>NZ_CP021381.1:0-4800000 GCF_002196555.1 Sphingobacterium sp. G1-14
ACTTATTAACAATTTTAGAATGGAAAAAACGTATTCAAGTGTCTGGAATAATTGTCTTTCGATTATCAAAGATAATATACCAGCGCAAAGTTTCAAGACCTGGTTTGAACCTGTGAAAGCAGTCCGTTTGGAGGGTGACGTTTTGACTATTCAAGTGCCTAGCTTATTTTTTTATGAGTGGCTGGAAGAACACTATGTAGGAATTCTTCGTAAGACCGTAAAGAAATTTTTAGGAGAACAAGGTAGATTGGAATACAATATTGTAGTGGAGAAGTCTTCAGCTTCTCATCCCTATACGACTAATCTTCCATCGAACGGCAATGGAGCAGAAGGGAAAAGACAATCTATCCCTGTACCGGTATCTTTAAATAGAGATATCAAAAATCCATTTGTTATTCCTGGATTGAAAAAATTGCAGGTTGATCCGCAATTGAATCAAAACTACACATTCGAAAATTTTATCGAAGGTGAATGTAATCGTCTTGCTCGCTCTGCAGGTTACGCTGTAGCGAATAAGCCAGGTGGTACTTCATTCAACCCTTTGATGATTTATGGTGATGTTGGTTTGGGAAAGACACACCTTGCCCAAGCAATCGGAAATGAAATCAAGAGAAATCTTCCCGATAAACTGGTCATTTATGTGTCTTGTGAGAAATTCTGTCAGCAGTTTGTGGATTCATTGAAAAATAATACAATCAATGATTTCGTTAACTTTTATCAAGCAATGGATGTCATCATTATGGATGATGTACATAACTTTGCCGGTAAAGAAAAAACACAGGATATTTTCTTCCATATTTTTAATCATTTGCATCAATCTGGAAAGCAAATTATTTTGACTTCAGACAAAGCACCTAAGGATTTAGCTGGTTTGGAGGAACGTTTGCTTAGTCGTTTTAAATGGGGATTATCTGCAGATATTCAGATTCCTGATCTTGAGACGAGAATGGCAATTTTGAAGAAGAAGATGTATTCCGATGGTATTGACTTACCTGAAAATGTAGTGGAGTACGTCGCAACACAGATCGATAACAGCGTTCGTGAATTGGAAGGAGCCATGGTTTCATTATTGGCTCAGTCTACTTTGAACAAAAAAGAGATCGATTTGGGCTTAGCAAAATCCATGTTGAAGAATTTTGTGAAGAATACCCATAAGGAAATTTCAATGGACTTTATTCAAAAATTAGTCTGTGAATATTTTGAAGTTCCTGTGGATATGGTAAAGTCGAAAGTTAGAAAGCGTGAAATCGTGCAGGCCAGGCAAATTTCGATGTACTTAGCAAAAGCACATACCAAATCTTCACTAAAATCGATTGGAGCATTCTTCGGAGGAAGAGACCACTCGACAGTCATTTATGCCTGTCAAACCGTAGAGGATTTAATTGAAACTGACAAGAAATTTAAAACTTATGTAAGTGACATTATGAAAAAATTAAAATCTTAATGTCAATTATCGTAAGCAAAACACTAGAAGGGCTGTCCATATTACTTGGACAGCCCTTTTTTAATGTATTTAAGGCCTTGTAAGGCATAAAAAATCCTCTGGATATGCATTACATACCCAGAGGATTTTCATTCGTTCTCGAATGGTTATTGTTGTTGTTGATTGCTCTGTCCGTTACCGGATTCTTTTTGTTCTGTTGTTTCTTGCGTTGCGGGAATGTTTACCGGAGGTCGCTCAGTTACATATTTCTGATAAGCAACTTTTTGTTCATCTGTTAGCAACTGTGCTATTTTAGTATCTGATTCACCCTGTATTTTGGCAATATTCTCCTTTTTGACGTCAACCTTAGTCGTGGAGTCCTGAATGACAGCCGCTATAGCTTTTTCTTGATCCAATACGATTGTTGATACCGCAGTTTTCTGCTCGTCATTTAATGTCAGCTTTGTGACTAATTCAGTCACTACCTTTGTTGCATTTTCTTCCGGTGTTGTTTGTGCTTGTTGTGCAAATGTTAGGCCCATCGCTAGGAAGAAACCTATGCCTGCTAAAAATAACTTTTTCATGATGTTCAATTTTAGATGAAATTATTCAATGTTTTTCTGCTACCTAATTTTACTTTGTTTTCGATTATTGACCAGATTCAGTTTTCGTAGGCTCAGCTGCGGTCGGCACAGCTTTAGCTGGTCTTTCAGTTATGACTTTTTGATAAAGCGATTTCTGATCTTCGGTAAGTAATTGACTGACTTTGGTATCTACTTCAGTCTGTAGCTTATTAAGCGCTTCGCTTTTCGCTTGAGCAGAAGACCCAGTATCTTTTACTATTGTCTGTTCTGCTTTTACCTGATCCAATAGAATAGTTGATACTGCAGTTTTTTGCTCATCATTCAGATGCAGTTTCTGTACAAGTTCAGTCGTTGCTTTAGCAGCTGCATCTTCGGGACTACCCTGTTGTGCAAACGTTAGGCCCATCGCTAGAATGAATCCTATTCCTGTTAAAATTAGCTTTTTCATATCTATTGTATTTAAAAAGTTACAATTAAACGATCTTGCTATAAAAACTCGGAAAGGGGTATTTATATTGTATCAACTATGTTACTTTAACAAAGTTTTAACATTAACTAATTGTAATTCATTGTAATATGGATTTTTATATATGGTGTGAAATGCAAAAATTGATGATATCGCTGTTATTGCACAGTTAACAGGATCGATAAAGTTAGACGAACTTAATTGTGATGATAACGTCAGAATAAAACTGAACGTGAAATAAAAAAGGCCTTGTCAAAAAACAAGGCCTTTTCTAAGATAGCTTTATTAATTGTCGGAACGTTTAGACATTCTTTCTTTCATTTTTTCTTGTTGTTCGTCAAATAGCTTAGCTTGGTCTGGAGTAAGCCATGATTTGATTTTGGTTGTTTGTATTTCCTGAAGCTGCTTAAATTTTTCCATACTCGCTTTTCGATCTCCACCATCATTTCGAAGAGCAGCCCGTTGTTGAGCCTGACTTAATGTAAGGTTATAGATCGAATCTTTTTGCGTTTGATTTAGGCTTAATAATTTGTCTAAATGCTCTACGCGCATTTTAGCTTGTTCTTCAGGACTACGTTGCTGACGTTGTTGGGCAAAAACTCCTGTAGCACTTAAAAATAGACAAGCTACTGCCATTAAAATTTTCTTTTTCATCTTTGTATAGTTTATATCATGAGTGCCGAATATCGGGTATACACTCAATTTGTTCATTATAGACAGAGCGAAAACTTTTGAGATTCTCTGTTTACATATAGAATATAAATTTGATGAAAAAGTTTAGTATAGCATCTGATCTTAACAAAATTTAAGGTTGATTAACACTTTGAGCCACTGCATTATATAGCCTTTCATGGAATATTTCCTGTTGGATAGGGTCGTGAAATTGAAGACCGATCGGCAGATAAGCCAAATCAATTGCAGTAAATTGCTGTTTAAAAGGTTTTAGTCGCTGAAAGTCCTTTTCAGTTGTCAATACGATCTTGTTGCTGCTCGCCAGATCGTGGTAAGATTTTGCAATTTGATTGATATCCGATTCAGTAAAAGAATGATGATCTTTAAAGGAAATGTGTTGGATTGAATTGGTTTTGTTTTGGAGATAATCTACTAAGGGTTGAGGTTTAGCAATACCCGTAACCAAAATAATATCTTTGCCTTTGACATCGATTAGATTTCCTTTACTATTGATGGGTTCAAGATAGTCGATATAGCTAAATACTATTAAAGCTTCTTTGTTATAATACCTGATTTTGTTTTCTATCCGTTTTTTTTGCTCATTAGAAAGATCAATAGGACATTTCGTAATCGTTATGATCTGTGCGCGTTTAGCCTCCATAAGGAGATCCCTAAAGTTTCCTGTGGGAAATACGAGCATAGGGTGAGAAAATGATAAAAAATCAAATAATAATATATTGAAAAGAGGCGATAATTTTCGGTGTTGATAAGCGTCGTCCAGAATAATAAGTTGATGGGTTGACTGAAGTTTTTCAACTCCAGTACAACGATCCTCACAAACTGCAACAGTGACAGCCGGAAATTTATTTTTGAACTGTAAGGGCTCATCACCGACATCCATAGCCGATGAATCCGTCTGTACCAATAAGAAACCTTTGGTGCTGCGTCCATACCCCCGACTGAGTATTGCTGTTTTAAAGTGACCTTTAAGGCTGGATACCACAAATTCAGTCATTGGGCTTTTTCCTGTCCCACCAACGGCAAGATTTCCTATAACTACGGTTGGAATGTCAAAAGACCGCGATGGAAGCAGCTTAAGATCATATAATCGATTTCTTATCCACACCACAAGGGCATAGATGATGGTAAAAGGAAATAATAGATATCGTAATAAGCGTATCATTTTGGAACAATGGTTAACCCTACGTCTGTGATTTCTTTCAACGGATTTTCTTTCATGTTCTGTTCGATGGAAATCGTATAAATTCCTGTATCCGGAAATAGGTAATCTTTATGGATGATGGATTGATTGTTATACAAGCTGCCAGAGGATTTTCCAAGCCATTTTCCATCCGGTCTGGCCATTTTTATTTCTTTACGATAAGTATATTGTTTTTTATCTGGGCCTCGTTGGTAAATAAGTACAAAAAGATTGGAAAAAGCATATTCCCGTGTATGACGGACATCCATCAATACGTCGTATCGTTTGGTCTTGTCGCCGATATGAAATTGAAAACTAGGCGGTGATGTATTCAGCCAAGCTTTATTATCAATGGGTTTATTTTCATTTATGACAAAAGTTTGGTCACAAGAACACCCTATGCCAATACATAACAAACCAATAAGGAAGGGAGAGCTTTTGAGTTTCATGTTTATTTATAAAAAGAATATGCCTAATGGGTTAAAATTAGGCATATTTTTTTTATTCTGCTTTCGGTGCAGCATTGTTGTTATTACCTTTGTTTTTATTCCGATGGCGATTGAAGCGCTTTTTGGGTCTGTTGTTAGATCCTTCTTTATTCTCTTTATTCGCGCTTGGAGCTCCAGCATCGGTCGAAATCTGAGGTTTAGCACTTTGTCTAGGTGTACTTTGTTCGGACTTCTCAGTTTTTTGTCCAACCTTACTTTCAGGTTTGACAGTATTGCTTTTGGATTTTCTTTTTTTCTTTCTTTTATTCCGGTCATCAAGTCGAGTTAAGCTATCTTGTCCGACTACATTTTCGTAATCGTAATTGATATTTTTCTCTTCTCTGACTTCATCGTTATCTACTGCACTCGAAATTGCTTCCGGTTTGATCCCCTGCTTATTCATTTCGACAAACTCTTTGACTTGTTGAACGGGAATGGCGATCCAATTTTCAGCTCCAGGAAAAGAGAACCACATCATTTTCTTGAAAATATCGGTCTTTTGAAGATAAGCAACTCCTTTTAGCGTTTCGATGCGGTCGATATTATTAGGGATGTCTTTTAAAGCATCCATGTAACTATCTAATTCATAATTGAGACAGCATTTTAATTTTCCGCATTGTCCCGCTAGCTTTAACGTATTCAAAGAAAGATTTTGATAACGTGCTGCCGACGTGGATACTGTTTTGAAATCCGTTAGCCAGGTTGAACAGCAGAGTTCGCGACCACAGGAGCCGATTCCACCGAGACGGCTAGCTTCTTGTCGCATACCTATCTGGCGCATTTCAATGCGTATTCTGAAAGCTTCAGCCATTTTTTTGATAAGCTCACGGAAATCCACGCGGCCCTCAGCAGTGTAGTAGAAGGTAGCTTTGGTTTTATCGCCCTGGTAGTCAACATCAGAAATCTTCATGGACAAACCCAGGTCCAAAGCCAGTTTACGTGCTTTGTGCATAGTTTCCCATTCGAGATCTTTTGCTGCATTATACTTCTCTACATCCATTTCATTGGGCTTCCGATAGATTTTTTTAGTTACCGTTTCTGGGGTAACATTGTTCTTTTTTAATTGTAGTCTGACCAATTCACCCGTTAAGGAGACATGTCCGACATCATAGCCACCAGTAGAAGGTTCTACAACGACCATTTCCCCCATTTCAAGGTAGGTATTGTCTACATTAATAAAGAAATCTTTTCGTGATCCCTTGAATCGTACTTCGACGATATTAAATGGTTTATAGTTTGAAGGCATATCCATATCGGAAAGCCAGTCATATACATCTAATTTATTACATCCGCTAGTCATGCAAGAGCCATTGTTCTGACATCCTGCTGGTGTACCATTTGTCGTGGTAGTACCGCAACCTCCGCCGGATGAGCAACTGCCACATCCCATAGTTTTCTATATTATATATTGAGTTCCTTTCGGAAACGTTTTGTACTTGTATATTAATGTTAACTGCAAAGATAAATCTAAAAATAATATTTTGGGATTTGCATTTCTTTCTACAAAATAATGTGTTTCCTCAAATAGATTTATTGTTGCTTCAATTTGTTCAACGGTATAGTGTACGGCAAATTTTTGGACAAAATCCAATTCTTTGGCCGGTAAGAACACTAAGCTGGAAAGCCCTTCTTTGATTAATATAATTTGACGCATCATATTAATTGCATAAAAAAGAAAGCTTTTTTGGTTTTCTCGCCCCATTTTTGAGAGCTCTTCTTCCACTAAAGAGATCATATTGGTTCCCGCATCTGAAACAATGAAACGTAACCAATTGACTAAAATGCCAAAATGATTATTTGTCTGCGCGTGCAATAGATTGGTTGCTTCCTGGAGATTTCCATCTGCAATAAAAGCAATCTCTGACGCCTCTTGATCCGAAAGTTGATGTACCGTTTTTAAGTATTGTGTTACCTCACTATGATCCAGTTTCTTTATTTTGACCAATTGCGTACGCGATATGATCGTATTTAATATTTTGTCCTGATTTTCTGCAACCAGAATAAAGAGCGTTTTTTCGGGTGGTTCTTCGATTAACTTTAACAGCGCATTGCCTTGTGTGTCCAGGTATTCGGGCAGCCACATAATTAAAACCTTATATTCAGCTTCGAAGGATTTGAGGCTTAGTTTTTTGATGATCCCATGCGCCTCGGCAATATTGATATTGACCTGTTTGTTGTCCGCATCCAATTGATTGCGCCAATACTCCAATCCCATGTACGGATTGGATAAAAAAGATTTTCGCCAGCTGTCCGCATAATCGGATGCCGTATCTTCCTTATGTTTGGCTATGAAAGGATAGGACATGTGGAGATCGGGATGGATCAGCTTATTATATTTTCGACAAGAGGGGCATTCGCCACAACTGTCGGTTGACTGTCGGTTTTCACAATTCAAAAACTGTGCATAAGCATAGGCTAATGCAAGGCTACCAGAGCCCTCTGGACCAAGAAATAATTGCGCATGACTCACACGATTTTCATGAACCGTGCGAACTAAATGTTCTTTGATGTCTTTGTGCCCAATGATCTCTTTAAACTGCATACACTACTGCTATTATACAAATGTAATAAATATTGTGATTTATCGGGCCGAATTTGCTTTCTATACTTTTGGCGCTGTGCTTATTAATTGAAATACAATTGCTTATTTGAACGATCGAAATCTCTTTATGTGGAAAGAAAGCAGCCTATAAAACTGAAAAATATTGATTAATTTGTGTATTATTGCACATAATAATTAGTATTCAGGAAATGAGATTCATTGTATCAACATCAATTTTATTAAAGCAGTTACAAGCTATCAATGGCGCATCCAGTACAAGTACTGTTTTGCCTATCTTGGAAAACTTTCTTTTTGAAATAAAAGACAATAACTTGACTATTTCTGCTACGGATCTGCAAACTAGTATGGTTACTTCCTTACAGATCGAAGCAAAAGAAGAGGGAAGAGTAGCCATGCCTTCGAAGATTTTGATCGAGACATTAAAAACCTTACCAGATCAACCAGTAGCATTTTCAGTAGATATGAATACCTTGGCTATTGAGATCAGTGCAGGTGATGGAAAATATAAATTGAGTGGAGAGAATGCCGACGATTTCCCTAAAATTCCTTCAATCGATAACGGGTCCGTTATTCAGATGCCAGCTCCTATTTTGTCAGAAGCGATCAGTAAAACAATCTTTGCTGTCAGTAACGACGAATTGAGACCTGCGATGTCCGGTGTTTTGGTGCAATTAGCTGAAAAGAATGTGACTTTTGTCTCTACTGATGCGCACAAGTTGGTGCGTTATTCGAGAACTGATATTGGTGCTGAAAAACCAGCATCACTTATTTTGCCGAAAAAGGCACTTTCATTGCTCAAATCGTCGCTACCATCCGATGATGTTACAGTATCGATAGAATATAATCAAACCAATGCGTTCTTTAGCTTTGGCAATATTAATTTGATCTGTCGTTTGATTGATGAACGTTACCCAGATTATGCTGCTGTAATCCCTCAAGTCAACCCTAACAAGTTAACTGTAGATCGATTATTGTTTTTAAATACCTTGAGACGTGTGGTGATTTTTGCTAATAAAACAACCCATCAGGTTCGTCTGAAGATCTCAGGAAGTGAATTGCATATCTCTGCAGAAGATTTAGATTTCTCTAATGAAGCGCATGAACGCTTGTCCTGTCAATTTGAAGGGGATGATATGGAAATCGGTTTTAACGCCAAATTCCTCGTGGAGATGTTAAATAACTTAGAGAGTGAAGAAGTTGTTTTGGAGATGAGTACGCCAAATCGTGCCGGTTTATTGATTCCGGCCGTATCTGAAGATCATGAAGATATTTTGATGTTGGTGATGCCTGTTATGTTAAACAACGCTTAATCTTCGTCAGGGTTTGGAACTAATTACGCATCTTATAGACTTTATTCTCCATATTGATAAACATTTGGTTGAAATAGTCAATGATTATCAGACTTGGACATACCTTATTCTGTTTCTTATTATTTTTGTAGAAACCGGAGTGGTTGTGATGCCTTTTTTACCAGGAGATTCTTTATTGTTCGCAGCGGGCATGCTAGCCGCACAACCAAATGATCTTAACGTATGGTTGATGATTCTCATTTTATTGGTAGCCGCGGTTTCTGGGGATTCCTTAAACTATGCTATTGGTAAGAATTTTGGTATGCGCCTAACGAAATTTAAGCTCTTTGGTAAGCAGGTAGTCAAAGATGAGCAAATTGCCAAGACTCATTCTTTTTATGAGAAATATGGCAGTAAAACAATCGTTATCGCTCGATTTGTACCTATCGTACGTACCTTGGCGCCTTTCGTTGGGGGGATTGGAAAGATGAATTATGGCACCTTCATTACGTATAATGTCGTAGGGGCTGTCTTGTGGGTGGGTGGTATAACCCTCGCAGGATACTTTTTAGGAAATATTCCGATTATCAGAGATAATTTCTCGAAGGTCGTATTGATCATTATTTTTATATCGATATTGCCAATAATCTTCGAGCTTATTAAAGAAAAGATAAAAACTAAAAAGGGAATCCAATAAGATTCCCTTTTTTTATAGATCAAAAAAATGGAAATCATTTCACAGTTTATTGATTTTATAGTGCATATCGACCAGCATCTTTTGCAACTGATCAATAGTTATGAAAACTGGACTTATCTGATTTTGTTTTTAATCATCTTTGCGGAGACAGGACTTGTTTTTACCCCATTTCTTCCTGGTGATTCAGTTTTATTTGCCCTGGGTGCGATAATTGCCCGCCCCGATTGTCCGCTTTCTTTACCACTATTTATGGTCATCTTAGTTTTCGCCGCTATTTCTGGGGATTTCGTGAATTATGAAATTGGTAAATATGTTGGAATACGTGTTTTTAAGCCAGGATCAAGGATATTTAAGCCGACTTACCTGCAAAAAACACAGGATTTTTATGCGAAACATGGAACGAGGACCATTATTTACGCGCGATTTGTGCCCATTGTTAGGACTTTTGCGCCATTTGTAGCCGGTATTGGTAAAATGCCGTACAGGATCTTTGGAACATATAATTTAGTTGGCGGTATATTATGGGTTTCATTGTTTATGCTTGCAGGTTATTTTTTTGGACAGCTGCCATTCTTTAAGCATAATTTCTCCCTTGTTATTTTGGTCGTTATCTTTATTAGCCTAATACCCATGCTTATACAATTTCTGACTACAAATAAATCAAAAAAAGATTAAACGTTGCATACTAAATATGGTCTTTTAGGGTTAAAGGATTGATACGAAATATTCCTATTGAAAAAGTACAGGTACTGTGCCCAAATGTATTTTGGACGCGATAAAATTAAGTTAAGCTGGCAATATCATCTGGATATTTCGTAAGGTCATTGAAGAAGAGATTATTTACGTATGAACTATTTGGTTTTAGCATTTACCCTGCTTTTTACACAGTCTATTTTTGCCCAACGTGTGGTTGTCGATCATGGTCAAGCCATCGAGGCCTATGAGCTTTTGAACAAAATTCGTACAAATCCCGAAAAGTATAAGAAGGAACTTAAGCTTTTTAATCTGCAGAAGATTAAACGAACCAAACTCAATTGGAATAAACAATTGGCCGAGGTTGCGGTTTATCGTGCAAAAGATATGGCTAAACGTTCTTATTTTGACCATGTCTCACCTGAGGGCTATGGACCTAATTATTTCATTGACGAGGCAGGATATCAGCTTAATCCGGCATGGCTGTCAAAACGAAATGCAAACAATTTTGAGTCCATTGCGGCCAACCGATCCGGTGCTACCGCTGGCATTAAGGCCTTAATTATTGGAAAGGAAGCTCCGGGTTATCATCATCGTACCCATTTATTGGGCATGGATCAGTGGAACGCTTCGCTATATGATATTGGGATTGGTTATGTTGAATGCAAAGGTGCCAAACCTTATGAAAGTTACTTAGTAGTTATCATCGCTAAACACGATTGGTAAAATAAAAAGAAAGGTAATTTGGCGAGTATCAGCAATTAATCGATACAGTGTATTTAATTTTTACTGAAAAGTCATACCTTTGCATATGATAAAATCCATGACAGGATATGGCACAGCTTCCGCTGATAACGGTAAAGTTAAATATAGTGTCGAAATAAAGTCCTTAAATTCAAAATTCCTTGAATTAAATCTTCGTTTGCCCAAAGTTGTTTCGGACAAAGAATTAACCCTGCGTACTGAAAGTAGCAAACTTATTGAACGTGGTAAAGTTAACATGAATGTAACGGTTGAATACACGGATCAAACTGCGAAGGCGTCTTCCATTAATGCTGATTTACTCAAAAAATATTATAGTCAATTGCAGCAGATTGCTGTAGAGCTCAACGATACGAATGTCAACCTGTTTGAACTCGCATTAAATATGCCTGAGGTAATCACGAACAATGATGATTCGGTTGATGACGAGGAGTCTAAGGTATTGATGGATGCTTTTTATGATGCCGTCAAACGTTTTAATACATTTCGTGAAGATGAGGGAAATGTACTTGCTGGAGACTTAAAAAAGCGGGCTGAGCTTATTTTAGTTTACCTTGCTGAGGTAGAGGCTTTGGAAGTAGAACGTATACCTTTGATCAGACAGCGTATCGAGCAATTTTTGAATGATACGGTAGGTAAAGAAAATGTCGATCAAAATCGATTTGAGCAGGAACTTGTTTACTACATCGACAAATTGGATGTGACTGAGGAGAAAGTGAGATTGCGCGCCCATTGCAACTACTTTTTAAAAGCGTTTGATTCAGCCGATTCAAATGGTAAAAAATTAGGTTTTATTTCACAAGAAATGGGTAGAGAAATCAATACCCTTGGTTCTAAAGCCAATCATGCCGGAATCCAACAGATTGTGGTTAGAATGAAAGAAGAATTAGAAAAAATAAAAGAGCAATTGCTCAACGTATTATAAGGATGAGCGGTAAATTAATTATATTCTCGGCCCCGTCAGGAGCGGGTAAAACAACAATAGTAAGAGATCTTTTAAGTAAACATGGCGATAAAATCGAGTTTTCCATTTCGGCGAGTACCCGTGACCCCAGAGGACAGGAAGTAGACGGAAAAGATTATTATTTTATGTCAAAGGAGGAGTTTCTACATAAGGTCGCTAAACAGGAGTTCATCGAGTTTGAAGAAGTATATTCAGGAACATTTTACGGTACTTTGCGTTCAGAAATTGAACGTATTTGGAAAGAAGGTAAACATGTTATTTTTGATATCGATGTGGTTGGTGGACTACGTTTGAAATCAAAATTTCCAGAACAGGCAATTTCTATTTTCGTACAGCCACCTTCATTGGAAGTGCTTAAGGAGCGTTTGACAGGACGTGGAACGGATTCAGAAGAAAAATTGAAGGAACGTTTTGCCAAAGCTGAACTGGAACTTACCTATGCTAATAAATTTGATGTCATATTGAATAACTTTGATTTAGCTACCGCATGTGCCGAAGCTGAAGAAATTGTTATGGGATTTATCAATAAATAAGTCCATGCGAAAAATTGGTCTGTATTTTGGTTCTTTTAATCCGGTGCACATAGGGCACCTGATCATCGCCAATTATATGGCCAGTTTCACTGAATTGGATGAAGTTTGGTTTGTGGTCTCTCCTCAAAATCCATTTAAGAAGAAATCTACATTGGCAGATCCCTATGATCGTCTGGAGATGTTAAATCTGGCTTTGGAGGGTGCTGAACACCTGCGGGTAACAGATATTGAATTCCATTTACCAATACCGTCATATACGATAGATACACTCACCCATTTAAAAGCAAAATATCCCAATCGTGAATTTGTGCTCCTTATGGGAGAAGATAGTTTGGAATCTTTGGAAAAATGGAAAAATGCGGATATTATCTTACGCGACTACCAGATTTATGTCTATCCACGTCCTGGATATGATGGTGGAAAGCTTAAGGATCATCCTTCAATCACCATCACAGCTACACCATTGATGGAATTGTCTTCTACCTTTTTGCGAAAGGCAATCAAGGAAAATAAAAATATTCAATTTTTTGTACCGCAAAAGGTGATAGAGTTTATCGATAAGAAAGGTTTATATTCTTGATATAGACAAAAGTAAAAGAAATATAGTATCCCTGGGTTTTATTAAATCCGGGGATTTTTGTTAGGAGCAGAGGGTATTCATTACAAAAAGGAATTATTGTATTTAGAAATCATTGCAATTAGGAAAAGGCAGATCGTGGCGAAAGGAAGTTCTATATAATAAAGAGGAATAATTTTTGTAGCAGTAATTTCTTTATTTTTAAAAGATATTAAATCATACGATATGAAAAGGGGACTTTTATTTTTTATTTCTTTCCTGTGTTGGGCAGGTGTTTTTGCACAAACAAATCCGGAGGATGACGAGAGTCTTTTTATGGATACTGCCGCTATCGAAGTGCGGAACAAAATGACCATCCCGCCCTATGGTTTGGACAAAGTAAAGGCGTTAATCGCAAAAATAATCCCCGAAGAAGATAAAGAAACGACCGATGCTGGAACAAATGCAATTTCGGCTACTGATTTTAAAAAGCTATCCCTGCGCGAAAAGTTTACCTATACCATGATTCACGCAGAACTATATGCACAGAATTGCGCTATACCTGAATACCAAACGCAGATCGACAAAAAAATCTTCGGTACCTTATTGGACGGTTTTAATGAGTCGTCCTGGTCGCAAAGACAGACCGATTTTTTGCAGGAGAATAGGGATTCAGTAATCAAACTTATCCAGGAATCTGTTATCCGAAGCAAACGGATGGGGGTAAATTATAAGCATGCCCTAGTGGAACTAAACGGTTGGCAAATGATTCCTTTTATTATTGATTATGCCAAGAAAACACCGAAAGACAAAGATGCCCTGACCTTATTGATGTTGCTGATGAAACGAGGTGAATATAGTGAATTTATAAAGTCTACGTCTTTTAAAAAGTTATATGGAGAAAATAGCAATTATTACTCCTATCTAAATTACAATAAAGAAAATGAGGCGCTGATCTTTAGTCGGGCACTTAAATATTACGATGAGAAAAAAGCAAGTAGTGCAGTTGGATTTTTAGTATTCGAAACTTCAAATTTGTATTATAACAAACGGCAAGGAGAATGAGGAAATTACTCTATTTGATGGGATTGATTGTTTTACATCTCCAATGTGAAGCCCAAGCTGGAAACTATATCCAAATTCCGGCCGGAGACTATCATTTGGGTGATACAGGTAGCCTAGACAATCCCAAAAGAGTTGTAAAAGTTGAATCGTTTTGGATCGCTAAGTTTGAGCTGACAAATGCTGAATTTGAGAAATTTGTTCAAGCAACAGGCTATAAAACATTAGCAGAACGCTATCACAACGCCATGGTCTTTGAGCCTGGCTTGGCGGAGTTTCGTTGGCTACAGGATAGTACAGCCTATTGGCGCTTTCCGAATGGCGTAAGTCGTGGCGGCATTGAGGCTAAGATGGATCATCCTGTTACCTGCATTTCCTATAAGGATGTGCTAGCATATTGTACATGGGCAAACTGTAGATTGCCCTCTTTTGACGAATGGGAGGTGGCGGCAAGAGCGGGTAGCGAAGGTTATTATTTTGAAGGTTTCAGTAAGGAGAATATGGGTGAATATGCAAATGTATGGCATGGAAGAGATCATTTGAAAGCGGATTATTCCGATGGCTATCTGTATACTTCTCCTGTCGGAAAATTCAAACCCAATCCATGGGGGCTTTATGACATCTTTGGAAATGTCTTTGAATTTTGTACCGGAAAGCTTGAAAGAGATGGTGATCGCTCTATTGCCCATGCCCGAGGAGGCTCCTGGTGGTGTAGTAAAAATAGCTGTGCTGCTTTTAATACAGTCTATATAGGTTCAGTTAGTCCCAATGCATCTTTTAGTAATCTGGGATTTAGAATTGTAAAAAAAGTCTTTACCCCTTCGGATAAAGACTCTTAAAACAAATTCATCGTAAAGGTTGATTGTTATCTTCCCATCCAGCCACCATCCACTGTAAGGATGGTTCCATGTACATAGTCAGACGCTTTTGAAGCGAGGAATACAGCTGGCCCCTTAAAATCTTCTGGGGTTCCCCAGCGACCTGCAGGTATACGGTCCAAAATGGACTTAGAGCGTTCAGGGTCGTCTCTAAGGGCCTCGGTATTATCCGTTGCAATATATCCTGGAGCAAATCCGTTTACGTTGACACCTTTGGAAGCCCACTCATTCGCAAAAGCCTTTACTAAAGATCCTACAGCACCTTTTGAAGCGGCATATCCCGGAACATTGATGCCACCTTGGAAAGTTAACAAGGATGCTGTAAATACGATCTTTCCAGTTCCACGTGAAATCATGTCCTTTCCAATTTCACGTGTTAATATAAATTGCGCATTTTGATTGATCTCGATAATTTCATCCCAATATTCATCTGGATGCTCGGCAGCAGGTTTACGAAGGATATTTCCAGCATTGTTAAACAGGATGTCAATCGTCGGATGCGCTGATTTTACTTTTTCGATAAATTTGTAAAGTTCTGTACGTTTAGAGAAATCACACTGATAGGCATAGAAATTTTTGCCTAATGCTTTTACGGATTTTTCTACTGCAGAGCCTTCAGTTTCCAATGACGCTGAAACGCCGATAATATCTGCTCCGGCTTCAGCCAATGCTTCGGCAATTGCCTTGCCAATTCCTCTTTTGCAGCCTGTTACCAAGGCTACTTTCCCACTTAAGTCAAAAGATTGCAGTATGGACATTATTTTGAATATTTTATTGTTAACGGTTGATCTAAATTATTTTTAAATGTTTTTAAATAAGACTGCCATTGCTCAAAACTACCTATTTTACCCGCTTTATTGAATGCAGCCCCCGCAAAATAAACCAGTGGTTTATCATTTTTGACGGTGGTTGCCAGTAAAAATTGTTTTGGACTATCTTTGAATACATATTTTACTTTTGGTAGGATAACCGCAGTTCCAGTAATTTTATCTCCTTCTGCAGGTTCCCAATACGCTAAAATGCCATTCTCTACATCATTTAGAATCTGAGGTTTTTCCTCTTTTCTTTTAGCGATCCCCACAACAATTGGTGTAGCGGCAGAGGTTGCGTTTTTGATGGAATAGCTTATTTTGTTCAATTGACTCCCAGCATCTAAGGAAATGGTCTTTTCAACCTGTAGCTGCTGACCTTTTACATTCTCCGGTTCATAGATAAGTTTGAATGTGGAGCGCAGCGGACCGTTGTCCAATACCTCGTATTGGCGATAATGCTTATGGTAAACAACCTGTTCGTCAATAAAGGGGGTTGCATCACCAACACCTAAGGTTTGTCCGACGGAATAATAATCTAATCCTTTGCCATGATCGGCATGATAATCCCCGGTTTTATACCATTCGTCAACAACAAGGTCATTGCTACGTTTTGCCCAGAAGTCAAAACCCTGTGCGTCCTCAGAGCTACCTTCTAAAGCCTTTCCATAGGCTCTAAACGCTGCAATATCGTTTTCCCATGCAAAGTCATCTTTGCGTTCAGGGACGTATCTTGCATAGGTCTTGGAAGCAATAGTTGTGGGTTTATTCCCATTTACCCCGAAGGTTGTTGAACTTTTAGGAGCAACGGTTATTTGGATTAAAATATTTTGTGCCGTCGGTTTTCCTAGTTTTTCAAGTTGATAGGCGAGTTCCTTTTTGTCCTTATCCACAATCGTAAATACACTGTTTTTCAGGTCGAAGTGTTTCTCGAATGTTGTATAAGGGATGCTGATCAACTCTGTTCTTGCGCTAGCGGAAGAGTTGTTTACAGTAATGGTTTTGTTGTTCTGCGCAAAAGCAAGTGTTGAAAGTCCTAGCGCTAAACTCAATACGAGTGTTTTTTTCATATTACTTCAATTCTGTGATGGCACATTTGTCCATATCGTCATAATCTAAATTTTCACCCGCCATTCCCCATATAAAGGTATAATTGGAAGTTCCAGCTCCGGAGTGAATTGACCATGGTGGAGAAATTACAGCCTGATCGTTGTGCATCCAAATATGGCGGGTCTCATCGATGGGTCCCATAAAATGTGATACCGCCTGTCCCTCTGGTAATTCAAAATAGAAATAGACTTCCATACGACGATCGTGGGTATGGGATGGCATTGTATTCCATACTGAGCCCGGTTTTAACTCGGTCATTCCCATCTGTAATTGGCAGGTTTGTACCACTTTGTTCAATAACATCTGGTTTATCGTACGGTGGTTAGCTGTTTCCAATGAACCCAATTCTATTTTATTTGCATCTTCTTTCGTTACCTTTTTAGTTGGGTAGCTGCAATGTGCAGGTGTAGAGTTTAAATAGAATTTTGCGGGCTGTGCGGCGTCCTTGCTTGAAAAATAAACCTCTTGAGCACCCTGGCCGATATAAAGGGCTTCTTTGGTATTGAGATCATAGGTAATGCCGTCAACTTCAACTTGACCGTTCCCACCGACATTGATAATACCCAACTCTCTTCTAGAAAGGAAGTAAGGTTCTTTTAATAATGCGGGAATGGTATCTAATTTGATTTTTGAGCTTACAGGCATTGCTCCACCAGCCATATAGCGATCATAGTGGGTATAGACAAAATTAATTCTGTCTGCTTCAAAAACTGTTTCAATTAGAAAATTTTCCCTTAACCCTTGTGTATCTAAAGTTTTGTATTCCTTTGGCCCTATTGCGTAACGGGATTCAAAATTAATGCTCATAACTGAATTATTATCTTTGTTTGTCTGTTTGAATGCTAAATTTAGGGCTAATATTTGTCAATAACGACACAATCTTACGCAAACGATGTCGTAGTAATCGGTGGTAAATCACACCCCTACCAAATTGTACCGAATAACAATATTTAACCAATGTTTAGACAGTGATTAATCAGTATTTAGTCAGTCGTTACTGAGCAAGCACTGAACAAGCACTGAACGAGCACTGAATAAGCACTGTTAAAACATATAACTTGGTTACCATCTCATCTTCGTTTGCTGCACCTAAACTCATCGCTCTCTTGCAGCTTCCCTGTGTTCGTTTGCCCCCTGTTTCGACAGTCGCTTATGCTGTTTGCCATGTCCTAATGAGCGACCTTTACAGATAATAATTGCCTGTTGTGTCAATATTATTTACATCTCGGTTTCAGATTTACTAACTTCGTATATGGTAAAGAGGAAATCCTCATATTCTAAAAGCATAAACACAGATGGATTGAACTGGGGATTCCTGATGACCTTTAAAAAAGAAATTATTTACATATGAAACCCAATATTTTAGTTGTTAATGACGACGGTATCACAGCGCCGGGGATTAAGGTGCTATTGGAGGAGATGCAGAAAATCGGAAATGTAGTTGTCGTTGCTCCTGATTCGGCGCAATCTGGAATGGGGCACGCCATTACACTTGGTAGACCGCTACGTTTGGATAAAATCAATTTATATGAAGGGGTTGAAATGTATCAGTGTTCAGGAACACCGGTAGATTGTGTGAAACTTGCGGTGAATAAAGTTTTTAAAGGACAAAAACCAGATATATGCGTCTCGGGAATCAATCATGGGCTCAACAATTCAATCAATGTTTTGTATTCCGGTACGATGTCTGCTGCGGTAGAAGGGGCTATTGAAGGGATTCCTTCTGTTGGTTTTTCGCTCGATAACTTTTCCCATGATGCGGATTTTAGCTATTGCAGACCTTACGTGATTTCTATTGCCGAGCAGGTGCTGGCGAATGGTCTTCCTAAAAATACATTGCTGAATGTTAATTTTCCGCAAACAGCAGGTTTTAAAGGTATTAAAATTTGTAGACAGGCAGGCGGACATTGGGTAGAAGAATTTGATGAACGCATTGATCCGCACAATCGCGATTATTATTGGACAACGGGTAAATTTGTCTTGCAGGACAGGGGGGAAGATACCGATAGTTTTGCATTGGCCAATGGTTATGTATCTGTCGTTCCGACACAGTTCGATATGACGGCACATCACGCTATCCCAGAATTGAACTCATGGAGCTTTGATCATCTGGGAAATACAAAGGGAGACGATAAACGTGAAAAATAATCTCTGGATAGGATTGGGTATCGGTACTGTATCTCCAGTATTGGCTCATATTTTAGTACGTTTTACGGATCTTGAACTTCATTTTTTACCCGAGAAACCCATGGCTATCTATACCATAGCCGTATTGGTTAATTTAGTGCTTTTACGTTTTGCGTATCGATCGGGGAACGATCATCTCGGAAAAGGAATTATTGCCAGTACTTTCTTGGCAATGATACTTTACCTGATAACGCATAGAATTACGGTTTGATTAAAATTCATAAATCCCATCTGACGGATGGGAAAAATTTTGTACAACATGAAATTAACATTAGGATTTTCTCCATGTCCAAACGATACATTTATTTTTGATGCATTGATTCATCATAAGATAGATACCAAAGGACTGGATTTTGAGGTGGAATATCAAGATGTGGAGACCTTGAACTTGAAAGCTTTTCAAGGCGATCTTGACATCACCAAGCTGAGCTATCATGCCTTTGCCTACGCGGTTGAAGATTATGAACTGCTCGATGCAGGTAGTGCTTTAGGATTTGGTGTAGGGCCTATGCTGATTACGAAGGATCCGAAATTAGCGAAATTACTTCAGCAAAAATTAGAAAGAGCTGAGAGCCTGGAGGGATTCGATCAATTGAAAGTGGGGTATCCAGGAAAGTATACAACCGCTAACTTTTTATTAAGCTTGGCATTCCCCGAATTAAAAAATAAAGTGGAACTTGTTTTTTCGGATATTGAGGGAGCCTTACTTGATGGATCCATTGATTTGGGATTGATTATTCATGAAAATAGGTTCACTTATGCTGAAAAAGGACTGCATAAAGTCGTGGATCTGGGCGAGTACTGGGAGAAGACGACAAAATTTCCGATTCCTCTTGGAGGAATTGTCGTAAAACGTAGTTTGCCACAAGAGGTGAAGGATACGTTGAATACAATTTTAAAGGAAAGTGTAGAATTCGCATTTGCCAATCCGAAATCTGGACTTGAATTTATTCGTGCGCATGCACAGGAAATGAGTGAAGAGGTGATGTACAAGCATATTGAACTTTATGTCAATAAATATTCAGTAGAGCTGGGGCTTGAAGGACGTGATGCGATTACGAAGATGTTTGAAAAGGCTCAGGAACTGGGATTCATTCCGCAATCAGACCAAAAGTTGTTTTTATCATAATCAGCTGACGGTTTAGAAGCATATATTAAACAGAAAAACTTCACGTAAAGATAGCGTAATAGGGGATAAATATATATAGGATTCTTGCTGGCTGAGAGGAACTGACATTTTCAATAAAAATAACGTAAAAAAAATGGATGTAAGCTGTTAGATATCATATCTAATAACTAAATTTGCCCGATTAGTGTCAAATTGTCTGCAATTTTACTTTGGAGTCATTATTGTACAAAATCTTAAGTTGAGATAGAAAAAAAATTATGTTAAAGTTTTTAAGTAAATTATTTGGAAGTAAATCCGAGAGAGATATCAAGGGAATTCAGCCTGTGGTAGACCAAATCAAAGCTGAATATGAGAAGCTTTCAAATCTAACCAATGACGAGTTACGTGCCAAGACCGTTGATTTCAAAGAAAGAATTAAAAATTACCTAGCAGATATTGACCAAGAAATTGATACGCTTAAAAAAGAAGCGGATCAAGACGAGGACGATATGGCAAAGAAAACTTCTATTTACGAGCAAGTGGACAAATTGTCCAAAGACCGTGACAAGAAGTTGGAAGAGGTATTGAAGGATATTTTACCGGAGGCATTTGCCGTGGTAAAAGAGACTTCAAGACGTTTGACAGAAAACGAAGAATTAGAAGTTACTGCCAACGATTTTGACAGAGAATTGGCTGTTTACAAATCAAACGTTATCATCAATGGTGATAAGGCGATTTGGAAAAACAAATGGATGGCTGCAGGTACTGAGGTCACTTGGAACATGGTACACTATGATGTCCAGTTAATCGGTGGTATTGTATTGCACAGCGGTAAAATTGCCGAGATGGCAACAGGTGAGGGTAAAACGTTGGTAGGAACATTACCGACCTATCTAAATGCTCTTTCTGGTCAAGGAGTACACATCGTAACGGTGAATGATTACCTTGCTCGTCGTGACTCGGAGTGGAATGCACCGTTATTTGAGTTCCACGGACTATCTGTTGACTGTATCGATAAACATCAACCAAATTCCCCGCAACGTCGTAAAGCTTATCAATCGGATATCGTATATGGTACGAATAATGAGTTTGGCTTCGATTATCTACGTGATAATATGGTTCAGACTCCAGACGCATTGGTGCAAGGAAAATTACACTTTGCCATGGTCGATGAGGTTGACTCTGTATTGATTGATGATGCGCGTACACCATTAATTATCTCAGGTCCGATTCCTCGTGGCGATCAACACGAATTCTACCAATTAAAACCGCGTATCGAACGTTTGGTACATGTACAGAAAGCTTACATCAATACAGTCTTGAATGATGCTAAAAAAGCGTTGGCGGCAGGAGATTCTGATGTTGAAGGCGGAGGTTTAGCATTGTTAAGAGCTTATAGAGGTTTACCTAAAAATAAAGCATTAATCAAGTTCTTAAGTGAAGGTGCTAATCGTTCTATCTTACAAAAAGTAGAAAACTACTATATGCAAGAGCAAAATAAAAATATGCCTAAAGTAGATGCAGAACTTTATTTTGTGATTGATGAAAAGAATAATCAAGTAGAATTGACAGAAAAAGGTATCGAGTTGATTACAGCAACAGGTGAAGATCCTTCATTCTTTATTTTACCGGATGTTGGTACTGAGATTGCCGAAATTGAAAAGTCTTCTTTGACTTTGGAAGAAAAGGCAGCTCAGAAAGAAGACATGCTGCGCGACTATTCAATTAAAGCAGAGCGTATTCACTCGATTAACCAGCTGTTAAAAGCATATACCTTGTTTGAAAATGATGTTGAATATATCGTTGATGAAGGTAAAGTGAAAATTGTTGATGAGCAAACAGGTCGTATCATGGACGGCCGCCGTTACTCCGATGGTTTACACCAGGCGATCGAAGCAAAGGAGAATGTGAAAGTAGAAGATGCAACACAAACTTACGCAACGATTACACTGCAAAATTACTTCCGTATGTACCATAAGCTTTCGGGTATGACAGGTACAGCGTCGACGGAGGCCGGTGAGCTTTGGGAAATTTACAAACTTGATGTGGTCGAAATTCCGACGAATCGTGTTGCACAACGCGATGACCGTCAAGATCTGATTTATCGTACGGCACGTGAAAAATACAATGCAGTAGCTGAAGAAATTCAACGATTGACAGATGCGGGACGTCCAGTATTGGTTGGTACGACATCGGTTGAAATTTCGGAGTTATTGAGCCGTATGCTTCAATTGCGTAAGATCAAACATAATGTATTAAATGCGAAGTTACACCAAAAAGAAGCTGATATCGTAGCTGAAGCTGGACGCCCAGGACAAGTAACCATCGCGACCAACATGGCTGGTCGTGGTACGGATATTAAATTGACCGAAGAAGTTAAAAATGCTGGCGGTCTTGCAATTATCGGTACCGAAAGACACGAATCTCGTCGTGTTGACCGTCAGTTACGTGGTCGTGCAGGTCGTCAGGGAGACCCGGGTTCTTCGCAATTCTTCGTTTCTTTGGAAGATAACTTGATGCGTTTATTTGCCTCAGAGCGAATCTCTAACATCATGGTGAAAATGGGTGTTGAAGAAGGTGAAGTGATGCAACATAGTATGTTGACTAAATCCATCGAACGTGCACAACGTAAAGTGGAGGAGAATAACTTTGGTATTCGTAAACGTCTATTGGAATACGATGATGTCATGAATTCACAACGTACTGTAATCTATTCGAAGCGTAAAAACGCTTTGTTTGGAGAACGTTTGGATGTGGATTTGAACAACATGATTTTTGATGTAGCCGAAGAAATTGTCGTTGAAGCAAAAGAGCAAGGTAACTATGAAGATTTCCAAATCGAAGTAATCCGTATTTTTGCGATTACACCAGAAATTACTGCGGAAGAATTTGCGCAAGGCAAAATTGAAGGCTTGACCGATCGTCTATTTGAGCATGCAATTAATGCTTACCACCATAAAATTGAAGCCGTTGGCGCTTTGACAGTTCCTGTATTGAATAATGTGTATGCGGAAAGAGGTCAAATCGTCGAAAATGTCGTTATTCCATTTACGGATGGTATCCGTGGCATTCAAGTTTCTGCGAATTTGAAAAAAGCGATCGAAAGCAACGGTAAAGAAGTTTTCAAATCTTTTGAAAAAGGAATCGTATTAGCATTAATCGACGAGGCTTGGAAAGAGCACTTGCGTGAAATGGATGATTTGAAACAATCCGTTCAAAATGCTGTTTATGAACAAAAGGATCCGATTATCATTTATAAAATGGAGGCATTTGATTTGTTTAAATCGATGTTGGCTTCAATGAATAAGGATGTCGTTAGCTTTATTTTCAAAGGAGAGATCCCTGGTCAAGAACCGACTTCTATGCAAGCGAGACAAGTACAGCAGGCTCCAGTAAAAACGATTGAAACGAAAGCTGAATTGGCTTCGCCTACAGGTGTGAGTGAGGAGGATGTGAATGAAGGTCCAAAAGAACCTGTTCGTAACGAGAATACTGTTGGACGCAATGACGAATGTCCTTGTGGTTCAGGAAAAAAATATAAAAATTGCCACGGCGCAAATAACTAATCGATAAGAAAGGTTAAACTATGCTGAAGAGAGGATTGATTTTCATACATGCACTTGTGTTGTTTGCGCTAGTTCAGGTAAACGCACAAGAAAAAGGTGGAGTAATTGTAACCAAAGATTCATTGATTACACAGCTTCAAAATTTCAGGGCAGCTATGGGGATCAATCCTGTCGAAAGCAAAGCGACAGTAGTTCCTGCTAAACCCGTTGTCCGCTCAGCGGCGACGCGGGTCAAAGTAAGGGGATTCCGTGTACAGATCTTTGCTGGATCGAATCGGAATCAGGCCTTTTCGGAGCAGACACGTTTCCGAAGTATGTATAAAGATATTGATACTTATATCACCTATGATGAACCCAATTATCGCGTCAAGGTAGGTGATTTTAGAAGTCGCTCTGAAGCAAATGCCTTCATGCGCGAGTTACGTCAATATTTTAGCAACGTCTTTGTTTTTTCAGAGAACGTTTTTGTATATCAATAAATCAATCAACCTTATGGCAAGTACGAAAGAAAAAGTCCTGGCCTTAGCTCATCAATATTTTGAAGATACGGTTTCCAACCGTAGACATCTTCATCAGAATCCTGAACTTTCCTTCGAAGAATACAATACCTCGGCATTTGTAAAAAAGCAATTGGATGAATTGGGAATTCCTTATGAGGCTAAAGCTGATACGGGGATTGTCGCTTTAATCAAAGGTGACCTACCCTCAGATGAAGTTATCGCGTTGCGCGCAGATATGGATGCTTTACCAATTCAAGAAGTGGAGGGGCGTTCATATGGTTCCAACACCCCAGGAGTGATGCATGCCTGTGGCCATGATGTACATACCTCCTCACTTTTGGGGACAGCTAAAATATTGAATAGCCTAAAAGCCGAATTTGGAGGAACGATCAAATTGATCTTCCAGCCTGGCGAAGAGCGCTTGCCAGGAGGAGCTTCCTTAATGATCAAAGAGGGCGCTTTGCAGAATCCTGCCCCCTCAGCCATAATAGGTCAGCATGTGATGCCCTTTATTGAGGTAGGCAAGGTTGGTTTCCGTGAGGGAAAATATATGGCTTCCTGCGATGAACTGTTTATGACAGTCAAAGGCAGGGGCGGGCATGGTGCACATCCGCACCAAAATATTGATCCAATTGTTATTACAGCACAGATCATTACCGCTTTGCAACAGATCGCTAGTCGATTTGCAGACCCACGTACCCCAACGGTTTTATCTTTTGGAAAGATTATTGCCAATGGAGCGACAAATATTATTCCTGATCAGGTATATCTGGAAGGTACATTTCGCACATTTGACGAGGAGTGGCGTGCTGAGGCGCATGAAAGAATGGTGAAAATTGCTGTCGGCATTGCTGAAAGTATGGGTGCAATTTGTGAATTTGAGGTCCGTAAGGGATATCCTTTTTTAATAAACGAACCTCAATTGACTAAAAATGCACGCACTTTTGCAGAAGAATATCTTGGTAAGGAAAATGTTGTAGACTTAGATCTATGGCCTGCCGCGGAGGATTTTTCCTATTATTCGCAAGAAATTAATGCTTGTTTCTATCGTTTGGGTACAGGCAATGCGGCGCGAGGGATCTCTTCAGCTGTTCATACGCCTACCTTTGATGTGGACGAAAGCTCGTTGGAGATCAGTACGGGATTGATGGCTTATATCACGTTACGTAGGCTCGGATATTAAATTATATATGTCATCTCATCATATTGTCCGCGAAAATCAGGAACCCGCATTACTGATTGAAGATCTTTTCCTTATTGATGAAGAGGATTTGGGCCAGCTACTGGAATGGAGCCCAACCATTGTAATCGAAGAAGGAACAATGGATTTACTGGATGCACGAGGGTATAAGTTCGATATTGTTTTTACAAAAAATACCATTAACGCGTCACAGGAGAATCTGAAGGTAATTTCCTATAATAATGTTTTTCTAAGGACGGCTATTGAATACCTTATAGCACATCATTATAAAGCGGTGAATATCTTGACCGATCAGCTTGATGTGGCGTATTACGAGCCCTATCTTGAGCAGATTAATGTTGTCCTTATCACGAATGGGGTTCGCTATTGTTTTGTGACAACAGGATTCACCAAATGGAAGCCGGCAGGGGAAAGGATCCGAATTGAGGGACTTGATGCTGATGAAAAAAATACGCACGAAGGCTTGATTAAAATTGGTGACAACGAATACGAAATGGAAAAAGACGGCCTATTTGCCCTTAAATTTTCCCATGTAAAATACATATTAATAGGAGAAAAGATCGCATGATAACAATAGAATTGGCAGAACAAAGCGATATCAGAAGCATTTCCAATATGGCGCATATTATTTGGCCAGTTACTTATGGAGAGATACTTTCACAGGACCAAATTGACTTTATGCTGGAAAAAAGCTATACCGTAGAAGGATTAGCGGAAAGCATGGTTAATGGCCAATTTTTCTATGTTTTGAAAGAAGAAGGGGTAGCACAAGGATTTATTGCCTTGAGAACTCTTGAAGATCGCGTCCGTATTGAAAAGCTCTACTTGATGCCTAACGTTCAAGGAAAAGGTTTCGGAAAGGCACTGATAGACTTCGCTTCACAAAAAACACGACTAAAAGGTAAAGGTATTCTTGAACTAAATGTAAATAGAAATAACCCTGCTTACCATTTCTATTTAAAGCAGGGCTTTGAGGTCATTGAAACTATTGATATTCCTTATTATGATTATGTGCTAAACGACTATGTTATGCAAAAGGAAGTCAAAGCTTCAGCTGTTTCTTAATCTTTTAGTTTTTCGACACGGGAAGGTGTTTGTCTACCTTCTACAATTCCCGAGGTACCTATCGCGATCGCTTCTATACTGGAAATAATGTTCTGAACGTTTAGTGTAGATACCTCATCTTTTACGGTGTGGTAGTATTCATCCTTGTCCATTTGAGAGGTTGAGAACGAATGTGCCGGAACTCCCTTGGCCGCTAATACTGCATTGTCGCTTCGATAAAACAGATTTTGTTTGGTATAAGGATCTGGGTAGAATTTGAAGGTTGTATTTTTCAGATTCTCCTGCATCAATTCGCCAAGATTGGATTGATCATATCCCGTGATATATACCGTATTGGGACCGAATTTTGAGTCTTTTCCGATCATTTCCATATTGATCATCGCGACTACCTGGTCCGCATTGATATGGTTGGAAAAATATTTTGAGCCATACATGCCAAGCTCTTCTGCGGTAAAGGCGACAAAAATAAGGGTCCTTTCATTTTTATTCTGTTTTTTGTAGTAATCTGCCAGGGTCAACATCGCTGTTACGCCCGAGGCATCATCATCGGCTCCGTTGGCAATAGAATCTTGGCCTACTGCCGGAAGAATGCCAATATGATCGTAATGTCCCGAAAAGATGACGTATTCGTTGGGTTTACTTTTGCCAGGAATAATTCCCGCCACATTAAACAAGGGGAAATTTTGAAGTTTCCGTTCAATATGAATTTGAAATGTTTTGGGCTTTTCCGCTGTCAAAAGGTAGACAATCGATGGTTTTTGTTTGGTGGATTCCTCTATAAATTTTGGTGCGTTGAGCATTTTACCAAAACGTACAAAATAGCTTTCAAAGGAAGGATCTACCAAGACCAGTGTATTTTCTTTGGCCAGTGAATGTTCTCTAAATACTTTCGCAAAATCATCGCCCGATTTTATTTCGACGATGTTAAGGCTACTTTGATTATCCCACTGTAAATCCACATGGTTTCCAAGTGAAATAATATGGTCAGCTGCAATAACCTGCTTATTGATGGTTGCGGATTTGCTTACCGGAGAGATTTTATCCAATTGGAATGTTTGCCTATAACTTTGTTCTGCGTAGGGGGTCAGGCCTATTCTCTTCATTTCAGCAGCGATAAAATCTGCAGCAGGTTCGATGTCTTTTGTCAAAGCAGATCTCCCACGCATATCGTCGGCGGCTAAGGTATTGAGTATACGGCTCACATCTTGGCGTTCCTGAGCGGAAATGACTTGCTGTCCATAAGTTACTGCCGAGAGTGCTAGTAAAGATATGGACAGTATAATTTTAGGTATTGAATTCATATAAAGCTTAGTAAAGTCTCGGTGAAGATAAGGAAAATTCTACAAGCGAATTGTGCATGAAAAAAAATCCTAAAATGATGCAGACAAAATGATGCGAAGATAGGGAAATCCCGTCTGGCATTTCTAACGCCGTTAATACACTAAAAATTGAGGTATATTTTATGCTATTCTCATTAACAATGGCTGATTTTGAGCATCTATGAAAGCGAACACTTTCGGAAAAAATGTAGTATATTTGAATATTAAATAGTTTGAAAATGAAAGAAGTATCTGTACAAGAATTAAAGAATAAAATCGATAACAACGAAGATTTTCAGTTGATAGACGTTCGTGAATCCTTTGAGTATGAAGTATCAAATTTAAATGGATTGAATATTCCACTTTCAGGTATATTGATCGAAGCGGATAAGATTTCGAAAGATAAACCTGTTATCGTACAATGCCGTTCTGGAAAACGTTCTGCACAGGCGATTATGTTATTGGAACAACAGGGTTTTGACAATCTTGCAAACTTAAAAGGCGGAATTTTAGCTTGGAAAGAGGAAATCGATCCAGAGTTAGACGTTTATTAAGATGAAGAATTTGGAGCATCAGACTAAGCAAGCTTTCTTGTTTAGTCTTGCTTTTTATAGCGTAGCTATTTTAGCTCGATTATTTAACCTTGGTATATTCCCTATATTAGGTAGCCTTTCCATTTTATTGTCTCTCCTATGGGTGATATTGGTTCTACGGGAAATCATGCTTTCGAGGACAATTTCTAACACAGAAAGGATGCTGATGGCTTTGACGATCGTTTTATTAAACATTGTTGGGGGAGCATTCTATTTCTTTGGAGGATGGAGACAACGGGTATTGGGATTAATAAAAAAGTAATATGTTAAAGTATTTTTTTCTAAACATCGTGTTGAGTTTGGCTATTGTATTTTTAGTTTACAGTGGTTTCGAAGGGTATAAGGCCGGCAACATGTTGGTAACGGGATTATCCATCGCCTTTTTGGTGGTTTTGATCTACCTCCGCGTTGTTTTAAGTAAACGAGTTCGATCGCTTATTCAACAAAAAGAAAGCGGTAAACAGCAACCTACTACAAAACAAAAGAAGAAGTAATAAAAAAAGCCTGCTTTAAGCAGGCTTTTTTTATTACTTCACAAATGGTGGTTTTGTTACTTTTGCTTTTATTTTTTGATTGCGGATCAGAATAAAGATCTCGGTGCCGTCTTTTGAAAAAGCTGTATCCACATAACCCAAACCGATTGATTTTTTCAATGTTGGTGATTGCGTTCCCGAAGTAACACGTCCAATTACATTTCCATCAGCATCAACGATTTCGTAATCATGACGAGGAATGCCTCTGTCAATCATTTCGAAACCAACAAGCTTTTTCTTTAGACCAGCTTCTTTTTCCGCTTTAAGCGCCGCAGAATTCACAAAGTCTTTTGTAAACTTCGTTACCCAGCCCAAACCGCCTTCTAAGGGGGATGTATTATCGTCGATATCATTTCCGTACAGGCAGAAACCCATTTCTAGACGTAAAGTATCACGGGCACCTAAACCAATTGGTTTGATTCCATAAGCTTTACCTGCTTCAAAAATAGCATCCCATACTTTTTGGGCATCTTCATTGGCTACATATATTTCAAAACCTCCAGCGCCAGTATATCCTGTTGCAGAAACCAATACATTTTCTACACCCGCAAATGTACCTTTTGCAAAGGTATAGTATTCCATTGGAGCTAATTCGATATCTGTAAGCGATTGAAGTGCATCAGCAGCCTTAGGACCCTGTACCGCAAATAAAGAGGTTTGATCAGAGATATTCTTCATCTCCACACCATCTGTATTGTACTTGGAGATCCAGTTCCAGTCTTTCTCAATATTTGACGCATTCACAACCAAAAAATATGTCTTATCGTCTATACGGTATGTTAGGAAGTCATCAACTACACCGCCAGTTTCATTGGGGATATAAGCATATTGAACTTTGCCATCGTATAATTTTGACACATCATTGGAAGATATTTTTTGAAGTAGATCCAAGGCTTTTTCACCTTTTAGGATGAATTCACCCATGTGGCTTACATCAAAAACTCCTACACCTGTGCGAACTGTTTCGTGCTCATCATTGATGCCTGTGTATTGTACGGGCATGTTGAAGCCTGCAAAGGGAACCATTTTTGCTCCTAAAGCAATGTGCGTCTCCGAAAGGGCAGTATTTTTTAACATAAAAATTAAGTTTTAATCAGCTACAAATTTAATAAAATATACGTGATTCCTCACTGTGAATCCATTTTAGAACAATCGATTTAATTGCTTACCTGGAGCGAATAGATGGTCATATGATCATCTTCGCTATCGGTATCCTCACACAGCAGGAAAACAAGGCCTTGGGCTGTCTTCTCTTTTAACGTGATTCCTTCAAATTTATGCTTTTCAGGAATTTCGAATGTCTCGGGTTTGCCAGAAAGATCTGACGGTATTTTTCCAAGAAGGGAGCCTCCGATTTCTCCATCCAGATAGGTCGATTTTGCGTCTTCCGCGGTAGCGATAAAATAGATTTCATTTCCAACCAGGGTCGCATCTGAGAAGCCTGTCGAGATGCCATTTAGCTTGGGTAGTTCAATCGGGATAAATCGGGACAGGCCGGGAGAAAGCGGGTGATACTCTAAAATGGCATTTGTGCCTTTAGGACCATTTCCCCGGTTAAAAAATAAGATCTTATCTTTTAAATGAACAACGCCTTCAATATTGAAGTCTTCTTTGGAAATACTGAATTTTTCCATTAAGGAAGAATAGATTTTACTGTAGTCTTCCTGAAGGACTGTTTTGCCGTCCCAAATAAAACGATTGTTTCTGTTTGGGGTAGAACCAGAGCCGTAAAGGTAATAGTGGCTTCCATCGAAAGTAATCGATTCCAAATCCATTTTAGCTGCTTTAGCCATGTTTTCCATCGGATCAGAGCGCAGTAGTACGGTTTTAGACAACTTTTGGTCTGCGATATGATAGCTGTAGATGTAATTGCTATTGTCAGAAACGATATGGATCTGACTATCCTGATAGACAATACCAGAAGCTGCGGTGATACCGGATATGCTTATGAAAGCTTCGAGAATCAATTTTAACATACTTCATTGAGGTTTAATATTTCCAATACCCTGATGAAATCGGGTTGTAGGAGCGCTTTGATATGAACGTCTTCGCCCGATAAAGGATGTTTAAAGGTCAGCTCCGAGGCATGCAATAGCATGGTATCCATTTGGTACGTTTCTTTCCAGAACTTGTTTTGTTTGTTGCATCCGTGCGGGCGATCGCCGATAATTGGATGGAAGATATGAGCGAAATGGCGGCGTAACTGATGCATACGACCTGTAATTGGATTGGCTTCGACGAGACTGTATCGTGACGTCGGAAATTTCCCGAAGGTAACGGCCAGCTCGCTTTGAGCAAGTAAACGAAAAGATGTTTGCGCTTCCTGAACCGTACCATCGTCCCTTTTTAAAGGATAATCAATCAGACCTTCTGCTGGCGCGAAACCTCTGAGGACGGCGAGGTATTTTTTGTCGACCTTACGCTCCTGAAAACTTTTTTGTAAATATTGGTCGGTCTCCTTATTTAATGAAAATAGCAGTATGCCTCCGGTCTTCCGGTCTAAACGATGTGCAGGATAAACTGTTTTTCCTAGTTGGTCCCGAAGGAGCTGTAGCGCAAACTCTGAAGCATCGCGTGCGATAGAAGATCGGTGTACCAATAGTCCATGCGGTTTATTGATTGCAACGATAGATTCGTCTTCGTAAAGTATTTCTAAAGGCATGTTAGATCTTTTTCAATGCAGCAATAATTTCGTCTGCTTTTTCATCAATTTTTGGGCTCAGCCAGATGTGTTTAAAAGCTCCTCCGCCTATGATCTGTTCGGTGCCCTGCCATTTTATTTTTGTCAAGGAAAACAAATAGTAGTTGTCTACCACAACGGAACTTTGGATAAATTTATCGACAATGTCATTTCCGAAGAGCTGCATTCCCAAGCCAAAAAACTCTTTATCTTTGGCATGAAGCTGATTTTTTAATAATTGTTCGGCTTTCGCACGGACAATTTTTTCATGTTCCTCTTTGCTGGGGTTAGTCAAAATTGCAGCCAGCATGACGACGATCAAAATCAGTGCAAATATTCTTTTTTTACTCATTTTAAATTCGAGATTAAGTTTTGAATGTCATAACGGGATGACTATCGACATCAAAATTATTAAATAGATATTAGATATAGGTCATTGTTTTCCCAGAAATACCAAGGATTCCATTTTAGCGAGAGAATGACAGGAATTGTTGGTTTTAGATACCATTCAGCAGCGAAAAAGCCCAGGAGAATAATGTCCAGATAAGATACAATGTAACAGCGATGAGGAGGAAAAAGACAATCAGGATACTGATGACGATGCCGATACCTGAACCCGTATGTTTTCCTTCATAATAATGTTGTCTCAGTAATTTGATATTCTTTTCGTTGGCTTTGCTAAAAAAATCGAGCAGGTTTCCGAGGAAAGGAATGCTCCCAAGAATTGCATCCAGGGAAATATTGAGGAGCATGCGTATGACGAGCTTGGGGCTGGCGCCATTACGCCACATGGCTATGACTAAGACTAGTGATGTTCCAAAACCCGCTATTGCTCCTCCTAGGGGAATAAGGTTTAACAGCGGATCTAACCCAAACCGAAATCCTCCGATTTTAAACTGATTATCCATTAACCAAGATATTCGGTCGATCCAACCGAAATCTTGGTCAATTTGTTTTAATTTATCTGCTGGAGTTTTTTCTCTATGCATGATTACAATAACTCGAACGAAGCGCTGATCTCACTCGTTACTTTCATCGGTCTGATATTTAAATCAAGCCCATTGCCAGCAGCACTATCTGCAGCTTCGGCCATGGCGCCTTTATACATGGCGTTACGCATCATCGGTTGAACGCCAAATATAATTTGTTGCGGTGTTTCAGATAATACGATAGCTTTGCCAATTTTTTGACCTGCTGCTTCTGCTAGAATCTGTGCATTAGCTTTGGCATCCAATACAGCTTTGGTTTTTAAACTTTTTTCCAGTTCTTTTTTCTTCGAATAGTCATATTCACTGATATAAGTGCTTTGGATACCAGCTTTGTCGACTCCATCTAGTAATTGATCCAGATTATTTAAGTTGGTTACCTTGATACGGTATTGTCTCGAAAGTAGAATATCTGTATCTTTTTTCTTTTTGTCCGGGACGTTATAACTCCAGATATTTTGGATGGTAAAATCCTCTTTTTTAACACCAGCTTTTGTTGCCGAATCAAACAGATCCTTTTCTAATTTGTCTATTGCAGCTTTTTTCTTGGTGTTACCATTCTCATAAAACTCTTTCAGTGTTACATCGATGTAGATGATATCGGGAGTTACTTCCTCTTCGGCACGGCCTACCGTGGATACAAATTCTTTATTAACCATTTGTTGAGCGTTTAATTGAGTCATCAAACCTAAAAATGCAAGTCCTAAAAGTATTTTTTTCATGTTTTTTGTCTTAAAGTTTTTATAATAATACGATTGCTATTATCGCTTTGCTACAAGATTGGAGCCAAAGTTGATGAAAAAGTTTAACGGATAAAAAAAATAAAAAGGTTAAGATTTTTGATTTTATTTCTATACCTTTAGGGAAATTAATAATATAGTGCCATGCAAGAAGGTAAAGTAAAATTCTTTAATGAGACCAAAGGTTTCGGTTTCATCATCCCTAACTCAGGCGAGAGCGAAATTTTTGTTCACGTTTCGGGATTAGTAGACAAAGTTCGTGAGAATGACAATGTATCTTACGAAGTTGAACAAGGCCGTAAAGGTCTTAATGCGGTAAATGTAAGAGTTATCTAATTAGATTGAAGATATATTTATTGTGAAAAGGCCTATGCGAACAGCATGGGCTTTTTTATGCAGTTGTATTTCATGAGCCAGGATTGATATTATCCTTTAGCATTGGAAATTCCAAAGAGTAGGTGCGGGGGCGGTCGTTATGGTCGGTTAAACATTTTGGACTGATAATTGTAATGAAGTGTTTAAAATATGGAGATTAAGATGAAACGCACTTTATTATTGGTTCTTTCTGTCGTAATAGCGGTTTCCATGTCGGCATGTTATTCCACTCATCATGGCCACAGCCATGGCCGAGGTCCGAAAAAAATGCCGCCAGGTCAGGCTAAAAAATACTACGGAGAGCAGTCTGCTCGTGATTTTGCTCCCGGGCAACAAAAGAAAAAGAATAGATATTAGTTCTAGTTAGACTTTAAAGGGTCACGCCGCTATCAATTCTTGGGGCGGTGAATTTTCGTTAGTTGATCGGGAAAGATCAAAAATAGAATTTAAACAAAAAGCCCTTCCACAAGATTGTGAAAGGGCTTTTTATATGGGTTAGCCTTAAGCAAAGGGATCTTTATCGGGTGCAGGTGGCGCAGGATTCGAGGGTTGCGAACTTCCGAATGGGTCCTGTGGACGAGAAGAACCAAAAGGATCTTGGCTTTGATTAAAGGGATGATTTGAACCGTTTTCAATAGCCTTGGGGTCTGGACCATATTGATTTGAAGCCTTGTCACCTTCCAATACCAATAAGTAAAGCAGATAGATCCAACCAATAAATGGAATCAAGGCGACTAATATAAACCAGCCTGATTTATTGGTGTCATGTAATCTTCGGACCGTAACGGCTATCCCTGGAATTAGTAAAGCTAAACTTACTAAGCCTGAGACATACGTAAATAAGCTTGCAATTTGTCCCAGTATTCCAAATACTGCGCTAATGATAAGATTTGCAAGGAAAAACATCCAATATTCCTTTCGGCGGGCTCTTCCTTCAAAGTTGGCATAGTTGTCTCGAACAACCTTTAAAAAGTTTTCTTTAAGTTCCATATCTTTAATACTTTTTTAGGTGAAAATGATGTTAGTAAACCAAATGTTATTTCAATTTTGTTACAATAAATGTACCAAGAATTTATCTGAGAGAACAATTATTAGAGACAATTAGATGGTTACCAAGTAGCTAATTGCTGGTTATTTTGTTTAGGCTGGTTGAGCATTTCAGAAGGGATATTTATTTCCTGTTATCCAAAGAGCGCCTGTTGGATCTTTTGAATAGGAAACTTGGGCTTAATTATCTAAAAATTTCTTCGAGTATATAGAGCGATTTTATTTCTTTAAAATTTGTGCGGTGCAGACGATAGAAGTCGAGCACTTTTTCCAATAGGAATTGTCGATCAGAACTGCTCATTTTGATGCGGTCGCAATTCGAATATTCGGATTCGATTAAATTTCTGAAAATAGACGTATGTGGTTCCTGTAATACAAGCGGATGTTCAGGAAGGCTATTTGAGAAGGTCGCTTCATGAAGATTAAAATAGGGGTGGGCCTGCTTAGATTCAGCCGGATAAAACCCGAGAAAACGGGTTAGCTTGATTAAAAAAACAAGATGAAAATTGGCCAGATTTAAATGCGTTTCATCCAGCCAACGGATAGATTGGTGGATGAATTCAAAAAGATAATGGTCAGTTTCTTGTTCCTTCAGAATTTTATAGAGTATTTCATTCAGAAAAAGAGCGAGCGAGCTTTTGACAATATCATAAGGAATTTCTTGCAGAACAGGGACTTGACGAGCTTCGGAGATCCGCTGTAATGAACCATTATCTTTATGTGTAGCGACAATTTCCAATAAATGTAAGGGTTGAAGGATATTGGCCTTGATCTTTGCTTTAGGCTTCCTTGCGCCAGTAATGAGATAGGATTGCATGCCAAACTGTTCGGTGTAGAGCTGCGCCACGAGGCTACTTTCCGAATAGTTGGTTGTTTTTAATACTATACCCCTAGTTTTGTTCAGCATCTCCTTCTTTATCTTTTTTATGCGATTCTTCACGCATCTCAATAATGGCATTTCGGTCTACCTTACGAATCATGCGATAGATTAAAGTCAGGATACCGATACTAAATGCAATAACTCCGACAAGCATAGCGAGTTTATACCAGTTGGAGCGCTGTTCCATCAGATAATATCCCAAGATTACAAGCACGACACCGATGATTATTTCCCTTAAGCCCTTGCGAAGATATTTGTTCATAAATGTGAATTGTTGAAAACTATTTTTCTTTACAGAGCAAATATAATACAATAAAATCCTTTATTTTTGCCCTTACCATTCCTGTGTAGAACTATTTTTAAAAATAATTCCAATTATCTTGTTGCTTATCCAAAAAAAAATATAGATATTTGCAAACTCTTTGCAGAGAGTGCAAAGGATTAACATATTGTAATAAAGACAACAAAAAAATAATATCATGTCAAGAATTTGTGATTTAACAGGCAAAGCGGCGTTAACAGGAAATAACGTTTCTCACTCAAACGTTAAAACTAAACGTAAATTCTATCCAAATTTACAAACGAAACGTTTTTACATTCCAGAAGAAGATCGTTGGATTACGTTAAAAGTATCTACTTCTGCTATCAAGACTATCAACAAGAACGGGATTACAGCAGCGATCAATAAATTTATCGTTAAAGGGTCAATCTAATTGATTGTCGCGCCTGTTACATTAAGATTATTCATGAATTTCAATCCTATAATAGGATCAAAATAAAGTAAAACAATGGCTAAAAAAGGAAATAGAGTACAAGTTATCTTAGAATGTACTGAACACAAAGAAAGTGGTCTTCCGGGAATGTCTCGTTACATCACTACTAAAAACAAAAAGAACACAACTGAGCGTTTGGAATTGAAAAAATTCAACCCAGTATTGAGAAAAGTTACTGTTCATAAAGAAATTAAGTAAGTCACACATCTTGGCCCTTGAAAGAGAAGCTAAGTAAAATATTAATATACCATGGCAAAGAAAGCAGTTGCATCGTTACAAAAAGGTGGCGGTAAAGAATTTACAAAGGTTATTATTACTACTAAATCTGCAAAAACTGGCGCGTATACTTTCAAAGAAGGTATGGTTCACAACGATAAAGTGAAAGACGTAGTTGCAGCAGCTCAAAAATAACTAGTAGCATTTTCCTTTTTTAAAGTTTTTCTTTAAAAAGAATTCGATAAAAATAGCCGTTTTGGTATCCTACCGAAAGGGCTTTTTTTGTTGAGGACATTTGTTTATATTTGAACATCAATTTTCACTACTACACTCCATGGGATTATTTGATTTTTTTAAGAAAAAGCCACAAACACAAGAAGAAGAACAGGCCTTAGATAAAGGTTTGGAAAAAACAAAAGAAGGCTTTCTTTCCAAGATTACAAAAGCTGTCGTTGGTAAGTCAACAGTAGATGACGATGTGCTGGATAATCTGGAAGAAGTTTTGGTTACTTCTGATGTTGGGGTTACAACTACCTTAAAAATCATTGATCGCATACAAGCCCGTGTTGCCCGCGATAAGTACGTTTCTACTTCTGAACTGAACAATCTCCTGAAAGAGGAAATTCAAACGCTACTGGCAGAGAACAATAGTGCTGATTTCGAGAATTTCAATTATGGCGATCATAAACCATACGTTATTATGGTTGTAGGTGTTAATGGGGTTGGCAAAACAACGACCATTGGCAAGCTGGCTCATCAGTTGAAACAAGCTGGAAGCAAAGTTGTATTGGGAGCAGCAGATACCTTTCGGGCAGCTGCTGTTGATCAACTTAAATTATGGGGTGAGCGTGTTGGCGTGCGTGTTGTCGCTCAGGCAATGGGCTCGGATCCTGCTTCAGTGGCCTATGATACCGTGAAATCGGCAGTGGCAAATGGTGAAGATGTGTGTATCATTGATACCGCAGGCCGTTTGCACAATAAGGTTGGCCTCATGAATGAGCTCACGAAGATCAAAAATGTGATGCAGAAGGTTGTTCCTTGTGCACCACATGAAATCTTGTTGGTTTTGGATGCATCGACAGGGCAAAATGCCATTGAGCAATGTACGCAGTTTACGCAGGCAACGGATGTGAATGCCTTAGCATTGACTAAACTCGATGGAACGGCTAAGGGTGGGGTGGTTATTGGTATATCTGATCAATTTAAGATCCCGGTGAAATACATTGGTGTAGGAGAGAAAATAGGTGATCTTCAGTTGTTTAACAAAAAGGAATTTGTGGACTCCCTTTTCAAATAGAGTCTACCTTCTAATCATATGAAGACAAAATACGCGAAACCAGCGCCTTTGATCAATAAACCACGTGTCAATGTGGTGACCTTGGGCTGTTCGAAAAATATTCACGATAGTGAAGTCCTGATGGGCCAGTTAAAGGGCAATCAGATGGAAGTCGTGCATGAAGCATCCAATATACAGGCGAATGATATTGTCGTCATCAATACCTGCGGTTTTATTGATAATGCCAAGCAGGAATCTATTGATGCGATCTTACAATATTCGGATCTAAAAGATCAGGGTAAAATCAATAAAGTGATCGTTACAGGTTGTCTTTCTGAACGATATAAGCCAGAGCTACAGTCTGAAATCCCCAATGTTGATGCCTTTTTCGGTACGAATGATTTGCCGGATCTGTTGTCATCCATTGGTGCTGATTATCGGCATGAATTGTTGGGCGAACGCTTATTGACAACACCCTCGCATTTTTCTTACTTTAAGATTGCCGAAGGATGTAACCGTCCCTGCTCTTTTTGTGCAATTCCCTTGATGCGTGGTAAACACGTTTCCAAATCTATTGATGATCTTGTGAAAGAAGCAAAATTTCTCGCGTCGAACGGCACGAAAGAATTGATTCTGATTGCACAAGACCTGACCTATTATGGCTTAGATATCTATGGAAAGCGCAATCTTTCTGATTTAATGCGCCATTTGTCAGATGTTGATGGTATCGAATGGATCAGACTGCAGTATGCCTATCCTTCGGGTTTCCCAATGGATATTTTGGACGCCATGAACGAACGTTCAAATATCTGTAATTACTTGGATATGCCATTGCAACATATATCTGATCCGATGTTGAAGTCTATGCGAAGAGGTACAACAAAACAGAAACAGATCGATCTTGTCAACGCCATACGTGACAAAGTTCCAGATATCGCCTTGCGTACGACATTAATTTGTGGTTATCCAGGTGAAACTGAACAGGATTTCCAGGAGATGTTGGATTGGGTTGAAGAGACCCGTTTTGACAGGTTAGGCTGTTTTACCTATTCTCATGAGGAAAAGACGCACGCACATTCGCTGGAGGATAATGTGCCACAGGAAGTAAAAGAAGAGCGTGTGGAAGCTATCATGGAAGTGCAGCAAGGTATTTCGTATGATATCAATCAGTCCAAAGTGGGCAATACGTATAAAGTATTGGTTGATCGCGTAGACGGCGATTACTTTATCGGCCGCACAGAATACGATTCTCCAGAAGTCGACAATGAGGTTTTGATTCCTGCTGTAGATTCTTATGCGCGTATTGGTGATTTTGTTCAGGTAAAAATCGACCGAGCTGAAGATTTCGATCTATATGGTGAGATTGTAAGGAAATAAGTTTTAAAGCTTATAGATGATAATATAAACAAACGGGCCCCCTTTATTCAAAGGAGGCCCGTTTGTTTATAGACAATTGTCAATAAAATGATATAATTTAAAAGCGGGACAAGCTTTTTGTGAAAATTCACTATTTTGTCGACGCAAACTAGATACATTTGTAAACGTACAATCCCCATTTTAAACAATCTATAGCCGTTTAAAATCAGATTCAAGAAAGCCTGTCGTTTCATGGTGAATCATCCTTCTGATTAAAATTGAAAATAGGTTCTATTTAGCGAAAAAGATACACTGCCATGTCAGCTTGCTTTGGGGGATTTTCGTTATCAATTAAGAATAGAGAATAATTAATAAAATTTGCAGATGAAGGCAACTTATATTGAATATAGTGAAACAAATAGCTTCTCTAAGACTTTATTGGCCTATTTGGCGCATGATGAAGCCTTAAAATCTTTTGTAGGAAACTGGCCTACCTGGGCTGGTTTTGAAAAGCAATTGAGCGAAAAGAAGAAATTTGAACACCGGGAGATTCTTGTTGAGCGTCTTAAAAAGCAATATGGCGAGCTATTAAAGGATTCTCCTGCTGTAGCTGCCAATATAGAACTGTTGCTCGACCAGAATTCTTATACCATCACGACGGGACATCAGCTCAATATTTTTACCGGACCTTTGTATTTTATTTTTAAAATCATGACGGCAATACGTTTGTCCGAAGATTTGAAGAACAAACACCCCGATAAAAATTTTGTTCCTGTATATTGGATGGCGACCGAAGATCATGATTTTGAAGAAATCAACCATACGAAAGTCTTCAGTAAGAAAATTAGTTGGGATACGCCTGCAGTTTCTGCTACCGGGCGAATGGATACAGCAACAATCGTTGATGCTGTGAAGCAGTACACAAATATTTTAGGGCTTTCCGAAAATTCGACTAAACTTACACGGATTGTGGAAGAAGCCTATTTGAACCATGATCGATTAGCAGATGCAACGCGATATATGGTCAATGAGTTGTTTAAGTCTTACGGTCTTTTGATCGTCGATGCGGATGACCGGGAATTGAAGGAACTGTTCAAGCCAATTATTAAGGAGGATATCTTATCTGAAAAAAGCTTTAAGGCAATAACAGCGCGATCGGAAGAGCTGGAATCAAATGGTTTCTCTACTCAAGTGCATGCTCGTGAGATTAATTTCTTTTATTTGACGGATGACTTTAGGGAGCGCTTGGTGCTCGCTGCCGATGGTCGATACGAGGTATTGCATCAGCATATTTATTTTACGAAGGCTGAGCTTGAACATGAGATTGATCATTATCCAGAGCGTTTCAGTCCAAATGTGGTTATGCGTCCGATGTATCAGGAAATTATACTTCCCAATCTTGCTTATATTGGTGGTGGCGCCGAAATGGTCTACTGGATGCAATTGAAGTCTAACTTTGACCAATATCAGGTAGATTTTCCAATTTTGATACCGCGCAATTCAGCGATGATAACAGAGGACAACGTTGCGGCTAAATTATTTCGCGTTGATCTAACCTTTAAGAGTATCTTTCGTCCAGCAGAAGTGCTGAAAAAAGAATATGTTCGACGTCATACCAAAGAACGTCTGAATCTTAATGACGAATGGATGGAGCTGAACGCTATTTTTGGTAAGATAAAGTTACGAACCCACAAAATAGATCCAAGTTTAGGCCCTAGTACGGAAGCGGTAAAAGCGCGGTTAAAAAAAGCGATCAATAATTTGGAGAAAAAGCTGATGAAAGCCGAAAAGCGAAATCATCAACATGCTTTAACCGATATTGATAATGTGAAGGAAAAGCTCTTTCCTGGCGGAGGACTACAGGAAAGGTCTGAAAATTTTGCGTTACTCTATGTCAAATATGGAGATAACCTATTTAGGGATCTTTACAAATACTTTAATCCATTGGATTTTAAGTTTACAATTTTGTATTAGCAAGTCAGCTTCGGCTGACTTTTTTTTGTGATGTTATTCGCAAGAAGACCGTTGGTTCGGATCATTTCTGTTGGTGTTTATGAATCATGCAGGCTTTTTGCAGATACAGTCTATTTCTATCCCTATTTAAAATGCTTTTGTTGCATGTTCCGATATTTCCCTGTTTTTTCAAAATCGCTTTCATTTTTATTAATATTTATTTCAAAATGCTTTGTTTATAATTTCATAATATTTCGTTTAGCTCCTGTTAACAGTTCCAGTGTAGTTTTGCTTTCATTATCACAACCAACAACTAAATGAAAGAATTTTTACTCACAACATGTGCCATTGCGCTTGGAACAGGTTTGTACGCCCAAACGACCCAAGCTGGGTTTTCCGGCAAGATTACGGACGAAAATGATAAAGGAGTTCACGGAGCTTCAATTGAAGTACGTAATGAATCAACGGGTTTCACAACGAAGACTTCGACCAATGCAAATGGCGATTTCAACTTTAAGGAGTTGCCTTTAGGCGGCCCATACACGATCAAAGTAACTTATATAGGCTATGGCGAACAAGTGCGTTCGGGATTTAATTTAAATCAAGGCGATATGGTCCGCCTGAAGATTCCTATCCAAAATACCTCAAATGTATTAGAAACGGTTGAATTAACAGGAATAAGTACCCTAAAGAATAAAATAGAAAATCTAGGTGCTGCTACAGCGGTTACAGCCAAGGATATTGCGAAATTGCCTGTCAACGGTCGGAATTTTACTTCGCTGATGGACCTGTCTCCTTTGAGTAAGGGAGATAATATCGGTGGTCAGTTGGGATCCTCTACTAATTTTACGATTGATGGTATGAATGCCAAAAACCCGACTTCTGCAGGCTCAACAACCAGTCGTAGTGGTGCCCCGTTTTCCATTTCGATAGAAGCCGTTCGTGAATTTAAAGTGGTCACCAACCAATATGATGTGACTTATGGAAGAGCAGGGGGAGGAACAGTCAGTGCGGTAACCAAACAAGGAACAAATCAAACGCACGGAAGCGCATGGCTTTATTCAAGGGCAGATTGGTTGTCCAGCCCATACGATATTAGAGGAAACAAACGAAGCAACGATTTCTCTACATATCAATATGGATTTACATTAGGCGGTCCCATCATTAAAGACAAGTTGCATTATTTTGTAGCTTGGGATCATCAACGCGATGCCCGCCCGTTGATTATCGCAGATATCAATTCGCCAGCAGATGAAAAGCGTTTCAATGTTACACAATCGACCCTAGATGAGTATATCCGTATAGGACGTGAAAAATATGGATTGAGTAATGATAGACAATATGGTTCTTTCGATAAGAAACGAAATTCTGATGCCATATTTGGTCGTATAGATTGGCAGATCAATGAAAAGAATTTATTGACAATACGGAATAACTTTACAAGTGACCTCAATAAGCTTGGCCTAGAGGATAATACCGCCATCAATTTATATGAATCATACGGAAATGACAAGAATATTGATAACAGCTTTTTAGCAACTTTACGTACTTCCATTTCCCCAAAGCTTACCAATGAACTGAAATTGCAACATCTTTATACTTTTCAAAAAAGTAGTCCTGGAGATATGTTGCCTAGTCAAAATATTCCCCGTGCCATTGTAGAGAATGTGGTGTCTACCATTGACGGAAGTAATTTGTCGACTAATATTCAATTAGGCGGTCACCGGTTTGCACAAGAGTCCTTTAAGAATAATGTCGTACAGTTGGTCAATAACCTTTATTATAGTACAGATAATATCAATTATACTTTTGGTGTGGATTTGATGTATACACATGCAAATTCGATTTACGGAAGTGAAGTCAACGGACGTTTTCATTTTAGGGACGATGCTAACAATACGGCATTGCAAAATTTTGCAAACCTAAAACCTTATGCATTTTACCGGGAGGTCCCTTTGGTGGCTGATCCAACTGTGATCGGGAAGATATTTAATGCTGGTGCGTATGGACAGTTGCAGACCAAATTGGCGAAAGGATTGGATTTGGTTGCGGGACTACGATTGGATTATGGTCATTATCCAACCTCTCCTCTAAATGAAGAATTGCTGAAAGAAGTGGGGGTACGTACAGATCACAAGTTGAAATCTTTTGTTGTACAGCCTCGTTTCCAGATGACTTGGGATGTGAATGAAGAACGAAAAGATTTTTTCCGTGTAGGAGCAGGTATCTTTGCATCTGATATTAATAATTACATGACCATCAATAATTTAACTTTTGATGGGAAGCATTTTGCGACAGTAGATGTTCGTGGTAACGATGTGCCTACACCTAATTTTGTAGGGTACAGACAAGATCCGTCAACAACGCCAACCCTGGCACAATTTCAAGTGCCAACGATCAACACCTATGGAGCTGATGCGAAAATACCAGTGGTGTACAAGGCCAATGTATCTTACACGCATTTCTTTACCGAAAAGTTAAAAGCAAGTCTTTCAGGATATATGAATCTAGGACGCAACAACTACATGTATGTTGATCGTAATATGGTTCAAGATCCCTTCTTTAGATTGGCGAATGAAGATAATCGTGGGGTATTCGTACCGGCAACGGCTATTGTCAATGGTGTTCCAGATTGGAAACAGGGAAGGGTTTCCAATAAGTTTGGACGCGTGTTAGAACTGAACTCTGAGGGAAAAGTAAATCAGTTTGCAGTTGTATTGGATGCAAGTTATCAGTACTATAAAGATGGATCGATTTCTGTAAGCTACACGTGGAACGATGCGAAAGATAACACGTCCTACAATGGCAATGTTGCCAATACAGCAACCTTATCGCTGGCGGTAAAAGATGATCCAAGAGATTTGAGTAAGATGAGTTATTCGAATAATCAATTCCGAAATAAAATTGTTATTTATGGTACACTACCTACATTTTATGGTGTCAGTGTAGGGGTTCGTTATTCGGGAATTGGTGGAACACGCTACAGCTTGCTTGCTGGAGGTAATATCAATGGCGATTTTGTATCCAATTCGAATGACTTGGCCTTTATTTTCGATCCCAATAGTCCAAATACGCCAGAGGCTTTGGCAGATGCCATGAATGCGTTGTTGGCGAATGGTGAAGCCAGTCAAAGTCTGAAAGATTATATTAAAAAGTACGAAGGTAAGATGGCCGAAAGAAATGGTGGTATCAATAGCTTTTACGGTTTGATTGATTTAAGAATAGCTAAAAAATTCAACCTTTACAAAACACATGCTTTAGAGCTTTCAGCGGACATATTCAATGTTGCAAATCTCTTTAAGAAAACCTGGGGTGTCAATGAATCTTTAGGTAATCAATCCTTGTATGCTGTATCAAAAACAGCGGCAGCAAATGGAAATCCCGAAATTCCTGCATTCGATCCTGTTAAGCAACAGTTCAATTATAGATTGAACAACTCTGGTATTGTATCGCCTTCAGGGAATCCGTACCAATTCCAATTAGGATTGCGGTATTCGTTCTAACTTGACTGGAGAAATAAGAATTAGATCGTTTTAGAAAAGATAATGCCCCTGAGAGCAATGGCTCTAAGGGGCATTTTTATTTGTCTATTAAATAAGCCTGATTAGGTAAATAGGCTTATTTTAAAAAGAGCAGCCTAATGGCATCGGTATGCTTGGGACTAGCACAGTATGTTTTCTTTCGGAAGAAAAACTTCAGCCATCATGTGGCGTACACTTCCACCACCACATGTCTCGATAACATGTAGATCTTGATGGATGATTTTACCATGCTTTTCCAATTGCGCTGTTTGGTATAAAGTCAATGAGGATAACGCTTGATTGCTCAGGACAATAAAACGATTACCATATTTATTTCTCACCTGGAGGCAGTTTGCTGCAAAAGATTCGAGTTGGTTCTCATTGATTTCAATGATCTCTTTGCCTGTATCTTTTAGACTCTTCAGCAGCGTTTGGAGCTCAGCCTGATTATCGATTGCCTGTGGGCATAAGATGGCAAAGTCTTCGCCTACGGCTAGCACCACATTGGTGTGATAGATAGGTCTCCGCTCTCCATGGACAGTTTGGAAGGCGTGAAATACAACAGGTGTGTAGTTTTCAGTCCTGCAGTATTCGTCGAGCATATCCCGGTCTGCCCTTTCGGATAAGGCACAGTAGGCTACACGGTGAGCGCGGTCCAAGACAAGTGCGCCAGTGCCCTCCAAATATTGTTTATTGTTTTCGGCTTCACTGAGATCTTTAGTTAGTTTTACATAATAACCGTTTTGCTTCAACGGACCTTCGAAATCCAATAAATGTTCTTTTCGACGATTGGGAGCAAACATGGGATAGAAAATTATTTTTCCATCCTGATGAAAGGAGACAATATTATTAGGGAATATACTGTCGGGGCTTTCTGATTTCTCGTCGTCTTGAATGACAGTCACCAAAATTCCATGTGACTTCAATTCATTTACTAGCGCGTCGAACTCTCCTTGCGCTTCTTTGTTGACTTCTTCCATACTGAGATTTTCGATATCCTTTTGGAAGAAGTTGTTGACCGCAGTCTGTTCATTTTTACGGAAGACAGAGGGTCTTACTAAAAGAACGCTGTCTGTTACCTGTTTTCTCATGGTTTATAATCGTTACTTCGCTGTTTTATATTCGTTAAAAAGAAATGATATTCGTTTTTTGTGATAATTTGCATTTGTCAAAAGAGATGCTTCCCTAGCTGGATAATGTTTTCTTTGTTAAGATTCCTGATAACAAAATACCCTTGATATCAGTTGTTCTTAGCAAAAAAGTGTATATCGTTATTTCGAAGTCACTTTACAATTGGTACATATACTAATTTATTGAAAATTCATTGGCATTGCAAAAAAGAATAGTGAAGTAATGAAAGAAATACGTAGGTGAAATAACAGATAACCCGGTGTTTTTTTAAAATTGTAGCAAGTGATTGTTGTATTGTTTGTTATATTTATAATGAACAATCTGTATGTTTGAGGTTATTCCAAAAATTAATTGACAAAGACAATCGATTGCATTTCAGTAGCTCAGTAAAACTGACTTTTTATCCACTTTTTTGCTTCGTTTTCAGTCATTTATTTTGCTATCTTTGCTCATCCAAAAAACGACTGTTTATAAGAGAGTTAATTGCCTAATTATTATGTCGCTAACTATCTATAAGCGTTAACTTTTTGCACACATGAGCAATATACACTTCCAAGAAAAATTCGAAAGTCGCCACAATGGCCCAAGTCCAGTTGAAGCGAATGAAATGTTGGCTAAATTAGGCGTTTCGTCAATTGACCAACTTATTGACCAAACGGTCCCTTCTCAAATTCGTGCTCCAAAACCTTTAAATCTTCCTAAAGCATTGTCTGAGGTAGCCTATTTAAAGCGTATTGCGGAAATCGCTGAGAAAAATAAAGTTTTTAAATCTTTTATTGGTCAAGGTTACTACGATGTAATCCTTCCGGGCGTCATTCAACGAAATGTATTTGAAAACCCAGGATGGTATACGCAGTATACACCTTATCAGGCGGAGATTGCACAAGGCAGGTTACAAGCTTTATTGAACTTCCAGACTGTAATTTGTGACTTTACTGGTTTAGAAATAGCAAATGCTTCTTTGTTGGATGAAGCTACGGCTGCAGCTGAAGCCATGTTTATGCTTTATTCAGCTCGGAAAAATAAAGATGCTAATGTATTCTTGGTGTCGGACAATGCCTATGCGCAGACGGTTGATGTTTTGAAGACCCGTGCCTTGTCTTTTGGTATTGAACTTAAAATTGCGGCTATTGCTGAATCAGAATTAACAGATGATGTATTTGCTGCATTTGTTCAATATCCTGCAGCGGATGGTTCTATTGTTGATTATAAATCATTTGCAGCTACAGCTCACAGTAAGAATATTACCGTATGTGCGGCGGCAGATTTGATGAGCTTAGCATTATTAACGCCTCCAGGAGAATGGGGTGCAGATGTTGTTGTTGGTAATTCGCAACGTTTTGGCGTACCGATGGGCTTTGGTGGTCCTCATGCAGCATATTTTGCGACACGCGACAGCTTTAAACGTAATATCCCTGGTCGTATTATTGGTGTTACTTCCGATTCAAATGGAAAGTATGCATTGCGTATGGCTTTGCAGACTCGTGAACAACACATCCGCCGTGATAAAGCATCTTCAAATATTTGTACTGCACAAGCTCTTTTAGCGATTATGGCTTCATTCTATGCCGTGTACCATGGCCCAGAAGGAATCAAAAATATAGCATCACGTATCAATGCTTTGGCCAATCTGTTGGATCAAGCATTACAGTCGTTGGGTTATACGCAATTGAACGCGGCTTATTTTGATACTTTACGTGTAGACTTAGGTGCACATGCTGGTGCTTTGAAATCTGAAGCATTAAATAACGAATTAAACTTCTATTATAATGGTTCGGAAGTTTCAATCGCTATCGACGAAACAACCACATACGAAGATATTAAGACGATCGTCAAAGTATTTGCTAAAATTCAAGGTAAAACATTGAATGACGTAGATTTCGATGCATTAGAAGAGAATTTAGGTTCTTCAATTCCTGCCGATTTAGTACGTACTTCTGCCTACTTAACACATCCAAATTTTAATAGCTATCATTCTGAACATGAGATGTTGCGCTATATCAAATCGTTGGAAGCAAAAGATTTATCGCTTTGCCACTCGATGATTCCATTGGGCTCATGTACGATGAAATTGAATGCTACAGCTGAAATGGTGCCAGTTACTTGGGCGAGATTTGGCGGTTTGCATCCATTTGCTCCTGCAGATCAAACTTCTGGATATATGCAAATGATCGGTGAATTGAACGATTGGTTGTCTGAAATTACTGGTTTTGCGAAGATGAGTTTCCAACCAAATTCAGGAGCACAAGGTGAGTACGCTGGTCTGATGGTTATCCGTGCTTACCATGAGAGCCGTGGTGATCATGGACGTAATATCTGTTTGATCCCTGCTTCTGCACACGGAACCAACCCGGCTTCTGCTTCTATGGCAGGCTTAAAAGTGGTCGTTGTGAAATGTGATGAATTAGGAAATATCGATATTCCAGATTTAAGAGCAAAAGCGACTGAACATGCTGCAAACTTGAACTCACTGATGGTGACTTACCCTTCTACACACGGTGTATTTGAAGAGTCGATCATTGAAGTCTGTGAAATTGTTCATGCAAATGGCGGTCAGGTTTATATGGACGGTGCGAACATGAATGCACAGGTTGGATTGACAAGCCCAGGGCATATTGGTGCCGATGTTTGTCACTTGAACCTCCATAAAACATTCTGTATTCCTCACGGTGGTGGAGGTCCAGGTATGGGACCTATCGGTGTTGCAAAACACTTAGTTCCTTTCTTACCTAACCACGAAGTGGTTTCGACTTCTGGTGAAGAGGGTATCTCTGCTGTTTCTGCAGCTCCATTTGGTTCAGCATCAATCTTGCTTATTTCTCATGCTTATATTTCAATGATGGGTGGTGAAGGCTTGACAAATGCGACAAGAACCGCAATATTAAATGCAAACTATATTAAGGCACGTTTAGAAAATGCGTATCCAGTACTTTATTCAGGTACTAACGGACGTTGTGCACACGAAATGATCTTAGATTGCCGTGGATTCAAAAACTTTGGTATCGAGGTTGCAGATATTGCAAAACGTTTAATGGATTATGGTTTCCACGCACCGACAGTTTCTTTCCCTGTTGCAGGAACATTGATGGTTGAGCCTACTGAATCTGAGTCTAAGGCTGAATTGGATCGTTTCTGTGATGCATTAGTTGCTATCCGTGAAGAGATCGCTGCGGTTGAAGCAGGAGACGTGGACCAAGCTAACAATGTACTGAAACATGCACCACATACAGCTTCGGTTGTAACTGCAGATGAGTGGGACAGACCTTACAGTCGTCAAACTGCCGCATACCCATTGGAGTATGTAAGAGAACGTAAATTCTGGCCTTCAGTAGGTCGTGTGAACGACTCTCAAGGTGACCGTACATTGATTTGTTCGTGTCCTTCAATTGAAGAATACGCCGAAGCATAATCTCGGTAGTTATAACGGAAGGCCTCTATACTCGCATAGAGGCCTTTTTTTTGTGCAGCGCAGTCCCATTCGGCAGTATTTAGAAAAAACAAGTAACAGGTAGAAATTTAGGTCGCGCTTTAAGGTCTAAAGATCGTATGCGAACAGATTTTAAAATTTAGATTAATTATATTATTTTGTTCTTTTTAGCGTTTTAATTAAAACTGATAATCATGAAAAGACAATGGAAAGTAATGCCTGTTCTCTTAGGACTGGGCCTTTTGGTCGCGAGCTGCGGCAACAGCAAATCCAGTGAAGGTGGTGAAGATGCTAAGGAGAAAGAGGCTGGGATTTCGGATGTAGTTAAGGGAGTATCCAACTTGGGTAATCTGAGTGATGGAGCAAAAAAATTGGAAGACCTTCAAGCCAAACTTAAATCCGAGAAACCCTTAAGTTCGGAAGAGTTGAAGGCTTTTTTACCGGAAAGCTTAGATGGTTTAAAAAGAACGTCCTATTCTGGCGGATCAATGTATGGGGCAGAAGTTGTATCTGGAGAGGCTACGTATACTGTCGATAACCAGAAGGAAATTAAAGTCAATATCATTGATGGTGCGGGCGAGACAGCTTCGGCAATCGTGGGCTTGGCGCAAATGGGCTTCATGGTAGATTCAGAGAAAATTACAGATACTGAAATAGAAAAAACTGGCGAATTTGAAGGTAAACGAGCAAAAACAACAGATAGCAAAGGAGTGGAAGGCTCAACGGCAAAAAGCTCCGAAATAAGTTATCTCGAGAAAGACCGCTATCTGATTACCCTTCGGGGGAATGGGTATAGCCTCGACGAGCTGAAAGGATTTTTGGCAAAATTGAACCTCAGCGCACTGAAATAATAGAAAATATAATTTCAGTTAAGCAGGAAATGCATAGTTGATATGGGAAAGGCTCAAACATTGGTTTGGGCTTTTTTTAAAGCAGGCAGCGTTGTTTCGCAATGTATAAGAAAAGGATATTTGGAAATTATGTCGAACTATAGGACGAAGCTAATAAATTTGTTTTTGTTGGCAAATTTACCTTAGTTTGTGCTGAAACATTTCAATATGAAGATACTAAAATTTTCCATCAATCTTTGTGTCGCAACAGCATTATTGGCTTCCTGTGCGGGAGGTAAATACGCGAAGACTGAAAAGGTATATAAAAAGCAAGCAAAAGAATTTTCAAAACTCTATAAACAATCGCCTGTCACCGGTCAATTGGAGAAGGTGAATGTCAAAGAACAACAATGGATCGCCTCGATTAATTTTGGCATCCGTAAACCAAATTTTGTTGTCATTCATCATACTGCACAGGATTCTTTGGGACAGACCATCCGTACATTTCATTCCGCGAAAGCAGGTGTAAGCTCCCATTATGTGGTTGGTCGGGATGGAAAAGTAGTACAGATGGTCAATGACCTGTATCGTGCGCATCATGCGGGCTTGGGGAAATGGGGTAATGATACGGACCTCAATTCTTCTTCCATTGGCATCGAGCTCGATAATAATGGGACTACTGATCCTTGGACTGATGCCCAGATAAACGCCTTGACGCAGTTGTTGACTTATTTAAAAACGACCTATAGAATCCCGCAGGCAAATTTTATTGGACATATGGATTTGGCACCAACCCGAAAAAATGATCCGTCACGTTTTCCTTGGAAAAAACTGGCTGATCAAGGATTCGGCTTTTGGTATGAGGACTATTTAGAGGTGCCTCCAGCAGACTTTAACCCAAAAATGGCCTTACGTATTATCGGTTACGATGTAAGTAATCTCGATGCGGCAATAAAAGCATTTAAGATTCACTACATTCAGCAGGACGTAAATACAGCGTTCATGAGTGAGAATGATCTTAAAATTCTGTATTCCATCTATAAAAAATTCTTATAGCGATTCGCTAAACTAAAGGCAAAAAAAGATCCTGGTTCTTAAAAGGCAGGATCTTTTTTTTGCAGGGTATAAGATTGTTATAATTTGTTTTTATATATACGAAAGTAAGTATCAAAAGCACGTTGATAGATTAGTTTGAACCAGGGAGTAAACTGCTCGGGTGAGTGTTGTATTTCATTTTGAATTTCCTGTTGGTTCATGTATTTTGTTGCGGCAACTTCTTCTTCGTTAATTTCTGTAGTTCCATTAAATTTTCCGAATAAGACATAATCGAATTCATGCTCCGTAAGTCCGTTGTCAAATTGAGCTTTATAAACGAACGAGAAGACATCTTGAAGAGCTGTTGCAGTAATTCCTAATTCCTCCATTAAGCGCCTTTTGGCGGCGTCTACGTTACTTTCTTCCAGGCGCTGATGCGAACAGCAGCTATTAGTCCAAAGTCCGCCACAGTGGTATTTACTTAATGCTCTTTGTTGCAGGAGCAATTCGTCTTGCTCATTGAACAAAAATACACTAAAAGCACGGTGCAATAGCCCCTTTTCATGGGCTTCATATTTCTCCATGCTACCAATCATCCTGTCATTGCTGTCAACCAGTATTACATTTTCTTGCTTCATAAGGCACAAAAATAAATATAGCCCAATTTAAGAAAATTGGGCTATATAATAAATTATAATTTTGGAGATAATCTGCTTATACGGTTTTTACAAATTTCTCATCGTAATTTTCAATATCTATGATATAGCCGTTTTTAATTAAGAATTCAAATAAAGGTTTGGCTTCTTCAGAAACCGGCATATTGTGCGTTGTAATAATCTTATTTTCTTTTTTCAAGAGATAAGGATATGCGTAGAGTTTCACATTTTTATTGAACATCCCCGAGATATAGGAAAGAAGTTCATTGGTGTATAACTCTTTATTATAATTATCTGAATTGAAAATGTTCTTTAAATTGTAAACGTTGGTTGCAATTCCAATGTTCTTAGGCTTAAAGTTGCTTATAAACTCGGCTAAATGATTATTTCTTCTAAAGTTGCTAACGATAATATTATTGCCTGTCGCACATAGTTCGTCAGCCCTAGAAGCAAATTCTTGCAGGTCTTCATCTGTAATTTCATGTGTATCTTCCAACACATTTCCCATCAGGACTTCAATTAATACAATGGTGTCTGCGTCAGTTGCACCCGTATTTTTTTTGAACTGTTCAACGGCAAGATTGAAGAGATCAAAGTTTGGAAGGGATTTCTGACGGTATTTGGTACGAAGTAAAATAATGTTCTTTTTGTACAGATAATCTTTGATTTGTACCGCTTTACCATCAGGCTGGAATATTGCGGCTTTAGCAAATCCTTTTGCAATCAGGTATAAGTTGATTAGGCGTTGGTTGACGTTTTCAAATAGAGGGCCGTTTAATTTAACCAGGTCAATCTCAACGGAACCAACAGAAAGGTTATCGACCAATGATTCGATCATGGTCTGCACATTGTCTGTATAATAATAAGCCGCAAATAATAGGTTTACACCAATTATACCTAAAACTTTTTGTTGCAATTGGTTGTCGCTGTCTAGTAGTCTTACATGGACAATGATATCATTTGTAGGGCCTCCAACTTCATGTTGGAAGCGAAGTCCGATCCAGCCGTGAGGTTCATTTGTCTTGGTGAAATTGAGGGTTGTTACCGTATCTGCAAAAGCAAAGAATTTTTTGTTGCAGTATTTATCGCCATGAAGTCGTTGGGTAAGAAGATTGAATTCATGGGAGAGCATTTTCTTTAAACGTGTTCTGCTGACATATCGACCATCAGCCTCTTCACCATAAATTGCATCACTGAAAGCCATGTCGTAAGCTGACATTGTTTTAGCAATTGTGCCTGATGCTGCTCCTGCGTTGAAAAAGTTACGTGCGACTTCCTGTCCAGCACCGATCTCTGCAAAGGTTCCATAAATCTCTGGGTTTAGATTTATTTTCAGGGCCTTTCGCTTGGTTTCAAAAATTTCTCTTGCCATGATGCAAAGGTACAAAAATCAGCAAGCTAGTGAAAATTAAAAGTATGAATGAAAAAAACAGAATAAAATTAGGCTTGTTTTATAACAAGCCTAATTTGTTGAAAGCATAGAATAGCGCACTAGCATGTAGTGCCTGACTGAATTTGTTGTCCAGCAACATGCTTTTTGCTTCTTCAAGCGGTATACGATAAACATCGATTTCTTCATGTTCATCTAATGCCTGTTCCTGAACTTTTTTACCCCCCGTCATCAGATAGGTATAGGTAATATTGCCACTTGTCGCCGGGTTGGCATAAAGCGTGGCGATTTCTTCAATCTGATCAAATTGATAGCCTGTTTCTTCAAGCATTTCACGCACAGCAGCATGTTTAGGATCTTCTCCTGCTTCTGTTGTCCCTGCGGGAATCTCCAATGAAATAATGCCCGCTCCATGGCGGTATTGCTTAATGACCAGAAGTTCGTTCTGCTCAGTAATTCCAATCATATTTACCCAATCTGGATACTCCAGTACGTAATAATGGTCATTGATCCGTCCATCCGGAAGCTCACAGGTATCTCTGCGCAGTGTAGCCCAAGGCTCTTTACAGATATATTCAGAGGATAATAGTTTCCACTTTTCCATTAGCTTACAATATCTTTCATCATGCGGTCAACCTTTTCTTCCAAAATAGTTTGTACATCGAAATAATCAGCAGTATCTTTCAAGCTTTCTTTTACAGAACAGTAAAATTTAATCTTGGGTTCAGTTCCCGATGGTCTGGCAGAAATCACATCGCCATCTACTGTTATAAATTGCAATACATCAGATTTAGGCAATGAGATCGCTCTTCTCTCCCCTGTACTCATATCTGTGATTTGGGAAAGCTGATAGTCCCTGATTTCTTTGACTTTTATTCCACCGAGTGTGGTTGGTAGATTATGACGTAAGCCATTCATCATGGCTTGAATTTCTTCGGCACCAGCCTTTCCTTTTTTAGTTAGGGAAATGAGCTTTTCTTGATAACAGCCAAATTCTTTGTAGATATCTAATAGAACTTCGTAAACTGTTTTTCCTTTTGTTTTGAAATAGGCGGTCATTTCGGCTAGGAAAGCACAAGCGTTTGGAGCGTCCTTGTCACGCACTAGATCGCCTACTAGATAGCCATAACTCTCCTCTCCGCCTGCAAGATATTGTGCTGAATCACCTAGGTTGGTAATCAATTCACCAATATATTTGAAGCCTGTAAGTGTTTCATAATGTTTTACACCATAGTGATCTGCAATATCGGATTGTAAATTACTAGTTACGATAGTTTTTACAATATATGGATTCGATCCGAGTTGTTTTAGTTCACTTTTTGCACTGAGGACATAGTATATCAATAAACTGCCGATCTGATTACCATTGAGCAGTTGAAATTGTCCCTTATTATTTTTTACGGCAATCCCGACACGATCAGCATCGGGATCTGTTGCCAATACAAGGTCAGCATCAATTTCTTCCCCTTTTTTCTTTGCTAAGGCCATTGCATCTTCCTCTTCGGGGTTTGGATAGATTACCGTTGGAAAGTTGCCATCGGGCGTGGCCTGTTCAGCAACGACTGAAACATTTTCAAATCCCCAGGCTTCTAGCATTTTAGGAACAATGGTAATTCCGGTACCATGTATCGGCGAAAAAACAATTTTCAAGTTTTTTTGAGCCAGTACCGCTTCCGGATGAATACTTAATGTTTTATTGGCATTGATATAGCGCTGATCGATTTCTTCCCCAACAGGAATGATGTTTTGCGTATTCCCGTCAAATTCAATAGCGCTCACTGAACTGATTGCGTTTACTTCGTCGATTACATTTTTATCATGAGGTGCAGTCAGCTGGCAGCCATCGTTCCAGTAAGCCTTATAACCATTGTACTCCTTTGGGTTGTGTGAAGCCGTTAGCATAACACCGCTCTGACAGCCGAAATGACGAATGGCAAACGACAACATTGGGGTCGGGCGCAATTCGGTGAACAGATGTACCTTGATGCCGTTGGCGGCAAAAACGTTGGCAACCAGCTGGCCAAATGCCTGCGAATTGTTGCGGCTATCATAAGATACCGCTACTTTAATCTCCTGATCTGGGAATTGTTTCTTTAAATAGTTGGCTAATCCTTGCGTGGCTTTGCCGATCGTATACTTATTCATACGATTGGAGCCCACACCCATAATGCCCCTTAAGCCACCGGTTCCAAACTCAAGATCCCTGTAAAAAGAATCCGTAAGTTCTGTCTCTTCATTATTGTCAATTAAATCCTGAACTGCCTTTCGAGTTCCTTCATCATAACTTGGGGTTAACCAATCTTCGATTTTCCTTTGTATGTCTTTATCTAAATTTTTCATTATCGTTAAGTTTGGTTAAAATGTACAACATATTATGCGTCACATCCGGCATAAGCGCGGTCTATGGCTGTAATATACCATTTTTCTCCCTCTTTTGTCACATGAAAAACAAAGGGTTCTTCATGTTCATTGGAGGTCATAATGGCTCTATAACTTTTGAATTCTATATTTCTTAGTCGCTGTAATTCAGTATTACTAATTTTGGCGTCAAGAATTTCATTCATGAACTTTGCCGTTTGAGATAATTCATTGGGGCGGGATTTTCTATCGTAATAGAATCCGGCTTTATCCCACTTCATCGTACCACAATCAAAAATAGGTAGTTTTCCGGACTTCAATGGACCCTTGTATGTTAACTTTTCATAAGAATGGTACTCTGGTACAGGCTTAGAAAAATTAAAACTGTTTTGGTGTACATAAGAGTCTAGTGCGCCTGGACGATAAATAATGTAGATTCCCAATTTGGGATGTATATAGGAATTTATTGTTTTACTGTCCTGTTCTGAATATGCCTTGGCAAGTTTCTCCAGTACCTCCTCCAGCGTTTCGGAGTTCTCTTCCTTTACTTCCTTTTCAGTCGTGTCAGGTTTTTGTAGGGTATCCACAGGAATTGAATCCTGTACGATTTTTACAGCCTTATCTTCTTTTTTACTATTTCTGCAGGAGATTGTGCTTGCAGTGAGACAAATAAGAATAAAGAAAAAGAGATTTCTCATGATGATTTTGTTTAATATTACTTCTTTGAAGTCAAGTTTTCAATAATTGACTTTAGAATAGAGCGCGTTGACGGAAGCCACCATTGTTCGAGGATGCGCTGGATTGTCTCTTCTCTATTCTCGCGCAATTTAAGGATTATTTCCTTTCGGAAGTTCAATTTGGATGTCTGCCAGGTCTTTTGGTTGAACTGCGTGATCTGTTTTATCTTTTTTGTTGCGGTATTGAAGAGTATATTAGCGGGAACAATGTCATCGATAAGCCCCTGTGTTTTTGCATCTACAGGAGAGAGCAATTTACCTTCGAGCAAATTCTGATAAGCATTCCGTTTTCCGATCCAAAATGCATAAAGCTGAAATATACTTTCAGGGACGATGAGTCCGACTGGAATTTCATTAAGGCCAATCACAAAATTCCCTTCGGCCATAATGCGATAATCGCAGCAGAGTGCCAGTACGCAGCCCCCAGCTGGGCTATGACCAGATATTGCAGCGACGAGCGGCTTTGGAAAAGCGGCCAGTAGCGATGTCGCCTCCAAGAATAAATTCCAGAATTCCTGAATCTGTTCTTCATCGTATTGGAATAAGGTAATTAGATCGAGTCCTGCGCTAAAGAAGTTTTCCTTGCCAATCAATATTGCACCATAAATGGCTTCATTTTGCTGGGAAGATTCCAAGGTGTCTATCAGTTCCTTCAATAGCTGAGTGTCGATGGCATTTGACTTCCCCCTGTCGAGGAAAATACTTAAAATATGATCTTCTATTTTGGTTTTAATATGTTGCATAACCTTGTTTTTAAATATAACGATTTGTTTGCGCTGCTATTGTGGTTTTACCTCTATTAAATACTCCAGATGAGCAATTTTTCCATCCATGCTTATTCCCTCAACGGTTAGTTTGTAAGTCCCAGGTTCGTCAGAAGTAAAGAAATCGAAATGTGTTTTTCCTTCTTTCTGCGTAATCAGATTTGGTTCCCATGCGATTGTTGTCCGTAGATCGCGTGTAAGCTTATGTTGGATTGTTGCATCATATTGGGGCTTGAAAAAGGTTCGGGGTACATATAGCCCTTTTGGCGTGATCGTTAGAATTCCTGTGGGGGTATAAGATGAGGAGATGGCATCTCCTGATTTACTGGTAATAACGATAACACCGTTGCCTCCGTAGCTGCCGTATATGGCCGTGTTGCCTATGCTGCGGAGAACCTCAATACTAGCAATATCGGCGACATTGATCATATCAATTTGATCAGCTTCAATATACATCCCATCAAGAACAATTTGCATGGGACTTCCGCCATTTAACCCCATGGATCTTGTGCTGTAAGGGACACCATTTCGAAACATGACACCAACTAATCGACCCGCAAGACACTGCTCCAGTGTCGTACAAGTGGAAAGGTCTTCGGCCGAAATGACCTGATCGGCATTTCCTGGCCCATTGAGGTTTCTGGAGTTCTTGTCAGCTTTATTTGTTCGTACTCTATTGACCTGTACCTCTTCCAACCGAATGCTCTTTTGGATTATGCCCGCCGCTTCCAATTCGCCAAGGAATTGTTGGCTATTTTTCAGTTGTGTAAGCAGCTTGGTATTGATGTCGTTGACCAACAAGGGTTGATCTTTACTCGGATTTAGAGGAGGGGTAAGCGGGTTGTCGATAACAATATCAACTCTTTTTTTCTCTTTAGGGCCATCACCTGTTACAATAAACTTGACGCTGTCTGCAAATAAAAGTTCGTCAAATGAAAATCGGCCATTATTGTCTGTCAGCGTATCTACACTCAGCAACATATTGCTCGTCGGTATTAGGGTTACTTTAGCATTTGGAACCACAGCCTTTCGGGCCGTTTTCTTGATGGCCCCAGCGATGGTAAGTCCTTTTTCAGGAAGGAACGAAGTAGCTGATGTACTTGTGTAATTCTTCCAGTCCAATTTGCGCCAACCTTGGATCAACATAAGATTATCTAGTTCTGTCAGTTTAATGTTCGTTAAATCCTCAAAGTAATAATTGGGCCGTTCAATAAAGCCACGAAGATCAGATTTCAATAGGAGCTCCGAGACAATAGATGAATAATAGCGATCTGTTGTGGAATCAACCTTGCTGAGGTTTACCACTGATGCGGAGAGCGCCGCAAACCTAGTGGTGTCACTATCATCATATTTAACGGAAAGATCAGCAATCACTTTATCGCGTATTGTAAAGCTGAGTTTGTTGAGTTCTATGGAGACAGGAAGTAAGGTCGATGTCGTATTGTAGTTAAACACCAATCTTTCCACAATAGGAACCATTTGATCTGTTAAGATGGATAATTGTAAAACTCCAGAAGGCAGGTTTTTTTTGGGGATATTGAATAAGATCTCCGTTCCATTTAATTTCTGCTTAGCGGCATGAAGTACAAGGCCATTGTATTGGGCTACCAGATAAATATCTTTGCCATTGACCAAGTCTGCAGTAGCGGAAAGTTGTGCTGCAATCTTATCCTTTAGTACTGAATTTACGGTTAGAACATATCCGGAATTTTGAACAGGGGGTAAAGAAGCACTTGTTGACGATCCATCTTCGAAAAGGGCTGTAGCGACGTATTTTTTTCCTGCCTGTAAGACGAGTGGTATACTTCCCATCCCCAGTGAATTTGTTTCAAAATCTGCAACAGTTGTTTGGTTTTCTTCCACTATTGTTATTTTTGCTTTTTTTCCGAAACCGTTGGGAGTAAGTGTTTTGAACCCTGTTTTGGATAATATGTTGTTGACCAGTTCGCCACTTTCGGGGAAAATTTGAATGCTATTTTGGTTGTTGGGATCGGGGATAACAAAACTTTTGAGAATACGTCTTTTATCCAGAGAAAGAAATTGTAAAGACAACGTCCCCCCTTTAAAGTCATCTTTCAATTCCAGCGCCACTGTTCCATTATCATTCGATTTTAATCGGCCGGATTTCTCTTTATTGTTGTTCGGTTGTAGAGTATAACTGATGCTGTTATTAATCAGTGGGGCTCCCTGAATGGTTTTGAGATTAATCTGGAACATGTTTTCTGTTCCGTTTTTGACCAGTTCACTTCTCGTTATGATATTATCAGATCGACCATTTGTAATGGGAACGACGCGTTCATAGAAATTGGCTACAGAGTCATTTTGCATCCATCTGGTAAATGATCTAACGCGATAGGAGCCTTCTTCCAAGGTGTCCGGCAGATTGAAGTCGCCTATACTTAGACCGAGTGTAATTGGAATTTTGATACTTTTAATGATCTTATTGGTTGGAGAAATCAATTCTACGTTAGCAATTTTACTAATGTTGCTCAAATAATTAAAAGGGGCGGTGGTGCAGTATAATTTAAACCAGATGGTTTCTCCGGCCGAATAATCATTTTTGTCCAAATGGAGATAGATTTTTTCTTTGATGTGCTGGCTATGGTAAGTATCCAGTTTCTGCAATGTCTGATCGATCTGGGCCGACGCCAACAAAGCGAATAGGAGGCAATTTACTAACAGCAGTAATTTAGCATACATATGACTAATGTTTTATGAAAATTAGAAAATATTTTCCTTTAATCAATTTATAAATCAAAATATTAGTCTCATTTTAAACGATCTGATACCTTAAAATTAGCATAAAAAAAATATCTTTGTGTTATGAATATCCTAATAATCGGTTCAGGAGGTCGTGAATCCGCCTTCGCCTATAAGTTGTCGAAAAGTCCACGTTTAGATCAATTGTTTATTGCTCCAGGAAATGCTGGAACAGGTGCGTATGGTCAGAATGTAAATATTAAAGTTACTGACTTTGCTGCTATTGCTTCCTTCGTTTTGGAGAATAACGTGCAAATGGTGCTCGTCGGTCCAGAAGAGCCTTTGGTAAAAGGTATTCATGATTACTTTTTAAATCGGGAAGATTTAAAAAATATCCCGGTAATAGGGCCGCAACAGGAGGGGGCTCAATTGGAGGGCTCAAAAGATTTTTCGAAGCAATTTATGGATCGCCATGGCGTACCTACTGCCGCTTCAAGATCGTTTGATGCAACATCATTGGAAGATGGATTGGCTTACCTTGAAACGCAAAAATTGCCGATTGTGCTTAAGGCTGATGGTTTAGCTGCAGGCAAAGGAGTGTTGATCTGTGAGACGCTGGAAGATGCTAAAGCAGAGTTAAAGGCGATGATCGCAGATTCAAAGTTTGGAGAAGCTAGCCGAGTTGTGGTTGTTGAAGAATTCTTAAAAGGAATTGAATTGTCTGTTTTTGTTTTGACAGATGGGAATTCATATAAAGTGCTTCCTTCTGCAAAAGATTACAAACGTATTGGAGAGGGGGATACAGGCCTAAACACGGGTGGTATGGGATCGATATCTCCGGTTCCTTTTGCAGATGAGACATTTTTAAATAAAGTAGAAGAGCGTATTATCAGACCAACAGTTGAAGGACTTAAAAAAGATGGTATTCCGTATAAAGGATTTATTTTTATAGGTCTGATGAATGTAGAAGGAGAACCTTATGTCATCGAGTATAATGTTCGTATGGGAGATCCAGAGACTGAGTCCGTATTGCCACGTATTGAATCGGATCTATTGGATTTACTGGAAGGTGTTGCACAAGGCAATTTGGATCAACGTTCGTATACGGTATCTTCTAAGACTGCTGTTACTGTCATGTTGGTTGCCGGAGGTTATCCAGGAGATTATGAATCTGGAAAAGAGATCGCCAATATTGAAAACGTGAAAGAATCCATCGTATTTCAAGCAGGTACGAAAGAGGTGGATGGCAAGATCGTTACTGCAGGAGGACGTGTAATTGCTGTTACCACATTGCAAGATACACTGTTTGAAGCCCTTCAACAGGCAACTGCAGATGCTGGAAGGATATATTTTGAAGGGAAATACTTCAGAAGAGATATCGGTTTCGACCTTATTTAAAAAATATTTAATTTTTTTTTGGAATACTGATTTTAAGATCTATATTTGCAACTCCAAAAACAACAATGTTATTGGAGTTGCATAAAAAGGCCCGTTCGTCTAGGGGTTAGGACGCAAGATTTTCATTCTTGAAACAGGGGTTCGATTCCCCTACGGGCTACAAAAGATAAAACCTGCAAATATTTTTGCAGGTTTTTTTGTTTGAACCCAAGCGAGCAGCAAATGATACAGCTTGATCCATAAGATCTCCGAATAGCGGGCTAATTCTCCAGTCAGCCAAAGCAAAATGCTTTTCACATGCCAACCTTTTTTCAAAATAATATCCAAGAAGTGGTGTGTACGCAAGTATGTGGTCATCTTTATTTGCTGTGATACAAATAAGCAGTTTATTGAGATAATTCTATAGTATCAGAATCTTTACAATCCCTAAATTTGAGTAATCAATTATAGAAAGAAAACCTTAGAGAAGCATTTAGAAAGTTAAATCAGAAATCATTCGTCCATTTTCTTCGTGAAGAAAAAATAGTGTAGAGCACGGGGAATGAGAACCGTTAAGGTCGATAGCTATTGTGAGTTTAAAATAGAAAAATAAGTAGAAAAGTAATTTTAAAAACCGGAAGACTTTGAATCGATTGTCAGAAAGTCTTTTTTTAGCTTAAGATAGCTAATACCATTTAGCTTTATATAAAAGTAACCAATTATGTGGAAATTAAAACTAAGCGTTCGCCTAATAATAGGGCGGGCCTCAATCCGTTCGTCCTAAAATTATCCTATAACTATCAGTGATGTTAATGAAATTTTAATGGATATATCGCAAAATCGGTGAATCTGGGATTCGTTGACCGTGATATAGTAAAGTTGTTCAAATAAAATTCTAACCAATTAAAAAAACCTTATGAGAATGAAACAAATAGCGACTAATAGTTGGTTTCTAAATCGGATGATTTGGCCCATTATGGTGCTTTTTTTGGGCTTTGGAAGCTGCAAGAATGACAATCTTGGCAGTATTTCAGAAGGTGTGCCCTTTGATCCTTCGCAACCTGTTGTTGTTTCGGACTTCGCTCCCAAATCAGGAGGTATGGGACAACGACTTGTGATCTATGGAAAAAACTTTGGAAACGATCCAAAAAATGTAAATGTTTTTATTGGCGGGAAAAAAGCTGTAGTCATTAATGCTTTGGGTGAATCACTCTATTGTCTCGTACCGAAGCAGGCTTTCAAAGGTGACATTGAAGTGCGCGTTGGAGGAGAGGAAAAGCCCGTCGTCGGAAAGGCATCCGCAAATTTTGACTATCAGCGTAAACTTGTTGTATCGACTCTAGCGGGGTATCGAAACGCACGTGGTGATGAACCTTGGAAAGACGGGAAGTTTAAAGACGCGGATCAGAATCAGATGGCAAGCGGCTTTTGGCTTTCTTCTTTTATGAAGTTTGATCCCCTAAATCCAAAGCATCTTTGGATGACATTCGATAACAATAATGGTCTATATCTTATCAATTTTGAGGATAGTACCATAACAAAAAAACGTTCGGATTTTGATCGCCCGCGTAGTGTCGACTTCTCTATGGATGGTAATTATATGATTGTGGCTCAGGATCGTGGCGGAGAGAATGATGAATCTACTCTGTTATTTTCGCGTGCAAGAAATTTCCTGGATAAAGAAGTCTTGACAAGAAGTAAACAATGTAATGGGGCGTCTATCCACCCTGTCAATGGTGAAATGTATTTTAATAGCTATGCGAAAGGCGAATTTTTTCGTTTTGATCTGAATCAATACTTTGTTGATAAAACGACTAAAGCAGAGCAATTATATGTAATCCAGGATCCGGAATGGGAATATCGGGCATTAATTCATCCCAGTGGAAATTACGCCTATATTTTGGTCATTAACCAAGGCTATATTATGCGTGCCGATTACAACTGGGAAAAGAAACGTTTTAACCAGCCTTATCTTGTTTGTGGAAAAGTAAGGGAATCGGGATACAAAGATGGTGTGGGTTCCTCTGCTCGTGTCAATCAACCTTATCAAGGCGTTTTTGTTAAAAATCAAGCCTATGTGGAAGCAGGCAAGCCGGACCCTTATGATTTTTATTTTACAGATCTTAATAATCATGCGATTCGTGTGCTTACGCCTGAAGGGGCTGTAACCACCTTCGCTGGTCGCGGAAGCTCAAGTCTCAATAGTAATCCGTATGGATATGTTAATGGTGATTTGCGTGATGATGCTCGTTTTGATCGTCCATCAGGTATAGCATATAATGAGCAAGAAGGGGCCTTTTATATAGGAGACCGAGAAAATCGCCGGATTCGCAAGATTGCGTTGGAAGAAATGGATGAAAGTAACCAAAATTAACCTGTGATAAAATGATAAATAAAATATTGTTAACATGTATGTTGCTTCTCTGTGTGACCTTTGGTGTGTTGGCGCAGGATATTCTTGAAGTAACGGGTGTAGTTGTTGATGGCCAGAAAGCACCAATAGTTGGTGTCAGCATCTCAGTTAAGGATGCGCCTGGGTTGGGAACTACGACCGATAATAAAGGAAATTATAAAATTAAAGTTGAGCGTTATAAGACGCTTGTATTCTCATCTGTGGGGTATCAGAAACAAGAAGTACTAATCAAGGATACGCATGCTGTTAATGTGACATTGAAAGAATCTGAGACTAGTGTGCTCGAAGAAGTCGTAGTTACTGGTACGGGTACACAGAAGAAGTTGACATCGACCGCTGCAACGAGTAGTGTGGATCTAAACACGATGACAAAGAATCCAACGTCAAGTATAAGTAATGCCTTGATCGGGAATGCTCCTGGTGTGCTGGGGATGATGCAGTCGGGGCAGCCTGGAAAAAATATTACAGAGTTCTGGATCAGAGGTATTTCTACCTTCGGTGGCGGAGCGTCGGCTCTTATCTTGGTCGATAATATTGAGCGTGACATAAACGATATCAATATTGAAGATATTGAGACGATCAATATTCTTAAAGATGCAGCTGTAACTGCGATCTACGGTTCAAAAGGAGCAAACGGTGTTATATTAATTACCACAAAGCGGGGTAAAGATGGTAAGATCAGTATCAATTTTAAAGATGAAAATATCTACAATACCCGGACTATTACACCTGAGTTTGAAGATGGTATTACCTACGCAAATCTCCTAAATGAAGCGCGTATTACACGGAATTTTGAACCTATTTATCAGCCAGAGGAGCTTGAAATCCTACGCTTGGGCTTGGACCCCGATTTATATCCAAATGTCAACTGGAAAGATCTATTGCTAAAAGATGGAGCGATGACTTATCGGGCCAATCTAAATATGACTGGTGGTGGGTCGACTGCTCGTTATTTTTTGTCAGGAAGCTACATTAATGAGGGAGGGATGTATAAAACGGATGAAACTTTGCGCAACGATTACAGTACAAATGCAAATTACAAAAGATATAACTACCGCTTAAACACCGATATTAACGTGACCAAAAGCACTGTGCTGAAAATTGGCGTTGCGGGCTCCCTTAATAAAAGAAATAGCCCCGGCTTAGGAGACGATGACTTTTGGGGTGTGCTCTTTGGTTATTCGCCAATTCGTACGCCAGTATTGTATTCGAATGGTTACGTTCCTGCTATTGGAGCTGGAAATCAAACTAATCCTTGGGTAGTTGCTACACAGACTGGATACAATGAAACCTGGCAAAATAAGATACAGACAAATATTTCTATTGAGCAAAATTTTGACTTTATTACCAAGGGATTACGGTTTAGAGGAATTTTGGGCTACGATACAAATAATGACAATAATATTCAACGGCGCAAATGGCCGGAACAGTGGCGGGCCGAACGTGCACGAGATGAAAATGGCAATTTGATATTTACGCATATTTCTGATCCGCACGAACTGTATCAGGCAAGTAGTGCTAGTGGTGAGCGTCGCGAGTTTTATGATATGATGTTCAATTATGATCGTAGTATTGGTGATCATAACATTGGTGCAGTTGCTCGCTTTACGCGTGATGCGCTTGTTCGTACAGTTGATCTTGGTGATGATATTAAAAATGGAATCGCAAAAAGAAATCAAGGGTTAGCTGGACGTCTGACTTATAATTGGAAATCACGCTATATTGCTGATTTTAACTTTGGGTATAACGGGTCAGAAAACTTTGCTCCAGGTAAACAATATGGCTTTTTCCCGGCTGTTTCAGCAGCATGGAATATCGGCGAAGAACCTTTTGTAAAGGAAAATATCTCCTGGATGAATATGTTCAAAGTGCGCTATTCTTGGGGAAGAGTGGGTAATGATCAATTGGCTGGCGGTGTGCGCTTCCCTTATTTATCGACCATCTCGCAAGTAGATGGAGGTTATGACTGGGCTGATTATGGATTTGAACGCCCGTATGTAGCTATGAAATATAGTCAGGTGGCATCCCCTAATGTGACTTGGGAAATGGCCACAAAAAGGAACTTGGGATTTGATTTGGCGCTCTTTAAAGATAAGATTATTGCCAACTTGGATTTCTTCAATGAGCAGCGTACCGGGATTTATATGGCCCGTAATTTTCTACCTGGTATGGTTGGACTAGAATCTGTACCAAGTGCTAACGTGGGAGCGGTGAAATCCAATGGTTTTGATGGTCGTTTAGAATACAAACAAAAGTTGGGGGAAGTAAATTTAACGGCCAGAAGTAATATTACGTATAGTAAGAACGAAATCACTGAGATTGATGAAGAAAATAATGTGTATGGCTACCAAAATCAAAAGGGATACCGCGTTGACCAAGCAAAAGGACTTATTGCGTTAGGCTTATTTAAGGACTATGATGATATACGGAATAGCCCAAAACAGGTATTCGGAAATTACCAGCCCGGAGATATCAAATATAAAGATGTCAACGGTGACGGTATTATAGATGATGGCGATCGTGTTGCGATTGGCGCAACGAGACGTCCCAATTTGATTTATGGCGTAGGATTGTCAGCGAGTTGGAAAAGTTTAGATTTTAGCGTCCATTTTCAAGGAGCGGGGAAATCAACTTTTTTCACCTATGGAAAAACTGTATATGCCTTTAGTGAGGGAGAATGGGGGCAGGTGCTGAAAGGTGTGATGGGCGATAACCGTTGGATATCGGCAGACCTATCTGGTGACCCATCAACAGAAAATCCCAATGCCTCTTATCCAAGATTGAGTTATGGTGCGAATCCCAATAATTTTAGAGAGTCGACTTTTTGGTTAAAAAATGGTCAATATGTTCGCTTGAAAACGCTCGATATTGGTTATACCTTGCCAAAAGCACTGACCAATCGAATTAAGACTAATAGCGTTCGTGTTTTTTTTACGGGCTCGAATTTATTGACCTGGTCAAAATTCAAGCTTTGGGATCCCGAGTTAGCGACACCAAGAGGAGAGGATTATCCGTTACCTAAATCGTTTACATTTGGCATCAATGTCAATCTATAAAATTTAAAAAAGATGCAAAGAAAGAATCTATATATTGCGATGATGCTCGTATTTAGCGCAAGTGTTGTCTCGTCATGCAAAAAGGATTATTTAAAGTCCGATCAATATTTTAAGGATCGACTCAACATAGAGAAAACGTTTAAAAGTAAACTCTATTCTGAAGAATGGCTTGCACATGTATTTGAAGAATTCAGGGGCGAAAATGCCGATGTTGCGAGTAAGGGAAATACTCCACATTGTTTCGCGGATGACATGTACTTTGGTGACCGGGATCGGGATTATGACCCTTCGAAAAATGAATTGTCCTACAACATGTTTAAAATGGGGCAGTACACCGAAAATGATAAGCAAGGAACCTGGACACAATCTTATCGCGGGATTCGCAATGCTTCGACCTTTATTCAGAATATTTATATGAATAACGAAATGTCTGCAGCTGAGATCTCCGATTATAGGGGGCAGGCACGTTTTGGAAGGGCTTATCTTTACTGGTTATTGCTCCGTAAATATGGCCCGGTGCCATTATTACCGGACGAAGGTTTGGATTATACCGATAGCTATGATGATCTGGCTATTCCGCGAAGTACTTATGAGGAATGTGCAACCTATATCAGCGATGAATTGTTACAAGCTGCTAAAGAAATGGAATCTTTAGGGATGAAACGTGGGCAGGACGGTTCGGCAAGACCAACTGTTGGCGCGGCTTTGGCTACACGTGCTAAAGTGTTACTCTATGCCGCAAGTCCATTGGCGAATGGTAATAATTCCGGCTATGCGGCACTTTTGGTGGATAAACAAGGTAAGCGATTGCTTTCAGCAGAATTTAAGGAAGAAAAATGGGCAAAAGCTGCAGCAGCCGCACGAGATGTGATCGAACTGGGGCTATACAAACTTTATACAGCGCCCTTTCAGGAAACGGGAGATGATGCGACAGTTAAACCTCCTGAAGATCATAATTTTTCAGACAAAAGTTGGCCCGAAGGGTGGGCAAATATTGATCCCACGAAATCATATGCACAAGTATTTGATGGCACATTATCGGCATCGGGTAATCCAGAATTAATCTTTACACGTGGCAAAAATCAACCCAATGAAGGAATTGACCAAATGGTGATCCATCAACTACCTCGTTCTGCAACAGGATGGAATACCCAGGGGCTAACACAGAAACTTGTCGATGCCTATTATATGAATGATGGAACAGATGTCCCGGGTAAGGATAAAGAAATAGGGCGTGGAAATGGCTCTAATAGAAGTACAGGATATGTTACCCAAGACGATTATAATGCAAAAAAATATAGACCATTGCGCCCAGGTGTTTCTTTACAATACGCAAATCGTGAGCCGAGGTTTTATGCTTCTGTTTCGTACAGCGGTAGTTTTTGGACTTTGTTGAATGAAACCAAGGAAGAAAATCGTAACAAACAAATTTTTTATTACAGTGCTGATCCAAAAGGAAATGGCTTTAACTCTGCTAATGGTTATTGGTTGCGTACAGGTTTTGGTGTTAAAAAGTTTGTTCACCCAAGTGATACCTATGAAGGTGGTGTTGGATCGCGTATCGTTCCAAAGGCAGAACCCGCGATCCGTTATGCCGATATATTACTGATGTATGCCGAAGCATTAAATGAATTAAGTGGTTCTTTTACGATTCCATCTTGGCGTGGAGGAAGTTATACGATAAGCCGTGATGTAGCTGAAATTAAAAAAGGTATTCAGCCTGTTCGCATCAGAGGTGGAGTTCCTGATTTTTCGGCGAGTGTATATGGAAATAAGAATGAATTGCGTAATACAATAAAGCGTGAACGTTTTATAGAGCTGATGGGTGAGGGACAACGTTATTATGATTTACGTCGTTGGATGGATGCTCCCGTTGAAGAAGCTTTGCCGGTTTATGGCTGTAACGTCTTGATGAATGAAAAGGAACGTGATCTTTTTTATCAACCTGTTGCGATCTGGACATTGAAAACGACCTTCGCGGATAAAATGTGGTTTTGGCCAATTAGTCATACAGAGCTCAAACGCAATAAGAATTTAACACAAAACCCTGGTTGGACTTATAATGATTAATCAACTATGCAATTTATGAAAAAGTCATCTATACAGCTTTTTTTCCTGATGGTATTATGTGCATGCTATGCATGCAACGATGAATGGAAAGAGGAACAATTTGAACATTACGTTTCATTTAAAGCCCCTCTGGAAAATGAGGGTGTCGCAAATATTTATGTCCGTTATAAAGAGGGGCAAAAAACTACATTTCTACAGCCGTTGGAAGTGAGTGGATCGACCACAAATAATACGGATCTTTCAGTAGGTGTTGCGGTGGATTCCGATACATTGGGCATATTGAATTATGAACGTTTTCAGACCAGAGAAGATTTCTATTACAAGCAGTTGAATAATACGTATTTTTCTATCCCTGAGACCGTAAATATAAAGTCGGGGGAGAACACCGCGTTAATGGCTATCGATTTTTCGTTAAAAGGAATTGATATGGCCGAAAAATGGGTGCTTCCATTGACGATTTTGGAGGATCCCGCTGCTAAATACAAAATAAACCCTCGAAAATATTATAAGAAAGCATTGCTGCGTATAAATCCTTTCAATAATTATTCAGGAACTTACAGCGGCACAGCCTTAAAAGTTGTGATGGATGGGCATGAAAGTGAGACCCCGATTGTCAAGAGCCAAATAAGAAGTTATGTAGTTGATGAAAATACAGTTTTCTTTTATGCAGGGAACATTGATGAAGATCGTAAAGACAGGAAGAATTATAAGGTCTTTGCAACGTTCAATGAAACTGGTGGGGTTACATTTCGGGCTGAAAATCCAAATATGAAATTTACTGTTAAAAAAGATGCAAGTTATACTGTTTCGGAACAGATGGATGCTGTACGTCCTTACCTATTGCATCGTTATATTACGGTAAATAATGTGGATTATGAATTTACGGATTATACCTTGGTTTCTACGACAGCTATTAAGTTCAAGGTTTCGGGCTCATTGATCTTGGAACGTCAATTGAATACGCAGATTCCTGACGAAGATCAGTCCATAGAATGGTAATTTCTACAAACCATTTGTAAGACTATTGGTTATATCTATGATATAAAAATAGTTTTATGATTGGAATAGTAGGTGGACTAGGCCCTTATGGAGGCTTGGATATTACGAAGAAAATTATAGATGAGACGGCGGCAAGATCCGATCAGGAACACTTGCCGCTCTTGTTATTCTCATGTCCAAATTTGATCTCTGACCGAACGGCATATTTATTGGATAAATCCAATGTTAATCCCGGTAAGGCTATTGCTACAATTTTAAGACAACTTGAAATGGCCGGAGCGACCATTGCGGCGATTCCGTCCAATACGGCACATGCAGAACCAATTTTTTCTGTTGTTCAAGATGAGATGGCCCGTATGGGGAGCACGTTGAAGCTATTGCATATCGTCTATGAGACTGTCCGATTTGTAGACGAAAACTATCCCGACACGACAGTCGGGATTTTGTCTACCGCAGGAGAACAGATCTGCAGTTTATATCGGGAAGCATTTATTCGAAAAGGTTTCGTTGTTGTCGAGCCGGAAGGATCGCAGCAAGAGAAGGTAAATAATGCAATCTATGATGAGGATTATGGAATAAAGGCCCAGCCCGTACCGATTGCGAATAAAGCAAGGGAAGATCTATTGTTGGTCATGGATGATCTGAAAAAGAAAGGAGCGCAGGTCATTATTTTGGGTTGTGCAGAGTTCCCTTTGGCTATCCCTGAACGGGATTACAATGGGATGACTATCATAGACCCGAATAGAATTCTCGCGCGTGCACTTGTTCACGCGCTAGCTCCGGATAAATTAAAGCCACTGTAGTCCTCTCTTTTGACAAATTGTCAGCTTTTGGGTTTATATTCCTGTTGGTATGGGTTTTGTCCTTGATAGTTAGAAGCTTATGCAGTAAGGAGGACAACATGCAAAAGATTATACATCGGGAAGGTGATCGTGGCCACGTCGATTTCGGCTGGCTGAAAAGTGCGCATTCATTCAGTTTTGGACAATATCTTGATCCCGAAAGGATGAATTTTGGTGCCTTGAGGGTATTGAACGATGATCAGGTGGAAGGTGGTCAAGGTTTTGATCGGCATGGACACGATAATATGGAAATTGTTAGCATACCACTGGAGGGGGCGCTGGCGCATCAAGATAGTATGGGCAATGGCCGTACGATCAAAACAGGAGATGTGCAGATTATGTCTGCAGGTACTGGTGTGCAGCACGCCGAGTTTAATAACGATCAGAAGAATCTTGTTAAATTTCTACAAATTTGGGTAATCCCCAACGAAATAGGGTTGGAGCCTAGATACGATCAGAAATCCTACCTTCAATTAGATCGGCACAATAAATTTGCAACGATTGTTTCACCGGATAAAATGGATAACAATGCTGTACACATACATCAGGATGCATATTTTAACTTGGCAGACATCGAGGCGGGTAAAAAGATAGAATATACTGTTCATTCGGAGCAAAATGGGCTTTATCTTTTTGTTTTGGAAGGAAAGATCGCCGTAGCAAATGAAATGCTATCAAGAAGAGATGCCATTGGTTTATACGGAACTGAAAAAATAGCGCTTGAAGCTTACTATGATACATCATTACTGCTAATTGAAGTACCAATGTATTAGGTCGAAGAAAAGCTATTCTTTAATAGGGAGATCATTTGATAGATCTCCCTATTTTTCTTAAATTGGATGAAGAAGAAATAAACTCATGGATAGCCTATTACAACCTTTTGAATCGCGTGACGTTTTACTTATCATGTTATCAGTCTTAATAGGTCTGCTGATTGGGATTGAACGTGAATATCGCAATAAATCCGCGGGTTTGAGGACGTTTATATTGGTGAGCTTTGGATCTTGTCTTTTTACTATTCTTTCATTAAAAATTGGATTGGCAAATCCAGATCGATTGGCGGCAAACATTATTACTGGTATCGGTTTCCTAGGAGCAGGCGTGATTTTCAAAGAAGACAATAAAGTAAGTGGTATAACAACCGCTACGACAATTTGGGCTGCAGCTTCTTTGGGTATGTGTGTTGGTGCTGGATATATATTTTTAGCGTTTATTGGTGTAGGCTTGGTTCTGATGATTTTAGCGCTGCTAACTTATTTGCAAACCTATATTGACAATTATCACAAGATAAAAGACTATGAACTGCAGACCTCATCTGAGGCAGATTTTGAACATACCGAGCAGTTAATCAGACGGATGGGTTTTAAGGCTGTCATTGTAAGTCAACGCTATAACAAAGAAAGTTTGAATACCATTTGGCGATTGACGGGAAATGTGACCAAACATCGGGAGTTTGTAGAAACAGTACGCCGTGATAGGCAGGTCGTGGCTTATCAATATTAGCAAGCTTTAGGATGAGCTGAAATGTATTAGGAAATGATGTCTATATTATGAGTACAGTTAAAATTGAAAAAGGACAGGCTTTTTGGTTAGCGGATCCCCAGGAACATGACTTCCCCGCCGCTTCCTGATACCAATCGCCACGTCAAGGAAAATCTAAGAAAGATCAAGAAGAAAGAAAAGCTATCTCCAATTCTGTTGGTTCGGGCAAATGGGAAACTTATCATAGCAGATGGTTACCACCGCTTATGTGTCAGTTATTATTTTACCGAGGATCTTGATGTGCCTTGTCGTTTGGTTTAACTATTCGTCATCATCCGTTTCCTGAGCAGGGGATATTTTCTGTAATAAACTGTTTACCTCGTCCTCCGTCGCTGTTAACTTGGCTTTGCAGACTTGAATGAGGTCGGAAGCCCTTTTGATTTTTCCCGCGAGCTCATCAATATTTGTTGTGCCATTTTCAATTTCCCTTACGATTGTTTGCAACTCGTTAAAGGCGTCTGTATAGGTATAATTCTGTTCCATTATGATATGCTTTCTTTAAAATTTTGTGTACCGATGGCCAAATTAAGCCTGGTTCGCATCCAGACCTTCTTTCGGAGATTTATCCGTTACAGTACTGGTAAGTTCGCCATATTCGAGTATCGTCTGTATCACATCGCCCGGTGATACCTGTGTCACCGACTGCAGTAGTTTTCCGTTAACCTTAGTAATTGAAAAACCTTGTTTCAATAACCGAATAGGATCAGAGAGTTGAATAATTCGCTCGGTATGAGCCAAAGCCGTCTTGTGCTCGTAAAGCCGTAATTTTATTAAGGAGTTCAGCTCATGTTGAAATTGCTGAACAGCGGCTCTCGAGGTCTGAATTTCCCTTTTGCCAATCCATTGTATATGTGTTGCGAGCTGAGATAGTACATTGCGCTCTTCTTTAAAACGAGTAAGAATGAGTTGCTGTATACTTTCCGCTGCCTTATCAACCGGAATAGCAAAGTTATGAAACTTCTGAATCAGAAAATCGGCGAGCTCACTGGGAGTGATCGCGTTTTTATAGGCGACCATTTCGCTAACCGTGTAATTCGTCGAATGTCCAATGCCTGTCAATACAGGGATTGGGAAGATAGCGATAGCACGTGCCAATAAGTAGTTGTTATAACTGGAAAGCCCAACCTCACCACCCCCTCCACGTATGATGGCGACGACATCGTATTTGTCGATTTTTTCAGCAATAACTGCAAGCTGATTGATAATAGAAGGTACTGACTTGTCTCCTTGTAATAATGCCGGAAAGAGCGTGCATTCTATGCGGTAACCCCAAGGGTTTTGATTAATAATTTTGTAAAAATCAGAAAGACCCTTACTTGTTTCCACTGAAATAATCGCCAATCTTTTGGGAACCACAGGAAAGCCCAATAATTTATTGGATTCATATATACCCTCTGCTTTCAGCTTTCGAATACTGTCTAACTTCTCCTTTTCAAGTTCACCTAAGGTAAAAGTCGGATCAATATCAACAATGCGCAAACTTAATCCATACATGGGGTCATAGGAAATACTTGCCTGAAATAACATCGTGATCCCTTCTCGCAAAGGTTCTTGGGCGACTTTAAGAAAATTGTTGTTGATACGATTGTAATCAGCTTTCCATAAGATGGACCGAATTTCAGCGACAATTTTACCATCCTGTTTCTCAACCAGCTCAGGGTAACAGTGGCCAGAATGCGTATAATGATTGAGCTTGTTCATTTCGGCTTTGATCCAGTACAAACTCTTATACCGCTCTGCAAGTGTCTTTTGGATACTGCGGCTGACTTCCAGCAAGGAAAATATTGTCTTATCTTGAATCAATTCTGGCATTAGTCAAACTTACAGAAAAAACCTTCATGATGCAATCCGGGGATGGTTGAATCTGCTATGACCAAAGGGAGACAGAATTTATTAACCCCGATAGTCAAGTCGAGTAACAAAATTGATTTTTTTTCGAGCGAGTATATTCCTTCGTTATTTAATTCGTATTTTTATTTGATAGAACCTAAAAAACGATAAAAGCAGAATGAAAAAACGATTTTTTGGGGCTTTATTTGCAGGTTTGTTCTGTATTAGCCCCCTGTTTGCTCAATATAAGTCTACGATTAAGAACGAGACGATACTGTTTAATAACCTCGATCAGTTGCTGCCTTTAGAAAACCTGGATCAACTTCGTATTGCAGTTGTCGTTCCTAACGCTGCAAAATATGCGATGTTCACAGAACAGTTGGCCCGCTATGCAAACACCAAAATTTTTGATTTTAATAAATTTGATGAGGACATCAAATATTATAACACCATTATTGTTGCTGGAAAGGAAGATGACTTAGATGCAGCTTGTCTAGCACAGTTGAAGCAGGCCGTATTAAACAATAAAAAAGTTATCCTTTGTCATTTTTTTGAAAATGAAAAGAGCAAAAAGAGTTTATCGGAGCATCCTCAGTCTGATTTGATCGAATTGCTTGCTCCTTTTTCAGAGATTGGACAGCGTCAGATGGCAATGTCTATTTTTGGTGGGATTCCTATAACCGCCGGTCATGTCAAAACCACACAGACAAGGCTGCAATATGGCGCTGCATCAAGTTCTAATCTGAACCTGACCAAATTGACGAAGAAAATTGATGCCATTGCACAAGAAGCCATCGATAAGCAAGCAACACCGGGAGCTGTTGTCATGATCGTGAAAGACGGGCAAGTACTCTTGGAGAAATCTTACGGATTTCACACATATTCCAAAGATATTTCCACAAAAACAACTGATATTTTTGATCTCGCATCTGTCAGTAAGATTGCCGGTACTACTCCTGTGATTATGCGTCTTACCGAGCGGAATATTATTAATTTGGATAGTACCATGGGACATTACCTATGGCAGGCAAAGTATACCAATAAAAAGGATATCAAGCTTCGTTCCGTCATGTTGCATGAAGCAGGATTTACACCTTTTATTCCCTTCTATAAATATCTGAAAGTTGGAGACGTTGCTTCAGTCCGCGATGATAACCATCAAGTAAAAATGGCCGACAATAGCTATATCCTCAACAATTATTACCGCGATGTCATGTGGCCCGAGATGCTAAAATCACCTGTAAAACCCACTGGAAATTATGTGTATAGTGATATCAGTATGTACGTGATGAAGGAAGTTGCAGAACATCAGACCGCTGAACCTCTGCAAGATTATGTGCAGGAGAACTTTTACAGGCCATTGGGGATGACGCGTGCGGGTTACCTTCCCCGAGAGCGTTTTGCAAAGGATGAGATCGTTCCTACCGAGCAGGATACCTCCTTTCGGAAAACATTACTAGAAGGCTATGTCCACGATCAGGGTGCGGCAATGGCCGGCGGTATTGCCGGGCATGCCGGATTATTTGCTACAGCAAATGATTTGGCAATCTATGGTCAACTGTTATTGAATAGAGGAGAGTACGGGGGGGAGCGCTACTTTAAAACCGAAACAATAGATTTATTTACCTCCAGGCAATCGACAAGCAGTCGTCGGGGCTTAGGTTTTGACCGTTGGGATCCAAACCCAAAAAATGAATATCCATCTAAGTTAGCAAATAGCGCTGTATTTGGACATACTGGCTATACAGGGACATGTATCTGGATTGATCCACAAAATCAACTGATCTATATCTTTTTGTCTAATCGCGTACATCCTCAGGTGAGTACTAGGCTGTTGGATCTAAATATCAGAAGCAGGATTCAGGACGCTATTTATGAAACGATCAATGAAAGTCAAAAATGATAAAAGGCCTGCTATTACTTGGACTAGCAATGACGACACTCAACAATGTTGGATATAGTCAAGACTATAAACAGATACACCAAGATTTGGTGATCGTCGACGGACACAATGATGTGATTTACGAATCCATTTTCCCAGGGAAAAATATTGGTCAGCGAATAAGTACGGGAGCTACTGATTTACCGCGACTGCGGGAGGGAGGTGTCGATGTGCAGGTATTTGCTGTGTGGTCCGATGATGCGAAGTGGAAATCCGGGGCATTTAAGCACGCCAATGACCAGATAGATGCCTTGGAAAAGATGATTGCGGCGAACACCGATAAAATAAGTTTGGCAAAATCTTCACGTGATATCGATTCGATCTTAAAAACGGGAAAAATAGTCGCTTTGATTGGGGTTGAAGGCGGAAATATGATTGAGGGAAGTGTTGATCATTTAATGCGACTCTATGAGCGTGGTGCCCAATACCTCACTTTGACCTGGAACTACAATTTGTCCTGGGCGAGTTGTGCAGCAATGGAATCAGGTCGTATGAATCCCAAGGATAAAGGGTTGACGGCAAAAGGTCGAGCAATTATTCGGAAGATGAACGAATTAGGTATGATGGTTGATCTGTCCCATGGAGGAGAGCAGACTTTCTATGACGTGCTGGCGATAACGACCAAACCGATCTTGGTTTCCCATAGCAACGCCTATGAATTATGTCCACATTTCCGCAATCTGAAAGATGCACAATTGGAAGCTTTGAAAAAAAATGGAGGCGTTGTTGGCGTCAATTTTTATTCAGGTTTTTTGGATCCATCCTATGAAACAAGACTTAAGGATTTGTATGTAGGCAAATTTGGTGATAAGGGGGATACAACATTGAGTACCTGGTTCATGTATGAAAAGTTGCCAAAAGAACTTCAACGGCAAGCCGATGCTCCACTGTCGAAACTATTGGATCATATCGACTATCTGGTCAAAAAAGTAGGTATTGATCATGTGGCTGTAGGCTCGGACTTCGATGGCATAGAATCCTCACCGCAAGGTCTGGAAGATGTTTCTAAATTTCCGCTACTGACTAAAGCGCTGTTGGAGAGAGGTTATACAAAGACAGATGTTGCGAAGATCATGGGACAAAATTTCTTGCGGATCTTAAAGGAAAATGAAGAATAAACACTTCCTTTCTTTAAAGTTTGTCGGTAAGGTTCCAGTATACACGCAGCATTGTTCACGTATTGTTAAAATAGTGATGTGGTATCTATTAATATGTAATATACTGTATATTGACTTAAGCCGCCATAGGAGTAGCATTATGGAAAGGCTGATCAGTCCTTGCATAATATCCTGGGTAATATAATACGTATGGGGCATGATAATACGCTTTTAACAGCTATAAATTTGTAATTTCGTAGCATGGCAAAATCAAAATCAGCATACTTCTGTCAAAACTGTGGCTACGAATCTCCCAAATGGATGGGACAATGCCCTTCTTGTAAGCAATGGAATAGTTTTGTTGAGGAAGTCGTCGAAAAGACGAGCTCAAAAGTGCCCGAATGGCGCAGTTCTACCACAGGTGGAAGCACGAAAAGAGCGAATAAAGCTGCGATCATCCACGAAATTGTCTATCAGGATGAATTACGGATATTGACTCCTGATCAGGAGTTTAATCGGGTTCTTGGTGGTGGTATTGTTCCGGGGTCATTGGTACTTATCGGAGGCGAACCCGGTATTGGGAAGTCTACGTTGATGTTACAGCTCGCGTTATCGATCCCCCAAGTCAAGACACTTTATATATCTGGAGAAGAAAGCGAACAGCAAATTAAGATGCGGGCCGAGCGATTGTCACAATCTTCTAAAGCAAATTGTTATATCCTGACCGAGACATCTACTCAAAATATTTTCAAGCAGATCGAGACGGTACAGCCGAATGTCATTGTCATAGATTCTATACAGACTTTACATTCCGCACAAATTGAATCGGCGCCAGGGTCGGTTTCTCAGGTGCGCGAATGTACCGCAGAATTGCTGCGGTTTGCAAAGGAAACCAGTACACCAGTTTTTATTGTAGGGCATATTACCAAGGACGGATCTATTGCAGGGCCCAAGGTTTTAGAACATATGGTGGATACGGTGCTTCAATTCGAGGGTGATCGCCATCATGTATACCGAATTTTACGGGCCGTAAAGAATCGTTTTGGATCGGCTTCAGAACTGGGTATTTATGAAATGCAAGGGTCGGGGCTAAGGGAAGTGTCAAATCCTTCGGAGATTATGATTTCCCAGCGCGATGAACCTGTTAGTGGCGTTTCCATTGCGGCGATGCTCGAAGGAGTGCGCCCTATGATGATTGAAGTACAGGCACTGGTGAGTAACTCGGCGTTTGGAAATGCCCAGCGCTCTTCTACAGGTTACGATACGAAGCGATTAAATATGCTGCTGGCTGTTTTGGAGAAACGCTTTGGTTTTAGGTTAAGTGCACAGGATGTGTTTTTGAATATTGCCGGTGGGTTGCGTGTCGAAGATCCTGCGATCGATTTGGCTGTTGTTGTTGCAATTATTTCTTCACAACAAGATATCGCGATTCGATCCAATCTGACTTTTGCCGGTGAGGTTGGTTTATCGGGTGAGATAAGGGCCGTAAATCGCATTGAACAGCGTATTCAGGAGGCCGAGAAGTTGGGCTTTGATGGTATTTTTATTTCTAAATTCAATACCAAAGGATTGGATGCTAAAAAATATAATATTGCCATTCGTCCGGTTGCCAAATTGGAGGACATCTTCAGTGCTTTGTTTGGCTAAGCGAGTAAAAGGGGCAATCAATCGTTTAATATCCTAATTTACTGGGATCATCTTAATATAGATTTTTTCAGAAAAATGGCGTTTTCCAAAGAATAAAAATAAAAAGACCATGCTTTTACTAAAGCATGGTCTTTTTTATGGATCGTCTATAGTTTATTTTTTCAGGACTTCTTTCAATTTCGCGCGTAAAGCATCACCATGTAAATTCTTGGCGACGATTTTACCATTGGGATCGATCAGTACATTCTGAGGAATAGATTTTACGCCGTATAATGTTCCGACATCATTTTGCCAACGTTTGAGATCCGAAACATGACGCCAGTGCAATTTGTCTGCATGGATGGCTTTAATCCAAGAATTGCGATCCTTATCAAAGGATATACCCAATATTTCAAAGTTTTCACCTTTAAATTGTTGGTATGTTTTTACAAGATCTGGGCTTTCGACACGGCAATCTGGACACCAAGATGCCCAAAAATCAAGGAGAACATACTTTCCTTTAAAGTCCGAAAGCTTTACAGGGTTACCAGTAGTATCATTTTGTGTAAACGCAGGAGCTATTTTTCCAATTTGAACCGTTTCCAACGTATTTAAGTAGTCTTGGAACTCTTTTCCTTCACTTGAATTCTTGACATTTTTACTCAAGGTATTATAAAGCGCCTGAAGCTCGGGGTATACAGGGTCATAACCTCCAACTCTACGCAAGTCAACCAATGTCGAGATTGAATCTGGAGTAGCTTTGACACGGGCAATATACTCCTCTTTGGTAAGTTCTTTTTTTTGTGCAGAACCAAAGAATGGCAGAACTAAAAAAAGTAGTGTGATGTATTTTATCATGTTATTATTCTTATATATATTTACAAATATAAGAAAATCCACTAATTTAGTAGATTAATAAAATGTCAAAAAATGAACTTCAACCTAACTTCTAAACTTCCACATGTCGGCACGACGATTTTTACCAAAATGACGATGCTCGCTAATGAGCAGCAAGCCTTAAATCTGTCGCAAGGTTTTCCTGACTTTGAGACTGATCCGAAGTTGGTTCAATTAGTGTCTAAGGCAATGGAACAGGGGCATAACCAATATGCGCCAATGATTGGGGCACAGGCATTACGTGATACTATCGCTAAAAAATATCGTGAAGTTTATGACGTGGCGGTTGATGCAACAGCGGAGCTTACTGTGACATCCGGCGGTACACAAGCAATTTTTACAGCTATTGCCACAGTTGTTAAGCCACAGGATGAGGTTATTATCTTTGAACCGGCATACGATTGTTATGCACCGACGATCGAATTGTTCGGCGGTAAAGTTGTTCCCGTGCGATTATTGGCTCCTGATTTTCAGATTGACTGGGATTACGTAGCTACGTTAATTAATTCCAAAACCCGTTTAATCATCATCAATAATCCGAATAATCCAACAGGCAAAGTACTTGGTAGAGAAGAATTGATTAAACTTGGGGATTTGTTATCAGGTACCAATGCGTTGTTGCTGAGCGATGAGGTATACGAGCATATTGTGTTTGACGGAGCTTCCCCACAATCGGTACTGGAAATACCCACCTTGCGGGAGCGAAGTTTTGTTATAGCTTCTTTTGGAAAGTTATTGCATACTACGGGTTGGAAGATTGGTTATTGCATTGCCCCGCCGCAATTAACTCAAGAATTTAGAAAAGTACATCAATTCAATGTATTTAGCGTAAATACGCCCATGCAATTCGCTATCGCAGCATATCTGGAGGATATAAGCTATGTCAAAGGCCTATCGCATTTTTTTGAGCGGAAAAGGAATTTGTTGAAGGACGGATTAAGGGGATCCCGGTTTAAGATTCTTCCTTGCGAAGGAACTTATTTCCTTAATATAGATTATAGTGCTATCAGTCAGGAGAAAGAATTTGAGTTTGCTTGTTCGTTAACCAGGCAACACAAAATTGCAACAATCCCACTTTCGGCGTTCTATAAAGAAGCTACAAATCAACAAGTTTTGCGGGTCTGTTTCGCTAAAAAGGATGAAACGCTATTAAAAGCCGTCGAGATTTTAAATAAGGTATAATCGTATTATTGACCTGAAAGAATAGCTAAAAGGTTTTATTTAAAATATTGCTAAGAAAGAACCACTTTATTAAAATTTTACTTCAACTTGAGGTACTAATTTTATAAATTTGTAATTCACGTTTATCAACATACCCATAAAATGGCTAGATTAAATTTATTGGAAGAAACACGCTTCGAAAAAGTCCCTGTGAGCGTCTATCCAGATCAAAATTCAGCTTCGAAAAACGTTGCAAATCGTATTGCTGAAATTATTCGTGCAAAGCAAGAGAAAGGTGAGAAAGCTGTTCTGGGCCTTGCTACTGGTGCCACACCGGTAAAAGTCTATCAAGAATTGATTCGTTTGCATAAAGAAGAAGGTTTAAGCTTTAAGAACGTGATTACCTTCAATCTTGACGAATACTACCCGATGCAACCTGATGCTGATCAGAGCTATGTGACCTTTATGAACAAAAACTTGTTCGACCACGTAGATATTGATGCGGCCAATGTAAATATTCCAGATGGTACCTTAGCTCCTGATCAAGTAAATGCATTCTGTGAGGCGTACGAACAGAAGATTACGGCAGCAGGAGGTTTAGATATTCAATTATTAGGTATTGGCCGTACAGGCCATATCGGATTCAATGAGCCAGGTTCTGCTCCTAACTCTGGTACACGTGTGGTAACGTTGGACGATTTAACTCGTCGCGATGCTTCCCGTGCTTTTGGTGGAAAAGAAAATGTACCAACAAAAGCGATTACCATGGGTGTAGGTACAATTTTCAAAGCGAGAGAGATCATTTTGATGGCTTGGAGCGAAACAAAGGCTGAGATCATTAAAAAAGCAGTTGAAGGTGAAATCTCCTCAGAGATTCCTGCAACTTATCTACAATTATCGGATAACGTTGAATTTATTCTTGATGAAGCTGCTGCTTCATTGTTGACACGTTTTGATCTTCCTTGGTTGGCAGAAGATGTTACTTGGACACCTTCGTTAATTAAAAAAGCAGTTGTTTGGTTAGCTTTAGAGATCAAAAAACCAATCCTGAAACTTACCGACGAGGATTATAATGCACACGGAATGGCGAAGTTGGTTACAGAAACCGGTCCGGCATATAATATCAACATCCGTATATTCAACGAACTTCAACATACGATCACGGGATGGCCGGGAGGTAAACCCAATGTTGACGATTCACAACGTCCTGAGCGTGCCAATCCAGCGAAGAAAAATGTAATTGTATTTTCTCCACACCCGGATGATGATGTCATCTCGATGGGGGGTACATTTATTCGTCTGGCAGACCAAGGACACAATGTCCATGTTGCTTACCAAACTTGTGGTAATACAGCTGTTTGGGATGATGATGTGGTACGTTATCTGGAGTTTGCTGAAGATTTAGCAAAACAAATAGGGGCAGAGGCGGAAGCTTCTCAGATCGGTCGAATTTATGATGAGGAAAGAGCAATTTTTGCGACAAAAAAACCAAATCAGATCGATACTGAACTTGTCCGTAAAATCAAAGCATTGATCCGTAAGGGTGAGGCGATCGCAGGAGCTCGTTTGGTTGGTTTGCCAGATGAAAATATCCATTTCCAGGATCTGCCTTTCTATGATAGACAAAAGTTTTCAAAAAATGTATCTTTTGAAGATGATATTCAACAAACAATGGAATTGTTGCGTCAGGTAAAACCACATCAGGTATTTGCTGCAGGTGACTTTGCTGACCCACACGGTACGCATAAAGTATGTTTCGATATCTTGTTTGAAGCATTGAGCAGATTGAGCAAAACAGATGAATGGACCAAAGATTGTTGGTTATGGTTATACAGAGGCGCATGGCATGAATACCCAATCCACGAGATCCAAATGGCCGTTCCATTATCTCCGCAAGAAGTTTATCGCAAACGTTTAGCCATCTTCAAACACCAATCTCAAAAAGATTTACCTGTATTCCCTGGAGATGATCCACGTGAATTCTGGGTACGTGCTGAAGACCGTACAAGCGAAACCGCAGCTTTATATGACCAATTAGGTCTTGCAAATTATGAAGCTATTGAAGCGTTCGTAAGATGGAAATTTGACTAAAATAACTGTCTGACTATAAAATAACTGTCTGACTACATAAAAAAGTCCTGAGCCTGAGGTGGTTCAGGACTTTTTTATTTTTAATCATTCTAAATAGGTTATTTTTTATACCTTTGCGGTGTTATTTAGAATAATTAAAAATAATTACCCAAAATTATTAACATGGACAAACACTTACTAGCTCTTGCTTCTACATTTTTAATCGGAGGTGCAGTATATGGTCAAACCTCGGGAATCGTCAAAGGTAAAGTCGTCGATACACAAAATAATCCTTTAAGTTCAGTAACCGTTTCAATCGGAGATAAAAAGGTCCGTACAGACCATAGAGGTCATTTTAGACTACATGGCATCGACCAAAATACGGTGATTAAATTCACTTATATGGGCTACCAAACAACCGTTATTGATTATGTTTTTAGCACGAAGAGCCCTGAAGTGATTATTGATCCAATTACCCTAGTGAGCAATGAGCAGGCGATTGATGAGGTGGAAGTGTTTGGTGAACGCAACAAAAAGCCAAAAGGCTTGGAAATGATTACACGTATGCCATTAAAACCTTCGGATCAAATTCAGAGTATTTCCGTCATCTCCAATAAGGTAATTCAAGATCAGGGTATTCTTACGTTGACGGATGCTGTAAGAAATATTCCGGGTGTAACCTTATTCGGTTCTTATGGCGGTGTTAAAGAATCTTTGTCAACACGTGGTTTCAGAGGGGTACCTGTCTTGAAGAACGGTGTGCGGATTGACTCTCAATTTCAGACTGCATCTGGAGTCGTTGATATGCAAGGTGTGGAGTCTATTCAAATGATTAAAGGGTCTGCTGCGGTTACGCAGGGTGTTATTACGGATATCGGTAATGCAGGAGGGGTAATTAATGTGGTCACTAAAACTCCTAATTTCACGAATTCTGGAGAGATTGGTGTCCGTGCGGGAAGCTGGGGGCAATTCCGCCCAACCTTTGATTTCCAAACGGTACTGGATAAGAAAGAGACCGTTGCTTTTCGAATGGATGGCGCTTATGAACGTAGCGATAGCTACCGCAAAAGTGTATCCTCTAACCGTGTTTATCTAAATCCATCCTTAGCTTGGAAACCAACGGATAAGACGACAGTTACTTTGGAGGGTGATTATTTTAATGATAATCGTACGCCCGTTAATTCCGCAGTCAATTTAAATCCTTCACAAGGGGTGAATGCGCTATATGTTATCCCGAACAATAAGTTTTTGGGCTTCAATTCCGATAATAATAATACAGAGATGAAGAGCTTTATGGCCCAGATCAATCATGAATTGACCGATCGCTGGAGCATCAGAGCTTCTATTGCAACGTCCTCTTATCAGGTTGATAACCAGTCATCTTCTTCTTCATTGATTAAAGACGATGCAAAACAATATAACACATTCTCGCGCTCAATGAGCAAAAGCCTGCGCGATGACAAGAATAAAACTTTTCAGTTTGACTTGATCGGAAAAGATCTTTATACGGGTAAAGTAAAACATTTGGTTCAGGCAGGGGTGGATTATCGTATCGCTGATGCGACAACAACTTCTTTTGCAGGAAAATTAAGTCCACTGGAGAAAAATGTTCTTTTGAAAAAAGCCGATCAAAATAGTAATGTAATTGATATTATTGATATTCACGGCGATTGGGTAAATGATCTATCCGAGGTTGTCTATGTCGATTCTTTGGGAAACCAGCGAAAAGGAAAGCAAATCGCCTACACAGCTGGAACGCCTGTGCGAAGTTATTATTCTTCTATAGGATTTATGGGGCAGGACGTTATTGAATTTAATAAATACATTAAGGCTGTATTAGGTTTACGTTATTCCGAAATTACAACAAAAGATTTCACATCAAACGGTAATAAAAGGGAGTCTGCATGGAATCCAATGGCGGGGGTGATTTTTACGCCATTTGAGAATTTTAATGTATTTGGGTCTTATACAAACTCAACGAATTTAAGGAATGCTGCGAATCCATTAACCGATGGTACAGCAGCAGGTGCTTCTAAAACCGAACAATTTGAAGGGGGGATTAAATCCGATTGGCTGAATAATCGGTTACGTTTCAATTTAACCTATTTCCATATTTATACCTCTAACTTGACCAACGCTGAGTATACACCGGGCACTAATGTTGCTACAGGATTATACTTTAAGGCAGGGGATCTGGTACGCGATGGAATTGAGGCTGAGTTGAACGGTCGTGTATTGGAAAATTTAACAGTGATGTTGGGCTATGCCTATTTAGATGCGCGATATAAAAATTCACCTTCTTATATGGATGGATCGGCACCGATGAACGCGCCAAAACATACGGCAAATGCATGGATACAATATGTATTTCATCAAGGAGCTCTTCGGAACCTGAGTTTAAGTGCGGGCGTTTATTATGTTGGAGACCGACCTGTCAATGAATATAGCTTAACGCCAAATGGACATGGCGAATATTATGGTACAGAACCTTTCAATATGCCAGCTTATACCACATTAAATGCACAGGTGGGATACAAATGGCGCAAATTTGATGCGAAAGTATTTGTAAATAATATCACCAATGAGATTGGATTGAATTCATACTTCCGCGGTGGTTTTATTAATCAGATCGATCCAAGAAATGCTGCTGTTGCATTGAGTTATAAGTTTTAAGGATACAATATCTGTATAAAACAGAAGGGCTGTCCAACTTCTTTTGGACAGCCCTTTTTTTATTCTATTTTGCCTTTATCAGCTTAAGTGCCAGTTCAAGCAGTCGATTTTTGAAGTGACTGATGTTATCTTAGGCAGCTTTTTTTATTGTCAACGGCCAATAGCATCCATCATCTTGAATCCCGATATTAATAGCTAATCACATCACCTGATCGTCCTTTGGCATCAAATACCTTAAATAAGTATTTCTTTCCGGTTTGGAACGGTATTGGACCGTTCACAAGTTTAGATTTCAAAGTTGGCGTAGTGCCGTTTTCGCTATAATAGACTTTGAAACCGGGATAATCGGTATTGATAAGGAGTTGGCTACCCTCTTTCTTGATTCCAATTTTAGGAAGTCGATAGGTGTAGCCTCCATTTACCCGATCCAGTTTTCTCAATTCATCCTCACCTAATTTTTTGATAAAGGAGGTATACGATTTACGATAAGTGGCCTCGTCAAAAGAGTTTCCTTTTTCCCAGGTTTGTTCGGGTGCCCATGCGCGGTCAGCAATCGCTATTAAACGTGGAAATATCATTTCCTCAAGGCGCTGGTCAGTAGATACCTTTTCTGCCCATAAGGCACCTTTGATACCGAGGAGGTTTTTCTTCCCTTCCGCTGTAAGCTGTTCTTTATTGGTGTATGCCTCTGGTCTAAGATCTTTTCCGGTGTCATCCTTGCGCAGATTGATGAAGAAATTTTCAGGAGAAAACGAATAAGTTCTATTCAGATTAACCGTACCGACCCAACTGTGTCCTGGATCAGCAAAATCGCGGTCCCAAGACATGTCCAGGTAGTTGTTTGCAGCACTCGTATAAACAACTTTATATCCTGCATTTGCCAATCGATAGGCGAGGTCTTCCTGTCCTTGGCCCGGGAGATTGTTCCATACGTTCAAATGGATGCCGGATTTTCCTAGATCGGCATTGACAACCATGCCTTTTCCTTTATTGCGCATACCCATTTCTTCCCATCCAGACATCGTTAACCCTTTTTCTTGAACAAGGGTATTAATTTTGGTAATATACAGTGGCCATACATCGAGTACATTGGCGATATTATTTTCCTTCATAAAGGCCGATACCTTTGGCGATTTTTCCCAAACACCACTTGGCGTCTCGTCGCCCCCTAAATCGATAATTTTCAACGGAACTCCAGCTTGATCATGCATCGCTTTGATTTCATCGATCACCTTGCTCAGGAAGTGATAGGTTGAAGGTAGGGCAGGGTTCATGACATTGTCATTCCAGTTTTGTGCAGAATTGTAAACGGATTTGTCCTCTGCATCGTCCAGCAGGAATTCCTCCGCCTTCTGTTTATCGCCAAGGTTTGAGTAATGTGCAAAGCGCGCGCGCATTGCTTTGATCGCTGCGCGGGCATGACCAGGAGTTTCTACCTCGGGTATGACGTCTATATGTCTTGCCTTTGCATATTTTAAGATTTCGATGTAGTCAGCAACACTGTAGAATTGATGCGATTTGGCTGTCGCTCCAGAACCATAAGCAGACTGTATTGCCTTTCCATCTTCAAAATTAGCCGAACGGTTGGCTCCGATAGTCGTTAATTCGGGTAGGGCTGGAATTTCCAATCGCCAACCTTCGTCGTCAATGAAGTGGAAATGGAACTTGTTCAACTTGTAAGAAGCCATGAGATCCAATATTCTTAAAACCTCGGCTTTGCTATGGAAATTACGGGCAGCATCCAGCATAAATCCACGGTACCCATAGCGCGGGCTATCTTCAATGTTGCAGAATGGTAATGTGATCGATTTTATGCCTTTGTTCCATTGACTGTGATTGATCAACGATTTTAACGATTGTATGGCATAAAATGCACCAGCTTTATCTGATGCTTCTATTCGTACACCTTTAGCACCAATCGTCAAGTGATAGGATTCGGGCTTTAAGTTGTTTGCTTTGACAATCTCAATGCCGCCTTGTGGACTGGATGAAGCTGCTAGCTTAACGCCTGAATAGCTGGTCAGGAAATATGTCAGAAAGCCTCCTTCGCTAGCAAATTCATGGTCAATAAAAAAATTTGTACCTGTCGATAGGTTGAATTTTTCGTTATTATTGATGCTGATATTGCTTGGTAAAGGGATGATATGCTGTGCTGCTATACCCTCTACCAGCTTATTTTGATCGTATTTAAAAGCAAAGTAAGCTGTTTTTTCAGCGTCCGACTGGGGAGCAATTTTAACCGCAGAATAATCCGAAATATTTGTTGCAAGCCCGGTCTTATTATTTTTTAGGTATAGACCAATTGGCCCATCCGTATAATTGACCAGTCCAGTCGTGATAAAATCGATGTGGACTGTATCTTGCGCATTTAATAAAAAGTTATTTTTCTTAAAGCTAACCTGAAAGAGATCTCCGTTTCGGTGGTCTATCGCAAAACGTTTGTCGACCTTATCGGGATCGATAGATCGGATAAAATTAAACCAGAGGCTCCAGTCGTTGAGTTGAACAGCACTTTTTCCTTTGTTTTTTAAAATTAGGGTGGATACCGGATTTTTACGGATATTCTGTCCGTCTTTGACCTTCCAGGTGAGTTGCAGTTGATCTGCGATAGCGCTCGATTTCTGGGCATAGGCTTCCTGACTTAATAAAGCCAAGCCTAGTCCGGCATAGAGTAGCGGTTTTTTGATTTTTTTAAAATTAGTCATGTTGGTTACTTTTTCAATGACTCTAAATATAGCTATTCTAGAGGGTTTTATGATCTATTTCAAAAAAAATGAATAAAAAAAAGATAAAAATTTTGACACATTTATAAATATTTCTATATTTGCACACCGAAACAGAAAACGGCCCGTTCGTCTAGGGGTTAGGACGCAAGATTTTCATTCTTGAAACAGGGGTTCGATTCCCCTACGGGCTACAGATCGAAAGATTAAAACTTAAAAAAGCTTGCAAATCATATTGCAAGCTTTTTTTTGCTATTAGTATCTACAAAACCAATATGAACTTCCGGGAACAAAGTGAGTCATAAACAAAAGTTGTAGGGGGATAAAAAATAATCTGCTATTGATCATAACCCTGAATGGAAAAACATCCTTCATCAACGAAACTATAAATTTAACGTAAAAAAAATGACAACATTTCCGGTTATAGCCTCTACTCTTTCTGCCAAACAATTAGGAGATTTTGTGAAAGATAGATATGGCCTAGACGACAAATACAATTGTACCCTATTCAGAACAGGAATGAATCACACGTATTTTCTTTCCAACACCGAAACGAAATACGTTTTGCGAGTTTATAGTCATAATTGGAGGTCAAGAACCGAAATTATTGAAGAGCTTGAACTTCTGAACTCATTGAAGAATGAAAATTTAAGTGTTTCTTTTCCAATTGAAGATAAAGACGGAGCATACATTCAAGAAATAAATGCGCCTGAAGGAATCCGATATGTTGTACTTTTTTCCTTTGCTCAAGGGGAGAAAATTCGATTTATGGACAAGGAAACTTGTTTTCGAATAGGTTCTCTAATGGCAAATATGCACAACCATACCGAAAACAAGAATATTAACCGTGTGTCTTACAATAAGAAGTCTCTTATAGAACTACCTTATGCGTATTTACAACAATTCTTTTCAGACAAGTTGCCAGAAATGGAATTCATCGAGGGGTTTGGCAGAAATTTTCAAAATTCAGATTTTGATAATACAAAAACCGGAATTATACATATGGATATCTGGTATGATAATATGGCCGTTACAGCTGAAAAGGAGATTACGATTTTTGACTTTGACTTTTGTGGAAATGGATGGCAAATTTTAGATGTTGGATATTTCTGCAAACAACTGTTTTTCATAGAATCAGATAAAGAGCAGTATGAATTAAAAATGCAAAGCTTCTTGCGGGGATACCAGAGCAATAGATTTTTATCTGAAAAAGAGCTCAGCTTAATACCAAAAGCTGGCGCATCTATTTTTATTTTTTATCTGGGCGTACAGGCACAAAGATTTGATTGGTCCAACATATTTTTGACAGAAAACTATCTTAAAATGTTTGTTGGAAGAATTAAAGCTTGGATGGATTATTACACAAAGAACGAAGTTACTGGGGCTGTATAAGAAATTACAGGTATTTTCTCCTATTGGTAATTAAAATGTAACGTATTAATTTTACCTTTAATATTCCAAATAATAAAATTTTATGAAGGCACATACGTACGAAACACAATCGACGATTACACCTGAAAAAGCATTAAATTTCCTGAAGGAGGGAAACCAGCGCTTTGTTAATAACCTGAAAGCTAACCGCGATCTACTTGAACAGGTGAACGCTACGCGTGAGGGACAATGGCCATTTGCCGTGGTGCTAAGCTGCATCGATAGCCGTACTTCAGCTGAACTTATATTTGATCAGGGATTGGGCGATATCTTCAGTATCCGGATTGCCGGAAATTTTGTCAATCAAGATATTTTAGGTTCGATGGAGTTTGGTTGCAATGTGGCAGGTTCTAAACTTGTTGTCGTTCTAGGGCATACCAAATGTGGAGCATTAAAAGGAGGATTGGATGCGGCACAGATTGAGGGTATGGGAATGGATAACCTAAATCATTTGATAAATCATTTCGACCCAATCATTAATGAGGTGATCGATAAGGGGGAAGAACGTTCTTCTAAAAATAGTGTGTTGCTTGAAAAACTAAATCAACAGAACATTAAACATGCGATCCGTGACATTCGCAGACAAAGTTCAACGCTTCGTAAACTTGAAGAAGAGGGTAAAATTAAGATTGTTGGCGCAAACTATGACGTTGAGACCGGTAGCGTAAGTTGGTTGTAAGTTGTAGAGACAGACAAATAGGTTTTGTCGTTTATAAAAGATGAACAACCGCAGCTGACTTGACTACCGATTCAACATTGCCGATGGGATATAGTTGTCAATACTAACAAAATCTTGATCTACTTATTACAAATTTAAGTAGATCAAGATCTTATAAAGTAACCGATGTAATCAAAATAAATTCCTTATAGACGAGCATCCACTAATTTTCGGTCGAGTAGGCCCTTGATATCAAAAACAACGGATGGGTTCTTTTTTAAGTTGTTGAGATCCAAATGCAAAAATTCTCGGTGTCCAACGGCAAGTATAACGCTGTCATAATCTGCAGATTCAGGAAGAGATGACAATAGCTCGAGATTGAAATGTGATTTCACATCATCTACATTTACCCATGGATCGTAGACATCTACCTTTAAACCAAACTCTTGGAGGTCATGGATCATGTCAATGACCTTGCTGTTTCTAATATCGGGACAATTTTCTTTGAATGTAATACCTAATACCAGCGCTTTGGCTCCCTCAAATTTGATATTTTTTTGAATCATCAGTTTAACAACTTTTGAAGCAATGAAAGAAGCAATTTGATCATTCACCTCTCTGCCAGATAAAATGACGTGGGGATGATAGCCTAGTTGAGTTGCTTTTTGAGCAAGATAATAAGGGTCCACAGAAATACAATGGCCTCCGACTAAACCCGGTTTAAAACGAAGGAAGTTATATTTTGTACCTGCAGCATCTAACACGTCCTGTGTATCTATGCCCACTCGGTCGAAGATTAGCGCGAGCTCATTCATAAAGGAAATATTTACATCACGCTGCGCATTTTCGATCACTTTGGCAGCTTCGGCAACTTTGATTGAGGGGGCCAAATGTGTCCCGGCTTCAATAATATTTTTATAAAGTCCATCTACCACCAATCCTGCCTCAGGCGTACTTCCGGAAGTCACCTTCATGACTTTTTGAAGTGAATTTACTTTATCGCCTGGATTAATGCGTTCTGGTGAATAGCCAACAAAAAAATCTTGATTAAATTTTAATCCCGAGAAAGTCTCCAAAACAGGTATACACTCTTCTTCAGTACAACCAGGATAAACAGTAGATTCATAGATCACCAAATCACCTATTGTCAAAAGCTCTCCAAGCATTTTAGAAGCTTTTAACAAAGGGGACAAGTCTGGAGAATTATAACGGTCTATCGGAGTTGGGACAGTTACAATATAGACATTTGCATCTGCAATGTCAGCTATAGAATTACTCGCATCATAACCTTTGTTTTGGTTAGATGTATGGAATAAATCTCGCGCCCGTTTTAACTCTTTTTGATCCGTTTCTAGGGTGCGGTCAAGCCCTTGCTTAAGCTCTTCGATACGTGTTTTATTTATGTCAAATCCAATCACCGGGAAAAAATCGGAAAATGCTATTGCTAATGGCAATCCCACATATCCTTGGCCGATGACGGCAATTTTTTTTACCTTAAAATCTCTCATATATAGCTGTAAATATACGTTCTTTGCTTTACTTTTAACCTCTTGTCAACCAACCTCTGCGTCCGGCTGTCGCTATCGCATACGGTGTAATCCAGAATAAGCTGAAGGCATAAAATATACTGTAACTATACGCCCAGAAAGCTTCTTTGGTGTCAGAGTTTTTAGAAGCAAAGAAATAGGCCTGGATGCTGGAAAATATTAAGATACCGACCAACGTTGAGCTTAGGAACATCAATGGATAATGAAATACTGTCCACAGCATCAACAACATCATTGGATAAGACAATAATACTTTTTTCCATTGCATAAGCAATAAGATACGTGCTCCCCATTTAGGTCCCTGACGGAAATTCTTAAATGCAAATTTACTCATCGCAATGTTTTCGCGCACGTTGCTTCGTTCCCAACGGATAAACATCTTGTACAGATTTTTGTAACGTACAGGAGTGTCGGTATAAACGTATGCATTGGATTGAAATAACACATGATACCCCTGTTTTAGGATCATATTGGTCATCGCGCGATCTTCACCGATATCAGACGGTTGCCCCATAAAAGTCTGGTTAATCCAATCCTCCAAACAGTTCATGACAGCCTCTTTACGATAGCCGGACAAGGCTCCTGGTGTACACATGACCGTGCCCAGCATACTTTGCGCCGAACGTACAAACTCAAAGCTGAATACGAAGCTAACATTCAACATACGGGGTATAATCGCTTTTTTGGTATTCAATACACGCACGTTGCCCGCAACTGCTCCACACTCCTTGTTTGTTACAAAAGGACTCGCCATATTACGTATGGTATCCTTTTTAACAATAGAATCACTATCAACCGTAATAAAGATTTCTCCCGTACCTAACTTAAATCCACGGTATAAAGCATGTCTCTTACCCATATTCTTGGGCTGCTGATAAATTTCAACACGATCGCCCAATTCCATTTTGGCACGTTGTATCCAGGCAAAGGTATTGTCCTTACTACCGTCGTCAATGGCAATGATCTGAAGTTTCTTCTCCGGATAATCACTGCTAGCCAAACTATGTAAGGTATCATAGACTAACTGCCCTTCGTTATAAGCCGGAACAATAATCGTACAAGTAGGTAGCTCATCGTCCGATACAGAAGCAATGGGCTTATATTTACGGTGAAGTACAATTAAAAAAATCAAAAAACTGATGGCAATAGCCGCTAAAAGTATCCCGAAAATAATCAAAAATGTTCCGCCAATACTGTCTAAACGTTGGAAACGTAACGCATCAAAATCGGGTTGAAGCATGTATACGCCAAAAACAGACGCAAATAGTATAAAAAAAGTCGCTCCAAAAATACCATATTCTCTTGGACCAAAGTTGCTTTCCTCGTTTTTGCTCACTGTATGATCAGATCGCTTTTCTCCTGCATTTACATCATATACCGCAGGCTGCCATTGTTTGGTCATCTGCTTGGATACGATCGAGTTTTCTTTCATGTAATTCATAACCGTTCTATTTTAGATATACATTCGTTCATTCTATATTTAATCGATACCGCAATCGGTATCATTTGTAATGAAAATATTACGATTGCATAAACGCAAAAGACATGCCTTTATTTTGTGCCAAAAATGATCCGACCGCTCAAACTGTAACGTTCTTGATACAAAAAAGATATAAGTAAGTCGTTTGTTTTCAGTGCTTTAATTTTGATTTGTAATAAAAATCGATTAAAATATAATAACGATATGGGCAGTAGACTTTTAAGGTTTTTTAACATTTGCCTGCTGATTATTAAGAGAATTTGACAATTTTTGTGACAAACTGTGTAGGAAAGGGGGCAATGGGTGGACTGAAGAAATTCAGCTGAAGCCAAATAAAAAAAGCAACAGACAGCACAAAAAAAGACGCCTCGAAAAGAGAACGTCTTCAATATCATCAAGTTTCGAAATCGTCTTTATCCGCCAAATTCCATTAGATAATTTTTTAGAAAATCATTTAGATCACCATCCAGCACAGCTTGTGTATTGGATGTTTCGTAATTGGTCCGTAAATCTTTAATTAACTTGTAAGGATGTAGGACATAATTTCGAATTTGGGATCCCCATTCTATTTTCTTTTTGTTTCCTTCAATAGCAGCGGTAGCTTCCTGGCGTTTACGCATTTCAATCTCATATAACTGTGATTTCAATAAGCGCATCGCATTTTCTTTGTTTTGTAATTGCGATCTGGATTCCTGATTTTTAATAATAATGCCAGTAGGTTTGTGATGTAATCGAACAGCTGTTTCCACCTTATTTACGTTCTGACCTCCTGCACCACCTGAACGGAACGTGTCCCATTCGATTTCCGAATCCTTCACATCAATCTCAATATTATCATCAATCAAGGGATAAACATAAACAGACGCGAAAGAGGTATGGCGTTTTGCGTTGGAATCAAACGGAGAAATCCGAACGAGCCTGTGTACACCGTTTTCTCCCTTAAGGTAGCCATAAGCAAAATCGCCTGATATTTGTAAGGTTACACTCTTAATGCCTGCAACGTCACCTTCCTGCGAATCTTGTTCGGTCACTTTATACCCATTTTTTTCGCCCCACATAATATACATACGCATCAGCATGGCAGCCCAGTCACAGCTTTCAGTCCCGCCGGCACCAGCTGTAATCTGTAAAATTGCATCCAGCTGATCTTCTTCGGCGCTAAGCATGTTTTTGAATTCGAGTTCCTCGACTTGCGCTAAAGCTAGTTTATATTGGTCGTCCACTTCCTTATCACTCGCGTCGCCAGATTGCAAGAATTCATACATGACATAGGCGTCTTCAACCGCCGCTGCAACTTCGTCGAAGTGGTCTGTCCATACCTTTTGGTTTTTTATGGCCAAGAGTATTTTCTCTGCAGCTTTGGAATCATCCCAAAAACTTGCTTCAAGCGTAATAGCTTGATCTCTTTCTATCTCTTCTTTGCGTGCATCGATGTCAAAGATGCCTCCTCAGGGAAGTAACACGATCCCTCAAGTCTTGAATTTGTTCTTTTGTCATATCTGCTAAAGTAGAAATTTTAATTAATAAATTCGTGCTTCTATCGAATAACTTCGCGCCCAATATAGATTGCCAAATAGGGATAATTTGACCTTTTTTTTTTAGTTTTGGTATTGTCAACGGAATAAACCTTCATTTAAAGATCTACACGATGTGTAACAATGAAATACTGAAGGCTCTTATTGATGTTTAAAACAAATAATTTCAGTAAAAACAGTATGTTCCCAAAAATTAATTTTACAAAGACTGAGGCCTATAAGAATCTAGCGCAGCATTTTGGTTCTTTATCAGGTCTATCTAACAATAGCGAAAAAAATGATCTACGTGCACTTTTTGCCGCAGATCCCACACGTTTTGAGAAGTTCTCGATCGCTTTCGAAGATATACTTTTGGATTACTCCAAAAATCGGATTACTGCAGAGACAAAAGCGCTCTTGGTCCAGTTGGCTAAAGAATGTGGTCTTGCTGATGCGATAGCAGCGATGTTCTCGGGTGAGCGCATCAACGTGACCGAAAACAGACCGGTGTTACACACCGCTTTGCGAAATCAATCCGATCAGCCCGTTTATGTGGACGGAAAGGATGTCATGCCCGACGTTAAGCGCGTGCTGGCACAAATGAAAGCCTTCACGGAAAAGATTATAGCTGGTCAGTGGAAAGGATATACGGGTAAAGAAATTACAGATGTGGTGAATATCGGTATCGGTGGTTCAGATCTAGGTCCTGTGATGGTAACAGAAGCCTTAAAAGCATATAAAACGCGCTTAAATGTACATTTTGTCTCCAACGTAGACGGTACACACATTGCTGAAACATTGAAAGCTGTGGATCCTGAAACAACCTTGTTTCTGATTGCTTCAAAAACTTTCACAACGCAGGAAACGATGGCCAATGCGCATACAGCTAAAGACTGGTTTTTGGCGAGCGGAGCCCTTCAGGAGGATGTCGCTAAGCATTTTGCAGCATTGAGCACCAATACAGAAGCAGTACGTGCCTTTGGAATAGATACTCAAAATATGTTTGAGTTTTGGGACTGGGTAGGCGGACGGTATTCCCTGTGGTCTGCTATAGGTCTTTCCATTAGCTTGGCAATAGGCTTTGATAATTTCGAGGAACTTTTAAAAGGTGCCGACGATGCGGACGTTCATTTTAAGGAAACTCCCTTCGAATCCAATATTCCGGTAATATTGGCTTTGCTTGGTGTATGGTACAATAATTTTTTCCAGGCCGAAAGCCATGCAATTCTCCCTTACGATCAATATCTGCACCGTTTTGCTGCATATTTCCAACAAGGGGATATGGAAAGTAACGGCAAATATGTGGACCGTAATGGTCAACAGGTGGATTATCAGACTGGACCGATTATATGGGGTGAACCTGGTACGAACGGACAGCATGCCTTCTATCAGTTGATTCACCAGGGAACCAAATTGATTCCTTGTGATTTCATTGCGCCTGCCAATAGTCTTAATCCGATCGGAAACCACCACCAATTGTTATTGTCCAACTTTTTTGCACAGACTGAGGCTTTGATGAATGGCAAAACGGAGGAAGAAGTAGTTGCCGAATTAAAGAAAGCAGGCAAATCGGACCAAGAAATAGAGTTGCTTAAAGCCTATAAAGTTTTTGAAGGTAATCGCCCAACGAATTCCATCCTGTTCAAAAAAATGACGCCACGCACTTTAGGACGACTTATCGCTTTGTATGAGCATAAGATTTTTGTGCAGGGTGTGATCTGGAATATTTATAGCTTTGATCAATGGGGTGTGGAGCTAGGTAAACAATTGGCCAATCAAATCCTTCCGGAATTAAGTGACGCCAATACGGTTACGAGTCATGACTCTTCTACCAATGGATTGATCAATGCATATAAAGCTTGGCGGGATTAAATTTCTAACTAGGATCTAAAAGAGATCCTTTATACAACAGGACTGCCCTCAGAAAGTATCTAACTTTTTGGGGGCAGTGCTTTTTTGGGCATTACATGATCGCTCAGTTTTTAAACTTTTTTATGTTGGATCCGAATGGCATTTAAAATCGCCAGAAGAGCTACCCCCACATCAGCGATGACCGCTTCCCATAGTGTTGCAATGCCTCCGGCGCCAAGGATCAGAACAATGATTTTTATTCCCATCGCCAGGATGACATTCTGCCAGACAATACTTCGGGTTATTTTGCCAATTTTTATGGCCGACAAAATCTTGTGTGGCTCATCGTTTTGGATCACAACATCAGCAGTTTCAATAGTTGCATCAGCTCCCAGTCCACCCATAGCAATGCCAACATGTGCTAAGGCAACTACAGGGGCGTCGTTTACGCCATCGCCGGCAAAGGCAACGCGGCGTCCTTGGTCAATCAGCTGCTGTACATGGCTCACTTTATCCTCAGGAAGGAGATCGCCATAGGCTTTGTCGAGTCCAAGTTCTTTGGCGACTTCATCTACCACCGCTGTTTTATCTCCAGATAACATGACTGTATACAAACCTTGAGCATGCATGGCTTGGATCACTGCCCTGGCATCTGGTTTAATTCGATCCGCAACAGTAATATAACCCGCATAGTGACCTTCGATGGCGAGTAATACAATGGAGTATGCCATTTGCCTTAGCTCTGCCGGATAGCCAATATCGAATTTGTCCAGTAATTTGCTGTTGCCCGCGAGTGTGGGCTTTCCGTTAACAGTGGCGAAAAGTCCGTGGCCTGCTATTTCCTGGATTTTCTCGGCTTCCAATGCGGCAGTGCCGGGATGATAACTGGCGATCGCCTTCGCAATGGGGTGCGTTGAATGTGCCTCAATGGCTTTCGCATAGTTCAGTAATTCCTCTGGATCTCCATTGACGGCAAAAACTTCCGTTACCTCAAAGACACCAGCTGTAAGCGTGCCCGTTTTATCCATGATAACGGTATCGACTGAAGTGATGGCATCGAGGAAGTTCCCGCCCTTAAATAATATACCATTTCGGGAAGCTAAGCCTATACCGCCAAAATAACCCAGGGGAATGGAAACGACCAGGGCGCAGGGGCAGCTGATCACCAGAAAGACTAAACTCCGGTAGAACCAGTCCTTAAAACTATAGTCATGAACAAAAAATAGGGGTAAAATAAGGACCAAAAGCGCAAGGCCGAAAATAATAGGGACATATATTTTAGCAAATCTGGCGATAAACAATTGTGTTTTGGATTTACGTGCAGTGGCGTCCTGAACCATTTCCAGAATTTTGCTCAATTTGCTATCTTCAAATACGCTGGATACCTCGATTTGAACAACTGTTTCTAAGTTGATCATACCTGCAAAGACAGCATTACCGGAATATTTTGTATCGGGTTTACTCTCTCCAGTCAAAGCAGCAGTGTTAAATGCGGCTCTTTCCGTTTTCAATGTACCATCCAGAGCCACTTTTTCTCCAGCTTTTACAAGGATAATTTCGCCAATTTGGACAGTTTTTGGATTTATCTGCTGTTGCTGCCCATTTCGTATGACCGTTACTGCGTCAGGGCGGATATCTAATAAGGATTTGATTGATTTCTTGGCATTGTCGACGGCAGTATCCTGAAACCATTCTCCGATTTGATAGAACACCATTACCGCGACGCCCTCTTCAAATTCTCCAATAGCGAAAGCGCCCAATGTTGCAACGGTCATCAAAAAGAACTCATTAAAAATATCGCCACGGCTTGCCTTGCGCAATGCCATTTGAATAACGGGGATTCCCGCGAGAAGATAGGCGATGCTATTTAAGGTCAAGTTGATGCCAAAGGGAAGGCTGATCTTAAAAGCATATTTCAATAGGAGTAAAGTAAGTAGAATGACAAGAGCCATGAGGAGTTTACGTTGGGTAATCCACCAAGGACGCTCCTGTGTTGGAAGGGAGTGCCCCATTGTGTCATGGCTATGCTCGTGGTTGTGTTCGCACATATATCAGCGGTTCTTTTAAAGAATTAAATTTAGCGAATTCTGCTGTAAAAAGCGAGGGAAATGAGGATAAACTCACCCATAAGGGCAATTATTTTAGACGATTATTTTAAAGGAATAGGAACGGTAAACAAGCTGTTTTTCAAACGACAGATGCTGTCCGTAAGGGAAGATGCTGTCAGCAAGGAAGGGGGACAATCGCTGAGCAATGAAAAGGCGTCCACATGTATTGATGCGGACGCCTGCTATTTTATTGAATGTATTTTTAATCTTTCGAAGTACTGCCAATAATCATTTCCAATATGGCAACGACAATGGCAAACAGCGCTGCGGTCCAAAATCCATGTACATCAAATTTGGATCCAAGTAGTGAATCGGTCAACAAGACCATCAATACGGTAATAATAAAGGAAACTAGACCAAGGGTAAGCCAATTCAATGGGAACGTAAATAACCTTAAAATCGATCCCACAGTCGCGTTGACAAATCCAATGACAAGTCCCGTAACGATAGCCCAACCGAAACCAGCAACTTCAGCACCAGGAACAACCCAGCAAGCAATTGCGACTACCAGACCAGTAAGTAAAAGACTAATAATAAATTTCATAATATGTGCTAATTTATAAAGAGTAAATAAAGTAATAATATAATAATTGTCGTACAAACCCAATGCCAAACTTTGTTTAGATTATCGCATTTAAATCTTTGGGATGGATGGATGGATGGATGGATGGATGGATGGATGGATGGATGGATGGATGGATGGATGGATGGATGGATGGATGGACCGTTAACTGGTATTAGTAAGCGGGAGCTGTTTGATAAATAGCAATACTGGAATAAAAAATATATGCAAGCATAGTAAATATTTTGTATATTTATTCAGAAGCTATGCATGCTATAGCCGTATGGTCATCAACAATTATGCGTGTCATGTATGACGGTTGCCGATGGTGGAAAAGAATTGAAAGACGTACTTAAGTCATTTAAACAGGTGATAGTCATTTAAACAAGCGGTCGGATCACCAATAGCAGGGAAAATTGAAAGAATTAAGTTCACAAAATAATAGACCCATGAAGAAAATTATGATGTCATTCATAATGCTGCTGACTACAGTAGCATTATTTGCGCAAACAGATCCCATCATCGGAAAGTGGGAAAACCCAAGCGGCGAAGGCCGTGTTGAAATTTACAAGAAAGGCGATAAGTTTTTTGGTAAGCTCTATTGGCTGAAATTTCCAAATAATGAAGCCGGTCAACCGAAGAAAGATATAAAAAATCCAGATAAAGCACTGCAGAGTAGAAATGTACAAGGGCTAGAAATCTTGACCAATTTTGATAAAGATGGCAATACGTATGTTGACGGAAAGATCTATGATCCGAAGTCGGGCAAAACGTATAGCTGCAAGATGACCTTAAAAGGCGATAAGCTTGATATCAGAGGTTATGTGGGTGTGAGCTTACTTGGACGCACCGAGACATGGAAAAGAATTAATTAAGATAGAAAATGGCTGCAAAATCAAAATAATCCGCTTGCATGGATAGGTCAGATTCCACCAAAAAGGCAATTTATTTCTAGGAAGTAAATTGCCTTTTTGGTTTTGTGCTGGAATTACAGTATTTTCATCCCTACAAATTATAAATACCAGCTCTATGGCCGTAAAAATGTCTTATGTTGAAAATGTCAAGCTTGCACTACAGTCCATTGTAGGGAATAAGCTGCGGACATTTTTAACAGCACTGATCATTGCCATAGGGATGATGGCATTAATAGGAGTATTGACCTCGATTGATGCCATGAAAAACTCGCTGACAGATTCCTTTTCGTCGATGGGATCCAATTCCTTCAACATACGCAACAGGGGATTGAATGTTCGGATCGGTAATGAAGGGACTCGCTCAAAAGTCTTTGCTAATATTACCTACGCACAGTCTGCAAGGTTCAGACAGGATTTTCACTTTAATGCGTTGACATCAATCAGTGCCAATGTGAGTTGGAATACGACCGCAAAATATCAATCCAAAAAGACAAACCCCAATATCGGCCTGATCGGGACAGATGAAAATTATCTGCAGACATCAGGGTATGTTGTCAGCGAAGGCCGTAATTTTTCTACGCGGGAGGTTGAAACAGGTAGTGGCGTGATCATCATCGGTAGTGAAGTGAGTAAAATGCTATTCAACGAAATTATTGATCCAATAGGACAGTTTATTACGGTTAACAATATCCGCTATTTGGTGATAGGAGTCTTAAAAAGTAAAGGTTCCTCTGCCGGGATGGGTGGGGACAGAGCCTGCTTTATTCCCCTGATCAAGGCCCGGGCAGTGATGCAAGGTACCGAGCCTTCCTATGTGATCACTGTTTCTTCCAATGACCCCATGCGATTGGAAGCCGCAATCGGCGAAGCTACCATCGTATTTCGAAATATTCGCGGATTGGCATCACGGCAGTCAAATGATTTTGAAATCACCAAATCAGATGCGGTTGCCCAGATGCTGATGCAAAATATGGCTATGGTTACTTTGGGTGCAGTGGTGATCGCTTTTATAACCCTTGTGGGAGCTTCAATCGGATTGATGAACATCATGTTAGTTTCGGTCACCGAACGTACGCGAGAGATCGGTATTCGTAAGGCAATCGGTGCAACACCGAGTGTTATACGCAAACAATTTCTGATGGAAGCCATTGTGATCTGTATGATTGGAGGTGTCGCCGGGATCTTTATTGGTATCTTGATTGGTAATATTCTGGCGCTGCAGCTCGGCACATCTTTTATTATACCTTGGGGAGCGATTATTTTGGGTTTTGCGGTATGTGGACTCGTCGGTATGCTATCGGGCTATTACCCGGCCTCAAAAGCATCTAAACTGGATCCAGTCGATGCGCTTCGTTACGAGTAATTCACATTGGCCCCCCTATCGCTCTATTTTTACATACACCCTGCTTGCAGGACGAAGATGTCTAGGGCTTGTCGCCCAGTTGGTCGCTATCAAAGCAAGAGGAAAAGTAGATCGATTGAAAAAAGGAATTTTATGCAATCGGTTTAATGTTACCAAATCATTGATTTGGGGTGAATTCTCCGTGAATAGCCCTTGTCTCGAAAGGTGAAGCAACTTATTCCAATGAAAAAACTGTAATATTGTATAAAAAAATAAAATCGAATTATGTACAATACATTACAACCAGTTTTAGAAAAGGAATTGGAAGCAATCAAAGAAGCGGGATTGTATAAACAAGAGCGAGTGATCGTTACTCCCCAAGGAGCAGACATCAAAGTGAGTACAGGACAAGAAGTTGTCAATTTTTGTGCGAACAATTATTTGGGACTTTCTTCACATCCAAAAGTAATCGAAGCTGCTAAGAAAGCGATTGATACACATGGTTATGGAATGTCTTCCGTACGTTTCATCTGTGGTACCCAAGATGTGCATAAAGAATTAGAAGCAAAAATTTCTACGTTCCTCGGAACAGAAGATACTATTTTATATGCGGCAGCATTCGACGCGAATGGTGGTGTGTTTGAGCCATTATTTGGTGCCGAAGATGCCATCATTTCAGACGAATTAAATCATGCTTCTATCATAGACGGTGTTCGTTTGTGTAAAGCACAACGCTTCCGTTATAAAAATGCGGATATGGCTGATTTGGAAGCGCAATTGCAGGCTGCATCCGGTGCTCGACATAAAATCATTGTTACAGATGGCGCGTTTTCGATGGATGGATCTGTAGCTCCATTGGACCAGATCTGTGATCTAGCCGATAAATACCAGGCGCTCGTGATGATCGATGAATCGCATTGTACAGGATTTATCGGTGCAACTGGACGTGGTACGCACGAGCTTTTCAATGTAATTGATCGTGTAGATATCATTACAGGTACGTTGGGTAAGGCGCTAGGTGGTGCTTCCGGTGGTTTTACTTCTGGTAAAAAAGAGATCATCGATTTGTTACGTCAGCGTTCACGTCCTTATTTATTTTCGAACACCCTAGCCCCCGCAATTGCAGGAGCTTCTGTTGCGGTCTTGGACATGCTGAGTGAGACAACTGCATTGCGTGATAAACTGGAATCCAATACGATCTACTTCCGTGAAAAAATGACGGCTGCTGGATTTGATATCAAGCCAGGTTTCCATCCAATCGTGCCTGTGATGCTGTATGACGCGAAATTAGCGCAGGAGTTCGCAGCCAAGATGTTGGACGAGGGAATTTATGTGATCGGTTTTTACTATCCCGTTGTACCTCAGGGAAAAGCCCGTATCCGTGTGCAGATTTCGGCAGGACACGAAGTTGCTCACCTGGATAAAGCAATCGCCGCCTTTACCAAAGTAGGTAAAGAATTAGGTGTAATTAAATAAAATACACATAGTTATAAATTTTATGGTGCAAAATGTTTATCTTTGCACCCTAAAATTTTATAAAAATATTCTTGCTCAATGCAAAACATTAGAAACATTGCGATCATCGCTCACGTCGACCACGGTAAAACTACGCTTGTAGACAAAATTTTATATTTTACCAATCAATTCAGAGAAAATGAAAATGCTGGTGAATTAATCCTAGACAATAATGATTTAGAGCGTGAACGCGGGATCACTATTGTATCTAAGAACGTATCAGTAACATATAAAGGTGTTAAAATCAACATCATCGATACCCCAGGTCACGCCGATTTCGGTGGTGAAGTAGAGCGTGTATTGAAGATGGCTGATGGAGTAGTGCTATTGGTCGATGCTTTTGAAGGCCCAATGCCTCAAACACGTTTCGTTACAGGTAAAGCGCTAGGTTTAGGTATCAAACCTATCGTCGTTGTCAATAAAGTCGATAAAGAAAACTGTCGTCCTGAAGAAGTATACGAACATGTTTTTGACCTATTCTTCAACTTAGGTGCTACTGAAGAGCAATTGGACTTCCCAGTATTGTACGGTTCTTCAAAACAAGGATGGATGTCTACAGATTGGAAAAATCGTACTGAAGACTTCACCGACTTGTTGGAAGCCATCATCAAATATATCCCTGCACCAGAAGTATCTGAAGGTACTTTACAAATGCAGGTAACATCGTTGGATTACTCAACTTTCGTAGGACGTATCGCTATCGGTCGTGTTGCTCGTGGTACAATCAAAGAAAACCAACCGGTTTCTTTGGTGAAACGCGACGGAAAAGTTGTGAAATCACGTGTAAAAGAACTACAGGTATTTGAAGGCCTTGGCCGCATCAAAGTGCCTGAAGTAAATGCAGGTGATATCTGTGCCGTAGTAGGTATCGAAGGTTTCGATATCGGTGATACCATTGCAGATTTTGAAAATCCAGAGCAATTGGAAGTTATCAGCATTGATGAACCAACAATGAACATGTTGTTTACCATCAATAACTCTCCTTTCTTCGGTAAAGAAGGTAAATTGGTAACATCACGTAACATCTACGATCGTTTACAAAAAGAGTTGGAGAAAAACTTAGCACTACGTGTCGTTCCTACAGAGTCTCCAGATGCTTGGTTGGTATACGGACGTGGTATCCTTCACTTGTCGGTATTGATCGAAACAATGCGTCGTGAAGGTTATGAATTGCAAGTAGGCCAGCCACAAGTTATCATCAAAGAAATCGATGGTCAAAAATGTGAGCCAATCGAAGAACTTGTTGTTGACGTTCCTTCTGATGTGTCAGGAAAAGTAATTGAGTTGGTGACCCAACGTAAAGGTGAGTTGTTGATTATGGAAGCTAGAGGAGATATGCAACATCTTGAGTTCTCTATCCCTTCTCGTGGTATTATCGGTTTACGTAACAACGTGTTGACAGCAACAGCGGGTGAAGCTGTTATGGCACACCGTTTGAAAGGTTACGAGCCTTGGAAAGGTACAATTCCTGGTCGTTTGGCAGGTGTATTGATCTCTTTGGATACAGGTTCAACAACTGCGTACTCCATTGATAAATTACAAGACCGTGGTCGTTTCTTCGTCGATCCAGGTGTGGATGTATACGAAGGACAAATTTTAGGTGAACACATCCGTGACAATGATTTAACGATCAACGTTACCAAAGGAAAACAGTTGACAAATATGCGTGCTTCTGGTTCTGATGATAATACACGCATTGCACCGGCAATCAAATTCTCATTGGAAGAATGTATGGAGTATATTCAAGCTGACGAGTATATTGAGGTGACACCACAATCAATGCGTCTACGTAAAATCTATTTGACTGAAAACGAGCGTAAAGTTAACGCAAAGAAATTCCAATAGTCAATAGCGGAACGCGCTATAAAAAAAGCCCCCGAACATTGTTCGAGGGCTTTTTTTGATGATTTAAATCCTCGCCTTGGCAGTGCCTTAGGGAGATATCACGTTTTTTTGTTCTTTCCTCCCCGGTACAGTAAGTATCATCCGGCAGAAAACCGAATAGCTTTTTAATTCAAAGGAATATAATCAGCCAAGAATACGTAACTTTGTGTGAGATAAGGATTATTATGAGTAAACAGGTGGAGCACACTCCAAAAGAATATATTCAGATAAAGGGCGCAAGAGTTAATAACTTAAAGAATATTGACGTTGATATCCCTAAAAATAAATTAGTTGTTATCACTGGAATGTCGGGCTCAGGAAAATCCTCCTTAGCTTTTGATACGCTCTATGCCGAAGGACAGCGACGTTATGTCGAAAGTCTTTCTTCGTACGCAAGACAATTTATGGGACGGATGAATAAACCGGAGGTGGATTACATCAAAGGTATCGCTCCTGCAATTGCCATTGAGCAACGCGTCATTACGTCCAACCCCCGTTCGACGGTGGGGACATCCACTGAGATCTATGATTATCTGAAATTGTTGTATGCCCGGATCGGCAAGACAATTTCTCCTGTATCTGGTCGCGAGGTGACCAAAGACAGTGTGAGTTCAGTGGTGGATTTTGCCTTGAATTTGGAAGAGGGGACAACGGTGACACTTCTCGCGCCACTTATTCCTGCTCATGGACGTAAACTTAAGGAAGAACTGTCGCTCCTGTTACAGAAAGGTTTTGTGCGTGTCGTCTTTGGGGATAGCATGCAGAAAATCGAAGCTATTATCGATGATAAGGCCGTCGCCAATAAAGACCTTCAGGATGGTGAAGTGCTTATTGTCGTCGACCGGGTCCGTGTTGAACAGGACGATGATACAGTCAATCGACTTTCTGACTCTGTCCAAACAGGTTTTTTCGAAGGTAAGGGTGAGCTCTATATGGAAGAAAATGGTCAAAGACATCATTTCTCCCATAAATTTGAACTTGATGGAATAACATTTGAAGAACCTACACCAAATTTCTTCAGTTTTAATAACCCCTATGGTGCCTGTCGTCGATGTGAGGGCTATGGAAAGATCATTGGTATTGACCCTGATCTTGTTATTCCAGACAAAAGCCGCTCGGTCTACGATGGCGCAATTGCACCTTGGCGAGGAGAGAAAATGGGCGAGTGGTTACAAGTGCTTGTTAAAAGTTCGTTGAAATTTGATTTCCCAATACATCGTGCCTACATGGACCTGACTGCGGCGCAGAAACAGCTGCTGTGGACGGGAAATAAATATTTCGCAGGTCTTACTCAATTTTTTGAAGAGCTCGAAGCTCAGACCTATAAAATTCAATACCGGGTGATGTTGTCTCGCTACCGCGGGAAGACAGATTGCCCGGATTGCCGCGGTACCCGTTTACGCAAAGATGCGACTTATGTGAAAGTAGGGGGCAAGTCTATCACCGATATCGTTTTGATGCCGCTTGAAGAAGCCTTGGAATTCTTTAAAACCCTACCGCTGGTGGGTAATGAACTGGTCATTGCCAAAAGACTTCTTGCTGAAATTAATAATAGATTGCAATTTTTGTGCGATGTTGGATTAAGTTACCTGACCTTGAACCGGCTATCGAATACCCTTTCTGGAGGGGAATCACAGCGGATCAATCTGGCAACTTCATTAGGGAGTTCGCTCGTAGGTTCTATTTATGTGTTGGACGAGCCAAGTATTGGACTTCATCCACGTGATACACAGCGTCTGATTTCTGTGCTGAAATCCCTGCGCGATGTTGGTAATACGGTTGTGGTGGTCGAGCATGAGCAGGAGATGATGGAGGCGGCTGATTACCTGATCGATATCGGACCGGAAGCCGGGATCAATGGCGGCGAAATGGTCTTCGCAGGTACATATCAGCAGATTCTGAAAGATACAAAGAGCCTTACGGGGCAATACCTCAGTGGTAAAAGCCAGATTGAGGTACCCCAAAAGCGCCGCTCATGGTCCAATAGTGTGACCATTAAAGGAGCGCATGAGAATAACCTCAAAGGGATTGATGTACAATTTCCATTGAATACGTTTACTGTGGTGACAGGTGTTTCAGGGTCAGGTAAGACCTCCTTGGTCAAACGTATCCTTTACCCAGCATTGCAGAAGTCGATAGGCAATTACTCTGGTGAACAGACTGGGGTCTATGATGCGATCGAGGGGGATATTACCCATATAGAACAAGTTGAAATGGTCGATCAAAACCCGATCGGTCGTTCTTCGCGATCCAACCCGGTGACTTACGTGAAAGCCTGGGATGAAATCAGGGCCTTATATGCCAACCAGGCGGCAGCCAAAGCTGCTGGACTGAAACCTGCGGCATTTTCATTTAATGTTGAAGGTGGACGTTGTGATGTCTGTCAAGGTGAAGGTGAAGTTAAAATTGAAATGCAATTTATGGCCGATATCGTTTTGCCATGTGAGGCCTGTGGGGGCAAGCGATTTAAACAGTTTGTGCTTGATGTACACTATAAGAACAAGTCGGTAGCAGATGTTCTCGAGATGAGTGTTGATGAAGCGATCGTATTCTTTGCAGACCAGCCTAAAATATTAGCGAAATTGCAGCCTTTACAGGACGTTGGACTAGGCTACGTTAAGCTCGGGCAATCGTCAAGTACATTGTCTGGCGGTGAAGCACAGCGGATTAAACTCGCCTCCTTCCTCATTAAGGGAAATAATAGCAAGAAGACACTTTTTATCTTTGATGAGCCAACAACAGGCTTACACTTTCAGGATATTAAAAAGTTATTGAAATCATTTGATGCACTGATTGCCTTAGGGAACAGTATATTAGTGATCGAGCATAATATGGATATGATCAAATCGGCAGATTGGGTCATCGATATTGGTCCTGAGGGCGGTAATAAAGGTGGAAAGCTCGTCTTTGCGGGACTTCCTGAAGAACTTATTCATTGTAAAGATTCTTATACAGGTCAATTTTTAAAGACACATTTAAAAGATTAAATCCTACTTTAGCGAAGTGAAGTAATCTGTCTCAGGGCAACGGAGCTGCCAATATGTTCCGTTTATTGTTCCTTTTGTTAAGGTCTGATGGAATACTATACAGTAATTAAAAAACTAATATTTCAATACTTAATACGATTATGATTAAAAGATTTTTTTTAAGTGTCGTCCTTGGAATAGCGGCGCTTTCGTCCATGGCGCAACAACCGGAAAGACCAAAATTGGTTGTCGGCCTGATGGTAGATCAAATGCGTTGGGATTATTTATATCGTTTTGCAGATCGATATGGAAATGATGGTTTCAAACGACTTTTGAAAGAAGGATTCTCCTGTGAAAATACATTGATTAATTATATTCCGACATACACCGCTATTGGACACAGTTCGGTCTATACAGGATCCGTTCCTTCCATACATGGTATTGCGGGCAATGACTGGATTGAAGAACAGACGGGTAAAAATATGTACTGTACGCAGGACGATAATGTCGTTGGTGTAGGTACTACAGCCAAGGAGGGACAGCAGTCTCCACGTAATTTACTTGCATCGACCGTAACGGACCAATTGAAGCTCGCTTCTAACTTTAAATCCAAAGTGATCGGTATCGCGATCAAAGACCGCGGCGGTATTCTACCGGCGGGGCATTTTGCCGATGCAGCATATTGGTTTGAAGCTAAATCAGGCGATTGGATCACCTCTAATTTCTATATGGATAAACTGCCAAAATGGGTCGTAGACTTCAACAAGAAAAAATTGGCCGAAAAATACCTGAAAGGCGACTGGAAACCCATGTATGATATCAGCAGCTATGCTGCCAACAGTATTGCAGATGATAACATCTACGAAGGTAAGTACCCAGGTGAAGAAAAACCGACTTTGCCGCGTGCGACTTCTAAGCTAATGAAAGACGAAGGCTATGAGCTGATCAAAACCACACCAATGGGAAATCAGTTTACGTTGGATCTGGCTATGGAAGCAATCAAAAATGAGCAGATGGGAAATAACCCAACTAAAAATACCGACTTCCTTTGTGTGAGCCTTTCTGCAACAGACTACGTTGGACACCGTTACTCATTGACAGCAGTGGAGATTGAAGATATCTATCTGCAGCTCGATAAACAGCTTGCCGATTTCTTCAACTACCTCGATAAGACGGTGGGCAAGGGTAACTACACGTTCTTCCTGACAGCAGATCATGGCGCTTCTTATAACTCTCGTTTCTTTATGGATATGAAAGGAAATGGTGGTTATTTCTATTCCCGTCAGATTATCACAGGACTTAACAAAACCCTTAAAGAGAAATTTGGACAAGAGAAGCTTGTTAAAAGTATGATGAACTACCAGGTGCACTTAAATAATCAATTGATTGATTCGTTGAACTTGGATCGTGATAAAATAAAAGAGACCATCATTCGTGAACTTCGCCATACCGAAGGTGTCGCATATGTGGCTGATATGGAAAAAGGGGAAAGTCTGATGATCCCGGCGCCTATTCGCGAAAAAATGATCAACGGTTACAACTTTAAACGTAGTGGTGCTATTCAGATCGTTTGTGAGCCACAATGGTATGACGGCACGCCGCGCTCCACCGGGACAACACATGGTACCTGGTCTGGCTATGATTCCCATATTCCTTTAGTATTTATGGGTTGGGGAATTAAACCGGGTGTATCTAATACGGAGGTACATATTGTGGATATTGCACCGACAATTTCTTCACTACTCCACATCACTGAGCCCAATGGTAGCATCGGAAAACCGATCACGGCGGTATTGGGGCAATAAGGAAACTGTTGCTGCATGCGTGAAATCATGAAGGTTTTATTCTATTGAATAAAAAACGTAAATTTGCAATTCAACAGGGGGTTAACAAATTATGCTGTCCAAAAAGACAAAATATGCAATAAAGGCACTGATGGTGCTTGGTCGTAATTACGGTAATGAGCCGATGCAAATCGTGAAGATTGCGCAGGAGGAGAATATTCCAAAAAAATTCTTGGAACAAATTCTACTTGAAATGCGAAATGCCGGAATTCTCTATAGCAAAAAAGGTGCTGGAGGTGGTTATAGCCTCAATAAGGCTCCCGAAGATGTTTTTTTATCGCAGGTGATGCGCCTGATTGATGGCCCCATAGCCTTGCTACCCTGCGTGAGCTTGAACTTCTACCGCTCCTGCGAAGAGTGTACACAAGAGCATGCCTGTGGCATACGCGATACTTTTGTAGAGGTGAGAAATGCCATGTTGCAGATTTTAAATGATACAAGTATTGCCCATTTAATCAATAAGGAAAAAGAATTGAACCTAAATGTAGATTAAAGGAAATAAAATATATTTTTCTATTTAGACTGGAGGCGTAACAAATAAGTTACGCCTCTTTTTTTATGCGGTAAAGTTATTGGTATAGCGTGAATTATCGTGTTTTATTTGAAGGAGCCAAGTCTATTTTATTAACTGCATAATTATTTAACATTATTTTACGAATTTTCCGTAGCAACATGTATATATTTACCTCGACAATATATAAACGAAATTTTATGAAACTAACCTATTCCCTAGTTTTGTTTCTTTTATTTTCAGTCCTGAGTTCCAAGTCCTATGCACAACATAAACTTGTGGGATCGGTGGCCGATATCAAAGATCTTGCAAAACTACATCAAGCTTCAATCGCGCTGCTCAGTCCCAAAGATTCGATTTTGGTTAAATTCGGTCGGACGAAAGAAAATGGAACATTCCAAATTGCCAATCTCGACACCGGTACCTATAAAATGGTGGTTTCCTATCCGCAGTATGCTGACTTGGTAAAAGATATCCATGTGGCCGCCGAAGATCTAGATATTGGTATTGTAAAGCTATCCAAAGCAGCGCTACTATTGGAGGAGGTGCAGGTGAATGGCAAAATTCCTGTGGTTATTAAAGGCGACACCATCGAATACGATGCCGGTAGTTTTAAAGTAGAGAAGGATGCTAAAGTAGAGGACCTATTGAAGGTCTTGCCGGGTATTACGATGGATGGATCAGGCAAGATCATTGCTCAGGGCAAGGAAGTAAAAAAGGTATTGCTTGATGGGGAAGAGTTTTTTGGTGATGATCCAACCCTGATTACCAAGAATATTCGGTCAGATATGGTTAGCAAGGTACAAGTGTATGAGAAGAAATCAGATCTTGCTGTACGTACCGGAGTAGATGATGGCGAACGAACGCAGACAATTGATATTAAGCTCAAAGAAGATAAGAAAAAAGGAATGTTCGGCCAAGCTGTTGCGGGAGCTGGTACAGATAAATATTATGGCGGAAAAGTCATGCTCAATAAGTTTAAGGGATCGCAGAAAATTGCAGCTTATGGCATTCTCGCCAATGATGGAATGGTCGGATTAGGATTTGAAGATAGCCAAAAATATGGTGTGGGCGGAAGCAGCAATGTACAGATGATGGACGGCGGCGGCATCATGATTTCTTCTAGTGGTGATGGCTCCGACGGTGGATGGGATGGTAATTACTATGGTGGTGGCGTGCCTAAGGCCGTGAACATGGGCGCAAGTTATTCCGACAAATCCAAAGATGATAAGCATAAGATCAATGTCAACTTCAAACGGAATCAGATCAATGTCAATAATACAAGTACCTATAATGCGCAGAACAATCTTCCTGAACGTGCGCAGGTCGATAATAATGTGACAGCATCTGAAACCGAAACACAGGCCAATATCGCGAATTTAAGGTATGACTATAAGCTTGATTCGCTCGCAGACTTGACTGTCACTATGGGCTTTACCAAATCTAGCCGCGACAATTTATCCAATTCCGAAGCAGACCAGCGTAAATTGGATGGCACATTGATTACACGGACTTCGTCCAAGACAGATTTAAATAACGATCAGGATAAGTTTAATGTAAATGCGATGCTTACACGTCGTTTTAAAAAGGACCGCCGCTCCATTACTTTCAATGTCAATGCGAATACAGATCAAAATCGTAACAAGACACAGTATTTTTCGGAAAATTTCTTCCAAAGTTCCGGAGATACAACCTTGATCGATCAATATAAAAATGATAAGTTGGCCAACAATACGTATGGTGCTTCAGTAACCTATTCGGAGCCTTTGTCTAAAAGGTTGACTGCTGCAATAGGTTATGCATTCAATCTAGATAAATCGGAAACACTCAATCAGTCATTTGATAGAGATCCGGTTACAGGAAAATATACGGTATTGGACGAAAACCTGCTCAACGATTTTGATTTTAACAGTTTAAAAAATGGTGTCAACGCCTCCTTGAACTACAAGTCCAACACATTAACTGTAAATTTGAGCAATAGGGTTGATTTTGAGCAGGTCAAGAGAACCTATAACAACCTGAATACAATACTACAGCGGAACCAGACTTCTGTTGCTCCAGTCCTTTCCGTCAACTACAAAATCTCGAAAAGCAAAAATGTGAGCTTCCGATACAGCGGCCGCACGAGCCAGCCATCGTTGACGCAAATAGAGCCGTTGAAACAAAATGCCCAGCCACTCGTCGAGTATTTGGACAATCCAGATCTGGAAGCGGGCTTTAACAACTCCTATTCAATTAATTTCAACAACTACAAGCAGTTAAAAGACCAGAGTATTTATTTTTATGTCAGTGCAGATCAAGGAAAGAAAAGTATCAACAATAGCGTACGCTATGATCTAGATAAAGGTACGCAGCAAATTTCCTACGTGAATATTGATAAAGACAATTGGCGTATGTATGGCGGTGGAGGATACAGTTTTGTATTGAAGAAAAAATGGGGATTAAAAATGAACTTGGGTATGAACGCGCAGTATAACAGCCAGTTTAGCTATTTATCTACTTACAACGAAGATCCTGAGCTCAATAGAAATCAAACATGGAGTGTGGCGCCGAGCCTTGGCTTCAGTCGGTACAAGGCAAATAAAATGGATTTTTACATCTCCATGAGCCCTGGTGTGGAGCAGATGAATTCCTATTTGCAACCTGAGTTAAATCGCACGACTTTTAAATTTAGGACGTTCTCGGAGATTACGTATTATTTACCAAAAGACTTCAAAATTTCCCTGTCGACAAACCAGAATTATCAGGCAGCGACGAAAACATTGCAATCCATTAATATCATTAATATGAATGGCTATGTTTCCAAAAAATTATTGAAAGATAAGTCTTTGGAAGTACAGGTATTTGTCAACGATATTTTAAACAAAAATAATGGGGTGTACCGTTATCAAAATGGAACTTCATTTATACAGACCAGCAACGATGTACTGCGTCGTTATGGAATGCTAAAAGTAATCTACAATTTTACAACAATGAACCGTCCATGATTAAATTAACGATTTTGTTTTCAATGATTTCCATGAATTTAATCATGGTAAGCTCCATCTGGCCGATGGAAAAATTAAATTATTTACAGATGAAAGGAGATGCCAAATGAGTAAGTATATAAAGTTGATGGTCTGGGTATTATTGCTGAGCTCAGGAGTAGCCCGTGCACAACACGCGTATTTTCCGAGCAGCGGAACGGTGACTTATGAACGGAAGTTTCATGTGCAGAATTTCTTAAAACGTAATTATCTCAGCAAACCCGATCTAGATACCTGGGATAAGCTGATGGTCGACAATGCGGTAAAGAATGGGCCTGCAGAGGTGGTGACCCACCATATTCTGAAATTTTACGATAATGAAACCCTGTTTGAAACGGTGCAGGAAGATTATCCTGCAAATTATCGTAATGTGACTTACTATAATTCTATTCTTCCGGATTCAAAAACGTACATTAATTTCCAGAATCAGGAATTCTTAAAATTGCTCCCCTTTGGAGATGATCAGCTCTTGCTTAAAGATTCATTGCCTACTGTAAAATGGAAGTACACCGATGAATACCGAAATATTGCAGGATATGACTGCAGAAGAGCCAATGGAATTATTCAAGATTCGGTCTATGTGGTTGCGTTTTTTGCGGGGCAAATACCCATCTCCGGTGGTCCTGAACTTATACACGGACTCCCGGGCTTAGTGATGGGGATATCCATCCCAAGTATGAATGTAAATATGTTTGCCACAAAGGTCGAAATTACCAATGCAGCATTTTCGAATGTCCTGACCAAAAAGAAAAAAGTTGTTGCGGAATCCAGAGCAGAAATCGTAAAGAAGCTGAAAGATACCGTTTATGACTATCTGGATGAGAAGGCGTTTAAGAAGCGTTTGCAGAGTATACTGTTCTAGCGAAAGTAATAACAGAAAAAAGTGAAGGGGCTAAAAGTCTGGTCAAACCCTTCGAGAATGAATAGCTGAAATGCTGTTGAGGGCGCGATGCATAAAATGGCATAAAAACGGGACTATCCAAGAAAGTTTGATAGTCCCGTTTAATATAAAAGGAATGTACGTTTTAAATTAGCGTACTGTACTTCCTACTTTAATTGTTGTATCTGGTTTGACAAAATCAAGTCGACCATCAGCGTCTTCTGCCATCAGGATCATTCCTTGTGACATAATTCCTTTGATTTCACGAGGTTCAAGGTTAACCAAAATAGATACCTGACGGCCTACGATTTCTTCCGGACTAAAGAACTCTGCGATACCCGAAACGACCGTGCGTGTATCAATACCAGTATCGATTGTTAATTTCAACAATTTTTTTGTTTTCGCAACTTTTTCGGCTGCTGTAATCGTTCCGACACGGATATCCATTTTAACAAAATCGTCAAAACTGATGTTTTCTTTCGCTGGAGCAACTTTTGCATTATCAGCTAGATTTTTTGCTTTTGCCTCGGCAAGCTTATTCAATTGGAAGTCGACTTGTTCATCGGTTATTTTGTCGAATAACAATTGCACTTCACCCAATTGGTGTCCAGCTTGGATCAAAGCATCTGAACCTGCGTCGTTCCAGTTCCCTTGTGGAAAATTAAGCATTTCAAATAGTTTGATCGCTGTTTTCGGTAAAAAGGGCTGTGCAAGAACGGCAAGGTTAGCAACGATCTGTGCCGCTACATTTAGGATTGTTTTGACACGTTCCTCATCTGTTTTAATGATTTTCCATGGTTCCTCATCGGCAAGGTATTTATTGCCCAGACGAGCTACATTCATAAATTCTGCCAATGCCTCACGGAAGCGGAATTGCTCCAAAGACGATTTGATCGAAGTAGGGTATGTTTTTAATTCATCCAGTACCGCTTGGTCTACAGCTGTTAGTGGCGAACCGTTCAATACCTTGCCATCAAAATATTTGTGGTAAAGTACCAAGACACGGTTGACAAAGTTTCCAAAAATAGCAACGAGCTCATTGTTGATCCTAGCTTGGAAATCCTTCCATGTAAACTCGGCATCCGAAGTTTCCGGTAATATGGATGTCAATACATAACGCAATTCATCCTGTTTGTCAGGAAATTCCTGTAGGTATTCATGTAACCAAACCGCATGGTTTCTGGACGTGGACAGCTTATCGCCCTCCAGGTTAAGGAATTCGTTGGCTGGAATATTTTCTGGTAAAATATAGTCGCCGTGTGCATGAAGAATCGCTGGGAAAATAATACAGTGGAAAACAATATTATCTTTTCCAATAAAATGGATCAGCGTAGAATCGTCTGCTGGGTTTTCATGGGTTTTCCAATAGTCTTCCCAGTTTTTACCATGGTCTAAAGCCCACTGTTTTGTTGCTGAGATATACCCGATAGGTGCATCTAACCAAACATATAGTTTTTTACCCTCTGCTTCAGCCAAAGGTACATCGACGCCCCAATCCAGATCTCTTGTCATTGAACGCGGCTGTAAACCGGATTTAAGCCAAGATTGACATTGGCCAAAAACGTTGGATTTAAGGATATTTTTCTTTCCTTCGATCAGCCATTTTTCAAGCCAAGGCTGGTATTTATCCAAAGGTAGATACCAATGTTTTGTTTCTTTCAAAACTGGCGTTTTTCCGCTCAATGTTGAAATTGGGTTGATCAGATCTGTTGGGCTAAGTGATGTCCCACACTTTTCACATTGGTCACCATAGGCGCCTTCGGACTTACAATTTGGACAAGTTCCCGTAATGTAACGGTCGGCCAAAAACTGATGGTATTCCTCATCGTAGTACTGCTCCGAAAATTTCTCCACAAATTCACCTTTGTTGTAAAGGTTCAAGAAGAAATCCTGCGATAACTGGTGATGTATGGGCTCCGACGTACGGTGATATATATCGAAAGAGATACCAAACTCCTCAAAGCTTTCTTTGATTTGTTTATTGTATTTGTCAATGATTTGTTGCGGGGTGATGCCCTCTTTTTTTGCACGGATGGTAATCGCCGCACCATGCTCATCTGAACCACATACATAGACTACATCTTTTTGATTCAGACGCAAATAGCGGACAAAAATATCCCCTGGGATATAAGCTCCGGCAAGGTGTCCAATATGTAAAGGACCATTGGCATAAGGTAATGCCGATGTGATGGTATAACGTTTTTTATCTAGAATACTCAATGCTTGAAAGTATATTAAAGTGTGTACTTGTTTTCTTTGGCAAACTTAGATAAATTGCTGTTTATATGCAATATAAATGCGTGTCATATCGAACAATTTATTCTTGAATTCTTGTTTTGACTCATTTCTACGATTGTTTCAACTTGATTAAAATGAGCTTTCACTTAACAGCTTGTTATCGTAGAAATATTATTCAACATAGCGGTAGAAAACTTAGATAAATTTACGTTTATTTGTACATATAAGCACCATATATCAAGTATATTTCTAATCGGACTCTGCAATGTAGCGGTCCTTTTTTTTGAAAGTGTTTGATGTTATTGGCCAGAAAGATTCTTCAGTTCGCTTGCATAGCTGTTGCTGTCTTCGAAGCCATGAAGGTTTTGTTTGATCATTAGCGATAAAAAAGATGTCCAAAATACCTGATTTTCTGAAAGAAGGCGATAAAGTAGCTATCGTTTGTCCTGCGAGTTTTATACGTGGATCTATTGATGTTGGCATAAAAACATTGGAGAACTGGGGCCTGGAGGTTGTGGTTGGGAAGACTGTTGGGACATCGTTCCATCAGTTTGCCGGAGATGACAAGTTGCGCGCTGCCGATCTGCAGTGGGCATTGGATGATCCGTCGATTAAAGCGGTTTTTGCTGCGCGCGGAGGTTACGGTTGTGTTCGTATTGTCGATCAGATAGATTTTTCAAGCTTTGAAAAAGATCCCAAATGGTTGGTGGGTTTTAGCGATATTACCGTATTGCATAGTCATATTCAACGGAACTATAAAATTGCAACAATACATGGACAGATGCCAAAGTCTTTTGAAACGGGCACAAAAGCATCGTTGGAAACCTTAAAAAATGCATTGTTTGGACATACTATGGATTTTGCCTACGAGCAAACGTTATTCCCCAATCGTGCGGGTAAAGGCGAAGGAAAATTGGTCGGTGGAAATTTAGCAATCTTACTATCTGTACTTGCTTCCAATTCGGATGTCAATTACAAGAATAAAGTTTTATTTATAGAGGATGTAGGTGAAGCCTATTATTCCGTAGACAGAATGCTAAGGGCATTGAAGCGCGCGGGGAAATTAAAAAAATTGAATGGTCTAATTGTAGGGGGCTTTTCTGCGATGAAAGACAATGATCCTGCTTTTGGGCAGCGTGTGGAGGAAATTGTGTGGGATATAGTGAAAGAATATGATTTTCCGGTAGCATTTGGCTATCCTGCCGGACATATTGATGATAATCACGCCCTGGTATTTGGGCGAAAAGTAAAATTGCAGACTACAGCTGATTCTGTTCAGTTAACCTATTTGTAGGGGAAGCTGAACAGAATCTCGTTGTTTTATTTATTGATTATCCCGTTTATTGATTATCCCGAATGTACAGGGATGACCATCATGGCAGCCTGACTCTTCCAGGCCATCTTTTGCGCAATGCTCGTATTGAAAATTCGACTTAATAAGCCCTTGTCCCGATGGAAAGTGACCATCATGTCGATATGATTTTCGTTGATGTATTGGTTGATCCCTGCAGCAATGTCTGCGTTGAGGATATAACTATAGATGGGATGATAAGGCGCCAGTAAATCCTGCATGGTTTTTATTTCGGCATTTACCGCCTTATTTGCAGGATCTTCTTTAGTCACATGGACGACATAGACCTCACTTTTCCGTAATACTTCGGACGCATTAACCAAAAGACGGTTTAATTTTAGTTTTACCTCTTTGAGATTGGTGGCGATTAACATTTTTTTGGGTACCCGAAATTCTGCTCGTGCGGGGACCACCAGTAATGGTGTGTGACAATTTTCGATCAGCTTGAGGGTATTGCTTCCAAGAAGCAGTTTCTTTAGGCCGCTTTTACCTGCAGTTCCGACGATAACAAGGTCAATGTCCTCCTCAGCACAGGTACGGTTTACGCCATAGCTCAGTTCATATTCTTCAAGAACTGATTTCCAGGCAATGCCCTCAGGAAAAAGCAACATCAGTTCCTGTTGCCAGGTATTGAGATCCTTTTGTTTTTCTTCCAAGATTTCTGAATTGCTGATGACAACAGGTTCAGTACCTACGGTAGGGATTACTTCGTATGTGTGGTATAGGACAACCTTTTCAATGCCCCAAAGTGGAGCTAATTGTGCGGCATATCGAGCAGCAGCATAGGCATTGTCCGAAAAGTCTGTTAACAAGAGTAGGTTTTTCATCCTTTAGTTATTTGTTGATCCATAATCCGTGGCTAAGGTCTTTTACGCTGTCTTAGCCGTTCCAAAGCATTATAATCGGGTCTATCGTTATCAAATTACGCATTAAGTATTATAAATGCAATAGCTTTATTTATTATGGTGAGTACGGTGAGCTGTTCAATTTAAATAATTTCATTAATTTAGGGAGATCGGTAATTCAAGTTTTAATAAATTAAACGTTTTTTATGGCAATTTGGAATTCATTGGGTAAATATAGGGATACGGGACTTTTGGTCTTGCGTGTTGGACTTGGGGTGATGATGATCATGCATGGTCTGCCCAAATTGCAGGGCGGTCCTGAGGTCTGGGCAGGTGTCGGAAAATCAATGGGTAATATTGGTATTCATTTTATGCCTACTTTTTGGGGCTTTATGGCAGCTGCTACCGAAACTGTTGGGGGCCTATTTTTACTGCTGGGGCTCTTTTTCCGACCAGCGGCATTATTGCTTGCATTTACGATGGTCATCGCTGGATTAATGCATCTTTCTAAAGGAGATGGTATCGCTGGTGCATCACATGCGATTGAGCTTTGCTTTGTGTTTTTAGGACTTATCCTTATTGGGCCAGGTAAACATTCGGTTGACAAGAAATAAGAGATTTCTCGGGAAGAGATTTCCTGGAGGAACAACGATATGACAAAAACGCCGCAATTTAGCATACATTGCGGCGTTTTTGTCGTATAATTTGTTTCTATTGGACAAGGAGTCCATCGCTGTGGATATGTACAAAGCACAGATTTCTACAATCTATCCATGGGAACAACCAATAAGTTGGCCGCGCCATTCCAGGCTATTTTTTTAGAAATGCTTGTTTTGAATAGGCTCGCTAATAGTCCTTGCTTTTTATGGAATGAAAGTATGAGATCAATATGTTTCTCTTTGGCATATTCTTCAATACCTAGTGCAATATCATCATGGCTGATGTAGTCATAAATCGGATGATATTTATCTAGGCGTTCATGGAGGTGCTTTAATTCCTGTGCCAAGTCTGCGGCTGAACCTTCTTTTTTAGCAACATTCAACACATACAATTGTGCATTGAACGTATCTAACACCTGATCTAAATTGAATAAATCCAGTTTTCTGTCTACCTCCTTCAGATCGGTTGTCGCCAACACATTTTTGGGGACGGCAGGATTTACCTTATGGGAAACGATAAGCATGGGCTTAATGCAGATGTCCATCAGTGTAATAGCATTACTTCCGACCAAGATCTTAGCAAAACCTGTTTGTCCGGTAATACCCAATGCGACAAGGTCAATGTCGTGCGATTTACACATGTCGTTGACCCCCAATGGCAGATCAACATCTTCCATCTGATGTGTAAGTTCCACTTGTGGAGGGAACAATAATCTAATTTGGTCAAACCATTGTGTCAGTTCTTTCTCTTTGGCCTCTTTTACCTCATCATTGACAATGACAATAGGTTCGTTATTGACAATGGTAACACTGTTGTACGTATGGTAGATAATAACCTTTTGCGTTTTCCAGGCTTCTGTACATAGGGCTACTTGTTGTGCTGCCAGAAGAGCATTTTCTGAAAAGTCAGTTAACAGGAGGATACGTTTCATGATGTTCTTTTTTATACGTTTAACTTCTATAACCTGGTTGGTGCATCCTGTCCTGCAAAATCTTTAGCGTATGAGCTATGGGAATCATTGGGACTTTAAGCAGTACCGGTATATTACTAAAACAATGAATGTAGCGGTAAGTTACAAAGAAAACGTGAATTTAATGTTAAACTCTCCCTATTGTGATGAGGGTCATAAAACCTTCATTGCTTCGTAAGACACCAACAGCGATAAAAGCGAACTGAAGGTTCTTTCTAGCCAATAAGATCAGACACTTTCAGAAAAAAAAAGGCAACCGCGATTACGGTTGCCTTTTTTAAGAGAGAGCATTCGTTCTATTTTTTTGCTTGAAAGTTGATGATATAATCGGTCATCACTTTGGCACTTTCATCTTTCACAAAGTCAAGATCGATTTTAGGTTGGGACTTACCTTCCTCCCAAGCTGGTTTACCCTGCAATTTCAATAAAGCGTTGATGCGGTCCCTATTTTTCTTGAGGTTGTCATCTTTCTCTTTTTTGAATTTGTTGAGTTCCAATGGAATTTTAACATCCTCATCTTTTTGAGCTTCTTCAATATCCTCTTTCAGATACTTATATTCCAATGAGTTTTTAATGCGTGCCTCATGCATTGCTTCTAATTTTTTGTCAACAGCACTTAGATCAGCTACTTTTTTGAAGTTGCTCGATTGGATCTGATCCCAAGGGAGTGCTGATTTTTCTGAGCTCTCTCCAAATTTTTCTGCGGAGAACTGTGAAGGGAATACGATATCTGGTGTAACCCCTTTATGTTGTGTACTACTACCGTTTACACGGTAGAATTTACCGAGTGTGATATTGATCTGTCCATATTGAGGAGCACCTTCTGGGGTGTCCGGATCTTTTTCACCCGAGGCCTTTAGCAATAAGCGGCTGGTTGGGCTAATAACGCGAGACATGTCGATTGCCGATTGCACTGTTCCTTTACCATAACTTTGAGATCCCAAGATAATACCTCTTCCATAATCCTGGATCGCTCCAGCAAAGATTTCAGAAGCCGAAGCCGAGAAGCGGTTGATCATGATGCCCAATGGACCATCCCAGGATACACCCGCGTTTTTATCTTCTTCGACATCGATGTTATTTTTTGTGTCTCTTACTTGTACAACTGGACCTTTGTCGATAAATAAACCTGTTAAATCAATGGCTTCCGGTAAGGAACCGCCACCATTGAATCGTAAATCGATAACCACAGCATCTACTTTTTCCTGTTTCAAGGTGTCTAAGATTAACCTAACGTCTCTCGTTGTGCTCTTATAGTTTGGATCGCGTCTTCTGTAAGCTTCAAAATCCATGTAGAACTTCGGAATATTGATGATACCCACTTTGTACGTTTTTCCATCGGCACCTTTGACGTTCATAATCTCTTTTTTCGCAGACTCTTCTTCAACGACGATTTTCTCACGTACTAAAGATACAATGCGCGGATGAGAGTTCATGGGTTGACCAGCAGGTATAATTTTCAGGCGAACAATGGTTCCTTTTGGACCTTTGATTTTTGCTACGGCTGCATCAAGTCTCCAGCCAATAATGTCTTCGAATTCACCATCTTTACCTTGGGCTACAGCAATAATCTTATCATTGACATGAATACTCTTGTCCTTGAATATTGGTCCACCGGGGATAATTTCGAAGATGCTTACCGCTTCATTATCGATGGATAATCTTGCACCGATCCCTTCAAACGTATTGGCCATTCCCTCATTAAACGCCTGGGCAAAGGATGGGTTAAAATAGGACGTATGTGGATCAACAGCATCGGTCAATGCTTGCATAACCACTTGAAAAGCATCGTTTGCATTGGTTTTTTTGGCCTGAGAGATCAAATTGACGTAGCGTTTTTTTAATGTTTCCACCTGTTTGGTTCGCGCACTGTCCGTAGATTTTCCACTGGCAGTTTCTAAGTTGAGCAGGTCGTATTTCACCCGTTTACGCCATTGATCGTTGGCTTCATCTGCAGTTTTAAACCAGCCCAGTTTTTCACGGTTAGGTTGGTAATACTCATCCTTTGTATAATCCTGTTTCTTGTCAATTTCTGAAAGCGCATATTGCATTCTGTCCAGGTATCTCTTGGAATAGACATTAAAAATATGGAATGCAGCAGAAAGATCTCCATTTTTGATATCCTGCGCAAGATTGTTTCTGTACGCTTGAAATTCATCAATATCCGATTGAAGCAAGTAATTTTTTCCTTGATCCAAACTTTTGATCAGATTATCGTATATGATGCCCGATATCGAATCATTCATTTTGACCTTTTTGTAGCTCGCATTTTCCAATAATCCAGAGACTTCTTTAGCGATAATCTGATGTTGTGTGCTTGGTTTAAGCCCTCCATCATCAGGAAGCGCTACCCGTGGTTTTGAACCACAAGAAACAATGGATACAACAAAAAGTGCAAATATGAGTTTCCTAAACATATTTTCGACGGTTTTAATAATCATTTTTATTTAAAAAATATTCAGCTCTTATTGATAAGCGTGCTAAATTTAGTGAAATTCGTAGCACATTATCGCAGAATCTAAAAATTTATTTGATTTATCCTTCAATATTTACAAAAAGCTTAAAATCTCTTTGTAGACGGCTCTTTCAAAAGACCAGTAGAAGGGGTAGATTGTTTTAAATGTTTCAATTGTACAATTCATTTTTCAACTGCGTATAGGCTTTGTAGGTCTGATCAGCAGATGGATAATCTTTTAGCACAAGATATACTTCACCAAGTTTGTCCAATATAGCCAGCGACAGTTGTTTATTATTTTCATCTGAAGCGAGTTCTGCCGCTTGCACAAATTCTTTGATCGCCACCTTATAATTACCATCTTTTTGCTTGGATGAGGCCAGCAAGTATTCGATTTCAGCAAGCTCGCTACCTAGTTTTTTTGCATTGGCCAAGTCGCGGGCCTGTAGCAGAAACCACTGAGCCTCGGTAAATTTATTTTGCTTAAAATAAATTTCAGCAAGCATTTCCCATGCGAAAATCTTCCCCTCATAGGCTTTGGCCTTATTGAGCAAAGGGATCGCACTGCGGATAATATTGTTTTCGGCAGCTTTATAATTTCCCTGACCGGCTCGTGCCATAGCAATTAGAAGCCAGGCGTTGGCTTGGTCTGCATAGCTTTTGCTCTTCATGGCATAGGTATGATAATTTTGTGCACTCTCTTCAGCACGTACAAAGTCTCCACGATACAGCTGGAAATTGCTGATGTTCATATTAATGGTGGCAATATCATCCCTGTTATCGGTACGATTTGCCAAGGAAAGCGCCTGATATAGAAATTTTGAGGCGTTGCTGCTATCGTTATTTTTAATTGAAAATAAGGCGGCTTCATTGGCAAGCGCATAGCCAGCAATCCAGTTTTCAGCCTTCGTTTGCCTCTCTATAGCAGTATCCCAGCTCTTTGCCGCAGTGGGCATGGGGTTCATCAAATATTGAAAATGGCCCACGTTATTGGTGCTCCGCAGTTGCAATAACAGTCGCTGGAGCAGGAGCTGCCTGGCAATTTCTTTGCTGAAAGACTTCTTGTCCGCATAATTCTCTGCTAGTATTTCATTGGCCGTTTTTGGAGGTGGTAAAAAATAGACCTCTGGACCGATACCTTTAAAGGAAGCATCGTATTGTTTTATTGCGCCCGTATAATCTTTGGCGGCATCCTGTGCGATTACCTGACATGGTATATTCATGAATGCAGTCAAAGCGGTAACTATAGCAATCCAGTATTTTGTCATTCTCATAAAATATTACGTTATTATTAACGTCTACATAAATTTAGCTAAAGGGCATATTTGAGCAATCTACTACTTCATTCGATAAACCTGTACGGTCGGTTATGCGCTGCCACAAGCAATTTACATATATCATAGCGCAAATATGACGAAAAATTGTGTGAAAAAATGTTAAAGTAATAGCGAACGGCGAATGATGACCCTCAAAACTATGCGTGTGAAAGCTTGATGCTTATCGCTTTGCAGAAGTCATAATAGCAGAGTTTGGATGAATAAAGCTAAAATATTTAGTTGCTGTGCCGTTTAATTTTTAACTTTGTGTTATGGCGACACGAATTCCATTAGCAGAACGACTTAGACCGCGGCAATTGAGTGATTATGTGGGACAACAACATATTGTGGGCCCAGATGCGGTACTCTATCATGCGATCCAGCAAAAAAATATTCCATCCATGATTTTGTGGGGACCTCCCGGGGTTGGGAAAACAAGTTTGGCCTTGCTGATCGCAAGAGCGCTCGACCGGCCTTTCTTTTCATTAAGTGCAATTCAGGCAGGGGTGAAAGATATTCGTGAAGTCATCGAAAAAGCCGAACGGCTGATGAACTTCAACCAAGATCAACCCATTTTATTTATTGATGAGATTCACCGTTTTTCCAAGTCGCAGCAAGATTCACTTTTAGGGGCTGTTGAACGCGGTCTTGTGACACTGATTGGTGCAACAACAGAAAACCCATCGTTCGAGGTCATCTCGGCGTTGCTCTCGCGTTGCCAGGTGTATGTATTGGAACACCTTTCAGAACAAGATCTGATTGGATTAATTCAAAAAGCATTACATGAAGATGAATATTTACAGAAACAAGCGATTGTTGTAGAAGAATATGAGGCCTTGTTGCGGTTGTCTGGTGGCGATGCACGTAAATTGTTGAATGTTCTCGAATTGGTTGTGAATGCTGCTGTACTGCACAAAGAGCCAATTACTAATGCTTTTGTTTTGAAGCAGGTACAGCAAAATATGGCCATTTATGATAAAGCGGGTGAGCAGCATTACGATATTATTTCGGCCTTTATTAAATCAATCCGCGGGTCTGACCCGAATGCAGCAGTATATTGGCTTGCACGGATGATCGAAGGCGGGGAGGATCCATCCTTTATTGCACGGAGGTTGTTGATTTTAGCTTCTGAAGATATTGGCAATGCCAATCCGAATGCCTTGTTGTTGGCGAACAATTGCTTTCAGGCTGTCAATGTCATTGGGTGGCCCGAATCACGTATCATTCTTTCGCAAACGGTTATCTATTTGGCTACTTCAGTTAAAAGCAACGCTTCCTATGAAGCAATCAATAAAGCGCAAGCCTTGGTGAAACAAACTGGTGATCTGTCGGTACCGCTGCATATCCGTAATGCGCCGACCAAATTGATGAAGGACTTAAATTATGGGGCCGAATACAAATATGCACATGCCTATCCGGGAAACTTTGTCGTTCAGGAATTTCTGCCCAAAGAAATTAGTGGTGTCAAATTGTATGAGCCTGGGCAAAATTCACAGGAGGAAAAATTGAGACAGAGTTTACGGGACAAATGGAAAGAGAAATATAAGTATTAAATCAATATGTTATAAAAAACGGGCTTGGCGGGTATTTTTTGATTTTGTTAAAACTATCTTATGCCTTTGCTTGTTCTCCTAACGTTTTTCAATAGGTAGTAAACACGCTGGCACTCCCCATGGTCAGCGTGTTTTTTTTATTGTGGATCGGAGTAAATTATTTATGTTTGTTTTACAAATGTTTCAACTATGAACGTAGCGCCATTAAAACAAACAGGACGTCTGGTTATCCTAGCACTGACTGGACTTTTAGTTTTCTCTTGTAAAAAGGATAGCCCTGAACCGGAGCCTGAGCCCGAACCCGAACCAGTGGCGCGTACCGAAGCGCAGCTGATCAAGGATGATATCTATAAGTATTATAAGTTATATTCACTTTGGGACAAATCCATTCCTGATTATACCAGTGATCCTTCTCAATTCACCGATAAATATGGCTCAGCAGATTTGGTGCTCGACGCATTGAAGAAGATGACTCCAGCACATGCTTCTTATTCAGGAGGTGTATTGGACCGGTTTTCCTATATGTTGGGGCTAGATGGTTATAATACCGGAACAACAGCTTCTGGCAGACTTAAGATGGATACGAACGATGGGTATGGCATCTATGTGCAACTGGGTACAGAAGATGGAAAAACAGCACAACCTATTATTTATTTTGTCGAGGGCGGATCTCCTGCCCAAAAAGCAGGTTTTAAACGTTCAGATTTTATTACTGCTGTCAACGGCGATTCCGATTATTCGATTGCTGTTACCTGTACGACGACTGGTTGTTCGATTAATGATGCAAGTGCCCGGGACAAAATGATGAATAAGCTGAATGCAGCCTTGGACGCTGGTACACTTAAACTGCAGGTTAAACATCAGGACGGGACAACGATGAGCGAAGATCTTACTTACGCCAATGGTTATACGATCAATCCAATTTATAAAGATGAGGTCTACACCTACAATGGCAGTAGTGTTGGTTATTTAGCCCTGTCTTCGTTTGAAGAGATTGGCAGCAGTGCGATCAACAAAAAGAATATGGACGATGCCTTTACGAAGTTTCAAACTGCCGGTATCAAGAGCCTGATTGTTGATCTGCGTTACAATGGTGGAGGTTACGTCGAATCCTCCGTTTATGTTGCCGATAAAATCGCTGGAACCATCGGTGCGGATAAGCGATTGATGTTGACCTATGATGTAAACGATTACATCAAAAATGATGCACAGCTCAGCAAGGAATTTGGAAATACCTATTTCAGTGGGAGCAGTAGTCTCAATCTGACTAAGGTTTACTTTCTTGTGAGCGAAGGTACTGCCTCGGCAGCAGAGATGTTGATCAATGTGCTCAAACCACATCTGACCGTCGAGGTGATCGCTTCGGGTAACCGAACCTACGGTAAGCCTGTCGGATTTTTTGAAGAAGTGATTCGCAATAAAGTTTCCTTTTGGCCAGTATCCTTTATGCTGCGCAATTCCAAAGGGGCATCTGAGTATTGGGACGGACTTAGTCCCGATAAAAGTAATGTTGATGATTATGTTTTTGTCGACTTTGGTGATAAGAAGGAGACGATGCTGGCTACGGCATTGAATGATGCTTTGCCCGGTATCACAACTAAGGCTGCATTAAGTACTGTGAGCAGCAAAAGCCGCAGAAGCATTAGCCAAGGGCTGGTCAATCCCCGTCCCGAGCGCGGCATGTTCAAGAAACGCTAATCAAAAAAAGCTATAAAAAAATCCCCAAAGATCTCGTCGACAAATGGGGGATTTTTTATTTCATTTCTTCGCACGTTCTTCGTATTGTCTTCGGACCGCGTTCGGGGCTGATGAATACGTATAGAAATTTTGTGCAGGTACTGAACAGATAATTCCTGTTCAGGATCTGGTCAAGGTCAGTTGCCTATTGGGTCACGGTCTGTCCGCATCCGAAGCAGGTACGAACAAAGTACGAATCTGGTCCCTTTTATTCGTTCGAAAAAAGATAAGAATGGCACAGTTCTGCTGCGGCAGCATCCGGCAAACATTTTAAGTAGCCAACAGGAGCCTGAGCGATGATTTTTTCCAAAATGGTATTCATGTTGGAAAATAATTGGTGCTTTTGCTACACTGACAGTGATACTAATGTCTGTTTTGTCGGTGGGGTCTAGCCATTGGAAGTCGCGAAACGAAGGAAGAAGCTTGGTTAGCGGATAGTCTGCAGGATGATTAAACTCCAGTATTAATTCCGCGATACGGTAGCGTGTCTGGGATAATTCGGATGATGTCGTCAAATTCATGTTTAAATAATTATTTCGTGGGTTCGCCCGATTTGTCTTTTAAAAACTTGTTAGAAATTCAGGCTAAGTACTTGCCGGTCATTTCTTTTTATTTCATAGCTGATGTCAGCTACTTCTTTTCATTTGTCTATTGTGCCGATATGATTCTTATTGATCCACTATGTTGCTCGAATTAGGATTAGTCGAGATAAATACGTTGCTGGCATTTTTCGGCCAGGTGGACGTCATGTGTTACAAACAAGCAGATTTTGTGCTTTCCATGTTCCAATAGTCGATGAATTAACGTATCCGATGTCGTCTTATCCAATGCGGAAGTAACCTCATCGAAGAGCCATATGTCACCGTCGTGCATGAGTGCGCGGGCAATAGCAACGCGTTGTGCCTGCCCTTCCGATAGGCCGATGCCAGATTCGCCGACGACTGTGTCAATTCCGTCGGGTAGGTCAAATACAAATTCCGCACAGGCAAGCCAAAGTGCTTTCTGCATATCCATTGCCCCTTCCTCTTTCACATGAAGGAGTAAATTCTCACGAATGGTACCACTGAATAGTGAATTTCCCTGCGGAATATAAGCGAGGTTGATCCGATGGCTGGTCGTTAACTCTCTTTCACCATCCTTATCTAAAAGCCTAATTTGTCCCTTTTCAGCTTTTAGCAATGCCAGCAGCAAACGTATCAAAGTTGTCTTTCCTTTTCCACTCGGTCCAATAATAGCGGTGGGCTCACCTGCCTTTAAGGAAAGATTTAAATTTTGTAACACCTATTGATCTTCATAGCGGAAGGAGAGGTCGCTGATCCGAAGCTCCTGAGTCTCATGGAGACGCTGTTGTGTTACCTGAGGTTCGATTTCTCCAGCCTGCAATTCCAATAGTCGATCTGCAGATACACGGAACCGCACAAAGCCGGGGATATAAGCAATCAGTGCGAGGATGGGCGATTGAATCCGTGCAACCAGTTGTAGGAAAGCGGTCATGGTACCAAATGAAATCTGCCCCGCTTGTAATCGATAGATCCCCCAGATAAAAGCGATTAAATAACCGGCATTCATGGCTACTTTCATGGCTCCCTGAGTGTATGTGGAGAAGTTGAGCTGGCGTATTTTCAACAATAATAATTGATGCTGCTCGTTAAGAGTTTCTCTCTTCTTTTTGGGAAGATGCCCATGGCCCGAATGAGGAGTCGAAAACGAAGATTTTCCTGCAGCACCTTTGAAAAGTTGCTTTCCTCTTCCTTGACTTCCTTGCTAAGCTTACGCATCTTGCGGAAATACAATTTTGAAAATACAAAAAGAGGGGATATGGCCAAGATCATCAGCGCCAGCATCGGGGCCATGTACCAAAGAAAAGCGACTGAGGCCAATAGTGTCAATCGTGAATTCTTTTCCTTTGAGTTGTTCCCACAACCATGCTGCAGAGCGGTTTAGCGTATAAACTGTTGATAGGTCAACCATATCTTGGCTAGGGGCCACAATCAAATGATCTGAACCTATTGTTCTCAAACTAAATCTGATCTTAATTTTATAAGCTTTAAATATTTTTAACAAGTTAAACTCGATACCTTATATTATCGATACCTTATATTAAAGGCCGCCCGTTGCTAAATTGCATGACGAACTATTAAACGCAAATAGTCTGCTATTTTAGAAACAACCCATTTACTATATGGTGCAATTTTAATCAATGCGTTATCCTATCAAACATAAATAAATTGTGCCTTAAATACACTATAAAAGGCTCGTATTCAAGGTACAATTTTTTATCTTTCTCATACGCTATACGGGCTTAATCGTTTTCCATTCATAAGTCCATAATGAAATAATAAAAGAAATAGTTTTAATGTTGTTGCTTTAATGCACGTATGGTATCACGCAGACCTTCCTTTGCTGTTTTGGGCAAACGTTCTATCTCCAGAGCAACTTTTATTTTTTTGTTTGAAACCACAAGATTGCTTGTCAGTTTTTTTAAACGCCATGTATTTAGTGGAAATGCTCTCGTATGGTCCCCTAGCTTAGATAGAAAGGAGATGATGCGCTTTGGCAAGGGAAAACAAGGGATTTTTAGCCCAGTCTCCTGTTTCATAATTTTCACAATTTCATTTGACGATAAGGTTTCGTCATCGGATAGATGGTAGATTCCTGAACTCAATTTTTCGTTTTGCAAGAGGATCTGTTCGATATAGAAACAAAAGTTATCGATAGAAAGAAAAGAACGTTTATTCTTAAATCGAACCAATGGATAGGGGATTCCTTTACTGACTATGGAGAATAACTGTTTTAAGTTGCCTTTGTCCCCAGCACCATGTACCATGGGCGGACGTAAAATAATTAATTTCTTATCTGTCGGTAACTTCTGACTCAAAAGCCATTCTTCGGCAGCCTGTTTAGATCTGCCGTATGGCGATACGGAGTTGTAGGATGCATTTTCCGAGAGTGATTTTGCAGATTCGACTTCTTCGATAGCTGCCAGTGAACTAATATGAATAAATAACTTTGCCTGTGAGGAAATGAATAGCTCAAAAGCTTTTTTTGCGAGTTCAAAATTAGCAAAAAAGAAATCACTTTCCGTTGCCTTTCCTGTAAAGTCATGCGCTTTACCGACTAAATTGATCATGCAGTCGGCTAAAATATTATCCGTCGCCCAGCTGAGGTTTCTCATGGACACAAAATCACATTGAAATGGATCTTTGAGCTTCGTGCTTAAATGGCTGCCAATGAAGCCAGTTTTTCCCCCTAAAATTAATACTCTCATCTTAATACCCTTAACTCTCTCTGATATTTATATAGCTAAAATAAATATGTTGATTATCTTGTAACTGCGAATTATGTACCCCTTAATATACCGCTAACTGGATTTTACCGTTTTAATTGGTTTTAAATACCTGTAATACAGGTTGCTGTGGCTTATTGCGTTGAGCAATAAAAGTGTTGCCTTGTAGGATCTTTACATATTGTAAAAACTTTCATCACAATTCGAGCTAGTATAATCGTTACAAATATACATATATTTACTTATCTTAATTTACTCAACGTTAAATTTATAGAAAGTGCTACAGCGTGTTGTTAGTTTTTGTAGTATTTCATTCATTTTGAAGAAATAACCTATTCGTTTAGAAAATAGATCTTATTGAATTGAATATTTTATCTGATAGTTTTATAATCTAAAGCTACAGAAAAGATTTATAGGAGTTGTCTTAAGCAGGTTACTTAAATTCAACAATTTTATAGGTTAGTGCTCCTATAAAATTGTTGAATTATAGTTTCAGAATTTCAATTTAGCAGCAATGCGGCGAAACAAACGGATATGGAACCAGTCTTCTTTTGGCCAGTATATTGCTGGCTAAAGCTAGCGATTCCCTACCACCCTTGACACGTATGCGCACCTCCTTGCCTTCACGAAGGATGCGTTGCACTTCAGCAAAATAGTCTTCATTTGAAATAACTCGTGTTCTGCCTTCGCTTGTGTTTTCAGACATTAGCTAAGAATTAGTTTTAACAAAATAAGCAATGACCTGTTGTAAATAGGTATCTTTTAATAGCACCCTTTTATTTTCATCCAAGAGGTAAATCGTTGGTGAAGCTTTGAGGTCGTATAGGTTGAAAGACAATATTTTGCTTTCGCCGTCAAAACCGTTGATCCATTGGTCAGACAGCTGTGACTGATAGTTTTTCCACTTCGTGCGGTCACCCCATGGATCGATCGCGAGTACTTGCACCTGTAATTGTAAAAAGAGCTGTACTAATTGTGGCGTATCACGAAGCTGATGCATGGTTTCTTTGCAATGCGAGCAATCCGGATCATAGAAGGTCAAGAAGGTATATTTTGATTTTGTATCCGATAACTTTTGTTTTTTGCCATTTGCTAGTTCATAAGTAAAGTCTTCGGCAGTTTTTCCCTCTTTATTGCGGAGCACCAATTAATAGGTTGGTCTTTAGGCTTCTTTTTCAAGGTCTGAAAGCAAATCTTTTTTGATTAGTTAGCGCAATACCGATTCGTAACCAATATCATTACGCATGGGCGAATTGCCGTCGTATAAATAATGCTCGTATTGTTTGATGAAATAATCAAAGTCTGTTCGATTGACTTTTGCCTTGTCCAACATGAGGTTGTTGTGCCAGGTTGTTTTTCTGTTTTCCTTTTGTATTGTCTTTATAGGAACAATTGAACAAGGCTATTAGACATATGGATAGCCAAAGATTAAGGATTGGACTTTTTATTTAATTTATGCTTAACTTTACGAAGTTAATAAAACTTTCATTATTCTACTTGAACGAATCTATTCCTGTTCTGTAAGTTTTTATTGACCATTAGAGTAATACGTAATATTGTGCAGCGCCTCGAACGGCCTCCAAATATGGTAAGGGAAAGCAAAAGGAGGTGGTAGGTATTTATATATTGCGTGCTATTCGAAAATTATGTAGTAGCAGAAACCGATATAATGACGTTATAAAATTTTGATGAATCCTTTGACCAGCTGAGCTAAAAGAGGTACAGATGAGGAAAAATGGGTTTCGTTGAGTAAATTTATAAACCATTTAATTAAATAGTTTTACTAATTTTGCGGCAAAATGCCGAAGTATCGAATGAAAAGAATAATATTATGGTTATGTATAGCAGGATTTGTGGGAACAGTATCTGCCCAAACCAATCCTGCGAATATAAAAGTTGATAATCTTAGTGATGCTCAGATTGAGCAATATGTGAAGCAGGCTGCATTAATGGGCTACGATGAAAGCCAATTGGATGGTTTTGCCCGTGCACAAGGGGTGTCTGCCGTGGAAGTTCAGAAATTAAAGGATCGTCTGGTGAAAATCAAAAGGAAGAAACAGCAACCGGATCAGTTAAAGGAATTATCAAATACAAAAAGTAATAGTCAGAGTGGCGTCCGTCAAGTGGGCGGAGTATCGAATTCTGATTCGCTACAAAATAAACAAACGGGTAAGCGAGATTCAGTTGATAGTGAAGAGGGAAAGTTAAAGATTTTTGGTTCGGATCTCTTTAAGAATAACGCCATCACTTTTGAGCCAAATCTACGTATGGCTACCCCCAGTTCCTATATTATTGGTCCAGACGATGAAATTCTGTTAGATATTACAGGCGATAATGAAGCTTCGTATAAACTTCCCGTAAGCCCTGATGGAACTATTAAAATCGAATATGTAGGTCAGATCAATGTCGCCGGTTTATCCATCGCAGCGGCCAAAAGTAAAATAGAACAACGTTTGAGCGGCACTTATCCAGCCCTAAGGTCTGGACGTACACAGGTGAGTGTCACCATTGGTAATATCCGCACTATACGTGTTACATTAACTGGCGCAGCCACAAAACCGGGTACCTATAGTTTACCCTCTTTGGCAACCGTATTTAACGCGCTCTACGCTGCAGGAGGGCCTAATAAAAATGGAACGTACCGTAAGATTCAAGTTATCCGCGACAATAGGGTGATCAGCACGATCGATGTGTACGATTTTTTGGCGAATGGCATTCAACAAGGGAATATCCGATTACAAGATCAGGATATAATTCATATTCCAGTGTATGGTGCACGTGTACAATTTGAAGGTGAAGTAAAAAGGCCTGCAATTTTCGAAACGGTTCCGGGAGAATCGCTTTCTGATATCCTACGTTATGCTGGAGATTTTACAGAAAATGCCTATAGTGCTAAAGTCAAAGTTTTGCAAACAACAGGCCGTGAACGCAGTGTACAGGATATCTATGCCGATCAATTTGCCAATTATATGCCTAAAAGCGGCGATCAATATATCGTAGAACCCATATTGGAGCGTTTTGCCAATCGTATTAGTGTATTAGGGGCCGTATTTCGTCCTGGGATATTTGGTTTGGAGCCAGGTATGACTCTTAAACAAGTATTGGAAATGGCTGATGGCGTACGCGAAGACGCCTTTTTGGAACGCGGGATCATCAATCGTTTGAAAGCAGATAATACATCCGAATTGATCAATTTTAATGTACACGATATCCTAGCCGGAACTGTAGCAGATATTCCTTTAAAAAGAGAAGATAAGATTGAAATTGCTTCAATTTTTGATTTAAGAGACGAATATAAATTTACTGTACAAGGAGAAGTTCGCTTTCCCGGAGATTTTCCATTTGCGAGCAATGCTACGTTGGGAGACCTTATTCAGAAAGCTGGGGGATTGACTGAAGCGGCTAAAAATGCACGGGTAGAAATTGCTCGACGTATACAAAACCTAGATGTGAATGATCATCGCTCGTCAAAAACCATTTTAGTGGATATTAAAGATGGGGTCTTATTGGATCCTGCATTGACCTTACAACCTTATGATGTCATCTCAATTTTGGGCGATGCCGGTTTCCGTACGCAGCGTCAGGTAAAAATTGAAGGGGAGGTACTTTATCCAGGCTTCTATACAATTGCACGCGAGGATGAACGTATTTCGGATATTATTAAGCGCGCAGGAGGTTTGACGCCTTATGCTTATACAGAAGGGGCTTCTTTGAAACGTACAGGTATGTCCAAATTAAAGGCAGCGGAGAAGAAAGAGAAAGAGCGTTTGAAAAGAGAGCTCGAAAAGGATAGTCTTGATATTGATGAAAAAGATGGCAAAACGGCAAAATATAAAGATCTTGAAGAAGAGAATGGAGATAATTCGAAAGCAAAAAGTAGCGCTTTAGCAAAAGTATCACAACAAGGAACCTCAGCTTCGGATATTGAACCGAGTGACCTTGTGGGTATTGAATTGAATAAAATCTTAGAAAAACCTTATGAAAAAGGGGATCTTTTGGTTTTAGATGGTGATATTATCAATGTTCCAAAGGAATTGGAAACAGTAAAAGTTGTAGGTGAGGTTTTGAACCCCAATAACGTTATTTACGTGAAAGGGAAGAACTTAAAATATTACGTGAACCAGGCTGGCGGGTTTACAGATAATGCCCTAAAAAAACGTGTCTTTGTTCAATATGCGAATGGCGCCGTAAAGGGGAAAGATGGTGGGTACCCAGAGGTAAAACCAGGGGCTGAAATCGTTGTTCCTAAGAGAGCACCTAGAGAGCGCATGACTGCACAGGGTTGGGTAGGACTAGGTACGGGAATTGCTTCGTTAGCAGCTATTATTGTTTCTTTATTACGTTAATCAAATGAATCAAGGAAATAATAATTGTGAAAGAGTTGGGAGTGACGAAATTTCAATAAAAGAGCTCGTTTTCAAGTTAAAGAAACCATTTAATTATCTAATTTCTAAATGGTATATTTTATTAATAGCTGGAGTAATTTGTGGAATAATTGGTTTTTGGTATGCTAAGAGTAAAAAAACTATTTATACCGCGACAACGACATTCGTGCTGGAGACAGGAGACCAAGGAGGTGGATTAGGACAGTATGCCGGTGTTGCAGCTATGGTAGGGATAGATTTACAGGGTGGGGGAAACGGTATTTTTCAAGGAGAAAATCTTTTGGAATTATACAAATCCCAAAAAATGATTGAGGCTGCACTACTTCAAAACGCAAGTACAGAATCTCACAAAACACTTCTGGATCAATACCTCAATCAGGAACATATTAAAGAAAATTGGATAAAAAATTCGCCTGATCTTCTTAAAATAAATTTTAATAATACAACACAACCAGATAAACTATTACAAAGAAAAAGGGATAGTGTTGTTACTGCTGTAGTATCCGATATTAAGCGGAATGCACTTGACGTTGGAAAGTTAGATAAGAAATTGTCTCTACTAAAAATTGCGGTAAGATCAGATGATGAATCTTTTGCGCAGGAATTGAATATCTCCTTAGTCGATCAAGTGAATGATTTTTATGTCCGGACAAAAACCAAAAAGTCTCTTGAGACAGTTAAAATTTTACAAAATAAGGTGGATTCGGTTCGATCGGTTATGAACGGTGCAATTTCATCTGCCGCAATCACTGTTGATCAGACCCCCAACTTAAACCCCGCTAGGCAGGCGCAGAGAATTGCTCCGGTTCAACGATCTCAATTTTCTGCAGAGACAAATAAAGCTATTTTAGGCCAATTGGTCCAACATTTAGAAATGTCGAAAATGAATCTTTTGAAGGATTCTCCACTGATTCAGATAGTGGATGAACCGAGATTGCCGTTAGAAAACGACAAAATAGCTTTGCTTAAAGCTGCCGTGATGGCTTTTATTATGGGAGCATTTATAGCAGGGTTGACCCTTTTATTTAAAGGGATTATTAAATAACAGAATAATTCGTAATGAATGAAATAATCATGAATTTAGCAAATAAATCAGTACTAATTACAGGAGGAACAGGATCTCTTGGCAAAGCATTAACTAAGCATATTTTGCAACAATATCCAGAGGTAAAAAGATTAGTGATTTTTTCTCGGGATGAGCAAAAGCAGTTTCAAATGGCTCAGGAATATCCAGAATCGCTATACCCGCAGGTACGTTTTTTTATAGGAGATGTTCGGGATAAAAGCAGGCTTGTTCGTGCGATGAAGGGAATCGATTATGTAATACATGCCGCAGCAATGAAACATGTTCACATCGCGGAGTATAACCCAGATGAATGTGTTAAAACGAATATTCATGGTGCACAAAATGTAATTGATGCTTGCTTAGAAACAGATGTTGAGCGTGTAGTGGCACTATCTACTGATAAAGCGTGTGCTCCTATTAACTTATATGGTGCAACAAAACTAGCTTCGGACAAATTATTTGTTGCTGCAAATAATATCAAAGGAAATAATCCAATCCGGTTTTCTGTGGTTAGATATGGTAACGTTATGGGGTCGAATGGTTCTGTAATTCCCTTTTTTATCAACAAGAAACAAGAAGGTATTTTGCCCATTACAGATGCAAATATGACAAGGTTTAACATATCACTTAGCGGCGGTGTCGATATGGTCATGCATGCACTTTTTACGGCATGGGGAGGAGAAATCTTTGTGCCTAAAATATCATCTTATAAGATTATGGACGTAGCTGAGGCGATAGGGCCGGAATGTGAGCATAAGGTGGTCGGTATTCGTCCTGGGGAAAAGATACATGAAGAAATGATAACACCGTCCGACTCCTTTAATACCTATGATTTGGGAAAATATTATGTTATACTTCCTGCTGTTACAAATTGGAGTTTATCTAATTTTATTTCAACATTTAACGCTGAGAAAGTTAAACTAGGCTTTAAATATAATTCTGGTGAGAATACAGATTGGGAAACGGTTGATTCATTGAGGAGTTTGATCGTTGAGCATGTGGATCCAAGTTTTACAATATAATCTTTAATTATGGCGATACCATACGGAAAACAGCATATTACGCAAGAAGATATCCAAGTTGTTATAGAAACTTTGCAATCTGATTTTTTGACTCAAGGGCCAAAAATTCTAGAATTTGAAGAAGCGTTTGCAAAATATGTCGGTGCAAAATATGCAGTTGCGGTAGCCAATGGAACTGCAGCTCTACATTTATGTGCTTTGGCTTTGGATGTTAAGGAAGGCCAAAAAGTGATCACTACGCCTATTACCTTCGCCGCTTCCGCGAATTGCATTCGTTATTGTGGCGGAGATGTTATTTTTGCAGATATAGATCCAAAAACCTATTTGTTAGATATTAATTCCGTCAGGGATTTGCTTGAAGCTGCCCCAAAAGGGACGTATGCTGGAATAATTCCTGTTGATTTTGCCGGTAGGCCAGTAGACTTAGAGGCATTTAGAATACTAGCCGATGAGTTCGGTTTGTGGATTATTGAAGATGCCTGTCATGCGCCAGGAGGATATTTTATCGATTCTAAAGCTAATAAGCAGCTTTGTGGAAATGGTGTTTTTGCCGATTTGGCAATCTTTTCGTTTCATCCCGTCAAGCACATAGCTTCAGGGGAGGGAGGAATGATAACTACTAACGATGAATTTTTATATCGTAGGTTACTTCAGTTGAGAACGCATGGAATCGTGAAAAACGATGATGCTTATCAAAATTCTATCGAATTCGCCGGCGGAAAAGATTCATATCCTCAATGGTATATGGAAATGCAAATGCTAGGCTATAATTATCGAATCACCGATTTTCAGGCGGCATTAGGTAATAGCCAGTTGAAACGAGCGGAGCAAGGACTTGAAAGGCGAAAGGAAATAGCCTCGATCTATAGCAAGGCTTTTGCTACCATTCCGAATATTAAGGGACAGTCTGGTGATGTTGATGGACATGCGTATCATTTATATGTTATTGAAGTTCCTAAAAGGAAAGAATTATACGATTATTTGCGTGCCAACGATGTGTTCGCGCAGATTCATTATATTCCTTGCCATTTAATGCCGTATTATAGACAGCTGGGCTGGAAAGAAGGCGATCGGCCTAACGCTGAAAAGTATTACAAACAGTGTATAAGCTTGCCAATGTATCCTACCTTAACACAAGATGAACAGCAAATCGTTATTGATTTAATTGCAAAATTTTATGCTGAATAAGCTAATTTTAGGTACAGTTCAGCTCGGGTTGCCATACGGTATTAACAATGTGCATGGACAGATAACGCTAGATAATAGTTTGACATTATTAGAGGAAGCATTCAAATCAGGAATTACATTCTTGGACACGGCAGAAGCTTATGGTAATGCGCATGAAATTATTGGTTTGTTTCATCGTAGGAATGCTTCTGCGCGCTTTAATATATTAACAAAGCTGCCGCATGAGTTTGCGGAGCAAATTGACGATAAAGTTGAAAGGTATCTTAACGACTTGCAGGTCGATAGCCTATATGGTTTTTCTTTTCATTCTTTCGACTCCTATAAGGGTAAAATAAAAGACGTTTGTAGACAGCTTCGTAAATTGAAAGAAAAGGGACACATTAATAAGATAGGTGTTTCAGTTTATACAAATGAAGAAGCAATAAAATCGATTGAAGATCCTTTAATCGATTTCATCCAGATGCCGTATAATCTTTTTGATAATTGTCATCTTCGAAATGAGGTTTTAGAAAAGGCATCAAATTCGAATAAAGAGATCCATACGCGATCCAGTTTCCTACAGGGGCTGTTCTTTATGTCTCCTGAAAGTGAAAATCCGGTTGCAAGATCTTTAAAAGAGGAATTGTCACTTATTAATGGTATTGCCGAAAGGTATGACATATCAATACAAGATTTGGCTCTCCATTATGCTTTTGAAAATAGGAAGATCAATAGCATATTAATAGGGGTAGATAATTGGGCGCAATTGCTGCAGAATATTGTAAGTTTACAAAGAAGCGTCCCAAAAGAAGCTTTAATGGAGGTCGAAAGAATTAAAATAAAAGATATAGATTTAATTAATCCTACATTATGGAACAAGCTAACGTAGTATTGATTACGCAGGCTCGTACAGGTAGTACCAGGTTGCCAGGTAAAGTGCTGATGGAAATTGATCATGAGCCGCTGTTGATCATACATTTAAATAGGATAAGAAAGGCGCATAGAGTCGATAAAGTAATCGTTGCAACAACTGATAATACAGCGGATAAAATAATAAGGGATATTTCCGAGCAAAATAATTTCTATTGCTTTGCTGGTTCTGAAAATGATGTTCTTGATCGCTTTTATCAAAGTATTAAAAATGAAAGACCCACATGGGTTGTAAGGGTTACATCAGATTGCCCACTTATAGATCCAGATCTAATAGATGCAGTGATTTCTTGCGCGTTAGTGAACGATGTTGACTATTGCTCAACGGGAATTATAGAAAACTTTCCCGATGGGCAGGATGTTGAAGTATTTAAATTTAGCGCCTTGGAAAGGGCTTGGAAAGAAGCATCTTTATTGTCTGAAAGAGAACATGTAACTCCTTATATTCGGAATTCTAAAAACGGATTTACATGTTTAGATTTCCCTTGTTCTGCAGATTATTCCAAAGTGCGCATGACTGTGGATGAACAGGTAGATTTTAATGTAATTGAGCAGCTAATTTTAGCACTTGGGAAGGACGCTTCTTGGTTAGATTACACGAAATATTTATTAAATTCTAGTATTTCTGACCTAAACGCAGGAATTATTAGAAATGAAGGTTATCTCAAATCGTTAAAAAAAGATTAATAATGGGAAAAGGACAAGAATTATATCAGAAAGCAAAAACTCTTATTCCAGGAGGGACGATGTTGCTGTCAAAAAGGCCAGAAATGTTTTTACCTGATTTGTGGCCTGCATATTATTCCAAATCCAAAGGTTGTCAAGTATGGGACCTGGATGGTAATATGTTTTATGATACTTCTTTAATGGGAGTTGGTACAAATACGTTGGGATATGCCGATAAACGGGTAGATACAGCTGTAGAGGGTGTTGTTGCTGCTGGAAATATGACTACTTTAAATTGCCCAGAAGAAGTCTATTTAGCTGAAAAATTAATTGAGATTAATCCATGGGCTGATATGGTGCGTTTCGCTAGAAGTGGTGGTGAGGCAAACGCTATTGCTATCCGAATTGCACGTGCGGCTTCGGGTAAAGATAAAGTAGCGATTTGCGGATATCATGGCTGGCATGATTGGTATTTATCGGTGAATCTAAATGAGCGGGGGGATGACCTTTCAAACCATTTATTGTCAGGATTAAGTATAGCGGGAGTTCCTCAGCACCTCAAGAACTCAGTTTATCCTTTCATGTATAATGATTTTGATGAATTGTTGAACATCGTAAACAAACAAGATATAGGCGTAATAAAGATGGAAGTCGTGCGGAATTTTGGGCCTACAAATGACTTTCTTCAAAAAGTCCGTGACTTAGCAACAGAGCGAAACATTGTTCTAATATTTGATGAATGTACATCCGGGTTCCGAGAAACATATGGGGGGATATTTAAAAAGTACGGTGTTGAACCGGATTTAACAGTATTTGGAAAAACAATCGCTAATGGATATGCATTAACAGCAATCGTTGGAAAACGTGCTGTTATGGAAGCGGCTCAAGCAACATTTATTAGTAGTACTTTTTGGACAGAAAGAATTGGACCGACAGCTGCATTGGCGGCCCTTAAAGCCATCGAAGAAGAAAGATCTTATGAACAGATTACCATGATAGGAAAAACTATTCAAGAAGGTTGGAAAAAGCTAGCAGATCTACATAATTTAAAAATTACAGTTTCAGGTATTCCGGCTTTAAGTACTTATTCTTTTGATAGTCCAAACGCATTGATATATAAAACGTTCATCACTCAGGAAATGTTAAAGAAAGGGTTTTTGGCCAGTACAAATTTTTATGCTTGCATTAGACATTCACAAGAAATAATTGACCAATACTTTAATGAGCTTGATACAGTTTATGAGCATATAGCAGCCGTAGAAAGTGATATTGATCCCATTGAAAATCTGCTCGAAGGGGAGGTTTGTCATGCTGGATTCAAACGGTTGAATTAGTAAAATAGTAAAGTAATGCAAAGGTACTTTAAAGCTTTAGAAAATCAGGTTTTTTCTATTGGACGTCATTCCTTGGTGCCAATTAGATTTGAAGATCGAATGGAAATTATGACGTGGCGTAATGAGCAAATCTACCACTTACGACAAGATAAAGTATTGACGATACAAGATCAAGATAGTTACTTTAGAAATGTTGTCGATAAATTATTCGAAGAAAGTGAGCCTACGCAGCTGTTATTCTCCTTTTTGGAGGATAACAAGTGTATTGGATATGGAGGTTTGGTTCATATTAATTGGATAGATAAGAATGCAGAGATATCTTTTATAATAAACACCCAACTGGAAGAGCAACTTGCTTATTATTGGCATTTATATTTACAATTGATTGAAAAGGTTGCTTTTAATGATTTGAAATTGCATAAAGTTTATACCTATGCCTTTGATGTGAGACCGCAATTGTATTCCATTTTATTACAATCTGGGTATAATGAAGATGCTAGATTAAAAGATCACTGTCTTTTCAGGGATAATTATATAGATGTTTTGATACATTTTAAAATCAATGGTGCTTTTCACTTAAGGAGAGCGCTTTATACTGATGTTAATATTACATTTAAATGGGCCAATGATCCCTTGGTTAGAAAATTTTCACTCACACAGTCTCCAATAACATGGGAAAGTCATCTGGAATGGTATAGAAAAAAAATGATAGATAATAACTGTGCTTATTTTATAGTAATGCACGAAAACATACCCATTGGATCGCTGCGGTTAGATGTCAGCAATACTGTGGCGACAATTAGTTATCTTTTGGATCCTATTGCCCATGGAAAAGGATTCGGGACGAAAGTTCTAAAAGCTGCACAAGAACTATGTACGTTTTTTAATATAAACATTGAAAAGCTCTTTGGTGTTGTTAAAAAGGAAAATATAGCATCTATCAAGATCTTTGAAAAATTAGGATACCAAAGTGAAGAAAACCTAGATACTTATTATTTTGAGAAAAAATTAAATGCAAATTAAAAATTTTAAAATAGATAGTGAGAGTGCTGTATTTATAATCGCAGAACTTTCGGCTAACCATAACGGGAATTTGTCTACAGCCTTGGAAACAGTGCGAGCAGCAAAAAGGGCTGGGGCGAATTGTATTAAGTTACAAACATATACAGCCGATACTATAACAATAGATTCTCGGAAAGATGATTTTTTAATAAAGGGAACTATCTGGGATGGATGTAATTTACACGATCTTTACAAAGAGGCATATACACCATGGGAATGGCATAAAGAGATTTTTGATCTTGCCGAAAAAGAAGGACTTATTTGTTTTTCATCACCATTCGATGCGACATCGGTTGATTTTTTGGAATCTTTAGATACACCCGCTTATAAAATCGCATCATTTGAGATAACAGATATCCCGTTGATTGAGCTGATTGCTTCAAAAGGAAAGCCGGTTGTGATTTCAACTGGAATTGCTTCAGAAGAAGACATTAAACTAGCCTTGGATGCATGTTACCGTATGGGGAATACCGATATTGCCTTGCTAAAATGCACATCCTCTTATCCCGCTCCTATTGAAGAAGCGAATATGGTGATGATCAAGGATTTTGCTGATAGATTCGGTGTGATTACGGGGTTGTCGGATCATACAATGGGGGCTACAGTGCCAATTGTGGCGACTTGCTTTGGCGCCAAAATTATTGAAAAGCATTTCATTCTTGACCGTTCAATAGGAGGACCTGACGCTTCATTTTCAATGAACGAGCAGGAGTTCACCGAAATGGTTAAAGCTGTACGGGAAGCAGAATCAGCAATAGGGAAAGTGACTTACGACTTGACAGATAAACAAATTAAAGGCAAAGATTTTTCACGGTCGCTATATTTCGTAGAGAACGTAGCTGAGGGAGATTTGATAACAACGGAAAATGTGAGGTCCATTCGTCCTGGATTTGGATTACATCCGAAATATTTATCAGCAATATTGGGGAAACATGTGAATAAGGCTCTCGAAAAAGGCACGAGGGTTAGTTTTGATGATATTTATTAAAATGCAAAAAGGTAATCATTATTTGAATTCTATTTCTACTGAACTCGCTGAACAGGAACTATTCGACATATTTTTATATGAGAGCAATGGGATTCTTTATAACTATGGCGACCATCAGAAGGGAAATGTTCATAGCAGATTTAATTTGCTCAAAAGTCTTGCTACCCGATGGATTCTGAAGATCAAATCGGTGGTCTCAGGCACTTTAAAGAAGGAACCAACAGATTTAATTATTAGTAATGCCTATGTGACGGTACCCCTTGGAACTAGAATAGTGGCGCCACCATGGTCGGCGTCGTTCAGAAACAACGTTTATCCTGGAAATGTTTATAAAACGATTAATGCAATTAATAAAGTCCGTAATGCGCGGAGCCTAAGGGCAATTTATAGTAAAGAATTTTATAATCTTATCAAAGCGTATAAGCGGTGTATTGAAGAGTTTGTGAAAAAAAATAAGCTAAAGGCTGCATTTTTTCCAAATGATTTATCATTTTATGAAAATTTGACGATTCATACACTTAACGGAATTGGCATTCCTACGTTTGTGTATTTGCATGGCTTACCTGCGCGGTATAATCGTATTGACGATAATCGCGCAAAATATCTGGTTGTTTGGGGAGAGGGTATAAAGAAAAATTATGTAGATGCGGGTGTAGATCCTGATAAAATTTTAACATTAAAGCATCCCGTTTATCACAGTTTTCAGTTCACATCCTTGCGCTCATCCTTGGACAACATTTTGGTATTGACGAAAGCAATCAATGGTACACCCAGTTCCTCAGATTTCCTCAACTTGCCTAATCGTTCGGTATCGTTAACTTATCTTGAAAAAGTTAAAAGTATGTTGGGGAAGGTCGGTGTAAAGAAAGCTAATTTAAGATTACATCCTTCCGAGAATGCTGATTTCTATAGAAAGAATTTAATTGACGATTTTTTTACCATAAGTGAAGATTCTAAAGAGGATTGCCTCAAAAACGCATCTTTAGTGGTTGGCCCAACATCTACGATGGTATTGGATGCGATACTTGCAAATGTAAACTATATATTATTTGATCCAGTTGAAAACGACCTTACACTAGAAGGTTTGAAACTCGTCTCACCTTTTGACGGGAAGTCTTTTATCAAACTTACAGTCACTGAAGCTGATTTTGTAGCAAATTTTACTCATCCTTTGGAGAATATCAACAAAGATCTTTTAAACGATTATTTCGAAACGACTTCTGAAGATCAGGTACTTATTAACCTGGTAGGGGCATGAAAGGGATATTAAAAATCTATTTTTGGCAGATACTCTCCTTGGTGTCGGGATTTGCCACGATGTTTATCGTTACACCTTATCTGTCGTCAAACCAAAACTATTTCGGGATTTATAGTTTCGTTATCTCTTTAAATTTATTTTTGTCATATGCGGATTTTGGTTTTTTATCAGCGGGCATAAAATATGCCGCCGAAGCATTTATTCAAAAAGATAAAGAACAGGAATATAAAATTTTGGGCTTTGTCTTATTCATTATGTTCACCATGTTTGCTCTTTTTGCGGTAATGATTTTCTATGGTTACCTAAACCCATCAATCGCCCTTAAAGGAATAGAATCGGCAGATGAGCTTCAAGTGGCAAAAGATCTTTTGTTGATATTTTTGGCCTCTTTGCCAATTACTCTTTTGCATCGGATCATCCAGCTTATTTTTAATATCAGACTCGAAGATTTTAAATACCAGCGAGTTTACGCCATCGTTAATTTAGTAAAAATAGGAATAGCTGTAATTTTATTTCATTTTTTTGAATATCCAATTATTACGTATTATTTTATTTTTCAATTGTTAAATCTTGTTGTCGTTCTCATTGGATTTCTTTTAGCAAAAAAAGATTACGACTATAATTTTAAGCTTTTCTTTAAATATTGCAAATTCAATAAGGTGATTTATAGTAAGATTAAGGGACTAGCCTATGGTAGCCTGATACTGACAATTTCATGGGTTTTATATTATGAAATAGATAGCATCGTTATCGCAAAAATAGCGCGTTTGAAGGACGTTGCGCTATTCAGTGTATGTCTGAGCTTGATGACCTTTGCCAGGTCACTTTTCGGTATAATATATAATCCCTTTTCTGTTAAATTCAATCACTATATTGGTTTAGGATTGACAGATAAATTGAACTTAGCTTATCGAACGGTTATTTTATTTGGTATTCCTTTGTCCATTTTTGCAACGCTAATTGTCGTGTTCTCAATGGATAAGTTAATCCTACTTTGGGTTGGGGATCAATATGAACAAGCGATCTCGATTATGAAAATTATGTTTTTGATATATTTTTTTAACTTTGTTACTTCTCCTGGAGGAATAGCTGTTGTGGCTAAAAATAAATTGAAAGCGATGTATTTTGTTAGTATATTTTTGCCACTAATCTATTGGGGCGGAGTAGTTTTTACTTTCGACAGGTTAGGAATGCTTTCCTTTGCAATTTTCAAGCTTGTAGCGTTTGCCCTGTATGCTTGTTTTTATTTGTATTTTAGTAGCAGATATATGGCGCTTGACTGGAAGGATTTTGTATTAAAAAATGCTGCTGGCATTGTGTTGGGGATAGTTATTATAGTGGTAATATCGTCTACTATTGGGCCACTTTTGCCCCTAAAGAAAAGTATGGCTCACTTGCTAATTTATTTTTCATATGTTGGCGGGCTTTTTATGCTTACCTGTTTAGCTTTTTTTGCTTTTAGTAAAGATTTTAGAGATGCACTCACCACTATGTTGGGGAGAAGATAGTTTTTTGATTATGGGAAAAAGATTATTGGTATATAGTGATTGTTATATCTATGGAGGTAGCGAAAGGTTGATGTCCTTTTTAGTTAAGAATTCAGTTCTTTCAAAAAACTATGAAATTACTTTTGCATATAGAGCACATAAACAATATTCATCGGCCATGGAATCAGATTTTGGTTCCTTTAAAGGAAAAATTATCCCTTTAAAATTGGTTTCCAATGATACTATTAACCACAATATCACAAGGAAAACTTACACTTTCCTTACAATTTTAACAAAGATAGTATTAACCTCATTTTATTATTCTGGTTTCTATTTTCTTTTTAATAGTATAAAGTTTATACAGATGCTGCGTGATGTTAAACCAGATATATTACACATCAATAATGGTGGCTATCCTGCTGCTAGGACCTGTTCGCAATTGGCTATCGTCGCTAAGCTTTTTGGTGTTGAAAAAATTGTTTACCAGGTCAATAATCAAGCTAGAAAGCCGAAGTTCTTTGGGTACCTTATTAATCCGATTGTTAACTTGTGTGTAGGGAACTTTGTTACCGCTTCTAACCTAGCAAAATTTAACCTTTCTGTGAATGGGGGTTTTAAACCTGAGAAGATTACACTAGTAAAAAATGTCGTAATGGCGAAGCCTTTAAGCTCTAATCGTGAATCTTTATTGCAATTTTACAGTTTGCAGAAAGATGTTTTGATTTTGGTTCAGGTCGCATTTTTGACCAAGCGAAAAGGACAGATAAATGCGATAAAAGCTTTACATCGTTTAAAGATGAACAATAGTAGGAGATTTGTATTGTTTTTGATTGGTGATGGAGAAGATAGATCAGATCTTGAAAAAGCAATCGTTGACATGGAGCTTAAGAATGATGTTTTTATGCTTGGCAACCGAAACGATTATCATGAATTTCTTGCAATAGCTGATTTTGTTTTGATGCCTTCTATCCAGGATGAGGATATGCCTTTGGTGGTGATAGAATCAATATTATTGCACAAGGTTATTATAGCAACTAATTTTGCCGGAATAGGAGAGGTGATCGAAGATCAGCATTCTGGCATACTACTAAATCCTTCCTCTTCTAATCTGGCAGAGGAGATCGCTGAGAGCGTTATGGCATTGGTTTCAGATAATATTAAAAGGGAAAGTATAATTCAAAATGTAGCTAGTGCGGCATCACAATTCTCAGAAGAGAATTATGGGAAGCAATTGCTAGCCATATATAGATAAGATAACCGAATTATTATGAAGAAAATTCTTGTAATAGGTGGAGACGGTTTCATTGGAAAAAACGTAGTACATTACTTTAGTAACAATGATCTGGAATTACCACCGAAAATTGTTGTACTTAGCCGTAAATTGAATGAAAAAGAAACAGAGACAACTCAAGTAGAGTTTTGTTATGGAGATTTTTCGGATATAAGCATTTTAACAAATTTATTTTCAAAATATCAGTTTGACGCGGTATTTCATTTTGCAAATACAACAGTACCATCTGCAGCCCAAGACACAAATGTTCAGGATATTTACGAAAATGTAGTGCCGTCGATACAGTTGATGGATGTGATGAGGCAATATCATTGCAATATGCTTTTGTATCTATCATCTGGAGGAGCCGTGTACGGAAACTCCACGGAAATATTAAACGAGGAGCATGTATGCCATCCCATTAGTTCTTATGGCATAGCTAAACTTACGGTCGAGAATTATATCCAACTCTACCATAGACTCTTTGGCCTCGATTATCTGATTTTGCGTTTGTCAAATCCTTTTGGAAAATATCATACTTCATCAAAACAAGGCATTGTTAATATTGCGATTCGAAATGCGTTGAGGGGAATTCCTATAAACGTATGGGGAACAGGTAATCAAACGAAAGATTATATTTTTGTAGATGATATTGCTAAAGTGATTTCGGAATTATTTTATAAAGGGGTAAAAAATGAAATTTTTAATATTGGGGCAGGACATTCTATCAGTTTAAATGAGATTTTGAAAACGATAGGTAATTTAATTCCAAATGTAGAAATTTGCTATCAGGAATCAAAGGTTACAGATGTTGGATTTTTTCGTTTGGATATAACCAAATTAAAAAGATATATTGGCTTCGAGCCTTTGGATTTGAATACAGGAATTCTAAAAACAATTGAATGGGAACGCAAAGAGATGAAATAAAAGGTCTAGTTTCGGTTATTATAGTTACTTATCGAAGACTAAATTATTTAAAAGAAACAATTCAGTCTGTTTTGAACCAAAGTTTTAATAATATTGAGGTTGTGGTGGCATCAGATGGATATGAATCTGATGTGGAACAGTATGTCAATGAGTTGAAAGCAATAGGATATCGAATATCCTATTGCTTCACGGAGCATTGTGGATATCCTGCTAAACCTAGAAACTTTGCATTAAGTAAATGTAACGGCGAATATATTGCTTTTTGTGACGATGACGATTTATGGGAAAAAGATAAGATAGCAAAGCAATTTCAATTTTTAGAAAGTAATCCTGCATACATTTTATGTGCAACAAATCGCAGCACTATCGATTCAAACAATAAACCCTTGAATGAAAGAAACCTAAAATGGTTACCTAAGAAAAATTTTAATCAAATTATTTTTCTTACTAATTATATCACCTATTCGTCAGTAATGACGCGTATAAAATTTGTTTTCCAGGCTGGATCGTTTAAAGATGATCCGAAATTTAGGGCTGTAGAAGACTATCATTTGTGGCTTAAGCTTAGTCAAGCAGGTAAATTTAACGTAATAGATTCAGTAGAAACCTATTACCGGGTACATGCTACAAACATTTCCAAATCCCTTTCGGAAGGGAACAAGAAATTACTTTTGGTTTTCAACGATGCATTTTCTGCATTGGATGTATCTCCATTATTGAAAAGTATGGCTTATTTAATCGTTTATTTTAAAATTATATGTTACAAAGTTTTTAATAAATGAAAACGATTCACTTAACAAGAGCCCTAATTGTACTGATTTTTTTAGTTACTTTAACAAATGGTCCTATGTTATCAGATGTATTACTTCCTAAAGTAGTACGTTATGTGCCGATACTAGGGGTCTTGGTGTGCCTCATTTTGATTGAATTGAATAAGCAAAAGAATAATAGCATGGTCATTTTATTCGCAGGCCTGAGTGCTTTACTTCTGATCATTTGGACAATTTTAGGCTCCTATATATTCTCTAATGCTTTCTTGATACTTTTTTCAATTTTTTTGATTGTTGTATTAGAAACTTCAAAAATTCCAAAAAGTGATCTATTTTTTTTAATAAAAATTTGGGATTACTTCATTAAAGTCTCATTGATTTCAACACTCATGTCCTTTATTATATTCAACTTTTTAGGTAGAATTGGATACCATTCAGTTGATTTGGGTAATTATTCTGAGTCTAATACTTTTTTTAATCCTTTGATGGGCGTTATTTCCGAAAGGGATTTATTGATATTTAAGCTCGGTCGACCCGTATGGTTTATGACCGAGCCTAGTTATCTAGGTTTCTTCCACGGACTTAATATTTTTTGGATTGCATGGAGAAAAATAGATTTCTCTAAATACTATAAAAGATACATTACGTTGAGTATACTTGCGTTTTTACTTACATTTTCATTAGGCGCATGGTTGTCCATGGCAATTTCTTTAGTCATTACCTGTTTGATTTTTTTTACACTTTTTTTATTTGATGTCATTAAATTGAAAAAGAGTGTATTTAAAAAACTAGGCTTGTTTTTGGGATTAATTATCATTGTATGTATTCTTTTTGGGCAGTCAATTTTGATATCGCTAAACGATTTTATACAAAATTATGATAAGTATACTTCTCTGGAGAATAGAAGCGACCGTATCGAAGTATCCTTAGGTTTAATTAAAAATATGGATATCATTCGTTTTCTTTTCGGCTATGGGCCAGGTACTATTGAAACTGTGTCGGAAGCTGGAGAATCCAATGGCTGGCTGAAATATTTTATCGAATTGGGAATATTTCCTATATTAGCCTACCTAGCAATGTTATTTTGTTTTTTTTTCAGAATAAAATTTCTCTATCTATTACTACTATTTTTTGTTATTATTTCTTTTAATTCGGTGGTAGTTATGTTTAGTCCGCTAGTAATCTTGTATCTCTATCTTTTAGGAATAAAAAACCGATTTCAAGAACAATCTCCGGAATTGGCGTTAGTCTGAAACAAGATGATAATAGAATAGGGCATTGATAAGTGCGAATTGAAATTATAATATGTTATTAAATAATATTGTCTAATTAATGGAAAGTAAAAGGGTTTTAATTACAGGTGCCGCTGGGTTTTTAGGATCACATTTATGTGATTTATTTATTAAAAAAGGATATGAGGTTGTTGGAATGGACAATTTAATTACTGGCGACTTGAGCAATATAGCGCATTTGTTTAAGCTCAAAAATTTTGAATTTTATAATCATGACGTTTCTAAATTTGTACATATTTCAGGAAAGCTGGATTACATTTTGCATTTCGCTTCACCAGCAAGTCCTATAGATTATTTAAAAATTCCTATTCAAACGTTAAAGGTAGGGTCATTAGGAATACACAATCTCTTGGGGTTAGCAAAATCTAAGAATGCTAGAATTTTGATAGCATCCACTTCAGAAGTCTATGGTGATCCTTCAGTCAACCCTCAACCCGAGAGTTATTGGGGTAATGTTAACCCTGTTGGACCAAGGGGTGTCTATGACGAAGCAAAAAGATTTCAGGAAGCTATAACGATGGCTTATCATACGTTTCATGGTTTAGAAACACGTATAGTAAGAATATTTAATACTTATGGCCCGCGTATGCGATTAAATGATGGGCGTGTTTTACCTGCATTTATCGGACAAGCTTTGAGAGGAGAAGATTTAACTATTTTTGGTGACGGCTCACAGACGCGCTCTTTTTGTTATGTGAAAGATCTCATTGAAGGAATCTATAAATTGCTTTTATCAGACTATGCCTATCCGGTAAATATTGGCAATCCAGATGAAATTACTATTGGACAATTTGCGGAGGAAATTATTGAATTAACAGGTACAGATCAAAAAGTGGTTTATAAAGATCTCCCTCAGGATGATCCCAAACAACGGAGGCCTGACATTTTAAAAGCAAAGGAATTACTCAATTGGGAACCTAAAATTACTCGTGCAGAAGGTCTCAAATTGACATACGAATATTTTAAGTCGCTTACTAAAGAACAGCTCGAAAAGATCGATCATAAAGACTTTAGTGAATTTACCAGATAAGCAAGGGCCTGATTATCATAATATGACAAAAGTTAGATTACTTCAGGTTGTAAGCGATGCATTTTCGCTGCCGTATTTTATCGGAGATCAGTTTGATTATTTTAAAGGAAGAAATATTGATCAATATGTGGCTTGTCGGGATTCCGCTTTTTTAAGAAAATATCTTCATAAAGTGGATATACCATATTTTCCTATTCCAATTACACGAAGTTTTAGCCCGTTTTCGGATGCTATAGCTGTTTGGAAACTTTTTAAAGTAATAAAAAGAAATCGTTTTACCCATGTATTTGGTCATACACCCAAAGGAGCAATGATAGCAATGATTGCCGCTTATTTAGCGGGTGTTGAAAACAGGGTTTATTTTAGGCACGGACTCCTATATGAGACCGCGAATGGGCTATTTAGGAAACTATTGATGTCTGTTGAAAAGATGACTTGTTGTCTTTCAACAACTATTGTAAATGTCAGTCCATCTCTTTCTGCGCGAGCAAAAATGGATGGGATAAAATATGATCAAAAAAGTATTCTACTTTCAAAGGGGACTTGTAATGGTGTGAATATTGATAGGTTTTCAAGGCTTAATTTCCTTGCGACAGACGAGGCACAACTTATTCGGCAGTCATTAGGTATCGCTGAGACGGATTTTGTTGTTGGATATGTTGGGCGAATGGTGCGCGATAAAGGAATAATTGATTTAATAGAGGCATGGCAATTAGTTCATGCTGACGATAATAGAATGAAACTATTGCTTATTGGACCTATTGAAAAGAGAGATGCTGTACCAGAGGATATTCTTGATCAGATACGTAATTTAAATAGTATAATACATATTGATTTTATAGAAGATGTTGCTCCTTACTATTGTTTAATGGATATTTTGGTCTTGCCTTCATATCGAGAAGGATTTCCTACCGTAATTCTGGAAGCTTCAGCGATGTCTTTGCCGATTTTAACTTCGAAAGCAACTGGCTGCATAGACGCTATTGTCGATGGACAGACAGGAATGCATATTACCCATGATCCACGAGATATAGCGGATAAAATTAAATTTTACCGAGATAATTTGGATGTAAAAAGGCAGCATGGACTTAATGGACGTCAGTTTATAATAAATCATTTTCAACAAAGAGTTGTATGGGAAGATATAGCAGATAAGTTATTCTTTTTAAAGAAAACATTTTAGTAACCATACCTTTTATCGGTTTAAATAATTTTGTTGCATATTGTTAATATCTGATTATTCGGTTCCCAAAAGTCTATGATTTAGCGAGTGGGTTTGAGTAGAATGAAAAAAGTAGTAATTTTACCGCAACTTTAGAAGGAGCGACTATGCAATCAGAATTAAGTTTTACAGCAATAGATTTCGAGACAGCTACGGCGAATCAGAATTCCGCCTGCGCAATCGGCTTGGTGGTTGTAGAGCGAGGAATTATTGTGGATGAATTTTATTCACTGATACAGCCTCCTAACAACCAATATATGTGGCAAACTACTCGTGTTCATGGTATTCGTCCAAAGGACACGGCCAGTGCGCCTACGTTCAAAGAATTGTTTCCTCATATCTATCCTCTTATTAATAATAGGCTTATGGTGGCGCACAATGAACTATTTGACCGAGGTGTATTGCGTAAAACCATGCATTATTACAATTTACCGTATGATCATCTGGGGCTTATGGATAAATGGGAGTGTACTTTCAAGATCTACCAAGGTAAAGGCTTTAAGCCGGCACGTTTAAACGCCTGTTGTGAGGTGCTTGGGATAGATTTAAATCACCACGAGGCACTCTCTGATGCACGTGCCTGCGCGCAATTGTATTTACGACACGCCGATATTCCCTCTTTGGCATGATTTTTACTTTAAATCTTTTAAATTCGGTATATCAAGTACGCTAAGTTGGATATTTTTATATCTTTGATTAGCTGTACAGCCGTTTTATTAATAAATTTTACATCCATATTTTTGATGATGATAACAATCCCAGCCAAGGGAATGCGTATAGGTATTACCTTCAGCGCATTCGACCTACTACATGCAGGGCATATCAAGATGCTTGAAGATGCCAAAAGACAATGTGATTATCTGATTTGTGGACTGCAGACTGATCCGACCTTGGATCGCCCCGAGAAGAATAAGCCCGCGCAGACTGTTGTAGAACGCTATATTCAGCTTAAAGGTTGCCAGTACGTTGACCAAATTGTTCCCTATGCCACAGAGCAGGATCTCGAAGATATTCTTCGCTCCTTTAATATTGATGTGCGCATCGTTGGTGATGAATACCGGGAGAAGAGTTTCACAGGAAGGGCATATTGTGAGGAAAAAGGAATCGAACTTTATTTCAATAGCCGCGATCACCGATTTTCAAGTTCGGGATTACGCCGGATTGTGGCAGAGGCTAATTCAGAATCCGTAACAGCACCATAAGCTTCTTTTGAGGCGCACATCAGTTGCTTTAGCCTTTAATGCACTATAATGTCTTAAGAGAAAATGCGCTGATGAATAAAGGTCTACAATGAAACCGAGCTGCTAGCGCTCATTAACCATTAAAAGATAATTAAATGAAAATTGGAATTACCTTCGGTGTCTTTGATTTATTGCATGCCGGACATATTATGATGCTTGAAGAAGCGAAAAGACATTGTGATTACTTAATTGTCGGTCTCAATACAGATCCTTCAGAGGTATATCCTGAGAAGGCTAAACCTACGCAGACCATTGTGGAGCGATATATTCAATTGGAGGGTTGTCGCTATGTCGATGAGATTATTCCCTACGAAACAGAACAGGATCTGATTGATATGATCAAGGCTTTACCGATCGATATGCGAATTATCGGAGAAGAATACCGCGATCAGGATTTCACTGGAAGACATTATTGTATCGAAGAAAATGTCGAAATCTATTATAATAAACGTACACACCGCTTTTCCAGTGAAGGGCTTCGTAAAGTTGTTGCTTCGAAGCAAGTTTAAAATAAGATAAAAATCTTACTAGAAGGTAAAGGTCTTTTTTGTCAGCTGTATTCTTAATTTTGGGATACGGCTGATTTAAATATTTATTTTTCATCCCCACAAAAATTATTAGCATCTTAATTTTTCGATTTTATAACCTATTTACTTATTTTAAAATATTGTATAGTGCTGTTTTTCATTGTTATATGAAATTGTCCCTTATTTGTCCCCTATAAATTTTAGTGCTGAGAGTTCCATTAAATTAAATTTGACATATAGTTAAATTCAATCATAAGATTGTATATCACCTAGTCCTATTATCTATTTTATTATGGTACTTATTTTAGCAGTTTTAGTTATCGTTTTGTTTATTATTTATTTTATTCTACAATCAAGGCAACGTGAAAAGCTATTTAACGAAGCTGTTTCGATGCAGGTCAACTACCTGTTTCAGGATAGGGCGGGGCAATACAGTGGCGACTATCGGACAAAAAGCGGTGTTTTTGTTTTTCGTACGAAATCCAGAGACAACGCGCTTAAAAATTTGGTAATCAAACTGGTCAAACCAGATCATCCCGCTTTGCTCGTCAATCTGGAACAGATTGTGGTTGTGCCTTTCGAAAGCAAAAAGGGGGATTCAGATGTATCGGTGCGATTTAAATTACAGCGAAAGAAAGGTGAAATAACAGCATTGGAAGGTAAGGGGATACGCATTGCCGGTGTGTTGAATTATGCCAACAGAAAACCAAAAACGTTTAGTACAGTGTTGAAGATAGGAGAGCTTTATCAATCAAACGAACAATCGGATCAGAAGACATAATTTGCATTAATTGTTATTTTATGGTAAAGGGTTTGCTGCATCGCAAACCCTTATTTTTTTAGAACTTCAGTAAATGCTGGTGCTCAATTGCCCATGAAAGCAATGCGTTGTTCGCTTCATTGAGATCAAGCTTGCGACAGATGCGATGCCGGGTATTTTTGACGGTATAAGGGCTTAGGAATAATGTTTCGGCAATATATTTTGTCGTATACCTCAAGGCGATCATTTTAAGTATATTTAATTCCGAGGGAGTCAATGTTTTTAGTCTTTCTAAAGCTTTGTTTTTATTGCGTTGTTGTTGCAGTCGCTGAATGATCATATGGGTGCCCGCATAAAGGCGGTTTTCGCCTAAAGGCTTAATAATATAATTCTCTGGATTTAACGCGGCGGCTCGGTCGATGCTATTTTTTGATTGATAGGAGGTGATAAAGACCAAGCTGAACAATTTTTTTGTCGCATAGCGCTCCATGAGCTCAATACCATCTAGCCTATCATTGAGCTGAATATCACAAAGTACCAGATCAGGCGAATTGTGTTCCATATAAGTCTCTACATCATCAACGCTGAGTGCGATATGCGACTCTAGTCCAGTATAAAGGGAATGAAGCTGATATTCTATAAATCTGGCGATAATCATTTCATCTTCTACGATTAATACTTTTAGGCTCATATGATATTGTTAAATTCAAATAAATACTTAAATCCTTTTTCAGAGTTAATTGTCACTGTCCCTTTTATTTGGCGGGTAAGGTCCTTTACTAAGCCAATTCCGAAAGATGATCCGGAAATAATCTTTTTTGCTCCAATGCCATTATCTTCAAATCTCATGGTCGTTCCCGATTCACTTTTGATTATACTCAAATTGATCCGCGGCGAAATATCATGTCCTTTACTTTTAGGAAAAGCATATTTGTAACTATTTGTCAATAGCTCCGTAATGATAAGGGCTAAAGGGATCGAGGTATTGGTCGTAATTAACCAATTTTGTCCCACATCGACATGGATAGGTACAATTCTTTCAGGATCATGCATTTGTTTCAGGTAGTTAACTGTTTCGATCACTAGAACATTTAATTTTAGCTGACTATTTTGATTATAAACCAGTAGTTGATTAACCAGCATCATCGCGTGGGTGCGGTCTTGCATGGATTGTATGGGCTGAATATGTTGGGAGCCATGGTTATCGCCTGCTTTATAAAGGCTCCCTAGACTATACAGCAGTTGAAGGTTGTTTTTGACGCGGTGATTGACTTCATCGATGAGCGTTTCGATATAGTGGTTTTTTTGAAGCAATTGAATCTGTTGCTCGTAGAGCGCATCATTGGCTTTTTTAAGCTCGACTGTTCGCTCTTGAACAATGATTTCCGTAGATTTATGATGGTCCAGTTCTGATTTACGGAGTTTTAAGCGTATACCGATCAAAAGAATCATCGTGATGCACAATCCAAAAAACTGTGTCAGCATAGATACATATTGAATCGATTGTTCCTTTAAAACCAATCCAAAATAAAGGAGTGTACTAATGCCTATGACCAGGAAAATAACCGAATAGGTCAAAAATCGCTGCATCTTGTCAATCTTTTTCCATAGGGATATAAATAGGTTCGAAAAATAGGCGACATATAGCGCCCCCAGCGCGATATTGATCCAGTTGCTTTGTTTGAAATTGGCTAAATAATAGTTGTTGACAAAATTAAATACAGCTGCGATAAATACTACAAGAATAAGGCAAAGAATTAGCTTATAATGCAGACGACTTATTTTTTTCAGATTTAAGAACGCGATCGTCAGTAGCGAAAAACTGATTCCCGCCAGATTTCTAAATACGGAAACTAAGCTCCATCCAAGCTGCGGCGTATTGGGGAAGAATAGGTCTGTAAATTGGCTTTGAAGTCCATAGCTATAAAAGCCAATAAATAACAAAAAGAAAAAGATCCAGAGGTAAGGCCGATAGCGTGATACCAGCCATGCGAAAGCGATATAGAGAAGGAGCACAATGATAGCCCCTTCCATAAATGCATGAATGATATTGATCCATTGTGTCTTTTTTAGATAATCCAACTGTGTTTGCAGGTGGAAGTCATATAGAGGAATATAGCCTTTAATGTGTCTCACGCGCAATAGAATTGTGTAATCCTTATTGGCATCCAGATGGATAACAAAATGGTCGCGGCCATCATTCGCTGATAACGAGCTGGTTTTGCAAAAAAGGCCAGCTTTCCTACGGTCAATAACCTTGTCGTTTCCATCGATTAGCGTCAGGTCAACAAAGGTTAAATTATCAAAGGACAGCACATATTGTCCTGTTGACAAAGGATTGTTGAGGAAAATTTTCTTGCGCAGCCAATAGTTGTCTTTGTTTTGATTTTTATCACGATGATAGTGGGTGATGGGAAGAAAAAGCTGTGGATTATTGTAATAATATATGGGGTCTTTCCTACTTTCACTTTCCTTGGCGATTAATATAGGCGTCTCGGTGGCCAAAAAAGTTTTCTTTATCAGCATGTTATTTGCGATGATAGCATCCCTTCCCAATCGAATAGTGGCTATACTGAGCAGCAGTAATAGGATAAAAATGATATTTGGCTTCATATGGCAAACAAAAATGCATTATTTTAAATAAATCTAATAAGTTTTTATTTTCTTAATTGTAAATGAGACCCTAGGGTCTCTATTCTCATGCCCATTTACTTTCTATTTTTGCTACACGCATTCTAAGTATTATCTACGAACGCAAGACATATGCAGACTTGGAATGAATGATTAATTGATTATGATATATTTATATATAGTACTACTTATTGCATTCATATTTATTGTTTTTAAAATTTTTGCTTCAAAAAGCAAAATACCAGATGATGTCTCTATGAATGTTTATTACCGCATTCAAGAGTATCCGGGGCAGTATAGTGGTAGTCTTGGTGCAACGTATGGAGCGTTGGTATTTCGAAGTGAAAGATATCAGGAAGATATCAACAATATCGTGATCAAAGACGTTCGTTCTGCGGATTCCAAAGTTGAGATAAAGCTGCAACAGGTCCTTGTTTTGCCATTTAAAACTAACGAAAAGGCATCTTCGGAAGTATCTGTACGTTTTCGTGTGGCTTCGGATAAAGCGCGGCGTGTTGATTTGACGAATTATAAAGTTAGAATTAATGCCGTGGTCAACTATAAAAATGGCGAGAAGAAAGCTTTTCGTGTGACCTTACCCATGAAGGGGGTATATGCTGGTGATCGTTCTGAAGCGCAGAATCAGTTTAAAAGTTAATATTTACGTGTTTTTTATTCCATATTACATAATTATTTAACCGAAGAAACCCTGCTTGTCGGGGTTTCTTTATTAGCGTTTGTAACATGTTCCACGTGGATTTTAATTTGCTACTGTTAAGCTATCAAGTAGTTAATAATTATTTAATTTGTGATATTCATTCGCATTGAGTACTTTTGTTACTCAATCTGATACTAAACCATGTTAGACTCGTTGATTACCTCCAAAACCAGACTTAAACTGCTGATCAAGTTTTTTGTATCAGCGAGTAACCGCGGTTATTTGCGTGGGTTGGCCGATGAGTTCAAGGAGTCGACTAATTCTATTCGCAAAGAGCTCAATCAGCTCACCGAAGCAGGCTATTTGATCCGCGAGGATAATGAACATAAAATTTATTACCGGGCCAATATTAAGCATTCACTTTTTACTTCGCTTCAAGGATTGATTCATGATTTTTTAGGGATCGAAGTTTTTGTGGACAAAGTGCTTGAGCGTGCTGGCGATGTGGAGGAAGTGGCACTGTTGGGTGACTATGCGCAGGGTTTGGATTCGGGGCATATTGAGGTATTGGTGCAAGGAAATGAACTAAATTTAGCGTATTTACAGCAAGCTGCTTTAAAAGCTGGCACAATACTTGGTAAGAAGGTGACCGTATATACAGAACTTGTTGAAAAAACGCAGGGAATGATTGTCCTGTATGAAAAAACAGGCACTTTGCCTCAAAATGAAGATAAAAAGAACTAGAAAATAATAGAAAACTAATTGGAAACGGATAAAATGAAAGAAATTAAGAAAATAACCTGTATTGGGGCGGGTTATGTAGGTGGTCCTACCATGTCGGTCATTGCACAGAAAAATCCAAATGTAACAGTTACAGTAGTTGATCTCAATCAGGCACGTATTGCTGCTTGGAATGATGCTGATTTGGAGAAGTTACCGGTTTACGAGCCGGGTTTGGATGCTGTAGTGGCAGAGGCGCGTGGACGAAATCTTTTCTTTTCTACGGATGTGGAAAAAGCCATCGACGAGGCCGATATGATTTTTATTTCTGTCAATACCCCGACGAAGACTTACGGTAAAGGCAAAGGACAGGCGGCAGACTTAAAATATATCGAGTTATGTGCTCGCCAGATTGCTGCAGTTGCTAAATCCGATAAGATCGTTGTCGAGAAGTCGACGTTGCCCGTTCGTACAGCTGCTGCACTAAAAAGCATTTTGGACAATACCGGTAATGGTGTCAATTTCCAAATTCTTTCTAATCCGGAATTTTTAGCCGAAGGTACAGCTGTTACTGATTTGCATAATCCAGACCGTGTATTGATCGGTGGAGAAGATGCAGATGCGATAGAAGCCTTGGTGCAGGTTTACGAAGCTTGGGTACCTCGCGAGCGAATCCTGACGACCAATTTATGGTCTTCTGAGTTAGCAAAACTGGTTGCCAATGCATTTTTGGCGCAACGCGTTTCTTCGATCAATGCTATTTCAGAATTGTGTGAGGTCACAGGAGCGAACGTGGACGAAGTGTCCCGTGCTATTGGTCACGATAGCCGGATAGGCCCTAAGTTTTTAAAGGCATCCGTTGGTTTTGGGGGCTCTTGTTTCCAAAAAGATATTTTGAACCTAGTCTATATTGCGCGCTCTTACAATTTGACTGCTGTAGCTGATTACTGGGAGCAGGTCATTATTCTGAATGATCATCAAAAATCACGGTTTGCGCAAAATATCATTCAGACGATGTACAACACGGTCAATGGTAAGAAGATCGCGTTTTTGGGCTGGGCCTTCAAGAAAGATACCAATGATACCAGGGAGTCTGCTGCGATTTATGTAGCCGATCATCTTTTGGAAGAAGAGGCCCATGTGGTGGTTTATGATCCTAAAGTGCCTGCAGAACAAATTTACAAGGATTTGGATTATTTAGGTACACGTTCAGCAGAAGAAAACCGCCGCTTGGTAACGGTTGTTAATGATCCTTATGAAGCCATTGCCGATGCACATGCCACAGCTATTTTGACCGAATGGGATGAGTTTAAAGGATACGACTGGGCGACGATCAAAGAACAGATGAAAAAACCAGCTTTTGTTTTTGATGGGCGCAAGTTATTGGATCGTACTCAGCTAAATGGTTTAGGGTTCGATTATTATGCGATTGGTGAATAATAAATTTAGTGGACAAGTTTAAAATAGAAAATTTCTAAAATGAATATTGTACATGTGCTCCTTTCGGGAGGTATAGGAAGTCGCTTATGGCCGCTTTCGCGTAAACATAGTCCTAAACAATATTTAGGGTTATTTGATGGTAAATCTTTATTTGAAATGACCGTGCAGCGCAATCAACAGGTTGCCGAGCGTGTTATTGTGGTTGGAAACAAAGATAATACGCATTTGAGCCATAAAGCGATGGTTTCCTGTGGACTACCCTATAAAAATATTGTTGAGGCGACGCCACGTAATACCGCAGCTGCAATCGCTTTCGCGGCCTTTAGTGTGGAGCCTGATGATATCCTTATCGTAACCCCTTCCGATCATATGATTGCTGGAGAAGAAGCCTATCGAAAAGCGATGGAAGATGGGGTGGAAAAAGCTAAGGAAGGTTTTATCGTGACTTTTGGTATTCGCCCTACTCGTCCGGAGACAGGCTATGGCTATATTGAATTTGATGGCGACGAGGTCAAGTCTTTCCGCGAGAAACCAAATCAGGACACAGCCGAAGATTTTATCGAAAAAGGTAACTTTTTATGGAACTCCGGGATGTTTTGTTTCCAAGCCTCTGTTTTTCTAGAAGAGCTGAAAAAGTATGAGCCAATCGTATACGAGAAAGCGTTAGCGGTATGGGAGGCTTCAACAGAAGGCTTCTTAGATGAAGAATTATCGTTAGCCATTCCTTCTATATCTGTTGATTATGCTGTGATGGAGCGTTCGAAAAAGATTCGGGTCGTACCAACGAGTTTTGACTGGTCTGATTTAGGTTCTTTTGAATCTTTGTACGATTATTTTATCGATAGTGGTTACCCGAAAGATGATCAAGATAATATAGTGATCGGAACGGATATTTTTACTGGATTTGTAGGTCTTAAGAGAGCCATATTCGTCCATACCAAAGATGCATTTTTGATTATACAGAAGGAAAAATCTCAAGACGTAAAGAAAATTTACAATATGCTAGAGAAGCATCAATCTAAATTATTGGATTAGTTGAAATAACATTATTGATGGAAAAAAATACAAAGATTTATATTGCTGGTCATCGTGGAATGGTAGGTGCAGCTATTTGGAGAATATTAGAATCCAAGGGGTATACGAACTTGATTGGAAAAAGTAGTGCTGAACTGGATCTGCGTGATCAAAAGGCTGTACAAGCATTTTTTAAGGAAGAATCGCCTGCGATTGTTATCGATGCCGCTGCACGCGTGGGCGGTATTTTGGCGAATAATGATTTCCCCTATCAATTTTTGATGGAAAATATGCAGATCCAAAATAATTTAATTGATACGGCTTTAAAAAGTGATGTTGACAAATTTATTTTCTTAGGCTCATCTTGTATCTATCCTAAGTTTGCACCACAGCCGTTAAAAGAGGAATACCTCTTGACCGATAGCTTAGAGCCTACCAATGAATGGTATGCGATCGCAAAAATTACAGGGGTGAAAGCCTGTCAAGCCATTCGCAAGCAATTTGGAAAAGACTATGTGAGTTTAATGCCGACGAATTTATACGGCACACATGATAATTTCGATTTGAAGTCATCCCATGTCTTGCCAGCGATGATTCGTAAGTTTCATGAGGCAAAGTTAAACGGGAATCAACCCGTCACTTTGTGGGGATCAGGTACGCCTATGCGTGAATTCCTGTTTGTAGATGATATGGCGGCTTCTGTAATTTTTGCATTAGAAAATAAATTGCCAGAGCATTTATATAATGTAGGTACTGGAGAAGACTTGACTATTAAGGAGCTTGCTGAGTTGATTCAGGAAGTCGTGGGGCATACGGGAGAGATTGTATGGGATAGTTCTAAACCAGATGGCACTCCACGTAAATTGATGGATATCTCCAAAATGCATGAGCTCGGCTGGAAACACCAAATTGAACTGAAAGAAGGAATTGAGCGTACCTATGCTTGGTTCTTGGAAAATGAAGGGCAATATAAAGAAGTAAAGTTATAAGATTATTAACCGTTTGATATAAAGTTTCGTTATATCATTAATTAGAAGAGAATACTATAAATATGAAAACAGCATTAATTACAGGGATTACAGGTCAGGATGGGTCTTATTTGGCCGAATTACTATTGGAAAAAGGATATATGGTGCATGGTATAAAAAGAAGGGCATCTTCTTTTAACACACAGCGTATTGATCATTTGTATCAAGATCAACATGAGTCGAATGTCAATTTCAAATTGCATTATGGTGATTTGACAGACTCGACCAATATTATTCGTATTATCCAAGAGGTTCAACCGGACGAGATCTATAATTTAGGAGCGATGTCTCATGTGAAAGTATCTTTTGATTCGCCCGAGTATGTTGCCAATGTTGATGGTATCGGTACATTACGTATCTTAGAAGCTGTACGTATATTAGGATTGGAAAAGAAAACTAGAATCTATCAAGCATCAACTTCTGAGCTTTATGGCGGTTTAGAAGAAAATAAAAATGAAAAAGGTTTCTACGATGAAAGCTCTCCTTTCTATCCACGTTCTCCCTATGGTGTAGCGAAAATTTATGGATTCTGGATAACCAAAAATTACAGAGAAGCCTATAATATGTATGCATGTAATGGTATATTGTTTAATCATGAGTCGCCTCGTCGTGGTGAGACTTTTGTAACACGTAAGATTACTATGGCTACTGCTGCAATTGCATTAGGTAAGCAAGAGTGTTTATATCTTGGAAATTTAAACGCTCTGCGTGATTGGGGGCATGCGAAAGATTATGTGGAGGCGATGTGGCGTATCTTGCAACAAGATGTAGCCGAAGATTATGTGATCGCTACAGGAATAACAACTTCAGTTCGTGACTTTGTACGTTTAGCTTTTGCTGAAATTGGTGTTGAATTAACTTTTGAGGGATCGGAAGAATGTGAAATTGCAAAAGTCAAATCTTGTTCAAATCCCGAGTATCAACTTGAGATTGATAAGGTTGTTGTTCGCGTAGATCCACAGTATTATCGTCCTACAGAAGTTGACTTGTTAATTGGCGACCCTACTAAATCTAAAACTAAATTGGGCTGGCAACCTCAATATGATTTGGCCGCTTTGGTAAAAGAGATGGTAAAGAGTGATTTGCTAAGGTCATAAAAAGCTTATCATACCTTATGTTAAATTCAATTTATCTTGATCTTATATCTTATATTCCGTGAATGCACATATTCTTAAAAATATTATCTCCAGATTTTTTGGCTTAGGTGTTAACTTGTTTAATCAAGTAGCACTTATACCATTATTTATACGATTTTGGGGAGTAGATAAGTACGGCGATTGGATTATTTTATCTACGATCATGAGTTTTTTTTCAATGTCAAATGTTGGTTTCAATGATGTAATTGCAAATAAATTTGTTGTTTCATTCACAGAAGGAAGGATTGATCAATGTAGAAAATATTTAACAAATAATTATATACTTCTAATTTTTGCTAGTATTGTATGTATATTTAGTCTGACAATATTTATATTATTTTTTGATATTTCTTCCATCCTTGGTACTAGGGTAACTCCACATAAAGATATAATTTTTGTAGTTTATTTTCTATTCTTTCAGATTATTACAGCGCAATTTAGTGCTGTTTTTAATGCTATTTATCGATCAGTAAAAAAGACTTATATAGCCTTTTATTTGGAAGATGGAGCTAAATTTGCTGAATTGATTATAATGTTTATTTGTTTATATTTCAACTCGAGTTTCTCTACAGTCTCAGTTTTGCTTGTTTTGCCAAAATTGTTAGTATGGGGTTACAAGATATTTGATATACCAAAATACTTTGATTATAAGTTCTATTTAAAGGATTTTGAATGGAGTTTTATAAAAGAGACAAGCGGACCATCATTGAGTTTTATGGCTTTTCCTGTAGGTTATGCTATCATGAATCAAGGATTGACTTTAATGGTAGCAAGAAATTTTTCTGCAGAAATTTTAATCCTGTTTAATACTACTAGAACGCTCTGCAATTTTATTAAAAGTTTTATAGGAATATTTCATGCTTCTATTTGGCCTGAATTTTCGATAGCATATGGAAATAAAGATTACTTAATGATGCGTAATCTCAACCGGAAATTGCTATTTATATCAATTGGAGTTACTTTGATTATTGGCGCGGTCCTTCTGTTAATAGGTCCGTATATATATTCAATTTGGCTGCACAACAAAATTACTTTTGATTATCGAATCATGTTCAGCTTTTTGTTGAGTGTATTTTTCGGTAATATATGGTACAGTAGTAGTGTAGTATTGATGTCTACCAATAATCATACAAAGCTTGGATGGTATTTCTTATTGTTAAATATTACTTGCATTATTGCTTTTAGAGCTATAATTATTTTTTCCCAATCTTTACCGTTTGCGCTTATTTCCTTATTAATTGTTGATATTCCACTTTCATATTATTGTATGAAATTAAATCTTCGAATAACTAAGGATCGAATATTTGACCTTTTTAAGGTTATATAGATGTAAAATTATTTCGTTATTGAACTAAAGGAACTAAAGTGGATAAAATAAATTTAAAGAAAATACAGAATATAATATTATTAATGACGGTTATTTTTTTATTGATATTACAGAATAATATCATAAATATTACCGTTGGCCTTGCTGTGACGCTATTTTTTTTGGTTAACTTTTTGAATAACATCAGGAAAGAAATAGCAATTGTAGATCTCATTTTTTTAATCTGTGTACTCCAACTAGTTTTTTTTCCTATTATCAATTTTGATAATATGAATAATTTGCCAAATTATTTGTCTATAATGCTTCCTGCATTTTTCTTTTTTTACTTTGGCTTTAAATGGAATATTAAAAAAAACTATTTTAATGATATTGGTGTTGAGAAGTTTTTTGAAATCGGTAGGAACACTTATTGGTCTAAAGTCATTATATTAACTGGAATTTTAGGTGTATTTTTATCTTCATTTACTTCGAATGCATTTGTAAATTTATTAAATAACTTTTCTGGTATTGCTATTTTGTTTTCTTTAGGTTTGATGAAGAAAAGTAAGAAATATTGGTACTATCCAAGTATTTTCTTTTTGATTATATTATTTCAGTCAATAAGATCTGCCGTATTTGCTCCAGTTATTTCATTTGGACTACTTGCGATTTTGTATATTCCAATGATTTTTAATCTCACAAAAAGACAAATAATTGTTTTATTTGTATGTTGCTTCTTCGTTCTAAATTTATTTCAAAATGCAAAATTAGTATATAGAGAAATGGTTTGGAAGGGCGAAAATAGATCTTACGATTTTGGTTTATTTTTACAAGCAATGCTTGCTCCCAAGCAAGAAAAATCAATGTCAGCAATAGAACGAGCAAACTCTGGAAGCGTAATTGCAGAAATTTATGATTACGTTCCAAAAAAATATCCTCATCTATATGGTAGACAGCTCTTGGAAGATTTGTCAAATGGTTTGATTCCTAGATTTCTATATTCTGATAAGAAGGAAATTGATACTAGAGCAAATTATATGAGATATACAGGCCGTTATGTTGAAGACAATGTTTCAGTCGGAATTAATGTTTTTGGAATTTCATATGCTGAATTTGGAGTTATTGGCTCATGGATATTTATGTTTTTCTTTGGACAACTCTTGAATAGAATGTACAACTTTTTAGTTGCTTTATTCACCGTAAGAAGGGGATATAATATATTTTTATTGACTATCCCTTCTGTATTTATAAGTTTTGTGAAATTTGAGCAAGAATTTGTTGGTCAATTTGTTGGTTTTGTTAAACTTTATTTAATACTAGTCTTTATATATATAATTTTTAAATCAAAACTTCAATTTTCGTATGAAAATACTATCAGTAGCTAATTTTAGTAATTATAATAGTAGTAACACTGCTCTGCACAGGCATTGGGCCTTAGAGCAGTTGGGTAGCACAACTGCTGTTGATACTGCTTTTAAATACTCACTGTTTAACAGAATTGTTAAAAGGCTATTCGTATATGGAATAAGTTTTCCTTTCATTGATACCAGTAAAGTAAATAAAAGGATTTTAGATGAAGCGAGAAATAATAGATATGACATTATCTGGATCGATAAGGGGATTATTATTAAAAAGTCGACGTTGATTAAATTAAAGAGGATTAATCCAGATATTAGAATTGTTGGATATTCTCCTGATGAGATGACCAAGATACATAATCAATCATATGAATTTTTACAGAGTTTGCCCTATTATGATTTTTATATAACGACTAAATCCTATGCGGTTAATGATTTGAAGAATTTAGGAGCAAAGGAAGTAATTTTCGTTGATAATGCTTACGAGGAAAAATTTCACTTTCCTCATGTGTTAACTGAGAGTGAGAAAAAACGTTTAGGAGGAGATGTTGGATTTATAGGCATGTGGGAAGAGAGGAGAGCGGAAAGTATCTTATTTTTAGCAAAAAATGGCGTTAATGTTAGAGTATGGGGTGGGGGTAAATGGTTAGAATATTATAACCTTTATCCTAATCTATCTATTGAAAGTCGAGCATTATTTTCAGAGGATTATGTTAAAGCTTTATGTTCTTTTAAAATTAATCTTTGTTTTCTAAGGAAAATGAATAATGATCTTCAAACAACTAGAACGATGGAAATACCAGCTTGTAAAGGCTTTATGTTAGCGGAAGAAACAAGTGAACACCTTTCCCTGTTTAAAAAAGGGAAGGAGGCTGATTTCTTTATTTCTGATGATCAATTACTTGAAAAGGTCAAATTTTATTTAAAAAATAATGAACTAAGAGAGTCCATTGCAGAAAATGGATATCAAAGATGTTTAAGTAGTGGCTACTCTAATCGAAAAACAATACAAAGAGTGTTTAAAAAAATCTTAAACTGTGAATATAGTATATCTAAATAGAAGTAAAGAGGCAGGCTTTAGTATAGCTAAGGTCTTTAAGCCAGTTATAAAATTAGTTAGGCAAGAGCAAACTGTTGAAATTTATAATATGCCACATTTTGGTGCTGCTCCTCACAAAATTCTTAAAAATCTTTTATTTGTATTAAAGTTGAGGCGAAAGGATGCGATATTTCATGTTACTGGAGATATTCATTATATCTTGTTAGCTCTAATTGGTTGCAAAGTAGTTTTAACTATACATGATATAGCTACTTTAAAAAATGCGAAAAATAAATTGGATTATTTTTTAAAATGGCTTTTATGGTTTTATTTGCCAATTAAATTGGCAAATCACGTTGTGTGTATTTCACACAAGACTAAATTAGAGGTTTTGAGTGTCGTAAAAAAGAAAGCGATATCAGTTGTTCATAATTCCGTTGATAGCGGATTTAGTAGAATGGCTGAGGACAAAAAGAACTTTACGCCAGTTATATTGCATATTGGCACTGGTTGGAATAAAAACTTGACGAGAGTGATTCAGGCACTTAAAGATACACAATGTAATTTGAGAATTATAGGAAGATTAAATGCTGAACAGCTTGGTTTACTTAATAGTAGTGGCATTTTCTATTCTAATGATTATAATCTAACTGATGAGCAAATTATTGTTGAATATGAAAAATGCAACCTTGTGAGTTTTCCATCATTATTCGAAGGATTTGGAATGCCTATAATCGAAGCGCAAGCTGTTGGTAGAGCTGTTCTAACGTCAAATATAGATCCTTTGAGGGAAGTTGGAGGTAATTCAGTTCATTATGTGAATCCTGAAAGTGTTAAATCTATTAAAGAAGGATTTAAAGCACTTTTATCTGATAATGTATACAAAGAGAGTATTATAAAAAAGGGGTTTGTCAATGTTGAAAGATTTAGTGTTACTAAAATAGCTGATCAATACATAGAGATTTATCAAAAAATCAAAATATGAAAATAACTCATATCATATCTTCCATCGATCAATCTACCGGAGGGCCTGCTAGAAGTTCTACCGCTCTTATAAATAAGCTTTGTGAAAATGAGAGTATCGATTTCGTAGACTTATTCACCTTATATTCTGAGGATCCTATAATTACTAATTTTGAATCCCCAAAAGGGAAAATTCGTTTCTGTAAGCCTGACTTTTTAAAATTGTCAAAAGAATTGGAAAGTGAGTTGAATGAGAGTAGAGCAAATATATTTCACGGTCATGGTATATGGGATTTTCCAGTAAGTCAAATGGCTAAAGTTGCAAGAAGATTGGATGTTCCTTACATAATTTCAATAAGAGGGATGCTTGAGCCTTGGTCATTAAAACAATCTTTTTTCAAAAAGAGATTAGCGATGTTCTTATATCAACATAAGGATTTGAAGAACGCTACTTGCTTACATGCTACTGCTGAGATGGAAGCAGAAAGTATTAGGAAATTGGGTTACAAAAACCCTATAGCTGTTATACCAAATGGTATTGATTTATCTCAATACCCTGTAAAGATTTGGAAAGAACATAAAGAAGGAAGGAGAAAAATTTTATTTCTTTCTCGAATTCATCCCAAAAAAGGAATCGAATATTTAATAACAGCATGGATGAAATTAGATGCTGACATTAAGTCTAATTGGGAAATAGAAATTGTTGGAAATGGCGACAGAGAATATATAACTTCTCTAAAGAATTTGATTAAATCAAATTCTTTAGAGAAAAGTATAAAAATTGTAGGTCCTAAATTTGGGCAGGAAAAAATTGATGTCTACCACGAAGCAGATTTATTTGTTTTGCCAACCTATAGTGAGAATTTTGGTATAGTAATAGCTGAAGCACTCTCTTGTGGTGTTCCAGTTATTACAACAAAAGGAACGCCTTGGCGAGAGCTAAATATAGCAAAAGCGGGAGAATGGATTGACCTTAACGAAAGTGAATTAGTGAGATCATTAAAGCTTCATATGAGTATGAACGGGATAGAGCTCCATAGATTGGGACTGAATGGTAGGAAATTAATAGAAGAACAATATTCTATTGAATCTGTTGCATTAAAGATGTTTGATGTATATAATTGGCTTTTAAAAAGGTCTGAACAACCAAAATTTGTAGATGTATGGAAGGGATAAAGGTAGACCATTCTCAATATAAGAATGAGCTCACTCTTAGAAATAGAATGGGCAGATTATTATGGAATATTATTTGTTTCTTCCTTTTTAGACCTTTTGTATCGAATTATTTCAATGAATGGCGAAAATTTTTATTGAAATTATTTGGTGCAAAAATCGGGAAAGGGAGTGTGATATATTCTTCTGTAAAGGTCTGGGCGCCGTGGAATTTAGATATTGGGGAATATGTTGCCATAGCTCAAGATGTAAATTGCTATAATGTTAATAAGATAATAATAAAATCTAATGCTACAATTTCCCAGTCTGCGTATTTGTGTAGTGCTTCTCATGATATTTCTGATCCGAAACATCCCCTCATTAGCGCTCCAATAATTATCTGTGATCAAGCTTGGGTAGCTACCGATACATTTGTTGGAATGGGAGTTACGATTGGACAGGGCGCTGTTGTAGGTGCAAGAGCCGCTGTTTTTAAAGATGTTGAACCATGGGTAGTAGTTGGAGGGAATCCAGCTAAATTCATAAAAGCTCGCAAATTTATATGAACATAAACGATTATAATCCCGTTCAAACAACACCTTTCACTTTGAAAGAGAAAATACTATCCCGAGTGTGGAAAATAATTAATGCAACTATTTTTAAACTGTTGCCCTATAATTTTAATGGTTTTAGGGTTTCAATTTTAAAGTTATTTGGTGCAAAAATAGATGGAAATGTATCCATTGACAGGAATGCAAGAATAGACTTTCCTTGGAATTTGGAAATTAATAACTTGAGTAGTATAGGGAAAAATTCTTGGATTTATTGTCTGGATAAAATAAAAATAGGTGAGAAAACCTGTATTGGAGAGGACGTATACTTGATTACTGGCACACATGATGTCAAGGATCCTAATTTTCCATTAATAACAGCTCCAATTGTTATCGGATGTGGAGTTTGGATAGCTACTGGAGTCAAAGTATTGCCAGGAGTGACTATTAACAATTTCAGTGTTTTGGGAGCCTTTTCAATATTGACAAAGAACGTGCCTGAAAACCAAATATGGGCAGGTGCTCCTGCGAAATATATTAAACAAAGATTCAATGGTTAAGGGTATATCAGCAATTGTATTAACCTATAATGAGGAGATTCATTTAGAGCGTTGTCTAAAATCACTCAAGATGATTAATGCTAAGGTTTTTGTGGTTGACTCTTTTTCTACAGATAGAACTAGAGAAATCGCTGAGAAATATGGAGCTCATTTTTATCAAAACGCATGGGTTAATTATGCTACTCAATTCAATTGGGCCCTAGATAATTGTCCGATAGATACAGAATGGGTACTTCGGCTTGATGCCGATGAATACCTTTGTGAAAACGGTATTGAGGTCATTAACAGTGATTTGTCTAAATTGCCCGATACTGTTTCTGCAGCAACATTGGTGTTGAAACGAGTTTTTATGGGAAGAGAGATAAAACGTATGCCAAAAATAAAGATGATTCGATTGTTTCGTTATGGTCGAGGAAGATCTGAAAATAGATGGATGGACGAGCATATTCAAATTGAATTTGGGGATATTATTGATCTTAATGGAGCATTCGCCGATGATAACTTGAATAATATTGGTTGGTGGACAACTAAGCATAATAGCTATTCTGTACGAGAGGCAATAGATTTATTAGATATGGAATACCAGATTTTAGGAAATAGCCATAACAATAATTTAGATGAACAAGCTCGTAAAAAAAGAGAAATGAAGATGAGATATGTAAAGAGTCCTCTTTTCATTCGTTCTTTTACATATTTTATTTATAGATATATATTCAAATTGGGCTTTCTGGATGGAAAGGAAGGTTTCCTTTGGCATTTTTTGCAAGGCTGGTGGTATCGGACTTTAGTAGATGCAAAAGTTTTTGAAATCAAGAAGTTCTGTGGGGATGATAAGGAGAAGATGAAACAATATATTCATAATAATTATGGAATACGGTTGTAAGAACTAATTTTAAGTAACCTAGTATAGCTTTTAGTAATAATAACAAATGAAAATTTCCATTATAACAGTTTGTTGGAACTCCGCAGCTACAATTGAAAAGACCATAAAATCAGTCGAAGCTCAAGACTACCCCGACTTAGAGTATATTATTGTAGACGGTCAATCTAAGGATAGCACCTTAGAAATTATCAAACGGTATCCGCAGGTGGTTACAAAATGGGTTTCAGAACCTGATAAGGGGCTTTATGATGCCATGAACAAAGGTATTCGTATGGCTACTGGCGACTATATAGGAATTGTTAATGCCGACGATACTTTTTCTGATGCTGATACTATATCTAATATTGCTAATTTTCTTAAAATCCATAATGTGGATGCCAGTGTTGGAGATATTGTACAGCATCGTGAAGATGGTCAAATAATCAGACGCTATTCTGCCCAAAATTGGAATCCCGAAAAATTGAAAATAGGCTTCATGCCAGCGCATCCCGCTATTTTTTTTAGAAAAGAGCTGTTCGAAAAATTGGGTTACTATTCTCTAGATTTCAAAATAGGCGCAGACTATGAATTGATTACCAGATATTTTCTCAAACAGCAAATATCCTGGAAATTTTCAGGTATAACCACACATAAGATGCTTATTGGTGGTGTAAGTTCGTCAGGTTTTAGTTCTTACAAAAAGGTTAGCGAAGAAATTATAAAAGCTCTTCGAATGAATAATGTTCCTTTCCAAGCCTGGCGCATTAAGTCTCGTATTGTATGGAAAGTATTCGGATTCCTAAAAAGAAAATAATACTGTTTTAATAGAAAAATATGGATATCATTATTACAGGTGCTTCTGGTTTTGTGGGACAAAATCTTGCTGATTATTTGGCTACCAAAGGAAATAGTATTAAAAAACTTTCCCTTAGAAATTCTGATTGGGAAACAGCGTTGTTGGATGCGGCCGCAATTGTCCATTTGGCGGGAAAGGCACATGATACCTCAAATACATCTGCCGATGAAGAGTATTTTACAGTAAATTGCGACTTGACAATCAAATTATTTGATCTTTTTATGAAATCAGAAATAAAAGATTTCTTTTATTTCTCCTCTGTGAAAGCAGTTGCAGATACTGTGTTGGATGTGCTTACGGAAGAAACCGAGGCTAAACCTCTGACCCCTTATGGAAAATCTAAGCAGAAAGCAGAACAATATTTATTGAGTAAATCGTTGCCTGCTGGGAAAAGACTATTTATTATCCGTCCTTGTATGATACACGGACCGGGTAATAAGGGGAATTTAAACCTGCTGTATAAGGTTGTCGAAAAGGGTGCGCCTTGGCCTTTGGCATCTTTTCCAAATGAACGCTCTTTCTTGAGTATAGATAATCTTTCTTTTCTTGTTCAGACGATGCTTGAAAAGGAGGAACTTTCATCCGGTATCTATAATTTTGCTGATGATGAGTCTCTGTCGACAAATGATCTGGTTATGTTGATTTCAGAAACATTAAATAAGAAACCCAAATTATGGCACATATCGGCATCCTTAATTAAGTCTCTCGTAAAAGTTGGGGATGTGCTTCCCTTGCCTTTGAACTCCGAACGCTTGAAGAAACTGACAGAATCCTATATCGTTTCAAATACAAAAATAAAGAGAGCCCTTGGCATTTCTAACCTACCGATAAGTACGAAAGAAGGACTTGCATTGACTATTAAATCATTTCAGAATAAATAGCCTTGTAACCCAATATATTTATATATTTTATGAAATCCCTAAATAAAGACATACAAAAGAAAATCGAAGATTGGTTAACCCCAAGTTATGATGAAGGAACGCGAAAAGCAGTTCAGGATTTAATCGACAATAATGAGGAGACGGAACTTACGGATTCTTTTTACAAGGATCTTGAATTTGGAACCGGAGGTTTAAGAGGCATTATGGGCGTTGGCTCCAATCGCATGAATAAGTATACGATCGGCAAAGCAACTCAAGGATTAGTCAACTATCTAAAGAAACAGTTCCCAGATCAGGAGATTAAAGTAGCGGTATCGTATGACAGCCGCAACAATTCGCAGGCTTTTGGCCAGCTAGTTGCCAACGTGTTTGCAGCCAACGGCATCAAGGTACATCTGTTCACGGCACTGCGCCCGACCCCAATGCTGTCGTTCGCCATCCGCCATTTCGGCTGTCAAAGTGGTGTTATGCTAACGGCTTCACACAACCCAAAGGAATACAATGGTTATAAGGCTTATTGGAATGATGGATGCCAGCTGACGGCCCCACATGATAAAAATGTAATCGATGAAGTAAACGCAATCAATGCTGTTAACGACATTAAATTTGAAGGGCACACACACAATATCATTCCCGTCGGCGATGAAATTGATCAGCTCTATATTGACGCCAATAAAAAATTAAGTATTCATCCGGAAGCTGTATTGGTACAAAAGGATTTAAAGATCGTTTTCTCTCCGATACATGGTACCGGAATTACTATTGTCCCTAAAATGCTGGAGGCCTGGGGATTTGAAAATGTGTCGGTCGTTGCTGAACAAGCCACACCTGATGGCAACTTTCCAACGGTAATCTATCCAAACCCCGAAGAGGAAGATGCGATGGCCTTAGCAAAGAAAAAAGGAGAAGAAATTGATGCTGATCTTGTATTAGCAACAGACCCTGATGCCGATCGTGTAGGGATTGCCGTAAAAAATAATAAGGGCGAGTTTCAGCTACTTAATGGTAATCAGATTGGCAGCTTATTGATATATTATGTTTTAAGCGCAAAAAGTGAATTGAAACAGCTAGGGGCAAATCCTTATATTGTAAAGACTATCGTAACAACCAATCTAGAGTCCGAAATTGCAAAATATTTTGGGGTACCTTGTTATGAAACCCTTACAGGCTTCAAATATATCGGTGAATTGATTACCAATTTAGGTGATTCAGCACAATATCTTGTGGGCGGAGAAGAAAGTTACGGTTTCTTAGTCGGCGATTTAGTTCGTGACAAGGACGCTCCAAACTCTTGTGCTTTCCTAGCCGAAATGACCGCCTATTTCAAAACAAAAGGAAAAACAGTTTACGAAGTTTTATTAGATATCTACAAAGAATTCGGGTGCTACCAGGAAAAACTTATTTCTTTGACAAAAAAAGGAAAGGCAGGAGCCGAAGAAATCCAGACCATGATGGCCGGCTTACGTCATAATCTACCGAACACCCTCGGTGGAATAAAAATCCGGGAGATACGAGATTATCAGCTTTCACAGACAACAGATATGAGTACCGGGGAGCGAAAAGCGATCTCTCTGCCTAAATCCGATGTTTTACAATTTATAACAGTCGACGGCGATGTGATTTCTGCTCGACCTTCAGGGACGGAACCCAAGATTAAATTCTACTGTTCAGTCAAAGAAAACTTACGGGATACCTCCGATTACCTCGATCTGCAAAATGTTCTGGAAGCGAAGATAGATCGTATGATGAAAGATATTGTAGGCTAACAATTAGAGTCGTGATGCACACTATTGAGAATGATTTTCTAAGCGTTGGTTTATTCCAGAAAGGGGCAGAATTACGGTCTGTGGTTGACAAACATAATAAGTATGAATGGATGTGGCAGGCTGATGAACGATTTTGGGCTAAGTCTAGCCCAATTCTTTTCCCGATCGTAGGGGCATTGAAAGAAGGTCGGTTTATTCATGCTGGTCAAACCTACCATCTGCCTAGGCATGGCTTCGCACGGGATATTGACTTTGATATTGTAGAAACTACAGCGACAAGGATAGTTTTTGCCCTTAATGCTAATGATAATACAGAACACTGCTTTCCCTTTCATTTTTCTTTAAAATTGACCTATGAGTTGAAGGAAAATATGTTGGAAGTCAGCTATTGTGTTTGTAATCTTGGTCAAGATCTACTCTATTTTTCCTTAGGTGCTCATCCCGCCTTTAATTTCTCTTATAATCAAGCTGACAATAGCACCGCATATTTGGAGTTTCCAGCAGACGATATCTTAGAACGCTATCATCTGCATGATAACCTATTGTCGACCAGCTTTGATTGTATTGAATTGAAAAACCATCAATTATTTCCTGATAGGGATACTTTTAAGGAAGATGCATGGATATTAAAAAATCTAAATTCAAATGCGGTTATTATAAGATCTAATAACAGACAACTGAGATTTGCGTATGAAGGTTTTTCCTATTTTGGCATATGGTCGGTGCCCGAAAGCTCTTTTATATGTTTGGAACCTTGGCAAGGGCTACCCGATCATGTTAACCATAATTTGCTGTTTTCAGAAAAAGAGGGAATAGTCAAATTAAACGGAAATAGCGATTGGCATGCAAAGTGGAGTATAACGATTTAATACTAAATTAGAATGGAAATTAGTGCTATGGGAAATGATAATTCAGATGGTCTAAAAGGTTTTCTACGTAAAGATGGCCCTCGCTGGTTTGTGTTTTTAGCCGATCTCTTTATCGTATGGTTCAACTTTGTATTGAGCTATATATTGGTCATGAAACATCGGGGTTCAATTTCGTGGTTTGTTTTGTTATTGGAATCGGTTGTCATATCTTTAATTTATGTGCTTGTCTTTTTGATATTTAAGCCTTATAAAAGTATTGTTAGGCGTACAGGATTGCGAGATTTAAAATTAATAGGGAATTGTATTGCCTTCGCATTTTTTATTGGAATTTTGTTGTCTTATTTATGGGAAGTTATAGTCTCTGATCCCGTTGAAAGCCGTTACTATATTTCACAGACTCAATTACTTTTTCATGCGCTTTTAACGGGTATTTCTATGGCGTCTGTACGTTTGCTTTATAAAACTGCATATCATAACTTTTTTTGGAATAACCGGCAGAATGCGATCCCAGTTATCTTGTTCGGCGCAGGAAATATGGGGCACAACACCTATAATTTATTACAATTAGGTTCCCGAAATAGGTATAAAGTGGTGGCCATAATTGACGATAATCCGAAGAGAATAGGCCGTTATATCCAAGGTATTCGGATTCAGTCGCTTGAAAATCTCAATTTAGATTTATTAAAACAAGTAGGAGGGGCTCAAGAGCTTGTAATTGCTATTGACAACTCTTCACCAGAGCGCTTAAAGAGCATTTCTTCCAAGGCAGAGCTTTTACCTATTAAAATTAAGATTATTCCAAACTCTGCTGCGTTGTTGGAAGGTAATGTAGCTACCCGGCAAATTCGTACCCTAAAAATAGCTGATTTGCTCGGGCGAAAACCAATTGAGCTCGACAATCCTATTATTAAGGAATCTTTAACGGATAGGGTTGTATTGGTTACAGGTGGAGCAGGTTCAATAGGAGCCGAGCTCGTAAGACAGATTGCACATATACCTTGCAAATTGATCGTGCTCGATCAGGCGGAATCTGCATTGTATGATATTCAACAGGAATTACGCGATAATCCTCGTTATGATACCTTTATTTTTATGGTCGGTGATGTGCGGGATAAAACCTTTATGGAAAGTGTTTTTATGACTTATAGGCCGCAGCGTATTTTTCATGCGGCCGCTTACAAGCATGTGCCTTTGATGGAAGCAAATCCCTATGAAGCAATATGGACTAATATTTTTGGGTCTTATAATCTTGCTTTATTGGCCGATAAATATGAAGTCGAAAAATTTGTTATGGTGTCGACAGATAAGGCAGTCAATCCTACCAACGTAATGGGGGCAACAAAGCGTGTGGCTGAAATAGCTGTTACAGCCGTAAATCAATTTTCCAAAACTAGTTTTATAGTAACTCGTTTTGGAAATGTGCTCGGTTCCAACGGATCTGTTATTCCACTATTTGAGAAGCAGATTGATAAAGGAGGGCCGATCACCATTACCCATCCCGATATAACACGCTATTTTATGACGATTCCCGAAGCATGCCAATTGGTACAAGAGGCCGGTGTGATGGGAAATGGCGGTGAAATATATGTATTTGATATGGGTGAATCTGTTAAGATAATGGATCTTGCTAAACAGATGATCCGATTGAAGGGACTGTCTTATCCCGAAGACATAGATATCAATATTGTTGGATTGCGACCTGGTGAAAAGATTTATGAAGAGCTTTTGGCGAGTAACGAAAATACAGAGAAGACACATCATGAAAAGATTATGATAGCGAAAGTGAATAACGAAGATGTTGGGAAAAAGCGGGTATTAATTGAAGAGCTTTGTCAGCTGGTACAAAATGGCCATCCTCATGGGGATAAAATGAAGATGGTAGGTCTGATCAAAGAGATTGTTCCGGAGTTTAAATCGCAGAACTCAATCTTTGAAACATTAGATCATTAACCTTAATATTAAATCAACGAAAAATATCACAATGAGCTATATTTTTATATTAATTGCCCTGTTTGTTTTAGAACTTCTTTATTTTAAAGTTGCTAATCATTTTAATATCATTGACAAACCAAATGAGCGCTCCTCCCATACAGCAATCACACTTCGTGGTGGCGGTGTTATATTTTATTTTGCAGCACTTATTTACTTCTTCCTATCTGATTTTCAATACCCTTATTTTTTTCTGGGCCTTACGTTAATGACCGTGGTCTCTTTTTTGGATGATATTTATACGCTTTCAAACAAGATTCGCTTGTTAATTCATTTCTCTTCGGTGTTATTGATGACATATCAGTTGCAACTATTCAGTATGCCGTGGTATTATTTACTGATCACATTTGTTGTTGTTGTCGGTGTAATCAATGCGTACAATTTTATGGATGGTATCAACGGTATTACTGCATGTTATAGTTTGGCTGTTGGAATCTTGTTGCTTTTGGTCAATTTTAAATTGAATTTTATAGCGCAGGATTTGTTGATATATACCTTGATGGGGGTGCTGGTATTTGCTTTTTTTAATTTCCGACAAAAGGCGAAATGTTTTGCTGGGGATGTCGGCTCTGTGAGCATAGCATTCATTCTGCTGTTCTCGTTGGGGGCACTTATTATTCATACCGGTAACTTAATCTATATATTATTTTTGGCTGTATATGGAATGGATGCTGTTTGGACTATAATTCGTCGCGTGTCTCTTCGTGAAAATATCTTTGAAGCCCATCGTTCACATTTGTATCAATATCTAGGAAATGAAGCCGGTGTAAATAAACTCTGGATATCTTTTTCGTATGGATTGCTTCAGATTGTTGTTGGCTTGATGGTGATATGGGTAGCATCGGAAAGTGTAAATAGCCAGATCTTTTTCGCTATTGGACTTTTGATTTTTTTGAGTACATGCTATCTGGGATTGAAGCGTTATATTATCAACAAATTTGTAAAAAAATAGAAAAATGGCTGAAGTGAAAACTATTCAGGGAGGAGTGGCGCAGGATTATAGGGGACAGATTCGGTTTGTTAATGAGTTCGATATGACCCTAGTTAGGCGTTTCTATATTATTAAAAATAATGATATTGAATTAATTCGTGGCTGGCGTGCACATCGGATTGAACAACGGTGGTTCTATGTACTTTCAGGTACTTTTTCGTTGAGCCTTGTCAAAATAGATACTTGGGAAAATCCAGCGCAAGATTTGCCGATAGAGCACCATATCCTTTATGCTGCAGATATGAGAATAATAAATGTTCCTGCAGGTTATGGGACGGCCTTTCGGGCATTGGAAGAAGGAAGTGAATTATTGGTATATGCCGATTATCCCCTAGCGCATGCAACTGTTGACGATTATACTTGGCCTGCAGATTACTTTATCAATCACGGTCTATCCCGATCACTTTAGAATACAACTGTTCCAATGGATAAAAAAATACTTCCATAGGGGCATATTTATAATAACGTCTAAAGTTGGTCCATAGCCGATTCGCACCGTCGGGATGCATGGAAAGGGAAGATGTTTTTCCTCCTTCAAACCGTTCATCTTGATAGCCAAAATTGCCGGCGTACCATATCTCGTCGACGATCCAATTGATCTCAATATCTTTAGGATAAGGAAACGGTATATCTGTTATTGGAAGGCCGATAAGCTCGACCAAAATACGATGCAGGGCGTGTGCCCATTGGAGGATGCCTAAATCCCGATAGATCTTTTTCAGGGCATCGGGGTCGATTTGCGAAGAGAGTGTATGGTAGAGGCGTGCAGAATCACAGAATTGTCGTAGTCCGATCCCCAGTGCAATAAGATGTTTTAGAATATGAACATTGACTTGCAGTAATTGCAATTCTGGTGAAAGAATACGCACAGATTGATCTTCAACTTTTAAATATTGATATTGATCTGCATAACGTTCCTGCAAATTTTTGATGTAGCCCGTTTTGAATGGATTACGGATATCGAATAGTTTTTTATGATGTTCAATGTCAATGTTCTGATATCTGTAGTTGAGACTAAAGCCGGCAGTATCTTCAATGGATATGTGCTTTTATTTTTACTGAGAATTTAGAAAAGGTCATTATTGGGTATTTCGGAGTAATGATGCCAGTGATTTCGGTCAAACCGTGCCACTTAAAAGATCATACAATTATATAAAAAAGCTATGATTATTCCTTTTTCAATATTCCTTTTCTTAGCGATTCACCTTTATTATGGAAAGCTTTCCATAATAAAGGCTATGACAACAATATGGATATGTAAAGTCCATTATCAGATCTCTTCTCAAAATTCATTTATAGCCAATTATTAATACGACTACACATAATTGCTTTCCATAACGTTAGTGTTGCATATTACAATATATCAACATAAATAGTAAAAGTTATGGAAATTCAAAATCTTATTGAACGTACTAACCAACTTTTAAAAGAGGCCAGATATTCAGGCAGTCGTATCTACACCTATAATTGGTTGTGGAAGAAAGGCATCCTTGTTTATATGCACTCAAGAGGCTTGGTTGACTACGACGAAAACGTCGGCAACGAATATATGCTGACGTGCCGTGATGGTTTCAACGTTACATTCCATCATCGCGACCTTATTAAAAGTATTGAAGTGTTGACCCATGTTTTGTTGGATAGCAATCTGGGAGGGAGAAGACAGCATGTGGTACAACATCCCTTACGGGGTGACATCGGCGCCGCCGCTATTCAGTATCTTGAATACTTGAAATCCCTGGGCTTAAATGAGAAGAAGACACTTCAGCGTTACAGAAAAACAATGAGCAACTTTATAGAATATCTACTCGAACTGGGAATAGACAATCGTTCGGGAATAACCGAAGAAGATATAGTGAGGTATGTTGAGAGTCGCGAATATCAACAGAAGGAGTATATTGATACTACGCGCCGCTTTCTATTATTTCTCTTCCGCGAAAATATAATTGCAAAGGACTATTCCTATATGCTAAAATCACTTGGTAAAAAAATCAAGCGTGTAAAGGCCCCTTCGTTCTATGCTCCAGATGAAGTACAGAAGATAGAGACATCGATTTCCCGTTCAAGCAATATTGGAAAACGCAACTATGCTATGCTATTATTATGCTCCCGTCTAGGGCTGCGCGTCTCGGATATAGCCAATTTGAGTTTTAGCGACATAAATTGGGAAACCAATAAAATAACGCTTGTGCAATATAAGACCGGAAATCCATTGACACTTCCACTTTTACCTATAGTTGGTAATGCCATTATCGACTATGTTCGGTATGCACGCCCAAAATCCATGTCAGACAAAGTGTTTTTAAGTTGTCGTCCTCCATATGGGGCACTTAATGGAGGAGCGGTTCATGGAGCCATCTTAATTGTTTTTAAGTCTTCTGGAATCGAATTCGGGAACAGGCATCATGGAGGGCATGCATTGAGATTCAGTCTGGCGCAAAGAATGCTGGACAAATCCACGCCAATCTCAATTATATCGGAAACACTGGGTCACTCCGAAGCAGATACAACAAGAACCTATGTCCGGATAGACCTGTCACATATGCTGGGATGCGTACTAGATGTTCCGGAATCCAGCGATTGCTTTTATACGCAGAGAGGAGGGTGGTTCTATGACTGATCCATTTGACTATCGGGGAGTATTGGCTCCTTATATGAAAGCCCTGATCCGGATCAAAGAATCCTGTGGGTCCACCGTGCTATCAACCAAATGGACTTACAAAGAGTTTGACGAGTTCACCATAATATATGGTTTATCAAATCCAGTTATCACGAAAGATCTGATAGGTGCCTGGGCAAAGTCCAGGGAAAATGATTGTAGTAGAACATTCTATGGAAAATGCTCCCGTCTGGCCCAACTGGCGAAATACATGAATGAGCACGGGGTTAAATCATATATCATGCCTTTGCCAAAATGTACGAACGATCGTGGTTTTGTACCCTATATCTTCACTGAAGAGCAGATGCTGGCCATATTCCGGGAATCTGACGGGCTTCAGCGAGGAAGCCATCGAAAAGATGACCCAATTATATCCCTACCCTGTCTTTTTCGACTTTTATATAGTACAGGCCTAAGAATCACAGAAGCAACCTCGCTGCGAAACAAGGATGTGGATCCCGACAGGAATGTATTAAGGGTTGGCACTTGGGGCAATACTAAAAATGGAGAAGAACGCCTGGTTCCCATATGCAGCTCTTTAAAGGAGGCCCTTCTGAAATATTTACATTACAGGAGCATGCTCCCCGTAAAAGGCGTTACTGATAGCGAACGTCCATTCTTCATTAAATTGAATGGTACAGCCGTGTCTTCCGCCAACGCATACAACTGGTTCAAAAAGGTATATACGAAATGTGGAATTGCATATAAAGGTGAATGCTTTGGTCCTCGGGTGCATGATATAAGACACACCATGGCAACGCATTCTCTTGCAAAAATGATAAGAAAAGGGCTTGATGTGTACACTGCCCTTCCATTACTGGCTGCTTGTCTGGGACACAAGTCTCTTACATCCACCGAAGAATATGTGAGACTCACCTGCAACGAATATCCCGAACTATTGGAAATGTGTATTTCCCTCAATGAATTTATATATCCCCAAAAAGATGGCAACGAATAACATAGCAAAATATATCACAGGTTTCCTTGGTGTGTATCTTCCGCACGAGCGAAACGTCAGCCCCAATACCATATCCGCGTACCGCGATGGTTTTGTCTCCTTTTTTTCCTTCTTGAGGGATGAGAAACAGATAAAGATTGAAAATGCGATTTTGTCAGATATTAATAGGGATAATGTGGTTGAATATCTACGATGGCTGATTGAGCGGCAGGGAAACAGTATTGCGACGCGCAATAATAGATTGGCAGCGATACATTCCTTTGTAGCATATCTTCAGTATGATAGCATCGAATACCTGGATCAGTGGCAAAAAGTCCTGAAGATTGGAAATCTGAAAAAAGCACATCCTACCCCGGTATACTTTACAAAAGAAGGAATAAAGCTTCTACTTGAACAACCGGATAGTGCATCTTATCAAGGGCTGAGACACCTTACGGTCCTTGCTTTGATGTATGATACAGGTTGTCGGGTACAGGAACTGGCTGACCTGACGGTAGTGTCAATGCGAATACAGTATCAGCCATACTCGATCAAGGTATATGGAAAAGGAAGAAAAGTGAGAATAGTACCGCTTTCTGAGCATGTCGTCGTAATACTCAAGAAGTATATGGAAAGGTACAATGTTGACTACGAGATTGATATAAAAAGACCGATCTTTTGTAATAGCGCGGGGAATAAACTCACCAGAGCCGGTATAACTTATATCTTAAAGAAATATGCAGATATGGCCCGTATATACGATTCTAATCTTATTCCCGAGGTTACCAGTTGCCATCAGTTAAGGCATAGTCGCGCAATCCACCTGTTGCAATCTGGTGTAAATCTGGTTTGGATAAGGGATCTTTTGGGGCATACCTCGGTCCAGACCACAGAGATATATGCAAGGGCCGACTCAAAACAGAAAAGAGAGGCTATAGAACAGGCATCGGAATGCCTTACACCTAACCAGGTTACTGGAGAATGGATCGATAACAGTAACTTGATAACTTGGCTGAAAGGGCTGGGTAAGAAATAACGATTATGTAAAGTCCAAATGTAAAGCCGTAACGCAATGCTCTGTGAATCAATGTACCTTTCAATGGACTTTACATATCCATATTGTTGTCATAGCCTTTTAGGTCTATCCGATGTGAGGAGTTTACAATCCGGTCCAAGATCGCATCCGCAATAGTGCCCTCTCCGCCGATGACCTCGTACCAGGCCGATACAGGTATTTGGGATGATATTATGGTTGATCTTTTACCATGTCGGTCATCAATAATATCCATCAGTGTTTCCCGATCTTGGCTATCAAAAGCCTGTAAGCCAAAGTCATCAAGTATCAGCAGTTCCGTTTTCGTTAGTTTTTCCAGTTCTTTAAGGTATGTTCCGTCAACTTTGCTCAATTTCAGCCTTTTGATCAGTCTGGCAGTTACTGTATATGAGGTTTTTACCCCTGTAATACATGCCTGATGTCCGAGAGCCTGTGACAGGTAGCTTTTTCCGCACTAATGTAAACTTTTACATTACTGTGGAAATGTAAACCATATGATAATGTAAAGTAATTTGCTAATGTATAACCAGAACCTTTAAACGGTATGGGATTGTCTAAAGTTTACTTTACATTACATTTCTCATCATCATGATGTTATTGTCTGTAAACAATATATCATGAATACAAAAAAACAAACAGTGGATGATTTGATGAACGACTTCTTTAATTACATGAGAAGCATCTATCGCACAGAAGGAAGCCTAAAGCGTTATAAGCGCATATGGCAAAGAATAAAAGATTTCATGTCTGCTCAAAAGCTTAAATACTACAATCCAGCAGTAGAACAGGCGTACTTAAAACATGAACTTGGAGATTACGATTATTATCAGCTTGATAGGAAAAAAAGGGATCTAATAAATATAACTGAGGCCCTCGGAGAGTTTCAGAAAACAGGCCGGCTGTTTATGGGGGCAAGAAAACATCGCCCTAAAGAGTTTCGTGGATCAGCTGCAGCAAGCATCAAAGCCTTCATTAATTATAAGCAGGTTGTGTTAGGCTTATCAGAAAACACTATTGGATCTTATATTTTCCATCTTTATGCATTTTGCAACTATATACATAGAAATAAGATCAATCTAAAAGCGATAAAAGCTTCAGAAGTCTTGCTTTATGTAGAGCAAATGAATGCCAATAAACCGGCAAACAGGTATGTGTCACTGAATATCCTGCGGAACTATTTCAAACATCTGTACGAGAATAATACGTTGTCCTTGGATTACTCCAGAATTATTCCCAAGGACAATTATAAGCAGCAGCCTAAGTTGCCATCCACATTTACAGATCAGGAGATAGCAGCCCTGTTAAAATCAGTAGATCGTGGTAATCCAAAGGGGAAACGGGATTACGCCATGTTGCTATTAGCAATTAGGTTAGGTCTTAGAGCTTCAGATATATGTGAACTGACCTTTGATAATATCATTTGGGAACAAAACATCATCCAGATCATTCAGTACAAAACAGGAAAAGCATTAGAGCTTCCGCTCTTGGCGGAGGTTGGCAACGCCATCGTAGATTACCTTAGATATGGCCGTCCCGTTACCAAGGATAATCATTGTTTTATTCACGTACAGGCTCCTTATGAAAGAATCCATTCCACAGATATGGGCAATATGGTTCGAAAATATATGACGCTATCTAAAATAAACTATTCTAACCGGAGGCATGGCCCCCATTCCCTACGTCATAGCTTCGCCAGCGCCCTTCTGAGAGAAAAATTACCGTTGCCAATCATATCAGAAGCCTTGGGGCACAGTTCTATGGAATCAACTATGCTGTATTTGCGTATTGACAAGGACTCCCTAAAAAAATGTGCAATTGAAGTTCCCCTAGTTCCAGTGTCGTTTTATAAACAGAAGTGAGGTAAGCTATGAACAGAATCTATTATAGCCTGTATGGGCCCTACATTGTGAAATTTATAGCTTTAAAAAACAGCCTTGGCTACAAATATAAAGACGGAGGAAATGCACTAAGGTTGCTGGATAACTTGGCGTTGAGAGAGGATGTCACTGAAGTTCCTATCACAAAAGAACTTACTAGTAAATATGCTGAAATAAGACCTAATGAATCAGAAAAGACCCGGTATAACAGAATGCAGATATTAAGGCAGTTTGCCCAATTCCTATGTGATTTAGGGCTGAGATCTTATATCCCCAGGCTTCCAAAACTAAGCCGTACGTTCATTCCCTACATCTTTTCACAGGATGAAATTCAAGCCATCTTTGCCGTTTGCGACGGGCTTTCACCATCCTGCCGTAACCGTAATTCCGGAGTATTCCAGATCCCTTTTTTGATAAGACTACTTTATGGTACAGGAATAAGGATCAACGAGGCTCTTTACTTGTCATACAATGATATAAACCTTGCTGAGAAATACCTTGTACTAAGAAAAACCAAAAATGGAAAAGACAGGATGGTACCAATGTCAGACTCCCTAAATGATGTATGCAAAGACTATCTAACCTACCGATCCCTGTTTACTGGAGCTGATAAAACAGAGAGAATATTCATGCTGCCCGATGGGACCCCATTGAATCAGTATACTTCTTATAAATGGTTCAGAAAGATTATCTGGTGGGCAGGCATATCTCACGGAGGAAGAGGAAAAGGCCCTAGACTACATGATCTGCGTCATACTTTCAGCGTTCACTCCCTAGCAACAATGGCAAGAGAGGGACTTGATCTGTATCACTCTATGCCTCTATTATCGACCTATCTTGGGCACCAATCTCTTGAAGCGACAGATGGTTACGTACGTTTAACTGCTGAAATGTATCCATACCTCATCAAAAAATCAACCGACTTATCCGCCAGTGTATTCCCTTTGCTTCACCTAAACCAAGATGATCATGAAACCGACTGACTTTTCCCGACATCTGACTAACTTTCTTTCACGCTATCTTCCGGGAGAACGTGGAATGAGTAACCATACGATATCATCCTACAGGTTTACCTTTATTCTGTTTATCTCATTTATTGAGCAGGTAAAAAAAATACGTGTTTCCAAATTGGTATTGAGCGATATTACTAAAGAAATAGTTGTAGAGTTCCTTGATTGGCTGCAGTCAGAAAGAAAATCCTCCGCTGCTACCCGAAATGTGCGGCTGGCCGCATTACATTCCTTCTTCAGTTTTATGCAATACCAGCAGCCAGATCACATGGCAGAATGGCAACGTATCCTCTCCATAAAAGTTAAGAAGATCGCAAAAAATGCTGTCAGTTATCTTTCTGTAGAGGGTCTTAAGCTCCTATTGGAACAACCTGACACCTCTAGTCGTAAAGGAAGAAGGGATCTTTCCATGCTGGCCTTGATGTATGATTGCGCTGCCCGGGTACAGGAGATAATTGATGCGGAACCATCCTTTATCCGATTAGATAAACCCTTTACAATGAAGATTACTGGTAAGGGAAACAAGGCCAGGGTAATTCCTTTGATGGATGAGGCGATTGTTCATATAAAAAGATATATGGATGAAAACCACTTACTGGAACCGCAAATGCGCACATCCCCCTTGTTCTGTAACAGTCGCAGAGAAAAACTGACTAGGGCAGGAATCAACTGCATACTGAAAAAGTACGCCTGCATGGCCAGGAACAAGAATCCAGGACTTATACCAGAAAAGATAAGCTGCCATTCATTAAGACATTCTAAGGCGATGCATCTTTTGCAGTCTGGAGTACATCTCGTTTATATAAGAGACTTCCTGGGACATGAATCCGTTCAAACTACGGAAATATATGCCCGTGCCGATTCACAACAAAAAAGAGAAGCTATAGAAAAAGCGTATGTAGATGTGGTTTCCAAGGAAATACCTGAGTGGGTTGAAAATAATGACCTTTTGGAGTGGCTGAAGGCCTTTAGATAAAGGCTAATATAATGTAAAGTGGATTGAATGATAAAAGCTTAACATAAGGATACTAAGTATAAAAAACTTTCTGCTTTACATTATCATATGGTTTACATTTCCTGTGCCAGAAGCACCACAGATAATAATGTATTCTTTTCGGAGCATAAAGTCCAGTGTACCCAGACGCGCAAACATATTTTTGTCCAGATTTCTTTCACTGGCGTAGTTTATATCACCTATACTGGCATTATGCCTAAAGTTTGCCTGCTTGAGCAAACGCTCTATCTTTTTATTTTCCCGGTCTTCCCACTGATGGTCAGTAAGTAACGCGAGGTATTCGTCGCAGGTCATACCTTCGAGCCTGTTTTCCTTAACGTACTGCTGATGTAACTGTGCCATAGCTCCTAAACGCATGTCGCGTAGTTTTTCAACTGTCTGATTGTTCATTTTCTTGATTTTTGTTTATTATTCATATGCGGAAGCACCGCGTATATTGCTGTGAAAAGGTATATGTGGTTTTTGGGGCTCAAGCTCATTCACAGATAAAAGCAGCCTGTCCATATTGTTTTTCAGGATATTCTTTATCCGTAGATAGGAGCAGCTATCTGTATCCAATGCTCTTTTACACGCATTGTTCAGACGCCCGGATCCATAGGCTCGGTGCAGGTGGATAATTCCAAGGGAGCGTTTGTAGTTTATTTCGGGATAATCATTGGAAGCAAGTATCTTTTCGATGCATGCCAGGACATATTCCCCATGTGGCAGCGCTTTTTTTCTAAAGAACTCAGGGCTCCATTCCGAATAGAACTTATGTGTGCTGCTCAGGTGATCTGCGTTGGTGATGTAGCTGCCTTTGGTCAGATTGCGCGGGTGTAGCGCAATTCTTTCATGATTATAAAAGATCTCAATACGACTTCTGGTGTAATGGATCATTGTTTCCTTTCCGATATACCGGTATGGAACACTATAATAACACTTCTCGGGAGAAAAGTATACGTAACCCATTTTCTGTACTTTGGCCCTTTTGTAATCTTTCAGTTCATATGGATCAGCGGGAAGGGCTTTGAGATATTCTCGTTCAATACTCTGGAAGAGCTCGATACGGCTCGATTCTTTTCGTTTGAACAATAGATTGTTATAACGCTCCAGTAGTACTGCAATTTCTCTATTGAGATCTTCCAGCGAGAAGAAAGTCATTTCACGTAATGGGTAATAGATACGCTGATAGGCCAGATGCACCGCATTCTCAACCAGCGCTTTGTCCTGTGGAGCGTAACTACGAGTCGGGTTGATGACACAGTTATAATGGCGGGCAAAGTCCTTGAAGCTACGGTTGATGTCCGCTTCGTATCTGCTCGATCTATTGACGGCGGACTTTAGATTGTCGGACACTATCGCTTTGGGCGATCCACCATAAAAACGAAGCGCCGCTGTGCAACAGGATATCATATCTTCGCGTTTCTGGCTCCTGCATGCCTGGATATAGGTGTACTGGCTGCACGGTAGTATGGCCACAAATACTTCCACAGCGATAACCTCTCCGGTGTGTTTATCGATGATCTGCAGCTTCTTCCCGGCAAAGTCCACGAACATTTCTTCGCCCGCAATATGCTGAAGTTTCATCGAACCCTTTTCTTTTGGATATTTACGGCGGTAATGTTCGAGAAACTGCGTGTAGCTATATGGTTCTGCGGCTAGCTCAACATATTGCTGATAATGATACAGAAAGGTAAAGCCGGGATGATTCCGGGCCTTGTTGACCCCCTCAAAGTAAAGCATGAGTTCATTGTGGCGGGTAGCGTCCAGCGTCGTATGGGATGAAAAAAGTTCGGATAAAACAGCGGTATCAAAGCCCAGAAGCTCTCTGAATGAGTAGCCGCTGCCTGCAAATAGCTGCATATAGGTATTGACTGTATTGCGGGAAATACCGAGAACGGAACCTATTTTACGGTTACTGTAACCGTCCAGATGTAATGTGAGTATTTGTTTTAAGTCCATCGGATCAAGTTTGTTGGCCATATCGCTGTATTTAAAGCGACAAGGTAATTCTTTCTTGATCTTTTTAAAGTGGCACAATTCAAACCGTAAAAAATACGGATGGACGGACTAAAACTATACCACTAAAGTGGCATCATTTGAACCGTAGTAGCTGGCACCATCCGACCGAAATGACTGGCACAAATCAAACCGTAATATCCAATTATATTGTTGTTATACAAAATGTATTGACTTTTCGTGTGAGACGAATGTGGGCTAGGTAAACAGATCGTTATACCGTAAAAAAGGAATTGTCCACACGATTTTATTCTCAGGAGTCTGAACAGTACTTAAGGCCGCTATTTGGAGCCTGGATAAAACAAAAGGATAGACGAAGGAGGATTAAGTCGATACGATTTAAATTCTTGACTATGGGTATTAGTAAACAATGCATTGGGATAGATATCTCAAAAGGGACCTTCACAGCATGTCTGTGTCAACGTTCAGATGATGGAGGATTAGCGTTCTCCAAGGCAATTGATTTTAGTAACGACAGCAAAGGATTCAACCAGTTCCTTCGATGGACGAAAGGAGTCATTGCCAGAGATGCAGCACTTGTTTTTTTGATGGAAGCTACCGGTGTGTATTATGAGAACCTTGCCCACCATCTGCACAAGATTAAGAAAAGGGTTCATGTTGTTCTTCCCAATATGTCGAAACACTATTTTTCAAGCCTCAATATCAAGACCAAAACAGATGCTGTTGATTCCAGAATCTTGAGTCAGTTCGGTGTCGAAAGGATTCATAAAGCATGGACCCCGCCTCCAGCCATATTATTGCAGCTGAGAAATTTGACCAGATACTATGTCCAGCTACAAGAGCAGAAAACTGGATTGGGTAACATCAAACATAGCAAAGACTGTTCGCATGATATCCAAACCTTTATCCTGAAAAGCAATAAAAAACTTATTACTGAGATAGATAAGGAAATTGTCAGATGCCTCAGGGAAATCAACAGGCTGGTAAAGTCGGACGTGGGTCTCCATAAAAAAATTGAGAAGCTTGCAACGATAAAAGGTATCGGAATGATCACCATAGTTACCATTCTTGCTGAAACAATGGGGTTTGAAGAGTTTGGTAGCGCCAAACAACTTGTCAGCTATGCCGGCTATGATGTGGTTCAACGGGAATCTGGAACATCGGTCAAAGGAAAAACCAGGATATCAAAGAAAGGGAATAGATATATCAGAAATGCGCTGTATTTCCCGGCTATGGTAGCCTGCAGATATAATTCTGTGTTAAAGGAAGCTTATACGAGAATTATCCTGAAAAAGCCGTCAAAAATGGTCGGACAGGTTGCTGTACAGAGAAAATTATTAATCTTAATGTATACACTTTGGAAAAATGACACCGTGTTTATAGAAAATTATAAAGTAAGTAGTCCCGATCCGAAAACCGAGACTACACTAGATAGTTCAGAACCTGAACTTCTTTAGATTACAAAAATACTTTTTTGTCTAAATATTTGGAATTTAAAACAGTACCTTTTTTTTTAAGGATTTTCGCGCCTCGACATAGCCGCCAGACTCAAAGTACCAGTCGATATCGCCAGAAACGCGATGTAAAGGGCTTCTATAACATTGTGCGACCCCCTGGCCTTTCTGAAGAATAGGGCTTAGCCCAATATCCGAAAAGAATCGATATTGTGTCGCGATAACCGTGTTCATTTTCATATTGATCCGCTCAATCTGGTCTATGCGTATAGCCCATTTCATTCTTAGCGAAGGCGGCGGAAGTTGATCTTCCTGTAATAAATTAAAGCTGTCGTAGATCAGTCCTTCAACAGTGCGCTTAACTGCGGCTGTATAGAGCTGCTGCCAGTCTTCTGCTGATAAACGATGATCGAGATTTAGACGTCCCTGGCCCCATAAGCCTAAACGCAGTAATTGGAAAAATATGTTCTGAAGTTGTTTATTCATTAATGGGGTCAACATTTAACTCAAATATAATGATTAAAGGGATTAGAGTTGTAGTAGAACGATTATATTTAGATTTAAAATTTTAAATTATTTGCCTGGATTTTAAAATTAGGTCAATTGATGAGGTTTATTTAGAATATCATGTCGAAAATGAAAAATTGGGCACAGATATTGCTTATCGGAGGATGCTCAAGAATAGACCCCATTAATATGTTATTTTTAAGGGGTTTTTAGAGAAAAAAATATATTTTTGTCATAAATCAATTTATTATCAAACAGCCCATGCGATTATTTTCAAAGTTTGGATTACTATTAGGATTATTTGCTATAGTCCTGATGATGTTTAGCTCCTGCGGTTCGCGGAAGAGTATGGTATACTTTCAACCTGATTCAGCACATATTAGTGCTATATATGAACAATATGTGCCAAAAATCCAGCCTAACGATATTTTAACAGTAGTTGTATCTGCGGCTGATCCAAGGGTTACTACACCGTTCAATCCAATGAGTTCAATGGCTGCGGGGAATGTAACACAAGCAACTGATTTAGCATTGCGTCCTACGTATACTGTAGATGATAATGGTGAAATTACGCTGCCTATGTTGGGTAGAGTAAAGGTTGCTGGTTTAACCCGTGTGGAAGCAATTGAAAAAATTCGTACAGAGTTAAGTACTTATATTAAAGACCCGGGGGTTAATATAAATTTTAATAATTTTAGGGTTTCCGTATTGGGAGAGGTCGCTCGTCCAGGATCCTTTATTATGCCTACAGAACGAGTGACAGTATTAGAAGCTTTAGGTTTAGCTGGTGATCTCACAATTCGCGGTGTACGCGAAAATGTCATGCTAATCCGAGAAATTAATGGACAGAAGACCGTGCATCGTTTGGATCTCACTCAGCAAAATACTTTAAACTCACCGTATTATTATTTAGCTCAAAATGACGTGATCTATGTCGAACCAAATAAATCTCAAATCAACAACTCTAAACTAGGAAGTAATACAAATGTAATTATTTCTATTGCAGGTTTATTAATTACTGTTATTTCTGTATTGACTCGCTAATTTTATCCATGGAACAACAATCAACAAATATTAAACAAGATCAAGAGGAAGTTAATCTAAGGCAGCTTTTTGAACAGTATGCTTATTACTGGAAATGGTTTGCTCTATGCGTCATTATTTCTATAAGTATAGCTTTTATTTATTTGCGTTATGCAGAAAGAACTTATGTTACGAATGCAAAGATCTTGCTTAAAGATGAGCGAAGTGCCGCTGCGGGTGAACTAGCAGGTATCGCAGAATTAAGTAGTAGTATGGGCTTTGGTGGATCAAGATCCGCTTTTGTTACAGACCAAATTGAGGTACTTTATTCCCGAAGGTTAATGCGTAAGGTCGTTGATCGACTGAATCTAAATATAAACTATTCAGCCAAGGGTAAAATTCGAACAGCTGAAATTGCTGTTAATGATGTGCCTTTTTCAATAGAGGCTAAAAATAATATAGATACGTCTTGGGTTAATATGCAAGTAAGTGTTCTTAGAAATGGTAAACTAGGTATTGAAGATTTGGCTTCAAAAAAGAAATTTGAGACTAATTTTGACAAAATTTTAAAAATCGGAAAGAGTGAAATAATATTCCGTCACAATAGCACATATAAAGTTAATTCGGAGAGGGAGTTTATAGTTAATATAGTTCCAAAAGATTGGGCAATAATGTCCACTCTTAATTCTATTAGTATAACGCCAAATAAGGAATTGCAATCTTATATTGTAAATTTCTCGATGGTTTCTACATTAAGTAGGAAAGCTGAATTAGTATTAAATAGTTTGATTGATGTTTATAATACTGATCTAACAGAAGATAAGATGCGGACTACTCGTGCCACATCGGATTTTATTAACAAACGCCTACTATTAATTTCTAAAGATCTTTCAGGTTCAGATAGGGAAGCAGCAGAATTTAAATCCTCCAATTCAATGGTTGATATGACTGCGGAAGCAGGTGTTTTTCTTAATACAGCCTCCGAAAATGATAAAAAGGTATTGGAATATCGCACTCAGCTGCAATTGGTAGACCATATGAATGATTATCTGAAAGATCAACCTAAGGGTAAGCTCATTCCATCAAATATTGGTCTTCAGGATGAATCAATAGCAGCATCTATAGCTGAGTATAATAAAGTGGTATTAGAGCGGGATGATTTATTGAAATCCGCTTCCAGTCAAAATCCTACAGTTATCGCCCTAAATGAGAATATTGCGGAAAGTAGTAATAATATTCGGCAATCTTTACAAAATTATCAGCGAGTAACCCGATTAGCATTAAATAATATAGAACGAAAATCTAATGAGATAAAGGGGCGTATAAGTTCCATTCCAAATCAGGAACAAGGGTTCCGAAAGATTTCTAGACAACAGCAAATTGTTGAATCTCTATATCTTTTACTTCTTCAAAAGCGTGAAGAAAGCGAAGTGAAAGCTGCCGCAACTCCTGATAATTTAAAGGTAATCGATGTAGCTTATGGGAATAAAATTCCAGTTTCTCCAAAGAAATCGATGGTTTTAATAGCCGCTTTAATTTTAGGGTTTTTAATCCCTCTAGTAATCATTTATTTAAAGTTTCTATTGGACAATAAAATTCACTCACGTAAGGATGTTGAAGACATTGTTAAAATCCCTGTTTTAGGGGAGATCCCTACTGCAGAAGATACGATGGTACATTTAAATGATCGTTCCTCTTTGGCAGAGGCTTTTCGTATTCTTCGTACCAATATGAGTTTTATGTTTGGTGCAGACAATAAGGATGCTTCTAAGGTGGTATTTGTAACGTCGACAATTTCCGGTGAAGGTAAATCCTTTGTGACGACCAATCTGGCGCAAATTTTATCCATGTCTGGTAAAAAAGTATTGTTAATTGGTGCTGATATTCGTAGTCCAAAAGTATTGGATTATTTAGGTCTATCACATCTTCAACATACCAATGTTGGGATTACTCAGTTTTTGATCAATCCGGATATGGATGTTGATAATATCATTATCAAAAAACCAGGTAATTATGATTTCGACGTAGTGTATTCTGGCTATATCGCTCCAAACCCCGCAGAATTATTAATGAATGGTCATTTTGATGATGTAATTAAATACGCACGAGAACATTATGATTATGTCCTGGTCGATACTGCGCCAGTTAGTTTGGTGACTGATACTTTATTAATAGCACATAATGCCGACCTTACACTATATGTTTCGCGTGTAAATTACCTAGACAAGCGTTTATTACAGGTGCCACGAGAACTGTATGTAGAAGGTAAATTGAAAAATCTTGCGGCAGTAATCAATGATGTGGATTTTGCACGCGGTTATGGATATGGATATGGTTATGGTTATGGCTACGGTGATAAAAATGTGAAGAAAACAGGTTTGTCAAAAGTTTGGCAAAACTTAAAAGATCGTTTAAATATTAAATAAGCGAGGTTCTTAACACATTTTGGCCTTATTGTTGTTGAACCCCAAGTCGAAGGATCGGCTTGGGGTTTATTTTATACTTTTACTTGTTATCTGCCGTTCTATTATTAATTTAATACACTCAACCAAATGAAAAAACTTCTATTTTTTAGTGTTATTGGACTTTTATGTTTGATAACAACTTCTGTATCAGCCCAATTTTCTAGACCTATAAGTGTAGGAGCTGGTGCGGGGGGAACTATTAATTTAACTGATTTGGGCACTGTCGAATCGAAATTTGCCTTTTACGGTGAATTGGATTATCTGTTAACCCCCTTCGTTTCTGTTGGATTACATGGTGAAAAAGGTACATTGGCTGGAAATGGATATGACAGCAATTTTAAAAACCGATATTTTGCCGCAAATATCAATGGTAAACTTCGTTTGGGACAATTTATGGGACATGTAGATAATTATAGTTATTACACCCTAGAAGCAAATGCTCTCTCGCGTATCCTCTCTAATATTTATGTCGGAGCTGGAGCCGGATTAATGAAAAATCGTATTGTTAATCAGTTGTCTCCAGATTACGTTAAATATATAGAAAAAAATAATGGCGAGTTGGCCGAAGATCGTTTTGGAATACATTTTGTGCTTCCGGTTAACGTCGGTGTGGATATCCCGTTTGGACGGACTTTATATGGGCCACAATGGGCCATTAATGTTAACTATCAACATACATTGACTTTTGACGACAATCTTGATGGGATCATTAATAAAAATAATGACCAGTACGGCCTGATTTCTGTTGGCGTGAAATATGCATTATTCAATCGTAAATAGGCCAGTTTAATATCTAAATAAGGAAAATGATGAATATACTTAAAAGGTACAATAGAAATCGCCTAATGGGGCTTTTTTCTTTAGCTATCCTGATCGGATTTACAGCCTGTAAATCTAATACCGCTATATATAAAGCGCCAAATGTGAACGCGTTTAGAGGGGGTAAACTGCCGGCTCCTCCGGGAATGGTTTATATCCCATCGGGTACTATTCTATTCAAAGGATCACTAGATAGTGGGAATGTTGGTAAAAATGTGAGCGTCAGCGCATTTTTTATTGACGAGGCTGAGGTAACAAACAAGCAATATCGCGAATTTGTCAATTGGGTTGCAGATTCCGTAGCCGTAACGGACTATTTAAATGATGGACAATACTTCTTGGAGATTGCTGGTGAACAGGTTGGTCAAAAGCGAATTAATTGGGCGAAAGTCAAAAAGATATCTCCAATATGGAAAAGTAACGATCCAGCTATTCAAGAACGTATTGCACCTATGCTCGAAATGCAAGGAAACAGGCGTTCTCTGAATCCAGAAATGATCAAATATCGTTTCTCTTATCTCCAGTCTAAGGGCAATGTAAAAAAGAAATATGTAACCGACACAGTCTCTGTAATGCCTGTCGAAGATATTTGGACTAAAGACTTCCCCAATGCTCAATTAGCGTCCTTAGATGCAAATTACTTTACCCATCCCTCTTTTGATTATTATCCAGTTGTGGGGGTGACTTGGAGGCAAGCACGGGCATTTACAGATTGGCGAGCTAACGAGATGGCTGCTACGGTATTGAAAAACTCTTATTTGAACGGTTATCAATTGAGCTTAAGTCTCCCAACAGAAGCACAGTGGCAATATGCAGCTTCCGGAAAAGTAGATCCACAGGATACAATTGTTGGAATGCGAATGACTATTGATGGTACAGAAGGTAAAAAGAAATTGGCTGTTAACTTTAAACAGGGAGAAGGAACCTATTCCCGCGATGGGGCTACTTTTACCCTACCCGTAAAATCGTATATGCCAAATGCTTTTGGAGTTTATAATATGGCGGGGAATGTGTCTGAGTGGACACTAGATGCCTATAGTCCCTCTGCAGTCGTTTTTGTCAATGACTTAAATCCCGCTTTGCTCTATGATGCAGACGCGAGGGATGGTGATGCCTTGAAGCGTAAGGTTGTGCGCGGAGGTTCATGGAAGGATAACGGAGAGCAACTGAATAGCGAAACGCGAAATTATTCGGTTGACTATGAGCCACATTCCTATATTGGCTTCCGTTGCGTCATGTCTGCATTTGAAATGCCGACGGTACAAAGTAAAACACGTAAATATTAATTCGCTGTTGTATAACCCAAAAACCGATAACGATGAAAACTAAAATAGTATTGATAGCGGCGATGACTTTTGGAGTTGGGTCATTGTTTGCACAGCAAGAGACAAGAATAGATACAGTGCCTAAAAACCAAAGGATGTTGAATAATGTTAATTCAGCTATTCCCGCGTCGGGTGAAGTTATTCAGGATACAATTCCACTAACTGATGGATTCTATCAGGCGAATAATATGGAAGATGCAGTGCCTTTTGCGTATCCTGAGGTAAATAAAAAGAATATCCGTTTTTACAAAAGAGTATGGCGCGATATTGATCTAAAAGATGAGAAGAATAACATTCTTGCTATCCCTGGTAATTCGCTGATTGAAGTGGTGATGAAGGCAATCGAAAAAGGGAAATTGTCATTATATAGCCCTGATGATGATTCGTTCAAGGGAAGATTGAGCGCTCAGGAAGGTATGGCGCGATTTGCCGATAGCGTATTAGTGCCAATTTTTGATGGCGAAGGAAATCAGATCGATTCGAAAATGGCACTTAATGAATTTGATCCTGCGCGTGTGACCAAGTTTAGAATTAAAGAGGACATCTTTTTTGATAAACAACGAAGCCGACTGGAAACGCGCATAATCGGAGTAGCACCTCTAATGAACATCACTACATCTGCAGAATTAGCAGAATCTGTTGGTGCTACGCCAGCATTTTGGCTATATTTCCCTCAACTGCGTTACAGCTTGATTCAGGTTGATATTTCTGATCCAGACAAAGGCCTTTATGATATGACCATGGATGATTTCTTTGTACAGAATAAATTTGCCGGTACCATCGTGCGAGAGTCTTCTCCAGGTATGTTGCAGAATCTCAAAGATACTGAGAACGGAGGGCAACAGTTGGACGGAAAAAAAGTGGAAGAGAAATTGGATACATATAAGAGAAAACTTTGGAGCAACCCAAAAGGGGTAAAGGCTGAAGAATTAGACGGTAATAGATCGAATCTTAAATGATGTTCAACTGCTTGTTTGGACATGTATTTCTTTTTCTTGAAGCTGTTTGTTGATTAAAGTAGGTGGCAATGTCGAGGATTTTGATGATTTCGTAATTTAGCTGATACTCAGTAAATTTTTTTAATATAAATGTTTACTAAATATTATTGATTCAAATGGATTGGATTTTGTTAGGTCTATTGTAGGTGAAAGTATGCCTTAAAATTCCAGTTTTATTAATTTTTGTGTTGAAAATGAATCTAATTTCAAAAATTCTTTCAGTTTTAATGCTTGGTATTACCAGTAATCAATCTATTTTTTTTTTACGGAACGATATTCTTCATTCCTCTTATGAATTGAAAAATAGTGAAACTGTTAATTCACATGGGCGCTTTTCTTTTTTATCGAGTTGGAATTATCCGAAGACAGAAGAGTCTAATCATTTTCCAAGTTATGTGACATCAGATAGACTCGTTCTTGACGAGCCCCAAATCATGGATTCTTATCTGGAAGTAAGGACAGTTGAGGAATTACGAAATATGAGCCCTAAGAATCAGTCCCTTATTCGGGAAGGCATATTTAAAGGTATACGACTTTTAGGATATTATATCCAAGGAGATACGCCAAAGCCAATTGAGTATCATTTGTCCAACACCACAAATCCTGACGACGGTGGTAGTACTTTTAAACTAGGACAGATTAAATTGGAGCATAATTTTATAAATGAAGTTGATCTCTCTTACTTTGGCGAAAAAAATGGAGACAATATAGAAATTTTTAGAAGGGCTATTAAGTATGCTTCAGAACATAAAATTTTTGTCAACATTAGTAAGGATTGCTTTTTAGATGTTAACAAAAAGGATGGGAGCGGGATGATTTTTATTGATGACAATACATTTATTAAGAGTGAGAATAGTAGCTGCATCATATTAAATCAGACCATATCACCGGCTTTTGTAATTGCCCTTTCAAAGAATATTGTTTTCAAAAATATTAATTTTAGATATGACGGGAAATATGATGCTGCAGAAAGTGGCACTTTGTTTAATGGTATAAATCAGCGACAAGTAAAAACATGGCTTAAAAAGAACCGTATTCAATGGGCTAACATTAATATAGATCCCTATTGGCAAGGACCAGTAGCGTATATGGCGATGTTTAATATAAGGGGAAGTAAAAATATAAGATTTGAAAATGTTAATATATATTCCTCTGGCGTATCGGCAGATCGTTTTATTGTATGGGTAATGAAGCTTCAACCGGAATTTACTAAGGATGGCTTTGTAGACGTGAATAATAAAATGATAAAGAATTATCTTCAAGAATCCTCCAATGTAACTTTGGAGAATGTGAAATTGGATGGTACGATAATGGGGGTTCAAGGACAATGTGCTAATTTTCGAGCTAACAATGTCAAATCTGTTAGATATTCTAATGTTCAAGGGGCTAATGGCGATAACTATGGTGGTTCTATTGTGAACGGTAAAGGTGATAGGTGGATGCCACCACCACATTTATTTTATTTGAACGAAATTGGTGTTTTTTCGCAAGATAGCTTAAAAATAACAAATGTTTATGATTCAGGTCTATATGTTGGTGTTAAAGATGTAAAAGCTTATTCAGGGGGGTATTGTAATTCTCTGAAGTTGGCTGGAGTAAACAATGGATTAATTGATAACTACAAATCATTTCGTAGGGATGGGGTTTTTGATGTTGGTAATAGTATAAACAGTATTTATAGGAATATATATGCGGAATATAATTCAAGTATTTTCGATCCATCTTTTGGTTTTGTTGCAATAAGAGATATTGTCACCTCCTATTTTAAAAATAATGTAATAGAAAATGTCACTGTAAAGGATGTCTCATCCATTTCATATGTATGGCCCATTTCAATCATAGGTAAAGCAGACAAAAATATTTTAAAGAATATAAACGTTTATGTAAATGACTACTCGGGCGACCAACAGGGATTTATAGGTCTTAGAGGCAGTAACAACTATTATCAAGCCAATGTAAATATAGCTGCTTTTTCATCCAAAAAAAAATATATAGGCATAGTGGCCACTGATAATAATACTAGAGAAACATCGTTTAATAACAGATATGATGTGATTGTTAAGGGATGGAGGAAATTATCTGATGATTTTGTGGGTAATCAAATGCGAATTTTAGTTAATTCAAATAAGAACCTTAGCAATACAAACGAAGTTGACTTAATTGATGTGAGTAATAACATTACTTATAAGCAACGAGGCAGTAATATTAATTCGACTTTTACTATTACTAATATTATAAATTCTACTGATGGTTCATTGTCATTACCAATTTCACTTTCTTTGCCAACTGGTTCTTCGATTAGGAAAATTTCCGTTATTAATGTAGCGCCGTATGGAAGAAGTAGAGGACCTTCAAATATGAAGATCTGTACTGATATTTCTGGAGTAAATGTTCTCTGGGATAATATTGATATATCTCAAAACTCTACACGTATTTTGAATAATGCTAAGGTATCTAAAATTACAAAACTCTATCTTTTACCACAGCAGGGGAAATTCGATTTCAAAGGACGGAGTAAAATAGTAATGGAAATTGAAAACATTAGAATAGGAGAATAGCCATAAAAAGGCTTTTTATAGCTAATAATTTTAGACATGCATGAAGTGCTAAAAGATATAGATTATTCTTTAAAAAATTACGGGATTTTTTATATCCGTCGTCTTCAAAGCACCAATCAATATTGCCGCTTATCCGATGATTTGGAATTCTATAGCAAAACGCTCATTTGAATCTGTTTTAATATAGTGATTTTTAGTCCCCAAATTTTTTACAGTTTATAAATAGAAAAAGGTCAGAAAACGAATTTCACAACCTTCTGCATGTATAAAATAGGCAGGAAGAAATTCATCGGTCCTTAGCGCAACCGCGTTAAGTATATGCTCGAGTTTAATTTTTCTGTTTGTTGATATTTTGGCTTTAGATGACTATACATATTAACAGAATTTAATTGGATAGTGAAATTTTTTAGTTGTTTTTAATATTCTTTTTAAGAATATTATTACATTTGGCATGAATTCACTATTTTATGAAACAACGCGTTTATACCTTAGACTATCTAAGGGGGGGAGCAGCATTACTTATTCTAATTTATCATTATCTTATTTTTGAAGGTGTCGAGTTTGATGGCGAATCTTTTATTAGAAGGATGGGCTACTATGGAGTGACCATCTTTTATATATTAAGTGGATTAACATTATTCTATGTATATAATGAAAGCTTCACATTTAAAAAAAATACTATAAAAGCATTTTTTATTAAGCGAATCGCTCGGATACTACCTTTACTTTGGTTGGTTTCTCTGAAATCAATTATATTCAGCGATAACGCTCCAAATTATTTAGATGTCTTTTTGAATCTGTCAGGCTTGTTTGGCTTTTTTAAATGGGATGCCTATTTTGCTACTGGTGCTTGGTCAATAGGCAATGAGTTAGTTTTTTATGCTTTTTTCCCTTTTCTGTTAGTTGCGGCTAAAAAAAGGAATATGTTATTTTGGTGTATCGGAGCCTTTATCTTATTCATAAGCATCTACTTTTCTTTTTATGTTTTGCCGGATTCGATGAACCAAGACACAATATTTTGGAGAAATTATGTGAATCCACTGAATCAATTGATTTACTTTTATTCTGGTATCGCAATAGGTAGGTTATTTTCAATGAATAAAAGTGTTTCTAAAATCGGTCTGTGGGCTGTATTAATTATCTCATTGATCATTTTTATTTGTTATCCTACTGGGACAAATGATGTTCTCCTAGTGATAAAAGGAAATAGGTATGTGTTTTTTATAGCTTGTTGGCTTATTGTAGCCAGCCTATATCTGTTGAAAGCGAATACAAATGTATTTATCCATAAACCACTTCTTTTTTTAGGTGAGATAAGTTATGGAATATATTTATTTCATCCCATTGTATATTCGCTTTTCAAGAAATCATTAGATATCTTTCATATTTCACTACCTATGTATTCTTTCATACTACTTGCGGCAATATTATCCATTGTGATTAGTTATTTGAGTTATCGGTTTTTTGAAACAAAATGTGTTAAGATAGCAAATAGATATTTAATAAGTTGTTCAAATAAAATTTAATTATTTCTACGATTCAGAGAACAGAGAACTGTGCTGATCAACTTGAGCCCATGGGGAGCACTTTCTATATTTTACCTTGTGTTTTCCTCTCGCTTAGACATTTTAGGAGGCAGCTGGTCTATGGAACTGTATTTTTTCCCGTGTTCAACTTCTGAAAAATGGCCCACTTGGTCGACGAAGTTCAAGGGCTTGTCCTTGCGGCTAATATGCCAGTTGACCCGATTGTGGACCGTGATATCTTCTCCCGAAACGAATGAGTACCTTTAAGTCGACTGCCAATTGCCAACGTAATTAAACACCGATATCTATCGGAAAAAAAAGGTTTTCAAACTGTAAAGAATGAAAACCTTTGGAATGGTAAATCTTAACCTGATAAATTCTTTAGATTAAATCATTGGGATCACCATCTAAATTTCTATCGTATCTAGCACGTACACGCCGGGCACGCTCGCGCTCCGCAGCAAATTCATCTGTCTTTGATCCCGGGCTATAAAATGTATCTTCATTAAAATGTGGATGTTGATAAAAATCCTGGTCATATACACCAGATCCTACCGTAAATCCGACATCACCTGTTCCCTCATAAATATGGCGAATGGATAATTCAGTATCCGGATCCAGGTAATTTTCACGGTACGCCGGTAGTCTGGTCAGACGGTCGGCAGTAACCGGTACCACCACGACTTCACCATCATCGGCCGGATTATAGCGATAGTCTGTAGCAGGTAAGTGCGAGCAGAAGCCAAAAGTTTTTTTATGGCACATACAAAATAGGGGGCTACCGCTAAACTTAAGAGAGGATGTAAGACGGATGGAAGATAAAAATTTAGATTAAAAATTTGATTTTCAAATATAAGTGTTATCTTAGCATTATCTAAGCAAAACCGGTTTTGCTTATTATTATTAATAACCAATTTTAAAAACAAAAATGCCTCATACCGAAAATATAATTTTATGTGTCGATTTAGGTGGTACGCATTGCTCATCCGGCCTTGTGCACGGGAGCCCTGCAGTTGTCATGGACGGATCGTACTTTCGCGGGAATGTAAATAGTAACGCAGAAAGAGTACAGATTTTGTCGGCCATAAAACAAACCATCGATAAGACCCTAAGTTCAACTACGAATTTACCATCCGAAATTTTCATATCTTGCCCTGGCCCATTCGATTACGAAAACGGAATATCCTTAATGGACGGAATGAATAAGTATCAGTCGCTACTAGGCTTTAATCTAAAAACATTTTTTGCGAATATCACGGGAATTGATTTAAGTTCGATCTACTTTTATAACGACGCTGCAGCCTTTTTATTGGGCGAAGTTGTCAATAAAAAAATGGAAAATAGGCGCGTTATAGGCCTGACTTTAGGAACCGGATTGGGTTCTTCGCTTTACGAAAATGGAACAATCGTAGATCTCAATTTAGGATCAGCAGTTTTCAGCAACGGCATTGTAGAAGACTTCATTTCAACCCGAGGGGTCTTAACTCATTTGACAGAAAAATTTGGGTATATTCCCGTTGATAACATAAAAGACATAGCTGAACGCCCAGATCTGGAAATTTTTAGAAAAGAGGCTTTTGATTTCCTAAGCAACCAACTGATTACTTTCATTAAAGAATATATTTATCCGTTAACGCCAGACACAATTATAATCGGAGGCAGTATTGCCAAGGCCCACAATTATTTTTTTGATAAGCTCCTTTGTACCCTTGATACGGAGCTATCCCTTGCGTCATTTGATGAACGCAACTTATTTCTCGGATTAACCCTCAAGACATTTAGTATATGAAACCCATTTGGAAATTTACATTAATCGCATCGTTGGGAGGTTTTTTGTTTGGTTTTGAAACAGCAGTGATATCGGGTGCTGAACAAATCATACAAAAACTCTGGGACTTGGATGCTGTCCGTCATGGACTTACCGTATCGATCTCGCTGATCGGAACCATTATAGGAGCCGTTATCGCCGGGCGTATGGCCGATCGTTATGGGCGTAAACCCGTGCTTTATTTCGTTGCAGCTTTATATTTACTCTCAGCATTGGGCTGTGCAGTAGCGTCCATCTGGGAGCTTTTCCTGTTGTTCAGATTATTGGGTGGACTTGCTGTGGGGATCAGCTCTGTTGTTGGACCAGTATATACCTCCGAAATTGCTCCCGCAAAAGATCGCGGTAAACTTACAGGGACTTTTCAGATTATGATCGTGCTGGGAATCTTTACGGCCTATCTGACAAATTTTCTTTTTATGAGCGTAAATTCAGACGGATGGCGATACATGCTCGGTATCATGGCTGTGCCTGCCCTATTATTTGTACTTCTATTGAATCTCATTCCCGAAAGTCCAAGATGGCTATTGCAGCAGGGACACATTGAAAAAGCGCGTGCAAGTTATCTTCGGCTTGAAACTCCATTTGAAGTGCAGGTCAATCCGCCCCAAACATCTGGTAAGCATGTTAGCCTATTCCAAAAACGGTATGCCAAACCTATACTTTTTGCGGTGTTGTTAGCATTCTTTAATCAAATGACCGGAATTAATGCTATTCTATATTACGCACCACGGATCTTCGAAATGGCGGGCTTTAGTGCAGAATTAGCCTACCTTCAGCCTATTTTTATCGGTGGTACCAACTTGCTCTTCACCCTGGTTGGCATGAGCATCATCGATCGTTTTGGGCGAAAAAAACTGCTTTTGACAGGCGCTATTGGCATGTTCTTATTTCTGTTATTGGCAGCCTTTGGCCTAAAAGGAGTAAACGCACAATTTTTACTTTTCTATATCATGGGATTTATAGCATCTTTTGCCTTATCACAAGGTGCGGTGATTTGGGTGTTTTTGGCGGAAATTTTCCCGAACGAGGTTCGCGCCCAAGGCTCTTCCTTGGGGAGCACCACCCATTGGCTATTTGCTGCAATAATATCCTGGGTATTTCCAATTATTGTAGAAGGTAGCGTACTCGGAGGATATTATGTGTTTTTATTCTATGCCCTGATGGTTATCGCGTCCTTCGTGTTTATTCTATTTATGCCCGAAACGAAGGGCAAAGTATTGGAAGAAATAACCTAAAGTTCCCATATTAAATAATTATTAAATCCTCATCATAAAGCGATATTGATCGATAAACTTCTTACTTTCGTTTTGCAAAACCGGTTTTCTAAGATAATTATGCGCTTTTGATACTAAAGAAACATTTTCGTAATACCATATATTAAAATAATTGACATATGAAACAAATGATAACGCTATTTAAACCTCTTTCCATAATTGCGATTGCGGTGACTTTTTGGGGCTGTAGCGCGCAAAGACAGCAGCGCCATCTCGCCCCAGACTGGGTAATGGGCGGTTTCGTTCGTCCAGCAGGGGTAAACCCTGTAATCGAACCGGATAGTACCACCACATTTATGAATCCCATGAATGGGCAACTTGTGCATTGGGAGAATAATGACACCTTCAACCCGGCAGCGGTGGTAAAAGGAGATAGTATCTACGTGCTTTATCGTGCCGAAGATAAGACGGGGATAAAAATTGGTCATCGTACTTCACGTCTAGGACTTGCTGCGAGCGCTGATGGAACACATTTCAACCGACAAAACACGCCTGTTTTTTATCCCGGGGCTGATAGCCAGCGTGAGTTTGAATGGCCCGGTGGAACGGAGGATCCGCGTATAGCGGAATCCGAAGATGGCACCTATGTGATGTTCTATACGCAATGGAACCGAAAAGTACCTCGCCTAGGGGTAGCTACCTCAAAGGATCTTAAAAATTGGACAAAATATGGGCCTATTTTTAAAAAATCGAACATACTGCCTGAGCTCGTCAATAAATCGCATAAATCAGCATCGATTGTCACTAAACTGGAAAATGGTAAGCAGCTAATTACTAAAGTAAATGGGAAGTATTGGATGTACTGGGGCGAGCATGGTGTATATGGCGCAACGTCGGATAATCTGATTGACTGGGAACCGGTTGTAGATGAGAAAGGTCAACTCAAAGCGTTCATCTCACCTCGAGAGGGATATTTTGATAGCTCTTTAACAGAATGTGGCCCACCGGCCATCCTGACAGATAAAGGAATTCTACTATTATATAATGGCAAAAACCACCCCGAAAAAGGAGATAAGCGATTTAATAAAGGTACTTATTCAGCAGGGCAAGTTCTTTTCGACAGTAAAGATCCGGGTAAAGTATTAGCAAGGATGGACGTACCTTTCCTAAGACCAATGGAAGCTTTTGAAAAAAGTGGTCAATATGTTGACGGCACAGTGTTTATTGAAGGCCTGGTTTATTTTAAACAGAAATGGTTTCTATACTATGGCTGTGCTGATTCAAAGGTTGGTGTTGCCATTTTTGATCCGCAACATCCTGCTGCACTGGATCCCATCCCTAATGAAAAATAAGGTATAGATGTATAAAGCCAAAGTGATTCGTGTAAGCGTTTTAATAAAGAATTACTAACCAAAAATAAATTTTATAAAAATGATACAGCGTGATTTAAATGCAGCCTATAAGAGCGCCTTAAAGGCAAGTTTGATAGGGATCGCACTAATGACATCCGCAGCTTATGGTCATGAGCGTTGGGACAGTGATCTTGTCCTCATGGCTATGGCCAAAGCACCCGTCCGGATAACCGGACAAGTAACGGATGCTGCCAATAATCCGATCGCCGGGGTCACTGTGCAAATAAAGCGCACACCCTCCATCGGAACCAGTACGGACGGAACCGGAAAATTTTCCATTACAACAGATCCGAACGAAACACTGCTGCTATCCGCCGCCGGCTATAAGAGCCAAGAAATCCTACTTGGGGGACGAACAAACTTATCCATTATTCTGCAAGATAGTGTAGCGATGATGGACGAGGTTGTGGTGGTGGGATACGGCGTGCAGAAACGAGCTTCGGTAACAGGTTCAGTTGCATCCATACAGGCTGAAGAGCTGATTAAGGTAAAAACGCCAAACGTAACAAATATGCTTGCTGGTCGATTGCCGGGGATTCGTGCGGTACAGCGTAGCGGTGCCCCCGGAGATGACGGAGCGTCGGTGGATATCCGCGGGTACGGTAGTATGCTCGTTATCGTGGATGGCGTACAGCGAGATTTTGCACAGGTCGATCCGAATGATATCGAATCTATATCAATATTAAAGGATGCTGCTGCCGCGGTGTACGGATTTAAAGGTTCCAACGGGGTGCTATTGGTGACCACAAAAAAAGGAAGCAATTCAAAAACTAAAGTGGAGTACAATGGATATTATGGGATCCAGCAGGTGACGCGATATCCACGTATGATGAATGCCTATGAATATGCGTCGCTGTATAATGAAGCGATCTATAATTCTAATCCGTACACTGGGGTACCAGCATATAGTCAAGAACAACTCGATAGTTACAAAAATGGAGCGCAGGGTACTGACTGGTGGGATTCCCTCGTGCGTAACAATGCTCCACAGAGCTCACACAATGTCAGCATCTATGGGGGAAATGACAAAGTTAAATATTATAATTCGGTGGGATATGTTGACCAGGGTGGTATTTTGAGGTCAGATGACTGGAACTTCAAAAGGTATAATCTACGCTCCAATATTGATCTGAATGTTACGCCAAATTTTACCGTCGGATTTAAATTGACTGGTCGTTTACAAGATCGTGAAAAACCGTATGGAGGTGACGATCTGTTTACACAGGCACAGATGGCCATCCCTATTTATTCCATTTATGCCAATAATAATCCCAGTTATTGGCAGGCCATTGGAAACATGGCCAACCCTATACATAGCTCTTATATCGAGCATAGTGGATATGAATCGCGCCTGAGAAGAGAGTTTAACGGTTCATTGGATCTAAATTGGAAGCTACCGTGGATAGCTGGACTGTCGTTACGTGCTATGGTCGCTTATGACTATAAGAACAGTGAATGGAAAACATGGCAAAAGGCATTGAGCGATTACCAGTACAATCAGACGAATGAACAATATACCGAGGTCGCTCTAAGAAAAAAAGCAAGCCTGGAGTCCAAGATGGAAAATCTGTATATGCCAACTCAGCAGTATTCGATCAATTACAACCGTGTATTTGGACAAAAGCATGATGTCAGTGGCTTATTGTTATGGGAGGCCTATCACGACCGTTTGACCGATATATTGGGTTTTAGGGAATCTTCGATCGGGATCATTGACGACATCAGTAAAGGAGACACCGAAAACCAAAATACGAGTGGCAAAAGTGTGGAAACGGCGCATGCAGGTCTGGTAGGAAGGTTTAATTATGCCTATGACCGAAGATATCTACTTGAATTGAATTTCCGTTATGATGGATCTTATAAATTTCAGCGGGACCGCAGGTGGGGATTCTTCCCGGGAGTTTCAGCCGGTTGGCGGATTTCGGAAGAGAAATTTTTCAAAGAAAATTTTGCTCATTTTGATAACGTAAAAATCCGGGGCTCCTATGCCAAAGTCGGTGATGAGGGTGATTTTTCGGCATTCCAATACCTCGACGGATATGTCTATGGAGGGAGTTATGTGCTGGGAACTGGAGGCTTGTCTTCTGGGCTGAGAAGCAGTGGGATGGCCAATCCTTGGTTGACATGGTACGAGTCTAATATCATGAATCTAGGGTTTGAGGCTTCCTTTAAAAACGGATTGATCAATACGGAATTCGACTGGTTTAGACGCGAACGCTCTGGCCTTCCTGCGACAAGACAAGGCACTTTCCCGACAACATTCGGCGAGTCCATGCCACAGGAAAATTTAAATTCAGATATCAATACCGGTTTTGAATGGACTGTAGGCCATAAAAATAAAATTGGTGATTTTGCCTATAATATATCCGGCAATTTTTCTGTAACACGCATCCGCTATGGCTACGTCGAACGTGCAGCTTCAACCAATATGTATGATAACTGGCGGAACAACAGTAATGATAGAAATAAGGATATCCGGTGGGGGAAGACGGTCTTGGGTCAATTTTCCTCGTATGAAGATATTTTAAATTCACCGGTGCAGGATAATAATGGAAATCGATCCCTGCTTCCCGGAGATTTGAAATTCAAAGATGTGAATGGCGACGGCATTATAGATGGGAACGATGTGGAACCAATCGGTCATGGTGCAACACCAAGAATGTATTATGGATTAAATCTCGGCGCGAATTATAAAGGATTTGATATGACCTTATTTTTTCAGGGAGCTGCAGGCCATGATATTTATATAAGTGGCGATATACTTGATCCATTTATCCAACAGGGCCTAGGTAACGGATTTGCATTTATGACCGACCGATGGCACCGGGCAGATCCTGCTGATCCCAATAGTGAATGGATTGCCGGCACAATGCCCGCAGCCCGGGTAACAGGTCAGGTGGACAACCGATCTGATAACTCATGGTCCTTACATAAAGCAGATTATCTACGGTTAAAAACATTGGAAGTAGGATATTCTTTACCAAAAAAATGGGCCGAGTCCCTAAAGATTGAACGGTGCAGAATCTACTTTAATGCCAATAACCTGTTGACGTTCACGGGGAGTGATGCGTTATTGAAAAATATAGACCCTGAAAGCAATCAAAGTCGATTGCGCTATTATCCACAATTGAAAACATTCAATTTTGGTGTTAATATAGTTTTATAAAATCCTATACTATGAAAATGAAATATTTCAGTCCTCTTCTTCTGAGTTGTGCATTTACACTGAGTTTATATAGTTGTAACGATTACCTGGACCGGGAGCTTACCAGTGGAATTATCACCTCTGATCTCATCTGGGAAAGTCCGCAAGCGATACAGTCCGTGTTAGTCACGATGTATGATGAGGGATTACGATTAGATGAGTTTGACGATTGGTTTACAGGAAAATCAAATCTGCTCAATTTGACCTCCTTGTCTGATGAAGCGACAGGAGCGTATCAGAAAGACTATGCATTTAGTAATGCAAATTCGGTATATACGTATAGTGATTACGTCTTTGAAGACCCTTTTGCGACGCGATACGTCCAAATAAGACGTACAAACGACTTCTTGAAGAAACTGAGCGAGACTACAGTCTTGAGCGACGAGGAGAAGCGCCTAGTCGATGCTGAGGCGAGGTGGATACGCGCGATGCAATATTTTGGTTTGGTGAAGCGCTATGGTGGTGTCCCCTTGCTAACGACACCACAAGAATACGTTCCTGGCGATTTTTCGGCATTACAGGTTCCAAGAAATAAGGAATCGGAAGTTTACGATTTTATTATCAGTGAATGTAAGGCGATTAGCGACATACTTCCGGTATCGCGATCTGCAGAAAGTAAATATAGAGCCTCCCAAGGTGCAGCCCTTGCCTTATGGTCCCGTGCTTCGCTGTATGCTGGCTCGATCGCTAAATATGGTTCAAATGCAAATTTAAGTGGAGAGGCTGTAACGCGAGGTTATGTTGGTATAGCAGCCAATGAGGCAACGAGGTATTTTACCGAATCGTATAATGCTTCAAAAGCATTGCTGGAGGCAGGCACTTATACCCTTTATAACAAAAATGCCGACAAAGCAGCGAATTTCTATGAGCTGTTTTCAAAAAGTGTAAATGGCGATAATGGGGAATACATCTTTCAGAAAACCTTTAATGTTTCAGCCGGGAAAGGTCACATGTGGGATAAGATGAATGCTCCTTTTTCCTATCGTGGTGATGGCTGGGGCTGCGGAGTGACCCCAACGCTCGAAATGGTCGAAGCATTTGAATACAGCGATGGTAGCCCGGGTAAATTGTCTTTAAAAAATACAGATGGGACCCCGCGTAGTTTTGATAGTCCCTACGATCTTTTCGTTGGGAAAGACCCGCGGTTGTTTGCTTCCATCTATGTTCCCGGCGCTCCATTAAAGGGCAGCAAGGTCGAGTGGATACGAGGAGTGATCAATGGGCAGAATGGCTCGGGGCAAAAATACCAGGCACAGAATCAGCCCGACAAGGATAATGTGGCTACGATAGACGGTGTGAGGTACAATACATCGGGTAAAGATGGCGGTGCAGACGTCGGAGATGCTTCAAAAACGGGGTTTTATATGCGTAAGTTTTTTGATGAAACGCTTACAGACATGACAAATATTGATGCCAAACGTTCGGAGACACCTTGGGTAGTATTTCGCCTTGGTGAAATATACCTTAATTTTGCCGAGGCCTGTGTCGAGCTCGGAGGCAAAGACACCGAAGCTTTGCAGGCGGTAAATGCCATTCGCACACGTGCCGGAATTCAGTCACTTGCAACGATATCCATTGCCAAAGTTCGGCAGGAACGCAAGGTAGAGCTTGCTTTTGAAAAGCTACGCTTTTGGGATCTCAAGCGCTGGCGAGTAGCCCACATGGATGAATCGCAGGGCGGACTAACCAACTATAGAGGTACAGCGCTATATCCTTGGTTCAATGTCAAAAGCAATAAGTATACTTTCGAAACCGGAGTACCTCCGAAGCAAAAAAGATTATTTCTGGAAAGAAACTACTATATCCGCATTAGTCCTACGGATTTGAGTACGAATCCGCAGCTGGTTCAAAATCCGGGTTACGGCAACTAATTATGATGTATTACAATTATGATCAAAATGAAGAATATTTTTTATGTGTTTGGTTTTATTTTAATCGCTGTCATGAACAGTTGCGAAAATGAGATCGACAATCTACAGGCTCCTAATGGGGGGCTTCACGGCACCATATATGATATGGAAACAAACAAGCCTATTCCATTGCCGGTGGAGGGCTCGGGAGGTGTATTGGTTTCTTTATTTGAAATAGGAACCGGGGCGACTGCCTCTGTCGATTTCAGGGCAAATGCAGATGGATCTTATACCAACAATACGGTGTTTAATGGGAAGTATAGAGTGGTTGTCAACGGCCCTTTTATTGGCGTTTGCGAAGGGTATACGACCGTCCAAGGTCAAACGGAATTTGATTTGAAAGCAACCCCTTTTTCCCGTATTACGGCATCGGCCACCATTTCCGACAGAAACCAAGTCGAGGTAGCATTTAAGGTTAATAAATCGGACGAATCCTTTACGTTTACCAATGTATCTGTGATGTGGAACTATACGCCCCGAGTAGATGAAAATAATGCGAATTATGTCACAAAGATTGCTAAGGGTAAAATAGATGAAGGTACACATGTCTTTGAACTGGCCAATGATAAACAATTTGTCGAGAACTTTTACAAGATCAAGGCAAACGGCAACAAAATCTATGTCCGGGTAAGTGCGACGGTAAACGGCGTCGTCAATTATAGCGATACCATAGAATTGATAGCAAATGACTGATCAACTAACACGCAAAGCAAAAACTACACAGGAGTCACTCATGAAAAGAATTATAACATTCAGTATAATCGGTTTTTTATTGGTATCATGCAGTAAAAATGAAACCAAGGTGGAAGAGCCATCCGTAACCGGCACATCTGTCAAAACCATGTCGTATAACATCTATGCTGCACAAAAAAAAGGCATAGAGGCGATCGCCGACGTGATTAAGAAAAATGATCCCGACCTTGTGGGGCTGCAGGAAGTGGAGAAGAACTCCATCAATTTGAATTTTGACACCGGAAAACGCCTTTCCGAGCTTACCGGTATGCCCTATTATTATTTTGTCAAAGCCCGCGACTTAGCTCAGGGGGAATATGGTAATCTCATTCTTTCAAAATTACCCCTTAAAGAACAGGCAACTTACCTTTTGGATGTGGTCACTTCAGAATCAAACGCTTATATAAGAGCGCTTGGCACGGTGAGGGTAACCAAGGATAATCAGGATTTTTATTTTGCAGTAACGCATTTAGATCATCTGTCAGATAACGCCAATAGGCTCCATCAAATTGACCTAATCCACCAATATACCAAAGATATTACCCTACCTATCATTCTGTCTGCAGACATCAATGCCAAGCCTACAGAAGAAGGCTATAAAGTGTTGACGAAATGGTTTACATCAGGATGCCTAAATGGCTACTGTGGCTTTACAGCCGGAACACCTAAACCTGATGGAACCATAGATTACCTGATGTATGCACCGGCAGACGGGGTCTTGACGGAGACATATGATGTAGACTATAGTTCCTATTCGCAATCCGATCATTTTCCTGTTGTTGCGAATTTTTTAATCAAAAACTAATACAAATTTTACGTAGCAAAACCATGATAACTATTTGTTTTTCTAAAATATCAGGAATAAGAAATCTTCACATCGGGATATTTTTTTGTTTCGCAATGGGTCTACTAAGTTGCACCAAAGAGATTGGTGGCGACATGACGTATCCCGATAAGGCTAATGAACCTCAAATTACCCAATATACACCCATTTCTGGAGGCTCATCTACCGAAATATCCCTATATGGGAGTAATTTTGGAACGGATCTCGAAAAAATCAAAGTGACAATAAATGAGAAGGAAGCGAGTGTATTAAGTTCCAATGGACGGGTCATTACCGCACGTATTCCACAGAATGCGGGATCTGGTAAAGTCAAACTAGCTATTAACGGCGTAGCGTATACCTATAAGCAAAATTTTGAGTACGGATATCAGACCGTCGTGTATACCTATTTAGGATCGACTAAGGATGATGTTGACGGGGATTATGTGCAGGCTAAATTATCCGGGCCACGCTATTTGAAATGGAGTAAGGATAATATGCTCTATTTTGTCGAAGAGGGGGCGAGTAGCCGAGATAATTTTGCAGCACTCCGTGTTGCTGCAAATAATCAAGTAAGTACCCTACTTAATGCTTCTGAGAACCCTTTGTTCGAGCGGCTCCGGGCTTTTGACTTTTCAATAGACCAAAATACATTGTACCTTAGCAATGATAACAACGCAAATGGATCCATGGGCTTTGGCAAGATGATAAAATCTTCTGGTAAATATAGCAATTTAACGGCCCTATCTGCAACGGCAGGATTGACGGCTGTAACAACGAACCCCGTGACAGATGAAGTGTTTGTTGGTATATACTCGGGCGGAAAGATCTGTCGTTTAAAATCCGATGGTACGCTGGAGCAGCTATTTGCAGTCAATTCAAAAAATGTCAATATTATGGACATTATTTTCTCTCCAGATGGGCAAACTATGTTTATATCAGGAGCCTACAATGCACACAGTGTTTATCGTGTACCCTATGACCTTGCGGCCAAGAGATTCGGCGCTGTACACGTACTTGCTGGACCAAATGCCAATACGACGGGGAATGCAATAGGAAATGGAGAGTCTGCGCGATTCAATACACCTGCACAAATGGATCTGGATCAGGATGGAAACTTATATGTTGCCGATCGTAAAAACCATTGTGTTCGTAAAATCACGACCAATGGTACGGTAACTACTTATGCAGGAATTGCCGGCACCAGTGGTCTCCAGAATGGGAATGCCTTAACAGCAAAATTTTACGAACCCGAAGGTCTACAGTTCGGTCCTGACGGAGCATTGTATGTAGCTGATACCTGGAATCACGTTATTCGAAAGATCGTTATAGAGTAACTACAACATAATTTAACTAATTCTTACTTACATTAAAGAATAGGATCATGATGATAACTTTGTCTAAAGCAAGACATTTAAACTTGCGCCCCCTGCTGTTTGTTTTAATAACCGCTCTGCTGTTGTCAGTTAACGCCAATGGAGTTTCCGCCCAAAAATTGAATAGTAAGGTTGAGATCAAAACAATGACCTACAACATCTATAGTGCTCGAAAAATGGGCATTGAAGCGATTGCTTCGGTGATCAAAAAAGTTGATCCCGATGTTGTTTCTTTGCAAGAAGTGGAACGCAATACAGCTATTAATCCAATGGATTTTCCGAAGGAAATCGCTGCATTGACAGGGATGCAATACTATTATTTTGCACATGCATTAACGTTGAAGAAAGGTGATTATGGTAATGTTATCCTTTCCAAATATCCGCTACTGGAGACAAAGTCTATCCATTTGGGGGTTGCTAATGATGGGGATGACATCCGATCCTTTGGCTATGCATTGTTGGAAAAGGAAGGCAAACAATTTTATTTTGCGACGACCCACCTGGGCTACAAAAAGGATGATGCCACCCGTTTAAAACAGATCGATGAGATCTTGGCGGAAATCAAAAATTTAAAGAAGCCGATCATTTTGGGTGCTGATCTGAATTCACGGCCCAACTCGCAGACTATGCCGGCTTTGCAAAAATGGTTTTCCCTGCCCTGTCAAACCTCGAATTGTGAATGGACTGTACCTACACCAAAACCGACATATACTTGTGATTGGTTGATATATGCTCCGCAGCAGGCTTTTGAAGTAAAGGACTATGCGGTTCAATTTTGGGCAGACAAAGAATCCGACCATTTTCCAGTTGTAGGAACATTTAATATTAAATAGTCTGAATAATTCAATACTAATTATTGGAACATATAAACCAAAAATAATGGGAAAATTAATTTATGGACTACAGCTGACACTTTTGTGGGGTTTTATCTTTGCCTCTTGTTCCAAAGATCTGACAAATTCTTCGACCACTGGCGAACAGCTGTCCGTACCAACTGAATTACAAAGTTCAGCAACAATAGCTGGAAGCGGCGGTTATGTCATGATGACTTTTAATATCCGGCAGGATGCGCCCGATGCGGGAAACCGTGCCTGGGCGGTCAGGCGATCATTAGTAAAAGAACGCATATTGGAGCATGATTGTGATATCGTTGGAGTTCAGGAAGCTTTAGGGAACCAAATGGACAATATGGCTTCAGATCTGCAGGGCTACAGCAAAGTTGGTACAGGGCGTGAAGGAAATACCTCTTCTGAACACTCGGCCATATTTTACAAGAACACCAAGTTTAACGCGTTGGAGAGCGGTACATTTTGGCTCGCCCCTGGAACTCCTACAACTCCTACAGGGCCTGCCTGGGACGCCGCATACAAGCGCATCTGTACCTGGATAAAACTTCAGGATAAACAGACTGCAATGATATTTTACGTATTTAATACACATTTTGATCATAAAGGCGTTGAAGCCAAGGTTAACAGTGCGAATCTCTTGTTGACTTATATGCAAAACAAAATCGGAGCGCTTCCTGCGGTTTTAATGGGAGATTTAAACGCAAATCAAAACTCAGCGGCATATAACGTGCTTAATAGTTCTTTATTGTTAGAAGAAAGCTGGGCTGTTGCGAGTTCCAAGTTGCCAGCATTACGTGTAACGGGTAATGGATGGAATATTAGTCCAACAGGAGATAGCCAGATCGACCATATCTTTGTCACCGGTCAGTGGAAAGTATCTTCCCGATTAGTTGATTGGTATCATAAGGATCCGGGAGAAATATTGCCATCTGATCATTTTCCTGTTGTCGCACGAATGAATGTGGAAGGCGTAAGTATATTTAAGGATGCACATTATGGTGGAAAGGGAGTTTTCTTGCCGAAAGGAAGCTATAATCTGGCAGATCTGAATGCCAGAGGTATCGAAAATGATTGGGCATCCTCCGCGAAAGTTCCAAACGGAGTTACCTTGACGCTGTACGAACACCAAAATTTCTCGGGGATCAACTGGGTGCTGACGACGGATACGCCACTCTTTTCTCAATTGACACCGACAGCCAATGATAAGGCCTCGTCCATGAAAGTGGAATAAATGATGCCACTCTTTTTTCGGTAATCTTATGCCGATCAGTTGTTGCGACCGATTGGCAGAAGATTATTGCTTTTTCTTTCAGATGACTTTCTTGCTTTTATCACAGAGGGTAACACGACATGACTAGCATTATCTTTTGTTGGTTTTTCTATCTGCTTTAGCAATAATTTTATAATGTTGTTACTTAGTTCCTCCAAGGGCTGACGTATGGCGGTGATCGTTGGGGAGATCAGGTTAAACGCTTCATGATCGTCAAAGGACACGATGCCGAAATCCATTTTCTTTTTAGCCGTTAGCTTATTTATTGCAGCCAACCCTGCAAGACAAAGATAATTGGTTGCAAAGATGATAGCGTCCAATTCCAGATTTTTTTCAAGAAAATCTTTAATAAGCTGCTGTTTGACTGTTTTTTTTGATTCAAAGGGTATAAAGGCTACTTTAGGGTCAACAGCTAATTTTTCCATCGTCTCTTGGTAACCTAATAATCGTTCATGCATTTGGCTTTGTGTAGATTCGAGTGTAACGAATCCAATCTGACGAAACCCCTTATCATATAGATGCATACAAGCTTCAATCATTGCTTCCTTGTTGTTGGTTCCGACAAAATCCACACCTTCGACCGGATCCCGGTCAAATAGAACAATTGGGATATGTTCATCCACCATTTCTTTAACGACATCTTCTATTCCTTTGGTTGGTGCAATAATATAGCCATCCAGTTGGCTCCGTCTGAAAAAATTGATAATCTCAATGGCTGTATTGGTATCACCGAGGGTACTGCTGTACATTATCCTATACCCTTTCGTTTTGGCTAGATTTTCGATCATGAGCGCTATTGGTCCAAAAAATGAGTCAGAAATATCTTCAACAATAAGTCCGATACTGCTACTTCGGCCTGTGGCTAGGCTTTGCGCTAAGTGATGCGGGTAAAAACGAACCTCTCTGACATAATCCAGTACTTTAGCCTGTAATTCTTTGCTAATCCGTCTTTCGTCAGCTTTTCCGTTAATGATCAACGATACGGTTGACTTTGCTATTTTTAAGTGTTTCGCAATGTCATTTATTGAAATCTTTTTATTTTCCATACATTCTAAAACTTAAAAATATAGATTTTTATTCACTTGTATCCATTATCGTTCAAAGCCTTTAGAATCTACCGGCATTGTTGTTGAAAAAGAGGTCGTTTACTGCAGCAAAGAAAAAAAGGGTCCAGAAGAAATCGGCAAGATCGTAAAGAGATTCAATGTACTTCATAATCTTTTCTTGGGCCATCATGGGGTTGAAGCCTTCTCTGTCAAGATGCATCAGGTCAACTTCGTGATTAGCTTTTTGTTTTTCGGATTTTCCCTTATTGATTTATCTGTTGTAAAATATTATGATTAAATTAGCATAGATGAAAATTACAGCTAATCTTCTGGTGTCTATTTTGGAGCAGTCCCATAGTGCGATCGCAATTTATGATAGCATAGACCTAAATATTGCTTTTGTTAGCCAAGGTATGCTGGATATATTATGTGTGGATCGGTCCATCCTAGGGCGTAGTTTTTGTGCATGCTTTCCTCATTTTAAAGAAGAAGGTTTTTCATCTATTTTGAAAAACGTTTGGAAAACAGGAATTGTCTATCAGGCTGAGCGTACACCCGCAAATATTGTTCATGAAGGGACGAAAACACTGCGGTATTTTAATTTTGAATATAGGCCATTGCTTGACGAGGAGGGGAAAACCTATGCCATTTTGCATACGGCAAGTGATGTGACTGAGCAACATCTTGCTTACAAAAATGTGGAAGAAAAGCAAGAGCAGCTTATGTTTAGCCGCGAATTGGACGTGCTCGCCAGCACTTTGGCACATGATCTAAAAAATCCATTGTCTGTTTTGAAAATTGGGAATAGTTTTCTGAGGAAAAATGTGGGTGTTTCGGTTAAGGTAAGTGAAAGGTGGTTTGAAGCCTTTGCGGCATCTATTCAAAATATAGAAAGTATTATAAATCAGACATTGCAGCTTGGCAAGATACGCAGTGCCGAGAAAGAAGTCGCGTGTGTGGCAATGGATAAAAAAATAAGGAATTGTATTGATGAAATTAAACTGGTATATCCCGACAAACAAATGGAAATCAAATTAGGAGATCTATTTCCTTTGTATACGGATGGCGGAATCGTTTATCAGGTTTTTATAAATCTAATTCGTAATGCCGTTAAATATGCAAAAAAATCAGGCGAGGCTTTTTTGCATATTTATAGTGAAAAAGCTGATAAAGGAGTAGTATATTATCTCGAAGATAATGGCATCGGGATTCCGGAAGACGAGTTGCAGAAGGTTTTTCTTACAAATGAACGGGCGAGTAATACTGCCAAGATTGCTGGATCGGGAATCGGGCTGGCATTGGTTAAACATCTCATGGAACGTATCGGTGGGACGATTCATTTATCGAGCAAACTTAACAAAGGGACCGTCGTTCGCTTATTTTTTCCAGTTTCATCGCGAACGTTAGCCTAAACAACTTTTAACTCCTCAACATGCTCTTTAATTTCTTTATTTTCAGAATAATATAAAAGCTGTGCGGTTGTCAAATTAAATACCTTTGCGATTTGGTTTAATCGAGAGATATTTAAATCTGTAAAACCGGTTTCAATTTTAGAAAATGCAGGAATTGATATTTCTAATCGCGTTGCAACATCGCCTTGATTCCAGCCTTTTTGATGTCTCAGTAATCTAATTGCTTTTCCTAGTTTGTCCATTGAAAAATTAATCTAACGTTAAGATACAAAAAAAACAACCGAAAACTTAATAATTAGGACTATATTGAAATATATTGGTAGATACGTTGACCTAATACTAACTTCGGCTGGAAGTTTTATTTCGGGCATGAGGAAAATAAAATTCTTGTGATTGAATTTTCTTGGGCGAAATAATCGTGTTTTGCTTAGCTGCAAGCAAGATGAAATAACAGCGTAAACAAATTTAAATTTAAAAAATCAGCTACTCAAAATCCGTTGTTGAGTAGCTGATTTTCTAATTTATCGCTTCACAAATGCGATACCGCTGATGCTTGCAGATCCGCCTGCCGTTAATGGCTTGGATACGGTGTTCCAGACCACGGGATTAAATTGGTTTCCTGTATTGGTCTTTTGGACCATCACGCTGGTGGAACCGCCGTTCAATACAAATGCATCGTAACTGCCTAAGGCTCCCATCAAGACGGCAACATCATTTAAACTGATGCCTACTGAAAAATTGGTGTCGCCTCCGTCGACAACTAAGGCATACATCGTTTTATTATCTGCGGATAGGCCAATGGCTGTTATCGCTTGAACAATTGCTGCTGTAGTCAAAACGTTATAACCCCGGTAACGGACCCAATTGGTGCCGGATACCAGTCCGCTAAATTGATTCAGATCATAAGGCTCAAAAGCAAACTTGATGGTATCGGCACAATTGCCTATGTAAGGCGTGCCATCCTTTTGTATCGCAAAGAAAGGTCTGGTCTTCTCTTTGGTCTTTATATTGCTCGTGGATACATTGATCTGCCGCCCGTTTTTAATGTAGGAATAAGTGGACGATAACGCCGCATTTGTTGCTGCGAGGATCTCGCCGCCTGCGCGTGGTTCGCAGTACTTGGCCATATCACCTATCGGCTGGCTCACATATAGGTAATCATCAAATGCACTCATGATTGAAGGAAAAACCGCTTTTGATGAAAGATCTACAGTGAGCAGTTGAAGGCTCACGCGTTGATCGAGCTTGTTCTGGTAGCGAATATGGGTTCGTACAAGTCCATTGGTTAGGGTAACGGATGAATCGACCAGAAATGTTTTGATGAGGTCGGTCTGCGCCATGAGCTTCTTGGTGACGGGCTCTATTTCCTTGTCTTCTGGAATAATATCGGTGGGCGGAGTTACTATCTCTTTATCGTCAAAGCTGGGATAATCATCCCTTTGCTTGCAGGAATATAGCATGCTGATGCACGTGATGTACAAAAGGACATTTCTTAATATTGTTTTTCTTTTCATATCTATCGAACTAAGAAAAATGAAACATAAGGCTTCATGATGGTGCTGGTAAATCCATCATAGCCCAAAGCATAAATGACATATGACCTGCGGTCCAGGATGGCTCCGGCATTGCTGTAGGACGCGATTACAGTGCCATTTGTTACCTGAGATCCCGCCTTGCGGATCTTCCAGGTACGGGTGGCAATGCGGTTGAGCTGGAAATATGGGCTTGTTTCCAGGTATTTAATGTCCTTGGCGACAAGTGAGTCTTGCACGGCGATGGCATCTGCGCTCCCAGTGGCCGCAGCACCATAGTACAGGTCTATTGATGGTACATTGGGCATCAGATTGGTAAAGTGATACCTTGCTTGTGTACTGTCGGGACGTGTGAGGTCTTCTTCATTGAGGATCATTTTTGTGTTCTGCGCCGTATCGGTAATATGAATGGTATAGCGCTTGCCTGCGCTCAGGTTAACGGATGATTCGGCCAAGATAATGGAGTCGCGTCCATCGTCGGTTTTATGTGGAAGGGCAACTTGTACCTTTACGTTGCCGGCTTTCCATTTTAAAAAATCAGGCCGTGAATCTCCGCGGGTATTATACCCGCCGCCGGGAAAGGGCTCGCGTCCCCGAATGAGTGAAGTAACGCGCTGATCGTCAAATTTGACATACATATAGCGGTCATCGGGATATATCGATGCCATATTGATTTTCACGATGACATCATCGGCGCCAAGGAAATCTACTTTTCCAAAGTCCTGAATGGATTTCTCGCATGAATATAGGCCAAAGACACCTAAAGCTAGAAATGCTAAGTTTTTGAATATCTTCATAATGTTTCCTTTAATACGTTAATAAGTTGTTGTAACAAACCAGGTTGGCTTAATCACGTACTCCGGCTCTAATCCGCCCCATCGTTCTAGCTCTGAAGCATTCCATACGTACTCCGAATTGTAGCGTGGTCTAACGCGATAGCAATAATCATTGTAAGTCAGCTGGCTGCCGGCCAATGGAATAAACTGCTTGAATATTTCCGTGTTATAATGATATTTTCTTAAATCACACCATTGTTCTAAACCGCCCCATCCCCACTGGACAATATACTTTTGTCCCATAATGTCGGCTAGGGTTAGATCGGCAGCAGATAGCGGTATTTCTCCTCCCTTGATGTAATTATCTATTTCAACAGCAGTAATGGATTTTTCATTGGTTGTATTGATGTACTTATTGACGAAGTTCATGTGGGCATAGATGCCTTTGATATAGGCCTCATAGGCCTTTGCTGCGTCGCCTTTGATAAAGAGGGCCTCGGCTTTGACCAGTTGCAGCTGCGCATAGGTCATCAATGGAAAATCTGCGGCGTCTCTAAAGATGAATTTGCCTACACCGCTACTGACGTCGCCTAGGATATTTGGAACGGTGGTATTGGATACATTGGGCTCACCACCGACGAAAATACTGTCAACAGGATTATTGATCATCAACATACGCGATAGACGAGGGTCTGTCGATATTTTTGGATTTTCAATAGGTTCACCCCGCAATCCCCCGGTTAGGTAGCGCACAATAGGCTTACCGGCTCTGTTGTAATAGGATGTGGTATAAAGGCCGAATTTTGAGCTTACCACATTGGCTGTTTCGGATTTGTCGCCGTCAAATTTAACGCCTGCATCATCGGATGGTGAATCAAAGGAGCGGTCCACAAAATAGGCAATCGAGTCGGCATACTTTTCCTTAAAATCGGGTTTATTAACCAAGTGAATGTACTGAAGTGCTTTTAGGCCGTAGACAAATTTGCGCCAGCGGTCCATATTGCCCCGAAAGAGATTATCGCCCTTTTTTGAATTGAGGTTGGCGCTGTAATCGACGGGGCTTTTTTGATCCAGATAATATAATGCAGAATCACACCATACGCGTACTTTAGCATACACTTCTGGTTGGTCATTATATTTGAAGGATAACTGTTGCGTACGCAAGGCCTCATCGAGAATAATGGGGCCGTGATAGTCGGTCAGCATCTGATAGCCCCAGGCTTTTACGGCATAGCCGATTGCGGCATATTCATATTTCTGATTGGCTATGGCGTCATTGATCATCAACTGCAGGTTTAGTCCGTGATCAAAATAGACCATACGCCACATCACACCGCCAACATCACTTTGCTGTGGAAATCCATGCCGCTCCCAGATTCGGGAGGACTCATCGGTGCTGGCGCCAAGGATGGTCTGATTGAACTTGTTCATCTGACGTTGGTCATTGGCATAACCATTGGCCATTTGATAGATAATCGGTGCTAAAAGCAATTCGGCTTTTACAAGCTGTGGGTTGGACGGGTTTTCATTGATGTCCAGGTATTTTTTACAACTGCTCAATCCGGTGAGGACTAAGAAAATAAGTATATAAAGCGTTGTTCTCATGGTGTATTCCTCCTAAAATCTCATGTTTAAACCAAAATTGAAACCTCTGGGTTTAGCCATATTCCCGTAATCGATTCCGTATCCGCCGATACCGCCTAGTCCTGCTGTATTGCTATTACTTTCGGGATCCAGCCCTGTGTAATTGGTGAACAGGAAGAGATCGGTGGCCGTAAAAAATACGCTGAGTGCGGCTTGTGACGAGATGCGTTGTGTCAGATGTTTGGGTAGGGCATAGCGAAGAGTTACATCCCGAAGCCTAAATGCATAAATGTTTTTCTCGATAAACATCTGCGGTTCGATATTGGTCATATAGTAGGCGGATGCGGAATATGGTGTTACTGCAATGTGGTTTACTGTTGGATTGGCCGTGTTTTCAAGCCCGTCTTCCAATACGCCCTGAATTACCCGCGGGTCTTCCCGATTTAATGTTTTCACAGACTGCCCATAGGTATAGAGTCTATAATCTAGCCCGTTGAGCACATCACCACCTTTGCGGAGATCCCATAAAAACGTTAGGTAAAAGTTTTTGTAATTGAACTTGTTGACAATTCCAAGTGTATAGTCGGGAATGCGGTCGCCTATCGGATAATACTTATCGGTGCCCGCAATGGGTAAGCCTGTTTGTGGATTGATCAAAATGTCTCCACGCTCGTTTCTTTTAAACTGCGTACCTGTTAGGGTACCGATACTATAGCCTGGCATCACGGAAGACCGTACGCCACTAAGTACCCAGGTGTCTGAATCATAGAGTTCGGGCAATTCTTCAGCAAGCGATAGTACTTTTCCTTTGTATTGGGTAAAATTGAAGGTCATATCCCAGCTGAAATCGTCTTTTTTGATCGGGTTGACGTTGACTTGCAATTCGGTACCATAGGTTTTGACTTCGCCGCCGTTCATCATCCGTAGTACAAAGCCTGAGCCATAGCTCAATCTTGGCAGAATGATCTGTCCTGTGCTTAATCGATTAAAATAGCTGAAATCAAATGTGAGGCGGCGTTTAAAAAAACCAAATTCGAGTCCTGTTTCAAAATCGCGGGTTTTCTCGGCTTTCAGGTCGGGGTTACCGCCGTTCACGCCGTAAGCAAATCCGCCTCCTGTTGAGAGCTTTGGCTCCAGATTGGATAGGGTATAGTAGCTTTTGAAGGGTGCTTTTCCGGTCGTTCCTACAGAGATGCGGTATTTTCCGTCGCTGAGCCATTGTACTTTATTTTTGAAGAAAGACAGGTCTGAAAAATTAAAGGCCAAGGATGCCGATGGGTAGCCAAAATAGGGATTGTTGGGCATCATGCGGGAGGCTGCATCCAGTCGACCTGTTAAATTGAGGTACAGGAGGTTGTCAAGATATCCAAATCCGGCCTGTGCCAAAAATCCGACTGTACGAAAGTTATTGGCAACAGATCGCGCCAGGCGCGTGCTCGGAAAGGTATTGTTGATGCTGTAAAAGTTGGGATCGTAAAAGTCCTCGCCATATTGGGAGTTAGTAAGGGTATTGTAGTCTTTAAATTCTGTTCCCAAGTTTGCTCTAAAACTAATGTCGCGCCCGATTTTTGTATTGGCCGTCGCCATAAATGATCCCGAGAGCACGCGTGCATTGACTTGATACTCATTCATGGAGCCATTGCGTACATTGGTCGAAGACCCTGATCCGGAGTAGGATTGAGGATGGTAAACGCTTTGTCCCTGTGTGTTGGCAAAGTCGATGCCGATGATCCCGTTGAGGCTTAGCCAGTTCGTAGCACGATAGGTAATGTTGGAAGTGGCAAGGAGGCGGTTTACATCATCATTGGCGGTGTTGCGGTATACATCCCAAAAGGGATTATCCAGCTCATTGTAAATATCGGTGCTGTGGAGTACACGATTCCCTTTTTCATCGATCCAGTCCCTCACATCAAACAGCGGGTTGAAGCGCATCAGGGTAATCAGGTAGCCTGTATTGCCTTTACGGACTTTATCGTTTTGTGAATTGATATAGTTGAAAGAGGTGTTAAATTCGAGTTTGTCGTTAAATTTTGCTGTTCCATTGAGGCGGGTCGAAAAGCGCTTATAGCTGGTATTGGGGACGATACCAGTATTGTTGCTGTATTCATTGGACCAGCGGTAAGTCACTTTTTCTGATCCGCCTTCGAAAGAAAGATTATGCTTTTGATTATATCCGGTGCGGAAGAAGTTGTTGACATTGTCTTTGTAGAGCGTGACTCCTTCTGCATATTTTGGTCCCATTGAATAGACCGAATTAGCGGCGTATACACCATTGGTTCCCTGTGCATAAACATATTGCCGCTCGGGGTATTTATTGACCGTTTCAACACGTCCTGAAAGCGAATAGTTGACGGTAAATTTACCGGCTTTTCCTTTCTTGGTTGTTATGAGAATGGCTCCGCCTGCACCTTGGCTGCCGAATTGGGCTGTCGCCTCGGGGCCTTTCAGGATGGTGTAGGTTTCGATATCGTCTGGATTGATATCCATTGCCCGATTGGAGTAATCGAGATCTCGATTTGCTCCATTGCTAGCCAGGTCATTTTCATTCAGTGTGGAGTTGTTGATGGGTACGCCATCGACAACGATTAGGGCATTGTTGTCGCCAGAGATGGAGGCAAAGCCGCGCAGTACAATCTGTGCTGATGCACCTGGCATACCACTGGTACTATTGACAGATAGGCCCGGTACACGGCCTTGGAGACCTTGGAAAAACGATTCGCGTTGGGTTTCGGATACATCTGATCCGGCAACGATAGGTGTGGAGTATCCGAGGGTTTTTCGATCACGTTTGACTCCGAAAGCGGTGACTACCACTTCGTCGAGGGACGAACTGTTTTCGGATAGGCTGATGTTGATTACCGACTGCCCCATGAGCGCTTTTTCGATTTGGTTATAACCGACATGTCTAAAAATTAAGGTGGCGTTTTCTTGTACGGTGATCTTGTACATTCCACTGTTGGTGGTGATGGACTGGGTGTTTTTGCCTTTTTCGAGAACTGTTACACCGCCTAATGCCGACCCATCTGTCGTAGTGACTTTACCGGTAACGATTTTTTGGGCCAGGGCGACACCATACGTACTCAGTAAACTCACTAGTATGAGCATACTTCTTTTCATAATAAAATTGTGTTTGATTAGTTTCGTTTAACTGAGGTTTTGCCGATACACCTGGTGCTTGGGCAACATAGATATTGTGCTATTTCATAAAAATTTATAGCGGTTAGAAATCGGTTTGTATATGTTTTATATCAAATATAGCATAAAAATGCAGTGTTTAAAATATTTTTCGATTTTTTTAGTCTGAAATGTGTAATCTGTTGAATAAAAACGCATAAAGATGCTTCTGTTAATATGGTTTTTAACGCTGTGAAATATGCCAAAGATACCGAGCAAGTTTATCTTGCAATAGAGGGGAAAAGACAAGCAAAGAAATTGTACACTATTTGGAAGATCGTGGGGTCGGCATTCCACATGAATTTCTGGATGTCGTATTTAAAGTCCATGAGCGCGCAGGCAAAGCGCTTGAAGCACAGGGGCCGGAAATAGGTTTGTCCTTAGTCAAAGAGTTGATGGAACGTTCGGACAGTCCACTCATAACGTGTACCTTCAGCACCAATGTAAAGTCGGTTTTTCTTGTCGTGGTAAATATAATTCAGTTGTCGACGGAAAGGAAAATCGAGCTTCTGTTCGCCTTTATCAGTGACTCTTACTAGTTTATCTGGCTGCATTAACGGGCGGCCGTATTCTTTGTCGATGATTTCATTGGGCTGTGGGCTGATTTTGTAGGATTCAGTTTCACTGATCTTTGTTTCTTTTCGATTGACCCGTACTTTATCATAGACTTCATAGCCATATTTGCCCTTTGTGCTCCAACTTTTGCCATGATCCAACGAGAATAAAAATGGACTTGTCGAGTGGTCCTGGAAGTTGCTTAAAGCCATCAATTCTCCCTGATACATACTGAAGCTTGGTATGCCAAGTCCAGCATCGCGGACCATTTGCCACGAAGCTCCTTTATCTGTAGTCATATAAATCTTATACATGGTGGCTACGACCAAAGTATCGTCAATATTACCGTAAATAGCCGATGTACCTCTGAGCTGGCCCGGGATACTCAATTTCGTCCAGGTAGCATCTCTGGTTTCAATATCAATTAGACCCTCCGACTCAGAAGAGGCATCCTTTTGGCAAGAGCTAAAACATAAGCCTAGGGCGCAGAGAAAAAGAAGAGGGCGGAGAGTCGTTTTAAATTGCATGTTTTTTGCGATTTGAGTAAACAAGCTGTGTGATTTTTAAGCTTTGTATAATTTTAAAGATAGTTATAATAACTGAAAGTTATTATATGTGTGGTTATTTATTTTTATTGTCCACTGCTGATACTCAATACAGGTCTCCTTTTTAGAAAAGTGAATACTAAAGATGCGACCATAATGGAGTACTCACCCTATCTTATAAAATACTAATTATATTAGTATTTTATATTGTTATTTCGTATCTTTGTACTGTTAACCAGTTGATAAATAATTATGAGTCCAAAATCAAGGCGTGTAGACGACCCTTTGTGGAAATCTATCTTAGAACAAACGTTCTCGCATTTTTTACGATTTATCTTTCCGGATGCGGATGCCGTTTTTGATCTGAGCAGACCCTTTGATTATCTCGATAAAGAGTTTGAGAGTTTATTTCCTCCGGAAAGCAACGGCAGGGGAGTCCGTTATGTAGACAAGCTTGTGAAGGTATTTTTAAAGGATGGCCGCGAACAGTTCGTACTCTGCCATGTAGAGATTCAGAGCAATAAAGGCAGGGGAGATTTGGCCGAGCGCATGTTTCGCTATTTTTATAGAATATGGGATCGTTACAAAGTTCCAATTACAGCTATTGCAATTTTGGCAGATGAAAACAAAGGCTATCGACCAGTGGTATATAGCCAGGAGTTTATGGGAACTTCATTACGCTACGATTTTAATAGCTATAAGATCCTCGATCAGGAAGAATCGGAATTGCGAGCAAATGAGAATCCATTTTCAGTGATTGTCCTTACTGCACTTTTGGCTGTAGTAAACAAGAAAGTGACCGATGATGGACTGAAAGAAATAAAACATGATCTGTATGATGAGATGATGAAAAGGAAGATGGATAAGGATACCCGACAGGGGCTATATGATTTCCTTACTTACTACGTAAGTTTTGATAATGAGGAAGTTTTAAGTATATTTGAGCAAGAAATTAAAACAAAAATAGGAAGGAGCGATACAATGGGCACTCAAGAATATTTATTAGATAAAGCTGAAAAAAAAGGAATTCAGAAAGGCATTGAAAAAGGTCTTAAGACTGGTATTGAAAAAGGTCTTAAGACTGGTATTGAAAAAGGTAAGCGTGAAGAAGCTATTGCCATTGCACTAGAGTTTAAGAAAATGGGTTTACCTATTGCTGATATTGCTAAAGGAACCGGTCTTTCTATCGAAGAAATCGAAAAGCTGTAATCAAATACTTTTAAAGTTTATAGATATTTATTTTGAGCCATTTCCGGAAGGGAGTGGCTTTTCATTTTAAGGATGCTATATGGTCAAAAAAACTCCCCTTTCATTGCTGATAAAAGAGGAGTGCCTTTTTAAACTAAATATATGAAAAAACCTTATCGTTAATAATAAAGCGTCCTAATAGATTAAGCCGCTTCGCTAGATGTTGATATATTTCAACAGGCTAATCTAATATAGGAATAATTTTTTGGAATTGGAAAAATAAAAATATTTTTTTATGTCTGCTTCTCCATTTTTTTTGGCTGGCTTAGCTTAACCCAATTATTGGTCGCTCGTCATCGCCGTGGAAGTAGTCAAAAAGTTGACTTGGTTTTATTTGTAATATTTTTGCTAAAGCATACACTTGATAGGGGTAAAAACCGGTATCATCATTTTCATGTCGGATTTTTCTTATTGGGTACACTTGAGGTCCGATTTTCGGTGTCATATCTTTATGTTTACGGCTGGCAACGAAAATTACCTTAGCGAATTTACTTAAGCTTTCATTGGTTTGTGAATTTTTCCGTACCCGTCATTGGCTAAGCCTACACGTTCAATACCAAGTGATGTGTTTCTATTTTTTATCAGATAGGGCCTCTATCAATAACTTTTGTGTAGAAATTAAATCCTTTTGAGTCTGTATTGTTTCTTCCTGCCTAGATATCAGTCGATTAGCCTGGTCTAACTGCTCGTTCAGAGAATTGATTTTTTCATTCCATTGTTTATACTCTTCCTCTCGATAAGTTTTAAATGGCTCATCGTTATAGTAATATTGTATGAAATTATGGTCTAATGCCTTTGAATAGGTTAATAGTTTATCAATGGAAAGAGAAGATCTTTTATAATCATTTCCAACATTTTGCTGGTTTTCATTTATCAGATCACCAACCAATTTCTGCGACAAGTTTTTTCTATCCGCGATTTCCTTAATCTTTTCTCCGATATTCATTAATTTTATTTGTTGTTTTTACAAAATATTTTGTTGATAATTTTTATTTAATTATATTTGTATCATAATCAGGTAATCTGATTTAGTCTCGGATATCGAAACGGCAAATTTCAAATGACACGAGATGTAGGGTTTGCGAACCCCCCAGCTTTTTGTATCTTTACAACAAGGAGGGGCGAGCACTCTCTATTGGAAACTGTGTCAAGGCTCTTTGCCGTGCCCGATGTTCGGTGGAAGATAGTGAGGCTCGCCCCTTTTATATTTAGCCATGCCTTTCATATCTTCCCCCCTTGAGACTCTTTTTGTTAACCATATTGTAATATTATGAGATCAAAAGAGCTAAGAACATTTACAGAACGACGGCAGATCAAGGATCAGCTTCGTCGGCTTGCAGTATCACTGCTCATCAAGAACAAATACTGCCCGCCAGAATAGCTTCTCAAAAGCTTAAAATCAGCAATGGCCCTTTACCTCGGATGAGGAATGTGCATACAAAAGCCAACAAAGGCCTGTGGATAGCACCGCCACTGTTGATTTTGCCGACCGGTACTTTTTTAAGATCTATGCCCCAAAAATGCACGGCTCCCTTCTCTTTTATCTTCGCACTTTAAAAGTAAGGGTTTCCGAAATCAAAAGCAAAGATTAAAGAAAAATACGATTGTAGATTATCTATATATAAGGTCGGTTTTTTATTTTACCAACGGACGCGGTATCGTCTCTATCAAATTACGTGTAACTGTCCTGCACCGCGCCCGATAACCTATTTCTTATTTTTTCACTGCTGTGACCTGAGCCCATTCAGGTTCTCGCAAAAAGCTGATTTCGGTCGGACAGGGAGAGCTATGCGCTAAGGTCACAGCCAAAAACTAAACACATGAAAGCTATTTATGAAGATCTCCTGCATCTCGATAGGCCATTTTACGAGATCCATGAAGACAGTTACGATCCATTGAAATGTATCGAAAACTTTTGGGATAATTATCCGCTAGTCTCAATACGCGAATACCTATATGCTTTGGATTTCAAATGCAAAAACCTCGAAACAGCTGCCGAAAGCAAATTGGAGGCTGTACAGCAAACGCTATTTTTGGCCGATATCCTGCGTGCTCTGATGGCGTATTTCCTGACACATAGCCGCCATTTAGATACGACCCAAATAAAACTGTCAACTCTGGGCGCAAGTATGGAGGAACTCCAGCTGACCAAACAAATCAACGATTTTTTTCAATCCATTAACCAATCAAAACCTTAAGATGATGAAATCAACACTATACAATTTATACAAGGCTTTTAAAAGCAAACGAGCACGAGCAATACTGCTGTGTTTGGTTTCTATGTTTAGTTTATCGGCCCAGACGCCCCGCAAGGACAGTGGGGCCAATGGGCTTCCTACAGTTGCACCAATCAATGTAGGCGATCGGGTTCCCGAAGATTTTTATACCCGACAGTATAAAGTTTACACGAATGGTACGGCTATCACTACAGATTTAAAACATCTGAAAGGTAAGCTGATCATCTTGGACTTCTGGGCCACATGGTGCGGAATGTGCCTAACCCAGATGCCAAAAGGTGAGAAGCTGAGTCAAAGGTATGCAGATACGCTAGCGATGGTACTTGTCAATACCAAACATCGCCGCGATGATCTCCAAAAAATTAAAAAGACCTATAACGAAACCTTATCTCGGATAGGAGGAAATTTGCTCCCTACTGTGTATGATGACGAATACCTGATACGCTTGTTTCCACATGCTTCAATTCCGAGGTATGTATGGATCTCGCCACGCGGTACCGTGCTGGCAATTACAGGTCATACATTCGTAAATAAAGAACAGATTGATAATGTAATTGACTTGTTGAGGGGGCAAGGTAATTATGAATAAGTGGTTAATTTACATGCTCTTCATTACATTATGCTTCATGCAAATGGAATTAAAAGCGCAGCACAACTATACTGGAACAGTAGTAGATGAGTCTACCAAGCCAATTGCTGGCGCGAGCATTACGCTGTTAAAAACGAAAACGCAAACCAGGACAGATCGCGAAGGAAAGTTTCAAGTATCGGCGACTGATCTTAGTGAACGGCTATCTGTCAGCTACATGGGGTATGAAACGCGTGTACTGGCGCTCGCTGAATCCAAAAATAAGAACTTTTGGATCGTTCTCACCAAGAAAACGAATCAGCTTGAGGAGGTGATGGTCGAAACAGGCTACCAGCGCATTCCCAAAGACCGTGCTACAGGGGCTTTTGCATTGGTAGATGATAAGATCATAACGCAGAGACTATCATCGGGCAATATTCTTGACCGCCTGGAGGGGAATTTTTCCGCCCTGCAGATGGATCGGCGTAAGGGTACCAATCAGATCAATATCCGTGGTATAAATACTCTTTCGGATGCTTTGATGGGGCCACTTATTATTGTCAATGACCTGCCTTTTGAAGGGGATATCAATGCCATCAATCCGAATGATGTGGAGACCGTTACGCTGCTGAAGGATGCTGCAGCGACATCGGTCTGGGGGGCACGGGCCGGAAATGGTGTTATCGTGATCAAACTCAAAAATCGCAATAAACAGGAGGGAACAGCGGTGGACTTTTCGTCTAATCTGACCATTACCGCAAAACCTGACCTGATGTATTTACCTAAAATGTCTTCGGCAGAGTTTATCGAAGTGGAAAAAATGCTGTTTGACAAAGGGTTTTACAATACGATATTGAATGGAACAAATTCCAATAGGGGTATCGTCTCTCCGCTTGTTGATGGGCTGTATGATCTTTCCAAAGGACTGGTTACGCAGGAGGAAATGAATGCACGTATCGAAAAATATAAAACATTGGATTACCGCAATGACCTGCTCCGCTACGTCTATCGCAATGGTACCCTAAGCCAAAATAATATCGCCTTGTCAGGCCGTGGTGAGCAGAGTGGTTACCGGGTAGGGATCGGCTACGATAGAAATATGCTCAGCAAAAGGGAGAGCAGCAATCAACGGCTGGTGATCAATGGAAGTTATCAGCTGAATTTCTGGAAACACTTTAGGCTGGAGAGCAATCTGCTTTATTCCAATATGAAGAATAGCTATAATCCGGACCTCATTGATTATCCGATAGGTGTTGGCGGGGGCAGGACAAATCTGTATCCTTATGCGCAATTGATGGGTGATGCCGGCAATCCGATGGTAATTCCATCACAGTATAATTTTAGGTATATGGAATCAGTTGCTGATCGCAATGAGGGGTTGCTCGACTGGTTTTACCGGCCTTTGAATGAATTTGGTGTTTCCAAAGCTGATAACAATACCAATTATTGGAATGCAGGGCTTAAACTATCGGTCAAGCTGTGGAATAGTTTGGAGATTACTGGTCAGTATGGTTTTGAAGGGCAATTGGGGGCGAACCGGACCCTACGCGGACAGGAGTCTTTCTTTACGCGTGATTTGATCAATCGCTTTACACAGGTCGGTAATGGGACCGTAAAACGGATTGTACCGCTGGGAGGGATACTGACCAATGGGAACAATGATTTCACCAGCCATAAAGGAAGAGTACAGCTCAATTTTGCACACAAATGGAGTGATCTACATGAACTGAATTTCTTTGCTGGATCAGAAGTATCCACTCGGACAGAGGAGAGTGATCTTTTTACAACTTACGGATTTGATGAGAAATTGTATATCAGCCAATTGGTCAATCCTGTAGATGCCTATCCAATTTATGATGGCCTTAGTGGCTTGAGCCGAATTCCTTATACAAATGGTTTTGATAAACTGACTCGGCGCTATGTTTCGTTATTTGGAAATGCTTCGTATACTTACAAGGGGCGTTATATCTTTTCAGTTAGTGGGCGTAGGGATGCATCTAATCTATTTGGAGTAAATGCCAACAATAGATGGAATCCACTGTGGTCGACCGGTCTGGCTTGGAGAGTTTCGGACGAAGCTTTTTTTCCAAAGAATAGTGTTATCAATAGCCTAAAACTACGGTCCACCTTGGGGCATAGCGGAAATTCGGGAGGCATGACTACAAGTTTACCCATCTTGACATATATGGCAGGTCTGAATACTGATGTAAGTACTTTTCCTCGTGCAAAAGTATCCATACTACCTAATCCATCGCTTCGCTGGGAGGATGTACGGATGATCAATGTCGCCTTGGATGCGGCACTTTTTAATAATAGAATTTCATTATCGGCAGATGCTTATTTCAAAAAATCTACCGATCTCTTTGCTTCTGATCCTATAGATCCAACCTACGGTTTTACAACGGTAAGGCGAAATGTAGCCGTTGCATCGGGAAAAGGAATCGATATCGACCTGGATGCAAAGTTGTTGGATGGCAACTTCAAATGGAAAGCGAAAGTACTTTTTACGATCAATAAGGATAAGGTGGATAAATATTACGGCGGAACATGGCGCGCATTGACATTTACTTCTTCTGCTGGAAGAAATCTATCGCCCGTAGAAGATAAAGCACTTTATCCTGTATTTTCTTATCGCTTTGTGGGGCTCGATCCAATGAGTGGTGACCCTCAAGGATATTTAAAAGGAGAAGTGTCCAAAGATTATACCAAAATGTTGGCAGATTCCATGCAACATTTGGTCTACCATGGAACAGGTATACCACCATATTATGGATCATTAAATCAGACCTTCAGCTGGAAATCCTGGATGCTGATTGTGCATATTGCCTATAAGTTTGGCCATTTTTTTCAGAAGGAAACCATTCGTTATCAGGATTTATTTAATAGTTGGCGTACACATGGTGATTACACACAACGTTGGCAGAATCCTGGAGATGAATTGTGGACATTGGTACCTTCTATGACTTATCCGGCAAATTCCAACCGAGACAATTTCTATGCCTACTCTGAAGCAAACATTGGAAGAGGTGACCTAATACGTTTACAGGATATACGACTACAATATCAGTGGAAATTAGCAAAGAATTATCCTATACAGTGTTATGCTTCGGTAAATAATGTGGCTTTGCTATGGAAAGACAACAAATGGGGGATAGACCCCGACTATAATAATATGCCTCCGGCTCGAAATTACACTGCCGGGGTATCAGTGCATTTTTAAATAACGATGGATATGAAATATATTATTTATACAATGATGATTTTGCTTCTGAGTGTTTTCTCCCAATCTTGTGATAAATTTTTGGATGAAAAGCCTCAGTTGTCTGCAGCTACCCCAGATAAGGAAGAGGACTTAAGGGCGCTGTTAGATTTTGAATCCCAGATTAATCTTTATTATCCTGGCTTGATCGAATTAGGGACGGATGATTATTATTTGGCTGATGTCGACTATGGAAAAATGCTAGCAAGCTATCAGGAAGCTTATACCTGGGACAAGGAAATGCTCTCTATGGATGTTGATTATTGGAGATTATGTTACAACACCATCATGATTGCTAATATTGTATTGGAGGGAGTAGAAAGATTGCAGCCAATCAAAAATATGGATATCCGAGGTGAAGCGATGTTTGTTCGCGGACTGGCACATTTTTATGTAGCTCAGTTATACAGTCCTCTATTTGATAAGGATACAGATAGTCCCTATGGGGTACCAATCAGGTTGACTTCTGATTTTAATGTGCCTGTTACCCGAGCGACAGTGCATGAGACTTATAAACAGATTATTGATGATCTTAGTGGTGCAATCCCATGTTTGAAAGATCAGGCTTCTGAAATCAATAGGCCGAGCAAACGTGCCGCTTATGCAGCCCTAGCCCGCATCTATCTTAGTATGTCGGATTATGTAAAGGCTCGATATTATGCAAATGAAAGTCTGAAACTAAATGCTGATTTAATGGATTTTAATGCAATCGATCCGACACCTGCTTTTCCGATTAACCCGAAGAATGTGGAGATGATCTATTATGGCTCAACAATATCGGCGAGTAGTGTGTTACATAATAGCACGGCACGGATACCGAAGTCTATCTATAATTCATTTGCAGATAATGATCTTCGTAAATCGGTTTTTTTCAAAACTGTCAACGCAACAGAATATGCATTTAAAGGTTACTATTCGGGAAGGTCAGCTTCCTACTTTGCCGGATTTGCAAATGACGAACTTTACTTGATCCGGTCGGAATGCAATGCCCGGCTGGGGACTACAAAAGAGGCGTTGGATGATATGAATAAGCTTTTGGAAAATAGAGTCCGTAAGGGGACTTTTGAAAAGTTGGTGGTTTCAGATACGAAGGATCTTTTAAATCTGATATTGAACGAACGGCGTAAGGAAATGTTATTTCGTGGTGTAAGGTGGTCTGATCTGAAGCGATTGAATGTAGATCCTGATTATGCGATTGATCTCTATCGTGAAATAAATGTCAACGGAAAAATAAAAAGGTACGAGCTGCCTGCGAATGATTCCCGTTATCTCTATCCCATTCCAGCCGAAGTGATTATGCAAAGTGATATTCCACAAAACCCACGGTAAGAAAGAAAAGCAGGCTTTCAATCTCAGAAAGCCTGCTTATTGTTTTACTGACTAGAACGGAGAGCGAGAACAGTGTCGTTCGTTGTAGGAGTAGGGGTAGAAGTCGCGTCTTGAATTTCGCTTTCTACAGTTTGACCCGAAGGTTGAACATGGGACATGTCTGGTTGACCAGAACCATTGTCGGGTGCTGAGATAGAGCAGATTTCTTCTGTTTTATCCCCACATTCAAATTTAGGCGTCAATGCATAGTTAGCTGGATTTGTAGGATCCGAATTGACCAGCTCATTGTTGTACCAAGTCTGGTTGGCTCTTGTTGTTGTAGTTTTTGGCTCTACTTTCACTTCTTCCTTTTCCGTAAAGCTTTGGGTACCGTATGCAAGGCCCAATCCTAATACGGCTAATGTGCCGGCACGTAGCCAGCTGTTTCTTTTTGTAAGCATAAGCTTAAAGTTTAGTTTATAAAATGTTTATTAAAGCCAGCACTTTCGCTAGCTCCTTATACAAAGTTGCATGCAAAATAAGTCTGATATAGGCCTGTACCATAGGAGCTATTTTTGGGCATATTTGCCCGTGAGCAGAAAATACTGAGCCTGCTGCACCGTGTGGCGGGAGATGCCCAGTAGATCAGCCTGCTCAACCTGTGTGGTAGCAGCTTTAATTTCGGGCAACAGCCGGGTAAAGTTAAGGTAACGCTCAAAAGGAGAATAGCCCAATGTGGCCTGCCTTAGCAAAACCAGTTGCCTCTTCTTTTTATTGCCCAATACGTCAATCAATGTATCGATGGATTTTTCCTGTTCCTGAAACTGCCGAAGTACCGAATGCGGGATCACAATAATAATTCCCGAACGGAGTGCCACTATATGCCCGCTGTGTAGATGATGTGTATAGAGGTGATTAGTCGTCATCAAAGCCATGTTTGGAATAGCCAGGCTCATGATTCTGCGTTTGCCGGTTTCCGTATTTTCTTCCACCCGCGCCAGGAGACCTTTCGCGACAAAATAGGTCATCTCCGAAGGACGGTCAGCTGGACTGAGTTGCTCGCCTCGTTTGACGATCTTGACTTTGAGGTTGTCCTTTGCCCACTGATAGTGAAAATGATCTATTGTGTGATATTTTCCCCAAAAATCAAATAATAGTTTGAATCCCGCCTTGGTGTTATGCTTAATTGACATAATAAAGTTTTTTTCGGTTTATCTGGCTAACTGACAATAATATATGTTGCACTAACAAAGCTACGATGATTGAAAGTCATTGACGAAACTACCCTTATAATACCTTTTGACTCTAGAAAAACCTCTTTTGCCCCCCAAATTATCGACAAAATGGAAAGTTTAGGAACCAAAAGGTAGATGAAGGCAATGTCTTTTGGCTCTCCAATTATTAGTTGAATTTTTACTCCCGATCGATCCACAGTCTTCAGTGCCTGAAGCCGTAATGCTGTTGCGAGAACAGCCTATGGTTTTATTTTTTACGAGAAACAGCGTGGAAATAACAACATTATTAGCCCAATTTGGACTATACAATCCACATCCTCTGACCATCACTGACCTGATGTTAGGTATTGATGAAGAGGATGATGGAGGGAAATGCAATATCGTTTTCCCTTAAGAGTATCAAGATAATTGAGTATGCTGTGCCTTATCCTTAGGCATGGCATATTCCCAATGTTAACCCTAACGTATTTTTATATGCAATTTACTTGGAAAGCCGCCATGCAGGCCTACACCGAAAAGGATTGGCGGGACTTTGTTTTTTTCTCGGCCAATGTGCAACATCTTTTGGGTATCCATCAGCTTGATATCCAGCAAAATCTACACCGTGAAACGATTAATTTCTCAAGTCGGCAGGCAGAAATGGACCCTGCTAAATTTCAGTTCGATTACAACATCTTTTGGCTCTCGCCGCCAGAGCGACCACAAGTTATCCTTAGCTTTCATTTTGGTTACTATCGCGCTGTGCCAGCTTTACTGGTTCAGCGCGGCTATAAACTTTGTATTCCTGTGGCTAAAGAGGTTATGTTGCAGCAGTCACAGCATTATGCAGCTTTGCTCGGTGACCGTTGGCAAAAACAAGTTGTATTTCTAGACGCCGAGGATCCTTATCTTTTCTTTAAGTTGCGGCAGCAGATGGATCTTGGCTATCATATATTCTGCTACCTCGATGGAGGGGTAAGTGCCGAAAAAGATTTCCAGGCGCAAAAATTAAGCGAAATCCCTTTTCTAAATGGCAGCATTAAGATAAAGCATGGGATTCTACATATGGCTTTTTTGCTTCAAAAAAATATAACAGTTCTAATTGCCAAAATAGCGGCAGAAAATGAGCCCATTGTTATTTGCACATTGAGTCATTGGTATAAAAACTGGTTTCCGAGCGCCAGGCAGTTTACGGACTATTTTAGCCGCATCATTTATGGGGATTTCGAAGAGATCCTGTTGGAATATCCGGAGGCCTGGGAAGCTTGGTTTTACCTACACAAAAGTATGTCACCAAGCTCAGATGAAGCAACCTGGTCGGCAACTAATCGTATAATTTCATTTAGCATGAAAGAGAAACAGCTGCTGCTCGACAAGTTTACTTACCTGAGTTATCCTCTTCCTGTAACGATTTTATAAGAAATCGATTGGAATACTTGTCTAAACATAATGTTGTAATTATCTTTAGGTTATCAATATAAACCAATAATATGAATAGGTTCTTTAAAAGAAAGTGGCTGTCGCACTGCTGTTTCTGGATAGGATATAGTTTTTATTTTTTTGTTGTAAATGCACTAGGCAATTCCAGACTGAATCTGGGAGCTTCCTTCATCACCGTGTTTTACTGCGCGATCATCTTCTATGCGATATATCTGATTTTGAAGTATGTTTACGATCGGGGTCATATACTGGGAACTATCGTGTTGATGATAGGCTTTTATTTACTCTCCGGAATATTCGTGTACTACGAACTGTATGGAAAATTTGGACTGGAGATTATAAATAACAAGTACGTTGTCGTTCATCATGCCTTTAGTTGGACGAAGTATTCTCAGACCTTTCTCGTCATGCATAGTAATTATACGGTGATGGCGGTGGGCTATTATTACTATAAGAGTAAGCTTCGCGAATCAACTGATAAACTTGAGGCAGTGAAAGCACGCCTGAATGCAGAATCTAGCATGAAATCTTTTCAGTATACAACCTTATCTGCACAGGTGCATCCGCATATGATGGCGAATATTTTTAGCTATTTAAAAAATAAGGTGGATCCCTATGATCGTAAATTGGGCATGCAGCTTGAGGAAATTTATCGCTTAATGAAATTCTACATGGAGGCCCATCAGGTGGAAGGGGCAACCCATATATTATTAGCAGATGAAGTGAAAGCACTGGAGCAGTACTTGTCCATCCAGGAGGAAGTCGAACCGAATCCTTTTTATATAAATGTTTGCTGCTCGGGTAACCTGATGCGATTTAGTACTGCACCTACACTATTGCAGACGCTCGCTGGTAACTTATTCAAGCATGCGGACCTTTGGGATAAAGATCACCCGGCCAAAATCGACATTCTTGTCGGTAATGCCGGTTATCGGATTATGGTTCAAAATAAAAAACGAAGCGGCCCTCAGATGATGCCAAGTCACGATGTGGGGCTTCGAAATGTACGAACACGCATGGAATACCTCTTTGGAACGGACTTTTCGATGGAAGAAAAGCAGGACGCTGAGCATTATGAACTCACGTTATGTGTGCAGCGCTACAAATAATTTAAGGAACAAAAAATGACGGAAAATATGAATAGAATATGGATAGGAATCATCATCGATGACCAAAAGCCGCATATAGACCATCTGCTTGAGATGGTCGAAGAGATCGGCTATGTGCAGATTGCCAAAACATTTAGTGATCCGCAGGAAGCCCGGATTTTTCTGCGTGCCAACAAAGTGGATTTTATGATCCTTGATGTCGAACTAGGAAAGACCAACGCTTTTGATTTTTTAAGAACCTTGCCCAGCTCAAATCTAAAAACAATTCTTTATACAGCACACCGCCAATACGAAGACCCGGGATACGATTTCGGCGTCGTTGATGTGCTGCTCAAAGAGGTGTCTAAGAGTCGTTTCTATGCCGCATTGCGCCGGGTGGACGAAGTGCTCGCTAAATTGATCCCCCTCGCTGATCACGATTCACTGGAAAATTATACGTATTATTTTATGATCAAAGGGCCGGTGCGTTATCAGCGTACGGAGGTTCGTATGAAAGAACTTGTTTATGTGGAAAGTACCAATGGACAGGTTAAATTTCACATGATCGGGGGTAAAACACTGAGCTGCAGCAGTACCATGCGGGAAGTATTGGGCCGACTGCCGGTGAAGTGGTTTAAGCAATGCCATCAGAGCATTATTATTAATATCAATTTTTTTTACAGTTATGGCGTTGGCGGGGTACTGATGACTGAAGGAACGAAAAAAACGCTCCCCGTAGGTGACAAAAAACTGTATCCGGAATTCTTTAGCTTTATTAATTCCAATACACTTGGTGGATAATCCCATTTGCCATTATAGACAACTAAAAATATGAGAAAAAATTCGTACAACAACCCAAGCCCAAAGACAGATGCGCATCTCTTGCAGGCCTTACATATCCTTTTTACAGAAATACAAAAGTTGAAAACTGCAGTGCTGGATAGCATTCAGGCTGATGACGACAAGGTGGAACTTCGTGACACGGTATTTGTCAAAGATACGGTAGGCGTATCGGACCGTACGTTGTTGCGGTATCAAAACTTAGGCCTTATTGAGGTGTATCAGCGCGATAAAGGGGGCAAAAAGTATTTTAAGCTTGACGACGTGCTCCGACTCAAACGTTATTTAAATAGCTGATGTTAAATTGCAGCGAAGTTCTTGGCCATCGGGCCGGGCTTCGCTGCTGTTTAAGCGCTCGTTCGCATCTGCCATAGGCTTGGTTCATCCCTTTCATGCCCTTTTCTCGCCAATTTTCCTAGCTAACTCCTAGTTGAGACCTTGTGTTTACCTATCGAACTAGGTCTTAAATAGGTTCATCATCGGTATTTGATAAGTCAATCCCAACTGGAGGCCATAAGCAATCCGGTAGCAGATCATTGTAGGGTTTTCTACTTATCGATTGGCTGCATTCGGACAATTGATAGGCAACCTTCGGACAAGCATCGGACAATCTGTTTTGTGTTGTATTTTTCTGTTAATGAATGTTTTATGTTTGTTCTGTCAAGCAAAAATACCGGTATAAAAATCTTGGCGATTTATTTTTTAACCCTTAAAATTTTTAAAAATGGGAACAATTGTAAACGGAGCAAATGGGGGCTTTAGTGGTAAGGCCGGCTCAGTGATCGGTGCCAGTTGGAAGAGCATCAACTATATCAGAGGGCTCGCTAAAAAGAGCAATAAGCCGTATACGGAAGCACAGCTCATCGTGCAGGCAAGATTTAAGACGCTGATGCGTTTTCTGCTGCCGATTAATAACTTTCTAAAAATCGGTTTTGGCCAGAAAAAGGCAGATCGCCTCACGCCGCTCAACTACGCTTTTCAGCTAAATCAGGATCTGGCTATTCAGGGTGTTTATCCTGATCTGAGCTTGGACTATAGCAAGATCAGAATTGCTGATGGGATCTACGGCGGGGGCGGAACAGTAGAAGCTGGTTTTGATGCAGATCAGATCACAGTGGCTTGGTCGACGGGCAATAACGATGTCTACGAGACAAAAGGAGACGATCTCTTTTATGTGATCTGTTACCATCCGGCAAAGGATGAATTCATGACTTCGCCAACTTTGCCGAAAAGGCAAGATGGGGTGATCACATTTGGAGTGCCTGAGCATCTGCTGGGAGATGCTGTGCATATCTGGTATTTTATGTCCGACCGGACAAAGACCAAAATCAGCAGAAGCAGTTATCTCGGTGAAATAATGCTAGCCTAAGAAGCAGAAAATTGCCAAGGGCATACCTGCCCTTGGTATATTTCGGTATCGTGAAAAGGATGTTATTCATTAATACATTTTCAGATGAAAAAAAGAAAACAAAAGAAGACAATAGGTATGCTGATGACGCAGCAAAAATTTTATCTGGCCAGCCAATATCTCTTGCCATTGGCATCGATTATTAAGGAGGGATTTGCACAGTACGTACGTCGGGAAAAAGCAAAACATCTTTCTGCCCGAAATCTGGCAATGGCGCATGCGGTCAAATATGCGGTCAAAGGTGAATACCCGGATCAATATATTGATCCTGCTCTCATTCTGCTCTCCGATGGTTCTGTGCAAGGGATAAGCGTAGAGAGTATGGCGCTGGATGATAATGGATTGTGGTTAGACTTTGACGGTGGTGAGATCACGGCCATGAACCACGATGACGAGCTGCTGTTGGTGGCTTATGATCCGATAGCCGGAGTCGCTATCCGTAACGAGGCCCTGGTTACGCGCTCGAGTTCAGGCTTAAGACTCGAACTGCCTGATTATATGCAAAATGTCCGGCTTGATGTCTTTATCTTGCTGCGCGATCGGAATCGAAACCGCTATTCGCGGAGTCAATATGCGGGCAACGTATAACTATTTTTTACTATTAAATTATATCACTATGAACAGTGTAGAAATGAAAGGACCATGGTATGGTCTAACACAAAAACTGCCGATCGAGCCCAAGTACCTGCTCGGTATGGCAAGCATATTATTGGTCATTATTTTCCTATATGTTGGGAGTATATTACAATTTTTCGACCCGGCATCAGCTGCGCTTGATCTGGGGGTACTGTCCCTGCTTTATTTTGGGCTGATGGCCGGAACGGTCTTTATATGTTGCTGCATTTGGTTGCTGGAATACCTCTGGAGACCCTTCAAATATTATAGACAGGATATTTTTTATCACTTTAATCAATTAAACTCATGGCAACAATCCATTCTTTATTTCTCGGTTTTCTTTCTATTGCTCTTTGCATTTCTGCTGCTACTGGAAATGCTGTTTTAGACGGAAGGTGTAACAATGATTATGCTCGTGTACGTAACACTGATCTGCTGAGACGGCAGATTGATGAAATTGCAGCGAATGAAATTGGCGTAAGGGAGACCGGAGGTGAAAATAAGGGACCGGAGATTTCCAAATACCTGGCCTATGTAGGCCTCGATGAAGGTTATGAATGGTGTGCAGCATTTGCCAGCTGGTGTTATGGTCAGGCTGGTCTTTCCATACCGCGCAGTGCATGGAGCCCCGCGCTCTTTCCAAAAGCGCGCTGCTATACTAAAGTGCAGTTCTTGAAAGGAGATGTGCGGCAAGCCGATTTATTTGCGATCTATAGCAGCCAATTAAAACGGATCCATCATGTAGGCCTAGTTAAAGTTATAAAGGGATCCCTGTTGATTTCGGTAGAAGGCAATAGCCATGACCGGGTAGAATCGCGGCGGCGTCCACTTGCTACGATTTATGCTATCGCTAACTGGATCGATTGAGGAGGGCATGGTCATGAATAAATACAAAATTTCGGTAGCTCGAAGCCTAGTTTTTTTCCTCTTCATGATAAGCACTGCTGTAATCATCAGTTGCAGCGTTTTCCAAGGGAAAAAGCAATTGGAAGAGAAATCCACGCAGCGTTATAATCAATATGAACATTGGGATCTGGCCTATCATCAGAAGCAGCAGGATAGTTTATCTTCCTACTGGTATTTTAGTACGGATAGTCCATTTTGGTTTCAGCCGGATAGCGGATTATGGGCTAAGGGCGGAAGACTTTTCGCAGAGCAGTCGAACATAAAACAAACTGAAGAGAATTTGCAGCTTCAGCGTGTAAACAGCGAGGCGGCAGCGGCTTCTGATTTATATGTGAAGCGGGAAAATAAAGTCGTATCAACTCAAATCTTTGCGATAGGGGCAGTTTTACTAGCTGTGCTAGGGTATTGGATCTGGTGGAGGGGGAGAAAGTAGGCTCAAATTATTGTTCACCTTAAAAGATGAGTGTTTTTAAGGTGAACAGTCTTTGAAAAATCATATTTAAGGTTCAAATTGGAGTTCACCTTAAAAGATTAGTGTTTTTAAGGTGAACAATCGTTATAAAATTATATTTGAGGCTCAAATTAGTGTTCACCTTAAAATGTATTGGTTTTTAAGGTTCATTTTTTGTATATTCGTATATGACATATAGGATTAACCCCGATAGAGCAGCGCCATGGAATGGGCTTCCTGAATTGCCGATAGCTCCCGAATACTATCAGACTGTCGAAATATATGAGCAACTGGGAAATGCTAAAGCGGCAATAGGCCGTCTACAGGGGCGAAGTATTGTCATACCAAACCAGGGTATTTTAATCAATTCCATTAGTTTGCAAGAGGCTAAGGCGTCGAGTGCGATAGAAAATATCTTTACGACAGACGATGAATTGTATCAAGCATTCAGTGAGTCTCAGCAGCAACAGACACAGGGAGCTGCTAAAGAAATTTTAAATTATAGGGAAGCATTATGGGACGGTTATCATTATCTGTCCAATGGGGGAATCATTGACCGCGATTATTTTATCCGCATGTATCGCATTGTGAGTCAGTTCTCTGACGGTATAAGAACGCCCATTGCACAGATCTATATCAAGCAAGGGGGATCTGGACCAAACGCAGGAAAAGCACATTATACGCCCCCAAGAGGGATAGGATTGGTAGAACAAAAGCTGGATAATTTAATTGAATTTCTCAATAATGATGATAAATTTCCCTTGGATCCACTTCTGAAGATGGCTATAGGGCATTTTCAGTTTGAGGCAATCCACCCTTTCAGAGATGGTAATGGCCGTACGGGACGTATATTTAATATTCATTATCTGACACAGAAGGGCTTGCTTGATTACCCCATCTTATTTTTGAGCCGATATATCATGGAGCATAAAGAGGCATACTATGATGGTCTTGCTGGTATTTCTCAGCGGGGTAGCTGGAAAAATTGGATTTTGTATATGCTGAAAGCTGTAGAGGAAACCGCGACATTGACCTATCACAAGATCAACGATATTATTGCGGCCAAAGATGCGATATTGGATGCTATTGTCCAAAAAGGAGATATAATGCGGCCCGAACTCTTGGTAGAAGCTATATTCACGCAACCTTTTACACGTGTTAAACACTTAACGGATCAGGGGGCCTATGCCGAAAATACGGCTCGCAAATATCTTGATCAGCTCTCCGATATAGGCATACTCGAAAAACGTGCGGTGAGCCGTAACGTGTATTACCTAAACCTAGAATTATATCGCATTTTATCTGAATAAAAAAAACCTGCTCCCAGAAAGAGCAGGGCTTACGTTTGTTAACAACTGCCCCTGCATTCTATGCAGGGGCAGTTGCTTGTTAAGTAGATGTAGGTCGTTTACATTAATTTGCAGTCAAAGCAACTGCATTGAGCTGTCTGGAAGTTCCATCTGGACCCACAGCAACAATATTGTCAAAGATGACGCGTGTGCCAGGTACAATACCATTTAATGCAGATGACATGCTTGAACTCAGTTGCCCGCCCGAAGTCGACAAAACGATGGCGTCTGCGCGTGGTTTGGCAATAATCATGGTAAACTTGGTAACTTTAAAGGTAGCATCAAAGTCAAAGTTATCCAGTTTTGCAAAAAGAGCATTCTGCGCTTTAAGTGCCACAGTAGCCATCGAACCGCCTGTTTTACCAGCAAACTTGGCAATAGGATCCGGAATGCGTTTCACACGGAATTCTGTCGAACTCAGGGTCTGTGTTTTTCCAGGTGCTACCTCCGCGGATACTGAAATATGTGCTGTACCCGGTGAACTTACCTTCACATTATATTTACCACCACCGGCACTGGAAATACTACCACCACTCATACTGACACGAACTTTATCTGTGGGAGTACCCGGCGCGGATACCGAAATAGGGTTGTTCACACCGATATAAAGTACATTCATTTTGTCTGGCGATACGACCGCTGAAGGACGTGCAACTTGGTAGGTTTGTACAGGGGTCCGATATTCTTTGTAGGATCCATCGGTTTGTTTTACTTTGATCACACCGGTCCAGGTATAGATACCTTCCCGACTGGTATTGACCGAATAAACACCTTTTCCATCTACCACCTGAAGTGATGATCCATTAACAGAAATGGCCGGTTCAGATTTTGAATCGGATGCCGTCAAAAACACTTCGGCTTTATAAGGTTGCCCTTGGACCAAATAGGAGGTCGGGGCAACAGCAACTGCTGCAAATTTGTCTAAGTTCACAACGGCCTGATCCATTTTACCTAAAATAAGTTTGACCACGTCGGACTCTGCATTCTGTGCATCGGTCTGAATTTTGGTTAAAATAGTCATCGCTGCGGTCAAAGGTGTACCACTGCCGAAATTAATTTCTTCCCAGGATTTTTTACCGTTTATAGATTTCTCCGGATCTTTAGCCTCCAAAGAGAACGAGACCATCTTTTGTTCTTCAGGTGTCAGTAGGGCCAACAGTTTGGTACGTGTTGAATTGATTTTGTCTTTTAAGACGGTTCCTTTTTTCTCATTGATCATCAGATTCGGTGAAATGTCTTCGTTTTCACGTTGGGCCAGATCGCCCTTTTCTTCATCGTATCCACCACCTTGTTTAACGAACTCTTCTTTTAAAGAACCAATATATTGATTGAGTTCTCCAATAATAGCCTGCGCTTTTTTTGCCTTGTCGTAGATTGGTTTGGCACGTGCGGGTTCTTCTTTTAACTTGGTGTTTTCGAACGCGGCGAACAGTTGTTGAACGGCTGTGCTCACATTCGATTTGGATGTTTCGAGACTGTTGTTGATATTTTTGAATGCATCCAAGATGGAATCTGGTACATTGAGCGCCAATAAGGCGAGCAGGACCAGATAGAGGATGCCAATCATCCTTTGTCTTGGAGTTTCTCTTCCTAATGCCATTGTTTTTGATTTAAGTAATACAAGAATTAATTACACACGCGGCTGATTCATCGCGCTCAACATGTTGCCATAAATGGCATTCAAGGCATTGAGGTTTTTTGCTAGCTTGCCCACTTCATCTTTAAATGCTTTGGAATCATCCAGCGATTCGTTGAAGTTCTGCATAGTAAAGCTTAGGTTCTCATAAAACTTGTTCATCGATTGTAAATGTGAGGCCGAATCGCGTAACTCACGTTCATACATCGCATTTAATTGGCTTAGGTTGGTTGTCAAACTTTTTACCTGTTCGTGGTAGTTGGACGTATCGCCAGAGGTATTCGACATGGCGACTAGGTTTTGCGAAGCTTTTTCAAACGCTAGGCTCAGGTTATCAAACTTAGAAGTTGCTGTTCGGAGCTTATGGGTGAATTCTTCTGTCGCAAGTGAAACATCTGAAAGCTTATTGATAGCGGATACTTTTTCGCTGAAATCACGTAGACCACGACCGAGATTTTCAATGCTTGCGGGTTCAATATTTGCATCGGCGAACATTTTGTCCAAAGCAGCTGTGGCCGATGGGCCTGCAGGTTGGGCCACCACAGTTTTTCCTCTTTGAGGTAGCTCCCCAGTAAAATTATCGTCCAATTCAGGATAGACACGTGTCCAGTCTGGTTCTGCAGGAGGGGGATTAAAGCCCATTAGAAAGAATAGGAAGGCTTCTACAGCCAAACCGATTCCGATCATATAATTGGCTGTGGTGCCACCGATATGTAGAATCTTAAATAGTACCCCAATGATGACGATACTCGCTCCCCAGGATATGGCCACATTCAGCCATCTAGAATTGTCTTTTTTCTTGCTCATTGTTATCTCTATGTTTTGGTTTAATTTTTTTTGGAAAGTTTGATGTTCCGCATCTTTTAAATTTCTTAATAAACGGAGATTACCTCTTAGATAGTATATTTAAGTAATGCACTACATAAAGTTAGTCACCGGTCTGTCATTGGCTCTTTGAGCTCAAAAAACATACCAAAAGGCTGTTCGAGGATAGTCTTATCTGTTAATGCTGATAATTTAAGTTAAGGGGATCAAATTCTTGGACATATTTGTGGTGATTTGCTAGAGATTGATTGGATTTTGCTGTAAAGAATGTTCAAAGAACATATTTTTTGATGGTTAAATATAAAATAAAAAAAAAAGGTTTTCAATCGGGGAGATGAAAACCTTTAAATAACCAATTATAAACCTATTAAGGTGTTGTAAATATAGGGTATATTATTGTTTTTGCAAAATTTAATCTGTTTTTTATTTGTTTTTTTGGTGAAAATTTATTTTTATTTGATTTTTTACTTCTTTTTACCTCTATTTCTTTTGTTTTATCATATGATTGCTCTTTTTTTCATTTTATTTTTCCGTTTATGCTTATTAATATTGGTTTTTTTGTTTTTATCACTTTATATTATTGTGTACTACTGTTTTTTTAATTTTTATTTTGAAGAATTCTTGATTTTTGGTATTGTGCATGTCTTTTTATTATGGCGTATCAACATTCATGTGCTTAGCAAAGTGCATGGCCGTATTCTTTGCTGTTTATTTAACCAATCTTTCTCAAAATAAAACAAACGTTAACCCTGCTGAGCAGTTATACTTTAATAAAGACAAGTGTTAACACAAAGAAAGAACAGTATGATGAACGAAACATTAATTCAACTTTCACAGAAATGGCCCGCATGGCTCTGGAATATTGCATTAATTCTATTTTCATTTTTGATTGGTATTTTGATTAAGCTGATATTTATTCCTTTATTGCGCAGGCAGGCCATTGAACAGGAATCGTATTCCCTTTTCCGTTCCTTTATCCGTCGCTTTAACCGTGTGCTGAGTGTATTTATCCCATTAATTGTCTTTAACAGTTTGTTGCCTTTCGCACAATTTAACGAAAGGACCCTCCGCGTCGTGACCAAAACCAATGAACTTTTATTGGTCGGTTTCTTTGCTGTTGTGCTGATACAGGGGATTAAGGTTTTTGAAGATTATCTCTATCATCGTTTTGATATCAATAAGGAGAATAACCTGCGCGAACGAAAGATTAGAACGCAAATCGTCTTTATCCGGAAAGTGGTCGTCACCCTCATCATCGTAATTTCTTTGGCGATTATCCTATTAAGCTTTGATAGCATGCAGAAAATCGGTGCTGGCTTGCTTACTGGCGTGGGGGTTGGCGGTATTATCATCGGTTTTGCTGCACAGAAGTCCTTGGGAAATTTACTTGCTGGCTTTCAGATTGCTTTTACACAGCCTATCCGAATGGATGACGTCTTGGTTGTTGAAGGGGAATGGGGGCGTGTGGAGGAAATCAATCTCACTTACGTAGTAGTCAATATCTGGGACAAACGCCGTTTGGTATTGCCCATCACCTATTTTATCGAAAAACCATTCCAAAATTGGACACGTACGACTTCTGAAATATTGGGTACTGTATTTATCTATACAGATTTTACCGTACCTGTGCAGCTATTGCGTGAGAAATTGACAGCCTTACTTACCGGACACCCCCTTTGGGACGGTAAAGTCAATGTGCTTCAGGTAACTGACTTTAAAGAGCGTACCATGGAGATCCGCTGCCTGATGAGCTGCCGCAATTCGGGGCAAGCTTTTGACCTGCGTTGTTTTATCCGCGAGGAGATGATAGCGTATATCCACACGAACTTCCCGAATGCGCTAGCCAGGACAAGGGTGGATTATATGGAGAGCGAGCAATTGGGTATTTAATAGCTGAGGAGCGCTTGATAAATGATGGTCTCTTGAAAATAGTAGGGGTAGGTGATGGATGATCTAGAAATGTGTTTTAAATGCTCTACTCATTAATTCTTTTTCTGCTCTTGATATGCCAATCTTATCTGCAACATTTTCCCATTGATTTACGCTTTCCAGTACTTCACCTATAATACTATTCATTTGAGTGGAATTAAGTCTAAAAAATTCCCCCACACTTATCGCCAGGGTAAAATCCAGCGCGTTATTTTCCATATCGATATTCAGTGATAAACCATTTTTTTCAATAGAGGGGTTTAAATCATACGCTGGAGATAAAATCCAGCCTTCATCTGTTAAAATGAAACCGTGGTTTCGTAGGTGATCGTCGGTATTGGATATCGCAATATTGAAAACAATCCTTCTCCATAACTGTTGCAAATTCTCTTCAATCATTGTTCCATGTGTTTGTATAAATTCTGCAATTTCCAGATAGCTCGCAGGATTGTCACGAATTGTGTCTTCATTATTGCCGGTCATAGTCATTGCCGAAGCAAAATGGATACGATCTTTTTTTTTACGGTCGAATCGTTTCGTAAAAAAGGTATGATAATTTCCAGATATCCTTTCCATTTTGGATGGAGCCATTGTTATACCTGCTCCAGTGGCAAGTTGGTACGACAAAAATTCCCATGCACCTTTATTAAAAATATCATTTTTAGAGGGAAATTTTGCAATCCACAATTCATTATTATCATCTAAAATATTAGCCTTAGGTCTGGCTCCTCCCAATGAAGATCCGGGAGCCATTAATATCGTAAGCCATTCCTTTATATCGTCGTTACTTTCGTCATTTTCGAGCCGATCAGCAGCGTGCTGCAGCTCTCTTACCGATGACCATGGAGGAGTTGGCTTTTGATTATTATCATCTAAAAATGGACCGTCTTTAGTTGTTTTAAAACGTAGTGCTCCCATACGGCTCTCGTCATAAACCCCCAATAAATAATCGATATCATATAAGAAGGGAGGCTTTTCGTTCCGCCCCTTTGCCAACTGAGCATCGCGTCTTTTCATGAGTGTTCGCCCCCAAGTGTCGGGCATACTGTCTAGAAATATACCGAAGTTTCCTTTTTCGCTAGCATATTGTGTTCCTGAAAAAAACTGTATTTCAGGGTCTAAGATTTGAAGTTGCTCCGATTTCAACCATATTTTATCGTATTCAAAACTGAATGCCTTTTTACCTTTAGCAAAATGTGCTGAGAGGGTCCCTATAAGTTTAGGCTCCGCCATCCCTTTCCAGTGCGCATATACGTATATATCAAACTTGTTGTGTGCCATTGATTGCTACTTTAATAATTCGAGATCTTGTAGTTTTCTTCCTAAATCATCGTCTGCTGCTAATTGCAAGACATCATTTTGTAGCCCCAATACCCGGAGCACATTTAAATATGCGCCAAATGCGACGCTTGTATCTCCTTTTTCAATAAGGTATAAGGTTGAACGCGCAATTCCAGCTCGCTCTGCAACTTGAATAGTTGTTAATTTACGACGCTTTCTTGCTAACTTAATATTTTCGCCTACTTGTTCCATAAGTTTGGCTAACTTAGGGAAAATGATTTGTTTCTTAGAGCTCATATATTATTTTTGTTCGCTATTATAAACAAAAGTAGTTAAAATGATTGAAATAGCAATCATTTTTTATTTTTAGCTTTGTTTTATCTAAGCTGTTATATTCGGGAACAAATGATAGCGTATATCCACACGAACTTCCCGAATGCGCTAGCCAGGACAAGGGTGGATTATCAGGAGAGTTTGCAAAAGGGGCTATAATAGCTAAGTAGCGATCGAGAAATGATAATCTGTTGAAAAATAAGTGTAATTTATTTAAGTTTGTTTAAAATGTTAGCGTTAGCGATATGCTGATTTTCTATGTTATATTCTCCAGTATATTGATTTTACTGAGTGTGTTACCTTTTTTTCAAAGCCAGCATTGGATCTTTCGGGTAGCTGAATTTGTGAAGCTGCAACTGCTGGTGTTTCAGGTGCCGGCTTTGGCAATGGGGTTTTATCTCGTGGGGAAAGATTCGTGGATATGGTGGTTGCAGGGGATACAGCTGGCGCTGATTGTATACCACGCCTATATATTGATACGTTACACCAAATTTTGGCGTCGCGAAAAATATGAAAAGGGCAAGGATGCATCTGATAATATCAAAGTGATCTCCTGTAATGTGCTGCAATTCAATACGGCTTATGATCGCTTTATTGACCTGATTCAGAAAGAAAAGCCACATATCTTTTTGACCATGGAAAGTGATGCGGCATGGGAAAAAGCCTTACGTGTGCTGGAAAGTGATTACCCTAATTTTGAGAAGGTAACCCTGGACAATACCTACGGTATGCATTTTTATACCAATCTGAAGGTTAACAAATGTCAAGTGCATTATTTTGTAGCAGATGATATTCCCAGTATTGAAGCAGAATTGGAAACAGCCGATGGGCATCGTTTTATCTTTTTTGCTGTTCATCCACCACCACCAAGTCCGACAGAAGAAGAAAACTCCAAAGAAAGGGATGGTGATCTGCTCAGTGTGGGTAAGCGGGTACGCGATTATAAAATGCCAGTCGTTGTCACAGGAGACTTTAACAATGTGGCCTGGGCCAAATCTTCGCTCTTGTTCAAAAAAACCAGCAAATTGATTGATGCACGCATCGGGCGAGGTATTCTTTCCACCTTTCATGCCAATTATTGGTTTTTCAGAGTGCCTTTGGACCTGCTGTTTCATAGTCCGACCGTATTTATTGACAAATTGTTTATTTATCCTTCTGTTGGGTCCGATCATTTTCCGATGGGCTGTACATTCTTTATTGATCGCTACTCCGAAGAGCAGGCTGAAGATATTGAACACTTGGAAGCTGGGGATATGGCCGACGTCAATGCGATGATTGCTGAGGGAAAAGAGGAAGTAAGTGATAATCGGTGTTAACGGTTAATCGTGCCAACATTTTGCGCTGCATTATTGTATGTTTGGTCGGGCTTATGATCAATATATCTTAAGGAATTATACATTGCTATTTCTTTACTGAAGCAGGAAAAGAACATTCCCAAGTCTTTCCATATTTCACATTGAGGTTTGTGATATGGAAAACAATAAACTTACTTCTCGGTGCTTGCGCGCATGTTTATTTATATGTGCCCTCGTCACTTCAGTTGCTGGCCTTGCCCAAGAAAATAAATCCCTGCCCGATAAAGTACATCATGCCGAACCTTTATATAATGATCTTGTACGGGATCTTGGCGCGCGGAAGGGGGAGAAGGACAGACAGACCATTTTATCGGTATTGAGGTCAATCAGGAAATTTCTTCCGATGAGATAAGAACAATTTTGCATCCCCAGATTAAGTTAGGACTTAACAACAAATTGGCTATCGGTATGGCTGTGGGATTGCCTCTTAGTGGCAAAGAAAAAACACTTAGTGGCTTTTGGAGGCTGATCTATCAATTATAATTTGTGAAAAATAATGTATGAAATGTGCTTCTGATGACGGGAATACATGCTTCCTTACCGTAAGGTTGCCTTGAAAATGAAGACAGATAAAACTGTGATACAATATGAGGCGAGTTTTTGTGTTCGGGATTTATTTACTAAATTGCTTCACGCCTAAGCACGTAAAATGTTTTTCAGGCATTACATGCGGTAAATAATTATTATGGAATTTGGAGTTCATCGGGTTATTGGTGTAGAACGGGAGTCTTCGGAAATTAAGGATGCAACAGCAAAAGAGAACTATGTCGTTCTTTTTGTGTCAAGTGGCGGCGGTAGCATGCAGATCAATAAACAGATCACTGAGATTGAGGAATATAGTCTAGTTTTGATTCCGCGCGGGATACAAATCGAAGCCAACACAAATGAACAGCGCCCATTTTTGATTATCTATTTTTCGGAAAGTTTTTTTGCACGTACCGAGGTTGATACGGCCTTCCTTCGAAACTTCAAGTCATTTAACAAAAGTGAATATACCTATCGAACACTTAGCGTGCCCAAAGAATACGCGACCTACTATGAATTTGTAGGCATGCAGCTGAAACTGTCCAAGCAGAATTATAATCAGGCAATTTATCGGGATTTGGCACATAATATCGTGAAGCAGATTGTGCTTCTGGCGGCTATATATGCTGAAGATCGTCAATCGGGCGAACTGCTGGGGCAGCGGACGGAAGTATCATTGGTGCGACGTTTTCAGGAGCTTGTTGAAAAACATGTAAAAAAGGAAAAACAGGTTGCTTTCTACGCGGATCAATTAAATATAGGAAGTAAAAAATTGACCAATCTCACCAAGGAGACGCTAGGGGTGACGCCGAAAGGAGTTATTATGGAAGAATTACTGCGGATTAGTAAAAAGCTAATCGTTGAATCCTCCCTCAGTATTAAAGAGATTGCTTGGGAACTTGGATATACTGATGTCAATAACTTTAGCGCCTTTTTTCTGAAAGAAACAATGGTGACACCAACAGAATACCGAAAGAGTAATCAGCAATAGTAGGTAAACATCTTTTTGTTAGTTATAATCTCTTTTGTAGTTTATATTATGTTTTTTTGTAGCCTTGTAGTTGAACCGCTACAAGATTTGCAATTTACACTGTAGCTGCGAATTTTGTAGTAGACTCCCTAAAATTAGTTATATATTTGCTTAAACAGTTCTAGCTTAGATTATTCGTAAAGCCACGTATAAAATCTGTTTCGGTCAACGATGGTGCTGTTTTGTATCGATTTATTATTATTTGATCTATTATTATTTAATTATGTATAGCAGAAAATGCTTAAATCTCTTCTTGGTGGGTCTAGCAGGGATTACGCTCTTTGGGGCAAGTTGCTCAAAAGTAAAAGACTTGTACAACGAAACTGATACTGGCTCCGATTCTTCGTCCTTGTTTCCAGATGGGGTTAGTGTTCCAACAGATTTTATGTGGAGCTCGGCTCGAGCTGTAGATGTGCGCGTTGCCGTTGATGATAAATTTAGCGGTAAATACTTCTATCGGGTAGAGATTTTTGATAATGATCCAGCCCTTGGTGCGGAAGCGAACCTTTTGGCTGCAGGACAGGCAAAATCTGGTCAGGATTTCGTTGGCAAGCTGATGGTTCCCACCGTAGCGAAATACATCTATTTGAGAGAAACCTCTCCGCTGGGTGTTGCTGCAATCAGTATGGTTGAAGTTGGGCAACAAAATACAATCAGCGTCGATGGTACAAAAGCGGGATCAAGCAGCAAAGCGAGCGTTTTGCGTGGTTCTACATCGTCTGCCTTGCTTGGCAGTGGAGGCTTGAAGGCAGCAGCGTCGACTGCAGAAGCTGCAACCGTAGTCGTTCCTAGCGATGCTGTTGAAATAAATGGTAATGGTTCTATATATGTTGAATCAAATAAATCATATGTCATCAAATCTGGAGTAACATTTACAGGTACCATTAATGCTAATAATGGTTCCAGTAATGTAAAAATATATGTTCAGGGGGTATGGAAAAATACAGGCAATGAATTCAATTTGGGGGGTAATAATACATTAATAGTGGCGCAAGCTGGTTCAATTCAGTTAGCTCATGTTACCCAAAATACCAACGGAAGGTTTGAAAATTATGGCGCTACTTCTTTGTCTAAAATGACAACAACAAACAGTTCGCTCTATATAAATTATGGAACATTGGATGTTAATGAGGCGACAGTAACTAATGGAAGTTTTACAAACTACGGTATAGCGACAATTCAAAAATTAAGTAGTTCAACTTCTGGAACGATTGTTAGAAATGAGGGAACACTTACTGTTAATAACGCTGATTTTACAAATGCAACATTAGAGGCTGTATGTCATACTACAATTAAAACTATGAAAACAAACGGAGCTACGATCTCGATTGCTTCAGGTTCATTATTAAGTTTAGAAGATTTAAATGCTACCGGAACAAAGATAAATTTGGCTGCTTCGTCTATATTGGATGTTACAACTAAAGTCACTTTTGATACTTGGTCTAACAATTTGATGGGGCCCTCCTCTGGTCAAGCACTGGCACGTTTGAAAAAGGTTGAACTAATAAAGGGGGGAACGCCAATTACATACTCAGGTAATGTAGAGGTTGCTTGCTCTGATCATACGCCCAATGAGCAATATAATACTTATTATGTGGTCAATAGCCCAGCAAAAATAGTTCCTTACGATAAATCAACAGTTGTAATTTCGGGTACTTCGTGTAATGCTGGTGGTAATAATGCAGCTGGCGGTAATCCCAATGATCAAACAGTAACTGAAGTTAAGTTGGGTACTTATTCGTATGCTTTTGAAGATAATTGGCCGTCAATTGGAGATTATGATATGAATGACTTTGTGGTGGATGTGGCTATCACAAAAGTTCAAAATTCTGCAAATAAAATCACTAAACTCAAATTGGTAAATAAAATTAGATCTGTCGGCGCCAAAAATAGACTTGCTGCAGCTATTCAGTTGGATGGTATATTGGCCACCAACGTGAAATCTGTAAAATATACAAATGAGAATTTGGTTGGACAGAACTTACCATTGGGCTCCAACGGTGTAGAATCTAACCAAAAGTATGCTGTAGTAACATTATGTGATGATGCGCATAAGGCATTTGGTATTTCGGATACACAATTCATTTCGACACAAAACGGTAATTTTCAACCGGTTGAATCTGAGATCACAATAGAATTTACATCTCCTTTGGATAATTTTACTTTTGCGGACCTGAACTCTTTTATTATTACAAATGGATATAAAGTAAGTTCACGAACTGAAATTCATTTGGTTGGATATAAAGCAACTGATAAAATGAATAAAGCGTTAGTGGAGAACCTAACCGCAAAAGGACAGCTCTCTGCTAATGATCCTTTTAGATCGTCAAAAGGAGAGCCATGGGGATTATGTATACCTGTGTCGTTTGTTTATCCAAATGAATATAAAAAAATAACCGGTGTTTATCCCAAATTTGAAAGTTGGGCATTGAGTGGCGGTTCTCAGGATACCAATTGGTATGTGAAATAGAAAAATATTGCTATAAGAGGAAAAAAGGCTACATCTAAAAGAGTACCCCTCTCATGGGGTACTTAAAACTAATCAATTTTGTTTTTAAAGCATACAATTTGTTTGGTTAATTACCGTTAAAAAACGTAGGAGATCCATGAAAAAAAAGATTGTAATAATTGATGATAAGCCAGCTATAGGGCAGTTAATTACGTTGTACTTAAACGCGGATTACGATTTTCGCTTTTTCAATAATGCGTTGGATGCTTATAATTGGTTGAAAGATGGAAATGGGGTCGATTTGATTCTTTCTGATTATACAATGCCTGAAATGAATGGCTACGATTTACTGCTGATGATCAAACAAAACGAGTTTCTGAAAGATATCCCTGTTATCTTTTTGTCTGGCGAAGATAATTCGAATACACGGATCAACCTGCTTGAAGCGGGAGCGGAAGATTTCATTTTAAAACCTTTTAATCCGCTTGAGCTCAAGTTGCGGATTAAAAAAGCATTGAAATAATGCCTCAATATAGCGATTATATATACTTTGGTGATAATATCGAAACTTTTGATTATTTTCATGAACAAGTTCAAGATACTTTGGGCGTGGATTTGAAATTTTTTAATTCTTTCGAGACCATGAATATGTATTTTCAGGAGCAAAAAGATCAATTTTTTTCGGTAGTCTTCTACGAAAAAAGTAAAAGTCTCTCCAAAGATCTAGCACAGTTGGCCAAGCTGGCCACGCATGGCAAGGATATTTTACTTATTTTGGTCGGAAATGACTTTTCGCATTTTGAAAAACAATCCTATTTTGATGCCGGGGTTACAAACACCATCAGCCCTCGTGCAAATGGAGATGTATTTCAATCAGTAAAAAAATATATACATTTATATTTTGAAGCTACGGCGCAAACTGAAAAATTTGAATCCATTACAGCTTCTTTTCCTAAAATTAGTATTCCTTTTGGTAAAAGGATGTTTGATATCGTTGTGTCATTGATTTTAATCTTGTTTCTTTCTCCCATTCTCTTATTCGTTTATTTTGCAATTAAGGTGGAAAGTAAAGGGCCTGCGGTATATAAATCCAAACGGATCGGTTCGGGTTATTTTATGTTTGATTTTTATAAATTCAGATCGATGTATCCGGATGCAGATAAACGATTGAAGGAATATATGGCGCTCAACCAGTATGCGGATACAACACGAGCTGTTGTTTCAAATGCCTCTACTATTCATGACAGTAATGAAGCCCAGTATTTCAGTTTAGATGATCTCCGAGATGTGCTTATAGGCGACGAGGTGGTGGTCAAAGGTGCAGATACTGGCAACAAGCAAAAAAAAGCAGCTTTCTTTAAGCTAGAGAAAGATCCACGAGTGACAAAGGTTGGTCGTATTCTTCGGAAATATAGTATTGATGAACTTCCGCAATTATTTAATGTACTCAAAGGCGATATGTCCATTGTTGGAAATCGACCATTACCATTATATGAAGCCGAGATGTTGACAACGGATGATAGTGTTGAACGTTTTATGGCGCCTGCGGGGATAACGGGATTATGGCAAGTGGAGAAAAGAGGAGATAATGGAAGTATGTCCGACCAGGAACGAATTCAGCTTGATATTAATTATGCCAAAAATTATTCGATCTGGATGGATTTGAAAATTTTGTATAAAACCTTTTCTGCATTTATCCAAAAAGCGGATGTTTAAGTTTTAGGAATGGTAAATAATTAAATGAAAATATATAACGGGCTCATGTCTATAAAATGTTGTTGTCTGAATATGAAGAAAATTATCCTGATGCTTTTATTCTTAATTACTGTTGGTTCGCTCAGTTTTGGGCAAAGTGTTCCCCTGCCAGCGGAAGGATTAGATTATACGAAACTTTTACTTCCCTCGCTGGAGGAACTTTTTGAGAATGCCAAAAGGAGCCCGAGTGTTGAGATGTTTGAATCTAAGATGATGGAGCAGGACAATCTACTAAAATCTGAGAAAAGAAGCTGGTTAAAGTATTTTAAGGTTGGTGGATCATGGCAATATGGAAATATAGGGGTGAATTCAATGTTCACAGATCAAAATACACCCTTGTTTTACCAATATTCCGGGGCGAAGCAAAACGCCCTTTTCGTCAGTGGTACAGTTTCAGTGCCATTTGATGACGTTTTTGATCGATCTAATCGTGTCAAACGACAAAAGATGCAACGTCGTTCTACTGAATTGGAAATGGAAAAATGGTTTGACGAACAGAAAGTCCGCATTATCGATTCTTATGTTAAATTGACCAACGCAATGTCCATCTTAAAAAAGAAAACAGAAAATTTAACATTAACGGAAGCACAATTAAAAACAGTAGAAGCTGATTTTGCTAATGGGCATGCGGCGATTTCTGATTTAAACGCTGCTAAAAAGATGGAGGTAGAAGCATATGAGGCTTATAAATTGACAGAAAGCACGATAACAGCTGAGCTTTTACATTTGGAAATTTTGAGTCGAACTAAAATTATCAGTAAATAAGATGGGTATAGTGATTTACATTATAAAATCTTTGTACAGATTTAAATGGTGGTTGATTGTATTACCATTGATGGTCATGGGCATTGTTATTTATTTCACTAGAAATATGAATAGACAATACGAATCAGACATGACCATTTATACAGGCATAATCTCTGCTAATGGTACTGATCTTAGCCAAGATGGTAAGCAAGACTGGAATATCCTTAAAAATTCATTGTTAAACGTGATCAATACCATCGGGTCAAAAGAAACGATGCGGGTGGTGTCTTTAAAACTATTCGCCAGAACGATGATCCATGGGGATACGGAGAAGGATAATATTTATATTTCTAGTGCTCATTTCCGTCAACTGTTAGCTATTACACCACCTGCTGTCAGAAAATTAATCGATAAAGCATCCGAAGAACGTACGGTAGAAAATTTAAAAAGGTACGAAAAGATGGATGCTAAGAATTTTGTCTATGGCTTATTTAATTGGAATCACCCCTATTTTAGTTATGGAGCTTTAAGCAAAATAGATATTAAACAGATCGATAATAGTGATATTCTGCATGTTTATTATGAAAATAATGATGCTGGCATCACTTATCAAACATTGAATATACTGAGCGAGGTTTTTGGGGACGAATATAAAACTCTTCAATATAGTAATACCAATAATGTAATAAAGTATTTCGAAGCGGAACTGGCCCGCATTGGAAAAGACTTATTTATGAAAGAGGATTCTCTTACCAAATTCAATGTGCAAAACCGCCTTATTCATTACGATAAACAGACCGAGGCTGTTACAATTTTGGATAAGGATTACGAAATCCGTAAACAGGATGCCTTATCTGCACGCAACAGGGCGCAAGCGAGTATAACGCAATTAGAGTCGGGAATTGATGCAAATACTAAGAGTATCAAAAACAATGCGCAATTTTTGGCTAAGATGAATGAAATATCGGATTTAAATTATTCAATTTCACAAATTGAATCCGCTCAGTCTGATTCGTTAAACACGGTCAAAAATTCAGCGTCGACACTTCAAGATCTTAAATCGAAATTAAAAAATCAGGAGCGGGATTTCCGCAACTTTATTCAGGATTATTCCAGCCAGAAATATACTAAAAATGGGTATCCGAATGCAAATTATGTGACGTTGTGGGTTGACGAATTATTGAAACTGGATCAGGCGCAAGCAGATATTAAAGTAGTGGATGATTTTAAAGGTGAATTGGATAAAATGTACTCGCATTACTCCCCAATAGGTTCATTACTCAAACGTCAAGAACGCGGTATTAATTTTACTGAACAGAGCTATCTTTCCGTTTTGGGTGGGTTGAATGCCGCGCGGCTTCGCCTAAAGAGCTTGGAGATGAGTGCTGCCACATTAAAAGTAATCAATCCGGCAACTTATCCACTTAACTCCAAGCCAACCAAACGTAAAATGTTGGTTATAGGTTCTTATTTTGCGACCCTGGCATTTTTACTGGGCTGCATTCTGGTCTTGGAATTGCTAGATCGAACTTTACGGGATAAGCAGCGAACAGATCGTGTCACAAAAGGGAATGCAGTTGGCGCATTTCCGAATAAAAAAATGGGACGATATAGTGAGCAGATCAAAAGAATGGCATCAAAATCTTTGGCAAATCAGTTGTTCAACTACCATCAGCGAGGAAATGCTGTCAATTTTATTAATATATTAAAGTTAGATGAAACGATTGATAGTGGGAATCTCATGCAATATATTCGGGATGAATGGGATACGATAGGCCTTAAGGTGGGTATTCTGCAAGAGGGAAAAGACTTTAATGCCAAATCTCGTGAATTTTTGATCGAATCAACCCTCTTGGAACGAATCAAGCTTGACGAAAATGATTTCACACTTGTAGGTCATACAAATGCATTTGATATCCCTGTCCCCCCATTCTACCTCTCTCAGGCAGCTGTAAATCTATTGTTGTTGGACGCAGAGTCCGCATGGAAGGAGGAAGATGATGAATTATTTAAGGAGATCGTTGAACGAAGCGGAACAGTACCTGTTTTAATATGTCTTATGAATGCGGATCGATTTGCTACAGAGACATTTACGGGGATGTTGCCACCTTATAGTTTCTTCAGGAAGTTGGAATATAGATTTTCACAATTGGGAATCACTGCATCTAAAGCTTAGATTGTACCAAAAAGGAAATGGCGAAGGAAATTTTTTTTGATAACATTGGTTTAAAGCTATTAGCTGTCCTAGGATGCGCGCTGATTACTTTTTTGGCCGTATCCGGAGGTCTCTTGCCTAGTGTTGGAATTGCACTCGCACCTTTTCTTCTTTGTTTTTTAATTATTTGTATTCGGAATCCTTTTGTTAGTTTTCTTTTCTTATTTACTGTATGTTTTTTCGTCATGGGTATATTACGCTATGTACGTATTCCCATGCCGCCGAGTATTTTAGTAGATCTTGTGATCCTATTTAATTTTATTGTAATCGCATTAAATCATCTTTATCGGAATTATAATGCTAAGCTGAAAATACCATTGTACTTCTTTATCTCTTTAGCTTGGGTGGCCTACTGTATGGTTGAAGTGTTTAATCCGGATGGTATCTTCGGTAACTGGATTGCTGCTATCCGGAGCACGGCACTTTACTTGTGTTTATTTCAATTTTTAATCTATTATATTTTTAAAGATAAATCGAAGCTCAGATCTTTTTTTATTTTTTGGGCGATTTTAGTATTACTAGCGGCTCTAAAGGCAATTGGGCAAAAATTTATCGGGTTCGACACAGATGAAAGAATTTGGCTTTATACACTTGGAGCTCATACGCATCTCATCTATAGTGGAGTCCGCTATTTTTCATTTTTTACCGATGCTGCTAATTTTGGCTGCCATATGGGGCTTGGAATGGTCGTTTTTTCCATTTTGTTTTTCTATGAGAAAAATAGAAGCGTGCGGATTTTGTACGTTACGGTCACTATTTTGGCGATGTACGGTATGCTGATATCCGGCACCCGTTCTGCCATGGCAATTCCAATGGCTGGATATGCATTTTATATTCTGCTGTTAAAACAATGGCGAATCATGATATTAGGATCAACGCTATTTATTGGTGTCTTTTGCTTCCTATCGCTAACAACTATTGGAAATAGTAACGCCGACATTCGAAGGATGCGGACAGCGTTTCAATTTAAGGAGGATGCATCCTTTAACTTACGAAAGGAAAATCAGGCCAAAATGAAAAAATTTATGCGTAATTTTCCGATTGGTTTAGGTTTGGGCGCCGCAAAGAATGCTAACGAAGGAGATCTTTTAAATGGCCTTCCAACAGATACTTCTTTTGTTTTTATCTGGGTAGAGACGGGCGTAATTGGGTTGGTACTCTATTTGTTGATTTGGATTTCGTGTTTGGCAATTTGTTTTTACCTTATTTGGTTTAAATTAAAGGATCCCATGATTCGCGGATTTTGTAGTGCTGCAGCGGCCGGTGTTGCAGGTATGATGTTGGCTGGTTATGGGAATGAAGTCTTGCATCAATTCCCAACAGGGGAAACTATTTATATTTTAATGGCAATCGCGATGTTGTGCCCATATTTACAAGAAAATGAACAAAATGGAGCAAATATCTCAGCCTAAAGTTTCATTTATTACCGTTAATTTTAATGGTGCCCCTGATACATTGAATCTGCTGCAAACGATCTTTGAGCATATCAAAAGCTTCTGTTTTGAGGTTATTGTAATTGATAACGCTTCGGATACAGACGAATTTCAATTGATTCGGCACAGTTATCCCTTGGTGAAGGGGGCGCATTTGGTGAAAAATTTGGGATTTGCAGGCGGAAATAATAAAGGACTGGAAATTGCTTCTGGCGATTATTTGTATTTTATTAATAACGATACTTTATTACCTAAAGACGCTGCTTCACAAATTGAATCCATGATTTCATTTTGCGAAGCGAACCCAAGGGTAGGAGGAATTTCTCCCAAAATATTGTATCATACACCCCGTAATTTAATTCAGTTTGCAGGAAGTACTCCATTGACTCCGATTACGATCAGGAATAAACAAATTGGCCATCGGGAAATAGACCATGGACAATACGATCAAATTGTTCAGATTCCTTATTTTCATGGTGCCGCTATGTTTGTTCCAAAGACTGTAATTGAGCGGATTGGTAAAATGCCTACATGCTACTTTTTGTATTATGAAGAGTTGGATTGGTCGAATAGCATTACCAAATGTTTTCAATTATTTTATTTTCCTGCAGCCCAGATCGTTCATCTAGAGAGCGCTTCTACTGGAATCGGTAGTCCCCTTAAAACCTATTATATCACGCGAAATAGAATAATTTTTGCCTATAGGCAAAGAAAAAATAGTTTGCGGCTACTAGCGCTTAGTTATTTGATTTTGGTGGCTTTTCCAATGCATTTGTGTTTACTTTTGTTTAAATTGAAATTCAAACTGGCTGCGGCGATGGTTAAAGGGGTTTGGTCTGCCTGTCGTTGGCTGATGGTAGTAAGTCATTCATAAATATATCCTGTTATGCTTATAACAATCCTTTGGTACATTGACTTTTTATTTTTCTTCGCATTCACGTTGTGGATATGCTATGTAGCTTTGTTCGCGTTCGCATCCCGAATAAGAAGAAAGATTATTTTCCCGGATAGCGATACATCACTGCGATTTGCCATATTATTTCCCGCTTACAAAGAGGATAATGTCATTAGAGAAAGCGTTACACGTTTTAAAGCACAGAATTATCCTGCCGATAAGTTGGAAATCGTAGTTATTTCGGATGCCATGGAAGATCGTACTAACGATCAGCTTCGGGCAATGGGTATTTCACTTATTCATCCAGATGAAGGCCTGCGGTCGAAAGCTGCAGCATTAACAGCAGCAATGTCTAGGTTGGATACACAATTGTTTGATGTAGTGGTTGTGATGGACGCGGACAATATTGTTTTTCCTGACTTTCTCAGCAAACTGAATAATGCTTTTGCTTCTGGGGCGAAAGCTATACAAACCCATCGTACGGCTAAAAATAATACAACAGCGACTGCAATTCTGGATGGTGTAAGCGAAGAAATTAATAATTCAATTTTTCGTTTAGGACATGCTCGTCTTGGTTTGCCTGCTGCGTTGATTGGCTCGGGTATGGCATTTGATTTTAACTGGTTTAAGCAAAGGATAGCAGCAATCAAATCGATGGGAGAAGATAAGTTTTTAGAATATTTCCTCTTATTAGATCGTATAAACACGATATATTTGGAAGATGTTGTCATTTTAGACGAAAAAATTCAATATAGTGACGATTTCTCGAAACAACGTCGGCGTTGGATCGCTTCACAAATCGATATCTTCTGTCTTGCGATTAAACAGACGCGACATGCACTTGTGTCCGGGAATTGGGCTTTAATCGATAAAATTTTCCAGTGGTCTATGCCACCGCGAATTATTATGCTTGGTATTATTCCCCTCTTTTTGCTGATTTCGTTTTTTGTCGTCGACATTTCTTCCCTAAAATGGTTTTTTTTAATTACTTTGTATATGATGAGCTTAGCTTTGGCCATTCCAAAAAAAATGTATACGAAGCAATTGTTTCTGGCAATATTTACCTTGCCACGTATATTTTTAGCGATGGTAAGCAGTATAATCCATTTTCGTTCGGGACGGTCGACTTTTATCCATACGAAACATGGTACTGCGCCAAGTAAAGAGGATTAATTGAACAGTATGTTGCTAAAGTATCAAAGTTAATATGGGGCTAAAGGAAAAAATAATGCGTTCTCCACGCATAAAGCAATTGCTGCATAGGATGTTAATGCATCCTGTAAGAACGCGTCCGAGATGGTATTTAAGATTATTTCAGTTTTTATATGTACATAAAGGACGTGGGGCTGTGATCTATTGTAGCGTGCGTAAAGATCTGGTACCATTTAGAAAATGTCAAATCGGCGCTCGGACTGTGGTGGAGTCGTACTCCTTAATTAACAATGCTGTAGGCGATCTTATTATTGGTAGTCATTCGAGGATTGGCGTTGGAAATACAGTAATAGGACCTGTATGGATTGGCGATTATGTACAAATAGGACAACATGTATTAATTTCGGGGCTCAATCACAAGTATGAAAATATTGATATAACGATCGCAGAACAGGGGATAGAAGTCTCACCCGTAAGGATAAATAATAATGTATGGATAGGGGCAAATGCAGTAATATTAGCCGGAATTACTATCGGGGAGCATTGTGTTGTGGGTGCTGGATCAGTGGTGACCAAAGATGTTCCACCTTTTTCTGTAGTGGTCGGAAATCCGGCTAAAGTGGTTAAAAAATGGGACGATCAGCAACAAAAATGGATCAAAAACCATGAGAAATCCTCCTGAAATAACTGTAGTGATGCCAGTTTTCAACACGGAAGCATATGTTGATCGCGCGGTAGAGAGTGTCTTGTGCCAGACTTTTGAAAATTTTGAATTGTTATTGATTAATGATGGTTCTACTGATGGAAGCCTTTTACGTTTGGAAAGATGGGCCAACCTAGATGCTAGAGTACATGTATTTTCTCAAGCGAATCAGGGCTTATCGGGAGCTAGAAATACTGGGATCGCACATGCAAAAGGAGAGTTTATTTATTTTATGGACAGTGATGACCTGATTAAGGAAGATACCTTACATACCTGTTACGGATATTGTAAAAGCAATCGACTGGATTTTGTGTTTTTTGATGCAGCGGTAATCGAAGACGGCTCTCAAAATTCAGTTTTATTGAAAAAGTTCGATTATAAAAGAGCACATACCGAAAGTATGATCTTGTCCGGGATTGAAACGTTTGCTAACCTGTTAAAGAATAGGGAATTTTTTTCGTCAGTGTGCCTTCTCTTTATAAACAGGGAATTTTTAAATAAAATAGGCCTGCTATTCGAAAACTATATTGTACATGAGGATGAGCTGTTTACATCAATATTATTTTTGGAAGCTCGAAAAACCAGTTATATACCCACCTCGTTTTTTTTACGTCGTTTACGGGCAGGATCTATTATGACAGTTCCTTATTCGATGAAAAATATAAATAGCTATTTTGTGGTGGGAACTAAATTGTTGGCATACACAAAAAGAAATAAAAAACAACGCAATGTTGTCGATTTTTATCTCACGGAAATGATTGATGCTGCTGTATGGAAGGCTTACACTATGCCCTGGAAAAACCGAATTTATATTCTTATCTTATCTTTAAGAAGCTGGCGCAAATATGTTAGGATAAAAACACTATTCGCATTATTGTTTAAAAAATATACAGGGAGCTAATGGAAAATGCCAAGCAACAGGTTATATCAGGCGTTTTTTTTACCGCAATAGCAAAATATGCCAACTTGGTCATTTCCCTCGGTGTGACTGCAGTTCTTGCTCGGCTTTTGTCGCCAGAGCAATTTGGGGTAATTGCTCTGGCGATGGTTATTATAGCTTTTTTGAATTTGATTGCAGATATCGGTCTTTTTCCTGCCGTGATCCAATATAAAAATTTGACTAAAGATGAACTCGGTAATCTGTTTTCTATTTCTTGTTATTTAGGATTTATACTGGCATTAATGCTTGTCTTGATTGCTCCGTTGATAGCCGGCTATTATGGGCAGCCTTTGCTTCGAAATATAATCAGGCTATTGGCGATTGGCCTATTCTTTACAGCAAGCTCGGTAATACCCAATGCCTTATTTTATCGGGAAAGAATGTTCAAATTTATTGCTCTCAGAAGCTTTATTATTCAGATTGTCCTAGGGGCAGTGTCAATAAGTGCTGCGTTTTATGGTGCTGGTATATATGCGCTCCTAATTAATCCCATTCTGTATAGTATACTTCTTTTTATCGTTTCCTATGTGCATTTTCCATTGCCTTTTAAATTGAGGATATCCTTAAATACAATTCGGCCAATTTTGCGCTATTCTACCTTTCAATTTCTATTCAACATCGTAAATTATTTTAGTAAAAATTCGGACACATTGCTTATCGGAAGATATCTAGGAATCAATATCTTGGGTTATTATGATAAAGCCTATCAATTGATGTCGCTACCACTGCAAAATATTACACAAGTTATTACACCGGTGATACATCCCATATTGAGTCTAAAAAAAGAGGATAAAATGCAGCTAATCGCTGCGACGGAACAACTCATCGCACTATTGGCTTTAATTGGATTTCCGCTTGCAAGCTTTCTTTACTTTGCGGCCGAAGATCTGATTTACCTATTTTTTGGAGCGCAATGGGGGCCTGCAGTTCCTGTATTTCAGATCCTGAGCCTTAATGTGGGGCTACAGCTTATTCTGTCCTCATCAGGGGCGATTTTTCAAACTACTGGAGATACTAAATATTTGTTTTTCTCCGGATTACTTTCGGCCTTGTTGAATGTATGTGGTATATTGCTGGGGATTTTTTATTTTGAATCTATTTCCGCAGTCGCTGGATGTCTTGTCATAACAAACTGTATCACATTTGTCTTTACTTATGCCATCATGTATACAAAGGTTTTTAACAGAAACTTTCTTTGCTTTTTTTATCTTTTGGCAAAGCCAGTTATGGCGGGTTTATTGTTGACGTTTCTGCTGTATATGTGTGGAATATTTTTGAGGACTGAAATTGTCTGGTATAAACTGTTTGTCAAGATCGTTGTATCTTCTCTTTTTTTTATCGCTTTTGTTTGGTTTGCTGGATATAGGTCTTATATAGCGTTATATTTAAAGAGGAATAATTAGAGATATGGAGCATATGGAACTAAAAGTTTTATTTCTAGTCTTTCATGGCTTTAGTGCCCATAATGGTATTAGTAAAAAGATATTTGGACAGGTTAAAGGTCTCCGGGAATGTGGGGCTGAGGTCAAACTATGTTACTACGAAGTATTGGACAGTGGGCATCGTGCATGGATTGTAGATGGCGAAATTATTGCTGATTTGGGGAAAGGACCTTGGGCCAAATCAAGAAAGCGCTGGGATTTTAGGGGCTTAACTGCTTATGTATCAAGTGAACGGTTTGATCTGATATACATGCGTTCTTATCATAACTCGAGTCCTTTTTTGATTAACGCCGTGCGAAAATTTAGGCAAACTGGTGCGAAAGTCGTCATGGAAATTCCGACCTATCCTTATGATCAAGAATATATTCGTTTGATAGACAAGATAATGCAGGTGCCCGATCGTTTTTTTAGAAAAGCTATGGCTTCTGTATTAGATGGTATTGTAACATTTACCGAAGAGGATGAAATTTTCGGTGCAAAAACTATCAAAATTTCTAATGGTATTGATTTGGATGAACTTCCCTTGCGCGTTAAAAAAAATCATGAGGAGTATGAGATTCATTTGCTAGGGGTAGCGGAAATCCATTTCTGGCATGGATTTGATCGGGTTATAAAAGGTTTAGGGATATATTATAAGGGAAATCCGGCGTGCAAGGTCTTCTTCAACATCGTTGGCAATCTGAGTGGAGCAAGGGAACAAAATGAAATATTTTCGGCTATCGAAGCGGCGGGAGTACAGGAGTATGTTTTCCTGCATGGTGCGCTATGGGGTAAGAAGCTCGATTTAATGTTTGACCAAGCTGATTTCGCTATCGGAAGTCTTGCAAGACATCGTAGTGGGATAACATTTATTAGAACATTAAAGACAAGGGAGTATGCTGCTAGAGGGATACCTTTTATGTATTCAGAAATCGATTCTGATTTCGAAGATAAGCCTTATGTATTGAAGGCCAAACCAGATGAATCTCCTATTGATATCGAACAGATTGTATCTTATTGTTCGTCCGTAGATTGGGAGCCATTGAGCATCAGAAATGATGTTTATGAATTATCTTGGCGCAATCAAATGAAAAAAGTTATTGATCATTTAAATTTAAGCTAATGCTATCATTCCTACATAAATTTAAAGATAAGTTTCGCTATAATGTGATTATAGAATGGTATAACATGTTGGAACTTCTAACAGGAAGGGAACAGCGTGTGAAGCCATTGGTTATGACAATTGAAGAAACTATTGAGCATATTATTTCCGAGAAGTCTTCAGTTAGTCGGTTTGGCGACGGTGAAATGCTCTTGATTGGTGGAGAGGGAATACGTTTTCAGCATGATGACGGTGAGCTTTCTAAAAGATTGGCTGAGGTACTAACAAGTGATCTTACAAACCACATCGTGTGTATCTCGGATGCATTTGTTGACCTAGATAGATACAATAGGCGGGCGCGTCGTTTTTGGCGGGCACATTTTTATTTGTATGGCGATTTATGGGATAAATATCTTAAGAAAGGAAAGAGGTATGGAAATACTTTTATTACAAGGCCCTATATTGATTTCAGCGACCGGAAAAAATCTGTCTACTGGTTTAGCCTGTTAAAACAAATTTGGAGCAAGCGTGATATCGTATTTATAGAGGGAGAAAAGAGTCGCTTAGGCATAGGTAATGATCTTTTTGATAATGTAGAAAGTGTTGGGCGAATCTTATGCCGGTCCAAGGGCGCATTTGATCAGTACGATGTGATCCTTCAGGAAGCGTGTAAATTAGCAAAAAATAGTCTAATCTTAATCGCTTTGGGCCCCACAGCGACTGTATTGGCTTATGACCTGTGCAAATTGGGTTATCAGGCTATAGATGTCGGGCATATTGATATTGAATATGAATGGTTAATGATGGGAGCTAAACATAAAGTTAATATAAAGTCTAAATATGTCAATGAAGTGATTGGCGGTGATCTGGTTGTGGTACATGACGAAGATCTTTATCAACGTCAGATTTTAAAAAAGCTGTTTTGAGAAGATGAAAATTTTGTATTATTTACCTTCATTGTATACTTCTGGTGGATTGGAGCGGATTATCGTTTTTAAGGCAAATTATTTTGCCAATCATCTGCCGGATGCGCAAGTTATTTTGGTGACATCGGAGCAGCTAAATAAGCCCAGCTTTTTTCCGCTTTCGGAAAATGTGAAACACATCGATTTAAATGTTTGTATTGACTATCCATTTGATCAGTCGCCCTTGCTTAAGTTATTTCGTTTCCCTTCTCTTTACCGAAAGTTTAAAAATCGATTTCTAAAAATCCTTGAACAGGAGATGCCCGATATCGTAATTTCTACAATTAGAAGGGAAATCAATTTTTTACCACTGCTGAAGGATGGTAGTATTAAGGTGGCAGAGTTGCATGTAACGAAGGATTTTTATCATCCCAATTTTCCGAAAGGAATGAGCCGCTTTTTACGGGAAAGAAAAGACCGTGTCAGACTCAAAAAATTAAAGTTGATGGATGCTGTCGTTTTTCTCACGGCTCAGGAAAAGAGTTTTTGGCCAGAGCTTTCAAACGTGCACGTGATACCTAATCCTTTAGTTTTAAGACCTAAAGGCGTATCTACTTGCCAAGCGAAGCAAGTCATCGCGGTTGGAAGATATGTTCCTCAGAAAGGATTTGACTTGTTAATAGAGGCTTGGTCTATCGTGAATGCTTGTTATCCCGATTGGGTCTTAAAAATCTATGGCGACGGTAATCCCGTTGAACTACAAGATCAGATAGATCGTCTTAACTTAACCGAGCGTTGCAAATTAAAGCCCAGTACCACGGTGATTGAAGAGAAATATTGTGATAGCTCTATTTTTGTGCTATCTTCACGGTATGAGGGCTTTGGTATGGTATTGGTTGAGGCCATGGCATGTGGATTACCTAGTATTGCATTTGATTGCCCATCAGGACCAAGTGAAATAATTCGGGATGGTATAGACGGATTTTTAGTGGAAAATGGAAGTGTTGAGGAGATGGCCAAAAGAATATGTAGCTTGATAAAAGACGATCTGCTGAGAAAGGAAATGGGAGAAAGAGCACAGCTAAATAGTGCTCGATTTCATATGGAAAATATCGCAGCGCAATGGAAAGAACTATTTGAATCTTTTAGGAAAAATACGAAAGGTGATTAAACAATATGAAAAGGAAACTTAAGCTTGCTTACATTATTCCAGGCCTGTTTTACCCTAGTGGCATGGAAAGGGTGCTCACAGCAAAGGTAAACTATTTCGTCAAAAAATTTGATTATGAAATTCATATTTTTGTCACTGACGGAAAAGGATCAGAGCCCTATTATCCTTTAGATGAGAAAATAAAATTGCATCACCTCGATATCAACTTTGACGGTATATTTTCTCTACCTTTATTGAAGCGAACCTTAAGCTATCGGAAAAAGCAACGACTGTTTAAAGCGAGACTTGGAGAACAATTATGTCTTATAAAGCCCGATATTACTGTATCGTTATTGAGACGGGACATCAATTTTATCAATGATTTAAAAGACGGCAGTTTGAAAGTTGGCGAATTACATTTTAATAGGTTAGTCTATCGTCAGTTTACAGATAAAAGATTTCCTGGCTTTATGCAGAGAGGAATATCAAAATTGTGGCAGGGACAACTCATCAAGAATCTGCGAAAGCTATCGGCTTTTGTCGTGCTAACGAATGAGGATGCAGGATATTGGCATGAACTTAACAATATTTCGGTTATTTCCAATCCCTTATCTTTCTATCCTGATAAAGCTGCTCTACTCAATAATAAACAAGTAATTGCAGTTGGAAGAATGACTTATCAAAAGGGATTTGATTTACTGATTAGTGCTTGGGAAATGGTGGCGAAAAAGCATCCGGAATGGATATTAAAAATCTATGGGGGGGGGGATAAGACGATGTATTTGTCGATGGTAAAAGAGTTGGGGCTGTCGGGAAGTTGCTTTTTAGAAAATGGAACTGCTTCAATAGCTGAAAAATATGATGATAGTTCAATCTTTGTTTTATCGTCAAGATATGAGGGATTCCCACTGGTTTTGGGAGAAACAATGGCTTATGGTGTTCCGCCCGTGTCTTTTATGTGTCCATGTGGTCCCCGTGATATTATCGTTGATGGGCAGAATGGATTACTGGTAGAAAATGGTAATATTAAACAGTTGGCAGACGGAATTTGTCTACTTATTGAAGACGATGCACGCAGAAAAGAAATGGGAAAAAATGCTAGAAATGATGTGAGAAAGTTTGATTTGGAAAATATAGCAAAACAGTGGCAGCAACTTTTCGAATCTATACGACCAGTAGAATGATTAGCTATGAATAACGAATGGTATAGGAAGTATTTATCTGTTTATCAGGTGCAGCCGGATCAAGTATCTCAGTCTACAATCAATACGATTGTGGAACAGCTCAAAAGATTTGAAGCGAATGAGCCTTTAGTAACTGTAGCTGTTATCGCTTATAATGAAGATAAGAACTTATGGGCTTGCTTATGGTCATTAAGTGATCTTAAATCGCGGTACCCTATTGAAATTATCGGTATAAATAATAATTCAATGGATAAAACGGAGGAAATTTTTAAGAAAGCAGGAATTCGATATTATAATGAGAAACAAAGCGGCTGTGGGTTTGCGAGGCAATGTGGATTGAATCATGCCCAAGGGAAGTATCATCTTAATATCGATGCCGACACCCTTTATCCAAGCGGATATGTGGATGTAATGGTAAGCGCATTAGAACGACAAGGTGTAGTGGCAGCAAGCGCTTCCTGGGGTTATATTCCAGATAAGACTCATAGCCGATTTTCACTATGGATTTATGAGCGTGTACGCGACATTTTTCTGTTCATCCAATCGATAAACAGGCCAGAACTTAGTGTTCGGGGTTTGGTGTTTGCTTACCATACAGCATTAGCTCAAAGGGTTGGAATCCGGACTGATATCATACGGGGAGAAGACGGATCCCTCGCCTTGGGACTAAAAAAATTTGGTCGGATTGTTTTTGTCCATAATAGAAAAGCGAAAGCAATAACGGGCTATGGAACACTTGCAGCAGACGGATCTTTATTTAACAGTTTTAAAGTTCGTTGTAAAAAAGCGTTTAAGAATTTAATGTTAGTTTTTTCCAAGTCGGATAGCTATAGGGACGAAGATTCGAATTTGATTAACAGTGATAAAAGAAAATAGGTTATCTATTTAGTACAGATGAGTTTGCATATTGTCTTTTGGAGTGCCCTCTTGTTGGTGCTATATACTTATATCGGTTACGCGGTAGTAATTTTTATATTGGCCAAATTATTCCGATATCCGAATAAGGTTCAGATGGACGATCAAAATGCGGCAGAAGATCACTTGCCTGTTTTAACTTTGTTTATTACAGCCTATAACGAGTCTGCAGTCATCCCGGAGAAAATGCTGAATTGCCTCGAACTCGATTATCCTCCAGATAAATTAAAAATTCTTTGGGTTATTGATGGAAGTACCGACCATAGTCATGAGTTGTTAAAACAGTACCCCATGGTCGAAATTATTAGTTCGCCCTTAAGGAAAGGTAAGACAGCCGCCGTTAATCATGGTATGGAAAATGTGAGAACTCCAATTGTGGTCTTTAGTGATGCGAATTGTTTACTCAATGCAGATGCGTTGAAGATTATTGCGCGCCAATTTTACGAACCATCGATCGGTTGTGTTTCCGGAGAGAAAAGAGTTGCTTTTAATGATGATGATACAGTTTCGTCAAAAGGGGAGGGAGCCTATTGGAAATATGAATCTCTCTTGAAAAAGCTAGACTTTGAATTTTATTCTGCTGTCGGTGCCGCTGGAGAATTGTTTGCTTTACGTACGGATTTATTTGCTCCAATGGAAGAAGATACTCTGTTGGATGATTTTATGCTGTCAATGCGAATCGCACAAAAAGGCTACCGTATTGCATACACTGCGGACGCTTATGCAGTCGAACATGGTTCGCTGAATATGGAGGAGGAAGGAAAAAGAAAAAGACGTATTGCTGCGGGGGGCTGGCAGTCGATTGGAAGACTGTTGCCTTTACTAAATGGATTTAAATTTGGGAAGCTGAGTTTTCAATACATATCACATCGCGTGTTACGATGGTCCATTACTCCTTTTGCCCTATTCGCACTTTTACCTTTGTCTGCAGTTCTTGGATATTGGAGTTCATCATTGCTAAATGTATTTAATGTCATTTTCTGGCTTCAATGCCTTTTCTATATTTGTGCTGTTTTAGGTTATTCGACGAAGGATGATCCGAATAGTTACAAAGTATTTTATATCCCATACTACTTTCTGTTTATGAACATGAATGTGATACGAGGTATTTACTACTTATTTAATAGAGGTTTTATCGGTGGCTGGGAGAAATCTCAAAGGAAATAATTTTAAAAATATGACGGAGAAAAAAATATTACATGATTTAGGATACTTGGAAAAAGTATTGAATATAACCTGCGATACATTATTATTAATCAATAATGATAATATCTGTGTGGACGCGATTATGAAAACAAATAATCCAATTTTAAATCCTAATATTGATGTAATCGGTCAACATATTTTGTCGCTATTTCCCCAGCCTACATCGACTCTTATTAAGCGGGAACTTGCCTTTTGCCGTCATACAGGAGAGACTTCGAATGTAAACTATGACCTGCCCACAGACGAACAAATGTACTATTTTAAATTCGTCATTCATAAATTTGACGAAGAACATCTGCTTTGCCAATATCGGGATATTACGCAGCGCAGTAACATGAAGTACCGTCTTAAATCGGCTCTTACCGCACAACTTGAGGTGGGTAAGGTCGCCATGATTGGGCATTGGACTTATGATCTACAGCGTCAAGAATTAATACATAATGGTTATTCTAATTTACACAAAAGAAATCTGGAAGCACCTGAGAAGATCACTTTGGCGGAGTTACTGACTTATGTTCATCCAGATGACAGAAAAGGAATGGAGGCATTTCTACATAATGATTCCATAGAGAATAGTACATTTGAATACCGTATAAAGCAATCTGATGTTCCCATCACCTATGTGCGGGCGACAAAATATGCCAAACGCCTTGAAAACAATGTATGTATAATAGAAGGTTTTTCGCAAAATGTAAGCGATTTCATTAAAAATCGAAATGAACTTGAAATGGTGCTTGCTGTTGTTGATAATGCACCATATAGTATTTTTGCTTGTCATAAAAATGGGACGATGGCTTTTGCGAATAAGGCATGTCGACAGCAAAATGGTCTGAAAGAAGAAGAGGTCATTGCTGACTTAAAAGTTTTTGAATGTCTGCGTGAGTTCACCACACAAGAAGCGTGGGATTTATCGGTGCAAAAAATCATTTCTGCTTCGGGTTATTATCAATACCGCTGTGATACCCTATATCCGGAATTGGATATTATCGGCTCAGAATGCAGTTCGTTGATGATCAAAAACGGCAATGGTGAGGATATTGTCTGGACCATCAAGCGCGATATCTCTGATCAGCTTCGTTACGAGGAGCAGCTGTTGCGTTCAAAAGAAGCTGCTGAGGAATCTGAGCGGTTAAAATCTGCATTTATCTCGAATATGAATCATGAGATCAGGACGCCGCTAAGCGCTATTATGGGCTTTGGAAGTATTATTGCCGATACGCCAGATCCTGAGCTGCGAAAGGAGTATGGGGAGCTCCTCAATGCAAATAGTAGCCAGCTGCTACGGCTGATAACGGATGTATTGGAGATGTCGCAGATGGATGCAGGGAAAGTCAGGCTAAAGAATTCAGATGTTTCTCTCAAAGGAATACTGAATGAATTATCATTGAGTTTTCTGCCAAATGATGAGCAGCCAGCGATAATTTTTGACATTCCCGAAAGGGATTTAGTGGTTTGGCTGGATCGTGGGCGGGTCATTCAGGTTCTTGTCAATTTAATTAATAACAGCTTAAAATTTACACCACCTGATGGTATTATACATGTTGGTTATAGAGTAAGAGAAGATCATATAGAGTTTTATGTAAAGGATAATGGTATAGGCATAGCCAAGGAAAATCAAGAATTGATCTTCAATAGGTTTTATAAAATTAATCCGCTAGATAAGGGTACGGGGTTGGGACTGGCAATTTGTAAAGGTATTGTTGAGCAGATGAATGGAGAGATAACGGTAGAGTCGGAATTAGGACAAGGCACTACTTTTATTATAATTTTGCCTATTGGCAAGCAAGTATAAATTTTGGTATATGGCAGAAGAACTAGCGTATAAACCGATCAAGATCTCGGTATTATTGATGATATGCATTGTTGTATTTGTCGCACTCGTCACTTCATTTTCGTTTTTGGCCTTGTATATACCGCCGCAGACGACCGTTTTCTTTCAGTGGGTCGGTGTGTTATTGCCTGCCCTTTTATGCTGTAATCTCGTATTTTTAATTATTGGATTGTATAAACATAGTTGGTATAGTATTTGCCCGTTTATAGCAATATTGGCCAACTTTCATTATTTTACAAAAATCGTTCAAAACAATCCGGAGCAATGGGAGGAAACAACGGATATACGTGTAGCGACCTATAATGTTCGTGAGTTTAAAATGGTTTATAATCTATCATCTATGGAGCAGATCGCAGCTTATATCGAATCACAACATATAAATACACTCTGTTTACAAGAAGTTCCAGCTAGTTGTACCATGTCGGAATTGAAGCGTACGTTTGGTCAGTTTCAGTATTTCATCATGACAGGAAATAAGTCAGGGCAGAATCAACTTGCTATTTTAAGTAGATTTCCGTTAGACTCGGTACAGACCATTTCATTTGATGAACGCCCTAACTGTGCGATCTTTGCAGATCTCTCTTATAAGAAACATAAAATTCGGATCGGCAACTGCCACCTGCAGACAACAAATTGGAATCAGGTAAAAGGAGATCTAATTCCTGCGGAAAACAGAAGGGCAAATTGGCTGGGTGCTCTCAATACCTTATCGAGAAATTTTAGATTAAGAGGTCCTCAGGCAGATCATCTAAAAAGCGTGATGGATAAATCTCCTTTTCCGATGCTTATGTGCGGAGATTTCAACAATAGTCCCAATTCATATAGTTATCATAAAATTAAAGGAAATTTGAAGGATGCGTTTCGCGAAGCAGGTAATGGGTATGGATATACTTACAGTAATTTAATGAAACTCTTTCGCATTGACTTTGTATTCTTTTCTGGAGACGAAATTCGGGCTATAAATTACAGAACAGGAAATGTTGACTATAGTGATCATCTTCCTGTGTTGGTTGATTTTAAAATAAATTGATGTTAGATAACATTTTTGCTACACAAATTATCGAAGCAATTATTCCTGTAATATTGATTTATGAATTTTATAAAAGGAATAACATCCTTTTAGGCATTGTCTAAACAAGCTAATAATGATCTATGGAAATCGATTTTTCAATGTATAATATTCTGATCGTAGAGGATTCTGAGCTTAATCTTTTTGTGTTAAAAGAGATTTTAGAACGTGAGCACTTCAACGTATTCACTGCTTCCGGTGCTAAAGGGGCATTTGAAAATTTGCAACAGCAAAGGATAGATCTTATTTTAATGGATGTCATGATGGGGAATACGAACGGATTTGATCTCACCAAGGAACTGAAATCCATGGAGCTGTATAAGCATATTCCTGTGCTTTTTATTACCAGCCTAAAATCTCCGGATGATGTCGTGCGGGGATTTGACAGCGGCGGTGTAGATTATATTCCGAAGCCTTTTAATAAAAAGGAATTGCTTCAGCGCATCAAACATCAGATCAAGCTTATTGAATCGGGGAATACAATTGCTAAACAGACGGCGCAACTGCAGGAAGCAATATTAAATCGGGATAGCATGTATGCTATTCTGGCACATGATCTACGAAGTCCGATTTCTTCACTCAAAATGATCTTAAATATTTTGACCATGAGTGCTGAAGAACGTAATACCGGATATGGAAATATGGTCAATACAGGTAATGATATTGCCGAACAGCTTTTTAGTGTCTTGGACAATTTGCTCAAATGGACTAAAAATAGCCTGGGCGTGTTAAGCTATATGCCACAGGAAATTGAGATTGATGAAATGATTAAAGGTGTGGTGGAGACACTTCAACCAACAGCTAAATTGAAAAATATTGAAATACAATTAACATTACAACCAGGTTTGCAGATCTTTTTTGATGCAGATATCATGAAAAGTATATTAAGAAATCTTTTGATCAATGCGGTGAAGTTTAGTCACGAAAATTCGCTAATCAAGCTCAATTTATCTCGCGATGGGGATGATGCTATGGTCGAATTTATTGATACTGGTGTAGGAATGAGTGTGGATGCGCAGCGTCAGCTATTGGATCAAATGAAGGAGGAGGGTAAGATCACTCCTATGCGTGATAAAGGTAAAGGCTTAGGTTTGTGGATAGTTTATCATTTTATCCAGCGTGGTGGTGGAACATTCTTTTTTGAGTCGGAAGAAAATCGAGGATCCCGTTTTGGCTTTTGTGTGCCGCTCGAGCATACCATAGATAATCACTAAAAATTTGATATTATAAATTTATGTATAACCTAAAAAAAAGAATACTAGTCTCAGGTGGAGCTGGGTTTATAGGTTCTCATCTGTGTGAACGTTTACTTAAGGATGGGAATGAAGTTATCTGTATGGACAATTTCTTTACAGGGGATAAATCGAATATTGTTCATCTGTTGCATAATCCCTATTTCGAGCTTGTACGGCATGACGTAACGGTACCTTTTTTAGCTGAGATTGACGAAATATATAATCTGGCCTGTCCAGCAAGTCCTGTTCATTATCAGTATAATCCGATTAAAACCATCAAAACTTCGGTTATGGGTGCTATCAACATGCTTGGTCTTGCCAAGCGGGTGAATGCTCGTATTCTACAGGCTTCTACTAGTGAAGTGTATGGCGACCCACAGGTTCATCCGCAGTATGAGAGCTATTGGGGAAATGTTAATCCTGTCGGTATTCGATCCTGCTATGATGAGGGAAAGCGATGCGCAGAAACACTTTTTATGGATTATCACCGACAACATCATGTGGCGATAAAGATCGTTCGGATATTTAACACCTATGGCCCACGCATGCATCCCCAGGATGGACGGGTAGTATCTAACTTTATTATGCAAGCTTTACAAAATAAAGATATTACTATTTATGGTGAAGGAAATCAGACCCGCAGTTTCCAGTACGTAGATGACTTGGTGGAAGGAATGATCCGAATGATGGCTACAGATAAGTCTTTTATCGGACCCCTCAATATCGGTAATCCCAATGAATTTACTATTTTGCAATTGGCGGAGCAGGTTATCTTGCAAACGGGATCACAATCAAAAATTAAATTTTTGCCTTTACCCCAAGACGATCCGCAGCAAAGGAAGCCAGATATTCAGCTTGCTAAGAAAAGCTTAGACTGGAGTCCCACAGTTCAACTTGAAGAAGGACTCTCCAAGACAATAGCGTATTTTAAGACACTTTTATAAGGGAAGTTTTGCATCCGTTACGATTACTTAACCAGCAATAACTTGGGCTTTATGTTGATTGATATGATCAAGAAGTGTTTCATTTAAGATGGGCGAAGTTTTCAACATCTCACGGATAGGATATTTCTCAACGATATTTTTCAGCGCGTCAAGATGACGTTGATGGTGGAGGTCGGTTCCTACAAAATCATACATACCTGATTTCAAGAGGGTCATGGCAATGGCTTTCACATCGACGCCATAGTATCGACTCAAAGAAAGTAGATTTAGCTGCAGTAAACAGCCTGCATCTTTGATCTGTTTATAAATATTAAAATTACTGTGGTAATAATTATATCGCTCCGGATGGGCTAGAATTGGCTTATATCCTAATTTTTGGATCTCTAAAATGGTATGAAACAATGCTTTCGATTCGGATAGATAAGACATCTCAATCAAAACGTAACCGCCTGGCATCACACATAGCTCATTTTCTCTGATCAATAAAGGAAGATTTTCGTCAATCATGTGTTCTGCCGCCCCGAAGATATCAACATCTTTACCCGATTTTTTTAGTCCATCGATAAGCGAATCTCTCGAATTTTCAATACTAAACTTGGTGTTTTGATGTACACCCGACATGATATGTGGCGTGCAGATAAACTTTTTAAGGCCTAAGCGTTGAAGTTCTTGGATATAATGCAATGATTGTTGGACAGAACTACTTCCATCGTCAATGCCAGGTAAAAGATGATTGTGCATGTCTACTTCTAGAAATTCCAACTGTGCCAAAGATCGAATGGATGAAGTCTTTTTCCCAAACAGGTTGCTAAAAAATCCCATGATGTAAATTAATTAATGATGTTGTACATAATAGTTCAGTTAAGGAGCGGCGTGTCAGTCTATATTAAGCGGAGATGTAAAATTTTAATTCCTTTCCATGACTATTTGTTATTTAATGCAAACAATATGCCAATAATGACGTTAGTATCTTCAGAGCTATATTATCCATTAAATTGTTTCGAAAGTTGATGTTAACAAATTGTTCTTTTATTAGCCTGTACTCGTAATTATAATATTTTAATGCTCATTTTTTTCAATGTAACAGTTTCGGTATAATAGTTGCTTAGTCCACGGTGATAAACTGATCGAATGAATAGGGTCCTTTTTTAATGATATTTTATCAAAGAAATATTTTAGGTGTAAAAATTTAACTATCTTGCATCTCCAATATAAAATATTATAATAAAGCCATATCAGATTGTGTTCGTTTGTCGCAGACACGGTCAGTAACATTTTAATTAATTAAGACAAAAAGCTATGATGGGTTCTCTGGGAGATTTAAGAAAGCGCCTGAGAAAGGACAATCCAAGATGGGTCATTTTAATGATTGATATGTGGTTTGTATTTGCAAGCTACGTATTTTCTAATTATGTGGTCAACAACTTCAAGGGTGTATTTGATATTGCATTGATGTTGAAAAAAGTTGTCGTTATATTGCCAGTCTATCTCTTGATGTTTTTATGTTATGATACCTTTCGAGGTATTGTTCGGCAGACAGGCATTCGGGATACCATTAAAATATTTAAGACGGTAGGGTCTGCCTATCTCATAGTAATGGTTTTAACCTTCATCATCAAAGCCGTTTTTGACAAAGGAACTTTGGCCGGAGATTATCTTAGATTGTCCTATGGTGTGTTGACTATGCAGGCCACAATTTTGCTAGTGATCATGGTTGGTGCACGTGTCATCTATCGGACCATTTATGAATATATTTTTCTGCCTGGCAGGAAAGGTGAAAATGTGCTGATTTTCGGGGCTTCAAGACCGGGGCTTGTATCTTTCTCCCTATTGAAAGAGGATCCGAGGACGAAATATCAGGTTGTCGCTTTTGTGGAAGATAAAATATCGCGGATTGGTAAGCGATTGGCGGGATTAAAGATTAAAGATATTACTGAAATAACAAAGGAATATGTTGAAAAATACCAAATTACTCAGGTGATCCTCGCGGTTGAAAATAATGATCCCGAGCGTTTGGAATATGTGTCGGATTGGTTCCAAAATATTGGACTGGAATTGAAGATTATGCCTCCGGCACGCATTTTACTTAATTCTGGGGCCAAGCGTGAAATCAGGCCTTTGAAGATTGAAGATTTATTGGGACGCAAGCCAATCAAATTGGATCACCCCGAGATCGAAGAAGAGATGCAAGGAAAAGTGATCCTGGTGACCGGTGCTGCCGGATCTATCGGTTCGGAGCTGGCCCGCCAAATTGCCAGACGTCACTATAAGACGTTGATTTTGTTAGATCAAGCCGAATCAGCGCTATATGATATTCAACAATCGATCAAGGCGACACAACCTGAGCAGATGCACTGCGTGGTAGGTGATGTGCGTAACTATGCCTTTATGCAGCGGATATTTGCGCAATACAAGCCCGATTTGGTATTTCATGCAGCTGCTTATAAGCACGTTCCTTTAATGGAGGCAAACCCGTACGAGTCTATTCAGACCAATGTATTGGGTAGCAAAAATGTGGCGGATCTCTGTATGCAATATGGAACTAAAAAGATGGTCATGGTGTCTACGGATAAGGCTGTTAACCCAACCAATGTTATGGGAGCAACCAAACGTATGGCAGAAATTTATGTGAGCAGCTGCAGCGGTAAATCCAATACGAGTTTTATTATTACCCGATTTGGAAATGTGCTTGGTTCAAACGGTTCTGTGATTCCGCTTTTTGAGAAGCAAATGGCAGAAGGGGGACCGCTAACCCTGACCCATCCTGAAATTACCCGTTTCTTTATGACGATACCTGAAGCGTGTCAATTGGTTCAGGAGGCCGGTGTGATGGGAAAAGGAGGAGAGATCTTTGTATTCGATATGGGAAAATCTGTTAAGATTATTGATCTGGCTAAACGCATGATTAAATTGAAAGGCTACCGTTACCCGGAAGATATTGATATTAAAATTGTTGGATTACGTCCGGGCGAGAAAATTTATGAGGAATTGTTGGCAAATAATGAGAATACGGTGAAGACGCACCATCCAAAGATTATGATCGCAAAAGTAAATCATGATGAATTGTCGCTTAAGGCAGAGCGTATTAATTCGATTTGCCAGCAGATTTTGGATGCGGATAAACAATTGCCAGATTTTATGGCGCTTGTTGCCGGAATGAAGCAGATTGTACCAGAGTTTAAATCTCAAAATTCAGAATATGAGGTGCTGGATACACAGGAGGGGAAGGAAGAAATAGAAATGCTGGATGAGGCGCCGGCAGAGGTGCCAGTTTATTCTTTAGTAAAGAATGTATTATAAGCAGAAAAGTTTTTATATAATTAACAATATAAAGAAATGAAAGGCCTTCTTATGGAAGGTTTTTTTTGTATTTTAGCGAATTATTTGATGCATGCATCATTCGTAGACCAATGGTCTAAACAAGTCTATAGTTAATATATGAATAAAACAATTTTAATTACGGGTGGGGCTGGCTTTATTGGCTCACATGTGGTACGTGAGTTTGTGTTAAAGTATCCCGAATATCAGATTGTTAATCTGGACGCTTTGACCTATGCTGGTAATCTAGAGAATTTAAAAGATATCGAACATTTTCCTAATTATACCTTTGTTAAGGCGGATATTACCGATCAACAGGTTGTCTCGGTTATTTTCCAAGAATATCAGCCCGATGGTATTATCCATTTGGCGGCGGAGTCCCATGTCGACCGCTCAATTGTCGACCCAATGGCTTTCGTCATGACCAACGTAATTGGAACGGTCAATTTATTGAACGCCGCCCGGATAATCTGGAAGGATAATCTGGAAGGAAAACGTTTTCATCATGTGTCAACGGATGAGGTGTTTGGCGCGCTCGGTGATACGGGTTTTTTTACGGAAGAAACAAAATATGATCCGCACTCACCGTATTCAGCTTCCAAAGCAAGTTCTGATCATTTTGTGCGGGCTTACCACGATACCTACGGTTTGCCCATTGTTTTGACAAATTGCTCCAACAATTATGGGCCGAATCATTTTCCCGAGAAATTGATTCCGTTATGCATTCATAATATTTTGAATAATAAATCACTCCCTGTTTATGGTGATGGAAAATATACCCGCGATTGGTTATATGTCATTGATCATGCAAAAGCAATCGATCTTGTTTTTCATGAAGGTAAAAATGGGGATTCCTATAATGTTGGTGGATTTAATGAGTGGCAAAATATAGACCTGATCAAGGAGCTTTGCAAACAAATGGATGAGAAACTGGGGCGTGAAAAAGGCTCCTCGGCACAGTTGATAACTTTTGTGAAAGATAGACCGGGACATGATTTACGTTATGCTATTGATGCAACGAAGATCAATAAGGAGTTGGGCTGGAAGCCATCAGTAACTTTTGAAGAGGGCTTATCTCGGACGATAGACTGGTTCTTATCCAATCAGGAGTGGTTGGAACACGTAACTTCTGGGGATTATAAAAAATATTACGACAATCAATATAAAGATGCATAAGAATGACGTATACGGAAACTAAATTAAAGGGCTGTTTTATACTTGAACCGACCGTATTTGAAGATGAAAGAGGTTATTTTTTTGAATCATTTAATGAAACGAAACTAAAGACGATTCTCGGTTATACACCACACTTTGTACAGGATAATCAATCCAAATCACAGTTTGGTGTCGTGCGTGGTCTACATTTGCAAGGCGGTGAGCATGCGCAGGCAAAATTGGTCCGTGTTGTTGAAGGTCGCGTATGGGATGTCGCTGTTGATGTTCGTCCAGGATCACCTACCTTTGGACAATATATTGGCATTGAACTTTCTGCTGAAAATAAAAAACAATTATTTGTGCCTAGAGGCTTTTTGCATGGCTTTTCTGTATTGTCCGAACATGCGGTCTTTTTCTATAAATGTGACAACAACTATCATAAAGAGTCGGAAGATGGCGTAAACCCGTTGGATCTGGAACTTTCGATTGACTGGCAAATTCCTGCCGAACGAATGATTCTCTCACAAAAGGATCAGGAGGCACAATCCTTTGAAGGGTTACGTTTGAGATTAATATGATAGGATATGCGGATTGTTATAACCGGAGCTTCAGGACAACTTGGCTCAGAACTAAAAGATCTTTTGCTGGATAATATCGAAAAGGAGTGTTATTTTCTGGATCGAAAACAATTACCATTGGATCAAATTCAAATCATACAGCAAATTTTGGCAATGTATGAGCCGGATCTTATTATCCACGCGGGAGCTTATACGGCTGTGGATAAGGCTGAGGAGGATCAGGTAACGGCTGATTTGGTCAACCACGTAGCTTGCGAAGAGATCGCAGAATACTGCCATCTGCATGGTACACGTCTAATCACTATTTCGACAGATTATGTTTTTGATGGATCTTCGGCTACTGCTTTAACAGAAACTGCCGAAACCGCCCCCATCAATGTATATGGTCAAACGAAATTGGCGGGAGAACAGGCAATTCAGAAATGGTGCCCCGACGCAATCATCATACGTACCTCTTGGGTTTATTCCACCTACGGCAAAAATTTTGTTAAGACCATGTGTCGTTTAATGGATGAGCGTAAGGAGGTAGGTGTCATTAACGATCAAATTGGAAGCCCTACCTATGCGAAGGATCTAGCCTTGGCAATCGTAAAAATAGTGGATTCTTCTAAATGGGAGGGCGGTATTTATCATTATAGCAATGAAGGTGAGATTTCTTGGTACGACTTTGCTGTAGCGATACGTGATTTCCGTTCGTTCGATTGCGAAGTAAAACCGATTCCCACAAGTGCTTACCCGACACCTGCACGCAGGCCAAAGTATTCCTTACTCGATAAGTCGAAGATCAAGGCTATTTTTGCAGTTGAGGTACCCAGTTGGGAGATAAGTCTGGCTAAAATGCTAGCCGAAGAGTTTAAAAATTAAGAATAATCAAAATATGAGTACTATGAAAGGAATTATATTGGCAGGAGGCTCAGGAACACGACTACATCCACTTACCTTGGCAGTAAGCAAACAGCTGATGCCTGTATATGATAAGCCGATGATCTATTACCCGCTGTCAACCTTGATGCTGGCCGGGATACGTGAGATTTTGATTATATCGACGCCTCAGGATCTTCCGAATTTTAGGAAATTACTGGGCGATGGGTCACAATTGGGGTGTCGGTTTGAATATAAAGAGCAACCAAGTCCCGACGGATTGGCGCAAGCATTTTTATTGGGGGAGGAATTTATTGGCGATGATAAGGTCGCTCTTATTTTGGGTGACAATATTTTTTATGGCTCAGGTTTGTCCAAGCTTTTACAGTCTTGTGCTGATCCAGATGGTGGGGTTGTTTTTGCATATCCTGTACAGGATCCGGAGCGTTATGGTGTGGTCGAATTTGATGAAACAAATAATGTTATTTCGATTGAGGAAAAGCCACAATCGCCAAAGTCGAATTACGCTGTGCCCGGAGTTTATTTTTATGACAACGAAGTGGTTACTATCGCCAAGAACATAGAGCCTTCTGCTCGCGGTGAACTGGAGATCACAGATATTAATAAAGAGTACCTTCGCCGTGGTAAATTGAAGGTCGGTATTTTTGATCGTGGTACAGCTTGGCTGGATACAGGAACGATACAGTCCCTAATGCAGGCGGCGCAATTTGTACAAGTGATTGAGGAACGGCAAGGAATGAAAATAGGTGCTATAGAAGAGGTAGCTTATCGCATGGGCTATATCGATCGGCAACAACTGCTAAAAATAGCAGCTCCGTTGAGTAAATCGGGTTATGGCGAATATTTAAAACGGATTATAAAATCATAAATAGCCCCCGTTTTATTGCTTTATATACGCTTCATAGGCATTGCTGAGCACTTCTCCTTTTTCATTAACACGGTTAAGCGTCCTATCGTTTACTAGCACATAACGTAGGGATAGCTTTTGCTGATTTTTTATTGTAGTAATCACAAGATCTTTATTGTCGGTGAGGGCATAGGTACCTTCCTCTTTAATACCTGTAATTCGTTCTCCCTTTAGCTGCACGATTTCATAATTATTACTTTTTTTGAAGTTAATCCGAAGATAATTGTCACCCCCACCGTAAATAATTTCTGCATCCATGTCTTTGCGAAGCCAAGATGTTTCAGTGAGAATATCATCTTCCTGGAAGACAGCATTTTCATTAGACCCGCAGCTAATAAAGGCAAACGAGGTCACGGTAAATAAAATAGGTATGAATTTTCTCATGATGTAAAAGGTTAGAATGTATTATAATATAGCCTATGCGAAATTTCGCATTCTTACATCAAATATAAAATCATTAATTTCTAATTAATATAGACCCTGGGGTTCTATTTTCTTCAGTCGATCTTAGGGAAAAACAGTGTTTATCTAGGAATATGGATCGTGAAAGTACTTCCGAATCCAACACGACTCTCAATCGTTATTGAACATTTTATTCGGTTAGCAAATTCGTGACATAACATCAAACCTATACCATTTCCTTTTTCCTCGAGGGTCCCTTCAAGACTATGTTGCTGTTGCATACCTTTCAGTGCCCTAATTTTTGTTTCGTCCATGCCTACGCCTTGGTCTCTTATTGAAATAAGGATATTGCTATCGGTTTCATGTTGTTCAAAAATAATGACTTTACCACTAAAGCTAAATTTGATGGCGTTATTGAAAATATTTCGGATGATAAATTCAAATCGTTTAAGGTCACTATGGATGGATAAGTTTGGAGAAATTTTGATGTCTATATATAACTTTTTCAAGTTTATTCGATCCATAAAAAGATTCTCGCAGTCTTTAATAATTTGATAGGGAAAGATTTCCTGTATGTCAAGCTTTTCATTAGCCATTTGTTGTGAAGACCATACAAGCAAACTATCGAGCATTTTTGATGCAGCAGTAACCTGATTGCCAATAGTGATCAACATACTTTTAATTTCATGCGCTGGTAGGTCAACGATTTTTGAAACGGAGAGTAAGGCCTGAAATGTAGATAAAGGGCTTCGCAAATCATGCGACACGACAGAAAAGATACTGGCCCGAAAGCGATCTGCCTGGACCAATTCGGCGTGTTGCTGCTTGATTTCCGTCGCCTGTTCATCTACTTTCAATTTCTCCTGATGTAATAATCTATTCTTTTTGATCAGCAAAATGATCATCACCAAAAATATTAGTAGAACAAAAAAGGTCAATAACCCCATCAGCTTTATCCAATGGGCTTCACGCTTTACATTCGCGTTTTTTAATAACAGATTTTTATTTTCAAGCTCCTTCTTTTCGCTTTCATATTTTTCCCGAAGTTCTTCCCGAATCCTTACGCGGAGGACTTCTGCATCTTCATGAAATTTGCGATCTGAGCTATCCTGATCGCTGAGAATTAAATGTTCATCCTGCGCTTTGATCGCTTTAGCTATCTTGTCAAAATCTCCCTGAAGGTCTTCCGTTAAGTTGGTGAAACCGCTTTTGGCGATAATGCGCTTGATAAGGGTTACTTCTTTTGCCGCCAGATCAAACCGCTTTTCTTTGACATAAATATTCGCGCGGTTGATACGGGCATAACTTTCGCCAACAGGATCTTCTTTCTTGGTGGTGATGTCTATCGCGAGGTCGGTATAATAGGTACTCCATTCAAGCTTATCTGCCTTGAGATAGAGGTAGCTTAATAGAATATAGGTATTGAAAAGATCAACTTCAGGCGCATTTGCTTTGCAGAATTCAACCGTTTTTACCAAATAATCGATGGCTTTGGTTACATCTTGCTTCTTTCCTCCATTCAATGCATTTTGGGCATATATATTTCCGATATTGGTTGAGATATTGGCTCGGTTTCTTGTATCACGCAGCTCTTTGGAGAGATCTAGTGCACGCTGGTAATACTTTAAGGCCTGATCGGGGTCATAACTCTTGTTGAATACATTGCCTATATTCAGGAAAGAGAGCATCATCCCTTTCTTGTCATTGCGTTCTTCCCGCTTTTTGAGTACTTTAAAGTGTATTTTTACGCTTTCATCAAAGTTATTTAGCTTCAGGTATATAATACCTTGTAGATTTAATAAATCAATTTGCAAAGGTTCGAATTTTTTTTCACTGATGAGACTCAATCCTTTGGAAACGATTTCCTGTGCTTCTTGGGGATTACTGCGGTAAATTTCTGAGGCAACTTTATAATACGCCAATATTCGGGTCGAATCGTTACTTGCCTCCGATAGCTGCTTATCTACCTTGTCCCAGCCAGTGTTTTGGGCATGTGCCCGAAAGTTACAAACCTCGATTAGGATAGCAATAAATAGGAAAGATAGTTGGCGCATTGGTTTCTCATTTGAATGAGCGGTAAAAATAGCAAATATCCAAATTAGTAGGACACTTAATTGTAAGGTATTCTATTTCGGAAGAATAGGCAAAATTATTGGCTATATTTGCAGCCAAATGTCTGAGTCCAAAAGAATTTATCAAATCGACCTGTTTCGCTTTATCGCAGCATCCGCGGTTGTATTATATCATTATTTATACCGGGGGTATGCAGCCGGAAATATGTCGCTATTGGGTTTCGATGGCGTCGGAGAATATTTTAAATACGGCTACCTGGGCGTAGACTTATTTTTTATCATTAGTGGTTTTGTGATTGCTTTTTCCATCAAACATCTTTCACTGCGTAAGTTCTGTTATTCCCGCTTCAAGCGTTTGTATCCGATGTATTGGATTTGTTTGCTGTTGACTTTTATCGTTTCTTATTTGTGGGGCGCACCGCGTTATCATGTCACATTTACACAACTATTGGCCAATCTGACCATGGTGCAAAAACTATGGGGACAGGGGGATGTCGATGGCGCTTATTGGTCACTTTATGTGGAGTTGAAGTTTTACCTGATCATCGCTTTGTTTCTAATTCTGAATCGATTTAAAAAAATAAGCTTGGATTACTTGGTTTATTTTTGGCTGCTATTGTCCAGCCTACGCTTTTTTGTTGGGCCTTCGGAAATTTATGATGGGCTCCACGAGTTTTTTTTACTCGACTGGAGTGCGTATTTTATTGCGGGAATTATATTCTGCCAGATTTTTCTGCATGGACCAAAAGTCCAGCATTTTGTCGCTTTACCTTGGTGTTTGTACATTTCCATCGATGGTGCTGTGGGGCGCATCCATTGGTTGGAACGTACTTTTCACAGTGACTTTTCCCCTTATATTATTGGTGCGACCATCGTTGTGTTTTACCTGCTCATGTTACTGGTTTCCTGTAAAAAGCTCCAGGCGATCAATTCGTCCGGATTTGTTAAAATCGGCATGTTGACCTATCCACTGTATTTAATCCATCAACACATCGGCTTTATTATTTTTAATCACCTGTATCTGTATCTGAATAAATACCTGCTCCTTTCAGGTGTTATAGTTCTTATGCTTGCCCTGGCTTATCTGCTGAGCGATCGGATTGAACCGCGGATCATGAAGCATTTTCGTAGCATATTGGCGTTTTTACCTCTCCTGGCGGGCTGTAGGATTTGTGGGCCCGTGGACGACAGTAGACTCGACGGACAGTAGTTAAAATCTGGAGAATATCGGCTAAAATAAACCTATGTATAATGATGTAGAGTCATTAATTTTATAAATGTCAAATAGACAGCAATACAGAAAATATTCTTCGATTTTGGAAGCTTATTAATTGGAAGCTTATTAATAGGGATTGCTTTTCTTCTTGTTCGTCTTCTGTTGAAGACAATCAAGGAAAAGGATACGGTAATAGCTTTGACCGGGCTAGAGGGTGATCTTTAAACAATAAATCATTAGCGAATAAAAGATAGCGATATGAAAAGATATACGATATATTTTGCAGCAATTCTCACAATTTTTATCAAAATGACAGCTGTAGCTGTGGCACAGGGTGGGGATCAGATCCTAGATGGTATCGGGGAGACAGGCATGGTGGCCCGCTATGTCTTTGATGGGGATTTTAAGGATTGGTCGCGCAATGGGCTACATGGTAAATTCCAGGGGACAAAAGCGTCATTTGTGTCAGATAAGCAATTTACAAAGGTGCTTTCTCTCGCTGGAGGAAAGGACGATTTTGTTGTACTTCCAGCGCAAGTACTCGCTGATCTCGAGTCAATCAGCATTACAGGCTGGATGTACTTACGTGCAGCGCAGTCTGGCCAGTATTTATTCGATTTTGGACAAGATATCGCGAGGCATTTTGCAGGGACACCAACAGGTACAGCGCTACAAAATGGCTATATGGGGATAATCGCCCAAAAGAAGGCCGAAGTAAAAAATGCAGTCTCTTCGGCTGTGCCTTTAAACAAATGGGTGCACTTGGCCATTGTGGTTGATATTGCTACGGGGACCATGCAAACATATTTGGATGGTATGCCGGCTGGAGAAGTTAAAGACATCCCACAGGAGCTGACCGAGGTTTTTGGACAGACAGGTAGTAAGAGGACACTATACATCGGAAAATCCCTGTTAGGTGGAAATTTAAGTTTAAATGCACTGTTGCATGATTTTCGCATTTATCGTGTGCCACTGAATCAAAACCAGATCGGCATGGTGTATAGAAATGCGTTGAAGGGTGTGCGTGAAGATGTTGCTTCTAAAGGTAAGGCTGAGGATGACCTACCGCGATTTCCAATGAATAAAGCAGCGCTTTATAATGCCTTCTTAACAGGGGTTGCAGATGTCACCGTAGAAACAGCGATAGGCGAGCTGCCTCGATTGCCGAGTTATGTCTTCGGTACATATAAAGACGGTATGGTGGGACCAAAAGTGCGTGTGTTGTGGCCTGCACCAACCGACAATAGTGCCGTCGCGCAGCAAACAGCTTACACCGTCACGGGGCGTGTTCCCGGGACAGATCTGAAACCCAAAGCCATCATTACAGTCAAAGGGAAGGTAAAGTCCAAGATGCCTAGCTTAAAATTGGAGGCATTTCACTTGGATCAGGTTTCCCTTAATACGGATGTAAAGCAGCATCAAACGAAGTTTATTGAAAATCGCAATAAATTCATTGATACATTGGCAAAATCGGATCCCAATTCATTCCTCTATATGTTTCGACACGCGTTTGGGCGAAAACAACCGATCGGTGCGCAACCTTTGGAGGTATGGGACAGCCAGGATATCAAACTGCGCGGTCATGCTACAGGACATTACCTGACGGCAATTGCACAAGCTTATGCGAGTACAGGCTATGATAAGGCACTCCAGTCAAAATTTTTGGGGAAGATGGATACCATGGTCAACGTGCTTTATGCCTTGTCAAAGTTGTCGGGTACGCCGAGACAAGCGGGACAGGCTTCTATTGCGGATCCTGCTGCGGTACCTTATGGCCCCGGTAAATCAGCTTATGATTCTGACCTGAGTGACGAAGGAATCCGTACAGATTATTGGAACTGGGGACTTGGCTTTATCAGTGCCTATCCCCCGGATCAGTTTATTATGCTTGAACATGGCGCAAAATATGGCGGGCAGAAGAACCAGGTTTGGGCACCTTATTATACCCTGCATAAAATCCTGGCCGGCCTGATGGATGTTTATGAGGTAAGTGGAAATAAAAAAGCATTGGAGATCGCGCAGGGAATGGGCAATTGGGTGTATACACGCTTAAATAAAGTCCCGACAGAGACATTAATCAAGATGTGGAATACGTATATCGCAGGTGAATTTGGTGGAATGAATGAAGTGATGGCAAGGTTATATCGTATAACGGGTGAAGAGAACTATTTAAAAACCGCCCGCTTATTTGACAATATTGATATGTTCTACGGCAATGCCGCGCATACGCATGGACTGGCCAAAAATGTAGATACTTTTAGGGGGTTACATGCCAATCAGCATATTCCTCAAATTGTGGGCAGTATGGAGTTATACCGGGTATCCAATGAGCCCCAATATTATAAAATTGCGGACAACTTTTGGTATAAGGCCACCAACGATTATATGTATAGTATCGGTGGTGTGGCTGGGGCCAGAAATCCGGCCAATGCCGAATGCTTTATTAGCCAGCCGGCGACATTATATGAAAATGGATTTTCTGCAGGTGGGCAGAACGAAACCTGTGCAACCTACAACATGCTGAAATTGACAAGTGACTTGTTTATGTTCGATCAGCGCGCAGAGTTGATGGATTATTATGAACGTGGATTATACAATCATATCTTAGCTTCTGTTGCAGAAAATAGTCCAGCAAATACGTATCATGTGCCTTTACGCGCAGGATCTATTAAGCAGTTTGGAAATGCCAATATGAAAGGCTTTACCTGCTGTAATGGTACGGCTATTGAGAGCAGTACTAAATTGCAGAATACAATCTATTTTAAAAGCAAGGATGATCAGGCGCTGTATGTCAATCTGTATATTCCTTCTACCTTACACTGGACGGAACGCGGAATCAGCGTCGAGCAACAAACCAGTTTTCCGAAAGCGGATCAAACAGCGCTGACCATACGGGGGAATGGCAAATTTGACCTTCATGTGCGGGTGCCAAGCTGGGCAACAAAGGGATTTTTTGTTGCAATAAATGGAGTCGATCAAAAAATTAAAGCTGAGCCGGGCACTTACCTGACCTTAAACCGTACCTGGAAAGATGGCGATGTGATTAACCTTAAAATGCCATTTCAGTTTCATCTGGACCCGGTTATGGATCAACCCAATATTGCCAGCCTATTTTATGGACCGATCTTATTGGCAGCCCAGGAACCTGCAGCAAGAAAGGACTGGCGTAAAGTAACCTTAGACGCAAAGGATATTGCTAAGTCTATTAAAGGGAATCCCGAAACATTGGAATTTTACATTGATGATGTCCTTTATAAACCTTTTTATGATACTTACGGACGTCATTCGGTTTACCTGGATGTCAGCTTAAAATAAGAGGCAAGCAGTGTGTTCCTAAATCTTTCCCAAATTCAAGGTACCTTTGTCATAAACAATTGTGTATGTAAATTGTCATTTAGCATGGACAGAATACTATTGTTTACACAAGTTTTTCGCTAAATAGAATTAAGAAGATGAAAATATTGGTTATTGAAGACGAAGCGGATTTAAGGGAAATTGTGAAGGCATCTTTACTTAAGGAAGAATATACGGTAGAAACTGCCGCTGATTATGGATCAGCTCTTGAAAAAGTCGCTGTTTATGATTACGATTGTATCCTGCTCGACATCATGTTGCCTGGAGGTAATGGTTTGCAGATCCTCGATCAGCTCAAAAATGAAGGTAAGTCCGATAATGTGATCATTATCTCCGCGAAGGATTCTCTGGACGATAAGCTAAAGGGACTCGAGCTTGGGGCCGATGACTATTTGACAAAACCCTTTCATATTGCTGAGCTGAATGCACGGATTAAAGCTGTGTTACGAAGGAAACAACGGGAAGGTAAGAATACATTGGAAATGGGAAACATCGTGCTGGATCTTAATGAACGCTGCTTATTTATTGCACAGGAGCCTGTGCCGTTAAATCGGAAAGAGTTCGATATGCTCAACTACTTCTTATTGAACAAAAATAGACTGGTCAGCAAAAGTGCGCTGGCAGAACATGTATGGGGAGATAATACGGACCAGGCGGATAATCTTGATTTCATCTATTCACAGATAAAAAACTTGCGCAAAAAATTCTTGGCTAGTCATGCTGATGTGGATTTTGAAGCGGTATATGGAATCGGTTATAAACTTGTCGAAAAATGAGATTAGCCAACCAAACACTAAAGTATCTTTCTATCTCCGTGTTGGTGGTCATCGCCCTCTGGTCAACAGTGTTCTATCTATTTATGCTGGAGGTGATCCACGATAATATCGACGAAGAACTCGAAAACCAAAAGCGGCTCATTATCCAAGAACTTTCCAGCAATCCTACCGTAGCCCCAGATTTAGAGTTTGGGATAAATAACTATAAGGTACGCCAGATTTCCGAAGAACAGGCCCTTAAGATGCAAAACGTTTATAAGGACACCATGTTGTATATGCAGGACGATGATGATCCCCAGCCGGAACTGGAACCAGTCCGAATGTTGACGACAGCATTTGAACATCAAGGACATTATTATGAACTTTCGATCATCAACTCGATGATCGAAGAAAGCGATCTAATCAAGAATCTCTTTTATTCTGTTGTTATTTTATTTGTTTTGTTGGTCATCAGTATCGTATCCATCAATAAAGTCGTCATAGAACGTTTATGGGGACCATTATATACTTTCTTGGATCAGTTGACACGGTTTCGTTTAGGCAAAACCAAGGAGAAGCCTACTATGGATACGCAGATCCAGGAATTTAAAGACCTAAAGCTTGCTGTGGCTACCTTAATTCGCCATAACGAAGAAAGCTATGAACAGCAAAAACAGTTTATTGGCAATGCTTCTCATGAATTACAGACACCATTGGCTATTATGATCAACAAATTGGAAATCATGGCGGAAACAGAGGGGTTGAACCAAGAACAGTCAGAGACTGTCGCAGCAGTATTAGCTACTGCCGAGCGGCTTGTGCGCCTCAATAAATCCTTGTTGCTGTTGAGTAAAATTGAGAATAAACAATTTTTGCACAATGAGGATCTTTCGTTCAATACGCTTGTGCTGAATATTGTAACGGAGTTTGAGACCATTGCTGAATTTAAACAGGTAAAAATCAATGTTGTACAAGAGGATCAGCTGGGGGTACAAATGGATGGTGCTTTGGCTAATATAGTGGTATCAAATCTCCTGCGAAATGCTTTGTTCCACAATAGATTAGGCGGCGAGGTGAATATCCATATAACGAACAAAGGGCTTACGGTGTCCAATACGAGTACACATGCAGCGTTGGATGCTAATCTGGTATTCTCCCGTTTTTATAAATCAGATGCAGCATCCAAAGGTACTGGCTTGGGGCTGGCCATTGTGCAGGCCATCTGTCACCTCTATGGCTTTGTAATCGTCTACCGTTATGAAAATAATCAGCATAGCTTTCAGCTCAATATGTTACCTTAGAAAATATAGTAGGAGAAGGTAAGTGTTCCCAAATCTTTACAGATTCGCTTTTTTATTTTGTAGTACACTTAAAAATAGAATCATGAACTGTAAATTAATCTGGAGTGCTTTCGTGCTTGCACTGACAACAACAGGAGCTATTGCTCAAGATATACCACAAAGTCAAGTGCCCGCTGTAGTGGTGAATAGTTTCCAACAGAAATTTCCAAAAGCCCAAAAAGTAGATTGGGAATTGAAGGGGAATGTTTATGAAGCTGAGTTTGAAACGGGCCTATTTGGCATTGACCAAGAAGCTTGGTTTCAGCATAACGGAAAACTTTTGCGGTATAAAACTGAAATCAACAAAAGAGAACTACCAAAGAGTGTGCTGAACCGGGTGAAAAGAGATTTTCCGGGATATCGTATTGAAGACGCAAAAAAGATTACCGCCGAGCAGAAAGTGAGTTATGCGTTTGAAGTGAAAAGTCGAAAAGAGGAGTGGAAGCTGGTACTCGATCCACAGGGAAATGTGCTTACGAAAGTAAGGGACTAAACGATATTTCTGTACAAATAAAACCTTCATGATTTTACACGCACTCATAGCGGCGAAATCATGAAGGTTCTTTTGGGCAGGTAGGCTGAGTTTATCGCGCTAACTAATCTTCTCCTTCCTCTGCGTGGAGTTCAAAAGATAGCTTTATGAGGTCTTGACCAGCAAACTTAGTGGCATAATCCGATAAGTTCCAGTCAGTACGGGTAACTTTTGCCTTTGTGCTGGCATCGTTAAATTTGCGAAGTACAAAGAATACATTTTTCTCACCTTCATTGTCTTTTCCTGCTGTAAAATAAGTGATAATCCCTGTCGTCTCCGTTGCTCCGTTGACTGCAGAGCCATCACCATAGGTCGTTTCTTTCGTTTGAAAGATCGCACCGCTACCTGTACTGCTGTTGGGGTTTAAAACAAAAGGACCACCCGTAAGGAATGCTTTGTAATAATCTGCTGTTGCTTTATTGCTGATATATTGCGCCTGGATTTCTTTGGAAGAAGCATCAAATTGTTTTAATTCAATTTTATAGATACCTGCGGGATTGAGGTGAGCATGTCCTCCGGCCAATGCTGTTCCCTTGTCGTCAAAGCTGATAGCAATTGGTTCTACTTTTTCTTTGTCGGCAAGATCATGGAAATGGTCTCCATGGGCTTCGCCGGCTACTTCCGTAAATACAAGCTTATAAGCAACTTTGGCATCTGAACCTTGTATAGTCAACGGTGATTCAGCTGTAGTCGCATTTCCGGCTTTGTCGGTTACCGTAAAATGAAAATGATATGCCCCGGCGGGAACATCAGCGGGAACATCAATGTGTTCATGAAATGTCGCATTTTTCACGCCAATGTATTTTCCATCCGTATAGGCTTTTGTAAACTTATACTGACCACCACCTTCTTGATGAATCTCAATTTCGATTTTAGCAATCAGTGCTTCGGCAACAATATCACCTTCAAGATGAAGATCTGATCCCGCTTGGACAGTTTTGTTATTGCCACTGCCGATTTCAAGTGTGCCTATCTGGGGTTTTGCAAGTGCTGGAATTTCCTCGTTATCTTTCTTACAGGACGATAGGAAGCCTAAAAGAATTGTACTTAACAGGAAGAAGAAGCGAATGTTTCTAGTTTTCATGTAAAATGGATTTAATTAAATTGAGTTGATAAATAGGTATGGTATTACTCGAGTATACGGATGCTGATCCCCTTCTGGCTACTCCATCCCGCCAGGTCAGTCACCTGAATCATAAAATGATAATTACCCGGATCGATATCTGCTGGCACATCGATTTTTAATTCGGCATCATATTGCTGTGGTTGCCCCGGAATATTGACTGTCTTGACCAAGGTGAAGGGCTTGATGGGAGTTTTGATCGCCTCAACCGTGCATTCGCCGATTTCTGTACTATGCGAATGATGGTCAAAATTATGGTGTACGTCGATGCTATAGCTCCCGAGCGCGACATTATCAGATAGCTTACTGTGGAAAGTAAAACTTGTACCTCGTTTAATTGTGCTGCATTGTTTTGGGAAAGCCGTTTCCGAATCGATGGCGATGGTCGGTTTTTCGGTATCAATGCTTTCCTTATCTTTTTTACAGGCAACAGTCATGGCAAGTAACACTGTAATAAGTGTGTATTTTTGAAGTGTTTTCATATATAAATTTTATTCATTTGTGTATGTGTTAAGCGATATTCATAAGCTTGCGATGCTCGTATATTGCTCAACGGTTGTTTATCGGGAGCAAAGGGTTTAGTTTTAATAATCTTATGATCGGGACTGTTTTCCAAAGGGAACTCCAATGGATAGGATAAAATTCCTTCCCTGTTCAGGCAAAGAGATCAGCCTATAAAAGCTGGTATGATCCATATATTTCTTGTCAAAGAGATTTTGAACCTGTAAGCGTAATTGAAGGACAGATCCCGAAAACCGAAGTTGTGTTCCTGCCCGGAAGTTGAAGACCTGATAATCTGCTGTGGACTCTTCTGGTGGAACAACATGATATTGCGCTGCTGTCCATTTGCAATCGACGGAAAGGTAGGTCTCTTTAAAATGTTTGCCATTTTTTGCTGTCCAGCTGATGTCCATCAAAGCTGAAGGTGCCGGAGAGAAAGGAAGTGTATATCCTTTCTTTGCACCCGATAGTTGTTCCGATCGAACATATTCACCCAATAATTCTACTTTCCATTGTTTCAGAGGCTGATAGCTGAGCTTCAATTCTGCTCCATAACGGCGAACACGACTTTCCATATATTCAAAGATTTGATTGCCGGCACCATAATATTGATCGTAGCTTGACGTAGGATTGAGATAGATATAATTGGAAAAGTAATTAAAGAATGGTGTAAAGGCAACAAAGACTTTTCTAGGACTCCAGGTCAATGATAAATCCAGTTGATAGGATTGTTCGGGAGACAATGATTGATTGCCTCTTTCATAACTGAAGTAGTGATAGTTGACACCATTGGCGCCGAGCTCCTGTGCAATGGGGGCCCTGAAACTTTTTCCTACATTGATTTTTGTTTCCAGATCGCCGAATTGATGTGCCGCTCCTACAGACCAAACCAGACTATTGAAACGGCGGCTGAGCGCCGAAGCCCGGACTATTCTGCCCGACTGATTCTCTTCCAGCTGTGATTCGAACCAATCCTGATAAGGTGATGTCTGAATATGGCTGTAATCGTAACGCAATGCCCCATATAGCATGGTTTCGTCCGCGAGTTTGTATTGATCATAGACGAATAGGCCCATTGCCTTTTGGCGAAAAGTGGGGATAAGGAAGCTCCAACCATCAATACGGTTATCCTGATACTCTCCATTTGCGCCAATGGTAAGTCGATGTGTGGCCAACTCAAATTGGTCTTTTACAGAGATACTATAGACCTGTTTGTCATATAACCTTTCCAAATTGATGGGGATAGTCATATCTTTTGGATAAACAGGTGGCATATAACCATGCGCGGTGTAATTGTTATATTCTTGCCGGTAATTTTTCTGATAGCCCAGGTCTATCCAAAGCTTGTGCTTATCCAGATCGATAGAGTTGCGGTTAATAAGTTTCAGGTGATTGACCGTCTGGCTTGGGAAACCAATGTCACGACTGGATTTGTCATAAAGTGCTGTATCTACGCCCCTTGGTTCCAAGCCGTGCGCATTGGCAAAGAAGCCAAACTTTGTATGATAATTACTCAGGTAGAAAATCGAAGAAAAACGATCCGATAGATATCCGCCGCGTAGTTGAAAATGTGTCTCTCGTCCCGCAGTGTTACGAACATGCCGATCTTTTAGGCGTACCGCATAATTGTAAACATAGACTGTATCTGTGGGGACACGGTAATCGCCATATTCCAGGTGCGTGAATCCTCCTCCAAATACCCAATTCCCTTTTCGGCCCTGTGCTTGTAGCGATCCGCCAAAAGTCGCGTTGTTTGACTTTGTTAATAGGTTAAACTGCCCTTTAAAACCTGTCTCCTGTAGTTCCGCTGGCGGTGATAGCCGAATGACACCACCAATGGCATCTGAGCCATACAAAAATGAGCTGGCCCCCTTTAGTACCTCGGCACTCCCTACACTGAATTGATCGATTTCCAATCCATGATCCAACCCCCATTGCTGGCCTTCATGTTTAATGCCATTTTCTACCGTGGCCACACGATTAAATCCGAGCCCTCTAATCTGCGGTTTAGACTGATTAGCACCTATGCCTATGGCATTTACGCCGGGAAGCCTGCTTAGTGTCTGCATTAAACTTCCCGCCTGGTATTTTTGTATAGAGTCGGCAGTCAATAGCTGGATCGATAATGCTCCTTCTGCTGCCCGGTGATAACGTCGCCCGCCAACTTTTACTTCTTCAAGCTCGATACTCTTCTCCTGTCCATAACATGGGAAAAATAGCTGTTGTGCTGCGATAAGTGAAAAAATGATATACCTATTCATCTATGTGGATTCGATTCGTAAAGCGTAATTCGTGCAATACATATGGTATTCCAATTAATATATTGCAATTAAGTTGCAACAAAGCTAATAAAAAAAAGAAATAAAAAGCAACAATGTTGCATGATAAGGCTTGAAGAAACAAATCCCTGATTTCAGCGATAGTAATATTTTTCGGCTTCAATTATCTTTGATTTAGAGTGTTATGCATTGGTGAGTGGTATTCATAATTAGAAAAAGGCACTGGTGAAATAGCGGTTGCTAGCGTAACCTAAACAGATTTTTGATGCACTAAAGCTTGTCCTATGGATGATGTGGTGTTGCTATTTTTACGAAAAATGAGGAAAAACAAATTATAAAATAGATCAATATGATTAAACAATTTATTACGGGCATGATGACCGCAGCGGTTCTGAGCCTGTCAAGTTGTGGTTCGGGAGAAAAAGATCCTGCAGCATACAACAATTCAATTATTACCGTTATAAATAGTAGTGAAAAACATGTGACAGACATGAATGCCGCCATGAATGGCTCCGATTATACGAAAGCCGAACGGGTCCGCGCAGATTGGGAAAAATCTTTGAATGATGATATCAAGAAAGTCGAAGATCTGGGAGATTTCAAAGGCGATGCGACATTCCAAAAAGCCGTTCTTGATGGCTTAAATGGGTATAAAAAAATCGTTACGGAGGATTATCCGAAATTGATTGAACTCCGAAAAAATAAGACACCTGATGCTGCTAAAGAGTCTGCATTGCTTGAAAATATCAATAAAGCGTTTGAAAATATGAGCAATGGTGTCAATCAAGCATCCACAGCATTTGAAAGTAAATATAAAAGTTAATCTTTTTGCATAAGCAATCAGTTAAGCCACATCACCGAAAATGATGTGGCTTTGTTTTTTTGAAGTACAGCTGTTGTTTACTGGAGAAATACGGCTGTATCGACTTGTATTGTTAGAGGTCGTTTTTAGGGATCTTAAAATCTTTGCGCAATATTGTAGGAATGCGCCTAGCAAAACAAAATGCTAACAAACGTTAAAACTCCGAAGGCCGAACTTGAATTTCATATTTTTATGTAGTTTTACATGAAGCTTGGACGGAGAGTGCCAAGTATATCATTAATACAATCAAAATAGGTTAATAGGTTCGTAAGCTATTGACAAATACAGACTCCAATGAAAGCCATATCAATTTTAACTGCCGTGATTTTGTCTTCCTGTGTAGGCATCTCGATCACAGCTCACGCACAGGAAGTCGCCAAAAATTTAGACTACTTAGTGCTTATGAATGCAGATACCCTTTATGGGAAAATCTCCTCTGTAAAAGATCAAAAACTCAAATTTGAGAATCAGCAAAAAGAAAAGTTAACGTTTGAGCCGGGCGATATCTATCGTGTATATTGGCAGTCCAAAAAGAAAGTTTATGCGCCCTCTTATGTAGAAGACGGATTAGAAGCTGTGCCTGGGACATCTCCAAAGATGTATCGAATTCAGAAGGGGCTCAATCAAAATCCCACTTTCGCAGAAGTACTGGCTGATGGAGAAATTATTGCATATTATGTTTCGGAAACGAAGGTCAGTGGTGGGGCCGGCATCGCTATTGGTGGTGGTGCAGGTACGATGGGAAATATCATGGTCAATAAATATAAACATGCTTATGCATTGAAAAAATCAACTGGCGAGGTCGTTGAAATCAATAGCAACCATAATGGGTGGTTTAGTGATGTCAAAAAGAAAAGGCCAATTATTTTCGCCAAGTTGATCAACGACGAACCGGAGTTATTTGCTGAGTTTGAAAATGAAAAAAAGTATGATTATGATCTTTTTATTAAATATATCATGCGATATAACGAATTACAAAAATCGAAGAGCTCTCCGGAATCAACAGAGCGATTGTTTATTTATTAAAACGAATTTATGATACTTACCATCTTTATTGTATTGACTATAGTCGCAGCCTACGGCTTTTGGTTGCTATTTGAAAAGGCAGGGCGCAAAGGCTGGGAGGGAATTGTTCCCGTCTATAGTCAGTGGATTCAATCGCGGATACTCGGCAAGAAGACCTGGCAGCTTATCCTGTTGATTGTTCCGATCGTCAATGTTTTTATCTTTTATAATCTCTACCTCGATTTTATTCATTGTTTTGGGAAACGAAGGTTTTGGGAAAACTGCGCTGCTGTGCTGGTTCCGTTTATCGTGCTACCACTTTGGGGCAGAGATAAAAATGTGCAATTTCTGAATGGGTTATATGCCAAAAATCTGAAAGTAGCGCATGCCGAAGGTCGCGTGGCGACAAAGGAATCTGAACTGGAAATTGCGCATCAATCGTATACAGACTATAAGAAGAAATATCCCTATAAAAAATCGATGGTACGAGAATGGGCGGATGCGATTGTTTTTGCGACTGTCGCTGCAACCTTGATTCGTGGTTTTTTATTGGAGGCATTTATGATTCCTTCGGGGTCTATGCAACAGTCTCTCCTCATTGGAGATTATCTTTTTGTCAGTAAACTAAATTACGGCCCCCGTATTCCAAATACACCTATAGCCTTTCCTTTTGCACATCATACGATGCCATTAGTAGGGGGAAAAGCATTCTCCGAACTCATTAAAATTCCTTACAAACGATTGCCCGGATTTCAAGAAATAAAACGGAATGATGTGATCGTTTTTAATGCACCTGCAGGTGACACCGTTGCTGTTGAAAATCAAGACTTGCCCTATTATGACTTGGTGCGTAGCATGGGGCGTGAAGCAGTACATCAACAATTTACAATTCAGACTCGGCCAGTCGATAAACGCGAACATTTAATTAAGCGCTGTGTGGGAATGCCCGGGGATAAAATCAGCATGACAGAAGGAGTATTGTTTGTGAACGACCAACCAGGTTTTGTAGCCCCGGAAAGCCAGATGGATTATACCGTGATCACAGATGAGGCAGGTCTGGACGAACAGCGCCTGAGAGATATGGGAATAGAAGTCTCTGCTATTCAGCCCGGAGTTTATGTAATGTTTTTAACGAAAGATCAGGCAGCCATGGTGAAATCCTGGTCCAATGTCAAATCTATGCAAATGAACTTGGAAAAACCGGGAGTGGCTCAAGCAAATACTTTTCCGAACGATCCACAATATAAATGGAACTACGATAACTTTGGCCCATTTGTTATTCCTCGAAAGGGCATGACTATTCCTCTGAATGCACAGACCTTACCACTCTATGAGCGAGCCATAAGGGTGTATGAAAATAACCTGTTGGAAAAGAAAACAGATGGGCTTTATATCAATGGAAATCGAACAGATTCCTACACCTTTAAAATGGATTATTATTGGATGATGGGAGATAATAGGCACAACTCGCTCGATGCGAGGGACTGGGGATTTGTTCCTGAGGATCATATTGTCGGAAAAGCATTATTTACCTGGATGAGCTGGAACGCAAATGGCAATGGGCTTTCCAAAATACGATGGAATAGAATTTTTAAAGGTATCCATTAATAAAGAAAGAATACTGACAAAAAAAGGGGAAATGATTACTATAATTATTTCCCCTTTTATTTTTTAGTCATTCTAGAAATGCAGTGAAAAGCCTATCCTTGCGCTGAAAGCATTGATGCCATCGGCATTGTCGTTTTAAGCCATGATCATAATGTACTGCCGGCTCTATGGCAATGTTTTCTTTTAAAAATAGGGCATAACCGAGTTGACCTCCGAAAATCAAAGCATTCTCGCCACCACTATTAATACCACCTAGATCTACCTGCACGGGAAATTGATTGATAATATAGTATTTTAATCCCGCTTTATAAATAAACGAATGTGTAGAATTCAATTCGATTTTTTGGCCATCAAAATCGAATACATATCTTTGACCAGTGAAACCTAATCCTGCTTTGACAGCTAGTTTATCTTGGAAAAAATAACCTGCTTCACCGCCTACAGACCAGAGCTGGGCGCCATTGTTGGAATAAAAGCTAAAGCCGGAAGTAGAAAGGCCGGTCAGTGGCGAGAGATTCCTTTTGGTATTACTTATCAGTTCAACTTTAGTCCCGGAATTGAGGTAGGTCACGTACACCAGACACGTCCATTGTTTAATTTCCGTCAGCAGAATATGAATAAACCGAGAAGACAGGGTTCGGATTGGAGATCCGATCGGATGATGGGAGAGCGTAATCCTGCCGTTCATCAACTGAATTTTGTTAAAACAGCCTGCGAAGTGGCCAAATTGGATTTGACAGATTTATTTGATAAATACGGATTCTTTTTTGTTGGTACGTTGGAATACGACGATTATGTATACCTATACCATGACGCAGGAAGTGGTTGATGCCTGTCGCCTGGCAATTAAAAACATGAACTTGCCCAAGCCTAAGGCTGATCTTACAGCATTAAGAGATTAGAGCATGTAAACTATAATAACGTCTGACGCTCCGAATCATCTAAATTGATTCGGAGCCTTTTGTTTGGTTGTTATGTTTTTTGAACTTAGTCGTTATTCTAAACGTGTTACAAGCTGAACGCTTTCTCTTGCTCATTTTCTTTGATCCCATAAACCCTCCAAAAATGCCTATATCATGGTGATTCTGGTTGGATGCTGGGATACTTGTAGGGTTATTTACATAATGTTATGTTTATTCGCTTTTATTTAGTTCTTCTTTAAGTTAGATTTTAATTAGTATTTAGTTAGCTTTTGGTTAGGATTTATTTAGCTATAACCTAAGCTATACCTAAACAAACCCTAAGTAAAGTAGTAAAAGAGTGTGATCATTTAATGGGTAATCCGGAGCGGTGTATGCTCTCATTCTTTTGCTGTGCTGCGGTATTCTTCTGTTGTTCTCTGTTCGGGTATGTTTGCGTTTTCCGATCTCCCTTTGCTATGCTGTGTCGGTGGGGCAGTAGACCCGGCAGGTGCAATTCAGGATGTTTTCGTTACCTGATGCCGCTATGTGGCCCAATCTGGCGGCCGGATCAGCCATTTCAGCCTTCCGATCACCTGTTTTACAAAAAGAATCTCGCACCGTTACAGGCAGTTAAGGATAAAATGAAAATAATAAGAACAAAAGGCTTGGAAGTCTGCCCGAAAACTCCCTATCTTTGCACCACTCCGCAAGGGAGAGACGGTTACTTCGAGAGAAGGAGCCATGAAAAAAGAAGGGTTTAAGAGAAGCCTGGCAGGATCTAAAATCCCGCCCGGTTTAATTTTAAACGCGGAAATCGAAAAAAGGGAAAAGAAAAAAAACTTGAAAAAGTTTTTGGAAGTTCAGAAAAGATTTCTACCTTTGCAGTCCCAACGGAAACGAAGGGAAAAACAAAAAAGATAAAGAGGGGCGCAATGCCCATCGGAATATAGCGGATACGGAAGTTGAAGCGACAAAGTTCTTTAAGAAAACACAATCATGTAAGCGTGACGAGTAGACAAACGAAAGTCATGAACAAATTCAAGTAATTCGTTCAATTCGATCCAAGATCAGAGATATAAAAAAAGAATTCTGATTATTATAAATAGTTGGAATCAAAAACTTCATTTTACAATGGAGAGTTTGATCCTGGCTCAGGATGAACGCTAGCGGCAGGCCTAATACATGCAAGTCGGACGGGATCCATCGGAGAGCTTGCTCGAAGATGGTGAGAGTGGCGCACGGGTGCGTAACGCGTGAGCAACCTACCTCTATCAGGGGGATAGCCTCTCGAAAGAGAGATTAACACCGCATAACATATCTGACCGGCATCGGTTAGCTATTAAATATTTATAGGATAGAGATGGGCTCGCGTGACATTAGCTAGTTGGTAGGGTAACGGCTTACCAAGGCGACGATGTCTAGGGGCTCTGAGAGGAGAATCCCCCACACTGGTACTGAGACACGGACCAGACTCCTACGGGAGGCAGCAGTAAGGAATATTGGTCAATGGGCGGAAGCCTGAACCAGCCATGCCGCGTGCAGGAAGACTGCCCTATGGGTTGTAAACTGCTTTTGTCCAGGAATAAACCTAGATACGTGTATCTAGCTGAATGTACTGGAAGAATAAGGATCGGCTAACTCCGTGCCAGCAGCCGCGGTAATACGGAGGATCCGAGCGTTATCCGGATTTATTGGGTTTAAAGGGTGCGTAGGCGGCCTATTAAGTCAGGGGTGAAATACGGTGGCTCAACCATCGCAGTGCCTTTGATACTGATGGGCTTGAATCCATTTGAAGTGGGCGGAATAAGACAAGTAGCGGTGAAATGCATAGATATGTCTTAGAACTCCGATTGCGAAGGCAGCTCACTAAGCTGGTATTGACGCTGATGCACGAAAGCGTGGGGATCGAACAGGATTAGATACCCTGGTAGTCCACGCCCTAAACGATGATAACTCGATGTTGGCGATAGACAGCCAGCGTCCCAGCGAAAGCGTTAAGTTATCCACCTGGGGAGTACGCCCGCAAGGGTGAAACTCAAAGGAATTGACGGGGGCCCGCACAAGCGGAGGAGCATGTGGTTTAATTCGATGATACGCGAGGAACCTTACCCGGGCTTGAAAGTTAGTGAAGAGTGCAGAGACGCACTCGTCCTTCGGGACACGAAACTAGGTGCTGCATGGCTGTCGTCAGCTCGTGCCGTGAGGTGTTGGGTTAAGTCCCGCAACGAGCGCAACCCCTATGTTTAGTTGCCAGCATGTAATGGTGGGGACTCTAAACAGACTGCCTGTGCAAACAGAGAGGAAGGTGGGGACGACGTCAAGTCATCATGGCCCTTACGTCCGGGGCTACACACGTGCTACAATGGATGGTACAGCGGGCAGCTACATAGCAATATGATGCTAATCTCTAAAAGCCATTCACAGTTCGGATTGGGGTCTGCAACTCGACCCCATGAAGTTGGATTCGCTAGTAATCGCGTATCAGCAATGACGCGGTGAATACGTTCCCGGGCCTTGTACACACCGCCCGTCAAGCCATGAAAGTTGGGGGTACCTAAAGCATGTTACCGAAAGGAGCGTGTTAGGGTAAAACCGATAATTGGGGCTAAGTCGTAACAAGGTAGCCGTACCGGAAGGTGCGGCTGGAATACCTCCTTTCTAGAGTATCGAAGATCGGTGCTCGTCACGTTACATATGATTGCAGGAAGAAAAAACATCAGAAGAAAGTGCCCGCCCCTAAGGGAGCAGGACCGAGAGAAAGAGATGAACAAGATAAGCTAGTCCCGTAGCTCAGTTGGTTAGAGCACTACACTGATAATGTAGGGGTCAGCAGTTCAAATCTGCTCGGGACTACGAAAACGAATGGGGAATTAGCTCAGCTGGCTAGAGCACCTGCCTTGCACGCAGGGGGTCAACGGTTCGAATCCGTTATTCTCCACATCTCCGGTGAAGTATATAAAGATATACTTCAGGATACCGGAAAAAGAGTTCTTTGACATATTGAAAGAGAAAAAAAATTACAAGAGAAGACAACAGTATAGAGACAATACGTGTATGTGTCTGAAGTAAGGGAGAGACCCTCGGTGAATGCCGGACGATCCCGAACCTAGCATATGTGTATATATATCAAAAGCAGCCGCATAGTAGCAAAAGGCTATGCCGGTGAAGAAAGTAAATAAGGGCACACGGGGGATGCCTAGGCTCTCAGAGGCGAAGAAGGACGTGATAAGCTGCGATAAGCTTTGGGGATTGGCAAATGCGACTTGATCCAGAGATTTCCGAATGGGGCAACCTGACTATTTGAAGAATAGTCGTATAAAACGCGAACGCGCTGAACTGAAACATCTAAGTAGGCGTAGGAGAAGAAAATAACAATGATTTCCCAAGTAGTGGCGAGCGAACGGGAAAGAGCCCAAACCGATCATGTTACGGCATGGTCGGGGTTGTAGGACCACGACATTGTACAGCGCTATGAACTGGAAGCAGGTGGGAAACTGCGCAATAAGGGTGAGAGCCCCGTACAGGTAAAGAATGTTGACATAGTGGTATCCTGAGTACCGCGGGACCGGAGAAATCCTGTGGGAATCCACCAGCACCATCTGGTAAGGCTAAATACTCCTGAGAGACCGATAGTGAACCAGTACCGTGAGGGAAAGGTGAAAAGAACCCCGAACAGGGGAGTGAAAAGAACCTGAAACCGTGTGCTTACAAGCGGTTGGAGCAGGCAGGTCCTGTGACAGCGTGCCTTTTGCATAATGAGCCTACGAGTTACTCTTGTCTGGCAAGGTTAAGTCCTTCAGGGACGCAGCCGAAGCGAAAGCGAGTCTTAATAGGGCGCATAGTCAGATGAGGTAGACGCGAAACCTTGTGATCTACCCTTGGGCAGGTTGAAGTTGCAGTAACATGTAATGGAGGACCGAACCGATAAACGTTGAAAAGTTTCCGGATGACCTGAGGGTAGGGGTGAAAGGCCAATCAAACTGGGAAATAGCTCGTACTCCCCGAAATGTTTTTAGGAACAGCGTCGGCGTAGAGTTTGATAGAGGTAGAGCTACCGATTGGGTGCGGGGGAGTCAAATCCTACCAAATCCAGACGAACTCCGAATGCTATCAAATATAGCCGGCAGTGAGGCTTTGGGTGCTAAGGTCCAAGGCCGAGAGGGAAAGAACCCAGACCATCAGCTAAGGTCCCCAAATTCGTTCTAAGTTGAACTAACGAGGTCCGGTTGCCCAGACAGCTAGGATGTTGGCTTGGAAGCAGCCATTCATTTAAAGAGTGCGTAACAGCTCACTAGTCGAGCGGCCGGGCGTGGATAATAAACGGGCATCAAGAACGGTACCGAAGCTATGGATTTGCATTGAAAGATATGCATCTGGTAGGGGAGCATTCCATCGCCGGGGAAGCAGTTTGGCAATGAACTGTGGAGGTTATGGAAAAGCAAATGTAGGCATAAGTAACGATAAGGCGGGTGAGAAACCCGCCCACCGAAAGACCAAGGTTTCCTGATCAACGTTAATCGGATCAGGGTCAGTCGGGACCTAAGGCGCACCCGAAGGGGGCAAGCCGATGGACAACTGGTTAATATTCCAGTACTCTTCATAACTGCGATGTGGTGACGGAGTAGTGACACTGCCGCGAACTGACGGAATAGTTCGTTGAAAGGCGTAGGTATAGGGACGGTAGGCAAATCCGCCGACCCTGCTGAAACCCAATAGTACAGCAAAGCTCCGGTGGCGCTGATAGAGCAGGTAAACAGACTTCCAAGAAAACCCGCTAAGCTTCAGGTTATGAAGACCCGTACCGCAAACCGACACAGGTGGTCGAGGAGAGAATCCTAAGGTGCTCGAGTGAGTCATGGCTAAGGAACTCGGCAAAATGGCCCTGTAACTTCGGGAGAAGGGGCGCTGTCTCGTAAGAGCAGCCGCAGTGAAAAGGCCCAGGCGACTGTTTAACAAAAACATATGGCTTTGCAAAATCGCAAGATGAAGTATAAGGCCTGACACCTGCCCGGTGCTGGAAGGTTAAGAGGGGATGTCATCGCAAGAGAAGCATTGAATCGAAGCCCCAGTAAACGGCGGCCGTAACTATAACGGTCCTAAGGTAGCGAAATTCCTTGTCGGGTAAGTTCCGACCTGCACGAATGGTGTAACGATCTGGGCGCTGTCTCAGCCATGAGCTCGGTGAAATTGTGGTATCGGTGAAGACGCCGATTACCCGCAACGGGACGGAAAGACCCCATGCACCTTCACTATAGCTTAACATTGAGATTGGGTACAGGATGTGTAGGATAGGCGGGAGATGTTGAAGTGGCTTCGCCAGGAGTCATGGAATCAACCTTGAAATACCGCCCTTTCTGTATTCGGTTTCTAACTCGGCAATGCCGAGGACATTGTTTGGTGGGTAGTTTGACTGGGGTGGTCGCCTCCAAAAAGGTAACGGAGGCTTTCAAAGGTAAGCTCAGTACGCTTGGTAACCGTACGTGGAGTGCAATGGCATAAGCTTGCTTGACTGTGAGACCGACAAGTCGAACAGGGTCGAAAGACGGACATAGTGATCCGGTGGTTCTGTATGGAAGGGCCATCGCTCAAAGGATAAAAGGTACGCTGGGGATAACAGGCTGATCTCCCCCAAGAGCTCATATCGACGGGGAGGTTTGGCACCTCGATGTCGGCTCGTCACATCCTGGGGCTGGAGAAGGTCCCAAGGGTTGGGCTGTTCGCCCATTAAAGTGGCACGCGAGCTGGGTTCAGAACGTCGCGAGACAGTTCGGTCCCTATCTGTTGTGGGCGTTGGAAGTTTGAGTGGATCTGACCTTAGTACGAGAGGACCGGGTTGGACAGACCTCTGGTGAACCTGTTATGCCGCCAGGTGTACGGCAGGGTAGCTACGTCTGGAATAGATAAGCGCTGAAAGCATCTAAGTGCGAAACTAGCCACGAGATGAGACTTCCTTATAGGGTCGTAGAAGATGACTACGTTGATAGGCCATAGGTGTAAAGGTTGAGAGACCAAAGCCAAGTGGTACTAATAGCCCGAAGCTTTCTCAAGCAGACAGACACTGTTGTCTTCCTCTTTAATTTTTAAGAAACAAACAGGAAACGTAACTCTTTCAATAGCTATGTCAGTTGGCATGAAGATGATCATATAAGATCACAATGTCAATAAAGATTTTTAGGTGCCTATATCGGCGGTGTCTACCTCTTCCCATTCCGAACAGAGCAGTCAAGCCCGCCAGAGCCGATGGTATTGCCGTAACAGGTGGGAGAGTAGGTCGGTGCCTTTTTTTACACGGAAGCCCTTGCTGGAAACAGTCAAGGGCTTCTTTCGTTTAAGTACTTCCGTATTTCCATGTACAGGCTATTGCATATCCTCCGCCTTTCGGTTATCGCAGCACAGGACCGTCGGTGAGCCTGCTCCATCGGAAGCTGTTCCGCAACTGTCGCTATCCTGCAACTGTCACTGTGCTCAGTGGTACTGGTACACTGCCCCTATCTCTCTTAAACCCAATGTCCTTTTCTTTAAGCCTGCAAGCTGCAGCATTACTTCCCGAATAACCGGATATTCCTCAGAAACTCTTTTCATCCCTTTGCGGGAGATAGCTAGAACATGGCGAAGTTTTGAATTAGGACTATCGGCATCGGCCTTTATTGCTATTTATGTTGTCTATAAACAGCTTCGTAATAGGTTTGTAGCTTTTGCCTATGCTAGCGGTGGATTATATGGTCCTTGTTTGTAAAAATGGAGTTAAGCAAGAATAGGAAGGCTATCCAATTCCGTAAGGAATCTTGATACGGCAGGTAGTTTTTTTTACACAGGTATTGAAGAGTAATGTCTTTACTTAAATACCGCAAGTAAACGCGAGTAGGAGTCAAAAAAATTAGGGAAGGTCAAAAGGCCTTCCCTAATTTTTTTGACTAGCACGCTTACAAAATCTTTGCTATAAGCTGAGCAAGGATAGCCTTGTCCAGAGGCTTGGTCATAACACCATCGAATCGATGTACCTGGCCTTCGGGAATTTGTACGGTTACTTGTGACTCGTCTGAAGTGAGGGCGATAACCTTGCTGTTCCATTCCTGTTTAAGATTACTGTCTTTGACAGTATTCAAAATGTCCCAACCGGTAGGGCCAAACATTTTGAGATCAGTAATGATAATGTCAGCGTTATTCTTTTCGAGGTATGCGATTGCAGTGGAGGAATCTTCGAAAATCTTTACATCATAGAAATGTAGTAATGCCTGTTTAACAAATAAGTTATTAATTGGGTTATCATCAACAACAACAAAACGTAAGTTTTTTGAAAGTTTGTCTAAGCTCGTTATTTGTTTCATGTATTTAATTTCTTCGGTTAATGGAACGACTAATGTAAATATGGATCCCTTACCCTGTTGGCTTCTAACACTTAAGGTTCCGTTTAGTTGCTCGGTCATAAGCTTAGATATATGTAAGCCCAATCCGAAACTATACTTGGATTTTTGATCGGTCATATAATATTGTTCGAAAATATGTCCTTGATCTTTTGCAGAGATACCTTTTCCTGTATCCTTAACTACTATATGTAATTTGGAGCTCTGATCGCTGCTGATAAATGCTTTCACCTCGATCTGACCTTTATTTGTATATTTAATCGCATTGCTCAGCAGATTGGAAACAATCTGACGTACACGATATGTTCCGCTTTTGATTGAGATGTTGGGATCAATATCAATATAACTAATGAGCTTCGTAGAAAAGATTCGTCAATTTATTTTTAGAACTATATGTTTTATTTAAACGGGCTTCGGTTTTTTGGTACTCAATATATTGATAGGTAAATATCGAACCGATATAAACCAAGGAAAGAATCAGAAAAGCAATTAAAACTGTCCTGATAATAACTAATTTTTTACTGTTTTTCACGTTATTGTTCTTTCACCCCAATAAGTTAGCTATAGCCTATTTTGTTTTGTCTGGAAGTCAAATTTAATACTAAAAAATGATATCCTCTTGGTGTGCCTGTAGTCAACGAGCTACTTTTTGAAAATCTTACACAATCGTTTGATTGAAAGTTGGAGTAGAAGGATCATTTTTTATTTTTTATTTTGCATAACGAAACCAATAAACGGTCTTTTTTTGTCTGTTTATTTAAAAATAAAAACTTAAATTTTAATGAAAACACTCCTCTGTTCAGCAGCGTTATCCCTTTTATTTGTGCAAGGGCTCCATGCGCAGTCTGGGATTGCTATTATCCCCAAACCTCAGGAAATCAATAGGGGAGCAGGCCAGTTTCTGTTAAATCCACAAACTACCTTAAGTTTTAAGAACTGCGATGCGAAAGATGTGTCTTTGTTTGTTGAGCAGCTGAGGAAAGTAACGCATTATCCCCTGAACATAAAGAAAAAGGCGAGCAATAGTATTGAATTTAGACTAGACTCTAAATTGACAACACCTAATGATGAAGGCTATCAGCTTGAGGTTTCCAATCGGGGAGTGGTCGTGACAGCAAAAAGCTCCCATGGGCTTTTCAATGCAACGCAATCACTGCGGCAACTTTTACCGACAGCTTTCGAGGGTAGTAACCCAACCAAAGAAATAAGCTGGAATATTCCGGCTGTGAAAATTAAAGATTATCCCCGCTATCATTGGCGCGGTTATATGAAAGATGTGAGCCGGACATTCTTCGATGTGAAAACCGTGAAAAAGTATTTGGATGTCATGGCATTATACAAAATGAATACGTTCCATTGGCATTTGACGGATGACCAGGGCTGGAGGATCGAAATAAAGAAATATCCGAAATTGACCATGGAAGATGCGACGGTATTTCATCGAACAGAAAAACAACCTGCAGAACGCAGTGGATTTTATACACAGGAGCAGATCAAGGAAGTTGTTCAATATGCTCGAGAGCGTAATATTACGATTGTGCCCGAGATTGATGTTCCTGGACATTCATGGCCAACCATATTAGCCTATCCTGAACTTGGGGTAAACAAAAATTCCTACCCGAATCACATCTTTCCTTTTGGGTCATCTTGGGGATATTGGGGAAATCAATTTACCCCCAATACATTGGATCCGACAAAAGAGTTTACGTATGAATTCTTAAATAATGTGTTCACTGAAATCGCTAATCTCTTCCCAGGTAGTTATATTCATTTTGGAGGGGATGAGGTTCGTCACGATTTGTGGGAAAAAGAGGCTCATGTGCAGGATTTTATGAAGCAGCACCAGATTAAGGATGTCAAAGCACTTCAGAGCTATTTTGTTCAACGCGTTTCTGATATCATCGTACAGAAAGGGAAAAAACCGATCGGGTGGAATGATATTTTGGCCGATGCTGAAAACTTACCAAAGAGTACAGCGATTATGAGCTGGCTTGGTGAAGAAGCGATCAAGGAAGCGACCAAAGATGGGTTTAAAGCCGTGGCCACACCGGCATCGCATCTCTATTTTGATATTACACAGGCCGATCGGAATGATGGGACTATGACTGACCTGGCCTATCCGCAGATAAACTCGCTGAAAAGAGTGTATGAATTTGATCCTTCTGCAGGGCTTAGTCCGGCTGAGGATCAGCTTGTCCTTGGTGTTCAGGGAAATATGTGGACAGCGTTGGCCCAGGATATTAAAGACCTGAATGTGCAGAATTTTCCGCGATTGCTTGCGGTTGCTGAAATTGGATGGGCTGCTAAGTCAGCAAAAGATTATTCAGCGTTCAGCCATCGATTGGATGCCAATCTTCCAAGATTAGATTCCATGCGTATTGATTATTATCGTCCCGGGGGATATATTGCGGGATCATGGGGACCTAATGATATCAAGGAAACGTATAGTTCTCTAACTTTTGATGTGAGCAGGAAGATTTACGATAATGGACGAGCGCAAGCTGGATTTTTCTTTGTGGAGGGGAAGAATTTTCTGGAGATTGATGCCGTACAATTGCTACAGGACGGGCAGGTCATTGCAGAGGATGGACATCATGCGCTTGCGGATAAATTTAGGGGAACCAACAAGATCAAACCTTTTTACTACAATTTTACAGTGACGAATTATAATCCCCAATCGAAATACGAAATCAAAGCCCGCGTTAGAGGCGCTGGCGGTGTGGATTCAAAAGGAAATTTTACATTTAATTTGTCTCCTAATACAGCGTTTGATAAGATAGAAAGGAAATAAGAGAAGAGCTAGGGCTATCCAACCGTTGGAAAGCCCTAGCTCTTTATAAGGTATTGAAGCTTTATTTATTTGAGCTCAATCATCTTTTGATTAGCATGCTCTTCTTTTACTTCTTGAAGGATTGCAATTTCAATCGGTGCAATCAGACTTAAAATAATCAATGCAATGAAAGCTACAGGGAAAATAATTCCGATGATTACAGCCAATAACAAGGAGATATTTAAGTATTCTTGTCCATTCTTGGATGAAACTTTTAAACGGGAGCTTTTGAAGGAATCAAAAAGATCTTGAAAGACTTTAGTAATTGTTTTACTGTTGATGCTGAATGTTGTTTTAGTTGCCATGATGTTTATTTTTTAATTTTTTTATTTCTTATTTGATGACTCAAAGATAGGAAGCAAATATGGCCCTGAAGAGGGGCATTAGGTTTATCTCGAGACAATCTCGGTAAACGACCCGCTTTTATCGGTTAATACTTTTTTACAGAAACAGTATATTGATCGTCCCGAATAGTTGTGTTGTTTGTCTTTGAATAAGTTGGACTATATAGAATCGTGGTAATTCCGGTAGAAGCTGTCTTGTTGCAAAATGGTCAATCATTAGCTCTTAAACGTTCCCACATTGGTTTGGATCTTGATAAGAATACATATTATGATATTGTTCTTCCGGCAACGTTTAGTGCAGATAAAGCTTTTGTTGTAAAAATGAAGCTTGGTAAGCCAAAAGGACAGAGTGATCAACTCATGGATGAGAAAATGTAATTCGTGGCATTCGCGCGAAGTTTTTCGCGATCTCATCGGCATTTCAAATGTATATGAGCGCTACTCGAGACCATTGGGAGTGAACGAGAAAAAAACGAGACTTAAATCAGTGTTGATTTAGGTCCCGCTTTTCTTTTATAGAATTTCCAACAGTTCCTGTGGATGGTGGATAATATGCTGTGCACCGTGTTGTCTTAACTCGCTCTCTTCCCGAAAGCCCCAAGTAACACCAATAGCTGTTACCCCTGCATTATTGGCGGTATCCATATCCACGGATGAATCGCCTACATAAAAGCAATCTTGTTTGCTAACACCGAGTGTTTGGATACTGTCGAAGACAATATCGGGATCAGGCTTGGCGGGGCGACCTGTTCGATGCCCCAGGACGAGATCAAATGAAATATCGGGAAAGTATTCGGCCATCAAAGGTATCACCGCTTCATGGTATTTATTTGATGCTACCGAGATGAGATAGCCTAATGATTTCAGTTCTTGTAGTAGCGGTATGATCCCTGTGTAGGGTCGTGTATGCGATACAGGTTTTTGTTCATAATACACTTTAAAGGCACGGAGTAAAGTTGAGATGATATTTTCTGTCCGTGCTTCTTGCGGTAATGCGCGTTCGATAAGTTTTTGGACACCGTTGCCGACAAATTTCTTATAAGCAACAAGGGGATGGGTTGGATATCCATATTGTTCAAGAATAGCATTGCAGCTGTCCCCGAGGTCCTGTAATGTGTCTAGCAGTGTTCCGTCCAGATCAAATAGTATAAGCTTCATCTGATAAATCTAGTAAAAATTGAGATAGAACCATAGTGGAATGATGAGATTAAAAGGAACCTAATTATTTCCAAATGGAGGTATTTATATTTCCTTTCTGCGTATCATTTAGATCAGGGAAAAAAGTGAATCCAGTTATTTTTTCCAGCTCGCTTACGGTTAACCTATAATTTTCGAATGTGCTTCCTGCGGGAGGAATGACATTGTCTATTTTATAACCAATGGTATAATATTCGTTTCCTTTTTTCATTGCCATGGCTTTGAAATAGTATTTTGGTTTCGCAATATCTTTTCCGTCGTTGTCCTGCGCAAAATCGAGGCTGTTATCTGTGCTTGTCTTAGGTATTGCGCCGGTTACGACATACATCGTGTCACACTGTGCGGTCCAGGTTCTGACTTTCGTTTCCAGGTTTGCCCAAATCCCTTGGTTAAGGCGTGAAACCTGTGCTGTCATGTTGGTAAAATAAAATGTTGTTTTATTTTGAGCGATATTGAAATTCCTGTCTGCACTTGGCAACTGGTGTCCTCTGTCGTAGCCTGTTGGTTGAAATCCCTTAAATAGATTGGCTTGAAATGCTGTTGATACAGCAGGGTCGTAACCCCAGGCATCCGTACGGTTGCCTGAGCCTAAAATACTGTTGTACAGGGGATATGCAACCCAATACGCCATTTTTAGCTTTTTATCATATAGCATTGCATAATTCCTACTATCGCTTGGGTCTGGCATAAAATGTTGTATAAATATCTCATCACTACTGAGATTACTCATTTTGGGTATTTCTAGATAAGCTTGTGAATCACCAATTTCTCCCGTCAGTTTTCCATTGTCAATGTTGATATTAAAACTATACTGGCCACCCGCTACTAAATTCTTTAACTGCTGATTATGGGGTGCTGTCCAGGTATAGGTTTCACCATTAGTGGCAATAAATTTAATCGCTTTTCCTGTGATATCTTCTCCGGGCAGTAGCACAAACTCTATGCGAGTGGTTTTATTGGCATTTACAGATACCTTTTTTTGCACATCCTTTTTCTCGGTAGAATTAACATCCAATTTTCCTGTTGTCAAATCGAATCCTCCTTGGATGTTTATCGCTGGCATTTTTACTATAATCTGATTGGTCTCCAATGCGGCTGTATTGGTAATGGATAGATTAATGTTGATTTTGCTCAACTGTCGTACAAAAATAAGGGGTATTGTGTTGTTGCTTTTATCGATATTTTTGGCATTGCTTGAATACATCAGGTCTAAAGCTGCAACATTGGACTGATCACTTACATTGATGGGGTATTGAAAGTCTACTAGTGATTTGTAAGGATAATAGGCGATAAAGTCTACTTTTTCATTGGGTAGAAAGACTGGGCTACTACTTTGAAAAAGCGAACCGTTAAACGTGAAGGGGTGATTTTGGATTTGGTTGATAAGCGACGTTGCTACCAAAGACTGGCCGGCTCTGTACATATAAACACCAATTTGATCATTTTTATCCCAAGAAGTCCCTGTCGTTTTTGTATTGATTTGGCCTACAATGGTGGAGGTAAATTGTACCGCTGCTCGATCAATTCTAGATTCGGTTTTCTGACAAGAGCTAAAAGTAAGCAATGCAATTATAAAGTAAGCTATCTAGAATATATTTTGATCCGGGATTGCTGTGTTCTTGTTCGTCATATGAATAGTTCGTATATATTGATAAAATGACGGCAAAAATAGGCAAGTTGACTATACATTATAGCTATATTTTCAGTGCTACTGGTTGTAAGATTTGTATTCAATTGATCTTGAGATAGATATTTTAGGGACTATTCAGGTTTTTTAGCATCTCATTGGATGTATATTTAGCATTTTTAAACAGTTGTTAAGACAATAATATTGCTTTTGTCCTCGTGATGCGTCGGGCTAAGGATAGCAGTTTTAATTCCTTTGTGAAGGAGTAATAGCATTGCATTGTTTTGCATAATTTTTCCCTGAAATCAGGTAGTAAACTGCATTCTCGTTTTTAATAAATTTGTCAATAGGAAAAAAATAGCACAATGTTTGCTGTTCATGTCAAAACATATATTGATTCGACAAATTATTAATCGTTACAACGTTGTAATGGAAGAAGTACTTAAAGTGAAAGGAAAATTGAAAAGATTTTATACGATGATCTGTGCCGTTGTAATGGCGTTGACATTATCGAGCTGTTTTGATTTTGTTGAGCAGATCGACTTAAAAACGAATGGTTCTGGGCATATTGCAGCGACATTGAATTTAAGTAAAAGCAAGACCAAGGTAGCTTCTTTAATGAAGATGAAAAGTATCAAGGGCATACAGATCCCTTCTCAAGCCGATATGGAGAAAGAGATTCGATCTGCTGTTCAGCTGCTCAAGCAGACTAAAGGTATTTCTAATGTACAGTACAGCACAGATTTTACCAATTATATCGTTAATATTTCATGTGACTTTAGTCAGATAGAATCGTTGAATGCCTTTTCAGATATATTGGCAAATCGATTTAAAACGAAGATATCGAATTCAAACCGCTATTATTATAACGCGCAAAGTAATGTGTTTGAACGCAAATTTGTGGCTTCTGCTGACTGGAAGACAAAATTCAATCAGTTGGGAAGCGATAATACGACCCAGTTTGCAGATGCATTCTACACGCAGATTATTCGTTTTGAAAAACCGATAGCTTCTCATGCAAACGGCCTGGCAAAGGTTGCCGGAAATAAGAAAGGGGTCTTGCTAAAGCTACCTTTTATGGATTTGGTATATGGTAAATCGAGTTTGGCAAATAAAATCACATTAACAAAATAACCTAATAACATTGGTGAACCCAGGACCATATTTAGTTGCTGAAAGTGCTTCTATAGAGTACGGTGGGTGTAGCTGAAAAATTATTTATAAGATGAAATCAAAAATTATACTGGTAGGATTAGCCTGTTTGTCTTTTGGGACAATTGTAAAGGCGCAGGACTTGATCAAACAGATCCCCGAAGATGCAGAAATGATTGCGGCCTTTAACGTAAAAGATATTGTACAGAAGGCTAATGCAAATAAGCTGAACGAGTTGCTTCAGAAAGCAGGTTTTTTTGAGAAATCGGGAATATCAGCGAGCAATGATATTAAAAATTTGGGAGTAGACTTATCTCAAACGGCCTATTTTTATACCAGAAAGACCGATAGTATCAGTTTTACGGAATTTATATTTTCCTTGAACAACAGGGGGCAATTTGAGAAACTGCTTCATGAGGCTGGAGAACCCAAGGCATTTGCCAATGGTTATACGAGCATAGGGCTCAAAGCCGGCAGTATGTTGGTGTATAACGATCGGGTTGCTCGATTTATTTCGGCGACGACAAATACTACCTTTTTGGATAATGATTCGATCGCTAGTCGTTATGGAATCAAAAAGGTGGATTACGTTGCACGTCCAGCTGATGACGAAGATGCTTGGGCAGATACAACTGTAGCCGCAATGGACTCTGCTGCCGTAGTCTGGGATGCGGATGAAAATCTAGCGGTGCCAGTATCCCCACCGGTTGCTATAGCTGCGGAACCTGATACGATAGTAGGTGCGACAGAAGTACTGCCACCAGTTGTTGATATTGCTGCGGCTGCGGCTGCGGATGCAGCGGCTGACGCGGCAGACATGCATGATCCGGGTTATTATGATTCGCTATATACGGCCTATGAAGATCAAAATCGGAAAAACGATTCGATTCGTCACGGTTTACGTGATAAATGGTTATTGAATGAAGTTACCCGTTTGGTTTCAGGGAGTTATAAGTCTTTGTCAATTGCAGATCAGGAGAAGGTTTTAAAGAATCTCGGGCTTATTCGATTGTATGTTCCTCATGTAGAGGATCTGTACCGTGGTCTTATGCCGTATACCACCTCTCTTCCTTATTATTATATGGGAATTAAACTGGATAAGTTCAAAACGGGTTATCAAGACGGGGTATTGGATTTAGTGCAAGAGGGCAATGTGCTGAAATTAAAGGGATCTGTAGGTTTAGATAAGGACCTTGCTGAGATGACCAAAAGAATGTATGCGCGAAAGCCTAATTCGAAGTTCAGTAAATATTTAACGGATAAAACCTTAGGTTTTTTTAATGTGAATATTAATTCGGAGGCTTATCTGAGAGAGATGCCTGCCTATATGGCAAAATATTATAGCGGTTTATTGGGGCCTCAACAGGACCTTGTCGAATGGGGACTGATGGCTCTTGAAATAGCACTAGATGAAAAGGCCATTGCCCAGGTAATGCCAGGAGACCACCTCGTGGTTGTTAACGGTCTTCGTAAGTTCAAAAAAGATTATATCGATTACACCTATGACGATGATTACAATGCAACCGAAGTGAAAAAGACGAAGGAAGAAACACTTCCAGTATTTATTTGGATGTTCACATCAAAGGATCAACGTCTGATAAAAAAAGGCTTGGACATGGCTGTTTCAAAGCAAGTTGGGCAGGTCTATGACGGTATTTATTCGTTTTCAAAACAGAAAGCCAAGGATTTTCCAATGTATGTTCTCTTGAAAGAAGATTTGGTAATGGTTAGTAATGACTCATTGTCCCTAAATGATATCCGTCAGAATAAGACGAATGCTCCCGGAAATAAAGACTTTGTAAAAGTGATGAAGCAAAATAAGATGTCTGCGGCTATTGACCTACAAAAGTTACCGACAATGTTAAAGGAAATGGGGGTTGCACCTGATAAACAATGGGAAACAACACTGGCGCAACTCAATCAATATGGCAGTACCGCAATTACTTCCAAAGGTGTGGTTGGTAACCGTGCTGAGGTTGAAATGTCGACAAGATTGCCGCAGACCAGTGATGGTGCGATCAGTTATTTACTCGATCAAATTTTGGCGGAATTAAATAAAAAGTAACTAAAGGAGGTTGCTGAGCAATTTTATTGCACTATTGTTTGGTTTTCTTTTGTAATATTATGGTTATATTTTATGATGTTAAAATAATATTAAGATCGTTTACTGTGTTTGTCGTACTTTTGATGTTTAATTATTCGCAGGGAAAACAAAATAACTAAACGATTTATATATCACGATATGGGGATATTTTCAAAACTGTTTGGAAACAAAACTCAGGATTCAAAAGTAAAGGTTGTCGGTAAATTGGCCTTCTTGGAGGTGGATATGCATAACCATATCCTTCCTGGAATAGATGATGGAAGTCAATCAATTGAACAATCATTAGTCTTGTTGAAAGGGCTTGGCCGAATGGGCTTCGAGAAATTTATCTGTACACCACATATTATGGATGGTGTACATCCAAATTCGATTCGTACGATTGATGCTGCTAAGGACAAATTACTAGTTGGTATGGCTGGGATGCCTAATATGCCGGAAATTCATGCTGCAGCTGAACATATGATTGATGACGGGATCGTGAATCTCATCGGATCAAATGAACTCTGTGTTATGCCCGGTGGTTATGTGCTTATAGAGATGTCCTATTTGCAAGAATCCAAAGCGCTATTTCAAACGATATTGGATATACAAAATCTCGGTTATCAACCTATTTTAGCGCATCCCGAACGTTATAATTATTACCATTATAACTTTAATATGTATAAACAGATTAAGGATGCCGGTTGCATGTTGCAGCTAAACTTGTTGTCTATCAGTCGGTATTATGGTGTTGAGGTGAAATCGGCAGCTTTGACGATGATTAAATCTGGGATGTATGATTTTGTGGGGTCAGACGCACATCATGAACGCCATTTGGCCGCTTTGGAAGATGTGGTGGCTAAATATCCTGTACGTGATTTACTCAAAACATGTACCATATTGAATCCGTCATTGCAAGACCATTTGGGAAGTAATAAGAATGTGATCGCTACCGGCTAGCATCAAAATATATTCATTGGAAAAAGAGATACCTTTTTAGGTATCTCTTTTTTTGTGATAATTTTATCTTTCCTGGCAGATACCGCCTGCTTTTAGTCCAGTTAGTCTGCTTCGCAGTAAGGACGTATTTTAAAATTTCACGAGGGGTTCTTGGGTGTTATTTGCTGTTTGCGGTTGCTTTAACTTATGTAGATTATTTTCGTCCGCGTTTGTGTTTTGCCCGTATGGATATTTCGAAAATTTGGCTACTTTTGGTTTTAGCATTTTTCATATGAGAGGAAACAGAATTTTTATTCAAGACTGGATAGCACACCATACTTATCAAAAAACAAACGAAATAGATAGTTATTACTTACGCGTTGCAAATGAAATCAATGATAGTTTATCTACACTATGGTTTGAGGAGCAAGAGACAAATGATCTCATCCATACCGATGCTTTAAAGACATTGAGTATCTATCTAACGTGTTACTTAGAAGACGTTATTGCGAAAACAGGAATTTTTGCTGCTTTTAGAACGATCCATACAGAACTATACAATCAACTTTTGCCTTTTTATAATGATAATGACCTAACGGATTATTATGCTGAGGATATTAATAGTGAAGATATAGCTGTATTGACCTGGTTATTTTTCAGTGAACGTAATCCACATTTATTTATTGATCCCCGTGGTCGTTTGATCCAATTGGTTACAGATTTGGCCTATTCGATCTTGGAAGAACATTATGAAGTTGCTCCTGAAAATGAAAAGTTAAAACTAGAATATGTTTTGGACGAAGGGGCGAACTATTTTGAAGTCCGTAATTTTATTGAAAAGCTTGTTGCCACAAATTACCTGACAGCGGGTGAATATAACACCAATCTCAATCATTTGATGCAAGTTGCGGAGATAGGGCGATATCAACACGATCAGAATCAGTTACAACAGATGATCTATCGCGTTCGAGATAACCATTTCAATAATTACAGACTGCATCTGTTTGCATTGAAGGCATCTGAATTTGTAGCTGAGGTGGTTGGCAAAGAACATGCGCTATATGGTATTGTCAAAACTTTAGGTAATCGTATTAATAGTTTTTTTGAATATGTAAAAGCGGACGAGCTTTATGTGCATGTAAAACATATCGGTACAAAGACAGCATTTAAAATCTTTAAGGACTCTATACAGCAATTTGTTGAACCTACGGAAACCTTATCTTTCTATATGGAAATTGTGCCATGGAAAGATGCTTGGAATCTCTCTGGAATCATGACCGTTGTGAATACCGACGAGGTAAATTTTGATTTACCGGAGCAGTATGAGATGACTTATCGCATTGAGGCCTTGAATGGTAAGGATAAGAGCTTGAAGAAAACGGAAAAGCAGCTGAAAGATATGGGCAAATTGTTCCAGTCAGAACATAAGGCGGCTGTTGCGTTTATGGAAGGAAAAGAAGTGAAGGAATTTGCAACAGATTTCTTTAAGAAGTATCAGCAAAAATATCCGAGCAAAGAAGAATCTCCACTTCCAGAATCAAATTTGGATCTTACGGAAGATGCCCAAGTTACGGTATTCTTTAATCCAAAAACGGGTTTAGAAGTTTTTGGCGGTATAGCGGAATTTTTTCCATTAAAGAATAACAACTTTGTAGAGAAAGATGATCAAAGTGAGGTACCTTATGCGCGGTATTTTTTGAATCTTTTGGTTGAAGATTTCTTTCCGAGCGAGTTGCCGAAGTATTATGTTAATCTATTTAAGGCGGAGGTGGATAAGCAGTTCTTCTTTCCAGTGGACGATGCGGTGCTTGATTTCTTTCTCCGTTTCTATAAGCGAGGAACTTATTTTTTGGGACCATTTCCGTTGTTAAAATAACTTGTGTAGTCGACTAAAAAAATATAGGAATACATAAAAAAGTTCCATTGCCTACCTGCAATGGAACTTTTTTATGTATTTAAGTCAGGCAATTCTTTGCTGTATAAGATTGCGCGGTCTTCTGGCTATTATTTTGTTGATCGAATATCCCATGACACTCGTGTTAATTTAATGTAAATTCATTATAATTAAATTGTTACCACTTATTTTGCTTGAGCTTACATGCCGCACATCCTATGCATTTCATGGGCATATTTTAAAAAATTCTCACTAAACTTGTAGGATCAATTATATGTGATGAAGGATGCCTATTGAAAATAATAATGCCCTGGATTTTAAAACTTTCTTTTTGTTGTATAAGGACAAAGTGTATAAATATGCTTATTTACATCTGAAAGAAGAGCCAGCTGCCGCAGATTTAGTCCAGGAAACATTCTCCCGAATTTGGAAAAAATGGGCGGAATTAGACGGAAATAAAAATCCGCAGTCTTACCTCTATACGATTGCCCGAAACCTTGTATTTGACGAATTGCGGAAACAAAAGATCAGATTCCAATTTCAAGCTTCAGATATCGATCAGACCAAATTGGTAGACAATTCGAATGAGGAAGCTATTCGGTTTAAAGATTTGGAGCGAGTTTATCGTGAGGCCATTTCAAAACTCCCAAAAGCGCGACTCGAAATTTTTCTTTTGAGTAAAGAAGAGTTTTTGGATAATCAGGAAATTGCAGATAGGCTTGGGATTTCCGTTAATACCGTCCGTGATCAATTGGTCAAAGGCAATAAGTTCGTTCGGCAATATATTATTGATCATTTTGAGATTTCAATAGCCCTATTGATTTTTTTAAATATTTTTTAGAGCCGCATCGTCTTTCGGTCATCTAGTTACGTATATGTATTTAAAGATGGGCATAGATGATGAATTCCAAAATAGCTGCTTTATATAAAAAATTCCTTAAGGGAGAACTTAGTCCCGAGGAAAACGCCATATTTCTTGATTTACTGACATCTTGTGACAGGGATGAACTTCCAGGTGTGGAGGAAGTCGTTTCGCTGGACGATCGCGATTGTGAACTAAATAAAACAACTTCCGAGGATATCTTCTTTACGATTACAGGGACCTCGTTGACTCAGCCAGTAATACCTATTTGGAAAAGACGTTGGTCTGTCATTTCTGCCGCCGCCTGTTTACTGTTGATCGGTCTCGCCTGCCTATTCCAATTTAAATTTAAGGAACAACATGGGACGACAGCTTCTGAAATTGTTTATTATTCCAATCCGACAAAATTTGTTAAGCGCCTTATATTGCCAGATGGTACACATGTTTCTCTTCGACAAGGGGCAGAGATTGAATTGTTGTCAGATTTCGATACAGACAGTTTACGTCGGATAAAGCTTTCTGGGGAAGCATTTTTTGAGGTAGCGAGGAACCCGGAGCAACCTTTTGTTATTGCCAGTTCTGGCGACTTTGATGTACGTGTATTGGGTACAGCATTTAATTTAAATTGTTCTGAAGGACGTAGCAGCCTGGTGTTGAATCATGGTAAAGTACGGGTCTCACGTGCCGGACAATATTCTGTTGTTAGTCCCGGTGAGAAAGTCGCCTATGATAAGCAACACAAGCAATTTGATGTATCCAAAGCGGATACGAGCACTGCATCGAACTGGAAAAGTGATCTTTTGTCATTTAATCAAGTTCCACTCACACAGATCGTAGCCGATCTAAATAATCTTTATCCTGACAGTTATCTCGAATTAATCGATTCTTTCCGGACTGAAAGCTATACCGGTTATCTACCGGCTAGCGATTTGGAAAAATCTCTCAAGATGCTTAATACTGCATTTAATCAAACAATTATCCATAAAAAGTAATTTATGAAAAGAACCAATTACTATTTAAAACTTATGGGAAGTGCGCTGCTCTTTCAGTCGCTCGCACTTCAGACCATGGCCTCACAATTTTCAACCAGTGAAGGAATCGGGAAAATCCTCACGCGAATGGAACAGAAATTCAACGTCAAATTTGGTTATGACGCTTCGATCTCGAACCAAAAGATCAATGAAGCCGCTGACCTTGATAAATTGAAAAAGGAACAAATTGTTCAATTTATCCAGACAATTTCAGACGGAAATCTTGAGGTCAAAAAAATTGATGAGAAGCTTTATGTGATATCGAGAAAAACTGGCAACGATACTAAGGTGAAAAACGACAAGCCAGTTTCTAACGCCGCCAAAGAGATCCGAGGTAAGGTTGTCGACCAAGAAACGGGACAGCCTATTGCTGGTGTGACCGTACGGGTTAAAGGGACTGCCATTGCTGTAACTACCGACGGAAGCGGTGTCTTCAAACTGCCAGATACTGCTGACGATGCGATCCTCCAGATTTCCTATATAGGGTATGAAAGTGTTGAAATTTTGTCGACACAAGCAGGGACTATTAAACTAGCCAAATCTTCCGAAGCATTGGAAGAGGTTGTTGTTACAGCGTTGGGAATAAAAAGAGAGCAAAGGGCTTTGGGGTATTCAACTCAAAGTGTGAAGGGAGAAGATTTGACTCGTGTGAAAGGAGTAGATGTCGGAACGACTTTGACTGGACGTATTTCTGGTGTACGTGTTATGAATAGTACAGAATTTAACAAAACACCACAAATCGAAGTACGTGGACTGACCCCTATTTTGGTCATTGATGGCGTGGCTTACGAAAATATGGACCTAAGGGATGTCCCTGTCGACAATATTCAGGATATGACGGTCTTGAAAGGAGCTACCGCTACCGCCCTTTATGGAAGTAAGGGACAAGGAGGAGCAATCATGATCACGACCAAAAAAGGTCTAGCAGAGAAAGGAACAGAGATTACGGTGAATACCAATAATATGTTCTTTTCAGGCTATCTTGCGTTGCCTGAGGTACAACATAGCTATTCTTCAGGCGAGTCCGGAAAATTTAACAATGATGATTATGTCTGGGGGGATAAGTTGGATATTGGCCGAACTGCCGAACAATGGAATCCAATTAGCAAACAGTATGAAGTAAGTGAGCTTACGTCAAAGGGTAAGGACAATTTTAAAAACTTTTTGGAACCAGGCTTCATCACCAACAATACAATCAGCTTTACGAATCAAGGGGACCATGGAAGCATAAGAACATCCATTAACCATATTTATAATAAAGGACAGTATCCCAATCAAAAGTTGAACCTGACAAATATTTCGGTGACAGGAACAACCAAGATCAGCGAGAAATTTGACTTGGAAACTAGGCTTGGGTATAACCGAAGTTCTTCCTCTAATAATTTTGGTTCTGGCTATAATGATCAAGGATACATCTATAATATCTTAGTGTGGACCGGCCCTGAATATAATTTGAAAGATTACAAAGACTATTGGCTGGTGAAAGACCAGTCTCAAAATTGGATGTATAAAGGATGGTATGACAATCCATACTTGATCGCGCACGAAAAAACTACTCCCGAATTAGTCAATAAGGTGAATGCTGCTGTTACCTTGAATTATAAGGTTAACGATTGGGCGAAATTCATGGTGCGATCTGGTTATGATTATTATGGCAAGTCAAGGACTCAGCAAAATCCGATCGGAATATATGGAACACGGGGTGGATTTGAAGATTTTGGTGGATTTGATAGTAAAGGGAAGTATATGAAAGCCGATTATGATGGCTTTGCGACGACGAATGATGCGATCTTTACTGCCAAGAAAAATTTTGGCGATTGGGGAGTTGATGGATTATTAGGGGGGTCTATTTTCTACAGCAAGGATAATAATTTGATCGCGAATACAGTTAACGGTTTGTCGATTCCAGGATTTTATTCATTACGGAATTCAATCGATCCGGCAAAAGCGGTTGAGTCCCGTGTTAAAGAAATGCGGAATGGCCTTTATGGACGTATTTCTTTGTCTTGGCGAAATGCGATCTTTTTGGAAGCTACTGGACGTAATGATTGGGTATCAACGTTAACGAAGGATCATCGCTCTTATTTTTATCCTTCAGTTTCAGGAAGTGTTGTTGTTACGGACCTACTTCCATCAAAGCCTCTCTGGTTGGACATGTTCAAAGTACGGGGATCTTGGGCTATTACAAAATCTGTACTGAATCCATATGAGATAAATTCAACTTTTACGGTAACAAGCAATGTTTGGAATGGCCTGCCAACAGCCTCCTATCCGAATATTATCAAAGACTATTCGATTTCACCTACGCAACGTGATTTGACGGAGTTCGGGTTTGATTTCGCGGTATTGAACAATCGGTTGTATGGTAATTATACCCGCTACTATCGCTTATTACACAATCAGATTGTCAAAGCTAAGATTTCAAAAACTACCGGATTTGAGGAGCGTTTGATCAATACAAAGGAGGAGGAGATGACTAAAGGGCATGAAATCACATTGGGAGGTACACCGATTAAGCGTGAAAATTTCCAGTGGGATATTACGATGAACCTTTCTCAGAACATGCGCTATTTCCACAAGTTGGATCCTCAATATTCAAAAGATGCATTATATGTTAAGGAAGGATTGCGGGCCGATTATATCGAATATAAGGACTGGGAGCGTTCTCCGGATGGACAGATGATACTAAATAGTTCTGGGATGCCAATTTCAGCTCAGTATGCCAATCAATTAATAGGATATACTGCGCCAAAATGGTTTTGGGGTTTTTCAAATCAGTTTCGTTATAGAGACTTCTCATTTGGTTTTAGCCTAGATGGTCGAATTAAAGGGATGTCCTACTCAACAATGAATGGTCGTTTATGGCAGACAGGTTCTCATCCTGATTCAGATACACCATACCGTTATGAGGAAGTGGTTAATGGCAATAAAACCTTTATCGCTCCGGGTGTGAAAATTGTTTCCGGTAGTGTGACCTATGATAAATACGGTCAGATTACAGAGGATACGCGTGTATTTGCTCCAAATGATAAAGTGGTTTCATATGAGGGGTATTACAAACGAGCCTATTCAGGCCGATGGAATTATTGGGACGAAACATTCATTAAACTTCGTGAATTGTCGCTTAGTTACCGAATGCCCGATAAGATCGCTTCGAAGTTTAAAGCGAAACGCGCCAGTGTCGGTGTGACTGGGCAAAATTTATTGTTGTGGACCAAAGAGTTCCGTTTCTCAGATCCAGATGTTGGTTCTGAAGATTTAAGTTCACCATCGATGCGTTACATTGGTTTCAATATTAACCTTACTTTTTAAAAATTACATGACAAATATGAACATGAAAAGATTATTGACGTATATCACCCTTGGTACTTTGGTGATGTCGACAAGTTGTTCCAAATTTGATGAGATCAATACCAATCCTGAGACACCATCGGTTGTTAAACCTTCCATGTTGGCTACTCGTATAATATTAAATTTGGCACGCCAGTCCTCAACTAAAGGTTTTATGCAGCCTTATATGCTTACCAAAGAGATTGCTTGGACAGAATTAACAGAGGGATATCAATACAATAGCCTCGGCGAATGGGATATCTCCATGACTTCGATCAATGATGCTCATTTTATGGGAGAGTTTGCAACAAGTGAAAAACTCAAGAACTCGTATAATGGTCTGATGTATTTTGCTCGTGCCATGAAGTTTTACGAGGGGACAATGAGTGTTGGAGATATTCCCTATAAAGATGCATTAAAAGGGGAAACGGATAAAGTTTATTTCCCTAAATATGATACTCAAAAAGATGTTTTTCTGGGTATTTTGAACGAGTTGGAGCTTGCAGATAAGCTCTTTTCGGAAGGTGAAAAATTTGATGGTGATCCATTGTTCGCTGGAGATGTCACGAAATGGCGCAAATTGGTAAACAGCTTTGCATTAAATGTTCTTATTCAATTAAGCAAAAAAGAAAGTGATGCCGATCTAAAGATAAAAGATCGTTTTAAATCAATCTTGACCAGTAAACCGATCTTTGGTAGTAATGCAGATAATTTTCAGGTCGTTCATGAGGACAAAGCCAGCCAAACTTATCCTTTTTATAAGATTAGTAATAGCTTTGTTATTTATCCTATTGTTTCGACAGAGGTTATTGACCGATTGAAACAATATCAAGATAGAAGATTGTTTTATTATGCGAATCCTTCCGCATTACAGATCACAAACGGCAAACAGTCTAATGATTTTAGCGCGTACATAGGGACAGATCCTTCTCTTTCTTTTAGTGAAATTGCTGAGTTAAAGAAGAAAAATGATTATTCTAAATTGAATGACCGTTATACGGAACTAGTTAGTGGTGAACCAACACAACAATACAGTTATGCACATCTATGTTTTGTGATAGCTGAAGCTGCCGCACGGGGCTGGGTTGCGGAATCTTCCGTTAATTGGTATAAGAAAGGAATTGAAGCCGCAATGAAATTTATAGCGGATAATACGCCGAATACGGCTCAATATACTCATAATATGCCATTGGATGCCAACTACATCAATACAGCAGTAACAACTTATGGAAATCAATTTCCGGTCGTACTCGAAGCACAACTGGAGGCTATTATGACACAAAAATATTTAGCCAGTTACTTGCAGGGGCGTATGACTCCATATTATGATTACAGAAGAACGGGCTATCCTAAATGGAAAATCAATCCAACATCAAGTTTGAATTCAGTCGCACCGGATAAAATACCGATGCGGTGGCGTTACCCATCATTAGAGTACAATTATAATTCTGCAAATTTGGACGAGGCAATGCAGCGCCAATATAAAGGCAATGATGAGATCAACCAATTGATGTGGCTTTTGAAATAAGTCCTTCGAAAAAAACAATCCCCGTAGATGAGATCAATCGTTTGCGGGGATTTTTGTTAAAAACGTTACATTAAAAACGACAGCGAATGGATATATTCGCTTTAGACCATTGAATTTAGTAGAGAGATAACAAATTTATTTATGGATAGCAGAAGAGATTTTATTAAGAAGGCTTCCTTGTTAGCTGGTGTTTTTGGCTTACAGAGTGCTATGCCAGATGCCATACAACGTGCATTGGCTATTGAACCGATCACTGGAAGTACCTTTTTAGATGCCGAGCATATTGTATTATTAATGCAAGAGAATCGTTCTTTTGATCATAGTTTTGGAACACTTCGTGGGGTTCGAGGGTTTAATGATCCACGGGCGATTAAATTGCCTAGTGGTAACCCTGTATGGTTGCAATCGTCGGCTGCAGGTAAGACCTATTCGCCGTTCCGACTGGATATCAAAAATTCAAATGCTGCCTGGACCGGAAATTTACCACATTCCTGGGAAAATCAGATGGCAGCCCGTAATCAGGGAAAACACGATAACTGGATTGAAGCGAAGCGTCCAGGAGGAAAGGTCTTGAAAGAAATTCCGCTAACAATGGGTTATTATACACGGGAGGATATTCCTTTCTATTATGCGTTAGCTGATGCCTTTACCATTTGTGACCAGCACTTCTGTTCGTCCATTACAGGTACAACAACCAATCGCCATTTTTTCTGGACAGGAACCTGCGTACCACACAAAGGAGCAAAGCCATTGGTGCGGAATTCAGATATCTATTTTAACCGTTGGGCACATTGGAAGACTTTTCCGGAACGACTGGAAGAAGCAGGGATCTCCTGGAAAGTCTACCAAAATGAAGTCAGTATAGAAAGTGGCTTAGACGGTGAGGATCTGTTGGGAAATTTTACAGACAATAATTTGGAATGGTTTGCGCAATATCATATTGAATTCAAGAAAAGCCATCTTGATTTTATGCGTAAACGTGTGGCAGAAATACCCGCTGAAATTCAAGAACTTGAAAAGGCATTAGCGAATAATAGCTCTGAGAGTGTCCAAAAAACACAGAATAAACTTAAGCAGAAGCAGGAGCAGCTGAATAGCTACCAAAAACATTTGGCACGTCTTACGGATCATGCTTTTCAGCAGCTTCCTAAAGAACAGCGTACCTTGCATGAACGCGCTTTTCAAACGAACGAGGGTGATTCTTTCTATCGTGAGACAAGCGTGGTGGCACAGGAGGGTGAAAAGATTAGAGTTCCTAAGGGGGATGTTTTGCACCAATTTAGACATGATGTGAAATCTGGGAAGTTACCTGCAGTATCTTGGCTTGTAGCACCACAAAGCTTCTCAGATCATCCGAGTGCACCTATGTATGGTGCTTGGTATGTATCGGAGCTTTTAAATATTCTGACAGAAAATCCCGAAATCTGGAAGAAGACTATTTTTATTCTGAACTATGATGAGAATGATGGTTATTTTGACCATATCCCTCCGTTTGTAGCACCTAACCCAGCAGATCATCGTTCTGGAAAAACTTCACCGGAATTGGATTATAGTGGCGAATATGTGAGTTTAGCCCAGGAGCTTGCCGATGGTGAAGAAAAAAGTAATGCAACGGAAGGTCCGGTGGGGCTGGGCTACCGGGTGCCTTTAATTGTAGCGTCACCTTGGTCAAAAGGCGGTTGGGTCAATTCGGAGATTTGCGATATCACATCGACGATTCAGTTTATGGAGCATTTCTTTGAAAAAAAGTTGGGCAAGCATGTGAAAGAGGAGAATATCAGTTCGTGGCGCCGGGCCATCACAGGTGATTTGACATCGGTATTTCGGAAAGCTGAAGGATCGAATGCTGTTAATTTGCCTTTCCTTGATCGGAATCAGCAGATCTATGCGATTGATCAGGCGAAAGCGAAACCATTGCCCAATAATTTTCATGTTTGGTCGAAAGAGGATGTAGCAGGATTGCGGTCTAAAGGTCATTCGAAGCTGTTGGCAAGACAGGAGAAAGGTCAGAAAAACTCCAACGCTCTGGCGTACGAGCTTTATGTTAAGGACTCTTTTGCTAAGGAACACAATCAGATTCATCTGACACTAGAGGCGGGCAATAAGGTATTTGGTAGTAAATCGCTAAACAGCCCATTTAATGTCTATAGTGGACCCAGCTATAAGGAAGGTGTGAGATTTTGGCCATTTGCAGTTGTTGCTGGGCAGGAACTAAGCTTTGACTGGAACTTGGCAGACTTTAAAGATCACCTTTACGATTTAACAGTGTACGGACCTAATGGTTTTATGCGCGGATTTAAAGGACAGGAGGAACCCTTATCTGTTGGAGCGACCTATGAAATCGGGAAGAAAGGTCTTTTGACGGGTAATCTTGTACTGGAGATCCATAACAAAGGGGAAAAATCATTTCATGTACATGTAGAAGATAATGCTTACAGCACCTGGAAGAAATCTATTGTACTTGCGGCAGGGAAATCTACGAAGTGGATTGTGGAATCTCATAAAACCCATGGTTGGTATGATGTGACGCTGCACGTGGAGGGAACCAAATTTGAACGCCAGTTTGCGGGGCGTGTGGAAACAGGTAATCATTCGAAAACTGACCCTCAGTTGGGATAATAAGCTAACGATTCATTGATAAATGGTATCTGTTGGCGGTACTTCTTTATCTATACGATCCTAGTTCTACAGTGGGCTAGGATCTTTTTTTGTGCCTGTATAGGAAGTCAATCATTTCTATTTCTTGGTATCTTTTTCCTGTTGCTATACTTTCCGGAATTTTAATGTTTTTTGGGGAAAATAACGCTCAGTTTGCTACTCCCCAAACCTTATTTTATGTGCATATTTACACTTGTTAATGGGAAAATATCACTTTCGACATGCGCTTTTTCAATCAGATGACGTAATTCTTTTACTTTCGTTGGGTTTTCCTGGACAATATTGTGTTGTTCTTTTGGATCTTGTTTGAGATTATATAGTTCGGCTGTAGGTTGGCTACTTGTAACTTTTTGTAAGATAAGTTTCCAATCTCCCTGGCGCAAGGCTTGACGTCCCCCATCTTCATGAAATTCCCAGTACAGATATTGGTGCTGTTTTTGTTGCTTGTTTTTACCTAGCAGCGTTGGCAAAAATGAAATTCCGTCTGTATAATGCGGTTTTTTTGTCCCGGCAAGTTCGACCATCGTAGGCATAATATCCCAAAAAGCGCCCAGGTAGTTTGAGGTTTTCCCTTCGGCAACTTTACCATGCCAATAAACAATGAAAGGAGTCTTGATGCCACCTTCATAGAGGTCGCGTTTGTTGCCGCGTAACCCGCCAGAGCTATTGAAAAAATTGGGATCGGCTCCGCCTTCCTTGTGCGATCCGTTGTCGCTCGTGAAAATGATAATTGTATTATCCAATAGCTTGTTTTCGCGTAACCGATCAACAATTTGACCGACATAAGCATCCATACGGCTTACCATACTCGCATACATGGCATGCGGTTTTTCTACCGAAGCGTAACCGGGAACAGTCGCTTGTGCGCCATAGTCATTTCCTTTATGTGGTTTTTCATCAAACCTGTCTGCATATAACTGATAATATTTGTCATCTGGACCTGATAATTCGGCGTGAGGAAGAACTGTAGGTACATAAAGGAAAAAAGGTTTTTCTTTATTTTCATCAATAAATTTCAAGGTCTTTTCTTGGATTAATGCTGGTGCATACTGCCCTTGGGCCATTAAACCATTGCCATGGAGTTCTATCCTTTCGTTATTATGCCAGAGGTGAGTTGGGTAGTAGCGATGGGATTGACGTTGGCAGTTATAGCCATAGAATTCATCGAATCCTTTTTGATCAGGAGCACCTGTTGTATGGACCATGCCAAGTCCCCATTTTCCAAACGCACCGGTTGTATATCCTGCCTGTTGTAGAAGCATAGCAAAAGTTTGTACAGAGTCGGCTAGAGGTTGTTGTCCTTCGGGCTCAATTTCTTTGTTACCGCGTATATAGGTATGGCCGGTGTGCTGTCCTGTCATTAACGATGACCGCGACGGAGCGCATACAGATGTACCAGCGTAGAAGTTATCAAATTTCATTCCTTTAGCAGCCAATGAATCAATATGCCTCGTTTCAATTTTTTGCTGACCATATACCCCAAGGTCTCCATAACCAAGATCATCCGCCATAATAAGTATGATATTGGGTCTTTTGTCTTTCTCTTGCGCTACAGCCATAGCTGTTAACATCATCAGAAAAGATAACATAAAACGTGTTTTCATTTGCATCTAGTTCATTCGTCAAATCAAATCTCTTTGTTGGTTAGGATAGGCCACTAATTTAGATAATGGTCATCTTAATCTTTTAAGAAATTCTGATGGTTATCAATAATGGTTTGTATTCCTTTTTTATACATCTATTTGTAATAGACATTTGCTATTCATAAAGAATGAAGTTTAAATCTAAGCAAAAATATCTTTTTGATCGTATTCGCTCGCATTCGTGGAGGGATAACAACGGTAATGAAAGAGCCTTAATTGGATAATCTGTTCTTTTTTGCTGCCTACGCATACGATTGTGTAATAATTTATTGTGTGCTATCAATTGTAATCTCCGATATGTTCATATTTATTTTCTAATTTCACCCTAATTTTATGAAAATGCTCTTATGGCCAAATCAATTAAAGAAATAGCACAGGAACTCAATGTGTCTAAATCAACTGTTTCGTTAGTCATTAATCACAAAGCCGAGCGAGCCCGCATTAGCAAGGAATTGGAAAACCGCGTACTTGCATACGTTGAAAAAGTTGGCTATAAGCCCAATGCGCTCGCGAAGAGTTTAGCAACGGGGCGGTCAAATACTATTGGTCTAATTGTAGAGAATATTGGGGATTCTTTTTTTGGTCCATTTGCATTGTATGTAGAGGAATTGTTCCGAAAGAAAAATTATCATGTCCTCTACAGTAGTACGCTTGGAGATCCGCAAAATGCACGCGATATCATCGATTCGATGTTGGAAAAGAAAGTGGAGGGTATTATTTTGGCTCCGACAGTAGATCTGGAAGAATATCAGCGCAAAATATTGGAACATAAGGTTCCGTTGGTAGTTTTTGATAGAAATTCTCCAACAGTGGAAACCCATTATGTACATATTGACAATGAAGTTAGTGGGAAGAATGCATGTGACTATTTGAAATCTATTGGTTGTAGAAATTTTGGGCTGGTAACCATCGATTCGGATCAACCACAAATGCTGGCACGTAAGCGTGCTTATTTGGCGTTTTGTGACACATATGGAATGGAACCTCGTATACTGCAATTACCTTATCAGCACCTGAAGCAGAAAGGTTCACGTATGTTGAAAAATTGGGCTGCTAAGCAGGTAGGCTTAGATGGTCTATTTTTTACCACAAATTATCTTTGTATTCTCGGATTGAAGGTATTACGGTCGGCACCTGAGAATAGCTATAATTTTCCGATGTTTTCTTTTGATGACCATGAATTATTTGATATTTTGATTCCTAAAATTTCCTGTATTCAGCAACCATTGGAACCTCTGGCTAAAACTTGTGTGAAAGTTTTGTTAAAGGAAATAGATCAGGGGATATCCATACCAAAAGAATATGTCATTTCGACCAAATTGATCAAGCGATAAAAAGGGACAACAAATGGATATATAGAAATTGAATTGTAAAAATCATAAGACGTGTTTGTCCAATTCCAGGTCTTTATTTTGATTTAATATTCTTTTTTATATCTTTACTAATACGTTTTAGTAGAAATATTTTTATATATCCTAAATAATGAAGAAATCTTTAAGTGTTTTTCTAGGGTCGTTATTGTCTTTGGGTTTGTTTTACGCAAAACCGGTTTTGGCTCAGAAATTTAGAGGACAGCAGCTAGAAGCTGTCGATCTTGTTAATCCATTAATGGGTACCGAATCCAAATTTGAGTTGTCCAATGGTAACACCTATCCCTCGATTGCGAGACCTTGGGGAATGAATATGTGGACACCACAAACAGGGAAAAATGGCGACGGATGGCAGTATCAATATACTGCTGATAAGATTCGTGGATTAAAACAGACTCACCAGCCATCACCCTGGATGAATGATTACGGTGTTTTTTCTATCATGCCTGTAACTGGAAAGCCTGTATTTGATCAAGATGAACGTGCGAGCTGGTTTTCACATAAAGCGGAGATTGTAAAACCGTATTATTATTCGGTTTATCTAGCAGATCACGATGTGACTGCAGAGATGACACCAACAGAACGCGCAGCCATGTTTAGGATCTCGTTTAATAAAACAGACGATGCTTATATTGTTTTGGATGCTTATGAAAAGGGATCTGAAGTTCAGATTATTCCAGAAAAAAATATGATAATTGGCTATTCTTCGAAATATGCACGCGGCCCACTACCTGCTAATTTCAAGAATTATTTTGTTTTGGTTTTTGATCAACCTTTTGCAAGTGTCGCTACTTGGGAAGGCAAAGAGAAGAAGGATGGGCAACTTCAGATCAAAGGTGATCACACTGGTGCAATCGTCGGGTTTAAGGTAAAAGACAAAACGAAACCAGTGCAGGTGAAAGTGGCGTCTTCCTTTATCAGTGCCGAGCAAGCCTTATTAAACTTAAATGAGTTAGGTAACAAATCTTTTGATCAAATAAAAGAAGACGGACGTCAGATCTGGAATTCGACTTTAGGAAAAATTAAAGTAGAAGGTGATGATATTGATCAACTGCGTACATTCTATTCGACGATGTATCGGACCTTATTTTTCCCGAACAAATTATATGAAATTGATGCGCAAGGAAAGGCTGTACATTACAGTCCATATAATGGAAAAACACTTCCCGGTTATTTATTTGGAGGAACAGGTTTTTGGGACACTTTTAGAGCGTTGTACCCATTCTTAAACTTTATGTATCCTTCCATTAATAAGGAGATGCAGGAAGGTTTACTTAACGCGTATCTAGAAGGAGGCTTCCTTCCTGAATGGAGCAGTCCGGGATATGCCGATATCATGGTGGGAAATAACTCTGCATCGGTCGTTTCGGATGCATATATGAAGGGATTGCGCGGTTATGATATCAATAAGTTATACGAAGCCTTACAACACGGTGCTAATAACGAAGGACCAATGAGTGCTGTTGGAAGAAAAGGCGTTGAATATTACAATAGTTTGGGTTATGTGCCATATGATGTTAAAATCAATGAAAATGCAGCACGTACATTGGAATATGCCTATGACGATTTCACGATCTACCAATTGGCAAAAGCGTTGAACCGCCCGAAGGCTGAGATTGATTTGTATGCTAAGCGTGCACAGAATTACAAGAATTTATTTGATCCATCGACCAATCTTATGCGTGGAAAGAATAAAGATGGAAAATTCCAGGCCCCTTTTAATCCATTGAAATGGGGTGACGCATTCACAGAGGGAAATAGCTGGCATTATTCGTGGAGCGTATTTCACGATGTTCAGGGGCTGATCGATCTGATGGGAGGAGAGAAGACTTTTGTGGGCATGTTGGATTCGGTGTTTGTTCAGTCCCCAGATTTCGACGATAGCTATTATGGTGGTATTATCCATGAAATACGTGAAATGCAAGTTGCGAATATGGGGCAATATGCACATGGTAATCAGCCAATTCAGCATATGCCATATTTGTACAATTATGCTGGCCAACCTTGGAAAACACAATATTGGGTGCGTCAAGTGATAGACCGAATGTATAAGCCTACACCTGATGGCTATTGTGGTGATGAAGATAATGGTCAAACCTCTGCATGGTATGTTTTTTCAGCGCTGGGATTCTATCCGGTTTGTCCGGCGACGGATGAATATGTGCTCGGAGCCCCATTATTTAAAAAAGCGACCTTAACATTTGAAAATGGTAAGACATTGACCATTGATGCACCAAAGAACTCAGCTGAAAATGTATATGTAAACACATTGCAAATGAATGGTAAGGATTATGGTAAAAACTGGTTAAGTCACAAAGCATTGCATGAAGGTGGCACACTTAATTTTGACATGGCGGCAAAACCCAATTATACGAGGGGATCGTCCAAAAATTCAGCGCCTTATTCAATGACAACGGATTTGCAAACAAATATCAAGTTGAAATCGAACAAAAAGAAATAATCATTGGATTATGATAAACTTTAAAAACTTAAAAGTAGTTGTTACCTTATTTGGTTTGGCATACTCTTGTTCACTTTTCGCGCAGGACAACTGGAAACATACAGAAAACGACCGCAAGGTGGCTGTGGATGTTGATAGTATCAGTAAAGGTGGGTACACCTTGATTTGGATAAATAAAGACAAAGATTTTAGTGCTCCTTTAAAAGAAAGGTTGGTGGCGGCATATTTTACAAACTATCCTAAACTAGCCAAGAAATATAATAAAAAGACCATAAAAAAGGTGTCTTTCGTTATTGATCCGGACTATAAAGGTGTGGCAGCGACAGCGGGTGGGATTGTCCGTTACAGTCCAGCTTGGTTTGCCAAAAATCCGGGCGATATTGATGTGGTTACCCATGAGGTAATGCATATTGTCCAAGCATACCCTGACGGGGCGGGCCCTTGGTGGATTACCGAGGGGATAGCCGATTTTGTGCGATTTGACGATGGAATAGATAATGCGGGAGCAAATTGGAAGCTGCCAGAATATAACGAAAAGCAGAAATACACAGATTCTTATCGTATTACAGCGCGCTTTTTGTATTGGATCAATCTACATATAAAGAAGGATTTTGTCAAAAAATTGGATGCGGCGATGCGTAGCAAAAGCTATAGTGATGTTTTTTGGAAAGTGGAGACGGGTAAAACTATTGATGAGCTGTGGGCCGATTATAGCCAAAACCCCAAACTATAATTCATAAGCGATGAATATCAGAAGTTTAATCTTTTTGGGATTAATTAGTGTCCCATATCTATTAAAGGCACAAGAAACGAAATTAGTTCAGTATGTCAAACCGCTCATCGGTACGGCGAAAATGGGACATACTTTTCCGGGGGCGACAGTTCCATTCGGCGCAGTACAATTAAGCCCTGATACGGATACATTATCGTATGCTGTCAATGGGCGGTATAACGGTGATGTTTATAAATATTGTGCTGGTTATCAGTATGATGACCCGACTATTGTCGGGTTTAGTCATACGCATTTTAGCGGTACAGGTCACTCCGATCTTGGTGATATACAGATCATGCCGACACAAGGAAAAGTCCAATTAAACCCGGGTACAGCTGATCGACCACAAGATGGTTATCGATCACCATATTCGCATGCCAACGAACGGGCTGAGGCCAACTATTACAGTGTTTTACTGGATAAACATCAGATTAAAGCTGAATTAACGACAACAACACGTGTAGGACTGCACCGTTATACGTTCAAAGAATCGGATGCTTCACATCTTATTGTAGACTTAACTGCTGGGATCTATAATTATGACGGCAAGAATGTTTGGACCGTGGTCAAGGTCTTGAACGATTCAACCCTGGTAGGCTACCGCCAGACAAACGGTTGGTCAAGAACCCGCACCGTATACTTTGCGATAAAGACATCAAAAGCGTTTAAGAATTACGGCGCCAAATATGAAGATGGAAAATCTGTCTATAATGGTTTCTGGCGTAAGTTTGATCAACAGAACAATTTCCCTGATCTTGCAGCACACAATATTAAGCTTCACTTGGATTTTGATACAAAAGCACAAGAAGCCATCCTCCTGAAAGTAGCGTTAAGTCCAGTAAGCATGAAGAATGCATTGGCCAATATGGAGGCTGAGGCTCCGGACTGGAATTTTGACGGTTACGTTAAGCAAGGGCAGAACGCCTGGGAAAAGGAGTTGCATAAGATAGAAGCTGAAATGTTGAACAAGGAAGACCTTGTCAACTTTTATACAGCTATGTACCATGCAAGCTTAATGCCGACGGTGTATATGGACAGCAATGGTGAGTATAAAGGGTTGGACCAGGAGGTGCACCGCGCTGAAGGGTTTACGAATTACACCTCATTTTCATTGTGGGATACCTTTAGGGCCTTTCATCCGCTGTTGAATTTAATTAATCCTTCTCGGAATGCAGATATTGTGGCATCCATGATGGCTCATTATAACCAGAGTGTATTGAAGATGTTGCCGATATGGTCGCATTATGCAAATGATAACTGGTGCATGAGTGGCTATCATTCCGTATCGGTCATTGTTGATGCTATCCTCAAAGGCGTTTACAAAGGTGATGCTGAGGCTGCATTAGCAGCTTGTGTACAAACAGCAAATACACGTCAGTACGAGGGGATTGGGGCTTACATAGATAAAGGATATGTTCCTGCAGATGTATCGGGAACATCTGTTTCTAATACATTGGAATATGCGTATGACGATTGGTGTATCGCGCAATTAGCGAAAAAATTGGGAAAAGAGGATATTTACACGACTTTTTCCAAAAGGGCTGAAAGTTGGAAATCACTCTATGATTCCGCTATTGGATTTATGCGTCCGAAGAATTCAGCGGGTAAATTTCAGGAGAAATTCGATGTTTTGGATACACATGGGCAAGGATTTATTGAAGGTAATTCATGGAATTACAGCCTGTATGTACCGCATCAACCTACTGAAATGATGGCATTAATGGGAGGCAAAAAACGTTTAGCGTCTTATTTGGATTCTCTGTTTACAATGGAATTACCGGATAAATATTTTGAACATACGGAGGATATTACCCGAGATGGCATTATCGGAAATTACGTGCACGGAAATGAACCTTCCCATCATGTGGCATACTTGTACAATATAACCAAGAGTCCCTGGAAAACTCAGGCGCGTGTAAGACAAATCATACGGAATCAGTATCATAATGGTCATGCGGGTTTAGGGGGAAATGATGACTGTGGACAAATGTCTGCTTGGTATTTATTTACTGCATTAGGCTTCTATCCGGTGGCACCTGGGGAAGATAACTATTGGATTGGCAGTCCTTTGGTAAAATCGGCAAAAATTAATCTTGAAAACGGACGCAGTCTTTCTATAGTTGCCCGTAACCAGTCTGAGAAGAATGTTTACGTTAAATCCGTTTCTTTAAATGGGCGGAAATTGGCTGATTTTCTATTGCCCTATAGCAGCATTATAAATGGCGGTGAATTAATCTTCGAGATGAGCAATAAACCGAACAAATAATAGTCTGTTTGCAAAAATGAGACGGTCAGGTGTATATAAATGGATAGCTATCTGTTGCTTAGTTTTGTTTTTGATATTACAGTATCTCATGATTGCAAGATCATATGAGATCAAAAGAGGCGAACTATTTCAAAAAGAAAAAAAGGAAATTAAGGTTGTTTACGATAAGCATATTTCCAACGATAAGATATTCCCGGGCGGACAGAAACTTGTCGATTCAACCTTAATGCCTCATTTAGTTCGTCTGAGAGCTTATTATCAAGACGATAGAAATGCTTTCAATAGTCTGAAAGATAGTATCGCGAAGACCTTGATAATGAGGCTTCGAAATCATCCTGCGATGGATAGCCTATTCCAGGTCATCAGATCCGAAGTCAATTTGGGTGAAGGCTTTGGTTATGCCATTGTGTTGAGAGATATTTCGGTGACTTTTGATGCGAAGACCTTTATACCAATCCTGGACTTTGGGAAAGATCAGCATATTCCTATTGGAGGGGAATTTAGATTTATTGACAAAGACAATATCGTATCGTCGATTGCAATAACTGCAAATAGTAAGATGTCAAATCGTGTGGCTTTTACGTTGTACGTTGGAAATATTGATACAAATTTTTCTGTATTAAGATCCATTTTCCCATTATTATTGCTGTCGGGCTGCTGTATAATTGGTATTGTTTGGTTGTATTTGATGACATATAGTAGCTGGATAAAGCAAAAAAGAATGGCAGAAATGGCTTCTGACTTTATTAACAATGTCACACATGAGTTCAATACACCATTGACAACCATACGAATTGGTTTAACCAATTTGGCGGTAAAAGTTTCGAAAGATGATAAGTTAAAAATGTCAACAACTTTGGACACCTTGATGCGTCAGATAAACCGTTTGGATCGATTAGTTAACAAAGCGATTGATTTGAGTGTGTTTAATCAAGAAGAGGTGAGTCTAGAGGAACACTTTTTGGCAGAACTTATGGATCAATTAGAACAAGATCTTGCGATTTTAGTATCAGAAAGTGCGACGATTCAAATCTTAGTGGATCAAAACGTTAAAGAGGCTAGGGTGCTTGTCAACCCATTTATGTTTGTTACCGCGGTAAACAATTTGGTCGATAATGGCCTGAAGTATAATAAAGAGCGAATAAAGCATATTCATATTCGTTTGAGTATTGGCGCTAGAGATACGGTGGTGATGACTGTACAAGACAATGGAATAGGTATTTCACATAACCAATTGCCGTATATTTTCACGAAGGGATATCGGGGTAAACAAGAAGCTTCTTCAAATGGGCTGGGCCTGGGGCTTTTTTTCGTAAAGGAAGTCATGCGGATTCATAGATGGAAAATTGACGTTAAATCAGATAGCCAACCTGGAACAACATTTTCTATTTCAATACCAATAATAAAATAGATGATACCGAAATATGGACATATATTGCTGATTGAAGATGATCTTGATTTAGCGACAATGCTCATAGATTATCTGTCAAATTTCGGATTTGATGTTAGTCATGCAATGTCTGCTGAAGAGGGAATATCTTATTATAAGATTGATAAATATGATATCCTTGTAGTAGATATACAACTTCCCAACTGGGATGGGTTTCAATTCGTTGAATATATTTCTCAGCTAAATAAAAACCAGTTTGTGCTTTTTCTTACAGCAAGACTGTCTAAACCAGATCGATTAAAGGGCCTCCGTCTAGGGGGCAATGATTATATAACAAAGCCGTTTGATGTTGAAGAATTGTCTCTGAAACTTCAAAATTATATGGTTAAGCAGCCTGTTGTTTGTCAATTACAACTCAATATTGGTGACATTAAACTTGACCGTAATTTACTTGCAATAGAATTTAATGATAAATCTCGGCAGGTAGTATCACCACGTGAATTCGAACTTTGGACATTCTTAGCAAATAAACCGAATGTTGTTTTGAAAAGAGAAGAGATCTTACTTGCTCTTTGGGGAGATAACGATTATTTTTTGGGACGAAGTCTTGATGTTTTTATATGCAAGATTAGAAAAATGCTGAAAAGATCGCGGTATGTTGCTATTAAAACTGTTTACAAAGTGGGATTTATTTTAGAGGTCGATTTCAATAATTGTCATTAACAATCGATTAACAACTTTCTCTTTTCTTTCTTTTTAATTTTACTAAAACGAATTAGTTTATCAGCTTAAGGTTGATTTCTTTGGAGGTGTTCATTCCAAAGGAATAACTAATTGATGACCAATTGTTGTATTAGTAAACCAATCATTAATTATCATTTATGAAAAGAAAGGTAATTCCATTATTTTTTACGCTTTCGGTGTGTAGCACGTTCAATTTGTGGACCGAATTGAAAGCTGCGTCTAGCCACTTCAGTTTCCAACAAGAGGGTATTATTGTAGAGGGAACAGTTTTAAACAGTTCGACAGGGAAAGTTTTGCAAGGTGTCACCATTGTGGTTAAGGCGAGTGGCAAATCAACGAAAACAGATGCATCAGGTCGATATCGAATAGAAATTCCCTATAAGGATGCGGTATTGACCTTCTCGTATATTGGTTTTCAGCCTCAACAAATTGTGGCGGGCGGAAGGTCAACGTTACAGGTTAGCCTAGTAGAAGATGTAAAAGCACTAGAGGATGTTGTGGTTGTTGGATACACAACACAGAAGAAAAGAAATGTTGTGGGCGCCGTCGCAACGATTACGACTAAGGATCTTGTACAGAGTCCTGCAGCAAATATTAATAACATGCTTGCAGGAAGATTACCAGGACTGGTTGTCAACCAATATGCTGGAGGTGAGCCAGGAGTAGATCGTTCAGAATTGTTTATTCGTGGTAAGTCAACTTATGGTAATCAATCCCCCATTGTAATTGTGGATGGAATTGAACGCGATATGAGCTATTTGGCTCCAGACGAAATTGAGACTGTTTCCATTTTGAAGGATGCAGCAGCTACGGCACCCTACGGAATTCGTGGAGCGAATGGGGTTATCGTTGTTACCACAAAACGAGGACAATCCGCCGATAAAGCAACCGTAGACTTCAAAGCGTCTTATGGACTAAATACACCTGCACAATTGCCGAAGCTTTTAGGATCTGCAGATTACGCGACTCTCTACAATGAAGCGTTAATGAATGATGCGAAGCTGTCTGGTGGAAATATCGATAACTTGAAATTATTTAGTCAGGATGCTATAGACAATTTTCGAAGGGCAAAGGGTGATAATTCGGACGGGTTAGGTTATAACTGGGACTATTTCGATTATATTTTTAGAACTGCACCTCAGCACGAATATAATCTATCAATACGGGGTGGTAATGATATTGCGAAATATTTTGTGATGGGCGGTTACATGGGACAAGATAATAATTATGACCATGTTGATTTATCTAAATATAATGTTTCTCCTAAATTTCAGCGCTATAATTTTAGGTCCAATATTGATGTCAACATTACTAAAAACTTGTGGGTAAAACTCAATTTAGGTGCTCGTATTACCAATCGAACTTCACCTGGAACTTCCGCAAGTAGATTGATGACTCTGGCAATGACACAGCCCCCGTATTTACCCATCATTCTTGAACCCAATAGCCAACCTTCTACGCAGGGGTATCTGCTGAATAATCCCTCGGGCTTGTTGTTTGGTAATCAAATTTACCGATTTAATGTTCTTGGGGAGTTGACTAGATCAGGATATCATACAGAAAAAAATACCTATTTGGAAGGCAGTTTTGCTGCCGGCTGGAATATGGATTTTATTACCAAGGGACTTTCTGTTGACGGAATATTTTCCTATGATGCTAGAGAGCAACAATGGGTCCGACGCGAGTTGGGTACCTATAGTGAAGGATATAGGGTATATCCCAATTATGCAACTTTTCAGCCTACAGATGGTATCGATCTTTTTATGAATCCGCAATACTATGAGGGTACTTACAGAAATGGGAACAAATATACGGTAGATCAAACCGTTGGAAATTCATTTACACAAAGTAGTCCTTTTAATAGAACTTTCATTCAAGGAAAAATAAATTACAATCGTCTATTTAACGATAAGCATAATGTAACTGGGATGTTGCTTTTCAATCGCTCGAGCCAGTCTGTCTATGATGCGGCGAATTCAAGAGCCAGTGTTGATATCCGTTATCAAGGTATGACAGGGCAGTTTACCTATAATTATCTAGAAAAATATTTGGCGGAATTTAACTTTGGTTACAATGGATCCGAAAATTTTATAGAGGGAAAACGTTATGGATTTTTCCCGGCTGGAGCATTGGGTTGGGTGGTTAGCAAGGAGAAATTTATGTCGAATACCAAAGACTGGCTTAGCTTTTTAAAGCTTAGAGCCTCGATGGGGCTTGTGGGTAATGATAAAATGCCAGGTGACGCTCGATTCGGATATCTCGCATTTTTTCAGGGAGGAGATGGTTATAGTTTTGGGGAACAGAATTTTAACAATGGACTAAGTGGCCTTCGTGAAGGACGCCTGGCAAACGAAAATATAACATGGGAGAAATCTAGAAAAACCAATATCGGTCTTGATATGGGCTTTTTAAAGAATAAGATGAACTTTAGTATTGATGTTTTTGAAGATTATCGTTATGATATTATTACCGAACTAGGAGCGGATGACATTGGTTTTCCTGGCGTAGTTGGTAAAGGCTCTCCGCTGATCAATATTGGAAAGGTCCGCAACCGTGGTATTGATATTGAGATGAGTTATTCAGACATGATTGGGGATAATTTCAGATTTTCTCTAAAACCTAATTTCACCTTTTCTAGAAATAAGTTGATCTACCGACAAGAGGTGCCACGACAATATGAATACAGACAAGCAACGGGCAAACGACTTTATGAAAATTTTGTCTATGTTTTCGATCACTTCGTTAGAGATCAGGCCGAGGCGGACAAATTAAATCAGAGTAATTTTCAACCTTGGGGAACAGTAGGACCAGGCGATGTCGTATATAAGGATTTGAACGGTGATGGTAAAATTACAGATTTAGGGGATCGCACAGTGATGGGAAATCCTAGAAGCCCGGAGATTCAATTTGGTTTACCAATATCGCTGCAATACAAGGGTTTTGATTTTAGTCTTTTGTTTCAAGGAGCGTTAAATTCTTCAATTTTATTGAAAGATGCGGCTGTATGGGATTTCCCGACTTTTGATCAAGATAAACTCGGCTCCGTTCGACCAATTCATATGGGACGTTGGACACCGGAAACGGCCGAAACTGCAACTTACCCCGCTCTACATATTGGCAATTCCGAGAATAATAAAAATAGCAACAGTAGTTTGTTTTTATATGATGCTAAATATTTAAGGCTCAAAAATATAGAGATTGGTTATAATTTACCGAAAGATCTTATTAAAAAAATTGGTTTGAACCAATTACGCGTTTATGCGCAAGGGATGAACCTATTTACCTGGTCAGGTTTAAAGGATTTAAGTATAGATCCTGAGATGGGAAATACGAGCGGTTATTGGTACCCGATTCTCAAAGTCTACAACTTTGGAATAAATCTTAATTTCTAATCTTATGAATGTATTGAAGATGAAAAAAATACTTTTTTTTATGGCAGGTGTGGTTGCTTTTATGATCGCAAGTTGCAACAAATATTTGGACAAATTACCCGACGATCAGATCCGGGAAGATGAGGTTTTTACTCGTTATGAAAAAGTAAATCAGCTCGTTACGGATGTGTATGCTAAAGCGAAGGGTGTCAATCAGCCTATCTCGTGGTTCTATCATTTTTCGAGTGCTGCAATAACCGATGAGGCCGAAGGTTCTACAGTAGAGGGAAATATTACGAATAGATATAATACCGGCGATTGGAATATCAATGGACTACCAGGAGACAACGGGCAATTTTGGAGTAGTATGTTTGACGGGATCCGTAGAACCAATGTCATTTTGGAAGGAATTAAAAAATATAGTACACCAGATGATATCCTGGAGCCAGGCTCACTTCCTATGCGCGTTGGAGAGGTCTACTTTCTTAGAGCTTACTTTCATTTAATGGCTGTTCGTATATATGGTGAGATTCCTTATATAGACCATGTAATTACGGCGACGGAAAATATGAACTTCGAACGTGAGTCAGTTCATAAAGTTATTGACAAAATTGTTGCTGATGCAACAACAGCATATAATGCTGTCCCGGAAAAATGGGAGGGGCAGAATTTTGGACGTATCGATAAAGGGGCATGCCTTGGGCTGATTGCAGAAGCACGGTGGATGGCCGCTACACCACTTTGGAATGGAGCTGCCGCAAAAGGTTATAATGGGACACGTAAGTTTGAGTCCGAATACGCTACATATGATCCTCAGCGTTGGGTGAAAGCTAAAGAGGCTGCTAAGGCAGTTCTTGAAAGTAAGGTTGCAGGTGGAAAACGTTATAGCCTGTATCAGAAATATTCAAATACCGATTTTGGAGATAGCGGGGGGCAAAACACGAGCAACTCAACAGTTTATACACGTCTCTGGCAGATGTTTTATGATATGGAGGCGTTCAAAAATGAGTATGTTTTGTTTTTTACGCGCTATAAGGGAGAGGGGTGGTTTGGTGATGTATATCCGCCAAGTAGAGGCGGTGGAGCTCGTCAGATGCCTGTTCAGGAGCAAGTCGATGAGTATGAATACCTTTCACCAGATGGTTTTGGTTATCCGATTTATAGTGCCAAGGCTAAACAGGACGGGTATGATGACGGGAATCCTTACGTTTCAGTAAAAAGGGATCCACGTTTCTATCGCGACATTATATTTCATGGTGCAGCATTCCGCGGCGGAAACAATAATCCATCCCAGACAAATATTGCGAGCGGAGCAGATCAGATTGGCGCTAATAATGCAACACGCACGGGATATTATCTGAGGAAATTTTTGCAGGAAGCTTGGAATAAGAATGGCAGTGTTATCATCAGTGCCCCTCCAGTATGGCGTTTGCCAGACTTTATTTACATTTATGCAGAGGCAGTTAATGAAGTTGATGGACCGACGCAAGAGATCTATGATTTAATTAATCAGGTAAGAGCGAGGTCTTTTATGGCGCCCATGCCTTTGACAACACTTGCTGATAAAAATTTGATGCGTGAGTACATTTACCGTGAACGAAGGGTCGAATTCTTTTATGAGAATAAGAGAGCTTTTGATAGTCGCCTGTATCTAGAACCTAGTAGTTCGGTGGAGAAAACTAAATATCAGAACTTTACTGCATCAGGTAGTACAAATAACGAGCGAAGTATAAATTACTGGAAGAATAGTAATACAGCTTATCCGAAACTTCAGAATATGATTAATGGCATGAGAGCCGTTGAAGACGTAAATGGTAAAATCCAAATTGGTGATAAACGTTATAAAATGGAACGTTTCTTTGTTGAAAGTAGAGTTTTTACTGCTCCAACTCATTACCTATTTCCTATTTTAAACTCAGAGATCCAAAAATCTCCCTCGTTAGGGCAGAATCCTGGGTGGTAGTTTTTGCGTGATATTAAAAACCGCAATCATTTGATTGCGGTTTTTTTGTAACCATCTTGTGAAAAAGACCTAGGCAATCGACTATATTTAAATTTCTTACTTATATTTACTAATACGTTTTAGCTTTTTTGCTAATAATTTTAAGCTTAACCAAACGCTTCATTTATGTTTAATATTAAAAAACTAACAGGCAGTATTCTTTTTCTGTTCGCGGCGCATGCTGGAATGGCGCAACAAACCTCGCCTGTTGATTTCGTTAACCCTTTGATCGGTACTGAATCGAAGTATGAATTGTCTAATGGTAATACTTATCCTGCGATCGCTCGGCCTTGGGGTATGAATTTTTGGACCCCACAGACTGGAAATATGGGCGATGGTTGGGTATATACTTACACGGCAGATAAAATTAAAGGATTTAAGCAAACCCATCAGCCAAGCCCTTGGAACAATGATTATGGTCAGTTTTCAATCATGCCAATAACAGGCACACCGCAATTTGATCAGGAAAAGCGGGCGAGCTGGTTTTCACATAAAGCGGAAATTGCAAAACCTTATTATTATAGCGTCTACCTTGCGGATCACGATGTGACAACAGAATTGTCTCCATCACAACGGGCAGCAATCTTTCAGTTCACATTCCCCAAAACAGACAGTGCTTATGTTATTATTGATGCATTTGATAAGGGGTCTTATATTAAAGTAATTCCGCAGGAAAATAAGATTATCGGGTATTCAACAAAAAATAGCGGTGGTGTTCCAGAGAATTTCAAGAATTACTTCGTCATTACTTTCGATAGACCATTCTCCTACAAAGCTGCTGTTAAAAGTGGAGCGATAAATAAAGATGAATTGGAAATTCAGGACAATCACGCCGGAGCAGTTGTGGGTTTCTCTTCCTTGAAAAGAGGGGAAAAGGTCACCGCCCGTATTGCTTCTTCCTTTATAAGTTTTGAGCAGGCAGAACTTAATTTAAAAGAAGTGAAGTCCAAAACATTTCAACAGGTTGTTGACGAAGGTAAGGCACAGTGGAACGAAATCCTCGGGCGTGTACAGGTTGAAGATAACAATATTGACCGGTTGCGTACATTTTATTCTTGTTTATACCGCTCAACACTCTTTCCGAGGGATTTTTCTGAAATTGATGGAACAGGCAAGCGTATGCACTATAGCCCTTACAATGGGCAGGTCCTGCCTGGGGAAATGTTTACGGATACAGGTTTTTGGGACACCTTTAGAAGTTTGTTTCCCCTGTTGAATTTATTGTATCCGTCGATGAATGATCGGATGCAGGAAGGGTTGGTCAATGCTTATAAGGAGAGTGGTTACCTTCCGGAGTGGGCTTCACCAGGACATCGTGCATCGATGATTGGAAACAATTCCGCTTCTATTGTAGCAGATGCTTTGATTACTGATCGGAAAGGCTATGATAAAGACCTGTTATGGGAAGCGCTGAAGCATGGGGCCAATAGTGCCTATCCGAAACACTCTTCGACGGGACGCTTCGGTTATGAATATTATAATAAATTGGGCTATATACCTGCTGATGTAAAAGTAGACCAAAATGTAGCACGTTCACTGGAATATGCATACAATGACTGGTGTATTTATGAATTTGGCAAAGCATTGGGCAAACCGGAAGCTGAAACAGCTATTTATGCAACACGTGCGATGAACTATAAAAATCTGTTTGACCCAAGTACAAAACTTATGCGTGGAAAAAAAGCAGACGGATCGTTCGTCTCAGATTTTGATCCAAGTGCCTGGTCAAGAGAATATACGGAAGGAAATGCTTGGCATTGGAGTTTTTGTGTGTTCCATGACCCTCAGGGTTTAATTAATTTGATGGGTGGTAATCAATCATTTGTGTCCATGTTGGATACGGTGTTTGTTATTCCGAGTTATGAGGGTATGAAAAGTCGCGGAATGATCCATGAAATGCGTGAAATGCAGGTGATGAATATGGGGCAGTATGCGCATGGAAATCAGCCTATCCAACATATGCCCTATCTGTATAATTATGCTGCAGAGCCCTGGAAAGCACAATATTGGGTGCGCAAAATAATGGATAAACTTTATTTGCCTACACCAGACGGCTATTGTGGTGATGAAGATAACGGGCAGACTTCAGCCTGGTATGTCTTCTCTTCGCTGGGATTTTATCCCGTTTCTCCTGCCTCGGGCGAATACGTGATTGGTTCACCACAATTCGATAAGGTGACACTAAATCTCGAAAATGGGAAAAAAGTGAATATCCAAGCTAAACAACAGGGAGCAAATCAGGTCTACGTAGATCAACTAACTTGGAATGGAAAGCCTTATAGTCATAATTATATCCGTTATAAAGATTTATTGCAGGGTGCCAAACTTGATTTCAAAATGAGCGAAGCACCGAATAAAAATAGAGGTACAAAAAAAGAAGATGCTCCATATTCCTTTAGTAACGAAAAAATAAAATAATATATTATGAAGCAATTACGTATTATATCGCTAAGTCTTATTTTTGTAATCAATTTATTTGTTTTAAATGCCTTTTCACAAAATTCAATAGGTCTTACAGTAGGAAGCTACAACATCCGTTATGACAATGACGGAGATCGTAAAAATGGTAACGGTTGGGATCAGCGATTTCCAGTAATCACTTCTTTAATTGATTTTGTGGATTACGATGTTTTTGGAGCACAGGAGGTATTGGTAAATCAATTGGTAGATTTGAAAAAACGTCTTACTGATTATGATTATGTTGGTGTTGGTCGGGATGACGGTAAAGTTGCGGGAGAGTTTGCGCCTATATTTTTCAAAAAGAAGAAATTTAAGAAATTAAAAAGTGGCGTCTTCTGGCTTTCTGAGACGCCAGATCGCCCTTCAAAAGGTTGGGATGCTGCCTTACCTCGTATTTGTACTTGGGTGCAGTTGCAGGAAATTAATTCTGGGAAGAAATTTTGGTACTTTAATTTGCATATGGATCATGTTGGTGTCAAAGCCCGGGAAAATAGTAGTCGGTTGGTTGTCAAAAAAATGAAAGAGTTTGTAAAAGGGGAACTAGCTATATTGACCGGTGATTTCAATGTCGATCAAAATAATGAAATTTATAACATCCTACAAGAATCCGATTTTATAGAAGATAGTTTTGAGCTTGCTCCGACTAAATTTACATGGAACGGTACATTTAATGCTTTCGATAATAATCTTTGGACAGACAGCCGTATAGATCATGTATTCGTAACTCCTCGGATTAAAGTAAAGCATTATGCTGTTTTAACAGAATCTTATCGTAGTGTTAAAGAAAATAGTGAAGAGGTTAAAAAGGGTGATTTCCCTAAAGAACTTTCTTTTAAACAGTACGAGACAAGATTACCATCGGATCATTTTCCATTAGTGGTGAAAATCAAATTGTAACATTTGAAATTTATCGCCTTTAATCTAATAAACTAGAGATATTTAAGGACATGACAGCTAATTTTTTAGGCTGTCATGGTTTTTTTACACGAATAAAATAATCTTAGCTATTTAAAGTCATACCTTTGTGATTCGAAATTTCGATATGTTAGGCAAAATATTTCATTTTTTAACACTCTTTGCATACCTTAATCTGTTGACCTATGAGTCTTTCTCTTCGGCAACTGGACAGGTGTTGCATGCAGGTGAGACCATTGTGGAGTATTTTCTGGATGACGTATTGGATTTGGAACCCATTCATTCTTCCCAAGAAGAAAAAGTACTATTGCAAGATGATTATCGTATATTTTCACTCAATAGTCAAGTACTACCAATTTTTATTTTTGTTTTTGGAATCGTCTTTACGGCATTATGTTTTGCAAAAGATGATGAACATCCTTTTTACCGATCTAAAACCCTATGCTTACCAGGGTATTATCGCTTCCTATCCCGTTTTAGGCCATTCTAGTTACGCTCCTCTAATTTTCTAGCGGAGGCTGCAACAATTTAGTTTTATTTCTATATATGGTATGGAAGGCTTTGGGCCGCTCTTTACGCTATAGAATTGCTGTAGCTCCCATCTAACACATTCTCCTAACGACTGATTTTAAAATACCGTAGGAGGGTTTAACATTTTACATTTTTTATCGTTTATGAAGAAATTACTTTTACTGTGCCTTTTCGTGGGTATGGTTGGGATGCTGGCTTCATGCCATTCATCCAACGCTAACGCTGATTCGAAAGAAGAACTCAAAAATATACCTGTAGTACCTTTAATGGTAATGGATACGACTGTTTATCAGGAGTATATTGCGGATGTTCAAGCCCTAAAAAACGTCGAAATTCGTTCCAAATTGAATGGCTTTTTGGATAAAATTTATGTAGACGAGGGGGCTTGGGTAAAGAAAGGCCAAATGCTGTTTAAGTATAATAATGAGGAATATCGTTCGGAATTAGCCAAGGCCAAAGCACAGTATGATAATGCCATTGCCGAAGCGCAAAAGATTAAGCTGGAAATGGAACGAACTCAAAAATTGGTTGACAAGAATATTGTAAGCTCTTCCGAATATAATTTATTAAAAATTCAATTAAAAGCGGCCAATTCTAAGATAGAAGAAGCCCGAGCTTTGGTTAATCAGGCACAGACAAGATTGGACTATACTGTTATACAAGCTCCTTTTGACGGCCGTATAGACCGTATCTTATTGAGAGAAGGCTCTTTATTGACCGAGGGTAGCTTAATTACGACGATCTCCGATTTAAGCAAAGTGAACGTTTATTTTGATATTTCTGAAAGAGAGTATCTGACACTTATGCGTGATAAACTGGACGGTAAGGAAACGCAAAAATCGGTCAAGTTAATTTTGGCCAATGGTGAGCTGTATCCACACGAGGGAATTGCCCATTTGGTAGAAAGTGAATTTGAAGCCAATACGGGATCCATTGCCCTTCGGGTTCAATTTCCCAATGCCGAGCATATCTTAAAGCATGGCGCAACAGGTAAGATTGCGGTGCCAATGCAGACAGGGGAACATACCTTTGTACACCAAAAATCAGTATTTGAAATTCAGGATAAGACATACGTTTATACAGTACAGGCAGATAGTACCGTAAAAATGACACCTTTTACAGCGGGCCCGCGTGTGGGGCATTATTACATTGTGGATGGAGGTTTAGATCCCAACGCCAAGATTGTCTATGAGGGAGTACAGGGACTGCGGAGTGGAATGAAGATTAATCCAAAAATGAGGAAACTGTAGGGGAGGATAAATTATGTTTGAAACATTTATAAAACGACCCATATTGTCGTTGGTTATTTCGGTGTTTATTACACTTTTAGGGTTGTTGGCCTTATTTACATTGCCCATCACACAATTTCCGGACATTGTACCACCTTCGGTAGTCGTCAATGCCAATTATACAGGTGCCAATGCTGAGGTGAGTACAAATGCTGTCGCTATTCCTTTGGAAAAAGCAATCAACGGTGTAGCTGGGATGACTTACATGAATTCAGTGTCTACCAATAACGGCAGCACGGTTATTCAAATCTTTTTTGAAGTTGGTACAGATCCAGATATTGCGGCTGTAAACGTACAGAATAGGGTAACTACTGTATTGGATGAACTCCCTGAAGAGGTCATCAAAGCAGGGGTAACCACCGAAAAAGAGGTCAACTCCATGCTGATGTATCTGAATGTTTTTACCGATGATGAAACTGCGGATGAAAGATTCATTTACAATTTCGCAGATATCAACATTCTAAAGGAACTGAAACGGATCGAAGGTGTCGGTCTCGCTCAGATTATGGGAATGCGTGATTATGCAATGCGTGTATGGGTTAAACCTGACCGTATGGCAGCTTATAATATCTCTACGGAGGATGTGGTGGCCGCATTACGAAAACAGAATATCGAGGCTGCGCCAGGACAAACCGGTATCAGTTCCGATAAAATGCGTAACATGCAACAATATGTATTGCGTTATCCAGGTAAATTCACTGAAATTGAGGAATATGCCAATATACCTATTCGAGCTACTTCAAATGGTTCTATTATCCGTATAAAAGACGTAGCAGATGTTGAATTTGGTTCATTGGATTATGAAATGGTATCCAAAACTGATGGACGTCCATCCGCATCCATCATGCTAAAGCAATTGCCGGGATCAAATGCACAAGAGGTTATTCAGCGTGTAAAAGACCGCATGGCAGAATTGAAAGAAACGCAATTCCCGACTGGCATGACCTATACCATGGGGTATGATGTGTCGCGGTTTTTGGATGCCTCAATTTCTTCTGTCATCAAAACCTTATTGGAGGCTTTTCTTTTAGTTTTTATCGTTGTATTTATCTTTTTACAGGATTTTAGGGCGACTATTATACCAATTTTGGCTGTACCAGTGTGTTTGATTGGGGCATTATTTTTTATGCAGATGTTAGGTTTCTCAATCAACCTACTGACCTTGTTTGCCTTGGTACTGGCCATAGGTATTGTAGTAGACAATGGAATTGTCGTTGTCGAGGCTGTATATGCAAAAATGGAAGAAGAACATCTTCAACCTATGGAAGCGACATTGGAGGCAATGAAAGAAGTCGGTGGCGCTGTTGTGGCCATTACGTTGGTAATGTCTGCCGTGTTTGTTCCTGTTGCCTTTCTTTCAGGGCCGGTGGGGATATTTTATCGTCAATTTTCATTGACGCTCGCGGCTGCCATTGTTATTTCAGGTATCAACGCGTTGACATTGACACCCGCTTTATGTGCGCTTTTCCTAAAATCGCCCCATGACCGTAAACCTTCGAATAACTGGTTGGACCGTTTCTTTAAAAAATTCAATGCCATTTATGACAAGACTGCCTTCGGCTATAAGGGAATTTTGGTAAAAACCAGTGCGCGACGTGGACTGACTCTCCTTCTACTTGGAGGATTCTTTCTAGCGACCTGGGGAAGTAGTGCCATCTTACCCTCAGGTTTTATTCCAACCGAGGATCAAGGAATGATCTATGTAGCTGTAACAACCCCACCGGGAGCAACCGTAGACCGTACAGAACGTGTTTTGGATAAAATTGACTCCGTATCACGGAAACTCGATATTGTTGAAACGGTGTCTACATTGTCGGGGTATAGTATCATAACTGAAGTATCTGGTGCTTCTTATGGGATGGGGATGATCAATCTTAAACCTTGGAAAGAGCGAGATCAAACGGTAAATGATGTCATTAAAGAATTGCGGGATAAAACAAAGGATTTTGCTGATGGAGAGATTGAATTCTTTCCGCCGCCAACAGTCCCCGGTTTTGGTAACTCTTCGGGTTTTGAATTACGTTTATTGGACCGTAGCGGTAATGAGGATCTCAACAAGACGGCCGAGGTATTACAGAAGTTTATGGACGATATGGAAAAAAGTGATGTTCTTCAGGACATCAACTCCAGTTTTGATGTGAACTTTCCACAGTATATGCTGAAGGTGGACTACGATATGGCTGCAAAAAAAGGAATATCGGTGGAGAATGCCATGAATACGCTGCAGACCTTAATGGGAAGTCTTTACGCGACAAATTTCATCCGTTACGGACAGATGTATAAGGTCATGGTACAGGCTGGTCCCGAATATCGCCAAAGACCAGAAGATGTATTACGCTTATATGTGAAGAATGAGACGGGTGAGATGGTACCATACAATGCCTTTATTTCGATGGAAAGAATTTATGGTCCTGAACAAATTACCCGTTACAATATGTTTAGTTCAGCAATGATTACTGGACAGTCTTCAGCTGGTTTCAGCTCCGGGCAAGCTATCGAAGAAGTCGAGAAAATTGCATCATCTTTGCCGCAAGGGTATAGTATCGAATGGTCGGGGATGACTCGTGAACAGAAAATCTCCGGAAATCAGGCCTTGTATATTTTTGCACTCTGTCTTCTGTTTGTTTATCTGTTGTTATGTGCACAGTATGAAAGCTTTCTGTTGCCTTTACCTGTTCTGCTCTGTCTTCCGGCAGGGATCTTTGGTGCATTTATCTTCTTGAAAGTCTTTGGATTGGAAAACAATATCTATGCGCAGGTCGCATTGGTCATGCTGATTGGTTTGCTAGGTAAGAATGCGATCCTGATTGTGGAATATGCCAATTTGAAATATAAGCAGGGAATGGATATCGTGACCGCTTCAATCGAAGGAGCTGTTGCCCGTTTGCGTCCGATATTAATGACTTCCTTTGCATTTATTGCAGGTCTAATTCCCTTGATGATGGCCAGTGGAGCAGGAGCATTGGGTAACCGAAGTATCGGTACCGCTGCGGTGGGAGGAATGCTTATCGGAACCATACTCGGGGTAATTGTCATCCCGGGATTAGTGATCTTATTTTCAAAAAAGGACAACAAGAAACAGGTCGTTAAAAAAGCGTCTTTAGTCATAGCTGCACTTATTTTATTTGGTAGTTGCTCGGTTCCCAAAAAAACGCTTCAACCGGAGAAATTAAATGTACCGACTTCTTTTTCCAAACATCTTTCTCCAGATAGTTTAAATGTAGGAAGCCGGTCTTGGAAGGAAATTTTTAAAGATCCGAAGTTGGTTTCTCTAATTGATTCTGCGCTGCAGAACAATTTAGATATACGTCAATCCATTTTGCGGTTGGAATCTGCACAAGCGTATTTTAAACAACGGAAGGCGGCCTTGGGGCCAACTGTAGAGGCTGCAGTAGAAGGAGGAATTCGGAAATATGGGCATTATACAGAATCAGGAATAGGTAATTATGATTCAAATTTTTCGGAGAACTTGAAAAGTGATGAAAAATTGCCCGAACCATTTATCCCAGATTATTTTATAGGACTTCGTTCGTCCTGGGAGATTGATCTTTGGGGAAAGTTGAAGAGTCAAAAGCAGGCCGCTTATTTTAGCTTTTTAGCTGAGCAGGAAGGCAAGCGTCTATTAGAAACGGAATTGGTATCCAATATTGCGACAGCTTATTATGAACTAATTGCTTTGGATCAAAAGATAAAAGTTTACAATCGGAATATTGAATTACATAAAAATGCACTGGAGGTTGTTGAGGTGAAAAAAGATGCCGGTTATGCGACTGAACTTTCTGTGCAACAATTTAAAGCACTATTAGCCAACTCGAAAGCTGCCAAAGAACAATTGAGTCAGGAAATAGCACTTTGGGAACACCATATCAACGGCCTGTTGGGGCGTTTTTATCAACCTATTGTAAGAAGTACATATACCGAAAATGCAGATTTGTATCATGCAATGCGTTTTGGTACGCCAGATGATCTCGTGAACCAACGCCCAGATATTAAGGCCGCTTATTTGAAAGTCATTGCATCTTCGAATAATCAGGAAGCGTCACGTTTGGCTTTTTTGCCTTCTGTTGCAATAAGTCCATTTATCGGATTACAGAGCTTTAGCTTTAACAAGTTATTTAATTTGGATAAATCTATTGCGTATAATTTATTTGGCGGTATTACACTGCCGATATTTAATCAAAGACAGCTTAAAACGCAGTATGAGATCGCGAAAGCAGATTATGGAATTGCGTTTGTAGACTATGAAAAAGCAGTTGTAAACGCTTATAACGAAGTTTCCAATGTTGTCATGACGCAAGAGGCGATCGTCAAACGACGTAGCTTTGTCGATGAACATGTTCAAGCGTTAAACCTCTCTATTGAAGCGGCACAGGAACTATTTATTGCTGGGCGGGTGACTTCTCTCGATGTCGTTACAGCACAAAAAGAGTCTCTGGAAGCCCAAATCGGAAAAGTAGAATTGGAGAAAGAGAATACTTTAAATCAGATTCTACTTTACAAAGCCTTGGGAGGAGGTTGGAAATAGGTGATTAAGGATTAAAAAGAAAACTATTTTTCATGCGATAAAGAATTAACTTGTTAATTCTTGGACCCTTAACTGGGTCAGGGGAAGAGGCCGTCGTGAGACGTCCTCTTTTTTGTTGTTATTTTTATGTAGTTTAGTCTACACTATCTTGAACCGATTTTATTATGTTGCAGCGCATTTTTCTTTTTATTCTTTTCGCACATTTTAGTCTTTACCTATCTGCACAAGTGGCTTCCGATAGCACCCGGGTTTTGCAACGATTGGAATATCTGATGGAAAATCAGAAAATTTACATCAAGAACCGTGAAGATAAATTGGAGAAATTAAAACAGGAGGCAAAAGCATTAGAAGGCAATCCCGCTCAATTTTTGAAGAAGAACTACGAAATCTTTGAAAATTATAAGAAGTTTGATTCTGACGCAGCGCTTACTTATATTTTACTGTGTCAAAAGCTCGCTCCACCGCTTAATGACTCCCTACAGGCAGTGATTCATCTCGATTTGGCCTGGGTGTATTCCACCATCGGACGGTATATAGAAGCTTCACAATTGTTGAAGCAAGTCGATCCCGCTCATCTAGGTAGGGAGCTTCTTGCCAAGTATTACGATACCTACAGCTCCTTTTATAGTCATTACGGTCAGAGCAATAATCGGTCAGAATATTACCAGGCAAGTGAAAAATATCGTGATTCTTTGTTAACGGTACTACCGAAGTCTTCCTTGGAATATCGTACCACCATTGCGATAAAAACGCTGTTTAACGGTAACCGGGAGGACGCTAAAAAGCAATTGTTAATCCTATGGAATGAGAATAAAAAGGATATTGAGCAGCGCGCGCTGATCGCCTATTTTATGGGGCTCATTTATAAATATGAAAAGGATACGAAAAGCCAAATTTACTACCTTTCAATATCGGCCAGTGCAGATATTGAAATGGCAAATCGTGATAACGCATCTTTTCATGATCTGGCGTTAACGTATTACGACCAACAGGATTTTGATCGGGCTTTTCAGTTTATTGAAAAAGCAATCGACGATGCGATGTTATGTAAAGTACGGTATCGCATTATTGAGGGGACCTCTTCTTATCCCATTATCAATGCCGCCTATCAGCAGAAAATCAGTAGTCAAAATCGACAATTGGTTGGACTGGTCATTATCGTTAGTATTTTATTGATCGGTGTCATTATTGGACTTGTCATTATCTATAGACAGGTGCAACATTTGAGAAGGATACGGTCGGAATTATCGGCTACAAACCAACAACTTCGATCATTGAATAACGAAATCAACCAGACTAACCTTAAATTGTCGGAATCCAACCATATTAAAGAAGAATATATCGCCCAATTTTTTGACATGTGTTCGAGTTACATCGATAAAATGGAAGATATCAGAAAGGCATTACTGAAAAAAGCGACGAATCAGCAATGGGATGCGCTGCGGGAACAGTTAAAGTCAACGCAAATGGAGGAAAGGGAAGTGCAGCAACTTTATGTTAATTTTGATCGTATCTTCTTAAATCTATATCCAACCTTTGTTGATGAATTCAATGCACTCCTTCAGGAAGAGGAGAAGATCTATCCCAAAAAGACAGAGTTGTTAAATACCGAACTTCGGATTTTCGCATTGATTCGATTAGGGATCGATGATTCCGTGAAGATTGCAAGTTTCCTGCGATACTCGCTTCGGACGGTTTATAATTACAGAACAAAAGTACGTAATAAAGCCGCGGGAAATCGTGATGCTTTCGAGGCGGCTGTATGTCAGATTGCGGTGATCGACCGGGCATAAAATGTGCTATAATACCCGAAAATTAGCTATGTTAAAGACAATTTTACGCTCCTTTAGGTACTTTTTAAGGGTGTGTGTTTTTTATAGTGATCTTGTTTTTAGTTATTTATGTTTTTTCTTCAGTACTTTTTAAGTACTAGCTCTTTTTTCTCCGTCTTGGTGATCTTAGTTTTGTTTTGAGCAATGAAGCAGGGGAAACTCATTGCCATTTTGGAATAACCAAAAGATTAAACAATAACCAATTTTTTTATTTCATATGATTTACTTTACACGAAAAGTTGCCTTTTCAATGGGGTTAGCTTTCTTGTTTACTTTGGTGAATTTGGTGTTTGCCCAAGACCGAATTCAAGTTAGTGGACGTGTCTTGGATGCCCAAGATCAGAAACCACTCTCTGGAGTAACCATTACACAAAAAGGAAGTAATAACGCAGTCTCCAGTAACGGAGATGGACGTTTTCAAATTTCAGCTAGCACGGGCAGTATACTCCAATTTACTTTTGTTGGCTACGACAGTAAAGAACTACCCGCCAACAGTACCATGATTGTCCAATTAAATTCCTCAACCAATTTGCTGGAGGATGTTATTGTAATCGGTTATGGTAGCGTGAAAAGAAAAGATGTCACGACTGCAATCTCTTCAGTTTCCACCAAAGACTTAGAAAAGAGACCCGTTACTAATTTTGGGCAAGCCATTCAAGGTAAAGCTGCTGGGGTCACTGTTATTCAGCCGAGTGGTCAGCCAGGTGCAGCACCTCAGATACAAATTCGCGGAATAACGTCTTTTAATAGTAATACCACTCCTTTGTATGTTGTTGATGGAGTTCCTGTGGAAGATATTAAGTTCTTGTCTCCTAATGATATCACGGATATTCAAATTCTAAAGGACGCGTCATCGGCAGCGATCTACGGCTCGCGTGGTTCGAACGGTGTTATCTTGGTTACGACAAAATCAGGGAAAGCCGGAGAAGCAAAAATTACGCTGGGAACACAATGGACAGCCAATGTTGTCAATAACACGGTTAAAGTTTTAAATACCAGTCAATACAAAGATTTACAGGATGAAATAGGTATGATAAATCTGCCAGAGGGATTGTTGGATCAAACAGATTGGTTTAAAGAAACCTATAAGACGGGGATCCAACAAAATCATCAAATATCCGTCTCGGATGGCAATGAGAAGCTTCGCTATTATTTGGGTGGGGGATATTTGAACGAAAAAGGAACATTACAGGGATCCTTCTTTAGACGATATAATTTTCGTGCTAATATTGATAATCAAGTCCGAAAATGGCTAAAGGTAAATGCGAATATCAATTATTCCGATAACAATGATAATGGAATTACCTCAGGATTGGGTTCTAATCGTGGGGGCGTAGTTACATCGGTGATTACAACACCAACCTACGCGCCTGTATGGGATCCAACCAATCCGGATCGATTCTATAATAATTTCTATGGGATCAACAACATCACCAGTCCTTTGGAAAACCTAGCCCGGACAAGAAATAATAATAACCGCGAAAACCGACTTGTTGCCACAGGAAGTGCACTGGTTTCTTTTATGCCTAATTTAACTTGGAAGACTGCGTTTTCATTGGATAGAAGATCAGGTGTGATGACCACCTTTTTGGACCCTTGGACAACAGCTTGGGGAAGAAACCAATTCGGGGAGGCTTCAGATATTCGTAATACAAATACCGTGTTGACTTGGGACAATTTCTTGACGTACACGAAGAGCTTTGGAAAGCATAATTTGGAAGTAATGGGCGGTTCGTCATGGACGGATTCCAAGTACTCCAGAAGCTATATCTATGGTTCAAACTATGCAAATGGAATCATTGAAACACTCAATGCTGCAAATAAAATCTCTTGGGATAGAACTGGATCTACAGCATCCAATTGGGGGATTATGTCCTATTTCGCACGCGCAATGTATAACTATGACGGCAAGTATTTATTGACCGCAAATATGCGTGCCGATGGTTCTTCAAAGTTGAGTCCGGAACGTCGCTGGGGATATTTCCCATCGGTTTCAGCTGCATGGAGAATCTCTTCCGAAGATTTTATGAAAGATATAACCTGGATAAACGACTTTAAAATACGAGGCGGATGGGGACAGACAGGTAATCAATATGGATTAGGTGATTATGCGTACCTGCAGTTAAGTGGGATCCAACGTCAACAGTGGTTCGTTGAGGGAAAAGACAATTCATTGCCAAATATCAATAAACCAACAATCTTAAGGGCGAAAGATTTGACTTGGGAAACGACAAGCACAACCAGTATTGGTTTTGATATCACCATGTTGAGCAATAGACTGACGATCAGTGCAGATTATTACAACAAGGATACGAAAGATCTTTTAATGAATGCAAGCTTGCCCGCAGGACAGCAAGCAACCACAATCCAAAGAAATGGCGGCCGACTGAACAACCATGGTTTTGAATTTGCGGTAAATTCAAAAAATCTGACCGGAAACTTGACTTGGAATACCGATTTTAATATTTCTTTTAACAGAAATAAACTGAAACAACTGGATCTACAACAAGTGTACTACGATGTAAAGACAAACGATTATGTCAATGATTTTGTAGTGAAGAATGAGCCAGGAAGATCACTTGCAGGATTCTTCGGTTATATCTCTGATGGTGTAAACCCTGAAACCGGCGAGCTCATTTACCGCGACTTGAATGGCGATGGAAAGATTTCATCGAGCGACCGCACATATATCGGTAATCCTCTTCCAAAGTTTGTCTATGGTATGACAAACAGCTTCTCCTGGAAAAATTTCGACCTCAGTATATTTATTCAGGGAACTTACGGAAACGATATCTTCAATGCGAGCCGCATGGAAACAGAGGGGATGTATGATGGCCGAAATCAAACTACTGTTGTATTGGATCGTTGGCGTGTACCGGGACAGATTACCAACGTTCCGAAAGCTGGGTTTGACATGAAAAATTCAACTTATTTTGTTGAAGATGGTAGTTATTTGCGGATGAAAAATGTTTCCCTAGGCTATTCCATTTCTCCCGAGAGACTGAAACGTATTGGTATCCATAAAATTCAGCCTTATCTATCTGTAAGTAATCTGTTTACCTTGACTAAATATTCCGGTATGGATCCCGAAGTAAACCAGTTCTCTGCTGGATCTGAGTCTAGAATCCAGGGTATTGATTGGGGAACCTATCCACAGAATCGTTCATTTGTTTTAGGTCTTAATATTGAGTTTTAATTGTCTGTATCATGAAAAAATATATAAGTAACGCTCTTTCTTTGCTAACCGGCTCTTTGTTTTTATTTTCTTGCTCTTTGAACCGTGATCCACTTTCAGATTATTCGGATGTTAGTCAAGGAAAGACAGAGACAGGAACGCAGATTGTTTTCAAGAACAAAGCCGAAGTTGAAACTTATTTGGCCGGAATTTACCAGCAGATGAAAGATCGGCAGGAACATTGGTATCTCGACCTCCTCTTGATTGGCGATTCGCACGCCGATAATTCCTATGCTGGAACAACCGGAGCGGAAGTTGTACCTTTTGAAAATAATTCTATTGAAGGGTCTAATTCTGTGGTTGACCGGGATTGGGGAAGATATCTGGAAGATGTTGGACGTGCAAATCGATTGATCATTTATGTGGATAGTGTCGCCGATAAATCGGTGAGCGATACAGAAATTAGGACTTATAAAGCACAAGCTAAACTATTCAGAGCATTGGCGATGTTTGATATGGTCCGTATATTCGGATCTATCCCTGTCATCACCACAATTGCACCCGATATTACCGGTGATAATGTCAATGAAGTTTATCCGCAATATTTTCCAAAACAAGCTACCGAAGAAGAAGCTTATAAGCAGATCGAAAAAGATTTGATGGATGGATTGGCTGATGCACCAGCCAACAATAATGGGAATAAAACTTTATTTACCAAATCCGTAGCACGAGCTATGCTGGCAAAGATCTATGCCGAAAAACCAATTCGCGATTATGCTAAGGTTATTCAATTTGTTGACGCATTGACTGCGGATGGTTTTGATCTGAATACCAATTACTCGGATTTATATGCAATGAATGCAAGCAACACCGATCTTGCGCAACGGAATACGAAAGAATCGATTTTGGAGGCACAGTTTACTTCAGGTGGAGGTAACTGGGCGACTTGGATGTTTGGACGGGATTTGTCCAATTATGATAATAACTTCACATGGGCAAAATGGATAACCCCATCACGGGATTTGATACAAGCATATACGAATGAAGGGGACCAGGTTCGTTTGGGGCAATCTATTGTTTATTATTCCACTACTTGGAGCAACTATTATCCGTCAAACCATTATCCATTCATGTTTAAATTACGTTCTGCATTTAATAGTATTGTCAAGCTTCGTTACGCAGATCTTTTATTGCTTAAGGCAGAAGCTTTAATTCAACAGGGATCAGATTTGTCCGGCGCAGCAGACATTATTGACAAAATTCGCACACGTGTTAAATTACCAAAATTGTCAACTGCGATACGTTCAAATAAGGATGCTTTATTAGATGCTTATTTGAAAGAACGTCGTCTGGAATTAGCCTTCGAAGGACAACGCTGGTTCGATCTTGTGCGCTTGGACAAGGTGGAATCTGTCATGAATGCGGTCTATGCAAAAGACGCTGGAAGAAAGGCACAGGTGTATCCCTTCACGAAGAACTCTTACCGTTTACCGATTCCGCAACCAAAAATTGATCAGAATCCTAATCTAGTTCAGAATCCGGGGTATTAATTGATTTAACAAGTGGAATCCCCCATCTGATGGATGGAGACAAATATATTAACAGATGAAACGTAATAATAAAAAAACTATGATATATACATTCTTGTTGTCCTGTCTAGTGACGGCAACATCTTGTAACCGTGACAGCTATACACCTTCGCAAGGTGATGAAATTAAAAAAAGTGGTGATGTTACCATTTATACGACGACAGGCAGTCGGTCTTTGGATTTTGGAAAGCGCTTTGTTGATTTCAGCTCCAAATTTAATATGTCGCCCAATACAATTACGCTAGATCCTACTAAGAAATTCCAGACGATGGACGGCTTCGGTGCAGCCATCACAGGCTCAACATGTTATAATTTAATGAAAATGAGTAAGGAAGATCGGACAAAATTCCTTACAGAGACTTTTTCAGATAAAGATGGAATGGGAATGAACTATATCCGTATTGCTATTGGATGTTCCGACTTCTCTTTGAGTGAATATACCTGTTGGGACAAAGAAGGAAAGGAAAATTTTGGATTGCAGTCTGAAGAGACCCAATATATCATTCCGGTGCTTAAAGAAATACTTGCTATCAATCCATCCATAAAAATCATGGGCTCCCCATGGACTCCACCGAAATGGATGAAGGTTAACAACCTAACTGATTTAAAGCCCTTTGATTCATGGACCAGTGGTCAGTTAAATCCAAAATATTATCAGGACTATGGTTGGTATTTCGTTCAATGGATCCAGGCACTGAAGAAAGAAGGCATTAATGTTTATTCGATTACTGTTCAAAATGAACCATTGAATAGAAAAAATTCCGCTTCGCTTTATATGTCATGGCAGGAACAACAGGCTTTTGTCAAACAAGCTTTGGGCCCGCAATTAAAAGCGGCTAACTTATCAACAAAGATCTATGCATTTGATCATAATTATAACTATGATAATATTGCCGATCAGTCTGATTACCCAGTAAAGATTTATAACGATGCCGGAGCGGCTTCATTCTTCGCCGGAGCGGCGTACCATAATTATGGTGGGGATAAAGCTGAACTTATTGATATTCATAATCAACGCCCAGACAAGGAATTGGTATTTACGGAAACATCCATTGGGGAATGGAATGATGGACGCAATCTTGAAAAACGTTTGATGGAGGATATGCGTGAAGTGGCTCTCGGTACAGTGAACAATTGGAGTAAGGGGGTTATTGTATGGAACCTGATGCTTGATACTGACAAAGGGCCAAATCGCGAAGGTGGCTGTCAGACATGTTATGGCGCCGTGGATATTAGTAAGGCAAATTATAAGAATATAACGCGCAATTCGCATTACTATATTGTTGGTCATCTTTCTTCGGTTGTCAAATCAGGAGCCTCGCGGATTGGTACTTCTGGGTATACAGCAGAAGGGTTAGTTTATACAGCCTTTCAAAATACAGATGGGACCTACGCTATTGTTCTGTTAAACGAGTCGGAAGATAGCCGTAAAATTACCGTCGCAGACGGTAAACATCATTTTAGCTATGATGTGCCAGCTAAATCGGTTGTTTCTTACCGTTGGACCTATTAACTGGAGGATGATAAACCCTAAGCGCTATCACATTGATAGCGCATAAATTATGAACAAATGAAAAGATATCTCATCAATATACTATTGGGAACTGCTGCTATTACTGCAGTTAGTTCCTGTAAAAAGGATGAAAAATATACCTATCAAATAGGGGATCCTAAAATCGAATTGAAATCGCCTATCTCGGCTGCAAATTTTGGGGATAGTCTCGAGTTTCAGGTCCATGTGTCGGATAGTGAAGTTGCGCTGTCTACTGTTAAAGCACAATTGTATTTTACAGACGACAAGGTAACAGAAACCGTTATCCGTACCAAACAAAATGGAGACTATGCTGGAAAGATTTATGTTCCGTTCTTGAAAGATATTCCCGATGGAAAAGCAACCCTTAAGTTTGTCGTACAGAATATTAGCCAAAAAATGACCGAACAATCTTTTGATATTAATCTGAGCAGACCCGACTTTCCATATTTAACTTTAGTCACAGAATCCAAATCCTATCGCATGGAAAAGGTAGGGCGAAACCAATATGCGGCAAAAGAAAATTTTGCAGCTGAGGTAAAAGGCTATATTCAAGCGCCAAAAGTAGGTACACAAGGTAATGCGATGAATTTTGGTTGGGTCAATAATGTTATTAACTTGGGGTCTACCGCTGAAATTCCTTTTTCAAATTCGACTTCTGGTGTATACCCGATTCAATTTAATACATTAACATTTCAGGCATCTCCATTTATTGTTGTACTGCTAAATGGATCGCAGTTCAGTCGACTGGATGATAAACATGCTAAAGTTGAACTCGAACTGGCCCAAGGGAAAACGACGACTTTTGAAGGGATTGCGGATCTGCAAGATTGGTGGATCGATCCAGATTTCTTTACCAAAGCGGCCGATGGAACCCTATCGTTTAAAGGATCAACTGGAAAATACCGTGTTACCGCAGACTTTAACTTAAAATACTTTGTAGTTGAGGCGATGACAGGCAATGATTTGGCAAAACTCCAAGATGATGGATCTGGGGCTGTCTGGATTATTGGTGAGGGAATTGGAAAGCCTAAAGTATCCAGTAACCAAGTGGGCTGGAATACGGATAAAGCACTTTGTTTGGTGCCGCTAGGTAACAAGAAATACCAGATAACTGTTAAGGCAGGAGAGTCCATAAATTCTGATAACATCAACTTCAAATTTTTCCATCAAAAAGGATGGGGCGGTGAATTTGGGGGTACAGATGTGACAACCTCAAATGATATCGTCTTTGTGGGGGATGGCAAGAATGGTCGTGATTCAGGCAATCTGGGTATCAAAACGGGCAAAGTTTTAGAGGCAGGTAAAACCTATGTTTTTACATTGGATTTAACTGCCGGCAATAAGAAAGCTGTTTTGACAATTGCATCAAAATAATTAAAATTGAGTTTTATAAGTCCTAGGTAGTAGTCTGCCTAGGACTTTTTCTTTTAAATAGCATTTGTTTATTCCAAGATTCATTTGTTATATTTGCCCAAACTCAAAACGAATTAGCATGAGCTCGATTTGGTAAGTTTACAAGATAAAGAAGTAATCTTAAGGATGTAAGCTGCTATTGAGAATAAAATATTCGAATGAAAATCAGACTGTTTATATGGATTCTATTACCCTTGATGCTCCTGCAGAGCTTCTCAACGGTATGGCTATGGACCGTCTTCGAGTTGAATCGAGATTATATCGCACGTTACGAATGTATCAATCGTTTTAACGATAATGCGCTTGCCTGTCGAGGCCAGTGTATTTTGATGAAGAAAATGCGCGAGCATGAGGAAAAGGAACAAAAAAATCTTGAATTACGTATTATTGATGTTGTTTTTATAAATAATACGCAAGATTTTACTTTTAAAAACACGGCTCTTTATGAAGACACTGTGGAGCGCCTGCTTCCAGTATATAAAGAAGATTATTCCTATAATCCCATCTTTACAATATTTCACCCCCCTTTGGTTTAAATCCAGTTAATATTTTATTTGATTAAGTAGTCGATCACTTAAGATGGATTACAAGGTATGCTAAGATTTCCTTCGCGTTATAATTTCGCTGTGAAACTGCTTTTAGTGATGCTTTGTCCATAAAATCGATCTTTCGGTTAAGCTATTTATTCAATAACGATTTATTTCAATGAAACCTTCTTAATTATTTGGGCTACATCGCGGTGTGGATCCGAATCATTTGAATATTGATAATAGCTAATAATCTGTTTAATATCAGTATGATGGTTTCATTTCGCTAGAAGTTGAATGGAGCGCATCTATTACGATGAAATATATCCGTTCGTCACAATAGGATATCATTTTGATTTATTGCCTGAGTTCCGGAGCTCACGCAATAAATCGGATAGCTTCCTAACAAATGAAAAATTATAGATGAGAGATTTATTTATAAAAAAAGTGGTTTTTTATAGCGCGATTATATCCTTTCTCCTAATCGCTTGTACAAAGGAGAAAACAGACTATGAGGCAGAACGTGGAAATACTGTAGCGGAGAATACGGAGTTTAAAGAGGTTACAAGCCTTGTTTCGTCAGGGTATAGTATTCGTATTGAGGCTCTAGGGGGGGTATTGTACCGCGGTTATAATGATATCCGCGTAATAATCAATAAGCAGCAAAATAACGAACCTGTCGCCGTTTCCTCAGTCAAATTGCTTCCAGTCCAAACCAATGTGCAAGGAATGAAAATTGTTTGTCCGCACCAGTCCGAAATGGACTACACGTTGGATGGTCGCTACTTTTCGGGTTACAGTGTGTTTACAGATGAAAGTTCTGCAGCAGTAAACTGGAGTTTGGAAATCGATTTTACAATTGGTGGTCAGACCTTCACCGCTACACAACATGTAACTGTGAAGCCGCAGGTAAATAAAAATCGTAACCTAACCACTTTCACTGGGAAAGATGGCGAACAGTATTTAATCGCCTTGATTGCTCCTTGGAAACCAACTGTTTCTGAAAATAAACTGGTCGCCGGGATTTATAAGTTGGACGCTGCACAATTGTCTTATACGGCGGTCAATGGATATACCTTACAATTGGATCCGCGTATGCCAGAACCTTCGATGGGGAACCATTCTTCGCCCAATAATAAGGACTTGGTACAACAGGCCGACGGATTGTACCATGGTGTTGTGAATTACACAATGACAGGTAACTGGACATTGAATTTTATTTTGGTCAACCAAAATGGAAGGGTAATAGCAGGAACAGAGGTGCCCAAGGACTTTACACCGGGTGTAGAAGGTCGTAAAAGTGAGTTATACATTGATATTCTATTCTAGAGGCTATGAGGAAGATAAGTATTATTCTCTTTATGTTGTCTTTGGGATGGAACGTACACGGACAAAACAATCCTGTTACCCGCGATACAACGAGACGTCTAGCCGAGGTTACAGTCAATGCAGCTGCCAAAAAGAGGATTGAAAACGATCTGAAGATGACAGTTTCTGTGGATGAATATTTGGCTTCTGCAAGTAATATCAGCTTCATAAAACGTGGTGCCTATGCTTGGGAACCCCTGCTCAATAATATGAGTAGCGAGCGTTCGACAATTACGATCGATGGGATGCATGTCTTTGGAGCATGTACGGATAAAATGGACCCGATAACCTCGTATGTAGAAAGTAATAACCTTGCTGCAATAGATATTAAATCGGGGCAGGAAGGTAATCTGCATGGTGCTACGGTCGCTGGCAGTATAGATCTAAAAAGAAGGAATACCGCGTTTGGCCTGCAGAAAAAAATTGGCGGAGCCTATCAGACAGGTTTTGAATTCAATAATAAGCAGACTTTCAATCTTGGGAATTTATATTACTCAAGTGACAAATTTGTGGCAGATGGAAGTATTGCCTTTCGGAAGGCTGGAAATTATTACGATGGAAATGACGATGAAGTACGGCATTCGCAATATAATAAATTCAATGCGTCGTTGGGCTTGGCCTATAAAACAAGTCCGCTTTCTGCTGTTAGGGTTGATGCTATTTTTGATCGCGCAAAAGATGTGGGATTTCCTGCTTTGCCAATGGACTTATCCTTATCCAGAGCGATTATCACTTCCGCTGCATACAAACAGTTGTTTGAAGAGGGCTTGGTAAAAGTATGGGACACCAAAGTTTATTTTAATGCAGTTGAGCACTATATGGATGATACGACCCGTCCGGAAAATTTGGTTCATATGGATATGCCAGGCTGGAGTACGACCTATGGTCTTTTATCTAAAATTAATCTGCAGAAAGATCGCTATTCTTCGGAAATACAGGTAAATGCTTACGATAATCTCTCGATAGCTGAGATGCGCATGTATCCGCAGGATCGATCCAAACAGACCATGTTTGCCTATAGCTGGCCATGGGTGACCACCCGTTTTGCGAGTGTAGCCATTAATAACGCGTTAGATCTTTCTGATATCAGTAGACTTGTCTTTGGAGGTTCATTGGGTTTGAACTATAACTATTCGAAATACGTTGAATTCAATTGGATCTTCCATCCTGGTTCTCCACAGAAGAAAAATAGAATTCTTCCGAGCCTACATGCTAGTTATCAGTTAAATATTGGTCAGTTTGACTTTTCCCTAGGAACAGGGTTTGGGCATCGTGCTCCTTCTGTTTCGGAAGCGTATGGTTATTACATTTACAACAGTTTCGATCGTTATGACTATATCGGAAATCCGGATTTAAAAAATGAAGTCTCTTATGAAGCCAATGCCAGTGCCGGATTTAAGACCGGAAAGTTAAGCATTGGGGCCAAGGCCAATTATTTCTTTATCCAAGACTACATTATTGGCCGGATTTTGAGTTTGGGTAGCCCGATGAACTATCAATCGGTAGGTGTGAAAGGCTATACCTCTTTAGATCATGCGACTCTGTTTAACCTGGCACTCAATGCGCAATATCAAATTTTGCCAAGCCTAGATTGGAAAGTCGTACTTACCTATGCCAGAGGGCAAGACAATATGGGCGGAAACCTGCCTTTTATACGTCCCTTAAGTTATCAAACATCACTGCATTACAGATACAAAATGATCGGTGTGCAAACTTCAATGAACGGGGACTTTAGCCAGGTCAATTTTAGCCCTGAATACGGAGAGGACCAAACTGCATCCTATAAGATATGGAATGTTTCGGCAGACTATACCTTCACTATTGGAAAATTGAATGCAATGTTTCAGGTCGGTGCGGAGAACCTCTTCAATGAATACTATAGTACCTATGCAGATTGGGGAAATATACCACGCATGGGTAGGAATATTTTTACATCCTTAAAAATCAATTTTTAAATACCTTAAAACTTAGAATAAAATGATAAACAATGCAATTAAGCTCCTGATGATTTCTTTGGTTATGGTTTCTTGTAGCAAAAGTGAAGATGTCGCCAACAGTGTTAACTTACATTTCAACAATACATTTAAAAATACAACAATTGTGCTGGGTAGTGCAGATTCACCAGCTGCCTCAACAAATACATCAGCCAGTGGACAACTGCATCAGTTTTCTGAGCTGAAGTATGTAATTAGTAATATCAGGCTTATTAAAGCCGATGGATCGGAGATCCCTTATAATGTAAATGACCTGGATAAAGGGGCTACAGTAATTGATCAGGCGAAAGCAGCAACTTTAAATTATGTACTGAGTAATATACCCGTTGGCGAGTATAAACAGATCAAATTCGGTTTGGGGGTAAAACAGGAAATAAATACATTGGATCAACTGAGATTCCCAGTTTTCTATGCAACAGCTGGGGCTAATGACACCAAAATGCACTGGGAATGGGGGACAGGTTACCGATTTACGAAATTGGAAGGCTTTTATGATGCAGATCATAAAGAGTTATCTATTCACACTGGAAGTACGATCAACGGAACAAATGGTGATGAATCCACTTATAAACAGGGGGTAGATGCTTATCGGGATATTACGTTGAATTTACCTTCCTTAGTTACTGTTGGAAAAAGTGTACCACAGATTAATATCAAGGCGGATTTCGATAAGCTCTTAAGCGGGAAAACGAATACCATTACATTGGGTGCCAACAATGCTGTGCCTAGTATTCATTCTGCAGTGGAAATGGTGAAGTTTGTTGATAATCTCGGTGGTAACGGTAGCAGTGATACAGCTGGGATGTTCACTGTTGAGAGTGTTTCTAACTAAATTTTACGTAAATGGCTATGATCTTGAATGAGGTTGTAGCCATTTGCTGAAAATACGTTGTGCATAAACAAAAGAACGCCGTCTGATTGTACCATGATTTTCGAATGTGCATTCTGAATATTCATCAGCCATTGATAAAAATAAAAGGATGAAAAAAGTCATCTTAATCCTGACAGTTATAGTGATTGCTTTATCCTGTAGTAGGGATGATATCGTTGAATCTACGCAGGAAGACAACCCAACAGTCACGTTCAGTATTCCTGCGGATTTTCCGAGTCTGAATAATACATTTAATAGCAATAAGCCAACAAAGTATGGTGTTGAATTGGGTGAAAAGCTATTTCATGAAAAAAGATTCAGTGGAAATAATACGATATCATGTGCCAGTTGCCATAATCCCTCATTGGCTTTTTCCGATGGAAAGATGCAGGCAGTGGGTATAGATGATCGTGTCGGATTTCGGAACACTCCACCTTTGCAGAATTTGGCTTTTATGAAATTTTATAATTGGGATGGCAATATACTCGAACTGGAAAAGCAACCTTTAGTGCCAATTATCACGCATGAGGAGATGAACTCTTCTATTCTGGAGGTTATCGGTAAAATTAATGGGGATTTTGACTACAAAGTATTGTTCAAGAAGGCTTTTGGCGACGAGAATATTACACCTGAACGAATTTATAACAGTATTGCGCAATATGAGTATACCTTAATTTCGGCCGACAGTAAATATGATCAGGTAAAACGAGGTGAAGGGGAGCAATTCACGATTGAGGAAGAACGGGGGTATCAGCTGTTTAAGTTGAAATGTGAAAGCTGCCATGCAACAGAATTATTTACCGATCAGAGTTTTAGAAATGTAGGGTTTCCTTTAAATAAACATCCAGACGAGGCCGGGCGAGCACGTATCACAGGTATTGAAATGGACTATATGGCTTTTCGGGTACCTTCTTTAAGAAATGCGGAATATACAGCGCCTTATGGAAGTTTTGGGCAGTTCCCAACGTTAAAATCTGTCCTGGATTATTTTGACAAAGGTGTTTTGGATGCAGCTAACCTTGATCCGATTCTTAAAGAAAATGGCAAAAAAATTCCTATGACAGAAGAAGAAAAGGAAGCTATCATAGCTTTTATTAAGACATTAAGTGATCCCAAATTTGTAGGTAAATAATGCTGATTTATGAATAGAAGAGATCAAGCAATTGTTTCGCTTCTTTTACATCATGTACGCGGAGAATTTGTACGCCTCTTTCCAGAAGTAAGGTATTTAAAGCAGTGGTGCCATTTAAAGCTTCTTGGGCGGTGATTCCGATTTTTTTATAAATCATGGATTTACGGGATATTCCGCCCAAAATTGGTAATTCGAAGTAGTGAAGTTCATTGACACGATAGAGCAATTCATAGTTCTGTTCGACTGTCTTTGCAAAACCAAATCCCGGATCAAGAATAATGTCTTTCACCCCCATACTTCTTAGCGTCGCAATGCGGTCACCTAAAAAGGTGGCTACGTCAGTTACAATATCTGTATAATCTGTTTTTTCCTGCATATTTTCGGGAATACCGCGCATATGCATGAGAATATAAGGAACTTGATATTTTGCTACCGTGGCGAACATGTTATCATCGAGTGTACCTCCCGAAACATCATTTATGATGTGCACTCCCGCATTGATGGCAGCAGCAGCAACGTCTGCCCTAAAGGTATCTATTGATAAAATAGCGTCAGGAAATGCAGTTTTAATTGCTCGAATAGCGGGAAGAGCTCGATCCATTTCCTCCTGTGATGAAATTAATGGAGCGCCCGGACGTGAGGAATATGCGCCAATATCAAGAATTTGAGCACCTTCAAGCAATAGCTTCTTTGCTTTCTCTACCGCAAGTTCGACGGTTGTATTGTCACCTCCGTCATAAAAAGAATCTGGAGTCACATTGAGTATCCCCATAATAATGGGCTTTTCGAAGGTCATTAAGGTACCATCGACCAGTATGGAGTGACAGGGTGAAGTGTGGAATCTTTTCATCAGAACAATGCTAGGTTTGGTGTGAGAGCGTCTTATTTGACAACCAAAACACCGTCAGCAATAATGCTAATATCTTTTTTAGCTTGTGTAATCTGGTCTATTTCAGACTGTGATTTACCAAGATCCTTTGCCGCATGTTGTAACGATGCTACAGAAACTTCCTTTTTCTTTGCGATACCCTCGACAACAACCGTTTTGCCGACAATGTCTGCTGGCATGAAGAATCCGTAGTCTTTAAAACGGACGGTAATAGGCTCTTCGCCTTCTCGTTGCAGGGTCATGAAACAGCCTTTTTTCTTACATACCTCAACGACCTTACCTGTCACCTTTCCGTTGAATGCGTTCTTTTGCGTGAGTTCTTTTTCAAGCTTTGCCACTGAAATCGCATTGGACGCAGAGATTTCTTTTCCATATTTTACACCAGGCTTGGCGGCGGGAATATCTTTTTGCTGTGCGAAAGATAAATTGGTAACAGCAAATGCTAATGCAAAAAATAAAACGATCTTTTTCATGCTATTTTCTAATAAATTCAAATTTACCACTTGGATCCAGCTTCATGACAGTAGATGATTTCCCATCTGTTGTTACGTCTCTGTCATAGGCGACAATATAATCTACCCCATCTTTGATGGCATCAGATATTTCATCAAAATCTTTCGCCGTTGGTTCACCACTGATATTTGCTGAAGTTGAAATTATCGGTTTGCGAAACCGTTGTAAAAGTTGTTCACAAAAAGGGTGCTTGACAATTCGAATGCCAATTGAACCGTCCTCAGCAATCGCATTGGGCGCAAGATTTTTGGCATTCGAATAGACAATTGTCAAGGGTTTTTCAGTGTATTCAATAAGTTGATAAGCCACATCCGGGATTTCATTTACATAACTTGCTAATTGATTGTCGTTGTGTAAAAGGACGATCAGACTTTTGGATTTATCTCTTCCTTTCAGCTGGAAAACTTTCTCCACGGCATCAGGATTGGTGGCATCACAACCGATCCCCCAAATGGTGTCGGTGGGGTATAGAATTAATCCGCCGTTTTTTAACGTCTCCAAGGCCTTATTCAAATCCTCACGATCTACGAATGCACTCATCTTATCTTTATACTAGTTTTAACTTTATACAGCTACATTATGATCACGTAGTGCATCATTCAATGAAGTCTTTTTGTCCGTAGACTCTTTACGTTGACCAATGATCAAAGCGCAAGGAACTTGATATTCCCCTGCCGCAAATTTTTTGGTGTAAGAACCCGGGATAACAACAGAGCGGGCAGGTACATAACCTTTATATTCTACTGGTTGAGGTCCCGTAACGTCGATGATTTTTGTTGACGCTGTCAATACGACATTAGCACCCAATACAGCCTCTTTTTCTACACGAATACCTTCAACTACAATCGCTCTTGAACCTATAAAAACATTGTCCTCAATAATAACTGGAGCTGCTTGTACGGGCTCTAATACGCCACCAATTCCGACGCCGCCACTTAAATGTACATGTTTACCAATTTGTGCACAAGATCCAACAGTTGCCCAAGTATCCACCATGGTACCTTCGTCTACATAAGCACCGATGTTAACGTAAGAAGGCATCATAATCACTCCTTTAGCCAAATATGCACCTAAACGAGCAGAAGCCCCTGGTACAACACGTACTCCAGTGTGCTTGTAGTCTGTCTTTAATTTCATTTTATCATGAAACACAAAAGGACCTGCAGTCATTTCGCGCATATCATTGATTGGAAAATATAAAATAACAGCTTTCTTAATCCAGTCATTGACGTGCCATCTTGTACCGATCATTTCAGCGACGCGGATTTCACCGCTATCTAATTTCATGATAACAGCGCGGATGGCTTCTGTATATTCTTTATATTCTAATAATTGCCTATCTTCCCAAGCTTCCTCAATCAGTTTTTTAAGTGGCTCTACCATATTATTTATTTTCTTATTTGAATTAGTTTATTTTGATGTACAAACTTAGATAAAGTTGGACTTAAAAACAACTTTATCCATTGTTCCTTGCAATAGACTTTCCTGATAACAACAGCCTACCAAATTATGATCAACTTCTGACTCCAACCACAGTGTGTGCACAGTGAGTCCACGTTGAGTCCACCTTTTTAAGGTGCATTCACGCTACAGACATTGTTTTAACAACCCGCTTGCAGTCAGGAGTTGGTATGGATTTGATGACAACTTGTCCGCAATTAGCTCTTAAACTCTTCCGGCGAACGGATGAAAGACGTTTTAATAATTGAACTCAGTTTAATAGGAATTTTCCATAATTGCTTTTGGTTATAATGGTTCTAAAAATATAATTATTTTTGTATTATGGCTGGAACATCAGAAAAATTGAGAATTGATAAATATTTGTGGTCAATTCGCTTATTTAAGACAAGAACTTTGGCAACAGAGGCCTGTAAGGCAGGTCGGGTGAAACTAAAAGGCCAAAATATAAAACCCTCTTATGAAGTTAAGATCGGAGATGTATACCATGTCCAAAAGGGAATTGAGAAAAAAGTGGTGATGGTGACAGGTCTTTTGGAACGTCGTGTTGACGCCAAGACTGCTGTTCAATTCTACGAGGATCAAACACCTGTTGAAGAAACTGTAGGGTTTAAATCCGTATTTCATGCTCCTGTCCTGAAACGCGACCGCGGTACAGGGCGCCCTACTAAAAAAGACCGTCGTGAGATAGATGATTTACAATCTTCAGAATGGTGGGAGAAGGAAGATGAATAACCTCAAGATATGCGCCATGATAATTGTGGGAAGCCTGTTGGCAATTTCCTGTAAATCGTATAAAAAACCTGTAGCCATGACGGAGGGTGAATTTGTTTTGGCGATCCATGGTGGAGCGGGGACGATCTTGAAAAAGAATATGACAGATTCGATGGAGCAAGCTTATAGGATCGTCTTGGAGCAAGCGCTTCGTATGGGCTATCAAAAGTTGCAAGAAGGTAAATCCAGTTTGGAAGCCGTCGAATCTGCTATCCATGTTATGGAAGACTCACCCTTGTTTAATGCAGGGAAAGGAGCGGTTTTTACACATGACGGACATAACGAACTGGATGCCTCCATCATGGAAGGTAAATCCTTGGCCGCAGGCGCCGTTGCAGGAGTGACGACGATCAAAAATCCAATCTCGGCAGCCAAGGCGGTGATGGAAAAATCTGAGCATGTTATGATGGTGGGTAAAGGTGCCGAAGAGTTTGCGAAGCAAGTGGGATTAACCATCGTAGATCCTTCTTATTTTTGGACGGAAGCACGTTGGGAGGCTTTGCAGAAAGTGAGCAAGGATGACAGTACACGAACACAACTAGATCACGATCAAAAACAAAGCTCACGTTTAGGCATCATCAATAAAGACGCTAAATTTGGTACAGTAGGATGTGTTGCCTTGGATAAAGCAGGAAACTTGGCCGCGGGTACGTCTACAGGAGGGATGACAAACAAGAAGTTTGGGCGGGTCGGAGATTCACCAATTATTGGTGCTGGAACGTATGCGAACAATAATACCTGTGCTGTTTCCTGTACTGGATGGGGTGAATATTATATCCGCACCGTGGCCGCGTATTCGGTGTCCGCTTTAATGGAATATAAAGGTGAACGTGTTGATCAAGCGAGCAGGCAAGTAATCGATCGGATTGGTGAAATGGGCGGTAATGGCGGCATGATAGCATTAGATAAAAATGGACATGTTGCTATGCCTTTTAATACCGCCGGCATGTATCGGGGTACGGTGACTAAAGACGGTAAAATAACAGTAGAAATTTATAAATAGCCAATTCAGCTGTTTTCAGCATCATAAAATATCCCAAGTGATCAATACAATACATGTTGAAGATCGCTTGGGATATTTTATGCTAACTATTTTTATTGAACAGCAGTTATGGCCTATTATGTCAAATTGCCGTTAGGTATTGTTCTATCTCATCAAATTGGATATCACCATGTGAAGCGTCATATAAACTGTCTTTTCCTTCAACAATCAGTATTTGAGGTGATTGATGTTCTACATTCCAACGCTGGGCAATCTCATTCGATAGTGGGCGGTAACGCAAAAGGTCTAAAAGATAAATCGCATAATCATGGTCTGAAGTAGCAGACATACGCTCAAGACTACGCTTAGCCATATTGCTAATACCACAAGTCGTGCTATGTTTAAAGATGGCCGCAACTTTATCGGATTGATAAAGCTCCTGTAGCTGTTCTTCTGTATTTAATTCTATCCAATTAATCATATTATAGTTCTGTAAATTTTTTCTGTTCTACCTGTACAAAAGATGAAATAGAGGAGAATATACAACTCTTTTGGTCATTGCTTGTGGAATTGAAGAAACTGGGTAAACGTATCCCGTCGCCAATCTCCTTATATTTGCTCACTTCATAGGTGTTTTTTTCGCCCTTATCTGCGTATTCGTAACGGACAATCTCACCGGTATTTTGATCAATATAAAGCAAACCATCAATCTTTGAACCAAAGATAGGGCCTGACGAGCTGATATTTGCTATCGCTAATTTCTGTCCAGCACTGAAACTTTCCTTCTGGCTTTTCAGCTGCACATTCTTCTGTCCGATCAAAGTAGGCAAAAGTAGTAGATTGAGATCCGAAAATAGCTGATTTTTAATTGATTTCTTGAGCTCTGGCCCATCTGTAGATAAATTCCCTCCAATAAAGAGTTTGTCTGACCCTGGGTTTTTAAAATTAAACAAATAGGTCACCTGATCCGTTCCCTTATAACCATCAAATCGACATGCTCCAGTTGTTCTATTGAACAGGAACTTTCGTTCGTCGTTTGACAACTGGTCTGAGATGGTATTTCCCTTTGCTGAGAAAGCCAAAAACTGCAAAGAATCCCATTTTTCCTGGCCACCGATACTTTGCCAAATCTGCTTGTTTAGACTATCGTCTTGTGCCACTAGATCCAACTGACAAAATAACGTCAGTATAACGACCAAGAGTACATTCGATAATGTTTTCATAATCCTATTTTTTAAAGAAACAATCATCAAGTAATTCGTATCAAAATTGATCCCATGAAACTTCATCATTGCGTCATTGTCTATAAAACTACCGACTGTTGTATAACCGATTTACACTACAATCAAGACAATTCAATAACAATTTATTCTAGTGAAAAAATAAAAATCGATTAATAAGATAACTGAATATTTTATTAATCGATTTGTTTAAAATATAAGTACCTGAGTAATAAGTCGTGCTCAGTAATACTTTTCATCATTGAATGGTAGGCAAAATTGATACCAAACTAGAATTTTTTGGCAATATGAGCCATTTGTATTGCTGTAATAGCAGCTTCTTCACCTTTATTACCATGTTTCCCTCCGGCACGATCCAATGCTTGCTGAAGGTTGTCCGTTGTTAATACGCCAAAAACAGCCGGTTTATTATATTTGAGCCCTACATTGGCAATACCATTTGCAACTGCATCGCAGATAAAATCGAAGTGTCTGGTCTCACCCTGAATGACGCAACCTAAACAGATAACAGCGTCAAAACCCTGGTTTCTGAATGCGAGGTCTGCTCCTGAAATTAATTCGAAACTTCCAGGAACCTCTATGACTTGGATGTTGTTTTCCTTAGCGCCATGCTCTTCCAAGCCCTTTATTGCACCATTCAATAATGCACCTGTAATTTCTGCATTCCATTGTGCAACAACGATTGCAAATTTGAATGGACTTGCATCCGCAACCTGGATGTGCGAAAAGTCGGATAAATTTTTAATGCTACTTGCCATAATAGTAACAAAGATAGTGATTTTAGATGGTCACAAAAAAAGAGGCTATCAAATAGCCTCTTTTTATTATATTTTTATAATTATTCTCTTATAAATGTGCTTGTACACGCCCCAATAAACCATCAATTGTTGAAGCTTCTTGGCTCTCTGGAAAATCTGTTTTAATCTTCTTGTAAGCAGTCTCTGCACTTTTATAGTCATTTTGTGCTTCATATACAAGTCCTAGTTTTTTCAAAAAGAGTGGAGTTGTATACGAGTTGCTTGATTTTTCAGAAGCTTGCTTGTAATAATCAGCGGCTTTTTTGTAGTCTTTTAACTCTGAAAAAGCATCACCTGTTAAACCAATTACGAGTGGGTCTAGAATTTGGCTTCCTGTTGGAGCATATTTTTCAAGCGCTTTCGCAGCTTCATCGAATTTACCTTGACGCAAATATAAACCTCCTAAATAGGCGTTTGCAATATTTGCAGATTTTGTATTGGAATACTCGTCCGCAATTTGTTTAAATCCAAGAAACGCACCATCGCCCATGATTGCTTTACTTTGTAAAGAATCAATTGTAGCAAGCTGTTCTGCTTTGTACATACGGTTCGAAGCTTCTTCTGCTCTTGGATCTAGATACAGCTTTTGATATCCAAAATAAAGTAAGATCAATACAACGATACCACCTAAAATGAACACTACACTTTTTTGGTTATCTTGAAAAAAAGATCCTTTTGAAGGTTTGAAACCTTGATTTGTATTATTTGTGTTTTTAGACATTACTAATCAGTAAAATATGGATTGCAAAAATACACTTTTCGAGCAAATTTGCAAGTGTTTTGCAAATTTTAAAGTGAATTAACTTTGGTTTTCCGACTCATTCGATAGTTCAATTTCCTTGTCTAGCTGTTCGTAGATGGAATTTTTACTTTTGAATTCAGGTACAATAATTTTCATTTGATAGACAACTTCGTTTTTGTTTTGTGTCGCTAAACGCTGTTGCAATTCGCCAATTTTCATACACACGATATCATAATTATTTTCTCTGACTTTGGCGATCATGATTTTTTCGTGGTGAGTCGGTAAGGTATTCTCTAAATCATTCAGCAATTCCTCATACAGTTTTTCACCAGGTCTTAATCCAGTGAATTTTATTTCAATATCTTCATTCGGTTTAAATCCTGAAAGACGAATCATTTTTTTAGCTAACTCAACTATTTTTACAGATTTACCCATATCAAATACAAAAATTTCGCCACCTTGTCCCATTGTTCCAGCTTCAAGGACTAGTCGACATGCTTCGGGAATGGTCATAAAATACCGCGTAATTTCTGGATGCGTAACTGTTACAGGGCCACCTTTTTGAATCTGGTCTCTGAATCGAGGGATAACTGATCCATTGGAGCCTAAGACATTGCCAAATCGGGTTGTGATAAATTTGGTGTGCACAGTTGCCCCTAAGGAGTTTTCCAAATGATTGTTTAACGATTGTACATAGATTTCTGCGATACGCTTTGTCGCTCCCATGATATTAGTGGGGTTGACAGCTTTATCGGTAGAGACAAAAACAAATTTTTCAACTTGAAATTCCACGGCTAAATCAGCTAGATTCTTAGTACCCATGACATTGGTCTGTACTGCTTCCAAAGGATGGTTTTCCATCATTGGCACATGTTTGTATGCTGCCGCATGATATACATAATGCGGCTTGAAAGTATCAAAAAGTAATTGCATCCTTTTTGTACTTCGGACGTCTGCTATATAAGTATGATAAACTTGATTTGGAAATTCATCTTGAAGGTCAAGTTGGAGATTGTGTAACGGGGACTCCGCTTGGTCACAAAGGATAATCATCTGAGGCTCGTATTTTCCCAATTGGGATGCAATCTCACTACCTATGGAGCCTGCTGCCCCAGTAACTAAGATTCTTTTACCTCTCGTTTGGCTTAGGATGTGATCGTCGTTAATCTTAATCGGCTCCCGTTCTAGTAAATCTTCAATTTTTATTTTTTGGATCTGATTGGGATTAAGATCACCATTCATGATCTTTTTAACAGGAGGGAGCGTTAATATGTTGACATTTTTTTCGAGCGCAACATCTGTAATTTCATTTTTACGGTCCGAAGGAATGTTGTGCGAAGCGATGATAACCTCCTCAACATTTAATGTATTGATCAGATGGCTGAACTTCTGCGAGGAATATATTTTGGTCCCATCAATTACCTTGTTGATTTTTTGTTCATTATCATCTAAGAATCCAACAATAGCATTTTTGGATCGTACATCATGGTCTAAAGTTCTTTTTACAGCAATTCCCAAGTCACCGGCACCGTAGATCAGTGTCTTTTTTCTGGATCCATTGACTTTTTTGGTGTATAGAAAGAAAATTTTAATAATTGTTCTATATACGGTTAAAATAAGAAAGGAGAAGAGTGCAAAGAAGATAATGAGTGCAGTTGGAATGTTTCGCTCTATCTCGTTTGCTTGGATCACTAATTTTATAACCAGGAGAACGAAAACACTAAATGTTATCGTTGATAATATACGTATTGAATCGATAGCGCTCGTGTAACGAACTATCCCAGTATACATCTTGAAGAGATAGAATGATAAAGAACATATGGCTATAAATAAAATGTAACGAATGCTAAAATCAATGTCGAGCAGAAAATCGAAGTTAAAATCATAGTAAATAACATTTGCGAGGAGATAAGCGATGGAAACACTAAAGATGTCCAATAAAAAAATGATCCACCGTGGCACTATATTGACTTTACTGAGCATGGTACTATATCTGATTAGTTTAAACAAATGTAGATAAATTTGTTTCATTCCAAAGCCGTGCCAAACCAAATTTATCTTCGTTTGATAAGATTGATTTTTTATTGTAATTTTAGCTAACTATCAATTTTACAAGATGAATGAGTTAGGAAAGCTTGCGAGTCAGGCTATGATTTCTCCAAAAGAGATGCTGTTTGAGAAGAAAAAGAATGCAAAAAGTTTATTTATAGGCATTCCAAAGGAAATCTCGCTTCAGGAAAAGCGGATCTGCTTGACGCCATTAGCGGTTGCATTATTGGTAGAAAATGGACACGAAGTTATCATTGAGACTGGAGCAGGTGCTGGAGCCAATTTTTTAGATCATCATTATAGTGAACAGGGGGCTCGTATCGTTTCTTCTCGGGAAGAGGTGTACCAAGCAGATCTGATCATTAAAGTTGGTAGCCCTATCCTTAGTGAAGTGAAGTTGATGAAAGAAAGGCAGCTTTTATTATCTTCTCAACAACCTTCACTCATGAACCTGGATGTACTAAAGGCGTTAATGCATAAAAAAATCACTGCAATTTCTTATGAATATTTAAGAGATGAGGGCGGTTGCCTAGCAGTGGTGCGTGCGATGAGCGAAATCGTAGGGGCAACGGCAACCTTAATTGCGGGAGAGTATCTGAGCAATGCATTTGGAGGGAAGGGACTGATGCTCGGTGGTGTGACAGGCGTAGCTTCCACAGAAGTCGTTATTATAGGTGCGGGTACGGTAGGTGAACAAGCTGCCCGAACGGCTTTGGCGTTAGGAGCAGAGGTAAAGGTGTTTGATAATTCGATTTATAAACTTAGACGACTGCAAAACAATCTTGGTAGCCGTGTTTTCACTTCCGTTATACAACCTATTATTTTAAATAAGGCTGTGATCAGTTCGGATGTAGTTATTGGCGCCTTGCGAGCGCGTAATGGACGTTCGGCTTGTGTGATTTCGGAAGAAACCGTTTCTAAAATGAAACCCAATTCCGTTATTATAGATGTAAGCATTGATCAGGGAGGCAATTTTGAAACATCGGAGGTGACCTCTCACGATAAACCTATCTTTCGTAAATTTGATGTTATTCACTATTGTGTTCCCAATATAGCGTCTCGGGTAGCGCGAACAGCTACTTATGCAATGAGCAATATCTTCACTTCTATTTTGCTTGATTTTGCTGAACTTGGGGGACTGAAAAATGCAATTTGGAAGAATCCCGGTATTCGGAGTTCAATTTATTTATACCAAGGAAACCTTACAAATGTTGACATGGCCTCAAGATTTAATATGACGGCGAAAGATTTAGATCTTTTAGTTGTTTCTTCCTTATAAACCATGGATATCCAGCTCATGTTTGATTCGTTTTTTCTAGTATATGTAGTCTGGAGCTATCTTTTAAAATATCATTTTAATGAAAAGAATTTTTATGATTTTATGTTCGTTGATTTCTCTCGTTAAGGCGCAGGAAACAATCAACCTTTATGCAGATTCCATTCCAAACTCGACTGATAAGGGGCAAGTAAATTTAGAAAAAAATGTACCGAAGTTATTTGCATATATGGCAGATAAAAGTATTGATAAAAATATCGCCGTACTAGTTATTCCGGGAGGTGGGTATTCTCATATAGCAATGGATCATGAAGGTCATGCTGTTGCTAAAGAGTTGATAAAAAATGGTTATTCAGCATTTGTTTTACAATACCGATTGCCTTCGCCGAACATTATGCGTGACAAATCAATAGGACCTCTTCAAGATGCCCAGCGAGCAATGCAATTGATCCGAACCTTGCATCCTGAACTTCGAAAAGTTGGGGTGATAGGGTTTTCCGCTGGCGGGCACCTGGCTTCCACTTTAATTACGAAGTTTAAGAAAGATTACATAGCGAATCCTTCCCATGTATCCCTAAGACCTGATTTTGCAGGATTGATTTATCCGGTAATCTCTATGGAAAACGATATAACACATAAAGGTTCACGTATAAATCTCATTGGAGAAAACCCTTCGGAAGACCAAATCAAGCTGTTTTCTTCCAATTTGCAGGTATCTTCTGAGGTTTGTCCGGTTTTCTTTGTGCATGCCAAAGACGATATGGCTGTGCCAATAGAAAATAGCTATAGAATGATGGCAGCTTTGGACAAGTCAAAAGTGCCCAACAAGCTTTATACCTTTGAGCAAGGGGGGCACGGCTTTGGGTTAATTAACAAAACCTCAGACAAGTTATGGTTTGACGCATTTTTATCTTGGCTAGACACACAAGACTAGGATATACAATTAATGGTCAAAATGTATCCAGTGCGATATTGTTAGATCGACAGCCTGTAGTTTCTGTGGAATTATCTGCGATGTTATAATCGCATGTAAGTTAATCTCATTATTACTGACGACGATTTCATAATAAAAACCTCTGAATCGCACATCTTTTACAAAAAAAGTAGACTGCTCAGAAGGACTTATTGAAATCCATTCTTGATGTATCGCGACTGGTTTTTCGCTTGTTATGCCTAAATTTTGAGCTTGCTCAACTTTTAATATATTGCTTTTTGCCAGTAATTGCGCCGTATAAGGGTGCGATGGATTGCTATACAATACATGTGGATTGTTTTGATCTAGGATTTTACCAGATTTCATCACGATGAGGTTATCTGCTAAAGCAAGTACTTCCGTAGGATCGTGTGAAACTAAAATGACGGTCAGCCCAGTTTCTTTAACAATATCTTTTATGTCCTGTTGCAAGGTATCCCTAAAAGAGGCATCAACCTGATTGAAGGGTTCATCCATTAGTAAAACTTCAGGCTCGTTGATCAAAGCACGACAGATGGCGACACGTTGTTTTTCTCCGCCACTGATGTCTGCTACTCTTTTTTTAGCGAGGTGATCTATCCGTAGACGTTGTAATATTTCCGCAGTTTTGTCTTGTTTGCGTTTGATATCTGTGTTTGGCAACTGCGAAGCAACATTATCCCATACATTGGCATAAGTATTCAAATCGTCAAAGCCTTGCGAGACTAATTTCATGGCATCATGTCCGGGGATTAACTTGTCCTTGCGCGTTGGAACCTGCCAACCTTTATAGCGCACAATGCCCCCAGTTGGTTCCAAAAGACCGTAGATAAGTCGCAGTAATGTACTTTTTCCACTGCCAGATTCACCAATGATTGCTGTTATTTTTCCTTCATCGATATCGAAAGAACTATTTTCAACAGCAAACTGCATATTGTTCTCATGAAAGGAAAAGCTAAGGTGCTCGGCGTGTATAGCCGCTAGTCCAGGAACATGGATATCAGATGGAATATATTGACAAGATGATAAATGAGCCATAGTAAGGAGTCGAAAAAAGGAGGTTAACGAATAGAAATTTTACGTGTTGTTGCATCTATGATGCTAATATGTATCTCTTTTGCTTCTTCAGGAAGTAAATTGGGGATTTTCTCCGGCCATTCAACAAAGCAATATGCACCTGAATAGAAATATTCCTCATAGCCAAAATCGAAAGCCTCCTGCTCATCTTTAATGCGGTAAAAATCAAAGTGATATATGGGGCCAGCGGCAGACTCATATTCATTAACAATGGAGAATGTTGGACTAGAGGTACTATCTTGTACGTTCAATTGTTTACACAGGTATTTTACAAAAGTTGTCTTTCCTGCTCCCATTGAACCATATAATAGAAAAATCCGGTCCTTTGGAAAACTATTTAAAAGTGTCTGAGCCGCTTGAGACAGATCTGCTGTCGTATTTACAATAATTTCCATGTTGCAAAATTACTATTTCGGTAAGTATGTCGCAAAGGGGATAATCATTTCTTCCAAAGAGATTCCACCATGTTGGAATGTTCCATTAAAGTAATTGACAAATTGATTATAGTTGTTGGGGTAAACAAAATACGAATCTTCTTTGGCAAAGACGTATGTTGAACTAACATGAAGTTTAGGCAACTGTGCCTCGTGGGGATTTTTGATAGCAAAAACATCTTTGTCAATATAGTTCAGATTTTTCCCTTGCTTATATCTCAAATTTGTATTTGTATTTCGATCACCAACAATTTTACTTGGCTTTTTTACACGGATCGTGCCATGGTCGGTTGTAATAATCACACGAACTTTCTTTTGTGAGAGCCATTTTAAAGCCTCCAATAGAGGTGAGTGTTCAAACCATGACAAAGTGAGGGAGCGATAAGCCGCTTCATCGTTTGCTAATTCACGAATCATAGAGCTGTCCGTACGTGCGTGCGAAAGCATGTCAACAAAGTTATACACCAATACATTCAGTTGATTGTGCATCAAATTGCCGAGATTGTCTAATACGTCTTTTCCTTGTTCCAGGGTCAAAATTTTCGTGTAGGAATGTTTTATGGACTTGCGATAAAGTCGCTTGATCTGATCTTCCAAAAATTTATCCTCATATAAATTCTTGCCGCCTTCATCTTCATCGTTTTGCCATAATTTCGGGAAGCGTTTTTCCATTTCCAGTGGAGTTAATCCACTAAAGATGGCATTTCTAGCATATTGTGTTGCTGTTGGTAAAATACTGTAATAGTTTATCTCCTCCTCAAGTCTAAAATAGTCGGTGATTACCTCATTGATAATTTTCCATTGATCGAAACGCAAATTGTCTATTAAAAAGAAAAATGTCGGTATATCATCTTCTATGGTCGGAAATACCTTCTTCTTAAATAGCTGGTGTGATAGAATGGGCGCGTTTTCGGGGCGATTAATCCACTGGATATAGTTGTTTTCTATAAATTTGGAGAATTGCATGTTTGCTTCGGATTTTTGCATCGTCAGAATTTCATGCATATTGTTATCTTCAAGCTTTTCGAGGGACAATTCCCAGTAGACAAGTTTTTTGTAAACTTCTGACCATTGGTTGAAATCCAGATTGTCATTCAGGATCATCCCCAAATTGCGGAAGTCTTGTTGATAAGCCATGGATGTTTTCTCATTGACAAGACGTTTGTTTTCCGTTAATTTTTTTATTGTCATCAAGATCTGCTTGGGGTTGACCGGCTTGATAAGATAATCATCTATTTTGGAACCGATGGCATCTTCCATGACATGTTCTTCTTCATTTTTTGTGACCAGAACAACGGGGACAGTAGGGTTGATCGATTTGAGTATGGCAAGTGTTTCGAGCCCGGTTAGCCCAGGCATATTTTCGTCTAAGAAAACGAGGTGGAAAAAACCATTTTTAAAGGCTTCAACGGCATCATTTCCATTGTTGACTGTGTCAACTTTGTAACCTTTGCTTTCTAAAAATAAAATGTGTGGTTTTAGAAAGTCAATTTCATCGTCAGCCCAAAGAATATGTGTTTTTTGCATCTTGTTATTATATGTCTATTAGTAGTAGAGGGGAGGATCGGATTTTCGATCTCATGCTAACATAAGCAAATATCGTGCTTCAGATTTTATTTTTAACATTTCTTAACGATGAACTAACTATCTTTGTTTTAAGTTTATACTAGTGTTAACCAGGAGTTCACGATTAAAGGGCTCGGTTTCATATTTATAGTGTTGATGATCGTATTAATTTGTCTCCACATTGAACAAAAATAAAATTATTAATGATCCGGTATATGGATTTGTCGCTATTCCTACAGGATTGGTCTTTGACCTAGTGCAACATCCTTATTTCCAAAGGCTCCGCTATATCAAGCAGGTGAGCATGACACATCTCGTCTATCCCGGAGCTTTGCATACTCGTTTTCAGCATGCCATAGGAGCGATGCATTTGATGTCGATGGCATTGGAAACTTTGAGGAGTAAAGGTGTTATAATTTCAGGGGATGAAGAGGAGGCTGTTCTGTCGGCAATATTGCTGCATGATATAGGTCACGGCCCTTTTTCACATTCCTTGGAGCATAGTTTGATTGAAGGTGTTTCTCATGAGCTATTGTCTTCCCTTTTAATGGATCGAATCAACAATGATCTGGGTGGAAGACTAAGTCTTGCAATTACAATCTTTAATAATAAATACGAACGTAAATTTCTTCATCAATTGGTGTCGAGCCAATTGGATGTTGATCGAATGGACTACCTCAATAGAGATAGTTTTTTTACAGGCGTATCGGAAGGCGTCATCTCATTTGACCGGATTATAAAAATGCTCAATGTGGTGGAGGATGAAATAGTGGTGGAGTATAAAGCACTTTATTCTGTAGAGAAATTTCTGATTGCGCGGCGGTTGATGTATTGGCAAGTCTATTTACACAAGACCGTTATCGGTGCGGAACAGTTATTGATTAAAATTCTGCAGCGGGCAAAATATTTGACGGCTGCTGGCCATAAGCTCTTTTCTACTCCGGCGTTTCATTGGTTTTTAAGCCAGCAGGTCAACAAAACTAACTTTTTGGATGACCCGTTACATTTGGATTGGTTTACTCGTTTAGATGATACGGATATTATGTCTGCCATAAAAACATGGGAACGTCATGAGGATCCTATTTTAAGTACAATGTGCCAACGTGTTATGAAACGTAATTTATATCGATCTGTCATGAGTGATAAGCCATTCTTGCCAGAATATGTTGATTTAGTAAAGGCGAAAGTACAAGCTGAGATGGGGGTGGCTCAAGAGGATATCCATTATTATGTATTTATGCAAGAAATTCAAAACCGGGCCTATAATTCTTCCAGGGATCAAATTAAAATACTATTGAAATCGGGCGAGCTCGTCGATATAACGGAGGCTTCTGATCTAGGTAATTTGGAAGCACTGTCGAAAAATGTAGCTAAATACGCCTTATGTTATCCAAAAGAGGTGGGATATGTTGCAATTACTTCCATCAAGTAGTTATTTTTTAATAAAAAAACATAGATTTGTACCATGCAATTTACTGCGCAACAAATAGGGACATTATTAGAAGGACGGATTGAAGGAAATCCAGAAGTTACTGTAGGTAACCTTGCCAAAATTGAGGAAGGTAAAAAAGGCGATCTTTCTTTTTTGTCAAATCCAAAATATGAGCATTTTATTTATACTACTGATGCCTCGATTGTAATTGTTAATGAAGATTTACAATTGACGCAGGCAACTAAGCCAACATTGACGATCATAAGGGTTAAGAATGCATATGCTGCTTTCTCTATTATTTTGAATATGTATAATGAGTTTCGTCTTGACAAAAGCGGACGTGAGGAACCACATTTTATACATGCTGAAGCGGAGATCGGCCAAGGAGGTTATATTGGTGCATTCGTATATATTGGGCGTGGGGCTTCCATTGGAGATAACGTGAAAATCTACCCACAAGTCTATATTGGCGATAAAGTTACGATTGGCGATAATACAACACTCTACCCGGGCGTAAAGATTTATCATGATTGTAAGATTGGGAAAAATGTGGTAGTACATTCTGGTGTTGTGATTGGATCGGATGGATTTGGATTTGCTCCACAAGAAGACGGAACATATAAAAAAGTACCTCAGATTGGTTATGTGCAAGTGGAGGATAATGTCGAGATTGGCGCCAATACTGTAATCGATAGGGCAACAATGGGCGCTACAATAGTGCGCGATGGTGTTAAGTTGGATAATTTGATTCAAATTGCACATAATGTTGATATTGGAAAGAATACCGTAATCGCAGCGCAAACAGGTATTTCTGGTAGTTCAAAAATTGGAGAACATGTGGTTTTAGGAGGTCAGGTTGGTGTCGTTGGACATATTGTTGTTGCAAAGGGATCTCAAATCCAAGCCCAATCAGGAGTGAATAGATCGATTAAAGAAGAAGGTAAAAAGTGGGGCGGTACGCCAGTGATGCCTTACCAGCCGCAGTTGCGCTCCAATGTAATTTTTGCACGTCTTCCTGAGTTGGAAAAACGAATCCAAGAGTTAGAAAAGTTAGTAGAAAAAAAATTGAAATAATTATTTTTCATTGAAAATAAACTGTTCTTTAATTGTGATGAAATAATCATTCCTAGCAAGGCGATGGCGAACATCGATATAGCTTAAAGGATAAATGTTTTGTCAAAAGAAGTTTTGATTTAAAAATATGTTATTAGAAATGAATGTAAAACAGAGAACCATCAAAAACGAGGTTGAAATTTCGGGGGTAGGTCTTCATACAGGAAAAATTGTATCGATGACTATTAAACCCGCTCCGGAAAATCACTGGTTTAAGTTCAGACGTGTAGATTTAGAGGGGCAACCAGAAATTTTGGTTGATGCGGATAATGTTACGGATACCTCCAGGGGGACGACAATAACGCAGAATGGAGCAAGTGTGAGTACAATTGAACATTTGATGGCATCGTTAATTGGTTTACAAATTGATAATGTGCTGATTGATATTGATGGTCCTGAAATACCAATTCTAGACGGTAGTTCAGCTATTTTTGTGAAGTTGTTAGAGGAAGCGGGATTTGAAGAACAAGATGCTGATCGGGATTATTATGAGATTTCGAATAATATTCATTATGCAGAGCCAGATCGCAAAGTCGAGATACTGGGCATGCCAATGGATGGTTATCGTTTGACTTGTATGATCGATTTTAATTCGCCTGTGTTGGGAAGTCAACATGCAGCAATAACATCGATTGAGGATTTTAAATCTGAAATAGCCTCTTCGCGTACGTTTTGTTTTTTACACGAATTGGAAATGTTGGTTGATCATGGCCTTATTAAAGGTGGTGATTTAAGTAATGCAATCGTTATTGTGGACAAGGAGACTTCTCCTGAGGAATTGCAAAAATTAGCGCATCTTTTTCATAAAGAAACCGTTGCAGTTGCTAAGGAAGGAATATTAAACAATAATCAATTGCGTTACCAAAATGAACCTGCTCGACATAAATTGTTGGACATGGTTGGAGATTTAGCGCTAGTCGGAAGACCTTTGAAAGGGCATATTATGGCTGCACGGCCTGGCCATGCAGCGAATGTGGCTTTTGCAAAAAAGATAAAGGAGCAGATCAAGAAAGATAAAACACGTAAAAAAATTAAAGTTTACGATCCCAATATGCCGGCATTATACGATACGGTTGAAATCATGAAGATTTTACCTCATCGTCAACCCATGCTTATGGTCGATAAAATTCTTGAGTTGACAGAAACACATGTTGTGGGTTTGAAGAATGTTACCATGAACGAAGATTTATTTATGGGACATTTTCCTGGTGCACCATTATTCCCTGGTGTTTTGCAAGTAGAGGCTATGGCACAAACAGGGGGAATTTTAGTACTGAAGACGGTTCCTGATCCAGAGAATTGGTTGACCTTATTCCTTAAAATTGAAAATGCACGTTTTAAAGCGCAGGTAACTCCAGGGGATTCTGTTATTTTTAGATGTGACTTGATGGAGCCGATCCGAAGAGGTATCGCAAAAATGAAAGGTGTGGCAATGGTAGGAGAGAAAATCGTGTGTGAAGCGGAGCTTATGGCACAGATCGTAAGAGTAAATAACAACTAAAGTAGTATAGATGATACAGCCATTAGCTTATATTCATCCGGAGGCAAAAATTGCTAAAAATGTGGTCATCGAGCCATTTGTAACCATTTATAAAGATGTCGTCATTGGTGAAGGCACTTGGATAGGATCAAATGTGACGATCATGGATGGAGCTCGAATTGGAAAAAACTGTAAAATATATCCCGGTGCAGTAATCTCTGGGGAACCTCAAGATTTAAAATTTGATGGTGAGATTACCACAGCTGAAATTGGAGACAATACAACCATTCGTGAGTGTGTAACAATCAATAGAGGAACCAAGGATAGGTATAAAACGGTCATTGGAAAAAACTGTTTGATCCAAGCTTATAGTCATGTTGCACATGATTGTGAAGTAGGTGATAATTGTGTTTTTTCGAACAACAGTACACTTGCTGGACATATTACAGTAGGTGATTATGTTGTACTTGCTGGAATGGTTGCTGTTCACCAATTTGTCAAAATTGGTTCGCATGCATTTGTTACCGGTGGTTCATTGGTGCGTAAGGATATTCCTCCTTTTGTTAAGGCCGCACGTGAACCGATTTCTTATGCTGGTATTAATTCTGTTGGATTGAGAAGAAGAGGATTTTCGGAAGAGCAAATTGCCGAGATTCAGAATCTTTATCGAATTCTTTTTGTCCAAAACAGAAACCTGGCTAAAGCAATAGAAATTATAGAAGCTGAATATCAGGCAACGGAAATCCGTGATGAAATTTTGGATTTTATTCGGAACTCCGGCCGGGGTATCATGAAAGGATTCAATAATAGAGCGATGTAGTCGCGTTGTCGATTCTAGTGAATTTGAAAATTACATTAAAAGATATTGGTAGGAGGTATAACAATGAATGGATTTTTAGGCATATAAACTATACCTTCGAGTCCGGCAAGAGTTATGCCATCCTTGGCCATAATGGTTCTGGGAAGTCTACTTTCCTAAAAGTGCTTTCAAGTAGTTTGACACCCTCATCGGGTGAATTGATCTACACGGATGGAGACCAAGTCCTAGGTGTGGAAACTATATATCAGCAGCTGTCTCTCGCAGCTCCTTATGTTGAACTGATCGAGGAGTTTACCTTAAACGAGCTGATTGATTTTCATTTTAAATTTAAAAATTATCTTCCTTCTTTTGATAAAGAAACTGTTGTAAACGTATTGGGATTGGAACATGCGCTTGACAGAGAGATCCGGTTTTTTTCATCAGGCATGCGTCAACGTGTAAAGCTAGCGCTAGCTTGTTGTTCTGCATCTGCCTTGGTTTTGTTGGATGAGCCTACAAGTAATTTGGATAGTGCGGGTGAACAATGGTATCTTCGTTTAATTGAGCGCACAAAAGTGGAATCTAGATTGTTTATCGTCTGTTCCAACCAAAAAAAAGAGTATGAATTCTGCGATGAAAGTATTTCTATCGTCGATTTCAAGTCTTAGGGGATCAACAATTGTTTCTGCCCTATTAAAAATAGGAGAAAAGTTTTTTGTCCTGTATCAAAAATGATTATTTCCCATAAACCATCAAGATTGCATAACCATTAACAGCTACGAAAGTGAACTGAAGGTTCTCTCCGGCCAATAAAAACAAACACTTTCAGAAAAAAAAGTAGCGAATGAAATTTTAATAACACAATTAGTTTTTGTACTTTTGACGACTCAATAATGAGATAACCGTTTAAAGTTCAATTCAAAGAATGGCTAAGGCATCAGAGGTAAAATCAGGAAATATCTTAAGATTTAATGGAGAATTAGTATCCGTAGAAGAATATATACACCGTACACCAGGCAATTTACGTGCGTTTTATCAAGCGAGAATGCGTAATGTTAAAACTGGTAAGTTAGTTGAATACCGTTTTAGAGTTGACGAATCTGTAGAAATTGCACGTGTAGAAACTAGCGATTATCAGTATTTGTATGAGGATGGAGATTTCTTCGTGGTAATGGATAACAATACATACGAGCAATTCAATATTCCTAAATTTTTGTTCGGTGATTCAGCTCGTTTCTTGAAAGAGGGAATGACTGTAATTATTGCTTTTGAAAGTGATGAGCCTATCATGGCAGAAGCTCCAAAAAGTGTTGAGTTAGAAATTACATATACTGAACCGGCTGTAAAAGGAGATACTTCTACAAATGCGTTGAAAAAAGCAACTGTAGAGACTGGTGTTGAAATTATGGTACCGTTGTTCATTAATCAAGGTGAGAAAGTAAGAGTCGATACGCAAACAGGTAATTATATCGAGCGCGTAAAATAATAGAAAGATTTTAGGTTTAGGTTGATTATTCGGTCTTGTTAGCGCTCGCTACAAGGCCGTTTTTTTATGACTAGACTGCGTTTAACACCTGGTTTTTCTATTCTGAACGAGAATTTCTATTTGCTTTTGAAGCTTAAATAAAAATTGAATTGGAAGGAATGCTATTTTTGATTGATCTTGGCATAAGTGATGGAATTTAATGGGGATTTTGGTAAGAAAGGGAAATAAATTTTAGGAATAACTATTCTACAAATGAAATCGAAACAAGAATTACGACTTGAATATAAAACTAAGCGATGTCAATTGTCTTTAGAGAGAGAAACTGCGCTCAATGAACGATTACTTTCGCAATTTACAAAGCTTGATCTCTCAAGGGTCGAATTTTTGCATATTTTCCTTCCCATAGGGAAATACCACGAACCCAATACATATTTAATAATAAATTATATTCAAGCGTTTTTTCCGCAGATAAAGATCGTTGTTTCGCGATCTAATTTTGATGATTACTCGATGCAACATTTCATATTGGATGAACATACACGATTTGAGACGAACAACTGGGGTATTCCAGAGCCAACCTCTGGCATTAAGGTAGCTTCATCGCTTATTGATATGATTATAGTGCCGTTGTTAATTTTTGATCTTTTCGGCTATAGAGTAGGTTATGGAAAAGGGTTTTACGACCGTTTTTTCTCGTCTTGTAAAGTTGGTGTACAGCGTGTCGGACTATCTTTTTTTAATCCAATTGATGTTATTGCGGATAAAAATGAATATGATGTCCAATTAACGAAAGCTATAACACCAGATCATATTTATCATTTTTTTGATAAAAAGTAATACTATTGGTCAAAAGAATAATCTCACCACGTTTAGTGAATAGTCACAAGGTTTTCCAATAAGTGGCTTCTTTGTTTAATTCGCGAACAATAGTAGCGTATTATTTAATACACTATTGTTATTTTTAATCGAAGAATGTAAGGCATGATTACGGTCTAAACCTTAACTGTGTTTGCGGTTGGTTGATTTTGTCTCATGATGATTTAATTAAAATTATTTTTTATTTTTATTGCGAAATTCAATGCCTGAGCCGATATGTTTCGATGTCTTCTATTTTTTCTTTTTCTAACAATCATCCCTTGTCGTTTTGTCTATGGTATGGATTTAATGGATTCCAATTCCTCGATAGAAGAGAAGAACTTTTACGAAACAATTATAAAAGAATCAGCGCAGTATCAATCCTCTAGTCTGTCGTTAAGCAAATATCTTGCACCATATTTTAGCCAAGCGGTACGAAAAAATGATAAGGCACTTTTGGCAATCTATTATTGTTTACTGGCGGATCAGTCGTTTAATGCCGAAGGCGCAAGAAATAACTTTAGTGATAAATACTATTTAAAAGCGCTGGACCTTGAAGAAGGCTATAGCTATCAAAATGTACGCATTTGGGTAAAGGTAATGTATGGCTTTTACCTATATCGATGCCTGAAAGCCTCTGAGGCATTACCTTTTATCTTGGAAGGAGAGAAAGGGCTTGAAGATATACCGAAAGAGCTTGTTTTAGACCTAACGCAAACTTACAAGAAGCTTGGCTATTTTTTTGGAACTTTAGGTGATTATACTTCTGGAATTAAATATCTGGATTTAGGGCAACGACAAGAACAAATTTCACCGAAATTGAAAGCTGAAATCTTGGACAATTTAGGTTTACTGACATTGAAAAGTGGTGGTGATACCTTGCAGGCAATGAAAATTTTTGAATTGGCTCAAACTTTAGCACTTTCAGAAAATGACTCATTACGCTACGCGAAGATCTTAGGTAATCAGGCGGCTGTGTTTGAAGGTATGAAGGATTACCATAAGGCTTTATCGCTCCTAGATAAAGATCTTGAGATTTCCAGATCTCTTGGGAATGACCGAAATACAATTTTCGCCTTAGTGATGCGTATTCGATTAAATATAGCGAATAAGGAAACGAAGGATGTTCGTCATATGATTGCGGAAGCTGAATCTCTTTTATTGGGCTCGGATGATAAGAAGACAATACTTGAACTTGAGATTCACAAGTTGAATTTGGCGATGCAAAGTAACGATATAGGTCGTGAGCTGAATGCACGAAGAAGAATAGAACGTCTCCAAGACTCACTACGTTTTTTAGATGGTGATCCAGTATTGTCCCAATTGAAGTTTATGGCCGACAAGCAAAAGTACGCCGATAAATTATCGCTGGCACAAGCTGTTATTAAGAAAAAGCAAGCTGAGAGGCGATTATGGCTAATATTAAGTTTATTGGTATTGGTATTATTCTTTTTTATTTATAATGCTATTCGATCCCGTGCTAGAAAACGGATACGTGACTATGAATATCAGCTTCTTAATTTAAAGTATACAAAAGCAGAATTAGACAGGGAACTGGTGAGTTCTAAAAGCCAAGTTGAAGAATACGTCGCTTATCTTAAGCGGAATAATGAACAGATAAATGTACTTTCTGCGATGCTTGAAGAAAAAGGGAATGTTGTTGAAAAAGATCGCGAGGAGCTAAAAATATTGTTGCAGTCACATCTCATCACTGAAGAGAAATGGCAGGAATTTAAATTATTGATTGTAAAAGAATTTCCCAATTTACTCCAGGATATACAATCTAGATTTCCCGATATAACGGAATCTAATCTGAGGATAATTGTGCTTATGAAACTGGGGCTAAATAATAAGGAAGTAGCCAACGTATTGGGGGTTACTCCAGACGCGATAAAAAAATCTATGCAGCGCTTGAAAAAGAAGCTCGGAGATCAGGCCGGGATGCTCATGGAATATATTTCCGACAAAGAGTTTGTTTAATGTCGACCTTCAGTTGGCAGAAGGACCCTTTGGGAGCCAAGTTATGACCGTCTACGTTTTTAAGACGGTCATATAAAGTTAAGCTGGGTATAATGCTTTGCTGTAGCAGCAGAGGCTACTGTTTAATCCAATGGATTTTCCTTCAGATTTTTTTCCCATGCCCAGGCAGAAGCCATCATTTCATCAATACCAAGTGCTGCTTTCCAATGCAACTGATTGGCCGATTTAGTGACGTCCCCGTAAACTTTGATGATATCTCCGTCACGACGTGGACCAAATTCGTAATTTAATTTTTGTCCTGAAGCTTTCTCAAAAGCCTTGATCGCTTCAAGGACAGAATATCCATTTCCTGTTCCCACATTAAAGACATCGTATTTTCCGTTCGGGTTGCCTTTTTCCAATAATCTGATTGCTGCAACGTGAGCTTTTGCTAAATCAACAACGTGGATATAGTCGCGGATGCAAGATCCGTCCGGTGTGTCGTAATCAGAGCCAAATACCGTTAATTTTTCTCTTTTTCCAATGGCTGTTTGTGTGATAAAAGGAAGCAGGTTCTGAGGAACACCGTTTGGTAATTCACCGATCAGTGCCGACTCATGTGCACCTACAGGGTTGAAATAACGGAGCGCAATAATATTGTAGTTGTCATATGCAGCAGCAGTTTCCTGTAGAATTTCTTCAGCAATTTGTTTTGTATTTCCATAAGGAGAGGTTGCCTTTTTCACGGGAGCACTCTCGTCTACAGGTAAGTAGTCTGGCTCACCATATACGGTACAGCTTGAAGAAAAGACAAAATTAATAGGCTTATTTTGATATGCCTCTAATAAGTTAATTAACGAGAAGAAATTGTTGTGGTAATATTTCAAAGGCTTCTGTACAGATTCACCTACAGCTTTAGAGGCCGCAAAATGGATAATTCCTGAGATATCGGTATTGTTTTTTACAAATTCATTCACGCGTTCTGTGTCACAAAGGTCAAATTGGTGAAATTCAGGTCTAACGCCGATGATCTTTTCAACCTGATCCAAAATTTTGATGTTTGAATTGGACAGATCATCCACGATGACAGGTACATATCCTGCTTGATGTAGTTCGACCACTGTGTGCGAACCGATATAACCTGTTCCTCCTGTGACTAGTATTTTTTTGTTCATTATTGTTGATTATAGTAAGTAAAGTCTTTATGTGATAAGGTATCCAAAGGGATCTTTTTGTAAAATGCTATGGTTTTTTTCAATCCTGTTTTTCGGTCTATTTGAGGTTCCCAGGCTAATTTTGATTTGGCCAAGCCAATATCGGGTTTCCGTTGTTTGGGATCATCAACCGGTAATGGTTCGTAGACGATTTTACTCGAGCTGTCTGTCAATTCGACAATTTCATGGGCCAATTGTAGCAAGCTGATTTCGTCTGGATTACCAATATTTATAGGTGTAGCACATGCCGAATGCAACAAGCGAAAGATGCCTTCGACCTGGTCGTCAATATAACAGAATGATCGTGTTTGTGAACCATCGCCAAAAATCGTGATGTCTTCGCCACGTATCGCTTGTGCGATAAAGGTGGGAATAGCTCTGCCGTCATTGAGACGCATTCTGGAACCAAAGGTGTTAAATATCCTGACAATACGGGTATCCAGACCATGTGCATTGTGATAGGCCATCGTTATTGCCTCTTGGAAGCGCTTCGCTTCATCGTATACACCACGAGGTCCCACGGGATTTACATTGCCCCAGTAGTCCTCGGATTGTGGTGAAACCAGTGGATCGCCATATACCTCAGAGGTGGAGGCTACCAAAATGCGTGCTTGTTTAGCACGCGCTAGGCCCAAGAGATTATGTGTGCCCAAAGATCCTACCTTCAATGTTTGTATGGGAATTTTAAGGTAATCAACGGGACTGGCTGGCGAAGCGAAATGCAGGATATAATCCAAGTGCCCGGGAACGTGCACAAATTTTGAGACATCGTGATGATAGAAGTCAAAATTTTCCAACTTAAATAGATGTGCTATATTCTGTAGATCTCCGGTAATCAGGTTGTCCATTCCAATTACATCGTAATCTTCCGCAATAAAGCGATCGCAAAGGTGAGAACCGAGGAAGCCAGCTGCTCCTGTTATCAAAATCCGTTTGCGATGTTTATTTTCCACTCAATGGTTCCGTTTAATGAAATGGGTTTAATATCTTTGACTAAGATAAACATTATTTTAAAAACATGCGTTTGCTTTATTCAATTGGAATCTTTCTTTATGGACTCTTACTGCGTATTTTGGCTCCTTTTCATGCCAAAGCCAAGCTCATGGTAGAGGGACGAAAAGACTGGTATTCGAGGATGAAACAAACGGTTGATTCTTCCCAAAAACATATTTGGTTTCACTTTGCTTCATTGGGGGAATTTGAGCAAGGAAGACCTGTCCTGGAAGCAGTGAAAAATAATTATTTGGATCATAAAATAATTGTAACATTTTATTCTCCCTCTGGCTATGAAATCAGAAAAAACACTGCTTTGGCCGATTATGTTTTTTATCTCCCCTACGATACTGCTCAGCACGCACGGCTTTTTCTCGACTTGATCAATCCAAGTTTCGCTGTGTTTACGAAATATGAATATTGGTATTATTTTTTTGAAGGCCTGCATAGACGGGGCATTCCCTTGTTTTTGATCTCAGCAATATTTAGACCCGATCAGATTTTCTTTCAGGCCTATGGTACTTTTTTTCTGAAAATTTTAAGTTATGTGACTTACTTCTTTGTGCAAAATGAAGAAAGTGTACGTCTTTTGAAAGAATTTGGGATACGGAATGCCGGGTTAGCCGGAGATACACGTTTTGATCGTGTGGTAGACATTCCTAAAAGCAGAAAAATGATTCCTGAGATCAGCCAATTTATTGGGGAAAATCCGGCCCTGGTTGCAGGAAGTACCTGGCCCGAGGATGAGCTGGCTCTACAGGAATTGCTTTTGGATTATTCAGACTATAAGCTGATCTTGGCTCCGCATGAAATCAATGAATCACATCTGGCGAGCATTTTTAACCTTTGGCCGAAGGCACTCCGCTTTTCGGACATGGCTACCTACGATGCCGCAACAATAGCCAATTCAAAGGTGCTGGTTATCGATAACATTGGAATGCTTTCGTCTTTGTATGGGTATGGCCAACTGGCCTATATTGGTGGTGGTTTTGGCGTTGGAATACATAACACTCTAGAGGCAGCAACATATGGCATACCGGTTCTATTTGGACCAAATTTCAAGAAATTTCAGGAAGCGAAAGATCTTGTGCAAAATGGATCAGGTTTCGCCATTGCCAGTGCTAAAGAATTAAAGAAAGTTTTTGCTGTTTTAGAAGATCAGACTGTCCGTCAAGAGGCCGGAAAACTGGCCCGTGAATATGTTCTGCAGAAAGCAGGAGCAACACCGATCATTATGAAATACCTCAAAAGCAATCCCGTAAAAATATAAGCGGTAGCTGTACTGCCGCCGCCTATATTCAACCGGTTCCGCGTGATTTATTTATTCTTGTTCTTCTTGATGCTTTACTGGTCCCTAATAATAGGTATACCTTCTTACGCCGGTAATATGACGAGATAAACGCATTACCTGATGGGAATATCCGTATTCATTGTCGTACCAGACATATAGAATGACATTCCTGCCATCTGCCGAGACTATCGTCGCTGGAGCATCCACGATCGCAGCGGCAGTGGAGCCGATGATATCGGAAGAAACGAGTTCATTGTCTTTAGAAAATTTAATCTGTTCGACAAGGTCACCCTGTAGTGATGCCTCTTTTAAAAGTGCATTGATTTCTTCGACGGTAGTTTTAGATTTAATTTCGAGATTTAAAATTGCCAATGATCCATTTGGTACGGGTACGCGAATGGCATTGGAGGTCAGTTTGCCCTTCAGTGAAGGCAATACTTTTGAAACGGCAGCCCCCGCTCCAGTTTCTGTGATCACCATATTGAGCGCTGCGGCACGCCCTCTTCTGGACTTCTTGTGCATATTGTCGACAAGGTTCTGATCGTTGGTATAGGAATGTATGGTTTCGATATGCCCTTTTTCAATACCTATTCTATTTTCAAGGACCGCCAAAATAGGAGAGATTGCGTTGGTCGTACAGGAAGCGGCGGAAAATATCGCATGCTGTTCCACGTCAATATCATTTTCGTTGACAGCATATACGATATTTGGAACACCTTTTCCGGGTGCTGTCAATAAAACTTGGGCGGCACCTCTGGATTTCAGGTGGCGACTCAGTTCTTGCTCATCTCGAAAAGCACCCGTATTGTCGACGACTAAAGCATGCTGTATTCCATAATAAGTATAATCAATATCCTCTGGCTGTTTGGCAGAGATAAGGTGGACAGTGATGCCATTGATAATAAGAGCCTGATTTGGAATGTCGACCTGTACGTCGCCTTCGAACGCACCATGTATGGAATCTGTTTTTAATAGTGTCGCTCTTTTCAATATGGACTTGCTATCATTGGCGTCCCGCGTTACAATGGCACGAAGGCGAAGCTGCTGTCCAGCACCGGCTTTATGCATAAGCTCTCGGGCGAGTAAACGGCCGATACGGCCAAATCCATAAAGCACAACATCGCGTGGTTTTAATTCCGCTTGTTGATTGATATCTTTTAATTCATTTGTAATAAAACTAGGTAGATCGTTGTTTTCAATAGTCTGTTTCTTGACTTGTAAGGTAAGTTTTCCGATATCGATACGCGCAGGTGATAGGGTTAGTTTTTCCAATACCTGTGCCACGTGGAGGGTGTCAGAAATATTGAATGGCTCGTCGGTAAGGAGGACGCTTTCCTTGATCAGGTTGAGAATTGAACTCGATTTTACATCAATGAGTTGATTTCGAAAAAATACAAGTTCAATAGCGTGGTTATACCACAGGTTACTGACAATTTGAATTAAGCTTACGGCAGCGTTTTGTTGCTCTCTGTAACTTTTGATCTCTAAGTCAAAAGATGGCTTGTGTGACATCATAATTTTATAATAGATTATGATGCAAACATAGTACAAACCGCCTAGAAAATAGACTTATATTTTGATTTTCGTAATTTTTTAAACGTAAATACTTGTAGTATTATTATTTTAATAAAATATTAGTGATTTATTTGTTAATCCTCTATTATGAATAATTCGGACATGATATGATCGGCCATTAATTTACCGGGATCCGTCAAGCGTAATTTGTTTTCTTCCAAAACGAGATTTTTCTCTGCTAGAAATGGTTCAGCATCCTTTAGGACTCGGTTTTTGACAGATTGTCCGAATTTGCTTTCCAGCGCAATCAAATCCAGTCCCCACATGGTTCTTAGCGAAGTCATGATACTTTCGTTGATCTGGTCCAGCGTAGAAAGCTCCTCAATTTCCAGGGGAAGTTGGTTTGAATTGATTGAGGTCATATATTTCGCGTTGTTGGAAACATTCCAGGATCTGGAAGTTCCATTGAACGAATGTGCCGAAGGACCTATACCAAGATAATGTTTGCCTTTCCAATAATTTGTGTTATGACGTGCATAAAGGCCATTTTTTGCAAAATTGGAAATTTCATATTGTTCATATCCCGCGGCTTTCAATGTATGAATAAGAAGACTCATCTGATCCGCTGCCTGATCTGAATCTATAGCTGGACTTAAGCCTTTTTTTATAAAGTGATCCAACGCTGTCTTATTTTCTACGGTCATGGAATACGAAGAAATATGGGGAATTTCAAAGTCAATCAGCTGTTGCATATTGTGGCGCCATTTCTCATCAGTCAACAGTGGGTAGCCATAAATAAGATCACAGGTAATATTTTCAAAGCCCGCATCTTGCACCCGCATGATAGAAGCCAGTGCTTCCTGCTGATTATGTGCTCTGTTCATCCATTTAAGATCCTCTTCAAAGAAAGACTGTATGCCTATGCTGAATCGATTGATTGCTGTATTCCGCAGACTGTTTACTTTGGCTGCATTTAGATCGTCGGGGTTTGCTTCCAACGTAATTTCAGCCTGATTTACGATGTCAAAATGCATTGCTATCGTATCGATGATCCGTGCGATCTCTTCAGCTTCCAATAAGGATGGCGTGCCACCACCAAAATAGATCGATTCGACCTTTTTGTCTTCCAAATAGGCTGCTCTGAGCTCGATTTCCCGTCGTATGGCATTGATCATCTCACTTTTGTATTGTAGTGAAGTGCTAAAATGGAAGTCACAGTAATGACAAGCCTGTTTACAGAAGGGGACATGGACATAAATCATGGGGACAAATATACCAAGACCTGACCAAATCGCCCTTTATTTTTTCTTCTTTCGACTATGCGTACCTGAAATCTTCGCATGGCTTTTCCGCACGCTCATTACGGATTTAAAAAGAAAGTGCAATAGGATGGAAGAATCATCTAAAAGAAGGTTGACAACAAGCTAGTTATTCTTTATCTTGTTGTCAATATTTGTTGGTAGAAAGCACCAATATAGCACCTAATGTCTGACGAAGGAGGAGTGAATTCAAAAGTTTCCTTCTGAAAATAAAAAAGCTATCGGTACCAGCCGCGTTTAAATTATTTCATGGGAGCCTATCAAATAGATTAAAAAACGAATTATTTTCTTCTAATAAATGTAAAACGTATGAAAACCTCTCGTCGAGACTTTCTGAAAAATGTAGCCGGTGTTTCTGGCTTCTTCCTATTTTCAAACCATGGATATGCTTTGGGGGACAGTCTTGAAGACTCCTTTATTGATAAGTTATTACCGGCGCCAAAAGGAGGAGGATTTGCGATGAAAGATTATTGGATTTGGGATCCATCGGTCATAAAAGGAGAAGATGGACGATATCATATGTTTGCTTCGCGTTGGAGCAAAAAATATGGGTTTGGTAATTGGGTGACAAACTCCGAAGTCGTCAGGGCTATTTCAGATACCGCTGAAGGGCCATACGAATTTGTTGAAGTTGTACTGCCTGCCCGGGGGAAGCAATATTTTGATGGCTGTACAACACACAATCCTCGAATCGTAAAAAATGGTGACTATTATGTGCTTTATTACTTTGGCAATAACTATGACGAACCAAATCCCTCTTTTACAGAAAACGTATGGGAGTCAGGCTTAGGCCAGAAAGCCTGGATGCATAAACGTATTGGGATGGCCTATTCCAAGTCAATTGCAGGGCCATGGAAAAGAGTTGATCAACCGATTTTGAATCCCCGAAAAGGGGAATGGGATGCCTCCATTACATCAAATCCTTCGCCAGTTGTCTTACCGAACGGAAAGGTTTATTTAGTTTATAAATCTTCCCCAGTAAATTATAATCCACCACTTTTATTGGGAGCCGCGCAAGCGGATTCTTTCCTCGGACCTTATCGCCGTTTATCGGACAAGCCTATTTTTTCATTCCATACGGACCAAAACCATGAAAACGATGTAGAAGATCCATTTGTCTGGTATAACGGTCAGCAGTTTGAACTTATTATGAAGGACCGTTACGGAAAGATCTGCGGTGAAGAGGGAGGCGGGATACATGCTTATTCGAAGGATGGCATAGATTGGCATCTTTCGAAGTCTGTAAAAGCTTATTCTAAAACAATTCAATGGGATGATGGCACGACGAGTCATCAGGCCAATTTTGAACGACCGTTTTTACTATTTGAAAATGGGAAGCCTACTCATTTGTTTGCTGCTACGGGAGATGGTTCAGAATCCTATCAATTTGAACGTACATGGAATATGGTTATTCCTCTTAAGAGTATATAATCCACGGAATTAAAAAACAGCTTCCAAACCGCGTCGTATATATTGGGGTTGGAAGCTGTCTTGATTTTCCCATCTGTTCGGATAATGGGAAATATATTTAGTTACTTACTAAAACTGTTGTTTGCCGATTCTACATCCGCTAATCGCAATGAAGGATCAATTGTTACCGTTTTTGGTGTTTTCGACACATGGATAGTATAGTCGGGTTTGGTCCAGAACCAATCCTCAAGCACGGTTCTTTTAACACCTTTGTAAATGTCAAAATGCTCTTCTGGTTTTTCTCCACGCATTTCACGCAAAGGGATATAAAATAATTCTTTGCTTCCATCGGTGTATTCTACCAGAACATCCAGTGGCATGGCAAAATTGGACTTATTGGCCAATAGGATTTCTGTATCTGTTACTTTTTCAATGGCGTAATCGATTTGACGTGTCGTATTGATAAACAGGTTGAAATACCATTTTAAGTTGATACCGGAAACATCTTCAGCAACGCGTTTGAAATCATTTGGTGTCGGATGTTTAAACTTCCAGATGTCATAGAATTTCAAGAAGGTTTTTTCTAAATTTTCCTGACCAATAATATAACCCAACTGTTCTGCAAGCACGGCACCTTTGTTGTACGCTTCGTTGCTGTAGCCATAGTTGGTGTTATAATAATCTGCCAGTAAACTCATCGGTTCTTCTTTACCTGAAAGGGCCAATTTATAATATCCACGGTAGGCTGCAATTTGCGGGTTAGATGCTATGGCACCTCTTTTTTCAAAGATATGCTGCATAGCCAACTCCTCGACATAGGATGTGAAGCCTTCATCAAACCATTCATCGACGGTTTCGTTGATTCCAAACAATTGTTGGTACCAAGAGTGTGCCGATTCATGGAATATTACACCGACAAGGCTTTTTAGATTGCGGCCACCTGTGATAAGCGTAGCTGTACCATATTCCATTCCGCCATCTCCACCTTGAATGATGGTATAAGTTGGCCATGGATATTTACCAAACTTCGTACTACAGAAATCAAAGAATTCGGTAGAAAGGCCTATTGCTGTTTTCCAATTCGAGATCACTTCTTTGTCTGTTGGCAAGAACACGGTATACACTCTTATGCCATTTTTACTTGAAGCGGAATCAACGACAAACTTGGGGTCTGCAGCCCATACAAAATCGTGGATATTTTGGGCCTTATAGTGCCATGTTGCTTTATTGTCGACGGCTTTTACTTTCGCTTTCTGTTGATAACCTTTGACATCTGATGGATTTTGAAGAACACCTGAGGCACCAACGACATAATTTTTATTGAGGTGTATGGTAACGTCAAAGTTGCCAAAAGGGGCAATAAATTCACGGCCCGTATATTCATCCAAATGCCAGCCGAATTCATCGAATTGAGCCATCTTCGGATACCATTGCGCCATAGATAGTGCTACACCTTCGGCTGAATTTCGGCCAGTTCTTCTGATTTGTTCCGGAACTTGTGCAGTCCATTCCATATCAAAACGTGCTGTTTCCCCATCTTGGATTGCAACTGGTAAAGTTACCTCCAAAATAGTTCCATCAATTTTAAATGTTGTGTTGGTACCATTGACTGTTAGGGTTTTAATTTTCTGATAACCAGTTTGATTGGCTTTCAGTTCTCCAATACGGCTTTGATATACCGGTTTTTCTTTTGTACCCAAGTTAGTGACCATTCGCTTGTCGGGGTCACTTATGTTTTTTAATCGATAGTCCATCATCGATCCTGGTTGAAACGCATTGAAATATAAATGGAAATATACCTTTTTTAGTGACTGCCCTGAATTATTACTGTACTTCAAGGTCATTTTTCCATCGTACTGATATGCTTTTTCATCCACGTTGACATCCATGTTGTAGTCAACCTTCTGTTGCCAGAATCCTTTTCTTTGGGCCTTCGCTACTGCCCCCCAAATATTTAATACACATGCAAGTGTAAAAAAGGATATTATTTTGATTTTCATGCCCCAAACTTACAAAATTGTCTCAATAAATGGCACTTAAACGAATGTAACGAAGTTAATGTCATCAAATCTTGACGAAAATTGACTGGTCTTTGGAGAATTGGCTTGGTTTTGGTTAGGGGATTTATCTGTTAAGTTAAAAATCAATTTTACTGTTTTTATGGAAAATCTATATTATAAGCCCTCGGGAAAGGCTCCTGCTTTGGCATTTATTGGATCTCATGTGCTAGGTACAGTGGGTGCCATTGTCCTGGCAATTGTTTACATCGCTTTGCAATGGTTTATTCCTATTATTTATTTTAATGTATTTATTACATTGGGATTTGGCGCTGGAATATTCTATGTTCTTAACTTCTGTTTCAAACAATGGAAATTAAGAAATAAGGGCATTGCAATATTGATTACTTTGCTGATTGCAATTTTAGGCTTTTATGCCCAATGGGCTCTTTTTGTGTCGCTGATGTACAATGCGGAGGGGACAATGGGCGGAGATACCTGGGTAAAATCGTCTTTTAATCTGGAGGGGTTCAAGGCATTTTTCTTACACCCTTCATTTATTTGGGAAGCGATGCAGGGTTTAAATGAAGTCGGCACTTTTACCTTGAAAAAGAGTCCGGTTTCGGGCGGTATGTTGTGGGCCGTGTGGGCGATTGAAATGGGTATTATTCTGATTACCCCAATTATTATGGCATTCAGGGGTATTACTATTTATCCTTTTTCTGAAAAAGACGAAGCATGGATGAATAAGCGAATATTGCCGGGAAGGTTAAAATTCGTGGCGGATAAAGATGCTGTAGTAAGCTCCTTGGGTAATCATGATTTTGCCTATGTGTATGACCATCTTTCGGATGAAGAAGAGCATTTCTCTTTTGCCACTGCCGAATTATATGAATCTGAAACGGACGACCATCAGTATCTGACCATCTATAATCACCAATTTACGGAAAAGAAAGGCAAGATGGAAGAGAAGAAGGACGAGGTTATCGAATTCTTGCGGATCAATAGAAATAGTCTATAAACGAAATATACTGACGAGTTGAATTGCTCTTTATTATATGCAATGGCAGCTCAAATTCGATCGTATAGCTTGGTTCTTTACAAAGAGATCCCAGGAATATTTCCCCTGGGATCTTTTTGTATATGTTATTGTACCAATGTTCCACCTTTTAATTTCCATTCATTGATGGAAGGACTATAAATTTTGACGTCCTTAATACCATTTTTCGCCAATATGGATGCCGCTATGGTTGCTCGGTCTCCGGACTGACAATGCAGGTATAGCTGTTTAGTTCGGTCAATTTGGTTAAGATTGTCTGCAATTGTACCAACAAAGATATGAGTCGCATGCGGTAAATGGCCCTCTGAAAACTCACTGGCATTGCGCACATCAAGTATTTGGATATCGGATTTGCCCAATACACTATTCATCTCTTCGAAACCGATGAGTTGCTGATGTTCCAATGGAATCCCCAAATGAGGAATCGTATCAGGCGTAACATATCCAGCGACATGATCCAATCCAATGCGCATAAGCTTGCGGGCAATGTCGTCCAATTGGCTTTCCTCTACAATGAGTATAAAGGGATCCGTGTAATTAAGGATCCAGCCAGCCCAGGTATTAAACGTTTTGTTATTCTGAATATTGATGCTATTTGGGAGATATCCTTTGGCAAACTCAAACTTATGGCGTGTATCAATGACAGTTGTTCCTTTGTGGTATAAATCCAGAAAAGTTTTGTTCGTTAACTTGTTGTACTGAGGAACTGCTGTTTGCAAAGGCCGTGCTATTTTGTTGAGTTTTTTCATCATGGCAAAATAGCGTGGCGGTTCGGGCTGTCCTGATAATAGCTCTTCCACGAAGGCTGTTTCGTTGTTTTGGTATTGAAGCGCCCAGTTGCGTATTTTTTCATAACCAACTGTTGAACTCGGAACGGCGCCTAGCGCCTTTCCACAAGCGGATCCGGCCCCGTGTGCGGGCCATACTTGAATATGATCAGGTAGAGCCAAGAAATGTTGCAACGATTGGTACATTTGGTGGGCTCCAATTTCCTTGGTTCCGATCATTCCCGCGGCATTTTCCAACAGATCTGGGCGTCCGATATCTCCAACAAATACAAAATCACCTGTAAATATCATGACTGGCTCCATGGTTGCAGGCGTATCAATCAATACAAAACTGATACTCTCGGGCGTATGTCCAGGGGTATGGATAACTTGGAAAATCAGATTTCCAACTTGAAATTGATCTCCATGTTTTAATCCAATATGTGGAAATTCATATTGCCAATCTTCTCCACCTTCATCGGATAGATAAGGTTGGGCGCCTGTCAATGCGGCTAATTCTAGCGTACCTGAAAGGTAGTCGGCGTGTATATGCGTTTCCGCAATATGGGTTATGGTCAGATTATTCTTTTGTGCAATCTCAAGATAGCTGTCTACATCTCTTTTAGGGTCAATGACTAGCGCTACACCCTTGGCTTGACAACCAATGATATAACTCGAATGTGCTAAAGATGACTCAAAAATGTGTTGAAAAAACATAACGTGTGATTTTAATGATTTACAAATTGAATGAATTCGAAAGCGAAGATTAGGATGCCGATACTAATTAAAAAGTATCCAAAAATACCTTTCAATTTTGCTGCATCTAATTTGTCTTTCCATTTGGAACCAATTTGGAGGCCTATTAAAGTGATTAACGTAAAGGTAACCAATATAAACCAATTCATATGTTCCAGGAACTGATAATTCGCGATCAAACCGAATGAGGCGTTTAAACCGATGATAAACAATGAAGTGGCAATGGCCTGCTTAAGTGGAATTCCTAAGAGTAATACGAGGGCCGGTACAATGATAAAGCCTCCTCCTGCACCCACCAGGCCGGTCATGATACCGACGAGCAATCCGACGAGGACAACGTTGAAAATCTGGCCAATTCCGCCCCTGAATCGATCGTGCTGAACCTGTTTACGTCTTCGTACCATTGCTGTCGCAGAAATCAAAATCACAATCGAGAAAAGCAGCATGATGATATGGTTTCTGGAGATTGCTATTTCGCCCAGGTGGAATGACTCTGGTATGGCTACAAGGAGATAACGCTTGGTCAAATAGACCGAAATTAGCGATGGAAAGAGAAAAATGGCCGTAGTTTTCAGGTCAATTTCTCTTTTTTTCAACGGAGAAATTGATCCGACCAAGGCTAATATTCCTATAGAAAACAACGAATAGTCCAATGCATATTGAGGTTCTATATGAAAAATATAAACAAATATTGGCAATGTTAGAATACTTCCGCCACTACCCATCAAACCCATTGATAGGCCGACCAGAACAGCTAATATAAAACCAGCTATAAATATTAATTCCATTTTCTCTTTCTAAAATTTTAACCCGTGGTACAGGCGTCAGATTGCGCGTATATGAGGTGATTTGGTATAAAGTAGTTTGTTAAAACTAATGCGGCAACTTATTGCGCAAGACACCATAAAGCCAAGTACCCAACAAAGCGAAAAGCAAGACGATCCCTATAGTCCAATAACCAGCACCGATTAGGGCAAACATTGGTCCCGGACAAGCGCCTGTCAATGCCCAGCCTAAGCCAAAGATTGTTCCCCCGAGCAGGTATCGTGTAATACTTTTGTCTTTATCATGGAATGCTATTTGCATCCCGTTACTATCTTTGATTTGCTTTCTCTTGATGATTTGTACGATTATAATTGCTGTGGTCAGTGCTGTACCGATAATCCCATACATATGAAAGGAACGAAATTGAAACATTTCGTAGATTCTATACCATGATGCGGCTTCTGATTTGTATAAGATGATTCCAAACAATATACCGATGGAAATAAATTTTAGTGCTTTCATTTATGCGAAAATTAGCGGGAATAAAAAATGAACCATGATGATCCCTCCTAGGAAGAAACCTATAACGGCGATCAAAGAAGGAAGCTGAAAATTGCTAAGTCCAGAAATAGCATGGCCGGATGAACATCCACCAGCATAGCGGGTTCCAAACCCAATCAATACACCGCCAATACTTAAAAGTAGAAACTGAAACAAAGATCCATCGAAAATGAAAATGGATTCAGGAAGGTAGCCTTGTAGATGGTCGATAATACCCAGCTCTTTTAAGTCGGCAACACTTTTGGAATTAATCTGGCTTGCAGTGCCATCGCTCAGAAAATTATGTGCAATAAAACCGCCAATGGCTGTCCCGAGTACCACCAATAAATTCCATGACTGGGTCTTCCAATCGAATCTGAAAAAAGAGGAAGTTTTTCCGGCTCCTAATACAGTACACATGGTACGCAGATTATTGGACATGCCAAAATCCTTTCCCTGTTTGAGCAGCAGGTACATGACCAGTGCAATTAAAGGTCCTGAAATATACCAGGGCCATGGTTGTTTGATGTATTCCAATAGCATAACATTGTTCTTAAGTGATGTTACAAAGGTACATACTGCCTTTGCAAAAGCCTGTAACAAATGTTACCGAAGGAAGAAAGAATTTATAGGTCGTAATATTCGATGTCAGCGTCCTTTAGGGCTTCCGTTAGCAGGGGAAGATCATCTTCCTTTTGAAATAATTTGTTGCGCCAGGTACGGAAGGCTGGCCCTTTGTTTTGGTTGATAATGATCAGGTTGCCACCGGAACGTTTGAGATTCCTGATATGAGAAATATTATTCAAAGGGAAAACGATTGTTTTTTTAGCGTTGCTTATCTGAAGTGTATTTTCATCCAAGACCCAAGTCGACGACAAAGTCGAAGACTTTATGGCCAGATACAGTGCTAAAGGAATCATTAAAAGAGCAATAATAATCTTGAGAATTTCCTGTATGGGAACTTTAGACATTCCCATTCCGATCAAAAAGATTGAAATTAGCAAGATTAACATGTATTTTCCACGATGCAATGTCGACAAGTGGAATGTCTGTGGATTACTCTTCATATTTCTTGATAAAATTCCCTTTTGCGTCAATATAATAAAAATTCTCTAGATCCTCCGTTACAAGCGCTAGCCCGTTTTCAAAAGCTTGGGCATTTTGTAATTTAAATGGAACAACGACTTTCCCTGTGTAATCAATGTACCCATATTTATTGTCATTAAATGCCAGTAGAAGTCTTTCACCCGCAAAAGATAGAAACTCATAATCCGTTTTAAGTTGATTATGCCCCGTTTTATTAATAAGCTGGTAGGATTGGTTGACTAGAATTAACGCGAGATTATCGCGATAATCCGAAATGGTTTCATATTTGGCAGGAAGTAAAACAGCGCCTTTTTGGTCCATGATACCCGTATGATCTCCTTCCGTAAAAAGTGCATATTCTGGGCTAGGAACTGAAATAAAGTCATATTTGGCCTGCAGCAATATTTTACCGTTTGTATCCAACAGCCCATACTTAAGATCTCTCATGTAAACCACTGGACCGCCTTCGGTTTCTAAACTGAGCGATTCATATTGACATGGAATAACTTCTCTGCCTTGTATGTCTATTAAGCCAAACATTTGAGCTGCATCAGTTACGATAGCATAATCTCCTACATAGCTATATATTGCCGTATACTTTGCTGGTGTTAATTTGTTTCCTAAGCTGTCCTGTACACCAAAATATGCTGTATTGGAATCTTGATACCAAGATAAATGGTCGTTTAGCGTGGAATCTACAGCTTCTTCAATAGGTTCACCTTCTTCATAATCCGCCGGAATTTCAAAGAGTGATTTGTCGAATGTTATTTCTTCCACCTTGGTCGCTTGTATTCCGAGCCCGGCCGATCCGATATAGAGCGCTGCCCCGGGCACTTTTTCGAGATAATCGTAAGTGCCCCAGTATAACTTTGGCAATTTTGGTGCATACCAAACGGTAATTTCCGTTTGTGGATCTTGGCTACCTGTTAGATTGAATGTTGCTTTTTCGCAGGTGATTCCTGCAATTATCTTCTTTTGATCGGGAACTAAGCTGATCTCAAAATCTCCCGAATAGGCATAATTATCACCCTCGTTTACGGCAGTCTCAATGAGTTTGCCGGTGGCCAGCTCTGTTGCAGTATAGGTTTTATTTATTTCATCCAGTAGAAAAGAGCTGCCTTCGTGGATATTGCTGATCTGTATCGATTTTCCGAATAATAAACTTTCAATTCGCATCTGGTCTTTGGTGATGAAGGCCTGCATTAATGCTTCATTATTTCCAGCCAATATTTTGATGAATTCTGAAGATGCGGTATCTGTTCCCGTTTCAGGATCAGCAAATTGATATGAAATTTTATATAGCTTTTGCTGAGCGTGTCCTTGTCCGATAAGGAGTAAAAACGCCAACTGTAAACAAAGGATAAATTGTTTCATTGTGTGATTTTAAGCTGCAAAAATATTGAAATTCGATTGATTTTTGAAATAATCTTTCGCTGTTTGTGGAAATTCTTTCAAAAATAGATATTATTGTATTTGGTTGTTTAAATCTAATTTTTGGTCTGTGCTTCAGATTCAGGTGCTCGAAATAGTCCTATCTTTTGAGTAGAGACCTTAAGTTGTGGACTATTTCTATATCAAGTGAAGTAAATCGTTGTAAGGACGACGGTTGAGATAGCGGTCTTGCGGGGGTGTATGTATTTTTTACTTGTTTTATAGGTTATTATCATATAATCGTCAAGAAAAAGCGAAAATAATTAGGGAATGTAGCTTTTTGGAAAAAGGTGAAATGTTAATTTTGTATTTTACAAACCTCGAATTTTTTACTGTTTAAAAAAGATACCTGTGGAACTATTACTAATAGAGGATGAACCATCCGTCATATCATTGATCGAAAGAGGCTTAAAAGAAGAAGGCTATCATATTAGTATTGCTATGGATGGTTATACTGGTCTAAAAATGGCGGGATTGAACCGTTATGACCTGATCCTATTGGATGTGATGTTGCCTGGTATGAATGGCTTAGATGTCTGTAAAAACATTCGGATGTCCAACAACGAAGTCCCAATTATTATCTTAACGGCATTAAATCAAACGGAGGACATTGTCGAGGCCTTTGACAGGGATGCGGATGATTACTTGACAAAGCCGTTCCGTTTAGAGGAATTAAAAGCTCGAATCAGTCGCTACAGCCGCAAATCCAAAACCATTACCGAGCAGAAAAATATATTGGTATTTGACGATCTTCAATTGGATAGAGACAGTAAATCGGTTCAACGTGCCAATTCTCCTATTATTCTCACAGCTACTGAATTTCGTTTACTTGAATTTTTAATGCTCAACCGAAATAAGGTATTAAGTCGGATCGATATCCTAGAAGAAGTATGGGGTATGGATGTCGACTTAAGTACCAATGTTGTTGACGTGTATGTGAATTACCTTCGGAAAAAGATCGATAAACAATTTTCACGTAAACTTATCCATACAGTGATTGGGATGGGCTATGTAATCCGTCATGAAAATTAGGACCAAAATAGTTCTCCTATTTTCTATCATCAGCACCCTGCTGCTTGTTATTTTTGCCATTTATGTGTCTTATTTCACGTACGACAGTCTACAGACCAAATTTTTTCATCGGCTAGAAGAGAACGCCGTGATTGTCGGAGATCATATCGTCCATCAGAAGGATGAAAATAGGGCGCTTTATATTCAGGTAAAACGTAAATACCTGAAACAATTATCTGAAGGAACAGACCATCTCATTCGTGTTGTTAAGGGAAGTGATCGAGTTCAATTGAGGCCTGAGCTGCCTATGCCAAAAACATTCTATGCCGATGTAATTCGTCATGGAAAGGGAAGATATATGCATGGTAAGACTGCCTTTGTAGCGGTATTCTTTCAGGATCATCTTCACCAGGAAAATTTGATTGTTGTATCGGAAGGTATTGATGATTACGGCCATGATGAACAGCGTCAATTGGATCGTACCCTGATCACAGGTGGGATTTTGGCGATTTTTTTAATTGTACTGATGTCTTTTTACTTTGCTGACCGATTATTGAAACCCATTAAGGATATCAACAATGATTTAGATAAAGTTGATATCGCACATTTAGACCATCGCCTGTTTAGTAAATTTAGCAATAGCAAAGATGAATTGGGTGTTTTGATTGCGAACTTAAATTCAATGCTTAGCCGATTGGATATCTCGGTTCAGTCGCAACAGAGTTTTATTGGAAATGCCTCTCATTCGCTAAAGACCCCACTTACAATTATTGGGGGAGAAGCCGAATTGGCACAACAGCTCCTGTCGAAAGAGCATGAAGCCTACTATTCCCTGGAGACTATCGCGAAATATGCGGATAAAATGGAGTTGATTATCAACAATCTTTTGCAACTATCCCGCATGGGCTTCAAGGGGGAAGTGGACAATAAAGAAATTATTCGAATTGACGAGTTACTCTATGAAATTTATAAAGCCGAAAAAAGTATTCATAAGGACCTCAAGCTTTCTTTTGATCTAACAGAAATTCCAGAAGATAGTGATGAACTTACGGTTTTGGCGAACCCGGATCTGTTTTTTATTGCCTTTAGCAATATTATTTCAAATGCATTTAAGTACGGCAATGGACTGCAGGTTGGCGTAGCCATAAGTAGCGATAGCAAAAATATTACGATAAAAGTGTTTGACCAAGGGATAGGTATTCCTAAAAAAGACCAGCCACATATTTTTACCTCTTTTTACCGTGCTTCTAATGTAGGTGACATCTATGGCAATGGTTTGGGGCTTGTTTTAGCCAAAAATATCTTTGACCTCCATGGTGCTGAATTGTTCCTCAATTCAACGGAAGGTCAAGGCACTTTGGTCGTTGTTACAATCCCAAAAACTCCTCTCTAATTTCATTTTAATCTCATCCTTATTCCATTTTTAGGTGGCTGTGATATACTTGTACCAGAGATAAGTATAACTCATGGATCTATCTTGTTGTTTCGAATCGAATTATGTTTTGAAACCGCGGGATTGCTTCGTTACCATAAAGGAACAAAATATAAGGATGAAAAAAACACTTTCACTTTTTACAACACTGGGGATTGGCATAGCATCATTGCATGCGCAGGAGCAGATCCAAACGGACTCTGTTCAGGCGCAAAGGAGCAGCTTGTTACTGAAAGAACCCGCGAGAGCAAAATCATTTCAATTGGATGTCCTGTTAAGAGCAGGCCTGCAAACGGACAATGGGGAGGGGGCGTCTCAAGCAAAAGCAAACCTTGATGATGCCCGTATTTTGATGAGCGGGGAATACAATGATAGACTGTCGTATAAAGTACGTTTTCGCTTGAATCGGTCATTTGCTCCAACGAGTCAGGATAATGGATCCAGAGCCTTGGACATGGCATTGATCAAGTACAAGTTTGGCAAGGATCTCAAATGGTCCGTTACGGCCGGCAAGCAAAGTGCGATGGTCGGGAGTTATGAATTTGAAAATAACCCAATTTACGAATATAAGTTCACAGACTATGTCGACCGTATACTGAATCTCTTTGTTGTCGGTGGAATGTTATCTTATGAAGTCAACCCGAATCATTCGTTACATGCCCAAGCTTACAACACGACCAATGATAGTTTTATGGAGCTTCATGCAAAAAATGGTTTTGCTGTAGGTGATTTGGAACGCTCTAGTGTACCAATGGGAGCCTATTTCACTTGGGTGGGTGCATTTATGGATAAGCGTTTTAATACGAAATGGTCTTACAACATCTCTCAGTTTGCAAAGGGACATACTAATCATGCCGTTTCATTAGCGAATAAATTCAAAACAGCAAAACAGATGCTATATCTTGATTTACAGTACTCTTATCTTGCTGTCGATCATGCGATGATTGCATCTTCGGCGATCAACGAATTTTATGGTAGAACTGGCGAGAACCGTGTATTGGCCAAAGATGTGAACTACAGCTCTGCCATATTGCGCTATGATCAATTTTTGAGTAAAAAATGGGAGGTTGCTTTGAAAGGTGGGTATGAGATCGCGGGATCGAGAGATGATAATCAACTAGGTAAGAATTTTCGCCAAAACTGGACCTATTTTGCGGCTTTGCAACATAAGCCGTTTCACAACCAGGATCTTCGGTTTTATTTAGGTTACGTTGGTAACACCGTAAACTATAAGGGCTATATGGATATGGCCAAGAGTCAGTACAACCGCTTAGCCTTTGGGGCATATTTTACCATTCCAGTTTTATAATAATTCCTTTAACAAATTAACAAATAATTATTTTTTTATGCGTTTAACACCGAGAGAAACAGAAAAGCTGTTGTTGCATTTGGCCGGCGAATTGGCGGCTAAGCGATTGAAACGCGGGGTAAAATTAAATTATCCAGAGTGTATCGCTTACATCAGTGCCCAGATTATGGAGGAGGCTAGGGACGGAAGGTCTGTGGCGGACTTAATGTCTTATGGTACTACCTTATTGAAGAGGAGCCAAGTCATGGAAGGAGTCCCCGAGATGATCCATGATGTACAGATCGAAGTTACTTTTCCGGACGGAACTAAATTGGTGACTGTCCATGATCCTATTCGTTAATAAATATTGAATGATATGATTCCAGGAGAATACATTTTAAAAAAAGAGGAAATCAAAGCTAATGTTGGGCACAGAACCACAAGCATTGTTGTGAAAAATGAAGGTGATCGACCGATTCAGGTAGGTTCACACTATCATTTCTTTGAAGCGAACAAGTTGCTTTCCTTCGACAGGGAGAAAGCGTTTGGGATGCGCTTGAATATTCCAGCCAGCACCGCTGTTCGTTTTGAACCAGGGGAACAAAAATCAGTTGTTCTGGTTGAATTTGGCGGAAGTAAGGAAATCCACGGTTTTAATGGATTGACAAATGGGAAGTATACAGATCAATCGGTGAAGACCAAAGCCATTGATAAAATGAAAAAATTGAAATTCAGACAATCTAAATAAATATGGGAGGATGGAATAGACGCGAATGGATTAAAGTTGTAGGGCTCACTACTTTGGGTACTACTGTTGGTCTACATGCGCTTGGTTTAGATAAACTAGGTTTAGATAAATCATCTGTAAAATATGTTGATGGGGAACTTTATATCCCGAGAGACAAATATGCCGCTCTTTTTGGACCGACCACTGGAGATAAGGTTCGTCTGGCAGATACAGAGCTTTTTATTGAAATTGAAAAAGATTTCAATGTTTACGGAGAAGAGAACAAATTTGGTGGCGGTAAAACTATTCGTGATGGTATGGGGCAATCTGCTCGTGCCTTGCGTGATGAGGGTGTGTTGGATTTTTGCATCACTAATGTCATTATCATTGATCACTGGGGTATTGTAAAAGGCGATATCGGTATTAAGGATGGTAAAATTGTAGGTATTGGTAAAGCTGGAAACCCAGATGTACAGGATGGTGTAACCGAAGGCATGATCATCGGTGCTTCTACGGAAGTGCATGGGGGAGCGGGCTATATCCTAACTGCAGGCGGTATTGATACGCACATTCACTTTATCTCGCCGCAACAGATTGAAACAGCGCTATATTCTGGTGTAACTACTTTTATTGGTGGCGGTGCGGGACCTGCAGATGGAACACTGGCAACGACAGTGACTTCAGGAAAGTGGTATATCGAGCGTATGTTTGAAGCTTTTGAAAACCTTCCTATCAATGTTGGTTTTTTCGGAAAAGGTAACGTATCGACCACTAAACCTATCGAAGAACAAATTGAAGCTGGTGCACTGGGCGTGAAAATCCATGAAGATTGGGGAGCGACTCCGGCAACAATTGATGCGGCATTGAAAGTTGCTGATAAATACGATGTACAAGTTGCGATCCATACCGACACACTGAATGAGGCCGGTTTCTTGGAAGATACTGTTGCTGCGATAGATGGTCGTGTAATCCATACTTTTCACACGGAAGGAGCCGGCGGTGGACACGCTCCGGATATTATTAAGATCGCCATGTATCCCAATATCCTCCCTGCATCTACCAATCCAACAAAACCTTTTACGGTAAATACTGCTGAAGAACACTTGGACATGCTGATGGTCTGCCATCACTTGGATAAAAATGTGAAAGAAGATGTGGCATTTGCTGATTCACGTATCCGTCCACAGACAATTGCTGCCGAGGATATTTTGCAAGACATGGGCGTATTTTCAATTATGAGTTCGGATAGCCAAGCGATGGGACGTGTGGGAGAGGTCATTTCCCGTACATTCCAAACCGCCCATAAGATGAAAATCCAACGCGGCCCTTTAGCTGAAGATCAAGGCAAAGAAAATGATAACTTCCGTGTCAAACGTTATGTGTCTAAATTTACAATCAACCCTGCTAAAGCACATGGTATTGACCAATATATTGGTTCGATTGAAAAAGGAAAGTATGCAGATTTGATCCTTTGGAAACCAGAATTATTTGGTGTAAAACCCGAGTTGATCATCAAAGCCGGTATGATTTTGGGCGCTAAAATGGGGGATGCCAATGCGTCAATTCCGACGCCACAGCCAATCATTTATAGGCCAATGTTTGGGAATTATGGTAAAGCAGTTTCAAAACTATGCTTCAATTTCGTTTCGAAAATTTCTTTGGAGAACGGAAATATTCAAAAATTGAATTTGTCACGTAAATGCCTGCCTGTGGAGGGATGTCGTACGGTGATGAAAAAAGATATGGTACATAATCATGCAACACCAAATATCGTCGTTAATCCAGAAACCTATGAAGTAACAGTCGATGGTGTGTTGGCGACCTGTGAACCATTGAAGGAACTTCCAATGGCCCAACGGTACTTCTTATTCTAATTGGTTATTTATGTTGTTAGCAAGAGACATTAAGGGGAATATTTGGGCCGATAGCACAGATCAGAACGGTGTTGAACTTGATTTTTTGGAACTCGAATGGTTTGATACGGAAAGACGTATTATCCGAGGGTTCACTGTTGAAGGCCGTGAAATAGGCTTTAAAAATTTGGGGACGGAATCCTTGTTTGACGGTGATATTTTGTTCGAAACAAAGGAACTGCGCATTGCTGTTCGAATATTGCCCTGTCCTTGCCTTGTTGTACGTCCTAAAAACCTCTTGGATATGGCTCGGATATGTCTCGAAATTGGCAACAAACATATCCCTGTTTTCATCAACGCTGCACATGAAATTATTGCAGCCTATGAAAATCCCCTTTGGGAAACCTTAGAAAGAGCAGGTTTTACGCCGACGAAAGAACTACGGGTGATTGAAAGAACCCATACGTTACGCATACATCAGTATGCCGTAGTCCAGCACAAAATTACCCTGGCCAAGGGACTCTAATACTTAATTAATAACGATTACATATGAATCCATTGTTGACATTAATGCAGATTAATGATTCTGTATTTCCGATTGGAGGCTTCACACATTCCTATGGCTTGGAAACTTATATCAATAAAGAGATTGTACATGATGCTAAAACTGCAAAAGAATATGCACAGACTTTATTGGAGCATAGTTTCTATTACAACGATGCCGCTTTTTTTCATAAGGCCTGGCAATTGTGTGAATCAAGAGCAACTAGGAAAAAGATCGCTGAACTGGATGCATTGATAACCGCTTTCAAAGCCCCTTATGAGATTCGGGATGCCAGTAAGAAATTGGGAATACGGTTTTTAAAATTGACAGAAAAGTTAAAACCGGTCAAGCGTTGTTCGGCTTATCTAAAGGCGATAAATGCGCAAGAATTGCATGGTCACTATGCGATGGCATTTGCCATGTTTGCCCATGCGCAGGAAATTAGTTATGCAGACGCACTGAGTGCTTTTTATTATAATTCTTTGAATGGTATTATGACGAATTGTGCCAAACTGGTTCCAATTAGCCAAATGGATGCACAGCAGATTTTGTTTAAACTACAGCCCTTGATTAATAAATTGGTTGCATTACAGCCCGAACTGGATGATGATCTGATTGGAAATTGTTGTATCGCTCAGGATATTGGATGCATGCAACATGAAAAATTATACACGAGAATTTACATTTCGTAAAAATAACTGAAATAAAAGATGTCTAAGAGAAATTACGTGAAAATTGGTGTTGCTGGTCCTGTGGGCTCTGGCAAGACGGCACTTATTGAACGGTTGACACGTTCGATGTCGGCAGATTATAGTATCTGTGTCGTAACAAATGATATTTATACGCGTGAGGACGCTATGTATCTACAACAGAATTCGGCACTGCCCGCTGAACGTATTATTGGTGTTGAAACAGGAGGTTGTCCGCATACGGCTATCCGTGAAGATGCTTCGATGAACATTGAAGCTGTAGAAGAATTAGCGAATCGTTTTGAGGATGTGGAACTGATTTTTGTTGAAAGTGGGGGCGATAACCTGACGGCGACTTTTAGTCCGGATCTAGCCGATTTGACCATATTTGTTCTCGATGTTGCTGAAGGAGAGAAAATGCCGCGTAAAGGTGGGCCAGGTATTACGCGCTCGGATTTGTTGTTGATCAATAAAATAGACCTTGCCCCTTATGTAAATGCCGACTTGGAAGTTATGCGTCAGGATACAATCCGCATGCGTGGTGAACGACCATTTATTTTTACAAACTTAATGACTTTAGAAGGTTTAGAAGATGTGAAATCATGGATCAAAAAGTATGCTTTGTTGGAGCCCGTAGGTTAAAATTTATCGTATATGGATAGCAAAATCGTATTAAATGTTGCCAAAGAGGACGGCAGAAGTAGATTGAAGGAAAGTTATCATAATGCACCTTATAAACTAACGCATTATGGCGCGTCAGGATTGACCAATCATTTGGAAATGATCATCATGAGTGCATCGCCTGGTATTATGGATACGGATTATTTGCACATTGATGTTCATGTGAAAAAAGATGCACAATTGAAACTTTTTACACAGTCTTTCAATAAGCTTCATCCTATGAAAACCGGAGCAAGACAACATACGGACGTGCATGTGGATGCCGGAGGCCTGTTTCATTACATTCCACATCCAGTAACCCCGTTTAAGGATTCTATTTTTAAGGCAAGCAATCATATTCACTTGGCTGAAGATGCAGTTTTGATGTGGGGGGACATTATTAGTGTGGGAAGAATCCACATGAAAGAAGCTTTTGAGTTTGGTAGCCTGCATACCCAAACCAAGATTTTTAGACAAGGTAAACTGTCCTTTATTGACAATCAGCTTTTGCGTCCCAAAAGTCAGCCGATACAGAAGATGTTATTTTTTGAGGGATACACCCATCAGGCAACTTTTGTGTTCTCGGCTCTTTTTGCGCAAGAATTAAAATATGAATTGGATGAAATCCTAACTGTTGAATACAATGACATCTCTTACGGCTTTACGCAGGCTTCAAAAGATGTGGTTATCCTACGTGCTTTGGGTACTGATGGAGAGTTGCTTTATGACTTTTTACATATGTTGGGGCAATTGTGTTGGGATTTTACACAACATAAGCTTTCTGAAAAGAAGGAAGACACAACAGTTGAAGCTATAGCCGAAGATGAGAAATCGAAGGCGCAGGAAATCACCGTCATTGAACACAGAAAACCTCGTCGAAAAAGTAAGCGGGAGTTGGTGGATGCTGTAGTGGTGGAAGGAACTAACTATGCATAAGGGAAACCTGCACGACGAGATATGGATTGATGTTATCCCTGATTTTGACAAATTGAAGCTGGGCCGCGATTCAGATATTTTGGATCTTTCCTATTATGAAGTAAATAAGCGCGTTATCCAGCGGAAAACAAGAAAGGGTAATCGAGTGCGCATACAGCGTGATGATAGCAGCGCATTGCGTTCAGGGCAGTGTATTTATCATCGCGGTGATTTATTTATCCAGGTCAACATTTTACCTTGTCTTTGTGTATTGTTGGATAGTCAGAATCTATCTGTTGTGGGCGAGTTCTGCTTCGACGTGGGCAATCGACATTTGCCGGTTTATCTCAAAGCCGATGGGCGATTTGCTGTTTCTTATGATGGACGTCTCTATCAGGCGCTAAAGGAAAAATATAAGGGGTTTATCACATTGGAAAATACGATTTTAGAACCTGATGAACAGATTACCTACATTCGTAGACCTATCCTCGAATGATGGAATGTTGGTATTAGCGAAAAATTACGCATTTTTGTCGCTATGAAATTTGGCGAGGAATTGCAAGTATGGTATCGACAACATAAGCGAGATCTACCATGGCGAGAAACAAAAGATGCCTACAAAATATGGCTTTCTGAAATTATTCTGCAACAGACTCGTGTCGAACAAGGCTTGCCCTATTATGTACGCTTTGTCGAGCGATTTAAGAATGTTGTGGAATTTGCGAATGCAGAAGAAGATGACATTCTTCATCTTTGGCAAGGTCTGGGTTACTATTCTAGAGGCCGGAATATGCATAAGGCTGCGCGAATAGTTCGCGATCAGTATCAGGGTGTTTTTCCGGTAGATTATCAAACATTAATAACGCTTCCTGGAATAGGAGAGTATACTGCTGCGGCGATATCCTCTTTTGCGAACGATGAAGCCCAGGCGGTATTGGATGGAAATGTGTTTCGTGTATTGGCGCGATACTATGGCATAGAAACACCTATCAATTCTACGGAAGGAAAGAAGATTTTTACAGCTATAGCCAAAGAAAATCTTGATCCTAAACACCCGGCATTGTATAATCAGGCGATTATGGATTTTGGTGCTACCCATTGTAAGCCCAAGCTGCCTTTATGTGAATTCTGTATGTTTCGTCCTTCCTGTTATGCGTTATCTAAAGGCCAGGTAGATCAATTGCCTGTAAAGCTTAAAGCCAAGGCAAGCAAAGATAGATACTTTAATTATTTTATCTTGAAGGACAACGATCGGATACTGATGTCTAAACGCGGTGAAGGTGACGTTTGGCAGAATCTATATGAGTTTCCACTTTTGGAGTCTAATTACAGCTTGTCAATTCCGGATGTTCTTAGCGATGAGTGGTTTATTTCCTGTTTCGGTCCCGATGCAGAGCTGCATGTTTTACAGCAGCAGACAAAACATATCTTGAGTCATCAGAATATTTATGCGACATTTTTTGAGGTGCGGTTAAAAGGCGATCTAATTCAAAAAAAATCCAATTGGGATTATGTATTTCTAAAAGATTTAGATAAATTAGCTAAACACAAGTTGATCTTTACCTTTTTGGAAAGGTCAAATTTTTAACCATTTATGCTTTTAAATTATGTCAGGAGTTAACAAAGTCATTTTAGTGGGACATCTTGGAAAAGATCCCGAAATTCGCTATTTAGAAGGCAATGTCTCTGTTGCCAGTTTTCCATTGGCAACATCAGAAACGTATAACAAAGACGGAAAAAGAGTAGAACAAACCGAATGGCACAATATTGTTATGTGGCGAGGTCTGGCTGACGTGGCTGTAAAATATCTAACAAAGGGGAAGTTAGTTTATATTGAAGGTCGGCTGCGGACTCGTACTTATGAAGATAAGGAAGGTATTAGACGATATGCTACAGAGGTTGTCGCCGAAACCTTTACGCTTTTAGGCCGTAAATCGGATTTTGAGCCGAATGCTGGTGTAAGTGCTGGTAATACAGCAAACACACAAGCGCAAAAAGTCGAAGATAAGGAAGTGGAGGTCGATTTTACGGAGAATGATCAGGAGGATAATCCATTACCATTTTAAGCGGAAGAATTTGAGATTATGTAAAAACTTTACATGTATAGTAAATATAGTAAAATCATCGAAGAACAAAAGAGCAGGCAACTATGCCTGCTCTTTTGTTTTATTCGTATTTTGGGGGTTGAAATCTGATAGCTTTCTCCCAAGCGAGTATGCTGTTTCTGTTGCGTGTTTTTTTATGATGCTCAGTCGAAGTTCAAAATTTCTTTTTAGCGGAAATTTTGGCTATGTTTGCTCTAATTATGTTGCAAGATAGAATTACGCAGTATACTGAAGAGATTAAGGCATTTGTGCCAACTTCTTCAGCCGATGTAGAAAATTTCAGATTGAAGTTTTTGGTTTCCAAAGGGATTGTGAAAAATCTTTTTGATGAATTCAAAACAGTTACGCCTGAAGAGAAACGTACTTTGGGAAAAGTGTTGAATGAATTTAAGCAGTTAGCAGAAAATACATTCAAAGAAGTACAAGAAAAGTTCGGGTCTGGTGAGAAGCAAAAATCCCAGGAATTAGCGAGTGATTTAACATTGCCTGGTCAAGGTTTTCAGCTAGGGTCTAGACATCCAATCTCTTTAGTTCGTAAAGAAATTGTTGAAATTTTCAAGAAATTGGGTTTTATTGTGTCAGAAGGGCCGGAAATTGAAGATGACTGGCATAATTTTTCTGCGTTGAATTTTCCGCCGGAACATCCTGCGCGTGATATGCAAGATACTTTCTTTATCAAAAAACAAGAAGGTAATGACATTACATTGAGAACGCATACCTCTTCGGTTCAGGTGCGTTTAATGGAAGCCGGTAAACCACCGTTTCGTGCGATAATGCCTGGACGTGTTTATAGAAATGAAGCTATATCAGCACGTGCACACTGTTTCTTTCATCAAGTAGAAGGTTTATATGTAGATGAAAATGTTTCTTTTGCGGATTTGAAACAAACTTTATATCATTTTGTTCAAGAGATGTATGGCGAAGGTACCAAAGTACGTTTCCGTCCATCCTATTTTCCTTTCACTGAACCTTCGGCAGAAATGGATATCTCCTGTACAATCTGTAAAGGGGCAGGGTGTAACTTGTGTAAGTACTCTGGCTGGGTAGAAATTTTAGGCTGCGGTATGGTCGATCCTAACGTGCTTGATAACTGTGGTATCGATAGTAAAAAATATTCGGGTTTTGCTTTTGGTATGGGAATAGAACGTATCACAAACCTTAAATATGTGATTAAAGACCTACGTCTTTTCTCAGAAAATGACACACGTTTCTTGTCTCAATTTGAGACTGAATTAATATAAATTAATCATTGTAAAGATTGTGGCATCACATTATTCTCTACGATAACTAGGCAAGAGAATAATGTGATGCTTTTTGGTCTTTAAGCTTTGTAGATGACTTTCAACATTCGTACGATCTAACGTATATGGAACCAGATTATATTATTGAATCCATAAAAAGAACAGCACGTGAGCTCTTTCGTCAAAATGGCTACCATAAAACCAGTGTAAACACATTGGCAAAAAAAGCTAAGATTGCGAAGGCGACGGTGTACAAGTATTTTGATAGTAAAGAGATGATCTTGCATGCCATTCTCATGGATTATCTTCGTGCGAGTCTGCAGGATATTTTGAAAACAACCAAATATGAAGATGATATGGCTTCGTTTTTGGCTTCAACAATTTTGCGGGTAAGCCGACTGACTTATACGGCTTGCAATGAATTGATCGGTTGGGAGTTTATCCGGGAATCTGCGAACGCACAAGAATATTTAAAAACGCTTTCTGAAGATTTGGAGTTTTTGCTCCTAAGCACATTCATTCAGAATGAAAAAATAAATGAAGCGATTAGCGAAGAAAAGCTGACCTTTTTGATCAAGTCCAGTAAAAGCATTGTGTTTTCTTTTGCTTTTACGGCCGTCTCAGATGCCGATGTACGAAAAAACTTTATTTCGTTTCAGAAAGAGATCCTTCCTTATCTTGTTCAGGCAACAGTTCAGTAAAATTATCCTAAGCCTTTCATCTCTGCCCAAATCGCGGCGCCATCTTTTGAGTATAGCTCTCTTTTCTTATGATTCTCTTGTAGGGGAGTTGCTTTTGCTCATATTCCTTTGTCCCATTGTTTCCTTTACGAAGTTACGAGCCTGTTAAGAACCCGTTTATACCAGTGATAATCAATGCCTATAAATAATTTATGCAGATGGAAAATCGGTATAAATTTGTATTTTTGCACCCTATGAGTAGAAGAATTCCGCAAGATAAAAAGTTCTTGAAAGATATTGCCATCATTGATATTGCCGAAGAGGGTAGAGGTGTTGGAAAAACCGAAGATTTGGTTTTGTTTGTAGAAAAAGCTGTTCCTGGTGATGTTGTTGACGTGGAGCTTATGCGCAAGAAAAAGAATTTTGCGGAAGCTCGGGTAACCAGTTTAAAAGAGGCTTCATCTTATCGCGTAGATCCGTTTTGTGCACATTTTGGAGTGTGTGGTGGATGTAAGTGGCAGCATATGACCTATGATGCTCAGTTAAAATTTAAGCAACAATCTGTCGATAATGCGCTGTCGCGTATTGGGAAAGTAGATACTTCAGCGATGGAAAGTATTTTAGGCTCTGTGCAAACAGAATATTACAGAAATAAATTAGAATATACTTTTTCAAACAAAAAATGGTTGACTTCTGTTGATGAAGATTCGTCCCAATTAGAAATGAATGCACTGGGTTTTCACGTGCCTGGACGTTTTGATAAGATTTTAGATATCGATCATTGTTTTTTGCAAGAAGATCCTTCAAATGAAGTTCGTAATAGTATCCGTGATTTTGCTCTTAGTCAAGATATGACGTTCTACGATTTGCGTGAACACACAGGTGTATTGCGTAATTTGATTATCCGTATTTCTTCAACCGGGGAGATGATGGTGATCGTTGTGTTTGCATATCCGGAAGAAGGACAGGTTGAGTTGTTGATGGAATTTGTTAAAGAAAAGTTTCCTCAAGTCGCTTCCCTGTTATATATTGTAAACCAGAAACGCAATGATACAATCTTCGACCAGGATATTCATGTATATGCCGGTCGTGATTTTATCTATGAGGAGATGGAGGGCTTGCGTTACAAAGTTGGGCCTAAGTCGTTCTATCAAACAAACTCTGCACAAGCGTATGAGCTGTATAAAATCACACGTGACTTTGCCGATTTAAAGGGGGATGAGTTGGTGTATGACTTGTATACAGGAGCGGGTACAATTGCAAACTTTGTCGCTAAGAGGGCGAGAGAAGTTGTTGGTGTAGAGTATGTTCCTACTGCCATTGAGGACGCTAAAGTCAATTCGTCGATCAATGATATTACGAATACAAAGTTCTACGCTGGAGATATGAAAGATGTGTTGACCCCTTCCTTCATAGCTGAACACGGAAAACCAGATGTGGTGATTACAGATCCACCACGTGCAGGAATGCACGCTGACGTTGTAGCTCGTTTGTTAGAAATGGAATCACCGCGTATTGTATATGTCAGTTGTAATGCTGCTACACAGGCACGCGATTTGGTGTTGTTGGGCGAAAAATATGAGGTGAAGCGGATCAAGCCAGTAGATATGTTTCCGCATACCCAACACGTTGAGAATGTGGTTTTATTGGAATTAAAGAAGTAATAGCATACAGTATGGAAGTAGAAGATTTATTTGCAGGATCTGCAAGAGAAGAAAATACACCGTCTACAGAGCAAAGTCCATTAAAAAGTCTGCAGGTAGATCTCGATTTTTATAGTGAATCAATCCGCGAAGTAGCGCTGGAGATTGTTGAAGAAGGTTATTCTGACTACCCAATTTTTGTCGCACATCAGCATGAAGTTTCCGTTGGCGAAGTGATATTAGATCGTAAGGAACTGGAGACGAAATGGAGCATAAACGCCTCGACACTGGAAGAGTTTGTAGAAATGGATATTATTCAAGAAGATCGTAAAGCGTCTTTTATTCAGAACTATAAGCCTGCGAAAGACTATATGTGCTTGTTTGTTGTAGTTGCTGAAGGGGCTAATTTTGTTTTTTATCCATACAAATGATAAACAAAGAATATTTAAACTTTTTTAACAGTACAAGTGTCAAACTATTATTACTTTTAACAAAGTAGGTTAGGTGTAGCTGGGAATTAATAAGATTGAAATAAATTATAAGCTGTTCCTTACGGAAATGAATGTTTGACCCAATGAAATTGTTGATTTACAATCGCACTGAAACCAATTGGGGTAATTGAAGAGAGATAATAGGATGAAAATAATACATATACATATATTAGGGCTTTTTTTGCTGTTATTCACCTATTTTGGAGCTACTGCGCAACAACAGCAGAAGGTTTCGGGAATGGTGCTGCAAAAGGGGAACGGTAATCGCATTGGAGATGCTGTGGTGCTTAATATGCGCACGCACAGATCAACGTTGAGTAACTCTTTTGGTGTTTTTACGATTGATGCATCGGTAGGAGACTCCCTGTCTTTTACCAAAGTCGGGTATTCACCTGTTAAAACCGTGCTGACCAACCTGAATGAGTTTTATGTGGAATTGCAAGAAGGGATACGATTGGAGACCGTCATCGTTGAGCGAAAAACGAAAGAGGCCGAATTAAATGATGCCATGAATAATTACGCTAAAAAGGGTGTTTATAATGGGGGTAAAAATAAGTTCGGAACCTATCTGGGTAGTCCTGCAACCGCCCTTTATAATCTTTTTGGAAGGGAAGCCAAGAATGCAAAACGCTTTGGGCGATTTATGGACAAAGAGAAGGATGAATTACAAGTTGATCGTATTTTCTCTCGTGAAGCTGTTAAAAATCTGACGAAGCTGGATAGTACAGAATTAGATGCTTTTATGATACGTTACCGTCCATCTTTTGATTTGGCTGAGCATTGGGGACAGTATGATTTAATGCATTACGTACAACAATCTATGGACGACTTTAATGCAAAGGGAAGGCCTAAAGGAGCTCTTTTACCTGATATTGAAGTAAAGACTCAAGAAAAATAAAAACATTTTGCTTTTGTTACTGTTAGCTGTTTGTACGAGTAGGAAAAGGTGATTTAAAATTATGTAGCGTATCGACGTCATTTTTGGAAGTTTTAACGGCCTTTTTCAGTGTTTTGTAACAAAAAAGTTGATAAAAATGTCTTTTGGCACTTTGTTTGATTTTAGTAGAACGGTATTTAATTTGAATATTAAAAGTCTTAGATAGCATACATATGAAAATGAATAGAAAATTAGCTGTATTAGGTTTGACAGTTGCAACCTCAGCTATGTTATTTGGAAGTTGTTCTACCATCCAAAATACAAATAATACGACTAAAGGTGGTGTAATCGGTGGTGTTGCTGGAGGTGCTTTAGGTGCATTGATCGGTGGCAAAGCCGGTAATACGGCTATCGGTACATTAGCGGGTGCTGCCATTGGTGGAGCTGCCGGTGTATTGATTGGTAAAAAAATGGATAAGCAAGCTGCTGAGATTTCTAAAACTGTTGAAGGTGCTGAAGTTACGCAATCTGCGGAAGGTATCGTGGTTAAGTTTGATTCAGGTATTTTATTTGACTTCAATAAATCAGATTTAAAAGCGTCAGCTAAAGATAATATCGCAAATTTGGTAACAACCTTGAACAAAGAACAAGGTACTGAAATCCTGGTTATCGGACATACAGATAATGTAGGTACGTTGGCTGCGAATGAAAAAGTGTCTTTGGACCGCGCAAATTCTGTACGTGCATTTGCGGTATCTAAAGGCTTAGCGTCTTCGCGTATTAGAACTGAAGGTAGAAACTTCTCTGAGCCAATTGCAAGTAACGATACGGAAGCAGGACGAGCTCAAAACCGTCGTGTTGAAATCGTTATTGTAGCAGGTGATCAAATGAAAAAAGAAGCAAAACAACAAGCAGGTCAGTAAGCATTTTTAGGAATATTCTCCTGAAACAAATTTATTGATCTTGAATCATAAGAAAGCGTTGATTTAATCAACGCTTTTTTTGTGAAATACAGCGTGTCAGAATTTTTATATGGTCCATTTGCTCCTAAAATTTGACAAAGGATAAACCATATTTCTGTCTGACAAACTGTCATTATATGGATTTAAATTTCTAACTTTGTAGTCTTTGAAATAACTAAGGGCATAAAATCAGATCAGCAAAAGATCGGTCATTGCATTGGTTACGCCATCGAAAATAATAAAAATTATATTCTATTGAATATCGAGCTATGCTAGATTTAACACATACCACTAAGGAACACGACGAATCTCGTCAGGGTGAGGCATTATTATTAGAACAGGATCCGATTTTAAGTAATGGACGCAAACTGTATATTGAAAGTTACGGTTGCCAGATGAATTTTTCGGATAGTGAGATTGTTGCTTCTATTTTGTTGGATAAGGGATTTGAAACAACCAAGAATTATCAGGAAGCTGATGTGGTTTTTATTAATACCTGTTCAATCCGCGAAAATGCAGAACAGCGAGTGCGCAATCGTCTAAAGGAATTTGAAGCTGCTAAAGCAAAAAATCCTGGAATGATCGTTGGAGTGCTGGGGTGTATGGCCGAGCGTTTGAAATCGAAATTCTTAGAGGAAGAAAAGTTGGTTGATGTCGTTGTAGGGCCAGATGCTTATCGCGATCTGCCAAATTTGATTGATAAGGTTGACGATGGAGCTAAAGCTGTAAACGTCTTGTTATCTAGAGAGGAAACGTATGCCGATATTAATCCTGTTCGTTTGAATTCAAACGGTGTAACAGCTTTTATTTCGATTATGCGTGGCTGCGACAACATGTGTTCTTTCTGTGTTGTTCCTTTTACACGTGGACGTGAACGTAGCCGTGATCCGCAATCTATCGTCAAGGAGGCCCAAGATCTCTTTAATGCAGGCTATAAGGAGGTTACGTTGTTGGGACAAAATGTGGATTCCTACAAATATACTGCTCCAGTAGCTGAAGGGGAGGAACCGGGTGAAACTATAACATTTGCTAGCTTGCTTACGATGGTTGCTGAAATCAGCCCGCTTTTACGTATTCGCTTCTCTACTTCCCATCCAAAAGATATTACAGATGAAGTTTTATATGCAATAGCTTCGCATGAAAACATCTGTAATTATATTCACTTGCCAGTTCAATCTGGAAATTCCCGTGTATTGGAATTGATGAATCGTACATATGACCGTGAATGGTATATGGAACGTGTGGATGCCATTCGTCGTATTATTCCTGAATGTGCTATTTCTACAGATGTTATTACAGGTTTCTGTACTGAAACGGAAGAGGAGCATCAGGAAACATTATCTATGATGGATTATGTCAAATACGATTTCGCCTATATGTTTGCTTACTCGGAAAGGCCAGGTACTTTGGCTGCAAAAAGATACGCAGATGATATTCCAGAGGATGTAAAAAAACGTCGTTTAACAGAAGTTATCAATAAACAGCGCGATCATAGCTTATATCGTTATCAACATTTTGTTGGCAAAGTATGTAAAGTGCTTGTTGAGGGATTTTCAAAAAGGTCTGAGTTCGATTTTTGCGGTCGTAATGATCAAAATGCATTGGTGGTATTTCCAATCGATCCTCGATTTAAACAAGGTGATTATGTGAATGTACTTATCGAGTCATGTACTTCTGCGACATTATTAGGAAAGATTGTTGATTAAGAAAACTTAGATTGTTTTATTTCCAACTGGAAATTTATGGATAACCAAGATATAAAGAATAGATTTGGAATTATCGGTAATTCGCCTTTGTTGAACCGTGCTATCGATATTGCACGACAAGTGGCTCCAACTGATATCTCCGTATTAATACAGGGTGAAAGTGGGAGTGGTAAAGAAGTTTTTTCGCATATTATCCATCAATTGAGCTCCCGTAAGCATGGCCCTTTTATTGCGGTCAATTGTGGAGCTATACCAGAGGGGACCATTGACTCCGAGTTGTTTGGTCACGAAAAAGGTTCTTTTACGGGTGCCCATGAAGCCAGGAAGGGATATTTTGAAGTCGTTGATGGTGGAACAATCTTTCTAGATGAAGTAGGTGAGTTGCCTTTGGGTACACAAGCAAGATTATTACGGGTATTGGAGTCCGGTGAGTATATACGGGTAGGGTCATCCAAGGTACAGAAGACAAATGTGCGGGTGGTTGCTGCGACAAATGTGAATGTGTTTGAAGCCGTACAAAAAGGTAAATTTCGCGAAGATCTTTATTATCGCTTAAATACTGTACCATTGCGCGTACCGTCTTTACGTGAAAGACCTGAAGATATCAACTTATTATTTCGCAAGTTTATTGTGGACTTTTCTGAGAAATACCGTACACCTGGGGTTCAACTGACAGAAGATGCACAGAATATGCTACGCAACTATAGCTGGCCTGGAAACGTGCGTCAACTGAAAAATGTTGCGGAACAAATCGCTGTTTTGGAAAAAGAACGCATTGTTGATTCATATACACTTCAAAATTATCTGCCCAATGAATCCAGAACGAGTTTGCCAGCGGTCGTTCCTTCAAATAATGGTGGAAAAGAGGATTTTTCAGAAAGAGACTTGCTGTATAAAGTCTTATTTGATATGAAGAAGGATATGGTTGATCTGAAGAAACTGGTGGTTGAATTAATTCAGAAAGGTGTCGATTCTAGCACATTTGATCAAAATTCTCCCTACATTAATCAATTGTACCAAGAGATTGAACCACAATTGAAAGCGGATCCAGAAAATTATAATACAACCCCAACGCTAACGATACATTCTCCGGCAAATACGACAAATGTATTAAAAAGTCCTGTTGCACAGGATGAATATCTGCAGGATGCTCAAGAAGTTGAAGAATCTTTATCGCTTGTTGATAAGGAGTCTGATCTGATCAAGAAAGCACTGAAAAAGCACCGCGGTAAACGTAAAGCTGCTGCGCAAGAGTTGGGAATTTCTGAAAGAACTTTGTACAGAAAAATTAAAGACTTAAATTTAGATTAAGGTTTACAGATGTTGTCAAGAAAAATTTTATATGCTTTTCTCACCACAACCTTTTTGTTTGTAATGAATAGTTGTGGGGTAAAATATGGATTTACTGGTGGATCCATTCCTGAGGGAATGAAAACAGTCAATATTCAATATTTCGAAAATATAGCTCCTTTGGTTTATCCGACCTTAAGTCAGAATTTTACGGAGGCACTGAAAGAGCGTATCCGTAACCAATCTCGATTGAGTCAGGTGAATCAAGATGGTGATGCTACCTTTGAGGGATTTATTACAGAGTATTCGATAAGTCCGGCAGCTGTTGAAGCTGGGACAGATCGTGCAGCTATGAATAGATTGACTATTACAATCAAGGTTACCTATCATAATAAAATTAATCCGAAGGATGATTTTGAGCAACCTTTTACGCGATTTAAAGAATTTGCAGGAAACCTTCAGAGCGCGCAAGAAGAGACCTTGGGTAAAGAAATTATTCAAATGTTAACTGAGGATATATACAATAAAGCGTTTGCTAATTGGTAATTCTATTTCCAAGATGAATCTTAATATATCATTATCCAATAACGAGCTTTTTTTTCAAGCAATCAATCATCCGGACACCGTGGCCGAAGATGTTGTTTTAGCATTGATTGAAAAATACCCGTATGCCCAAAGCCTGCGATTTGTCTATGAGCGTAAAGTTTTTGGCAAGCATAGTTCAGTTCAGAATTTATCGTCTACTTTGCTCTATGCATCTTCTCCGAGTTGGTTGTATGAATTTATGCATTGTAAATCAGCGGCAGAGCCTGATACAATAATGCCTTCAGATGAATTTCTAGTGGATGGAGCAATTCGCGACGATGATGGGATTGTCGAAATTGAAACTGAGAGCGAAATTGTTGCTGAACCAGTTTTATCCAAGGTGGAGGTTGATGAATTGGATCGTTTGATTCAAGCGGGGGTTGCAAAAGATTATTTTCGGTCAAGCGATCAGCAGCAAGAAATTATTGCCGATTCAGAGGAGTCGGCACTAGTAACACCTGTTCTATCGGAATCTGTTGCCGAAATAATGGATGATGGTCAAGAGCGTGTTTCGGTCTATGATGATGATACCATGCCATACAGTTTCTTATGGTGGTTGCATAAGACGAGATTAGAATATGCTGATACCTATCAGCCCTATGTTAAATCTCCATTAGGCCCGATGACGCCCTCCAATGACGATATTGCTAAAATTCATGAGAAACTGGATAGTCAGCTACTCGATCAACAGATCCGGGAGAATATCTTTCACTTACAATCGCCTGAAGCAAAGTTGAGTGATGAGGTTAAAACGACCATATCTTTTCAAATACCACGTAAAACTGATGAGGTGATCGAGAAGTTTATTCGTGAGGAGCCTATGATTCAGCCTCTGCAAGCGGAAAAATTAGACTTGGAGAATAAAGCTAGGAAAAGTTCGGAAGATCAACATTCACTTGTTACCGAAACGCTTGCAAAGATCTATATGGAGCAAGGCTTATATCCAAAAGCAATAGAGGTTTACAAAAAATTAGTTTTGAAATATCCAGAAAAAAATGCTTACTTTGCGGCACGCATAACAGAATTAGAAAAGAAATTAAATTAATAACATAAAGAGATGCAAGGATTATTAATCGGTCTAATCATATTAGCTAGTATTATTTTAGCGTTTTTGGTTTTAATCCAAAATCCAAAAGGAGGTGGTTTGTCATCTGGTTTTTCAGGTGGAACGAATCTTATGGGAGTAAAACGTACAGGTGACTTTTTGGAAAAAGGTACCTGGATCATGGTTATTGCCATTATGGTATTTAGCTTAGGTGTAAATGTTATTGGTACGTCTCCAAGTACATCTAAAGGTGGATTGGGAGGTCAAATTGAAGCGCCTAAACAACAAGGTCCATTGAATTTGGGTACTGGACAACAACCTGCTGGTGCTCCTGCGGGACAAGAGCAAGCTGCTCCGTCTCAATCGCAAGAAAAGGCCCCAGTGACTACACCGGCAACAAAACCAGCAGAAGAAGCTAAGAAATAGTTGTCATTAAAGAATTATGAGCCCCGTTTGTTTTCACAGACGGGGCTTTTTTATGTTGGGTATTTTGTCTAAGGCAGACCTGTACCGTTAATTTTATTGGGATGGCGGTCGACGGAAGTAAGACTGGCAGGCCGGGAATGACAGTGTGACAGCAAAATGAATTTTTGTCGATGGAGATATTAACTTTTCTGTGAAAAATTGTCTTATAAGCTGTCTTATTTACAATTGGCATAAAAGATGATGTGTTTATAACGATTATAACATTAAAATAAATTCAATAACAGATAAAAAGTAAATTAATTATGGCATTAAGTATCCAACCTATCGGAGATAGAGTAGTAGTAGAGGCTGCTCCTGCAGAAGAAAAAACAGCTTCAGGGTTATATATTCCCGATACAGCGAAAGAAAAACCATCTCAAGGTACAGTAGTTGCTGTAGGTACAGGTAAAGTTGACGAGCCGTTAACTGTTAAAGTTGGTGATAAAGTATTGTATGGAAAATACGCAGGTACTGAAATCACTTATGAAGGAAAAGAGTACTTAATTATGCGTGAGTCTGATATTTACGCTGTTATCTAATTAATACGAACAGGTTATTTAAAAATGAGCTTGCTGGCTCAAATAAGAATTCAATAGATTATTTTAGTGAAGCTTTAAAATTAGACGTATTAAAAGATAAAATTGGTTTACGGTTCTATTTCAACGCCTAATTATGCTTCTTAGAAATACTAAATACTCATATAACAATGGCAAAACAAGTAAAATATAACGTTGAGGCTCGCGAGGCCCTTAAAAAAGGTGTAGATACTTTAGCTAATGCAGTTAAAGTAACATTGGGTCCTAAAGGACGTAACGTAATTATTGAGAAAAAATTTGGTGCTCCAGTAATTACTAAAGATGGTGTTTCGGTAGCGAAAGAAATCGAATTGAAAGACGCTTTAGAAAATATGGGGGCACAAATGGTAAAAGAAGTAGCTTCCAAAACAGCTGATCAAGCTGGTGACGGTACTACAACTGCTACTGTATTAGCGCAAGCAATCGTTGCTCCAGGTATCAAATCTGTTGCGGCTGGAGCTAATCCAATGGATCTAAAACGTGGTATTGACAAAGCTGTTGCAACTGTTGTTGCTAACTTGAAATCTCAATCTCAAGAAGTTGGTCAAGACAACAATAAAATTAAACAAGTTGCTACTATTTCAGCGAACAATGACGAAGTAATTGGTGCTTTGATCGCTCAAGCAATGGAAAAAGTAGGTAACGACGGTGTTATCACTGTTGAAGAGGCAAAAGGTACTGAAACAGAAGTAAAAACTGTGGAAGGTATGCAATTTGACCGTGGTTATTTATCGCCATATTTTGTGACAAATTCTGACAAAATGGAAGCGGAACTAGATAACCCATACATCTTGATCTACGACAAGAAAATCAGTAACATGAAAGAATTGTTGCCTATCTTGGAGAAACAAGTTCAAACTGGTAAACCATTATTGATCATTGCTGAAGACTTAGATGGTGAGGCACTTGCAACATTAGTTGTTAATAAAATCCGTGGTTCGTTGAAAGTTGCAGCTGTTAAAGCTCCAGGTTTCGGTGACCGTCGTAAAGCAATGTTAGAAGATATCGCTATCTTAACTGGTGGTACTGTTATCTCTGAAGAAAGAGGTTTCAAATTAGAGAATGCTGAGTTATCTTACTTGGGTCAAGCTGAAAAAGTTCAAGTTGACAAAGATAACACAACTATTATCAATGGTTCTGGTAATGTAGAGGATATCAAAGCACGCGTTGCTCAAATCCGTTCACAAATCGAAACAACAACTTCTGATTACGATCGCGAAAAACTACAAGAACGTCTGGCAAAATTGTCAGGTGGTGTAGCTGTGTTATATGTAGGTGCGACTACTGAGGTTGAAATGAAAGAGAAAAAAGACCGTGTTGATGATGCTTTACATGCAACTCGTGCAGCTGTTGAAGAAGGTATTATCGCTGGTGGTGGTGTTGCATTCATTCGCTCAACTGAAGCCTTGGTAAACCTTAAAGGTGACAACGAAGATGAGCAAATCGGTATTGACATCATTAAACGCGCTATCGAAGAGCCATTACGTCAGATCTGTAATAACGCTGGTATTGAAGGTGCAGTAATCGTTCAAAAAGTGAAAGAAGGAACTGCAGATTTCGGTTACAACGCACGTACAGACCGTTACGAGAACTTAATCGCTGCTGGTGTAATTGATCCAACTAAAGTATCTCGTGTAGCATTGGAAAATGCAGCTTCAGTTGCTTCAATGTTATTGACTACCGAGTGTGTCTTAGCTGACGAAGCTGAAGAAAACCCTGTAGGTGCTGGTGCTCCTCCAATGGGTGGCGGTATGGGTGGAATGATGTAAGATTCATCCTTATAAAAAAAACCTGTTATCTTAGATAACAGGTTTTTTTATGCCTTGTACTTAATGACGCCTTCTGTATTTCTCGTAATAATGATCGTATTCTCGAGGTGAATAATTACGTTTAGTACCCCATTCCTGCAGCTCGTCATTAAAAAAATGTAACCAATATTGACGAAATCCTGAGGCTGAATCTACTGGATTTTCAAGTTGAGGAGTATTATATTCGTATATTTCTAAGATGCCTTCCTGATACTTCTTAGCAGCCACAATAGCGTCTGGTTTTCCAAGTTTTTGAATAACTTGTGCTTTGGTCATACCAACTTGTATCTTTGTAAGATCAGGCCCTTGAAGTATTTTGCAGTTTGAAAATAAAATCAACGTAAATATGGTCGCTAATGTTGCTCTGAAAATCCTGTTGTAGTTCCTTTGATTCATAATATGTTGTTTCTTGTAAGATAGGGATTGCATCAAATAGTTTAATCATTTTTAATCTAATAACCTTTCGCTGTATCGTCTCCACGTGGATCGGCTCCTGTCTGTAATTTACCATTTGGTAAGACAAGTATATTCTCCACACGGCCGATTGCCCCTCTCGGATTTATCGTATAGCCATCTTTTGTTAATTGGCCACGTAAATTGGCATTGATAGCGTTATTTTCGACATCAATGCGATCAGGAAGCCATTGATGATGAAATCTTGGCAGGCTCACTGCCGATTGTGCATTTTGTCGGAAGTCAATAACGTTGAGGATAGTCTGAAAAACAGAGGTAATGATAGTTGATCCCCCCGGGGTTCCCACAACCATGAATAGTTTGCCATCTTTTTCTACAATAGTGGGTGTCATTGAGCTGAGCATTCTTTTGCCGGGCTGAATCTCGTTCGCTTTTTCTCCTGTAAGCCCATACATGTTTGGGACACCGGTTTTCACAGAGAAATCATCCATTTCATTGTTTAGGAGAAAACCTGCGCCGGCCACAAATACTCCCGAGCCATAAGAATCATTGAGTGTTGTTGTAATGGATACTGCATTCCCTTGCTCGTCTACGATATTGAAATGTGTCGTTTGTTCACTTTCATAGCCAGGAATGACATCTGCATTGACATCTTTGCTTAATGTCGCTTTACGGAAATTGAATGAATTGAGTTTATGTGCATTTGAGCTGGAGTCAATAAGCTGTTGGACGGGTACCCTAATAAAATCAGGATCTCCTAAATATTTGGCCCGATTGGCATATACATAACGTTCAGCTTCGACCATGACACGAATGGTTGAATCGGTTTGAAAGCCCCAGCGTTGAAGTGGAAACTGTTCGACTGATTTGAGCAGGGCCAAAAGAGATGTTCCCCCACTCGAAGGCGGCGGCATGGAAATAACTTTGTGGCCCCTATAATTTGTGGAAATTGGGATACGCCAAAGTGCCTGATAATCCAGTAGATCTTGATGGTTAATAATGCCTTTCCCCTTGCCCATTTCGGCAACAATTAAGTCGGCCGTTTTACCTTTATAGAAGCCGTCTCGCCCTTCTATTGCGATTCTTTCCAGCGTTTTCGCTAGCTCCTCCTGGATAAATAGGTCACCTGTTTTCCAAGCTTTGGTTTTGATAATTGCAGCACCAGAGGGATTCAGCTTGACAAAACGATCTTTATGGCTTTCAAACTCATTAGCTTGTCGTTGACTGATTTTAAAACCTGTTCTGGCTAGCTGTATTGCTGGGAGTACGAGATCTTTCCATTGCAACTTGCCATACTTTCTGTGTGCTTCCCACATACCGGCAACAGACCCAGGGATGCCTGAGGCCAATTGACTATAAAGGCTCAACTCAGGAATAACATTACCTTGGGCATCGAGATACATATCCCGGGATGCTTTTTGAGGAGCTTTCTCACGAAAATCTAGGGCATCTAAATTACCCCGATGATCGCGGTAGAGCATAAAGCCGCCGCCGCCAATATTTCCTGCATTGGGATAAACAACTGCAAGAGCAAATTGCACGGCAACTGCAGCATCTATTGCATTTCCACCTTGTTTTAAAATCTTTACGCCGACTTCTGAAGCCAAAGGATGCGCTGTGACTACGGTAGCCTTATTAAAAGTACTGGCCTGCTCGACCTTAGAATTTAGCTGTTGTTTTGTCGCACAAGAGGCAAGACATATGCTCGCTATGAGCGAATAGGTTATGAATTTATACATCGTATTCGATTTAAAACTTTAATATTATCTCAAAGAGTTGTACAAACAATACTATCTCCAATTATTTAAGTTTTTCGTTGTTTTTATGGCGGTCGGCATCCCGAATTGATTTCTTTTGAAGATTTTGTTCCAGAGCTTCTGTTAGATCAATTCCCGTTTGATTGGCAAGACACATCAAAACGAATAATACATCGGCCATTTCATCTGCTAAATTGACTTCTTTGTCTGATTTTTTGAAAGATTGCTCTCCGTATTTCCGAGCCATTATTCGGGCAACCTCACCGACTTCTTCCATGAGTATGGCGGTGTTTGTCAGTTCGTTGAAATAACGTACTCCGGTACTATTGATCCATTTGTCAATAACCTCTTGTGCTTCTTTAATTGTCATCTTTTTCAATAAAAAATTAAAAGTTGTCCTTATCTTTTGTATCCATGACGATGGTAACTGGACCATCATTCAGTAGGTCGATTTTCATATCTGCTCCGAATACGCCAAGTTGAACCTCTTTTTGGAGCAATTGACTTAACAATAAAGCCATCTCTTCATACATTGGTTTGGCTTTATCCGGTTTTGCTGCTCTGATAAAAGAAGGTCTGTTTCCTTTTTTTGTTTGAGCAAAGAGGGTGAATTGTGAGATGAGTAAGATATTTCCGTCTATATCCTGTATCGATTTATTCATCAAGCCCTGTTCATCCTCGAAGATGCGTAAGTTGATGAATTTCTGTCCTAACCATTTAAGATCTTCTGTTGTGTCTGCTTCTTCAACTCCTAATAAAATCATTAAACCCTTCTGGATCTGGCCTGTAATCTGATTATCTACCGTACAAGAGGCGTTTTTCACTCGTTGTATAACTGCGCGCATAATGAAAAGTATAAAACCAAAGGTAAAAATTCCGATTGTTAAACACGATGTAATGTGCAATTTATCCACCATATTAAATAAAAAACGTCTCTTGCTTCCTCAGGAAAAAAGAGACGTTTTTTTATTTAAATAAATTGTTTCTAAAATTTGAAATTCAAGCCCAATAGGAAATTTGTTGGTGCTTGTGGGAAATAGAAATTATAATATTTTCGGGTATCACCTTCCATCCAACCAAAGGTGTAGCCATTGGCTTCGTACTTTTCGTTGAAGATGTTGTTGACCTGTAAAGTTGCACTGATGTTTTTGATACCTAATGCTGTAAAGCTATAGTTTGCTAACAGATTGTTGACAAAATAAGAGGAAATGCTTCTCTCTTTCGCAGATGAATTATCTAGATATTGTCTTCCTACAAATTTGGATAGAAGAGAGAATGTAAGTGATGTTATCGGACTATAAGAAAAATTACTTGACAAAATCGTTCCCGGAGATAAAGCAATGTCTGTTTTCGAATAAAATATCCTTGTATCACCGATTACCTCTTCAAAGTCTTTAATTTTATTTTGGCTGAAACTAGCTGTTGCTTTCCAGTTGAACTGCTTGTTGATGTTCCATGATCCATCGAATTCAAGCCCCATTCTATAGCTATCTTTGACATTTTGTCGAATTGGAGAGCCAGTATCACTGATTTCACCTGTTGGGATCAACTGATCCTTGTAAAACATGCCATACCCATTCAATCCGATGTTGAATTTTTCATTTGTAAAGCGATAGCCAAATTCGATGTCCTGCATTTTCTCCGGGGTCGGGTCGGGTAAGGCGCTATTTTTCTCTATAAAATCCTTGCGAACAGGTTCTTTCTGTGCAAAGGCATAAGAAGCGTATACATTTGAATGGTCATTTAGCAAATAAGTTGCACCAGCTTTAGGGTTTAAGAAATTAAACTTAGGATGATAATTATAATTTTTCACCTTATCATCATCACCATACATGTGGTAATCTACATTCCGATATTGAATATCGGCCATTAATATCCACTTATCTAGTTTATAATCGACCTTTAAGAAATTACTGAAATCATTTTTTTGTGATTTCCCGAAGTAATATTTATCGTCAAGAAAACCTGTTGATGCATATTGTGCCCAAATCACCTGGCCATAATGTTTTCCTTTGTATTGATTATAAGCTCCACCCCAAGTAATTTCAAGCTGATCATTCGGTCTGTAATTTAGGGCATAGGTCATGCCATAAAAATAATTATCAAGCCATCTCCTGCGGACGAGATCTGTTTTTTGTATGGTATCTTTACCAATGATGACGTTAGGCAAACCGTATTTACTTAGTTTATCTCCGGGTCTCATTTCTTCATAGTAACCATAACCTCTTGTATAGTGTAGGGCTGTATTGAGCGTCAATTTGTCGTTCAGGATATTGGTATAATGAAGTTGATGATGTTTCTGCGTATAATTATCTGTTTGATTTTGATACGTATATAGATTATAATCCCGGCCGGCGTTCATGAAACGATCCTTCTCTGCGCCCGAGATTTCGAGTGCATTATCTGCATAGTCATCCATGCGTGATCGATCGCCAGTAATCAATGGTTCGGGAACGCCATTCCAGGCTTGATATGTCTTTTCTTTTCCCCAGAATACAATTCCTTTTAAAATATGTTTCTTGCCATAATAACCTCCGTCCACATAAAAAGATTGTAAGTCTGAACTACCTCTTTCGATATAACCATCGCTACTGATTCGAGATAATCTGGCATTGAAGGCAAATTTGTCGTTAATTAGCCCGGTACCTACCTTGACTGTATTTTTCCAGGTATTGTAGGAGCCAAATGAATTGTTGAGCTCTGCGTAAGGGGTTTCGACTAACGTATTGGACTGAATATTTAATGAGGCTCCAAATGATCCGGCACCATTCGTCGAAGTCCCAATACCACGCTGAACTTGGATGCTCTCGGTAGAAGAGGCAAAGTCGGGAAGGTTTACAAAAAATGAACCCATGCTCTCCGCATCATTTAAAGGGATTCCATTTAATGTTACGTTGATTCGTTGATTATCCGATCCCCTGATTGTCATTCCGGTATAACCTATACCTGCACCGGCATCGGAATTGACCTGCACGGATGGAGTCTGATTTAAAAGGAATGGAATATCCTGGCCGAGGTTATTACGCGTTATTTCTTCTTTGGAGATGTTTTTAAAGGTTGTAGGAGCATTTCTTTTGGCACGGGTAGATTGAACAAGTACCTCTTCCATTTGAATTGTACTAGGTTCTAACGCTACCGTAAGCTCCAAATTGTCTTTAACATCCACATTTTGGCTCCATGTTTTATATCCAAGAGAAGATACCTGGATCTGGTGCTTACCTGTATTGATACGATATAGTTTAATCAGTCCATTTTTGTCCGATTGGCCAGCGAAGGATGCTTGTCCATCTATGGATATGGAAACATACTGTAAGGGGGTCTGATTAGTATTGTCTACAGCTTTAATTGTCAGATTTTGTTGCGCAATGGCAATTTGGCTTGAAATAGTAGCTAAGGAGCTACAAATCAAAAATTTGATCATGGTAATGTATTTTGTTTGAGTTAAACAAATCATAGCAAGGGGTTACTATGACCGCACTATTTAACTAACCTCTCCCTACGCCAGCATTATCTGGATCAGGTGTACAGAATTTAATCTGTTGGGTATAATCTCAGCCTTTATTTGTGTTCCTGACAAAACAAGGCACCCCTATTCGATGCTGCGAATATATAAATTTAAAATTGAAATGAAGTATAAAGAAGTAATTTATGACAAATGGAAAAGAGTGGATTTGCGGTATTATTTCTTTTTGGTTAAAAATTTGTGCAAATTGTTGTTTTTGGTATTTATTGTTCTTTTTAGGTACCTTGGCATGAATTTTTCTACTAGAGGTATGTATTCATACAGGTCAAAAAATTTTAGTTACTAAATTGATAGTGAGGAGATAAAATGTTAAAATATTTAAGCGCTAATTATATTCTGCCGATTACTTCAATGCCAATAAAAGACGGTATTGTTTCGGTAGATGAGGAGGGGGTAATTCAAGGTATCTATGACCCAACTTCATTTACACCTTCAGATAAAACGAAGGTTGAGAGATATGAAGGAGTGATAATTCCAGGTTTTATCAATGCACATTGCCACATTGAATTGTCGCATATGAAAGGTATTGTTCCTAAAGGTACGGGGCTTCCGAGCTTTCTCAGTAAGGTGATGACAACGCGGTCGGCATCGATGAAAAAAATAGATGACGCTATGGCCAAAGCCGATCGAGATATGTACGAAAATGGTATTGTCGCAGTCGGAGATCACGCCAACACTGATAATTCTTCAAAATTGAAGGAAGATTCACAGATATTATATCACACATTTGTGGAGGTGCTCGGAATTGAACCTGAAGAAGCTGACTTTAAGTTAAAGGAGGCTAAATCGTTGACCCAAGAGTTTAGGAATGGGCATGTATCCATTACTCCGCACGCTCCCTATTCTTGTTCGAAGGTCCTTTTTAAGAAATTCAAGAAGATGGTTCCGGAAACAAATATTATCAGTATTCACAATCAAGAAAGTGAAGAGGAGAATAAACTGTTCCGTTATAAAATGGGTGAGTTCTTGGACTTTTATAAAAGTATAGGAAAAAATGCTGATGCGATTAAGGCGCAGGCAAGAAATTCGATTCAGTCTTATCTTCCTTATTTGCCTTATCCAAATAAATTATTGTTGGTTCATAACACCTATACCTCTCTTAAAGATTTGGATTTTGTAGAGCGTATGGATCGTGATGTGATGTGGTGTCTCTGTCCAAAAGCCAACCTTTATATTGAGGGAACATTACCAAAGGTTCAGAATTTTATGAATGCCGGACAGCGTTTGGTAATCGGAACGGACAGTTTAGCTTCAAACGATACATTGTCCATTTTGGAGGAGCTAAAGGTATTGCATGCGCACTTTGAGGATCTGGATTTCTTGCAGACTATTCAATGGGCTACAATCAATGGTGCTATCGCGTTGAACATTGAGAATGAATTTGGCTCACTTGAAGTGGGTAAAAAACCTGGGATTGTGTTGTTGCAAGGTATGGAACACATGCGCCTAAATGAAGATGTTAAGGTAAAACGTTTAGCGTAGTATTTAATTCCCCAAAACTTCTGTACTTTTGCTCTTATTGAACCGTCCATGACTATAATAACGAAACTATAGTCATGGTAAGTTCCATCTGACCGATGGAAGAAAAAATAAGTTACAGATGAAACATTTGAATATTTCAATAAGAGGTAAAGTACAGGGGGTCTTTTTTAGATTGACAACCAAGGCGGTTGCAGATCAAGTCGGTGTTAGAGGCTTTGTTGTCAATTTAAAAGATGGTTCTGTCTATATAGAGGGCGAGGGCGACGATTTTGCACTAGATTCACTGTTGGAGTTCTGCCAAGAAGGACCCGAGGGTGCAATCGTTGAAAGTGTTGAGGTAAAGGAAGGCGAAATGAAGGGCTTTTCCAATTTTGAAGTAGTTAAAAGAGTTCAATCTTAAGCCGTTTCGCCTTGTCAGTACTTAAAAAATTCGCCGGACAGACCATGATTTATGGCCTGAGTACGATTATAGCCCGTATGCTGTATTTCGTCATGACGCCATTGTATGTCCTCAAATATCCACCTGCGTCCTACGGAATATTTACTAATATGTACGCCTGGGCATCCATGATCAATGCCGTTTTGGCATTTGGAATGGAAACAACTTTTTTTAGGTTTCTCCAAAAAGTCGAAGAAAAGGATAAAAAGCAGGTTTTCAATAACAGTTTTATCGTCATTGCTTCTTTGGCAACATTATTTTTTATTACGGCCATAGTCTTTGCTGGCACTATTGGTAGCTGGTTGAATAAGGGAACTTACAATGCCGATTACGAGAGCTATGTGAAGTATTTCGCCCTCATATTGGCATTGGATGCTTTAGCTATTGTTCCTTTTGCGAAATTGAGATCGGAGGGAAGGCCTATTCGATTTGGTGCTATTAAATTGGCCAACATCGGTATTATGGTTATTCTTAACCTATTCTTTATTGCGCTAGTTCCCTATCTGATAAAAGATGGTGGTACTTTGGGTAATTGGTGTTCCGGTTGGTATAGAAATGAATGGATAGGTTATGTATTTATTTCTAATATTGTGGCAAGTGCAGCAACCTTTCTATTGCTCCTTCCTGAAATGAGGGGTTTCTATTTTAAACCGGAAAAGCAGCTAATCTTAAAGATGCTATCGTATAGCTTTCCGATTTTAATTGCCAATATTTCTTATATCATCAACGAAAATTTAGATAAAATTGTGTTGCCAATCTACCTGCCTAAGGATATTGGGGATCGCGATTTGGGGATCTATGGAGCCGTTGGAAAATTAGCAATGTTTCTGAGCATTTTTGTTCAGGCTTTTCGATTGGGGGCCGAACCATTTTTCTTTTCTTATGCAAAAAATGCCAATGCAAAGAAGACCTATGCGTTGATTATGGAATATTTCGTAATTGCCATGATGTTAGTTATGCTGGGGATTACAGCGAATATTGACTGGCTGAAGTATTTTATTAAAGGAAATGTGGAAACTCGTGACTTATATTGGTCTGGACTTTTTATCGTTCCGCTATTACTATTCAATTATGTCCTGCTGGGTATTTATATGAATCTCTCCGTATGGTATAAGCTTTCTGACCAAACGCGGTACGCATTGTATATTTCATTGGTAGGGGCAGGAATAACCATCGTTGCAAATTATTACCTGATCCCGAGGTACAGTTATGTTGGAGCATCAATAGTCACATTTCTAGCCTACTTTTCTATGGTGGTGCTATCTTATGTATGGGGGCAAAAACATTATCCTATACCCTATAAATTGGGCAAGATCCTGATGTATATACTTTTAGGGATATGTTTCTCCTATCTATCCTACTTTGTATTTAATCATAATGCCTTCGTTGGTAATGGGCTTTTGATTGCTTACATTGGAGGTGTATTTATGATGGAAAGAAATCAGCTCAAGCGATTCATAAAGAAAGACGCTTAAACGAAAAAAGGTCGTGCTAATATTAACTTAGCACGACCTTTTTCTTTATAAATTGTGGACTTTAGGATTATACCATTTCTGCCGAGAAATTGTGTTCAATTTCATGAAGTACCTCAAGAATCTCAGCTTGGCTTTGTAAGCTGACCAACTTCATTCGGTGTTCTTTAAAGTTAGGGATTCCTTTGAAGTAATTCGCATAATGCCTGCGCATTTCAAAAATACCCAATTTGTCACCTTTCCATTCAATGGATTTGTTCAGATGTGTTCTGCAAACCTCGACACGTTCGGCAATAGTTGGTCCTTCTAAACGCTCACCAGTATTGAAAAAATGTTTTATTTCTCTAAAAATCCAGGGGTATCCGATTGCTGCACGGCCAATCATAATGCCATCCACTTCAAACTCCTGCCGCCATACCGCAGCTTTTTCGACAGAGTCTACATCGCCATTGCCAAAAATTGGAATCTTGATGCGCGGATTGCGTTTGATATCACGAATCATAGACCAGTCCGCCTGACCTTTATACAGCTGCGCGCGCGTACGTCCATGAATAGCAAGTGCTTTGATCCCCACATCTTGTAACCTTTCGGCAACTTCGTATACATTTTTTGTGTTATCATCCCAGCCAAGACGTGTTTTCACCGTTACGGGTAAATCCGTAGCCTCAACGACAGCTTTTGTCATTGCAACCATTTTATCGATGTCCTGTAGCAGGGATGAACCAGCTCCTTTGCAGACTACTTTTTTAACTGGACAGCCGTAATTGATGTCGATTAAATTAGGCTCTGCTTTTGTGCAGATCTCAGCAGACTGACGCATACTTTCAATATCTCCACCAAAGATCTGAATGCCAATAGGACGTTCATATTCAAAAATATCAAGTTTTTGAATTGACTTTGCAGCATCCCGAATTAAGCCTTCCGAAGAAATAAATTCAGTATACATTAAATCAACACCATTCTGTTTGCACACATAGCGAAACGGAGGATCACTTACATCCTCCATCGGAGCTAATAACAATGGGAATTTACCCAAATCAATATTTTCACCAATCTTGACCGACATCTTCGATAATTTTTTACAAAGGTACAAAATTTGGCATTAGTATAAAGTTAGCTAACTGTCACGAGTTTAGAGCCGATTTTTGATCTCTTCAGATCCTGTCGAACGTTGACCGTTCGAATCGCCAACCCCGCCAAATCGATAGTTAAAGGAGAGTATAGCCGTCCTACTGTCAGGGTTCGATTTCCCTACGAGCCTTATTGTTGACGAAAAGGTCTCATAACGCCGATTGTTGGTCCTCAAAATATCATTCACAACTAGCTTGACAGATGCTCTTTTATTGAGTATATTTTTTTGGATGCCAGTATATATTTGGCCGTAACTCTTGATCTGACTTAAGCCTATTGTCAGCCCCGATACGTAGTTCCCGCCGAGTTCTATAGACCAATCTTTAGGCAATTTGAATGTATTCTGACTATTGAGTGTAAGCGTATTGCCTTTTCGGCTGATCAAGCCATCCTCTTGTGGGATATTATATTCATTACGGTAATAATTTGCGAAGTGTGTAGCTGACCACCAAGCTGTCAATTGGCTAGGGGCGATAATTGACAATCCGTAATTTCTAAATGAACCAATATTCTCAGGACGTTCGTAGGTAATGTATGGATTGGTTGGATCCGTACCAATGATCTCGTTAACGACATTGGTCCTCTTTGCATAGTTTAAGGTCAAAATATATTTGCTGGCAAGTGTATAGCCAAACTCAAGAGAATGCTCGTAAGCAGGATTCAGCTGAGCATTGCCTTCCGAATAGGAAAAAGGATCTGTATATACTCGAAATGGATTGAGATCCCAAAATGATGGTCTTTGTACGCGGTAGCTGTAGCTTGTCTGCAATTTGTTTTTTTCATTGAGGGTATAGGTTAGAAATGCCGAAGGAAATAGTTTGAAATATGATTTTTCAAATTGCTCATGGAGGGTGATTTGATTACCTAAAGTATGCGTATGCTCACCTCTGACACCAACCTGTGCCGAAATTTTATGCCAGCTTTTGGATAGATTGATATAACCCGCTTGTATTGTTTCTTTGTAAATGAAATGGTTGCTTGTTGTCAGGTCCGGGACGTATTGATCCTTTTGTAAGGTGTCATAATGCAGGTCATTTTCTGTGCGTACATGACTGGCTTTCCAACCTGTCTCCAGTTTATACCCTTGGGCTAGCGGGAGTATATAATCCAACTTGGCGACGTACACTTTATTGTCTGATGGAATGTCTCCTCTACGTGACGATGGTTGGTTGAGCGTGGAGCCATCTGCTTTCGTATAATTCGTGTTCAGCTGCTGATCCATTTTGGAATAATGGTCGACAAGATCGAGATCGATCTTTAGTTCGTGCCCTTTCTCGTTAAATTTGACAGTATAGTTGACATTGTAGAGCATGTCCCGCCAGTGTTCTTTTCCTTCCGTTATCGTAGCAGAAGACCACACTAATTGATTATCGTCAAAGTTTCTGAAACTATTTGTCGTGGGTTCATACTTCGGATATTTGCCAAAACCGCCATTGATAAGTAGGCCAAGTGTCTGTTTGGAATCTATGTTATAATCTATACCAGCTCTAAAGTTATTAGACCGTAGTTTGGGGCGTATGTTATTTTCCTGTTGGCTATAAGATTCTGGAACATTGTGCTGATCGGGATAAAAATACCGGGTGAGGGAATTGAAATATTCGAGGTTCTGATGATATTGATTGTAAATTCCAAATACATTGAGTTTCTCCGTGCGGTAATTTAAATTGAGACTACCGCCAAGATGTGTGCCCCTGCCTAACCCTCCATTGAGCGAGATGGCACCGTTCCATCCTTGTTTTATTCCTTTTTTTAAAACGATATTGATAATTCCTGCTGAACCGGCCGCATCTTGTTTTGCACTAGGGTTGGACATAACCTCGATTTTGTTGATATCAATGGAAGATGTGCTCCGCAGTAAATTGGCAAGTTGATCGCCTGAAAGATAGGTCATCTTGCCATTGATCATCAGGGTTGCTCCCGATTTCCCTTTCATACTTAATACTCCGCTGTCATCTACAGCTATTCCTGGAATCTTATTCAGTAGTTCAAGTCCATTATTGCCATCAGCAAGCATCGAGTTTTCTACATTGAACACAAGCTTATCCTGTTGTTGTTCGATGAATTGCTTTTTGCGTTGTACCAGTACTTCTGCTAAATACGTATTATTCGGTAAGAGGGTAATCTGACCGAGGTTAATTTCACCCAGTTGCTCTGTCAGGCTGAAATGTGGGCTAAAAGTCTCTTGATGCGTGATGTTTTTTATCTTCACAAAATAACGACCTGCTTTTTCATTGGCGAATGTAAAACGTCCTAAGCTATCCGAAAGAATCGTATTGGATAGTGTACTATCTTTGGCGTTATGAAGGCTTATACTTACATAGGGAATAGCTCGTTTATCTTCACCCACAATTTGTCCCTTAATAGGATTGGTTTTTTGTGCATAGCAATTGAACGTTGTACAAATAAATAGAAAACTTACGATATAATGCTGGATATGACGCATAGTACTATGATTAAGAGATTACTAAAATTTAAGGAGTTGCTAGCTGTGTATGTTTTGTTTTTTTTACCGTTTTTCTTTTCTTGCCCCACCAGATATAGAATCCCGTTGCCGGTAAGGTCGCACAGATCAATGAGGCCACGAAATAGATGATTTTTGTTGTCATTCCTCCAATAAAACCAGTATGGAGTGCATAGTTGGATCGCATCAACCATTCTGTGGTATTTGCCTCATCAATGGGACCTTGTTTTCTGCCGGCTAGCTCAAGTGTATATCGGTCGAAATTGAGATCTCGCCAGGTGCCACCTTCCATGTCGGTACAAGCATACACTGTTTTGTCTTCCGGCTCAGGATAATGGACAATGACTGCCTCTTTGTTATATTTGGCATATTCACGACGTACTTTATGCCAAATCTGGTCTGCAACAACTAAAGCATCGTTTAAAGGTTGATCAATGTATTCTTCTTTATTTGATTTCTCTATCTTAGGTTTATTTGAATACCCCCCAGTCAACGAGACGACAGCGCTTCGGATCCATGGAAAGCTCATGATGAGTCCAGTAAAACACATAACCAGCGCTATTGTTAGCGAATAGAAGCCGAGCACATTGTGAAGGTCATAATTCACTCTTTTAAATTTCGCCTTCCATTTGATTGAAAAGCTTTGTTCTCTAGATCTCTTGTTCCATTTTTTTGGCCACCAGAGTACAAGCCCAGTGATCAACAATATAAAGAAGATGAATGTGCTCCAGCCGACTACTTGTCGTCCTATTTTTACAGGCATCCAAAGGTGACGATGCCCTTCATCCATGAAATGAAAGAAATCTTCATGATCTACAATGGCGAGGACTTCTGCGGTGTAGGGATTTACGTAAACTAGACTATCGGAATGGTCCAAACTCACTTTGACGGATTTGTCTAATCCGTTATACCAGGAACTTGCGATTTCTTTATCAGGAAGAATATGGTTTACTGCTTTGTAAATAACGGAAGGAGGAAGTTGTTCTTCGGCACTTCTGGGTTCGACGTGAATATAGTTGGTAGTCAATTCTTTGATGTCATGTTCAAAGACGAGTACACAACCTGTAATTGCTAAGATAATAACGGGAATACCGGCGGCAAGTCCCAACCAAAGATGCAGCCAGGCGTTGATTTTACTGAACATAATTTAATAATGATAACGGATAGTATTTAATCGAAGGGGCGACAATAGGTCGCCCCGGTTTAATAAGAGATTAATCTAAATTATATAGCATTGGTGTATCTGCGTCACCCCCAAGTATTTTGGCGCCTTTTGTTAATTTGTCCGTAGTTGGGTTATACTCCCAAATATAGATGGCGTCAGCTTTGGGATCATTTACCGCTATGTATGCGTTCCCATTGATGACAACTGCCGAGCGGGAATTACTGACCAATGGAAAGTCTAATTTTTTAACTACTTTTTGTGAGTTTACGTCAACGATTAGGTATTCCCACATAGCAGCATACCACCAATCGTTCCATTCTTTAACATTATTTTTTGTGTCATGTGCGCTGATAAGTAAAGCCTTACCATTACCTAGGTAAGAAACCCCCAGTTGGTTATCTCCGCCTTGGTACTGACTGATATTGAAGAAGTAATTTGGATCAAGTTTGTCATCTCCATCTTTAATTCGATAGAATCCAGTAGGTAGGTTTTTGCCCCCACCCAATGCGGGCATTGTATACGTTTGCAAATAAGTGTAACCATTTTCCTTGAATTTATGAAAATAACCGTTTCTAACTGGACCTACGGGTGCTGAACGGTTGTCTTCACCTGTTTTCTTAAAGTTTTTAAACGATGGATAGTCAACCGAACCTGTATACGTAATGTCGTAGCTTACCTTTGTTATATTGTTATATAAACAATAACCTAAGACGACTTTATTACCTTGAGGAAGAAAAGCATAAATCCGCATATTATGGTCTTTCGGGATGTCGGTGTCTGAGGTTATTGTACCACTTGCCTCTACAAGCATCGTATTTGTGTTGATTACAGCGTATTCGTTGCTATTGCGTGGGCCGACGGCCAAGCGATCGTCATCCAGCCAACTATGCCAGCCTATATATAAAGTGGTTAACTTGGTGAACGGAATGACTTTAATAGCCTTTAATACACCATTTTCAAAGCTATATTTTCCGAACTGAGCGGCATTTGGATCAATCGAGTAGAAATACTTGCCTTTTTGAATTACATTTTCTTCCCATGGGAACATACTTGTTACATCAGTACCGGCGCCTACTGGAGAGATCGTACCTGACATGAGATCTTTTACAGGAAGCATAAACGAACCATTGTCTGTACTGAACTTTATCGCAAAATTTCCACCAACTTCTTCCGTTGGATTTGTGGGCGTACCGTTGTCAGGTGTGGATTTGCTACAGCCTATTAACGAAATGCCTGCCAAAGCAATTAAACTAACGTTTTTTGTAATTGATTTTAACATGATATTATAGTTTTAAATAATTTTTAATGTGAGGAGCGGATGAGGTACCGTAATTTTAGATATACAGAACGACCGGGGCGCTGTTGCTTGAAAATATCGTAAGCAATTTGATCAGTCAAATTTTTTCCCTCGACGGTGATGTTATAAGTATTGTTATTGAAAGAATAGGTAGCGGCAATATTGTGTAACCATTGGGCTGGAATATAATCTTTTGTTGATTTTTCTGCTAATTTGGACCAGCTTAACGAATAGTTATTTACAAACTGCAAGTAATAATTTAGCTGTATACGATTGTCTTTGGAGCTAAAAAGGTTATTCCGGCCATAACTGATGTCTAGGTTTCCAAATAGCCACGGCTCATTGGGTGTACGATTTTTGTAGGTTATCTTTTCTCTATTATTTTTATCATACTTTTCGCGATCGACTGCATTATAATAACTCATGTTTAATACGGCCATAAAATTGGATTTGTACCCATATTTAACTTCGAAATCAAGGCCATTGACCTTCACTCCGCCTTCATTGTCCGCTAATTGTTTTTGCCCCTGCGGGGTGTCGTAAGATTTCTGAATGATATAGTCCTTAACATTCCTATAATAGGTTGAAGCGTCCACATTTAGATAGTGGTTTCCAAAGGTTGTTCCATAGTAGAAATTCAGGTTATAGTTGTCGCTATTTGCAGGCTTTAATTTTTCATTAGCCATAACGTTTAAACCATCTCCAAAGAGCTCGGTAAAAGTTGGTAGTTGATAGGCATGTTCATACGATAGTTTTATGCCGTAACTCGCATCTAATTTAATGTTCGTCACAGCGCCATAACCAAAGTAGTTTTTGGAGGTTTTACCAGCAGTGTTGGTTTTGCCAGATAAGCCATACTCTTTGATGAAAAATGAATTATTTAGTCGCTCTTTCCAAAGAATCTGTTGATAATTGAGCCCAATAGTCGTTCTATAGATCTGATTTGTTATATTATAAAAATCATTGTAGGGATCTATCTCATTGTAATTTTCGCGTTTATTGGTGTTTAAATTATAGTTGAAATTGAATAGGTGCGATGCTGATAGCTTGTAATTTAAATTTACCTGCGAAAAGCTGTTGTTAATCTTTTGATGGGTGATGGATTTGTAGCTATTCAGTTCGCCTGCATTGGGACTATATTCTGTAGCTATACCGTTCCAAAAGTAATATGTCCTCGAGCTCGTGTCGGTGATAATATTTTCGCCTCGTGAATAATTTGCGTATACAGTTGCTGATAAATTTTCAAAAAGAAACTTGTCTTTTCTATAGCGCAAGCTTGGAGTAAACGTATGACTTTTACTGAATACATGCCCTAGCACACGTTCTTGTGTCGCTGCGGTTTGTTGCTGGTCATACACGTCATTATAAGTCAAGCCTAAGACAGCGATATCGGCCCATCTTTTATTACTTATGCCCACTTCAACCTGTGTCATAAATGAACGATAGTCATCATGAAAACGCCTTGCGGATTGCAGGGTGTCAAATAATTCGTTTTTCGGAGGTATAGGTGCCTTTAGGTATACACCAGCTTTGGGATTGGTTCTCATGAGATAGTTATTATTTGAGAAATTGTAATAACTATTCAAATTGATCATCAAGCCATTTTTGGGATGTTTATAACCAGCACTCACCGCAGCGCGGTGTGTATTAAATGAGCCAATACTATAACTGAGATCTAAAGATTTTTTATAATCACGATTGGTGACGATGTTGATCGCTCCACCCAAAGCATCTGAGCCCAGGTGTGCCGGTACGACACCTTTATACACCTCAATGCGTTCTGCGATGTTCACCGGCATATTATTGAGACTCATGCCACTGCCGAAAGATTCAATTGGTACCCCGTCGATAAAAAATTTAATGTTATTGCCAGATAAGCCATTTAGCGAAAAGGAATATCGGGAACCTAGGCCGCCTTGTTCTCGAATCTTTACGCCTGTACTTCGATTGAGTATTTGATTTATATCGGAATTGGTATTGGCATATTGTTTGGTTTCTATTACATTAACGTTGAAACCAGATTCTTTGATCCTTTTGCTGACAGTTTTTCCTTCAACTTGTACTTCATCCAATGAATTGCTTTCCGTACTTAATGTGATCTCTTTTAGAATTTCCGTTGACTTATTGACTTCGAGTTTCAGCGTTAAAGTTTTATAGCCGAGTGCTGAAATAATAAATTCATGATTCCCAAAGGGTACATGTTTTAGTATAAAGGTACCGGTTCTATTTGCTTTTGCACCGTTGTTAGTACCTTTATGGAGGATTGTAGCGCCTTCAATCGGTTCCTTTGTGCTATTTTTGATGCTACCTTCGATCTGGGCCAGTTGCTGAGAAAACGAGGGAAAAGATAGGGTTAAAAATAACATTAACCATATCACTTTAAATTTGAACATTGTTTTATTTAGATTAATTACACATAAAGAAGTTGCGTAACTCTAAATTTACCGAAGGTCCTAAGGTGAAAAAAAAGAATAATTTTTGTAATAGTCTGTTTTACAGATAGAATTAATTTAGTCGATCGATTCTTACAATGAAATCGGTCTCTCGATCTAATTGAAGCCCTGGGGTAATTTGACCTGATTTGATATCATAAACCCAAACCTGATGTTTGTCTGAGCTGTCATCAATGGTGATATATGCTTTACCATTTTCAACAAGTACAGATTCTTTACGGGTGCCTTTGTCAAATGGTAGGTTGAGTTTGCGTGTGGTTTTGGCACTGAGGTCAACAAGGAAATATTCAAATTGATAAGTAGAGTGGTGGTCGCTGAAATCGGTATAGCGATCTTTACGTTCGCTCCGTACAATTGCTTGATGATTTCCCAGGTACCACATACCATAAGCGTGGTTATGGGTCTGTGCTGTTAAATCAAAGAAATAATTCGGGTCAATTTGAGTTGATTTCTGACCAATTTTAAAGATAGCAGTTGGCTTTGAGGGAATATTTCCTAAGGCTATGCCTGGGCATGCCATAAAATAATAGTTTCCCTCTTCATCATTGAAACTATAAGATTGTACCGTATTGATCCCTCCGGGATAAGTGGATCGGGTATCTTTTTGAATTTCTTTTAATTGTAATGTCGTTTTATCGAATGTTGCTACATAGAGGGTGTCTATTGTGGTGAAGTCTGTTTCATTGATTATTTTATTGAAGGTATATCCAACGAGTAGCTGTTGCTGGTGTATGGTACTAAAGCCAACAGAAATAATATTGAAATCGGAAGCTGAGGAAGGTATGATTATTTCTTGTTGCTGAGCGACGTTAAAGTCATTGACAGCAACCTTAGTGTACCATAGGCGGCGATTGGTTTTGTTGTCTGATGTGAAAAGGAGTAAGGTGTCGTTGTTGAGCCAATTGATATTTTCAATATGTTGGTCAGGCATAGACAGCTGAGCAATTTCTTTTAGGCCTGTTTTTTCTAGTGTATATTTTCTAAATTTCCCTTCTCTGAGGAAATAAAATCTGCCATTTTTAACAATGATGCTGCGATCGAACTCTTGTGTTGGGATATCAACTCCACTTTGTCGAATCGTTAATTTTCCGCTATCAATGCTGTTGGTCGTGATGATGGTGTTTCCTAAATCCTTATCCATGGTATAGAAGCTATATTTGCCAGCTAAGTTTTTCTCAGCATGTTCTGATCGGCAACTTATCGTAAAGCTAAGAAGCAAGAGCGGTAAGAATAAGATAAGACGGCTTGTTAGCATGGTTCTATAGGATGGGGGATAGGGATCGATTAAATGATGTTAAATTGTAATTTAAGTTCGTGCTGTAATGTTGGTGCAAGAAAAGTTAGTTCGGATTTGGCAATGATAACCTGATTTCCATTTTTTTGCGGTTGCAGTACAAAATAGGTCTCGCCGATTTTTAGTTCTTTCTTTTTATCTCCCGAAAGGCTGAATGCAAAGTTCTTTTTGGGTATAAAGAGCATATTGCCTGTCGTTTTAATTTCCCCAGTATCGGTATTGATCTGAGCAGTCGCATTTTTGCCTAAAACTATTTTATAGTTATCCTGATTGATATATTTTAGGTTAGCATTCGTTCTGTTGTCGAATGTCGCATCAGTTTTTTCACTCATGTTAAACAGATGGAAGCCAATACTCAGTACGGCTAATAACGAAGCTGCAATGCCAAGGTATCTAAAATTGTATTTTTTTTGTTTAATTTTTATTGGTGCCTTGGATTGTTCAATATGCGCATTGATGTCGGCCCAGATATCGCTTTCTAATTTGTTTTTTTGAGCTGTAGAAATAGGCAATGGCTTAGTTTCGAAGGTGTCATCCAGCAACCATTGTTCGACCAACAGTCTTTCTGTTGGCGAGCATTGGCCTAAATGATATTTCTCTATTAACTTCTTGTCTATGTTCATCAGTATATTCAACTTGCTAACAAAAATACGAGATTTCTCTTTTTATGGATCAACTTACAATATATATTCTGTTAATTCTGTTTTTAATGTTTTAAGTGCCCGCGAAATATGGTATTCTACAGCTCTTTCAGAGATCACCAGTTCCTGGGCAATTTGCTTGTTGGTAAGTCCCTGTTCCCTGCTCATCCGAAATACTTTTCGACATTGGTTAGGCAGTGTGTTGACCAGGTGGGAAATTTTGTTTGCGAGTTCCTCAGCAATCAACGTATTGTCCGTATAGTGGGATTCGCTGGTGTTTGAAATATTGCTTAGGTGTTGTTGACGGGAGACCTTGTTGCGAATGTATTCAAAAGCTTTGAGTTTTACCGAGCGGATCAGATAACGTTCCACTTCTTTCAGTCGAAGCTCATTTCGTCTTTCCCAAAGTGATTTGAAAACATCTTGAACGATTTCTTTTGCATGCTCTTCATCTTGGATATTACTAAGACAGAAAGCAAACATACCTTCCCAATGACGAAGATATATTTGCTCAAAACTCTCTCGATCTATAATAAAAAAATCCGTTTCCAAAATACACTGACCTTAGCTTATACCTTGGCAAATATAATCTTATTTAGATTGATTTTACATAACTTTCTATATTTCTTTTACAAAGTCTTTGATAGCTTGTCCAGGATCGGCTGTCTTCATGAAATTTTCACCAATTAAAAATCCCTGGAATCCGGCTTTTTTTAAGGCTTTAATTGTCGAAGGATCAGCTATACCGCTCTCAGATACTTTAATATATTCTGTTGGTATTTTGTTCAGGAGATCATAAGAATGCTGAATGTCGACTGAAAAATCTTTAAGGTTTCTATTATTGACACCAATTGCGTCAATGTCATCGAAAAGATTATCCAACAGTTCCTGTTCATTGTGTACCTCAAGTAAAACATTTAAACCCAATTGGTGTGCATAGGCTGCAAATTCCTGTATTTCCTCCTTTTTCAGACATGCTGCAATTAAAAGGATGATATCTGCTCCATAAGCTTTCGCTTCGGTGATCTGATATTTATCCACGATGAATTCTTTTCTTAAGATAGGAATGCTAATAGCCTCGCGTGCTTTCGATAGATCTTCTAAATTGCCTTTGAAAAATTCGCTATCAGTAAGAACCGAGACTGCCGAAGCACCTGCCTCCTCGTATGCCTTTACAACATCTTCCACTGCTGAAGTACTATTGATGTCTCCTTTTGATGGCGATGCTCTTTTGTATTCCGCTATAATTCCTGTTTTTTCAGGATCAAGAATAGATTCTCTCAACGATAGACAAGCCACACTGAAATAGGGATAGTTTAATAGTTCCTCAAAAGGAACTAAAGCTTTTGCTTTTTCTACTTCTATTTTTTTTCGTTCAATGATTTTATCAAGTATAGTCATTTTTTTAGATGTTAGATTCCCAACCAGTTTTCAATTAATTTTTTACCATTTGTGGTCAATACCGACTCTGGGTGGAACTGCATTCCCCTTACATCGTATTCGGTATGGGTTAAGGCCATAATGATGCCATTCTCGTCGATCGCCGTTACCTTGAGGCTAGCTGGTAGGGTGTCTTTGTTTACAGCCCAAGAATGGTAGCGTCCAATTTTGGAATCTTTTGGGAAATCCCGAAACAGTTTCTCTGACTCATCAACAACAGTAATATTTGTTGCTACGCCATGCAAAGGTTTTTCCATATTGAATAGTGTACCACCAAAGACTTCTGCAATAGCCTGTTGGCCTAAGCAAATACCCAATATACTTTTATGTGGAGCGTAGGTACGGATAACATCAAGTAATAATCCAGCTTCTTCTGGAATACCTGGGCCCGGCGAAAGAAGTATTTTATCGAAAGCATCAATATCTTCCAGTTTAAATTTATCATTTCTCCATACAACATACTCTTGATCTAATTCCTGTAACAAATGGACCAAGTTGTAGGTGAACGAATCGTAGTTGTCTATAACGACTATTTTATTGTTGCTCATAACCTTTTGCTATAAAATCTTGATTAATATAATTTTCAATTTCCTGGAATATAGACTGAATAAATTCGATTGGCAAATGAAATCTTTTTGCCAGTAGGACATAATTACTGTCCAGGTTCCGTATAATATTCTGCTCTTCGTTTTGCTCATCCTCGAAGGACTTGCCTTTGCCGATATAGGTTTTTCGTAATGCCAATAGCTCAACGATGCGGTTGTCAATGGTGTCTACCGAATCATGGATATGTTGCTTGTTGACACAGTATTCCAATGGTCTGATCATAATGTTTCTGCTAATTGTAATGCTTTTCGTAGCGCAGCAATTTTGTTATTTACTTCTTGTAGCTCCATTTCGGGGTCTGAATCTAGTACGATACCGCCACCGGCCTGATAATGTAAGGTGTTTTGCTTACTTAGGAAGGAACGAATCATAATGGCATGATTAAAGTCTCCGTTAAAACCCATGAATCCAATTGCACCCGAATAAAATGAACGTTGTAATCCTTCATAACGATTAATCAATGTCAACGCCATATGTTTTGGAGCTCCTGAAAGCGTACCCGCTGGATATGTATCACCTACGATGTCAAATGGGTTGATATTATCTTTTAATGTGCCCGTTACTTTGGAGACCAAGTGGATAATATGCGAGTAATATTGTGGTTCCATGTAAGACTCAACTTTAACTTGGGTGCAATGTCTACTTAAGTCATTGCGGGCAAGATCGACGAGCATAACATGTTCGGAAGTCTCTTTTGGGTCTTCTTTGAGCTTGGTGGCTATCTTTTGATCTTCCTCCATGTTACCTGTCCGTTTGAATGTTCCTGCAATAGGGAAAATCGTCGCTTGTTTCCCGTGGATACGCAGTTGAGCCTCAGGCGATGATCCGAAAAGTTTAAAGTCACCATAATCAAAATAGAAAAGATAGGGCGAAGGGTTGATGGAGCGGAGCGCACGATAGACATTGAATTCATCACCGGAGAACGGTGTCTTAAAGCCTCTGGATGGAACGATCTGGAATACATCACCACGTTGGATATGCTCTTTCATCTTCTTAACCAACTGACGGTGTTCTTCATCGGTACGATTGGAGCTTTCCTCGCCAGCTAGTTTGAAGGTATATTCAGGAAAGTTTTTGTTCTGAATAAGGAACTGCATTCTTTCAAGTTCTGATTCTTCGTCATCCAGCAGATGTTCAAAAATATAGAGTTGATTACGGAAATGGTCGATGGCAATGACATATTTGTAAACATGATATTGCATAAACGGTATTTTCCGTGCCGGATCTACCGTTGTTGTTAGTTTGATGTCCTCAAAGTGTTCAATACAATCGAAGGTGAAGTAACCAAATAGGCCATTGGAAATCAAGTTAAGTTCAGCAATTGTATGATCTTCGAAGGAATTCCTAAAATCGGAAACTTCTTGACGTAATTCGATTTCGTGCGCATTTTTTACGATACGTTCTCTACCCGGATAAGTGAGCGTCAGCTCTTTCTCATCGAGCTGGATTCCGGCAATTGGTTGACAACAGATGTAACTGATGTTGTTGTCGCGACTATGGTAGTCGGAGCTTTCCAGTAACAATGAGTTTGGAAAGATATCTCTTAGGCGAAGATAGATGCTCACTGGTGTAGTTGTATCCGCGAGCAACTTTCTGGTTTTTGTTTTGAATGTATACTTCATTTTTTGTGTCTTATCTTCTTGTTGTAAACTATGCATAAAAAAACCCCGATACTGGTCAGCATCGGGGTTGGAATTTCCATAAATGGTTTTGGTTGATTATGAAATATTATGACAATACCAATTAGTTCCCGATGCTTATTGCTTCAGGCCACCACCAATTTGTATTTGTATATCTTCGTGTCATTATTACACAAATTTATAAAAAAAAATAAATAAGCAAACTTTTTGTGACAAAAAAACAAAAATTCACCTTATTTCTTAATCATTTAATAAATCAGGACGTCTTTCTTGCGTTCTTTTTAACTGTTGTTCATCTTTCCATGCAGCGATTTTTGCCTCATGACCACTAAGGAGAATATCAGGTACTTTGTGGCCTTTCCAGTCTGCAGGGCGTGTATAGATAGGCGCATCTAGTAATCCATCCTGAAAAGAATCTGAAAGCGCGGATGTCTCATCCGACAAAACTCCTGGAATCAGACGGATAACAGCATCTGTAACAATCGCCGCTGGAAGCTCACCTCCGGACAGTACATAATCACCGACTGAGATCTCTTTTGTTACATAAATATCACGGATACGTTGATCTATTCCCTTGTAATGCCCACAGAGAATCATCATATTTCCTTTTGTAGATAATCCATTCGCAATATCCTGATTGAATGTTTCACCGTCGGGAGTCATGTAAATGATCTCATCGTATTCCCGTTCAGCTTGCAATTGCTCTATACACTTGGCAAAGGGTTCTATTTGAAGGACCATGCCCGATCCGCCACCGTACGGATAATCATCGACACTTTTGTGTTTATTTGTTGAATAGTCTCTTAAATTGTGGACATATATTTCAGCCAAGCCTTTGTTCTTTGCTCGTTGCAAAATAGAGTGTGCAAATGGACTTTCCAAGAGGTCAGGTAAGACCGTAATAATATCAAAACGCATGGGGCAAAGATACACAAAAATGCACCATTGTCTATTTATAAGATTGATTCGCTTATCTTTGTGCCAAAATTAAGTGTATATACAGTGATTGACGTAAATAATATTTCTGTTTCCTTTGGGGGAACAACTCTTTTTTCAGATGTATCTTTCTCCATCAATGAGAATGATAAGATCGCATTGATGGGTAAAAATGGTGCCGGTAAATCCACCTTACTGAAAATTATCGCTGGAGTGGGTAAACCTACTACAGGTAATGTTGCTGGTCCGAAAGATGCCATTATAGCCTATTTACCGCAACATTTGTTAACCGAGGATAACGTGACTGTTTTTGAAGAAACATCAAAGGCTTTCGAAGAAGTCTATGGTATGCGTGATGAGTTGGAAAACCTGAATGAGCAATTAAATATCCGTACAGACTATGAGTCTGACGATTATATGCAATTGATCGAACGTGTATCCGAATTAAGTGAAAAGTTCTATTCGATTGAGGAAGTTAACTATGATGCAGAAGTTGAAAAGGTCCTGAAGGGGCTCGGTTTTGAGCGTTCGGATTTTACAAGACAGACTTCTGAGTTTTCCGGTGGTTGGCGGATGCGTATCGAATTAGCTAAAATATTATTGAAAAAGCCCGATTTGATTTTATTGGATGAGCCAACCAACCACATGGATATCGAGAGTATCCAATGGCTGGAAGATTTCTTGGTCAATTCGGCTAAAGCAGTTATCGTTATTTCGCACGACAGGGCATTTGTCGACAATATCACCAATCGGACCATCGAGGTGACGATGGGAAGGATTTATGATTATCGTGCCAAGTATAGTCATTACTTGGAATTACGTCAGGAGCGTCGCCAGCATCAGCTAAAAGCGTATGAAGAGCAGCAACGCTTTATTGCGGACAATCAGGAGTTTATCGATCGTTTCAGAGGTACCTATTCTAAAACATTGCAGGTGCAATCACGGGTAAAGATGTTGGAGAAATTGGAAATCATTGAAATCGACGAGGTAGATACTTCCGCACTGCGTCTTAAATTCCCACCATCCCCGCGCTCGGGTCAATATCCTGTTATCGTTGAGGATCTAACCAAGATTTATGATGAACACGTCGTATTTCAAAAAGCAAATATGGTCATCGAACGTGGTGAAAAGGTCGCTTTTGTCGGGAAGAACGGTGAGGGTAAATCGACCATGATCAAAGCAATTATGGGGGAAATCGATTTCGAAGGTACGCTGAAAGTAGGGCACAATGCAAAAATTGGGTACTTTGCACAAAATCAGGCCGCATTACTTGATGGAGAGATGACCGTTTTTGATACCATTGATCAAATCGCTGTAGGTGAAGTGCGTGTTAAAATGAAAGATCTTTTAGGAGCCTTTATGTTTAGTGGCGATGATACAACTAAAAAGGTGAAAGTGCTGTCCGGAGGAGAAAGAACACGTCTGGCGATGATAAAATTGTTGTTGGAACCGGTAAATGTATTGATTCTCGATGAGCCGACAAACCATTTGGACATGAAAACAAAGGACATTATCAAAGATGCTTTGAAAGATTTCGATGGTACGCTGATCCTTGTTTCACACGACCGTGACTTTTTGGATGGTTTGGCAGAGAAAGTCTTTGAATTCGGAAATAAACGCGTACGGGAGCATTTTGAAGATATTAAAGGTTTCTTGGAATACAAGAAGATGAGTAGCTTGAAGGATATTGAACGTTAGCATCTAAATAAACGTAGTATAAAACCCAATAGGGGATTCAGTTATTAAAAGCGGCTTTTTTATATAAAAGCCGCTTTTTTGCGTTTTAAATTAAGATTAATCGAATCTTCAAGCTTTTTTTTCTTAATCCCAAAGCGTGTGAAAGATACCTTCCCGATCAATACGTTCATAGGTATGTGCACCAAAATAGTCTCGTTGTGCTTGTATAATATTTGTAGGTAATTTTTCCGATCGATAGGCATCAAAATAAGAGAGTGCGTTTACGTATCCGGATACGGGTATCCCGTTTGCGATAGCATCTTTCAATACCTCGCGAAGGCTGGCCTGCGTGCTCAGCAACTTTTGTGCAATGGTGTTATCGAGTAGGATATTACGCAAGTCAGGATTAGCCGCATAGGCTTTTCTAAAATCCTCGAGCAAAGCCGCGCGAATAATGCAGCCGCCTCGCCAGACTTTGGTTACCACCTGTAAATCTAACTCATAGCTATAGCTTTCCGATGCAACAGTAAGCTGTGCCAAACCTTGCGCATAGGTCGTGATGATCACAAAGTACAATGCATTTTTTAAGCGAGAAATGAGTGTTGCTGCGGGGAGATCAACCGCTTGTCCATCCCATTGAAGTAATTTTGCCGCCTCCAAACGTTCAGGTTTGTATTTGGACATATCGCGCATATTGACCGCTGCATCAATCACCGGAACTGGCACCTGTAGATCCATTGCATTTTGCGAAGTCCATTTACCCGTTCCTTTTGATCTTGCCCAATCTGAAATCAGGTCTACCAAATACTGGTCACCTTCTTTTTTCTTTAGAATCTGAGCGGTAATCTCAAGCAAGAATGAGTTTAGTTCGCCCTTGTTCCATTCTTCGAAGGTCTGCTGTATGGTTTGGGTGTCAAAACCATATAATCTTTTCATCAGGTCATAGGTCTCTGCAATTAACTGCATGATACCATATTCGATACCGTTATGCACCATCTTTACATAATTTCCGGCCGACCCGTTGCCTAAAAATTCTACACAGGGTTCGCCGATTACCTTGGCCGAAACTGCCTCAAATATTGGCCTTAGTCTTTCGTATGCCTTTCTGTCGCCACCAGGCATCAAGCTTGGCCCGCGACGAGCGCCACTTTCTCCTCCCGATATGCCCATTCCGAAGAAATGTATACCCATAGCGGAAAGCTCATTAAACCTTCTGTCTGTATCCGCGAAGTACGTGTTTCCGCCGTCGATGATGATATCTCCTTTATTCAAAAGCGGAACAAGGCTGGCAATTGCCATATCAACCGGCTTTCCGGCCGGCACCAATAGCATAATTGCTCTGGGTTGTTGCAAAGCCCCGATAAACTCTTCTACTTGGGTCGTCACTTTGATGCGATGTCCTTCGCTTGCTTCAGCTTCCAATGACTCCGCTTTCTGTGGGTCTAGGTCTAGTCCTGCTACTGCGAAACCGTTGTCGGCGATGTTCAGCAATAAATTACGTCCCATTACGCCGAGCCCAACTATTCCAAAATCGTAGTTATTATTTTTATCTATACTCATCGTTTAATGCTGTTTTTCTAAGATGAAATTTACCATTTTTGTTTATACTATGAAAGACAATTATCAGCAGATCGGTATGTGGCACTTCTCTCGCTTCAATTAGTTTGCTGGTATTGAGCCTTTTGTTGTAAACCAACAGATAATCCGTATATTGAGCTCTCCTAAACATCAATTTTATTTATGATCATTGGATTAGACATTGGGACATCATCTGTGAAAGCTGTTGCATTTGACTACGAAGGGAACATCTTATCCCAGTATAGTGTACCTTATCCTATATTAAACCCATCGGAAGGCTGGTACGAGCAAGATCCGGAGATTGTTTATGCTGCATGTATTGAGTCTATTCGGTATGTAATGATTAACTTAAGGCAATCTCGTGCAGAGATACCGAAACCCGTATGTATTTCGGTGAGCAGTGCTATGCACGGACTGATCGCTGTTGACTCGGCGGGACAGCCACTTAGCAATTGCATAATATGGGCAGATCGCAGAAGCGAGAATATTGCGGTTGCCTTGGAGGCAAGTGAGGTGGGAAGGCTGCTTTATCAGCAGACGGGTACACCAATACATCCCATGTCTTTGCTTTGCAAATTAATGTGGATAAAGTCCAACGATCAAAAATTATTTGCGCAGTCGCACAAGTTTATCGGTATCAAAGAATTTCTTTTTTACCGGCTCTTTGGAGTTTACGTGGTCGATCATTCCATCGCATCTGCAACAGGGCTTTTCGACATACATCACCTAACATGGTCTGATCAGGCGTTAAGCTTGGCGGGTATATCGGAAGAGCAACTAGCATCTCCAGTTCCGGTCGATTATATTTTAAATATGCCTAGCCGAGAAATTGCGGCCTTGATGCACATCCCTGAAGATACCCCTTTTGTTATAGGTGGTAGCGATGGTTGTTTGGCTAATCTCGGGGTAGGGGCTATAAGTCCTGGAGTGGCTTCGGTAACAGTCGGTACCAGTGGGGCTATTCGCGTAGCAAGTTCGCGGGCAAATCAAGAAAAAAAACAAAGACTATTTACATATCTACTTAGACCAAATGAATATATAATTGGTGGTGCGGTTAACAATGGCGGTGTATTACGCAACTGGTTTCGAGACAACTTTTTGTGCGAATTTACCCAAATGGAAGTAGATGGGGATTCTTCTGCGTCGTTAAATGCTTTGGTCGACTCCGTCGTTCCCGGGGCGGAGGGCTTGATATTCTTGCCCTATCTAACTGGTGAACGGGCACCACATTGGAATTCCAATGCAAAAGGTGTTTATTTTGGAATACAGTTGCATCATGGCAGGGCGCACTTTGCACGTGCCATGATGGAAGGGATGTTGTTTGCAATTTACAGTGTAGGACTCGCATTAGAGGAGAACACCGGTCCCATTCATACGATTTTTGCAAGCGGCGGCTTAGCACGTTCATCGTTGTTGGTGCAGATGCTTGCAGACATTTTCAATAAACCTGTATTTACCAAAAATACAGTAGAAAGCTCTGCTTGGGGAGCAGCATTGATAGGCTTGGAAGCATTGGGTATACAGGGAGGTGAGCCTACTATAAAAAACAAACAAACGGAAGAAAAGCAAGATACCGAGCACTGTTATAAACCGAGTGCGGAGAATCACGCTGTATATATTAAAAACTTCCAGAAATTTGAACACCTGTACCATATATTGGAAGGTGAATTTTAACTAGATATAAATTATTATGCCTCTAATCATCGTTATTTTAGGAGTAGCTTTACTACTTCTTTTAGTCACTGTCGTCAGGTTAAACACGATCTTTTCATTACTGATAACCTCCGTTGCGGTCGGTTTTGCGATGAATATGAGTGCCGTCGATATCCTTAAATCTGTTGAAACTGGAGTGAGTACCACTATGGGCCAGTTGGCACTATTGTTGGCTTTCGGCTCTCTACTGGGGAAATTGATGGCGGAGGGTGGTGCTGCAGAAAAGATTACAACGGTACTAACGGCTGTATTTGGCAAAAAGAACTTACCTTGGGCAATGGTTCTCACGGGCTTTTTAGTAGGAATTCCCTTATTCTACAATGTCGGTTTTATCGTCTTAGTACCATTCGTTTTCATGGTATGTGCTTCCAATAAAATGCCCTTGCTTTACGTAGCCATTCCGTTGCTGGCAGCGCTGTCCGTGACACACGGTTATTTGCCTCCACATCCGGGAGCTACCGCCATAGCGCTTACCTACAAAGCGGATATAGGCTTAACAATGGTGTATGGCATTATTTTGGCAATTCCTGCCATAATTATCGGTGGACCGCTCTTTGGCAGGATGCTTAAGCGCATTCCGACCAACCCACCCACTGAGTTTTTTCCTGAACACAATCAAGCAGATCGAAAAGAGCTTCCCGGATTTGCAATTAGTATATTTACGGGGCTTTTTCCAATAATTTTAATTGCTTTTGGTTCATTTTCCCATCTAATATTTCCAGAAGGCTCCTCTTGGCTGAAGGCACTACGTTTCTTGGGTGATCCGGTGGTGGCTTTAATGATTGCCTCGCTAATGGCGATGTACACAATGGGTATCCGCCAAGGCAAAAGTTTGCGGGAGCAGTCAGCAAGTGTGGAAGAAGCAATCCGCGGGATAATGATGATCCTTTTTATCATTGCAGCATCAGGCGCTTTCAAGCAAATTTTGGTAGATAGTGGTGTAGCGAACTACATCGCTGACCTAACAGCAGACCTGAGCCTGTCGCCTCTTGTGCTAGCATGGTTAATAGCCGGTATCATTCGCCTAGTTATCGGTTCGGCTAGTGTTGCTGGGCTCACGGCAGCGGGCATTATGCTTCCCATTGTACAGGCAGGAGAGGTTACTCCTGAATTAATGGTGCTAGCGACGGGAGCGGGTAGTCTCATGTTCTCACACGTCAACGATCCGGGGTTTTGGATGTTTAAATCTTATTTTGGAGTGAGCATGAAGGATACGTTTCGCTCATGGACGGTGATGGAAACGCTCGTTTCTGTTATTGGATTGATCGGTGTCTTGATTTTACACTGGCTTGGCCATTGACAGCGAATGAGAAAGTTTCATATTGCTAGGATACATTAATAGGACAAAGCGTCTTAAACGAATATTGAATTATATAGGCCCATAATCGGTTGATTATGGGCTTTTTTTTGATGAAAACCTTTGTTTGATTTTTTTTTCTTAATATCGTGACAATGAGCCAAATTTTGTTGTTCTAAAACTATGCAGAGATTACATCGTTTTTATATTTTTTTATTGATTTGGGTAGGAAGCTGCCTCCCCGGGCTGTCAGCTTTCGGGCAATTTATCGCCTATACCGTCGACAATCTGCCAAGCCCCAAATTACAGGGACAGGATTATTTTGTCTCCAATCCTGATGGGATTCTATCCTCGGGTACAGTGGCTGAATTAGATCGCTTATCGACGCAGATTGAGGCTGCTACAAAAGGTGAATTTGCGATCGTTGTTGTGAATGATTATGTTGGCGACAGTGATTTCGAATTTGCCTTAAAATTATTCAATACCTGGGGTATTGGTAAGAAGGAAAGTAACAATGGGCTTTTGTTGTTTATTGCTAAAGACCGGCATGAATACCGTTTTATTACAGGGTATGGTATGGAAAGTATTTTGCCCGATGCCTATTTAAAACGTATTGGCGAAAAATATCTCGTACCCAATTTTAGGAATGAAGATTACGACCGCGGTGTTACGGAGGCCGCAGAATTTATTAAGACAATACTTACCTCACCGGATAGTAAGGCCGAGCTCGAACGCTTGATGCCAGAGGCAACGCCGGTCTGGAGCTTTAAAAGCCCTATCCTGCGAAATTCACTGTTGGTTTTAGGTTTATTTGCGATCTGTTATATCTGGTTGGGCGAGGTGACGCGAGCGATCAAAGGAAAGTTGACCAAAAAAAGTAAATATTTTCCGCCTTTAGTCAGTGGATGCGGCTGTATGGGGATATTAATGTTTATCTCGGTGTTTATCTGTGCATTTGCCCTCAATAATTTTGAGGAGGTCTATCAGTGGAAAAATCTACCTTATTTTATAGTTGTTTTTGGTAGTATTACCCTGGCCATGAAATACAATGCAAGCCGCACGCAAATTGTTAATTCCTATCAGGATGAGGAAAATATTCAAAAGGCTCTACGTAAATTTCGTGTCTGGGGTTTGGTTCCGCTATTACTGAGTCCATTGGCGCTATTTGATCTCATTGGATTAAACAAGCGCATTCGGAAGAATCAACTTCGATTGATGCCGCCAGATCAATCTGGTCGTTGGTTGCGCATGAATAAGGATGATGTATCTACCCGTGAAAGTGCGTACCTGGATAAGGGGCAGCTTTTGGAGGAAAAAATCGGTAGCCGTTCGTATGAAATCTGGATAGATCAGGCGACCAATGAAACAAAGCTGGTTCCCTGGGACGAGAATGTTGGGTTCAGTGAATGTCCTGCATGTCATTATAGAACTTTTGAGACTGGACGTACCAAGACGATACGTGCAGCAACTTATAGTTCGCAGGGATTAGAGGAACGCTTTGACTTATGTAAGAATTGTGGACATCGGGTATCTCATGGTGAACACTCGACTCCAGTTAAAGTGCGCTCAACATCGAGTAGCTCTGGCGGAGGATCTAGTAGTAGTGGTGGCGGTGGAAGCTTTGGTGGCGGATCTTCTGGTGGGGGTGGCGCCGGTGGAAGATGGTAGTCGGTAATTTAGGGCAAAAAAAAGGTTTCCAAACGGGGAGAATGAAAACCTTAAATAACCAATTATAAACCTAAATTATGATGACACAAATATAGTGTATATATTACACTATGCAAATTTTTTTTTAAAAAAATGAAAAAATAAATTACAGCTAGCGCGAGATGATTTCTGTTTATAAATTAAAACCAAAATTTCAGCAGTTGCTGATGCCGATCTTGAACTTTTTACATAGAAAAAAGGTAACGGCAAACCAGATCACGATCGGATCTATTGTATTGTCTTTGATCATTGCTTTACTGTTTTGGTATGCTGATCGTTTCCCGATTTTCTTTTTGGCCCTGCCAATCGGATTGTTATTACGAATGGCCTTGAATGCCTTAGATGGCATGATGGCACGACTTTTTAATCAGACTAGCAAGACGGGCGAAGTATTGAACGAAGTCGGAGATATTGTTTCGGATGTCGTGCTATTTTTTCCTTTGCTGAAGTTTCATCCGGAAAGCATATATCTGATCGTCGCTTTTATCGTATTAAGTGTTGTGAATGAGTTTTGTGGATTGATCGGGAAGGTGATTGCCAATGATCGTCGTTACGATGGACCGATGGGTAAAAGTGATCGTGCTTTGCTGTTGGGGGTATATGGAATTTTAGCATTATTGCATATTTCAATGGTTACTGTTTCAGATTATATTTTTGGTGTTTTATGCTTACTCTTACTTTTGAGTTCGGTAACTCGATTGAGAAAGGCTTTGGCGCATGGCTGATGCCAATAGCAAGTTCGCAGATGTTCCTGTTCGTGTTAGAAGCTGGGGTTATATTGTCTTGGTGTTGGCGGTTGCCTTCGTTCCACCAACAATATCACCCTTGTTTGTGGCCTGGATAACCTTTCAAGGGATGCGCGAGTTTGCTCGTATGTTTATCCCTGAATGTAAGACGCAACCATTGGTGTTTCTTTGCATGGCATTGTTGCAAGCGTTGCTCCTATACTTTTGTTCCTATCGAGCATATCTATTGTTGGCTAGCTTCTTGTGTTTGGGGACTGCTTTGTTTTTCAAATATGGTTTAAAGGTTAAGAAGGGAGCTGTGTTTGGGCTGTTTTTGGGCGCGGTAGCTTGTTTGCTTGCATTTAGCCATTTAGCTTTTATCCGATCCATTAAAGTGGATGGCAACCCATTCCTAGGACTAAAATTAATCGGATATATTGTTGTGTTAACGGAATTGAATGACGTCTTTCAATACCTGATGGGTAAGTTTTTTGGCAAACGTAAAATCGTTCCGCGTATTAGTCCAAATAAGACAATTGCGGGATGTGTGGGCGGTATCAGCTTAACAATTATATTGAGTAATTTATTGGGCTATTTTTTACTGCCATTTCAGAATTTTCTATACTTTTCGTTGTTCGGTTTGTTTTTCGGTATTTTGGGATTCTGGGGAGATGTCCTTTTTTCCTATCTGAAAAGAAAGACAGGAGTAAAAGATACTGGAACATTGATTCCTGGGCATGGTGGTTTATTGGATCGTATCGATAGTCTGATCTTCAATGCGCCCCTGTTTTATGCTTTGATTATCCTGTTTTTGGGGAATTAATAGAATTTGATGAATGTGGTAGTGAGAAGGCTAACTAAAATTTCAATCTGATGGCTTATCAACGTGCTGTTTTATTTTCGGGGGGTGGAACTCGGTTCAGTATATATCTTGGTATGTACGCTGCGCTGGATGAGCTGGGCTTAAAGCCAGATCTGCTTATCGCGAGCTGCGGTGGTTCAATGGCAGTGGCTGTTATACAGGCCTTTGCTACACATGAAGCTCGCAAGTCCTATCTGCAATCAGACGAGTTTTATCAGTTTTTCCTGCATCATCGGCTTACAGAACAGCGTCGTTTGGGGAGGCTGGGCGTGTATGTTTTGAAAAAACAGTTTAATAAAAAACGGGCACCCTTTATTGAGGATGTTTTTAATCGCTATCTCGTCCATATGGAACAGGATCTTTCCTTACTATTGCCTACATTGGATAGACCATTCTCAGCAGCAATTCCAGCACTTGTGGTCGGCGCTAAAGTGCTGTTCAGTCCGTCTGAAGTTGGGCAGCGGCGTGGGGACCGGAAACTCTATCAAAAGATATTGATGGGAACTCAGGATGTATTGGCAAACGTGCCCGTTGAGGCAATAGGAATTTCGGCTAGTAATTACGAGCATAGTGCAGTGGCTAAAGCGGTTCATTTGAGTGCTGAGTTTTCTATGCTACAGGCGGCCCGTATTTCGATGTCCGATATGTTTTATATTGAACCTGTATGCTCCAATAAAACCTATTATACGGGTGGAGCAATTGATCTTGTACCAATGGAGCTAGCAAAGTCGCTTGCTCAAAACATCATATGTGAGCGAAAACAACCTTATAAACCGCAAGAAGAAGCGTTGGTTCGGGCAGTATTAGGCTTTAGCGGAAATAAACGATTAACAGATTTGGAACAGCAGTTTCCGTATGCACATTGGATTGATACACAGGATGCCGCGGAACAATTAGCTGGGAAATACTGTAAAAAAGGAATTGATTGGTCTAAATTTGAAGTTACGCTGTCTTTCCCGATTGATCAACAAGAATTTGCGGAAGCGATGGAAGCGCAATGGAACTATGGTTATGAGGCGACATTAAATTCATTGAAATGAAAGTATTTATTGCCGGTGGTACAAGTGGAATAGGCCTTGCTTTGGCCAAGCGTTATCTTGAGCGAGGAGCCGAGGTAGCGGTATGTGGGCGTGATTTGACGAAAATGTCAGCATATTCCTGGGGACATAGCATCAGAAGTTTTGAAGTCGATGTATGTCAATTGGGCAGCCTGCAAAATGCGGTCAGTTCATTTTGTGCACATATGCCTTTAGATCTCTTTATCAATTGTACAGGGAGTTACGCGGATGACGTTGCTCAACAAATAAGCTATCAGGAAGCGGTGGCTATGCTCCAGATCAATATCATGGGCACTTTAAATTGTTTTGAAGCGGCAAGAACTGCTATGCAAGGTCAGTCGGGAGGACAAATTGCAATCGTTGCATCAGTTTCGGGAACGCTCCATTTTCCCAATTCAAGCCTATATAGTAAGACAAAGCGTGCTGCAATCCAAGTGGCTGATGCGTATCGTAGGGCACTCTATCCGTATGGAATTGCGGTTACTGTTATTGCTCCGGGCTATGTTGATACGGAAAAATTGAGAGCGCTCAATAAGCAAGATTTGTCTAAAAAGCCATTCTTAATCCCTGTAGACGATGCAGCACAGCGTATAATGACAGCTATCGAACAGAAGAAGAAGCAAGTCGTTTTTCCGAAGCGTATGAAGTGGTTGATGGCATCTCTGGGACTACTTCCAAATATCGTGTTGAATAAAATTATGTCAAGGAAGGCCAAATGGATGAAAAACGATTGAAAAATAGGGGGCTGCAATTTGCTGTTTTCCTTTATTGTGCGCTATTTTTCCAGTTGACTTATTCTGCTGCTGCGGTCCATGCTGCAAATCAGGCTACTGTATCTTCGTTTGTGTTTCCTTTTGAACACTTTATGCCGTTCGTTTCTTGGATGATTATCCCCTACATGAGTAGCGGTTTGTTCTTCGCTTTGGTTCCTTTCTGTTGTCGAAGTCGAGAAGAGCTTTGGGTCTATACGAAGCGTTTCAGTTTCATTACCATCGTCTCTATTTGTTGTTTTTCTATTTTTCCCTTGCGATTTTCTTTTGATAGGCCTAGCGTTGAGCATCCTGTTTTTAAATTCTTCTTCGCCTTTTTAAGTAAGCATGACTCTCCATTTAATCAAGCACCTTCGTTGCATGTGGCGTATGCATGTCTGTTTTGGTCTGTGCTCGGTAGGGCGCTAAAAGGTTGGACACGCTGGGTAGTGGGGATTTGGCTGCTATTCATGGGGATTGCTACACTCACCGTTTATCAGCACCATCTGGTGGATGTGTTGACCGCGTTGATTCTGGTTCATGTTGGATTTGTCCTATTCCCATCACCATCGGGATTGCTTCATGACAGCGCTTTATTGAGGCTAAAGGCGGGGCATTTGCCCTTTTTGGCCGGTACCGAAAAGATGAAATTAGACGAAAAGGCGAAATTAGACTTGGAGGCCGAGGTTTGTCGTAGAAACCAGGGAATTGGCAACGTTTACTACGCCATCGGCTGGTGTTTACTGTTACTGGCATTGTGGGGCGGAACTCATGCATTTGGATTATATCTTTTGTGTTGGCCATCCTTAGTCTGTATTGCGGTAGGAAGGAATTATGTTATCAATAATCCAAGGTTTCTGAAAAATGAAAAAGGTTGGATATCCGGCTTTAAGAAATTGTTTTATAGCCCATACCAATGGATTTATTGGTTGTTGTGGCGATTCGCAAGACGTCGTAATAATCTGCCATTGCTTGAGATTTTACCAGGTTGTTATGTAGGCCCGAGGACGACAGCAGGAGATCTCCATGTGCTTGGTCTGAAGCATCTGGTTGTTTTTGACCTGGCTGCCGAATTGGAAGAAATAGCGATCCTACATGTACAGGAAAACTATCATTCATTTCCATTGTTGGATATAGCGGCAATTACGCTGGCTGATGCCGAAAGGATATTGGCTGCGCTCGTCATCCGTTATCAGCAATTGAAGCGAGGTGAAAATATGATTATACATTGTACAATGGGCTACAGCAGGAGTATGATTTTTGCTGTTCTATTGTCACAAAAAATATTATCTTTAGATTTAATGGATGCTATAGATTTGGTTAAATCTCATAATAAGCATCTTGTATTGCATAAACATGCACTTAAGTTGATGGAGGTGCTAGTTGAGAGAAATAGCTAGACGGTCATTTGCATGATCTTTGTTGTTAAATATACTATTTGATATTAGTCAGTAAAATTATACATGAAATCAGGTTACTTCAAGAGTTTTGATCAAGGGGAGTTATTATATCGCGTTTGGAATTATCAGGCTGGACAGCGGGTATTGATTGTGCTGCACCGTGGGCATGAGCATTCGGAACGTCTGCAGGAGATGGCTACGGATCCACAGTTTGCCGATCATTCAATCTTTGCATTTGATTTGCGCGGACATGGTTATACGAAAGAACCAGTTTCACCGATCTTTATGGATTATGTACGGGATCTGGATAGTTTCGTTCATTATATAGGCCGTGAATATTTGGTTGATTCGAAAGACATTTTCGTTATCGCCAATAGTATTGCAGGAGTTGTTGTCAGTGCCTGGGTACATGATTTTGCTCCTAAAGTCGCAGGTATTGCATTGTTGGCACCTGCATTTGAAATTAAATTATATGTGCCCTTGGCAAATCAGATGATTGCTTTGGGAACAAAGCTAAAAAAAGATCTGATTATCCAGAGTTATGTCAAATCTAAAGTGTTGACTCACGATATAGACCAGCAGAAGGCTTACGATGCCGATCCTTTGATTTCCAAATCTATCAATGGCGCTCTGTTGGTTGATCTATTAAAAGCTGGTGAGCGTATCGTTGAAGACGCTGCGGCGATTGATATTCCTGTGATTGTCCTTTCTGCTGAAAAAGATTATGTGGTCAAAAATTCGGTGCAGAAAAAATTCTTTGTGACAATTGCTTCAAAGTTGAAGACCTTTATTACATTACGTAATTTCTACCATGGGATTCTATTTGAAACAAACCGGCAGAAGGTGTACCAGTATCTGCGAAACTTTATCGACAAGGCCTATGCCCGACAAAGTCCTGAGCTGACGCTTGAACCCGATGAGTTTTCGGTGAAAGAGTATGAACAATTATACCATAAGTTACTTCCTGCGGGTGAAAAATTGAATTATGCGGTCCAGAAATGGGCATTGGGTAAAATAGGTTCCTTAAGTAAAGGAATGAATTTAGGCCTGCAGTTTGGATTTGATTCTGGGATATCGCTGGATTACGTCTATCGCAATGAATCGCAGGGTAAAAACCGCTTTGGCCGCATCCTCGACCGTGGTTATCTGGAGGCCATCGGCTGGAAAGGAATTCGCATTCGAAAACAACACTTGTTACAGTTGCTGGAAGAGCATATAACAAAAGTTAAAGCTGCTGGGAAAACCGTTAAGATATTGGACATTGCGGGTGGGACCGGAAATTACTTATTTGATATTAAAGAAAAATATCCCGAGGCCGAAATCGTGATTAATGAATTCCTGTTGTCAAATATTGCGGTAGGAGAGAAGATTATCCGTAGAAACGGATTGCAGGGAATACGATTTACCAACTACGATTGTTTTGATCCAGCTACCTATTCCAAACTGGAATTCAAGCCTAACATTGTTATTATCTCAGGTATCTTTGAACTTTTTGGTGATAACGAAATGGCAAGTAGAGCTGTAAAAGGTGCAACTTCGATTTGTGAAGAAAGCAGTCATTTGGTTTATACTGGACAGCCATGGCATCCACAGTTAAAGATGATTGCTTACGTGTTAAACAGTCATCAGAAAAAAGACTGGGTGATGCGCCGTCGTTCGCAGAAAGAATTAGACCGTCTGATGGCCTACAATGGAGTCGTTAAGGAACGTATGCTGATCGACGACTTTGGCATATTTACAGTTTCTTCGGGGGCTGTGAAGGGCGGATAATTGTAAAAGATGGAAAAGCTCATAGCCTAGTAGTATTTTCTTTAATCTTACTCTCAATATTTTTTAATCTTATAACAAACTCAATAAAAAGTTCCCATTTTGGGAACTTTTTATTGAAATAGCTTTGATTTTGCTTATCTCAGGTTTTTTTAAATGGAGGTAAGTAAAATGGATATCCGGTTCTTATATTCTCTGATCTCCTGAACAATATGTTCCAAATTTCCATTGAAGTCCATGATGCTTATATAAATTGGCGTGTAGCCGATTTTGAAGATTTAGATGAAGATACATTGCGTATGAAACGTCACATTCCAGATATGGTGGAACTTGAACGTTTATTGGACATTGCTAAGATAGCCTTCGCGCAGAAGATGGTCGTATTATTTGGTTTTAATGAAATAGTATTATAGAGTGCAAAACAATTATGGAAACGAAATATCATACTAAATATCCTGAGGAGGGTGATTATATCATCGAATGTCAGCAAGAAGAACTAAATGTATAGCCGAATGTTAAATATAGATTTGTTGTTTTCATTATATAGTAAATTACTTGAATTGATATTCTGTCAATCGTTGCTCTCCAAACTTCTTTAAAATATTTTGTTCAACAGCCCATTTTAGATCCCTGCTTGCAGTGGGAGCGGAAATATTCTTAAAAGTTTGTAGATAGTCTTTTCGATGAAATTTATTTTGACCGATTTTCTCTTTAAACAGACTTATTCTGTCTTCTAAACGAAGTGTTTTATTTTGAGCTTGTAAAAGTTCTTCTAAAGCGGTCAGAATAATCCCAAGCATGAACTCAATAAATGGTGTTGAGCTACCCTCTTTGTCCGACTCTGAGAGCTTTGCGTAATACGCATCTTGCTTTTGTTTGATTAGGCTCTCAATGGGTAAAAACTCAAAAACAGGATATCGCTGCATTAAAATCAATGTCTGCCATAATCTCCCCATTCTGCCGTTGCCGTCGATAAACGGATGTATAAATTCAAATTCATAATGGAATACACAACTTTTGATGAGAATTAAATCTGCGTCTTTTTTTAGATAAGCAAAAAGATCTTTCATCAAACCTTTAACCATTGTCCCACTTGGGGCAATATGTTTTACCTTTGAACCTTTTACAATACCCACATTCGTAGTTCTTAATTTTCCTGCATTATCGATCAACCCATTCATCAGGAGAGAATGAGCCTTTTCTAAATTTTTTAATTCATAAGGATTAAAATCATTTAATTTGTCATAAACTTTTATAGCATTTTGTACCTCTAAAATATCCTTTTTGGGTGCGATAATTCTTTTATTTTCTAATAATGCGGTAATTTGTTCCTCAGTTAACGTGTTACCTTCGATTTCTAAAGACGATTGAATCGTTTTTATACGGTTCTTTTTTCGTAGCTCCGTGGTGGGTTTATATAAATGAGCAGCATTAATTTCTCCTATTCTCTCTGAAATAGAACTAATTAATTTTAAAGTTTCACTTGTAATAATATATGGTGGTTTCATTATGATGATACTATCATTTGATACTATTAAAGGTAATCATTAATTAACCTAAAAATAGCTAATGCTTAAAAAATATTTGACAGTAGTCGTATCAGAAATACTGCTATTCCAGCTGAATAGACAGGTAAAGTCCACTGGAATAGCAATGTTAAATATTAGTTCTTATAAGCACGAATGGCCTGTATGATACCCTCTAGGTTTTCGTTAAAGTCCTGCATTTGTGCAAACACCTTATCATCTTTGGCCAAACCACCATGTTTATTGTTCTTGCGGAAGATTTGTTTGATGTGTTCCCAGCGTTCTTGTTCCACATTGTTTATCAATCCGGCGAGTTCTTTCAATTTTAGAAGATTACTTTCTGTATCGGCAGTAAGGGTTTGTGACTCGCTTTCATAATGTGCGAGGAGAACCTGATCAATCTCCTCATCGTTCATCATGGGCACGATCTGCGCAATGAGCTTGCTCATATTCCGGTAAGATCCTTGCATTTTGAACGGCGGTTCTGTTCGATAATTGTCTTGCATGGCCGCACTTTGAATATAATTTTGATTGACCTTGATGACAACATTTCTGATCTTTAATACATGTTTTAATACCGTTATAAAATCATCGATATCTTGCTTCAGGTAATTGCCTTCTAAATCGGGAAGTTGGTCTACCACTGATTGCGCGTAGTTCACTAAAGCATAAAAATCGTTGAAGGATTTGCTTGCTATTTTTTCAAGGTAGCTGTTTTCAATTGCCGCATTTTCGATCAAGCTTAGATTGAATAGTGCTTCGGTATCACCGATCACATCCCCCAGATTGTAGACGTCGGCACGGTTGGCAAGCATATCTGGAATCTGAAATTTAGACCCGCTTTCTGTATAGGGGTTTCCAGCCATTACGATGCAGAATCTTTTCCCACGCAAATCATATGTTTTACTCTCGCCTTCAAAAATACCGTCGATCTTACGTTGTCCGTCTGCCAATGAAATAAATTTCTGTAGGAATTCCGGATTCAAATGTTGGATATCATCGAGGTAGAGCATCACATTGTCGGCCATTTCGAAGGCAAGATTAATCTTCTTAAGTTCCTCACGTTCACCAGAAGTTTTCGCCTCCACAGGATCAATTGAAGTAATGGAATGCCCAATTGTAGGTCCGTTGATTTTTACAAAATGTAAACCCATGGTTTTCGCGAGATATTCCATTAATGTTGTCTTTCCGTAACCTGGAGGAGAAATGAGGAGAAGCATACCCATTCTGGCGGTACGTTTATTGTCGCCAGCTGCTCCAAGTTGTTTGGCCAGGTTATTTCCGATCAATGGAAAGTAAACTTCGTTGATCAACTTATTTCGGACAAAAGATGTTAAGACTTTTGGTTCAAATTCTCCGATTTTCAGCTCCTTGGCATATGTTTTTCCAAGCTGCTCCTTCAAAGAAGCGAATTCTTGAAAACGAGGGGCATTCAATTCGGCAAATGTCTTCAACCTACTCAGAAATTGATGGTATTGAATCTGTTCTTCTCCATTGTTCAAGATAGGATGATTTCCCTTTAATCCCTGGATGAGCGCATTGTCTTTGGCGATGATCAATTGGTATTCATCTTTTGGATAAAGAAGTGTGACTGCAGTTTCCTCAATGTACTTGTGGAAAGCCTGGTAATTACTGTTCTCGTCGATAAAAGAATTTAGCCAATTTAAAGTCAAATAGAAACGGTCTACGAGACTAAATTGTGTATGCTGAATATCTGCTTCAAAGAGTTTGAAACTCTTTTTGTTTTCCAATAACCTGATGAAAGCCTTCTTCAGTTCATCCGATTGCTCACTGACGACAAACTTGCTGTAGCTTGTGAAAGTCTGGAAAAGATAGCTCGCGATCTCCTCTCCATCAATTGTCGAGCGATCCAAATGAGTGTCCCAATTGTTGAATAATGTTGTGAGTTCGTCAACGACAGATTGATAGCGTGTGGAATTTGGAAATGCTTTTAATACCGAGTGTGTAGATTGGATCAACGCCTTTTGTTTTTCCTGTTGGTCTTGGGCCAGTGAATGCCAAAACAACTGCGCCATAGCACGCAAATGAGCATCGTAACGTAAAAGATCAAGCTTGCTGTCAAGCTGTTTTATGGTATCATAGATTACCAGGGCATCAAAATTATGCACTCCTTTGACATAACCTTCCGAATAACTTTGCTCGACAGTCTGATTGATAAACAGGTTGGCATCAAAATCTTGCTGTCCTTTAGAAGCAAGAAATGTTTTATAGGCGAGATATTCAGCCCGGTATACGTCTTTGTTTTCGGAAATCAGTTCCTGATCCCAAATATCTCTAAAGTTTTCAATCTCGGATCCCTTGACTTTTTGATAGAAGCTCGTTCCGGTAAGATGGAAGTATATTTCGTCATTTTTGCGTACGAGCGTTAAACTGAGTGACTGACTATTGACGGCAAATTTATGCTTGCCAAGCGCAATAATGTTCTCTCCATCTACAAATAGATCATTCTTGTCACGTAAAATGCGCAATGCATCCTCTTGAGATTTTTTGAGTAGGTTTTCAAGATTTTCAGCTTTTGAAACATCACTGAGCGTTTGCAGTTCTTGTACAAGTTGTCTGATTTTGTCAATCATCAAATCTGAAGCAAAGAAACTTAGGATTTCCTCACGCGTTGCAAATGTCTTTGACTTGTTTTCGATATTCTTTAATACACGAAGGCCAATTTGTTCGAGTGAAGAGCTTCGTTTGTTGATCTGTTCAACGATTTGCTCTCTGCGGGAATTAAATGCTTTGATGATTTCATCGCGCTTATCTGCTATCTTCAGGGCGAAGTCCTCAAATTCTGAGAACTTACTTTCAAGTTCTTCCAGTTGAACAATGACCTTGGTATAATACTCGTCTACTTTTTCTGTTGTCGTAGAGAGTTCAAGGTAGTTGGTGACAGACTGCTCCAGTAATGTAAGTTGGGCAGAAAATTCTGCAATGGCTTCCGTACTTTTTAATGAATTGAGTTTGCGTGTAAGCTGCGACCGGACTTCATTCAAGGAAGAGAAAATAACAGCTATCTTTTCGATAATTTTGGTGGTTTGAGTGGAGTCGTCGATTTTTAAACTGTTTAGAATATCGATCAACAGCTCCAGCTCACTCGATATAGCCGAATTGGCTTCCTCGATCGCCTTGGCGTCATAGACCTTGATAATTGCTGCAACATTGTTTTTCTGTTGCTCCACTTTCTGCTCATAGGGGTGTAAAGCCTCGTCGCGAAGCAAGAAGGCAATTGTCTTTTCGGCGAGCTCGGTGGTGATTGACTGTAGTTTATCGAGTAAAGCATCGATGCGGACTACATCAATATATTTGACATTTTTGAGGTCAATGATTTCGCCTTGTAAACGACGTGAATCTGCCAGTTGATGAACAAGTTGATCAAGCTTCTCGACTACTGTACTATTGATGGAAAAGGTAAGCTCCTCCATTTTCTTCTCGGCACTGCTATTGAGCTCTGTGGCGTATTTACGTTGGGCTTGGACCTTAACAAATTCGTCAATTGCTGTATTGGCGACCTCCTTGATCTGTGCCAGTGGCTGCCCAAGATTTGACAAGGCTTCATCCTTTATCCAAAAATAGGAGTCAAGTAGGACAGTCGATTTTTTGAGTATATCCTCGTAAAGACCTTCATAACTGTCTTCTTTGTTGATGAGCTGTATGACTTCTTGTGCTTCGGCCATGGCTTGTACGATCTGTTTATTGCCGACCTTATAAAGCGGATCGTCTTTTTTTAGCTCATTTTCTTTGAGTACGGCCATGTAAGGGGTTTCCCAGATCTGAACCTGATGATGCCTTGTTGCTTCGGCCTCTGTGTGAAAGTAAATTAAACTACCGTCTTTGAAAAGTGTGAAGCCATTGCAGATGATCGGAGTTTCGACATGCTGCTGAATGATGTTATAAGACAGTAAGATGTAGGTATTCGTTTCCTCCTGACAAAAGATATAGAGAAAGTCTTCGCCGTTTGGTGATGCTATGCGTCTAAGGAAACTAACCTGGTCAAACTGGACGTCAAAGATTTTATGGGTGCCATTCTGCAGGTAGTATCCGTTAGAAAAAATGATTCCTTGACTATCGGGTAGTAGAATGGCCGATTCATTAAGTGATTTAAGGTTCACAACTTCTTTTGTCCGTTGGTTAAAGACAAATGCTCGGATATCTTCTTGATACGGTTTAATGCGAACTGCAATCAAATTGCCAAGGTCTGCATAGTAGTAATCCGCATCATCCAGTTGTTGGTCGGCGTTTGACACTTTTTCGGAGTAGATTCCTTTCCCCGTATCGGTGTTGTTTTCAATTTTGAAAGTAATATCGCCATTGATTGCTTCTATAAAGATCTTGTCCTTAATGGAAATGTGCGGGTGTTTTCCGAGGCGACGGTCTTCCAAGGTTGTTTTTGTCCAGTCAAACTCAAACTGATTAGGCAATTTAACCTCATGAATGCTGCGGTCGTCCTGATATTGGAGCGTTCCGTCTTTAATCAACCACTTGAATGCCTTCAGGTCAGCAGGATTTTTGCTGGTCTGAAAGATCATATAAAGATAGTTTTCCGTACGTCGAAACTTGGAAAAGATCGAGTCGCGATAGTATTTATATAAATTTTGGTAATCGCCAATGAAATTAGGATCATTGATCAGATCGAGTGATTGTGGGATAAATTGATTGTTTTCGAACGTATATACACTGAAAACATCTTCGAGTTTAATTTCGGTGCGTAACCCAAAATGGACGTTATAACCGAATATACATAGATTGTCCAGGGCTAAAATACCGCGAGCAACACAATTATTTTCTGTGGTGATCCGTTGGTTGGCCTTGAGTATAAAACTTGTCGCATTAAAGACTTCCTTGCGGGCATTATTTAGTTGCTGGAGTTTGATAGATAGCTCTTCTTTTTGTGTAAGAAGCCGCTTCCGAATAATCTCGTATGCACCTTGATCAAGGGAGTCGTTCTGATTTATTACGTTTTCTTCTGGCATAAAACTGAGCTTTATCGACTTTGTATATGTGGTAGAATCATTATTTATTACCTGCAGTGATTATGAACATTATCTGCAGGTAATAATGGGTATTAATTACGACAACTTTTTATTGGATATGCCCAAGTTTTTCGCCAATCCGAACAAAGAATTGATAAAGCTTTTGTCTTCGCCATTTTCAGCGTCAGTCGCCGCTTGTTGGAGTTTAATCAATGCTGCTGAAACTGTGAGGTTCTTTATATCGTTTGTGGAAATTCCATATTTATCGGCTAATCCACGCACCTTCTCTGCAAGGTCTCCTTGTCCATCTGGACCTATCAGTGAATTCTTAATAGCTGTGGCATGTTTAGAGTTGTCAATCAAGTGATCAAAACCTTTGGAATTGGAAACTTGACGGACGATATTCTCAAAGAACATGGTTTCGCCACCAACGATATCTATTTTTGCCGTTTTAAGTGCTTCTGACAATACGCCAGCTTGTGCTTGAGCAATGTCTTTTTGGATATTGATGTGTGCGAGTTTAATATCACGTTCTTTTTGCAATTGCAATTTGAACTCTTCGTGATCTCTGCCCACACCATCCAATTTCTTCATCGCCTCAGCTTTCTCTTCGATACCTTTTGCTTCGGCAAGCGCTTTCTCACGAACAACTTCCGCTTGTGCTAAGCCCTCTTTACGCATTGCTTCCGCTTTCTTCTCGATCACATTAGCTTCAACGGTACCTTGTTTTTCTTCGGCTTCGGCTTTTGCAACCATTACTTCTGCTTCGGATAAGCCAAGTGCGGCTTCTTCTTTGGCTTGTGCTTCAGCAATAATCTTACGACTTTCGGCTTCCTTCAGCGATGCTTCTTTTTTCGCTTCAGCATCGATCAATAATTCCTGAGCACGTTTTTCGGCAATTTTACGAGCCGCCTCTGCATCGATTACTTTTTTCTCCGCTTCCTGCTCTGCAGCAATTTTTGCAGCTTCGGCCGCCTTAACAGTGGATATTAATTTTTCTTCTGCTTCTTGTGATGCCGCAATAACACCCGCTTGTTTCTTTCGTTCTACTTCACGGAACACTTCGATGTCTCGGACGCCTTGTTGCTCTTCAATAACCCCTTTCTCCAATTGTACGCGTTCCTTGATAACCCCTTGGATACTTTTCTTCTCCGTCTCGATAGAGCGTTCTTTGTCGATCTGAGCCAAGGTAACAATGCGCTCACGTTCTGTTTGTTCCAAAGCACGGTCTTTCTCTACGCGCTCTGCTTCTACAGCATCTGTGCGCTGTTTGTTTTTCTCAGCAATGATAATCTGACGCAGCTTATTTTCTTCCTGTACTGCCAGTTGCTCTTCGGTAGAAATCCTGACACTTTCGTACTTGAGACGTTCTTCTTCACGGACCTTTGCTATTTCTGCTTCTTCGCGTGCTCTGATGTTATCAATTTCCCGTTTTTGTTTTTCTTCTTTTTCAGCAAGTTGACGATCAAGTTCCAAAATCGCTTCACGAGCTTCCACGTTTTGCTTTCTGATCAACTTCTCTTCGTCACGACGGATAAAATTGGCATTGATATTTTGCTTGGCCGTTAGCTCCGTTATCTTTTTAATGCCTTCACTGTCTAAGATATTGTTTGGATTGAGATGCTCAATATCGGTCTGCTCAAGATAGTCGATTGCACAGTCATCTAGAATATAACCGTTCAGGTCTGTTCCGATGATATCCAAAATTTCGTCGCGAAACTCCCGACGCGCTTCATACAATTCGATGAAATCAAATTTCTTACCGACTGTTTTTAAGGCCTCGGAGAATTTAGATTCAAAAATGCTTTTTAATGTTTCCGGCTCACTTGCACGGTCGCAACCTAAATTTTGGGCAACATTGATCACATCATCTACACTTTTATTGACGCGAACAAAGAAAGCAACTTTGATATCTGCACGAATATTGTCCTTGCAGATCAAACCCTCACCTTGCATACGGGCGATCTCAATTTTTTTGATAGAGATGTCCATGATCTCCATCTTGTGAAATACAGGTACAACATACATTCCTTTGTTGAATGCTACCTTTGTACCACCAACACCAGTACGGACAATTGCTTTCCCTTGTGGAATTTTCTTATAGAATGCACTCAATACAACAAAGAATGCAAAAATTAAAAAGACAGCCAATCCGACAATTAAAAGTATAATTCCGTTTAAGCCACTTAAAAATAAAAGAGGTTGATATAGCATATGATTTGTATTTATTTAGATTTTAATAGTTGGGTTTACGATTAGGATTTAAAAGAATAAATATCCGTTCTTTTAGGACAGTTGTTTAGGTGTCGATTCTTTTCTTCTTTTTTCATTAAATATTGTCTATCGTAATTTCTTTGGTCACATAATAATATTTCTTGTCCTTGGATTCGTCAACAATAATGACATCGTCTCCGTAGCCTATTTTCTCCCCATTGTGGCTGACAACATTGAGGCGAATAGGGTCCTGTTGGATGATAAATTCGGCAGAACCTATTTTCTTGCCTTCAATACTGGCTCTCATTTTACCCATGCGACCAAGAAAATCGTGACTTTCTTCGCCATTGTAACCTATAGTTTTAAACATTTTAGCTAAGGGTTTGGTCAGAAAATGCATTAATATAAATGTAACAATGAAAACGGGGATTAGGATAAATACAGACTTTATTCCCCATGAAGCAACATCGATAAAGAGCGAAGAAACAATGGTAATTATCCAGCCTATAAATTTGAATAGTGTTACAATAAGCATGATGGGTACTTTGCCAACATTGATGTAATCCATTGCTTTTGCAAAGAAACCAGGTTCTGTATTAGCGCCCGTATCCGTATGATGATGAACATGGTCGCCCCCCTCAGTTGCGATATCATGTGATCCATCAACGTCCGTGACATCAGGTGTAGGATGGAGGTCTATATCTGCATCGGCATCAAAGAGATGTACTCCATCACCCATCAGAAACATAAATAACCAATACACTACAGACATGCCAGTTAAGACTGTCATAATTCCATTGGATAATGGATTGAATAAGATATTGATTAGTTCTGTCATCGTGTTATTGTTTAAATTTTCTCCCTTTTGAATGTGTAATGGAACGACCAGGAACTGCCATTGACCTCAAGGTCCTGCATGGTTACCAGTTCCCAGCCTTGATTTCCAAGATCATTTAAGATTTCATCAATTTTTTCGGGATCCAACTTTGTTCCCCAGAAACCCTTAGGTTCAATTTTTAGCGTTTTATACTCAAATCTTTTCATCACTATTTAATTTTCTTTTTAGTTCTTCTAATTCGTTGTTGACGGCTTCAGACCCGCCGATGGTCTCGTTAATCTCATCAACTTTACTTTTATTACCTAGTGCAATCTCGCCATAGGCCTTCGCTAGTGCCTCGTCTTCCTCGACTTTCTCTTTCATACGTTCTAACATGGAAATCGTACTATTGGAATCGATATTAGCGAGCTGCCGATTGACCATTTTAGCTGCGTTAGAGACCTTTACACGTGCCTTTAATGTGGAGAGTTCACCTTCCCATTTCGATATATTGAATTTGAGAATGTCTACATTTTTGTGTAGCTCATCGGCTGAACTTTGATGAATCACAGCTTGTTTCTCCAATTCACTAGCTTCGATTAATAACTGTTTTTTCAGCAACAGCGCTTCCTTTGCCAGACCTTCGGCCTTTTCTGCCGTTAGCTCTCCCTTTTGTGCCTTTTGGAGTAATAGAATAGCTTTGTTCTCAAATTCATTGGCTTCTTCTTTTTTCTTTTCACAATTGTTTTGGGTCCGTATGGCTAAGGCCTTCACTTTAGCATAGGCTTCCAACGATTGTTCCAGGTCCTCTTTCATCTCACGGATACCCTGTTCCGTCATTTTGATGGGGTCTTCCATTTTGTCCACGACTGCGTGGATCTCTGCTTGACCGATTCTGAAAATTCTCTTAAAAATATTCATTATTCTATAATTTTGAAAAACTTATTAACTGATTATAATATTCACTCATCAACAGACTCAGCGAATTGATGGCTGCATCGAATTCGTTCTGGTCGAGATTATGTATTTGTAACGTATACCGAAATATAACTTTGGTACCATCTTCCGTTAACGCAAATCCGCCGTGGATAATATCTCTATTTTTTATCAATAGTGATTTGAACATATCCATGCTGTCATTGCTGATTGTAAAAAGGTATTGCTCAAAAATCAGGATGGGTTGGGCAATGCCTACAATGAGGTTACGAATTCCGTCGTCTTCATTTTCGATGACAAAGATTCCTTCTTTTGTATCCTTATGGGTAATGTTGTAACCGATGTTGGCGATATAATTTTCAATTTTTGAGAAGTACATAATCAAGTTTTTTATATATTGCACATATTCTTTGCATAAAGGTAATAAAAATGCAAAAATATTTTGCAATAAAAATTCAATTTTTTTTAAAATGAGTAACGTAGGGAACAATATTAAGAAATTAAGAAAAGTGAAAGGAATGAGCCAACAGGCATTTGGGGATGTTTTTAATCTTACTAGAGGTAATATTTCGTCTTACGAAGAAATGCGTGCGGAACCAAAAATTGAGATTGTTCTTAAGATTGCAAATTATTTTGGCATTCCTGTGCAGCATCTTATTGAAAAAAATCTATCTGTCAATGAAATTCTTAATTTCAATGATTATTTTGAGCCAAATGTTTCAATTATTGGACGTAAAAGATTGTTACAAATCCCGCTGCTGGAACGGGATGCTATTTTTGAAGCGAGTACTCATTTTTCGAAATTAGATGAGCTTCCAATAATTGAATTTCCTTTGCAAAGTAGGAACCGTCTCATCGCAATCGAATATGCTGACGCTATTCCGGTACCGAGCGATTTTTTGGCTAGCCCTCAATCCATTTTGTTTTTTGAAGAAGTTGATGTTCAGAGCTTACATACTTTGGATAAGGCCTTTGGTTTGTATTTTTCCGAGGAAGAGTTCTTTATTGGAAAATACAGTTTGCAGGAAAAAGAGATTAGTTTAGCCTTAAATGTCTGGAAGAAGGTTGATTTCACTTTGGGAGAGAAAGCATATTTCTGGAAATTGTATGCCAAGTTTGAGCGAATCTAATTGCGTGGAACTTTTCCCTGCTATTGATTTGGTATTGCCGGTATCGAGCGTATTTACATATTGTTACCATATTCTAGGTTAATGGTGTTACTATACTGTACTTACAGGGGGGTAACAAGGGGTTTACAGGGATTCACCCCTGCTATACCCCTGTTAACCCCTTGTAATACACCTGCTAAAAGCGGCTTTGAAGTTGATCTGATGCTGACTTTCCTGCAAGAAAAGAAGACTACTAAATCAGGTCTGAAGATGTGAATGCCCACAAAAAATTTTGTGAAGTCGGGCATTGTAATTAAATTAGTTCGACAATAAAGTAAAACTTTTGCGCTGTTGATTCACGTCTTTGGTTCATGATAGCTTATTCTAAACTGTTATCTCACAATAAAAATGGAAATTTGTGCAGGATCCGATCCAAGATAAGGAGTCAGTACCTGGATAGTACGATAATGTATCATCAACAGAGAGTTAGTTTTTATTGGTAAGAATAAATCTCAAGGACGGTAATGTTATAAATCGGTAATGTTATAAGTAAGATAGATAATGATGAACTTGTCGATCCGCTAAAAGTAGTGTGATTTATTTAGTTTCAGTACAACATGCATAAACGGCTAAATTACCATGGATAAAAAACTAAATTTAAATAGATGAAGAAAGTAACCTTATTAGCATTAATTGCTGGATTTTTTGTTATTTCCTGTAATAATTCCACGACTAAAAACGTCGAAGTAAAAGATACGACTGCCGCTATTGACATTAAAAAAGATACGGCTAAAACGCTGTTGGGAAATAGAGGCGGCGAAGTGCCAATACCTAAATTTAGTTCTGTTGAGACACAAAAATTAGCGGAGGATTACACAAAATATATTAAGGAATTTATCACTGTTGCTAAAAGTGGCGATGTTGTTAAGCTTAAGGAGCTTGCGTCCAAACGACAGGAATGGGCGACCAAAGAAACTGAAGCTGTTTCTAAGTTTACACCGGAAGATGCCAAATTATGGAAGGCTTATGCTGAGAACCTAGGAAGAGCGTTGACAGCAAGCCTAACAAAATAAGTTGTGAACAATCGACGAGGTAGAGGCTTGAAAAATCTACCTCGCCGACCCTACTAGAAGGGGAGGTCATCTTCATTTTCATCCGGAAGTGTTGGGCTGTCTTCTTTGGCACCGTTTGACTCTGATAAAACCAAGAAATTATCTACTTTAATTTCTGTGACATATTGTTTTACCCCATCTGCATTCTCATAATTACGATAGGTGAGTTTGCCCTCAACCATGAGTTTGGTCCCACGTTGGCATTTCTTTTCAATGGTATTGTTTTGATTACCCCAAACCACGAGTGTATGCCATTGAACTTCTTCAACCCACTCGCCGGCTTTGTTCTTGAAGAGATCATTGGTGGCGAGACGTAATACGGAATAATTGGTGCCGGTGGAAGTTGTTTTGATTAATGGGTCGTTTCCTAAATGACCAACCAATTGTACTTTGTTGCGTAATGTGCTCATGCGTCTAATTTTTAAATGTTTTTAATAATTCTTATTTTAGTTGACGGTCATTGGCTATTGATGCCAGATGATCTTAAGCAAAGGTGGGGCGGAGAAAAGACTATAGTCGTCTATTTACCATTTGTATTCGACTATAGTCGATTGTAACCGTTTGTTGTCGTTTAATCTTCCGTTATGAGTTCTGTCGAGAAAGTTTGCCTTGAATGTGGCAAGGATATATATGGCCGTTCTGACAAGCGATTTTGTGATGATGCTTGCCGGAACGCCTATAACAATAAATTAAATAGCGACCAGACCAATATGGTGCGCAATGTGAATAATATCCTACGAAAAAACCGTCGTATTTTATTGGAAGCGTTGAGTGGGGAGGGTATGATCAAGATACAACGGGAAAAGTTAAAGCGATTGGGATTTGATTTTAAGTTCCATACACATACTTTTTCCAATAACAAGGGACAGACCTATAACTTTATTTATGAAACAGGCTATCTGTTGCTGGAGAATGATTGGGTATTGATCGTTCAAAAGAAACCGCTATGATTTTGAACGCAACAAATTCATTTGTATTGGTTTAGTTTGCAGCACTGAGCTTGGCCTTCCTTATTGTGATATAATTAAAAATAGTGAAGGTTAGAATCAATATGTAGTAGCATACTGGGATGAGTAAAAAATAGGCGCTATTGAATATATCGCTTAAAAAAGACGGTAGTGAAATCTTAAAAAAATCTGCAATAATAATATAGCCTATGAAACTTCCGAGAAAAAATAGTCCAACAGCATGTATTACAATTATTTTTTTTAGGTGCTTACTGTAAAAGGCGTCTTTATTTTGCTTCGTATAGCCCATAATCGCTGGGACCAATAATCCTAATAATGGATTGACCAGAAAGGTGAGCGATGCTAAATATAGCGCTTTAATACTTCCTGTTTGATTGTTGTCGATACTGATTTGATTTACATTTGGCATAATGAGTTGTTCTAAAGGTATTTCTAAGATTTGACTGATCTGTTTGAGACTAAATCCACTGATTTCTTCAGTGCCTTTTTCGATGCGTTGCACTGTTCTTAGCGATACACCCGCCTGATCGGCGAGTTCCTGCTGCGTTAGTCCCTTACGTTTTCTTGATAGTTTGATTAATTGATTAGCTGATTGACTTTCCATAGTCCAAAGATGGGGAAATAGTCATTGAATTTCAGCAAAATTGATGCGACAATAATATGCCAATATCGTGCTGTGAGATATAACAGATTAATAATCAAAAGTTTTTGGGAATGTGGTAAATATTTTGAATCTTTGCAATTTAACAGAGTAATTAATAAAAACGGAAGAATATGTTTGCAATATTAGAAAATCCCGCTTCGTCCACAGAGAAGATTCTCGGGAATATTCTTCGGAATACGGCCCTTTCCTAATCTTCTTTTTTAATACGTTAAGTAACCTACGTTGATATTGGCTAAAAATTGGCTCTCTAAATGGTGGCCCACTGTTCCAATATGCTTAGCTTATTATAGAGTTTTAGAAATCCAGTTACTTTCAAGATGATTGTGAAAGCTGGATATGAATGTTATGTTTTAGAAAATTTTATGAATTCAGTAAATAAATATGTCCTTCAGGCACTGGATAACTATCCAATGTATTTGGAGGAGACCATGGAATCCTTATCCTATGCGCTGTCTTATGATGAGTCCAATACAATGGCGCTGTGTTTGATGGGAAGAGTTCATGCCGAACAGCTATTGGACTATGAGCAGGCAAAAAGGTATTTCCAGGAAGCTTTGGTGCATAATGTGCAGGCACTGGAGGTATATCCTTATTTCATTCAGACACTGATTGATATGGGGGAGTATGAAGCTGCAAAAAAGACGATTAAATTTGCTTTGACACTTCCGGCGATGCCCTTGACAGGGATATGGATCAAGAAAGCACTTTTATTTGAAAAATTGAGAAAATACAAAAAGGCATTGAAGGCGTTAAAAATGGCACAACTTGAGAATGTTGATCTTGATTTTTCGTCAAGCCTGAAGTCGATTGAAGATCGGATTAAGGGGAAACAGGAAATTAAGAACGGGAAAGAAAAGGAAAACAAGAAAGAAAGGAAGAACACTCGAAAATAGTCTCACATTATCCGAATGACGGTTTTTGTTTTGAACCAAGGTCCAATAAAGAAGCCCTAGATGAAATTTCATCTAGGGCTTTATCAATATAGTTTAAGAATTATTCTGCTCTTAAGATTTTCGCAGCCTCAACCATCGACTCTAAAGCCGCTTTGGTTTCTGGCCAAGCACGAGTTTTCAAACCACAGTCAGGGTTAACCCAAAGTTGTTCTGCTGGAACTACTGCTTTTGCTTTACGCAATAGATCTACCATCTCATCTTTGCTTGGAACACGTGGTGAGTGAATGTCATAAACACCTGGACCAATATCGTTTGGATATTTGAAATCACCAGCGAAAGCATTCAACAATTTCATTTGAGAACGTGAAGTCTCAATTGTGATGACGTCAGCATCCATTGCAGCGATATCTTCGATTACATTATTGAACTCAGAGTAACACATGTGTGTGTGAATCTGTGTATCGTCTTCTACATTTGATGAAGAAACACGGAAAGCACGTACTGCCCAGTTCAGGTAATCTTTTTGATCAGCTTTACGTAGCGGTAATCCTTCACGGATTGCTGGTTCATCGATTTGTATGATTTTGATACCTGCTTTTTCCAACGCTTGTACTTCGTCTAAGATCGCCAATGCAATTTGGTAAGTCGTTGTTGAACGCGGTTGGTCATTACGTACGAAAGACCATTGTAAGATGGTAACCGGACCAGTCAACATACCTTTAACCGGACGGTTAGTCAATGATTGAGCGTATGAAGACCAACGGACAGTCATATCTTCAGGACGGTATACATCACCATAGATAATAGGAGGTTTTACACAACGTGAACCGTAAGATTGTACCCAGCCGTTTTGTGTGAAAGCGTAACCAGCCAATTGTTCACCGAAGTATTCAACCATGTCGTTACGTTCGAATTCGCCGTGTACTAATACGTCGATATCCAATTGCTCTTGAAGACGGATTGTGTTTTCAGTTTCTTCTGCGATTGCTTTATCGTACTCTGCCTGCGTGATAGCACCTTTTTTCAGGTCTGCTCTCCATTTACGAACATCTTTCGTTTGTGGGAATGAACCAATAGTTGTGGTAGGGAATGCCGGCAAGTTGAACTTCGCTTGTTGCGCTGCTTTACGGTCAGCAAATGCTGAAGTACGTTTCGCATCGTCATCAGTGATATTGCTTGTACGTGTTTTAACCTCTGGTTTGTGGATCAGTGGAGAAGTACGACGGCTTTCAGCTGCAGCTTTGTTCGCTTCGAAGCGTTTTGCTGTTTCAGTATCAACTTCACCTTCTGCTAATACGGCCAAGTCTTTTACCTCAGCTAATTTTTGTTTAGCGAAAGCTAACCAGTTTTTTACTTCAGCTGGTAGCGATTGCTCATTGTGTTCATTGTCTAAGTCAAAAGGAACGTGCAACAATGATGAAGAAGGAGCTACCCATACACGGTCTTTTCCTAATGCATCAACAGCTTGTTTGATTTTAACCAATGATTTTTCGTAATCATTTTTCCAGATGTTACGGCCTTCAACAATACCCAAAGATAATGTTAATGAAGCAGGAACTTTAGCTAGTACCGTATCCAACTGGTTTTCACCGCGTACCAAATCCAAATGTAAAGCATGGATAGGTAGGTTAACTGCGATATCTTCGTTGTCTTTTAAAGCTTCGAAGTAAGTCGTCGCGATTAATTTGATGTTTTTGGCAGCAGCAGCCAATTTCTCAAACGTAGGTTGGTATAATGCTTTTACTTTTGCATCTAAATCCAATGCCAAGAAAGGCTCGTCGATCTGAACATATTGTGCTCCAGCTTCTGCCAATTTAGACAAGATTTGCTCATATACAGGAATTAATTTGTCTAATAGGTCGATACGGTCGAAACCAGCTTCTTTTTCTTTACCGATCAAAAGGTAAGTGATTGGGCCTAATAAAACAGGTTTTGTCTCAATACCCAATGATTTTGCCTCGTTGTATTCATTTAAGAATTTCTCAGAAGTCAATTTAAACTCTTGATCTTTTGTGAATTCAGGAACCATATAGTGGTAGTTGGTATCCAACCACTTGGTCATCTCCATTGCAGTCACATCGATTCCTTCTTGTTGGAATCCGCGCGCCATGGCAAAATATAAGTCTAAGCTGTAGTTGTTGTCTACTTTATTCAACAAAGAATGGTAACGAGCAGGAATTGCACCAACAGTAAGGGTTAAATCCAATACTTGATCGTAAAAAGAGAAATCATTGGAAGGGATCAAATCTATTCCAGCATCTTTTTGTGTTTTCCAATTGCCTTCACGAATTTTTTTTGCTGTGTCCAATAATTCCTCAACAGAAGATTTTTTAGCCCAATAGGCCTCATTGGCTTTTTTCAATTCGCGGAACGCGCCCACACGAGGGTAACCTAAATTGTTAGTCAATAACATAATGAATGTTTTTAATATTTCTTTTTCAACTATATTTCTTGCTAGAGAGAGAAGGACACACTAGAATTTGGTGACTTCGGCTTATCATTCCCATATCAAGTAGGGTAGAATTTAGCACCTTGTCAAGGGACAGGTTGCTAAGGCTTCATCGGGTCTATTCCCTCTGCCTTTCTCTATAAGCGACGCTAAGTTAGAACATTTCTTTTTGAAATGCAAATTTTTTATAAAAGTGCGTCAATTTTTTATATTCTACTATGGATAAAATTGTTTTGTTCTTTTCTTTTCATCCATGATTTAGTGTATGCCATGTTTCAATACGCCGTGTAGCATAAAAAATGGGGAATGACTGTTTCTCATTCCCCATTCTTTTAGCTCACCAAAAGTTTGTAACCTTTTCCGTGCACATTGACAATTTCAACTTTACTATCTTCTTTTAGATATTTACGAAGTTTACTGAGAAATACATCCATACTTCTACCTGTAAAGTAGTTGTCATCATGCCATATTTTTAATAAAGCTTCTTCCCGGGTCAGCACATCATTTTTCTTTAAACAAAGCAAGCGTAGTAGTTCCGCTTCTTTGGTGGATAGTTTTTGCATCTGTCCTTTGTAAGAAATTTGCTGACTTGTATAATCAAAGAAATAATCACCAATTTCAAATTTATCAGCAACCACTTCCTCTTCTTTGTCTCGAACACTGCGTTTCAGCAAAGCATTGATGCGGAGCAATAATTCCTCCACTCGAAAAGGCTTTGTAATATAATCATCTCCCCCTAATTCAAAGGCTTCGGTTTTATCTTCCATCATCCCCTTTGCTGTGGCAAAGATAATAGGAACAGTATTGTTTGTTTTTCTGATTTCACGTCCAACTGTAAATCCGTCCTTTTTTGGCATCATGACATCGAAAATACAGAGGTCGTAGTTATTTTTTTTGAATTGAGAAATCGCTTCATCTCCATCTGTGCATAATGTGACGTCAAATTTTCCCTTTAATTCGAGATAGTCTTTTAAAAGATCCCCCAAATTAGGATCATCTTCTGCTAATAATATCTTTTGCATAATGATTATATTAATTTTCACCAATGTCCCTTGATGCTGATAAATCAGCTTTCCTCAACCTTTGAAATTTTTTAAAGAGGAAATATACAAAAAAGGAACGTTTTATTTTTTAATAGGCAAAATTACTTCAAAGGTCGTGCCCTTATCTTTTTCACTTTTAACTGTAATTTTTCCGTTCAGCCTTCTCAGGATGTCCTGTACATAACTTAAGCCAAGACCAAATCCTTTGACATTATGAACATTTCCAGTTGGAATACGGTAGAACTGGTCGAAAATCTTTTGCAGGTGATCCCGACTCATCCCAATACCGTTGTCGGCAATGGTGATAACAATGGTATCACCAACATTTTTTGAATTGATGTTGACATGTAAATCTCCTTTGCTGTACTTGATGGCATTATCCAATAAATTGTAAAATACATTCGAAAAATGTAACTCATCACCGACGACAATATCCTTGGTCGCTGCGAGATCTATACTGAATTTCCCACCAATATTCTGCATGCGTAGCTGCATGCTGTCCGTTACTGCAGAAACAAGATCATTGATGCTTACTTCTACCTGGTCGAGTTTTAGCGTTTCTTTTTCTAGTCTTGCCAAATCGAGCACACGTTCAATATGATTTCCGAGTCTAACATTTTCGTCGTAGATGATATTAGCCAATTTTTGAACGCGCTTATGGTCGGCATTGATGTCTGGATCTTTAAGTGACTCGCTGGCAATCATAATTGTTGCAACAGGTGTTTTAAACTCATGCGTCATGTTGTTGATGAAATCTGTTTTCATTTCCGAAACTTTCTTTTGTCTGAAGATGATAATCAGTGTATAAGCAAAACAACCCACCAACAAGAAAAGTAGTGCCAGCATAGGTAGTAACAGATAGCCCATATTATCTGCGATTATCGCCTTTTTATTGGGGAAATAGATTGTTAATTTCCCTGGCGCAGCACCGATATCACCTTTAAAAAGTGCGGTCGAGTATTTTGTTGTATTTGTCGGGTTATTTAGAGCGGCTTCGTTTAAAATATTATTTAGTAATATATTGTTTGTACTCCATATTTCAATATTAAAAGGAGCTTTAATATCGCGTTGAGCCAACTCATCTTTGATAAGTTCTTGGACGATGATAACATTCAACCGATCCTTTAACGGACGCTTTGCTAGCTCCATTCCAATAGCAACATCTTCGATGTAATCTGCCTTTTTACCACCGAGCATAGCAACGGAGTCGTAAACGTTGAAACCGGACCAAGAATTCTTTCTGTTTAGCACATCGAGCCTTTTTTCCAAATCAGAGATGGTTTTTGCAAGTTTTGCATTCTCTCTTGGTGGTAAGGTGGCTACTCTGAATTTTGTCTGTTGATTGACCAATGGGTCCATTAGGGGGATAACAAACCGTGTGCTATCGTCTTTTCCACTAATCTGATCATCTACCTTCGATGCATTTAACATGATAAAAGCTTGCACCAGATTATCGTCGGTAAGCTCATTTGAAACAGAAAATTTGATAAATTTCTGGTACTCCGGTCTTTTGATGTATGTTTCGTAAAAGGAATTTTTGATTTCAATTACATTTGGATACAAAGCACGTAATTGGTCTTCTTGCTCTTTGAAGTTTGAGAAAACAACATGTTGTTTGTTTTTTAATTCTTCAATTCTATATTGGATTTCAAGTTGCTCGGCCAACAGACGTTGTTTGGCCTGTTCCTGCTTGGATTTTTCAATGTTACGTTCCTGTTGAACTTTAGCAAAGTCGACCACCTCCCGTCGTTCAAGTTTTCCGGCAACAGCTGTAATCGCAGCATTGACGGACTCATCAAATAATTGGGATTTTTGACGATATGAATCTCTCAGAAAATAGAATTGCATCGCCAATACCCCAATTAGAGCTAGAGACATCAGTCCAATGATTAATACAATGCTATTTTTCTTCATTAGGGTTGGGTGTTAAATAAATGTATTTTGAATATATCACAAAGTTTATAGCACTCAGTTTATTTACCTTTTGCGTACCCATCCCTTATACCATGTGAGTGGCCATTTAAGGTCCGGTAGCTCATATTTTCTTAAATTGTTACAAATATAAAGATGCTAATGTGTTTTGACGCTGTTTTAACAATGTTTAACAGCAATCTGTTTAAATATAGGTGCTGTTGTTTGTAAATTAGTGAATAGAAATAAATTATATGCTGAATTGGCTATTGATAAATTAAATCTACACGGTTGAGTCTGCTGCTGTAGAAGTGAATAAGCCGAGTATAACGTGTTCATTGGTGAAAATGAGTGCAGATACTCTTTAACAACTATATAAAAATGAAAAGTTATGTATTATTATTGGTATTATCTTCCATAGGGACCATTGTTTTGGGGCAGGTGAAGGTAAAGCCGCAGATTCCTTTGATGGAAGAAAAGGAAGCAAAGATGCCCGTCCTAAAATTGGATTCTTCAGATGAAAAGTATCATATGCCCATTAAGAAGCCAAATCGTGTGGACGGTCTAGCTCCGATGCCAGGAACGGAAAAAATGCCCAAAGGTGATGAGAAAGAAAACAATCTCCCGTTTAGGCGCTTGAATGATTCGCTAAAGGTGAAGGACTTTAAATTAAAAATCGACTCCTTGTATCCAAACAAGCAAAAAAAATAGCGTTCTATCTAGAACGCTATTTTTTTTGCTTTAATCCTTATTGTCCATTATAGCTGGGAAACACGGATTGTATTTGTTTTGCCTTTTTCGATTAACGGTGTTGAAGCTGTATTGATAATGATAGATCCAGGTTTAACGTAGTTATTTTTTATAATAAATTTGTTAACATCATGGATAGATCCATCCGTGCTTTCGAACTTGTCGTAGATAAATGTTTTTACTCCCCAAAGTAGGCTGAGTTGTTTCAGCAATTTTTGTGTTCCTGTGAAAACTAAGATATCTACATTTGGTCTATAACTTGTAATTTCAAACGCTGTTGCACCAGATGATGTCAATACCGCAATTGCAGATGCATTTGTTTTTTGAGCAAGGTAAACCGAAGAAGCGCAAATCGCATCCGGAATAAGTGTTCCGTCGTGGATTTCACTAACTTTCTCATTATAATAAGGATAAGAAGTTTGTTCCACGTGGATAATGATTTTGCTCATTGTTTCGATAACGATTTCAGGGAATTCACCGACTGAAGTCTCGCCACTTAACATCACAGCATCCGCTCCATCCAATACGGAGTTGGCTACGTCATTTACTTCAGCACGTGTAGGACGTGGTGTAGTGATCATACTTTCCAACATCTGTGTCGCAATGATCACTGGTTTTGAAAGATCTCTACATTTCTGTACGATGATCTTTTGAAGTCCTGGTACCTCTTCCATTGGAAGCTCAACACCCAAATCTCCACGAGCAACCATAACAGCATCTGTAGCTTCGATAATTGCATCAATATTTTCAATCGCTTCTGGTTTTTCAACTTTTGCGATTACACGTGCATGGCTTCCTTTTGCTTCAATGATTTTTTTACATTGAAAAATATCTTCTGCCGAACGGACGAAAGACATAGCGATCCAGTCTGCACCATGATCCAAGGCAAAATTCAAGTTGTCTAAATCTTCTTCGGTCAACGAAGGGATCGATACTTTGGTGTTTGGTAAGTTAACGCCTTTACGTGAAGTAAGGACACCTCCGTGTACAACTTCACAGGTAACAGTGTCTTTATGATTGGTCTCTAAAACACGAAGTTGAAGTTTTCCGTCATCAAGTAAAATGATTTCGTTGGCTTCAACATCGTTTGGAAAGTTTTCGTATGTAATGTAGATTCTGTTTTCGTCTCCGATAAGTTCGTGTGTTGTGATTTCAACTTTTGAACCATTCACGAGAACAGCGCCACCTTCTTTCATTTTTCCGATCCTAATTTTTGGACCTTGTAAATCGGCTAAGATGGCAACATTGAATCCTGTTTCATTATTTATTGCATTTATAGTTTCGATTACCTTAAGGTGATCTTCCTGGCTGCCATGAGAGAAATTCAACCGGCACACATCAACCCCTTTGGCAATCATGTTGGTCAAAACTTGTTTGTCTGCCGAGGCAGGGCCTAATGTTGCGACAATTTTAGTCCTTTTTTGAACTTTTTCCATCTGTTATTTTGTATTTTAAATGTTCTTCATTAATCACAACAAATAGCTCACTATATTGTTGTGTTTTGTCAAAACTAAATCGAATTAATTTAGATCTAAACTGGGGTGTATTTGCTACACTAACCTACAGTTTGCTAAAATATGAGATTTTCTTTAGATTTCAATATTTTTGGCGATATTTCTTTTGCAATGACGACTTCGGGTAATTTGCTGATCCTTTTGATAATATGTTCCACGTCATCCTCACAGATGTAGTTTTTGATAATGATAAAAAAATCAAAGTGGGGGTTTTCGGGAATTAAATAAGTTCCTTCGATGCTCTTATTGTTGATAAGAAAATATTCCGTATCAGCATCGGGGATAAGGTAATGAAAAGCAGTGAAGTGGTAGCTTATTTTTTTCTTTGTGTCAAAGATAATATGATATTCAAGTTCTTCTTCGGGTTTGTTTTTTTGTCGACCATCATGGTCGTATTTACTTTCTTTTCCTCTGGAAAAATTCAGATTAGTCTCCTTGTTGATAAAATGGCAGAGTCGGTAATCTTTCAGAGAACAGGTAATGGCGAGTAGGGTAAAATCCAACTCTTCGTCCATATCCATATCTAATCTTGCTACTAACTTATTGACCACTTTAATGCTTAAATATATGCTCCTCTGCTAACGAAGGTACTAATAAATTTAAGGTTGGAATATACTTTTTGTGTAAAATTTGAGTTAATTAGCTGAGCGTTTGGAATACAAAATATTTTTTGTTATACTTGAACTAAGTTAATATAGAGTGGGTTAGCTAGTATAAGACGCGAATAAGTTCGGTCGCCTAACGTGGTGACTTTCATCTAAATATCAATTTAGGTTTGAATTTTGATGAAATTTATTTTTCTTTGCACAGATTTATTAAACAATTAAACTATAAAATCATGTCAGATATCGCTTCAAGAGTAAAAGCAATTATCGTTGAAAAATTAGGTGTTGACGAAAACGAAGTAACACCAGAAGCTTCATTCACTAATGATTTAGGTGCTGATTCACTTGACACTGTTGAGTTGATCATGGAGTTTGAAAAAGAATTCAACGTTGCTATTCCTGATGATCAAGCAGAGACTATTGGTACTGTTGGTCAAGCAATCGCTTATTTAGAAAAAAACGTTAACTAACTAATTTAATTAGGCTAATCGTAATAAATGGAGCTTAAAAGAGTAGTAGTAACAGGATTAGGCGCCCTTACACCAATTGGAAATACCGTCTCAGCTTACTGGGAGGCGTTAATAAATGGTGTAAGCGGAGCTGCTCCTATTACGCATTTTGATGCGTCAAAATTCAAGACTCAGTTTGCATGTGAGGTAAAGGGGTTTGATCCGCATGAATTTATGGATCGTAAGGAAGCTCGTAAAGTCGATCCTTTTGTCCAGTATGCAATTGCGTCAACAGATGAGGCAATTAAAGATGCTGGCTTAGATTTTGAAAAATTAGATACAAATCGTATCGGAGTAATTTGGGGCTCAGGAATAGGGGGGTTAACAACTTTCACTGAAGAAGTTGCAAACTTTGCAAAGGGAGATGGAACACCTCGTTTCAATCCTTTCTTCATTCCTAAGATGCTCGTTGATATTGCTCCAGGACATATTTCAATGCGTCATGGTCTTCGTGGGCCTAACTTTTCTGCCGTATCGGCTTGTGCCTCGGCTACCAATGCAATGATAGATGCTTTTAACTATATCCGTATGGGCAAAGCTGATGTGATTGTTACGGGTGGATCAGAAGCTACAGTCAATGAGGCCGGAATTGGTGGGTTCAATGCTATGCATGCTTTGTCAACCAGAAATGACGACCCTAAAACAGCCTCACGTCCTTTTGATAAAGATAGAGATGGTTTTGTTTCGGGAGAGGGTTCAGGTGCCTTGATCTTAGAAAGTTTGGAGCATGCCTTAGCACGTGGAGCAAAAATCTATGCAGAGATTGCAGGGGGTGGAATGAGTGCTGATGCACATCATATCACAGCATCGCATCCTGAAGGATTGGGCGCAAAACTGGCTATGACAATGGCTGTAAATGATGCAGAGATGGATTTTTCAGATATTGATTATATCAATGTTCATGGGACTTCTACACCGGTAGGTGATATTAGTGAAACGAAGGCTATTGTTGACCTGTTTGGTGAACACGCCTATAAATTGAATATCAGTTCAACTAAATCAATGACAGGGCACCTTTTGGGTGCTGCAGGAGCTATAGAAACTATCGCTTCTATATTGGCTGTTCAAAATGATATTGTCCCTCCGACAATCAATCACTTTACAGACGATCCGGAAATTGATAATAACTTGAATTTTACATTCAACAAAGCGCAAAAACGTATAGTTAATGCGGCGTTGAGCAACACATTCGGTTTCGGTGGCCACAATGCTACTGTTATTGTGAAAAAATATAAAGCTTAATGTTTGATCCTTCAAACATGGTTTGATAATATGAGCTAGCGACAGGTTCTTTAACTAGGACTTGTCGCCTTATTTTTAGAAGAGATGCCTTTTGCAAGGATATATAAATTATATTTTTCGCCAGATCGGGAATACGTTAGAAAACTAAAAAACCTGCTTGGATTTGTCCCCGGAAATGTACATCTGTACAAGATGGCTTTTAGACACAAGTCTGTTGCCGTTACAATTAAAGAGGGCGCAAAGAATAGCAACGAACGTTTAGAATTCTTGGGTGATGCTGTTTTGGGTTCGGTTGTGGCTGAGCTGTTATTTAAGAAGTATCCTTATAAAGATGAAGGGTTCCTGACTGAAATGCGTTCAAAAATTGTCAGTAGAGCAAACCTAAATCAACTTTCTAGAAAGTTGGGTTTTAATGAGCTTATCCAGTTTGATGCGCGAATGATCAGTTTTCCGAATAAACAGGGATCCTTATTGGGTGATGCTTTTGAGGCATTGGTAGGGGCAGTCTATCTGGACAGGGGCTATGTTTTTACAAAGAGCTTTTTGTTGAATCGAATTATTAAACCGCACGTCGATATTCATCTATTGGAACAGACGGAAACAAACTTTAAGAGTCGGTTGATTGAGTGGTGTCAACATACGGGCAAAGAGATCGTATTTCGGCAAACAGACAATCCGGAAGGAGAGTCTTCTAAAATGTTTAGTATTGAAGCGGTCGTTGATGGCATTGTTTGTGGACTTGGCCGTGATTTTAATAAGAAATCTGCAGAGAAATCTGCAGCCGAAAAAGCCTGTGAATTCCTTAAAATTCTAGAAGTAGAATAAAGGATTTTATTAACTTTGCCAAATATGGCAGCAGTAAAACCTTCTTTGGCAAAAGGAACGCGTGATTTTTCACCTTCCGAAATGATCAAACGTAACTATATTTTCGATACACTGAAAACGGTATTCAGAAAATATGGCTATAATGAAATACAGACCCCTTCATTTGAAAATTTGACAACCCTTACCGGTAAATACGGTGACGAGGGTGATAAATTGATCTTTAAGATTCTTAATTCGGGTGATTACTTGGCGAAAGCGCCAGATAACCTACTTCATGATAAAAATTCCAATAAGCTCATTCCTCATATATCAGAGAAAGCATTACGATATGATCTTACGGTGCCGTTTGCACGCTATGTTGTGATGCGCCAAAATGATATTACCTTACCATTTAAGCGTTTTCAGGTGCAACCTGTGTGGCGTGCAGATCGTCCGCAACGCGGAAGATACCGTGAGTTTTATCAATGTGATGTCGACGTGGTCGGGTCAGAAAGTCTATTGAATGAAGCTGAGTTTATTTTGATTTATCAAGAAGCCTTCGAACGTTTTGGACTGAAAGATTTTAATATTAAAATCAACAACCGGAAAATTCTTTCAGGTATTGCTGAAATCATCGGAAAACCGGAACTGATTGTGGATATGACTGTCGCGATCGATAAATTGGATAAAATCGGGTTGGAAGGTGTCAACAAAGAATTGTTGGAAAGGGGTTTCACCGAGGCAGATCTTGCTATTTTGAAACCTATAATTTTATTGGAAGGCTCGAATGATGAGAAACTGTCTTCCTTAAAAACGATTTTAGCAACTTCTGCTGTCGGTTTAAATGGTATCGCTGAGATTGAGGAAGTGTTTGACTATGTCGGCAAATTAGGTGCTGAAGAAAAATTGCTTAATCAAATCATAGATCTGGATATTACATTGGCTCGAGGCCTCAATTATTATACAGGTTGTATTTTTGAGGTCAAGACGAATGAGGTTGCCATGGGAAGTATCGGTGGCGGTGGTCGCTACGATGATCTCACGGGTATGTTTGGTCTGAAGGGGCTGACCGGAGTCGGTGTTTCCTTTGGTGCGGATCGTATCTATGATGTGTTGGAAGAGCTGGACTTATTTCCTATCGGTAAGGCCGATTCTACCAAACTCCTGATTATAAATTTTGATAAACAACTGGAAAGTTACACCCTGAATTTACTCAATAAGCTTCGGAAGGAAAATATCGCTTCGGAACTCTATGCTTCTCCTGTAAAATTGAAGAAACAAATGGGTTATGCGGATGGGAAAGGAATCCCCTACGTATTATTAGTGGGTGACGAAGAGGCTACTTCAGGGCAATTGTCATTAAAGGACATGGAAAGCGGGGAACAGGTAAAGGTAACTGAAAGTGAGCTGATACAAAAACTTCGATAGCAAACAGTTTGCATAAAATAGATTAAGCCAAATGATTATTAAGTCCTTTGGCTTTTTTATTTTCATAAGTTTTTGATTTATTTGATTGTGCCGTTCATTTATTTGTAATCAAATGCTATATACTTTAAATCAAATGTCTTAGAAGTGTCTTAAAGTATAAATAAAATTGATTTTTGGGCAAGGAAATTCGTCCAAAATTATTAGATTTGTAGTCTAGAATAGTAAGAAAATCAAAACTTTGAAATGAGTTCAACACCTATAACAAAAGAGACATATTTGGAGTGGTATAAGTCTATGTTACTTATGCGTAAGTTTGAAGAAAAAGCAGGTCAACTTTACGGACAGCAAAAGATTCGTGGTTTCTGTCACTTGTACATAGGACAAGAGGCTGTAGTCGCTGGAACGATGTCAGTAATCAAACCGGAAGATTCTTTAATCACTGCTTATCGTGATCACGCCCACGCTTTGGCTAAAGGCGTTTCTGCAAATGCTTGTATGGCTGAATTATATGGAAAGATCACGGGTTGTTCAAAAGGTAAGGGAGGTTCTATGCACTTCTTCTCCAAAGAACACAAATTCATGGGTGGCCATGGTATTGTTGGTGGTCAGATTCCTTTAGGTGCTGGTATCGCATTTGCTGAAAAATATCTTGGTACAGATAATGTAAATATCTGTTATATGGGTGATGGAGCTGTGCGTCAAGGTGCATTCAATGAGACATTGAACATGGCGATGTTGTGGAAACTCCCTGTTATCTTCGTGTGTGAAAACAACGGTTATGCAATGGGTACTTCTGTACAACGTACAACGAACATGCAGGATATTTACAAAATGGGCTTAGGTTTCGATATGCCTTCTGCTCCGGTTGATGGAATGGATGTTGTTGCTGTACACAATGCGATGGACGAAGCTGTTCAACGTGCTCGTGCAGGTGAAGGTCCAACATTCCTAGAAATTCGTACATACCGTTACAAAGGACACTCAATGTCTGATCCAGCTAAATATCGTACGAAAGAAGAACTAGAAGCGTATAAAGACCGTGACCCATTGTTGTCGACTAAACATGCTATTTTAGAAAACAACTATGCAGATGACGCTTGGTTTGCAGAAGTTGAGGCTGATGTGAAAAAGGTCGTTGAGGAGTCGGTGAAATTTGCAGAGGAATCTCCTTATCCAACTGCAGATGAATTGTACAAAGATGTATATGTACAACAAGACTATCCATTTATTTTAGATTAATACTCTTTAACTTGATAATATAATAAAGAATGGCTGAAGTAGTAAGAATGCCGAAAATGAGCGATACAATGACCGAAGGGGTCATCGCGAAATGGCACAAAAAAGTTGGTGATAAAGTAAATTCTGGTGATTTAGTAGCTGAGATTGAAACAGATAAAGCTACGATGGACTTTGAGTCTTACCAAGAAGGAACTCTTTTATATATTGGTCCCAAAGAAGGCGAAGCAGTAGCTATTGATGCTGTTATTGCTGTTTTAGGAGAACCGGGTGAAGATTTTCAAGCATTGTTGAGTGGTGATGCACCTGCTGCTGAAAAAGCACCAGAAAAAACCGAAGAAAAAAAAGCAGAAGAAGTTTCTGGTCCAGAATCTTCGGCTAGTACTGTAACTCCTGAAGAATTGGGATGTACTGTTATTACAATGCCTTTGTTAAGTGATACCATGAAAGAGGGGGTCATTGCGCAATGGAACTTCAAAGTTGGTGATACGATAAAATCTGACGATGCTATTGCTGATGTAGAAACTGATAAAGCGACTATGGAGGTTACAGCTTATGCTGATGGCACCTTGTTATATGTTGGTCTCGAAGCTGGACAAGCTGCAAAGGTAAACGACATCATCGCGATTGTTGGTCCTGCTGGAACTGATATCACACCTTTGTTAAATCAAAAATCTGCACCTGCAAAGGCGGAAACTGCTGAAGCTCCTAAAGCTGATTCAGCTGCTGCTGTAACTGCTGCACCGGTAGCATCGTCTTCAAGTGATGATTCTCGTGTGAAAGCTTCTCCTTTAGCACGTAAAATTGCACAAGAAAAAGGTATCAATTTAAGTGATATCAAAGGTTCTGCAGATGGTGGCCGTATTGTGAAGAAAGATGTTGAATCGTTTGTTCCTGTTGCTGCACAACCTGCGGAGACAAAAGCTGTAGCTGCTCCTGCAACAGAAGCAAAAGCAATCACTTTGCCTACATTTGTTGGTGAAGAGCGCTATACTGAAAAACCAGTTAACCAAATGCGTAAAACTATTGCGCGTCGTCTAGCAGAGTCATTGTTTACAGCTCCACACTTCTATTTGACTGTATCAATTGACATGGACAATGCAATGGCTGCTCGTGCGCAGATCAATGAGGTTGCTCCAGTAAAAGTTTCTTTCAATGATATCGTTGTAAAAGCTGTTGCTGTTGCTTTGAAAAAACATCCTGCTGTAAACTCTTCATGGCAAGGCGATAAAATCCGTTTCAATGAGCATACCAACATTGGTGTTGCAATGGCTGTTGAAGATGGTTTATTAGTTCCTGTTGTGCGTTTTGCAGATGGTAAATCATTGTCACATATCTCTGCAGAGGTGAAAGACTTCGCCCAAAAGGCGAAAGCTAAAAAATTACAGCCTGCGGATTGGGAAGGATCTACATTTACAGTTTCCAACTTAGGTATGTTTGGAATAGACGAATTTACATCCATTATCAACTCACCAGATGGAGCTATTCTTTCTGTTGGTGCTATTCAAGCAGTTCCTGTAGTTAAAAACGGAGCTGTAGTTCCTGGTAATGTAATGAAAGTGACTTTGGGTTGTGATCACCGCGTGGTTGATGGCGCAACTGGAGCTGCATTTTTGCAAACATTGAAATCTTTGGTTGAAAATCCAGTAAGATTATTAGCATAATCCTTTAATAGAGGAATTAAAAGCCACTTTAGTAATAAAGTGGCTTTTTTTATGGCCTTAATTGATTAAGCTCATTCCACAGGAAAGCTTTTTTTACCGATAATTTCTATCGTTATCCGTTTGGTTGAAGGAAGTACAGGTTGTTCAACTCTATAGTGAAAGAGACGCTGTGCGTAAAAAAGGTAACATATACGATGAATAACAATTATTGTAGGGAAAAATTCGTTTTTTTATACTAAAATCTTCATTTTAGCATTATTATCAGTATGCTGGTCCTTCTATTACGAGCTTCAATAATTTGATATTATTTAGGACACAGGAAATAGGGGGTATTTATTGATATACAATACAGAAAACACAAAAATCCGGGAGACTTAGTATAGTGAAATTATTTTTTTTAAAGGGAATGGTCGCTCTTTTGTTTGTATCTACAGTGGCTTGTAGTTCAAAAGAGAAAAAACAGAAGGAAGCAGCGATAGCGCAGGCAAAAGTGGATAGCACAAGGCTCGTCTATAATCCAAATAATGCAGATCAGAAGATCGATGCTTTTATGAAAAATCTTCATTCAAAAGCTGCATTCAATGGGAATGTTCTTGTTGCGAAAGATGGTAAAATCTTATATCAGAATACATTCGGCTGGGCAAATTACTTAAAACGGGATAGTCTAAAAATTGATGACAAATTTGAACTCGCTTCCGTTTCTAAACCGCTTACAGCTGTCGGAATTTTAAAGTTAGTAGAGGCAGGAAAGTTACGTCTCGATCAAACGATCAATGACTTCTATCCGGATTTTCCTTATCCTGGTATTACCATAAAAATGTTATTGACACACCGTTCGGGATTACCTAATTATGTTTATTTTTCCGAGGAACATTGGCCTGATCGTAAGAAAGGAATGACGAATCAGGATGTGATGAAAATGCTGACTGAATTTAAACCCAATCGCTATGGTGCGCCAGGAGGGCGTTTCTTTTACAATAACTCCAACTTTATGGTCTTAGGGGCCATTATTGAAAAGATATCAAAGCAAGATTACGCTACGTATATGAAAGATAGCGTATTTAATGTTGCCGGAATGACAAATACAGCTGCACTTTCTAAGGCAGTGTATGATAAAATTCCGACTAACGTTATTGGGCATGACAAGGTATGGCGAAGATCGGTCGTGCAAAATTTTCAGGATGGACCGCTTGGTGACAAAGGAATTTATAGTACGGTGCGTGACCTTTATCGTTTTGATCTTGCTTTGAGAGATGGACGATTGTTAAAGCAGTCAACATTGGATTCGGCATACCGAGGATATCCGGATGCCAAAAAGGGAATTTTTAGCTATGGTTATGGTTGGCGTACGTTTGAGCATAGTAATGATCATATCGTATACCATACAGGTTGGTGGCACGGTTTTAGACATATTTATGTAAGAGATTTAAAGAGAAACATAGTTATTGTTTTACTTTCTAATATGACAAATGGAAGCTTGGTCAAATTGGACGAGCTTTATAAAATCATGGGAATGCCAGTATTGCGTAAAAATGCGTATAGCAACCATGGTGATTTTATCATCGATGAGTAATTTTTGAGCGATGCTACTTTGAGAATTTAGATTATCTTCTTTATCCTATTGTAACGAGAAGGCAAAGAAGATAATCTACATGCCCTGAGTATGCATGCAACAGGTAAACACAAAAGATATAAAAAGGGATGAAAAAAACATTGATTTTAGGTGCTAGTACCAATCCTTCACGTTATTCGAATAAAGCTGCAAATATGTTGCATAAACATGGGCATGCTATCGTTAATATTGGCTTGAGTGGAGGGGAAGCCGCCGGAGTTCCTATTGAAAAGAAAGGTGATATCCATACAGATATTGATACTGTGACAATGTATCTTAGTGAGCCTAATCAGAAAGAATATTACGATTATATATTAGCGACGAAGCCAAAACGAATAATATTTAATCCTGGTGCGGAGAATGCAGAATTGGAACAGTTCGCTATGGAGCACGGTATTAAGACAGAAAGAGCCTGTACTCTTGTCTTGTTGAGTACAGGGCAGTTTTAGATTTTGGATTTATGAAGCAATTCAACCGATAGGTACTTCGTGATAAAATAATTTGTCAGACCCACGGTATTGCTGTCGAGATTTAGACTTGACACTTTGATGTCACAATGTTCCTTCAAAATGGCCATGGTATAGGAATTTATGGCTTGTTGTATCGGAATCGTGATCAATTCATTTGCTTTTGCAATTTTTCCACCCAACACGATCAATTCGGGATTGAGTAGCTGTATTAAAGATGCAAATGCTTTTCCTAGGTTTGTTCCTAGTTTTGAAATCTGATTTATTGCAAATTGATCACCCTTGTTTGCCGCTTCAATAATATGTGTCGGTGTTAAATGTTGTAATTCATCGGGTTGTAATTCATTTAATTTAGTCAGCTCTCCTTTTTGGATTTCCTGTTTAGCATTGTTGACCAAAGCAATTCCGGAAGCTACGGTTTCCAAACAGCCTCTTTTCCCACAATAGCAAAGTTCACCGTTGTCGATAAAGGGCATATGTCCTACTTCGCCGGAGTAGCCATCACGGCCTAGGTAGACTTCGCCATTGGACACGATTCCTAAACCTATCCCCCAATCCATTAGGATAATTAAACTGTTTTTTGTGTTTTTTGCCAATCCAAATTTCAATTCAGCATAAGCTGCGCCTTTGACGTCATTCAGAATGAAGACCGGTTTTTTATATATGCGCTCAAAATAGTTTGTTATGGATTGATTGTCGTCATGTAAAAAAGTCTCGTTAGTACCTTCTTCAGCATTGATTAGTCCTGGCATGCCAATAATAATCCCTGTTAGGTTCTCAGTATCAACTGATTTATCGATAAGATATTGATCAACGATTTGTGTGATAGCGGCTAGATTTTCTCCATTTCGAGATAATTCATTATCCAGCTCAACAGTTTCAGCAATAATGTTCTGGTTGTTGTCCATTATGCTCAGTGTGATGGAGAAACGTTGGAGTTCAATCGATAGCACCTGAAACAATCCATCACATAGCTTATATAAATTGGGTTTACGTCCACCAATAGATTCTCCTTTGTCAAATTGACGGATAAAATCATCTTCCAGCAATTCTGCAATAAGGCTATTTACCGTAGGCAGGCTTAAATAGAGTTTTTTTACAATGTCATTTACCGATACAGATCCTAATTCGGCTATTAATTTTATAATGGAGATTTTGTTGAACAGATTTTTCTTTTCAGGTTTACTCTCCAATTTTTTGTTAATCAGTAAGTTTACGGCTTTAGTCATAAAACGTCAAATTTTGAAATAGAATCCTCAGGGCTTTAATTTAGCAAAAGTTTTGGAATCATTTGGTTATTTTTCTCACTTGACAAGCAAGTGGGCTAATTAGCAAAAAGGGGATAAGATTCCTTATCCCCTCTCTACGTATAAGTTTAGACTATTTGAGTTTTTTTACTCGAATATCTTTAAAGAATACTTCGGTACCGTGTCCTAGAAACCCGATATGACCAAAGGTTCGTTTAAGCCCAGGATGTTGTTTGCCATCCAGGGTTCCATTTTTGCTTGCCTCGGCGATATCCGCATCCACGATAACCGCGCCATTCAGTGTAACTTTGATGCGATTTCCTTTCACCACGATTTCCTCGGAGTTCCATTCACCTACGGGTTTTAAATGACCTTTTTTGGCAGGAACAACTCCATAAATTGAACCGTGATATTGGTATTGCTTTAAGTCTTTATAAACATCTGCACCATCATCAAGTACCTGGATTTCCATGGCCTCATATGCGGCATCTCCCTCCAGAGGAGCGCGTATTCCCACACCATTGTTGGCACCAGGCGTTAATTTGAAGTCGAAGCGATAAATGAAGTCTGCATATTCTTCTTTTGTGTAAAGGTTTCCACCAAATTTTGCATTTGGATACACCCAGATATAACCTTCGTCGTTGACAACATAAGCTTGGTTTTCTGTCCACTTGTCGAGGTTTGTTCCATCAAAAAGTACTTCAAAACCTTCTTTTTTCTCTTGATCGCTCAATTTAAAGATTTGTTTTCTTGGGAATTCCTTGATAAAAAGATCTCTATAATAAACAACTGAACCATGCGCTTGTAACTCAATTTGTTCGGTAGGGAAAATTGATTGGTTTCTATCCCAATAGTTTTCAAGAGGAATATTATCGGTTACTAACTGTCCATTTAACCAAACTGTGACTTTATCGTCTACCATTTTGATTTTAAATGTATTCCATTCGCCAGTAGCATTGTCGGCAACCTTCAACGGTTTGCTTTCATTTTTCTGGTTGTTATATAATCCGCCAGAGCCAACTTGGGCGCCGACTCTTGTATTCGCAATATCCCAAATTTGTACTTGGGGAGTACCTCTCAAGTAGATACCGGCATCACCTTCTATACCGCCATAGTTTTCCAATTTCCAGTCTACCAGCATTTCAAAATCGCCATATTTCTTTACGGTCGCCAGATTATCGCCTTTACCACTGAAGGCAATTTCACCATTGGATGCTGTCCAACCTTTGCGCATGATATCGTCGGCTTTAGCTTGTTCTGCTGCTAAAGTTTTCTCGTTCATTTTACTGCGTTTGATCGGATCTGCTACCAAACCTTTCCAGCCACTTAGGTCTTTACCATTGAACATCGAAACATAACCTTCTTTGATCGGCATTTCAGCGAGATAGCGAATAACAGCTTCCTTAAGGTATCCACTTTCACTACCCGACAATTTACCGATCACCTGTTCAAGAACCTCTCTAACCTTTTTGCCATAGAACTTGTTGTCCATTGCAATGTTCATCGCTACATTGGCCGCAGTTCCGCCAAGTTGCGCGTCGCTCATTAAATCAGCGGCAAAAACTAAAGACTGGTATGTTCCTGTAGGTTGTAACGCAGATAATGCTGCTTTTTTCTGATCTGTGGTTTTGGCAACGTTGAATGCATCTCTTAATAACAAAGTTTTCTGTTCAGGCGTATTCGAAGAAGAAGAAATTGATTTAATTAATCCTCTGTATACCGTATTGAAAAGATTATCGTCTTTTTCTGTTCGGGAAAGAGATACCAATTCTGGCAGTGCGTTGGAGGTAGACCAGCTAGCCAAAGACTCAATTGCTGCGGACCGTAGACCTGTATTATTGTTGTTAAGGTATGCAGTTACAGCTTTCAATGACTGGGCGTCACCAAGCCCAGCAAAAATAGGGAAATACTTAGCGGTATTAGGCGCTGCAGACTTCGATATATTAGCTGCTAGTTGTTCTGTTAATCCCTTTGAATTTGTGCTTGACTGAACCACATTGACAATGGCACGTTGCAATAGCACGGCAGATTTATTGTCTGTTGTATTGTTTAACCTACCGAATAGTTCTTCTAAGTCCGATTCCTGGGCTACATTTGGGAGTGCTTTGTTGATCGCTTCTTCGACAGCAGGGTTTGCACTCTTTATGGCTAATACAGCTTTGGATGATGCATTGTTGGAACGTTTACTTAAAATATCCAGCAATTGAATCTTTTTGTCGTCGTCTACAGTGGCAAGTGCATTGTTGACATCAGTAACGACATTTGCATCTTTCGATGAAAGGATCAATGCTTTTACCGAATTGTTAAATTGTTGATCAGCGTTGAGCGCCTGGATTAAGGTATTGGTTTCTTTACCCTGAGATAGTGTATTTAGTGCACTTAATCCAGCTAATTTAGTTACGGGAGACTGTGTTTTATTTACTAATGCCTGGATTAGTTTTAAGCTGCTTGCCGAACCATTGTGGGCTAAGTAGTTCAATACACTTTCTTGCACTTCAGGAGTACCCTTGCTTGCTAAAGCAAGCAAGCTTTTTGCGTCGGCGCCTTTTCCGTATTTTCCGAGTAATTGTAATGCAATGTTACGGTAAGCACCATTATCGCTCTTAACAGCTGCTAACAAGTTCTTTTGTTGTTTCGCTGGGTCGATGGTTGTCAATAATTTAAGCGATGCAATTTGGCCGTTGATCGATTTTGCTTTTTGTGATTCCTGGAAAAACTTGTTTAGGAACTTAACCGCATCTTGGTCGTGTTTATTGTCGATCAATGCTTGAGCATAGTCGATACCAAGTCCTACTGCATCCAATTTGTCATAGCTATAGCCGGCGGCATTTAGTTTTTCCTGGAATAGCGATTCAGAAGCTGTGCCCCCGATTTTGCTCAGCGCGATCAATGCTGTTCGTTGGAAGCCATCCGAATTATATTTTTGCGTTAATCCTAAAATGGCACTTTCAGCATTTTTATCTTTTAGATCTCCGAGTGCTGTAACCAGGGCAATGGCAGTTTTCTCTGTTGTGGATGCTGCTAAAGCTTTTTCTAAGGCTGCTGTCGATTCAGGGGTACGAATAGAAACTAGGGTTCTCGCTGCTGCATCGGCGAGATAATCGTTTGTCAAACAAGTAGCGACAGCTGGTATAGCTGTATTATCGGCGCATTGACGTAACAGGCGTAGGGCAAAGACCTGATTTGTTGGTTCACTCAATTGCGCTATGGATTTTGCCAATCCTTCAACGAAAACTCTTTTTTGTTGTTCTTTACCAGGCTGATTAACATAGAACGAATAGCTGTTTGCCGCAAATTCTATCGGAGCATTGTTGCTACCTGGTGCTTTAAGTCCTTTGAGGAACGTAACGACGTCATCAGAAGAAAAACCTTCCAGCTCATGCATGGCAAGTAAAAACTTTTCTTTTTCTTCAGCCGGCTGTTGTGCCAATACGTCTGCTATTTTAGTTGCAGTCGTTCTATTTTGTGGTTGCTGAGCGTAGGTTGCACTAGATATAAGAAGCAATACGGTCAGCGAATTGAATATTCTTTTCATTGGGATATCTTTTTAAATAGACCAAGGGCCTCTCATTGGTTGGTGAATTAATCTATTTGCGGCGTCGTCATTAATAAATAGCTCATTTTGAGAGTCATATTTTAGTGATCTGTTCAGTCGCAATGCTGCTAATCCCATATTGACCAAGGTACAAGAACGGTGTCCATTGATCTCATTCAGTGCAAACTTTTCTCTTGTGCGAACGGATTCCAAGAAGTCAGTAATCTGTGGTGCAGGTTCAGGGTACTGTGCAAGTTTTCTTTCCAAATCCGGTATATCTGATTGGAATCCTCGATATAATTTACCTTTTGGACCTTCAATATAGGCTGCCTTTTCATCTTTCGCTTCACCGTCTAAAATGATCTGACAACCATCGGCATAGGTAAATGTAATTCGTCTCCATGTGCCCACGGCATCCGGATGTTGCTGCGGAGCATCAACGTCGACGGTAATCGGGCTTTCGTTGTCTTTACCTAAGAAGTATTGAACAGGATCCATATAATGTTGCCCCATATCTCCTAGACCGCCACCATCATAATCCCAATATCCTCTAAAAGTGGTATGCACGCGGTGTTTATTGTAAGGCTTATATGGCGCCGGACCTAACCAAAAATCGTAGTCAAGTTCAGCCGGTACTTTCTCCTCTGGTAAATTTTCCTTTCCTACCCAATAGAACTTCCAGTCAAATCCGGTATGTTTGCTTATTGTAACTTTCAAAGGCCAACCTAACATGCCAGTATCAACTAATTTTTTGATTTTGCTTACTGGAACATTCATTCCATAAAAATCATCCTTGAAACGAAACCAGGTATTTAAACGGAAGATATTGCCATGTTGTGCAATGGCTTCTTTCACTTTTTTACCCTCACCGATAGTACGTGTCATTGGTTTTTCACACCAGATATCTTTTCCTGCTTTTGCCGCTTCAATGGACATTAGTCCATGCCAATGTGGCGGAGTAGCAATATGCACAATATCTACTTCCGGAGATTTAATCAACTCCCTAAAGTCATGGTATTCCTTCACACCACCGCCTAAGTCTGCTTGTGCTGCCGCTAGATGGGTTTTGTCCACATCACAAATGGCTACTGTTTTAGTTCCGGCGTAGCCAAAGTGTCCACGGCCCATATTGCCGACACCAATTACACCTTTGGTTAGATGGTCGCTCGGAGCAAGATAGCCCTGTCCTCCGAGTACAAAGCGTGGTACAATAGAAAATGCCGCAGCACCGACCACGGATTTTTTTATGAAATCACGCCTTGATGAATTCTGTTCTTTCATTTTGGTTGGATTAGTTGTTTTATAATTGATCCACTATTAGGCTGTTAAAAATAACGGCATTGGATATTTAATCTTAAAAATAGATAAAAAACTGATAAATGTAAACTGATAACTAAAATTTTACGTATTGTTTATTTGTGTTTTGTTAAAAAATAACAAAAGAATACTGTTGAATTCATTTCTTTCATATATAGCTACCTCATTATTGCCTATGCTGTGTTGTTTTATCTACTAAATTGTTACATTTCAGAGAGGTAGCTATTCGATGTGGTAGACAGAAAAGGACTTGATCTCGATTTTCCTCAATCGTTTTCGTAAAAGAGGCTTGATTTCAGGAGAATAATCCAGCATCTTTATGGTCGCTCTGATAGCATTAAATCCTAATGATGAATCTAAGAATACTGTTTTTACTCGTTTGCATCCTATGCCAGCCATTTGGAGGATCAGCTCAATTTAGAATTCCAGTGTTGGGCCATACGATTTATGAAGGAGTGTTTACTGGAAATGGTCTCCTGGGAACGATGACTTACTTAGCCGGTAAGAATTCGATGCGTGTGGATATTGGAAGAACTGATATTTATGATCATCGAGCGAATTCGGCCGATAAATTGTTTGATCAGGCGCGTATGTCGTTAGGTCATTTTGAAATAGAATTTGAACGCCCGATTGTGCAGGCACAAGGAGAAATTCATTTAAAAGATGCCTATGCTGAGGCGAAAGTCGGCACAGACCAAGGGATGGTGAGAATTCGGACGACCACCTTATCAAATGACAACATTATTTTGCTAGAGGTATTTAAAAAAGATTTTAACGGGAATTACCATCTTACATGGAAACCCGACGAAGCCATCAGCCCAAGGATGGGATTCAGCTATACGCAAAAACCGAAAAACTATCCGACAAATCCAAAAGGAAGTTTTGGCACCCAAGGCGAAATAAAATATTTTGATCAGCCACTTCTAGCCGGGGGAGGGTATGTGACGGCTTATTGTGGCAGATCCGGCAAAGAAGTGGACACCTATTTAATTACCGTAGATTATAACCAGCAGGGAACCGCTTATGTCAAAAAGGCGATCAATTATGTTCAGAATTTTAAAGAACAAAAGTTAACGAAGGGACTGGCGTCCCATCGCAAGTGGTGGACAGACTATTTTGCAGCATCTACACTGGAGCTGCCAGATACGGTTTACCAGCAGTTTTATGATATGCAACTGTATAAGCTTGCCAGTGCAACAAGGTCAGATAAACCCGCTATGGATTTACAGGGGCCCTGGACAAGTCCAACTCCGTGGCCAGCGTACTGGCTTAATCTTAATATGCAACTTGCTTATTCCCCTGTTTTCAAAGCGAACCAGCTCGGTATTGCAAACTCGTTGATCCAGATGATTGATCGGAATAAAGATAATTTAAGACAAAATGTTCCCGAGCCTTATCGCTATAACAGTTTGGCTGTAGGTCGCTCCTCGGGGCCAAGCTTATGGAGTCCTGTTCTTCTGGCAAAAAATGTTTCATTGGATGCGGCTTCCGATGGTGAAAAGGAGCTAGGTAATCTCGTATGGCTGTTGCATAGTTATTATCAATATTATCGAGCGACCCTGTCGCAGGAAGTATATGATCGCTTATTTCCGCTACTGAAGGAAGCGATAAATTATCATTTGCACTTATTGGAAAAGAATCAAGCAGGAAAATACCATATCGGTGTGAAAACCTATTCACCAGAATATTCAAAAGGGTATGCTTATGATACAAATTATGATCTTTCTATTTTCAAATGGGGGCTCAAGACGCTTATTGAGCTGGATCAAGAAAGAGGCGGCAAGGATAAACTTCATGCTGTCTGGACAGACGTATTGGCCAACTTGATTGATTATCCACAAGATGTCGATGGCTTTATGATCGCAAAAGATCTACCGTATGGCGAGTCGCATCGTCACTATTCGCACCTAATGATGATTTATCCTTTTTACGATATAAACTGGGATCAGGTAAATAATCAAGCTCTTATTGAGCGCTCTATTGCACATTGGCAGAGCAAAAAGCAATTGTTGCAGGGCTATTCATTTACGGGGGCTGCCTCTATGTATGCCATGATGGGAAGAGGAGACTCGGCTTTGGCTTCGCTGGATGTGCTATTGCAGAAATATATTAAAGCCAATACACTATATGCTGAAAGCGGTCCGGTGATAGAAACCCCACTGGCAGCGATGGCCAGTATTCAAGAATTGTGTATGCAGTATTGGAATGGTGTATTACGCGTGTTTCCTGCTATTCCTCATAAATGGAAGGATGTTTCCTTTACCAATTTTTTGACAGATGGTGGAAATCTCGTATCAGCAGAGCGGAAAAATGGAAAAACGGCCAACATCCGGATCAAAAGTCAATATGGAGGTCGTCTACGTTTAAAATCCGATATCGGAATACCAGAGGTAAAGATACAGGGAAAAGGTACGTTTGATATAAGGAGAGATGGAACAATTGATCTGAAGCTTGATAAGGGAGCAATCGCTTTGATTAATGTACATTGATAAAAGTAAGTTAAAGAAATTACGTTGAAACTGAATATTCAAGCTCCTTGAGCCAATTGCTTAATATTCCTCGATCAATTGAAATAAAGAAAAAGAGCGGATTATTTAGGTATAGAATTAAAGCGCTAATGCGCTGACCAAATAAAAATAAAAGAATAGAAAATAATGAAATTAAAACAACTTTCCGTGTTATTATTGGCCATTTTGGGTACTTCGACTGTCGTTCAGGCGCAAACGGCAAAACCGAATCTATCCAAAGCGTTTATTCAGCAGCAGCTAGATGCTGCAGCAAAGCAAATAAAAGTCCTGGCGAACGAAACTCCGACAGAAAAGTTTCCAAAAACTTTCGAAAATGGCAAAGAGGTATTTTCTTCGTCGAGCTGGTGGTGTTCGGGGTTTTATCCAGGGACATTGTTGTATTTATATGAAGGCACCAAAGATGAAGGGTTATTAAAGAAAGCAACCGAGAAATTGACCTATCTAGAAAAAGAAAAGAACAACAAGGGCACACATGATTTAGGGTTTATGTTATTCTGTAGTTTCGGAAATGCACTTCGTCTCACGGGCGATACGCAAAAGTATGGACCAGTACTCAGCACCGGTGCGAATTCCTTAGCATCTCGCTATAGTCCCATTACCAAAACGATCCGTTCTTGGGATCACGGATCATGGCAGTATCCGGTTATAATCGATAATATGATGAATCTGGAGTTTTTGACACAGGTGTCTAAAATGACTGGAGATAAAAAATTCTATGATATTGCGGTATCTCATGCTGAAACAACTTTGAAAAATCACTTTAGAAAAGATTATAGTTCATACCATGTGATCGATTATGATAAAAACACAGGTAAGGCCATTGGTAAAAAGACCCATCAGGGCGCATTTGATGAATCGGCATGGTCAAGAGGACAAGGATGGGCGCTGTATGGTTATACCATGATGTATCGCGAGACAAAGAAGAAAGAATTTTTGAAGCAGGCCCAGCAAATCGCAAAGTATATCTTAAGTAATCCGAATTTGCCTGCTGATTTGGTTCCTTACTGGGATTTTGATAAAGACAAAATTGCACAGTCAGATAAAATGTATCCGAATAAGGATCTGCGGGATGTGTCTGCGGCGGCATTATATGCATCTGCTTTGTTAGAACTCTCACAATATACGAAAGGGAGCGAAGCTTTGAATTATTTTGAAAAAGCAGAAACTATTCTTAAAAATCTGTCGAAAGCACCTTATATGGCACCTTATGGTCAAAATGGAGGTTATATATTACAACATAGCGTTGGAGCGCTACCGTTGAATTCGGAAATCGATGTGCCTTTGACCTATGCCGATTACTATTATGTGGAGGCCCTGGTCCGATATCAACGCTTATTGGCGGGCGAACCAATGATCAAAGAGATTGCTAAATAAGGCTGTCAACAGCTAAAAGCTTATTTTAGTGGGATCAGATCGTTTAAAAAATGATTTGTTTTAAGTAAGATTCGAACTTGATTAAAAGCGCAGTTAAAGCTAAAAGACAGAGGTGGCGTAGCCACCTCTGTCTTTTTATTGGCTCTTACGGAGTTTATTGGATCTTATAGAGACCACAATTCGATATAGCAGGGTTTAGCTACTTTGGTTAGGCGTCGCGGTCTGTTCCGATGGATTGTATCCAAACTGTTTTTTAAATTCCTTGCTGAAGTATTTTCTGTCGGAAAAGCCCACGGTATAAGCCACTTCACTGATATTCATGGTCGATGTCAGTAATTCTCTCGCTTTGTTTAACCTATACGTTTTGACATAATTGTTGAGTGACAAATTGGATATGGCCTTCAACTTGCGATAGAGAATTGGTGCGCTCATTCCCATTGTACGCGATATATAATTAACATCAAAGCCATCTGACTGGATATTAGCTTCGATCAATTCATTTAGGGATAAGATGAATTGTGCATCAAGCTCATTGTCGAATGAAGCTGTTTTGACCTGAAATTCTCTACTCTTTTTCTGGCTGATAGCCAGGAGATTTTGAGCAGAAAGGAATAGCTGTTTATTGTCGAAGGGTTTTGTTAAATAGATATTTGCACCGTGTTCCAGGGCTAAGGTTTGTGAATGGGTGTCTGTTACGGCCGTCAACAAAATGAACGGAATATGGCTTGTCGCCATATTTGTTTTAATAGCTCGGCAGAGTTGAGCACCATCCATATAAGGCATCATTAGATCCGAAATAATCAGATCAGGGATATATTCCAATGCCTTGGGAAGAGCCTCTTCACCATTACCTGCTGTAATGACTGTGTAGGTATCCTGAAATAGATTGACAACTGTTGCTAACAATTCTTTATTGTCTTCTACAATTAAAATCGTTTGTTGCAAGGAAGTGTCGAATGTGCCTAGTCTGTGTATGCTAATGTCTTCTGTTTCTTTTGCAAGGATATCTACCGCTTGCGGCTCTATTTTCTCGCCAGCTTGTTTCGGTAGGTTTATGGTAAATATTGTCCATTTTCCTTTTTCATCCTCCTTCGAAAAACAACGAATGTCTCCGTTGTGTTGCTGCACAATTTGTTTGGTAAGTGCCAATCCAATGCCTGTGCCGATTGCATCATTAGCTTGTTCTTCACGATAGTATTCTTCAAATATTTTGAACTGATTGTCTGTGGCAATACCAATGCCATTATCAACTATGTTTATGGAAAATGAGTCATCGCTTTCGATCAGCTCAAGGTAAACTGTACCATATTCGGGTGTATATTTGATGGCATTGGATAGTAGATTAAACATCACTTTATCAAACTGCAGGGTATCAATGGATTGTAATCCTACTGCGTCCAACTGACGTATATAATAGTTGAGATGTTTTGTTTTGGCAAGGTCATTCAGTAGGTAGAACGTGTCTTCTATGTATTCTCTAAAAGAGATGTCGGTTTTCTTCAGTACAAAGTGTTTGTCATCGAATTTTTTAAAGTCCAGCAGCTCGTTGATAACACCAAGGAGCTTACTGGCATTCTTTTTTATCCGTTTTACTTTGTTTTGTGTAGAAGTCAGATTGGCCGTTTCGGAGATAATTTCGTCTAATGGAGCTGTAATCAACGTCAACGGTGTGCGAATTTCGTGCGATATCTGTGTAAAGAATTTTATTTTCTTTTCCTGTTCCCGTTCTGAATTGATCAACATCTCACGTTCGACAACAAACTTGATGACAAAATGTACACCCAAGGTGAACAAGCCCACATACAACAGATAGGCCCACCAGGTTCTCCAAAAGGGAGGTTTAATATCGATGTTGATCCGTAGGGGGATACTGCTCCAAATGCCATCGTTGTTACTGGCGAATATGGTCAAAGTATGCATTCCGACCGGAATGTTGGTATATCGTATTGATGGAGTACTTGTTTCAACCCAATCCTTGTCAAAACCATCGAGCTTGTATCGGTATCTATTTTTTAGTGGTTTGATGAAATTAGAACCTGAGAAATTAATCGTAACAAAGTTTTCATCATGTCGGAGTTTGAGCTGATAGCTATTGGGATCTGTCGTTTTCTGAATCCGTCCGTAGTTCAATGGTGTCTCTTCGAGAAAGATATTTCGGAAGAGTACCTCGGGTATAGTCTGATTGAAGATTATTTTTCGGGTATCCATGGCAACTACACCATTGAGTGTTGTGACGAATAGTGTTCCTGTTTTGCTGGCAAAGACTTTGGCTCCAAGTAGATTTTTGACCGGTAAACCGTCATACTGATTCAGGAGGTAACTATCTTTTGTTTTGGGATTATAGCATATTAGTCCATTTTTACTGGTAAGCCATACCTGATTGTTCACAAAGATGGGCCAGCCTAATGAGTTGTTTGGAAAGCGAGATACCTTGGTTAAGTGATCGCGCTGGTCAAAATGATATAAATACTCTTTGGATGTCAGCCAGATGTCCCCGTTCGGATGAACATAAAATCCACCTAGCGTCAATGTATCCAGCTGTTTTATTGGGTTTATGTTTGATTCATTCGGTTTTTTGCGAAAAAGTGTACCTCCTCTGAGAAAATAAGTCTGCTGTTTATTGTCCGCTTGGATATCATCAATTGTACCTGTTTTTAATGCAGCGTTATACGCTGCAGGTTTTCCAGGATCGACGATGTAAAGCCCTTTATTGGTTCCGAGGTAAATGCGATGTACGGGATCGACGTAAATGCTATAAATATTGTTTTTGAGATTCAAGACATCTTTTTCCAGGTAAAAGTGTTGTGTGTTTCCAGATTGTGCATCGATAATGGAGTAGCCCCCGCCATACTGTGCCGCATAAATTTTGTTATCTCTAACATATAGATCCTTGATCAGGTTTGACCGGGTCAATTTTGACAAAGGAGAGGTCGTTTCTGTTCTTTTGTCAATTTTGTTGATTCCCTCTTCCTCCGTTCCTATCCAATAGGCATTGTCTGATTCGGCGAAGCTACCGGTGATATCACTATTGAGGCTGAGACCAGGACGCGAACGTGTTGAGTAATGCTGTATGGGGATCAGTTCGGGGTAGATGGCATTGATTCCGCCGAAATAAGTTCCTATCCAGGTGATCTGTTGTCGATCAATAAAAATATCATAGATTGAATTTTGACTCAATGAGTTTTTGACGGAGGTATTATGTTTATAGTTTAAGAAATGTGGTGCCCCATTAAAGATGGAGAGTCCTTTTAATGTACCGATCAGCAGGTCTCCCTGTTTAGTTGGGACAATTTTCCGGATGTTATTGCTGAGCAGATTGCTATTTGTTTCTGTTAAGTTATTCCATTTTTTATCAGCGAAGTTATATTGGAATATTCCATGCAATTTTGTGCCAACCCACAGGATGTTTTTATGGAGATATAGGGCACAGAAAATACGTTCTTTTAAAGGGAGCGCAGGCAGTATCAGATTCTGGATATGGAGGACCTGATTATTTTGCAATGAAAAAGATTCTATGCCATTGTAACTGGCTATTATATAGTTGTTGGGGCTAGTTTGAATAATGGATTGCACCCGCGGACGGTCAAGAATTTTCTTGAGATTGTAGGTGCCAGCTGTCGGGACAGCCTGATAGAGTCCTTTGTCAGTGCACAAAAATATCTGGTCTGAAAGAAACTGAATGTCGGTAACAGCAATTTTTTCCTGAAAAGGTTTTCCCTGTTTAAATACGGCTTTACGTTTGTCGATGTCGAAAATAAATAACTGCGTTGCTGTAGCAATAAAAAGGGCATTATTTGCGTTGATGGCAATCTTGTTAATGTAATCTACCTTTTTAAATACCGTATCCTGTACGAGGATATTGGTGATATTTTGGGAGTCGTAGACAAAAAGGTTGGCTCCGCCACCGAACCACAGTTTACCTTGTTTATCTTGAGCAATTGTTAATACCGCCTGTTTATCCAATACGTTCTCCTGGCTCAGTGTCTCAAATTTCAGATTCTGGGTATGACCAATGGAAATGATGGATATCAGCAGTAAAAAATGTCTCGATAAAATAGGTAGTATGCTCATGGTTATGGGGTATTTGTGTCAAATTTAAGATTTTACCCCCAAATATTTATGAATTTCACCCCTCTTAATTTGCTTATAGACTCATCTTTGACCTATTAAACAACCAATTTTTATTATAAAACTAATTTCCTAAAGTATGGCAAAGTTTTACAAAGTTGGACTGTCTGCTATGATGATGTTTACTGTGGGTGCGAGTATGGCACAACAGAAAATTTCAATTACGGGGCGGATTACAGACAGTCAAGGAGCACCTTTATCGGGTGTAACGATTCGAGAAAAGGGTGGAAGTGTTTCTACTTCTACAAATGCAAACGGTACCTATTCATTGTCAGTTGGCTCCAATGCAACCATCTTAGTTTCCTATATCGGTTATCAAAATCAAGAGGTTGTTGTCAATGGTCGCAATGTCGTCAATGTAACTATGGACGGTGCAAGTGCTGCCATTGATGAAGTTGTAGTCGTGGGGTACGGACAACAGAAGAAGGCGAAATTGTTAGGGTCGGTTGCGACGATTGATGGCAAGAAGCTTGAAAGTAGAGCGGTAACGAACGTATCTTCGGCACTTTCGGGGCTTGCAGCCGGTGTCCAAGTCAAAGTCGGTAATGGTAAGCCTGGTAGTGATGGAGCAACCATTCGCGTACGCGGTACAGGTACCATGAACAATAATGATGCTCTTGTCATTATTGACGGTATTCAGGGGGTAATGGATGCAGTAAATCCGGAAGATATTGAAACAATATCAGTATTAAAAGACGCGTCTTCGGCAGCTATCTATGGTGCGCGGGCTGCGAATGGAGTTATTGTCATTACAACGAAGAAAGGAAAAGGCGGACAAGCGCCGCAAATAAAATATTCAGGTTTGTTTTCGAGAACAACGCCAAGCGCAAAGCCTGAATTTGTAAGCGATTATTTGAGACATATGAGCTTGTTTCAAGAGGCCGCAGAAAATATCGGCGAGAAAGGCCCATATACGCAAAGTGCTATTGATACCTGGACGGCGGCAAATGCTGATCCAAATGGTTTGACTGCTCAGGGCATACCAAATTATGTCGCATATCCGAATACAAACTGGGGCGATTGGATTTATGAGAATGCCTGGTTAAAAAGTCATAATGTCAGTGTTTTGGGGGGGAGTGAAAATATCCGCTACAATCTATCTGGAAGAATACAGGATAACCCTGGCATTATGCACAATACAGGGATGAAACGCTATGAAGGGCGGGTGAATCTGGAGACAGATGTTACCAACTTCCTGACCGTGGGTACACAGACATTTGTTGTTAAAGAAGAACGTTCTATGGCTTCAGATGCCAATCTGTATAATTTTTTGCGGCAAACTACACCAGGTATTTACCCAATGTATGACAGTAAGTTTGGAAGCGCTGTGCTCAGCTCCGGAGAATCATCTCAGCTGAACAATTTATTGACCTACCTTTACGATAATAAAGGAAGTAATGAACGTACACGGCTCAACGCAACCTTATTTGCAAATGTTAAACTTTGGAAGGGTTTGACATTTGAGACCAAATTTAACTATCAGAGCCGATTTGATGAAGTGAAAACCTGGTCTGATCCGTCACCACGGTATGACTTTTCAACCATGACGATTACATCGACTCCTGTTAACCTTGCGACCTCGACGACTGGACAGTCCTATAATAAAATTTACAGAAAATCTTTTGATAACGTATTGCGTTATAACACGACGATTGGTAAACATACGATTGGTGCATTAGTTGGTCATAATGAATTTTATTACAACGATTCTGGATTTAGTGCTTCTACAAAAGGATTGATAGATGCTACCATTACTAATATCGGTACAGGAACCGAGATGAATAGCATCTCCGGCGCAGAATCTGATAACTCCATGCGTTCTTTTTTCGGTCGCTTTAGCTACGATTATGATGGGAAATATTTAGCCGAATTTAGTTTACGCCGAGATGGTTCATCAAAATTTGGTCTTGGCAAGAAATATGGTACTTTCCCTTCTGTTTCGTTAGGATATATATTGTCTAAGGAATCATTTATGAAGGCGGTAGATCCTTATTTGCAAGATATTAAAATTCGTGGATCGTGGGGTAAATTAGGGAATGATGGCGGAGACGATCTGAACGTATATGGATGGCATGGTGTGTATGGCCAGGTAGGTTATTCTTTCAACGGCGCGCAGGCTAATGGTCTTAGATTGTCACGTTTTGGCAATAACTTGTTGCAATGGGAAGATTCCGAAAATAAGGAGCTTGGATTGGAATTTGCAACATTAAACCGACGTGCATCCGTGGAACTAAGTTTATACGATCGTAAAACTTCAAATATTATTCGTACAGCACAAATGCCAATTACTGCGGGTACTGCTAGTGCTCCCTTTTATAACCAAGCCGCTATGCGTAATAAAGGAATTGAGCTTAACCTGAACTGGCGGGATAAGATCGGGGATTTCAGTTATAACATTGGTGGTAATTTCTCGTATAATAAAAATAAAGTTACGGAATACGAGGGTAAGCTGGTTCAAGGTATGGTTGATGACGGAACGGGAAAAATGGTATGGCAGACTAATTTAGGTGATGTATCTACAGGTGGTGTAAACCGAAGACTTGAGGGATACCAGTTGGATGAATTCTATTTACGTCAAGTATATAGAGGAAATGGTAGTTATTTTAATTCCGACGGATCCGTCAATGTTAACGGTGGACCTACTACAGGGATGATCCGTACGGATCAGGATTACGAGTGGGCAAAAGCGATGAAAGCTGCTGGTTATTCTTTTGTAACCTCATCTCAAGCCATTGCGGATAGCTATGGTTCGAATGCACGGATGTATTATGGAGACTTGATCTATGCCGATCTGAACGGAGATGGTATTTATGGAAATAATGCCGACCAGTACTTTACCGGAACGTCGACAAGTCCTAAATATATCTATGGATTTAATCTCGGATTCTCTTATAAAGGTCTTGATATGTCTATGATTTGGGCAGGAGAGGCTGGAGGACAGTATTATTGGACAGATGCTGGTTATAATAACAATGTGTTGATCCTTGGTAACCAGGTAACCACTCGTATTGCAGATGACCATTATTTCTATAACCCGGCGGCACCAAATGATCCACGTACCAATCAAAATGGATATTTCCCTAGATTGAAATACGGAACTTCTGCAGAAAATATCAATAATCAGGCAAGCGATTATTGGTTGTATAATGCAAATTTTTTAAAGCTTAGAAATTTGCAAATAGGTTATACGTTTGATAAGAAACTAACTGAAAAAGTTAAAGTACGTAGTCTAAGGGTATTTTTCTCTGGAGAGAACCTATTGATGTTTACTGATTTTCCGGGGTTAGATCCAGAAGTTGGTGCAGGAGCAGAATATCCAACAATGAAACAGTTTGCTTTTGGTTTGAATATTGGATTCTAAAAAGAGAAAGATTATGAAAAATAATATAAAAAAATATAATTTGTGGAGTAAAAAAATATTGCTTAGCGTGACTCTCGGTTCAGCAACATTGTTTTCTGCTTGTCAGAAGGATTTATTGGATACAGTACCTAAAACACAGGTATTGACCAATAATATGTGGCTAACTGAAAACCTTACGGACCAAGGTGTAAATGGTGTATATCAAGGTTTGCGCCTCGGTCAGATGCTTTATGTATATGATTCCTATGTTACTCTCCAAGGCCGGGATAATTCAACTTTGATGAATGCAACTGCCACAAGTTCATCCGGAATTTTTTCATCCACTTGGCAAAATTTATATGAAGGTGTCCATCGGAGCAATAATGCGATCTATGGGATAGCCAATGTGTCACCAGTGGGAGCAGAGAAAAAGGCTAAATTAACTGCAGAAGTAAAATTCTTACGCGCCTATTACTATTATCGATTGAATCAGTTGTATAAAGGAGTGCCTATTTATACCGATCCAATAGAATGGGACAAAGTTGATAAACCAAGGAATACTGAACAGGAAGTTTGGAGCTTTATCATTAAAGATCTCACGGATTGTATCAACGAAGCTCAGTTACCGAATCGCTATGATAAAGGAAATGCAAACTTTGGTAGGGTGACAAAATCTGCCGCTTATGCGCTCCGTGGCAAGGTTTATATGTATACAAAAGAGTGGGCAAAAGCAATCGCTGATTTCGAACAAGTCAAAAGCTTGGGACACAGTTTATTTAGCGATTATGCATCTCTATTTAAAGGAGATAATGAACAAAGTCCCGAAATTATATTTAGCATCCAAAATATGGCTTTGGCAGGATATGGCTCCGATTACCAATTTAGATTCGGATCACGTTCAGCATTTGGGTCCAATTGGAATACTTATTTAGTACACCCTGATGCTGCAGACCGCTATCAACGCAAAGATGGATCTAAGTTTAATTGGGACGATTACTTGCCAGGCTATAATCAGATGGCACCGGGCCAAAGGGAGGTGTTTTTCTTGCGGAATAATTTGACCGCTACTGAAATATCGAATATTGACAAACGGACTACAAACAAGCTTGATATGTCTTTGTATTTGCCTACCGGTAATGAAGAACGCCTGAAGAAAGCCTATGAAGATCGTGATCCTAGACTAGCAAGTAATATGATTTTACCTTACTCTACATTTGTGGGAGCCAATGGTGCAACAGATCAAACCTTTACGTCAAGATGGCCATATAGACAGGAGTTTGGTGGCGTATTTGATTTGAGAACGGATATCGTCCCTAATTTTTACTACTACCCACGTAAGTTTGTTTACGAAGGTGCTAATCCAGGTATACCAAATAGAGAAGCTGGAGCATATGATTATATCGTCATGCGTTATGCAGATATCCTTTTGCTATGGGCGGAGGCATTGAATGAGTCAACAAAGCCTAGCGAGGCAGTATTAAAGGTAAATGAGGTAAGAAAGCGTGCAGGAGTTGGAGAATTACCCTTAGGAATTGGTGAGCAGGATCTCCGAAAAGAAATTCGTGAAGAACGCCGTCGTGAGTTGATGTGTGAAGGTGTTATTTATTTTGACGAGTTGCGTTGGAAAACATTGAAAGAGACTTCTTTTTATACAGGAAATGGTATTAAACAAGCATGGGGAGGAGTCGTTTCTCCGTATGACTGGAGAGGTGATCAACTCTATACATGGCCAATCCCACAAGTGGAGCGGGAACGGAACACAGCCTTGACACAAAATAGTGGCTGGGACGATTAAGAAATAGGAGAAGATTTTTCTGTCTCCTGTAAAGAAGTTGTTATCAATCGCTCATGCAATCGTTTGCTCGAGCGATTGATTTCTTTTTGTTTGTTTTTTTTAGTTAAAATAAAGATTTTTAATGTTTTGTGTAACACTTCGATTGTGTTCGTTATAAACCAATGTCAATGAAAAGAAGACTCTTATTAAAACTATTGGGCGGTGCCGGAATGGGAGCCCTGGCGACATCTTTTGCTGGTGAAGCGAAAGCCAATGTTGCCGCATCGGAAAGAAATAATTACGGCGAGAACGATCGTGCCTATTGGGTGTCTATTTTACATAAGATGGCAGCTCCCATATTGAGCAATATCAGTAAGCAACAATGGCGTAAAAATATGCCGATGGAAGTGAGTCCTACTTTCGATAGTAGAGACCCTGGAGTCGGATACCTGGAAGCTTTCGGTCGTTTGTTGGCTGGAATGGCTCCTTGGCTGGCATTAGCGGATGACGCAACCGAGGAAGGTAAATTACGCAAGCAATTACGCGACCAGGCGCTACTGGGGATAAAGTATGGTGTAGATCCTAAATCGCCGGATTATTTTACCTGGCGAGGCCCTTCATCCCAAACACTCGTAGATGCGGCGCATCTTGCACTGGCTTTTTTGAGGGCCCCACAGGCTTTATGGCATCCTTTGGACCAAGGCACTAAGAAAAGAGTCGTTGAAGAATTCAAACTATTGCGCAAAATTAAGCCGAATGAGAGCAATTGGCTGCTGTTTGCGGCAATGACAGAAACATTTCTTTACAGCATAGGAGAGGAATGTGCACGGGAAAAGATCGATTATGCAGTCAATAAATTTGATCAGGAATGGTATGTGGGGGATGGCTGGTATAGTGATGGTGCCCATTTTAGTTTTGATCACTACAATGGTTATGTGATCCATTGTATGCAGGTGGAGTCACTGCGTCATAACATTTCAGCGGGAGGAAAATACAAGGAAATGTATGAGCGAGCCTATAAACGAATGCAGCGTTATGCGCATCACCTGGAACGCATGATCTCTCCGGAAGGGCATTATGTCGTTGTTGGACGCTCCTCAACTTATAAAAATGCCGCATTCCAGCCTCTAGCGACTGTTGCTCTAGAAAATAAGCTGCCCGAAGATATTTCGAAGGGTCAGGTCAGAGCCGCATTGACCACGATACTCCGCCATATTTATATTGACAAAACCTTTGCACCCTCAGGATGGCTGCGTATGGGCGTAGTGGGTGATAAACAATCCAATCTCGCAGATTACTATACAAACGCAGGCTCGATGTATGTGGCCTCTCTGTCATTCTTGCCATTGGGGTTACCGGCAGACGATGAGTTCTGGACCTGTGCTCCACAACCCTGGACTTCCCAAAAATGCTGGAATGCTGAGCAATTTCCCAAGGACTATTATGTAAGTTATTAAACGAAAAAAGAATAAAAAAGCAAAGATTAAGGACTGGATAAAATGAAGATACAACACTATATTACGGGGGCTTTAATGATCGGACTAGGAATGCAGGGAATTTCCTGTTCTAGTCAGCGAAACTTAGGGACAGTGAAATTGGGGCTTGACAAAGAATTTGTCCGTACCAATTTAGAAAATGCACACAAGCAGATCGCCTACCTCGCAGCATCGATCGATGAATCGGATATGCCTACAACCTATAAAGATGGTAAATATGTGAATTGGGGTTCAAGCTGGTGGTGTTCTGGATTTTATCCCGGTACAGTGCTCTATCTCTATGAATATACCAAAGATGAGAAGCTATTAACGGAAGCCAAAAGTAAGTTGAAGGAACTCGAGAAGGAAAAGAACAACAAGGGGACACATGATTTGGGTTTTATGTTGTACTGCAGCTTTGGTAATGCATTACGCTTGACGGGAGATTCGGCTGCTTATAAGGAAATTTTAAGTACCGGAGCAGCCTCATTGGCGACCCGTTTCCACGAAGCACCCAAAACTATCCGTTCATGGGATGGGGGCAAAAACTGGGATGGCCAGCCTTGGACTTACCCAGTGATTATTGACAACATGATGAACCTGGAGTTTCTGACGGAAGTTTCCAAAATGACAGGTGATAAGCGTTATCGTGATATTGCGGTGCAACATGCCAATACAACGATGGTCAATCACTACCGAAAAGATTACAGTTCCTACCATGTCGTGGATTACAATCCAAAGGATGGAAGCATTATTTCGAGAAAGACTGCTCAAGGTGCGTTTGATGAGTCTGCATGGGCTAGGGGACAGTCTTGGGGACTGTATGGTTATACGATGATGTACCGCGAGACCGGCGACAAGAAATATTTGGAGCAAGCTCGACATATTGCACAGTTTTATCTGAATCATCCCAATCTTCCAAAAGATCTGATACCTTATTGGGATATGGACCAGAACAAGCTTACTCCGGATAGTAAATATTATAGCCAGAAAGATCTTCGTGATGTGTCGACCGCTTCGGTGACCGCTTCGGCTTTGCTGGAACTGGCGCAATACACAACAGGTGGTGAAAGCCAGCTGTATATCTCAAAGGCTGAGCAGATGTTGCGGTCTTTATCATCTAAACCCTACAAAGCAGATTATAAAGAAGCCGGTGGCTATATTTTAAAACATAGTGTTGGTTCGATTCCACATAAAACAGAGGTTGATGTTCCTTTAACCTATGCTGATTACTATTATGTAGAGGCATTGGTTCGGTATGATCGGTTGCTCCAAGGAGAAAAGGTAATCAAGCCATAGAAACTATCATAAGTGCCTAGTCTTTGAAACAATGTTTGATTTATTGTTTCAAAGACATGATAATAATTCTATTGAATACTACAATTTTTAGAGCGAATTTTTTATTAGGTCACAATAGATCATGAACCATAAACATATATCAAATCCTGCTCCTTTGATATGGAAAGATGGTTCAGTTCTTATCGTTTTTAAAGGACGTAGCCGTGGAAAGAACTATCCATTTCAGAGCGAGCTAAAAAGAGGTAAATAGCCAAGAGAAATTTTCATTGGGAGGATCTCTTGTTCAGGGCTGTTCCATTAGTAGCAATAGATAAACAATATGATCTACATCTCCCGGATGTATTAGAGGCATATTGTTCCAATTATAAACTACCAATATCATAAATCTAACAAAGAATGAGAACAACAAACAGTAAACTCAGATTCATTGCAGTCGCACTGATGAGCACACTTTCGGCAATGATGGCCTGTCATAAGGATATGCTAAAGCCCGAAAGCTCTATTGCTCAGCTGCAAAAAAAAGCAGCTACTTTTGATTCCGCAAATGAGGTCAGCCTTTTGCCCGTCGCAGATGCGTATGTTCAGGATGGGACTAACGCCAGTACCAATTATGGTGATAATAGTTGGCTGATTGCCAAAGATGATGCTCCAGGTTATCGAAGGGATATCTATCTGCGTTTTGATCTGACCGCATTGCCCAGCAATGTTGCTAGTGTACAGTCAGCACGTGTTGAATTGGCTGGTGGGGTTTCCAGTGCTGCGGATACAGCAAATGCCAAGTGGCTGTACTACACAACGCTTGAAAAAGATTGGGGTGAGAAAACGATCAATTGGAATAATGCGCCAGCGACAGGGACAAAGCTTGGAGAAGTCAATGGAAAACTAAAAGTTACAAATGGAATTGTCTATCTCGATATTCCCTCCTCAGTGATTCAAGAAGCTTTGGATTCGGACAGAAAATTGTCTATTAAGATTGTCGCACAGCGAAAAACCTCCGGTTCTACTTCATTTTATTCCGACTTTCAGTCTAAAGAAGCACAGGATGTGGGACTTCGACCAAAATTGAAAATTGATTATACAGCATCGGGGCCAAACTTTTATAGCAACCTAGTCATGGATAAAGTAACCTTTGACTCCATTCAGCTTGATCTAGCAACATTATCCGCCGCCCAAACGCTAATAAACAATCAAGTTACTGTTAAAGCAAATGATGCATTGAATACAGTTCCTGTTCCGGTTGCAAAAATTTCAGATCCCGATGGCAAGAATAAAGTGCAGACTGATGCAGCTAAGGTGTATTCGTTGGCGCTACAATATTTTTTGTTTCAGGAGCAGGCAAATGCAGGGCAATATGTTGATAAGGCGAAGGAATTTCTTCTTTCTTGGGCAGCCGTTAACGCAGCAACAAGCCAAACTCCCGATGAAAGTATATATCTTCCATTTCTTACAGGATATTCACTTATTCGTGCAAAAATTGATGCTAACAGCAGGATGACGATCGACAATTGGTTACGGACAAGATATAACTTTTACAAAACTCAATCGGTCAGAACCAATAATTGGGAAACTATCCGTAATCTGTTGATGATTGATATCGCTTATATACTGAATGATGGAGCGCTTATCAACCAAGCGACGTCAGATTTTAGTACTCATCATAATAAAAATTATCGTGCGGATGGGGCTAGCGTAGATTTTCTTGGCAGGGATGCCTTTGCCTATCATGTGTATGATCTAGAGTTTATCGGACAGATTGGTCGCACTTTTTATATCAAACGAGGCCGGCATATGCTTGATAGTTTGGTAAATCACCGTGCTACAAAATGGGTTAATTTAAGAATTAATCCCAATGATACGCCAGTCTTGGGTGGATCTATTAGGGATGCGGTCTCTTTTATGGCCCCTTATGTCTTGGATCCTGACAATAATATTCATCTTGAATTTGTCAACACCGAATGGGCTCCTGACAAAACTAGAGCTGATTATAATAAACCGTTTAATGCGGCAGGATCCAGCTATGCTTTTGTCCAGATGGCATCCATTATGAAAGGCGAGATGTTCGGTTTCCTGAAAAAGTTAAATCCTAGTTTCAACAGATATACTGATTTGCGTTACTATATTAACTCTTATGGGCCATCTTTAAGTACTTCGCCTATGACCAATGTGACATTGTATGGTGATACTCCTTTCCGTGGCTGGTATAAACAGCTTGGCATTGGAAGTTACAGTCTTACTGATTTGCAAGGACTGGGTGTTACGAACGACCAACTGAGCAGTATTAGTATTCCAAAAGGTTTTAAGGTTACACTCTATGAAAATGGAGATTTTACAGGAGATTCTGCGCTATTAACTGGACATACCATTGATTTGTCAATCTTAAACTTTAACGATAAGACATCTTCGCTGTTGATTGAATATCTTTAGTCAATTTATCTAAATGAAAAGGTGTTTTTTGTAATTATAGTGTGTGCTTGACCTATGTCCATTTCTTCTATGTAGAAACATTGGTGCGATATGACCGGTTGCCCCTTGGAGAAAAGGTAATCAAGCAATAAGAGCTATTTTTTTTGAGTTTTCAACAAAGTTATTAACACGATGTGGAAAAGTGAAGTATGTAAGGTACTTCACTTTTTTTGTTTTATAGGATTGAACCCGCTCTATCTTACGACATGTTTCTTCATGTCGTATTTGATCCTATTCTCTGTCAAATACAGGCTCTTTCATCTAGTGCACATAACAATATCTAGCTTATATCAATTTCTATATTAACAGGGCTTTTATAGGGGTATAACAGGGGGTTAGCAGGGGGTTAACAGGGGTAATACCCCTGTTAACCCCCTGCTAACCCCTAGTAAAAATAGTGTTACTCCTCTTTTAATAGGGAATTTGGTGTTATCTTGGTAATAATTTATATACCAATTAATTATAAACAAAAGGAGAGAAACTTTATGGCAATTTTACAAAATGGTCCGAACGGCCCTATTGTTGGGAAATTTGGTTCGGTGAATGCTTACCTATTGAATGGCCAAAATATCATACGCGGCGGTAAAAGAAAACGAACGTCTCCGCCTAGCGAGGCCGAGCTATTAAATAGAGAAAAACAGAAAATTGCAGGTAAGTTTGCCGCATGGAATAAAAGAATTCTTGAGTTTGGCTATCAGTCTCTAGCGAAAAAGGGAAGTCGTGTAGGTGCTTTCCAATTGGCACAGCGCCACATTTTTAAAGAAACTCTTGAATTAGATGAAGAGAATAAGCCTTTTGTTAACCTTGAAAAGCTATTGCTGTTTTCGGGTCCGCTTACCCCATTAGCCAACTGTCAAGTAAGCTTGGATGGCGACCAGATTGATCTTAGCTGGACTGTAGATGATCAGTATAAAAGTAGCATATATAAAATCAATCTGGGATTGATAAGCTTAGATGCCGAGTCGCATCTAAGAACCTCTATTGCCAATGTCAATCAGGGCACCTGCTCGTTGCAATTTGAGGAGATAAGCAGAAAAACAGGTGATCTCCATGTTTATGTTGGTGTGTGGGATACACTGGAGGGAGACTTCTCGAATTCCATCTATTGTGGGGTTATATAGTTGTTTTCGACGGAATCCATAAGCTGGCTTAGAAAGATGTTATGTGCAAAGATAAGATTAGTGGCAAGGCTTTATAATTTAAAGCTTTGCCATTTTTGAGATTATTCAACTTAAATAGAGCTAGAAGAGATATGAATAATATGTTTTGATATTGTGCTATGAAAAATAAAGATTTATTTATCGCCGATTTGATTAGGATATTTCCAAATTTAGAAGAAGAAATTCTGGATGAAGATTATAGTTTTTCTATTACTTTACAAATGGGAAGTCTTAAACGGTATATTCAGAAAGCTATAGATGATGACAACTCAGATCTATTTGATGCTGTGGTAGCTTTTCTTAACGAAAATTTGCCTTTGGTTGATAAGAAGGTACAGAATACAATTTTTATTAGCTTTTTAGAGAAATTAGACTTCTCAGGTACACCCAAATTTAAACAGAAGCTAGTTGGAACCTTAAGAAGAGCTCATGGTTACTGGAAGTTACACGATCGGAAAAAAATACCTGGTTAAATTAAGATTGGACTATGGATATGAATTTAGAATATGATAGTTGTAATTGTAGTTTTCGAATAGCGAATTATCATTATGTTTGAGAGCTAACTTTGCACTTTAAAGCTTAAATCGGTGTATTTTTTGTTGTACTTTTATCCCAATGACCGATATTCAAAAGAGATTCGACCGCATACTTGCTATTTATATGCATCTACAGGCTAAACCTGTGGTCACTGCTGCTGCTTTGGCAGAACGCTATGAAGTAAGTCCGCGTACGATTTATCGTGATATCAGATCCCTGATGCAAGCAGGGATTCCGATTTACGGTGAAGCGGGAAGCGGTTATTCTTTGGTGGAGGGATATAAAATGCCACCTCTGCAATTTACCCGAGAGGAGGCATTGAGTTTTGTGGCAGCGGAGAAACTGGTGGAAAAGTATACAGATCGGAATCTTGCGCATCATTTTACAACAGCATTGCTAAAAATGAAAGCCATATTACGGGGTAACGAAAAAGAACAGGTAGCCTTAGTTGGGGATAACTTTCTGGTGCGCGGTGGGCGTCATCAATTCAATGAGAAGCTAACCCATGGCACCAATATACTGATCGAAAGCATCGCTGCTAAAAAATGTGTGGAAATCTATTATTCCAAACCTTCGGATAAAACTCCAGAAAGGCGTGAAATCGAAGCTGTGGGTATTTTTGTGGAGAGCAAGTTTTGGTATGTCCTCGCTTTTTGTAGATTACGACAAGATTACAGGCAATTCCGTTTGGACAGAATAAACAATATTAGAATACTTGCCGAAGATTTTGGAAAAGAGCATCCCGAGTTATCTTTCTTTCTGAATAAACGTCATGACGTTCCCACGACAAAAGTCGTTGTGCAAGTAGATAAGGATATGGCCCGCTATATGGAATGGGATCGTCACTATTTTGGTTTCCAAAAGGAAACTGTCACCGATAATTATGTAGAGATGCATTTCGAATGCATTAATATGGAGAACGGCTTTGCGCGCTGGTATCTGATGTTTGCTGATAAAGGAACAATTATTGAACCCGAATCGTTAAAAGAGGTCGTAAAGCGTCTGCTTTCATCGGCTTTGGAACAAATCTAAAAGATACTATCCATAACCTAATTTACAGTTGTTTTTTGAGCAACTGCGGATGCAGAGATTCGATATGCCTTCGGTATCTGTTCGAGCCTGCTTCGTGTCAGAGTCAGCTTGTATCCGTGGTGAGTCTGACATGAGTCCGTGGTGACTCCGAGTTAAACTCGGAGTCACCACGGTTGTACTTCTTTTGTCTTATACTGAAATAGGTTTACATTTACCGAACAGATTACTATATAGATTTTACATCCTATTTTTTCTACTGGATTTGGTTGTCATTGTCCGTTTTCTGACTGTTATCGGTTGTCCTTTCCCTAACCACAGTTTCCCTAGTTTTGCTGCGGAACTTTTTTGACTCAGCGTTACGTCTTTGAAACATTTTGGGAACTTTTTGGTTCTGCAATTGCTGATGTGCCTGCTGGGGAGACATCATATTGCAGGACATATGTGGCCTAAAATGATTGTATATATTGACTGCCTTGACCAGCTGTGCAAGTGCCGTTTTGTAGTCTGGAAAGGTCTCAGCCATGCGATATTCGCTTTTTAGGATGCCATTTAGCCTTTCTGCCACGGCATTGTCGTACGGGCTTCCGGATTGTGTCATGCTTATTGTAATCCTATTTTCCTGCAATATAGTGACATAATTTGTACTGCAATACTGGATGCCGCGATCGGAGTGGTGGGTCAGATCGCTCTGTGGATACATTCTATGTGATATTGCCATCCTGAGCGCTGATATACAGGCCTGTGCTGTTGGCCTGTGCGTAAGTTTGTAGCCCACGATCTTTCGGGAATAGGCATCTGTGACCAGGCACAGGTAGATCCATTTGTCCCGGATGCGGATGTAGGTGATGTCACTTACCCATATCTGCTCGGGACGCAGGGCCTGCCTGCGCTGCACAAGGTCGGGCCACTTTTTGAAACGGTGGTCGGACTGGGTGGTGATGGCATACCTGCGTTTGCATTTGACCAAAAGGTCATTTTCGCGCAACAGTCTGAAGAAAGCGTCCCTTCCCAGTCCAACCATCGCACTACCCATTTCTTTGACCAATATGCTGCGGAGTTTAAGGGTACCCATGCGATGGGAGTCCTTCCGAATTTCACGTACCCGCGCCAGCACAAGCCCGCTGCGAACGGAGTATTCCTGTTCTCTGCCCATATATTTATAGTAGGATTGCCTTGTTCTGCCAAATAGTCCACAAAGTCTGGAGACCGAAACATTCTGGTAACACGACTTCATTTCTTGGACGATTTGGCCCCAGACTTTTTTACAAAATCAGCCCCATGGAGCTCCTCCGCTTTTTTGATCAACATCTCCAGGGCAGTAATTTTGAGGTTCGCCTGGAAGAGTTCATCCCTGAGATCCTGCTCATTTTTCACCCCAGTGTCTTCTGGCTCAACAGTCTGGGAAACTTCCAGCTCCAGATTGTTTTCCCACTGCTGGTACCATTTCATAAAATACCGCGGAGTGGCTTCCCCCGGAAGATTGTACTTCTGGGCAAGTTGCGAATAACTCAGCTTGCCGGCAAGGTATTCTCTGGAAACGAGGATCTTGAAGCTATCACTGTAAACTTGCTGTCCCCCTGATTTACGTTTTGTCATACGCTTTTTCATAATATTAAATTTAAGATTTTAATATTCGGTTTTTGTAAACCTTTTTCAGGAATGGACATTTCTCACCCCGCATTTATGTGCGATAGGGCACGAATCAGACCAGAAAGAGGGGCGAATAGAAATCGAAGGATGCTCAAATAGTGGGAATAACACGGACTCAAGATCGGCGCAATGGATAATCGGTGCGAGTATGAGTTTTTGAGGAGGTGACTAACTACCCTCTTTCCCAAAAAAATGGAGGTTCTATACCAAGTAATCTTAGATAAACAAATCCTTGGCCACGGTGGTGGATTTCATTATCGATAAAATAAAGGATGCTGTGAATGACTGGCGATTTGTACTGGCCGAATAGGTTGAATTCTTCGGCAAAGCGTTCTTCTGGAATTTGATTGAACAATTCACTGATCTGAGGAGTAGCTTCATCCCAGGCCTGAAGCAATTGTGCTTTGGTCGAATAACTGAGATTCTCATTGAGTTCGCCGCTCTTGTTGGTGACAATTTCTTGGAGACCTGGCGCAGCAATACCTAATAGCTCCTTAATCATATCTGCAAAAGTGCGCATGCCTTCTACTTTGTAATTGAACAATCCTTCTTCTGGAAATTTTTCAATAGTCTGTCTTGTCAGGTTTCTGTGGCCTAACCAATGCTGAAGTAGCTCGCTTTTGGAAATGATTTCTGTTTTCATGATTCTCGTATTTTAAAGTTTTTATAGTAAGCAATACATCGCCTTCTGCGTTGTACGATAGTTCAAAATTAGGGTGATCTGTGACAACTGTATGGCAGCAGAAATAAATGCAAGTAATTTTATTTTTCTGGAGGTGATTTAATCGGAGCGGAGAGCTGGATAGGTATTATTCGGAAATTTGACGCGGATAAAGAAAAGATCTAGAAAATAAAAAAAATAATTCACTAATTATTTGACAGTTATAAAAATGTTTGTAACTTTGCAGTCCCTTAATGGGAATAGTATGTCTTGAGCGAAGCCCTACTGCTTCGAAGGACTTTTAATTAATTAATTTACAACATGTCAGGTATTATTGGAAAAAAAGTAGGAATGACGAGCCTGTTTAACGCTGATGGGAAAAATATTCCTTGTACAGTGATTCAGGCCGGGCCGTGCGTGGTTACGCAGATACGTACGGAAGAAAAGGATGGCTACTCGGCAATTCAACTTGGTTTCGACGAAGCTAAGGAGAAAAACACGACAGCTCCTTTGAAAGGGCACTTTGCGAAAGCAAACACAACGCCTAAGCGTAAGTTGGTAGAGTTTAAAACTTTCCCAGATGCAAAACAACTTGGTGACGTAGTTGACGTTACTCTTTTTGAAGAAGGTGAGTACGTAGATGTAGTCGGTACTTCAAAAGGTAAAGGTTTCCAAGGTGTAATGAAACGTCATGGATTTGGTGGTGTAGGTGGTGCGACTCACGGTCAGCACAACAGATTACGTGCTCCAGGTTCATTAGGTGCTTCATCATGGCCTTCACGCGTATTCAAAGGTATGCGCATGGCTGGTCGTACAGGTGGTGACAGAGTTAAAGTTCAAAACTTACAGGTGTTGAAAGTTTACGCTGAGCAAAACCTTATCGTTGTTAGTGGTTCCATTCCAGGAGCTAAAGGTTCTTATGTAATCGTAGACAAATAGTAGAGATGGAAGTTAAAGTTTTAAATTTATCAGGTAAAGAAACAGGTGCCAAGGTGCAACTTCCTGAGTCGGTATTTGGGTTAGAGCCTAACGATCATGCGATCTATTTGGATGTGAAACAATACTTAGCGAACCAACGCCAAGGAACTCACAAATCTAAACAACGTAACGAAATCGCGGGTTCTACTCGTAAATTACACAAACAAAAAGGTACTGGTGGTGCTCGTGCGGGTTCTATCAAATCTCCATTGTTTAATGGTGGTGGTCGTGTATTCGGTCCTCAACCTCGTGACTACTCGTTCAAATTGAACAAAAAATTGAAACAAGTAGCACGTAAATCAGCATTGTCTTACAAAGCAAAAGATAATAACATTGTGGTATTGGATGAAGTAAAATTCGATGCTATCAAAACTAAAAACTATGTTGCTTTAATCAATGCGTTGAATGTAGCTGATGAGAAAACATTGTTGGTATTGCCAGCTTACGATGAAATTGTTTATAAATCAAGCAGAAACTTGAAAAAAGCAAAAGTTATTGTTGCATCTGATTTAAATACATATGATGTATTGAACGCAACAAAATTATTGTTGACTACAGATTCTGTTAAATCTTTGGAGGAAGCATTAGCTAAGTAATATGGAAATTATTAAAAAACCTATCTTGACTGAGAAAGCTTCTATGTTAACGGAGAAATTAAACCGTTACGCTTTCAAAGTAGATCACAGAGCAAACAAAATCCAGATTAAAGCAGCTGTTGAGGCTATGTTTGGTGTTACAGTTCTTGCTGTAAACACTGCAGTAGTAGCTGGTAAAGCAAAAAGCCGTTACACAAAAGCAGGTTTCGTATCTGGTAGAGCTCCTAAGTATAAAAAGGCTGTCATTACTATTAAAGACGGCGAAACTATTGACTTTTACAGTACTATATAATAAAAAATGGCAGTTAAAAGATTCAAACCGGTAACCCCTGGTACTCGTTTTAGAGTAGGCGCTGACTACTCTGATGTTACTACAAACGTTCCTGAAAAATCGTTAGTAGTAAAAATCAACAAGAAATCAGGCGGTCGTAATAACTCCGGTAAAATGACTATGCGTTATCTCGGTGGGGGACATAAAAAAGTATACCGATTAATTGATTTCAAACGCGATAAAAAAGATATCCCTGCAAAAGTAGCTACTATCGAGTACGATCCAAACCGTACTGCTCGTATTGCCTTGTTGCATTACGCTGATGGTGAAAAACGTTACATCCTTGCTCCAGCTGGTTTAGTAGTTGGTCAAACTGTAATCGCAGGTGATAAAGTTGCCCCAGAAGTTGGTAATACATTACCATTAGCAAACATTCCATTGGGTTCTATCATCCACAACATTGAATTAAATCCTGGTCAAGGTGGTTCAATTGCTCGTTCGGCTGGTACTTATGCTCAATTGTCTGCTCGTGATGGTAAATATGCCATCATCAAATTGCCTTCGAGCGAAACACGTATGATCTTATTGACTTGTGTTGCTACAATTGGTTCAGTATCGAACCATGAAAGATCTAACCAAGTGTTAGGTAAAGCAGGTCGCAAACGTTGGTTAGGTCGTCGTCCAAGAGTTCGTGGTGTTGCGATGAACCCAGTAGATCACCCTATGGGTGGTGGTGAAGGCCGTACTTCAGGAGGTCACCCACGCTCACGTACAGGTGTATTAGCTAAAGGCTTCAAAACACGTTACAAGAAGAAAACATCGAATCGTTACATCATTGAGAGAAGGAAAAAATAATGGCTCGTTCAATTAAAAAAGGTCCTTATATCGATCACAACTTAGAAAGAAAAGTTCTTTCTATGAATGAAACTAACAAAAAGTCAGTTATCAAAACATGGTCTCGTAGATCAATGATTTCACCTGATTTTGTTGGCCATACCTTCGCAGTGCACAACGGGAATAAATTTATCCCTGTTTATGTAACAGAGAATATGGTAGGTCACAAGCTTGGTGAATTCGCGCCTACGCGTACATTCAGAGGCCACGCAGAAAAGAAAAAATAATAGGTAATGGAAGCAACAAAAAAACTTAAAAAGTCTGTCTTAATTAGACAACGCAAAGAGCAAGAGAAAGCTCAAAAAGGAGGAGCTTCGGATGCCAAATTATTGAACTGCCCTACTTCGCCTCGTAAGATGCGTTTAGTGGTAGACTTAATTCGCGGTCAACGTGTTGAAAATGCATTATACATTTTGAAACACTCAAGTAAAGAAGCTGCTGCTCGTGTAGAAAAATTATTATTATCTGCAATCAAAAACTGGGAAGCCAAAAACGAAGGTAAATCAGTGGAAGAAAGCGAACTAATTGTAAAAGAAGTATCAGTAGGTGGCGGTCGTCAATTGAAAAGATTGCGTCCAGCTCCTCAAGGTCGCGGATACAGAGTTCGTAAACGTTCAAATCACGTTACGTTGGTAGTTGATAGCAAATTAAACGTTGAACAAAACTAATTTATTGAGAAATGGGACAAAAAGCAAATCCAATAGGTAGCAGATTAGGAATCATCAAAGGTTGGGATTCTAACTGGTTCGGAGGTAAAAACTATTCCGATAAATTAGTTGAAGACGAAAAAATCAGAAAATATCTTTCTGTTCGTATTGCAAAAGGTGGTGTAGCTAAAGTTGTTATCGAAAGAACTTTAAAACGTATCACTGTTACAATTCACACTGCTCGTCCAGGTATCGTTATCGGTAAAGGTGGTCAAGAAGTTGACAAGATCAAAGAAGAGTTGAAAAAACTGACTAAAAAGGATGTTCAAATCAACATTTTCGAGATCAAACGCCCTGAGTTAGATGCTAAGTTAGTAGCTGAAGGTGTCGCTAAACAATTAGAGGCACGTATTTCATTCCGTCGTGCAATGAAAACTTCAATCGCTTCTACCATGCGTATGGGTGCAGAAGGTATCAAAATCATGTGTTCTGGTCGTTTAGGTGGTGCTGAAATGGCGCGTACTGAACAATACAAAGAAGGAAGAACTCCTTTACACACATTGCGTGCTGATATCGACTACGCTTTAGCTGAAGCATTGACTACATACGGTAAAATCGGTATCAAAGTTTGGATCTGTAAAGGTGAGGTTTACGGTAAACGTGACTTATCTCCAAACATTGGTCAAGCATCTGGTGTAAAATCACGTGGCAACCACGAAGGTGGTGGCGAGCGTCGTGACAACCGTAACAACAAAGGTGGTCGCGGTGGAAACAACCGTGGTGGAAACCGTGGTGGAAACAACCGTGGTCCGAAAAAAGATTAATAGTTATTTAGATTACAACAAAAACCTGCTGAAAAAGCAGATTTAAAAAGTATACGAACATGTTACAGCCAAAAAGAACGAAGTTCAGAAAGATGCAGAAAGGCCGCATGAAAGGTAACGCTTCTCGTGGAGCGGAGTTAGCTTTCGGTTCTTTCGGTATCAAAACAATGGAGCAAGCATGGATCACTAGTCGTCAAATCGAGGCAGCTCGTATTGCGGTTACACGTTATATGAAACGTGAAGGTCAAGTTTGGATTCGTATTTTCCCTGACAAACCTGTTACGAAAAAACCTGCAGAGGTACGTATGGGTAAAGGTAAGGGTGCTCCAGAATACTGGGTAGCAGTAGTACGCCCAGGCCGTATGTTATTTGAAGCAGAAGGTGTGCCTTTGGAAATTGCCAAAGAAGCTTTACGCCTTGCAGCGCAAAAACTTCCGGTTCAAACTAAGTTTGTGATTCGTAGAGACTACGTTGAAGCATAAAAATCTTGGTAATGTCATCATTTAAGCGTTAGGGCCGTTACCCCTAACGCTATATATAAAGCGATGATAACCCAAATAACAACTGAAAAAACATGAAAAATTCAGAAATTTTAGAATTATCTAATGAGGACTTAAAAGCTCGTCTTGTAGAAGAGAAAACAGCCCTTACAAAATTGAAATTTGCACATGCTGTTTCAGCTATTGAGAACCCTAACGTGATCAAAGCAGCACGCAAAACTATCGCTCGTATCAGTACAGAGATCAGTGCACGCAAAGCTGCAGCTAAAAATGAAACAGCCTCTGAGGCGTAAAATTTAAAGTCGAAATGGAAAGAAATTTAAGAAAAACAAGAATCGGCTTAGTAGTTAGCAACAAGATGGACAAATCTATCGTGGTATCAGTGGAACGTAAAGTGAAACACCCGATCTATGGTAAGTTCGTTAAAAAAACTACTAAATTTAAAGCTCATGACGAAACTAATACCTGCGGTATCGGCGATACGGTATTAATCATGGAAACTCGTCCGCTGAGTAAAACAAAAAACTGGAGATTAGTAGAAATTATAGAAAGAGCTAAATAACATGGTACAACAAGAATCAAGACTTAATGTAGCTGACAATAGCGGTGCTAAACAAGTTTTAGTAATCCGTGTATTGGGCGGTACGCGCAAGCGTTATGCATCAATCGGAGATAAGATTGTTGTATCGGTGAAAAGCGCTATGCCTTCAGGAAACGTGAAAAAAGGTTCCGTTTCTAAAGCAGTAGTGGTTAGAACGAAAAAGGAAATCCGTCGTAAAGATGGTTCATATATCCGTTTCGATGACAACGCCGCTGTATTATTAAATAATAATGATGAACCACGTGGTACACGTATCTTTGGCCCTGTTGCCAGAGAGTTGCGTGAGAAACAGTTCATGAAAATTGTATCATTAGCACCGGAGGTTTTATAATTATGGCACAGAAAACAAAAACAACTACGCACAAAATCAAAATTAAAAAAGGTGATTTAGTGAAAGTTATCGCTGGTAACTCTAAAGGTGTTCAAGGAAAAGTATTAACTGTTTTAGTGGATAAAAATAGAGCTATCGTTGAGGGCGCTAACATCGTAAAAAAACACACTAAACCAAGTGCAGCTAATCCTAATGGTGGTATCATTGAGAAAGAAGCTGGTATTCACATCTCTAATTTAGCTGTTATCGATCCTAAAACAGGTGCAACTACACGTGTAGGTCGTAAGTTAAATGCAGATGGTAAATTAGTTCGTTACGCTAAAAAATCAGGGGAGGAAATTAAATAATGACTTACGTACCAAGATTAAAAGTGAAATATGCGGAAGAAATCCGTAAAGCACTTCAAGAAAAATTTCAGTATAAAAGTATTATGCAGGTTCCTAAACTTGAGAAAATCGTTGTTTCACAAGGCGTAGGAGCTGCAACAGCTGACAAAAAATTAATCGATAACGCTATCGCTGAGTTGACTTTAATCACAGGTCAACAAGCCGTTGCTACAAAATCGAAAAAAGATATTTCAAACTTTAAATTACGTAAAGGTATGCCTGTAGGGGCACGTGTTACTTTACGTGACAACAATATGTTTGAATTCTTGGATCGTTTGGTAGCAGTATCGCTTCCACGTATTCGTGACTTCCGCGGTATCAACGATAAAGGTTTCGACGGACGTGGTAACTATAACTTAGGTATCACTGAGCAAATCATTTTCCCTGAGATCAACATTGATAAAATCAACAAGATCCAAGGTATGGATATCACTTTCGTGACTTCTGCTCAAAATGATGTTGAGGCTTTAGAATTGTTGAAACAATTCGGTTTACCATTTAAAAATCAAAATACTAATAACAATGGCTAAAGAAGGATTAAAAGCACGCGAAGTAAAACGCGCTAAATTGGTAGCTAAATATGCGGCAAAACGTGCAGAATTAAAAGCTGCTGGCGATTACGTTGCATTAGATAAATTACCTAAAAATGCTTCTCCAGTACGTTTACACAATCGTTGTAAATTGACTGGCCGTCCTAAAGGATATATGCGTCAATTCGGTATCTCTCGTGTAACTTTCCGTGAGATGGCTTTAGATGGCAAAATCCCAGGGGTGAAAAAAGCTTCTTGGTAATTAAAAAAAAATACTTAATTTTGCCCGGGCAATTCAACTGAGGATTGCCGGGGTTTTTGCATTTTAAAATTGTTTAACAGATAGAAGGTCCCATACCAATGGTTGGGAGGGAAACCGCTGTCACAAATTTTCATATATAATGACTACAGATCCAATTGCGGATTACCTTACACGAGTAAGGAATGCCATCAAGGCCAACCACAGGGTTGTTGAAATTCCTGCATCGAACCTAAAAAAAGAGATCACTAAAGTTCTTTTTGATAAAGGTTACATTGCTAATTACAAATTCGATGAGAATGGCGTACAGGGTACGATCAAAATCGCATTGAAATATAATCCAATTAGCAAAATTCCGGCTATTCGTACGTTGACACGTGTGAGTAAACCTGGTTTAAGAAAGTATGCAAGCGTTGATACTATGCCTCGTGTTTTGAACGGTTTAGGTATTGCTATCTTGTCAACATCGAAAGGTGTAATGACAGATAAAGAAGCTAGACTTCAAAATGTTGGTGGTGAAGTTTTATGTTACGTTTATTAATCTAGGTAAAAGCACAAAGAAATGTCAAGAATTGGAAAAGCGCCTATCGCTATCCCTGCTGGGGTAACTGTTACTATTTCGGACAAAAACTTAGTTTCAGTAAAAGGTCCTAAAGGCGAATTAACACAACAAGTTGACCGTGACATCACGATTGCTCAAGAAGAGGGCAATATCGTTGTAACACGTCCAACTGATCAAAAGAAACACAAAGCATTACACGGTCTATACCGCTCCCTGTTGGCTAACATGGTTCACGGTGTGACTGAAGGTTACAAAACTACGCAAGAGTTAGTCGGTGTAGGTTACCGTGCTTCAAGTACTGGTAATGTATTAGAGTTAACTTTAGGTTTCTCTCACCAGATTGTTTTTGTATTGCCAAACGAGGTTAAAGTATCAACTACTGCTGACAAAGGTAAAAACCCTACAATCACTTTAGAGTGTGCTGACAAACAATTGATCGGTCAGGTAGCGGCTAAAATCCGTGGCTTCCGTAAACCAGAACCTTACAAAGGAAAAGGTGTTAAGTTTGCAGGTGAAGTATTGAGAAGAAAAGCAGGTAAATCAGCTAAAAAATAATAATCATGGCAGGACAAAAAGCATCTCGTAGAGAGAGAATCAAAAAAGGAATCAGAAAAAACCTTGCTGGAACGTCTGAACGTCCACGTTTATCGGTTTTTAGAAGTAACAAAGGTATCTATGCGCAAATCATTGATGACAATGCAGGTAAAACATTAGTTGCTGCATCTAGCTTGTCAAAAGAGTTTGTTGCATCTGGTAACAAGGTTGATCAATCTAAAGCTGTAGGTAAATTGGTGGCTGAAAAAGCAGTAGCAGCAGGTATTAATAAAGTAGTTTTTGACCGTAATGGGTACTTATACCATGGCCGTATCAAATCTTTGGCTGAAGGTGCTCGCGAAGGCGGTTTAGACTTTTAATCATAGAAAGAAATGGCATTAAGCAATATAAAAAGAGTAAAATCAAGCGAAATTGAATTAAAAGATCGCTTAGTAAGTATCCAACGTGTAGCTAAAGTTACTAAAGGTGGTCGTACTTTCAGCTTCTCTGCAATTGTTGTAGTAGGTGATGAAAACGGTATCGTAGGTTACGGTTTAGGTAAAGCTAAAGAGGTAACTGAAGCAATCACGAAAGGTATCGATGACGCAAAGAAAAATTTGGTAAAAGTTCCTATTATCAAAGGTACTGTTCCTCACGCGCAATATGGTAAATATTCTGGTGGTTCAGTTTTGATTAAACCAGCTGTAGGTGGTACGGGAGTTTTAGCAGGTGGTGCAATGCGTGCAGTATTGGAGTCTGCTGGTATCAAAGATGTATTGGCTAAATCATTAGGTTCTTCTAACCCACACAACGTGGTAAAAGCAACTGTAACTGCTTTAGCAGAAATGCGTGATGCGTATACAGTAGCACAACACCGCGGTGTCGATTTGAATAAAGTATTTAACGGTTAATTATCATGGCAAAAATCAAAATCACCCAGATAAAGAGCGTTATCGACAGAAGCGAGCGCCAAAAGAAAACTATTGAGGCATTGGGTTTGAAAAGAATCAACCACTCAGTAGAAGTTGAAGCTACTCCATCAATTATTGGAATGGTACGTAAAGTAAACCATTTAGTAGCTATCGAAACTATTTAATATTAGCATATGGAAGAGGTCTTTGGGCTTCTTCCATTACTTGTTATTAATAATCATTATTTTTTAATCGCTAGTACCTGTTTAGTGAGAGCGAAGGGCTAGCACAATTTAGTTTAAAAATGAACTTAAGTAATTTAAAACCTGCAAAAGGTGCAGTAAAAAGTAGCAAACGTATTGGCCGTGGTACTGGTTCTGGTCGTGGTGGTACTTCAACGCGTGGTCACAAAGGTGCTGGTTCTCGTTCAGGTCACTCTACGAAAATCGGTTTCGAAGGTGGTCAAATGCCTTTGCAACGTCGTGTGCCTAAATTTGGTTTCAAAAACATCAACCGTGTTGAGTACAATGGTGTAAACCTAGATACTTTACAAGCGTTGATCGAGAAACACAATTTAACAGCTGTAGATTTCGACGCATTGAAAGCTCATGGTTTAGTGTCTAAAAATGACAAAGTTAAAATCTTGGGTCGCGGTGAATTGAAAGCTAAAGTTGAAGTAACAGCGCACGCGTTTACTGCTTCTGCTCAAAAAGCTATTGAAGCTGCAGGCGGTTCTATCGTTAAAATTTAATAAATGAAGAAACTAATCACAACCTTAACCAATATTTGGAAAATCGATGATTTACGTACGCGTATTCTAAATACCTTACTTTTTCTTTTGATTTACCGTATTGGATGTCACGTGGTATTACCAGGTGTAAATCCTCATGCTTTGGCCTCTGGTCAAAAAGAGGGTTTATTGGGCTTACTGGATATGTTTGCGGGGGGATCTTTCTCTCGTTCGGCTATCTTTGCTTTAGGGGTAATGCCATATATCTCGGCATCCATTGTTGTTCAATTGCTGGGCATCGCGGTTCCTTACTTCCAAAAGATGCAGAAGGAAGGGGAAAGTGGTCGTCAAAAAATGAATCAAATTACTCGCTATTTAACTTTAGGGATTACTTTGCTTCAGGCTTTTGCTTATGTACGAACTCAAATCGAGCCAAGTGCTAAGACAATAGCTGACCCATTATTCACTATTCTAACTGCTATAGTTTTGACAGGCGGTACTTTATTTGTGATGTGGTTAGGGGAAAAAATTACTGATAAAGGTATCGGTAATGGTATTTCTTTGATCATCATGACTGGTATTATCGCTCAATTGCCAAGTGGTATCACTGCGGAATGGGTTTCTAGAATGGCGAAAGGTGGTGGTGGTCCAATTCCATTGTTGCTTGAATTTGTAGCTTTGTTCTTTGTTGTGATCTTTACAATCTTGATCGTACAAGGTGTTCGTAAGATCCCTGTACAATACGCGAAGAAAATCGTTGGAAACAAGCAAGTCGGTGGAGTACGTCAGTATATACCGTTAAAGGTAAATGCTGCAGGTGTAATGCCTATCATTTTTGCGCAGGCAATCATGTTTGTGCCAATGAGTTTAGGACAGTTCTTCCCAAATCTTCAGTCGGAATTTTTGACTTCGTTGAGTAACTATACGTCTGTAGCATATAACGTGACATTTGCGGTGTTAATTATCGCATTTACGTTTTTCTATACAGCGATTATGGTGAACCCACAACAGATGTCGGACGACATGAAGAAGAACGGAGGTTTTGTACCGGGTATTAAACCGGGATTGGAAACTAGTAATTTTATAGACCGCGTAATATCAAATATTACATTTCCAGGTGCAATTTTCTTAGCGATCATTGCTATTCTACCTGCTATTGCAAGTTTGTTTGGTATTAATAATCAATTTGCGCACTTCTACGGTGGTACGTCATTATTGATTTTAGTAGGTGTGGTGTTGGATACTTTGCAACAGATCGAATCTCATTTATTGATGCGTCATTACGATGGATTAATGAAAACAGGTCGTATTAAAGGTCGTTCGGCCGCGTCTGTTGAGGGAATGGATCATTCGGCAATTTAATTTCTTTAGATGTCTAAAGTATTTTATAAGTCAGCAGAAGATATAGAGCAATTGCGGAAGTCAGCAGATGTGCTTTCGCAATTGCTTGGTGAAATCGCAAAAGTGATTAAACCTGGGGTAAAGACTATATCTCTTGATAAATTAGCTTATGAGTATATTCATGATAACGGCGGGACGCCTGCGTTCTTAAATTATCAGGGATTTCCATATTCTTTGTGTATATCTGTCAACGATCAAATTGTACACGGCTTTCCAAGTGATTATGAAATTAAAGATGGAGATCTTGTTTCGGTCGATGGTGGTGTCAATCTGAACGGCTTTATCAGTGATTCCGCATACACCTTTGGTGTAGGTGAAATATCTGAGGAAGCACAGTTGTTATTGGATGTAACAAAGGAATCATTGTACAAAGGTGTTGAACAGGCGGTGGCTGGTAAACGTGTTGGGGATATTTCTTCAGCTGTTCAGGAGTATGTGAGCAAATTCGGATTCGGAATTGTTCGCGAGCTGGTTGGACACGGAGTTGGTTATCACTTACATGAAAAACCTGAGGTTCCTAATTATGGAAAACGAGGTGCTGGTCCTAAATTGGAAGAAGGTTTGGTTATTTGTATCGAACCGATGATCAATGCGGGGCGTGCGGGTGTTCGTTTTTGGGATGATGGTTGGACAGTAAGTACAGTGGATGGGAAATTATCGGCGCACTTCGAACAGATGGTTGCAATCCGAAAAGGAGAACCAGATGTGTTGCTGACATTCGAACATGTAGAGAAAGTTTTGAACAAAAAGTAGTTGGTTTTCAATTATTTTTATTTATCTTTGCACTCCTGTTCGCAGGCTTTTAAATTAAATTTAATCGAGAATATATGGCTAAACAAGCCTCAATAGAACAAGACGGTATAATTAGAGAGGCACTTTCTAATGCTATGTTTAGGGTAGAGTTGGAAAATGGACATGAAATCATTGCCCATATTTCTGGTAAAATGCGCATGCACTATATCAAAATTTTACCTGGTGATAAAGTTAAATTGGAAATGTCTCCGTATGATTTGACTAAAGGAAGGATTACTTATCGCTATAAATAGCTGTAAGCCCTTGTATTAGCGCAAGCTTTTGAAAAAATAAATATCATGAAAGTAAGAGCATCAATAAAAAAACGTAGCGCGGACTGTAAGATCATCCGTCGTAAAGGTAAAGTTTTTGTAATCAACAAAAAGAACCCAAAGTTTAAACAACGTCAGGGTTAATTCATTAAAAAAATAATAGCTTAATATTATATGGCAAGGATAGCAGGTATTGATTTACCTAAAAACAAAAGAGGTGTGATCGGCCTTACCTATATTTTTGGTATCGGTCGTACAAGAGCTGAATATATCTTGGAAAAAGCTGGTATCAGCGAAGATGTGAAGGTACAAGAGTGGAATGATGAGCAATTGGCAGCAATTCGTACCATCATTAACGACGAATTGAAAGTGGAAGGTGCATTGCGTTCTGAAATTCAATTAAACATCAAACGTTTAATGGATATCGGTTGTTACCGTGGATTGCGTCACCGTAAACACTTACCAGTTCGTGGTCAACGTACTAAAAACAACTCACGTACTCGTAAAGGTAAACGTAAGACAGTTGCAAACAAGAAAAAAGCTACTAAATAATAAATAAGAAATGGCTAAAACTAAAAAAGCTGCAAAAAAGCGTATCGTTGTTATCGAACCTGTAGGTCAGGCTCACATTAACGCAACGTTTAACAATATCATTGTAACTTTGACAAATAATCAAGGTCAAACTATTTCTTGGTCTAGTGCTGGTAAAATGGGTTTCCGTGGTTCTAAAAAGAACACTCCATACGCTGCTGGTCAAGCTGCACAAGACTGTGGAAAAGTTGCTCACGACTTGGGTTTACGTAAAGTTGAAGTGTTTGTTAAAGGACCTGGTGCTGGTCGTGAATCGGCAATCAGAACATTGCAAACAGTAGGAATCGATGTGACTACTATCAAAGATATCACTCCACTTCCTCACAACGGTTGTCGTCCTCCAAAACGCAGAAGAGTTTAATTAATTTAAAGATAAGATTCATCGGCTATAGGCTGATAGATACTTTAATTGTAAAAGAAAATGGCTAGATATACAGGACCTAAGTCCAAAATTGCCCGTAAATTTAGAGAGCCGATCTTCGGCCCAGATAAAGCGTTAGAAAAGAAAAATTACCCTCCTGGACAACATGGAGCTTCTAAACGCAGAGGTAAACAATCTGAATATGCTATTCAGTTGTTAGAAAAACAAAAAGCAAAATACACTTACGGTGTATTGGAGCGTCAGTTCTCAAACTTATTTGTTAAAGCTGCCTCTAAACAAGGTATTACAGGTGAGATCTTCTTGAAATTGTTAGAAGCTCGCTTGGATAACGTAGTTTACCGTTTAGGTATCGCTACTTCTCGTGCCGCTGCTCGTCAGTTGGTATCCCATAAACACGTTACTGTTAACGGCGAAGTTGTTAACATTCCATCATATAGCTTGCGTCCAGGTGACGTTGTAGCAGTTCGTGAACGTTCTCAAACACTTGAAGCCATCACAAATTCAGTTGCAGGTCGTACTGTAAACAAATTTTCTTGGTTAGAGTGGAATGCGAAAGAATTGACAGGTACTTTCTTAAGCTATCCAGAAAGAGCTGACATTCCTGAAAACATCAAAGAGAACTTAATCGTTGAGTTATACTCTAAATAATAAATAAAATAGAAGAATGCATAGTCCAATTTTTGGGGTATGCATCTTCTATTGTATTACAATTATTATTACAAATAAAACATTAAAAGAAAATAAATGGCAATTTTAGCATTTCAAAGACCGGATAAAGTTATCATGCAAAAATCTACGGATTTTGATGGTACGTTTGAATTTCGTCCATTGGAGCCTGGTTTTGGTGTAACCATTGGTAATGCTTTGCGCCGTATTCTATTGTCCTCTTTAGAAGGATATGCAATTACGTCGATAAGGTTTTCTGGCGTTTCGCACGAATTTTCAACGATCAAAGGTGTTGTTGAAGACGTAACTGAAATTATCTTGAACTTGAAACAAATTCGTTTCAAAAAAACAGGTGAGATTGGTGACAACGAAAAGGTATTTGTAGTAATCAATGGTCAAGAGCAATTCTTAGCTGGTGATATCACAAAATTCTCTAATAACTTTACGGTCTTAAACCCAGACATGGTAATCTGTAACATGGATAATTCAGTGACAATTGAATTGGAATTGAGTATTGCCAAAGGTCGTGGATACGTAAATGCTGATGAGAATAAAGTTGTTGATGCTCCAGTAGGTGTTATCGCAATCGATTCGATCTTTACTCCGATCAAGAATGTTAAATATACCATTGAGAATTACCGTGTAGAGCAAAAGACTGACTACGAGAAATTGTTGTTGGATATCTCTACTGATGGCTCAATTCACCCCGAAGAAGCTTTGAAAGAAGCTGCTAAGATCTTAATTCAACACTTTATTTTATTCTCTGATGAGAATATGCTTCTTGAGTCTCAAACGAAAGAAGAAACTAAAGTTGTTGATGAAGAAATCTTACATATGCGTAAGATCTTGAAAACAGAATTAGTAGATCTTGATCTTTCAGTTCGCGCATTGAACTGTTTGAAAGCTGCGGATATTCGCACATTGGCTGAGTTGGTAACTTATGACGTAGCTGATATGTTGAAATTCAGAAACTTCGGTAAAAAATCGTTAAGCGAAATCCAAGAGTTGGTTAAATCGAAAGGTTTATCATTCGGAATGAACTTGGCAAAATACAAATTAGACGAAGAATAATAATTTATTAAGCGACCACTAGTCGTAATTCCTTTTGGCTGTCTGGATATGTGATGTTCACATAAATGACATATACAAAAACGGTACGATTAGTATAATAAAATCAAAATGAGACACGGAAAAAAAGTAAATCACTTAGGCCGTACGGATAGCCATAGAAAAGCAATGTTGGCTAACATGGCAACATCATTAATCCTACACAAACGTATTACAACTACTTTGGCTAAAGCTAAAGCTTTACGTACGTATGTTGAGCCTTTGATTACTAAATCTAAAAACGACACAACACACTCTCGTCGTACAGTATTCGCTTATTTGAAAGATAAAGACGCTGTTTCTATCTTATTCCGCGAAATTTCTGAAAAAGTAGCTAACCGTCCAGGTGGTTACACTCGTATCATTAAAATGGAAAACCGTTTAGGTGATAACGCGGAAATGGCTTTCATCGAACTAGTTGATTACAACGAAATCTACGGTAAAAAAGCTGCTGCTGCTGAGAAAAAAGCTACTCGTCGTCGTGGTGGTGCTAAAAAAGCTACTACTGCTGAAACTGAAGCTCCTGCAGAAGTTAAAGCTGAAGTAGAAGGTGAAGAAAAAGTAGACGGAGAATAGTCTTCTTCTGATCTAGCATAAAAAAGTCCTCTTTTTAAGGGGGCTTTTTTTATTTTATGACCATTCCTACCGTTATAACTAATATATTTGTATTGCTAAAATCTGATAGCTTTTTCTATTACTAGCTATTTCGTTTATCAATCTATAATTCATTAAGATGAAACCATTTGATGTTTATCCCATTAATCCCATTAACATAGTAAAGGCTAATGGATCAACGGTGTGGGATGCCGAAGGAAATGCTTACTTGGACTTGTATGGTGGCCATGCTGTGATATCGATCGGACACACGCACCCACATTATGTACAACGCATCACAGAACAATTGAACCGTATTGGGTTCTATTCCAACTCTGTCGAGATTCCAATTCAGCGTGAACTTGCCCGATTGTTAGGGGAAGTTTCGGGAAAGGTTGATTATGATTTATTTCTTTGCAATTCTGGCGCGGAAGCAAATGAAAACGCATTGAAGCTGGCATCTTTTTACAATAAGCGAAAAAAAGTCATAGCGTTTTCAAAAGCGTTTCATGGAAGAACCTCATTGGCCGTAGCGGCAACAGATAACCCGAGTATCGTGGCTCCCGTCAACGAGACCGATAATATTGTATTTCTTCCTTTCAATGATGAAGCGGCTTTGACTGAGGCTTTCGCATCATATGGTAATGAAATTTCATCTGTTATCGTAGAAAGTATCCAGGGCGTAGGTGGAATCAGAGAAGCGTCAGTATCGTTTCTTCAGTTGATTCGCTCTCTTTGTGATCAATATAATGCTGTGTTTATTGCGGACGAAGTGCAATGTGGGTATGGAAGAACAGGCTTATTCTATGCGCAGGACTATTCAGGCGTTGAAGCCGATATTTACACGATGGCAAAAGGTATGGGCAATGGTTTTCCAATTGGTGCAATCAGTATATCGCCCAAATTTAAAGCGACTTACGGGAGTTTGGGGACGACATTTGGTGGCAATCATCTCGCATGTGCTGCCGCACTGGCTGTATTGGAGATTATCCAACAAGATAAACTGATGGAGAATGCGGCTCAAGTCGGACAATATCTTATTGATGAGCTTAAGCAAATCGAGGAAATTGTCGAAGTGAGAGGCCGAGGATTAATGATCGGTATAGAACTACCTGAATCTTTGGCCCATGTGAAGAAAGATCTCTTGGTAAAGAACCGTATCTTTACAGGGGAGGCTAAGCCTTTTGTGATTCGCTTGTTGCCTGCTTTGAATATTACGAAAGATCATGCTGATCAGTTTTTATCGGCATTGAAAGCACATATCAAAGCAGTAACGGTTGCATAGAACCTTAAAGCTGTCGATCAAATTATCCAATAGCCACACATTGGCTCATGTAAATTTGATTGCGCTGTAGTAGTTAGAATATATACTGAGTGTGACGGGCCTATTGATTGCTCGTTGAAAATGCACTCGAATAAATAAATATAGATGAAAAAGTTTTTCTCTGTTAAGGATGTGTCTAGTGTAGCGGACGTTGTTCAAGAAGCGTTAGCTTTGAAAGCGGCACCATATGACAATCAGGACCTTGGTCAACATAAAACGTTGGGACTTGTATTTTTGAATCCGAGTTTGCGTACGCGTCTGAGCACACAAAAAGCGGCAATGAATTTGGGCATGAATGTGATGGTCATGAATATGGATAAAGATGGTTGGGCGCTTGAAACACAGGATGGTGTTGTGATGAACGGGACAACTGTTGAACATATTCGCGAGGCCGCTGCTGTTATGGGTGAGTATTGTGATATTTTGGGACTTCGTTCCTTTCCAAAATTGAAAGATCGTGAAGAGGATTATAGTGAAGACCTGTTCAACAAATTCATTAAGTACTGTGGTGTTCCTGTTGTTTCCTTAGAGAGTGCAACACGCCATCCACTGCAGAGTTTGACAGATATGATTACCATCACTGAGTACAAGAAGACTGAAAAGCCGAAAGTGGTATTGGCTTGGGCTCCGCATGTTAAGGCATTACCTCAAGCGGTACCTAATTCTTTCGCAGAATGGATGTGCAAAGCACAAGAAGAGGGATTGGTTGATTTTACGATAGCTCAACCTATGGGCTATGAGTTAAGTGAAGAATTTACCGCTGGAGCAACCATATCTAATAATCTTGAAGAAAGTTTAAAGAATGCTGATTTTGTCTATGTGAAAAACTGGTCTTCTTATCAAGAATATGGCGAGGTATATGGTGTTGATGAAGATTGGATGATGGATAACAAGAAGCTCAATTTGACGAATGATGCCAAAGTAATGCATTGTTTGCCAGTAAGAAGAGATCTTGAATTGTCTTCTGAGATTTTAGATGGACCAAATTCACTCGTGATTAAAGAGGCTAGCAACCGTGTATGGGCTGCTCAGGTTGTTTTGAAACGTATGTTAGAGGATTTGGCATAGTCCAATCCTATAGATTATTAAAAAACTATTTTTATTGGGAAAAGTTGCGTAATGGCTAATAGTGTATTAAATATAATTAAAATTGGCGGGAATATTATTGATGATGAACGCCAATTGGATTCTTTTTTGGAAAAGTTCTCTGCATTGTCAGGGAAAAAGATTCTTGTACATGGCGGTGGTAAAATAGCGACTCGCCTGGCTAGTGAACTTGGAATTGAAGCCCAAATGATAGAAGGGCGTCGTGTGACAAATGAGGAAATGTTACGCATTGTAACAATGGTATACGCTGGATTGACAAACAAGACAATCGTTGCTAAGTTGCAAAATTTGAAATGCGATGCCGTCGGATTAACTGGAGCTGATGGGGATGTCATAAAAGCTATAAAGCGTCCTGTAAAAGATATCGATTATGGCTTTGTAGGTGATTTGTTGCATGACTCTGTAAATACCCTGGCCATCAAGAAGTTTTTGGAAGCAGGCTTTGTTCCTGTGTTTTCAGCTATTACACACAATGGCCTTGGACAATTGCTCAATACCAACGCGGATACTATAGCTTCTTCATTGGCGGTGTCTTTGGCTTCATTATATGAAACTTCTCTGGTTTATTGTTTTGAGAAGAACGGCGTTTTACGCGATGTAACAGATGAGAATTCAGTAATCCCAACGATTAAGTCAGAAGAGTTTGAACATCTTAAGGAATCCGGCGTGGTGAATGACGGGATGATTCCTAAGTTGCAAAATGCATTCAATGCTATAAATAAAGGTGTTCAAGAGGTCTATATTGGAAATGCTAATAATTTGCATTTGTTTCAACAAGGACAATTTGGCACTTGCTTGACATTAAAATAAAAATCTAACCTAAACCCAACGATCGCTATGAAAAAGGTCACCATTATCGGAAGCGGTAATATCGGTCTTTCTTTGGCAAAAGGACTTGTAAAAAGTGAATTTGCCAATGCTGCCGATATTACATTGACGAGGAGAAATTTGAATGCACTGGCCGAAGAAGCGAGCCAGGGCTTCTCAGTAAGTAATGATAATAGGCTCGCTGTAAAGGGGGCTGATATTGTTGTTTTCGCAATACTACCTCAACAACTAAAAAAGGTATTGGTGGAAGTCGCTCCAGTCATTGACAAGACAAATCAGATTTTTGTCTCTATTGTGTCAGGAGTCTCTTGTGCTGATTTGAAAGCAGAGTTGGGTGCAGATGCCACAGTTATACGGGCAATGCCCAACACAGCAATAGCAATAGCTCAATCAATGACTTGTATCGCCAGCGACAATGCTTCGGACGATAGTTTGAAGGAGGTTGAGAAGATGTTTGAAACTGTTGGTTCAGTGGTTGTCATTAATGAAGACCTGATGACATCGGCAACGGCATTGTGTGCCTGCGGTATTGCGTTCTTCCTGCGTGCTATTCGCGCGGCTTCACAAGGTGGAGTTGAAATCGGATTTCATGCGCATGACGCATTAAAAATGGCAGTTCAAACTGCAAAAGGCGCTGCTGATTTGCTATTGCATACCAATGCTCATCCAGAAGGAGAGATTGATAAGGTGACGTCACCAAAGGGATGTACAATAGCGGGATTGAACGAAATGGAACATAACGGTTTTAGTTCTGCTTTTATAAAGGGAATTAAACTGTCTGCGGATAAAGCAGGAGGACTATACCATGAAGGATAAACAGCGTCTATTTGAAGATGCGCTGGCCCTTTTAAAACAATTAATTGGACTGTCGTCTTTAAGTAAAGAGGAAGAGTTCACGGCAGATTTAATTGATCGCTTCTTTCAGGAGCGTGATATAAAAACACATCGGAAAGGCAATAATGTCTGGGTATATAACGCCCATTATGATATCACTAAACCTACGATATTGCTTAATTCGCATCACGATACAGTTAAACCAAATACGGGTTATACGAGAGATCCTTTGGCAGCAACTGTAGAGGAAGGTAAATTGTTCGGATTGGGAAGCAATGATGCTGGGGGCTGTTTGGTATCATTGATAGCTACATTTTTGTATTTTTACCAGCAGACGGAGTTGAAGTATAACTTCTGTCTGGTCGCCAGTGCTGAAGAAGAGATCTCAGGTAAGAACGGTGTAGAATCTGTTTTGGATGATATCGGTCCAATTGATTTTGCAATTGTGGGTGAACCTACCTTATTGGATTTGGCAATTGCAGAAAAGGGGCTGATGGTGTTGGATTGTACCGCTTTAGGAACTGCTGGACATGCCGCACGTAATGAGGGCGATAATGCTATCTATAAAGCGATCAAGGATATTGAATGGTTTCAAAATTATACATTTGAAAGGACTTCTTCAACTTTAGGCCCAATTAAGATGTCGGTAACCGTGATTCAGGCGGGATCACAGCACAATGTGGTACCGGCTACTTGTAACTTTGTTGTCGATGTCAGAACCACAGATGCTTATTCGAATGAAGAGACGTTGGATATTATCAAGTCTCATGTAAAATCAGAGGTCACAGCGAGATCGACGCGCCTGAAGTCTTCTTCTATTCCTGAAACGCATCCAATCGTCAAAGCAGGCATTCTACTGGGACGTAAAGTATATGGTTCACCGACGATGAGCGATCAGGCTCTTATTCCTGTCCCTTCTCTGAAGCTGGGACCTGGCAATAGCGCGCGGTCGCATATGGCAGATGAGTTTATCTATATCGATGAAATTAGAGCAGGGATCGATCTCTATATCGCAATGTTAGAAAAGATAGTATAAAAAAAGCTTCCATTTTTATGGAAGCTTTTTTTATACTAGACTAAGCTGATTTGACGTTTGATACTCTCCTCAAGAGAGATGATCGTCTCGGTACGTTGAATCCCTGGTACGGATTGAATATCTTCATTCAATACTTTTCTCAGGTGAACTGTATCTCTACAGATAATTTTTGCAAAAATACTGTATTGGCCAGTACAATAGTGTAATTCGACCACTTCTTTGATTTCTTTCAATTTATCTACCGCATCTGCATATTGTGAACCTTTTTCAAGATAGATACCCAAAAAGGCCGTGATATCAAATCCGACTTTTTGAGGATTGATAATTAGATTTGACCCTCTAATGATACCTAGTTCTTCCATCTTCTTCATTCTAACGTGAATTGTACCACCTGATACAATTAGCTTTTTTGCTATTTCTGTATAAGGAATAGAGGCATCGTTCATTAGAATAGACAAGATTTGGATATCCAAATTGTCTAAATCATAGTTTGCATATTGATTTTCCATTAACAATGGTTTTTGTGTTCATTAATTGGTCGTTGCATCAAGATCTGACCAATAGCTAAAATAATTAAATTTATTTCAAAATTACTAAGAATTTTCGGTTTATAGATGTAAATTTAATAAAAAATACTTATTCATATTGATAATGTTATATGTTTTTGATTGAAAGTGATTATAATTGTTTCATGATGATCTTATTATAGGTTAAGTGATTGTTTTCATGTTTAATATCAAGATTATGATAAATTAATTTAGTATTGCCTTTTTTAGAAGTAGGAAAAACAGTTGGCATATTGAAAATCTAATCAGTTCGAATTTAGCATATGATGGGGCAAAATGTAGCAGACTGTGTGATGTTTGAGTAAACGAAAAATAAAATACGGAATAGAGATGGAAGAAGTTCAAGATGTAAAGATTTCGAAAAAGAAACCAATTTTTGAAGTAGGGGAAGGACTTCATAAATACCTTAAGCTGTATCAGCGAGACGAAAAGTTGCCGATAGGATATAAAGATCTACTGAATTTTACGGAGACAGTACCTGTCATGGATAAATTTGGCAACGATACTTTTTGGGAGACTCCACTGTATCCGCAATATCTTATCGATCAATTGTATGACGGATTGAAGGTGATTTATGCTAAACTGAAAGCATCAGGTAATACGCGAATCGTCCAGCATAAGTATATTGATCGTGTAGAGTACTGTGGCTTTGGCAATACTAAACCATTTCGTATTCGTATCGTAAACCGTTTAAATGATGTGTACGATTATTTTTACATCAAGCAAGCCGATGCGTCGCGAATATATGGATTGGAGTTAGAAGAAATATTGTCGCCAAATCAGGTGAATTATATGGTAGACCATGATACTTTGGTTGAAGAACATATTGTTGGAATCCCCGGGGACACTTTTTCGAAAACACGTATGTTCTCGCCTGATTATAATCTGACCCGGATTTCCAAAGAATTTGTCAAGTTTAATGAACGATGTATTATTACCTTGTTGGGGGATATGAGGGCCTACAATTTTGTGATGCAGATTACACCAGATTTTGATGATTTCCAGTTTCGAATTCGGGCAATAGATTTTGACCAGCAGTTTTATGAAGGAAATCCGAAAGTATATATGCCTCAATTTTTTAAGGAGAATCTTCCCTACGTCAAATTAGCAATGGAGCATCTAAATGAAAAAACTGTGCTGCAATACCAACAGGAGGAGCGTTCTTCCATTGTGCATAGAGTCCGGAGTGAAAGACATCGGATCGCTGATCTAAGGGATGCTTCGCAAACGCAGGTCCTTTCTACGCAGGAGAATATCAAACAGTTACGTGAGGGCTACGCTGAATTTTATCAAAATAACTCTTACCTCAAGTGTAAGACGATGACGGATATTGTTGAGTTGAATGTGAAGAATGTGATTCGTCAGGTACAAATGTAATTACTTGATCCGATCTTTGTTGTCTTTGATAAAGGCGGACCATCCAGTGTACGACTTGCTGCTGCCTGATACTGCATTTTTCTGAAAGGAGTGGCAGACAGCGATTGCCAATCCGTCGGTGGCATCTAAAAATTGTGGTGTTTCCTCAAATTTTAATAGATTTTTTAGCATAGCGGAAACCTGCTCCTTTGTAGCATTTCCATTTCCTGTAACGGATTGTTTTATCTTTCTTGGAGAATATTCAAAGATTGGGATATCTTGCGCCAGCGCCGCCGCCATGGCAACACCTTGCGCTCGCCCTAATTTGAGCATGACCTGTATGTTTTTTCCATAAAATGGTGATTCAAGAGCTACGCAGTCGGGATTGTATTCCTGCATTAGAGCAGAAGTTTTTTTGAATATACGTTGTAGTTTTAGGGCATGGTCATCTAAATGTCCCATTTTGATGACCCCCATTGAGACCAAGGATATGTTATTGCCGACTTCTTTGATGATACCATACCCAAGTATTACTGTTCCGGGGTCTATACCTAAAATTATTCTTTCTTTCGCCTTTTCCTTCTGCATATACAATAATACAAATTTTGCGTTTTATTCGCGGATTGCGTTCGACAAAACTTAATCATTTGGCTAAAATTTAGTAACATTGCTCTCTAATTATCAAAAGTTGACTGGAAGACAAAAAAAATACATCAGTCTTTTATTGAAGATACTGGTTTTCGCCCTAGCGACCTGGTATATCGTTGTGAAGGTATCCGATAGAAGCAATATTGAGAAGTTCAAAACCCTAATTGCCGGTTTGGAGCAGCATTCGGTTGTTTGGACCCTTATTTTAATTGTGGTTTTAATGCTTGTCAACTGGTTGCTTGAAGTTGTGAAATGGCGGTATCTTGCATCTAAACTGGAGCATATTTCATTTTGGAAGGCTTTCCAATCCGTTTTCTGCGGGCTTACCTGGGCTATTTTTACACCCAATAGGATTGGCGAATATGGCGGGCGGGTACTTTTTCTACAGCCCCAACATCGAGCAAAAGGAGCCGTAGCGATGGGCGTTGGATTATTTGCGCAATTGGTGCTCACAAGCGTTGCGGGATCACTAAGTATCGCCTGGTTTATCTGTAAATTTCTTTCTACTCCTTTAACAGTACAATTTGGGGTATGGCTACTTGCTATTATCTATGCTGGAGGATTTGTCATCTTATATTTCAATGTAAAATGGATCGATTTATTGGTCGGGAAAATTAAGTTTTTGACGCGAATTAAGCCCTTCTTTGAAGTATTGGAGCACTATTCAATGCGTGAGCTCAGTATTGTTCTTTTAAATTCTTTGGCGCGATTTGTTATTTTTACTTCGCAGTATATCATCTTGATGAAGCTAACTTTGCCTGAGCTACCACTTTTATCCATGATTCTGATGATTTTTATCCTGTTTTTTGTTCAGGCAGCTCTGCCTACATTGGATATTTTTGATTTCAGTGTGAGAAGTTTTGTTGCTAGCAATCTATATAGCTATATTACCACACAAGAGATTGCTGTAATGGCTATTGTTTCCTGTATTTGGTTCGTTAATTTGATTCTTCCAGCTATATTTGGTTCTATTTTTGTTTTTAAGATTAATTTTTTCGGTGATACAAATTCTTAACTATTTATTGATCATTTTTGCCTGCGTATATGCAATTCTAGTTTTATGGATGCGCAGAGGCTGGTCCTTGATTTCAGAACCTAACCGTTCTATTAGGCCAACAATGACCGTATCTGTGATTATTGCTGCGCGGAATGAGGAGTTAAATATTAGACGCACCATTGAATCCATACTCGGGCAGAATTATCCTAATGAGCTCCTGGAGCTCATTATTATCGATGACCATTCAGATGACAATACGTCTTTGATTGTGAAAGAATATGAAGAGAAAGGTGTTAAGCTTATTCAATTGAATGAAAACGGGCGTTTGAATTCGTATAAGAAACTAGCAATTTCAAGGGCGATAGAATGCTGTCAAGGTGAAATTATTATTACCACTGATGCAGATTGCCGCATGGGGTCGAACTGGTTAGCAACGGTTATCAGCACATTTGAGAAAGAAGGTGCTTATCTACAATCTTCTCCAGTGGTGTATTCAGAAGAAAAGAGTTTTTTTGAACGACTGCAGACCCTGGAATTTTTGTATTTGATAGGTCTGGGCGCTGCAGGTATTGGTAACAAAAAACCAACGACCTGTAATGGTGCTAATTTGGCCTATCGAAAGGATATTTTTAAACAAATGGGCGGATTTAAAGGGATCGACGAGCTTGCATCCGGTGATGATGAACTTTTTTTACATAAGGTAGCAGAACAATATCCCGAGCGAATAACGTTTTGTAAATCAAAAGATGCTGTTGTTTATACGGATGCCAAACCGGATTTGAAGTCATTCATTAGTCAGCGCAGACGCTGGGCTTCAAAAAGTACCAAATATAAAAATAAAGGTGTCATCGCATTAGGGATTTCCATTTGGTTCTTTAATTTATTGATTTTGGTAGCTTCGGTTCTTGCTCTTTTCGGTGTAAAATTCGTTGCTTGGGTTGTACTTTTTGCATTGCTATTAAAGATGGTCGTCGAATTTATTTTTATTGAACCTTTGACAAGGTTCGCAAGCAGAAAGGAACTCTTATGGTATCTTCCTTTATTGAGCTTGGCTCATATCCTTTATCTGGCTTATATAGGCATATTGGGCAATGTAGGGAAGTACGACTGGAAAGGAAGGCAGGTCAAGTAGCTTATTCCTATTTTTCGACCTTTAATTTTATTGCTTCCTCAGCTAATTTAACGATCTCCTCAATATTCTTACCCTCCGTATCCAAAGGTTCTAGCACTTCCCAGGTCATATGAAGAAATGGGGTTAATGGATACATACCATATTGTACCATTTCATATGATCCTCTAATGGCAATAGGAACAACGAGTGCATTCGGATTTTTCTTTAGTAAAGTGGCAATTCCACCAACATGAAAGGCCTTCATTTTTCCGGTTTTCGATCTTGTTCCCTCTGGAAAAATAAACGCGGACCAGTTTTTGGTTTTCATATTATTGGCAAGTTTCAATATTTCAGCAATAGATTGTTTGGGGTCATTGCGATCTATATTTGCGGCACCACCATGTTTTAAGTTGAAGGAGATGCTAGGTATGCCACTGGCAAGTTCTATTTTAGAAATAAATTTCCCATGAAATCTACGCAAGAAATAGATCATTGGAGGAATATCAAAAGTACTTTGATGATTTGCTACAAAGACAATGGGTTGTCCTGTTGGAATATTTTTATTGTCGATAAATGTCACCCGATTAAATAGCGTGTAATAGCAGGCAACGAGGCAGGCATTTAATATATCTACACTCTTTTTATGTGCATTGTATCCACCCAGCTTTAAACATAACCACTGTATGGGGTGGAAAATAATTAGGGATAAACCAAAACAAAACCAAAATATAATAGATAGGAAATAGCCTAAAAACTTCTTCATAAACGTTATTTAATGATACAAATATATCATTAAGCAATGATTTTTGAAAAATATTGATTTTATAATCTTTTGTTTTAACATTATTAATATTATCTTTAATAATGTTAATGATGTTATTATTTAATGAAAAAAATACCGGTTGATTGCCCTTGTTGTGAAGCGAAGTTAAAAGTCGCTAAATTGGTGTGTGACTCCTGTGAAACCGAAGTTGTAGGTAAGTTTTCTTTACCTGTGTTGATGCAGCTTACTGTAGAGGAGCAAGAATTTGTTTTGAATTTTTTGATGCACTCAGGGAGTTTAAAAGAAATGGCAAATCAGATGGGCAAATCCTATCCGACGGTCCGTAATATTCTCGATGATCTGATTCGCAAATTGAAATCGCTTGATCATACAAACAATAATGGCAGAAATAGAAGTATTTAGCAGTCTGGGCAATCGAATGATTGATAAACAAAGAATTATATCAAGATGAAAAATAATACGCTTTATACCGAAAGCCAATCTTTTTTTAGCTGGTGGCTCTGTCTGATCCTTTTATCTGTCAGCGTGGCCAGTTTTTCTGTGCACTGGCATGAGCTCTTGCGGTTGAATTTTGCTCCATTATTTCAATTACCGGGGTTTTGGATCAATTTGGTATTATGGGGATTGTTTGGCGTTCTACGATTAAGAACTACTATTCGTGAAGATGGAATTGAAGTCTATTTTTTTCCATTTAATTTCTATCGTAAAAGAGCACGTTGGACAGATATTCGTGCTGTTGAAGTACGAAAATATAACCCGATTGGTGAGTTTGGTGGATGGGGTTTTCGGAGAGGGCAGAAAGGGCTGGCTTTTTCAGCTCGTGGTAATATGGGCTTACAACTTACCTTGGAAACTGGTAAGATATTACTTATTGGAACCCAAAATCCAGTAGAAATCGAACAGCTGCGCTTATCTCAATTCTTAAAAAATGAAAGTTAAACAGATTTTTCAGAATCCATTTGCGGAATTGCCGGAGTGGAAACTATTCTTTGCTGGTGTTATCGGATTTTTGTTATCAAGCTATATTATTTATTTATCGGGCCAGCAGTTTAATGGATTTATGCATTTCTATCAACCAGATATAGGGGTTTCCATATGGGCTGTCTTGGGCGTTCATGCCTGTATGGTTTTGGCTCCTTTTACATTTCTTTACGGTGCAGGGTTGTTATTAAACAGAAAGACCAGAATCATTGATGTCATGAATGTCGTTTTGATTATACCATTTCCGCTCTATCTTGCCTTATTTTTAGGGAAATTGTTAAACCAGGATAAATTCACGGATCAAGTATTAAAAGCAGTGCAAAACGGCGATCATACATTGGCCGGAGTTGATAAAACTGAGCTATTTTTATTTGGTATGTTTGGAATAATCAGTTTGTTATTGCTATTCTACCAATTCTATTTATTGGTTAAGGGTATGAATGTAGCCGTTAATAATAAGAAGATTGAAATCAGTATAGTATTTGTGGCATTATATTTTATATTGGATTTATGCATACAGTTTAATTTCTAGTAAAAAACGACAATGAGAAAATTTTTATATCTATTTATCATTTGTTTTCATTTTTCATGTACCCACGCGCAGACATTTGATGGCTCATGGAAGGGCGAGGTTAAGGTTTCGGGGAAGAAGTTGCTGCTGGTGTTCAACATTCAAAAAGATAGCACAGGGAAGTGGAATGGAACCTTTGAGAGTCCGATGCAAACAGCGCAGAAATTTGCAATCACTCAAATACGTATAGAGCACGATTCCATTTGGATGGACGTTAGGAATATAGGTCTTCTGTATGCTGGCTTTTTAGACCGGGATAAAGATGTTATGAAAGGAGTGATGAAACAAGGTCCTTTTGAATCTGCTATGATTTTGGTACGAAGCGAGAACGAACAGAGTGGGCTTTCTCGTAAGCAGGATGTTTTCCCCCCTTATAGCTATATGGAAGAGGAAGTTTCGTTTAGAAATAGTGCAGGCAATGCATTTCTGACGGGCTCTCTGACTTATCCTAAAAATGGAGGGCCATTTCCTGCGGTGGTATTAGTCAATGGTAGTGGTCAACAAAATAGAGATTCTGAGGTGTTTGGTCACAGGCCATTTAAGGTGCTTGCTGATCATCTTACGAAAAACGGTTTTGCCGTATTACGTTACGATGACAGGGGAGTAGGTGGCTCCAAAGGAGAAGTTAATTTAGCGACAACGATTGACTTCGCTTCTGATGCTAACGCTGCAGTTGATTTTCTAAGCAAAAAAGCTGTAGTTGATGTGGATAAAATCGGGATGATTGGCCATAGTGAGGGAGCGCTAATTGCCGAAATCGTGGCATCCGAGAATAGTAAAGTAAACTATATTGCACTCCTGTCTGGACCTGTGATCAAAGGAGATTCTTTGCTGATTTTACAAAGCTATGCTTTAGGAAAAGCGGGCGGATTATCTGAAGCTGCATTGCAGACCAATAAAGCAAATAATCGAAAATTGTATACTATTCTATTGAAAGACGAGCCACCAAAGGCGTTGGCCGAATCGTTGGAAAAAGAACTTATTCAGCAAAATAACGGGAATCCACTGTCTCCTGATATGAAGATTAAACTTAGTCCAATGATGAGCCCCTGGTTTAGAACGTTTCTTCGCATCGATCCAGCTTATTATCTGAAGCAGGTGAAAGTACCGATTTTCGCTTCCTTCGGCGGAAAGGATGTTCAAGTCCCGGCGAATGAAAACATCTATTGTCTGCAACACCTGCATTTAAACACCACCGACGTCATCATTAAGGATTATCCTAATTTGAATCACCTTTTTCAAAATGCGCAAACAGGAAAAATTGAAGAATATTTTGAAAACTCAGAGAGCTTTAATGAACAATTGATGGATGACCTTACGAAATGGCTTAAACTGAAGACAAATTGATTTAATCAACTGAATGCCGCGAATCTTAATATTTTTTCCGGATCAAATAAGCTTAAAGAAATCGGGACCATTTAATCGTACATTAAATGGTCCTGACTATATTAGATCAACCTGACTGTATTAGAACAAGGGATATCTCTTTGAAGTGCGCTATTCCAGTTAGGGTGTTGTATTGGCGACAGGAAGTATTTTCCCATTGAAATAGTGATGCCCATTTTGAGCGAAATCTGCAATATAGCGTCCCATTTCAAAGGCTAAAGTACCCGCTTCAACGCCTGGAAAAGCAGCTTCGAACATTTCAGTCTGTGCAGATCCTAAGGCTAGACAGTTCACTTTAATTCCCTTTTCCTTAAATTCCTCTGCTAAGCATTCTGTAAGCACTGCTAATGCAGCTTTGCTGGTTGAATATGCCGAAAGTCCGGGAAACTTCATGGATCCCTGAAATCCGCCCATACTGCTAATATTGACAATATGTGAGCCTGATTGCATCATGGGAACAACGTGTTGGATCATATTGACGTGTCCCATCACATTGGTTTGTAGCATTTCAGCAAAATCCTTTCCATCAGTTTCCATAAATGGCTTATTGATGAGTGCTCCAGCATTGTTAATCAAGATATCAACCTTATCAAATTTTGATTGGATGAAGGGAACAAGAGTAGCATAGTCATCGTAGACAATATCAAATTGGGCCGGATATAAAGTGCCACCATCATAATTTAGCTGACCGGCAATTTCATGAAGTTTTCTCAGTTTGTCCGCTGATCTAGCCAATGCAATTACTTTATTGTCCTTTTTAGAGGTCAAATCCAGTACCGCTTCAAATCCAACACCACTGCTTGCGCCTGTAATAATAATATTTGCCATGTTTATTCTTCTAGTTTTTGACTTTGTTCAACTTCTTCTGCGGAAGGTAATTTGTCCTCTCCAATTGCCTGCGGATGAAAGATAAAGTAAATCCCCGAAAGAGCAACGAGAGCGGAAATAATATAAAATAATAAGGTGATCAAAACCGCATTGTGAGAGTCTACCTGGAATATGCCAGCTCCCCACATAATCACAAGTTCACGCATGCCCAATCCCCCAACAGAAAACGGAATGATTGAAACCAAAGAAGATGCAAGGAATAAAAATAGGTACGGAGAGAACTTACCGCTAAAACCTAAGGCATAAAGAATGAGAATTGCTGCGAGAACCTGCATTGATTGTACACCAATAGCCTTTAAATGTGCTCTTAGAAATGTTGCCTTGTATTCCTTAAAGAACTTGGTTACGATAAAGTAATAGAGAACGCTCCCTATAATAAATAATATGATGGTCAGATAGTTTGGAATCCCTAGCTGTGGCATATAGGTAACCAGCGCTGCAATGATTAGGCATAGTGCCCATAGTCCGCTTAATCTATCTAAAAATAAGGCTGTAAATAATTTTCGTCCTTTAATATTGAATCGTTTCCTGAGGAAGAATATCTTATAACCATCTCCCCCAACGCCACCTGGTAAAATGAGGTTGTAAAATAAGCCAAGTTGGTATAGTTTTAAATTATATTTTTCCGTAACATCCAGACCGATTGCCTTTAAAAAGGTCAATAAGCGCGAAGAGGAAATAAAAATAGAGATACTATAAGCAACTAGAGCAAAGAATAGATAGAGCGGATTGGAGTTGATTACCGCTTCTTTCAGATCCTTTAGAGATACCTTGCTGAATACCCAGTATAAGGCGCCCACAGTAACGACAATCTTTGCTATATTTTTGGCTATTTTTAGCCCTTTTTTTTTATCCATATAAATTATACATCCAATCTTGTTCGGCTGTAATTAGCTTTTTGGAGAATCCAAAGTTAGAAACTTTGGCGAATTGTGCAATTACACTTAAGCAATCGTTGGGTAAATTCTTGAATACAATAATATCAAATATAAAATACCAAAGATAGTAGCAAGAGAAAATAGCCAATTTAGGTCAATTCTGTTATATTTGTGCTTGAGCACAGCGATCATTAATCCAATGATGAAGCAAAATAACAAGATAGGAGCGATGAGAGCTATCTTGTTCGTAAAAGCAAGGCTGATTTGATTCAATTTGCTTTTTGCTTCCTGTCCTAAAAAAAGCGGATAAGAAGCAAAGGCCAATAAAATGATAAATAACCTTAACAGCGTTTTTGCGATTATTTTGCTTATGGTATGATTTTTGGCTGTAATTTTCATGTTTTGTGGATTAATTTATCCCAAAAATACAATTTGAAATTAAAATTTATAGATATGAATCGATTCGTTTTATCATTAGCAACTATTTTTGCTACGGTAACCTTATTTTCTTGTGGAGCACAAAAGCAAGGTACATCAACTGGAAATCCTTCTTCCAACACGAGTGCAGCTTCTGGTCCAAGCGCTTCGGATTGGAAATCCGCTGTAAAAGGTACATGGACGTTGAATACAATCGATAGAGAGAATTTACCTTCTTCATTCACGATTAAAAGTGTATTTGAAGAAGCTCCTGCAGAATGTTTCGTAGGTAGTACATGGAATTTTATTGGAAATGGTAAAGGATCTATTACTTTTAATGCGCAAGGAACTTTATGTGCTCCGGGTGCATCACGTGAGATCTTTTGGTCTATCTATAATCCTGGAAAAGGCTTAGGAGAACCTCAGTTTCAATTTAAAAAGATTTATGCAGGCGATAAAGCGAAGAACGTAACAACAGGTTACCGTTTGGATTTATCTTATTCGGATGGGAATAAATTAGTTATGCGTATGCCATTGACTGTTGCTAACGGAGAAGCCTATTTAGTGTTTAATTTTACGCGTTCGAACTAAACGTAAACGATAAAAGAAGAATAACAGAAAGCTATAGGAATTCCTATGGCTTTTTTTGTTTAAAATTTAATACTTTTACACTCCCAATTCATTATGATTTATTCGTGTCATAGGCTGCGGAATTTACCGATACAGTGAAAAAGCCAACTATGCATGATAATCTTGTGGGCGGATAAGCTTATTTTAAGTATGAAAATGGGATATATACCTAACGATTTCGTCAGGTATTGCTTAATCTAGAGAGAAACATGGCTGAACAAAACACGAAAACTGCTTTAATAACAGGTATAACAGGACAAGATGGTGCCTATCTAGCAGAATTCCTATTGAAGAAAGGTTACAAAGTACACGGTTTAAAGCGTCGCAGTTCTTTATTCAATACAGATCGTATTGATCATCTTTATCAAGATCCCCATCTTGACAATAGAAATTTCACATTGCATTTTGGTGATTTGACGGATTCAACCAACTTAATCCGTATTATACAGGAAACACAGCCTGACGAGATTTACAACCTTGCGGCGCAATCTCATGTAAAAGTTAGTTTTGATACGCCGGAATATACTGCAAATGCCGATGGTATCGGTACATTGCGGATTCTTGAAGCAGTCAGATTATTGGGAATGATTGAGAAAACCCGTATCTATCAGGCTTCTACTTCCGAGCTTTATGGATTGGTGCAAGCGGTTCCACAAAGTGAAACGACACCTTTTTATCCGCGAAGTCCTTATGCTGTAGCAAAAATGTACGGTTATTGGATTACTGTCAATTATCGTGAAGCCTATAAGATGTATGCTTGTAATGGAATTTTATTCAATCACGAGAGCCCTGTAAGGGGAGAGACTTTTGTGACACGTAAAATCACCAGGGCTGTAGCAAAAATTGCGCTAGGACTTCAGGATAAATTATATCTTGGTAATCTGTCGGCACAACGCGATTGGGGGCATGCTAAAGATTATGTAGAAGCAATGTGGTTGATTCTACAACAAGAAACCGCTGAAGATTTTGTGATTGCTACAGGTGTGACAACAACTGTAAGGGACTTTGTTCGCATGGCTTTTGCAGAATTGGGAATTGAGATTGAGTTCAGTGGAAAGGGAGAGCAGGAGAAGGGGGTAATTATCGATATTGACGAGGAGCGCCTAGCCCAGTTAAATATTGATAAATCGCTGATTAAATTTGGTCAGACTGTTGTCAAAGTTGATCCAGCATATTATAGGCCAACTGAAGTCGATTTACTAATTGGTGATCCGACTAAAGCAAATACAAAACTTGGATGGACGCCAAAATATGATCTTCAGATGTTGGTAACAGATATGGTACAATCCGATCTTCACCTGATGAGAAAGGAAGAATACTTAAAACAAGGCGGATTTGAGACCTTGAATTATTTTGAATAATTCATAATTGGTAATAAAAAATAAAACTGGAATAATTTTTGTTTAAACATTCAATAGTATAAATTTATAGATTTATACCTATGAATATGACAGTATATTATGATAAATTCAGAAGTTGTTTCGAGTAAGAAAGAAGAAGAGAAGAAGAAAGATTCTTCGAAGATTTACTTCTTTATCATTGCGATAGCAGCATTACTTGCAACGAATATATATTTTTATGTCAAGTTTAAGACTAATGGTGAAAAGGTCTATACACTTACAGTAGAAAAAGAAAATTTGCAGGTACAAATCGATCGTATTGAAGCTGAATTGGATAAAATTGATGTAGAAAATGTTCAATTGACTCCAGAGATGTCCGTGCAGAAGGATGATTCTAGAGCTGAGATCGCAGAGCTTCGTAAAAAACTTGAAAATAAGAGTATTACAGCAAAAGATATCGATGAAGCACAGCACAAGATCAATCAGCTTAAGAAGCAGGTGGATACTTATCGTGTCAATGTGCAACGGCTGATTCAGGAAAATCAGATTTTATCGAAACAAAACTCCAACTTGAACGAATCTGTTGTCGAAAAAGAAAAACAGATTACTTCATTAGTTACATCAAATTCGGATCTGAAAGAGAAGGTTGCGACTGCTTCAGCATTAAAGGTTTCAAGCATCAGTATAAATGGCCTTGAAGTCAAAAAGAATGGAAAGGAATTTGTAGAAGAACGTGCTAAAAAAATCGATAAGTTAAAAATCAACTTTACCATTGCTGATAATCCGTTGGCTAAAAGTGGAGAACGTGATATATATGTTAGAATTATCGATCCACAGGGAAATCTGGTCGTGCAAGGTGATAATATTTTCTATGTACATGGCGAGAAATTACAATATACTTTTAAACACAATATTTTATTTACCAACAAAGGTGAAGACTATATCGTCTATTGGGCAGCAGAAGAAGGATTCTCTAAAGGGGCCTATACGGTTTTATTATATGAAGATAATGCAATCATGGGACGATCTACTGTTGTATTGCGTTAAAAATAGATACACTATAAACAAAAAAGCTCTTTGCATGATCGCAAAGAGCTTTTTTGTTTATAGTGTACTGTTCTTGTTATACTGATCCTTAAAGCAAAATAATAAGGCTATCCATTAACTGGTTAGTTTTATGCTATCAGTGTTTGAGTTATACCCTAATTGAACGCTATATTTTTATCTACATCAGTTGGTGTGAAGCCCATTTCTTTACACAAATGCTTATTTAGAGACACTGAAGATGGAGCGCATATAAGCTTTCTTCGATGTCTTATTTTTGTTGATTGCTATCTACACATATTAAGACTCTATCTGTTGCAAAGGAAGCAGTATATGGAACGTTGTACCTTCGCCTTCTACAGTCTCAAAATAAATTTGCCCATTACTGGCTTCAATTGTTTTTTTGACAAGAACTAGCCCTAAGCCGTTTCCTGAACTCTTTGTCGTGAAATTAATCTGGAAAATTTTATCCTGCATCTCTTTGGGAATTCCATAACCATTGTCTTTGATGTCTATCTTGACAAATTTGTCTGAGTAGCGTTCAATGGAAATCTCGATCTTCATGTTTTTTCGCCCATAACCTCCTTCAATCGCATTTTTTATTAAATTATTGAAGGTTCTCAATAACTCATTACCATCAGCCTTAACAATAAGGGTTTTGTGATCGGCATTGTTAATGAGACGAATATTTACATTTGGTGTATTGTTGTACAAGGAAATGGACTTTGTTACCTTTTCTACAATATTGATGTTTTCCATTACTGTATTTGGGAATTTTGCGAAGTGCGAAAATTCTGAGGCAATATGCGTCAATGCATCGATTTGTTCGATAAATGAAGTGGAGAATTTATTGAAGCGATCCGGAAATTTAGGGTCTTCATCTTTGTACGATCTACGGAGTTGCTGAATACCTAATTTCATTGGCGTCAGCGGATTTTTGATTTCATGGGCTATCTGTTGAGCCATCTCACGCCAAGTTGATTCGCGTTCAGTATCTTTGATTTTATTGGCATAGTCTTCAAGTTTTATGATCATGAGATTATATTCTTTGATCAATGTACCTATTTCATCATTTCGTTGCCAAAACAGAGGTTCGTTGGGTTGTCCCAGGCGTAGTTGTGAGATCTTCTTACTGATGATGCTCAATGGATTGGTGACACTGTTGGCCACAAATGTCGCATAAAAACCAAAGCCTATGATGATCAGCGAATAAATGTTCACTATTGTATTTAAAAGAAGATTCTTATTAATATTTTCTTCCTTCTGAAGCGAGAAGTTTGGTATACCTATATAAGCGAGTGTATTATAGTTTTTGTCCCTAATGGTTGCATAACTGGTCTCAAATTGAAAAGTGCCTATACGCTCATCTTCAATCGTCTCCGATTTTTTTAAGATAGAAAGATTCTTCAGTGCAGCTGGATTAATGAAAGTAGAGAAAAGTTCCAGATCGTAGATTCTACGTTGCGAGCTATAAAGCAACCTGCCTGATTTGGAATAAAGATTGAAGTCTTTGGAAATTGTTTCAGATAATGTCTTGAGCATGCTGATAAGCTGCGTCTCGGTGGATGTTTCATCTGTGTAGGTCAACATATTTTCCATCCGTTTGCCCAATTCGATAATAAAACGTTCCTTACTTGCTTTATTGTTATTATAAAGTTGCTTGTTGATACTTATATACGAAATTACCGCAGATATGAGGATAGCTAGTATTACCGATGAGATAATGGAGGTTTGAATACGTGTAGAGTACTGTATTTTATTTACTATTTTGTAGAACTGATATTTTAAATTACGGAAAGTTAGCTTGGTATTCTTAAGAAAGATATAGAATGATTTTATGAAATGGAAAAACATGAAAATCATAAAAAATACCAGGAACAAAAATGAAGTAGTCGCTAGATAGTCCCAAAAAGAAGGTTTTTGTTTACTGATAACATATGTTGAGAATTTATTGGCAACATAAGCCATATGTAGGTATGCATCACGGTCCAGTACTTGGATATATTCTCCTGGAACACCTTTCAGCCCCCTTAAATTGTTCTCGTAGGTATATTTCCCAAACTGTGTTATTAAAGAACCGCCTTTATAGAGGGCTATCGAATAATCCCCCTTATTATAATATTGCGAATTGTTGATCCGCATATCGGTGAGGATTTCGGGATAGGGAACCGTATAACTAAAATCTTTATTGGAAAGATTGATGATGACATTGACAATCCTATTTTGGTCAATGGTGACAGGAATAATGGAGAAGTATTCATGCGTACCCAATTCAGCGCTGGCACGGTAGAAGTTCTGAGTGACTTTTATCGACTTGTTGATTACCTTTTCTCGATATTCATTGATCTTATTCTGACTGGCTGGATTGAGCGGAATATTATTCTGATCATAATAATATGCTTTGAACTCGTACTTGGAAAGATAGCCACTAAAGTATTTTTTCTTGATAAAATCGTTGATCCCCTCGGTATTGGTATAGGGAAGGCTGATATTAAATAAGTGTTTTAATTCTTGATCGTTTGCTAAGCTACTTTCAATATCAGAGAATAATGAAACAGCATTGACATCATCTTCTGATTGTAGATTACTCAACAAGATTTTCATGTCAATTAAGTTCCGTTCCTGATAGAAACGTGCGTGCGTGATCGCACTTATGATTGCCCAAAGTATCAGTACAGCAATATAATTTGTTAATATATGCCTGTCGAAATACTTCTCGCCAAATGATTTAATAAGGATGATCAGCGCGAGTAGCAAATTGACCAGGCTATTTTTCTCGATATAAAAGGAAATGATCAGGATGACAAAAATGACACATGCCAGTTGAATATTGAGTAGCTGCGTCGGTTTTAATTCTAATTTTTTAAGAAAAAATAGTACAAGATCAATGTAGATACTTAAAGCCAAAATACCCATGCCAACAATGCCTAGATCTACCCAACTTAAGAAATGTAAATCGACAAGTTTTGTGAAATCAAAATAGATGTTGTTGGAGTGTGTAATTAATGTACCAGCGATGTCATACAATAGACCGAACGATAGATATATACTTAGAATAAATCCGATTGCGATAGGAATTCTAAAGAGCCGGATGTTTTTTATTTTGTCAAAGTTGAGCTCTTTGCGAATTGAATAGATAAATAGAACCAACCATAGCACCAATATGGTGGTGGACATCACGGACCATATATTAGGGAAGAAGCGATTATAGGCGTAATTCCGTGAGTCGAAAATTGAAAATGTCGCATTTTCGGACAGCAGGTTCCACTTAAGATCGGCAAATTTGACAAGGCTAAATATCGACAATAGCAGTATCGCAGACCACCAGGCCCTTCCTGTCTTGGCCATATGTAAGCAGAGGCTATTGAAGAAGATCAGTAACGCGATCCAGGCAAGTAGCCAGCAGAAGAATTGCAAAATTGTATAGGCATTTTCATGCTCTCCATCTTTTAGCTTAACGGAGAACAGATAAGACCCCTCATTGCTATAGATATTTTTAATGGTGACCGTGTCTGTATAGGAGGCGATGTCAATATTTCTGGAGTCGAAGAAGTTTCTCCGCAAAGAGCTATTTAAATACGGGTTGTTGTTATTTGTATAGCCTTTTACAATAATATAGGCGAGTATACTGATATTGCCAATTGTTTTTTTTCGAACAACGTAAGAACGGTTATCATCCTGAATAAAATTGGATTTTTCTGGAAATCCCTGATCTGTAATAGGCACAAATAGATGCGTGCTCCACATCTTAGGTTCATGGTCCTTAAAAAGAAATAGAAAAACCTTTTCGTTGGTTTTAAACTTTTCGAAGGCCTGATATACTGCAATAGGATACTGATCGTAGTTTTTAAAGGTTTTGAGCAAAAGTGAGTCATTGAAAATACGGTCGACTTTTTTCTCTTGCTGTGCGATATAATCATTGAGTGATTTTGTATCAATGTCCAGTATTTCCTTATTGGTAACAGATTCTTTGATAGTGATAGCTGTTCCTATAAAGCAAAAAGTCAAGATAAGTAAGAGTAGTCGAATTTTTATACCAGAATTCACGTTCGTCAATTTACATTAATGTAAATATAAAAAAAAGTCCTTGCTTTCTTAGGGCAAGGACTTTTATATTATTCTTCTGAATTACCTATTTTCATGGGCCAGAAAGAATCTTCATTAGGTTTTCGTAGCTGTTGATGCTAGCGAAAACATGAAGGATTTAATATGCTAATTAAACGTGTGGCTCTTCTTGACGGAAGATTTTAGCAGTCAAATACTCGCGGTTTAGACGAGCAATATTTGTTAACTTGATACCTACAGGACATTCTGCTTCGCAAGCTCCCGTGTTGGTACAGTTACCGAAACCTTCTGCATCCATTTGATCTACCATTGCCTGTGCACGTTCGTAACGCTCAGTTTGGCCTTGAGGTAATAAGGCAAATTGAGAGACTTTTGCAGATACAAATAACATTGCAGAAGCATTTTTACATGCAGCAACACAAGCACCACAACCGATACATGTAGCCGATTCGAAAGCTTCATCAGCAATACGTTTAGGGATAGGAATCGTGTTGGCATCAGGAACACCTCCTGTATTGATATTTACATATCCACCTGCTTGTTGAATGCGGTCAAAAGCCGTACGGTCTGTTGCAAGGTCTTTCAACACTGGGAATGCAGCAGCTCTCCAAGGTTCGATGACGATTGTCTGTCCATCGTGGAAGCTACGCATGTGCAATTGACATGTTGTGGTACCTTCTTTAGGACCGTGAGGGCGACCATTGATTACTAATGAACACATCCCACAGATACCTTCACGACAGTCGTGATCGAAATATACAGGATCTTCTCCTTTACGAGTCAATTCTTCATTGACAATATCAAGCATCTCTAAGAAAGACATATCATCAGCGATATCGTTTGCCTGATAAGTTACAAATTGACCTTTATCTTTATCATTTTTTTGACGCCAAACTTTCAGCGTTAAATTCATATGTTGTGCCATGATAATTTTCCTTCTTATTTATAACTTCTTTGTGTTAACTGAACGTTCTCGAATACCAAGTCTTCCTTGTGTAATTCCTCAGGTACATTGTCTCCTTTGTATTCCCAAGCAGATACATAGGCGAATTCATCATCGTTACGTTTTGCTTCACCTTCTTCAGTTTGGCTTTCTAAACGGAAGTGACCACCACAAGACTCAGCGCGTTGCAATGCATCAACAACCATTAACTCACCCAATTCTAAGAAGTCAGCTACGCGACCAGCTTTTTCTAAAGAAAGATTTAATTCTTCGTTTTCTCCAAGCACTCTAACGTTTGTCCAGAATTCTTTTTTCAACTCTTGGATCAAACCTTGTGCCTTTTGTAATCCTTCAGCCGTACGGGCCATACCACAATATTCCCACATGATGAGACCTAGTTTTTTGTGGATATCATCAACAGTTTCTGTACCGTTTAAAGACAACAATTTGTTGATTTTGTCTTCAACTTCCTTACGAGTAGCTTCGAAAGCTGGATGGCTATGATCTACTGGCGCAAATGAACCTAATTTAGCTAAGTAATCACCCACAGTGTAAGGGATTACAAAATAACCATCGGCAAGACCTTGCATCAACGCCGATGCACCTAAACGGTTTGCACCGTGGTCAGAGAAGTTACACTCACCTAAAGCATACAAACCAGGGATTGTAGTCATCAAGTTGTAGTCAACCCATACCCCACCCATTGTGTAGTGAACAGCTGGGTAGATACGCATTGGTTGTTTGTATGGGTTCTCGTCGGTGATTTGGTAGTACATGTCAAATAAGTTACCGTATTTAGCACGTACTGCATCTTCGCCTAGACGACCGATCGCTTCTTTAAAATCCAAGAATACGGCGAAACCAGTTTTACCAACACCACGACCATCATCAACAGCTTCTTTTGCATTACGAGATGCTACGTCACGTGGTACCAAGTTACCGAATGAAGGGTATTTACGCTCCAAGAAATAGTCTCTGTCGTCTTCTTTGATATCATTGGCTTTGATCTCACCTTTACGTAATCTTTCTGCCATTTCTTGAGTTTTAGGAACCCATACACGGCCGTCATTACGTAAAGACTCTGACATCAATGTCAATTTAGATTGGTGATCTCCTGTTACCGGGATACACGTTGGGTGAATTTGAGTATAACAAGGGTTAGCAAAGTAAGCACCACGTTTGTGTGCTCTCCAAGCTGCTGTAACGTTACATCCCATTGCATTTGTAGACAAGAAGAATACGTTACCGTAACCACCAGTACACATCAATACTGCATGTGCAGCATGAGTTTCGATTTTACCGGAAACCAAGTCACGAGTTACGATACCTTTAGCATGACCATCGATCATAACCAAGTCTAACATCTCATGACGCGTATAAGATTTTACTTTTCCTTTTTTGATTTGACGGTTTAACGCTGAATAAGCGCCCAACAACAATTGTTGTCCCGTTTGACCGCGTGCATAGAAGGTACGGCTAACTTGCGCACCACCGAAAGAACGGTTGTCCAATAGACCTCCGTATTCACGTGCAAATGGAACACCTTGAGCAACACATTGGTCAATGATGTTGACAGATACTTCTGCCAAACGGTAAACGTTTGCCTCACGTGAGCGGTAGTCACCACCTTTGATTGTATCGTAGAATAAACGGAAAACAGAGTCTCCGTCGTTTTGGTAGCTTTTTGCTGCGTTAATACCACCTTGTGCCGCAATAGAGTGCGCACGACGAGGTGAATCTTGGTAACAGAAGGTAATTACATTATATCCTAATTCGGCTAAAGATGCCGCTGCAGATGCACCAGCAAGACCTGTACCAACAACAATAACGGTAAATTTACGTTTGTTAGCAGGGTTAACCAACTTAAGATTAAATTTATAATTTGACCACTTTTGGGCTAATGGGCCCGCTGGTACTTTTGAATCTAACATATCTCTTAATTTTATATTGATCGATAAAGCCTGAGCTTTATCTTAAAAGATTCTGAATTATTTAAAGAAGAAAAACAATGGCATTATTGCAAAGCCAATTGGAATTAATACCCCAAATACCCAAACACCGATTGCTCTGATGATTCCAATATATCTTCTGTGGTTAAAACCTAAAGTTTGGAATGCAGATTGGAAACCATGAATTAAGTGGAATGCCAAAGCTGCCATCGCAATAACATACAAAGCTACCAATGCAACATTTTTGAATGCAAAGTCAACTTGCTTGTACAAATCTCTCGCTTTTAAGATTTGAACATTGTTTTCTACCGTTTCTTGGTAGTCGTGGAATTCAGAAGCTTGAAGTTCTCTCGCTGTGGTTTGTCCAGTTGCCAAATCAGTACGGTATTCGATGTACGGCACTTCATCATTGTGAAACTTCCACCAAAAATTAGACATGTGCGTAGCTAAGAATACTAAAATGACAGTACCTAAGATACCCATGTTGCGTGAATTCCACTTGCTGTTTGCTTGACCATCATATTTGGCATAACCAATAGGACGAGCGGCCTTGTTTTTCATCGACAATGTAATAGCGTAGATGACGTGAACAATTACCGAAGCATACAATAAGTAAGAAACAACTTTGATTGGTGCAAAGTGAGTCATAAAATAGGCGTACTTGTTGAACGCTAGACCCGCATCATCTTTAAATAATTGCAAGTTACCAACCAAGTGAACAACTAGGAATAAACATAGGAAGATTCCTGTTAAGCTCATGATTAGCTTCTTCCCAATCGAAGAACTGAAAACTGGCTTTGATTTACTCATTATCCTTGTAATTTAATTTGAATTAGGCAAATCTACTATTTGCTATTAAATATGATACCATTTTGACAAGAAAAAGCAATAATTTAGAACGGTTCTAAAGTTTATTGAAATAAAAAGTCCGTTTTGAATAAAAACGGACTTTTAAACAGTATATGAACAAGGTTTAAAGAACTATAGGATACTGAATAATCTATAGCCTAAACCGATACTCCACATGTTGATTTTGGGATTTGCCTGACTTTCGTTGTTGACCTTGTTCAAGCCCATTTCGTAACGTAGGTCTACACGTAAGCTTGAAACATCAGCACCTACACCAAAAGCCCAAGCTGTACCACTTTTTTTGTAGTTACCTGGATTCAATTGGTCAATCATCTTGGGCTGATTATCATCTACTTTAAATGAGAAAATTGGACCGGTTTGGATTCTCGCCCCGATTGGACCCAAGCCAAAACGCTTGCCTAATAATACAGGAATATCAACTGTGGTAAACTTAACATCGGTAGTCGTTGAAGCCCCGTCTTCTCCTTGACCTTTCACAGTGGTGTTTTTACCTGTTAAATAAACCTCCGGCTGAATATGGAATCCCAATACACCAACACGTCCATAAAGACCTGCTTGGTAGCCTGCTTTCGTGTCAGAATTGAAATATTTTCCATCGCTTTTAAGTTTAGAGAAGTTCAAGCCTCCTTTTACACCCACCTCAAACCCTGGCAAAAGCTGCGCCTGTGCCGTTGCTACGCTACCACAAATCAAAAGTAATGCTGGTAAAATCTTTTTCATAATCTTTTATTTATGTATATATTGTATCTTTAAACAAACTTTTACAGTTCAGTAAAGATATACAAATTTTATACCTAAATCTTAGTTATGCTGAAAATTAACGAAGAACAGTGGCAAGTAGCCAAAGAAAAACTCCGTCGCAAGTACAACCACTTAAGTGATGAAGATTTAGCTTTTCAAGCAGGAGAGGAAGATAAACTGATCAATAGATTGTCTTTACGTTTGGGACGGAAGCCTTCCTATGTTTTATTTACGATAGGTAAAGAGATTCAGGATATTAGTAGCAACCGATTATGAGTGATGCCATTAGTTGGAGCGATTTTGAGAAAGTGGATTTACGGGTAGGAACTATTTTAGAAGCAAAAGACTTTCCAAGAGCTAAAAAGCCAGCATATCAATTGAAACTTGATTTCGGCGATGAAATTGGTGTATTACAGAGTAGTGCCCAGATTACAGTACACTACAACAAAGAGGAGTTGATTGGGAAGCAAGTTGTCGCAGTTGTGAACTTTCCCAAAAAGCAGATCGCTAATTTCTTTTCTGAGTGTCTAGTGACCGGATTTCCGGACGAAAATGGAGATATTATTTTGACATCTGTCGACAAAAAATTACCAAATGGATCTAAACTTAGTTAAGTTTGTACCATGACATTTATAGATTTTGAAGGAACACAACTCATCGATAGTGACGAGTCGTTCATGCGTATGGCATTGAATGAAGCTAAGGTCGCTTACCAAGAGGGAGAGGTGCCTATTGGGGCAGTTATTGTTCATCGAGGACGTGTTATAGGGAAAGGTCATAATTTGACGCAGCGATTAAATGATGTGACAGCTCACGCTGAAATGCAGGCTTTTACAGCAGCAGCAAATTACCTTGGGGGCAAATACCTGGATGAATGCACATTATACGTTACCATTGAGCCTTGTATTATGTGTGCCGGAGCGGCCTATTGGACACATATTGGTAAAATAGTCTATGGAGCCAAAGATGAAAAGCGTGGCTATTCCCATTTTCACGATAAAATATTACACCCCAAAACTGTCATTACACATGGCGTTTTGCAGGAAGAATGTGCTGATTTGGTAAAATCATTTTTTCGTCAAAAACGGTAGGGAAATAATGGATTTATTGTAACACATAAAAACATAACCGTGTATATTGTGTTATATTTGTATGTATAAACGAAGTAATAAACATTTAAATTAAAATAGATATGGCATTTGAATTAGAAGCGTTACCATACGCAGCCGACGCATTGGAACCACATATTGACAAAACTACAATGGAAATCCACCATGACAGACACCATCAGGCATATGTGGATAACTTAAATAAAGCTATCGCAGGAACAGACGCAGAAAACTTATCCCTATTGGATATTATTAAAAATGTAAGTAAATACAGCGCAGCCGTACGTAATAATGGTGGTGGTCACTACAACCACTCTTTGTTTTGGAAGGTTTTAGGCCCAAATGCAGGTGGAGTTCCAACAGGTGAATTAGCTGAAGCAATCAATGCTACATTTGGTTCATTTGATGAGTTGAAAAAACAACTTCAAGCTGCTGGTGCTACGCGTTTTGGCTCAGGATGGGCTTGGTTAATTGTTGGTGCTGATGGTAAACTTGCAGTAACTTCTACACCAAACCAAGACAATCCATTGATGGATGTTGCTGAGGTAAAAGGTACGCCTATCTTAGGTATCGACGTTTGGGAGCATGCTTATTATTTGAAATTCCAAAATAAGCGTCCAGCGTATTTAGAGGAAATCTTTAATGTTATCAATTGGGATGCCGTAGCACAAAACTATGCTGCAGCTAAATAGTTGATCATTTGATAGAACAATAGAAAAGCGACAATAAGTTATTATTGTCGCTTTTCTATTTTATAAACAACACCTAGTTGGTATTTGTTTATAGGGCATGAATTTAACTCCAATAATTCAGGGAACATAAAAGGAAAGAAGAAGGGTAATTATTTATGAGAAATATTCTGATACTTTTAACAGCACTTTTTGTATTGAACTCCTGCCAGGGGCAGCAGCAGGGGCATCGGGTAAAGAAACCTGATTTCACCAAATTACCTAAAAAAAATACGGCGAGTTTGGATACGGCGACATTTGCTGCAGGATGTTTTTGGTGTACTGAGGCACAGTTTAAGGAGTTAGAGGGTGTTGTACATGTGGTTTCGGGATATACCGGTGGATGGGTAGCAAACCCAAGTTATGCGCAGGTTTGTACCGGGAGTACAGGGCATGCGGAAGCAACCAATATTATTTTTGATCCAAAAGTGATCAGCTACGATAAACTATTGGAGGCCTTTTTTGTAGCACACGATCCAACGGAGCTCAATCGTCAGGGAAATGATGTTGGCACCCAATATCGTTCGGCTATTTTTGTGCACAATAAAGAGCAGCTTGATAAGACGCAATATTATCTTTCGACGTTAGAAAAGGAGCATGTTTTCAATAAACCTATTGTAACCGAAGTAGTTCCGGCAACCGTATTTTATCCAGCAGAGGACTATCATCAAGATTATTATAGATTAAATGGAAAAGAACCATACTGCCAATTGGTGATTAAACCGAAATTGGAAAAATTTAAACGTATCTTTTCCAAGGTGCTCAAAGAAGGACAGTAACTTTGGGTATTCATAAAATTTGAGGTAATTTTACTTCTATTAACGCTATTTAGTGTCATGCTAACAGGTTGAAACCATGGTTTCTGATGAAAATAATGGAATGAACAAACTTGATCCCTTCATGATTCATAAATAGTATTTTTTGGATGAATAATTAATAATTGTAATATGTCTAAAGGATTTTTTACAGTTCCTGTTCCTACCAACGAACCGGTGTACACATACGCTGTCGGAACGAAAGAACGTAAATTGTTGAAAGCAGCAATTGATGAGGCACGTTCGAAACAAATCGATATCCCAATGTATATTGGTGGTAAAGAAATCACTACTTCTAAAAAAGTAAACTTAGCTCCTCCACATGACCACCAACATATTTTAGGTCAATACAATCAAGGCGATAAATCTCATGTAACAGATGCAATCAATGCAGCTTTAGCGGCGAAAAAGGATTGGGAAAATCTTACTTGGGAAGATCGTGCTGCGATATTCTTAAAAGCTGCTGAATTGATTTCAGGTAAATACCGTTATGAGTTGAATGCTGCTACAATGTTGGGACAATCGAAGAACCCATATCAGGCAGAAATTGATTCGGCATGTGAGATTGTGGATTTCTTGCGTTTCAATGTACAATACATGAGCGAAATCTATAAACAACAACCTCCTATATCAGGTAAAGGTGTGTGGAACCGTGTAGAACAACGTCCTCTTGAAGGTTTTGTATTTGCATTGACTCCATTCAATTTTACAGCGATTGCGGGTAATCTACCTTCCTGTGTCGCAATGATGGGGAATGTTGTGGTATGGAAACCATCCAATACCCAAATCTATTCAGCAAATGTATTGATGAAAATTTTCCGTGAAGCTGGTCTTCCGGATGGTGTTATCAACTTGGTGTATGTTTCAGGTCCTGACGCTGGTGATGTGATTTTCCAACACCCAGATTTCGCAGGTATCCACTTTACTGGTTCAACAGGAGTATTCCAGGATATCTGGAAGACGATCGGTAACAATATCCACCGTTATAAAACGTATCCACGTATTGTTGGTGAGACTGGTGGTAAGGATTTTATCGTTGTACACCCTTCGGCCGATTTGAAAGCTGCAAATACAGCTTTGGTTCGTGGTGCTTTCGAATACCAAGGTCAAAAATGTTCTGCTGCATCACGTGCATACATTCCTAAATCGTTGTGGCCTGCATTGAAAGAATCTATGACTACTGACGTAAAATCTTTTACAATCGGTGGAACAGAAGATTTTACAAACTTTTTCAATGCTGTAATTGATGAGAAGTCATTTGATAAATTAGCGAAGTATATCGACAGAGCTAAAGAATCTAATGACGCAGAAATTGTAGTTGGTGGTACATACGATAAATCTAAAGGATATTTCATTCATCCAACAATCATTGAGGCTTCAAAACCAGATTACGAGACAATGGTTGAGGAATTGTTTGGACCTGTCCTGACCGTATATGTTTACGAGGATGCTAAGTTTGAAGAAACCTTAGATATTGTTGATACAACATCTATTTATGCCTTGACTGGATCAATCATTGCGCAAGATCGGTATGCGATTAATTTAGCAACAGATAAATTGAGACATGCCGCTGGTAACTTCTACGTGAATGATAAGTGTACAGGTGCTGTCGTAGGTCAACAACCGTTTGGTGGTGCTAGAGGCTCGGGTACAAACGACAAAGCGGGATCAATGATCAATTTGCTTCGTTGGGTGTCTCCTCGTACAATCAAAGAGACATTTAATCCAGATACAGATTATAGATACCCTTTCTTGGAAAAGGGAGAATAAGAAAGTTCGCATCGCAGCTTTCTTCAATCAAAATAGAAAAAAGGGCGCTTATCAAGCGCCCTTTTTTATTTCTTAAATAATCCCAGTTCTGTGCCATCGTCTCTAGTCATCCGTATGTTCAATGACTTGTTGTTGCCGGCTACATCGATGATAGTTCTTTTCCCAACTTTTGGACCTCCGCCTATAAATACAGGATAATTGTGATCTTTATCTGCGGGGTAGTAGCCATATTGATGTGTATGACCAGAGATCATGGCATCAATTTTATATTTCTGAAACAAGGGATGGAAACATGCTCTGTTATCCAAGGTACCATGCCAGTCATCCGAATGAAAAATCGGTATATGGCTAATGACAACAGTGTGTTGTGCACTCTTTCTTTCCTTGGATTGTAGAACCTTTTCCAGCCATTTAGCCTGTTCTTTTCTGTAGTTATCATAATCGACTGTTCCGGCGTATACCTCATGATTGTCAGGCTTGTCTTCGCCACTGTCCAGCATGATCCAAAAAATAGGACCTCTTTTAAAGGCTTGGTAATACTTGTTGTCAGGATAACCAAAATATCGTTTGAAATTACGTGCGAAGGATCCCCTTGTCTCATGGTTTCCCCGATTCATAATGAATGGTTTGCTTGTCGCAAAAAATTCAATTGGCTTTATTAGTTTCTCTGTAATATCTTGCTGATTGGTGACATAATGGAAGGAATCACCATTCAGTACAAAAAAATCGTAGGGTGAAATATCCTGATGCGGAATAAGGTCACGATAGCTGCTTTTTTCCTCATGTACATCGTTATAGACCAGACAGCGAATCTGTTCTTGATTGTTCTTGGCTAATTTGGCCTCGAAAATAGGGGTTTCTATTTCTTGGCCGTATACGATTTTATAAGGATCGAATTTTTGCATTTCCTTCGCTTTGATGCGATAACGAAATGAACGCGGTGCGTCTTCAATTGTAAAATGAAAGAAATCAGTATTGGCATTGATCATCCCATCTTCGGATTGGTAGATCTTTTTTTGGACATTCCCTCCATTGTCCAGTATCTCGAGCCAAGCAAAGGCATCTTTGCTCAAAATCGTAAAAATACTGATTCCTGTTTCGGTTTGATTTTGTAGATAGGCAGGTACGACAAAGCTAAACTCGTTTTCAATTTCGTTTGAACTGTTTTCTTGAGCGATGCTGATATTGGGCAGTGTAATCCCAGCCAGTGCTAGGGCTTCCAAAAATCTTCTTCTGTTAAAATTCATATTTTAAGGTCACAAGTAGTTATTTAATGTTTATCTCGACATATAATGGCCGATGATCACTCGCATATTGTTCATCCAGAATACGGTGGTTGGAGAACTTTGCGGCAGATGTTTTATTGATCATGATATAGTCGATTTCAGTAGTGGGTTTATCTTGAGGAAACGTAAATCCGTTAGCAATGCTGCTTTTTGTGAATATTTTGCTAAGTTCAGTAATTGCTGGATCATTGGGTTCGGAGTTCAAATCACCGACAAGGATGGTGGGTAGCTTTTCGTTTTTGAAACGCTGGGTGATGAATTTTGCCTGTTCGATTTTGTTTTTGTCTTTCAGGTCAAGGTGTGTATTTGCAAATAAGAGTTTCCTTTTGTGTATCGTGACTTCGATTACAGATAAACTACGTGTTTCGCTTTCCACAGGGGAAGGTAGAAAGTGTTTCTCTACACGTTCAATTGGATTTTTTGATAAGATGGCGGTACCATATTCACCTTTATCCAGGTCTATCCCTTTGGAAAATATATAGTGCATGCCTGTTAATTCGGCTAATTTTTTGGCTTGATTTTCAAAATATGATCTACCGAGATTGACATCGATTTCCTGAAGACCTACGAGGTCAGCTTTTGAATTTTTAATAATTTTGGCAATTGTGTCAAGGTTGATAACTGATTCTTTTTCGGTGGGTGGGTTTCCGTGGTGGATATTAAAGGAGAGTATGCGTATCGTTTGTGCATGTAGATGAAATACTGAGCCTAGCAGTATTAAAAGAAATAGAATTAGTTTACGATTCATTGTTTATATTAAGTTTAGCATTTGGATGTCAGGCGTTTTTAGCTCGACCTGCTAAAATTAATAAAATCTATTAGTACAAATTGAAAACTTTGGACATGTAACAAAATAATCATCTAAGCACTTGAATTTTCGTAAAAAAAATAGCCATCCTAAACAGGATGGCTACCTACATTATACTAATTTTTACAGCAACTAGTCTTCGTTTTCCTCGATGTTAAGCATTGGATCTTCTCCTGTCACTTCAGCACGGATTTTAGCTTCAAGTTCGTCCATTAAATCTGGATTGTCGAATAATAAGGCTTTAACAGCATCTCGACCTTGTCCTAATTTGGTCTCACCATAGCTAAACCAAGAGCCTGCTTTTTTAATAATACCATATTCAACACCTAGATCAATGATTTCACCTACTTTAGAGATACCTTCACCAAAGATGATATCAAATTCCGCTATGCGGAACGGAGGTGCAACTTTATTTTTTACAATCTTCACTTTTACGCGGTTACCCGATACTTCATCAGAATCTTTGATTTGTGATGTGCGACGGATATCTAAACGTACAGAAGCGTAGAATTTTAATGCATTACCACCAGTTGTTGTTTCTGGGTTGCCAAACATCACACCAATTTTTTCACGCAATTGGTTGATGAAAATACAACAACAGTTTGTTTTTGAAATTGTACCTGTCAACTTACGTAAAGCTTGTGACATCAAACGAGCTTGAAGCCCCATTTTAGAATCACCCATTTCGCCTTCGATCTCACCTTTTGGCACCAAAGCGGCAACGGAGTCAATAACAATAACGTCGATTGCACCAGAACGGATTAGGTTATCAGCAATTTCTAAACCTTGCTCACCATTATCTGGTTGAGAAATCAATAAATTTTCTACATCTACGCCTAATTTTTGAGCGTAATATTTATCAAAAGCATGCTCAGCATCAATGATTGCTGCAATACCGCCTTTTTTTTGTGCTTCGGCAACAATGTGAGTTGCTAAGGTAGTTTTACCTGAAGATTCAGGTCCATATATTTCAATGATACGGCCTTTTGGTACACCGCCAATTCCTAAGGCGATATCCAAGCCTAGAGATCCTGTAGAAATAGCTTCGATCGGCTCAACAGCAGTATCACCTAATTTCATAATTGAACCTTTTCCAAAGTTCTTTTCCAATTTATCTAACGTCAGCTGTAAAGCTTTTAGTTTATCTGTGTTGCTCATATTTTTAGTATATATTTCTCAAAATTAAAAATTAAAAATCATAAACCAAATATTTTCACTAAAAAAATTAGTTTTTTGTCTCTGGTATAGCTGAGACACTTTTTATATGGTGATTTTTTTCAAAGTATTTGCACATATAAGTGATAGGGCATTTCTCACACAGTGGCTTTCGGGCCAGGCATATATAACGCCCGTGTAAGATAAGCCAATGATGGGCAATGGCAATCGTATCTTTAGGTAGATTTTTTACCAATTGTTTTTCCACAGCTAATGGTGTTGTTGCACGATAAGTTAGCCCAAGACGGTTTGCAACACGAAAAACATGGGTATCTACGGCCATAGCGGGATTATGATAAACAACAGAGGAAATGACATTAGCAGTTTTTCGACCTACACCTGGAAGTTTCACAAGATCCTCAATTTTTTCGGGTACAATATTGTCGAACTTTTCAATCAGTAGCTGAGCCATCCCCACAAGGTGTTTGGCCTTGTTATTCGGATAGCTTACAGATCGTATATAGCTAAACACCTCGTCTACGCTGGAAGCTGCCAAGCTGTGTGCATCTGGGTAGCGTGCAAACAACTTGGGCGTGACTTGGTTGATCCTTTTATCTGTACACTGTGCAGATAAAATAACGGCAACCAGTAATTCAAAGGGATTACTATAGTTGAGTTCTGTCTGTGCGTCAGGACTATTTTTGGAGAAATAATCTACGAAAGCCTTGTATCGTTCTTGTTTTAACATCGGTTCAAAACTAGCCAAAATTTCCATCAAAAAAGAAATTTTGAAACCTAGTAAAAGGAGAATAATCTGATTTTAGTTTGTGGAAGGTAAGGCGAGTCACAGCTGTTTTACACTATAGCTGATCATGGATGTCGTAAGGTGAAAAAGAAAGGCCTAATCTCTAGATTAGGCCTTTCTTTTTTCTAGTTGTTTAGAATATGCAAGGATATTCTCAACACATCTTTTGCTTGGATGAAGCAACATTTTTGGTAATTGAAGTTTCAATTCATTTTCTATGTCCTCGTCTGTCATTACCTTTTCGTTTTGGGTTAGCAAATTTTGAACTTCGTTTTCTGATTGGGTAAAGTTTTCTACCATAAGCATCTGTTGTTTTGTCTCTGTAAGTTAATTAATTAAACGGACAAAAGATAGTTTTGGTATAAAAAACGAGAAAATATTTATTTTTTCTTTCTGTTAGTATATTCCTCTGCTTTTATAATAGCGTTATATGCATTAACGATTCCTCCAGTGACCGAAATGTCTGCTAATCGAACCGTTTTGCTGGCATCTTCACCAACTTTTACCTGTACCAGTTGATTCGGCTTTTCTACCGATTCCATAATAATTTGTTTCGTTTCCACAGCGCTCAAATTAGGGTAATAAGAACGAATCATGGCGGCCAGACCAGCGACAACGGGAGCAGCCATACTTGTGCCCTGTTCTTCTTTATACTTGGAATCTGGTACCGTTGAGTTGATGTGGACGCCAGGCGCGAAAACATCGACAGTTTTTTTACCATAATTGGAAAAATCGGCTAATAGTTCATTGTCCAAATGAAGGCCGGTTGCACCCACTGTGATCCAAGCATTAGCAACCCCGGTTGTATCACCTTTTACATCCGTATAATACTTCATCGGAAAATTAGGCTCTATATCGTTATCTTCACTGTCATTCCCTGCGGCATGTACCATCAGGACATCTTTGGATTCAGCATATTTGATGGCATCGTCTACGGCCTGTTTATTATAGGCATAACTTTTCCCAAAGCTCATGTTAAGTACTTTAGCGCCATTGTCTGCTGCATAGCGAATGGCATTTGCGACGTCTTTATCACGTTCATCACCATCGGGGACAAGTCTAACTGTGAGTATTTTAACATTGTCCGCTACGCCGTTGATACCAACATTATTATTACGTTTTGCACCAATGATTCCAGCGACATGGCTACCATGTAATGCGTCCGGTCCTTTTACATCTGCATTTCCGTAGTATCGCTCTGAAGCATCTTCATAATTATCTCCAACAATAGGTCGAGAATCGTATGCTTTGTTTAAATGATAATCAACTTGATTGTTGAAATATTTTGCACCTTCGGTGATATCATCAAAAAATTTGGCGAAGCCGCCGTTGTTGATTTCATCCTTTGCATAGCCAAGTGCGATACGTTGCGTGTTTGTGGTTGCTTTGAAATTGTCTATATCCTCCTGTGTGATATCTTCGGGCTTTTTACCTATTTCACGTACCACAGCGTCTATGTTACGTTTGAGCGCATCGTAGGAAAATTGGCCCATCTTAGCTTCTTCTAGCTTGTTTTTATATTTGGCAAGCATCTTTTGATAACTAGCGAAAGATTTTCGACCAGCTTCATTGAGTTCTGTTGCCGCTGTGATGTTTGCAAACTTTTTGTCCAGAACCCTAAGCTGTCTTGTCAATTCCAGGTTATCGAACTGAACGTCCTTTCCATCGGCGTTTCCAATAAAATTCCAGCCGTATTTATCATTAATATAGCCATTACCATCATTATCTATACCATTCGTGAGACTATCTTTCGTATTGATCCACACAACATCTTTGAGATCCTCGTGATAAACATCAACACCTCCATCCAATACCCCAACAATGATTGGAGTAGATTTTCTTCCTTTCAATAACGTTTTATATGTTTTTTCGGTACTGATTCCCATGACCCCATCTGTTTTATAATCCAAATTGAACCAATTTGCTGGAATGGTATCGGATTGTCCGAAAGAGATAAGGGGCAATGAGCCTAAAGCAATTAGGTATAGTGATTGTTTTAAATTCATATGTAAATAATTCTTAATGAAGTGTCTGCTTTCATTTGTTGCAATGCACGCGTTCCACCTGGTTATTCTCTCCTGTTTATTTTAAATTTTCTTCATGAGCGTGTAAGCTCGCATATTCCTGCCTATAGCAGAATAGCAAAGATAATGCTAATGCCTCTTCTGAACTGTTAATTTTTATTAAAAGTATTTATAATCCATATCTCTTAGCAAACTGTTGACGAAATATCTTAAATTCAAACCATTTCTAAGAGTCTCCTGTTTTATTTAGATGATCTAGATAGCTAGGATAAGAAAGAGTATATATTGATTAGCGTATAAAAGAGCGAATGCAACAAAATAAGAAAATAGTTTGGCCTAATGTGATGGCCCCAGTGGCGGCAATTTACCCTCATGTCAGAAAGATACATGATGATACTGTGCAAGATGATTATTACTGGATGATTGATTACTTTAAAAAAGGAGAAAAATCGCAAGAAGTTATTGACTATCTGGAAGAGGAAAACAATTATACCAATTTAATGCTTCAAGATACCGAAGATTTACAGGAAAATCTTTTTGATGAATTGAAATCCCGGATTAAGGAAAAGGACGAGTCTGTGCCTTATTACAAAAATGGCTACTATTATTATAGCCGGACGGAAGAGGGAAAACAATATTTTAAATTCTGTCGGAAAAAGGGGACACTGGAGGGCGAAGAGGAAGTGCTGTTGGATGTAGATCAGCTTGCCGAAGGGCATGCATATTATACGGCAAAAGGATTTTCTGTTAGTCCGGATAATCGTTTGCTTGCCTTTAGTGTGGATACTGTCTCTCGGAGAGAATATACCATATTTATCAAAAATATCGAGACCGGAGAAATCTATCCCGACCAGATAAAGAATACAGAGGGAGCCGCTATTTGGGGAAATGATAATCGAACCTTGTTCTATACGGCCAAGAATCCTGTTACCTTGCTTAGTGAAAAGATTATGCGACATACACTGGGGGGCGATCCGGCAGCAGATGTGCTTGTGTATGAAGAAAAAGATAACACAAATTATATCGGAGTTGGTAAATCCAAAAATGGAAAATATGTTATGATCAATTCTGAAGGGACATTATCCTCAGAAATTTGGTTATTAAATGCTGACTCACCGCAATCGGAATTTCGTATTTTTCAGCCTAGGATACAGGATGTTCTCTATTCGGTTGTTGCATTGGAAGATCGGTTCTTAATACTTACCAATGATGGAGCTATTAATTTCCGAATCATGCAATGTCCCTTAGATCGTACAGATCGCAGCCACTGGCAGCCATTCATAGACCATCGACCGGATGTATTGGTCAGCGATATTGAAGAGTTTAAGGATTTTCTGGCGATTGCTGAAAGGAAAAATGGATTGACCCAATTGGCAATTTATAATTTAAAGAGTCAGCATCAGCACTATTTGGATTTCGGAGAAGTTGCCTATACGGTATACCCGGGTATTAATGTTGAATACAACAGTGATAAGTTACGATATGGCTATACTTCTTTAGTGACACCAAGCTCAGTCTATGAATATGATATGGCTAAGCAGAAGAAAATATTATTAAAGCAACAGGAGATTTTGGGAGGGTATGACCAAACCGCGTATATCACCGAACGTGTTTTTGCAACAGCAAGAGATGGTGTTCAAGTGCCCATCTCTATTGTTTATAAAAAGGGAACCAAACTTGATGGTTCAGCTCCATTATTGCAATATGCCTACGGATCTTATGGTGCGTCGATGGATCCCACTTTTTCGAGCAATCGACTAAGTCTGTTGGATCGTGGATTTATCTATGCCTTGGCACATATCAGAGGCGGTGAGGAAATGGGGCGCCAATGGTATGAAGATGGAAAAATGATGCACAAGATGAATACCTTTTATGATTTTGTGGATTGTGGTAAATACCTGATTGATCAACATTATTGTATGCCCGAACATCTCTATGCGCAAGGGGGAAGTGCCGGAGGTTTGCTGATGGGTGTAATCGCTAATATTGCGCCTGAGCAATATCATGGCATAATAGCTCAGGTACCATTTGTAGATGTGGTGAATACCATGTTGGATGATACAATACCGTTGACTACAAATGAGTATGATGAATGGGGTAACCCCAATGAGAAGGAAGCCTATTATTATATGAAGGCCTATTCTCCATATGAAAACATTGAAGCAAAAGAATACCCTAATTTATTGGTCACAACCGGGCTGCACGATAGTCAGGTGCAGTATTTTGAACCAGCAAAATGGGTAGCAAAACTGAGAGCTACTAAAATAGGAGATGCGGTTTTACTGTTAAAAACAGATATGGATTATGGTCATGGTGGTGCATCTGGTCGATTTGACTATTTAAAGGAAATTGCATTGGAATATGCTTTTCTCTTTAAATTGGAAGGGATTATTCCAAATTATACAAACGAACAATAAAAAAGCGGCATTAGCCGCTTTTTTATTGTTGAGCATGATTAATGCTATCCTGTTGTTTTTGTAAACGCTCTTCCCGCTCGATCTCTCTAGAGTCGATCTGATGCTGTTGATAATTGTCCATGGCCACTTTACTGGCTTTCTGCGATACGTAGATCGCTAATAGGGCAACAATAGTAATGATTGCTATTCCCCAGGCATATTTATGTTTGTCCTGTTTGACGAGCCAATACATAAAGATAATGTAAGGGACGGCAAAAATAATATAGAAAATTAAACTCGGTGACATACTATTCTCCATTAAATGATCCCTACAAAAGTATCGTTTTTGACTAAAAATAACGAACCGATAGAAAAAACAACAATTTCAATTGATAAAGCCTTAAACCTTTATCCGTTTTATTGTCAAATTAATATCGCTAATGTGATCGTTCTATTACCGACTTGTTGTGGATTAATTGCTTGAAAATGAAGCTTACAGGAAGGTTTTGACGGTGGATTGTAAATTTTTAATTTTTGCAAAAAATCAATGAGAATATTGTGGAAAAGAAAAAAATATTTTTATACATTTGCATCGTCAGAAACAATTGACAGAGCATAAAAAAATGAAACAGAACAAAAAGAACGATTATTCTTATATTCAAACTTTTGAGAAGTTTATGAAGAAGGTCTTTTGTGCTTTCATTTTTGTAGAAATACCTGTTTTACGCCTCCGACGACCTATACTACCTCGGGCTTGATTTGAGGTAGTGAATCTTTCCAAGCAAGACCATGATTGTCCGATGGTTTTGAATCCATTATTTTAATTTATTTAGTAACAAAACACGACAGTAGTTGTTGTTTTATTATTAGGGTCGTAAGTCAATGACTATATCAGATTTTTTAATTATCCCGGCTAAACCTGAGCATGCACATTATGCAGAGGTTATTTGCGACGAAATGTTCGAGTCTGCAAAGGCTCGTGGTACTGGTATTGCGCGTCGTAAACCAGAATACGTTGCCAACAAGATGAATGAAGGTAAAGCAGTGATTGCTTTACATAGAGATGGCCGATGGGCAGGTTTTTGTTATATAGAAACTTGGGGGCATGGGGATTATGTCGCTAACTCAGGTTTGATTGTCAATCCCGAATTCAGAAAAGTCGGTTTGGCAAAAGCAATCAAAAAAAGAGTCTTTGAGCTTTCACGTGAGAAATACCCTAAAGCGAAGATCTTTGGTTTGACAACCGGATTCGCCGTGATGAAAATCAATTCAGAACTGGGCTATGAACCGGTTCCCTATTCCGAATTGACTTCCGATGATGAATTCTGGAAAGGCTGTCAAAGCTGCGTGAATTATGAGATCCTGATGAGTAAAGACCGTAAAAACTGTATGTGTACCGCCATGCTTTGGGATCCCGAAGAGAAAGAACGTGAATTGCGGGAGAAGATCCAGCGCAAGCATGAAGCGAAAGAACGTTTGGAAAGAATTACACAAAAACAGTCTCTGCTAAAGCGTATACAGGCGAAGTTTTGGAAATCGGCCAATAAATTTATTGCTGTCAATTTTCCGAAGCATAACAAAGTCGCAAAAGGATATTAAGCTAAGGCTGAGCGATTATATTGAAAATAGATGTAACAGGTAACTGAAGATGTTCGTAATAACAAGATCAGTTCAAGGTTCTCTCAACATAATAATAAAAAACCGAGTGAAACGAGCTTAAATCAGCCGTTGAAAACAAACACTCATAAAATAACATTCTAATGAAAAAAGTAGTTTTAGCATTTAGTGGGGGATTAGATACTTCATTCTGTTGTATTTATCTTACACAAGATTTAGGTTTAGAAGTTCATTCCGTAGTTGTAAATACAGGTGGTTTTTCGGATGAAGAATTAAAAAATATTGAAGAACGTGCTTATGCTTTAGGTGTGAAATCACATACAGCTATAGACGAAACGGCAGACTATTACCGCGAAACTATTAAATTTTTGATTTTTGGCAATGTGTTAAAAAATGCGACTTATCCATTGTCAGTATCTGCTGAGCGTGTATGCCAAGCAACCGCAATTGCAAACTATGCAAAGAAAATTGGCGCTGAATGTGTTGCTCATGGATCTACAGGTGCAGGAAACGACCAAGTACGTTTCGATATGATTTTCCAGACCCTGATTCCAGGAGTGGAAATTATCACCCCAATCCGTGATCTACAATTGTCGCGTGAAGCCGAAATAGAATATTTGAATAAGCATGGTGTAGAGTATTCTGCTGAAAAAGCAAAATACTCCATCAATAAAGGTCTTTGGGGTACTTCTGTTGGTGGAGCAGAAACATTGACATCCAACCAATACTTACCAGAGTCGGCATGGCCAACTCCAGTGACTTCTTCAGAGCCGCAACAAATTACAATCGATTTTGAAAAAGGAGAGCCTATTGCATTAAATGGTGAGAAAATGGCTTCCGTTAAAGTGATTCAAGAATTACAGACAATAGCTCAACCATACGGTATTGGCCGTGATATCCACGTTGGTGATACAATCATTGGTATCAAAGGCCGTGTGGGTTTTGAAGCCGCTGCTTCTGTCATTTTAATCAAGGCACATCATGCCTTAGAAAAACATACCTTAACTAAATGGCAATTGTCCTGGAAAGATCAAATCGCTGCTTTCTACGGAAATTATATGCACGAAGGCCAAATGCACGATCCCGTTATGCGTGATATCGAAGCATTCTTGCAATCCTCACAAGAAACAGTGACTGGCCGAGTGATTGTTGAACTTCACCCATACCGTTTTGTCGTCATTGGTGTCGAGTCTGAACACGATTTGATGTCCAATAAATTCGGCAGCTATGGTGAAATGAATAAGGGCTATACAGGTGACGATGTGAAAGGTTTCTCCAAAATTTTTGGAAATCAAACCATCATTTGGCACAAAGTGAATAAAAAATAAACCGTGTTTTATGCCATGTATTTTTTCTTAAAGTAAACTTGATAAGAAAAAGTACATGGCATGATAGGTGATAACGCATACCTAAATTCTAAATTCAAAAAAATGATAAGAGTAGGAATAATTGGTTCGGCAGGATATACTGGTGGTGAATTATTACGTGTATTGATTTATCATCCTGAGGTGGAAATCGTATTTGCTAATAGCGCTTCCAATGCAGGAAATAAGTTATATGAAGTTCACAATGATCTATTTGGTGATACTGAATTGACCTTCTCTTCGGACTTTCACTCAGCTATTGATGTATTGTTCTTATGTGTTGGTCATGGTGATGCACGCAAATTTTTAGATGTAAATCCAATCGATGCATCCGTGAAGATTATTGATCTCTCACAAGATTATCGTCTTCGTGCGAATACAGCTTTCCAAGGTCAACAATTCGTGTATGGGCTTCCGGAACTAAACAAAGAGGCAATCAAAACGGCTCAGTATATTGCTAATCCAGGATGCTTTGCAACAAATATCCAATTGGCTTTATTGCCATTAGCGAGTAAAGGCTTATTACCTGATCAAATCCATGTTAATGCAACGACTGGATCAACAGGGGCAGGACAAAAACCAGGTGCAACAACGCATTTCTCCTGGCGTAACAATAACCTTTCTGCTTACAAATCTTTTGAACACCAGCATTTGCAGGAAATTTCAGAGTCCTTGGATCAGCTACAAGCGGGATTTTTGCCGGTGTCAGACCGATCATTGTTGGAACGTGCTGCTGCAAAAATTAATTTTGTTCCTCAACGTGGCGATTTTGCCCGCGGAATTTTTTCGGCAATTTATGTAGACACCGATTTGTCTGAAGAGCAGGCCTACGCATTGTATGACAGCTATTATGCCGCTCACCCTTTTACACATGTCAGTCCTAAAAATATTGACCTCAAACAGGTCGTTAATACAAATAAAAGTATTATCCACCTCGAAAAGCACGGAAATAAGCTCCTTATTTTAAATGCGACCGATAATTTGCTGAAAGGAGCATCTGGTCAAGCTGTACAAAATATGAACTTAATGTTCGGTTTAGACGAGCGTACAGGATTAAACTTGAAAAGCGTTGGTTTTTAGCCATTTTTAAAATATTAAACAGCAATATCAACAAGTTGTGAGTAACTTGAGGGATCACCTTAAAAGCGAAATGAGGTTTTCAACATTTTATTAACATCGTGTGGAAAAGTGAAGGGTAGACCCTTCACTTTTTTATGTTTATCGTGGTCGTTATTTTGGAAATCATCGTTTTTTAAATCTATTCCGTTAGAAACACAAAACCACCAAAAGGCCAGTTGCCGATAAGCATTCGATGTCTAAATTTTTTGAATCTGGTAGATAAAGACCATCAGATGGATAAAGAATACGTTCTTCAACTTCAAAATTACCATCTAATGCAAATGCAAATGCGCTTTTTTGGTCTTGGCCAATCTGTAATTCAAAATCATGTTTTCCGGCAAATGCACCGAAGTAGAACTGAAAATCAGTAGCTAAGTCGGTGCCTACAGGATACATCTTGTTTTTCTCAAACGAAGATGAAAGTGGAAGATTCACAATATGAGGTAGTGTAGGAGTGTTTATTGCCGAATTAAGCACAAATTCTTGAAAGATCGCAGGCTCCCCAACTTCGGATGATGCCTTTATGTGAATTGCCGTATTATTTTCAAAATTGTGTACTAAGATTGTTCCGACAGGAACGGTATAGGTTTGGCCATCCATCGTCACGAGTAGATCCCCAACCAAAGGAATCAAAAATGAGACTGTATCCTGATTGGTCGGGAGTTCCAAAGTCTCTTGAAGCGCGACTTGCCAGCTATTGACTTGTTGCAACCGGCCAATAGCCTCCCGGTGAGGAGCAGCAAAGGAGCTATAATTGAGTGTGCTCCTGACTAAATGTGTTTCGATTGATGTTTCCCCTCGCTGTTCCGCGATATAGATTCTAATATCCTGCATGATCAGGCTGTTAAGCATTAACATGAATCGTCATTTTCATTTGGAAACCTTCAGATAAGGATCCTGTGACCGTAGACATTTCTTTGGTAACACCATCGCTGAATACGTTGTCATTGGCATTATAGGTATATCCTGAAACACCTTTTTTGTAACCATAAGAAGAACCTGTGTTATTGACTTCAAGACACAGACTATCTTGAAAGGCGATTTGCGTCACTAATAGCGATTTACCTGTAGCATCATATACATGAACGTGAATATGTGTTGCTCGACCTTGATACCAGCCCGGAAAGATGGTTTGGAAAGAAACAAGTCCATTGGCATTCGTAACTTGTCTACCGCGGTACCAATTGACAGACTGGTAGTTGCTGGATTGCATCTGTGTTCCGCCATATTGGGAATAGTTACCTTCCACATCACAATGCCAAATATCCACTAAAGCTCCTTCTAGTGCCGCACAGCTATTGTTTGTATTAACAATGGTAATTAAACCGAGCATATTCGCCCCAATACCATCACCTTTGCGTATATCTGATCGGACATAACTTGAAGGTGTTTTTGTCGGAAAAGGCCCTTCGGTTTCCGAAGGTGTTACACTGCAGCTTGAATCGACATTTACGTCAGTGCCCTCATCCGTAATTGATGTGGTATCGTCTTTCTTGCAAGCTGCCCAGACCATTGGCCCTGAAAATGCGAGCAATGATAGGGTTTTTATAAAATTTTTGCGTTCCATATCTCTTCTTTTTTATTTATGGAAGCAAGGTAATAGACGGAGATGTAAAATAATGTTAAGTAACGATAAAGAGGCTTATTGCATCGACGAATCACGTAGACATTGGATAACCTCATTATAGTAACCATCGCCGACTTTCAATGTGAAGTTGGGTAATTGTACTTTACGCTGTGAAAATGTAATGATGTGTTTGACTGCGATAACAAAGCTGCGGTGGATACGGATAAACTGATTTTTTGGCAAACGCTCGAGCATGGCTTTCATTGTCGATAGAGTCAATATTGTTTTTCCGTGTATAAGGTGTATTTTGATATAATCTTGCATGCTTTCCAAGCACTCAATTTCGTCAAGATAGATCTTGATTCGTTGATATTCTACACTCACGATTAAAAAGGGGCGATGGCTCTGTGTAGCTGAACGTGTCATCGCTTTATCGATGGCCCGTTCAAAACGGACGAAGTCAAATGGTTTGAGAAGATAGTCTACTGAATCAAGTTCAAATCCATCTATCGCATACTCCTTATGTGCTGTGGTGAAAATCAATAAAGGTCTTGGTTTTAAGTTCTTTGCAAAATCAATACCATTGATCTCGAGCATATCAATATCCAAAAAAATCAAATCAACACTGTTATTGGCGAGATATAGCTTCGCTTCATGGGGGTTACTGAAGGTTGCAGCAAGCTGTATAGCAGGATGCTTTGCTGTGAACGTCGAAATAATACGAAGAGCCAGGGGTTCATCGTCAAGAGCTATGCAAGTTAACATCGATTAAATTAAGATAAACTGCTTTTGTATATATAATCGTATAGCCTAATATAGAAACAATTTATGAAGAAATGTAAAGGATAAGCTGAACGAAAAAAGAATGATCCTCCTGCTGGATCGTCAGGCGATGTTTGTTGGCATAAAAATGTTCCAATAGACGTTTAACATTTTTAAGACCTGTTCCTGTTCGGTGTTGTTCGGTTGACTGTGTAGCTATGCTATTCTTTACATTTAATACACAGGATGTTGGCGTTAGAATGACTTCAAAACTTAATTGGGAGGGCTCTATTGTGCTTAATCCATATTTGAACGCATTTTCAACAAAAGGAAGCAACACAAATGCGTGTATCGTTTTAGGGTGTTCTAGCCCCGCATAGTGTTCACTGATAGAACAATTTGGGCCAGTGCGTAGCTTTTGGAGATTGATAAAATCTTGTATAGCCTGTATTTCAATCTTGATGTCAATCGTATCACTATGCCGTTCATCCATATAATAACGCATTAATTGTGAAAGACGATGAATACTACTCGCGACGGCATCATCGTTGGTCAATGCTAATGCATAAATATTATTTAAGGTGTTGAACAAAAAGTGGGGGTGGACCTGGGCTTTTAAGAAGGAAAGTTCGGCCTTCATCCGGTCTTGTTCGACCAATTGCATCTTTTGCTGAGTTTCCATCCAGTAGGTTACGATTCTATAGAGTGCGGCAAGGCTAATGGTTAACAGGAAAATATACACGGAAGCAATATCGATGGGTTGTGGCCGTTGTCCCGGGGTCTGCCCCGGACCTCGGTCTGGGGAATGCCTAGCAGATGGCGGCGGTGGAAAATCAGGGTGATGCCTAGACGAAAATTCTCTTTCTCCAGGGGTAGGTAATTGCTGACGTCCAATATGCATCAAGCGATCGAAGGGCTGAAGATAACAGGCTAATAACAAGCCTGTCAAAATAATGGAGATTCCGTAACTGATAAATTTTCGTTTTCTTATCGCATAAGGAATTAGCAGGTAAGCATTGACATAGAATAGGATTAAAAAACAGCCTGTGAAAATCCAAAATGCCGGCGCAAAAAGTATTTCCTTAATTTCCAATTGACCGTTGTTAAAAAATAATACTGGAAAGGATAAGAAAATAAGCCAGGCGAGTCCATGGATCAATATGGAGATTTGTTTTTGTCCTAAGATACGTTTTGATGTGCTATCAGCCGATTTGTCCATGGAGCTTGCTATTTTAGCTTTTATTAAAGGGGACTCTGATCTTAAAAATACACAAAAAGATTAGATCGTATTTTTAAAATGTTAAAATACACATCTCATTTTATAATAGTTCATTTAAATGGAAAGGAATAATGGTCAATTATTGCTGTTTTTTTACACAATCGATTGATATACATTTCCTTTCTTTTTCTGTAAATCTAAGCCTTATCTTCATCAAATAATCCAGTTTCGCAAACCGATACCATCTTTATTCAATAGTAAAGTGCAACAGAAAGATAGCTGATAAATTGAGTTTCAGAACAACTAAAGGAGTTTGGTTTCGTGAAGTATTCGAGTATAGCAGCATCTCGAATGCATGGCAAGCATTAATAACCGCAGGTAGTATAACTAGCCTAGGTTTGATATATAAATTGATAAAAAAAATAAAGTATGAAAAGAAAACACTTTATCCAGTATCTCTTTATGGGAGCTTTATCCTGTCTTTCGATAAGCAGTATAGCGCAAACAGTAGGGAAGACTTATGCCGTACCACTTGCCGGGAATGCTTTCATTACCGCAGGACAAGCTGGTGAAGCGGAAATTTCCGGTCGTAATGGCCTTGTAAAATGGTCAAGCGATCAGGAAGTGGTATCGGTTTATTTTAGGGCTCAAAAGGCGGGGAAATTGACTTTGAAACTGAAGGCAAAAAACGATGCTGGAAAATCCAAAATAGCAGTAGACGCTTTAGGAAAAAAGACGATCGTGAATGTGGAAAGTATTGAGCTGTCGGAAACAGCGCCTCTGTCGATTGATGTAAAATCGCCCGGTTACGTTCAGGTTAATTTAAAAGGCTTAAGTAAATCGGGAAGCAATTTTGCCGATGTAACCGAATTGCTTGTGAGCGGCGAAGCGGCTTCGGAAGGTCTTCTATTTTCCAATGATCCTGAGTATTACTATTGGTCCAGAAGAGGCCCTTCTTGTCATCTCAATTATACTGTTCCTACGGAGGGTAACGTTAGTTACTATTATAACGAAGTAACCGTCCCTCAAGGAGAAGATAAAGTTGGTTCCTATTTTATGGCGAATGGTTTTGGCGAAGGCTACTTTGGTATACAGGTTAATTCAGAAACCGAGCGACGGATCTTATTTTCCGTCTGGAGTCCATTTCACACAGATGACCCGAAAAGTATTCCAGATGAGCAAAAAATCCATCTACTAAAAAAAGGAAAGGATGTGCATTCGGGTGAGTTTGGAAATGAAGGGTCAGGCGGACAGAGTTACCGTAAGTACTTTTGGAAAGCAGGGGTAACCTATAAGTTTCTCTTGAAAGGCGTGCCTGATGAAAAAGGGAATACTGATTATACGGCTTGGTTTTTTGTGCCCGAAGAGCATGCATGGAATGTGATCGCAAGCTTCAAACGTCCACAGACAAACACCTACCTGAAACGATTCCATAGTTTCTTAGAGAACTTTAGTCCTAATCAAGGCTACCTGGGTAGAAAGGTCGAGTTTGGCAATCAATGGGTCTATGATGGACAATGGAAAGCTGTACAGGAGGCTTCTTTCAGTGTCGATAATACCTATCGTGCAAATCAACGCATTGATGCAATCGGCGGTATTATCAAAAACGGATACTTCCTTAGAAATGGTGGTTTCTTTAATGAAGTTGTTAAGCCAGGAAGTAAGTTTGAATTCCGGAATAAAAATAATGCACCGAAAATTGATTTTGACAAACTGCCTTAATCAAAAAGGAATAAAGACAATGTCTTTTTGTCGCTCAAAGTTTGTCCTAAACACAAAAGAGACGCATTTTAATGCGACTCTTTTGTGTTTAGGACAGCCCGCAATTTATTTTTCAGACAATTTGATATCACGTTCTACCGAAACATTATCTCCAGTAACAGCATTACCATCCTTATCCACTAGAGTCAATTTTACTTTATTGTTGCCCATTGGCAGCCCTTTTATCTCATATGGCCCCCATTTGTCCAATGTAAATGTCTGGCCATTGATATCTGCAATTACCTTGTTGCCGTCTGGAGCAAGTTTGGTATTGACTACGTAAAAATCTAACAGGAGATTTTTTGTTTCAGCTCCTTTATACTCACCTTTAGGTCGCGAATAGAAAAGTGATGGTTCCTTTGGTGTTGCATCTGTCGTCAATTTACCCGTTGCATCAATCTTAAATTTTACCAATTTAGAAGCTTCAGTGGTTTTTATGGATTCATGATAGGATCTTGATAAAAATGAGAGCAGGTAATGTTCCGAATTTAACGGTACTGTTACGGAGTTCTCGGGTTTGTAAAGAGCCGTGTAAGGTTTATTGTCTAAAATAAAATGGATATGTTGGCCATCATGCGAATTTGCCATATGGGCAGCATGGGCATCATCGGTCATCTCAGTCAATTTGAAATTCTTGATCGCATATTTTACAGTTACTTTTGCGGAGTCTGTTCCTACCTTTTCTGCAGTGATCGAGGCGATCTGCAGATCAGCTCCAGGAAATTCTTTCGAGTCTGCAATAGGACTAACGGTGATAGAGTCCATTTTTTGTGCAGTATTTGTGTCCATACTGCTGCTTGAGTCAGCTCCACCTGTACTTTTCGTAGATGAGTTGTTACACCCAATAGCGCCTACCATGAGCGCTACTGCAGCAGTAATACCTGTAATTCTGTAATACTTCATAATTTTTTTGTTTAATTTTTTAATCATTCAGCATCTTAAGTAACAGTCTATGTTCCTATTTTGTTTGTAATAAGGTTAAAAATAGGCCGTTTGGGATACTCATTGAAGTTTAATACACAGTGAATTAAATATTTTTAAAAAAATAGTCATATTAGATGTAATAAATCGATCTGCTGAAATGTCTTGATTATATAAAAGGCACGGGTGATATTGAGATGGAGCATAAGCCGATTAAAAATTAAAATAGCGTAAGTCTCAATATTGACGATAACATGAATCAAGAGCAATTTAAAAATACCGTTTTCATCCATAAGGATAAGCTATTTCGCTTTGCGAAACGGATCTTGATTGATGATGACGAGGCTTTCGATGCGGTACAAAATGTGATGATGCGGTTGTGGCAATTAAAAGATCAGTTGCTTCAATACAAAAATATGGAAGCCTTCTGCATGCAGAGTGTGAAAAATGAAGCACTCAATCGTTTAAAAAGAGATAAGATCCGGGCGGATTTTGTTGAACAGCATCAGGTTGTTGCGATGACGGAACATACCGTTGGGAATACGAAAGAAATTATTCTGGAGATGATCAATTCTCTTCCCGAAAAACAACGGCTTGTTATGCATCTGCGCGATGTTGAGGATTATGATATCGATGAAATCGGTGAAGTATTGGAGATGGGGGAGTCAGCAGTCAGAGTTAATCTGATGCGTGCAAGACAGAAGGTAAAAGAACAATTGACAAGATTATTCGATTATGAAACCACGCGGATTTATTCAGGTAAAAAATAAACCCGATTGTTTCATCTTCTTTGAAAATAAGATATACAGTGATGAAAGATAAGAAATTAAAAGAATTGGAAGAGAAGTACTTTAATGGTCAGTCGTCATTAGAGGAAGAAAGAGCATTGAAGAACTCGGATAATGCTTTTTTTCAATCATTGAATCAGGAAAAAAATAAGACAATGGACTGGTCCTTTGAGGACTTCCAAAGTGAGATCAATGATGATAAGAAACGTATTGTGTGGTGGAATAATAGCTGGATAAAATATGCAGCAGCAGCCATGTTGGTAATGGCTATTGGAATTGCACTATTCCTAAATCAGGAATCAGCAATACAAGGACCTGTGCTCGCCAAAAAAGAAATGAGTGAGTCGAAGCCTGCCGATAAGAAGCTGCTTGACGATCAAAATATAGAAATAACAGTTCCCAAACTTAATGATGAGGTAAGTGCGGAGGACAGTGGAAAGGCGATGCGAACAGCAGAAACTTTTAAACGTCCAAAAGTAAAAAAACAGGCCAAAGATTGGATAGTGAAGAAAGAAGTCGTGACTGAAAGTTCGGAATTGACAACAGAAGAGTCCTACCGGGCAGATTATGTTGTTTTGAATGGGAAACCTGTCGCGAACGAACAGGAAGCTGTTGAACTGACCCTAAAATCTTTGGGCTTACTGGCAAATAATCTGGAAAATGGTGTAGATAAAGCAATGAATATAAAACAAATGTCAATAACGATTAACTAAAATAAAATGAAAGGTTTTTTAATAGCTTGCCTTCTACTTGTAGCAAGTATGGCAAATGCACAAATTTCAAAATTGGATAAACTTTTTGAACAATATCAAGGAAAGAAAGGTGTGACAACACTCAAAATCGGGGCGCCGATGTTCAAACTATTGGGTAATTTGAAAATAGACGATGAGGATATGCAGACAATTACACCACTACTTAAGAATGTTAAATCGTTGCGGATGCTGATTGTTGAGGATGGAGAAGATAAAGCTCTAACAGGTATTATTCGGGGGGCAGTGTCAAATTTAAAATATGAAGAACTTATGTCGCTCAATAGTGATGGGCAAGATATCAGGTTCATGGTGGAAAATATGTCCGCAAATGCCGATATCCTAAACAATCTGTTACTTACAATCAATGGAGATGGGCAAAACCTATTTATGATCCTGGACGGGGCTATACCGTTGAAAGATGTGACTAGCTTGGTCAACGAAGGGAATAATAAAGTGAATAAGAACAAAGGAGATAACAACAACAAAAAGTAGACAATTATGAAAAGATTACTAACCTTGTTGTGCCTAGTTGGCGTTCTTTTCACCATGCAGTCATGCATGATAAAAAAAGCGTCCAATATGGATTTCGTCAGCCGGTCCAATGTATCTGACGATGCTGAGATTGTTGCTATTAATTTACCGATGTGGTTAACAAAACCCTTTATGAAAAAAGCCTTAAAGGATGATAACGATGAAGATGCGCGTGCAATGGCCGAAATTGTAAAGAAATTGAAGAAGTTCAGAATGCTAACACTTTCAAATAATGATAAAACAAAGAATGCGCGTATTTTGGACGATTACCATAAGTTTTTAAAGAAAAATAAATTTGAGGAACTTCTGGTTATTAACACCGATGGCCAGGAAATTTCGCTAAATGCTCGTATTGATAAGAACAATGTCATTCAGCGGGTTTCTTTATTGGTCCATGATGATGAAGATGAAAGTGTATTTATGGATATCAAAGGTAAGTTTTCGTTGGATGAACTTATCGCCGGATTAAATAAGATGAAATCCAAAGATAAGAAGTTGGCAAACAAACTTTAATAAGTACGTTGATTCAAACCGAAACTTCCACTAACCTATAAAAAAAGCCCTCCAGTAATATACTAGAGGGCTTTTTTTAAAGTAGTTTGATTTTTATGCGCTAAAGACAATGTCCAACGCATCAAAAATATGTTTTTTTGCCAGGTCAAGATCCGCTGCTGTATGTGCATCAGAAACAAAACCTACTTCATAGCCTGAAGGGCCAAAATAAACGCCGCGATTTAACAACTCGCGGTGCATAATTTTATAAGATTCCATCGATTTAGGATCGATTTCACTCGCTTTTTTAATTTCTTGCTGTTCTGTAAATGCAAACCAAAAAATAGAAGCAACATGGAAAAGTTGAACTTTATATCCTTTCTCGGCAATATAAGTACGCATATCATCGACGAAAGCCTCTGTTTTGGCATTTAAATTTGTGTAGAAATCCTTTTGAGCCAAGATACCCAATGCAGCAATGCCGGCAGCCATAGCAACTGGATTTCCGGATAAAGTTCCTGCTTGGTAAACTGCACCATCAGGAGATATACAGGCCATCAATTCTTTTGAGGCTCCATAAGCACCGACAGGCATTCCGCCACCAATAATTTTACCGTAGGTAATAATATCAGGTTGTACATCATAGTAAGCTGAAGCACCTTCAAAACCAACACGGAATCCTGTGATCACTTCATCCATAATCAACATTGTACCATGTTCTTTGGTGATATTACGTAAGAAGTGAACATACTCCTTAGATTGCAACAATAAGCCATTGTTTGCAGGTATACCCTCAATGATAACTGCCGCAATCTGATCTTTAAACTCTGCAAAAGCAGCTTCTAAAGCTTGCTTATCGTTTAATTCGATAACAATGGTTTCGTCTGCAAATGCTTTAGGTACACCGGCCGAAGATGTCTCACCAAAGGTTACCAGGCCAGAACCAGCTTTTACCAAAAGAGAATCGGAGTGCCCATGATAACAGCCATCAAATTTGATGATCTTATCACGTTTCGTATAGCCTCTAGCCAAACGGATAGCAGACATTACAGCCTCGGTGCCAGAACTGACAAAGCGAATTTTCTCAATAAATCGATTGTTTTCGATAATCAACTCAGCTAGTTGGTTCTCCAACGCAGTAGGAGCGCCAAAACTTAAGCCTTTCCCGAGTTGTGCCGCTACTGCTTCACGAACTTGATCATTATTGTGCCCTAAAATTAGGGGACCCCATGAACAACAAAAATCGATGAATTCATTGCCGTCCGCATCCCAAAGATGCGCCTTATCGCCACGTTCAATAAATAATGGGGTACCATATACGGATTTGAAGGCCCTAACAGGAGAGTTTACGCCTCCAGGGAAATATTGTTTTGCTTTTTCAAATAGCTCAGCAGATTTTGCTCTTGAAATATCAGGTGCTTGCATAGTCTATGTATTTGAATGCGAAGTTATCTTTTTTTGAGAAGATAAGTCTCATAGAAACGTAAGGAATCCATAATAGCCTGATATTAGCTATTTAAATTGAGTAATAGTTTCCTTTTTTAGCAATTGTATTTTTTGTTTATTGACAAACAGGATAATCTCATTGGCCGATTTAATTTCAATCTCAAAAGCCGTCTTATTATCATTATATTTTCCAAAAAGGCTTGGACTAAAAAAGTACCCACTGAATTTTTTGCTATCTAATATTGCAAAATTGCCCACTTTTTGATGAACTGAAGTTGGGGGACTTTGATGGTTTGAATTTGAAAAGGTGAAAAAGGCGTCGCCATTCTTATTAAATATGATTGATTTCAATTTAGCGTTGGCCGCAATCCAATTGCCTTCTAAAAAGGAGTAAAATGTATGTTCATGTACGGAAGGAGCCGATAACAGGAAACTGCTGATTATAATACTTTTTAACATAATAAGGTGGATTATAATTTTCTGTTTGACCGCAATGTAATAAAAAGGTTTAAATAATATTTTAAAAAAAGCAGAAGCTCGGAAATGAATTCCCGAGCTTCTGTTAGTTATATTCCGATTATCGAAGATAGTTTGGAAGTTGTTAAATAAAACCTTTCTCCAATACTTCTTTGGAATGGTAGGATAAGATTGCAGTAGCGCCAGCACGTCTGAAGCTCAATAACGTTTCTAGAATGACACGTTCGTCTAACCAGCCGTTTTGAATAGCCGCCTTTAACATCGCATATTCTCCGCTGACATTATATACCGCAATTGGCAGATCGAAGTTGTCTGCAAGAAGTTTAACGATATCTAAGTAGGGAAGTCCTGGTTTTACCATCAGAAAATCTGCTCCTTCCTGTGCATCGAGCTGTGCTTCGATAAGCGCCTCTTTTGCATTGGCAGGATTCATCTGGTAGGTCTTTTTATCGCCATGCTTGGGCGCCGAGCCTAAGGCATCTCTAAAAGGACCATAATAGGCCGAAGCATATTTTGCCGTATAGGACATCAAAGAAACGTTTGTAAAACCATTATGGTCCAATAGCTCACGGATGTAACCGATGCGACCATCCATCATATCTGATGGAGCAATGATATCTGCACCTGATTGCGCATGTGCCAAAGCCATCTTGCCCAATACCTCTAATGTCTCATCGTTTAGGATCTCACCGTTTTCGACAATTCCATCGTGCCCATCACTGCTGTAAGGGTCCATAGCAACATCCGTTACGATACAAGCTTCCGGAAAATTTTTCTTTACAGCTGCAATCGCACGTAAGTATAAACTTCCATCACGGTAGCTTTCTGTAGCATATTTGTCTTTTAAGGACTCTTCAATGTTAGGGAAAAGATCAAATGAGCGTAAGCCCAACTTTAGGCAACTTTCCACTTCTTTCAATAGATTGTCTATTGAATAGCGATAGATGCCAGGCATCGATTTAACCTCAGTTTTTTGATTTTGCCCATCGACGATAAAAAGTGGGAAAATCAAATTTGACGCGTCTAAACGTGTCTCTTGAATCATGTCGCGAATCACGGCAGATTTACGATTTCTTCTCGGACGTTGTAACATTATATTAAGATTATTTATGATCTATGTTGTTTATTTCAAAGTCAGTGGAATCGTTTACCGACGTTGAAATACAAACTACTTTATACGATTCTAATACTCCAATCCAAAAACGGCTTCAGAAAGACCTATTTCATCTGGAGAATAAGGAAGTGTATAAGGGACATTCATCTCATCAAACTTTGCACCGGTAGAGCGGCCAATACAAATTACTTTCTGGCCCGGTTCCAACAGATTGTCCGCAAAATAAGCTTCCACGTTGCTTGGACTGGTAAAAACCAATACTTCCGCATTGGATGGATCTACATTTTCTTCTAAGACCGTTTCGTATACCGGTATATTGATGATTTTCGTCTCCGGGCTTAACGCTTTTTGGATTGTTTCCAAAGATTCTTTCGCACGTGGAATAAGCACGGTACCACCATTGGCCAATTCAGCAAATTTCTTCGCAATTTCCTCCATATTGATGCCCTCACTGTCGCCAGAGAAATCAGCAACGCGGTCATATTTACGCAAAATCTCTTCCGAGCCGCGGCCAATGACACCGATCTTGGTCTTTTTGCTCAAACGAGGCTCTAAATTGAAAAAGTGCTCAATACCATTTTTGCTTGAAAATATAATCCAGTCAACGTGTTTTAGGATAAAAGGATCCAGTTTATTGATAATAGGGAATATTTTGATTAAAGAACGGCCCTCAATAGTAATATTATGCTTGCCCATTGCTCTTGCGAAATAGGAATTTTCGTCTACCTCCCGGGAGATAAATACAGATTGTGGAAGCTTTCTATCCTTTGCATACTTATTGAAAATTCGCTCCGCTAAACGTGTCGCATCGGTATCTCTAAGGTAAACACGATCAGGGAAATCTTCACTTGTTTCAGCAATAGAGGCCCAAGCTTCGTATTCATCGCCGCTTTTGCGGCAATAACAGCCAAGTGGCGCATGACAGCCGGCGTCAAATTTATTTAATACCAAACGTTCTACGGAGATTGTTTTTGCCACTTCTTCATTATTCAGGGGCTGTAAAGCTCCAAAAAGTTCCCTGTCAACCTCACGGATCTGAATAGCAAGTACCCCTTGCGCTGGTGCCGGAATAATTTCAACAGGAGGAATCTCCTCCACATGAAAATCTGTAATATCCATTTCAATACGGCTAATACCTGCTTTTGCAAGTACTATGGCATCATATTGCTCATCACGTAGTTTTTGGATTCTTGTCTGCAAATTACCACGGAGATCGTCAAATTCTAGATCAGGACGTAGTGCCGAGATCTGCGCTTTTCTACGGTTAGATGATGTTCCAACTGTCGCATTGTGCTTTAATGAAAGACGTTTTTTGATGTCTACACAATCTTTGTGGATAATCAATAATTCAGCTGGATCTTCGCGCTCAGAAACCGCTGCAATGATCAATCCTGGAGGATTGACCGTAGGTAAATCTTTGTGTGAGTGTACAGCTAAATCAATGGTCCCGCTTAAAAGCTCTTCCTCAAGCTCTTTAGTGAAAAATCCTTTGCCTTCTAATTTATCCAAACGAAGGTGTTGAATAATGTCACCTTGTGTTTTAATGACTTTTAATTCTGCTTCAATTCCGATTTCTGCCAATCGATCTTTTACAAAATTTGCCTGCCACATGGCAAGAACGCTTCCCCGGGTACCGATAATTAGTTTTCTATTCACGTTAATTTTACTTTACCTATTAAAACAATCACAAAGATGCTCCACCGGTAGCTACGTATTCAACTAGCACAGAATGTGTTTCAATTCAATTGAGCCCCGGAAAATGAACAATTTCGGAAAAATGTGTTTAATACCATTAATCAGAGCAAAAATAAATAAATAGAAGGAATATGTTGACACGTTACTGTCATTATATGTCAGGAAATAATTGATAAACCGAAATTTATGGGAAACAGTCAAAGGGTAGCTCCATGGGATGTGAGCAGAGCACATTCAGCGAGCAGAATAACCTTAGTACAAAACCTAGGGTGATAATAAAAAGTAGAAGGAAATCACTGCTCCAAGAGCAGGTTTAGTATTAGTTCTTTTCCGTTTCTGGAGTTTTAACCAAAATTTCTTTCGCCATAACCATTGGAACCTTGATGTATTTCTTTTCCATATAGTTGATGACTTTTTCCAAGACCTCTCTCGCTTCGGGGGTTAGGGCTTGAACCTCTTGGGCAAAAACCTCATTTAGAGCGAATGATTTAATTTCTTTAATCTTCTCAGGAACCTCACGCATAGCAACTTCTACGCGTCGCTGTTTGATTAAAGGTAAAAATTCTTGGATATTGTCCTGGATAATCTTTTCGGCACTCTCCAATTCATTATAACGCTCTTGGATGTTTTTCTCCGCAATAGCTTGTAAGCTGCTCACTTCGATATAATGAATCGGATTATTTTGGAGAACTTCAGCATCAACATCATTCGGAACGGCTAAGTCAATGATAATTTTCTTATCAGTTTCTCCGTTTAATAACGATTGGTAAAGTGTGTTGTCAATAATGGAGGTAGGCGCACCTGTACAAGTAATCAGAATATCAAAACCTTCTTTGTACTGATCAATATCAGCCAAGGGGTAAGCTTCAGCATTTAATTCTTCAGCTAGGGCCTTTGCATTCTCCACTGTGCGGTTGAAAATAACGAACTTAGCTTTTTGGTTCTTCTGAAAATATTTTGCTAAATTCTGATTGGTTTCTCCAGAACCAATGATGACGATCCTAGGGTTTTCAACCAGTTTTAATTCGCGTAATTTGCGATAGGCAAGAGAGACAACGGAAATTGGGTTTCTGGAAATTTTAGTATAGGTGTATACTTCTTTAGCAGTTTTTACGAGACGATCCATCATCAGACGTAGAAAATCTCCAGTAAAACCAGCTTCTCTACAACGATCATATGCCCGACGTACCTGCGCCAAAATTTCTTTTTCACCAACAACAAGACTTTCAAGTGAACATGACATCCGAAGCAGGTGATTTAAAGCATCCATACCCTCGTATTTGTTGACCTGTCCCAAGTAACATTGTAGTCTTTCCTGAGGTACACAGAAGTTTAATTTCCCCATAAAATCAGCAATGAATTCATGGGTCAATTCATGAGCACCATAAAATACAAACTCTACTCGGTTACAAGTACCAATATAAAAGATCTCTGGAATGTCTAGGCTATGCTTTAGATTGATGAGGCGACTTTCTAAATCCTCATTGCAGATTACTAGATTACCTAGATCTTTTAGTTCGACATGTTTATGAGTAAACGCTAATACTTTAAGATTTTTCAAAGCTCTAATCCCTCGCTTATATTTAACGGTACAAATGTAGCTTAAAAGCTTTGTGCTTGTGTCAAAAATCTGTCAAAGGGATTAATTTAGAAAGATTTTAAATAGTTGTTTTTTCTATTTAATAATCTGTTTTATAATTACTTATGTTATAGATTGATGCTAAATGATTTTCGTCACGATACATCGTGACGAAAATTTTAAGCGATAAAATACGATAATCTATTCTTTAATACCCGTATTTGTGCTTGCAGAGTCGATGGTAACATCTTCCAATTCTTCCACATAAGGTTCTTCTTCAGAAGTAGTAGCTTCTTGAATTTCACTATCACTATATTGATAATAGCTGTCGAAGGTCTTGCTGCTTTTATTGTAAATTAATGCGTACTTGGAGTTTTTGTTCTTGACAATAATTCCATCGGCAGGAGCAGGTACTAACTTCATCTCGTCCATAAAAATTTTCTGTCCCTTTTTGAAGCTGTTAATGAGTGGCAGTTCGCTTGAATATTCCTTCCAGAATAAAATATCGCCTTTTGCCGATATGATCCAGATGGCACTACTCTGGTAGTCGTTCTTTTCTACTAGGAAAGCCATTTCTTTATTCCAACTGTCTGAATCGTTGCGATCTGTAAAGTTTCCATAGCAGAAAACAGATTTAGCCCGATCTTTTATCCGGGTAAACTTGTATATAGGTTTATCATCTACGGGCTCTAGGTAGCTATTGCCCATAAATATCTTTGTAATCCCCCTTCTGTAGCGTAATGGAATGTTGTCGTATTCCGGAAGAGTGAAGATTGCATTATTCCAATGTTGATAGTCTTCTAATGAACTCCATCCATCAGCATCTTCCAGGTCTTTGGGATCGGCATTGTCAAATCCGACGGCAGCCGTGGCGGCACTGTCTACCTGCAAGCCGTCGAAAGCTTGTCGCTGGCTATAATTGTAATACCCGCCACCCGCTAGAATAACCAATAGGACGGCGCCAATAATGATATATACCCTTTTCTTTTTATTTGGCTGTGCGGGTTGTTCTGCAGCGATTTCTTCAACTTCTCTTTTCATGTTTATTGTTCGGCTTAATGCTAAAAATTATACTCATCTCTTTTAAACAAGAGAAAAATAAGGTTTAAATGACTGATATTCTTTTTGTTAGCTTTGTTTTTTATTTGTTCTAAGCGTTAATTGCGCTTAAAAATAGAATAATTTTTCAAAAAGTGAAATACAAGTTATATATGTGTCAATATTCAACTTATATTCGTAGCAGTTTTAAAGGAATTTGAATCATGATTATTATCAAAAAATACGTTGCCATCGTTGGACTAGTCATTTCTTTTTTGTCCAGCATGACGCCGTTCTTAAAAGTGCCTATTAAAGGAAATTGGAATTTATATCAGGTAGATGCCTATTTATTCTTTATTACATTACTTATTCTGGGGGTAACTGCCCTTTTATTTTTTGTTCGTGCAGTTCGAGCTTATCAATGGATGACTCGATTAGCCGCCTGTTGGTACCTGTTGAGTATAACAGCGGTCTGGTTTAAGATCAATAACTATTTCGGTTGGGGATTTGCCGATAAATTGCTTTCTAAATCCTTGCACATGCGCTGGGGCTGGGTTGTCTATTTGATTGGAATTTTAATGTTATTGTTGAGTACCAAGAAGGTTTCTGCGACAACTGAATAAAATAAAGCCGTTTGTCCAAATAAAACTTTCATGACTTCGCAGACACCAACAGCAATCAAAGCGGACTGGAGGTTCTTTCTGGCCAATAAGATCAAGCAGTTTCAGAAAAAAATAAGCTAGATGAAATTCATCTAGCTTATTTTTTATTTGGACGATGCGGTACGAAATGACTTTTTAGCTTGTCCAGTCCTAAATCCTCTTCAATCTTATCCAGTTCGTAAGACCATATTTTTTCATCCAAAATTTCGTTAAGGACTTTTGGATTAGTAAGATCTACAGGACGAACACGTTGTTCTCTGTTGATTGGTGAGGTCAGTTCCTGCAAACTGCCGCTATGACGTATGATCTGAAAACGGAAGGTAGGCCATTTACCAACATTTGCAAAGTTGCCTGTGTAAAACTGCATAGAGTCATGCGGTGGTATCTTATTACTGAAAATACCTTTCACTTTATTCGCTGTAGCTTCAGCGACGGATACCAGAAGCTCAAAACTCGTTTCATTGATGATGTGTAATTTGGCAAGTCCATCTTTGTGATCTCCCGAGATGGCCAAAAGTATTCCTTTTTCGATAAATCGATGTGGTGTCAGTGGTGTCGCATGTTGGTCAAGTTCATCATCTGCACGGCGCATATTACCGAAGACAAGGGTAATTTTATCCATGGGTACCGGAATCTCAAAACCAGTGTCGTCTGTAACGCCTACAATATCGTTGGGCTGCATGGATGTGATATGCCCCTCAATGGGTTCATCGACAAACCGTACTAAGTCGCCTATTCTAAATTTCATGTTTACTTTACTTTTGTGTCAATAATATATAGTAGCTTCTCAAGGTCCGCGTGGTCATTGTATAAATGAAATCCGACACGGATTCCCGAACCTCGGGGAAAGCATTTTATGCCCTCATCCAGGAGTGTTTGATAATTGTCTGGGTTGATCTGAATATTGAAAATATTACTCTGTGGACGTCTATTGATGATGCTGTCCAATAACAGTTTTCTGTCGGCAAGTTCTGTGCGGGCATCTTCGATCAATTTTTGGGTATAGGCCACAGTTTCGGCAAAGCCCCATTCCTCCAATTGAAGAAGAGACTGCTGTAGCGTTCCGTGCGATAGTGTGTCCAAATGCCCTGGTTCAAAACAGAGTTGTACCACAGATTTATTCATCCATTGATTGTTGAGGAAGCTGTAATTTTTTTGGATATCCGCATAAAGCATCGCTTTGAGTCTTTCACTTAAGAGGACAAAGCCATTACCAAAGCCAGCCATAAGCCATTTGTATCCACTTGATAATACGGCGTCAAAGCCAGAAAGTGCGAAATCAAAAAGATCTGTCCCTAAGTATTGGGTGCCGTCGCCTACAATCAACAACTCGGGATGCTGATGCTTTAATTCCTGTATGAAGGATAGATCTATTTTTAACCCCGAAATATATTGAACAATGGAAAGGATGAGAACATCTGGTTTGAATGTTGCTATTGTGTCCAATAAATTCGTTTCCAATTGTTCGTCCATCGTGACAAATTGGTGTTCAAAACCACTTAATATCGTCGGAAAATTAACGGAAGGATAATCATTATTCAGTAATAAAACCTTAGCTTGTTTTGGTAAACCTGCCAATAGCGCATTGAAGGCAAAGGAAAAACAACTTGATAAGAAGACATTTTGGGAAGGGCAATTGAAAAATTTACCGAGCGTATCCCGACAGGCATCTAAAGTTGCACCTTGCTGTTCACGTAAGGTGCTGTTCGCGTCGAAGAAATCTTGGTCTCTTTTGGCGCGCCAGGCCTTTGTTTCACGTGAAAGTAAGCCGGATCCTGGTGTGGTGAGGTAAGTTACCGCTGAAGCGATGTCAAAATGTTTACGATAGGGATTACTCATGTCTTTGGTCTTTTGTTAGTATTGCTAAATAATCTGTCAAGGAGAGGTATTCTCCGCCCATGCTTTCCAAATGATCCGTGTGAAATTGGCAATCAATTAAACGAAGTTCAATTTCTTGGGCGATGTAAATCAGAGCCGCTTTCGAAGCGTTGGCGACTTTTGAAAACATGCTTTCGCCACAAAAGACCCCATTGATTAACACGCCATAAAGCCCCCCAACCAGTATACCATCTTGCCAAACTTCCACCGAATGTGCATACCCCAGCTCCGCAAGTTTACTATATGCTTCGATCATGTCCTGTGTTATCCAGGTTCCAGTCTGATCTTTTCTATTCATAGTTGCGCAAAGCCGAATGACTTCTTTAAAGCTGCGGTCTATCGATAAGGAAAATGTTTTTTTCCGGAGAACACTCGCCATGCTCTTGCTGATCTTGATCTTGGACGGATCGATCACAAATCGGGGATTTGGGGCATACCAAAGTATCGGGCTATCATCACTGAACCAGGGGAAAATTCCGTTACTATAGGCCAGTAGCAAACGATCTACCGAAAGATCTCCACCTACGGCGAGTAAACCATCTTCTTCTGCATAGCTTGGGTGTGGAAACTCCAGTCTTTTCGTATCCAGTTCAAATACCATGGTTATTTAACATGCTGCGATAGATGGTACTATTCTGGTTGACGCGGTTCTTTGCCTATCTCTTCAAATAGTTTATCCATGTGTTCAACATATTCGTTGGTATCATCGAGGAAGAACTCCAATTGAGGAACAATCTTTACCTGGTTCTTAATTTTTGCACCCAGTTTGTAGCGTATTTCAGATGTTTTGGAACGAATGGCCTTAATATCCTCCTGTGCCGTTTTTGTGTTTAAAAAGCTCACGTAAACGCGGGCAATCGCTAAATCCGGCGTAACACGAACCCGTGTAACCGTAATAAATGCTCCAGGAGCCCATGAATTACCTTCGCGTTGAAATAATGCTGCTAAATCCTGTTGAATCACCCCAGCAAAACGTTGCTGTCTCTTGCTTTCTGTTCCCATCGTATACGTTTCTATGTTGAATATTCTCAATTATGTCAAACAAAAATAGCCAAAATTTCAATTAAAAGAGAAATTTGGCTCGACCTCTTATCGCTTACTTGACAAAAAATATACAATAAACCATCGATTGGTAGCGAACGGATTACAGCTTTGAAAACAATAAAATAAGCAGCACAAGAAAAAAGGCACATCTTGGTTTGACGTGCCTTTAAATTTCGATTCACAATTGGTTAGGTAATTTCTTTCAAGTTTTAAGACTTTGGGGTCTATCATATTTGGTTTGAAATTTCGGTGTATTTAAAGCGGTAAGTATTTACTAACCTTACCATCTTTTATTTTTTCATCTCCCTTACACTACAAACATAGGAATACTTAAAAAACTGACAAAATAACTTTTAAAAATAAAGTGAGTGGTTACTTATAATGTGTGTTTATCGCGATTTAACAAACTTTTAACATTTAATTTTTTTTGTAACGGCCCTTTTTTTTCACGAGATTTTTTGTTTTTCATCAAATTGTCCGAGCAAAATGTATGCAATCTTTGCATTGATATAACCATTTGCAATTGGTATTTTTGTAAAAATTGTATGTGATAGAATTATCAGGAGCTTCAATCAACGCTAAACCGACCAAAGGCTTTTGATAATAACGGGATCAAAAAGAAATTATACGAATGAAAATCTGGCAAAAAAATATAGATGTCGATTCTTTTGTAGAATCGTTTACGGTGGGCAATGACCGCGTAATGGACCTGCAACTTGCTGCTGCGGATGTTTTGGGTTCATTGGCCCATACACGCATGTTGAATAGCATAAATCTGATGACCGATGAGGATCTAGTGCTTGTACAAAAAGAACTGAAAAATATCTATAAAGAAATTTTAGCCGGTGACTTTCGTATTGAGGACTCGGTAGAAGATGTGCATTCACAGGTCGAAATGCTGCTTACACAGCGTATTGGAGAGGCAGGTAAGAAAATTCACTCCGGCAGATCCCGTAATGACCAGGTTTTGGTCGATCTAAAATTATACTTCCGCTCAGAGATTCAGCATATCATCCAGAATACAGAAGCTCTTTTTAATGAATTGATCCAACTCAGCGAGCGATATAAGCATATTCTGATTCCGGGATACACGCACTTGCAGATTGCAATGCCTTCATCTTTTGGATTATGGTTTGGTGCTTACGCAGAAAGCCTTGTTGATGATCTGGAGATGATGCGTGCCGCCTGGAAGGTCTGTAATAAGAATCCTTTAGGATCTGCTGCAGGCTATGGATCATCTTTTCCATTAAATAGAACGATGACGACGCAATTGCTGGGATTTGAAGACCTAAATTACAATGTGGTTTATGCACAGATGGGGAGAGGAAAGACCGAACGTATCTTGGCACAGGGCATGAGTTCCATCGCGGCGACATTGGCCAAATTTGCAATGGACGTATGTCTGTATATTAATCAAAATTTTGGCTTTATCTCCTTTCCGGCACATTTAACGACGGGATCGAGCATCATGCCGCATAAAAAGAATCCAGATGTCTTTGAGTTGATCCGTTCACGCTGTAATAAGATACAGGCATTGCCAAATGAAATTGCGTTGATGACTACCAACCTGCCGTCTGGTTATCATAGAGATCTTCAATTGTTAAAGGAAAATTTATTCCCGGCTTTTAAATCGCTGAATGAATGTCTTGAAATAGCAACTTTCATGTTGGAAAACATTTCCGTTAAAGAGAATATCTTGGACGATCCAAAATACGATTATTTGTTCTCTGTTGAAGTCGTGAACAACGAGGTTCTGAAAGGGGTTCCTTTCCGGGAGGCCTACAGGACTATCGGCATTGATATCGATGAAGGCCGTTTCAAGCCATCAAAAGAGGTAAACCATACGCACGAAGGAAGCATTGGAAATCTATGCAATGATCAGATTCAACGTATGTTCGGAGAGGTCAAAGCAACTTTTGGTTTTGAAAAAGTCGAATCAGCATTGGATGATCTTTTAAAATAAAAAATGTGCTGTGACCCTACAAAGGAAACAGCACATCAACATAAAACGGCCGGTAAGCACATGCTTACCGGCCGTTTTCTTTTCTTATTTTTTTATAGAGAACTTAAAATGTGTCTCGGAGTCGAACGATTCGCCCGCTTTTAACAGGGTTGAAGGAAATTCCGCCTGATTGGGCGTATCCGGAAAATGCTGTGTTTCCAGACAAAATCCGGCATAAGGCAAATATTTATAACCTCTTTTGCCAAAATCATTTCCCGTCATCCAGTTTGCTGTATAGAGCTGTACACCAGGCTCCGTTGTAAAAACATCCAGCTGAATGCCTGTGTTTTTTGAATAGACTGTTGCACAAGGCTGCGAAATAGGCTGGTTGTTGACATAACAATGGTCATAGCCTTTGGCAGCGATCAATTGTTCGTTATTTGCAGTAATATCTTGAACAATAGGTTTGGGTATGCGGAAGTCGAAGGCGGTGCCCTCCACAGGTACTATTGCATTTGGTATCTGGTTGTCGTCTACAAATAAGACCTCATCTGAGTTGATCTGAAGGATTTGCTGCAATACGTCGCCACTGCCTTCCCCATCCAGATTGAAGTACGTATGATTGGTCAAGTTGACGTGCGTATCGGCATCCGATTGCGCATGATATTTGATAATGATCTCGTTATTTCTGGTCAGGGTATAAGAAACCATAACTTTTAAGTTTCCTGGGAAGCCCTCTTCACCATCTGGGGAAACATAATAAAATTCGACGTGCGATTGATAAGTTACCCTTCTGTCCCAAACCTTATCATGAAAGCCCGAAATACCACCATGAAGACAATTATTGCCATTGTTTTGCGGAAGCGTATAGTGTTTTCCGTCGATTTCAAATTTACCCGCAGCAATGCGATTGGCGAAACGCCCTGCTGTGCATCCATGGTATTTCTCATCAGAATCTAGGTAGGCCTGAATTGAATCGAAGCCCAGTGCTACATCCACTAAATTTCCCTTGTTATCAGGTACCAAAATACTGACAATACGTGCACCGTAATCCGTTAAGAGTACCTGCATCCCTCCTTCGTTTTTTAATAAGAGCAAATGCGTGTTTTTGCCTTCGATTGTACCTTCAAAATGTTTTGGAATAAGTGTTTGATATTTCGTCATGATGGATCCCTATTGGTATTTAGGTTAAAGATACAGAATATAACCTGTATAAAAATGACTTTGATAACAGCTGTTTGTAAAATTTGTCATTTTGAAATGCAATCATGGATACTGTTGCAATAATGACTCCTGAATAGGTGAATAACAGGAGTAAAATATAGCGATATGCGGACAGTCATTCGGATAATTTCCGAAGCTGTATCCTATGATTATAATTGTATTTAAAGGCAAATTTATCTAAGTTTGCGCTATGTCTGAAAAAATGAATTGGAAAGATTTGCTCTCTGCAAAGCGCTGGGGTTACGAAGATCGGAGCGTAGATAGTTACCTTGTGGCCCGGTCGGAATTTCAACGGGATTATGATCGTTTGATCTTTTCATCCCCATTTCGGAGATTACAGAATAAGACGCAGGTTTTTCCACTTCCTGGTGCTGTATTCGTGCACAATAGATTGACACATAGTTTAGAAGTTGCCAGTGTGGGACGCTCTTTGGGGCGTATGTTTTATGCGCAGCTGAAAGAGGAAAATCCAAACCTGGATAATGATTACCCCTTTCTGCAAGAAGTCGGAAATATTATCTCGGCGGCATGTCTTTCACATGACTTGGGCAACCCAGCCTTTGGCCACTCGGGTGAATCCGCCATATCTACGTATTTCACAGATGGAGATGGACGTAAATACCAAGAGCAGGTCACAGCCGAAGAATGGGCAGATCTGACCCACTTTGAAGGAAATGCAAATGCCCTGCGGATTTTGACGCATGCCTTCCAGGGCAAGGATCCCAAAGGTTTTGCATTGACCTATACTTCGCTGGCTTCCATTGTAAAATACCCCTGTTTGGCAATTGATGGCCACCTTAAGAAGAGCCATCACCGCAAGAAATATGGCTTTTTTACAGAAGAACAAAAGGCGTTTGAGAAGGTTGCCAATGAATTGGGACTATTAAAAGATCCCTCTAATCCAAAGGGCTATCTGAGACATCCCCTGGTTTATCTCGTGGAGGCTGCAGATGATATCTGTTACAATATTATTGACTTAGAAGATGCTCATCATCTTAAAATATTGTCCTATCAGGAAGTCGAAGAATTACTATTGCCACTATGTGGTAAAGAAAATCTTCGTGACAGACTCGATGGATTGCTGGATACCCCAAGCCGCGTAGCATTGTTACGTGCCAAAGCGATCAATACCTTGATTAAAGGATGTGTTGATGTCTTTGTACGTGAGCAGGACAAGTTTCTGTCAGGAACTTTCGCATCAGCGTTGATGGATGCCCTAGATGAAGATATTGTTACACAAATGAACAAAATCTCGAAGATTTCCATTGCAAAAATCTATAATGCACCCACAGTTGTACAGATTGAGATTGCTGGCTACCGGGTGATGGATGCCCTATTGAAAGAATTTGTTCCGGCATACCTGAAGAAGAACAAGAACAATTACGATAAAAAGCTAGTTGCGTTAATTCCTGAACAATTTTATACGGACAAACAAGATTCGTATTCGAAAATTCGTTGTGTATTGGATTTTGTTTCAGGTATGACTGATGTTTATGCGATAGAGCTGTATCGTAAAATCAAAGGAATAACGATACCATCCATAGAATAGGGACGTTTAAGGTAAAGGGTTAAAACATCAATATTAAATTGAGACTAGCTGTAATACCCTCGGGCATTACAGCTAGTCTCGGATCGAAAATCTAACATCTCATATCTAAAATGAAGGTTGTAATTGCTGAAAAGCCCTCCGTGGCGCGTGATCTAGCTCGAGTGATGGGGGCGAAGGAAGTCAAAGACGGTTATATCGCCGGCAATGGCTATGCTTTTACGTATGCTTTTGGTCATTTGGTTCAACTCTGTACGCCACAGGCTTACGGATACAATTCGTGGACAATCTCGAACTTGCCGATCATTCCACCAACATTTAAGCTGGAGTCGAAGAAGGTGAAACGTGATGGCAAGCAGATGGATGATAGCGGAGCAGTTAAGCAACTCAACACCATAAAATCCCTTTTAGAACAGGCCGAAGAAATCATTGTGGCTACCGATGCTGGACGGGAAGGGGAGTTGATCTTTCGTAATATATACTATTTTTTGGGTTCTAAAGTTCCTTTTAAACGTCTTTGGATATCGAGTCAAACAGATAAGGCCATTAAAGAAGGATTTGCCAATCTGAAAGCAGGTGCGGAATACGATAGCCTATATATGTCTGCCCGCTCACGTTCGGAATCAGATTGGCTCATCGGTATCAATGCGACGCAGGCCATCACCTTGGCGGCGGGAAATAAAGGATTACTTTCTTTGGGCCGTGTACAGACGCCAACTTTGGCCATGATTTGTTCACGCTATCTGGAAAACAAAGATTTTAAACCCCAGGCATTTTATAAAATCCAGGCCGGGTTTGAAAAAGACAATATCAGTTTTAAGGCAACCTCCAATAAGATCGATAAAAAGGATGTTGCCGAGCAAACCATTGCGCGATTGACCGTTGGTTCCAATGCCCGTGTGGCAAAGGTGGAAGCCAAAGAAACAAAAGAACAGCCACCCTTGCTATTTGATTTGACATCGCTGCAACAGGATGCAAATAAAAAATATGGTTATTCGGCAGATCAGACACTGAGTATTGCGCAAACACTTTACGAAAAGAAGGTCATCACTTATCCGCGTACGGGCTCCCGTTACATCGGTGAGGATGTTTTTGAAGAAATTGGCGCACTTTTTCAACATTTAGCAGATACCGCAGATGAATCCATCGCGTCTATTGCAAAAAATCTGATCGGCGCAAAATTGAACAAACGTTCTGTCGATGACAAAAAGGTAACTGATCACCATGCCTTGTTGGTGACGGATGAAAAGCCGGGGCCCATGCTCAAAGAGCAACAGAACGTTTACAATATGATTGCCAAGCGTATGGTGGAAAGTTTCTCGGAAGTTTGTATAAAAGATATTACCACCGTGACAATTGATGCGCAGGGAGTTGAACTTATCGCCAAAGGTACTGTGATCAAGCAATACGGCTGGCGTCTTTCCGCGGAGCAGATCGAAGCGCCTGATGAAGATAAAAACAATGACGATCAGGATAACGAAAATGCGCAATTACCGAAGCTATTAGCCGAGGAATTATTGCAGATTCTGACCCTCGAACTTGCCGAACGTTTTACCAAAGCAAGACCCATACATACCGAAGCTTCGTTATTGAAGGCCATGGAAACCTCGGGAAAGGAAATTGAAGACGATGAGATGCGACAGGCTATGAAGGACTGTGGACTTGGTACACCTGCTACGCGTGCTGCAACCATCGAAACACTTTTCCAACGTGATTATATTAAGCGCGACAAGAAAAAACTGATTCCAACGGAAAAGGGGCTTGCGGTATACAATCTTGTAAAAGATCGTTCCATTGCCAAAGTAACTTTGACCGGTAAATGGGAGCAGAAGCTGGAGGAAATGCGGGCCAATAAGGTGTCTTATGATGTTTTTATGAAACATATTAAGGACTATACGGCCAAAATCACAAAAGAATTGTTGACACTGCGGATTTCTCTCGCACAAGAGGAAGTTAAACCTCAACAAAAAGGAAAGATAAAATGTCCGAAATGTGAGAAGGGATTGATTTTGCTCTACGATAAAGTGGCCCAGTGCGACCATTATGCCCGTGGATGTGATTTTAAGATCTGGCGGACATTAAATGGTATCTTTCTGGACGAAAAAGAGATGAAGAACCTGCTGGAGAAAGGAAAAACCTCCGAGTTTAAAGGCGTAAAAAATAACGAGGGCGCTATTGTCACTGCGCCGCTTGTATTTGAAAATTTCAAGGTTAACGTGGGATAATGGTTTACCCCACGTATTTATCTTTTCGGTTTTTATCCCCGCTGCAAAATATCCTGCAAAGCAGTTGAAATCGTTGGAAACTTGAAGGTAAATCCACTGTTCTCCAACCTTTCAGGTAATACCCAACGGCTTTTTAAAAGCAGCTCTGTCTCCGTGCCAATTAAAGCCGCACCTATTTCCAGTAGCCATTTTGGAGATGGTAGGCCAATTTTACGGTTCATTACCTGTCGAAAAGTTGCCATAAAAGTCTTATTCGTAATCGGGTTGGGTGCCGCACAATTTATGATACCGGCGATGTCATCACGACCCTGTAAGAATAAAATGATTTGAAATAGATCTTCAATATGAATCCAGCTAAAATATTGCTGACCATTTCCCTGTATTCCACCGAGGCCAGTACGAACGAGGTTTTTAAAAGGAAGGATGACCCCTCCATCTGCGCCCAAAACTATCGCCATCCGAAGCGCCACCTGTCTTGTCTTTTCCGATTTGAAGTCGAAAAAGGTTTTTTCCCATAATGTTGCAACATCAACGGAAAAACCTGTTCCGATCTCCCCCGAATTTTCTGTCATTGGACGATCTTCGGCGTGACGATAGATGGTGGCGGTACTCGCGTTTAGCCATAGCTTTGGTGGATTGGTACAGCCTGCTGTGAGCTCGCCGTGAAGCGTAGTCGTTGCTGTTCGTGAGGAAAATATTTCGGCCTTATTTTTTTCGTTATACCGACAGTTGACAGATTTTCCGGCTAGATTGATTAGCATCGCTGCATTTTCCAGTGAATCGGAAATAGCGGATCGATCGGTCCAAAGGATATTGCCCGGCCGACGGCCAATGATGATCACCTGATAGCCTAATGTACGAAATCTCTCGGAAAGATATTGTCCAACAAAACCTGTTCCTCCAGCGATGACTATTTTATTCATGGCAAGTGTATTTACAGTCTGTTTTAATTATGCATTGAAGGTTGTATCCATGTTTCTTCGTTGTTTTGCAATCCGTTTGCCTCTAAAGAAGAGAAACATATTAAGAAAGAGCATTACACCAAGATATATGCTAAATCCACCGATTTTATAACTCAGGCGCTCAATAAGTTCCTGAATGCTCGGCTTGTACAGGCTGATTTCAAGTATGTAGAGTGCAAATCCCAAATTCATGAGGTAGAATCCAATGCGAAATAAATTATTCGTCGCATGGGCTACCTCCGGCCTACCGGCAAAGATATCATTCATGTAAACAATGCTATTTTTAAAAAGCACGTAGGCAACATAATAGGTTAATCCTATTGCAATGGGTAAGTAGATAAAGTACCCGATAACTGTTAAATTTCCCATGATATTAATGTTTAATGGTTAATGAATTCTTTTTTTTTGCGAAGAAGTAAATACTGAGCATATTGAAGTAATGTAACCCAACAAGGACAAAAAGTAATCGTCCTGTTTTAAAGGCAATGCTGCAGATCATTTCATCAAATGATTCAATTTGTCGCCAATAACTAAATTGCAGGATTGCATAGCCGATGTTGAGTAGGTAATATCCAAGCAGCAATAGATTATTTGTCGTATCTGCCAAGTTGACCTCCTGGCGGAAAAGCGATAGGATGAAAATCCGGCCATTTTTATGGAATAACCGACCGACCCAAAGAATAATATAACAGGTGAGCAGGCCGTAGATTGCGTACGCTAGGATATTGAAGTTCATGACGCTACATCATTAGTTTGATCAATTTGATTAATAAATCTCCACCGCTTGTATTGAAAATCTTGTTGGCAATAGTTTCGAGTTGATCCGTCAGATTTTGGATGTCCTTTACCGTTTTATGGAACTCCTTACCTTCTGCAGTCTGGTCCTTTTCGGTATTCTGGCTTATATCCTTTAGAATATCCATTACGGGGTCAAGCTCTTTCTGCTTACGCATCACTGCAATTTTCATCGCCCATTTTAAGACCTCTTTCTCTGCGACGAAATATTCCTTTCGATCACCAGCAATATGTTTTTTGTAGACAATACCATAATCGATCAATTGCCGGATACTCATATTGGCATTCCCGCGGGAGATCACTAACTTTTCCATAATCTCATCTGTAGACATGGGATTGCTTGCAGAAAGGAGTAGGGCATGAACCTGAGCAACAGATTTGTTGATCCCCCATTCAGAACCTAATGCGCCCCAGGTGTCTATGAACTGTTGTTTTGCTTCTTGTAATTCCATCGTGCTTTTATTTTGCCAATACCTCAATTTATTTTTATCGGACTATTGAACCGATCGGCTTTCCCATCCTTTTTGTGATTGCCTATATCAAAGGTATTTAAAGTTTTTGAATTTTCAATAATTTCTGAAAATAAAATAAGTTTAAGAATGCAAGTCACCATATCGTAATAAGAATTTGCTTTTCTTGCGGACTTTTCGATTTGTTTTAACTTTGCCAGCATTATGGCGACAACTTTGTATAATCCATTCAAACAATTTCAGTTTGATTCAGATATTTGTTTTTTAACAGGGAATAAGCTTCAGTCGGAAGAAGAATCCATTCAGGTGTTTCCTGTATGGATGATGAAATCTTTTCAATTGGAAGATAAACCTTTTAAAATGCTGGATGAGAATCTGGTTACTTACAAATCGTTGAAACTACCGTGTTCCATGGCTGCAGCCGAAGCTATTGAGCAAATGGAGCGTGCGGTAGAACAGTCGTTTGAACAAGGCTATGAAGCCGTCAAACAGCTGGATCCATTACTATTGTTTCAATGGATGACAAAAATCATCTATGGGGTGGTTTTTAATGAAATTCTTGCGGGAATTCAGCAGCAAAAAGCTTCTGGTGAAGATATGAACTTTTCTCAGGCGCTTGCACAGCGTTTTACGAATCTACATGCGATGTTACAGTCTCTGGTTGTACCGATGGAGTTTGAAAATACATTCCCATTTTCATTGGTTGTTGTACCTGTTGAGAATGCACCGGATACATTTATGTATCGTGATGAAATCAATACATTGATCTTCTCGATCCGTATGAAGGACTTTGCTGTAGTTGCCTGTCTTCAAGATAATGCGACAAACAATATTTATCACGAAGATATTCTCAAAGTCATTGCGGGCAAAACATTACACCCGATCCAGTTTGAAGAATTGTGTGCACGCTATTTTTATTCAGCCTACTTATTTAATCGTCTGCCAGATTATACCTATCTAAACACCCCGCAAAAAGTCTATGTTGAACCTATGCCATTAGCGGATATGTCGATGAAACCTATCTTTGATCATTGGCAAAATAAGACTTATGGCCAAGTTTTGGAAAATTTTTGGAAACCTTGGGGATTGACTTTATTCGAGATTATTAAAAATCCGGAGCATCCGATCAGTTTTCTTGTTGATGAAACAGGGGCGTTTAATGCAGAGGTTGCTATGCCGCTCAATTAGTCCGGAGGATTTAAAGCAATAAATTATCTTATACAAGCGTTAAATGGTACGATTATGGATAGGATAGATTATGTATTTAACGGGATTTAAGACTTTTTTTTCAATTCTACTTTTTATGGTATTGTGTACTTCTGCAAGTGCACAAGTGATTGCTAAACGGGATATTCCTGCAGACAGTATTGCACAGCACGTTGATGATTTTCCCTATTTCAAGGGCGGGGTGGTGGCCTGGTCCAGATTTTTGCAAAATAACCTGGATTTGTCGGGAACAATCAGGGCAATGGACAGTGTGGCCTATGCAAAATATGGATCTCGGCAGACGGCAATGCTGAAATTTATTGTTTGTGAAGATGGAGCGATCTGTAATATTGAAATCGAGAATCCCGATAAAGTGAGTCCCGAGTTTGCAAAGGCTGTGTTGTCTGCTATGCGCAGATCGCCACAATGGATGCCGGGACAGGTCAAAGGAAAACCAGTTAAAACAAGATTTAGACAGCCTGTAGTAGCTGTAATTGAATAAATTTGAATAGAAAATAATCGCTAAAATTTTCACCATTTATAAGATAATATGTCATTTTGGGATAAAGTCAAAAAAATTATGAGCGGCGAAGAGGAAGAATCTCCGTCCGAAAAAAAAGATACAGAAATTACTGCTGGAGGGTCTACGGTCTACCGTTATGAAGATCAATCTGATGATAAGGATCCAAAAAACCTATTTCCGGAGGTACAATGTGTTTATCTGGATGAAATCGAGGAGCATTTGACCAAATATATTGCCGAACCCGATATGGTGTTCCATGAAATTATCTCCGAACTTGTTCATATCGATGTGCATTGGATTAAACCAAGTGCAAACTATCCATTCCATATATTGGTTACTTCAGGCATGAGTGATTTGGCTATGCATGTTCCAGATGAAGTGGAAAACAAAGAGTCTTATGAACGGGCGGAGCTGATGGTCGTGTTGCCCGCAGATTGGAAGATCGGAGAAGAGGAATTTCAGGATGACAACAATTATTGGCCGGTCTACTTTTTGAAAAGATTAGCGCGGTTTCCACATGAGTACAAAACCTGGTTGGGATATGGGCATACCATTCCCAATGGGATGGAAGCCGAGGATATTGCAAATACAGGTTTCGGTTGTATGTTGCTGCTTCCACCTATGCTAAGTTTTGATGAGGAATTTTTGGAGTTAAAGACCAAAGATGGTAATCTGATCAATTTTTATGCAATGATCCCTGTATATAAAGAAGAGATGGATTACAAACTTGAAGAGGGTACAGATGCACTCTTAGACCTGTTTGATGAGTATGGAATTTCAGAACTGGTCGATATTGACCGTCCCAATGTATGTAGAGATAGATAGTTTATAAAAAAATAAGCAATACTATAGGCTACATTGAAGCTTTTTAGCATTGCTTATTTTTTAGGAAATACTCTTTTCTATAATTGCTATCGTTTTATTGATATCCTCATAACTCACATTAAGGTGCGGTCTAAAACGTATACTTTTCTCTCCACAGCCTAACATAATCAGTTTATTTGCATAGGCATTTTTGATAAATTCATTGCGTGCAGCTTCCGATGTGAAATCCAATGCAACGAATAAACCCTCTCCTCGTAAATTGGACAGCTGCGGTTTTTTCACTAGCAGTTCCTGGAGCTTATCTTGTAGATAGTGCCCTTTTTCTGCTGCATTTTGAACGAGATTTTCTTGTTCTATGACTTCAAGAATTAATTTAAAGCGGAGCATATCCATAAAATCACCACCAAATGTTGAATTGATACGACTGGACTCTTTAAAGACATGATGTTCCACCTGATCAAATTTTTCCTTACTCGCCAGTATACCACATACCTGTGCTTTTTTGCCGAAGGCAATGATATCGGGAATTACGTTGTAATGTTGGTAAGCCCACATTTTCCCCGTAATGCCCAATCCGGTCTGTACTTCGTCAAAAATCAATAGGATCTGATTTTCATCACAGATTTGACGAAGCTGTACGAAAAATTCCTTTCGAAAATGGTTGTCGCCACCTTCGCCCTGTATCGGTTCAATAATGATACAGGCGATATCGTTGGGGTTGGCGGCAAGGGCTTGGCGTATTTCTGAGACAGCCTTTTCCTCCAAAGTAATGGTCTGCTCAATATGTTCGCTTGTTAAGGGGTAGCTCAACTTCGGATTGGTAATGCGTGGCCAGTTGAACTTTGGAAAATAAAGGTATTTTCTGGGGTCTTGTGTATTTGTTAAGGACAGGGTATAACCGGATCTGCCATGAAAAGCCTGTTTAAAGTGAATGACCTGGCTGGCTTCCTTTTGTATTCCCTGTGCAAAATTAAGCCTTGTTTTCCAGTCAAAGGCAGCTTTTAAAGCATTTTCCACGGCGAGTGTTCCGCCTGATATGAAAAAGGCATAGGAGAGTTCTTTCGGTATGGCTACGCGGTCAAAAGTGTCGACAAAATCAGCAAACTCTTTTGGGTAAATATCAGACATGGCTGGCTTATTGACGGCCATTTTGCCTAAGAAGTCACGTTGTTCGACCAAATGTGGATGATTGTAACCCACGGCCATAGAAGCAAACATACTGAACATATCGAGGTATTCATCCCCATTTTCATCCACGACATAAGAACCATGGGATTTTTCCATATCCATAACCAAAGGAAATCCATCGGCCAATATATGTTTGCTTAATCTTTCATGTACGTTGCTCATAATTTTGTGTGTAAATGGTTTATAAATCAAATTTGATACCTTGTGCCAAAGGTAGGTCAGTCGTATAATTGATGGTATTTGTCTGACGGCGCATATAGGCTTTCCAGGCATCTGACCCAGATTCCCGACCTCCGCCAGTCTCCTTTTCGCCTCCAAAAGCACCTCCGATTTCGGCTCCTGATGTGCCGATATTGACGTTGGCGATACCGCAATCAGAGCCAGCAGCACTCAGAAATAGCTCGGCTTCCCTTAGGTTGTTCGTCATGACGGCAGAAGACAATCCCTGTGCGACGCTGTTTTGTAGGTCTATGGCCGCACTGATATCTCCCTTGTATTTGATTAAGTAAAGAATAGGGGCAAAGGTCTCATGCTGTACGATTTCATAATGATTTTCGACTTCGGCAATAACAGGCTGTACATAACAGCCACTTTCATAGCCCTTGCCTTCAAGTACCTTTCCCTTGATCAGCATTTTTCCCCCCTGTGTTTTAATTTTGTCCAGTGCGTTTAAGTATGATTTTACGGCGGCTTTGTCAATCAATGGTCCTACATGATTTTTCGTGTCCAAAGGGTCACCAATTTTTAACTGACCATAAGCTTTGGTCAGTTGTTTTTTGACATTGTCATAAATGTGCTCATGGATAATAAGTCTTCGGGTGCTTGTACAGCGTTGTCCGGCTGTACCTACGGCACCAAATACAGCACCGATGATGGTCATTTTTAAGTCTGCGTCTGGAGTAACGATGATTGCATTGTTTCCACCGAGTTCCAAAAGTGTTTTACCGAGGCGTTGTGCTACGGCGACGGCGACTTCTTTTCCCATGCGCGTGGATCCTGTTGCAGAAATCAAAGCGATGCGGTTGTCTGCCGAAAGCCACTCGCCAACTTCTCTGTCGCCCATGACGAGGTTGGATATTCCCTCGGGCAGCCCGTTGCTGTGTAGGATTTCTGCAAGTAATTTTTGGCAAGCTATGGCACATAGCGGTGTTTTTTCGCTGGGTTTCCAGACGACAGTGTTGCCGCAGACCAGTGCGAGGGCGGTGTTCCATGCCCATACCGCCACCGGAAAGTTAAATGCTGTAATAATACCTACAACGCCCAAAGGATGATATTGGTCGTACATGCGGTGCCCGGGGCGTTCCGAATGGATGGTGTTACCATACAGTTGGCGAGATAGGCCTAACGCGAAGTCGCAGATATCGATCATCTCTTGCACTTCCCCCATGCCTTCTTGGTAAGATTTACCCATTTCATAGGAAACTAATTTTCCGAGAATGGGTTTAAGTTCACGGAGCTTGTCACCCAATTGGCGAACGATATCTCCTCTTTTTGGGGCAGGTAGTAGGCGCCATTGTAAAAAAGCATCTCCGGCTTGCTTAATGACCGCTTCGTAGTCCTGACGATTGCTGCCTTTTATTTTTGCGATGAGCTTTCCATCGACAGGTGAAAAGGATTCGAATTCTTTACCCTCGGAAAACCATTGTTGTCCAGTTGATGATCCTAAATTCTGAGAAGATATTCCAAGTGTTTTAAGCGCTGCTTGTATCATAATGGTTTATTTTATTCGTGGATTAGTTTAAATATATGAAATAAATTTTTTAATGACAAGTTTGTGCTGAATATTGTTCAGTGGAAAATAATCGTTATCTTAGATAAGCTAATGTAGACTATATCATGATCAAACAAATTAATATCGATTATTACCAGGTGGACGATTTATTGTCCGAAGAACATAAACTGATACGGCAGTCTGTCCGTGATTTTGTGAACACAGAGATTAAGCCTTTCATTGAAGACGCGGCGCAGGAGCACCGTGCTATTGCGGGATTGATGCCTAAATTGGGAGCAATTGGAGCTTTAGGGCCTTATATTCCTGCTGAATATGGCGGGGCGGGATTGGATCAGATTTCCTATGGCTTGATTATGCAGGAATTGGAAGCCGGTGATTCGGCAATTCGTTCGGCGGCATCGGTGCAATCCTCTTTGGTGATGTTTCCGATTTATACCTATGGTAGCGAGGAGCAGCGTCGTAAATATTTGCCGCGGTTAGCATCGGGCGAGTTGGTCGGTTCTTTTGGGCTTACTGAGCCTAATCATGGATCTGATCCGGGGGGAATGGAAACGAAATTGACGGCAAAAGGAGATGGTTTTTTATTGAATGGAGCCAAAATGTGGATTACAAATTCGCCTGTCTGCGATATTGCTGTCGTTTGGGCACGAGATGAGGCCGGAAAGGTGCGGGGAGTAATTGTTGAACGTGGAATGGCTGGTTTTGAAACGCCAGAGACCCTGCATAAATGGTCTTTGCGCGCTTCCAAAACAGGGGAATTGGTTTTTCATGATGTTTATATCCCTGCGGAAAATGTGCTTCCTGCTGTAAATTCAATGCGTGGACCGCTTTCCTGTTTGAATTCGGCCCGCTATGGAATTTCATGGGGAGTGATCGGAGCAGCAATAGACTGTTATGAAACTGCGGTTCAATACGCTTTGGAGCGACATCAGTTTGATAAACCAATTGCTGGTTTTCAATTGCAGCAAAAGAAGCTAGCGGAATTTCTGACGGAAATTACCAAGGCGCAGTTGTTGTCGTGGCGTTTAGGGCAGCTCAAAAATGAGGGACGTGCTACTCCACAGCAAATCTCCATGGCAAAGCGGAACAATGTGAATATGGCGCTGCAGATTGCGCGTGAATCCAGGCAGATCCTTGGCGGAATGGGGATAGTGGGTGATTTTCCTATTATGCGGCATATGATGAACCTAGAGTCTGTAGTTACCTATGAAGGGACACATGATATTCATTTATTAATCACGGGACAAGATATTACGGGGCTGAACGCTTTTTCGTAATGTAAACTTTTGTTGCGGAACGGAGCTTTTAGGCTTATGTATCCTATGCTAGTCCGAGTGTTTGTTGTTTTTTGGTTATTCTTTGTTATTTCTAGGGCAGGGGGTCGGATCCAGTTCGACTTGTTTTCGGCTGCGGTGCGACTCATGTTTGACTCTGAAAGAGCCTGGACAGGGTTTAGATAGGTCTTAGGTTCGCCCTGTGAGCAAGGTGTGTCTATCGTGAGCGGGTTCTGTCTCCATGTCGGGGTCGGACGGAACACGGACTCAACACGGACAAAACACGGAGTCAGTGCAAATCTTCCCCGAACATGGCACGAAGCCTGTGGAGAGCGGAACAGGAGGTTCCCCCAGATCCTGCGCGGCAGCCGGAGGCCTACCTCCGAGCAGACCCCTAGTTACCCTCTCGATAAAAATAATTCTGAACTTCTTATTCTTTAGTTTAGCTTTTGTTTATACTTAGCTTAGCATTAAGTTAGGTTTTGATTAGCTTATACCTATACTATACCTAAACTAACCCTAACTAAACCCTAAACTAACCCTAAGTAAACAGGTAAGAAAGTATAGCTATAAAAGGAGGTATTCCTGCCTTACCAATATCTGCTCGTCCATCTGCTTGGCCTTGTACCCCGGTCCCGGCTGCTTATGTTTGCCCCTGCCGCCGGTGCTGAAATCCCTCCGTTAAACCTCGGGGGAGCCCATTTCACGGAGCCGCGTGCTTCCCTGTCCCCATTTCGGGTGCAGGATCAGCTGTTTTTCGCCTCCCTCTGCAGCTTCCGCCGCTAAAATGAAAAAGAATCTCGCACCGTTACAGGTAGTTAGGGGCAAAATGAAATAAATAAGAACAAAAGGCTTGGAAGTTTGTTGGTAAACTCCCTATCTTTGCACCACTCCGCAAGGGAGGGACGGTTGCTTTGAAAGAAGGAACCCTGAAAAAAGAAGGGTTTAAGAGAAGCCTGGCAGGATCAAAAATCCCGCCCGGTTTAATTTTAAACGCGGAAATCGAAAAAAGGGAAAAGAAAAAAAACTTGAAAAAGTTTTTGGAAGTTCAGAAAAGATTTCTACCTTTGCAGTCCCAACGGAAACGAAGGGAAAAACAAAAAAGATAAAGAGGGGCGCAATGCCCATCGGAATATAGCGGATACGGAAGTTGAAGCGACAAAGTTCTTTAAGAAAACACAATCATGTAAGCGTGACGAGTAGACAAACGAAAGTCATGAACAAATTCAAGTAATTCGTTCAATTCGATCCAAGATCAGAGATATAAAAAAAGAATTCTGATTATTATAAATAGTTGGAATCAAAAACTTCATTTTACAATGGAGAGTTTGATCCTGGCTCAGGATGAACGCTAGCGGCAGGCCTAATACATGCAAGTCGGACGGGATCCATCGGAGAGCTTGCTCGAGGATGGTGAGAGTGGCGCACGGGTGCGTAACGCGTGAGCAACCTACCTCTATCAGGGGGATAGCCTCTCGAAAGAGAGATTAACACCGCATAACATCTCTGACCGGCATCGGTTAGCTATTAAATATTTATAGGATAGAGATGGGCTCGCGTGACATTAGCTAGTTGGTAGGGTAACGGCTTACCAAGGCGACGATGTCTAGGGGCTCTGAGAGGAGAATCCCCCACACTGGTACTGAGACACGGACCAGACTCCTACGGGAGGCAGCAGTAAGGAATATTGGTCAATGGGCGGAAGCCTGAACCAGCCATGCCGCGTGCAGGATGACTGCCCTATGGGTTGTAAACTGCTTTTGTCCAGGAATAAACCTAGATACGTGTATCTAGCTGAATGTACTGGAAGAATAAGGATCGGCTAACTCCGTGCCAGCAGCCGCGGTAATACGGAGGATCCGAGCGTTATCCGGATTTATTGGGTTTAAAGGGTGCGTAGGCGGCCTATTAAGTCAGGGGTGAAATACGGTGGCTCAACCATCGCAGTGCCTTTGATACTGATGGGCTTGAATCCATTTGAAGTGGGCGGAATAAGACAAGTAGCGGTGAAATGCATAGATATGTCTTAGAACTCCGATTGCGAAGGCAGCTCACTAAGCTGGTATTGACGCTGATGCACGAAAGCGTGGGGATCGAACAGGATTAGATACCCTGGTAGTCCACGCCCTAAACGATGATAACTCGATGTTGGCGATAGACAGCCAGCGTCCCAGCGAAAGCGTTAAGTTATCCACCTGGGGAGTACGCCCGCAAGGGTGAAACTCAAAGGAATTGACGGGGGCCCGCACAAGCGGAGGAGCATGTGGTTTAATTCGATGATACGCGAGGAACCTTACCCGGGCTTGAAAGTTAGTGAAGAGTGCAGAGACGCACTCGTCCTTCGGGACACGAAACTAGGTGCTGCATGGCTGTCGTCAGCTCGTGCCGTGAGGTGTTGGGTTAAGTCCCGCAACGAGCGCAACCCCTATGTTTAGTTGCCAGCATGTAATGGTGGGGACTCTAAACAGACTGCCTGTGCAAACAGAGAGGAAGGTGGGGACGACGTCAAGTCATCATGGCCCTTACGTCCGGGGCTACACACGTGCTACAATGGATGGTACAGCGGGCAGCTACATAGCAATATGATGCTAATCTCTAAAAGCCATTCACAGTTCGGATTGGGGTCTGCAACTCGACCCCATGAAGTTGGATTCGCTAGTAATCGCGTATCAGCAATGACGCGGTGAATACGTTCCCGGGCCTTGTACACACCGCCCGTCAAGCCATGAAAGTTGGGGGTACCTAAAGCATGTTACCGAAAGGAGCGTGTTAGGGTAAAACCGATAATTGGGGCTAAGTCGTAACAAGGTAGCCGTACCGGAAGGTGCGGCTGGAATACCTCCTTTCTAGAGTATCGAAGATCGGTGCTCGTCACGTTACATATGATTGCAGGAAGAAAAAACATCAGAAGAAAGTGCCCGCCCCTAAGGGAGCAGGACCGAGAGAAAGAGATGAACAAGATAAGCTAGTCCCGTAGCTCAGTTGGTTAGAGCACTACACTGATAATGTAGGGGTCAGCAGTTCAAATCTGCTCGGGACTACGAAAACGAATGGGGAATTAGCTCAGCTGGCTAGAGCACCTGCCTTGCACGCAGGGGGTCAACGGTTCGAATCCGTTATTCTCCACATCTCCGGTGAAGTATATAAAGATATACTTCAGGATACCGGAAAAAGAGTTCTTTGACATATTGAAAGAGAAAAAAAATTACAAGAGAAGACAACAGTATAGAGACAATACGTGTATGTGTCTGAAGTAAGGGAGAGACCCTCGGTGAATGCCGGACGATCCCGAACCTAGCATATGTGTATATATATCAAAAGCAGCCGCATAGTAGCAAAAGGCTATGCCGGTGAAGAAAGTAAATAAGGGCACACGGGGGATGCCTAGGCTCTCAGAGGCGAAGAAGGACGTGATAAGCTGCGATAAGCTTTGGGGATTGGCAAATGCGACTTGATCCAGAGATTTCCGAATGGGGCAACCTGACTATTTGAAGAATAGTCGTATAAAACGCGAACGCGCTGAACTGAAACATCTAAGTAGGCGTAGGAGAAGAAAATAACAATGATTTCCCAAGTAGTGGCGAGCGAACGGGAAAGAGCCCAAACCGATCATGTTACGGCATGGTCGGGGTTGTAGGACCACGACATTGTACAGCGCTATGAACTGGAAGCAGGTGGGAAACTGCGCAATAAGGGTGAGAGCCCCGTACAGGTAAAGAATGTTGACATAGTGGTATCCTGAGTACCGCGGGACCGGAGAAATCCTGTGGGAATCCACCAGCACCATCTGGTAAGGCTAAATACTCCTGAGAGACCGATAGTGAACCAGTACCGTGAGGGAAAGGTGAAAAGAACCCCGAACAGGGGAGTGAAAAGAACCTGAAACCGTGTGCTTACAAGCGGTTGGAGCAGGCAGGTCCTGTGACAGCGTGCCTTTTGCATAATGAGCCTACGAGTTACTCTTGTCTGGCAAGGTTAAGTCCTTCAGGGACGCAGCCGAAGCGAAAGCGAGTCTTAATAGGGCGCATAGTCAGATGAGGTAGACGCGAAACCTTGTGATCTACCCTTGGGCAGGTTGAAGTTGCAGTAACATGTAATGGAGGACCGAACCGATAAACGTTGAAAAGTTTCCGGATGACCTGAGGGTAGGGGTGAAAGGCCAATCAAACTGGGAAATAGCTCGTACTCCCCGAAATGTTTTTAGGAACAGCGTCGGCGTAGAGTTTGATAGAGGTAGAGCTACCGATTGGGTGCGGGGGAGTCAAATCCTACCAAATCCAGACGAACTCCGAATGCTATCAAATATAGCCGGCAGTGAGGCTTTGGGTGCTAAGGTCCAAGGCCGAGAGGGAAAGAACCCAGACCATCAGCTAAGGTCCCCAAATTCGTTCTAAGTTGAACTAACGAGGTCCGGTTGCCCAGACAGCTAGGATGTTGGCTTGGAAGCAGCCATTCATTTAAAGAGTGCGTAACAGCTCACTAGTCGAGCGGCCGGGCGTGGATAATAAACGGGCATCAAGAACGGTACCGAAGCTATGGATTTGCATTGAAAGATATGCATCTGGTAGGGGAGCATTCCATCGCCGGGGAAGCAGTTTGGCAATGAACTGTGGAGGTTATGGAAAAGCAAATGTAGGCATAAGTAACGATAAGGCGGGTGAGAAACCCGCCCACCGAAAGACCAAGGTTTCCTGATCAACGTTAATCGGATCAGGGTCAGTCGGGACCTAAGGCGCACCCGAAGGGGGCAAGCCGATGGACAACTGGTTAATATTCCAGTACTCTTCATAACTGCGATGTGGTGACGGAGTAGTGACACTGCCGCGAACTGACGGAATAGTTCGTTGAAAGGCGTAGGTATAGGGACGGTAGGCAAATCCGCCGACCCTGCTGAAACCCAATAGTACAGCAAAGCTCCGGTGGCGCTGATAGAGCAGGTAAACAGACTTCCAAGAAAACCCGCTAAGCTTCAGGTTATGAAGACCCGTACCGCAAACCGACACAGGTGGTCGAGGAGAGAATCCTAAGGTGCTCGAGTGAGTCATGGCTAAGGAACTCGGCAAAATGGCCCTGTAACTTCGGGAGAAGGGGCGCTGTCTCGTAAGAGCAGCCGCAGTGAAAAGGCCCAGGCGACTGTTTAACAAAAACATATGGCTTTGCAAAATCGCAAGATGAAGTATAAGGCCTGACACCTGCCCGGTGCTGGAAGGTTAAGAGGGGATGTCATCGCAAGAGAAGCATTGAATCGAAGCCCCAGTAAACGGCGGCCGTAACTATAACGGTCCTAAGGTAGCGAAATTCCTTGTCGGGTAAGTTCCGACCTGCACGAATGGTGTAACGATCTGGGCGCTGTCTCAGCCATGAGCTCGGTGAAATTGTGGTATCGGTGAAGACGCCGATTACCCGCAACGGGACGGAAAGACCCCATGCACCTTCACTATAGCTTAACATTGAGATTGGGTACAGGATGTGTAGGATAGGCGGGAGATGTTGAAGTGGCTTCGCCAGGAGTCATGGAATCAACCTTGAAATACCGCCCTTTCTGTATTCGGTTTCTAACTCGGCAATGCCGAGGACATTGTTTGGTGGGTAGTTTGACTGGGGTGGTCGCCTCCAAAAAGGTAACGGAGGCTTTCAAAGGTAAGCTCAGTACGCTTGGTAACCGTACGTGGAGTGCAATGGCATAAGCTTGCTTGACTGTGAGACCGACAAGTCGAACAGGGTCGAAAGACGGACATAGTGATCCGGTGGTTCTGTATGGAAGGGCCATCGCTCAAAGGATAAAAGGTACGCTGGGGATAACAGGCTGATCTCCCCCAAGAGCTCATATCGACGGGGAGGTTTGGCACCTCGATGTCGGCTCGTCACATCCTGGGGCTGGAGAAGGTCCCAAGGGTTGGGCTGTTCGCCCATTAAAGTGGCACGCGAGCTGGGTTCAGAACGTCGCGAGACAGTTCGGTCCCTATCTGTTGTGGGCGTTGGAAGTTTGAGTGGATCTGACCTTAGTACGAGAGGACCGGGTTGGACAGACCTCTGGTGAACCTGTTATGCCGCCAGGTGTACGGCAGGGTAGCTACGTCTGGAATAGATAAGCGCTGAAAGCATCTAAGTGCGAAACTAGCCACGAGATGAGACTTCCTTATAGGGTCGTAGAAGATGACTACGTTGATAGGCCATAGGTGTAAAGGTTGAGAGACCAAAGCCAAGTGGTACTAATAGCCCGAAGCTTTCTCAAGCAGACAGACACTGTTGTCTTCCTCTTTAATTTTTAAGAAACAAACAGGAAACGAACCTCTTTCAATACATATGTCATTTGGCATGAAGAATATCATAGATCATCCAATAAAGATTTTTAGGTGCCTATATCGGCGGTGTCTACCTCTTCCCATTCCGAACAGAGCAGTCAAGCCCGCCAGAGCCGATGGTATTGCCGTAACAGGTGGGAGAGTAGGTCGGTGCCTTTTTTTACACGGAAGCCCTTGCTGGAAACAGTCAAGGGCTTCTTTCGTTTAAGTACTTCCGTATTTCCATGTACAGGCTATGGCATATCCTCCGCCTATCGGTTATCGCAGCACAGGACCATCGGTGAGCCCGGCCCATCGGTAGCTGTTCCGCAAACGGTAGCAGTCCTGCAACCACAACTGTCACTGTTCTCAGTGGTATGGAGCATCCTTGTAGCCGAGGGGAATTGTAATCCAGTGGACAGCACTCATACAGCCTTCACTGACCGTGTCAAACCTTATTGCTTTTCACCAGTGTCCTATAACCACATATCGGTAAGTACTGCAAGGGCTACTCGTAATTATTGGGGGATATCCTGTCCTGCTACTATCCTTGTCAAGCTATATTGTTTTTCATCTGTATCGTATTGCTGTATATCAATTGGCCTTGCAGTAGCTACTTTTAATAAGCAGTTGTATATGCTGTCCGACTGTTGGGAAGTATTCAGGTAATGGTTACAGATATAGCTCTCAGTATTACATGCTATACAGCTATTCTACTCTATTATTAAGCTTTATTGGCAAATGTCATTAACCACATAACTTGATCTTCTTATTTACACATCCCGATCAGGAACGTAATATAACATTATACCTGCAGCTATACCTTTGTGTATTTACAATTGTATAACGATAGCAAATGCAGCTCGATATTCCCTGCTAGAGTAAACGGCTGTGATGACTGTTATCCCCATCAAGGATTTCATTATTGAAAACTTTGTGGCTAGTGAATATCGATTGAAAAACAACGAAGATAAAAAATTAGGCAATCGTTTGTGTAGATTAAGCAAACGATTGCTTTCAAGTTTCATTTTTTATTTAGAAAAAAGTGTTATATTATTGTTATAGAGATTAAGTTCTTACATGAGAACCAAATATAAATCCAATCCAAAAGGATTTTTCTATTGACTGTTTAGTTTGTTTTAAAATAGGTGATTTTTTAGAGGGACCAATTGGTCCCTTTAAATTTATATGAACTTTAAATTATGGATTCTAGAAGAGATTTTCTAAAAAAGGCCGGAATATTGTCATCACTGGCTGTTTCACTTCCTACTTTGGTCAATGCCAATACGGCAGCAGGGTCGTTTAATATGTGTGGCTATGCAGCTCCAAAAATTGATAAAGTCAGAGTAGCAGTGATTGGACTGGGCATGCGCGGTCCTGGTGCTGTTGAACGGTTGTCCTTTATTGAGGGATGCGAAATTGTCGCACTTTGCGACAAACATCCGGATCGGGTTGAGCGCGCAACAAAAATCGTTACATCGAAAGGTCTAACAGCTCCGAAAGCGTATTCAGGTGAAGATGGTTGGAAATCCCTGTTGAAAGAAGAGAAACTCGATCTGGTCTATATTTGTACGCCTTGGGATTATCATACTCCGATGAGTATTGCCGCGATGAAAGCGGGTAATCATGTGGCTTGTGAAGTGCCGATCGCTTTGACGATCAAAGATTGTTGGGAGGTCGTGAAGACATCTGAAGCGACTAAAAAGCATTGTATGATGCTGGAAAATTGCTGTTATGATTTCTTCGAAATGCTGACATTGAATATGGTGCGCCAAGGCTTGTTTGGCGAACTCGTTCATGCCGAGGGTGCTTATATTCACGATTTGCTGGATCTTAATTTTGCAAAGAATGGCTATGATAACATGTGGCGCCTGAGAGAAAATATAAAATTAAATGGAAATCTATATCCTACTCATGGTCTTGGGCCTGTGGCACAATGCTTAAATATCAATAGAGGGGATAAGATGGATCATCTTGTGGCAATGTCTTCCAATGATTTTATGATGGGAGAAAAAGCAAAAGAGCTAGCGGCCAAGGATTCTTTTTTTCAGGAATTTGTCGGAAAGAAATACCGTGGTAATATGAATACAACGCTTATCCGCACCGCAAAAGGAAAAACGATTATGCTGCAGCATGATGTTACTTCTCCTAGACCTTACTCTAGGCTGCATACACTGAGCGGTACGAAAGGATTTGCGCAAAAGTACCCTACGGAGAATATTGCTTTTGGCCATGAATTCATTACAGAACAGAAATTAAAAGAACTGTACGATAAATACACACCAGAATTGGTAAAATATATTGGTGAGCAGGCAAAACAGGTTGGTGGACACGGTGGGATGGATTTTATGATGGACTGGCGTCTGATAGACTGTTTGCGCAACGGATTACCTTTGGACCAGGATGTCTATGATGCTGCTTCATGGAGCTGTATCGTGCCATTGAGTTTTGAATCTGTAGAAAAGAACTGTAAAACAGTTGATGTACCGGATTTCACAAAGGGTGCATGGAAAAATAATACGCCGGTAGAAATCACGTTAAAAGGCGGTGGAAATACGCCTATTCGTGCTAGATCAGCGAAAAAAGAAAATATACAACTGGGCGTATAGCCCTCTTATATAAAATGACTTATTGAAGGGGAACTTTTTATTGTTCCCCTTTTATGTTTATCTTTAATTATGTTATTCAATCTGACTCTAATTACCTGTTTATCGTTATTTTCCACCAAGGATACACTTTCCTGTTGTGTTGGGGAAAATATACCTACGCGCGCAGGTCTGATAAAATCCCAAATTGCGCAGTTAAAAAGTAAGACTACGGACAAGATGATATTAGTCGAAGGGGGCAAATTTTTGATGGGAAGTTCGAATTTTGAAGATAGTAAGCCTTTACATCAGGTGCAACTGAACTCATTTTATATGGACGAACATGAGGTCACAAATGCACAGTTTGCGCAGTTTGTAAAGGAGACAGGTTATGTAACTGTTGCTGAGCGGGAACTGGATCCGAAAGATTTTCCAGGGGTGGACCCCAAAATGTTAGTTCCGGGATCGGCTGTATTTTCCAAACCTAAAGAACTCAATTCATTAAACAATTATCTGATGTGGTGGGAGTATGTCCCTGGTGCAAACTGGCAACATCCCGAGGGACCGAATAGCTCGATAAAGGATAAAATGAATCATCCGGTTGTTCAGGTTGCCTATGAAGATGCTGCAGCTTACGCGAAATGGGCAGGTAAACGATTACCTACAGAAGCGGAGTGGGAATATGCGGCTAGAGGACGTAAAGATGCAAACGATGACTTGTATTATTGGGGCAAGGACTTGAAGCCTAATGGTAAATGGACCGCCAATATTTACCAGGGAAAATTTCCTGTACAAGATTCAAAGGAGGATGGCTTTGAGGGGACTGCGCCTGTAAAATCATTTCAGGCAAATGCGTTGGGACTGTACGATATGGAAGGGAATGTGTGGGAATGGTGTGCTGATTTTTATAGACCCGATTATTATCAGCATAGTACAACTGCTAACCCCAAAGGACCACAAGATTCTTATGATCCGCAGGAACCAAATCTTGAAAAACGCGTTCAGCGGGGAGGGTCATTTCTTTGCAATGATCAATATTGCGAAAGGTATAAAGCCGGAAGCAGAGGAAAAGGGGAGGTTAACAGTCCGACAAATAATGTTGGCTTCCGCTGTGTAAAAGATATAAAATAGAAAAGGCTTGCATTTGCAAGCCTTTTCTATTTTATTGATATGTCTTATTGTGCATTCAAAAACATTGATTTTTGATTGTACAATTCTCTGAAATAAGGATCCTGAAGATCTTTGATAAAGCGAATTGCTTCACCAGTTGATTTCATCTCAGGGCCTAATTGCTTGTCTACTTCAGGGAATTTATTGAAAGAGAATACAGGTTCTTTAATCGCGTATCCTTTCAGTTTACGTTCTATTGTAAAGTCTTTCAATTTATTAACACCCAACATAACCTTAGTTGCAATATTGATGTAAGGAACATCATAAGCTTTAGCGATGAAAGGAACCGTACGTGATGCGCGTGGATTAGCCTCGATAACATATACATTTTCACCTTTTACAGCAAACTGAATGTTTAATAGACCTCTTACGTTCAATGCTTTTGCTAGTTTAACGGAATATTCTTCCATTTTATCCTGAACAGCTTGTGATAGGCCAAATGGAGGCAATACAGCTGAAGAGTCTCCTGAGTGGATACCGGCAGGTTCAATATGTTCCATCATACCAATGATGTGTACATCTTCACCATCACAGATTGAATCTGATTCAGCTTCTTCTGCACGATCCAGGAAGTGGTCGATCAGGATATGGTTTCCAGGAAGGTTTTTCAACAAGTTGACAACAGCTTTTTCTAGATCTTCATCGTTGATAACAATGCTCATGCCTTGTCCACCCAATACGTAAGAAGGACGAACCAATACTGGATATCCAACTTCGTTTGCAACTTGTAATGCTTCTTCTGCTGAAGTTGCCACACCGTATCTTGGATATGGAATTTCCAATTCTTTCAGTAGATCGGAGAAACGGCCACGGTCTTCTGCCAAGTCCATATTCTCAAATGAAGTACCGATGATTTTTACGCCAAGTTGCTCTAGACGCTCAGCCATTTTAAGGGCTGTTTGTCCACCCAACTGAACGATAACACCTTCTGGTTTTTCTAATTCGATGATCTCACGTACATGCTCCCAGAATACGGGCTCGAAGTATAATTTGTCAGCCATATTGAAGTCTGTCGATACAGTCTCCGGGTTACAGTTAACCATAATCGCTTCGTAACCACATTCTTTAGCCGCCAATAAACCGTGTACACAGGAGTAATCGAACTCGATACCCTGACCGATACGGTTAGGACCTGAGCCTAAAACGATGATTTTCTTTCTATCTGAAGAGATTGATTCGTTTTCTTCTTCGAAAGTTGAATAGTAGTATGGTGTTTGTGCAGGGAATTCTGCAGCACAAGTATCTACCATTTTGTAAACACGGTTGATACCTAGCTCCTTACGACGATCGTAAACTTGATCCTCTGTTACATTTCCTAGTAACCATGCGATTTGTACATCTGAATAACCTTTTTGCTTTAAGGTCATGAAGAAATCGCGTGGAATATTATTCAATTGATAACGACGTAATTCTTGCTCAAGGTGTACCAACTCTTGGATCTGTACTAAGAACCATTTGTCGATACGTGTTGCCTTACGGATAGATTCCAAAGGAACACCTAATTCGAAAGCATCTTTGATATGGAATAAACGGTCACCACTTGGATGTTCCAAACTGTCCATGATCTCGTCAAGGTTTCTCCATTGACGACCGTCAGCACCTAAACCAGCGCGGCCAGTCTCCAATGATTGACAAGCTTTCTGTAAAGCTTCGATAAATGTACGGCCGATTGCCATTACTTCACCTACTGCTTTCATCTGTAGACCTAATTCCTTGTTTGCTCCTTTGAATTTATCGAAGTTGAAACGAGGGATCTTAACGATCACATAGTCTAATGTTGGTTCAAAATATGCGGATGTTGTCTTTGTGATCTGATTTTGCAATTCATCCAAGTTGTAACCAATCGCCAATTTAGCAGCAATCTTCGCAATTGGATAACCCGTTGCTTTCGATGCTAAAGCCGAAGAGCGTGATACACGTGGATTGATTTCGATGGCAATAATTTCTTCGTTTTCTGGGTTTACAGAGAACTGAACGTTACAACCACCTGCAAATGTACCAATTGAACGCATCATCAGAATAGCCTGATTACGCATGTCTTGATAACATTTGTCTGACAATGTCATGCCCGGTGCAACAGTGATTGAGTCTCCAGTGTGGATACCCATTGGATCGAAGTTTTCAATGGTACAGATGATGATAACATTGTCGTTGGTATCACGAAGTAATTCCAACTCAAATTCTTTCCAGCCCAATACCGCTTGCTCTACCAAAACTTCGTGTGTTGGTGAAGCATGTAAACCTCTATTTAAGGCTGCGTCAAAATCTTCTTTTCTGTGAACAAATCCACCTCCTGTACCTGCAAGAGTATAAGATGGACGTATAACAAGCGGATAGCCAATTTCTTGTGCCGCTTCTTTACCTTCAAGGAATGAGTTTGCAATTTTGGATGTTGCAACGCCCACACCGATATCAACCATTAATTGACGGAATTCTTCACGGTTTTCAGTTTTTTCAATGGCAGCAACATCAACACCGATAACTTTTACGTTGTATTTTTCCCAAAGACCTAGGTTAGAAGCTTCGATACATAAGTTCAAAGCAGTCTGGCCACCCATGGTAGGAAGTACAGCGTCAATGTTGTGTTTTTGCAAAATTTCTTCAATACTTTCGCATGTTAATGGAAGTAAGTAGACATTGTCTGCAACAACTTTGTCCGTCATGATTGTTGCAGGGTTTGAGTTGATGATGGATACTTCAATACCTTCTTCTTTCAATGAAAGAGATGCTTGAGATCCAGAATAATCAAATTCACAAGCTTGACCGATAACGATGGGACCTGATCCGATGATTAAAACCGACTTAATGGAAGTGTTTCTTGGCATTATATCTAGTTCAAAAAATTAAATTTCCTATTGTAAATCTGAGCAAAGACAATCAAAAGTAGCTCATGGGGAAGGGTCATTCCGACTGCTTTGTCGGAGTGCAAAGTTACATTTTAAATTTTGAAAATTAACTATTTATTTTAAGAATATTTCAAAAAAAAATGTAGTTTTTTAGAAAAGTGGTCCTGAAAAAACAAAAACGAGTTGGAAAACATAAGCAGTATGTTTTCCAACTCGTAGGCAATAATGGGGCTGATTTGTTTAATAAACGATGATTTCGTCCGTAAACAAGTAGCCTTTTTTTGGATTGCTGGCTTTGATTTTTATATAACGGGCCTGTTGGGCTTTGTCAAGTTTGAGTTCAAACCTTTTGAAAGTCAACTTGGATTCTTTATCGGATATGTCATTTTTGATTGTTCCTACAGATCTGAAGGTACGGCCATTATCCGAAAGCAGGACTTCCATTTCTCCTGGCATATAAACGCCGGGGCCGATCATCTGCATAAAATTCATGGCTACTTGGTGTATTTCCTCCCTGCGTTCCATATCCACGACAACATCAATCGGACTGGTGAATCCTTGCCATTGACCATCGTGATAGGAAAGACCGCCCATGATTCCGTTTGTTAAGGTAGAATCTTTTTGTGCTGGATATCCCGACCATGCTGTGTTGTACGTTACTTTTTTTCCAATAGCACGATGAATGTCAATATCAAAGGATAGGGTTGGACCGATTTTGATAGAATCTAGAAAATAAGCGGCATTGATATGACCTGTTGAGCTGAGTTCAAATGGTCCAGTATATGGTGTAGACAAGATTGTAGGCTCACTGCTATCAATGGTATATCGGATCTGATCTGTTTTTAGTTGCTCCGTTGTCAGCGTAATTTTATTGTTGTTTTTAGCAGCATTGTATGTTGCTGTATAAGCGACATTAAAGGAAGGACGATAATAATTGACGTTTAGATCTTGTAGTAGCTTATAATGTGATTGTAGTCTTCGCTGAAAGTCTGTCCAGCTTTTCCCATCTTTATTTGTCCAATTGACTTCCGCCAATGCCAGTGCACGTGGGAACACCATATATTCGAGGTGTTCGGTGGTAGGTACATATTCTGTCCATATATTCGCTTGTGCTCCGAGGATATGCTTGGCTTTGTCCCCTTGTATCGCAGCTGGAATAGGATCATACGAATAAACTTTATCTAATGTCAGGTAACCCCCGATGGCCTCAGGCTGTGTCCGTGGGTCTGTCTGATAAGAATCAAAATAGAGGTGTGAACCTGGAGTCATGATGACATCATGGCCTGCATTTGCGGCCTTTATGCCGCCGTCTTCACCGCGCCAGCTCATGACGGTAGCTCCTTCTGTGAGCCCCCCTTGAAGGATTTCGTCCCAACCGATCAGCTTTCTACCCTTGGATTGCAGGTATAGATCCATTTGTTTGATAGCATAACTCTGCAGTTCGTCAACAGATTTTAATCCTTCTTTTTGCATGAGCGCCTGATCTTTTGGGCAGGTTTCCCAATGCTTCTTCTCAGCTTCATCACCGCCGATATGAATGTACTGGGAAGGGAATATCGTGAGGACTTCATCCAAAACATTTTTTAGAAATTCAAAGGTTTTTTCATTGCCGATACAGAATTCTCCCTGACTATAGGGCTTTCCGGAGCAAGAGAGTTCGGGATATACGGCCAATACTTCTTCCGAATGTCCGGGCATTTCTATCTCAGGAATTACATTGATTCCTTTACGGGCTGCATAGTCGACCAATTCGCGTGCTTCTTCCTGGGTATAGAATCCACCGCTGGCATTTGGCTTACCTTTTTCTACATACTGACGACCATTGTTCCACCAATCTTTCCAGCCCGTATGTGTACGCCAGGCCGCCTTTTGTGTTAACTCCGGATATTTCTTAATCTCCAATCGCCATCCCGCTCCGTCGGTTAAATGCCAATGAAAATTGTTGAATTTGTAGATGGCCATGATGTCGATATACTTTTTGACAAAAGATAGTGGCATAAAATGGCGCGATACATCCAGGTGTAAGCCACGGTAGGCAAATCGTGGCTCATCGACTATAGTCGCATAGGCTATTTTACTTGGATCAGCTTGTAGATAGCCCAATTGAACCAGTGTGTAAATCCCATTGATAACCTGGGGTACATTCCAGGCTCTGAGTAGCAGGCCTTTTTCATCGATTTGGATGGAATAGGCGTTCTTGCTAAGGTTATCTGCATCGACTGCTTTAATAATGCGAAAGCCTTCTTTTGGGCCTTTTTTATTTTTCTTGAGTACTTCGACAGCTAGGCTTTTGATAGCTGGGTGTTCAGTAAGCAGTTGTGTCGCCTCCTGAAATTCATCTGAAACAACAACCTGAAGATGTGTAGGGATAGCGTATGTTCCCGTAGCCAATGTGATTTTCGAAGGTTTGGGTATAATGTCAAAGTTGGTTTGGGCATGTGCAGTAAAGATGGTTGCAGCCCCAAGTAACAACATGGATAAAGATCGGCTCAGTCGCATAGTTTTGTTATTAGATTAATGATAATCAACACAAATATCCTAATTTTTGTTTCATAATTCTACTATTGGTGGCAATCGGTCATTTTTTATGATATAAAACCAACAAATTGACGGTTAGAAATTACATTTTTAATCCTTAACTTTGTTGTATGATTGAACTTCCAGTTATTCCGGCAACTCCTGCACAACGCAAGCCTGATTGGTTGCGTGTCAAATTGCCTGTTGGTAAAGAGTATAGACATGTCAGAAGTCTTGTAGACGAGCATAAATTACATACAATTTGTGAGAGTGGAAATTGCCCGAATATGGGCGAATGTTGGGGAGCTGGAACGGCAACCTTCATGATTTTGGGAAATATCTGTACACGTTCTTGTTCATTTTGTGCGGTAGCAACCGGTCGTCCTCTGGCGGTTGATTTGGATGAACCCAATCGTGTCGCCAATTCTGTCAAGTTAATGCAGGTAAAACACTGTGTGATCACTTCGGTGGATCGTGATGACCTAAAAGATGGTGGTTCGGTAATATGGGCGGAGACAATCAACGCAATCCGTAGAGAAAGCCCAGAAACAACCTTAGAAACACTTTTGCCAGATTTTAAAGGACAATGGGATAATTTGGATCGCGTGATCGCAGTACGTCCCGAAGTTGTTTCGCACAACCTCGAAACTGTCCGTCGTTTGACAAGAGAAGTTCGTGTTCAGGCTAAATACGATCGTTCACTCGAGTGCCTACGTCGCATTTCTGAAGCTGGACTCCGTACAAAATCAGGTATTATGCTTGGCTTAGGTGAAACTGAGGAAGATGTTATCGAGGCAATGCAAGATTTATATAACGTCGGGGTACATATTTTGACATTGGGTCAGTATTTACAGCCTACGAAAGCTCACCATCCTGTAATCGAATGGATTACACCTGCACAGTTTGAGAAATATCAGAAAATTGGTTTAGAAATGGGATTCAAGTATGTGGAGTCTGGACCGTTGGTTCGTTCTTCTTATCATGCTGAGAAACATCTATTCGATATGCAATAGAAAATAGTTCTAAAGTTTTTTAACGAAGAATACTTTTTTCGCAAGATATAAAAAGAAGCCTGAGTGATTTTTTGCTCAGGCTTCTTTTTTTAATAGCTCAAGGCAATTGTTTCTTTTCGATGGAGTCTGATGCTTTAAAGGTTAAAAACTGTGCGGAGTAAAATTGTTCTCCCGCGAAGTTCAAATTCATTCTGGGAAATCATATTGGCCGTCATCAGATAAGTACGATAGTTTTTGATATTGGCCAAATTATTCATTTCCAATTCGAAGTCCATTTTCCACTTGTTGACCTTGTAGCGCGTAAAAAAGTCTATGAAGGTATAACTTGCATTCTTCATGTTTGTTTGAAAGGTGGCAAGATTGCGCAGGTTTAGCCGCATAAAGCCATTTTTGAATGGGCTGGTCGGAAAACCTATATTATGCATCATTGTGGTGGTTTTATTTTGGATCGTATTGTCCAGGCCCTGTTGTTTACTCCTGCTCCAATTGAATAGTCCAGAATAGGAAATGTTATAAGATTTAAAGACTTTAGCTTCTATACTGGGTTGAAATAGATAGCTCATACTTCGAATAGGGACTAGGGCATTGTTTAACAATTGATTGTATTTGAAGTGAGAAATGCTTCCTTTTAGTTTGAGGGTACTTGCCAGGGGGAAAATGTATTTATCAAACCCGATCTGAGAAGACCAGCGCTCCTGCAGGTTATCCATATTGACCAAGATATTTTCGGTGATGTTATTTTTTATAACGGAAGATAATATCGTGTTGGAAAGCGATCTTGAATAGCTAATACCAGCATTTGCAAATAATACTTTTAGGGTGCGGGCTAAATTATAATTGAGATTAAATGTATGTTTTTTGGATTCATTTAGCGCTGCATTATTTTGGCTGAGCATTCTATAGTTCCGTAATACCGCACCACGGTATATATCTTCTATGTTACCAATGTCCTGCGCAAATTGATAGTTAAATTGAAGATAGTCTTCTTGAGAAACCTGCCATCTCGCTTTTAAATTAGGATTGATCAGCATGGAATTTTTGGACGTGGACAGCTGATGACTGACGTCTTCATAATGGGTAAATAAATAGGTTACCGGGATGTCGAGCTGGGTTTCAAACCGATTTGTTTTCCAGGAATATTGAGGAGTAATAAATGCTTGGGACCTGCTCCAATACAGATCATTACGGGTATTATCGCCCAATGCGCGAATATGTTGATCATTATCCGCTATTGTAAGGAGCGAGTTGAAGTGTTGGCGATCTGTATTGAAGCCAATTTGATAGTATTGCTTGATTCGGCCTTTATTGAAGCGATAACCTGTACTGATCTCCGTAAAAAAGGAAGGAATTTCAATTTGCTGGCGGCTACTTTTATAGGGAATGCTATCGTTGAGTATTTCTGGAAAAACGCCGGGATAGATCTGTAAAGTCTGTGGTTTATTACCATAATTTAAAGACCAGTTGATTGCAATAATGTCATTGTTTTTAAGTTGGGGTATATAGCTAAACAAGTTGCTGAATCCCTTGATGTTGTGTTTTTGGAACTGCTCGATCTGGCCTGAAGAGTTTGCCAACAATGCTGTTATATCTTTTTTTTCATACTCAAATGACAAGGCATTACTCGCATATTTCTTTTCCGTATTGGTGGATGCCGAAAGTCTGGCTGCGCCAAGCCATCGCGCTGTTTTCAGATGATTTTGCTCATTAAAATAGACGTCGCCATCATCGAGCAGGTATTGTGTGCTTGCGGCATTATTTTGCCTATCGTTGTCGTATAAAACCTGAATATTTGATTTTAGCTGCCAGTGATTCTTGAGGTTGTATAGGTTATTGGTGTTTAGCGAACCTGTATTGTTGAAATAATAGTTGTTTTTAGGAATATTTGGACTGCCTGTTGTGCTCGTCGCCAGGAGATTGTTGATGGGCGAGCTGCCAAACTTGGCCAGTAAAGAGGACTGATTGGCGCCGATGATATCTCCGGAAAGATCATTGCCAGTATTATTACCGCTGAGGACATTCAACATCTTAACTTTTTTGTTGAATAGGATTGAGTTCAATTCAGGATCATAGAGATTGGGCGTGCCGACGCCAATTTTGGCCTGCCCAGTGAGTTTTAGCTTTGCTTCCTCTTTGATAACGAGATTTATGGCGACGTCGTCTGTAAATCTTTTATTTTTAAGGACTTTATAATGTTCGTGATTGTCGAGTACCTGAATGTCCTTTACCATTTTATGCGGGATTGTCCGTGTACCTACACCATAGCGATTTTCCAATAGATCGTCACCGTCAATGTAAAGTTTAGAAACGGTTTTGTCCTGGTATTTAATAAGACCCGATTCGGTAACTTCCATACCCGGAAGACGTTTGATTACGTCGCCTATATTTCGATCCTCTTCTTTGGCAAAAGATCCGACGTCGTAGGAGATTGTATCATTTGAACGGCTTACTTTAGGTTTGCTCTTTACAATGACATCTTGTAGTAGATTGGTTTTTGGTACGAGGGCGATCCGAAGATTGGATGTCTGCGTGCCAAGTTTGAGTTCAAATTTTTCGTAAGTAAGGTGATTGATCTGCAGGTAGAGGCTTGCATAGTCCTTTGTTAAGGTAATTGTAAAACGCCCTTCTTTATCTGTCGGTTTGAAAGCGATAATTTTGTTGTCTGAAAGGATGTTGACACTGGCAAAGGGTACGGGATGCTGCGTCTTATCCACTTGGACCGTTCCATTAATCGTTTGCTGGGCAAAGGTTATTTGCCCAAGCAAAACGACTATAAATAAACATAAAAATACTTTCATTAAGGCGTCAGCTCTATCGGATTGTTGGTAACTTTTGAAGGTTTGTATTTATCGTCTCTTGAAATATTGAAACTCTTTATTTTTGACGGATCCAAAGCACCAGCAGGGGAGCCTCCTCCGGAGCCGGAACTGGATCTAACTGCAACCATACTACCCGATGAACCTACACTGATGGTTCTGTTTTTTCCCGATTGGGCTTGCATATAAGCTTGTGGATTGGCCTTAAAGGCTTCCTGAACTTTTTTTACCTCTTCTGCAGTACTTACGATGGCGTTTTGCGGCAGGGCCACCGATGTTTTGCCATCCTCAATTTTGTCGAATCCGGCGTAAGCAAAAATCACCTCATTTTTTGTGTCACGGACATCCAGAATTAGGCCAGGAAGACCATGAAGTTTCCACGGACCATAGGAAAACGGCAGCTCGGTTGTAAACCAGGCGATATAGGTTCGGCCTTTGAATGTTGTTTTTGCGTTCTGGCAATTGTAGCCACCAATTTCTTTGCGGTCACCCAGTATTTCCCAATCTTGAGTAGGGTAAGCCTGTGGAATGGCAAAATTGTCACTGGCAACGCTAACCACTTCGGTCATTTTGTTTTGATTGGCGTCTAATAAATAGGAGGAGCTTGATGGTGTCGAGCGAGTAGTAATGTTTAGTGTACCGTCGAAACTGGGGCCCTCCATTTGTTTTTTGACCTCATCTTGCATGCGCTTGGATGAATATGATGTGTAGTAGCTGGCCTGTTGATTCAGGTAAACGACTGTTTCATCGCGTATAAATTGATCCCGTTGGGTGCTATCATTTACATGCTTGAATTCGTAATGTACTTTTGCGATCGCTGGAGTACGCTCTTGTGCAAATAACAGCTGCGTCGCTAAGGATAATAGGAATGGTAATGAATATTTCATAAATGTATGTTTATATCGTAAATATACGAAATATTCGTAATCAGGAAAATTTATTCTAAATTTTCCTTGTAATCCTCTCTAGGGCAGGTTACTGCAGGTGAAGAAATGTTTGATTTGTTAGCTATCTTTTTTGTTAACTATTTCGCTTTGTCAGCGATATAAGTTTAGTGGGCATGTTTAGGCATATGCGCTATTGTTATCTTTTAAACACAGTCTCACCTGCAATTACTGTCCGTTCTGTTTTTACATTTCGCAGTTGCTCATTCGGAATTTTCAAGATATCCTTTTCGAGGATAACAAAATCGGCATCTTTTCCCACTTCGATACTTCCTCTTTTTTTCTCCTGAAAACAGGAGTATGCCGCCCAGATTGTCATTCCCTTCAAAGCGTCTTCACGGCTTATCGCATCTTGCATCTGAAATCCGTGGCTAGGATATCCTTTTTTGTCGACGCGGGCTACTGCCGCGTGGAAACCATATAAGGGATTGAAATGTTCGACCGGGAAATCACTCCCCAATGCGAGTTTTCCATATTCTTTCAACAGATGCTTATATGCGTAAGCGCCTTTCATGCGTTCTTCACCGAGTCGATCTTTGGCCCAGTACATATCGGAGGTTGCATGTGTGGGTTGTACAGATGGTATGATTTGATACTTTCGAAACTTATCAAAATCTGCAGGCGATATAATTTGGGCGTGCTCGATTCGCCATCTACGATCGTCGTTATTGTGGAGGTATTTGCCATAAATATCCAATATAATACGATTGGCCGAATCGCCTATCGCATGGGTATTTGCCTGAAACTTACTTTCGGCAATCTGTTTGATCATTGCTTCGTATTCTTGAGGGCTATGGAGGAGAAAGCCATGGGTGGGGGCATCATGGTAATGCGCGAGGAGGCATGCACCACGGGATCCCAATGCGCCATCGGCGAGCAGTTTAAATCCTTTGATCTCGAAACGGTCTGTTTCATAGAAACCCTGATCGATAAATGACTTTATATTTTGCGGATTGCCTAGGATCATGGCATAATCTCTAATTTTCAACTGCCCTTCCCGATAGTATTTCTTAAGCAGATCGAGTCTTTCTTTTGATAAACCTGCATCTACAATGGAGGTAAGACCAACGGAAAGGAGGGAGTCTTGCGTTCGCTTGAGCATTCTTAGATATTCTTTTTCACTCGGAACCGGAATGGTCTTATTGACAAGATCCATTGCATTGTCGATCAAGAGACCATTGGGAGTATCATTAGTCCCGCCGACTACACCGCCGCGAATGATGGGGATACTCGTTAATTTTGCCCATTCGAGTGCTTTGGAGTTCGCAACCGCCGCATGATAATCTACACGCATGAGGTAGACGGGGATATCCGGGAAAGCTTTATCGAGTAGGTCCTTGGTTGGGAAAGTTTTATCTTTCCAGCGATTTTGGTCCCAGCCACCACCGATCAGCCAAGTTTTGCCCGGGTTTTTTTGTTGGTAGTTTTTGACACGTTGAATAACCTCCTCGAAAGAATCGGCGCCGTTTAGGTCGACTTGATCCATTAGTTCGGCTTCGTCAAATAAATGCGCATGGGCATCGTAGAATCCCGGATAAATGGCCTTCCCCTGTGCGTCAATTTTTTCTATTGCTTTGTACTTTCGCTGTATTTCTTCATCGGAACCAATGGCCATAAACTTACCATCTTTGACAGCAAAAGCATGTGCTGTACTAAAAGCCGAATCTACAGTATATACTTGCGCATGATAAACAATAAGGTCCACTTTCGTTTGCGGTGAACATGATATGATCGTCAAGCAGAACAAAAAAATGATTATTGGGAAGGTTTTCATAACCTAAAAATAGGAAAAAGCTTTTAATAAACTGAAACTAGACTTGGGGCTAGGTCTGCTGGATATGCGGACTTGAGGTTTTGGCTGATCGAATTGCTTTAGGTGATCGAATTGGCTTACGTGAGGCGCCTATGCTGAGTTGCCGCATATTGTTCGGACAGGAGACCATCTGTCAAGTTTTGAAAGGGGACGTGCAGGAAAAGTAAGGAAAATACGAATTATCCAATAGACAAAAAAGGCTATCCAAATAACTTGGACAGCCTTTTTAATTCAAAAATCAAAATACGTGATTAACAGTACTCGTCAAATGCTGCAACTAAATTGTCAGCAATCATTTGTGCCGGGCGACCTTCAATCATATGTCTTTCAATCATGTGTACCAATTTCCCGTCTTTAAATAAAGCCATTGCTGGTGAAGATGGAGGGTAAGGCAACATGTAGTTACGTGCAGTGTTTACTGCATCAGTTTCCATACCTGCGAAAACAGTCACCAATTTAGCTGGGTGTTTTTCGTTTTTTACAGCAGCTTTTGCAGCAGGACGTGCATTTGCAGCAGCGCAACCACAAACAGAGTTTACAACCACAAAAACAGTTCCTTCTGATGCGATAGCCTGATCAACTGCTTCAGGTGTTTTTAATTCTTCGAATCCCGCATCAACTAACTCTTGACGCATTGGAGTTACTAAATATTCTGGATACATTATTTCTTAAGTAAAATGTTAATATTCTATTTTAATTGTGTTTATAAAGCTTTCTGTCGCCGGGCAAGTATACTTACTCCGCATAAACAACATGCTATACTTTATTCCTACAAATATAGCTGTAAAAGGCTGCTTCGTCAAGACACTTGTCTCAAATCAATGTCAGAAAATCTTTTACAGCATGAAGTCCATTTTCAAGACGTTGGTCGCCGAGACCCGAAACAAGACGATAATTCGCATTAATGGCGTTCAATTCGCTTTTCCAGATCTCCATGAAATGTTCGCGCTGTTCGGGGAAATCCCGTAGTGGATCGTCCTGCCAGGGTAGATCGATATCCATCAGCAGATAAAGGTCATAAACATGTTGTTGAATTTTATCGGTGACTTCCGGTGGTGTATGACCGAAAAGATGATCTGACCAAATTTTGACCGTAAGGAAGGTAGTGTCACAGATGAGAAGCTGTCCTTGTGCTAAATTGACCAGCGCTTCCTCCAAAGCGACCTGTCCATAAAACATATTGACTTCGTCCTGTAAGGTATATTTATTGTTGAGGCTTTGGCAATAATAACGTGAATATTCGGGCACGCATACTGTCTGAAATTCCTTGGCAAGAAATTGTGCCATCGTTGATTTTCCGGTGGACTCGGGGCCAACAACGGCAATTTTTATGAAATCTTTTCCCACATCGATCGTTTTGATAGGCAATATTACGCAAAATTTTTATAGGTTTTCTGCCAATCGCGATAGCCATTCCAAGCGATGAGTGTGAAAACAAGGTAGAGTACTGCGGTCAGCATAAGGTCTTTGTGTATATAGAGCGGGATATAACAAATATCCACAAATACCCATAAGAGCCAGTTTTGAAGTACTTTGCGTGTCATCAGAAATTGAGCAACAAAACTTACGGACGTGCAGAAAGCGTCAATATAAGGAACATCGGAATTTGTCTTGCTATCGAGGAGATAACCGATTGACAGTGTCAGGACGAGGATTGCCAGGAGGCAAAGGAGCAACTGCCCCTTGCTGGCTTTGACGATGGGTTTCTTTTTTTCTTCTTTTCGTTTTATCCAATAATACCAGCCATAAACAGCAGTAGACAGAAAGTAGAATTGCAGTACAGTATCTCCATATAGTTTGGCATCATAAAACAGAATAGCATAGGACGCCACACTGATGATACTAATCGGCCAGTTCCATATATTTTGCTTAGCGGCCAAATAGACACAAAGAAAGCCTGTCAGGGTACCTAACCATTCGAGCCAAGAGGTCTGGGCAAATTGACGTGCAATCTGCTGAAAAAGATCATGCATGTGGTGTATTAAAAATTACACCCTAAATATACAAAGTCTGCCTTATAGTCAATTATTGAACCTGTTTATTAGCACAATTGGTACTGGCAAAAGACTCGGGCTTGGCCTTAAAAACAAATCCCATACCCATAATATAGCCCATGGCTTCTTTCAGGGCAACATTTGACTGGAAATTTGGATTGGTGTTGATGTCGGCGTGGACTTCGAGGTCTACTTTGTGTTTTTCGAGGAGGGGGCAGAGTTGATAGGCTATATCGATGGATTTTTGGACTTCGAGTAGCATCCTTTCTTTAATGCTCATTCGGTGGTGCCTTTTGTCCCGTTGGATAAACATAAATCCACCTTTATGTTCCCGGAGAAAGACGATGACTGTTGCGAAGTCGATGATGCCTCTCTTGACTTGGGAATCGGTGCCGATATAAACCTTGAGCTTATTCCCTAGGGCATCTTCTCGTTTAATGACTTCTTCAACAGCATCGAAAATCGTGGAGCGAATGGATTCGCCATTGTATTTTTGCCATCTCATAGCGATATAAATTAGATATAAAAAAATTAAACTTCATCATTGACATAAATTTACTGAATTTCAATGAGCTAAGTGTTAATTTAGTTTTAAATAATTTATCCACATTAATGGTGTTTTACACCATAGGCCAGGTCTCCGGCATCACCGAGCCCAGGTACAATATAGGCTTTTGAGGTCAGTTCGTGGTCGACGTCACCAACCCATATATGCGCCGTGGGTACAAAAGCCTGAACGTGGTTTAGTCCTTCTTCGGATGCAATGGCCGCAACAATGTGTAATTCCTTGATGTCATATTCGGCCAGGAGATCCTTACAGCATAAAACGAGGCTCTTTCCTGTAGCCAGCATGGGGTCTACAATGATTACTGTACGGTTGTCTAAGTTTGGTGTATTGACATATTCCTTATGAATTTCAAACTCACCGCTCTTTTTTGTATGCCGATAAGCCGCAATGAAGGTGTTGTCTGCGTGATCAAAAACATTTAAAAGTCCCTGATGAAAGGGAAGGCCCGCTCTCAGAATTGTAGCGAGTACGGGTTGTTCCATCAAGAGATGGGTTTTGGCCACACCTAGCGGAGTTTCAACTTCAACAGGTTTGTAGGTCATTGTCTTGCTGATTTCATAAGCGAAAATTTCACCTAATCGTTCCAGATTACGACGAAAGCGCATGCGATCCTGTTGAATAATGTTATCTCTCAGCTCGGCAATAAAATGATTTGCAATGCTATTTTGGGTAGATAGAATAGTGACCATGGCGTGTGTGCTAGTTCAATTAAACTAAAGATAATAAATAATCAATTGAAAGTAATAACATCTATGGTATTATTATAGTTTGCACTAAAATGGTAAAATTTTTAGTAAATTTGTGTAAGACCTTGGAAAGATATGGCCTGGATCACAGGTCGAAAAATCGTCTTTTTGCAGATTGAAACCATCGGATCATAAAAGTTGTTTTTGAGCTTACGCTTAAGCAATTCGTGGTGCAATGTTTGCTGGAAAAGGCCTGAATAGTTTTCTTTAAGAAATAGGAAGTATATGAAATTTGAATTGACATCGGAGTACAAACCCACAGGCGATCAGCCAGAAGCAATTAAGCAATTGGTAGCAGGTGTAGAGCAGGCAGAGCAATACCAGACGCTTTTGGGGGTAACGGGATCGGGTAAGACCTTTACTGTTGCCAATGTGATTCAGGAAACGCAAAAGCCAACATTGATTTTAAGTCACAATAAAACATTGGCGGCTCAGTTGTACGGTGAATTCAAGCAGTTCTTTCCCAATAACTCGGTCAACTATTTTGTGTCTTATTACGATTATTATCAACCTGAAGCTTTTATTGCTTCGACGAATACCTACATCGAGAAGGATTTAGCGATTAACGAGGAAATCGAAAAGTTGCGTTTGGCGACTACCTCGTCTTTGATGTCGGGTCGGCGTGATATTGTTGTCGTTTCTTCGGTATCCTGTATCTACGGTATGGGGAATCCGGAGGATTTCTCCCGATCTATTTTTCGTTTTGGTGTCGGTATGACTGTCACAAGAAATGCTTTCCTGCATAAATTGGTCGAGATCTTATATTCACGGACGACCGCAGAGTTTAAACGGGGTACCTTTCGTGTTAAAGGTGATACGGTGGATGTGTTTCCGGCATACTTGGATAATGCCATTCGGATTTCATTCTTTGGGGATGAAATTGATGAACTGAGTGAGATCGATCCTATTTCAGGTAAAACGCTCAATAAGATGGAAGATCTTGCTCTTTTTCCGGCAAACCTTTTCGTTACACCGAAGGAAAAATTCAAAGAATCGATCTGGGCTATTCAAGATGAATTGATGCAACGGAAAACGCAACTGGAAGAGGAGGGCTTAATGCTTGAAGCGAAGCGTTTGGAAGAGCGGGTCAATTATGATTTGGAAATGATGCGTGAACTGGGCTATTGCTCGGGAATTGAAAATTATTCCCGCTTTTTCGATGGTAGACAACCGGGGATGCGTCCGTTCTGTTTGCTGGATTATTTTCCGGAGGATTACCTGTTGGTCATTGATGAAAGCCACGTCACCTTACCACAATTGCGTGCGATGTATGGTGGTGACCGGTCGCGAAAAGTTTCCTTGGTGGAACATGGGTTTAGGTTACCAGCAGCTTTGGATAACAGACCTTTAAACTTTCCGGAGTTTGAATCCCTGACGAATCAGACGATTTATGTGTCCGCGACTCCGGGCGATTACGAACTGCAGCAGACCGAAGGTGTTGTTGTTGAGCAGGTCATTCGTCCAACAGGACTTTTGGATCCGATTATTGAAGTACGGCCAGCGATCAATCAGGTCGATGATTTCTTGGAAGAGGTCGATAAGACCATCAAAGAAGGAGGGCGTGTTTTGGCTACTACATTGACCAAACGCATGGCCGAAGAGCTTTCCAAATATATGACCAAGCTGAATTTAAAAGTCCGTTATATTCACTCCGAAATTAAAACCTTGGAGCGTGTGGAAATCTTACGGGGTCTTCGCTTGGGCGAATTTGATATTCTGGTCGGGGTGAACTTACTCCGTGAGGGGCTTGATTTGCCTGAAGTTACGCTTGTCGCTATTCTCGATGCGGATAAAGAGGGCTTTCTGCGTTCCGAACGATCTCTTATTCAGACGATTGGTCGGGCTGCCCGGAATGATAAAGGTCGGGTTATTATGTATGCCGATAAAATGACGGATAGTATGCGTGTCACAATAGATGAAACCAATCGTCGCAGAGACAAGCAGATGAAATATAACTTGGAACATGGCATTACACCGCGTACAGTCGGCAAAACAAGGGAGGAGATTCTGGAGCAGACTTCTGTTGCTGATTTTTCGGGTATTGAACCTAAAATTTATGTTGAACCTGATCCGTCGCAAGCCATTGCAGCTGACCCAGTGATGCAATACCTCAGTGAGAAAGATTTGAAGAAGGCGATCGATAACGTAAGGAAGAAAATGGACAAAGCTGCAAAAGAAATGGACTTCTTGGAAGCAGCGAAATATCGTGATGAAATGTTCTCCTTGGAGAAGCTCTATGAAGAGCGATTCCCATTGTAAAGGAAGCTGGTTTGTTAATATGTATTAATTATTGTTAATCAATATTAAGATTTGTTAAACAACGCTAAATAGCGTTTAAATTAAGATTCCGTCGTGCATATTTGTGGCAATTGTAAATAAATTGACCACATATGAAACATTTAATCTGCAGTATAATACTGTTTTCTGTGCTTTCCACAGCGTTCTGCCAAAGTAAAATTTCCTACGGTATAAACGCCGGGTACACAAATGCCGGATCATTGGTATCTAATAAACGAACGCACAGTTATAGCTTCCGAAGCATTTCGGGTGTTACAGCAGGGCTTTTTCTTGAAATACCGCTCGTTGGTGGACTCTCTATTCAGCCTGAAGTAAACTTTACCCAAAATGGTATGGAGGCAAAGCATGCCCTTGAAAATAACTGGACAACATACCGAAGAAATGCGATCGATATTCCATTAAACATAGCTTATAATATTACGGTTGGAGAAGGTCGGATTTATCTTGCTGCTAGTCCCTATTATGGTATACAGATGTCTGTGAATAATAATGATGGAAAATTTTACGATGCAACGACCAATCCTTCAGACTATGGTTTGGGTTTTAACTTAGGTTACAAATGGAATGGGGGCTATGGTTTCTTCATTGGCTCCAATTATGGGATGAAGGATATGAGCGTCAATGAAAATGTAAAACTCTATAACCGTACGTTCAATGTTGGCCTACGATTTGACCTCCATCAGATACTAAAAAAATAGCAATAAATATATCTTTAACGAGAAGCAGCATTCCATCACCTATATCGCCTCAGAAAGTGGCAACTTTTTTGGTATTATATTGGAATTGCTGCTTTTTTGTAAGCTCAAGTTTTATGTTTTCATCTTCAGGCCATTCGTACTGATCGCTGAGATCTGAATTGACCTCTGAAATCTACGCTAATTATTTTCCTTTCTTTCATCTCAGGATGCCTCCTGATCCATCGGAATCGACCTTATTTCATGAGTTTTTCAATTGAATTATATTGTTCAATTGTTAACATATTTTGCGTAAATCAAATTCTTCTCAGTAAATTAGTGCTCAAATCTAAACTAAAACATACTAAAAAATGAAAAAGCCAATTCTCGTTGTCAAATTTGGATCGGCTTCTATTACCACGAAAGAGGGAGAAGTTGATGAACGTATTGTTTTGGAGATCGCTAGGCAGATTGCTTCCTTACAAAAGAAATACAATATTGTCTTGGTCTCTTCAGGTGCTGTTGCTGCCGGTAAACGTTTTCTGCCCAGTTATACGGGAACGTTATCCGAACGAAAGGCCGCCGCGGCAATTGGGAACCCCATATTGATTAATACGTATTCAACTTATTTCCGACCGTTTAAAATTTCATTGGCGCAGAGTTTATGTGAGCGACATCATTTTTCCAATCGAGATCAATTTCTACAATTGAAAAATACGTATGAGGAATTGTGGCGGAACAATGTTATTCCAATCGCAAATGAAAATGATGTGGTGAGTAATAAAGAACTGAAGTTTTCAGATAATGATGAGCTGGCAACCTTGATTGCTGTTGGTTTTGGTGCCGAAAAATTGCTGTTTAGTACTTCCGTCCCCGGTGTGTTGGATGCAAACAACAAGATTATACCGCAAATTGAAACCATCGATCGGGATATCTTAGGTTTGGCAAGGAAGGATAAATCCTCAGTAGGATTGGGGGGAATGACCTCGAAATTGAACTTTGCCCGATTGGCTAATCAAATGGGGATTGCTGTTGTCATTTTTAGTATGCAAACCGAAGAGGCGATCCAAAAAGCGGTTAAGCACGAGACTGGTACATTGTGCCTGGCTCAAAGTAAGAAGATCTCTTCCCGCAAGAAATGGCTTGCGAGTGGAAGTTTGATAAAAGGGGAATTGATGGTTGACCGTGGAGCGGAAGAAGCATTATTGAAACATAAAAGTTTGCTAGCCGTGGGGGTAACCCGTATCGTTGAACATTTTGAAAAAGGAGAAGTGTTAAATATCGTCAATCTAGAAGGCTTAACCGTTGCCGTAGCCCGGGCTAAGATGGATTCATCCGCTTTGTCCCAGACCAGTAAAAAAAATGTAGAAATTGCACATGCAAATGATATCGTATTGTTATGAGTGAATCCATCGTAAAACAACTTCAGGCGGCGGCCAAAGCAAAACAAATTTTGCAACAACTGGCTCCTGATACCAAAATAACTATTTTAAATGCCATCGCAGATGGTCTTGTCGCGCATACTGCGGATATATTACAAGCGAATAAAATTGATTTGGATCGTATGTCTGATGATGACCCCAAAAAGGATCGTCTTCTGCTCAATAGCGATCGTCTAAAAGGCTTGGCTGACAGTGTTAAGCAAATAGCCCAGCTAGCGGACCCAACAGATCAGCTATTACTAAAAAAGATATTGCCGAATGGATTGGAGATCGAGAAAATTACGGTTCCGCTCGGTGTCGTTGGGGTAATCTATGAATCGCGACCCAATGTGACGATAGATGTTGCTGCACTATGTATTCAATCGGGTAACGTTTGTCTATTGCGTGGTGGTTCTGATGCTTTATACACCAACGAAGCGCTGTTGAAAGTGATCCATAATATTTTGGAGCTGCATGGTATCGCAACAACTATTGTGCAACTGTTGCCTGTTGAGAGGAAGCATGTTTCGGAATTATTGGAAGCTACCCAATATGTGGATATTATCATACCACGTGGCTCACAGTCATTGATTGATTATGTCAGGGAGCACGCTAAGGTGCCTGTCATTGAAACAGGAGCGGGAGTATGCCATACGTATGTGGACCGTACAGCAGATTTGGACATGGCAGCTAAAATTGTTGCTAATGCTAAAATTTCCAGGCCATCGGTGTGTAATTCTTTAGATACTGTTTTGGTCGATCGTACTATTGCTCCCGAGTTTCTACAGAAATTGAAAACTTATTTTGAAGATGCTCAGGTGGAAGTTTTTGCGGATCCTACAGCTTATGAGGTACTGCAAGGTGAAAATTATTCAAATTTAAAGCGCGCAGAAGAAGATGATTTTGGAAGAGAATTTTTAGATTTGAAGTGTTCAATAAAGACGGTCTCGAGTTTGGACGAAGCTTTGGAGCATATCGCAAAATATTCTTCCAAACATTCGGAGTGTATTGTTTCTTCCAGTGAACTCCATATCGAACAATTTTTGAACACAGTGGATGCTGCTGCGGTATATGCCAATGCATCAACACGTTTTACAGATGGTGGTGAGTTTGGTTTGGGAGCAGAAATCGGTATCTCGACCCAAAAGTTACATGCCCGCGGACCATTTGCATTAGAAAAATTGGTAACAGAGAAATGGATTGTCCGTGGAAATGGACAGATCAGATAAGCATAGATCATGGGATTAAGTTTTAAAAAAGATGTATTGATGAATTGGATCGAAGAAATTGGTAAATTTCTTCGCATATGGACAGAAGGTCATGATGCCTTTACGGAGCCGACTGATCCAGCAGTGTTTGAAGATGCTTATGAAAAATTCTTCGAAAAGAGCAGGGCCTATTTTTTAAATCTTTCCGAAAGTGAGCTTTCGGCATATCTCAAAACAGATCTTCAAATACAGCAACTACATCCATTGGCTTTAACCTTGTTGTTTGATGGTTTGAATGCTACAGATGGTAATCAGGAGAATTTACTTCGCAAAGCAAAGTTTATTTTGAATCTGGCGATGGCCGAAACGGCGAGCTTTGCCTTTCAGGATTATCAATATCTTGCTATGATCGATAACAAGTTGAAGAGCCTTTAAAGTTAAAAAACTGTCAGTCATGTTATGCCCCCAAAAAGGTTAGACACTTTTTGGAGGCATAACATGACTGACAGCTTAGCGCAGAATCTCGCGGGCGATCACCAGACGTTGGATTTCAGAGGTCCCCTCGTAGATTTGTGTGATTTTTGCGTCGCGCATTAACCTTTCGACATGATATTCTTTTACGTAACCATAGCCACCGTGGATCTGTACAGCTTCTACAGTGTGTTTCATGGCGACTTCCGATGCATATAGTTTGGCCATGGCAGCTTCTTTACCGTAAGGAAGTCCCTGGTCTTTCGTCCAAGCGGCTTTATACGTCAAAAGTCGAGCTGCCTCGATATCGACTTCCATATCGGCCAATTTAAACTGTATGGCCTGATGGTCCGAAATTGGCTTTCCAAAAGTCTTTCGCTCTTTTGAGTAAGCCAAAGCGAGATCATAAGCACCGGCAGCAATTCCTAAGGCCTGTGCTGCAATGCCGATACGACCACCATCGAGTGTTTTCATGGCAAACTTAAATCCGAAGCCATCTTCTCCGATGCGGTTTTCCTTAGGAACCCGGACATCGGAAAATAGAAGTGAATGGGTATCAGAACTGCGGATACCCAATTTGTTTTCCTTCGGACCAATGGTAAATCCCGTCAGTCCTTTTTCAACAATTAATACATTGATTCCTTTGTGGCCTTTTTCAGGATGTGTCTGTGCAATGACAAGATAGATATCGGCATGGCCACCGTTGGTGATCCAATTTTTTGTGCCATTTAGTAGATAGTGATCTCCTTTATCTTCGGCGGTTGTGTGCTGCGAGGAGGCGTCCGAGCCGGCTTCGGGTTCTGATAACGCAAAAGCACCAAGTTTCTCGCCCTTCGCTAAAGGAATCAGGTACTTTTGTTTTTGTTCCTCTGTACCAAAAGCATTGAGTCCATATAATACCAGTGAATTGTGGGCGGATACAATAACGGCCGCAGAGGCATCAATTTTGGCAATTTCTTCGAGAACAAGAACATAGGCCAATGTATCCATGCCAGCTCCACCATAAGCTTCGGGGGTCATGATACCCATAAATCCTAATTCGGCCATCTGCTTGACAAAATCTGTTGGAAATTTTGCGGCTTCATCGCGCTCGATTGCCCCAGCCTTTAGCTCCTGGGCGAATTCCCGCGCTGCGTCGCGGATCATTTTATATTCTTCGCTTAATTCAAAATTCATGGCATTTCAGTTTTTTTGGTTCATCAGTTACCAAGCCGATAACTTATATATCTAATAAGATTTGCTCTCAAAAGGTTTTCTCCCAACTCACAATCGTTTTATGAGATCGGTGTACCACCATACTCAAATATACAAAATATATATTATGCAAGCATAGTAATTTAATAAATTACTTTTTATACTACTTTTGGTAATCATAATAAGTTTTTGGGTAAAATCCTTACTTTCAATTGGATTAGGGTTAGTTTTTTCATCTTAATTTAAAAAATTGAAGAATTACTTGTTTGCTAAATTTAATCTACTATATTTGTAGACTATATGATTTAAACACATTTAAAAAATAAGATTATGAGTTTAAGATTAGGAGATGAAGCGCCAAATTTTAAAGCGCAAACAACCATTGGTGAAATAGACTTTCACGATTATATCAAAGATAGCTGGGTCGTTTTCTTTTCGCACCCATCAGATTATACGCCGGTATGTACAACAGAGTTGGGTCGTACTGCAAAATTGAAATCTGAATTTGACAAAAGAGGTGTGAAGGCCATTGCGCTAAGCGTCGATAATGTAAACGATCACTTGAATTGGATTAAGGATATCAATGAAACGCAAAATACCGAAGTGAATTTCCCGGTTATCGCTGATGAAGATCATCATGTATCCGAATTGTACGAAATGATCCATCCAAATGCGTCCGCAACAGTGACCGTACGTTCCGTATTTATTATTGGCCCTGACAAAAAGATCAAATTGACGTTGACCTATCCAGCATCAACAGGTCGTAATTTTGATGAAATCTTACGGGTCATTGATTCTTTACAGTTAACAGCCAATTATCAAGTGGCTACACCTGCTGACTGGAAGCATGGCGAAGATGTTATTGTTGTTCCAGCGATAAAGACAGAAGATATTCCTGCTAAATTTCCAAAAGGGTTTAAAGAGATCAAACCGTATTTGAGAACTACGCCACAACCTAATCTGTAAGGATTAGGCTTGGTATTAAGGGACAAAAAAAGGCAACGTTGAGAAAACGTTGCCTTTTTTTATAAGTTATAAATGCGTCCTAATAGACTTTAACCATGTAGATATAGTCTTGCATTTTCTTGATTTGTTCTGTTCTTGGTAAGCCTGCCAAGCTATTCTTTTTGTTGATCTTAAGACCAGTAACCAGTGAATCACTTGGGATGTCCGCTAAAGCATTCAAGATTGATTTCGTTTTGATTGCAAAGGCAGCACCATCTATGCCACGTTGTTTTCCGGAAATAATACCAATCACATTACCTCTGCTATCCAATACGGGACCGCCACTGTTACCTGGATTGACAGGTACGGAGATCTGATAAGCAATGGTATCACCAGCATAACCTGTTGATGAACTTAGGTATCCCTGACCATATACTGCTTCGTCACGAGGAAACCCGATCGTATAAATATCTTCGCCAAGATCTGAAGTCGATGTTTTGAATGTGTAAGGTAAGCTTTTAGCTTTCTTAAAGGTCTTATCCGCGATGTATAAAATAGCCAAGTCTTTGCTTGGATCGGTATGTACGATTTGTGCTTTATACGATTCACCTTTGCTATTTTGCAAATAGATCGAATCTGCTCCACTAATGACATGGTAGTTGGTGACAACATAGCCATCTGTTGTCAGCATAAATCCTGTTGCGCCAAACTGGCTTTCGGTACCTTTTACTGATTTTTTGTCATTGATATCCCTGATTGCAGCGTTGTGTGCGTTGACGTTCTTTTTGACATTGTTCATGTCTCTACGTAGCGCGCTGTAATCGGAAGATGCTTTCTCGAGGTTGCTGTAATAACCGCTCAGCCATAATGTGCCAAATACCGCAAATACTGCTACCACTGCAGCCACTAAAGAACTTGCTTTGATACGTTCCCAAAGTGAAATTACCGTTGATTGTTTTATAGGAACCACCTTTGCGGGTTTGTTTTGGGTTTTATGGTATTCTTTTGCTGATTGCGCTAATGCATTTTTGAAATCCAGCCGTTGACTAGTTTCTTTCATATTGGCAACAAATTCTCGGTGTTGTTGTAATTGGGCAGCATAGGAGGGCTGATCAGCACAAAAAGATTCAAATGCAGCTTTTTCTTCGGCCGATAATTCGCCGCGAAGATAGTGATCTGCTAATTCGAAAAATTCTTTTTGATTCATTGTTCCCATGGTGTTACACTAGTTTTAATCTGTTGAAAAAAATATTTTTTTCAGCCGTTGTAGGCATTTATACTTCTGAGTCTTGGCATTATCTGTATTGGTATAACCAAATTTTTCACAGATGTCCTGCATCGAATGGTTTAAGATGTAGAAATCATGTAAGATTGTCTTACAAGGTTCTCCCATTTTCTCTAAGGCAAGCTCCATTTGATCGAACTTTTTTTCAAGTTCTTGATGCTGTTGAAGATCTTCTTCCTCAAATAAGGAATCTTCATAACCTCGAATGTCACTATTGCCAAAACCAGCACGATTGAGTTGCTTAAGCCAAAGCCTTCTGCAAATCGAGTAAAGATATGTTTTTAGTTTGCTGCTGAGCTCAAAGTTCCCTTTGGAAACTTTATCGTAGAGCACAATGACAGCTTCTTGAAAAATATCTTTCGCTTCGTCCTCACTTCCATTGTTTTGCAAGATCATATGGCTTATAGACGGATAGTACCGCTTATAGATAGCATCTATCGCCAAGCTGTTGCCGTCTTTGATGCCTTCAATGATTTGCTCATCATTTTCTAGCAGGACTGATTTACTGAATTTACTCACCTATTAATACCTTAATGCTTAAATTGTAACCCTTTGAAAAATAAAATTCTTCGAAATATTTTCAAACGTAAACTTTTATTTGTTTAAAGCGAAATCTATCCCCAAAAATAAGGCTTATTCCTTGAAACCGAAAGCATTTGTTTTTTATTGAAATCTGCTGCTTTTGGTAGGACATCGTGATTTTTCGCCATCTCTATTTTTTATGTTTTTGCTTTATGTACAATTCTCGAAGGAAGCTCTTATGAAACGATTTTAACGTTCTATATGGGCTTTTATTTTTACTGAGAATTTAGAAAAGGTCATTATATTGTTGTTATACAAAATGTATTGACTTTTCGTGTGAGACGAATGTGGGCTAGGTAAACAGATCGTTATACCGTAAAAAAGGAATTGTCCACACGATTTTATTCTCAGGAGTCTGAACAGTACTTAAGGCCGCTATTTGGAGCCTGGATAAAACAAAAGGATAGACGAAGGAGGATTAAGTCGATACGATTTAAATTCTTGACTATGGGTATTAGTAAACAATGCATTGGGATAGATATCTCAAAAGGGACCTTCACAGCATGTCTGTGTCAACGTTCAGATGATGGAGGATTAGCGTTCTCCAAGGCAATTGATTTTAGTAACGACAGCAAAGGATTCAACCAGTTCCTTCGATGGACGAAAGGAGTCATTGCCAGAGATGCAGCACTTGTTTTTTTGATGGAAGCTACCGGTGTGTATTATGAGAACCTTGCCCACCATCTGCACAAGATTAAGAAAAGGGTTCATGTTGTTCTTCCCAATATGTCGAAACACTATTTTTCAAGCCTCAATATCAAGACCAAAACAGATGCTGTTGATTCCAGAATCTTGAGTCAGTTCGGTGTCGAAAGGATTCATAAAGCATGGACCCCGCCTCCAGCCATATTATTGCAGCTGAGAAATTTGACCAGATACTATGTCCAGCTACAAGAGCAGAAAACTGGATTGGGTAACATCAAACATAGCAAAGACTGTTCGCATGATATCCAAACCTTTATCCTGAAAAGCAATAAAAAACTTATTACTGAGATAGATAAGGAAATTGTCAGATGCCTCAGGGAAATCAACAGGCTGGTAAAGTCGGACGTGGGTCTCCATAAAAAAATTGAGAAGCTTGCAACGATAAAAGGTATCGGAATGATCACCATAGTTACCATTCTTGCTGAAACAATGGGGTTTGAAGAGTTTGGTAGCGCCAAACAACTTGTCAGCTATGCCGGCTATGATGTGGTTCAACGGGAATCTGGAACATCGGTCAAAGGAAAAACCAGGATATCAAAGAAAGGGAATAGATATATCAGAAATGCGCTGTATTTCCCGGCTATGGTAGCCTGCAGATATAATTCTGTGTTAAAGGATGCTTATACGAGAATTATCCTGAAAAAGCCGTCAAAAATGGTCGGACAGGTTGCTGTACAGAGAAAATTATTAATCTTAATGTATACACTTTGGAAAAATGACACCGTGTTTATAGAAAATTATAAAGTAAGTAGTCCCGATCCGAAAACCGAGACTACACTAGATAGTTCAGAACCTGAACTTCTTTAGATTACAAAAATACTTTTTTGTCTAAATATTTGGAATTTAAAACAGTACCTTTTTTTGTATCGAAAAAGTTTCGCAATCGAGTGCTTTAATAATCTGCTTGTTATTACTGCAAAATGAAGTTACATTTGGTTTCCTGGACTAAATTGCTTAATTACATTATGTTAAGAAACTCTGTTATTTTTTCAACGATTCTAGCCTCATTGCTGTCGCTGGACACTACTGTTGCGATAGGGCAAACGATTACGCCATCTATCGACGGTTTCCAGTATGGAGCTGCAATGGCTCCAAAAGGGAATGAATGGGAATCGCCTCAATTATTATCACTTAATAAGGAGTTGCCACATGCTTCGTTCTTCTCCTTTCAGAACGTAGAAAGTGCGAGAAAAGTACTTCCCGAGCACAGTAACTATTGGCTTTCGCTCAATGGATCCTGGAAGTTTAACTGGGTAAAGACTCCGGAAGAGCGACCAAAGGGCTTTTATGATCCTAGTTATAATGTTGGAGCCTGGGAATCTGTTCCAGTCCCGATGAGCTGGAATATTTATGGTATACAGAAGGATGGAAGCCTAAAATATGGTGTACCTATTTACACGAACCAACGTGTGATCTTTCATCATCAAGTAAAGGTCGATGATTGGCGCGGTGGAGTCATGCGAACACCGGCCCAAGATTGGACAACTTATGTCTACCGTAATGAAGTGGGATCGTACCGACGCAATTTTACCGTACCTACTGATTGGGACGGTCGTGAGGTATTTATCAATTTTGATGGTGTAGACTCCTTTTTCTACCTGTGGATAAATGGCAAATATGTCGGATTTTCAAAAAATTCAAGGAACGTCGCATCTTTCAATATCTCACCTTACTTAAAAAAGGGTGCTGAAAATGTGTTGGCAGTTGAAGTTTACCGCAGTTCAGATGCTTCCTTTTTGGAAGATCAGGATATGTTTAGATTGCCCGGGATATTTCGGGATGTTTCCCTGACTTCAACGCCAAAAGTTCAGATTCGCGATCTAGCGGCTATTCCAGACTTGGACAGCAAGTATGAAAATGGTTCGTTGAAAATTACGAGTACTGTACGCAATCTAGGAAATAAGAAAGCTGAAGGGTATAAAGTTGTTTATTCACTTTATAAAAATAAGCTATACAGTGACGAGAATACCCTTGTTGACCAGACAGAAGCTTCATCAGCTGTGCCAGCCCTGGATGGTCAGGTTTCCAATAGCATCGCAGCAACGTTGAACGTTAAAAATCCAGATAAATGGTCTGCCGAATTACCATATCGGTATACTTTGGTCGCTGAATTGAAGGATAAAAAGAACAAAACGATAGAGACTATTTCTACCTACGTTGGATTTAGAAAGGTTGAGATTAAAGACACCAAGGCTGCTGATGATGAATTTGGCTTGGCCGGACGTTATTATTATGTCAATGGCAAGACGGTGAAACTGAAAGGTGTCAACCGTCATGAGACCAATCCTGAGCATGGTAAAGTAGTGACCAGAGAACAGATGGAAGCTGAGGTGAAATTGATGAAACGGGCGAATATCAACCATGTACGGAATTCGCACTATCCAGAACCTGCTTATTGGTATTATTTATGCGATAAATATGGAATTTATCTCGAGGATGAAGCCAATATTGAGAGCCATGAATATTATTATGGCAAAGAGTCTCTTTCTCATGTTCCTGAATGGAAAAATGCCCATGTGGCCCGTAATATCGAGATGGTGCATTCGACCATCAATCATCCGGCAGTGGTTATTTGGTCTCTAGGAAACGAAGCCGGTCCGGGTGATAATTTCGTGGCCGCCTATCAGGCGATTAAAAAAATTGATACGTCACGACCTGTTCAATACGAGCGTAACAATACAATCGTTGATATGGGGTCCAACCAATATCCTTCGATAGACTGGGTAAGAGGAGCTGTAAAAGGTACCTACAAATTGAAATATCCATTTCATATTTCGGAATATTCACATTCTATGGGGAATGCCGTTGGTAACCTAATAGATTATTGGGAAGCCATCGAATCGACCAACTTTTTTATGGGCGGTGCCATCTGGGACTGGATTGATCAGGCCATGTATTATTATGATAAAAAGACCGGCGAACGCTTTCTTGCCTATGGTGGCGACTTTGGAGACAAACCCAATGATGGAACCTTTGTCAATAACGGATTGATCTTTGCCGATATGAAACCTAAGCCACAGTATTATGAGGTAAAGAAAGTGTACCAAAATGCGGGTGTAAAAGCTGTTGATATTCAACAAGGGAAAATTGAACTTTTCAATAAAAATTATTTTAAAGATCTATCCGATTATCAGGTTCAATGGTCGCTATATAAAAATGGGGTAGAGGTGAAAAATAGCACGGGTACAATCAATGCAACAGATTTGCCCGAGGCGCGCCAACGCAAGCAGCTTGTATTGCCGATAAATTATGCGCAGTTGGATGCGGGATCGGAGTATTTTGTAAAAGTACAGTTTATTCTCAATACGGATCGACCTTGGGCAGCCAAAGGTTTTGTACAAATGGAGGAACAACTGTTTGTCAAAGCGGCTGAAAATAAACCGTTGATTTCATCTGTTGCACAAGGAGCGGCTCCGTTGCTTTCCAAAGAAGGTGATTTGCAGGTGGTCAAGGGAGATCAGTTTATCGTTAAGTTTGACAATAGAACTGGCTCGATATATAATCTAAACTATGCCGGTAAACAAGTTATCCGCGATGGTGAAGGTCCTAAATTGGATGCACTACGTGCTCCGGTGGACAATGACAACTGGGCTTACCAACAATGGTTTGAAAAAGGATTGCATAACCTGAAACATAAGGTTTTGTCTTCAAATAGCTATACCAAGAAGGATGGAACAGTTGTATTGGCGTTTACGATTGAATCGCAAGCACCTTATGGCGCATCACTGTTAGGTGGAACTTCTGGAACGTATACCCTTAAAGAACATACGGATAAGCCTTTTGGTAAGGATGATTTTAAATTTACAAGCAATCAGATCTGGACAATCTATAAGGATGGCTCTATTGAATTGTCGTCAAGTATTACATCCAATAATGCGAGTGTGGTCTTAGCTCGATTGGGCTATTCTTTGCAATTACCGACCGAGTTTGGCAATTATAGTTACTATGGACGTGGACCGATCAACAATTATGCTGACCGGAAGACTGCTCAATTTATTGAATTGCACAAAAGTACTGTAAAAGACCAGTTTGTGCCATGGCCTAATCCGCAAAATATGAGCAACAATGAAGAGGTGCGTTGGACAGCATTAACCAACAATAATGGTCAAGGAGCTATCTTTGTTGCAAAAAATCATTTAGCAACTTCCGCTTTGGAATATAGTGAGCTCGAACTGACATTTGCGCCGCACCCTTATCAATTGCCAAAAAGTTCGGGTGTACATCTACATCTAGATGCTGCGGTAACAGGATTGGGCGGTAACAGCTGTGGACAAGGTCCGCCGTTGGAAAAAGACCGTGTGAAAGCGGTGCCAACGTCTATGGGTTTTATTATCCGTCCGATTCAGCACAATGATATGATGGCAAAGGCTCAGGTAGCGGCTGCCGGTGATGCGCCAATTTCTTTGGCAAGAAGTTCTAACGGTGAAGTTTCTATTTTATCAGGTAATAAGAATGAACCTGTTGTATACAGTTTGAATAATGCGAAAGCAAGTGTCTACAATGCGCCTTTTGATTTACGTACTGGTGGTACCGTGACTGCTTGGTATCAGCATAATGAGAAATTAAAGGTAACACAGCAATACTCAAAAATCGAAACTATTCCAATGGAAGTGGTGTTTGCTTCAAGCCAAGAGACTGGCGAAGGAGATGCTAAGAACCTACTGGATGGGGATCCTTCCTCGATTTGGCATACGATGTATTCGGTTACCGTAGCACAGTACCCACATTGGGTTGATTTTGATGCTGGAAGTAGCAAAACAATTAAAGGCTTCACTTTTCTACCAAGACAGGATGGACCGAATGGTGATATCAAGGATTATAAGATTCAGGTGAGTAAAGATGGGAAGAACTGGGAAGATGTGATGTCCGGATCTTTTGAACGGAATAAAAAATTAAAAACTGTTCGATTCGAAAAGCCTGTGAAAGGACGTTATATCCGCTTTACTGGACTTAATTCCCAACGTGGTGACGATTATGCGTCGGGAGCTGAATTTGCTGTTATAGCTGAATAATTTGCTTTATATCGCATATTGAGCCAGCACCTGTCACAGGTGCTGGCTTTTTTGTTAGCGACCCTATGCTATGTTTAAATAGTGGTTGAAAAGGGTGATTGACCGTCTTGCCTAAACCGGTAAGGTAGAATCTTGCGCGATAATTTTGCAAACATATTACAAAGAATGTTCGCGCACTTCTGTATTTTTAGGCCAGTTTAAACCGAGGCTATCTGAACAGTATGGAAATAAATAAACTTGATAACGCGCCCTTTACGGCGTATCAAAAACTTGTGGTGTTTTTATTGGCCATGACGCAATTTACGGTTGTGCTTGATTTTATGGTGATGTCACCGATGGGGGATATCCTGATGAAAGCCATAGATCTCAAACCGGCTCAATTTGGTATTGCGGTTTCGGCCTATGCCTTTAGTGCCGGTGCTTCGGGGCTGCTGACCGCGGGCTTTGCCGATCGTTTTGATCGGAAGAAACTGCTGTTATTTTTCTATTCTGGCTTTATTATCGGAACCTTCTGCTGCAGTTTTGCCAACGATTACTGGACTTTGGTTGCTGCACGAATCGTCACCGGGCTGTTTGGCGGCGTTATCGGCTCGATTTCTATGGCTATTATCACCGATATCTTTACGCTCCAACAGCGCGGACGTGTGATGGGCTTTGTGCAGATGGGCTTCGGTGCAAGTCAGGTCCTGGGGATTCCCATAGGATTATATATTGCAAATAATTGGGGTTGGCATAGTGCCTTCTTGTGGATTGCAGTGATGGCTTTGATTATTGTCGTTATTATAGCGGTCAAACTCATTCCTATTACGGCGCATATAGGTCTTCAGAAACATCAATCTGCGTTAAAGCATCTTTGGTTGACTTTTTCACAGCGAGAATACCGCGTCGGCTTTATGGCAACAGCTTTGCTCTCAATTGGAGGTTATATGATGATGCCTTTTGGAAGTGCTTTTGCAGTCAATAATCTACAGGTAAGTCACGAACAGCTGCCGATGTTGTTTATGATTTCAGGTATTGCTTCATTGATTATTATGCCTATTGTAGGGAAATTGAGTGACCGTTACGATAAGTTTAAGATTTTTGCTTTCGCTTCCCTTTGGCTTATGGTTGTCGTATTTATCTACACGAACCTAGGTGTTACGCCATTTTATATCGTTGTTATCTTAAACATTTTAATGATGGCAGGCATTTTAAGTCGGATGACGCCATCTTCGGCTTTGATCACTGCTGTTCCCGAGATGAAAGATCGGGGCGCATTTATGAGTATCAGTTCTTCGTTGCAACAGCTGGCAGGTGGTGTTGCTGCTTCATTGGCAGGTGTAATCATTGTCCAAGAAACAAAAGAAAGCCCCTTGGAACATTACCCGACATTGGGGATGATTGTTATTCTACTTTCCATTGTCGGTATTTTTATGATCTATCGGGTAAGTAGTATGATCAAAAAACGGCGCGCTGTTTCTTAAAACAAAATTGCCTTTATCGTTATTAGTTCTTAAAATATGAATTGTTAAAGAGAGATGGAATTATGGAAAAAATAGTTAGATATCCACATCCAAATGGAGAGATAACCGTCCTTTGGATACCGGAACGCTGTGTACATGCTGCAGTTTGTGTAAAGAGTCTGCCGAATGTGTATCATCCGAAAGATAAGCCCTGGGTCACGGCCCAAAATGCGAGTACGGCCGAATTGATTGAACAGATCAAGCACTGTCCTTCGGGAGCTCTTCAGTACGAATTAAAAAAATAATAGCTGTTGTATTGTTAAGGCAAAAAAAAAGCATCATTTATAATTAAATGATGCTTTTTTTGTTGGCGGTCTGGACGGGACTCGAACCCGCGACCCCATGCGTGACAGGCATGTATTCTAACCAGCTGAACTACCAGACCAACAATTGTGTTTTTAAAATTTTAGCGGTCTGGACGGGACTCGAACCCGCGACCCCATGCGTGACAGGCATGTATTCTAACCAGCTGAACTACCAGACCTAAAATCTTAAGGATTGTTTTTAATAATTTTTGGCGGTCTGGACGGGACTCGAACCCGCGACCCCATGCGTGACAGGCATGTATTCTAACCAGCTGAACTACCAGACCTAAAAATCTTAAAAACTTATTTTGTTAAAGAACGTATGAGATTTCTCTCTCTTTTGAAGCGGTCTGGACGGGACTCGAACCCGCGACCCCATGCGTGACAGGCATGTATTCTAACCAGCTGAACTACCAGACCTCAACCCTTCTCCTCAGAAGGTGTGCAAATATAGCGTTTGTTTACGTATCTGCAAAGATTTTTTGAAAAAAAACTAATCTACTTGGCCATCTTTCATCTTCTCTGCATTCTCAGCAAACTGCAATGCATCGATAATTCCTTGAATATCACCGTCCATAATTGCCGGTAAGTTGTACATCGTCATTCCAATACGGTGCTCCGTTACGCGACCTTGAGGGTAGTTATATGTGCGAATTTTTGCCGAACGGTCTCCTGTAGAAACCAAAGTTTTTCTTTTTGCAGCGATGTCGCCGTTCTTTTTGTTCAACTCGAGCTCATAAAGTTTGTTCCGCAACATCTCCATCGCTAACTCACGGTTGGCTAATTGGGAACGTTCTACCTGACAAACAACAACGATACCCGTCGGTTTATGCGTCAACTGTACCTTTGTTTCGACCTTGTTGACGTTCTGTCCACCAGCACCACCTGAACGGGATGTCTGTAATTCTATATCACCAGGATTCACTTCAACATCGACTTCCTCAGCTTCTGGTAACACAGCTACTGAAGCTGCGGAGGTATGTACACGGCCTTGAGTTTCGGTATCTGGAACGCGTTGTACACGATGTACTCCTGATTCGTATTTCAATTGTCCGTAAACGTCTTCACCGATAACTTTTAAAATCACCTCCTTGTAACCGCCAGAGGTTCCTTCGGTAACGTCCATTACTTCGTTGCGCCAGCCTTTGGTTTCGAAATAACGTGTGTACATGCGGTAAAGGTCACCCGCAAATAAGGCTGCTTCATCACCACCTGATCCACCACGAATTTCGATAATGGCATTTTTCGCATCTTCAGGATCCTTCGGAATAAGCATTAGGCGAATTTCTTCTTCTTTTTCTTCTTTTGCTACGTATAAAAGATCCAATTCCTCTTTGGCCATCTCACGAAGTTCTTGATCCTTCTCGTTCATGATGATGTCCTTATTGGTATCAATATTACTCACCATATTTTTGTAAATATGGTATTGGTCCACAATTTTGCCCAAATCTTTGTACTCTTTATTCAATTTGGCAAAACGTTTCATATCTTGCATGGTATCAGGGTTGCTCAATTCAGCTTCCACTTCTTCCCATCTTTCTTTTATCGCTTGTAATTTGTCTAACATATATCAAAAATGCTTCTTCTAGGAATGTATGACCTAGATTACTATTGAGTGTACAAAAGTAAGGAAATTTTGTTGCTTTTAAACAACCTAGCCTGCTATTAATGAGAGGAAACTGCTTTTAGTCCTACGATGGAAGCAATCAGCGTGAAAATAAAGAATATGCGCCAGAAATCTGCTGGCTCCTTAAAGAAGAAGATCCCCATTAAAACAGTACCTACCGCACCTATTCCGGTCCAAACAGCATAAGCGGTGCCCAAGGGAAGTGTCTGTGTGGCTTTGATCAATAAGCCCATACTTGCAAATAGGAATACAACAAAGGCACCATACCAGAACCATTGCCCATTCCCGGTTGCATCCTTGGCTTTACCCAAACACGTGGTGAAACCAATTTCACATAATCCGCCCAATATTAAAAATATCCAGTTCATATCGTTTTCTATTTTTTATTTTGGTACAAAGTTCCAGCTTTTGGCCGATAATAATTTTTACAAATGTTAAAAATTTGTGTGAATAGTTGCGCGAATCCGACTTAAGGTAACTTGACTGACGCCGAGATAGGAGGCGATGTAACCAAGTTTGATCCGCTGGATATATTGGGGGTATTTTTGAAGTAACTCGGCATAGCGCTCTTGGGCAGTATTAAAGAGCTTGGACATGGTTCGTTGTTCGGCCTTGATGAATTCAAGTTCAGCCATCTTTCTTCCCCAGTTTGCAATGGCAATATCACTTTCGTAGAGGTCAAAAAGTTGCTTTTGGTCTATCTGATAAACAACACTATCCTCCAAAAGGTCTATGTTTTCATAACCTGGGGTATCATGGACATAACTATTCATGGATATGAGTGTTCCACCGGGTGAAACAAAATCCAGGGTAATCTGGCGGTTGGCCGTCTCGTAGTAAACGCGGGCTAATCCTGAAGCCAGAAAATAGATGTCTTTTTGAATTTTGTCCTGTTCGATCAACAGGCTATTTCTTTTCGCCGTAATTTTCTTACTCACCTGCTCCAATTTTGCAGCACTTTCAGGCGTTAAAAAGTGATAACCGTTCAGGCAATCGGATAAAGAAATTAGGATTTGCTCGCCCATTTTTCCAAACGTAAAGTTTCACCATCCCAAACTGCATAGGTATGGTAATTGATCCATTCCCCTAAATTTAGAATACGACTATTGGCGTTCAGCTCAACATCATAGGGAAGATGTCTATGGCCAAAGATATAGTAGTCGTGATGTTGGGTTGACTCCAGTTCCTTTGCATAACCGATCAACCATTCTTTGTCTTCGCCCAGAAACTTTTCGTCCTCATTATTCGAAAGCCTGCTATGTTTGGACCAACGTGTCGCGATTCCGATTCCGAGATTTGGGTGCAACCGTGCAAATAGCCATTGACAGAGACGGCTCCGAAATACTTTCTTGAGTATCTTGTATTTGTAATCTCCCGAACCTAAACCATCGCCGTGGTGAATGTAAAAATGTTTTCCGTTGAGATGTAACTCCAGCTCATTGTCGATGATGCGTACATTTAATTCCTTTTTGAGGTAATCAAACATCCACATATCGTGGTTGCCTTTAAATAAAGTAATGGGAATGCCGAGATCTGCAATTTCGGCTAATTTACCCAAAAAGCGGATATAGCCTTTTGGGACAACAGTCGCATATTCAAACCAGAAATCAAAAATATCACCAACAAGATAGAGCTGTGCAGCATCTGTTTTGATCTGGTCCAGCCACTGTATAATTTGCAGCTCCCTTTCCCGTGAACGTTCCAAGGGGTAAGATCCAAGATGAAAGTCGGAGGCAAAATAAATTTTTGTTCTTGTTGACATGTGGCCAAAACTAAAAAAAATGGAGGCGAATACAAAATTCGCCTCCACAATATATTTTGCTATGATTTAGATAATTCGGTGATCAGCGCTTTTAGATATTCCGTAGCATCGGGATCAATGCGCTTCAAAGACTGCTGAAGTTGATCTGGATAAGCACTTTTTATTGCCATGATTGAACTTGCAATAACCATATAGGATTTGTCAGCTACAGCATTCAGAATTAGATTTTTGTATTTTTTATCTTTTGTCTGTGCAAGCTTTTGAATCGCAGAGGCACGGATAACAGAGGCTTCGGACTTCTCTGCAAGTGCCAAGATGGTTTTTTCGGCTGACTTGCGGACCGCGGGATTGCTTAGATCGAGACCTTGAATCGCTGTTGCGGCAAGATCCGCATCGGTATCCGCCAATGCTTTTGTTAAGATTTGCTGGCTGATGGTATTTGTTGGATTTTTTGAGGCATAAGCAATCGCACCGACGCGGTTGGCAAATGTAGGGGCGTGCTCATATTGATATAAATAGTCGGCATCTGATTTATCGATTTGAATTTGACCCACGAGTGTTTTTTCGGGATCAATATCAATAAATTCAACAGCAGCAGGTAGCGGGATCATAAATTGGGCATTCCGCCTGTTGAGTTGAAATGTCTGTCTGATCTTCCCATTTTTGGTGTAGATATCGACGGCCAAGGGAAGCTGGAAAGTCTGTACCGTAGAATCTTGAATTTGGGCTACATTCAGTATGACACTGTTCTCTCCGTTTCTTGTTGTGATCTTCAAAATTGGATGTCCGCCTTGGTAATACCATTGATTGAAGTACGGAGCCCAGTCTTTGCCGGTCACTTCTTCCATTGCTAGACGGAGCTGTTGCGGCTCGCCGGTTTTAAAGGAATTGTCTGTCAAGTATTTTTTCAACGATTGATAGAACGCTTCATCACCCATTTGCTCTTTTAGGGCATAGAGAATCAATGAGCCTTTCGCATAGCTGATATTATCAAACATATCTTCTTTATCATGATAATAATAACGGGCTAAAGTCGGGCTTTTCCCATTTTTAGTCGATTTGAGATAGGACTGGAGTTTTTCAAATCTAGATTTATCGCCACGATCTTTACCGCCATCGTGCTCACGCCAGATAACTTCGCCGAAAGTGGCAAAAGATTCGTTCATGGTTAAATTGGACCAAGATTCTGCTGTGACCAAATCACCAAACCACTGGTGAAATAGTTCATGCGCAATCGTTCCTTCCTGATTATCGTCCAACAATTCGCGTTTCGTCTTTTGTACATGTTCGCCATGTAGTGTTGCACTTGTATTTTCCATGGCGCCTGAGACATAATCGCGACAGACAATCTGCGCATATTTATTCCAAGGGTAAGGAACACCCAAAGTCTTGCTGTAGAAGTCCATCATCGCTGGTGTCTTACCGAAGATATCTTTGGCATAGGGCGCATATTTAGGTTCAAGGTAGTAGTCAACGGGGATATTGTTGTATTTGTCCTGATAGATTTTAAAATCACCAACGGCCATCATAAATAGATATGGGGCATGTGGTAAATCCATTTTCCAGGTATCTGTACGTGTACCATCACTATTCTTCTGTTGATTGCTCAATGCACCGTTCGATAAACTTACATAATTGTCAAGAACAGTCATGGAGATTTCTGCTGTAGTCTTTTGGTTGGGGCGATCAATCGTCGGGAACCAGGCTGATGATGCTTCCGTCTCACCTTGTGTCCATATTTGACGAGGTTTGTTCGGCATGCGTTCATCAGGGTTGATAAAATATAGTCCCTTAGCATCGTTAATCGCTGCGCTGCCCTGAACTTTTAATAAGTTGGGTTTTGCTGTGTAATCGAGGTATACTGTATATTGTTCCTTGGCAACGTAATTACGGTCCAGCTTGATCAGCAGGGAATTATTGTCATAGCTATACTTTAAAGGGACCAATTGTTGGCCATTGACTAGCGACACCTGTTTGATATCCATGCCTTTTGCGTCGAGACGAAGGGAATCTGTTGGATAGAAATGGGGTTGTAACGTGATCCACTCTTTTCCATTGAGGAATTGATTGGTATAGTCAAAACGAACATCCAGCTTGGTGTGGACAAGATTGTTGATCTTCGTAGGAGTGGCTCGATATTGTTGATCTATGGAAAGTTGTTGTGCTTCGCTTATTCCAATTTGAAGAATGGAAATTGACAAAGAAAGATATATGACTTTTTTAAACATTGTTGTGATATTTTCAAGATTTAAATAAATCTAAAGAAATTTCGGTTGCTATAAAAATATACCGCAAAGAAATATGTGTATAATATTGTTGTATAGGTTGTTGTGCGTTAAAAAATGCAGGTGTATCGTATATTTTAAGATAAGAGATCGATAAATTTATTTATATTCAACTCAAATTGAATTTTCAGGTGCTAAGTGAATAAAACTTAGGTTGGTTGAAACAAGTAGACGATTTTTTATGATAAACAAAAATTTTGGCCTTATTCTAATGATGATAGGTATGGCAGGTACGGCGACGACCGGTTATGGACAACAGTTAACATATCCGAAGACAAATAAAGGAACCGTCGTGGATGAATTTTGGGGTGAAAAGATTGCAGATCCTTACCGCTGGTTGGAGGATGATCGTTCAGCTGAGACAAAAAACTGGGTACAGGCAGAGAATAAAGTGACTTTTGACTATTTAAATGCAATTCCATTCCGTACAAAATTAAAAGATCAATTAACCGAAATATGGAACTATGAAAAAATAGGGACTCCGTTTAAGGAAGGTGCATATACTTATTTTTTTAAGAATAACGGCTTACAGCAACATGCTGTGCTTTATCGTAAACTAGGGGAGACGGGAGGAGAAGAAGTTTTCTTGGATCCCAATACATTCTCGAAAGATGGATCAACTTCATTGGCCGATGTTTCGTTTTCAAAGGATGGCAGCTTAGTCGCCTATTCTATTTCTGAAGGAGGATCAGACTGGCGGAAAGTCATTGTACTGAATGCCAAGGATAAGTCGCCTGTAGGTGAAACGCTAGTGGATGTCAAATTCTCCGGTATTGCATGGAAAGGAAATGATGGTTTTTATTACTCGAGTTACGATAAACCAAAAGGATCTGAACTTTCTGAAAAAACAGACCAACATAAATTATACTACCATAAACTTAAAACAGCCCAATCTACAGATAAATTGATTTTTGGCGGCCCGGCAACACCGCGACGTTATGTAGGGACTTCATTAACAGACGATCAACGTTACTTAATTATTTCTGCTGCAAATACGACAACAGGAAATGAACTTTATTATCAGGATCTCAATCAGCCGAATAGCAAGATTGTCTGCCTACAAGATCATTTTGATGCAAATACAGGTGTCGTTGACAATATTGGGGATAGTTTCTTATTGGAGACAAATTACAAGGCTGCCAACAACCGTTTGGTAAAAGTTGATTTGAAGAATCCTGCCAAGGAGAACTGGAAAGATGTTATTCCAGAGACTGAAAATGTACTTTCGATCAGTACAGGTGGGGGCTATCTTTTTGCAAACTATTTGAAAGATGCCGTTTCGGTTGTGATTCAATACGATTATACGGGTAAAAAGATTCGGCAAATAGAATTGCCTGGTGTGGGTACGGCGAGTGGTTTTTCGGGTAAGAAAAAGGAAAAAGAAATCTATTTTGGTTTTTCAAATTACATTACACCTTCTTCAAGTTATAAGTTTGACGTAAATTCTGGTCAGTCTACACTTTATATCAAACCTAAGGTGAAATTTGATTCCGATCAGTATGAATCGAAACAGGTTTTCTACACATCCAAAGATGGTACTAAGGTTCCGATGATTATTACGTACAAAAAGGGGATTGTCTTAAATGGGAAAAAACCGACGATTGTGTATGGTTATGGCGGCTTTAATATCAGCTTGACACCTGCCTTTAGTACTTCCGTTGCAGTTTGGTTGGCCAATGGTGGTGTTTATGCTGTTCCGAATTTGCGCGGAGGGGGTGAATATGGTCAGAAATGGCATGATGGCGGTAGACAATTCAACAAATTGAATGTGTTTAACGATTTTATTGCCGCGGCACATTATCTTCAGGAGAATGGTTATACATCACCCGAGTATACTGCTTTATCGGGGGGCTCAAATGGTGGCTTGCTCGTTGGAGCAACAATGACAATAGATCCCAAAGTAGCCAAGGTCGCACTGCCTGAGGTTGGTGTTTTGGACATGTTGCGTTATCATACCTTCACAGCTGGTGCAGGTTGGTCCTATGATTATGGTACGGTCAGTGATAGCAAAGAAATGTTTGATTATCTGAAAGCATATTCTCCGGTGCATAATGTGAAATCTGGGGTTTGTTACCCTGCGACGATGGTCTTTACCGGAGATCATGATGATCGGGTGGTACCGGCGCACTCCTACAAGTTTGCTTCCGAACTGCAGGCAAAGCAAGCGTGTGATAACCCAGTATTGATTCGTATTGAGACAAAAGCTGGCCACGGTGCTGGACGGTCAACAGAAGTTCTGATCAATAGTACAGTTGATAAATATGCTTTCGCGCTCTGGAATATGGGTATTAAAGAGTTAAAGTAAGTAGACAGTTTTCCAGTGCTCAAAGCATTATCTGTTGGTTCAAAGCACTGTTTGTAGAGCAATGAATAAAAAAGCCGCGATCAAGTTATTGACCGCGGCTTTTTTATTCATCGACGATTAGAATATCTTCTTATTGCCAAGTCTTTTCACCTTTTTTCATTTTTCGTAAGGTCGCTACATATTCTTCTTTTTGGGTAGCATCTGTTATAAGTGAAATTGCTTTTTCTTGCGTTTTAATTGCTTTTTCTTTTTCTCCAAGGCGATACAATATGTTTGCAAAAGTGTCTAGATACATCGGCGCATCCTTTTCTTTCTCATTGGACAATTTACTCCATTCCGCTGCTGCTTTTAAACAGGCAGGATCATTGCAGTTTTCAAAAATAGACCAAGCCATGTTGTTCAATTCCGCTGCTGTGATGGTCGACCCATATTTTGCAATATATTTATTGAAGCTATCTCTTAAGCCCGGGTAATTTTTGGTATAACCGTAATAACGTGGTTGCATTTCGAGACTTGCTTTTTCTGTATTGACAGTTGGATATTTTTGCGCCAATTCTTTTTCTATGCTTGCGAAATCAACCGTTTCCTTTGCCCGGATTTTGGTATTTACGGCGTTACTAACCAACAGCTGGGACAAGAAGTCATTTGCTTTTACTTTTTCACTGACGGCATCAAATTTAGCAGGGTTATCTTTGATTAAATTAAAAGCCTTAGAATCGACAACATTAGCCGCCGAAAGTAATAAACTGATATTCTCCTTTGTAAAGATTTGATCTGTAGTCAAGGACGCTAATACGACTCCTTCCGCTTTTGCCTGTGTCTCTTGATCATAAGCTTCTTTGGCTGCCATAGCCATACTTTTGGCAATGTTTACATTAGTTGGGTCGGCATTAAATTTTGCTAATAGCGTTTCATATTGTGTATTTGGATCAAGTGATTTTTGTGCTTTCGCTATAAAATCGTCCGCTTCACCGCCACCAACGATACGATGAACAAGGGTACCTTTTGAATCAAAGATCAGAAAAGTTGGGTATGCCCTAACTTTATAATCTTTGGCAAAACGGTCGGCCTCTTCGTACCATGATTTTACATCTTCATTATCATTCTTGGTTTTATCCATCTGAATTTTTGCATTGATAAACTTTGCATTGAAGAAATCACCTACTTTAGCTTGTGGGAAGATAGTACTCGACATATATTTACAAGGACCACACCAGGTTGTAAAACAGTCTACAAAAATGAATTTGTTTTCTTTAGCCGCTTTTTCTTTAATCTGACTCCAGTTGAGCCCATGCTCAAATTTGACCCCCTCGCTTTGCGCAAACAGTAGGGTAGGGATTAGAAATAGCATTAAAATCAATTTTTTCATAATGTTGGTATTTTAGATTTTTAATTTAATCGTTCGCATTAGTTGGGATAAGGTTAGTTCTCCCAAGTTTTTATTCCTTTCATCATTTTGTCCAGTGTTTCTTGATAGATAGGACGATCGTCCTCACTGGCCATTTCAATAGCTTTGTTTTGCCACTTTATGGCTTTTTCTTTTTCTCCTTTCTTATAGAGTAGGTTTGCATAGGTATCCAAGAATGCACTGCTTGGATCTTCAATGATGGATTTCTTGCTCCAGCTTAACGCGGATTCAATACATGCAGCATCGCTACTATTGTTAAAAATAGTCCAGGCAAAGGTATTTAATTGATGTGGAGTAAAATCTTCTGACGAAAGGTAATCATTGATCGTATTCTTCATGGCTACATAATTCTTCACCTGAAGGTAGTAGTGTGCTTTTATCTTCTTGAACATCGGAACGAAATCGATGTCTGGATATTTTGCAGCAAGTTCATTTTGATAACTATCCCAGTTGGGTTCATGTTTGGCATCTATTTTAATCTGAAATAATTCGTTGACGACAACATTTGCCAGAGTACGGTTGGCAATACCTGGTGACTCTAATAGAATATCAATTTTCTCTTTATTGTTGCGAATAAGATTGAAAGCTTTTGAATTGGTGAATTTGGCAGCCGCCAATAAAATATGGACATTTTCTTTTTTGAATAGTTCATCCGTGCCCAATGAATTTGCTAAGGTATTTTCTGCCTTTCGTGCTGTATTTTCATCGTAAGCGATATTTGCTGCTTTCAGCATCTGCTTGGCTGTGTAAATATCTTGAGGTCTTTTCTCGAATTTTTTTAACAGCGTGTAATACTGTGTTTCGGGATAGAGTCCATCCATCACATGACCGACAAATTCGGGAGCGTCACTTGCACCGACAATCCGGTGTACCGCTTGCCCACTGGGATTAAAGATAAGAAATGTGGGAAAGGATTGAATATTGTATTCATTGGAAATAGCACGCGCATCGGCATACCATTTTTTGACATTGGCATTGTCGGACTCTGTGGAATCCATTTGTACCCTAACACTAATGAAGTTCTGATTAATTGGCTGCCCCACCTGCTCTAAGGGAAAGATCTCATTGCTCATATATTGGCATGGGCCACACCAGGTTGCAAATAGCTCTACGAAGATAAACTTGTTCTCAGCTTGTGCCCGCTCCTTTATTTGTTTCCAACTCAACCCTTCTACAAATTTCACCCCCTTGGTCTGGGCCTGAGCCAAATTCCCGAATAAAATTGTAAGGCATAATGCGATTATACTTCTCATACTCACTCAACAAAAGATTCATAATTATGTTTAAGTTATTAAATTAATCTGAAAACAAAAACACCTCTGAAGTATTAATTTCAGAGGTGTTTTCGTGGACTGATAAATCGCTTATTTGATATTTATCTTCGATTTTAAATCTTTTGTTAGACCGTCTTTATGTAACATCAAAGAAGTTGTTTTATAACGTACAAATTCTTTTGACGCATACAAATAACCATGATAGTCATTTGTTGTGCCCCAAGAGTTTTTAACGATGTAATACTCTTTTCCGTTTTGATCTTTTACAAGACCTACGATATGCATGCCGTGGTCATCTGTAGTTTGCCAGTTGTCGAAAGCTTTTTGTCTTTCTTCCGCTGTTACTTTTAACTCTGGTTTAGGACCAACGAACATCGTTGACTTTTCCTGATCTGTCATTTCCTCGAAAGGTTTTTCTGGCACATAAGCTACACCGTTTTTCCAAGAAAAGCCTTTTTCTGATACGTCAGTTGCCCAAGCTACAGTATAGCCCTTTTGTAACGCATTGTCAATGATGTCCGTTAAATCGTTCATCTTAACATTATAGAAACGGTCGAATGACCAGTTGTCAGGAATCAACAATACGAATTGGCTATAGTATGGATGGTCAGTTACCGAAGCAATACCAATGTAATCATCCGGATTGATACCGATTACCTGATCTGCAAAAGTGCGTGGTGTATAAGATTTACCGTTGTAATCAAATTTCTCAGGTACTTCTCCAAGATAAGAATCCATCGCTGCGGTATATGCTTTCTCCCAGTTTGGCGTTAATGTTTTGCCTTTTACTACTGCTCCTAACATCGCATCCAACATATTTGTCATTTCACCAAAGTTGTTACGTGTAGTGCCGTAGTGAAGACCTGTGTAAGCAGATTGCGGCATTGTACCGTATTTACGGAATGAGTTCAAAACATCATGGAATTGACCACCTTCACCCAATGATAATCCACCATGAAGGCGTACATAGGTACGAGCTTTGTCTAAGTACGTATTGCGCGCAGTATAAATTTGGGAGATCTCAACTGGTTTTTTACCCATACGGATCATCTCTGACTCCAGGAAAGAATTACCTGAATAAGACCAACAAGTACCTGATGAACCTTGGTTTTTGATGGATGTGTTACCTAGATTGATAACTTCAGTAAATGTAAATCCAGATTTGCTATTGTCATTTTGATTTGCTTTTAGTGCATTGATCAAATTGTCCTGTGCTTGTACTTGGAACGAAGCTGCGAAAAGTGAAGCAGCTAGTACAATCGTTTTATTCCAATTCATTGTTAGTATTTTGTTAATTTAGTGTGGTGCTAAATTAAATAAATTAAATTTAGTAAGGTAAATTCCTCTGTAAAATAATTGTTCTTAAAAATCTACTATTTTTTTGCTAATCTTTTTTTGGAGAATAGGAGAAGCGATAACATCAAATAGAAATGGTCAGAAATTTTTTCTGACCATGGTGTTTTGTATCGTTTATAATTTAGCGCTGATTACCGGTGTTTTTTGTCGAACGATGACCACCGTTAGGTTGTCAATAATCGCTTAATCAGCCGGTGAAGGCTTTTTTGGAAAAAGCAGCGAAGCAATGATACTCAATGCAAGTATGCTGACAATAACAATCAATGAATGTGTTGTTGTAAAACCTACTTCGGCCAACCAGTGATGCAGCAGCATCTTTAGACCAATGAAGACCAGCAAAAATGCTAAACCTACTTTGAGGTATTGGAATTTGTGGATAATATTGACCAAAAGGAAGAACATAGACCGCAATCCAAGTATGGCAAAAATATTGGAGAAAAATACAACATAGGCATCTTTGGTAACTGAGAAAATTGCAGGGATAGAATCCACAGCAAAAATCAAATCCGTAAATTCTATGACCAGTAATACAAGAAATAGTGGCGTCATATATTTCACTCCGTTCTCTACATGGAAGAAGTGCCCGCCATCTAATTTTGGTGTTACCTTAAAGTATCGGGAAGCGAATTTAACAACTGGGTGGTTCTGTGGATCTACCTCTTCTTCCTGGTTACGGTTGATAAACATTTTTACACCTGTAAAGACCAGAAAAGCACCAAAAACATATAGAATCCAGCCGAATTTAGCAATCAGGGTAGCGCCAAGGAAAATAAATAAGAAACGCATAATGATTGCGCCCAAAATTCCCCATACCAAAACTTTATGGTAATAGCGCTCCGGAATCCCAAAAGAAGTAAATAATAATACCATCACAAAGATATTATCTACGGATAGGGCATATTCCACAACATAACCGGTGAGATATTCCAGCCCAAGATTTTTGTTGTAGAGCTCGAGACTCGCCGCTAAATCACCCGGAATGATTTTAATATCGTGGTGGTGTTTGGTAATGATTTCCTGAAGGTGGTCTAAGTCATGGATGTTGTGTAGTTCAAATCCATAGTGACGAAGAAGCCAATAGAAACCCAAAGAGAATAAGACCCAGATGGCGCTCATGATGCTAGCCATCTTTAGGCTAACAGGTTTGTCGCCTTTGGAGAATAAGCCTAGATCTATTGCTAGCATAAGTGCAATAAAGATGAGGAATCCGCCAAAAAACATTAATTCGTGACTCATTTTATTTTTTTCTTTCTGTTGTATATTTTACCAGCTGCTCCAACCCCGCTTTGTATTCACTGTCGGGAAAGTTTTCCAAAATCCGGAAAGCGTCTTGTTGGTATTCCAGCATCTTGTTTGTAGCGTATTCGAGCCCTCCGCTCTGGCGGACAAAGGCAATGACTTCAGCCACTTTGTGTGCATCCTCATTATGGTTTTTAATCAAATTAATGATCCTACGCTTTTCACTTGAAGTCACTTGATTCAAGGCATAGATTAGCGGTAAGGTCATTTTCTTCTCTTTGATGTCATTGCCGAGTGGTTTACCAACATCATCTAACCCAAAGTCGAATAAATCGTCCTTAATTTGAAATGCAATTCCGATTTTTTCACCAAATTGATGGAGCTTATCTATTGTTTCCTGATCTGCATTGGAAGAAGCCGATCCACAGGCACAGCAAGAGGCAATCAGCGACGCTGTTTTCTTCCGTATGACCTCAAAATAAATAGATTCTTCAATATCCAGTTTACGGGCCTTTTCGATTTGAAGCAATTCACCTTCGCTCATCTGATCCACAGCTTCCGATACAATTTTTAACAAGTGATAATCCTGATGTTTTACAGAAAGGAGCAGGCCTCTAGACAGCAGAAAATCACCCACCAAAACAGCAATTTTATTTTTCCATAATGCATTGATGGAGAAAAAACCTCTGCGCTCATAGGAATTGTCCACCACATCATCATGTACGAGTGAGGCGGTATGCAACAATTCTACGAGAGCAGCTCCTCGGTAAGTGGACTCATTAATTCCGTTGCATATACCAGCAGAAAAGAACACAAACATAGGCCGCATTTGTTTGCCTTTACGTTTGATCAGGTATTGTGTAATACGATCCAATAAGGGGACGGAGCTTTTCATTGAAGCTTTGAATTTTTTTTCAAAAGCCTCAAGTTCGTGGGCAATAGGGCGTTGGATCTCTCTTAATTTTGACATGAATTGGGGTGAAATACCAAAATAGTTAAAGCTTAAAGATAGTGATTTTGTTACAACTCTTCGACTGCTTTCTCAAGATTTTTGTACCATTCTTCACCATAGGTGCGGATGAGAGGATCCTTTAAAAATTTAAATACAGGGACCTGTAATTCTTTGCCAAATGAGCATGCATCTTTACAGATATGCCAACGGTCATAGTGAAGTACGTCGAATTCGGGATAATGTGTTGTCCTGATAGGATAGAGGTGACACGAAACGGGTTTGCGCCAATGGACTTCGCCAAGTTCGTACGCCTTTTCGATAGCGCATTTTGTAATGCCATTTTCCCAGGTCACATAGGCACATTCTTTATTCCCATCGACACAGGTGGTCGTTAGATCGCCATCAACATCGACAACATACTTCCCTTGCTCTTCAATCGCTTCAATACCTTTCTCGGTCATATAGGGTTTTACTTTGGGATAAATCTCCTCTAATATAGCCTTTTCACTCTCCAATAAAGGTGCGCCTGAATCGCCTTCAATACAACAGATTCCTTTACATTTTGATAAATTACACACAAAGTCATTGTTGATTAGATCTTCGTGCACCAGTACATTTCCTACTTCAATCATTCTAATTATTTTGAGTAGCTTGCTTTTTGTCCCAATTTGTATTTTAATCCACTGGCTTCGAGTAATTCTAATGTTACCGAGCCGATGAGAATATCTACATTGGCTTTGACCGGAATACGGTTGCCATCATTGGTTACCCACAGATAAAGCTTGCTATTTTTTTTAAAGATACGTCCCGGTTTAATCTCAGGACTGAATTTGAGACATTCTAAAGTGCCTAATTCTGTTTTTATTTTTTCTATTCCAATATATTGTATGCCTAAGGTGGCAATCTCATCATTCAAAAAATAAGTCAGCTTAAAAGATTCTCCTGGTTTAACAGTCGACAGATCTAGATTACGGGCAAAATAATAGGAAGAAAGCAAGTCGAAAGTCTGATCTACCTTCGAGTTGAAAGTCCCTTTATTACCTACAACACTATTTGTCTCCTGGTTGAAGCGTACCTTATCATTCCGTCTATATCCTCCTTCACGAATGTTCTCTGTATAATAATACGGTAAAAATGTTTTGCTGTTAATATACGAGTTGTATTCATTTCTTACGGTATATATGGCAAAGGCGCCAGCTGTTTTGCCGGCAGCATATAGATGAAAGGAAGGGTTTCCAGCTCCGTCCTTGGTATCCTCAACGGTTAATGTCCCTGTTGCGGCTGAAATAAAGCCATAACGGAGTTTATATTTTAATTTCTCACCACCTTTAAATGCCGATTCTTTTAAATGCGGTAAATCTTGAGCGAAAGCAGTACTTACGATAACGGATAAGTAAAGGAGCAAAGTCGATATAAGTTTCATGTACGTAAGTTTACGAAATTTGTTTGAAAAAGAAATGTTAATTTCATTCAAATAAATTTAACTTTTGGAGTTAATGAGACCTTCATGGACGATGACTTATACTTATTTCTGAGCTGATTTATTTAGGCTGTGTCCGCTTAAATACGGGGACTGTAGAACAGGGTTCACCGTACATAATACTTTTTGCAACCTTACTTAGTTTTACTGTAAACTGTACAAATGTAGACTCTGGAATAAAAGTATCGCCACAACCTTTCACAACGACACGTTGATCCCGAAATTGTTCCATGTCAATCTGTTCAATTGCCGCAGCATACTGAATGCGTAATAACTCTTCTGAATCCCCAAAAATAACTGTCGTTGCATAGGGCTCCAATTTGTTGGCCAATAACATATAAGCCCAAGTCGGAACAATGGCATCGGCAGTACACGTAATGGCGACATGTTTACCCGCGTATTGCGACCAGTCGTGTGTCTTAATGAACTCGCGGAAGTCCTTTTCTTTAAGAATCAAGCCATGGAAGAGATTATCCTTAATATCATATACTACATTGTCTGCCTTAGGATGGTAGTTGGCCAAGTCAACTGTGACTAACCCACTTTGCGCAACTTTGTTGACAATATTTGTTTGAATATCCATATTTACATCAAAAAAAAGCCGGACGATAATTCGTCCGGCTACAAATTTACTTAAAAATCTTTTAAAAGAATTTCACTCTATTGTCAATGATTTCAGCTTTGTCTTGTAATGCGCGGAAAATAGATCCCCAAGCGCGTTGTGCTTTTGCTGCAAGCATTTGTTTCTTTTGTCCGTTGATATCCGAAATAGCGGCAGGATTGGTAAAACCATTTACTTGTACAACATATACACCTGTATTACCTTCAATAGCTTTGGAAGGTTTGTTTGGCTGTAGTCCAAAAACAGTACCAACTACTTTGTTTTCTAATGCAACACCAGGGATAACTGGATTTGCGAAGACAACATTTTCAACGTGAATAGCTGCTTTACCAACTTTTTGTGCAACTTGATCAATAGAAGATGTACCTGCTAAAGCCTTGTCAAATTTATCTTTCAAGATTTTAGCTTTAACCATATTTCTTACTGCAGGTTCAATATCTTTCTTAACAGCATCCAAGGAAAGGGTTCCTTTCGGCTGTATGTCGACCAAGCTTGCTAAGATATAAGAGGTTTCAGTCTCAAATACTTTGTCTGAAATTTCACCTTTTTTAGCTTCGAAAGCCCATTTGATTAAATCACGCGGAGCTTCGGCACCATCTAGTACATTGTCCATCGCTGTTACGCGTGAGGCTGTTTTTGCTTCTAGACCAAGTTTTTTCGCTTCCTGAGCAAAGTTTTGTGCTGTAGCTCCAGATAAGAATGCTGTTGCTTTGCTATGCGCATTGTTCAACGTTTCTTTTCCACTGTTGATCACTTTGTCAATGATGGCAACTTTAGCATATTTTGAACTACCTGATTGTTTCTCAATTTTAATGACATGGACACCATATTGTGATTTTACAACTTTGATATCGCCTGTTTTACTTTCGAAGATGGCAGTCTCAAGATCTGGTGCCATACGGCCTCTTGTTAAAGTACCCAGCTCTCCACCATTGGTTTTGCTCTCTGGATCTTTGCTGAACTGAACGGCCAATGCTGCGAAATTGTCTCCTTTTTGAATCAATCCTTTGATAGAATCTGCTTTCGCCAATGCTTTATCCATTCCACCTTCGGCAGCAGGATCCAATAGGATGTGTGATGCTTTCACAGAGTCAGGGCTTACGATCGTCGAAACAACTTTTGCGATTTCAAATGCATTGTTGTTTAAGAAAGGTCCAACTGTTGTTCCGGCAGCAACATTGAATACAACTGAATCCAAAGAAGGACTCAACTGTCCTTTTTTCACATAAGTAAACGGAAATTTGTTGTCTGAATTGATCGAAGCAAATAAAGAGTCATCTTTAGCAACGATTAAATCTTGTTTCAATTTGTTGATCGTCTCTTTTACGGCCAATGAATCTTTCGCAAGAGGTTTTGCATCCACCATTACGTATTGAATCGCACGTGTTTCCTCTTGTGTTTTGAACATACTTTTATGTTCATTATAATATTCTTGGTAATCTGCATCAGTCAATTTAGCATCAGCATCTTTAACAGAAGCGTAATCTAAAAGAATGTATTTGAAGTCTGCTAGTTTATTACGCTCTTGGTATTCTTCGTTTGCTTCCAAAGAAGTAACATATACGCTATTGGAAAGCAATTCACCATATTTGCTGCTTAAACGCTCATCTCTAACGCCTTTCAGTAGTTCTTCCCATTGTTCAGCCACTTGCTGGTTACCTGATGTGTTCATTTGGGTGATAAAAGCACGCAGTTGACTCGGGTCAAATTGTCCTGTTTGTGGGTTGGTGAAGGCTTGAACGATTTGAGGCGAAGGGTTGTTACCTTGCACTAAATCATTTAATTCGTCTTTACCGACAGTCAAACCGATTTTTTCAATTTCCTTTTTCAAGATCTCTCTTGACAAAAATTGATTCCATACTTGTTGAACAGCGTAGGTCCGCATTTGAGGGGTGACTGCACCGCCCATTTGTTGTTTGAACATTTCCTCTGTTTGTTCAACTTGCTTACTGAACGCAGGATATTCAATTTCAGTTCCGTTGACTTCCCCTACACGATTTTGATGTCTCGCCCAAAAAGGAGCTCCCCCTCGAACGACATCGCCTAGTAAAAATGCTAAAATTGCGATAGCCATAGCCGCGGTCAAGATGACACCAGCTTTGTTACGCAAAAAGCCCATTAATCCCATAGTCTGCTTATTGTGTTTATATTGTGTAAATACTTGTATTTCGTTAATTTATGCATAGCATAGCAAAATGCGGTGCAAGATACAATTTTTATAAAAAAAAACGGAATATTTTCCTGAATGTAGCAAAACAAATTTGAAAACTATTTGTATAAAGTGGAGTTTTTTGTTCTCTTTTAGTTCAAATGATTCGTTTTGAATAACTTAATCGTATAAATAAACAGTCTGGAGCCATTGTATCAGATCCATAGCTGCTTTTAAACCAAACCGGAATCTGGTTTATGGCCCACGATGAGCTATTTACCTAACGAAGGGAAGAGGTTGTTGTTGGTAATGACCGTATACCCAGTTGCATTGGCTATATTGACATGTTTAAAATCTTTGTCCGAAGTAAATGATGAACCTTGTAAGTTACCGCGATTATCTCGAAAGAATGCCGTAATGGGAACATGATTATAAAAGGTCATGTTGCTGTTGCTATCGGCCTTACTTTCGTCGTAGATAATCTCTTCTGTTTTGATGACAGAACCGTCAGCCATCGTTACCACCACATTTTTTGTAAAGGTGGTCGTCTTTTCTTTTTCCCTTCGGATGGCGTGGTCGGAAGTGATTCGCTGAGTTTCCTTTAAATTGTCATCGTAAAAGATGATTTTTATGCTTTTTGGAAATTCGTATACTTCGGTGCTATCGTGTTTGATACGCATTTCGGGCGCTGTGAGATTCGCTTTTACCCGTGTGGAATCGCTATAGATAATATCGACATGACGTGAAATGTCGACCGCCTCTTCCTTTTTCATGTTGGCAAGGCGATCCACCTCTTTGAGATCCGGTTCGCAAGAGGTCAATGAGAGCGCCCCTAGTAAAGATAATATTACTAGGGGCGATATATTTTGGAATATGGATGAAGCAAATGCCTTGCGTACCATCGTATTAATTAATCTAAAGGAGGTTTTCTAAACCAGCGGTCATTTAGGGTAAAGCCGATATTAAAGTTAATATAACGTTCACGTAGGAGGCTATTGCTAATTTTACCCATTTGGCCAAATTCTGCAGAGAAATTTATTTTAGAGAAGGCCCCTGAAAATTGATTTCTTGCCAATGGCAAACCTACGCCTACAGTAACCGCCATATCGTTGATATTTTGGTCGCTTAAGAAATATTGTGTTTTATTATACCTAAAACCAACTCTATAGTCTACTTGGTTTAAATATTTGAGCGAAGTAACATCTGGTGTTATCTGACCACCAATGGCTACGCCATAATTCTTCCGTAGTTCGTTTTCACCCGCTCTTGTCTGAAATCTTGACCAATCGGCATATTTAAAATCGGCCCCTACCAACCAGCGGTTATTACGTGCAAGGGTAATACCTACATTGTGTTTCAACGGAAGCGTCAAATGCCTGCTGCTACGGCCAGAAACATAGGTACTATCCAAAGGAATGTTTTGATTGTCTGGATCCGTTGAAGGTGTAATTCTTGTATTAAAAATTGTTGTTCTTTCTTTGATGTCATTATTTAGCGATCCTGAATAACCAACGATCAACGAATATTCTCTATTTAAAGGTTGTTCGTACTGTAATCCATAATCAAAGATAATTCCTTGGATTTCGCGCTTATTTTGTTGTTGCGTATTTAATGCTCCGGATGTAGGCAAAAACTCTGCACGGCTATAATCATTTAAGGTTCCAAATAGATAAGACATATTGGCACCAATACTCAGACCTTTTACAATGCGTACACCCCAACCTGCATAGGCTTTAGTTAAACCACCTTCGCCCGTGAATACTTTCGTATAGGGATCAGAATTGACCGTTCCAGATGAAGATGTCCGATAGCCTATATCCGAGTAGGGAAGGATACCCAAGCTGATACCACCAAATCGTTTCATTGGGAAAGTCATGGTGATGTGGCTAAAGGCAAAGTCAGCAGTATTATCGGATCTGGTCGTCGAATTTAACTGCGTGTAATTCCCGTATAAACCAGCATCAAAGGTTGTAAACTGTGTTGCAGAATAAGATGCAGGGTTGCTTGGGTTGGTATTGTATACGCCATTGATTCTCCGGATAGCGGTATTGACACCTCCCATCCCTCTATATTGTGGCAATAAATCTTCACGCATCTGACCAAGTCCAAATTGAGAATAAGGTGATGCGGATGTCGTTTTTTGTGCAAATGCGGTAGTAGAACTAGCTAAAATTCCACCTGCTAACAACAGTTGGAGTGATTTATTTCTTAGAGAGCTTGTAAAGCGTTTCTGCATGGTCAATCTATAAAATTGAGAAACTAATGTTTATTTAGTTTTAGTGAAATTTTCGAGTTATCTGACTCTTATATTAAATGTTCTTTGCTTTTAATCGCATACAAAACTATTCAATTTTTGCGAGCTTGTTAAGCCGATTTTGTTAAAAAAGGTTAAACACTTATTGTACAGTAGTTTAGAAAAACTGAAAGTAGATTATGGTAAGTGTTATGATGGCATATACGACTTCAAAAAACCATTTCTTTTTGGCATAGGTGAAATAATAAGCCATATAAATAGCGATAGAAGGGGCACAAAGTAAAAAATGAGCCTCCGTTAGTTTTTTATTCCAATAAAAAGAGACGATCGCTAGGCATAACATAAAAAACAACAGTTGAAATGACTTGCGAATATGCACGACACTTTTGAAAAAATTGTCTTTCAATACCAAAAGGAAGAGTATTAACGTAAAGATTACCGGGACGAGTACCAGATAATCGACTAATTGAATGCGAATAGCAGTAGGGAATTTGTAGGTAAACGGCAGCCAAATGGTATAAAACTGCTGCATTTTACCCATCCATAGATAGATAACCGCTAAGATGAAATAAACTGTTGCCAGGCCAAGTAAAGGGGTGATCCACTCACGCCAATTGAAGGGCCTAAAAATGAGTAGGCCTATCCACAATAGGAAGAACATACTCAGAAACGGGAAGTAGATCAGACTTCCTATACCTACAATCATACCGAGATCAAACATTTCGGCTTTAACATCTGTCTGCCGATAGAGGGAGAGCAACTTGCTTAACATCCATATCGAAATAAAATTACAGATCAGGGTCGGGGACAGTACCAAAAATGGTAAAAACAAGCTGGCCAGTGACATATACATCAAAGCCACCAAAAAACTGGGTTTGCCCAGCAGGTTAAAATGGCTTGTGATGCGATTGAGTATCGTTGCTTGAAAAATCGTCAAGATCAGTGTGATAAAAACATTGGTCGAAGGAGAGAGGTTGATTAAGTTATTTTCTCCTAAAAGATTCCCCAAGGCAGGTTCAAAGATTACAGAATCAAGTTTGTCCGGAAGGTGAAGAAATATGCCTAAACATAAAACAAAACCCACGAGGGATAGAAATAAAATATTGATGGGTGAATAATTTCTAAACTGACTTATAATCATTGTATGCGATCAATAAAATGCTATTTATTCTTTTTTTCCAATTTGCTGATACGGCGATCGAGCAAGAAAAGGAAGAAAGCCAAACCTAAAAAAATGACCAACATGACCAATACAACAACGTAGATTTTACCTTCGCTACGCAATCCAGTCGCCATCTCGACATCATCTTGTGCAAATGTGCTCAAAGTCGATAAGAGTAGTAAGGCGATTGACAATGTTATTTTTTTCATTTGTTTAAAATATTATTCGTGTCGTTTTCATTGTTATACATGACTCGATACACGCTATTTGATTTATGTAATATCCTGTTTTTTATTGATTGGGCTTTACCCGATTTCTCTATGATAGAAATAGAGGATTGTATTAGCCGTTCAATTCTATGCGTTCAAATCTTTCTTTTCGAGCAAACGTACTCTATAGCGGAGTGAACAGATCCAAGCTGCAATCATTGGCCAGCCAATCATCGCTGCATAAAATGTAGGACGTAGCTCGCTGCTCATTTTTAAATCGCCAAAGGCAGCGTTTCCACCACTTCCGGGGTGAAGAGAGTCTGTCATCTTCGGTAGAATATAAAGTAGCACGATGATAATTGGAAATGCAAAGATATTGTACACAGCGGATATTTTTGCTCTTTTTTGCTCTTCTTCCAGCGCATTACGGAGTACCAAATAGGCCAGATACATCAGTGTTGCTATTGCGGAGCCATTAAGCTTCGGATCGTTTGGCCAGGGTTCTCCCCAGGTAATGTTTGCCCAAAGCATGCCTGTGGCAAGTCCAAGAAAACAAAATGTTATTCCGGTATTGACAGCTTCAATGGCCATTAAATCATACTCCTGTTTGCCCGTATTGAGGTATTTAATACTGTAAATAACGGAAACCAAGTACATAACGAACATGGCAGACCACATTGGGACATGAAAATAAACATTTCGTATGCTTTCGTGAAGGATGAATAGGCGGGGAACAGGTCCTAAAAGACCATTGATAATGACCGCACAGATAATCATTACCGCTAATATTTTCCACCATTTTTTTCTCATGGATAAATTGAATTTAGTTTGTTCTCAATTCTGACACTTAATCTCGCCAAAGGTACGGAAATAACAACAAAGAAATAGTGATGGTGATTACATTAATTGCAAGTAATACGATTATTTCTTTGCTGCTGGTAGCCCTTTCCAGGCCTTCTATTGCATTGCGAGACAGCTTGATTAATACGATTAACAGCGGGATAATGGCGGGGAAACTCAAGATGGCCATTAGGGTGCTATTGTTGCCTGCTTTGGAGCTGATCCCCGAGATCATGGTAAAAACAGTAGCAAAACTTATGCTGCCCAAGATGACCGAAATGAAGTAAAGGGTTGGATCACCGACAGGGTTTCTGAATATCGTCGAATAGACAAAATAGGCAATGACCGCCAGCAGGGTCATCATCATCATATTGTAAATGACTTTCGCTAAAATGATTGCTCTGGGATCGACCAGTGAATAATAGTAAAGTTGCCGGTTTGGGTTTTCTTGGACGAAGCTTTTGTTGATTGCATTGATCGAAGCGAAGAGCATAATGATCCAGAATAATGCATTCCAAGTAGCCGTATCAACTGATTTGAACGCTTGATAGCAAACGAAAACAGTTGATACGACATATAGTAGAATTCCGTTAATAGCATATTTTGAACGCCATTCCAGAATGATGTCTTTAAGAATTAAAGTTTTTACCTGTTGCAGCAAAGTCATATGCAGCAAAGATACAAATGTATTTTGACCACGAGAGTGACCAAAACCATCAATTCTTAAAAAAGCTGTTTTTTTACTTATGCGTTAGAAATTTTGGATTTTGCAGCATCAGTTGTATTGTCGATTTTGCTTGCCAAATTTTGAGCGGCATTATTGGCGTGGTCCAAAGCTTCTCTGCCGGCTTCTTTTGCTTTGTTTTTCAATGCATCTGCATCATCTGAAGCTCTGCTGAACGCTGCTTGTGCCTTTGATTTCAAATGGTCTAGTTCAGCCGAAGCTCTGTTGGCTAGTTTTTGTGCCTTTTTAGCTTCTTTTTTTGAAAGATCTTTCAATGACTTAGTTAAGCTTTTAATGCCATCATTTGCACGATCTAATTGTTTTTTTCCATCATCAGTTCCTAAAAGATACCATGCAGCAGCTCCCGCAGCTAATCCTACCAAAGCAAATGCCACTAATCCATTTTTGCTATTTTTCATAATTCTTCTATTTTGTTATATATTCAAATGATAATCAAGTATGATACCAAATGAACAATCACAGGGTGAATTTGTTTAAAAAGAATCAATAATTAACAAAATTTTACATATCAATTTTCTGCTGCTTTGACTGCAGATTATACAGATGCTGATAGAGACCGCTTTCTTTTTGGAGCAGTTCAAAGTGAGTACCGCTTTCAGATACGATTCCATTTTCGACAACGATAATTTTATCAGCATCAACAATGGTCGATAGTCGGTGTGCAATAATGATCGAGGTGCGTCCACGCATTAATTCCTCCAATGCCTCCTGTACCTGTCTTTCTGACTCTGAGTCTAAGGAAGAGGTGGCTTCGTCCAGAATAAGAATTGCAGGGTCTTTTAAAAGTGCACGGGCAATGGCAATGCGCTGGCGCTGACCACCGGAGAGTTTAACGCCACGTTCACCAACAATGGTGTCATAGCCTTCAGGGAAATTTAAAATAAATTGGTGCGCGTTGGCACGTCTCGCAGCTGCTATAATTTCATCTTCTGTAGCCTCGAGCTTACCATAAGCTATATTTTCACGGATTGTCCCGCCAAATAACAAAACATCCTGTGGTACGATAGCGACCTGGTTGCGGATATCACAAAGCTCAAAATCGGATGCAGGTCTGTCGTCGTAACTTACTTCCCCTTTTTTTGCTGTGTAGAATTGTAGAATCAATGAAGCTATCGTTGATTTCCCGGTTCCACTTGGGCCAACTATAGCGATTTTATCACCCGCATTGGCTGTAAAGTTGATGTCTTTCAGGATTTCAATATCGGGACGGCTTGGGTAGGCAAAGGAAACATGATTGAAGCTTAGTTTACCGGTCATGGTTTTGTGGACTTCCTTGCAAGTTGGTTTCACATTAAGGTTTTCTTGTGGCTCATCCAAAATTTCCAAAATCCGTTCACTCGCTCCCAAAGAGCGTTGGATATTAGCGTATAGCTCAGGAAAACTACCCATAGAACCTGCTACAAACATCGAATATAGAATATAGGTCGTTAGGTCGCCTACTGTCATTTCATGGATAGAAACTAATGCAGCTCCATACCAAATGACAGCGATCACAGCTCCGAAAATACAGAAGATAATAAAAGAGGCAAAAGCACCTCGGAAGGTAGCTCCTTTGACCGCTAATTTCACGACCGAATCCATCTGATTACTGTAACGGTTGAATTCGAAATATTCATTCACAAAGGCTTTTACATTGCTTATCCCCAACAATGTTTCCTGGACAATACTATTTGACTCGGCCATTTTATCCTGTGCCTGTCTGGATAATTCGCGGATGAATTTTCCGAAAATAATAGCAGCCACAACAATGATCGGTAATATACAAAGGTTCATGAGCGCAAGTTTGGGAGATACCCAAACCAAAAGGAATACACCGAAACAAAGACTAATCAACTGCCTTAAGATTTCAGCCAATGTTGTTGTTAACGTATCCTGAATCTGTGAAAGGTCTGCAGACAAGCGGCTGTTTAATTCCCCGACACGGCGATTGGCGAAAAATTCGATTGGTAATGAAATGAGTTTGAGGTAGGTGTCCTTGCGTAATGCGGATAGCGTACGTTCTGCAATCTCAACAAAAATGCGTATACGAAAAAAAGAGACGACTGATAGAAAAGACAGAATAATAAAGGCAATTCCACCAATATAATAGACGTGTGGTGCAAGCCAGGGATAAGTTTGCTTGCCTTGCGCAGCATCAATCATGGCACCAAGCAAAGCTGGAAAGGCGAGCATGGCCAAACTGGATAATACCAAGAAAAACATGCCGACCCCAAATTTAAACCGATATGGTTTTAAATAGGTCATCAATTTAGATGCTCTCAATAGGAGCTCCTTATTCAATTTTGGTTTTGGTAGATCTTCTTCTTGTTTATTACCGCTGTTGAATCCTCTTGCCATATCCGCTACTTCAAATTTTGTTGCGAGGACAAATGTAAAGAGATTAAAAATATATTGCTATCATACTTTAGTCAATTTTTGAATAGAATCGTACTTTTTCTGATTTAAACAGCAGTTTTAAGTGGCTTGTCGTTGTGCAGATGTCTATTGCTGTGGCGTTTTATCCTAAATTTTGTTGTTTTGAAGCTGTTTGTTGCGCTTTAAATTTATAGAGTACATAGCCTAATACGGCGATAACAAGTAAAGCAATATAGAGGAGGATGTTGCTTAGCGGTAGATTTCCGGATGTTTTCTCTCCCTGTGCCCGCAGTTTTTCGTTTTCTTTTTGAAGTTTACTTATGGTACCTATATAGGCTGATACCTGCTTGTCGTAATCTGTTGCCAATTGTTGGTATTTATCTTTTTCAAAATCTTTGATTTTCAATAGTTTTTGGGTTTCCAGGAAAATGTTGTTATCTGTGATGACGATATCTTTAAGGATATCGATGCTCTTTTGCATGTCACCTTTTGATTTGAAAAGACCAAAAAGTCCTGTTTTTTGTGTGAGGCTCGTGTCATAAGCCCCGAATTTCTGTTGACGGGCATCGAGTAGGTCATTTACACGGCTTCGTTGTACCTCAAAAGAGCTGGAGTCTGGGTTGTTTTGCGACTTGGCCTGTCCAAAGAAGCAAAAAAGAACGGTGATTGAAAGAAGGAATCTTAAAAATTTCATCATGTATTTGGACGATCTATTTATCAAATGTTTAGTTTAAACTAACGTTCATGGTAAAATTTTATTTTGCCATAAAGCTACAGCTACAAGTTTAGCCCTACGATCAGTTTGACCAAGGAAAAAAATTGGAGCGAAAGCATTACAGATGAATTTATGAAATTAATCTTTAAATTCTATACGAATTACATTGGAATCGTCATCGTGAAGTCCGAGTAGCTGGCTTGCATTACCTTTATTGATGGCGATTTCAAGGTAGTTGGAAATACCAAATAAACAAAGTTTCTCGCCTTCTCCGACTTCGTTGTAATGCCAGGAAAGGTTGGTAATGGTTTCATTGCGTTTGAAATAAAGGACAAAATGACGTCCTTTTTGAACTTTATTGAATAGATCTTTCGAGATATTGGTAATGGCATTGCCGAAAGCATCCACATAAATGACGTTGCCTCGGATCATGTCTTTATCAAAGATAGGCTGCAAAGTTACTTTTTCGATGAGCTGTTGCATTGAAGTTCCGATTTCTTTCAGTTTGCCTCCCTTGGCAATATGACAGGCGGATTTAGAAAGGATATCTGCGAGCGGAAAGTGAAGATACCGAAGGTCTTGCATTAAGTTGAGCTCATAGAGTTCCTGTGGTTCATTGCCATTCAGCAATAGACTGAAAATACCATTGTCGGCACCGACGAAATAATGATCGTTGTATTTCATGCCGATATATTTCGACTCTTCATGAAACAGGGTGTTAATTCCGATAATGTGTACGGTTCCTTTAGGAAAATAATGATAAGCGTTACCTAATACAAAGGCCGCCCGAGGGATGTTGAATGCTGGAATTTCGTGGGTAATATCAACAATATTGGCACCGGACAACTGCGATAAAAGACTACCTTTTAACGCGGCTTGATAAAAATCTTTGTGTCCTAAGTCTGTTGTTAATGTAATTACTGCCATTATAATCTAAATCCTAGATCGAATTGCTGTCGAATTCCCTTAAATATACCCTTAAATTTATCTAAATAGTGGACAAAATTACCATTTATCAGATGATTTATAAAGCTAATTGGATAACTTATTTTGAATCTGTCTTTTTTCGATTGATATACACAAACATAGCGAAGATTTTATGTATAATGAAATCTTTGTGCCCCTTTGTGGGCTGTCTCCATAAGCTTCTAAATCATCGTCGTTTGTACGCTGTATCTTCTTGGTTGTTTCGTTAGAATACGTTAATTTTGAATAGTATTATACAGGAACGATATTGTGTAATGGCTACAATCTAATTAATTCTAAATAGGATAAAATTTGAACGAATTACTAATTGCATTAGATGGTCTGAATTTGCCCATATTATGGGGAGCAGACAATGAGCACTTCGATTATTTGAAGAAGCAATTCCCAAAACTGCGGATTGTAGCTCGCGGAAGTGAAATGAAGGTGTTGGGAGACGCGAAGGAATTAGATCTGTTTGAGCAATCGTTTAAGGAAGTCATGGCTCATCTGGAGAAATTTAACAACATTACTTTATTGGATTTTGAAAATCTCCTTGGAGCAAGTGCAGGTTCTGCTGTCCAACAAGAAAAAGAACTTGCGGCCAAACATGCAGCCTTTGGATCCGAACCGATCGTATATGGACCTAATGGTCTTATTGTTCGTGCACGTACGGCCAACCAGCGGAAGATGGTGGATAGTATTTCGAAAAATGACATCTTATTTGCTATCGGACCGGCGGGTACAGGAAAGACCTATACGGCGGTTGCATTAGCTGTTCGAGCACTTCGAAATAAAGAAATCAAAAGGATCATTCTAACGAGACCAGCCGTAGAGGCCGGCGAAAATCTCGGTTTTTTACCTGGCGACTTAAAGGAGAAGGTAGATCCCTATTTGAGACCGCTCTACGATGCATTGGACGATATGATTCCAGCAGAGAAGTTAAAAGGTTATCTGGAAAATCGGACCATTGAGGTCGCTCCTTTGGCATTTATGCGTGGGCGAACACTTGACAACTGCTTTGTGATTCTGGACGAAGCTCAGAATGCAACGGATATGCAGCTGAAGATGTTTTTGACACGTATGGGGCCGACGGCAAAATTTATCGTTACAGGTGATATGACACAGGTAGATTTACCGAAAAAAAATCAATCTGGATTGTCTACTTCGATTCGTTTATTGGAGAATATCGAAGGAATAGACATTATCCACCTCAGCGGTGGAGATGTGGTTCGCCATAAATTGGTTCGCCGCATCCTCGAAGCGTATGGTGATATTTAATATTAAAAGACAAATCGAGCCGAGCGAGCTCTTAAATAAATGCGCTGCATTTATGAATGCCATTAAACGCAGTCATAAATGAACAATTACTTACATTTGAATTTTACTTTGAACATGAATGCTATAAAAGAAACAAATTTCAATTTCGAAAATCAGACTGCTTTTTACCGAGGAAAAGTACGTGACGTGTATACGATTGCCGATACTTATTTGGCGATGGTTGCCTCAGATCGTATTTCGGCATTTGATGTGGTACTTCCACGTCCTATACCCTATAAAGGGCAGGTGTTGAATCAAATTGCAGCCAAATTTTTAAAGGCTACGGCTGATATTATTCCAAATTGGGTCGTATCTGTTCCGGATCCAAGTGTAACTATCGGTCAAATGTGTGAGCCGTTTAAAGTAGAAATGGTTATTCGGGGTTACTTGTCGGGACACGCTTGGCGTGAATATGCTGCAGGCAAACGTGAAGTATGTGGTGAGGCATTGCCAGAAGGACTGAAAGAAAATGACAAATTGCCTGAGCCAATTATTACACCGACAACAAAGGCTGCTGTTGGACATGATGAAGATATCTCACGTGCCGATATCTTGAAAAAGGGTATCGTAAGCGAGGAAGATTATATTCAATTGGAGCAATATACCAAAGCATTGTTCCAAAGAGGTACTGAAATTGCTGCGCAAAGAGGGCTAATTTTGGTGGATACAAAATATGAGTTTGGAAAAAAAGATGGAAAAATTGTGTTGATCGATGAGATTCATACACCAGATTCTTCCCGTTATTTTTATGCAGAAGGCTATCAGGAACGCCAGGAAAAAGGTGAGTCACAAAAGCAATTGTCGAAGGAGTTTGTTCGCAAATGGTTAATTGAAAACGGCTTCCAAGGGAAAGATGGTCAGGTCGTTCCGGAGATGACCGATGAGATCGTGGCTTCCATTTCTGAACGTTATATTGAGCTATACGAGCATATCGTCGGAGAGAAGTTTGTGTATCCAGATCAGGAAAACGTACTGGAACGTGTGGAAAGAAATGTGGCAAACGCCTTGAAAACGCTAAATTATTAGTACATTGTATCCTCAAACAAAGGAGATAGACTAATGAAGTATACCATTGATAAGCACGATCGCTATATTGTCATAGAACCTCATGTCGATGTGATTGACGCGGATAACGCCGCTAAACTCAAAGGGGAGTTTTTGTTGCGGAATACGATTGGACAACGGAATATTGTTTTGGATATGATCCACGTTAAGCAAACGGACGAGGTAGGTATCCGTTTAGGCGTGCTTGCCCATCGTTTATGTCAGTCTGTTGGTGGCATATTTATTTTGGTTAATCTTTGTCCAACGTTAATGGATATGGTTCGTGTATCGCATTTGGATAAATCGCTGAAAATAGCACCATCATTAAAGGTTGCGGAGGATTTAATCTTTGCGCACGAATTGGAATCTGAGTATCGGGGGACTATTGAGGATTAATATGAAGTTTGAAGTTCTGATATTGGGAAATAGCTCGGCAACGCCGATGTTTGATCGTCATCCGACTAGCCAAGTGTTGAACTTTAATGAGCAATTGTTTTTGATCGACTGTGGAGAAGGCACACAAATGCAACTTAGCCGATACGGCATCAAAAGCAATCGCATAGGACATATATTTATTAGCCATTTGCATGGGGATCATTATTTGGGCTTGGTGGGGCTGCTTTCATCGATGCACCTTGTCGGCCGAAAAAGTGATCTCCATTTGTATGGCCCACCTGCGTTAAAGGAAATTTTAGACGTGCAGTTTTTGCATTCCGAGACTATTTTACGCTATAATCTTGTTTTTCATCCGATTTCACCCGAACAGCCTGGCGTTATTTTTGAAAACAGAACATTAAAAGTAAGTGCTTTTCCATTAAAGCACCGTATCGCCTGCACCGGCTTTCGTTTTGATGAGGGACCCCGCGCGCGAACATTGCTGGGCGATGTCGTGCAGGAATTAAATATACCGACCGCCTATTTTCCGATGATCAAAAAAGGATTTGATTATGTCGATGAAAGCGGTACAGTATATCGTGCAGACGACCTGAGCCTTCCTGCCCCCTTATCGCGCAGTTATGTGTATTGTTCGGATACCGTACGGACGCCAGAATATCTGCCTTATGTGCAAAAGGCTAATCTGATGTATCATGAGTCTACATTCTTGCACGATATGGTTGATCGCGCAAAAGAGACGTTTCACACAACAGCGCTGGAAGCTGGAGAAATCGCCCAGGAAACTCACGCAAAGAAGTTGCTATTAGGTCATTATTCAGCTCGGTACAGAGATTTAAATCCCCTATTGGAAGAAGCGAGAACTGTATTCCCAGACACGGAACTCTCTGTGGAAGGTAGGTGGTTTTCCGTTTAGTTTTTTTGATTTTTCTCTGTATATCCCAGCAATGAGCGGGTAAAGACCAATGAAATAGTGATAAAGGGGAAGTAATCAGGACCACAAAACGAATAGATACCAAAAACTACCAGGTAGAACAAGCTGATAAATGCAACTGAAGATCCAATAGTCGCCTATGAATAATTGCTTATTATATTGCATATGATGAACAATTTATCTAAGTTTACGGCTCTAATTTTTTTATAATGGATAATCCATTCAACTTAAACAACCTACTACGGGAAAATATTAAGAAGCTCGTACCTTATTCATCCGCAAGAGATGAATTTAAAGGGGAGGCATCCATATTGATTGATGCCAATGAAAATCCTTTTGGATCCCCCTTAAACCATGATTACAACCGATATCCAGACCCTCTCCAACATCAAGTTAAAGCAAAACTTTCTAAAATAAAAGGTGTACCATCAGAGCATATCTTTTTGGGAAATGGAAGTGATGAAGCTATTGATATCTTATACCGTGCATTTTGTACCCCTGGTGTTGACAATGTCATATTAGTTCCGCCAACCTACGGGATGTATGAAGTTTCTGCGAACATCAATGATGTTGCTTTCAAAAAAGTAAACCTTACTGCTGATTACCAGCTGGATTTGGATGGTATTGCCAATGCAATAGACGCACATACTAAACTGATTTTTATCTGTTCTCCAAATAATCCAACAGGAAACTCAATCCGTCGCCAGGATATTGAAACGATCTTGAATAATTTTCAGGGGCTTGTTGTTGTCGATGAGGCTTATATTAATTTTTCTGCTGTCAAGTCATTTACGCAAGAACTGGCTGAATACCCCAATCTAGTGGTATTGCAGACTTTGTCTAAAGCTTGGGGGCTTGCGGCGCTACGCCTGGGCATGGCTTTTGCCAGTAAAGAGATTATAGCTGTTTACAATAAAATAAAACCACCATACAACATTAACCAGGCTACACAAGATATTGTATTGGAAGCCTTAGATCAGGTTGATCAAGTCAATGACTGGATCAAGGAGACGGTGGCGGAGCGCGAGAAACTCGTGCGTGAATTGCTTGAACTGGACTATGTGCAGCATATTACACCTTCTGATGCCAACTTTATTTTGGTCAAGATGGAGCAGCCACGTGAAGTTTACGATTATCTAGTTCAATATGGAATTATCGTTAGAGATAGATCCAAAGTCGAATTATGTGAAGGCTGCCTACGGATCACTGTTGGAACGCCTGCCGAAAATCAAATATTGTTAGAAAAACTTAATCAAATCAATAAATAATACTATGCCTGATAACTTAAAACGTGTACTGTTTATAGACCGCGATGGAACATTAATTTTGGAACCTGAAGACGAACAAATCGATTCTTTTGCCAAATTAAAATTCTATCCTGGTGCTTTGCAGTATCTTCCACGTATCGCAAAGGAGCTGGATTTCGAATTGATCTTGGTTTCCAACCAAGATGGTTTAGGAACGTCTTCCCATCCGGAGGAGAATTTCTGGCCAGTCCATCATTTTGTGATTGATACGTTTGCAGGAGAAGGAGTAGTGTTTGCCGAGGAACATATTGATAAAACCTTTCCACACGAGAATGCGGAAACCCGAAAACCGGGAGTTGGTATGCTTGGAGCTTATTTTGATACGTCGAAATACGATTTGAGCCAATCCTTCGTCATCGGCGATCGTGTGAATGATGTTAAATTAGCACAAAACCTCGGTGCAAAGGCAATTTGGCTGCGTGCTAACGATCAATTAGGTGCTTTGGAAAACCTTGCGATAGATTCAACTGTTATAGCTTTAGAGACAACAGATTGGAAGACGGTGTATGAATTCCTTAAATTGGGTACGCGCACTGCCGAACATCATCGTAAAACCAATGAAACGGATATTTTTATTCAGTTGAATTTGGACGGTTCGGGTAAGTCTGATATCGAAACGGGGTTACCGTTTTTCGACCATATGTTGGATCAATTGGCTAGACATGGAGCACTTGATTTGACCATTAAGGCGAAAGGTGATCTTCATATCGACGAACATCATACCATCGAAGATACGGGTATCGCACTGGGTGAGGTCTTTTTGAAGGCTTTAGGGGACAAACGTGGAATTGAGCGCTATTCCTATACGTTGCCAATGGATGATTGTTTGGCTCAGGTTGCATTGGATTTTGGTGGTCGCAACTGGATTGTGTGGGATGCGGAATTTAAACGGGAGAAGATCGGCGATATGCCTACGGAAATGTTTTTCCACTTCTTTAAGTCGTTTTCAGATGCTTCACGATCGAATTTAAACATTAAAGCTGAAGGTGACAATGAGCACCATAAGATCGAAGCGATCTTCAAAGCTTTTGCTAAATCTATCAAGAAAGCGGTAAGACGCGATGCCGACCATATGCAATTGCCAAGTACAAAAGGAGTATTGTAAGATGATAGGAATTATTAATTACGGTGCGGGGAATATTTTCTCTTTGACAGCGGCACTGGATCGTGTTGGGCTTACCTATGGTATGGTCAATACCGCAGATGAGATCGATCAATACGATCGTATCATCATTCCTGGAGTGGGGCATGCTGGCGCAGCAATGGACAAACTACAGGAATCAGGATTGGTGCCTTATATCAAAAAGCTAAAAAAGCCTGTATTGGGGATTTGTGTTGGTATGCAATTACTGACGGCTTTTTCAGAAGAAGGAAATGCCGAAATGTTAAAGCTTTTTCCTTTGAAGACGTTACATTTTGATGCCGAAAAGTCGGGTAAAGTACCACATATGGGCTGGAATAGTGTTTCCGTGCCAGCAAATAGTCCTTTATTTGCACATATTGAAGATCAAACTTATTTTTATTTTGTCCACTCGTACTTTATCGAATTCGATGCGACATATACTGCGGCAAAATGTGTCTATGGACATCCTTTTTCGGCTGCAATTTCTAAAGACAATTTCTTTGGCGTACAATTTCATCCAGAGAAATCTGGAAAAGCAGGAGAGCAGCTGTTGCTCAATTTTTCAACTATTCAAATTGATTAAAAATATTCGACTATGTATATCATTCCAGCAATAGACGTTTTGGACAAAAAAGTTGTCCGTTTGAGAGAGGGTAACTACAATGACGTTACAACGTATGCGATTAGTTTAGAAGAGCAAATCGAAACCTACCGCGCAAATGGTACGGAACTCGTCCATATCATTGATTTAAATGGTGCAAAAGGAGACTTCAGCAATCAGGCCTATTTATTTGATATCATCCAGAAGACGGATATGAAGATTCAATATGGCGGTGGTGTTAGAAGCATAGAGAAGGTTAAAGAATTGGTAGATGCGGGTGTTTATCGCGTTATTGTCGGAACACAGGCAATTACAAATCCTTCATTCTTGGAGGAACTGGCGACATTGAATGAAGGTAAAGTAAAATATGCAGACCACATTGTTATAGCGATCGACGTATTGGATGAAGTCATCAAATACTCCGGCTGGTTGGAAAGCTCTCCAATCAAATTGATCGAATATATTGATAAATGCTTGGTTTTAGGGTTCTTTAGATTCTTATGTACCGATATTAGTAAAGATGGTAAATTGGGCGGTGCAGGTGTTGAATTGTACCAAAAGTTGTTGAACCATTCTCCGATTATCAAGTTAATTGCTTCTGGCGGGATCAGTTCAATGGACGATATTCAGAAACTTCAGGAACTGGGCAGTGTAGAATCTGTTGTCGTTGGTAAAGCAATCTATGAAAATAGAATCTCGATCGATGAAATCAAAGATTGGAATTTAAAATCGTTAATCAGATTTTAAAATGCTGGCAAAACGTATAATTCCCTGTTTGGATGTTAAGGATGGGCGGACTGTAAAAGGAGTCAATTTTGTGGATCTGCGCGATGCGGGTGATCCCGTTGAATTGGCCTATGAATATTCTCAACAAGGGGCTGATGAACTCGTTTTCCTGGATATTACAGCGACACATGAGGAGCGTAAAACGACAATTGATTTAGTCAAAGCAGTCGCACGTCAAGTGAATATTCCTTTTACAATTGGCGGTGGTATCAATGAAATCAAAGATGCTGACATCCTGTTGAATGCAGGTGCAGATAAAATTTCCATCAATTCCGCGGCGGTACGTAACCCCGATCTTATCAATCAGATGGCTGCAGCTTTTGGTGCACAATTTGTTGTTGTTGCTGTCGATACCCGGTCCATCGACGGTCAGCATTTTGTCCATCTGAGTGGTGGACGCATTAGGACGGAATTGAACACAGCGGATTGGATACTTGAAGCGCAGGAACGTGGAGCGGGAGAGATCCTGCTGACGTCAATGGATCATGACGGAACAAAAAATGGCTTTGATAATGGTTTTTTAAAAACAATAAATGACCGCATTCATATTCCACTGATTGCCTCTGGCGGAGCTGGTAATCAACAGCATTTTGTGGATGTTTTTCAGCAAGCTAACGTAGATGCTGCTCTGGCGGCATCGGTCTTCCATTATGGTGAAATATTGATTCCGGATCTTAAAGCTACCTTGCGTCAAAATGGAATTGTCGTAAGATAGAAAACAAGATTGATCAAGGAGAAGTAAGTCATAAACTTGCTGGATGAAATCCTGAGAAGTTAAAAGAGAGCTCACGGTTCTTCGAAAATAATTTAAAATTGAAATACTAAAATCATGTTAGATTTTGCAAAAAGTGACGGCCTCGTTCCAGTGATTGTGCAGGACTTCCAAACGTTGGAAGTATTGATGTTAGGCTATATGAACGAGAAAGCTTGGGAGAAGACACAAGCAGAGAAACGTGTTACGTTTTTCTCCCGAAGCAAAAATCGCCTTTGGACAAAAGGAGAGGAGAGTGGAAACTTTTTGAATGTAAAAAGCATCCATGTTGATTGTGATAAGGATACTGTTTTGATCAAAGCAGAACCAATGGGGCCTACCTGTCATACAGGGAGCAGAAGCTGTTTCAGTACAGACTTTAACCAAAACTTTCTGTTGGAGTTAGAGCGTATTGTCAACCATCGCTATGAACATCCTTCTGATGAATCTTATGTCAACCGCCTGCGTTCTCGCGGTATCAATAAGATTGCGCAAAAGGTTGGCGAGGAAGCTGTAGAAACAGTAATTGCAGCATTGACAGAAACAGATGCTGATTTTATCAATGAAACTTCAGACTTATTGTTTCATTTGATCGTATTGTTGCGTGAGAAAGGATTTTCTTTGGAAACAATTGCGAAAAACCTCGAGAGCAGACATCAATAGGTATTTGAAGGGACATCTTACTTCGTGCTCCTAGCTCACTTAAAATCGGAAGATGGCAGCACCGTTGAACAAAATCCGAAACGGGGAGAAGGCTTTAAGCTAAGATGACAAAATAATCTAAGAAGTGCAGTATATTTGTGGATATACTGCACTTCTTGTTTCTACCGGCTAACAATACGTATTGCTGTATTGATTTTTACCGGACTCACAGTTCGATCAGTGGAGTCCTACAGCATAAAAACTGGGCGTAAAATATGCGATCCGGCTGGAGAAGGAGTTTTAGCGAAATTACTATGGATATTACATTAAAATCGACATTACCAGGACATCAAAACCCTATTTTTTGTGTAGAGAAGGGTTATTATACGCACACATTTTTTACAGCTGGTAACGATAAGGGCGTTGTCGAATGGGATATTGAGCAGAATGCATTTAAGCGTATTCTCTGCGCAGTAAGTTCATCGGTATACGCTTTACGGTTGATAACGGGTACGCCGATTCTGGCCATAGCCTTGCGCGAGGGCAAGCTACTTTTTGTACATGTAGAAGAGCAAAAGCTTGTAGCAAGCATACAACTGAGCACCAAAGCTATTTTTGCATTGGCTTATATGTCCTGGAAAAATGAGCTTTTGGCGGTAGGTGAAGAGGGGACATTGTATGTCATTGACTTGGCAACTTATAAAAGTATTTACGAGAAGCGTATATCCCCAACAACAATTCGGGCAATTGCAATTGATGAAGGACTTGGACGAATAGCATTGGGCGATAAAGATGGACAGGTTTATATGTTGGACAGTACTGACTTTCATGTTATTACTGATTCAAAATTGCATAGTATGCCCGCTACGTCGCTGGCATTTATCCATAATAAATTGCTAAGTGGTGGAAGGGATGCGCAATTGGTGATTTCAGATCCAAATCAATTGACAACTAATTTTTCCTTTGTACCTCATCTTTTTACCGTATACGGAATATATCCCCATCCTGAAGCGCCAATTTTTGCAACTGTCAGTCGCGATAAATCGTTGAAGTTTTGGTCCACAGCCGATTTTGCACTATTGAAAAATATGAGCCGCGAGAAGATGCAAGATGGCCATCATTTATCTGTAAATGCAGGATCATGGTCCGAAAATGGACAATATTTCTTTAGTGTCGGTGACGACAAATTAGTGAAAGTCTGGGAATTTGAAAATAAATAAATGATCAAAAATAGCGCAGCTTATCTATTCGCTGTCTAAAAGCTGTAATACCTGCGTAAGGTATTTCTCATCGACTTCATCAAAACTATTTAATTCACTGCTGTCAACGTCCAGCACACCGATAATCTGTCCCTGTTTAAAAACGGGTAGCACTATTTCGGACCGCGAGAGCGAACTACAGGCAATGTGTCCCGGAAATTGCTCCACATCAGGAACAATCAATGTTTTTTCCTGTGCCCAAGCACCCCCGCATACGCCACGGCCTTTCCTGATACGCGTGCATGCAACGGGGCCCTGAAAAGGGCCTAATACGAGCTCGTCTCCATCAACAAGATAGAAACCAACCCAGAAAAAATTGAATTGTTCTTTCAGTGCAGCAGCGATGTTAGCCAAATTGGCAATTTGATTAGGCTCGCCTTGCAATAGTCCTCCGATCTGAGGAAGTAAATTTTGATATTGTTCTTCTTTGCTACCTTTAGCTATTTGTAAATCCTCTGCCATAAAAATCTATGTAAAAAAAATAATCATGCATTTGCTATCAGGATTACAATTGCCAAGCATGTTTTGCCTGTCCGGAAAGCTTCAGGGCATATTGAGTTCCAACCTGCATGAAATGAAAAAGCGCTAATACGCTGTTCAAAGTTAACAGAATATTAGCGCTTTCTTATCAGGCAAATGTTATTATTTCTTGGTGTTGATAATATTCACCCGAATGTAGTTGCTTCTTTTGCCGGAAGGCGTTACAACAACGGCTTTGAAAACACGTTCCTTACTATTAGGAACCGTAATTTTCACTGGACCTGTATATTCTAAATCCAATTCTGAAGGATCGTAGTTGTCCAATGTATAATAAATTTTGGCCCCTTCAACAGATGGTTTCAAACCTCTGATCGTATATTCCGAAGCATATACGGTGGTATCTGTTATGCCATATACTTCCGGTACACGATAGAATGTATTGGTTTGGTCAAGTTTAGCCAGCTGATTTGCTGCACGCTGTTCTGAGAAATTTTTCCAGTTCTTTTTCTCTGGCTGTGTCCAGGCAATTTCAGAAAGCGCTAAAACGCGCGGTAACACTGTAAATTCGACTTTATTGGATGATCCAATATACTCTGTCCAAATATTTGCCTGTACACCTAAAACGTGTTTCTTGTTGTTTTCAGCAATTTTGCTAGGCATTGGGTCTGACGAATATACTTTGCTCAATGTGGAAAGTCCGCCGATACTTAAAGGTTCTCTGTTTTGATCAGGACCTTGTTTGTGATCAAAATATAAACCATAGCTGTTTGCTGTAATGATCACATCGTGACCTTGATTGGCTGCATCAATTGCGCCTTGATCGCCTCTCCAGCTCATGACAGTCGCATTAGGTGCTAAACCGCCCTCTAAGATCTCATCCCATCCAATGATACGTTTACCTTTACTATTGATGTATTTTTCCATACGTTGGATAAAATAGCTCTGTAACTCATGTTCATCTTTGAGGTTGTTGTCTTTGATTCTTTTTTGACAAAATGGACATGTTTTCCATTTTGTTTTTGGACACTCATCACCACCGATGTGGATATATTCGCTGGGGAATAGGGGAATGACTTCATCAATTACATCTTCCAATAATTTGAATGTCTCTTCTTTTCCGGCACAGAAAACATCGTCAAACACTCCCCAAGTCTGAGCAGCTGTGTAAGGTCCTGGCTTATCACCACAACCCAATTCTGGGTAAGCCGAAAGTGCTGCTAATGCATGTCCTGGCATCTCGATTTCGGGTATAACCGTTACATATTTAGCTTTTGCATAGGCAACCACTTCTTTGATTTGGTCCTGGGTATAGAAACCACCATAAGGTGTATTGTCATAATCGCCATCTGTCTTGTAGTTACCCAGCAGTGTTTGCTTGCGGTAACCGCCAACTTGAGTCAATTTTGGATGTGATTTGATTTCTATACGCCAGCCTTGGTCGTCTGTCAAATGCCAATGAAACGTATTCAATTTGTAAGATGCCAGAATATCAATGTATTTTTTTACAAATTCTACAGGAAAGAAGTGACGGCCAACATCGAGATGTAATCCACGATAGGCAAAACGCGGTTCATCCTGGATTGAAGCTTGTTGAATTTCTATGCTGGCCTTTTTATCTACAGGTAGCAATTGGATCAACGATTGCATACCATAAAATAGACCGGCAGCTTTTCCGCTAATAGTTGCGCGGTCCGAACTTATGTTAAGTTCATACGCTTCAGCATTAGTGGTTTTTGCTTTTTTGGAGGAGAAATAGATCGTATTGCTGCTCGCTGATTTCACTACTGATAAATTGAGATTGTAGTTGCTTTTTAGGAAATCCTGAAACAGCGTTGCAACTTTTTTGTCCTCTTCGCTATCGAAGGCGATTTTGGTGTTAGCGTTGATTTTAAACGTGCCATTTTTAATTTGAACCTGTTGTGGTAATGGCACAATGTTCAAGGTAGCATCTTTCTTTTCTTGCGCAAATACTGCTGCTCCTACACTTAGAGCCAGCGCAAGTGAAAATAGTTTCTTCATGCGTGAGATTATAACTGAAATAAGAAGTCCTAAAAATAGGTGAATAAATACGTTTTAGCAAAGAGGAAATGTAACAAATAGGGTATGAAAACACTGTTGAAAGTGTTTTTGGGCACTTAGAAGTAGTTTGGATAATAGCGTGTTTGGGGTAGATCAATCGTTTGTTTAGTCTGTTAAAGGGGATATTTTACTTCGGGGAATAGTATCCAAATTTAGGTGAAAAAATTTATGCCTTTTAACTGTATCTATCTGTGTTCTACTGAGCAGCTGTTCAATAGCGGGTACAACGGAATCTGCTTTTCTGGTAACAGTCCCTCAAGCGCCATTTTGAAGATGGCGATAATTGGTTGATACCAAGTTCAAAATAAGGATAATATTTAATCAATTTTTAGACAGTGCTTACTCAGTGCTTATTCAGTCTTAACTGACTGATCACTGAGCAAGCACTGAACGATCACTGAACAAACACTGAATAAACAGTGTCAAAAGACAAAATTTGATCCCTATTTGATGTCCGTTTGCTGTATCTAAAAACCAAAGCGAAAAGAATGAAAGGGCTCGCCTTTGTAAAGAATAAATCGCTGTTGTGATGCTTCCTTTTTAGCCCTCGATTTATTGCAAAACTGAGGTTCGGGAAATAACAAAGGAACCTTCGGGTTCCTTTATATCTTTTACGCTACAGCATTAGCAGTACGTATCCGATATTAATCATTAGATAACTGATACGTACTGCTAATGTTTATGCATTAAAGTCGTTTCAATGCTAATTTGATCATATCCTCTACGGAAAGATTGCTTTCGGTCTTTAAAATGGTATTTAACACCTTCTCTGCCGCGACTTTGTTGAATCCGAGCATCACTAGTGCTGACAATGCTTCTTCTGGCACAGATTGGGATTCGATAGGTGATGCCAAGGCTTCGAAGCCCTGTTTTTTTAATTTATCCTGAAGTTCCAGTATAAGACGTTGTGCTGTTTTAGGGCCGATTCCTTTAATCTTTTGAATTAGGGCAACCTGGCCATTGACGATGGCAGACTGGATCTCATCGGGTGTGTTTGACGATAGTATCATACGGCCTGTATTGGGGCCAATACCAGAAACAGAGATCAAATTTTCGAATAATTTTTTCTCGCCTTCTGTCGCAAAGCCATAAAGCGTGTGTGAATCTTCCCGAACTTGAAGTGATATAAATAGTTTACAATTTTCCTGATCCTTGATTTGGGAGAAGGTATAGAGAGAGATGTGGACATAATAACCAATCCCACTCACATCGATAACAACATGAGTGGGGGCTTTATATGCTAATTTTCCATTGAAATATTCGTACATAGTATACGAATATAGGAAGATTTTAAGCTATTCTATAAATTTTTAAGATGTGCTTGTACATCGACTACGGCAATGGTAACCATATTGACGATTTCGCGTACAGAGCTGTCCAATTGCAATACGTGAATTGGTTTGTTCATACCCAAAAGGATTGGACCTACAGCCTCAGCTTCACCAACTTCTTGCAATAATTTATAAGCGATATTTCCCGACTCCAAATTAGGAAATACGAGTGTATTCGCAGATTTTCCATTTAAGCAGCTGAAAGGGAAATTTGCTGTCAACATTTCGCTGTTTAAGGCGAAGTTTGCTTGTAAATCACCATCAGCAATAATCTCTGGATGTTGATCGTGTAGGATCTGCGCTGCTGCTCTCACTTTTGTTGGCGTTTTTCCTTCGCTTGAACCAAAATTAGAGTAAGATAGTAATGCAATACGTGGCTGAATGTTCATGCGTTTCACAGCTTTATCCAATAACAGGGTAATGTCTGCTAGTTCTTGTGCTGTAGGGTCTTCATTTACGGTTGTATCACCCATGAAGATTGGTCCTTTTTTTGTTAACATCATATACATACCTGCGACACGGCTGCCTGGTTTAGCACCGATTACATGTAATGCCGGACGGATTGTATTTGCATAATTTTTGGTCATACCGGAAATTAGGGTATCAGCTTCGCCAAATTCCACTAAAGAGGCACCAAAATAGTTGCGGTCGTACATCAACTTACGGGCATCGTATTTCGATATACCACGGCGTTGTCTTTTGATGTAAAGATGCTCAATAAATTTCTTTGAACGCTCCGTTTCGTTGTCGACTTCAGCAACTGGGTCGATAATTTCAAGACCATCCAATTCAAAAGCATATTCTTTGATTAAACGTTCGATTTTATCTCTTCTACCTAAAAGAATTGGAATCGCAATGCCCTCTTCTTTAACAATCTGTGCCGCACGCAACGTTTTGTAATTGTCTGCTTCTGCAAAAACAACACGTTTAGGATCTCTTTTTGCAGCCATAGTCAAATTGCGCATAATCGCATCATCTTTACCAAGACGTTTACGTAGGGCATCGCTGTATTGATCCCAATCTTCGATTACGGTCTTTGCTACACCTGATGCGATGGCAGCTTTTGCAACAGCCATAGAAACTTCAGTGATCAAACGCGGATCGGTAGGTTTTGGAATGATATATTCTTCCGAGAATTTTAAATTGCTCGTGTTATAGGCTTGATTTACTTCTTCTGGAACAGGTTGTTTCGCCAAATCTGCAATTGCACGCACTGCGGCAATTTTCATTTCCTCGTTAATTGCTGTTGCACGTACATCCAAAGCACCACGGAAGATATATGGGAAACCCAATACATTGTTTACTTGGTTGGGATAATCTGAACGACCTGTACCCATGATAATATCGTTACGTGTTGCCATCGCCAAATCGTAAGCAATCTCAGGATTTGGATTTGCCATCGCCAATACAATTGGGCTTGGAGCCATCGATAACAACATCTCTGCCGACATGACGTCTGCTGCCGATAGACCGATAAATACATCCGAATCTTTTACAGCATCTGCCAAGGTGTGAATATCGCGATCTGTTGCATATTGTGCTTTCATGCTGTCTAGATTTTCTCTATCAGTACGGATTACACCTTTGCTATCCAGCATCACAATATTTTCTTTGCTAGCACCTACTGAAATATACATTGCAGTACACGACATTGCAGCTGCTCCAGCACCATTGACGACGATTTTTACTTTTGAAATATCTTTACCGATAATTTCACAGGCGTTGATCAATGCTGCACCTGAGATGATTGCTGTACCATGTTGGTCATCGTGCATCACTGGGATGTTCATTTCTTCTTTTAGACGGCGTTCGATTTCAAAACATTCCGGTGCTTTGATATCTTCCAGGTTGATCCCTCCAAAAGTAGGCTCCAATGCTTTGACAATGTTGACAAACTCATCAACATTTTTGGTGTCCACTTCGATGTCAAATACATCAATGTCGGCAAAAATTTTGAATAATAAACCCTTACCTTCCATGACTGGTTTACCAGCTTGGGCGCCGATATCGCCTAAGCCCAATACTGCTGTACCATTACTGATAACAGCAACAAGGTTTCCTTTTGCGGTATATTTATAAGCATCTTCTTTGTTCTCAGCAATAGCCAAACATGGCTCCGCTACACCTGGAGAATATGCTAATGATAAGTCTCTTTGCGAATTTGTTGGTTTGGTCGGAACAACAGCTATTTTACCAGGTCTACCCATTGCGTGGTAGTTTAACGCTGCCTGTTTACGATTAGTGTTACTCATTACGATTTTATTAATTTAAGGCTACAAATCTATCATTCTTTTTGATAATTGGAAATATTTGCCAATATCTTATTATAATTAGACAATAATATGTTACTTCAGGACATCCAACAGTTTAAACATTTGCTGACGCATGCTGGAGGCCGACCCAGCATAGTTGTTAACCAGTAACGTGTAGGTAAATGACTGTCCTGTTTTATTGGTATGTACACCTGTATAACCAAGTACGCCGCCGATTGTTCCACTTTTCATCTTCATATTGTTATAGGTGGGAAGACTTTCGTAGAAAGCAGGGTACCAACTTTGTTTTTGTGCATACTGCATAATCTTATTCATCGCTGCTGTGGTCACTCGATTTTGAGGCGATAGTCCCGAGCCATCCATACTATTGAGTTCACTGGATTTTATGCCTAATTTGGCGTTCCAATATTTTTGGATATAATAAGCGCCATCGTCGGTGCCCGTTTTACCCGCTGTTGTATAAGCTATCGCTTTCAATAGGGCTTCTCCATAGAGATTGATGCTCTTTTGGTTAAACCAGTAGACAATTTTATCTAAGGTTGGGGATAGGTGGATATCCAGGGTTTGTTTTTTTGAAACATCAACTGAATCCATCTTTGTTCCAGTAGCAGGCCGTTCGCTGGCAACAATACCGTTGTTGTTTAGGACTTCGTTTAATTGATAAGCGAGGTCGTAAGCCGGATCGGGAGAGGAGAGCTCAATTGTTTTCTTGAGATCTTGCCCATACGAACCACGCACAAATATCTTCGTTGAATAAGGGGCAGCATAGGCGTATACGTTGTCGCCGCTTCCTGATTTACCAGTGGTTGTTTCATTGATAATTTCCAGATAGGGAACTTGGGCTGTATAACTAAGGATCTCCGCTTTGGCGCCAATTTTATTACTTGGGGTAAAATTAATGCCAAAAGCGTTCTCACACCAATTGAGCGAAGAAATCCCCGCGCCGTAGTAGTTACCCATGTCAGTCCAGATCCAGCCACCCGGAAGCTGGTTCCCATTATAAAGCCGATCATCGGCAATGATAGCGCCATTAATACTTTTGATACCGGCATTTTGGATCGCTGTAAGCCACTTGTTCAGTATCGTTGTTGCCTGAGTCTCCGGATAGCGAGCGCTGCCAAGGGTAGGGTCTCCCGTACCTGTCACAATAATACTTCCGTTTAACACACCGTTCTCGTCGATTTCACCTGTATAATACAGGGTTGTTTTGAACTGAAAATTCTTACCCAGGAAGTCCAATGCCGTGGCCGAAGTGATTACCTTCATGGTGGACGCGGTTGCTAGTCCGATATTTTCATTTGCTGCGAATACAGTCTGGCCTGTTTTTCCATCGAAAACTATCAGTGAGCTCAAACCATTCCTGAGGCTTTCCTGACTTTGAAACTGCGTAAAAGCATCCTGAATTTTACTGCGAAGATCCTGCGCAAATAATGGAGTGGTAACGGTCGTTAACGCGTAAGTAGAAAAAGCAATGGTACTTAGCAGAAATTGGTTCATATATACTATTTTTTTATCGTCCTATGGTATATCCCAGTTTATCTTCAATGAGTTTGCAAACACGGTTATCGATATTCGTGCAGGCAATCATGGATATTCCATCGGATTTATCATGATGACTTGAACGCAGCCTATTTTAAGGGAAAGCGTTCGCTGTACTTCGTTTGTTTTATTTGGCTTAAAGTTAGGCATTCGACCCTAAAAAATCCTAACTTGCATAAAATTGTATAGACGACATGAAGCATATCGAAAAATTAGCTGCCATTCGTGAGGCGATGAAGGTTCAGGGAATCGATGGATATATCATTCCATCTTCAGATCCTCATATTAGTGAATATCTACCGGAACGTTATAAATGCATTGCCTGGGCCTCGGGTTTTACCGGGTCGGCAGGTACGTTGGCAATCACACAAGATTTTGCCGGCCTTTGGACCGATTCTCGCTATTTTGTCCAAGCAGCGGAGCAATTGGCAGGAACAGGTTTTGAATTGGTGAAATTGAAAGTGCAGGGAGCTGCAGAATATGCTGATTGGTTGGGCGAGCAGTTGGGTGCTGGTGCTAAGGTTGCTTTTGATGGCAATCTCGCTTCTTTATTGGTGGCTCAATCTGTTCAGCATACTTTGGAGCCTTTGGAGATTAAAGTAGATGGTCATGTTGACCTGTTGTCATCATTATGGGAAGGACGACCAGAGCTACCTAAGGCACAGGCCTACCTGCTGGACGAAAATATTACGGGACAGTCAACGGTTTCTAAAATTGAAGCTGTCCGCGCAGAGATGAAAAAGAACAGAACGGAGGCTCATCTGATCTCATCTTTGGATGACCTAGCCTGGTTATTAAACATCCGTGGTCAGGATGTACCTTGTAATCCTGTTGTTTTGGGATTTGTATTGATTACAGCAGAAAAAGCAACGCTTTATATTGAACCTTCGAAGTTGACAACTCAGGCAACGGAAGAATTGAAAGGCTATGGAGTGGATATTGCAGCTTATGAGGATCTCTTTGAGACAGTTCCGACATTGGAGGTTGCATCTATTCTTATCGATCCAAAACGTACCTGTTTTGCTGTTTTCGACAGCGTACCTAAACAGGTTAAAATTGTTGAGAAAATAAACCCTTCGACGAGTTTAAAAGCAATTAAGAATAAGGTTGAAGTTGAAAATAATCGCCATACGTTTGTAAAAGACGGTATAGCGTTGACTCGTTTCTTCAAATGGTTGGAAGAGAATGTCTCCTCTGGTGAGCTTTCTGAATTATCTATTGCTGACAAATTACGTGGATTTCGCGAAAGTCAAGATGGCTTTGTCGACGTCTCATTCACGACAATTGCGGGATATTTGGATCACGGTGCCCTGCCACATTATTCGGCTAATGAAAAATCGAATTATACACTACAGCCTAAAGGTTTACTATTGGTCGATTCCGGGGGGCAATATACTTCAGGGACAACGGATATTACAAGAGTGGTAACGCTTGGAGGTCTTACGCAGGAAGAAAAAGAGGATTATACCCTTGTGCTCAAGGGAACAATAGAAGGCTCTCAGGCCATCTTCCCTACTGGAACGCGCGGCTATCAGATCGATGCAATTACGCGTCGTCCATTGTGGGAAACATTACGCAATTATGGGCATGGTACGGGACACGGTGTCGGTTTCTTCTTGAATGTACACGAAGGTCCACAAGTGTTCAATGCCGCTGCAATAGATGTTGCTGTTGAACCAGGTATGATTACTTCGATAGAGCCTGGATTGTATCGCGTCGGCAAACATGGTATTCGCATTGAGAACCTCGTGTTGACCCGTAAAGCAGGATCTTCCGAATTTGGAGACTTCCTGGACTTTGAGACACTAACAATATGTTATATCGCAACCGATTTAATCGAAAAATCCTTATTGGATAAGAAACATATTTCCTGGCTAAATAACTATAATCAGTGGGTATTTGATCAATTATCGACTCATCTTACGGTTGAGGAAAAGAATTGGTTGGCAGACAAGTGTCAGGCGATTTAATCGCTCAAAAAAAATAACGACAGCGGGTGTCCGCTGTCCAAAACAATAAGTTGTCAAAATAAAAGGCCCCTCCAATAATTAAGTAATAAAGTTTGGGGGGCTTTTTTTTAATCGATTTTTTTCAAAATCTCATAAATAGATTCTTTTCCAAAAGGTTTCAGAATGAAACCGCTTATAAAAGGGTAATTTGCCAGTTGCTCCTGATCGTTTTTGCTCGTAGAGGAGCTGACAATAAAAATCTTGGTTCGTTTGATGAAGTCTGTTCTATTTTCAAGTACATCCATTAACTCCCAACCAGTCATAAATGGCATATTGATATCCACAAAGAGTATGGGTGGCATCAACGACTGGCAGATGTCATTGTTATCCAAAAAATCCAATGCATCCAGTGCATTTTTGAAGGAATGAAAGTCAATCTCATAGTCGGTAAATCCCTGTAGCATATGGCCGAAAATAGTACGTAAGATGGCATTATCATCAATGAGAATGATCGTTCTTTTAGTTTCAGGAGTCATGGTCTTTTTGATTAATAATTGTTTTCATCGTGTCAATAAACCTCATCTTTGTCGTTGATTGACATCGCAGTTTTTCTTTTACTCTTTTACTTGTGAGATCACGCTGTCCAGGATCTTAGCAGTTATTTTCTACGAACAGGATTGAACGCTATTTTTTATAGTTGTATCAGCGGATCTTTATATGCTTTTTCTAAAAATTTGACATAAAAGGTACTACCCGAATCGATTTTACTTTGTACATCGATCTTTCCGCCCAATGATTCGATCTGATATCTTATGAGAAACAATCCGACACCTTTAGTCTCAAATCCACGGTGAAAAACCTTTTTGAACATAAACAGCTCAGATTTGTATTTTGGTAGGTTAATACCCAGCCCGTTGTCTTTAACCGTTAATAAGGTTCCTTCTTGTTCCAGATGCGTATGTATTTCGATCCTAGGGGCTCTATCTTTTGCCGTAAATCGGAGTGCATTACTCAGGAGATTGCTTAAGATACTTTCCAGGTAAATCTTAGGATAATAAATATCTTTTACATTGAATTCGATGGAAATAGTCGCATTTTTTTGCTGTATTTCTTCCAGAAATTGCTGTTGCACTTTTTTGAATACATCGAGAAAATTACATTGCTCGTAAATCAGTGAATTGTTTGATTTGATATCAAGTATACCCCCCAAATCATGTAATGTTTCAGTCAGGTTGTCACTGCTAATATCCAGAAGGTTCATAAAATCTGCTTTTATTTTTTCGTCATCCGTTACCTTGATTTCGTCAATAAGCATCTGTATATTACTGAGTGGGCCCTTTAGATCATGAGCGAGGATGTTAGCAAATTCTTCCAGTTGTCGTATTTTGGTTTCAAGATCTATTTTGACTAGATCCGATTCAATCTTTTGCCTCTTTAGAATTTCTATATTCTTTTTTGATTCGGAAATATCCTGCACCTGGACGATCAGAAATTGTGCGGTATTGGCATTATCAAAAACTGCCGCAACCGTTACAGAACACCATACAAAATGTCCTAATTTATGTAAATAGCGTTTTTGAAGCGTAAATGCTTCAATTTCGCCCCTGACAAGTTTTTCTCTAAGTTCAACATCTTTATCTATATCGTCTGGGTGTGTTCGATCAGTAAACTTGGTTGTCGACATTTCTTCATGAGAATAACCAAGAATTTTGGTTAACATGTTATTGGATTCTATGCAGTAACCTTCGAGGCTTGTCAAAGAGATTCCCAGACCAGATAAATAAAATGCTTGATTAAATTTGTGTTCATTGAATTTACTCTTTTCATTGGACTCGACTTGTTTTGTAATGTCGGAAATAACCAGGGCTACCCGGTTCAGCGCCCTATGTATAGGTTTTATCTGTAAACGGTACCATTTGTCTTTGTGCTCTTTTAAATTGGATTGAAAATCCATCTTAAGTTCGCGGTCCAATTTTAATGAACTTTGTATTAATTGAAGAGCGGGCACTGCAAGATCAGGTGGGAAAAGCTCCGTGAGGCTCTTATTTAGAAATTCTTCTGGCGTATAGAACAATAGATCCGGATTGTTGGTCCAGTAGTTTTTAAATACTCCAGTATCGGTTACTTCGAATACAAGATCATTCAATGAGGCAACAAGCAATTGAAGTTGGTGTTGTTTATCTTCTAGGACACGATTTTTATTGACCAATTTCGATACATCAATAAATGAGATTGAAAGACCTTTTTTATTGTCTTCTATAATAAGATGAACATTGAATTGATACCATCTAAACTCTTGATCCTTTTTTCTTCCTAGGATAATTTCATTTTGGTTTTGGTTTTTGGAAAGAGCACTAAAAAATGGCGTTTCTGTAGGCGATAGTTCCGAAAGATCATCTGCTGAGTAAAATGTAATTAAATCATGTAGTTTGTTGGTGGTTGCCGTACTTTCGAGGTCTAAAAGCTCTTGTGCGCGTTTGTTAAACAGTAGAATAGTGCCATCATCGGTGGTCGTGATTAATCCCTCCAACCTTGTATTTACAGTTTGGTCAGAAAGCACAGATAAAGAGTCCCGTTGCAGATGCATTATCTAACAATGTTTAGGGTTAATTTTCTCATTTATAAGCATAAGTGGCCTATCAGCCCCTATTTGCAAAATTGGTAACTTTTACCCCAAAATAATAAATAAATATTAAAATATGTAACTTTTTGTATAAATTACTAGCAAGCAGATTGTTATGTAGACATAGTAATCTGCCTGCTGGTGTTTTACATGTTCTGTACCCAGGAACGTATGTTTAATTCTTCATTTTTTCGAGCCAAATCCAGTTAAACCAAAGTGGCTGTAATTCTTTACTTTTAAAGGTTACGATATATTTTCCGGGCTTATCGAATTTAAATTTGCCGATGCGGTTTTCGACAAATTCTTCTGTGTAGTTGTTTTCATTGGGCTCGACCACCATTTTGTTTGTAGGAGCAAAACTTCCTTGCAACCGCTGATTGGCAGTACTGACTTCAAAAACACTGTTTTGTTTATTGGGATTATGTGCTGAAAAATCGAGTGAGTAGACGCCTGCTTCAGGGATGGTTACCTCCCAATCGATCTTCGTATCACCCGTCAGGATCGCATGCGTTGGATTTTTGCCGTTATAGCGTACAATTTTGAGTCCTTGGTTGAGGCTATTGGTTGATTTCAACGAAAAGCCACCAAAGGTTGATTCCGGGATTGTATTTTTGTCCAATTCTAGCGGGCTGTTAAAAGTCAATTTAACTTCTGAAACATAATGATCAGGTTGCGCGTCAGGTAATTGGATATGGATTAGACTGAGACTTTGATCAAATTTTAGCGCCGTAGATACACTTCCGTTCATCAGTGAAACCTGTTCTGGGGTCGATTTGATTCCTGTAATCCGAAGTGTATGATCTAAGGGCCAATTAAAGACGTGCGCATATACGACTGTTTTTTGCCCTTCTTTTTTGGTCGTGAGGTAACCCCAATCGAAATGGTTGTTTTTTAGATCAAGGCCGGTGCTGCCATAGATGCCCTCTCCATAACTGTTTAGCCAATCTCCGACTTCGTGCAGACGACTGACACTTTCGTAGGGAACTGTTCCATTGGCACGTGGCCCGATATTTAAGGTGAAGCCCCCGTTGAGACTTACATTGGAGATCAACGATTGGAAAATTTGACTGGTTGATTTCCATTCATTCTCTTGACCGTTGTAACCCCATGAATGGGCAATCGTCCCAGGGGTTTCCCATGGATGGTTAATGTAATTGCTGCCAAATTGGTTATCTCCTAATGTCTCAAAATCCACGTTCTCCGCATCCGGAGGAAGACCTAGGCGTGAATTAATCAAGCAATTAGGCTGTAGTTCACGGATCAGTTTGACAACTTGCAGTAATTGTTCTTTTTTTATGATCGACTTTTGATAAGGGATCCACATGTCGAACCATATCAATGCAATGTCGCCATAGTTGGTCATCAGTTCGCGAAGTTGAGGGATAACTTTCTCCTGCCAATATTGATTGTATTGGGCATCGGTAACATGTCCCGACAGCTCCTGTTGATGGTTCCAGCCGTATGGATGTTCCCAGTCAATCCAATGGGAATAATAAAAACCTAATTTCATGCCGTGCTTTCTACAGGCCTCTGCGATATCTTTGATGACATCCCGATTGGAACCACTCAATTTTGGGAGACTATAATCACCAACTTTTGTGTCCCAAAGGGCGACACCATCATGATGTTTGGCGGTGATGATGATATATTTCATCCCAGCCTCTTTTGCTAGAAGAACCCATTGCTCAGGATCTATTTTACTCCAGTCGAAACGTTTTGCCAAAGTACCGTACTCTTCTTTGGAAACGCGGTTGCGATATCTTAACCACTCGGCATAGTTATTCATATAACGTAAAGGTTCACCCTTCCACATGCCTTCAGCCGCACTGTATAGTCCCCAATGAATGAACATGCCAAAGCGGGCATCTTTAAACCAAGAGGCTTTTTCAGAAGTTTGTGCAAATAGTTGGGCCGAAATACTGAATAGCAATAATGACAAAATCAGTAGTCGCTTGATTGATGGTATCATAAAGGTTGTTCTGTTTTTTTGACTTACAAGATAGGCAAAAAATCGAACATCAATCCTTAAATTGGATTTTGGAGTGGTTGTAAACTATGGAATGTAGTCGGTGAAAAAATGAAAACCCCTCGTATTTAAACTAAGGGGTTTCATGTTGTATGAAAACTTTAAAGCGATTATTTCAAGTTATAGGCTTGGATAATCTTTTTAAAAACGGCTGTATTGTTGTAAATGCCAATAAAATTTTGCGCACCTGGTCCGTAAGCAAAGACAGGTACCATAATATTGGTATGGTCATCGCTACTGAAATTGCCTCTAACAGTTCCCTTTTTATAATTGGCATCCAATAGGGAAAGTCCACCAGTTTCGTGATCTGCAGTGACAATGACTAGTGTTTCACCATCTTGGTCCGCAAATTTTAGGGCTTCCCCGACAAGCCGATCAAAGTCATGTTGCTCGGTAACAACATAGGGAAGATCGTTGGCATGGGCTCCATAGTCGATTTGTGCACCCTCGGCCATGATAAAGAAGCCATTTTTATTTTTAGACAAAAGCTGAATCGTTTTTGAGAGGGAATTTTTTAACATTTCTCCTCGTCCATCGAGGATTCTTCTTGTCGCAGAATCAGCTAGGAGCACCAACTGTTTGCCCGATGTCGCTTTTTCAAAGTCGTCTAAATTTTGCTGAAGCTGATACCCTTTTTCGGTCAGTTGCTTCATCAGCGTGTTATCCTTGTTGTTGAGGAAGCTTTCGCGACGGGATCCAACTAAGATATCCACATGGCTATTTTTAAAATCTGCCGCAATTTCCTGTGACATTGTTCGATCGATCTGATGTGCGTAAAATGCAGCTGGAGTGGCATCTGTAATATCTCCCGCACTGATGATACCACTTTTGATCCCGTGTTGAGCAAGTGTGTCGGGAATAGCGCTCAACAATTTACCGTCAGCATCCATGCCAATGTAACGGTTATTGGTTTTATGTCCAGTAGCCAAAGCTGTCCCGCCCGCAGCGGAGTCGGTAAAATCCGAATTGGATGCTTCGGTGCGTGAAAGACCAATATGTTTCATATTGATGATATTGCACTGACCAAAATTGGCACTTAAACCCGCTTGTATTTGAGCCAAGCCCATTCCATCACCAATAAGTAAAATAACGTTCTTAACCTTGCTCGTTGCACCATCATTTTTATAGGTTGGCTGATAGGGAACGTAGGCCTTTGGATTTGCGTATTCGACTTTAGCGTTGTTTAAATAGAAATTCTTAAGCGCAGTAGGATGGTCTGTATTGATCCAGTCTACCCCCATGTGACCAAGTTCTTTCCAACTATTGGGACTGTCTTTGGTTGCCCAGAAACGAAAGGGTTTCCCCAATTTATGCGCTTTGTCTATCACAGATTTCATCTTTTCAAGGTCGGGTGGAGTAGGTGTCCCTTTGCCATTCCAGACAGAATACTGCTTAATATCCTGACTGATCATCCCAATATGTTTGAGCTGTGCCGGCGTATAATCTTTTTCCGGCCGGCCATCAAAATAAATCATCGATGGATAATTGTCGAACTTTTCCGGCGGCGGGATTTCACCGCTGACGACAATTTTAATGGCGGAAGGATTTTTCTGCTGGTCGAATATAGATTCGTTGCCCTTCAAATCGGCCAACAATTTAGACAATACCTGTTCGTAATTTTCCTTGATATCAATCACGAGCTGCAAGGTCTGCTCAGGTTTGGCATAAGGTTTATTGCCGTTCTCCTTAAAGAAAGCAATTAAAGGGTCGATGTAAAGTTTTTTTAACGTCTTCCCTGGTTTGATTTCGCTGCTTTCATGGGCGACGTAAAGCTCTCCATTGCGATAGAAGACGTCCGCTTCGATAGAGCCCATTCCAGCATAGTAAGCCTCCAACAGCGGGATTTGCTGTTTGTAATCATTGTGGCTGTGACCTGCATTGGCAGTCAGTTTCTGTTGTGCAGAAACTGACTGAATGCTTAGGCCGGCAAATAGCAGCCACATTAATTTATTGTTTTTTACCATCCTGCATTTTGTTTAATGACGCCGGAACTGTTGTCGATCTCGCGTTGTGGAACTGCCCAAACATCATGTACTTGCGGATTGAAATTTCTAGCCGGCCAAATTACAGCACCATCGAAATCGTGTAAAGGTTTGGCATAGGTAGCTTGCGCATCGCCCCATCTGACCAAATCACGGTGACGGTCTGCCCATTCACCAGCAAGCTCATTGCGGCGCTCGCGTTTTAGGTCTACAAGAGTCATTCCGCTTTTTGTTATTAAACCAGCTCTCTTCCTAATTTTATTTAATTCAGTATCACCGGCTCCAGCCCCATTTAAATTAATGGCGGCCTCAGCTTTAATCAATAATACTTCGGCATAACGCATCAATGGTACATTGAGGTCTGTTGTTCCGTTGTCGCCATTTGGATTAACGTGTGTTGGAATAGGGTTGGCGTATGAAAATGGTTCCATATACTTTTTGAACTGGTAGTTCGAAGTCGCACCACCGTCTTTTGTAAATGTACGTTCTTCGCCAAAAAACTGGAATTTATCCCCTGGTTTCAAGATTGTTGCTTCACGACGCAAGTCACCTGTTTCAAAAGAATCGTAAAGTTCTTTTGTCGGTAGATAGTAGCCCCAGCCGTTGTAGATTCCCCAAGCTTTATTGGTAAGCATAACACCGGGAAGTTTGCTGCCCCAGCCAGTACCACCACCATTTGGCGTACAGACCACCGACCAAATATATTCTTTGGACCAGTTGTTAGCCGCCTTAAACACATCCACAAAATTGGTCAATAAATCATGTTTGCCCGAACTGATCACCATATCCGCGTACTTCGCAGCATTGGTATAATCTTTTTTGTACAGATATACTTTTGATAAATAGGCCCATGCAGCTGTTTTGTGCGCTTTACCATAATCGGTATCCTTCATCTCAGAAAAATAAGGAAGGTTGTCGGCCGCTTTTAATAGTAGTGAAATGATATAATCGTAGTTTTCGTTAACGTTGTTGGCTCTAGCTACAGGAACAGAAGCATCTGTTTCAGGCGTAACAATAGGCACACCCGCCTTGTCGTTACCATAGTTTGCCGCTAATTGAAAATAAACCAGACCTGCATTGAAATAGGCATCGCCAATGATCTGTTTTTTTCGAGCTTCATCCATGCTTATATTGGGAACATTGATAATAATATCGTTGGCCCTCTTTATAATCGCATAACGCATGCTCCATTGAGATTCTGTATAACCACCACCGATGTAATTGCGGTTGAAGTTTTTAATATTGTCGGCTTCGGGCTTGTTACGTCCTGTCACCATGTCGTCACTGGCATTAATAAACCAAAACATCCCGCGACCGTAATAATCCTCTTCATTGTACTTTTCGTACATCCCGGCTTCTGCTTTGATCGCATCTTGTTCCGTTTTCCAGAAATTCTGTGCGGAGGGAGAACCCTCTGGTGTTATATCTAACTGTTTATTGCACGATGCAAAAAGTGCTACTGCTGCTATTGCAAGGTATTTTATATTCGTTTTCATCGTTTTATTTTTTTTATGGCTGATGAGTATAAATCATCGGCTTTTTTTAGATTAAAAATTGACATTTAAACCAACAATAAAGCTTCGGGCTTGTGGGTAACGTCCCACGTCGAGACCATTGTTATCCATTCCAATTTCTGGGTCAAAACCTGTATATTTCGTAATGGTAAATAGGTTGTTGGCCGTTGCATAAACACGTACGTTGCCCATCTTAAATTTGTTTGCAATTGATTTTGGTAAGGTATAGCCTAATGTAACGTTACGAATGCGGAGGTAGGAACCATTTTCGATGTAAAAATCAGACGCATTGAAATTGCCATTTGCATCTGAAGTGGAGATGATCGGCACTTTACCGTTTGGATTTTCTGGAGACCAGGCGTCCAAAATGCCCGTTAACTTATTGTAAGAAGGTCCACTCGCACTATACGTTGTTCTTTTGATAGCGTTGAAAAGCTTGTTGCCTTGAACGCCCTGAGCAAAAATATTAAAATCAAAATCCTTATAATTCGCATTAAAGCTCAATCCATAGGAGAAATCTGGATATGCACTGCCCGCAAAATAACGATCTTCAGGTCCGATTGAACCATTGCCATCGATATCTACAAATTTGAAATCTCCCGCTTTTGCATTAGGCTGAATTTTTTGTCCATTGGCATTTTTGTAATTATCAGCTTCGGCCTGGCTCTGAAAGATACCATCTGTTTTTAGTACATAGTAGCTGTAGAGCGGTTGACCGACGGTAATAGAGAGTGGGGCTAACTCATTTCTGAAATTAGTACCCACAGCAATGGTGTTCAAGCCCGGTGCTAATTCTTCAACCTTGTTATTTAATTTGGTTAAGGTTGCGTTGATGGAATAAGTAAAGTCGGAATTTTTTGAACTACTGTACGTTAATCCCAGCTCAATTCCTCTGTCTTTGACTAAACCCGCGTTGATCGTTTGACTATTTAAACCTGCTGTACCTGGCAGTGATCTGGTCAGGATCATTTTATTTGTTTCCTTAATAAAGTAATCGGCGACTAAGTTAAAATGGTTGAAAATTCCCAAATCTACACCTATATTGGTCTGCTTACTTTCTGCCCAAGTGAGGTTCTTGTTGGCCAAAATCGTTTGTACGTATCCTTTTTGTAAGGTCGGTGTTTGGCCGAAATAACTTTGTGTCGATGCTAGTAGCGGGTTAACAGCTGCAGCTGACAAACTACCGAGATTACCTAAAATACCATAGCTACCGCGTAATTTTAATTGATCTAACCAGGTTGCTGATTTTAAAAACTCTTCTTTACTGATTACCCATCCTGCTGAAGCAGAAGCGTAGTTTTTAAATCTATTTTCTTTTGTCAACATGGATGAACCATCTCGTCTACCAATCAACGATAGTAAATACTTGTCGTTATAACTGTAGTTTGCTCTTAAGAATAGCGATGATATTGCTGTTGAAGCATAGCCACTTTCCGAAGGTTGAATGGTATTCGCATTTGTTAAATAACGGTATTGTTTGGACTCATCGTCAAAACCTGCTCCGGAAGTATATAGATAGGTATTCTTTGTTTTTTGAAAAGTATAACCACCAGTTAGGTCAAGTTGATGCTTGTCGAAAGAAGTTTTGTAATTTAAAACTTGTTCTGCAAGGATATCATTTGCATCATCAGCTCGTTCAACTAGACTATTGCTCAAAACCGGTTTACCTATTTCAGGACGTCTTGGTGTAAAGCTTTTAAATCGAGCATTCGATTTAGTAATACTTAAATTAGATCTGAATGTTAAGCCTTTTGCCAATTGGATGCTAGCATAAGGATTGACAACAAGGACATTGACCGGATTGTTGATGTCGATGCGCATCAGTTCCGCAACAGGATTAATGATATCACCGTAATCGCCAGGGAATGGACCCGGTAGACCAGCAAAGCTTCCATCTGCATTGTAAGGGGTTCCATTAGTTGGATAATAAATGGCAGAAAGTAGGGCTCCTGTATAGTCACTGCTGGTATTGGCGCCATTTCCATTGGTACTGCTATAGGATAAGTTTTCACCAACTTTCAACCAAGGGGTAAGTTGATGTTCTGAATTTATACGGAAATTATAGCGTTTGGTTTTGGTATTCAATACAATACCCTCGGCGTTGCGGTAATTAAAACTCAGGTAAAAGTTAGACTTTTCGCTACCACCATTAATTGCAGCATTGTAATCCTGTAGTGTCGCGTTTCTAAAAACTTCATCCATCCAGTTTGTTTTGGTGACTAAACCTTCTGGGTATTTGGTCGGATCAAAAGCAGGTAGGATAGTTGTTCCACCATTTTGAGCGGCTGTAGCAGCTACTTGTGCACGTTGTTCGGCGTTTAAAGGCTGTAATTTTCGCCATGCACTTTGTTGACCTAACTTGGCATCAACGCTAATTTGCATCTGTCCTTTTTTTCCTTTTTTAGTGGTGATCAATACCACACCACCGGAAGCTCTCGCTCCATAGATCGCTGCCGATGCGTCTTTAAGGACCGAAATGGATTCGATATCGTTTGGATTGAGCTGTGGGGTGCCTAGGAAAATTGAACCGTCAATAACGTAGAGTACACTTTCGCCATTGATACCACCGGCGCCTCTGATATTGATACGTGGCGTTGCAGTTGGGTCACCACCTTCATTCGTAACAATAACACCTGGTGATTTACCGGCCAATACTTCGCCAACACTGTTGACAGATCTAGACGATAATTTGTCAAGTGATACCAAGCTGACAGCACCTGTTAATGTTTCTTTTTTCTGGGTTCCATATCCCACTACAACAACTTCTGATAAGGTCGAACGCTCTTCGCTTAGCGTTACATTTATAACTTCATTTTCACCAACAGAAACATCTTTAGAATGGAATCCGACCATCGAAAAGGAAAGTACGGCTTGCGGTCCTGCTTCGATACGGAATGCACCTTTTATATCTGTTGTGGTCCCAACCTGCGTACCTACTACTTTTACAGAAACACCCGCAATTGCAGCCCCTGTTGTATCTCTTACAAAACCGGTAACGATTCGGTCTGCCTTGATGTTTGCTTGTGTGTTCAGGATTACATAGTCCTCTTTTTCCACTGCATTGATTCCAAGCTTATTCAAGAGGGAGCGAACGGGTTCAGTTTTAAAGCTGCCGCTTAAGATTGTGTTCCGTTCTTGCAATAGATCGGGATTGTAAACAAAATGAAGGCCCGAAAGACTTTCGATTTTGTGGAGAATCACATCGAGTTTTTCGCCCTTGCTTATTTTGATGTTTACGCTGCTTTTGTCCAAACGTTGGGCCATGCTTGGGGAGGCCATCAATGAACTGCAGAATACTGAAGTAATCGAAAATGCGATGCAGGGATACTTCATGATCCGGTAAAAAGAGAATTCTCTCTTGAATGCAGGTGTTTTCATTTTTTTGTAATAATTAGGTAATGAATTACGCATGGTGACTAAGATGTTTTAGGTAAATTTTTAGACATTATTTGTGGATTTTAAATACTTTATCCTTTTCAATCGTACTGTACTTAAGGTGATGTAGGCTGCAGATAATATCCAGTATTTCTGCTGGATTTTGTGTGCTATTGAATGTGGCTGTTGTTTTTAGAGACCTAAGCGATGTATCCTTTAAGATAATTTCAATGTTGTAGATATATTCCAGTTTTTTTGCGACCTCTTGGAGGTTTGTTCCATCAAACGCTATGGCGACAGCGGTATTTTTTTCTACTACGCTACGCGAAGATTGTGCGGTTTCTTTGCTGTAACGTAAACTCTGGTTTTTGGTTAATATACCCAAGATTTTATCTTGTTGCTGTACCGCAACCTTACCGGTAGCAACAGTGACTTCGACTTGGTCGGAAGCCTGATAGGCTTTTATCCGAAAGGAGGTACCCAATACTTTAACCGCTAGCTTGGATGCAAGCTGTACCTGAAATGGGTGTTGCTCGTCGTGGGCAATATCAAAGAAAGCTTCCCCTTCAGTAAGTGCTATTTCACGGATATTTCCCCTGAATTTACTTGGATAGCTGATTTTTGAAGATGGTTCCATGATAATTTCCGAACCATCTGCCAATACAATCTTTTTATGTTCACCTGCAAGGGTTGTCGTGACGATCTGCGCAGATGGTGCGATAGGTTGATTATTTACTTTCCAATAAAGAAGTCCTATAGAAGCAATCATTAAAATAGCGGCCGCTATTTTGAATACAGGTGAATACAGCAGGGAAGGTCGTTTATTTTCCTTTTCTGAAATACCGGACTGGATATTGGCCAATAATTGTTCGCGCAGTGCTGCCTTGCGTTCCTGCGGAATTTTTTTTGATGCGTTATCCAGTTGGGCGTACCAATCTTCGACTTGTTTAATCTCGGCGGCGCTGGCCTCTCCATTTAAATATTTTTGCAGTAGCTGCTTTGCTTTTTCTTCCATCATTTGAATACATGTCACTTCAAATGGGAATTGGTACTAGTCGAAAATATTAGGAGTATATTAATTTATTGTTAACACTCAAAAAAATGTAGGAACTGCCTAAGAGAGGCTTTTTTTGAGCAGTTTCATGGCCGAGGTAATTTGATTCTTGACGGTTTGTACCGATACATTCAGCTCGCTCGCAATTTCCTTGATTGATTTTTCTTGCTTGCGGCTCATTGTGACGACCAGTCGCATACGTTCGGGAAGCTGCATCAACGCTTCTTCAACTTTTTGCTGCGCATCTTTTAGGATCAGCAGGTCGTCCGCTGAATCCGCATATTGTTGGTTCATTAAAGTCGCTAGTTCGGCTTTGTGTCCATCTTTAACTGTCGTATTCCGAAAATGGTTGATTACTTTGAATTTTACAGCCCCATGTAGATAGGCTGCAAGGCCACCAGATATGATGACCTGTTCACGGTTTTCCCACAGCGAAATGAAGATTTCCTGGGTAATGTCCTGAGCCACATTTTCGTCACCTATTTTCTTAAAAGCTGCATCAAATATGGCTTCCCAATACAGATTAAAAATCTGTTCCATGGCAAAGTGGTCACCTCGCTTTAATGATGCTATCAATAATTCGCTCACAAGATCAGTTTTAATTGGACAAAGCTAATAACTCAGTATTCCTTTAAAGTTAATAAATCTTAAAGAGTATATTTTGTCTGTTATAAATTAATCTTGGCAATTTGAGCTGAAATTGAGCGGTATATTTTTATTCTTTATACTCCTCGCCCGTAGCAATGTCTATAAAATAGTTCTCATTCTGATTGTGCTCATTTTTATGTTGTACCCAACCGTTGGGATTGATGGTCATGTAGCTTTTGTTGCCGATTCGTTGTTTTGTCTTATTGTTGTATAAAGTATAGCGACCATCTTTATGCTCCTGTAATGCGAAGATTTGTCGTTTACCATCTAAGGTTTCAATATGTTCGAAATCGGGGTTTATATCCCAAGTCTTTGCACTTGAATTCCATAGGCCTTTTGTAGGTTCCAGATCACCTCGTTTTACATCAATTAAATAAAGATCTTCTGATGAATCGATGTATTTTATTTTTCCGGTCTTCCAATTCTTTTCCATGGCATTCGAGGTGAGTAACATGTGTTTGTCTGGCCACACCAAATTACCCACCTGATCCAGGATATAGAAATTCGGGGCTTTGATGGTGTCCAATAAGTTGCCATCTTTATCTATATATAGCCAATCATAAGCCCAGATCGCATGATCGTAGTTAAATCTGCCCAGAATAAAATAGGGCGAATTAGTCACCGAATAAACTAAGGATATTTCTTTTAGAAAGGCAATCTGTGTCGCATTGGCTTGTCTAATTTGTTTTGGAAAAGCTTTGTCGTATTGTGGAAAGGCATATATAGTCCCTGTATTATTGTCCTTTAGTAGTTTGGGGATTGTTGGGCTGTAGCGCTCCTGATTGATGGAATCGAGCTGTATGACCTCATTTTTCCAAAGAAGGTCTATTTTGTCAATGCCTGTCAAAGCGGATAAAACCTTTTTTTTGCTTTGAATATCAAGGATGGCAAAACTGTTTGCTGATGCTGGAATATAACGACCGTTTTCCAAGGGCATTTCAATGTGTTCTTCTATTTTCTTAAGTTTTTGATCTTTTAGCAGATACAGGTTTCCATTGAGGATCAGGTGCTTGTCGTCTAAGGGGTAAGTTGCAAGGTTATACTCGTTCTCATCGTAAGGAATATCTTTTTTCAACAGGACCTGATTGCTTTCCAATACCCGTATTTCGAGCTTAACATAAGTAGCTGTTTTCTTGATATAACTGCTTAGGATATTCCAGTTCCATTTCCAGAAGGGCAATTTCTTTTCATATTCCTGACGTTTCATTACGAGAGTCAGCTGTTTGAGGTCTAAGAGCTGTAAATCTGCGTCGGAATAATGTTCGATAAATTCACCTTTGCTGTTAATGATCCCTGTTTGATCCTTTTCATTGGCTACCAGTGCATATCCTGTGGACGTGAACGGCTGAGCCCAATGGAACTCTTGGGATAGCTTCTTATGGAATGCACTGTCGACATAGACAAACTGCTTGTTTTTGGTTTGATAGGGAATCCATTTAACCCGGTCATTTTTTGTGATTATGGCGGATTCCTGTGCACATGCTGTGATACATAGCATAGCTGTTATACTTAGTAATACTGATTTGATCATCCTTTTTTTCTATAAATTGAACCTGTTTGTTTGCAACTCGCATGTTATTGCAATTGCTCTCGTTGATCGAGGCCGAATGCGAATCGTACACGCTCTGAAACGCGTTGGTTTCGAAGCTAAAGTAGTGGAAAACAAGCTTTGGAAAAATAGCCGATTTCAGTGATTATCTTGACGGCAATCAGGAGAGATTTAGTGTAATGAAAGTGAAATGGAATACCGTATATTGTAAGTTATAGCCTGTTGGAATATAATATTAACCGTTGATTGGACAGATGATATCGGGAAGGAGCAGCGCTAATTTTGGGGTTGAGCCGATTAAATTGGTTAATCGGCTCAAATTTCGCTTATTGTTGAGCCGATTAGTGTGATCACTTTTTAGTAACCGGAACCAAAATAACCTCCCCTTTGTTGGTTTGGTACCAGTATTTGTTGCCCCGGTCATCTTCGAAATCATGGTTTACTCGCGACTTGTCAACCTTTCTGAAGCTTTTTACATCAGGGCCATTGAATATTTTATTTCCAATGAAAATGTGGTTCGCGTCTTTTGCTACAGCGAACTTGAGAACCTCGAAGGTTTTCGGATCTGCTTCGGCAAATAATTGTTGCTCGTAATAGACATGATTTTTGTCGCGCGACCAAAGGACTTTTCCATTTGCCCCTTCCAATAGCTCGAAACTTTCGGCATCGACCGCTGCATATTCAAATTGCTTACCCGAGATAATCACCAATTGGTCAATGATTACTGTCTTATCATTAAGGAATTTTATGTTGTTTGATGAAGGAAGTTCGATCTCCAGTATACCGATGTTTTGATAAGGCTCGTAGTAGAGCAGTATTCGGTCATTCAGTAGTAGATAGGCTATATTGAGAGCCTTAACGTTCTCTGTTTTATAGTGGAGCGGAAGAATCGCTTTGTCTGTTACTACGAAAAGCTGATTTTTATCTTTTACAAAATTACTGTTAACTACGTTGAATGAAGCATAGTCGACGTTCAGCGGTTGATACCTATAAAAGTAATGTGCTTTATCTTTAGCTAGTGCTGGAAGTTGATGATATAATGTTGTATAAGTTGCAGGATCTGCTCTTTCGATAATGGTGAGCTGATTTTGGCTACACGTTGAAGTAGGCGAAGCAAAACCTTCAAACTTGAATACATGCTCCTGATCGATTGGAATGTTGTTTTTCAGTTGAAATGTCTTTACATCGACCAGCTCTTGCGGGCATCCCATAAAATAGACGTGATCTTTATCGCGGGCATAGACCTCTTTGATCACAGCAAAACTTGCCAGATCGGCAACCATCTTTCTCGAACCTCGTTCAAAGCCGTTTCCGCCCGGTATAAAATAAATCGCACCGCTCTTTTTGTAGTAATCTTCAGACAAAGGACTCACTTGCTCTTTGCAGGAAAAGAGCAGGCCTATCAAAGCACTTATTATTCCCATTTTTAAGATATTTTTCATACTCGCCAACGTTATACTTTATCGCAATTATTGCTTATTCATTGATGTAACGCACCGCAAAATCGATCCAGTCTGTAATAGATTCATCCAGATAGATATCGGGCTGTATACCTATATTGTCAATCGGATATTGCGGTAAACGGGTAGATCGGTAGGTTGGCAAAAGGAGCTGGTAGTTGTCGCAACCAAATTTGAACTCACGTATAGAGCCATAGTCAAGGGCGCCCATACTCGGGGTTCCCATGATTTTTACTTTTTTGCTCTGGCGGGAACTGAATAAAAAATTCTCCGCTGAACTGGCTACATTTCTATTGGCTAGGATAATGACCTGTTGCGGACTTTTTTTATTAAGGACAATCGTATCTATGATCACCTTCTCGTCACCATACAGTACAAATTTTCCGATATTCTCCCTGTATTCCCGCAGATCTTCGTCAATTCTTTTTACTTCATTCAGAGAATCCTGCTTGATATTCTTGATGGCATAATCACGCAACCCATTGACTAAGGTCTGTGTCGCAAAAAACTCAACACTCATAATCCGGATCGGGTTAGTTAAGATATAGGGCAATAGGGGCTGGTATACATCGTCCGTTCCACCACCATTGTTTCGTACATCTATAATAAGTCCTTTACTGCTTTCGATCTTTTCTTTGTTTTTTTCGATCAGCTCTTTGAAAGGGGCTATGTTTTCGTACCCGAAGCTTGAGATCTTAATATAAAATATATCGGGACTGATCGATTTTGAACTTATTTCCTCTTCTGGTTCTGCCTTTGGGGTTTCGGTACTTGTCTGTGGAGCATTTTTCTTTTTGGAAAGATCATCTAAGACAATGTGTTCATCCTGGAAGAAGTCAAGATATTCCTGCAAAAGTCGCATACAGCTCCCATTTGAAACCAGTAAGCTTTTCTTCGTCAATATATTTTTTTTAGCTTGATACAGGTCCTTATTCTGCTTGGTTTTTTCTGGAAAACCAGGGTACTCGCTCTCTATTTTTACAATTAATTGCTTAAGTGCCTGTGAGCAGTTGCAGGTGGTTTGACCATATATTGGTCGAACAAAGAAAACAAGACAAAAGATGAGGAATAATTTGGTATTGGTCATGGATATCGTTGTTAAAATTAATGCAATTAAAGAAATAGCGTATTTTCTGATAGCTTAATAATTGAATAGCCTAAAAATAGTAGAAATATATAATTGATTCGTGAGTTGTTTACAATTCGCAGCATATATTTATAATGTGTAAAAGCTGGAAATAAATGGTCGTGTGTCTATGTACAGGCCGGTATCCTTTATTTAAAACTTTAATGATAAATAATATTTTGATTTGGTTTTGTTTATTTATATATTTGTATATATAAACTATATTAATGTATTCTATTTTGTTTTTCTTTTCATGGGAAAACAAAGTGTTTGCTCTGTCTATATTGCCAGCGACGGTGAAACACTTTTTCGCTAAATGAATGATTTGAATACATGTTGATTTAAATGCTGGTATTTCCTGAAAAGCCAAGGGGCGAACGTCTATATGTAGTAATGTGTTAACCCCTCTTTAGTCTCCTTGGTTGTAATACTGTTTTTTTTACAATAAAGTATTGATTATTTGCAATAATGATCTGTAACAGTCTGATCTGTTGGGGTAATTTATTGTGCCAAATTTTTAATCTTAAATCATTTAGTATGGAAATTAATAGCCAATTAATTATCGATAGGCTTTCTCAGCGTATGGATCTCGATCGTGCCTATCTTTTTAAATATCAGTTTCTCGGGCAGGATCATTATCATTTGCTTCTTGCGCTCAAGCATGTGAGCGGGCTTTCACCGAAGGTATTAAAACCTATTGTGGAATTATGTTTAATGGACCAGAAGAATATTTCCTTTGAGCTGGTGCCAATTGCTGAAATGCTCAGTAAAGTCAAAGTGGGCAGCCTGTATTATTCCTATGCCTCCCTACCCGAAAATACCATATATCAGGCTAGTAGCAAAAAGAACCCACCCCTTCAAGCGAAAGAACTAAAAAGTGTCCTAGAAATAGCTGATGAATATTACCAGAAGCTCTTGCCTATTTCAGCGGGATTCCTACAGGGGGCTGAAACATTTGGTCAGCAGGGGAACTATCAAAGGGCTGTATTTATGTTACATCAAAGTATGGAAAATCATTTGCGTTTTTTACAGCTAATGATTGACGGAAAAGCCAATAATGTACATCATGTTAATAACAGAATTAAAAGCCTCAATGAACATTTTTCCATGTTAAGGGAGTCCATTGTCGGAAAGGATGAGGAAGAAAAGAAACGTTTTAGATTATTGGACAGCGCCTTTGATGCGGTGAAACAAAACAAGGATCTCGAAATCTCCGCCTTTGACGCCTCCTGGCTTTATGAGCATTGCAAGTTTGTTCTTTATACGATTGAACAGCTGTACCTGAGTTTTATGGAAGGCCTTAAAGCGGGCCATGAAAAATTGTTGGCAATAGCGGAACAAAAAGTCGCGAATAAAAACGTCGAAGTTGCAGTAGGTAATCTGGCGGCGAAGGACGCTGCATTATCGAATGCTACGGCCTCGCAGTTTCATGCATTTCCTTGGCCGGAGCGGTATGAGACAGATATACTTCATGTGCTGGCTCAGATTCGTCAGGAGAATAATCCCGAACAAATGATGCTGCTCAATTATTACGTCAGCGATGCGCATGGGAAAGGACTTTTTCATTTTCCACCGCAGGAAAATGAAAAGGCAGAAATCTACCTTGCAGTAATAAAAAAGAAAATAGGTCACTGTCATTTTCGAAAAATCGTTTATGGTGGAGTTACTGCAATTGTAGCTTTTATGAGTACAGATTTCCTGGCAACAAAACTGGATCTGGGCAGCCGTTTCTCCCATACCATCTGGAATGAATCTGTTGTTGTTTACCGTCGTCCGAGTTATAAGCCAACATATTCCGTTTCTCCGATCAATTGGCATGATACATTGTTTAAGACATCCATTTCATGGACACGCAATTCAAAACTCATGCAGGATCTGCTAGGTGTATTTGCTTTTGAAGGACTTGCTAGTCCACAATTGGCTGTATTATTTTTAAATCAATTGACTTCAATTGGACTATACAGTTATCTCTACCTACGGATCGGTTATGCCCCAATGAATGTGACGATAGCCGATCTGGTGGACTGGACCTGTATCTGTGATAAAAAGGTTAAGGAGTTTTTTACCGCCAGAGGTGATGTAGAAGAAATATTGAATGCAGAGTTATTAAAACAGATGAAAGGGCGGGTCTATGAGCTTCCTTCACAATTAGCTCAGCTTGATATGGACTACTTTAGGTCAAAAGCGAGAGAAATTACAGATTTCTTTGTCGATTTGTGCGACCGAAGTATAAAATATATGGAAGTGAAATCTGAAGGTAAATTAAACGAAGTGATATGATGGGAATTGGCTTTAACTGCATTACGACGGATGCTAAGATCCGTTCAGCCGAAAAAATACTTCCAAAAAGAAATTCTAGTGAACCTCTTGTAATTCCTTGGGAAGATGGATTTATAGGGAGAATGACTCCGCGCTACCTGAGCAAATATTATGCTGATGATGAGATTCCATTTATGGAACGAGAGAATATTGTTATTCAGGTCCGACCGTATCCACCGAAATATGAACTTAAGTTAAAAAAGTTCTCGGGTACTACGGTTAAAGTCGAGCTGACTACGGAACACCTCAGCATTAATTGTTCTTGTAGCGACGATGTAGCAGGGCTTTGCGTACACGAAGCAACCCTGTTATCGAATAAATTACTGGATAGTTGCCCAAATTATTTAAAGGGCCTATATCGGGCTGAAATCAACAATTTGCCACCATGGAAGAAAAAGATCGTGCCATTTAAGGTCTGTGAGAACTATTCTTATGCGGCGTTAACTGTAGAAATGAATAATGAATATGGACGATTTTATCGTTTAGCTACTAATGATTATGAGAATGGACTTCGTCTGCCTGCACGTAACTTGGAAGGATATCTCGATTTAAAGCGAAACGATGAAGTATGTTTTTTTGTTACAATAAATTTTTCCGCTTTTGGTCTGCCTGTTTTTTTTCCTTTTCATTATAAATTTAAACGCTCTCGTTCCTTTTCGCACTCTTATCTATTGGACGAAAGTAACTTGAAGATGTCTTTAAATTCTTATGATCAGTATCTGGAATTGTTCAGTCGTCGATTTGCCGCCCTCCTTTATGAAGATAAAATACTTCGGGAAGAGAAGAAGGATCTAATCAGTGAAGATATCAACTACTTCGAGCGGAAACAATGGGAAATTATACAGATATGGCGTGATTTACTGGAGGATCCTCCGTTTCCAATTAAATTACGTTTTGCCCAAACATTTAAACGCTATCGATTTGCACATCAGATTAATTTGAAAAATTCGAGCGTGCTGGGTGCCGCTACATTAACTAAAGCACGGGGGAATTTGCAGCTCAAAGTCGAAATTGATGATCAGGATCAATATCTGAAAATGCGAATTTGTCTCTATTACAGAAACCAGCTAATAGATTGTCCTGAGTTTTTGGGGGATGAAAATTGTTTCTTTCTGAAAATATCTAACGAGGAAATTTTATTTATTGATAATCTGACCCAGGCTGGAGTATTGCAAAAGTTTAGACAATGGAAATATAGATTGACTGTCTTTAAAGAGAATTATCATGCCTTCTTAAACGATTATCTGATACCCCTATCAAAAATAGCGGAACTTGTCATCTTAAATAGGGTAGGGGAAAATATGACAATTCCTCAAGTCTTTAAGCCGTTTAAAAAAATAGCTACTATTTCTGTAATTGACCAATTCCTTTGTATAGCGGCTTTTGCCGAATATGAGAAAGAGGGTAGGTTTTTGTTAAACTCCAGTAGCAATTTGATTTTAGGGGAGAGACAGAATCAATTGGCATATTTTGAAAGGGATAAGCTCGAAGAACAGGTTTTTCAGGAATTTGTTAAAACACAACATCCGATTCTTAAGGAGACAGCATTAGAAAATAACTGGTTGATTCCTTTGAAAGAAATTGAAAATACCACTTGGCTATTTGATTTCATGGAAAGCTGCTCTCTCAATGAAATTTCGTTAGAAATTGACCATCTTCAGCAAGGTAGCGCATACTATCCTTTCCCTCTAAATTGTACTGTACGTAATATCCGTTTGGAAAATAACCTATGTTCAATTCTACTGGGGCCGAAATTTGGAAGACACACAATTTCAATGGATGAATTTGAGGATTTGATTATGGGAACAGATAAAGTTTTTACTCTTACTGAAGGGGCTTTTGGCATTATACGCCGCGCTGACCGAGAAATCTTCAGGCCATTGTTTTTAGGAGGAAGAAGAGAAGAAGATTGTTTTGTCTTAAATACAATTCAACTTGTGTCTATGCAGAAGGTTTTGGATAAAATAGATAAAAAAATTATTCAGGACAGTATTCGGGAACGTCGTGAAAAACTCGCAGCTTTGGATGAAATCCCTCTTTTGGAAATCCCTAGAAGCTTAAAAGCGCAATTACGACCTTATCAGCAGGTAGGTTTTAGCTGGCTCACTTTTTTGAATGAATTTCAGTGGGGCGGCCTTTTGGCTGATGATATGGGTTTAGGGAAAACATTGCAGATTATAACAGTGCTGGAATACTTTTATCAACAGCATTCTACAGGAAAATCTGCTTTAGTGGTTGTCCCGAACTCTCTTTTGTTCAATTGGGAAAATGAATATAAAAAGTTCGCCCCCTATCGAAAAATAGAAATCTATCATGGGAAACACCGGGAAGCATTTATTTTTGAAGAGGAAGGCACTGTAGTTCTTACGACATATGGAACGATGTTGACTGATGCGGCGTATTTAACCAGTTTAGACTTTAGCTATCTGATTATGGACGAATCCCAAGCCGTCAAGAACCGTAATTCGAAGCGTTTTGAGGTGCTGTCAATGGTTAAGGCCGATTACCGTGTAGCGATGACAGGAACGCCAGTTGAAAACGGTATACAAGATATTTATGCGCAAATGTCTTTAGTTAATCCTGGTTTCTTTGGAGATTATCGAAATTTTAATAAGGCATATAAGGGTGTCAAAGAGGTAGATATGGTTCAAGAGACGACTTCTAGCCTCCAAAAGATGATCCAACCTTTTATTCTTCGGCGTACAAAAAAACAGGTTGCTTTGGACCTTCCTGAAAAGACCGAAACAATTCTCTATATGGATATGCTTCCAGAGCAAAGGAAAATATACGATAAGGTCAGAAAAATATTCAAGGGAGAGATTGAAAATAATCTGAATAGCGCTGATTCCACGAAATCCAAATTTTTAGCGATCGAGGCGCTGCAAAAACTACGGCAGCTTTGCAACTCCCCCATTCTGATGAAAGATGGCGGCTTCGGTCATGAATCTATTAAATTGGATTTTATTGATGAGATCATGGATGAAGTAGCTCCAAATCATAAGATTCTTCTCTTTTCGGCGTATACTTCCATGCTTAAGCTGGTGGCTCAACGAATCGAAAATAAGGGAATAGCTTATGTCTACCTTGATGGTAAGATGAATCAAGATCAGCGGCAAAATGCGGTCGAAAGATTTCAGAACGAGGACGAATGCCGTGTGTTTCTCATTAGCCTTAAAGCGGGAGGAACCGGCTTAAATCTAACGGCTGCCGACTATGTCTATATTTTGGATCCCTGGTGGAATCCTGCTGCCGAAGCACAGGCGATAGATCGTTGTTATCGAATAGGGCAAGAAAAGCATGTGATGGCTTATAAGATTGTTTGTCGGGATTCCGTTGAGGAGCACATCTTAGCCCTTCAAGAAAGTAAAAAACGAATATCCGAAGGACTGATTTTAGATGAGGCTAATCTAATGAAATCGATCAGTAAAGATGAGCTGCTTAAATTATTTGAATAACCAATTGTACACTATAATGATCAAAAAAGTATCTCCACAAAAAGCATCCTATGGGGGAATGATGTTTTCGCACGATTTTCAACTATGGTACACCTATCTAAAACGGAGAATAGAAAAGGGCTGGAGACCTGAAGAACTGTCGTTCTTGGTTGGTAGACCTGATCATGCATATTTAGACTTTGAAAAAATGTATCAGGTACGAAGTTTTTTGACCCAGGAATCGATCTTGCTGGATCGAATATACATGAGCTCATGCATTGAACCGATGGAATTCCATCGCGAAAGATATGAAGTTACCGAAGAACGTCTCGTCCGTCTTCATATTGAAGAGGACGAGGTCAGGTGGCATTATTCTATCGAAATTCCTTGGCAGTTTGTCTCGCAAAAAAAGTCTTCAATTGCATTGCAATTTGAGGAATGGAAAGCTGAAAAAGATGTCCAGCTTGAATCGGATGCGATGTTACATGTGCGCCAAAAGATTGAAGAGCTATTGGATCTGGAATTCTTTGGGCATGGTGCAGCTCCTTGGCAACTGTTTCGGAAAGTTAAGGAAACGGGACAGGTTCATCTCCAGATTTATCCAAGGCATTTGAAAAATGTGCTGTATGGACTCATTCAGCAAAACAGGTTGGTCGTCAGAAATGTAGAAGGAAGGTATTCTTTTTATCCGGTTGATAGAAAGGAGGAGCATGCAAAATTTAATTAATGATATTGGCAGAGAGAGATTTCGCGCAGAATTTTCCATGTACTATGCGGGTATTATTTATCTCCTGATATTAAATCGGATCAGCTGCGGTTTTACCCGTGAAGAAATGGCTTTCTTAATGGGACAAGAGCAAACCTATGTTAAGGAAATGGAAGAACTTAAAATTCCGGCCGGAAATCTTGAAGTTATGGTGCATCTCAGTTGGGTATTTAATCGTAGGGGTATAGATATCAGTAGATTTGACAATAAATCTAGCTATCAGTTTGAGTTGACGATTTGGGAAGAAAAGGCTATTCGATACTATCAAATGGAATATTTTATCAATTCCGTTGAAACCATGACTTTTTTTCAATTAATGGAGGAAATCAGGATAGAAGATTCAGCCCAAGCTGAACAGTTCGCATGCGATTGCATGGTAGTGGAAATCGTTTTGGGTAAGCTTATCGAGATGGATTATTTTAAGAAATATAGAACACCGCTTGAACTATGGCGTTATGCGGAAAAGTATCTGGGAGAAAAAATTTGCATAAAAAGCTTGATGCATGAAATTGGCGTGTTCGTAGGAAAGAAAGGGAGTGCACCGCTGCGGAAAACTAAAGCCAAGAGTTTTGGCTTCCGCTATATCGCACATAAATAAAAAATATTAAAAAATATGGAAGATATAATTGGAGTACCTTTAAAGGTACCACGAAATTTTCGGTTAATATGTGAGCTTTTTGGTATCGCTGTACCAGCTTTTATCCAATTGTTTTTGGATCATTACTCTTTTATAGATCAAAATTTTAAAGATAATTCAAGCTATAATATTGTGACTAGGGCTATACGTTTTATCAACGATAAAATTCCTAAAGACCATAATCGTTTGAAGATCGAATTCAAAGATAATGACAGGGATGTTGGGATAAAATTATTGCGACGTCAGGTAAAATTAGCAGTCAATAGAAATTATAGTACCGGCGAACGCAGAAATAGAGGGCGTATTATTACTGCGCAGCTTTATGATCTTTTTGCTAAAAAGGTAATGCTTAAAGATCGAATTTATTTAGATGAAAACATATACTTTAAATTGAGTAAGGATTTTCTGCTGACTTGCATTATGAATTCCGTTCATCCATCGCATTATATCAATACCATGATGCTGCAGGCATCAACACCTGATTTTTTAGCAGCAATGCACCTCGATAAAGCGACTTATAATCCAGTTTTGGGATTTATTCATCGTGTCCTTGACGGTTATGGCGGCCTTATTGATTGGGAATATCGTAATACATCTTTTTTTAAACGATTTATAATGGATTTGCAGGAGCTTAATAAACGATATTTTTTCTATCGGGATCTTGATCAAAGAGTTGCACTTTATCACGTCTGGCTAGATAATCTTTTGGAAACTAAGGAGGACTAATTTGAGTTATAAACAACCTTTGGAAAGTTTGGGAAACAACCTGTCTTTTGATGAAGATGGCGTAATCTTACAGCGGTTAAATAGAGGTAACTAGGATAAAAAAAATGATGACTTCTTAAATTAAATAAATAATGGAAACATTCGAAAATATTAAATTGACAACAGCATTTAAACAGTTCTGCGATCTGTTCAATTTCACACCGGAAGAAGTTGTACAGGAATTTATTGATAAAATTGACATTGCAGAGTATATGTGTGATCCAATACAACCCGATCGCTGGGCTAATCTATTTGCGATGGAATATTTGATCCAATATACACAGTCCGAAAACAGTATTGTTGAATATAGGGAATTTGCAGAAGAGTGGGTGAAAATGATGGAGACTGGTGGAGATGATCTGATCGGAAATACAAGACTACTGTTGGATGCCTGGCACAAAAAAGTTTTAGAGGATCGTATTCATAGTATTATGAAAGAAGATGAAGGGGACGATATAGCGTAACTTTATGTTAAGTTTGATCAACCTTGTAAAATACGACGATCAAAATGTTTAAACCTAACTCGTCATTAATTGGCTAACGATAGTGATTATAACATGCAATCAAAATGAATTGCTATATTTAATCATGCATGCAAAACCTGAACAACGAAAAACATCATTAGTACCAGTATTATGTAAAGTTTTTATTGGTACTATTGGTGTTTTTGCTATTTTGACAGCTTGTTTCTATCATAATCAACTTGACGTTGACGGCAACTTGACAATAGGATTTCCCTGGACATTTTATAGGGAAGGAAGCGGCTATAGCCCAGATCTTAATGAGCAGGTTGGATACCATGAATTTGAACCTCTAAAATTGATCGGCAATATTCTTTTTGCTGCAGCCCTGGCTTTGATGATCTTCCGGATTTATAGCCTCACCATGCGAAAGCGCTAAGTGGTCTATGAATTTCATAAAGAATGTCAAGCATACTTTTTTAATTTGAAGCTCTTTAGCTACATCAGATTATTCTCCTTAATAAGATTTCTGTAAAACTGTAAACTTTCCTCCAAATAAGAGATATAACTTTCTTTGTCGCTTAAAAGCTGCTTTTCCTTTGTTAAGGGTAATTTTTCGCCCTTTATCTGAGCTGTCGGAGGATTGATCAAGCTATTCATATCCGTTTGTAATATATCCGCAATTTGCTGTAGACGTTCAATGTCTATCTTCGTCGTTCCAATCTCAAGGTTCTGATAGGCCTTTAAGGAAATATATAGCTGTTCAGCCATTGCCCGTTGTGATATCTTGAGATATTTCCTACGCTCTTTAACGGCTTTGATAATTTCTTGTGATGTAACATTGCTCATGGTTAGTAGAATTCAAATTAATGTGAACACAGGGTTTGGTATAGCCAAAGATAAGTAATTTGAAAATATAATCTACCTATGTAGTAGTCTTTATTTTTATTTATTTCAAAACTATTGTTACCTCCTCGAAAAATCTTTCCCACTAAGGCGTATTAAATGTTCATAGCACCATTTAATATAGGAATATTTTCTACCTAACTGTTGGAAATGAATAGTCAAACCACTTATTTTTGAATAGTCTACTTATTTGGTAGTTTTTTAAAAAATAAACATATGACTAAAGTATTTACATTGATTGCATCGCTCACTTTCTCTACAGCGATTATGGCGCAGCATAAAACTGCCCTGCTAAGCGGTCGAGTGACTGGCTATACCACGCAGGACAAAGCTTTTCTGAGCTATCGGAATGGTACTCAACGCAGCGTCGATTCGGTTAACATCGGTTCAAATGGAACATTTCAATTCAATTATACGATTGCCGATCCGACAATAGCTAGCCTAACGGTAGGTAAAACACTGGCCTTAGCGCAACGTTCAAAAAGTCTAACGTTCTATCTTGAAAACACAGCGATCAAGGTTCAGTCTACCGATTCATTGAAAAATCCATCGGTTCAAGGAGGAAAGACAAATACGGAGCTTAGCCAATTAAAGACGCGGCTTGAAAAAATTGCCCCTTTGCGTGATGCGCTGAATACAAAATATTTTTCGGCAAGCCAAGAGCAACGAAACTCCCCCGAATTCAAAAAGGAAATCGAACAGCTCAGCGAAAACTATCAGCTTGGGAATAAAAAAATCCTGGAAACCTTTATTTCAGAGAATCCCAATTCTTTCGTCAGCCTAGACCGTATTGCAGAGGTCGTAGGCTATGCTCCCGAAGCTGAGGACCTGGATCGATATTTCAAACAGCTCAGTCCAGAAATACGTCATTCGGAAAAAGGAAAAGCTTTTGCACTACAGATTGATCAAACCAAAGCGACGTCGATCGGACAGATTGCTCCGGCTTTTACGCAAGCTAACCCAGAAGGTAAAAATATTTCCCTTGCTGATTATCGAGGTAAATATGTGTTGTTGGATTTCTGGGCAAGTTGGTGTGGTCCCTGCCGTCATGAAAATCCAAATGTCGTAAAAGCTTATCATGCCCTAAAAAACAAAAAATTTACCGTGCTCGGCGTATCTTTAGATCAACCTGGCAAAAAGAACAATTGGCTAAAAGCTATTGCAGATGATAAATTAGAGTGGGATCAGGTTTCGGATCTTAATTTTTGGGATAACCAGGTCGCTAAGCTTTATAATATCCGATCGATTCCTCAAAATTTTCTGATCGATCCCAATGGAAAAATAATTGCCAAAAACCTTCGTGGTGAAGATTTGGAACTCCAACTTTCTAAATATATCGTTGATTAAACAGTAAACATACAGAATTTATGAAAAGACAGTTATCGATTTTATCCTGTAAAAAATCCATTGCTACAACGACAGTGCATGTTGTTGATTCAGCCTATATTTCCCAAGCACGAATGTGCATGCCTATTCCATATATGTAGGTCTAAACTACTCCCTCTATTTTATTCATTGACGATATGGGGTTTACCTCATGTTGTTATACTTTTTTGTCGCAAAAAGGGATGCCGAGCAAATGCCCCTAGGGCATTGCCTTGTCCCTATGTGACATGCCACACTTTTATTAATCGAAAATTACAATGAAACAAAAATTAATCTATTTTTTGTTGGGGATACTCTTTGCCATCCATGTTCAGGCACAGTCTTCTCGTAAAGTCAGCGGAATTGTATCTGCACCGGATGGTACTCCTTTGGCTGGAGTTTCTATCCGGGTGGAGAATACGAAGGAGGCCACACAAACAGGTAGAGATGGTCAATATAGCCTCCGTGTCGCAGCTTCCGAAAAACTTATATTTAGCTTCATAGGCTATCAGGTCCGTCACATTGATTTAAAAGGACGATCATCGTTGGATGTTGTGTTACTGAAAGAGGAATCTGTGTTGGATGAAGTTGTGGTATCAGCAGGGGGGATTCTCAGGACTCCCCGCGAGCAGGGTTATGCAACAACGCAGGTCACCGGCGAAAATCTCACCCAAGGAAAATCACCGACTATTGCTGGGGGGCTTCAGGGGAAGGTACCGGGATTGCAGATCAATCAGATCAGCAGTGGTGTGAACCCTAATTACCGGTTGGTGCTTAGGGGAAACAGATCTTTATTGGGCGACAATACAGCTTTAATCGTGTTGGATAATGCTGTTGTGAGCAGTGATCTGCTCAACAATATTAATCCTGCAGATGTAGAAAATGTACAGGTTCTGAATGGAGCTTCAGGTGCTGCCGCGTATGGAGCTGAAGGATCCAATGGGGTGTTAATCATTACAACGAAAAAAGGACAGGCGGGACGTACCGCGATCAACTTGAGTAATACCTTTACGTTGGAAAAAATCAGTTTCTTTCCGAAGTTACAGGATAAGTTTGGTGCAGGATCCACTTCGGGTACACAGATCTACAACCCCGAAGAAAACCAACAGTATGGTCCTGCTTTCGACGGGTCTACCGTTGCGATCGGTAATCCTTTGGAAAATGGGGAACAGCAATATGGTACTTATTCAGCACGTAATGATCGTTTTGATTTTTGGAATGTCGGCCGCAATAACCAGACCGATCTTTCGATCTCCTCCGGAAATGATAAATCTTCGCAATACATTGCCGGTCAATATCTTACCGGTCGAGGAACAACCCCCGGTGATAAATACAACCGGATCTCTTTTCGTTTAAACGGTACAAGAGCTTTTTATCCCAATCTGACCCTGGATTATTCAGCGAGTTATGTCGAGAACTTTTATGATATTACCTCAGCGACAAGCTCCATTTATACGCAGTTAACACAGACTCCAGCCAATATTCCACTATTGAGCTACAAAGACTATGTCAATAATCCTTTTGCGACACCTGACGGTTGGTACAATCCTTGGTACTTAAATCCTTATTGGACAGCGGATAATTATCGATCGAAAACAAAAAACAGCTATCTGACAGCCAAAATCGAACTAAAGTATCGTCCGACAACTTGATTGGAGTTTACCTATAGACCCTCAATTTCCAACCGATGGTATGATTCAAAATCTGTTTCACCCAAACAGACTTATTCGAGCTATTCTGTCAATACCATTGGACGTACCAATTTAGCGGGTGGTGTTTCGGACACCGAATATAACAGTGCCCGTATCAACCATGATCTTCAGATAGGGATAAAAAAAGATGTCAATGACTTCTCTTTCAACTTTAATCTGACCGGTACTGCTATTAGCCGACGATATAAATCGGTAGCTGTTTCGGCATCAGGTCTTGAAATCCCGGGGCTTTACAACGTGTCGAACCGAATCGGGGAAGCTGGTGCCAGCGAATCGAATACACTGGCACGTACATTTGCGGTATGGGGTGACCTCTTGGTCGGATACAAAGATTACCTTTTCTTACATGCTACAGGCCGAAATGATTGGACATCAGTCCTCAGCAAAGCAAATAGATCTTATTTCTATCCTTCTGTAGACTTGTCTTTCATTCCAACGGATGCCTTTAAGCAACTAAAAGACAATTCGATTGTCAATTACTGGAAGTTGAGAGGAGGTCTGTCGCGCACTGGCTATGTCAACGTGGATCCTTACTCGCTGGTACCCACCTTCTCCTCAGTTACAGGATATAGTAGCGGAACTTTCTTTTCTCAGGGAAGCCGCATTATTTCATCTAATTTAAAACCAGAAATTACTACAGGGGTTGAGTTTGGTACCGATTTTAGATTGTGGGATAACCGCATTGATGCAAATCTCACCTACTATCATACGGGAACAACAGGGCAGGCGATTCCTGCCGGGATAGCAATTTCTTCCGGCTATTCCCAATTTTATGTCAATACGGGTAAAGTAACGAACGAGGGGATCGAAACCGCTTTGCATATCACGCCTATTCGTAGCAGGGATTTCCAACTAACAGTTGGCGGAAACTATACGCACAATAAAAACATCTTACAGGATCTTTACCCCGGATTGGATCGTATTTCTATTAATGGAAGTAGTGTGATTTATGCGCAGAAGGGTCTGGAGCTGAATCAGATCATCGTTTCCGATTATGCCCGTGATGAGCAGGGGCGTGTTATCATCGACGTAAATACAGGTTACCCTTCCGTGGCTTCTGAAAGTAAGATACTTGGCAATACCACACCACGTCACCGCCTGGGCCTTGACCTTTCTTTACGCTGGAAGGATTTCTCTTTCAGCACTCTTTTTGAATATCGTGGTGGGTACAAATTTGCCGCTATAGACCTCGGTAGCACGCTTGATTTTGGCGGGTCATCGGCTCGAAGTGCCTACTATAATCGGGAGGCGTTTGTCTTTCCAAACTCCTCTTATTTAGATGCTACCAGTGGTCAATATGTAACCAATGATCATATTACAGTTTCAGACGGCGGAGCTGGATTTTGGACTTCGGGCACATACAATAGGGGCGTGTACAGCAATTATGTGATTTCGGGTAATTACTGGAAATGGCGCGAGGCCTCGCTTTCCTACCGCTTACCACAGCGTGTCCTTTCTCGCCTAAAAGGTGTTAAAGCTGCTTCGGTCAGCATCCAAGGACGTAATCTTTTGCTATTTACCCCTAAATCCAACGAGTATACCGATCCCGATTACAGTGCCAATGATAACAATGCCATAGGGGTCTCGACGACAGGGCAGACTCCACCTACACGCTATTTTGGGGCTACACTGTCCCTTACTTTTTAACTAGTGAACTATCATACACTTATTCTCAATGAAAAAATTACATTTGAAAAATATATTGTCCCTTGGGATCATCATTGCACTATCTTCTTGTTCGCAATTGGATATCAATGAAAATCCCAATGCGGCAACCGAAGCGACCATAACACCTGACCTGGTGTTGACGCAGGCGATCGCGACCACAGCTTCCAATATCGTTAGCTATCATTCGTATGGCGCATTTTTGGTTGGATATCAGCTTCCAGGTGGTGGAATTGGCGGTTATGGAGATACTTATACCTATAACATTACATCCAATACCAATGTTGGATTGTGGAACAATGTGTTCAACAATCTTCGCGATTATCAGTTTATTATCAATTATGCACAAAAAAGTCCCGAGTATAAATTCTTTGGCGATATAGCGCGCATTTTTAAAGTATTCAATTATCAGTTGCTTGTTGATGCCTACGGAGATGTTCCTTACACGGAAGCGCTCCAAGGAGATAACAACTTGGCTCCTAAGTTTGACGATGATGCCGTCGTTTACCAAGCTTTGGTTACCGAGCTCGATGCAATTATCGCGGATATTAAGCAGTATAAAGATGATCTAAATTACCGGAGTTTATCGAAAAAGACCGATCCGGTGTTTGCTGGTAATCTCGATAACTGGATTAAGTTTGCTAACAACCTTAAATTGCGTCTTTTGGTGCGGGCAAGAGGCACTTCTATTGAAAGCTTTGTCCAATCGGCTTTTAGTAAATTCTCTGCGGATGGATTTCTGATCGATGATGTACTCGTAGATCCCGGATATCAGGCCACGGCAACACAGAACCCCCTATTTGCAACTTTTCATAGCTCAACTGCAGGTTCAATTTCGACGGCAGCCAATTATTATGTGCCTTCTAAATATCTGTTTACGTTCTATGACGGTCGTAAAATAACCGATGAAAAACGGGGCAAGCTTACGTTCCGAAATTTCCCCAATACATCCATCGGTCAGCTCGGCGATGAAGTTAATAACCCCAATTCTGATGACTATGTCTGGTATGTTGGAATAGGAAATGCAGATGCCCTAGGTGTATTGAAAGGACGAACCGCGGGTTTACCTATATTTCTTGCTTCGGAAACATACTTCTTATTGGCCGAAGCGGCTCTATATGGGCACGAGCTTAGTGGCTCGGCATCAACCAACTTCGAAAAAGGCATTTTAGCTTCATTTACTTATCTGGAAAAGAATGCGACCAACGCGTTAGCAACAGGACAGGTACCTGCTAACGATGCTGCGAATTATAAAACAGAAAATAGTACAAATTATCTTGTCAATTATGCATTGGCTACCACAACCGCACAACGGTTGGAGGCTATCATCACGCAGAAATATATTGCCTTGAATTTTTTCCATGGTCATGAGGCCTGGAACGAATTTCGCCGTACAGGATATCCAAAAATTGTCAATGGTTCGCAAGTTGCCACGGAAACATTTGCATCTGTCCAATCGGGGTCGCCCCGCGCGGATAAACTTCCAATACGCAATCTTTACCCACAGACTGAAATAAATTTAAATGCGAACGTTCCCAAATTGACGAATGGATTTTCGGATCCAATCTTTTGGGATATCAATTGATCAACATCATCAACTAAAGCTTGAAAATCAATGAAAATAAATAAAAAATCACTATTAGGCGTGGCAGCTGTTGCCTTGAGTATGACGCTCTGGGGCTGCGTGAAAGAAAAAGGTGTCTTTGAAGATGGTGGAAGTTCAGGTATCGTGCAGCTTGTACTTCCTGCACGGACAAGCAGTACGGCAATTGCCCGTGCTGTGACGACTGTTTTTGAAGCCCTGGACGTTGTGACGCTGCCTGTAAAAGTTCAGTTGACAGGCGCACAGGGTGCCACAGAAGAGCTGAAGCTAACCTTGAAAATAAACGACGGCTCTGTTGAAAAATACAACCTGGCCTGGCAATCTAAATATGAAGCATTGCCTACTCGTTTATATGCTGTGGACACTTATGATGTTATCATCCCCAAAGGGGCAAAAGAAGCTATCTTGAATATTAAAATTTATCCTCCACGTTTTACTGCCATCGATTTTACCAAATCCTATGCGCTTGGCGTTCAGATCCAGTCTGCGACAGGAGGAAAGATCAGCGGAAATTATGCCGAGGGGGTTTATGCGGTGTCGATAAAAAATAAGTACGATGGTATTTATGAGGTCACAGGAACCTATCAGGACTATGTTAATGCTGCATTCACGGGGATCTATCCACAGACCGCAAATCTTGTTACGCTCACAGGTAATACCAGTGAAATTAATTATACAACCTTCAATAACGGTAGTTCTCCACATTCCTATTACTTTAACGCAGGGGGATCAAATTCATATTTCGGCAATTGGAGCCCGATATTCACGTTTGACAATGCAACGAATAAGGTCACAGGGGTGACAAACTATTATGGACAGGGTACCAATAGTAGTGGACGGTATGGCGAGATCGACAATACGGCAAATAACTATTATGATCCAGCAACTAAGACCATACATGTGACGTATTATCTTGTCCAGCCTTCTGGACGGCGGGGGAAATTTACGGAGATTTATACGTTCAAAAAAACGCGTTAGTCGATACAAAGTTACCACAGCACTTTTTCAATATATTTATAGCTATTTTGCAGGGCGGCTGAGTACACAGTCGCCTTTTTAGTATTACCTTTTTGTTAAGCTTTCGTGGCTTGCTAACTCGGTTTAGTTAAAAACTGTTAATGTTTTATTGACTCTGCCTTCATATAGCATTTGTAATCTTGTACCCATAAATCAAATGCGCTACTTATGAAATTTAAAGCCAACAATGTCTTTTGGTTGTTATGTGCCATTGCAGCGAGCTCACCCGCTGTTCAAGCCAAATCGCTCACACTAACCACGTCACAATTTACGCATGTACAGGGGATCGTCAAAGGCCGTGTCCTCGACGCTCAAGGAAATGCTGTCGCCGGAGCAACCGTTCAAAATTTGAAAAGTAAAAAATCTGTTCAGTCTGACGAAAAAGGAAATTTTCAGATCGAAGCCGAAATGGGCGATAACCTGAGTGTTTCCTTTATTGGGTATAGCAGACTTGTGCAAGCTGTTACCCAATCCAATGGGCAGATATTTTCCCTACAGACTGATGAGAACACACTGGAAGAGGTGACCATCTCTATCGGATATCAGCGGATCAGAAAGTCGGATGTCACTGGAGCTATTGCCAGTGTTAAGGCCGAGGAACTCAATTTGAGCGCACCAAAATTATCCCAGGCATTGGTTGGTAAAGTAGCCGGCGTACAGGTGATGCAAACAAGTGGTGCTCCATACGATGGGACCAAAATGCGTGTTCGCGGAATGGGATCGATCAATGCTGGTTCGGATCCATTGTACGTTATTGATGGTTATCCAGCAGGGAACAATCTCAATATCAACCCCAATGATATTGAGTCTATCGATGTTTTAAAGGATGCCGCTTCTGCTGCGATCTATGGGTCCCGTGGCGCTGGTGGTGTTGTATTGATTACAACCAAGCGTGGCAAGGAAGGTAAAAGTAATGTGGACTACGAAGTATTGGGGGGCTTTGGTCAGCTTTCCAAGAAAATCGATGTTTTAAATTCGGAACAGTTTATTGATCTCTTGATTGATGGCCGTAACAATTCCTATAAAGACCTTCTGGCTACGAAAGGGATCGCTTGGAGCGATAGTAGACGCTTTGATGATAATACAACGCGTATCGCCAATGTCGGAAATGCCGGTTCAGTAAGTATTCCTGAAGACTACTATGACTTTGCGTCCGGTACAGCAAAAAAAGCGAAATATGATACGGATTGGCAGGATGCCTTATACCGTAATGCTCCTTTCCAACGTCATAATCTCTCTACGTATGGCGGTAACGAAAAAAATCGCTATTTCTTAAGTGGATCTTATCAGAATCAACAAGGGATCATGCTGGGGACGGATCAAAAAGTCTTTAATTTTCGTGCCAATATCGATAGCAAAGTAAGCAAGAGGTTGACCGTTGGCGCAAATGTTTCGTTTACATATAACGACAATAACGAGGTGACGACAGGCCGTTACGACAGAAGTCCGTCTATGGCGGCTTTAATCTATCTGCCGACACTGCCGGTTTATAATGAAGATGGAACCTATGCCAAATACCTGATGGCCGATCTTTCGGCGAATAATTACGGTATCCAGAACCCTGAAAATCCACTGGCTTATGTTACTGAGATTAAAAACAACCGTCGCGGAAAAAGAGGAGTATACAACGCCTTTGCAGATTTTTCCATTATGGATGGCCTAAATCTAAAAGTAAACGGTGGACTGTCTACTTATGACGAAAAGTATGATTATTTCCGTCCGACAAGTATATCCGATGGAAACAACAAACCGTTTTCACCGCAGGCAATTTCTGCTGCCTATGCAGATGCCAAGACAAAAAATGAATTGGACAAATTGCTGGAAACAACGCTAAACTATAACAAGACCTTTGGTGGTAAACATCAGGTATCTGCGTTATTGGGCTATTCGGCTCAACGAACAGATTATGATTATCAAGGTGTGAGAGCCAACGGTTTTAATAATAATGCAATTGGAGAAATTACAGATAAAGGAGCCGATCCTTCTAATTTCCAATTGCTAAAAGACGATACGTTCAAACGTACGACAACGCTCCAGTCTTATTTCAGCCGCGTAAATTACAGCTTCGATTCGAAATATTTCCTTTCGGCATCCATTCGTACTGACGGTTCGTCACGCTTTGGACCGAACAGTAAATGGGGAACTTTCCCATCGGTTTCAGCCGGCTGGACCCTCTCCAAGGAAGAGTTTTATACGGATTGGTTAGGGCAACAATCGACAGTCAAACTAAGAGCGAGCTGGGGACGTAGTGGAAATAATAATATTGGTGATTACAATGCGATATCCGTGATCAACTCACCAGCGGGTGTGATCCTTGGGGATAAAGTAGAGACCTCTTATACAGCAGGCAATCTACTCGATCCAAAATTGAGCTGGGAAACAACTTCGCAATATAACGCTGGTCTTGATCTCGGTTTGTTGAAAGGCCGCCTCAACATTATGACCAACTTTTACCTGAGCCGTTCCTTCAATTTATTATTCAACCAGCCACTCTCCGCTGTATCTGGATCAACAACGATCTTGACCAATCTGCCAAATTCGAAGGTGCAGAATAAAGGTTTTGATCTACAGATTGATGCAACACTGATTCGCAAAAATGAATTTGAATTAGGATTCAGTGGGAATATCAATGTCAACAGAAATAAAGTGCTCGATCTTGGTGGGGCTTCTACCATCCTGACGAATGGTGCTGAACGCTCCTACTTAACGCATATTACACAAGAAGGAAGTCCAATTGGTATGTTCTATGGTTTTAAAGTTCTGGGTGTTGCAACAGAGGAAAACTATAAAACTGTCGCACCTTCAGCGGCTTCAACAACCCCGCTACAACCTGGAGACCTTTATTTTGAAGATGTAGATGGCAATGGTATCGTCAATGATGCCGATAAACGTGTGATCGGCAATCCGCATCCTAATTTCACCTATGGCTTTGCCGTCAACGCACGCTATAAGGCATTTGATCTACGGGCATCATTTAATGGCTCCCAAGGGAATAAAGTGCTGGATGGCTATGATTATTACCTCTACAATATGGAAGGTTCCGGTAACCAATATGCGGATGTCGCACAACGCTACCGTTCGGCTCAAAATCCGGGAAATGGTAAAGTCTACCGTGCATCACGTGGCGGTACGCAAAGTAACAGTACACGTCTTTCCGATTTTTATCTGCAGGACGGTTCATTCTTGCGTATGACAAATATTGCCTTGGGTTATAATCTTCCCAAAAGTCTAGCGGAAAAACTAACACTTTCTGGGGTAAGGGTCTACGCGACCGTGGACAATCCATTTACGATTTCTAAATACAAAGGCTACAATCCGGAACCGGATTATAATCAACGCGGCAACCTGACTCCAGGTGTGGATTATGGGCTTTATCCATTGGTGAGATCATATAACCTTGGTGTGAAAGTAACGTTCTAATAGCAGGATCGAGGAGCTGTTGTGCGTAGGAATATCAAGGAAAGTCCCGTGTTAATAGCTCCAGTATTGTAAAAATAGTCCTACAGACTGCTCTTTGCAGTTCCGTGGGCTGATGAAAAATAAAAAAATAACAGGATGAAAAAAAGATATATATTACCCTTTGTTTTGTTGGCATTGTCTTCATGTACCAAAGATTTTTTAAATCAGAAAAATCCCAACGCCGTTACGATCGATGATTACTTCAAGTCGGAAAATGATGTGCTCTTGGCGGTTAACGGTCTTTACCAGTCCCTTCGTTCGGGAAGTACGATCGGAGAATCCAGTACATTGTATAATGAGGAACGTTCGGATAATAGTGGACGTAATGATAACCAATCCAACGCCGGGGAGCCATTCCAATTCAATGACTTTTCGTTGCTGCCAAGTAATACCTATCTAAAGACGCATTGGTCGGCTATGTATGCGGCAATCAGCCGCTGTAATGTGGTTCTGTCACATGTCGACGATGTAACCTTTACAAGTGCAGAATTAAAAGGACGTTATATTGCGGAAGCGAAATTCGTTCGTGCATTATTATATTTCCATATGGTGCGTAAATTCGGAGATATTCCATTATCTACGGTACAGGTGACCAGTAAAGAGCAAGCAAATGAATTAGCTTTTCGGCAAAAAGAGTCGGTTGTGTACGAACAGATCATTAAGGATTTGACAGAGGCATTGTCCAGCAATCTTCCCAATACGCAGAAAGATTACGTCATTGGCAGAGCATCTAAATCGGCTATTAATGCAATTTTGGGACAAGTATACTTAACGTTGGGAGCAACGCAGACGTCGGGGAGTGCAGAAAATTTTGCGAAGGCAGAACAGTACCTTAATGCGGCCTACCAAATGCGAACTTTTGGTAAACTGAACGAAATCCCCTATGCGGATGTTTTCGATGTGACCAAGAAAAATAGCTGTAAAGAACTTGTTTTTCAGATTCAGTACAAACAAGGTGACCAAAACTATAGCTCGAGTATTGCCCGTAATTACCAGGCGAGAGGGGAGACCATCAACTCACGCTATAACTCTACAGGTGCTGGCGAAGTTGCGAAACTAGATTTGATTAAAGATTACGAGCAAGACGATATCCGAAAAGGCTTCTCGGTAAAGTTTGCCGCCAATACGCAAGTTAACGATTGGTTTGTAACCAAATTTAGAGATAACAGTGACGCTGCCGGTACCAATGGTTGGGGTGGAAATGACTGGATCTTGATCCGTTACGCAGATGTGATGCTGTTGTTGGCAGAAGCAAAATATCACTTGGGTAAAGATGCGGAAGCTATCGTGCTTTTGGATCAGGTACGTGAACGTGCTGGATTGCCTTCGTATGCTACTTCAATGCTAAATACTACCTATCGCAGTAAATATCCAACCTTAAAGGAGGCCATATTGCATGAACGCCGTGTAGAACTGGCATTTGAAAACCAACGTTGGTTTGATTTGATCCGTAATTATAATGCACAAGAACTGGTGACTTATTTCAAAACGAAGAGCCAGGCTGATTATGGAAATGCTAAAATCTCCAATATCTCGACAAAAGATCGATATTATCCAATTCCTTTTGATGAATATAAGCTGGATCCGACACGTATGTATCAAAACCCTGGTTATTAATCTGCAATGGAATAGATATGATAAAAAATATCAGAAAGATCTTATTACTTGTCTTTGGAATATGCTGCCTGCATATTTCCAAAGGTCAAGTAAATACTACACCTGTTGGACCACAGGATTGGCTGATCAAGAAGAATTATTATGCATCCTATTTGCTCTTAAAAGATCCTGTCCTTATACAGGAGCTCGTGGGCTCCAAGCCGATAGCACAGGTATTGGAAAAACGGTTCGAACGTTTTAACAACAGCGTCAGTTGTACCGATCTCACGTGCTATTTGAATGCCTTCAAATGGCAGGAAAACGAAATTGACCTGTTGGCAGAGCAGTTGGCGGAGCAAATTGGTCGTAACAAGAAATTGGACCAGCTTGTTCAGGCTAATCTTATTCCATCAATGACCTATGGTGTGTTGCATCATGAAACGGCAAAGGCCTATTTTACGAAAGCCTTGAAACAGGATTTAAAGGCAATGAATTATGTGGTGGACGTCTATGGGGGAGGTAAAAGTCCCAATTACCCCAAGATAGATTCAATCTCTTTCGATGTAAAACGTGCGGCCTACCTTCATCTTTTGGACGATGTTCGCCAAGACGTCCGCAAAGATATTCCAACACATAAAACAGCATTTTTTTTGACCATGATGACTGCGGTACGCTTGTTGGAAATTAATGAGCGATGGGACGCGGCACAACTAGAACCGCTGATTGAACTCGAAAACAAGAAAGCTTACGAAGCGGTCAAAAATACCGACTTCGCAAGCTATCCCTATAGTCTGTTGCTGACCTTAGGTGCAGGCCCCGAGGTGTATGGACAGCCTATTAGTCCTGGTGGAATGCTACGTGCGCGAATGGCAGCCCGAAGCTACTTTGAAAAATTGGCCCCTTTTATTGTGTTGTCTGGCGGTAAAGTACATCCCTATAAGACTCGCTTTATTGAGGCAATAGAAATGAAAAAGTATCTGATCGAGATTATGGGAGTACCTGAAGCTGCAATATTGATTGATCCACATGCGAGACATACGACCACAAATTTGCGTAATACAGCACGTATCCTGTTGAATTATGGTTTTCCGAAAGATAAATACGCCATCGTTAACAGTAGTAAAGTGCACATTGATGCGGTGGAAAAAATGGGCGATCGTTGTATACGTGAATTGGGGTATATTCCTTATACATTGGGTAAACGAATTTCAGATGTGATCATCGAGTTCAAGGCAAAAGAAGAGGCCTATACGATCGATCCTGATGAACCATTAGACCCCTAGCCGACTAAGTAGGCCAATTGCTAATCCATTAACTGAGCGGATCGGCTTTGTCTATGGCTTATGGGAAGGCATGAAAAAGGTCCGTAGCATTGCAAGCTACGGACCTTTTTTATTTTAAAATAATGGACTTTCCTTCTTTAGCCGAGCGTTTTGCCGCTTCCAGGATTTCGACCACAGTGACATTATTATTGATCGATCCGAGATCATTTTCTGGTGGCACGGCATCTTTCAGAACCTGTTCGAGATAGGCAATATGGTTCTCAAAATACGGGATCGCAGTTGATACATGTGTAGGTGGATCATTCTGCTGTTTGTATTTTAGAAGTTCTTTGTCATTTTTGGCGTAGAGCTGAGCTTTTGTGCCAAACACCTGCAGATCTTTAACACTGTATGGCCAAGCCCAGGAAGCTTGAATAATACCCGTGCTGCCGTCACGGTAGCTTAGTATAATGGTAGCGTTGTCATCGACTTTTGGATAAACCTCAGGCTTGAGCTGTTGTGTAAAGGCTGTCACTGAAATTGGCCTTTCTCCCTTTTTGAGCCAGGTCATTAGATTGGCACCATAACAACCAAAATCCATCACTGCACCGCCACCATTTTTTTTCGGATCAGTAAGCCAGTCGAGGAAGTAATTGCTACAGCCGATTTCTTTAGGTCCTTCGTGCCCGTCTTTTACAAGTATACGTGTGATTTTTCCAATTTCACCCTTGTCGACCAGCTGCTTCAGTTGTTGATTGCTTTTATACCAGGTCGTTTCGTAATTTACCAAAAAGGGTGTTTCGAACTGTTTGGACAAAAATGCAATACGTTTTGCGTCAGAAAGAGTCGTAGCAAGAGGCTTCTCTACCATTACAGGGATCTTAAGCGGGAGACAGGTCTCTGCGACGCGGATATGCTCATCGGTTGGATTGTAGGCCAGCACCGCGTCTGGCTTGACATGTTTCAATAAACTGGGTAAGTCATGGTAGAAGATTGCGTCAGGTAAATTATACTGCGTTCGTATTTTGTTTGATAAGGTTTGATTCGGTTCGGCAATACCGATAATATCGACTTTTTTATCCTTATATAAATTTAAAAGCAAGAATACGTGGTCATGGTTAAGCCCTGCAACAGCAACCCTAAGCCGTTCACTGGCCTGTGCAACTTGTTGGAAGAATAGGAGCAGGAAAACTAGGCGGATAAGATGCTTCATATGTTAAGTTTAGTTATTATAAATATACCGATTTGTGCTGAGGATACCCGTTGTAAATCCAGGTAACTTTTCGGTGCGATCGGATGATATCGGCAACAATGTCAAAATAGGTTTCTCCACGACCAGCTTTTAGCTCATCTAGTTTCTTTTGAAAATGCGTTTGATTGAATGGTGATTCTGCTCCAAGTTTACCTTGATAATAGGCCAAAGTTGTTTCAACGCCCAATGACGTCCTGCTGTGTGCAATATCCTTCCAAACAATGCAATGTGAAGCAGTGTCTTTGAAGGTCCCAAATCCACCGTAAAGCAGGTCGTCAAAGCCGTCTAGGCTTCCTATCTTCCAGCTTTCGCTGGACATGTAGACGGCATTGATTTCTTCGTAAAAACTTGCAATATCGTTGATGCTACAGCCATCAACCACAGCCACGCCAAGATCGGGATTGCTTCCCACAAGTTGCTTAAAATCCGTCCAGAGGTCCTCCCCGGGAAATATTGTTCCAGCTGCTTTGTTTTGCCATTTGTTCAACAATTGAACGAGTTCGGTTCTGATGGTACTGGGATGATAGGTCAATGAACACAAAAATGAGCTCAGCGCAGTACTATCCGAATCACTGACCAAAAAATGAGCAAGTGTACCGACCAATTTTTTTTCATCTGTTTTCATCTCTGACCTTTGTTTTTAATCGTCTAAAAATTGCCTAACGAAATCGTTTGCGGTTTTTTAACAAAAAATCCTATACATTTAACGATACATTTAAGGATAATTCTAATGTTATGATCTACCGATTTACTTGCTATAGTATATTAACTCTTGTGAATATACTCTTTAGGTTTGGGATTTCTGTATTCGGACAGCAACATCCTAACGTTATTGTCATCCTGAGCGACGATGGAGGTTATGATGATTTTGGTTGTTATGGCGGTAGGGAGGTCTACACTCCAAATATTGATGCACTTGCGAAAAATGGCGTGCGTTTTCAGTCGGCCTATGCCTCAGCTTCAGTATGCGCTCCTTCTCGGGCGGGCTTACTTTCTGGCCGCTACCAGCAGCGCTTTGGTTTTGAACATAATATTTCGAAACGTCCCACTGCGGGCGTCGCACCGGAAGATATCGGAATGGATACGCAGGTAGCCACCATTGCTGACTTCATGAAGTATAACGGCTATAAAACTGTAGCGATTGGCAAATGGCATCAGGGGGATGGTCCACAATTTAATCCATTGAAACGTGGGTTTGACCATTTCTATGGTTTTATCGGTGGTGACCGGCCTTACTTCCCAATCCATAGTGCTGTGAAGCCAACGCAGCTGCTTTATGACGATCGACGTATAGTCCCCGAAGACTCTATTCATTATTTGACTGAAACATTGACCAATAAAGCAATTGCGTATATTCAACAGTATCGAAGCCAGCCCTTTTTTATGTATTTAGCTTTCAATGCAGTGCATACACCTGTCGAAGCGCCCCTGAAGACTATTGATAAGTATAAAAATGTAGCTGATCCATTGCGTCGTGCTTACTTGGCTATGCTGGATAATATGGATGAAAATATTGGACGTCTGGTTGAACATTTAAAGCAAGAAGGACTTTATGAAAACACCTTAATCATTTTTATGAATGATAATGGAGCGGCAACAAATAATGGCGCAGACAATGGACAATTGCGTGGTTTAAAGGGATCGAAATGGGAAGGTGGAATCCGGGTTCCCCTTATCATGCAATGGCCAGCCAAGCTACCGAAAGGGATAACATCAGATGCCATGGTATCGGGAATGGATATCTTACCCACCAGCATCGAGGCAATAAAAGGGAAGAACATCCAGGGGCAGCAAATCGATGGCATCAGTTTGCTATCTTCCTATAAGGATGTGAAAAATGGACACGACTATTTATTCTGGCGTCGAGGGATTGCACGTGCTGTGCGACACAAAGAATGGAAACTGATTGTGGTTAAAGATGATCCGATATTATTGTTCAATCTTAGGGATGACCTTCGGGAACAGCATAATCTAGCCACGAAGTATCCTGAGCGTGTAAAGGAGATGCTGAATAAACTGAAGGAATGGGAAAAGGGACTGGAGAATCCAAAATGGCTAAGCTCTGTATTGGACAATGATCAAAATCAACTGATGAAACACCGGATGGAAGTCGTCGGACGAGCCGCAGAACGACAATATCCTTAAGTAATGAATACTAAAAACAGATGAAAGGACTAATCCTATTTTTATTGTCCTTTGCCTTGGTTATGGCAAAGGCGCAGAACAGCGATACGTTTGTGCGTATTAAAAAGCATGTATACGATGATGAGTTAAGTGGCCCATTGCCAAATGCAGATAAAACGTTAAGCCTATGTAATCAACTGCGTGCTGACGGTACTTGGGCAGATATCGATTACAGCAGTAAGTCAATATCGCTTTGGCCTCCGGGAGAACACTTGGATCGGTTAAGGACACTTATTGTTGCCTATGTGTCTCCACAAAGTGCATCTTATCAGCAAAAATCACTTTACGATAAAATCCTGCTTGCCGCACAATATTGGGCAAATAATCGTTTTGAGTCTTCAAATTGGTGGCATAACGAGATCGCTTCGCCAAAAGCCATCGGTGTCTGTCTTATCCTGATGAAATTTGGAAAGGAAAAAATTCCTACTACACTAGAGACTCCACTTGTTGAGCTGATGAAGCGTGGCGATCCTTACACAAAAACAGGGGCGAATAAAAGTGATATTGCCATGCACTATTTTTATCGTGCATTGATCTTGGAAGATGAAAATCTTTTAGCTGCTGCGATGGAGCAGCTGCTTTTTCCGATACAGCTCGTGAATGGCAAGGAAGGACTGCAATATGATTTCTCTTACTTACAACATGGCCCTCAATTATACATTGCAGGCTATGGGGAGGAATTTCTGAAGGGGATCTCAAAAGTTATGGCCTATGTGCGGGAGACACCTTATGCTGTAGACATGAAGAGGCTCGGCCTTTTTGAACAATTTCTTACTGAAACCTACCTGCCAATTATTCGTTCGCGCTATATCGATTTTAATGTACATGGTCGCGGGATCTCACGCCCCAATATCTTGGAAAAAACACAGGAGACCGCCATATTACAACAAATGAAGTTGATTGATCCCGCCAAAAATACCATTTGGAACAAAGCGCTAGCAAAACTAGATAGCGTCCAGCCTTATGACGCTGAGCATATCGAGGTCCACCGCCATTACTGGAAAGGAGACTACACGACTCATCTGCGTAAGCAATTCCACTTTAATGTTCGATTGGCCAGTAGCCGTACCAATAAATCGGAGTCTGGAAATGGAGAAAACGTTCTTGGGCGCAATATGTCAGATGGTGTGACCAATATTCAGGTATTTGGACCCGAATATTATAATATTATGCCCGTATGGGAATGGGATAAAATTCCTGGAACGACAACACGAGATTATCCGGGCGACCTGGAATTGAAAGAACAATGGGGAGCACTTGCTGCAAATAACTTTGCAGGCGGCGTAAGCAACGATAAGACAGGAGCTTCAGCTATGTCGGTCCAGTACGACGGGGTCAAGGCTCAAAAAGCCTGGTTCTTTTTCGATCGGGAAATCGTTTGTTTGGGGGCTGGGATTCACTGTGCTGCGCCAGAAGCTGTGGTAACAACCTTAAACCAAACCTGGCTGAATGGACCCGTTGTCTGGAATGGAAAGGAAATGTCTGCACTCGATTCAGTACAGAGATCTGTCAAAGTAGGCGATTTTATAACCCATAACAATGTTCTGTATTATTTTCCAGCAGCTATGAATGTTGGATTGACAACCAAAGATCAGGTTGGTTCCTGGTACCGGATCAACCGTTCCCGTTCCAAAGATGTTGTACATGGAAAGGTCTTCAAGCTTTGGTTTGATCATGCTGTTGCTCCAAACAATGCGAGCTATGCTTATATTGTTGTGCCTGGTGCCAAAACTGTTGATACAAAAGCAATGCAGCAGCTAAAAATTTGGCAGAATACATCGGATATACAAGCGGTGGAGCATAAAGGGAGCCGGATTCTACAAATTGTTTGTTATCAAGCAGGAACGTACCAAGTTGGCAATTGGTCTATAAAGCTCGATCAACCTGCTATCATACAATTGAGTATGCGCGAAACAACTAGCATGCAGCTTGATGTTGCAGATCCACTCCAAAGAGCCAAAACAGTGAAGGTTCAGCTCGTCAATAAACAGCTTCGTGTAAATCAATCGCTGGAGGTTTCGCTTCCACAGGGCGAATACGCAGGGAGTACTGTAAGTAACCAAATCGCGATCGGGAAGAAATAATCCAGATTCAATTGGAAAGCTTATAAAAATACAAAGGGGAGATATTTAATATCTCCCCTTTGTATTTTTATTTTTTGAGCTGCTCCAACCGTGTCAAACCTTCCAGATAATAATAATCTGCATAGGTCAGCGGAACATCGATTTCCGAATGATGGGGTAAGCTACCCACACTATGCTGCAATAAGAAACCGCCATTGCTTGCATATTTAGCAAAATAGGTGGCTCCTGATAGTGTTTGCAGGCTTTCCTGAGCAAATGTCAAATAGGATTTGCTTTCGGTGCCAGTGGTCAATGTTGAGAGTTCAATCAGTGCAGACGCAACAATGGCTGCAGCTGAGGCATCGCGCGGCACAAAATTTAATTTCAAGGAAGAAAAATCAGCATCCGATTTATAACCCGGCTTTCCGGCATTAAAATCCCAATACGGAATTTTATCTTTTGGAAGATTCGGATGGGTCATGTAAAACTTTGCCGCCGCTTTTGCCGTTTTAAGAAATTCTGGTTTTTTGGTCTCCCGGTACATCATGGTAAATCCATAAATAGCCCATGCTTGACCGCGTGCCCAGGTTGAATTGTCGGCATAGCCTTGGTTTGTTTGTTGGTGGATAGCATGGCCATTACCATCGTAATCGACAACATGGTAAGTACTGTGGTCTTTACGAAAATGGTTTTTCATGGTTTGGGTGGCATGACTGATGGCCACATCCTTATATTTGGTATCTCCAGTCAAGTCGGACACATAACACAGCATTTCCAGGTTCATCATGTTGTCGATAATGACTGGATATTTCCATAGGGTCTTGCCGTCCCAGGACTTCTTCTCGTTCCATGATTTGATGACGCCCACCTGCGGATTATATCGTTTAAGCGCAGTATTGGCCGAGTGGATGAGGATATCCTTGTAAGCGGCAACCTTTTTGGGATCTTTAAGGTATTTAATGGCATTGCCATAGGAACAATACATCACAAAACCAATATCATGATGTTGATCAAGGTCTTTGGCTTTTTCAAGCGCCTCTGTCCATTTGATCGCCGCAGCTTCGGTCTCTTTATTATGGGTATGGTTGTAGATATACCATAGTGACCCTGGAAAGAAACCGCCGGTCCAATCCCATTCGTCTGTCCCTACCAGTTTTCCTGCAGGACTCAATGTGCGTGGAAATTTGTGCTGCTTTTCTGCTGCTTGTTCTAAAAATTGATATTGTTTTTCTGCAGCTCTAAAACTTGTGTCAATAAAGCTTGGTTTTTGATCTGTAAAACTCAGTGCAATCAGACTGGATGTGATCACAAAAAGTGCTTTTAGACCAGGTTTTCTTTTTTTCATAACGGCTTATATTCTTAGTAAGTTACATAATAATCTGATTCTTTTTATTTTATAGCCTCTTGGCGAATCGTAAAGGTATATTTTCCAGCGGATTTGATGCTTTTAGCGGTGAGTTTGATGCGATAGAGTTCCTTACCCCATACCTGACTCAAACGTGGGTCATCTTGAGGAATGACATCGTAGCTCGCCGTGAACTGTCCAGCATCAAAGTGTAGGGTTGCGTGCCCATTATTGAGGAGGATTTCCCCTTTGCCAATTTTTGGTTCCTGAGCAACCAGAAAATGGATGATATTGGCCTGCTTAGGACCTGTGATTTTAAACTCATCCTGAATGTCCAGCCCATTTTGTACGAGGGTGTAACTTCTATTCCAGTGTTCAACATTCGCCGACTTCGGATATGCTTTTCCAATATCAAGTTGGAATCTATTTTGTGCAGGCAGAAATGCTACATTTTCAGCTTTATATTCCTTTCCAAAAGATTGGTCTGCTCCATTGATCATCGGAACATTATGGTAAGCACTCTGCATTGTCCAGATACTGTATCTGTCATCGCTAAAGGTCTTTTTGGTATAGGTGCCGACACCGGCGTCAATGAACAGTGGTTGTTGATCCTCGTATAAGATAAAACTCCCGACATCGTTATGGTTGTGACTTTCATTATTGAAACCACCTTTGGCGGCAAAGAAAAACGGGCCCTTTTTTAGATATATAAATTGTGTTTCCGGATACCACTTGGCATTATTTTGAGGGAGTGAAGCGGTAACACGCTCTAATTGTGGATAGCATCTCAGGTCCTCGAAGGCGCGAAAAATATCCCTTGAAGGTTTGAAATTTGCAGTTTTGTCGCCGGTATTTTCCATATATCGGGCAAATTGCATCATCTCGCTACTATTGACATCCTGTCCATAACGGTAGATCAATAGTGGATCGCCGCCACCTTTTGCCGAAGCATCGGCAAAATTAACTACCCATTTATCTCCGCCAATATAGGATTGTGCGATGTACTCACCCATATCGCGAATTACAGGTTTATCAAAAATATTGATCTTGCCCTTGGTGGCAAGCGAAAGTATTTTTAAATAATCGTACAGTTTGCCCGCAGCATGGCCCCAATAGGAGGGTCCCTCTTCGCAGGCACCGTCTGTTTTGACATAATTGATAAAGCGATCCACAGAAGACATTGTCTTATAAATTCCCGCCAGTTGTATATCGGGATTGTCCTCAACCAAAAGCAAGGCCGTAAGAACATTAAAGTTACACCATGGATTCCAGTTATTGACCAACTGTCCTTCCTTGAGTTCAAATGCCTGCCACCACATGTCGTTACGATCCAGATAGGGCTGTATAATGCGTTGTTGGATCTGTTGTTTTAGACGGGTACTGATTTCGGGGTTTATTGTATTGAACGTATCGCGGAAGAAATAATGAACCCAGGAGAGGAGAGAGCCTACATCACCGGCCATCAGATCGACTACTTGTGTGCGCTCTTGCGGCAATGATCGCTTACTGGACTGAAAGGCCCCAAGGTGTGCCGAGAGAGACCATGTTGCCATTTCCGTCAATTGCCAACTGCCGTTTAGGATTTGGTCAACAAAGCGCCCCTGTCCTTCTGCAAGCTCCGCCAACAGTAGGTTGGTCAGCGCAGTACAATTTTCGTTCATTGGCTTTTCCATTATGCTGCGGTTGCCTGAACGCTCATATTCAAGGTAGTCGGTTGCTTTGACGACCTGCCACTGGTAGTTCAGGGCCTCGTTTCCCTTTTTTATAATACGCTCTTTAAAGGGAGCCATCAGCTTATCCCAGGCTAAACGGTCGGAATAAGCCGGGTAGGGAACCCAAGATTTGTCATTGCCTAGGCTGGCTTTCAGGTTCTCTTGTTTAAATGCTCCTGTTAGCAGGTTCAGATCTTTCCCTAGCAGTCTTTGGAAAGAAAAACTGCTAAGGAAAAATAGTAGGATTAAGTAAATTCTCATAATTACCAATCTTGATTTTGTGGTAGTAATGCCGGGTTCATTTCAATCTCTTGCCCTGGTATTGGCCAAAGCTTATGACGGCTTTGGTAACCCCGGGTGACGAGATTGTCTCCAGTAATACTTTTTTCGATGTAGTCTTTGGAGACGCTTTCTAAGAGGTTCCAGCGCTTAAGATCAAAATAACGCCATCCTTCACCTGCTAGTTCTACGGCCCGTTCGTGCTGGATACGTTTACTCATATCTGCTTTGTTACCGACAACCAAAAATGAGCTGCCACTATTTAGTGCGGGCATTTTAGAGCGTGTACGTACTTTGTTAAGCTCAGTAATCGCTTTATCCAATTGATTGGACTCGTTGTACGCTTCGGAAAGCATCAAAAGTACATCGCCCAAACGTATGATAGGGAAATTGATCGGTGTATGTGCACGATCGGTAATGGCGCCTTTTAGGTTTCCTTCAGGAACAAATTTCCGCCATAGATAGGTGTACCAACCCCGATTGTTGCGGATCTGACCAAAGTTTTCGTTTACACCGGTTGCCAATATCAGCTGCATATCTCTTTCTTTGTTTGCATTCCATCCTAAGTAATGCGAATATGGTACGATCAAGGTTTGATTCATCCGAGGATCGCGATTGGCATAGATCTGACGCAGTTTTGCTGTATCTGGTACTTTGGTAAGTGTGCCGCCAGATTGCGTAGACTCCATCGCCTGTTTTTTGACCGCATTATCGGTTGTATAGTTGGGGAAATAATCATTCCAGTTGAATGGACTACCATCTCGGTTTTCGTAGCGATCAGCAAGACGTGTGCTCGGCATACAGTTGTTCCAGTCGCTACCAAAGGTTGAACGCGTTCCCATATAGAAGGCCATGGGCATACCATAAGGGAAGCCCGTACCACCCATATTCTGAATGGCAAAAATCATCTCCGGCGATTGATCACCATCCATGGTGAATAAGGCCGAGTAGCTTGTGTTTAAACTATAGCCATACGTGTTGGTCTTGTTGTAAACAATCTCTTCAAAATCCCGGATTGCTCCAGCCCAATCTTTATTGTAAAGGGCTACTTTTCCTCTCAAAGCATACGCAGCTCCTTTGGTGACCCTTCCATAATACTTTGCATCATAGCTTACCGGCAATTTCTCAATTGCATAGTTCAGGTCATTGAGGATAAACTTATTGACATCTTCTACCGAAGAGCGACTATTTTTAAGATCAGCGAAATCTTTGTTTAAATCGACAGTTTCATCGTATATCGGCAAGGCGCCATATAGATTGGTGAGCTGGAAGTACATCAGCGCACGTAAGAACTTCGCTTCCGCAATAAAGCCCTCCTGTTTGGCCTTGTCTATGGTCATGGGCTGGATATGCGCGATTGCATGATTACAACGTTGGATAAGATCGTAACCCGCTTGCCATCTATCCACAATAATTGACGAACGGTCCGTAAAAGTACCGCTGATCACTTCGCCCAAACCCGGGGGATCATAGCCCAGACCAATATCGGTAAGACCATCGTAGGAAAATTGCAAGCCAAAGGTGGCTTCTTTCTTTAAATCATTATAACAGCCCAGTACGCCAGCTAAGGCCTGGTCTTCATTCTGCCAGAATGTGCTAGCACTTACCTGACTGTAAGGGTTGGTATCAAGCTTATAACAAGATGATAAAGCAATGCATCCGGCTATGAGTAGTGAAATTTTTTTCATGAGGTTTAATTAATTATTCATGATATGTGTTATATTCAAAGGTGTTAAACCACCTCCTCAACTTTTGTCCATAATTTATTTAATACAGGAAGGGGATACCTCCAGTTACATTTCTTTCTTATTAGAAAGATAAGCTAACGCCAAAAACAGCCTGTTTCATTGTTGGATAGTTGGTACCGCTGATCTCCGGATCGAAACCTTTATATTTGGTAATGGTCCAAAAATTTTCCAGCGATGCAAATACGCGTAGGTTTTGCACCTGTATCCGCTTAGTGATATCGTTCGGGATTGTATAGCCCAGCTGGATATTTTTTACGCGGATAAATGCCTTGTTCTGTAACCAGAAATCACTGTTTTTGGTGTTTCTTGTATCGGTATAAGGCAACAATCGCGGGAATTTTGCATCTGTTGCACCTTCAGTCCATCGGCCATCAGCAATTTCCTGATTGATTTGATAGCCCCAGCGAACAGTGGGTGTGTAATAACCATCCGTCCACACGACTTTGTTGCCTGCATTACCTTGCAAGAAGACCGAGAAATCAAATCCTTTATAATCGAATCCCATGTTAAAACCATAGGTCATCCGTGGCGCCGTACCATGACCTACCGGAACCCGGTCATTGTCGTTGATGACGCCGTCGCCATTGGTGTCTTTATACAAGAGATCCCCTTTTTTAGGTGTACCATAGGATGCGAATGGATTGACTTTTTGATTGGTATTCGGATCGATTGGCGCATTATCGATCATCTGTTGCACGAGCTGCATATCAGCATCTGTCTGTAATATGCGGTCGGTCAACAGGATATATTGGGTATTAATGGCATAACCTTCCTGAAGTAAATTGGAACCACTGATAGACTTGTCATTGCCTTTAAATTTGACCACTTTATTGTCAATAAAGGTAAAGTTGCCGCCAATGTTGAATTTAAAATTATCGCCAATTTTATCGCGGTAAGTCAAATTCAGCTCGACACCATTATTGCGTACTTTGGCCGCATTGGTGCGTGGTATTGTCGCATTTCCAACGACAAGGGGAGCGGGCAGGTTGATTAAGATGTTGTCGGTTACTTTGTTGAAGACATCGATCGAGCCCCCTAGTTTGTAATCGAAAAGGTCAAAATCTAAACCAGCATTCAGGATATAAGTGTTTTCCCAAGTCAGAAGCGCATTACTCAATACGGTCTGCGCAAAACCTACATAGAGCTGGTTGTTTAACACATAGTTTGTTGGATTATAAAGCGCTTGATATTCATAATTGTTGATGTTGGCGTTTTTGCGGAAAGACTCATCGGAGGTTCCATTGTTACCCAAGGCGCCATATGATGCACGGAATTTCAAGCTAGGCATCCATTTGATGTCATAGAAATCTTCTGAAGAAACCTTCCAGCCAAAAGAAGCTGAAGGAAAAGTACCCCATCGACTTTTTCCGCTCATAAAGCGCGATGAACCGTCCGTCCGTAGATTGGCTTCCAACAAATATTTGTCATCCCAGGATAGGTTGATCCGTCCAAAAAACGAACGCATCGCCCAATCGGTAATATTGCCGGAAGCTGAGGCATCCATAGTTGCCGCATTCAGAACGGTCAGGGATGGATCTACGAGATCGAGTTTGGATGCCGCAAACCAGCCATCTTTAAAATACTCCTGGCTGGCGCCTACCATGACTTCATAGTTCAGTTTCTCAAAGAGCTTGTTTTTATATTTGGCAATTCCATCCATGTAATAGCGGTAGGATTTGATTGATTCGTTAGTTACCGACGAACGGCCTGTACCCGCTGAGGCAATTGTATTTGTCAAAAAGTTCCACCGGTCATTGAACACGGGTTGAGAGTAGACGAAATCATCATCATAGGTATAGGTGTACGATCCCTCGATGGAAAGTCCCTCGATGGGTTTCAGTTTTCCGTAGAAGCGCGACACGAAACGGTTTTTGTTGATGTTACCTTTCTGTGCATAAAGGCGGTGTAGCACGTTGTTAGACTGTGGGTCATCTTCCGGATTGTTTGGCGAACCAAATCTTCCATCTGGAGCACGCAGGACCATTCCCGGAGTACTTGCTGCGGCAAAAGTAAATACATCATCGATGATATTGGTGCCTATATCTGTTTTGGAAACGACACCATTGATATTGGCTCCCAACGTTAACCAAGGTTTTACATCAGCTTCTAGATTGATACGTCCGGTATGACGTTTATAGGTTGCTTGTTCGATGATTCCAGGGTTATTGAGGAGGCCGTAGGAACCAAAGAACTTGATTTTGTCACTACCTCCGGTAAAGGAAAGGTTGTGGTTTTGGCTGATTTTGTTCTGGAAAAGGTCCGAAACCCAGTCCGTATTGGGATATTTCAATGGATCCTGTCCTGCGTCCTGGCGCCAAAGGTCAATTTTTTCCTGCGAAAATATGGGCTTAGCATTTGGATCGCCATTGCGATAGCCTTCATTGATCAGCTCCATATAGTTGGCATAGTTGGAAACCATTCCAATGGTATTAGATGGTTTTTGACTCGAGAAATAATTGTTGTAAATAACTTTAAATTGCTCCGATTTACCCTTTTTCGTTGTAATGAGGATAACACCATTTGCGGCTCTTGAACCATAAATTGACGCTGAAGCAGCATCTTTTAAAACCGATATGCTTTCGACATCTTGTGGGTTGATCAAGTTCATGTCGCCAATAACACCGTCGATCACGACAAGTGGATTGGCATTATTGAGTGTTCCCTGTCCACGAACACGTAGTGTTCCCCCATCACTGCCCGGTCTGCCTGAGCCCTGATTAACATATAATCCCGGCGCCTGTCCAGCTAGACCAGCTGACAAGGAGGTTACAGGTCTGCTTTCCACAACCTCGGACATCTGGATGGAAGAGACCGAACCGGTTACATTTTCTTTTTTCTGTGTACCAAAACCGACAACAACAACCTCGTCGAGTCCCTTGGACTCATTCTCCAAGGTGATCGTAAGCGGGCTGCCAGCTTGTGCCTTCGTTTCGATACTCTTATAACCGATGCTCGTGAAAACCAATGTTGCGTCGTTCTGTTGACTTTTGATTTCGAATGAACCACTTGCATTGGTCGATGTTGCTAGATTCGTTCCTTTAATCTGAACGGTGACATTGGCGATGCCTTTGCCATCTTTGTCTACAACCTTACCCCGAATGGTTGTCTGCAGCATGGCCAGTGAAAGCTTGCTGTTTGTCTTAACAGGTGCAAATGGAGTCGCTTGTGTTGTCAGGCTAGATACGACCAACAAGCAGGATAATGGTATTGCCGGATACATCCAACGATTCGTCGAAACGGATGTGTTCTTGATCTTGATCATAGGCTTTTAGATTTAATTGGTCTGAAAAATGAATTTTCTGTGAAGTGAATTTACAGTATTGATAGAGAACAATAAGGACGTTTTCTCGCAATCGTTTTCGTAACAGCCTGCCTAAAAACCGAAAGATTTTTGGTTAATATCTGTTTAGAAAGGTATGCCTGCTGGGAGTATTTGGATCAATAATTCAAAGGTCAGTGTAGCGTCTGTAAGCGATTGTCGTTTAATAAGGAAATTATGTAAACCTATTTCTTTTCGTATGATGAATATCAAAAAAACCGCGTTATTGTTATGTCTGTCACTTGGAGCATATGCAGGCTATGCACAGACAAAATGGAATGTAAAAGCCGGAGTCGCCTTTTCAAATGTGGATGCTAAAAATAAAGCGGGCGATAAGGCCAGCACGGCCGCGGTCGGAGGCCTGTATTTGGGACTCGGTCCCACATTACGCCTCAGTGAGAATTTCTCTTTAGAACCCGCATTTGTATTTGCTAAACGGGGCTTTAAACGAAAAGATGGGAGTTTTATAGGCTGGGGTAAAGATTTTAAAGCGAATACGTCTTATATCGAAATGCCTATCGATGTTGTCTTTAATGCTACGATCGGTACAGGTAAGTTGGAGGTCGGTATAGGCCCTTATATCGGTTATGGATTGGGCGGGAAATGGAAAACTTCGGAATCTGTTTACCTAGACGATATTGCAATTGATAACAAGGGAGATATCAAGTTCAAAAATGATTCGAGTGAAGGTGAGTATGGGGATTATACACTTGGGGGACCTTTTGATTATGGCGCTCGTGCAAAAGTAAACTATCTTTTTAGGGAACATTATCTTGTCGGCATAGAATTTCAGAAAGGAATTGCCAATTTAGAATCCAAATGGGGGGATTATAAATCCGGGAATGCTATACGTAATCGCTCCTTGGGTATTTCAGTTGGCTATCGGTTTTAGTAACTTAAAAACAGTGAATAAATAAGCGTATTGTTGGAAGTATGAGCTTGTCTCATTAATCCAATCGTTTGTCTTCAGCGCCTAGTGTCTGGAGACAAACGATTGGAAATAAATCTTTCCGTTGTACTTGCTACTATTGGGCATTAGAATTCAATCCGGTAGTTAATGGTCGGAATGATACCAGTCCATTTTTGAGGTTCAATGATACGTTTGCTGAAATTGTAGTGCATACCCACAGTGTTTTCTCTATTAAGGAGATTCTGAATATCCAAAATAAAAAGATGGCTTACTTTTTTGCGGTTAACCCGATAGCTCGATGAGAAATCAACACGTACGTAGGGATCGGCAGTCAGGGTATTGATGCGATCTTGATCAATAACTTCTTCGTCTAAACGAAGCGATTCTTCTTCCAGAACAGGAGAGTACTTTCTTCCTCCGGCATAAATTAATTTGGCATTAAGACCGAACAGATTATTTTTACTCTTTCCCACGGTCCATTCTTTCCCCATCAATAAATTTCCTACATAACGCGTATTGAATGTGGTGTTGTATTCTTTGCCATTGCGTGCTTTGAATTTAGAATCAAAGAAGGAGGTCGTTGCCATGAAGTAATACCCCTTACTTAACGACTTCTCAAGCGTCAGCTCAATGCCGTAATTTTTGCCGGTTCCTTTATTGATAAGCTGACGGTAGTTTGATGTACCAATAGCTGCAATATCCGATACATTGAGTAAGGAGAAGTTGATGTCGGAATCTGTAGATACTGGGACATCATAAAGATGCTGATAATAGAGTTCTGTCTTAAACCGGAGTGTTCTGCTTAGGTTCTTTTCATAGCCAATAACAGCCTGAGCAGATTTCGTTGGCGAAAGAGGCTTGTTTGGCTCTAGGCTTGTTTGATCGCTACTTTTAGCAAAATAGTAGACCAAGGGCTCCAGTCGGTTATATAGACCAGTCCCAAAAGATATCGTTTGATCTGCGGCTACACGCCAGTTTAGGCCAAGCCTTGGCTCGATAGACCAGCTCTTGCTCAAGGCGAAGTAATTTGCATGTACTCCTGTATTTAGCGTTAGTTTGTCGTTCAAAACTGTTTTTAACTGTGCAAAAGCATCATAAGTACTTGTATTCCCAGTCTCATTAATCCGCTCTTTCAATGCTGCTAGCTCGGTGTCGTAGGACAGCGCATAGAGGTCATAGTGTAATAAACTTGCATTTAAGCCCGCTCTAATCGTGTTTTTACTGTTGGCGCGATAGTTTAGCGTACCCGCATAGCGAAGAGCCGTATTCGTAAATTTGTCCTTGTGATAGAGGCTGGAAACATAGTCCCGTGTTAATGTATCAGTGCTATTGGAATTACGGCTAAGGGACATGGAAACAATATTGGTGAAATATAATCTGTCGTTTGCAATGTATTGATGTTTTAGTCCAGCACTCCCCGCGTTGAACTTTAAGTTTAGATCTTGGGCGTCTGTTCGTTCGTCCCATTTTTCGTAATTACGCTCGGCAGTTTGTTGAAGTTTCCCCAAACCGCCTATACCGAAAAAGGAAAAGGTTCCGGCTTTTTTTGTGGGAAATACAAAATTAAAAGAAAGGTCCTGATATTTTGGGACGCCAGTGTCTGAAACTTTTACACCTACTTTTTCCAGTAGACTCAATGAAGAATAGCGGTAACTAATCAAATAGGAAGCGTCACTTCCTTTTTTGAAAGGCCCTTCTAACGTTGCTCCTACGCCCAGGACTCCGACGTTGAATGTGTATTCGCGTTTGTCGGTATTTCCCTTACGGAACCTAAGATCAAAAACACCTGCCGTTGCATTGCTGTATTCCGCGGCAAGTCCACCAGTATAGAAATCAGATTTTCCCAATACCATGGTATTGAGCATACTGATACCGCCGCCTGCAGCGCCTTCGGCTCCAAAATGATTGGGATTTACAATTTCGATACCTTCAAGCCGCCATTGCAAGCTTTTGGGGGAATTTCCGCGAACAATAATTTCATTGTCATCGCCGCCGGCAGCAACACCTGGAAAACTCTGTGCCATACGGGCGGGATCAAAAAAGGCGCCAGCATAGCGGTTGGTCTCTTCCGGCGAAAAAGAGCGCCCACTCGTCATTGCCATCTGGTTGAGCGGTTGTTTTCCGGCATTGGCATAGACGACAGCTTCAGTTAATGCATTTATTTGCGGCTCCATTTCCACATTGACCATATTCTCCCGTCCACTGGTGATCAGTAATTCCGTAAATTCTTCTGGTTTATATCCGGCCATGCGAACTTGAAGCTGTTGACGCCCAACTGGAACTTGCTGCAGCCGAAATATGCCCTGTGCGTCTGTACTTACAGACTTTGTTCCATCACTGGATGAAATGACAATTGTGGCACCTGTAAGTGGTAATCTGGTATTTTTATCAAGCACGGTTCCTTTGACAGTTTCGGTCACAACCTGATTTTTTTGTTTTGGCGATGCCGGTTGCTGGGCGAATGTAAACCCTGCTTGAAGCGATAATCCAATGAGTAAGATTGGCGATAGTTTCATAAAAGATTAGTTTTTATCTTTATGACAGCCGACTTTCAATTTACCCTTAGCTTTTACCGAATTTTTTGTTTTTCACCCCACGAATATGCATGATTCAACTTAAGTTCACATATCATTACATGAAATTTTATAGGTTTTGCTGACAAGTAGTTGTTAACATTAATGTTGTTGACTACAAGTTAATTAACATCGTTATTAACATTTTGACTGGGCTGTTTTGGCCTAAATGTTTAATCGTGAAAAAATAGGAAATCCGCTACGTTTTTAACAAAAGATCTGCTCTATACTAGAAAGTTAACATGTTTATTAACAATTTTTGGGACGTTTTTTTACAAATGCCAGGCGGAGTGCATTCAAATGGCCCAGTTCATTGGAATGGCGCAGTTCATTCGAGTAGCGCAGTTCATTCAAATAATAGAGCGTATTCAAATAAAAGCTTCCCGAAAAATTAACATTTTGATAATCTGACGAACCTATCTTTGTTAGGTGAAAACTACCGAAGCCAATGTAGATAACCACTATGTGTTGCGTTTTAAAGAAGGTGACCCCATTGCCTTTGCCCATTTCTTTGAGCGGTATTGGGAGGATCTATACACCGTCGCTTTTCGTCATCTTCGGGAAGAGGATCAGGCTAAGGATCTTGTGCAGGAAGTATTTATCCATATCTGGGAAAAACGATCGCTCGTGAGTACTGAATACTCCGATATAAAATTCTATTTCCACAAAGCCCTCAAAAACAAAATACTGAATTACTACGCCTCGGAGCGTGTACGAAAACAGGTCTTGGAGAAATCAATGGAACGTATGGACGCTTTTTCCAATTTGGATAGCCAGGCCTTTGCCAGGTATAAGGCGCTGGAGGCTATTGTGGATGATTCGATCGACAAATTACCTAGATTGATGAAAGCAGTCTACTTAATGCGTTCTGACAATTATTCAATAACACAAATTGCCAAGGAACTCAATCTGGCTGAACAGACCGTTAAGAACTACCTGTCAGAGGCCAAAAAGATTATGCGGTACGAATTGACAAGAAGGTTTGCGGACCACGATTCTGTATTTTTATTGCTCGCAGGAAGCTATCTCCTTTATGATTATTTAATATAAAGAACATATTTAATTAAAGTACTTTGCCCGTTTTGATCTGTATTAGTATAAAAATTAATGCAGGTGAATTTAGAACGCTTTAAACTTATCATAACAGATTATCTCGGAGGAAAATTGACTGAGGAGGAAAAAGGTCATGTTGACGACTGGTACGAGTCTATTTCAAACGATGATATTAATCCCTTTAGCGATGCAAATCATCGGGAAAAAATCAAACAAGAATTATTTATTCGTGTAGGAATAGCTGAAGCACCTGCGAGGGCAAAGAAGGTGGCCAACATACCGGTCAGAAAATTCTCTTGGCTTTCAGCAGCAGCGGCTATTTTGGTCCTAGGAGGCATCAGTCTGCTATTTTTACAGCACAACCCGATGTCGCTTTCTCGGAAGCGGACAGAAGCAGTCGCATTACTGACGGAAACGGTTACGAATGCGGGCGAATTGAAAGAAATTCAGTTACCTGATGGCACATCTATTTTTTTAAACGGAAATACACGTATCCGCTACGATCGTAAGAATTTTGCATCAAATAGAAAATTCTTTTTAGATCGAGGGGAAGCATTCTTTCGGGTCAGACGGGATACTTTACACCCATTTGAGATAGAAACAGGCAGCGTTTCTGTTGCAGTCCTAGGAACATCATTCAACGTCAACAATTCGATGTCTACTAAACATGTGACGGTCGAAGTTAAAACTGGGCGGGTGAGTGTTCTAAATGCAAAAAATGGAGCAAACCATATCCTTACAGCAGGTAAGGCCGTCCGGTATAGCGTAGTTAAAAATGATTTTAAAACTTTCGATAGCGATCCAGCTTACATCAGCCTTTGGACACAAGGTGGTATGCAATTGAATAACATCAGCTTCAAGGAACTGAAAGAAATAATCTATAACCGCTTCGGTGTTGTGTTGCTTACCGAAAATCTGAATACAGATCCATTCAATTATTCGCTTATGATACCACATGTACAGTCATTAGACCAGGTACTGAATATCGTTTGCAATATTCATCAAATCAAATTTAGGAGGGAGAAAAATGAAATAATCTTATACAAATAAGCTGTCGGGGGTAGAACAGCATAATTTATCTGCTCAAGAAAAGTGCTCATCTGGCAAACCGCTAAATCGACCAGTGAGCACCTGAATATTCATGTTTAAAACATTCATACAAATATATGTATAAAATAATTAAGCTTACCGGCCTTGCGACAAAGCTTGCTATCTGCGCTATGGTCTCTTGTGCTGTAACCAATAGCCATGCTGAGGGATTGGAAAAGATCAATCACGCTTACTGGGATAATATCAATATTCATTTGTCTAGTGGTAACGCCGCGCAGGCGGTACTGCAGTTGTCAAAACAAACAGGTCAAGCGATCGGCTACGATCGGAGTATGCTCCAATTAGATCGGATTTTAATTGCCGAAAAGAAATTCCAGAATGCGAGCTTCGAGGAAGTCCTTGCCTATATCCTGAACGGGACCAACATTAAGTCAAAAAGAGTATCAGGTGGTATTGTCCTTGTAAAAAATACGGGTAAACAGGAATCTTATGACTTGAAATTGCAGCTTGTCGATCGTACAAAACAACCTATTGGGGGAGCTTCTGTACATATTCCACTGACTGGACAGAGCGCCTTGTCAAATGCCAAAGGTGAAGTGACTATTCGACTAGCTGCCGGCGTATATGATGTACTGATAAGCCATGTTGGCTATGAAAAAAAAGAGTTGAACGATCTCAAGCTCGATGCCAACACAGCAGGTATACGTCAGGTGGTCTTAAACGAAGATGACAACGAATTGGATGAAGTGGTCGTGACTGCATTGGGCATCAAACGACAGGATCGTTCCCTTGGTTATGCTGTCGGTAAAATTAAGGGCGAGGATATCAATCGGGTCAATAATGATAACTTTCTGGTTGGTATGGCAGGTAGAGTACCCGGGGTTTCGATTAGTTCTACAGGACCCACCGGTTCCAGCGTGAATATGGTGATTCGGGGGGCATCATCGCTAAGTACAGACAACCAGCCGCTATTTGTCGTAGATGGAGTGCCCTTGATGAATAGTTTAAATAATGTTGGTCAGATCGGTGACGACAACAAAGTGGATTATGGTAATGCAATTGCCAATATCAATCCCGAAGATATTGAAAATATTTCCATCTTGAAGGGGCCAAGTGCAGCTGCGCTTTACGGCTCACGTGCAGGTAATGGTGTAGTGCTGATCACAACCAAAAGTGGTAAGAATGCGGAGAAGATGACCATTGCTGTGACTAGTAACACAGTATTTGATATCCCGTATAAATTTATTGAATTGCATAACAAATTTGCAAGCGGTACCTTGCCATGGCGACCAGGCGACCTGCCCGGCAATTTAGTTATTGAGGAGGAGTCTAGTGTTATGGTAGGCCCTGCACTGGATAAGGGGTATAAAGCTGTCCAATGGAATAGTCCGCTTGACGAGAACGGTAAGCCCATTCCTACGGAACTAAAAGCGTACCCAAATAACATTAAAAACTTTGTCCAGACTGGGGTCACAAGTACCAATGGGATTTCCCTCAGCAACAGAAGCGAAAAATTGGACTATCGTTTCTCGTATTCCAATATGGCCAATAAGGGTATTATCCCCAATTCGGATCTGTTCAGAAACACCTTGAATATCAATTCGACCATGCGCCTTCGCAATAGTTTGACATTGGGGCTTTCGCTAGATGCCAGCAGAAATAACTCCAGCAATAGACCTGCAGGAAATCGGGGAACCAATCCGATGCAAGCGGCCTATGAAGTTGCACCTCACATCAATATTCTGGAATTGCAGGATTATTGGTTGCCAGGGCAGGAGCAGATCCAACAGCGTTCACAGTCTATTGGCAACCACAATAACCCGTATTTCCTTGCTTATGGAGTGAATAATGCTTTTACAAGAGACCGCGTCTTTGGAAACTTACGGTTAGATTGGACCATCAAAAAAGATTGGACGGCCATGATACGGTACGCAACGGATATTTATTGGGAAAATAGGGAAACAAAAATCCCTTACAGTTATACGAACGAACCCAGAGGTGCTTATGGGATTGTTAATCTGATGAATATGGAACAGAATATCGACTTTCTGACGGCATATACAAAGAAGATGAGCGACTTTCAGATCACAGGATCACTGGGTGGAAATTTGCGGTATAATCGTGGTAAATCCGTGCAAAATACCTCAAAGAATGGCGCTGGATTAATCACGCCGGGACTCTACACATTGGCCAATATCAGTCCATTAAATTTGGATTTCTACAGTACAATTTCTGAAAGAGCCATAAACAGTGTTTACGGACTGATCAATCTAAGTTACAGGGATATGGTTTATTTAGATGTGACTGGGCGCAACGACTGGTCCAGCACCTTACCAGTGAACAATCGATCCTATTTCTATCCTTCGGCATCCCTAAGTGTGCTAGCTAACCAGGTGTTTTCTCTGCCTAAAACGATCAATTTGGCAAAACTGAGAGCGGGTATTGCGCGCGTGGGAAATGATACTTATCCCTATAATCTCTCCAATGTACTGAGTAATCCAGGTAGCTGGGGTGATGTATTGCGGCTAACACGTTCGGGGTCACTCTTGGTTCCTAATCTGAAGCCCGAAATTGCAACATCTTACGAATTTGGCTTGGATCTGGGCATGTGGAATAATCGACTGAAGTTTGAAGGAACCTATTATAAGCTGGAGAACAAAAACCAAATTATTTCAACAACACTTCCCGGATCCAGTGGTTTCAATTCGAAAAATATCAACGCCGGACTGTTAAGCAGCCGCGGTATTGAACTTGCTGTTTCCGGGCGACCTATTGCCAAGGAAAATTGGTCCTGGGACGTTGGTGTCAACTGGCATCGCAATCGTACCCGTATCGATGAGCTTTCTGATGGTGTAGAGTTCTATACCTTTTGGACCGACGGTCGGGGTGGGGCACGTACCTATGTCGGGGAAGAGATCGGGGATCTGTACGATTCCAAGTTAGTGACCGTGGAGGATCAATCGTCGCCGTATTATGGTTTTCCTATTCTCAATAAAAATGGTTCTTGGCAGGCTGTACGGATCAATAATAGTCGCAACAAAATCGGAAATTTTAATCCCGATTTCACGATGGGCCTACAGTCAAGTCTTCGCTATAAAAAATGGACAATGAATATTGCCGCAGATATGCGTTTTGGAGGGAAATTTATGTCGCAGACCTATCGCTATTTCGAATCGAACCTAACCACGCAGCGTTTTCTTGATCAGATGATCAACCCCAATGGGATGACAGGCGAAACGCTACGCAATTATTTGGTCGATAACAATCTTGTTCGCGTGCAAGGCAATAGGTATCCCATTGTTGGAGGACCAGGCGAAGAGTATGGTGGTTATCCGATCAGTGTGGGTGGTCTTGTTGGCAATTTTGGGGTGTTTAATCCAGGTGTTATCGCACAATATGATGATAAAGGTAATATCACAGGTTATACAGAGAATCTTGGTGGTGAAGGAACAAAATATATCGCTTATTCAGACAATTACCCTTGGGATTTTATGAATGCGGCGACATTTGATGCTTCTTTTATCAAGCTTCGGGAACTGTCCTTTAGCTACGATTTATCAGGAAAATGGCTGAAACGTCTCGGAATAGAGAATGGCAGTGTGGGAGTCTATACCCGTAACCTGATCTTATGGACCAAAGCGAAAGTAGGTATAGATCCGGAAATGGCCTTTCAGCCAGAAACTGGTGTTGGATTTAAACAGGGGATTGAGCGCTACAACGTTACCCCTTGGTCAATGCCTATTGGATTTAAAGTAAATGTGACATTTTAATATACGACATAAATGAAAAATCAGTTGAAGAGATTCACCATGGCTGTAGTAGGCCTTGGGATGGTATGGAATATTTCAGCTTGTAAAGATCTGACTGAACTTAATATCAATCCGAACGGTGTAAGTGAGGAAGACGCCAATCCCAATCTGTTATTGCCGACGATATTGACAGGAACAGCGAAAAAATACAACGAATTGAGTTTCTCAGATCTTGGCGGAGTTATGCAGCACACCCAATTTGATGCATGGTTCAATTCACATAATGACTACGAATGGACAGGAGGGATTCTGAGTTGGGATGCCTATTATGGTTTTCTACGTGACAATGAGCTTATGCGTAAACGTGCGGAGAAATTGGGGCTAGATTTCCATAAGGGAGTTTCGCTGGTGATGCGCGCTTACTTATTCGGATTGGTGACTGATCTCTGGGGAGACGCTCCTTATACCGATGCCTTAAAAGCGGAACTGGGAGATGCTGTATATAATTTTCCGAAATACGATAGTCAGGAAATAATCTATAAGGGAATTATCGACGAGTTGAAACAAGCCAATGAACTTCTATCCCGCCCCGATGGTTCTTATGAGGTGCTGGCGAATGCGGATGTTTACTTTGGCGGAAAGGCTTCCAAATGGCGTCGTTTTGCCAATTCTTTGGCATTACGGTATTATATGCGCATTTCAGCAAAGTCTGCTGACTTTGCCAAACAGGGGATTGAAAGTATTGTTGCCAATCCCGATAAATTTCCAATTATTACGAGTACTACTGATGATGTATTGATGGATTTTGTTGGAAATAATGCAAATGACTCCTGGCCGTCAAATACAGTGTATGATGCCAGTGGAAGTAATTTTAGACGAATGAAAATGTGTGCAACACTGGTCGACCGGCTACAGGAACTTGGCGACCCTCGTTTGGCGGTTTGGGCAAGAAAGGTAGACATACCCATTGAGATCCGCAGCAACGAGCCCGTAGGTACAGATAAGATCGTTAATGGTGTTCGGATTGTATCGCCAGATGTCGTCAAAGGTGTTCCCGTGGATACCGATAAAGAGTATGTTGGACTGCCGCCAAGTGTATCTAAAAACCCTTCAGCCTACAACCTCAATCCAACACCGGGGCAAACCTCGATCAATCCGCATGTTTCTTACCTGAATGATAGCTATCGTTCGGCGAAGGGAAGTTTGTTAAAAGCACGCTTGCTTTCTGCTGCCGAAGTTAATTTTATTTTGGCTGAAGCAGCCTGGAAAGGATGGGGGCTGCCTGAGTCAGCCAAGACCTATTATGAGCGTGCTATACAGGAATCGTTGGCAAGCTGGGGAAAGGGCGCAGACTATTCCAACTATATCCGTCAGAAAGGTGTGGCGTTTGAAAATACGCAAGTGCAGATCATTGAACAAAAATGGATCGCCAGTTGGTCAACTGCCGCACAGTCCTGGTTTGATTATCGTCGCACAGGGTACCCCGCTTTAAAGGCCGGTCCCGCAGCCATCCGGACACAGCTTCCTGTTCGCGTACCTTATATGCAAACCGAAATGAGTGTGAATCAAAAAAATGCCGAGGAGGCCTTGAAACGTATTGAAAAGACCGCTTATTCACAAGCGGATAATGAAAATAGCGCTTGGTCAAAACCTTGGTTATTGCAAGGAACAAACAAACCCTGGTAGTTCGTAATCATCAATTAAAAGTTATTAAATAGAGTAATCAAATCGCTTATAAAATCAATATCACAATGAAAATCAAACATATTCTTCTTGCTGTAGTACTGTGCTGCACTTTATTGGAAGGGAAAAGCCAGACGTATAATAAAGACAAACAACCTGATCGGATTACGTTGACCTGGTCCGATGAGCCCAGCAGTACGCAGTCTGTTTCTTGGCGGATCAATGCGGATAGGACCAAAATAATTGGTCAGATTGCTGAAGAACAGAGCAATCCAGAACTTGAAAAAAACGCGATTACAATAAATGGAACAGCGCTACCGCTCGAGCGAGGACAGCAAGAGGATGCTTATGGACAGGTAACCTTCCGTGACCTGAAACCCGGTACAGTTTATGCCTATCGCGTTGGAGATGGCAGCAATTGGAGTGCCTGGAACCAATTTAGGACTGCGGAGCGTTCAGGCGCGTTTTCATTTATCTATTTGGGTGATGCACAGAACGACTTACGTTCACGCTGGGCACGTGCCATTCGGCGTGCTTTCCAGCAGGAAGCGAATGCACGCTTTATTGTTCACGCGGGCGATCTGATCAATCGTTCGAATGCAGACGAGGAGTGGGCAGAATGGCATGAGGCCGCAGGATTTATTCATCAGATGATCCCTGCTGTTCCAACACCGGGTAATCACGAGTACCGTCGCGACTCGCTTGGGAAGCTTGTACTTGACCCGCATTGGAAAGTACAGTTCAACTTGCCAAGGAATGGCCCTGAGGGTATGCAAGATGCTGTTTACTACCTCGATTATCAGGATCTACGTATGATTTCCCTAAATTCTCAATTGATTATGCTCGACTCTACTGCAGCAGCGATACAGGAAAAGTGGTTGGAGAAAGTGTTGTCTTCATCACAAAAAAAATGGAATATTGTTGTCATGCACCATCCCGTATACTCTACGGCAAAAAATCGTGACAATACCATCTTGAGAGAACGTTTCAAACCTATTTTCGAGAAATATGGTGTCGATTTGGTCCTTCAGGGCCACGATCATACCTACGCTCGTGGCGGGCTGGGTAAAAAGCGACCTGTCTATCTCCTGTCTGTAGCGGGGCCTAAGATGTATGAATCTGATTCTGAACGCTGGATGGAAGTTGCAACGTCACAGACGCAATTATATCAGGTGATCAAGCTGACCGAAAATAAACTGTATTTTTCGAGCTATAAGCTGAATGGGCAGTTGTTTGATTCATTCGAGTTGTCGAAAAAGTAGAACGACATAGACGGAAGGTAATCCATTCAAACCGGATTACTTTCCGTCAATATAGTTGCGGGATTCACTCCATGACGCGATTGAGATGTAACTGCAGCGAGATCGCCGGTTTCTAAGGTATAACAAAAAAAGATTGCAAAAAAATAACTATACAGCAATGAAAAAGATTTTATTTTCTACTATTCTGTTGGGTATAATAGTAAGTTCTACAACCCACTTATATGCTCAGTCGATCGATTTAATAAAAAAGTTAGAGCAAAAAAGTTTACACATTGCCGCACACCGGGGAGCTCATCTGGAGCAACCTGAAAACTCAATTGCTGCTATCGAAGAGGCCATTCGGCAGGGAGCTTCCGTGGTAGAGGTCGATGTGCGGGCCACCAAAGATGGTGTACTTGTACTGATGCACGATAAAACAGTCAATCGGACGACAACCGGGCAAGGAGAGGTCGCCAAACAAACCTATGCCGAGCTTCAACAGCTTCACTTACGCAAAAAGGCTAATGGTGAAGGCTCGGATCATGTTATACCAACGCTATCGGAAGCTTTGCGCGTTGCAAAGGGAAAAATCCTTGTTGATCTCGATTTTAAAGAAGATCGCAAAGAGTTTATTAAGAAAACCTATGCGCTTGTTGAACAGGAGGGGATGGAAGACCAGGTACTATTTTTTCTCTATGATTATAAAGACATGCTCAAGATTTACAAACTCAATCCAGCGATCACACTTTTTCCGAGGGCACGCAGCATGAAAGATCTAGAGGTCATACTAAAGATGAAATTAACCTCAATTGTCCATCTTGATGGATCATTTACTGATACCGGAAAACTTAATGCATTGCGCCAACAGGGCATTTATTTTTGGATGAATAGTTTGGGGGAATATGACGACAAAGCAGAACAGGAGGGAAAGAAAGCTTATCGATCTTTTTTGGAGAAATATCCTTTTGTACGTCTTATTCAAACAGATCATCCTAATTTGTGGCGCGAAGTGCTTTCCGGATCTTAGTCTATTTTTATCTGTTTAGTTAAAAATGCTTGATTTTATTGTAGCGATATTGTTAGAACGATCGTTCTCAAGATATAACTAATGGAAACCGTAATGAATAAATTATTTACAGGGAGTTTTGCAATCCTCTTTTTACTGACGAGCTGTAGTAAGGAAAATGAAATGACTGTACCTATGGATGTTCAAAAACAGCTGGAAAGTTTTGAATGGAGCCCCATCGTGTCTGCGAAAGGGACGACAAACGAGCAATTGAAGCACAAACCGAAAGATTGTGAAAAGGATAATGTGTATACATTTACATTTGCTGAATCAGCGAATAAGTTCACTGTCAATCGTGGTAAAGAACTATGTGGGGATGATAAGTTGACATTTGAAAGTTTGATTTTTGCTGAAGGACAGCATCGCGCATTTGCCTATGATAAAGAGAAGAAAAGTATCAAGTTTGCCGACAGTAGCCCATACCAAAGTTATGAGGTACAGCTTGATGGTGATCAGCTCATATTAATTTCGCGCAATAATAATCCTCTAGCATACGCAGCTCCAATTGAATACTATTTTCAAGGTAAGCGAACGGCTGCAACAAAATAAGATAAGTAGTATATTTCCTTTAACATTCAAAATAAAGACGGCTTGCTGTCTTTATTTTTTTGTTCAATTCTGTTTTGATGAAATTGCAATTGAATCTTTCACATTAGTTTTTTCTTTGTCTAACTGTTTTGTTGTTGCCCAACGTGCTAGAATGAATTTCGTGGATATTTGCCATTTGCTCTCCTCTACTTCAATACATAAAGTAAACCCTGTGTTAGGTTGTTTAGATGAACGCTGTTCAAACCGATGCTGCCGCCCTATGATTATTAAAAGAATTAGGAATCAAAATTTAACTTGATTATTTAGGCTAAATCGTTAATTTAGTGGTTTGGAAACCGGTTGCATAGATAATGTGAAATAATAAAACCGGATCCGATTAATGAAGAAAACTAGATAAATAATAATCCACTTATGAAAGTCCGTATATTACTTATGGCGGCAATGGCGACATTGCTCTGCCCACAACTTCAAGCCCAGCAATTGCCCTATAAGAATAGTACATTACCAATTGAAAAACGGGTAAGTGATCTATTGGGAAGAATGACTGTGGAAGAGAAAGTCGGGCAATTGAGCAAATTGCTGGGCTGGGAAATGTATAGCAAAAACGGAAAGCAGGTTACAATCAGCAATAAATTGCGAAAGGCAGTAAAAGAACAGCATATCGGATTGTTATGGGCAACCTTACGTGCAGATCCTTGGACACAGAAAACCTTACTGAATGGCCTGAGCCCTGTGGAAGCTGCGCGCGCTACAAATGCGATCCAACGTTATATGGTGGATAGTACTCGACTAGGGATTCCATTGTTGTTGTCTGAGGAGGCGCCACATGGACATATGGCGATTGGTGCAACAGTGTTCCCTACCGCGATCGGACAGGCGAGTACATGGAACCCACAGTTGATTCAGGATATGGCATCAACAATCGCCATGGAGACTTATGCTGTGGGTGGTAAAAACGGCTATGGTCCTGTATTAGATTTGGCACGAGATCCACGTTGGTCGCGCACTGAAGAGACCTATGGGGAGGATCCCTATCTGATCGGTCAGATGGGAACTGCAATGATCCGTGGTTTTCAGGGTGAGAAGCTAGGTGAGCGCGATAAAATAATAGGAACTTTAAAGCATTTTGTAGCCTATGCCGCTCCAGATGGCGGTCACAATGGTGAGTCCGTATCGGTTGGAGAACGAAGCCTGAGACAGTATTTTCTGCCGCCTTTTGAGCGTGCTGTAAAATCGGGAGCTGGGTCGGTAATGACAGCATATAATAGTATTGATGGCATTCCTTGTTCTGCCAACCCCTGGTTGCTAAAAGACATTCTACGTAAAGACTGGGGATTTACGGGGTTTGTTGTATCTGATCTATTAAGTATATCAGGGCTCAATGGAGGGCATGCAACAGCAGCGACTGCAGAAGAAGCGGCTTCACAAAGTATACATGCCGGATTGGATGTTGATCTAAGCGGGACTGGTTATGGTTCAAATCTGCTTAAGGCTGTCCAACAGGGGCTCGTTGAACCTGCTGTTCTTGATACAGCAGTGGCCCGTGTACTGCGAATGAAGTTCAATTTGGGGCTTTTTGATCATCCCTATGTGGATGAAAAGTTGGTAGCGCAAAAAGTCGCTACGGCACAAAATAAAACGGTAGCAAGACAGGTGGCCCGCGAGTCGATTGTTTTGCTTAAAAACGATCAGCATATCTTACCCTTAAGTAAATCGTTGAAACGAATAGCCGTTATAGGACCGAATGCCGACAACGCCTATAATCAGCTGGGCGATTATACTGCTCCACAAGCTGAGGGGAAAGTTCAGACCCTCTTGACCGGAATACGGGCGGCAGTTGGTAACAGTACCAGGGTCGATTATGTGAAAGGTTGTGCAATCCGTGATACAAGCAATTCCGATATCGCTGCCGCCGTCGCAGCTGCAAAGCAGGCCGATGCGGTGGTTTTAGTCCTGGGTGGTTCGAGTGCACGTGATTTTAAAACGTCGTATCAAGCAACTGGAGCAGCCAATGTGGATCCCAATACGGTAAGTGATATGGAGAGCGGAGAAGGATTTGATCGCGTTTCTTTGGATATGATGGGCGATCAGATCAAGTTGCTGAAAGCGATACAGGCGACGGGAAAACCAGTTGTACTTGTTACGATTATGGGGAGACCATTGAACTTAAATTGGGCAGCTGAACATGTGCCTGCGATCGTGAATGCCTGGTATCCGGGACAGGAGGGAGGCCTGGCTATTGCCGATGTATTGTTCGGTGACTATAATCCGGCTGGAAGATTACCGATTTCGGTACCTCGTTCGGTCGGCCAGCTTCCTGTACATTACAACCATACAAAACCTAAACATCACGATTATGTGGAAATGTCGGCCAAACCATTGTATGCTTTTGGGTATGGCTTGAGCTACAGCAGTTTTGATTACTCCAATTTACAGGTCTCGCTGAAGGATAATGGCAATGATTTTGTATGTACACTGTCGTTCGACGTGGTAAACCAGGGCAAATTGGCGGGCGATGAAGTCGCTCAGTTGTATGTTGTGGATGAAGTAAGTTCGGTGGTGACACCTGTTATGCAGTTGAAGCGGTTTGAGCGTAAAAACATTGCCGCAGGAAAGAAAGAACGTTATTCTTTTCAATTGACCAAGGAGGACCTCAAACTTTGGAATGCAGGTAACGAATGGAAGACGGAAAAAGGCAGGTTTAAACTTTTGGTCGGCGCATCTTCCGATGATATCCGGTTGAAGGGAGAATTGGAATTAACGAAGGATTATTAATTAATCCTTCGTTAATTTATAGATATAGCTATTATGTTGATGGGGAGCTTTTGTTAAAGTTAGATCGTTTCCATTCACTAAATAGGTGTAATTGTGGTTCAATATTAAAGCCCAATCGAAGTCGGCGGTCCATACATTTTTATCTTTGAAAATAATTTGGTCGCCATTAATCTCATATGTTCCTGAGCCACCTGCAGGAAATCTATTTTTGTTTGCTGTACAAAAGAAACTGTCCGCTTTAAACCGTACAGTTACGTCTCCAGTGAAAGTTTGGTCCTGATTTTTATAGCTGACTATAAATTTTCCTGAATAGGTTCCCTCGAGATAGAGGTTGTGATTAGCAGTTTCCTTTGAGCAACCTACGGATACAATATATGCTAATAATGTTAATAATTTTGATATTGATCTCATAACTTGGTTTTTAGCATACAACGAAGTTACTGCCATTTTTGTTACAACTATCATTCTTATTTGAGCACAATATGCTTGATACTTTTCCTATTCCAGGTATAGGTGATGTGGATAAGACCGTTTGTGTCCTGAATAATTGTCGGATAAGAATACTCATCGTTCTTTACCCCATCTTCAAGGGTTAGGACATCTTTCCACTGTAAGCCATCCTTTGATATGGCAACATGCAGTTTTGTGCGTCCTTCCCACCAGTCGTTGCCAGCGATGGCCGGATTGAAGACGATCATAAATAAACCATTATTTAAACGGATGGCGTCTGTGGCAGAATTGGGATTGAGCAGGTTTGTGGCTTGCCAGGGGCCCCAGGTAAGGCCTTCATCTGCTGAGAATGCTGCCATCACTTTATTTTCTTTACTTCGACAGAGCACCTGAATGCGTCCATCTGTATGTTGGATCACACTTGGCTGAATAACCTGGATACTGGTATCGGGGCGTATTGCGCTGACGGACCAGGAGCGGCCATGATCGCGGCTGATTTCCAGGTGTGCTTTCCAGATTTCTTCTTTGGACTCCGTGCTGGAAGGGGAGAGAAGCAGTCCGTTTGTCAAGGTGAGCGGTTTATTCTTGATGGGCCCCAAAATACCTTCAGGCAACTGCTGCGCTGCAGACCAGGTCGTTCCTTTATCCAGTGAATGTTTGACATAGCCTTTCCATTCTCTGGGATTGGGCCCTATTTTATAATACAAAGATAGGGTGTCACTGTGCGGGTATTGATAGAAGACAGGATTCCATGTTGGAAAGCGGTTGTCACCAAGGATACCGTCTGCAATCTGTACAGGACGCTGCCATTGTCCATGGCTATACAGTGAACTCCATATGACAACATCGGGGTTAGATTCATGTGTACCACCAAACCAGGCTGCCAATAAACTGTCTTTTCCGATGACTTGAATCGTGGAAGCATGGCATTGTTGGAATGGAACCTGGCCTGTTTTAAAAATTTGCTCTGATACCAGGATCTGAGGTTTATACGTTGCACACGAGGATAGAAAAAGAAGGATAAATAGTGGAAATAGGTTGATTTTTTTCATTGGAATTTAAGGTTCTAAAAACCCCATAGTTTGTTGATGACTTATTTTCTTATTCCTGAGCAGAGGCTTTGGGAATATTGAGATGTTCAGGCGGTGATCGGTAAACAAATGACCTTGTTAAATGATAAAATTCCGTTGGATATCATCCAACGGAATTTTATATTATTTGCTTTGCAATTGAATTGCAGTAGCATAGCTAAATCGTGTACTAGGGCTTCTCAAGGTAATTTGGTTACCACGTTGAGACCAGTCTAATTTACCTTTATGACCCAAAATAGCGATTTTCTTTACGCTAAAATTATCAGGTACTTGAAAGACGTATTCATTTGGCTGCTGGTAAGTATCGCCTTCAGAAAGATGGAATACATTGACCACTTTACTGTCTTTGCTTCTAGTGTAGTAATAGTCACCTTGGTGATATGGAGCAATCGTACGTGTTGCAAACACTGCAGTTTGATTGATTTTCATCCAGGATGCCAGTTCGTTCAAGCGATCGTATGCTGCCTGGTCATAATCTCCTTTTGGGCCAGGGGCTATGTTCAATAGGTAGTTTCCACCGCGAGAAATAATTTTTACCAATGTTTCAACAATCTTTTTGGTCGGTTTGTATTGGTCGTTGGGCACATAGCTGAACGAATTACCCATGGTGATGCAACTTTCCCATGGAATATCCAAAGGATGTTCAGGAATCGCTTGTTCGGGTGTAACATAATTTTCCCAGTTTCCAGGTACTGTACGGTCGACAACGATAATGCCAGGTTGATTTTTTCTTGCCATGCCACCAATGCGGTCCATGTCAATATTCTGATCCATTTTGATTGTCTGCTGCCAGTCAACAGATTTGTCAACGGTTTCTAAGGGGCGCACCTGGCCACCATCCAACCAGAGGATATCGACTTTGCCATATGCTGAGGTCAGTTCGTTGATTTGATTGTAGGTGAAATCTTTGAATTTTTGCCAACGGTCCGGGTATTTTTTAGGGTCATAATTGACATTTCTGTCTTTTGGCGGAAAGTATGACCACCAGTAGTAATCGGAGTGCCAGTCCGGTTTGGAGAAATAAGCCCCAATTTTAAAACCGTCATTACGGAAGGTATTGAAGATTTCTTTGGTCACATTTGCCTTTGGGTTTGTCGAAAATGGTGTTTTGGAGGATGTAATTTTATAATCCGATTCTTTGGTATCGAACATGGCAAATCCATCGTGATGTTTTGTTGTAAAGACGACATATTTCATGCCGGCAGCTTTTGCGGCATCGGCCCATTTTTGTGGATTGAAATCCGTAGGATTAAAGGTGGTCTGTAGATTTTCGTAGTTCTTGAGGTATTCAAAATAAGTTTTACCATGTTCGGGATTGCGTTGGGTCCAGCCTTCATCTTCAGGACAGATACTCCAGCTTTCAACGATTCCCCATTGACTATAGGTACCCCAGTGCATGAAAAGACCAAACTTCATATCTTGCCATTGTTCGAGATTTTCAATTACTAAGGGATCTGTCGGTTTTTGGTAGCCATTAGATACGTTATGTGCCTGGCCAAACGCTAGTGTTGCGCTTGAAGCGATCAGCGCAGTGGATATAATGGTTTTTAGTTTTTGCATGGATAAAGATAGTGAAAATGATAAAAAGAAGGCCACCTTAGGTGGCCTTCTTATAGATAGATGTAGTGTATGCCTTAATTAACGTCCCAGAAAAGTTTGGTGTTGACGTTGTCTTGCGCTTTTACAGCATTATAATTTGCTGAATTATACACGCTTTCTGAAGGAGGTAAGTTAAATTTTACTGGTACTGTCTTTTGAATGTCAGCGTTTTGAACAACAAAATCAAACTTAGGCAGATCCAAACGACGTTGCTCAGACCAAGCTTGTACAGTTTGCAAAACATTAAAATGTATCCATTTTTGCGTTGCAATTAGTTCAAGTTTATTAGATGCGCCTGCCCAGTTAACATTATTGATATAGGTATTGATCGCTTCAGTAGTTGGAGCAGCGGGTGCAACAACTGTATTGTCGTTGGATCTGCTTCTAATAATGCGATATAAATCAATAGATTCTTTAATACTGTTTTCAAATGCTGTTTTCGCGGACGATGCATTTCCTGCTTTATTGTAGTATTCTGCCAACAGTAAATTTGTTTCTGTCGCTGAAAACAATATACCTGGGAAATATTGATTTCTTGAGTATGTAGATCGATTATAGATGGCTAAAGTTCCACCTATTGCCAAGGCATTCTGATCTGCACTTACTTTGCTTTGATCTAAACCTATGTATTTGCCAGCAGCTTTTGCACCAGGCTCAAACATAAAAGGTAATCTTGGATCTACTTTTTCAAGCATGTTGTCGATCATCCGCTTACTAGCTAAGTTTGCATACCAACCACTAGCTTCGAAGGCATCTTTGATATTTTTAGTTTGGATACTGTTATCGTCCAGGTTATAAATATCCAGTTGGGCGTTTTCAGCGTTCGTTAAAATCAGTGGATTAGTAGTTTGATTATTAACAATTTCTGCAATTTCCTGATTTGCTTGTGTGGCAAATTTTGAGCTCGCTGAAACTCGTGTTAGTATTCTTAGCCTAAGTGAGTTACAATATTTTTTCCACATTGCGATATCACCATTATTGATTATATCTTGCGTCTTGAATTTGTTGGCCGTAGCACTACTTAATGTAATTGAATTCAATTCAGCGCTTATACTTTTTAAGTCAGTCATGATGGCCGCATAGATGTCTTCTGGTTGGTCATAGGCCGGATACGAATTTTGATAATCACTATTGTTCGTACTCAGCATACCAGCTTTAGACCATGGAATGGCCCCATGTAGATCGACCGTTTGCTGTGTTTCATCGTAAAATAGAACTTTAGCAGTTAGATAGTAGATTCTACTTTCTTTCTTAGCTATTTCATCTGATTTGTTGTAGATTGTTTCTAGCTCTCTATATTGTGCAAGTCCCTCGTAAAATCTTGACCAACGGTCCTCGATAGCAGCGGCTCCTGGCAATAACTGGTTTGTCTCATTAATCCAGCCTGTGATATGTAAATATCTAAATATGGTTGGTCTAAGCGTAACAAATAAATTTCTATATTCAGGGACAATTAATTGTCTGTAACTGTAAATCATACCTGCAAACTGTTTTTCAACGGTTGTCTCGGTTACTTTTCCTGGGTCACGGTAGTTTTCATCAAATGAACTCTTACTGCAAGAATTTGTGAAAGCTAATGTGGCTGCGCACAGCCCCATATATAATATATATTTTTTCATGTCTTTAATAATTAGAAGCTAGCACGTAGCATTAAACCATATGTTCTTGTTGCCGGACTTGTTCCTGCATTGGAAACTTGATCAACCCAATTTGACCCACCAGTCATTTGTTCAGGATCTAGATCCTTTATACTTCTGTAGATAAAGAATAAATTACGTCCAAATGCAGAGATTTGAAGGTTTTTAGCTCTTAATTTCTGTGCAACTGATTTTGGTAGACGATAAGCTATTGAAAGCTCGCGCATCTTGATATAATTATTCTTTTGTACATATAGTTCGTAACGTGAGTTAGAATATTGTGGTCCGCCCCAATTGTATGTGTTGTTGTAATAAACGGCCTGTGAAATAATATTGTCGTTTTGCGATCCGTCAGCTTTAACTCCAGACATCAACATCCCATCATGATAAACAGTCTCTCCATTTGGACCTGTACTTCCGGTTGTTGCGATCCCTTTTCCATTGGCGATATAGTAGCTAAGCCCACCATGTTCTGTATCCATGTTGTTTAAACTTTCCTCTAAGAGGCCTCTACTGATCATCCAGTTTATACCGGTAGGCATGACATGACCACCCCAGCGAAAATCAAGTAAGGCATCCAAGGTGAAATTTTTATACGTGAATGTATTTGTTAAACCACCAACAGCTTTAGGCATTGCATTTCCTGCTTTGATCCAAGAATTGGCATCCACTTGGTATAAGCCGTTATCTTGGACAATTTTATTGCCATTTGCATCAGTTGCTACTGGATGTACCATGATATCGCCCATAGGTTGGCCTACTTTTGATACTAATTGTGCCGCTGCACCATCATAATCTTTATGCAAAAGTTCAGAAACGCCACCTGGCAACTCTTCTACGATATTTTTATTCATTGAGAAGTTTAATACTGTATTCCATTTAAAATTCTCATGCTGTATTGGAGTACCTGTGATTGCAAATTCCCATCCTTTGTTGCGTAAAGTTCCCACATTTGCAACGATTGAACTCGATCCCATAGAAATTGGCAGGGTATAATCTAGAATTTGGTCCTGGATCAAGCCATTATAGTACGTGATGTCGAAGCCCAAACGATTATTTAATAATCGTGTTTCCAAACCAAATTCATATTCTTTTTTTCGTTCCGATTTAATTTTCTCATTTCCAAAGGCACTCGTTGGCACGTTGGTGTAAATTACAGCTTGACCTCCTTGAGTCTGTACTCCCATGGTGTTCTGTGTATAACTTAGTGGGCTTTGATAGATCCTAGGATAGTTACCCACGATACCAAATGATCCTCTTAATTTAGCATAACTGAATATTTCAGGTAAATGGAATGCTTCGGATAATATCAAACTTGAGTTTACAGAAGGATAGTAAGTAACATTGTCGTCCGGGTGCATCGTTGAGATAATTTCTCTTCTCAATGTTCCTTCAAGAAACCAGTAATTTTTATAGTTAAAGTTTAAGGTTCCAAACAACGCATCTCTCAATTGATTTCTGCGGTAATTGTATTTTGAATTTCCACCAATAGTATTTACCGAAGCGTTGATATCATACCAATTTCTTACGCTTAGTCCTCCCGCAGTTTCCCGTTGTACATAGGTATCCTGACTTTTGGTTGCGGTATAACCGAGCATAGCACCAACTTTGATGTCCTGATTGATCTGTTTGCTATATGAAGCCAAAAAGTCTGCATAATAGATGTTTGCATTTTGTTGACCTAAACCAAAATACCCTGTGTTTTCATAAGCTAGTGGTTTCTCATTTGGCTGCTTATCCTCGGTGCGAAGTGAGGTCATATCTGCCGAGAAACGTGCTCTTAAAGAGAAATCACTTGTTACTTGCCAGGTATTTGTTACTGATCCTAGAACGCGATTGGAATATTCATCATATTGTCTTGCTTTTGAGTTCCAGATAAAATCCAATACGTCTGTTTTATAGCCATTATAGATTAAATTTTCTGATTGTGTTAAGCTTTGGTCTGTGCCCGTAACATATTTATAGCCTAAGCTTGTTTTATATTTGTTTAGATACCACTCCGGATTGTCAAATGTTGAAATCATCCCGGTGAAGTTATTGATTAAACGATCCGTAAGGAATGGTCTATTATGTGTATGTTGGTTCACATAATTAACTACCACGTCTGTTGTTAATTTATCCCAAAGTTTGAACGAGGAATTTAAATTGGCAATATTCTTCTTGTTTGAAGATTCGAGTGCGGTCATCTGATTATCCTGACGTGTGACCGAGAATCTTGTATTTGAATTTTCAGTAGTATGACCAAGGGCTAAATTGAATGAAGTATTATTTGGGTTGTTGAATAGTTTGTTGTACGAATTTTGAGCTGAATATGGACGTACAACACCGTCCCAAGAAATAATGTCTTTACCGTCAAATTTAGGTCCAAAGTTTACAGTAGCCGGAAGTACGCCACGCGTTACGCCGTTGATAGCTCGGCTATTATCATAATAGAAAAACATATCATCAGCCTGTCCATCATTCTGATAGGCTTTTGTATAACCAGGGCCTCTGACATCTTGAAATCTTGGTAGATAAGCAATTTTATCATGCGTGTAGGTGGCATTAAAATCTATAGAAAAACCCTTTCCACCTTTCCCTGATTTTGTCGTTACCAATACTACCCCGTTCATTGCTTCTGATCCATACAAAGCTGCGGCAGAAGCACCTTTTAGAATGCTGATGTTCTCAATATCTTCCGGGTTGAGATCTTCTAAACCATTTCCGCGGGCACGTTGGTCGCCCCAATAATCCGAATTGTTAAAGCTTGATTGTCGCATTGGTACCCCATCGATAATAACCAATGGCTGTGAGTTTCCTGTGATTGAGTTAGTACCACGGATATTGATGTTAATACCCGATGTTGCTCCTCCAGGTGCTGCTGAAATACGAACTCCAGGTGCTTTACCATACAATGCCCCCGCAAAGTTTGGAGAACCAGTTTTTGTTAATTCTTTAGAATCGACTGTACTCATGGCATAACCAAGTTCCTTTGGAGCTCTTTTAATGCCCATGGCAGTAACAACAACCTCTTCCAGGTTGGAAGCATCTTCTGTTAATTTGATGTTAATCGTCTTTGAGGAACCAACGACTATTTCTTGGGACTTGTATCCGACAATGGATACACGTAAGACTTCACCTTGGGAAGCTTGAATTGTAAAAGACCCATTGGCCCCTGTTTGTGTACCCCTAGTTGTTCCCTTAACGGAAACTGTTGCGCCAGAGACTGGTCCATTAGCATCTGAAACTATTCCAGAAATGCTTTGCTGCGCATAAAGCGATGTCGCACTGAAAAGTGTACATAACGCCAATCCTGCAGTTTTTTTGTAAAATAGACTCATGTTTTAGGTGTTTGTGTAAAACGTTAGTTAATTATATTCGTGATATATTTTTCGATGACTAAGGCTGTTGTTCCGATTTGTTGTGCTCTTTTGTGCAAAGTGGAAATGGCTAAAGTTGTTTTTCTTGAAATCTTCGGAATGCTATATTCATTAACCGCGACTTGGATATGAGGTGCCAGAATATCCCCGATTTCTGCACCACGGCCACTGATGATTATTTTATCAGGATTTAGAATGTGTATTAATGTTGAGATTCCCTTGCCAAGCAAGTAGCCTACTTTCCCGATATTGTTGATCGCTACTTGATCTCCGATTTGGACAGCTTCAATTAATGCGTCAATTTTATTGATATGTTCATTGGCTAGCTTATCATAAATAGAATATTCTCCGTTTTTTATATCTCGCTCTGTATTTCGAATGGCTGCGCTAATGGAAGCTTCGACTTCAAGACATCCTCTTTTGCCACATGAACATAATGTAAGTGTGTCCGAAAGAGGAATATGGCTAAATTCACCGGCATAACCCGAGGTTCCTTTGAAGATATCGTCATTGATGAGTATTCCTAAGCCTACTCCCCAATTTAGATTGATCACGAGTGAATGAGATGAATCTTTAGCTTCACCAAATTTTCGTTCAGCTAAGGCAATGCAACGCGAGTCATTGTCAATAATGGCCGGAACCCTAAATTTTTGCTCAAATAGTTTTCGAATGTTATATAAGGGTGAATCTTCATTATATGATTCATTGAGGCCCGTTTCTGAATCAACAAATCCCGGCATGCTTATTCCAATACCGATGACTTGGTTAATATTAATTTCATTTGAAATGATGAAACTGTCTAAAGCTTCAAGAATGGAATCCGTCGCATTTTTATCTCTGAGGTCTATCGGAATATTGTTCTGCGACGAGATGATTTGAGCCTTAAGATTTGAAGAGGATATGGACGTATAGAATTGATCGATCGATACGCTGATAATACTTTGCTGTAAATTTTCATTAAGCATGTATTGTATGGCTTTTCTGCCACCTGTGGAAGCAGCGTAGCCTTTCTCGACAATGACATTTCTTGTCAAGAGATCATTGATCTGTTTAGTGACAGAGGGGATGCTTTTCGATAAAGAGTTTGCTATATCTGCAATCGGTTGCATCGGTCTATAATACAAAATTCTCAAAATTTCGCCGCCCATAATTTAGTTCAATTGTATTAATATAAATATTGGTTTATCTAAGTTTAATAATGGCCGACAACAACATTTCTTGTCGACTTGGTCTTTCATAGTTACTTGCTTAAAGAAGATCAATATGTTTAACTTCTAATAAGCATTGTATATTAAAGATAAGAACACTTTGTGTTAAGTTCAAAATTCTTTTTAAAATTTTTAAAAAGAATTTAAAGATGATGTGTTTTTAATCAAAAGAACGCTCTTTTTTTTTCTGAAGAAGGAATGCTTAATTTCGATTGTAACGAAATCGCGATAATTTAAGTGAGATTTATGGCGGATTTTGGTTTTATGATCTCCAAGGGCATTTTAAACTAGCATATAAAAAAAGCTCGGTATAAAACCGAGCTCTTTTTAAATATAGGCTAACTTGCCCTTTTGTAAACAATCTAAGAAACGATCAGCTATTTGACGTCCCAGAAGATTTTAGTTGTTCTTGTATCGTTTGCTTTAACAGCATCGTAATTAGCACTATTATTTGAAATCTCTTGGGTAGGATACAGTAAACGTTTAGGAGGATTTGCGTAATTAGCCAATCCAGCCACAGGGTATGTCAATACTGGATATCCTGTACGTCTCAATTCAGCCCAAGCTTGTTGTGCCTGTAAGAAACCATAATGTAGCCATTTTTGAGTCCATATTAATTCTAGGTTCTTTGCTTGAGTTGTTGAGAAGCTGATAGTCGACTTGTCTACAAAGTCATTGATGACGTCATCTGTAGGTTTTTTCTCTGTTTTCAGTCCTGAAGTATTTAAATTATTTAAATAATAATAGAAAGAAACGGATTGTTTAACAGCGACATCATAAGCATCTTTAGCCGCATTACTTGCTCCCCATCTTAATAGCGCTTCAGCTTTATTGAAATTGGTTTCAGAAGCAGTAATGACAATTCCTGGCAAAGCATTGTTGTCGAAGATAGTTGCCGAATCCAACACAGCGTAGTCTTGATAATTCTTCTCCATATCCGCCGAAGTAAAGGTAATTGGCATTGCTCTATACTCTTTGTTCTGAACGAACTTACCGTTTACTGTTTTTCCAAATTTGTCATAAAGTACAGGGATACGTGGATCTTTCGCTGGCAACATTACTTTGTTCAACATATGATCTGTTGCGAATTGATTGGGACCTTCAATCAAGGCCTGTCTCAACGTTCCTGTATAGTTGGTTAGAGGCTGCAATAAGATGTCTTCATTTCTAGGGTTGTAGTTTGCCGTTGCGCCACCATCTGCCAATGGATATTGTGTGGGGTTATTTAGCATTTCGAGTACTTCAGTTCTTGCTTTTGCCTCATCAACAAAAGAAATACGCATCAATAGACGCAGGCGAAGTGAATTGGCATACCTACGCCATTTTGCAACATTACCGCTATTTAAGATATCGTATTTTGAAAAATCAGGATTGGTAGTTGCTGTTGATAAGTACGTGTTGATATTTTTCAATTCGCTGATGAACTGATTGTATAATTCTTTTTGCGCATCAAACTTTGGCTTAATAATCGTACTTGTTGTTGGTAGACTACCGGCTTCACTGAAAGGGATATCTCCAAAGTTGTCAACAAGTTTAGATGCTTCGTCAAACAAAACAATTTTGCCAGTCTGGATAAAGATCTCTTTACTTGCTTTCTCCGCTTCAGGAAGTTCAGCATATGCTTTTTCCATGCTTCTTGTAATACCTAGTACACCAGGGGCATAAAAATCCGTCCAATATGCATAAGAGTAGCTATCGTTCGGCTGATACATGGTATTTGACGGATAAAAAGACGCTGTCTGCGTATATACTGCCTGATTGGACAGGATAAATGTACGGTAGTGGTAATAAGCTGGTCTTACACGATCATTATTTAGCATTTCGGCAAAGAACGCCGGAATATTTGCTTTTGTCGATGCATCTGGGTTTTGAAACTTGTCGTCAAGTTGTGATTTACAGCCGACCATCGTCGATAGGGCCGAAACCAAAGTTAATATAGAAAGAAAAGTTTTTTTCATGATTCTCGTGGGTAAAAAATTAAAAATTAGCATTCAATGAAAAACCGAAACTTCGGGTAGCAGCAGATGAACCAACGTCTACACCTTGTGCCCACCATTTGTTTCCTACTGGAGCTTCAGGATCAAGATTTTTCAATGTGCGGTAGAAGTAGAATAGATTCCTGCCCAACAAAGAAACCTTTAAATTGTTAATTTTAAGTCTTTTGGTGAAGCTGTCCGGAATACGGTAACCAACAGACAATTCTCTTAATTTGATAAAGTTGTTGTCGTATACAGCACCTTTTTCAGTCCAAGAATCTGCACCCCATCCGAAAGTGTTCATGTAGTACTCTGCAGCACTCAAATGCACATCGTTTGCTTTTCCTGTATTGGCGTTAACCCCTTGCAAAGTCACCCCATTTTCGCGGTATGGTAAGGTGTTTTCATATAGACCCGCACTCATGCCGTATTTGAGGTTTTCGGATACCATTTTACCTCCAAAACGATAATCAGCAGTAAAGTCTAACATAAAGTTTTTATAGGTAAATGTATTGGTCCAGCCCCCGATCGCTTTTGGCATAATGTTGCCAGCATATTTGTACTTGGTTTTGTCGATTACATAAAGTCCATCGTCCGAAATCAAGTTATTGCCGTTTTGATCTTTTGCAATGTCATAAACGTAAATATTTCCTAATTTCTCACCCTCTTTTGCGGTAATCTTCAAAGAGTTTTCATCGGCAGAGTAGAATACCAATTCTTCAACACCTGGTGCTAGGGTTTTAACAGTCGACTTATTAAATGAATAGTTCAGTCTAGAATTCCAGGTAAAGTTTTCATTTTGAATTGGCGTACCGTTGATGGAAAGCTCCAAACCGTTATTGGCAATTTTTCCGATATTCAAAATTTGGGAAGTTGCCCCTGTAGAGGCTGGTGTTGTAAGTCCTAAGATCTGATCATCGATATAATTGTTATAGTAACTAACATCTAATCCTAATCTATTTTTTAGAAACTTCAATTCCATACCTACCTCAACCTCATATTTACGCTCAGGACGTAGATTGAGATTTCCATAATTGTTTCTGTAGGTCAATGATGGAACAGCTCCATTTATTGTCAATAATGGATTCTGGTTGTAAGCGATATTTGCTTCGTAGATTGCGGCATCATTACCAACAATACCGTAGGAAGCGCGAAGTTTACCGTAGGAGAACTTATCCGACTTGATATCGAAAGCATCGCTGAAAATAAAGCTACCACTAACGGAGCCATAGCGATAATTATTGTTCGATGAAGGTAGTGTAGAAGAGTATTCAGAACGATAAGTACCGTCTAAGTAAGCAAATCCTTTATAGCCAATATTCAAGGAACCGAAGTAGGCATATTTTAGCATTTCCTTTCTGCTATTTGAAGTTGTTGCCTGCGCGTAACTGTTGCTTAAGCTAAACCAATTTTCTGTGACAAGACCACCTGCTGTACTTGAAGATTGATCATCATAACGTTCTGATCTCGATTGGAAACCTACGCTCGCTGAATAGTCGAAATCAGCATTGATTTTGTTGCTATAGGTTGCCATTACATCACCATACAGAATTGAATAGACTCCTTTTGAAGTAGCAAATCCTCCGGAACTGCTGGTAGTTGAATTGTAAGCTGTTGCGTATTCGTTGTATTGTTTGTTGATGCTCGTTGCAGAAGTTAAGTCATTGCCGATTCTTCCGCGGAGTTTCAGGTGATTTACAACATCCCAGTTTAATGTGGCACTTGTCAAAATCCTATTTTCGGTCTCATCATAACTGTTTTTGTATTGATTCCAAAAATAATCTAAGAGGTTGGAAGCCCGCATCGTGTATTTGAAGTCTTCAGGACGTCCTGTTCCAAATTTGGAATATTTGTAACCATCAGTGGTTTGATACGCATTTTTCATTGCAGACATATCTTCTGTTCTGCTGAAAAATCCGTCAAAACTTCCAAGTACCTGACCCAACAGATAGGTTCTGTTATGGGTGTTGGTATTGATAAAGTTAGCGACGATATCGGTCGACAATTTGTCGCTAAGTTTTAGCGTGCTATTGAGATTGAAGGTATTTCTGTTCTGTTTACTACCAGGGCTTGTACTTTTATAGTCCATTCTGGTCGCACTCAAACGGTAGTTAATTTTCTCTGTTTGGTTTGAGATACCGACGTTAATATTGGAATTGTAGCCTTTGTCAAATACGTCGTAGTAGTTGTTTTCACGTGCTTTGTATTGACGTACCTGTCCGTCCCACCACATAACATCTTCGCCAGTGAATTTTGGACCAAAACTTCCGTAGGATCTATAGTATGGTCTTCTTCCTGATGGAGAATTAGCATCTGTAAACCAACCTTCGGCAGATGCGCCGTTAGCGATGTTTGTCGCGGCATCGTAGCCAGGTCCATAAATATTTTGGAACTTCGGTAAAAAGGCTGCTCTTTCGATTGATCCATTATAGTTGAAGTCAATTCCTAGACCTCTACCTTTTGTGCCTTTCTTTGTTGTAATAACAATTACCCCACTTGCAGCGTCCGAGCCGTATAATGCACTGGCTGCGGCACCTTTTAAGATGGAAATATTGTCGATATCAGCTGGGTTGATGTCCAGCATACCATTACCTCTAATACGTTGATCGTCCCAATAATTATTATTGTTTGCACCAGTCGCACCACCTTGTTGATCGTTACGGATGATGATACCATCGACAACATAGAGGGGTTGGCGTTGATAGTTTAATGAATTGATACCACGGATTTGAACGTTAACCGCACTGGCAGAACCACCCGGAGCGGTGGTAATTTTCACACCTGGGGCTTTACCGTATAGTGCTGATCCAAAGTTGGTGTTACCCGCTTTGGTAATTTCTTCTGCTTTGATATTGCTAACTGCATATCCTAGCGCCTTAGATTCGCGCTTGATACCCATCGCAGTTACAACAACTTCATCTAAAGCTGAAGCGTCCTCAGTTAAGGAGACTTTAATCGATTTAACGGAAGTAACCGTAATTTCTTGCGTGTGGTAACCGACAATAGAAACACGTAATACTTCTCCCGGAGCGGCTTGAATCGTAAAAGCTCCGCTTGCATTTGTTTGGGTTCCTTTGGCAGTACCCTTAACAGAAACTGTCGCTCCTGAAACAGGACCTTTCGCGTCTGTTACTGTACCAGTAATGGTTTGTTGTGCGTAAAGCGAGGTGGCGCTAAATAGCGTACACAATGCTATACCTGTTGCTTTTTTGTAAAATAGACTCATTTTTTAATGATTAGTATGAATTACAATAAGTAAATGATTAGTGTGGTTATTTATTGAATTAAAATTTTATTGATATGGTTTTCGACGACAATTGCTGCAGTGCCTTTGATTTGTGCGTGTTTGTTTAAAGCTGACATCTGGATATTCGTTGTTTTTGCAATCTCGGGGATACAAAATTCATTGATGGCAATTTGTATTTGCGGATTCAAAATCCTTCCTAATTCTGCACCTCTTCCGCTGACAATAATTTGTTTTGGATTAAGAATATGGATGAGTGTTGATATGCCTTTACCCAGCATGTAACCTATTTTTCCTAAATTATTGATCGCAATTTGATCGCCTACATTCGACGCTTCAATTAAAGCATCTATTTTGTTGAGATTGCTTTTTACGAAGGTGCTGTAAATTGAATATTCGTTATTTTGGATATCAGCTTCCGTGCTTCGAATGGCAGCATCCAACGACGCTTCCACTTCAAGGCACCCTCTTTTTCCGCAAGAACATAAGGTGTTGTCATCCGAAAGTGGGATATGGCTAAATTCTCCCGCAAAACCAGACTCTCCTTTAAAAACGGAGCCATTAATAATAATACCCAACCCTACACCCCAATTTAGGTTGATAATCAGCGAATGATCAATACCCTTAGCCGCCCCAAACTCTTTCTCTGCTATAGCGATACATCTGGAATCGTTTTCTATGACAGTAGATAGCTGATATTTTGCTTCTATGCTATCTTTTATGCGATATAGCGGATGATTATGGGGATAAGATTCATTGACACCCAACTCGGAGTTTACAAATCCTGGTATGCTAAGACCAATGCCAATTATTTTATTGCTATTGATTCCCGATAATTCTAAAATCGATTCAATTTCACCCAATAGTAAATCAGAAGAATTGCTAGCCTTTAATTCTAAAGGAATATCGCGGTGTTCGATGACTTTTTGCTGATTGAGATCTGTAATGGTAAATGTAGAGAAATGCTGATCGGCTGAAATCGTTAAAATATAAAAATTCAGCGCTGGATTAATTGCGAACTGTAAAGGACGTCTTCCACCAGTGGATTCCGCAAAACCACATTCAACAATTATCTTTTCTTCGAGTAAACGATTGATTATTTTTGTGATGGAAGGTGTACTCTTGGCGAGTTTTTTGACCAACTCTGCAATAGAAAGCGCAGAATCAAAATAAAGGTTTTTCAGTATTTCTTTTTCCATCAGTTTGTGTGGTTTCTAAAAGTTGATTAAACTTTTGTTAAAGATATGTTAAATCGTATATAAGATCAAAATACTTTTTAAAAAACTTTAAAAAGTTACCGTTACGCTTTGTTTTTTTTATTTTTTCTGTAACAATATACCTTCCTGTTTATGCCATTAAATTGTGGATTGCGCATAAAAATGAAGGGTAAATACGTTATATTTACCTTTTAATTATACAATCTGATTATGAAACAACGCTATTACTCCTTGGATGTATTTCGTGGAGCTACTGTGGCACTGATGATTATGGTTAATAATCCGGGTACATGGGCTCATATGTTTGCACCGCTAAAACATGCAGAATGGCATGGATGTTCACCTACAGACCTGGTTTTTCCTTTTTTTCTTTTCGCAGTAGGTAATGCCATGTCTTTTGTTATACCTCGTTTACAGGAGGCTGGACCTGCAGTATTTTGGCAAAAAGTAATTAAACGGACGATCTTGATTTTTGCGATTGGACTTTTCATCAATTGGTGGCCTTTTGTGAAATGGGATGGTGCGGAGCTGGTTTTTAAACAATGGGTGGACGGAACGGATCCGAGCCGGGGAATCCGGATTTTCGGTGTACTCCAACGCATCGCAGTTGCTTATTGTTTTGCTTCGATTTTAGCTTATTATTTTAAAGAAAAAACGATTATCTGGATCTCGGCAATCATACTGTTGTTATATTGGGCAATCTGTGCAATAGCCGGAGGAGCAGATCCCTATAGCTTGGAGGGCTGGTTCGGTACAAAGTATGATATAGCAATCCTAGGTTTACCGCATGTTTACAAAGGGGAGGGGGTGCCATTTGATCCTGAAGGGCTGATGAGTACCTTGCCGACAATTGTTCAGGTTGTCTTTGGCTATTTAGTTGGTGTATTTATTAAAAAGCAAGGTCAGGTGGATTGGCTGTGGACGAAAGTGCCGGCCTCAAGTGAGCCTCATTTTAAATTGCTGGCGGGAATGTTTGTGACCGGATTTATTTTGGTCGTATTGGCTTGGATATGGGCCTTGGGTTTTCCGATCAATAAAAAAATATGGACGAGTTCCTATGTGCTCTATACAACAGGTTTGGCAACCATGACACTCGGTGGTATGATCTGGTTTATTGAAGTGCAGGGTGTCAAAAATAAATTGACACAGTTTTTTGATGTTTTTGGTAAAAATCCGTTATTCATCTTTGTACTGAGCGGTATTCTACCACGCTTTTTGGGATTGTTCCGTATTCCTGATGGCGTAAAAGAGGATGGTACACAAAAATACCTCGACGCTTTTGTCTGGTTTTATAAATATATTTGCGCGAAAGTGCCTGGGATACCTGAAGTTGGTTCTTTTGTTTATTCGCTATGTTTCTTAACGTTGATGTGGGTAATCTGCTATTGGTTGGACAAGAAGAAGATCTACGTAAAGGTTTAATAGTGGCTGAACCTTTGCTTATTAAATTATTTTGGCAACCGAAGATTTTTGCTATCTTTGCAGCCAATTAATAAAATTTTTAACGCTTTAATATTATTCAGGAAATGTATTTAAGTAAAGAGTACAAAGCTGATATCTTCGCAGAATTTGCTGGATCAGCTACAAACACAGGATCTACTGAAGGTCAAGTTGCTTTATTCACTAAGAGAATCGCTCACTTAACTGAGCACTTGAAAAAAAACAGAAAAGATTTCGGTACACAACGTGCCCTACAAATGTTAGTAGGTAAACGTCGTTCATTATTAGCTTATCTTTACAAAAAAGATATCAACCGTTACCGTGCGATCATTAAAGGTCTAGGTTTACGTGATATTATCAAATAAGCTTTAATACAAAGGTGTTAAGAAAGCCATCCAATTTTTGGATGGCTTTTTTTGTTGTGCTTATCGTGCCCGAATTGTTATAGGATTTTTCGCGTCAGTATGGTCTTTTTTTGTTCGTCATGGCTTTTGTCGTTGTTCAGGACTTCCTTAGGTTAGCGGACGGGATTGGCCTACTTGTCTCTTACTTCGGTTTCACTATTTAATTGCTATTTAATCGCTTTTTCCTCGGAGCTTGTTCGTTGTTTCTTCGCTTCCAACCGAAGAAGTACCGAACAAGCTCCGAACAAGTACCGAAGAAGCACCGAGGAATCTCCGAAAATGATAGCCATGTCTTATACTGAAATAGGTTTACATTTACCGAACAGATTACTATATAGATTTTACATCCTATTTTTTCTACTGGATTTGGTTGTCATTGTCCGTTTTCTGACTGTTATCGGTTGTCCTTTCCCTAACCACAGTTTCCCTAGTTTTGCTGCGGAACTTTTTTGACTCAGCGTTACGTCTTTGAAACATTTTGGGAACTTTTTGGTTCTGCAATTGCTGATGTGCCTGCTGGGGAGACATCATATTGCAGGACATATGTGGCCTAAAATGATTGTATATATTGACTGCCTTGACCAGCTGTGCAAGTGCCGTTTTGTAGTCTGGAAAGGTCTCAGCCATGCGATATTCGCTTTTTAGGATGCCATTTAGCCTTTCTGCCACGGCATTGTCGTACGGGCTTCCGGATTGTGTCATGCTTATTGTAATCCTATTTTCCTGCAATATAGTGACATAATTTGTACTGCAATACTGGATGCCGCGATCGGAGTGGTGGGTCAGATCGCTCTGTGGATACATTCTATGTGATATTGCCATCCTGAGCGCTGATATACAGGCCTGTGCTGTTGGCCTGTGCGTAAGTTTGTAGCCCACGATCTTTCGGGAATAGGCATCTGTGACCAGGCACAGGTAGATCCATTTGTCCCGGATGCGGATGTAGGTGATGTCACTTACCCATATCTGCTCGGGACGCAGGGCCTGCCTGCGCTGCACAAGGTCGGGCCACTTTTTGAAACGGTGGTCGGACTGGGTGGTGATGGCATACCTGCGTTTGCATTTGACCAAAAGGTCATTTTCGCGCAACAGTCTGAAGAAAGCGTCCCTTCCCAGTCCAACCATCGCACTACCCATTTCTTTGACCAATATGCTGCGGAGTTTAAGGGTACCCATGCGATGGGAGTCCTTCCGAATTTCACGTACCCGCGCCAGCACAAGCCCGCTGCGAACGGAGTATTCCTGTTCTCTGCCCATATATTTATAGTAGGATTGCCTTGTTCTGCCAAATAGTCCACAAAGTCTGGAGACCGAAACATTCTGGTAACACGACTTCATTTCTTGGACGATTTGGCCCCAGACTTTTTTACAAAATCAGCCCCATGGAGCTCCTCCGCTTTTTTGATCAACATCTCCAGGGCAGTAATTTTGAGGTTCGCCTGGAAGAGTTCATCCCTGAGATCCTGCTCATTTTTCACCCCAGTGTCTTCTGGCTCAACAGTCTGGGAAACTTCCAGCTCCAGATTGTTTTCCCACTGCTGGTACCATTTCATAAAATACCGCGGAGTGGCTTCCCCCGGAAGATTGTACTTCTGGGCAAGTTGCGAATAACTCAGCTTGCCGGCAAGGTATTCTCTGGAAACGAGGATCTTGAAGCTATCACTGTAAACTTGCTGTCCCCCTGATTTACGTTTTGTCATACGCTTTTTCATAATATTAAATTTAAGATTTTAATATTCGGTTTTTGTAAACCTTTTTCAGGAATGGACATATTAAATTTAAGATTTTAATATTCGGTTTTTGTAAACCCTTTTCAGGAATGGACACCATGTTTTATACTTGTCTTATATTGTTTTATACTACGCGACAGGCTAGATTCCTCGTTATAATTGATAAGCCTTTGGAAGCCTTTTTCGAGAAATAAGAGAACTTGAGAAGACTTCAATCGATTCATTGCTTGACAGATTAAGGCGGTTGCTGCCGTATTCCGATGGTTTGATGATTTAGCCTGCTGTTAATTGCACTAATCTTAATATTTTAATTTACCTTTGTGCTGAAATCTAATGTATTTAAAATATTGGCATGCTGCCAACAAGATGAAAAGCATGTCGCAAACAAGATTAAATGAATTACAACGAAATTAAAACGACCATCGATATGGGTAATGGCACCCAGATCGAATTGTCTACAGGTAAATTGGCAAAACAGGCTGATGGGGCTGTAGTATTAAAACAAGGTGATACGATGTTGCTTGCAACAGTTGTTTCAGCTAAAGACGCGAAATCTGGCGTTGATTTTTTACCCCTTTCTGTAGATTATCAAGAAAAATATGCGGCAACTGGCCGTATTCCAGGTGGTTTCTTACGTCGTGAGGCTAGATTGTCAGATTATGAGGTATTGATCTCACGTTTGGTAGATCGTGCATTACGTCCTTTGTTCCCTGAAAATTATCACGCAGATACACAAGTTGCAATCAGCTTGATCTCTGCAGATAAAGATATTATGCCTGATGCTTTAGCGGGCTTGGCTGCTTCTGCAGCTATTGCTGTTTCTGATATTCCTTTCAATGGACCGATTTCTGAAGTTCGTGTTGCGAAAATTGACGGTCAGTTGGTCATCAACCCAAAATTGTCTGAGCTTGAAAATGCAACTTTAGAGTTTATTGTTGCTGGTTCTGCACAAGATATCGGTATGGTTGAAGGTGAAGCGAAAGAGATTTCTGAAGCTGAAATGGTAGAAGCAATTGCTTTTGCTCATGAAGCTATCAAAAAACAAGTTGCTGCTCAAGTGGAGCTGGCTAACTTAGTTGGTAAAACTGTGAAGCGTGAGTATAACCATGAGCCTGAAAACCTTGAATTGAGAGATGCTATTTTTGCAGCTACTTACGATAAGGTTTATGCTATTGCAAAATCTGCTTCTGCGAAACATGACCGTTCTGAGAACTTCGCAAAAATCGCGGAAGAGTACAGAGCAACAATGCCAGAGGAATTGGATGATGATACCGCATTCTTATTTAAAAAATATTTCCACGATGTTCAGTATGATGCTGTCCGTAACCTGGTTTTGGATGAAGGTATGCGTTTAGATGGCCGTGATGTACGTACTGTACGTCCGATCTGGTCTGAAGTGGATTACTTGCCTGCTGCACACGGTTCGGCTGTATTTACACGTGGTGAAACACAATCATTGACATCGGTTACTTTAGGTGCTAAAGACGATGAGCAAATGATCGATGGTGCTTTTATCAACGGTTATAACAAATTTATTCTTCACTACAACTTCCCTGCATTCTCTACAGGTGAGGTAAGACCTAATAGAGGTCCTGGCCGTCGTGAAGTTGGTCACGGTAACTTGGCTATGCGTTCATTGAAACAGGTACTTCCTGCAGACAGTGAAAATCCATATACGATCCGTGTTGTTTCTGATATCCTGGAATCAAATGGATCTTCTTCAATGGCTACGGTATGTGCTGGTACATTAGCACTTTTGGATGCCGGTGTGAAATTGAAAGCGCCAGTTTCAGGTATTGCCATGGGATTGATTTCTGATGAGAAAACAGGTAAGTATGCGATCTTATCGGATATCTTAGGTGATGAAGATCATTTAGGTGATATGGACTTTAAAGTAACTGGTACAGAAAAAGGTATCGTTGCTTGTCAAATGGACTTAAAAATCAATGGTTTGAAATGGGAAGTGTTGACGCAAGCTTTGGATCAAGCAAAAGAAGCGCGTTTACACATCTTAGGTGAAATGAAGAAAACAATTTCTGCTCCACGTGAAGATTACAAACCACATGCACCTCGTATCGTTCAATTGTTGATCGATAAAGAATTTATTGGCGCTGTAATCGGACCAGGTGGTAAAATTATCCAAGAGATGCAACGTGAGACCGGTGCTACAATTTCGATCGAAGAAGTTGATAACAAGGGTGTTGTTCAAGTATTCGCAGATAATAAAGCCGCTATCGATGATGCAGTAGGTCGTATTAAAGCAATCGCTTCTAAACCAGAGATTGGTGAAACTTACGAAGGTAAAGTGAAATCAATTATGCCATTCGGTGCTTTCGTTGAAATCATGCCTGGTAAAGATGGTTTATTGCACATCTCTGAAATCGACTGGAAACGTCTTGAAACAATGGACGGTATCTTCAAAGAAGGTGATAAAGTAACGGTTAAATTGTTGGATATCGACAAACAAGGTAAAATGAAGCTTTCGCGTAAAGCGTTATTGCCTCGTCCTCCGAAAGAAGACAAACCAAAGCAGGATAAACCTGCCGGTGAAGCTCCTGTAGCTGGTGCTGGACAAGAATAAGTTTATTCCTTTCAAATGATATGAAAAGCCCGCTTTAAGCGGGCTTTTTTTATGGAAATTAAATCCACTATCTATCTTTTTGGAGAAAAATTTCGATGTAAAGTCAATGACTCCAAATTGCTAATTGTAAAATTAATATGCTGACTAGAAGACTTGTAAATGGTTAATTAACTTAATTTGCTCATAAACTCGTTGCGTTTTCACGGAAGTGTTTATATTTATCCCATTAGTCTAATATATTTTATGAAAAGAATTTTTTCAACAGCTCTAATGCTAGGAGCTGTTAGTGCTGTATTTGCACAAACTTCATCTGAACAGGAAAGTCTGAGATCTAAAAAAGGTAGTTTTGTAACAGAGTTGAATTTTAATCCATTCAAAGGCAATTTGAGTTTAAATAATTCATTGAATCAAATCAAAGGAAGATATTTCCTAAAAGATGATTTGGCTCTTCGGTTGGGGATCGGTATCAACGTTATTGATTCTGCAGCAAGTTATGGCAGCCCTTATGGCACAAATAGTTACTTTAATACAAATAATAGAAAAGCAACTGGTGTAGATGTTAATCTTGGTTTTGAAAAGCACTTTAAAGGAAGCAGAAGGTTGTCTCCTTACATTGGCTTTGATCTAAGTTATGGTACGAAAAAAACTAAACAGGAGCTTACCACTACTGCTTATACCATGGATATTAAGCATGCCTGGATGGAAGTGGTCTATCAGCAGACAAACAATGGTTATTATTCGTCTTTACAGCTTGTTCCTAATGGCTATACGAGATTTGGCGCTTATGCGGTTGCTGGATTTGATTTTTATGTTTCTAAAGGTTTATTTGTGGGCTATGAATTCAACTTAGGTTATTTAAGTACCAAATATAAGAAACCTGAATTTACAATTACGGGAACAGATCCAGGTTACGGATCTTATATCTCTGAAAATAAGACCAAAACTTTCAAGAGCTCCCTTGTCAATGGTGTTAGGGTTGGATATGCATTCTAGGATAAAGTTTATAAAAAATGACACTAAAATTTAAAACACGCCAGATTGCTTTATTTGTTTTGTTGAGCTTCTTTTTTTCCTGCAAAAAGGAAGATTTTACACCTCCCGCCATTCAAACGATTTCTGTTGTCGCCAATTCTCCTGCTTCCTTTAAAGTTGTAGGGAATATCTCAAAGCTGGGCAGTGAAAAAGTTGAAGATTATGGATTTGTCTACAACAATTCTCCGGAAATCAGTGAAACGAAAGGAATCAAAGTTTCACTCGGTAAAGATATCCGGACCGGGGAATTTAGCAAAGACATTGTCGTTGACAATTTGTTTGCAAATTCTTATAACAATGGTATATGGGTAAGAACCTATCTGAAAGATTCAAGGGGAACTGTCTTTGGTGCCTTGCTGAATGTTAATCTTCCGGTTCCATCCGTAGGGAACATAACGCCAAATATGGCCATGTCTGGAGATATCATTAAAATTGCGGGCGATTTTTTTGACGCAACGGTATCGAATACAGCTGTTGTATTTGAGAATGTCAAGGCAAAAGTACTGTCTGTAACTAAGACTGAAATTACTGTTGAAGTACCAACAGGCATATCTACACGTCACGGTAATTACGTGAATGTTAATATTAGTATTGGGACAACAACGACCAATAATAGTTCGTTTCAGATACTGGGCAATTATAAGGATTTTATGCCAAAATCTGGTCCAGTGGGAACCAAAATAAACTTTACAGGAGATAACTTGCCTGATTCTTATTATTATAATTCAACTCCATTAATCGAATTAGGGGGACAACAAGCTGCAATAGCCTATAATGATGGGGGAGTCAATGTTCCTTTTACAGTAAAGGAAAACTCTGATTTGGCAGTAACGGTCAATGGTAAGAAAAAAGTATTAGGAACTTTTACAGTCACAGCGCCTGTGATCAGTGACTTGTCTCCGGCCTCGGTGTTTCCGGGAGAGGCAATTTTGGTGAAAGGTACAAACTATCCGAATAGCAATGATTATAGTGAAGGCCGCCCACGGATTAAACTAGGATCTGGTAGCTATCAGGATGTTTATATTTACGATGCTGGTCAATTTTATTATAATGTTCCAACTAATATCGAAGCAGGAGATTATTCCCTTTATTTAAAGGTGGGACCGCATGAAGTACTTTCACCAAAAAAGCTGAAAATATTAGGCTATACAGCAACGAATTTTTCTCCAAAATCGGGAAGCTCATTGCAGCAAATCAATATTACAGGAAGTTTCATGACCGGAAGTTGGTATAACGTATATTTCGGTTCTGTGCAAACTAATGGAACGGCAACTTCTCCCACGAATTTGCAGGTGACAGTTCCTTATGGGATGAGTGAGGGTAAAGTTAAGATTATGATTGAATTTCCGAATAACAAGGTGACCGTTCCGGGGGATTTCGACGTTACAGGTCCTTCTTTCACATCCTTTAGTCCGACGTCTGCTGTTCCGGGCGCAATCCTGACAATTAAAGGATCTGGATTTGCTCCAAACTATGATACGGCTGTGAAATTTGGCTCTATAGCGGTTGCTCCTAATAGTGTGACGTCAAATACAATCTCCGTAACAGTTCCGTCAAACGTATCTCCAGGAGCGATGAAATTAACTGTTGTTACGGGCGGACAATCTGTCTCGCATAAAGATAATTTTACCCTGTTGGACAAATAATGAGATTTTATAAGAGCTTAACCGGCGTATAGGTCTTACCTCCTGGTTATTGCCCTGATATGATTGTAATGAGGTAGTAGTGGGTACGCTATTAATACAAAGATTAAACAAAGAAGGCTGTCAATTCGACAGCCTTCTTTGTTTTTTATAACATGATAACACCTTTTATCTTCGCCACTTCTTTGTAGAAGTAGATTACCTGATCGGCGTCTTTTACGTTCAAGTTTACCGTAATTGAAGTATACTTACCTGTTTTGGAATCCTTAAAATCAAACTGAGCACCTGTGTCATCAAATACGCTTTGGATCTGATTGAAGTGGTCCTGATCTTTTGGTAAGATAAATTTATACGTATAGTCCTTTGGAAATGTTTCTAAATCTTCTAAGCGCTCTTTAAAAGTTTCATAGAAGTCTTTTGGATTACCACCTCCGTCAGGGATATCTTGTATATTGATGTTTTTGTAATCTGCCATGTTTTGTTTCTCCTTAAATATGTTATTAAGGTATTAACAAATATTAATCCAGTAATGTTTTACTGACAATATTTCAGTTAATTATTGTCAATGCTTGAAGGCCAATCGGCTTTGTTTTTACCAAAGTTTTTGTTTGGCGTAGCACTCATCTCGATTTCCATCTGTCCACCTTCTAAAAGCTGTGCATGTGTAATGAACGACTTAGCATAAGGTTTACCATTCAATTTGATCGATTTAATGTATTGATTTGCTTTACCTTGATTTTTAACATCGATAGCTAAAGTTTTGCCATTTGGTAAATTGATGTTCGCATGTTGCATCATCGGGGATCCGAAGACATAAACACCACTCATTGCATTCAGTGGATAGAAGCCCATTGCTGAGAACACATACCATGCGCTCATTTGTCCGACGTCATCATTTCCACATAGACCAGCTGGACTGTTTGTGTAAAACTCCGTCATCGCTTTACGGACTAAGGCTGCACCTTTCCAAGGTTGTCCAGCATAAGCATATAAATAAGGGATATGATGATTTGGTTCGTTACCTTGCGCATATTGGCCGATTAGTCCTGAAATATCTGGAGAGGCTTCACCGCCAAGATCCGATGACATGGTCGTAAAATAATCCAGTTTTTTCAAAAATTTATCTTCACCACCGAAAAGATTGATCAGACCTTTGACATCTTGAGGTACTAACCAGGTATATTGCCATGCATTTCCTTCGCAATAGTCATTCTCGCGGTGTTTGGCCATCAATGGGTCGAAAGGTCTGCGGAACTCGCCATTGGCTTTTTTACCGACGAAATGACCTACTTCTTTGTCAAAATACTGCTCATATAGTTTGTAGCGTTTTTTGAAATAGGCCGCGTCTTCTGTTTTACCTAATTTTTCGGCAATTTTATAAGCACCAAAGTCAGCAATCGCATATTCTAATGCCCATGCTACAGATTCATTTGGCATGCTGTCGATCGGAATGTAAGTCAGTTCACGTGCATATTTCAGGCCATGATCGTTGCCCATGGCCGTGGTCTTAACAGCTTCCCAAACCAACGGATAATCTTTCTCGTCAATGATCCCTTTCAAGAAGGCATCCGCAATGACTGGAATCGCAGGTAGACCCACCATGGTGTTGGTTTCATTACCTTGTAAGTGCCACATTGGCAATTTACCTTGCTGTTGATAGATAGCCAACATGGTTTTGATAAAGTCCTGGTTGATTTTACGGTCTTCTAGGATGGTCATCAACGGGTGAAGTCCGCGGTAAGTGTCCCAAAGCGAAAATACCGTATGGTTGACAAAATCCTGTTTCTCGTATACTTGTTTGTCAGTTCCTAAATAATCGCCATTTGCATCGTTAAAGATGGTAGGAGCGAAGTAGGTATGGTATAATGCCGTATAGAAGATTGTCTTCGTATCTTTGTCGGCTTCAAATTGAATCTTATTTAAGGTTTTGTTCCAACGCTGATCGGCTTCTTGTTTTACTTTTTCAAAATTCCAGCCCGGGATCTCTGCATTGATATTATTCAGGGCATTGGTCGAGCTTACTGGTGAAATGCCAACTTTGAGTTCGATGGTCTTGTTTTTAACGGCATCAAAGAATAAAGCTGCTTTGATTGCTTTGCCTTGGAATGTGGTCTGTCCCAATTTTTCTTCTTTACCGTCGAAAAATCTTACTTTTTGTATCGGCTGGGAAGTTCTGATCGCAAAATACAATTTTTGGTCAGTTGCCCATCCTGTTGAAAAGCGGTAACCAACAAAGGTCGAGTCGTTAACCTGTTTGATGTAGGTGTCTGTCGGTTTATCCCAATTGATATGGTAACCTAAGTCGACCAAAATATGTGCATTGTCTGTTTTTTCATAGCGATATTGATGATAACCTACACGTTCGGTTGCCGTCAAATTGGCCTGTACCTGATAGTCATCTAAATAAGCGCTATAGAATCCGGGTTTGGCAACCTCATTTTCCTTTTTGAAGGAAGAGCCATAACCTGTATTCATTTTATTGAATTCCGCTGGCGTTAATTGTAATTTTCCGTTGGCTGGAACGATCATGAGGTCGTTGAGGTCACCGATACCTGTTCCGCTCAGGTGGGTATGGGTAAAACCCAAAATTTCCTGGCTTTTGTAATTGTATCCACTGCACCAATCCCATCCGTTGAACTTGTCCCAAATTTGTGGAATTTGGGTAGGCCCTAATTGTACAGCACCTAAAGGTACATTTGCACCAACAAAGACGTGACCATGATCCGCTGACCCAATAAAGGGGTTGACATATTGTGTAAGATTTTGCTGGGCTTGCGCGCAAAATGGCAAAATTATTGTGCCCAACACTGTTTTGAGTAGTTTATTTCCTGTCATAGGTTTTGTTCGGGTATTTGAAAACTGCTTAAAATTAGTAAATAAAACCTTTTAGCGCAATTTTATTATTATTTTAGTAAATTGTCGTTAAATTTTTTACTTTAGTAAGCTTCGTAATAAAAAACTTAACAAACCTACTACTACTACATGAAGAAACGTATTCTGATCAGTGATATCGCAAAGGCGTTGGGGATTTCTGTAACTACTGTGTCCTTTATTTTGAATGATAAGGCAAAAGAAAAGCGTATTAGTGAGGCTTTGACTAAGCGGGTTCTGGACTATGTCAAAAAGGTTGGCTATAAGCCCAACGAATTGGCAAAAAGTCTCCGCACAGGGAAGACGAAGATTCTAGGTTTGATTATCGAAGATATTTCCAATCCTTTTTTTGGGAATATAGCACGTCTGATCGAAAGTAAGGTCTATGAGCAGGGCTACCGTATTATTTATTGTAGCACCAACAATGATGTAGAAAAGGCGAAGGAGTTAATCCAGATGTTTTACGATCGGCAGGTTGATGGTTTTATTATTACACCTTCCGATGGTTTGGAAGATACAGTAAAGCAGTTGCAGCAAAATAATATTCCGGTTGTGCTCTTCGACCGTTATTTTCCGGGTCTTGAAACAGACTATGTTGGTGCGGACAATTTTCAGGGAGCCTTTGATGCCAGTAACCATTTGTGTCAACAGGGTTATAGACGTATCGGGTTTGTATCGCTCTATTCGGATCAGACTCAAATGAAAGAGCGTTCAGATGGCTATATGAAGGCTATGGATAATAATAAGCAACAAAGTTTTATTCAAAAGATTCAGATGGATGCTTCGGATGAAGAAGCAATGGAACTATTGCGGGAGTTTATCTGTGAAAATAGGCTAGATGCTGTTTTGTTCTCCACAAACTATCTGGCGATTTCGGGTTTGAAGGCTTCCAAAAAATTTAATTTTACGATGCCGGCGGTGATTGCTTTTGACGACCATACGGTTTTTAAGCTGGTCGAACCTGCTATTACGGTTGTTTCGCAGCCGATCAAGGATATTGCTGAGAATCTGATCAATATTTTGTTGCTTCGTCTTCAGGGTAAAATAAAAGCAACACGTAGAATGGTGTTGCCTTGTGAACTGAAAGTTCGTGAGTCGACTAAAGTGAAAGTTACTTCGTAGTATCGGCCACAAATTTCATTGAAATAGAATTAACGCAGTGACGCGTGTTTTTTGTCGTAAAGCCTTCTCCGAGGAATACATGGCCTAAATGCGCGCCACATTTACTACACAGGATTTCAGTGCGGCGACCATCGGCATCGGTGATCCTTGTAATTGCCCCGGGAATTTCATCATCAAAACTTGGCCAGCCACAGCCTGATTCAAATTTTGACTCCGAACGGTATAGTGGGCTGTCACAACGGCGGCAGATATAAGTTCCTTTGAGCTTATTGTCTAAAAGTTCACCGGTAAAAGGCCGTTCAGTTCCCTTATGTATAATAATGTATTCCTCTTCTTTACTTAAGGGGTTGTATTCTTTGTTAGTTTCCATGATTGTCGTGTGTTTAGTCTTGAAGCTGGCTTTACTAGGAACTACCCAACAGGGATGAGCTATTCCTCCTATATAAAGACATCATCCAGATTTTTTTATTGTTAGCTTGGGACTTGACCCTGACCAGATCTCCATTCGTCTTGATAAAGTTTTCCATTCGTCTTATAAAGGTACGGAAATTAGGATGAAAAAAAACTTTTTGTGTCTTCTGCGATCCGCTATTTTGAGTATTTTAAATTGTCATGGAATTGTCTTATATTTGAGTAGCTATCCAAATGAAAAGTTGTAGCGATGGGACCGCTTTAATAGTTTAATGTTGTTTTATCCTCGTTTAAACGCATTTGTTTAGAATGATTATAAATTGATATTAAAGGTCACAAAATTGTCAGCGATTTGTTAATAAATCATACTTTTGTGGCATTGTTAGGGGGGTAGTGGCTCCTTTAACCATGGGAGTTAATTTTTTACATTCACAAATAAATAGTATAAAGTGCTAAATATGAGAACTATCTCATCCGTTTTGGGAAGCCTTGCGAGGGTGGTGTCAACGAGTTTGATGCTATTATTTGCCGTTACGACGTTGCATGCGCAAGATGTCAAGGAAGGTGAAAAAATCTTCAAATCTAAGTGTACATCCTGTCACGCCATTGACAGAAAAGTGGTTGGTCCTGCTTTAAAGGGGATTCCAGAGACGAAAGACGAAGCTTGGTTAATCAAGTGGATCAAGAACTCTCAGGCTTTAATTGCGTCTGGCGATGCTGATGCAGTTAAAATCTTCGAAGAGAACAACAAGCTTGTGATGACTTCTTTTACTGATTTATCTGACGATCAGATCAAGTCGGTATTAGCGTATATCACAGATGCTTCTAAGGAGAAACCGAAAGAGGCTGCTGCTGGTGGCGCTGGAGCTAAAGATGATAACGCGTCTATGTTCATGATTTTGGGCTTGATCGCAGTTGTTGTTTTGGCTGTTGTCGTTATCGTGGTGTTGAATCGTGTGATCCGTACCTTAGAAAATGTAATTGCTAAAAACCAAGAAGCTATTGCTGCGCAACAAGAGCCAGAAGATAGCCAACGTTTTGTGAAGTTTGCGAAAGCATTCGTTAAAAACAAGAAGTTGGTTGGCTTTACAGTCTTGATGTTAGTTGCATTATTAGCTGTAGGCGGTTGGAAAACAATGTGGAACGTTGGTGTTCACCAAGGCTATCAGCCGGTTCAGCCAATTAAGTTCTCGCACCAAATCCACGCTGGTGTTAACAAAATTGAGTGTCAATACTGTCACGGTGGAGCATTTAAATCTAAAAATGCGTCTATTCCATCGGCCAACGTATGTATGAACTGTCACAATACAATCACTGCTTCAGAGCATTATGATGGTGAGATTTCTCCGGAAATTGCTAAAATCTATCGTGCATTGGATTGGAATCCTGATACGCGTACTTACGGTAACAATCCGAAGCCAATTCAATGGGTTCGTATTCACAACTTACCTGACTTCGCTTACTTCAACCACTCACAACACGTTGTGGTAGCTGGTGTTGAGTGTCAAACTTGTCACGGTCCAATCCAAAATATGGAAGAAGTATACCAATACTCTCCATTGACGATGAAATGGTGTGTTGATTGTCACAAAAAGACAGATATCAAATCGGATAACAAATACTATGAAGATTTGATTAAAGCACACGAAAGAATTAAGAAAGGTGAGAAAATGACTGCAGCCATGATCGGTGGTCTTGAGTGTGGTAAGTGTCACTATTAATAATTATTTGAAATACGCAATCTTATATACAGCTTAAATGGATAGCAATAAAAAATATTGGAAAGGTTTGGAAGAGTTAAATCAAACTCCTGCTTTCGTTGAAGGAAGCAAGGGTGAGTTTGCCGAATCTATTCCTGTAGAAGATGTATTAAACGAAGCTGGCTTGAGTACTAAAACTCCTCGCCGTGACTTCTTGAAAGCATTAGGATTTGGTTTGGGTGCTGTTTCTTTAGCGGCTTGTAACCGTACTCCTGTGCATAAGGCAGTTCCTTATTTGATTAAACCTGAAGAGGTAACTCCAGGTATCCCTAACTATTATGCTTCGACGTTCAACGGTCAAAGCATCTTGGTTAAAACTCGTGAAGGTCGTCCGATCAATGTTGAGCCTAACCCGAATGCAATTGGTTTGAACCAAGGTTTGGATTCAACGACTGCTGCTTCTGTATTGGATTTATATGATGAGTCCAAATTGAAACAGGCGCAATTGAAAGGTCAAGATGTTGAGTGGTCTAAATTGGATGGGGAAGTTGTTAAAGCTTTAAATGCAGCAGCATCTTCTGGTAAACAAATTACGATCGTTTCTAACACCGTAAACAGCCCTTCAACGTTGGCGGCCATCGCTGCTTTCGCAACGAAATTCCCAACAGTTAACCATGTACAATACGATGCTGTTTCTTACAGCGGTATTATAGAGGCGAATAAAGCTTCATTTGGTAAAGCTGTTGTCCCTTCATACAATTTTGAAAAGGCAAATGTGATTGTTTCCGTTGCAGCTGATTTCTTAGGAACTTGGTTAGCAGGTGAGGAGCAGACACAACAATATGCTAAAAACCGTGATTATAAATCGTTGAAAAACGGCAAAATGTCACGTCACGTGCAATTTGAGTCTGGTCTTTCCATGACGGGTACAAATGCGGATGCACGTATCGCAATCAAACCTTCGGAAGAAGGTGCTACATTGGTTGCTTTATATAATGCAATCACTGGTCAGTCTTTGGCTGGTGCTACTGCAAACAAAAAAGCACAAAAAGGTGTCGCTCTAGCAGCGAAAGAATTGGTGAACAGCAAAGGCGCAGCAGTTGTTGTTGCTGGATCTAACGATGTCAATGTACAAGTATTAGTGAATGCAATCAACGTTGCATTAGGTGCTTACGGTACAATCATCGATTTGGATAACTATTCTAAACAATACCAAGGTTCGGATTCTTCGTTCCAAGCTTTCTTAGCAGCAGCGAAATCAGGTCAAGTTGGTGTTGCGTTCTTCTTGAATAGCAACCCGGTGTATGACTACTTCAAAGCAGATGATGTAAAAGCAGCGTTGAAACAAGTTCCTTTCACCTTATCATTTTCGCAACGTGCGGATGAAACAGCTTCTGAATTGACAGCGATTGCTCCAGCAAGTACGTTCTTGGAGTCTTGGGGTGATGCGAATCCAAAAGAAGGTTTGTTCTCTATCGTTCAACCAACAATCAATCCTGTTTTCAAAACACGTCAAGTTGAACAAAGCTTGTTGACTTGGGCAGGAAATGATACCGATATGTACAACTTTGTTAAGAACTTGTGGTCTACACAAATCTTAGCGGGTTCTACAAAAAACTGGGATGCTGTATTGCAAACTGGTTTTGAATATAAAGGTGCTAAAGCGGCAACAGCTCCTGCATTTACAGGAAATGCTGCAGCAGCGGCTTCGGCAATTGAGGCATCAAGCAAAGCGATTACAGGTGAGTTTGAATTGAAACTTTATGAGCCTTCTGCACTTCGTGACGGTCGCTACGCGAACAACGCTTATTTACAAGAGTTGCCTGACCCGGTATCTAAAGTAACTTGGGACAACTACGCTGCTCTTAACCCGAAAGATGCTGAGAAATTAGGTTTGGGTGAAGATGGTAAAGTAACTGTAAAAGCAAATGGTGTTGAATTGGAATTGCCAGTTGTACAACAACCAGGTCAAGCACAAGGAACAGTTTCAGTTGCTGTAGGTTACGGCCGTACAAAAGTTGGTAAAGCAGGTAATGAAGTTGGTAAAAACGCATTCCCTTTTGCTTCTATCATCAATGGTACAGTACAAGGTGTTGCTAAAGCAACTGTAGCGAAAGCGTCTGGTACTTACCAATTGGCACAAACACAAACACACCACACGATCGAAGGTCGTAACGTTATTCGTGAAACGACATTTGCGAAATATCTGAAAGATCCTAACTCTGAGGCAGGACGCTTTACAGATAATCACAAAACATACGATTTGTGGAACAAATATGAGCAACCTGGTCACAAATGGGTGATGGCGATCGACTTGAACGCATGTACTGGTTGTGGTGCTTGTATCGTTGCTTGTAACGTTGAAAATAATATTCCTGTTGTAGGTCGTGATGAGGTTCGCCGTCGTCGTGAAATGCACTGGTTACGCATTGACCGTTACTATACAATCGAAGGAAAAGATCAAGATCTTACAAAAGAGAAAGAAATTGCAAGAGCTTCGGCTGATTTAGATTTCGAAGATATCACTGTTGTTCACCAACCGATGTTGTGTCAACACTGTGGTCACGCACCTTGTGAAACGGTTTGTCCAGTATTGGCAACAGTACACTCTTCAGAAGGTTTGAACCATATGGCATATAACCGTTGTTTTGGTACACGTTACTGTGCGAACAACTGTCCTTTCAAAGTTCGTCGTTTCAACTGGTTTGCATACTGGAATGATTCACGTTTTGACAACTACCTGAACAATGAGTTCACACAATTGGTATTGAATCCAGATGTTGTTACTCGTTCACGTGGGGTAATGGAGAAATGTTCAATGTGTATCCAACGTATCCAATCAGGTAAATTGCAAGCTAAGATTGAAAATCGCAAAGTTAAAGATGGCGATATCCAAATGGCTTGTCAACAAGCATGTTCTGCAAATGCAATTATCTTTGGTGATGCAAATGATCCAGAATCAGAAGTGTCTAAAGCATTACGCAACGAGCGTGTTTATTACGTACTTGAGGAAATCAATGTTCAACCGGGTATCGGTTATATGACAAAAGTTAGAAACACTTTTGAGGCGTAATCTTGTACAATATTTGAAATAAAAATACTATGTCATCGCATAACGAATCAATATTAAGAGAACCATTAATGACCGGTAAGGACATTACGTATGCAAAAATTACGGATGATATCTTACTACCGGTTGAAAATAAACCGAATAAAGCATGGTGGATTGGTTTTACCGTTGCTGTATTAGGTGCTTTATTATGGGTAGTTAGCGTTAGTTATACCTTTTGGACAGGTATCGGCGCTTGGGGTCTGAATAAAACTGTAGGCTGGGCTTGGGATATCACCGACTTCGTATGGTGGGTAGGTATCGGTCACGCGGGTACGTTGATTTCAGCTGTATTATTAATCTTCCGCCAGAACTGGCGTAATTCAATCAACCGTTCTGCAGAGGCGATGACGATCTTTGCGGTAATCTGTGCGGCTACATACGTTGTAGCTCACATGGGTCGTCCTTGGTTGGCTTATTGGATTTTCCCACTTCCAAATCAATTTGGATCACTTTGGGTAAACTTCAACTCTCCTTTGGTATGGGATGCGTTTGCGATCTCGACTTACTTTACAGTATCCTTGGTATTCTGGTACTGTGGTTTGTTGCCGGATATCGCGACAATTCGTGACCGTGCTACTGGATTAAAACAAAAAATCTATTCTGTATTATCATTCGGATGGAATGGTTCAGTTAAGACTTGGCAACGTTTTGAAATCGTGTCATTGATCTTGGCAGGTATTTCTACTCCGCTGGTACTTTCTGTACACACGATCGTATCCATGGACTTTGCAACTTCGGTTATCCCTGGATGGCATACAACGATCTTCCCTCCATATTTCGTGGCGGGTGCGATCTTCTCTGGTTTCGCGATGGTACAGACTTTATTGTTGATCTTACGTAAAGTAATGAACTTTGAGAACTACATCACGATGTTCCACATTGAGTCGATGAATATCATTATCATGACGACAGGTTCTATCGTAGGTGTGGCTTATTTGACTGAGTTGTTTATCGCAATGTACTCTCGTTCGGAATACGAAATGTATGCTTTCGAGAACCGTATGTTGGGTCCATACGCTTGGGCTTACTGGTCAATGATGACTTGTAACGTAATTTCTCCACAGTTATTCTGGTTCAAAAAAATCCGTACAAGTATTCCAATCTCATGGATCTTATCGATTGTTGTAAACATCGGTATGTGGTTTGAGCGTTTTGTAATTATCGTGACTTCATTGCACCGTGATTACTTGCCTTCATCTTGGGCAATGTTCTACCCGACTTGGACAGACGTAGGTATCTTTGTAGGTTCAATCGGATTATTCTTTACATTATTCTTGTTGTTCTTACGTTTCTTACCAGGTATCGCTATCGCCGAAGTGAAATTGTTGTTGAAATCATCTTCATTACAACATAAAACTAAATTGGCTCAAGAAGGCGCATTCCCTGAGGAACAAGTTAAGTACTTCCAAGAGTCATTAGAGAAATATGATTCAGTGACAGAAGAAGAGATTAAAGAATTATCAGTTAGAAAATAATCAGCAATGAGCAATACAAAATATATATTAGGTAGTTTTGCGGATCCCGATGAAATGATGCATGGGATCGACAAATTGCAAGCAAACAATATAAGTATTTACGACTGCTTTACTCCGATGCCTATTCACGGCATCGAAGCAAAGCTGGGTGTGAAACCTTCTCGCTTGCCTATCGCAGCATTTTGCTTTGGAGCATTAGGAACGACATTGGGTTTTAGTTTGTTGTATTATACAATGGCCTATGATTGGCCGATGAATATCGGTGGTAAACCATCTTTTGGTATGCCAAACTTTGTTCCAGTTACATTTGAGGTTACGATCTTATTGTGTGCCTTGGGTATGGTTGCCACGTTTTTCTTCCGTAACCACTTATTTCCGGGACGCGCACCTCGTGTAATGGACTTGAGAGCAACAGATGATCGTTTCATCCTTGCAGTAGATGCCAATGAAAATACAGATCACGCTTTGATCGATAGCTTATTGAAAGAAGCTGGAGCTGTTGAAGTTAAGTACAATGATAGAAAATATGTTAGCTATGAATAAGAAGAATTTACTTGGAACGCTATGCGCAGCTGTGGCATTGACAGCACTTGTTTCTTCTTGTGGTGACAAAACAACTCGTAGTACAGGTTTAGAGTTTTCTCGTAACATGTACGATCCGCTTGCTTTCAATCCGGATCAACCTAATGCGAATTTTGCTGATGGAAAAACAGCACAAGCACCTCCTAAAGGTACGGATCCAATTGGTTTCACTCGTTTTGAGTATGCCAATACATTAGAGGATTATGAACGTGCAGGAAGAGAAGCAAAAAGTCCTTTGGTCGTAAATGCCGAAAATCTTGAAAAAGGTAAAGCTTTGTTCACTACTTACTGCTCTATATGTCATGGAGTAGAAGGTAAAGGTGATGGTCCTATCACAAAAGACCGTAGCGTGACTGATTCAAGAGGTACTCGTCAATTAGAGAACTTTCCTCCGCCACCATCTTATCACAGAACAGATGCGGCGAGCTCTTCACGGGGTGGTTTGATGGCTGACTTGACTGATGGTAAAATTTACCATACAATTTATTACGGACACAACTCCATGGGATCACATGCATCTCAATTGTCTCCAGAGGAGAGATGGAAAGTTGTTATGTATGTTCACGAATTACAAAAGAAATAATCTAACATCAGATATATAAATGGGAACTCACAGTCATCATCACGATTATAATTTCAACGAGCGATACGAGTTTGCTGGCAAAGCTAAAATGTTCAGTATTGTCGCTGTTGTACTAGGCGTAGCTGCTGTAGCTTTCGGGTTGCTTTCGGGCGATCACGTTACTGTAGAGCGTACTTATGCCAACTTGTTATTGATGGGTTATTACTTTACATGTGTTTGCGCAGCTGGAACATTCTTTGTTGCCTTGCAATATGTAACACAATCTGCATGGTCTGCAGGTTTGGTACGTATACCTCAGGCTATGGCGAGTGTTTTACCAATTGCATCATTAGTTTTATTAGTTATTGTAGGTTTAGGTTTAACCACACATAACTTATATCACCACTGGAATGCAGATGGTATCACTGATCCGCATAGTACAAATTTTGACCCTATTATCGCAGGTAAATCTGCTTATTTAAATGTTCCATTCTTCTTGATCCGTCAGGTGGTATTTATGGGAACATATAGCATTTTTGCTGTTATTTTTGCGAAACTTTCTTATAAAGAAGATTTAGAAGGTGGATTGACTTCTTATAAAAAGTCATTCAAATTGTCGGCAATCTTCTTAGTTATCTTCGGTTTTACTACACCTATCTGGTCTTTCGATACAGTAATGTCTTTAGAGGCACACTGGTTTTCGACAATGTTCGGTTGGTATAACTTTGCAGCAATGTGGGTAAGTGGTATTTCATGTATCACGATCATCGTTGTTGTATTGAAGAAAGCTGGTTATATGAACTGGGTAAACGAAAATCATTTACACGATTTGGGTAAATTGATGTTCGGTTTCTCTATCTTCTGGACTTATGTTTGGTTTGCACAATTCATGTTGATTTGGTATTCAAACATCCCAGAGGAAACAGTTTATTTCTACAAACGTTGGGAACCTGAATACAAACCTTGGTTTTGGTTGAGTATTATCATTAACTTTGTGGCACCATTGTTACTATTAGTGGATCGCGATGCTAAACGTAAACAAAACGTGATGTTGTTCGTAGCGATTCTATTATTGGCTGGTCACTGGCTAGATTATTATATCATGATCATGCCTGGTACTGTTGCTGAACATAGAGGATTTGGTATCATTGAAATCGGAACTGCACTTGGTTTCTTAGGTTTGTTCATCTTCTTAGTGATGAGTAAATTGAGTAAACAAGCATTGGTGCCTAAAAATCATCCTTTCTTGGATGAGAGTTTGCATCACCAGATATAGTTTCACTTTTAAAGGAAGGTTACGTAAAAACGTTATAAAAGAAATGAGCTTTAAATTAAATAATAGATTCAAATCCATCTCGGGTTTTGTGCTTGCACTAGGATTGCTTTTTGCGACTCCTATCCTAGCAAGTCAACAAGATACAGTAGCATCTGATTCTGCTAAAGCGGCGACTACAGCAGTAGCTGCCCCTGCAGCAACGGATTCGGTTGCAAAAGATACAACAGCGGCAGCAGGTACTGCTGCTGTTGCATCTGCTAGTTCTTCTACAGAAGCTAGTGCTGCTGCTCCTGCTGTTGAAGAAGTGAAGCAAATAGACCCTCAGGTTTATAAAAACTTCACGTATTATGTCTTGTTATTCTTGGTTATATGTACAGTTGTTGCCGTTATCGGTAAAGTACTTTCGATCTATGAATTGACAAGAAAGATGAACGGTAAATACAATCCGTTTGCGAATAACACGTTTCAATCGGCATTGTTATTCATTTTCTTGGTTGTATTCCTTTACGGTGTATATTGGTCATATGTACACTGGGGAGCCGCTTATTGGAGATCTGCAGTAACTGAGCACGGTGAGCGTATTGATACAATGTTTATCATTACGACTGCAATTACAACATTTGTATTGGTTATCACACACATCTTGTTGATGACTTTTACATTCTTGTACCGCATGCGTGCAAAACGTCAGGCTTATTATTATCCTCATAACAATGCAATTGAGAAATTGTGGACAATTGTTCCCGCTGTTGTTTTGACAGTTTTGGTATTGTTCGGTTTCTTTACATGGAGATCAATCACAAATATTCCTGAGGATCTACAAAAATCAGCTTTACAAATTGAAGTGTTGGGCGAGCAGTTCCAATGGAATGTCCGTTATGCTGGTTCAGACGGTATTATTGGTAAACGTAATTATAAAATGACGACGCCAACGAACCCGTACGGTATTGACTTTAATGATAAAAATTCTTGGGATGATATTCAAGGATCTGAAATCTGGTTGCCTGTAAATAAACCAGTTCGTTTCCATATCGTTTCAAAAGATATTATTCACTCTTTCTATATTCCTGATTTCCGTGTTCAGATCAATGCGGTACCGGGAATGACCAATTACTTCCAGTTCACACCTACTGTTACAACAGAAGAGATGCGTGATCGTTTGGGTGATTATAACTATGACTTCGTGATGTTGTGTAACAAGATCTGTGGATCTGGTCACTACAACATGCAAAAGAAAGTGGTTGTCGTAACTGAAGAGAAATATAAAGAGTGGTTAGCTAAACAAAACAAATATTTTACTGAGGATTTGCAAAAAGAGTTCAGCGGTAAAACAGCTAACGTGAAAAAGGATAGCGTACAAGTTACAGCATCTTTGAACTAATTAAGAATTTTTGAATATAAAATCGAATATGTCAAGTACAGTAATATCGCATAGCGCTGAACATCACGATTCGCACGGCCATCATCACGAGGAGTCGTTCATCAGAAAGTATATCTTCTCGGGTGACCACAAGATGATTGCTAAGCAATTCTTGATCACTGGTATCATCATGGCAGTTTTTGCGATGCTTTTATCAGTATTATTCCGTATCCAATTAGCATGGCCGGATAAAGAGTTCCCTATATTAGAAGTATTCTTGGGTAAATGGGCTGAAGGCGGTCGTATAAAACCGGAGTTTTTCCTTTCCTTGGTAACCATTCACGGTACCGTTATGGTATTCTTCGTGTTAACGGCTGGTCTATCAGGTACTTTTAGTAACTTATTGATTCCATATCAAATCGGAGCACGCGATATGGCATCTCCTTTTATGAACATGTTATCTTACTGGTTGTTCTTTGTAGCATCAGTGATTATGGTTGCATCGTTCTTCGTAGAAAGTGGACCTGCTTCTGCTGGTTGGACAATCTACCCGCCACTATCGGCTGTTCCTACTGCAATCGCAGGATCTGCAACTGGTATGACTTTGTGGTTGGTGAGTATGGTTCTATTTGTAGCTTCACAGTTGATCGGTGGTATTAACTATGTAAGTACAATTTTGAACATGCGTACAAAGGGAATGGACTTATGGAAAATGCCTTTGACAATCTGGGCGTTCTTCTTAACTGCTATCGTGGGTATGTTGTCATTCCCAGTATTGGTTTCGGCGGTTGTTCTTCTGATTTTTGACCGTGCTGCTGGTACGTCATTCTATTTGTCGGATCTTGTTGTTCAAGGACAAATTTTGCCGAACGAAGGTGGTTCACCAATTTTGTTCCAACACTTGTTCTGGTTCTTAGGTCACCCTGAGGTATATATCGTTGTTATGCCTGCTTTAGGTTTAACTTCTGAGGTTATTGCAACCAACTCACGTAAACCAATCTTTGGTTACCATGCGATGGTTTATTCGTTGATCGGTATCACCGTTTTATCGTTTATCGTATGGGGTCACCACATGTTTGTAACAGGTATGAATCCGTTCTTGGGTGGTGTATTTATGATTACAACATTGATTATCGCGGTTCCTTCTGCTGTAAAAGCGTTTAACTATCTTGCAACGTTGTGGAAAGGTAATATCCGTTTCACTCCGGCGATGATGTTTGCTATCGGTTTGGTATCGTTCTTTATCTCTGGTGGTTTGACAGGATTGTTCCTAGGTAATGCAGCGTTAGATATCAACTTACACGATACGTATTTTGTTGTTGCCCACTTCCACTTGGTAATGGGATCGGCGTCAATCTTCGGTATGCTTTGTGGTGTTTACCACTGGTATCCTAAGATGTTCGGTCGTATGATGAACACAAAATTGGGTTATTTACACTTCTGGTTGACTTTCATTGGTGCTTACATGGTATTCTTCCCAATGCACTTTATGGGTATCGATGGCGTGCCTCGCCGTTACTATGCATTTACAGAGTTTGCTTTCATGGCGAAATGGGTTTCTGTAAACAAATTGGTAACTTGGGCTGCAATCATCGCTGCTTTAGGTCAGGTAGCTTTCTTGTGGAACTTCTTTACTTCGATTTTCTTCGGTAAAAAAGCACCACAAAACCCTTGGCAGTCAAACACATTGGAATGGACTACTCCGGTAGAGCATATCCATGGTAACTGGCCAGGTGAAATTCCAACTGTACACCGTTGGCCTTACGATTACAGTAAGCCAGGTCATGGTGAGGATTTTATTCCTCAAAGTGTTCCTTTCTCTGAAACAATGAGCTCTAATTTGCCTCATGATTTCGAAGGAGACGAGGAAGCTGAGCGTATCCAGGCAGAATGGAATGCTCAAAATGGTAGAAAAGACTAATAAAATCTTATAAAATAGAGTAGGGATTCCTACTCTATTTTATAGAAGTTTGTATTTTAAGAGGTAGGGGTAGTATTATGTTTCCAGCAGCTGAGAAGCGATTTATAAAGACCAATTTTATAACGATCATTGTGTTGTTTTTGGTCATTATTGCTGGAGGAGTTGTTCGGAGTACAGGGTCAGGAATGGGATGCCCAGATTGGCCTAGATGTTTTAACCGTATTATTCCTCCAACAGATATCTCCCAATTACCTCAAGGATATGAACAGCATTATATTGAAGGAAGGGCAAAGAAGAACGAACGTTTCGCGAAAATTGTAGAATTTTTCGGCGATAAGGAAATGGCTTACAAGCTCCGTACCGATAAGAGTATTTTGCAGCATGAAGAGTTTAATGTTGCGAAAACTTGGACGGAATATATCAATCGGTTGGTAGGCGTTGTTTCCGGATTCTGTTTGTTATTTACAGCTATTTATTCTTTCACCTATTTAAAATCAAAAAGCTCGATCGTTGTTTGGTCAGTGATTAATCTTTTTGTAGTAGTACTTCAGGCTTGGTTGGGATCGATCGTTGTATCGACAAATCTGATGCCCTGGATTATTACGGTACATATGCTCTTAGCCATTGTAATTGTTTGTATTAGTATTTATACATATTTCAAAGCAGTTACTTTGCGAAACAAGACCTTACTGGTCAATCGTTCTTTGGGTATATTAAAAGGACTTGCTATTGCTTCAATTTTATTGATGCTAACACAGGTAATTGTCGGAACGGGAGTTCGTGAGGAGGTTGATTTATTAACCGGTTCAACGATAGCCCGGACTGATTTTATAACAACTATTGGCCAACAGTTTGAGTTACATCGCTGGTTGGCATATTGTTCTTTGATTTTAGTTATTGTATTATTCTTTTTGGTCCGCACGAGTTTTAATACGAGTTCTAAGCAATATAAATTTGCTTTAATCGCATTGATTCTAGTGGGTATCCAAATGCTATCAGGAATTATCTTAGCTCGATTTGCAATACCTGCATTTGCACAGACAACGCATTTGGTGGTAGCGACGCTTCTATTTGGGGCACAGTTCTACCTGTTGTTATTGTTAAACAAGCAAAGGCACTAATCTTGGAATTCGGGATGTTTATGTTTAAAAGTACGTGTTTAATTACACTGATAGTAGGAGGTCTCTTTTAGTTATGAAAGAATTTATTTCAGATTTCAAAAAGCTTGTTAAGTTGAGACTTACGTTGACGGTCGTATTTTCTGCGTCAATTGCTTTTCTGATAGGATCAAAACAACAGGGTGATATATTCTGGTTCAATTGGTTATTGTTGACTATAGGTGGTTTTCTGGTGACAGGTTCCGCTAATGGTTTTAATGAGATCATTGAAAAGGATTTGGATAAACTGATGAAACGTACGGAGGACAGACCGTTGCCATCAGGCCGCATGACAACAGGACAGGCTTTGGTATTGAGTGTCTTTATGGGCATTTTAGGAACCTTGGTGCTTGTTCGTTTAAATTTTGTCGCTGGTCTGCTGTCGGTTTTCTGTATCCTTCTTTACGCATTTATCTATACACCATTAAAAAGAAAATCACCAATAGCAGTGTTTGTCGGCGCGTTTCCGGGTGCATTTCCGCCATTAATTGGATATTATGCAGCCTTTTCGCAAGACGATTTAGCCTACTATAGTGGACATAACGAAGCGGCAATTATTATTATTCCCTTTGTGTTGTTTGCTATTCAGTTTTTATGGCAGTTTCCGCATTTTTGGGCAATTGCCTGGGTTGTGGATGATGACTATAAATTAGCGGGTTTTCGCTTATTGCCGACGACAAAACGTGATAAGATATCTGCGTTTATGGTATTCATTTCAGGTTTGTTTATGATACCTGCAGGTTTTATACCTTATCATTTTGGCTTTGGTGGAATTTGGTTTACGATTGTATCCGTGGTCGGTGGAATAATGTTTGGTTATTACGGTTATTTGCTGTTTAAGAATTGTGATATTCCTTCAGCGAGGAAAGTGATGTTTACCTCATTTATTTATTTACCTGTGACACAACTCGTATTATTGCTTAACTTTATTCCGTTGAAATAATGTTAGATATACAAGCACAAACTGACGAGAAGTTAGTACAGAGAAAAGCCCAAAAGTTCAACCTATGGTTGGGTATGTTGGGTATGTTCATGATGTTTGCGGCGTTATCCAGTGGTTTCATTGTATATACAGCGAGCGGCGTGGACAAAGGGATTAAGACCCTATTGCCAAATGCACTTTTATATAGTACCTTGGTGATTGCGGTTAGTAGTCTAACGATGTTTTTAGCACATAAAGCGGCTAAAAATGGCGAGTCTTCCAAACAACGGTTGTTTTTGATAGCAACTTTTATTTTGGGAGCTGTATTTTTTGCCTTGCAAGTTCATGCTTGGAATGTATTGATCGATAGGGGTGTTTATTTTGTGAATAACAATGCATCGCAATCTTTTATTTACGTTTTTATCTGGATGCACTTGGCGCATATTATTGCGGGGTTGATCGTTTTGATTGGCGCGATTATAGGAATTAACAAACTTCCTAAAGACGGCAATCTTTTCCGCATGGATCTTGCCAGTATTTTTTGGCATTTTCTCGATCTTTTATGGATTTATATATATGTTTTCTTACTTTTGAATCAATAATAGTAAACAATGAGTACAACAGTATCGCAATTGGATAAGGTAAAAACTGGTCCATGGAATGGTGGGAAATCACCTTGGAACTTAGAGTATGGAAAAATCATGATGTGGTTTTTCTTGGTAGGGGATGCCTTCACATTTTCTGCATTTTTGGTTTATTACGGCGCACAACGCTTTTCTCATCCAACATGGCCTGATCCTGATAAGATCTTCCAATCTATCCCAGGAATTGCAGAACATGGTCAACCGTTGGTATTTGTCGGTTTAATGACCTTTATTTTGATTATGTCATCTGTAACTATGGTTTTGGCCGTGGAAGCTGGTCACCGTAACCAAAAGAATGAAGTTGTTAAATGGATGCTTTGGACTATTTTGGGAGGTATCTGTTTCGTAGGTTGTCAGGCTATCGAGTGGACTCACTTACACCACATGGGTTTCTGGTTTGGTAAAAATCCAGCAACAGGTTTGGAAGGTGATGCCATCAAAACAGCATTAATGCCATATTTCACACATGACATTTCTTATACTTCGGCCTTGCAATTTGCTAACTTGTTCTTTACAATTACTGGTTTTCACGGTTTCCACGTTACTGTGGGTATTATTTTGAATATCATCATTCTATGTATGACATTAAATAATACATTCGAAAACCGTGGTTCTTATCTTATGATCGAGAAAGTAGGTTTATATTGGCACTTTGTGGATTTAGTGTGGGTATTCGTATTTACGTTCTTCTACTTAATCTAATTCCGAAATAATAAATTTAGATAGCTATGTCACAATATCAAGATAATATCGCTCATGGCGAGCACGCTCACGAAGGTGGGATGGATAAGAAGGCCATCTGGAGAGTATTTGGTGTACTTTTAGCCCTTACTTGTCTAGAGTTTTTAATTGCATTGGGCTTCGTGCACCATTGGCAAATTTTAGCTAAAGGTGCGTTAGTAAATACTATTTATATCGTGCTTACTTTAGTTAAAGCTTATTATATCGTTGCATTCTTTATGCACTTGAAATTCGAGAAGTCGAGTTTCATTGTTACCGTTGCAATTGTGTTTATTTTTATTATTTATTTTATTGTTTTGATGCTTGTTGAAGGAGGGTATTTAGCATCTGCTTTTCAAGAACATCAATTGTTTCCAAATAAATAGATAAAGTGAATGGATAATAATACTGGACAAAAGAAAGGTATTAAAACTATATTGATCCTGGCAGTAATTCTTTTATTGCCAGGATTTTTATATTTTGTACTAAATAAAAGCGGTTCTAATAGCTACGCCTCTTTGCCAATTTTTGGAAAGAAAGAGGTTCCGGGAACTACCCATCGTAAATGGGGACGTGATATTCCCGATACCATCTACCATACTGTACCCCCGGTTGATTTTGTGAATTTCGATGGCAAGAAAGTGCATCTATTGGATAATGATACAACACTTTCTGTCGTCCATCTGATGTACTCTAGAGATGCTTCATTATCGCGGACGATGATTAAGCGTTTGGATCAAATCGCCAATCGATTTATTCAGAATAAGAAGGTCCGCTTGTATTCAATTACGGTTGATACGGCATACGATACACCAGAAGTGTTAGCTAAATACGCAAAAGTTTACAAACCATGGACCAAATCTTGGTTTTTTGTGACAGATCCTTCTGTTGATATCTTTAAATTTGCCCAGGAAAGTTTATTACAAGATGCACTTGTCAATAAGGAGGGCAGCAAACCATTTATTATTGGGTCTAATTATCTTTTACTTGATACAAAAGGACGGATAAGAGGTATTTATGACATTAATGTCAAAACGGATGTTGACCGCCTTGAGGATGAAATCAAATTATTATTGGTCGAGGAAGTCCGAAACCATCCAGCTACAATAGAACAAAAGAGGTAATTATATCATGGAAGAGAGTCTTAACAAGGAAAAAAAGTATAGTAAATGGATTTGGTTGCTATCGATTGTGATACCGATAGTGGTTGCTATCCTTTTTACGGTGAATTTACAAAAGCTGGGTTATGATGTAAAACCGCTAACATTTTTGCCTCCTATCTACGCGGCTATCAATGGGATTACGGCTGTATTGCTTTTTTGGGCTGTGGCTGCGATAAAAAAGGGTAATAAGCCCCTGCACGAGCGTTTGATCAAAATGTGTATTGCTTGCTCTTTAGCTTTTCTGGCGATGTATGTCGCTTATCACATGACTTCAATCGAAACGAAATATGGCGGCGAGGGAATTTTAAGACCGATCTATTTCTTTATCCTGATCACGCATATTTTGCTTTCCATTATCATCATCCCCTTTGTACTCTTTACATTTGTTAGAGGCATATCGGGTTCTTATGAGCGTCATAAAAAGCTTGCCCGTATTACTTATCCCATGTGGCTTTATGTAGCTGTTACCGGCGTGATCGTTTATTTGATGATCTCTCCGTATTATATTGGTTAGTGGTAAGAGTTGAGGGTCAAGGTATTGTGATGAAATACAATGGCACGCCGGATTCGAGTTGTTTAATCTGGTTTAATATTTAAATGAAATCGGATGCGATGGAGACTATATTCCATGTATCCGGGAGTATAAACAGTATCGGATTAATCAGTTGATTCATATCGGCTAGATGGATCTGTAAAAATCATTCGCATATGAAGCGTATCTGGATTTATCAGGCAGATCGCCTGTTAACGGCGACAGAGGGACAGGAGATTGTTACTGACCTGAAAGCGTTTGCCGAACAATGGAAAGTGCATGGAAAACCACTTTCTGCATCCGCAGAATTGCGGGATAATCTTTTTATCATCCTTAAGGTGGACGAGGAAGTGGCGGCTGCATCAGGTTGTTCTATTGATAGTTCGGTTCGATTTTTAAAAGGAGTTGAATCGAAGTATGGTATTCAACTATTTGATCGAATGCAATTTGCATATAAAGGGGATCAGGGAATAGGCGTGGTTAACCATGACGGATTTGAGAAGTTATTGGCAGACGGTACCATCAACGATAATACCTTAGTATTTGATAATACCATTACCCATGAGCATCAAATGGAAGACGCTTGGGTAATACCCTTCCATCAAAGCTGGCATAAACGACTTTTTAGATAGGTTGTAAAACCATTTTATATAAGAAAGGCCATAGTTACATATGGCCTTTCTTTTTGATCTATAGATCTGTATTGCTTCTCTTCTGATCGATCCGCCGAACAGCGATGGTTTCGCTTATTCAGGAATAGTATAATGATGCATATATTTTGCTATCGCATTTGCACGTCTATTGACATAAGCAGAAGGGTTACGCGCATCCCATTCTCTTGGGTTTGGCAATATGGCTATAATCAATGCGGCCTGTTTTTTGGAAAGATTGCTGCCTGTTTTGCTAAAATAATACGAAGCTGCCGCATCCGCACCATAAACTCCCTGTCCCATTTCAATCACATTAAGATAAACTTCGAGGATGCGTTTCTTGCTCCAGAATGTTTCGATAAGAATGGTAAAGTAGGTCTCGAAGCCTTTTCTTAACCAGGAGCGCCCTGGCCATAAAAAGACATTTTTGGCTACCTGCTGACTGATTGTACTTCCGCCGCGTAATTTCTTTCCCTGTGCATTTTTTTTAATGGCATTCTGAATTCCTTGCATGTCGAATCCCCAGTGTGTCATAAAGTGAGCGTCTTCTCCGGCAATGGCCGCTAACTTTAGGTTGTCCGAAAGTTCATCGTAATCCAGCCAGTTTTTTTCCAGTTTAAATCCCTTGCCCTGTTCTTTTAGCTCAAACCCACGTTGAATCATCAACCAAGTGATGGGAGGATTAATAAACCGCAGGCTAATGACCCAAAAGAGTGAAATGCCAATAAAATAGAGTACTACCCGTGTCACAATGCGCAGGATAGGAGATTTTATGGACTTCAATGGGTTGAAGGATTTTTTTTTGAAGGTATTTTGTTGTTTGCTGGACGTATTTTGTTTACCAGATCTTTTGATGGCCATGACTAATTTTTTTCGGATACAAACTTAGCTTATATTCTTGTTTAATGGAAATGATTTTGTCGAGAAGTTGAGTGTATCGTTTGCCAAAGCGACGATATTATCCTATTTTTACGCTTCATAAAAATTGATTTTAAAAGTTGGCAAAAGAAAAGAAAGTGACCCCATTGATGCAACAGTACAATGCGATCAAGATTAAGTATCCTGGAGCGTTGTTGTTGTTCCGTGTTGGCGATTTTTACGAGACATTTGGTGAGGATGCGATCAAAGCTGCCCAGATTTTGGGCATCGTTTTGACAAAGCGTGGCAATGGCTCGGAATCGGAAACTGCATTGGCTGGTTTTCCCCATCATTCATTGGAAACCTATCTTCCGAAACTGGTGCGTGCTGGCCAACGGGTGGCGATCTGTGATCAGCTGGAGGATCCGAAGACGACAAAAACAATTGTTAAGCGCGGTGTGACCGAGCTAGTGACACCTGGAGTCTCCTACAGTGACAATATTGTTCAACAGAAATCGAATAATTATTTAGCATCAATTTTTATCGAAAAGGAGCGGATCGGTATTTCTTTCTTAGATATTTCAACAGGTGAATTTCTGGTTGCTCAAGGTAGTGTGGCCTATATAGATAAATTGCTTCAAGGTTTTAAACCGAGAGAAATTATTCTTTCAAAAAAACAGAGCAAGGAGTTTACAGAGCAGTTTGGATCACAATATTACACCTATTTTCTTGACGAGTGGCCTTATACGGGTGATTATGCCACTGAAACGCTATTGAAGCATTTTGAAGTCTCCTCGATGAAAGGATTTGGTGTGGACCGCATGACTGCAGGAGTTGTTGCTGCTGGTGTAGCATTGCATTACCTCAATGAAACCGAGCATCGTAATCTGCAACACATTTCTACGCTTTCCCGTATTGAAGAGGACCGTTTTATGTGGCTGGATCGTTTTACGATTCGCAATTTGGAATTAATCGGATCGTTGAATGAAAATGCGGTAACGCTATCCGATGTATTGGATCATACATCCAGTCCAATGGGAGCGCGTCTGCTCAAGCGCTGGATCGTGATGCCGCTCAAAGACAAAAAGAGTATTCAGGAGCGATTGAATGTGGTCGATTTCTTTTTCACTAACCGTGATTTGCGGGATGAGCTGATTGGTCAGATCAAGCAGGTGGGAGATCTGGAACGTTTAATTTCCAAGATCGGACTGCAAAAAGCGAATCCGCGGGAAATTGTGCAATTGAAGCGCGCATTATATGCTATTGAGAAATTGAAGGAACTTACGGATCGTAAAGATGCTGATGCTCTTCGGACAATCTCAGATCAGTTAGATGCTTGTGCTGTTATACGTGAAAAAATCGAGCAACAGGTTCAGGCGGAGCCTCCTGCCGCAATCAATAAGGGGAGTGTAATCGCGGAAGGGGTGGACCCTGAATTGGATCGATTGCGTAAGATCGCTTTTGGTGGCAAGGATTATCTGCTTGAGATCCAAAAAAGGGAAGCGGAACTCACAGGGATTCCTTCTTTAAAAATAGCGTTCAATAATGTTTTCGGTTATTATCTGGAGGTCACAAATACGCACAAAGATAAGGTTCCGACGACGTGGATCCGTAAACAGACACTGGTGAATGCTGAACGTTACATTACGGAGGAACTTAAAGAATATGAAGAACAGATTCTCGGTGCTGAGGAGAAGATACAAGCGCTTGAGAATAGATTATATGCTGAGCTATTGGTTGCCATTGCTGAATACATCAAACCTATTCAACTCAACGCCCAGCTCATAGCCAAGTTGGATGTACTGCTTAACTTTGCTGTTGTAGCGGAGAAAAACTATTATGTAAAACCCGAAGTCAGCGAGAGCAAGATTTTGGATATTAAAGGTGGAAGACACCCTGTCATTGAAAGAAACCTGCCGATAGGTGAGGATTATATTACCAATGATACTTTTTTAGATCCAAAAACACAGCAGATTATTATTATTACGGGCCCTAACATGGCGGGTAAATCTGCATTGCTCCGTCAGACTGGATTGATCGTGTTAATGGCGCAAATTGGTTGTTTTGTGCCAGCAAAAGAGGCTAAGATTGGCCTGGTTGACAAAATTTTCACCCGTGTAGGTGCTTCGGACAATCTTTCTTCGGGTGAATCTACGTTTATGGTGGAGATGAATGAAACCGCGAGCATCATGAATAATCTATCGGACCGCAGTCTTATTCTTTTGGATGAAATCGGTCGTGGTACAAGTACTTATGACGGTATTTCTATTGCCTGGGCTATTGCCGAGTTTTTACATAATCATCCTGCTGCTAAGGCCAAAACCTTGTTTGCCACGCATTACCATGAATTAAACGAGCTGACTACTTCGCTGGATCGTATAAAAAACTATAATGTAACGGTGAAGGAGGTTAATAACAAAGTTATTTTCTTGCGTAAACTTGTTCCAGGAGGCTCAGAGCATAGTTTCGGAATCCATGTGGCAAAGCTCGCTGGAATGCCGCAAAAGTTGCTTAGTCGGGCCAATCAAATTTTGAAAAGGCTGGAGCAGGAGCGCACAGGTGGTGAGCAGATTAAAGATAGCATGCGCAAAATCCAGAAACAGGCCTACCAATTGCAGATGTTTTCTATTGATGATCCTGTCTTGAATAAGATCAGGGATATGCTGAATAATCTGGATGTTAATTCGCTTACTCCGGTTGAAGCATTAATGAAATTGGATGAGATACAACGCCTTTTAAAGAATTAAATCTTCCTTTTGGCTTGGGAAATTGATCTCAAGCGGAATTTTTTTCGATTTATATACGCCAGATGATGTTTTTTAAGATAGACATCATCTGGCGTATTTTTTTCTGAAAGTGTCTGGTCTTATTGGCCAGAAAGAACCTTCAGCTCGCTTTCATTGCTGTTGGTGTCTGCGAAGTCATCAGGTTTTTGAGGGCTATTTGCCTAAAACCTGAAGAATAGCTCCAAGCTTCCATAATTTGCCTGTATCGGGATCAATACCTTGCTGCTTGCATCATAAGGCGTGTAATGATAGCCGAGTTCGAAACCAATGTACTTTTGGTTTTTCATGCGAAATAGGGATGCGAGACCAAGTCCTAAGTGCACATTATTGATGGTTACCATACGATCGGTGTATCCGCCATCATAATAATAACCATCCGGATCATAATAACCGGAGGAATAAGCACTTTCTGTGATGCCGGTATCTGTAATATCTATGCCAAGGATACCTTTTGGAATCAGTATAAATTTGTCGTTGTCAAAAACTTTGTAACCTACAGCACCGCCCATAAATGCGGTCGCTGAAGAATTGACCGAAACATTGGAGCCCTCGTAATTGTAATCAATATTGCGGTCGTTTGAGTTGATGCGCACCTTGAAGCCACCTTCGAAAATAAATTTTCTTTCCAGCGAGCTCATCAGCATAAATCCAAAGTTTATGTTGGTTCCGAAAATTTTGTTGGCTCCGCCAAGTGGGGTGACTACGCCGATTGAAGGAACATAGCCCAGTTTGGCTTTCTGTCTATCTCTGTACACTTTGGGGACTGGAAACCGCTGTTGATTATCTTGTTCGTTAGCTTGTTGGTCTTGTACGGCATTGGCAACTTCAGTATCTGAAAAAAGCTCTAAAATAGTTTTTTCCTGATCGGTTAACGTATAACTATCGGAAGCAAGCAGGGCTTTGGCTCTTACTTTTATCAGGCCCTCCAGGGGATGTCTTAATGGCACGAAATTGTATTTTTCCTTATGCTGTTCGTATTGTGTTGTAAAATCGTCCTGGTCTGCCGCATCCAGTCTTTGTAGAAAATTTTTATCGAATTGATTGTCTATATAATTTTTGATCTCTGTTGTGGTATTCTTTTTTTCAATGATGTATATAAGAATACGTAAACGCTGTACAAACTCGTTGGTACCACAGCTAGCTTGTATACTATTGAGTAAAGGATCAATTTTGTCAAAGTCATTGTTGTTCAATGTTTTTGTCAATAAGGGAAGTATTTCAGTTGTATGCCGGTCACAATTCTCTTGTGCATGCAATAGTTTTGTAGGAAGCACACCGATGATGATCAATATCATAAAAGCAAGCTGACGGATATTCATGGCTTATATAGATTTGTTGCTGACTAAATTAGCAAATAAATTGCAGGATACACTGGTTTGTTTGTACCAAAGGTTCTAAAAGTTTTATCTTTGATGTATGGCGTCGATATTTCGGTTTAAACAGTTTGAGGTTGATCAGTCTGACTGTGCAATGAAAATTAACACAGATGGTGTACTGCTGGCTTCCTTGCTGGAAGTAGAACCTGTGGACCGGATACTGGACGTAGGTACAGGTACGGGAGTCATTGCATTGATGTTGGCTCAACGGCTCGTAGACAGTAGGGTAGAGGCTGTCGAAATTGACCCTTTGGCTGCTGCGATGGCTGACAGAAACTTCCGTAATTCCATTTTCCAGGAACGTTTAGTGCTGCATGCTTCCTCCTTTCAACAAATGGATGTACAAGGGCATTACGATCTGATCGTATCAAATCCACCCTTTTATACAGATTCCTTACATAACCCGGATGAACGCAAGAAGCTGGCGCGACATACCGATCTGGATTTTTTTGCTGAACTGCTGGATTTCGCCGCTTTACGTTTATCGGATCGGGGAAAATTAGTGTTGATCGTTCCAACGGCATTAGCGGAAACGTTGACTAAAATTTCGGCGGAAAGGGGATTATACTGTTCCAGTGAAGTACAAATAAGCTCCTTTGAAGGGGAGTCGGCCATTCGGAAAATCGTTACATTTGAACGCTTACGCGTCGAACTGCTCGCTCAACGTACGTTTGTTATTTATGCCGCCAAGGGTATTTATTCAGAAGCTTATCGAAATGCCTTGGCACCTTATTTTTTAGCTTTTTAAGTGATGACAAAGATCGGATTACTCTCGGATACACATTCTTTTTTAGATGAAGCTGTATTTACTCATTTTGCAGCCTGCGACGAGATATGGCATGTGGGCGATTTTGGTGATCCTGATGTTGCGGATCGGTTAGCCGCTTTTAAGCCACTGCGCGGAGTATACGGAAACATTGATGGTCAGGAAATTCGTTTACAATTTCCAGAAGATTTGAGGTTTAGGTGTGAGGAAGTGGACGTATTTATGACACATATTGGTGGTTATCCGGGGAAATATGCTGCACGCATAAAAGGGGAATTGATGAAAAATCCACCTAAATTATTTATTACTGGACATTCACATATCTTAAAGGTTATCTTCGACCCCAAGATCCATTGTCTCCATCTTAACCCTGGGGCGGCAGGTAAGCAGGGCTGGCACAAAGTAAGGACATTAATGCGGTTTGAGATCAATAAAGATAAAATTGAGAACCTGGAGGTTATTGAACTCAAAGACCGTTAAGTCACCTAGATTCTTCTTTAGTCTTTTTTATGAATAGACAGCCGGACGATACTTTGGGTAATGGCAAAGAGATCGTGCGGTACATTCGGCTCTAATGTCACTAACATGCCTTTCGTTAGACTGATTTTGCTTCCGTTAACGCCAAAATCAATATTGCCTTCGACAATTTCCACAATAATTGATGCAGCTGTTGTATGCTCCTTTAGATATTGCCCTTCTGCAAAAGCCAAGCGATATTCTTTGCTGCCATTTGTTTCTAGCAGGAGGTCCATTTTGGGTTTTTTGTCCTGAAATGTGACGTTTTGAAAAATAGATGCTGTCTGCATGGTCGTTGTACTATTATCTGTTGTTGCTGATATATTGTTGATAAAGGTCCTGTAAATAGGTCTGTAAGATCAGGGCGTGGGTATGCAAGGTGTCATGGGCGGCATATAATAACGTAATGATTTCTTGTTGCTTGTTGTGGTCAAGAAATTCCTTGCAATAGTTGTTATGCTTTAGTTCTGTTCGATATTTTTCCGAGAAGTCATCCCACAAAGCTGGATTGTGGTGATACCAGATCCGAAGTTCTTTTGAAGGGGCAAGATTCTTATTCCATTCAGACAAATGAGCCTTTTCCTTTGTTATTCCGCGAGGCCAAAGTCTATCGATGAGTACACGATACCCATCACTAGGGGAAGCTGCATCATATATTCTTTTTAGCACAATTTTCATGGCTATATATTATAAAATAACACTATTACTGATGTAAAATAAATATATGATTTTCAGCTGTAAAATGTGTCAGCTCGTTATCTTATTTCTTCTATAAATCGAAAGAATTTCCCTCTCGGATAGACGGGAAGAAGTTGGTGAAAACGATGGAAAGTTTCCTATTGCGGGAGTTTTAAAAGACGTTTCTCAGGTACTATAGTGAATCACGAACTTCAAGAAGAAAGTTCTTCAAGCGCTCCAATGAATCTACAACACGTTGATTTTCTTTTGCCTCAGATTTGTTGTCACGCAGGTAATCACGTGCACCCTGTAGGGTATAACCTTTATCTTTAACCAAATTGAAGATGATCTTTAAATTGGCAATATCTTCTTGCGTAAATAAGCGATTGCCTTTTTTATTTTTCTTAGGTTGTAGAATGTCAAATTCACGCTCATAAAAACGTATTTGGGACGCATTTACATCAAACATTTCTGTAACTTCTCCCATTGTATAATACAATTTATTTATTTCACGCTCTTTGTACGGCATATCTTCACGATTAATCTATAGCAAACTTAATAAAAATTCCAATTCAAAAAGAAATTTTTGCGATCTCTTATCTGATTAGGGACTGACCGAGAGGGATATCGTACAATTCATGAGAAGCCAATAATAATTGTGTATAAAGGGAAATTTTTCTAAGTTTGACTAGTTTGAAAACGGTCTAAACATCATATATGATTATAGTTAGCAAATTTTGGACGAATTTCTTCTCTTTTGGAAAAGCCAATGCAATTACTATTTATCCTTTTATCTTTCTGAAAAATACCTTTTTTAAACAGCAGGACGACTTGATTCGTCATGAGCGTATACATTTGCGACAGGCGCTTGAATTAGGTATTCTCTTTTTCTATGTATGGTATCTCATAGAATTTGTCGTTCATTTTATTCAATTTAGAGATTTTGATAAAGCCTACCGGCGTATTTCTTTTGAGCGGGAAGCGTATGACAGGGAGGGCGAAACAGATTATTTGTCCAAAAGAAAAATATGGGCTTTTTGGCGATATCTTTAAAAAGATGGCCTATTCAACCCTGCCATAAAAGCCTCATAAGGTCATAGGCACAACAATTATGAGCTGAATTGAAGATGCTTTCTAGCCGATAAAATAGACACTTTCAAAAAAGAAAGCGGTGCCAAGAATATTCTTGGCACCGCTTTCTTTTTTATTTTGAGGATGATTATCCCACTAATTTAAGATAAGTAGCTACTTTGTTTTTTAACTGTCTACGGTCGACAATGAAATCCAAAAATCCATGCTCAAGAACAAATTCTGAAGTCTGGAATCCTTTTGGAAGATCCTTTTTGATTGTTTCTTTAATGACACGTGGTCCTGCAAATCCGATTAATGCTCCCGGTTCTGCGATATTTACATCACCTAACATCGCGTAAGATGCTGTAACTCCTCCTGTCGTAGGGTCAGTCAATAAACAAACGTAAGGAAGTCCTGCCTTTGCCAATAACGCTAATTTAGCCGAAGTTTTAGCCATTTGCATCAATGAAAATGCGGCTTCCATCATACGTGCACCTCCTGATTTGGAGATTAGCATAAATGGAATTTTATGCTCAATACAGTAATCTATCGAACGCGCGATTTTTTCACCAACGACAGATCCCATTGATCCGCCGATGAAACTAAAGTCCATACAAGCAATAACGATGTCTTGACCATTCATTTTTCCATGGCCAGAACGTAAAGCATCTTTCAGGCCTGTTTTGGCTTGACTTTCCTTTAAACGTTCAGGGTATGGCTTTGAATCGAAAAATTCTAATGGATCACCAGAATTTAGATTAGGAAATAGTTCTGTAAATTCGTTATTGTCAAATAAAATTGAAAAATATTCTTTGGAGCCAATTCTTAAGTGGTGCCCACAATATTGACAAACATAATCGTTTTCTACTTGTTCAAGATGCAACAATGGTTTTTTACATGTGGGACATTTGTTCCACATACCATCAGGTGCTTCTTTTTTATTAGCGGTAGCTGTGCTAATACCAGCTTTTTCTCTTTTAAACCAACTCATACGATAGTTCTTATTCGATTACAAACTTATATAAATTTGCTTTTATATACAATTATAATTGTGTTGAATGTACATGCCAAGCGATTAAAACTCCTTGTGTAACAGGGCTTCTATAAATAGGGGAAATGCGGGTAACAATTGGGATATATAAGGTATTTAGCTGATTATTAGGTTAGAATTGAATTTTGGACCGGAGGATTAGTCAAAAAAAATGGGCATAAAAAAAGGGTAAGCTACTCCTATCGCACCGCTCAACCAAATACCCTTGCTTTGTTCCCAACCTGGGGGAGTCAATGGGAGCTGGTCGTAGAAGACTTACCCGCCACAAAAGTAGAAAAAAAAACAGTTTTAGGAAAGAAAAAATGCTATTTTATCTTATGCTGCTGATTATCATTGCAATAAATTGTATTTAGTAGCTGCTCTTAGCTTTATTTTATGGTGGAAAATAGCTGGTATCTGTGTAAATCCGCTAACAATGGCGTAAAATAAGTGCTTGGCGAAGTCCACTGGCTGTAATTGTTCTTTTGGAAACGTCGGAAGTAGTATAATCTGGCGTATATGAGATCGACTTTGAATAGGCTTATATAGTCTAATTTCCCTTATTCAAAGTCGATCTCATTTTTTGGACTACATTTTTTCTTGATTGTATTCGCCCAATAGGGAATAATAGCCAAATAAGCCGAGTCCAATGGAGATTATGGGAGTTAAGATGCACAGGATAATGATTCCGAAAACGAGATCTTCCTGATGTCCCGTTGAAATCTTTGGCAGGGCCAGTTCAAAAATGGAGAAATAAGCGGTAAACAATGCTAAAACGATCCAAAGTATGCCGAGGAATTTTTTGAGATTATTCATGTGTTGCGGGAGTTGATTTGTTGTTGATATAAATACTACCAATGATAAAACATACAATGGCAATGATAATAGGGTACCACAAACCTGCAAGATAGAATTGCGGGGTATTGGATGCTTCAGCATTTGTTGTTAAGTATGTCGATACCGCAGGAAGGAGGCCGCCGAATATTCCATTTCCAACATGATAGGGTAAGGACATGGATGTGTACCGGATCTTTACAGGGAATAGTTCAACAAGAAATGCCGCGATGGGCCCGTACACCATTGTAATATAAATCACTTGTATAAAGATCAGCAGGACGAGCAGCATATAGTTCTTGCCTGCAAGATGGACTGTGGTTTTGGTCATTGGCTGTCCTTTGAGTTTTCCTGACTGATGTATCATGCTGGCTCTAGTAACTTCGGTCTGGTCCTCATATTGAGTCTTGATGATCGAAATGACTTCTGTTGATTGCGGTCCAAGGGGGACCTCCGTTGTTTCGTTCACCTTGACTTTCTGTTCTGCATTAGAAAGTTGGTACATGGATTCGTAAATCGGGCGGTAAGTCAATACGGCAAGTAACATCCCACCGAGCATGATCCATTTTCGTCCAATTTTGTCACTAAGCCACCCAAATACGACAAAAAATGGAGTTCCCAACAGTAGTGCGATGCCGAGGATTGTATCGGCCTGGTCAGATTGAAGGTGCATGACCGTTTTCATGAAACTCATCGAGTAAAACTGTCCCGTGTACCAAACAACGCCCTGTCCCATGGCTGCACCAAAAAGTGCGAGCAGTACAAATTTGAGGTTGTATCGGTTGCCAAAGCTTTCTTTTAGCGGATTTGTACTTGTTTTTCCTTCCGCTTTGGCCTTGCTAAATTCGGGTGATTCCTTCATCTTCTTACGAATAAGATAGGAAACATATACCATGACTAAAGATAGGAGGAAAGGAACCCGCCATCCCCAAGAATCAAATTGTGATTCGCTGAGAAAGCCTTTGGTCAGGAGGATGACAACGAGTGATATGAAAAGGCCAAAGGTAGCTGTTGTTTGTATCCATGATGTCCAATAACCCCGCTGGCCCAATGGGGCATGTTCGGCGACGTAAGTTGCTGCACCTCCATATTCTCCTCCTAGAGCAAGACCTTGCAAGAGACGAAGGATCAACACCAGCAGCGGTGCCCAAAACCCAATACTCTCATAGCTGGGGATACAACCTATGAGAAATGTTGCTCCACCCATGAGCATTAAAGTAACCATAAACGTATATTTTCGACCGATAATATCGCCTAGTCGGCCAAAAAATAGGGCGCCAAATGGTCGGACAACAAAACCTGCGGCAAATGTGGCTAGGGTTGAAAGAAAAGCCGCTGTTGGATTTTCTGCCGGAAAGAATTTGGTGGAAATTACAATGGATAGGCTGCCAAAAATGAAAAAGTCATACCATTCGATAAGTGTTCCCATGGAGGAAGCTCCGATGACTTTCCAAATACTTTTTGTATTGTTTTCGTTCATTAATTCTTGATTTTTTGTTGAGTATGATTCTGAATTTTTATTGCGATCCAAGCGGCATTTTAGTACTGCTGCATGATAGGAAATGAGCTAATTTTTTTGAATTTCCGTGTGTCCGGCAGTTTTATACCGTTTTCCGGGTAAGGCGTGAATGAGTGACTGCATTTCAAGTTCCAATAGGATTAAGGCCAATTTACTTTGTGGCCATTTTGTGAGGTCAATCATCTGGTCTATCTCTAATTGTCCTTTTTGCTGAATGAGTGTAAAAAGGAGTTGTTGGTCTTTTGTCAGTGTCAAAGGAAGGCTAAGCTGCTGGTCAACAGCTTTTATGCTGACTTCCCAATTCATGAGATATTCGAGATCCTGAAGTCCTCTAATCATATGAGCACGGTTGGTTTTGATGAGGTAGTTGGTGCCTTCAGAGCTTTTTTCATAAACGGCTCCTGGAAAGGCGCATACATCGCGGTTGTAGCTGTTGGCAATTTCGGCAGTAATCAATGCGCCTCCTTTAATTGCAGCTTCTACGACAATGGTGACATCTGCCATACCGGCTATGATGCGATTGCGCATAGGAAAATTACTGCGCTCAGGTAATGTGTTGGATGTAAATTCTGTCAATAAACCGCCTTGGTCTAGCATTTTTGTGGCAAGTTCGCGATGGGATGCGGGGTAAATTCGATCGAGACCATGCCCTAATACAGCAACGGTTGGAATATTATTTTTTAGTGCGTTGCGATGTGCTAATGCGTCAATACCATAAGCAAGACCACTAACGATTAAGGTGTCTTTGGTACAATTCATGGCTTCTAGCAAATCTTCGCATATTTTCTGGCCATAATAGGTCGCATGTCTAGTGCCGACGATACTAATAACTTTTGCACTGTTGAGTGGTTGGTTCCCTTTATAATAGACAACAAGCGGAGCGTCTTCACATTGTCGTAGCCTATCGGGGTAATTTTGGTCTTCCAGCCATAACGCTTGTATCTGATGTTTTTCGATAAAAGCGAGTTCTTTTTCACAGGCGGGCATATAGCTTTTATTGTATATTGCTTCGGCGATTGACTCACGTATCCCAAGAATTTGCATCAAATCTTTTTTTGAGTATGCAAATATGTCCGCTAAATCGTGACCTTGGTCAATGATGTGACGCGCTGTTCTAGGGCCAATCCCCTTGATTTTCGTCAAAGCTATGGGATAAATTAATTTCATAATTGGGTTTATCTAAATATATGAAAAATATAACGAGCTGTTGTACTTTTTGTTAGAATTGCTCAGGCTTGTTGTATTTTTAGTAGAATGACGAAGTTCTTAATCGGAGGAGATCACGTGCCTGCTGGAAAATTTGCGGATTGCTCTAGAATGAATGCAATTTTCCTGAGCTTATTTGAGATCGAGTGGGATGAAATATTGGTCAATTTTGGAAAGAAAGAAGAGGAATTGGTAACTTTGAGCGATTAATGATATTTTAACTATGGAAATGAAAGAACCTTTTGATATCGAATTGGGGGATATAGTTTATTCTGTTTTCCCTGAGGAAGAAGATACGTATGTTATTTTTAAGGATGGTGTGGAATACGTAAAGATTATTAAAGACAATGATACAAACTGGTTGAAACTTAATCCAGAAACGGAGCTTCCTATGTTCGGTATGGATGAAGAAATCAATCTAATTGGCTTAGAAATTAAAAAAGAATTGGGTCTTTAGTCTCTTAAGTTAAAGATAGTTAAATACTTTTTAATTTTATTTATAGTTGGTTATTTTGGTTTATCAATTATAAATATGGTACGTATCGGATTTCTATCTTTATTGTTTTTCTGTGTCTACTTTTCGTTTTATCGGCCGGGAGTTTTTGCCTATTCCGGGAGACCTCATCTTCTGGATACCATTGGGAAAAAAGGAAGTCCAAAAGATACGTTACGTTTGGATACTGTTTCGATCAAACGCAAATCAGCGGGGGATAAATGGGAAGAAAAAAAGGAGGAGTATAAGTCGATCTTTTTCTGGGTTGATACGAAAAATATGGTGACCTTGCCTCATCAGGGCGGAATTGCTGTCAATCTGAACAAGCTTTACAATAAATTCAGTCGAAAGGGACGAAATTCGAGAAAACTTCAACGTCAGTTTGAAAAAGAATACCAACAGGATCTGATTCGCGAGGAATGGTATCCTTTGACAGGGGAATACAGCAAGCTATCGGGAGATTCGTTGCGCAAATTTAGGATATACTATGAGCCTTCCTTAAAATGGCTTCGTGAGAATGATCGCTATGAGAAGATCGCTTATATCCATAAGTGTTTAACGAACTACCTCGATTCTGTAGACATTATCCATAGGAGACTTCAGTTTCCTATGGGTAATGGCAAACTTTAATTACATAGGTACGTATACCAGATATTTTGTATCAAAGAAATCTTCTTTAAAGTAATCTGAAAGTGGGTGTAATTCTGCTTTGAGCTTAGATTCTTTGATCTCTTCGGTGAGATCTCCGCCTTTTAAGTAAAGAATTCCATTAGGGATCCCGTTTTTATCTTTTCTTGCGAATTTATTCTGTATCCAAGGCGTAAATTCTCCAAGTCTTGTCACCGCACGTGATATGACAAAATCATATTTGTCGTCGAGTTGTTCTGCGCGGATATGATCTGCTTCAACATTCTGGAGACCGAGTCCAGCTGCAACTTCACGTACGACCTTAATTTTTTTGCCGATAGAATCGACCAAATGGAATTTGACTTCAGGAAACATAATGGCCATTGGGATACCTGGAAAGCCTCCTCCGGTTCCCACATCCAAAATTTGTGTTCCTGGCGTGAGCTCTTGGACAAATTTAGCGATACCTAGCGAATGTAACACATGGTGCAGGTAGAGGCTATCAATGTCTTTACGTGAAATAACATTGATTTGGCTATTCCAAAATGTATAGAGGTCGGCAAGTTTTGCAAACTGTTCTTTTTGAATATCCGTTAATTTTGGAAAATAGTTATAGATGATATCAACTGTTGGATTCAAAGCTTCGTATTTTAAAAGTGAATTATTTCCAGCTTATTTTTTTCTTTTTTCTGCTGAAGATGCCATTGATGCAAATATAGAAATAGTAGATGAAGTCTACCAAAGGCAGCCACCAAATCAGTTCCTTTACTTCTAGTTTTTTATAGATGTTGGCAAATATTATCCATTGGGCAATCAGCCTTAGAAGGTAGGCTGTAACGGGAACATACCAGTACATTGGAAAGGCAATCGCTGTTGCGATAAGTGCTACGTAAAAAAAGACTGCCGATACCAGCTGAGTGCCCAGCATGCGCTGATGTCGCTTTTTGTAAATGGTAGAGGCGCCTGAGTGTCTTGCTTTTTGCTTGTAATAGCTCCTCCAAGTCGCTTTGGGTTCCGAATAGACAATGGATTCGGCTGCCAGTGCAATGTTAACATTGGTCGGATTTGCATTTTGGTTAACAAAAAGATCATCATCGCCGGATTTAATATGCATATGTGCTGCAAATCCTTTGTTACGAAAGAAAAGGTCTTTTTTGTAAGCCATGTTACGCCCTACTCCCATATAGGCATCACCCTTTAGTGCATAGGAGAAATAACTCATGGCAGTATGGCTGGTTTCAAATCGAATCAATAGATTTAGCAAGCTTTTTTTCTTAAAATAAGGAGAATAGCCTAGTACAATTTCTGTTTCCGGTCTGAAAGCTGCGGCAATTTCTTTGAGCCATTGATCGGATTGTGGCGCACAATCCGCATCGGTAAACACCAGTGTCTGGTGCTTTGATGCTTTGATACCCATACTGACAGCAAACTTTTTACCATGTTTCAAGCGAATATGCTCTTTGATATCCACAATCTTTAAATGGGGATATTTTGCTTCGAAATCATGCAATATCCAAGGCGTATTGTCTGTTGAGAAATCATTGACAACAATTACTTCAAAATTGGGATAGTCTTGATTCAGTATACTCGGAAGGAATTCAGGAATATTATCCTGTTCATTGTGTGCACAAATAATAACGGATAGCGGTGGGAATTCGGTTCCTTCTTGTACAGGTTCAATTTGATAACGACTCAATTTGCTATATACAAATAAGATGTAGTACAATTGTATCAATAGGAAAAGACCCAATACTCCGAAAGCAATATATGGAAGATTGGCCAAAAATACGTGAAGGTCAAGCATAGCTCACAAAGATAAGTGCTTTCCGCAACTTTTTTATAGGGGAAAAATGATAATTTATTTTTGAAACATCCTGTTTGCAAATCTTTTTATAGTATTTTTGCAACGTATTCTAGGGATGAATCCGAGCTTGGGTGGAAATTAGGAAAGCTATAATGACTTTTTAAGTTGCAACTAGTTGAAAATGAGTTTTTAATTTTTTACTCCAAATGCCGATATCGCCATTTCCATGGCAAATCATTCTTTAAAATAGAAATAGTCTCAGAGGAAAAATATTAATGAAATTTACGCTACAAGCACAAGATAAGTTGTCAAAAGCACGTGCAGGTGTTGTCGAAACTGCACACGGTCCCATTCAAACGCCTATTTTTATGCCTGTTGGTACGGCAGGTACAGTGAAAGCAATTCATCAACATGAATTGAAGAACGATATTGAAGCGCAGATTATTCTGGGTAATACGTACCACCTCTATTTACGTCCGGGGCTGAATGTGTTGAATAAAGCCGGCGGATTGCATAAATTCAATGGTTGGGATCGACCTATTTTAACAGATTCTGGTGGTTATCAAGTGTATTCGTTGACCGAAGTACGTAAGATCAAAGAAGAAGGGGTTACCTTTCGTTCCCATATCGATGGATCAAAACATCTATTTACACCAGAAAATGTAATGGATACGCAGCGTATTATCGGTGCAGACATCATTATGGCATTTGATGAGTGTACGCCTTATCCATGTGATTATGGGTATGCACGTCGTTCTTTGGATATGACCCATCGTTGGCTGAAACGCTGTGTGGATCGTTTTGATAGCACTGATCCGCTTTATGGGTATGATCAGACTTTGTTTCCAATTGTTCAAGGATCTGTTTACAAAGATTTAAGAATTAAATCCGCAGAGACTATTGCTTCGTTTAACCGTGAAGGAAATGCGATCGGTGGATTATCGGTAGGCGAACCTGCGGAGGAAATGTATGCTATGACCGAAGTTGTCTGTGATATCTTACCGCATGACAAACCACGTTATCTTATGGGCGTAGGAACACCGGTAAATATTCTTGAAAATATTGCCTTAGGGGTGGATATGTTCGATTGCGTTATGCCAACCCGTAATGCTAGAAATGGTATGCTTTTCACACAAAATGGTATTATCAATATCAAAAATGAAAAGTGGAAAGATGATTTTTCACCAATAGAAGCGGAGAGTGATCTGCATGCAGATCAATTTTATTCGAAAGCCTATCTAAGGCATTTGATTAAATCACAAGAAATTCTTGGGGCACAAATTGCTTCTTTACATAATTTACATTTTTACCTTTGGTTGGTTAATCAGGCTAGGGAGCGAATCATTGATGGAACTTTCTACGATTGGAAAAACAAAATGGTGAAAATATTGGATCAACGTTTGTAGAACTAAATAGCTCAAGTAAAAAAATGCTGTCGTTAATCGATCGTTACATTATCAAAAAGTATCTAAGTACTTTTTTATTCACTATGGCGATATTTACTGTTGTCATGGTGGTTTTTGACGTGTCCGAACGATTGGATGATTTTTTAAAATATCATGCACCCCTCGATAAGATTATTTTTGAGTATTATGCGGGGTTTATTCCCTTTTACTTAAATTTTCTTTGTCCGCTGATCAACTTTATTGCGGTTATTTTCTTTACCTCCAAGATGGCGGACCAAACTGAAATTGTCCCAATTCTAAGTGCCGGGTATAGCTTTAACCGTTTGCTTCGTCCTTACATGATCGCTGCAACCCTGATATTTGCCATTTCTTTGGTATTCAACATTTTTATTATTCCGAATACGAATAAAATGAAGGTTGATTTTGAAAATATCTACGTAAAGCCACCCAAGGATAACTCGAGGGTTTCTACTCACATGCAATTGGACAAAAATAGCTATGTTTATATAGACAATTTTGATAATACAACCAAAACAGGATACGGCTTTGTACTTGAAATTTTCAAAGGGGATACCCTCAAGGAAAAAATGATGGCTGACCGTATTACTTGGGACTCGGTGGCAACAAAATGGAAGATCGAAGGATATACCAATCGTATTATCAATGGACTGCATGAACGCATGGACAAAGGAGCCGTTAAAGACACGACTTTGGATATGAAACCTTCGGATTTTGAGGTACGTGACAATATGTTTACCGCCATGGATACACGCGAATTAAATATTCGTATCCATAAGGAGGAGATCAGAGGAACAGGAGTCATGAACGATTTATTGCTTGAGAAATACAAGCGTTATGTGTATCCATTTTCAGCTTTTGTACTGACCTTGATGGGTGTGGCACTGTCCTCTAAGAAAGTGCGTGGGGGGATAGGATTGAGTCTTGGGATTGGTATCGCGTTAAGTTTTACATATATCGTCTTTATACAGTTTGCAACGATGTTTTCTTTGAAAGGGGGACTGCCACCGTTGATAGCCGTATTAATTCCGAATGTTACCTTCTTTTTGGTAGCACTATACCTGGCGATAAAAGCGCCAAAGTAATTTTTTGTTCAGTTTTCAATAACTTCAGTGAGCCTGCCTTATAAAGGGAAATAATAGGTATTGCTCATCATTTCTATACAAATGTATTCTAGAGAATATGGCTAAAATTCAATTAAATCGGAATATTCTAATTCTGCATTTAACAATACTTATTTGGGGATTTACCGGGATTTTGGGTAGTCTGATTTCCGTATCTGCCCTTCATTTAGTGTGGTATCGTGTTGCAATAGCGTCTATCGCGCTGTTGATCTATTTCTTGGTAACCAAACAATCGATTGTAGTTTCGCGGAAACAGTTTCTCCAGTTTTTTATGGTGGGGGCCGTTGTTGGGCTGCATTGGGTATTATTTTTTTATTCGATCAAAGTATCGACCGTATCGGTGACATTGGTTACGCTATCCTCGGTGACTTTATTTACGGCAATATTGGAGCCTATTGTGAATAAAAAGCGCATTGCACTGTTGGATATTGTAGTTGGTTTGGTAATTATCATCGGTATTTATACGATCTTTTCTTTTGAAACACATTACCTCGTTGGTCTATTGGCGGGGCTTGGTTGTGCGTTTTGCGCGAGTATATTTTCTATCGCCAATGCGCGTATGGTTAAAAAATCGAGCCCAACCCTGATTACGTTCTATGAGATGATGGGGGCATGCTTCTGGATCAGCATATTGATGTTGTTTACAGGAGATTTCAATGCTGAAATGAGACTGGGGCAGCAAGATTTAATTTATCTGCTGTTGTTAGGTGTGGTTTGTACGGCGGTGGCCTATGTTATGGGCGTTGCTGTTATGAAGGAATTATCTGCTTTTACTGTTGCGCTGACAACCAATCTGGAGCCTGTTTATGGTATTCTGTTGGCGATGTTGATATTTGGGCAAAAGGAGACCATGAGCGGCGGGTTTTATCTTGGAGCCTGTATCGTTTTAGGAGCAGTATTTACTTACCCTTATGTAAAAACCAAATTGGAGAATAGACAAAAGGATCTGGTTATTCGTAAATTGCATTAATTGAGACAGTGAAGTCAATTTATTGACTTCACTGTCTCTGGTAATCTACTGGAATGAAAATTCGCCAATCCCAATATTGCGCTCCTTATTGCGGTCAAGGTAGATCGTAACGATTTTTCGTTCTTGCTTTCCACTGCTATAGTAGGTATAAATTTCAGCCATGACAGCCGCTGGACCTGCTAGCGTCAGGGAACCATCGTTAAAGAAATCAACTTCAATTTTATATTTTCCTTTTAGTGCTTTTTTCAATAAAAATTGTTCAGGGCCATAGCCGCCAGTAAAGTCATTGCTGAGTCGACCCCCAATCGCTGTGGCTGGATTGCTATAAAAGCATTTTTCTTGATTTGGATCAGTTACCCAAAGGTCTATATCGGTGTTTTGTGAATTCCAATTGATGACAACACGAATGTCGACGGGCAGATCCGCAATCAATTTTTTGTTCACGGTAACTGTGGAGCTTGCAGCTTTGTTTGCTTTAATGATATTATTGATTTCCATAACCAATGTTTCTTCAATACCGTCATCGCGGTCGGCTGCTTCCGGGGAGTAGCTCTGGGTCAAAATCCCATATAATTGTTCTAGTGCTTCCTTGAACATACCTTTGTCTTGTAAGACAAGGGCATAATCGCGGTGGCTTTGTGGATCCATTGGACGCCATTTTAAAACCTTAGCTGTAATGAATAGTGCATTGTCGTAATCGCCCCATTCCCGTAACTTATAAGAGATGGTTTTGTAGAGATCTGCATTTTCAATTTGTAAGTCTGCGAGTGCACTTAAAAGGAGTAGCGCTTTGTCTCGATCTCCTCTTTTGAAAAAGAAGTTTGCGACATCAAAATAAAAAGTTGGCGTTCCCATATACTGATCCCGAAGTTGGAGATAGCTTTTGTAAGGATCTTTGGATTGAATAAGGTCCTGTAAATAGGCTTGGTCTTCTTTAATTTCGGGGATGCTGATTTTTCCACGTATGTTGTTAGTGCTGCTTGGCGTTTGTAGGCCAGCTACACGTCCTTCTAAGGATTGAACAACAGCGAATTCCTGAAGAACGTCCTCAGATGCGGCCGCCCTCGCCAGTTCGCTGGTTGCTGTATGGCCAGTGCTTGAATTGCCAGTTGCCGAGATGCTTTTCGCTGAGGTTCGGTCAGATGAACGCGATTCTAAGGCTAGCGTGGGAGCTGCAGGACTAGCTGAGCGACGCGACGGAATGGGTGTAACAGGAGCAACACCGGTAGCCATCTCTTCAGCAACGGCAGGTTCTGGAATGCGAATTAATCTTTTACGCTTTGGATATTTCTTTTTTTGCTGAAAATCGGTATTCCACCAGGACTGAAGCTGTTTGGTAATGTCTTGAGCCTGATCCAACAAGTCTGCTACACGTTCTTCCTTTGCGATACGTTCTTCTTTTATGAGCCGATTAAATTCGGAAAGCAATTCGGCAGGTGGAGTTATTGCATAACGTATGTAATCTTCTACAGTTTCCAGTACAATTAAGCTGGTATTTCGGGTAACAATACCGAACTGTTTACCAAGGGTTTCAATTTCTTCACGATTGTCTTCGTATTGAAGATCCAGCGCTTCAATTTTCTTTTGTGCCCAGATCTGCTGTAGGTCAATTTCACCATGGTCAGGGTGCAGCGCTATACTAATCTCTTGTGGTGCTTGTTGCCCATCTCCTACAAGTACGGTGAGCTGCTTCAATCCTGGGTGTTTCCCTAAGCCCGCGATAGAAAAATTGGCTTGTATTGGGGTACCTTTTTGAGGATAAACTTCTTCAAAATCATTTTTTTCTTTTATCCCCAGATAGATAAGGTTTATCGTATTTAGATTATGATAAGCTTCAGTTATTGAGGTATTGACTAAATTGATCATCTTTCCAATATGTTTTTGGGCAATTTGTTTTAGGACACCATAGTCGGACCCGCTGGATGAAGTAATGCAATAGACTGGATTGTCAAGGCTCATTTTACTTTGACCAAATGTAGAAAGGCCGTCGCTAAACAGCAGGTAATTGCTGGCCTTTATTACACCGGCCTTTATTTGGCTATAATCTGTACCGCCATCGTAATTAATTCCTTTGATGTAGTTTTTGAGATCATTCCAATTACCTTGACTTACCTGAAACGTATGCCCTTTTACAAAGCGGATGTCCAATAAGCCCAGATCAACAGTCATATTGGGGTTTTCTTTAAAAAAGAAATCTAATAGCGCGAGTTCCTTTTCTATATCTCTATTTTTACTGCTGAGCGAACGGTCCCATATAATTCCAATGCTGTGCCCCCATTTCTTTTGAGCAGGTTTTATGGAGTTGACGCTTGCATTGGCAAGAAAATAAAATGTATTGTCATTATTTGCCTGAAATAGACCTGATGTTTCCCTGTTGTCTGTCGGCAGTTGAATGACTAAATTTCGCTGGGATTTAAACTGTTGTTTATGTAAAGAAGCTGTGTAATTGCTGTTATGTTGTGAGAATGCCAACGAACCATCTGGTTTCTCTGTGAAATTTGGCTTATGTGTGTCTTGAAAGACATGGATATCCAAGGTGAAGTTTTCAATGGGGGATGTATAGTTTAAGGGTAGATGGTAGTAACGAGCCTGATCGGATGCTGTTGTCAGATTTTCCGAATAGCTAATCTGAACGGTGCGTTTCCCATTCGCTGGTAATGGGTAAATCCGAGTTCGGAAATTATTGCCTTCGACTTTTTCCAATAGACCCGGATCGACCCGGCGTGTTTCTATACTTTCAAATACTTCGGTACCTTTATTTTTATCGACTGGAACTGCCTGGCGTAATTTGCCGTTGATATCTAAGGCGTAACCGCTCACGGAAACGCCTTCCGGCATAGGGAATGTCAGTTCGCCCTCGAGATCGCGATTGGTCTTATTGTCGAAGACCATTGTCATCGTCGTTTTGGCCATATTTCCGAAGATCGCAACATCTACTTTTAGGTCTGCCAACATCACCTTGTTTTGCTGGCTATCGTCATTTTTAATTCTTAAGCTGGGTATTTCGCGTGTAGTTTTGATCTGAGATTTCGTATCCACATTGGAAAATGCCAAAATTATGAACAGGGCAACTATGATCTTTTTCATCTTTCTATGTTTAGTAGGTGAGGTCCGTGAATACATCGATGGTTCGCGGTACAATTAGTTGTTATTTTTCTAGTGATGCAGGAAAATTCAAAATTCCATAACCGAGGGTATTTAATTTTTATAGGATGTTTTTTACGATAGATGCAGTTTATTTAAACTTATGTTAATGATTGGCTAATATCTGGCAATTATGTTTGCATCAGTATTCGGACAGCCAGCCAAGTATAGATTGTTTAGACTAACCTTACTGTTTTATCGGATATGCAAGGCAACAGGAATAGAATTTGGCTATTGGAATGAACCTGAATAGCAGTAAACATTATTTGAAAAATTTGTACAGATGAAAAAAATATACAGTGTACTGGGGATAGCCCTATTGTGTGCTTCATGTAGTAAAGATGATGTGTCGCAGATTACTGACCCGACAGAACTGACCTATCCGCAAAAGGCAATAGCAACAGACCCAAAAGTATTAAGTGATATTAATGATGTAAAAGTGTATAATGGAGGCTATGGGTCTTCGATGGTCCAAGATCCTACTGATAAATCTATATTTTATCTTTTAACTGATAGGGGACCAAATATTGATGGGACAGAAAGCGATAGTAAAGTATTTGCTACTCCGGCATTTGCACCGCAGATCGGTAAATTCAGATTAAAGGAAAATACGCTAACATTGGAATCTGTTATCGAATTGAAAAATAAAGATGGTGTGAAATTGAATGGTCTGCCAAATCCTGAAGGGAAGGGTGGTTCTGGAGAAAAAGCATTGGGGGTTGATGGTAAAGATCTAGGGAAAAGCGAGGATGGAATCGATTCAGAGGGACTAGCGAGAGCGGCGGATGGTTCTTGGTGGGTCAGTGACGAATACGGACCACATATCGTTCATTTTGACGCTTCGGGAAAAGAAATCGAACGGATTAATCCTTGGTCTACGGGTAAAAAGTTGCCTTTAGTATTTGCCAAACGTCGTCCTAATCGCGGAATGGAAGGATTGACGCTTACGCCTGACGGTAAAACACTGGTCGGAATCATGCAATTTCCGCTGTATAATCCATCTAAAGATGCGATTAAAAATTCGTTGGCAATCCGTATTGTTACGCTCGATATTGCGAGCGGTGCCACGAAACAATATGTCTATATGATGGAGCGTACCGATTTGCAGGCTGTAAGTGAAATTGCTGCCGTGAGCAATTCAACATTTATTGTCTTGGAACGTGATGGGGAATACGCGACAGAAGCAACTCGCTCTACTGTATTTAAGAAAATTTATAAAATAGATCTTTCTGGCGCAACAGATATCTCGGATGCGAATAATACCGCAACTGGGAAATTATTTGACGGTAAAACTGTCGAGGAACTCAAAGACGCAGCTACATTGGCAAAGTATAATATTAAACCAGTCAATAAGACATTGGTTGCTGATTTAATGACTGACATCAAGGAATTGTATCCGCATGATAAAGCAGAGGGCTTGGCTGTCATTAATCCATTCATGATCGCGGTATGTAATGATGATGATTTTGGGGTAACCGGAAAAGGTTTCTATGAGTCGAAAATATTGCCTTACATAAAGACTGTAGATAAAAACAGCATTTATTTTGTTAAACTTAAGGACCCACTGAAATAGGGACGAATGACTGATCATAAAAAGGTCCGTTGAATTCTCAACGGACCTTTTTATGATTTTATACTGTTCACGCTTTTGCTCTTATCGCTAAAGATTATACGGTGGCTTGGTGTACCACTTGTATGAACTCTCTGTTGAGCGCGGCCTACTTTTAAGCATTTATTGTGGTCAGGAAGTCTTTGCTTTCAAGCTCTGAATAACCCATTAGGTATTCATCGACTTTTCGAGCACATTCGCGTCCTTCGGAGATGGCCCAAACAACAAGCGATTGGCCTTTACGGCAGTCTCCGGCTGTAAAGATATTATCAATTGTCGTTTGGTATTCTTTGTCATTTGCGAGGATATTTCCTTTTTCATCTACACGAACACCTAACTGTTCTAAGAGCGTATGTTCAGTATGTTGATAACCAATAGCCAGTAATACGAGGTCTGCCGGTATTTCACGGATCTCGGATTCTCCTAAGCGGGTTCTTTTTCCAAATTCATCAACTTCGTATTGAACTTCCTTGATTTTTACTCCCTTAATATGACCATTTTCGTCATGGACAAATTCCTGGGTTTCTGTAGCCCAAAGTCTTTCACAGCCTTCTTCTTGGGAAGAGGAGGTTCCGAATGTGAGCTTGTCCATCGGCCAAGGATTGTTCTTTAGGCGATGTTTAGATGGTGTAGGTTTGCGGGCAATCTGTGTAATACTTTTTGCACGATGACGATTGGATGTACCAATACAGTCTGATCCGGTATCACCGTCACCGATGACAACAACATGTTTGTCTGTTGCCAAGATGCGGTCTTGTTCGATAGCGATTCCGCTTACTTCTTTATTCTGTTGGGTCAAAAAGTCCATGGCAAAATGTATGCCTTTAGCTTCATGCCCCGGTAATTGCATGTGCCAAGGAACGGTTGAACCAGTGGCCAATATAACTGCATCATAAGCTTTTAATTCATAAAAGCTGATATCTTTGCCAACTTCTGTGTTAACCTTGAATTCTATTCCCGATTCTTTCATGAGATTGACACGGCGATCGATCACCGATTTTTCTAATTTAAAATCCGGAATACCGTAACGGAGTAAACCTCCAACCTGGTCATCACGTTCGAAGACGATAACATCGTGCCCAGCCTTATTGAGCTGAGCGGCAGCCGCTAGTCCTGCTGGACCAGAGCCCACGACAGCGACGCGTTTGCCTGTTTTTAAATAGCTTTTATGTGCTTTGACATAACCCTTTTTAAAAGCAATCTCAATAATATGTTTTTCGATCTCCTCAATAGTGATTGGAGTACTATGTATGCCAAGTACACAGGCTGATTCGCATGGTGCCGGACATATTCTACCTGTAAATTCAGGGAAGTTATTGGTGGAGGACAAAATTTGATAAGCCTCTTCCCATTTTCCATCGTATACGGCATCGTTAAATTCGGGTATGACATTGCCCAGTGGACAACCTGAATGACAAAATGGAATGCCGCAGTCCATGCAGCGCGCGGCCTGCTTATTGAGCTCGTTCTCCGAATACCCTTTATTGAATTCCTTAAAGTGCTGTACGCGACCTTCCACAGCTTCTTTTGTCGGAAGCACGCGCTCAAATTCTTTAAAACCTGTAATTTTTCCCATGATCTGTGCTTCCTATATTATGCTTCAACTAATTTTTGACGAATGACATTTTTGTATTCTCTTGGGAATACCTTAATGAATTTATTTTTTTCTCTTGACCAATTTTGTAGAATGAAATCTGCTCTACGACTATTGGTGAGTAAGATATGACGTTTCAGTAAGGCGATAATTGCAGTTTCGTCTTCACTTTCCAATGGATCTAGATCGACCATTTCCTGATTGCAGTTTTCGCGGAAATCCTCGTTAATGTCGTAGATCCATGCGATACCACCGCTCATTCCGGCAGCAAAGTTACGACCCGTTGCCCCTAAGATCAGCGCACGGCCCCCAGTCATGTACTCACAGCCATGGTCACCAACACCTTCAACTACAGCTGTTGCGCCTGAGTTACGTACGGCAAAACGTTCACCGGCCTGTCCGTTGACGAATAGATGTCCGGATGTTGCTCCAAATAGTGCAACGTTGCCGATAATGATATTATCTTCCGGTACAAGAGCACTTTCTGCAACTGGATAGATTGCTAACTGCGCTCCTGATAGTCCTTTTCCAACATAATCATTGGCTTCACCTTGTAATTCAAATGAAAGACCCTTTGTTGAAAATGCACCGAAACTTTGTCCGGCCGAACCTTCAAATTTGAAATTGATGGTATTGTCAGGTAGACCTTCAGAACCATAGAGTTTTGAAATTTCATTGGATAACATTGTTCCGATGGTACGGTCTGTATTTTTGACCTTGAATGTGCCAAATACAGGAGTTTTGCTGTCTAAAGCCAATTTTGACTGTTTTAGAAGGCCCCAATCCAAAATCATAGCCATGCCGTGATCCTGCTCTTCGGTATTGTATAACGATTGTCCAGGCTCGTTGCGTTCCACATGTAGAATGTCTGTGAAATCAATTTTCTTAGCTTTCCAATGGTTTATATTCTCGCGTTTTTTCAAGAATTGAGCTCTTCCCACCATTTCGTTGATGGTACGGAAGCCTAGATAAGCCATAGTTTCACGGACCTCCTCCGCGAGGAAGGTAAATAAGTTGACAATATCTTCTGGTTTTCCAGAGAATAATTTACGTAGTTCTGGATCTTGGGTTGCAACACCTACAGGACATGTATTCAGGTGGCATTTACGCATCATGATACAGCCGCCGGCAACCAATGCTGCTGTAGATACGCCCCATTCCTCAGCGCCCAATAGTGTAGCGATGATGATGTCGCGACCTGTTTTTACCTGGCCGTCCGCTTGTAACACAACACGGCTGCGCAATTTGTTTTTAACAAGTGTCTGATGCGCTTCTGCAAGGCCTAATTCCCAAGGTAGTCCAGCGTGCTTGATTGAACTGATTGGAGATGCACCTGTACCACCATCAAAACCTGCAATAAGAATGACGTCGGCATGGGCTTTTGCAACTCCGGCAGCAATGGTACCAACACCTGCTTTAGAGACCAATTTTACGTTGATTCTTGCTTGACGGTTAGCATTCTTTAGGTCAAAGATCAGCTGGGCTAAATCTTCGATGGAGTAAATATCGTGGTGGGGTGGTGGTGAAATCAGACCGACACCCGGTGTAGAGTGTCTGGTTTTTGCAATCCAGGCATCCACTTTGGGACCCGGTAATTGACCTCCTTCTCCCGGTTTGGCACCTTGGGCCATTTTGATCTGTAGTTCGTCCGCTTGTGTCAGATAATTGGACGTGACACCAAAACGAGCCGAGGCAACCTGTTTAATTGCCGAGCGCATAGAATCTCCATTTGGAAGCGGTTGATAACGCAATTCATCTTCTCCACCTTCACCAGTGTTCGATTTTGCACCGATGCGGTTCATGGCGATGGCAAGGGTACTATGCGCTTCGTGGGAAATTGATCCAAAGGACATCGCTCCGGTTGCGAAACGTTTTAGAATTTCACTAGCAGGTTCTACTTGCTCCAATGGAATAGAATTGCGATGTTTTGCAAAGTCCAACAATCCACGAAGAGTAAACATATGTTCCTTCTGCTCGTTGATTTTCTGAGCGTATTTTTTATAGGTTGCGTAATCTCCGGTGCGACAGGCCTGTTGCAATAGGTGAATCGTGTCGGGATTCCAAAGGTGGCCTTCACCGCGGCGTTTCCATTGGTAAATACCGCCCTCTGGCAATAGATTTTGCGGTGTACGGCTTTTTTCAAATCCACGCCAGTGTTTTGAGAGGGCTTCTTTGGCAAGATCATCTAATGTCATGCCACCGATACGTGAGACTGCTCCGCAGAAAAATTTATCAACGACAGATTTGTCGATGCCGAGTACCTCGAAAATCTGCGCTCCGTGGTAGGATTGCAATGTAGAGATCCCCATTTTTGAGAAAATCTTCAACAAACCATTATTGACGGCCTTGACGTAGTTTTTGGATAATTCTGGCCAAGTGAGCTCTGTATCTAAGGTATTTTGTTCCTTCATCGTACGGATGCTCGCCAATGCCATATACGGGTTGATCGCAGTGGCACCGAAAGCTAATAGGCAGGCAAAATGGTGCACTTCCCAAGCATCACCGGCTTCGACCACGAGACCTACAGCGCCACGGTTACCTGTTTTGATCAAGTGGTGATGGACTGCTGAAACAGCAAGTAACGATGGTATTGCTGCATGTTTGGAATCGATCGCACGATCTGAAAGAATTAAGACTTCAAAACCATCACGTACGGCATCATCCGCATAGCGGCACAAGCGTTCCAGACCTGCTTCCAATGATCCAGGCTTACCATCTGAGCGGAAATAAGACTGAATGGTTTTTGCTTGGAACAATCCTGTGTCGATCGAACGCAATTTCTCCAGTTCTTTGGAGGTCAAGATTGGATGCGGTAAAGTCACACAGTGACAGAATTTCTTGTCTTCGATCAGTATATTGCCTGCATTACCGATGAATGTTGCTAAACTCATGACCAAGCGTTCGCGAATCGGATCGATTGGAGGGTTAGTTACTTGGGCAAAAAATTGTTTAAAATAACTTGAAATATGCTGTGGTTGATCGGAAAGAATGGCCAGCGGAACATCGGACCCCATTGAGCCTGTCGGTTCGTACCCTGTCAATGCCATTGGAGTCAGGATGGTTTCCAGATCCTCGCGGGAGAAACCAAATGTCTTTTGATATTTGAAAACGGAATCTTTGGAAAGATAGGTGTAGGTTACACGAGGCTCTTCCAGTTCTTCCAGTTTGATTTTGTAATTGTCCAACCAATCGCTGTAGGGCTGCTGGTTGATCAGCTGATCTTTTACTTCGTTATCGGTAAGGATACGGCCCTGTTCCATATCGACAAGAAAAATCTTGCCTGCTTGTTGGCGGCCTTTTTTGATGATGGTAGACTCCTCGATCGGAAGTGCTCCCGCTTCAGAAGCAACAACGACGCGGTCGTCTGAGGTTACGGCATAACGTAGTGGACGTAAACCGTTGCGGTCTAGTGTAGCACCAATATGCTTACCATCGGTGAAGCAGAGGGCTGCAGGACCATCCCAAGGCTCCATCAACGTCGCATGGTATTCGTAGAAAGCACGTTTTAAAGGATCCATTTGTGTATTGCCATCCCAAGCTTCAGGTACCAACATCAACATGACGTGGGTGAGGCTACGACCGCTGTGTAAAAGAAGTTCCGCTACATTGTCGAGGCAGGCCGAATCGGACTGACCACGGTCAACGATTGGAAGTAAGATTTCCATCTCTTCTTCCGTAAAATAGGGCGATGATAAAGCGCGCATACCTGCATAAAACCAATTCAGGTTACCTGTCAACGTATTGATCTCGCCATTGTGTGCCAACATACGGAATGGTTGAGCAAGCGACCATGAAGGGAAGGTGTTGGTGGAAAAGCGCGAGTGAACTAAGCCAAAAGCAGATACCACACGAGGATCGCGTAAATCAAGATAATAAGTTCCGACCTGGTATGTTGTTAATTGACCTTTGTAAATAATTGTTTTGCAAGAAAGCGATGCAAAGTAAAGCGGGAGAGGATATTCTTGTTGTTGTTTAACTTTTTGAATGATCAGGCGACGTAGTACAAAAAGTTTGCGTTCAAATTCTTCAGTGTTTGAAACGCCGTCCGGTCTGCTGACAAAAAATTGGACAATTTCAGGTTCTGCACTGAGCGCTGTTGGTCCAATACCTTCACGATTGACTGGTACTGGACGGTAGCCAAGGAATTTCATACCCCTTTCTGTTGCCGCTTCCTCAATCAAATCCCGACATATTTTGTTCATGTCTTCTTCTTTAGGAAGAAAGACCATACCTGTGCCATAATAACCTGGCTCTTCCAGTTGTATACCCAAGTTGATACATTCTTCCCATAAAAATTCATGTGGAAGCTGGATCATGATACCTGCTCCGTCACCGCTTTCTGGGTCACAGCCACAAGCACCGCGGTGTTCCATGTTTTCCAACATGGTTAATGCATCTTTTACTTGTGCGTGTGATTTATTCCCTTTGATATGGGCGACAAAGCCTACCCCACAGGCGTCATGCTCAAAATTAGGGTCGTAGAGGCCCTCCGTTTTCGGTCTTTGTTGAATCATCTTTCCTTTTCAAATATTATACATTGCTAATATAGGAATAAAAAACGTAAATATTGTAAATATTCTAATGAAAATGTGTTTAATTTGATTTTATCATTTCTTTTGAAGTGTTTTGTTGCTGATATTGTATTTGGTATTCGTGGCTGTTAATACAGTTTGATGCGTAGCTGAATAATGCAACATTTGGCAATATTTTTTTGTGCGATATGGAAAAAGCATCCCAAGATTGCGAGAATATATATAAATTAGGCAAAGTATTGCATATCCTTTTATGCTGTATCGACATGGCTTAACTAAAGAGAATGAGATGAAAATAACTGAAATTGAAATTTATCGACTAAGCATTCCTATGGAACCTTTTGTCATTGCGACAGGGACAATGGACTATGCGCAAAATACTTTTATACGTATATATACCGATGCCAATATATATGGTGTGGGCGAATGTTCTGCCTTTCCGATGATCGTTGGAGAAACACAAGATACTTGCTTAGTTCTGGCTAGAGATTTTGCAAAGATCTGGAAGGGGCGCGATCCTTTGGCCATAGAAGAGCGTTTGGCTGAATTGGATTTGTATATTGCCGGTAACAAAACGATCAAATCGGCTTTTGATATGGCCTTGTATGACTTGGCCGCCAAACATGCTGGTCTACCGCTTTATCAGTTTCTAAAGGGAACGAAACGAGAGATTACGACAGATATCACTTTAGGAATTGCGTCTCCGGAAGAGATGGCGCTGAAGGCAAAGCGTTTACAGGACGAAGGTGCGGTCATGTTTAAAGTTAAACTGGGGAAGGAGCCAAAAACGGATATTGCGCGTATTCGTGAAATACGTAAGGCTGTTGGATTCGAAATGCCTATTCGCGTGGATGCAAATCAAGGCTGGTCTTATGCGGGGGCAATAGAAGCTTTGCAGGGGCTAGAACCTTTTAAGATACAATTTTGTGAGCAACCAATGCGTACCTGGGATGACGAATATTTACCGCAATTGCGCACAGAAACTATTGTTCCCGTGATGGCGGATGAATCTGTTTATTCTCACCATGACGCAGAGCGTCTCTGTAAAGCTGATGCTTGCGATTATATCAATATTAAATTTTCCAAATCAGGAGGTATTCAAGAGGCCTTAAAAATTAATCATATTGCTGCGGAATACGGCATTACTTGTATGATCGGAGGAATGCTGGAATCTCGCTTGGCTTTGGCTGCTAAGGTACATTTCGCGTATGCTGCCCCAAATGTCAAGTTTTTTGATCTGGACACATGTATGGTTGGCCATCTGGAGGATCCTGTTATCGGTGGTATTCAATATGACGGATACAAAATACATATCTCAGACCAAATTGGAATCGGGGCAGATATAGACCAAACTTTTTTAGATCAATGCGAGAAATGGATCATTTAAATTGGAAAAAAAATTATGAATAGTATGAACTGGGGAATAGGGACACAAGAGATTATTGTCCTGATTATTATCATTATCTTTTTGGTAGCGGCCTATTTGTTTTTCTCTAAGTTATTGAAAAAGTAGGTTTTAATTTCTTTTTTTTGATTGAATATCTTCTGTAAACTTATTTTTAAGTTTTATAACTTATTTTTCAGTTGTAAAACTGAAAAATAAGTTATAGCTTTATGTTAGCATAAACAACGTATCAAATTATGGAAGAATTAACAAAAAAAGAAGAGGAAGTCATGCAGGTGATCTGGAAGCTCAAAGAGGTCTTTGTCAAAGATATTATTGAGTATCTGGATCCAAGTGGTTCCATACCCTATAATACAATCTCCTCGATTGTAAGAATATTGGAAAAGAAAGAGTATGTAGGTTATAGAGCCTTCGGAAAGACTTATCAATATTATCCTTTGATTTCGAAGATGCAATACCGAAAGTTATCATTCTCAAGAGTGCTCGATCATTATTTTGATTATTCGGTTGAAAACTTACTGTCTTTTATGGTAAAAGAAAAGAAGCTTTCGGCGAAGGATATTCAGAAAATAGAACAACTCATCAAAAAACACGAAGATCATGAATAGCTTACTTTATTATTTATTTGAAGTTAACTGCAGTCTGGTAATCGGGGCAGTTCTTTATTTTCTGGTATTCAGACAGCTTTCATTTTTTCAATGGAACCGTTATTTTATCCTGGGTTTATGTTTGTTGAGTCTGCTTCTGCCATTTGGAACTGTACGTTTGGGCGAACTATTTCTTTCGCCGACAAGTCCAGTGCTCGCTTTTGAACAATCGAACACAGTTGCTCATTCGATAGGAGCTTCGGGTGATCTCGTATCTGAAACAGAAATGGTCGATTCTTTCTGGCATTCCTTTTCGATTGGATATGGCATTGCTTATGGTTATCTGCTTGTATCTTTTGTTTTGTTATGCCGATTTGCGTTACGCTATATCCGCTTAGGCCGTCGTATTGGACAGCTGAGTCAGTATAAATTTGAAGGATTTACGATGGTTGCTCCCTTTGGACATTATGCAAATTGTTCAGTTCAGCATGTAATTGTTATGGAAGAAGATCAGCTTGATACACCAGATGGAAAATTGATTTTTGAACATGAGAGCCAGCATATTGTTTTTAAACATCGCCGGGATAAATTGTTTATAGAAATTTTTCGTTGCCTTTTTTGGCTAAATCCATTTGTTTATTGGATGCGTAGACAGTTGTATTTGGTGCATGAATATCAGGTTGACGAGGTATTGGCCAATCGATATGGTAACACCCGCTATGCCCGTTTTCTACTGACTTTAACACAACAGCCCTGTCCTGCTGGATTGCAGAGCAGTTTATTTAACAATAGGCATGAGCTGGTTGAACGGGTTCAGGCCATGATGGCAAAACCTTCCTCTAAAAAGAAAAGATGGCAATACGTGCTGACCGTTCCTTTATTAGGCCTTTTACTGCTATTTTACTCTTTTATTAATCCACCAATGCATTCCTGGTCTATCTTTTATTTTGGAAAAGAAAGAACTACGAAGACAATTGTCCTGGATCCGGGGCACGGCGGGAAGGATTCTGGTGCAACGGCATATTCTGGATTGATGGAAAAATCATTGACCTGGGAAACCTGTTTACTTTTGAAACAAGAATTGGAAAATAAAGGCTATAAAGTGATATTATCGCGTGGAGGTGATGAATTTAAATTGTTGAAGGAGCGTTCCAATTTTGAAGGGGATTTATTGCTTTCCATTCATTTTGATCGTGTAGAAACAAGAGAAGAGCTTCCTATTCGTATTCTGTACCAATCGGGGGTCACCAACGATATATTGGAACAGCATAATCAGAGGTTTGCATTTAGCCTAGATCAGAATCTAATCCAAAATGGATTATCGGTGAATAGGCCTCAGATCAGTACAAAACATGTTGTTTTACGTAGTGCTAAAATACCGGCACTTCTTCTTGAGCTGGATAACATCAATGCCATTGATAAAAATGTGAAACCTGATTTTGTTCAGAAATTAGCCAATGCAATAGATCAAAGCTTCGAATACTAAGCTTCGATCGAAGGAGAAGCGTCACGTTTATAATCGCAGCCTAGGAATACCATTTTTTTTACATTTGTTAAAAAAATGTGGTCTATACGCGTTTTGAATCTCTATTGGGACGAAAATAGATTATATTCAGTACCTTTGCGATACTTATTATTTTATAAAAGTTAGAAAATATCATGAGTACTCAAAAAGGACCTATTTCTCAATTTATTGAGCATAATTACCGTCACTTTAACGCAGCTGCATTAGTAGATGCTGCAAAAGGTTACGAGGAACATCTATTGGATGGTGGAAAAATGTTGATCTCTTTGGGAGGTGCAATGTCTACCGCTGAATTGGGTGTTTCTTTGGCAGAAATGATCCGTCAAGATAAAGTACACTTTATTTCTTGTACTGGTGCTAATTTGGAAGAGGATGTGATGAACCTTGTGGCACACTCACACTACAAAAGAATCCCGAATTATAGAGATTTGACAGCTGAGCAAGAAAGAGAGCTATTGGATAATCACTATAATCGTGTTACAGATACTTGTATTCCGGAAGAGGAAGCTTTCCGTCGTTTGCAGAAACATCTTGAAGATGTTTGGCATGCTGCTGAGGCTAAAGGTGAGCGTTACTTACCACATGAGTTTCTTTATCAGGTTGTTAACTCTGGTGTGTTGGAGCAATATTATGAAATCGACCCAAAAGATTCTTGGATTGTTGCTGCTGCGGAGAAAAATTTACCAATTGTATGTCCAGGATGGGAAGATTCAACGACAGGTAATATCTTCGCTTCCAATGTGATCAAAGGTAAATTGAAAGCGAGTACTGTTAAATCTGGTATTGAGTACATGATTTACTTGACAGAGTGGTACCGTAACAACTCAGCAGGTAAAGGTGTTGGATTTTTCCAAATCGCAGGTGGTATTTCTGGTGACTTCCCAATCTGTGTAGTTCCGATGATGTATCAAGATCTTGAATGGGAAGAAGTACCTTTCTGGGCTTATTTCTGTCAAATTTCAGATTCAACAACTTCGTACGGTTCTTACTCTGGTGCTGTTCCAAACGAGAAAATCACTTGGGGGAAATTAGATATTGATACACCTAAATTTATCGTAGAATCTGATGCGACGATCGTTGCGCCATTAATCTTCTCGTATATCTTAGGTCATTAATCTTTTTGACATACAGAAAGGAGCGATTCTTCGCTCCTTTTTCTTCTTTATCTTTACTGTCTAATATTTCTTTTTCCGATGAGCAATCTTACAACAGATAACCCCGTTGCACTTCAGACCTTAATGGATGAAACAATCTTTGGTAATGGTTTTGATTTTCAAGCCGATCTGTCTACACATCCTTTACAGGAGGAGAATAGTGCTCATGCGCAAGCAGCTGTTGTACAAGCATCATCGGAAATGAAGGATACCTCGTATGTGGCGGTGGGCTTAGGTGCAGAGAAAGCCGCTGTAGCTATTGAGTCCGGCAGGGACGGCGATACTGTTAATCATCTGGAGGTATTGGGTGGTGAATTTATATATCAAGGAAATAAGGATCAGGGAATACTCTTTATTTTGCGTTACGAGCAATACCCCTATTTTTCTCCAGCCGCATTGGGCGCTTTTGAAAAAACAATTGGTGCTTTGAAATTGACGAAAGAGACCGTTGCGGTACTCAATTTGGCAAATCCCCATAACCCGAATGATTTTAAGCGTATTATGCAGTTTTTCCAACCGACTAAGATTATATTGTTGGGTGTGGAACCCGCGTCTTTGAAACTTCCATTTATTGAACATAATTCCTACATGAAAGGCCGTATTGCGACGGTTTTTAATACGTTCAGTTTTGAAGAGATGTTTGTTGATGTGAATAAAAAGAAGCTGTTCTGGAATGAATTTAAAACTTTTATCGTATCATAATTTGTAAATGGGATTAACTTCCAACTTTTGCGACGGTTCTTCAATCTTTCTGCAGGTTAAGCCGAATAGGTAACATGTAAGCAACACGAACGGATTCGCCTTTATATACCCTTGGGATCCATTTCTTCGATTTTTTGATGACAGCTATTCCTGCATCTCCAGTGCCAAATCCGAGGTCCTGAAAGATCCTAAAATCAGATAAACTACCATCCTTTTCAATAAAAAAGCCAATAAGTATTGTGCCACTTGCACCAGCTTTTAAAGCTTTTGATGGACAATTATAATTATTTGAGATAAATTGCATTAACTTCCCTATTCCTTCAGAATAGGTCGGGTCAATATTATAATTCGTAGAATCGTAACGTGATATAGTTCCATCGTTTTTGGTCATTTCGCCATATAACAGATTATCATCTTTATAGTATTCTTTGAATGTATGTGGGATAATATCAGTACTCTTTCCTTGCCATTCACCTTCACGCTTGTTATTAACTAAAGGGCCTTCTTCAAAATCATTTTTAAATCCGGTTTTAAAATGTATAATCCCATTCCCATTTTCAATTTTTCTTATTCCCAAAGAATCAAAATAGGCTAGATATTGTGTGGTACTATTATATTGCCAAGTTATGTTATTGGTTCCATTATTAAGTGTTATTAAGTGGATTTTTCCAGATGGATAATAATAGTAAGCCGTATCGATCAAATATCCTTTAGCATTAAATGTTTCTTTGCTTTTAGGCATGCCATCTGGGTAGTAGGTCTCTTTATGCCCGATATAATTATAGGGTACCTTACCGGACAACGATATTCCGCTTGTTTTGACTTTATCATTACTCACAAATTTTTCCAAAACAATATATTGCTGTTTACCATCTTTAAATTCGGGAGTAACTTTTCTTGAATAATAGGCTTTGTTCATATCTGTTGTATGATTTCCGGTTTCGTCCAAATAATATTGGGCGTTGGCCTTGCTAATTCCAAACAGCAATAAACATAATAATTGTAATAAGACTCTTTTCATAAATAAGATATTTAATCTCCAGAAGTTATTTTAAAACTAAGCAAATCAAACGGGGGCAAGCCGTAGCTCACGCCCGCATGTAACATGTACTATTTAATCTTCTTTGCGATTAATTTTCCTAGCGATTTACCTGTCTTGGCATAACCTTCTGCCATTCTATCGTTGTTGTTTGCGACACCACCATAAGCACTTCCAGGAGCTTTTTCACTATCTATTTCCAGCAATACATGCGATGGATTTTCTGTTTCAACAAATTTAAGAACTGTACTCACTTTGGCAGCCTGTGCCATTACGCCAGCATACCATCCTGGGTAAATCCATATGGATTGCACAATAAGTGTATATTTCGCATTTGGATTTTTGCTGCTTTCGATATTCACATTTCTGTTCAGTAAAGAGATGAATTTATTCTGAAAATCATTTGCTTTTGATTGTTCCCAATCGGATTTCCAGATTTCTCCTTCCATTTTTCCTTTGCTGTCGGAAATCTCCTTTACCCTTCTTTTGACATATTCTTCCTCTGAGATTTTCTCATTGTAAAACGTTAATGGGGTATAATCAAATTGAACATTTAGCTCTTTCTGATCTTGTAAAAAATTAAAATTTCCGGATAGAACTTTTAAGCTTTGTGCGATAGAAACCGCAGGGATAGCCATCAATACAAGTAGCATTAATTTAATTGCAACATTTAAACTTTTCATTTTTGTTAGTGGGTTAATAATGCGTAAATATAAATTAAAAATTCTTTTCTTACCAAATGTGTATTACGAAGTAATTTGAAGCTGGATCTGAATACGTGTTGTAATTCTTTATTAAGGATTGGGGTTTTTCGGGAGGGAGGTATAAATAGCATAGTTTCGTAAGTATTTCTTACTTTTGGATTTTACTTTATTTTCAAGAAGATGCTAGAACTAGTGTTTGCAACCAATAATGCCCATAAACTAGAAGAGGTCCAAGCGATCGTTGGGGATGCTTTTGTCATTAAAAGTTTAAACGATATTGACTGTCAGGATGATATTCCAGAAACAGGTATAACATTTGAGGAAAATGCACAGCAGAAAACAGACTATTTGGTTAATAAATATGGCCTTTATTGCTTTGGTGATGATTCGGGATTGGAGATAGACGCATTAAATGGTGAACCGGGAGTTTATTCAGCACGTTATTCCGGATCGAGGGATATGGAAAAGAATATTGATCTTGTCCTGAAAAATTTAGGCGATAACCCCAATCGTACAGCGAGATTCAAAACAGTTATTTCATTATATTTGAATGAGCAGCAGCACTTTTTTGAAGGAAGTATCGAGGGGAAAATTACTGAAGAACGCAAGGGTATTGATGGTTTTGGTTATGATCCCATTTTTATTCCGAATGGCTATGATAAAACTTTTGCGGAGATGACTGCCCTGGAAAAAAACAGCATAAGCCATCGCGCGATTGCTGTCGGTAAACTTGCTGAATACCTAAAAACAAAATAGGTTATATTAAGGAACTCATTTGAGTTGTAAAATAGAAATTTCCATTTATCTGAGGTAGGGAATGAGCACATCTGATAGGATCAGCAGATAACTTAAATACAAAAAAGCAGCGCAAAACAATTTGTTTTGCGCTGCTTTTTTGTGCGACTCAGTATTGGCCGGTTATTTAGCTTTTACTTTTGTCTGTGTACTATCTTGTGCAGGTATTATCGCCGATTTACTAGTTGTTGAGTCGGACTTTGCAGCTACTTTGTCAGTTGCGGTCTTAACACTTGTTTTTGTAACGTTAGCTTTATCCGTTATTTCAGATGGCTTAGCTGTTTTGGTGACAGCGCTTGATTTATTGTTTGTAGCGTCCACCTCTTTTTCTTTCTCGAGCGTTTCGTTAGCACCAGCTTTCTTGGCGGCACCCTTTTGAGGGGTAGTTGTTTTATCGCCTTTTTTAATAGACTTCATTGTTCCAGATTCTTCACCTTCTGGTGCCGCCGGAACCGTAAATGACGCTTTTGAAAGATCCCTTTTTCGATTTAATAAATCATCTTTTGATTTAGGTCGATCTTCGGGGCGCCAGGTGAAATTCGGAAGAAACTCCTTGTCGGCCGTGACTTCAGCAATAGGATATACTTTGCCATCGACTTTCCGAATAGATACATATTCCTTCAGCTTATTATCTTCCATCAAGATCTTGAAACGACTGCTTCGATCATGGACAAGCTCAGTGGTTATATTGGTCTTTTCATCAATATTGTAGAATATATTTTCAGCGTTGCCATCAACAAACAGACGTTCCATACGGTTATTGGTAAAAAAGCTGGTAATCTTCCGACCTTTAATCTGATTGAATTTCAATGAGTCACTTGTTGCGTTAACCATGAAAGCGTTACCGACGAGTAGCGAATTGTCCAATTTTTGATTCTTTACCTGTAAGAATATGGTATCTCCGGATATTTGTGAGTTTTCGGCCCACATCATTGGTTTTCCCATCAGTCTGAACATGGAATCTTGCATACCATAATACATAGAATCTGCTACGGCTTGCAAGTCCGATTTAAATAATCGGGCATTATAGTATGCCTTTATAATCCGTGTTTTGGCCGTATCCTGGGCGAGAGAATCCCGTTTACCCTGTTGGGCATTTTTTAAAGCTGCTCCCATCAGTTTATCGGATTCACCGCCTTTCGGGATGATCGCTTTTTTACGCAATACACTATCAGCCTTGAGATTTTTTTCAATTTCTATCTTGTTTTGGTCACCGACAATAGCTGGTGTTTTCTTTGCTGCAATCGGTTTCTTATTTGTAAGTGTATCTTGTACTTTTTTAATGCTCTTTTCAAGAACCGGTTTGCCGCTGTCTTTTTTAGGCAAACTGTCGATTCCCTTGTGAAGGTCATCTTTTATGTTTTCTAATGTACCTGTGGAATCAACTGTTGTTGAGCTGGAATCCTGGTCACCATAATCGACCTCATTATCATCCTCAATAGCCCCACCTTCACGATTCAATTTAAAATCTTTTGCAATATAATCCCGGCGAAATATCATCTGTGAGAAGAGCGTGTCGGCTGTCATAAAAACAGAATCTACCTGTGAATCAGCCTTAAGTGGTTTATTATTGCCGCTTTTGATATTTTTACCTGGATGTTCCTTTTCTTCTAGAGCAACTTGCGATGTAGTTTTATTTGATCTGAGGTCATCTTTGTGTTGTTCTTTTTCAATCTTCTTCAATTCTTTCGCTTCATTTTTTAGCTCTTTCTCCGATTTTTGTTGGACAGGAGACAAAGAAGATACAGAATCTTTTTGTGTTGAATCTTTTTTGACAACCGAAATGATCAGGGGTTTGTCTGTCATCGTAATGGATTCGTTTCTCCCGTTGTACAAACCAAATCCACCATAGGCATAAAATTTGTCTAAGGTATCAACAAAGACCACATTTTTTACGGCTTTACCGATTCCCACTTGTCTATCGTAGAATAGGCTGTCTCCCTTAAGAAACTTTGTCCCTTCTGTGTAGAGGTTGTTTTTAGAGAAATAAGCCTGGCCCGTTGCCATATGGTATCGGCCTTTTTCAGTATACAGGTTTTCCCCTTTATTTCCCTTGATATTGGTAGGCCCATAGAAATCAGTAATGCGAGTATTACCATTATATTTCATGGAGTCCGTGTAGACTTTTACATTGGTTGATCGGACCACAACTTTTTGATTGAAATAAGATTCCCCTGTATTTTCGAAATAAGTAGCTCGCTGGCTTGTAATTGTATCGCTTCCTGATAGAATACGCCCACCACTGTAATAATTACCGATTTTACTTCGCATATTATAGACAAGGTGATCGGTTGTCAGTATAGAGCCACTGGTGCTGACCATTCGTACAGCGCCCGTAAGTGTAGCGAGCTGCATGGCCGCTTCATAGTGTAATTTATTGGAAAATATCTGCGTACCGTCGGGTTGAGTAATGATTACATTTCCAAAGGCTTCAAAAAATTGTCTACCAATGTTGTCTTTGTGTAAATAGCCACTATCTGATGATAGCGTTGAGCCTACATGTTCATAGACTGGGCGGTAAAAGAGGATATTGCCGTCTTTTCCAGTAATAATATGGGATGATGAAAGAAGCTTTAGTTCATCCTGTTTCTGTGCTTGGACCGACAAGCCAGTTAAAATAAATACAATAAGTGTATAAATGTATTGTTTCACAAGGGCAAAAATATGGATTTTAATTGCTACTTCACTGGATTTCACAAATTTTAAGACTTGAATTTATCATTCGGACAAAATATACCGTAACTTTGTTATATGAATGTGCTGGAAAGACTAATGGGCTATATTGAAAAGGAGCATTTGTTGATGCCTCATGATAAAATATTGCTTACGGTGAGTGGGGGGAAGGACTCGATGTTAATGGCACATTTATTTGCAAAAGCAGGGTATACAATTGCTATTGCACATTGCAATTTTCAATTAAGGGGGGCGGAATCTGAAGGGGATGAAGCTCTAGTCAGAAAATTTGCAGCGGAAAATAATGTGCCAATATACGTGAAGCACTTTGATACACAAGCTTACGCAAAGGACCATCAGATTTCGATTCAAATGGCGGCACGGGAACTTCGTTATGCTTGGTTTGAGAAATTGCGACATGAGCTGCAGTTCGACCGAATTGCAGTAGCTCAGCATCTGAACGATCATATCGAAACGGTACTCCTGAACCTTTCACGTGGAACCGGTCTCCAAGGCCTCCAGGGTATTTTCCCTATCAGAGAGCGCATCATCCGACCACTACTTTTTCTGAAGGCTAGCGAAATTGAACATTTCGTGAATATGTATGGGATTGCTTATCGAGACGATCAATCCAACTTTTCAACAAAATATGCACGTAATAAAATAAGGATTGATATCATCCCACATTTTAAAAAACTTCAGCCAGATTTTGAGATGGTCTTCGAGCAGAATATCAATCATTTTAAGGAATCTTACCAGCTGTTGCAGCAATTTGTGGAGCCCATTCGGAGAAAGCTGTTTTACCCTATTGACGAAGGATGGGGAGTTCGGAAGGAAGATCTGGAACCCTATATAGATAATCTGCCTTTGCTCTATGAGTTGTTTTCGGCTTTTAATTTCTCAAAGCCGGTACTAAGTGATCTTCAACAAGCTTGGTCAAGAGAGTCTGGACGTATTTTTCAATCCGATGCCTACCATATGCTCCTGGATAGAAATGAACTTTTTATTCGTGAAAAGGAATTTATTTCACCCGATGAGGCTTTAATCACTTCCGAAACTTCAACTGTGGAGTGGAAACACTATTGTTTTCATGCCAATGTTTCTGCGGATCTAGCTATTGTCAAAGCGAGTGAGGTTGCAAAGCTGGATTATGATGTATTAGTTTTCCCGCTCACGATTCGATCATGGAAAGTTGGCGATAGCTTCTATCCTTTAGGTATGGAAGGGCGCAAGAAGTTGAGTGATTTTTTTATCAATAAGAAGATCAGCTTATTTGAAAAGGAAAATATCCCGATCGTGGTGAATGGAAATGGAGATATCCTTTGGGTAGCCAATTATCGCATGGACAATCGTTATAAAATTACCGCCAATACAAAAAAAGTCCTTACTTTAGTTTGCAGAACTGATTAGCAAGAAAAATTGTTGCTGCTAAAAATCATGGAAGGATCCTGAATGATACAAAATCCATAGAAGCAAAAATGATACTAATGAGGAGTTCAAATAGTAAGAGACAATGGTGCGAAGTCTCCAAATTAATAGCTAAATCTTAAGTAAATGAAAGAAGGTGTACTCTATTCGGAAAATCAATATCTAGGTCGTGACCGTGTTTGGATCAGCGTGCGTTTAGTGCTCGTACTTTTTTGTTTTACGGCATTTTATTTGAATTTAGACCATTTGATATCGAGCCAATTGTTCTTTATTGTAGGAGTAGGGATTATCATCACATCTATTGTCATGATGTATATGGTATTATTTCGTACGGAAGTATTTCAAGACCATATACTTATTAGTGGACTATGGTCTACTCGAGTCGTTAAAATCGATCTTGCCTCCATTACAAAAATAGAAAAGGCACCTTACAATACATTCTTTTTCAATAATCCTGTTTATAATCTGCACACTAAAGGAAAGATTAAATTCTTCGCTGGAGGCAAAAATGCTGTTTTTTTAACAGATAAAGATGGTCTTACCTACGTGTTGGGTACACAGCGCCAGGAAGAGCTCTATCGAATTATTATGGAAACAAAAGCGCGATTAGGAAAGTCTTAAAATTTGTTAATAAATTCTTATCTGACATTTTAAAGACAACAGTTTATCGAGTTATTGGTTAAATTTGATAAAATAGCAACGAATTAACTATGGCATTTTTAAAATTTATACTTATTACATTCGCTGTTTACTTTGTAGTAAGATTCTTATTTAGATTATTTTTACCATTTGCAATGCGTAAAGCAGCTGAAAAGTTGATGAAAAAAGCGCAGCAGCAGGGTGGAGCATACGGTAGCCAAGGATCAGGTGGTACCTTTTATTATGAATTTAATGGTCAAGGGCAACAGGAAAGTAAAAGGTCTCAGCCCGAAGGTAAGGTACATGTCGATTACATTCCACCGAAAGAAAGCCCTGAACGCAAAGGGACTGAAACTGCTGGTGAGTTTGTGGATTTTGAGGAAATAAAATAATTTTTAGCAATCCAAATAGCGTATCTTTGTGCTATGTGGCTGAAGCAACTTTCTGTTCTAAATTTCAAGAATTACTCGGAATCATCTTTGGAATTTCTCCCCGAGGTAAATGCGTTTACAGGGAATAATGGTGTTGGTAAAACCAATCTTTTGGATGCGATTCACTATTTATCACTCTGTAAAAGTTATTTCAATCCAATTGATTCGCAGCATATCAAATCAGGAAATGATTGGTTTATGGTACAGGGTGAATTTGATAAAGAATCCATTAGTGATTTCATTTCTTGTAGCCTAAAAAAAAATCAGAAAAAACAATTTAAAAAAAATAAGAAGGATTACCCGCGACTGGCTGATCATATCGGCTTATTTCCTTTGGTCATGGTATCCCCAAACGATAGCATCATCGTTACAGATGGGAGTGAAGAGCGTAGAAAGTTTGTGGATAATGTGATTTCCCAAACAGATAATAAATATTTAGATACCCTGATTATTTATAATAAGTTTTTAGCCCAACGTAACAGTCTCCTTAAACAAGCACGTCAAACCAGTGTATTGGATCTTGGCCTAATCGAAATTCTCAATTTTCAACTTGAAGAAGTTGGAAATATTATTTTTCAAAAAAGAAGGTCTTTTATGGAGGAGTTTCAGCCGGAGTTTGACCGACACTATCAGTTCCTCACCGAGGATGCAGAGTCTGTTCAATTACAATATGAATCGCCTTTAATGACAGATTCTTTTCTAAATATTTTGGAGAAGAATTTGGAACGTGACCGTATGCTGGAACGCACAACGCAAGGAATACATAAAGATGATCTGATCTTTACCATTCACGGTGGAATGCCTTTAAAGAAGTTTGGTTCTCAGGGCCAACAAAAATCTTTTCTAATTGCCCTGAAGCTTGCACAATATTCTTATCTCCAGCAGAAAAAGGGTTTTAAGCCCCTACTTCTTTTGGATGACATCTTTGATAAACTTGATGATCGCCGTACACATAAATTGATGCAAATGGTTTCAGAAGATGATTTTGGACAGATTTTCCTGACAGATACGGATTCCGTGAGAATTCAGCGAATCTTTGACGAAATCAGCCGACCTGTTCGTATATTTGATATTGAAGGAGGACAAGTCAATGTATAAGAAGCAAACTAAAAAAAGCCTGGAATTCATTCGATCAAGCGACGATATGACAATCAAGGAGGGGGTTGAGCGTCTTCTTGAGGCTTATAAACTACGAAGAAAATTTGATGAAACTTCGATCGCATCTGTTTGGCCTCAATTGATTGGTAAAGCTATCGCTAATCGCACACAGCAGCTATATGTTCGTGATAAAAAACTGTTCGTACGTGTGGAGTCTGCTGTGATTAAGAATGAATTGGCGCTTATGCGAAGACAAATTCTAGGAAGGGTAAATGAATATGTAGGTCACGTCATTATTGAAGAAGTCGTGATTTTATAAAACCTCCTTTCATGTTAGATCAACTCTTTCGAGATTTTTTTCCTATTTCTGAGGCTAGTGCCTTAAAACTTTTCTCAAACTTCGAGCGTATTGAATTAAAACGAGGTGAATATCTGATCAAGGCGGGCGATTACTCTTCCAATCTGTTTGTGATAGAATCCGGATTAATCCGTCAATATGCTTGGTCAAAAAAAGGAGAGTTTACGCAATGGATAGGTACAAGGAATCATTTTGTGACAGATCTTGCTTCTTTCATGTTTGACAGGGCTTCCATATGGAATTTCCAATGCATTAGCGATTGTACGGTATACCGTTTGTCAAAGTCCGATTACCAGCGAATGGAATCCGAAATTGTGGAATGGAATAAATTTGAGAAGGCTTTTTTGGCAAAATGCTTTTGTACCATGGAGCAGCGAATCTCGGATTTTATTTGTCTAACAGCGGAAGAAAGGTATGTCCAATACTTTGAACAACATAAATTATTATTCCAACAAGTTCCCCTTCAATATATCGCCTCCGTGTTGGGTATGAGCCCAGAAACCTTGAGTCGTATTCGAACAAAAATAAGTTCTTGATAAAAGTCAAGAGCGAGCTGCCTGTCTTTTTCTAGTTTTGTCCTGTAGCTGTTAACGAACAGCTTGCTTAATCGAACACGTAACCAAAATTTTATGTATTTATACGGTTCATAATAAGCTTGGAATAGTTTGTTTGCAGCTGTAATAATTGAAATTAAGACGAAACTAGAATAGCATCACATACGCTTTATCGTTATTTGAACACAGGTGAAGAAGCTTGAGCTATTTTGTCGTTTCAGCGATAAAAAGTACAAAATGAAAAAGATTGAAACGAGTATTCTCATTGATGCAATAGCAGAAGAGGTTTGGCAGGTATTAAGTGAATTTAAGGCTTATTCCCAATGGAGCCCAACAATCAAACAGTTTGAAAAGCAACCGGTAGTCGGAAAACGCTGCAAAGTCCTTTTAGAACAACCAAACGGATTCAAGATCAAAATGAATCCAAAATTCCTGTCTATTGAACAGAATAGCGAGCTGCGCTGGAAAGGAGATTTATTCTTTCCAGGTATTTTTGATGGCGAGCATTATTTTAGGTTAGAACAAGTGGGAGCTTCACAAGTTAGATTTGTCCAAGGCGAATTTTTTTCTGGATTGTTGGTTCCTTTTCTGGGAAAACTACTGATAGAAACAAAGCGCGGATTTGAACTTTTCAATATAGCGATAAAAAGACGGGTAGCGTATCGTTCTTAACTTTCCACAGGGATCTGTTAGTATAGTTTATTTATAAACACGATATTTAACAAATTTGTCGATGAATGTTATCTTATGCACATTTTTATGTGTATAACCCCCTAGTTTTACACATTTCGTCACTTTTTTGAATCCTTTTGGTTTGCGTTATTAACAATTAAGTGTTGATAAAGGAGTACTTATGCACATTTTATGTTAATGCATATAGGTCGGCAGGCTACTTATTAACATTTCTTGTGTTAATAAGTAGCTTGTTTTGTTGATAAGTATGTTGGTTGGAATAGTTTATGCACAAATTACCAACAATGCTGCTGGCGGGAATTTTGCAAATAGGTTAATAAGGGGAGTTTCTATTGAAAGTTGTTTTTTATAGGAATTGCTCCAAATCACCTTTTCCTTCACGAATAACATCAAAAGTTCCTTCGGTAACATCGACCACGGTAGATGCAACATTATCGCCATAACCGCCATCGATAACAGCATCAACTAGATCTTCGTATTTTTCATGAATTAATTCGGGATCAGTAGAATATTCAATAATTTCATCTTCATCGTGAATGGAGGCTGTCACAATAGGGTTGCCTAATTGTTTGACAATTTCACGAACAATATTATTGTCTGGAACACGGATACCCACAGTCTTCTTTTTGGAACTTAGGAGCTTAGGGACTTTAGTTGTTGCGTTAAAAATAAAGGTAAAAGGTCCAGGTAAGGCTTTTTTTAATACACGGAATACGGAGGTATCGAAGGATTTTGTGTATTGCGAAATATCTGTTAAATCATAGCATATAAATGATAGATTGGCCTTTTCTGGTTTTAGCCCTCTAATTTCACATACTCGTTCTATGGCTTTTTGTTGCGTGATATCACAGCCGATACCATATACGGTATCGGTAGGGTAGATGATTACACCCCCACGACGTAGAATATCAACCGCCTGTTCTATTGCCTTGGGGTTAGGATTGTCGTTATATATCTTAATTAGCATTTTCTATTTTTGTTAAGTAACTGAATTAGGTTTAATCTTAGTCCCTGTTGTAGGATGTCAATGGGACAATGGTTACTATCTGAATTCAGATACGCTATATCTAAAAGAACAACAGCCAAAATATTTTGTTTTGGCTGTTGTTCTTTATATTAAAATTCTGCGTTTTTCGGCGTACGTGGGAATGGAATGACGTCGCGGATATTGGTCATTCCCGTCGTGAATAAAACGAGGCGTTCAAAACCTACGCCAAATCCTGAATGTGGTACCGATCCAAAACGACGTGTATCCAAGAACCACTCCATTTCTTCAGCAGGAATACCAACTTCAGCCATGCGATCGAGTAAGCGATCAAGATTTTCTTCACGCTGCGAACCACCGACCATTTCACCAATACCTGGGAAAAGAATATCCATGGCACGTACGGTGTTTCTTCCTTGCGCATCCGGCTCATTTTGCTTCATATAGAAGGACTTGATTTCGCGCGGATAGTCTGTTAAGATCACAGGTTTCTTGAAGTGTTTTTCAACCAAGTAGCGTTCGTGTTCCGATTGTAAATCAGCACCCCAATCATCAATTAAATATTTGAATTGTTTCTTTTGGTTTGGTTTGCTACGCTTTAATATTTCAACGGCATCGGTATAGGTAACGCGTTCAAAATCGTTTGTTAATACGAAGTTTAATTTCTCAACAAGATTTAATTCTGAACGTTCTGCAGCAGGCTTAGATTTCTCTTCTTCCAACAAACGATTGGTTAAGAACTCAATTTCTTCTGGACAGGTTTCCAAAGCATATTTAATCACATATTTCAGCAAAGCTTCGGCCAAGTCCATATTGTCCTCTAATTCATAGAAAGCCATTTCAGGTTCGATCATCCAAAATTCGGCTAAGTGACGTGTTGTATTTGAGTTTTCCGCTCTAAATGTCGGACCGAACGTATAGATGTTTCCAAATGCCATGGCACCAAGCTCACCTTCCAATTGGCCCGATACAGTAAGGTTCGTCGGTTTTCCAAAGAAGTCTTCTTTGAAATCGATATCTCCATTTTCTTTGCGTGGCGGGTTTTTTAAATCCAGGGTTGTAACCTGAAACATTTCTCCAGCACCTTCCGCATCCGAACCTGTGATGATTGGTGTATGCATGTAGACAAAGTCGTTTTCCTGAAAAAACTTGTGTACCGCAAATGCTAAAGCATTACGCACTTTGAATACCGCATTGAATGTTCCGGTACGGAAACGCAAATGCGCAATTTCACGTAAAAATTCTAAGCTATGCTTTTTGGGCTGTAATGGATATTTTTCGGGGTCAGAGTCGCCAATAATACTTACTTCAGTAGCTTTTACCTCAACTTTTTGCCCTTTACCCAATGATTCTATCAATTGACCTTTTACGCGAACTGCTGCTCCAGTGGTGATACGTTTTAAGATATCTTCAGGTGTATTTTCAAAATCGACAACTGCTTGAATATTATTGATTGACGAACCGTCATTGATTGCTATAAACTGATTGTTGCGGAAAGTTCTTACCCAACCTTTAACAACGACCTCTTTGCCAAATTCTGTGGCATTCAATAGTTCCTTTATTCTTGTGTGTTCCATCTTAATTTTTGGAGATTGACTTGTAAAAGATGCTTTGTTAAAAAAGCAATACAAAAATAAGCTATTCTGTTGGTTTATTGGTTATAAATGTTGATTTAATTCACTTAAAGATGGTTCGTTAACCTGCACAAGGAAAATATATGTTGAAATAAAGACAGGTGAAAACTCCAAGATTGGGAAATGGCACACAGCTCGTTTTGCTACGGAATATAGGTTTGCTAAGAGAACTTTTTGTCTGTGTGGCGAACGATAGGAAGAGTAGAAACAAAAAACGCGGACTATAACTAGTCCGCGTTTTTTGTTATGATGATTAAAGGAATTAACCTTTCAATACTTTCGTTACCAATTCAGCAGCTTCTTTCAATAAGATTGCAGAATAAACTTGTAAACCGGACTCATCAATTAATTTTTTCGCTTCTTCAGCATTCGTACCTTGAAGGCGAACGATGATTGGAACAGGGATGTTACCGATTTCGCTGTAAGCATCAATTACACCTTGAGCAACACGGTCACAACGAACAATACCACCGAAGATATTAATTAAGATCGCTTTTACGTTAGGGTCTTTTAAAATGATATTGAAACCAGCTTTTACAGTTTCAGCATTTGCAGTACCACCTACGTCCAAGAAATTTGCAGGTTCACCACCAGCTAATTTGATGATATCCATTGTAGCCATTGCTAAACCAGCACCATTTACCATACAACCTACGTTACCATCTAATTTAACGTAGTTTAGGTTTGATTCACCAGCTTCAACTTCCGTTGGATCTTCCTCAGTTACGTCACGCATAGCAGCGTAATCTGGGTGACGGTACAAAGCGTTCTCATCAAGATTTACTTTCGCATCAACTGCTAAGATCTTGTCGTCTGAAGTTTTTAATACCGGATTGATCTCAAACATAGAAGAGTCTGTAGAATCGTATGCTTTGTAAAGAGCGGCAACAAATTTCACCATTTCTTTGTGTGCAGCACCAGAAAGACCAAGATTAAAAGCAATTTTACGTGCTTGGAATCCTTGTAAGCCTACTTTTGGATCGATTTCTTCTTTGAAAATCAAGTGTGGTGTTTTTTCTGCAACTTCTTCGATATCCATACCACCTTCTGTAGAGTACATAACGATGTTACGTCCCTTAGCACGGTCTAATAATACAGACATGTAGAATTCTTTTGTTTCGCTCTCGCCAGGATAATAAACGTCTTGAGCTACCAAAACTTTGTTTACTTTTTTACCTTCAGGTCCAGTTTGAGGCGTTACCAATTGCATGCCAATGATGTCAGTTGCTCTTTGTTTGACTTCATCTAAGTTCTTAGCTAACTTGACACCACCACCTTTACCACGGCCACCAGCGTGAATTTGAGCTTTAACAACAACCCAATCAGAATTGTAGTCTTCTTTCATTTTTTTGGCCGCTTCCACAGCTTGCTCTGGAGTATCTGCTACGATACCTTCCTGTACGCGCACACCAAAGCTCTTTAGTATTTGCTTTCCTTGATATTCGTGAATGTTCATTTGCAAAAATATTTGGCGTAAAAATATAATTTTTTGGGGGATAAGACAAGGGATAAGTTGCTCTTTTATCTATTTTTTGACATTTAGACAAAATAAAATGGCTGGAATAGAGAAATAACAGCTTATTTATTCAAACTCGTGGTATCGTAAATTTATTTATCTTTGTCCTATGATGTTACATGCCAAAGGAATTCACAAAGCTTATGGGTCATTACCAATTTTGAAAGGTGTTGATATCGCTGTTGAAAAAGGGGAAATCGTCAGTATTGTTGGTGCTTCAGGAGCTGGTAAAAGTACACTGTTGCACATCATTGGTACCTTGGATAAACCTGATCAGGGAACGGTTTGCATCAATGGTGTTGATGTTCAAAAATTGAATGCTAAAAAGCTCAGTGCTTTCCGAAATGAACATATTGGTTTTGTTTTTCAATTTCACCATTTGCTGCCTGAATTTACAGCCTTGGAAAACGTGTGTATTCCAGCTTTTATTCAAGGAAAGGGGAGGTCCGAAGCGGAAGCTAAAGCAAGAGAATTGCTTGAACTATTAGGGGTTTCTCATCGTATTGATCACAAGCCTGCTGAAATGTCTGGCGGAGAACAACAACGTGTTTCTGTGGCTCGTGCTCTGATTAATGATCCTTCCATTATTTTGGCAGATGAACCTTCGGGTAATCTTGACTCAGAGAATGCAGCAGCTTTGCATCAGTTGTTTTTTGATCTTAGACATAAATTTCAGCAGACATTTATTATCGTTACCCATAATGAGGAACTTGCCCGAATTTCGGACCGAACGATACATATGCGCGATGGGTTAGTCGTGTAACAGTAATCCGGATTATAACTATATTTTTAATGAAGAAAATACTCATAACTTTCGGGACCAGACCTTTGGCGATGCGTATCACTAAAAGACTTGGGGCTGATTTCGAAATAGTATATGCAAGTTCAGAAGACATTCCCGAATTGCTTTTAGCGTCAGGAAAATATGTCAAAATTCCAAAAGGTCTTCTTCCTACTTTTGCACATGAGATACTCAAATTAAGTTTAGACCAACAGGTTGATTATGTGCTGCCTTTAGGTGGTTTTGAGCTGGAACCATTGGCTGCAGCCAAAGTTTTATTTGAGGAATATCAGATTTCAGTTCTTGTCCCCGATAAAGATCTGCTTGAAACTATTCCTGTTATGGAAAATCCGCCAGCTGATTTGCCTTATAGACTTCTGTCAAAGGGCAACGATTTATTGGACTCAGCGACTTTCGAAAGATCACTGGATGGATTGTTTGTTGCTTCGGATTCCGGGGAGGATTTAGCATTAATCTGTGTATCCAAATAGAATCTTATTTTTGTGGTTAGTGTCATTAAGGTTTTAACCCTGTTGACACAGCCCTTAAATTTTAAGCTTTTACATATCATGATGTTCCCAGAAGAAAAAAAGGTATATGTTTTTGAATTAGATGATGTTGTTTTTCCTAAAAAGGATTACTTACTTCAAGTATATTATCTTTTTGCTAATTTTATAGAATTTACAGAGACTGTTCCGGCTCAAGCAGATTTGGTTCAATTTATGAAAAATCACCTCGAGCATCAAGGTGAGAATTTATTGTTCGAACATGCGCAGCAAACTTTTGGATTTGATCAAAAATATAAGGAGAATTTTGAGCGGCTTCATGTCAATGCAATTTTGCCACTACGGTTACATTTGTTTGATCATATTACTACGCTGTTTAGGCAGTTAAAAGCCGCAGATAAACATGTTTGTATTTTGACGAAAGGAAATCCGCTAGAACAACTCAATAAAGTCAAATTTGTGGATTGGGGTGAATATGGGGATGCTGTAAAAGTTTACTTTAAGGATGAACTTGTTTTTAGGGGAATTGATCCATTGGAGTTCCTCGCCAATGAGTTTACGGTGGACACGACCGCAATTCAATTTGTAGACTAAGTTTACAGTCAGTATCTTTGTTGAATCTACCAACAATAATTGTTATTAAAGTCGTTGTCGATATTGTTGAGAAAAAATTATGATTAGGGATATAAAAGCCCTATTTTTATATAAAGCCCTTGGATTTATGAATAAAGTGAACAAGCCTGCCACGATTAAAGAAATTGCCAAGAAGCTGAAAATCAGTCCTTCGACAGTTTCTAGAGCATTGAATGATCATCCTAGTATTGGATTGGTGACAACAATGCGCGTAAAAAAAATGGCCGAAGAATTGAATTATGAACCCAATCAAACGGCTATATTCTTCAAGCAACGTAAAACATTTACGATTGCTGTTATCTTACCGAGTTTGTCTGAACCGTTTTTTTCTTTCGCCATTAGTGAAATTGAAAATGTTGCATCAGAACATCGATATACTGTGCTTATGGGACAATCACTGGATGACCCCGAGCGTGAAGAGCAGATCTTAAAAACATTTAAAAACCATCGTGTCGATGGGATTTTGATGTCTATAGGTAAAAAGACGACCAATTTAGAATTCATTGAGAAATTGGAAGCGTCTGGTATCCCGATTGTCTTCTTTGACTGTGTGCCTAGTTTACCCAATATCAATAAAGTACAAAGCGATCTTTCTACGGGTATGAACGAAGCTGTGGATGCTTTCGTAGCGCGTGGACATAAAATTATTGCCCTTGTAAATGGGCCGAAAACCTTGCCGGCTAGTGAAGATCGAAAAGTAGCTTATCTATCCGCCATGAAAAGGAATGGTATGGATATTCTAGAAAAGAATATCATCGAAACAGACCTGAGTACGGAAGGAAATGAAAAGGCGATGGATAGTATATTTGCGATGTCTGAGCGACCTTCTGCAATTATATCTTTTAATGACTTTGTTACACTTGATTTGATGAAAGCGGCCAGACAAAAGGGGCTTGTCTTAAATCAAGATATTTTCTTTATTAGTTATGCCAACTATCCGTTATGGCAATATATGGAAAACCCGCCAATGGGACGCATAGAGCAATTTCCGGGAATGCAAGCGCGTAAAGCAGCTGAAATTTTATTTGAACGCATTGACAACACCGAAATTGTCGATCAACAGATCGTCTTTAAGTCGCGATTGGTTATGTAATCGCTATTAACCATTCGATCATAAAACTAAAAAGGGGAAAATCGTTAGATTTTCCCCTTTTTAGTTTTTTTGTTTTAATACTACAAGTGGATCACTTCACCGTAAGCATCAGCACAAGCTTCCATAATCGCTTCACTCATTGTTGGGTGAGGATGGATTGTTTTAATCATTTCATGACCTGTTGTTTCCAGTTTGCGGGCAACAACAACTTCTGCAATCATTTCTGTAACATTGGCTCCGATAAGGTGTGCGCCTAGGAACTCACCATATTTAGCATCAAAGATAACTTTAACAAAGCCATCTTTCGCACCAGCAGCGGAAGCTTTTCCAGAAGCTGAGAATGGGAATTTACCAACTTTAATTTCATAGCCAGCTTCTTTCGCCGCTTTTTCGGTATAACCTACAGAAGCAATTTCTGGGGAACAATATGTACAGCCGGGGATATTATTGTAGTCGATAGGTTCAACATGTAGACCTTTGATTTTTTCAACACAAGTGATCCCTTCTGCTGAGGCAACGTGAGCCAAGGCTTGGCCTTTAACAATGTCACCGATCGCATATACACCTTCGATGTTTGTTTTGTAGAAATCATCTACAACAACACGGCCGCGATCAGTTTTTACACCAACCTCTTCCAAGCCGATATTTTCGATATTTGGAGCGATACCAACAGCCGATAATACAATCTCTGCTTCGATAACTTCAATACCTTTTTCTGTTTTGATAGAAACTTTGCTCAATTCACCTGTTGTGTCAACGGATTGAACTTCAGATTTCGTTAAGATGGTGATACCTTGTTTCTTTAAGCTTTTCTCTAATTGTTTTGAAATTTCTTCATCTTCAACAGGAACGATTCTATCCATAAATTCTACGATAGTTACTTTTGTTCCGATTGCATTATAGAAATAAGCAAACTCAACACCGATAGCACCTGAGCCAACAACAACTAAAGATTTTGGTTGTTTAGGAAGTGTCATTGCTTGACGGTAGCCGATGATTTTTTTACCATCTTGAGGTAAATTAGGCAATTCACGTGAACGTGCACCAGTCGCTAGGATGGTATGTTTTGCCGAATATTCTTTAGTAGAACCGTCTGCTCCTTTCACATCGATTTTACCACCTTTTTTAATTTTTGCAGTTCCATTGATGACATCAATTTTATTCTTTTTCATCAAGAACTGAATACCTTTACTCATTCCTTCAGCAACCCCGCGACTTCTTTTGACAATAGCGTCAAAATCAGCCTCACCACCTTGAACATTGATGCCGTAATCAGCGGCATGGTTTAAATATTCAAATACCTGAGCACTTTTCAATAATGCTTTTGTAGGGATACAGCCCCAGTTTAGACAGATTCCGCCTAATGATTCGCGTTCAATAATCGCTGTTTTGAACCCTAACTGAGCGGCTCTAATGGCAGCAACATACCCGCCTGGACCACTACCGATTACAATGATGTCGTAATTCATATAAATAAATATTCTGTAGTTGAGTGTTATAGCTTCAAATGACAAAATCTGTGAAGCATATATTCATTCAAAAGTACGCATTTTTTCTGATGAATATGAACTATTTATTGTAAAATTGGCGGTTTCTGATAAAACACTGTCGCTGTTTCTAGCTGAATGTCACATCCTGGTCAAAGGGGGAAAAATAATAGTTAAAGCGTTTTTAGAGTCTTATTTTTGAAGTTCACAATACACAGTTTATCATTATGTTAAGAATATTCAGACAGATCGCCCTGTGGGAAGCAATCTCCACCATTTGCTTGTTTTTTATTGCCATGCCGTTGAAATATTTCGCGGGAATCCCCGAAGCAGTCAAAATAGCCGGTTCCATTCATGGCTTCTTTGTCGTTATCTTCGTCGTTATGTTAATCATGTCAACTGTAGAATACAAGTGGCCTATATTAAAGGCGGTGAAATATTTCTTGGCTTCTTTGATCCCTATTTTTGGCTTTTGGGTGGAATTGGATCTTAAAAAAGAAATTGAAGGAAAGAGACAGAAATCATAGTTTGTTTAAAAAATACAAATGCATAAATTTTTGCAAAGGGTTAGGGTAGGGGGGAGATACCAAATTAATAAAGACAGGGGAGATGTTTAATCATCTCTACCTGTCTTCTCAATCCCCATATACGCATAGGTAATGCTATCTTTTCCATGAGGAGCTGGATTACCATCGTCATCCAAGTTTACAAAGACCAATTTATCGATCGATAGAATTGTTTTCCTGGATATTTTATTGCGTACCTCGCAGCGCATCGTTAAAGATGTTGTTCCAAAATTGATCGCTTCAATACCCAGTTCGAGAATATCGCCTTGCTTGGCTGAGCTTACAAAGTTTATTTCTGAAATAAATTTCGTAACCACTTTGGGATTTCCTAATTGAACGATGGCATAGATGACTGCTTCTTCATCAATCCATCGCAGTAGTGTTCCTCCAAATAATGTTCCATTGGGATTTAGGTCTTCGGGTTTGACCCATTTTCTTGTATAAAAATTCATCGTATGTAGGTATTTATGACAAAGGGGAAAAGTTTCCTTTTCCCCTTGAGTATTCGATATTTCTCGCCTAAGCGTGTATTGCTCTATTTGCTGTAGCTGCTAGCGCCGCCTCTTTGATTGCTTCAGTATAGGTTGGGTGTGCATGGCAAATACGTGCGATATCCTCTGCAGATGCACGGTATTCCATGGCTACGGTTGCCTCACCAATCATATCTGCTGCACGAGGACCAATCATATGTACACCTAATACTTCGTCAGTTGTCGCGTCTGCCAGTACTTTTACAAAACCATCCGTGTCACCAGATGCTTTTGCACGACCAGAAGCTTTGAAAGAGAATGATCCAGCTTTGTATTTTACACCTGCCTCTTTAAGTTGCTCTTCAGTCTTTCCAACAGAAGCAACTTCAGGCCAAGTATAAACAACACCTGGAATCAAATTATAATCAATATGTGGTTTTTGACCTGCAATATATTCTGCAACATATACACCTTCGTCCTCAGCTTTGTGTGCCAACATTGCTCCAGTGATCACATCACCAATTGCAAATACACCTTGTACAGCTGTTTCCAGATGGGCATTAACAGGGATTTTCTTGCCTCTTTCTTCTACTGTGATGCCGATATTTTCTAATCCTAAACCTTCAGAATATGCGGTACGACCAACGGCTACGATACAATAGTCGCCTTCTAAAGTGACTTCTTGTCCTTTCGGATCTTCAGCAGTTACTTTTACAACTTTACCTTTCGCGGAAGCTCCAGTCACTTTATGACCTAAATAGAACTCCATGCCCAATGATTTTTTCAAAACACGTTGTAGTTCTTTTCCTAAGCCACCATCCATTGTACCGATGATAGATTTTGCAAATTCAACAACAGAAACTTTTGAACCCAAACGAGCATAAACAGAACCTAGTTCCAAACCTATAACACCACCACCAATGACAATAAGGTGTTTTGGAATCTCTTTTAGGTTAAGTGCTTCGGTTGAGGTAATGATTCTTTTTTTATCAACAGGTAGGAAAGGCAATGAAGTCGGTTTCGATCCCGTTGCGATAATTACATTTTTACCAGTGATCTGTTCTGTAGAACCATCTGCTTTCGTTATTTTGATGGTGTTTTTGTCCACAAATGAACCCACACCCTGAAAACTGTCAATTTTATTCTTCTTAAATAAGAAGGTAATACCTGCAGTATTTTGGGCAATGACATCGTCTTTACGAGCAATCATCTTTGCCATGTCTACTTTCAGATCTTTCAAGCTGATGCCAAATGCATCAAAATTGTGCGCAGCATTGTGGTAATGCTCCGAAGAATCTAAAAGCGCTTTTGAAGGAATACATCCAACGTTAAGACAAGTACCACCAAATGTGCTATATTTTTCAATAACAGCTGTTTTTAATCCTAATTGGGCACAACGGATAGCTCCTACATATCCGCCTGGACCACTTCCGATTACAATTACGTCGTATTGCATTGATTACGTTTTATTTTTTTGTACCACAAATTTAATGATTATTAATGGGATAGGAAATCAAAACTTACGATTTGTGACCAAAGATCCTTACTTTACATTTTTTTGATAAAAGAATGGAAATTATGCACCTCGGGGAACAATGAATCGGTGCTAGTGGGGGGATAAAATTGAAAAAAGGATATTCATATTTTGAATATCCTTTTTTACTTATTCGTTATTCTGCAACAATTTTTCCTTGCATGACACCATAGTGACCAGGGAAGCTACAAATAAACGTATAAACTCCTTTTTCAAGTGTAAAAGTGATTTTATCAGTTTCCCCAGGTCCCAATAATTTTGTGTGGGAAACAATTGAAGATAAAGCTGATTTTGGAATATATTCGTCTGCCGCAGCTGCAGCAGCCTCAGCACCAAAAGTTGGAAGGTCAACACCTGGTTTTAGGATAACTACGTTATGTCCCATGGACTCTTTTGGCATAGTACCTGCATTTTTGAAAGATAATTCTACTGGCTCACCCGCTTTTACACGGAATAGATCCTTATTATATTTCATTTGATCGTTACCTTCTAAAGATAAGCTGTTGGAAATAGCCACGTTTTCAATTCCAGGCACTGTTTCTGTTGCTTGGCTTTCTGTTGAAGTTGTCGCTTCTGTACTAGTTGATTTTTCAGACTTGTCACTGTTTCCACCACAAGATGCAATTGATAAAGCAACTGCAACTGCTGGTATCATAAAAAGTTTTTTCATTTGAATGATTGTTTGTTTATCTTTTATTTATTGTAGGCATTTCCGCAGCCTTTAGCGGTTTAGTGATGAAGTTATGACGAACGTAATTCCTTTCTGGATACACGTTCATGAGAAATAACATCAAAACATCTTGATTATGTTCTAAAATTAATGATTTCATTGATAAATTGAAACTATCATTTCAATTTTGACAATAAAGTATCAATTGTTTTATATAATTTGATAGGATCGAATGGCTTTCCGACAACTTCATTGGCTCCGGCATCGAGCGCTTCCTGTTGTTCGGCTTGGAGCACAGAGGCTGAAATAGAAATAATCGGCATGTTTGCGATTGTCGGATTCGTGTTTCGACGTATTTCCTTGATCGCTTCAAAACCACTCATGAGCGGCATATGGGCATCCATAAACACCAAATCAATTTTTTTCTTATTGATTTCCTCTAATGCAATGAGGCCATTGGTTGCCAAAGTGATTTCGCAATTCCAGCTCTTCAGGATATTTGCCAGCATAAAACTGTTTAATTCATTGTCTTCAGCAATCAGGATCATCGGAAAGTTGAACTTGGGCAATTCCGTATAGAGTATCTGCGTTTCTTTTTCTACGGGTTTGTCTTTGATTTTATCAAAGGTACATTCAAAGGAAAATATGCTTCCCTTACCATATTCACTCGATGCAAAAACCCGACCGTTGAGCAGTGCAGCAATACGCTTTACAATCGCAAGACCTAATCCTGTACCGCCAAATTTTTTGGTGATACTATCTTCTCCCTGTTCAAACGCAATAAATATTTTTTCCAGGGCGTCTTCTACAATGCCGATTCCTGTGTCTATAACCTGAAACCGTAAACAGATGCTATGGTTATCCTCTGTTAGAAGCTGAATTTTTAATACAACAGAACCTTCCGAGGTGAATTTGAAACTATTGGAGATAAAGTTGGTCAATATTTGTTTCAACCGTAGTGGATCTGTCAGAAAATAACTTGTGATCCGATCGTCTACATCAATTGAAAAATCCAACCCTTTGTAGTTGGCTTTATCAATAAAGAGGTTGTTTAGATCATCTGTAATATCGTGCACTGATGTCGACTCCATGTTAAGTTTCATCATACCTGAGTCGACTTTTGAAAGATCCAATATGTCGTTGATAATAGTCAACAGATTTTGAGAGGCAGAGTCCAGTTTATTGATCCAGTTTTCTTGCTCTAAAGTGAGCTGGGAGTTTTTTAACATCTGTGTAATACCCATAATACCATTAATAGGCGTACGAATCTCATGGCTCATATTGGCTAAAAAGGTTTCCTTGGATTTCCGAGCAAGATCGGCCTCTTCTTTAGCTTTGAGAATGGCCTGTTTTGATTCTTCTAAGGCAATGTTTTTCTCTTTAATTTCCTGCTGTATCAGTAATTGCTGAACAAAAGATTTTACTTTTGCGATGGTCGCTTCCGGGTTCAGTGGTTTATATAGATAATCCACAGCTCCGCTATTAAGTCCCTGAATGAGGTATTTGTCTTCTTTTGAAATCGCTGTTACCATAATGGGGATAATATGGTTTGTTTTCGGATTCTTCTTTAGGAAGGAAACAAATTCAAAACCATTGATTTCTGGCATCTGTACGTCAACGAGCGCTAAGTCAATATCCTCTTTCCAACAGATTTTTAAAGCCTCGTTGGGATCCGTGCTCGTCACTATATTTATATTTTCGATATCCTCCAGCAGTGCTGTAAGACTGATAATATTTTCAATTTTATCATCGACAATCAATATATTTATCTTCTTCATTATAGCAAATCTAAATACAATTTTAAGTCAATTGCTTGATGTAATCTTTTATTTCTTGAATGCTCAAAATGCGTTCCTGTGCATCGAGTTGAATAGCTGCTTCGGGCATGATGGGAACTTCAGCCGTCGTAGGGTCTTGTACAAAAGTCGTCCCGCCGTATCGTTTTATCATTAATAATCCCTGTGCACCATCCTGATTCGCTCCAGAGAATAAGATAGCGGTACAATTTTCTTTATATATTTCGGCTACAGATTCGAAAGTTACATCAATTGATGGTCTTGAGTATTGAACAGGTTCCGAGATATCCAAAGAAAAGCTATAGTCTGGTTCAACTAAAAGATGATAGCCAGCAGGGGCAAAATAAATAGTCCCATCTTCTATCGGTTCCTTATCATCTGCAGTTTTTATTTTTTGAACAAGCGCTTTGGAAAGCGTGTCCTCAATACTAGAAGCATATTTAGGGTTTCTGTGTACAATGACAATAACGGGTATGCGGATTGGTCGTTCCAATGACTTTAATATATTTAGAATGACACTAAACCCACCGGCAGACCCCGCTAACAAAAGAATTTTCCTTTCCATCACCTACTAACCAATTTTTTGGTAAATATTCTGTTTTTTGTTTACGACCTTAAATTTAGCAGCGTCTTTATAGTTGATTAAAGATTCTTTCGCTCCCAAACATAAGAAGCCCAGATGGCATAGTGAATGATAGAATAAATCCAGGACTTTATTTTGCAGTTCAGTATCAAAATAGATCAATACATTACGGCAGGTAATCAGTTGAAATTCATTAAAAACGCCATCGGACACCAAGCTATGCATGGAAAAAAGGACATTTTTTTTCAGACTATTATTAATGGTAGCTGCGTTGTACATCGCTGTATAATAATCCGACAGTGAGTTTTTTGGTTCTGTTTTAATAAAATTTTCCGAGTATTCTTTAACTTTCGCGAGCGAATAGATACCGCGTTTTGCCTTTTCTAACACTTTGCCGTTAATGTCGGTACCATAAATAAATGCACGTTGGTAAAGATTTGCTTCTTCTAACAATATGGCCAGCGAATAAACTTCTTCGCCAGTAGAACAGCCTGCGCTCCAGAGTTTTATATGTGGATAAGTAGCGAGATAGGGAAATACATCCGTTTTTACAGCTTTATAAAAATCAGGATCCCTAAACATTTCAGTTACATTGACTGTAATTTCCTGTAGGAAATAGGTGCTGAATCCGGGCTGATTAATCAAATTGGACTTTAGCTCCTGTAGATTGAGCTTGTTAAGTTCCATTATTCTAGTCACACGTCTTTTTAAGGAAGCTCTTGTATAGCCGGACACATCATAGCCGTGGAGATTTTTGACTATATCAATAACTTCTTCCAACTCTTCAAAACTTATCATTGCTACTATTTTATCGGTTAACTCAGCCATACGCGCATCAGAGATATTAATTTGTCAACATCAACCGGTTTACTAATATAATCGTTTGCTCCAACAGCAATTGTTTTTTCTCTATCCCCTTTCATTGCTTTCGCTGTCACAGCAATAATAGGAAGGTTTGCAAATTTCTTGTTTGCCCTTATTTTTTCAATAGCCTCATAACCATCCATAACGGGCATCATGATATCCATTAAAACAAGGTCAATCTGTTTATTCCGTTCAAGAATATCTAAAGCTTCCTGACCATTGTTGGCAATTTCAATGTTCATATCATAGCTTTCAAATGCAGTGCTCAGGGCGAAAATATTCCGCATATCGTCATCTGCGAGTAATACTGTTTTGGAAGCTAAATTGTTTTCCGCAATTACAGAGGCTCCTGAGTGATTGAACATCGTGTATTCGTGCTTATCACTGCGAATTTTATTTAGGAATAAATTAACTTCATCAATCAGGCGATTATTTGATTTAGCCGATTTAAGGACCATCGCCTGGCTATGATGCAAAATTTCGGAAGTCTGCTCTGTAGTGAGTTCCATTGCCGTATTGATGATAATGGGTAAATCCTTAAATTGATTGTTCGATTTGATTTCATTCAGGAGTTCAATGCCTGATTTGTCAGGGAGATTCAGGTCCATAATGATGCAGTCAAACAATTTCTCTTGATCTAATAGATCGAGGGCTTGTTTTGCATTGAAGGCCTGAAATATCTGAATATGCTGTTCTTCTAAAGATTGTTTGATAAAATCGCTTTGGATTTCCTGATCTTCCACCAGCAGAATTTTTTTCAATGGATGACTAGTCGATGCTTTTATTTTTAAGAATGTTTCAGCCAAAGATTCTTCTGACACAGGTTTAGCCATAAATCCGATGGCTCCGGCAGAAATAGGTTCATCATGTAAAAATGTTCCTGCCGACATCATGTGCACGGGGATCTCCTTGGTGCTGTCAATTTTTTTGAGGTTACGAAGAACTTCCCAACCATCCATTTTAGGCAACATGATATCTAAGATAATTGCGGCAGGTCGTAAATTCTGTGCCTTTTGTAAACCATCTTGCCCATCATAGCTGATGTATACATCGTAGCCATTTTGTTCGGCGTAGTCTTTTAGAATATCTGCAAAAATAAAATCATCCTCAATAATCAGCAGTTTATTGTGTTTTCCATCGTTGTTGATCGACTTCGTTTTTTCGACTATAGGATTTTCCTTTGGAATTTGTGGCGGCGGATTACTTTCTTTTTCGATCGATGTTACTTTCGGGACTGAAATTTGAATCTCCTGTTCTAGCGGGATACTGAAGGTAAAGATACTACCTTCACCAACCTTACTGGATAAGTTTATTTTCCCTTTTAATAAGCTAGCAATTTCGCGGCATATCGATAAGCCTAAACCAGTTCCACCATATTTACGACTCGTTGAGCCATCTTCCTGTTTAAAAGCATCAAAGATTAGCTCTTGTTTTTCAGGAGCAATGCCAATACCGCTATCTTTAACCGTAAAAAGAAGATTTTCTGCTTCAGCTTCTATCGCTAAAGAAACTTCGCCTTTTTCACCTGTAAACTTGAACGCATTCGATAATAAATTCTTGAGGACTTGTTGTATACGATGTTCATCACCAATGAATTCCTGCGGCGCATTTACGTCGACATCGAGCAAGAAGTGAATATTTTTCGAAGCTGCGGTATCACTGAAAAAATCTTTAATATAATTGACAAGGTAGTTTGTGTTGATACATTCCTTTTGGACGTCAACTTTGCCCGATTCAATTTTTGCCAGATCCAACAATTCGTTAATTAAATGTAGGAGATCTGAACCGGCACTGTGAATAACAGAAGCATACTTTATTTGGTCCTCACTTAGGTTTTTCTTTTTGTTATCCTGAAGTAATTTGGCAAGAATGAGTATACTATTAAGTGGTGTCCGCAATTCATGGCTCATATTGGCCATAAATTCAGATTTATATTTGCTAGATAGCTCTACTTCCTCTATTTTCTGGGCTATGGCCTGACGGGCTTTTTCCAGATCTTCATTTTGGGCAAAGAGCAATTTGGCCTTCTCGTCAAGCTCATTATTGGTTTGGATAAGTTCTTCCTGCTGTACTCTAAGCTCTTCCTCAGAAGCCTCCAACAAATGGGTCTTATGGATTAACTCCTCATTTGTTGTTCTCAATTCTTCCTGTTGCGTCTCTAATTCCTCGGTTTGTTGTTGAAGTTCCTCATAAAGATCGGCAAGCTTCCCATGAGTTTGGGCTACTTTGATGATAACGGCAATGTTATCTTTTGCTTTATCCAGGAAGTTAAATCGTAGTTGCTCGTCTTTCTCATTGGTAATGGGGCAACAAATTTCCATGATACCGACACAATGGTTTTCATAAGAGAAGGGTACAATATAGATCTCGGCTTCTAAACGATCGGATAACGAGGTTTCTAAGATAAGATGCTTGTGGTCGACGTCTTTTATTTTAACGACTTCATGATTGTTTGCGACTTCGCCCAAAATACCATCGTTTTCCTTAAACGTTCGTTTGATATACTGTGTGGAGGAAATACCAATTTTGTGGCAAAGCTGATACTCCTGATAGTTATCATCGAAAATGTAAATCGTCCCACCTAATGCTTTTGTCGTGGAAGCAATAGCATGTAGGCTTATTTCGGCAATTTTCTTGTCTGTATAGTCACCGCGTAATTGTTCGTCAATGCCATTAATCGCATTCAAAATCCAGTTATCACCATTGGTCTGTTCTTGCAATAGTTGGAGACTTTTATTGGATTCTTGTTGACTTTTCACTGTAGACCTCAGAAATCTAGAGATCGAGGAAATTTTAGCGAGAATATAGAAGAACCCACTTAAGCCAATGGCGATGAAAAGGTAAGTAATGTACTGGGCCAGTTGCAGTTCATTTCTAGATTTTTCTAAGAGTCTTGCCCGTTGGTCTAATAGATCTCTCGACATGAGATCGATCTGATTTAATATCGAGGCCTTTCGCTCGTGAATATTATGTGATATGGATTGAGTTTCCTTTGTGTGATCGATATCCTGCTCAAAGTCGTAAAATGCAACGATATCTTTGCGGATGTTTTCAGTGCTGTTTGGCTGAACATGATAGAAATCATCTTTCAAACTTAAAGATCGCAACAGTTCGTCCATTTTTTTAAATTCCATTTTATAAGGAATAAATAGTGAAGCGTCTTTCTTATTCAGGTAATCAAGTTTGATGTCATTTACTTCGTCTACACTTGATTTGATTTCATTAATAATATTGAATCTATTTTCGGCAACACGAACAATACTTCGCTCGTTATTTAAATTATGATGCAGCGATATGAAAAAATATAGGGCTGAAAGGAAGATAAGCGAAAAAGAAATTATCACTCCTATGGTAATTTGCTTTCTATAATTTTTTCGATTCATGTTAGAATGAGTTTATCGTTTACTTTTCTGTAGGTATTGTGTTTCGATGGTACCTGGGGAAAAAGATATATGTAAAATAACAAAAAAACTTGCTATTCCTAAAATAATCAAAAGTCAGCATAGAAGCAAACCTATAAACAGTCATGGGGCATCCCAAAATAATCGATTACCGCGCAATAGCGATTTTTTGTTACGTAAGCGTAGCTCATACCATTTTTTGTCTTTTAATTCTGAGTTGCAGCAAGTAGGGATCAAGTAGTGATCAAATTAGGCATTTTAACAGTGTTTGTTCAGTGCTCGTTCAGTGATTGTTCAGTGCTTGTTCAGTGATCACTCAGTATAAACTGAATAAGCAGTGACTGATCACTGTCTAAAAATTGATTGAAAATTGTTTTTAGCTATATGTTGGTAGGGAGATGGTTCGGTCAAGTCTATTAAATAGAAGAAGAAAAAATGCTTATAAAAACAAAACCCTGATGATGGGCACCAGGGTTCGTTACTAACCAATTATAAACCTAAATTATGAAAAGACTCTTTAAGGGCTTCTAAACTAAATTAGTTGCCGTGTTGTGCCATGAAAACTAAAAATGATTGTTTTTTTTAATCTTATGCAAGCTTCAAGTAAATAACTCTTCTGATTGCTTGCTGTTAGTGTTTCATAGCGAGATAACCTTTAATTATCTTCTACAAAGATACGGTAAATATACAGTAGCATCCAAATATTTTTGAGAATAAGTTGCTAATACAACTATGTTGTGACACACAAATGATATTTTGGCTTAACTGAATAATTATCTGACAGTCCTGTCAATTAGATCAGTATCGCTACGCGAATTATTACTCGAAATGCCTTACTTTTACAAAAATAAATTTTTATGGTATTGACCGAATTTAAATCGATAAGAGCATTTGTATTGGATGTAGATGGTGTATTGACTGATGGTACTGTACAAGTTAATGAAGAAGGGCATCAGTTACGTACATTTAATATAAAAGATGGCTATGCTATGCAGTTGGCGATCAAGAAAGGCTATCCTATTTTTATTATCACAGGTGGAGGTTCGAAGGGGGTCGAGCAGCGGATGAAAGGTTTGGGAATCAAAGAAGTGTATTCAAAAGTTAGTGACAAACTGTCTAAAATGAAAGAACTTGCTTATGATTACAAGCTTGAATTAAATCAGCTGATGTACATCGGTGACGATATCCCTGATTTTAGCTGCATGAAGTCTGTTGGCGTAGCTGTTTCTCCGGCAGATGCAGTAGAAGAGATCAAGAAAATTTCACATTATGTGTCTGGTTTTTGTGGCGGAAAGGGAGTTGTGCGTGAATTGATCGAAAAGGTCATGAAAGTACAAGGCAAATGGTATGAGGATGAAACAGTAAAAAGTATATAAGGATGTTGAAAAATCTAAAAAATAGAACAATTATATTAGGGTCTCAATCTCCACGGAGAAAACAGCTGTTAGCAGGGCTTGGGCTGACATTTGAAGTCGACGTTCGGGAAACGGAGGAATACGTGGATCCGAATTTATCCGCTGCAGAGGTCGTTCGCCAAATCGCTATTTGTAAAGCGGAGGCATTTGGGGATAAAGACGATTGTTTGGTTATCTGTGCTGATACTATTGTCGTATCGGATAAGGGCGAAATTTTAGGTAAACCCAAAGATGAACAGGAAGCCAGAGCAACGCTAACAAACTTGTCTGGTAAGAAACATTTGGTGTTGACTGCTGTAGCGATCTCATGGGAGGGTAAGATTAGCTCTTTCGTCGAAACGACAACTGTTTATTTTTACGAATTAGATGCGGATGAAATCGATCATTATGTTACTAAATTTTCACCATTAGATAAAGCGGGCTCTTATGGAATACAGGAATGGATCGGCTTAATCGCTGTAAAAAAAATAGAGGGAGAATATAATAATGTGGTCGGATTGCCAACGGCAAAGCTTTATCAAGAATTGAAAAAGTTAATGTAAAAAAGCGGCAAAAGCCGCTTTTTTATTATTCCTTGATTTTTTAGCTGAGCTGTTATTTGATGAAATAACGAACTCCAGTGTAGAACATGCGTCCTGTTAATGGTCCCCAAAGCATTGAAGTGTCAAAATAGTTTCCAAAGGGTTGATCCGCTGCAAGTATTGGCATATTTTGGAAATAATTAGACAGATTTTCTCCGCCCACATATACAGTGAAGTTTTTCTCTTTCCCAAAAGTTTTGCTAATCTGCGCATTCATGGTCGCATAAGCTTTTGATGCAGTAGGCATTTGATATTCAACGGGGTTCTCTGCTGTTGACGGAATGCGTTTTTGTCCAACAACATTCAACGTATAGTCTACACTCCAGCCAGAATGGTGATTATAAGCTAGGTTTACAAAACCACGGTGTTTGGCCAATAGCGGTTTGGTCTTTCTGCCACTTTGAAAATCAGTTTGGACATCAAGTAAGCGATAGGCCAATCTCGTTTCAAAATGTGGTGCTGGCATAAAGCGAAATTCTGTTTGCAAGCTATTGGAGAAAGACTTCCCATTCAAATTGTAAAAATTGATCTCTCGGGGATTTTCGTAATCGACCACGACCTGATTAGAGAAGCTGTTGTGGAAAAATTCAACGGATGCCGAAGCCTCACGTCCAAAGATCCGCATACTTTGGTCTATCGCTATTCCGCTATTCCAGGAGACTTCAGGTTGTAGGCCATAAGCTTTATCGTATATATTAGGCGATTGAATAACCAATTTTCTACTACTTGCCAAGACGGCCGTATTCTCTGCAAATATATTTGCTGTACGTTGACCTCTTCCTGAGCTAGCTCGAACCGTTGTTCCCGAAATCGGTGCATAACGTAAATGGATGCGTGGTGTTGTAAACCAACCATATAGGGAATTGTAGTCTTGACGGAGACCAAGAATGGCATCAAATTTTTCTGATGGACTATAGGTATATTCTGCAAATGCTCCCGAAACCACTTCTTTCCTTTTGAAGTTTTGATCTTTTAAATACCACTCATTGTAATTGTCATAATTAATGGAGGCACCAACGCGATACTTGTGAGCGACTGTACCGATAATATCTTGAAATAAGAGGTTAGCATACCCATTTTGTTGGTCCGAATTGTAGTTATTGAGTCCAAAATAGCTTTTTTGATTGTAATTTGATCCTGCAAGCTGGAGACCTATGCTGCGGTGCTTATTTTCGGGGAACACGTAACCAATTTTAGCGAAACCTTCTACACGTTCAATATCAAACCCTAAACCATAGCGATTCGTTGTACCCTTATCTGTCTTTTCGTTAAAATCAATCTGCCCGCCTGTACGGTCGTCATTGAGATATTTTACCCCAAATTGTACCATAAGTCCTTTTCCATTTTCATAAAACCAACGGTTGACCCCAGAGAATAGATTGCCAACGGGTACATCTCTAAACCCGTTGTGACTAAAGTTCATGGATTTATTGTACATGAAATTGTCGTGCAACAGAACTGCGGTGGACCAATGCTGACCAATTTTTTGTGAAAGATTTAAGTTGACATCTGTGCGTCCCATGTTGTTCGCATAGGCATTAAAAAACAATCTTTCTGAATTTTGAGGTTTTTTCAATTCGACGTTGATCTGTCCGGCCATGTTTTCGAAACCGTTGGCTACGGAACCGATACCTTTCGCGATTTGAATTGATTCAATCCATGTTCCTGCAATAGAATTTAAACCTAAAGGAGAAGCGAGCCCACGAGGTCCGGGTAAATTTTCAACGGTTAATTGGGTATAAATACCACTAAGGCCCAGCATTTGAATCTGTTTGCTGCCTGTTACAGCATCAGCACTGACGACATCGACGGAGGCATTGGTTTCAAAGCTCTCGCTTAAGTCACAGCACGCCGCTTTGAATAACTCCTTTCCTGTAAGAACTTCCAGTCGTGCAGGTGTCATACGGTCGATGTAATTTGAGCGTCGTGTTCCTTTTACCTCGACTTCCATCAACACATTTCCTTTTGCTGTAATCATGATGACTTCATGAAGATCTTTGATGGTGATGGTGTCAGGTTTCATCCCAACATAACTTACAACCAATTTGTTGAATCCTTCTTTATGGTCCAATTTAAAAACACCATTTTCGTTTGTCCTTGTGTTTTTGGTTGGAAGGTTGGCCCAGTGTAAATTGGCACCAATAATGGGTTTAAGATCCCCCTTTTCATTTTCTTCAACGACAACACCGGTAACTGTATGTGGATGGTCATGGTTATCGGTTGTTACAGTTTTCTTTTCGGGTATTTTGCCATTTTCCAATCGCGGATACATACAACATTCATGGAGTTTAGCGTAGGATTCATCAGTGGCAACCAAGTTGTCTACATCATGACCAACTTGAGCAATATTTTTCTTGATTGTCTCCAGTTGAACTTTTTGGGGGTTATATTTGATTTGCAATAAGTTGTCTCCTGCATTCCAAACGGCCGTTTCTACGCCATGCATTTTTGCGGCAGTTTCAATACGTTTTTTACACATGGCACAGTTCCCAGCCACTGTAAGAGTCCTCGTACTGTCGGTCTGTGCCTGTACAAATGCCAGAAAAAATAAGGATAGAATGGTTGTCGTATATATTTTTTTGAAAATTTGATTCATCATTTTAATTAAGAGTATTCGCTTCAACTAGCATTTAATTTTTACCTTCATGATACCACGCAACCACATTCAAGGGGTACGGATTTATTTTTTCAGTTCTACTATTTTTGCTGAATGATTTAAAATCCACTGTTTTTTGTTCCGTGACAAGCTACGGAAAGATCAATGTTGGGAATGACAGTCTGCCGTTCTCACGAAATATAAAAACTATACTGGACTTCGGTCAATTCAAGAAAATGAACTGCGTTCGGTGAAAAGAGGTGATATTAAATTCTAAAATTTTGATTGAGAATAAAAACAGGTGGGTTCTGTCTATTATCGCTCGCAAAATCGGTATACTTTAATTTAGAAAAATCGTCCTCCTCCCCAGAGAAATGATAATAATTAAGTATCCAATGAAGCGTAACTATTGCGGGAGAAAAAGTGTTAAAATCAAGATTTTGTGTTACTCGGCTGAAGTGATCGACCTTTTGTGCTTCGATCTTAACATCTTTACAGCTTCCTGTTTCATGACAGTGGTTCTGCTGTTTTTTTGCAGACTTGGCACAAAGAGGGCAGGCCATAGTATGGCTTTCCGATAACGATACACTTTTTGTTTCCCCTTGGCAAAAATGAAGATGCAGTGAGGCACCACTTGCTGCGAGCAAATAGAAAAATAAGCCGATAAATAGTGCAATTTTCTTCATCGAAGCAAAAATAAAGAAAATATGTAATTTTTTTTTGTAATATTTTGGATAAATGTTATAACTTGTAGTAACAAATGAAAAACCAAAAATTACCAGAGTTATGTATTTATTATTTATCAATCCGGTCAGCTCGTATTTGTTAGCTATCTTTTTGATTGTTGGGGCAATTCTATTGTACAAGGGATTCTATCATCTGGTTCGTCGTATACAGGAATAGTACAGTGTGTTCGATCTTTTTTCGGAACACTTTATCGGATAACAGCGTATGTAATTTAATTCCTGAAATTTACCTATTCCAGGAAGATGTTATAAGAATGGGAACATTTTTTAAATGCTCCCTTTCGTTTTGTTTATCGGCTTAATAGAGGATCACTTTTTCCCGCATTTCCAATCTCTACACGACCCGCATATTGTTCCTCAAAGTTTAGAAAACCGGCGCAGGTGAGGCGGAAATCATACCAAAAGTTTTGCTTAGCCAAATCAAAATGTATCCTAATGGATTGCCCACCTTTAAGTTGCAGACTCCTTTTTTCTTTTCCATAGCTGATATCCTCGAAAACAAGTTGCTGGGTTGTTTTCCCCTTGTTTGTACATGAAAAAGACAAACGCCCAGTAAACGCGGATTCATTTTTACTTTTTTCATAGGTACAGCGGACCTTTAACTCTGGGTTGTTTGTGTCACCTTTAAACGCTCGATAAAATCCATTTGGGCCATAGATTTCGAGGTGGTACATTTTTTTATCGAAGGCGTCTAGCGACCATTGGTCCGTTACACGATCTCCAGGAGAAACAGCATAATTTCTTGAGGTTCCAACTTCTCCTTTGTAGCTAGCAGCATGGTAGACGGTAAAAGGTGAGCCCGCAGCATGTTTGCCAAAAATTTTATTTGAAGCTTCAAATGTGACCAAGTAATCCCCTTTGGATTGGTATTCGCCATGCACATAAAGTTCATAGGGAAGGATACATGAATCCCGGAGCCCTTTTTCTTGTTTTGGGAAGTAGGGAGAACTGCTGGGGTCTTGCTCTATTTGTTTGATCTCCATTGCGCTGAGCGCTTTGAAGCCCATGGGAAGGCCTTTGAACTTGGCTTGGTGAATCTCTTGGATAAAAGGTTCCCGTTCTAGTACAATCGGTTTGTTAATGTTTTCGCCATGATAGGGCCTAAATGCCGAAGTTAAATCTCCACATACTGTACGCCGCCAACTGCTGATGTTGGTTTCTTTTATATCTTTCTTGATTTTGTGGTTAATAAACTTCTCTAGGAATTGTAAACTGGAGGTATGGTCAAACACTTGCGAATTGACCCAACCACCTCTGGTCCATGGAGAAGCAATGATCATCGGTACACGATAGCCAAGACCGATATTGCTTTCTCTTCCGCTTTCAGGATAATATTGCTCATCGCGGCGTACATATTCTAACCCAGGGTTGATTCCCGCTGATACTTTTCCGCTTTCTGTATCATCCGGATTTGGAGCTGTAAAGGGGGCAAAGTGGTCAAAATACCCGTCGTTCTCGTCATATGTAAGTATAAAGATTGTTTTTTTCCAAACTTCTGGATTTTGGGTAAGAATGTCCATGATTTCGCTAACATACCATGCGCCAAACCAAGGAGAATCAGGATGGTCAGAAAAAAGCTGCGGTGGAGCCAGCCATGATACGGTTGGAAGTTTACCTTCCTCGACATCTTTTCGGAATTGATACAGAACATCCCCTTTAGGGATCTGTAACTCGCGCTGTTGTCCCCCTTCTTGATAATGCATTGTTTCCAATTCCATGTAATCGGGCTGTGCACTGTTGTTAACAAAAGCACGGCGATGAATATCTTTTGTCCGCTCATCGAACTTTTCAAAGTTCTCGGCAGTATATAGCTGTAATTCTTCTAGCGTATGTTTGAGATTTTTCTTTAAATTTTCAAGCGCTTCGCCAGCTGTTGTTTCGCTAATTTTGCGTTCGAGATCTTCTTGTTTTAATGTCAGGAGCTGACGATAGCGCGGATGATATTTGACTTGATATTGGGGGAAGTATTCCATCGGATTACAACCAAAATTGGCGAGCCAGCTATTTGCTTCGCCACTATAACCAGCGCTGCTCGAAGAAATTTCATTTTGATAGATTTTCCAGTCTACGCCTAATTCCGAAAGGCGTTCGGGGAAAGTTGTCCATGTTGCTTTCCCGCTAAACTCGGAGTCTCCATTCCAAACCAAGGCTTTTCCTGTAAGATTTTCCCGGATATTGGCTGTCCAGAAATAAAGCCTATTCGGATTCGTGCCGGTGATGCTCGAACAAAAGTGTTGGTCGCAGATTGTGAAAGAGTCCGCGAGAGAATAGTAAAATGGAATATCTTCGCGACTATAATGTCCCATAGTCAACGGTAGATTCGAAAATTCTTTAAATCCGGAATGTTTTACATCCAACCATTTGTTCATCTTGCCTTTATTGCGAGCATCTGTTTGGTCGGTCCAGTTGTGCGGGAGACAACCCATCCAGGTGACTTTTGAATCTTTGATATCCAATCGGAAAGGAGCAAATGTTTCGCCGGATTTTTGCGTCTGAAACCAAACTTTATTCCGATTGGGTTGACGGATAGCTCTAGGATCATTGAAGCCTCTTACACCACGCAGTGTTCCAAAGGCATGATCAAATGAACGGTTTTCCTGCATTAATAAAACAACGTGCTCGGCATCATAAAATGTGCTGCCCAATGCTGGATTTATAGCCATCGCTTTCGCAATAGCGGATGGAATAACATGGGAGATAGAAGCTCCCCCAGCAAGCATAGCCGCTTTCTTTAAAAAATCTCTTCGCGTATCCATGGTTATAACAGTATTGATTTGATTGGCTGCCTATTGCTTGGTTGATCAAGGCAACAAAGTTATTCTCTTCGAAAAATCACATTTTCGAAAACTGCCTTAAAAATAAGAGTTCGATCCAAGAAAAAAGACTTTAGACCGAACTCTTATTAAAAAATTAACGCTTTGCTAATTTCTAGCCTACATATTAAGCTTTGATAGACGCAATAAATGCTGGAATCTGTGTAAGATAATCCGGTTCTTTTAGCCGTTTGACAAATGCTGTACCTATAATGGCACCGGCCGTATGCTTACTTGCTTTTTGAAAGGTAGGTTTATCGGAGATACCGAAACCAACGATCAATGGGTTTTTTAATTGAAGATCATGTATCCGCTTGAAGTAAGCAGCTGTATCGTCTCCAACATCAAGTGTTTTACCTGTCGTTGCATTGGAAGAAAGTAAATAAATAAAGCTCCTGGAAAGGCTGTCTATTTTTCTGATTCGTTCTTCAGAAGTCTGCGGTGTTACAATGAATATATTTGCAATCCCATTTTTCTCGAACGTCTCTTTGTAAAGTTCTTCGTATTCATCCATGGGTAGGTCAGGTATAATGACACCGTTTACACCTGCATTTTTACATTCTTCACAGAATCTTTCAACACCAAATTGGAGCACAGGATTAAAGTAGCCCATCAAAAATACGGGAATGCTAACATGTTTACGGAGGTCAATCAATTGATCGAACAACTTTTTTACGGTCATGCCGTTTGCCAAAGAGACTTCTGAACTGTGCTGAATGACAGGCCCGTCTGCCACTGGGTCGGAATAAGGAAAACCGATTTCCAAAAAGTCCGCGCCAGCTTCTTCCAATTTCTTGGCAATACTTATTGTGCTGTCCAATGTTGGATATCCAGCTGTAAAATATATCGATAAAAGGGGAGTACCTTCTTTTTTTTCAATTGTATTCATGCCTTAAAAATCAAAGTATTTCATATAATTATCTAGATCCTTGTCACCACGTCCAGAAAGACAGACAACGACAGTCTCATCACCTTTAAAAGGTATTTTTTCCAAATAAGCCAGGGCATGAGAACTCTCAATAGCCGGTATGATACCTTCTAGTCGGGTAAGCTCAAGACCTGCCTGCATCGCTTCGTCGTCAGTCACACTTACATAGTTACCTCTGCCGGATTTGAATAACCAAGCGTGTTGAGGGCCAATACCGGGGTAATCGAGTCCTGCCGATATGGAGTAAGGTTCTATGACCTGGCCATCCGCTGTTTGCATCAGTATAGATCGGCTTCCATGTAAAACGCCCTCTTTTCCTAGTGCTGTTGTCGCAGCGGATTCGCCTGAATCAACACCATGGCCAGCTGCCTCTACGGCATACAATTGAACCGATTCTTCATCGAGGTAATGATAGAACATACCTGCCGCATTGGAGCCTCCACCGACACAAGCCAATACGATATCTGGATTTTCTCTTCCTGTTTTTGCTAATAGTTGTTTTTTCGTTTCTTCAGAAATAATAGACTGAAAGCGAGCAACCATATCGGGATAAGGGTGTGGTCCCACAACAGACCCAATGATATAATGGGTGTCGACAGGATTGTTGATCCAATCTCGCAAAGCTTCATTGGTCGCATCCTTTAGCGTTTTGGAGCCCGATGTTGCGGGAATAACTTCGGCCCCCATCATTTTCATCCGTGCTACATTTGGAGCTTGACGTTGAATATCAACTTCTCCCATGTACACTGCACATTGTATACCTTTCAGCGCACAAACGGTAGCTGTGGCAACGCCATGCTGTCCTGCGCCTGTCTCGGCAATGATGCGCTTTTTACCCAAGCGTTCCGCTAATAGAATTTGGCCAATAGTATTGTTGATTTTATGCGCTCCGGTATGGTTAAGGTCCTCCCGTTTTAAGTAAATCGTAGTTCCATATTTTTCAGAAAGACGCTTGGCATGATATAATGGAGAAGGACGTCCGACATAATCGCTGAGCAGTTGGTTAAATTCCTCCTGAAAGCTCTCTTCTTCGATAATTTTGAGATATTCTTCACGTAGCTCTTTCACATTGGGATAGAGCATCTCAGGGATATAGGCTCCTCCAAAGGGACCATAATATCCTTTTTCATTGACTTGATATATACTCATTTTTTAATAGTATTTATACTGTGGCTTAATAGCTCAATATCTTTTAAGCCGGGTTCTACTTCAAATTTTGAATTTAAATCCAGTGCATATAGCCGTGGATCATTTCTTTCTAGCGCTGTTTTGATATTTTCGGGATCTAAACCGCCGCTGAGAAAATAGGGGGTAGTAAGTTTGTATTGGTCCAATAGGGACCAGTCAAATTGTACTCCTGTACCACCATAGGAACTACTTTTTGTATCAAATAAAAAGTAGTCTACAATTTTAGCGTAAGGATCCAGCTGTATCCAGTCAAAGTTTTTATCTACTCCGAAGGCTTTCACGATGCTAACTGCTGATTTTTCTTTCAATTCAAGACAGTATTCCGCAGATTCATTTCCATGCAGTTGAATTGCATTTAGTTGGAATTCAGTTATTTTATCTAGAATTTCTGAAAGGCTGGCATTGACGAAAACTCCGACCTTACTTAGGCTGTCAAGGTCCTTAATGTATGAGGAGGAGCTTTGACCAACATAACGTTTGGATTGATCATAAAATATGAATCCCATATAATCGATGCCCAAGGAGGCTACAGCGGTTATATTGTCGGGATATTTCATGCCACAAACTTTTACTTTGATCGCCATTTTATTTTTTGATTAGTTTTTGGAAACTGCGCAAAGCTTTACCTCCCATCAATGAACTTTCAGCTTCATAAAAACAGTCACCAAAAGATTTTTTGGGATTAAAGGTCTTAATCGCAAATGCGGCATTCGTCAAAACAACATTGTTCTGCACATCTGTACCCTGATTGTTCAATATAGATAAGAATGTCTGGGCGGCATCTGCTATCGTTTCACCTCCCGTCAACTCCTGAGCTGAGACTGGGGTAAAACCAAGTTCTTCCATGTTGTAGTAATTCTCTCCTTGGTTGTTGATTACCTTAAAATCACCGGTCATGGATATCTCATCATAACCGTCCAAAGCATGAATAATGGAATATTGTTTGTTGGTATTTTGGTATAGATAACCATACAGTCGTGCTAATTCCAAACTAAATACACCAACAGACTGAAATCTAGGATTGGAAGGATTTGTCAATGGACCCAGCATGTTAAAGAAAGTCTTAACACCCAATGCACGACGTATCGGGGCAACGGTTTTCATGGCAGGGTGAAACAATGGCGCATGTAGGAAACAGATATTGGCTTCATCAAGTTGGCGTTGTAGCTCAGCCTTGTCGTTGCTGAACTGATAGCCTAAATATTCCATGACATTGGATGAACCACAGCTCGAAGATACCCCGATATTACCGTGTTTTGCGACATGGTAACCAGCCCCAGCAGTGATAAAAGATGCTATTGTCGAGATATTGAAGGTATTTTTACCATCCCCACCTGTACCGCAAAGGTCAATTAAATCATAACCGTTAAAATCCAGCTTGAGGCATAAATCATACATCGCATCTCTAAACCCTCCAAGCTCTTCAACGCGAATACTGCGCATACCATAAGCCGTCATAAATGCCGCAATTTGGTGACTGTCATACTTGCCCATGGCAATGTTGGTTAGGATCTCGTAGGCTTCTTGCCGAGAAAATGTCTTGTATTCAAATAAATGCGCTAAAATTTCTTTCATGGTAATTTAAATAAAAAAAGGGCTTACCTTATTTAGGCAAGCCCATCATATCTTGACGTATTAATCAAATAATGCAATAGGAGTTTGCCACAACGTTATTCGTTGTGCCACCACCAAGCTTTATTTGATACAGTTGTTATCATTGTTATTTTTATTAATACAAATATGGTTGATAGAATTATAAAATGCAAGTGTTTTTATTGAAAAATTTTTAAGAAAGCATCTTTGGCTTAATATTGCTCACAAATATACTTTAAAATAAAACCTGATAAGCGTGCATTTGTGTAAGACTAAGCGTGATATTTAAGGATTCTAACAGCAGGCGTCTGATAAAATAGGGGCAATGAAAACTAATAGAATACAAAATGAGCTTTATTGTTCCCTTTGGAAACTAATGTAAAAGAGGCAATTTTGCTATCACGGATGACTGCTGCAAATACAAAACGCTTGAGGTATTTGACAAAGTAGACTTGTTGCGGGTCAATACCTTCGAGATCGATATCACTTGTTTCTTTTCTTCCTGTTTGAGCAAAGCTAAGATATTCCAGTTGGTTGATATCCTTGCTCTGTACATTTATCCTGATTTCATCGATGCTTGCCAATAGGTATTCCTGTAGATCTTCGTCCAGTTTTTTTGATGTTATTAGATCTTGGCTTAAAATAATATCAGTCGCTAAATTAGGATCATTCAAGCGCTGGACAAACTTTTTTAAAACAACAACCTGTTCATTGGAAGTTTGTTGTTCCTGAGCAAATAGGCTTTGGCTGACAATACAGCCAATAAACATGAACAACAATAGCTTTAATTTTATCTTCATACTTGTAAGACTTGTCTTCATCAAAATAGATTAAAACTATGGAATAAAAACCTTCGGGAGGTTATGGATATCGTACTGAGTTGTCTCCGAAGAGAGGGCGATGTCTTTAATAAAAAACGCCTTTTGAATAAAGGCGTTTTTTATTTTTTAGTATTCATCTTCATTGAAGAAGAAATCGTCTTTTGTTGGATAGTCGGGCCAAATTTCTTCGATATTTTCATATGGCTCACCATCGTCCTCAAGAGATTGTAAGTTTTCAATCACCTCAACAGGTGCACCCGAACGAATAGCGTAATCGATTAATTCATCTTTTGTTGCTGGCCATGGTGCATCTTCTAGATGCGAAGCTAATTCTAATGTCCAATACATATAAAAACAATTTAAGTTCTCTATTTTCGCAAAACTATGATTTAATTTAACTTAAGCAAGTAAATCACGTGTTATTTTTGCTGTATTAATATAAGTTGTTGATTTTTAGCGTTATAATATTTTTAGATATTCTCAAAGTCACTTCCCTTTTCGTTTAACGCATCAAGTCTTGGTGACACTGATTTGATTTCTGGGTTTGGATAATCATTTTCGATCAAGCCATCTCGCATGCGTACAATACGGTGTGCATGTAATGCGATATCCTCTTCATGTGTGACTAGAATAATGGTATTACCCTTGGAGTGAATTTCCTCCAGTAGGCCCATAATTTCAATGGACGTTTTGGTGTCAAGGTTTCCTGTTGGCTCATCGGCAAGTATAATGGAAGGATCGTTGATCAATGCTCTTGCAACAGCAACACGTTGTCGTTGTCCACCCGATAGTTCATTAGGTCTATGATCCATACGATGCCCTAAGCCGACACTTTCCAATGCTGCAGTAGCTTTTTCCTCACGTCTAACTTTATTATAGCCCGCGTAAATTAGGGGAAGCGCAACATTTTCAAGTGCTGTATTCTTTGGTAACAGGTTAAAAGTTTGAAAGACGAAACCAATTTCTTTGTTTCTTACTTCGGCGAGTTCATCGTCAGTCATGTCACTCACATTAATCCCATTGAGGATGTATTCTCCTCGGCTTGGCGTATCCAAGCAACCGAGAATGTTCATTAACGTGGATTTGCCTGATCCTGAAGGCCCCATTAAGGCCACAAATTCTCCTTTATGGATGTTGAGTGTAACGGAGCTTAAGGCATGAATTGTTTCCGCACCAATTTGGTATTCTCTAGCAATATCCTTGATTTCGATTAAGATCTTTCCTGACATATTTTTTGGAGGTTCTCTAGGTTATGAAAATACGATTTATTCTTCATAATCCAATAGGAATGCATTTTGTCGTATACAACTTTTTCTAGTTCCGATGCATTATCATCGTTAAAATCTTTAGTTTCTATCGGGTTGAATACATGGATTTTAACTATTCCTGGGCGAGATCCCCTTTTCGAGCCGTCATCGAAAAAGATATCCCAGGCATTTTCTATGATAATGGGCACTGTGGGAACGTCATTTTGAATAGCGATTCGAAAGGCTCCGGATTTAAATGCGTGAATCTGCGGGGGGAAACCATCATCGATTTTTCCTTCTGGAAAGATAACGACACTTCTACCATTTCGGACGAGTTCATTGGCACGTTGGAAGGCCTTGAAAGAAGAAACTTTACTTCTTCTTGTGACCGGGATATCTATTGTTTTGAAAAAAATACGTGTAACCGGATTTTTAAGCAATGAAGCTTTTCCGATAAATGAAAAAGGAGCTGGGCACAAATAGGTGAGGGCTGTTATATCCAAGACCGAAGTATGATTGGGACACAATACCATGGAACGGTTCCAATCTATTTTTGATTCATAGCTCACCTTAAAAAATACACCAGCTAGGGCCGAACCACCAACTGATACCCAGCGTCGCATACGGGCGATTCTAGCATAGTTTTTTTCGGGACGTCGTGCTAAAAAATAGATATAAGGGAAAAACAGAAGAAAAACAAGTAGAACGCTGATAAAATACCAATACCGATGGAGTTTTTTGAGCAATAGGATCATACAAGTCAACTAATTTTGACCTAAAGTAAAGAAAGAAAATGGATAATTAATTATCCATTTTCTTTTTTAGTCTACTGTGAAACCATATTTCTTGTAAATATTCTTGGCTGTTGGCGAGTCCATGAATTTTAAAAAGTCATCTGCAGCCTGCGCATGCGGCGCGTTTTTCAGCTTTGCAGCGACGTAAGTTGCAGTTGTATTTTGCACATCAGGAATGGTGATCCCTTCAACTGGATGGCCAATTAGTTTTTGGTAAACGACTTCAGAAGCCCAAACGGGAGCCGCATCGGCCTGTCCATACAATATACGCATGGGGCTCTCCCTATGGTGGATCTTGGTCAGATAAGTGCTGCCATCTTTGACCTTATCTTCCATGATTTTCTTGACGAGTTGTTCGCCCCCGGCTTTTCTATAGGATGCTTTGATCTGCTCCCCAATTCCTTCCCATTGGGGATTAGGCATGCTGATACGAACTTTGTCATTCCCCAGATCATTCAATGTTCTGATATTAGCGGGATTTCCTTTTGGAATCATCAAACAGATATTGTTGTAGCAATAAACCTGTGTATGGCTGAAGTAATCTGCCATCTCGTTGATCGCTCGTTTGCTCGCTGTGTAAATATCGGGCTTATGGGTAATGCGTAGATTCCCTATCGTGATTGATCCGCCTTTAATCTGTTTAGCTAAAATGCCCGGCGGCAGGGTTTCAACAAAAATACGTTCGTATTGTGGGTATTCTTTTTTGAATGATGCAAGTAGATCATCGACAACCATAAATTGATTGCCAGCGAAAAAGACAGTAAGCTGCGGATTCTCGATATCACCATATAAATCTGGAATATTGTCTATCCCGGGTACCGTAAAATTTAGAGCCGATTCTGGTGGATTATTCCAGGGGGGATCAAAACGATGTTCTTGTGCCTTAATTTCCTGGGCTCCCAATAATGCTATTGTTAGACCAAGCAGTAGAAAATTTTTCATTATACTTATGGTTTAACGATAACCCAACCTTCATTTGCTCTTAAGATTAATTCACCATTTCCGCTAGGAACATAGCCTATAAAATCAAATAGTTCTTCTTTGGCAATATGTTTCTCTTCCAACGTATTCAGGCACTGCGCTACGATAACGCCTTTCTCGACGAGGTCTTTCAAAGGTTTCTCATATTGGCTGTTCTTTTTTAGGTAAGCTTCGGTACCACCGGAAAATGCAACCAACTCAATCTGTAAGTGTCCTTTTAACCGTGGGTCTTTCAAGACATTGTTAATATTACGGATTGCTTTTTCAATTGTTTTTGGATCATTGCTGTCCAGCTGATAAATGGCTTTATACGCTTTTTTCTTAGCAACGGCACCGCTATATTGATGGTTATTGAGCAACAATTTATTGTCCTGTGCTTTCGCTTGAATAGTCATTATCGCTACTAAAATGCAAGCGATTGTAAATTGTTTTTTCATATTTATTATTGATTTAATGGGGTATTTATGTTTAAAAATTAAAAGGTCCGAGTTTATGTTGTTCTGTACTAACGTTATCGGCATAAGGTGGATAGGGGCTATCTTTGGGTTTTTTGCTTAGATTAGGATAGTCCAATTGCTTGTTTGTTTTTTGAGGTCTATCGAAAGAATTGATATATGCTGCGACATCATAGGCCTCGTCGTCTTTCAATTGAGGTGCATCATAAGTTGCGCCTAAAGGCATATTAGCTTTGATAAAACGAGCCGCGGTAAGCAATCGTGCCATTCCAGCACCATCATTGTAGCTGTCTTTTCCCCATAAGGGTGGATATTGATATCCTTTTCCCGCTGTTTGTGGTAGCCCCTGACCATCCTTTCCATGGCAACTTGTACATTTATTCTCAAAAACCAATTGACCATGTTTCAAGTCCGCGGCACGATTGGGAATATCCATTTTTATAAATCCTTGGCCTGCCAACCGACCTTTATTAACTGTATTTATGCTGATGTTTTTAATATAGGTGATAATGGCTCTCATTTCCTTGCTATTTTCAGGAATGGCTCGGCCGTTCATGCTTCTCTCAAAGCAACCGTTGATGCGCTCTTCAAGTGATTCAACCTTATTTTCTCGTCCAATATAGGTTGGAAAGACATTGGTGAGCCCGACATAAGGGGCAGCAAAAGCCTTTGTGCCTCCATTGAGATGGCAGCTACTGCAGGCAAGCTTGTTTCCGATTTTGACCTCCCCATCATAGAAATAATCGTATGTATTTTTGATTAGCTTTTCACCATAACTGGCCATTTTACCTTCGGGATTATCTTTGAATGAGATTTCCTTAAATTGGGAAACGTGCGTAATAAGCGAGTCGTTGCGCATTTCAAGAGAATCTGTTTGCTTTTTGTTTTCCTCATGTTTTAGTGGAAATACACATAAGGTCGTACATGTAATAACCAATGCTACAATGATCCAGCTGAGTGCCTTTAAATAATCTGTTAGTTTTTTATATTCCATTACGCTAATTCATTTGTACAAATCTAGCCGCCTCAAATCTGGAATTAAAACGAAGTTTGTTTATGAGATATAACATTTGGTTATAACTTGAAGTTTTGCCGCAAACAGAATTGCAGAAACTGGTTGGGCGTACCGGCAAGGCCTCCATATAAATGGGTAAAATAGAAATAACGTTCTATTGTCAATTGTGGAATATCAACAATGGTCAATAGATTATTTAACACTTCTTTTTGCACTGTATAAATAGATAAAAAAGCAAAGCTGTTGCGACGAGCAAGGTAGCCTTTGATACTCTCTGTTGAAGGCAAGATCATTTCTATCTGTACTTCGGATAGATTAATGCTTTTATCTTTTAGTGCATTCTCAATAATTGTTCGTGTACCTGAGCCCTGCTCGCGTAGTACCAAAGGTAAGCGCGTGATATCGGATAATATTGGATTTTTTAATTGAGCTAATAGTGGGTTTTGGCTATTTGTGACCAGAACTAGCTCATCCTTCATAAAAGGAATGTATTTCAGCGCCCGGTTGTCGGTAGACCCCTCCGTGATACCTAAATCCAATGTTTTGTCGATAAGCTGCTCCTCAATACTGCGGCTATTGGATTGAAAAGACTGGATACGGTTGTTGGGATATTGGGATAGAAAATCGGCAAGCAGAGCAGGTAAAACATATTGGGAGATGGTTGTGCTGGCTCCTAAGACCAGCTTTCCTTTTCGCCCTTCCTGCAACTCCTGTATTTCTTGGCCCGCCTGATTATACAGATTGATAATCTGTTGGGCATATTTATAGAGAATTTGACCTGAATCGGTTAAATTAAGATTGTTGCCCTTTCTTTCGAAGAGTGGTACGCCAAGTTTCTTCTCTAGTTCTTGGATGTTTTTGCTTACGGCTGGTTGTGAGATGAAAAGGGCCGAAGCCGTTTTGGTGAAATTAAGGTGCTGAGCCGCAGTGTAAAATACAATTAAACGAAAATCAAAATCCATAAAACGATAAAGGGTTATTTCTAAAATTTAAAAATAACCCTTTATCTAATGAAAAACTAAATTATTTGCTTAGTTCCGCGTAATATTTATGAAATAAAGGAATTGTTGATATTCCCATAAGGTAATTCTCAATACCATACTTTTCATTGGGAGAGTGTAGGTTGTCACTATCTAGTCCGAAGCCTAAGAGTACAGTCTTTAAACCCAATACTTCTTCAAAAAGAGCGACGATTGGGATCGAACCACCACCACGCGTTGGGATAGGTTTAACACCAAAGGTGTCATGCAGGGCTTTTTCTGCCGCTTTGTAAGCAACACTGTCGGTCGGTGTGACGACAGGTTCACCACCATGATGAGGTTTAACTTCTACTTTCACATAATCTGGTGCAATAGATTCAAAATGTTTTTTGAAAAGCTCCGTAATACGGTGAGAGTTTTGGTTTGGTACAAGACGCATTGAAATTTTTGCATTCGCTTTTGAAGGCAATACTGTTTTGGCGCCTTCACCGATATAACCACCCCAAATACCATTTACTTCTAAGGTTGGGCGAATACCGGTGCGTTCTAATGTTGTGAAACCTTTTTCTCCCCAGATATTTTGGATACCCAGGTCAGTTTTGTATTCTTCAATGTCAAAAGGTGCTTCATTTAATGCTTTACGTTCTTCAGCCGTCAATTCGACAACATCATCATAAAATCCAGGGATAGCGATATGATTATTTTCGTCATGTAATGATGCAATCAGTTTTGCTAATATCGTCGCAGGATTGGCTACTGCTCCACCATATACGCCGGAGTGTAAATCTCTATTAGGCCCCGTAACTTCAACTTCAACATAAGAAAGTCCACGTAAGCCAGTTTCTAACGATGGTTGAGCCATGCTGATCATCGATGTATCGGAAATAACAATAACATCAGCTTTCAGTCTTTCTGTATTTTCTTTAACAAATGTGCCCAAATTGACTGAGCCCACTTCCTCTTCACCCTCAATCATAAATTTGATGTTGCATGCTAATGCATCATTTTTAATCATGTATTCGAAGGCTTTTACATGCATATAAAACTGACCTTTATCATCGGCAGAACCACGTGCATAGATTTTGCCATCACGAACCGTCGGTTCGAAAGGAGGGGTATCCCACAACTCGTATGGATCAGCAGGTTGTACGTCGTAATGACCATATGTCAACACTGTAGGAAGTGCCGGATCGATAATTTTTTCTCCATAAACGATTGGATTACCAGCGGTAGGACAAACTTCTACATTGTCGGCTCCGGCTTCACGCAATTTCTGAGCAACAAATTCAGCAGTTTTTTCAACATCTCCTTTAAATTTAGGATCGGCACTTACTGATGGTAAACGCAATAAATCAAACAACTCATCCAAAAAACGTTGCTTGTTTGCTTCTACATATTCTTTAATGTTTTGCATATTGTTTGTGTTTGAAACAAATTTACACAAATCGAGACATTTAACTCAATTTGTTGTAACCTTTTCGGGGATGGTTGCGACTAATGTAAAAACTAATTCAAATAATTATGGAAAAGCAATCAGTAGGAGCCATTTTAGGAATCGGACTATTTACATGTATCACCTTGTGTGTTTATTTTATTATGCGGTATCGGAGCGTGGCTGTACAGATTCCGGGTGAAAATAAGAAAAGAGAGTCACTAGATTGGCAAAAGCCCGGGATTTTGGTACTTGGTATAGGAATAGGATTATTCATTGTGGGAATTTTGGACAACTACATGAATACTGATTTGCCAGATTCACTTGCCGTCGCAATTTTGATTATTTCTGCGGGTGTTGCAATGATAATTGCTAACCGATTGGATAAAAAACGCGATATTTAACCCGCCAATGGATGAAATCTATATTCGAAAAGTTCTATCAGGCGATGTGGAATCCTATCGTTATTTTATAAAAACGTATAAAGATATGGCATTTTCTGTCGCTCTTTCTATTGTAAAGGAAGAGCATTTGGCAGAAGATGCCGTTCAGGATGCATTTATAAAATGCTATCAATCGCTGTCTTCCTTTAAAGGGAAATCGAAATTTAGTACCTGGTTTTACCGAATTGTTGTGCATGTTGCTTTTAATGCCATTCGTCATAAGAAACTGGAGTTGGTCAATTTTGATCTATCCCACCATGACATGTCGCATGAAGATTCCGTATTGGATGAAATAATCGACCACGAAAGAAAAGAAATGATCAACGATGCACTCACTATTCTGCCCGCTCGCGAGTCTGTTGCATTACGGTTGTTCTATCTCGAAGAACAGTCGATGGATGAAATTAAAGAGATTATGGGCTGGACATTAGCGAATACCAAAGTGATCTTGCACCGGGCCCGTAAAAATATGCAGATCATTTTAAGTCAGTTAATTAAAAAAGCGGAGTATTATGGATAAGGAACAGGAAAAATTCAAGAAAGTTATGCAAATGAGTAAAATAGAAATGCCATTTGATGATTTTGAACAACGTATCATGAACGGTATTGCTGCGCTCGAGAAAGATAAAGAGAAAGCCCTGTCAAATAAAAAGTATGCGATTACATTTTTTCTTCTTGGGACTGTTTGTGGCATGATGTTCAATAATTATCTGATGGCCAAAATTCAAGTTGCAGACATTGCCCCGGATCTTAAAAATTATAGCACGATTGGTGGCCAGTTATCTTTTGCTGTTTTGATATGCTTTTTCTGTCTTCAGTTGTGGCGTTTGATCAATATGCAAAAGAAGAGGCATTATCAGGTATAGTGAAGATCTTTTGTATGAATACATCGGATCTGAGCTGCTGTAAAAAGGACCTCTTATTTTGCTCGAATGGGGAACTATGAACCAAAATCCAATTTTTAAGAAATAAAATTAAATTTACTGTAACAAAACATTGGTTTTATCTACTAATGTTATATTGATATTAATTTACTATCCAACAATTTTATGAAAAGAGTTTTACAAATTCTCTTATTTTTCATTTTTGCTATTCCTGGTTTGGCTTTGGGCCAATCCAAGATTGCTGGAAAAATAAGTGATGTAAAGGACCAACTAAAGTTATCAGACGCAACAGTTATGCTGTTGACCGCTAAAGATTCCATATTAACAGGCTTTACGAGATCTGACGAAAATGGTCTTTTTTCCTTAGCCAAGCCCGATACAGGAGCTTACGTGCTGATTGTGAGTTATCCCAAGTATGGCGATTTTTATACGGAGATTCAATCTGGAGTGGATTACTCCAAATTGGCTATTGGCCTAACCAATACAGCCACATTATTACAAGAAGTCATCGTTACTGGACGCATCCCAATCACAATTAAAGGTGATACCACAGAATATGATGCCGGTAGTTTTAAAGTTGAGAAGAATGCCAAGGTTGAAGATCTGTTGAAAGCTTTGCCTGGCATCACGGTTGATGCATCTGGAAAGATTACTGCACAAGGTAAAACAGTCAAAAAAGTATTGGTAGATGGTGAAGAATTTTTCGGTGATGATCCGACACTGGTGACACGAAATATCCGATCGGATATGGTGGATAAAGTTCAGGTATACGAGAAAAAATCCGAGCAGGCAGAGCGAACAGGAGTGGATGACGGTCAGCGTGAGCAAACGATCAATGTAAAGCTAAAAGAAGGCTCTAAAAATGGCATGTTCGGAAAAGCGCTTCTTGGCGGTGGAACCGACGACTATTATATGGGGCAATTGATGTTGAACAAGTTTAAGGGATCGCAGAAAATATCAGTTTATGGGCTTTTCGGTAATAATGGTACTACGAGCATGAACTGGCAGGATGCACAAAAGTATGGTGGTGATTCAGGTGTTTCCTATGGTGATGACGGATCAATGAGCTGGTCTAATTTTACGGATCCTTTTTCTGGACAAGGGGTTATTGGTGTACCTAAGGCTATAAATTCGGGCGTTAACTTCTCGGATAAATTTGATAAGGATAAACATACAGTCAACATTAACTATAAATATGGAAGATTGAGCAGCGATGGAAATGATGAAACGATTACGACCGGTTTGATCAATAACAAATCGGTGAAGAATGTAGATTCTGAAAATGACCAGCATCGTGCGAATCTGAAATATGACCTGAAATTAGATTCGTTAAATCTCTTAACCATACGAGGCGGGGCATCAAGAAAGAATCTTTGGTCAGATAACAAGCGTGAAGCTTATCAGTTTGGCCAAAATGCAGATACAACTATTGCTGAGAATACTCGAGAATTGGTGAAAAATAATATCAACGAGCTCAATTTTAGCACTTATTTTACGCACAAATTCAAGAAAAAAGGACGTTCTTTTACATTCGATGGTCAATGGAAAAGAAATGAGATGAAAGGTACTGGACATTTAAATTCCGACCTGAGAAATTATAGCTTAAAAACGGATTCAACTACAGATCAAAGTAAGGTGCGTAACAATACAAGTGACGTGCTAAGCGCTTCAATTTCCTATACCGAACCTTTATCCAAAATTTGGAATCTTGTTGTGGGAACAGGAATTGAGCAAAGTAATAGTAGTTCCATCGTGGAGTCTTTCAATATTGATGGAGCCGGAAATTATACTCAATTGGATCGTCGTTTCAGTAATAACTACGATTTTGATAGAAGCAGCAATAGGTACAAATTGGCTGTAGTTCATACAACTGAAAAATTTAAGTTCACTGTGGCTAATAATTTCAATAATGACAAATTGAAACAGTTCAATAACTATACAAGCGAGGGGATTACAAGAAGTTACTTTACGTATAATCCAAATGTAAGTGCAGGTTATTCCTTTACAAAAACTAAGGGGTTATGGATGAACTATACCGGTAAAAATCAATTACCTTCTTTAAGCCAGATCCAACCGATCTTGGATAACTCAGACCAGATTAATCGCTATTTGGGAAATGAAAACTTAAAACCATCATTTAGAAACTCATTAAATCTGAATTATAATTCGTTCCGTGTGTTGACCGGAAACTATGTTTATGTCGGTGGTAATATCTCTACCGAAAAGAACCCGATTACGCAGAATATTGATACCCTAAAAGGGATTAATACATATACTTGGAATAATGTTGATGGTAAGACAAATACTTCCTTGAACGTATGGTCTGGAGTTTATTTCAAGCTGAGCAAAAAACTTGGCCTGTCCAACTCGCCACAGTTTTATGTGAATATGAGTGATAATTATAATATGTTCAATCACCAATTGAATAAAGTCAATACGACGAACTTTAATTTTACGTATAATTTCAAGAGAGATACCAAGACAGGTTTAAATTTTGACCTGAACTTTAGTCCGCAATATCGTTTGATGAAATCAAGTTTGGAACGCAATACCAACAGTAATGGTTTTGTTTTCGCTTCCAACGGAAGTGTGGAGTATTTTTTCAACAAAACATTTAAGGTTTATACCAATTATACCTACTCCTACGAGGCGGCCACCAAAGCTTTTGATGAGAAGTTTGAGCAGTTTTTGTTGCATCCAGGTGTAAGCAAGAAATTCCTGAAAAATGAATCGTTGGTGTTGGATTTTATGATCAACGATGTTCTTAACCAGAACAAGGGCTTTAGTCGTTCGGCATCGACTTCTGTCTTTACGCAACGTCGATATGATACGATACGCAGATATTATATGCTTAAACTATCATGGGATTTTACAAAAATGTTTTTATAAAATATTAAGCGAAATACAATGTTAAAATATATCTTTTTTCTCTTCTTCTGTTGTTCAGCCTTAGGTCTTAAAGCACAGTATACATTGTTTGGTCGATCGGGAACTATTTCCTACGATAAGACGATGTATATGAAGAATATCGTAAGTAAAAAATTCATCGCTAAGGCCGATGATAACTCAAAACAGTTTTTTGAGCGTATAATACCGAGATTACCAGAAAGTGCCGTGTTAAAGAAGTCAATGAAATTCAATACCACGGAGACGTTGTTCGAATCGGTAAAAGACGAGAGCCTGGATGCAGAGATTAAGCAGTATATTATGATGCTTGCGCTAGACTTTGATGCAGCAACACTTTCAAATATGTCCAACCGATCCTTTTTGAGATACAACGATATCGTAGGTGAAAAAATCATCGTTCAGGATTCCATGAAACGCATCAAATGGAAAATCACAGATGAATACCGCGATATCGCTGGCTACAATTGCAGGAGAGCCAATGGTATTACACCAGACTCCATTTATGTCATTGGATACTACTGCAATGAAATCCCTATCAGTGGCGGCCCCGAATCCATCAATGGTCTTCCGGGAATGATTTTAGGCTTGGTTGTACCTAGTCAGCACGTCTCCTATTTTGCAACAAAAGTTGAACTCAGCAACACAGTTGTGATGGACAAAAAGAAATTTGAGAATACGAAGGTAAAACGAATGACAAGAAAAGCCATGACAGATCAGATTACAGGTGTGCTGTCTCAACATATGAATAAAGAAACTGTTCAATTTATTATGGAACTTGGCAATTTATAAAAATCACAGCATGCTGTTCACATAATATGTTGTGTATTTCTAACTGTTTAGATAAAAAAGCTCTTCTTTTGAAGAGCTTTTTTTATGATTTTTAATTTGTATTATGTTGTTAATCAATGGTCTGTTTTATTTTTTTAATATCTTTTTATTACTTGTATTTTTTTTGAGATAAACTTAAATTAACTGAAACAAAATATTAGTTTTGTGCACGAATTTTATTATTTATATAATTATATACTATCCAAACCATATTATGAAAAGAGTGGGGCAACTACTTTTACTTATTTTATTCTGTTTCTGCGGAATAGTTCATGCTCAATCCCGTATTGAAGGAAAAATCACTGATGTAAAAGATCAGCTTAAGCTGCATAATGCAACAATTATGTTGTTAACAGCTAAAGATTCCATTTTGACCAATTTTGCCCGTTCGGATGAAAATGGTAAGTTCTCTCTTGAGCGGCCTGATACTGGACAATATTTTATCATTGTAACCTATCCGAAATACGGTGAATATTACGCGGAGATCCTGCCAGGGCAGCATTACAGTAACATGTCTATTGGAATGACCAGCAGCGCAACCTTGCTGGAGGAAGTCATTGTTATGGGACGGGTGCCCATTAGTATCAAGGGGGATACAACGGAATATGATGCTGGAAGTTTTAAAGTGGAAAAAAACGCTAAAGTTGAAGATTTGTTGAAAGTCCTACCTGGGATTACCGTCGATGCCTCTGGAAAAATTACTGCCCAAGGAAAAACAGTGAAGAAAATGCTTGTTGACGGGGAGGAGTTCTTTGGTGACGATCCTATTTTAGTAAGCCGGAATATTCGTTCTGATATGGTTGATAAAATTCAGGTCTATGAAAAGAAGTCTGATAAGGCTGAGAAAACAGGGATTGATGATGGTGAACGTACACAGACAATCAACGTGAAGTTAAAAGAGGAGGCTAGACGTGGAATATTCGGCAAAGTGGATGTTGGTGGAGGTAGTGATAAATTCTACGCTGGACAGGGCTTTTTGAACTATTTTAATCAATCGTTTAAAGCTTCGGCTTATTTGATTGCAAGTAATACAGGCAAGAGTGGGCTCAGTTATGAGGAAGTATCAAACATGGGGGGAGACTACGATAGAGGCGATAATTTTAATGGTGAAGGTATTCCTAAGTCCTTGAATACGGGATTTCTATATTCAGATAAAACCGCTAACAAAAAACATGCTTGGCGGATCGACTATAAGCATATCCGATCCGATGTTGATTTGGATCGCAGCTTGTTCACACGCAATGCGGCACGCGACACGATATTGACTAGCAACAGCAGCACGTTGGCGTCAAATGAAAACAGAAAGCATAATATTGGTTTGAAATATGAATTTAAGGTCGATTCCATGTCGGATTTAACGGTTTGGGCAGGTGCAAACAAAAGGCATGATAATAGTTCTTCAGAGACACAATCAACTACTGTTAATCAATTTGATCAAAAGATCAACGATAACATGCGAAAGTTTAAGAACGATTCTAGGTCAGAACAGTATAATGCCTCAGCACTCTATGTAAGACGTTTTAAAAAGAAAGGCCGTTCGTTATCATTCAACTATTTTACATCGGGCAATAAACAGGATGGTGAGCAAGATTTGTTTTCTAAACTTAGATTTTACAAAGAAGGGAATGCTGAAAGAGATTCGACTCTCGACCAGAAGAAATTTGTTAAAAATAGCTCTTTTTCCACTGGGGGTGAATTTGCTTATTCCGAACCGCTTTCAAAAAAGATTATCCTTTCTTTCGAATATGGATTGAATCTCAACAGAAATAACAACGCAGTTAGGTCTTTCGATAAAAATCAGAATACCGGTACTTTTGATAGACTAGATAGTTTGTATAGCAATGATTTCTTATATAAAACGATAAAAAACACCTATAATTTCGCAATTAATTACAAGCCCCTAGAAAAGCTAGTGGTCAATGTCTCGAATAAGTTCGAAAATAGTAATCTGTCGCAATTAAACCGTATGGAGAATTCGAGACTTTCACGATCATTTTTTGTATATAATCCGGTGGTTGATGTTAATTATGAAATACAAAAAAATAAATCGATCAATTTGGAATATCAGGGTACCAATGGTTTGCCCTCTTTAAATCAGATCCAGCCACTGCGGTCAAATTTGGATCCGCTGAATGAATATTTAGGTAATGAAAATTTGAAACCATCTTACACCAATAATTTGAACCTAAGCTTTAGAACCTATTCTGTATTGGAAGATAAGTTTATAGGTGTCTTTTTAAGTGCATCACGTACAAACAATGCATTGGTGCAAAATACAACGATTGATTCACTGGGTAAGACGACATTTGTTTGGGGAAATTTGAATCATAATAGCAACAATCAAATTAGCATCAGGCCAATGTATTACGGCAAATTATGGAAAAAAATTCAATTGAGACATGGTGGCGGTCCATCGGTATCTTTCAGCAACAATTATAACTATGTCAATACTGTTTTGGCGAATGCCAAAGTGCAGCGTTATGGGTTCAATTATAGTCTACAGCGATCGACAACGAAAGGCTTGGACTTTGGTATTGAATTGTCTCCAGGCTATCTTATTCAAGATAATTCCATTGGCGCAATGGAAGATAGTAAGGGATTTACGTTTTCATCTGAAGGAAACCTAAAGTACTTTCTGCCAGCGAAATTTATTGTTCGGGCAGATTTTAGCTATAATTATCAGGCTCCTACGGCGGTGTACAGTAAAAAATTTGAACGATTTGTGCTGAGCCCTGCATTATCAAAAAAATTCCGAAAAGATGAAAAGTTGGAATTGACTTTTATGGTTAATGACCTCCTCAAACAGAATGTGGGTTTTGACAGAAGTCAAAACGGGACACTACTGACCGAACGCCGATACAACACAATCAGTAGATATTATATGGTTAAGCTGACTTGGGAAATAAATAAAATGCTCGTAAAATCGAAATAAAATGAAAGATATCAAAAATTTACTCGTCCTATTGCTGTTCCTTTTCTGGGGAGCCACAGCTTTTGGACAATATGCTTATTTTCCTACGCAAGGAACAATTACCTATGACAAAACCGTGTTTCTTAAAAACCTGCTCAAACGCTATGCAACCTATGCAAAAGACGAGGATACACGTAGCTCTATCAAAGAAATGATCGGGCAGATTCCCGAAAATCAGGTGTTGAAAAAGAAACTGACATTTTCCAATGATGAGGTCCTCTATGAGCATATTGCTGAAGAGTATTCGGATGTTGTTAGCGGGCTGATGCGGTCTGGAATTTTTGAGTCAGGGATAAGTGGCTACCAAAATTTGAAAAGTAAAGCATTTAATTCTGTCTTTGAGTTAGGCGGGGAACGGGTTGTCTTGGCAGATTCGACATTAAAGATCAAGTGGAAAATCACGAATGAATACCGTGAAATCGCAGGTTACCCCTGCCGTAGGGCCAATGGACTTGTATTGGATTCCATCTATGCCGTTGCTTTTTATACGGATCAAATCCCTGTTTCGGGAGGTCCTTCGGCCTTTAATGGACTACCGGGGATGATCCTTGGTTTGGCGGTTCCAGAGCTGCATTACAATATGTTTGCAACGAAGGTTGAGTTGGGAGCCGTAAACCCTTCATCGGCAACCTTGTTAAAGAAGAAAGATAAACCCTTGACCAGGCAGCAGGTTTATGATAAACTGAAGGCCTCTTTCGGTGATTACCTGGGTATTAAGATTTACAATTTGGTGATGGCCTGTACATTTCTGTAAAAGCCAACAAAAAAGGCCTTTCATTTGAAAGGCCTTTTTTATGTTTAACTTCGAAAAAACTATTTTCCGTCGTTTTTCTTAGCAGTAACTTCGTTACGAAGTTCTTGTGCTAAGGTTTTGATTTCTTGTAATCCTTTACGTACACGTGTACCAGCTGCAGAATTACCATTGTTGAAGAACTTGTCTGCATCAGCTTCGATAGAAGCTACTAACTCTTTTAATTTTACGTAGTTTTCCATTTTTTTATAATTATAATTTTAGTTTTTATGGTTTTTCCTAAACACTCCTTAAATATACAAAAACGAATCAAATAGAAAATAAATTTCGTTTTTTTTTATCGAAAAAGCTTAAAAAAAACTATTCAACAATCTTAAGTTCGTCAATAATGTTGGTTGCTCCTGCAAATTTATCGATGATAAATAATACATAACGGATATCAACTGAAATTGTACGTTGTAGCTTGTGGTCGAAGATCACGTCACCAGCCATAGCTTCAATATTACCATCAAAAGCTAGGCCAATTAATTCGCCGTTGCCATTTATTACTGGTGAACCTGAGTTTCCGCCTGTTATGTCGTTGTCACTTAGGAAGTTCACTGGTAAATATCCTTTCTTGTCGGCATAACGACCATAGTCCTTATTATTGTACAAATCCATCAAACGTTGTGGTAAATCAAACTCTTCGTCGCCCTTTTTGTACTTCGCAATAGTGCCTTTTAACGTCGTGTAAAAGTTTTTGTCAGCGTCATTACGGGGATCTTGTGGTAGGCCTTTGATCGAACCGTAAGTTAAACGTAACGTACTGTTCGCATCTGGATAGAATTTACCTTTTGGATTCGACGCTAATACCCCAGCGACATATTTACGATAAGCACCTTCAAATTTGTCGTCTTGTGTTTTCCAGCTAGGATCTACTTGACGGTATCTGTTAAGTAAGGCCGAAGAAAGTTTATACAATGGGTCATTGGCTAAAATTTCAGCGTTAGGGTTCTCCAGGTAATTGTTCAAACGTTCAGCAGAAGCGAAGATGCTGTTCTTCACAGATTCTTTGACATAAGCCGTAAAGTCACCATTATTTTTAGCAGCCAATTCTGCAATATATGGTGCAATATTTCCTGCTTTTTTAGCATAAAGATTCAATTCGTCAATCAATACTTGCTCTTCAAGCGGCATGTACATTTTTTCATAACCTGCATCGATGGCAGATTTTAAACGAGGAAGAATAGCATTTCTTCTTGCTTCATCTCCAGCAGTATATACTTCTAAACCTGATCCAATTGTGTTCGGTAAAGCTGCAATTGCACTAGAACGCAACATGCCCATTAAATAGTTGTCATGTCTAGCTTTCTCGTTTGTCGAAGCATAAAATTCGTTGATTGTTTTGATGACATCACCGTATTCTGCTTTGTTTGCAGCTTTATTTGCCCATTTGTCAAATTTAGCTTCGTCTTTTGCTTTAGATTCTGCAGTTTTATGTAATGTCAAAGCATCAATCATTCCTTGACGGTTTTTCCAGTAATTAGCTACCTGAGAGTATTTTGAAGCGTAGTTCAATTTTACAGCTTGGTCTTGATCCATGAATTTTTTCATGGCATCCATACCTGTTTTAGAAGCTTCTACCCAAGCTGGATAAGCGAATTTAACATTCTGATTGATTCCTCCAGCGGGCATCCAACGATTGGTACGACCTGGATAGCCTAAGATCATCGCGAAATCTCCTTCTTGAACACCTTTTAAGCTGACAGGTAGGAAATGTTTAGGTTTCAAAGGCACATTATCTTGTGCATACTCTGCTGGATTACCATTTTTATCGGCGTAAACGCGGAAAATTGAGAAATCTCCGGTATGACGTGGCCATTCCCAGTTATCCGTATCACCGCCAAATTTTCCAATGCTATTTGGGGGTGTTCCTACCAAACGGACATCATTGTAATCTTGGTATACAAAATAATAATACTCGTTGCCTTGGTAGAATGATTTTACTTCAACCACATATTTACCATTTTCGCTATTCTCTTTTTGAATTTTGGCAATTTCAGCAGCAATGATTTTTTTTCGTTCATCTTCAGCCATTTTGTTGTTGACCAAACCTAAGATTCGTTTTGAAACATCATCCATGCGCACAAAAAAGCGAACCGACAAAGATTTAGGCTTTAACTCTTCATTTTTGGATTTGGCCCAGAAACCATTTGTTAAATGATCATTTTCTGGTGTAGAAAGTTCAGCAATAGCACCATATCCACAGTGATGGTTGGTGAATACCAAGCCTTGATCAGAAACGATCTCAGCAGTACAGCCACCATTGAATTGTACGATTGCATCTTTTAAGCTAGAGTGGTTAATGCTGTAGATTTCTTCGGCACTTAAGCGAAGCCCTTTTTTCTGCATATCTGACTCATTCAGACGCTTTAGATACATTAAAAACCACATTCCCTCATCGGCAAATGCAGCAAAGCTTGTTGTGATGAACAACAAACACATCCATAATTTTTTCATATCAACCTGATAAAAAGTTTGTTTATACCCTACAAAAATGCTTTAATTCTCTTAAAAACCAAAATATTAGACTTTATAATATGCTTTTTACCAATTTTTATGTCAATTGAAAGTAAATGTGTACCGTATTGGTGGTCAAGGAAAGTCAAATGGACTCTTTTCCTTATCTTTGCAAGATGCAGCAATCATTTGAAAATTTTAAATTCAATAAACAGATCTTAAATGCGATAGCGGAGGCGGGGTATCAACAACCGACAGAGATCCAAGAAAAGGCAATTACTCCAATATTGGCCGGGCAGGATGTGATGGGAATCGCTCAGACGGGAACTGGAAAAACAGCGGCATTCGTTTTGCCGATGCTGATGAAGCTAAAATATGCTCAGGGAAATGATGCGCGTGCGTTGATTTTGACACCAACGAGAGAATTGGCCATGCAGATCGAAGAAAATATTAAGTTGTTTTCTACTTATCTTGATTTGCGTTCAGTGGTACTTTATGGTGGATTAGGACCAAAAACTCAGATAGAAGCACTCGAAAAAGGAGTGGATATTATCGTGGCAACTCCAGGTCGATTTTTAGACTTGTACCTCGAAGGGCACATTGTTGTCAAATCACTCAAATTTTTGGTCTTGGATGAGGCCGATAAGATGATGGATATGGGTTTTATTAGTAAGATCCATCGTGTACTTGAAATTGTGCCACGCAAACGTCAGAACTTATTGTTCTCAGCAACAATGAGTGAGCTTGTTCGCAAAATTGCAGGTGATTTCTTAGCGTTTCCGACCATTATTGAGGTGTCCGAACAAGCTACACCAGCCAAGACGGTAAGTCAGGCGCTATATGTCGTTCCTAACCAAAAGACAAAATTGAATTTACTTCAACATCTCTTGAAAGATGATGAAGCGTTTAGTCGACTGATTGTTTTCTGTAAAACAAAGCAGGTAGCAGATAATGTCTTCCACTTTTTGGAACGTAAATACGGTAAAGATGAGGTTCGTGTTATTCATGCCAATAAAGGTCAGAATACACGTATCAACTCCATCAATGCGTTTAAGGAAGGGAATATTCGTATTTTGGTCGCAACGGATGTGGCGGCGCGAGGGCTTGACGTTTCTAATGTAAGCCATGTGATCAACTTTGAAGTACCTATTGTTATAGAAGATTATGTGCATCGTATTGGACGTACCGGGCGAGCTTTCAATGAGGGGGATGCTATCACGTTCTGTAATGATGCTGAGAAATATTATGTTCGCAAAATCGAAAAATTGATCAAGCAAAGTATTCCTGTCTACGCACTACCAGAGGATGTTTTTATAGAGAAAACACCCTTTCATGAAAAACAGGATATTGCACGAGAGATTGATAATCAAAAGCGGAAAGATGATCCAGATTTCCAAGGTGCTTTTCACGAGAAAAAATACGTTATCAAACAGAAAGAAGTGCGGGAGGCACAACGAGCTTCCGGATTTAAACCAAAAGCAAAAAGTAAAAGTAAGTCTGCAGGCGGAAAATCGGGAGGAACAAATCGTAATTTTAAAAAACGTTAATTTATTGTGCGCTTTACACCACTAAATATCGCTAGTGCATGCCTTGTTGCCTGGTTTGTTATGGAAAACCCCAATGACGAAAAGGCCTTATTTACTTGGGGCGCATTTATCCTATTGTTGTTGATATTGACCGTCATTGATATTGTATTTAGGGTCTTTGTAAAGCCAAATAAAAAAATGTGGTTATTACAATTGGCATTTTTGGTAGTCGTTTGTGTCACCAGTTTAATTGTCAAAGTAACCTTTGGGTAAGAAGTAAAATTAAAAATAAAGACGAGTTAGGTTGTGAATCGATGGCAAATATAGTTCCTGTTTCAAAAAACATAGCTCAATATAAATAGCTCAATAATATTAAAATGAAAAAAGCTGAAATAAAATTACAGGTAGAGTTAGATGAAAACAACGTGCCTGAAAATATCATGTGGTCTTCTACAGATGGAAATAATGCGGAGGAATTACCTGCAAAAGCGATGTTTTTAGCCCTATGGGATTCACATTATAAAAATTCAATGCGTATTGATCTTTGGACTAAAGATATGCCCTACGATGAGATGAAACGTTTTTTCTATGAAACGCTGCAAACATTGGGCGACTCTTTTATCCGTTCTTCAGGCGGTGATCCGATGGCGGAAAAAGTTATTGGCGACTTGCGTGATTACTGTGCGCATTTTGCAGATAAAATGGAAGTTTTAATGCCACAACAATAGTTTTTAACGCTTAACAGAAATTTGACCATGCAATACTTCTTAGTAAAATCTGAACCATTTAAATATAGCTGGGAACAATTTAATAAAGATGGCCGTACATTTTGGGATGGCGTTCGTAATTATCAAGCTAGGAATAATATCAAAGCTATGAAAGAAGGGGATCTGGTTCTGTTCTACCATAGCAATGAAGGAAAAGAAGTTGTGGGGGTGGCCAAAGTCGTCAAGGAATTTTATCAAGATCCGACAACAGATGATGAGCGTTGGGTCGTGGTGGATCTGGCACCTGTAGAGACGCTGAAGAAATCCGTTACGTTGGAAACCATTAAGGCTGATGAACAGTTGCAGGATATCGCCTTGGTCAGACAAGGACGTTTGTCTGTAATGCCTTTGAAGCCAGAAGAATTTGATCGGATTTTAGCGCTTGGCAACGCGTAAGCTAGCGCAAATAAATCGACCCAGTGTATGGGGATATAAAAAAAGGGAAAACGATCGTTTTCCCTTTTTGATTATTTACAAGGTATGTAAGTCATGAACATCAAGCATTAGTTCTTTTGGCTAAAAAGACTGACCAGCGCTTTTAATTTTTTTGCATTTTCAGGCTTTAATTTCCCCGCGAGAATAAGGCGCAGTTCTCTTCGTTGTAATGCATCTTCGTAAGCTTTGTGTTCTATATCTGTTTCCGGAATTAATACAGGCACAGCTTTAGGATTGTTATCCGCATCAACAGCAACAAAGGTATAATAAGCTTCGTTGGTTTTTACACGGGTGCCTTCCGGTAAATTAGACGCGAAAATTTCCATGCGTACTTCCAAAGAACTATTAAACGCACGCGTTACCTGAGCTTGTATCGTGACGACCTCACCAAGTTTAATGGAGCGCTTAAAAGATACATTGTCGACTGATACTGTTACGACGACATTGCTACAGTGTTTTTGAGCAGCAATAGCCGAACAGATATCCATCCAATACAATAAACGGCCACCCATCAAATTCCCAAAAGTATTTGTGTCGTTGGGTAATACCAATTCGTTCATCTCAGTGTATGACTCTCGCGCAAATTTCTCTATCATATCATTATTTGTCATTATCGTCCAAACGTTTTGAATTGATTATCTATGATTGCCAAAGAATCCATAAATGACGTCGGCACATAACCCAATTCAGCGTTAGATCTAGTCAGATCAAAGCCTGTCTGCCGTGGCCTGTTCTCCGCCTGTCCAATGCTGGCAGCACTGATCTCTGAAATCAGTCCTTTGTCTAGTTGCCAGTAGTCTGCAATTTTGTAGACTGCCTCATTGATCGACATTAATTCTGCTCCTGAAATATGAAATATTCCCTGCGCTTTTCTGTCAATAGCGAGTTGGCAAGCATAAGCTAAATCATCCACAAAGGTAGGCATTCTCCATTGGTCATTGACTACTTTTATGGGTTCATTTTGCGACAACTTACTTTTAGCCCATAATACTAGATTCGAACGATTGGGGTCAGCATTGATCCCATATACTAATATCGTGCGAAGGATAGCATAATTACAGTTGGATTGTACAAGCACTTGTTCGGAAGCATATTTACTCTTCCCATATTCACTTTGTGGATTGGGGAGATCTGTTTCATCATAAGGCGCATTTTTTTTGCCATCAAATACAAAGTCCGTGGATAAGTGGATCAGTTGTGTCTGATGTGCAGTACAATAGGAAGCCAGATCGGCTACGAGATCGACGTTAAGCAATTGACATGCTGCTTGATCTGCTTCACAAGCTTCCACACTGGTCATAGCTGCTGTATGTACAATTGCATCAAAAGTTTGTGCAGATAAAAAATCTGTCAGTTTTTCCCGATCCGATAGGTCTACCTGAAAGAAAGCATAATTCACTTGATTCGGGTTACGATTTGGACCCTTTGAAATGGCGACAACATCATATTGGTCATTTTTAGCAAGTAAATCAACGACTTTTTGGCCAAGGAATCCATTGGACCCTGTCACTAGAATTTTTTTCATCAACAATAATTAAATGATATCCAAGCACCTGTTTATAAAGACTCGTTTGCAGGGTCTTAAGTGCGCTGTTTAGTTTATTCGTGTATGTCTACAAACTAATTTACTAATCTCTGTTATAGTATTTGAGCATATAAAAAGCTAGATTATCACATGCTGTTAGACACAAATCCGCCTTTTTTGTTTTAGTTGGTCCATATAAAATCCATTTTACTGGATTGTTTCATGATATTTTCAACTACTGTTTTTTCTAGATCCAAAATGGATTTTAAAGCGTTATAATCGATTTTATCGGCATCATCGGTCGGCATATGATAGTCTGGGTGTCCACCAGTATGGAAAAACAACACCGGTATATTCTTTTTGTAGAATGAAGTTTGGTCAGATCCGCCGTTGCCATCCTTGCTAAGATTAAATTTTATAGGTGCCTGAACATCTTTGAATATAGCTGGCCATTGACTACTTGTTCCATAGCCGATTACAGCAAGGCCATTGCTGGGATTATAACGGCCGATCATATCCATATTGAGCATGGCTGTGATTTTCTCCAATGGTAGGGTAGGGTGTTCCGTAAAATATTTGGAACCAACTAATCCCAATTCTTCCGCTCCGAAAGCAATAAACAACAAGTTGTAGGGTTCTTTTTCATTGTTGCTGCTAAAGTAACGTGCGAGCTCCAATAAACCAGCAGTACCAGAGGCATTATCGTCGGCTCCATTGTGGATTTTGCCTACTCCTAAGGAGTCTTTTGAACTTCCTTGACGACCTGTTCCCAAGTGATCGTAATGTGCGCCTATAACAACTGTTAAGTCTGCACCATTGTCAATAAATCCAATGATATTATCTGCATTGCGAATGCTGTCTGCAACTTTTACTTTCCAGACTTTGGCTTTGAAGGATTGGCGGTACCCTTTTTCACCTTTAGGCTCAAGTTTGTATTTTTTGAATTCCTTTTCAATATAATCTGCAGCTTGAAATACTTCCTTACTGCCCGTTCCCCGTCCCTGCATTTTGTCGTCAGCGAGGTAATAGATATGTTTCTTTAAGTTGGAAACTTCGATCTGTTGTGCCTGTGCTATTTGGATTCCTAGTAGGCCGCAAAATGTCAGAAGTAGGCTAATGTTTTTCATGCTAATAGTAGAGTTTAGATAGTTGTATTGGGTTATATGTACAAAAAAATAAAAGCCTTGGGATTAACAAGGCTTTTAGGGATATTTCGTTAATCTTCAACGATTTCACTGTGGATGCTGGATTTCTCTTCTTTTTCTGTTTTGAAATACCGTTTTTGAAATAACAGGATCAAAACCACCCCAACAGAAATTGCCGAGTCGGCAATGTTGAATACAGGTCGGAAGAAGAGGAACTCTTCACCGCCCCAAAAGGGCACCCAAGAAGGGAAGTTGCCTTGAATTAATGGGAAATAAAGCATATCGACCACTTTTCCGTGCAGGAAGGAAGAATAACCACCACCTGCTGGGAATAAACTTGCTTTATCATACCAGGTACTTTCACTAAAGATGACACCGTAAAAAGCAGAATCGATGATATTTCCTAAGGCACCGGCAAGAATTAGGGCAACATTCAAGATGAAACCACGGTTATACTTATTTTTGATCATGTAATGCAGGCCGTATCCAATACCAGCTACGGCTAAAATACGAAATACCGTCAAAAATAATTTTCCATAATCACCGCCAAATTCCATACCATAGGCCATTCCATTGTTTTCAATAAAATGAATCTGGAAAAATTTGCCCAATACATGGTGGCTTTGTCCAATTGTCATTGTGAGCTTAACCCATATTTTTGACAATTGATCTATTAAAAGTATCGCTACGATGAGCGCGATCGGTTTCGTATAACCCTTCATTGTGTTATAAAAATGGTCTTTGCCTAAGCAAAGACCATATATTTAATGCCTAAAATTAATATTGTTTGTTTTTCGCTTCGATGCTCAACGTTGTATGTGGAACAGCTTTCAAACGTTCTTTTTGAATCAGTTTTCCGGTCTCTCTACAGATACCATACGTTTTGTTCTCGATGCGCACCAACGCTGCTTCTAGGTTGTCGATAAATTTCTTTTGACGAGCAGCCAATTGATTTGTTTGCTCTTTTTCTAAAGTAGCTGAACCGTCTTCCAATGTCTTGTACGTTCCAGCAGTATCGTCGGTACCATTAGCATTACTGTTATTAAGCGTTGCGGTCAACGAGGAAAGCTCTTCTTTTGCTATTCTAAGCTTGTCCAAGATAATATCTTTGAATTCTTGTAATTCTGAATCGCTATAGCGTGTTTTCTCGTTGTTGTTTGCCATAATTTAATTTTTTTGGATTAATGCCTTAAGTTCTTTGCCATCGATCTCGATGGTCTCTCCTTCAGTTAGTGAATCTTCAAATACCAATGAATCGGCCAGAATTTCGGTGCAAATATACGATAAATTTTCGTTGGCAGCATTGACCACTTCTGAAGCAGCTGTTAACTTTACGTTAATTCTATCAGTGACTTCTAATCCTTTATCCTTCCTTAGATTTTGTAGGCGGTTGATCAATTCTCTTGACAAACCTTCTTTTTTCAATTCTTCGGTGATATGTACATCTAATGCTACGGTCAATTTACCTAGATTCGCTACTTGCCATCCTTCAACGTCTTCTGCTATAATTTCTACATCGCTCAGTAAAATCGTATATGGCGTGCCTGCTAGGGCCAATTCGCCTGTTGATTCCAACGTGCTGATTTGATCTATAGTCAACGATTGGATAGACGAAGAAACTAACTTCATATCCTTACCAACTTTCGCGCCAAGAGCTTTGAAATTTGGTTTTATTTTTTTCTTAATAATACCAGTGGTATCTGTAATGAACTCGATATCTTTGATATTGGTCTCAGAAAGTATCAGATCTTTTACTTTCTCTACCTTTTCTTGGAAAGCACTATCAAGTACCGGAACCAAAATTTTGTTTAATGGTTGACGTACATTGATGGAAGTTTTCTTCCGTAAAGAAAGTGTCAGCGATGAGATATCCTGCGCTAAAGCCATGCGTTCTTCCAGATCTTTATCGACTAGACTTTCATTATAAACCGGGAAATTCGCCAGGTGAACAGATTCAACTTGTTCCTTGTTAGTGGCTGAATTCAAATCCAGGAATAATCTATCCGAGAAGAAAGGTGATATTGGGGACATCAATTTCGCAATCGTATCAAGACATGTATAAAGTGTTTGATAGGCCGAAATTTTATCTTCTGTATAATCTCCTTTCCAGAAACGACGACGGCAAAGACGGACATACCAGTTGCTGAGATGTTCATCAACAAAGTTTTGAATAGCGCGCGCGGCCTTTGTAGGCTCGTAATCCGCTAAGTATTCGTCTACCTCCTTGGTCAACGAATTTAACAAGGAGATAATCCAACGGTCAATTTCAGGACGTTTTTCCAAAGCGATATCTGGTTCTGAATACGAGAACTTATCGATATTGGCATACAATGCAAAAAAAGCGTAGGTATTATATAAAGTACCAAAGAATTTACGGCGGACTTCATCCAATCCTTCCATATTGAATTTAAGGTTGTCCCATGGTGCGGCATTGCTGATCATGTACCAGCGTGTTGCATCGGCACTGTATTGATCGATCGTCGAGAATGGATCAACACCATTGCCTAGGCGTTTGGACATCTTATTTCCATTTTTATCCAACACCAAGCCATTGGAAACCACGTTTTTGAAGGAAACCGATTTGTACATCATTGTAGAAATCGCATGTAAGGTGAAAAACCAACCCCGTGTTTGATCAACTCCTTCAGCGATAAAGTCTGCAGGGTATGCATGATCAAATCCAGCTTTAAAAGGAAACTCTTCGCCTTTGGCTAGTTTTTCGTGATCCAATCCCCATTGTGCATAAGGCATTGCGCCTGAATCAAACCATACGTCTATCAGATCAGGTTCGCGGAATAACTTTTGTCCGGCATCAGAAACAAGAACGATATCGTCAACATATGGACGGTGAAGATCCAGTTGCTCGGTGTCGAATTTATCCAAGTAAGCTTTATTTTTCGCTTTTTCATCGTCAGATAAAACGTCTGAGGTCAAAGAAGCTTCCAATAAGGATTTTAATTCAGGTAAGGAGCCGATACAAACTTCTTCATTTTCGTCTTCTGAACGCCAGATAGGAAGTGGAGTTCCCCAGTAACGCGAACGCGAAAGGTTCCAGTCCACCAAGTTTTCTAACCAGTTTCCAAAGCGGCCGGTACCGGTTGCTTCAGGTTTCCAGTTGATGGTTTTATTTAATGCAACCAAATCTTCCTTCACTGCTGTCGTGCGGATAAACCAGCTATCTAATGGATAGTATAGAACAGGTTTGTCTGTACGCCAACAATGTGGATAGGTATGCTCATATTTTTTGACATCGAAAGCTTTGTTGTCCTCTTTTAGTTTGATAGAGATCAACACGTCTGTGGGTTTGAAGTCTTCTTTTGAACGTTCCTCTGTGCTGTAATATTCCTCTTTGACAAATCTTCCGGCAAAATCTGTGATTTCACTTACAAAACGTCCGGTACGGTCAACAGTAGGTACCTCTTTTCCATTTTCATCTTTCACCAAGATGCCCGGTACACCATGTTCTTTTGCTACACGAAAGTCATCCGCACCATAAGTAGGAGCAGCGTGAACGATACCGGTACCGTCTTCAGTCGTAACAAAGTCGCCTGGAATAACGCGGAAAGCATTTTCTTGTAAGTCCTCGTTGGTGATATAAGGCAACAATTGCTCGTAGCGCAAGCCAACAAGTTCTTCGCCTACAAATTCTGCTGCAAGCTCCCAAGGAATTACTTTGTCGCCCAATTTATAGTCTTGGAAGGATGCATTTTCTCCTTCCGCTTTAAAATGTTTGCTGATCAAATCTTTCGCTAACACGACAGATACAGGAGCACCGGTATATTTATTGAAAGTTCGGATCTTAACATAATTTATTTTCTTGCCTACAACCAAAGCTGTGTTGGACGGTAAAGTCCATGGCGTGGTCGTCCAGGCAATGAATGCTACATCCTCCGCATCGTCGTCAACTAATTTTTCTATAGCTGGGTGAAGCTGACTTTTGATCAGTCTAAATTCTGCAACGATGGTGGTATCTTTAACATCTTTATAGGTGCCGGGCTGGTTAAGTTCATGCGAACTCAATCCCGTACCTGCTGCCGGAGAGTAAGGTTGTATCGTATACCCCTTGTACAAAAGACCTTTTTTGTAAAGTTCTTTTAATAAATACCATAAGGTTTCGATGTATTCATTCTTGTAAGTAATATAAGGATGCTCAAGGTCAACCCAATAGCCCATTTTGGTGGTTAGGTCATTCCATACATCGGTATATTTCATTACCTCCTTGCGACAAGCGTCATTATATTGTTCTACAGTAATCTTTTTGCCGATATCCTCTTTTGTGATTCCAAGAGCTTTTTCGACAGCAAGTTCAATGGGCAGACCATGGGTATCCCAGCCGCCTTTTCGTTTCACTTGGTAACCTTTCAAAGTCTTGTAACGACAGAAAATATCCTTAATCGTACGTGCCATCACGTGGTGAATTCCAGGCATTCCATTTGCAGAAGGCGGACCTTCAAAAAATGTATAGGTCTTGCTTTCAGGACGATTATTGATACTTTTTTCGAATATTTTTTCCTGTTCCCAACGGGTCAAAATCTCTTTACCTATCTCGGGTAAATTTAACTGCTTATATTCTTTGTACATCAGACTGTTGTATGCTTCTTTTCTAAAGGTCGCTAATTTAGTGATTTATGATGGAAAATGAAAGAGGGCTTTGTTGTGCTTATATCATTAAATCGAGGTTGAACTTTTTGAAATCTCCCCCTTGATCAACTGGCGAAAATGATGGAAGCATCTGCTACGACAAAGGGACTACCCATGGCAGTCCCTTTGTTATTTCATTCTTGCTGAAATTCAGTTATGCTGAAAAACTGCTTCCGCATCCGCAGGTACTTGTTGCATTGGGATTGTTGAATGTGAAGCCCCTTGCATCGAGTCCCGATTTGAAGTCGATTTCCATACCGGCAAGATATAGGCCATGTGCTTTGTTCATAAAGATGCGAATTCCTTGAATTTCGTATTCGTTATCGCCGTCCTTTTTCTGGTCAAAGCCCAAGATATAACTCATACCGGAACAACCGCCGCCTTCAACACCGACACGTAAACCAAAATCATCAGAGATTTCTTGTTGATCCTTTAATTTATTTAGTTCCTTGATTGCCCCTTCTGTTAAGGAAACAGGAGCAACTGCTGTATGTTCTGTACTCATTGTAATAGTGTTTTAGCCAATCCAATACAAAAATACATTTTTTTAATGGCAAAATGCTTGACCGGAATTTTTTGACATTTTCGAAACATTCAATTCTTCGTACGCTTATTCGGTCCGATAGCACCATAAAATGATCTTGACCTAATTAGGTAATTCGCATAAATAAGGCTGTTTTTCTAAGAATATTTAATAAAATAGGACTTTTTGTCGATATTCTTTATGGAATATGCTATCTTTGAGGCATTAAAATAAACTACAAAATTTACTTTACAACATTTAAAAACAATGGAAAGAGATCAAGCCATTTTTAATTTAATAGCTGATGAGCTTAAACGCCAAGAAGAAGGTATTGAATTAATTGCTTCAGAAAACTTTGTTTCAAAACAAGTGATGGAAGCTGCTGGTTCAGTGTTGACAAATAAATATGCAGAAGGCCTCCCAGGAAAACGTTACTATGGAGGTTGTGAAGTTGTGGATGAGATTGAAACCATCGCAATTGATCGTGCAAAACAATTATTTGGCGCAGAATGGGTAAATGTTCAGCCTCACTCTGGTGCTCAAGCGAATGCGGCTGTTTTTTTGGCGACAATCAAACCTGGTGACAAAATTTTAGGTCTTGATTTATCTCACGGTGGTCACTTGACACACGGTTCACCAGCGAACTTATCTGGTAAGATCTATCAACCATTATTTTATGGTGTAAAAGAAGATACAGGTCTAATTGACTACGAGCAATTGGAAGAAACAGCGCTTCGTGAAAAACCAAAGATGATCATCTGTGGTGCTTCGGCTTATTCTCGTGATTGGGATTATGCGCGCATTCGTAAAGTTGCAGACGAAATAGGTGCTATCGTAATGGCTGATATTTCTCACCCTGCAGGTTTAATCGCTCGTGGTTTATTGAATGATCCACTTCCACATTGCCATATCGTTACGACAACGACACACAAAACGCTTCGTGGCCCACGTGGTGGTATGATTATGGTCGGTAAAGATTTTGAAAATCCATGGGGCATCAAAACACCTAAAGGTGAAATCCGTACAATCACGCAATTATTGGATTTAGCTGTATTCCCAGGTACACAAGGTGGTCCTTTGGAGCATACAATCGCAGCGAAAGCAATAGCTTACGGTGAGGCTTTATCCGATGAGTATATGGAATATATCGTTCAGGTAAAGAAAAATGCAGCTGCATTGGCACAATTCTTTGTGGAAAGAGATTACAAGATCATCTCTGGTGGTACAGACAATCACTTGATGTTGGTGGATCTTCGCAACAAAGATATTTCTGGTAAAGAAGCTGAAGCTGTATTAGGTAAAGCCGGTATTACAACAAATAAAAATATGGTTCCTTTTGATACACGTTCTCCTTTTGTGACTTCAGGTGTACGTTTTGGTACTGCTGCAATTACAACACGTGGTATTAAAGAGAATGAAATTATACAAATTGGCGAGTTGATCGATGAGGCATTGAAAAATGCATCTAACGATGCTCAACTGGATTTGATCCATGGCAAAGTAAGAGCAATGATGGCTGAGTTCCCATTGTATAAATAAGAAATTCCCCTAGGAATAAAAAAAAGCGGAATCACCGATGCGGTGGTTCCGCTTTTTTTTATTCCTACAGCTATTCTCAGCATAACATGTATGGTATAAGCCCGTACCAATTTAACTTATCACGGGAATTATATAATAACCTGAACCGTATTTTATACGGTTCAAATAGGGATTCATCCGAATGAGGTCCCTATTAGGTCCCTATTAACTCCCTATAAAGTTCGGATTGAATAATGCCTCATTGGCGTGTTGTCCTTCTCATGTACAACTGCTGGTTCTAGCTTGTTTCGGAGGGAATGGGAGTATTGCCTTAAGAGCTCGGTTTGGAAATGTGAGGTAGATAACTTATTTTTAAATGTTAAAAAACCTTAAAATAAATTGTAATAATTTGATTACTCATTTATTTTGCGGTAATTTGGTTTTAGATTAATTGATTGTTTTACAATAAGAAAGGATAGTTTATACGGCAAACATTTACATTTTAACACAGAACTGATAATTTATTTGCGAACTGCTAAAAAAGTAAGTGACGTATGAGACTTCTAAAAGGTAAAAGCGATCAAGAGTTGATCCAAATGTATGTCGGTGGCCAAGAGTCCGGTCTAGAGGCATTGTTGAATCGATATAAATCGAAAATATATACTTCTATATATATGAAAGTAAAAGATGAATATCTTGCTGAAGATATTTTCCAGGAGACTTTCATTAAAATCATCAACACATTAAAATCCGGTAAATATAATGAAGAGGGTAAGTTTTTACCTTGGGCTATTCGTATAGCACACAATATGATTGTTGACTTTTTTAGAAAAGCAAAACGTGCTCCAAATATTGTGAATGCTGATGGCTTTGATATTTTTGAGGTGCTCGAATTTAGTGATGAAAGCGCAGAGTCAAAAATGCTCAAACAGCAGGTTGATGTTGATCTTAAGAAAATGATCCAAAAACTTCCGGACGATCAAAAAGAGGTGCTCATTATGCGACATTTTTGTGATATGAGTTTTAAAGATATTGCAGAAATAACCGAAGTAAGTATCAATACTGCTTTGGGAAGGATGCGCTACGCATTGAGTAATTTACGTAAGATGATTGAAGGTACCGATCTTACCCTGCAAATGGGCTATTTATAATAAAGGGGGCATTACAAGACGCCCCTTTTTATTTACATTCTAATTGGGATCAAAGGGAAGTTTAGCTGCTTTTGTATTTTCCCACCGTTTGTTTGTCATTAAGGCAATGCTACAATCCTTTGCGCATCATGCCTTCAAAAGCCATTTCCTTCAATAATCTGCTCCTGATTGAACTTAAAATAACTGCTCGCCTTCAGAAATGACCGATGAGTATACGTATTGAATTCTTGTTAATCAGTGTAAGTGTTTCGTTGGACCGAAGCTGAAAGCGGAGTTATTTGTCCAAATGATGTGGCAATTATGTCATGTGGAGATCAGAAGAACCTGTTCTTTTTGTCAGGTCAAAGACTTTTTTTATCTTAGAAATTTATGCATATACCTTTTTTCAACGATTGGAATAAGGTTTGATAGTCATATTATAACTATAAAACGATTGAATAGCTATGTACTTGATTTTATTTATTGGAATAATGGTGGTAAGCCTAATTGTCCAAACAAGATTCAAAAACAAATTTAAGAAATACTCCGAAATGCCTTTGAGCAACGGGATGTCTGGAGCTGAGATTGCGCAAAAAATGTTAAATGATAACGGTATATATGATGTAAAGGTATTGTCTATCCCAGATCGTTTGGGAGATCACTATAATCCGTCGGATAAAACCGTTAATTTAAGCCCTGAAGTTTACAGTGGTCGCAGTGTTGCAGCTGCAGCGGTAGCGGCACACGAATGTGGTCACGCTGTACAGCACGCCAAAGCCTATAAATGGTTGGGTTTCCGTTCGGCAATGGTACCGATGGTCAATGCGGCTTCCAAAATGACTTCATGGGTATTGATGTTGGGCGTTATGCTGTTTGCTTTTTCTAAAGGTGGTAATCCATGGCTTTTAGCTGTTGGAGTTGGGGCGCTGGCTATTACAACCTTATTTTCTTTTATCACCTTGCCTGTCGAGTTTGATGCGTCGAACCGCGCGCTGGAATGGTTAAACCATGCTGGTGTAACCTATAATGGTGAAGAGCATGACGGTGCAAAAGATGCTTTGAAATGGGCGGCGATGACATATGTTGTAGCAGCGTTAAGTGCGTTGGTGACACTTTTATATTATGCATCGATTTTATTCGGTGGCCGTAGAAGTGATTAAATACGGGTATTGTAACTTTACCCTACAAAAATGCGATTATTTTTTATAGTCGCATTTTTTATGGTGTGTTAATGAGGTTACTATAGACAATTTTTTTAACTTTGCTGTTTATATAGAATAAGATTCAGATTTTATGTTTTCAAATCTTCAAGATAAGTTAGATAGGGCCTTTAAAGTATTAAAAGGACAAGGTAGTATTACCGAGATCAACGTTGCAGAAACGATGAAAGAAATTCGCAAAGCGTTGTTGGATGCCGATGTGAATTATAAAACTGCCAAAACTTTTACCGACGATGTTAAACAAAAAGCTTTAGGCGAAAATGTACTGACAAGTATTTCCCCGGGCCAATTGTTGACGAAGATCATGAATGATGAGTTGACAGCTTTGATGGGCGGATCTGTTACAGAGCTTGAGACTGGAAAAAATCCAACAGTCATTTTAATTGCGGGTTTGAATGGTGCTGGTAAAACAACGTTCTCAGGTAAGTTGGCCTTGTACCTTAAAGATAAAAAGAATAAAAAACCATTATTGGTGGCTGGTGACGTTTACCGTCCTGCAGCGATCGATCAATTGGAAGTGCTCGCGGAACAAGTGGGCGTACCAGTGTATGTGAATCGTGAATCTAACGATCCTATTGCGATTGCCAAAGCCGGTGTGGAAGAAGCAAAACGTAATGGAAATAACGTCGTAATCATCGATACAGCTGGTCGTTTGGCGATCGATGAGCCTTTAATGGTAGAGATTACTGCAGTTAAAGAAGCGACAAAACCAGACGAAATCCTATTTGTTGTGGATTCAATGACTGGTCAAGATGCCGTGAATACGGCTAAAACGTTCAACGACCGTCTGGACTTTACAGGTGTAGTATTGACTAAGTTGGATGGTGATACACGTGGTGGTGCTGCATTGTCGATTAAATCTGTCGTTAATAAACCCATTAAGTTTATTGGTACAGGTGAAAAGATGGATGCATTGGATGTATTCCACCCTGATCGTATGGCATCCCGTATTTTGGGTATGGGTGACGTCGTATCCTTAGTGGAACGTGCGCAGCAACAGTTTGATGAGAAGCAAGCTGCAGAGCTCCAAAAGAAAATCCGTAAGAATAAATTCGATTTCAACGATTTTAAATCCCAGATTCAACAAATCAAGAAAATGGGTAATATGAAAGACCTCATGGGAATGATCCCTGGTGTTGGTAAAGCAATGAAAGATATTGAAGTAGATGACAATGCTTTCAAACCCATTGAAGCGATTATCGATTCCATGACACCTTTTGAACGCGAAAATCCAGATGTCATTGATCAAAAACGTCGTTTACGTATTGCGAAAGGATCAGGTACTGATATTAATGAAGTGAATAAGTTATTGAAACAATTTGGTGATATGCGTAAAGTCATGAAGCAGATGTCTAATCCAGCGATGGCAGCTAAAATGATGCGTAATATGCCCAAAATGCCAGGAAAAATGTAATTTTTAGAGAATAGTTACATCATAAGAAGGGCATCGTTTTATACGATGCCCTATTTTTTTTTCTGAAAGTGTCTAATCTTATTGGCCAGAAAGAATCTTCATTCCGCTTTCATTGCTGTTGGAGTCTGCGAAGTCATGAAGGCTTTGATCATTGTGTTGCCTTTTTGATTAATTTTTTCGTTTCTACTATGCGCTGTACAAGATGAATCTAGGTTACTTGCGGACAGGATACTGCTGGTTGATTCCGTAAAATTCGAACTGTTTTTAAAGAAATAATTCGTAATTTCAAGTTCCTCACCCGAGTGAACGAAATATTTGTTAAATTTGTAATTATTATGGATGACCCCGCGCAATTATCGGAATACGGCAAAATCCTTATCATTCTTCTGATAGGGGCGCTGTTAGTCTGTGCGACCATTTTTCTTGCACGTTTAATCTCTCCGAAAAAGAATAATCCCATCAAATCTGGTACCTACGAATGTGGAGAGGATCCCATTGGTTCTTCTTGGGTTCAGTTTAATCCACGGTTTTATGTGATCGCCCTCGTATTTTTACTTTTTGATGTGGAGCTTATTTTTATTTTTCCATGGGCCACTGTATTTGGACAGTCTGAATATATTGCGGCAGATGGAAGGTGGGGATGGTTTACCATGATTGAAATGGCTATGTTCATTGGTATTTTAATTCTAGGATTGGTTTTTGTCTGGAAAAAGGGCGATTTAGAATGGGTTAAACCAAATGTGTCCTTACCTAAAGTTCCTGTACCTATCCCGGATAGCGCCTATGCAAGCCTGAATAGTAAGACTTATCAGGTGCGTGATTATGCACTGGTTGTAGATGAAACTGTCGCGCACAAAACAACGATAGATGAACAGGTGTCGACACCGAAACCAGCCTTTAAACCTCGATTTAAAAAAACTGAGTAAGCATGAGTTTAGATAGTCAATTGCAGAATAATGGTGTTATTGTTGCCAAATTAGATGATTTGCTGAATTGGGCAAGATTATCTTCAATGTGGCCTATGAGCTTTGGTATTGCTTGCTGTGCCATTGAAATGATGGGGGCAATGGCTTCAACTTACGATTTAGATCGGATGGGCGTATTTCCAAGGCCTTCTCCAAGGCAATCCGACGTGATCATTATTGCTGGAACGGTTACCTTTAAGATGGCCGATCGTATCAAGAAACTATATGAACAGATGCCAGATCCTAAATATGTTATTTCGATGGGCTCTTGTTCCAACTGTGGTGGTCCATATTGGCAGCATGGTTATCATGTGGTCAAGGGGGTGGATCGCATTATCCCTGTGGATGTTTATGTCCAGGGATGTCCACCACGTCCCGAGGCGCTAATTGGTGCTTTTATTGAATTGCAAAAAAAGATAGACAAAGAAAGCTTGTTAGGTGAGCAATTGTTCAGCGGAAAAGCTTAAAAGATAAATTTTATAAGATTTTAAATCAATTATGGCAAAAGATTTTTATGGTGAATTGCAATTGGGTATTCTTGGCGGTGGTCAACTGGGAAGAATGCTCATCCAGGAAGCCATTAATTACAATGTAAATGTTCATGTATTGGACCCGGATAAGAATGCTCCTTGTCGCAAGTTGTGCAATAAATTTGAATGTGGTTCATTGGGCGATTTTGAAACGGTCTATAATTTCGGTAAGGATCTGGACATGATCACGATCGAGATCGAGAAGGTGAATGTAGATGCTTTGGAGAAACTGGAAGGAGAGGGAGTAATTGTATATCCACAATCACGTATCATTCGTCTGATTCAAGATAAAGGTCTACAAAAGCAATTTTTTAAACAAAACGATATACCAACTTCGGCGTTTCAATTGATATCCAATAAGGATAATTTAGTAAATGCCTCATTAAGCTTACCCTATATCCAGAAATTACGTAAGGATGGATATGATGGAAAAGGGGTAAAGAAGATTGTCACCCAGCAGGATATACAAGATGCGTTCGAAGAACCTAGCTTAATTGAAGAATGGGTAGATTTTGAAAAGGAAATTGCGGTCATTGTTGCCCGGAATGATAAGGGGGAGGTGTCTACATTTCCAATGGTGGAAATGGAATTTAATCCTCAGGCTAACTTGGTGGAATTTTTGATTGCGCCGTCTTTGTATGGTGTAGAGATTCAACAACGCGCAGAGGCTATAGCAAAAAAGATTGCCGATGATTTGCAGATCGTGGGTATATTGGCTGTAGAGATGTTCCTAACGAAAAATGGTGATATTTTGGTCAACGAATTGGCTCCGCGCCCTCATAATAGTGGTCACCAGACAATAGAGGGTAATTATGTGTCGCAATTTGCACAGCATTTAAGGGCTATATTCAATCTACCGTTAGGTGATACCAGATGCAGAACGAATGCCGTTATGATTAACCTGTTAGGTGAACCTGGCTATGAAGGATTGGCCAAATATGAGGGAGTAGAAGAGGTGTTGGCAATGGAAGGCGTATATATCCATTTATATGGAAAGAAATATACGAAGCCATTCCGCAAGATGGGCCATGTTTGTATCATCAATGATGATCGGGAGAAAGCGATCTCCAATGCAAGAAAAGTACAAGAAATATTAAAAGTTAAAGCTTAAACAATACTATGTCAGTCAATAATAAGGCCCAGGTAGGCATTATCATGGGAAGCAAATCAGACCTTCCTGTTATGCAGGATGCTATAGATGTGCTCAAAGCCCTTGGGGTGGAATTTGAGGTAACGATCGTCTCAGCACATCGTACACCGCAACGTATGTTTGATTATGCGAAAAATGCAGCTTTTCGTGGTTTGAAAGTTATTATTGCTGGAGCGGGTGGTGCGGCGCATTTGCCAGGAATGGTTGCTTCTATTACACATTTACCTGTGATAGGCGTGCCTGTAAAATCATCAAATTCCATTGATGGATGGGACTCGGTACTTTCTATTCTTCAGATGCCAAATGGTATTCCTGTAGCAACTGTCGCTTTAAATGCGGCGAAGAATGCAGGTATATTGGCGGCTCAGATTCTTGGTACACATGATGAAACAATCAGCAAGAATATCATCGAATTTAAAGAAGAGTTGGCGAGAAAAGTAATCGAGACAGCAGTGGAGGTAGAAGATACCGAATTTTAAGCTGACAATCTGACAAAATAAAAAAGGGAGCATTGCTCCCTTTTTTATTTTGTCAGATTTGCCTGTACATAATCGTAGCTTTTTTTGAGACTTTCCATCTTATTTGGCATATAGATATTGTCTTGCTCAACAAAAGCATATTTAAGTCCGGCTTTATTCCTTTCTTTGACGATTTCAGGGAAGTTGATGCTTCCGGTCCCCACTTCGGTATACTTGATATCATTGAAGATTTGCTCAATCGGCAATTTCCCATCTTTGGGCCATTCAATAGGATTGGATTTTGTTTTATCCATATCTTTGACATGCCAAAGTTTAAAACGGTTGGGGAATTTTTCAAACAAAGCTATCGGGTTTTTACCCGCTTTTTCTGCCCAGAAAAGGTCTAATTCAAAATCAACCAAATCAGGCTCAGTGAATGCTAACATCACCTCTTCACCCGTCGTATTATTGCCTAGATCCCTAAATTCCCAGAAATGGTTGTGATAAGCAACTTTTAGACCTAATTTTTTAGCCTGTTCACCAGCCTTATTCAATTGCTCTGCAGCATAGAGATAATCGTCTTTTTTCAATGCATTCAGATCAAACATCGGTGTTACAGGAGCAATCACATATTCTTGACCAAGTTCTTTTGCTGCATCAAAATAAACCGCAAGGTCTTCTTTGTCGGTATGAGCTTTACTGAGGTATTTGGACATATCGTAATGGCCTGAATGTGTTTTTAGACCGTTATCATCCAATATTTTCTTCAACTCTTTGTAGGGCAATTTCCAGAACTGTTTGGCTGTAGCATCTATTCCATAGAGCTCAACATGTTTATACCCAATTTTGGCAATTTGTTCCAAAGATCCTTTCGGATCTTTATCCATTAAATCGCGGATGGAATAAAGCTGTACGCCTATATTCTGTAATGGATTGTCGCTGATTGCACCGGCTTTATTTTGACAAGATATAAAGTTGGGCACCAGATAAGCTGCCGAAAGACCTATTCCAGCTTGCTTTAAAAATTGACGGCGAGAATTGTTCATCATATAATTGATTACTTGTTAGTGTACAATGTACAATTATTTGTTCAGAAATCAATGGTGTAACAAGGAATATTTTTGAAGAGTATGTTGATTTTATAAACTATAAAATCTTCGGAGAGCCAAGGTATTGTAGGTCGGTAAGAGTCCGTTTTAAGGGGGGAGTGGGGAGGTCTTCATACCAATAAAAAAGGTCTGAATATTTTTCAGACCTTTTTTCTATTCAAGTAGGAAAACTTAAACAGTCATGATATCTTTTTCTTTCAGTTCAGCCAATTTATCAACTTTTACAATGAATGCATCTGTTAACTTTTGAACTTCACCTTCGGCAGTTTTGATTTCATCTTCTGAAGCACCGTCATTTTTTAATTTTTTGATGGACTCGTTAACATCCTTACGAATATTACGAACACCAATACGGCCTTTTTCAGTTTCTTCTTTTACTTTCTTAACCAAATCACGTCTTCTTTCTTCTGTCAAAGGAGGAATATTCAGACGAATAACGATACCGTCATTTTGTGGGTTGATTCCTAGGTTAGCGTCTGTGATAGCTTTTTCAATTGCGTTGATGAGCGATTTTTCCCAAGGTTGGATAACAATAGTCCGTGCATCAGTTGTATTAATGTTAGCCACTTGTGAAAGTGGAGTGGCGCTGCCATAATAGTCTACTGAAATTCCATCTAACATGGATGGAGAAGCTTTACCCGCACGAATTTTAGTTAATTCGGATTCGGTGTGAGCAACTGCTTTGGACATCTTGTCTTTACAATCGTCCAATTCAATTGAAATTAGTTCGTTCATATAAGATTACGTTTTTTACAGATTTAAATTATTTAACCACAGTTCCGACATGTTCACCATTGGCAAGTTTTAATAAATTGCCTGGTTTGTTCATATCAAATACGATGATCGGTAATTTGTTTTCTTGACAAAGGGTAAAGGCTGTCATATCCATGACATTTAATCCTTTCTCATAAACCTCTGTGAATGATATTTCTTCAAATTTTGTTGCACTAGGATCTTTTTCTGGATCTGCAGTGTAGATACCATCCACGCGGGTTCCTTTCAATACAGCATCGGCATTGATTTCGATTGCACGCAAAGATGCAGCGGTATCCGTTGTGAAATATGGGTTTCCTGTACCAGCTCCGAAAATAACAATACGGCCTTTTTCCAAGTGGCGAACGGCTCTTCTACGAATGAATGGTTCGCAGATTTGCTCCATTTTGATCGCAGTAAGCAAACGTGTCTTTTTCCCAACTTTCTCAAGCGCATCTTGAAGAGCCATGCTGTTGATGACTGTGGCAAGCATGCCCATATAGTCTGCTTGAACACGGTCCATACCTGATTTTTCAGCGCTTAGACCACGGTATATATTACCGCCACCGATAACAATTGCAATTTCTAAACCTTGATCGTGAATTTCTTTGATATCATTAGCGTATTGTGATACACGGTTAATATCGATACCATAGCTTTGGTCACCCATTAAGGATTCACCGCTAAGTTTTAATAAGATACGTTTGTATTTCATAATTGTTTTTTTGGAAATTTTCCAAAGGTCAAAGATAAAATATTTTTTTCATCCCTTAAGCCTTAAAGTGATATTTATTGTGCTTTTATTGTTTGATTAATGACTTCTTGGTAATACTGCTCATACAAAGGCATAATATTAGACAATTGGAATTTTTTTGCATGATTTAATGCCGCTTCCTTAAATTTTTCTAAGCGTTCTCCATCTTCCAAGATATAAATCGCGTTTTTCGCCATATCTTCAACATCACCAACAGCACTGAGAAATCCAGTTACACCATTTTCATTCAGCTCGGGTAAACCTCCGGTATTGGAAGAGATGACTGGAACTTGACAAGCCATGGCTTCTAAAGCCGCAAGACCGAAACTTTCCGAACTTGAAGGCATCAGAAAAAGATCTGATACAGATAATATTTCTTCCACTGCGTCCTGTTTCCCCAAGAAACGGACGTCTTTGCATACATCAAGTTCTCTGGATAACTCCTCCGCATTTCGACGCTCAGGACCGTCACCTACCATTAATAACTTGGAAGGGATGACATCATGGACTTTCTTAAAAATACGAATGACATCTTCTGTATTTTTGACTTTTCTAAAGTTGGAAGTATGGACCAATATGCGTTCATTGCCCGGTGCAATGGCTTTTTTGAAATGTGTCCGATCTTTATTGCTGAACCTGTCCAGATCAATAAAGTTTGGAATCACTTTGATATCGCGCGTAATATCAAAATATTGGAGCGTTTGATCTTTCAGATTCTGTGATACCGCAGTTACGCCATCGGATTGATTGATGGAGAATGTAACAACAGGACTAAAACTCTTGTCTTTACCAACCAGTGTAATATCTGTACCATGTAAGGTCGTTACTACAGGAATATTAATGCCATATGTAGTGAGTAAGATCTGTTTTGCCATAAATGCCGCCGATGCATGTGGAATGGCATAGTGGACGTGAATCAAATCCAACTTTTCAAAACGAACAACATCAACCAGTTTGCTGGCTAATGCAGATTCATAGGGTAGAAAGTCAAAAAGTGGATACTGCGAAACAGCTACCTCATGGTAGTATAGGTTTTCAGAGAAGAAATCCAGACGTGCGGGTTGTCGGTAGGTGATAAAATGGATCTCATGTCCATTAGCGGCCAAAGCCTTTCCTAGTTCGGTTGCAACAACACCACTTCCACCAAAGGTGGGATAACAAACAATTCCTATTTTCATTTGCGTAATTATGTCTGAGCGTATATTTTTAACGGCATTCCGTTATACGCGCTGTTTAATTTGTGTTTAAAGGTTCCAAGGAACCTAATGTTAGTATTCTGCGTGTTGTCGTCCAAGACATGTGATGTCTATCACATATAAACTATTTTTATTCATAAGGCATCGACGAAGTTATTTACCTTAACAATTGTCTTTTTAAATTATTTCATGCTAACATGAAAAATTGATAACGCTTATTCCTGAATTTTGTGTTGCAAATTTCGTCTATTTATGCGTAAAATAACAAAAACCAATTGCCATAGTTTTGTGAATTTTTTGATTGGTTAAAAAGCACTATCTTTAAATAGACATTAAATCGGTATATGGATAACTTTATAAGTGATATTTCAGGACAGCAATTTCCTTCGGAGCAACGCATTTTGGGGGCTTCAATCCGACAACCTATTTTTAAGCTGATAAAAAAGGAATATCCAAGTTTTAGTAAGGACAAGTATATCGCCGCAAGCGAGTTGACACGATTTAAGGAAACTTATATCTCCGAATTTCTGAAAGATGAGTCGGGGCAATTAAGTCAATTGGATCAGCAGGTAATCAATAGCTTTAAGGAAAATAAAGTAATCAGCGCAAGTCTGGACGGAGATGATAAGGAGTCAGTCAGCGTAGGAGATCGGGTTGCAGATAAAGTGGCTGAGTTTGGTGGAAGCTGGACCTTTATTATTTCCTTTATCTTATTTTTGATTGTTTGGATTGCAGCCAATATCTTTTGGTTAAATAATAAAGGCTTTGACCCGTATCCCTTTATTTTACTTAACTTGATTTTGTCCTGTGTGGCGGCCTTGCAGGCTCCGGTTATTATGATGAGTCAAAACAGACAGGAAGATAAGGATCGTGAACGCGCAAGAAATGACTATATGGTCAACTTGAAGGCTGAACTCGAAATCAGGGAATTACATGAAAAAATAGATCATCTCATTATCCGCAAAGAACAAGAACTTGTCGAAGTACAACGGGATCAAGTGGAAAAATTGAGCTTTCTATTAAAAAAGATGGAAAAAATAGAAGAAGCATTTAAAAATAAATGAATTTAGAAGGAGTAATAGGAGAACTTACGTTTAGGTTTTCCAGGTCGGGTGGAGCAGGTGGACAACATGTAAACAAGGTGTCATCGAAAGTATTGCTGCAGTGGGATGTTGCGCTATCGACAGCTGTTTCTGCTGAGGAAAAAGCAATGGTGTTCACCGCATTGGCAAATCGTATAAATAAAGAAGGAATACTGCAATTGGAATGCGATATCGACCGGTCGCAGGTCCGCAATAAAGAAATCGCAATCGATCGCTTTAAGCGTATATTGACGGCCGCACTTGTGCCAGCAAAACCTCGTAAGAAAACCAAAACTCCGTATTCGAGTGTTCTCAAAAGGCTGGATCGAAAGAAACAACAATCTCAATTGAAAGCTTCAAGGAAAAAGAATTTCGATGAATAAATATGACAATATTCCGTATTGACAAAAAATAATAAGTTGATTATCAGTCTATTGGTTTTTAAACTAATTTATTAGTTGTTAAACTATGTTTTTAGTTATAACTTGTCTATTGATTTATTATTCAGGTATTTAATTTATTCTTGAGGAGTTATGGAGGATTTTAAAGAGTTAACGAAAGCTGAAGAGCAGATTATGCAAGAGCTCTGGGAGATGGGCCGTGGCTTTGTCAAAGAGATTATTGATCGACTTTCGGAACCGAAACCTGCTTACAATACGGTCTCGACCATCGTTCGTATTCTTGAAACGAAGGGCTTTGTAACGCATGAATCCTTTGGTAAAAGTCATCAATATTTACCAAAGATTTCAAAAGAGGAATATAAGAAAGGTATTACAGGTAAGTTATTAACCAATTATTTTGATAATTCGCCCAAAAGTATGCTCTCTTATTTTCTGGAAGAGAACAGGTTGGACATCAAAGAACTTGATGACATCTTGTCCATCATCGAACGTAATAAATAACAACCAATACTCTTTTATAAACTTTTGATTATGATTTACTTATTGATTGTCAATATTTCATTGATTATCAGTTTTGTGCTCTACAAACTGATTTTTAGAAAACTTACTTTTTTTCAATGGAATCGGATCTATCTGATTGGAATGGTTGCATTTTCTTTACTAGCTCCCGTGGGTATTTTTATTGAATTGCCCAAGACAGAGATGATTTCCAATCATATTCCACAGGTCGATTTAGGAACATATATGGATGTCGAAATCGGGAGTCCGATCGAAGAAAAACCTCTTTTTCTATTGGATATTCTTACCAAGATCTATTGGATAGGAGTGGCCGTCGCCTTTTTTTTCCTGGCGGTGCGTATCAGGCAACTTGTTCGGGTAATGCGCTCTTCTCCCGAATACCTGAGTTTTTCTTTTTTTAATAGGATTGTGATTGGAAAATCGATTAAAAACAAGGAGAATATTGCATGGCATGAGCAGGTCCATACTGCCCAGGGGCATTCCTACGATTTGGTGTTGATTGAGCTGCTGAAAATTTTTAATTGGTTCAATCCTGTTGTGTATTTCTTTCAAAAGGAAATAAGGTTTCAACACGAGTATATTGTAGATGAAATATGCTCGACCGATAAAGTGGCTTATGCAGAAATGCTGGTTGCTCATGCATTACGTACAGATCAATTGGCTTTTTCACATGAGTTTTCCAATCATTCTTTTTTAAAGCAGCGCATCACGATGTTATTTAAAGTTAAATCTGTACAAAGACAACGCTTGTTATATGTGATTGTGTTGCCCATGCTATTGGTGGTAGCGGGGTCTACGTTGGTCTTTAATACGAGTAGGGCCAAGGATATGGTAGCGGATGTTGAAGAAAGCGTCAATAGGTTAACTGTGATTGATGACCAGGCATTATCGAACCAACCTGAGGAGTTAAAAAACGAACAGGTAAATGAAGACAGGAAGATATACAAAGACCCGGAGGTATTGGCTATTCCAGTTGGAGGAATGAAAAAGTATGTCGTGGGATTGGCCAGTAGAATCCATGTGAGTGATGAAGCAATCAAGAATAATGTGATCGGGGTAATTGTCATCACAGCCATCGTGGAGAAAAACGGTGAGTTGAGCCATATAAAGGCTAAGAATGATTTGGGCTATGGCCTGGCATCAGCTGTGGAAAATGCTGTAAAAGCAAGTGGGAAATGGAAACCTGCAATCGTCAATGGGAAAGTCGTTCGATCGCTGCTTTCCTTGCCCGTTACCGTTGGCGGAAAAACAACTTATTATTGGGAGGAAACCGACACATTGGGCAGAAAGGTCCGGATGTCATCTCATTCATTCCCGGGCGCTGAATCTGGTGAAGAGACGGAAAAACAACTCAAGGAAGTAAAATCGATAAGGACGGAAAATGAGAGCGACCGCTGGAATCTTTCATTGGATTTTCAGTCCGACTTAGTAACTTTTGATAAAGTTGAGGTGCAACCAACACCTGTTGGGGGAATGCGATCTTTTATGATCTGGGTAGGCGATAATTTTGTTTTTCCTGAAGCAGCAATTAAACGGGAGGTTAATGGCATTGTTGAAGTGGTTTTTATTGTCGAAAAGGATGGTAGTTTATCCCATGTTGATGTAAAAAAAGATCTTGGTTATGGAACCAAAGAGGCGGCATTGGAGCTCCTAAAAGGTGCGAAAAAATGGAAACCGGGATTAGTCAACGGTAGACCGGTACGCGTGGCTTACACATTGCCGATTCGTTTAAATTTAAAGAAGTAAAGATTAGATCATAAATATGCAGAGCAGATTCATTCAAATTTTCTATTTTATTGTGGTTTTGGCCATGCTTTCTTCCTGTAAGTCCTATAAAGTGGTTCCCAACGGTTTTGCTGTACAAGGAGATGAGTATTTTGTTAATATTAACAAAGAGCTCACCGTATTCCTCGGAGATGATATTATGGAGGATAAAAATTGGCAAGGTAAGACTAATCCAATTAATGCAAAGCAGGTTGACAATCGATTTCGTCGTGTATTGCGCCATTTACGCTATTCAGATACCGCGTATCAGGTTTTGTTTTCTGGACATCTGGAAGGAAAATATCAGTATGACATGCTTGCTGTAGTCAACAACTCGCCAAATGTAAAAGGGAAAAAAAATCACCTACTTGATTTAAGTTCTTTTCAACGGGAGCAAAATAAGGAGGGGCGATATTTTTATACGACTACAACTTTTAAAGGGCAAAAACTGCTTCATTTTGTAATACCTTTTAATGGGCGCCTTTGGCAAGAGAAAATGGTGTCGCTGATCTTTCTCTTCCCTGAGGATTTTACCGATATCGCGTGGGCGAAGGATGTGGTCATGTCTAATGTTGCTATGTATCGCGATCGTTATAAATTTACCCCGAGCCGCACAGAGATTTTATGCCCCGATGATGGTAGTAGCCGTTCGCATTTGGATTATAAAATCCCTGAAGAAAAGGTGAATAAAACAGGCTATATGTTAATGAAAGCTTATGGCGAAGTTGACGGAGAACGAAAGCTGGTTGTTTACCGCGTGATGAAGCCCGGAGATTTTTATGGGTCCTTTGTGACCTGTAAAGGGGATTATGAAATTCTGTATACCACATTGCAAGACAAAATTGTTTGGCAGACTAAGGTGAATACAGAGCGGGATGTCGAATTCTAAAGAATAAATTGAAAGCCTTGGATCAATAATCCAGGGCTTTCAATTTATTCTTTAAATGCAAAATTTCATTTTGGAGCTGCTCAACTTTTTCCAATAGATGGCTAGCAACCTGAATTCCTGCAGGATTTACTTCAAGGTCATAATAGAGATTTGAAAAACGCTCCAATTTTTGGAGCTCCTCTTCATCGATATATTGTTCTTCTTGTTGAATGACAATATGTATGAGTCCGTATTCCTCCATGCTTTGCAGAAAGGTTGTTTCAACCTTTCTGGACTGGCAGAAGTCGATGACTTTAATGAGTGTCGTTTCCATAAGATTATTGTTTTAAATCCTTCAACTGTTGGAACAATGCCTTTTCTTCGGCAGACAGATTATTGGGCATTTGGATATTCAATGTGACATAAAGGTCGCCAAATTCACCTTCTTTGCGGTATAAGGGGAATCCTTTTCCTTTAAGTCGCATTTTTGCGCCATTTTGACTTTCGGCTTTAATCTTCAGTTTAACCTTTCCGCCGAACGTATCTAAGGTCACTTCGCCGCCTAGAATAGCTGTATAAAGGTCTACATCAAGTGTAGTGTATAAGTCATTCCCCTGACGTTTAAAACGGGCATCTGGTGTGATGTTAATTGTGATATAGAGATCTCCCTTCGGCCCCCCGTTGATGCCCTCACTGCCATATCCTTTCAGTTTGATTTTTTGACCATCCTCCACTCCAGCATGAATCGTGATGCGGATACTTTTTCCATTGATATTGAAGGTCTGTTGATGTGTCGTGTAAGCTTCTTGTAAGGTTAAGCTGAGTTCGGCATTAAAGTCCTGTCCACGAAATGTACTTTGGCGGCCTCCCCCGCGTCTGCTGCCAAACATCTGTTCGAAGAAATCCGAGAATTGCCCATCATCAAAGTTTCCGGTGTACTCGTGGGAGCCGCCGCTACCAAATGGATTTCCCCCAGCTCCGAATGGATTTCCTCCGGCGGATTGGGACTGACGGTATTGTTGCTGCGCTTTTTCATACTCCTCTCCATGTTGCCAGTGTTCACCGTATTGGTCATATTTTTTGCGCTTTTCGGGATCGAATAATACTTCATTTGCCTCATTAATCTCCTGAAATCGTTGTTTTGCCTCATTGTCATTGGGGTTGACATCAGGATGGTATTTACGGGCTAGTTTTCGATATGCTTTTTTGATCTCATCAGCTGAAGCTGTTTTATCAATGCTAAGCACTTTATAGTAATCTACAAAAGCCATAAATTATACTTGTTTTGTATTAAAGGTAACAAAAATTGTGGATAAAAGGTTTATGCTAAAGGTCATTTTAATACATAAAAAAAGCAAGTAAATGATTGTTTACTTGCTTTTTTATACAGTATAAAGTAATCCTTTTTACAGGCGATAATTTGACCCTACTCTTTATTATTGTCAACCACCAGGCGATTTTCCCGATTGGCTATTTGCCATGCGGTGTAAAATGCGAGCTTTTCACGTTTAACCATCAATGGAAAGTCGATCTTGTCATAGGTATCTGCAGGTGTGTGGTAGTCCGGATGCAAGCCCGAAAAGTAAAATACAGATGGGATACCTTTCTTGGCAAAGTTATAATGATCGGAGCGATAGTAGAGGCGCATAGGATCCTTTGGATCGTCATACATATAGTCAATCTCCAGTTTCGTATGTTTTTCATTCTCATTTTTATTGATCTGATATAACTCCGAGCTCAATTTATCTGAACCGATCGCATGGATATAATCGTGATTACCTTTGAGATGTTTGTCGTCAACACGGCCGATCATATCAATATTAATGCAGGCAACGGTGTTTTTCAATGGAAATATGGGATTTTCTGTATAGAATTTGGAACCCAGTAAACCTTTTTCTTCTGCCGCATAGGTGATGAACAAAATACTGCGCCGTGGGCCATTTCCGGTTGATTTAGCTTTAGAAAAAGCACGTGCCAACTCAAGGACAGCTGTTGTGCCCGAGGCATTGTCATCGGCCCCAAAGAAGATATTTCCTTTGGAATCCATTCCATCGTGGTCATAGTGGCCCCCGATCACAACGATTTCGTCTTTTTTATCTGTTCCTTCCAGGTAGCCAAGAATATTAGGATCGGCTAAAGTTGCCGCATTGGTGCCAAACTCAGCTTTAAAATTTGTTGAAATAGCAAAGGAATTCGGTTGTCCCGTACGATTAATTTTTGCAACCACAGTAGCAAGATTGGTTCTTGCTAGGTTTAGAATATAATTTGCTGCATGGTCTGTAATATTGACCACGGGGATCATGGGCGACTTTTCAGGCGCAGGTTGATCCACCGCTAAATTATAACGGCCCTCAATAGCACGGTCTCCTGCATCCTCCAAAAGTTGAGACAGCTGACTATTGATGGCTAGTACCATTTTGGGACTGTGTTTAAGGATCTCCTTGACTTTTTTATTTCGGGTTGTTGCCCAGTCCGAAGCAGCCTTTTTGCTGGTAATCCATGAATTCCCTTTCTCATCTGTTGGCTCATTCTCATTGATCAACATAACGATCTTATTGTGGAGATCCATGCCTGAGATATCCGAATACTTGGGATCATCTATGCCATAGCCAATAAACACAATTTCATTGCTTTCGAAGAACTTGTTCTCATTGTTGCCAATGACAAAAATGTCCTTACCATGTTGGAAGGGTCTATCGTTAATACTAAATTGCTTTACCTTAAAGCTGTTGCGAATTAGCTGCAGGGGTTGGAAATAGGATCCATTGACAGGCGCACTAAGTCCATATTTTTTAAATTCATTGGCAATATATTCTGCTGCCAGGCGCCCACCTTTTTGGCCGGTCCCTCGGCCTTCAAAATCGACAGAAGCTAAAGTGCGCAGATGCTTCTGCGTCGACTCTACTGTGATTTCATCTGCATATTTACTGTTTACGTCCTGTGCTTTTGCACAGCTCATTAGGGAGCATGCGATCCAAAGCAGGTTGTATATTTTTTTCATTGTTTATTTTTTACTAGTGCGACTTTCAACGCTTTATTTTGTAATGCTAATTAACCGGATTAAGCGAGCATCATCTGCTTAATCTTATAACAGGTGTCAGTATCTGCACAATATATAAAAAAAAGCGGATGAAAAGTGTAGTTTACCTTTCATCCGCTTCTTAAAAAATGTTAATTTATTAACAGCTACAAGCTATTTTGTTTACACGGTTAGCGTGACGTCCACCCTCGAATTCCGTGTTCATAAATGTGTTGACGATCTTTTTAGCAAGGTCAAGGTCGATAAAACGTGCTGGGATACATACCACGTTCGCATCATTATGCTGACGGGCTAAAGCCGAAATTTCCTCCAACCAACAGATAGCAGCACGAATATTTTGGTGTTTATTAGCTGTGATAGCAACACCATTTGCACTTCCACAAATCAAGACTCCGGCATCAGCTTCTTTATTTTCTACTGCTGATGCAACTGGGTGTGCGAAATCTGGATAATCAACTGAATCTGGAGAGTTTGTTCCAAAGTCTGTTACTTCATAACCCAGTTCATTCAAAAAGCTTACCAAAGCTGTTTTGTATTCAAAACCAGCATGGTCACTTCCAATCGCAATTTTCTTTACGCTGCTCATTTTTATTGTTATTTTATTTTTCTTGTGCTAATTTTTTTCTTTTGACATCCGCAGAAACCATAATACTGATCTCATATAATAAGAACATTGGTGCTGCAACGGTCAACATGGTGATCACATCTGCAGAAGGTGTAATGATAGCGGCTATCACTAAAATAATTACAGTTGCATAACGACGGCTGGCCCGCATAAATTCAGGGGTCATAATGCCTATTTTCGAGAGAATAAATACCAGTATCGGCAGTAGGAAAACAATTCCACAGCCCAATGTTAATGTTGCTATCGTGGAAAGGTAATTATCAATGGTAATCTGGTTCACGATTTCATCACTTAGGGATACATTTGCCAGAAAGTTTATGGATAATGGCACAACGATATAGTATCCGAAGAGCGCTCCTAAAATAAACAATAAAGAGGAGTAAAAGACAAACCCTCGTGCAGAGCGTCTTTCCACATCGGTCAATGCTGGTTTTACAAATAACCAGATTTCAAAAAGAAGGTAAGGAAAGCCCATCATCAAAGCCATCAATAAACAGGAGTTTATCTGAAGCATAAATTGACCTGCTAGTTCGGTATTGATGATATTAAAAGGAATTTTCTTGACACAGAAGTCCGCTAAATTGAAAGCATCTGCAGCTTTACACATCATGCGATAGGTCCAAAAATTTAGATTCTTTGGCCCCATGATGATATCGTTGAATACGAAATCGTAGAATGTAAAGGCAATACCTGCAAAGATACAGATCGCAATTGCTGAACGGACCAAATGCCATCTCAAAACCTCAAGGTGGTCAAAAAAAGACATTTCTGCTTCTATATTCTTCCCTTTATCTTTAATAGCTTGTATTAGATCTTTCGAATTAGGTGTACTCATAAAAATTGTTTGGAAACAAAAATACCATTCTTATTGTAAAGAATGGTATTTTTTATGTATGTAAAGATAATTTTATTTAATCTTCTGCTGGATATTCCGTTAGGTCGAAAGTTTCCATAAACTTTGTCGTGAAATTGCCGGCTCTAAAGTTAGGGTCGCGCATCAATCTCAAATGTAAAGGAATGGTTGTTTTGATCCCTTCAATGACGAATTCGCTTAACGCACGTTCCATGGTACAAATTGCTTCCTCACGTGTTTGTGCAACAGTGATCAATTTAGCAATCATAGAATCATAGTTCGGCGGAATTGAATAACCAGAGTAAACGTGTGTATCTACACGTACACCATGTCCACCTGGTGAGTGGAAGTTGGTGATTTTACCTGGTGAAGGGCGGAAATTGTTAAAAGGGTCCTCAGCATTGATACGACATTCAATTGCATGCATTCCTGGTTCATAGTTTTTACCAGAGATCGGAATTCCTGCGGCCACTTTTATCTGTTCTTTGATCAAGTCAAAGTTGATTACCTCTTCCGTTACAGGGTGTTCTACTTGGATACGAGTGTTCATTTCCATAAAGTAGAAGTTGCGGTGTTTGTCAACCAAGAATTCGATTGTACCAGCACCTTCATAGTTTACAGCTTTAGCACCTTTGACAGCAGCCTCTCCCATTTCAGCTCTCAATTCGGGAGTCATAAAAGGTGATGGAGATTCTTCGATCAATTTTTGGTGACGACGTTGTATCGAACAGTCACGTTCAGATAGGTGACATACTGTACCGAACTGATCGCCCACAATTTGGAATTCGATGTGACGCGGTTCTTCTACATATTTTTCAAGGTAGATGCCATCGTTACCGAAAGCCGCAGCAGATTCAACACGTGCAGAATCCCAAGCTGGTTCGAACTCTTCATCTTTCCAAATGATACGCATACCACGACCACCACCACCGGCAGTTGCTTTGATGATTACTGGGTAGCCGATTTCATTCGCTAATATAATACCTTCTTTTACGTTTGAGATCAAACCATCCGATCCTGGAACGGTTGGAACACCAGCTTTTTTCATGGTATCCTTAGCACGGGATTTATCACCCATTTTTTCGATCTGTTCTGCAGTAGCACCAATAAATTTGATGCCATATTCTGCACAGATTGCTGAAAAGCGTGCGTTTTCCGATAAGAAACCGTATCCTGGATGAATCGCATCTGCATTTGTCAATTCAGCTGCAGAAATAATATTTGGAATGTTTAAGTAAGAGTCTCTACTCGGTGGAGGACCAATACAAACTGCTTCATCCGCAAATCTTACGTGTAAACTATCTCGATCAGCAGTGGAATATACTGCAACACTTTTAATACCCATTTCACGACAGGTACGGATAATGCGCAGGGCAATCTCGCCTCTATTTGCAATTAATATTTTTTTGAACATTGTCTTGAATTATGAAGTTTGCAAAAAATGTAGCCCTTTGGAGGCTACATGTATTCATTTACGTAATTGTAAATTACTTAGGCTCAACTAAGAATAATGGTTGGTCGAACTCAACAGGTTGAGCGTCTTCTACCAAAATCTTAACGATTTTACCTGAAACTTCAGATTCAATTTCGTTGAATAATTTCATTGCTTCAATGATGCATAATACAGAACCGGTATTGATATCATCACCAATATTAACGAAAGATGGTTTACCTGGTCCAGCCGAACGGTAGAATGTACCGATCATTGGTGATTTGATTGTTATCAAGTTTGCGTCAGCGTTTACCGCTGGTGCTGCAGGGCTAGCCACAGGAGCTGGCGCCGCTGCTTGTGCAACTTGAGGAGCAGCAATTGGAGCAACAGCAGGAACAGTAGCTGTCACGTACGTAGGCTCTTGATTTGTCTTTATTGTAATTTTAAAATCTTGCTCTTCAATTGAGACTTCATTCACACCTGATTTTGAAACGAATTTAATCAAGTCCTGAATTTGTTTGATATCCATACCCATAGTATTCTAGGTTTTGTTTGTTTCTAAAAAATTCTAACTGTCAAAAGTAATAAATTATACCATAAAATGGACAATTAATACGCCCATTTTAAATAGATGGATCCCCAAGTGAAACCACCGCCGAAAGCTGCAAGGATAAGATTATCTCCTTTTTTCAATTGAGATTCCCATTCCCATAGGCATAAAGGAATAGTACCACTGGTGGTATTTCCATATTTTTGAATGTTCACCATCACTTTTTCTTCCGGAAGACCCACACGTTCTGCAGTTGCATCAATAATACGTTTGTTGGCCTGATGAGGTACCAACCAAGCAATATCTTCTGACTTTAAGTTATTTTTGACCATAACTTCATGTGCTACATCAGCCATATTGGTTACTGCAAATTTAAACACCGTACGACCTTCTTGGTAAGCATAATGTAATCCTGCATCTACAGTTGCATGCGACGCCGGATTCAGTGAACCTCCACCTTTGATATTCAAAAACTGTCCTCCAGAACCATCGGTTTTTAAAATAGCATCCTGTATACCCATTCCTTCTTCATTTGGCTCCAACAATACACAACCACAGCCATCACCAAATAGGATACAGGTATTACGGTCTTGATAATTTATTACTGAAGACATTTTATCTGCACCGATAACAAGGACTTTTTTATGTGTACCAGCAGTGATAAATTGTGTTCCTGTATTCAGACCGAACAAGAAACCTGAACAAGCAGCCTGAAGATCAAATCCCCATGCATTTGTAGCTCCGATTTTATCGGCCAGAATATTTGCAGTCGCAGGGAACAGCATATCTGGTGTGCTTGTGCAAAAGATAATAAGGTCAATATCTGTAGCAGCTATACCTCTTTTTTTCAATAAACCTTGAACTGCAGGTACAGCAAGATCTGAAGTAGCAAGCCCTTCACCTTTTAAGATGCGACGCTCTTTGATTCCCGTTCTGGAAACAATCCATTCGTCGTTGGTGTCGACCATTGTTTCCAATTCTTTGTTAGTAAGGATATAATCCGGAACGTAACCATTTACAGCCGTGATTGCGGCGTGAATCTTTGACATAAATATTCTAATTGAAAATAGATCTGATGCTGTCAATGAACTTAGACTCGATCATATCTCTTGAAAATAAAACCATATTTTTAATGGCCTCAGGTGTCGAAATACCATGGCCAATAATGACAGGAGCATTAACTCCCAAGATGGGGCTTCCGCCGTACTGCTCGTAGTTGAATCGGTCGAAGAAATCATCTTTAAAACCTTTTTTCAACGTCACTACATAAAATGATTCTGCGAGTTTCAAGACGACGTTGCCTGTAAATCCATCACAGACGTAAACGTCGGCATGGTCACTGAACAGGTCACGGCCTTCTGCATTTCCGATAAAGTTAATCTTGTCGTTGGCTTTAAGTAGGGGGTAGGTAGAGGTTGTTAGGATGTTTCCTTTTTCTTCTTCTTCTCCGATATTCAATAATCCAACTTTAGGATTGGATACATTAAACACATGTTCGGCAAAGACACTTCCCAAGATTGCAAATTGGTTCAACATCTCTGGTTTACAGTCCGCATTAGCGCCGACGTCCAATAAGATTCCGAAGCCTGATTTTAATTTGGGAACAATGGATGCTATTGCAGGACGTAATACGCCTGGGATAGCTTTAACGCTGAACATTGAGCCCACAAGCATGGCGCCGGTATTACCAGCAGAAGCGAATGAGTCAATTTCTTTGTTTTTTAAATATTCAAATCCCTTCGCAATACTTGAGTTGGGTTTTTGAGTTATTGCTTTGGTAGGATGTTCACCCATTGCAATGACTTCTGGAGCCTCTACATATTCAAAGTCAGATGAATTTCCTCCGGCTTGATTGATTAATTGTTTAGTCTCTTCAGTGTTACCAAAAAGGACTATTTTTTGGTCTCCAGTAAGCTGTTTTTGTGCTTCAATAGCACCTGTTATCGTTGCTTTAGGAGCATAATCTCCTCCTAAAATATCTAAACCAATCTTCATCCGTTATTATTTAGTAAATCAATAATACGCAAAAAACATCCCAAAGTAAAGCAAATTTCTAAAATAGTGCTTGTCTGGGATGTTTTGGTGTTATGAAAGGTTTACCTTAGACAACAGCTGTATTTTCAATGATCAATTTACCGTTGTAGTACAAGTTTCCGTCTACAGTATACGCACGGTGAGGTAAATGAACTGCGCCAGTTTCTTTACATACTGTCAAGCTTGGAGCTTCAGCTTTATAATGTGTTCTTCTTTTGTCTCTTCTTGATTTAGAAGTTTTACGTTTTGGATGTGCCATCTCGTATTTTTGTTTTAGTTATTTTTAATATTTCTCAATGCTTCCCAACGTGGGTCGATAATTTCTTCTTCTTTTTGTTCTTCTGAATCAGGCTCGCTTGTAAATAACGCGAGCATGTCAGGATCACATTGTATACCTTGTCCCTGCTCTTCACATTTTACGATATAGGGAACAGCTAAATTAATGTATTCGTATAATAACTCAGCTATATCCAACTCATGGTCGCTTTTGGATAAGATCAACACCTCTTCGGTATTATCTGTCCAATCTTCATCCGTGAATTTGACTAATATTCGTTCTTGAATTGAAATCGGTGACATAAACTCTTTTAAGCAGGTATCACAAGTCAATTGAATTTCGCCTTGGATATCAAAATGCAAAATCAATAGATTTTCTTGTTTTTGCAATTCAACTTCTGCTTTCAGATTGCCATCTTTTACAATCGAATGTTCGTAGCAGTCAAAGAACTTTTTATTAATGTCAAACTCAAAATTGTGCTTTCCAGCGTTGAGCCCCGAAAAGGGAATTCTGTATTGTTTTAGATGTTTCACAATCTTGCATTTGAGCCTGCAAAGGTATGTATAAAATCATTAGGATAGAAATATTTTTTTAAATATTCCGAAGCAAAGCTTTATATACACCAGTAACAGGGCTTATTCATAATAATTTTTGCCTAACTCTATCTTTTCGCGCCCATTTGCCATACGCCATTTGTTAGTGTCACGTAGCGAATAAGCACAGCCGCAATATTCCTGCATATAGAACTTCTCCTTTTTGGAGACTTCAAGCATACGGGCAGAACCACCTTTCTTGCGCCAGTTGAATGTCCAATACTCCATCCCTTCATGGCGGGAGGCCGCACGTAAACCACAGTCATTGATTTGCTCCATGTTTTTCCAACGGGAGATACCCAGCGAACTTGAAATCACATCAAAGCCATTCGCAGCTGCATACTCAGCCGTTTTTTCAAAACGCATATCAAAACACATGGTGCAGCGAATGCCTCTTTCAGGCTCTTGCTCCATCCCTTTGGCCAAATCGAACCAATGATCAACATCGTAATCCGCATCAAAAAAAGGGATATTATGTTTTTCCGCAAATCGGATGTTCTCGTCTTTGCGTAAATCATATTCTTTGCGGGGATGAATATTGGGATTGTAAAAATAGATTGTAAAATCGATATCCGAAGCAATGAGTGCTTCCATCACTTCTCCAGAACAAGGAGCACAGCAGGAGTGTAAAAGTAATTTTTTGCCCTCTCCCGGTAATGCCAACCTCTCCCTTACAAATTCTTTATTTTCCATAATCGTATGTGCTAACAAAAAACAAGGACAATTTTAATCAAAAAGTAGCGAATTGACAAATATTTCCGTTTTACTTATACGAGTTTGCCCTTAAAAGAATCATATAAATTCGTTTATATGCTGCATATATTAGTAGATTTGTATGTTTAACGCAATACACTATTTTTAATAAAAAATATATGAAATTTTCGTTTCGATCCTGTATTATCCTATTCTTTGTTAGTGTAATAGGTTTTACATCATGCAAGAAACTGGATGATGAACCTGTAAGAACGGGTGCTACTTTGATCTCCAGATTGTATGTTTCTTTCTCGGATTACGACCAGAACAATTCCGCGCTTAAAAACATGATGATTATCGATCCGGCTGATACAACCAACTTGGATAATATCTATCAATATCTTTCTCCGGCAAAAGGTGGTGGCCCAATTCTTTTTGATGCAGCAGCCCGGGCTATCTTTCAGGCAAGTGTTACAGCACAAGATACTTTTCTTCAAGTGATTCCATTTGCCAATGAGATCTATGGAATTCCTGGTAATGCAGGTGCTATTGGATATACTGGTTTTACAAATGTAAGGGGTTTGGCTTATTATACTTATGCCCAACAAAATGGTACTTCTGGATCTGTTACAACACCATTTCTTTTGGCTGTTACAAATCGCGGAGCAGGTAACTCCATGTTATATGCTATAAGTACACCAAGTGGAAAAGTAGGATCAAAAGGCGGAGCACCGATCATTGACAAACAGATTAACCTGGGGACCATTGTTCCGAGTTCACTGACCTTATTGAACAGCATCACGAGTGATAGTAATGAGAAATTGGTGCTGGTTGGTTTTAATAATGAAGGAACAGAAAATAAAAGTGGTTTTGCGGTATATTCACAACTCAAACAAGAACTCATCGACCGTGCTCGCGATACCATTGTAGCTTCCACTAGATTTACGCCAATGATGAAAGTATATATCAATGGTAAAACGGGATTAGGCTCGGTATCCTACGCTCCCAAAAAGAACTTGTTGGCGGTAACTTCCGGTAGTGAAGTACTATTTTTCAAAGATCCAAATACCTTATTTAGCGGCACCACGGATAAAATGAACGTGGAACCGGATTATGTTGTCGGTGGGGCTAATACAGGCTTAGTAAAACCTTGGGGTGTAGCGATTGATGACCGTACGGACCAAGGAAAATTCTTTTATGTTTCTGATCTAACGAATCGTACAATTTCGCGTTTTCCATTGGTTGGCTTAAGTGAAGGCAATGTAAAACCCGATATTGCGGCGAAAACCTATGGCTCCATGACGCCTAATTATATCTTTTTAGATGCTCGTGAAGCTAATGTTTTCTAACATGCAGTTTAAGCAAGCAACTGGAAAAGCTCTTTGATTTCCTGTTGCTTGTTTGAACTTTCATGTTCCTCGTAGGCAGACATTAGGTTTCGCAAAGCTCGTTTAATGATAGTCACATTGTCGCAAGGATAGGTAAATTCTCTATCTGGATTGAGGTTCAGTTGCTTCAAAAATGAATTTACATCGCTTTTTTGCATAACCTGACCACGATTAAAGGCATTGATGTAAAACAGCACATTTTCATTCCCTTCTTCATCCGAATCCATATACGCCAATACAAAATGCTTTGGTAAATTGATACCGTAGATTGGAATGTCCAATTTTTGTGCAATGATACTATAAATGCAGGATAGGGTTAAGGGATTCCCCTGTTTGGTATCGAGTACTTGACCAATATAGGAATTCTGTGGGTGATGATAGTCCTTTGTATTTCCTGTTAGGCCGAAAGAGCCAAAAAGAACATGATTCATTAGGTTCACTTTTTCCAGTGGGCTCATGTCGTAATGCAAACCGCGCCATACCTCAGTTTTGAGATCTTCTATCGCCAAAATAATCTTGTGGTCTTCATAAGAAGGATATTGATAATTATTGAGGATAATTAATCCTTCCAGTAGATTGAATGAGTTACTCAGGTTCCAGATCTGTAACTCGTTTTTGGTCTGATCAAATTGAATTTCATGAATGATATTCTCTAAACGTCCCTGTATTCTGGGATCGAAGCTTGATTCCCAAAATTTTTCCAAATAGGGTACAATCTCAGGACCTTGGCTTTTTAACTGGTGTTCCACTTCCTGAATAATCTGTTGGTCGGTGTCGTCCAACAGGGATATTAGCGATTTCAACTCTCTCTCATTCATCATAACGAAGTTAAAGAATTGATTCGAAATATGAGCTAAAAAAATCCCTACCGTAATTGATGTACTGCGTAGGGATTATCCAGGTTAAATTGGCATACAATTATTTGAGCTGACCATCCAGCATATTGACAACTCTTTTACCGTATTCGGCATTCTTTTCAGAATGGGTTACTTGTATGATCGTAACACCATCATCGTTGAGCTGTTTGAATAGATCCATGATTTCTTCGCCTTGTTTGGAATTTAAATTACCCGTAGGCTCATCGGCTAACAATAACTTGGGCGATCCCGCTAATGCACGCGCTATACCTACAATCTGTTGTTGGCCACCGGATAGTTGGGCTGGGAAGAGATCCTTCTTACCAACAATACCAAAGCGATCGAGCATATCGGCAACAATAGCTTTTCTTTCTTTGCTCGAAATGTCCTTATAGATCAAAGGTGTTTCAATATTTTCATATACAGTCAATTCATCCAGGAGATGGTAAGCTTGAAATACATAGCCGATGTGGGATTGGTATAGTTGCGTTCTTTTTTTCGCTTTCATTTCCAACACATTCTCGCCCATAAAGATATATTCACCTTCATCAGGCTCGTCGAGCATACCGATAATATTTAATAAAGTCGATTTTCCGGACCCTGAAGGTCCCATGATGGAGATAAAATCACCTTCAGCGATATCGAGACTTACATCTTTAAGGACGAATGAGCGTGTACCACCTACATTATACCACTTGAATAAATTTTTTAATTGTATCATTTTTTAGTATTGAGATCTTAGATATTCGTATTTATATTTTTACCGGTAACCATAATTATTGTTCGACTCTGGGTTAAGGCCATCACTGCTCATATTATCTTTTATTCATCGCGCAGACTATCTATTGGATTGGTTTTTGCGACTTTGAGAGATTGGAAACTGATGGAAACCAATATGAGGATAAATATGCAAAATATTGGAATCAAAAACGACCACCAGGAAAGCTGAATGTGATAGGCGAAATTAGAAAGCCATTTATTCATGAGCATATAGGCTAGTGGAAGGGCTATGCCAATACCGATCAAAAAGAGTTTGAAAAATGGTTTGTTCAATTGAACAAAGAGCAATTGTACCGATGCTCCCAGTACTTTTCTGATGCTCATTTCCTTTTTTCGTAATGCCGCCTGATATGCCGCCATACTGAACAGCCCTAAGGCCGCGATGATCACGGAGAGGCTAGTGAAACTATTAAAAGCCGTCTGCAATTCTTGCTGTTTTTTGTGCTGTAAAGCATATTGCTCATCCATAAAGGAATAATCAAGGGGGAGGTCTTTTGCGGTTGGGTTTTTCGCCCACTCTGCTTTGACTGTTTGAATTGCCTGATCGACCATGCCTTGTTTTGTTTTGACCATAAGTGTCGTCTGAAAACGCATAGTGCCACATTCATTTTTAAATGAATAGATGGTCGGTTGAACTACATTCTCAAAGCCATAAGCTTTACTGTCTTTGACTAAACCGACAATTTCAAAGTCTACATCACAGCCCTTAATTTTTGCACCCATAGGGTTTGAAAGTCCTAAATTTTTGGCTGCAGATTCGTTTATAATAGCATAATGGGCTAAGGAATCGCGAAGCAATTGGTCCAATGAAATATTGGTATTCCCCTGTGTACTGGAGATGTTTAACGTCTTGAAGTATCCAGGATCAATGCCGACATGTGCAAATGAAATGTTTTTTTGGGCATAGGAAAAATCCATTTTGGGAGGCTGCTCACCTTCTCCCGGAATATTGGTCGCCGATGCGGTAGATGCAATACTCGGATCATTTTCTAATCGCCTCTTTAATTGTTCGTAGTTGTTTTTATTGTAATACATACCTACTCCCTTGAAATTGATAACCTGCGCTGGCTCAAACCCTTTATCTGCCTGCTGCATGTACTGAAGTTGGCCCCGGATGATTAACATACCCGAGATAAACAAAATCGCCATGCTGATTTGAAAGGTTAATAAGGCATTGCGGAAAGTTCCTTTTTTGAGTACTGATGTTAGTCCGCCTTTAAGGAGATTAACGGATTTGAAGCCAGAGAGTACGATAGCTGGGTATATTGCCGATAGAATTGTTGTCAATAGTACGGCAATAGCAAGTTGGGCGATTGTCTCCGAGCTCAAAATATACCCCTTAAGATCATCGTTGAACCATTTTTGTAGAATATTTCCTGTGAGAGCCAAAGTGACGAAACTTAAGATTGCAGCACTGAAAGTCAGGATAAATACTTCCAGTACCAATTGTCTGACGATAGCCCAGCGTGAGCTGCCTAATATTTTTTTAAGCGCGAGTTCCTTAATGCGTTGATCCGCCTGTGCCATAATCAAATTGGCAAAATTGGCAGCGGCAAGTAAGAGGATCAAAACGGAGAGAATACCAATAATCCACGTAATGATATAAGCTGTGTCAGTACCTGTTTTTGGCCTTAGATGAAGATTGGCTAATGGATCCAAATAGATTTTTCCCTTGGCATAACTAGAAGAACGTATTTTATCTTTTGGTGCAATTTCTTTCTGGTAAAGCGCATTGATGCGATTAGTCAACTTTGGGATATCCGTACCGGGACGAACCTGAATATAAGTTTGATACAAAAAAGGATTATTATCGGCGAAGAGATCCTGCGGTTCGCGGATAAAAAGGAGATCGTAATCAATGATGGACAGACTCTGTTTTTTGATCGTACCATAAATCGTCTCCTGCATACCTAGAGCAAGGCTTTGAGTTGGAACCGAATGGGGACTGTCAAAATTTAGATCTTCTTTTTTAAACAGTTGTTCGGCAATAGGACTTTTGACCAAGGTCGCTTCCTTTTGGTCTTTGTTTTTATAGAGCGGTCCAGTCGCATTTTTTACCTGAAAAATTTGCGCAGCAGAAGAATCAATTAATGCCGCGTTTTTGATAAGGACTGTTTTTTCACCAAAAAGGGGGTAACTACCGTAGTTATAGACTATTTTTCTTCCTGCATATACAATATCAGGTAAACTCTGTTTTAGCAATGGAGCCAGTGAAGGTGAAGTTTCGTCCGTAAATGCACCTTCCGATTCAAGGCCAATTTGGTAGATATCCTTAAAATGTGGGTTCCATTTATCGTAACTCGTTTCGCGATTAATATATTGATAGGAAAGGATAAAACCCGTAAAACCCAGGGTCAGACCAACAATATTTAAGAAAGTAAAACCTTTATTTTTTAAAAGTTTGCGCCAAGCTAGTTTGAAATCATTTTTTGCCATTTTTTGGAGGATATTATGTTTAAACTAATGCGAACCAATTCACTCAATTAAAATTACAATCCCCTTGCCATTGTTGTAATTGTTTTGTTATAAGTGTTTTATGTTGTTTTTTTTGTTTTCGGATGTCCGATTTCGAACAGTTTACGTCCAGAATCGAACATCCATCTCCTAAGCCCTTGGTTCATTGCCCACAACGCAACAAGAAAGGCAATTACCAAGGCAACAAACACCAAATTTTAAGATTTTCTGACTTTATTCATCCCTTAAACTTTCGACTGGATTGGCACGGACGACTTTCCAGGTTTGATAACTAATGGTTCCAAATGCAACCAGGATTGCACTAAGACCCGCTAGAATAAAGTAGAACCAATTGATTTCTATTCGATAGTTGAAATCTCTCAACCATTGATTCATTGCCCACCACGCAACAGGTGTAGCAATGATCAAAGCTACAAACACCAATTTTATAAAATCTCCGGAGAGTAATTTGAGTAATCGGATGGAACTTGCGCCGAGAACCTTGCGGACACCGATTTCCTTGGTTCGTTGCTGGGTCACGTAGGTTGCCAGTCCGAAAAGTCCCAGAGCGGCAACAAAAATGGCTACAAAAGCAAAGCAACTGAAGATATTTTTTGTCCGTTGGACATCTTGATATAGATCTGCGAAGCCGGCATCGAGAAAATTGTAATCGATTTTTTGATTTGGTGAAAACTTGTTCCAAACGGTATTAATGTCGGCCAATGTTTTGGACATTTCTGTAGATTTAGTCTTGATGGAAAGCATGGAGGGGCTGTTGGCGAGAGTCATACAAACGGGATAGTAGCCCTCATCTTTCATCGATTCAAAGATAAAATCGTCGACGACGCCGATAATGGTCCAGGTCATGCCATTGGTAATTTGTACGCCAATTGGATTTCCTTTGATGCCTAGATCAGCAAGCATTCTTTTGTTAACAATAGCACCAGAACTATCCGATGCGATATGTGGATCAAAGTTTCGGCCGGCTATAAGTTTTAGTCCAAATGTAGTGAGGTAGCTTTCGTCGATATTCCAGAATTGCCCGCCTTCTCCCAATTCAAGATCTTCTTTTCCTTTGGCCCAAAAAAGATTCCCATTTCTTTTTGCACCATCCAATTGGACCGGTAAGTAGTCGCCGATGGAGACATCACTTACTGTTGGAATGGCTTTCAATTCATTTTTTAATTCTTTTGCCTGGGAGGCAATACCCGTTATACCGCGGAGTACGATTACCTGATCCTTATCGAAGCCAATGTCTTTATTGAGCATAAAACTGATTTGCTGATTCGCAATAAGTGCACTGATCATCAATATAATAGATGTTGCAAACTGGAAAATAACCAGTCCATTGCGTAACAACGAAGATTTAGGATTGGTGACCGATTTGCTTTTTAATGCGTTGATAGGTTGAAAACCTGATAAATAGAGCGCTGGGTATAAACCGGCCAGAATGCCGATGAACAACATGCTCAAGATCAGCGAAGGCACAAAGTACCACACTGTCCACGGTATAAACAGCGCTTTGTTGGCTAGATTGTTAAATACAGGTAATAACAGGAAGGCTAATAATAACCCTATAAGGAGTGAAATAAGACTGTAACATATCGCTTCGGTCATAAATTGGAAAATCAGTGTCCGTCGATTTGATCCAATGGTTTTTCGAATTCCGATTTCTTTGGCTCGCGTTGCTGCATTCGCCGTTGATAAGTTGATGAAGTTAATACAGGCAATCAATAATATAAAAAATGCAATTCCCGCAAATACCCAGACCATCTTAATGTCGCCTTGACATTGTGTTGCCATTCCATATTCCGAAATATTCTTCGAGTGCAGGTGCATATCAAGGGCGTTTTGAAGCAATACGGTTGATTGCATCATTTCGGGCGATATTTTCATTCCATTTTTTTTGTTGAGCAAAATATAATGGTCCTGAATATAGTTTTTTGAAATGCTGCGCTGTGCATTGGCAATATCTGCATTCTCCTTCAGTTTTACATAGGTAATGTAATTCGTCGCGCCCCAATTGTTTTGCTCACCCGGGTAAAAAGGTTCGCCTGCAAGGGAAATAAAATAATCATAGCCATAGAGACTGGAATTGCTCGGGACATCATCGATCACAGCCGTTATGTTGTATAAGACATTTTTATTATTGTTCAGATAGATCGTTTGTCCTACGGCATTTCCTTTGAAATATTTCTGAGCCCTACTTTTGGTAATGACTATCGCATTGGGTTTGTCCAGCGCATGTGATAACTGTCCTTGTACGACCGGAAGCGGAAATATTTCCAAAATGGACTGATCAACATATACAAAACCTTTATCAAGGTAGTTCTCCGCACGGCCATTTACAGTAAACAGATTGCTTCCGGCACCAAATAAGGTATTGGGTAAAACGCGACCGGCTAATTCAACACTTGGGATTTCCTCTTGCAAGGTTTTAGCTGCTGGGGCAGGAAAGGCAAAGGTTTGCCTCACTTTATCACCATCGGGTGCTGAAACGATAAGACGGAAAACACGGTTCATGTTGGGATACATTTTATCATAACTGGTTTCATGTCGGATGTACAGCATAATAAGAATGCAAATCGCAATGCTAAAAGCGAATCCGCCGATCTTGATGATCGAGTACAGTTTGTTGTTGACCATATTTCGCCAAGCGATCTTTAAATTATTTACTATCATAATAAAAGTCTTTTACGGTTTTGTATTTATTCATCGCGCAGGCTATCCACAGGATTGGCGCGAATGGCTTTCCAAGTCTGATAGCTGATTGTGCCTAAAGCAATTAAAATGGCACTCATTCCTGCAAGAATGAAGTAGAGCCAATTTATTTCGATCCGATAGTTAAAATCTGTAAGCCATTGGTTCATTGCCCACCACGCAACTGGTGTAGCAATGACCAAGGCTACAAACACCAATTTTATAAAATCTCCAGACAATAATCGGAGTAATCTAATCGCATTGGCTCCAAGGACCTTACGTACGCCAATTTCTTTGGTCCGTTGCTGTGTCACATAAGTTGCGAGACCGAAAAGCCCGAGCGCAGCAACAAAAATGGCAACAAGAGCGAAACAAGTGAATATATTCTTGGTCCGTTCCACGTCTTGATAAAGAGCCTCAAAACCTTCGTCCAAGAAGCTGTAGTTAATTTGTTGATTTGGGGCAAATTTGTCCCATACTCCTGTGATATCAGCGAGCGTCTCTTTGAGATGTTGCGGTTTTACCTTAATAGAGAGGAGGGAAGGATTGCCTTGTAATGTCATACAAAGTCCTGCATACCCCTTATCCTTTAGCGACTCAAAAATAAAATCATCTACTACGCCAATGACGGTCCATGTATTGCCATTGGTGATTTTTGCACCAATGGGATTCTTTAAGTGAAGTTCGTCGGCCAATTTCTGATTGATAATAGCCGAACTGCTATCGGTGGCTCTGGTGGGATCAAAATTTCGTCCTTTATTTAAATGAAGACCGAATGTGCTCAGGTAATCCTGATCGATTTCCCAAAATTGGCCCTGTGTAGCCATATCAAGATCTTTTCTGCCATCGACCCAGAACGGATTACCATTTCGTTTGGCTCCATCGATGGGTACTGGAAGAAAATCACCCATGGAAACTGAGGCAACATTGGGGAGGCTCTTTAGTTCATTTTTTAAACTTGGAAGCTGTTTCGATAATGTTCCAATACCGCGAAGCACAACGACTTGTTCCTTGTCAAATCCCAGATCTTTGTCCAATATGTAGTTTATCTGTTTATTGGTTACCAATGCTCCAACGATAAGGATAATTGAGGTCGCGAATTGAAAGACAACCAAACTATTCCTAAACAGCGAAGATTTAGCGCCAATGACATTGTTTTTCAGTGCGGTAATTGGTTTAAATTTGGATAGGTACAATGCTGGGTAGATTCCGGCAAGACCACCGATCACCAATATGGCCACCAAAAGAGAAGGAAAGAAGTACGCTGCTATCCAAGGAATGGTCAAGGATTTGTTGGCTAGCTGGTTGAATACGGGTAGTAGTAGCCAGCTTAGAAAGAGCCCAATAATCAGTGACAATACACTATAACAAATTGCTTCAACAAGGAATTGTCCAACAAGCAGCTTCCTGGAGGAGCCAATAGTCTTACGGATACCAATTTCTTTTGCTCTCGTTGCTGCATTTGCTGTCGATAAGTTGATGAAGTTAATACAGGCAATGAACAAAATAAATAAAGCTATTGTTGCGAAGGTCCAAACCATGCGAATATCGCCTCTGTTCAATGTACTAACTTTATCGTCGCTTATATCCACAGATTTTAAATGCATGTCGAGTGCATTCTGTAAAGTTATTTTTGCCTGCTTGAAAAGCGGATTAAGTTTCCGTCCTGATTTTAGATATTCAGGGAGATAATGTATCTCTAAGTAATTCTTTGAAATTTCTTTTTCTGCCAGTGCAACATTTACGTTGGGTTTTAATTTGACATAAACAGTATAATTGTTATTGAGCCAAGCAGTCTGTTCGCCTTGATAAAAAGGTTCTCCAGCGAGCGACATAAAAAAACTATAACCGGCAAGGGTCGAATTGTTGGGCACATCTTCAATGACCCCAGTGATGGTATAGGCCTTCGATTTATTGTTGTTGAGATAAATCGTTTGTCCAATTGGATCATTTTTAAAGTATTTTTCGGCCTTGCTTCTGGTAATAACCAATGTGTTGGGCTTATCGAGTGCATGGGACAGCTGGCCCGAAACCATTGGCATAGGAAACATGTCGAGAATGGACTGGTCGACATAGACAAATCCGTCATCGTAATGGCTATCCGGGCTGTTATTTAATGACAATTGGTTGCTGCCCGCACCGAATAACGGATTAGGTAGGATGCGCCCCGTTTGCTCAATGGAGGGTATTTCTGCTTTTAGGGTTGGCGCTACCGGTGCAGAAAGTGAAACCCAGCGCTCGGTTTTATTCTCTATGGGTAACTGAACAACCAAGCGGTAAATTCTATCCATAGCCGGATAAAACTTATTATAGCTCGTCTCATGTTTTAGATATAAAACAATAAGAATACAGATCGCAATACTAAAGGCAAAGCCACCAATCTTGATGAATGAATATAGCTTGTTTTTCGCCATGTTCCGCCAAGCTATTTTGAGATTATTTCCTATCATAGCAGAAATTTTTAAGGTCTGAATGACTGGTAGTTATAATCAAAACAGACTTTTAAGCTGAAATCAATTGCATTGCCACTTTGTTAATGTGTTGATAACTAGTTTGTTGTTTTAAATTTGAAAAGCTCGTCTGTACGATATCGAACAGTTGGGCGTTCAGTATCGCACAGACGTTCTAGGCGCTGACGGTAAATAGAGAATTACTTACTCTTCAATCTCTTTCAGCTGGAGATGATCACATAGTTCGAACATCATTTTAGCTGGATCTGTATCAATAGCCAATGCGATCAGGTACATTTCATCCAAACGCAATTTAGCCGTTTCGGTCATCGTTAACTCATTAATTCTTGCCTTACTTAAACCTGTTTTGCGCGCAATTCGCGATTTATTAACGGATTTCTTCTCTAAAAATTCACCTAGCTTTGTCATAGTTATGATTTAGTATGCTCTTGTTTTGTATAGATAAATATACAAAATGTTATTTTTATTTATACAAATGTTTTTATTTGTAGAATATTTTCTATTCTTTTGTATTGAAAATCTATATCATTTAAATATGTCAATGATGAAAACAGCGAAATTTCAAAAAACAAAAGTATATAGGAGGAGATGCGGAGAGTTAGACATGCAAATATATTATCGTATGCTGCTACAACGTATTTCGCGGCACCTGTCACCCGAAGAAGTTTCTTTTTTAATGGGAAAGTCATTCGATTTTATAAATAAAGTTGAGACATTCAAAAGGAAAAGAACTTTTGTTCATGATTTGGTTGTCATGCAGCTTGTACTAGAAATAAAGAGTATGAATGAATTGATGCCTTACGGAATTGATTTGTCGTCACAGAAGTATACATATGAATTGCATGTAACTAAATTGGGTGACCGCGTTATTTATGAACTGTATAAAGTTGATGTAGAGCAAGATCAAAAAGTAATCGAATTTAAGCTAATCGATATTCGACATGATCTCGACCCGTATGAAATTTCGACAATAGAAGAAGTAAAAAAGATAAGTACTCTCTTGGATGAGAATATTGATATCGGATATTTTAATGTGGAAAAGAGACCTGATGAAATACACAACTTATGCTGTGCTAAACTAGAAAGGTATATACATCCTAAAAACCTGATTAAGGTGCTAGATAATTTCCTTAATCGGTCTGATGAACGCAAAATTATTCGGAAAGTATCTAAATACGGATTCTGTTATATTTTAGCTGCTCCCACGGATTCGACAGAAAAGAAATAAGCAATTTTTAGCTGTCCAACACGAACAGCTAAAAATTGCTTCAAAGATCCTAAGCCGTAGGTACACCAATTATAAACTTCCATTCCCAATAGGTTAATAATAAATACACTTTTTAGCTTAGATAACCTACGGCTTATTTTTTCTTATTCATCCCGTAAACTATTGACAGGGTTAATACGGGCTGTCTGGAATATGCGGGTGGCGATAATCGCTAAAGTTGTCAAACCAATACACAACCCTGTGAAAATAAATAGAACGATCGGTACATCTATATGATAGAAGAAATTTTCTAGCCATTTATGCATAAACCACCATGCTATAGGGAAAGCTATTAGAATCGCTATTAGGAGGAGTAAGATAAAGGATTTGGAAATCATATATGTGATCGTATTTACGGAAGCCCCAAGTACTTTACGGATACCAATTTCTTTTACTCTTCGTTCTAGCGTATAAATAGCAATAGCTACGATCCCTAAGATGGCAATCAGCATACTGGAACCGGTAAAAAGTGCTAATTGCTGGTATTGTTTTTTTTCTTTGTTATATTGATTCTGTACTTGATCTTCCTGCCAGTTGATCTGCGCTATCCGGTTTGGAAAAAATTTGTTCCATGTCTTGTTTACCAGTGCTAAAGCTTCCTTTTTCTTGCCTTCCTCTACTCGAATGAGCATACAGCCACCTTCCCATTCAGTTTCTGCCTTAATTGCAAAGGGACCGATCGGAAACTTTAAACTTGCTCCGTTAAATTCTTTAAATATACCCACTGGTGTATTTTTTAGGAGCTCTAAACTTTTATTGAGTTTAAAAGGGAGCCGTTGGGCTGTTCTTTCGGAAACGAGCATGTTTGTAAATACTGGTTGCCCATTGTGTACCGAATCCGTAAATGATCTGTCCAGTGCATAGTCCGCACTCAAAGGACGTCCGTCAATGAGTTTTATACCCATTGTTTTGATGTAATCATAATCTGCATAAACAAATACAATAGGCAGTTCTTTGTTCGGGTCGTGAGGGTCTTTTACTATTTTAAAATCTGCACTCCCGCTAAAGGGAGTCCAGCTTGTGAGGCTAACCGATGCGATGTATGAATTTTTTAATAGCTCCTGTTTGAAAGCCTGATCCTTTCCTTCCCAAGAGGTATAGTTGATGGCTAAAAGATTTTTGGGTTCGTAGCCAAGATCTTTGCTATACAAATAATGCAGTTGTGCCCGCATTGACATCATGCAGATCGCTACGACGATGGAGATAGCAAATTGGAAGACAACCAGTATTTTGGTAAATGCCATATTTAAGGGAAGTCTGAAGAAAGAAAGTTGCTTCCGAAGTTCAAGCGTTGGCTGTGTTTTCGATAGAGACAACGCAGTCGGTAAACTGCACAGCCAGCCTAGAATTATCCAGGTGGTTAGTAGTCCAGCAAACATGAATAAAGAATGCTGGTAGCTCATTGTCAATGGATGCTCTAAATAGTTTTCAAATGCAGGACTGACAAGAATATAACCGAACAATGCGATCAGAAAAGAGCTGGCAAAGAGTATTGTACTTTCTATGCCCATTTGTAAGATTAGATTTTTTCGGCTTGCTCCCAATACCTTACGGATACCTATCTGTTGTGTGCGTTTTAAGGCATGCGCAAAGCTTAGGTTAATGTAATTAATACTGACCAATATAAGAATAAGTGTCGCTATTCCCACCAGTAGGTAAATATCTTGCATGGGATTCTCCCATCCTGTAATACTTTGTAGGTGTATATCTTTGATGGGTTCAATAAAAAGATTAAAACTTTTCGCCCAGTCATTCAGTTTTTGTCCTTTGTACCATTTGTTTATTTTGGTAGAAAAGTGGTTAATATCAGTTGTGCTTTTGAGCAATAGAATTTGTGTTTGCAATGAGCCGGCCTCTGCCGGATTAAATTCAATTATCTTAGGCATCAGCACGAGCGCTTCTGCCTGAAAGGATGAATTGTGAGGAATATCCTCAATAATAGCATTGACATAATAAGCCTCTGGTTCCCCTTCTTGCGGTTTATTGTAGAATGTGCTGCCGAGTACATCTTTTCCGCTGAAGTATTTTTGTACAGCAGAGGCTGTCAATGTAATGTTTTTTGCACCTGCAATAATTTGTTTTGGATTGCCTGCAATTATTTTTGTATCAAAAAGATTGAAAAAACCACTGTCAATTTCTAAGGTACTGATTTCAGCTAGTTGTTTTGACAGCCCGTTGATTGTTAATTTCTGTGAACTACTGTTGATCGTGGTATAACCTAAAATTTCAGGAAAATTAGTTTTCAAGACCTTTGAGAGACCTTCAGGAGCTCCTGAAATATTGGTTTTGACACCTTCCTGTGTTTCTTTGGGTACCACCCTCATTCGGTAAAGCTCATTGGAGTTGCCCCATTGTCTGTCGTAGGAAAGCTCATCAATGACAAGTGAACTAATTAACATAAATACCAGTAACGCGATGGTTAAGCCGATGAGATTTGATAGCGAATAGATCCGATTGTGCATCAATGTTCGCCAAGCGGTTTTAAGGTGATTCTTTATCATACTGTTTATGTGGATTGGTTTCTTAGATTATTCATCTCTTAATTTTTCAACTGGATTAAACCGAGTTGATCGAAATACAATAATACCAACCAATAAACTCAGCAAACCAATCAACGTCCCCAATGGTAACAAGTAGGTAAATGCATTGATTTCTACTCGGATAATGTAATTTTGTAGCCAGTATTGCATCATTAGATAGCTCAGTGGAACTGTCGTAAATGCAGCAAATAGGAAGATTCCGTAGTACTCTTTTGAAAAGAGTAACATCAAATGTGCTAATGAAGCCCCAAGTACTTTACGAATGCCAACTTCTTTATTGCGCAGATGGATGGAAAGCGATATTAATCCGGTAAGTCCCAATGCCACGATCAGTAGCGAAACAACCGTAGCAATCTGGGAAGCGCGATGCAGCTGCAACTCAGTTTCATATAAACTTTTGATACGTTCATCCATAAACTTATACTCGAACGGTGCATCAGGTAGCAACGTTTTCCACTTTTTTTCCAGTTGTTGTACTGCATTGGAAAGAGAGCCTTTTTGTAAGCGAATACTGAGGTATCGGTATTGAAGGCTCTCATGTACATCTATCCAGATAATAGGCGGGGATGCCTGATGAAGTGTGTTGGCTACAAAATTTTCAGCAACGCCCACAATAGTCATTTTGTAACTAGGATCATTGACTGCTATTTGCTGACCAATCGCCTGCTCGGCATTTTTAAAGCCAAAATCATCCATAGCCTTTCTGTTGATGACGACTGGTCTATTATCCGCATGAGTAGCATAGTTTTTAGGAAGAAAAGTTCCCGCAATTAGCGGTATCTCATAGGTTCCCAAAAAGTGACTATCACTTGTAATCCGTTGTACCTGGATTTCTTTGTTTTCAACCGTACCAAATGCAGATTGCATATTGAATCCCAGTAATCCAGGTGTTTCATAAGATAAGCTTACAGATTTTACTTCTGGTTGCTGGCTGAGTTCATGTTGTAAAGTCTCCATTTTGCGAACACCATTTTCGGACCAATCTCTAGGTACTTGAACGGTTAATAAGTAGTCCTTGTTGTAACCTAGATTGCTATGGAGAAATAGGTCCACCTGTTTGGAAATAATTAGTGTGCAGGCCAGCAGCAGCAAGGCTACCCCAAATTGAAAAAACAAAAGAATTTTTCGTACCAGCTGTTTGCCGCCCAAGGTCGAAAACTGATTTTTGACTGCCGGAAGTACCGCTATATTGGAAAGCTTGATTGCTGGATATAGACCCGCCAGTAAACCAATTAATAATGTCATTATACCCAGTAGACCAAAAAAATAAATCGGCAATTCTATTAACGTAGGGAGCTTGCGCATCAAGATATGTTCGAAGATTGGGCTTGTCACGATATAGATTGGCAGACTGATTAATGTTGCTATGGCCACGATCAGGATATATTCGGTCATCAGTTGTCTAATAAGCTGCACCCGAGACGATCCCATCATCTTGCGAACACCCATTTCCTTTAATCGCGTAATATGCTGAGCGATACTAAAATTAATAAAATTTATAATGGCCATGGTCAAGATAAAAATAGCCGTCAAGATCAATGTCTGTATCATTTTGCGAACAGCCCCCTGGTTGTCGTCCAAATAATAGGTTTTCAATGGTTTTAAACTAGGGCTATATTGGCTGGAAAATTCCTTATCTGTATTTTTGCCTACCAGCGTCTCTATGGCAGCATCTACTTGTTCCGAGCTGACACCTGGCTTCAATTCAATATAGCCGGCAATATATGGATTATTCCAATTGTCTATAGATCGGCCAAAGAATTGCTCGTTGATGATCGGTAAAAATATGTCTGCATGCATATTCTTTGTGAGATCCATAATGGCATTTTGGACATCGGATTTGATGATTGCTGTAATTTCAAAATCGTGTTTTTCACCCTTGAAATTTTTTATTTGTAGCGATTTTCCAAGTACATCCGCATGGCCGAAATATTTTATGGCTGCTTTGTCACTGATGACAACTGAGAAAGGATTATTCAGGGCAGTATTGGCGTTACCCGCTAGAATATGGAATCCGAACATCGTCAATAGACTAGGATCTCCGAGAGACATCCCTTCTTCATGGATTGTTGCTCCGTTTGCTACGATACCTGTCAATCCATCAATCCGATAATAATTAGAGACGAGATTAGGATACTCCTCATATAAGGCTTTGGGGAGCGCCCCTAACGTGGTTAAGTTAATACCAAATCCTTCTTTCTTATACTTGCTTTGCAACAAAAATTGCCGATCAATATTTTTGATATTGCTATTCACTTGGTGTACATCCCATACATAGGCGCCTACAAGTAGTAGAAAAGTAATACCGCAGGTCAATCCAATTAGATTGATCAGGTTCTGCACTTTTTTCTTTCGAATATTTCGCCAAGCAATCTTAAAGTTTGTAAAGTTCATTGTCTTTGTAATAAGAATTTATTCCGTTCATGAAGCTGTTTGTATAATGGGGCCTCGACATAGAAAACTAAAAATACAAATGTTTGGCCAAGTGTGTATGTTGTTGATAGTTAGTTTTTTATTGCTGATGTGCTGCTGAATGCTGTTCGATATCGGACAGTTTGCCGTTCAATATTGTACAGCATTCAATCTCCAGCTCGGCGGATGCCTGTAGCTGGAGATCCTCTTCCATGCCGAAGCAGTCAATCATTCGTTCCGTAAACTATGGACCGGATTTGCTATTGCAGCCTTGACGGATTGCAGTGCAATGACCAATAACGTCAAGATTAATCCAGTGCAGAAAGCAAGGAAAAAGATCCACCAGCTAATTTCTATTCGGAATGGGAAATTAGTTAACCACTGCTCCATGAGATAATATGCTACAGGAGTGGCAATGGTGAAGGCAATAGCCATCCACTTGAAAAAGTCCTGAGATAGCAAAATGACAATACCTGAAACGGAAGCGCCAAGTACTTTTCGTATGCCAATTTCTTTTGTGCGTTTGAGGATATTGATGGACAGCAAACCTAAAAAACCAAGTGAGCTGATACATAGCGATACAATAGCCGCAATCCAGATAAGTTTTTCAACCAACGCTTCTTTTTTATAAAGGTTAGCAATTTGCTGATCGTAAAACTTATATTGGAAAACTTCATCAGGATACCAGTTTTTCCATTGTAGCGCTAGCGTTTTCAATAATATATCTTGCTTATGTCCCTTAAACTTAACGGCCAGGTTCTTTAATCGGCTTTCATTGTAGCCAATTACGGTAGGGGATATAGGCTCGTTGAGCGAATTGGTGCTAAAATCTGCAACCACACCTACAATTTTTCCGATGTGCTCTTCATTGAGCCCGCCAGCATTCAAATTTCGACCAAGGATATCATTGGGGTTTTTAAATCCCAATGTAGTAGCCATCTGCCGATTGACTAAAAACTCTGGATTTTGTGGATTGTCATCAAAATTCCGTCCGGCCAATAATTTGATATGAAAGGTCCTGATATAGGTTGAATCGCCGATTGCATACTTAGCAGGCCATTTTTCCCATTCTGATCTGTTATCAAATTGAAAAGTTCCACCCCATACTTTTTCGTGTGATGGCGGATTGTCGCAGAAAGTAAATGATTGCACTTCCGTTCGATCACGAAGGAAATGTACAATTTTCTCTTTTGATTTCAGCATGTTATTCGTCATGGGAAAGAGAACCACTTGTTCACGATTAAAGCCAATATCGGTCTGCTTGAGATGGTTTACCTGTAAGACAATAACGAACGTGGCAATCAGAAGAATCATGGCGATTACATTCTGTACGACAATAAAAGATTTTCTGGTTAAGCTCCATGGGCCTATGGTCAACTTTTTTAAGGCTTGCTGGATTTTCATTCGATTTACAAAGATCAGCGGGTAAACAGAGGTGACTAGTGCGGTAGCGGCCCAAAGTATTCCAATTGTACCCAAAAATGAATACAGGTTGATAATTTGCACGGGCTCATCTTCAAATAGGTATTGATTGGCCCAGGAGATGGAAAGACCCAATAGTACTAACGCAAATAAGACTGAGCACGCTGTCAACAGCAAGGTTTCGATCAGAAACTGGTAATACAGTTGCTGCTTGGAACTCCCTAGTATTTTTCTGACCCCCATTTCTACGCTCCGGTTCATTTGTTGGGCAAATACGATATTACTATAGTTGATAAATGCCATAACACCAATGCCCACGGCGATAACAACTAAGATGTTCAATAAGGTTCGTTGGGTCCCTTTGCCATAATCCGCGTCAAAATGAAAATGGGGTAGTGGCAGTAGCTTATAATGAAAGTATTGAAGTACATCCTTGTCCCAATATTTCGTGATTAGCTTTTGTATACTTTTCTCCACAGCAGCCTGATCGGATGTATGTTTTAGTCTTAGTATGATGTTGTTACTTGAATTAGTATAGCCCCAATTGAGAAAGAATCCATCATCTTTGGGAATCTGCCATAAATTTGTCAGTGAATTTAACGATATATAGATATCCGAACGAAAATCGGAATTTTTCTTGCTGTCATCGATGATACCGATGACTTTTATGGGGAATTTGCCATCTACTAAAATTATTTTTCCAATAGGGTTTTCATCTTTAAAATAAATTTTTGAAATACTTTTAGTCAAGGCTACCGTATTGGGTTGATCCAGTTCCTCCGGTTTGCCTTGTATCCAAGGGAAATTTAATATGTTGAAATAGCTGGAGGAAGTAAATGACGCTTTGCCTGCTGTCTGATATAATTGATCCTCTATACGTAGCGTAAGATTTTTATTATCGATATATAATGCTGTTTTTTCTACTTGAGGAATTTCACGAGATATGGCGTCATACATGGCATAAGCGCCCCCTTTGCTGTGTTCTATCTTGTCCAATTTTAAATCTTGTACGACTAAAAAGGTTCGATCTTTATCGACGTGAAACTGATCAAAGCTCAATTGGAAACTATTGTAGATGTAGATAAACAAACTACAGGCCATGGCTAACCCTAGCCCGCAAATCGTCAGCATCGTATAGTAGCCATGTTTAAATAATTGTCTTAAAGCTGATTTAAAATATAGCTGAATCATTGTTTGAGGTTATTGTATCGATAATTATAAACGTTTTTTATTCATCACGTAGACTGTCAACAGGCTTTGTTAGGGCCGCTCGTATCGCTTGTGAGCTTACAGTAATTAAAGCAATAAAAACGGCTAGTGCTCCTGCTAGTACAAACATCCACCATTGCATCTCAATACGGTACGCAAAATTCTCTAACCATTTGTGCATCATCCACCAAGCTAGGGGAGAAGAAATGATAATGGCTATTAGCACGAGTTTGACGAACTCCGAGGAAAGCATACGCGTGATGTCGGGAACTGTAGCTCCAACGACTTTTCGGATCCCTATTTCTTTTCTGCGTTGATTGGCGGTGAAAATAGCCAAGCCGAATAAACCAAGGCAGGCCACAAAAATAGTCAGTCCCGCAAAGATGCTCAGTAATTTACCCGTTTTTACTTCTGCTTGGTAGGTCTGTGCGTATCGGTCATCCAGAAAGGAATAGCTGAATGGAATGTCTGTTGGAAAGGAACGATAGAGAGAGGCTAATTTTTGAATGAGCTTCTCCATATCGGCTGTTTGGGTTTTGAGAATCAAACTCCCGGCTTGATCGCTAAGAACCATCACAAGCGGGGAGATCTGCTCATGTAAAGAGCGAAAATGGAAATCCTTAACGACACCAATAACACGATAGCTTTTGTTGTCTTTATTGGTCAATATTTTGCCAAGGCTATGATCGTTCCAACCTAGATCTTTTGCCGCGGTTTCATTGATGATGACAGAAAGGCTGTCATTACCAAATGTTTTTGTGAAATTTCGTCCTTCTTTAAGCTGCATCCCCATAACCGGAATATATTCTTCATCTATATCGTAACGAATCGTTTTGACCCATTGGTCAGTATTGCCATCTGGATAGATGAAAAAATTGTTGTTGTTACTTTCTCCGGCAGGGAGATAGGACGAATGAGAGACATGCTTGATTCTGCTATCTTGCATCAATAAATTATAATATGTCTTTTCGTTTTTCCCCAAAGGCCAGCTCGGTATAATAAGGACATTATCCTTGTTGTATCCAAGTTTAATATGACGCATATAATCCAGCTGCTGAACAACCACCACGGTTCCAAAGATAAGTCCGACGGAAATGATGAATTGAAATACAACAAGCCCACTGCGCAAATTAAGGCCTTTAGTCGAACGACTTATTTTTCCTTTTAATACACGGAGCGGATTAAATGAGGATAAATATAACGCGGGATAGCTGCTGGAAAATAGACCGACGACTAAACCAAAAGTCAGCAGGAAGGGGATAATTTTAAAAGCGTCAAGTTTTTGGATTTCAATCTCTTTTCCTGAAATCTGATTAAATAGAGGAAGGGCAAGTAAAACAATTCCCAAAGCTATTCCCAAGGAAATATAAGTCAGGAGGACGCCCTCCAGCATAAATTGTCGCATCAGGTTTTGTTTGTCGGCACCCAATACTTTTCGTACACCTACTTCTTTACACCGCCTAAAGCCACTGGCTGTAGATAAATTCATAAAATTAATTGTGGCAATCAATAGCATAAAGAGTGCAATAGCACTAAAAATATAAACGTAACGTATATCCCCCGGAGCGCTGAGGTCGTAGTTGAAATTCGAATGTAGATGGATATCTGTGAGCGGCTGTAGGTAAAGAGCGATCTTATTTCCCGTTTTCTTGTATTCTTGGTAACTCATGCCAAAACCTGCCATAAATTGTGTGGCAACATGTTTGTCGAATAGCGTGGCTAAGTTTTTTTCGAGCTTTTCACGTGAAGCATTCTTCGAAAGCAATGCATAAGTATAATATTCGGAAGTCATCCACGAATCTGATCGTGAATCTTCCAGTGCATCCAAAGAGGTAAATACATCAAAATGAAAATGGGAGTTTTGAGGGACATCTTTGATTACTCCAGTGATTTTGAGGATATTTGGACTGTCTTTGATGATGAGGTCTCGACCGACAACATCGCTTGTGCCGAAGTATTTTAAGGCGGTGGATTCTGAAATCACTGCAGAATTTGGGGAAGAAATAGCTGTAGACAAATTCCCTTTAATAAAAGGGAGCGTGAAAATTTTGAAGAAAGAAGCATCCACGAAAGCCATTTTTTCTTCGTGAAATACTTTATTATTGACGACAAATAGAGGCGATCCACCTATTCTTAGTCGTGCAGTTTCTTCAACTTCGGGCAGCTCTGACTTCATAGTCGAAGCTACAGGTGGCATCACATGTGCCTCATTGATCGTTCCGCCCTTTACTGTTCCTCTGAAAACAACACGTACAATACGGTCTGCATGCTCGTTGTAACGATCAAAACTAAATTCATCGGTCACATATAAGCTGATCAGCAGGCAGGTTGCAATTCCCATGGCCAACCCAACGATGTTGATAAACGAAGTGGAGAAATTGCGGGTTAAATTTCTCCATGCTATTTTTAAATTATTCTTGATCATATTGAGGCCCCCTCTATTACTATAAATGAATATTTACTCGTTTCGTAAGCTATCTACTGGATTGTTTAGTGCGGCACGTATTGTTTGGAAATTGACAGTAATGATGCTGATCAAAAAGATGGCAAGCGCGGCAAGGATAAAGAACCACCATTGTACGCCCACATTGTACGCATAATCTTCAAGCCATTTTTTTGAAAAATACCCCGCTATTGGACTGGCAATAAAAATAGCCAAGGTGGATAAGATGAGATAATCTTTTGAAAAGAGACGTGATATGTCGAGCACTGTTGCACCTAGGACTTTGCGTATGCCAATCTCTTTAGTACGCTGTTCGAGATTTTGCATAATCAATCCTGTGATTCCTAAGGCGGAGATCAACAATGTCAATGCACTGAATAGGATAAACAATTGCACTTGCTTGCTCTCTTTTTCATATTGTTTTGCAATCAAATCATCTATCCAATGGAAGGAAACGTGTTTATCAGGATAGGTATTTTGTATAATTTGAGATACCGATCGAAAGATTTGTTGTTCTTGTCCTTTCCCTACTTTTATCAGCATATTGCCGCTTCCGTTAAAATCTTTTGCCAAAATTACTGTTGGTACTATTTTGCTACGAAAAGACTCACTATGGAAATCTTTAATGATTCCGACGGGGATAATTTGAAGGTCTTTATACAGGATACCGAGTTTGTCTATCCCAAGCTTTTTTGCCGTACTTTCGGTCACAAGGGCATTATTGATACCTTCGTCTTCTCCCAGATCCATTTCAACATGCGTGTAATCTTCAGGAGTCAATAATCGACCTTTAACCAACTGGATTCCCAAAGTTTTGGACAAATCGACATCGCCACCGATGAAACTGACTTGGATATTTTTCCCTGGATCGTCCTTGTCAACGATTGTCTTGGCAAGGTAGCCTGACCCGATTGTCGGCGTCCAGGCAGCGACGCTGACCGATTCAACCCCGGTAAGTTGACCAATGCGATCTTTTATATTTGTATTTTGTGTACCCTTGTTGAAATAATCAATGTTTAGCACATTTTTGACTTCCATTCCCAAGGGAGCTGCTTGCATATAGCTGAGTTGGGACTTGATTGTTATAAGGCCAATGATGACGATAATGGCAATGCTGAACTGTGTTGTGATAAGCATTTTTTTGATAAAGACTTCTGCATGGGGAATTTTTGATAGCTTATTTTTTAAGGCATCTGAACTCTTAATACCGGAGATCAGCCATGCTGGATAAAAACCAATTAGCAGGCCAAGGGCAATTGCAGTCATGATAAATGCCAATAGCAACGGGAGCTGTATGGATTTAATATAAGCGAGATCATAGCCTATAAAGTGTTCCAGTTGGGACAATCCAAGTCTAAAGAGTACCAAACTGCATAATGCAGAAATAAAAAACAGTAGGATTGTTTCTATCAGCATTCGTCTGATCATCTGGGATCGGCTGGCCCCCAATACTTTATGTATATGAAGTGCTCTTAATTTTTTAACTGTTCTTACAGCGTAAATATTAATAAAATTGATGCAGGAAATAATAAAGACCAAAACGGCAACACCCACAAATATGTTTGTTGTTTTTTGGTTGCCGCTGATATCTGCACTGCCTAATGGCTCCATATATATATCCTGAATAGGCTGTAGGCGAAAGGAAGTCACCTGTTTTGTGTTGGGACTGAGGTATCCTTTATACCAATGATTTAGTTTCTGTTCAAGATCTATTCTTGGTGTTCCGGGTTTTAGTTGTACAAATTGTTCGGTGTAGTAGCCTGAGCCATCTTTGCTTAATTCCATCGATATTTTGGGGACTAAAGCAATGGCGGAAGCTCTAAGCGTTGAATTATAAGGAAGATTATCCATAACACCCGTAATGATATAATCTGATGGTTTATCGGTATAGGGGTCGGCACTTTGGATGACTTTGCCGATGACATTTTCGTTCTTAAAGTACTTTTCTTTGAATTCTTCGCCGATGAGCAAGTTTGTTTTTCCTTGGACCAGCTGTTTGGGATTGCCTTCGAGAACCTTGATGCTCAACATATCCAAGATATTTATTTCCGACTCCAAAACCTGTATGCCTATGGACTGTGCTGAGCTTGCATGCGGTTTTAAATAATATTTTCTGGATTCTATCCGAGCCTCATTTTGAATCTCCGGAAATACTTGTTTGAGTTCCGTACTTAAATTAACGAATGTTCTGGACATTTGGCGTTCAAGGCCAGCCGTTGAATCTATGGTCACAATCCGAAAGAGATGATCCGCATTTCTCCAGCTTTTGTCATACGAATTTTCTTCAATGACAAGAGCAAATACGAGAAGGCACAAGGAAAAACCAATACTTAAGCCCAAGATATTGATCCAGGTATATTGTCGGTTGCTAATGAGGCTGCGAAAAGTAAGTTTGAATGAATTCATTCCTTTCTTTATGGTTTAAAACTATACGAAACAATGTTGTTAAACTTTGGGCTACTCATCGCGTAAACTGTTAACAGGGTTGCCTAATGCAGCCTTAATTGCTTGATAGCTTATCGTGGCCATACTGATCAGAATAGCCAATAGTCCAGCAATGACAAAATAATACCACTGTATCTCAATTCGATAACTGTAATCTTGTAACCATTTATCCATGGCCCACCAAGCGATAGGTGTGGCGATAAAAATTGCGACCACAACAAGCTTAATAAAATCGATTGAAAGCAAAGAGGTTACTTGGGTGACACTTGCTCCAAGAACTTTGCGGACAGCAATTTCTTTCATACGTGTTTCGGCCATATAGGCGATTAATGCCAGTAAACCCAGACAGGAAATAAAGATCGTCAATCCTGCAAAGATCATGGCCAGTGTACCTATAGCTTTTGTCTCCTTAAATTTTTCTTCGTAGGTCTTGTCAATGAATTTATATTCAAAAGGATAGTCTGGGTTGAACTTTTTAAAGATTGACTCAATCGTTTTTAAGTTGTCTGCGATGTCATTGTTTGGATTTAAACGATAATGGATCGTTGTAAACCAGGCTTGCGGTCCTAATATCACCATAGGTTTATTGTCTCCAAATGGCGATCCCATTATGAAATCTTTGACCACCCCAACTACGGTCCATTTTGTTCCATCACCATCCACAATGCTATTGACCGGGTTTTTGAGGTGCAAACTTTTTACCGCGGATTCATTTAAAATCAAGGCAGTACTGTCTGTCGCAAACTTGTAAATATCGATATCCCGCCCCTGTATAAGTGTTAGGCCTAGATTTTTTACGGCATCGGCATCGGTACTAAAACGGTTATAGGAAATGCGTTTGTCCTGTTCCGTTGGTGTCCCGGACGTAAACCCCCAGCCATTGCTATAGAAATCAGTTACCGGCGACATGTTTTTAGATACAGAAACAACTGCGTTGCTGGCTAACAATTCATTTCTAAGAATTTTATAATTCTTCTCGAGGTCACCTTGGATACTGCTATAAAGTAGCCCATTTTCATTGTAACCTCGGTCGCGCTGTTTGGTATATTGGATTTGTTTCGCGACAATGACTGTTGCGATAATCAATATAATAGCGAGGCTAAATTGAATGACGACTAAAAGTGAGCGAATACTAAGGCCTCTTGTTTTAGAAACAAATTTCCCTTTCAAGGTCTTGATAGGCTGAAATGAAGAAAGGAAAAAGGCCGGGTAGGTACCCGCTAACACACCCGTAAATAAGGCAAAACCAATTAAAAAAAGCCAGGTTGGTAAGTTTAATAACGATAGGCTAAGCTGTTTTCCCACAAGCTCGTTAAAAAATGGCAGGACCATAAAAACAAGTATAGTTGCGAGTACCATGCCGATCAGGCTAATTAATATGCTTTCAACCAGGAACTGCGCCATTAGGCTTGTCTTATTTGCCCCAATTACTTTGCGGACACCAACTTCTTTTGCACGGCGTTCGGAACGTGCCGTACTCAAATTCATAAAATTGATGCTTGCCACCAATAAAATAAATACACCAATCCAAGCAAATAGCTTGACGATATCGATACGTCCGGAAGTATAATTTCCTCCTTTTCCGCTATTGTAAAGGAAAGAATCTGGATAGGGGAAGGCAAAAATCTCACCCGTATTTCTTGCAGAAGTATAACCGGCAGCTTTATTACTCGTATTGATATGATCTCTCAGATAGGTTCTGATTTTGTCGTTAAATGCGTTGACTGAAGCACCTTCTTTTAACAGGACATAAGTAGTTATTGAATTATTGCTCCAGTTATCGTCTACGTAACCGATTATTTTTGCATATTCAAATGGGAGGAGGATGTCAAATTTGAAACTTGAATTACTCGGAAGATCTTTAAGTATAGCTTGCACGGTGACTTGATTAACCGAGTCTATCCGAACTGATTTTCCAATGGGATCTTCATTTCCAAACAGCGCTTTTGCGTAACTTTCCGTAAGCACAAGACCTTTGGGATGATCAAATCTCACATTCTGTTCTCCTTTCACAAAAGGCAAAGAAAACATTTTGAAAAAATCAGGATCGATGAAAACAGTATTTGCGATCAGTTTCTTTTCATTGAAAGTTGTTAAAAATTGAGGCCCCTCATTATATCTGGTAAAAGCTTCGATATCTGGAAAATCTGCAGCCAATGAGGGCGCTAGTATTTTAGGTGTATAGGCCCAGGCTGATTTTTCGCCTTGAAATTCGTCACGATTACTCAATACGTGCAGGCGATCACCCTTCTCATGAAAGCGGTCCATGGTTAACATGTTCTGCAACCAAAGTGCTATAAGTAATGCTCCGGCCATACCGATCGCCAATCCGATGATGTTAATCAGGGAGAAGGATTTGTTTTTCATCAGGTTGCGCCGCGCGATTTTGATATAGTTCCTTATCATAATTATATTAGCTGTTATCTATGATAGTTATAAGATTCTTTATTCGTCCCGTAGACTTTTGACAGGATTGGCTCTTGCTGCTTTAACAGCCATTGTACTGACTGTAAGTAATGCAATCATTATCGCTAATGAGCCCGCCAATGCAAATATCCACCACTGTATATCTACGCGATGCACGTAGTCTGCCAGCCATTGATTCATAATCCACCAAGCGATAGGAGAGGCGACGAGCAGTGCAATACCTATCAGTATAATAAAGCCTCGGGACAATAATGTAATAATTCCGAATACAGAGGCGCCAAGTACTTTTCGGATACCGATTTCTTTTTGTTTTTGGATCGTTGCAAAAGAGACCAGTCCCAATAAACCCATAGATGCTATCAGGATTGCGAGTCCTGAAAATAAACCAGTCAGCGTCATTGTGCGTTTTTGACCAGCAAATTTTAAAGCATAATCGTCATCAATAAAGCGAATATCTATGGGGTAATCTGGATTATACTTTTTGATCAGGGATTGGATACCTTCTATACTCGCCAATAGGCCTTTAGCAGTATTTAACCGGATATGAAAATAATCGGCATAACCCATAGGGCCTTGGATCATCATAGGTTCGATATCTTGATAAGGAGATTGCAGCACAAAATCTTCGATAACCCCTACTACATGATAGGTACGTTGGTATGCCGTACCTTTGGATACCGTAACTGGTGTGCCGATGGGATTGGACAATCGCATCTTAGCAACAGCAGCCTGGTTCAGTAGCAACGCATTGGAATCAGAGGGGTGTGTATAAATATCGATGTCCCGTCCCTGTACTAATTTGATCCCCATTGTCTTGATGAAATCACAGTCTGTCGCCATATTGTTGAATACGACGTCATAGTCTTCTGGCCGGTCATTGGGCCAGGAGTATCCCCAGCTATTACTTCCCGAACGACTGATGCGCCCCCAGGATTTGGTCATACTACTGGCAATATTTTGTTGGAATACTTCATTCCTTAAAGCCTCATAGTTTTTATTTAAATTTCCCTGAAGTGGTACATATATCAAGTTGTTACGGTCGTATCCGCTATCTCGATGCTCCCCAAAGCGTATCTGTTGACCGATTATAAATGTACATATACCTAGACCTATCGATATAGTGAACTGCAAGGTAACGAGTATTTTTCTGGGTTGAAGGCCTGATTTAGATGGTAAGACATTTCCTTTTAAGGTTTTTACTGGATCAAAAGCCGATAATACAAAAGCAGGATACAATCCCGCGCAGAGCGAACAAAAGAAGATAATGGCGAGGAATAGGCAGGAGAAAAACAGCGGATGATCCATGATTACAAGATGTCCGCTGATAAGCTTATTGAAAGACGGAAGCGCCAAGAGAATAAATAATAGCGCCAAGACTCCGGCCAGAAAGGTTAAAATAAACGATTCTAATAGAAATTGTTGAATGAGCGATTTTCTAGGCGCACCCACTACTTTACGTAAGCCTATTTCCTTGGCACGTCTTTCGGCTCCTGCGGTGCTTAAGTTTATAAAGTTGATACAAGCTATTAGGAGGATAAATATGCCGATCAGTCCAAATAACTGTAGCGTGGTAATATTACCTGCGACCATTTGTCCGTTGACCGATTTATTGTAAAGATGCCAACGGCTAGCTGGATAGAGATATATGGTCGCTTTTGTGGTCCTGTTGGTGTGTTTGGAAACCATGTTTTCGATGTTCCTGTTGACAGCGTCCACTGTTGCCCTTTCTTTTAGAAGAGCGTAAGTTTCATGGTTATAGGCTGTCCACGAATCACTAAAAGTCATGCCTGTTTTGGCCCGGTAATCCAATGAACAGAGGAAGTCATTTCCGTAGAATTTGGAGTTGGAGGGAATATCCTCAATAATTGCTTCGACAGTTAAGGAAACAGTGGTATCCATTTCGACTCGGCGTCCAATGACATCAAGCTTACCGAATAATTTTTTTGCAGTAGATGCAGTTAGCACCAAAGCATCCGGACGGGACAAGGGAGAATCTGAGTTTCCGGCTAGAATTTTGAAATCAAAAAGTTTTAAAAAAGCAGAATCTACAGCGACACCTGAGGCACTTAAGCTTGGTTCGGCATCATGATGGATACGATGGTCAATCTTCCACGTGCGCACCACCTGTTCTATCTCAGGGTGTTCCTGCTTTAAGAACGGGCCTAGTACATGTGGTGTATTTCCCCAGGTATGGTGACTGCCATCAAATACATCGCTTGTATAGACTTGATATAGGCGGTCTGTGTTGGTGTAAAAGCGGTCAAATCTTATTTCTGAGTTGATCCAAAGGGCGATTATCAACGAAATCCCCATACCTAAAGCTAAGCCCAGAATATTGATAAAGGAATATCCTTTGTTCTTCCATAAGTGACGCCACGCGATTTTGATATAGTTCCTTATCATGGTTTTAATTTTTCGTTTTGCAGTGCTTTGTTCGATTGAAGCGAACCAACTGTCGCTCTATTTTTTGCTTTACGTACTTAATTTTTGCGCTTATTCGTCTCTCAATGTCTTTACGGGATTACTATTGGCAGCTTTTATGGCTTGTGTACTTACTGTAAAGAAAGCTACGAATAAGGCGGAAATTCCTGCTAGTGCAAAAAACCACCATTGTATTTCAATCCGATAAGAAAAGTCCTGTAGCCATTTGTTCATTGCCCACCAAGCTATTGGCGAAGCAATTAGAATGGAAATAATGACAAGCTTAACAAAATCTTTCGATAACATTGCGGTAATTCCAGTTACCGAAGCGCCGAGTACCTTACGAATGCCAATTTCTTTGGTCTTTAATTCAGCAATATAAGAAGCAAGACCAAATAGCCCCAGGCAAGAGATGAAAATAGCCAATCCTGAAAAAATGAATGCGAGTTGAGCTGTCTTTTGCTGATCTTTGAATTTAGCTGCAAATTTCTGATCCACAAACTGGTACTCGAAGGGGTAGGCTGGATTGAACTTTTTAATAATTTCCTCAATTTGCTTTAGGTTCATTTCCATCGCTCTGTTTGGACTGGTGCGTATAACCATATTCAACATCCAATTTTTTGAAGGATAAATCAGTAAGGGGGTTATTGGACTATAAGGTGACCCCGTAATATAATCATTGATTACACCAACGATAGTATAAGTTTTATCGCCCCATTTGAGATAACTTCCTATTGGATTTTCCAGTTTCATTTCTTTGACAGCAGCTTCATTAACTAGTACAGAAGCACTATCTCCCGGTAGCCTGCCATAATCGATGTCTCGACCAGCAATGAGCTTTAATCCAAGAGTTTTAACAAGGTCACTTTCAGTGCGTCCAAGTTCAAAACCCATTTTCTTTGCTTGTTCTGGATTAGCTCCAGGCCATAGGAAACTACCTCCGGAACTGGCTCCATTTTTAGTAATTGACCAGCCCGTACGAGTAACAGCTTCGGCAATGTTGGCAGTGATCAGCTCCGACTTAATAGCCTCATAATTCTTTTCCATACCGCCTTCAATGGGTACTTCGATAAGTTGTGAATTTTCATAGCCTATTTCACGCTGGCTGGCATATTCTATTTGCTTGCGTACGATAATGGTTGCTATAATCAGTATAATAGCAATACCAAATTGAAATACAACCAGTAATTCTCGAAAATTCAGGGAAAACTTGTTTGTCCGTCCAAATATTTTGAGCGATTTTATCGGTTTAAAAGAAGAGAGCACGAAAGCAGGGTATAGCCCTGCCAGTATCCCTGTAAGGAAAATAAAACCAATCAGGGAAAACCAGATCGATGAATCTGAAAATGAAAAGATTAATGCTTTATCTAAAACCTGGTTAAATAGTGGAAGAGTCAGTATTGTAAATACGATAGCACATGTACCTGAAATAAAGGTTAACAATAAAGATTCGGAAAGAAATTGTATGATTAAATGGAAGCGTTGGGCTCCTACAACTTTTCTTACTGCAACTTCTTTGGCTCTTTTCTGGCTGCGGGCTGTACTGAGATTGATAAAATTGATACAGGCGATCAATAATATTAATAAACCTATTCCCGCCACCAATTTAACTTGATCTATTTTTCCGCCAACAGCAATACCCTGCTCAAATTTTGAATACAGATGCATTTTGGACATCGGATAGAGGAACATGGAGCCTTTTATTTCATGGTTTGTTTTCTTGTTGACTATATTATTTAGCTTTTTATTAAAAAGATCAACATCGGTTCCTTCTTTCAGCTTGATATAAGTATAGAAAGTGTTTGAACCCCAGCCAGATGAATAGGTTTCGGCTTTTTCTAAAGGTATCAGATAGGTAAAGTCGAAACTTGTGTTACTGGGGAGATCCTGCATAATTGCCGATACCCTATACAGTTCTTTATTGTCGAGAAGAAGCGTTTTATCTATTGGATCAGTTTTGCCAAATATGTTTTTAGCAAGACTTTCCGTCAGGACGATATCTTTTGTATCTTTTAGAGCCTTCTTGCTATTCCCTTTAAGAAGTTTGAAATCAAATAATTCAATAAATGCTGGATCGACTTCATTTCCCTTGGATTTAATCTTCTTATCGCCAAAAGACATCAGGGCGGTACTGCTCCAATACATCCGCGCAGCGCGTTCAACCTCGGGGTAATCTGCTAGCAGAGCCTGAGATGCCGGTGCCGAAGTGATATCGTTTACGTAGATTTTTTGCTGATCTTCATATTTGTTCCAAAGTTTATATATGCTTTCCTTATTGCTATAAAAATTGTCGAATTGCAATTGATTTTTTATCCATATACCGATGATCAGTACTGCTGCCAATCCGATAGAAAGTCCAATAATATTAATCGCGGAATAGCCCTTGCTTTTCCATAGGTTCCGCCATGCTATTTTGATGTAATTTTTAAGCATATCTGTCGTATTAGGTATCGATAAATAGAAAAAACTTGAATTTTAAAGGTCCAGCTTGTTATTTATCAGGTGTCTTTATTTTTATTAGCTACTAAAACAATTACTCATCTCTTAAACTATCAACCGGGTTTAGAATCGCAGCTTTTATGGTTTGAAAACTAATGGTGATAAATGATACCAATAATGCACTTATCGCCGCCACAATAAATACCCACCAGTCTAGCGTGATGTGGTAAGCAAAATTCTCTACCCATCGGTGCATGGCATACCAGCCTAAGGGTACACTGATCAATACAGCACACAGGACCAGGGCCATAAAGTCAACACTCAATATGTTGACAATCTTGATCGTTGAAGCACCTAATACTTTACGGATACCGATCTCTTTAAAGCGTTGTTGCACGGCATAAGCTGATAATGCAAATAGTCCCATACAGGCGATAGCAATTGTAATGATCGAAAATAACTGCATGACTCGTGTTGTTTGCTGATCTTTGAGATATAACTTGTTATAATCATCATTGAGAAAGTGATATTCAAAACTGTTTTTTGAATCAATATCTTTTATAACAGCTTTGATCTGCGCAAGAACATCTTTTACCGGCGACGTCGGATTGAGTCGAATGAAAATATTGCCGAAATAATCATATTCAGGAAAAAGTACAATTGGTTTGACTTCGTTGTGTAATGATGCAAAGTTAAAACTCGCCACAACTTGTTTGATACTGCCCTTACGTCCGTTCAAATTGATTTTCTTTCCAATAGCCTGTTCAGGAGTAAAACCCATGGCGGATGCCGCAAGTGTATTCACTACAAACCCATATTCTGGTGAAATAGTGTCTTGCGCGCGCAAAATGTCCGCATCTGACAACGGTGTACCTGCGACGGATGGAATATGAAAAACGGATACAAAATCTTTTTCAATCGGAATTGCAGTGACATCCATATCAAAATCATTGGGTTGGCCTTCTACCTCCCTAATACTGTAGCCTCCTTGGATATTGACGGGATTGTCATACGAAGCGGTAACGCCCTGGACACTATTGAGCTGCATTAACTTTTCTTTTAATAGCTGCCTTTCTTTATCTTGCCATCCTCGGCCATCAATGACCAACATATCAGAGCGATCCAATCCTGTGTTTTTAGACTGGATGAAATCCATCTGTCTACTCGCAAATAAGGTGCAGATAATAAAAAATATAGAGATACTGAATTGAAAAGTAACGAGCACCTTGCTTAATGATATACCATATCGTTTTTCAGTTAGTTTTCGCTTAAAAATGGAAATAGGTTTTGAACTAGCAATTGAATAGGCAGGCCAGCCACCCGACAGAAGCGTCAATAAGGCTATGAAAACAAGTAAAATCGTATAAAACCGAGGGTCTGTCCATACGGTTAATTTCATTTCGGTACCCATAAATGAACTGAATACGGGTAACAAAAGTACTGTAGTCAGAAGACTAAAAGCAACCGCTAGAAAAACCATGAGGCTACATTCAAAAAAGAACTGAAAGAATATTGTTTTCTTTGCTGCACCCAGAACTTTCTTGACACCGATTTCTTTCTTGCGTTCAAGCGCATGCGCCAATACCAAATTTGTAAAATTGATGCAGGTTAAAATAATAAGCGCAGCACCTAACGCCAATAAAATATAGATATAAGTAATGTTTCCTGTACCTGCTGCTTTGGAGTGAAGGTGGATATCAGTCAGCTTTTCTAGGATAAATCGAAATTGATAGCCTTGTTTTGATGCTTCGGCGAATTTTGATTTTGTCATTTGGTCCAATTTCTGTTGGATCGAACCGAACTGATCTTTGTTTTTTAGGAGCGCTATGGTTATATCATTTGCAGATGACCAAGCCATTTCTTTGTAGCGTTCTAATCCTTTATTGGAAAGGAGTGCAGAGAAGTTCAACTGTGTATTTGTGGGCAGGTCTGCGATGATACCTGTGATTTTCCAGTTGACTTTGTCAATGGATAGTGTCTGACCGATGGCCGACTGATTGGGGAAATATTTCGCTGCGAGTTTTTTTGTTAAGACAATCTGATTTGGTTCTGCTAAGGCTGATCGTGAATCACCTTCGAGAAAGGTATAACCTAAAGTTTTAAAAACATTTTGGTCAGCATAAAGTAGGCCTTTTTCAGTTATTAGTGCCTCTTTGGATTCTATTTTACCGCCTTTGGAATAGCTGTAGAATCTAGTTGCCTGTTCTACATCCGGAAATTCAGCTTGTAAAGCAGGAGCTAAGCCTGTTGGTGTTACCGCAGAATTTACTTCTTCCGTGCTATTGGGTGCTTTATAGGTGAGGCTAATATAAGCTAGACGGTCTGCATTGGGAAGGAAACGCTCATAACTGGATTCATGATAGATGTACGCTGCCAACAATAGAAAACATGTTATTCCGATGCTGAGGCCAAACATATTTAGAAGAGAAAAACCTTTGTTTTTTCTGATATTCCGCCAAGCAATTTTAAAATAGTTCTTTAACATGGTTATGAGCATTTAGACTGTTAATTAGGCTATAATTCTTGTCACTTAGCTCGCTTTAGTAGAAGACTCCGTTATTCGAAAAATAGCAAAGCCAAGTAGTTCAATTCGTTTGCCATAAATATAATGTATTGATTTTTAAGTTTTTGGTGTGTTTTTATGGCGGTTTTAAATGTTCGGAAACGGACAGTATAGTGTCCGTCCCCGAACAAATTGGTATTATTCGCTTCTTAAGGTTTTTACAGGATTTGCTAATGTTGCTTTAATCGCTTGGTAACTAACGGTTAATAAGGTGATGATTAGCGCGGTTAAGCCTGTGATAGCAAAGACCGTCCATGTAATTGATATGCGGTAGACATAGTCTTCAAGCCATGATTCCATGAGGAGATAGGCTAAAGGAGCTGCGACTAAAAAGCCAATGCCTGTGAGCCAAATGTATTCTGTGGAAAGTAGCCGCCACAAGCCAAGTTCTGATGCACCCAATACTTTACGAATGCCGATTTCTTTTTCTCGTTGCTCCGTAAGAAAGGAAACCAGCGCGTAGAGACCAAGACATGAAATGAGAATGGCCAATCCTGTAAATAGACTGGTTAAGCTCTTGATCATTTCCATCTGTTGAAACTCTTTGGCATATTCCTGATCCGTAAATGTATAATCAAAAATAAGATCAGGGTCTATGCGATTGAACGCTGTGGAAATCGCTTTTAGGTTTTGTTTGAGATCTTGATTTTCATCCAGTTGAAGCGTTATTTTATTCTTTGGTAAAAATTTTAGAAAATAAGCCGTCGGTGTAATGGATTTGAAAGGAGATTCAGATAATGTGTTCTGTATAACACCAATAATGGTATAATTGATTCCTCTTTTAGACAATTGTTTACTGTTAAGGTCTGTAACTCCCATAAATTTGGCCGCCGCTTCATTCAGAATAACAGCCGTTGAATCAGTTTTGAAATCTTTTGAAAAATTGCGTCCTTTTATAAAATTCCACTGTACAGTATTCGCGAAGTTTTCATCTACGGTGAAGATCCCCATGATCGCACCGTCTTTGGAATCATTACCTTGCCAATTAAAGCCACCACCTGTTAAGGATAGGTGGTTCACAAAGTTGGAAGAAAGGGCGGCATCCGTCACAAGGCGCTGACCGATCAGCTCTTTTCGAAGTACATCAAAGTTTTTGACGATAGTTGAATTGGATGAAGTAATGTTTACCAAATTTGAACTTTTATAACCTATTGGACGATCCTTTGTGTAATGCAGTTGCTGAATCACCAGATAGGTGGATATCATCAGGAAAATAGAAATAGCAAATTGCACGATGACCATTGCCTTTCTACTTCTTGATCCGCCTTTTCGGCTGTTTATTTTACCTTTAAGGGCAAGAATAGGATTAAATGCCGATAAAAATAACGCCGGGTACATACCTGCTAAAAGTCCTATAACGCCTATTCCTACTAGGGAGTAGCCATAGAAACGAATATCGGTAAAAGGGATATGCAGTGTCGTATGTGTAATCGTTTTGACCCAAGGCAAAAGCAATGTAGCGAATAGAACGGCTGCCAAAAATGCGCAGGCTACAGCGAGGATTGACTCAACAAGAAAGCCTGCAATAAGCTGTCGGCGATTGACGCCAACAGATTTTAAAACCCCGATTTCTTTTCCTCTTTTTAGGCTTCTCGCCGTACTCAGGTTAATAAAATTGATACTGGCCAATAAAATGATGAATACGCTTATCCAAACAAACATCCATACATATTGAATCTGTCCGCCTACATTCTTTCCATTCTTGAACGAATCATATAAATGCCATTTGGACATCGGATGTAACAGGATCTCAGGATTTATATCCGTCAGTTTTTTATTGATGATATTTGTTAGTTTATTTTCCAAAGCAGGAACAAAGGCATCATTGTCGATCTTGGCGAAAGTGCTGAAATAGCAGCTGGACCAGCTTTCTTCAATACCTTGGTCTTTTGCAAGATAATCGACAAACGGCAATACATAATCTAAGCCATAAAAAGTGTTGTTGTCAGGAATATCTTTATAAACACCTTGAACAGTATACTGTTCTTTGCCATTCAATTGAATTGTTTTCCCGATGATCTCTACCTTATCGAACAGTCGTTTTGCTAAGGATTCTGAAATTATGATGGTCGATGGATTGCTCGGTGTGGTACTATTTCCTTGTACAGATTCGAGAGAAAATAATTCGGCAAATTTTCCCATGGCGTAAAACCCCGGTGCATTAAGCTTCTTATCACCTACCTTAAGATTATTGCTTTCCATATTCGTGATCAGTGCTGCATCTTGCATTTCATTTTTGAAATCAGACGCGATCGTTTTGACCAAAGGAATAGGGGTGGAGCGATCAGTAGATTTCTCATCATTGAAAGTCCCGGTCATCATGACCTGATAAATATGTTGATAATTGCTGTAATGCTTATCAAAAGAAAATTGTTTCAGTACCCATAATGTACTTATCAGGGCAACAGTAAACCCCAATGCTAATCCCAAAATATTTATTGTTGTGTTTAAGGGACTGCGCTTCAAATTTCTCAGCGCTGTTTTTAGGAATAATCGAATCATTTTATGCTGTTGTTTTGGTTCTCAAATATAAACTATTCATCGTGCAAACTTTTTACAGGATTGGCGTATGCCGCTTTGATGGACTGGAAACTCACCGTAAATAATGCAATAGCAATGGTTATCCCCGCCGCATATAGAAATATGGTAAATGGGAGAGTCGTTCTGAAAGCAAAACCATCGAGCCAATTTGTGCTGAAATATACAGCGATTGGTACAGCGATGACATTGGCTAAAATGACTAAGAGTAAAAATTCCTTGTTTAATAATTGTATAATACCGAATACCGTTGCGCCAAGGACCTTTCTGATACCAATTTCTTTGGTCCTAACCTGTGCGGTGTAGGTGCATAGTCCTAAGAGTCCTAAGCAGGAGATGACGATGGCAATCAGGGCAAAAAAATTGAATAAGGAGCCTTGTTTCTGCTCATTCGTATATTGCTTTTGATAGCTTTCGTCCAGGAAGCTGTAATTCATCGGCATATCATCATAATAAATTTTCCAGATCTGTTGCAAGGAGTTTAATGCGGATTTTGTACCAGAAGTTGTTGTTTTAAGGTATAGCTGCCAGCAATCTTTTGGGCTATATTGAAAGACCATAGGCTCAATCTTTTGTCTGGCGCTCGCATAATTAAAGTCTTTTACAACCCCAATAATAGTTCCCGGAACTGTTCGAATGCGTAAACGTACGCCAATCGGATCTTTTAAACCCATTTCCCGCGCTGCCGATTCATTGATAATGAAATGGGTTGAATCTGCTATGGAGCCTGTGAAATTACGACCTTGCGTAAGTTTTATCTTAAAAAAGTCGAGCGCCGATTGATCGGAATATGTCATATTGAACCAAAGATTGGATTTGCTTGGCTTTCCTTCCCAATCGTTGTCCCCAGTTGAAGCACCACCATAAACCATGTCGCGGCCAAGACGGATAACATCATCAATATCCTTATTTTTTAGAAGTTCGGTTTTGACAGCATCAAAATGTTTGGACATTTTTGGCGCCATAGTAACGGAAATAATATGATCCTTTTCGTAGCCTAAATTTTGATGTTTTATAAAATCCAATTGACGGCCAATAACAATTGTTAAGGTGATAAGAATTATAGAAACAGTGAATTGCAGGACAACCAGTATTTTTCGTGCACTGGAATTTTTTATGGTAAATCGGCCCTTCAATACCTTAATTGGATCAAACTTCGATAAAAGCAGGGCAGGGTATACACTAGTAAGTACTAGTGTTCCCAAAAGCATAATCAGTACGCTTATCCATAACGTAGGATTAAAGAGCTGTAGCGAAATCTGCTTCCCTGAGAAATTATTAAATAGGGGGAGACCAATAAATACGAAGGCAAGTGCCAATGTTGATGCAATGACAAATAGTATGGTTGTTTCCAATATAAATTGGAAAAAAAGTTCCTTTCTACCTGCGCCGATAACTTTACGTATCCCCACTTCTTTGGCGCGCGACAACGACCGTGCAGTAGAAAGATTGATATAGTTAATACTTGCTATTACAAGAATCATAATCGCTACACCTATAAAAACTCGAACATTGTCAATTCCTGCATCACCCCCATCCATTTGGTAGAGATGCACCTTTGCGAGTGCTTGTGTAACGTAGGGGACAGGGGCATCCTCAGGTTTGTTCCTTTCGTGTATCGCCTGAAGCTTTTTTGAAACTGTAGCAAGATTTGCATCAGGCCTCAGCAGCAGATAGGTTTCGAATGAAAAATTGGACCAATCTTCATCCATGGAAGATAGAAAGGTCTTATTATCATAGGTCGTTTTATTTTTGATGTAGGCTTGCTCATTAAATCTCGAAATGGGAAGCAGAACCTGAAATTGAAAAGTAGAGTTTTCAGGATAATCAGCAATGACACCTGATACAACACAAAGGTCCTCGATACCTAATGTTACGGTTTTTCCAATTGGATTTTCATCACCGAAATACCGACGTGCCGTGCGCTGGGTGATTACAATGGAATTGTTGTCAGGGAAGGGTTGTTTTGAATTTCCCTGTAGTAGCGGAAAATCGAAAACCGTAAAATAACTGGGGTCTACAAACGCAAAATTCTTTTCGTTAAATCTCTTCTCTTTATGTTTAAGTGCAGCATCTCCAATTTTGAAAATACGTACTGCATCTTGGACTTCAGGAATTTCCTTTTTTGCAAAATTTCCTACGGGAGCAATGATGGATCCAAAGATTCGTTTTGATATCCCCGTTCCCCCTTCTATTCCAATTTTGTAAATGGAGCGCTGATGTTTATGGAATCGGTCAAAGGACAGCTCATCTTGTATCCATAGCAATAGGAATATCCCCACAACCATTCCTGCTGTTAATCCTAAAATATTAATGGCACTGTAGAATTTATTAGAAAAAATACTTCGCCATGCGGTTTTGATGAAGTTCTTTATCATTGTTATGGGGGTTTAAGTTCTTAATACATGTTATGAATACACATAAGCCTATCTCTTTTACTCGCTGATTTACTCATCCCTTAGACTATTGATCGGGTTTGCTTTTGCTGCAAAGACACTTTTGGTTGATAGTACAAGACTTGCAAAGGCAATCAACCCTACGGCTGACAGCCCAAAAATCCAGGGACTTATTGTGGTTCGGTAAACAAAGTCGTTCAGCCAGCTATGCATAAAATAATAAGCAATTGGAAAAGCTACCAGACAGGCTATTGCAACCAGTGATAGCAAATTCCGAAGCAGTAAAAATGTGATCTGGAAAACAGAAGCCCCCAATACTTTGCGAATTCCAATTTCCTTTGTGCGCTGATTTGCCGTAAATATGGCAAGTCCAAATAAGCCTAATCCAGCAATTAGCACAGAGAGTCCTACTGCCCAAGAAAGGAGCTTAGACAGCTGCTTCTCTTGCGTATAGAAGTTCTGGATGACCTCATCTACAAACCGTAGGTCCAATTCATCATCAGGGAACACCGATTTGTAGCTTGATGTTATTTTATCAATGGCGTTTTTCCAGTTTTCAGGATGCGATTGATCCAAGGCAATATGGAGTACATATCCTTCTTTACTGCCTGTATAAAGAACTGGTTTAACCCCTTGTCGCGCTGAAGACAAATCAAAATCCTCCATTACACCAACGATGATGTTCTGTCCATTTTCGAAGGTTTTACCAATGGCATCCTGCGGGTTTTTGATATGCAGTAGTTCAAGTCCTTTTCTATTGATCAACATTTCACTTGTTGAATCCAATAAACGGATATTTCTTCCCGCTAAAAGTGGAATCTGATAAACATCTAAATAGTTTTCATCACCAGAGCGGCTATCAAAAGTCAAGGATTCCTTGTCCGGCGATTGATCGTAAGAGATTGCGGTAGTCATCCAGCCGTTCATCGCGGGTGCAATGTTCCCGAAACTGATTGCCTTAATATCCGTTAGCTTTTTGAGCTCATTTTTAAGGACTACACCTTTTGCCGAATTTTGGAAAGCTCCCGGAATGTAGACATTAACAATAGCGTCCTTTTGAAAACCCATGTCTCGATGGGAGACGTAATTGATTTGCCGGACAACAACCAGTACACAAATTAGAAAAGCCTGAGCTAATACAAATTGGAAAATAGTCAGTGCTTTGCGTATCCATGCGCTTCGGGAAAGATTCGTGTTTTTTCCAAGCTGGTTTTTGAGCGCTAGCACCGGAGCATATCCTGTCAGTACCCAGGCAGGGTAAAATCCGGCTAGTAAGGTTACTAAGACCAATTGTCCAAATAGAAAGAAAACAATAACGGTTTTGTCCAGGCCTTCCATGCTTAGGTTTTTCGGAATAAATCCTTCAAAGACATGTAAGAACAATGGCAATAATAAGACCGCAAGTACTGTTGCGGTCAAAGTTATCAGAAAAGTTTCGATCAAAAACTGTTTGATCAATGTAGTTTTAGAACTACCCAACGTCTTACGAATGCCCACTTCTTTGGCTCTTTCAATAGACTGAGCCGTGGATAGATTGATAAAATTTACGGCCCCCAGGGCTAAGAGGAAGATTGCAAGTAAAATAAGGTTGCGTAGTGCTTCCGGATGGGGGGCGTCATAATTAAATCTTGTATCAAAATGTACATCCGCCAATGCTTGTAATTCAAGCTTATCGTTAATTTTCTCTCCTTCTTTGTATTTATATTTCTTCAGGAGATTCGCGATATTACGCTCTATTAAAAGAGGGTTACTTTGTGCTTTTGTTTTGATGAGCACCTGATGTGAATCCGATATGCTATTCCAAGCTTCCCATGTATACATGTTTTTTAAATTGTTATCCTGAGGGATCGTCGACTCAGCGATGAAGCTTTCAAAATTGAAATCCGAATTATGCTGCGGATTTTCAATTACACCGGCGACCTGAAGTGGGATACTATCTGCATAGATGATGGTTTTGCCAATCACATTTGCAGGCAGTTCTTTTCCATAAAACTTTTCTAATGTTTTCTCTGTAAGGATAATATTTCCGGATGAATTCAAAGCCTTAGCACTTCCAGCCAACCATTTTGAAGGGAAAATATCGAAATATTGACTGTTCGTGAATACCATCTTCTGTTCTTTCGGGAAAGTCTGGAATTTGTCTGTTGCCAGAGAAACTTTCAGCTTTTGGACATGGCTTCGATAAATCGGGGCTACGGCCTCCAAGTTGGGTAACTCTGCTTGCATGGTGCGTACCAACGGTACGTAGACGCCGGCATTTTTGAACTCTCCGTTATTGACAACACGATAGACCTGTTGTTGGTTGGGAACATGTTTGTCAAAACTGTAGTCGTATTGGATCATCAGGAAAATAACCAGCGTCGCGGTAATACCAATCGCAAGACTCGTGATATTGATAAACGTGATCAACTTATGTTTTTTAAAAAAACGATAGGCTGTTTTAAGTGAATTTACAATCATTGTTATTTCGTTTTTTGTTAATCCTCCAATTTGATATACTCGTGTCGCTATTCGTCCCGTAGGCTATTGACAGGATTTTGGATAGCCGCCTTGATCGATTGAAAACTAATGGTCAGTACTGCCGCAAATAGTGCAAGCCCAGCGCCTAAGATAAAAGGTGTTGCCGTAAGGTCGATGCGGTAGTAAAAATCTTCCAGCCATTTGCTACACGTCCACCAGGTCAATGGTGCGGCAATTAGGATGCTGATTAAAATGAGTTGTACGAAGTTCTTTGCTAATAAATGAAAGATACTTGGAATACTCGCACCCAAAACTTTACGGATACCGATCTCTTTGCTGCGTTGGAAAGCCGCAAGGGTAATCAGCCCAAAGAGACCCAAACAACCGATTAAAACAGCAACAATTGTACTCACGTTAATTAATTTGGCCAGATTTTGCTCTTTTTGATAAAGAGAAGCGATCGTTTCATCGTAGAATTTTATTTCTATCGGGAGTTCCGGAAAAAACTGTGTATATACTTTATTGATCGCTTGGATACTGGTTTTCCATTCTTTGCTGTTTCCCGATAGTTTTATATTGAAGGTATAAGCACCGCGACTAAAACTGCGCAAAGCCAAAGGTGTGATCTCTTTATAGAATTCCTGGGCATGGAAGTCTTTAATAACACCGACTATCGGAAACATACTGTCTTCCTGACCGATAGATTTTCCTATGGCATCTTGTGGGGATTTGAAACCAAAAGCTTTTACTGCAGATTCATTGATAATATAGGCATTGACAGTATCTGATTGTGGTAGGTTATTTCCCGCGATTAGCTTCATGTCATATACAGCTATATAATTCGGATCTGCATTTTTAAAGAAAATATCGGATGAAATTTTTTCTTTTAGTGTAGGGTCTTGTCGATGAAACCAAGATGATGAATAATTATTTGATAGGGGCTTGCTACCGATTGACGCTGCCGAAACACCTTTTATTTTTTGGATCTCATGTAGGAGTGTTTGTTTCTTACTTTGATCCAGTTTTTCCTCATAAAATTTGTTGATGAGCTTGGAAGGTAGATCGAAAGTAACAACAGCATCTTTGTCGAATCCCATATCTTTGTTGAGGGTATAGGAGAGTTGCTGGCCGATAATGAGTGCTGAAACCGTAAAGAATTGAGCAATAAAGAATTGGAATACAATCAACGTTTTCCGAAGGTTGATTTGTGTTTTTCCGATTTGAAACTGCTTGCCAGCCCGAAATAAATTGACAGGCTGTACCTTTTTAATTAACCAAGAAGGATATGCCGAGGAAATTAAAGTCGTTACGGTCAGTAAAACTGCGATAAACAGCATTGATGTCGTCGAACTTGTAAAATCCTTTACTTTCTCCGGAATCATTTCCTGAAAATAGAAAAAGGCCAGTTTCGTCAGAAAGACCGAACAAACAAGTGCAATGGCAATGGTTAAAAGCGATTCAAAAATAATTTGGCTAACCAATTTTCCCTGACTACTTCCCAATGTTTTACGGACACCAATATCTTTACTCCGCGCTGGGATTTGTGCCGTACTAAGATTGATATAGTTGATACAGGCCAAAAGCATCAGAAAGGCAGCTACGGCAATTAATCCATATATAACGGTTTTGCTTGTTCTTTCGGCGTACCATTCTTTTATGTGGACTGCAAAATGGGAATCTTTTAGTGGCATGACCACGACCTTACGGTTGTAGTCAAACTTAGGTTTTTTTTCCTGGCTGAATTCCTGCCATTTTTTTTGTCCGATTTTATTGATAGTTGCCTGGATTGGAAGGTCTTTTACACCATCTTTTAATCGGATATAAAGTCTGTCAGTACCATTGGTATTCGTCCAGACATTCAGTGGGTAGACTTCTTCTTTAAGCAAGACGAATTCTGTGCCATTGAACTCCGTGTTGAAGCCAAGGTCATCAATAATACCAGTTACTGTTTTGGGTATACTGTCGTTATAAAAGATGGTTTTGCCGATTAAGCCCTGGGCAGCCTGGTTTGGGAAATAAATGGCTGCCCTTTTTTTTGTCAATACGATGTCGTTGGCAGTTGAAAATGCTTTCTCAGGTGAACCTGCTAACCATTTGTAGCCAACGAGCTTGAAGTAGTCGCTGGTAGTCTCCGTCACATTGCCTTCAGCCTCATCAAAGTCCTCGACAAGTTTTTGATTTTTTTGTCCCTTGTTGATTGTGACAGATTCCATTTGATAATTTCTGAATGCTGGAGCGACCAATTCCACGCCCGGAATTTCTTTTCGGATGGCCTGATAAAATGGCTTGGCCAATCCCCCATTGTAATTATCCTTGCCATCATTTTTAAACTGAGAAATGATCCGATAGGTTCGATCAAGCTGAGGAACTCCAGCTTCAAAACTATACTCATAATTGACAATCTTAAATATGACCCAACATGACGTAATACCGATGGCTAGTCCAATAATATTTAATAGGGAGAATAGTTTATTCTTCCAAAGTTGTCGAATTGCCGATTTTAATAGGAGGTTGTTCATAGCTGGAATATCGTGATGGGATTAAATTATATTGTTATTCGTCTCTTAAACTATCTACAGGATTTGCCTTGGCAGCCTTGAGTGTTTGAAAACTCACCGTTACTAATGCGATAATGATTGTAGCAAAACCAGCAAAGACAAACATCCACCATTGTGGTTCAATGTGATACGCAAAGTTATCAAGCCATTTTCTCATCGCCATCCAAGATAGCGGTGTCGCGATGAGGAGAGCTACAGCCAATAACTTGATGAAGTCGGAAGAGAGTAGGAGGATTAAATTATAGATGGATGCACCGAGAACTTTCCGTACGCCGATTTCTTTGGTACGCTGTTGGGCTGTATATGTAACAAGTCCCAATAAACCTAAACAGGCAATAAAAAGTGCCAGTCCGGAGAAGGCTGTGAAAAGTCTTCTAAAATTAAAATCCGCTTCATATTGACGATTGAAATTGTCGTCAAGAAAGCTATATAAAAATGGACGGTTTGGTACAAGTTCATTCCACAGCTTGCCGATTCTGGCAACGGTCTCAGGCTGGTTTACATGTTGGATATTTAAGGTTAAATAGCGGCTGCTGCTTGGTTCAAGTCGCAAAGCTAAAGGCTCAATCTTACGGTGTAAAGAAAGGTAATTGAAATCTTTCACTACACCGATAACCGTTCCTTCTCTTCCCCATTGACGAAATTGCTTGCCAATAATATCTTGTGGATTTGAATAGCCCCATTGTTTTGCAGCAGATTCATTGATAACAAGTGAATGGGCCGTATCCGCTGGGAAATCCCTGGAATAGGCACGCCCAGCGGCCATTTGCAGACCAATATTAGGAATAAAGTCAACATCGACTTCATATAAGAAAGGAGCAAATTGACTCATCGTTCCGTTTGCTGACATGATTTCTGTTCCTGCATTTGGAAAAAATGTTCCCGGTACCGTACGTGATGCCGTGACAGACAATACATCTTTATCTTTTGCTAGTGTAGATTTTATCGCTTCCAGGTTATTGTTTACCTTATCATCGAAATTATAATCTATCACAAGCCGTTGATCTTTTTGAAATCCAAGATCTCGGTGCTGTAATTGATCTAGTTGAGAAAAGACGACGACTGTACCTGCAATGAGCGCAATAGAAAGGCAAAATTGGAAAACAACTAATACGCGACGTAATAATGTACCCCCTTTGCTGTTGCTATAACTTCCTTTAAGTACTGCAATCGGTTTGAAATTTGCTAGAATCAACGCGGGATAGCTGGCAGCAAGAAGTCCCGTAAAAATGGTGGTGAATAGGAATATTGCCCAGGTCGTCCCATTTTTCAGGGACGAATAATTGAGGTGTTTGCCCGAGAATGCTTCCAAAAAGGGGAGAAAGGCCATAACGAGCAGTATCGCCAAAATACTACTGACGAATACAAGAACCAATGATTCAGACATAAACTGAAAGATCAGATTGCTTTTGCTTGCTCCTATGGTTTTTCGTACGCCGACTTCCTTTGCTCTTTCCATTGACCTTGATGTAGCCAGATTCATAAAGTTCACACAGGCGATCAGTAAGATGAATCCGCCAATAATGCTGAATATGTATAAATTCTGATAGCTTCCATTGGTACCGGGTTGACGATCCGCAGACGAGTGCATGTAAGCTTGCAGAAGTGGCTCGATATGGAAATTGTATTTTGCATTTGGGTTTTCATTTGTTGGGAGTTGCCGCTTGAGAAACTTCGGTATTTTCTGGTCGAACTTTACAGGATCAAAGTCTTTTGAAGCGAGAAAGTACGTGTAGAAGTCTACATAATCCCAGCCTTCTTTATTAAATACGTCCGGCCGTGCTTTTCGGAATGTACTCATCGAGAGCAATGCATCGAACGTAAAGTGTGAATTAGGGGGGACATCGGCCATTACTGCCGTTACAGTATATAGACCTGCATCGGCACGACCAGCAGCTAAACCTCCCTCAAGCGTCTTGCCAATGGGATTTTGATCTCCGAAATATTTCTTAGCGGTACTTTCTGTTAATACGACAGAATAGGCATTCTTTAAGGCTGTATGCGGGTCGCCGGCTAAAACCTTCCAACTAAAGACATCAAATGCAGTAGAGTCCATGAAAAATACATTTTCCTCCTGGAATCTTTTATCGCCTTGTTTGAGCAGGATAGACGTTTGCCCTGAAAATTGAACGACCTTTTCGATTTCAGGAAAATCGGCTTTGATGGCTTCACCGATTGGACCATTGCCCCAGATTTGATGCTGTTCTGTGCTGCTTACATCTTTATAGTCATGGACGATGCGGTAAATTCGATCTTTATTCACATGATATTTGTCGTATGACAATTCATTTTGCACATAAATTGCTATCAATAGGCAACAGGCTAATCCTATTGCCAAGCCAATTATGTTTATGGTTGAATACCCTTTATTTTTGGAGATATTGCGCCAGGCTATTTTTATATAGTTCTTGATCATCGCTTTATTCTTTAGTTTTAGTGTATCAATATGTTTAATCCACTTTTACTGTATTTTTCTTATTATTCGTCTCTTAAACTATCTACGGGATTGGATAAAGCTGCCCGAACAGCCTGATAGCTGACGGTGAAAATGGCGATCAGCAAGGCCAAGATACCACCGAAGACAAATGTTTGCACCTCTAGATCTGTTTTATAGGCAAAATTGCTTAACCATTGTTTCATCAGGTAAACTGCAATAGGGCAGGCAATCAGAATGGAAATGGAGACGAGTATCACGAAATTTTTCCCCAATAGACGGACGACTCCAAAGGTGCTAGCGCCAAGAACTTTACGGATACCGATTTCCTTTACACGCATTTGCGCTTCGTGAGTTGCCAACGCAAACAGACCTAAAGCAGATATAAAAATGGCGATGCCAGCGAAAATATTGAACAACAAACCTGTGCGCTGCTCGGATTTATATAGACTATCAAATTGCTGATCAATGAAAGTATATTTGAAAGGGGCGTCTGATGGATAGCGGTTATAGATCTTTTCTAAAACTTTAATGGCCTCAGGGGCTTTTGTCGTACTCGTTTTAACATAAAGTGTGCCCGATCCCCAGCGCGTCCAGAAGACCATTGGGCCTATTTTATCTTTGATGGATTTGAAGTGGAAGTCTTTCACAACACCGATAATTTGTCCAGGGAAATCGTGGAAACTCATATTGGATCCCACGTACGGCGGTTTTAATCCCATCTGTTTCGCCAAAGTCTCGTTGATGATATAGCCGGACGAATCAACCGGCATTCCGCTAAAGTTTTTTCCTTCGAGGAATTGCATGTTCATCAAAGGAATAAAATCCTTATCGATGGTCGCTTGAGCAACAATGAGTTTGTTGTCTTTGGACTTGCCGGGCCAATCGATATCGCCCGTGGCATTTCCAAAATCGGTCATGTTGTATAAACTTGATAGGGAAACCCCTTGTATCGCCTCATTGCTTTTTAGTTCAGCACGTATCGCGTCCATATGTTTGTAAGCCTCCTCAGGAAGACCAAGTGTTAATACATGATCTCTATCATACCCCAAATTGATCTTTTGGATAAAGTCCAATTGCTTTTTAATAATCAGCGTACATACAATTAGCGTTACGGAGAGTGTAAACTGGAAAACCACCAATATTTTACGCATGGTATTCGAGGAAACACCTTTTATTGATTTTCCTTTTAACGAATGAATGGGATTGAACGAGGAAAGCTGTATCGCAGGATATATACTGGACAGTCCCAATGTGCCTATAATTGCTGCCCCAATATACAGCCATATCGTCGTGTTATGGAAATTTAGACTGATTGATTTTTGTGCGATCTGATTATATCCGGTATGAAGGATCACGATAAGGATGAAAGCGATCAGTAGTGAACAAAGAAATACAACAACAGTTTCGGTGATAAATTGTAGGAATAAATGGAGACGGTTGGCGCCGATTATTTTACGGATACCAACATCTTTCGCCCGATCCAATGCTCTTGCAGTACTTAGATTGACATAATTTACCGCACCGATCACTAGGAGCAATATCGCAATGATCCCAAAAATCTGAACCATGCGAAGTGTCGATTTATTTCCGTCAGGAGCGATTAAATGCATGGTTTTGAGTGGATCTAAAACAAATATAGTCGAGTTTTCACCGTCGCGGGCTTTGGTATAAGTGTCTGTGACCGATTTTCCGATAAGTGCTGCAGAAGCATGAGGTTTGACTTTAATATACGTTGAAAAACTATAGTTGCCCATATCTTCATCTATTGTTTTCCATTTACCGTTGCCGCCCCAGTTTGTAAACCGCTGTGCATGATACCCCAGTGGGATAACGACATCGAATTGCATGGAGGAGTTTTGTGGAACATCGTTTAGGATACCTGCTACGGTGAAGAGATCTTTCTGATAACGGAAAGTTTTTCCAATGGCTTTTTGCGTACTAAAAAGTTTTTCAGCAGTTGATGGGGTGATAAGTGCCTGTTTATAATTTTCCTGAAAACCTGCAAGCGAGCCCTCTTTCAAGGGGAAATGAAACATCTTGAAAAAATTACCATCTACATAATAGATGTTCATATCAGTTACCGGACGTTTCAGTTTGTCATTGACCAACGTGGTATTGTAATCCTGTGAAACACGCGTTGCGTAATCTACCTCCGGTACATTTTGTGCATAGTTTCCTATAGGCCCGGGAGATGTCCCCCATATCGAACCGTTGTGCTCGGGATCCAAATGAGAATTGACTTTGTAAATCTGTTCAAAATCTGGGTGGAATTTATCAAAGCTCTTTTCGTCCTGTACCCAGAAAATAATTAATATGGAGGCAGTAAGGCTGACCGACAGACCTAATATATTGATCGCGGTATAGAATTTCCGTTTCCTTAATTCTCTAATTGCGGTTATTAAATAGTTCTTTATCATGGTGATAGGCTTTCTTTGATTAACTTTGTTTTTTTGTCACTCCTTGTGGCGCTTTATTCAAAACAAGGATTGTGATGGGATCATGACTGATTCCCATCATTCTCCTTGATCACTATTGAGCTTATTTACTATTTTATTCATCTCTTAAACTATTTACTGGGTTTGCACGCGCTGCTTTTATGGATTGGTAGCTCATTGTAAAAAATGCAATGAGTAGGGTTGCTACAGCTGGAATGATAAACATCCACCAGGATAGATCTATCTTATAAGCAAAATCATCCAACCATTTGTGCATCGTCCACCAAGCAATTGGGGTAGCGATCAAAATAGAAATGAGTATAAGTTTGATATAATCTTTTGATAATAATCCAATAATCCCCAGTACCGTACTTCCCAACACTTTTCGAATACCAATTTCTTTTGTACGCTGTACCGTCGTGATGGTAACCAGTCCGATCAATCCCAGGCAGCTGATGAGAATTGTCGTTGATGTAAATAGATTGATGATCTTCGAGAATTTTAGATCACTGCTATAGAGTTCTTTGATTTGCTGATCATAGAAATCATATTTGAATGGCGCTTTTGGATAATATTTTTGCCACTCTTTTTCAATCTGCTTTAATGTTTCGGGCCAGGTAGCTGAATTATTATTGAGTTTGACACTTAGTCTGTTTAATTCCCATTTTTTAACGGAACTTAGCATAACGACAGGCTGAATGGCTGCATGGAGATTTTTTGTGTGAAAATTGTCGGTTACCCCCACAATCTGGCGCTGTTTGTCGGTATACGTAACAAAGCTCCCTACAGCGTTTTCAGCAGATTTAAAACCTAATTTTTGAACGCTGGCTAAGTTTAACACGATGCCTGTGCTCGTATCGGCCAATTGCAGCGGGCGGCCAGCAAGCATTTTAAAATTATAGAGCTTAAAGTTATCTTGGTCGACAAATTTCATTTGTACATCGGCTTGTAACTGTCCCGTATCACTTTTGGCAAACAAGGCATTTCCCCAATGGTCGTTACTCATGGGCAGATGCCCCAAGGAAGCCTGCTCAACACCTGCGATGTGCTTAATCGCTTGTTTGAAAACAAAAGGATCAACATTACTGTCCTGATAGCTTTTACTCGGAAAACGTAGGGTAATGATCGCATCCTTATCAAAGCCGTAGTTATTCTGTAGTGCATGTTTCAATTGTAGACCAATGATGCAAGTTGAAATAACAAATAGCTGGGCAATCAAAAATTGAAAAACAATGAGCATTTTTCGAAAAGAAAGATTGCCAAATTTGAGCGTTTGCGCATTCGAGATTTTAATGACTTCAACAATCTTGACTTTGTTTGTCAATAAAATCGGATAACCTGAGGAAATTAAAGTAATCGTAATTGTAAGTGTTGCTAAAAATAGCGATACACCCCAGGGATCTGGATATAGCTTGAGCTGATCGGGAATATATGCGGCTAAAACTGTTTGAATGAGAATAAGTAAAGGCCAAGATAAAAGCACCGAAAAAGCCGTAATGCAAAATGTTTCTAGCAGAAAGGATTTTGTAATTCTTTTCTGGCTTTCTCCCAATGTCTTTCTGATACCAATTTCCTTGGCGCGTTGTGGGATTTGGGCTGTAGCGAGATTGATGTAATTGACACAGGCGAGTAAGAGCAAAAATATACCTATGCCGATAAGACCGTACATTATTTTCTGATCAACATTATTTTGCGCATAAGAAGTAAAATGTAAGTCTTTTAAAGGAACTGTATTTACATGCATTTTAAATCCAAACTTGTCAAATTCAGCATGTGTCATCTCATACGCCTTTTTGTCGGCTGTCTTTATGAGGTTAGGAAGGGAAGCCGATGATTTTACCTTAATAAAGAGCTGCCAATTGGAATTTGAATTGTTCCAGTTTGTGCTATTCCATTCCTGTTCTGGAATCCGGATAAATTCTTTACCCAAAAAGCTGCTTGGATGAGCTAGATCTTTTACAATACCGGCGACATTGTATAATGTACTATCATAGGATAAGGTCTGTCCTATGATTTGGTCTATTGACGTGTTTGGGAAATACAATTTAGCCCGCGATTCTGTCAGGATGACTTCATGGCTATTTTTTAGTATATTCCTTTGGTCGCCAGCTAACCAAACATAAGGTGTCATTTTGAAATAGTCTCCCGTGGTACCGATGATTTCGGGCTGATCTTCAAACTCTATTTTCTGCGCGCCGCCATTATTACTGACACGCTCGAAGTATTGTTTAAAGATGGGTACTGTCAGTTCAACATTGACAAAGTTATCCTTGATATATGCCGGTAATGGTGCGGGAACACCATCGAAATGATCTAATTTATCCTTTTCCTCATAGGAGGTATGGACCTTGTAAATCTGCTCACTTTCCGGATGATGCTGGTCAAAACTAAATTCATAATTGACGATACGGAAAATTAGCCAACAGGCACTTATTCCGATGGCAAGCCCAAATACATTTAAAAATGTGAAAAGACGGTTGCGCCATAATTGTCTGAAAATTAATTTAATCGTGCTCATCATCTATAGGTTATTAGGATTAATATCTTGGTTATATATGAGTTGTCTTATACCGAAGTTGTTTCCATAATCACTTGTCCGTCTAGCATGCGGATTACACGATCAGAGAATTTTGCATCGTGCTCACTGTGTGTTACCATGACGATGGTTGTGCCGGCCTCGTTCAATTCAGTCAGGAGTTGCATAACTTCGTTACCGTTATTGGAATCGAGGTTACCTGTAGGCTCATCGGCAAGGATCAGTTTGGGATTATTGACAACCGCACGAGCGACAGCCACACGTTGCTGTTGACCTCCGGAAAGCTGTTGTGGGAAGTGATTGCGACGGTGCATGATCTGCACTTTTTCCAAAACTTCTTCTACACGTTTTTTGCGTTCTGCTGCTGGAACATTGGTATAAACCAGTGGAAGTTCCACGTTTTCAAATACGGTCAGCTCATCGATCAAATTGAAGCTCTGGAACACAAAACCAATGTTATGTTTGCGAAGATCTGAGCGACCGCGTTCTTTGAATTTGGCAACTTCAATCTCGTTGAATAGATAGCTTCCTTCATCCAAATCATCCAATAGACCAATGATATTGAGTAAAGTCGATTTCCCACAGCCCGAAGGCCCCATTACAGCAACAAACTCTCCCTCTTTGACATGGATATTGAGGTTGTTTAATGCGACGGTTTCAACTTCTTCTGTGCGGTAATACTTTTGAAGATTTGTGATTTTGATCATATTTTTTGTGCTCATGGTTTTTATGTTTTGTATCCTTGGCGAAATTGCTTTGGACAGTTACTATTTCTGTTATTAAATTCTTTTTTAGTGTTTATTGATCTCTTAAAGTCTTTGTCGGATTGGCTATCGCTGCTTTAAATGCCTGTGAACTGATGGTCAATAGGGCAATGATAATAGCTGTCAGACCACTGATGATAAAAATGGTCCAGGAAATATCGATATGATGTGCATAATTAGTTAGCCATTTGCTCATGATCATCCATGCAATAGGAAAGGCAATGATACATGATATTGCTACAAGAATGACAAATTCACGGTTGAGCATTTGGATAAGTCCCGAAACAGAGGCGCCCAAGACTTTACGAATGCTGATCTCTTTTGCGCGTTGCTCTGTTGCAAAGGCGGCTAAACCAAATAGACCTAAGCAGGATATAATGATAGACATCAGTGCAAATACACTGGATAGTTGCTGTACAAAAAGCTCCGCTTTAAACTTATTATTGAAACTATCATCTAAAAATTTATAGTCAAAAGGGAAGCCTGGGTTATTTTTGACGATGACCTTCTCGATTTGTTGAATGGCATCTGGTAAATCTACTCCAGCCTTTGTCTTAATGGTCATGATCCCATTATCTCTATTCATTGGTAGAAACAGCATCGGCTCAGGATCGGCATACACATTGTTATAAACGAAGTTCTTGACGACACCGGCGATAGTAAACTTTTCCTCACCGTAGCTGATGATGTTACCGGCCACAAGGCCATCTTTTTTGATCAGTTTTGCAAATGCTTCGTTGATGACAACCGATGTGCTGTCGCCTACAAAATTTTGATGAAAGTTTCTACCGTCAAAAAGCTTTAAGTCTAAAGCTGGAATAAGGCCCTCATCAGAACGTAACATACCAATCAAAATACTGGCATTTGGATCTTTTCCCTCCCAGCTAAAACCGGACGTATTGGAGTTGATATTGAGGATACTCATGTCACTGACACCGACTTCTTGCACAACTCCTGTTGCTAATAATTGATTTTTAATGAGCGGCAGATGTTTGCCCATATCGCCTTGTAGCGCTGTAGTCAACACCTGACTCTTATCAAAACCGAGATCTCTGTTCTTGTTGTGCTGAATCTGTTGGTAGATGATAATGGTACAGATAATTAACACAACTGAGGCTGTATATTGCAGGATGACCAACCCTTTACGGACGAGACTTCCACTACCGGCCTTCTGTTTCGTTCCTTTGATCGTTGAAAGCGGCTTGAATGCCGAAAGGAAAAACGCGGGATAGCTACCTGCAAATAATCCACATGCTAATGTTATTGTCGTTAAAAATAGCAGGTGTGAGGGGGCTAAAAGATTAACCTGAAGATTCTGGCCTATCATGGTGTTGAACGGCCTGATGAAGATATAGATTAGCAATATAGCAACAAGAGAGGAAATAATTGCCAAAACAAGGGATTCTCCCAAGAATTGCATAATGAGCGATTTGCGACTTGCACCAACCACTTTGCGCATTCCAACTTCTTTTGCTCTTTTTTCAGATCTTGCAGTTGCAAGATTCATGAAATTGATACAGGCGATCAGTAAGACAACCCAAGCGATAAAGGTAAATAGACGAATATTTTTAATGCCACCTTCTTTTTCAATACCACTGTTATCAAACTGATTGTAGGTAATCCAACGTTCCATTGGATAGAGGAAATTCTGTGAAAAAGTGACTTCACCATTGGTCTTGTGTTTGACGAAATCCATCATCTGCTTGTTAATCTGATCGACGTTGGCATTATCTTCGACCTGAACTAGGGTTTGAACACTATTGTTCCCCCAATTTTTTAGAAAATCCTGACCTGCTTCAAATTTTTTGAAAGGGATGAGCCATTGAAAATCATAGCTGCTATTTTTGGGGAGGTCCTTGATTACCCCCGCAATAATAAATGGCTCACTATTGTTTGTTTTGACGGTTTTTCCCAAGGCAGGACGGTTGCCAAATAATTTCTTCGCTGCAGTTTCTGATAATACAATGTTATTGACCTGATCAAAGGCAGTCTTTCGATCCCCTTCAAGAAATGCAAGGGATAGCACATCAGCGATGCTTCCATCGGCATATACACCATTTTGAAATATATTATTGTCTCCGACGGAAAACAGCATTGGCGAATTCCAGCTTATGCGTACTGCATGCTTGATGCCTGGGATTTCTTTCGCTATGCTTTGGGCAAAGGGTCCTGGGGTAGATTCAAATACATAGGTGGCTCCATCGTATGTCTGTTTTGATTTGACAATGTAGATATCCTTTTTGTTGGCGAAATTATCGTTGAAGCTCAACTGATTTTCAACCCATAAAAAAATCAACGATGCCGCAGCAATCCCGACCGCCAGTCCAAAAATATTTAGAAAGCTGTAACCTTTGGTTTTCCAAAGGTTACGAAGTGCGGTTTTAATAAAGTTTTTAATCATAATTATGGTCGTATGATAAAAGCGGTTATCGACAGACCTGATGTTATCGATAACCGCTGTATGATGTTACTTTTTAATATTCAGCTCCTGTACCTTGTCATACGTCTCGTAGCTCGATACAATAACTTTATCTCCCGGTTGTAGACCTTTGATGACCTCATAATATTCCGGATTCTGTCTTCCTAGTTGGATATCCACACGATACGCTGTGCTTCCATTTTTATCCAATTTGAAAATCCAGTTACCACCGGTCTGTTGATAGAATCCTCCTTTTGCCAGTAATAATGCTTTTGTCTCGTCACTTAACGCTAAACGTATCTGCAAAGTTTGTCCACGACGGATCCCTTTTGGAACATCATTGATAAATTCCATGTCAACCTGGAATCGACCATTGGTGACTTGTGTATAGACTTTCTTGATACGGAGTTTGTAGGTTTTTTCACCGATAGAAAATTCACCTTGTAGATCTGGGAAAATACGGTTGATATAATGTTCGTCAATATCAGCACGCACTTTGAATCCTGTCAAAACGTCGATTTGTCCCAACCGTTCCCCGGCATTTTTGTTTTGTCCGATTTCTGCATCGAAAGCTGTCAATTGTCCGTCAACAGGCGCTCTAACGATCAGATCATCAATTTTTCTTTTCATCAGTTCCAATGCACTCTGTGTACGTTGATAAGTTTGCTTATCCTGATTAGTTTTTTGCGCATTGGAGATTTCGTCCTGTTTTAGGATCTGTTTGGTCAAGTTGACCCGCTCTTTTTGATAGTTGTATTCGTTCTTTGATTTTTCGAACTCTTGTGTACCAATGGCTTTTTCAGCGAGTAATTTTCTATTTAAGGTATAGATTCGTTCAGCTTCACGATAAGCTTGTTCTACATCAGCCATTTGGTTGCGGTTGTTAATCGATGCTTGTTGTGCATTGGTCTGCGCTATTTGGGACTGTGTCAATAGATTCAGCACTTGTGTTTCTTGTTGTACCAAGGTAAGCTCCTGATCGGTATTGGAAAGACGCATGATTGCATCCCCTTTTTTTAAGATAGCGCCATCTTCTACAAACTTTTCTTCTACGCGTCCACCAACAGAAGCATCGAGGTATATGCTGCTAATAGGAAGTACAGTACCATTTATAGGGATAAATTCCTGAAAGTTTCCATTTTTTATTTCGACAATAGAGATGCGGTCAGCTTCAACATTCAGTTTGCTTTTGCCGGAGGTAAAATAGAAACTGGCGCTGATCAATCCAACTAAGCCAGCAACCCCCACAATAGTCATGATACGTTTGCTATTCCACTTCTTCTTTTCTAAAGGTCTGTCCATAATTTAATATCAATTTTGTATATAACTATGAAAGCTGTGCCAAGAATGTAAATTATTGATTGATAGGTTCTTGTTTTGTTTAGTTTTAAGCTTGGTGTTCGATAGCGGACACTTCTTGTACGAAGGCGTACAACTGGAAGTTTTTTGCTGTTTAGAGCGTCAACTGAAGCGCTTTTGGCAGATATAATCTGGCTGCGGTGATGCACATTAATTCCGATGGAGCAGGGGTTACTCTGTTGGTGTAAATTAGGGAAGGGGGTAGGTAGCTATATTGGTCGATCGGTTATAACGGTTGGTAAAAGTGGTCTGTTAAAATTAAGGATTTAACTTGTCCATTCCTGAAAAAGGTTTACAAAAACCGAATATTAAAATCTTAAATTTAATATTATGAAAAAGCGTATGACAAAACGTAAATCAGGGGGACAGCAAGTTTACAGTGATAGCTTCAAGATCCTCGTTTCCAGAGAATACCTTGCCGGCAAGCTGAGTTATTCGCAACTTGCCCAGAAGTACAATCTTCCGGGGGAAGCCACTCCGCGGTATTTTATGAAATGGTACCAGCAGTGGGAAAACAATCTGGAGCTGGAAGTTTCCCAGACTGTTGAGCCAGAAGACACTGGGGTGAAAAATGAGCAGGATCTCAGGGATGAACTCTTCCAGGCGAACCTCAAAATTACTGCCCTGGAGATGTTGATCAAAAAAGCGGAGGAGCTCCATGGGGCTGATTTTGTAAAAAAGTCTGGGGCCAAATCGTCCAAGAAATGAAGTCGTGTTACCAGAATGTTTCGGTCTCCAGACTTTGTGGACTATTTGGCAGAACAAGGCAATCCTACTATAAATATATGGGCAGAGAACAGGAATACTCCGTTCGCAGCGGGCTTGTGCTGGCGCGGGTACGTGAAATTCGGAAGGACTCCCATCGCATGGGTACCCTTAAACTCCGCAGCATATTGGTCAAAGAAATGGGTAGTGCGATGGTTGGACTGGGAAGGGACGCTTTCTTCAGACTGTTGCGCGAAAATGACCTTTTGGTCAAATGCAAACGCAGGTATGCCATCACCACCCAGTCCGACCACCGTTTCAAAAAGTGGCCCGACCTTGTGCAGCGCAGGCAGGCCCTGCGTCCCGAGCAGATATGGGTAAGTGACATCACCTACATCCGCATCCGGGACAAATGGATCTACCTGTGCCTGGTCACAGATGCCTATTCCCGAAAGATCGTGGGCTACAAACTTACGCACAGGCCAACAGCACAGGCCTGTATATCAGCGCTCAGGATGGCAATATCACATAGAATGTATCCACAGAGCGATCTGACCCACCACTCCGATCGCGGCATCCAGTATTGCAGTACAAATTATGTCACTATATTGCAGGAAAATAGGATTACAATAAGCATGACACAATCCGGAAGCCCGTACGACAATGCCGTGGCAGAAAGGCTAAATGGCATCCTAAAAAGCGAATATCGCATGGCTGAGACCTTTCCAGACTACAAAACGGCACTTGCACAGCTGGTCAAGGCAGTCAATATATACAATCATTTTAGGCCACATATGTCCTGCAATATGATGTCTCCCCAGCAGGCACATCAGCAATTGCAGAACCAAAAAGTTCCCAAAATGTTTCAAAGACGTAACGCTGAGTCAAAAAAGTTCCGCAGCAAAACTAGGGAAACTGTGGTTAGGGAAAGGACAACCGATAACAGTCAGAAAACGGACAATGACAACCAAATCCAGTAGAAAAAATAGGATGTAAAATCTATATAGTAATCTGTTCGGTAAATGTAAACCTATTTCAGTATAAGACAACTATATTACTTTCGTTATTTACTCGACCCTTGTTCGGTGCTTAGTCGGTGCTTAGTCGGTGCTTGTTCGGTACTTCTTCGGTGCTTCTTCGGTTGTGACCGAAAAAAGTCCGAACAAGCTCCGACTGATATCCATTGAATGGAAGAATAAATATCGAACTTGATTTGAATTATTCTGCTATTTATACAGTTTGTCTTTGCTATTGTCCAACTACGCACACCGACTGTTCATTAATGAACATTTTTGAAAATATTTTTTTTGTATCTATTTGATAGTTAGTGTTTTTGTTGTTTGGCATGGCGATGGTCAGCAAGAAAATAAAAAATGGATATGAAGAGAGTCTATATATATAGTACATTATGCTTTTTATTGAGTTATGCCAAGGCAGGGGCGCAACAGACGGAGCAGCGACTAACGGAAAGAGTGGCTGGGACAGCAACAATTGCAGCGGTCGACGATAAACAAATTACCAAGCGGAGCTTAGCTGAGTGTATTCAGTTGGCAATAAAGGTCAATCCAACCTTATTGCAGAATGAACTCGATGTGAGGCGTGCGGAGGTGAATTTAGCACAGGCTAAAGCGAATAGACTTCCCGATGTTGATGCAAGCCTACAACATAGCCTAACATCAGGAAGATCTCAGGATAATTCGACCCTTCAATATATTTCATCCAACAACTCAACAGGAAATTTTTCTTTGGGCGCAAGCCTTCCAATATTTAGAGGGTTCCGTTTATTTCACGATATCCGGATGCGTGCTGATGCAAAGACTGCCGGTAAATTGACTTTTGATACGCAGATTAATGCGTTAAAACTGGACGTTATTACCGCTTATATCCAAAGCTTAACTGCTCAGGATATATTGCGGCAATCAGAAATGCAGACTGAAGTAACCCGAGAACAGGTCAGACGTGCGGAGAGTATGCATAAGGAAGGTGCAATTAATCCTGGGGATTACTTTGATCTGAAAGGACAACTGGCAAATGATGTCAACACGATTGAAAATAATCGTCAGTTACTATACAGTAGCCGCGTGAAGCTTGCTGCCTTACTAAATATGGATGAAAATCAATTGGGCGAATTGGATAACCTCGGAATAAAAGAAAGCGGGCAACGACTGGATGCGAAACAGCTCTATGAAATGGCCGTTGATCAATTGCCCGATATACAGGCGCTGGATTATCGGATCAAAGTGGCGGAGCGGGATATTAAGATTGCAAAATCATACTATTATCCGTCATTGAGTCTGAGCGCTGGTTTAGGGTCAAATTATTCTAAATTGGGGATTCAGGGAACGTATTGGTCACAAATGCGTAATAACGTAGGAAAGTATATTTCTCTCAATCTTTCTGTTCCGATTTTTAATCATTTGCAAGTTTATAACAACGTCCGCTTGGCAAAATTAGATCTGCAGACGGCTAGATTTCAAAAAGAGATCCAACAAAATGTTTTGCGGTCGGCGACGTCCAATGCGGTTTTTAACTTGCAGAATGCAAGTAACATGATTACACAATTACGTAGTCAAAATGAAAACTACGCGGAATCTTTTCGTATTGCCAAGGTAGTTTTCGAATTGGGAAACAGTAATTCAGTGATTTTTTTGACCGCAAAAAATAAATTCGATAACAGCCAGATTCAATTGGTCGTCAAACAGTATGAATGGCTGCTGCAAAAATATATCAATGATTATTACGCAGGCTCGTTGAATTTATAGTTATCTTAGTATCTTCAATGAAGTCAGGAAGTATGAAAAAAGCATCTATTTTAGTCGTTGATGATGACCAGGACTTATTAACTGCGGCAAGAATCTTGCTTAAACCTAAAGTTAGTCATATTCAAGTTGAACCCAATCCGGAGAATCTAATAGCACATCTGGAGAAGACACCTTATGATCTGGTGCTTTTAGATATGAATTTTAAAAGTACGATTAATACCGGTAATGAGGGATTATATTGGTTGTCCCGGATCAAAGAAAAGTTTCCACAGGTACATGTCATTATGATTACCGCTTATGGAGCTGTTGATCTCGCTGTAAAATCGCTGAAACAGGGAGCATCGGATTTTGTCGTGAAACCTTGGGAAAATGAGCAATTATTGGCAACGATAGAAAGCGCTCTTGCCGAATCAAAAAATAAAGAAAAGAAAAGTAAAAGTTCCTTGCTCAGTAGTGGGAGCAGTCCTGATTTGATTGGTAATTCCATTGTTATGGACGAATTGCAATATAAATTGGAGAAAATTGCCCCCACAGATGCGAATATATTAATATTAGGTGAAAATGGGACCGGGAAAGACCTGATTGCTCAAGCCATTCAGCGAAGATCCTTACGTTCAGATCGGACTTATGTAAAGGTTGATGTCGGGGCGCTGACAGAAACGTTATTTGAAAGTGAGCTTTTCGGTTATAAGAAGGGCGCATTTACAGATGCACGTGAAGACCGCCAAGGTAGATTCGAAGCTGCAAATGGGGGAACATTGTTCCTCGATGAAATTGGCAATATCTCTTTGCAGCAACAAGCCAAACTGTTAACCGTACTGCAGAATAGACAGGTTACACCGTTGGGTTCCTATCAACCAATATCGGTGGATATACGCTTGATTTCAGCAACCAATGTTCCGTTGAAACAGCTCGCAGATGAAAGCCGTTTTCGAAAAGACTTAATTTATCGGATCAATACCGTTGAAATTCAGGTACCGCCATTGCGTGAACGAGGAGAGGATATCAAGCTATTGGCTAATCATTTTCTCGATATCTATTCGAAGAAATACAATAAGCGGATTGAAGGCTTTGAACCGGATGCGGTTAAAAAAATGTGTGCGTATCATTTTCCCGGCAACGTCCGAGAACTCCAATACAGCATCGAGCGTGCTGTTATTATGGCTGATCAGCTCAGTATAGCTGGAAATGACCTCTTTTTCTCGCCAATAGAACAACAAATAGATAACCGCGTTGTCGAATCCAGTCCCAGCAGTCAAAATCTGGAAGAATTGGAACGTAAAGCAATCAAATCGGCGATTGAACGTTATAACGGAAATATCAGTAAAGCCGCAAAAGAATTAGGGCTTACCAGGGCGGCACTTTATAGACGTTTGGAGAAATATGATATTTAGTCGATGAGGCACGGAAAAATCTTAAATGCAATCAAGGTTATCTTACTGCTGGTAGCAGCACTTGTGAGCGCTTATTTGCTACTTAAAAGAGAATATGTACAGGCGGCTTTGATCTTTTGTATGATGCTATACCTGGGTTTTAACCTATATGCACAGTATAATTTTTTGGCCAGGCAGCTGATTGAATTTTCCGAAGCGGTCAAATACCGCGACTTTACCAGACGCTTCTTGGTGAAAAATACAAAGTCAGTGGAAGGGCAGCTTTTTATGGCCTTTAATCAGATCAACGAGACTTATAAGGAGATCAGCATTAAGCAGGAGATTCAGCACCAATACCTGGATCGTGTGATCAATATGCTGAATTCGGCGATTATCTTTTATGAGATGGATAGTGGTAAGGTCATGTGGGTAAATGAAGCTTTCAAACAGCTATTTCATTTGCCACACCTTGGAAATATCACTGGATTGAAGAAAAAAAACAATGATCTTTATGAAAAAACCATGTTGCTTGAAAATGGACAGCAGCAAATGGAGTCCGTTCAGTCAAGTAAAGGAAAAATAAAATTATTGATTCAGAGCTCAAGCTTTGAGACACAGGAAGCTTTGTTTCGCATTGTGGTGTACCAAAATATCAACGAAGCAATTGATGAGACTGAGACAAAGGCATGGCATAAATTATTACGTGTACTGACACATGAAATCATGAATTCCATCGCTCCGATCAGCTCACTTGCTGAAACCTTAAACGGTCGTTTGGACCATTTTAAAGGAGCTGAAGATATTGATGATCTAAAAACAGGTATTTCCACCATCAAACGTCGTAGCGAAGGACTTTTACATTTTGCGAAGAGTTATCGTATGATCAATAAAGTCGATCAGCCTCAGCTAGCGCCGATCCAGATTTCGCAGTTATTTGAGCATATCTATCAGCTGCTTGAACCAACCTTGATCCAGAAAAATATTGATGTCGATATTATTCTGAAAAATACACGGCTAATCTTATCTGCAGATGTTAATTTGATCGAGCAGGTTATTATCAACTTAATGTTGAATGCAATAGATGCGGTTAAAAATAGGGAAGAAGCCTATATTAGTTTATCTGCTCTTGAAGTAGACGGAAAGGTGCAGATTCGGATTGAAGATAACGGGGCAGGAATTCCTGCTGATCTTCAGGAGCAGATCTTTACACCATTTTTTACAACGAAGAAGACGGGTACAGGGGTCGGCCTTACCCTGAGCAAACAGATTATGCTTTTGCACAAGGGAACTATTTTCCTCAATAGTACGGAAGGAGAAGGAAGTGTTTTTATTCTCCAGTTTTAGGGGGATCATTCCCGCAAACTAAAACCTAATGTTCCATGTGAAAAATCATAAAAATTAGCGATGTTTGCAGCGAAATGAACTACATGCTTAAGTATTGGCGACATTATTTTGTATCCCATAGTCGCCATGGGACCCATTCTCCTTTTGTTTATAAATTGGTAGACGAAGTAATTTATCAAAAGACATCCAAAGGGAGCGTTTCAGAATTACCACAAACTATTCAAAACGAGAGCAAGGTAGAACAGAAAAAGTATGCATTAATCGATCGATTATTAAGGACATTTGCTTACGACAATTTTAGCTATTGGGCCGATCAGCCGCGCGAAAGTTATAGGAGTCTTTTGCACGACCAATGTGGACGTTATGCGTACCGACATATTTATTATATTGACCAGGACGATCTTGACCTGAATTTTTTGGGAAATGTTGGGGATCGAGATCTATTAATTATAAACGAGCCCCATTTATCAGTGAAAAGGGAAGCCTATTGGAATAGGCTGAAGGAGGATGATCATAGTGTAGTTACGATAGATCTATACCGAATTGGGTTGGTTTACTTTAGAAAAGGACAGCGAAAAGAGAATTTTCTGATTCGATTTTAGCCTTCTGTTCCGATCTAGCCTTCTGTTCCGACCTCTTTTTGAATGTCGATGGTCAGTCATCTACCGCGTTCCGTTGGGCATCAACTATTTTAGCTGAAGTTGAGGGAATTGGAGAGGAGGGGAAAAAGGAAAAGGTGGATGTCATTAGGCAAGAATAAACAAGAGCATCCATGCCTATATGGATGCTCTTGTTTATTAAAAAGCTTCACTTAGGGACAGATAGAAACCCGACTGTCGTTTTTCACCGGGTCTTTGTTCGCCAAAGGAATAATCAAAGCGTATGCTGCTATTGTGTTCGAGACTAAAGAAGTAGCGTAAACCACCACCATAACTTGCGACATATCGGCTGCTATTTTCCTTGGAAAAGGTCGATCCGAGTCCTGAAAATCCAACGATGCCAAAGCGTGGATGAAAGCGATAACGCAGTTCAGCCTGTGAGGCAAGATAATTCTTGTCCCGATAACGTCCGAGGTAATAACCGCGCATCATCATGTCTCCACCGAGCTCACGGTAGTTGTAAAATGGGACGGTTTTTCCAAATGTGGAACGAAAGATTCCTTGCAGAGCCAGCGTGACTTGGTTGTGCAGTGGAATAAAGCCACGGAGATCTACATCGAGGTTTGCCCCCGTAAAATCAGTACTTGTCCATAACTTTGGAGCATAGGCCAGCCGCAATTTAGCATAATACCCCTTTGTTGTATAAGAAACGTTGTCCCTATTGTCAAACAATTGCGAAAGACCTATGAGTAGCTGTTGTCCGCCATGCTTTCCAATAAGATCGGAATGATTGAAAATGCGATCGGCACTGTCGCTACGAATGGTGAAGTTATCGTATTGAATGTTGATACCCGAATACAGGTTGTTGCTGATTTTTTTCTCAGCTTCGAGTTTGACGCGAAATAATTTTTGATCAATGCGTTCTTCATCGGCTTTCCAAGTGTCCATACCGACGCCATAATAGTTAAAGGGCCAATTACGGTAGCGTATTTCACTAATCAGATGGTAGTCGTTGTTTCTAGTCCAAAGATCGGTCTGCAGTTTGAAGTTGGACTGACTATTGGATGTAAAGGTTCCCATGACCGTGACGGTGGAGGTGCGGATTTTGGGATCAGATTTGTCCAGATAAAAATTATACGCGCTCGCCAGGCCGTATTCAACTCCCGTTTCCTGCGCATAACCAACGGCCGGTAAAACCATAAAACTACCGGAACGTGTCGAATCTCTTTCAGCGGAAAGAAATTTTTTACTCAATTTTTGAATAATATTTTGAGCTTTCAATTCGGCCGATCCCATTAAAAGTACCGTAAATAGTACGGAGTATCGGGTAAGTTTTGAAAGTGATTGCGGTAAAATTTGCATGCCCAAAGATAGTATATTAGCCAAATAACCAAAACAGGTAAATATGCAACCAAAAATTATTGTGCTGCATATCAGTATAATTGCCAAAAACTGTCTTTTTTTTTTGACAAATATTTTTGTAAAGTGAGTTTTGTGTCTATCTTTGCATCAGCAAACAAGGGAACAACGGTTCAAAACAACGAAAGTTTGCTTAGTTCTTTAAATGAAAAAAAATAAAAAATAAACTTGCAGAAATCAAAAGTAAATTCGATATTTGCACTCGCTGAAAAGGTGGAAATACTTGGTCAGACGTTGATAGAATGTAAGTTTAAATAAAGATATTAGAAGCCTCTTTAGCTCAGCTGGTAGAGCAACTGACTTGTAATCAGTAGGTCATTGGTTCGATTCCGATAAGAGGCTCTAAATGTAACGAAAGTTACAGGTCTGGAGGGGTTCCAGAGCGGTCAAATGGGACGGACTGTAAATCCGTTGCTTCGGCTTCGAAGGTTCGAATCCTTCTCCCTCCACACTTTATTTTAATTAGGGTGTTAGATTTACTCTAGTTTCTAATTATTAAGCGGAAGTAGCTCAGTTGGTAGAGCGATAGCCTTCCAAGCTATAGGTCGCGAGTTCGAACCTCGTCTTCCGCTCAAATTTTTCAAGTATTAAATTTAGTCTCTATCTTCTTTGATAATAATGTATCTAAAGGTGGGGGCATTAATACGTAAATAAGGTTTTTTAGTAAGCCGAAGTAGCTCAGGGGTAGAGCACTTCCTTGGTAAGGAAGAGGTCGTGGGTTCAAATCCCATCTTTGGCTCGTACTTGTGTAAAAGTTAAGCAAGAGTATATAACAAATAGAAATAATTTATAATTACTAATTCGCATAAACATGGCAAAAGAGAAATTTGACCGTAGTAAACCACACTTAAACATTGGTACTATCGGTCACGTTGACCACGGTAAAACTACAACTACAGCTGCTATCACTAAAGTATTGGCTGATAAAGGTTTGTCAGAAGCTCGTTCATTTGATTCAATTGACTCTGCTCCTGAAGAAAAAGAGCGTGGTATCACAATCAATACTGCACACGTAGAATATTCTACAGCTAACCGTCACTATGCACACGTTGACTGTCCAGGTCACGCTGACTACGTTAAGAACATGGTAACTGGTGCTGCTCAAATGGACGGTGCTATCATCGTAGTTGCTGCGACTGATGGTCCTATGCCTCAAACTCGTGAGCACATCTTGTTGGCTCGCCAAGTAGGTGTTCCTGCGTTAGTAGTATTCATGAACAAAACTGACTTAGTTGATGACCCTGAGTTGTTAGACTTAGTTGAAATGGAAGTTCGTGAGTTATTATCATTCTACGAATTCCCTGGTGATGATATCCCTGTAATCAAAGGTTCTGCTTTAGGTGCATTGAACGGTGAGCCTGAGTGGGTTGAGAAAATCATGGAATTAATGGATGCTGTAGATAACTACATTCCAATTCCTCCACGTTTGACTGACTTACCTTTCTTGATGCCAGTTGAAGACGTATTCTCGATCACAGGTCGTGGTACAGTTGCTACAGGTCGTATCGAAAGAGGTGTAATCAACTCTGGTGATCCAGTTGAGATCTTAGGTATGGGTGCTGAGAACTTGAAATCTACAGTAACAGGTGTTGAGATGTTCCGTAAAATCTTAGATTACGGTGAGGCTGGTGATAACGTAGGTTTATTGTTACGTGGTATTGAGAAAACTGATATCAAACGTGGTATGGTTATCTGTAAACCAGGTTCAGTAACTCCTCACGATCATTTCAAAGCTGAGGTTTACGTATTGTCAAAAGCTGAAGGTGGTCGTCACACTCCATTCTTCAACAAATACCGTCCTCAATTCTATTTCCGTACAACTGACGTAACTGGAGAGATCTCTTTACCAGAAGGTACTGAAATGGTTATGCCAGGTGATAACGTTACAATCAGCGTGAAATTAATTTCTGCTATTGCAATGGAAAAAGGTCTACGTTTCGCTATCCGTGAGGGTGGTCGTACAGTAGGTGCTGGTCAGGTAACTGAAATTATCTAGTCTTTAATAAAGATTTAGAATCACATAGAATAAGCTAATCGACTGAGGTTGATTAGCTTATTTTTTCGATAAGCGATTTATCGGATTAGAATAAAAAAAAGTGAAAAAAGATTTGCAGAAAGTGGTTTAAAACACTATATTTGCATCACAAAATAAGAAATACACGGGCATAGTTTAAAGGTAGAACGAAGGTCTCCAAAACCTTTGGTCTGGGTTCGAGTCCTGGTGCCCGTGCTTATAAAAACAGATAAACTAAAATGGCAAAAGTACTTGATTTTTTTAAAGACTCTTATGTAGAGATCACTGAGAAAGTGACTTGGCCTACATGGTCTCAGTTACAAAGTTCAGCTGTTATTGTGCTTGTTGCGTCTCTTCTTATTGCATTGGTTGTCTTTGTAATGGATAAAGCTTCAAGCGTAGGGTTAGAATTCTTGTACGGTATTGCTTCTTAATTTTTCAATCGTATTTATTTATGGCAGATCAAGGTTTAAAGTGGTACGTAGTTCGTGCTGTAAGTGGTAAAGAAAAGAAAGTAAAGCAATATATTGATGCCGAAGTTAGCCGTTTAGGTATTGAGCACTTGATTCCTCAGGTGTTGATTCCAATGGAAAAATACTACTTGATGCGCGATGGTAAGAAAGTTGCTAAAGAACGTAACTACTATCCTGGTTATGTTTTATTAGAAGCAGCTCTTGACGGTGAGTTAGAGCACATCATCAAAAATATCAATAGTGTAATTGGTTTCTTGGGCGATAAAGCTGGTAACGCGGTTCCTTTGCGCCAAGCAGAAGTAAATCGTATCCTAGGTAAAGTGGATGAAATGGCCGAGCAAGGTGAAACCATTAACGTTCCTTACTATGTGGGTGAAACAGTGAAAGTCAACGACGGTCCTTTCAACGGATTTACCGGAGAAATCGAAGAAGTCCACGAAGATAAAAAGAAATTAATCGTGATGGTGAAAGTCTTCGGTCGTAAGACGCCACTTGAACTAAACTACATGCAAGTAGAAAAAGAGTAAGATTAGTAATTAACGATAGAGAAAAGCTTTTCATGAAAATTGGAAGGCTTTTTTTGTATCTTACTACAAATGAAAAGGCCAACTATTTATCTATTCGTATTGGTGTATGTGCTGACATTGCTGAGCTGTGCAAATGTCGAGAAGTACAATCGATTTATTGAAACTCCCCTGGCGGTGGAAGCTATGCAGCAAGACATCAACTATGTTGAGCATAACTTATGGAAAATGCATCCAGACTTGTTTCTATATGTGCGAGAAGATCAGTTAAAGGGTAAGTTCGACAGCCTTCGTAGGGCGATCCGCCAGCCATTATTGCCCAATCAGTTTCAGTTGGCATTAGCATCTGTACTGGCTCAAGTTCGGCAGGGGCATATGACGCTGAGTCCCCTTATTTCCAAATTTGACCCGAAAGGTAAGGATAAAGTCCGTTATCAAAAAAGTAAGGGGCCCTTTTCACAACTGGGATTTCATTGGCAGGAAAATACACTCTATCTCTCAAAAAATGGAACGTTAGATTCAAGTTTGGTAGCAGGCTCTAAAATTCTTTCTATTGAGGGGATACAACCACAAAATCTGTACACAAAATATCGTCCAACCTTTACGTCGGACGGCTATAATACGACATTTATCGATCAGGCTTTTGAGCGTTTATTACCGCGGTATTACCAATTGGAACTGGGGTATAAAGATTCTATTTCGGTTTTGTTTTCTCGCGCCGATAGTACATATCAGCGGACTGTGGTCAGAAGGTTTGACAGTGTCGATACAAAGGCTAAATCAGGGATAAGGACCACGGTTGTGAAAAAAGTGAGCCAACCTGATCAGAAGAAAAGTGATCAAAAAAAGCAGCGTAAAATCTTTGGGTATAATGCCAACCTAAAAAGAATGAGTAAACAGCTCTCTTTCCCTGTTAAAGGCGATAGTAGTGTTGCTTTATTGAAAGTGGTTGACTTTTCGTATGGACGTCCAAAAGAAGCCTATAGAAGGATTTTTGATCGGCTGGAGCTTAATTCGGTCCAATACCTGATCTTGGATCTTCGTGGCAATTTGGGTGGACGTTTGTCCGATGTCCGTGAACTATACAGTTACTTAGTGGAAGAGGATAAATTCCAATTTGTTCAGCCGGCAGTTATCAGCTCAAAATTCAACTTGCCGTTTTATCAGGTAAAAGGATTGCCGGGCTGGTCTTATCCCATTTTATCACCATTTATTATTCCAAGTGCTGTAGTATCCTGGACAAAGAGCTTTTCCAAAGATGGGATAAATTATACCCACCTTACAGGGAGCAAAGTCGAGAAATCAAAAGGCAGTCGCTATCGCGGTGATTTATTTGTATTGATTGATGGCGGTACTTTTTCTGCTGCGAGTTTAATTGCTACAAATCTAAAAGTTGGGAAGCGGGCTGTGTTTGTGGGCGAGGAGACAGGTGGGGCAGCTAGTGGCACAGTTGCGGGAGTTCTTCCAGTGCTGAAACTTCCAAACTCCCATCTGCGTTGGCGTTTTGGCCTAATGGATGTCAAACCTTATTATCAAGTAAACGAAGCGGGGCGGGGTGTCATGCCGGATATTCCTGTCGTGCGGAGTGTTGATGATGTTATCAAGGGGAAAGATCCAGTATTGGATAAGGTGTTGAAGTCTATTAAAAAATAAGGAGAAGTGTAAGCGGGGGATTAGGCTTTACTTTGAGATCGTTTCCCTTGAAATAAGGCAATTATTTTCTTTAGAACAAGTTTGCTATAATGATAGATTAAGCCAAATATATTCTCTCCTGTTATATCGCTAGCCAAAGCAGGTGGTAAAAGTTCATAGATCGTGATACCAAAATAATCCGCTATTTTGTATACCTGCTCTACCTTTAGCTTCGTCTCATTGCGTTCGATTTTTGAATAGGCAGCCTGTGATATCTCCAAAACGAATGCAACAGCTTCCTGTGATATCCTGAGACTTTCTCTTTTCTGCCTAATAATTGTTCCGATTTCTTCTCTTGCCATTCTTTAAAAACCCAAATTATCGAATGGCCTAATTTAATAAATATAACTTGAAGTTGTGAAGTTTTTCGATGTTAAAACTTCTAGTTATAGTCTATAACCCTAGGTTGTGGTAGCTCAGCCTCTTTTCCATGAATTTTGATAAAAATAAATATTGAGATATCATGGAAAAGAAATTAAAAGAAATTAATGTTAGCGAGTTGGATGCAAATGAAGTGTTGGAGATTGAAGGAGGATCGGAGCGGGAGGGTGAGAAAAATACAAATTGGTTAGAATCCATATGGAATTATCTTAAACCTTAAAATGCGTCTTTCAATTCGATAGCATAGGGGCTCATAATTAGTGCTAATATGGAGCCAAGAACAAATGCGACCAAGTGTAAGGATCTATTTATTTTGGATATTTTGATGAGGGAAAGTAGTACTGATGTTAGTAAAGCATATATCCAATAGTGCGTTGAATTATGAATCCATGGAATGAATAAATGATTCATTTTTTGCAAAGGGAAAAATAGTCCAGAAAAACCGAATAGTCCAAAGGAAAGGCCAGATGAACCCACAGCGGTAAATGTGAAGTCTTTCTTTTTAAAAAGTGTTTGGATGAGATTTGGTAGGATTATAAGAAGGAGAAAAATAAATATGGTAAAGACGTAAGCAATAGTAATTCCGTGTGCTTGATTTAAGACAGCACACATATCATACCCTAATCCAAAAATTACAATACAATTAAACAAGAGGTGAATCCAGTTGCGATGAATCAAAGCCGAGGTAAGCAAAGTATGAATACGCTTACCTCTTGCTATTTCGTAGGGGTGCAGGATCAGTGCATGGAAAAACGATTTATTATAAAATCCAATGATGCTGCATACCAATATAATCGGTACGACAATATAGGAATAGGGGGATTCGGCGAAAGTTGGGAATATATCAAAGAATTTCATTAAACACTATTAATTTGCGTTGTAAGTTAATTAATAAATTTTAAAATACAACCTCAGGTTGTGGTGGATGTAATGGGTAATGCCCAAATTTGTATCGTTGATCAACAGAAGCAGTTGCCGAAAAAGCTTTAAAATAGAGTAGGATTCAATAAATAATTTCTAATTTTATGAAAACAGTGAAAAAAAATTCTCTTGCCTTATTGGCGGTAATATTTACTCTTGTAGGTATTTCTAAGATTGATTTGGTGAAAGCATCAAATGCAGGCGTGAAAGTATGTCCTGGTGATGGCAAAGGTTGCGTTCTTTGGGGTGCAATTGAAAAAGGCGACGGTAGTGGCTTTATTGAAATTGGAAAGGACGACGAATCTCAGGATACACCAGCTGAACCAGGAGCCTAACTCTATTTTATAACAAGTCTTGTAGCTAAGGGCTACAAGGCTGTATTTAATTTAAGCTATTTTTTATGAAAATTATTTTAGTGAAAACTATAAGCACATTATGTGTTATGGTATGTGTATTTTTGTCTATGCATTCCTATGCGGGTACAAACGAGAAAGACCATGCTTCTACCTCCAATGGTGTTAGAATCTGTCCAGGAAGTGGATCTTCTTGTATTCTGTGGGGTTTGGTTTATAAAGGTTCTGATAATTCTCATGTTGAACCAATGCCAGATGAGGAATCCCAACCAACACCCTCAGACAATCAGTAAAATTTAAGTATATAAATTCATCTAATGAAAATCCAATTGTTAATACCAAGTTTAGTGTTGTTGATTTCCTGTGGTTTAAAATCACCAAGCAGCTTCAATGCACTAGAAAAGCGAAATATTGTTGTTTGTGATGCACTTCAAATTGAAGGGAAGACCATCTACGGTGATTTGCAAAATGATTTGGAGGCTGTACCTTATACTAAATCATTAAAACCTGCAGATTTCGGTGATAAACTGTATCAAATAGCAAGTTCCAGTGTGGAACGGTATTATCTCAAAGAGAGTAATCAACAAGTTCATTATTGGGATGCTGCTAATCTTGAACATCATACAATGGACGTATCTAAAAAGTATCCTTTTGGATTGGTTATAGGACAAGATGAACATAGTATATATTTCTATAATTCATCTACAAAAGGAAAAAGTTTTGGTACGTATAACTTAGTTTCTGAAAAATTGAATATTGTCAATTTTGATGGATATACTGTAATTAGTACAGCCAAGCTCAGCAAGAAACCAGATATTTTGCTATCCACAGGAGTAAAGGATGAAAGATTGGGTTTTTACCTTATTGATACCTTGCAACAAACTCAAACATTGATAAAAGCAATTGAGACTAAAGATCCCGTTAATGGAGACCCTGGTGTCTATGGTGGTAAATTTTATGTATTCCAAGATCGTATACTGTATGTGTTCGATAATCGATCAAGCTTTTATGAATTTGATCAAGACGGAAGATTTGTTCGTGAAATTACCACTATAGATACCTTTGATTTTAAGGGGAAGTCCAATAAGGCATACAATATACAGCTGGAAGGGTTGTATAAAGGTCTAGAAATCTTTGACAATATTTTGTATGTACGGACAAATATTATCAGCACTAAAAATAGTTATATACTTTATGATCGGTATGATCTCGTGGAAGGAAAATATAAAGATAGCTTTAAGCTCAATTTTGATTTTGATATCATTCAATATTCTTATCCCATCTTCACCAATCATTTAACGGCTGATAAGTTTAGCTTAATATTTGGGGATAAATATAGGTCTGGTCGTTATGCCAAGATTACGTTATTTTTCAAAAAATAACTTTATGAAAAGATATCTTTTATATTTTATTGTATCGGTTATACAATTTGGGCTTTTTGTGTTACTCATGATTTCTGTATATCAAAAGATTAAAAATTTTGAAACTTTCATGGATACATTAGTTGGAACTAATTTGTTTTATGTAAATTCCGTGAAGTATTTTGCGATAGCTGTGATCGTTGCGGAGTTGATTGTTGCTTTCTTCTTATTGGCCTATCGAAAAATAGGATTTTATTTGACTATTCTCCTTTTTTCAGTTTATACCCTCTATATTATTATATTAGAATTATACTATTTTTATCCTTCCTGCGGCTGTGGTGGTATTATGGCGCAATTACCATTCAAGGAACATTTAACTCTTAATCTTATTTATATAATTTTGGCTGCGATTAGTATTCTATTCGTGAAAAAATCAACATATGAAAAAAATATTGTTATCGTTTAGTTTTTGTATATATGCGTTACTTTGTGTTGCGCAAAATCAATATAAGATTACCTATAAAGGAACATTGCTTTCCTCTTCTCTCAATGCGAGATTGGAGCAAGAAGTAAATGATCCAGTGTTTTTGCAAGGATATAAAGATTTGATTGAGGGTTTCGAAGTACAATATGCATTGTATGTTGATGTATCCAAGGGGAGATCAATCCTCTTGGAACAGAAAGAAATTGGATTGGATGGTCCTCCCCCATTCAAACATTTATTCTCTTTTTATGATCAGGCCGGTAACCTATATTTTGAAGATCTATTCCGCGGTAAGCAATTTAAGGTGCGAGACTCGCCGGCAGTATTACAATGGGATGTAAAACAGGAAATAATGAAAGTTGGCAATTTTAATTGCCGTAAAGCAGTCCTTAAGAATGATCCTTTCAATACCGTAGTATGGTTTTGTGAAGATTATCCGATTAGTTTTGGACCCTATATCGGAGCTAAACTTCCGGGTTTGGCAGTTTTGTTGGAGAATGATTACTATGTTATCAAAATCGATAAAATAACAAAAGAGGCATTTTCCAAGAATATCGAAAATCAAATGAATGCAGCTCAGAAAAAGACTGGTATTTCTTACGCCAAGTATAGAGAACAGGTAGCCCCTTTGCTAAAAAAGATGAAAACTGAAAATATAATTGATTAGGACAACAAATGAGGTTTTGGTCGGGTATTTTCTTCATTTTATTCTTCATTTTTTCTTGTTATTGTGCTTCAGCTCAGCTGCTTGATGGTCGTGTAGTTTCCCGAACCAGTGGAGATCCGATTTCAGGAGCAATAATTAGTCTCTATAGTGTACAGGATTCTGATCGTATGCTGCACTATATGACGACGGACGACAAAGGCAGATACCGTTTGCGTGAACATGGATTTCCGTTCATACTAAAGGTGAGATCTATGTCTTTTCAAACTTTTCGAACTAAAGTGAGTAAAGCATCTGATTTTCCTGCAGTGATCATGCTAAGCGATGAGTCTATTCGCATGGATGAAGTATTGGTAAATATGAACAAAGGCTTTGCGTCCTTTAATAATGATACGACGGTCTATAATCTTAAGGCTTTGAATCTTCAAGATAGAGACAATCTGAAAGAGATTTTATTACGGATTCCTGGATTCAAAGTCGATGAAAATTACAAAATCGTGCATGGTGGGAAAGAGATTAATAAAATTCTGATCAATGGTAAAGAAGTCTTCGAGTTTCAAAATAAAATAGCTTTGGAGAACATGGAATCTGGAATGTTAGATCACATAAGAGTGATTGCCAATTATCAGGATCCATTTCGTGTCAATCTTGGCAATGAGCATGAAGAGAAAGTGTTGGATCTAAAGGTGAAAGATAGTTTTACGAATATATTGAAAGGAAATGTGGAAGCATTTCTAGGCTATAAGAATAAGTATAAATTTAAACCCTTTCTCTTTTATTTTGGCGACAATCTTTCTTTGTTTTCGTTGACGAATATCAATAATGTCTTTGATAAGGACTGGTCGAGTGAGGATTATGCAGGCGCAATACGTTCTAACAATGTCGCTTCAAGTTATTATTCCTCTCAGAATAAGAAGGTATTTTATACGAAGGACATTACGCTAAATAATGAATCTAGCTTATTGAATGCGACAATGATTAAAAAGAACACGGAGCGATATTCATTACAAGCGGTTCTGAATTTAAATTATTTGAAGTCCATCCGACTCTCTGAAGAGAATTCCAGATTTTTAGGAAATAATCTTTATGAAAAAAATAGTACGGATAGTTTGCGCGCTAGAATGATTGGTACTATGTTGAATTTCCGATATAAATTGAGTGAAAGTAGTATTGCCAAAAATATCTTTTCCAGTTATCAAGACCGTTTGAAAGGAGAGGGAAGTTACGAATCAATATATCCTCAAACAAAGGAGCTTTTTAATCTCGGAGAGATGACGGAGCAGAGGAGCAATATTTTATCAAATCGTTTGACTTATGAGACCAAGATAAATAATGCCTTAGCCTGGAATATGGGCTGGGACTGGAAAAATGAGATTTCAAGAGATACTTGGCAACTTCAATATTTAGAGACAACGAAAGAGCAGACTAATCGGAATAAACAGAATATTAAATTTTCAAGCAATGAAAGTATATTGCATACTAATTTGAGACAGCTTTTGGGAAAAGTAAATACACTTGTCTATGAATTATCTTATAGTAATATACATAATAGCTTTATTCCTGATAATATTAACCAAGCCAAAACGCGATATATAGCTCGCACAGAAGCAAATTTTAATTTAAAACGCTTTAACCTTCGTAGTACAATAGCCTTGCAGCGTCAAAGAATCGAAGTATTTGATTCTATATCTACTTCTACTTTTTTATTGGCTAACATTAATTTGGATTACTTTTTGGATCGATTTAAGAAAAATCGTTTAATTTTTAATTGGGGAAGAACTACCCAAGCACCTGACGTCAAATCAGGGCTAAGCCAGCGCGTAATCTCTTATGATCAGACAATACTTGGAAACCATCAATTGCTGCATGATATTTATGCAATCAATACAGTAAAGCTCGGCTATTTATATGATTTTCCATTTAAAGGGCAATCTTTTAGAATAAATCTCTATAGACAGCACAGTGAAAAAGCGCTGGTACAATTTATTGATATGACTTTTCCGCTTTTAAGAAATTTGAAATTGGTTCAGGGTTATCGAAATGTAGGGCTAGATGTCTCTTATGCACAAAATCTTTTTAAAGATCAGTTTCCTATGAATGTTTCCTTGCTCTATAACTATCAGAACAACCGCTCTTATCAGTTTTCGGGTGCTGGAGAATCGCAGATTAAGCAGCGGAATCATGGTTATATGCTAAATCTAAATTCTTTTTCCTCAGGAGCGATCAACATTTCTATGACCCTCAAAAACGATTATACACGGTATGGTTATCAAGATGGACTTCTAACGGATCAGAACTCACTAATGATTTTGTTGGGGCCAAAATTTAATCATAAAAGGACGGAATGGAAGACAATGCTTAAATATAGTGTTATAAATAGTGTTGATCAACGGCGCGAGTTTATGGATATAGATCTTTCCTCGGTATATATCATTAGTAAAAAGCTAGAACTGATATTGACTTGTGAAAACATGTTGCAGAATTTAGGTTTTAAAAACAACGCTGTTTTGTCTGTTTTTAATAATCAAAATGGAATTGAAAATTTTCAATCTTTTAAGAATTTAGTTGGATATAGTGCGGTGGGTGTCAAGTACAGATTTTGATGAAAATTTAAAAATACAACCTCAGGTTGTGGTGGATTTAATCAACAATAGACAGTTTTGTATTGTTGATTAAAACCAAGATGAAAAGAACAAATATTATATACCTGCTGCTGATAGTGGCTATAATTATAGGGTTGATATTATTACCGTTTATCAAAGTGCCGATTTCAATTTCGGCACAGGGAATCGTCAGGCCTACGATGGAGAATACAAAGATGCTATCCTTGGTCAGTGGCCGTATTATTGACAACCGTATAGTAGGCAACAATCAGCAGGTAAAACAGGGGGATACACTACTAATCATTGTTTCCGAAGATCTGGAAAATAAATTGTCTCTAAATAAGGGTTTAACGGATGACTATGCGAGGCAAATCGCTGATCTAAAACTTATTCTTGATGGTAGGGCAAAAAGTCTGCAAAGTGGACAATATCAACTGGAATATCTGTCCATGGAACAACGTATGTCTGAAATACAGTCGCAGCTTACCTTAGCACGCCGTGAACTGGACCGACATAATCAGCTATTCAGCCAGGGGGTGGTTTCCCAAGCAGAACTTGATAAAACACAATACTCTTTTGAACAACTTGAACATCAGTTTTTGACGATACGGAAGCAGCAGATGGCGCAATGGAGCGCTAAGTTGGTCGAACTGAAACAGAAGGCACAGTCGCTGTCGTCCGAGAAAAAGTCTATCTTGATTGATGGTCAAAATTATATTGTTCGAGCGCCCATAACAGGTACAGTGGTTAATTTTAAAGGATATCAAAAAGGAGGACAGCTCGTGCAGGGACAGGATATTTTGGAAATTTCGCCAGAGGATCAGCTTATAGCTGAATGTATGGTGCCTGCCAAATCGATCGGCTATATCAAAAAGAATCAATCGGTCAAATTCCAGATGGACACGTATAATTATAACCAATGGGGATTTCTTTCGGGGACAGTGCATGATATTGACTACAATCTGGTAAACGATCAACAAAAAGGATCCTTTTTTAAGGTCAGGTGCCGTATGGATCAAAACTTTCTGAGCCTCCCCAATGGAAATAAGGCCTTTGTAGGAAAGGGAAATACATTTAATGCGCGGTTTTACCTCTTGGACCGTACGTTATGGCAGCTCCTGTTCGATCGGGCCGACAATCTGTTCAATCCAAATCTTGGCGCTAAAACGAGCGCATTATAAAAATTTCTTTATTAATCTGACAACAGTAAATTTGTAATGAAAAAATCTCCTGTTTGCATTAAGCAGCACGATATCCGTGACTGTGGGGCGGCCTGTCTGGCTTCTATTGCGGGCTATTATGGTACACATATTCCTATTGCCAAGATTAGACAATTCTGTCACACCGATACGCGTGGTACCAATGTGTTAGGTATGGTTCAAGGACTGCAACAAATGGGTTTTAATGCCAAAGGTGTCAAGGGCGCTATAGATGCCATTCCGCAGATACCTTTACCAGCAATTGCCCATGTTGTGCTCAAAGAGCAGCTCCAACACTATGTGGTAATCTATCAGGTGGAAAAGGATAAAATTACGGTGATGGATCCTGGTTTGGGAAAAGTAGAAAAATATACCTTTGAGGCCTTTCAGAAGATTTGGACTGGGGTGTTGATCTTAATGGAACCCAATGAATATTTTGAACAGAAAAATGAGAAGATCGATGTTTACAAGAGATTCTGGAATCTGATCCGGCCGCATCGCTCGGTGATCGTTCAGGCACTGGTGGGAGCTGCTGTGTATACGCTGCTGGGGCTTTCAACATCGTTTTACATTGAGAAAATTACCGATTATGTACTGGTCGATGGCAATGTGCGCTTATTGAACCTTCTTTCGATCGGTATGTTGGTCATTCTGATTTTTCAGTTGCTCATTGGTACATTGAAAAGTGTCATGGTCCTGCAGACGGGGCAAAGGATCGATAAATACCTGATTTTGGGTTACTATAAGCACTTGCTGAGCCTTCCGCAACGCTTCTTTGATACAATGAAAGTAGGCGAGATTATATCGCGGGTCAATGATGCAGTCAAAATTCGTGCTTTTATCAACGATGTAGCCATACAAGCGGTCGTTAATGTGTTGATCGTAGTCTTTTCCTTTGCGCTTATGTTTACCTACTTCTGGAAGCTGGCTTTGATCATGTTGCTTGTTATCCCTTTTTATCTTGGGGTCTATTGGCTTTCGAATAAACTGAACAAAAAAGTAGAGCGCCGGATGATGGAAGAAGGGGCCGAACTGGAATCTCATCTGGTCGAATCGCTCAATTCGGTCAAGACTATCAAGCAGTTTGGTATTGAAACTTATTTTAATAGTGGTACAGACAATCGGTTTTCGCATGTATTGAAAACCATTTATGCCTCGGTGATGAATGGCTTGTTTTCCAGTACCTCTGGCGAGTTATTGTCACGGTTATTTACCATTATCCTCTTATGGGTTGGCTCATACTATGTGATCGAACGTACGATCACACCGGGAGAACTACTCTCATTTTACGCCCTGATCGGTTATTTTACAGGTCCGGTGACGCAATTGATCGGCATGAACAAGACATTGCAAAATGCATTGATTGCAGCAGATCGCCTGTTTGAAATTATGGATCTGGAGCGCGAAGAATCAGAAGAAAAATTACAGCTTACTTCGGATCTGGTTGGGGATATTGTCTTTGATAATGTTCGTTTTTCTTACGGATCACGGGTAGAGGTATTCCGAAATTTTAGCTGCCGGATACAACAGAGCAAGATGACGGCTGTGATCGGAGAAAGTGGAAGCGGTAAGACTACGCTGGGAGCGCTTATTCAACAGCTGTATCCATTACAGGAGGGGAAGATTTCTATTGGGCAATACGATCTGAACTATATTTCGAAGAGCTCCCTTCGGGAACGCATTGCCATCGTGCCCCAACAGATCGATCTTTTTTCGGGTAATATTGTCAGCAATATTGCTGTTGGTGAGGATATCCCCAATTTTCAGCGTCTCTTGCAGGTGGTCAATGAATTGGACATGATGTCTTTTATTGAAAAGTTGCCAGCCGGTTTTGAAACTCAGCTGGGTGAAAATGGATCCATGCTATCCGGTGGACAGCGACAACGAATTGCCATTGCACGAGCATTATACCGCAATCCGGATATTCTCATTTTAGACGAAGCGACTTCGGCTTTGGATACTTCAACAGAACAGGTAATCCAGCGGGCATTCCGTCGCTTTAAAGATTCGGGTAAGACGATGATTGTGATTGCCCATCGGTTGAGTACGATTGCCGAGGCCGATACCATTATGGTGCTTAAAGATGGTGTACTTATCGAACAGGGCGAACATGAGGAATTATTAACCCAAGAGTCTGCTTATAGGGATATGTGGAAAAAGCAATCGATCGTGTTAAATTAACTGTTGTTTTTTATTCAATGATGAACAAATATCAAAGAAGCAGGATAAAGTGCTGTTTTATTTTTTTAGCGGTACTGTTATCTACGAATGTGCTGGCGCAGCGAGCCTGGACTTTACAGGATTGTATCGACTATGCTGTGGCTCATCATCTGCCGATCAAACAGCAGGACATCAAGGCTAAGATAAAAGTGCTGGATCAGGAAATGGCAGTGCGGGAACGCTTGCCAAGTGTGAGCGGCTACGCAAATGGTTATACCACTTTTGGATCATCACAGGATGTGTTTGGTACGATTCGGCGCAATGACAACCTGAATAGCAACATGGGGATCAATGCGGAGCTGACCCTATACCAATATAACTATTTTCGAAACCAGGCCAAGAAAGCTGCTTCCGAAGCGGAACAGGAACATATCGAAAAAGAGATATTGAAACGGAATCTTACCGTTCAGCTGATGGAAGCCTATCTGCAGACCTTGCTGGCTCAGGCACTGCTGGTCTCACAGGATTCGGCCATGCAGTTTTCACAGCAACTCTTGGATAAGGCCCAGAAAAGTACGGCGGTAGGGGCAACAGCTGTATCGGTAGTTGCCGAAGCAAAAGCTAATCTGGCACGAGAGAAGCAGCAATATCAGCAATATCACAAAGATCGACGGCAGTCCTTGCTTAAACTAGCCCAACTGATGAACTACTCGGACTATAGTAACCTAGAACTGGCTGTCCCAGTAGCGGAGAGTGATCTTCTGCAAGAGCATACTTTTTCGGATGTATCCAACCTGCGGGAAGAAGCTTATTTGCATAATCCGGTATTTGCTAAGTTTCGAAGTCAAGCTGTTGGACTTGAGGTCGAGTCTAAGTTGGTTAAAGCAGCGTTATTTCCGACGGTAAAAGGATCCGCTGGTTTGGGGAGTACCTATTTCAATGCTTTTAAAGCGGACAATACGCGATCTTTTTTTGTACAGAGTAAAGACAACTTTGCCCAGCAGCTCGCTGTGACGGTTTCGGTGCCCATCTTCAACAAAGGAAAAACAAAACGTCAGTTGAAGCAGATCGACTTGAACCAGCAAAATATACAATTGGCGATTGATAATGAAAAGTTTGCTCAGCAGCAGATCTTAGATAAGCTATTGCTTGAATTGGATGAGAACAGAAAGCAATATGGTATTGCGGTAGAAGCGAGCACGGCAACAGCGCAATCTTTGGATTACACCTTGCGGAGTTTTGAAGCGGGCAAGGCATCGATCTATGATGTCAATACGAGTAAAAGTAATTTGATTAAAGCGGAGTCGGAAACGATCCGCAGCAAATATACTGTGGTGTTCAATCAGCTCATGCTGCGCTATCAGATTTATGGATCGATAAATTAAAATCATTATGAAGCTATTTCAATATATAGATCGGATTAATTTGTTGGACAAGTTGATCCGCCAAAGAAGGACGGGGACGCAGTCAGAACTAGCAGTCCGCCTCGGGCTTTCTGTGTCACGATTGGCCCGTATTATTGAATATCTTAGAGATATTGGTGCTCCAATTACTTTTGATAGATCGCTTAATACGTATTACTATGAAAAAGACTATTCAATCCAAATCAAGGTAGAGGTTCAGCAGGAAAATATTCATTTGCTGGATTTAAATCAGATGAGACAAGCAAATGCGGGTGATAATTTTATTTCAAATCATTTTCTGAATGCTTTTTTTGTGCATTGAGCAAAAGTAATTTAGTAGTGTTGATCAATAGAGCAGGAATCCGAAAAGGCTAACAATAGAGTAGGGACTAATTTTTTATAAATCAAAAAAAATGAATACATTAGATTTAAAAGGTTTCGGTGTTCAGGAAATGGATGCGAAAGAAATGGAAGTAGTTGATGGGGGATGGTGGCAAGCTGCTTTGGGGACATTTTTATATAATGTCGTTGCTGATTGGAGACAAAACGTTGCTGCATTTGAAAGAGGAATAAATGGTGAAGCTTTATAAACTTGTAAATTTATGAACAAAATAGAACTAACAGAATTGACTAATTCTGAGATTATTGAAGTAAACGGTGGAGATGGTATGACAGAAGCTTTTTTTTGGGTTTTAGGTCGATTTTTTCAGGCTCAACAGAGAGATCTAGATGGATCCATTGGTGGCCCTACAGCAATTCATGGGTAATTTAGTGCTTTGAAAATAAAAACTATTTTACGTAAGAACCTAAGTACTTTACTACTTAGGTTCGTCCTAATTTTGATTTATTGAAACAAAAAATAAAACTTTTAATATTTGGTACTTTACAATCAAGTATTATATTGATTGTGTTTTTTCTATTGTTTGGCTTAGATATAGCCTCCAATACTATTACCATGTCTGATCAATTTAATATCTTTCTAATATGTATCTGTACAGCTTTTTTTGAAGAGATTGTCTTTCGGTATTATTTGATTCGCGGGTTGAGTAGATTTTTTAATAAGAAAAAATCAGTAATAATTTCCGCTGTGTTATTTGCTGCATGTCATCTAGGAAATTCTCATTTTACGACCACAGCATTTGCTTCCCATTTTCTAGGTGGTATAATTTATGCATATGCTTATATTCATACGAAATCTATATATTATCCTGTTGGATTACACTTCGGTTGGAATTATATTCAATGGTTATTTTCACTTCCAATGAGTGGAACAACAAAAAGTGGTTTATATAGTCTTATTTTGCCAACCAATGATTATTGGTTGGGAGGAAATTATGGGATAGAAGGAGGGTTTGCAAGTCTTCTGATTAGGAGTATCTTGTTTGGCGTTATCTTATTTACAGTTTCCAGATATGAAAGAAATGCACACGTGAATTATTAGGTTTCGGTTTTCTATTAATGTTAACATTTTATTTATATATGGGCCCAAAATAAGTAAAAAAGGGGAGAGTAGCATGATATTGAAATTATTAAAAAGTTGTGAATATAAGAATTATTCCATTGGATTGGGCTTTAAATTAAGATATTTAAATTATGTTGTTAGTAAAAAGTCATAACTTGATTATTATATTTGGCTATCGAATTTTTCTAATTTTGCTACTTATCCGTGCAATGGTTGCACATAATCAAAAAAATAAAGCCCGTATATAAATTAATACCACTAAATAATGATGAATCGCAGGCTATAAGAATAAACTATGGTATAAATTTATAGGAGAAAAACATCTTCTATAAATATAATTTGAAGACATTATTACTTTTTCTACCCTAGTTCAAAGAAAGTAATGGTGTTTTGACTTGTGCTATTGGCAATTGAAGAGTAGTTGATGAGAATAATGTGAGAAAATTAATGAATGAATTAATAGATTATCCAGGGTTTGTTGTAGAGCCGAGATTGATTAGTATGTCTAAAGCTAACATGATAGGCATGTTGTTTTTCGCTGTTTTCATTCTCTTATACGGGATACCTTTTTGTTTACTGTGGGATCTAAAGGAAGAGCTGGCGGCGATTAAAGATAGCCTATATAATAAAGCTTCGAATGCATGGTGGGTTTATGGCATTGTCATTATTATCGGTGTCGTTCTTCATGAATTGATTCATGGTATTGTATTCGCATCCTTTGCGAAGCAAGGTTTCAAATCCATAAAGTTTGGAATTATTTGGAAAATGCTCACTCCATATGCTCATTGCAAAGAACCGTTACGGGTAAGACCTTATATGTTAGGTGTAGTTATGCCTTTTCTCCTTGTTGGCTTTTTACCCGCGATTTATTCAATTTTTACTGGAAATTTACCACTTTTATTTTTTGCAATTTTCTTCTCTGGTGCGGCAGTCGGAGATTTCATGATTTTAAATTTAATTTATAAAGAGAATAAAGATAACCTGGTACTTGATCATCCTACTGAGGGAGGTTGCTTTATTTTGAAAAAGGTTACTAATCCAGCGGATTTGTGATTACAAAACGATATTTGAGCTGAGATTATAGTCTAAATACTTGTGTGATAAATTCTTAACTTCCTAATTTTTCCTTTAGCCTCACCATTGTAATATAGATATATCCTAATGTTTATTTTTGGGACAGTAACTAAATCTAAATATTTATGGAAACTAAAATAATTTTATTATTTGTAGTAATAATAGCTATTCTGGCATTTTGTGTCTATCTGCTATCTAATGTCGGCGAATTTATTCGAGGATTTGAAGATGGTTTTAATGCGGCCAAAAATAAATAAAAACCTTAAATTTAAACGGATGAAAAAACACTTTATTCTTCTATTACTTTTTTTTATAATCACTTTTAGTGGTTTTGCGCAGGGGAATTCGATGCTGTGGAAAATCTCGGGAAATGGACTTAAACAAGATTCCTATCTGTTTGGTACGATCCACATGTTGTGCCCTGACGATTTTGAGATCAAACAAAAATGCCTGGATGCGCTTAATTCGAGTCAGAAAGTCGTATTTGAAGTGGATCTGTCGAAACCTGAAAATATGGAGGTCCTACAGGCATTTGCCGTACCTGACCCTAGTTTTATTAAAAACTTTACCGATAGCGAAGTGCGTAAAATGGATAGCGTCTTGTTGGCACAGCAGCTTTCAATTAAATTATTGGATCATGTTTCACCGGTAACAATGGCTTCCTTATTTTCAATGAAGGGCTTTAATTGTCCTGATCCAACAAAGTTGAAATCATATGAAATTGAACTATCGGCTCTGGCCTCCGCTCAGGGTAAAACAATTGGCGAACTTGAAACAGCAGATTATCAATTCGGGTTATTGAAAGACTTGATTACGCCAAAGTTATTTATGGACTGGGTATTGCAGTTGGATAAATATCCCGCTCTAACGGCCAAAATGGTCAATGCCTATAAAAATGAAAACCTCAAAGAATTAACTGCATTGATTGAGGATCCTACATGGATGTCTGTCGAACAGAAAGAAAAGCTCTTGACAGGGCGGAATATAAACTGGACAACGATTATTCCGAATTTGATCAAAGACCAGGGTTGCTTTATTGCTGTGGGAGCTGGACACCTGTCTGGTGAAAAGGGCTTGATCTCGTTACTTAGAGCAAAAGGTTATAGCTTGACGGCAATTGATTAGGATTGTTATTTTTTGAGATAAAGGAAGTATAGTCCCTTGATAGAATACGCTTATTGTTTTTCGATGGTCTCATCGTTTTATATGGAGTGCCCTTTTATTTATTGTGGGATCTAAAGAAAGAGCTGGCGGCAATTAAAGATCGCCTATATCATAAAGTTTCGAATGCATGATGGGTTTATGGCATTGTCATTATTATCGGTGTCGTTCTTAATGAATTGATTCATGGTATTGTATTCGTATCCTTTGCGAAGCAAGGTTTCAAATCTATAAAGTTTGGAATTATTTGGAAAATGCTCACCCCATATGCTCATTGCAAAGAACCGTTACGGGTAAGACCTTATATGTTAGGTGTAGTTATGCCTTAAAGTTTTAATTTATAACTTATGAAGTCGCTTAAGATCACTATCTAAAATGAAAAACGGACAATTTACGATGTGAAAATTGTCCGTTTTAGCTGGTTAAATTATTCTTTCATAACTTACTGTTGTAAAGGTTTATCCATATAGACTTATCATACAGTTTCATCAAAAAGGAAATACATGTCAAAATATATAAATCGATTGTTGAAATTACCTGTGCTTTATTTATATACTCTTATGCTAGTTTCTTATCTGAGTATTGATGTTTTGTGTCACGTAATACTTATTGATTTATTCAAGTTTGAATCGGTTTCAAATGCGGTAACTCGAGATCAAAGTATATTGAAAATATTCATATATGCACTAATTTTAGGGCCATTTTTTGAGACATTACTATTTCAATTTATACCCGTAAAACTTCTGTCTACATATGTTTTTTTTAAAAAGAAAAAAATATGGATAGTTTTAATTTCTGCCCTTCTTTTCGCTTTGACTCATTTATATAGCTCTTATTATTTCATTTATACTTTTTTGATGGGTATAAATTTAGTCTTATTCTTTTTTATTATGGAGTTTAAGAATAAAGGTTCAGGACTTTGGCATACCACATTGCTACATGCTATTATTAATCTAATGGTTTTTATCCATCAATATTTTAGATAAGAAAATTTTGGCGTGCAGTAATCGATTTCCAAAAAAATAGTCGAAATTGATGGGGGATAAGCTACATTGTACATTTTATAATGGTGTTTCTGATTGGAGCCAAAATGTTGCTATATTTGAGCGAAGTCTAAATAGTTGAGCTTTATAAAAGATGTATGCTACGAACAAAGTAAAGTTAACAGAATTCTGAATATAAACTGGATAACGATTATTCCGAATTTGATCAAAGATCAGGGTTGCTTTATTACTGTGGGAGCTGGACACCTCTCTGGTGAAAAGGGCTTGATCTGGTTACTTAGAGCAACAGGTTATAGCTTGATAGTAATTGATTTTATCTATGGATTGGGTTTACATCTATTGGTGAGCTTTATAGCCGTTCTCATGAAAATATAGGTATAAAAATAATGAGTTGCGCTACAGGCATGGCCAATATAGTAGCCTTTTAGTAGGTTGACTATGCATATGAAACTAAAATTTACATTTATTCTGATCTGTTTGTTAGCCGGGCTATTATGCAAAGCTCAGATACAGTTTGTCGGCGCTCAGAATAAGTTGCCAATTCCCTCATTAAATATTTACAATGAAAAAGGGACATTGATTGGATTTACAGATAAAACTGGTGTAACTCAGTTTCTCGATAATGGAGTGAAGAAGCAAAAACTACCATTAGCAGTTACGGTACAACATATCTCCTATGAAAACAAAACCTTTTCATTAGTATCGCTGGACGATAAACAACTATATTTTTTGGAGTCAAGACCTCAAGTCTTAAAAGAAGTCACTGTTACGGCAAAGCCAAAAGAAGTCGTGGTATTGAAAGGGTATTTCCGCTCCCTAGAGACATTTGATCATCAGTATAAGTATTTTTCGGACGGAATTGTAGAGTTTTATATTCCGTTGAAGAAGGGTAAACCTAAATATAGATTGATTGATTATCGTGTGTTTGTAGATTCTATTGTCGCTAAGGATTATAATGCAAAAATGCGATCTTTCTTCCAGATTCCTAGGATTACGGAAATAGATAATAGAAAATTAGCGGATCGATTAAATGATCTCGTTAAGGAAAACGATACGTCTAGCCGTATTCGCTTGTTGAAAAAAGGAAATGAGGTAGGGCACCTGACGACAGATGCTGATCGAAGTAATGTTCAATTGTATTTGGATAAGGTGTTGCCAGATACTGTAGTGAATGAAAAACTTTTTAGCCTAGAGGCGAAGACGTTTCACGAGGTTACAATTGAAAATTATAATGCAACCGAATTAAACAGCATGACGCCTTTCAATTTAACAGCCCTTTACCAAAATATTGTTGCGTCTTTAAAACGCAAAAAGGAATACGGCCATATCCCTTGTGAGATACTTAATGAATTTTATGTCATGGAGAATGGGTATATAACGGAAGAGGAATATAAATCTAATCAAAAGGGCTTGACGAAGAGTATTTACACAACGCTCCAAAAAAGCAATTATAAGACACGATTTTGGGAGAAGTTGGAAGACTATCATATTCCAGCGATCAACGATGGACTGGTAAAACAACTTGGTGAAAATCTCCAATTGATTAATTGATATTTAACGGTAATTTGTCGCTATATAACCACAGGTTGTGGTACAACTATATCATAATGTCTATTTTTGGGACAATAGTTAAATCTAAATAATTATGGAAATTAAGAAACTTTTAAAATTTGCAGCAGTAGTAGTGGTGCTCGCTCTCATCGTTTATGTCATCATGAATAGTAGCGCCTTTATTGATGCATTTAATGAAGGGTATAATAGGACCAGAAATAAATAAGTAGAATTATAGAAGATTATTGGATACTGTTAATCCCTAATTAATTAATAAAGGCCAAATAAAAAGGACTGAAATGAAATTTGAAATAAGAATAGGATTTGTTATCGGGATATTAACGATGATTTCTGTCTTGGCCAATGCACAAATTAAAGTCATTGATAGCCTAACACAGGAACCTATAAGTGGTGTCAATCTGTATGCGGATAACGGTAGCTTACTTGGTGCAACAAATATAGCCGGAGAAGTTGTGTTGGATTCGTTGAAACAGGAAAAAACCGTGAATCTAACTTTTCAGCATGTTGCCTATAGTAGTTTGATGGTGCCTTTTTCGGAAGTAAAGACGATGGGCAAGATCAAAATAGTTCCCCGATCAATTAAGATTGATGAGGTAGCGATAGGCGATCGGAGTAAGGCTGACTATGTTGTTTTAAAAGGGTATTTTCGGAACCTTACTTTACTTAATGATAAGATGGGATATTTTGTCGATGGCATAATTTCGTATTATATTCCACTAAAGAATAAGAAAGAAAAGGTTCGGTTTATTCTGAAGGGGTACCGCATTTTTGAAAATAAAAGTGCTACGCAAGATCTCGCAGATAAGATGGGAACTTTTTTTTCCTATAATCCAAGCGTGATCAATCTTAAAAACACTTCGATCGCCTATCAGTTGCCGAAAGGATTTCGGTTGGAGAAGGATAAAGGTCGGCGGTTTATAAAACAAGGGAGTACAAACATGGGTTTTGTACAAGTTTCCAACGAGGGAAAAGGGCAGGTATATCTAAATCGGGTAGCGCCGGGTACCTCAATTGACCGAAAGATATTTAAAATACAGGGCCGTCAACATAGTGGCGTAACGATAGAAACGTATGCGCATGTAACTCCGGATAATTTAACAATGGATCATTTGGTCAGTGTGGTTAGGTCATCTGTCGGTGGTCTTAAAAAAAAGAGCCAAACTGAATATATGCCGATAGAGTCATATGATGAATTTTATGTGCTAGAAAAGGAGTATATCACCACAGATCAATTTACTGAATACAAAAAGCAATTTGCAAAAAGTATATTTCTGAAAGGAAGCAGTGATTATCAGAGCACCTATTGGAATGATCTCGATAGGTACGGAATCCCCGCTTTGCCTAAAGGGGTTAATGGTCAACTGGGAAATATTTTAAAAATTAAAGAGTAGCCTCATCGGAGCTTACCATCGAATTATCAAAAATTGAAACCTAACCCGATGAAATACATGCTATATACGTTGGTTATTAGTGTTTTTTTATTGTATTTGTAAATAGTTTTGATGGCTTTTATGCTCGGGGTGAATAGAGAGGTCGGTGATATATTTGAAAAATAAACGAATGGATGCCAGCTTTTTAAAAAAAGTATAAATTCCTGAAAAATTAAAAGTTAGATACTTGCAGGATTCAAATCTTCTTATTAACTTTGCACCTCGGTTGGGGTGTTACGTCCTGGCCGATGAATGTTACGTTATTTGCTTCCAACTTACTAACAGACATTTAACAAAATTAAATTCAAAACAAAATGGCAAAAGAAGTCAGTGCGTTAGTAAAATTACAAGTTAAGGGCGGAGCTGCGAATCCTTCACCTCCAGTAGGACCTGCATTGGGTGCTAAAGGTGTGAATATCATGGATTTCTGTAAGCAGTTCAACGCTCGTACGCAAGACAAACCAGGTCAAGTATTGCCTGTTGTCATTACAGTTTACGCTGATAAATCATTTGATTTTATCATCAAGACTCCACCGGTAGCAGTTCAGTTGAAAGACGCTGCGAAATTAAAAAGTGGATCTGGCGAGCCTAACCGTAAAAAAGTTGCGGCTATCACTTGGGAACAAGTTGAGACAATCGCTAAAGATAAAATGCCTGATTTAAATGCATTTACTGTAGAGGCTGCTATGAAAATGGTAGCTGGTACAGCACGTAGTATGGGTATTACTGTATCAGGTAATGCTCCTTGGAACAATTAATTAAGAAATCAATTTAAGAAAAGTGGCTAGATTAACAAAAAATCAAAAAGCGGCACTATCCAAAATTGAAGCTGGTAAAGCATACTCTTTGAAAGAAGCTTCGGCTTTAGTTAAAGAAATCTCATTGACCAAATTTGATGCTTCTGTGGATATCGACGTTCGTTTGGGCGTAGATCCTCGTAAAGCAAATCAAATGGTTCGTGGTATTGCAACATTACCTCACGGTACTGGTAAAACTGTTCGTGTTTTAGTTTTATGTACTCCTGATAAGGAAGAAGAAGCTAAAGCGGCAGGTGCAGACTACGTAGGTTTAGATGATTACATCAGCAAAATTGAAGGTGGTTGGACTGACGTTGATATCATTATTACTATGCCTAGTGTTATGGCTAAAGTTGGTAAATTGGGTCGTATTTTAGGTCCAAGAAACTTGATGCCTAACCCTAAAACTGGTACAGTTACAACAGAAGTTGGTAAAGCTGTAACAGATGTAAAAGGTGGTAAGATCGATTTCAAAGTTGACAAAACCGGTATCATCCATACTTCTATTGGTAAAGCGTCGTTCGATGCAGATAAGATATATGATAACGCACTAGAGGTATTACAAACTCTAGCTCGTTTGAAACCATCTGCAGCTAAAGGAACTTACTTTAAAAGTATTCACATTTCCTCAACTATGAGTCCTGGTATTCATATTGAGACTAAATCAGTAGCAGGTATTTAATCATGAGAAAAGAAGAAAAACAAGAAATTGTTCTAGCTTTGGCCGAACAGATTAAATCTTACGGTAACTTCTACATTACCGATACTGCTGAGTTGTCAGTTGAAAAAGTGAATAACATTCGTCGTAAATGTTTTGAACAAGGCATCGAGATTAAAGCTGTGAAAAACACTTTAATCAAGAAAGCATTAATCGAAGCTGGTGTTGATGAAGAAGAAATCTTTGGAACGCTTAAAGGAGCGTCTACAATGATGTTTTCAGAAGTCGCTAATGCGCCTGCGAAATTAATCAAAGAATTGCGTAAATCAGGTGAAAAACCGTTGTTAAAAGCGGCTTTCATTGAAGCAACTGCATTCGTTGGAGATAATCAATTAACTGCATTAGTTAATCTTAAATCTAAAAACGAACTTATTGCGGACGTTATCGCAGCCTTGGAATCTCCTGCGAAAAATGTTATTTCAGCTCTTCAATCAGGAGGAAATACTGTTGCAGGTTTAGTAAAAGCTTTAGAAGAAAGAGGTTAACGAATCCTCTAGAACAGAAACATTCGTTACAATTTAATTAACAATTTTTATAAAGTACATTCAAAAATTCAAAATAAAATGGCAGATTTAAAACAACTTGCTGAACAGTTAGTTAACTTAACAGTAAAAGAAGTTAAAGAATTAGCTGATATCTTAAAAGACGAGTATGGCATCGAGCCTGCTGCTGCTGCTGTTGCTGTAGCTGCTGCTCCAGCTGAAGGTGGTGCTGCTGCTGCAGAAGAGAAAACTTCATTTGACGTTATCTTGAAAGAAGCTGGTGGTCAAAAATTAGCTGTAGTTAAATTGGTTAAAGATTTAGCTGGATTAGGCTTGAAAGAAGCTAAAGATTTAGTTGACGGAGCACCTAAAGAATTAAAAGCTGGTGTATCTAAAGACGAAGCAGAAGCTTTGAAAAAACAATTAGAAGAAGCTGGTGCTGTTGTTGAGATTAAATAATCTCAACTAATTAGCCCGAAAAGGTTTAGACTCTGACGATTTTTCGTCAGAGTCTATTCCTATTTATATCAATACGCCACTATGCTGTGTATATGCTGGGCACAGTGGAAAGGTGGTTTACAGCATAAGTGTAAGCGCAGTTTTTTTAAAACTAAAATTCATATTCCCTTGGCAAACAATAATATTCAACAAGAAAGAATAAACTTTGCGACAAGTAAGAAAGTATTGGAATATCCAGATTTCTTAGATGTGCAATTGGAATCTTTCAAGGAGTTTTTTCAATTAGAAACTACTTCTGACAACCGCCATCAGGAAGGGCTGTTCAAGGTATTCTCGGAAAACTTCCCTATTTCTGATTCAAGAAACATTTTTGTGCTAGAGTTTTTGGATTATTTCATTGATCCACCACGTTATGATATCCAAGAGTGTATCGAGCGCGGCTTGACTTATAGCGTTCCTTTAAAGGCTAAGTTAAAGTTATCTTGTAATGATGAAGAACACGAAGATTTCGAAACTATTGTTCAGGATGTATATTTAGGGACTATCCCTTATATGACTCCTAAAGGTACTTTCGTGGTAAATGGTGCAGAGCGTGTCATCGTATCGCAATTACACCGTTCACCAGGCGTTTTCTTTGGTCAAAGTAGACACACAAATGGTACTAAACTTTATTCTGCAAGGGTAATTCCTTTCAAAGGATCTTGGATCGAATTTGCAACTGACGTAAATAACGTCATGTATGCGTACATCGACCGTAAAAAGAAATTCCCAGTTACGACCTTATTGCGTGCTATCGGTTACGATTCGGATAAAGATATCTTAGAATTGTTCGATTTAGCGGATGAAGTAAAAGTTAGTAAATCTGGTCTTAAAAAATATGTTGGTCGTCGTCTTGCGGCTAGGGTATTGAAAAAATGGGTAGAAGATTTCGTGGATGAGGATACAGGTGAAGTTGTATCTATCGACCGTAACGAAATTATCCTTGAGCGTGAAACTGTTCTAGAAGAAGATCACATTGATTTGATTATCGAAGCTGGCGTTAAGTCTATTATCCTAGCGAAAGATGATGAATCAAACAATGCGGACTATTCTATTATATATAACACTTTACAAAAAGATACGTCCAACTCAGAAAAAGAAGCGGTAGAACATATCTATCGTCAATTGCGTAACGCTGAACCACCAGATGAGGAAACTGCTCGTGGTATCATCGATCGTTTATTCTTCTCTGACAAACGTTACGATTTAGGTGATGTAGGTCGTTACCGTATCAATCGTAAGTTGAAGTTGGGAACTCCGGATGATACGAAAGTATTGACCCGTGAGGATATCATTGCGATTGTGAAGTATTTGATCAATTTGATCAACTCTAAAGCTGAAGTAGATGATATTGACCACTTGTCAAACCGTCGTGTACGTACTGTAGGTGAACAATTATATGCTCAATTTGGTGTAGGTCTATCTCGTATGGCCCGTACAATCCGTGAGCGTATGAACATTCGTGATAATGAGGTGTTTACGCCAACCGATTTGATTAATGCTCGTACACTTTCGTCCGTAATCAATTCGTTCTTTGGTACAAACCAGTTGTCTCAGTTCATGGACCAAACTAATCCTCTTGCTGAAATTACGCACAAGCGTCGTTTGTCAGCTTTAGGTCCAGGTGGTCTTTCTCGTGAGCGTGCAGGTTTCGAGGTTCGTGACGTTCACTATACACACTACGGTCGTCTTTGTACAATTGAAACTCCTGAGGGTCCAAACATCGGTTTGATCTCCTCATTGGCTGTACATGCGAAAATTAACCACTTAGGATTTATCGAGACTCCTTACCGTAAGGTAAAAGATGGGGTTGTTGTGGTTGACGAGCCAGTCGTATATTTATCTGCTGAGGATGAAGATGGTAAAACAATCGCACAAGCGAATGCTTTGTATGATGACAAAGGTAATTTCGAAGATGCGAAAGTGAAAGCCAGATATGAGGGTGACTTCCCAATTATCGAGCCTAATATGCTTGATTATATGGACGTTGCTCCAAACCAAATTACATCTATTGCGGCTTCATTAATTCCTTTCTTGGAACATGATGATGCCAACCGTGCATTGATGGGATCGAACATGCAACGTCAGGCCGTGCCTGTATTGCGTCCACAAGCTCCTATCGTAGGTACTGGTCTTGAAGGTCGTGTAGCGAAAGATTCACGTACATTGATCAATGCGGAAGGTCATGGTGTAGTAGAATATGTAGATGCTGATGAAATCAAAATCCGTTACGACAGAAACGACGATGATCGTCTTGTATCATTCGATGATGATGTCAAAACGTATAAATTGATCAAATTCAAGAAAACCAACCAAAATACATGTATGAACTTGAAGCCTATCGTTAAGAAAGGTCAACGAGTTGAACCAGGACAGGTATTATGTGAAGGTTATGCAACTGAAAATGGTGAATTGGCATTAGGTCGTAACTTGAAAGTAGCGTTCATGCCTTGGCAAGGATATAACTTTGAGGATGCGATCGTAATTTCTGAGCGTGTAGCGAAAGAAGACTGGTTTACTTCTCTTCACATTGAAGAATTCGAACTTGAAGTTCGTGATACAAAACGTGGTGAGGAAGAGTTAACAGCTGATATTCCTAACGTATCTGAAGAAGCGACAAAAGACTTAGACGAAAACGGTATCATCCGTATCGGTGCTGAAGTTGGTGGTGGTGATATCTTAATTGGTAAAATCACACCTAAAGGTGAGTCAGATCCTTCTCCAGAAGAGAAATTATTGCGTGCAATCTTTGGTGACAAAGCTGGTGACGTGAAAGATGCTTCATTGAAAACTCCACCGTCATTAAAAGGTGTTGTTATCGATACGAAGTTATTCTCGCGTGCGAAGAAAATGTCTAAAGAGGTTGAGCGTAAAACTTTAGAGAAACTAGAGGTTGCTCACGATAGAGCAGTTAAATCATTGAAAGATCGTTTGGTTGAAAAATTATTCACTGTCGTGAATGGTAAAACAAGCCAAGGGGTATACAATGTCTATAAAGAGTTGTTGGTTGCTAAGGGAGCTAAGTTTACGCAAAAAATCCTGGCTGAATTAGATTACAACAACATCAACCCAATGGGATGGACAACTGACGAAGATAAAAACGAGTTGATCAAAATGGCCCTTCATAATTACAATATCAAAATTAATGAAGAGCTAGGTTCATTCAAACGTGATAAATTCGCAGTATCTGTCGGTGATGAACTTCCATCAGGAATTGTGCAGATGGCTAAAGTTTACGTTGCTAAAAAACGTAAGTTGAAAGTAGGGGATAAGATGGCCGGTCGTCACGGTAACAAAGGTATCGTTGCACGTATCGTACGTGATGAGGATATGCCATTCTTAGAAGATGGAACACCGGTTGATATCGTGTTGAACCCACTAGGGGTACCTTCACGGATGAACTTGGGACAGATCTACGAAACCGTATTGGGTTGGGCAGGTCAAAAATTGGGTGTGAAATTTGCTACACCTATCTTTGATGGTGCTGAAATGGATCAAGTACAAGATTGGGTTGCGAAAGCTGGCCTACCAAAATCTGGACGTACATATTTGTACAACGGATTGACAGGTGACCGTTTCGATCAACCGACGACAGTGGGTGTAATCTACATGTTGAAATTAGGTCACATGGTTGATGATAAAATGCACGCACGTTCAATCGGTCCGTACTCATTGATCACACAACAACCTCTGGGTGGTAAAGCGCAATTCGGTGGTCAACGTTTCGGTGAGATGGAGGTTTGGGCATTGGAAGCATTCGGTGCGTCTAACATCCTTCAAGAAATCTTGACTGTGAAATCGGATGACGTGGTTGGTCGTGCCAAAACTTACGAGGCAATCGTAAAAGGTAACAACCTTCCGACACCATCGGTACCAGAATCGTTCAACGTATTGGTACACGAGTTACGTGGATTGGGTCTAGATATCACATTGGATTAATTAAGCAAATAGGGCTTTGAAGGGCTCAGTCCTTCAAAGCTTCTTTATAAAGCTTTAACTTTTGAATAAGTATGTCTTACAAAAAAGATAATAAAATTAAAAGCAACTTCACTTCGATTACGATCAGCTTGGCTTCTCCAGAAACTATTTTGGAACGCTCAAGTGGTGAAGTTACAAAACCGGAAACGATTAACTATCGTACCTACAAACCAGAACGTGACGGTTTATTCTGTGAGCGCATTTTTGGTCCTGTGAAGGACTACGAATGTCACTGTGGTAAATACAAACGTATCCGTTATAAAGGTATCGTATGTGACCGTTGTGGTGTTGAAGTAACTGAGAAAAAAGTACGTCGTGAGCGTATGGGACACATCAATTTGGTTGTTCCTGTTGCACACATCTGGTACTTCCGTTCTCTTCCTAATAAAATTGGTTATTTATTGGGGCTTCCTACCAAGAAATTGGATATGATCATTTACTACGAACGTTATGTGGTTATCCAAGCTGGTATTAAGGAAGAAGATGGTATCAACTTTATGGACTTCTTGACTGAAGAAGAATATTTAGATATTTTAGATACCTTACCAAAAGAAAATCAATATTTAGACGATAACGATCCTCAAAAATTCGTTGCCAAGATGGGTGCTGAGGCGTTAGAAGATTTGTTGAAACGTATTGATTTGGATCAATTGTCATACGATTTACGTCACCAAGCTGCTAACGAAACTTCTCAACAACGTAAAAATGAAGCGTTAAAACGCCTTCATGTGGTTGAGGCTTTCCGTAGTTCACGTGAAAATATCGAGAATCGTCCGGAATGGATGATTGTGAAAATCGTTCCAATCATTCCACCTGAATTACGTCCTTTAGTGCCTTTGGATGGTGGTCGTTTTGCGACTTCGGATTTGAATGACTTATACCGTCGTGTGATTATCCGTAACAACCGTCTAAAACGTTTGATCGAAATCAAGGCTCCTGAAGTAATCTTACGTAACGAAAAACGTATGCTTCAAGAAGCGGTAGACTCTTTGTTTGACAACTCACGTAAAGTGAACGCTGTTAAGACAGAAGGTAACCGTGCATTGAAGTCTTTATCTGATATTTTGAAAGGTAAACAAGGTCGTTTCCGTCAAAACTTGTTAGGTAAGCGTGTGGATTATTCGGCTCGTTCGGTAATTGTTGTAGGTCCTCACTTGAAATTACACGAGTGTGGTCTTCCTAAAGATATGGCTGCGGAACTTTACAAACCGTTTATCATTCGTAAGATGATCGAGCGTGGTATTGTAAAAACAGTAAAATCAGCTAAAAAAATCGTTGATCGTAAAGATCCTGTGGTATGGGATATCCTTGAAAATGTATTGAAAGGTCACCCTGTATTGCTAAACCGTGCACCTACGCTTCACCGTTTGGGTATTCAGGCTTTCCAACCTACATTAGTAGAGGGTAAAGCTATTCAATTACACCCATTAGTGTGTACAGCGTTCAACGCCGATTTTGACGGTGACCAGATGGCAGTCCACTTACCGCTTGGTAATGCTGCAGTTTTGGAAGCCCAAATCTTAATGTTAGGTGCGCACAATATCTTAAACCCTGCGAATGGTTCACCGATCACAGTACCATCTCAAGACATGGTATTGGGTCTTTACTATATTACTAAAGGCCGTAGAACTGCTGGCGATCACATCGTAAGAGGTCAAGATATGACTTTCTATTCGGCTGAAGAGGTTATCATCGCTTTAAATGAGAAGCAAATTGACCTTCACGCTTGGATTAAAGTAAAAACAAAAGTTAGACAAAAAGATGGTAGCATCGTTGATACCTTATTAGAAACAACTGTAGGTCGTGTGATCTTCAACCAAGTTGTTCCTGACGAAATGGGATTTGTCAATGAATTGCTTACGAAAAAATCTTTGCGTAATATCATTGGTGAAATTGTGAAGACTACGGGTATGGCCCGTGCAGCACAGTTCTTGGATGATATGAAAGAATTGGGATATCAAACGGCCTTCAAAGGTGGTCTTTCGTTCAACTTGGAAGATTTGAACATTCCTGCTGCGAAAGCTGAATTGATTCAACAAGCAACTAACGAGGTTGAAGAAGTAATGAATAACTATAACATGGGTTTCATTACAAACAACGAACGTTACAACCAAATCATCGATATCTGGACGCGTATCAACAACAGATTGACGGCACACGTTATGGATATTCTTTCGAATGATAACCAAGGATTCAACTCAGTTTACATGATGTTGGATTCTGGAGCCCGTGGTTCGAAAGAGCAGATCCGTCAGTTATGTGGTATGCGTGGTTTGATGGCAAAACCTCAAAAATCAGGTACTTCTGGTGGTGAGATTATCGAAAACCCGATCTTGTCAAACTTTAAAGAAGGTTTGTCCGTATTGGAGTACTTTATCTCTACCCACGGTGCGCGTAAAGGTCTTGCCGATACAGCATTGAAAACAGCGGATGCGGGTTACTTGACACGTCGTTTACATGACGTAGCGCAAGATATGATCGTTGTGGAACAAGATTGTGGTGGTTTACGTGGTATTTATACAACAGCATTGAAAGATAATGATGATGTTGTTGAACCATTGTTCGATCGTATTTTGGGTCGTACACCATTGCATGATGTTCTTCATCCGGATACTGACGAATTGATCGTTTCTGCAAATGAAGATATCACTGAGGAAATTGCCGAAACTATCGAAAAAGCAGGTATCGAAGGAATTGAGATTCGTACGGTATTAACTTGTGAGTCTAAGCGTGGTGTTTGTGCTTGTTGTTACGGACGTAACTTGGCGTCAGGTAAGCGTGTTCAGTTAGGTGAAGCTGTGGGTGTTATCGCCGCTCAATCAATTGGTGAGCCAGGTACACAGTTGACACTTCGTACATTCCACGTGGGTGGTACGGCATCGAACATTGCTGCTGATTCAAGTATCATTTCTAAATACGATGGTAAAATCGAATTTGAAAACGTACGTACTGTTTCGCAAACAAACGATAATGGCACACATCAGGTAGTCTTAGGACGTTCTGGTGAGGTTAAGATCATTGATACACATAATAAAATCGTATTCCAACAAAATATCCCTTATGGTTCACAGTTGTTCGTTGAGGATGGCGGTACAGTAGCTAAAGGCGATAAATTGGTCGAATGGGATCCATATAATGCAGTAATTATTTCTGAATTTGCTGGTAAAGTTGAATTTGACGCAATTATCGAAGGTGTTACCTTCCGTGAAGAGTCAGATGAGCAAACTGGTCACAAAGAGAAGGTAATTATTGAAACACGTGATAAAACGAAAAACCCATCCATCAAGATTCTTGATAAATCGGGAGAGGTTATTCGTACCTACAATATCCCGGTAGGCGCCCACGTTGCAGTTGCTAATGGTGTAACAGTGAAAGAAGGTGGTATCCTCGTTAAAATCCCTCGTTCTACAGGTAAAACGCGAGATATCACAGGTGGTCTACCACGTGTAACGGAGTTATTCGAAGCACGTAACCCTTCTAACCCTGCTGTAGTAACAGAAATCGACGGTGTGGTAACATTGGGTGGTGTGAAACGTGGTAACCGTGAGATGTCTATCGAGTCTCGTGATGGTCAAATCAAGAAATACTTGGTACCTCTTTCTAAACATATCCTTGTTCAGGATAATGACTTTGTGAAAGCTGGTATGCCATTATCAGATGGTTCGATCTCTCCTGCGGATATCTTGTCGATCAAAGGTCCATCAGCGGTGCAACATTACATTGTGAATGGTATCCAAGAGGTATACCGTCTGCAAGGTGTGAAGATCAACGATAAACACTTCGAGACGATCGTTCACCAAATGATGCAAAAAGTTAACATCGAAGATCCTGGAGATACTCGTTTCTTAGAAAAAGAAGCCGTTAACAAATGGGATTTCATGGAAGAAAATGATTCTTTGTTTGACAAGAAAGTTGTTGTTGATGCAGGGGACTCCAATAATTTACGTCCGGGACAAATTGTTTCTTTACGTAAGTTGAGAGAAGAGAACTCTAGTCTGAAACGTCGTGACTTAAAACTTGTTGAAGTTCGTGAAGCAATTCCGGCGACTTCAAGTCCATTGTTGCAAGGTATTACCAGAGCTTCATTGGGTACGAAATCGTTCATCTCTGCTGCCTCTTTCCAAGAGACTACAAAAGTGTTGAACGAGGCTGCTATCGCAGGTAAACGTGATAACTTATTAGGTTTGAAAGAAAACGTAATTGTTGGTCACTTGATCCCTTCTGGTACAGGTATCCGTCAATACAGCAATTTAATCGTGGGCTCTCGCGAGGAGTACGATCAATTGTTGGCTTCGAAAGAAGAAGATTAATCGTTACTCGATTATTTTATATAGGAAGGTCCAGACATTCGTCTGGACCTTTTTTGTTTCGATAACGACCTTATATGATATTGAAGAAGGTCGTAAAATATATTTGACTTGCTTTTTTAGCGGTGAAATTGCTTGTTAAGGAAGGGGGCGAACTGAAATTTATAGCAAGCAGCTTGGCCGTTTAATTGGTTAATTTTACCTGATAGGACGGTTTAAAGCATAGCTATCTTAAATGAATCGTTCAATGTTACAGTTAGTTAACTTTAATATTAAAAAATAATAAACAAAAGGCTTGGAAGTGATTGTAAAAACTCCCTATCTTTGCACCACTCCGCAAGGGAGGGACGGTTACCTCGAAAAAGGGAATCCTGAAAAAAGAAGGGTTTAAGAGAAGTCTGGCAGGATTTAAAATCCCGCTCAGTTTATTTTAAACGCGGAAATCGAAAAAAGGGAAAAGAAAAAAAAAACTTCAAAAAGTTTTTGGAAGTTCAGAAAAGATTTCTACCTTTGCAGTCCCAACGGAAACGAAGGGAAAAACAAAACGATAAAGAGGGGCGCAATGCCCATCGGAATATAGCGGATACGGAAGTTGAAGCGACAAAGTTCTTTAAGAAAACACAATCATGTAAGCGTGACGAGTAGACAAACGAAAGTCATGAACAAATTCAAGTAATTCGTTCAATTCGATCCAAGATCAGAGATATAAAAAAAGAATTCTGATTATTATAAATAGTTGGAATCAAAAACTTCATTTTACAATGGAGAGTTTGATCCTGGCTCAGGATGAACGCTAGCGGCAGGCCTAATACATGCAAGTCGGACGGGATCCATCGGAGAGCTTGCTCGAGGATGGTGAGAGTGGCGCACGGGTGCGTAACGCGTGAGCAACCTACCTCTATCAGGGGGATAGCCTCTCGAAAGAGAGATTAACACCGCATAATATAATTTCCCGGCATCGAGGAATTATTAAATATTTATAGGATAGAGATGGGCTCGCGTGACATTAGCTAGTTGGTAGGGTAACGGCTTACCAAGGCGACGATGTCTAGGGGCTCTGAGAGGAGAATCCCCCACACTGGTACTGAGACACGGACCAGACTCCTACGGGAGGCAGCAGTAAGGAATATTGGTCAATGGGCGGAAGCCTGAACCAGCCATGCCGCGTGCAGGAAGACTGCCCTATGGGTTGTAAACTGCTTTTGTCCAGGAATAAACCTCTTTACGAGTAGAGAGCTGAATGTACTGGAAGAATAAGGATCGGCTAACTCCGTGCCAGCAGCCGCGGTAATACGGAGGATCCGAGCGTTATCCGGATTTATTGGGTTTAAAGGGTGCGTAGGCGGCCTATTAAGTCAGGGGTGAAATACGGTGGCTCAACCATCGCAGTGCCTTTGATACTGATGGGCTTGAATCCATTTGAAGTGGGCGGAATAAGACAAGTAGCGGTGAAATGCATAGATATGTCTTAGAACTCCGATTGCGAAGGCAGCTCACTAAGCTGGTATTGACGCTGATGCACGAAAGCGTGGGGATCGAACAGGATTAGATACCCTGGTAGTCCACGCCCTAAACGATGATAACTCGATGTTGGCGATAGACAGCCAGCGTCCCAGCGAAAGCGTTAAGTTATCCACCTGGGGAGTACGCCCGCAAGGGTGAAACTCAAAGGAATTGACGGGGGCCCGCACAAGCGGAGGAGCATGTGGTTTAATTCGATGATACGCGAGGAACCTTACCCGGGCTTGAAAGTTAGTGAAGAGTGCAGAGACGCACTCGTCCTTCGGGACACGAAACTAGGTGCTGCATGGCTGTCGTCAGCTCGTGCCGTGAGGTGTTGGGTTAAGTCCCGCAACGAGCGCAACCCCTATGTTTAGTTGCCAGCATGTAATGGTGGGGACTCTAAACAGACTGCCTGTGCAAACAGAGAGGAAGGTGGGGACGACGTCAAGTCATCATGGCCCTTACGTCCGGGGCTACACACGTGCTACAATGGATGGTACAGCGGGCAGCTACATAGCAATATGATGCTAATCTCTAAAAGCCATTCACAGTTCGGATTGGGGTCTGCAACTCGACCCCATGAAGTTGGATTCGCTAGTAATCGCGTATCAGCAATGACGCGGTGAATACGTTCCCGGGCCTTGTACACACCGCCCGTCAAGCCATGAAAGTTGGGGGTACCTAAAGCATGTTACCGAAAGGAGCGTGTTAGGGTAAAACCGATAATTGGGGCTAAGTCGTAACAAGGTAGCCGTACCGGAAGGTGCGGCTGGAATACCTCCTTTCTAGAGTATCGAAGATCGGTGCTCGTCACGTTACATATGATTGCAGGAAGAAAAAACATCAGAAGAAAGTGCCCGCCCCTAAGGGAGCAGGACCGAGAGAAAGAGATGAACAAGATAAGCTAGTCCCGTAGCTCAGTTGGTTAGAGCACTACACTGATAATGTAGGGGTCAGCAGTTCAAATCTGCTCGGGACTACGAAAACGAATGGGGAATTAGCTCAGCTGGCTAGAGCACCTGCCTTGCACGCAGGGGGTCAACGGTTCGAATCCGTTATTCTCCACATCTCCGGTGAAGTATATAAAGATATACTTCAGGATACCGGAAAAAGAGTTCTTTGACATATTGAAAGAGAAAAAAAATTACAAGAGAAGACAACAGTATAGAGACAATACGTGTATGTGTCTGAAGTAAGGGAGAGACCCTCGGTGAATGCCGGACGATCCCGAACCTAGCATATGTGTATATATATCAAAAGCAGCCGCATAGTAGCAAAAGGCTATGCCGGTGAAGAAAGTAAATAAGGGCACACGGGGGATGCCTAGGCTCTCAGAGGCGAAGAAGGACGTGATAAGCTGCGATAAGCTTTGGGGATTGGCAAATGCGACTTGATCCAGAGATTTCCGAATGGGGCAACCTGACTATTTGAAGAATAGTCGTATAAAACGCGAACGCGCTGAACTGAAACATCTAAGTAGGCGTAGGAGAAGAAAATAACAATGATTTCCCAAGTAGTGGCGAGCGAACGGGAAAGAGCCCAAACCGATCATGTTACGGCATGGTCGGGGTTGTAGGACCACGACATTGTACAGCGCTATGAACTGGAAGCAGGTGGGAAACTGCGCAATAAGGGTGAGAGCCCCGTACAGGTAAAGAATGTTGACATAGTGGTATCCTGAGTACCGCGGGACCGGAGAAATCCTGTGGGAATCCACCAGCACCATCTGGTAAGGCTAAATACTCCTGAGAGACCGATAGTGAACCAGTACCGTGAGGGAAAGGTGAAAAGAACCCCGAACAGGGGAGTGAAAAGAACCTGAAACCGTGTGCTTACAAGCGGTTGGAGCAGGCAGGTCCTGTGACAGCGTGCCTTTTGCATAATGAGCCTACGAGTTACTCTTGTCTGGCAAGGTTAAGTCCTTCAGGGACGCAGCCGAAGCGAAAGCGAGTCTTAATAGGGCGCATAGTCAGATGAGGTAGACGCGAAACCTTGTGATCTACCCTTGGGCAGGTTGAAGTTGCAGTAACATGTAATGGAGGACCGAACCGATAAACGTTGAAAAGTTTCCGGATGACCTGAGGGTAGGGGTGAAAGGCCAATCAAACTGGGAAATAGCTCGTACTCCCCGAAATGTTTTTAGGAACAGCGTCGGCGTAGAGTTTGATAGAGGTAGAGCTACCGATTGGGTGCGGGGGAGTCAAATCCTACCAAATCCAGACGAACTCCGAATGCTATCAAATATAGCCGGCAGTGAGGCTTTGGGTGCTAAGGTCCAAGGCCGAGAGGGAAAGAACCCAGACCATCAGCTAAGGTCCCCAAATTCGTTCTAAGTTGAACTAACGAGGTCCGGTTGCCCAGACAGCTAGGATGTTGGCTTGGAAGCAGCCATTCATTTAAAGAGTGCGTAACAGCTCACTAGTCGAGCGGCCGGGCGTGGATAATAAACGGGCATCAAGAACGGTACCGAAGCTATGGATTTGCATTGAAAGATATGCATCTGGTAGGGGAGCATTCCATCGCCGGGGAAGCAGTTTGGCAATGAACTGTGGAGGTTATGGAAAAGCAAATGTAGGCATAAGTAACGATAAGGCGGGTGAGAAACCCGCCCACCGAAAGACCAAGGTTTCCTGATCAACGTTAATCGGATCAGGGTCAGTCGGGACCTAAGGCGCACCCGAAGGGGGCAAGCCGATGGACAACTGGTTAATATTCCAGTACTCTTCATAACTGCGATGTGGTGACGGAGTAGTGACACTGCCGCGAACTGACGGAATAGTTCGTTGAAAGGCGTAGGTATAGGGACGGTAGGCAAATCCGCCGACCCTGCTGAAACCCAATAGTACAGCAAAGCTCCGGTGGCGCTGATAGAGCAGGTAAACAGACTTCCAAGAAAACCCGCTAAGCTTCAGGTTATGAAGACCCGTACCGCAAACCGACACAGGTGGTCGAGGAGAGAATCCTAAGGTGCTCGAGTGAGTCATGGCTAAGGAACTCGGCAAAATGGCCCTGTAACTTCGGGAGAAGGGGCGCTGTCTCGTAAGAGCAGCCGCAGTGAAAAGGCCCAGGCGACTGTTTAACAAAAACATATGGCTTTGCAAAATCGCAAGATGAAGTATAAGGCCTGACACCTGCCCGGTGCTGGAAGGTTAAGAGGGGATGTCATCGCAAGAGAAGCATTGAATCGAAGCCCCAGTAAACGGCGGCCGTAACTATAACGGTCCTAAGGTAGCGAAATTCCTTGTCGGGTAAGTTCCGACCTGCACGAATGGTGTAACGATCTGGGCGCTGTCTCAGCCATGAGCTCGGTGAAATTGTGGTATCGGTGAAGACGCCGATTACCCGCAACGGGACGGAAAGACCCCATGCACCTTCACTATAGCTTAACATTGAGATTGGGTACAGGATGTGTAGGATAGGCGGGAGATGTTGAAGTGGCTTCGCCAGGAGTCATGGAATCAACCTTGAAATACCGCCCTTTCTGTATTCGGTTTCTAACTCGGCAATGCCGAGGACATTGTTTGGTGGGTAGTTTGACTGGGGTGGTCGCCTCCAAAAAGGTAACGGAGGCTTTCAAAGGTAAGCTCAGTACGCTTGGTAACCGTACGTGGAGTGCAATGGCATAAGCTTGCTTGACTGTGAGACCGACAAGTCGAACAGGGTCGAAAGACGGACATAGTGATCCGGTGGTTCTGTATGGAAGGGCCATCGCTCAAAGGATAAAAGGTACGCTGGGGATAACAGGCTGATCTCCCCCAAGAGCTCATATCGACGGGGAGGTTTGGCACCTCGATGTCGGCTCGTCACATCCTGGGGCTGGAGAAGGTCCCAAGGGTTGGGCTGTTCGCCCATTAAAGTGGCACGCGAGCTGGGTTCAGAACGTCGCGAGACAGTTCGGTCCCTATCTGTTGTGGGCGTTGGAAGTTTGAGTGGATCTGACCTTAGTACGAGAGGACCGGGTTGGACAGACCTCTGGTGAACCTGTTATGCCGCCAGGTGTACGGCAGGGTAGCTACGTCTGGAATAGATAAGCGCTGAAAGCATCTAAGTGCGAAACTAGCCACGAGATGAGACTTCCTTATAGGGTCGTAGAAGATGACTACGTTGATAGGCCATAGGTGTAAAGGTTGAGAGACCAAAGCCAAGTGGTACTAATAGCCCGAAGCTTTCTCAAGCAGACAGACACTGTTGTCTTCCTCTTTAATTTTTGAAACAAACGGAAACGAACCTCTTTCAATAGCTATGTCAGTTGGCATGAATCACATGATATCAATCATGATAATGTCAATAAAGATTTTTAGGTGCCTATATCGGCGGTGTCTACCTCTTCCCATTCCGAACAGAGCAGTCAAGCCCGCCAGAGCCGATGGTATTGCCGTAACAGGTGGGAGAGTAGGTCGGTGCCTTTTTTTACACGGAAGCCCTTGCTGGAAACAGTCAGGGCTTCTTTCGTTTGGATACTTCCGTATTTCGCTGTACAGGCCATTGCCTATCCTCCGCCTATCGGTTATCGCAGCACAGGACCGTCGGTGAGCCCGGTCCATCGGTAGCTGTTCCGCAAACGGTAGCAGTCCTGCAGCCTGCACTGACCGTGTCAAATCCTATTACTTTTTACCTGTATCCTATAGCTGCATATCGGCAAGTACAACAAGGGCTACTCCTGCTACTAGCCTTGTCAAGCTATATTGTTTTTCGTCTGTATCGTATTGCTGCATATCAATTGGCCTTGCAGTAGCTACTTGTAATACTATATATGCGATCCGACTGTTGGGAAGTATATAGGTAGTGGTTACAGATATAGCTATCAGAATTACATGTTATACAGCTATTTTCCACTATTATTAAGCTTTATGGGCAAATATCCCTGTCTCAGCTGTGCTGTCTCGATAACTTACAGATGGGAGAAAATCTCCCTTTCTAGGTATATCATTCGTATTTTTACGAGATATTATCTAATTTAGTTGTTATTGCATTATATGATGATAAAAGTAAAACAGGTATTGGTTTTTGGTTTTTTAATCGTATTCTTTTTGAAGAATAATCGATTAAATGCGCAAAATAAATCTTTAGATGATGGTGTGCTACGAATATTGGCCATCGGTAATAGTTTCTCGGAAGATGCTATTGAACAGAATTTATATGAATTGGCGAAAGCCGGGAAGAAAAAGATAGTGATCGGCAATCTCTATATTGGGGGAGCTCCTTTAAGTTTACATGTAAGTAACGCAAAAGAAGATAAGCCGGCTTATCGCTACCGCAAAATAAATCTTGACGGGCAAATGTCCGAGAAAACAAATGAGCGCTTATCTGAAGCGCTTATCGATGAGGCTTGGGATTATATTAGCTTTCAGCAAGCAAGTCCGCTATCAGGAGATTATGATTCGTATGCGAAGGACCTGCCGCCTTTATATGATTATGTAACAAAACATATTCTATTTCCTGAAACTAAGTATATATTGCATCAAACTTGGGCATATCAGAACGGTTCATCGCATGAAGGTTTTGTTCGTTATAACCGTAACCAAGATAGTATGTATAGCGCTATTGCCAATACTTCTCAGGAGGTATTTAACTGGGGTAATTTCGATCTTTTGATTCCTTCGGGTACAGCCGTTCAAAATGCACGTTCGAGTTTTGTGGGGGATAATTTTACGCGTGATGGCTATCACCTAAATCTGAACTATGGACGTTTCGTTGCTGCCTGTACCTGGTATGAGGCGTTATTCCATGAAAATGTACTGAACAATACATTTTTACCGCTAAAGGTAACCTATGTAGAGGGAGAAATTGCGCGAGCAGCAGCACATAAGGCAGTGGAATTCCCCTATGCTGTTACCGTATTAAAAGATTTTCAATTAATGAATTAGTATTTATATATCAAAAAGAGCTATTTGATCGAATTGGATCACGAAACAAAAAATACCAAACGTATTCTAGAACGGATACCGGACGATAAATTGGATCGGCGTCCACACGAAAAATTGATGAGTTTGGGCGAATTTCGCCGAACCGGATTGGTTTAATGAATGGGTACTTAAAGCTGGGGAACATGAGATTGCCCGTTTGCCACGAGCTGGAGCGATACGTTTTATTGTCAATAATCATATCGTTCATCATCGTGGTCAGTTGACTGTTTATTTGCGATTATTGGATATTGCTGTACCAGGCTTATATGGACCATCGGCAGACGAAGCAATGTCTAGTTAATGTTGTCATCTAATTATTAGGTATAAAAAAAGGGAATCAAATTTGATTCCCTTTTTTTATATGCTCGATGGTCTAATTATTTAGCCAATTCTTCTGCGATTGCTTTTCCAATTTCAGCTGGAGATTCAACAACACGAATACCACACTCACGCATGATTTTCATTTTTGCAGCAGCAGTGTCATCTGCACCACCTACAATTGCACCAGCGTGTCCCATACGACGTCCTGGAGGCGCTGTTTGACCTGCGATAAATCCAACAACAGGTTTAGTACCGTGTTCTTTGATCCAACGAGCAGCTTCAGCTTCCATTCCACCACCAATTTCACCGATCATGATGATCGCTTCAGTTTCAGGGTCATTCATTAATAATTCAACAGCTTCTTTGGTTGTTGTACCAATGATAGGGTCACCACCAATTCCGATTGCTGTTGTGATACCTAATCCTGCTTTTACAGTTTGATCTACGGCTTCGTAAGTTAAAGTTCCTGATTTAGAAACAACACCTACATTACCTTTTTTGAAGATAAATCCTGGCATGATACCGATTTTAGCTTCGCCTGCAGTGATGATACCTGGGCAGTTAGGACCGATCAAACGAGAGTTTTTGTCGCTCAAGTAAGATTTTACTTGGATCATATCTTTTGTTGGGATACCTTCTGTAATACAAACAATCACTTCGATACCAGCAGCGGCAGCTTCCATGATCGCATCTGCAGCAAATGCTGGAGGTACAAAAATAATAGAAACATTAGCTCCTGTAGTGTCAACTGCATCTTGCACAGTATTGAATACAGGACGGTCTAAGTGTTGTTGACCACCTTTACCAGGAGTAACACCACCAACTACATTTGTTCCGTACTCAATCATTTGAGTAGCATGGTAAGTACCTTCGTTGCCAGTGAAACCTTGAACGATTACTTTTGAATCTTTATTAACTAATACACTCATTTCTTCTTTAAATTTTGCACACAAATCTACTATTTTGCTTTCTAAAATGGAAGCAATGTGAATAGGAATGTGACCTTTATTGATAAATTTTTAATTGAAATTGCGTTTTTGGATAAAATCCCAAAGAATAATGCCAATTGCGACAGATACATTTAAGGAATGTTTGGTTCCGTATTGGGGGATTTCGATGCAGGTATCAATTTTTTCCATGACATCTTCATCTACTCCATTGACCTCATTTCCAAAAATCAATGCATACTTTTTGTCATTTTCTGGTTCAAACTGATGTAACATAACACTATCATCTGCTTGCTCGATGGCAATAATGACATAACCTTCTGACCGAAGCTGATCAACAACAGCTGTGGTATCTTTGTGGTATTCCCAAGCAACTGATTGAGTAGCCCCGAGGGCGGTCTTTTCGATTTCGCGATGGGGAGGTGTGCCCGTAATGCCACACAAGTATATTTTTTCAATAGCAAATCCGTCTGCAGTACGGAAGGCCGAGCCTACATTATGCATGCTCCGTACATTGTCCATAACGATTGTGATAGGAGTTTTTTCTTGTTTTTTAAACGATTCAACATCTGTACGTTGAAGTTCATCCATCGATAATTTTTGCATGTCGCAAATATACTAAACCTAAAAAATAAAATAGATTTTGAATATTGAAAATAAGGTGTTATTTTTGCAGTCCGAATTACAAGAAAAAATTGAATAAAAATTAGCTAAAAAAAATGGCAAATCATAAATCAGCGATCAAAAGAATTAGAGCAAACGCTACTAAACGTTTAAGAAACCGTTACCAAGCAAAAACTACACGTAACGCAATCAAAAAATTACGTCACACTACTTCTGCAGAAGAAGCAAAAACATTGTTACCACGCGTAATTTCTATGCTTGATCGTTTGGCAAAGAAAAATGTGATCCACAAGAAAAAAGCTTCTAACAACAAATCTAAGTTAACAAAATTTGTTAACGGTTTAGCGTAAGCTTTTCGTATAGATATAGAGGGGTACAGCTCGCTGTATCCCTTTTCTTTATGTTATATACTTTGGATTTCTCTTTCCAAGCGAATGGTAAATAAAAAAGCATCGATATTCGATGCTTTTTTATTTTAAAACTGACTTGGAGTGTTTTTTATTGTTGCAAATTTGGAAGTAGCTCCGCGATGACCTTTTTCAATTTGTTGGGATCTTTCATGTAAGGTTCTAAATCGTAAAGTTCCACTTTTTTAAAGTCAATGGGATGACTCTCACTCTGCAGTGAAATAGTCCCCTTACTTAAAAGCTGACCATCCTTTTTCACTTTAGGATCGAAACCACTTACATTACCGCCTCCAATTTGCGGTTTATTATACTGTAATACGACCTTGTTTTCAAGGATATGTTGCACAAGTGAGTCTCCCAATACCAAGAAATCAGCAGTTACCCATTGATCTCCAGCATAGGTTTTTGATGTTGAGCTGATGCAATGTGGTGTAAATAGCTTATTGTCGATCACAACGTTTGTGCCTGGTGTACAAAGGTTACTTGTGGTCCGTTCGTCCTTGCCATTTCCACCCAGCAGTTGCCCTTCGATCGATATTGGAAAGTCTTGATCCACACCCATGGTATTAGGATCCTGTCCATGTAGCATGGCTCCGCTATTACGCCAGGCCCAACCTTCTCCACCATTTACCTGTTCACCAACAAATCTGTAAGTGACGCGCAATAAATAAGCTGAGAATTCTTTATTGTAGAATAGATGGCCATACTGAAAATTAAAATTATCATAACCATCATATCTTACTTTGAGTAAACCGTCTTCTACACGAAATGTATTTTTATAATTATCCCCAACTTTGTGGTTTCTGATTTTTGGGGTCCAGTTCTTCAAATCTTTCCCATTAAATAACTGAATGGGTTTGGGTTTTTTATCTTGAGATTTGGCAAATAAAGAAGTGCTGAGCAATAAAATTCCAGCACTATAAATGATATGTTTGAATTTCATCCTGAATTAGGTTTATTGACCTAAATTAGGTAAACATTTTTAAATAAGCAATTCTTTTTGTTTGACATATTCGCTTGGACGGATACCGACGACCTTATTGAATGTGTTACTAAAGGTGGGGAGACTATTGTATCCAACTTTGAGTGCAACTTCATTTACACTTAGTTTTTCGTCTAAAAGGAGCTTAAGAGCAGTCAGCATTCTGAGAATCGTGTAGTACTGGATAAAAGACATATTTAATTCTTTTTGAAATAGTCTGGCTAATGTACGTTCACTAATGTTAAATAATCCGGCAAGTTTTTTAAAGCTGACATTTTCCTCTATATTCTCTTCGAGGTAAGTAACGATATCCTTTAATTTCTGATGATTAGGATAGGGCAAGGCCAATGGAAGCTCATGCAGCGATAATTCCGGCAAGATAAGTTTAAATGCAGAAGCAATACTATATTTAGGTTCTTCGACCGGAAAGATATTGCCATTCCAGCGGTTGGTAAACATAATCAGCTCTATCAAAAGATCATTTACTGGATAGATTCCCATTTTGCTATAGAAGGGTGCGTCATTATTGGTTTTGGGAAAGTACAAATTACGCATAACGACCTCCGGTGTACTTGGATGAATACTATGTTTTATGCCAGCGGGAATCCACAAATAATGTCGGGCAGGTAGAAAATATGATTTTTCCTCTGTCTTAACAAATACGACACCGCCTTCTGTATATAAAAATTGGTCCTTATCGTGGCAATGTTCGGAAATATGATTCTCTGCAATAATAGCGTGGTGACAGTAAATGCTATCTTCAAATGAGTCTACTTCCGTCATATAATAACGGTTGACATATTTAGCATCTGTCGTTATATCTTGTGTATTCATTTTAACCTATAATACTATGTCACAAAGGTAAGACTTTTTTACTAGACCCCACCTTTACTTCTTGAAAGTGAGTGTATGCTTACGTTAAAATGGCAATTAATCGACGAGAGAGTTAGTCTTTACTTACTTTAGTTTTGCCTTTGTTATTGTAAGTTGTTTGTTATCAGTGTGATATATATTATCGATCAGTGTGATATAAAATATTTTTTTATTATGATTTGTTGTATATTTTTGATTTATAGCGAGTTGTGTCTTTTTAGTCTCGTTTGGATAATTTTGTGTCGAATGGTAATAAATATGCAGTTTAAAAAAATGCTAAAATTGTTTGGTTAAGAGGTGGGAAAATATAACAAAGAACTTTACAAATAAGGGAAATATATAGGTTTCAATTTCTTAAGTTTACAATAATGGAATAAAATCAAACTATAACAATATGGCTTACGAAAGAATAAAAGTTCAAAGCTTACATGATAAAGTGATTACAGCGGAAGAAGCTGCTAAGCTATTTCAAAACGGAATGGTCGTTGGATCGAGTGGTTTTACTAAGGCTGGAGACAGTAAGGTTGTGTTACCAGCCTTGGCTGAACGTGCAAAAGTGGATCCATTGAAAATAACCCTGATTACTGGGGCTTCGTTGGGACATGGAACAGACGGTAAATTGGCGGAAGCGGGGGCACTATCCAAGCGGATGCCTTTTCAGGTAGATCGTATTTTACGTAATAAAATTAATGCCGGGGATGTGCTGTTTATTGATCAGCATCTAAGCGAAACAGCCGAATTGCTGCACAATAAGAATTTGCCTCAGGTGGATATTGCTGTTTTGGAAGTAGCAGCAATAGAATCAGACGGAAGTATTGTTCCAACGACTTCTGTGGGAAATTCGGCTACTTTTGCTGCATTGGCTAAGCAGGTTATTTTGGAGGTCAATACTGCGATACCGATGACGATTAAAGGGATACATGATATTTACCAAGCAGAAGATTACCCTCGCCGTAATGTTATTCCGATTGTAGCACCTGAAAATAAAATTGGGCGTAAAACTATTCCTTTGGACGCAAGCAAGGTGGTGGGAATTGTGTTTACGAATGAGCTTGATAGCCCAGCCGATATTGCTGAACCGGATACCAAAACTACAGCGATAGCGAAGCATATTTTACAGTTTTTCGAAAATGAAGTAGAGCTAGGTCATTTGTCAGAAAGCTTGATGCCCCTCCAAGCGGGTATTGGAAAAGTAGCTAACGCTGTTCTAACTGGATTTATACATAGTAAGTTCCGTAATCTAACGATGTTTTCTGAAGTGTTGCAAGATAGTACCTTTGACCTTATCGATGCTGGAAAACTGGATTTTGCTTCTGCTTCTTCAATTACTGTTTCGGAAGAGTGTTATTCAAGAGTGTTCGATCATTTGGATCGATACCGCGATAAAATTGTATTGCGCCCACAGAACATTTCCAATACACCTGGACTGATCAAACGTTTGGGAATTATAGCAATTAATACAGCCATAGAGTTTGATATTTATGGAAACGTAAATTCTACCCATACTTCGGGAACAAATATCATGAATGGTATCGGTGGATCGGGTGACTTTGCACGTAATGCTTATTTGAGCATCTTTGTTACACAGGCAGCCTCTAAAGGGGATGCAATTTCTCATATTGTTCCTATGGTTTCTCACGTAGATCATACCGAACATGATGTCGATATTTTGGTAACAGATTATGGTTTGGCAGATTTGCGTGGTTTAGCGCCTCGTGAGCGAGCGAAAGTAATTATTGAGAACTGCGTACATCCCGATTATAGGGAGCAGCTATCAGACTATTATAACCGCGCTTGTGAAAGGGGAGGGCATACACCACATTTGTTAGAAGAGGCTTTTAGCTGGCATATTAATCTTCGTGAAAAAGGAACAATGAAAAAAGATCACTAACCGAGGGCGCGCGGTTACATATAGATTAAATGTATAAAGAAAGGCGAGGTTTAATGGTAGACTTCGCCTTTCTTGATGTATAACTATCACAAAGAAAATCACGTATTCATTTTATTGGCACGTTCGCCGATGATATCACAGACGTACCATTGATTGCCCATGGTTATATAGGTGCAGGCTTTATGGATGGATTCATAACTTCCCATTTCTGTTGTGGCAATGAGACGATCTGTCAAGTGTAACTGCTCGGCCTCAGGAACGAATAGCATAATTTCCCTGGCCGCAAACTCCAGAAGTGGAAATCGAACTTTCTTTTTCAGTAAACACTCTTGTGAGCTTAATATACGGCATTCAATACCGGATTGCTGTCCTTGCTGTTTCGCAGCTGCGACAATTTCTCGGATCTGTACTTTACTGGTAATTTGGTCCATAGCGCTGCTCGAATCCCTATTCTTGATCTTTATAAATATTCCAATAATTAAAGTCTGTCATTGGGGCATCCGTAATTCCAATAGCTCGACCCATTGTAACGATTTGTCCCCTATGATATGTTCCGTGGAGGATCAGCTGTTGTATGTATTCATACTTCGTGAAATCGCATTGAAACCATGGTGATTCCACTTTGATATTTTTTTCAAGATCTAACTCCGATAGCTTGTTTATATAATCCACAAGTTGGACTGAACTTCTTCTTAGCGCTTCAAATATTTCTTCTTTTGTGGTTCGCTTTTTTTCAAAATCGAAATCATTGCTTTCTGAAATGTGGCTCCACCAATATTCCTGTGTCTGCAAGATGTGGTTTAAGGTTTTCAAAATGGTCGGGAAGCTTGAAGGTACCTCCTGGTTAAGTTGGTCGTCCGATTTATCAGCCAGCCAATTGATGTATTTATTGACAACCCAGTCGTTATACTCGGCACTTTTTGTGATTAAGGTCTTTAAACTCATAATTTCAATCTATAGTATGGTTTTTAATGAAATATTTACTAAATATAAATCCTTTTTGGAAAGAATTTATATTAAATTTCATAGCAGATAGACTGTTTGATAAGCTGCTTTGGAAGTTTTCATTTTTGTAAAATTGAGGCAGGTATAGCCCTGTACGCTAAGCGTAACTTCTTTGCAATAAATAAAAAGTGTTGTTCATATTTTTTATATTTATTTTGCAATAGCAGAATGGTTTAGCATTTGTCGAATGCGCAAGATACCAATAGAAGATTTGACAGCCGCTTGAGCTTGTTGGATTAACCAATTATAATAAATATGATAAAAGCAACGCATTGTATTCTTTCTCTACTAGCCATGTTGTTTATGAACATGGGGAACGCCCAAGTTAATAATTTACAGGAATCCAAAAAGGATTTTGATGAACGGATGCATTGGTTTAGGGAAGCAAAATATGGAATGTTTATTCATTTTGGGCTTTATAGTCAACTTGGAGGGATATATAAAGGGAATTCAACCAAAGGATATGCCGAGTGGATACAATCGGAAATGAATATTCCGAAGGCAGCCTATTCGGAGCTGATTAACACATGGAACCCCAAGGACTTTAATGCAGATCGTATTGTTCAATTGGCTAAAGATGCCGGAATGAAGTATATTGTCCTGACGACCAAACACCATGAGGGGTTTTGTCTGTGGGATTCCCCCTACACAGATTATGATATAGCTTCGACGCCAATGAAAGGAAGAGATCTCGTGCGGGAGTTGTCCACAGCTTGTAAGAAAGCTGGGATCAGATTTGGTACCTACTACAGTATTATCGATTGGCATCACGATTCGCAATATGTCGATCCTAATGGTAAAGGCGATTGGGGCCAGATCCTCATTAAGCCAGAACAGAAAGCTGCTTATATTCAATACATGAAAAATCAATTGAAAGAATTGGTTGTAAAGTATGATACCGACATCCTTTGGTTTGATGGGGATTGGGTGAACTGGTGGGATATGGCCGCAGGAGAAGATCTTTATCAATATCTACGCAAATTGAAGCCCTCTCTTATCATTAATAACCGCGTAGCAAAGCGTGATCAATTTAAGCGAGATTTTGGAACGCCTGAACAAGAACATCCTGGAGCGTTGCTGGATTACGATTGGGAAGCCTGCTATACCCTGAACAATTCTTGGGGATATAAAAAATCAGATAATAATTGGAAATCTCCCACAGAAGTAAATACTAAGCTACGAGAGATAAATGAAAAAGGTGGAAATTTGCTGCTCAATATTGGACCTGATGCTAACGGAAACGTGCCGGTTGCTAGTAAAGAAATTTTGTTGAAAGCAGCCGCAGAGCGCAAAAAGAACTAATCTAAGCAATATTCGCTGTTTATTTACTCATGGCAAATGTTTTGGAAAAAAGAGTGTTATTTAATCTTACTTATCAACAAATATGAAAACAAAGATCATTTTAGTTATGGTTTTGGTAACCATGCTGTTGGGGTTCCAGTGCAATGTAAAAGCAGATCCACCTTTTCATAAAAAAGGGATGATCAAGGTATCGATCTTTTATCGTAATGGCCCTGGAAAGACATTTGATTGGAATTATTATCTCCCTAAACATATTGCGCTTGTCAAAAAAGTTTACGGTAAAGCACTGAAAGGCGTAACCATTGATAAAGGGCTTTCGGGACGTAGCTCAGCAGAAGGTCCGATCTATTTGGCCATTTGCCATTTGTATTTTGATTCTGTTGCGGCCTATCAGGATCCTTTAAAAGAAAATGGGAAAAAGTTTGCCGAAGATTTTCCAAAGTACACGAATATTACGCCAGAGGTACAGATCAGTGAAGTGATTCAATAGACCATTCGCTAATTAGGCGAAATACCATTGTTTTGTGAAATATAAACCTGATCGAATGAAACACGAACTGAAAAAGTCGTTTGTGCATAGCAAACGACTTTATTTTTATGGACTTATAGACCTAACTATATAGCGGGTTTATAGTCGATGTAATCTAGCTAAAACTATATGAACGATTAAAATTATGAAGATATCTTGTATGCTATTTCCTAAATTATTATTTATTGGCCTTAGCGGTGTCACTTCGCTTAGCGTGCGTGGACAAGAGGCTGGCTCGGTCAAACGTATTTATATCAGTACAAAAGGAAGTGATAGAAACCAAGGAACTATGGCCAGTCCCTATGCCACAGCTGAAGCCGCATTGCGATCGGTAGAAAAACAGAAACAAGGTAAAAATACACCAGGCATCGAAATCATCTTTATGGCAGGCACCTACCAGCTGGATAAACCGATTGAATTGTCTGCTGGGATATCGGGTACAAGAAGGCAACCCTTGCGGATTAAAGCTGAGGATGGAGCACAAGTTACGCTGAGTGGTGCCAAATCGCTTAACCTCAAATGGAAACAGGGCGATCATGGTATTTGGGAGGCTAAAGTCCCAAGAGGAGTAAACTTCCAAAGTCTATACGCTAATGATAAGCATCTTGTCCGGGCACGTTATCCAAACTACGATCCCACAGTCTTGCCATTTCAAGGCTATGCTGCAGATGCATTAAGTCCCGAACGTGTCGCAACCTGGAAAAACCCTAAGGGGGGAATTGTACATGCTTTGCATGCTGGTCGCTGGGGAGGATTCCATTATAAGATTACCGGAAAAGATGGCTTATCAACAGTTACACTTGAAGGTGGACAGCAAAATAATCGTCCCAGCAAAATGCACGAGACCTATCGCTTTGTAGAAAATATCTTTGAAGAACTCGATACCTTTCAGGAGTGGTATTTGGATGAGGAGAAGGCACTCTTATATTATATGCCTGCTAAAGGAGTTGATCCCAACCAGCTGAAGTTTGTAGCACCACAATTGGAAAATTTAATCTATCTTTCAGGTTCATCTTCCAGACCAGTGCATGATATTGAGGTTAGTGGCCTTCGCTTCATGTATACTGCTCCTACCTTTATGAAAACAAGCGAACCTCTCTTACGTAGTGATTGGACGATCTATCGACAGGGAGCCGTAAAGATTGAAGGTGCGGAAAACTGTATCTTCCGCGCGAATGATTTTATCGCTTTGGGCGGCAATGCAATATTTATTAATAATTATAACCGCGGCGTCAAAATCGAAGGAAACCGGATTGAACAGATCGGCGCCGGAGCAATCAATTTTGTAGGAGATCCAGCAGCAGTACGCTCACTGGAATTTCGATATGAAAAATTTGTTCCGTTTGACCAAATGGATACCATCAAAGGGCCAAAAACCGATAATTATCCTATGGACTGTGAGGCGAGTGACAATCTGATTCATAACATTGGATTGATCGAAAAACAAGTAGCAGGTGTACAGGTCTCTATGGCTGAATCTTTACGAATTTTGCATAATACCATTTACAATGTGCCGCGAGCAGGTATTAATGTAGGTGATGGTACCTGGGGCGGTCATGAGATAGCTTACAATGATGTTTTTAATACAGTCCTGGAAACCAGCGATCATGGAGCTTTCAACTCATGGGGGCGCGACCGATTTTGGCATCCTAATCGAAAGGAGATGGATGAACTGACGGGGAAACATCCCAATTTAATATTGCTGGATGCAGTCAAAACAACTAAAATCCATGATAATAGATTTCGCTGTGATCACGGTTGGGATATTGATTTGGACGACGGATCTTCCAACTATGAAATTTACAACAATCTTTGTTTAAGTGGGGGACTAAAACTAAGGGAAGGATTTTATCGCAAAGTGTATAACAATGTGATGATCAACAATGGTTTTCATCCACATGTCTGGTTTCAAAATAGTCACGATGTATTCCGTAATAATATTGTGATGGAGTCCCATCAGGATATACAGGTCAAGTATTGGGGGGAAGAGGTAGACCATAATATCTACGGAAGGAAGGATGACCTAGACAAAGATCGGGCGAAAGGCATAGAAAAACATGGTCGTGTTATTCAATTGAACTTTACGAATCCTGCACATGGCGATTTCCGATTGAAGAACTTGAAAGATCAGGATTTTAAAAATTTTGACATGCTGCATTTCGGGGTTATGAGTAAAAGACTTAAAACTCTTGCCGCTAGTCCTGAAATACCTCAATTGATCCAATCCGAAGCAAAGGAACAGGGGAGCAGATGGGCCTGGAAGTCGGGCTTATTTAAATCAGTGGAAACTTTGGGAGAGCAGTCGGCTGCGGGCCTACCCTCGATAAACGGCGTGCTGCTACTTCAGTTGGATGAAAAAGGCAATCTTTATAAAAGCGGTTTGCGTATCGGTGATGTTGTGCTGAATTACCAAGGCGAGAAAATAGATCAATTAATAGACTTGCAACAAGCGATAAAAAAGCATGTACACGCAGACCAGCCGAAGGTGTTAATTTTTAGAAACCAACAGCAGCAGGGATTAACGCTGCAGCTGTAGCAAATAGTTTTTATTTCCATTAGGACTATTGAGCATCTTGGTCGTCATTATAACAGTGTGTAATCATTTAATGGAGTAGACACATGATATTAAATTCTTATTCGTATTAATTGATGTCTAAGGCTGTACAGCACCCATGTGCTGGCAGCCTTATTGATTTAACTGTGCAATGGATTTAACCACAGCTGATCGCCGAACGATGAGCGAGGAAGTGAAGGTACAACACCGGTTATGACAATGAGGGGAGTCTTTGTGGGTATGGGATGGTTGAAACAAGTTTCTTAAACTGGTTTAAGTTTGGACTGTTTTTGTTCTCTTAAATTTGATTTATATCGTTTATACCATATTTATATAATTTATACCATGTATAATCAACTTTTTGTACGTATAGCTGTATCGACAGCATTTTTGTCTGCTGTTGCAGATCGTTGGGGGCTGTGGGGGGCACCGGGGGCATCACATGTTTCCTGGGGAAATTGGGCCAATTTTGTAGTCTACTCAAATACCCTTAATTTTTTTGTGCCTGAATCTTTCGGTAATATACTTGCTATAGGTGCAACATTATTAGAGGTTGTCTTAGCAATCCTATTGCTGATCGGCTATAAACTGCGTTTTACTGCATTCGTAGCCGGGATGCTACTGATCAGCTTTGCGATAGTGATGACCCTCTCATTAGGAATTAAATCGACGTTCGATTATTCGGTCTGGGTAGGAGCGGCGGCCTGTTTTCTACTGCATACAGCCGATAATTTTCCCATTAGCATAGACCGCTATATTGAACTTCGAAAAAAGTAAATGGATAGATGATCTTCTCATTTTAGGAATAGATCTCAAAAAAAATAAAAAATGCCGTTAAACGAGTTTGTTTAAGGGCATTTTTAGGATTACATTTCCTTTAAGTTCACCTCTTTCTTTTCACCGTCTTTGTCGATGGTAACGTGTTTCTCAATATTGGCTTTGTCGACATAAGATGATCTTGCCGTACCGTAATTTGTCGTGGAACCTGTATAACCCCAATAGTTATAATAATTGGTGTAGCCTGATACATAGGAATAGTTGTAAGAATTGGTGAAATCGAAGCTCGCCATAATCACGTATGCACCTGGCATGAGGTCTGCAAATTCGAAATGCCCCTCATCATCATACACTTTTGCTTTTTTAACCGCATAGCCAAAATCAGGATCTAATGGAACTTCCTGGACCTTTTTCTGTTTTCGGATCTTTTTATTGACTTCAAGCCATTCTTCGTAATAGGCCGAGTTGGCGAATAGCGTAATTTCTGTTCCTTTTGGAGCATATTGCTTTTTTGCAGTATTCACGAGCCCGCCAAGTTTTTTTCCGGAGCTAGATCGTGCGTAAGCCGTCCCGATAATAACACTGTTCCCTTGAGAAATCTGTTGGGCAGCCTGTTCTTTGTTGAATCTATTTTTAATAGGTTGATAGTCCAGTTCTTCGTTTACGGTAATTTCCCACTTTCCGTTTCCCATGGACATTTCCCTTTGCCATAATCGGCGATCTTTTTTATCGATGACATAATTGTAGATGGCTCCGGTACTTTCTTCTAAAAGTGTAACCAGCCAACTGTCGTGCTTACCTGTTTTTGGGGAACCATAACTGTAGCTTTTTACTTCTTTAATGGTATAGTCTTCGACAAAAATGTCCGAATCACTATTGTAATAAAATTGCGGGATGCGCGCTTTATACCCTAGATCTAAAGGTAGAGTTGAAATCAGATGATCTGTCCAGTTAAAATCTACAAAAGGTCTAGTTGGCTGTAAGTTGATCTTTTTTTCCTTTTTAGTTTTCTTCGAATAATAATTACCTGTAATTGTTTCTGCAAAGTTGAGGTTTACTTTTGTTTCCTTGCCATCGCTCGCGTAGCTGATGGACCGAAGTGTTTTTGCGTCGGCAATCGTTGTGCGGATCGAAGTCCAGGCATTGTCTTTCGGAACATAGGTATTGGTTAAGGTCAGCTGATTGTTGGCCGCTACGATATCGTAGGTCAATGATCCTTGTTTGTCCCAGGTGTTATCTTTAACATAATATACCGTATACAGTGATTTTTCTGGTTTGATATAGTTGGTATTGATATCGCTGCTACCAGGGGTGACGGTCTTTTGACATAATCCTACGGCCGGAAGTAAGCCTACTCCCAAAACAAAGGCATATAATTTCATATATGTGAACTATAGTTAATGAAAAAACAAGTTGTTTTCTTGTTCGATTTATTTATCTAAGGTAATAAAAAAGTTTTTTATTTTTTCCTGGGGATAGCCTCGTCGAATAGGCTTATGCTATAGCGGGAATTTGACGTCGTACCCTTTTGGAGCTTGTTCGAATATTGATGATATACCGATGGAAAAAATAAGACGGAGGTATTTCTACCTCCGTCGTCATGCTCTTTTGAGCACCAGTGATGATTAGAAAACAATCTTTGTGATGACGATCAATAGTTATCTTCAGCTTCTTTTTCTTTGTCAATGATAGAAGAGCGCATCCGGTAGACATTCATTTCACCTAGATGGGTGTAACTTTTTCCACCGTTTTTAAGGATCATTAGCCGGAAAAATTTGGACTTATAGTTTTTATCAAAAGCCAAACTTTGCTCTTCAGCAACATTTGATGTGGGAAGATTATCTTTTGATGTAAAAACTCTTGTCCACTGCTTGCCGTCTGAACTTATTTCTATTCCCCATTGTTTCGGACGCCCGGCTTCATCGCTATTGTTTTGTCTGAAGAAGTATTTTATGGCGCCAATCTCTTCTTCCTGAGGGAAATTGAGTTGGATCCAATGCGGAAGCGGGGCTGTATTTGCTGACCATGCAGTATGCCAATATGTATTTTTATCGCCGTCAAATAAATTCTTTTTTGGGCCCTCGCTGCTCTCCTGTGTATAGGTTTCTACCATATTATCGGTCACCTGTATTTTAGTTAACTCGTTCGGGAAATAGGTCACTTCCGAAGGCCTGACGATTGGCCTAACACTATTGCTGCTTATGATATCTCCGCCAATGCTTGTTTTCTTGTCTTGATTGAACAATTGGACGTTGAAGACATATTCATATTTATTGATCAGCCCATCTATACGCATCGTGTCGGCAAAAGAACTTATATTGATTTTATAGATTTTATCGGGATCTTTTGATCCCGCTTTTTTATATGTAATCTGTCCATAAAGATAATTGTTGTCTGAAGGAAGTTTCCATTTCAGGAGAGTCCCGCCAATACGTGGTTCTGCTTCAACCGAAACCAGTTGTGGTGGTTTGGTCATTTTTATTTCTTCTTTTTTACACGCTATTGCTAAAAAGAGTAGAGCGAATATTCCGATATTGTATTTCATCTTGTGCAATTCATTAAATTAATTAATAACCGGGATTTTGTACCAATTCCTCGTTTTTATTGATCTCTTCCTGTGGTATAGGCATTAAATAATTACGCTGACTAAAACTACGTGGATAAACGACCGTTGTTATTTTGAAAAACTCTGTATCGGTAGCTCCTTGTATATTCATTCCTTTCGCCTGTTGGTTGAGGTATTGATCGGCGATCATCCAACGTCTTAAATCCCAGAAGCGATGGCCTTCCAAGTAAAGTTCAATGGTACGTTCTTGTCTGACGATGGAACGTAGTGTTGCCTGATTATTTGCGCCGCCAATTGGAGCCCATGCGACATCAATTGTTGGAATGCCCGCACGGACCCGAACGCGGTCAATATATTGTTTGGCAGTATTCAGATCCTGACCATATTCGATTAGCGCTTCCGCGTAGTTCAGATACAGTTCTGCTAGACGTATCACCGGCCATGGATAATTGACGGAGACCTGCAGTCTGCTTTGGTTCAATTCAGGTGCAATACCTTTTTTGTTGAGATATCCTGTTGGAGAGTAGTTATTAGACCGTCCTTGGATACCGCAATTGTCATTTTTCCTAAACTGAACAAGGATTTGATTGGCACTCCCCCTAACCACTTCATAGTAGCTGTTGTGATAGGCAATCCAGGCATTAAAGCGTGGTTCTCTGTTTAGATTTAACGATAATGTATTACCATTTGGCGTATTTGTTACGCCGTATCGTCCATTATAGTCGTAATTGGGATCTTTGTCAATCGGTAAACCATTTTTACTATAAAAGGATTCTATCAGGGTGAGGGTCGGGGATACACCATTATAGGACTCACCTTGTGCGCCACTGAGAAATGGAGTAGATTTATTTTGAAAATCGTAAAGACCTTCCCGACGTGTTTCCGCCCAAATCACTTCCTTGGTATTGGCTTTGTCAATAAAAGTAAGGCGTAAGTCCTTTTCAATAGGATTGGCTGGTAGTGCAGTATTGTAGGTACTGTTTTTATACAGCGAAGCTCCACTTTGTTCAGCTGCATCAATGGCTTCTTTAGCCGCTAGAGCTGCACGGCGCCATTTTTCTTTGTCGAAGGTTGTACTGATCAACGCTGTGCCATCCAAGTTTTTGAAATCGGCATAGAAGCTCTGTTTATCACCTCCACCACCATTAAAGAGCGGTGAAGCTGCATAAAGCAATACTCTAGCCTTTAGCGCCTTGGCAATAACCGAGGAAGCACGACCCCATTCATCCGCGGCGCGAAGAGCAGGTAACTGTCCAGCTGTCTCATCCAGCTTTTTGATAATAAAATCAATACAGGCATCATAAGTCGACCGTTTCGGATACGCTGAAGAAGGTGCGTTGACATCAAACTCTTGGTCTGCAATAACAACTGGACCGTACATGCGGACTAATAGGAAATGATAAAAGCCGATCAGGAAGTTGGCTTCAGCTTTATATTGTGCCGCCTCCTGTGGATCTATCCCGGGAACTTTATCTACATTGCGAATTAAGATATAGCATTGTCGTATTCCTTTGTAAAGGTTATCCCAGTAGGAAATGACAGGACTTGACGCTGTATATTGTCCACGGGGAAATCGAGCAAAGGTTTCATGTTCAAAAGCAGTTGTTACTTCGTCGGAAGTCATCAAATCAATGGAAGAGGTGCCTACCCGAGAATTTGGAATCCACGCATAGCAGGAATACAAATAACCTTTGGCTGAATTTGGATCACGAAAGGCGTCTGCTTCCGAAGGACGTTCATCAGGGACGATATCCAAGAATTTACTGCAGGAAGTGGTAGTCAAAAAAGTCGCGCATGCGAATAATGCAAGGTAGCCTATATATTTTCTTTTCATCTGATAAATCATTTTAAAATTCTATTGATAGTTTTAATCTCGAAGTTGTTTTAATTGAAACGAAGTTGGACTCCGAGATTGAATACTTGCTGTGTCGGATATCCCAAACCATTGCCTCCACCTTGTTCAGGATCCCAAAGTTTGAACTTAGAGAAGGTCAATAGATTATAACCACTTAGAAAAATGCGTGCAAATTTGTGCGAATATCCAATCTCAGCACTTCTGAGTTTTAGGAATGCCCCATTTCTCAGCCAATAAGAAGAAGCTTCAGTATTGTTGAGATTGTCCAATTTGCTCAGTCGTGGATAGGCTGCAAATATGTTAGGGTTTTCAGGACTCCAGCGGTCCTCGGCAATAAACTGCAATACATTGCGTACACCTTGATTTCCAAATGGATGGAAACCACTGATCATAAAAGAAGTTCTATCAACTCCCTGTAAGAGGAAAGAAAAATCAAATTTTTTGTAATTGATGGAAGTACTCAAACCATACACAATTTCAGGTGTTGTTGGATACCCCATTCGAACTCTATCATCGCTATTGATGAGATTTAGACCATCAATATCATTGGTTAGATCTTTATATTTGATGTCTCCCGGAGCGACAAAACCCCCTAGCTGTTGTAATGGACTGTTATCTATTTCGGCCTGATCAATAAATAAGCGTTCAGCAAGATAGCCTAGGTTTGTGCCAATAGAATACCCAATCTGCGAGAGGTTGCGGTATTTGGTAAAGGCTGGTTCATTATTTTTCAGTACGGTGTTATGTGCATATGTAAAGGTTCCACGCATAGATATTCCCCAATCTTTTTCACTTTTGTTCCATTCTAGGGAGAAATCAAATCCCCTATTTCTTACCTCACCAACATTGCCATACACTTTCGTTCCTGCAGTACCAAATACGTTAGGGATTGTTGCCGAACGATCAACGAAGATATTGGTTCTATCTTCCTGGTATAGGTCGAAAACAATATTGAATTTATTGTTAAGAATACCGAGGTCCATACCTATATTTTTCTTCTCGGCAACTTCCCATGAAATCAATGGGTTTGCAAATTGTAAGTAAGTAGGTCCTGTATAATTCGTATTCTGATCGATACCTGTTGTAAACGATGCTCCGTCCAATTTGAGGTCCGAAAGATAAGGAAAACGTCCTCCGCCAATCTGATCATTACCAACCTTACCCCAGCTCCCTCTAATTTTTAAATTACTGACAGCAGGAAATAAATCTGTAAAGAACTTTTCGTTACTGAGTACATAGCCCAAACCAACGGAAGGGAAGAAGCCAAAGCGACTTCCAGTGGCAAAGTTTTCGGAACCATTGTAGCCAAAGTTGACTTCGGCAAGATATTTATTGGCGAAACCATATGTTGCACGTCCCGTAATGCCCTGGCGTCTACGCGGTAGCGAACTGATTAGATCAGCCGGATTATTGACATTGAAATCCGTGGTATTGTAAAGAAATAAACCTGATACGGTGTGATTACCAAATGTTCTATTGTATTCGATGGAGGGCTGGAAATAGATTTCGCGATCACCGCTAGTGCCCGTTTCGGTTCCCAGGGAAAGATTTTGTGGCTGCCCCACCATGACTAGATCGTAGGTATATCCACCTGCAGGATCGGGTGCATAGCTGTTAATCATGTACTGATTGTAGCCACTGGTTCTTTTTGTTGTTGTGTTGCTCCAGTTTTTAAAGGAAACCAAGGCTTTAAATTCTAGCCCTTTTGTAATGAAATCAAGTTTTTGCGCTCCATCAATTGTAGTCAGTAAGGTACTTTGGAAACCATTTTGATAGCCATTGACCATGCGGGCAAAGGGATTGATAAAACCATTGTTGACTGTACCACCAGCTTTTCCTCCGTATTGAACGTCTCTTCTGTCAGTACCGGTAAATGGAAACATAATCGGGAAGTCCACTGGATTGGCATTCATGATGTCGCCAAATACGCTTGGAGCATCTACACCGGCGCCGTAGTAGTCACGAAGTTGTGCATTGAGCTTTAAAGCTATTTTGGTGGTTGAAGTAAGGTTGACATTGATATTGTTCTGAAAGCTATACCGTTTGACAGAGACATTATTGTCAAAAGAGTTGAGGTCAAATTTACGCAATAAACCATTGCTAATGTTTCCGGTTGCACTGAGGAAATAACCTATTTTGCTGCCACCACCTTGCACATTTAGATTAAGCTCGTTGTTGATGGTATGGGACTTAAACATTTCATTATACCAGTCAACATTAGGATATACATAGGGATCCAGGCCTAATCTTGTGCCGTTTATTTTATCTTGGGAATATAAAATTTCACCAGTACCGCGACCTGTAACCGCTTCATTGAACATCTCCATATAACTTACACCATCAACAAATTTTGGGATGGAAGTAGGTCTTGAGATCTGGGATTGTGCACGTGCTGAAATACGCGGTTTATTAAGGTCTTTACCTGTTTTTGTAGTGATAATTAGGACGCCGTTTGCTCCCCTAGTACCAAATACGGCGGTGGCAGTAGCATCTTTGAGGACTGAGAAGCTTTCGATAACTTCTGGTGCCAATGCGTCCAGGTCGCCTTTGGAGATTGCTACACCATCCAATAAGATCAGGGGATTGGTGGCTCCGCTAAATGTCGATACACCACGAATGAAAAAGCTAGCCCCATCTGCACCGGGTTCGCCCGAACGTTGTACTGCGATTACCCCCGAAAGTCTTCCTCCCAATGCATTGGAGAGGTTGGCCGTTGGGATACGTAAGGTTTCTGGTTTTACTGATTCCAATGCTCCCACGACACTGGTTTTTTTCTGTGTTCCGTAACCGACAACAACCACTTCACTTAAGCTCTGATCGGGACTTAGCTGCACATCAATGCGACGTTTGTCGGCAATGGCAATTTCCTGATTGGCGTAGCCGACATAGGAGAATATTAGTGTCGAATTTGTGGGAACCACAAGAATGTATCTTCCATTGCCATCTGTTGTTGTACCGATTGACGGGCTGTCTTTAACCTTGACACTAACACCATAAAGATTGTTTCCATCATTTTTCACTGTACCCACGATCTCAACCTTACCGTTTTTTTGAACGGTGGGGGTGAGAGGCGTTTTTTTTTCTCGGTCCGAAATCACAATGATGCCATTGTCAATTGTAAAGACCAAAGGCTGATGTTCCAATAATTTTTCAAGGGCCTGTTTTAGTGGCTTATTCTGGATATCTATATTTTGAATAGGCCTTACTTTGTCGAGTTGGCTTGTCTTTATGATAAAATCGACATTAGTCTGTTTTCTGATTTCTTGAAATGCTTCGGACAATGTAATCTGCTTGTGTTTAAGGGTAACATTTTGAGCAGAGGAGACATGTGTTAAAAAGATAAATGCTGTTAAGAGGACCGCAACTTTTGTAGATGTGTTGCATAATGATCCGATGTATCGCATAGCTTTAATAAAAAAGACAATGCAATACTTACTACATAAATAATAATGCATATATTTATAAATTGGTTAACTGGTTTGATGTTGAAATGAATTCTTGTTTTCCAAGTAAAAAATTAGTCGAGAGTGCTGGCAGGCATTTTCGGCTATTTTTTTGGAAGAAATGTTTAGGCTGGACTGGTTTCTTTCATAATCAGTGGTTATTAATGTGTGTTATAGTTTATTGCGATATGTACAGTTTATTGTTTCGTATGCTATACTTGATGGAACCGGAAAGCTGAAGTGCTCTTAATACATCGTTTAATCGTTTTTTTCTAGAAATTTGAGCGACATAGGTTTCCTGTGAAATGGGACCTTCAAAAATTACTTCAATGTTATACCAGCGCGAAATTTTACGCATGATTTCCTTTAAGTTGTTATTGGAAAAGTTGAAATCACCATTTTTCCAATCTAATACTTGATCCAGGTTTATTGATCTTACTGCGATATTTTGATCCGTTAACGTAGATTGTTGTCCTGGTTTTAGTAAGGTTGTATTGTTTTTGCAACTCACTCTTACAGACCCTTCTGCAAGGGATGTCTGTGTGGAAGATTCATCATCGTAGGCATTGATATTGAATTTAGTCCCTAAGACTTCGACCTTTTGAAGCGAAGTTTCGACAATAAATGGTTTTTGTTTATTTTTTGACACTTCAAAGTAGGCTTCACCCGTCAGTTCTACACGGCGTTCAGAGGTTGAAAATGCACTTGGATATTTAAGGCTGGAATTGGAATTTAGCCAAACTTTTGTGCCATCAGAAAGGGTTATCTGGAATTGCCCGCCCTTTGGTACATTCAAAAGATTCATAGCGATGCGTACATCGGTATTTCCCTCAATTTTATAATTAATTCCGCCTTTTTCTGTTTTTTCAATTGTTGTGCCGAGCTCTTCCGTTAATTTTCCATTCGCAACATCCTCCAGTACGATCGTTTTACCAGAAGAAAGCACAAGTGTTGCTTTATCGCGACCAGGTTCGATAATGGTTGCTGTATGATCATTATATGTGCTGCGGTTAAGAAATAAATAAGAGATAGAGATAATCAGTATGATGGCAGCTGCAACGCCTGTAGTTTTATACCATGTAGGACTTTTGATATTTTGTGGTTCGGTGTCAAGATCAATTTTACCAAAAACACGGTCTAAAATCATCTTGTCTATAAGTTCTTCCTTGTCCCGAGATTCAAGTTGGTTCTCGATCATCTGTTCAAGCGCCTCCTTGTTATTCGTATCCTGAAAATATTGAAATAGCTCCGCCGTCTCTTCTCTTGAAGCGTGGTTATTGAGATATCTTTCAAATAATAGTTTTATATGTTTTGAATCTTTCACTGATTGGCTATTTATATATAATACGGAAAATTAGAGCCTGTCCTCTGCTCTGATTTTAAAAAAAAGTAAAAAAAAGAAAAGGATTTAAAAAGGGCTGTTTGAATACCTATGGAAGTGACCTGTTTGTCGATAGAAACAGCGAGTGTCTTATTTTTGATTTAATACGGCACTGATAAGAGCAATTAACAGGGACGGTGTAATTTCCTTGCTCAAACAGAAGCTCTGAATCTGTTTTGTAGCTTTCACGATATGGTCACTGATCGTAGAAGTGGAGATACCTAAGGAACTACTGACCTCCTCATAGGTTTTCCCCTCTATTTTGCATAAGGTATAAATGAGTTTGCGTTTTGGAGATAAGTTTTCAATGGCTTGATTGACAATTTTTTTAGACTCTTTGTACGCATATTCCTCCTCAATGTGGGAATAGTCTGATGTTGAAATGGAAATAATCAACTCTTTTAGATTTCGATTTTTGATCTCTTTATGAAAGAAATCATACACGAGGTGTTTAGCAATAGTGAAGAGATAAGACTGAAAGGACTTGTCGGGGTCTATTTCACCGCGCCTCTCCCATAATTTCTGAAATACATCCTGAAGGATTTCTTCTGCACAGGCAGGTATTTTGACTAGGTTAAGTATATGGCGGTAAAGTCTAGGGCTATAGCGATAGTAGAGCACCTCAAATGCCTTATGATTGCTCGACTTAAGAGCGCGCAGTAAGGCCAACTCATCATTTTTACATGCCTCCATAATTTAAACTTGTATTTAAAACCAAATTCCTCCTGATCAGAATTTAATAATTGGGTATCATACCGTATAGTAGCAGTATTATCTTAATGATAGCAGATGAATACAACAAGTATATTAGAAGTATATTGTTGGTATACTACTGGTACTCTTCTACAATGTTACCGATTTGTTATTTGGTTTTTATACAATTTTTTTACGCAAACGATTGCTTTAAAAATAAACTACAGTAGAATTTATCGTTTTTGTAAACCCGAATCCAATCCTTAATTATATTTTGGAAAATACTGATGTTTGTTTTTAACTTGATTTTAGATTATATCACTATCTATAAGAAGAGTTGGTACATTAAATTTTGAATGATCTAAACAACATTCTGGTTTATAGGTGAGTAATTGTGAGGGGTAGACATATCGCAATAAGAGGAATTGTATTCCTCTTATTGTATTCCTAAGAATTCTGCTATCTATTTTTTGTTTACAGATTTTACTTCTACTTCGGGTTTCATTTTAAGGACGATCTTTACGGGTGTTTCCTCCTTAACTTGAATATCTTTTTGATCTTGATTTGAACTGACAGTCGCATTCGCAGAAAGATTGATACGTTTTGGTTGACGCGGTTGAATATTCTCGACCTTGACTTCCTCAATTTTAGGTGCTACTTGCACTTCTTCGACTATCGGTGAAACTCTTTTTGATGGAGTAGACTCTTTTTGAGGCTCCGCAAATTTGATTCGCTCAACATGTACCTCATCGATTATTTTTGGGGAATTTTGAGGTGGAGCAGGTCTTTTCCGAGGTTCCGGGGAACGTACATTACCTTCTTGTTGGGAAGAAGACCTGCGCTGGGATATCATTGGCGGAACCATTTCTTTTGTCGGTGATTTAGGAGATCTTCCACTAGTTTTAGGAGCAGCCGGTTGCTTTGATGCAGGCGGCGTTATTGCGGTGTTGGCAGCCGCTGCTTTTTTTGTCGTGGTCGGCGTTGTTTTCTGTGCTTCCACATGTGTTGAAAACAACGTAGATATCGCTACTGTCAGTAATAAAGTAAGCCCGGGCATTAGCAAGAGTTTACTTCGGGTTGTTCTTTTTTGTAACATAATTAATCGTTTTTTTGTTGTTAAGAAATTAAAATTACTGGCCGGTAATGTGTTTATATCAGGGGTGGACATGCTCCACTCGATAATCAAATGTTGGTATCTTAACTTTTCATGAATCTTGACTACGGCATTATCTGCAAGGTATTCATGAGTTTGTCGGATCGATTTCTGAATGAGATAAATGAAGGGATTGAACCACAGAAGTATACCCAAAATCTGTATGAAAAGTACATCCATCGAATGGCGTTGATTGGCATGGGCCCGTTCATGCGTTATAATTGACTGATCAATACCGCCCTGTTGATAGGCATCTTTGGGAACATAAATTTTTTGAAAAAAGGAAAAGGGTGTTTTTAAACCATGTATACAATAAACAGACTGTTCATGGGTTGGTGTGGCACTTCGGATATAATATAGGAATTTGCGGTATAACCATATTTGTCTCAGAAGTAATGCAATGGTGGCAATTACATACATCAGCAGAGCGACATCGTACCAATCGACGTGATAATTATTGAAGAGCGCTGAATCTGTTGCGGGCTGTTTAATGATCGGCCCCGCAGGGGTAACATCACTATTTCTGTCGTTCAGTAAGTTGAAAACATCAAATGGGACAGCGATCTGTAACAATGGAATGATGACAGATACGGGGATAATCCCGAGTAAATAACAACGGTTGAATAGCAGTAGTTTTTGGTTGCGTAGTATTGACCAATAAATAAGATAGAGTAAACCCGAACAGGCTATCAGTTTTCCAATATATAGCATCATGTCTCTTTGTTTTTAATTTCGGAATCAATTATATTTTTCAGTTCCTCCAATTGCTCTTTGCTCAGCTGAGATTGTTTAGTGAAAAAAGAAGCAAATTTTAATGCTGAATTGTCGAAGTAGCTTTCTACGATATCATTTACATGTGCTAAATAATAGCTGTCTTTATCGATTAGTGGATAATACTCTCTCGAATTTCCATAAAGCACATAAGATATCGCTCCCTTTTCAGTCATTCTCTTCAATAATGTAGCAACAGTTGTTGGCGCCGGTTTAGGTTCAGAATACGCTTCCATAAGATCTTTCATAAAAGCTTTTTTCATGTCCCAGATGTAGCCCATCAATTGTTCTTCCGTAGCTGATAATTTATTCATACTACAAATATAGAATATATTCTACATTATGTAGAATTAAAATATGTTAAATAATTTATTCTGTTTTATTTTGTTGATTTACAGGTGTTTATTTTTTTTATTTTTTTGAGAGTGAGGATAATTTTCACCGTAAAATTAGTTGCTGTTCCCAGATATAACCGATAAGCTTTTACAAATAATAGGGGAACAGAATATGTCAGTATATTGGTTTAACTAAGGGACCTGTCGTTTGATATTGACGTACTTCGATCCCAGGTTTAGATGATTAGACAAGGACTTAGTGGTATAAATAAAACAAAATAGAATGTATCGCTATTATATATGATGTTGGTGCGTAGTGAGAGACCGTTTAGAAAAACTTTGGATAAATAATGGCAAAACTTTTTTTAGTCCGGCATGGTCAGTCGCAATGGAATTTAGAAAATCGCTTTACGGGATGGCAAGATGTGGATATTACTGAATTGGGACAAGAGGAAGCTCGACAGGCAGGACTGGCTTTGGCAAATGAACCAATTGATATAGCGTATACCTCAACACTTATAAGAGCACAGCATACGTTAAGGATTATTTTGCATGAAATGGGCGATCCTCACATCCCCATTGTTATAGACGCTGCTTTGAATGAACGAGGTTATGGAAAGCTTGAGGGCTTGAATAAGGCCGAAACAGCCGAAAAATATGGTGCTGAACAGGTGCATATCTGGCGCAGATCTTTTGATGTGCCTCCGCCTGGAGGTGAGAGCCTTAAAGATACATACGAACGTGTTATTCCATATTATGAACGTTTTATAGCACCCAAATTGAAAGAAGGTAAAAATGTACTCGTTGTTGCGCACGGCAATAGCCTAAGGGCGCTGATTATGTTTTTGGAACATCTTTCTCCGGAACAGATATTGGAACGGGAGATTGCTACCGGGCAACCGATCAAGTATCAAATTGAAGAATAAACGCTCAATTTTTACAACTTGATAGTTGAACTGTAGAGAGTGATAATTTATCGTATTTCTATAGATTCTCCGGGTTTAGCATTTTAAAGATTTACTTTTTGTTGTTAGTTATGTCTAACAATTGTTTTCTTAACAAAGAGAAATAACAGTAGATTTCATTTCAAAAAATAACATTTTGATCTCATTCTCTCCTAGTTTAGGCGATAAGGCGTACAAGTAGTGTTGCGGTGACTTTGCTGCTTAGGACTTCTATTGGCCTGTCTTTGTATCCCACTGTGATGCTAGCATCAAACGGTTCTATTGATTTGATTGTTAAAGTCGTACCGAGCTCGAGATTTTTCGCTGTCAAATATTGTAAAAGCTCCTTAGAAGATGGCTGAACCGCCATTAATGTAACTATATCACCTGCTTTACAACTATTTAGAAACACATAGTTTTCCAAAGGCATAACCCCATTAGAATCGGGAATTGGCGACCCGTGGGGATCCACCGTCGGATAACCCAATAACTCATCCATTTTACTGAAAAATTCGGGCGAATGTATATGCTCAATCTGTTCAGCAATCTGATGGACTTCATCCCAGGCAAACTCCATTTTCTCAACCAGATACATTTCAGTAAGTCGATGTTTCCGGATAATAAGGGCGGCTTCTTTCTTTCCTTCTTCAGTTAGCCGCAATGGTTTATAGCTTTCATAATGAACGAAACCTTTGTCGGCTAGTTTTTTCATCATACTATTTACTGTGGGCATCTTGATGTCGAGCCTTTTACTTATTTCATTGACATTCGCATCACCCTTTAGGTAAGTGAGGTTATACAATGCTTTTAAGTAATTCTCTTCGGTCTGTGAAATCATAAGACAAATTTATTAAATATTAGCCGTGTCTAATAATTATGTTATAATTATTTTGTTAGTATAATCTAACTTGTTAGATTTGCTAATCTAAACTTATAAATATAAAAAAGCAAAACATGATGAAAGGGTACAGTGCTCATTTGACAATAGCCATGGTGCTTACAGGATTTATTTCCTTTGGACAAACAGGTAAGATTACTGGTAAGGTTTACGATAAGAATGGTGTGCCGTTAGGAGCAGCATCCGTTGTTATTCCAAAATTACAGATAGGTACCAAGTCGAACAATTCGGGAAGGTATATCGTTGAAAGTATCCCCCATGGTACCTGGGAAGTGGAAGTAAAACACATTGGATTTAAGGAATTCCGTGATTCAGTAAAAGTCGGTCCAGGGGTATTGACCAAAGATATTCAGTTAGATGGGGCTGAACTTTTACTGGATGAAATTGTGGTAACGGGTACCAAAACATTTAAACGCAAAACAGAGAGTCCTGTAATGGTAAATGTTTTAGATAGCAAGACTTTGGACAATCTACAAGTGTGTAATCTTTCGGAGGGTTTGAAGTTTCAACCCGGATTGCGCGTAGAAACAGACTGTCAGACCTGTAACTATACGCAATTGCGGATGAATGGACTTCAGGGTGGTTATTCACAGATTCTGATTAACGGTCGGCCAATTTTCAGTCCGTTGATGGGACTCTATGGTATGGAGCAACTACCGGTCAATATGATTGAAAAAATTGAAGTCGTTCGCGGGGGTGGCTCTTCATTGTATGGTTCAAGCGCAATTGGCGGAACGGTGAATGTGATTACAAAGCTCCCACGGGCAAACAGCTATGAAATCAATTCTTTCTATCAGCGTATAGGTGGGGGGACAAATGATTTTAACCTCGGGGGTAATGCAACATTAGTGAACGAGAAGGGGAATGCCGGAACTTCATTCTTCTTCAACAAGCGGGATCGTGGTTTCTACGATGCAAATGGTGATAATTTTTCTGAAATGCCCAAAATTGAAAATACCTCTTTAGGAATTAATTCATTCTATCAGTTTTCAGATAATCAAAAATTAGAAGTCTCCTTAAGCAACCTGAATGAATATCGGTTCGGTGGTGAAATGACCGATAAACCTGCGTATTTAACACTGCAGTCAGAAGAGCGGCATCATAAAATTTGGATGGGAAGCACGGATTATCAGATTAACTTCAATCAAGATAAATCGGCATTCATCGTCTATACTGCTTTTCAAAATACCAATAGAAAACATTATACCGGCGTATTTCCAGATGATCCTGAGGCGATTGAAAACCATCTCAAGCATCCACCTTATGGGGATTCTAAAACAACAACGCTTCAGGGAGGTTTTCAATTGAATCATGAGATCCGCAATTTCTTTAATGGTCGTAATGTATTGACCATTGGATCGGAGTATGTTTCTGACAAAGTTTATGACGAAATTCCGAGTTATAATTATCTCGTGGATCAGCATACCAAAGATTGGGGAAGCTTCTTTCAAAGTGATTGGGATTTGGCTGCTAAGTTTAATGTATTATCGGGTGTTCGGGTTGACAAACATAATTTATTGCATAAAGTTGTTGTCAGTCCGCGAATAGCACTCCTTTATAAATATGCCCCTACAACACAATTTCGATTAAGCTATGGAACCGGCTTTAGAGCGCCACAGGCATTTGACACCGACCTGCATATCGCATTTGCTGGTGGCGGCGTATCGCGTGTACAGTTATCTCCTGATTTAAGGGAGGAGCGTTCAAAAAGCCTGAGTGGTTCGATAAACTACGACAAAGCAAGTGAAACGTGGATAGCAGGCTTCACCTTGGAAGGATTTTATACGCACCTGAATAATGCATTTGTACTTGAGGAAATCGGTGCAGATAATTTTGGGAAGATTTTTGAAAAGCGAAATGGAAACAACGCAACAGTAGCCGGAGGAACATTGGAATTACGTGCAAATTATGCTAAGAAGATTCAGTTGGAAACTGGATTGACAGTGCAGCAAAGCAAGTATGATAGTCCGGTGTCGTATTTGGAAGGAGTAGCTCCAATTCGATCATTTTTGCGGACACCCAACGAATATGGTTTTGCCAACCTCAATATTACAGCAAGTAAACCCTGCACAATCAATTTAAACTATGTTTATACGGGAAACATGCGTATTGCCCATGTCGGGGGAGCAGATAATTTTCCTGACGATCAAATGGTACGGACAAGAGCCTTTTCGGAGCTCAATAGTAAAGTAGCTTATGCATTTAACTTACCGAAATACAAAAATATCATTGAACTTTATGCAGGGGTAAAAAATATTTTTAACGCATATCAAACTGATTTTGATACCGGGAAAAATCGCGATAGCAATTACATTTATGGCCCTAACATGCCAAGGAGATACTTTGTTGGTGTAAAGATAAAAACACCTTAATGGTGAAAACAAAAAATCCTGCCACACCGATGATGAGCAGGATTTTTGTTATTTATATCCGCGTTATGCTATTTCAAAACGAATTTAAATCCTAAAGAAAAACGCGATGGCTCGAAATTAGAACCATGAGAAAGATTCCACCAAGGTTTCCAGTCGAAATGCATGGCCAATGGTGCAGAAGGTATTTTGAATTCTAGACCCAAAGCTGGACGGATCGCAAAATCAGTATGTGTTTTGCCATCTTTCCAATGGTAGTCGTCATACCAGTCGTCGTGCCATTTACCATAATCAATAAATGATACTTGTGGACCAACTCCAATGTACCATGAAAGACCTCGAGATCCAGGAATACGTTTGTTGTATGAATAATCCACGCCGATAACAGTAATATTGTCTCCAAATAATACTTGTGCATTTCCAGCGTCATTTCCACCAAAATTGTGTTTTATCTGTGGACCGAATAATGTTTGACCATCGCCGACGTCTATTCCAAGACCAATGGCTGTCCGATAGGGAGTTTGTGCGTTTGCTTGCTGATGAGCAACAAATAGTAGCGTAAAAAGTGTTAGAAAAGGTAGAATTACTTTTTTCATAATAATTTAAAAAAATATAAGTTGTGTGCTTCCGATTAGAAAGCTTTCGCTGTTCAAACAAATAGTTTGCCAAAGATTTTTTTAATATTTTGATAAACAATAAATGATATGTAACTATCTCTTTTTTAGTAGGTTTTTTTATGGATAATCTAAAAAAAAATCAACCATATATATTAAAGTATTGTTCTTATAATAGAGAGCTGCTTTTTTAAGGTTTAATAGTGCTCAGGCTATTTTTTATTGATGGCTATTATAATTTTAATCGGTGAGGTGTTATTAAATGTTATAAAAAGCAGCATTTAAAATACTACAAAATACAGCAGATGGAGAAACTACAAATTAATACGGAAAGGATCGAAGAATGGATTGCAGCGGGATATGATGTTCTTCAAGATGGAAAATTAATAAAAGTCGAAGGTGATCTGCAGGAATTTCTAAAACAGTTTGCTGATGATACAGCAGATGGAGGACCAAAAACATATCTGTTGAAGGAGCTGCTTACCTGGCCAGAGGAAGATTTAAAAAAAGTAGAAATGGGTTATGGAACAGATGAAAATAGCTGAAGATAAAATTGTACCATTGGATTTTGATTCAGAAGAATTATCTTTTGAAATTCGTGAGCTATGTCCCGTTGTATTTAGAGAAGAAACGTCGTATTGGTGTTTACTGGGGCCCGTCCGCATCAAGGCATTTTCGGAAACGGTGAAACGGCTTTAGATGCTTTAGCCGACTGGCTAGAAAATTTACAGGTACGTTTAAAAACTGGGGACGAAAATGATAAAGTAGCGAATTATGCTCGGGAAAGTCTTCGGGCATCGAATCGTGTGTCTGGTAATATTCCGTAGTTATATTAAAAGTCTCCCCCATACAGATTAATTACGATTGTTAATCGTCAGTCGTTTGACCCGCAACAGGAGTTCTTCTGGGCTAAACGGTTTCACCATAAAATCTGAAGCGCCAAGGTCAAAAGCTTCAATGACGACTTCCTCTTGTCCCATGTTGGAAAGTACAATAACCGGGATTTTTTTCTCGAGCTTTTTTATGGAAGAAAGGACTTCTATCCCCGAAGCAAATGGCATCATAATGTCGGTAATGATCAGATCGAGATCCATTGTATTGAGCTTTTCAATTGCATCTTTTCCATTGTTGGTAGTGATAACCTCATGACCTGCCTTCATCAGTTTATATTCAACCGTCCGTAATATCAACTCATTATCTTCTGCAATTAAGATTACCATCTTATTTTTATTATTAATTTACTATTGTAGGGGCCATAACAAGTTTAGATTCCATATCTTATGATAGGTACGGAAATATTTTTACAATATATGTTTAGTTTCCAGCTTCTATTTGTGTTATACATGATCTGAAAACATAGGTAGCAAAGAAGGACTTCAATCGCAAGAAGCTGTCTTGGCATTACTGGAAAAATGATCGTAAAATTGCTTTTGGCTAATATGAAATTCAAAGTCCCCAAATGAATTTCTGCGCAAATATATCATTGTAATAGAAATATGCAATAAAAGAAAAGTATTAGCAGGTAAATTTTATGCTAATATGTTGCTGATAAGTCATGTAGCCTTTCTTTTTTACAAAAAGTAAAAGCTGTAAATAAAAGATTGTAACATGATGTTACATGTGAAGGAGATGATCGTCGACAGATGATTTAACTCCTGGATACAAGAATTATTCATTATATTTAGGTAACCTAGTTCATTCGATATGTCATATAATATTCCCGATAATCTGAAGGGTCTTTCCACAACCGAGGTTAATGCCTCTCGCGCTAAATATGGTTGGAATCAATTGAGCGATAATCACAAGAGTACCTGGTTTGAACTGCTTGTGGATATTTTGAAGGAGCCTATGCTGATTCTGTTGATTATCATCTCGATTATTTATGTTTTTGTGGGGAATTACGGAGAGGCTGTATTTATGTTTGTCGCTATTGTTGCTGTTACGGCTATTTCTTTTTATCAGGATAATCGTAGCAAAAAAGCCCTGGAGGAATTGGAAAAGCTGAATGAACCATTAAGCACCGTGATTCGAAATGGGAAGGTTAGTGAAATTCCAACACATGAGATTGTTGTGGGGGATCTCTGTATTACAGAGGAAGGTCGAATTATAAACGCTGATGGTCGTATTTTACATAGTAACGATTTTTCTGTTAATGAATCTTCGTTGACGGGGGAGAGTTTTTCCGTCTTTAAGGACAATAAATCTGAAGATAATCTGGTCTACGGCGGGACGGTTACGGTCTCAGGGCTGGCTGTGTTTGAAGTTACTAAAATCGGTAAAGAGACCCGTGTTGGAAAAATAGGAGAATCGATAAAAAATATCAAGGAAGAAATTTCACCATTGCAGGTGCAAATCCAAAAATTTGTAAAGGCAATGGCCATTGTCGGTATCCTAATTTTTTTGATCGTATGTCTATACAGTTTTATTGACAGTGGCAATTTAGTGGCAAGCTTGCTCAATGGACTTACTTTGGCCATGTCTGTATTGCCGGAAGAGATTCCTGTTGCGTTTACGACTTTTATGGCGCTTGGCGCATGGAAACTCATGCGGGAGGGAATTATAATCAAAAGAAGCAGTATTGTTGAAACTTTGGGCAGTACAACAGTGATTTGCACAGATAAGACCGGGACTATTACAGAGAATTCCATGCAATTGAAATACCTCTATAATTATGCTACGGATTCATCTTATGATCAGGAAAGGTTTGATGAATCCGATTTAAGCGAGCTTATCGATTATGCGATGTGGAGCAGTGAGCCTGTGCCTTTTGATCCCATGGAAATTACGTTGCATAAAATATATGAAAAAACGCAAATTCAGGACCTCAGAAAGGAATATGCATTATTTCATGAATATCCTTTAGATGGTAAACCGCCGATGATGACCCATCTTTTCGAAAATACAGGAAAAGATCGCATTATTGCTGCCAAAGGGGCGCCGGAGGCTATACTTAGCGTATCCAAGCTGCCCGATAGTGAGAAAGATAAAATTAGGGCTATTGTTAAATCCTATGGAGAGCAGGGCTTTCGTCTATTGGGTGTGGGGAAAGCGAAATTCGAAGGCAATAATTTCCCCGCGAAGCAACAGGATTTTGAGTTCCAATTTTTAGGGTTGACCGTATTTTATGATCCCCCAAAAAAAGGTATCCAGGAAGTGTTCCAAGATATTTATGATGCCGGGATTAAAGTCAAAGTAATTACTGGCGACAATGCCGATACGACTAAAGCAATAGCGGCTCAGGCCGGAATTCGTATTTTGTCTCCACCGATCAATGGCAGTGAAATAGTCAATAGGTCCGGGGATGAAATTATGTCGATAGCGGAGCAAACAACTTTATTTACCAGAATGTTTCCGGATGCTAAATTGGCTATTGTAAATGCCCTGAAAAAGAAAGGGGAGGTTGTGGCGATGCTTGGTGATGGAGTAAACGATGGCCCAGCATTAAAAGCGGCCCATATCGGCGTTGCTATGGGCAATAAAGGTGCTGAAATAGCAAAATCAGCCGCGGCGTTAATTATCACAAATGATGATCTACAAAAGTTAATCATTGGTATAGCAGCCGGAAGAAGGATTTACGCAAACATCAAGAAGGCGGTTCAATACATCATTTCTATTCATATCCCCATTATTTTGACCGTATCACTACCTTTGTTTTTAGGCTGGGTATTTCCGCAGATTTTTAGCCCTGTGCATGTGATCTTCCTCGAATTGGTCATGGGGCCCACCTGCTCGATTGTATATGAAAATGAACCTATTGAAAAGGATACGATGAAACGACCTCCTAGAGCTATGGGCGACACTTTTTTGAGTATAAATGAGCTCGGAATAAGCATTGTTCAAGGCCTGATAATCACTATAGGAATTCTATTTGTTTATCAGTTTACTGTTCAGCAGGGGGGAACAGAGGAAAAAACGAGGGCTATGGTTTTCGCCACTTTAATCTTTGCCAATGTTTTGCTGAGTTATGCTAACCGATCTTTCCACTATAGTATCCTTGAAAGTTTTAAAAACCGAAACTTGCTGCTCGTGGGTATTTCGATCGCTGTGCTTCTATTTTTAGCCGTGATATTATATGTCGCTCCGGTCGCCCAATTTTTTACTGTAGCAGCCCTGAGCGGATATGAATTGGGGATAGCGCTCTCCGTGGCTGCAGCATCCGTGTTATGGTTTGAGGTCTATAAATTGATCGGGAGAATTGTACGTGCTAAAAAAGATTGAAGGGATATATCGAGATAATCCAAGTATTAAACGAATAGAATTAGGCGCAAGTCCAGGAATCTTACTGAATAAATTTCGAAGTAATTCCTCTTTTCTTGATGTAGAAATTCAGCGCTCGCCCTGCCTCTGTAGGTCGATCTGTACTTAATATATCTGCACCGCGATCAATAAATCCGGCATAAACTTGAAAGCCTTTTTTGTCGGCCTGTCTGTCTAAGTTTCCCAGTGTACCCAATATGCACATGATTCCATGGTCATGTAGTACTTTGGTTAATGCTGGGTCTGCTTCACGTGTTCCGACGAAGGCTAACAAGCGATTGTCGGGGATATCTTTTTCATTTAGACGAGCAAGGTCATCCAGGTTATTGACCGAGGCCGAAATCATGATGTCGCTAGCCAGACTGTGCACTTTGGCCGCCTGGTTGGCACTATACGTGATGATGACTACGATAGATTCTGCCCTTTGTTTGCGAATAGCATTGATAACGGCTTCATAAGGGACATCATTTTTAATGTCTAAGGTGAAGATTACCTTTCCTTTTCCCCAAGAAAGTGCTTCTTCGAGCGTGGGGATCCTATATGGCGTTATCTTTTTGTTATTGTCCAATAGACGAAGCTTTTTGAGCTCAGTTAAACTGCTGGCGTTCACAGGCCCTCTGCCGGTGGTTGTTCGGTTTAACGTATTGTCATGCATTAATATCAGCGCTGAGTCTTTACTGATGCGAACATCACATTCAACAAGGACTGGCTGCAAGCTCGCATTATAGGAAAATGTTTCGATTGCATTTTCGGGGTATCCAGATGCGGGGCCACCACGATGCAAACTGACCAATGGATAACGATTATCATCATAGGTCAAAAACTGATATAATTCCTCCACATTTTGGAGCTGTATACGTTTACCCACTGGCAAGCCATCCGTATTGGCTCCGTTACGAAAGCAACTGCTTACGATAAAGCAGATCAATAAAAGGAAGTAGTGGCGTATACGTAAATTCATTGTCTATCTATTGTGCTGATTAATCAGATCGGCTAGTGCCTCGACACTGGTATTTAATTGGTCGATTGTCAGATGCGCCTGCGTATAATAAGGTTCTCTTTCGATCAACTTCTCTTCAATAAATAACCGTAGTTCCTCAGGTGATTTTCCGATTAGAATGGGCCTTTTGTGTAGTTTAGATTGAGAAAGACGGTCAAAAAGTGCTTTGGGTGACATCTGTAAATAGACGGCATATCCATTCGCCCTGATCCATTCCATGTTGTCAAAGAAACAGGGGGCACCACCACCGGTAGATATTACGGCAGCATTCTCAGAAAATTTACGCAATTGCTCGCGTTCTAATGCCCGGAATGCGTCTTCGCCATGTTGACTAAAATATTCGGTAATGCTCATGCCAATTTGTTTTACGATCTCCTCATCTGTGTCGATAAAAGGGAGTTCGAGTTTAGTGGCAAGTTTCTTACCCAGGGTAGTTTTTCCACTTCCCATATAACCAATCAAAAATATAGGTTTAGGCATAGGTACTATTTGTCTTTACTTAGAAATTTATCTTCAATGGTTTTGGCATCCGGAAAGTTATTATAGTGCCATTTTCCGACGACGTTACCTCCTTTTAGGAGCAGTACACCAGGATTTGCCCTGACCATGCTTTTTAGAGGAATGAGATCGGCATAGAATATCTCCGCAATTAATTGCATTTTATCACTCAGATATTGGGCGTCTTTGGATGCCGAAGCAGTCAATAATACGACACGAAGCCCATTATAATCTTTTGTTAATTGGATGGCTGCCTGATTGATCTTTTGGACAGCATCAATATTGGTCGAAGAAAGATCCTTTGCAACGATAACAAGATTGTAATACGGATTAGCAATGATTTCTTGCGTATGGTCCGCTCCGTCAGCATCCGTAATCAAGAGATCAGGAATAGGAATATCATATCCCTTTTTGACCAATTTACTCTCAGGTTCACCTATAATTTCCCACGATTCATCTTCCCATAGCTTGTCAGCCATATAGACCTTGTCATTGACCTTTTTTGTTTCGCCCGTCTTTTTGTTTTTCATGGTATAGATTTGCTCAAACAAATCGCCTTGTTTGCCTTCAGGAAGCACCATTAATGAAGGTAAGTTGTTGCCAACTTTGTAGGGTAAAAAATCAATAAACGGGAGGTAGTTTACGGTATAGATACCAATACCTAAAGAGATAATCGCTGTAATCACAGTAGCAACGAATTGATTGCCTGATCCTTTGATAATTGATCGTAATTGCTTTCGGTTAAAAAATATAATAAGGATCAACGCCAAGAGCACCAGATCTTTAGAAAATGATTGCCAAGGTGTAAGTGGGATGGCATCCCCAAAACAGCCACAAGAGGTCACAACCTCAAAAAATGCCGAATAGAAGGTTAGAAAAGTGAAAAATAGAATCAGGAGTAGCAGGCCCCAGGCAACGGTATTCGCATAGACCCCCAGTAATAACAGTGCTCCTAACAAAATTTCAAAACCACAGATTACTACAGCGATGGCAGTAGCGTATTCATTAAAAGCTGTGAGATGAAAGACCTCAAAGTATTCCTGAAGCTTATAGCCAAACCCTGTCGGGTCATTTGCTTTAATAAACCCTGAGAATATGAAAAGAAGTCCCGTAAAAATTCGGCAAAATCCTAAAAGATAATTTGTTTTGGTACGCTGCTGTGTAGCTGTCATAATCCGATTATTGTTGTGCGATTCCTAATTTAATTAATGCAAAAACTGCGTAATTGAGCATATCCTGATAGTTGGCATGGATGCCTTCAGAGACCAGGGTTTGTCCATCGTTATCTTCAATTTGTTTGACGCGATGTATTTTCATTAAGATCAGATCTGTCATGGAAGAAACACGCATATCGCGCCATGCCTCACCGTAATCGTGGTTTTTGGCAAGCATGAGATCTCTGGTCTCGGTAACCTTTTCTGTATATTTCTGATTCACAAAGGTTGGATCCAAATTTTCTTCACCATCTTCACCCAAATCAATCTGAATCATGGCCATGACACAGTAGTTGATAATACCGATATATTCGTCAACAATTCCTTCGCCCACTTTGGAAACCTTTTTGATTTCTAGCGTGCGTATACGTTGCGCTTTAATGTAAATCTGATCCGTAATGGAAGATAGGCGCATAATCCGCCATGCCGTTCCATAATCTTTTGTTTTTTTAATAAATAAATCCTGACAATGTTTGATAACACTGTTATATTCCTGAATGGTATCCATATCGTTGATTGAAGAAACTTGATGAGACAAGTTGTGATTACACTACAAATATAATTAGAAAATAATACTTCCAACGGTCAAATGAATGTACAATTTGTGCTTTATTGCTAAAATATAAACAATAATTTTGGATATTACCACAATTAAAAGTTCGCAGGGGCTAGGGGCAACAGCATCGTGCAAGTGCATGGCGTGAATTTCTCGTTTCCCATATCCTCAAACGTTTAAATATCGGTAACTTTAGATAAGTTTGATCAGTTTGCAAGGTGTATTGCCAACTTTGAAGATAGTAAAAATATAAATTCATGGATTTTCAACAACCTGTTATTAGAGAAGTAGAGATCATCCGATATGTTCAGCCATTTCGGGAAGGGGGGTCTTTACCCGCATTAGTCGATGCCGATGATGGCTTTAGTTATGTTATAAAATTTAGAGGGGCAGGTCAGGGACGAAAAGCATTGATTGCGGAATTGATCGGTGGAGAGCTGGCGAGATTGCTCAAATTAAGAGTTCCCGAAATTGTATTTGCGGAGTTGAACGAATCCTTTGGCCGTACAGAACCCGATGAAGAAATTCAGGATCTGCTCAAATTTAGTGTGGGCAAAAATCTGGGACTTCATTTTCTGAGTGGAGCAATCACATTTGACGCGAATGTCGATGCTATCGGCGCGGAGGAAGCATCGAAAATTGTTTGGTTAGATTCACTCTTGATGAATGTAGACCGTACTGTGCGGAATACAAATATGCTGATATGGCATAAAGAACTTTGGTTGATAGATCACGGCGCTTCCTTATATTTTCATCACAGTTGGGATAATTGGGAAGAACAATCCCTAAAACCATTTGTTCAGATTAAAGATCACGTACTGCTCAAAAATGCAAGTATGGTGGAGAAAATAGATCAGGAATACCGTTCCGTTTTTACGGAGGCGGTATTTCGCGGAATATTGGCGGTGGTACCCGATGAATGGCTGGAAGATGCCGAACGTGAGCTCTCTGCAGCCGATGCGCGCGAAGTGTATGTTTCTTTCCTGAAACGGCGTGTAGCCAATTCATCCATTTTTGTAAAACAAATAGAAGATGCCAGAAAAGACCGTATATGAGTATGCTGTGGTACGTTTGATACCACGGGTGGAGCGAGAGGAATTTATCAATGTAGGCGTAGCTCTTTATTGTCGTAAGTATCGTTTTGCGAAGATGGTTTATCTTGTTAATGAACAGAAGGTACGGTCGCTTTGTCCGGATATTGAATTGGAATTGATCGAAAATCATCTTTCATCTTTCCAACGAATCTGCCACGGCGAAAAAGATGCCGGCAAACTTGCTGCACTGGATATCACCGAACGCTTTCGATGGCTGACCGCAAAGCGGAGTACCCTGATTCAATGTTCGGCATCACATCCCGGATTATGTGAGGACCCCGAAGCAACATTGAAGGAGCTGTTTGAGCGTCTGGTTCTGTAAATTAAAAGATGTGCACCCTTGATCATGGGACAATACGTGATGGTCAAAGGGGCTAAGTTTTGATAATAAGGCTTAATCTATCAATATTGTATAGTATATTTGTTTTAATAAACTAGTGAAGATGCATGATTTTTATCAACATATCTATGAACAGCAACTTGCTGTTCTAGAAATGCCTTCTAACAAGAAGATCTGTGGCTGGGCTATCCGAATTGTGGATGTGCTCTTCCCCGAACGAAATTCTAGCGAGATGAAATCGGTCGATGATGTGAAGCTCGCTTTTGAACAATTTGAATTAGAACTGGAGCAACTCCTGAGCAAATCCAAAGCTTGTCAAAGCTGCAATCACTCAGAAGTAGCGCACAAGTTTTTTGAACGGATTCCACAGCTTTATGAATTGATGTGCTGGGATGCAGACGCATTGATGGATGGGGATCCAGCAGCACAGAATAAAAGAGAAGTCGTACGTACTTATCCCGGTTTCTTTGCCATCTGTATCTTCCGAATGGCCAATGAACTGCATCGCTTGGGTGTTCCTTTGATACCGCGCATATTGACGGAACATGCCCATTCTAAAACAGGTATTGATATCCATCCCGGAGCAACGATAGGCCATCATCTGCATATTGATCATGGCACCGGATTAGTCATCGGTGAAACCTGCACCATTGGTAATTACGTGAAGCTTTATCAGGGTGTAACCTTGGGCGCGCTGAGTGTTGATAAGGTGTTTTCCAATGTAAAACGCCACCCGACAATCGGTGATCATGTCATTATCTATTCAGGGGCCACCATCCTCGGCGGTGAAACACACATCGGCCATCATTCGGTCATTGGCGGGAATGTTTGGTTGACAAGTTCTGTAGAGCCTTATACCACCGTATATCATCAGGCCACATCAAAATTTATAGATTCGAAACCAATAATATAGATACCATGGGAAATATCATAGATACCATAGGAAATACGCCTTTAGTCGAGATAACACAATTTCATACAAATCCCAAGGTGCGGATATTTGCGAAAATGGAGGGGAATAATCCTGCTGGTTCGGTGAAAGATCGTGCGGCACTAAATATGATCCGCTCGGCGATGGAGCGCGGTGACATTACAAAAGATAGCAAATTGATTGAGGCAACGAGTGGAAATACCGGAATCGCACTGGCTATGATTGCAGGTATATATGGACTTAACCTTGAGCTTGTGATGCCGGCTTCTTCAACACGGGAGCGAACACTTACGATGGAGGCTTATGGCGCTAAAGTCACCTTATTGGAATCCATGGAAATATGCCGCGATTATGCAGAAGAAAAGGCCGAAAAAGAAGGTTATTTTATATTGAATCAATTTGCAAATCCGGATAATTACGAAGCACATATCAAGACAACGGGACCTGAAATCTGGCGTGATACAGACGGAAAGATTACACATTTTGTAAGCGCTATGGGTACTACAGGTACAATTATGGGAAACTCCATCTATCTGAAGGAGAAAAATGCAGCTATTCAGATTGTAGGTTGCCAGCCTACTCCGGAATCCTCGATACCAGGTATACGGCGTTGGCCCGAAGCATATCTGCCCAAGATTTTTGATCCGAGCAGGGTAGATCGTGTCATCGATATATCCCAACAGGAAGCAACCGAGTTTGCGCGGGAGCTTGTCAAGCGCGAAGGTGTTTTTGCCGGAATGAGTACCGGCGGAGCTTTTGCCGGAGCACTTAAAATTGCAAATGAAATCGAAGCAGGCCTTATTGTCTTTATTGCCTGTGACCGAGGTGATCGTTATTTGAGTTCAGACCTTTTTGGCTAAGAACCCATACGAACAATACCAAGCCCACTACGGATCTTCGCTTATTTTTAGCAATCTTTAGTGGGCTTTTCAATGTCTAAGCATCGGCGCCAAAGGTTAGTAGATTGCTGTCGGGATCTAAAATCGAAAACTCACGCTGACCCCAAGGCTTCATCTCAAGTTTACCATTGGGATGAATCTCAACGTTATTTTCTTGAAAAGATTCATACAGACAATCAATATCGTCTGTACGTATATAAACCATACCATAATTATCTTCGGGTGGAAGTTCTTGGAATTCAAAAAAATGAATTTCAATATCATCTTTCTTCAACATCAGATACCCTTCATAGTCGGCAGTGCCACATAATGAAAATCCAAGTTTATGTAGATAAAAATCCTTTGTGAGGGTTTTGTTGCGCATGGGCAGTTTGGGGTGAATGGCTGTCAGTTTCATCGGTATATAATTATTAAGTCGAGTTTAATCCATCTGTTTAGTAACCTATTTGAAATATAATCATTTATCGTAATATTTTAATGTTCTAACAATAAGGATTATTTCATTTTTATAACGTATTCTTTAGCTATTTTGGCTAAAATGTAGTTGTTTGTTATAACTAATTGTTATGACTCATTTATAATTGTGTCTTTTAAAATAATTGAGAGTTATTCAATTTTGTGCCAAATCAATGTATCATTGTCATGGACAAAAAAATAAATACGACAATTCGTTATAAGCAGCTACTCAATCGAAAGATCTCCGTTCGGGAAATCATTTTTATACTCTTATTTGTATTATGTCTTACCCCATTTGTTTCAGCTCCGCTTGCCTTACTTTTGGGTATTATTGTGGCACAATGGATCGGTCATCCCTTTCTGGCAGTCAATCACAGGGCAACACAGATTTTGTTACAGATTTCTGTCGTTGGACTTGGCTTTGGAATGAATATCGATACGGCTATCCAAACGGGTAAGCAAGGGTTTGTGTTAACCGTTATTTCTATTCTCGGAACATTATCATTGGGCTATCTATTGGGTAGGTTACTCAAGTTGGAAAAGGTAACCGCTTATTTGATTTCTGTCGGCACGGCCATTTGTGGTGGAAGTGCTATTGCGGCGGTTTCACCAACTATAAAAGCCAATGAGAAGCAAGTAAGCGTGGCGCTAGGGACCATATTTGTACTGAATGCCATTGCTTTATTTGTATTTCCTGTTGTCGGTCATTTGCTTGATCTCAGCCAGACGCAATTTGGTTTATGGTGCGCGGTTGCTATACAGGATACCAGTTCTGTCGTTGGTGCAGCGAGTAAGTATGGTAATGAAGCACTACAGGTCGCGACAACCGTAAAATTAACTAGAGCTTTATGGATTATTCCGATCGCCTGTTTAAGTGCTGTAGCATTCAAGACCAAAGGGACGAGCATTAAAATACCATATTTTATTGGTCTATTTGTATTGGCGGTTATCTTAACAAGTTATATCCCTTTTTTTCAGCATATAGGAGACTATGTCGTTCCTATTTCAAAGATGGGGCTTACCTTAACTTTGTTTTTAATTGGAGCAAGTTTGTCTAGGGAGGTTTTGTTGGCAGTAGGTTTTAAAGCAATACTACAAGGAGTAGTGCTGTGGTTGGGATTATCAATACCGGTACTTGTCTATATTTATTTTTGCCTTTAGGCATTTAACGTATACTTCAGCATAATCATATCTTTCAACAGTTGACCATTTTCATAAATAGGCAGCTCATAATTTTCGATGAAAAAATCTTTACGGATAGCGTATTTAACAAAGCCATTTCGTTCATAAAAACGAATTTGAGCCAGACCACAATCTGCGGTACCCACAATCAGGTTCGGGTATTGCTGGTAGTTCTCCTTGATAAAATCAAGTAGTTGACTTCCGAGGCCCATGCCTTGAAACTCTGGTGATACGGCGATGTTTTTAATCTCTAATGTTTCCGTATTGACCGGATATAAACAGAAAACAGCGATAGGTTTTACCATTTCATAGACAACATAAACCATCGATTCATAGAGGTATTTGTCGATTGCATGAATGGTTTCGTCTGCTAAAAGCAACAAATCATAAGGATAATCCTTATGATTTGTAATAAGTTTTATTTGAAAGCTATTGCGCATGTATAAGAATTCGCCAATGGCCTATAGTCTAATGTTGGAATTAATTGAAATGATATAAAAAGATAACATCACCCACGTAAGCCGGTTTTGCACTGTCTTTGATTTTCAATGTAGCTTCAATGGTAACTTTAACAACCCCTCTCAAATTGACCACCGATTTTACTTGTGTATGTAGCTGTACAGCATTGTCAACCAAAACGGGTTGTGCAAAACGTAGGTTTTCAATCCCATAATTGATTTCCATTTTGACATTTCTTACTTCAGCAATTTGTTTCCATAAATAAGGAATAAGGGACAAGGTCAGATAGCCGTGGGCAATAGTTGATTTGAAAGGACTATCCGTTTTGGCCTTTTCGCTATCTAAATGAATCCATTGGTGGTCTAGTGTTGCATCCGCAAATTGATTAATTTGTTTTTGATCAATAACATGCCATTGGGATTCGCCTAATGATTTTCCTTCAAAGGCTTTGTACTCTTCATAATTGTTAATTATTGTCATATGTAATCTTTTTATCGCGTTTTGTTGGTATCGTTCCCCGCTTTTAATGGAGAAGGGAAGATGAATTAGTGGCTAAATATAACTATACTTTTAAGAATCCTAAGCATATCCTTTATTTAAAAGATGATCGCATGAAAAGACAAGCTAAGTTTGTTCATCATTCATACGATTACCCGAGTTGTGTCGTTGCATAGGTATTTTCAACGTAGGATCTGAAATTTTCGAGTATGGCCTGCCATCCATTACGCTGCATATCAATTGGATTTTCCGTTTCTGCATCAAAAATTATCGTGATATCCGTAGCAGACTTTTTTGCATTGAAGTTGACTTCAACATGACGGCCATCAGGCATAACATAGGCTATTTTTTTAAAGGGTTCAAGTGCGGTGTAGCTGCCTTCAAAATCAAAGCCCATAGATCCGTCTTTTGCCTCCATGCGGTTTTTGAACTTTCCGCCAATGCGTAAATCATTGATTGAACTTGTACAGTGCCAATCGTCTGAAGCATGGTTCCATTGCATGATATCCTCGGCTGAGTTATACGCATTCCAGATCGTTTCTACGCGTACGTTGATATGGGTTTCAATCTTTATCTGTTCCATATAATGTATGATGTTTTCTAAGTTAATAACAGGAAAATTTGGGTTTTGTTATATCTATCGCCAGATAATTATCAATATAAAATAAAAAGTGTAAAGTTGAAACTTATTTTAGCTCAACTAAATAGTTTTGATTGAGTTTTGTTAACTTTAAGCTATTTAACACTTAAATACGATTTATATGTCCTCCAAATTGCTTGTTATCTTCTTTTTTCTGTTTTCACCGAGTTTGATTTTTGCGCAGCAATATAAAACGACAACCGACGTTGCCTATTGTAAACCTGATGAACCAGATTCTTATAAGAAAGAACGTTGTAAATTGGATATCTATATCCCGACTGATCGTAAAAATTTTGCTACCATCGTATGGTTTCATGGAGGTGGACTAGAGGAGGGAAATAAATTTATTCCACTTGAACTTAAAGAGAAAGGTGTAGCGGTTGTAGCGGTAAATTATCGGCTAAGCCCCAAAGCGAAATCGCCGAGCTATATTGAAGATGCTGCTGAGGCTGTTGCATGGACATTTTCACATATTGCCAGCTATGGTGGAGATCCCTCAAAAATTTATGTGTCGGGGCATTCTGCAGGCGGATACCTGGCTTTAATGGTTGGTTTGGATAAGCATTACCTTCAAAAATTTGGTGTTGATGCAAATAATATAAAAGGGCTGGCGCCGATTAGTGGGCAAACAAATACGCATTATACAATTAAAAAGGAACGTGGTCAATCTATGGTGATCCCCCAGATTGATCAGTTTGCACCACTTTCTTTTGCACGGAAGGATGCACCGCCAATTCTCCTGATCACTGGCGATCAACAATTGGAAATGGCCGCACGGTTTGAGGAAAACGCACATTTGGCAGCGATCTTAAAACAGGTTGGGCATCCCAAAACCTCGTTGTACCAACTGCAGGGTTTTGATCATGGAGGAGTGTATGCACCCGGCTGTCTGTTGATGCTTAACTGGATCAAAGGACTCGAAAAATAGTTTTTATGTGGTCAGGCCGAGAATCGGAAATACAGCAAATCAAAATATTATAAACAAAATAGGAAATATTACAATTGTACATTCGTAAATTCTACCGAAATTTACCTCCAAAGTAGCACATCTCTACTTATCAAATTTAATCCGTTATGTGGGCAAAACGCAATATCGTATTTATAATCTGTATGCTGGGGCTTTTTTTAGCACCCCATAGGTTATTTGCCTGCCACGAACCGTCCGAAAAGCCAAAACAGGAAGAACAATCCTGTTGTCTTGATGAAAGACAACATATAAAAGATGTCGGAACAGAAGATTGTTGTAAAGATGAAAGAGCTGAATCGCCAAAATCTGATCACCATGGGGATGACTGTGGTAAACATTGTGGCGAAAAATCATGCCGCACCTCGCTGCAATGTAATCCTATTGTTTCAGTTATAGAAGCTCAGCTTATTTTACCCTTGCATGCTGATGCATTAAACGCTTATGCGCGTTATAAACAACCTTATTGCGCAGATGCCTATTTTTCCATTTGGCAACCTCCTCAGATCGCTTAAAGTTAGACTGATAGCCCATGCTATGTCTTTTTGGATCGGTTTCTCTATCCAAAATCTCGTTTATTTAATTTATGAAAATCCCTTTGAATCTATCGGATTCAATACGCAAATACAGTAAATCGCTGTAGAAAGGTTTTTCGTCAGTATTCTTTTATATACTACATATCATAATCATGAGATTAATTTCATTACTTGGTTTGGTAATCCCTGTATTACTATCCACCCAACATACACATGCACAAATTAAAAATGCAAAGACAGCGACTGTAAAGATTTTTGGAAACACTCCGGCTGTTAAAACGATCATTGAAAAAGAAGGCAAGGACAGACAATTTGCTAAAGTTGACTGGAATCAGACAACCAAGCTAGCAGTTGTTACCTACGACTCTTCAAAAACAAGCGCGGATGAGGTCCTTAAGCGTATTGCATTGGCGGGGTTCGACAATGAAAAATTTCTGGCTCCAGATGATGCTTATATTCAATTGGCAAAAGCTGAACAATATGAACGAATCCTAAAACCAGCATTAAAAAATGGCACTGAACATCAGGTCGATCATACGAATCATAGCCAGGGCTTACAAACGATAATTCAACCTTCGGCGAGCACAAAATCAGCCAATGAAAAGACCGCATTTGCGCAGTTGACAAATCCTTATTTTGCGCTAAAGGATGCTTTGGTGAAGACGGATGCGGTGGTAGCTGCAGCTCAGGCAGAGGCATTTCAAGCAGCAATCAAAGCTGTCGATATGAATAAACTTAGCCACGATGAACATACCGTATGGATGAAGGTTATGGATAAGCTGGCAACCGATGCGGCAGGTATAACTAAAAATAAAGATGTGGCTAAGCAACGTGTGGCTTTTGCATCTCTTTCAACTACGTTGTATGAGCTTCTGAAGGTGAGTAAAGTGGATGGACCTATTTATTATCAGCACTGCCCCATGTTTAATGAAGGCAAGGGAGCGCATTGGTTAAGTAAGGAGAATGCCGTGAAAAACCCATTCTTTGGCGTACAAATGATCAGTTGTGGAAGTACAGTAGAAACGTTAAACTAATCGGCTGCGTTATGAATTATTTCCTAGCTATCCTATCGGTTGTTGTGTTGTCTTTAACGGCCTGTGGTAGTTCACAAACGAATACCAAAGCTGAAGATCGAATAGCTTCTACTGATCCTGCTATCGGTTTGCCTGTACAGTCCGTTCAATACAAGGTGGGCGATCTTGTGCCTACAGCACAAGTTTGCATGGTGAATGATGCTTTTATGGGGAAAAAACAATTGCTGGTCAGACACGAGGGTAAGGATTATTATGGCTGCTGTGAAATGTGTAAAAAGCGCATACCCCAAGAAGCTGCGATACGTGTGGCTATTGATCCTTTTTCAAAAAAAGAAGTGGATAAGGCAACGGCTTCCATCGCAATTACCGGCGATCAGGGGGAAGTTTCCTATTTTGAAAACGAAACAAACTATCGAAATTACATTAAAAATCTAAACCTATAAATACACTTAATTATGAAAAAGGTTATGCCAATTGTGGCAGTCGCTCTGATATTCGTTGCATGCAAGAATTCAACATCGAAAAATACACATGCAGATCATATGGTCACTGTTGCTGCGGATACCGCAACGATAGCTGTCGACAAAAGCAAAGGCGATACCGCTTTGAATAAAGAAGAGACCGCTGGCGTAAGTAATACGGCAGCAAAAATAGAATCATCCACTGAGAAAGTTGATCTAAAAACAGTTAGCAATCCTTTTGCAGGCTTATACAGTGCCTATTTCGAACTGAAAGATGCATTGGTTAAGGATAATGGAGCGGCAGCACAGACAGCTGCGAAAGGAACCCAGGCTGCCATTGAAAAACTTGATAGCAGACAATTAAATGCTGTTCAAGGAAAACTTTGGAAGGAATACCAACGGAAATTGGCTTTCGATACAGAGCATATTGCTGGAATTAAAGAAAATGAACATCAGCGTGAGCACTTTGTGACCCTTTCCAAAAATATGTATGTGTTGATGAAATCTGTCAAACCTGAAGTTACGGTATATTATCAGCACTGCCCCATGTATCGTGATGGAAAAGGAGCCAATTGGTTGAGCACACAAAAGAAAATTGAAAATCCTTATCTAGGTCAGTCAATGCCCACCTGTGGATCTATCGTAGAAACTATACAATAAAACAATGAAAAGCTTATTCGAAGGACTGCCTAGTCTACATCCGCTATTGGTGCATTTTCCGATTGTACTCTTGTTGACGGCGTTGATCAGTCATATAGGTGCCTTATTGTTTAAAAAACATCGACGTCCTTTCACTGTGCTGACTTTTGGATTGTTGTTATTGGGAACACTTGGAGCTTTTGCTGCAATTCAGACCGCAAACCATATTTCAGGCGATGCCGATGAAGGAGCCTTTGCGGTTTTTGAGATCCATCAACGTTTTGCCTGGATTAGCTTTTGGCTTGCAAGTGGCACAACGGTCCTGCATTTTGTTGGATTGCGGAAAGATACAGGTGCCTGGATAAACTATTTGATATTGATTTTGTTGATAAGTTTATCGGTGACACTATTTGTCACAGGACATCACGGGGCTAGACTGGTCTACCAATATGGCGTAGGGCCGATGGGAAATGGAATACTAATCAATTAAATGAATGAACATGCGTAAAAAGAGTAATATATTAACGGTTGTTTTATTATTGATGACACAACTGACAGTGCTGGCCCAGAAAGTGGTTCGTCATGACCTTTATGTACGGGATACCATTGTCAATTATGCCGGTAAATCAAAACGGGCAATCGCTGTAAACGGACAGATTCCGATGCCTACCCTGACTTTTACTGAAGGAGATACGGCGGAAATTGTTGTTCACAATGAGTTAAAGGAGAGCACGTCGCTACATTGGCATGGTATTTTTCTGCCGAACAAAGAAGACGGAGTGCCACACCTGACGCAGGAACCTATACAGCCGAATTCGACTTATACTTATCGCTTTCCGATAATCCAGCACGGTACACACTGGTATCATTCGCATTCCGGCTTGCAGGAACAGATCGGTATGTATGGTAGTCTTATTCTCAACAAGCGTGTAGATGATAAGACTTTCCGCAAAGGAATTGATGATTTACCCACGATTCCGGTCATATTGAGCGAATGGACAAATTATAACCCCGATAACATTCAGCGGATGCTACACACGGCCAACGATTGGGCCGCGATAAAAAAAGGCGCTACACAATCGTACGTTGAAGCTATTAAAGAAGGAAAGTTTAAAACTAAAGTTACGAATGAATGGAAACGTCAGCTGGCAATGGATGTCAGTGATGTGTATTATGATAAGGTCTTGATGAACGGGGCTCATTCCACGGATTTAAAATCGGTGAACGGTAAAGCTTTGAAAGCAGGAGATAAAGTGCGTTTGCGAATTTCCAATGGTGGTGCTTCGTCTTATTTTTGGCTGCGCTATGCAGGTGGCAAAATTACCGTTGTTGCCAATGATGGGAATGATGTGGTACCGGTGGAGGTCGATCGATTGATGATTGCCGTATCGGAGACTTATGATGTCGTTGTAACAATTCCAAATGAAGGCACAGCTTACGAATTTATGGCAACAACAGAAGATCGAACACAATCTGCAAGTTATTTTGTCGGAAATGGTATTAAACAGTTGATTTCTCCACTTCCCCGCCTTAAATATTTTGAAGGCATGAAGATGATGAACGATATGATGAAGATGAATGGGGATCTCAATGATATGGGTATGAAGATGAGTCTGAATCAGATGGATATGAATGTGGTGATGTATCCCGAAATTACAGGTGATGGAAAGAAAAAAGAAGATCACAGTAAACATAGCGGTATGGATCATGGACAAATGAAGATGGAAGAAGATCCCAATCGTTATAATGCCAATGCATTGGGCGATATTGTAACGCTAAACTATGCGATGCTGGAGTCTCCTCAAGCGACTGAATTGCCTAAAAAAGCGCCGATACGAGATCTTAAATTTACGCTTACGGGAAATATGAGCCGTTATGTATGGAGCATGGACAATAAAATTCTCTCGGAAACGGATAAGATACCGGTAAAAAAGGGCGAGGTATTGCGCATTACCATCTATAATAATTCGATGATGCGTCATCCAATACATCTGCATGGCTTTGACTTTAGACTGTTGAATGGAAAAGGATCAAAAGCGCCATTGAAAAATGTGGTAGATATCATGCCAATGGAGACGGATACGATCGAATTCTTAGCAAATGAAGAAGGGGACTGGTTTTTTCATTGCCACATCCTGTATCATATGATGGCTGGGATGAATCGTGTGTTTGCTGTGGATGATTATAAAAATCCCAATCTTCCAGACAAAGCCAAAGCCTACAAGGAATTGCAAATGGAAAGTAATATGACCCATTTTATGGCGCAAAATGATTTTGCGACCAATGGAAATGACGGTCAGGCCATGTTTCAGAATGCGCGTTGGCAGCTCGGTTCCGAATGGCGATTAGGGTATAACGATATGCATGGCTATGAGGTGGAAACCCACCTGGGTAGATACTTTGGGAAGATGCAATGGTTTATGCCATTTGTAGGTTTTGATTATCGTTATCGCCGTATGGGGGAGGATGAACATGAGAAAAATATCTTTGGACAGGCCAATAAAAAAGATAGTCGCAAAGCTTTGAGTCTAGGTTTTATGTATACTTTACCTATGTTGGTCAACTTTCAGGCGGAGGTATATCACGATGGTATTGTCAGATTGCAGCTGATGCGCGAAGATATTCCGATCGCTAGAAGAATCCGTGGTGATTTTATGGTCAACTCGGACCTTGAATATATGGCCGGACTAAATTATGTCATCACCAAAAATATGGCGTTTAGAACGCATTATGATAGTGATATGGGGTTTGGTGTGGGCCTGTCATTAAATTATTAAAAGCGTAGATCTTATTTGAGTTAGGGGGCTTTGCAGTGCAAAGCCCCCTTTTCTTTTGCCATTAAAAGAGAGAATAAATGGAGGACATCTTCTGAAATGATACAAACTTTATTGAGACTTCATTGGAAATTAAATCGGACTTTAGACGCTTTCATCCGAATGAGGTCCCTATAAGGTCCGTATAAGCTCCCTATAAACTCCCCAGTATTTATTCCTTTCTTCTTCACGGTGCTGCCTGTAAAAAGAGGATAGGTTCGATTCTTCTTGCGCAATGGCGATCCTGTTTTTGGTGGCGGGAAATAAAGAAAAACCCCAGAAATCATTGATTCCTGGGGTTTTATTTTAGTGTGAATTTATGACGACTAAAGTTTTTGATCGCTTAAATCATCCATTTAAATATGCTGGCTCCCCAAGAGAAACCGGCACCAAAGGCGGTTAACATGACTAAATCACCGGTATTTAATTTTTTAATATTTTGCCAGATACATAGTGGGATCGTGGCAGCAATGGTATTTCCTAGGTATTCGATATTACTTAACGCTCTATCTTCTGGTATATTAAGACTACGCCCAACGGCATCAATGATGCGCTGATTAGCCTGATGTGGGATTAACCAATTGATATCTTCAATCTGTAGGTTGTTGCGTTGCAAAACCGTATTACAGGCATCGCTCATAGACTGCACAGCATGTCTAAATACAGTTTTACCATCTTGTTTCAGGAATCTGTTGTCGTTAACAGGAAGATTGCTGTCGATTGGATACAAAGAACCGCCGGCTTCAATTTTTAAAAATTCTTTTCCCGCTCCATTGCTACATAGATAGGCATCCATAATTCCACCTTCTAAAGATGGCTCAAGCCATATCACACCAGCGCCATCACCGAAAAGAATATTGGTTGAACGGTCTTTTAAATCGACATAAGTACTGATGTTGTCGGCTCCGACTACGAGTACATTTTTATAACGTCCAGTCTCAACGAGAGCAGAAGCCATATCTAAGGCATATAAAAATCCAGAGCACGCAGCATTGACATCAAAAGCCCAAACATTGGTAAGACCTAATTTTTCTAAAATGATATTTGCTGTTGCCGGCATAGGCATATCAGGTGTAGAAGTCGCCACAATTAGGGCATCTACATCGTTCAGATTTTTATGATATTGTGTTGCCAAATCTTGTATAGCTTTTACAGCCATGTCTGATGTGGCAAGATTTTCTTCTAAAATTCTCCGCTCCTTAATACCTGTGCGTTTGATAATCCACTCATCGGATGTATCGCAAAACTGCTCCAAATCTGTATTCGATCTTTTATTCGGTGGAATATATCCGCCAATACCAGTTATTGCTGCATATGGCCTGCTGGGTATTCTCTCAGTCATAAATTAATGTACTCTATTCTCTCTCTTATTATATAGCTATCCTATTAGGAATTACTCGTGTGTCTTTTGCGCCGTAAAACTACGGTTAATTTATGCGATTAATAAGTGAAAAAATTGATTTTTGACAAAATAATTACGTTTTATCAGCATTTTTAACTGTTTTTTACGTATTACCTATACTAATCTTTTAATCGGTCTTTATGGGGCGGAATTAAATATTGAATGTGCTTGTTTTTTCAGAATTTTAATCTAATGAAGTCCGTCCGAATTGGAAAATAGTCTAGTTGCTTTTTGTGTTTCAAACCATTACGTGGAGAGTTTTGCCTGTTCCAAAAGTTCAGCCAAAATGACTATTCCTTCTTCGATCAATTCCTCTGATAAGGATCCGTAGCCAAGCCGTATTCCGCCAAAAACATTTTCTCTGCTGTAGTTTTCGGGATGCGGTATATCTACTGATCTTTCCTTTAATTTTTGGAATAAAAATGCCCAGTCGATTTGATGTTTAAAAGATAGCCAAACCGCCAATCCCCCTTGTGGAGAGGTGTAGTTCACATGATCCTGCAGATGTTTGTCCAATTGGGCAATCATAAAATCACGTTTCCTTTTGTAAAACTGTGTTGCTTTTCGGATATGTCTACGAATTGTTCCATCCTGAATGAGTTCCAGTACAGCTTGCTCCATAATATTGTCACCTTGGATATCGATGATGTAGCGAAGTTCGGTAATCTGCTGGAGCAAAAGCTCGTTTCTCGTCGCAAGATAACCGATACGGAGTGCTGGTGCGACAACTTTGCTCAGCGTACCAATGTATACTGTATTGATCAGCTCCTGTTGTGAAGCGAGCGGATAATAGGGAACTTGTTCAAAATGAAATTCGTAGTCGTAATCATCCTCAATGATCGTGAAGTTATATTGGTTGGATAATGCTATTAATTGTGATCTCCGTTCTTTGCTTAAAGTGACAGTGGTTGGATATTGTCGATGTGGTGTAAGGTATAGCGCCTTAATGTTGCTCTTTTTCAATAAATGAGGTAGCAATTTTTCAACGATAAGACCATCGGTATCTACGGGAATAGGAATCAATTTCGCGCCGGCTTTTTCAAAGATCTTCCAGGCTGAATGGTATCCAGGGGACTCTACAAAGATATAATCATCGCGCTGCAATAGGCATTGGGCGACCAGGTACATGGCCATTTGGCTTCCACGACTGATGCATAGCTTATTTTTATCGATGTGCATGTTGCGTTCGATGTTGAGCATATTGGCGATTTCTTCACGAAAATCTAGATGACCTCGGGGATCGGCATATCCCATCATTTTCCAACGTGCGCTGCGTTTAAAAATTTGGCGATAAGCCCGTCCGAGCTGTTCTACCGGGGCAATCTTACTGTCTGGATTACCGTCATCGAATATAATACGTGTTGGAGGCTGAAGATCAGATAATTCGATCTTTTGTGCAACATATAGGTTCGAGCCATAAGGTAATTGGGCCGCTACAAATATACCTCTACGTGCTTGACTAACCAGCCAGCCTTCACTCAACAGCAACTGTATGGCATCAATTACCGTGTTTCGGTTTAATTTTAGTTGGGCTGCAAGAGATCTGCTACTCGGTAAGGCCGTTCCTTTCGGCAATCTACCTGATTGAATATCAGCAGCAATGTTATCCGCTATTTGGATGTAAATCGCTTTTGAAGAGGATCTGTCAATATCTATCGTTAAATTCCAAGGTCTAAGCATGAGGCTGTTGTATCGGGTAATTGTTCAAATATACAATTGTTCTGCAGGATTAAAATACATTCGATAGATGGCGCATGAGCAGTGCTGCGCTATTCTATTTAAGATGAGTTATTTTGTTTATTGCCTGTTTCGGCTGGACTAGGAATAAATAACCATCTTGGACTAGGAATGAAAGGGGATTTAAGTGGATTTTTGAGTTTTACTAATTCTAAGTCATTCATGAAACCATTTCCCGTTTTTGAGAAAGTTGATATTGCGATCGAACGAGCTCTTGGTTGCTTTGTCTATGATAAACAGCAGCAGGCCTATCTAGATCTCTATGGTGGTCATGCCGTTATTTCTGTTGGGCATAGCCATCCGCATGTTGTTGAGCAAACTATAAAACAGATGAACAAGATCGGATTTTATTCAAATGCAGTTACAAACGATCTTCAGGATCGTTTGGCCGAACGCTTAGGCAGTGCCTGTGGTTATCCGACGTATGCTATTTTTTACAGTAATTCGGGAGCTGAAGCAAATGAAAATGCACTGAAGTTAGCTTCGTTCCATACGGGAAGGAGGAAAGTATTGGCGATGTCCAATGCGTTTCATGGGAGAACCTCAGCTGCGGTTGCGGCAACGGATATCCAGTCAATTCGTGCACCATTAAATGAAAGTGAACAATTTGTCTTTACACCTTTCAACGAGATCTCCAGTTTGAAAAAACAATTGGAAACGGAAGAATATTGTGCGGTCATTATTGAACCTATTCAAGGTGTCGGGGGAATTCATTGGGCAAGTCCTAGTTTCTTACAGGAAGTAAGAGCAATCTGCACGAAAACTGGGACCATGCTTATTTTGGATGAAATTCAATGCGGTTATGGGCGCACGGGACTTTTCTTTGCACATCAGCATGCTGGGATAGAAGCCGATCTAATTACTGTGGCCAAAGGGATTGCAAATGGGCTGCCGATGGGGGCGACAATTATTTCGCCTAAAATAAAGCCGGTCATAGGACAATTGGGGACTACTTTTGGCGGAAGTCATGCGGTCTGCGCGGCGGCTCTGGCTGTACTTGATGTAATTCAAAAGGAGCAATTGATTGATAATGCCGCAGTTGTAGGTGAATTTTTGTTGACAGAATTAAGAAAAATTCATGGCGTGAGTGAAGTTAGAGGGCAAGGTTTGATGATCGGCGTAGAGTTTGAAAACGATATTCGACAACTGCGGAAAGAACTTCTGTTTTCTGAAAAGATTTTTACAGGATATGCAGGACGCTATACGCTCCGTCTATTACCGCCGCTGTGTTTTACCATGAATCATGCGGAGACTTTTTTGAAGAGTCTACGGAAGCTTGTGCTCAAAGAGAAACTAGCCCATGATGTTTCGGGATATTGATTAGCCTCTCTATTGATTTTGTGCTAAGTTTTAATGCAGGATTCTCCAAATTAGCTGTCGCGCTTTGATAAATGTCGTAAAAGAAGTAATTTCACATCTAGCGTATTTAATCAGTAATAGCTTATAATACATTTCATGACAACAACAAAATGTTTGCCTACAGCGGGTTTAGTGAGTATTAAGGAGGATAAATTATTATTAGCGTATAGCAACAATAGAAAGGCATGGTATCTGCCGGGTGGAAAGATTGATGCGGGGGAGGAAGCTCTGCAGTCCCTTCGTCGTGAAATTTTGGAGGAGCTAAATATCAATCTGGATCCGGATAAAATCTCCTATTATTGCCATGTTACAGCCCCGGCATACGGGCTTGTGCCAGAGGTTATCATGGAACAAGATTGTTTTCTGTATCCATTAACAGAGCAGATCGAACCCAGTAATGAGATTGGTGCCGTTCGTTATTTTTCACACCAAGAGTACCAGGAAGAACCGATCCAGGTCATTGGCGTTTTGCATGTGTTTGACAAGTTGAAGGCTGACGGATTGATTTAAAAACCCTGTCGCTACTAGATGCCATAGCCTTCATTGAGACAGCTTATACCTTTTGTGTCTTTTAAAGGTATAATTTTCTGGCTTTTGGTATCCATACGCCATGCCTTGACGATTTTGTCGAAATATTCTTTGCTTTCATCGACCCGGCTAATGGCTATAATTTCACTGTTTGGTTTGTCTCCTTGCTTGCAGTTGCATAAGCTAAGCTGCTCGTTGGACTTCAGTTTTTGGATATTGATGGTATCCAAAATCTTGTATTTGACTTTACCTTTGCTATCATCGGGTAACAATTCCTCTAAAATACAAACACCATTTTTGGCATTTGTAAAATAGCCGGCAGCAAAGCGATAGTCCCCCTGTGTATTCTTGTCGGTTTCAATAAGCGCGCCAGTTGCGTAGGTATAAGATTTTAATTCAGCAATTTCATTGATCTCACGGAATACTTTCCCATATAAGGGGTTTTTCTGATCGTTAACGGTATTGAAACTGGACCAACTGCAGATGGATAGAACCGCAATCGGTATAATTAGTATATATCTCATAGTTTTCAACAATTAAAAACGTTATTAAGTTAACAAATCTTTCTGTTAACTTAATAACGTTTTTAATTCAGCACTATTGTGTCGACTGAATTTACTAAAACTAATTACGCGTTTACTTAGCCTGTTTTTCTTGCACTTTTTGAGATTCTTTATATACTTTACTGTCCTCGTCATCCATGTCCATGTCGAGATCCTCTTCTTTGTATTTTCCCATTTTTAAATGAAAGTTATCTGGAGTGCCCGTAATTCGCATAGGTATCCCAAAGATTCCAAAAGGAGGTAAGCCCAGTCTAAAACCCAGGTTCATCCGTCCGTCTAAGGTTACTTGGCCTTCAAAGCGAGGCCTGAATCCCATCATTTTCATTTTCGTGCGTTCGATGGTCATCACATTATTTTTGATATGGGATTTAATAACAACTTTTTTTACTTCGCCATCCTTCAATTTTTCTTTGGAAGTAGATTGACTAATTCCATTGAGTAGTTTGAAGCCTCTGAACTTAATCTGATTTAGCGTTAAGGATCCCTCGCCGACGATAGAAGGCATTACTGGTTGCATATTGCCATTCAATAGGCCACCCAATTTGTAATCCAATGAAACAAGACCATAAGCATTTTTGGCAGAGCTAACCATTTCCCTGAACATCGGTATCTCTTTGTAAGCGCGTTGAATATCAAAGCTGTCGGCTTTCACCGCATAATCAAAACTTGCTCTACGTGGATTTATGGGACGATAACTTCCGTTCATATCTACTTTCAGTCCCGCAAGTTCAAAGTTTGTCTTATTAAGTGTCATCTTACCTTCTTTTACCTGTAGGTCTCCTTTGAAATCTTTGATATTCATTTTGTTATATGATATGGCGTTGACAAGCCCTAAGACCTGAACGTCCAAATTTTTGGGGAGAAGAACCACACCGCTTTCGGACGTGCCTGTAGCTGTCGAGGAAGATGGTGATCCGAAAACCATGAAATCATCCACATTGATTTTCTTGCTGCTGAGTGTAAATTGACCTTTTAACGGTGCTTGACTACTTGTTGCATAATTAATAATATTGTTGAGATATCCTTTGATGGAAATATCATTCTTAGCATAGGCAACCAGGAATTTATCGAAATTCATTTTCTCCTGATTAAAACTGAAGTTCCCACTTCGAATTGCAATAGGCTGTGGAAGCATGTCGGACTGAACCTGGATATTTCCAATACTTAACCGACCGCTATTTTGAAGTCGGTTATAATGACCATTGGTGGCATCGCTCTGTAAGCCTTTTAAACTGAAATCTGTATAGATAAAGCCATCGACATTGGTACCATCCAATGCAAAGAGTTTATAAATAGGGCCGAGATTGAGCTTACCCTTGGACTGTATGTTGTATTTGATGTTATTGAAGTTCTTGAGGTCTGCATTCAAGAAAAAAGGTTCACCCGCAAATGTAAACGATACCGGTAGGATTTTGACATTCAGATCTCGAAGTGAACCTTTTTCGCTATTGACAAAAGCTTCGACCTGAATATTTTCCATCGGGATAGGATAATCATTTGACTTGATCAATCCATTCTTCATCACGATGGACGTATTGGTTTCGGGAAAAATGTTTCGTTTGAGATCTACATAACCTTTTGCTATGAGGTTGACATCCACCAATCCGGCCAATTCGACTTGTTTAATTGGATAGAATTTTTTGATATCTGCTAAATTAAATGATGCCTTTAAATCGGAATTGACTGCAATTTTATTAAAATCCGTTATTGAAATAAATCCTTTTATATAATTGTTAAGTGCTTGAACAGAAATATCATGTATTGCTATTGATGCACTTTTTAACTGGCCATCGGGATCCTTTGCTTCCAGACGATAGGCAATTTTGTCCAATCCCTGTGGGAGCTTAGCCAATTTGAATTTACCATCTACGAGTGTATTTTTGATATCAAAAGTAGGAATGGATGCGACGTATTCCTGTTCGCGTTTTTGGAGCCCTACCTGACGAATAGCTTTGGCGTATGTGCCGTCGATTTTCGCGTCAAGATTCCACTTTCCACCGAAAGAAAAATCGGGAAACTGTAGCGAGGCATGGAGTTTATCGAGATTAAGATCACTTTTTATGTTGGCATGCACGGTTACAGGGTGTAAACCTGCAATGTTGCCCTGTGCATTGAAATAGCCTGAAGCAACTTTAAAGTCAAATTGTTTAAGATCAATTTGTAGTGAGTCTGGATTCAGTGCCGGCAAGTCTATCCGTAATTTTGCATTCCAGTCTGTTAGCGGATTGGTGGATTGTTTATACGCGAGAAAGCCATTGTTGACCATGAGCCCAAGTGAAAGATTAGGCATTTTGTTGTTGTCGACAATATAATCACCTTCTAGATTAACAAAAACCTCAGATGTACCTTTCACGGAGAGGTCCTTGATCCAAGAAGCGTAGTTATTTGGGACTAATGAAAGTAATTCGGCCAAGGTACTTTCCTGTGATTTTAATTTAAAATCTAGGTGATAACCATGGGAAATAAAAGACAACAATCCACGGAAACGAACTGGTAATTGATTTATTTTAATATCATTTCGTTCGAATACGAAGGATAACGTATTGGTATTGATCCGTGTTAGCAAATTGGCATCGATCGACTTTTTGTCCACATATAATTCATTGTCAAAGGAAAATGAAAAGGATGCAATTTTTGCACGTGTGTTCAAGTCAAAAATATTTGACATCAGATCTCCCTTACCCTCATATTCGAGATCTTTTGCCTCTATCTGAAGCGGAATGGAGCGGTCTTCATAATGGAGATTTGTTTTTTCAAGTTTAATTAATTGAAAAGCCAAAGCGCTACTTTCTGCATTATCTTGTGTTTTTGTTGAATCTGACGGGGTGGATTTATAAATAGAATAATTGGCATTTCCCAAAGAATCAACCAAGATGTTGATCTTTCCGTTGTTCACGATAAACTTGTCGATGACAATTTTAGATTTGAGGAGACTCATAAGGTCCACGCCAAAACTGACTTTTTTCGCGGCAAGCAGCGTATCGTTTTTAAAAGGCTCGGCCCCTTTTAGTAAGACATCATCCATCGATGCAGTAAGCAAAGGGAATTGATCAAAGAAGGTTAATCTTACTTTTGAATAATTTAACTCACCAGTAATATGCTCGTTTACGAGTGATTTGACCTTGCTATTTACTTCATTTTCGAATATATAGGGAATAGATAATATGCTGATAACGAGTAGTACGACGATGCTTGTAAAAACGATAGCGATACGTTTCACAACTTTTATAAATGTTGCTTTTGACACTTTGTAATTTTTTGTGGTTACAAAAATCAGAAAATTATTATTAATCTTTATTAAATGCCCCATTTATTTTGGTTAGCTCTTGGAATATGTCGTGTTTCATTGACAAAAGGCTGGGTTAGAGCTTTCTTATGAACTTGTTTGCTAAAGCTTTGAAAATTTTGATGTATTTTTGCGCCGTGAAATTTCGATTTAAAAATGCCGAACAGAAAAATAGTATTATCCTAATTGTCTGTTTGTTGTTGCTGCTGCTGGTAGGAGGGGGATTGCTCGGTGTTATCCATCATAAAGTTGATCGTCTTAAGAAAAGAATATTGATCGATTTTGCGGATGAGAATATGTTTCTTGTCAAAAAGCAATTGGAATTGCTACAGCAGGATCTGTACCTTTCTGAGAAAAAAATATTGGAACAACCCACGTTTGATCCAAAGGAAAGTGGTGATTCCTTATTGGTCATTATCCCGGTAGGCCAACCTGATTATATAAGCCATAGGATGCTAACATTGTTACGGACACGAACAATAAATCATCGGCTATATCATATCTATATGGATATCGAAAGGCTGAATGCTTATTTTTCGAAGCTCAATTTCGGAAGGCGGGCTTATTTTGAGATCTATGATGACCGCGGCATCTGTGTATATTCTCCAGATAATCGAAAATGGGGAAAGAGAAATACTGCCGCTGTGTCAAAACAGGGGCAAATTGTCCAGTCAGATTTTCTGCAGCTGGACGTGATGGTTAATTCCTATCCCTGTAACATTCTGTTTGTTGGTGGTGAAATCAAGGTGTATGTTCTCTTGTTGAGTATCGAAGAAGAAATCCAGGAATTGTTGACCTATAGTATCTTGCTCGGTGTGGGGTTAATGTTGGTGGCGATGGTATTGATCTATTTCAATGTTATGGAGCGACGCAAGATTCAACAATTGAAATTGCTTGCTTTGAAGCAGAAAAATGAATATACACAGATGCGTCTAGTACAATTGCGACAACAGATCAATCCACATTTTCTATTCAATACATTTGGGTCGCTTCAGTACCTGATCGGAAAAGACGATGAACTGGCCAAGTCTTTTATTGGAAAGATGACCAAGGTTTATCGTAAAATGTTGCGTACAGATGAGGCAGAATGGTCTACGCTAAGGGAGGAACTGGAATTGGCCAAAGCCTATTTCTTTTTGCAGCAGGTGCGGTTCGGCGCGGCATTGCAGGATATGGATATAAATATTCCAAGAGAATTATTAGAACAGAAAATTCCACGTTTGGGTTTGCAAATGCTGATCGAGAATGCGATAAAGCATACACGCATTTCGAAAGAGAATCCGCTTACTATTCATTTAATCTATATACCCGAAACCAACCTGCTGGAGGTTAGCAACAACTGGCAGCCCAGACAGGGGGCAGAGCTTGAAGGTGAGGGGTACGGGCTCAAATATTTGTCATCCATCTATAATTACTATGCCATGGCAGGTTTTCATTTCGGGTTAGAGTCGGGGCAATTTATTGTGCGATTACCACTCGCATAATGCTGTATATGAATAATGAAATTGGAGGTGTCTGCGTATTCATGTTTTTATAGTGCGTGTTCATCATTCTGAACTACGTGTTCATCCCTTTATGTATTATTCTGTACAATATTTTTAACAAATTTGGCTCTTAATCCAGCGGTTTTAGTTTGTGATTAGCCTAATCTTATCCCATAAAATGCCAAGGTCTTTATAAAGTGCAACTTATGATTGACCTCCATGGAATAGATGCAATTACTTTCTGATACAAAATCCGAAGCTAAAACAGGCTTAGGATCAATAATGGATTTTCGGTTGATGTTACGTCGTCACCAGTGAAAAACAAATAGAATGCCACGAGCTCATTTATGCCTTTGAAAGCGAGCTCAAAAATAATTATTTGATGAAAAACACTTATACTAAGCTAGCCATTGGTCTTTTATTTTCGGCGGGTCTAATGCAATCTTGTTCTATATTGCAAACCGTAGGTTTAAGAAAAAAAGAGACGGTTACTTCTGCCAAAGATTCTACGGCAAAGAAAGATTCTACAGCTGCATACGACAAATTGTTGAAAGATGCGCGTGTGGATAGTGGAATGTTTACTGTGATCCGTAAAGAAAACAACTACTACTTTGAAATTCCATTGAAAAAGATGGGGCAAGATATATTGTTGATCCAAAAGCTATCTTCTGTACCGTTGGCCTTGAATGAGGCTGGGGTAAACAAAGGGATGAATTATGAAAATAAGGTCATTCGTTTTACCCATCGTAAAGAGAAAAAAGAAGTGTGGGTTTCGGAGATTAAACCGCAGGTCGAAGTACCTAAGGGTGACGCAATAGCCGCTTCGGTATATGATAATTATCGCCCTTCTTATATTGAATCGTTTAAGATTGAAAGCTATTCAAAGGATTCAAGTGCCGTGGTGATCAAAGTCAATAAAGTATTTGACGGTTCAGAAAAAAGCTTTACGGATGTGTTTACGTCTTTGGGTTTGGGAACTTCACCTAAAACGAGTATATCTACCGTTGAAGACATTAAATCCTATGCGAATAATATCGTTGTGAAGTCTGTATTCTCTACCAAGGTCACTGAAGGTGATGAATCTGTACCGGTTTCTTTAGAAATTACAAGTAATCTTTACGAACTGCCTGAAAATCCTATGGTTGCGCGGTTTGCAGATCCAAGAGTAGGTTTCTTTACTTCACCACGTTGGTATTTTAATGATAAACAACAGGAACTGGATAAGAAAAATCTGGTCAATCGCTGGCGCTTAGAGCCGCGTGACGAAGATAAAGCGCGGTATCTGAAAGGGGAGTTGGTCGAACCAAAGAAACCGATTGTCTTTTATTTAGATCCGGCGACACCAAAACAGTGGCGACAAGCGATCATCGATGGAGTTCATGATTGGCAGGTTGCCTTTGAAGCTGCTGGTTTCAAAAATGCAATTCTGGCCAAACAACAGCCGGATAGTGTCAAATTTGATCCCGATGATGCCAATGTATCCTCGATCGTTTACGCAGCATCTGCTCAGGCTAATGCCATGGGACCTTCTGTGGTCGATCCGCGCTCGGGGGAGATCCTTGAAGCCGATGTGATCTGGTGGCACAACGTCATGACGATTTTAAATAGCTGGATGCGTATACAAACAGGTATAGTAGATACATCGGTACGATCCAATGTGTTTTCGGATGAAAAAATGGCACATGCCATTCGCTTTGTTTCTTCCCATGAAATTGGGCATACCTTGGGTCTTATGCATAACATGGGCTCCTCGGCAAGTTTTCCTGTTGATTCATTGCGTAGTAAAAGCTTCACCGCTAAAATGGGGGGGACTGCTCCTTCAATTATGGATTACGCTCGTTTCAATTATGTGGCACAACCCGAAGATGGTGTGGAACAGATCACTCCCGTGATCGGTGCTTACGACAAGTATGCCATTGGCTGGGCTTACCGTTGGTATGGCAAAACGCAACCTTGGGATGAAATTCCTTTGCTGAGAAAGGAAATTGACAGCCATGTACATGATCCTATTTACCATTACGGTGAACAGCAAGATTCTAAAAATATCGTTGATCCGCGGGCTCAATCGGAAGATCTTGGTGACGACGCGATGAAAGCTGGTGAATATGGCATGCGGAATCTGCGTCGTATGATGCCTAATATTATCAACTGGACCACTAATGTAGGTGATGATTACTACCGTGCCGGTAAATTATATATGGGTGTAGTCGGACAATGGTATGCGTATGCTGACCATGTCTTAAATAATATCGGGGGAATATACCTGGAAAATGCTGTTTTGGGCGATCAAAAAGATGCCTATAGTCCAGTACCAACAGACAAACAAGTACGTGCTTTGGAATACCTCAAGAAGAATGTCTTTTACATGCCCGAGTGGTTGTTCGTCCCAGAGCTGATGGCAAAAACTTTTCCATTGAAAGATTCTCCAATAGGACCATTTGAGTATGCTCCTTATAACTTACAACGTGAATTTCAGTATGCCATGTTGTATAAACTGGTCAATGATGAACGTTTGCTGCGTATGGTTGAGATGGAAAATCTTTTTGGAAGTAGAAAAGCATGGAGTGCACCTGAGTTTCTAACTTCTGTACGTCAGACGATCTTTGCTAAAACCATCAGTGGACAATCGTTGGACCTTAAAACACGGATGCTACAACAAAACTATGTGGATGTTCTGATGGTATCTACAAACAAATCCATGGAGAAATTAAATGCGAAGAAGCTGGCAGGCATTGAGCAGCTAGTTGAAGCGATACAACCTGATCTATGTTTACATCCACAACATGCATCCTCTTCACAAACGGGACTTCGGAATGTACATGTCACTGGTATGATACGCACTTCCGATATGTTGACCTATAAACGTGCTGAACTATATGAGATCTACCAGTTGTTGAAGCAAAAGCAGCGGACAGGTGACGCGACTACAAAATCGCATTACATGGATCTTTTACTACGTATTGCAAATACCTTAGAATTAAACTAATATATTAACATCTACCAAAATGAATAAGTTTTTAATACCGTTGACCTTCATGTGTGTGCACGTTGCGCATGCGCAGGAATCCAGGGAACTGAAAGGAAAGGTTTTGGATGCGGTCACGTTAAAACCGGTCGTGGGGGCGACGGTTGTCGTTGAAAGTTCGGCAGTAGCAGAAGATATCGGTGTACCTAATCAGGTGCAGCAGTCGGCATTGGGTTCATTGACCGATGCGGCTGGTGAATTTCGCTTAAAAGTGCCTAGTAATTTAAAGTATGTAACGATTAGCTATGTCGGGTACCAGCGTATTCAGGTGCCGGTATTTCAGGATCATAAGACAATCTTGCTTCAGCCAAGTGGTGAGTCCTTGGATGAAGTGATCGTAACAGGTTATACGGATATCAAAAAACGTAAGAATACGACGGCTTACAATAAAATCAATGTAGCGGACATCAAACAGACGGGGGTTGCATCGATCGATGAAATGCTTGCTGGTCAGGTGGCAGGTTTGCAGTTGAGCAATTTTAATGGCGGCCCCAATAGTGCTCCACAGATCCGTATTCGTGGTACTGTATCACTCAATGGCACACAAGATCCCTTATGGGTGATTGACGGACTGCCGATTGAAGGTACGGCAATGCCAAACCGAATAGAGAAAGATGATCTTAATAGCTTGACAAATCTTCCTATTGCAGGCATCAATCCCGATGATATCGCCGATATTACCGTTTTAAAAGATGCTGCGGCGACTTCAATTTATGGTGCCCGGGCCGCAAATGGGGTCATTGTGATTACCACAAAAAGAGGTAAATCTGGTCCCGCAAAATTGCAGGTGTCAGCAAATACCTTTGTGACGCAACGTCCGGATTTCGGTAAACTCAATCTGATGGATGCTAATGAAAAAGTGAATTTTGAGTTATTGATGGCCAATCGTACGGATCTCAATTATCGTACGGATAAGGGCGCTGTTATGCGGATACTAAATAAAGCAAATGCATTGGATGCTTATCGCACCGGTGGTTTAGCAGCTTTGTCACCGGAAGTACAGCAGTCGATCAGTCAATTGCGCACGCAACAAACGAATTGGGGGAATGAATTATACCGTCAGGCGGTCAATCAACAGTATTCCGCGTCTATTTCAGGCGGTAATGATGGGCATCGCTATTATTTGTCAACAGGTTTGTACGATGAAAAAGGTGCTACAAAAGCGGTAGATCTTCGTCGTTATTCATTGACATTAAATAACGATTTTACAATCAACGATCGGTTTAAAGCTGGTATTAATATATTAGGATCAGTTTCGAATAGACAAAATCCGATTCAGGATCGTGATGCTTTCACGAACCCAAGTTATTATGTGCGTTCGGTTAATCCATATCTTTCAGTTTATGATCAATCTGGGAAATTTAACTATGATCCAGATATCGAGGGCTTTGAAAGAGATACTTATATCCCATTTAACGCAATTGAAGAGCGCGATAATACCAAATACACGTTAACAAATAAAGCACTGAAAGCAATCAGTTATTTGGAATACGCTATTTTACCACAGTTATCCCTGAGAACAGAGCTTGGTTTGCAATTTGATGAAAATAAAACTGAAAAATTTGCAGATCAGGAAAGTTATAACACCCGAAAATTGCGTGCTGCGACCCGCTACTACGATGCCGCCAGCAAGACAAATAAGTATTTTTTGCCTACTGGTGGGACAATAGAAAATTCCAATAATAGCGTTTTCCAATACAATTGGAAAACTTATTTAAAGTACAACAAAACCTGGAACGATCGCCATGAGCTGGAATTGATGGGAGGAACGGAACTGAGACGGAGCAAGAGTGAAATCGTAACAACGAAGGGATTCGGGTACAATCCGGCAACATTGACGACGCAAACACTTGTTTTTCCAAATAGCAACTACCAAAATGACTCAAGGTTTGTACAGTATAAAAAAGGATTTGTAGAAAGCTCATATGCCTCGTTCTATGGGAATGCGACCTATACTTTTGATCGGAAATACAATGTATATGCAAGTATTCGACAAGATGGTTCTAATATGTTTGGTGTTGATCCCAAATATCGTTTTCTACCGATTTGGTCTGTTTCGGGATCATGGAATGTGCTAGAGGAAGAGTTTATTAAAGGAAAAACCGCTTTGTCTGATCTCCGAGTGCGCGCGTCTTACGGTACGCAAGGAAATATTGATCGCAATACTTATCCTTTTATTGTTGGTTTTTATAATAACATTACCATGTTGCCAGGAAATAATGAAGGAACTGTATTTGTTGAGATGCCTGCTAATGATAAACTTCGCTGGGAAAAGACCCAATCTTATAATGCTGGGATTGATTTAGGCCTATGGAAAAACAGATTAAATATTACGGTTGATTATTATAACAGAAAGAGTACCGACTTAATCGATTATAGTGCAATACCTTTGGAAAACGGTTTCCAAAACGTAAAAGTTAATTGGGCCTCAGCAAGAAACCAAGGCGTGGAATTGACGATATCAAGCCGTCAGATCCAAACGGATAAATTCTCCTGGTCAACGGACTTTAATATTGCACACAATAGTAATAAATTATTAAAAGTACTCGCTGATCCAAAAGCCTATGCGCTTGAAACACAGGAAGGGCGTCCAATTAATGGCCTATACGTATTGGAAACGGCTGGTTTGGATAAAGATGGGGTGATGCAGTTCAGAAATCAGGATGGATCCGTTTCGAGCTTTGAACAGTTTTTTGGATTATATGATCCATGGGCGGAGTTTTTGCCAGGTTATATTTCGCAAACCGATATGACCGCTGCAGAATACCGTTCTAAATTTAAATACAAGGGTAGTAAAGATCCGAAGTTTATCGGCGGAATGACCAACCGTTTCCGTTATGCTAATTTTGATCTCGCAATTTCTGCTGTGTTTAATTTGGAGCGTTGGGTAAGCCGTACACCGACTTATAATCCGGCTCTGGTAGACCGTGGTCAGAATTATACAACAGATCTTTTGAAGGCACTGCAAGAGGGTGGTAATATGCCTGCTTTGGGAAGCATAAGTTCTGAATTCAATGATCGCTGGATGGCCTATGCTTGGTTGGAAAGCAATGATCCAATTAAATCATTCAATCTCTATGATATCTGGGCAAAGAAAATGAGCTATGTCCGCATCAATAGCATTCGTTTAGGTTATACACTCCCTGCTGCATTAAGTAAAAAAATTGGTACAAGCAATTTACGCGTGAATGTAGAAGGACGTAACCTATTTGTCTTTGGAGCAAATTATGACGGATATTTTGATCCTGAAACTTACGGTAATTATTATGCACAACCGATCAGCAAGTCTTTTGCCTTCGGTCTGTCAGCGAGTTTTTAATTCTTTTAATTGATTTATAACATGAAAAAGATAGTTTATTTTGGAATGATCATGGCAGCCAGTGCATTGAATTCCTGCGATAAATATTTAGATATAAAACCGGTAGGGACGGTTATCCCTACTTCGGAAAGTGATTTTAGAGGTTTAATGACAAGCAGTTATGCAAACTTTCCTGCACATAAGTCCTATTTGTCCTTGCGGACAGATGAGCTATTGTTGGATGAAAGTTCGACTGATGCCGCTAGAACCAAAGATATTTATCTTTGGAACGATCAAAATCCTGATCCGACAACAATTGCTTATCCCTATCTGACATTTTATAGTAGTATTTTTTATACCAATCAGGTCATTAGTACAATCGATGAAAAGTTGGCTAGCAATGCAGCAGTGGACCAAATCAAAGGAGAAGCTTATCTGATGCGTGCTTATGCTCATTTTGAGTTATTAAATCTCTACAGCGAGGTCTATTCGGCGAGTAATGCAGGGCTTCGGGGCGTTCCTTTATCGACAAAGATTGACCTGGAACAACGTTTTGTACCTGTGACCATTGGAGAGTCTTATGCGCAGATCCTGGCTGATATGGGAAAAGGGACAGCTTTACTGACTGTGGATGATCAGGCAAAAGGTGTTAATTATCGCTTTAGCAAACGCGCTGCTTTTGCCATGGCCTCACGCGTTCATTTATATCGCGGTGAGTGGCAAGAAGCAATTGATGCCGCTAAAAAAGCTTTGGTTATAAATGACAAATTGGTTGATCTCAATGCTGCTGGAAGCCTACTTCCGAATGATTTTGAATCAGCGGAGATGATTATGGCTTTGGAAAAAGTATCTGTTCCTGGAGTACGTACAAGTTCCTTTATTTCACCGGCCTTGTTAGACAGTTATTCTGCAGGCGATTTGAGAAAAGGTCGTTACTTCCAAAAAAGTGGGGGCGATTATGTATCCCTCAAAGGTGGGGACAACCGTTTTAATGTGAGTTTTAGAAATGCTGATCTTTATTTGACGTTGGCCGAATGTTATGTTCGTCTGGGAAATACAGCAGAAGCATTAAAATATCTGTCTGCTTTAAAGAAAAACAGATTTACCGCAGATGCCTATGCCAAAGAAACTAAGGCTGACGCAGGTTTGTCAAAGGAGCAATTGCTAGATGCGGTTCTGCTGGAACGCAAGCGTGAACTGGCGCTAGAGGGATTACGGTGGTATGATCTAAAACGGACGACAAGACCGGCGATCACACACAGTAGTTTCGGCAGAACGGTAACACTGCAGCAGAACGATCCTCGTTATGTGATACGTTATCCACAGGAAGCAATCAATAATAATCCCGATCTGTTGAAATAATCTATTTTTTTAAATCCTATATATATTAATCCATTTTCTTTTTAGGAAATGGATTTTTTATTACATTCAACCCATGGGATGGAAAATACTGATTGTCGAAGACGAAGACTGGGCTTTTGTAGGCTTAAAGGAGATGTTGACTGCGCGCTATGGAGAAAGTGAACTGACCTTTACCAATGCAAAAGAGGTTCAGGAAGCGGTGGTGACAATCAATAGAAATCAATTCGATCTGATTTTTATGGATATCCACCTGATGGATGGGCTGAGCTTTGAAATTTTTAAGCAGGTATCTATCGATGTGCCGCTTATTTTTACGACGGCTTACGAACAATATGCCTTGGAGGCCTTCCAAAATAGAGGGTATGCCTATTTGTTAAAACCTTTCGACAGCGACGAGTTGACTGAGGTCATGAAACGTATCGAACCGCTACTACCTAAAGTAGAACCTCGGCTCAAACAGCGTTTTTTAGTGAAATATGGTAATTTTTTAAAGTCGCTGGCCATTGCTGATATTGCTTATTTTATGGCAGAAGACAAAGAGTTGTATGCTGTAGAAAAAGGATCTGGAATTGCATATATTATTGAAGATACCATCACTCATCTCGTTACACAGGTAGATCCAACAGTTTTTTTCCAGATCAATCGTAAATTTCTTGTTCGAATAGATGCGATTCAATCCATGTTAAAAATTAGTCGAAATAGAATCAAATTAGCGTTAATGCCCTCAACTCCAGCGGGAATTGTAGTCATTGTTAGTGAGGAACGATCTCCGAAGTTTCAAAAATGGCTTGATCAATAATAGTAAGTTAGCTTACTAAATGACTTTTATAAGCTTAGTTTTTAATTTTAAGTACTTTATTTATAGTGTTTTGTGTTTTAGCGAAACAAAATCTATTAATTCAATAGATTTTGTTATATATTTGCGTTTCAATAAAAACTACTTATTCAGTAGATTTTATTGGAATGCAAGGAGCCACTGTGTTTTTTGTATTTAATCACACTTAACTTATTTAGTAAAGCATTCTTACGATGTACGCAAAACTTAAATACATTCCTATTGCTGCGATAGCATTATCAGGTGTCAATATGAACAGGTTGTATGCTCAGCAGCGGGCTATACAAGGAAAAGTTGTTGATGCCAAAACCGGTCACCTACTTCCTGGAGTAAATGTTCGCATTTCGGGGCAAAATCAAGGAACCTTAACGAATTCAAAAGGAGAGTTTACAATCAATGTCACAGGTGACGTATTACCTGTATTGGAATTTTCCTTTGTAGGTTATGAATCTCAACAGCTAAAAGCAACAAGTACAAACTTAACATTGTCCTTGAAACCCTCCAGTACAGATCTGGAAGAAGTGGTGGTGGTGGCTTACGGTACTGCCAAACGTACAAACATAACGGGGTCGGTCAGTACGGTGAGCAGCAAAGCTATTGAAAATAGACAGGTATCAAATATTACGAAGGCCCTGGAGGGACAGGTACCGGGCTTACAGTCCGTAGCGTCCTCGGGACAGCCAGGTACTGAAGCAGCCATCCGTATTAGGGGTATCGGCTCCATTAATGCCTCCAGTTCACCTCTGATCGTGTTGGATGGTAGTCCTTATGCCGGGGATATTAACTCCATCAATCCGAATGACATTCAGTCTATCTCTGTTTTAAAAGATGCAGCATCAAGTGCACTTTACGGATCCAGAGGGGCGAATGGTGTGATTATTATTACTACTAAGTCTGGTGTGTCTTCCGACAACACCAAGATTAATCTCAATTTTACACAGGGCTATTCAACCCGTGCAGTTCGTGACTATGACCAGGTATCGACCGATGAATATTTTCAGCTCTATTGGGAAGCTTTGAGAAACAAAAACCTGTCAAATGGCCTTACAGCAGAGCAAGCGGCGTCCAACGCAAGTAAGACCGTATTGACAGATTTAAATATCAATCCGTATGGCAGTCAATACCCGCAGCCGGTCGGAGTAGATGGTAAGTTGGTTGCCGGAGCTAAGACACTATGGGATGATCCATGGACCGACGTATTGCAACGTACGGGAGTGCGTACACAAGCAGATCTAGGGTTTAGTGGTGGTAGTGCCAAAAGCACCTATTATATTTCGGGTGGTTATCTGAACGATCAGGGGATAGCGATTGAATCTGGATTTAAAAGGTACAACCTGCGCGCAAATCTTGACAGCAAAGTGAAATCCTGGTTAAATGTCGGTCTCAATATAGGTGGTAGCAGTACACAACAAAAATATCCGCAGTCTGAGGACAGCAATACGGCAAACATTATAAATTTTACGAGACTGGTGCCATCTTTTTATCCATACTATGAGCGCAATGCGGATGGTTCATTTGTGCTTGATGGAGCCGGAAATAAGATTTACGATTTTGGAGAATATCGTCCAAGTGGTGCAACACCACGTAATAATTTAGCTGCTTCTCTTCCTTTGGACAGAAATGATATCCGTCGGGAAAATCTATCTGCCCGGACTTATCTGGAAGTGTTGTTTTCCAAAAATTTAAAATTTAAGTCGACATATAATGTTGATTATATCAACGGGAATACACACGACTATACCAATCCTTTGTTGGGAGACGGTGTGAATACGGGCGGGTATGTTTATCGTTCAAATGTGCGTACCGTAGCGCAGACCTGGAACAATTTATTGACTTATGAGAAGCAGTTTGGCTTACATTACCTCAATGTATTGGCCGGTCAGGAATACTATGATTTTAATAGTAGCAATATCAACGGTAGCAGACAGCAATTTGTGCTCCCTTACTTTGATGAACCTGCTGCGGCATCACAACTCAATAACTTCACGGGATCAAGTGCTGGGTATAGGCTATTGAGTTTCTTGGGAAGAGCGGAGTATAATTATGATAACAAATATTATTTATCGACTTCGTTACGTACTGATGGTTCGTCGCGCTTTTCGCCAGCAAAACGTTGGGGAACATTCTGGTCTGTGGGTGGATCTTGGAAGCTGAAACAGGAAGAATTTTTGAAGGATAACACAACGATTGATCAGCTGACGGTAAGAGCAAGTTATGGTGGACAAGGAAACGATAATTTAGGTACCTATTATGCTTATAAAGGACTTTATACCATTGCAAATAGTTTGGGTAAAGGCGGAACGTATACCGGTAGGTTGGCTACACCAGATCTAAAATGGGAGTCGAACCTCAATTTGAACGTAGGTGTCGATGTATCTGCATTTGAAAACCGGGTTTCATTGAGTGTGGAGTACTTTAACCGTCGGAGTAAGGATTTGCTGTTCACCATGCCGATGGCTTATTCAACAGGCTATACGGGCTATGATGCAAATATTGGAGCGCTGAAAAATACCGGTATCGACGTGGATATTCGTACTGTCCCGGTTCGAAATGAAAATTTTAAATGGAATTTAGACGTCAATCTTTCGCATTACAAAAACAAGATTACAGCTTTGCCAAAAGATAACAAACCGATCATTACGGGGAATAAGCTTTTGCGTGTAGGCGGAAGTATCTATGATTTTTATCTGCCGGAATGGGCTGGAGTAAATCCAGATAACGGTCTGCCTCAATGGTATACCGCTGATAAGGACGGTAATAAAACAGGTGAAAAAACTTCGGAATACAGTAAGGCCGGTAATTTTATTGCCGGGACTTCATTGCCAGATCTTGTCGGTGGGATTCAAAACAGTTTCACTTACAAAAATTTTGATTTGTCTGCTTTGTTGAGTTTTAGTTTGGGTGGACAGATATTAGATAACGATTATATTCAGCTTATGCATAGCGGTAATAATCCGGGACGTGCTTGGTCCAAGGAGATCCTCGAGCGCTGGACGCCTGAGCATACGCAGACCGATGTGCCTAAATTGACAACAGATAACTTGAATTGGACTTCTTCGTCCACACGTTTTCTTTACAGTGGCACTTATGCACGCCTTAAAAATGTGAGTTTGGGCTATAGATTACCTTCGGATTTATTGAAGCGGATAGGTGTAGAAAAACTTCGTGTCTTTGCAACTGCCGAAAATCTATTGACATTTTATGGTCATCAAGGAATGGATCCAGAACAGACGGTGAATGGGGCGACCTATTTTCGCTATCCGGCAATGCGAACAATCTCTGGTGGTATTCAGCTTGTTTTTTAATGCCTTATTGTTAATCTGAGAATTTAAATGAAAATCATGAAACTAAAAATTATATATATCATATTGGCGCTCTCTCTAGTGAATGCATCATGTAAGGATGCGCTTGAGTTGGATCCGACCACTTCTGTGCCGGAAGGTGAAGTGTTTAAAAATACCGACAATGTTGCTACGGTGATCAATGGTACCTGGAGGTATTTAAATGATACCTATTTTACTTATGCCAATCCAGGTTATACGGCGGTAATGCGTACAAGTGATGCAATGGGAAGTGATGTTGCGGTGACGACCAAATATGGTTATCGCGATGCGTATGCATTTACCGAATTAACAAACAATCGTTCTAATCGCGTTAATTCTTTTTGGATAATGCTGTATAAAGTGATCGATAATATGAATAATGTGATCGCGAAAGTGGATGGAGCTGAGGGATCTGTCGAAACCAAGAATGTATTGAAGGGAAGAGCGAAAGCATTGCGCGCGTTTTCTTATCTAAACCTGGCGACTTTTTACCAGTTCAGTTATCTGAAAGATAAAAATGCCAAGTCTGTTCCGATCTATACCGAACCCAGTACATTGTCGACTGAAGGAAAATCAAGGTCAACACAGGAAGAAGTGTATGAACTTATCTTGAAAGATCTCAAAGACAGTGAAAGCTTGTTGGCTTCTGCTAGTAGAGCGGATAAATACGAAATCAATGCGGATGTCGTGTATGGTCTGCTTGCGAGAACCTATTTGCAGGTAGGCGAATGGAAGCTAGCCGCTGAATATGCTGAAAAAGCAGCTCAGAAGTATAATTTAATGACTCCGTCAGATTATCAGGCAGGTTTTAATGATCTTGGAAATAGCGAGTGGATTTGGGGACATCAGCAGACTAACGAGCAAAATGTGGCAAGTTATACATTTCATTATTTGGATGTGTCGTCAGCTGGATCTTATTACTATAGTTTTATGGCCGATCCTTATTTTAAAGATTTATTCGATACCAGTGATGTGCGTTACGCTTTATTTGAATGGGATAATTTACCTGGTCGGGAAGGTTTCCTACGGTATAAGAAGTTTAAGTTTAAGTCCAATTTAATTGGAGATATTGTATACATGCGTGCTTCTGAAATGGTTTTGATTGCGGCTGAAGGTTATGCAAGAGCTGGTGAAAACGATAAAGCGGTAGCAGCGCTGAATAAATTACGGACGGCTAGAAACGCTAAGCTGTTTTCAGGAAATGATAATGGACAATTAATTGCTGCCATTCTTGTTGAAAGACGCAAGGAACTTTGGGGTGAAGGATTTGCTTTGTCGGATATTCTTCGGACTCAGGGAAAGGTTGTGCGTAAATCCTATCTTGATGCTGAGGGAAAACCTATTCAAGTAGAAATTGTGGGTGCAGACGGTAAGCCTAAGCTGGTTAATGGTCAAGGGCACCGGATTATTAAATTTCCTGATGGTTCTAATTTTGTAGAAAACAGTCCTTATTATTTGTTTGCTATACCATACGAAGAGACGGTGCGAAATCCGAATCTTTAGTATGTTAGTTGTTGGTTTGTTATTGAAGAGATCCGGTGCACTTCTGTGTATCGGATTTTCTTTTTTTCTCACGCGACTTTCTTTTTTGGCTGTGTGCTTTGCTTCCTTTTGTTGAAGAATGCTTCCTTTTTTTAGTGTTGCCCTGTTTGCGCGGCTTAGCGTTGGGATCTTCTCGGTTTAAAGACTGTCGTCTTTTTGTCTTGTATGTTGTTTTTTCAGATGGTGTATCGCATTCCTATAAATTGCACAAGAGATGGTGTCAGTAAATAGGGTAAGGGTTAGTTTTCCACATTATGTTAATAACGCTGTTGAAAACCTGTTTAAAAGAAAAATGCAGTTATTAACAGTACTTATTAACATTATGTTGATAACCTTTCTTTTTCTTCTTTTTGCTTTTGTTCATCCAGATGATATATCCTGTGATGGGCAAGGAAGCACAAAAGAGACTAGCTAGGCAAGCGATAATTTTTGTTGTGAGTCCACCGATGCCACCGGTATGAATATCATAGTTAAGTGCACCGAGCTTATCCCCATACTGCAATTCGTTGCTGGATTTGACTGCCGTAAGACTGCTGTCTTCTTTATTATAATAAAGCCAATCAAATACACCGCTTCGTTTTTCATGATGTCTCACCTGTATATCCATCGCTGTTTCGGTTTCTTTTTTTAGTCGGATCGACATCATTTCAGCATCCGGATAATTTGTCAAGGCATACCGTAGCGCATTGTCCTGAAATTTCTTTTCCACAGGGGGCAAGGGGATAGGGGAGCTGTGTGTGGAAGAAGCTGTTGGCGACTGCAATAAATTGAATGTTGCGATATAGGTCTTTTTGAAATCCGGAAAAGCAAAAGCGAGGCCCGTAATGGCAAAAATCAATCCGATAAATAAACTGTAAAATCCGATGACATTGTGGAGGTCGTGGTTCAGTCGTTTCCATTTTACTTTGGTATCTAACCAAAAACTGCGCTTAAGATTCTTGCCCTTCCATTTTTTTGGCCACCAAAGAACAATGCCACTAAGTAAGATAAGGACAAAAATGGCCGTTGACCAGGCGACGATCGGATGGCCATATTGCTTGCCTAAGAGGAGGTTTAGGTGAAGCTGAAGCACCAGTTGAAAGAATTCTGTTTTTGAATTTTCTACTTGCTGTACTTGACCAGTATATGGATTGATGAAAACGCGTTTGTAATAGCGGTAATAATTCCAATGACCAAATGCTTTTTCGTCCGTTTTTATGGCACGAAATACCCAGGTACGATTCTTCGAAGGATAGAGATCAACCCGCGTGATTTTTTGATTTTTTTCGAGGCTTTTCTGTGCGCTGTAAAGAAGTGCGCTTAAAGGTAGCGGAGTTTTTGAGTGGTTGGTTGTATCGGAGATAAAATATTTTTCAGGATAAGCCCAGAGCTTGAGCTCATCCTGAAAGGTGTATATGCTGCCCGTCAGGCTTAGGATGAATACCACAACTCCGGTGATGATTCCGAGCCATTTATGCAACCAAAGAATGACGGTTTTAAACATATTAGAATTTGTAGTTGATGTTAAATGAGGCCAGCATACCTTGTCCTTTGACGTATTCTTCATTTAAGGCACGGTATTGACTGACAACAGGGTAATAGTTTTTATTGAATAAGTTCTCTACCCCCATGCCGATAGACCATTGTTTGTTTACTTGGTAATTTCCGTTTAAGTTAAATAGGTCAACGGTCTTAACGGGGCCTTCGCTGTTTTTGTATACGCCTTTATCGTTTGGAAGAAAGCGATCCCGGGACCCGGTATGCACCCAAAAAAGCTGAAAGGTTAAGGGTTTTATCGGAGTATAGTAGATGTATCCCGTTGCTTTGTCTGGCGAGATACGTGAGCCATTGAGGTAGGATTTTGATCCATCGTCTTTTTTTGACTTTCCTTCCACATAGGCATAGGTTCCACCGATGGTCAATTGAGGCGAAATATTAGCGCTCAATGCAATTTCGTACCCATACACATCTTCTGGAAGGCGTTGTGGCATCAGGTAACCACCAATATCCACTAGTTCAACGCCCATTTTGGAAGTACTGTAGTAATAAGATGCTGATAGCTGGAAAATGCTGTAATTGCTTGAGAAACCGATTTCGTAATTATTGGTGATAATAGGGTCGGTTTTTAGGCTATCTAAATCATTATCTGTTGCCCGACGTACAATACGACCGAGTTCATTGATTGCGAAACCTTGTGAGAAACTTACGAAGGGATTAAAGATCGCGAATTTGTTGTAACGCAAACCTGCATTGAAGGTCGCTCCTTTGTAGGGGATATTACCTCCTTTTACGGCAATACTTCCTTCGTTGTTGGGCCCTGTAGCAATGGTATTGAAATCCTTTATTTTGACTGTTGCATTTTCATAACGTACACCGCCTTTAAAGATTAAGTTTTCTAGGAAATCAATTTTTACCTGGGCGTATGGAGCAACGTTTAACATGTTCATATAGGGAATATAGACCCTGCCGTCGGTCAGATTTTGATCTGTTACATCATTTAGTAAATCTACACCATAGGTGATATCTGCATTTGAACCCAATACCTGAAAAGGTGTGTTTAAGTTAACGCGTAAGCCTTTTTTCTCCGAATTGATTTGTGTTTGTCCTGGACCATACCATGCAGAAGCTTTCTCGACATAACGGTTCATGGATCGAAATGTATTGTAGTATGCAGAAGCAGTTAAAGATGTCGACGCGAATAGATTACTTTTAGTATAGGTCAACATGGCATTGTGGTTATATGGAGTTCCAGCAGGTTTACCTGGATCTTCGCCTTTCACGCCTATCGTTGGCGTTTGACCATATACACCTGTTTGGCTGATGTATCTGTTGTGTTGGTTACTTCGGTAGAAGTTGTATACTGCCGTAATATTGGAACTGCTATCGATACGGTACCCGACTTTTAGAAACGCATTGTATTGATAGGTGTTCGAAAGACCGTCTGTCTGACCGAGGGGAACCCCGTCACCATCGCGTTGCAGACCAACGTAATCGGCGGATCCACTGACGGTATAATTCCATTTATTTTTTTGTCCGTATAAAGTTTGTCCTATGCGATAGCCCATGGTACCGGCGCTATGAACTGGATTGAAAGTAGTTCTAACACTTGTGATCCCTTGTATCGGAGCTGCGTCTTTCGATGGATTGCGTGTAATGTAGTTGATAATACCGCCTGCGGAGCCATTTCCATAGATAGATGTAGCACCTTTGATAACCTCAACCCGTTCGATGACACTCGGGTCAATGGTCCGAAGATCACGTTGTCCATTCATCAAAGGCGTTGATTGTGGAATACCGTCGATCAAAACAAGCACAGATCTCCCACGAAGTGTTTGTCCGGAGTTTGTCGCTTTATTGGTCGATGTTCCAAGACCGGGGACAGTATTCCCTAAAATTGTTGAAAGATTGGTGCTGATTTGGCTTTGGGCCTCAATTTCTTTTGTGGTCAAGATCGTTACTGAAGAAGGGACAGTGGAGATGCTTTCCGGCTTACGTCCTGCTGTTACGATAATCTCATCTAACACTTGGGTAGAATTAAGCTGAACTGACAATGGACGTTGAACGGTATCTAAATTGACCATTTTTTCAACCGTTGAAAAGCCTGTATATGATACCCGCAATTGAATCGGATTATTCGAAGGTCTTTTGGCAAAAATGAATTGTCCAAGTTGATTAGAATAGCCGACGCTTTTTCCGTCAACTTTGATATTCGCTTGGCTTAATGGTTTATTGTCTCTGTCTTTTACGATAAGGGATAATTCTTGTGCATGTAGCTGCGCACTTAATAGCAAAAGAATTCCACTGCTGAACATCATATATCGTGTTCTGTTTTTCATGGTAATTTATTTAGATCAAATATAAATTAATGCGCAAATATAGTTTATTTTATAGTTGTGCCAACAGCTATATTATATTTTTTTTAATTTTTAGAGATGGTATACAGTGATTTTCAGGTACATTTTGCCACAGTGGATGAGTTTGATCTGCTAGGCTCATGTTTACAGACTAGCTTGTTTACATGAATTGAATGTTTTGTTAACGATTTATTGATCTTGGATGATTAGTTTAGCATGTTGTTTTGTGTATCAAAGGCTTAAGAATTTTAACGTAATTATAAATCCATGAGAAGAACATTTTTCACTTTTTTTCTTTTTGTTTCGTCGTACTCAGTAGTCGTCGGACAAAAAATCCATTCACTTGAGTTTGCTTCTCCAAAGGCGATGCGTGATTATTTTACCTATGCTAAAGATAAAAAAATTGTAAGTGGTCATCGGGGAACGATGGAGGCTGGACTTCCTGAAAATTCGATTGCGGCATTTGAAGCCGTATTACGAAAAACACCGGCTATTTTTGAAATCGATCCGCGTTACACCAAGGATAGTGTTGCTATTTTGATGCACGATGCGACATTGGATAGAACCACAAATGGAAAAGGAAAAGTATCTGACTATACCTGGGATGAACTGCGTAAGCTGAAATTAAAGGATCAGGCTGGAAATATTACCCGGTATGGTATTAACACACTTGATGAAGTCATTCAATGGGCAAAGGGTAAAACCATCCTCAACTTAGATAAAAAAGACTTACCATTGGCGGCTACAGCAGCAATACTAAAAAAAAACAATGCCTACAGTTGGGTATGGGTTACGGTACATAATACTGAACAGGCAGCGTTTTATTTGGCGCAGAATCCAGAACAGTATATGTCCATGCATATTAAAGATCACGCTGCATTGGAAAAATTTAAATCTTCTGGATTACCCTACGACCGTATGATTGTCTATATTGGGCCAGAACTAAAGGATTCCAATCAGGCGATGTATCAATTCTTCAACAACAAAGGTGTGATGTGCATGATTTCAGCGGCGTCCACCTACGATAAGTTGCAGACAAAGACAGAACGCGCCGAAAAGTATAGGGCCATATTTGCGGAAGGAGCCTCCGTTCTTGAGTCGGATCTCCCTATGGAAGTCGGTGAAGTAATCGATTCGTTTTAACGGATTATGATCAATCCAAATCGATATTGTCATCTAAAAATTTAAGATACTTAGGCGATTCATCTTCGAAAATGTCTCTTCCTTCCATCATATAGGCGCGAAGAAGATATTCCTGGGCAGACTCGCTATTATTGTCTTCCAAATAGCACTGTCCTAAGCGCAGCATGATAAAGGGGTTTTCGTAGGCATTTTCGATAATGTTTTGTTTTGCCTTTTCAAAATGAGAGAGGGCATTGTCAAAATCGTCCAGTAAGAAAAAGGCATCTCCTATGGAAGCTTCGAGCCAAAGACTTTCCGCATGAACATGTTGTGGACTAGGGACTAAATCAAGTGCTTCGGTCCACACCCGGATCGCCGACTGGTAGTTGCCTTCATCACATTGGATGTTTCCTTCCTCGCTAAGTTGGTCTATTCTGTCTAATGTTTGATCGTCCATAACATTTTATTCTTTAGAGTGCTATACGAAGATAAGAAATCTACAGAAAAAAGCGGAAAAATAACTTCTTCCGCTTTTTTAAAATTGTTTTAACCTACATTTATTCTACATCAAACCACAATTTAGTGAGTAAAGTATTGCTGCCCTGGCGTGCGATTGCTTCCTTATAGCTCGTTCCGTTGAGTGATTGTTCGGTTCCGGGATACAGAAACCGCAAAGGAATTTTGCCGTTTAAAGCGCCGGCCTTCGCAGGTGTTAATTGCGGATAATCTAACCGGCGCCATTCTGCAAAGGCCTCTAAGCCCTGTCCGTACAAGGCAATCCACTTTTGTTCCCCAATGGATTTTTTGTAGCGGTTGGAATCGAACTTAATGGCTGTCTGGCTGAGGTAGCTAACGATTTGGTCATTGCTAATGTTGTATTGTTCCAAAGAGGCACGGATTGCCTTTTGGTAATAATCTGCTGCATCACCTGTGATAAATCCTCTGCCGACTGCTTCGGACAAACTAAAAAGTGTTTCCGAAAAGCTTAAGATTACTGCTGGAGCATGTGGATCTCTAAAATAGATACCTGGTCTTGAAGTGCGAGCGAAGCCCAAGTTACTAGCGTCACTTGCTGTTAAACCATTTGGTACTCCGATATATTTTTCTGGCGTTGAGGTAGTGGTCGTATCGGCATAAATACCCAAACGCGGATCGTTGAGTGAGCGCAGTTTATCGACAATTGTCTTACTGACTCTATAGTCCTCCCGTGCTTCAAACGATGCACTGACCGGATTGCGATAGGGTGCGTCGCGGTAGATAAGCTGTGCATTGTCTGCATTTGAGGTCAAATATCCACTTCCCTCTGCGGCAATCTCCTGTAATGTCGTTTTGGAGAGATTTGGTAATCGATCTGCGATACGTAAAGCAATGCGTAGACGAAGTGCATTTGTAAAACGCTTCCATTGCGCGATGCTACCATTATAAATAATGTCTCCTTCAATATTTTTTCCATTCGGATTTAATAAAGCCTGAGCACTTTTCAGATCGTTTAATACGCCTGTGTATACTTTCTCTTGCGTATCGTAATGCGGTGTAAGATAGACGTCAATGTTTCCGGCTTCTGTATAAGGTATTTCACCGTAGGCGTCTGTAAGTAACGAAAATACCCAAGACTGTAGGACGATTGCCACCCCCTTATAGTTATCATTTCCTGTGTTTTCCGCCAGTTTTTGAATGATTTTCAATTGACTTATGCTTTTCGAATACCAAGTGGACCAACCTTCGTTAAAATCATTATTTGTAAAGATGTAACGGTCGGGGTCAGTATATTGTATTCTCGCCCAATGTTGAACAAATAAAAGGCTAGACGCAAGGTTGTTACTTATACCCCAGTAGCTATCTGTTGTCGTCTTAATTGTACTGGTTAGCAGGTAGGCAGGCTGAGGAGTTTCCGCTTCATTCTGATTTTGGTTTACTTTTGCTAACTCGTCTTTACAGGACGTCGTTAGACCTAGTAAGAGAAAAAGTCCTGCTATATGTTTGCTATTTATTTTCATTTTCTAATCGTTATTTGTTTATCAATTATCTGTTATCAACTGTACTTGTGCCTTATCTGCTTTGTAGATGTTGATTGCCAGTTATTTGTATAAATCCGTAAGTTTTGTTCTATTTTTAATTCGATTGTTCCATTTTCTTAAAACTTCAGGTTCAAATTGAAACCAAAGCTTCTCGTAGTGGGCAATTGCAAACTTTCCAAACCTTGGGCATTTCCTGTATTAAAAGCTGTTTCCGGATCAATATTGGGGGCATTCTTATGAATAATCCACAAATTACGACCTACTAAAGAGAAAGATGCTCCCTGAAAACCAATTTTGGAAATCCAGCGATTAGGTAATTGGTAGCCTAATTTTACTTCGCGTAATTTGACATAAGACGCATCGAATACATTTGCTTCATTGGTTCTGTATAATGTTTTATAATATTGTTGTGCCGAAACAACTTTTGTATTTTCTGAGCCATCTGCATTCACACCATCTGCAATGATACCGTCATCGTATGTTATACCGTTCAGGGTATAGCTTAAGCCACCATGTTCAGCATCTCTTCCAGGAAGGGTAGAGGCTAATACCCCTGTGCCTGTACCTGTGGCATTCGTGCCAGAATACAGTTTTCCACCATGTTTGATGTCGATCAAAAAGCTCAGATCAAAATCTTTGTAACGGAATTGATTGGTAATTCCACCTAACCAGTTCGGTGTAAATTTTCCAAAATAATGGTTGACAGGGTCAGTAGCAGGAGTCCCATCTGCATTGACAATAATACGTCCAGCTTCATTTCTTAAAAAGCCGGTTCCGTAGAGAGTTCCATAAGGTTTTCCGACTGCAGCCAAAACCTGCACCGTTCCCGAAGAACCGATCGTATAGCTTTGTAGCAACCCCGCATCGTCTAATTCTACCACTTTACTTTTATTTGTAGCAAAATTTACATTGATGTCCCATTGAAAATCCTGTTTTTTTATCGGGGTAACTCCGAGTTGAATTTCCAACCCTTTATTGTTGATTTTTCCGGCGTTGACTAGTTGTTTTTTGTAACCAGTTGAAGGGCTTACATCGACGCTTAGGATTTGATTGATACTATTGATATTGTATAAACTTAGATCCAAACGTACCCGACTTTTGAGGAATGCCAACTCGGTACCTAATTCAGTAGAGGTTGTTGTTTCCGGTTTTAAATCTGGATTTTTCTTAATGTCATTGACCGATAATTGTGGACTATTTCCGTAAGGAGCGCTAAAAAGATAAGAATCGATCAAGTTGAACGGATCGGTATCTTTACCTACTTTAGACCATCCTCCACGTAATTTCCAAAAAGAGAGTACATTGCTTTGAATGGAGAAAGCATCTGTCAGTACGATACTTGCGTTTGCTGATGGGTAGAAATAAGATAGATTGTCAACAGGTAGGGTTGAGGACCAATCATTACGTGCCGTCAAATTCAAAAAGGCATAATTTTTATACCCCAATTGCGCGGAAGAAAAGATGCTGTAAGCTTTCAAAGGACTATATTCACCTGTTGAAATTAAAGCATCTCTTGAGTTTGCCAGTGTATATACATCTGGTACTGCCAAACGCGGTGCCTTCTGGTTATTCCTTTGTCGGGACTGGCTTCGTATGTTTCCACCTCCTAGGATATCCAATGTGAAATCATTGGAAAGGGGACGGTTATAATTCAGCGTAAACTCTGTATTATTTTCATTTACTGTGTATGTGTCCTCTTCGTAAGATCCATAGGGCGTACCATTCGTGCCATATGCGATCCTAATTTTGCGTCGATCTGTATAATAATCGTTGCCCGTACGGAAGTTTGCCGTCAAATACTTATTGATTTTATAGTTCAAACCAATATTGCCAAAAATGCGGTCGCGTTGTTGCTGAACCGTATTCTCTTCCGCAATGAAATACGGGTTGCTATAATAACTATTGTTCCAATTGACTAGATTGCCGTTAGCATCCCGATAATTTTTTAGACGCGAAACATCCACTTGTCTTCCAAACCATGTAAATTGTAACATGTAACCATTAGAACGGAAACCACCTACACCAGGTAAATTACCAGAATTCGTACGCACATAGTTTGCATTAGCAGTAAGCGTTAGATCTTCTGTGATTTTATAACGGGTATTGATATTGAAATTATTTTTTTCAATGGAAGAATTGGGAACAATCCCCGTTTGATTGCTGTTATTATAGGAGAAACGGTAATCAATCTTCTCAGTCGCATCGGCAATTGAAATGCCATTATTTAAGGTTCTTCCCGTGCCAAAGAAACTCCTGACGTTATCCGGGTGTGCTACGAATGGCACGGCTTCACCATTGGAATAAAACTGAGGAATCAGTCTGCCGTCCATCTTTGGACCCCAGCTTTCGTCCACACCATCATTGATACCCCCGCCCTTGCCATCTACATAGCTGAATTTTCCATCGGCACCCTGTCCAAAAACATTTTGATAATCGGGTAAAACGGCGAGTCGTTCGATTGTATTATTTGAATTGATGTTTATTCCCAGTCCTTTGCGTTTTTTTCCAGATTTTGTCGTAATCAAAATTACCCCAGCAGCGGCCCTTGAACCATATAATGCAGCAGCATTGGGGCCCTTTAGTACACTGATCGATTCAATATCTTCACTGTTGATGTCTGAGATTGCATTGGCATAATCCCGATTACCGCTCGTACCCAACTGGGAATTATCAACGGGGGTTCCGTCGATCACAAATAATGGCTGATTATTTCCTGCAATTGATGTTTCTCCACGAATAATAATCCGGGAAGACCCCATATTACCTTGACTATTTGTGACTTGAACACCTGCAACCTTTCCAGCAAGTGAATTGACTAAATTACCTTCTTTTGCTTCGGAAAGATCCTTTCCTTTCAGCTCCTGAATAGAATATCCCAATGTCTTTTTTTCTTTCGAGATATTCAATGCCGTCACAACCACTTCGTCTAGTTGAGAAGTCGTTGGCAGAAGTTGAACCGTGGTGAAACCTGTAGTATTGGTTTGAACAGTCTTAGTTTCAAAGCCAATATATTGAATGCTGATGTTAAGTGAGCTTCCGGTCGAAGGGAACTCAAATAGTCCATTTACATCTGTTTGAACCTGTTTTTTACTGTTTGTTTCGGTAACTGTAGCCCCTTGAATAGGATTATTATTGTTGTCGACTACCTTTCCTTTTATAGTGGTTTGTGCGTATAGTGCACCAGTACTAAGACAAAGCGCGGCCATTACGACAAAATTTATGTTGTTTTTTGCCATACTAATTATAATAGTGAGTTTATTGTTTGAGTTGAGTTATAGGAGATATTTGAAATTTACCTGTAAAAACATCCCCTTAGGACATTCGTTTTTTAAGGATATTATCTGTATGCTGTTTCATGTGTTAAAAAATGTTAATGCAAATATATAAAATCTACCTGATAACTATACTTTGTTTTTTTGTTTTTTGTAATTTTTGAGTCAGAATGATAAGATGCGGTTTTTATAGGTGAGGAGTAGCTGGGGCATCAAGTTTTTTTTCTTTTCGGAACACCTTCTTGTTTTCTTTGCAATATGTTGCCTGTCAGAATATTGATTGGTAGGTGCGAATCGTAAGCGACAACGCACGGATTGTAAATCCTCGTATTTTCGAATAAGAAAGGGCAATGTTCTTGTGTCTCCATGATGGTAAATTAAAACGTTAACACGATGATTATTTTTGGCACAAGAACAAAAGTTTTAGCTAATAAATCGCAATCGGCAATCGGAAACTGCGATTATTGTGGCACAGTTCAATCCCTTTTTGTCTACAGGCAAATTAAATATTTCCATGTTTTTTGGATACCCATATTTCCCTATAGTTCGGAGGTCATAACCATTTGCAATCATTGCAAGAAGTTGAGTTACCAACGTGAAATCAACCCACAAACACGTCAGGCCATATCTTCGGGAGCTATCCGTAAAACACCTTTTGGATATTTTGCGGGCTTAGTTCTGATTGGGCTTTTTGTATCTGCTATTGTTATAGCAGGAATTTACGGTGCAAAAAAGAAGGAAAAATACCTGAAAGATCCAAAGGTTGGTGATGTGTATGAGGTTTCCTATACAAAAGATGGAAAAACAATGCGTACGCTTTATCGTATCGCGAATTTAACGACCGACTCTGTTACCTTTGACCTAAACGATTATGAAGCGGATAGCCGAAAGGGTCTACGCAAATTGCGCGAGCAACATACAGATAGCTATTCGGAAAAGCAACGTTTATCGCGTGCCGAACTTGAAGAAATGAAAAGTAGGATATCGAATATTGAAAGATTGTAATAATCATTTTTGTTGTTGCTATAAGCAAGGTTCAGCTCTTTACCGGATCTATTTCTTTGTTTTTATAATATTAAATTTATGGACATAGCCCAACATAAAATATTGTTTCAATGTAAGTGAATTCCCAAAATATGTTACGTTGCCTTGACTGCCCCAATAATTTTGGGTATTCTGATTCAATATATCAAAGCCGGTCAATTTTAGCTGTGAATTATTTTTAAAGGTATAATAGACTGACGCATTTAATATATGGTAGTTTTTTCTGCCGCTCAATCCGCTGGCCCGGTTATCTAAGGAGTATGTTGATTCTAGCGAAAATCCGTGGATTGGATTAATATTCAATCCTGCACCAATTTTACGGATTGAATAAGTTGATTCAATAAAGTCGGGGTTATCTTTTACCGAATTTATGTTCTTGTTCCAAGAATAGGTATACTGTGGTGATATCGTCACTAGGTTTTTCCACGTCGCGGAAAATTGTTGGCTGGCATTGATCCCTATATTGGTCCCTTTATTATCAACATCATTGATGGAACTATAATTTTCATAGGTATAGATACTGTTGTTTTGCGATAGATAGAATGACCAATTTTTGCTGGCTTTTAGGTTGTATCTCAGGTAAGTATAGGTACTATAGTTATATTTTGATCCAGCGAGAAACATCTGCGTGGTCATTTGTCCTGTATTGTTGTTTCGCCAACTACGGGACCCGATGCTGTTATTGACATAATTGATATTTCCATTTACATTAAACTGCAATTTCGAGGTATACTTATAGTATGATATACTGACATTCTGTTTTTCGATATTGTTGAATATAAAGGATGTCTTTCGTGTATACAATGGATTTAGATCCATGACGAGTTGCTGAATTCCGTAGAGTTCGGGAGACTCGAGATCTTTATACCAGCCGAGGTTTAGATCTTTATAACGGATATTAATATTAGGCAACCAGTAGCCTAAAGATGATTTCTCGGCAGAGTTGATTTTAAGTAAATCAAAATGATTTACCTTTACTTGATAGGCTGTTCCAAACTTTACGTTAAAATCTTTGGTGGGTCTCCAGTAAAATATAATACCCGTAATATAATCTTGGTATTTGTAACGATAGCTATTTTCATAAGGAGCTGCATGCATTTCTCCAGTGCTGTCGCGATTGATATATACACTTTCCTGTGGCCCTTGGCGGTTAGTGACATAGGTAAAGTAGTAGTCAAAGTTTAGTTTTTTAATTATTTTATTATAATAGGCTGCACTGAAATATAGGTTGTTGGAATTATTTTGTGTTCGGTTTTTATACCATAAACTAGTCCGCGGCTTAGCTGTATCATATATAAAGGTATTTTGAAAAGAGGTGTCGGTTTTTTCATTTGTATTGATGGAAATGGTATTTCTAAAAGATACGATGTGGTTTTTATTGAGTTGTTTTTCGATATAGAATCCATGTGAATAGTTCAGGGTATTTTCCTTATTTCCGCCCGTACCTGTTGCGTCATTTAGTTTTTTGAGATCCGTATAGGAGCGGTTCATTCCGAAGGTTGAATTGTTTTTTGAATTGATACCCAAATTCGGTGTAAATTCAAAATAGGCTGTTGTATCCATACGATGTCGGAGGAGGGTTTTGAGATTATGTCCTACAGATTTCTCCTGTTGCTGGTAATCGGATGTTGAATATTGTTTTTCCTGATCGTATAAAGAGATTTGATTGCCGGTATTTTGATTTTCGGCTTTATTATATTTCAGCATGTACATGATGTTCAACTTGGTCTTCTTTCCCCAGTCATTGTTGAGATTAAAGCCCAAGCCAATATCGTTGGCCTTACCCGAATAGTTCCTACCTCCAAAATTATCAAATCCATAGTTTTCGGCACGTCCAAGTCCAGCTTCTTGGTTCAATTCATTGTAATCAAAACTTTGGCGGTTAATGTTATTTCCGAAACCTAGGAAACTTAGCTGTAGTGTGTCTTTAAATGTATTGAATAAACCACCGGCCTCATACCTGCTGCGTGTACCCGCACTACCATAAAGTTTTCCAAAACTGGCCTTGAGAAAATCTTTCTTAAATTTTAGGTTAATCGTGATCGGCAGTTTATCTTCGTCTTCGTTCTCTTTTTTTGTTTCGCCCTTATCACGGTACACCTGTACTGTTTTGATAAGAGAAGCATCCAAATTTCGTGTGGCTATACGTACGTCACTCGAAAAGAAATCCTTGTCGTTTACTTTTACTTTGGAAACCTCTTTCCCTTGATAGTAAATAGAGCCATCCATATTAACCTGAAGACCAGGTAGTTCTTTGAGCAATTCCTCTACGTTGGCGTTGGGACGAGTTTTGAAGAAGTTGGTGTTATATTCTAACGTATCTTTATTCATCCATACGGGGGGAACAATATTGACGACTACTTCTTCGAGGCTTTTCGAGTCGAGCTTTAAGTGAGCGAAATCATAATTTTCTCCGTTAGGTATAGTAAATTCCTTACGAAAAGGATTTGCATTGACATGTGAAATAAAAAGCGTTAATGCGGTCCCTGTGGGAATTTTAACAAATTCAAATTTACCTTTTGTGTCAGTAAGGAGGTAGGAAACTACGGAAGAGTCTTTTGAATTGAGAATCGTTACAGTCGCTTTTTCTAACGGTTCAGCATTTTGAGCAAAAACAGTTCCGAGAACTTTGCCCTTCGATTGACCTATAACTATATTTGTAGTGAGTAATAAAATTAAAAACAAGTAAATTCTCATAAAATTAAGTACGTGTATCTTGGCTATAATGGTGATTAAAATGATTTTATGTAAATCATTTTAATAATACATTAAATAAATGAAAATTATACTATAAATGAAAATTTATTTATAAGACAATCGATTACGGATTCTATTTATTGCAATTTTTTTAAGATTATGTGTCTGCAAAACAACCTATTTACAATGACCCTATTGGACTTAACTATATAGGCAGCATTTCAATAAACATCTTGAAGGAACGTATAGCAATAAAAAAAGGGCATCCAATAGATCGGATACCCTGATGGCATCATTAGTCGATGTTGATTTTGTAAATAGCTTCTGCTTCTTTGTCATCAAATTGGCGCATTTGTGTGATCAGTTTCTTTTTCATTAGTTTGACGACGCTTTGATAGGCAGGATCCTTGTAAACATTATGGAGTTCATTGGGGTCCTTTTGGAGGTCAAAGAGTTCCCAATTTTCAATTCGTTTATAATAGCGGATCAATTTATAACGGTCATTACGAACACCAAAATGGGGGCTCACGGCATGTTCTCCATTTTCAAAATAATGATAGAAAAGATCTTTTCGATGTTCCTCTTTGTTATTTTTCAGGACATGTACAAAAGATTCACCTTGCATGTCTTTCGGTTTTTTGATAGCAGCTAACTCCAATAGCGTGGGAGCTATATCAGCGTTGACAATTTTGGCGTTTATGGTTGATTTTGAGCGTAATAGGGCTGGGTACCGCATGACCATTGGGGTACGAAAAGATTCCTCATACATCCAACGTTTGTCGAACCAACCATGCTCACCCATATAAAAACCTTGGTCTGAAAGATAGATTACAATTGTATTTTCACTGAGTGGTTTTTGATCCAGATAATCTAGTACTTTCCCTATATTGCGGTCCATAGATTGGGCAGTATTGAGATAATCAATCATATAACGTCTGAACTTCCATTCTGCAAGTTGCTTGCCCGTCAAATTACCTTGCTTTAGTTGTTCATAAATGGGCCGGTAATAGGCGATATAGCTATCCTTTTGAGCTTGGTTCATCCGCTTGAAGTTACCGTCGGCCATCATGTCTTCGAACGAATTGAACATTTTGAGATCGTAGCCCATTTTCATGTCCTTGTCAATGGACATTTCCTGCAATGCTGCTGCCGACCTACTTTGGTAATTGTCGTAGAAAGTAGCGGGTAAGGTGAAATTTACAGTATCGTAGGTGCCGAAGTCCTTTGGATCTGGCATCCAGGTACGGTGTGTGGCTTTATGACCGATGACTAGACAAAATGGCTTATCAGCGTCTACCGTATCGAGCCAATTAATAGCTTTTTCGGTTACGATATCAGATACATACCCTTCAGCGCGTTTGCGGCCCTCTTTGCTGATAAAATCTGGATTAAAATAGGTTCCCTGCCCAACAAGAATGTCATAATAGTTGAAACCCTGCAGTTTGTCTCCTAAGTGAATTTTACCCACCCAAGCGGTATTGTAACCTACGTTTTGCAGCTGTTTCACAAAAAGATCCTGACTAAAGTCGAATTCAGAAGTTTCATTGTCTTTGAATCCATTTTTATGGCTGTATTTACCCGTTAATAATGTCGCTCTGGATGGTCCGCAGATGGAATTGTTGACGAAGGCATTTTTAAATAGTGCACCCTGATCAGCGATGCGGTCTATTTGTGGTGTTTTCCCGTATTTCGAACCATAGGCACCGATTGCTTGATAGGCATGATCATCGGAAATAATGATGATGATATTAGGCTTTTTTTGTGCAGAAGCATTTTTATAGAGAAGTGTTGCGATTACGGCAAATAAAAAGATGCTGAGTTTCATTGTGTTTTTTGGTTTAAATTGAATGTATCAAGCTTTTTTAAGCTATGCTATTTGAAAATAGTGTAAATTTCACGATGGTGATAACGCTGACTAAGATAAGGATTATTATGTATTACATAAAATAATTGAGTGATTGAATTTACTTTTTCATATCATTGTCTCTATGTATTTTTGATGCAGATTAAAATAAAAACAAAGGATAGATCAGATCTTTTTTTATACTACAATTATGGGATTTAAGTTGTTATTTAAGGGTATACTTTTGAGGGCTTTAGTAGGCGCTTGGAGTCTAAAAGGGTTGTGTCAAGAGGCAAAACCACCAATAATGGGTTGGAGCAGCTGGAATAGCTTTCGGATCCATATTGATGAAAAGTTGATTCGGGAACAGGCAGATGCCATGGTCGCGACTGGCTTGCACGATGCGGGATACAGTTATGTCAATGTGGATGACGGGTATTTCGGGGGGCGTGACCAAGCGGGAAAACTTTACGAAGACCGTTCAAAATTTCCCGGTGGAATGCGGGCCCTATCCGATTATATTCATTCTAAGGGATTAAAAGCGGGATTGTATTCGGAAGGTGGAAAAAATACCTGTGGTTCTATCTGGGACAAAGACCCAAAAGGCATCGGGGTAGGGATGTATGGACATGAAGACCAAGACGCGCAGTTATTTTTTAAAGAGTGGAATTTTGATTTCATCAAAGTGGATTGGTGTGGTGGATTGGAAATGAAGCTAGATGATCGCGAACAATATACAAAAATAATAACGGCAGTGAAGGCTGTTCGCCTAGATGTAGGCTTTAATCTTTGCCGCTGGCAATTCCCGGGTGACTGGGCAATTAAACAAGTGGATTCCTGGCGTATCTCGCAAGATATACAACCAAATTTTGCTTCAGTGTTGCATATTATTGATCTCAATCGTAATCTTTATCCCTATAGCTCTCCGGGGCATTATAATGATATGGATATGCTTCAAGTGGGTAATGGAATGACTCATGAAGAGGATAAAACGCATTTCTCGATGTGGTGTATGTTGAATTCACCTTTGATGGCTGGAAACGACCTTCGGAAAATCTCGAAACAGACACTTTCTATATTGACTAACAAAGAGCTCATAGCTCTGAATCAGGATAAGGCTTTTAAACAAGCACAAGTCGTTCATAAAGCGGGTGAGGTAGAAGTCTGGAAAAAAGATCTGGCAGATCCAAAGCATAAAGCATTTGCAATTCTTAATCGGTCGGACAAAGAAACGATGTTTAAACTGGATATTAAAGCGCTGAATTTGTCTCCAAAAAATCGCGTCAGAGATTTATGGCTTCATCGCGATGAAGGAAACCTTGGTCAGAATACAAAATTCATTCTTCCTCCGCATGGAATCATTGTACTGTTGCTGTCTGAATAACAAAGTGTCAAATTGTACGATAACCAAGTAAAAGGATTAAGTGGAGATGCTTTAAAGAAAAAGCCCAATCATATGATTGGGCTTTTTTATAGTGTTGTAAATCAATCATGTTAAACAGATTATCCAATAGATTTCTTATATAAAAAGAGTCGCTGATAATGATTGTCAAGATGCTTGCGCATGGCATTTCGAAAAACCTCGGCATTGCCGACCTTCAATATATCAACTAGGCCTCGGTGTGAAATAAAGCTTTTCGATGAACTGGGACTAGTCAGTAAGCCGCTGCTATGGACATATTGAAAAACAGGTAACAGCATGTTCTGGAAATCTTTGAGAATCGTATTTCCAGTGATTTCATAAAGCTTACCGTGAAAGGCTACTTCAGTTTCAATGTCGAAAATTGTATTATCTGCATTTATAGGTTCCTTGGCAACGATCGCTTCCAGCTCCTCAATGTCTTTTTCCTGTATATGTTCAAAAAGAATATCCGCCATACCCACCTCCAGCACCATGCGCATTTCAAAAAGATCCTGTAAGGTCTTGTTTTCCATAATGGTTGGGTAAAGTGATTTGCGTAGCGGTTTTATGAGATCTGGACTTGTTAGAACGGCCCCACGATGTTTTTTTGATTCGATCAATCCGACCATACGTAACCGCAACATAGCTTCGCGAACTACTGTACGACTTACACCAAGGGTTTCGGCCAATTCAATTTCCTTAGGTAAAGCATCTCCAACCTTTAAGCCTTGGTTGACAAAAAGATTGATGATTTCTTTTTCAGCACGGTCTACTAGTGAAGAGGTATCAATTGTATTAAGATGTTCTATCAGCGAAGAATTCGGTTCCATATATATTACATATCGCGCATTAGGCGTATTAAGACAAAGATAATTAATAAAAGTGATTAATATGTTATACATAATTTGATTTAAATTTGTTTTTTACATTTAGTAATTTATATATTTGTATATATGTAATACTTAATACAAACCAATATGTATTCAAACCTAAAATTACGAACCCTTCTCACGCTGTCTGTTTTGATGGGCAATTTGCTTTTAGCCCAGGCACAAGACCATGCGGTGCGGGGAAAAATTACCGATGCAAAGACAGGGGAGTTGCTCGGCAACGTGACTGTAAAAGTCAAAGGATCCAACCAATCTTTGCAGACAAATGCTGATGGGACTTTCTCAATCAGTACCAATCCCAATACTATTTTAGTCATCACGTCTACGGGGTATAGACCATATGAAGTAAAAGTTGGACAATTAAATCAATTGGATATCAAACTCGAGTCCAAGGTTGAGCAAATGGATGAAGTTGTGGTGGTTGGATATGGAAAAATGAAAAAGGCGAATTTAACGGGGTCTGTTAGCAGCTTGGATAAAAAAGTGCTTGAAACTGGAGTTCGTTCGAACCCAGCTTCTGCTTTGGCGGGTACAATACCGGGTATTCGGGTCCAGCAAACTTCAGGAAGACCGGGAGCTGTACCCACAGTTGTGCTTCGTGGCGGAACTACCTATGGCGGCGGTGGTACCCCATTGGTCATTGTTGATGGGTTGATTAGAAATGGATTTAATGACATTAATCAAAATGATATCGAATCAATAGATGTCTTAAAAGATGCTTCTGCTACAGCTATTTATGGTGCTAGAGCTGCAAACGGTGTAATATTGATAACCACAAAAAGGGGAAAAGAAGGTGTTTCCAATATTACATTGTCGTCTAAAGTTGGTGTCAATAAATTGAACAACCCTTTTGATTTCCTGAGTGCCAAAGATTACTTAAACTGGAGTAGAAAAGGTGTTCAGGTATCGGGGCAATATCAACCGTCCCAGTTGAATCAATTGACGAGTGTGGGGCCCTTTGGTACGGGGAATAAATATAAGGATGATAAGGGAAATATCTTAGATGGCAATCTTACGAGCAATGCAGTGTGGAGTACCATGTTGCTCGATGATACCAATCGTGAATTGTTGCAACAGGGATGGCAGACTATGATTGATCCTGTAACAGGAAAAGAATTAATTTTTAAGGATTTTGACTATGCTAAATACGCACTTCGTGATGCTAGTTTGACGCAAGATTACAATATCGCATTGCAAGGTGGGAACGATAAAGGTAAATATTATGGAAGCGTGGGGAAATATAATGAGAAAGGGATGCCAATCAATACTTTTTATGATCGTACAACTTTTGTATTGAATGGTGAATATAAAGTTAAGCCTTGGCTACATTCATTATCAGGTGTGAATTTCGCGTATACAAAATGGCGTGACGCTATTAACGGAGAAGGAAACTATATGACGCGGGCATTGGGGGCTCCTCCAACAATGCGTGGTACGAACGCCAATGGTGATCTACTCGTTGGTCGAGATTATCAAGATGGGAATCCTGTGGTAAATGACGATAAGTTCATTCGTAAAAACCTAAATCAGAAGCTTACGCTTACCCAAGCTTTTACAATTAATTTTTTAGAGAACCTTAGCTTACGTGTAAGTGGTAACTGGTTTTTCAACCAATCTACTTCGGAGTCCTTTAATAGAGACTATCTAGCCAGCCCAGGAAATTATGTTCGCACAAGAAATTCCTCGGCTTCCTATGATAAAATATATAATCAAACCTATAATGCCGTTTTAAATTACAGAACTGAAATCGCGAGTTCGCATCATATCGACGCTATGTTGGGTTCTGAATTTTTTGATACTTATAACAATGGATTTACAGCGGCTGGAAGTGGGGCTCCCACAGACGACTTTATGGATCTTGGATTAACGAGTCCAGATGCCAATAAAAGAAGTATCGATTCATACCATGATCGACAACGTATCATGTCCTATTTTGGACGCGTAAACTATGACTATAAAGAAAAATACCTTTTGACATTGACTGCACGTAGAGATGGTTATTCGACATTGCTAAATAATCGATGGGGAACCTTTCCTGGAGTTTCAATCGGTTGGGCACTACATCATGAAGATTTCTTGAAGGATTATTTAGGGACTGATAAAATCGTAAATACGTTAAAATTACGCGCTAGTTATGGGGGAAATGGTAATGTCAGTGGAATCGGATCTTATACACTTCAAGGTTCATATGGCACAAACAAGTATGATGGGCAAGTGGGGTACACAATGTCTACGCTTTCAATTCCAAACCTCAAATGGGAAAGTCTGATTACAAAAGAAGTAGGACTTGAATCCAGAATCTTAAATAAGATTGATTTGAGTCTTGCCTATTATCATCGAACAACTAAAGATAAGATCGCAAGCCTATCATTACCATCTTCAGCCGGTTTTACCACAATTACGACCAACAATGGCGATATGCAGAATCAGGGAGTCGAGATTGGGGTGAATTATCAAATTCTACGGAGAAAAGACTGGGATTTGAGCTTTAACTGGAATACGGCCTACAATAAAAACAAAATCTTAAAACTACCATTTAATGGTGTTGAAAATAACAGGCAAGGCGGTTTACAGGTTTATGATCCAAAATCCAAAGAACTCGTTTGGGTAGGGGGGAATCAGGAGGGACAAGACCCGAATGTTGCTTATGCTTATGAAGCCATCGGGATCATTCGGACAAAAGAACAGTTGGATAGCTATGCCTTGCAATTGAAGGATCTGATCGGTGCGCGTACATTGGTACATCCTGATGTCTATAATGCGATGTCCAGCAGTGAGAAGAATTTATACTATCCATTAGCTTTAGGCGATGTTATGTGGAAGGATGTAAATGGGGATGGTATAATCAATTCTTATGATAGGGTGTATATGGGAAATACAGTACCGAGATGGACGGGCGGTTTTGGGGCTGCTTTACGCTGGAAGAATATTAGTTTGAGTACCCGTTTTGATTATGCATTGGGATATGTTGCTTATGATGGACCGAGAGCTTGGTTTCTTGGAATGATGCAGGGAACATTCAATACGACAACAAGTGTATTTGATACATGGACACCTGAAAATCCAAACGCAAAATATCCGACTTATTATTGGGCTGATCAATTATTTAAAAATAATACCAGTCGGGAAAGTAGTATGTTTTATAATAAGGGGAATTATCTGGCATTTAGAGAGATCAATGTGTCTTATCGATTGCCAAAATCCATTGCTAACCGATTAAAAATGGAAGATTTAAGCATCTCCGCGACAGGCCAAAACTTACACTATTGGTCAAAAAATACGTTGTTCTCCCCTGAAAGTGGAAGTGTTGGGCAAAATGGCGGTGGGTACCCTCTTCCTAAAACATTTATACTTGGGCTTCAATTAACATTTTAATTCCAAATTATGAAAAAGATATTTATATATATAGGTCTTGTAGTTTTTCTGTTTTCTTCTTGTAAAGAAATTGACCTAGACCTTAGTCCCGAGGATTACTTTGCCAGTGGGAGTTTCTGGAAAAGCAATGAGCAGGTCGCTGGAGCCATGCTGGGGCTTCATACTCAATTGCGTGGCCAACAGCAAAACCTATGGAATTTGGGTGAACTGCGTGGGGGAACCTTAAGAGATGGTACCAGTTTTACAGGAACAGCATCATTGAACTCAGCAGGGATAATTACACAGGATATTCGTGAAAGTTCTCCTGGCATATCGGGCTGGGCTGGATTGTACGCGCCAATTTTTCAGGTTAATAATTTTATTTATCAGGTAGAGAAAGCTGATTATTTGACAGATGTGCAAAAGGGCTATTATTTGGGGCAAGCCTACGGACTGCGTGCTTTTTATTATTTCTATCTGTTTAGAACCTATGGCCGGGTGCCTTTGGTGACAGAACCACAAGCCGCAATTAATACCCCGACCTCAGCGGAAGAGGCATACAAAGCGCGAACAGAAACGGAAAAAGAAACCTTAGACTTTATCAAATCGGAAGTTGATAAATCGGAAAAATCGTTTTCAGGAAATTATGAGACTAAAAATCAAAAAGCACAATGGTCTTTGGCAGCAACAAAAATGTTGAAAACAGAGGTGTACTTATGGTCGGCCAAAGTTGATATGGATGGAAAGGCCCCAGAGAATAGTCTTGCGGAATTAAAACTCGCGAAAGCCGCGATAGAAGAAGTAATTCCTAAATATACGCTCGTCAGCAATTTTGCAGAAGCCTTTAAATCTGCCAGTGTACCAGCGATGAAAGGTAATTCTGAGATGATCTTTGTACTTCGTTACCTAAATGGAGAAGCAACTTCATTTTTCAGTAATTTCATTTATGCAGCAAGTGATGATATTACTGGTTATGTAGATGATAATGGACTGGCAATTCCAAAAGATCCTCTTCAGACCGGGGCTACAGGTTTGATCCGTTATGAGTATAAAATGGATCTCTATAGATTGTATGAAAAAGCTGATACAAGGGCAAATGCAACATTTCTGAATTTTAATAAAGGAAATACATCTGCAGTAGTATTTAGAAAATTCTTGGGAACTTTGATAGACGGTGTTCGTAACTATACCGATGATTATCCTGTTTATCGCTTATCCGAAGCTTATCTATTGTTGGCGGAAATTAAGAATAAATTGGGCGAGGATCCAACTGCTGAAATCATGGCTGTGCGTAACCGCGCCTATGCTGGAAAAGCGCCTTTGTTTATAAATGGCAGTTTTGAGGCAAACGAATTAGCGATCTTCTATGAACGTACGAAAGAATTTGTGTCCGAGGGCAAGCGATGGTTCGATTTGCGACGCATGCAGGATGTCACTGGAAAGCCTTTGTTATTTCGTAAAGATTTAAACTTAGTCGGCGTATTGAACAACATTGATGGTCAGAAGCATAAAATCTTATGGCCAATAGACTTGGGGACACTTACTGCAGATCCTAAATTAAATGATCAGCAAAATCCGGGTTACAAGGGAACCTAAAAACGAATAGCCTGTCTCAACGCTATGCGAGGATCTGAGGCAGGATATTGTTAACTATTTATATAAAATACCATATGCTAGACCAAAAAATCTCAGGATTAATTGCAGCGCCATTTACTCCTTTCGATGAAAACGGAGAATTGAATCTTGAGCTGATTCCGCAATACTATGCGATGTTAAAGCGCAATCGGGTAACGGGTGCCTTTATTTGTGGCTCTACCGGAGAAGGGGTGTCGTTGACTTTTGAGGAAAAAGTTGCGGTCATGACTGCTTGGGCCAGATTAACGAAAGAGGATAATGCATTTACACTCATGATGCTTCTTGGCGGAACGAATATCAAAGAATGCCAACAATTGGCTAGGCTGGCCGAGCAAGCAGGGGTAGATGTTGTTTCATTTACTTCACCATCTTATTTCAAACCTGCTAATGTGGAACAATTGGCAAAATGTTGTGTCGAAATTGCTAGTGCAGCCCCGAATACGGCTTTCTATTATTATCATATCCCGGTATTGACCGGTGGAAACTTCCAGATGATCGACCTGTTGAAGAAAATTGATGGCGTAATACCAAATTTTAAGGGAATCAAATATACGCACGAAGATTTTATGGATTTTCTAAGCTGTCTGAATTATGCAGATCGGAAGTATGATATGTTATGGGGAAGAGATGAGAATATGCTGTCCGCTTTGGTATTGGGTAACAAAGGAGCTGTCGGAAGTACCTATAACTACGCTGCACCTTTATATCTTGAACTTATCGAGGCTTATGACCGGGGAGATCTTGAAAAAGCTAATGCTTTGCAGCAGCAATCTATCGATATGATCACATTGTTAGGAAAGTATGGTGGTATTTCAGTAGGAAAATCGTATATGAAATTGATTGGCCTTGACTGCGGAGCATTTAGACTACCCGTAAAGAATATTTCTGCGGAGCAATTTGAACTCTTTAAGAGTGATGTGAACAAACTTAATTTTCAGACGTTTTGTGCACAGTAAAATAGATCTCCCTCTCGAGATGGGTATCATGAGTGCTTACATCGAGAGGGAAATTACAGGCTGAACTGTAGGTTCAAGAATAAATAGATATGACAAAACAACATTGGATGGGAGTTATTGTGGGAATACTGTTTACAGGTGCTGTTCATGCACAGGGTGGTCGATTGGAATGGCATAAAGGCATTACATTGCCAGCTATGCAAGATGGAAAGGGGCATATTGGTATGGCAGGACCAATAGCTGGTGTCACAGGCGATTGTCTCCTGGTTGCTGGTGGGGCGAATTTCCCGCATTTACCCCCTTGGGAAGGTGGGGCGAAAGAGATCCAAAAAGATGTTTTTATTTACGGAAAAAAAGGGGGACGACTGAGCTTAATAGCCCAGGACAGTCTTCCTATAGCGGTTGCTTATGGTGCCAGCCTAAGTCTACCCGATGGATTGCTGGTTATCGGTGGAGAGACTCCTGATGGAAAAACAGCCGCCTGTAGAATGATTAAATATGATGGCTCTACCAAGAAAATTACGGTGTCAGACTTTCCGAACCTCCCATTTCCATTGGCTAATATGGGAGCGGTAGTTCATGGAAATAAACTTTTTATTGCCGGTGGTGAAAGGCCTGATGCTGTATCGGATCAAGTGTTAAAATTGGATTTAGCACATCTTGAAAAAGGATGGGTCTGTGTGGGGAAATTACCCTATGCAGTCTCCCATTTGCAATTGTTGTCTGATAGTCAAAATGGCCTTTATCTGCTTGGTGGAAGAAAGGCTCATCCAGAGAGCCCTTCAACATTATACCATGAACTGTGGTGCTCAACCGATGGTGGTAGTACTTGGTCCAAACGGACCGACATTCCTTTCCCTGCTGCAGCAGGAACAGCTTGTGTATTGCCCGACCAAGGAATATGGTTGTTGAGTGCAGATCGGGGCAATACCTTTCATCAGGTGGAAGCGCTGATCTTTGATGCTAAAAAGGAAACAAATCCATCACGGCGACAGAAATTGATTGATGCCAAGAATAAATTGCAAATCAATCATCCCGGTTTTGGCAGAGCAGTATGGCGTTATGATCTGAAATCGGCGGAATGGAAGCGGATGGGGGATTTGCCGTCGGATGGACCTGTAACCACGACAGCTGTTGTTTGGGGCGACATGATCATCTTGCCCAGTGGCGAAATTAAGGCAGGCGTTCGTACTCCGGAGATTTTAGTAGCCACATTTTCTAAGAAATAGGATTGAAAAAATAAGATATAAAGAACTCAATATAAACCTGATAAACTTGAAATGATCTCTTCTTTACGACATAAATCTTTTTACCCATGGCTCGTTGTAGCCCTCCTTTGGGGGGTAGCTCTGCTGAATTATATGGATCGGCAGATGCTATCAACTATGCGTGAAGCCATGCAGGTCGATATTCCACAGCTGCAGCGTGCCGAGACTTTTGGTGTATTGATGGCCGTTTTTCTTTACATCTATGGTATCATGAGTCCTATAGCCGGTATCGTTGCCGATCGCAGCAATAGAAAATGGCTGATCGTAGGCAGTCTTTTTGTGTGGTCGGCCGTAACGTATGGCATGGGGATGGCGCACGATTATGCAACGCTATTGGTTTTACGGGCAATTATGGGATTTAGTGAAGCATTGTATATCCCGACAGCTCTTTCGCTGATCGCCGATTACCATACCGGAAAAAATCGATCGTTAGCCATTGGGGTACATATGACAGGGCTCTATACAGGTCAGGCCTTGGGCGGTTTTGGTGCAACTTTGGCCGCTTCAAAAGGATGGCATACCGCTTTTCATTGGTTTGGAATTATCGGAATATGTTATGCGGTCCTATTAGCGATCTTGCTTGTGGAGAAAAAACATGAGCCATCCCTCGAGGAGCCTGCTTCGGAAGGGCGATTGTCTCTTCCCAAAAGTTTATTGCTGCTATTTTCCAATGTGGCATTCTGGATTCTATTATTTTATTTTGCGGCTCCAAGCTTACCTGGTTGGGCCATCAAAAATTGGTTGCCAACCTTGTTTGCCGATAGCCTGAATATTCCAATGGCCAAAGCTGGTCCATTGTCTACCATCACAATCGCGATCTCATCCTTTATTGGAGTTATCGTCGGCGGAATACTAAGTGACCGATGGGTACAAAAGCATATCCGCGGCCGCATTTATACCAGTGCAATTGGACTTGGATTAACCATACCAGCTTTATTGTTTTTGGGATTAGGCCAGACCTTACCTGCGGTGGTTGGAGCCGCAGTCTGTTTTGGAATTGGATTCGGCATATTCGATGCCAACAATATGCCTATCCTATGTCAGGTTGTTCCTAAAAATTTGCGCGCAACCGCTTATGGTTTTATGAATATGGTGGGCGTGTTTGCTGGAGCAGTAATTACGCAATGGTTAGGGAAATTTAAGGATGAAGGTCATTTTGGGTTAGGCTTTGCACTATTAGGGGCAGCGGTACTGCTAGCGCTACTCTTGCAACTCCTGTTTCTCAAACCCAAAACAACGGAGAAGTAATCGCTTTTATTTCCTGAATGAATAGATGATGAAAATGAAATCCTTAATCAGCACGCTGCATACCTATATTTCAAAAAAAGGAGGCCTACTTTTAGGTTTGATGGTCTCCATCTCCATTTCAGTGGGACAACCCCGGACAAAAGTAGCTTGTATCGGTAACTCTGTAACCTTTGGTTATAGGCTCGGAAATCCTACAGAGGACTCTTATCCGAGCCAGCTTCAAGCTTTGCTGGGTCAGCGGTTTGAAGTGAGGAATTTTGGTCATTCAGGGGCCACACTTTTACGTAAGGGGCATAGACCTTATTATAAAACGGAAGAATACAGAGAAGCCTTGGATTATAAACCTGATGTTGCCATTATACACCTGGGACTCAATGATACTGATCCGAGAAACTGGCCAAATTATAAGAACTCCTTTGCATCGGATTACGCGACTCTGATTGACTCCATACGATCCGTTAATCCCAAAGCACAAATTTACATCTGTCGATTGACTCCTATTTTTAGTGGTCATCCGCGCTTCTTATCCGGGACACGCGATTGGTATGATCAAATTCAGGTGCTTATACCGCAGATAGCAAAAAATAACCAAGTGGGACTGATCGATCTGAACAGCCCACTGCGGTATCGGATTGATCTTTTTGACGATTACTTGCATCCGAACAGGGAAGGAGCTGCATTGATTGCTGAACAGGTCGCGCATGTATTGATCCCTGTTCTCCAAGATTTGCAAGTGGCCGAAACCATCGGTTCGGATATGGTGCTCCAGCGTAATTGGGAAAATAGCATCTATGGTAAAGGTACTGCCGCCGATGTGATCACTCTTGCATTTAATAAGAAAAACTATAAGACCCAAGTCAATCCCGAAGGCTTCTGGGAAATAAAGTTGCCTAAAATGGAAGCCGGAGGACCTTATGAAATAACAGTGCGTTCGGGCAAGCAGAAAATAGTGTTGAAAAATATTCTTTTTGGCGATGTATACCTTGCTTCGGGACAATCAAATATGGCTTTTCAACTTCGTGGAGCCACAAAGGGCGAAGAGCTGATCAAAGATGCACCGCACTTAAAGAATGTGCGCCTTTTTAAATGCCGCAGCCTTGTGGAGACCAATGCTGTTGCATGGGATACCGCGACCTTAAGGAAAGTAAACGATTTGTCCTTTTTCAGCGGTGCCTGGCGGCAAGCTACCGGGGCGGAGGCCGCGCAATTCTCAGCTGTTGCTTATTCATTTGCCCAGCAGATCGCCAGCGAACAGCATATTCCCATTGGTATTATTGATCTATCGGTAGGTGGGTCTAATACCGAATCATGGATTGATCGAAAATCATTGGAAAACGACGATTTGCTTGCCTCTTATATTCACAACTGGCAAAAATCAGATTTCCTGCAGGATTTCTGCCGTGAGCGCGCCAGTCAAAATCTAGCAGTTTCAAAGGTGAAAAATCAACGCCATCCGTATCAACCAGCTTACAATTTTGAAGCGGGTGTCAGCAAATGGTTGAGCACAGGATTGAAAGGTATACTGTGGTATCAAGGTGAGAGCAATGCGCATAACATAGAACTTCACGAACGTCTTTTTAAAACATTGATTTCCTCCTGGCGGAAGAGTTTTCACCAAGATCTACCTTTTTTCTTTGTTCAGCTCACAAGTATAGATAGACCTTCATGGGGTGATTTTAGAAACTCACAACGCTTACTGGAGAAAGCCATTGCTGGTACATACATGGCCGTAACGATCGATGTAGGTGATTCTTTGGATGTACATCCCCGTGAAAAGATTGTGGTAGGCCGAAGGTTGGCAAATTTAGTGCGTAAACATGTATATGGTGTTGAATTGAATGCAGATCATCCTGATCTGGTCAGGTATGCGCTTCGCGATGATAAGCTGTTATTGACATTTGATCATTGTATAAAATTAATAACCCCAGGGAATGCGCCTGTGAAAGGTTTTCAGGTAATGGACAATAAGGGGAAAATTTCTGATGTAAATGCAAATATCCTATCGGGCAATGTCGTCCAAATCGTTAAGCCGAATTTCCAATTCACCAAAATCCTGTATGGATATGAACCTTTTAGCAGGGCAAATCTTCAAAATGAAATTGGAACGCCAGTGTCCACTTTTGATTTGACGATCAACTAAACATAAGACGATCAACTAAACATAAATAAATTGACTCAAAAACTAGAACAGATGAAACAGACAAGTATAAAAGATACCGCAAATATAATAGACACTGATTACTTGAAGGAGTTGGAAGTTTTTTATCGTGATCAGCTTTTAAAAGACACTGTACCATTTTGGTTTCCACGATCGATTGACCATGAATGTGGCGGCTATCTATTTATGCGTGATCATGATGGGGATTTGATTGATACAGATAAAGCCGTGTGGATACAGGGAAGGGCATGCTGGTTGCTGGCCACACTTTACAATACGGTTGAGCAAAAAGAGGAATGGCTGGAAGGGGCCCGGATAGGCTATGAATTTTTGAAGAAACATTGTTTTGATGCAAACGGCAAAATGTATTTTCATGTAGACCGCATCGGTAACCCAATTCGTATGCGTCGTTATTTCTTTTCGGAGACTTTTGCGGCAATCGCCTTTGCAGCCTATGCAAAAGCGACGGGAGATGCCGGTATTGCTGCGGAAGCACATGAGCTGTTTGGAATTTGTCTGGCTTATGCACAGGGAGAAAGATTGGTGGAACCAAAATACGAACAGACCAGGCCAATGAAAGGGATCGGTGTGCCGATGATTATGATCAATACCGCACAGCAAATTCGCGAAACAATTGGAGATCCACGCTGTGATTTCGTTATCAGTAATTTTATCGCGCAGATAGAACGTGATTTTGTAAAAGATGATATCCGCTGTGTGATGGAACAAGTGGGACCTGAAGGTGAAATTGTTGATCATATTGACGGGCGCACACTCAACCCCGGACATGCCATCGAAGGAGCGTGGTTTATCTTGCATGAAGCGAAATATCGGGCGAACGATCCGCATCTGATTGAACTGGGCTGTCGTATGCTCGATTATATGTGGGAGCGCGGCTGGGATAAAGAATATGGTGGTATACTGTACTTTCGGGATGTCTATGGAAAGCCGGTACAAGAATATTGGCAGGATATGAAGTTTTGGTGGCCGCAGAATGAAACTATTATAGCAACATTACTCGCTTACCTAATGACCGGAAATGAGAAATATAAAAGTTGGCATCAGCAGATCAATCAGTATGCCTATGATCATTTTCATGATAAAATCAATGGTGAATGGTATGGCTATCTGCATCGTGATGGGAAGATTGCGCAGACGGCAAAAGGTAATTTATTTAAAGGACCATTCCATCTTCCTCGTCAAGAGTGGTATTGTATGCAAATACTACAGGAATTTAATACGATTAAGGGATAACATGATGCGACAAACTGTAGCGACAACTAAGTTCCTCCAAAGGCTGATGATGATTGTCATGATGATCTTTCCGCTATATGGTATGTCCGAAACTATCAGACCTTTGCTTCCCATGCCGCAGTCTGTTACCTGGAAAACCGGGTATTACCAGCTCAAACAAGTGGTCTGCGTACGCACCAAAGGAGATGTGTCAACTACAGATAGACAGACTTTGACAGCACTGCTAAGCGATTGGGATGTAAGGCGCATAGACTTCGATAGCAAAGAAAATATAGCTATAACGATTAGTTGCAATAAAGAAATGAAACTTCCCTTGTCTTCTTTGGAAGGCTATCGCATTGTTATAGATAAAAGGGGAGTAAACATTGAAGCCCGAGCGAGTAAAGGGGTTTTCTATGCCCTGCAAACTTTGCGTCAACTGGGAGGCAGCGATGGTAAGTTGCCGTATTGCGTCATTACAGATTATCCATCTTTTCGTTGGCGTGGCTACTTGGTAGACGTGGGAAGAAATTTTCAGTCTATGCAGGTGTTGAAGGAGCAGATCGATATGATGGCGCGGTATAAGCTGAATATTTTTCACTTTCATTTCACCGAGGATATTGCTTGGCGACTGATCAGTAAAAAATATCCCGGTTTGACCGACTCTGCAAATATGGAGCGTTGGAAGGGAAAGTATTATACAGTCGACGATATGCAGCAGCTGATCCAGTATTGTCATGATCGCCATATTCAGCTCGTACCCGAAATTGATATGCCAGGGCATTCCGCAGCATTTCGCCGTTCTTTTAAAACCGATATGCAGAGCGATAGCGGCATAGCGATCATCAAAGAACTAGTGAAGGAATTTGCGACCACCTATCCCGGGCTACCTTATCTGCATATTGGGGGGGATGAGGTGAAAATTCACAACCAAACATTTTTGCCGATGATGACAAAATGGACGGAGGACTTAGGTCTAAAAACCATCGGCTGGGAGCCTGGTGGTAATTTGCAGGCACACACAATCCGCCAGCTTTGGATGGGTGGACCACAGGCTATTACCAATGACTCACCTTTTGAAGTGATTGATTCAAAGCATTTGTATATCAATCATATGGATCCTTTGGAAACGGTGACGACCTTGTTCTATAGGGAATTAGGTGGTCAATCGTCAGAAAATGAAAAGTTAATGGGTGCGACGTTATGTTCCTGGCCCGATCGTGCAGTCCATCATGAACGTGATGTATTCCATCAGAATGCAGTTTACCCGGCTTTGCTGACTTTTGCGGAACGAAGCTGGCGAGGAGGAGGAGATTTTGAATGGCGTAGTAATATTAAAACGGATGTAAAGGGATTAACGCAATTTGCTGAATTTGAAAAGCGTTTGCTCCAACATAAAAGATTGTATTTTAAAGATTTTATTTTTCCGTATTACGCACAAAGTGGGCAAAAATGGATGTTGTATGGGCCTGTGGAAAATAAGGGTGATCTGAGCATGGTCTTAAAAAATGAAGCGACAGGAAAATTTACCAATTTAAAAAAGATCGGTGAGTTTTATGGTGGAACTATCGTATTACGCCATTGGTGGGCTGATGTCGTAAAAGGGGCTATTGATCGGCCGCTTGAAAATAGTACCGTATATGCTGTGAGCAAAGTATGGAGTGAAAGAGGGGGAAACCAAAGTTTTTGGATCGGTTTTAACGACCTCTCCCGTTCATATGCCAGTGATTCACCAAATTTGGGAACCTGGGACGATAGAATGAGCAAAATTTGGGTGAACGGGCGTGAAGTGCTTCCACCGAATTGGCAACATGCTGGCCAAAAAGGAAATTTGGAGCTCCCATTGGTTGATGAAGGTTACAGCTACCGAAGTCCAAGCATTATTCTGCTGGAGGAAGGCTGGAATACAGTTGTGGTGAAACTTCCTGTGGGAAAATTAAATGGGAAAGATTGGCAAAATCCACTAAAATGGATGTTTACTTGCCTACCGATTGAAAGGGAGTAATAAATAACCGATCGCATTGTATTAACACAGATGCATTTTTTTAAATAGAATTAACAATAAAACTTATATAGATATGAAGAAATTAGGGACAATGTTGGTATTTGCACTGTTGGCAGGAATTTGCCACGCTCAGGAAGTGAGTGTATTTGTTTCAGGCGAAGATGGCTATAAAAGCTACCGCATACCTGCTATTGTAAAGGATAGAAGTGGACAGTTAATTGCTTTTGCAGAAGGTAGGGTGGATCATGCCGGCGATTTTGGTAATGTAGATATTGTTTATAAAATTAGTCAGGATAATGGAAAAACATGGGGCCCATTGCAAGTTGCTGTTGACAATGATAATTTGCAGGTCGGAAATCCAGCTCCGGTAGTGGATCTATTGGATCCAGCATATCCGAAAGGACGCCTGTTTCTTTTTTATAATACGGGTAATAATCATGAGGGAGAAGTCCGTAAAGGAAATGGTTTGCGAGAATGTTGGTCAATTAGTTCGACCGACGGTGGTAAGACCTGGTCTAATCCAGAAAACATAACGCTTGAGACGCATCGTCCTAATCAATCATCCGTAAATGCACAATATATTTTTAAGGAAGACTGGCGGACTTATGCAAATACGCCCGGACATGCTTTGCAATTTGATTCTGGTAAGTTTAGAGGACGTATTTATATTCCTGCTAACCATTCTGAAGGAAATCCGAAAGAAAATGGCAAGGACTATTTTGCGCATTCGTATTACTCGGACGATCATGGAAAGACATTCAAGATAGGGGCAAGCGTGAAATTTGAGGGATCAAATGAAACAATGGCCGCACAGGTTTCCAACACAGGACTGTATATGAATTCCCGTAATCAGCAAGGTAATGTAAAATCGAGAATTGTATCCTATTCCGGTGATGGTGGCGCTACTTGGGATACAACCTATTATGATAAAAACTTACCCGATCCGGTCAACCAGGGTTCAGTGCTTTCCTGGCAAAAGAAAGGAAAATATATATTGGCTGTGTGTAATGCTGCATCAACCAATAGAAGAGACAATCTAACCGTTCGATTAAGTAATGATCAGGGCAAAACATGGTATTTTAATCAGGTTGTGGCCAAAGCGCCGGAGGGTGTGAAAGGGGATTATGCCGCTTATTCCGATTTAGTACTTTTAAATAAAAATAAACTCGGCGTTTTATTTGAAAAAGAAAATTACAGCAAAATTGTCTTTTTGCCCGTAAATTTTAAGTAATCGGGCACATTGTGGTATCGATATAATATGCATTTTCTTTCATTTCTTCCTTTTGGTTAAAACAGGAAGGAATGAAAGAAAAAAATGAATCTTCGATTATTAGGCAGCTTGCTCCACAAGCTGTCAAATAACGATATAAACTTAAATAGAACCAATAATCCAAAACTAAATGAGAAAAACCAAATTTTGGCTGGTGCTGAGCCTAATCGCAACTAGCCTGTCTATTTTTGCCTGCAAAAAAGACTCTACAGCAACAAAAAATCCGATTCCGGAAGTAAGTAAGGCGAAGGCCTCGACTAAGCTATTAAATGCGACTACCGTAGCGACAACAGATTACGAATTGATCTGGTCGGATGAGTTTAATAGTAGTGGGGGATTTGATTCCACAAAATGGTCTTATGCTGACAGGGGCACTGTCGCATGGAATAAGTATATGACCTCCTTGCCGGCTTATGCATCCCAAGATGGGAGCAATCTCGTATTGCGTATGGATAATGCCGTTGTAGCCGGAGATCCTGTTGCCTATCATGCTGGAGGAGTTAAGTCGATGGGGAAATTTAGTATGACTTATGGAAAAGTTGAAGTGAGGGCTAAATTTACACAAGGAAGAGGTTCATGGCCTGCTATTTGGATGATGCCCGAACCAGCTACAGCGTACGGCGGCTGGCCTAGCTGTGGTGAAATTGACATTATGGAGCATGTCAACAACGAAAGTGTGATGTACCATACGATCCATAATGGCTCAGTTACCAATGCAAATGGTGGGAGCACAGCATCGAAATCTGCCACCTATAATACGACAGATTACAACCTATATACGATGATCTGGAGTCCGAACGACATTCGATTTTACGTCAACAATGTAATACAGTATACTTACGCAAGAGTTTCCGGTGGGGGGGACACAGCAATGGCCATTTGATGTTCCTTTTTATCTGATTCTGAATCAGGCCGGTGGAGCGGGATGGCCAGGGGCGATCACAAATGCTGACTTACCCTTTAGTATGCAGGTGGATTACGTACGTGTATATAAGCTGCCTTTATTTAGTAATGGCGATTTCGAAAGCGGTGTCATCTATCCATGGACAACATGGGGCGGTGGATCATCGGTTGTTTCCACCGATGCCCGGACAGGAACCAAATGCATCCGCGAAACAGGCGGAGAGACATCCATTGAACAATACCTGACCGGTTTAACGCCAAATACGACCTATCGGTTCGGTGGCTACGCCAAAGTATCTGCAGCTGGCCAATCGGTCAGTATTGGTGTCAAAAATTATGGGGGAACTGCGGTCGATGCGACTATAGGTACGACCAGCTACTCCAATAATTCGGTAACTTTTACAACTGGAGCCAATAATACTACTGCTACGGTCTATTTCTATAAACCCTTGAGCGGTACGGTGTATGGTGATGATTTCTATTTGGAAAAATTGTAAAACACCGTAGTTAGAAGAGCAGCGGTTTAGTTCAACCGCTGCTCTTTTAGCAATACTGCGTGATGACGAGGGCCTCGGTCCTCATTGAGGATGTCGATATAAACTTCATAACTACCTAATGAAAAATGTAAGATAGTGCCAAATAAAGGCCATGAATCTTTACATTAGTTAACCGCAGTATCTCCTTATTTCTTCAATACAAGAGTATGTCCATTTTGGTAGAGTGTCATTTTGTTTTCGCTACGTTCGAAAACTATTTTTACGCCAAATTGCGGTTGGACCAGCGTATTTCTATCCTTGGGTTTCAGTTGAAATGCCGGCTGACCGACAACTTGACCCAGCACCTTGTTGCCCTCTCTCGTAATATTTATCTGAATAGGAGGCTGTTCGCTTTTGTATTCGCCGACGAGGCTTGAAATTTCTTCCTCTGTCAATTGTATTTCCGCAAGATCAGGAAGTGGAAAAGGTTTTTTATAAAGTTCGCCAAGGCTGAACTTTAATATTTCATTATTATTATAATTGTTGGCATTGCTAATGATAGCGACATTATAATTACCATCATCAAAATGACCAGCTACCGAGGAGTATCCATCTATACCACCTGTGTGGCCAAAGCCTATATGTTCATAGAATGGTAATTGGAATAAACCCAATCCATAGCCCTGATCTATTTTTTTCATCTCTTCCAGGCTTGCAGCATTGATTATTTTATGGCTAAATAAACCATTGAAAAATTTGCCCAGATCTGCCGGAGTTGACCAAACGGCTCCGGCTCCAAGCGGAACAGAATTGTCCGTGTGTAGTTCAAGGGTCCATTCGTGAGTGAATCGATAAGATTCGCTAACATCCCTGCTGTTATTTTGTGGACGGCCAAAGGTTGTCTCTTGCAAGTTTAATGGCTTACAGATGTATTCTTTCAATAAAAAAGCATAGTCTTTTTTCCAAACTTTGTCTAAGATATAGGTAAGTAGGATGTAGTTTGAATTACTATATGCATGTTTACTGCTGGGAGCAAAGTCGGCTCCGCCTTTGACGATGCGTTCAACAAGTTCTTTCTCTGTCTGTGGTTTAGTATTCCATGTCAAATAATCGTTGTCATCCGTGATATTGTGTAATCCGCTGCTATGATTTAACAATTGGCGAACGGTGATTTTTCCAGCGTCTGGAATATCTTTAAAGAATGCAGATATTGGTTCGTCTAACTTCAGTTTTCCGAGCTCAACTGTTTTTAGTACAAGTGTTGCTGTGAAAGTTTTGGAGATTGAACCTATTCCATAACGCGTATTTATGTTCGCTTTTTTTTTCTGCGCTACATCTGCATATCCAATTGCCTTTTGATAGAGTAATTGATCGCCTTTGCTGATTGCAATACTGCCCATCCAGACATTATTTTTATCAATGACGGACATCAGGCTATCCATGCGAACAGCTGTGAATTCCTGGGCTTTGAGAATGGGGCTTGATAGGGTTCCTAAGAGGAACAATAACACTGTGGTTCTTTTCATAATTTATGGGGAATAGATTTTTTGAGTTTCAAAATTAACGTGGAGGAATAGTAAAGTCCACTGATGATGAATAGAAATGCTGGAATGAAATAATTGCCCAATTGTTCGTAACGCAGGGCTTCTTCATGCTGTAAAATAAGTTTGCCGAATATGAAAAACTTGTTGGGCGCATAGAAGAATCCGACTCCCTGAGGATCAATAAATTTGGCCACGACTAGAAATACGGCGATGAGCATAAGGGTATAGATGATATAATAAATCATGTTTACGATCCCTTGTGTGAGCATGATAGGTACCCGTAATAAGGATACGGATTTGCGAGGAGATTCTATTGACGGGGTAATGGACGTTGACAAAATCATTTCTTTGATAAAAGTCTCTGGTAACCCGAGTTTATCTAAGATTTCTTGGAGCTGACTAGGCATGGCGTCATGGATTAACTGTGGGGGAAGCTGCTGTTGCAATGCCTCAAATATGTGGCTATTGATTTCACATAATATATCCTGTCTTTGCTCCAAGGCTAATTTTTTTACAAGAGCCGTTGCTTTTGACATGTAGTCTTGATATAGCAGAGCTGAGGATCTATTTGTAAAGGGTATCTGGTTATAATGCATGCGTCAAAGTGGTTAAATGTTGGTTTAAGCTTGTCCAGTACGTTCTCATCTCTAAGAAAGTACTTTGGCCTTCCTTTGTTATTTTGTAATATTTTCTTGGAATCCCAGTTTCCTGAGGCACCCAGTTCGATTCGACCAGGCCTTCGTTTTTTAAACGGATCAATAAGGGGTATAAAGTTCCTTCAGCAATATCAATGGCGGTTTTCTTCTTGACCTCCTGGATAAGATCATAGCCATAGTATTCCTGATCATAGGCAAGAATACCTAATACAACAAAAGAAAGACTTCCTTTTTTTAGCTGTGAAATCCATTTGTCAATAAATTCTTTGTTCATGGAAGTAAATATATAACAAAATACATAGTAATACAATGTATTGTTTTAAATTTTTAATATACCTTTCAATGAAGGAAAGTGTCCTAATTAAAAAAAGATGGGGGAAGTGGATTTGATGTTACTTCGATTGATTTTTTGCTAAAAAAAAACACTTGAAGTGGGGAACTTCAAGTGTTTAACCTAACCAATTATTAACCTAAATTTATGAAAAGTATACTTTCTCAAGTATAATAAACTATGTTCAATATCTGTGCCATTCTATTTGTTAGTTTTATAATATTTTTCTTTGTGTTATTTTTGTTACGTATTATCTCCGGAGTTGGTTGATGTTATATCTTATTTGGTAATATTTTTATATTTTTAAAGATATTCAACAGCCTAAAAAAGTACTGAGTTAATTTTCTATACTATTTTTGACTACTTTATTACCCAAATTGTCCTTTTGTGTATATAAAAGAAAACAGCGGCTGTCCGAAAATAGGCTAATTGTAGCTATGGAGCGTAATATTTGAAGAGGTCTTTCCACTCATCATCCAAATTACCTTTGTATACGTTTTGTTTGGCACGACGATACCAATATTCTGCATTCCACTGATCGCCTTCTTTGCGATGTAAATAAGCATGAACATGTGCTGCGTCAGTTCCGTCTAATTGATCGATCAGGTCATGCGCGGTTTTCCAATTTCCTTTCAGATCATGCCAAAGTGACTTTTGTACCGCTGTCCAATGCTGAAGCGGAGCTTCAAGAGATTGAAATTCTTCTATTGTCATATTTTATTCTGTTATTTCTTTGCTCCAGATTTCATAAATATCGTCTCCTTTCGAACTTTTTCCTTTATGATGCCATGCGCCATTCAGGATTTCACCATCAAAGGCGAGTTCTTGCCCAACTCTATTATTGTCTCTCGAAAAGAACCGTATTTTTTCGGAGTACCGATTATTATTGTACTGATAGTCACCTCCGCCTGTACCATAGAAACCCTTTTGAGCAGGATTAATCGCTAGCCATTGAAAATATCCATCAACCAATATTTTGATTGTTTTACGATCTGCTTTGGGAATATCTTGCATTTTGCCTTCTTGCTGGCGACCTGTGATCCGCCAAAGTGCGTCAAGGTCTTGTGGAACTTTTTTCTGCTTGATATAGAGATGGTAGCTATTGGCAGTTTTGAGGCGAAGGGAGTCTGCTTCAATCCGGTAAGGTAATTGGGTTGTTTTGCCAATGGCAGCCGAATCCTGTGAGTTATACTCGACAGCGATAGTGATCAGATTATGCTGCTTATCAAGTGCGCCGCCCCAGGTAAGCTGAAAACGTTTTCTGACGTCATCGTAACTTATAAATGAAATATAATGGTCTTTAACGAGCATTAAATGTTTATTGATGCCATCCTGATACAGGTAGGCCCCGTCGTGAAGTTGCTGCTGTGCCTGGATTTTAGAAAAATAGATTCCAAAAAATAGAAAGAATAGGAGGGTACAATTTTTCATAACGGGTCTAAACTTGTTTCCCCTAAAGATACAAAATAAAACAGCGACACGAATGACGAACATTGGATTTAATCGAATCAAAAAAAGCTGACCAGGCGATGCCTTGCCTCCAAAAAGTTAGACACTTTTCTTGGCAGTTCAGCGAACGGTCAGCTTTTTTGATTCGGAGTTAAATGTATCTATTTAAATTTACTTGCCAATGCAGCTAGCTTGCTGGCCATATCCGTTTGTGGTTCGGCCTGCTTTTTAAAATCATTTTTTTTGTTTTTGGGTAGCGCAGGCTTCTCATCTGTTTTCATTGACAATGCAATGCGACTACGTTTTTCGTCTACTTCTGTTACCGTTACCATGACGTGTTGCTGTACTTTGACGACTTCATGGGGATCTGATATATAGCGATTAGATAATTGGCTTAGGTGTACCAGGCCATCTTGATGTACGCCAATATCAACAAAGGCACCGAAATTCGTAATATTGGTCACGATTCCCGGCAGTTTCATGCCAACCCGTAAGTCGCCAATGCTGTTGACCCCATCCGTGAATGAAAATGCTTCGAATTTTTCCCTTGGATCTAATCCGGGTTTTGCTAATTCATTTAGAATATCGTTTAATGTCGGTAGTCCTACTTCCTCCGAAATGTAATTTTTTAGGGGAATAGATTTCCTGAGGTCAGCATCTGTCAATAGGTCCTCCACTTTTTTTCCCAAGTCTTTGGCCATTTGTTCCACCAATGCATAACGTTCGGGGTGTACTGCAGAGGAATCCAATGGATTTACCGCATGGCGAATGCGAAGGAATCCTGCGGCTTGTTCAAATGCTTTATCACCAAGGCGAGGAACTTTTTTCAGTTCACGTCTCGATGCAAATGGACCATTCTCATTTCTGTATTTGATGATCTGTTGGGCCAAAGATGGACCTAGACCCGAAACATAGGATAAGATTTGTTTGGAGGCAGTATTCAGTTCAACACCGACCGCATTTACACAGCTGATAACGGTGTCGTCCAGAGAAGTTTGGAGTTTATTTTGATCAACGTCATGTTGATATTGTCCGACACCGATCGATTTTGGATCGATCTTAACCAGCTCAGCCAAGGGATCCATCAATCGTCTACCAATAGATACTGCACCACGTACCGTAACATCTTGATCTGGAAATTCTTCACGAGCAGTTTCGGAAGCCGAATAAATAGAGGCTCCACTTTCATTGACCATAACGATGGTAACGTTATTTAATCCGAGTTTCCGTACAAATTCCTCCGTTTCTCGACCCGCTGTTCCATTGCCGATTGCGATGGCTTGGATATCGTATTTCGAGACTAAATACTGAATTGTTTTTTTTGCTTCTGCCAGTCCATTGGCACCCGTATGTGGAAAGATAGCCGTATTTTCTTTGAGCTGTCCCTGCTCATCCAGAACAACCGTTTTACAGCCTGTACGAAATCCTGGGTCGATTGCAAGCAGCCTTTTCTGCCCTAGTGGAGCGGCTAGAAGTAATTGACGAACATTGTCGGCAAAAACTTTGATGGCTTCTTCATCGGCTTTTTGGCGTGTTAATACACGAATTTCAGTCTCCATGGAAGGTTTTAACAGACGCTTATAGCTATCGACCAAGGCGAGTTTTACCTGAGCTGCGGCATCGTTGGCACCCTTAACATAGATGGATTCGATACGGGGTAGAATTTCTTCTTCATTGATCGCTATATCTAAGTAGAGCAGCTCTTCTTTTTCCCCACGGCGCATCGCAAGCACACGATGGGAAGGTGCATCTTTCAAAGATTCAGACCATTCGTAATAATCTTTATATTTTAGGGCGGCGTCTTCTTTTCCAGGAACTACCTTTGAAACAAATGCACTTTTTTCGAGGAATATCGCTCTCGACTTGGCTCTCACTGTCGCATCTTCGGCAATGACCTCTGCAATGATATCGCGGGCACCTGCTAGTGCCTCCTCTGTATTTTTTACGCCTTTTTCTTCATCTATTAAACTGTCCGCAAGGGCGAGGAAATCGCCCGTTTCTTGCGCCAAAATAAGATCCGCTAAAGGTTGCAGACCTTTTTCACGTGCCACACTGGCGCGGGTTTTACGCTTAGGTTTGTAAGGCAAATAGATATCTTCAAGACTGGCCATGGTTTCGGCATTCAAAAGCTGCTGCTCAAGCTCCGCTGTCAATTTCCCCTGATCGTTGATAGATTTAAGAACAGCTTCTTTACGTTTATCTAAATCGCGCAGCTGCTGGAAACGATCTCTGATATTGGTGATTTGAACTTCGTCCAAACTACCAGTCATTTCCTTACGGTAGCGTGAGATAAACGGAACGGTAGCGCCTTCGTCTAATAGTGCTATAGTCGTGCGAACCTGTTTTTCGCTAATAGAAAGCTCGTTAGCAATAGTAATTTCGTGTGTTGATAAGCTCATTGTCGGTTTAATCTTAAAAAGTAGAGCTGTTGAATCACCATTCAACAGCTCTAAGTATATCTAATTATAAACTAAAGTAGTAAAATTAAGCAGGTTTATTGGTATTGTCCTGCTCAGGAACTTTTTTATCTTCTACCTCGTTGTTTTTAGTTTCTGCAAAATGATCGTTATACCCGTACGTGATGTGGGATGGCTCTTCGCCGTAATCGGGTTGTTTATGCGGATTATGTTCGACGACACCGGCAGGTGTTGTGAATTCATATTTTTTCTTAGGCTGCTCTGTTTCTGAACCTTCTACGGTTTCCTGTGGCTTAGCCTCTTCTTCGTGTGCTACTTGAGCCTTCTCCTCAGCTAAACGCACATCATTAGGAACAGCTTCTTCTTTTACTTCTGTTTTAACGTCTATGTCTTTCTCGAAATTATTGATTTGATCTGAAATTTCACGTTTGATACCTTCTGATGCATCTTTGAACTCACGTATTCCTCTTCCTAAACCTCTCGCCAATTCAGGAAGTTTTTTGCCTCCAAAAAGTAACAAGATTGCAAACACAATTAAGATCATCTCTTGTGTTCCGATGTTTAGAAATGCTATTACTGGATTGTACATACTCTTTTTCCTCTTCTTTTGATTACTAACTAGATGCTAAGGTACATTTATATTTCTATAGTTCTTAGACCCAAAAGTAAATTTAAGATAATTTTAAGGTATTTGAAACATAAAAATTACTTAACAAAGTGCGGTTATTTGATGGGTGTAAATTGTTATATTTTTGCTAAATATTTTTTAATATGACGATAGGGTAGCAATATCTTCGTATTTTTGTGGCTATTTTTTTAGGGAAATCGATTATGTTGGGAAAATTTAAAACATTTAAACCGTATTACAAAAGTACGATGGTATTGGCGGGGCCAGTGGTGATCTCACAATTGGGACATACACTGGTGCATACCGCAGATAGTGTGATTGTTGGACATTTTGCAGGAACCATTCCATTGGCCGCAGTTTCGTTGGTACATGCTGTTTTTATGGTTGTTATGGTCATCGGGTTGGGAATTGCTTATGGCATCACGCCGTTGATTGCACAGGAGAATGGCCGTGATAATAAAAAAGAATGTGCCATATTGTTGTCCAATAGCTTTTGGTTAAATATTCTCGCAGGACTCTTGTTGTTCGCTTTAGTTTACTTTGGTTCGATGTTGGCTATCGATCACCTCAACCAAGATCCGGCTGTGGTGAAGGAGGCAAAGCCTTATTTACTTATTCTGAGTTTATCGATGCTTCCGTTGATGGTATTTAGCACATTTAAACAATTTGCCGAAGGCCTTGGCTTTACAAAGCAAGCCATGAATGTAACTATTTGGGGAAATGTACTGAACATTATTTTGGCGATCATCTTTGTCAAAGGGATGTTTGGCATTAGCCCTATGGGGGTGAAGGGAGTCGGATACAGTACATTGATCGACCGTGTGTTAATGATGTCTGTGATGATGACCTATGTATTGCGATCGCAGAAATTTAAAGGATATATTCAATATTTTAAGGTGACATTGGTAGATCGGCAACGATTGCTTAAGATCGTGCGCATCGGAGCACCCGTGGCTATGCAATATGTATTTGAAATTGGGGCTTTTGCAGGGGCTTCCCTATTAGCCGGTACGATAAGTGCTACAGCGCAAGCTTCTCATCAAGTAGCCATCCAGCTGGCCGCGATGACGTATATGATGGCGAGTGGTATCGCTGCTGCTGCAACAATCAAGGTGGGGAATAGTTATGGTAATAGAAACCTTTTTCGCCTCGAACGATTTGCCATCACTTCGTATCAATTGGTGTTGATCTTTATGGTGATTACAGCGTCTTTGTTCGCGTTGTTGAATAATTATTTACCTTATATCTTTACCTCAGATCATGCTGTGGTGATTATTGCTTCCCAGCTGTTGATTATTGCGGGACTTTTCCAATTGTTTGATGGTACGCAAGTTGTCGGTCTGGGGGTGTTACGTGGTATGGGGGATGTGAATATTCCAACCCTAATCACATTTATTGCTTATTGGATTATAGGGCTACCAAGTGGCTACCTCATGGGAGTGGTATTTAACTGGGGTATTAAGGGGATTTGGTATGGGCTGACATTAGGCTTGTTAACCTCTTCGCTTTTACTTTATCTGCGGTTTCAATTGGTGATCAAGAAGAAGAAAATACAATTCGAACAAAGTATGTTTAAGTAACAAAAAATATATTTTAAATAATAAAAATGCCCCAAATAAGTGTCTAACTTTTTGGGGCATGTCTATTAAGAGCCTTTTTTTATTTATCAATTTTGATGGCTAGATTACTCTATTGCTATCCCAATTTTCCAGGTAGTCCGCCACACGTTTTAAGAAGGTACCTCCGAGGGCACCATCGATTGCACGGTGGTCGTAAGAAAGTGAAAGATACATCATATGTCTAATACCAATCATATCACCATACTCTGTTTCTATGACTGCTGGTTTTTTCGTAATTGTACCTACAGCCAAGATTGCAGCTTGCGGTTGGTTAATGATAGGAGTTCCCATAATATTGCCAAAAGCGCCGATATTGGTGAATGTAAATGTGCCATCTTGTGTGTCGTCAGGTTTTAATTTATTTGCCCGTGACCGTTGTGCGAGGTCGTTGACACTTTTACTCAAACCTACTAAGCTTAATTGATCTGCATTTTTGATAACAGGAACGATGAGATTGCCATTAGGCAATGCTGCCGCCATACCAATATTGATGTTTTTCTTCTTGATGATATTGTAACCGTCGATCGAGATATTGACCAATGGAAAATCTTTGAGCGCCTTGCTAATCGCCTCGATAAACAAAGGGGTGAACGTAATGTTTTCTCCCTCGCGTTTTTTATAGGCATCTTTAACTTTATTGCGCCACAAAACTAAATTGGTTACATCTGCCTCAACAAAAGAACATACATGGGGAGAGGTTTGTACACTTTTGACCATATGGTCTGCAATCAACCTTCGCATGCGGTCCATTTCAATGATTTCATCACTGCCATTGGCAACAGTGTGAACATGCGATGGAGCAGTGGAGATTATTTTCGGAGATTCTGTAGCCGTGTTCGTGTGCTCTGCCGGAATAGACTTTGGTGTTTTTGCCGATGAATCTCGATGTGTTACATACGTTAAAATATCTTCCTTTGTCACTCTTCCCTCTGCTCCAGTACCCTGGATACGGTCAAGTTCATCTTGGGACAATCCTTCGTGACGTGCGATATTCTTTACTAAAGGTGAATAGAAACGAAGGGTATTCTCGTAGGGAGAAGACGAAGTTTCAGCCGCTACATTTGGCAGCTGGTCTACACCAGGGATATTCAACTCTATGATCTCTTCGGGAGCTGTCGCTGAAGGAGCTGTATTTTCTTGTGCTTGAATCGCAGGTTCTTCATTTTCGCCCTCAATTTCTATAATTGCAACGACTTCACCAACTTGGACAGTCTGGTCTACGGTATAGCAATGCTCTTTTAAAACACCTTTTACAGGGGAAGGTACCTCTGAATCAACTTTGTCCGTTGCGATTTCCAATAAAGTGTCATCTTCATCAATCAGGTCACCAGGTTGTTTTAACCATTTTGTGATTGTTGCCTCGGATACACTTTCTCCCATTTTTGGGAGCAAGAGTTTATATAAAGCCATATTTTTTAGCAATCTCGTTATAGAAAAACGAAGTTAAATAAATTGTGGTTTACTTTCAACAATTTAAAATATTATTCCTTAAATAAGGTATTCTTTGAAATATTATTTTACTTTATTGTGTGTCTTGTTCTTTTTCTTTTACCAGCAACTTCCACAAAAGTAATAAAGCATTCATACGGGTACGTTCGATGTTGATCAGTCTTTCGTTATTAAACTGAAACTTCTTGGTTAAAACTTCTTTTTTTCCCGCAACAGCTACCCAGATCGTGCCAACTGGTTTCTCAACTGTTCCACCACCTGGCCCCGCTATCCCAGTTGTCGCAATAGCATAATCCGACGAAAATGCCTTTTTTGAACCGGAAGCCATTTCGATAGCAGTCTGCTCACTTACTGCGCCATATTGGATCAGTGTTGCTTCTTTGACGTTCAACAATTGTTGTTTTAAAGCGTTGGAGTAGGGGATAGTACCACCAAGGAATATAACGCTGCTTCCTGCTACTGCGGTTATTGAAGCGGCAAGGCTACCACCTGTACAGCTTTCTGCGGTAGTCAATGTAGCACCTCGGCGGCTAAGCTCTTTAATTAAATAAGGTTCGATGCTGGTATCATAATCTGCAATGACATATTGTTGTAAACGATGGAGTAGCTTTGTTTTAAAAAGGGCAACCTGGAGCATAATGTCAGATTTATTCCTGCTTTTACCAGAGAGTCTCAATCGGATAAAGGCCAAGGTTGGTAGATAGGCCAATTTTATGCTTGAAGGAAGTTCTGATTCGATATCCTTTATTTCTTCTGCCAAATAGGATTCTCCGATTCCGCCGACCAAAATTGTCTCATGACAGATAAATAAGTCAGGATCCTGTTTGGCTAATAAAGGCAGCACATGTTTTTCCATCAGAAATTTCATCTCAAATGGCACTCCAGGCATAAAAATAAACTTCTTTTGGTTCTGGTGTACCAGCATGCCGGGTGCAGTGCCATAGTCGTTAAATAGGACTTCACAATTTGCCAAAACATCGGCCTGCTGCAGATTGATGTCGAGCATTTTTAGATTGCGCGATTCAAATATGTTGGTCACGTGCCGAAGTACATGCTCATCCCGTATCAAGGTGGTTCCAAAATACGCTGCGGCAGTTTTTTTTGTCACATCATCTTTCGTCGGGCCCAGACCTCCGGTGATTAAAATAAGATCTGCTCGAGCTGAGGCCTCTTTCAATGTCGTTGAAATAGCCTCTTCGGTATCAGGGATCGATGTCATTTGAACGATATCGACTTCGAATTGGAGCAGTTGCTTGGCAATCCAGCCTGAATTGGTATCAATGATCTGACCGATGAGGATCTCATCGCCTATGGTAATAATCTCTGCTTTCATCTTTAAAATAATTATGCGATCACCTCCCTACTTTGAAAAATGCATCTGTGGGGATAGTGTTGGATTTTCTCAATCTTTTGGTGTTAAAATGTCCATGCGCTAGCGCCTAAAAAATGAAAATTCAATACCAGAAGATTCAGGATATAAACTTACATAAAATTGCGACTCAACGAAATGTTAAAAATGTATTTGATGGAAGAAGTTTTTTGAAAAGAAGCTGATGGTTCTGCTGACCAATACAGGTATAGCATTTCAAAAAAAAAGCAGTTATTTTAAAAATAACTGCCTCCTGAACTGGCTCTTTTTGTGAGCTTAAGATCTTGTAAGATCGATGCCTTTGCACGAATGGTGACGTTATAGCTTCGGAACCGCCCAAAAGGCATCCAGCCAAATGACATATCCCAACAATGTAGATCCCGATAGATATTGAAAGAGGTCATGACCACTTCCTTCTGTTTGAAATCGTATCCCGATTGAAAGGTTACCTTCCATTTGGGTGTAACACTGAAATCACCATGTAAATTTAAGGTACTTGTGATTTGACTTTCCATTCTCCGCGTACTGGAGTTGAACGATTTTGCCATATTGAAACTGAACGATGCCGCAAGGTTCCATGGGATATTAAAGTCCACAAATGCGTTTGGATCTGAGCTAATTCGAGCCAAGGCCTGTGCTTGCTCAGGAGTCATACCTGCTCCAGACATTTCTTTTCTTAAAGAATCGATATTGTTATTACGGGATTTTGCAGCCTTAGGATTCAGACTATAGTCAAAGGAAAGACCAAAGTTTGTCAGGCGAGCAAGGCTACCGTCTTTAATGGCATAGCGATTGACGCGGACACCATTTTCATTGACCGAATAGGGATCAAATGTACCGTTGAAGTTTACATTCATCTTTTGGTCGAAAAAAGCTGTACGGCCAGAGAAAGTAATTGGGGACAACTTTAGCGAGTCGGCAACAAAGTTGTAATTTCCGCTGAACGTCAAACCTTGAAGAATAGGGATTTTCTTCATGCCTCCATCCGTGGTATCGGATTTACTTTTGACTTTTGCTTCGATGTTATTGTCAATGGAAAAGCCTATCCCTGCAGATTTTCCTGCAGAAGGAGATCCGTAGACACCCTGACTAAAGATTGAGTATACATTTCTGTTCCCATATTGATCGTTATAATGCTGATAGAAACCATATCTTGGATCCGAAAAATCGGGTCTATAGTTCAGGTTGATCGACGGTGTAACGACGTGTCTGATCTGCTTAAGGTTACCTATTTTAGGGAAATAATTACCATAAACCTTGGTCGAAAGTCCGGTCGAAACAGAGTAATCGTATGCACGATTGAATCCCTGAACGGTATCGATACGTTGTTTATAACCTGCGGCAGTATTGTCGATGCTTTGTCGTGTACTTTGTAAATACCAACGCTCGGTATAGTTTACACTGGTGTTGAACTGAAAATATTTAAAAGCATTGAGTGATAAACTGATTGGAATATTATGTTGGAAACCATTTTGGAATTTCTTGAACCCCCCTGGTTTAAATAACAATGTATCAATGGTGCTTACCGAGTTTTGTGCTTGGAAACTATAACCGACATTGATGCGTTGATACCATTTTTGTTCACCGACACGGTCTTTACTGTCAAATGGATTGAAAGAGGATACGTTTAAGCTGATATTTGGTAAACTCATCTGTATACTGCGCGTAGCCATATCCTGATTATGCGTTAAGCTGGCCGTGAGGTTTACCTTGCCATCGGCAAATACTTTTCCATAACTGATGGACGAGCCCATCCGGTTACGTGCAAGGTTTTCATAGGTGTTTTGTGTACTTCCCGTTCCGGTATTTTGAAAGAAAGAACTTGTACCAAAGTTAACACTTGCAGAGAAAGATGTTCCTGGATTGGCTTCCTGGCGTTGGGTATGGTTCCAAGTGACATTAAAATCCTTATTGGAGCCATAATTAGATGTTCCTTCAATACCCGTTTTGGTATTGGCATAACGGATATTAAAACCACCGTTAAATTTATAGTTGACGGTATAGCGCGTATTGATGGACGCTTCCCATGAACCTTTAGAATACAAGGAACCTCTAATCTCACTGTCCCAATAATCGTTGAAGGCCAAATACCAACCGATATCCCGCATCGAGAATCCTCTGGTATAATCTTCCCCAAAAGATGGGAAGAGAAATCCAGATGCTCTTTTATCTGGTTTTGGGAAAAACGCAAATGGAAATGCCACCGGCATGGGGACACCCATTACCACAAGATAAGCCGGACCGGAAATAATCTGATTTTTAGTGACAATTCCTTTGGTGATATGAATGCCAAAATGGGTATGCGGATAGGGTAGATTACAGGTACTATATAATCCCTTGTATATCGACATTTCGTCGTAGATATTCTTTCGCACAATATTGGCCTGGATAAATCCACCATCAACTTCGGTCATAATACCGTAGGTGTTTCCCTCTTGTTTTTCGTAATCGTAATAGAGTGAGTCTACCGTTTTCGGTGATTCACCATTTCCCATGATGACGATAGGACGCCCTACATATTTACCACTTTTGTCATAGATCCCAGAAGCAAAAATCTTTTTCTTGTTTCGGTCAAGACGGATATAATCGGCAGAAAGTTCAAAATCTTGATATTTTACCTTTGCTCCGCGATAAAGGTGACTTATATTCTTGGCAACTTCAGATTTCTGCGAGTCAACCGCAATAATACTCACTTCAGCCTGCAAACCACTTCCTTTTTTCTTGGTCGTATCGCTTACAGATTTGGTCGTATCTGCAGTTTTGGATTTACTCGTGTCTTGCGATTTATTGGTCGCCGAAATAGGATCTTTATCTTGAAGTCCGTTCTGTTTTAAAGGAATATTACTTTGAGCAAAGCTAGAATTGCCCATTGCAAGAATGATAAATAGTGTTAAAATGTTGATTAACGACTTCAAAATTAAAGACAAATGTTATTTTTGTGAAATAATGTTAAACTTCGAGAGACAAAATTAGTCAAAAAAGCAATAGAAAATATGTTAAATATCGTTATCTATTAAAGAAATAATATAGACTCATTTTGATTCGTTTATAGTAGAGCAAATAATTATTCAATGAAATCAGATTTAAGAATTAGAAAATGGTGTAGCGTTGTGTTTGCTACTTTGGGATTTTTTTTATTGAATTCTTTCAAATTAAACAATGGGCAGGTAGAGCCTCCGGACTACCAAATAAGAACGATTGTAATTGATGCTGGCCATGGTGGAAAAGATACAGGGGCGGCCGGACGGCGATCGTTGGAGAAAAATGTAGCCCTTGAAGTTGCTTTGAAATTAGGAAAGCAGATTCAGAAGGATATTCCAGGTATCAAGATCATCTACACAAGAACGACCGACGAATTTGTTGAGCTTTACAAACGTATTCGTTTGGCGAATGCCAATAAAGCCGATTTATTTATTTCAATACACTGCAATTCCAGTGGTGCTAGTGCACATGGTACCGAAACTTTGGTCTCTGGTTCGCATCGTTTGGGACAGCAAGATGCTGCCGTTCGCGAAAATGCTTCCTTGTTACTGGAATCAAACTATAAAGAAAATTATCAGGGATTTGATCCAAAAGACCCTGAAAGTGCGATCATCTTTTCCTTGATGAAAAACCGATTCCGTGAAAAAAGTATTCGCCTGGCACAGATGATCGAAGGTGAGTATGTGAAAGCGGGCCGATATAGTAGAGGATTTTGGGAGAAAGGGTTAGCTGTGCTAGCAGAAGCAGGTATGCCAGCTGTATTGACGGAAATTGGCTTTATTAGTAATAGAGAAGAAGAGAGCTATCTCCTGTCTGATGAAGGGCAACAGGAGGTTGTTGATAATTTGGTTTCGGCTCTGAAAATTTATAAAAATTCTGTAGAACGCTAAACAGATTTGCTTTTATGCTGTTTTAAACTTAAATTAATGATCATTACTAAATAGGTTATTTGTGAAAATTTCAAACGAGACAAAAGTCGGCATATTAGCAACAGTTGCAATAGTTTTATTATTTATTGGATATAGCTTTCTAAAAGGAAATGATGTTTTTAGCAGCGATAATACTTTTTACACGACCTATACGACTGTAGATGGCCTAACTCCCTCCAAGCCTGTCCTGGTCAATGGCTATCAGATTGGGCGTGTTTCAAAAATGATTTTACAGGCAGATGGGAAGATCAAAACGGAGTTTAAGATCCATTCTCATTACGATATACCAAAAAATACAGTAGCGAGAATTTCAAGCACAGATTTGTTGGGAAGTAAGGCTATTGTTTTCGAAATGGGCAACAGTAAGGAATTGGCAAAGGATGGCGATTTTTTAACTTCAGGTGTTCAACCGAATATAATGGATAAGGTTGAACCCATTCAAAAACGGATCGAAACAATTACCATTAAACTGGATTCAACGCTATCGGTCGTCAATACTGTCTTAGACAAACAGTTTCAGGACGACTTTAAAAGAAGCATTCATAGTATTTCCACTTCTTTAAAAAATGTGGAAGGCATCACCAAAGATGTCGAAGGTCTAGTGGGGGATGAAAAGGGAAGACTGAATAGAATCATGGCTAATCTGGAATCTATCACTTCCAATTTTTCACAAAATGGTGAGAAAATCAATGCGATTATGTCTAATCTGAATAATATTACCGATAAGGCCGCCCGATTGGATTTTGAACACACCATGAACAAAGTAAATGCTGCAGTCAATGATTTTCAGGAGATCACTGGAAAAATTAATAGTGGTAAGGGATCTATCGGTTTATTGCTCAATGACGAAGCTTTATACAATAATCTTAATAATGCTTCAAAGGAAATGGATAATTTGATGAAGGACGTTAAAGAGAAACCTGGGAAATATATCAAACTTTCCATCTTTGGAAAAAAAGGTGAAAAGTAGATTTCAGCAATCAAATCGGATAATATACATAAAAGGCCTGCATATAGCAGGCTTTTTTCTTTTCATAGGATTGCCTTTGGACGTTGGAATTTGTCGACGGTCCTATACCCTAAATTTGCTCCCTTGGTTTATGTTTTACCGAACAGTACTTTCCTGTAACCGAGCTTATACGATGTTCTAAATTAGCACCGTTTTAACTGCCTTTTTACAGGGTATTAACACCGGGTTAATAGCGGTATACCCCTGTTGACCCCCTGTTATACCCCTGTTAACCCCCTGTAAAACCCCCGTAAAACTATAACTTGATATTAATCGTTGGTTAATAGGAGCATGATACGGTCATATAAGGTGAAATAGAAACGCCACTCATCGAGTGGCGTTTCTATTCTGCTAAATTCAGCACTTTACGAGCGACTTTATTAGTCGCGAAAGTAGGTGATCTTCCGATCCGATTTCACCGTACTTTCTATAAGGTTTCTTTAAGCCAGGTAAAGAATTCTCTTTGCCAAACCTGTGCGTTTTGTCCGGACAGTACCCAGTGATTTTCATCCGGTAGGTAGACCAGACGGCTCTTAATTTTTTTGAGCTGAGCCAATTGGAATGCAGCCAGTCCTTGTCCGATTGGGACGCGATAATCTCTTCCACCCTGAAAAATCAAAATTGGTGTGTGCCAATTATTTGCTTTTTCAATCGGGTTGAATGCGGTATAGGATTTCTCATTTTTGCTATCCCAGTACGCTCCGCCCAGTTCGTGGTTGGCGAAAAAGAGTTCTTCTGTGGTGCCATACCAGCTTCTCATGTCGAATAAACCATTGTGCGCAATGAACGTTTTGAAACGGTTTTGATGCACTCCAGCTAGTTGATAAACAGAGTATCCACCATAACTAGCTCCAATCGCCGCGCGGCGTGTTGTATCTACATAAGACTCTTTGGAGATATCGTCTATGGCGGCCAAGTAATCCCGGATTGGCTGACCACCCCAGTCTTGGGAAATAGCTTCATTCCATTTTACCCCCCAGCCAGGCATACCCCTACGGTTTGGAGCGATGACAATATAACCTTGTGATGCAATCAATTGTAAATTCCAACGGAACGAATAAAATTGCGTCAGTGCGGATTGAGGGCCGCCTTCACAGTAAAGTATCGTTGGATATTTTTTTGCAGGGTCAAAGTTTGGCGGATAGATTACCCATGAAAAAAGATCTGCTCCATCGGATGCCTTTGTAATACGCTTCTCAATTTTGTTTTCGCTGATGCTTGCGTATTTTGCATCATTAACTTTGGTGACCGGAGTTAAAGATTTGGTTTTTAGATCAAAGCTAAAGATTTCTGTTGCACGGGTAAACTTTGTCGAGCTAACGATTAATTTGTCTGCTACTTGACCTACAATCCCGGTGATGTCAAAATCACCTTCCGAAATTTGACGTATTTTTGGTAAACTTTTAGCTTTGATATTGGTCGGTACTTCAAGTTCAAATAATTGAACGGTACCTTTCGTAGCAGCTGTAAAATAGATTTTTCGATTGTCACTGCTCCAGATAAAACTATTGACCGTACCATCCCAATGTGCTGTTAGATTTAAACGAATTGAGCTGTTTTTGTCAAATAGCATGATGTCATTTTTGTCCGATTCATAACCATCGGTTTTCATGCTGAGCCAAGTTAGGCTTTTCCCATCGGGAGAATAGGTTGGGGCTGTGTCATACCCATTCATACCTTCTGTCAGGTTGGAAGTCGTTCCGCTGGCGATATCATAGCGATAAATATCGGTATTGGTACTGACGGCATAGTCTGTTCCGAATTTCTTTTTACAGACATACAGCACTGCTTTGCTATCTGGAGACCAGGCAAGATCTTCGGCGCCACCAAATGGTGCCTGAGGGCTATAAAAGGCTTGGTCCTTCAATAGGTCTACCGGCTCACCAACTTTACCATCAATAAAACTCGCCACAAAAGGATGACTGAACTTACCATCATTGAAGGTATCCCAGTGCCTATAATCTAAGTTGTCATAGATATAAGCGTCTGACTTTGGCAATTCGGGATATTTATCTGTGCTGTGGTATTTTTTTACAAGAACGGACTGACTGAAGAGTATTTGTTTTCCATCAGGAGAAAATTTGACATTTTCTAAGGCGATATCACCATTTGTCAATTGAAGTGCTTCACCCTTAGATAGGTTCTTCTTCCATAACTGCCCTTTTAGTAAATAAATTACGTCGCCATTTGGTGCGATCTGAACGACTGTTTCACCGCCTTTTTGATCGGTGAACTGATGGTTGGTGCCATTGGTCAGTGAAATCGTATATAGATTTTTTTCACTTGAATTGCTTTCCAAATTATAATTGGAAACACCATATACCAATGTTTTGCCATCTGCAGAAAGTCCTTCGGCCGAAACACGACCAAGATCCCAGAGTGTACTTGGGTTGATCGGTTGTGGCGATTCCGACACTAATTTAAAATTGCTTTTTCCACCTTTGCTTTCTTGCGCATTGCTGAGGTTACACGCCATAATCGCTAATGTAAGTATTGTAAGTTTTTTCATCTGTTTAAACATATCTATGCCGCTGAAAAATTTCTTCGCAAGTTACAGAATTTGGTCATAAATGCTAAGTCAAGTAAAAAAATAGCCATCTCTTTTAGTTAGAAATGGCTTATGAGAATTGCAAATCCCTTATTTTTTAAGTAATATTTGAATCAAGACCCAGTAAAGTCGCAGATGTTGTCTATTGATCCACATGGCTATTGTCAAATTGATACCAGTTTATTTTTGTTGAAACGCGCATCAAAATCGCCAAAATGATAAAGATGCCAATTGTTCCAGCGATAAGGGAATAATCCCGAAGTTGCATAAGGATATAGATGAAGAGATAAAATAAAGCCAAAATTGAACTCAGCAACAGCGCCGATTTCTGATCTTTGGTAATTGATTTAATGAAACTGCCAATCAGCATAACTGTAGCCACGGAAGCGGTTAAGTAAGCTAGATTAAATCCAATATGCTCGGATAGCGCGAGTAACAATGTGTAAAAAAGAACCATCGCTGCTCCAATCAGGATATATTGGATGATATGGATCCTTTTTTTCTTGATCACCTCGGTGAATAGGAGCGAAGTAAAGGTCAGAATGATGACTAAAATACCATATTTGGCAACTCGTGTTGTTTTTTGATAGTTATTGATATCTGGTAAGAAGTTAATTGTAATCATGTCCGTATTATCCAATAGGTTATTTGCAGAGGCAACTGTATTGGTGGCGGTTTGTGCTGCCTTTTGTTCATTGTCCTCATTTCCATTTGCGAGCTTGTTATCGAACTGATAGATTGGACGTGCATCGCCAGTCCATTGTTGTGGCAGCTTTCTATTGAACGAAGGGATTTCCCATGAAGCCGAAAAATTTGATGTTTCGGTATTACGTTTGCTCGGTAAAAATGCACCAGTGAAACTTGGATTAGCCCAGTTGCCCTTTGCCTGGATGTTTGTCTGATCACTAAGAGGGAGGAAATTCAATGATTTGGATCCTTTTAGATTTAGTTTTATCTTGAAACGATTGTCCGTTTTCTGCGGATCCAAAGATACCGGACAGACTAAATTTTGAGTAAATAATTTGAGATTATTAAAGTCTGGATCGAAAGTTAACTCGTTTCCATCCCAATTCAAGGATGGGCGCTTGCCTAAGCCTTTAAAATCCTGGATACCGAAAATAAGCTTGCTGCCTTTCCAGTCAATTTGCTCATGAGGGATCTCGAGTTTTTCTAGGGATATTTTGTCAAAAGAACCTTCTAATGTTATGTTGCTGTTGTAAACTACCGCATTATAAATACCTCTAGAGAGATGTTGTGGTGTTACATCTGTTGTGATATTGGAAGTTTTGGGTAAGACAAATATCCATTTCAGCTCTTCTCTAAGGTTAGATTTTTCGGCTTTTTCGGTAGACAGTGGGATAGTCTCGCGATAGGGGATGGCGAGAACAGGGCTTGAAATAACCTGATCCTTTCCCCAATTTAATGTAATTCCATCGGATACTTCCTGTTCGCGGTTTTTCCGCTCTTCAATCAAATCGCTGATTAAGGCTAGCGGAATAAGTAGTATGAGGGAAAGAAAGAAAATGACAAATAGCTTTAGGACAGTAGAATTACTGATTTTCTCAAAAAATGAGGATTGCTCTGTCGGAGGTAAATTGTTGTAGTTCATGGTTTTAGCGGTTTAAGTTTAGCTGAATGTTTTTGCTGTATAAGGCAATTTGAAGCTCCGTTAATTGCCAGTGAAGGATTTCTTTAAATTCTAAATGATGAAAACTTTGGAGCGATCGCCCCTTTTGAAAATGTTTTTTGTAATAACCGAAGTATTCAGGAAATAAGGTGCCGCCAATAAAAATCATTGCCATGAGATACAGGCTTATCTTTCCATTACCAAGCAAAAGGAATTGCATGGCAATTTCATCTTGTATCTCTGTTCCGGTTTCAGTCAGGATATGAAAGACATCGTGATTTTCCAGTTTGGGCATGACATCGAAACCTTTACTTTCATAAAAGAGCCCCAAATTATGGCCGATGCTTCCAATGGGGTAGGTCATGAAATCTGCTTTAGAGATTCCCCAGGCTTTTTTGTTCCATTTAAAGATGTTTGCATACACTTTGGAGGACCAATTGTAGAGGTGCAGCATCAGTTTCAGTCTAATTCCTTTCATTTAATTATGTTTTAAAAGTACTTTGGTTTTCAAAGTAAATAGATAAAAAAATTATTTGTATTGTTGTTTTATTAAATTTTCAAGTGCAATAAGATGGTTTTCAAAGGCTTTAAGTCCTTTTGTCGTTCTTTTGTATCTGGTGTTCGGCTTCCGGTCAACAAAGCTTTTTTCGACAATAATGTATTCCTCTTTTTCCAATGTTTTTAGGTTGGAAGCAAGGTTACCATCGGTTACATCCAACAATTCTTTCAATGAATTAAAATCATATTCTTCATTGGCAGCGAGAACACTCATAATTTGGAGGCGAACTCTGTTTTCAAATATTTTGTCATATAAGGAAAGATCTAATTTCACGATTCGTACTTTTTGTAAACGATAAAACCATAGATGATGTGTAGCACACCAAATCCCAATCCCCACAATAGTAATCCGTTGTCCGGGAAACATATACCAATCAAACCCAGACAGATTTCCAGTATACCCAAGCCTTTTGCTTCGGCAAAGGTATAGATACTACCCGCAGTCAGTGCCAGTCCATAAAAGATCAGCAGCATAGCAGCAATCAGCTGGTAGTAGCCTTGGACAAAAAACAACAAGGATATCATGCCACCTGTTAGTAAAGGGATTGAAACTGCAAATAAAAGAGATTTGCTTGTAATGTTCCAAATCGACTGCTTATTTTTTCTCGCCTTTTTACGTGCCATTAGCCAGCCGGTCACTAGGGATGATAACAGGACGATCAGCGCAATCATTAAAAACAGTAGGGGCTCATTCAGATTTTTGCCCAATAGTAGAGCGGTACTTTCGGGTTGATGTATAATATAGTATCCCAATAGCGTTCCGACCAAAGCATAACAGCCCATGAGTACACCTGATAATCCGCTTATTGAAACAAATTTGGACGATTTTTCCATTAATGATCTGATCTGCCCAAGTTCTCTAAATAAATCTTTCTGTTCCATAAAAGTACTTTGATATTCAAAGTAAATGAATAATAATGAATTATGCAAGGGGTTGGGAGAATATTGAAAAAAAATAAAAAAAAGAGTAGAAAATACTTGCAGGATATAGGTTTGGTTTCTATCTTTGTGGCATCAAAAGAAATCCTAATGCGGAAGTGGCGTAATTGGTAGCCGCACCAGACTTAGGATCTGGCGCCGCAAGGCGTGGGGGTTCGAGTCCCTTCTTCCGCACTTGATGTCCTCCCGAACTTAAAACCTCGGGAGGATTTTTTTATGAATGCGATATAGCTAAAAAGAGTATGAATATTTCACACGAGAATGTAGATGCAATCAATGCGGTAGTCAACGTCGCATTAGCACCTGAAGATTATAATCCTCAAGTCGACAAAGAGATTAAAGCGCAAGCTAAAAAAGCAAAATTACCAGGGTTCCGTCCAGGTCAAGTTCCAGTGGGACATATCAGACGTACTTATGGTAAATCTATTTTATTTGATGAGATCAATAAATTAGTGAATGAGAAAATCACCAATTATATTGCTGAAAATAAATTAGAAGTTTTAGGTCAACCACTTCCTTTGGAAGATGATGCACAATACAGCTGGGATTATAAAGACAATTTCAACTTCAAATATGAAATTGGTCTTGCTCCTGCTTTTGAATTACCTTTTACTGCTGAGACTGAATTTACTTCGTACGAAATCAAAGCTGATGAAGAGACATTGGCAGATCGTATCAAGAACTTGCGTCGTAGCTATGGAAAAATGACTAATCCAGAAGTATCTGAAGAAGGTGATGTATTGTATGCAACATTGAAACAAGATAAAGAGGAAGGTCTAGAAAAAACAACTTCTATCCGCACAGATATCGTAGAAGATGCTAAGATCAAAAAATCATTAGTTGGTCTTAAAAAAGACGATGTTGTTAAGATTGATGTTAAAAAAGCGTTCAAAACTGAAGATTTAGCACGTATCTTAGGTATCACTGAGGAAGAAGCAACTGCTTTAGACGTCACTAAATTTGAATTGACTGTTAAGAATATCAACCGCTTAGAAGAAGCTGATCTTAACCAAGAATTTTTCGATAAATTATTCGCGGAAGGTGAAGTAACAGAAGAAGCTCAATTCACAGAAAAAGTGAAAGAAGAAGTTGAGAATTTATTCAAACAAAATTCAGATCAAAGATTACGTAATGATATGTATACTTTTGGTATGGAGAAGGTTGATGTATCTTTCCCTGAAGAATTCTTGAAAAGATGGTTGAAAGCAACTAACCCAAGCATTTCTGAAGAAGAATTGAACGAAGGTTTTGCTGATTTCTTGAATAACTTGAAATGGACAATCATCGAAAATCGCGTTGTTACTGAAAATGGTCTTGAAGTTAAATATGATGAAGTTATCAATTTAGCAAAAGAACGTATCTACGCGCAAATTAAGATGTACAACATCAACGAAGAACCTTCTGATGAGCAGTTGAACCAATTTGCAATTCAATTGTTGCAAGACAGAGAACAAGGTAATCGTTTGTTCGAAGAAGCTAAAGCTTTAAAAGTATTTGATCACTTGAAAGGTTTAGTGAAATTGAATGCTAGTGATATTGAATTCAAAGAATTCGAGAAATTAGCATAAGCGATTTTTAAAATAAAAAGAAAGTCCCTCCAATCTATTTGGAGGGACTTTTTTATTTTCAGCGCAGTGTGGTCGCAGCTTTTACACTATTCTTTTTTTTGTTGTTCATATCATCCAAAGATCGCCTGTGTCGGCCGTTATATGGAGCTGAAAAAAAGCTCTGCTGGTGGAATCGAGACGGACTCCCAGAATAGGGACAATGCGGTTGGAATAGGAGTTGGGCTGCCAGAATTGAAAGAGGTCTGCTTGAGTTGGAATGGTCCACTTGAGTTGAACGAGCTCAGCCAGAATTGAAAAAAGACCTGTTGAAATAGCCAAGGGTCTAAACGAAAACGTTAATTGACTTTGCTTTTCTTTGTTTCAGCAGGAGTTGTCGTAGTCGTCTTCTTGCCAAAAGGGAATAGCCTTTTCAAGAACTCCGAGAAGGTGTTGAATTCCTGCCGATAGAGTAATCCGAAAGCACTAATATATTCGCCGTCATTGGGGCTAAGAAGAAAGTTACGTGTATTTAGGCGATTGGAAGCACGTAGGACCAAACGTCCGTCTTTTCTTAAATAAAACATAGCCTCGGCATCGGTTGAGACCCGATCTGAAAATACATTCAAATCCGTTAGAGCCTGACTTCTACGGTCGGAGATACCTCCTGTCAAAACAAGCCTGTCGTTGAATAGACGCAGTGAGGCAGATGCATCATTTAAAGATTTGATATTAATATCAAAGAAATTGATGTTTAGCGATTGGGCTATGATGTTGTTGATTTGGTTGAATGCTATTTCTGTGCCTGCGGATAGCAAGGTGTTATTTACTTCTTTACCGAAGTCTGTCTGTGTACCAGGTGTAAAACTTCGTCTCACGATTAGGCTAAGCGCTTGTTGATTGACATTGTTGGCATCTGAAAAGTATCCTTGCAGTTCATCCTTAACCCCGGGGTTTTGTGGAAAGTTGATATCAAACGTGATTTCCGGCTGACTTAACTGCCCTTTTAGGATCATGTCGGCCTGTGCCAATACACGCTCGGGATTTTCTTCCCGGCCTGCTGCATTATACAAAGGCGCTAAGCTTGTTCTTTGTTGATAGATGGCATTGATATTGATATTCGCTTCGGTTGGGTTTCCTGCCCATCGCACTGTTCCGCCCTCTTTGAGATCAAAAATCTTGTTGATATAGTCTTGGGCAGTGAAATTGAATTTTCCACTGTTTATGATAAAATCCCCAAACATTTCAAAATCCCCCAATGAAGATATCCGCATGTTGAGATTGCTATTTCCCCTTCCTGATAATTCGCCCATACTGGAGAATAGATTTATTTCTGCATTCGGGTTGATCAAGAGGTCCATATTCATCGTCAGACCGTTGAAATCTCGTTTTTTAGTGTTTTTCTTCGTTTTGGTCGAGTCTTTCTCAATAAAGTAGATAAAGTCGGTATCTGAGATTGTACTGGCACTATTGAAGGGAATATTGATAATCGTATTTTCTTCGGATTTAGCACGGATATTGATGTTCATGGCCGAAGTTAGTCCTTTAAACTGAAAGGTGCCTGAAGCGTAAGCAGTGCCATAATATACATTATTGTCCTTTATTGTGGTATTTAATACCATGAAATTCTTGGTTTCGGCAGTTACATCGATATCGGGATCACTCAATTTGTTGAGATCTACAACGCCATCAATGGTTGCTACATTGTTTTTGGGATCGTATACTTTTAGCCCTGTGAGAAAAATTCGGTTATTGGTAACCGCAATTTCGTCGGAAAGGCGGTATGGCGTTTTTAGGTAATTGATGACCATCGAAGCGTTATCCAATTTTCCAGAACCCGTAATTTTGGGATTCAGGATGTCTCCTTCAATAGCAAGATCTGCAGTGACCTTGCCCTGCATATTGGATACTAAGCTTCGTAAAAATGGCTGAAAAACAAATACATCTGTATTTTCCAGTTTAGCTTTCAGATTAAGCTTATTGTTTTCGCTTAGGTGGTTATAGGAACCTTGTAACTGAATTAATTTATTTCCTTCCTCTATCTTGCTGTCTAGTTTAACCAATTGATTTTCGGGATCGTAGTTGGCATTCAGTGCTAATGAGCCGATCGGAATATTGTTATACAGGATAGGAGATGTTTTTATATTGGCGACAATAAAGGGTGCTTTGAATACGGAATTAACTTCAATATTTCCATTTAAATTTCCGGAGAGATTGATGCCATGGGGTTTGGTGATCCCATTTAGGGATGTAAGATTAAAGTCCTGAAATTTGAGATTGATCTGATCACTGACTTCGTTGGACAGGATGCCATCGATATGAACTTTTTGTTCGTCGTGACTCAGTGTTAGTTTTTCAAAGTACCATTTTCCTTTCGATATTTTCAATTGTGCATCATTATTGACAAGCCATCGCTCTCTATTGATTAAGATATTCGATGGATAGAAATTGATATAGGCAGGTTTGGCATGGGCAAAGCGTATGACGCCATTAAGATCCAGACTATTGCTTGCTTCAAGTTCCGACATTTTGATGTTGAATTGTAAACTATCGTTTGCCAAGGTGTTTGAAATATTGACGTTTTTAATATAGGTACTGTCGGTAAAATTTATGCGATCGATGGAGGTCTGCAATTCCATATTCTTCAAGTTGGCATTTTGATCGACAATCAGGTGAGTTAGCCGAATGCCATTGTACTTGAATTCGGGTGCGTAAAAATTAAAACTGGCCGTTTGTTTTTCACTTTCAAATTTTGCATTGAGCGTTGCACCGCTGTCTAACGCAATGTCCTTTCGAAAGAATGTTGCGATCGGCTTAAAAGAAGTTATATTAATATTCAGGTCAAAGTCCTGGCGATTAAAAATGTTGTTTTCAAACCCGATTGCCGGAGCGTAGCGCATGGCTAAAGCTTTAAAATAAGGAACAATTGTATTGAGGTCTATTCTTCCTTTGAGATCAATGTGTCCGATAGCCGACTGCAAGGTTAGGGAGCGTGCATTTTCATCTCCTTCGGCAAGGAAATTGATGTTGCGGATGACGAATTGGCCCTTAGAGGAAGTGAAATTGACACTGTCTGATTTAAATTCGCCGGTAATATTATTGATGTTGTCCCCAATTAAACTGGTGTGGAATTTCGTGTTAATAATGTTGATGGAATCCCCTTGAAAGAAGTTGAGTTTTTTTAGATTGGCTCGTTGGATATCAGCATCCAGGTGATAGTTGGGTTTGACAGACCAATCGATATCTGTGGTAAACTGTAGTTTTAAATTTGGATCATATATTTGCCCTGAAGCAAGAATTAACTGTTTCTCTGTATTTCCTTCAATTTGTATACGTTGATAACTGTAATTCTTGTAATTGAAATTACTAAGATCTCCTTTTATCTTTAGGCTCATTTTCTTAGGATCGGTACCTGTTCCGTCAACCTGTAAATTGAAGCCTGTTGCTCCCAGATCTTTTAATTTTGTTATCGTACCTACATCGAATTTTTTAGATTGAAAATTGCCCGCATATTTTATTTCCTTCTGGATATCCAGTAAGGCATCAGCCTCAACATTACCGATCGCAGTCGTGAAAACTCCCTTTGTCTTAAATTTATTGTATAATCCATTTAGGCTGCCTTTGAATGAAAATTTGTCGAAGATCTGGACAATTTCAGGGAGTTTGAAATTTTTTAGATTTCCGAGATCTGTAATAACTGCATTTAAGTCTTTGTGCTCAGAAGAAATTGCTATGCTGGGAACAATAAATTTAGTTTTGTCGATATCTGGTAGACCGATAATCTGGAGGTCGCCTGCTAAACTAGTTTTTTTTCCAATTGTTAAATCGACCTGTGATGCGTTGATGGAAGATACAGTTCCTTCTAGATTTGCCCGCTTGATATTGACGTCAAATTTGACTTGGTGCATAGGCGAGGAAAAGAAAGCAATATCCTCGGAGTGAATACGGGAGTCCCGTGCAAGAAGTTTTACATGAACTTTATTGATGAAGTCCGAAAAATCGTCAAAGTTGTTGTAGCTAAGTTTGATGTAATTTTTGAATGTAGAACGGTTGGTGGCTAGCATAAGCTCACTGAGCTCGATACTTGTATTGCTTACCTTCGTTTGGGCAAGAAGGCCCTTGATCTCTAAACCCTTCTTTTCGCGAAGATTGAATGTCTTGATGTTCGCTGAAATTTGATTAGAATCGATTTTTATCTTATCAAAATGGGCGTTAAGTTTGGAAATCCCTAAATCTCCAAAATCGACGACTTTATTGTAATGTTTACGTCTATGGTTAACATAGTTAAACGCATTGTTCTTAATAACAAGTTCCTTTAAATCGAAGATGATTTTTTTTGAACTTTTCTTTTTCTTTTTCTTAGGTGGGTTGAAATAACGAATTAAAAATGAGATGTTTGAGCTGTCCTGAAATTGCTCAAAAGTAGCTTGGGTACCCTCAATGGTTAGTTTGTTGATCACAATCTTGTTCAGTTCAATGAACTGAGAAAGGTTGACGTTGGCTTCTAACCTTCCTGATTTTAATATTTCTTTTCCCTGTGGACTATAGAGTTGAAAATCTTCTACTACAATAGATTTAAAAGGTTTGAAATAGATACTTTTGAGGCTTATTTTGGTGTTTAGTTCGTTGGATAAATAGTCGACAGCTTTTTGGGCAACATAATTTTGTACCGGTTTCAACTGTAGGGATAACGCCAATGCAAGCAGTATAATGAATATACTACCAAGGACTATTGACACTATTTTAATTATTTTTTTGATACTTTTGTATTAAAATTTATTACCTCAAGCTATGGCTATTATTTTAGGGATTGAATCCTCTTGTGATGAAACCTCCGCTTCTATCTGTATTAACGGTGAAATACGTTCAAATGTTATTGCAACTCAGGCAATCCACGCAAAATATGGTGGAGTGATTCCCGAGCTCGCTTCACGTGCTCATCAACAAAATATTATTCCAACGGTGGAAGAAGCCATTCGCCAAGCAAAAGTAAGCAAAAATCAAATAGATGCAGTGAGTTTTACGCGGGGACCTGGATTATTAGGTGCACTTTTGGTGGGAACATCTTTTGCCAAATCATTTGCACTCGCACAGAATATCCCTTTAATTGATATAAACCATATGCAGGCGCATATTCTGGCTCATTTTATTGAGGATCCGAAGCCTAGTTTTCCGTTTTTATGTCTTACTGTTTCTGGTGGTCATACGCAAATTGTGTTGGTAAAGGATTATTTTGAAATGGAACTTTTGGGAGAAACATTGGATGACGCTGCAGGGGAGGCTTTTGATAAAACAGCTAAAATCCTGAATCTTCCTTATCCTGGTGGACCGCTTATTGATAAATTTGCAAAAGAAGGTAATCCGGCAGCTTATCGGCTTCCTGAACCCCAGATCCCTGGTTTAAATTTCAGCTTTTCAGGATTGAAAACCGCGATATTATATTTGGTTCAAGATCAATTGAAACAGAACCCGGATTTTCTGACCCACAATATGGCCGACTTATGTGCTAGTGTACAATCGCGTATTGTATCCATCCTGTTGAATAAACTAAAGAAAGCGGCAAAGGAGACAGGGGTAAAGGATATTGCCATCGCAGGCGGCGTTTCGGCTAATTCTGGCCTGAGACAAAGCTTAATTGAAATGGGTGAGAAATACAATTGGAGGGTGTTTATTCCAAAATTTGAATACTGCACCGACAATGCCGCGATGATTGCTATTGCAGGTTATCACAAATTTTTAAAGAAAGATTTCGTAGGACAGGACGTCGCTCCTATGGCTAGGATGCATCTGTAGTTAATACGGGTATTTGAGTTTCCCCGGGCACTATCCTTTTGTACTGGGGAAACTTAAAATGGTTTATTTTATAAGGGGGAACTGTACCCATAGGCCTGTGCCGTAGAGGTAAATAAGTTTTTCTTTGGCTGGTAAAAGTTCAGTTCATAACCCTCAGCACCCCAAAAGATACTGATAAAACTAATTCCTTGCTCAGAACGTAATACTGTTAGTATCTGAAAAGCCTCGTTGTCAAACTGACCGCCATCATCAACACGCCAAGTGCTGATATCATCGTATAAAGCCGGGAAATCCAAATTGATCAGCTGTTCATCCTTTGCGTAGGAAAATACAGCTAAAGCAGAGTCTTGTTGATTTTCAAACACAGTAAGATTAAACTCGGACTGATCACTGAGGATGGCAACTGTTGTACTTTTATTAATCTTCCTATTGTATTTCTTCTCAAGCTGCTCCCTAATTTCTGGAGAAGTTTCTTTTTGAATTTTTGTAAACTTCTCAATTTTATACTGGTCTATAAAAGCTTTATTGACAAGCATACCAAATTCGCCAGATTTAATCGCATCGCTAATTTTAAATAATGAACCTTCGCTATTTGCGAAGTTCTGAGCGGTCTGTCTTCCGTTACTCTCTTTATTATCCATTTTATTTTGAACAAATTCAAGCGGACTGACCTGATTTTCCACAATGACATAATTATATTTTTCGGGACCCTCCATTGCTTGATCCATAGGAAGAGCGATTAGTGAGTCCTTTTGCTGGTTTAAAAAACCAAAATATGGCGAAATTGTCTCTTCCTTATTTTCATGCTTAATTGCAGTCTTGGATTGATTTTGATTGTTACCACAAGCATATAATGTAAGTAGAAAAATAGCTGAAAAAAGTGACTTCATAAGTATTTTGAATTTTTTTGTGAAATATAAGGCTTTCCCTCATCATAATGAAAAGATTTAAACTTTAATGTTATGATGAACTCTAAATTGAATATCTACCGCAAAGAATGGCTGGACGTTATTTTTGCGGGTCGCAACAAAATGTACGGTGCTTATGAGTTGCGAAATCTCTCTGATAAAGCAACAAATGTGGGTTTGGGAATTGTTGTTTCTTTTGCAGTTTTGCTGATCGCAGGATCCTATGCATATAATAAATATTTTAAGCAAACTGTTCCGGCCGTGATTTATACGGTACAAGATATTGGGCCCGACATGCTGGAAGAAATTCAAAAGAAGGTAGAGGAAAAAGAGGAGGTTCCTGAAGAACCTGTCATGATGCAGGAGAAAGCCCCGCAGCAGGTTGCCCAAGATGTGTCCAAATTTGATTTGGTTAGAATGCCCGATATAAAAGTGGCCAAAGCAAATCAAGTTACGGAAGAACTTGTGAGTCAGGATGAGTTGAAAAATCCCAATACAATGACCTCAAGGATCACATTGAAGGCAAGTCCATCGGGTACATATATTGCGCGTGGTGAATTTGGTTCTTCAAAAAGGGATGGTGATATTACAGGTTCTAAAGATGGTTCATTATCCGGAGGTGGAACTGATGATAATTCTAACAATACATTTACATCAGTAGAAATTATGCCAACACCTGTAGGGGGACTACCTGCGTTTATGAAGTGGATCGCCGAGAATTATAACTTTCCACAACAGGCTTTGGATCAAGGGGTATCTGGTGTTATAGAGGTTTCTTTTGTCGTTGAAAAAGATGGGTCACTAACAGATATTGCTGTTAAACGTGATATGAAATTTGGTACGGGAGATGCTGCGATAAACTTATTGAAGAAAGCGAAAAAATGGAAACCTGGAGTACAAAATGGACTTAAAGTGCGTGTAGCGTATACATTACCGATCCGTTTAAGTGCTGTCTCACAATAAATGCTTCTTAACTTTATTTAACAGATCATCAATTAAACTTTCGATAGCCGAGAAGACTCTTACTGATAAATAAGTTGAAAAAGGGTACTTATTAAAAAGAATGATTGTTGGTTTTATAAAAAATAAAGAAATGAAAAAGTTGATGTTAAGTTTGGCGTTATCTGGATTGATGTTAGCCGGTTTCGCTCAAGAAAAAAAAGATGTTAAACCAGAAATGAAAGAAATGCAAACTTCCGTGCATAAACATAAAATGGGAAGAATGCACGATGGTTTTAAAAATAAAACTCCAGAGGAAGTTGCTAAGATGAAAACTGATCGCATGGATCAAAAATTGAAATTTACAGATAAACAGCGTAAAGATATCTATGCCTTTAATTTGAAGCAAGCAAAAGACCATCAAAAAATGGCTGCCGAACATCAGGAACATCGATCAAAAATGAAAAAGCAACGTGTGGCAGAACATGAAAAAATGATGGGAATGTTAACTCCAGAGCAACAAAAAACGTTAAAGGATTCCTACGCTGAAAATCGTAAAATGCACAAAGAACATTGGAAAAAAGACAGACAGCTAAAAAGAAAGGACTTTAAAAAAGGTGAAGTAACTAAAACAAATGATGCAGAGGTAAAAGCATCATAAAAATTAAACAAGGATAGTTTTCATATTAAATATTGGTGAGTGTTAGTAGAGGAGGGAACCATTGGTTCCCTCTTTCTTATTATGTAAGCTCATCCTTATTACCTAAGTTCGTCATTTATTCGAAGTGTTTTGTCTAGCTCAAGGTTACATGATTGCAAAATGCTTCGGTACTCCCATTAGGATACGCTTATTTGATAAACCTTCTTGTTATTGAATTACTATCCATCAGCTTGGTGATCAGAAAACTTAAGCTAAAACCTAGGAGCGCTATGGAGAGGATTTTCAGTGTGGCTGGAAGATTAGGAATAGTCAAGAAGATGTCTGTCAATGCTTGAACAATGATAAAATGCGCTAAGTAAATACCAAACGTGGCTGATGAAAGGCGTTTTATCCATTTAGATTCGGGTATCTTCAGTTTTTGAACGACAAGAAAAATAGAAATGGTCATCAACGCTACGTTGATATTACAGAAATACCAAATAACCTCGAGATTGGCATAATTTCCTGGATAGTACTTTTGAGTCGCCAAGAAGCCAAAAAATGTGGCATTCGTTTGATCGTCTAATGCCACTTTTTTGTTATTCTTTATTTTTTTGATGTTCTTTCCATTGTTTAGAGAAAGATTTGTCTGCCAATTTGGGTAGTTCCCGTTGATCTCCCCAGGTTTTCTGAAAGAGTTTTTTGAGGAAGAAATTTTTGAATTTCCCACCAAAAAAATCGATTAGTTTTCTTCGCATTATCCCGTAGGTGAACCACTGCCATACTTTTTGTTCCGTTTTTGTTGCCAGCCCCTGATCAACTGAATCTTTTCTGTTGACGAGAAGCATGCGCTGTATGTCAATACCAACGGGGCAGACCTCTGTACATTTTCCACAGAGTGTGGAAGCGTAGCTTAGGTGTTTGAATTCTTTCATGCCATTTAAATGTGGCGATATGAGCGATCCAATTGGGCCCTGATAAGTCGTTTCATAGGTGTGTCCACCGATGTTCTGGTAGATTGGGCATACATTCAGACAGGCGCCACAACGGATGCAGTACAAACCCTGACGTTGTTCTTTTTGGGCTAATAGCTTGCTGCGGCCATTGTCAAGCAGTATAACATACATTTCTTCGGGGCCATCTGATTCATAAGGCTGTTTTGGCCCAGTGAGTAGCGTATTGTATACCGTTAGATTTTGACCCGTGCCATGTGTGGATAGGAGTGGCCAAAAGACTTCTAAATCTTGTACGTTGGGAATGATTTTTTCTATTCCAACGACGGCGATATGTGTTTTGGGGAAGGTCGATGTCAATCGGGCGTTTCCTTCATTTTCGGTAATTGCTATACTTCCAGTTTCGGCAATTAAGAAATTGGCTCCGGTAATCCCAATTTCTGCCGATAGGTAGCGATCTCGAAGTAATTCACGGGCCTTCATTGTAAGTTGCTCCGCAGATGCATCTAGCGGTGTGTCAAATTTCTCGTGAAAAAGCTTGGCGATATCTTCCAGGCTCAAATGCATGGCCGGCGTAACAAAATGATAAGGTTTTTGATCCAGCAGCTGAATGATATATTCGCCAAGATCAGTTTCTATGGCTTCAATGTTTTTGGAGGCCAGAAAATGATTAAGCTCGATCTCTTCTGTCGCCATCGATTTTGACTTTACGACAGATTTTGCTTTTTTACGCGCAATGATCGAATAGATTTCGTCCAAGGCTTCCGTAGCATCATTGGCCCAGATTACTTTTCCGCCTCGAGCCGTGAAGTTTGCTTCAAATTGCAACAAATAGCGATCGAGATTTTCCATGACCTTCCATTTTATCAGGTTCGCTTTTATCTTGCTATTTTCAAGGTCCGCAAATTTGCTCTTGCCTTTTTCGAAAGCCATGCTGTATTTGTCGATATTGTAATTGATAATATCGCGGTGTTTGGTGTCAAATGCTTTTTGCGCACTTTCCTTAATAAACGTATTAGCGGTACTCTCTGCCATCTAATCTGCTAATTTTTCACAAAAAAAGTTGGTAAAAATTACCAACTTTTAAATATACTGTTAATAAATTGTTTCTCGAAAATCGAGTTAAATAATTTATGCTTTTATCGCAATATTTAAGCTTAGCTCGTCCAGCTGCTCTTGGTGAATGGTTGACGGTGCGTCAATCATAACATCTCTTCCCGAGTTGTTTTTTGGGAAGGCAATGACGTCACGGATAGAATCTAAACCTGCCAATAAGGATACTAGTCGGTCAAAACCAAAAGCCAATCCGCCATGTGGAGGAGCACCGAAGGTAAAGGCCTCCATAAGGAATCCAAATTGTTTTTTTGCTTCTTCAGGACTGAATCCTAAATGTTTGAACATGAGCGATTGAAGCTCTCTGTCATGGATACGGATTGATCCACCACCTACTTCTACACCGTTTAAAACAAAGTCATAGGCATTTGCCCTTACTTCTCCGGGATTGGTATCTAAAAGCGGTATATCTTCCGGTTTTGGTGAAGTGAATGGGTGGTGCATTGCATGGAAACGGCCACTTTCTTCGTCCCATTCCAATAGTGGGAAATCAACGACCCATAATGGAGCAAAGGTTTCTTTGTTGCGGAAACCAAGTTGTGACGCAACTTCAAGGCGTAATTCATTGAGTTGTTTGCGAACTTTGTCTGTTCCACCAGCCATAATTAACAATAAGTCGCCAGGTTTCGCGTGGAACGCTTCTGCAATTGCCGACAGTTGTTCTGGCGTGAAAAATTTATCAACGGACGACTTCACTGAACCATCTTCATTCACGCGCGCATATACCAAGCCCGTTGCACCAATCTGTGGACGTTTGATAAAATCGGTCAAAGCATCCAGTTGTTTTCTGGTATAATGTGCACAATTTTCCGCATTGATACCAACCACTAACTCTGCTGCATCAAATACAGGGAAACCTTTTCCTTTGGCAACCTCGTTTAGTTCAACAAACTGCATTCCGAAACGGATATCCGGTTTGTCTGATCCGTAAAGGCGCATCGCATCTGCGTAAGTCATACGCGGAACATTGCCTAAGTCGATACCTTTGATTGTTTTGAAGATATGTTTTGCAAGTCCTTCAAAGATATTTAATACATCTTCCTGTTCTACAAAAGACATTTCACAGTCTATTTGCGTGAATTCTGGTTGGCGGTCTGCACGCAAATCTTCATCACGAAAACATTTTACAATTTGAAAATAGCGATCAAATCCTGAAACCATCAATAATTGTTTGAAGGTCTGTGGGGATTGTGGTAACGCATAAAATTCTCCAGGATTCATACGGGAAGGTACGACAAAGTCGCGTGCTCCCTCCGGAGTTGATTTAATCAGGTATGGAGTTTCTACTTCCAGGAAGTTTTGGGAGTCAAGATAACGGCGTACCTCTTGTGAGGTCTTATGACGTAAAATAAGGTTTTCACGTACGGGGTTACGACGCAAATCCAGGTATCTGAACTTCATTCTGATGTCATCACCACCATCTGTTTCATCTTCTATTGTAAAAGGGGGTAATTTAGCGGCATTTAATATTTCAAGATTTGAAACCTTGATTTCAATGTCTCCAGTGGAGATTTTAGCATTTTTATTAGAGCGTTCGATAACTTCTCCGGTTACCTTGATGACATATTCTCTTCCGAGCTCACGGGCACTTGCGCGCAAGGAAGCATCATCATCTGCATTGAACGTTAATTGTGTGATACCATATCGGTCTCTAACATCGATGAAAGTCATACCGCCCAAATCGCGCGATTTTTGAACCCATCCACTTAGGGTAACCGTTTTCCCTAAGTCAGCTAGTGTTAATTCTCCACAAGTGTGTGTTCTGTGCATATCGTTATGAAAATTATATTTGACGCAAAATTATTGGTTTTACTCGACAATAACGAATTCTGTTTAGGTTATTTGAGTAGCGTTCTCCCACTTTCTTCCACATCTTTTCTTTCTGTTTTTGTTGTCTCCCACTTTGCCCCCTTTTGAGAGAAAAATTGGGTAAAATTAAATTTCTAAAGAGGAAATTTTTACAATTCATTTCTGATTTTGATAAAAAAAAGAGCGAAAAATCGTGTCTCGTGTAATAGTTTGTTTTGCTGATAAATTGGGGTTTAACTGCTTGTAAATAAGGTTTTACATGTGTTTCATTCCAAGAGTACTTCTGTTTGTTGTAGCTATTTGTCGATGTGGAAAACTTTTTTATGTGATAAAGTGGGGGAAAGTGGGAGAAAGTGTATACTTTTACATTTAAATTAGAATAGGATAATTGACGACATGACTCAGTTGATCGGAGAATTCGAATGCAAGTTAGACGCCAAAGGAAGAATGGTGTTGCCAGCTGCGCTCAAGAGGCAAATGCCTCATGTAGAGCGGGATGGCCTTGTAGTGAATCGCGGTTTTGAGAAACATCTGGTATTCTATCCAAGAGAAGAGTGGGATTTGATGACGGCTAAGCTGGCGAAATTGAATCAATTCGATCCTAAAGTACGGGCGTTTGTTCGTGCTTTTACGCGTGGCGCTACGGAATTAACGTTGGATGCTGCGGGGCGTGTTTTGTTACCAAAAAGTTTGTTGGAATTTGCGGGCATAAGCACTGAATTGGTTTTGGCTTGTCAGTTTAATAAGATTGAGGTTTGGTCAAAAGAAGGATATGAGGAATTGATGGGTGATGGCGGAGTAGAGGATATATCATCTTTGGCGGCAGAGGTAATGGGGGATATTAATTTTGGACTATAAGCGTATGGAGAATGTATATCATGTTCCGGTAATGTTGCAAGAATGCATGGATGCTTTGGCTATTAAGCCGGATGGTATCTACGTGGATGTAACTTTTGGTGGTGGTGGTCATTCTCGGGAGATTTTGAAGAGATTGGGGCCAAAAGGGAAACTGTTTGCTTTTGATCAGGATCCGGATGCATTGGAGAATGCAATTGACGATCCTCGTTTTACATTGATACATCAAAATTTTAGGTTTTTAAAGAATAGCCTTCGGTTGGAAGGAGTGCGTTCTGTAGATGGTATTTTGGCAGATTTAGGTGTTTCCTCGCATCAATTTGATGCGGCTGATCGTGGGTTTTCTATTCGCTTTGACGCGGATCTGGATATGCGTATGGATCAAGTTGGTGATTTAGATGCGAAGTCGCTTTTGGCGACTTATTCGGAGGAGGATCTTCACCGCATTTTTGGGATGTATGGTGAAATCATGAATGCCAAGTCGCTTGCGAAAACAATTGTTACTGCGCGTTTGACACAGCCAATCCAGACTGTTGCCGAATTGAAAGAGGTGATTCAACGGATGGTTCCCAAAGGTAAAGAACATAAGTATCATGCGCAGGTGTTTCAGGCGCTTCGTATAGAAGTGAATCGCGAGCTGGAAGCCTTACAGGAATTTTTATTGCAAACAGTTGATGTGCTACATGTTGAAGGTCGATTGGCGGTGATGTCCTATCACTCTCTGGAGGATCGTTTGGTCAAAAATTTTATGGCCAAAGGGAAGTTTAAAGGAGAAGTTGAAAAGGATTTTTTTGGAAATGAAATTAAGCCATTTCATGTGTTGAGCCGTAAAGCAATTACGGCATCTGCGCAAGAGTTGGCGTTAAATAATAGATCGCGCAGTGCGAAACTGCGTATTGCTGAAAAGTTGGATTTGTCTTAAAAATGGAGCGAGAGGATGAGCAGAAATACGATAAGACAGAAAGAATTGAGTGAAGAAGTTCAGGAGGAACTACAAGAAACTGTCGAAGAAAAGGCGGAACAAACAGAAGCGTTTATTAAAACGCTTTTTACCGTTGGAGACCTTTCGTTAAATAAAATATTGCAGTACTTGCCGTTTGGAGCCTTTATCGCTTTTCTGATGTTGTTGTATATTTCCAATCGTCATTTTGCAGAGCGAACTATTCGGAGTATCGATAAAGTGAGTAAAGAGGTGAAGGAATTGGGCTGGGATCATAAATCGCTCTCCGCCGAACTGATGAAAATGTCTACACAGACAGAAATTGCCAAACGTGTAGATTCGCTGGGATTGAAAGAGCGTGTGGAGCCACCGATCAAAGTTGAAGTTATAGAGAATAAGGAAGATAAATAGGAAGAGTTATGAGTATCAGAAATACGATTCTTGTTCGTGTCTATTTTGCTTTTGGGCTTATCGTACTACTTGCGTTTTTGGTATTTGGAAAAATGACAAAGTTGCAGTATGTCGATGGAGAGCATTGGAAAGCTTTAGCGGATAGCCTTTCTATTCAGGAACGAGAGGTTGAGGCTGCTCGTGGTAATATCTATTCAAATGACGGAAGCTTGTTGGCAACATCAGTGCCTGAATATGAGCTTCGTTTTGATGCAATGGCTATTCCGGAAGAGGGTGAAGAGTATTTCAATTTGAAAGTTGATTCCTTGGCTATTAAACTTGCTGATTTTTTTAAAGATAAATCATCGCGGCAGTATTTGACATTATTAAAACAGGCGCGCAATAAAAAACAACGCTACTTGTTGCTCAAACGTAATGTGTCACATCAGGATTTAAAACGGGTAAAACAATTTCCTTTACTTAAATCTGCTCGTGTCAACAAGGAACGTTTTCCAAGTTGTTTGATTACTGATAGGCAGAATAAGCGCATCTTACCTTTTGTCAATCTCGCTGCGAGAACCATCGGTTATAAAAATGTGAAAGAAGATATTCATGTTGGACTGGAAGGTGCGTATGGAGAATATATCGACGGAAAAAGCGGGAAGAGGTTAATGCAGCGTATTGCCGGTGGGGTATGGATTCCTGTCAACAAAGATATTGAGGTTGCTCCGGTTGATGGGTCTGATATTATCTCGACCATTGATGTGAATATGCAGGATATGGCGCAAAGGGCCCTGGAGAAGCAGATGATTACAAGTAACGCGGATGAGGGCTGTGTTGTGATGATGGAGGTGAAAACAGGAGAGGTGCGTGCGGTGGCCAATTTTATGCGTGATAAAGATGGGGTCTATCGTGAAAAGTTCAATCTTGCAATTGCGCAAAGTGCAGATCCAGGTTCAACATTTAAGTTGGCTTCTTATTTGGCATTGATTGATGATAAGAAAATAGACTCGAGTACAACAGTGAATATTGGTAATGGTAATTGGCCAATTTACAAGCATACCATTCGTGATTCACATGCGCCTAAGAAGTCTATAATTTCTGCGAAAAGGGCCTTTGAGGAATCGTCGAATGTGGGTGTTACTAAGTTTGTTTATCAGGCTTATAAAGATAACCCAGATCAGTTTACATCAAAACTGCATTCTTTTGGTTTTGGAAAAACGCTAGATCTGCAAATTCCGGGTGAAGGGGTGCCCTTGGTGAAATCTTCGAAAAGTAAAAGCTGGAGTGGGTTGTCGCTGGTACAGATGGCTTACGGCTATGAAATGAAAATTACGCCATTGCAAACGTTGACATTTTATAATGCTGTCGCAAATAATGGTAAGTTGATAGCGCCGCTATTTGTTAAAGAAATTCGGCATTTAGGAAATACAATTCAAACGTTTCAAGCAAAAGTCATTAATGAAAAGATCGCCTCGGATCATGCTTTAGCAGAGGTGCGGGGAATGATGGAAGGTGTTATGACTGAAGGGACAGGTAGAAGTGTTGCTAGTCCATTGTATAGTTCTGGTGGTAAAACAGGTACAGCACAGATGGCTGATGGCTCGAGAGGGTACGGTGCTAGACGATATCAATCTTCATTCGCTGGGTATTTTCCAGCCGAAGATCCAAAATATTCCATTATTGTCGTGATTCGTAATCCGAGAAATGGATATTATGGGGCATCGATTGCAGGTCCTGTATTTAAAGAGCTTGCAGACATGGTATATGCAAACGATATGGAGATGGAGGGGAAAAAGACGTTTAAAGCAGTCAATGTGGGCGGAAGAATGCCATTGACTTTGCAGGGGTCGAAGGAAGCTAGTAAAAAAGTGTACGATAAGTTGGGAATTAATACCGTGAATTGGGATACGATTGCACGGGGAGAGGTGGATACCTCGACACGAGGCGTACCATTCATAGATTTAAAATATAAAGAAGGAATCGTTCCGAATGTTGTCGGAATGGGATTGATGGATGCTTTATATGTTGTGGAGAATGCAGGATTTAAAGCGCACGTGACAGGAAAAGGAAGAGTTGGAATGCAGTCGTTAGCTGCAGGACAGAAACTGGCTTTTGGAACGGCGATAAATTTAGAACTTAAGTAATGATGGATTTAAAAAAAGTATTGCATGCTATTCCTGTACAGCAGGTTGTAGGGAACCTTGAAGAGGTCGATGTGCACTCTTTGTGCTTTGATTCCAGAAAAGTGGAGTTGGGAAGTTTGTTTATCGCAGTGCGGGGTGTTCAAACAGATGGTCATTTGTTTGTAGACAAGGCAATTACTTCGGGAGCAAGAGCCGTTATTGTAGAGGAGTTGCCAAAAGAGACGTTAGACTCTGTTGCCTATATATTAGTAGCTGATTCGGCATATGCTTTGGGTGTGGCTGCCGCTAATTTTTACGGAAATCCTTCGGAACAGCTGAAGTTGGTCGGTGTGACAGGCACAAATGGTAAAACGACAGTAGCTACATTGTTGTTTCAGCTGTTTACTGAGTTGGGCTACCATGTAGGTTTATTATCTACGGTGCAAAACCAGATTGGAACGAAGATTATACCAGCAACGCATACAACACCAGACCCTATTCAATTGAATAAATTGTTACGGGATATGGTTGATGATGGCTGTGACTATGCATTTATGGAGGTTAGTTCACATGCTGTCGTTCAGGAACGTATTGCAGGCTTGGTGTTTGCGGGTGCAATATTCACGAATATTACGCATGATCACCTTGATTTTCATAAAACTTTTGATAACTATATTAAAGCGAAAAAGAAGTTTTTTGATGATTTGGATGCGAATGCTTTTGCTTTGACGAATGCTGATGATAGAAATGGTCAGGTCATGCTTCAAAATACAGTGGCACACCGGAAAAGCTATGGCTTGCGTTCTGGTGCAGATTTTAAAGCAAAGGTGATCGAAAGCCATTTCGATGGTATGTTGATGAGTGTTGACGGACAGGAAGTATGGGTGAAATTGATCGGCGATTTCAATGCATATAACCTTTTGGCGGTTTATGCTGCCGCTATCTTGCTTGAGCAGGAAACGGTGAAAGTGTTGACCGCACTCAGTACCTTGAAAGGAGCAGAAGGACGATTTGAAACGATGAAATCGGCTTCGGGTGTTTTTGGAATTGTAGACTACGCGCATACACCTGATGCGGTTGAAAATGTGTTGAAGACTATAAGTTCATTGCGACGTCCAGAGCAAAAAATCATTACGGTGTTAGGATGCGGCGGCGATCGGGATAAGACCAAAAGACCTGAAATGGCAGAGGCGGCTCTGCGTTATAGTGACCGTTTTTTAATTACATCTGATAATCCGCGGACGGAAGATCCTTATCAGATTATTAGAGATATCGAAGCTGGTGTGGCAGCAGACCAAAAGGCGAAGACGCTTTCTATAGCGGATCGTAAGGAGGCCATACGCACAGCATATCAGCTGGCTAATCCGGGGGATATTATCCTAGTGGCAGGAAAAGGGCATGAGAAATATCAAGATGTAAATGGTGTGAAGCATCATTTTGATGATAAAGAAGTTTTAGAGAATACATTTAACGAACAATAGAAATATGTTGTACCATCTTTTTACGTGGCTTAGCGAATATATTCATATACCTGGAGGAGGTTTGTTTCAATACATCTCCTTTCGGACATCTATGGCTGTAATCGCTTCATTGATTATTACCACGGTTTTTGGGGGAAAATTGATTCAATTTTTGCATAATAAGCAAGTTGGAGAGACAATTCGTGATTTGGGGCTTGAAGGAGAAAAAAAGAAAGCTGGTACGCCAACGATGGGTGGGATCATCATTATTGCAGGTATCCTTATCCCGACCTTGTTATTTGCAAAATTGACGAATATCTATGTGATTATCATGATCGTGACAACACTTTGGATGGGTGCAATTGGATTTTTAGATGATTATATAAAGGTTTTTAGACATAATAAAGAGGGCTTAGCTGGTAAGTTTAAGGTTGTTGGACAAGTTGGCTTGGGAGCCATAATTGCTTGTACGATGTACTTTCATCCGGATATCGTTGTTCGAAAAGGGGTGGATAAACCAACCTCTACCAAGCCCGTTGAAGTGGTTATCAATGAAGGTACAGGTGAGAAGACCTATGCTGAAAACGTGAAATCATCTAAGACAAATATTCCGTTTTATAAAAATAACGAATTTGATTATGCTAAGGTGTTTAAAATATTCGGACTACAGAGCGATTATCTGACTTTCGTTGTCTTTTTAGTTGTCGTTATTTTTATCGTTACGGCAGTTTCAAACGGCGCAAATATTACGGACGGTATCGATGGTTTAGCCACGAGTACATCCGCTATCATTGGTGTTACTTTAGCCATTTTGGCGTACGTGTCAGGTAACGTAATCTTTTCAGATTACCTCAATATTATGTATATCCCCAATTCCGGAGAACTCGTGATTTTCGCCGGGGCATTTGTGGGGGCTTGCGTAGGTTTCTTATGGTATAACACGTATCCTGCCCAAGTTTTTATGGGTGATACGGGAAGTTTGGCAATAGGAGGTATAATTGCTGCTTTTGCTATCCTGATTCGGAAAGAACTTTTGATTCCGATTTTATGTGGTGTATTTCTGTTGGAAAACCTTTCGGTCATTCTTCAAGTGTCGTATTTCAAATACACGAAGAAGAAATATGGTGAGGGTAGACGGATCTTTTTGATGTCGCCATTACATCACCATTTTCAGAAGAAGGGGTATCACGAAGCGAAAATTGTAACACGTTTTGTTATTGTAGGAATCATATTGGCCATTCTTACTATTGTAACATTGAAAATTAGATAATGATGTCAAACATTGCAACAACATATTATCCTCAATCTGGGCGTTTGGTCATTTTAGGCGCCGGCGAAAGCGGTGTTGGAACAGCTATTCTTGGAAAAGAAAAGGGATTTGATGTATTTGTATCAGATAAGGGACTGATTGCGGACCACTATAAGGAACAATTGAAAGTCGAGGGAATAGCTTTTGAAGAAGGTAATCACGATGAAGAACGGATTTTGAATGCCGCTTTGGTTGTGAAGAGCCCCGGTATTCCAGAGACGGTGCCTTTGGTGGTCGCTCTGAAAGCAAAGAATATACCCGTGATTGCAGAAATTGAATTTGCTGCCCAATATACAGACGCAAAGTTAATCTGTATTACAGGATCAAACGGAAAGTCTACGACGACGATGTTGACTTATGAAATGCTTAAGCATGGCGGCTTAAATGTTGGATTGGCCGGTAATATTGGAAAGAGCTTTGCGCTTCAGGTAGCTAAAGAACAGTTTGATTGCTATGTCTTGGAAATATCAAGCTTTATGCTGGACGATATGTACCATTTTAGAGCAGATGTTGCTGTTATATTGAATATTACGCCTGATCATTTGGATCGCTATGACCATAAAATGGAAAATTATGTGGATTCAAAATTCAGGATGATTCAGAATCAAACGGAGAAAGATTATTTTATATACTGCATGGACGATCCAGAAACAATTAAAGGATTGGAAAGACATCATAGTAAAGGGACCTATTTGCCTTTTACACAGGAACAACTTGTTGAATTGGGCGCTTATTTAAATGCCAATAAAACAATAATTATTAATACACCAAATAACGATACATTCACTATGAGAGCTGAGGAATTGTCATTGCAGGGGAAGCATAATATTTATAATAGCATGGCTTCTGGGTTAATTGCGAAAGTGCAGGAATTGAGAAATCAAGTGATGAAAGAGAGCATGGGCTCGTATGTGAATATTCCACATCGCCTGGAACATGTAGCCTGTATCGGCGGTGTGAATTACATTAACGATTCAAAGGCAACGAATGTAAATTCGGTATGGTATGCTTTGGAAAGTTTCTCTACACCAATCGTATTGTTATTAGGAGGTGTAGATAAAGGAAACGATTACAGTATGCTTGCTGATTTGGTCAAAGACAAAGTGCGTGCTATCGTTTGTTTGGGAAAAGATACGGCTGCAATTCATAAAGCATTTGAACAAGATGTGGAGATTATTGTCAACAGTACCTCCATGCAAGATGCCGTGGTATTGTCTTCACACCTGGCCCAAAAAGGTGATACCGTCTTATTGTCTCCTGCTTGTGCTAGTTTTGATTGGTTCAAAAACTATGAAGATCGCGGCGATAAATTTAAAGCTGCTGTAATGGAATTATAAATGGTGTAACCCAATAAGAGGAGGAAGGATATGCTACAGAATATAATGTCTAAATTGAAGGGTGATCGATGGATATGGATCATTGTGATTATCTTATCGGGATGGTCACTCTTGGCTGTATACAGTTCGGTGGGTACGTTGGCGTATAAAGAAGGGAAGGGAACAGAAATGTATTTGTTAAAGCACTTCTCTATTATCGCCATTGGGTTTATCCTTATGTATCTTTCCCATAAATTGGATTATCGGTATTACGCTGGTATATCCAAAATAATGATGGGTATTACAATCCCCCTATTGCTGTTTACCTTATTGTTTGGTAGCAAAGTTAACGAGGCTAGTCGTTGGTTGACTATTCCAGGTATCGGTTTAACTTTTCAGACTTCAGATTTAGCAAAGTTGTCTCTCATCGTTTTTCTAGCACGGATGTTATCCCGGAAACAGGAAGAGATTAAAGATGTAAAAAAGTCGTTCTTACCTATTATGGGCTCGGTATGTGGTGTATTTATTCTGATTGCCTTGGCCAACTTATCTACGGCATTAATGTTGTTTGGAGTTAGTGTTTTATTGCTGTTGATCGGTCGAATTAGTTTTAAACAAATTGCTATTGTCTGCTGTGGTGGTGGTATTCTCCTGATGATGGTTATCTTTTTTGGTCCACGTAGGGCAACCTATATCAGTCGGGTAAAATCTTTTTTTCACACTGAAAAAGTGGAGAAATCGGTATCCTTCCAGGATGATAAAAATTATCAGGCAAACAATGCGAAAATTGCGATAGCAACGGGTGGGCTTTTTGGAAAAGGACCTGGAAATAGCGTACAGCGTAATGTGTTGCCGCATCCTTACTCAGATTTTATATATGCTATTATTATAGAGGAGTACGGGACAGTCGGTGGGGTAATCCTGCTATTTCTATATCTGGCCTTTATGTATCGATGTATACGTATTGTCACGATGAGTCCCAAAGCTTTCGGTACTTTTCTGGCAGCGGGCTTGGGATTTAGTTTGACGATTCAGGCCCTTGCAAATATGGCTGTTGCTGTAGGCTTAGGACCAGTTACGGGGGTTCCGCTTCCACTCGTGAGTATGGGAGGAACATCTATTTTATTTACGAGTGTCGCTTTAGGAATTATCCTGAGTGTGAGCAGAAATATTGAAGAATTAAAAGGTAAAGAAGAGCTGGATGAAAAGCCTAAACCAAAAAAAGTGGTTATAGGATCAATTCCAGCATAATAAAAAATTGAGCATGGCAATTCGTGTAATTATTAGTGGTGGTGGAACCGGAGGACATATCTTTCCGGCGATTTCAATTGCAAATGCACTGAAGGCAATGGATCCTGCAAATGAAATTCTATTTGTGGGTGCCAATGGCCGGATGGAAATGGATAAAGTGCCAGCTGCCGGTTATCAAATTATTGGACTTGATATCCAGGGGATCAATAGAAAACAGCTGTGGAAAAATATCTTTTTGCCATTTAAACTTATGAAAAGCTTGAATATGGCAAAAAGTGTAATTAAGGATTTTAGACCGGATGTGGCTGTAGGTGTAGGCGGCTTTGCCTCCGGACCTTTGTTAATGATGGCGAATAAATTGGGCGTGCCAACTGTTGTACAGGAACAAAATTCCTATGCAGGTGTGACCAATAAAAAAGTTGGGGCAAAGGCAGCAAAGATATGTGTCGCCTATGAGGGGATGGAGCAATTTTTTCCTGCTGAGAAAGTATTACTAACTGGGAACCCAATAAGACGCGAGTCCATTGCAATAGCGGGGAAAAGAGAAGAAGCTTTAACGTTCTTTGGGTTAGATCCACACAAAAAGACAATTTTGGTACTCGGCGGTAGTTTGGGGGCTAAAACATTAAATGAAAGTGTCGTTGCTTACCTTAATGAGCTGAAGGAAGAAGTGCAGGTGATTTGGCAATGCGGTAGTTTCTACGTTGAAAAGTTACGGGAGAAGTTAACAGGTCAGCTGCCCGACAACATTAAGATGTTGGCCTTTTTACAGCGTATGGACTATGCTTATGCAGCGGCAGATTTAATTATTAGCCGCGCCGGAGCGGGTACGATTTCTGAGCTCTGTGTAGTCGGGAAGCCTGTTATTCTTGTGCCTTCGCCCAATGTGGCCGAAGACCATCAGACCAAAAATGCTATGGCATTGGTCAATAAGGGGGCTGCGTTATTGGTTAAGGATAGTGATGCAAAAAAAGACCTGGTGCCTGCTGCTTTAACTTTATTAAAAGATGCAGCTCATGTCGCACAATTAAGTGAAAATATTAAAAAACTCGGTAAGTTGAATGCTGACGTGGCGATTGCCGAGGAGGTGTATAAATTGGTTAATAAAAAATAGACGAAGTATGAATCTAGATGCAATAAAACAAGTTTACTTGATCGGAATAGGTGGTATAGGCATGAGTGGTCTTGCGCGCTATTTTAAGCATTTGGGCTGTGAGGTGAATGGATATGACCGTACAGAAACTGAGCTGACTAAAAACTTAGTCAAGGAAGGAATCGCGATCTCATATCAGGATGATATCAATACGATTGATGCTATTTTTCACGTACCTACAGCGGAGACATTGGTCATTTTTACACCAGCCATTCCTAAAGATTCGAAGATTAAAGCTTTTTTGGAATCTCAAGGACATATACTATATAAGAGATCGCAGGTTTTGGGGATCATTAGCGAGAGTAGATTTACGGTCGCTGTTGCCGGTACACATGGTAAAACGACAACTTCTACAATGGTGGCACATGTATTGAAAGATTCGGGTTACGACTGTTCTGCCTTTTTGGGCGGAATCAGTTCTAATTACGGTACCAATGTGCTTTATGGAAATAATAATACAGTTGTGGTTGAGGCTGATGAGTTTGATCGCTCATTTCTGACGCTTCACCCCAATATCGCAATAGTAACTTCTTCTGATGCGGATCATTTGGACATTTATGGAGATCGCAGCCATCTGCTCGAATCATTCCAATTGTTCTTGGATAAAGTAGTTGAAGGAGGTACACGTATTATAAAAAAAGGCCTCGAGTTTGCGGGGCAAATAAGTTATTCAGGCCATGAAATCGCTGATGCATATGCTTCCAATGTGCATGTACGCGACGGAGAGTTCTTTTTTGACTACCAAGATACCAACGGGCGGATAGACGATATCCATTTAGGTATTCCTGGTACCCATAATGTTGAAAATGCGGTAGCCGCGATTGCAGTAGCCCGTTTACTTGGGATTGAAAATGAAGCGATCAAGAGAGCATTGACAACATTCAAAGGAGTAAAAAGAAGGTTTGAATATATTGTCCGTAAACCTGGAGCGGTGTATATCGATGACTATGCGCACCATCCAGAGGAACTGCGTGCATTTTTAACTTCGATGCGCAAATTGTATCCCACAACAAAACTAAATGTGGTCTTTCAGCCGCATTTATTTACCCGTACACGGGATTTTGTGGATGGTTTCGCAGAGGTGTTGTCCATGGCAGACAATCTGTTGTTAATGGAAATTTATCCAGCTCGGGAACTTCCAATTGAAGGGATCAATTCGAGTTGGTTATTGGATAAAATTACGGCAGAGAAAAAACAGCTTGTAACTGCAGAAGAAGTCTTGGAATTCGCACGCGATGAAAAGCCGGAACTGATTGTTACAGTTGGGGCAGGTGATATTGACAAATTGGTTAAACCGTTACAGGAAATTTTAGGGCATGCTTAAAAAATTACGTAACATACAATGGAATCGTGTACTCTACTTTACGCTGTTTTTTATCGGCGTAATAGTTGTCGTCGTGATTATGACTATTGTGGGGAAACGTGATGAGCAGCAGGTTTGTAAAGAGATTAAAATTGTCATTGAAGGCACAGAAGCTTTTATTGATCAGGCTGATATCTCCAAACTGATAGAACAAAACTATGGTAGTTTTGCGGGAAAGAAAGTCAATGGAATTCCTTTTCAAAAGGTTGAAAAAACCTTGCGCAAATTACCGTATGTTTCCGATGCCAGTATACATGCCGATATGGATGGTACGATCAGAATTAATATTAGTCAGCGCGAGGCTGTCATGCGGGTCATCAACAAAAATGGAAAAGAATTTTATGTGGACCCCAATGGGTTGAAGATACCGACAACGTTGAAGTATATACCGCATATCATGGTTGCAACGGGTAACATCGCAGAAGGATATAATGAAGCACTGGATACCATATCAACGCCCTTGGTTAAAGATTTGGTGAAGGTTATTGAGTTTATCAAAAACGATGAATTATGGAGTAATCAAGTTGTGCAGATCTATGTCAACGGGGATAAGGATATTGAACTTGTGCCTCGTATAGGGACACAGCAGTTGATTGTTGGATCGGCAGATTCATTGGAACAAAAATTTGAATTATTAAAGACCTTTTATACGCAGATCATGCCAAAAGTGGGTATAAATGCTTACGGTGTTGTCAACGTAAAATATGGAGGTCAGATTATCTGTGAAAAGCGGGGAAACTGGAGTTTTTCAGATGATCAAACAAAAAAAGTAGCAAATAATACATTATAGTAATACAGCAACAATACAGGAAATTATGAACTCAAAGGCAGCAGAAATTGAAAGAGAAAACCCAATTATCGTGGGACTCGATATTGGTACTACCAAAATTTGTGTTACGGTTGGGAGACGTAGCTCAGGAAACAAAATTGAATTATTAGGTGTGGGCAAAGCTGACTCTGCAGGTGTAAGCAGGGGGGTGGTTGCTAATATCCAGAAAACTGTGGGAAGCATTTTAGAGGCTGTCGAGATAGCCGAAGCACAGTCCAATGTGGATATTAAAGTGGTGAATGTGGGAATTGCTGGCCAACACATCAAAAGTATTCAACACCGTGGAATATTTACCAAAACTGATGGTGATGATGAAATCATTCGACGCGATATCGAACGACTGATTTCGGATATGTATAAACTGGTACTGCCTCCAGGAGAAGAAATTATACATGTTTTACCACAAGAGTTTACGGTAGATAACGAACCCGGAATTCGCGAACCAATCGGTATGGCTGGTCGTCGTATTGAAGCAAATTTTCATATTATATCGGGACGTGTGACGGATATTAAAAATATCAAGAAATGTATTGATAATTCCAATCTGGAAGTTGCTGAATTAATTCTCGAGCCTTTAGCGTCTTCCGAAGCTGTATTGGATGAAGACGAAAAAAATGCTGGCGTTGTATTAGTGGATATCGGTGGTGGAACCACGGATGTTGCCATCTTCCATGAAGGAATTATTCGTCACACTGCTGTGATTCCTTTAGGCGGTAATATTGTAACGGAAGATATCCGTCAAGGATGTTCTGTTTTGCGTTCTCAGGCTGAATTGTTGAAAACTCGTTTCGGATCGGCTCTAGCTGATGAAAATAAAGAAAATGAGGTGATTTGTGTGCCAGGATTGAAAGGTCGTGAACCAAAGGAAATTTCCGTTAAAAATTTGGCTTATATTATTCAAGCTAGAATGGAAGAAATTATTGAGCACGTGTACTATGAAATCAAATCTTCTGGATATGAAAATAAACTGATCGGTGGTATTGTTATTACCGGTGGTGGTGCTCAATTAAAACATTTGGTACAACTTGTTGAGTATATTACTGGAATAGATTGTCGTATCGGATTTCCGAATGAATATCTTTCTAAGAATGAGGTTTTACCAAAACCGTTGTTCGAAGAATTGAAAAGCCCTTTGTATGCAACAAGTATTGGCTTGTTGATTAAGGGAATTCAATCCCATGAGGAAGAAGAAGATAGCCGTAGAGAAATGCACGCCCCATCGAAAAAAGTGCAGGCTGCTACGGTGACAACAAAAGAGGTTTCTGAACAACAACAAAAAGAGCAAGGATTATTGTCATGGTTCAAACGTTTTATCAAAGACGGTAACGAAATCGATGACGCAAGTTTTTTAGATAAGAAGTAAGTTTTCCACAATAGTTGAAGTTTTCCACAATTTAACAAATGTGGAAAACTTTTGTTGAAATTATATTATTATTACATTACATATAGTGGGTTTGATTCGTTCTGATATCATCTTCATTGTAAGTTAAATAGGGATAAGTTATGTCAATACAGTTTGAAATGTTAAAAGAACAATCTTCAATAATCAAGGTTATTGGGGTTGGTGGTGGTGGCGGCAATGCCGTAAACCACATGTATAAACAAGGAATTAGTGGGGTAGATTTTATCGTGTGTAATACTGATGCGCAAGCATTGGAATTGAGCCCGATCCCAAATAAAGTTCAATTGGGAATAAGTCTAACCGAAGGTATGGGAGCAGGAGCAGATCCTGATGTAGGTGAAAATTCAGCAATCGAAAGTATTGAAGATATCAAACGTATGTTGGGTACCAATACCAAGATGTTGTTTATTACAGCTGGTATGGGCGGTGGTACTGGTACTGGTGCTAGCCCGGTATTGGCGAAAGCTGCCAAAGAATTGGGTATTTTAACTGTTGCGATTATTACGACACCATTTACATTTGAAGGTAAACGCCGTCGTTCTCAAGCGGAGGAAGGACTTTCGGAATTACGTAAATATGTAGACTCTTATCTTGTTATTTCTAACGATCGTTTGCGTGAAATCTTCGGGAATCTAACGATGACAGCTGCTTTCGCGAAAGCGGATGATATTTTAACTACCGCTGCAAAAGGTATTGCCGAAATTATTACGATCCCTGGTTATGTAAACGTCGATTTTAAAGATGTACGTACCGTCATGAATGATAGCGGTGTTGCTATTATGGGTAACGCAATAGCTGAAGGTGAAGACCGTGCATTACGCGCTGTAGAAGGTGCTTTGGCTTCGCCTTTATTGAAAGACAATGAGATCGAAGGCGCTCGCTATATTTTATTGAATATTACTTCTGGAACAAAAGAAGTAACAATGGATGAGGTGGCAATCATTACGGATTACATTCAGGAAAAAGCTGGTTTGTCAGCTGATTTGATCTGGGGTAACTGTATTGACGAGAACTTTGAAGATGAGTTGTCAGTAACAATTATTGCTACCGGTTTTCAAACATCTGAAGAACGCGATAAAGAACGTGAAAATACAAAGGTGTCTATGCCCTTAACTGCTGAACCGGCTAATTCTTTTATCAAACCTGTTTCTCAGGTAGCACCAAGAGAAGTTCCAGCTACGAATAGTTTCGTGACTCCGGTTCAACGTGTGGATACACCAGTCCCTTCTTCAAATACGCCAACTCCAAATAATTTGCAATCTGATTTGTTCACTTCACCAAGAAATGCTGTGCAACAACAGGTGGCTGTTGAGGAACCTCAAGTTATACGTCATGATTTAGGTTTTGATGGTGGTTATGAAGAGGAAACTTCATTTGGAGACAATGATTTTCAATTGAAAACTTCGCCATCTGTGTTTCAATTCCAGATGCCAACAGTCTTCGATTCTTATACAGCACCTTCAGCTTCAGCATATGAGGAGAAACCTACTTTTTCATCAAGTACAACAAATGAACAAGTAGAAGTCCCGCAAGTGGAAGAAGAACAGGTGTCGTTTGAAGATCAGCTCGTTCGTACGAAAGAACGTATTTTGCGTCTTAAAGAATTAAGCATGAAATTAAAATCTTCTAATGGGCTACATGAGTTGGAAAATGAGCCTGCTTATAAGAGAAAACAAATGTCATTGGAAGATACACCGCATTCTTCACAATCTCAGGTGTCTCGTTTTACACTTTCTTTTGAAGATGGAAATACTGAAATCAGACCGAACAATTCTTTTCTACATGACAATGTAGACTAGTTGATTCACCATAAAATAACAAAAAGCCATCCAATCGGATGGCTTTTTTAGTATCTTTAAATACCGAAATAAGACAATTATACAAGCTATGACGACAAAATTAAATAACCCTGTATGGGTAATGAGTTCTGCATTTGATAAATTATCCTTACCGGAGTTGATTCAGACGACCAAAAGAATCGGGGCGGGGGGGATAGACCTCTGTGTGTTTAGAAAAGATGGTACCCGAGAAGATCATACTGCAACACATTTGGATTATGATGATTTTACTCCTGCAAAAGCGAGGGAAATAATTGAGCTGTTCAATCAGGCTGATTTAAAACTTTCGCTTGGTGCTTTTGAAAATATGATTGGTGGTGATCCTGAGCAACGTGTGAAGAATCAAAATCATTTATTGAAATTGATCCGTATTGCACATTTGCTTGGTGGTGATGCAAATAACGTCAAGGTAGGAACATTCGTTGGATATAATCACGAATTGGGCAATCAAATTGATGGATTTCAAAAAAATCTTGAAGAATACAAACGTGTATTTGCTCCCATTGTTAATTATGCAGAGAGTTTAGGTGTAACCATCCTCTATGAGAATTGCCCAATGGAAGGATGGCGCTCATCACGTTATAGCTCTACCTATAACAATCTTCCCGCTGTGCTGGCCGCTCGTAAATTAATGTATGCGATGATTCCGAGTAAAGCTCATGGCGAGATTTATGATCCTTCGCATGATGTTTGGCAAAATACAAATCCGATTGAAGTTATTCGTAATACAGACATCAGCCGCTTACAGCGTATACATGTGAAGACTACACGTAATTTACAGACCGCTGCACGTATTGATTGGGGTGGAATGTACCCTATGCAGCATGTTGATGCTGAATTGGCTAAAAAGGCCAACGTAACTATTCCTGGGCATGACTGGGATAGACATCACTATGAAGCAATGTTACCAGGCTTTGGTGGATCCGATAGCATGGATTGGCGAGGCTTTGTTGACTTATTGCAAGAACGTGGTTTCAGTGGTCCCTTTGAGATCGAAAACGAAGCTAAGAATTCGAAAGATACAGGTGATTTTTCTGCAACGGTTCAAGGATTTACGACCTGCCTCAACTTTTTAGCACCGATGTTATGGGATTTAGAAGCAGAGGTGGGGTATTCTTATAAGAAATCTCACCCTTTAGAAGACCTGAACGTAAAATATGTTCCAGTTGTTACGATGGATGAGTTAATTTAGTAGGATAAAAATGCACTCCAACAAAATGACTAGTTGTTGGAGTGTATTCTGAAAAGTTCAATAAGTTCAGGAATATTAGAAACATTGAGTTTTTCAAAGATTCTGCTTTTATACGTGCTCACTGTTGAAGGGCTTAACTCCAACAAGCTAGATACTTCAATAATCCCCAGTCCCTTTATTAATTGTTTAGCAACGTCCACCTCTCTATTTGACAGACGTGCCAACGGATTTAGCTTCGTCAGTTCACACTTGCTCTGTGTTAATTTCTGAATATATAGATCCTGTACATTGCTCGACATATACTTCCCTCTATCCTGAATAGCCAGAATGGCATTGGAAAGTTCAGCCATTGCTGTTGTTTTGTTGAGGTAGCCTACCGCTCCTGCTTCGATATAGCGTAGCGCATATAGTGATTCGTCATAAGACGAGAAAATCAAAATTTTGATGCTTGGTCGAATTTGAAGGATCTCCTCAACGACCCGTATATTATTTCCTCCCGGCATATTAATGTCCAACAATAACAGGTCGAAATCCTCTACCTTTATTTTTTCAAGAACCTCGTCAAAGGTTTCAGCTTGGAATATTTCTGCCTTTTGAAGAGTTTCTTTAATAATAACGGAGGCTCCTAACCGTACAATACCGTGGTCGTCTGCTATAAGAATCTTTTTCATAGATATGCTATCTGATGCTGGGCTTTAATTACCGTATGAAATAAAGTACTAACAATATACAATATATCTTGATATTTTACTAGTTAACGCGCAAATATAAGAAATTAAGTTAATAAAAATTGGGGCGGTGCGAGTTGCGTGTCTTTTCATATAAACAGGACATAGGGTAGAAAATATAGCACAATATGAGTTTAACGATAAAAAATTGGCATATTTTAATTAGATTTATGTGACAATTACTAGTTTTGTCATAATTTATGGACTAAAAAATTTAAATATGGGATTTTTAAAAGAGTTTAAAGAGTTTGCAATGCGCGGCAGCGTGGTCGATCTAGCTGTCGGTGTTGTTATCGGTGGAGCCTTTGGTAAAATTGTCACCTCATTGGTTGACGATATTATCATGCCGCCCATTGGTTATTTAACAGGGGGTGTTGATTTTTCATCCAAAAAATTGATTCTGAAGGCCGCTGATGAGGCTACTAAACAAGCTGAAGTATCCATTAATTATGGAAACTTTATTAATGTGGTTATTCAATTTTTAATTGTAGCATTCTGTATTTTTTGTGTTATCAAAGCTTTAAATTCATTGAAACGTAAAGAGGAAGCAGCTCCTGCGGCACCTGCAGCACCGACGAAAGAAGAAACACTTTTGACTGAGATCAGGGATATTCTGAAAAATAAATAGTGTAAGGTATATACTTCATTTATAAAAATCAGCACAGTCAAACTGTGCTGATTTTTATTTTATGGTAGTTGAAAAATTGTTTTTTGAAGCTGTAGCTGAATAAATTAGCTTGTCTGCTTCACATTAACTTTAAATGTTCGTAATATTGTTTGTTTTTGTCTAAAATAAACTTTACTTTTGCATTCCTCTTGGGGAGTTTTGTATTAATTGAAGTAAGAACAAATTAGCATAATAGCGTCATGAAAAGAACATTTCAGCCATCGCAAAGAAAAAGAAGAAACAAACACGGTTTTAGAGAGCGTATGAGCTCTGCAAACGGTAGAAGAGTATTAGCTTCACGTAGAGCTAAAGGTAGAAAACGTCTTACAGTGTCTGACGAATACCGTCACAAAGGTTAATCTTTGACAAGGATCGGTGGCCACTTATAAGAGCTTTTTCTAGTAAGATTAAGTCATCGTATGAAAAATACATTTACAAAAGAAGAACGGTTATGTGCGAAAAGGCGTATTGATGCGCTTTTTAAAAGCGGTTCTTCTTTTGTTTTGTATCCGTTTAGGGTTGTTTTTATCTTCGAGAAAAACAACTTGACTGACCATATTCCCTCCAGTCAGTCTATCATTTCCGTATCCAAACGTAGGTTCAAAAGAGCAGTTGATCGCAATTCGATTAAGCGAATGATGCGTGAGAGTTACCGTTTACAAAAATCGAATGATTTGATTCCGTTTTTGTTGAAACATAATGTAACTTTGTATTTAGCTATTCAATATGTAGGCAAGCAGATCTTAGCGTATGATGTGTTTAGCACCGCAATGAATAAAATGCTGAAAAAATTGCAGGATGAATGTGCTGAAGCTTATTTGGAAAAAGGGGATTAGACCCTTGTTTAGTTTTATTTTCTTGGCTATTATTCGTTTCTACCAAGTTTTTATCTCACCATTTTTAGGCGCCAATTGTAGATATACACCTACCTGTTCTCAGTACGGTAAGGAAGCTATTTTGAAATATGGTCCTTTTAAAGGTGGCTGGATGGCTTTGAAACGAATCGCACGTTGCAACCCTTGGGGTGGCCATGGGCATGATCCTGTACCTTGATTTCTATAACGACGATGAATAATTTAATTTTACAAATTGATACATCAACCGCTGTATGTTCGGTTGCCTTGAGTGAAAATGGTCAAACGTTGCAAGTCATCGATCTCGATGAACCAAATGCTCATGCGGCTAAATTGACTATTTTGATTGCGGAAATTCTTAAACAGACAGGCCGAAAGATGCAGGATTTGAACGCTGTTGCGGTGAGTATGGGGCCAGGCTCGTATACAGGCTTGCGGATAGGAGTGTCTACGGCCAAAGGTCTCTGTTATGCCTTAGATGTACCTTTAATCGCTATTAACACGTTAGAAGCGTTGTTTTTAGGCTATAAAGGGCAATTCGGTTTAACAGAAGATGAAGCTTACCTTCCTATGCTCGATGCCCGTCGGATGGAAGTCTATACAGCAGTTTATAATCATAACGCTATATTGGAGAGAGCGACATCTGCGGAAATCATCGATGTTGAGTATTTCAATGAATTATTGCTGAACTATCATCGTGTCCATTTATTTGGTTCGGGAGCCGATAAATTCCAGGATTTGTTCAGTGCAACGGATCGCGTGGATGTGCTGAGCGGATTTAATGTTTCCGCGGCTTTTCTATCGCTGTTGGCCTTTGATAAATTTCAGCGGAAAGAGTTTGAGGATGTTGCTTATTTCGAGCCATTCTATCTTAAAGATTTTGTGGTTACCCCTGCAAAGAAAAAGGTTGGCTTATTATAGCCAACCTTTTCTTTTGAACCACAAATAAATCGCAAGGGATATGGCAACCATGATTCCCATGGCCACTGGATATCCATAGTACCATTCTAATTCGGGCATATTTTTAAAATTCATTCCATAAATTCCTGCCACAAAAGTGATTGGCATAAAAAATACGGAGAAAATCGTCAGGATGCGCATAATCTCATTGGTGTGATTAGACGAGATGTTGAAATATACATTCAGTAGCTGTGCTACATTTTCCGATAAGTTTTCGTACAAGGTTGATGTCCGGACCTGGAGATCTTTTAAATCGCGGGTATAGACATCTTTTTTGGACGAGGAATGAAAATGCTCAACGACCTCTCTGTAGAGAAAGATGACCTTTCGTGCAACATCAATCTGCCTTTTGATAAAATAGAGGTTTTTCAGTATTGGCTGTTGTTTCATGCGTTTGAGGAAAATCAATTCTTCGTATGCATCGATGCGTGTTGAAAGTTGCTCTAAGGTTTGACTAAAGGTGAATACAGCCGCAGTCGTGATAAATACAGCCAGTTTACGGCTATTTTTTGTCTTGATGGACGTGAATTCAATATTCTTAAGTTTTTCTAAAAACTCGATACGACGTTTGTGTACAGTAATCACAAAATCACTTCCGTAGAAGATGGTCAGGCGATCGGTGATTTCCCCGATGCTGTCTGAATTTTCCTTGAAATTGTCCGACATGACACGGAGAATAACAAAGGTATAATTCTCAAATTCTTCAATTTTCGGTAGATGTTCTGGTTCTTTGGAATCCTTGATCGAAGCTTCATTCAAATTGAAGCGCTCTTTGATAAAGGTGAAGTCTTCTGAGGTTGGCTCAGCTATATCTATCCATTCGTAGTTTGCGATTTCCTTTTCAACAATCGTTCTGACCATAAATCCAATTTTAGTAAGGACAAGATAAGAAAGAAAATAAAAAAAGCCATCAACTCAGTTGATGGCTTTCCTAAATTATTATAACCTTCTATTTGTTTGAAGATTTATATTCTTCGTTTAACTGTTTGATTACCTCATTCGTGATTTCCAGAGATGGGTCAGCATACAATACAGTTGGGTTGCTTTTTGAATAGGTCAGCACCAGTTTGTAGCCATTTTCTGCAGCATGTTTTTTCAGGAATTCGGTAATTTTATTATAAACATTGTTGAATTCTTCAGACTCGTCTTTTGCAATAGAGGAAGAAGCTGTTTGATCTAAACGTGCAAGCTCATCTTGTTTACGTGCTAGTTTTTGTTCAGTAGCTTGTCTATCAGGGGCAGACATTGTAGCTGCATTTTTTTGATATTCGGCAACTTCCCGTTGGAATGCAGTGCTTTTAGATTGCAGATCCGTTTGTGCTTTCTTTACTTTGTTTTCAAGCTTTGATTTAATGTCCTTAAAATATTGATATTTTTCAGAAAGTGAATCCGAGTTTAAATAGACGATTTTATCTTTGTTACTTCCCTGGCTCTCCTTGCTTACCGTATTGGAATCATTTTTTGCAGGTTCGTTTGTTGTTTTTGCACCTTGGTTACATGATGCAATAGTTCCAACCAATAAAAGGCCAAAGGAAACTTTCGATACAATTGAAAATATAGTGTTCATTTTTTTGTTATTTGCAAATTATTACTGAAAACAAACCTAACATAAAAAAATCGAAATTCTAGTTTTTAGTAATAAAAAAGTAAAATTATCCTGTGTATTATAATTCGGAATATAGGTTCAATACTTGTTCACGGACTTGATAAATCGGCCAAAATTTCGTATTTTTGAATATTACATTTAAGAGGTTTTCAATGAGCGAAGAAAATAAAAATGCATCCACCTATTCGGCCGATAATATTCAGGTATTAGAGGGTTTAGAGGCGGTTCGTAAGCGTCCATCCATGTATATTGGTGACACCGGTGTAAAAGGATTGCACCATTTGGTATACGAGGTTGTTGACAATTCAATCGATGAAGCTGTAGCAGGATATTGTACAGATATCTTTGTTACTATCCATAAAGATAATTCGATTTCTGTCCGGGATAACGGTCGTGGTATTCCTACAGGAATCAACAAAAAAGAGAATAAATCAGCCTTAGAGCTTGTAATGACTGTATTGCACGCCGGAGGTAAATTTGATAAAGATACATACAAGGTTTCTGGTGGTCTGCATGGTGTCGGTGTTTCCTGTGTGAATGCACTATCTACCCTTTTGAAGGCTGAGGTTCATCGCGATGGAAAGATTTTCCAGCAAGAATACCAAATTGGTAAGCCCTTGTATGATGTGAAAGAAGTTGGTGTTTCGGATAAGACGGGTACTATTGTAACGTTCCATCCAGATGCGACAATTTTCACGCAGACTACCGTTTATAATTACGATACATTGGCAAATCGTCTTCGTGAACTTGCATTTTTAAATAAAGGTGTGAGTTTGACGTTGAATGATGAGCGGGAGACTAATGAAGACGGTTCTGAAAAGAAAGAAACATTCTATTCAGAGGGTGGTCTGAAAGAGTTTGTGAAATTTTTAGATGGTAACCGTCAGTCGTTGATTCCTGAACCAATTTATGTTGAAGGCGTGAAACAAGGTATCCCTGTTGAACTGGCTTTACAATATAACGATACGTATTCGGAGAATGTCCATTCTTATGTGAATAACATCAATACGATTGAAGGTGGTTCTCACGTTGCGGGTTTCCGTCGTGGTTTGACACGTACTTTGAAAGCATATGCGGACAAGTCAGGTTTGCTTAAAAACTTAAAAGTGGAAATTACCGGTGATGACTTCCGTGAGGGATTGACAGCTGTAATTTCGGTGAAGGTTGCAGAACCTCAATTTGAGGGACAAACGAAGACGAAATTAGGTAACTCCGAGGTGATGGGGGCTGTAGATGTTGCTGTTGGTGAGATCTTAGGTGTTTATCTGGAAGAGAATCCACGTGAGGCAAAATCTATTGTTCAAAAGGTTGTCATTGCAGCTCAAGCACGTGCTGCTGCACGTAAGGCCCGTGATTTGGTCCAACGTAAAACCGTTATGGGGGGCTCCGGACTTCCTGGTAAATTAGCCGACTGTCAAGACAACGATCCTACCAAATGTGAGATTTATTTTGTCGAGGGGGATTCTGCGGGTGGTACTGCCAAGTCTGGTCGTGATAGAAAGCATCAGGCGATCATGCCTTTACGTGGTAAGATCCTGAACGTTGAAAAAGCGATGGAACATAAGATCTACGAAAATGAGGAGATCAAAAATATGTTTACAGCTTTGGGCGTGAGTGTAGGTACTGCCGAAGATGCTAAGGCATTGAATATTGAAAAATTACGTTATCACCGCATCATCATCATGACCGATGCCGATGTGGATGGGTCCCACATTACAACATTGATCTTGACGTTCTATTTCAGATACATGAAGGAATTGATCGAAAGAGGATATGTATATATCGCTACACCGCCGCTATACTTGGTGAAAAAAGGGAAAGAGCATGAGTACGCTTGGAATGAAGACCAACGTATCAATGCAATTCAACGTTTGAAAGGAAGTGGTAAAGAGGATAGCGTACACGTACAACGTTATAAAGGTCTTGGAGAGATGAATGCAGAACAGTTATGGGATACAACCATGAATCCTGAAACGCGTACTTTAAGACAAGTAACTATTGAAAACGCGGCAGAATGTGACCGTATCTTCTCGATGTTGATGGGTGATGAAGTTGCTCCGCGTCGTGAATTTATCGAAAAAAATGCACGTTATGCTAAAATTGATATTTAATTGATCTGATCATAAAAGAATAAAAAAAGCCTGATGAAATTTTTCATCAGGCTTTTTTTATTCTTTTATATTTCCTAATTTCATACCAGTGAACCGTTTTTCTGCCGGGATAAAAGGTTCATCGCCTAGCATTTAGCCAATATTAATTAAAACCTATTATGAAATATTGTAGCAAAATTTTGCTCTTTATAGGTTGTTTTATTGGACTAACCTGTACGGCGCAAACAAATGAAAAAATCGATCTCCAAGATTTATTTGAAAGCTTATCGGAAGAGCTTCCTGAGGATGCTGATTTGAGTGAATTCACTGAAAAGTGGTCTCATTATCTCAAACACCCGATCGATCTCAACAAAACTGATGGTAGAGAACTCACTGAATTACAATTTTTGAACCCTTTATTAATCGAGCACCTATTGGCCCATAGGACCATTTCAGGGAATTTTATCAACGTACTCGAACTACAGTCCATTGAAGGATTTAATGAGCGGATAGTCAGTTTGTTGTTACCCTTCGTAAGGGTAGGTCCGGGATCTCCCCTTGAAACCCTGAAATCGAGAAATTTTAAACAGGAATTTATAATACGGTACGCCCGGATACTCGAAAAAGCAAAGGGATACCGTATAATCGATACGACGAAATCCCATTATCTTGGCGATGCCAATCGATATGCTGTTAGGTATAGAGCCCAGTTAAACGATGGGTTTCATCTCGCAGTTAATATGGAGAAAGATGCGGGGGAACCATTTTTTAGAGACAGGCAAAAAATGGGATTTGATTTCTATAGCTTAAGTATATCAATAAAGTCTTTAGGCCGTTTCAAAAATATCGTGATCGGCGATTACGCGTTGCAATTTGGCCAGGGACTCAGTATGTGGAATGGTCTGAATTTTGGAAAAGGGGGATTGGTACAGCATACTGCAAGACAAGGGATCGGTGTAAAGTCATATACGTCATTAAATGAGGCTAATTTTATGCGTGGCATTGCAGGAACATTACAGATTAGGCACATTGAAATTACACCTTATTTCTCCTACCAATCCATAGATGGAAAAGTTAACCGTACAACTTCTCCGCCTACGATTTCAACGATCGCAAGCTCAGGCTTGCATCGGACTGCAACCGAACAGCAATACCGTCATGCCGCATCTCAACTGGCCTATGGATTGAATCTGTTGTGGCGCTATAAGCGGTTCAAAATGGGTGTTCATTTCAATCAGACACAATTAAATGTCTTTAAAACAAAAGGCAATGGTATACGGCAAAAGGCGGACTTTGAAGGTGATTTTTTGCGAAATATAAGTCTATATGGAAACTATACGATTCGGAATGCTTATTTATTTGGTGAGTATGCAAGCAGCATGGATGGCGGTTCAGCACTGTTAGCAGGATCTATGATAAGTTTGCATCCACGTTTATCATCGGTTGTATTGCTGCGGGACTATAAAAAGAATTTTCATACTTTTTATGGACAGGGATTTGGTGAATCGGATAACAGCTCCAACGAACAGGGAGCTTATTTGGGACTAACGTATCAATTGGGGAGAAAATTGCTCTGGTCCAATTATGCGGATATATTTCGTTTCCCGGGAGCAAAGTATCAGGCTGATACGCTATCTACAGGCGCTGATTTTTTTAGCCAGCTGAGTTACATGTGGTACAAAAAAGGCCAACTTTCATTGCGCTATCGTAACCGATTGAAACAAGTTAATTATCAGGGAGAGGGACAAACCGAGCACGGGCTTGTAAATACCAGCAAACAGCAGTTCAGGGTAGAATTTCATTACCGCCTAAGTTCAATATGGACGATTCGCTCCCGTGTAGAAGCTAATTTATTCCAAAAAGAGTATCAGGAAAATAGTTTCGGTTATATGCTTTATCAAGATTTGCTCTGGAAGTCTAGCGCGGGAAAATTTCAGTCGAATATACGCGTTGCGTATTTCGATGCGGCAAGTTATGATAATCGGATCTATGCTTATGAGCAGGATGTATTATATGCATCTGGTTTTGGAATGTACAATACAAGGGGATGGAGAATGTATTTCAATCTGCAGTATCGGTTAAGCCGCCATCTTCAGGTATGGACCAAATATGCGGTCTATTATTATCCGGGGCGAGAGAGTATTGGGACTGGACTGGACCAAATTGAGGGTAATAGAAAGTCAGAGGTTAAGATACAGTTGCGGTGGCAGTTATGAAAGAGCTTAGTTTTATACAAAGATTAGAGCGGCTGCCTATTCTTAAGATAGCGATCCTATATATTGTGACGCTTCTTTTCGCCCCTAAATTACCTATGTCGTTCCACATTTTCCAATGCGTTCAGCAGCTATTGGTTGTGCTGGTTTTGATAACGTTTTGTTGTTATTTATTAAAGGGAAGAATCCGCCAGTATGGCTATAGCTACGGGTATTATGTGTCTGTTGTATTATTTGGGATTTTCCAATTTTGGCGCGAAGCCCCTTTGGTTACAATCAGTCATTTCTCCCATATAGTGACCGATAGTTATGTAGTCAAAATTATTGAAGAGCCCAAGGTGAAGCGGGATATCATTCGTTTTTCGGCGGAAGTAGTAGGGGCTTACCAAAAAGGTGAATTTGTTGAAACTACAGGTCGACTGATGTTATCTTTAAAATCCAGCCAGAAGAACCCACTGCAGTTTGGTGATCTATTGTGGTTAAAAGGTCAAGTAAAGGAAATAGCTCCGCCATTCAATCCAATGGAATTTGACTATAGACAGTATTTGAAAAGACAGCATATCTATCATGAAATTTTCGCAGTCTTTGGTCGGTATAAGCTGATCAGTAGGAAAGAAACAACGGCTTTTTCATTAACTGGGCTCGCTTTACAAACGAGGAGATATTTTTTGGTTAAGCTTCGTCCCCATATCAAAAAGGATGAGCACTTTGCTATTGCTTCAGCTTTATTATATGGTTCCCGGAGCGATATCAGTGCCGAAAGCATCCAGGCCTTCACCAATACGGGAACGATACACGTATTAAGTGTTTCGGGAATGCATGTTGCTGTTTTATTCAGTTTTTTATCCCTTATTTTCAAGCGAATTGCCTGGCCTTTCTATCTCAGATGGCTGCCACTAATTTTGTTATGGAGTATGATCTGGATATATGCTTTTATTGCAGGGCTTGATCCGCCGATTACGCGGGCAGCTATTATGATTAGTTTTGTGCTGTGTGCACAGCATTTTAAACGAAGCTTTTCAACACTGAATTCGCTTATTATTGCCGCATTATTGATTTTACTGGCCGTTCCCCGGGCTGTTGTTGATGTGGGTTTTCAGCTGTCTTTTTTAGCCGTTTTGGGTATGACGATATGTTCGCCGCTTGTCGAAGGATTCCTTCCGGTTAAAAGACCGATATTACGGCTTTTGAGAGATGCATTGGCTGTTTCTATTGCTGCGCAGCTATTGACAACGCCACTGAGCCTTTATTATTTTGGACAATTTCCAACTTATTTTCTGGTAGCCAATGTATTAGTCGATTTCCCTTCAACATTAGCGATGTATCTCGGTTTTATTATGACAATCAATCCAATGCAGGGGCTCAACGATTTATTGGGCTTTCTTTTGGAGCATCTCATCGCTTTCATCTTATACTGCTTGAAATTTATTGACCATTTGGCTTTTTCAACAATAAAAGTTGAACCTATGGGGCTGGAGCTTCTATTTTTGACCTATTTTGCACTATTTTCTTTTTTATATGCTTTTCAATGGAAAGATAAAAAATACGTTTGGCTAGGGGGATGCTGTGCAATTGGAATACTATTGATCACTGCGCAAAAATACCTGGAAAATAAAGATGTAGAACGGTTTCGGGTCTATAATACGAAATATGAGTTGACGATCGGGTATTTCAAAGGTGGGCGCGGTATCGTTTACAGCACATTTGATTCTTTGCAATCCCGAGGCTTGCAATATGCATGTGGAAGAGAGATCCAATTACTGACGAGGGAAAAAGTTCAGTTTGTAACTTTGAATGGTCGGGAGCGGAAAAACTACCTTGTCACGCTCCCTTTAGGTAGAATTGCTATTTTATCGCATGCAGGGGGAACAATGACACCTGCCGACCTTGTCATTGTCAGAAAAAATTTACTAAATGGTTTACCTCGTTTATTGAAGCAAATTAGACCAAAACTTGTTATACTGGATGGATCCAATTCAATGGAGAAATCTAAGCATACAAAACGTATATTGGATAGTTTGGGAATACAGAATTATCTCATGAAAGATAATTTTGCGTATGTTTGGGATAAGGAGAACTTATGACGCAAGATAGTATATCAATCTTAAGGCAATACTGGGGTTTCGATTCATTTAGACCCCTGCAGGAAGAAATTATTCAATCGGTCATTTCAGGTAAAGATACACTGGCTTTATTGCCGACTGGCGGCGGAAAGTCGATTTGTTTTCAGGTACCTGCCTTGATGCGAGAAGGGATTTGTATTGTCGTTACACCGCTTATAGCATTGATGAAAGATCAGGTTGAGCATTTGAAAAAAAATGGAATTCAAGCGGTCGCGATTTATGCTGGAATGCGGAAGAGGGAGGTGGATATTACGTTGGACAATTGCGTCTATGGGCAAATAAAATTTCTCTATCTTTCTCCTGAAAGATTATACAATGATATCGTAAGGGAGCGCATACGATTTATGAATGTAAATCTTTTTGCGATAGACGAAGCACATTGTATTTCTCAATGGGGGTATGATTTCAGACCTCCCTATTTAGAACTCGCTAAGTTACGGGAACTGCATCCCAAGGTTCCTTTTCTGGCCCTTACAGCGACAGCAACTGAGCGTGTCATTAGCGATATACAGCAGAAGCTGAATTTTCCAAAAGAAAATGTATTTGTCAAAAGCTTTCTCCGCGACAATTTGGCTTATATGGCCATTGAGGAAGAGGATAAGATGGGACGTATGGTCCGCATCATACACAAGTTGGGTGGATCCGGTATTGTTTATGTCAGAAACCGGCGGGAAACACAGGAGATAGCCCGTATTTTAGTCAATAATGGCATTTCGGCAGATTATTACCATGCCGGGCTCACGGGGCAGGAACGGGATCAGAAACAGCAAGGGTGGATGACAAATGTTGTTCGCGTTATTGTAGCTACAAATGCGTTTGGGATGGGAATTGATAAACCCGATGTACGGTTTGTCATTCATCTCGATTTGCCCGATTCGCTGGAGGCCTATTATCAAGAAGCCGGTAGGGCAGGAAGAGATGGCAAGAAGGCCTATCCCGTTATTCTTTATCAAAAGGCAGATGAGCGGAAACTTGTCGATAATTTGCAAGCTAGCTTTCCTGATATTCCATTTATTCAACAGACCTATCATTACCTTTGTAATCATTTTCAGATTCCCTATGGTTCTGGAGAAGGAGTGACTGTAGATTTTGATGTTGTTGCATTTGCAAAAAAATATCAGCTACCGTTGGTTCCTGTTATGAATGCGCTGAAGTTTCTGGAGCGGGACACTTGGTTGGTTTTGTCAGAAGCTGTTACAATACCTTCACGCTTTAAGTTTGAAATTGATAGCGCCGAATTGTATAAAGTTCAGGTGCAGTATGTCAAATATGATAAGCTTATTAAGGCTATTTTGCGCAGCTATGGTGGTGTATTTGAAAACTATATCCTCATCAATGAATATGAATTTGCACGTAAGTTAGGTCTGCCTTATGATCGTGTTGTCGAGCTGTTGAAGTCGTTGGAGACACTGGAAATAGCGAGCTATCTGCCTTCTACAGATGCGCCACAATTGACCTTTTTGCAGAACCGAGTCGATTACAAACACCTGCATATCGATCATATTTTTATTCGCGATCGCCATCAGGTGAAGGAAGAGGAAGTCAATGGCATGATCGGTTATATTGAACAGAGCAATTGCCGCAGTCAATCGCTGTTGTTATATTTTGGAGAGAAAAATGCGGGATTCTGTGAAGTATGCGATTTATGTCTGATCCGCAATCATCAGGAAAAGCAGCGGGCAAATATAAAAGCAGAAATCAAAAGCAGTTTACTTGCTGAAGCCAAAAACATTCATGATTTGGTGGCGAGTTTGACGATAGGCACAGAAAAGAAAAGAATAGAGATCATCCGTAATCTCCTAGATGCCGAAAAAATCCGCTTGGAGGATAATCTCTATTCTTGGAATACCTTGTTTTAAACTATTTCTCGATGGGTAGATTGAGCTCTTCACGGCCCCACTCTGACCAAGAACCATCGTATACACGGATTTGCTCATGACCAGCGAGATGACAAGCAAATGCTAAGACTGAGGCCGTGATACCCGATCCACAGGAGAATACATATTCATTTCCGGTCGCATTAAAATGATCAAATTGCTGTTTCAATTCATCAACGGGTTTATAAACGATTCCGTCAAATAATTCTTCGAAAGGGAGATTTTTGGAATGGGGGATATGCCCACCATGAAGGCCTTTCCGGGGTTCAGCTACTAAACCACTAAATCGACCTTTACTTCTGGCGTCAAAAATATTCACTTGAGTATCCCGATAATGTGTTAAGATATACTCTTTATCGGCATAAAGGTTTGCTTGAAATTGGGCTTTAAAATTACCGGGACTTGCAGCGGTTGTATACTGGTCTACGACGGGCAGTTTGTTATTTTTCCAAGCAGGAACACCGCCATTTAAAATAAAGACCTGTTCAAATCCCATGACCTTAAACATCCACCAGGCCCTTGGGCTTGAATAAACGCCCCATCTGTCATATAATACGACCGTACTATCCTGATTTATTCCCAGGCTTTGCATTTCCCTTTCGAATACCGCTGCAGAAACGAGGGTATGCGGTAATTTGGAAGTAGCATCCGAAAGTTTCCCTTCGATGTCAAAAAATTGAGAATGGGGAAGAACTTCGAACTTGGTATCCTTGATGGATTGACCAACTTTGTCGATGGTGCAATCGAGGAGGACAATGTCTGTATGCTGTCCCAGTGATTCCTGAAGTTCGGTGGGGTTAATTAAGGCTGATTTGAATGACATAACAATAACGTTTATTGATACAAAATTACAAAAGCATCCCTATAAAAACAAAGCGGCTGTCCTTTTGGAACAGCCGCTTTTTATGGATTGAAATTGCTAATTACTTAGCGTTTTTATCATTTTCCATTTGCTCTTTCAATTGAGCTAATACGTCTAAGTCGCCTAAAGTAGATTTTTCAACAGAATCTTTTACTTTTTTCACAGCTGAAGACTCAGCTTTAGCGTCTTTTTTACGGTTGTTAGACTCTTCTTTGCGAGCTTCTTCTTTCTCTTCTTCCCAGATACGAGAGTGAGAAATTACCAAACGTTTGTTCTCTTTGTTGAACTCGATGATTTTGAATGAAGTAACTTCATCAACTTTCAATGAAGAACCGTCTTCTTTAACAGAGTGTTTAGAAGGACAGAAACCTTCAACACCGTATTGTAAAGCTACGATATCACCTTTGTCACCAACTTTGATCACAGTACCTTCGTGGATAGAACCTTCAGTAAAGATCGTTTCGAAAGTATCCCAAGGGTTTTCTTCCAATTGTTTGTGACCTAAAGATAATTTGCGGTTTTCTTCATCTAATTCTAAAACAACTACGTCTAATGTTTCACCAACTTTAGTGAATTCGTTAGGGTGGTTGATTTTTTTAGACCAAGATAAATCAGAGATGTGGATCAAACCGTCGATACCTTCTTCTAACTCAACAAATACACCGAAGTTAGTCATGTTTTTAACAACAGCTGTTTGTTTAGAACCTACAGGGTAACGCTCAGTGATGTTTTTCCAAGGATCTGGAGTCAATTGTTTGATACCTAAGCTCATTTTACGCTCATCGCGATCTAATGTTAAGATTTGCGCTTCGATCTCATCACCAACTTTCAAGAACTCTTGTGGAGAACGTAAGTTTTGTGACCAAGACATTTCAGAAACGTGGATCAAACCTTCAACACCAGGGATGATTTCTAAGAAAGCACCGTAATCAGCAACTGTTACGATTTTACCTTTAACTTTAGAACCAACTTCTAATGCAGTATCTAAAGATTCCCAAGGATGCTCAGATAATTGTTTCAAGCCTAAAGCGATACGTTTTTTCTCATCATCAAAGTCTAATACAACAACGTTGATTGTTTGATCTAGCGATAAAACTTCTTTTGGATGCTCGATACGACCCCAAGAGATATCTGTGATATGCAATAAACCGTCAACACCACCTAAGTCGATGAACACACCGAAGTCAGTGATATTTTTAACTGTTCCTTCTAATACTTGACCTTTTTCTAATTTAGCAACGATTTCAGATTTTTGGTTTTCTAAGTCGTTTTCAATTAATACTTTGTGTGATACGACAACGTTTTTGAATTCGTGGTTGATTTTCACAACTTTGAATTCCATTGTTTTACCTACGTATACATCGTAGTCACGGATAGGTTTGATATCGATTTGAGATCCAGGTAAGAATGCTTCAACACCTTTGATATCAACGATAAGACCACCTTTAGTACGGCTCTTAACGAAACCAGTAATGATTGCATCATTTTCCAATGCCTCATTGATAGCTTCCCAAGATTTTTGAGTTTTAGCACGTTTGCGAGAAAGTACTAATTGACCGTTAGCATCTTCTTGAGATTCAACGAATACGTCAACTTTGTCACCAACTTTTAATTCTGGTAAGTCACGGAATTCTGATAAAGAAACTAAACCGTCAGATTTGAAACCAACATTTAAGACTACGTCTTTGTTGTTGATAGAAACTACAGTACCTTCAATAATTTCACCTTGGTTAACTTGGTTGAAAGTATCTGCGTATTGTGCTTCAAGTTTAGCGCGTTCAGCATCGCTATAATTTCCGAAACCTTTATCATTTGCATCCCAGTCAAATTCACCTTCTGGTGTGATCCAAGTGTTTGATTTGATTTCGTCGATTAAGTTTGAATCAGCTTCTGATTCAATTTTTTCAGTGTCTTTCACTACTTTAGTGTCAGCACCTTGTAGCTCTGCGTTTTTCGCTGCTAATTCTTTTTCTGCTTCTTGTTTTTTTGCCATTAATTAATTTTCTCCTTTTTCCTACTTTGTAGGAGTTGCAAAGGTACAAAAAAACTTTAAATGCAAAATTTTATTTTTCTTATTTTATTGAAAGACTTTCAGTTATAGGGGACTTTTTACATGCCAACCCTGCAAGGGATGGTATTTGAATTGTACTATTGCTAATTCTCGACTTTATTTGCGGAAATCCTTTTCCGATAAAATAGATTTTAAGTGGCTTAAGACGACTTAGTCTTCTCTCTTAAAAGAGTTGAAAATGCGTGGCTTGGCAATAACAATGGTTTGTTTGGACAGCGCTATTGCCGCATTAAGCTCATATCCCAATAATAAAATAAGCGTATTCAGGTAAATCCAGAGCATGATGACGATCAATGTCCCAATGGATCCATACAGTTTGTTATATGCACCAAAATGATTGATATAAAAGGTAAATATTGAAAACGTCAATATCGCTAAAATGGTAGCCATAGAAGCTCCTGGACTGAAGAGTTTCCATTTATTGGAGTTGGAGGGACCAAATTTGTAAATACAACTTACGGTGAAAAAGTAAATAGCAAATATGATCAACCATCGGGCTACTTTAAGTAGAATAGCCCAGAAGCTGGATTTAATCCCTGTCGTTTCCTTGAGGTAGTCTATCGTAATGCCAGCTATGGTAAATATCGTCATCCCCGCTGTTAAAGCAAAAATAATCAGAAAAGCCAAGGCTAAGGCAAGCAGTCGTTTTCTGATCCAAGGTCTTCTCTCCGTCATCAGGGAAGCTTTATTGAAGGCATTCATTAGGGAGGCCATGCCATTGGTCGCAAAATAGGCCGCAAACACAAAACCAAAAGACAGCAATCCACCATTTTGGTTTTTGATAATATCCTCCAATGTCGTTTCAACAACGAGAAATGCATTTTTAGGAATTACTACTGCAAGGAAATCCAACAACTGTTCCTGAAAATTATTAATCGGAATATAAGGGATTAATGTAAATAGAAAAATGATTCCCGGAAAAATGGCCAATAGAAAGCTATAGGAAAGGGAAGAAGCCTTGCTGACAATGGAATCTCTGGAAAGCTCCTGAAAGAAAAATACCGCCACAGTATAAAGTGGTAGTGAGCCAAAGCCAGGTAGTACGACACGTTTACTCCATTCGATTAATCTAAAATAAGGTTCAAAATTTAATAGCCATTGGTGGATTTTCCCCATATCAATTAAAATATTTACTCATCTTATCCAGGAAAACCTGTGGCGGCATACAAGGTCTATTTTTCTCCATATTGACAAAGACCAAGGTTGTTTCTCCCTGGTTGAGTAGTTCCCCATTTTCATTGAAAAGCTCATATTCGAAAATGATGCGAACGGCAGGTTTCTTGCGGATTGTTACCCGTATCGTGATCAAGTCATCGTATTTGCCTGGTTTCAGATATTTGGTCTTCATCTCCGTAACGGGGAGCATGACACCCATTTCTTCCAGCTCCTTATACGATATCCCCGTGCTCCGCAGCATTTCAGTTCTCGCTATTTCATAAAACGCAGCATAGTTTCCATAATAGACATAGCCCATTTGGTCTGTTTCTGCATAGCGGACGCGAATCTGGTGGTCAAATACAAACATTATTTTTTAATATTTCTAGCGTCCAGAGCCTGTTGGAATTTACGTGCATTGATCAAATGCTCAGCCTCTGTTTTTGCAAAATTATGGTAACCAGAAAAATCATCTTTGGCACACATGTAAATATAATCATGTTGCTTAAAGTTTAAAACCGCATCAATTGCAGCGATGCTTGGAATTGATATAGGGCCTGGAGGCAATCCTCTATAGATGTAAGTATTGTAAGGATTGTCTGTTCTGAGGTGCTTGTTCAATACCCTTCTAATGGTAAAGTCATTATTAGCAAAGATCACCGTAGGATCTGCTTGCAATAACATACCTTTTTTGAGACGGTTTAAATATAAGCCGGCTATCATGGGCATTTCATCCTGGTGTAAAGCTTCACCTTTCACAATCGACGCCAATGTGCTAACCTGTTGTGGTGTCAGATTAAGTGCTTTTGCTTTTGCCGTGCGATCCGTATTCCAAAACTTTTTCCATTCATCATCAAAACGAGCAATTACTTTTTCCGGATTGGTGTTCCAGTAAATTTCGTAGGTATTAGGGATGAACATTGAAATGAGATTTTCTTTTGTAAATCCATATTTCTGTGCGGTAGCCTCATCATTCAGTACAGCAATAAATTGGGCAGAATCTGCCTCAAAACTTTTTCCAAGAAGTGCGGCCATATTTTCTTTCAGTCGCACATTGGAAAATCTGAATTTTACAGGTTCTTGGTAACCGCCAATCAAATTGCCGACTAAGCGTCTATTGTTCATCCCTGGGGTTAACAGATAACGTCCGGGTTTTACACTTTCTTCATATTTTTTATATTGTGCTGCACGCTCAAAGGAAGCGATATCATCCACTAGATTTGAATCCTTGATTGATTTCAGTACATCCTCATATTTTTCACCCTCGTGTATGTACAGGTACTTTTTCTCTCCCGATACATTCGAAGCATAAAATGCTTTATAAAATGTCCAGGCAAAATAACCTCCAACAACGATAACGATTAGCGCAATAATTTTTAACCAACTTGGTATTCCTTTTTTATTTTCCATTCTAAAATTTTTTATTCATCTGTTGTTCGCTATTCATGGCGTTTATATAACCCTTAGCGATCAGTGGTTGATGAATCTGCCAAGAACTCTAATCTATTACGATGGAGATCATTCGACGCAGCTTCATTTTTGAGTAAATAAACTTAAAAGCCTAAACTATTCCCTTTATTTTCCTTTTCCTTTTTTTGCCCTGCTGCAGGATTTGTCGTTGTCGGTTTAGCTGCAGGGGTATTTGTTGTGTTACTTTTTGCTGGAGCAACAGGCTTTGACTGAACCGGAGGTTTTGCCGCTGGCGGAGTAACCTGTGTTTGGTTTGCCTGTGGTTTAGGTGTTGTTGTACCTCCAGTCGGAGCACCTGTTGTTGCTGTTGGTGCCGTGAGTGAAAGTGTTACGTCAATTTTAGCCCCTAAACTGGTCAGGCCCTTTTCTATTCCTGGTGACTGCACACTGATTACTGCAGTGGCTGTATCCGTTACGCTTGGATCGTAGGTTACAGTACCTAGACCTAAGCCAGCTCCAGACAAGGCGAACTTTGCTTCGTTTAATGGAAGCCCAACTAAATTAGGTATCTCCACCTCATTTGCTCCCAATCCATTTCCCAAAACCAGATCTATACGTGAACCTTTAGGAATCATGCGTCCGTTGCGGATAGATTGTCCTGCAAATTGAGCATCCAATACGATATCCCTGGCGATGTCTGCGACATAAGAAGTGTCACCGATTCGAAGGTTATGGTTTTTCAAGATGGCTGTTGCTTCAATCAATGTTTTATCTTTTATATTCGGAAAAGCAACTTCAGGTGCAACCTGTGTGATAATGGTCAAATAAATAGTCCGACCCGATTTTACATGAAATCCTTGTTCGGGATCCTGCTCTATGACCATGCCAGGTTTGGCATCCATCTGATAGACAGAGTCAATTTGATATTCCAGCCCGGCGTCCTCCAAAGCTTGGATGGCAGCACTGATATGAAGGCCTTTCACTTTAGGAACGGCGATAGATTCATCATGTTTGGTATATATTTTCAGTCCAATATAAACGAAAAGGAATAGACATACTATCGCAATAAGAGCGGCAATAAGATTTTTCCTAAAAGTGGGGGTCTGAAGATATTGTACGACTTTGGACATTTCTCTGTTTGATAAAAATTAATTCTGCATAGAACCGCAATATTAAAGCCAAGTTTGCAGAATGATTAAATAAAATTATTCCTCACAAAATTATTCGTTTTTCCGTGTATAGCAAATTATATTTGCTATTCGAATCGCTAAAATTTATGAAAGCAAAAATAGCATTAATAACTGGAGGTTATACAGGAGAAGCTGAAGTTTCTTTTAAAAGTTCTGCCTTCGTCAATTCTCAACTTGATCACGACAAATACGATATATATTTGATTACAGTGACCAAAGAAGCATGGTACTATGAAGATTTAGACGGAAAGCGTCATCCGATTTCAAAAGCTGATTTTACCCTTCCATTGCATGGGGATATCTTGACTTTTGACTTAGCTTTTATTATGGTGCATGGTGTGCCTGGAGAAGATGGAAGACTTCAGAGCTATTTTGATTTATTAGATATTCCATATACCTCATGTGATGCCTTGACGTCCGCATTAACTATGAATAAAGGGTATACAAAAGCGATCTTATCGGATATTCCCGAGTTGCATTTGGCAAAATCGGTCCTACTGTTTGAATCGCAACGCCCGGAGGCACTCAAAATCGTCGAAAGTAATCTTTCACTCCCTTATTTTGTGAAACCTAATGCCGGTGGAAGTAGTATCGGAATGACCAAAGTAAAGGAATCTGCACAACTGCAGGAAGCGATTGACAAAGCTTTTGATGCGGAAAATACAGGAAAACAGGTTATTGTTGAAGAATTTGTGACAGGACGCGAATTTTCTGAGGGAATTTTTCGGAATTCAAAAGGCGAGCTTGTTGTTTTGCCCGCTACAGAAGTTCGGACTACACGCGAATTTTTTGATTATGAAGCCAAGTATGTACCTGGATTAACCGAGGAGATTACGCCGGCAGACCTGACGATCGGACAGCAGGAGCGTGCTGCGCGTATTTTAAGGGAAATCTATGTTAGATTGAACTGTAAAGGTATGGTTCGCGTGGACTTCTTTTTGGAAAACGATACCGATAAATTTTATTTTATCGAAATTAATACCATTCCCGGGCAGACTCCACAAAGCTTTATTCCGCAGCAGGTACGGGCTTTTGGAATGAAGGAGGGGGATTTTTACGGCGAGTTGATTGAAACAGCCTTACAATCGAAATAGTTCTATTTCAAAAATACCTTGAAGCAAGCAGCCTTCTGCCCAAAGTAGATAAAAATATGCCGCAATAGCGACACACAAAAACGGCTTTCATACATTGAAAGCCGTTTTTGTGTGTTTTATTTTCTGTAATCAAATTTGGATAGATCGGGTTTAAACTTCTTAACCCTTTTCAATTCCTCCTGATAAATTACCTGCCCAATATTCTTTAAAAAAGGGTAGGTTACTGTGTCGTATTCATAGCGGCCATCGTTGTAGATGCCATTTTCATTGGACTGCACAACAACGGCGAGCATAAATTCTACCCCATGTTCAAAGTCGACGATATAAGCATTATCAATATTATAGCCATAAGAATCTCCATACTTGTTGAAGATCCGGATGTTGGGATTTAAGGTCGCATTTTTTTCACGGCCATAAAAAAGGAGCTTGCTATACGTTGGCCAAAATTCTGTTGGATCATATTTCGGGAAATCCGATTCAAAGGGATAGCGCGACATATAGTCATAGAGTAGGTCATAATCCTCCTTTTTTAGATTAAATCGTTCTTTAGGCTGAAATGCTTCCGGAAAGAGTAATTTCTTCAATATGAACTGTTGATCTTCGAGTGCGTAGACATTAAGCCCCTCAAAACTCCAGGGCTCATGAATAAGTTCATCTTTATCGTTCATATAACCTTTCCCCTGAAATGTATTGGCCAGCTTCAGGGTATAGTCTTTTGGGTCGAATTGGGCCGCTTGTTGGTAGATGATATCTTTTCCATTGTAAAAGGTAATGGGATTGGTGTGTTTGGCCCATATTCCTTTGTCGCCAATGGCAAGACGGTTGACGATACGGCTGTATTTGGTGCCGTATTTTTTTAGTTTTGCATTCAGTTCAGCACGGCCAATAAATTCAAACAGTCTATTTTGTGCATCATTGTCGCTGGTCAACAGTATTTTTTTTACGTATTGTGCAACAGAGGGAAGACCATTGGCTGCCGACTCGTCCACAAGAACCTTAGTCTGCTTTTCAAATGCAGAATCAATGCGGAGGGGAGTATCTTTGGTTAAACCGGCTAGATGGAGGTCGTTGATTTTTTCTAAGGCCAGAATTGCTGTCGGCAACTTTACTGTACTTGCGGGATAAAAATACCAGTTCGGATTCAGTCGATAGCTATAAGATCTGAAATGTGGCCTATTGGATTTGTCACGATCAATTTGTGTATACAGAATCTGCACCTCATTTTTCGTCGGATGACTTAATATGTTTTGAAATAGATCAGGATGACTTTGGAGTAATTTTTCCAGGTAAACAGTATCTATCTGCTGAGCGTATGCGTCTGACATGAATAGGGTGAAAATTAAGATGAAGTATTTGTGCATGTGCTTTAGATCAAAGTGTTGCGCTTGTTTAGTCCTGTAGATTAAGCTCTTCTATAGCTTTCAATATCAAAGCGCAATATCATGGAGCTTTTTGCCCCATGATATTGCGCTTTGATATTCGTAAACATGGAGTTATTTTCTCGAATAAACTTCAAAGGTATAAGCAAATGCATGTTTCTCATCTGCCTGATGCGAATCTGAGGAAATTAATTCCCATTCTTCGGAAGGCAATTCAGGGAAGAAAGCATCTCCTTTTAGGGTTGTGTGTACCCGTGTCAAAAGCACTTTGTTTGCCAAGGGTAGCGCTTGCTGATAAATGTTTGCGCCACCAATGATAAACACTTCGCGTTCATCCCGGCAATATAAAAGTGCCTCTTGAATACTATTGGCTACATCAATATCTTCTCCCTGGAAATTCGCATTACGCGTGATGACAATATTCCTTCTGTCCGGTAAAGCTTTGCTTATGGCCTCAAAAGTCTTTCTGCCCATTAGGACAGAATGCGCAATGGTATTTTTCTTAAAATATTTAAAGTCGTTGGGTAAATGCCAAGGCATCTGGTTGTCGATTCCGATGGCATTGTTTTCCGACGCTGCTACGATTAATGTGATCGTTGGGTTGCTCATTTTTGATATAATGTGATTATTCGTCCGCTAAAATAATGTTGTTACAAAATTAGGTGCCTTCATTGTTAAACGGCAACCGGAGCTTTGATATGTGGATGTGATTCGTAGTTTAACAATTCAAAATCTTCAAACTTGAACTCAAAGATATCTTTTACTTCAGGGTTTATCTTCATCTGTGGTAGCGCTTTTGGCTCGCGGCTCAATTGGAGCTCCGTTTGCTCGAAGTGATTACTGTAGATGTGTGCATCGCCCAGAGTATGGATAAACGCTGCGGCTTCCATGTCGCAAACCTGTGCGACCATCATCGTTAACAAAGCATAAGAGGCAATGTTGAAAGGTACGCCAAGGAATATATCCGCACTGCGTTGATACAGTTGACAGGACAATTGTGGTTTCATGATGCCTTTTTCGGGCTGTGCTGGCGCCACATAAAATTGGAAAAAAGCATGGCAAGGAGGGAGTGCCATATGCTCTATTTCCGCAACATTCCATGCCGATACAATAATGCGGCGTGAATCCGGTGAATTTTTTAGTTGGTTGATCACCTGTGTGATCTGGTCGATATGGCGGCCATCAGGTGTTGGCCAGGAGCGCCATTGTGATCCGTATACAGGGCCTAAATTTCCTTGTTCGTCAGCCCACTCGTCCCAAATGCTTACGCCATTTTCTTTGAGATACTGAATATTGGTTTCACCTTTAAGGAACCAGATCAGCTCATGTATAATGGATCGCAAGTGTAATTTCTTCGTCGTTACCAAAGGGAAACCTTCCCGAAGGTTGAAACGCATCTGATATCCAAAGACACTTTTGGTACCTGTGCCAGTACGATCTGTCTTTACAACACCATTCGTATATACATGTCTGAGTAAATCTAAATATTGTTTCATCTGTAAAAAAGTAATTATTAAATACTAAATATCAAGGCTATAATCGAACTGGATAGGGACGAATAGCGCTATTTTATGTGTCTGATTCTCAATCGGGGAATATTTGAATACATCATGTCCGGACTAATTTCGTTTGCCTGTAATAAGCCGCCGGTGCATTCAGCCTTTCAAGATAGTCAAAACTAAGGAAAATCCTTATAACGAGAAAGTCAAAACTTAAAATGATAAGAGCGGTTACTGAAAAAAAATGTAATTTTGCAAAATATTATGGAGAATAAAAAAGTAGCTTTTTATACACTTGGATGTAAACTGAATTATTCGGAGACATCATCCATTGGTCGTTTATTTAAAGATGCGGGCTATGATACTACAGCGTTCAATAGCCGTGCAGACGTTTATGTAATCAATACATGTTCGGTAACGGATAATGCTGACAAGAAGTGTAGAAAAGTAGTGAAGGAAGCATTAAAGCACTCTCCCAACGCCTATATTACGATTGTTGGCTGTTATGCGCAGCTAAAACCAAAAGAGATTGCAGAGATTCCCGGAGTGGATATGGTCTTAGGTGCAGCTGAAAAGTTTAATATAATTGAGCATATCAATGATTTGACGAAACAGGAAAAAACGATCGTTTATAATGGTCCAATCGATGAGACCAATCAATTTGTCTCGGCTTATTCGATTGGCGATCGTACGCGTACCTTCCTAAAAGTACAGGACGGGTGCGATTATTCATGTACATTTTGTACGATTCCTTTGGCACGTGGCGGAAGCCGCTCGGGTAAGATCGAAGATATTGTGCGTCAAGCGGAAGAAATTGCAGCTTCAGGCGTAAAAGAAATTGTGTTAACGGGAGTTAATATTGGTGATTTTGGTATTCGGGATGGTAAGCGTGAAGACCGATTCTTGGATTTGGTAAAGGCTTTGGATGAAGTCGAAGGTATCGACAGGATTCGGATTTCTTCGATAGAACCTAATCTTCTTTCCAATGATATTATTGAGTTTGTGGCGCAATCAAAACGTTTTGTTCCACATTTTCATATGCCACTGCAGTCTGGAAGCAATAAAATTCTGAGTTTAATGCGCAGAAGGTACAAAAGAGAACTTTACACAGAGCGCGTCGCATTTATCAAGTCATTGATGCCTAATTGTTGTATTGGTGTTGACGTTATTGTCGGATTTCCGGGAGAAACACGTGAAGACTTTATCGACACGTACAATTTCTTGAACGATTTGGATATTTCTTATCTGCATGTCTTTACCTATTCAGAAAGAGAGAATACGATTGCAGCTCAAATGGACGGTGCTGTACCGGGAGCTCAACGTAGTGACCGTAGCAAAATGTTGCATATCCTTTCGGAGAAGAAGCGCCGTGCTTTTTATGAGTCACAGCTTGGCGAGACTGGTGATGTCTTGTTTGAGGCCGATGAGAAAGATGGATATATGCATGGCTTTTCTAAAAACTATGTCAAAGTACGGACCTTATACGATCCATTATTGGTGAATGAGGTTGTGCCGGTTAAATTTATGGACGTAACGGATTCCTGTGAAGTGGAGGTAGAAGAAATTCCGGAGACACTGACACATTAATCTTTTTAAGGGGTATACCATATTAAGATTTATAACATATAAAAAAGGCAATCTTCTCTAGTAAGATTGCCTTTTTTCGTTAAAAGGAATTCCAAAATTTCCCTATTGATTGCCCTCCTAATGTGCACTGCTCTTTGCTGCGTTCAACCATATGACGGTACCCAAGATCAAAAGTACCCCGAGCCATTGTATCGTGGATACACTTTCATGAAGTATAAAAAATGACATACAGGTGGCTACAGGTAGCTCCGCCGAACTCAATATTCCGCCTAAGGAGAAGCCTGTTTTAGGTAAGCCGTAGGCAAACAATAAAGGCGGGATGACTGTGCCAAATAGAGAAAGGATCAAGCCGAAATAGAGGAAGTTACCATCAAATTGACCATTCCATAAATAAGCAGGTGGAAATAAGGTAAAGACCATGATACAGGCCCCCGTTACCATAATAGCGCTTTTTTGAATGGGGTGATAGTCATTGCCGACACGGCCATTCACGATCATGAAAACCGAATAGGCGGTCGCCGCTAAAAGACCAAATAAGACACCTGTTAAGTTGAGCTGTTGTAAGCCTTTTTCAATAAGTCCAGTCGCTAATAATGTTGCAATGAGTACAATGCCGATGCCAATCAGGTTGTTTTTTGAAGGTTTTGCCTTGAAAAAGATAAATTCAATCAGCACACCGATCCAGATATACTGCATCAACAGTACAATGGCCAACGAAGCCGGAACAAGCTGTACACATTTGTAATAGAGGATACTCACCAAACCGGTAGAGGTACCACTGATTAATATCTTGATCCATGAAGATTTCTTGCTTGAAGAGTGAAATGACTTTGCAGAAAAGAGTTTGATGATAATATAGATAAGCCACAGTATAAGCATGCCAAACAATACCTGAATTCCCGTTACCTCTCCTAAAGTCAACCCTTTACCGTAGGCTTTTTTAACAAACGTTGATAGTATCCCAAAACTACTCGCACCTAAAAAGACAGCTAATGCACCTTTTAATTTTTCCATTCTCAAATAAATTAGGCGTCAAAGTTACGATTTCTGAACAATTCTTTTTCTTATCTAACGTTCTTATCAAGAAAAGCAATCTTCGGGGACAAGCTTAACAGTAAGGAGTAAATGCATCCAACAGGTGAAATTCATCGACTGGAAACATTGCTGTTCGTCGTAGCATGTTGCAGGGGACGGCTTTATAGCAGCGGTCATAGGGGTAAATTGTTTTTTAGCAGTGGGCAAATTTATTGGATATAAACAGCAATTTAATTAAGTTTGTTAGGCAAGTAAGTTTGTTAAGCAAGAACGTAAATCGAACAGCATGAGTGTCAGATCTTATTTTATCTTCTTTTTAGGTGCAGTTCTATTTTTGAGCAGTTGTTCAACGAAGAAAAAGGTACTTAGCTCCAACACACATTCTTCCAATGGCGCGGTATTGACAGATGCGAGCTCAGCGCGCGGAAAAACCTTTTCCGGATCCCGACTGGACAATTATGCAGACTTACTCAATGTGAGTACAAAAAAACTAAATCCGCACCTTTATTCATTTATTGACGATTGGATGGGCATACCGCATCGTATGGGTGGACAGACCAAATCGGGGGTAGATTGTTCTGGGTTTGTTAATTTGCTCTATATTGAAGTATACAAAGGGAATTTGCCCCGGACTTCGCGTGACATGGAAGGAATAGTAAAGAGAAAAAAGGTCGATAAACTTGAAGAAGGAGATCTCGTGTTTTTTTCTTTCGGACGAAATGGGATAGATCATGTAGGTGTATACCTGCATAATAATAAGTTTGTTCATGTTTCGACACGGAAAGGCGTTATTATCTCTGATCTTTCTGACAGCTGGTATGCTAAGACCTTTGTTGATGCGGGCTCTCCAAATATCTAAATGCGTGAATTTCATGTAGGTTTTATGTCATATCTTGATATAAACTTTTATACCCTATATAAATCCTTATTTTTGTCAAAATTTTATAGAAATGACAATCAAGAGTAAGAAGATTTTTTTGGGCCTATGTATTATTGTACCGTTTTTGATGTATTGTGTTTATTACTATAGTAATATGATCAAAAATGCCCCTTTTCGTTTTGCTGATTTTGAATCCATTGAATTCAAATACGGCGAGCCGAACCACATGGTCAACGAATACAATTCAAAAACACGCATCTATAAGTATTTAGACAAAAAAGATTCTTTAATTACCGATACTGTAAAATTTACAAAAGACGATTTATTGTACCTGCACCGCAAAGCAATGGAGCTCGGCTTTTGGAACTTGGATACCGATATGACTGGACCTGAATGGCAGCAGGATTCAACACATTCTAAAGTTCCACGTTTTTATTTAGAGTACAACTATAAAGATAAATCCAAGCATATTACTTTAGATGCAGATTTTGCAGGCAACCCGCGTATGCACGACGCAGCAAAATCAATGATCGATGAAGTCAACCGTATGTTGGCAACCGCGCAAGCCCGATAGTTAAGAAATAAACCCCAAGGGTAAGAGAGAAATCAAGCAATTGGTTTCTCTTTTTTTGTGCCCAATATTCGTCAGGGAGCAAGGGCAAGAAGATCGATTTATCAGCTAACAACATACATACTGATAGGGGGAATAGGAAGCTAATGGGAACCTGAAGGGGCCTCATTTGGATGAAACCCCATGAAAGATGTATGAAATCCCTGTGATTATACTGTTAAATATGGGTTAACTAATACATTGATGTTATATCGTTCTTTCTGTTTTTTGATGAATTCTTGATGTTCTCTTTATACTCGTTTAACCTGAATCGAATACTTTAGCGCCAAAACAAAATTTCATATGAAAGCATTTTTGGCATTAGCAATTTCCTGGGCATTCGTAAACGCGGTGCAGGCCCAAGATTTTGCGAAAGGAAAAGTTTATCTAGACATAAACAAAAACGGAAAATTGGATAAAAACGAAAGAGGCGTTGCTTCCGTTGCTGTTAGTAACGGGCGTGAGGTGACGACAACCGATAAAGATGGCAATTATCAGTTGCCTGTTGGAAATGACAACATCATTTTCGTGGTTAAACCGACAGGCTACGCTTTGCCTTTGGATGAAAATAACCATCCAAAATTTTATTATATCCATAAGTTAAATGGTAGTCCAGCTTCAAAATATCCTGCTGTTGCTGCTACAGGGAAAATTCCGGCTGCTGTAAATTTTGCATTGTACCAACAAGATGAAGATCCTAACTTTTCAGCTTTTGTTTTTGGTGATCCACAGGCTTACACAGTGGAAGAACTGGCCTATTTCAAAAATGGTGTGATCAATGAAATTTCAGATAAGACAATTGCGAAATTTGGAATAAGCTTAGGCGACTTAGTGGGAGATGATCTTTCACTACAGCCAAAGTATAAATCGGTGATTTCCACGATGGGATTGCCGTGGTATAATGTCATGGGAAACCACGATATGAACTATGATGCCAAAGAGGATAGCCTCTCCGATGAATCGTTCGAGCAGACTTTTGGTCCCAATAACTTTGCGTTCAATTATGGAAACACGCATTTTATCATTCTTGATAATATCATTTACCCGAATCCACGGACAGGTAAAGGTTATTTAGGTGGATTCCGTAAAGATCAGCTTGATTTTGTGGAAAATGACTTAAAAAACGTAGCTAAAGATAAATTGATTGTATTGGCATTTCATATTCCTTTATATCATCAAAACTCAGATGTCTTTCGTAACGAAGATAGACAACGTCTGTTTGATATTTTGGCTCCATTTAAGCATACCTTATCTTTGTCCGCGCATACACACTTTCAGCGCCAATATTTTTATGGACAAAAGGACGGATGGAAACAAGAAAAGCCACATCACGAATATAATGTAGGTACAACTTCTGGTGACTGGTATTCGGGCGAGTTGAATGAAAAGGGAATTCCTGTTTCCACAATGCGGGACGGTACACCAAAAGGGTATGCCATTTTAAAAATCGAGGGCAACCAATACAGTTTTGATTATAAGGTTGTAGGTAAGCCGGCAACGTATCAGATCGATTTATACGGAGCATCGGTCGTTCCAGAAAAATACACAAAGAGATATCCGATATACGCTAATTTTTTTATTGGAAAGGAAGGTGACAAGGTAACGTATAGAATCAATCAGGGCGAATGGAAGGAAATGGATTTTGTCAATGAAAACGATCCAGCATTTCTAAATTCTTTGGCTAAGTATGATACAGCAACTGAATTAAAGAATACGCGTAGACCTTCAAACCCTGAAAAATCCAGTCATCTGTGGACGGCTAATTTGCCCAAATTAAAAGCTGGTAAATATCAGATTGAGGTTCAGGCTGTTGATCTTTTCAATAGAGTACACCTGGCAACGAAGACTATTGAAGTGAGATAAATAACCGGTTGTAGAGTTGTTTTAAGTTTAAAGATAGCTTAAGATGCACTTAACATAACCATCCTATATTTGTATAGAGTAATTTTTGATTCATAAAGAGTTAGGGTTAATGTGTAGATCTGTTGTGAAACACGTCTGAAAATTTAGTTTGTTTTTAAAGTGAAGGTAATCTCCCCAGATTACCTTTCACTGTTTTTAGACCTTTCACTTTAAATTATGCTGCCAAAATTTAAGTCCTTCTACTACGATCCATTTTATACACTTTATCCAGTTTGCAGCTACAAACTTTGTTAAGCTGTTAACCTGGTATATGAATGTCAGTGCGGTAGCGGCTTTTTTTCTGAAAGCGACTGATGTTATTGGCGGGAAAGAACTTTCAGTTCGCTTCTACCGCTGTTGGTCTGCGAAGTCATGAAGGTTTTGTTGTCGGATAACTTGTCGGAAATCATCTGATGCCGGATTTTCAAAGATCTCCAGGTCGAAGTATTTTGTTGCAGCAAATAAGTGGTCGAATACATCCGAAACAATTCCTTCGTAATATTCCCAACGGATATCATTTACAAAGAAATAAAGTTCGACCGGAACACCGTGTTCGGTTGAAGCAAGCTGACGTACCATCAAGGGCATGGTCTTGTGAATATTGGGATTTTGACGTAGATAGGTGAGTGTATAAGCTCTGAACATCCCTAAATTGGTCATTTTGCGGCCGTTTATGGGACTTGATTGATCTATCTGCTGTTCCGTGTTGAATTGGTCAATTGTCTTGGCACGCTCTTCGATATAAGGCCGCAGAATCTGTATATTTTTGAGCCTTTCAATTTCTTCATTTTCCAAAAAACGGATCGTGGAAATTTTGATGTTTATGGCTCGCTTTAAGCGCCTCCCGCCCGATTGCTGCATACCCCTGTAATTTTTGAAAGAATCCGACAATAGCGTATGTGTTGGTATCGTCGTAATAGTCTTATCAAAGTTCTGTACTTTCACATTATTGAGGTTAATCTCTTTGACAGTTCCATCGGCGCCATATTTAGGCATTTCTATCCAATCGCCGACACGGATGGAGTCATTGGCCGAAACTTGTATACTGGCAACAAATCCCAATATAGTGTCTTTGAATACCAACATCAAGATTGCTGACGCGGCACCCAAGGATAATAAGAAGGACCAAGGGGATTTTCCAGTCAATATCGAAAAGCAGATCGTCCCACCGATAAATAATAGGATAATCTGGCACACCTGTAAATAACTTTCCAGGGGCTTGTCGGCAAAAGATTTCTTCATGCGCAGCATGTCCCGTAAACTTTTCAGAAGCGAATGGATAATCAGTAAACTGACGACGGTCGTTGCTATGTCAAGTATTTTATTGCTGTTTTCTTTCCAGGTTGGAAAACCCATGAAGATAATGGGCATGATATATTGTGCCACTAATATCGGAACAAAATGAGCAATAAGTTTCAGCGTTTTATTGCGGATCAATAGATCATCAAAGCGATTTGTGCTTCGCCTGATGGCTTTGATTGTTAACAGGAGTAACGTTCTTTTGGTGAAATAGTCAATGACGATCAAAAACAGGATAACCAGTAAGAGTAAAAGGATCGAGTTAACAAAGTGGCTCCCCTGATTATCAAGACCAAGTTGTTTAATCCATTGAAATGTCCAGTTATAGATGTAGGATTGGGAATCTTTGAATAATTCCGTTGCTGTGCTTTGCATGTTACAAATATACAAAAAGCCGCAATTAGCGGCTTTCGGTTATTTTGAGTTTAGCGGTTCACGCTCGTGTTTATGTCTAAAGAATACAGCAAAGAAGATTGCTATAACCAAGGTGTAGATGGCAAATGCAAGCCAGATGTCATGCCAGTCTTTTAGCATGAGATTACCACTTAACATGCCGTCAGGTAATATGGAAATACTCTTTTCCTGCAAAAAATGTAGAAAATGGGTATTATCAATTGTTGTATCCAGGTATTGTGCGAGATCTTTGCTGTTTTGAAAACTTTTGGTAAAGTAGTGGTCAATGATCCAACCCGATGCAAAACTGCCTACAACGGCACCGAAACCGTTTGTCATCATCATAAATAAGCCTTGTGCCGAGCTGCGTATGCGTGATGTTGTGGAGGTTTCAACAAATAAAGAACCTGAGATATTAAAGAAGTCAAATGCCATACCATAGACGATACAGGATAATACAATCATCCAAAGTCCGCCTGCAGGGTCACCAAATGAGAATAATCCAAAACGTAATACCCAGGCAAACATCGAAATCAGCATGACCTTTTTTATACCGAATCTTTTGAGGAAAAATGGAATAGCAAGAATAAAAAGTGTCTCGGATATCTGTGAAATCGACATAATGATGGTCGAATATTTCACAACGAAAGATTCTGCAAATTTAGGGTAGAATTTAAATTCATCCAAAAACACATCACCGTAGGCATTGGTCAATTGGAGTGCGGCACCTAAGAACATGGAAAAAATAAAGAATAAAGCCATTTTATAATTTCCAAAAAGTTTAAATGCTTCCAAGCCTAATAGTTGTGTCCAGGAAGCATCTTCCTGTTGTAACTTCTTCGGTGGACATTTAGGTAATGTAAAAGCATAGAGACTTAAAGCCAAAGCTGCGGTTCCGGCGATATAAAATTGATAAGCTGTGGCCTTGTTGCCTGTTAAATTGGTGATCCACATGGCAACGATAAAGCCTATCGTTCCGAAAACCCGGATGGGGGGGAATGCCTTGACCAAATCGTAGTTATTTTCATTTAATGCCGTATATGCAATGGAGTTGGATAGGGCCAAAGTCGGCATATAAAAACACATTGCCGCAAGCATCGCATAAAAAAAGGTGTTTGGATCATTTACCTGAGGTAAATAGAATAAAACACCTGCATAACATAAGTGAAGAATAAAATATAATCTCTCGGCATTTATCCAACGATCGGCGATTATTCCCATCAGGGTAGGCATAAATAAAGAAGCGATCCCCATGGTTGCAAAAATAGCTCCAAATTGTGTACCATCCCATTGTTTTGTGCCAAACCAATAGTTTGCTATTGTAATCAACCATGCTCCCCAGACAAAAAACTGAAAGAAGCTCATAATGGTCAATCTTAATTTAATAGACATAAATCGATGTTATTTAAAATTTTTGTTTCGCTTTAATGAAAGGAGTTATTTTCTTTTGGAAATCTCATCCCTAATCAATGCAGCCTGCTCGTAGTTTTCTTCGGTCAATGCCTGATTAAGTGCTTGCTCCAGTTGCTCATCTGTCAACGTGGAGAAAGGATTTTGTGGGGATTTTGAAGGTGTTTTTTCTTCGATCTCAACAACACTTGGATCCTGAACTTTGTTGGACTTGTCTAGGTTTTCCAAAAATGCGAACTCATGTCCCTCAATGATAATTCCAGCAGAGGACATAATAAATTCGTAGGCATAGATCGGAGCTTCAAACCGTACAGCCAGTGCAACGGCATCGGATGTGCGGGCATCAATCTCGACAATCTTGTTGCCGTCGGAACAGATAATTTTAGCATAAAATATCCCTTCAATCAAATTATAGATCAGTACTTCAATGAGTTTAATACCAAAAGAATCTGCAAAAGATTGAAATAGGTCGTGTGTCAGCGGACGACTAGGAATCATTTTCTCTATCCGAATAGCAATAGCTTGAGCCTCGTGGCTGCCGATAATGATGGGCAATCTTCTGTTGCCCTCCACTTCTCCCAATACAAGAGCATAAGCCCCAGATTGCGTTTGACTATAGGATAAACCAACGATATCTAATCTGATTTTCTTCATTTTAATTCCAAAGCGGTCTACAAACTTAGATAAATTTGCTTTTATATGCAATTATAACAAATAAAAACTCCCCATTCATTTTGGATAAATGGGGAGAATATATCGGAAGAAAGCTTTAAATACCTTTGTAAGCCTTCAATGCCTGCGTTAATTTCGGAACGACGTCGAAAGCATCGCCTACAATTCCATAATCGGCCACTTTGAAAAAGGGCGCTTCTGGATCTTTGTTGATGACAACGATTGTTTTAGAAGAGCTTACTCCGGCCAAATGCTGTATTGCTCCGGAGATACCGATAGCAATGTAGAGATTGGGGCTAACAACAATACCTGTTTGGCCTACGTGCTCCGAATGCGGGCGCCAGCCTGCATCAGATACGGGTTTTGAACATGCTGTAGCTGCACCAAGGACGTCTGCAAGTTCTTCCACCATACCCCAGTTTTCAGGGCCTTTTAAACCACGGCCTGCGGAGACGACGATTTCAGCTTCGGGCAGGGAAACTTTGTCTGTTGCTCGAACAATCTCTTTGACCATCGTTGTAAAATCTGTTTGGTCAATATTGGGAGCAAAAGTTTCGACAGTTGCGCTACCACCGGTCTCTTTTGTTTCATATGCATTCGGGCTTAGTGCGATGACCTTTATATCCGAGGATAGTTCGAGCGTAGCGAACGCTTTATTGGAGAACGCTGTTTTTTTGACAGTCAGTTTGTCGCCATTGATTTTCGGCAATTCGAGTGCGCCATCGGCCAGACCAGCCTCTAATTTGGCTGCAATACGTGGAGCGAGTCCTTTGCCCGAGAATGAGTTGGACAGTACAAGTATTTTTGAGCCGGTACTCTTTACGGCTTCAGCAATGATGCTTGCATACGCTTGGTTTACAAAAGAAGCGAGTCGCTCATTGTCGACATTTAATACTTTGGAAGCACCGTACTTGCCCAAGCCAGCAAGTTCGTCTCCGGCGACATTTCCAATTGAAATCGCAACAAGATCAGTCTGTATGTTATCGGCGATGGATTTTGCATAAGAAACAACTTCAAAAGCAGATTTTTTGAATTTTCCATCGGTATTTTCTACATATACGAGTATAGACATGGTGTTTTAGCGTTTAAAGATTAAATAACTTTAGCTTCGTCGTGAAGAAGAGAAACTAATTTTTCTACCTCGGCAGCGTCAACAAGTTTGACCGTACCGCGCGGAGCAGGTGTCTCATAGCTGACAATGTGTTCAAGAACGTCTATAGTGGAAGGTTCCAGCACATCCAATGGTTTGGTCCGCGCACTCATAATACCACGCATATTAGGTATTTTTGGCTCGGCAACACCTTCTGCTGTACCAATGACGATTGGCAGCTTTGCTGTCAATACTTCTTTTCCACCTTCAATCTCGCGCTCAACTGTGACTGCGTCGCCCGCAATATCAACTTTTTTGGCAATGGAAACAGAAGGGATATGCAGCAGTTCTCCTACGATTGCCCCCACTTGAGCACCGTTATAGTCGATGGATTCGCGGCCAGTTAAAATTAAGTCAAATGCATTGTCTTTGGCATACTTTGCTATCTGATTAGCAACAAACCGAGCATCGCGTGGAGCGGCGTTAATCCGTACAGCATTGTCTGCGCCAATTGCCAATGCTTTTCGAATGGTTGCATCTGTAGATGCATCGCCCACATTGATGACAGTTACGGTTCCTTTTCCACCTTCAGCCAACTCAACTGCTTTGGATAAAGCAATTTCATCATAAGGGTTTATAATGAATTGTACACCAGCTGTATTAAATGCAGTGTTGTCATTTGTAAAAGTGATTTTGGATGTAGTGTCAGGGACATTACTTATACAAACTAATATTTTCATATACGATTGGTTTTACTCAAACTTACCATATTTTCTTTCAATTAAAAAGCGCTAAGGCGTTTTAAATTCTGTTAAAGAGTCGTCTTGTTATTTTGATGAATTTTTAATTTTACCAGTTGTTTTCGTGTATTTTTTTTGATATGATGTGATATTTAGGTGTTTTGTTGTCTTTTTTGTAATTTTTTATTTTAAATAGCCGGTTCTTGATAATGGATTTATTGCGTCAGTAAATTGTCATTTTATATGCTAGCATAGTAATTTTAGAAAGCATCGCAGCTCATTCGGGGTTCCTGTTTATAAAGAGCTTTCGTGTGATATGGAGAGACGGGGAATTGTTTTAGGGGAAACACAATTAAATTGCATATAAAATGCAATTTGTCTAAGTTTGAAATAAAAAAGATATGTCGACACGATTGGATCAACTGAATGAATTTTTGAAAGAGAGCCCCGAAGATCCTTTTTTAAAATATGCAATTGCAGCTGAATACCTCAAGCAGGAAGATGAACAAGAGGCCATGCTAAGATTTGAGAATTTAGTACATACAAATCCAGATTATGTAGGAACTTACTATCATTTGGGCAAATTGTACGAAAAATTAAATAAACAGGCGTCCGCGATTGATACCTATAGATCCGGAATTGAGATCGCTCGGAAGACACGTAATTTCCATGCTTTGGGCGAGTTACAAGGTGCATTATCATTCTTGACAGACGACGATGAAGATGATTTTTAATCTTTTCTAAATTTTTGGTATTTAATTTGTTATGAATTTATTGGTGTAACTGTTAGATGCTGATTTTTTTGAATTTGGAATGAGATGAAAAGGTTTATTTGGATTGTGGGTTTGTTGTTGACAATTGGAATGGTGGGATGTGATAATCCCAAACAAAGTGTTGCGGTCTATAAAGATAATTTACAGGACCTAAAAGGTAGGGATAAGGCGGAAGTAGTGATTGGTGAATACAAAGGTGTTATGCCTTGTGCGGATTGTGATGGTATAGAAACACTTATTTCACTGCATGCTGACAATACCTACCAATATTCATCTAAATACCTTAATAAAAGTGATGATGTGTTTATGCGTGAAGGAAAATGGAAATTGGATGGTAACATCATTACACTGGACGGCGTTGACTATAAGTTCAAATTAGGAAATCGGATACTCAGTCAGTTGGATCTTTCCGGAAATGACATTACGGGAGATATTTCCAAATATTATGTCTTGACAAAAAATTGAATCTAGCATAAAAGATGTATGAAGAATGAAAAAGCCGAATCTATTTTCGGCTTTTTTATTTTTTTGAAATTATTCACTTTTCCCAGTATTGCAATCCTTAATTGGGATTATACTGAAAGTTTTCTTCCCTTCTTCTCTTTAATTTTTAACCGTAGGAAGTTAGGATCAAATAGGCTCTTTTAACAGTGCTTGTTCAGTGATTGTTCAGTGCTCGTTCAGTGCTTGCTCAGTATGAACTGAATAAGCACTGACTGATCACTGTCTAAAAACTGATTGAAAACTGTTATTAGGAGTGAGTTGGTATGATGATGTATATGTTCGGGTAATTATGGTAGTTGTCGGAAATGGGGGTGTACGTATCCAGAACGGTTTAGCGAATACAAATATGCTGTGTAACTTGCTATTGGATGAGGAAGTCCTTTTACTCCAACTTGCTGCTGTGATAGCGTGCTGGAGCAAGATTAAACTGATCTAACTCAATGTAGCGCTAATTAAGAATTCTTGCTTGAATTTTTAATTAGCGCTACATTGAGCGATCTTATTCGTTGTCTGTTGTCAACTATAAAATATTAGTTGTTTTTAGCACAAAGTTCTTTTAACGTTGCTACGACGAAGTCAACTTCTTCTTTGGTGTTATGCTTGCAGAATGAAAAACGAACTGAAGGTCGTTCCGAGCTGGATTTTATTGCGCCCAATACATGCGAGCCTATATCTGTTCCTGAACTGCAGGCACTGCCACCAGAGCAGGATATACCCGCAATATCCAGGTTGAATAAAAGCATGTCGGCAAGGTCACTGCAAGGGAAAGAAACATTCAGTACGGTATACAGTGATTTATCAGGTTCAATAACACCATTAAAATCAATCTCGGGGATTGCTTTTTGCAACTCGTCGATCATATACGATTTGAGTCCTTGAATATAAGCGTGGTGTTCTTCCATGTGCTCATAGGCAAGTTCTAAAGCTTTGGCAAGCCCAGCTATTCCATAGACATTTTCTGTTCCACCACGCATGTTGCGTTCTTGTGCTCCACCATAGATTAAAGGTTTAATCTTGTTGTTGGCATTGATATAAAGAAAACCGACTCCTTTTGGGCCATGGAATTTATGTGCAGCCCCTGTTATAAAATCTATTTTAAGACTGCCAAGATCATGGGGATAATGACCCATAGTCTGCACAGTATCTGAATGGAATATCGCATTATACTTTTGGCATAACTCCGAGATCCGTTGAATATCGTTGAGATTACCGATCTCATTATTGGCATGCATAATGGAAACAAACGTACGCGGATTGGTACTTAAAAGTTCTTCCAGCTGGTTGAGATTTAAATTACCTTTATCGTCAACTTCCAATAGATCGAGGTGTACCTTACCGGATTTCTCAAGCTCCTCTAAAGTATGTAATACGGCATGGTGCTCGATAGGTGAGGTGATGGCATGGGTTATTCCAAAGTCGGCAATTGACCTAACGATGGCCATATTGTCGGCCTCGGTTCCACCCGATGTGAAGAAGATCTCTGCTGGAGATACATGAAGTAGATTGGCAATCGTTTTACGTGCTTTTTCTACAATTGTTTTTACTTGTCGTCCGTGACTATGGATAGAAGATGGATTTCCAAAGTTATTGTTCATCACATCCACCATTACTTTTATTACTTCAGGATCTAAGGCTGTAGTCGCTGCATTATCAAAATATACTTGCATGCTGCAAAATTACAAATCTCCAAAGTAAATTAAAGGTATTAAATGACTTATTTTTATCATTTTATTTTCCTAATTATAGCTGATAGGCGTTGGCGTGCCGGGGGTTCATCAGAATTAGGTTCTTTTTGCCGAGGAAGGTATAGGATTAGTGCTTTCCCATTCTGATACAGAAAAAATAGCGCCAAATTACTATTTCAGTTTGGCGCTACTGTTCAATTTAGATAAGTTCTTTTTTTCGTCGGACGACGATGAGTATTACAAGTCCGCCCATTGCGAGCGCCAACCCCAAATAGGCTGCAATATCACCGGCTTGTGTATAGAAAGTAATTTCTTCATTTAAATTAATTTCCTGATTTAGGGCTGCAGGCTGCCACCATTTAGTCTGTTGTACAATATCGCCACGTTGGTTGATAAAGCCTGAAATCCCTGTATTTGCCGATCGGGCAACCCAGCGTCTGTTTTCAATCGCACGCAGTTTGGCATACTGTAAATGCTGGTCTTTACCCGAAGTATTGCCCCACCAGCCATCGTTGGTGATGATCGCAATAAACTGAGCGCCTTTTTTGACATATTGGGAAACATAATTGCCCCAAATGGATTCATAACAGATTACGGGTGCGGCACCAATACCGCTTTGGGCATAGAATACCGAAGGTTCGGCCTGTTTCCCGTAGCCACCTGTCGTGCCGCCGAATGCTTTAAATAAAGGTTTCAGGAAGTTCATCGCTGCGCCAAAAGGCATTTGCTCTACGCCCGGCACGAGTTTAGACTTATGGTAAAACTGAAGTTTGGAGGAATAATCGATCAATGTCGCAGCATTGAAATTATCCTGGTATACATTAGGAGCTATTTCACGCGCAGTAGGTGTTTTTGCATAGTTGTACAACTGATAGCTTTCAATACCTGAAAGTACATTACCATTTTTATATTGATCTAAAAATTTTAAAATGCGCTGGTAAGAATAGGTTTCCCTAAAGTTTTCCTCGTCAAAATCGCCGTTCTGTGAAAGTGCAGTTTCAGGCCAGATAAAAAACTCCGTATTGGGTTTGGCGACTGAATTTGATAAGGCGAATAAGGTGTTTAATTGTTCCTCGGGACTTAAATTGAATTTAATATAAGGGTCAATATTCGGTTGAACAACAACAATCTGTGCAGGATTCTGATGTTCTTCGTAGTTGAAGTAACGTATCAGCGAGTAAGTGCTGGGAACCAGTAATATCGTCGCCAAAGAGGCAATCGGGACAATCTTACGTTTGATCGGATAAAGTCCTTTTCCATTGAGGTAAAGTGTAAATACCAAGATATTGACCAGCCAGATCCATATTGTTCCGCCATAGATCCCTGTGATGTCATACCATTGGATCAATTGGTGGAAACTTGCGAAACCATTGCCTAAAGTCATCCAAGGGAAGGCTAAATCCCAGGATTCGTGTAGAAATTCATAGCTTATCCAAAATCCAATTAACCCGAAAAGGGATAACAGGATGTTCGTTTTGCGTCGTAATTGCCCATATAACCTGAAAGCCAGTGCCATTAAAGCGGCGCCAAGACAGAAAGGTATCAGACTGATGACAACAGCTGCAAAAGGCGGCATAACTGCCGAGATGGAGTTGTATACCCAGTAAATGGAAGCCGTGTTCCAAACAACAGCCGTGAGTCCCGCTGTAAGAAATACTTTACGGCCTTTTCTTTTGAATGTTTCACTGCGGATAATGTTTTCTACAGCAATCAGCAAAGGAACAAAACCAATAAATAATAAGGGACTGGAATAGGGGATTGGAGGCCAGCCCAACCACAATAAAAAGGCACTTAAAAGTGCCAGTAAATAGTTATTTTTCACTATATATTTTCTCCCATTTATGATTATAAACTGGATAAAACTTCTCTCTTTTTACTCTCGTATTCCTCTTGGGTAATCAATTGTTTGTCGAAGAGCGTTTTTAATTTTTTGAGCTTTAAGGTAATTTCATCATCTTCCTCTTCTTTAACGGGTGGAGCGGGCGGGATGTTTGATACCGTTGGCGCTGGCGGAGTTACTGGTGCCGATACAATAGGTTGAGGTGCCGCCGGAGCTGTAACTGCTGGCTGAACCGGTGTATTATTTTCTGGCCGTTCGATAATCACTTCCTTCGCAACTGTTGGAGCAATGACTATTTTTTCTTTTTCGGCAGCCAATTCCGCTTTTTTATAGTTTTCAAGGGCGGCTTTAATATATTGATACAATTTCCTAGCCTGAACTTTAGGGATATAGTCTATGCTTAAGTTCTCGCCAGTAAATGGTATAACTGTAACTTTTGAACCGAATATTTCTTCCTTAAAGGCAATATCCTTGATATCTTGCCAACCGAAGATTTCAAAATCAGTAGCCAGACCCAGTTTAGTAAATTCGCACATAAATATGCGCTTATTACTGATGGTGATACTATCTGGTAAAATAGTAACTGCAGGTTTCTTTTGAACTGCAATATAATCTATTTTTTCCCCTGGAGTAAGCATATCTTGGACTTTAGTAACCAATTTTTCAATGATTTTTATGTCCTGCCCGTCCTGTGCAAATTGTTCCATGTTCATGTCAAATACTTTTTAATACCTAAAGATTGTCAAAATTTATTCCAATCCTGCTACACAAAATACAAATTCTCCTTTAATCGGATTGTTTTCAAAGTGTAATTTTAAATCAGTTAATGTTCCGCGAACATTTTCTTCATAGAGTTTGCTCAGTTCACGTGATATCGAAGCTTGTCTTTCTGCGCCAAAAACGGTGATAAATTCTTCGATGGTTTTGAGAATACGATGTGGCGACTCGTAGAAGATCATCGTTCTTTTTTCCTCTGCCAAAGCTTTTAAGCGCGTTTGCCTTCCTTTTTTGACGGGTAGAAAACCTTCAAAGCAAAAACGGTCGTTGGGAAGGCCCGAATTGACAAGCGCTGGCACGAAAGCTGTTGCGCCTGGTAAGCACTGCACTTCAAGCCCTTCTTTGATGGCTTCACGCACCAGCAAAAATCCAGGATCTGAGATCGCCGGTGTCCCTGCGTCTGAAATCAATGCAATGTTTTGCCCTTCTTTCAAGAATTTAATGATTTCAGATACCGCTTTATGTTCATTGTGCTGATGATGCGCAAATACTTTTTTGTCGATTCCAAAATGCTTCAAAAGCGGAGCGCTGGTCCTTGTATCCTCTGCTAAGATGAGGTCCACTTCTTTCAGGACATTGATCGCACGGAACGTCATGTCCTCCAGATTGCCAATAGGTGTCGGAACTAAATATAACATGGTCAAAGTTAAGTTTTTTTTACTATATAATATGCGCTAAAACATTCTGTGCTTTTTGGAGTTTTATTTTAAAGATAATGGTAAACTCCATCACTTTATTTTAAATAAATTATGCAATACATTGAAAAAATTCAAGCACATCTGGGTGCAGAAGCGAGTTATTTATTAGAATTTGATCAACCCGCAGTTTCCAAAACAATGCTTCATCTTCCACAAGCAGCATTTATTGACCAAGTATATAGTTCGAGTGACCGTAGCCCGCAGGTCTTGCGGAGTTTGGGGCAACTTTTTGGAACGGGACGGTTAGCCAATACCGGGTATCTTTCGATATTGCCTGTAGATCAGGGAATCGAACACAGTGCAGGAGCTTCTTTTGCTCCAAATCCACAGTATTTTGATCCGGAAAATATTGTCAGGCTAGCTTTGGAAGGAAACTGCAATGCCGTGGCATCTACCTTTGGTGTTTTAGGAGCCGTTGCCCGAAAGTATGCACACAAGATTCCGTTTCTGGTTAAAATCAATCATAATGAACTATTGACCTATCCCAATCGAGCCGACCAAATCTTGTACGGAACAATTCGCGAAGCCTGGAATATGGGGGCAGTTGCGGTAGGGGCGACCATCTATTTTGGATCTGAGGAATCAGACCGTCAGATTATAGAAGTGGCAAAAGCATTTGAAGAAGCACATTCTTTGGGGATGGCGACGGTATTATGGTGTTATCTGCGCAACTCGGCCTTTAAAGTAGGTGATAAAGATTATCATTTAGCAGCGGATCTTACCGGACAGGCCAATCATTTGGGCGTAACGATCAAAGCGGATATTATTAAGCAAAAACTACCCGAATTGAACGGTGGCTTTAAAGCATTGAATATGGGTAAAAGTAGTTATGGAAAGCTGGATGAACGCATGTATACGCAGCTTTCTTCCGATCACCCTATTGATTTATGCCGCTACCAGGTACTTAATTGCTTTGCCGGTCGGGCTGGCTTGATCAATTCTGGTGGAGCTTCGGGACAGAATGATATCCAGGAAGCTGTAAAAACTGCGGTTATCAACAAGCGTGCAGGTGGCACGGGGTTGATATCTGGGCGTAAGGCTTTTCAAAAGCCAATGAATGAAGGCGTCGCATTATTACATGCCATTCAGGATGTTTATTTATGCGATGAGGTAAGCATTGCTTAGCAAATGCGCATCACATGAATTCATCAGGTTGAATCTCAGCACAGGGCTTTGAATATAGATCGAATTATAGAGCGTATCGATTAGGCGTCTAATGGATACGCTCTTTCTATGGATCATGGGTTATAAACATCGGTTCCATGGAAGATTGGTCTTCCATGGGCTGATGGATGTTAGCCGATGCGGTGTAATGAAAATAGAGCCCGTAAAGTAGTCAAAAAGCCTTTTGGATGGTGGTTTAGGAATAAAATTGCTTGTAAATAAAGGCAAATTTATCTAAGTTTGTTCACTATTTTAAATAACACATTTATATTATGTTGCAATTAAATTATATCCGTGAGAACAGGGATACGGTAATCGAAAGATTGGCTGTCAAGCATTTCAAGGAAATTGGATTGGTCGACGAAATCATCAGTTTAGATGAAGAGCGTCGTAAGATCCAATCGGAATCTGACGCACTTTCGGCAGAGGCTAATGCGGCAGCAAAACAGATTGGAGATCTGATGCGCCAAGGTAAAAAAGAAGAAGCTGAAACCGTTAAATCCAAATCTTCGGGATATAAGGAGCAAGTGAAGCAACTTTTGGATCAACTGGGTACAATTGAAGCGGAATTGAATGAGAAGATCGTGCAATTACCTAATTTACCGCATCAATCCGTTCCAGCAGGTGTAAGCGCTGAGGACAACGAAGTTGTTTTGAGCCATGGCGAAATCCCGGCTTTGTCGGAAGATGCATTGCCGCATTGGGAATTGTTGAACAAATATGATATTGTTGATTTAGAGCTTGGTGTAAAAGTTGCCGGAGCAGGTTTTCCTATCTATAAAGGTAAAGGTGCTAAATTGCAACGCGCATTGATCAATTTCTTTTTGGATCAGGCAGCAGAAGAAGGATATGAGGAAGTACAGGTGCCTATCTTGGTCAATGAAGAGTCAGCGTTTGCTACGGGACAATTACCGGATAAAGAAGGACAGATGTACTATGTGGGTAACGACAATCTGTATTTGATCCCTACAGCTGAAGTTCCGGTCACCAACATTTATAGAGACGAGATTGTGAAAGAAGCACAGTTTCCAATCAAACATTGTGCTTATACACCATGTTTCCGTCGTGAAGCAGGTTCATACGGGGCACATGTACGTGGGTTAAACCGGTTACACCAATTTGACAAAGTGGAAACGGTACAGCTTGTACATCCTGAAAAGTCTTATGAAGTGCTGGAAGAAATGAGTTTATACGTGCAGCGTCTGTTGCAGAAATTAGAGCTTCCTTACCGTGTATTGCGCCTTTGCGGTGGAGATATGAGCTTTACTTCTGCATTGACCTATGATATGGAAGTGTATAGTTCTGCTCAGAAACGTTGGTTAGAGGTATCTTCCGTTTCCAATTTTGAAACTTATCAAGCGAATCGTTTGAAAGTCCGTTTTAAAAATGCTGATGGCAAGATGCAACTGGCACATACCTTGAACGGTTCGGCATTAGCTTTACCACGTATTGTCGCAGCGATATTGGAGAATAATCAAACGGAAAAAGGAATTAAGATTCCTGCAGTTTTGGTGCCGTACACCAAATTTGAGTATATCGATTAAATATCAATAAATAAGTCGTCTTTAGACTTATTTAATCTCAATATGAAAGACGCTCAGCCTGAGAAGGTAGAGCGTCTTTTTTTGTTATAACTCGATTTTAAAATGTTTAGAATCATTATAAATTACATGCGATTTTAATACAGAAAAATAATAGAATAACATGTTAACGTTTTCTTATAACATTGTTAATGTTTTGTTAATTATGGCTCATTCCGTATAAAATTCTGTTTGAAAATTGTTTGAAGAGTTTTTATTCTAAAATGATTCTTTTGTAACAATTTGTAAAATTGTGAACTTATTATTGCGGTATTTCCTGCTTTCTGGAGATTATGTTAAAAAACTTGTAAAAGCAACTTTGGCTTTCTATATTTGACACCGCTAATAAAAATCGCACTAACTATTATTTACTGTAAATGCTGGAAAGAGCAAATTTTACAGCTGGATATTTATCTAAGGACTGACCCTGCATCTACCTGGGGCCCGCTTTTCCAAAAATATTTTCAACTGTTACTGAATAAACTGCAATAGCATGTTATGTTTTGCTGTTTATTGTCTAGGCAATTTATGTTTAGACGGTTATGATAACGGATATAATTTATATCAATATATAGGATTAGAAAAAATAATAAAATTAACTAACTAAAACATGAAACAAACATTACTAAGTTTTCTTGTTGGCGGTATGATTTTGACTTCGGTTGCATTCGCTCAAGAAAAAAAGATTAGTGGTCGTGTTACATCTGCTGACGGTAAAGCAATACCAGGGGTGACAGTAGTTGTACAAGGTACTAATCAGGCTACTCAGACTGATACTGATGGTAATTATTCATTGAATGTGCCTGCAGGCAAAGTTGTGGTATTCCGTTCCGTTGGTTTTGATGATAAAACTATTATTGTTAATAATAACAGTACTGTATTCAATGTCTCTTTAGTAAATCATGACAATGCTTTGGAAGAAGTTGTTGTTACAGCAAATGCAATCAAACGTGAAAAAAGAACGTTGGGTTACTCTGCACCGACATTGAGTAATGAAGAATTACGATCAGGTCAAAACTCGAGTGCTATCAATGCATTAGCTGGTAAGGTGGCTGGTGTGAATATTACATCAACATCTAATTCACCGGGTAGCTCATCCCGTGTAGTATTACGTGGTGGTTCTTCAATTTCAGGAAATAACCAGGCATTAATTGTTGTTGACGGTGTTCCTATTGACAATTCCAGCGTGATTGGTGGTGGCTCATCGTTATCTAGCGTTGATTTTGGTAACCGCGGTAACGATATCAACCCCGACGATATCGCTTCGATGACCGTATTGAAAGGCCCTGCTGCTGCTGCATTGTATGGATCACGGGCATCTAATGGAGCCTTGATCATTACAACAAAGACAGGTAAAAAAGGCGGTGGTAAAACAGATATTACCTTTAATACAACAAATACTTTTTCTTCCATTTTGAAATTGCCTGAGTTTCAAAATGAATATGGTCAAGGTTATCCTGACTATGACGATGATGGAAATCTAGTTTTTGTCAATGATCCAAAGGAAAATTGGTCATGGGGAGCACCTTTTACAGGAAAAACACAAGAATGGGGTCAAGCTATAAATGGTGTAAGACAGACAAAACCATACTCGGCCGTAAAAAACAATGTAAAAGATTTCTTTAATACTGGATTTGCGACAGATAATAATTTAGGTTTCTCTGGTGGTAGTGAAAAGTCTTCCTTCTATTTAGGTCTGAATTCCCTGAACTCAAACGGAGTTTATCCTGGGAGCAAAGATAACTACAATAAATATGGTGTTCGATTCAATGGTCAAACTGAATTCTCTAATAAATTTTATGCAGGAATTTCAGCTAACTATAGTCAGATTAACTCGAACAACGTAGGTGGAGGACAAGGAAATTCGTCTGTATACAATAACTTGTTACAAACTCCCCGTGATATTCCTGTCGCTGATCTGAAAGATTTAAATAATCCATATAATGGGTATGGTTATGTAGACGCAAATGGTCTAAACCATAGTAATGAGTATGGTTATTATGGGGCATATTCAAAGAATCCATATTGGACATTGGCAAATTATAACAACTACAATAATGTAAATCGCATTATGGGTAATTTTAACGTAGGTTATAAGCCATTTGAGTGGTTGGATTTCAAAGAACGTGTAGGGGTAGATCATTATACAGACCGCAGACGTTCAGAATCTCCAAAATATAGTTTTACACCAATCGATAAGACGTCTGGGAATTATTCGAGCGCTAATGATCTTATTAACAATGGAGAGTATCGTATCGATCAATATAATGTAACAGAGGTTATTCATGATTTCATGGTGACTGCTACGCATGAATTTAATCAAGATTTTAAAGGATCATTAATGTTGGGTAACAACATTCGTCAACGTAATGTTTCTAATCTAAGTACAGCAACTAACGAAAGCGGAGGTTTGGTACAACCTGGCTATTACAATTTAGCTAATTCTAATGGTCCATTGAACTTGATCGAAGATTCATGGTCAAAACGTCGTTTGGTTGGTGTTTATGCAGACTTGAACTTGTCATATAAAAACTTCTTGTACTTACAAGCTACAGCACGTAATGACTGGTCATCTACCTTGCCTAAGAAAAACAATTCATTCTTTTATCCAAGTGTAAGTGGATCATTTGTGTTTTCTGAGTTGTTGAGCCCAGAAGTTAAGAACATTCTCTCTTATGGTAAATTGCGTGCCAATTACGCAAAAGTGGGTTCGGATACTGACCCATATCAATTGTTGACAACATTCTCTAGGGGTGAAATCAATGGTGGATTCGGAACTACAACCTTCCCATTTGGTAATGTTTCCGCATTCATGTCGGGATCCACTTTAGGAAATGCAGAGTTGAAACCAGAAATTACCACATCAGCTGAAGTAGGTGCTGAATTAGGTTTCTTTAGAAATCGTTTGACTGTTGATTTTAGCTATTACAACAATAACTCAAAAAATCAAATCTTAGCAATTCCTATTGCGAATTCTACAGGTTACGGATTCAATGTTGTTAATGCCGGTAAAATTAAAAACTCAGGTATAGAACTCGCATTGCGTGGAACGCCAGTGAAAACTGAAAACTTTAGCTGGGAATTGATGGGTACTTTCACTAAAAACAACAATAAAGTTGTTGAATTGATGGATGGAATTGATCAAGTTTCTCTAGGTGGTTTTTCGGGTATGTCTATCGTTGCGGCAAAGGGCCGTCCTTATGGAGAATTTTATGCAGTAACCAATGCAACTGATGCTGAAGGTAGAACGATTGTAAACCAAAAAACAGGTTTACCTGTACCGACTTCGGAAGCACAATACTTAGGAAGTTACAATCCTAAATTCCAAGCATCGTTAGGAACGACTGTCAATTACAAAAGCTGGTCATTGACCGCGCTGTTTGATATGAAACACGGAGGTGTATTTTATTCACGTACTAAAGATATTATGGCATTCACAGGTACATCTGCTGAAACAGGGGGTGAACGTTTTGGTCAAATCTTCCCTAACTCTGTTTATTTGGATGCTAATGGTAATTCTGTTGTAAATACAACAGCTACTTATGACAAAGTGGATTACTATCCATATTTGGAACAAGGTATGAATGTGGTAGATGCTTCTTACGTGAAGTTACGCAATTTAGCTATCTCTTACAAATTCAAAAAAGATATGCTAAAAAATACTCCTTTTGGTGATGTAACTGTCGGTGTATTCGGTAATAATCTGTTTATCTGGACTCCAAGCGAAAATAAATACGCAGATCCAGAAGTAAACTCCGCTGGTGCTGGAAATGCACAAGGTTTTGACTATACCGCTCAACCGTCTTTACGTAACTATGGTTTTAATGTGAAGGTATCCTTCTAAACTATAAAGAATATTAAAATGAACAAGAATATAAAAAAGTTTGTTTTTGCTGCATTGGTTGGATCCGTAGCATTTACAAGTTGTAATAAATATTTGGATGTTAACGACAATCCAAATAATCCAGAAAAAGTTGAACCAAACCTGTTACTGCCTACAGTTGAAGCTTCTTTAAGTCAGATTGTTGGTAATCAACTTCAAGTGTATGGTGGTTTATGGGCGCAATATTGGACACAGGCTCCTTCATCATCACAGTATCAAACTATTGATCAGTATAATCTTAAAAATACGGCTTCGGATCGTATTTGGTCAACAATCTATAGAAGTGCTTTAAATAATGCTGAAATAATCATCAATTCAGAGAGAGGTGCCAACAACTATACAATTGGTATGGCGTATTTGTTGAAAGCATATACATTGCAAATAGCAACTGATGCTTTTGGAGATATTCCGTTGGATGAAGCTTTGCAAGGAGCGACTAACTTAAATCCAAAATATCAAACACAGAAAGAAGTATACAACAGTATTTTCGAGAGTATTGATAAAGGCGTGGAGTTGTTGAAAGGCGATCTCGGTACTACACCAGGTGAACAAGATATGCTGTTTGGTGGTGATAAGGCTTCTTGGATTGCATTCGCGAATACCTTGAAATTGAAGGCTTATTTACGTATTTCAAATGTGGATGCAGCGACTGCGCAGGCAGGTATCAAAGCATTGTATGCTGCAAATCCAACATTCTTAAATAAAGACGTTTCCATCACTTTTACGACAACAGGGGGTAACCAGAATCCGTTCTATACAGAAATGGTAGGTTTAGATTATGTTCAGAACGTGGTTGCAAGCGGAACTGCTGTTAAAGCATTTGAAGCAAATAAGGATAAAAGATCATTTGCATTGTACAACAGATTGTTCAAAGCTGACAACGTTACCTTACAGGATACAGTAGCGTACCTAATACAAGGCGACTTTAGAGGACAAAATACGAAGAAAGTTTCTGCTCCTTCTCCAGCGACTGGTGCAAATGCGAAAAATACAGCTTCTGCAATCGCTCCTGTAAAATTGTTCTCTATTGCCGAAAGCAAATTCTTGCAAGCTGAAGCTGCTTTGAAAGGATGGGGAACAGGAACAGTTACAACGTTGTACAATGAAGGTGTTACAGCTTCATTTGACTATTTAGGTGCAGAAGGATTAGCTGATTATTTAACTGCTGCTGGTAAATTTCCAACTGATGCTTCAAAACAATTAGAAGCAATCATTACGCAGAAATACTATGCAATGAATGGTTTTCAAAATTTTGAAGCATGGACCGAATATAGAAGAACAGGTTATCCTACATTCTTGATTCAATCAAAAGCATCAATCTTGGCTAATGGTGAAATGCCACAACGTTTGTTATATCCAAATACTGAGTTGACAACTAACTTAAACTATCCAGGTACAAAAGCAATTACAGTACCGGTTTGGTGGGACGTTAATTAATCTTCTTCTAGATTATATGCTTATGGGAGCGGCAATTTCGAAAGAAATTGCCGCTCTCTTGTCTTAAATATTTGGACAATTCGTACATGCTTTAATTTTTACATTCTCTGAAATGGTTCTTGTTATCCCGCATTTATCTGTTATTGTGCAATTTACTGTCATTAGACCGTCGTTTGCACCGCCAGCATAGGATTTTGGTGTAATTTCCACCATATTTGATGTTTTACTTCCGGTAATAGTGCCTGATGTTACTGACCAAGAGTAAGATACTATATCTTTATTGTTTAATAATAAAAAGTAGTAAGAATTTCCTCCAAATACTATTGAATTTCCTGAAATAGAAATATTCTCTGAATTTCTGATGGTTATTTTAAATATAAATATTTTTGATTTTAATGTGTGTTTTTAGTTGTTTTTTTATGATAAGTTAACTATTTAAGTTGTAATGTTTGATTTGAAAGATATAAGAGACTTTTATTATAGCTTCGGAGTATTAGGAGGTGAGAATACTTCTTTTTAATAATGAGCTCGTCGAATTTTATTTTCAATGACAAGATTTATTTAAAGTCCATCGTATTTCCAGCTATAAGCAATGTGCGGGGTGGATTTGTCAATCCGCTCTTTATCTTTGCAGTTTCCTAGCCTAAAAGTATAAAACCTACTGGTGTTTGTTCAGTTTTTCCAGGTAGGACAATTGAACAATCAGTTGACTGAACGAAAACTCTTCCGACTGTGTCACGTAATCAAAGGAGTTTTTCATGCAGTTGCCTGGGGAAATCAAATTTTCATTGGTTGGTTTGTAGTATTCATAAGAATTTGCGAATATTCTATTAAACTGAATCGCAATTTTACTGTGCGAAACCGAGCAGTAACTGTTCAGGTTTAATTTTTTCCGTTTAATTTTTTGTAAAAACCTGGGGTTAACTAGCCACATTTTACTGTAGAATTTTTGTAGATTTCTTTAGGTTTAACGCAGCCTTTCAATGTAAATACTGTCTGATGCTCTTTCTTTGCCATCTATTTTTGTATTCAGAGATCAAGTAGTAATTTTTACTTACATCATTCAATCTCTATTTCAATATTGTCTTCAATAAATTCTGTGAGGTTGATGAGGCTCATATAGTAGCTGTTAAAAGGTGTGTCTTTAGTATTTGCGAATAGAATGCCACGGGTTGTTCCTGCACTAATATTCGCAAGATGCTTTGCAAAGCCACTAGGTATCTCAACACGTTTATCTGATTTTAATAGTTTTTTGAAATCTTTTGCTGTTAGCTCAAAGTAACACACCACTTCTATATTGATAAATGGTTTATCAACAGCCTCTAATAAGTAGTGTATAGCCGAAGCAATTATATTGTTCTTTATATCAACATTGAATCCGACACCGACCTTTTGGTTAATTTGCTCTGAATTAATCCCATCTTCAAAGACAGAGAACTGTTTCTCCTCAATACGAACTAGCTTAAAAGATAATGATTCATCTTTCTTTTTCATTTTATCGTGCAATAGATTGATTGGTATATGGTGATTTCTGCGTAATTGAAGTCCGCACCGGAAATTTTATAATCTTTGCAGTCCGTTCATAATGGCTTGAAGGGATAGAACAAATATCAGCTATTTCTTTGTTTTCTCTTAAAGATTTAATCTCGATTAATTCAATATTCAAACACTCGCTTAGACTATACAGTGTCTCCAAGGTAAAGTTTTCATTTCCTTTCACCCATTTATTGACCAATTGCGGACTAACGCCCATCTGCTGAGCTAATTTCTTTTGAGACCAGCCTAATTGATCCAATTGTCGCAAAATATGCAGTGCTATACGTTGAGAAGCACGCAAGTGTTTTCTTCTCTTTTGCCTCGCTTTTGCACGTTCAATACTTTCAACTTTTTCATCAGAGACTATAGTTAAAAACTTGTCAAAATTTACTTCACTCATCGTTACTGTTAATTATTCATTAATAAATTCATAAAAAGCATCTTCATCAAAAATTCCCTGTTCAGACAGATAGTCTTTGAATTTGTTGATTTTAATCAATTCAATACGTGTATGTTCTCTATGTTGCATCAAGTGTTGAAGCGGTAATTTAATGGCTCCTCCAGTAATTACATAGACATTTTCTGATAGTCTAAGCGCATACAATCTTAATACATTTTTTCTTCCCTTACTTCTTAATAAATCAAATTCACCAATTTGATTATTATCCAATGGTTTGAAAAAACCGTCTAATCGTTCTAGATTGTACAATATATTGTCTTCAATATCTTCGCGATTATCCAGTATATCTTCCGCTAGTTGGTATACATCCAATTTCGGAGGAATGTCTTGTGTGTTTTCTTTTAAAAACTGTACTATATAATGAATATCATTCCACAAATCCATCAATCTATCGTATTCATTATCTTTTTGATCAGTATAATGAATAGCAAATAGTCTACTGGCAAATATATCAACAATTTTCATTAAATAAACTTATAGGTTTATTTCTTTTGATGAATTTTACAAAAGATGAACAAAATAAGATACTGGTACTTTGTATAGTGTAATCTATTGGGCCTTCAACCTTTTCACCTCCTCCGTTAAATCAGCAACCACTTTAGTCAAATCCAAAATCGCTTTAGTTTTAACAGCATCGTCTTGAACGAGTTTTTCTAAAAGCATCTCTACTTTTCCAAGGCTGTTATAGGTAACGTTAGGTTGATTGCTAAGCCCAAATGAATTTTCCGAAACGGTAAATGTGTTATTGTTTTGGATATTAAATATGGCTTTCTCTTCATTGAAGGCACGAATAAATTCGACAGATACCCCTAAAGCGTCAGCCAACTCCTTTAAGGCTGGCTCTGAAATAGTCCAGGAGTTTTCAAACTCAGAAATGCGCCGTTGGTCAAATTTGCTTTCGCATTTTTGTCCTAAAGCCTCCTGTTTTATACCCATGATTTCACGAATTCTCTTTAGATTTTTTCCTTCGTGTATTTTCTCTTCTTGAAATGCAACGCCCATTTTATTAGATTTTAATAAGTTCGGTAATTTACCGGTATTTTACCATTTTGCGCTAGACAATTGGTTCCTTACCTTTGTTATAAAGATACGATTATTTGTCGATAAATGTAGCTTTATCGTTAGTTTAAAGCCACTTTTAAAGTAAATTATTTGTCTTTAGTTTATTAAAACAATACATTTGCACCATCTTAGGTGGCTGCACTTATGAGTCTTGTCTGTGAAACGTGAGAAATTTCAAATGGAGCAAGGCGATTAAGTGGATCAAAACGCCCGTCAGCAATGGCGCGGCGTCCGCTTACTCGTTCCATCGGCTTCTCACGGCCGCACAGACGGTAAGTTGGATGTCGCGCCATTGCCGTATCTAACACCTGCCAAGAGACTCGTTATCTTATAAAACGAGTTATGAACAAAAAACAACAATCAAAGAACATCATCACAGCCCCCGAGTAGCTCGGCTGGTTTGGCCAAATAAGATTTGGCTTCTCTCTGCCATGGGGCGCGTAACGCCAATATTATACACCTTGTGACCCCTCATTCAAACGCGCTCTGGCTCCTAGAATGAATTAATTATTACTAATGTGAACTGAGAAACATCAGGCTCCCAATAAAAAGCTGATTTCGATCGGAAGGGGCATGCTATGTACTTTCGGTTATGGTTTATCTACTGAAAATGAACAGGATTTTAGCGCTACAACTTGCTTTTGACTTGATAATTTTCGATGTCCATAAGGACGACTATGACCCTATTAAGGATATTGAAGCATTCTGGAATGAATATGCGCTAGAAACAGTATCTGCAAATATATTGCAATTGTTGAGCAGTTATATCGATTGTGGTACAGGAGAAAATAAGAGCCTAAAAGACGAGGAAATGCAGGAATTTGCAACTGTATTGTACCGCGTATTGATTGCTTATTGTGTCACCAATTATCGTCATATCGATCCTAGTAAAATACAGCTGTCGGCGGAAGCAAAAGCGCGCATCGGAAAAGAGCTAGAATTGAGCAAAAAAGTCGCTGAGTTTTTCAGTAGGTTATCGAAATAGCCACTAAGAAAAAAATGATGAATACCCTAAAATTAATAGCCTTTTTAAAGACTTATATAACCTATATCTTTCAAGTACCTGTCAAGCACTACTTAAGCACAGATATAGTACTATTTACACATCTGTTGCGCAAGAAAATTAGACAAGGAAAAACGTACTTTAAAGGTACTTCGATCCTGCTAAAAAAGCGCTACACGAGCGACTTTCAAAACCTAACAAAGATGGAGACTTCTTCGGACTTTTTTCTGCCCAACTTCGCCCCAGCTTCTGCCTTTCATGTTATTGGCATCGAGTTTTCATCGGGATTTCATCGGGCCACACCGATCAAAACCCGATGCCGACCCGATGAAAATCCGATGAAACGTAGAAATTCGGTAGTTATTGGTTATTTAAAGGTTGACTATACGTTCGCACAAGAAACACACAAGCTTGACTATAGCGCGACCCTAGGTTCACCCTTGCTAAGCCCTTGTTATACACAAGGACAACTAAACGATTGCACAAGTCCCACCCAACAAAAGCAAGCTTTTCAGCAGTTGGGAGAGTCTAGATTGACTTATGGAGTAGAATCTGAACGATCTGTTTTAAGGTTCTTTAAGTCAATCTGTAAGGCTTTATTGTTTCGAGCTAACACTTTGCTTGGATTACTAGGTCCAGTTGTTCAGCTGGCTTTAAAATGTCCTTTATTCGTTGCGGATTATAAGCGTGCCTATCGCATGATTATGACATGCTTGTTTTTATGTTTTGTTTCTATGTTTAGTTTATCAGCTCAGACGCCCCGCAAGGACAGCGGGGCCGATGGGCTTTCAATCAAATCGCTGGAAGTAGGGAGCATTATTGAAGATCAATTATGGAATATGCCATTGAAGACTATCGATCACACTAAAGTTGAAAAAACAATAACATTGCAGAAGTATCGCGGCAAGAAACTTCTTATTCTGGATTTCTGGACAGTATGGTGTGCACCATGCATTCGTAAACTGAAAGAGTTATCGGCCAATCAAACACTGATAGATACTGATGCGGTAGTCATACCCGTTACCATAAACGATGCACATGCAGCAGGCCGGATACTACAACAGAATAATATTGGTTTTTCTTCCATCTACGCAGATTCTCTCCTGAGAAAATATTTTCCCCATGTAAGCGTCCCTCATCAGATCTGGATCAAAGATGGTCGGGTAGCCTATATTACAGATGGAAACCTCACTTCCGTTGCCAATATAAATAAACTGGTGCACAACAAACCTGTTCAATTGCTGCCAAAGAATGCGGAAATAAGTCGCGAGGAACTACGTAATCTATCTAAGCCGGATATAGACTCAAATAGAATTGGACAGGTGATATTAAGTAGTGTGTTTGCTAAGTCTTTGCCATACAGTGTTTTTGCAAAATTCGATACAAAATATTCGCTGACTTTATACAATCATTCTGTTTTAGGTCTTTTGCTTTATGCGAATCGTAAAGAAATTCCTTTCGTAGGGATGCGTAATCGGGTCATATGGAACGTAGCAGATTCAACGCGGTATTGGATGGAATTGCCGGTAGAGCTTATCAATACAAAGAAGTATGAAAAGGAAAATGCATTAAGAGCTTGGAAAAGTTCCAATTTATATTGCTATTATCTTAAAAGTAACGAGATGCTGGACGAACAACAGAAGACAGATCTATTAAAATTGGATCTAGCTAAATTGCTTGAACTAAAATTTAATGCCCGATCCTACGTTGCGACAAGCAGGGTAGAAGCTTGGTGTCTCTATATTCGGGATGCAGCTGTCTTCAAAAAATGCTACAGTAAGAGTGGTGCTACAGGAAAAATAAAAGCTGACAAGGGCTATTTTAGTTTGGTCAATAGACCTCTGCAATCTTTGGTTTCTCATCTAGCCGATAATAATTATAAAGATAAATTGCCTGTTACTGATGTTACTGGTTATGCGGGGAATGTCAGCATGGATCTTTACGCTGATACAAAAAACCTCTGCGCAGTTGATGCTGCTTTGCAACGTTACGGCCTGGGGATAAAGAGAGATACAATAGCCTTGCCTATGCTGGTGATAGAAAGGAGGGGCGATCATGATTAATCGTTATTGTATACTTGCTTTCCTCGTTCTACTTACATTTACTGCAAAGGGTCAATCATCTATTAAAGGGAGAGTTGTCGACGAAAAGACGCAGAAAGGTATTGCAGGGGCTACTATCAAGGCCGATCATTCGTTGGTACTGGCAAAAACGGACAGCGAAGGTGCTTTTGTTTTTTCTTTAAAGACATACGATACGGTCTGGATTTCATCGGTTGGGTATAAAGCAAAAAAGCTTGCTATTAAGCGTGAACAGAAAAATGTGTTGGTCAGTCTGATGCCCGAATCGGTGATGATAGAGGAGGTGCAGATCAGTACCGGTTATTATTCATTACCAAAGGAGCGTGCTACAGGTAGCTTTGATTTTATCGATAGCAAGACATTGCAGCGGAATACTTCTTCGGCGATACTGGAACGATTGGAAGATATTGCTCCTTCACTTCAGTTCGACAAAAGAAAAATAGGTCAGATGAACAGCGATAATAACCGGACTGCTATGCGCCTTCGTGGTACCAATACAATCTATGCCGATGGTTCTCCTTTGATCATATTGGATAATTTTCCGTATGACGGTGATATCAATGGGCTCAACCCTAACGATATTGAATCAATAACGGTGCTTAAAGATGCGGCTGCGACGTCTATATGGGGTGCAAGGGCTTCAAATGGTGTTATTGTGCTGACTTCAAAAAAAGGAAAGAGAGATCAGCCATTGACAGTCAGCCTAAATGCAGTTAATTCTTTTTCTCCTCGACCGGATTTGACGTATGGTAAGGATTTTATTAATGCCAAGGACTATATTGATTTGGAGAAAGTTTTTTTTGAAAAGGGAATATATGATGCACGGTATAGCGATGCGAGCAAATCTCCATTGTCGCCGGTGGTTACATGGCTATATCAGCATAGGAATAATAAGATTAGCAATACCGATCTGGACCAGCGATTAAGTAGTGCCGCACAGATAGATCTGCGCGATGAGGCGAAGCGGTACCTTTATAGATCTTCCTTTTTGCAGCAATACAATCTAAATATGCGGGGCGGTTCTTCGGATCTCAGTTATTTTTTCTCTGGCGGATGGGATGGACAGCGTCTCCATGATATTGGCAATAGTCAAAAAAGAACCACCTTTTCATCTTCAGTCAGTTATTATCCGATAAGTCAGCTGAAGTTTGATTTTGGGTACGGCTTTATTGCAAATAACAATGTGGCTAACACGGTGGATTTTAGAAATTTTGATTACCTCTATCCTTATATGTCGTTGAAGCAGGAGGACGGAAATGCACCTGTTCTAAGGGATTATAACTTAGAATATGTAGCGGAAGCTCCAACTTCAGGATTGCTAGACTGGAACTATAGACCATTGGATGAGCTCAATCTTCAAAGTAAGCGCTCCGGCATGAATGAGAATAGGTGGTCTTTAGCGATCAATTATGGAATTGTCAAAGGAATACGCTTGTCTCTCAATCTGCAGTCATTGATGGCATCGACCAATTATCGCAATCTGGAGAAAAAGGATGCTTATTATGTACGGAATTTGGTTAATCGCTATACACAGGCCGATGGGAGCCGGGTGTTTCCTTATGGAGATATACTCAGTCAGAGCCGGCAGCAACTGACCTCTAAGTCTGGCAGACTGCAGCTTGATGTCGATCGTCAGTTTGGATCTCATCGTGTTGTATTTCTTTCAGGGATGGAGCAGCGTGAAGTGGTCACTAAGCTGGATGATTACACACTGTATGGCTATAATGATGAATTGTTAACATCACAGATGATACTGGATTATACTAAGGTTTATCCACTTCGCCCGCAGTCTTCCGGAAGAATTCCTTTTCCGATGAGTACGCTTAAAGAAAATATTGATCGATACCTGTCTTATTATGCCAATTTGGGCTATGATTGGAAATCTAAATACCTGTTGTCGGGGAGTGTGCGCTGGGATGCTTCCAATCTGTTTGGCGTCAATACCAACCAAAAGGGTATTCCGCTCTGGTCTGTTGGTTTAGCATGGAATATGGGCGACGAAAATTTCTTTAAAAACGATGTTGTTCAGCAACTGAAATGGCGTGTTTCCTATGGCAAGAACGGTAATATTGACCGAAGTATGACTGCCTATCCTACAGTGTCATATAGTGTCAACTCATCGACCAATTTACAGCAGGCCTTGGTCACATCGCCAGGTAATCAAAATCTGCGCTGGGAAAGAGTGGCGACGTTAAATGTGGGAATGGATTTCAGGATCAAAGGAAAATTTAGAGGATCACTGGATTACTATCGAAAGAAATCGGATGATCTTATCGGTATTGATCTTATCGATCCCACAGTGTATTATGGAGGTTCTCAGGCTAAGTTAAAACGTAATTATGCGAAAATGGAAACTGCTGGAATGGATCTGACTTTGGGCTATGGAGAAATAGGCAGCAGAATTAAATGGTCCAATGAATTTTGGTTATCGAAAACTAGCAACCGGGTGACCGATTATTATGGTGACAACACTGTTACTGTAATGGGCTATACAACGGGTATGGATAAGCGTCCAATAAAAGATAAGTCACTGGATGCGCTGTATAGCTTGCCTTGGTTCGGTCTTGATCATACTACCGGCAATCCCTTGGTGATCAATGATGGCGTAAGGAATACCGAGTATACCAAATATATAAATAGTTTATCAATGAATGACCTTGTTAACCATGGCAGCAGTGTGCCCATCTGGACTGGAGCTTGGAGAAATAATTTTAGATGGAAAGACCTAACCCTGAGTTTCAATATCGCTTTTAAATTAGGATACTATTTCAGACGAAATTCAGTGGAATACAGCTTGCTGATGACAAATGGCAAAGGCATGCACGAAGATTATCTCAATCGTTGGAAGCAAGCGGGTGATGAAGCTGTGACAAATGTACCGTCAAATCCTTTTGCAAATATTGCGAACAGAGATATCGTGTATACGCAGTCTGAGATATTGGCAGAAAAAGGAGATCATATACGCCTGCGCGATATCAGACTAGATTATTCGCTGTCTAAATTGCTACATAATCGCTTCAAGATAAAGGATCTATCAATTTATGGGTATTTAAACAATGTCGGAATCTTGTGGTGCAAAAATAAGCTGGGTTTGGACCCCGATTATCCGTCTGCCTCTTATTACCTTTCTCCACGTATTTTTTCTCTTGGAATTAAAATGAGCTATTAACCTTAAATGAACAGAGATCATGAAAGCTAGAAATACACTAACATTACTCTTCGTCTTCTTTTCCATCCTTATGCAGGGATGTAAAAAAGAATGGTTGGAGATCCGGTCATCCAAAGGATTGGTCATACCGAGCACCCTTGTAGACGCAGAAGCTATTCTTAATAGAACGTCTATCATGAATGCCAGCAGAGCCTCGCCGCTGGGCGATATTGCCGCAGGAGATTTTGTGGTTCCACCTAGTTATTGGTCGAGTCTGGTTCCATGGCAGGCGAACGCCTACCTCTGGCGGGATGAAGTTTTTATTGATGACGTTGGGCTGGAAAACTGGGGTAACTTTTATCAGCAAATCTATTACGCTAATTTGGCGCTGGACATCCTGTCAAAAAATGATAAAACCACCGATACCAATAAATTTAATAATATTCGCGGCAGGGCACTATTCTTCCGGTCATGGGCTTACTTTCAATTGGCACAAGTATATTGCATGTCTTACAGCGAACAGAATAAAAGTAAGCGTGGTCTGCCATTGAGAGAGGGAACTGATCTCGATGTAAAATTAGACCGTTCAACGCTAGAACAAACTTATATGCTGGTTAAGAAGGATTTGGAAGAAGCGGTATCCTTATTAGATAAAAGCTCTGAAAACATTTATCAGCCCAATAAGAAGTCGGCACTTATGATGCTAGCAAGAGTTAATCTAATTATGCAAGATTATAAGGAAGCTTTAGTTCATAGTGACGAGGCCATAAAGATTGACGGAACACTTTTGGATTACAACAAATTGAATCTTTCCTTGGCCTACCCATTTAAAGAAAATAATACCGAAGTGATTTTTTATGCTTCCATGAGTTATGCGCAGATTATCTCGGATACTCGTATTGATGTAAACGCAGAACTGTTGAAAACTTATGAAGACAATGACCTTCGCAAGAAAGGTTTTTTTAACCTGAAAAACGGTATTTACAATTTTAAGGGTTCTTATATAGGATCTGGTGTTTACTTTGCAGGACTTGCAAAAGATGAACTTTATCTCATTCGGTCCGAATCATATTTGCGAACGGGTGATGCAGACAAGAGTCTGGCGGACCTCAATCATTTATTGATAAATCGTTACTCGGACTTTCAACCTATAAAGGATTTGCCAAATGCCGAGCTATTGAAGCGGATACTCTTGGAGAGAAGAAAGGAGTTGCTTTTGCGCTGTATTGCATGGTCGGATCTGAAACGGCTTAATTTGGATAAAGAAACTGCGCGAACAATTACAAGGAGTGTTGAAGGCAGTACTTATATCTTGGAACCGAATAGTGAACGATATGCAATGCCGATTCCAAAAGCTGTAGTTGACCTGGGTAAGTACGAATAGAATTAATTATTTCTAATCAGCTATCTCCCACATATTACGAGGCGGGAGATAGCTGATTATCCGCTATTGATTAATCTTCGTTACGGAATTTTGCATCATTAAATGGGACAGAACCTCCTTTCAGTTCTGTATCATTGATATGCGTAGCTGGAGGTGTGCCATTTGAGTTGGATTCCAATTGTATTTCACAGACAATTGGAAGTTCTTCCTCGCTACAGTCGCTCGTGGGCGAAGTACTCCCCGTACTGGAGATATTTCCAGACGAATCTACAGGGTACCACATTAAACCAGCTTTATTATAGTTCTCAGCAACCTTGAAGCTTGAGAATCCAATTATTGCAGCTCCGGCTAACATCACCGTTGCATGCTTTTTGATGAAAGATATTGCTTTCATACCGAGGCCTTTTTTATAAGAGCAAAAAAAGTTTACCTCCACAAAAAACTCAATTTTTTTATTGATGACTGAATCTTTGCTTTAACGAGGTGTTTCAGTCTGTTTTATACCTCGGGATCGATTTTTACGGGCTGTCCATCACGTGTCATAATTTATTTCTATACCGGCTAAGCCGGGAATAGTGCAAATTTTCGCGGAAAGTGTTTTTGAGAAGTGTGACAAAGACAAAGTATGACAATACCTAAAGGAATGGGCGGTGTAAAGGTAAAGCCAATTGATAGATCCTTTTTCTCGTAGCTTTCCATGGGGCTGGTTGGGCCAGTCAAGTACCATCCCAATATGGATAACGTAAAAAGGACCATATTTACCACCAAATGCCATTCCCACGACAAACTTTCAAATACGGATGCGCAGCCACACGGTTTCTGCGGATATAGATTGAGTAGTCCCAATGCAATATAGACACTGAAAGAGGATAATAAAGCTATAGATAGCAGTAATCCTATTTTTTTATACCGACCGGCTAAAAGGATTCCGGTAGCGAGCTCAATAGCAGGAAGTGTCAAAGAAAGAGGTTTTGCCCAGCTGCTTGGTAACGGTTGCCGGAGAAGAGCAGCTTGGAATGCGCTGGGTTCCATGAGCTTGTCTATAGCTACATAGATCCAAAAGACCATAAATCCGATTCGGATGCTTTCCATTGCGATATGTGCCGTTCTTGCGTTCATTTTTTTTGTTGTTAATGTCTTTTCTAATCTATAAAAGAAGTATAAGAGTATTGGGTTGAATTTTTAATTCAACTATTTGTAAATCAGTATATTGTAAATTATTTTTCTTGGTTTGTTATATAGCTTTTATTATCTTTGTTTTATTACTGATTTAAAATCTAATCTTCTAATTCTTCTATATACTACTAGCAATAAAGGCTAGTTCGTACCTGCTAATACGCTGTATTTTTTATAAGTATCTGATTTTTAAGTTTATAATTTCATCAATATGATATTAGAGAGGATAGACGAATGGCAAAAGAAACAAATACGTACGATCGTTACTTTTTTCAATTATTAGACTCACAGCCTAATGCGGCGCTTGAGCAGATTTTTGCGCATTATGGCGGGAGTCTGGAAAAGTATATCCGTCGTTTTATTTATGATGATGACGATCTGGTCAAAGATGTATTAAATGAGACATTAATCGTAATCTGGGAAAAAAGGCAATTGGTCGCGAAGCTAGAAGCACCTGTATATTGGATGCAGCGCGTAGCGAAAAATAAAGCTCTTTATTACATTAGAGATGAGGCAAAATACAATAAGATTTCGCTCGATAACGGTCTGGATATGGCTAGTGGTCAATGCGCAGACGATAGATTTGCCTATAACGAACTTGAGATGCTGATCTTGGAGGCTTGTGAGGAATTACCTCCCCAGGATCGGGAGCTTGTCATTAAATCGAAGTTTGAGGGTAGGAGTAACAAGGAATTAATGGCAACCTATGGAATGGCAGAACAGACGGTGAAAAATAAATTGTCTAGGGCACTGAAGGTGATCCGAAAAAAGTTGAAAGATCTTATGGGCTTATTTGTTTAATACAAGGTGAAATGATTTACAACAGAACATATGTAAAAGAACTGATCAGGAAGCGTATGGACGCGAGTATCAGTTTTACAGAATCCGATCAATTAGAAGCAGCCGAGAAAATTTTTAGTGAAGAGGAATTTGATGAAATGATTGCCGAGGTGATCGAAGAAATGTCTACTAATCGGTCAAACGAACTGTCCATCGAGTGGCGGCCTGATTTTGAAAAGATCCGGGCTGCGGGAGATCGGTTAGCTAGGAAAAAGAAACGGCAATTATGGTGGGGATGTGCTGCAGCAGCAGTTTTATTTCTTTTGCTACCGGCTGTAATTGTCATCTTAAAACACAGGAATTATAGGACTGAAATCGGTCTGGAATGTGCTAGTATGTCGTCTGGTGTGGAGCTACCATTGTCTGAATCTGCAGGTACAATAATGCTTGCTGATTCATCTATCATTCGATTGGATACGAATGCAACCGGAGTATTGCTTGATTTAAACGGTATTTCGCTCGCCAAGACCGCCGAGGGGGTATTGAAATTTGATAAATCATCCAGCGGGCGGGAGGTAAATACAAAAGATACGGCTATCGTGATCAGAACAGCTGCTCGTCAGCAATGTGTTATAGAATTCTCTTATGGTATGCGGGTCCGGCTAAATGCCCAATCAACTCTTCGTTATCCGTTGACGCAAGGAGATAGTACACATCTGTTTATCGAGGGCGAGGCGCTTATAGATATACCTAGTCAACTATTTGGGAGCGTGATGGTAATACAAACTAGCAATGGAAAAATTTCGAGTGATTACGGAAGATTTGAATTAGCATCTTATGCCCAGTTTACGCGGGCAACGGTATCACATGGAGAGGTGCTTGTCTCTGATAGCAGATCAAACAAAAGACAGGTGCTTCAATGTTTGGATGAAGCTGTGGTTATCAAATCCTATTTACCGAAGGGTGAAAAAGTACGACAGGATAGTCTATTTTATTTAAAGAATGGGGATTTCGAACAAGCTTCACAATGGGCGAATGCTGTACGTGAATACAAAGATGTCCCACTGACAGAATTTGTCTGGCAGATGAGCCGTTGGCATGGATTTACAGTAAAAAATATGAAATGTATACCGAACAAGTTGATAAGTACGACTGTCTGCTATAGGACCAATCGGGAAAAGGTCTATGCCGTAATACGCGACGCTGGGGTGTTGATGTATGAGAAAAAAGGGTTGATAAGTTTTTGCCCTGAAGATCATAAGGAAAGTCGTACGGCGATGAAATGAAAATTTCCTTATCTATAAGTCTGAAGCGAACAGATGAATAGAGCGTTTGAGATCATTCATTTAAAGGTCGGATTTACCGCCAGTGGAAAATATACTATTATAAATAAATAGAATTTGATGAAAGATAAGTGAATGGATAACATGGTTCGAGGGGAAATACAAATAAATATGTTTGTTTAAACAATGTTACTTTAATTAATATTGCATCAAAAATAATAACCTGTTTATCAGATGTTTGTGATTTATTGTGAAATAAATGTTATCACAAAGTTATGCTTGCATTGCAAAAGTTAAAAAAAGTTATAAATTTGTATTTAACATTTTTTAACAGCTGACATTGTTGACTTAAAAGATGTATGACTAACTAACATCGCATATAATAATTATTGAGAAGTAAAAAATTCGCTAGCCAAGGTGCTGTATTGCCAAGAATTTAAATAAACATACTTAATTAAACATAAACATATGAAACACAAACTACTCAGTTTTTTATTGGGTGGTGCTATCCTCACTTCGGTAGCATTCGCCCAAGAAAAGAAGGTTAGTGGACGAGTGACAGGTACAAATGGCGAGGGGTTGCCAGGCGTTACTATTGTTATTCAAGGTACTAACCAAGCCACACAAACCGATGCAAACGGTAACTATTCCATTAATGTTCCTACTGGAAAAATTTTAGTCTTTCGTTCTGTAGGCTATTCAGACAAAACAATTACAGTTGCACAAGGTTCCAGTTTGTATAATATACAACTTAGTGGAAATGAATCTGTTCTTGATGAAGTCGTTGTGACTGGTGCGGGGTTAACTGCTAGTCGTCGTTCAATTGGAGCTGCACAGACCACAATTAAAGCGGAGGATTTACAACAGGCTAAGCCAACCAATATCGTGACAGGTTTAACTGGTAAAGTCGCAGGTCTTACTGTACAAGGTGTAGGATCGGGTGTGAACCCTAATTACCGTGTCATGTTAAGGGGGATGCGTTCGTTAACTGGTAATAACCAAGCATTGATTGTTATTGACAACGTAATTTCTCCATCTTCTATGCTGGGGAATTTAAACCCAGACGATGTTGAAGATATTACAGTTCTAAACGGATCTTCCGCGGCTGCCTTATATGGTTCGCAAGCTTCTAACGGTGCTTTGATTATTAAAACGAAAAGAGGTGCTGCTAGTAATGGATTAGAGGTAACTATCGATAATACGACTACATTTGAGAATGTTAACTTTTTGCCTGAAGTTCAAAAACGTTTTGGTTCAGGCTATTCGGCGCATGATATCTTTTATGTACCCTACGAAAACCAACAATATGGACCTGCTTTTGATGGCTCTATAGTGCAAATTGGTGATCCTCTAGAGGATGGATCAACACAAACAGGACCTTATTCGTGGAATGGTGGAAAGGATAAATTTTGGGAAACAGGAGTGACAAACATGACAAATTTGGCCGTGGCATCCAAACATGAGAATAGCTCTTTCCGTTTTTCAGGGCAATATTTAAAATCGACAGGTACCGTTCCTTTTGATAAATATAATAGAGCATCTGCTCGTGTAAACGGAAGTCGAAAATTAAATGATATTCTCAATATTAATTATACTTCATATTACGCTCAAAATAGATACGATCAAACATCTGCAAACGCAAATATTTATGATGCGGTTTTGCAATCTCCGGGTCAGGTGCCGTTAACAAGCTATAAAGATTGGCAAAATAATCCTTTTGCAAATCCAAATGGTTATTATAACGCTTACTATAATAACCCTTATTTTATTGCCGCAAATAATCGCCAAAAAATTAGGAATGATTATTTCATGGGTAATGTGGAATTGAATTTTAAACCTTTGTCTTGGTTAGACTTTATGGGACGTGTGGGTATGACCACTTCTAATCAATCCTATAAATATACGACTGGTAAATTCACCTTTACACCTTATGCTGCTGGTTTGCATGGTGCATATAAAGGAACTAATATTACTGGTAGCGTCTCTGATGCTGCAAGTTATGCTACAAGTATAGTGTCTGATTTTAATGCACATGCGACACATACAAACGGAGATTTCAAATTCGACTATACGGCGTTATTTCAATATGTTCAGAATCAATCTTCGAATTTGTCAGCTACAGTTAATGGTTTGGTTGTCGATGGTATTTACAATCAGGGAAATAGTTTGAATCCTCCATCTACAGGCCAAGCGGATTATCTAGCGAGAACTTTTGGTCTAGCTGGTAAAATTGATGTAGCCTACAAAAATTATTTATTTTTGACATTAACGGGACGTAATGATTGGGTTTCAATTTTAGATCCAGACAATCGTTCATTCTTCTATCCAGGGGCAACTGTTTCATTTGTTGCAACTGATGCAATTGAAGCATTAAAAGATTTTCAACCATTGAACTTTTTGAAGCTAAGAGGGAGTTTATCTAAAGTAGGTCAAGTCAACGTTGGTAGCTCATCCAACTTTGGAGCCTATGCAACGGTACCTACTTTTGGCCAAGGTTCCGGATATCCATATAATGGAATTGGCGGTCATACAGTTGGTAATCAGATAGTTCAGCCTGGATTAAAGCCGGAAATGACGCGATCTATTGAATTTGGTTTTGAATCTGCATGGTGGAATAATAGGGTATCTGCAGATGTTACATATTTTAATAATAAAACAACAGACAATACAGTTCCAACAGATATTTCTTGGGCATCTGGTTATAATAAATATTTACTGAATGCAGGAACAACCACAGGTAAAGGTATCGAATCGAGACTAAGCGTATCACCAATCCGTACGGCAGATTGGGACTTGACTTTAGGCGGAAATTTTACTTATATTCAGAATAAGGTTGTCGAAATTGCAGAAGGTTTAGACCAGTTGGCTTTGGCTACGTACACAGGTGGTACAGGATCTTACGCAGTAAAAGGCGAAGCTTTCCCTGTAATCATGGGTTCTACTTATAATAGAGATCCTGAAGGACGTATTATTGTGGATCGTATTACAGGATATCCAACTACAGATGGTACATTGAAGGTGCTGGGAGCAGCGCTTCCAACGCATACACTAGGTTTAAACTTGTCATTATCTTATAAAGATCTAACATTTTACACAAGTGCTGAGTATCGTACAGGTAACTATATCTTTAATAATGGAGCAGATTTGTTTGATTTCTCCGGATCAGGAATAAATACCGTTGCTTACGATCGTGAACGATTTGTTATTCCAAATTCATCTTATTGGGATGAAGCAACAAATTCTTATGTAAAAAATACAAACATTACTGTTTATGATGGTGGAGCTGATTATTGGACAATGGCTACTGGACGACGAAATATTGACGAAACCTATGTGACTTCAGCAGCATTCTGGAAAATCCGTGAAATGTCATTGTCTTATAATTTACCGAAATCTTTTCTTGCCGGTCAAAATGTGATTAAGAAGGCTCGAGTGAGTGTACAAGGTCGTAACTTGTTTCTATGGACACCTGCTACAAATGTTTATACCGATCCAGAATATTCTGATGGAAACGGATCATCCAATGGAAATGCGCTTGGTTTGACAGGTTTAAGTCAAACACCGCCGTCTCGTTACGTTGGTTTTTCTGTTAGTTTAACTTTTTAATATCGAATCTCATGAACAATAAAATAAAATATTTATCCATAGCAATGTCTACTTTATTGGTAGCTTCTTCCTGTAAAAAGGCTTTGGATATCAATGATAATCCAAATTCACCGACTCAGTCGACCCCAGAGCTTGTTTTGCCTCAAGCTATGGTTGCAACAGCGCTTTCTGTTCCAACATATAATACCTATGGCGGACGATTAGTAGGTTATTATGCTACATCGGGCGGGGTCTCTGGTTGGGGTGATATGATTACCTACGATTTTTCAACCGGGTTTATGACTGGCTTGTGGAGTACTCCATATAATACATTGACTGATCTTCAGTATGTTGTAGAAAAAGCAGGCGAAGGGAAAGCCCTTTTTGTACAAGCTGCAGAGGTCATGAAAGTGTATAATTATGCGAATCTTGTGGATACCTATAATGATGTTCCTTATTCAGATGCGTTAAAGGGCGCTGCTTCGCTAACTCCTAAATACGACAAGGCAGCTGATATCTATGTCGATCTTGCTAAAAAATTGGATGCAGCAGTGGCTTTCTTTAAATCGGCTACTGCTAGTGATGATTTTAAAACTGCAGATGTTATATTCAAAGGTAATACGACCTCGTGGGCTAAATTTGCTAATACATTGAAATTGAGGTTGGTGTTAAGAGCTGGTAGTAAAGCTACATTTGCTAATAAGACAATAGATAATATTGGCGTTATTGAAAGCGATGTAATTGTACAACCTGTATTTACCAAAATTGCGGGTAAGCAAAATCCGATGTGGAATACTTGGGCTTATGGCGCTGATAATGCCGCTGTGGGAACATGGGGAACCCAATTTATTCCTACCAATTATATAATGGCTTTCTACGATGGTTTTAAAATATCTGACTCGGAACGTGCATCATTAGTCTTCGCAAATGGAATATCAACCAATAAAAATCAACTTGGAAATGTTGATAATCCTCCAACTGGAGTTGCGCCATCTGCCTGGGTCATGCGTCCAGTCTCGGGTACGATAAGCGGTACAAATTATAGAGGGTTAGGCGTTATCAAAGGTCCTGCTGCTGGTCAACCATTGATGTTAGCTGCAGAAAGTCAATTTTTGGCTGCTGAAGCTGCATTAGACGGACTTATTTCTGGTGGAGATGAAGCATCCCGAACTTATTTTAGAAAGGGAATAATGGCATCTTATAACTACTTATACATGAATGAAGGTGATGCGCCTACTAAAAGTGCAGCTGATGCTCAAGCTTATTTAACGAAATATGAAACTGATAATAATGATACTTATTTAGTGAAATTTGTAGATTATTTAGATCAGTCTAACCCTAATAAACCTGAAAGAAAAGAGACTGGGAAAGAACAAAAACGCGAAGCTATCATAACACAAAAGTATATTGCTTTGAATTTTCTATTTGGCCATGAGGCATGGAATGAATTTCGTCGCAGTGGATATCCAAAGAATGTTGGTTTAAACACTACTGCGAATGCTAGAACGACGTTTGTTTCAATAGCGTCACGTGCAACCTCGGAAGACAAATTACCAACTAGAATATTATATCCAAATACTGAATTTAGTTATAATGCAGCAAATGTTCCTGCAGATATAAATAAGTATTCTTCTAAAATATTTTGGGCTAAATAAATTTAGATTAACATGAAAAAAATAATAAAATATATTTTCTTAGCGTTAGCTTCTCCATTAGTGCTAACGTCTTGTTTAAAGGATAAAGACTTAATAGGACCGGATGCTGATGGTGCTGTTGCGAATATTATAGAGTTTGGGGATGTATCTGTCCCAATATCTAATGAATCAAGTTCTATACCTTTATACTCTTTAGCATTTAATATTGCTCCTACTGGAGTAGTAAATTTGAAATTGAAATGTGTTGGAGCTAAAACAGCAGAAAGTGATATTAAAGTAACAATAGCTGTTGACAACTCATTGCTAGAAAAATATAATGACGAAAATGAAACCGAATATGAGGCGATGCCTGCTTCACAATATAGTTTAAGTACAACTGAAGCGGTAATAAAAAAGGGTGAAAGAGAAGTTGCGGTCCCAATTAATTTGAAACCGGATCAGTTTACTTTTGATGCTGATTATGCTGTTGGTTTAGCTATAAAGACAGTGTCTTCTGGAGAGATTTCGGGAAATTTTGGCAAGATTATATTGAATTTAGGAGCTAAAAACTTCTTTGACGGTGTTTACAAATATACGACATCTGCGAATACGGCTTTGGTACCTAATGCAAATAAAACGGTTAAGTTAGTAACTATCGGAAGTAATAAATGTATGTTGGACCCTGGCTTGTTAGGTACTTATTCAAATCAAGTAAACTATACAATTGATCAGGCTACTAATAAAATTACTGTGGAAATGTTTTCGCTTCTGCCAATAGCGACTAAGTCCACCAGTGTTTATGATCCAGCAACGAAGACATTGACGGTTAACTGGACGTCAAATGGTGGAGCCAGAACGTTTGAAGAAAAGTTTGTTTACACTGGATCAAGATAGATTTAGAAAGGGGGAAGTGTCGAATTTCCCCTTTTAAATAATGTGAATTTTCTGAAACAATAAGATATGAAACCACTAATTTTTAGCTTAATCGGAATGCTTAGTTGCGTATTCTCCTTTGGACAGGAAAATGCAGCCCTACCAAAAATAGGATATGACAGTTTTGTCAAACAGGTCAATCGTTCTTTCAAATTAACGGATAGTGAGATCTCTAAAGATATTTCAGGGGAAATCATATTGGACATCCGTGTAAATGAATTTGGAAAAATTGATTCAGCTGATATCGCGAAGGATATTGAAAAAGGGATGGGGATACGTTTGTTGAAGGCTGTTAAAATGTCTGGGGATTGGGAACCTGCTACGAAAAATGGAAAACCGATTGCTTCTTGGGTACGTTTTCCTTACAAAGTGTTGAGCTTTAAAGAGTCTGCAAATTCAGCTGCAATAGTAAAAGCAGAACCAATTGAAGGCATGTCTACTTTCATTGAAAAATTCTATAAAAATTTCCAATATCCACCTGAAGCACTGAAAGCAGGTTTGTCTGGTGACTATGAGTTAAATTTTATTGTGAAAGAAGATGGGAAAATTACTGGTGTTAAATTAAAAGATGATCCTGGTTATGGCGTATTAACGAGTGCGCAACGCGCCCTTAACAGAGCAGGTAAGTGGAAGCCGGCAACCCAAAACGGGGAGGCTGTAAAGTCTTCTGTTGTTGTTCCATTCAAATTGAATTTGAAAGAATTCAGAACACATATCTAGTTAGATCAAAAAGGAATTTTTATGTAATATAGAGGTAGCAAGTATTTTGCTGCCTCTATATTTTTTCACCAAACTGAAGCACATATCCATTATTATCATAAATAGCAAACTCGCGCATTCCCCATTCGAAAGTTGCTATTTCATAACATATTTTGACATTATCTTTCAAACTTTCCCATAAATTATCAACATCCGCTATGTTAAAATAAAGGGACCCGGTAAATTGTGCTGTTTCAAAAGCAATGCTTTCGCCAGGATGCGAAAACATGATTTCGATGGTTCCACTTCGCAGTAGAGCCCAGTTCAATGCTTCGTTTTTTTCAACACATGTAAACCCGAGTTTTTCAGCATAGAACTGAATAGTTTGATCTAAGCTTTTTGTATATAATATTGGATTTAAGCTTTTGTAGTTCATCTTTTTTTTGCCTTTTATTGGTTCGAACTATTGTTTTGTCTTTTTGATAGCAGTTACATGTGTTTTTTTATTATTATCGATTGTAAGGGTAGTTTTATGATGAAAAATACAAAATATTACAGTATTTATTGTTACTTCATAAAAAAAAATAGCTACTTTTTTAGATTAAGGTGTGTTGTTTGTGTAATTGTTTGGTATTTAGTGTTTTTGTGTGTTATTTTTTTGTGTGAAATACTATGATTTATATCGTTTGTTTTCCAGTTTTTTAATTCTATTTATAACTTCTTGTTGCATCTTTAAAAGATTGTTTTATCTTTGCTTTTAACAAAACCTTAACATTTCATGTTTGGTTTTGTACACTAACTGTATTAGCCTGTTGGGCTCATCACTTTTGAAAAACATATATTAAAAGTTTCTTCGGTGCTTTTATCGTATTTAGTTAGATAAACTACTTATTTAAACAAACATAAACATATGAAACACAAACTACTCAGTTTTTTCGTGGGGAGTATGATCCTGTCGTCTGTTGCTTTTGCGCAAGAGAAGAAAGTAAGCGGTCGTGTAACTGGCGCTGACGGGAAACCGTTGGTAGGAGTTACAATTGCTGTTCAAGGATCAAACATTGCTACTCAAACAGATGCAAATGGAAAATATTCTTTATCAGTTCCTGTTGGTAAAGTAATGGTTTTCAGGTATGTCGGTCATTCTGATAAGACTATAATCGTTAAAGATGGACAGTCATTATTCAACGTGTCACTAGAGGATCAGAATACAGCATTAGATGAGGTTGTCGTAGTCGCTTATGGTACTGCCAAAAAAGAATCTGTGACTGGATCCGTAACCTCCGTCTCTGCTAAAGATATCGAAAAGAGACCAGTTACCAATGCATTTGCAGCTTTAGAGGGATCTGCTGCTGGTATTCAACTGAACAATACTTCTGGTATGCCAGGTGCAGAACCTAGTATACGGATACGTGGATTTTCATCATTGAATGGATCTAACAACCCGCTGTATGTCGTGGACGGTGTACCTTTTGGTGGTAATATTTCCGATATCAACCCCAATGATGTGGAAAGTATTTCAGTGTTAAAAGATGCTTCATCATCTGCACTTTATGGAAGTCGGGCTAGTAATGGGGTTATTATTATTACCACCAAGAAGGGTAAGGCTGGCCGTTCTCAGGTTAATATCTCAACAGACCAAGGTTTCTACTCGAGAGGTATTGCCGAATACGATCGCGTGAATGATAGACAATTTATGGAAGCCATGTGGCAGGGATATAGAAATAGTTTACTAACTAACAATTCGGCATCCTATCCAACAGTTCAATCTGCAAATAATGAAGCAACCAAATCTTTGGTGAGCAATTATTTGAAATTAAACATCTATGATAAAGCTGATGATAAATTATTTGATTCCAATGGAAAGCTTGTCTCTGATGCCCAGATAAAAAGTGGATATGCAGACGACTTGGATTGGTTTAAAGAAGTAGATCGCGTTGGACATCGTCAAAATTATAACATTGATGGAACTACCGCTACAGATAAAGCAAAGGTTTTTTATTCGACAGGATACCTGGACGAGAAAGGATACATTAAAAATTCGGGTTTAAAAAGATTTACTGGACGATTAAATGCCGAACTTCAAGCTAAAGATTGGTTCAAGTATGGCTTTAACTTAGCAGGTTCACATCAGATCTCAAATCAAATTAGCGGTTCTACTGACGATGCAAGTTCATTTGTTAATCCGTATAACTATGCAAGATCGATAGCACCAATCTATCCAATTCATTTGCATAACGCAGACGGATCTTATGCATTGGACGAGGCCGGAAAAATACAGTATGATAACGGTGAATCTACAAGATTGCAATATGTAGGAAGACATACCATTTGGGAAAATGAATTAAACAGAGACCAAACGATTCGTAATACAGTAAATGGTAGAGGCTTTCTTGAATTCAAGTTTCTGAAAGATTTTACATTGACTTTAAACGGTGATTTAAATCTTCGCAATTCAGAACGTCGTACGTATAATAACGCAATAATAGGGGATGGTGCAGGTCAGGGTAGAGCGGCTAGGAATATTTATCGCTACAAAAACTATACAGTTCAACAATTATTGACTTGGAACAAAGATTTTGGTTTACACCATCTGGATATATTGGCAGGACATGAGAATTATTCTGACAACTGGAGTTATCTATATGGCTATAAAACAGATGAAATTTTTGAAGGCCAAACGGATATGGTTAATTTTACCAAAATCACGTCGCTTTATGACTATCAAGAAGATTATCGTGTAGAAAGTTTCTTGTCTCGCGCTCGTTATAATTACGCGGGTAAATATTTTGCGGAAGCATCTTTTAGAAGAGATGGCTCATCTCGATTCAGCCCAGACAATCGTTGGGGTAACTTTTGGTCATTAGGCGGTAGCTGGAGCGTATCTAAAGAGGATTTCTTTAAAGATATGCTGAATACTGTTAATGATTTGAAGGTTCGAGCATCTTACGGTGAAGTAGGTAATGATGAAAGTGCAAGTAAGTATTCTTATTTATCCTTATATGAGTTAAGCCAGAATGCGAATGCAGGTGCGGTATTTAAAAACCAAAACCCTTCACCTGACTTAATTTGGGAAACCTCTAGTTCGTTCTCTGCGGCAGTAGAAGCCCGGTTATTTAAACGAGCAAATTTAAGCTTTGAATACTTTAACAAGCAGTCTCAAAACTTGATTTTTGATTTTAATCTTCCATTGTCTGCTGGAGCAACATCATCTTCGAGTGCAGTTTCAACAGTAACAAGGAATATTGGTTCAATGTCAAATAGGGGCTTCGAGTTAACTTTTGATGTAGACGTGTTAAAGGGTGATGGATGGAGATGGAATGTTGGTGCGAATGCAACTTGGTTGACGAATAAAATATTATCACTACCTGAAGAAAATAGGGAGAACGGAATTGTAACTGGTAATTTCAAATGGGTTGAAGGTGGAAGCCGTTATGACTTCTGGTTGTTTAAGTATGCGGGTGTAGATCAGATGACTGGTCGTTCACTTTACCTGGCAGATACAGAGCGTTTTAATGTGAATGGTTCTGCACCAGGAAAAGCGGAGATCCCTACAGCGGAACTTGTTGAAATTAATGGAAAATACTATGTAACTAATGCTTCTAGCTATGGTCTAAGGGGCTGGTCTGGATCGGTTATTCCTAAAATGAATGGAAGTTTCAATACCAGCTTTGAGTATAAAAACTTCAGCTTCTCAGCGTTATTCACTTACGCTATCGGTGGTAAAATATACGATTCTTCCTATGCTAGTTTAATGGCCATGTCCGGTACGCCAAGTGCGCTGCACACGGATATCATGAAATCGTGGAACGGTATTCCAGATGGAATGACAGCCTCCTCGGCGGATAGGTTGGATGTAAATGGTATCCCTTCTATCAACTTTTCTCAAAGTAGTATGAATAATTATGCTACTAGTGATCGTTTCTTAACTGATGGATCATATTTGGTTATCAAGAATATTGCGGTAGGTTATAGTTTGCCAAAAACATTGATTAGTAAAATAGATTTGTCTTCCGTGAGAGTTGTTGCTGGAATTGAAAACTTGTCTACAATGACAAAACGTAAAGGAATGAACCCGCAACAGCAATGGAATGGTACCAGCACAAATGCTTGGGTTACTCCACGTACAATTTCTTTTGGTGTAAAAATTGGATTATAAGAAATCAAACAATGAAAAATAATAAATATATAAAAGTATTGTTAGCAGGAATGATTCTTGTTTCTTCTTGCAAAAAAGACTATCTAAATACAAGTCCTACAGATTCCGTTGAGCTTTCTAAAGTATTTGAGACGACAAAAAATGCTGAAGTAGCCGTTAACGGTTTGGCAAAAATGATGACCCAACAGTATTTAGGTAGCCAAGGCTTTAATGGAGAGGGGACAATCAAAATGTACTATGGGAACTATCCTGGAAACAATTTTTTTGTCAACTTAAGTGGCTGGGCAGACATTATTAATGCAAATTATAATCAAAACTTAACAAGTATTTACCTGTATTATCCTTGGTTTTATTACTACAAGATCATTGGTAACGCAAATCAAATTGTCGAAAATATTGATGCTGCGGATGGAAACTTAGCCGACAAACAATTTATAAAAGCGCAAGCATTGACTTACCGTGCTTACAGTTACATGATGTTAGCTCAGATCTATGGCAATAGATGGAGTGATTCCAATAATGGGCAGACAAATGGATTGGTTTTAAGAAAAGATGTGTCAACAGGAGACATGCCTTTATCTACCTTGGGCCAGACTTATGATTTGATCTATGCGGATTTGAATGATGCTATTTCATTATATGAATCTTCAAAAATTAATCGTAATCCAAATGCCAATTATCAAGTGAATAAAGATGTTGCTTATGCGGTTTATGCTCGAGCTGCTTTGAACAAGCAGGATTATGTCAATGCTGAGAAATATGCAATTCTAGCGCGTGCTAATTATAAATTGATGAACAATGCGGAGTATAAAAGTGGCTTTGCAAATCCAAATGGAGAATGGATTTGGAGTAGCTACGGTGCGTCTGATGAAACATTATACTTCTATTCATTTCAATCGTATATTGCATATAATTCATCGGCAAGTGCTGTTAGAACAGCGCCAAAATGTATCAGTAGAGAATTGTTCGATAAAATTCCTTCAACAGATATTAGAAGAGATCTTTTCTTAGATCCGAAAGGCGAAGCGTATACAACAGCTACAGGATTGGCCGGAGCGACGATGAAGGCTAGGGCATTTGCTTTATATCCTGAATTACAGGCTAACGCTGTGCCATACGCTTACATGAATTTTAAGTTTAAAGCGAATGATCTACCAGGTGTTGGAAACTTAAATCACTTTAGGGCTTCCGAGATGTACCTCATTGAAGCTGAAGCGAAATTTTTCCAAAATAAAGCAGCAAGCGAAGTTCAAGGTGTGCTTAACACATTAAACGCTACTTCAGGAAGGAATGTGAATTATGTTTGTACAAAAACAGGGACAGATCTACTTAATGAAATTAAACTTTATCGCGCAGTTGAACTATGGGGCGAAGGATTCGATTGGTTTGATATGAAACGTTGGGGAGATACTATTGTGAGAAGAAATAACGCAAACGGGGGTAATTTCCTTACATCTTTAGCTGTTACAATTAATCCACAAGATAAAAATAAGTGGACTTGGTCTATCCCTCTTCGCGAAAGCGATTATAATAAGGGATTGGAATAATTCAACGTATAAATCAATAGGATTAAAAGGCCGGTACAATTTGTATCGGCCTTTTTATTTTAAGGATACCTCTACATTGCGAGAGTCACCATTGTATTGACCTATCTCTTACGAGATATATTACTAAATCGTTAATTTTATGTATATAAATTAATAGACTAACAATTTATTAATATTAACTTAATATTGAGAATCTATTTTTACGCCGTTGAAAGATGGTGGAATAGAAGATGGAAAAATGATTCTACTCGTATCATATCATCACAAGCGAAAAAGATAATTTATTTAAAATTCTCATGAAAAAAGCACTTTTACTCTTAGCCCTGATAGGTCCTGTCGTAGCGCTTGCGCAAAATAATAATGCGCCCTCCAGCTATGATCCACATGATATCAAGATTACTGGGTACCTTCAGACACAGTTTCAGAAAGCGCAATCTCCCGGAATTACTTCCTTTTCGGGTGGTGATTTTTCAAAGAATTCGGATAACAGATTTATGATCCGCAGAGGGCGTCTTAAAATTGACCGCGTGGATACGTACTCCAGTATTGTGTTTCAATTGGATGCTACTCAAGACGGTGTACAACTGATGGACGCTTTTATTCAATTGCGTCACCCAAGTCAAAAAGGCCTAAGTTTAACGGCGGGTCTTTTCAATAGACCTTTTGGATACTCTATTGTGTACTCATCCGGCTATCGTGATTTTCCGGAACGCGCACGTGTATTTCAGACTCTGATGCCACGCGAACGTGATCTTGGAGGGATGGTAAGCTATCACCCTGGCGGTAAAGCTAAATTCTTAAACTTAGATTTAGCCTTGGTTAATGGTAGTGGCCATTCGGCTAAAGATTATGATTCCAAAAAAGATCTGATCGGTAATCTTGCTTTTAAATTTGATAGCCTAGCGGATAAAAAACTTCATTTGGGATTTGGTGGCTCATTCTATAAAGGTTCGGTTCGTAATGATACGAAAACTTATTATACGCCCAACAGCAATGGTTATACAGCACATACCAGCGACGAGAATGAAGGCAGGGCGATCGGTCGGAATTATTATGGCGCCAATTTACAGTTGGAATTTGATAGTAGCTTGGGAAAGTCCAGCTTTAAAACAGAATATGTTGCTGGTGATCAGCCAGGGGTAGCGGGTGGTGCCGATATCAAAGGACCTTACGCAAGCAGAAGTTTTACGACCCAACCGACAACAGACCTTTATCAGCGGAAATTTAACGGATATTACCTTTGGTTTACGCAAGAGATTGCTAAGACCGGTATAACTGCGCTATTAGCGTATGACGTCTATGATCCAAATACTAAAGCAAGTGGCATGACAATCGGCATGCCCGATAATTTTACGGCCGACGGAGATGTTAAGTTTAGTACGCTGGGCTATGGTCTTGCTTATCAGATTAACAATAGGATAAAATTGACCGTATATAATGAGCATGTAACAAACGAAACCACAAGTTTACCAAACTTTTCTGCTGATTTGAAAGATAATGTCTTCACAACAAGACTGCTTTATCGTTGGTAAGTTGGTTCGGGGCTAAGGTTTTATCGCAATGATCGGAGTTGATCGAAAGGATTCGTATTCGTGTGACTAATGCATTAGGGGGCGCGATTTAATTTAGATGCTGCGAGGGGATTAGATATTTTTCCGAATCCGGCTCAGGGATGATGCGGTAATCCCTAAATAGGATGCTAACATGGCTAATGGAACACGATTGGCCAAACCAGGGTAAAGCTTTAAGAACAGGAGGTAACGGTCTTTGGCATCGAGATTCATCATGGTATTTGCCGTTTTTAGCTTACTTTCCACTACAAAACCATAAAGTTTGGCCATTAACAATGGCCAAACTTTAATTTCCTTTTCAAGGAGCGTAAAATTGTCAAAATCAAGGCTCCAGATCTCGGTATCTGTGAGGGATTCTATATAGTCATTGGACGGTGTTCGATCCAAGAAGCTCTGAAGATCTCCAATAAAACGACCTTCATAAATAAAATAACGTGTAAAATCATCGCCTTTACTGTTGTAATAGAGCGAACGGAATACCCCCGATTCCACAAAAGCAATGCTATTGTTTACTTTACCGCAAGCGACAAAATAGCTTGACTTTGGAATATGCTTTTTTTCGAATGCCTGTCGAATTAAGTTCTCTTCTCGTAAATCGAGCTGTCCAAATTTTCGGATGTATTCCAGTAATTGCTCCATGTTACCTGTATATTACTTCGCTAAGTTAATCAATTCTTCACGTTGAGGTCCTGTTGAAAGATACTTTATGGGAACTTGTAATTCTTCTTCTAAAAAGGAGATAAATGCACCAAAGGTTTCTGGAAGTAACTTTGCCTGCTTGATATTAGAGAAATCGGTATTCCAACCTTTTAAATATTTCCAGATCGGTTTAATTTCTTGTTCAGCGGATTGGGGAAATGCTAAGGAAATTTTTTGTTCATCTATTTCATAATGTGTACAGACGGGGATGGCAGCCATTTCGTTTAAGATGTCGGCTTTCGTAAGAACAAGCTGAGTGACTCCATTTAACATGATGGCATATTTTAATGCTGGAAGATCCAGCCAGCCGACACGACGGGGACGCTTGGTATTGGAACCGAATTCAGCTCCTTTTTCCCGTAAATCATTGGCAGCTTGTCCTGTGATCTCGGTTGGGAAAATGCCATTACCCACACGGGTGCAATAGGCTTTTGTAACGCCATAAATTTTGTCCACCAGTTTAGGCGACACGCCCAAGCTTACACAGGCTGCGGAGGCAATCGTATTTGATGAGGTCACATAGGGATAACTTCCATGGTCGATGTCAAGTAGGGTTGCCTGCGCACCTTCCGCCAATACCTTCTTGCCATCTTGGATAGCCTTGTTAAGAAAGATTTCAGTATCTATAATTGATACTTGCTTTAACGAAGTGCATCCTTGAATAAAATCGTGATAGAGCTCTTCGAATGCAGGCATTTCTTGCCCGAGAAGCTGTAGTTCATTGTATTGACGATTTAAAATTTGATATACGTCCGTATTAAAACTATCCGAGTGAATATCACCAACACGAAGGTTCTGTCTTAGTATTTTATTGGAATAGCTTGGCGCAATTCCATTTTTGGTCGTTCCTATCGTGCGATACAATGGAGACTGTTCCATATAGATATCCCAATAGCGATGGGTAGGTAAAACGAGATGCGCTTTTTGGGATATCAAAATCCTATTGAAGAGATCTTGATCTGGCATAATGTGCGCTAGTTCTTCAATTTCCGCTTTGAATGCTAATGGGTCAACCACCACACCGGTGCCAATAATGTTTTTGACATGCGACGAAAAAATTCCCGATGGGAGTAGTTTAAGCGTAATTTTGTTACCTTGATAATAAATACTATGTCCGGCATTCGCGCCTCCATTAAATCGAGCGATAATGTCATAGTCGCTTCCGATCAGATCAATGAATTTTCCTTTACCTTCGTCTCCCCATTGGAGCCCAATTAGAATGTCCATATTGCGTTTGTCTTGAATTTATGGTCAAAGCTAGGGCTTGCAAAGCGGAGGACAATTGCCATTTGGCAAAAAGTGCTCCTCATTATCATTTGACAAGCAGTCTTAATGCGTTTAGATTGCGCTTAAGCTTGTTTGTGTCCCAACTGTTGTACTTTTTGTAGCCATTTATTCCGTTTAATAGGATCGGAAGTTTTGATAATTCCGATATAGGTGACTTTAACGGGCGATATTCCACAAAATTGAAGGATGGATCTTTTTAGTTGATTAACACTTGGTCTGCCGTAAACTAATGCATAATACCAACTTGGTTGATCGAGGGTTGTAATAATTCGGGCAGATTTTCCTTTTAGCAATTTGTCCCAAAAAAGAGAATTTTCGCGGTATTGAAAGGCCCGTCCAGGTAAAAATAATCTATCGATAAAGCCCTTCATCAAGGCAGGAAGACCGCCCCACCAAACGGGATGTATCCAGACCAAATGATCGGCCCATAAGATGTCCTCCCAGGCAAGAAGTAGGTCCTGCTCAAGTTCTGTCCGTTTACGATAACCAAATTCAAGGTTTGGATTGAAGTCCAGGTCAATAATATGGATTGTTCGTACTGTAGCTCCGGACGCTACCGCAGCTTCTTGATAAGCATTTGCAATGCCAAAATTGAAGGATTCCCGATTCGGGTGACCATTGATAATCAGTATTTTTTTCTGCATGATGTCGTATTACATCACAAAAGTAGCGATAGAACCACCGTCTTTATAGGACAAATGTCTAAAAAGAAATTTCGCTGCGAATACGACTTAAATGACGTTGTGTAATGCCCAAATAGGATGCAAGATATTGTAAAGGAAGTTGTTGGATAAACTCAGGATGATCTTTGAGTAAATTGGCATAACGTTGTGATGCGGTTTCTTTTTGCAATTGAAAGACGCGCTTTTCAAGCTCAAGATATTGTTCCTCGGCAATCATTTTAAGGTACTTTGTCCATTTTAGGCTATTTATAGCGAGTGTATCAATGGTGTTTTTTTTGATCGTCCATAGTTCGGCAGGGGTGATGGCCTGCATGGTCTCCGTACTCGGCCCGCCTGTAATAAAGGAGGAGTAGGCCGCTATCCAAGTATTGGGAAAGCGGAAACAATAGGTAATATCTTCCTTGTTTGCACTGCTATAATAAGAACGGAAGATCCCTGATTGTATAAAAGCAACCTCATGACAAGGTTGATTCTCTTTAACAAAAAAGTCGTTTTTGTTCAGCTTTCTGTATTCAAAAAGCTGAACAATTTGATTGATCTCTTCTTCCTCGAACAGATGCAAAGACCGAAAATATGCTGCTATCATGAAGTCCAAACTTAGAAAAATTGCGGTGTTCATGCAAAATAAATTCGATGTGATTCAATCGACGCTATGTTTAGTTTGCCGATTGAGCAATAGGTAGATTTTTAATTCGCGTTTTAATTCGCATCGATTAGAATTGCCAATTGCAGGCACATTTGATCGGAACGATTGCTCCATGCATGATTCGTGCCACGCTGGATGACAATATCGCCGGCCTGTAAAAGCGTTTCTTCTGTGTCTGTAATCAAGTAAATCTCCCCTGAAAGAATAACGATGTAATCTAAACTTGCTGTCTGATGCATGAGGGGATGAGAGGTGCCAATCGCTGTTTCTATACCAAGGTCCCGATCAGGTGGGATCTGTACATAGCGGAAGTACGTGCCATTTTTGATGACTTGGGGTATAGCAGTGTTTTCTATGGGATGCTCTTTCTCAAACTTGGCCGGCATTTGACTGGTTTGCCAGATATCGGAAATAACGAGATTGGGATAGTGCTCCGATACATTATCGACCAATGCATCCGCTTCGATAAAGGATTTGCCGGCACGTATGCCTGTCACGATTCGTCTAGGTATAGTTCTCATTGATTTTGTATAATTAATTTATTGCCTTGAGTCTGGTTGTTTTTCAACATTAGATGCCCTTTTTCTATTGTTTCGGGGCTCAGTTTACCAATAAGATAAATAGGGGCGGATTGAATAATTTCTTGCTCAATATTGTGTCTGATCCGATCCAGCCCATTTTTGAAATAGGTATAATTTAGTTTTTGCGCGTGGATAAAGTTGGATATATTGATGATCTGTGCGGCCGAACTAAATAGTTGGCCTCTTGCTGTCGCGGTCGTAAAATGTGTGATGTCGATATAAGTTCCATAGGGTTTTAGTACTGCGGCGGCAACTTCCGAGAGATGCTGACCCACCGCATCGATAGCGACATCAATACCCTGCTGATTACTTCTACGCTTGATTATTTCCGTTAAATTCTCTTTTCGATAATTGATGATGCTGTCTTTTTGCAGTCCTAGTTGGTGTAATTTTTCAATACTGCTTATACTTCCTGCAGTTGCCACGATATTTTTAATGCCGTTAGCCAGGAGTAATTTTAATACAAAAAGACCCACGCCTCCAGACGCGCCGGTTAGGAAAATATGGTCTTGCGGATTAATTGTTGCTCTGTCGAAAACCTGTAATGCGGTGATGCCAGCGGTAGAAAGTGCTGCTGCTTGCTCAAAAGAAATATTTTTTGGCTTAGGGGCAACGAGGCCGGCTGGTAAATGAATGTATGCTGCATAGGTCCCGTTGCTGCCCATGCTACCACAGGCAAAAAACACTTCATCTCCAATTGCATATTCACTTACTTCTGAACCTTTATCTGTAATAATTCCTGCCCCTTCTCTACCAAGTATGGGGGAATATAAATAACGTCGTTCAAATTCATTTTCACGCATTTGGTAGTCTATGGGATTGATTGCGGAAGCTATTATTTTAATTTTCACCTCGTTGGGCTTCAATGGAGGAAGGTCAACGTTGGCATTTATCAAATGATTGTCTTGATCTAATATAACGGCGTTCATAACTCTATCTATTTTAAGGGATGAAAAATCAAATTGAAAATAATTTACACTGCATCCATAGATTTTACATCTTATATAGTTGTTATGACAAATCTACCTTTCCTTTGCTATATATTTGTTGGTAGTTAACAAGTGGTAACTAGTTGTTAGAAATCAATATGGGACAAGTTTTTGACGGAAATCAAATGCGGGAGGCGAGTTGTACAGAAGAATTGCGCGCTATGCGTGACGCGCTGGATATTTTGGGTGGAAAATGGAAATTGATGATATTACGTTATTTGGCTAATCGGGAGTTGCAGGAAATCCATTTCAAAAAAATGGAACGGGAGATTCAGGGAATTTCTGCAAAAGTGTTGACAAAAGAACTTCGAGACCTTGAATTAAACTTGTTAGTCGCCCGCCAGCCAAGTGAAGACCCCGTAAAAGTGTTTTATAAAATTACGGCCTATGGTAAAAGTGTGTTCCCCGTCACCGAATCTTTGGTCAGTTGGGGTTTGGAATACCGAGAGAAAGTGAAACAGGAACTCGCTGTACTAGCGAAATAACAATTTATTCCGATTGACGAATTACCTTTTTGATCAGTGAAATCTGACCAAGGTGATAATAGCTATGTTCGATTACAGCTTCGATATTTCTGAGGTAAGATCCATACTTTTTATCAATAAATGGCTGGTCGAAGAGGTTTTCTTCAAATTGGGCAATGCTGTTGGCAAATGTGGCTGCGTTTTTTAGGAATCGATCTACGAGTGTATCCCAGTCTGCTTTGGATCGGATAGGCGGGATATCAAAGCTATACTTATCGCTGATTTCCAATTTTCCGTGTTTAAATGCCATCAGTAACCCCTCGAGGTAATAATTGATATGATAGGTTAGGGCAGCGATGGAATTCAGATCATTTATTTTGATTATGGCTTGTTTCCAGGTCGTGTTCAATAGTTGTTCCTGATAGTTGGTGTTGGCAATCCAACGTCCATTCAAAAAAACTTCGCGAAGTCTGTCTGCAAGAAATATACGTCTTTCCATTTTGTGTTAAAATTTTCCAATGATTAGTTTTTTCCTGCCTTTTTGCCATTATTTACCCGTTATAGCTATAGGAAGAATTAGTATTGATTTTCTAATTCCAATTTACATACAATTTTCCTATTCTTCATCTTTGGTTAATCTCTTGTTAATAAGACTTTCCTTTTTTTGTATAAAGTCATTGTTACCAAGATATCATGTTTGCACTAACCGGAAAAGATCTAAGAAATATTTGGGACCAATTTGTGGCAGAGGAGTGTGAAGAATCATTTTATACGTTATATAAACATTATTACCACTATCTCTCTTATTTGGGGCTAAAAAAGAAAATGTCGGTACAGCGTGTTCAGGATAGCGTGAATGATGTGTTTCTACATCTATGGGAGAAAAAGTCTAGCAATCGTCAGATACGTAATCATCATAATTATATTATTACGGTTTTCTTTCAAAAACTTTTCCGCAAGGAATCACTGAAGCTGACAGATTTGGATTTTGTGGAAGAAATCCATGATCCGTCAATCCATCACTCTGTTGAAGACCAACATATCCGTGCGGTAACAACAAATACAGTAACACAGTTGGTTGCAGAGCATATGGAGCAATTAGGGACAAAACAACGATTGGTGATTTACCAACGATTTTTTTTGGATCTTTCTTATCAGGAAATCGCTGATGCCAATCAGGTTTCGATCCATACGATCTATAATACCATCTATAAATCACTAGAAAAAATAAAAAATAATCTTTCTAGTGAACAAGAAATCTTTCTTAAAGTTGCCGTAGGGCTACTTTCTTCATTTTTGTTGATTTTTTCTTAAAAACGAGTAGTGAAAAAATGACCCTGCCCACTCTATTGTATAAATTACGATTAGAGTAGTATGAACGAACTTAATTTGCAAGCGTTATTATTGGACGAATCTTTTGTGAACTATTGTAAGGGAACAAATAAAGAGGATATCGAAAAATGGGAAAAATGGTTACAAAAATATCCTGAACATAAAGCGTCCATCGCGGAGTTGCAGGAAACCATTGTGGCAATGGGACATTATGCGGGCGAACTATCCGTTCAAACAAACTATGAGCGTTTGCAGTCTCAAATAAAAAAGCGCGCTAACCAGCACAGCTTCATAGAAATTGGTACGGCTGTCTGGTTAAAAATTGCGGCGCTCCTAGTCGTTGTTGGCGCTATCTCACTGTTTCTATTTAAACAACAGCTTGCTGAAGAACAGCCAAAAAACGTACAGCATATCGGTGCTCCGGGAAAGGATGATGCCTTATTGACATTAAAAGATGGCTCCGTTGTTTCCTTAGCTGATATAAAGAATGGAAGTGTTGTTGCACTTCAGGGCGGGGTAGAAATACAAAAGAACAACGATGGTGAATTGGTGTATAAGGCTGTTGAAAAGGAACGGATTGCCAGTACAGCAATGAATAAAATTGCGACGAATAGGGGAAATCAATATCAAATTATATTGCCAGATGGATCGAAAGCTTTCCTCAATGCAAATTCAACCCTGACATATCCTTTGAAATTTAGTGAAAACGAACGGCATGTCCATATGACCGGAGAGGTTTACTTTGAAATTGCAAAAATTGAGACGGAAATGGGAGGGGGAAAACGAATTCCTTTTTACGTGGAGACAGCAAATCAAAAAATAGAGGTACTTGGTACGCATTTCAATGTCAACGCATATGATGACGAACCTTATACAACAACAACTTTATTGGAGGGAAGTGTACGCGTTAGTTCGAAAAAAAGAAATGAATCGGTGCTCTTAAAACCAGGGCAGCGGGCCTTGTTAAATGAAGCCCTGCGTGTAGAAAATGTGGATATTTCTCAGGAAGTAGCTTGGATAAATGGTGACTTTGTTTTTAAAGGAGAGGAGTTAGTAAGTCTGCTGCGTAAAATTTCAAGGTGGTACAACGTGGATGTAACATGTCCTGAACGACTTGAAAAGTTGAAATTTGATGGTATGGTATCGCGTTCTCAACCGCTATCTACCATTATTGATATGTTGCAAACAACAGGAAAAGTAAAATTAACGCTAAATGGAAGGAGGCTTATTGTGATAGATTGACCTATCTAATTTTTACGATAAGCCGGATAAAAAACAACCAAAGGTGCTGGTAACACCTTTGGTCAATGTGTTAAGCTTATCGATCATGTTGCGATTCAATGATCATCAAATAATATTAACAACAACAAATATATGAGTTTTTATCAATGCATGCGTGTTATGAAAATCACCATGGTATTTTTAACTTGTTTGTTGGTGAAAGTCAGTGCGTTTACTTACGGTCAACGTATTACACTTAACAAACAAAATAGTCATATCCCAGCTATATTAAAAGAAATAAGGCAGCAGAGCGGTTATGACTTTTTTTACGATAATGGGCTCTTTAATCGAGCAAAACCCGTTAATGTCAATCTAAACAATGCAACTGTTGAAGAAGCATTGAATATATGTTTTGCAGGACAACCGTTCGGTTATGTTGTGAAAAATAAACTGGTTGTTGTTACGGCGCTTCAGACTGCGCTGGAAAAGCCCGCCGATGTATTGCAGCAGCGCTTGGCTGGTCGAGTCATTGATCAACAGACAAAAAGGACATTGGCCAGTGTTTCAATCCGTGTTAAAGGGACATCTGGAGGAACGAATTCTGATGCAAATGGAAACTTTTCGCTATCGATTTCTAAAATTCCTACTGTTCTCGTTCTTTCCTATCTGGGCTATCAGACCAAGGAAATTGAAATTAATGATGTGAAGGAAAACCTTGTCATTGGGTTGAACCCTCTTGCTACAGCATTGGAAGAGGTCACCGTTCAGGCAAGGCGTAAAATGAACACTGAAACGGCCGTGCTGGAAGAACGTAAACGCGCTTCTATTGTACAGGATGCTATTTCGGCCGAATTGATTGAGCGTACGGCCAGTATCACGACTACACAGGCATTACAACGCGTTACTGGTGTTACGGTGACTGATGATAAATATGTTGCGATAAGAGGGCTAGGTGATCGATCTGTGATCGGTCAGTTGAACGGCGTAAGATTGGCTTCATCTGATCCTGACCGTAGTGCCATCCCGTTGGATCTCGTTCCGGCTTCTTTATTGGATAATATTACCGTTTATAAAACAGTAACACCAGACAAACCTGCCGATGCTGCTTCGGGTATCGTTGAGCTCAAAACGAAATCTGTGCCTGAGAAAATGACATTTGAGCTTATCGCTCAAACCGGGCTCAATTCGAACATTGGTTTGGGGGGGAATTATAACAGCTTTTGGAACAGTGAGATGGGATTATTGGGAACACGAATCAATAAAAAAGACCTTTCCTCGGATTTTCTAAATCTTGCAACGCAATATCCCAATGGATTAAGTTCTATCCAGGATATGATCGCCAATAGCAACTATAGTCCCTCAGGATATCAGGAGGTAAACCGGGTTAATACAATTATGAAAGGGTTTGATCCCGTTATGACGACTCGATACCGCCGCGCACCCATGAATCAACTTTACTCGGCAACATTCGGTAATAGTTATGATGTTTTTGGAAAACACAAACTGGGGATTGTCGTCGGAGGAAATTATTATAGAAGAACCGCTGATATTTATCAGGGCGAACTGACCCAGTATAGCATCTATCAAGGGGTAGTGACTGGTAACCCTGATATTTTTAGTTTTAGGAATATCCCTAATTATATTACACCGAATAGTCTTTTTATGGGGAAGTATCAAACTTATCGTGAAAATACAGGAACCGAAACACTAAACTATGGTACACTTGTAGGGGGCACCTACCGTTTTAATCCACAGCATGAGGTCAGTATGCAATATTTGGGAAGCTGGGGAGGAGAGTCTATCGCAACAAATTTAAATGGACGCTATGAGTATTCGGGCTTGCCTGGCGAAGTCAGAAGTACTATTCATTCGCTTAAACAGACTTTCCGTAATCTGAATACCTTTAACCTACAGGGCGAACATAAGTTTTTGAAAAATGAGCTCTCGCCTCGTTTGAGTTATAATGTTGCAACGTCAAAGTCCACGCAGAATGACCCGGATTTTAGATTTGCAAGTCTTGTAGACTACAAACCTCGGGGTGGGGGATGGTATCGACGTCCCATTATAGGTGAGCAGGCTCATTTTGATGACTATGTATATTCTGAACATCTCTATGCACTTACATCGGGCTATGTAAACGGATTTGGAAATTACGGTATTATTCAAGCGGAACCTAATGGTCGGAGATGGCGGAATTTGAACGAAGATAATTTTAATGCAAAAGCTGATCTGAGTTTTCCTTTCAGGCTATTGGGTGAAAAGCAGTTGTTTAAAACGGGGTTCAATTATTTATTTAGGGATCGTAAATTTACAGAAAACCAGCTGTTTCTGCCAGGTTCAAATTTTACGGGTAATAAGGCCATTCCTTTGTATGACGTCCAAGGCAATTTAGACCGTTTGGTAAGCAATGAAATTGTAGGTGTTGTATTACCAAAAGCGGGACAGGGTGAAGGTATGATGCCAGTAGGTGGATTTCTATACAATAGCCAAAAATCGCCAAATAACTACAAGGGTTATTTTGAAACCAATGCATTATATGGTATGCTGGATCTCAAGATTGCTGAACGATTCCGCATGGCTGGAGGAGTTCGGTTTGAGATGACAAATATTGGTTCGGCAGTGGATACTACTAATGTATTTTTAGACCCTGCACTGACCGCAACATCTCCAGATGGTACACGCATTCCACTGGATCCGATTAATCCCAATTCTGTCTATAAAACAAAATATAAACCATTCTATTCAGTCAATGCAACCTATACGTTGAATGACAACATGAATTTTCGTGGGGCCTTCAACACGACCCTGGCTAGACCTGAATTGCGTGAGATTACCAATGTATTTGAATTTGATGCCTTTCAAATGGGCTTAGTTGTTGGTAATCCCAATTTGAAAAACCAATATACCCAAAATGCGGATTTTCGTTGGGAATGGTTTCCTGCTAAAGGAGAGGTTATTGCCGTGTCAGCTTTTGGAAAGCGTATAGAAAATCAATTGGTTAAGGTATTTAATCTAAAAACCCAAGGGTTAGCTGCTACTTATCCGGAATTTCCAACCATCCAATTTCAGAATGACGGTAATATTGGTAAGGTATGGGGATTGGAATTTGAAGTTGTCAAGAATTTGGGAACCTTATATGATCCTTTAAAAAACTTGTTTTTGGGTACCAATCTTTTATTGGCACAAAGTGAAATTAAAAAATCTGAGGAGCGTTATGAAGCAAATCGTTCACTGGATAGATATACGCCAAAAAATAGTCCGTTGTTTGAACAGGCTCCTTATTCGATTAATGCTTGGTTAAACTATGATAACGACAAATCAGGAACCGATCTCACAGTGACCTTTAATATGGTTGGGGAACGCTTAGTCCAAATTAATCTGACAGGGGAACCGGATCTGTATACACAGCCCGTGCCTTACCTTGATTTTGTTTTTTCCCAAAAGCTAAATAAACGGATCTTGTTTAAAGGCTATGCCAAAAATATAATGAATCCCGCTATTAAAACTGTTTATGCAAATCCGCAAACCGGAGGAAAGTGGTATGGAAATGAGTATATCAACAGAAGTTATAAGCGCGGGGCAGAAATTATGATCGGTTTTACCTATAACTTATTTTAATCTAATGAAAATCAGTATGTTTAAGCGTGTGGGGTGTCTGTTTTTTGGTGTTACAGCTTTATGTTTTTTATCCTTTGTTTCTTGTAAAAAGGAAAAACTGGATGTGATTAATGACAATCGTCCTGTAACTGAAAACCGGCCAAATTCAAATACTAGAATTGTTAATCTATCTGACTTCAATCAGGTTATTGCTAATGGCGACAGCTTGACAAGTTTTGTTGTGTTGCATCCGTTAAATCCGGGGAATCATAAATATCCTGGAACGTCATATTTCCCAACAGACGGACGTTTGACAAAGACATGGACAGTTCCACAAGATCTTTTTGATCAGAAAGAAGAGGCAGACCTTACGTTTGCAGCTCGCTTTTATCAGGGTTTTGGTTTGAACCATGATTTTAAAGTCAAGGTTGACAATAGTTATGAGCAACCTAAGGATTATTTTTTGCTTCCTTCCTTAATCATGAATGGTCAACCTGAAGTTGTTGCATTAACGCGGGCTATGACTAGTCCCAGTAAGCCGGACCATTTTAAGATTCGGATTGTTAACCTAGCTGGAGCGATCAAAAACCCTTCCAATGGCATGGGCGGTGCACAGGAGAATCTCGTTGGTGCAATATCGTTAGCTTATGCTGATGGTACTTTGGTTGATCAAAAAACGAATGATATTTCTGTCGCACGTCGCAATTCAGACTATATTGAACTGCCCTATGGGACCTATCAGTTTAAAATATTGCTAGCAGATGGTAGACCCCTTCCTTCTTTGGGCTCAGGACGGTTTGAATACGGGCTCATTGATTTACCGACTTCCACCATTCCAAAAGATTATGCGAAGTCCACTAATTTTGCTTATGCTCCGATTCAGGATTTTCAACCTGGAGGTGTTTATACGATCGTAGTCACGCCGCAGCGATTTAGTTATTTCTCAAATGAAATGAACGAAACAGCTGAGGCCTATCAAAATTCGTTTCAGATTATCACAGACATTGCAGCGCAGGTTAATCAAAGTTACTTGAGGATACAAGGTGTAAATGCATATAAGGATCAATCGATAGGGTTTAGGGTCGATGGAAAGGTTATTGCCAGCGGTATTGGATTTGGAAAGGGAAGCAATTATAGTGTGTTTACCCAGAAGCAATATGATATAGAGGCTATAGATGCAACTGGAAACGTACTCGCTACAATAAAGCAGGAATTGCGGAGCAATCAAAATTATACGTTATGGCTCTATCCTGACCTAAATGGAAAGGCTCAGTTGCTTCTCATTTCCAATGATCTGAGTGGTACACTCCCTTTACCGGCTGAAGATGATGGGACATACAGTCGGCTAGCTTTTAAATTCTTCTTCTTTAATCGCTTTTTAAATCTATCGGCAAGCAATCCTTATATCACCTTTACACTGCCTAACGGACAGCCTTTCGGGAACAGTGGCAATGTAAATCTGCAACCTGGGATCCCTTCGATTAATATGCCTTATACCAATGTAAATATTATGACGAATCCCTACGCAATAATGGCGTATCGTTCTAAACCTGATGTAATACCGGGTGTCTGGGCCGACGATATTGACGTATTGCAATCGACGGAGTTTATAGCAAATAAATCGCTGTATACAACCATTGGAAGGCCTCTACCAGCATTTGAGCCAGGAATTTATACTGTAGCGTTGATTGGAAAAAATGGTTCGGGATCGTCCGATAAAGAAAAAGCGCGAATGATCATTATCAAACATAATAAATAATGAAAAAGCAAAATATATCAAATCGTATTTGGCTAGTGGCCATTTTTATACTATCGCTTGCTTCCTGTACGAAAATTGAATATACACAGATTGCCGAGCCGGCTTATCTACGTGTTTTTAATAATGTCAATTACGTACAGACTATGGGTAGCAAGGATGATAAAGTACCTTATTTCTGCATGCTTATCAATCCGAAAATAGGATCTGATGGAAAATTTACAGGAGCGGAAATTATAGGTGATTTCTTGGATAAAAGAGATCCTTATGCTCCCCCATATCCTTCTCACATCGGGAACAGTACAGACCCAAGCAATCCCGAATATCCAGGAAAGGAAAATGTCCTAGTCGGTCCTATTTTAAACGGATTTGACTTAAGTAGCTGGGCTCAGGTACCCTCAGGCGAGGTAAGAGTCGTATTTGCGTATCGTCCAAAAAATACGGTACCCTTCTTTGAATTGGAAGATCGTTTGAAAAATGACATTCTGATTGACACGGTGATCAATCTTCAAAGTAAAGAAGTTTATACACTCCATCTTTTGCAAAGGGATTTTATAAAGAAGGATCATGGAATCTTATTGAGACATGAAAATTTCTATAAGCTCCCATTATCAGATTCATTGGTGTATGTAAACTTTTACAATATGAGTTCAAAAGGGTTCTGGGAAGCTGATGCAAGCTTAAAAGATGATGATTATCGATTGAAAAGCTTCAAAAATGGCGTCAAAGAAGAAATGAATGTGTTTTTGTCACTTTATGAAAGTCAGGAAGAGCTCAGCCATTATGCTGCGAAAGTAAATGGTTACCAAGGGCGTTTTTTGACAACCGTTAAACGTAATACAAGTTCAAATGAAGTGAATGCATATGCAAGTTTTCCGTTATGGGCGAGTAGTAAATCCAACGGTATCCGCACAGCTATTTGGCAACGATTTGACTTTTTTACACTTGGAATGGATCCTGTCACGAATCCATTTTATGATAGTGAGACAAATACAGGTAGCAACTGGGCTGTACTTAATTGTCTCCTGAACGGAAAAGTAGGATTGACCAGTAATGAAAACGGAACACTGCTTCCAAATTTGTTGGTCAATGTACATTCGGGAAAGGATAATCCACGCACTTTCGCAACGGTCAATACGATCGAAATTGTCAATGGTCGCGTCTACCTAACTACCATACAACGAAAATATGCTCCACCTATTTACTAAAATTAGCAGAAATGATTCAATATAATATCAAAATAGAACAGAAGGTTTCACTGCTTCATGCTATGGGCTGGTTTTCTGCGTGCTTATTTATTTTGTTGCTACAAGGCTGCAAACATGATAATCTCACGGTGCCTCAACCTAATGAAAATATACGGCCGGCCGCCGACTTTATTCACAACAATTACGAAATGCGACTCTTTGATGCGGCGCTGGAGAAAACAGGTCTGAATGTCGAACTAAATGGTAATGGGCCATTTACAGTTCTTGTGCCAAACGATCTCGCTTTTAATGAGATCGGTGTGTTTCGTCCAGCTGACCTTGATCGAATGAATAAGGATAGCTTGCGGAGACTGATTTCTTATCATATTCTCCCAAGGCGTCTTTATGTGAGCGATATTCCGAGCAATTCGGTGGATTTTAGGTATGCAACACTGGAAGGTTCCGAATTGTACGCCTCAATCGGTTCTATATCACCCGGGGCTATTACTCCAACAAATATGCTGTTTTTTAGCGGAGCGAAAGCGGTCCGCAAAGACGTGGTTTTATCCAACGGAGTGTTGCATGTGCTGGATAAGGTAATGAAACCACAATTTGAGAAAAATATTCAGGATTGGCTCAGTGACAAGAAAGACTATACTGTTTTTGTGGCTGGACTGAAGAAATTTGGTCTGTGGGGACAGCTGGCTGAAAAAGGCCCATTTACGGTATTTGCACCAACAAATGAGGCCCTAGAAAAGAGAGGGGTTACGATAGAATTTTTGGATAGTGCTGTTCCACAGAATTATGTCGCTGAGGTATTGTTTGGTGCCTACATCATGTACGATAAACATTTTTTTATATCGGATTCGCAAGTTTTTACTGTCATTAATTCGAATGGTAATTACAAATACCACTTGAAAGACAAAATACATTATATGGAATATTTTGCCAATGAAGCCTATCCGACCTGGAAACTAAGTTATAATATGAGACTCCGGGACAATGATACTTTCTATTCGATTATACTCGCTGATGTAACGTATGCTGTCGGCGCTAAAATGGACTATTTGTGTAGTAATGGTTTGGTTCATGATTTAGATCAAGGATTAGTAAGCCCAGATCAAGCGATAAAAAAAGGAAAAGATGAAAAATAAATCAATAAATGCCGTTTGGCATATACTGTTGTTATGTACTACTGCTGTGTTTGTACTGCTATCTTGCCAAAAAACTGAGTTCATGCCGGAGCTTGTGGGTGAGGAAGTTCCTTATAAAAATGAAGCTTCACAAGATGTTACGCAACTATTGACAAAGCATAATGAAGCAAAAGTTTTTTTAGCGGCTTGGCAGAAAAGTAACATTGTAGCATTGATCAAGGCTGCTGGAGTCAATACAAAAGTGACCGTATTGGTCCCAACCGATAATGCGTTGAAGCAAGCTGGAATAACATTAGAGACTATTCAAAAAATGACTACTGAGGAAGCTGCCGATTTCATTCAATTTTACAGTTTTTTAGGAGATCTTAATCAAATTAAACTTGGTAAATATAGTCTCATGGTTCGCTCGATGTTAAAAAATCAAAATTACCGCGTACCTTTTTATGATAATACCGAGCCTGTAGGAAGACGTTACGATATCTATGCTTATCGTCATTATCTCGCTGTGAAAGATGGCGATTTGCTAGTCAATGGTAAGTCTAAAGGGAAATTAGCCTATGAGCCTGCGACAAATGGCGGAGTCTATATGTTGGAAAAAGTGATCGAAAAACCGGTTATGACCATATTGGAGGCGCTAATAGCCGACGGAAGGTTTACCTTTTTTGTGGAATCCCAACGTTTGTCCGAGGAAATGTTTTATGAAAAAATGTTGGATGATATTGAACCTCTATGGGGATATCGTATGAGTAAAGAGGAGTTTTTGAGCTATTATCCAGAGGTTAGAGCTCCCTATCAACGAGGCTGGGATGTAGGTGATGGCCCATCTTACAATGAGGCACCTAATCTTACCCTGACAGCCACCTTTGCACCAACAGATGATGCCTTTCGAAAAGCAGGGTTTAATAGCGTGGCCGATATTTTGGCTTTTAATGCTAAACGGGGAGATGTAAGATATGACGATATGTATTTTGAACCACGAGGAGCATATCCGACAGATACTTTATTCAGTTTTCATCGCAATTGGGGCAGAGTGTTTGCAACTAAAGATCCTTCTTATGGCATTGCGCTATCTAATAATACCGTCTTTTATAGTAATGATTTGGCCCCGACCTTGTTAAATGATTACTATGTGAATATAGGGGGGAATAGTCAGGTTCAATACGCTTATAAGATGCCGTTAGCTTTTTCTAAAAATGGAAACCAGATCCAAATGAAAATCAAAGAAGCCGAGCAAGCACCGATCAATATTATTGAGACAGATATCAATACGGTCAATGGACCGATCCACGTTGTTGATAATCTACTGCTTCCAAAAGGATTTAAACTTAAATAAAAGATGAGACGACATAATTTTAGTTATAGCAAGTGTAGCCTATTTTTGCTGACGATCAATCTATTATTTGCTTGTAAAAAGGAAGAAAACACGACGAATTTTGATAATAATAAGGTCAACTTGGTCGTTGCTGATAATTTTAATTTATCGGTATTTAATGCTGCATTACGCGTCAGTAATATGGATAAGGAGTTGCAAAAGGGCGAAGGTCCCTATACTTTGCTTGCTCCATCCGACAATGCCTTTGGAAAGGCGGGGTATCCAACTGTCGTGAGCATGCTGTCTGAACGCGCAGCGATAGTTTCTAATATCGCTAATTATCATATACTGGATGGAAAATATGAGCTCAATAAGCTTCCTTTTCTGTTCAATCAAGAATTGAAAACACGTCGCGGTAAGGTTTATGCCACACATTGGGTAAAAGGAGCTGATACAGTACTGACACTGAATGGAGCGCGTATATTGACACAAAATTTGCCTGCATCTAATGGACTGATTCAAGTGCTCGACCGCGTTATGACTCCCTATGTACATGATAAGATTGTCGATGCTATCAACGCAGATGCGAGTATCAGCATATTTGCTCGTGCTATAAAAAGGACCGGCATTTTATCCGAAAAAACAAATCAGGGAGCCTATACAGTTTTTGCACCAAATAATGCTGCAATGACTCTGCTGGGATTTCAATCCGTGCAGGATGTGGAGCTGGCCAATTTAGACGATCTGAAAAAATTAGTCCGCTATCATATTCTCCATGACCGTCGTTTTGTGTACGACTATATCTTGAGTACGGGTAATACAAATATGTCTAAGCAAACCATGCTAGATGGTAACAGTGTAGAGATTAAGTTGGTTCCAAATACCAGCTCTCCGGGCTCTTTTAGCGGTATAACACTTCGGGGTTTGGGAAATACAAATGATGTCTTATTACAGAAACAGGATATCCTTACCGGAGATGGGGTACTACATATTGTCGATCAGGGGCTCCGGCTAACACAGTAATAAGAAGATTTATCTAACGAATTAATGAAACATAGCAATGAATAGATATCAATATGACAGTATATGCTTAGGAAGATCAACCATGACTTTCTATCCTATAATGTCAATACTAAAGCTAATTTTACTCTTTTTGTTTCTTTTGCAAGCGATCAATTCTTTTGCGCAGGAAACTTCGGGTACAATTAACGGAAAGGTGCAAAGTAGCAGTGGAACTCTTGTGGAGAAGGCGACCGTTACTGTGATACACACACCGACGGGGACCCGTTATGTGCAATCGACCGATAAAGATGGATGTTTTACTTTAAATAATATTCGTATTGGAGGTCCATATACAGTTGATGTAAGTAGCATTGGATTACAAACAGAACGTAAAGAAAATATATTTGTGCGTTTGGGAGAAACCTTGCAGACGGATTTTATTATGCAACAGCGTAATGAAACACTTAGTGAGGTCGTTGTGACTGGTCGGAAAGCTGATACAAGGGCAGGGACAGTAGGGACCGGAAATCATTTCAGTGGCGAGCAAGTCAGGAATATGCCTACAGTCAACCGTTCGATTACCGATGTAACTCGGCTTACACCGCAAGGAAGTCGCGATAATAGTTTTGGTGGTACAAACTTTAGGTATAATAATGTCACGATAGACGGTGCCATCAATAATGATGCAATAGGTTTTAGCCCCTCTCTTGGCGGACAAACGGGGACCTCAGGAATGGCGGGGAGCAGTACAAGAACAAACCCCATATCAATAGACGCCATTCAGGATATGCAAGTATATTTGGCTCCCTACGATGTCAAGATTGGAAATTTTACAGGCGGCTCGGTCAATGCTGTCACTCGAAGTGGTACAAACCAAGTCGAAGGTTCGGTTTACGCCTATGGACGGAATGCCGCATTAACGGGTAAGGACCGTGTGGGAACTTTGGGGAAAATGAATAAAGATTTTTATGATTATCAAACAGGTTTCCGAATAGGGTTTCCTTTAATAAAAGATAAATTATTCTTTTTCAGTAATGAGGAGTTTACCAGGCGCCAAGATCCTACGCAGTTGCGTGTTGGGACTATCGAAACAGCTCAGATTCTGGAGCAGCGCGATGTAGAAGCAATAGCCGAAGCCGCTCGTTCTCGCTATGGTGATATTTTTAATATTGGAACCGCAGGTAATTATACAAATTGGTCCCGGTCAACCAAGTTTTTCAATCGTTTAGACTGGAATATAAATGCCAAACATCAGTTGGCAATCCGTAACAATACAATCTTTAGTAAGGCAACTCATATGGATCGGGATCAACAGGATTTTCGGTTCAGTAGTATGGCCTTTGAACAAGAGAACAACCAAACAAGTACCGTTGCGGAATTGAAAAGTAGATTTAGTAATAATCTTTCTTCCAATATTGTGTTGGGATATACACAGGTAAATGATCGACGTGACCCCTTAAGTGATCCTTCCTTACCTCAGGTACAGATACAAGGACGTACACCGGGCACAACAATTTATCTTGGAACTGATCGTGAAGCTAGTATATTTAACATGCGACAAGGTACCTGGGAGATTACGGCCAATCTAAATTGGACAAAAGGTAGGCATAAATTGTTATTTGGAACACATAATGAGCTTTATCGCATTCGGTATGGGTTTGTTAATAGTTGGAATGGCCGGGTTGATTACAATAGTATTGCAGATTTCGTCGCTAATGTTCCGTATCGTGTAAGAGGAAGTTACAACTATAAGGATAATTCACGTTCTTACATTTTGGATCATCCCGCGGCTAACTTCTCTGTTGATATGTATAGTCTCTACATTCAGGATGAAATCCGTATAAATGATCGTTTCCAAATCATACCTGGACTCCGTGCTGATTTGGCAGCATTGCCAACAATGCCGACACGGAGTGATAAAGTAAATGACATGTGGTCTGACCCTACTTTCGGTACAACCTACACCTATACACCACCGAATCGATTAAGAAATGAGTTTCTAAATAGGATACAGTTGTCTCCGAGAATTGGCTTTCGATGGGAGGCAATGGACAATAAACAATTGACTGTACGGGGGGGCGCCGGTTTGTTTACAGGGCGTATACCGTTTGCTTGGTTGGCTTATGCATACTATAATACGGGTAACAGTTACGGTGCTTTCGATCAAAAAGCAGATCAGAAACCATTTGCACCTGGGTCTGACCCTATAAAGCCAAGTCCGAATGGAATAGGTGAGTTTATAGCGCAGAATGGCGCTATCATAAATGATCCAAGTACCGGAAAAACGCAGGTTGATCTGGTCGATAACAATTTTGTGCTGCCACAGGTGTTGCGGTCCAGCTTGGGCATAGATTACAAGGTTGAAAGCTGGAAATTTACGGTTGAAGGTATTTATACAAAGAATATTAAAGATGTTCTATTTCAGCAGCTGAACAACAAGGATAACCCATTATGGTATGGGTATGACGTCAATAAACAACAACCTGTTTATAGCGGTACTGTGGATAATCGTTTCTCGAATGTATATCTTCTGAGTAATACCAATCAGGGGTACCGCTACAGTATAACAGGGACCATTGGGAAAACGATCAAAGAAAAATTGAATGCTACACTGAGTTACACCTATGGAGAATCAAAGGATTTAAGTAATGGCGTACGTAATTCTATGGAAAGTAACTGGCAACTGAATCAGTCACTTATTCCTAATAATCCAAAGTTAGCTTACAGCAATTTCGATATCCGTCACCGTATCGTTTCGAGTATAAATTACGAACAAACTTGGCGTAATGCAGGACGCACGAATTTTACCTTGTATATCAGTGCGCAATCTGGAAGTCCATTTACCTATGGTATCGTCAATAATGGCATACAAGGCTTGCCACAACAAGTAAGTTTGGTTTATATTCCAAGACAGACGGAAACAATTCATTACTTTAAAGATCTTGCAAATGGTCTTTCTGCGCAGCAGCAAGCAGATGCTTTTAATAGGTTCATTGATGGTAATGATTATCTAAGCTCTCGTAGGGGTGATTTTACAGAGCGTAATATGGGACGTACACCATGGAATGTACAGGCAGATCTTCGAATTGCACATGATCTCTTTCTTCAGAAGTCAAAGAAACAATTTATAACATTTTCGGTCGATGTTATGAACTTGACTAATCTAATCTCCAAGAAATGGGGTATTCAGTATTTTTCACCCAATACATTTAATTCGACGAGTAGTGTGGGCCTTACCCCATCATTATTTCCGCCGAGGCAAAATGCTGATAGCTGGCCCGTATTTACCTTTAGTGATCCTGGGCAACCTTATAGCATCGATTATTTTAACTCAAGAGCACAAATACAATGTGGGGTTCGATATACATTCTAGTTTGGTCATTTGGGAAAAACCTAAAAGGATAGCGGATATATAGTTATAAGAATTTATTCCAATGAAAAATACAATTAATCTAGTCATCATATCTATATGGATGGCTATTGCGACGATCAGTTGCAGTAAAAAGGAAGAATTGGTCGATAAAATTCCGGCTAAAGTGGATAGTTATTACCCTAATTCTGGTAAAGCTGGCACACTAGTTACGATTGAAGGACAGGGCTTCAGCGGGGCAATTACAGAATTTTCTGCAACAGTTGCAGGGAGTTCGGCAGAGGTGATTAGCGCTACTCCAACATCGGTTGTTTTACGTGTGCCAAAAGGTGACAAAAGTGGAGGAATTGTCTTGAAGTATGGAAGTAATAGTTTTGATGTTGGTACTTATACCTATCAAGATCTTTCAGTCTCAAAAATTTTTCCGACAAATGGTACAGGAGGCACCCAGCTACGGATTGATGGGGAGGGGTTTGGTAGTACCGATAAACCTGCAGAAGTCTATGTTAATGGCAAAAAAGCTTTGGTTGTAAGTGTTACAGATAAAGTAATCGTTGCAGAAATTCCCGAAGATGCGGGGTATGGTGCTGTAGAAGTTCGTGTGGATGGTAAAAAGTCGCAAGGACAGAATTTTACTTATCAGGTCGTCCGCAGTATTAAACCATTAACAGGTGGGGCGGGAACCAAAGTTACCCTAATGGGTGAAGGCTTCGAAAAAGCCAGTTCGGGGAATATCGTTGATTTCAATGGAAAGATCGCGGTCGTATTGGAATCTAGTCCTGAAAAAATTGTCGTAGTGGCTCCAGCTGGCGTCAGTACAGGACTTCTATCTGTGAATATCAATGAACAGAAAATTTCGGGTCCGAAATTTACGGTTGTAGGCAAGCCTGAAATCGGCGCAGTCTCTCCTTTGAGTGGCCCAAAAGGGGCTGAAATGACAATAAGTGGGCTATTGTTTAGTAAAGAACTTGACGAAAATCAGGTTTTTATAAATGGAAAGCAAGTTGCTGTTTCTTCAAGTAGTGAAAATCAGCTGAAGTTGATCATTCCTGGTGGAACTGGATCTGGAAAGGTAAGGGTTGTAGTCAACGATCAATCCGTGGAAGGACCACAGTTTAAGGATCAGACGCTTGGTATTCATTCTATAAGTCCAGACAATGGTTTGGCGGGAACAAGTGTAACCCTATTGGGAACCGGATTTAGTACAAATGCTGCCGAAAATAGGGTTTATTTTAATGGTGTTTTGACCCCTGTGACCAGTGCTAGTGAGAATAAGTTGGTTATGGAGGCACCACAGGGTGTTGCAACAGGCGAGGTAAAGGTAATCGTTGGCAGTCAAGATGCTTTAGCACCGCAGCCGTTCCGTCGCGCAGGTGTAATGACATTCGTCGGGGGGCCAGGAAGTACGGTATTCGGCAACAACCTAGCTGGAATGGCGATAGATGCGCAGGGAAATTTATATGTCGCAGATCCAGAGAATAAACAAGTTAAAAAGGTGTCCCCGACTGGAAGTGTATCTATTTTGCAGGTAGATGGTGCCAATGCTGTATTCGACTATCCTACAGGAATAGTTGTTGACCCACAAAACAATATTTATGTCAGCGATCAGCGAACAAATCAGATCTTTAAAATTACACCTGCGGGCAAACGCACTATACATGCAAAAGGATTTTCTCCGGGTTCAATGTGTTTAGATCTGTCAGGGAATTTATATGTCGCAGTAGCTGGTTTTGCGCAGGGTATAAACAAAGTCAACGTGGCTGGAAATTATACTAAGGTACCCGGACCTAGTTGGGTAATGGCTAAGCCCTTTGTGGATAGTCAAGGAGTTTTATATTATTCGGATCAGAACACGAGCAGCAATAACGGGATCGAAATTGTAAGACCGGGTGATGCACGTGGGGAACGTTGGGTTGGCGGTTCGGATGCGGGCTATCAAGATGGGATTGGAACGAACACATATTTCAACGGAATAGGCGGTATCACAGCAGGATTAAATAACAGATTGATTGTTGCCGATAACTACAATTATGCTATTCGGGAGGTCAATATGTCGACACGAGAAGTGACTACTTTGATAAAGGGAACGAATGGATATGTGGATGGGACTTTATCGACAGCACGGTTTGGTCTTATAAAAGATGTGGTAGTAGATAAAGATGGTAATATCTATCTTCTGGATGTTGGTAATAAAGCTATTCGGAAACTGTTTCTGAAATAACAATTGTACATACATCCCCGATGCAATCGTATTGTTTTTTAGGAGATCCTTTCTTTGAAAATAATGCGGAGAATGTGTCGGGGATTTTTATGTTAAAAATGAAACGATACTTTTAACTATTGTGGCAAATTGACAATGATTAAAGTGTATTATTCGCAAGTAAGAAGTCTCCGTAGAAATCGGGGATTTTACTCTCGTAAATTGCATTTGCGACAGCTATTATTGGGTAATCTACTTTAACGATCTCGGCATTAATTTCTTTATCAGATAAGGTTATTATTGCGTAGGTCGCTTTTCTGTCTTTTTCTTTACTACGCCCGACTGAACCACCATTGATAAACAAGACGTCTCCATCCTGTTGAATATAAGAATGGTGTGTATGTCCCATCACCAGAATATCGATTGCTCTTTGCTTTAATTGGGTCGATAGAGCATGCTTTGGAGTTGATTCATGGATGTATTCGTCATTGCTTTGGAGACTGGCATGGACAAGAAGTATTTTCCTGAGACTCGTCCCAAGCTTGAAGGTTAGTTCAATGTTGTAGGGTAATGTTGCTAACCACTTTTTATGAGGGGTCGATATCTCTTTTTTACTTAGGTTGATGGCGATTTCCCGATTTGAAGTCTCTATTACATCATGGTGTGGTAAAGGGATAATGGCTTCGTCAAAAGCAATTCTCTGGTCATGGTTTCCTAGTAGACATGGAATGTTTTTTTCTTGTATTCTGTCAATGACTTCATTCCCCCAGGGAGCGAAATCAACAAGATCACCTAAGCAGTAGATTTGTGTTAATCCTCTATTTTTGATATCTGTTAATACCGCATCCAATGCAATTAAATTGGCATGAATGTCACTTATTATGGCAAGTTGTATCATATTCTTATGCTACAAACATAATCATTCGGGTAATCAGTCAACGTACAATTTATGAGGTAAGGAAGAAAATGATAATAGCATTATAATTTTTAGGCTAAAAGGGGAGAAATTGGTTGAAATTGGTGAAGAAATACTTTAAAATAAGCACATAGCTAATAGCCTCAGCTATGTGCTTATTTAGGTGGTAGGTTACTAAAGATTCATCCCGCCGGATACCTCAATACGTTGTCCGTTGATCCATCTTGCGTCTTCGGTACAAAGGAAGGCAACGACACCGCCGATATCGTCAGGTACACCAGCACGTCCTAAAGCTGTAACAGCTGCAATATGCGCATTTGTTTCTTTGTTATCCCGCACATGCCCGCCGCCAAAGTCTGTCTCGATTGCACCGGGAGCGACAACGTTTGCTGCAATACCACGGGGACCAAGTTCTTTGGCAAGATACCTCGTCAATACCTCGATTGCTCCTTTCATCGAGCCATAGGCAGATGATCCCGGAAATGCAAAACGCGCAATACCAGAAGAAATATTGATAATACGTCCATCATCGTTCAAATAGGGAAGAACTTTCTGCGTGAGAAAAAATACCCCTTTATAATGGATATTATAAGCTGTATCGAATTGCTCTTCCGTAGTTTCCATGAAAGGGGCGTATAATGCTGTTCCGGCATTATTGATTAGGAAATCGAAGTTTGGTTGTCCTGTTTCTTGTTTTATATGCTGTGTAACTCGTTCGATGAAGAGATCAAAAGACTGCACATTACCTGCGTCTAATTGGAATGCAGCTGCATGCTGACCTAAAGATTGTATCGTGGCAACCACATGATCTGCTTCCTCCTGATTGCTATTGTAGGTTAGCATGACATCGATTCCTTTTTTTGCGAGGCTAACAGCCATGTTTCTACCTAAACCACGGCTTCCGCCTGTTACCAATGCTATTTTATTTGTAGCCATTTTAATTTGTTTTAAAGATCCAACAGCACAAAGATCCTCCGAAAAGTTGAACTTTTCCTTGCGAAATGCAAATGGATATTTGCGAAATTCAAATTATAACGATTGAGAACGAAAAATGTTTGGGGCAGAGCCGGTTTGCTTCTTGAAAAAATTGGAAAAATGAGCGATCTCCTCAAAGCCAAGTGAATAAGCAATCTCAGATACATTCCAATCGGTTTGTCGCAGTAAAATTTTTGCCTCCTGTGTGACTCTGGCTGCAATGACATGGCTGGTTGTTTTTCCCGTATTTTTCTTTAAAATTTTATTCAGGTGGTTGACATGTATGGCAAGTCGTTCCGCAAAATCATTAGCTGTCCGTAGTTGTAGACGTTGCATTGGAGATTCAATGGGAAATTGTCTTTCTAGCAATTCTATAAATAGAGATGTGATTCTATTTGAGGCATTAGATGTTGGATTCGTTATACTCTTTGGCTGGAGTTTTTGCCCATAGTGGATAATTTCCAGTACATAATTTCGCATTAGATCATATTTAAAGACGTAATCTGAAGATAGCTCTTTATTCATTTTTAGAAAAATTTCCTCTACTTCAATTCGTTGCTCAGGTGATATTTGAAAAATAGGAAGTCCTCCGGGTTGAAAGATCGGCAGATCATCTATGATCACACCACTTTTATTCCTTGCCAGAAATTCATCGGTGAAAACACAAAAATAACCTTTTTGATTTTCGTCTTTTGGTATCCAATGGTAAGGAACTTTTGGTGTTGCAAATACAAGCGCGGATTCATCAATTTCGATTACTTTGTCGGCATATTCGGCTATGTTTTTCCCTGTGATTAAGCTTATTTTATAGTAGGTACGCTTATTGTAGGGCATGATCGGTTTATCTTTTAATTTAGCTGCAAGTTCCTCAAAGCTGAATACATTAAAATGACCAATCTCTCTTGCGATCTCCTTTGGGATGCTCGCATTGATCTCCTGATAAAACTGTTCAATGGAAGTTGTTTTCATTTAAACCCGATTTGCAATAATCAAATGTACTGGTTTTAGATTACATTCGATACACGCAGTCATGTTTTTGATATTTTGCTATTCTCATTTAAATGTAAATTGCAATATTATATTTTGCACAATATAATTTCTTGTCCTACATTTGTGCAAACAAAACAAATTGAAATATGAAAACGTTATATAACATCGGCGCGACAGCCAAAGGAGGACGAAACGGTCAAGTAAAAAGTGAAAATGGTGTACTGGATTTAGCTGTTCGCATGCCTAAAGGTCTTGGTGGAGCAAATGACGATTATGCTAATCCAGAGATGCTTTTTGCGGCAGGCTATGCTGCGTGTTTTGATAGTGCCTTGAATTTGGTTATTAGGTCAGAAAAAGTAAAAACTGGAGAGACTTCGGTAACTGCACATGTGAGTATTGGACAATTGGATAATGGCGGTTTTGGGTTGGCTGCAGAATTACATGCAAATATTCCGGGAGTGAGTTTGGAAGTCGCCCAGCAATTGATTGAAAAAGCACATCAAGTTTGTCCCTACTCAAATGCAACAAGGGGTAATATAGATGTTAAATTGACGGTATCAACTAACGAATAATAGATGAATAACTTGGCTAATGTGCTGACAGCGCTCGTACTTTTAGAACATGTATACATTGTATGGATGGAAATGTTTGCCTGGGAAACTGCAGGAAAACGTAGTTTTGGCAGGGCTCTTCCTGCTGATCTTTTCAAACCCACTAAAGGGCTTGCCGCAAATCAAGGCTTATACAATGGTTTTTTAGTTGCGGGTTTAGCTTGGTCCTTTTTTATCAATGATCCGGTCTGGAGTGGAAATGTACGCCTGTTTTTTCTAGGCTGTGTCCTCGTGGCTGGGGTTTTTGGTGGAATCACAGCGAGCAAAAAGATATTTTTTGTACAAGGAGTTCCTGCATTGTTAGCAATATTATCCATGATTTTCTTAAAATAATTAAATAATTATATGTCACTACTAGAAGATTTAAAATGGCGTCATGCTGTGAAAGCATACGATCCTACAAAAAAAGTTAGTCAGGAAAATGTAGATAAAATCGTTGAGGCTGCACGCTTTGCACCTACTTCTTCGGGCTTACAGCCATTTAAGATATTGATTGTTGAAAATCAGGCATTGAAAGAAGAATTGGCAAAGGGAGCACTAAATCCAGACTGTATGCGTGAATGTTCACATGTGCTTGTTTTCGCTGCATGGGATCGTTATACGGAAGAACGTATTGATAAAGTTTATGATTTTACAACGGATGAACGAGAACTACCTCGTGGACGTTTTGGTTCCTATACCGAGAAGTTAAAGTCAATTTATCTGAATGAAGCTGCGGAAAGAAATTTTGCGCACACGGCAAGACAGACTTATATAGCCTTAGGTTTGGCTTTGGCTCAGGCAGCTGAACTTCGTGTCGATTCTACCCCTGCAGAAGGCTTCGATAACCATGTGGTGGATACGGTATTGCAATTGGAGAAACATGGATTAAAAAGTGTCTCGTTAATGTATGTTGGTGTCGCAGACAGTTCCCGGGATTGGATCTCAACAATGAAGAAAGTTCGAATACCCAAGGAAGATTTTGTTGTTGAGTACAAATAGTTGATTACTGTTTTTCAATCCCTTAAAAACTCAATATCTTTGTAAGATGGATGATTTATTAAAATTAGACAAACAACTCTGCTTTTCCGTATACGTACTGCATAGGGAAATTATGCAGCGCTATCGCGCGATTCTCGAAGAGATTGATTTGACTTATCCGCAGTATATCACGATGATGGCACTATGGGAAAACGACGGACAAACCGTAAATCAGCTTGGTGGAAAACTATACCTCGACAATGGGACACTCACCCCATTGCTAAAGCGTTTGGAGAGTAAATCGTTGCTTACACGAACACGAAGCAAAGAAGATGAACGTGTGGTTAAAATACAGCTTACAGCACAAGGATTGCAATTAAAGGAAAAGGCGAGCTGTGTTCCCATGCAGATTTTTGAAGCCCTCAAGCTCGACTATGCTGATATGCTTCAGCTTAAAGCTTTGGCAGAAAAAATCGTAAATAATGTTGGAAATAGCTAGTTTTTATACGATATGAAATCAAAAAAGGATTAAATACACCAGCCTGTATTTAGTCCTTTTTTTTGTGATATGGATTGTCTTGAGCGATAAATGTTCGCGTTCCTTTTATTATACATCATATTAGCATATTTCGGATTTTTTGGCAGGACTATAATATGGAGATTCGTGCTATGGAAAATGTCATTCAAAACATAGAAAATCTAAATTGGTCTGCGATTACAGAGGAAATGCATAAACATGGTTATGTGGTCATTCCAAATCTATTAACAGATTTACAATGCGATCTATTAAAAGACGGGTATTACGATTCGAGGCTCTTCCGCAAAACTGTCGTTATGGAGAGATATCGATTCGGAATAGGAGAGTACAAATATTTTGACTACCCACTACCTGAGTTGATTCAAACGATTCGATCTCAACTTTATCCCCATCTGGCCGTCATTGCTAATGCTTGGTTTCGCGCGCTGAAAGTCGATAAGTCGTTTTCGATGAAACATGAAGACCTTTTGACGGATTGCCGCTTGAAAGGACAAGAACAGGCAACAGTATTGATTTTGAAATATAGTCAAGGAGGTTTCAATACCCTACATCAGGACTTATATGGAGAAGTCTATTTTCCGATGCAAGCGGTGTTTATGTTGAACGAGCCACAAATAGATTTTACAGGGGGGGAATTTGTCCTAACGCAACAAATACCTCGAGCGCAGTCAAAGGCTATTGTTTTGAAACCCCAAAAGGGAGATCTCGTCCTATTTGCAACAAATTTTAGGCCTGAGAAAGGACGAATCGGATATTTTAGGGTTAATATGAAACACGGGGTGAGTGAAGTTACGGCAGGTGAACGCCATGCGTTGGGTATTATTTTTCACGACGCCGAGAGATAAAACCCGCACAATGGAATGGCATAAAAATATATCAGATGCTTCATTGCACGCCAAGATTCGAACGGGAGAAATTCGCTTAGGAGGCAATGAAAAACTAAAAATTTATGGATTGCTTTGTTGTATTTCCGGAAAAAGGATGAAGCGGGAGAACAGGGTCTTTTTTGCCACTGAGCAAGAAGCGCTACAGCATCAATATCGTCCTTGTGGGCACTGCTTAAAAGCGAACTATGTTGAATGGAAGGAAAAAAATAGGAGATTTGGTGAAGTGTAGGTCGCATTAAGTTCTCTTATATAGAGCATCTAAGTAAATCGAGTTTGGAAAAAGCATCTTATGTCAATTTCCTTGTGTATTGTTGAATTTTGTGTTTATCTTGAGGCAGGGTTAATTATCGTAGATCAAAAGAAAAATGCGTTTATTTTCGATTGCTGTTTATTTTATTTTTTCGGCTCTGCTGTTAATAAGCTGTGAAGAGCGGAGACAAGATACTAAAGTATTGAGTTATATAGCGCATAGTGAACGTGATAGTGCCCGTTTGGATCTTAATCTTTTTGAGAGCCGTTTTCATGGTCAATTGTTCTTTTATAGACCTGGAGGTGAGGTTGATTCGGGAGATATTCGCGGCAATATCCAAAAAGACACATTGCTTGGGGACTATTATTATACACCATTTGGCTGGGGACAGAAAAAAAGAAGACCCTTTGTTTTATTAAAAAAAGGGTCTCTGTATATTTTAGGTACAGGAACGGAGCAAGTGTATATGGGAATTCCACATTATATACCTTCAACCATCAATTTCCAAGACCCGAAGTTTATCTTTGAGAAAGTTAATCACTAGCCCTAATCATATAAATTGGGCGTCTACAGTATATCTTTTAATCGAATATATTGTAGTAGCATAATGGTTTTACCATCTTTGATTTCACCTGTATCAATCATATGTAGTGCTTCTTCGATATTGATTTCTAGAATCTCAATATGCTCTTCCTCTTCTTCTAAACCACCGCCATCGCCAACTTTCATGTTATTGGTGTATTCTGCTATAAAAAAATGTAGAATTTCAGTTACAGAACCTGGAGACATATAAGCTTCAAAGATCTTTTTTGCCTCCTTGATCTGATAGCCTGTTTCTTCTTCTGTTTCCCTTCGTATACAGTCGTGTGGAGAATCTTGATCAAGTAGACCTGCACAAGCTTCGATAAGCATGCCTGATTCATTTCCGTTGATGTAGGTGGGTATTCGAAATTGTCTTGTTAATATGACTGTTTGAGTACTGGTATTATAGAGTAAAATGACAGCTCCATTGCCACGATCATAAGCTTCTCGGCTTTGTTGCTGTACCGTACCATCGGGTTTGCTGTATTGATAAGTCACTTTTTTTAAAGTGTACCAGTTGTCTGATAGAATTTCAGTTTTTACAATTTTAATATCTTTTATTGCCATTTTTAGCGCGTTAAAGTCAAAAGATAAAAATAAGAATTGCAATCCAAACTAAGCAGGAAAAACTAAGAGAAGCTTTGATGTATGTCGCGATTCTCCATGGTGCTACCCAGCGTAGTCGAAGCGGGATAAAAAGTAGGATAAAACCCATTGATAAACTAACAGGTATAATCCAAAAGAAATCAATTGGTGCAATCCGACTGTGGGGAAGTAGCGTAACAACCAAAGCAGCAACTAGCGTCAAAGACAGGCCCAAATTTGAAATTATTTTTTCTTTCTCAGGACGGTCGTTACTGGAACCTTGGCCAAAGATGAAAAGAGTTGTGTCCATTACAAGGTTAATAAGCTCAGAAATCATTGATAATGGTGTTTTTATGTAAAAATAACAAGTTTTTGTTTCGCAAATGGACTTACTGTTTATTTTTAACGAAGAAGTATTGGAGCAAAATTTAGTTTATGCTAGGTATTGGCGAACCTCAGTCCGTTCTAAATTGCTTTGGATTCAGACCTGTATGTTGTTTGAAAAAATTGGAGAAGTAAGGAGAGTCGACGAAACCAAGTTTGAACGAAATTTCTTTGATAGATAGACCGGTTGCTTTTAACAATCGTTTTGCTTCCAAGATAGTTCGCTGCTGAATGAGCTGGCTTGGAGATACTTCGAGCTTTTGACGACAGATTTTAGTAAGGTGCGGGGTGGATATATTAAGTTCTTTCGCATAAAAAGATACCGACTTCTCATGCCGAAAATGGATATCAATTAACTCCTGTAACTTTAAGAGACGAGGATTGGATTCATTATTTTGTTCATTTTGGACTACCTTTTGTACCTCTTTGCTTAGTATCGATGCGATCACAGCTGTGCGAGAATAGATAATAGCAGGAACACAATTGTGGTCCTCAAGTTCTTTTCTTATCGCATTAAATTCATAATAAAGTAGAGCAAATGTTTCGTTGGAGAGTGAGATAACAGGATTACGTTGATAGTAAGCGAATGAAAAACGGAAATTGGGTGAAAATTTCTCGAAGTATTCTCTATCGACCATCAATTGGAAACCAGTTGTATTGGCTCCTAATTTCCAGCTATGAACTTGCTTCGGAAACAGGATATGGATTTGATGACGATCAATGTGATAATCTTTAAAATCAATCGTATGGACACCTTCTGCTTGGTCAAAAAGTACCAATAAAAAAAAGTGATGTTGATGTGGACGCGCTATATGATGTTCACCACGCAATTCCGAGTATAAATATCCTTGATTACCTGCAAGCTGGTCTTTTCTAAATTCTTGAATATCTATTGTCGGAAATAACTCCATCGAAATGATTTTGAACCTAAATATAGGTGTTTTATTTTAAACCATCTTCCAGTACCTGTTTGTTGGTGGTGAATTCACGATAGCCAAAGGTTCCATCCAGACTTATAACCAATTACAGCACCAAGTTCAATGCTTTTTGAGTAAGAGGTCTTTGGGAATACAGAAGAGCGGTATACATTGGCCGCAGCTAAAGGTTTTTCGAAGACGCGAAAGTGTAGACCATCCTTTGAATAGGCCAGATAATTCATATCTGAGGTTTGATTTCTCAAAATCGATTTTAAAAAATATTTTATATGTCGTAAATAGTTGGTTTTCTGATTTATAAATGTGTTTTTGACTTGTATTTATGAGGTGAAATCAGTCCTTGTACCCCTTGTTTAATCCATCAATTGCGAAAGATTTGAACGTGTAATTTCATTGACTTTAACAACGAATCGTTTTCAGTACGAAAGAACGTTTGCGTAGCGAAGTTATTCATTGTTTCATGATCTAGTGGCTTAGTAGGGGAAATAAGTTCGTTGGTGATAACGTCAAGACCTTATTGTTCAGGTTTTAGACAATAAGTAAACTTAAGATTTAATCGTTAATTTTATGTTGTTATATCAATTAGCATACTCAAAATACGAATGATAAGGACAATTGATGATGGAAGATGGCCTACAATATACAATAGTTAAACCTGATGAAGCGATCGCAAGTTTTGTGGATAGCTTTTGGTGTTTGCGTAATGAATCTGGCGTTATAAAGGAAACCATCGGTTTGCCAGATGGACGTGTTGATTTGTTTCTTTTCAAATCTTCTGTAGATAACTTTAGGATCGTTTTACTTGGTCTAGGAACAATGCCCCATGAAGAAGCGACTATTCCTATTGACGGACAGCTATTTTGTATCAGCTTTAAATTGCTTGGGGCGGAGTATATTTTAAAAGAAAGTATTGCCGGTATCATCAATACGGGTAAGTTTCTTGCGACTGATTTTTGGGGCTTTTGTGAATTGGATTTAGTTGATTTTGAGTTATTTGTTGTCAAATCTGTACAAATTATTAAGTCACTTCTTCCTTCTATGATTGATGAGCGAAAGCGTAAGTTATTTGAACTGATCTATCAGCGTAAGGGAGCGATTTCAGTTGCCGAACTCTCCGAACAGATTTTTTGGAACAGCAGGCAAATCAATCGTTATTTTAATCAGCAATTTGGACTTTCTTTGAAGTCGTACTGTAATATTTTACGTTTTAGGTCCTCATTGGATCACATTGCAAAAGGGAAACTTTTTCCAGAGGAACATTTTTTCGATCAGGCTCATTTTATTAAAGAGATTAAGAAATTTTCGGGAGTAGTTCCCAAAGAGCTGTTAAAAAATAAAAACGACCGATTTATACTATTATCATCGCTTACATCTCAATAGTTTTGTTTTATGAATTTTAAAACAAATAAGATGTTAATACAAAATAAAAAAATAGCCATAATTGGCGGTGGAATTGGAGGCCTTACGTTAGCTCGATTATTACAGTTAAAGGGGGCTGATGTATCCGTTTATGAGCGGGATTTAAATCCTGAAGTTCGTGTACAGGGCTCTACTTTGGATCTTCATGAAGGGACGGGACTTGAAGCGATGAAACGCGCAGGATTAATGGAAGAGTTCTATAAATATCATCGACCGACTGCGAGTAAGCTGCGTATCGTTGATCAGGATCTCATCGTAAAATTTGATGACCATGATGAAGAGCAGTCAGTCGCCGAAAATCGACCGGAAATAGACCGAGCCCCTTTGCGAGATATCTTATTGAATGCCTTGGAACCGCATACCGTTGTTTGGGATAGTCAATTTGTTGCAATGGAAAGATATGGTGAAGGTTGGTTGTTGCATTTTAAATATGCAGTGGATGCATATGCCGATCTGGTGATCGCAGCAGATGGAGCAAATTCAAGAGTACGTCCTTACTTAAGTAATCTAACGCCTATATATTCGGGAATTACATTGGTTGAGGGAAATATCTATGATGCTGAAAAGAATGCTCCTCATCTCTTTAAATTGGCGAACGGTGGTAAAGTGATGGCTTTTGGATCGGAACAATTTATTGGATATGGTACAAAAGGTGACGGTTCAATGATGTTTGTTGCAAGTACAAAGATTCTAGAAGAAGATTATAATAAGGCTAGAATTGATTTTAAGGACAATAAGCAAGTATCGCAATGGCTTAAAGATCATTTCCCTGGATGGACCACGGTTTGGGATGAGTTTTTTGTGAATGACAATGTACAGTTTATACCCCGTCCCCAATATTATTTTGCTCTTGATCAACACTGGGAAACACAGACTAACCTTACAATGATCGGAGATGCAGCTCATCGTATGCCACCATTTGCTGGGGAGGGGGCGAATGTAGCAATGCAGGATGCCTTCGAGTTGGCTGAATGCCTGACAAATGGGAAACATGAATCTTTGCTGGAAGCATTATCTTATTTTGAAAAAGACATGATAAGAAGGGGGGCAGAAGCAACGCAGGATACATTGGAAAATAGTGATCGCATGCATTCGGCTACTGCTTTATCTGCTATGTTGGAATTTTTTAGCCATCCATCGGCGGATTAACAACCTTAAATCACCTTAAGCAGTATAGAGTAACAAAGGGAGTTTCCAGAAAAAGAATATTTATTTTTTCTGGAACTTCACAAGCAGTAAGCTACCGAAAATAAAATAAAGTATCAGAACTAATGTGCTGCCAAGTGCAAAACCATTGCTAAAAAGTTTATCTAACCCGTATTTGTGATGAAACAGACCGATTCCGACTATACATTGGCATAGTGCATAACAAATATTTGCTGTTGCCGTATAACCAAAAAGCCCTAAGAAGCGAACTTTTGTTATTCCAAAAATAAAATGGGGCATCGCGTTTGCGAGCAATACAGCTATACTAAAATCGATAAAGTTCATAATTTTATTGTTTTTTCGTGATTTATAAAAAATGAAACCGCCGGTATTTCGAAAGCAAAACACTTTTCATGCTGAACAATATCAGCTAATGTTTCGCTTCTAAAGAAATCAATTTTTAAAGGTCTTATGTCTTTTGGATCGAATTTTAACGCAATATTCGCCTGTCGGAATAGACCATTGTTCAGTGGAGTTAAGGCTTGGTCTTGAATAATTATTTTATTCAGGAGTTGATTGAAATCTTTCGACAGATGGAGAAATTGACTTGGAATATTCCACTGATCACAGGGTTGGCAAACAACCTCCAAGTCTGGTGCATTGCTTCTCCCGGGGATTATTTTGGTGTGAGTTTGAACGCCGATATGGTCATGTTGGAAAGCCAAAGGTTGATGTGTATACATCATGCTACTGAATAAACGACTACCGATGCAATAGATCTGGCTACTCATTACATTTGCGAGAAATAGGACTGTAGGCGCTTTAAATTGCTCTTGGGTTTGACTGATGTAAAGTCTCCAATTACTCTGTAGAGGTGACCCATATAAGGATTTTAAATGATATAGTTTTGCAGGGCCGAAATGGCCATGGCGGTAAGTTAGCACTGAAAATAAAACATGGTTACCGACAGGATCGAGGGTAATTCCTGGGGGGACGAATTGTTGAATTCTGGCGAGAGGCACCATCCAGTTTAAATAAACTACATGGCTAATTTCACTTTTCAATTTTATTGCTGAAAAGGGTTTGGTAAGTATAAACTTTGTTTTCCTCAAGAATAGACTATTCAGAAAGTTTTCAATGCTTAATGTAAATTTGTTTAGTTTGGCAGCGCGAAATTCTTTTTCTATTAATGACATGATAACAAGCTGAAAATCTATGAATTGCTGTATGGTTCAACTTAATATTTTGCTGGGTAGCTTATATCTATTTTTTATGCCTGCGAGGACTTTCTTGTAGTATTTAGTTTTATTGGTTTCGTCAATAATGACAATTTCAACATCGTTTGCTTGAAGTAATTGCATTTTATCTTTGGAGAGTGCATACCATTTTTTAGTTGTATAATAAAAGAGTTGATTTTCAATAAATGCGCTTCGTCTATAATACTTATTTCTGGCGCGATAGGTTAGCAGCCACCAAAGGTCTATTTCTACAAAATCAAGCGATAGACCTAGAATGTGGATATCCTGCGTGAAAAATAAATCAATCCAGGATTGGAGTTTAGTATCCTTTTTTCGGCTTAATCTTTTAATTAGTGCAGCCTTGTAGACCGTTTGCGAATTATAATTTGTCCCATTAACCACATAATCCCTCATTTTTTGCAATTGGCCACAGTAATGTTCATAACCTAGATTAATGGAAGATGGATTTAGGCAGTCACCGTGTATATGCCAATAGCTCGTGTTGCCGATTTGGTGTTTACGAAATACACTGTAGGTCGTTTCACGGATTAAGCCGGTATTTGCTGTGGCGATTTCTCCTTCTAAGCTGAATTCATAGTTAGTGGTGATTATGTTTTCGATCGAAAGATCCCGAATTAATTGGTGTATTTCGTTTTGATTGATTTGAGAGACGCAATCCGATATATAGGTTTTGAGTTCTCTTTCATTAATATGTTTTTCTCGAATTGCGTTAAGGAATATTTCCTCATACAACATAGGAAAAGGTTTTTGTCCATTTTCTAATGAGCTGACTTTATACTTTTCTTTGATGTTGTGTAGTAAATCACTCCAGCTTATTCCTGGTGAAATATTATTAATGTCGTTTCCAACTAATAAAGCAAACTTGTTCATTGTATTATAAATCAAGATTCACGCATGTAAAGTTAAATGACGATGTCGATCAATCGCATTTTTGGATGTAACATATAATCTATTGAATTTAGATTTCTCTCCTACGAATTTAATAAAAAATCGTAGGATTTATGTTAACTAGATTTGTGATGGTACTGTCGATGGTATTGTCTGCAGGGTTTGACTATTCGTAGGAAAATGAATGTGAAAAATGGTACCTTCATTCAATCTACTATCTACGGTGATTTTTGCATGTAGTCTTTCCACGATTCTTTTGACGATGGACAATCCAACTCCCGAACCGTCAAATTGGACCGCATTTGGTAGGCGATGGAAAATTTCGAAAATCCTTTCAGTATCTTCTGAAGAAATTCCAATACCATTGTCCCAGATTTTATAAACAACGATGTGTCCATGATCTTCACTATCAATACCAATCATAGGAGCTTCCTTGTTGCTGCTGTATTTTATGGCATTTCCTAAAAGGTTTAGAAACAATTGATAAATCAATGTTTTCTCACCATCAATAGGTAGTATTTTGCCTTTTTGAAAATGCAATTGATTAATATTATACCTGACTTTGCAGTCGTCGATAATGTTTTGAATAAAGCGCTCGGGATAGACAGGCTCATATTCAAAATTGTAACTTTTTGTACGGGCAAAATCAGCGGTTTTATCGAGCATATTGTTCATGAGCTGAATGGCTTCCATCATGTTTTTACCAGCTTTTCCTAGAAACTCCTGGCTCAGTCCAGGTCGATCACGAATCATTTGGGCTGTCATTTGTAAGGCTGCTAAAGGATTTTTTAGATCGTGACTCAGTGTATAACTAAAGGTTTCAAGGACATTGTTGATCTCTATCAATTTCTCATTGAGTGCTTGAATCTCTGTTATTTTTTTTAAGCAGGCCTCTTGAATAATGATGCTTAAGTTTTTTAAAAAATTGGTTTCTCGTTCTTTCCATTTAGGTGCGGTGCCACTGACAGTCTTTTTCCAGGCCTCGAACGATGTGCGTGGGGAGGGGAAGTTTATGGGCTTGCTAGGGTCGTAAATAAGTTCTTTTTTAGGTTGCCCTGCCCAAATTTCTTCAATTTTCAATTCCTCTCTAAAAAAGTAAATCTTAAAATCCAGCTTGCTCTCCAAGTCTATTTTTGCGATGCCAGGAAAATGAAAAGGCGTTTGGTTACCTTCCTGGGGCCCTGTAAAATCAGATTGCCAGAATAACTCGCTGTAATTATTGTTAATCAGATTGTTATCTACTTGTTGAATTGTATCCTGGTTGGGCGTTTTGCCTACAAGATGCCATTTATCACGGCTTTTGAAGGCAATGCCATCTGCCTTTAAAATGTTCATTAAACTTGAACCTAAACTTCCGATTACATTGTAGAGGTCGTGTTTTGTGAAAAGACGCTGTCTGATCTCAAATTCTATACTTTTTGTTTTTAGCTTAAAGTTGTTATCTGCAATTTGTTTATTTGCCAGAAAGTTGTTTACGGCATATTGGACAATAAATACGGAGAGATGTCTTTGTGCCAAATCAATGGTTTTTGGTGTTCTATTTTGACAGGCGACTAGTCCCCATAATTTGCCGTTAACAATAATCGAGAAACTCCCGCTCGCACGGACATGTGCATTGCGAAGGTATTGCAGGTGAATGGTTGACATGGCACGTATTCCTGTCATTGATAAGTCGAGTTGCTCGGGTTGAACACCAAGGATTGGGATCGGTATAGCATCTGTATCAGGGGTGACACGCGCAAAGATCTTCGTGTAAAGCAAACGTGCTTGTTGCGGAATGTCAAATTCGGGATAACGATAGCCCAATAAAGGGTCTAGTCCTCCAACAACATGTTCGGCTATGATTTTTCCGTCGCCGTTTTTCGAAAATTTATAGATCATGACACGGTCGTATCCTGTTACTGTATAGATATTTTCGGCTAATGCTTTCCAGATATCCCTACTTGCGTTTATATGTTGGGCATAGTGGTAGATATTCTTGAATTGATGCGATTGTGATTGATGCCTTTCTATCTCGATATAGATCTTATCGTCAAAAGGATAAATACTCAGGTAATGTGCCGTACCATTCAAATGGACATCTGAGACATATCTGTGTTTGAAAATTTCTACTTTATCCTGTAAGATCTGATCTAAATCGATCGGATGAGACAAATTAAGATCACTGATAAATTTTGAAAGGAGAAGCCCCTGATATATACTATGTGCAGGAAATCCTGTTTTTTCGTAATTTTCGCTCCAACCAATACAGTGATGGGATTTGTCAAATACAATAAGACAACCATAATTTTGTACATAACCACAGCGATGAATGGGTTCTTGATCGCAATTTAAAAAATGAGGGTCGTCCATACCAGCTAACTTACAAAAAAAAGATGTATTCTCACCATAATCTGCATAGAAGCAATATAGTGTAAATTGAAACCTCTGTAAAAAATGATTATGTCATTACGATGGGCGGATCAGTCAGATATGTTGTTTTTATTCGTCAAAAAAGGCTAGGCGAACCAACTTCCTAGCCTTCACGGTATAACTCATCCTATGCTATAACAAACAAACAACAAAGCAGTACAGGAAATGTTTGATGCCTCGTCAATGATGTGAGATCTGTTGTGATATGACTTGACAATGATATCACGGTCTTGGTAACATGTTCCCTCATAAATTTCAGTAATATTTTGTTGTGTTATTGTTTGCTTTTGAGGGTGATATGAAGAGTTGGTCCTGTTAAAATCACTTTTGGTGAACGCGTACACCGAAGAAAATTTTGTGTAATATTCGGTATCTGTAACCTACCGCTTACATCCAGCTAATAGTCCGTTCTGCGACAGAGGATCACACTTAACTTTGTATAAAAATAGAAGCTAAATGACGATTGATAAAATGTGTTTCCCTTTTTTAATACACAATGGCAATTTTTTTAGCATAGAAAAAGGTTAAGTCATAAAAAAAGTTCGGATATGGAAATTAAAGAAAACAAATTGATCGGTGTTTCTTATAGAGATACACCAAACAAAGGTGGAATTATTAAACCCGTTTATATTATTATGCACTACGATGGTGCATCCAATGCAACGAGTGCAATTGATTGGATGACTGATTCCCGGAGCAAGGTCTCTGCCCATCTTCATATCAGCCGTGTTGGTGTTATAACGCAATTGGCCCATTTTAATATTAAATGTTGGCATGCGGGCCTTAGTACTTGGGCCGGTCAAAGAGATTTGAATAATTGTAGCATTGGAATTGAATTGCAAAATAAAGGTACGGAGAGCTACACCGAAAAACAGATCAATGTGGCGATAGCTGTTTGTAAAACAATTGTCCGTACTTATTCAATTCGGGAGATTTTGGGACATTCGGATATTTCGCCTGGAAGAAAGGAGGATCCGGGGATACAGTTTCCCTGGGAAAAATTTAAACCGTTAACAAAAGGAAGTTATAATGGAATTACTTGAGATTTTGGAGAAATTGATTATCCCTGTAGTGACAGCTGTAGGGGGGTATTATGTTGGAAGGCCCAAGCAGCAAGCCGAAGTGGAGGCAACAAATGTTGAGAATGCCGGAAAGGTAATTGAAAAATGGGAAGGATATGCCAATAGATTAGAGAAAGATATTGAGCAATTACGGACGATCATTGAAGATCTTAATGAAGGGTTACGTTTAGCAAATGACGAACGTACGTCTTGCGCTAAAACCTTAACGGATTTGCAAGTGAAATATGATGATCTCATGAAACTTTATAATAGGTTACAGGTTGAATTAAAGTGAGTTAAAAATGAAGAATACACTACAGATAATCGCAATGCTGCTACTGGTTAGCAGCTGCGGTTTGTTTAGAAAAGTTGAGAAAACCAAGGGGTCACAAGAGTTTGGTGTCAACGAGAAAAATACCAATTATGCTACTATAGCACAGAACACGGAACATATACAAATTGTTCGATCAGATAAAGAGGTTTTGGTAACAGATGAATATGTGATGCAAATTGAAGGTGAAGGGATCCAAATTATGCAGGATGGTGCTGTTCAGCTACGTAAGGGAAAAGTCTATACGAAAAAGGAACATTATTCTGAAAAGCTGCAGCTTGAGAGTAGGTTCGATACCAATTGGAAAGCTCAGAAGGTAAAAAGTCGTCAGCAAATTGAAACGAAAATGGAACTACGCAAAGCACAATCAAAAGAGGTTTCAAAACCAGCGGTGTCAAGCCTTCTTTATTTTTTAATGGGTGGCAGTGTATTGGTCGGTTTGATTATTTGGTGGGTAAAGAAACGTAAGTTTGTTGAGTCTTGGTAGTTTCCGATTAAAAAATGTTACTATTATTCTTAATGAAGTTCAGATAAGAAGCACAAAATAGTCCTTGAGTATTTAAAATTCAAGGACTATATTTTTGGAACCGGGCAGAATTGCCGAATTAGCAGAGCTGGTGTGATTGTACAAATAATACTAAACCCCATCGAAATGCCTGTCAATAAGGTAATAATTGGCAATCTGTTTAATTTCCTTTTTGAAATCACGATAGAGGTCAAATTGATTGCAAGCACAGATGATAGATTTCTGTAACGTGTCATTATTTATTTTTAAATAAGGGCCAAGTTCCTTATATATGCTACTTTTTACTTTTGTTTTCAGATTATCTAATTTTTCCGGCTGAAAAATACGTAGAACAACGGCGATAGCTTTGTAACGATGCTGAATATCCTTATAATTGATATATTCACCCATAATCTGTTGAGAAGGTATACCCACAAATTGACAATAACAGTCAATTACTTGACTGATCTTGGAAAGGTCAGATTCATATATCTTATCGATGGATTTTAATATTTCAGGATGATTTTCTTTCAAGAAACTCATGATGAATGAATGATATAGTGAGTTCATACCCTGTGAGCTATTTTTGTCGGTTATTGTACTGCTTTCTTCTTTTCTTAAATTACTGTTGTGCTTTTGTCGTTGATGATAATCTACTGCGTAAACAATGTGCTGTCTGGGATGTTGTGTCATGAGCTGTTCCATTTTCTTTTTATCTTTAAGTATGAACTGATTTTAGTCTCGCTAATTGCAAATCCAGTGAATAGCTAATTTACTTACTACCCTGTTCGTCTATTCTATGAATTTAATAGTCTATTGGTGTTAAACAAAGTTAAACAAATTTGTTAATCATACAAGATTATTTGAAGCATATTTTTACTTTTTATATGGAAATATAAACTTATTTGTTTAACTATAATGTATTGGTAATTAGGTTTTTATTGTTTTATTTTGATTGTCTGTTTGTTTAGGTTTAATAAGTTGTGTAACTTAGTGTCAGATTGTTATATATTTGTGTAACATTTGTTAAATACCCGATCGACTATGGAAACTTATCCAAATAATAACTTTGAAGTTTTACGCTTGGAGATGCGCGTTACTAACCGTGAATTCGCGTCTTTATTGGGTGTACGCGAACAGGTGTACTCGCGTATTAAAAAAGGAGAGTATCCTATTGGACTTACGATGAAAACACGTATTCAAGCGGCTTTTCCTCAGGTTCAGTATGACTGGTTGGTGTATGGAAAAGGTGAAAGAGTGGAGATAACTCCTTTAATGCACCCCGACACGATAGCAATGCTTAGTATTGGTAACGGTAAGTCAATAGGGTATTTTTCGGAGGACGTCAAGTTTATTGACGAAAATAAGAATAATATATTTTTTGAAGTTTCCCCAGGACGATATTTGATGCAGACAAAACTTGTGACAGAGAAAGCTAAAGCGGGGTATTTGTCAGGCTTTTCTGATGCTGAATATATGGACGATTTACCGGCACATTTTATTACGGTCAATGAGTTCCATAAAGGTGCCTATCGTTCTTTTGAAGTTAGTGGTGATAGTATGACCGATGGAACCGATGCAAGTGTATTGGACGGCGATATTGTGACGGGACGTTTGATTAAAAGGGAGTTATGGCAATCAAAATTTCATACCCACAAATATCGTTATTGGGTTGTTGTACATAAATATGAAGGAGTCATTATCAAAGAAATTGCTCATCATGATGTCAATAACGGAATTCTTACCCTTCGTTCGCTAAATACTGATAAAACAAGATACCCGGATTTTGAAGTAAGTCTAGATGATGTTGACCAAATTTTTAATGTTGTAGATATTAGCCGTTCGCTTTAGGGGCAGCCTAACTCAGCATATGATCGTTTTGATGGTTCGTCTTTTCATATCAACGTTTATAGGTGGACCGTTTTGTTTAGGCTATAGGTGCGATAAATTAATCCAATCGCCCGCTATTAAATTGAAAGTTCTCCGTATCAATTCTTTATGATTTTGCTAAAAAATATAGAAATAAAAACTAATTATATTAGTTTTTATTTCTATATTTGATTATAAATTGAACGTTTGCGGGCATGTTGTTGCGTGCTGTCTTGGCGCACCTAGTATATATTTAATGTTGAGAAGGCCGATAACGTGAAGAGAATATTGGTTGCTCATTATTCAGGCATGTCCGTGGCGTTCAATTGAAATAATAGGTACATGTGCGCAGGTTGTCAGGGCGGGTAGAGGCATTTTTGAATAAATCAAACTATTTACTAAGTTGTACCTACGGACTTACCATTTACTAATCATCATATGTTTATTTTTGAAGCCAGGTTTTGAAATCTGGCTTTTTTATTTCTTATGCTATCAATTGTTGTTAATTTTAGTCTTTTACAAAGCTTACATCGGTTATTTTATAGGAAAAATTATCTTTTTCCCGTTCAGTTTCAGGTTTTTCCATTTCACTGTAGTGAACAGTTCCCTTCATCTTGAAGGTTGTATGGGAATCTAGATTGATTTTTTCTCCCTTATCGTCAAATACATAAAAGTTCTTAAGCGTATAATTTTTCTGATCTGCGGGAATTTCAAATAAAACATTGTTTTTTTCTGTTCCTACAGGTAATATAACGCTGAATGCAGTGAATTTTTCAGAACTAAATGCATGGGATTTAACTACGAAATTCATGGCCATAGTTTTTGATTTACCTGATGAGAATGTAAAGGATGGTGCATCAAATTCACCTGTTAATGTAATGGTTTTGTTTTGATTGTCATAGTTTGATTCGATAGCTTTTACCGTATCAACAGAACTGCCATTGCAAGATGTGAACAGCGCCATGGCTGAAGATATTAACAATGATGTCGAAAGTAAGTGTTTTGTTTTCATTGGGAAAAATCTCATTAATTGTATATTATTTTGAGCATAACGTACTTCATACTGCTATGCTCCTTTTTTAATTGTAAAGACTCTTTTTATTGATAGACAACTTCTGCTCATTTATGTTTTGGCAGTTTCGTGAAGATTTCTTTGAACCATCAATATACATGCCTTCATGATAATTTAAGCTCACATTCAATAACATCCGTTGATCAATTTTTATAAAAGTAAAGTATTGAGGAAGAGGTTTTAGTACTTGATTTAAATTCGGGGGGAATGAATTTAAATTCGCATGCCGTGGGCTTTTTTTCGTCTATAAGAGATAGGTAAATGATAAACGCGAGTTTTATTTCGGCGGAAATGTCAGTAAACTGGTTATAAAGATTTGATCTTATACGATTAGCCCAATGTTATGATCAATTTTTTGATTTAAAAAAGACCAAGTTAATAACTAAACAAGTGAGTGTAAGTAAAGAAGAGCAAGTTCGGATGTTATTCCAAAATACCCAGGGTTTTTCAAAAGCGTCACGTGCAAGTCTTAACGATTTTTCTGAAGATATCAATAGGTCTATCGAGGCTAATTGATTATTTAAGGGTACATTTTGCGTGCCTGTAACCACAAATACACCAATAATATAGCTTAGGCATGCTGCTAGGGTTAGATAAAATTTTGGCGAATACAGATCAAAAAATAATATGGTAGCCATGAATAACAAAATTGGTGCACCTAGAAAACAGCAGTAAAAAGCTGAGTTTAGTATTTCTTTATTGATATTTTGCATGGCCATCAAAAAGGCTTTATCGTTGAGTTTATGTAGACCCAAATTGACCGAAAAGGTATACGAAAAAAACAAGCCTGATATGATAGCCGAAAATATTGTTGCCAGCGCTAAAATGATGTCTTGCGATTTCATGTCTATATTTTTTTTGATGTACAATGTTTTACTGAACCTAATTCTCTAGGAGCTCTAATTTATCAAAGCATTGTTTTCTTATAGCAAATCTTTCGAAGAAGTTGAGGCTTTAAGAAATTACACACTTTCGTTGAGCTCGCCCTTAGACAATACAAAAGTTGTGATAAACAGTGAGTCAATATAGAATAAAAACGACAGTAACCTACTTTTTGTTAAATGATGTTGGCGTTGTTCCTGTGAAAGTCTTAAAGACACGAATAAAGTGCGATTGGTCGGAGAACCCATTTTCATAAACAATTTCCGTTAGCTTTTGGAAATCTTTGCTATTAAGCTGTTTCAAAGCGGCCTGAAACTGTACCATTTTAGCGAATTGTTTAGCGGACACCCCAGTTTCCTTGAAAAACCTTCTTTCAAAAGTTCGGATGTTCAATGCTTCTTTTTTTGCAATTTCCTTAATAATGATTTGGCCCTTTTTTTTGATGATTTCGAGAATTGCTCGCTGAATCGAAAAATCTATGTTATATTTCTTGCTATCGAAAAAGCTGAGGAGCGATTGTGTTAATAGTTGGATGCTGTTTTCAGCATTTGAAGATGAGAATAATGTACTGCTTAGTTGGTGGAAGGCTCTATTTGAAGGAGCATCTAGATCATAGCAGTCGTCGTTTATGCTTTCGGGCGAGATACCCCAAAATCGGCGTAATACAAATGGGTAAAATTGAAAAACGATAATCTGAAAAGGCCCTGTTACATCTATTGAAATCGGTTTTATTGTCTGACCATAGAGAAAAATCGTCGGCATCTTTTTATCATGGGGCTTGATTGTAAAATCACCATAGCATCGTTGAAACAATAGACCAGGGTAACCATCAGCATAAAAAGGTAAGTTTACGCGATCATTTTTCTGACTTTCAAATACCAGGATCGCCTTTACGAATAATGTAATGGATGTATCAGGGCTGATAATTTGAGAATTCATCAATTAACTTTGTTGGCTTTTGATTACGACCTGTTGTACGTTTAAATATACTGAAAAATCTATTATAAGATGGAGTTGCCCTAAGATTTTCATTAGCGGATTTGTAATATCATGGTATATCTAAAGTCTACGCATGTAATCCGATTTATTTGAAATAAGAAAGGGGATTTTCTCTTCTCACCTGAAATAATTGTGCATGTTCCAGTAATTTAACATAATTATTTTGCCAATAATTGGCAATCCAATTTGAATCCAACGAAGGGTTGTAATGACTCAGGTCACTTTTTAAAACGACCGAATCCACTGCTGTCCCAACATTCCAAATGCTTATTTTGCTGTAACGTCCCCTGTAGGGAGGGGTATAACATTTAATAGCCTGCACGCAACTGTCAACCGAGGGATAATCATAACTGTCGAAATTATCCAATGTTGCAATGCTGATTTTCTGATAATTTTCATCAATCGCAAAGAGTTCTGAATGTGTTTCGATGATTTCTCCGCAAATAGAGTTCCTGGATTTCTCTTCGTTCCAAAAATACTGAATGGGAAAACTATGCTTATAAAACGCGGTTTTCCCTTTGATTTTAAGTGGTTTGCTGTTGTGGTATTCACCTATCTCAATAAAATTTTCAACCTTTGGATTAAACAAATAGGCATGTTCTTGCCACTTCTTGTTCCATACAATATCTTCAAAACCGTCTTTGTTTTGATCGGTAAACGATAATCCTGAATTATTGGTCTTATAATCCATATCTCGCATAATGAGGTGCCATTGATTATTTTGCAGCTTTTCGACCTGAAAGAAACACGCTGAGTCGTTTTTAAAGACGGAAAATCTATAACGCTTATTTGCTATAAAAGAACAATCTTGTTCTATCAGGTTGTAATTCGAAGTTTTTAGGCTATCGATTTCCTGGTAGACTAGAAAAGAATCCGGTAATTGCACATGCTTGTTGTGCGAGTTACAACTAAAGAATGCAACGGCGAATAGTCCCAGCAACAATTTCCAGCTCTGGTTTATTATTTTTGTACGGAATGGCTGTTTGAAATGTCTCATATCAATTAAGCTGTGCTGGTGCGTATTATTGATCGTCTGTCGTATACCTTTGTTTCAGTGAACTCTGACAATAGTGGTTATAATTTTTAAGATTCGTACTGTTGTTAAATAGCGTATAAAATAAATTGACTTTTTGTTATTGTACTCAAAATTGAAACTACCATTATAGTTGGATCCCACTAAATGTATTTGTGTTCAGGTCGGCAGCTGAAAGCGTTTTTAGAAGTTCTCTAGCTGCGGCGCTACCTGCACGGTTTGCACCGATTGTCGATGCTGATGGACCATAACCCACGAGGTGAATTCTTGGTTCTTTAGCGACCATAGTCGCTAGTCTTCCTGCCATTTGAATGCCGCCCTGTTTTTCTTTTGGCAGCACAGCGTCTAGATGGCGCAATGAACTTTTAAAGCCTGTATTCCAAAGTATAACATCTGCTTGTTGTTCTGTTCCATCGGCCCATTTGATCCCCTTTTCTGTTATTTCTTGAAACATTGGAAAACGTTGAAGGACACCCCGTTTTTCCATCTCCTGGATTTTTGTAGAATAGGGGAGGCCCGTAACGGAAACGACAGACAAAGGTGAAAGCCCCAACCGTACACGTTCCTCTACCATAGCAACAGCATTATGCCCAGCCATGTCATCAAATGGCCCCTCTCTGAATAAAGGTGGTCGTCGTGTTACCCAGGTTGTCGTTGTAACCTTCGAGATTTGGTCCAATAGCTGTATGGCAGAAATACCGGCTCCAACAACAATAACATGTTTGCCACGAAAATACTCTGCAGTTTTAAAATCCTTTGTGTGAAGTTGCTCGCCACGAAATAATTCTGCACCTGGATAGGTAGGAATATAGGGGTTTTCCCATGTTCCGGTGGCGTTGATAATACCGAGTGCTGAGAAAAGAGTTTCTGCCGTATCGATATGAAAGCGATCTTGGTACAAGTAGACTTTTTCTACTTTAGCTGGTCGATATACTTGAAGTCCAAATTTTTCTTCATAAAGTTTAAAATAATGGGGAACAGCGGTGTTTGCCTGAACTTCCGCCCCTTTTGTTGATAAAGTCTCCTCAAACGACATGCCGGGCAAATCGTGTATTTTATTGACTGTACTTAAGGTAAGGGAGTCCCAGCGAAATTGCCAGGCTCCTCCTGGTGCAGAGGCTTCATCCAAGATGATAAAATCCGGCCCGATTTTAAGTCCGAGCTTCTTCAAATGATAAGCAGCAGAAAGTCCAGCCTGACCCGCACCAATGACTGCAATTTTTGTTTTGTAGCGAATGTTCTTTATCATACGAGAGTGGAGTTAACGCCAACCAAGTTCGGGAGCTACGTGTTCCAAAATGGCTGAAAGAATGTGGACATTGTAGTCGACCCCTAGCGTATTTGGAATGGTCAATAATAGCGTGTCTGCTTCCTGTATTGCTTCATCTTGCGCTAGTTCTTTCACGAGTTGATCTGGTTCTGCGGCATAACTTCGCCCAAAAATCGTCCGCTTGTCCGATTCTATTACCCCAATTTTATCTGTTTTGTCAGCCTCTTGCCCGAAGTAATAACGATCTAAATCATCGACCAGAGCGAATATGGATCGACTGACCGAAACGCGGGGTTCACCAGGGTGCCCTGCTTCCTTCCAGGCCTCTTTGTATAAACGTATTTGTTCGGCCTGCTGAATATGAAAAGGTTTGCCATTTTCATCATATTTCAAAGTGGAACTTTGCAGGTGCATCCTGTTTTGAGCAGCCCATACAGCCGTGGCATTCGATGCTGCTCCCCACCAGATACGATCACGTAACCCTTCCGAATGGGGTTCGAGTCTCAGCAAACCGGGCGGGTTTGGAAACATTGGATAGGGATTTGGTTCAGCGAAACCAATTCCTTTAAGTTTTTCTAAAAATTCCAATGCTTTTTGCCTTCCCATATCAGCATCTGTTTCGCCCTCGTTGATATTGTAACCAAAGTAACGCCAACCATCTATTACTTGTTCAGGCGATCCTCTGCTGATGCCGAGCTGCAATCTGCCCCCGGAGATTAGATCTGCAGCTCCTGCGTCTTCCACCATATAAAGGGGGTTTTCATAGCGCATATCGATGACGCCGGTGCCGATCTCAATTTTGGAGGTTTTGGCTCCAATGGCCGATAATAGAGGAAAGGGAGATGCTAGCTGATTCGCAAAATGGTGTACACGGAAATATGCACCATCTATGCCTATTTCTTCAGCAGCTACTGCTAGATCGATGGATTGTAATAAAGTATCGCTTGCGGTCTGCGTACTATATGCGGGATGCTTGGACCAATGGCCAAAAGATAAAAAGCCTATTTTTTTCATAAATCACAATGGGATTTGATGTCAATCAAATTTAATAAATGTTGCGATTATTTCGGTAGTCTACATTGTCCGATGGGTGTCAATAATATATGGTTTGAATGAATTTGCCAAATGACAAGTAGGCTGTGGCTCAAAAAGAGTAATTTTATATATTATTCAATTGTATTAGTGATTCAGGATGATGCTTTCAGACAAATTATTACAACAGATCGAGTTTATTAAGGAGATCGATAAGATTAAATATATCCAGCGCAGGACAAAACTTTTCAATAGTGACCGTCCCGAAAATGACGCTGAACATAGTTGGCATCTTGCCCTCATGGCTATTGTACTTTCAGAACACGCAAATCAATCAGTGGATTTATTGAAGGTAGTCAAAATGGTATTGATACACGATATCGTCGAAATTGATGCAGGTGATACTTTTATCTATGATACAGAAAAAAATCATACCAATACAGGTGCGGAGCGTTTGGCAGCTCAGCGGATTTTTGGAATTTTGCCTGGGCAGCAAGCAGAGGAACTCATTGCGATCTGGGAAGAATTTGAAGCTGGCCAAACGCCAGAAGCACAGTTCGCACGAGCGATGGATCGATTGGAACCACTTTTACAGAATAGTTCCAATAATGGTGGAACCTGGAATGAACCTGGTGTAAATTATGAAAAGGTTTATGCAAAAAAATCTGTCATCAAGGATGGCTCAGCAGTATTGTGGGAATATGCAGAAAAATTGATCGATGCTGGAGTTGCTCGAGGGATTCTCAAAAAGGGAGAGTAGTTAGGATACTGATCAATGGCAAGCAGTAAATCCGATACTATTGCTGACAGCTGCCAGCTTTTTATGATGATTGATAACTAAGTTCAGCGGTAAGTCTTCGAGTTCTATTTGTTTCCCAACAGAGGTTAGTGTCCAGCCATTTGGTAGTCCAACTTTATTGCTTTCCAAAATGAACTAATTCTATTTTGTATATTGTTTTGACTGAACGTGAGCTGCGAGGTTGCAAACATGCACGTTGTCAAAATGAATGTTCCTATTCTTTTCATGGGACATATTTACGAAATTGAGTAGTCAGACTAAATAGGAAGCATCAAAATTAAAGAAAACTTAATATTGGACCGCGAACTTAGCGTAGGTTATAACGCGTTGTTTTTTAGTATGGTCAAGAGCCTCTGAAAATCTGTTTGAAAAAAAAATACTATATGACAGGAAATTTAGTATGGAATTCTCTTGTGTAATTGTTTATAGCAAAAGCTGAACGGTTTATAGGTAAAAGTCTGTTGTTTACCGATGGAAATTGTTCTTTCGCCGAAAACTTATGGTTTTTTAAAGTTTATTTTTTGAAATTGGATTGATAAACTATTCAATCTTTATTTATGATACACTTCTTTAATTCATTGGTAATTTTAACTATAGTAGGATTGATAACCATCTCTACCAATGTGAAAACCAAAGATCCTCAGGCCAATATTGGGGACACTATAGTAGAATATAAATCTTCAATCAATCGCACTATTAAGCCCAGTATCCTACACAATATGCGACAAGATAAGGTTCAACTATACATGGATTACAAAGATTCTATTTTGTAACATTAACTTTCTTATTTGAAGTGACTGTTTTTATTTTTTGAAAAATATAATTTTTAAATTACTTTATTGTTATATAGATTAATTTCGTATATTGAGTTATATTGAAAATCAAGAGGGTATGTTATGGCGTCTGTTCTGTTTTGCAGCGCTCTAGCGCAATTTCCATCTTTGTGAAGCCTATATTTTTAAATTGATTATTCTTAAATAGCTTGTTATGAAAAAGAAAAGTTCGTCGTGGTTTTTTTATGCCATTATTGCTATTGTCATTTGCGTATTTTTATTATTGAATCTACCTGAACTTATTCAGGGATTTATGAACGGTTATAATTCAGTTATTAAATAGCAGCCTGTTGTTTACCGTTTAATTTACCATACTTACCGAGTTTTTTACTGTGTTTATCTAAATTTTGTAGCTGTTGCACGCGCTGTATTGTAGTTTAGAATGAGTAAATAGAATAGGATTAACACCGTATTTCTTGAATTGAACTTAATCAGATCTAATGAAACGAGTCGAAATATTTAAAACCAATGTTTATCGAATGAAGGATGCACAGCGAATTGTTGCAACTCTTGTCAGCCTCTTTTCCTCTTATAAAATTAATTTCGATCTTGACGATGAAGAACGTATTCTAAGAATTGAATCTTCACAATTGGAAATTGAGACCAACAGCATTGTTAGAAAGATGTTTGAGTGGGGTTATCGTTGTGAAAGAATCATTTAATTATGCTCAAAAAATAAAAAACTAACAATTATATTAATTTTCATTGTAAATTGTGCTGGTAATTTGTTGAACAAAAATGTTGGCAGGTCTTAGGGATATTATGTCGAATAGTCAAGGATTTCAATATAGGATTATTCAAAAAAACAGTCTTGGTAAGCGCAATATATCGGATATGATTGGTAATAGAATGCTCATTCTTTTAATTTTCTTTATTTTTAATACAGATTGTTTGGCACAAAATGGTACTCCTTTATTGATGGGGAGGTCAGAGATTTTGCATTCAAAAGTTTTGGGTGAAGACAGAATGATCAACATTTATCTTCCCGACAATTATAACCCCAATGATGCTGTTCGCTATCCAATTGTATATGTTCTTGATGGTGGTGTTGATGAAGATTTTTTTCATATTGCGGGTATTGTCCGTTTCAGTACACAACCCTGGATCGATAGATTCCCTCAAAGTATTGTTGTTGGAATAGGTGGAAATACACGTAGAAGAGATTTTACCTTCCCTGTTGAAAATACAGATTTTATAGAAAAGGAAGGTTTTCAAAAAGCTAGCTTTCCCTCGTATGGTGGTTCCGAAAAATATAGAACCTTCATGAAAAATGAATTGATTCCTTACATAAGTGGCAATTATAAATCGAATGGAAAACAGACTTTAATAGGAGAATCACTGGCTGGGCTTCTTTCCGTAGAGATACTATTAAAACAACCCGAACTATTTGATGACTATATTATTATAAGCCCAAGTTTGTGGTGGGGCGAGGAGTCATTATTGAAAAAAGCGGAGAAGTTTCTACAAGGTAATTTGAAAAAAGATGTAAAAGTTTATCTTGGTGTGCCCAATAAAGAAGAAGATGTGAGAATGTATGACGAGGCCATAGCGTTATCTGATATACTTAATAACAATAAAAAAATTCATTTTGTATTTGATTACATGCCTGATGAATTGCATTCCACTGTAATACATCAAGCGGTCTACAACGCTTTTAAGAAGTTGTATCCAAAAACATTTTATTCAAAATAGTGTGGGGATATGTAGCGATTAATTTTATTTTATACTTAGGTTTCTTCTATCGTGCCATTCATCTTCCAGGATTGACATCAATAGCTTGTCGTGAAATTGATTATCCCTAAAACAGGCTTTACGCATTCTTCCTTCCAATTGAAATCCTGCGTTTTCATATGCTTTTATCGCTGCATAATTCGGTTCAGATACCGTAAGCATAATTCTATTGAGCCCTAGATTTCCAAACCCTATATCTAGGATTAATTTGGTAACTAAAGAGCCTATCCCTTTCCCCCATTCTTGGCGATTCCCTATAAAGATAAAATACTCTCCGGATCTGTTTAGCTTGGAAATATTACAAATGCCCGCATACCCAATCAGTTTATTCGAATCGTTTAGGAAAATTCCACGATTAAAATTTTTAGAATCGTTGACAACGGATAAAAACCAATTGTCTATATGATCCTTTGATCGGAGTGACTGAAAAAGAGAGAGGGAATATTTAATAGATAAATCGTCATTGAGCCATTCATAAAATGGTGAGACATCTTCAACAGAGAGTGGTTTTAAGTTGACCATGGTTTAAGGTATATTGCATTCATTATTTTCAAAATTTATTCAGGTTCAAAGGCTCTTCAGCTAATGCTCGTTCCCCTGATAGATGCACATAGGGTCGTTTTTCTTTGCTCTTTCGAAGCTTTTTTTGTTAGAAATTGACGGAAGTACGATTTGCTATTAGCATTTGCATATGAAAGTGCAGGTAAATTTCCTGCGCTATCTTCTTGACCATTTTATTTTTACTGCTGATAGGTTGGAAGTCTCAAGACGTTGATTCGGTTCGACTTCAAAACCATTTTTCATATAGAAACCTAGCGGTGAATTATACGGGCAATTATTATTTTTTTTCTCCATGTGATGGTCTATCACCCAGCCGTTAAGCTCCGTTTCTTCAGATTTCAATCTGTCAAGTAGATTGGAACCTATTCTTTTTTTGTGTAAAAGACTTGAAAGTATAATAAGAAACCAGCGTTTTGTATCGCGATCAAATTTTGAACACCAACCGACAATTTGTTGATTTTGTTTGACAAGGATGTGTTGTGGTTGGCCTAAGCTTTCCAAATAGTTCTCAAAGGTCGATAGGCTGGAATATGCCATAACTGCGGGATATTCTTTATTCCATAATCCCATGATAGCAATTTTTTCGTTCCTGTCAAGTTCTGAGGTCATCAGATATTCAGTCGATATTGTATTCATTTAGATTAATTTACCATAATTTGCTTAATTATAAAGAATAGAGTTAAAATATCTATATGGTAGTTTTACAACATACGGTTATGGCCGTATAGTCCTCATTCATGAGCAAATTTGTTGTTTTATTTTAACGGGTTAATGATCACTTGGTCCACCGTTTTCCCCTGCTGATCGAGAATTTTGAAGATTCCTTTTTCATCGTCTAAATCTACGCGAAGCACATTATTGTTGGAATTTACAATGACCGGAAATTGTATCGTATTTGTCGCATTTTTGATGATGTTTCTATGTAAATGTCCTGATAGCATGATCTGTGTTCCTGCTTTGTTGAGGATAGGAACAAATTTCTCCAAAATCTCTTGTTCCCCATGCCATCCACCAAAAGGGGGCATATGACAGATTACGATCTTATATTTGGCATCTTTAAATGACGGATCTTCAATAGCTTGAGCTAACCAGGCCGCTTGTTCGCTTCTATAGTTATCCATATCTACAATGCCACTATATTCAATGTCGGTATCGGGTTTATCTTCACCACAATCTAAAATGATAAAACCAGCATTTCCATGCCTAAATTGGTAATATAGTTTACCTGTTGGTGTTGGGAAATATTGGGGATATTCAGTGGCAAAAGGTCCACGTGTTTCATGATTGCCTCTTGAATAAAACATTGGTTTTTCGCTGGCGAACTTTTTAATGGCGGTATCCATAAACCCTTCATATAGTTGTGTTTCACTTAATAGGTTATTAACCATATCACCGTTGAATACCACAAAGTCACTAGTCTTTAGACCGCCGATATCCAATAGCTTATCGAGAACCTCATTGCGTTCGTGAATATCATTAACTACCGTAAAATGGGTAGATTTGGCCATGCCAAAGGTTTGGAAAAATAGGGGTGCCTTTTGATAGACATCAGTGGCCACTACTTTTCCATATTGCACATTGACTCCAACATGTTTGAGAACTTCCTGACTATACACACGATATCTATAGCGTGTTCCAGGTTTTAAATTGGTCAATGTAACCTGATGTAAAGTGCCTACCTTTTTGAAGCCATAGGCAGCCGCATAATATTTTGGTCTTTCCTTAAAGTAAAAGTGACTGGAGTCATCTGGGGCCAGCTCAACCCAGCCAGTAGCAGGCTTGTCTGTCGTCCAAATAATGGAAACAGATTGCTCTGTCAGTCCTTGAATGAAAGGTAAGTGATTTATTCTGATCGCATCCTGACCAACTGCCATAAAACAATTGAAGAACAACAATAGGATGATGCATTTTAGTTTCGTCATTGTAGTACCTGGGTCTATAATTGATTTACCGATGTAAATCGGTTTTTCTTAAGCTAAAGATATAAAATTGTGTAAAAAAGCCATCAATCAAAATGTAACAGTCTTGCTAGACTACATGGCGCCCCGTTTTGTTTTTTGCTAAAAAAGTGCTGTAAACTGGTAATAATTAAGAAAATTAGACCTGTGTTTAGCTCCTATATTTGGAATAACCTAAGTAAGAGCACCTAATCAAACACAAATGAAAAAGATAGTTTTATTTTTATCTGTGTTTCTAACTTCACTAATTGCACTAGGCCAGCAGATCACGGGTACCGTACGTGATAAGAATGGTAAGCAATTAGCCGGAGTAACTTTAAGAAACACGAGTACTTCCAATAGTACACAGACCGATGATCAGGGGAATTTTAAGATTTCAGGTAAAGTTGGAGATGTCTTGGAGACGAGTTTTATCGGATACGAGCGGGCGCGTCAGCCTATCCCTGCAACCGGTAAAATGACCTTTACCTTGGTCGAAACATTAAGTATTCTTGACGAGGCCGTGGTAATCGGTTATCAAAGTACTTCCCGCAAAAAAGCTACTGCAGCTATATCAAGTATTTCAGGTAAGGATCTGGAAAATCTTCCAGCTGCCAGTTTTGATATGTTGCTTCAGGGAAGATTAGCTGGCGTCAACGTTCAGAATTTTTCTGGCGCTCCGGGTGCTTCGCCAACATTGGCTGTTCGTGGTACATCGGCAGTTAGCCTGAATTACTCCAATGACGACTATTACAATGTCATTAGTAATCCACTCTATGTTATTGACGGAGTTCCGCAGCCTACAGAACAATTTGTGGGTCCGAATACAGGAACAGGAACCAACTACCTTGCAGGTCTAAATCCGAATGATATCGAATCTGTGGACGTGCTCAGAGATGCTTCTGCTGCTGCAATTTATGGGTCTAGAGCAGCAAATGGGGTGATTATGATTACGACGAAAAAAGGGCGTAATGGCGATCCCCGTTTTATGCTAACCGGATATGGAGGTCTAACGCAACGGCCCGAACTACGTGAAGTAACACTCGGAAGAACCGAACGTGAGCAGAAGATGACGATACTAAAAAATCAACTCTCTTCCAACGATTTTAGAAATCTACCTTTTATGCTAACCGATTCGCTAAACCCTGCATTCAATGGAAATACAGATTGGCAGGATCTATTCTACCAAAAAGGAAAGATAAAGAGTGCAGACCTTTCTGTTAGCGGCGGATCGGCAATTAGTTCGTATCGTTTTAGCGGGAATTATTACGATGAGGCTGGGATCATTAAAGCAACCGGGTTTAAACGCTATACAGGAAGACTCAATTTGTCCAGTAAGGCTATCAATGAGCGTTTAACGATCAATCCCATTGTTGCCTATTCGTATAATAAGCGAGCGCGGGGGAGCGGGAGTGATGTGAGCCCAATAGCATTGAGTGCGGGTAGTATGCCATCATCACTTTTTAATCTTTCAGATGCTAAAAAAGCTTATCTTTTGGGTACCTATGATAGTAGTCTTGACAATAATGAATCTTCTAATCTGAATACCAATCTAAATCTGATTTTCAATATTGCACCTGGGTTAACTTTTACCTCCCAATCTGCCTATATTAAAGATATGGCCAATAGGGCTTATAATAGACCATCTGCCTTGATGAGCGGGGCTGGTAATTATTCGTCAGCTTATTCTTATGAGAATAGCCAGGTCAGGATATCGAACTTTTTAACCTACGTCAAACAGTTTGGAAAACACTCGCTTAATGTATTACTGGGCCAGGAAGCTGAAAAGAATAGAATGCAAAATGTATCAGCTTGGGGCAGCCAGGGCGTATCGGATCAGATCCAAGTGGTTACAGGTTTTCTGCAAAATAATATTGGTGCCAACTCCGATTTGCAAAAATGGTCACAGCTATCTTATCTCGGTCGCTTTTCCTATGATTTTGATAGTAAATACCTTTTTTCAGGTGCTGTACGTGCTGATGGTTCGTCCCGCTTTGGAGAGAACAACAAATGGGGATATTTTCCATCGGCATCTCTTGGCTGGATTTTAACTGAAGAAGATTTTCTAAAAAATAACCCTGCATTGACCTTGCTTAAAATTAGAGGAAGTTATGGATTGACTGGATCGCTCCCTTCAAGTAACTATTTGCAGTATAATCTCTATAATGTCAATAATGGTGGGTATCAGGGTAATTCCGGAGCAACTTCCTATAATGGCCAAGTGGCTATTACGCCAAACTTTAGAAATGGTGTTGCACAAAAGAACCTAAGTTGGGAACGTAATAGACAGTGGAATCTAGGCGTTGATATGGAATTGTATAAAGGGCGATTTACAGCTATGGTCGATGTCTTTAATAAGGAAAATTATGACGGACTATTTGATGTAATGCTCCCGGTGACTTCAGGATATGATTATGCCAAAACAAATTCTGTCGGGATTCGCAATTCAGGTGTCGATATTCAATTATCAGCTGATGTTCTCCCACGTAGCTCCGCATTGACCTGGCGATCCAATTTAAATATTTCTTATGTCAAGAATCGAATTATGAACCTTCCAAATGGTGGCCGTGATATGGTCATGGACGGCGATCGATTTGATAAATCACATATCCTTTCCGTAGGTAGTCCAATCAACGCATTCTATCTCTATAAAACTTTGGGCGTTTTTGCTACCCTGGATGATATTCCTGTTAACCCCTATACAGGTGAGCGTTATCGCAATTCCAATGGAACGTTCAATCCAGGAGATTTTTATTTTGAAGATGTTGATGGCGATTATTTTGTAGACGTGTTTAACAGTGGTATCAATCCTGATAAAAGGGCTATTGGAGATCCCAATTTTAAATGGACCGGTGGTTGGAATAATGTCTTTAACTATAAAGACTTTTCGCTTACTTTATTTTTTACCTATGGTTTTGGAAGAGATGTACTAAATCTTTTTGAATCAGATCAATTTAATAATTCCACTTCTGGAGATGCGGTATCAAATTTCACTTACTATTCGATACGGGATTTAGATAAACTGAATATTTGGAGGCAGCCAGGTGATAAAGCTGAATATGCCAAATATGATATTGGTACCTATCGCTACTACTATACCTCTGCACAGACTTTCTTTTTAGAAAATGGTTCCTATATGCGTTTCAAGAACCTTATTTTTTCTTACAACCTCCCTGAACGCATTAGCAAGAAATGGAGTATTTCTAAAGTGAGATTCTTTGGTATAGTTGACAATGTAGCCCGTTGGCAAAAATCAAAAAAATTGCCTGATGCCGAGGCAGTAAACCCATATGGAGAGTATAACGGTGGGGGTTATCCTATTCCAAGAAAATATACATTAGGATTTGAACTAACTTTTTAAGACGATGAAAAGATTTTTTTTAAACTATAGACTAGCTGTGCTACTGATGCTGGTTTTCTTGCTAGGGTCATGTAAAAAGTTTTTGGTGGAAGAACCTGTCAATTCAACCTTCGCGGGTGCGTATTGGAAAAGCTCCGGCGATTTGAGAAGTGCTATGGCAGGTAACTATGCCTTGGTACGGGATGTGATGAATTCAGGTAACTGGAATCCGAGTCCTCGATACTTTATGTATGGCGATGCAATTGCCAAGAATTATTTTACAATCCAGTATAATGGCGATGGTCTGGAAGGAATTCAAGACGGAGATTTCACATTTCAATACAACGTAGAAAACTTCGGAGACTGGACCAAGTATTATAAAGCGATTACAATGAGCAATATCCTTATTAATCGAGTTCCTAAGGTAGCGGACGACTTGCTGACCGATGTGACCAATCCGACGAAATTCAAAAATGAGATGCTCGGAGAGGCCTATTTTTTACGGGCGTTCACTTATTTTATGATGCTACGTGTTTGGGGAGATGTCCCCTTGGTAACTGAAGAATACGATGATCCTATTTCTGCTCCAGAATTAGCACGAAGTACCAAAAAAGAGGTTATGGCGCAGATTGAGAAGGACGCACTGTTGGCACATGAACTGCTACCTTGGCAATATTCACTTGTTGGGAATGCGAAAGTTACAGCCAATAAAGGCGCGGTGAATGCATTGTTAGCACATTTTTACCTTTGGAAGGCAACAATGAGCGATGTCAATTCAAACCAACCGGATCTCGAAACGGTAGACAAAGCCGATAAGGCCATCGATGAAATCTTAAATAATGGTATGTATTCATTGACCGATACATCTAATTATTACAAGACTTTCGAAGGACTTTCGAGTGAAGGTATTTTTGAAATTGCAATGAGTGAAAATACGCGTGAAGGAACCAATCAACATATTGCCAATATGTTTTTGAGAACAGCGCAGCTGGCAACTACTGGAACAAATTCGAGGTGTTATGTCAATTCAGATTATCTGACAAATCATTTTTATAAGATAGACCAAGTTTGGGATTGGTATTGGAATACAAGTTTGCAGCAGTGGGAGTGGAAAGCGATGCCTTCACAAGTCTTTGACGATAGTGATATTCGCTGTCGACGTAATTTTACAGATTTAAACAGCGATAAAGCTACTTGCATAAAATATCAAAATGTTGTCTACCGTAATCCCTCACAAAAGCAAGATCCTTATGTTAGCAATAATTTGATTGTCTTTAGGTTAGCGGATATGCACTTGTTGAAAGCCGAAATTGCACTCTATAGAAATCAAGTCTCCAAAGCGATCGATATCATCAACGAATTTAGAAAAAGGAATGGCGCCGATGAATCTGCATTCGTGGATAATACATCGAGTAAAGACGATGTCATGTACGAATATATTATTGAAAGAGGTAAGGAACTTTATCTCGAAGGGCATATTTTTTATGATCTATTGCGAACAAGGCAATACAGCAATTTTGTTCCATGGCTTTCAGAATCCCGTTTTCGTCAGGAAGGATTCTATTGGCCGATTAATCCAGCCCTATTCAAAAATAATAACAAGTTGACACAGACCTCTTACTGGAGAGGAAAGGTTTAAGCACTAACTAAAAGAATTATGAAAAAGATAACAGGATTGTTTGCGTCGTTATTGATCTTTCTTTTTGCTTGTAAGAAAGATAATTACAAAGTAGATGGAGGAAAGAGCGACGCCCACGTGAATCAGACAACCTATGATTTTTTAAAGCAGCACGGAAGCTTTGATTCATTGGTTAAGATTATAGATCGCGCTGGTATTAAAGATATTGTCAATTCGGATGTCACTTTCTTTGCTACGAGTGATTATGGCGTACGGGATTATGTAGCCGCCAAAAAACAACAAAAGATCATTGAAGTAGGAAACGAAAATATTCAGTTCGGGATAAATAACATCCCAGTCAAGGAACTACGTGATTCGATGATGATTTATCTATTCGATGGAAAGATTACAAGAGAGAATCTCAGCCCGGATAATAAATATTTTGTGAGCAAGCTTGGCGCGATCCCAAATGTCAGGTTCAATATTAAGTTGCGTAGAACACGTGATTACAGCGATTATTTGGATTATGTAGACTATCTCAATTTTACAAAGGTTATCGGGACTCTTGATGCTGAAGAACCAGATTATAATGCGATTCCCAAAGATCAGCTCGATAAATCCTATGATTGTCAAACCTCAGGAATTATTACGACGACAGGTGTATTGCATGTATTGCAAAACACACATCGTTTATTTTTTAACGCCGGAAAAATGGCTGACTAAAAACAGATATGAAAACGAATTTAAAAATTTTATATAGCCTAGTGTTTGTTTTTACACTGACTTCTGGGTGCAAAAAAATTGAAAACGGTTTTTTGAGTGAAGGTATCCGTTATAAAGACAATACCATCTTTTGTAAACGTGGGATGTCGCTTACGATGTCTGACCGTATCAATACGGATGGCTCCACTCCGCCCTATACATTCGAATTGTTAAATTTAAAGGATGAAGCAACAGGTCAGCCCGCACCGGATGTCTTTTTTAAAGAATTTGACATTTTAACCTTTAAGCCTGGTTTAGTATTCAATGCCGAGACAGATACCACGGTTGAGCTTCTCAATAAAAAGAGAGAAACAGTAAAAAAGGCTCCGATGGAATTCAATACCGTCAGTGGACAGCTGGTTTTTAATCGAGCTTCTGCCAACCTACCTCTAGGGCGTTTTAATTTTGATGTCAAAATGACCAATCCAAGAGGAGAACGGGTATTCCCTAAATTGGCAACCATTGAGATTGTAGAGCCCACGATTGATGATATGTTTAAAGTAACATATCAGGCGGCGTCAGGATCAAGTGCTGCTGAAGTTTTTACTGGGATCACGGCTCCAAAGGTGACTTGTACAAAAATTTCAAACGATGGCGCTCGTGTTATTCTAAAGATCGTCGATAAAAATGGAAATGCATTCAATCCTAAAAATGGAGAAGTGATCAAAAGAGGGGATCGTCCGATGTTTGAATCTCATGTGAAGTTTAATCCCGTACAGGTTACAGATAATTCAATGATCTGTGATTTTGAAGTAGCCCCCTTTCCATTGGCTAAATTAATTGGAAAAGATGGAACAGATTGGGGATTTCTCAATTATTATCGCATCCCAATGAAGTATGCACAGATAGATGGGTTGAGTGCTAATAATGTTAACCCCGTATTTGGATTCCAACTATTGATGGAAGGTACTTATGAGGTTCAGGTGAAACTGCCAACAGTAACGCGTATAACACAATAACGATTAGGGGGGGCAAAGCGGGGCTCCCCTTGTTTTTAATAGATCCAAAAGATCAAAGTGCAAAAATTATCCAATAATGAGCAAATCTTGATATTTTATTTGATCTCAGATTGACGTATAATAAATATGTTGTGTTTGTTATTTATATTTAGTAAACCAATGTTGAGTACCCTAAATACCGACGCACTATGAAAACACTACAGTTTAATATCCCCGTGATACAAGGACAGAGTATAACTGTTCAAGAGGATATATCGGAATCTTTCTACCCGCATTTGCATCGTCATCAAGAAGCGCAACTGATGTGGATTACAAAGGGAAGAGGTGTATTGCTCGTGGATGAAACCTTGCATAGCTTTAAAGAAAACGATATCTTCTTCATTGGCGCAAACCAGGCGCATGTATTTAAATCTGTTTCCGAAGATAAGGCGAGCGATGCGGCACGTTCGATTTCCATATTTTTTGATCCTGCTGGGAGATTAAAACAGCTCTTTATGTTGGGCGAATTTGAACCATTGGAGCAATTTTTAAAACAGGATTCCAGGGGGTTTAAGATTCCTAAGATGGATTTCGAAGTGGTATCTAAGCGTATTATGTTGTTAAAACAAGCCGAAAAGATAGATAAAATGATGCATTTCTTTTATTTGTTAAGAACACTATCTCAAATTTCAAAGAGAACAGATTCACTCTGTCCTGAACCCATGGAGGCTGCCGTCTGTTCGATTGGAAAAAATAACCGAATTGAAAAGGTTTGTCATTATATCAATACACATTTTAAACATGGGCTTACTTTAGAGAGTGTAGCAGAAAGTGCACACTTGTCGCCACAGGCATTCTGCCGTTATTTCAAAAAACACTGTGGAATTACCTTAGTTGGTTATCTAAACCGGATACGAATTAATGAGGTTTGCAGTCAATTGGGAAAAGATCATTTACATTTGGAAAATATCTCATTTATCGCTTATAACTGTGGCTTCAATAGCATTACAAATTTTAACCGCGTATTTAAACAGATTATCGGTTGCACACCGAAAGAGTATATTATGCGCTATGATCAGCGACATACAGAAAATACAATTGTTTCATATGTTTAGTTTAAGGCCACGTCGTGTGACGTGGCTTTTATGCTTATTTGACACTACTTTCAAAATGATAAGTACCCGAACCTATATTGTGGCTGGAATCAACGAGTACAATTTTTGCCCGTGTATTTACCGGAACGGTGACATCTAGTTTCAATAGATTATTCTCTAACAGCCAGGCCGATTTTACCGTACCGTACACCGTTTCAAGTTCTGCAGATGCATGTGTTAATTTACCACCCGGTTTTGGAGCAATAACGATTGATTTATAACCCGGAGCATCTGCTGCCGAGTTAATTCCAGCTATTGTTCGATACATCCAGTCACCAATGGCGCCATAGGCGTAATGGTTATAGGAATTCATGTCTGGAGTTTGAAAAGATCCATCAGGTTTAATACCATCCCATCTTTCCCAGATGGTGGTAGCGCCCATTTTCACGGGGTAGAGCCAAGAGGGATAACTCTCTTGCATCAATAGATCGTATGCAACGTCATTGTGTCCAAATCGAGTCAAGACATGGCATATATAAGGGGTGCCCAAGAAACCTGTCGTGAGGTGGTTGCCATAATCCCGGATGTTGGCAACAAGGCGGTCAGCACAAGCAGATCGTAGCTCTTCAGGCAACATATCAAATTGCAGTGCCAGTACATAAGCCGTCTGTGTACCGGATACTAGGCGACCTGTTGGAGTCATATACTCCTTTGCAAAGGCTGCTTTGATGTTAAAAAGTAATGCCGTGTATTTGGCAACGTCTTCTTTTTTGCCTAAGACCTCCGCTGCGTTAATCAGTAGTTGCGTCGAGTGAGCATAAAAAGTCTGTGCGATTAGATATTTATCGGTTACAGCGGCTCTTCCATCATTATCATCATTCGGACGGTAAAAAAGCCAATCCCCAAAATGAAAACCTGAATTCCAGAGATTATTTTTCGCAACAGAAGTAATATAACCCACCCATTTTTGCATACTTTCGTATTGTGTTTCTAATATTCTGCGATCTCCATAAGCGCGGTACATATCCCAAGGAATAATTGTGGCTACATCGGCCCAACCAGCTGATGCGCCATCATTGATCCCAAGTACATTTGGTACGACATGAGGAATGAGTCCGCTGGGTTGTTGGTCAGCTTTGACATCCTTTAGCCATTTCGTAAAGAATCCTGCTACATCCATGTTGTAAGCCGCGGTATTCGCGAAAGCTTGTGCATCGCCTGTCCAACCTAGGCGTTCATCGCGTTGTGGACAGTCGGTAGGTACATCTACGAAATTTCCTTTTTGTCCCCATTGAATATTGTGCTGCAATTGGTTGATTAGGGGATTGGAAGTCGTAAATTTACCCGTCGTCGCCATATCAGAATACAGAGCCACGGCCGTTAGATCATCGGATTTTAATTCTCCGGGATAGCCCTCAACTTTAACATACCTAAAACCCTGAAAAGTAAAATGTGGTTCAAAGACTTGTTCGGCCCCGCCTTTTAAAATATAGCTGTCCTGAGCCTTGGCAGATCGTAGATTTGTTGTATAAAAATTACCTTCTTTAGTAAGTACTTCAGCATGACTTAGTGTAATCTTTGTTCCAGTAGGGCCCTGTGCCTTCAAAATCACCCATCCCACCAAATTTTGCCCAAAATCTACCACAGTTTCCCCTTTTGGGGTTTTAAAAATGCTGAGGGCTTTAAACTGTTCATGTTTCCTAACATGAGGACCGCTCATCGCGATAAGCTTTTCCGTTCCTTTGTTCATCACATTTACATTCTTCCAGTTGCTATCTTCTTTAAAATCAATATTATCCCATCCAGTAATCTCCATTCTAGCATCGTAAATCTCTCCATCATAGATATCCGACGCCATAATAGGCCCATAAGTATACTTCCAGTTCTCATCCGTATTTATTGTTTCCTTTGTGCCGTCGGTATATTCGACCTCAAGTTGTAAAAGCAGTCCCCGTGTATCGCCATAGAAATTATGCTGATTTCCAAATCCAATACGGCCTTTATACCAGCCATTGCCGAGACTTGCGCCCAGCACATTCGAACCGACCCTAAGCAATGCTGTAACATCGTAAACTTGGTATTGCAACTGGTTCTTGTAGCTGGTCCATCCCGGAGCAAAATATGTGTCACTTATACGAGCGCCATTAAGCTTGGCTTCGTATAGGCCTTTTGCCGTAATATAGGCCATCGCTGATTTTATCTTTTTTTTCAGGCTGAATTCTTTTCTGAAAAGTGGACTTCGGGACGAAGTGTCCTTTCCTGAGACAGTGATCCATTGTGCAGACCAATCTGAGGTTGAGATTCCCATTTGAAAGAATCCTATTGTGGACCAGGCAGATGTATTGCCATGATTGTCTTTTACCCGGACTTGCCAAAAATATTTTTTCTTTGACTGAAGGGGAGATCCCGCGTAGTCAATTAACACAGATTGATCTGTGGAAGAACGATGTTTCCAAACGAGATCTTTATCTTTATTTAAGAAAACTTTGTCTGTTCCCACTCGAATTTCATATTCGGCTTGTTGTGTGTTTTTCTCCGTAGAGGTTATTTTCCAGCTCAATCTCGGAATCTCGGTTTCGATGGCTAATGGATTGCTCAGATGTTCTACCTTTAGGTCAATTACCGCTAGTTTTTGAGCGAAAGTGGAGAAATTTAGTACGATCAGAAATCCTAATATTCCTAATTTTTGAAGCATAGTCTTCATAGATGGTTTTATATTTGATTAGTAATCTGTTGCTTGGAGTATAAAAGTATATAGCTATTATCCGCAATAAATTTTATATAAGCGTCATGTACTATCCTGACACTGAAGAAAAACTTGTCTTATGCTAAGGTCGATTGGAAAATCTATCTATAAATTCGTTAATAATAACGGAAAATCGAGGCCGTGTGTACTATTCAAAAAATAAAAATTGACAATGGAAAATTATAGTCAAACGATCCAGTTGGGTGTAACAAAGGATCGGGTTTTTAAAGCACTAACCGATGAAATACCATTTTGGTGGACAACCATGTTTGAGGGCTCTTCCAATAAGAAGGAGGATAGATTTACAATTCGCTTTGGCGATCTTATTTACAAAGTAATGCAAGTGGAAGACTTATATGAAAATGCAAAAGTTGTTTGGCATGTCGAAGATTCCTTGATAGCCCTTCCTGGATTGAAAAATCAAAAAGAATGGATTGGCACAACGATCGTTTGGGACATCACTGAAAAAGAAAACGGGGTTGTGTTGCAACTTGAACATATTGGCTTATCCCCTGAAATCGAATGTTATGCTATTTGTACAGATGGATGGCGACAATTTGTGAAAAGTTTAGAAGCATATATTGAAACAGGTAAAGGACAGCCTTTTTCGAATTGATCTTTGCTAGCATACCAAAATAATAAACTGTGAGCCTGCCCTTGGGGGCTCCAGCATCTGTTTCTCCTTCGAGATTAATAATCCCTAAATCATTACCGCTATAATTTTTCTTTCTCCAAAAATACCATAGACTTGATTCTAAGCTGTCTATCACATATCCATTGGATCCCCGCTCATCTTCAGATTTACTCCTGATGTTTGTAGAATGACACGGTCGAAATAAAACCACTCCACTGTGGAAAAATTGATTGGATCTGAATTCAATGGAACTAGGATAGCTACTATAATTTCTGGTGGAAGCTTTGTTAATTGTTTGATTAATTTATGAAAATAACAATTAAATTAATAATCTGATTAATGAAATATTTAAAATTATTTACGATATTTGAATGAATTATAAAACTGCAAGAAAATAAAAATTAACATGCTTTCTGAACGATTGCTGGCCTATAAGACCTGTATCGATTTGTAAGATAAGTATTTCTAGAATTGAATAAAAACAATGGAGTATTTTTCCCAACTTGGATACCATTCTAACGAAATCGTAAAATTCGCTGCCGCTAGCGGAATCTTTTCCCTACTTTTAAAATGTGGTGAAGTAATCCATTTTACACCACAAGATCCTGAGCATTTTAGAGCCTGGTTGATTGAAAAAAATATCGAAGATATTAAAAGCGAAAAACAGCAGCGAGAATTTTTGGGGACTAGCATTTAATACCATAAACCTGTTGCTGTTATATCCTTGTTCTCGATGAAAGGATTTAATTGCCCGGATCCGACAAAGATGAAGTCTTATGAGGTTGAGCTGTCAGCACTTGCGACCAGCCAAGGAAAGGTAATAGGAGAGTTGTAGACACCTGATTTTCAATTTAATTTGCTGAAGGATCTCATTACACCTAAATTGTTCATCGAATCTGTTTTTCAGTTGGACGAATACCCTGCATTGACCGTTAAGATGGTTCAAGCTTATAAATCAGAGAATTTGGAAGAGTTGACAAAATTGCTCCAAGATCCAGCCTGGATGACGAAAGAACAAAAAGAAAAATTGTTAATTGGGAGAAATTTGAATTGGAGTAACCTGATACCCCCTATGATCAATGAAGAATCCTGTTTTATTGCCGTTGGCGCAGGGCATTTGGTCGGTGATCAGGGGCTAATTACCTTACTCCGAGAAAAAGGATTCAAAGTAGAGGCCGTAAAATAAATCTTATCTTAGTGGATATTTAAAACTAAGAAAAAAATGGCATCCGAGCACAACAAAACAGTAGAGATATTGAAAACAGGTGGCAAGACATATTTGATTTTTGGGATAAGTAGGGGATTAGGCAGAGCTATAGCGTTGAATTTGCCAAGTCAGAATGATCTAATATTTGGTATTTCCAGGAATGAACCAAATTATTTAAGTGCCAATTCAGACATCCGATGGATTGCTACCGATCTATCCCAACCGAAAGAATCTTCGGAGACGATAAAGGCGATAATAGGAAATCAGCGGATTGATTATTTTATCTATAATGTTGGGATATGGGAAAAAGATGCATTTACGGAAGCGTATAATTTTGCAGATAGCAGCGCCTCCGAAATAATAAACTTAATCAATACGAATATTACGTCTTGCATTTTAAATGTACAGTCGGTAATAGATAATTTAAGACAATCGTCCAACGCTAAGATTATATTGATTGGTTCTACTTGGGGTTTAGATAACCACAGTGGAAAAGAAGTTGCATTCTCTGCGACAAAGTTTGCATTACGTGGTGTTGTCCATTCCTTACGAGAAAACCTTAGAAAAGATAAAATAGGTGTTTCCATATTAAATTTGGGCTATTTAGCGACAGAATTTGATCATAATGAAACCATAGAAAACGTTATTGTACAAACACAAAGTAATCTTATTCCCCTGCAAGATGTAATCCAAGCATTACGATTTATTATCTCTACTTCGGCGGCAAGCTGTGTAAAGGAAATTAATATGCCGGCAATGTGTGATATTAATCTATAACATTGCTTTTGATCCGCACTTCTTGCCGTTATAAATTTTTTGACATCGCGATAAATTTGCATTTGGTCAACGTATACATGCACTATATCAAAAAGATTGGTGCTTGATCCGTCCAAAAGCTTCCTTTGTTGAAAAAACATGAGGAAACAAGTATTATGTGCAGTTATACTCAGCGGTTTTACTACGCTGGCTGCACATGCTCAAAATGCAGTATCGGGACAGGTTGCTGTGGATTATGTCCCACTATCAAATTATATTCGCCCTGAAGATAGTGTTAAGACAGGTTCAAAGAGCGATTTTAGGAGAATACAGTTTAACCTGGAAGTTCCATTATCTACCAAAATAGATTCTTCTGGCAATATAAAACGCTGGTCCTGGAAGATAGGGGCAGCTTATGCAAAGATGGAAAATAGAGGGTACGAAGAGCCCTTATTCCCGACTGAAATGCTCAATGCTGAAATGGGACTTCAATACCTGACCTCATTAAGGAAAAATTGGTCTCTATTGACTTTTGCCTCCGTTGGGATTTATTCAGACCTCGTTAAAGTAAATGGTAAGGATGTACTGGGGCAGGGGGGAGTGCTTTTTATCAAAAAATTTAGACCGAATTTAGCTTTTGGTTTTGGCCCTGTGTTGAGCAATAGTTTTGGCGTGCCAATGATCTTACCTGGCTTGTATTTTGACTGGAAAACAAATGGAAAAGTGAAGTTCAATGTGAATTTCCCACAGGGTCTTTCCGCATCCTATCACCTCAATGAAATGGTTGATCTTCGTGCTGTCGTTAATCTAGATGGTATGACTGCAGAGCGAGAAAAAAATGGGAAATCTACTTTGGCCGGTTTTATGTTATTGACAGCTGGGCTTCAGCCTCAGTTCAATTTGGGCAAGAGCCTGAAGCTCCAGCTGACCGGCGGAAGCACACTTGCCAGATTGTATGTAGAAAATGATAGGTCGCTGAAAAGTTTATTCAAGAACAAAAGTCAGGCGGATCCCCGGTTTTCTCCAACCTTCTATACTTCCGTAGCACTTAAATGGAATATGCCTTAATCATCTGCTGAGGAGCTTCTTAAAAACAACATTTTGGAGAAGCTCCTCTCTTTTTGTACGCGATATCGGTAATTCTTGTTCCTGTATATATACTCTCCCTCCAGTAATAATATCAATGTGGTTTACATTGACTAGGTAGGATTTGTGAATACGAAAAAAATGGTTGCCGGGTAATGCCTCTTCCAAAGCTAACATGGTTTGATGGATTGTAATTGTACGCTCTTTAAAGTGAAGTTTTGTATAATTTTGCATACTTTCCGCGTACAGAATATCTGTCCAGGAGATTTTAACAAAAGCATCCCCTTGTCTTACAAATAACATATTGTCATTCGGACTACTTTCCTGTAAGGGTTTGTTCCGCTGTACAAAAAGCTGATAAGCTTTGGAGCTGGCCTGATAGAAACGCTGGAAAATTATAGGTTTGAGGAGGTAATCAACAGCTTGAAGTCTGAATCCTTCCAACGCATATTCTGAATAAGCTGTGATGAAGATGCATAAAGGCGGGTTGTCAAGGGAGTCTAAAAAGTCTATACCATTGAGGTAGGGCATATTAATATCTAAAAAAATAAGATCTATATCGCCCTGCTGTAACCTCGAAGTTGCAGCTAGTGCTGAAGGAAATGTTTCCACTAAATCCAAAAAATCGATCTGCTCGGTCATTTCGGCAATATGTTGGCGCAGCATAGGTTCATCGTCTACGATGATACATTTCATTTTAATTTCTTCCATTGTCAATAGTTAGCTGTTAAGATCGATGGTCAGTTGTATAGTAAAACTGTCGTCAAGTTTATGGATTGTTAACGAATAGTTGTTTTCATATTGCAGTTCCAGTCTTTTTTTTACATTTTCCAGCCCTATGCCCGAGTGTCCTGTCGAAGCTAATTGCGGACAGTCCTGATAACTATTACTGATGTTGAATTGAAGTTTTCCTTTTTCCTCAGCACAGGATAGCGCTATGCTCCCTTTTTGATTTGGAAGACGGTTTACGTGTTTAAATGCGTTTTCGACAAAACAGATGAGCATCAATGGTGCAATATATAAATCCTTTGAAGATTGATTCCATGAACAGCTTACATCCAGTTCGTTACCCCACCGCATTTTTTCTATGGCTATAAAATCCTGTAAATATTGCAGTTCGCGTGTTAAAAGTACGAGCGGTTGGTTGCATTCATAGAGCTGATACCTCAGAATGTCCGAAAATTTCAGAAGCAAATAATCGGCCATTTCCACATTCTTTTTCATGAGGATATGAATATGGTTCAAGACATTAAACATAAAATGAGGATTGACCTGATCCTGTAAAAATTTTACCTGACTTTCAAGAAAATTCTGCTGCAATTGACCATGGATACGTTGAATATCTGCATGTTCCTGATAAAATCTAATTCCGCAGGCCGTACCATTGATCAGTAGGGAAGATGGAATTGCTTGATAGAAATGAGTGAGTATTAGCTCTGTCCGTTCATGGTTAGCTATTCCTTCTTTGGTGAGAATGAAATAGAAATCTATACTTCCAATTAAAATAGCTAAAATAACTACAAAAAGCACTGCTTTTAGTACAAAAGGTTTCATTTGTTGAGCCTTGATCGCTCGCGGTAGAACCCGGTCGCTCAGCCACTGCGATACAATAATCGAAGAAGCCATGATTAGCGAGGTGTGCAGTAAAGCCTGGAGCGAATCGAACTCGCCTTTTATTTGAATCCATACAGCAAACCCAAGAACGAACCAAAAAGAAATGAGAAAAAGATGTTTATTTAAATAGTTTTTTTTGAACATATGACGATTTAAAAAAAATACCTTTGGAGCCTGATTCCTAGGTAGCTCCAAAGGTAAAACTTATTCATTGTTTTAGAAGATAAAGTAACCCAATCCAATAGAAAATGCCTGTGGTTTGGATTTAAAAGATTTATTAAGGTCAGAAAAACCGCGTTCATAACGAACATCGAGTGTAAATCGCTGAATATCGACTCCCAGACCGCCGGTAACTTGTAAGTTTGATTTGTCAAAATGTTTGATTCCTTGTTGTATTGCTTTTAGAGGCGGCAAGTTGTCGTTTAGCGTATAACTGTAAATTACACCAGCTATTACCCGGAAATTGATGTCCTGATTTTGGTAGATTTTGTAGCCTGCAACGACGGGGATATCAATCGCATTCCATTTGAGTTTGCTTTCGGTTTGCCCTTGCGGTTTAAGTGCTGCTTTTCGTTTATTGAAAAGAGCTTCACCCTGGATATAGGCTCTTCCAAGATTAACTCTTGCCATACCCCCTATGTGTAATCCTATGGCATATTTGTCATCTAAGTCTGCTAATTCGGTGTTGAGTTTGTTGAGACTACTTCCCCCTTTTATACCCAATTGAATGAAAGGTTGCTCCTGAGCAAACAGTTTTTTGCTAAACATCATGGCAAATAATACGATGCATGATAAAATTGCTTTGTTATTCATTTTATATTGTTTTGATTTGTTCAAAAGAACGAAAGATCAATTCCTTGGCAAAAAGAGTTTGACGAACGGCATTTTTGTAGTGACGAAAGTTAATATAGCGATGATTAGTCTGTCAAGATGTCTATTTATTTGTCAAGATTTCTGGCCTAAGCGTATTTTTTTTTGGGATTGATGGGGAAAGGTCTATTGTTTTTTTTAACTTACAAGATAGATTTTGTTTGGTAAATTGTGTTGTATAAATAATCGATTTCATGAAAAATCCATTGAAGCTAACGTTTTCCTTTTCTTATCTGGTATGGCCCTTTTGTCTGCTTATACTAACATCCTGTTCTAAAGAGGGACTTAATTCACAAGGAGGTCTAATAGATCCCGGTTTTAAAGCTGTCAACTTACAAACCGGAATCAAGGAAAATGTAATTCCGATCAAAGCGGATTTATGGTATGTATCCTATGTCAAAGATGCCCTTACAGGAGAAATATTGAAAGATTCCACTGGAAAAAAGCTCAAGTTGGAGCGTACGGGCTCGATTGGGGTTGACGGCGGGTGGCTACAGTTGGAAAAAACAATTAATAACGAGCTTAAATTGACCTTATTGGAAAATTTTAGTGATCAGCCTAGGAATTTTGCTATTGGCATATTATCAGCGGATAAAATGGATGAAGTGAATTTTATTCAAACTAGGGCTGACGGATATGAGTTGGTCAAAAAAGAAATCAAAGAAGTGAAAGAAAGCCGGAAAATCTATGTCAGTACCGAAGGGTGTACTGCGATGAATCTGGTAAATAGCTCAAATAGAGAGCGAAAAGTCGATATCACTGCCATTTTTAAGGACGTAAAGTATAGTTCCGAATTCATAAGTGACAGCTACGGCGCTTTTGACTGGCTCAATAAAACAGACTCTACGATCTTCATGGATGAATTAATGGTAAATGGTGGAGTTCGCTGGCAAGGTAAAGTTCCTTACAGCAAAGGCAAAACTTTTGAAAATTATATTAAATCTGGAGATAAACAAGAACTGCTGCTCAAGCCCAATGCCCAGATAACCGCGAGAGGTGAATTCAAATACCTCGAAAGAACTTGCAATTATATCTTCACGATCAAGAATAAAACATCCGGACACGAATTCCAAGTGAAGGGTACCTGGAAGCAAAAGGTTCCGCTGACCCCACGGACTATTTTGCAATAAGATTATTTATGAGGTTTTAAGCATAACAACAATATAATGACCTTTTTGTAATTCTCGGTAAATATAAAAGCCACATCATCTGATGTGGCTTTTTTGTGTTCTGCTTAATGGCTATACAATGTCTTATTTGACTTGTGTAATTGTTCCGTTAGTAACGCTTCCCCAATTTGTAAGACTTCCATAAACAATTAATTTGGACTTACTGTTGGCAAATTCTACCTTTCCGCTACCATTAATAGTCAAGTTACCGTATACGACAACTTCACCGTCAATAACCATCTTACCATTGATAAATGAAGTGGATTTTGATCCGACAGTTCCCTGAGAAAGTGAACCTGTTACACTCAAGATACCGCTTCCGTTTACGGTAAAAGTTCCACCAATAACACCTGAGCCCACCAAATTCATTGTTGAATTGACGTTAATGTTTTGCTTCAAAGCGATTGAACCATACATATTGAATACACCGCTGTTGATGTTAACAGAATTTCCATTGATATTAAGTGTGCCACACCAGTTAAAATTCCGGTTGATATTGACATTTGAGGCAAATGTTTTTGTATCTGAGTAGCTCGCTTCATTATTGACATTCAGGTCTCCTTGTGTACTGCCTGTGAAAGCTGGATAAGTACCATTACAGCTTGGAGTTGTTGGTTTCAGATCGATGAGTTTAAGAATTTTTAAGCCACCTTTTCCCGTTGCTACAAAAACATAGTTATCTCTACTGATCACAAAATTACTTGAACTGTTGTCAATCGCATTGAAACTTGCACTACCGATATAGTTAAAGTTGTTTTGTGTATCAAATTGATAGGCTGCGATACCAGCACCACCGTTGGCAACAAATACACGTTTGTCGTTTGTAGATACAGCATTGGTCACAATATCTTCCGGATCCATGTTGCTGTCATCAGGACTTACTGGAATACTAATGCGTTTATCTAGAGCTCCTGTATTTATATTATAAATACCCAAGCCCTGAGCGCCTTCAGAAGCTAAAAGATAACTGCTGTAAAAATCGATAGTACGCTTTGCTGAACTTGGATTTTGACTCACATTGATTGTTTTAACCGGATCAAGATTATTGGATACAACTTTTATCCCCTGTGTTCCTGAAAGCACATACACTTGATTCTGGTATGTTCTTACAGATAGGAGATCCGCAATAGTTACCGATTTTTCGATAGCACCCGAAGATTTATTGATTTTAGAAATAGCACCCGCATTACCTGAAACAGCATACTGGCTTTCGTTGTTAAAAGTAACATCTGTTGCCACATAGCTTGGCAGACCTGTATAACGATAAGCATCGGTAGGTAATCCATTCTGAAGTGGTAAAACAATAAGAACTGCAGGTGAGGTCATTTTTGCCAATACACCTTCATCTGCTGCTCCAGCTAAGAGTAGGCTATTGCCATCAACTGCCAATGAGCTAATGTCGATATTCGGCAATTTAGCATTTACGATAAGACGTGGGTTATTAATATCTGAAATGTCGATGACATCGACACCACCAAGATAGCGATCGCCTTCGGTATTGTAACTTACATAAGCGTAGTTGCCCGAAACAGCAACATGGGTTGCCCGAAGCTTATTGCCTTCATAATCCGGAGGAGCGACTTGTGCGACCAAAGCTAATGAGAAGTCTGGGTTTTGAGTGGCAGTTACTGTCGAACCATTGGCTGCGCGCTTACCGGATGCTAAAAGATTAGATAACGGCAATAAACCAGCATTTTGATGATCTAAACGTGCATTCAATTGACTTGCATTATTGTCGATAACAACAGATTGATTATTTTTAGGGTCATCAATGGTATCATTGTTTTTGTTACAGCTAATAATAGTAGTCAAACTCAATGCTAAAAGTGGCAGGTAAAATTTCTGTTTCATAATATTATATATCTATCACAAAAGTAAACCAAAAATCTTGTAGTTAAGTTTTGTTGCGGTTAATTTTTATAAAGCTGTAGTTGTTTTACTACTACATTTTATGTTGTATAAACTTCGGCTGAACACAAATTTTCCCATTGCATGTTCAACTAAGTTTAGCATCTGTAACGCTCGCAACAGCTCCCTTTCAGCTGTGTAATGGGGTGCTTAAGAAATGTGGTTTTCTCTTCGACTAGATTATGAAATGAAATTGATAATTTTGAAAATAGTTAAACCATTCAAAAGCCTGTAAATTATTTGTATGCAAAGAATAATATATTTTACCGTTGGATGCCTACTTTTCAGTGCTATTTATCTGCAAGGTTGCATGAATAGTGGAAGTACCATAGAACGGCGGAGAAAAGAATCCTCGGTCCCGATACCATCTAATTTTGATTCACTGGAGTATTATTTTGTGGATATTGATTTATTTAAAATAGGTGAATTGGAGGACAAAAAGAATAAATCTGAGAAAGAGCGTCTTTTGTTATCAGTACTGGAAGATGATAAGTTGGATCTTTCCCTTTTATCTCATTTGAAGAATATAGGCTATGTTAGAGGCTCACTGGATCAATCTCTCTATCGTGCTGTCGACTCACTATTTTTCTTAAAAACAAGAACAGATCATGTCGACACCTCTTGTATTTATGAATTTCGAGATATCCTTGTGTTCTATAAAAATAAGCAATGCATTGGGATCGCTAAGATCTGTTTTGATTGTAAAGCTATGGTTTCATGGAGCGAAAAACCAAATTTCGCAGGTTTCGGTGATTGGGAAGATTACGATAAATTGCATCTTTTACTCAGGGGGAAATAAAATTTCACCTTTCGAATTCCTTTATTTTCAGATTGTTCTAAGGTGTTTGGCCAAAATACCTAGTACAAATATCGCTGAGTCAGCGGGCTGTTATCAATAGCGACAGTTGGAAAGTGTCAGTTGGGGGCTATCTTGTGAAATGTAGCTTTTTGTGTTGAATTAATTTTTAAGATAACGTTTTTTGTATATTTTTAACAGCTCATAAAAAAACTGAATGTTAAATTCTGCGTTCTTATGTTCAGCTTGAACGATATGATGGAATTAGCAGTAAGAGGACGTTCAATTGATTTAAGAACAGCGTTACCTAAGCATTAGCTTTATGCAAGCTTAGCCGATATCTTGTATACTAAAACTATTTAAAATGAAACAATGCATAAAAATCGCACTGATCGGACTATTCTTGACATTATCTATAAGCTCTTGTAGCGAAAGACTAAGTGGAAAGGACGAGTCGTCCTTTGACAGTTCCCGTAAAAAGGTAGAAGCAAAGCTGAATGACAAAGAAAAAGCGAACTTGGAAAAGGCCTTGCGAGTGGCACTATCCGAAGCGATGTGGCTCAAAATGAACGAACCTCAAAAATATAATGAGGAATCAATAAATCGTATTTCGTTGGGTATGATCGATGGAAAATCTTACGGTGCAGTATTGGACCTGGCCGATGACATCCTTCAAAAACAACAGGAAAGGAAAATAGCTCATCTTCAAAATGAGATCGATAGTCTACAAAAACATAAAACTGAATTTGAACAGGTAAAGAAAGAGCTGGCTGTTTTTCAGTTGGAACCGATTGAACTGGGACTCGAAGATTTCTTTGGCGAACCTGTTCCCAGAATTATAGTGACTATGAAGTATATGGGTAAAAAGCCGCTAAAAGGAAGTCAGGGCTTTTCGTATGTGCTGAAAAAACGTTCTTCACAAACTATTATCAGTAATGAGCAGGCTGTTTTTGGCGAATCTGACAGTGTGCTCCAGCCAGGTGAGTTTCGTGTCAATACGATAGTCTTCAATCAGCAAAAAAAAGATTATCCTAAACTCTGGAGCTTTCCTCGCTATCCCGTCAAAGGAATCAATCTGACAGATTACGATCTGGAATTAGTTGTGACGACGCAATCGATCAAATCGAATGACCGGGAGACAGTTCTTCCTGAAGGTAGTATAGCATTGATTGATGAAAACTTAAAAAAATTAGAAAAGGAAATTACTGAAGTAAAGAAAGAGAAAATTAGCCTTGACGATTTGGAATTGACGTAATTTGAGTAGAGTACGTAAAATCTTTTTTTCAAATCGCTGCCCAATTTCCCGTTTAATACATTTGTCGATCCTATTTTCGTAAAAATGTCCCTGAATTAAAAAAGGGACATGAATTACAGTCTTATTTTTGAGGAAAGTACCATTTTAAAAGCATGAAATTAGACTTTTATAAGCCGATTAACGAAACATTAAGAAAATACATTAAAGGATATTATTTCATTACTAAAAATCAAGATAGTGGGCCTATTAAGTATTGGACTTTTCCAAATAACTACTGTATTTTAACAGTGAATCAGCAGTTTGAGGTGGAAGATAAAGGGGACCTCGTCACGATAAGTTCTTCTGAAACAAATAATATTATGACTTGCGTTGTCTCTAGGTATACCAAACCGATGCAGATTTTCTATAAGGAACTTGTTGATGAATTGACTATTTATTTTCATCCCTTAGGCATCAATCATTTCATTGAAGATCCTGCAAAGCTCTTTATAAGGAAAACACAGATTGATATAAATTTTTTGGATGGATTTAATGATAAAATGAGGACACTCTTTTCTTTGGATAGAACGTCTCAAATTATTGAACTAGAGTCTTACTTATTGTCTAAACTCAAAGCGGATAAAGATCTTACGATCTTTAGACAAATGCTGACAGATCTCGAAAACGAACTTACGGTCGATCAATTAGCTAAGAAGTATCATTTCTCCCGACAGTATATTAACAGATTATTTTTGCGGAATTTAGGTAAATCCCCCTCTGAATACAAAAAAATACATCGTTTTAGACAGGCCTTGAAAATGCAACATAAATCCAAGCGATTTTCACTTTTGTTAAATACAGGGTTTTACGATCAATCGCATTATATTAAGGACTTCAAGGCATTTACAGCTTTAAACCCGAATAGCTTTTTTAAAGATGTTGATGTGAATAAAGAAAATGTTTGGCTAATTGTAGAGTAGTTTCCATTTTTACAATTTTACTCTTTTCTAAAACCATAAATTTGATGATCAGATGTGCATCATCTGTTTTCACTTTAATTTAACCTCGTATTTCCACAACATGAACTGGAAGACACTACATCTTTATCTGTATACATTTTGCCGGTATTTTATGGCAACTGTAATCATTTCGTACGCTGCCGCTAAGCTCCTGGAAACACAATTTACCTCACAACCCAGCGTGTTTGATAAACCGCTTTCAGCGCTTTCAGGATTCGAATTGACATGGTATTATTTTGGCTATTCCAAATGGTACGGCAATGCAATTGCTGTTGCGCAGCTTATCAGCGCGCTATTGCTCTTTTTTCGCAAAACTGCCAGAATCGGTGTGATCCTTTTTCTGACCTTTATCGTCAATATTTTATTGATGGATTTTGCCTTTGACATTCAGGGTGCAAAAGGTATGGCAACCGTTCTTACCTTAATGGCTGTTTTCGTGCTTTTATCAGATTATAAAGCTTTTTATGCCTTTTTTATTGACAGCGCCCCTTTATTTACCGATGCAGATAGACCTAATTGGTTCAATAAAGTCAGTAAAATTAAATTCATCTATATTCCATTGGCAGCGATTGGAATTGTTACATTATTGGCGGTATTGAAAAACAAGTACCTCGCGAAAGATGAATTGTATGGAGCCTGGGAACATGCGATTACGAAGGAAAGATTATATTTTGAGGCAGCCCAGCATTTTCAGTCAAAATTACCCTGTTCGGTAAAAAATGCAACTGACGGATCTTATCGTGTTTCAGCGGACTCATTGTTGTTTTACCCTCCAAAGGGGAATGATGACTTGGGGAAAGACAGCTTAATTTATTACTCCGGAAAATTTTCCATCAGCGGTAATGAGTTGAAAATTATACAGCACAATAAAACGGAACTATTTAAGAGGATCCGATAGTATCGTTTGACTTATATTGTATTGGTATGACCTGACAACCATGCGAATTGGAGATGAGAAGAAATAAGTAGGGCCCTGATATTAATATCAGGGCCCTACTTATTAGCACTTCTTTGAATGATTGTGAACAGCTTTGTCTGTCTATAATCTCGGCTAAAAAAGTGCAGTTACTTCTTGTCCCACCAGACTTTGGATAGGAACGAGTCACCATTTGTCAAGCGTGCTGCAGCCTCTTTTAAATTTGCTGCGTTTAACTCAGCCTCTTCACTGGAATAAATAGCTCTACGCGGTATTTGTCCGTTGGTGGAACCTGGGTTAGGACCGGGGGTTAATCGAGGATATCCTGTACGTCGCCATTCGGCAAAGGCTTCCATGTCCCGGCCAAATAGGTGAATCCATTTTTGTGTCGCTATTTTCTCCATTTTCTGTTCGTCAGTCAAGCCGCTTAGATTGAGCACAGGTTCGTATGCAGAGGGGATTGCCGTCATATTGTATGGCGGAAGTGCCAGCGCAGCTTTGACCCCTTCTGTAAAGAACGTTTGGGTATTTGCAGGTGTAGCACCCCAGCCAAGAAGTGCAGCTTCGGCTTTGTAAAAACAGATATCCGAATAGGTAAAGGCATAGCTTGGGATCGGTGCAAATGAAAGGCTGAACCAAGTAGACTTATTCGCCGTTGAATAGTTGGCACGAATTAATTGTGACAGTTGGTTATCGGTCAACGAAACCCCAATACCTTGATAGGTTGCGACTCCATTGCTAATGACCGGTTCGGCAAGTAAAGGAAGCCTTGGATCATTGTATTCTTTGAGTTTTTCAACCAGGGTATTAGCCAAATAACGTAGATCGGCACTTCCGGTAGTCATTTGACGTAAAATTGGGTTCTGGTTTTCAGCCTGAGCATCGTTGTAGGTCGGTACTGCGGCATTATCACTGTTGCTGGAGAATAGACCTATAGCAGAAGTCATGGCTTCAGTAACCGTTTTCTGGGCCAAAGAAGGATTGGCGTACCGCATGCGCATGCCGAGCTTTAATTTGAGCGAATTGCCAAATTTTTTCCATTTATCAATACTGCCTTTGTAAAAGAAATCTGAAGAGCCGTAAGACAGGTCGCCGCTTGTAAGCTTTGCCATAGCTGCATCGACCTTTTGAACCAGTGCCGGATAGATCTCTTCTTGTTTGTCAAATTTGGGCGTACGGTTAATTTCCTTATTGGATTTTGTGATCTCAGAGTAGGGGATGTCACCAAACAAATCTGTAAGGCGCTGATAGAGGTATGCTTCATAAAGCTCGGCAATAGCCAGTTTACTTCTTCCTTCTGCATTGTCTTCCTTGCCGCTTAATTCCTGTTTGATCTGAACGATATTGCGGAGCAAGGTGTAGTGCTGCGACCAAATAAGATTTTCGGGTCCTTCAAAATATCGAGAAACAGGCACTACCGGTCCCCCGGCCCAATGTTGGATCCAAGAGCCGAACTTGTTGTTGGGTAGTTCCCCAGATTCCTGAAAAGTGCCATCACGTAGAATGCGGGCTATGAGTAAGGAAGGGTCTACAGTGGTGACCGATGTCGGCGGCGTATTGATCCGTTCGAAATCTTTGGTACATGAACCTAATCCTGCCACAGAAATAAGTCCGACGATGAATGTATTTTTAAATAGTTTCTTTTTCATGATAAAGGGTTTACAGACCAACAGTGAGATTAATACCGAATGTGCGCATCATTGGAAGTGAAGTTGATTCAATACCAATCGAGCTATTGTTTACATTGAAAGCAGAAGCTTCTGGTGAAAATCCATCAGTTTTCCGTTGAAAATAAAATAGATTCCGCCCATAGACGCCCAATTTTAGGGAGTTAACAAGTTTATGTGGCATCAGCTTTTTAGGGAAAGAATAGGAGAGACTGATTTCGCGCATGGCAATATAACTCATATCATTGATCATTTCTTCGGATACCATGACTTCTTTGTCACTCGCAACAATGTTCCAGTAATCTTGTGCGGCAACCTGCTTGCTGTTTTTTGTTCCTGTACTTGTCCAGTTCCCTGATCCATCTTTTTGTCCGACCATCCCTTCGGCAACGTAGGTGCCATCACGGCCTTCCAAGGTCTTTTTAGAAGTACCATAAATGATCTGCTCACGATTGGATTGGGAGAAGATCACGCCGCCCTGACGGATATCGACAAGTGCGTAGAGGTTGAAACCTTTATATTTAAAGGTATTGGCAAAACCACCCAGCCAGTCGGGTTGCGCATTTCCAAGATCGGTTTCTACACGTCCGGCTGTGCGCAAAGGGAGTCCAGTGGTAGGGTCGATCAACCTATTTCCCTGATCATCTTTGATCCATGCAAACTGTGTCCCAATTAGCTGGCCAAATGGTTTTCCGACCTCCGCAACAACATTTATCCCGCGGTCTGTAGCGAGTAAAAAGCTTTCTACACCGGGATAGAGTGATTCAACTTTATTTCTGTTGCGGTTGTAATTGAAGGTTGTATTCCATTCAAAACCCGATTCGCTTTTGATTGGTGTTGCTCCCAATACAAATTCAATACCTCTGTTGCTAATTTCTCCAGCGTTGATCCTGTTCTTTACATAGAGACTGGAAGGGGCGATTGGTACGTCCAAAATCTGATTCTTTGTCTTGGCTTGATAGTAGGTAAAGGAGAACGAAAGTCTGTTTTTTAGAAATCTCAGGTCTGCCCCAGCTTCGATCGACGTGGTCAATTCGTTTTTCAAATTCGGATCAGGAATAATTTCTGTATAAGAAGCCATCGGTACACCACCATGGGTATACTGGTTGAGACTATAAGCTCCTGTCAGTTGATATGGGTTTCCTGAACTACCGGCCTGGGCCCATGAAGCTCTGATTTTGGCGAAAGACAGTGCATCAGATTGCCATTTGAAGGCATCCGATAAGACTAAACTGGAACTTACACTCGGGTAGAAAAACGAATTGTTTTCCTTTGACAGGGTAGAAGACCAGTCGTTACGGGCAGAGAAATCAACAAACCAATAGTCTTTGTAACTGAACTGGCCCGATAGATAAGCCGAATTAATCTTGGACTCGATCAGGTCAAATATGTAACTATTTGTCGTGGTGTTATTGATTACAAAGAGATTCGGAACAATAAATTGATTGCCTGAATTTCCTGTCATACGCAAATACCGGCTTTGATGGCTGGCCCCTAAGTTGGCACTGAGTTTAATGTCATCGGTCAATTTGAAGTTGGAGCTAGCGAGGACGTCAAAATTGTCTTCGCGGGCTCTGATGACCTCTTCGCGAATATCACCCTTTCGGTTCAAGCTTTGGTAGGTGTTTATAGGACGGTAGCGAAACCGTTGATCGGTATAGAAGTCCGTACCCCCGGTCGCTGTGACCTTAAGCCAAGGAGCAAAGTCGTAGCTCAGACGGAGTAACCCTATGATGCGGTCCCGACGATCTTCATTGTGGTTTTCATGAATGGTCCAAAAGGGGTTGGCTGTGGAACTATTGGTGGCATAGGTTTTCTCCAATCCTTCCGTCAATCCCGAAAATCCGAGCTGTCTGCTGATCTCCTGTGCGGTCCATTTATACTGTGCCATGATGTCGTTGCCCAAGCTTCGCGGCTGGCTGATAAATAGGTAGGCAGGATTGTCTGCCGCATCGGCCAGTGTTGGCCGGTTTTGCCCCTTTTGTGCGATATAGTTCGCCTTGATGTCAATGTGAAATTTATCGGTTATTTTGGCTTGTGTGCGCAGACCGAAATTGTTTCTCTTCAGCGTATTGGTTGGGATATAACCCTTTACATCTGTATTGGCAAATGAAAAACGGTAGTTTACTTTGTCGGTTCCGCCATCTATACTAAGGTTGTTGACAAACTGTTTCTCCGTTTGAAAAAACGACGAGTAGGTATCTGGTTTCGGTGTTAACTGTAAGATGTTGCCATAAGCATCTTCATAAGTCTGGCCTTCCATTTTTGCACCCCAGCTTGCTCGTGTCGTACGGTCACGTCCGGCGCTCATTTTAGGCATACCACTGTAACCATTTTTCAGCGCTTCACTCATAGAAACAATGGTGCCGTCATCTTTTCTGAAATGTGTAAATGTTCCGTTCAATCCTTGTCCATAGGCATTTTGAAAATCCGGTAAGACCAGCCCATTGCCCAATGAAAAATCTGTACCATAGCTAAAACGGGTCTTACCAGCTTTACCAGATTTAGTTGTGATCAAGATAACTCCGTTACTTCCTCTTTGTCCATAAAGTGCGGCCGCATTCGGGCCTTTTAATACCGACATCGTTTCGATGTCTTCGGGATTGATGTTTCCGATTCCGTCGCCATAATCTGTTCCCCCAGATTGGTTTGGAGATGAAATGTTTTGATTATCAATCGGTACTCCATCAACAACATAGAGCGGCTGGCTATTACCGATAAGTGAGTTGTTACCACGTATCACGACCTTGGATGAACCTCCGGCACCGGATGCGGCGCGGCTTACCTGCACGCCGGCAACTTTACCCGATAAGGCATTCGCCACATTGGTTTCCTTACCCTGCGTCAGCTCGTCGCCTTTGAGTTCAGCGACCGTATAACCGAGCGCTTTTTTTTCGCGTTTGATACCAAGCGCTGTAACGACAACCTCCTGTAGGTTTTGCGCACTCGATTCCAAACTAATATTGATCGCTAGCTTGTCCCTGTCTGTAATGGTGTAATCCAACAGTTCTCTGCTTTTAAAACCGATAGACGATACGCTGATCTGGTAGCCCTGTCCAGCAGGAATCTGGTCGAGTGAAAAAGTTCCGTCAGGCCTGCTGGTTGTTGTTTTTTTCATTCCGCTCGTCGCATTACGTATGGTAACCGTCGCCGAGGGGATGGGCTTTCCTGTTTCATCTTTGATTACTCCGTTAATGGTCGCATTTTGTTGGGCATTAGCGAGAAGATAGCTTGTTGACAAAAGCCCCATGAGGCCAAGACGCAGTGCCCAGTTTACGTCGGCTCGAATGTTGGATCTCAACAATAGCATAGTCAGGATACTATGCTTGGAAGGTAAATAATTGTGCATAATTTGTGGGTTATGTGAGTGAATGTTATTCGGTTTGTACATGAATGGTTATTTTATGGAGTGCTTGGATATCAGCTAACATGTTGACGTATGCAGATGCTGTATTTTTATACGTTCCACTATAATATTTATTTTGTATATCTTTAGGTTCAACGCTTAGTTTAAGGCCATAATTATGACTGATGATGTGAAGTACATCTTGCAATGGGAGGTTTTTAAAGATCAGTTGTCCGCTAGTTTTTAAGTAAGATCCCCTTTTGCTGGATTGAGAAGTATTGACTCGGGTTTCGGCAATGATCTGTTGTAGCTTGCTATCAATGCTGATTTCTTCGTTGGGTTGAAACTGTAGATTTAAGGCCTGTTTATTTTCAGAATGCTGATTGCTTTTGACTTCAATACGGCCTTCATAGAGTTTTATTTTCGTAATCGCGCTACCACCTTCTTCCACACTGAAAACAGTGCCAAGTGCGGTTGTTGTCAAATCGGCCGTATGAACGCGAAAAGGCTTTGTCTTATCCTTTGCTACCGTAAATTTGGCTTTACCTTTTAATTGGATTTCCCGCGCGCTAATAGTTGTGAAATCTGAACTGAATTTTACTTCAGAATTGGGGTATAGGTCGATAGTAGAACCGTCTGGAACTGCAATTTGTTGAATGGTATTACCTGAATTGATATAATATAAATTACTTGGTTGCTCTTGTGGTGTGGGCTGGACTTTCTTTGCGCTACGATATGCGGTGTTATATTTAGAAGAATCGATCTGGTTTAATCCCAGCCAAGCTCCGATTCCAATGAAGAAGATAATAGCCGCATATTTTAACCAGTTGAAACGATCCTTATTTTTTTGCCCTATTTGTTTGAAAATATGCCCTTTTATTTCCTTTTGGTTTTTAAAATCCGAATCCATCTCATATGCTTGCCATTCCGTTTCCGGCATAAAATCCTCCCAATAAAACTCGTTATTGGCCAGCGCATTTTCTACTGCGGCAATTTCTTCCGCACTGGCTTTACCGCTTAGGTATTTGTCGATGAGTGTTTTTGTAATCTTCATGTATAAAGATTACGATTGAAAATGAGGTACCCCCCAAAGAAATTAAAAAATAATTTGCATCAGCATACCGAACAGTAAAGCCTTTCGAATGGTTTTTAGTGCTAGTGTCAATTGGTTTTCCACAGTTTTCGTTGATATGGCCAGCTTGTCCGCAATTTCCTTATGCGAAAGATTAGAAAATCGGCTTAGCATAAAAATCTCCTTGCGTTTCTCCGGTAGTTTATCGACAATTTCATGGAGTGTGGAGGTAAGTTGTTTGGCATAAAAATCATCCTGAGGGCTATGGCGTAAGACAAATGTTTGATCGTGATCCAAAAGTTTCTTACGGTTATACTCTGCCTTGACCAGATCGATCACCACTGTTCGGGTGATACAGAAAATCTGGGATTCTATGGTGGCATCGATATTTTTGTCACTCATATTTTTCCAGAGTTTGATAAATACACGCTGTACGGTTTCTTCGGCTAGATAAGAAGATTTGGTTTTATGGATTGCATATTGGTATACTTTGGAACTCCATAGGTCAAAATATTCCTCGAATCTTCGAACGATAAGCGCATAATTGATTTCCATAGTGTAGGCTTGGAATAAATGAATTTAGCGATAATGCGCTTTTGCTCCAAGTTTTTTTAAAAATATTTTGTCTCCTTTCTTAGTGGATGAGATTTGTTTTCTGAATGATCTTCGATGTATGGTTATAGACTCTCAATTGGATATTAGTTCCTTGATCGGATTGATTTAGGAATACGATGTTCCCTTTCTGGTTGACATTCAGTGTGTATGTTTTGTCCTTCTCCATCTCAATCTCCTCTGATTCATTCAAAATTTTTAGCCGACCGGTCGAGCTTTTTTTAGTCTCAATGGAAAATGGACTGGCATCTTCGGTTGAGATGGCTAAGGAACTATGTGCGGGGATTGATGTATTGATATACAAAGAACCTTTTTCTTTTTTTCCTATCCGCTGAACGGTGCAAGACTGGAGGGCAATAAAAAATAGAAAGACGGAAAATAATTTCATAAATAAGGCTGTTTTTTTTATATGGGATCTAATCATGCATTATACCGGAGGTTTTTCCCACTAGATTGGAGTTAGATTACTCCAATGTGGAGGGAAAAACCAGTTATGGTCTTAAAAATACAAAAGATCATAATGACTTATTAATAGAAATGGGGTATTTAACGGATATCTGCATACGATCGTTGTGTATTTATTCGCTAGTTCGGTATTTATACCCCTTCTTAAGTGTTTGATACGGGTGTTTCTAAGGTTGCATTTGCACTGGCATAAAGTTTGAATTTTACCCAGCTGTAATAAAATATAATATTCACATTAACACATCAACGTATGAAAAAATTAATTCAAACACTGGGACTCGGTATGCTTATTTTAACGGTATTGGTAGGCTTTACATCATGTAGCAAAGACGATGATCCGGCCGACAACGATCTTTTTGTTGGTAAATATGAAGGCACTATCTCGTATGATGATATGAATAACAATGACAATGATGTTGCCGCTGCAGAAGGAACAGTTACCGTAACAAAAGTTGGCGATACCTATAATTTCGCTTTTGGAAATGGCATTCCAAATCTCAACGGCGTAGATTTTGAAAAAAAGGATAACGTCTTGGTCAACATTGGTTCGGCAGGTACAGGAGTTATCCGTATTGATGCCGGTAAATTGACAATTGGTTATACAAAAGACAGCAAGGTATGGACGGCCAATTGTAACCGGAAATAATAATATAAAAAATAGAAAGTGCCTGTTTACCAGGTGAATGTTGTGAAATTAACATTTTATAACATTATTTTTTAAACGATTAGCTGTATGAAACTGTTCTATTGATAAATAACGAAAGGAAAATAATTATGAGCGAATTAACATGGAAAGGCCGTTGGAACGAAATCAAAGGTAAGGTAAAACAACAATATGCAGATCTTACTGATGATGATCTATTATATGCCGAGGGCAAAGAAGACGAATTGGTAGGTAAGCTTCAAAAGAAGACCGGTAAAACACAAGATGAGGTAAATAAGTGGTTAAATGATTTGTAGATTTAATATTGTGTGATAAAAAAGCGGATAACAGCATTGTTATCCGCTTTTTTGATTTAAGAACCTATCAACCGATGATGCTTTTAAGTATTTTGAATTCTTATTACGTTGGACAGATTATTTTGATTCCAAGTACACGATGGAGCAATTGCTTTTTTATTTTTTGTTAAAATTGAAACGGCGTGCAATGCTGAATCCCCAACGGAATTGTCCCTTACGCCAGGAGCTATTTGTTTCGCTAATAAACTGAGATTCTTGTATTGCGGTTGCATTGGTAAAATTGAGATGGAAGATATGTCCTCCGGTAACCATTTCCAAACCGACACCTAATGCATTATAATAACGCTGTCCGCTTACATCTTCACGGTATTTTTTGTTCGACGACTTTCGGAAGGGTAATGTATAGTCTGCTACTAATGCGATCCTATTGCTGACCTTGGCCCGCTCGCCAATACCAAGAGCAAATACAGTATTCTGATCGTTATAAGCTGTATAGCTCCAGTGAAGAAAGGTTGGGACCACAACGAGCGATAGATTTGAGCTAAATTTACGGGTAATGATGAGCTGCGTCATATAACTCAATCGATCATTGAAGTCTTCAAAGCTTGCTGCCGAAGACTTATCGGAGCTGGCAGGAAATGTGGACCTGGAATCTAAAGGCGTCGCGTTTACCTTGGGAATGAGTTTGTAATTCCGATATATTCCCTCGAAGATGACCAGTTAAACCTATGTCTCGCGAGCTTGTACCGTGTTACTAGCCTGTTTGTCTCCCCGAAAAAATTTGATGCCTGATCTTTCTGATCAGGCAAACAAGTACGTTTCTTTTTTACTGTATATCGTCATTCACTTCAAAATGTATAGAAAATTAAACTTCTATTTCATTTTAATGTGCTGTACGTATGTGAACAATTCGGATAAGAACTGTTCGCATGCGTACATTTCGTTTTTTGAAGAAAATCTTAGATCGTCCATAATGGGTTTTAAAAGGCATAAATGAACCTTGGGGCCAACTGGTATGGTCTTTGGCACGGAGCTATTAAAATTGATAGTATGTTCTTTATGCATTTTGAAGTTTACTTTTTCATTTCAGTCATTCAGCGACTTCTGCTGGTTATTGATCTAAAATTCGTGGGCGACAAGCATTTGGAGCGATAATTTTGAGTCAAGAGATAAGCAAGGTAAAAAAGCACAAAAAAAGATAGTATGAAAACTCTCGTAAAAACATTCACATTAGCAGCTTTAATGGCCGTATCAACATTTGCTATGGCAGCTGAAGGACCGGGTTCAAAATCAAACCCGGTCAGCGTTAATCTATCAACCGCAGACTTTGCGCTAGAGCACTATGTCGCCGTGATCACTGAAGGTGAGTCGGCTGGAATAGAACAATTGTTTGCTGAAGATTTTAATCTAAAGGTCCAAACGGGCACCTTAAAGTCATATAGCCGCTATGAAGTGGTTAAATCCTTGAAAAAGCAAAAGAATATCCACCTGGATTGCGCGGTTAGCACAGATGTAGTTGAACAGTCTACAGATTATATGGTGGCCAGGGTTACTTTGAAATTTGAAAATTTCACCAAAACCGATCTTGTTACTTTAGTGCGTGAAGGTAAAGACTGGAGAGTATCCAAATCGATCAATTCCTATAAATAGAAGCTCATAATTTGCGGGCCAGCTCAGTTATACCAAAAGCTGATCCCTAGTGAATAACATGTTTATAAATTTAGTTCAGAAGCCACATCCGGAGATGTGGCTTTTTTTGTCTGCCTAAACCAGAATATCCTTTAATGAGGTCAAAAAGCCTAATTTGACGAATTTACCCCTTAAAATGAGAAGATTATACCCCCCTTCCTCTGTAACGTTTTTGATAATATTGCAAGTGTCAATACGACATTTTATTGTATTGACGATGTTAAATAACCAAGAGTGTTTGCCTAACTAGATGAATACCCTCTCCAAATTATATAAAAAATAGGTGTGGGGAAAGTAAGTTGGCTAAAGCTCAAAAACAGCTAAATAACCAAGTTTAATTATGATGAATTTACCAATCAAAAGTGGATTGTTTGATCCTTGAATTCTTAACGAAACGCAATATTGCTACCTCGTATTGCCATGTTACTCTTCATCAAAATATTATTTAATCACTAAACAGTTTTACTTATGAAAAGGAAAATAGTATTAACGCAGCGCTGGCTTTGTTCTATCTGCTTTTTACTTTTAAGCTTACAGCAGGCTTATGCACAGTCAATAACTGTACGGGGCCAGGTTACCGAAAATAACAGACCACTTGCTGGAGTGACCGTTAAAAATATCGGTTCCACAATGCAGGCGCAAACAGATACACAGGGGAAATATACACTCAGTGCTGCAACAGTCACGGCATTAGAATTTACCTTTCTAGGCTATGCGAAACAGCGCTTTGAATTCAGTCAGCTAAAACAGATCAGCCAAGGGAACTACGAGCTTAACGTGCAGCTTGATGCTTCCGAAGGAGATGTTTTGGATGAAGTGGTGGTCGTTGGTTTTGGCTCGCAGAAAAAAACAAACCTGACCGGTTCTGTTGCGGTGGTAGATGCCAAGCAGCTGGAAAATAGACCTGTAAGAAATGCTATCCAGGCACTGCAAGGACTGGCCCCCGGCCTAAATATTTCCCAAAACTCGGGAACGATGGAAACCAATCCATCTATTAATATCCGGGGTACAGGTACAATCGGCACATCTTCTTCGGCACCATTGGTCCTAATTGATGGCTCTGAAGGATCTTTGGCGGCATTAAATCCACAAGATATCGAAAGCGTTTCTGTCTTGAAAGATGCTGGTGCTGCTTCAATTTATGGTTCTAGAGCCGCTTTTGGGGTTATTTTGGTCACCACAAAATCTGGAAAGGCTGGACGTACTTCGGTAAATTATAATAATAGCTTTCGTATGAACGCACCGACATTGATGCCTAAGATGATGGACTCTTACACTTTTGCTCAATATTTCAATCAGGCCGAAGTCAACGCAGGCGGTTCACCGCATTTCTCCGCGGAGCATCTACAGCGCATCTTGGATTATCAAAACGGAAGCCTGAAAAATTCGACCATTGTCGATCCGAATAATAAGTTGTATTGGGCTGAAGGATATGCCTATGGTAACGATAATAACGATTGGTTCGACGTCATGTACCGGGATCAGGCTTTTGCCCAGGAGCACAACCTAAGTCTCAATGGCGGAACCGAAAAAACAACCTATTACCTTTCTGGCAATTTCATGAAGCAACAAGGATTGATGGCCTTCAATACAGACCATTACGACCGTTACTCTGTTGCGGCTAAAATCAATTCTAAAGTATCTGACATCTTTCAGGTAAATTACAACGCTAGGTTGGTACGTGAAGACTATGACCGTCCTGCAGCATTGACCAATAGTTTTTACGATGATTTAGGAAGACAGGGCTGGCCAACGCTGCCACTTTATGATCCGAATGGATACTTGTTCAGTTCTCCTTCACCTGCACTTGCCATGAAAGAAGGCGGACAGGATAAATCCAGTAAGGATTACATTTATCAACAGTTACAGCTGATCCTTGAACCAATTAAAGGATGGCGTACAACCGGTAATTTTAACTATAGGACCACAACTCAATTTCGTCACTGGGATTCGCAGCGTCTTTACAATCATGACGTGAATGGTGATCCTTATTTGTATAAAAACTCTTCAAACGTCTACGAATTTGGTTTAAAGGAAAACTATTATAACATCAATATCTTTTCTGATTACGATAAAAGCTGGGGCGACCATCATTTTAAAGTTATGGTCGGTGGTCAGATTGAACATACGGCCTATCGCAATCTCGGTGTGCAACGTGACGGAATCATTATCCCGGATCAACCGGTATTGAATCTGACTTCCGGCACAGATATCAATGGAAAAGCAGTAGTACCTTCTGTATCTGGCGAATATCAAAAATGGGCAACAGCGGGTTTCTTCGGCCGATTGAATTACAATTATGCTGAAAAATATCTATTGGAAGCTAATCTGCGTTATGACGGTTCATCACGTTTCCGTAGCGATAGCCGCTGGGGCTGGTTTCCTTCAGTTTCTGCGGGATGGAACATCGCCAAAGAAAACTTCCTTGTAGAGTCGGCACCATTTATTAATATGCTGAAATTAAGAGCTTCCTACGGAGAGCTAGGCAATCAAAATACCGATGTCTGGTATCCGACTTATGTTACGCAACCAACGGGGACAGCCAATGGTGCTTGGCTGATCAATAATGCGCGACCAAATTCTGCATCGGCTCCAGGCCTCGTAAGTGCTTTATTGACCTGGGAATCTATCAATACGAAGAACTTAGGCGTCGATTTCGCCTTTTTAAATAGCCGCCTTTCTGGGTCTTTTGAGGTCTTCGAACGGAAAACATTTAATATGGTCGGCCCAGCTCCACAGTTACCTAATACATTAGGGACGACAGTTCCTCAAACAAACAACACCGACTTAAAAACAAGAGGATTTGAGGCTACCCTGGGCTGGAATGACCGTACTGCCAGTGGTTTTGCATATGGAGCAAAGTTCCTCTTGTCTGATTATACCACAACAGTAACACGCTATCCTAACGCAATAGGGTCATTATCAAACTATCGTGAAGGTCAAAAGCTGGGTGAAATATGGGGGTATCAAACCCTTGGTATTGCCAAGACAGAAGAGCAAATGAGCCAGCATTTGGCGAGCTTGCCCAATGGTGGACAAAATGCATTAGGAACACAATGGGGGGCAGGAGATATCATGTATGCTGATCTTAATGGAGACGGAAAAATAGATGGTGGCAGCAATACAGAGGCCGATCCAGGTGATCGTCGTGTGATTGGAAACAGCACACCGCGTTACTCCTTTGGATTGAATCTGAATGCGGACTACAAAAATTTTGACTTTAGCATTTTCATGCAAGGTGTCATGAAACGCGATTATTGGCAAGGGGGCTACTATTTTTGGGGCGCAACTTCAAAATGGTGGTCAACGGGCTTGGTCGATCATCTTGATTATTTCCGTACTGCAGATAATCCCCTGGGTGAAAATCTTGAAGCATATTACGCACGTCCTGTTTTTGGTACTGCTAAAAACCAGCAGACGCAGACGCGCTTTTTGCAGAACGCAGCCTATATCCGCATAAAAAATATTCAGCTGGGCTATACCTTGCCGAAAGAAACAACAAAACGTTTCGGTGTGGAGCGCTTGCGTGTATACGTTTCCGGAGAAAATATCTGGACCGGCTCAAGTGTAGCGGGAATGTTTGATCCCGAAACTATTGATGGCGGAAGCAACGGAACCGTTTATCCATTGACTAAAGTCTGGTCTGCAGGTTTAAGTGTTACATTTTAAGTCGATTCATTATGAAATTCAATAATACTATTTTTAGATTGATGCAATTAGGCCTTGTCGCTTTGGTAGGTCTAGCTTCCTGCAATAAATATTTGGATATTGCACCCCCTTCGTCCATTATACCTGAAGCTTATCTGGATGAGGAGTCACAACTAGCTGCTTATACCGTAAATCAATATGCGGGCCTATTTCCTTCACACGGCAACTGGTCATTTGGCACTTTCGGCATAGACGGAAATACAGACAATATGGCTATTCCAACACTCGATAACAAGTTTATTCCAGGCCAATGGCGCGTAGGATCGAATGGCGGCGACTGGGATTTTTCAAGTATTTATCAGATGAATTATTTTATAAATACGGTGGTTCCCAAATGGAAAGAAAATCGTATTCTCGGAAATTCAAGTAACATTGCACATTATATCGGTGAAGCCTATTTTTTACGGGCCTACGTTTACTTTGGGAAATTACAGGCCTTAGGTGATTTCCCAATTATTCGCAATGTGATGTCGGATAAGGACAAGAATATTTTGGTAGAAGCAAGTAAGCGTTCGCCAAGAAATGAAGTGGCTCGTTTTATTCTTTCTGACTTGGATTCGGCTATTACCTTGCTGAACCAAAGTTCGCCGGACGGCAAGAAACAGCGGATCTCAAAAAATGTCGCGCAACTGTTCAAATCCCGAGTGGCTTTGTATGAGGGTACATGGCTCAAATACTTCAGCGGAACCGCATTCGTCCCTAAAGGACCAAACTGGCCGGGTGCTGCAAAATCATACAATAGCAATTATGCATTCCCGACTGGAAGTATTACCGGAGAGATCGACTACTTTTTAACGCAGGCCATGGAATCAGCTTCTGCTGTTGCTGACAATATTCAACTGGAAAATAATACCGGAATTATAGAATCTGCCAACAACGAGAATCCTTACTTCAGCATGTTTGGCGCAGTAGATATGTCGAGTTATGGTGAAGTATTGCTGTGGCGTCAATATAATCAAAGCCTGGTGACACATAATGTGCCTGTGTATGCACAACGCGGAAATTATGCGGTTGGTTTGACACGCGGCCTTGTCGAAAGCTTTCTGATGTCCAATGGACTGCCTATTTACGCTTCGGGCAGCGGTTATGCTGGTGATAATTACATAGCAGATGTTCGGAAGAATCGCGATGGCCGTTTACAATTGTTTTTAAAAGAACCTGGCCAAAAGAATGTATTGGTCAATATTGGACAGGGTACTCACTACACGCTCATAGAGCCCACTCCGACTGTATACGATACCGATTGGGAACGACGTTACACAACAGGTTATACAATTCGTAAAGGCATTTCATACGACGGTTTACAAACGCTCAACGGTCAGGGATTTACGGGTAGCATTACCTTCCGAGCCACCGAGGCCTACCTCAATTATATGGAGGCTTGTTATGAAAAGAATCAAAATTTAGATACGAAGGCACAGGCCTATTGGCGCGCACTGCGTACACGGGCTAAAGTCGATCCTGATTTCAATGCGACCATTGCGGCAACGCAAATGGATAAAGAAAAGAAAGATTGGGGCGCGTATTCTGCAGGACAGTTTATATCACCAACATTGTACAATATACGTCGCGAACGCAGAAGTGAGCTTATGGCTGAAGGTCTACGTTGGATGGATCTTAAGCGTTGGCGGGCTATGGATCAACTGATTACAACAGCAGACCATTTTGAAGGTTTTAAACTTTGGGGACCGATGAAAGATTGGTATACACCCGAACAATTGATTTATGGTGCTACCAATGACAAATCTGTCGTTTCAGATCCCGCACGGAGTGAATACCTCAGACCATTGGAGATCCGAAGCAATGCCCTGTCTTATACCGGTGTAAAATTTGCCATGGCGCATTACCTCGCACCCATTGCCACAGAGCATTTCCAGTTGGCTTCGGATGACGGAACAGCAGAAAACTCTGTTATTTATCAAAATCCAGGATGGTCACTTATCAGTGGAACTGCCCCAACCGGACTGTAGAAAATATGAAAATAGATATGTGTCATCTCATTATTACACAAATACGAATATATCCCTCTTTTTGACTCAATATCCCCCTTGATCACGCAGAAAAAGGGGGATATTTTTGTTTACTGATCATCAAGAGCTGTTAGCTCAAAGAAACTTAAACTAAATCATGAAAAAACTTTTATCTGTCTGTCTTAGTTTGCTGTCAAGTTGTTTTGCCGCATATAGTCAAGAGCCCATCCCACCACAGTATAAATTGGTATGGTCGGATGAGTTTGATTATAATGGTGCACCCGACACGGCTAAATGGAGTTACGAAGAAGGTTTCAAACGTAACCGGGAAGAGCAATGGTATCAAAAAGAAAACGCTTCCTGTCGTAATGGCCTGTTGGTTATTGAAGCAAAAAAAGAACAACGTAATCATTCAGGTTTTATTCAGGGCAGTCATGATTGGATTGCCGGCCGTAAAAAAATAACCTATACTTCGGCTTCGATAAATACTTTGGGCAAGCAGAGCTGGAAATACGGGATTTTTGAAATCCGGGCGCGTATCCCAGTTGGTGAGGGCCTTTGGCCTGCATTCTGGACATTAGGCACCACCAAAGAATGGCCATCCAATGGTGAAATAGATATCATGGAATATTACCGTGGCAATATATTGGCTAATATCGCAACCGGTACTGACCAACGCTGGAAAGCACATTGGTTTGGTAAGACGAAAGCCGTCAAAGATCTTGGCGGAAAGGCGTGGGCAGATCAGTTCCATATTTGGCGAATGATTTGGAATGAAGACGCTATTACGCTTTATGTGGACGATATAGAAATGCTTCACGTTCCTATGGATCAATTGGTCAATCGGGATGGTACAGGATTCAATCCGTTTACCCAACCGCATTATCTCCTGTTAAATTTGGCCCTCGGCGGAATAAATGGCGGCACGATAGCTGATAAATTACTTCCTGCAAAATATGAAATTGATTATGTCCGGGTTTATCAAAAAAAGGAACATGCTGAGATGCATAGTTTTACGCCAGGGGAAATATGGAAAGACCAATCCGGTCATGTGATCAATGCGCATGGCGGTGGCGTACTTCATCAAAATGGGAAATATTATTGGTATGGTGAGAAACGTGGCGGAACTACGTCCCAGGGAGTCAATGTGTACTCATCCAATGATTTGTATAACTGGAAGTTTGAAGGATTGGCTCTCACACCTAGCACAGATTCTACAAGCGATATTGCTTGGGGCTGTATTATGGAGCGGCCAAAGGTTATCTATCAAGAACAGCTGAAGAAATATGTGATGTGGTTCCATCTTGAGTTGAAAGGGCAAGGCTATGCAGCAGCCAGGGCCGCCGTTGCTACCAGTGACTCTCCGCTTGGGCCGTTTCAGTTTGTCCATAGCTTCCGGCCAAATAACAATATGTCACGCGATATGGGTTTATTTGTAGACACTGATGGTAAGGCTTACCAAATCTATTCATCGGACGAAAACTATGCCTTACGCCTGGTTCAATTAACCGATGATTACCTGCATGTGACAGCGAAAGATTCCTTACTCTTCCGGAATCATAGGGAAGCCCCGGCTTTATTCAAGTACAAAGATAAGTATTATCTGATCACCAGTGGATGTACTGGCTGGGATCCAAATCGTGCAGAACTCCATGTTGCTACAAATCTTTTTGGCCCTTGGAAATCCCTTGGTGATCCAATGCAAGGACCGAATTCGGCTTTGACTTATGGTGGCCAATCGACATTTATCCTTCCTGTCGCAGGAAAAAAGGATTCCTTTATCTTTATGGCCGACCGCTGGAATCCCAAAGATCTTATGGATAGCAGATATATCTGGCTACCGGTTGATCTCCAGAATGAAAAAGTACAGATAAATTGGAAGGATCAGTGGGATTTAAGTGTATTTCATTAGTTCGATCATATAGCTGTATTTAACCTAGATTCAGTTAAACAAATCAATCTTTTTTGAAATGATTTATTAATCGATAAATAATAAAAAATGCAATCTCTGAATAAATTAGTGCTTATTCTACTCTATAGCTGTGTCTTCACTTTGGGGTATCCGCAATCCAGTATTACCTTGACTTATGAGCGGAATAAAATGCAACAGCAAGATACTGTTGTCCGAAAAGGGATCCCTTGGTTAGATGAAACGATTACCGAAGAAAATCGGCTGCCCATGCATACAGATTTTGTGACCTTTCCGCATACGTCTCAGATCATCAACAGCGATTGGCGTGAATCCTCTGCGTATTTAAGTTTGAATGGTTCCTGGAAATTTAAATGGGTAAATAGCCCTTCAAAACTACCTGCTAACTTTGAATCATTAACTTATGACGATCGTCATTGGGATAATTTTCAGGTGCCTGCAAACTGGGAACTCAATGGATACGGTTTCCCGATGTATACTACCTCCGGTTTTGAATTTACCTATTTAATCGGGAAACCAAATCCACCAATTGTGCCGATGGATTTCAACCCTACGGCTGTGTATCGCCGTGAGGTAGTTATTCCCGAGGATTGGCAGGGAAAGCCCGTAATTCTCCATATTGGGGCAGCCAAATCGAATCTATCTGTTTGGGTAAACGGCCAATATGTCGGGTATGGGGAGGATAGCAAATTACCATCCGAGTTTGACATAACAGCATATTTGAGAAAAGGAAAAAATCTAATTACAATGCGTGTCATGCGATGGGGAGTCGCAAATTATTTGGAGGATCAGGATATGTGGCGCCTTAGTGGAATTACGCGAGATTGTTATCTGCTGGTTCGGCAACCAGTGCATCTACGTGATATTCAATTGTCGCCGACCCTCAATGATGCCTTTGATAAAGGACAGTTAAATACTAAGCTGATCTTTAACCAGGCCAGTCATGGGGATCTAATGGCAGAGGTTACACTTCATAGAAACGGTCGGCTTGTGTCAATTGCAACTGTTAAAGTCGACGGACAGGAAGTGGATATTGAACAGACCATAGACCATCCTGAACTATGGTCGGCCGAAATGCCAAATTTATACCAGGTGACTGTTAAACTTACAGACCCTAAGGGCAAACTCAGCGAGATCGTTCCCCAGCAAGTGGGCTTCCGTAGGGTTGAGATCAAAGAAGGTCTGTTGCTCGTTAATGGACAGCCTATACTTGTCAAGGGAATAAACAGGCACGAAACAGATCCCGTTACTGGTCATGTGATCTCGAAAGAAAGTATGTTGCGCGATATACAGCTCATGAAAAAATTTAATATCAATGCTGTTCGTACCAGCCACTATCCCAATGCCGAATATTGGTTGCAGCTCTGTGACCAATATGGATTGTATGTAATTGATGAGGCTAATATCGAATCACATGGCATGGGTTATGACCTGTCCTATACGATGGCCAATAGGCCGACCTGGGAGAAAGCACATGTTGCTCGTGTTGAACGCCTTATTCAGCGCGATCGGAATCATCCTAGCGTAATTATTTGGAGTATGGGCAACGAAGCCGGAAATGGCTACAATTTCTATCGGGCCTACCTCCGGATGAAAGAGCTCGATAAAAGTCGCCCTGTACAATACGAAAGGGCAGTGAATAATTATGGGGAATTAAGATTTGACTGGAATACGGATCTGATTGTACCTATGTATGCAAGTCCATCCGCAATGAAAAATTATGCAGCGCGTAACCCAAAGCCTCAAAGACCCTTTATTCAATGTGAGTATGCACATGCCATGGGGAATTCATTGGGAAACTTTAAGGATTATTGGGACATCATTCGGGCAAACAAAGGAATATTTCAAGGCGGATATATCTGGGATTTTGTGGACCAATGTTTTGTTAAAACCAATGCTAAAGGCGATACGGTATATACCTATGGCGGAGATTATGAACCTAAAGAAGCCATAACGGACTGGAATTATGCTTCCAAAGGAATTTTTTATGCCAATAGAACACCCTATCCACATGCTTGGGAAATGAAAAAAGTATATCAAGATATCCATAGTAGCCTATTGAACGAGAAAAAGATACAGGTTTACAATGAACGTTTTTTTACTGGACTTGAAAATGTTGAACTTCAATGGGAGCTTATTGTTGACGGAAAAAAAACGCAATCTGGTTTAATCAAGCATTTGAATGTGTTGCCTCAACAATCTGCTGTACTATCGATTCCTTATAAAGCAGATATTCCGGGGGAAAAATTTCTGAATCTGACTTATCGATTGAAAAAAGCCGAGGCTTTACTTCCTATGGGGCATCTTATTGCAACTGAACAGTTACCTCTGGGGGGCTCTTTTCAGCCTAAAACAGCTATTTTGGCACAGGGCAAAATCAAGACAGCGCGAAAAGATGGAAATCTGATTGTCACGGCAAAACAGCTACTGATGGAGTTTGACCTTAAATCAGGATGGTTGGCGAAATATCATTATAAAGGACAGGATTTTTTGGATGAACATGCGCTATTTAAGACTAATTTCTGGCGTGCGCCGAATGATAACGATTTCGGTGCCAATACGCCGGAAAAACTGAAACCTTGGAAACTGGTTGCGGATTCGATTGAACTGCTTGAAATTAGATCCGAATTAATCGATAGCCTGGCCTATGTATATGCGACCTACCAGATGCCTCAGGTATATGGGCAACTAGAAATGAAATACTGCATTAATCAATTAGGTGAAATGCGTGTTTCTCAGTCATTCCTTGCCGACACCACAAAAAAGGTTGCAGTTCTGCCACGTTTCGGTATGCAATGGATTATGCCATCTGGCTTTGAGGCGATTAATTACTACGGTAGGGGACCAGAGGAGAACTACATCGATCGTAATTTTGCATCACATGTCGGAATTTATAAACAGACCGTTGATCAACAGTATTTCCCCTATGTAATGCCACAGGAGACCGGCAATAAGACCGATATCAGATGGATGGAAATAAAAAATAAACAAGGTCGGGGATTGTTCTTTACGTCTGATTCTACATTTAGTATGAGCGCTTTGCATTACTTTGACAAAGATTTGGACGATGGTCTCAAGCGACAACAACGTCATGCAGCTGACCTTGTTAAAAGAAAGCAAACGCAACTTAATATTGACCTCAGACAAATGGGTGTGGGTGGAATCAATAGTTGGGGAGCATGGCCGCTGAATGAATATACATTGCCTTATAAAAATTATACATTCTCCTTTATCATAAAACCAGTCGAATAAATATAACGCCCTGTACAGCAACAGCTGTTCGTAATTGTTGTACAGGGCTTATTTTATTTTTCGGCAATTCAGACTAAGGCCGATCGACATGGAATTCATTCTGAAACGCTTTTCGATACTTTTTGACATAGTCGGAAGGTGTATGGCCAAACAATTTGCTGAACTGCTGTCTAAAGTAGCGTTGGTCGTAGAAACCTGTTAAGTTAGCTACTTCATTAATTTTTGAATCCGTCAATATGAGCATTTCGGCTGCTTTTTTTAGTCGTACCGACCTGATAAATTCATTGATCGATTTGCCTGAAATAGTTTTAATTTTTTTATAGAGTGAAGAATGACTCATGCCTGTTTTTTCGGCAAGACTTATTACAGTCAGTTCTTCCAACAGGTTCTCTTCAATAATCTCAATGCACCGTTCTATCAATAGCTTGTCTGTGATCGGTATCTTTAGCTCATTGGACTGTAGCGTAATCGCTTTAAAGAAAAAGTCCTGAAGGTTCTTCTTGTTCTGTAGTAATGTTTTGACCCGGAGCAACAATATTTCCGAATCAAATGGCTTATGGATATAATCATCGGCACCATATTGAATTCCGGCCAATTTAGTGCTGTCAGAGGTACTTGAGGTAAGTAGGATGATTTGAATATGGTTGAGTGCAGCATTAGATTTTACGGCTTTGCAAAGTGACAATCCATCCATCCCTTCCATGATAATATCACTTATTACCAGATCAGGTTGTTTTTGCTTGATCATATCGAGTGCCTGAACACCATTATGGGCATTATAGACCGAGTATTCTACCTTAAAAATGTCGGTAAGGTAGCTGCGGATAGCATCGTCGTCGTCGACCAATAAGACACTGAATTTTTTGCTTGATATCGCTGTCGGGAATAAGGGAACGGTTTCCGTCGCCACTTGCGAATCGTATAGCATTTGAATTCCCGACTCGTTGTAAAGCGCTACATCTGCCAAAGGTTCTTCGGCTGGGGTTTGTTTTGCTAAGATAGGCAAAACGAGGTCGAATGTTGTTCCCGCTGTTGCTGAACTCGTGTAACTTATTGTTCCGGCGTGCATTTCAACAAAAGTTTTGACAAGGTACATCCCAATCCCGAATCCTGTTTGTTTTTTGGGACCATTGAGTGGATCCGAAAAATATTTGTCAAATATCCTATCGCCAAGATGTTCGGGGATACCTTTTCCCGAATCTTTGATCTGAATGCTTAATTCCCGACTTTGTTGCGATAAGGCAATATGGATAGCACCATTGGAAGGCGTAAATTTAAAGGCATTTGATATGAGATTGCATAAGATGATCTCAATTTTTTCTTTGTCAGCATTGACATAAATCGGATCGGAATTTTCCAGAAACTGGTAATCTATATTTTGCAATTTTGCCTGAGCAGCGAAATATAGAAATATTTCTTTCATAAAGCTTTGGCAGTCAAAAATACTGATTTTGAGCTGTTCGGCACCGTCCTCTGTTTTTCTAAATACAAGCAGCTGATCCACCAAGCTCAACAGTCTTTTGGCATTTCTATGCACAATCTGAAGGGAAGCGCTGTCCTTGGACTCGTTTTTGGTCTTTAGCAGATCTTTAATCGGATTAATAATTAAGGTCAGTGGTGTTCTAAATTCATGCGATATATTTGTGAAAAATGCATGCCTCTTCTCATTGAGCTCTCTTTCTTTCTGAATGGTAAATTTTGAAAGCTGTATCTCGTAATTTAAAGCGATTTGCCTTTTCCGATAGCGCAGATACCATAGTCCTATATAGGCAATAGCCAGCGTGTAAAGCAGGTAGGCCCACCAGCTTCTATACCAAGGCGGAAGAATTTGAATCTCGAGTTTAATCTGTTTATTCGTCCAGTTGCCTTCCGAGTCGGTCGATTGAATATGAAGGATATAAGTGCCTTCATGCAGACCGTTGTAATTTATTGATCGGGTAGACCCTGCATCGTTCCATCCTTTGTCCAATCCTTCCAATAGATACCTGTATTTTATCTTTTGTGGGGAATCAAACTCCAGGGCTGCAAACTCCAGCGAAAAAGTGGATTGATTGTAGGGGAGCGTCAATTTATGAATGCTATGATCTTTTCCAATATCGACCCGGTCGCTCAGGTCGGCAATCTTTTTATTGTTAATTTTAAGGCTTGTGATAGCTAAGGCAGGTTCATAAATTTTCAGTTTAATGCTATCGGCGTCAAAGATGTTAAAACCGTTGTTCCCTCCGAAAAGAAGATGGCCGTCTTTGAGCTTAAGAGCTGCCCCATAGGAAAATTCGTTGCTTTGAAGTCCGTCAGTTTCCTCGTACCGTACAAATTTTTTAGTGGAAGGATCGAACTTCGAAAGCCCATTAAAGGTGCTTAACCACAATTTTCCAGTTTTATCTTCCAAAATATTAAGTACGGCATTGTTGCTCAATCCTTCATTTGTGGAATAATTTTCGACAATCTTTTTTAAACTGATATCAAATGCCAAGAGCCCCTTTCCTTCTGTTCCCAGCCAAAGTCTGTTATTTTTTCCGAGCTGAATGGCACGAACAGGTTTTCCGATTAAATATCTGGAGATTTTTTTCGTCTGCTTGTTTAGCTGTATAATCTCATTGTAATTCCCCATCCAGATATTACCTTTCTGATCATCAGTCATACAATTGATATCATAGATGTCTTCGCTGAATACTTCAAATTGGTCGCTTGTCGGATTATATGTATATACTCTTCCCTCGGAAAATGTCGCTGCCCAGATCTTTTCATCCTGATCCTTAAAAAGTAACTGTATACTGTTATTTAGAACCCCAGTTGGCGTTCTACAAACATAATATTTAAAACCCGAGCCCTTTATGTAACGCGCAATGCCCATTTCGGTTGCGATCCACAATTCTCCATTAGTTCCAGTCAAAAGATGGTTTACCGTATTGTCTGGCAATTGCTGTGGCCCTTTTTGAAATGACTGAACCTGATTGGTCTTGTTATCCCATGCATAAAGACCATTGCCTTCGGTACCAATCCAGATCTTGTTATCATATTCAACAAAAGAACGGACAAATTTGTGCGCCAAGTTAAATCCCGCATAATGTTTCTGCTGTAAATAATTAAATTTATAGCCATTGTTATCAATCGTCTCAATGCCGCCCTTTCCGGTGCCGATCCATATTTTACGCTGGGAGTCTATGTAAACCGTATAAATGGTCTTGCTATTCAGTGAAAATTGAACGGGCTGTAGATTACTTTTGTTTTCTGCATTTCCATGAGATAGGTTAAGTATAAAAATGCCATTGTTTTGGGTGGCTATCCAAAGTTTGTTTTGTCCTTCCAACGTCAGCATATTGATCTGACTCGATTTAAGCTCCTGCGGATACAATGTCGAAAGCATGCCGTCTTTGATTTTCCAAACAAATAATCCTTCGTAATTACCAATAAAGAGTTCACCGCTGTTTGTACTAACCATAGAGGTTGCACTGGTAATAACCTTTGATACAAGATGCAACTGCTGTGTTTTTTTATCGAAAGCATATAATCCGCTTCCCTCTATAAAAACCCATACCCCGCCTGCCGCATCAATATGTGTGGCGGATACATGGTAGTATAAGCTGGATAGGTTCGATTTATAATCTTTAAAAGCGATTTGCATGGCATATGCTTCTTTATGACTTTTGTAAAATAGCCCCCAGCCGTTTGTGCCTATATAAATATTATTGTCACTATCGATTTGAATGGATTTTGTGTCAGCGTTGAGATGATATAACCGTTTCGATTTTTGGTCTCTATAATTTAAACGGGAGAAGGTATCAAAATTTCGGTCGTAGGTTCCAATCCCTTGACCGGTTCCTATCCACAATTTTTTATTGTGGTCTTCTGCTATACAATAGATATAATTATGCGGAATGCTATTTTCGTTATTTAGCTGGTTTCTATAGGTTTTTATATCGTAACCGTCGAATCTGTTAAGCCCGTCGAAGGTACCGAACCACATAAAGCCCTGACTATCCTGAAATATGGATTTCACCGAACTATTGGATAAACCTCTATTCATCTCCTTGGGAAATTGTGCTAGGCTCAGCATACTTGAGTGAACAAGGATGAGAACGAATACCAGGATTAAGGCCTGACGAGAATATGGGAGTCTGTTGAAACTAGGCATGTTAGCAGTTTTGTTCGTATGGTATTTCCGATATCAGGTAAAATTATCGATTTATCCTTATCATAGGTTATTATCTTGAAAACGACTATTTGCAATTGAAAACAGTCAAATTGAAGATTGTATGGCTAAAGATACGATTGTTTTTTAAAATAAGTGTATATTGTACGTTTATATAAAAGGGCCTGTATTACAGCTAACATTGTTGCTTTATAAAGCAAAAAAAATCGAGAAGAAAGTAATGAGTGTATCCATTAAATAGTGTACAAACCAATTTAAAGTAGCTTTTGTGCTCGTTTATCAAAAAATACTATACATCTAAATATATGCGGATCAATTTAATCTTATGTCTATTGTTTGTAGGACATTTTTCATTTGGACAGCAACTGAACAAAGAAACCGTACTTGCTCAGCTAAGTAAGGCAAATCAATACTGGCAGTCTCATCATAAGCCCGAGGTTTGGGCTTTTTGGGATCAGGCAGCTTATCATACCGGAAATATGGAATTCTATAAGATTTCAAAATCAGCGGGCGACTTAAAATATGCTGAGGATTGGGCCAGATACAATGATTGGAAAGGTGCCAAGTCTACCAATACGCAACTTTGGAAATACAACTATGGGGAAACAGACGAACACGTTCTTTTTGGTGACTGGCAAATTTGTTTTCAAACCTATATCGATCTCTATCATTTATCGCCAAGCCCTGAAAAGATTGCACGTGCTCAGGAAGTGATGGAATATCAGATCCACTCCAATAAACAGGACTATTGGTGGTGGGCCGATGGTTTGTATATGGTGATGCCCGTGATGGCTAAAATGTACAAATTGACAGGCAATTCACTTTATCTGGATAAGATGTATGCTTATTTACAATATGCCGATAGTATCATGTTTGATCGGGAAGAGAAATTGTATTACCGCGATGCAAAATATGTCTTCCCCAAACACCAGAGTTTACATGGCAAAAAGGATTTTTGGGCTCGTGGCGATGGCTGGGTGTTCGCTGCATTTGCAAAGGTTCTTCAAGATCTACCTCAGGAGGATAAACATTATACCTACTATCAGGAGCGCTTTAAGGATATGGCGGCCGCTATCATTAATTGCCAACAGCAGGAGGGATTCTGGACTCGAAGCATGTTAGATCCCGAGCATGCTCCCGGCAGGGAAACAAGCGGAACGGCTTTTTTTACTTATGGGTTGCTCTGGGGAATAAATAATGGCTTGCTAAGCGATTTTAAATTTAAAGATGCTGCGGTTAAAGGCTGGAAATATCTTAGTGAGATCGCTTTACAACCCGATGGCAGAATTGGGTATGTACAACCTATTGGTGAAAAAGCTATCCCCGGACAGGTGGTGGATACCAACTCTACAGCTCCTTTTGGTGTAGGTGCGTTTTTATTAGCCGGCTCGGAAATGTATCGTTATTTAGCTCAAAAATAGATTGGATTTGAAAATGAAAAATAAGATTTTATTGTTCTTTGTTATTCTTCTGATAGGCCATACTGTCTTTGGACAGGGCGTGAAGAAGAAACCTGCATCAACAAAAGAGACGGATAGAGCTTTTTGGCTTAAAGAAATGGATCATATGCTGCGTCCCGTTCTCCGCAGTCTGGCCCATGATAGCCTGCGGTTAACTATGCCACAAATGACTTCTATACACGTGGATAATAAGGAACAGCGCATCAAAGTACAATATGTTGAAGTCTTGGGAAGGGTATTGTCAGGCATAGCACCCTGGCTTTCCTTGGATGGCGGTTCGGCTGAAGAGATAAAGTTACGCGATCAATATAGAGCATGGACTGTTCAAGCACTTAAAAATGCTTTGGACAGCAATGCGCGTGATTTTATGCGTTTTGATCTCGGTGGCCAACAGCTTGTTGATGCCTCGTTTATCGCTTTGGGATTTATGCGTAGTCCTTGGTTGTGGGATCATATCGACAATCAGACAAAAAAGAATTTGGTAGCATCTATAAAAATTACGCGCCAATTTCGGCCGGCTTATTCAAATTGGTTACTCTTTTCAGCAATGAATGAAGTTTTTTTAGCGAAATATTCGGATGATTGGGATGTGATGCGCGTTGATTATGCGCTGCAGCAATTGGAACAGTGGTATGTTGGAGATGGAATGTATATGGATGGTCCGCATTATGCGTTTGATTACTATAATAGTTATGTTATCCATCCCTTCTTGGCCGGAATTATGGATTTCATACAGTTGAAAACTAAAAACTATGATGGGATGTTTGCAAAAATCAAGCTCCGAAATGAGCGCTATGCCATTATTCAGGAGCGGTTGATCAATGCCGACGGTAGTTTTCCTCCGACAGGAAGGTCCGTAATCTATCGCGCGGCAGCTTTCCATCATCTTGCAGATATGGCGTTCAAGAGACGACTCCCTGGGGAACTTAGCGAAGGACAGGTGAAGGCTGCCCTGTCTGCGGTATTGAAAAAATCGACCGAAAACCCAAATACGTATGAAAATGGCTGGTTGACGCTGGGTATGTATGGTAATCAGCCGGGCTTGGGTGATCCATACAATAATCAGGGGAGCCCCTATTTATGTTCAGTAATTTTTTTGCCTTTGGGATTACCCGACAGAGATTCTTTTTGGACAAGTGAAGCGAGCGACTGGAGTGCACGGCGTATCTGGTCAGGACAGGACTGGCATAAAGATCAGGGTAAAGCCATTCAATAACCCCAAATTCCGGGAATAAGTCTCCTTTCAAAAGGATCTGGTGGGCTCAACAAGTGTATAAAAAATTCAATGAAACAATATCTAAATCAACTAGTAAGAGTGGGGATGCTCACTTGCGCGTGTCTCTTGTTTATTTACAATGCACAAGGGCAGAAAATTAAGAATACGCTTGTCGGAAATGGCTGGGCAAAGAACACAGTCAACACAACCGTATTTCGTAAAAATTCATTAACCAGCAATGGTAAATACCAATATATCGCTTATTATGATGAAGCTGGATATGTAGTTTTAGGCCAGCGATTACTTTCTGGCAAGGTATGGAAGTTGCGACGTACCGGCTATACCGGGCATGTGAAGGATGCTCATAATGTGATTAGTATTATGGTGGATAAGGCTGGATATCTCCACGTTTGTTGGGATCAGCATGACAGCAAGTTGAGATACGCACGTACCCTTCACCCCAATAGTCTTGTGCTGGGTTATGAGCAAGCCATGCTAGGAAAAAATGAATCAAAGGTAACCTACCCCGAATTCTTAAAGTTACCCAGTGGCGAGTTATTGTTTTTATATCGTGACGGCGGATCCGGCCACGGTAATCTTGTGGTCAATAAGTACGATAGTAAGCAGCAAAAATGGGAGCGGATGCATAGCAATCTGATTGATGGCGAGGAACAGAGAAATGCCTATTGGCAAAGTTATGTGGATCGTCGGGGGACGATACATCTTTCTTGGGTCTGGCGGGAGAGTCCCAACGTGGAAAGCAATCATGATATGGCTTATGCATGTTCAAAAGATGGCGGATTAACCTGGCAAAAGAGTAATGGAATGCGGTACGATTTGCCCATGAGAGAATCTACGGTCGAGTATGCGGCCCATATACCCCAGCAGCACGAATTGATTAATCAAACCTCTATCGCTGCGGATGAAAAAGGGAATCCTTTTATCGCTAGTTACTGGCGTGATGCAGGAACACAGATCCCGCAATATAAGGTAATCTATTTACAAGAGGGGGAATGGAAGATCCGGTCTTTTGATTTTAGAAAAACACCTTTTAGTTTGAGTGGTGGTGGAACAAAGGATATTCCAATCGCCAGGCCCCAGGTGTTGGTTCGCGGAAAAGATAATAAAATAATGTTGACGCTGGTCTTTCGGGATCAAGAGCGCGGTTACCGACCTTCGATACTGAGGTTGAATGGCATGCATCAAGAGGCAAATGACATTGTTGATCTTTGTGAGCAGTCGGTAGGGGCTTGGGAACCTACATATGATACCCAGTTGTGGCAAAAGAAACGTAAAGTTGCTTTATTTTTGCAGTCTACAGTGCAAAAGGATGCTGAGGGACTCGCTGATGCTCCCGCGACAGCAATACGGGTAGTAGAATGGCGTGATTGAGAAAGAGATTGCTGTGTTTTTTTTATATTAGAGAATACTATTAATACCCTAGCGCTAAAATATTAAAAAATCATAAAAAGTAAACCGTACGTTATGAAACATTCAACCGTATTTGTCTTGTTATTTCTAATCTTTACACATGTGTTTGGACAAAAAAGTAAAACAGTCCTATATGTAATCGGAAATATTCACGATAGTGTTCCAAATTATAATGCTCAAATTTTGGTTGGAATTCTTAACCATATTAAGCCTGATATTATTCTTCATGAAGTAGACCGTGAAGGGATGAAGGAATATGAAACTGCTCAGTATAGCCCCGAGGGAAATGAAATAAAAGCAAGCAATCTTTATTTGATGAAGAATCCACAAACCCTGAGATTTCCATTTGATTTTGAAGGAAGAAACAAATACCGTAAAGAAAAAGGCATGGTACCTACTGATAACTTAACCGTTAAATTGATCGACAGTTTGTACCGTGCTCAAAAATTGACCGGCGGGCAAGCCAATATTTACCAAGAATTTCAACGTATCACGGGAGATTTAATAAAAATTGCCACGTTATCTCCCGAAAATTTCAATAATCATACTACGGATAGCATTGCTGAAAAAAGACAATATTATCAATATCAAGAATTACTGAAAATTACAGATGCAAGGTCTGAGTTTTCAGAAAGGTTTGTCACAAAACCCGATGGAGACAAGATCAGTTATAAAGATGGATTCAGATTAATGTCAGACTTCTGGGATTTAAGAAATCAAACAATGGCATCCAACATCTATGAGATAGCTCGAATATATCCAGGTAAAAAGATTGTCGTCTTAACAGGTTTTCTACACCGCTATTATTTGATAAGAGCGCTAAATAAGCTCAATAAAAACGAATTTGTACGCAAGGAATTTTATCAATAACAATCATAATTACGCGAAAGTATAGTGGATACAAATTCTTACTCCACTTTTAAACTGTCGACCGGATTAGCTTTTGCAGCGGCTATTGCTCTGGTACATAGGGTTAGAATGGCAATTACCAGTGCGATGATCCCGGCACCTACAAGTATCCACCAGCTGACCGAAATGCGATAAGCGAACTCTTGCAGCCACTGATTCATCAATAACCATCCGATCGGCAGTGCAATTAACAGGGCTATACCGACCAGTTTAACCATATCAGAGCACAGTAGATAAACCAGGTTGCTGAGTGTTGCACCTAATGTTTTGCGTATACCGATTTCTTTTATTCGCAATTGGATAGCGAATGTGATTACACCAAATAGCCCTAAACAGGCAATAACGATAGACAATAAGGCAAAAATTAAGAGAATTTGACCCTGTTTTATTTCCGAATTGTATTGCTGTTCAAAGGTTTTATCTAAAAATGTGTATTCTAAAGGATAATCGGGGACATATTTACTGTAAACTTTGTTTATATGCGAAATTGTATGGTCTACATTTGTCGATTTCATGCGAATATAAATATTATCCATTTCCATTTTATTAGCTGGAAGTTCTAGGATAAGAGGCTCTATTTTGTGCTGAAGCGAATAAATATGAAAGTCGCTGACGACCCCGATAACAGATTTCAGGATAGATTTTCCAGTTGTGTCTCTTCCAAATTCGATCCTTTTGCCTATCGCGTTTGTCCAGCCTTGTTTTTTTGCAAATGCTGCGTTTATAATGACAGAGGCGCTATCTGTTGGCATGGTACTGTCGAAATTTCTTCCCTTAACCAGTTGAATATGCATTGCTGGGATAAAATTAGGGTCAATTTTTAAGGTATTGGCGAGTGTAAAGTTGGGATCAATTTTTCCATTATTTTCAACATTGAAAGTTCCCACGCCAATGTCGTTTTTCCCAATTGGATTGCTGGCGAACGCTACTTCTGTGATATGGCTATCTTCAAGTAAGCTATTTCTGAACTCGTCGCCTTTATTGCGAGTGGATTCATTGTCCAGATGGAAAACCATGACCTGATTTTTGTCGAAACCCAGGTTTTTTGTAGTCATAAAATTCAATTGTAGAAAAATCACCATGGTGGATACAATAAGCAATACTGCGATTACAAATTGAAAAACCACAAGTGATTTTCTCAGTAGATGTTGGAAGCCATGTGTTCCGATCTGATTTTTTAGCGAAGGAATAGTCTTTAGTCCTGCAAGTATTAAAGCTGGATAAATACCGGTAGTGAATACTAAAAATACGATAAATGGAAGTACAAACAGTAAGGTTTTCCCTATTCCAAAATGCCATAAATCCAATTGCTTACCGATCATTTGGTTTAGCCATGGAAGAAAAGTTGAGGCCAGCAATATGCTTAACAATGCTGCACAAAAGATGATTAAAGACGTTTCAACAAGAAACTGCTTGGTTAGATTTAAAGTGCTGGATCCGATTACTTTCCGGACGGCAATTTCTCTCATCCTTATTGAAGCCTGCGCCGTCGTGATATTAATATAATTTACGATCGCAATTAAGAGTACTAATGCACCGACAATGGAAAAGATGTAAACATATTTGATATTGCTATTATTGCCGAGCTCATAACTTAGATTAGAATGCAGATGGATATCCGTAATTGGTTGTAATTCGATTTTATAATCAAAATCGAGATTCCGTCCATGAATATATTTTTTTACGATGTAAGGAAGTTTTTTTTGAAGTTGGGGCAAGTATGACTGATCTTTTAATAGTACGTAAGTATAAAGGTAAAGTCGATTCCAATCAGGATTAAAGTCTTTTGAAAAGGAACGGATAGCTCTGAAGCTGAAATGTGTATTTTGAGGTACATTTTGTATAACAGCCGTGACAAGGCTGGGTTCAGATTTATTGAAATAAAGCGTTTTATTGACTGCTGTTTCTACGGATCCAAACAATTGTACGGCTAAGTCTTCTGTCAGTACAATAGATTGGGGATTAGCCAATGCCCTTGCAGGATTGCCAGCAAGAAAATTATAGTCAAATAGATTGAAGAAATTCTTGTCTGCGAGGAAGATTTCGTTGACTTTTGTTTGTTGATTATCAATGGTAATTATGCCTCCGCCCTCGATATCGAATCGGGTGGCTTCTTTTACGCCGGGAAATTCATCTTTAATAACATTTGCAAGGGGACCTGCAGTTCCTGTTATATCAAAGGAACCGCCATCCCATTTTCCGTGAGAAACAACGCGATATATACGGTCTGCCTGCGTAAAATAACGATCATAACTCAATTCATCATTCACAAATAAGAGGATAATCCAACATGCGGCTAGGCCCAACGATAATCCTAGTATATTGATTAAGGAGAAGATTTTGTTTCTGAACAATTTCCGCCAACCGACTTTTAAGTAATTATACATGATTTCCTAATTTTAATCTTAAAAATTCATTGCATTTCATGTCATTTTTATCTCATGCAACATGCTTGAGATCAATTGGTTTTAAACGCATCAATAGTTTTGCCTAAACTTTAAGTTTTTGATGTTCAGTGTTTTGTTTGTTTTTGTAACCGTATTAAATTGTTCGATTGTGAACAATACTGTTCGCTTGCGAACGGAGAATGGAAAATTAGATTACTTCTAGAAGATACGCTGAAATACATATTATAGGTCAAGAAAATAACGAAATAATTTCTACAATTGACCAAATGTTTTTACAGTTTTTTTTAGTTTTGATAAATTATTAATCGTTAGTTTATGTGTAAAATTATCTTTTTTATTGTATGTTTTTCTGTATTCAATATCTGTCGTGCCCAAAACAAGGAAGTAACCAAATTAGTCGATCAATTCATCGATACACTAGAGGCTCATTCTTTTATGCGTAGTAGAGTCGATTTCGATAAAATGCGTCAAGAAACAAAGTTGAACGTCAGGAATATTAATTCGACTGATTCATTAATGCCAACTTTTAAAAAGATAGTTGCAGGTTTAAATGATCATCATTCGAGTGTACATAGAGTTAAAGGTACCACAGATGAATTGGCGTTAATTAAAAAGTATGCTTCCACAACCTACGCACAACTAGGGATGCCTGGGCCAAATTTTCAGCATCGATTGATCGAAGATAAATATGCATACATTAACGTTCCTGGTGTTGATCTGGAACATCGCATGTATATTGACACTTTACAAAAGCAGTTGCTTGAACTAGATGGAAAACAACCTAAGGCTTGGATTATTGATTTAACGGAGAATGAAGGTGGTAGTTGTGCTCCGATGATCATTCCCTTTCATGCTCTCATAGATACCACACAAACCTTTTGTTATTTTGATGGAACATTGGACAAAGACGGAAAGGAGGTTTTGGTAGATAAATTTCAGATTCCCCAAAATGGTTTATATATAGACAATGATGTGGAAGCAAAGTATTTTAAATTTGATACTGTTCAAGTCTTACCGCTTGTAAATAATAAGATACCAGTAATTATTTTGATTTCGGGAATAACGGGAAGCTCAGGAGAGATTGCTGCATGTCATTTTTTAGGACAAAAGAATGTGACCGTCATCGGAACAAAGTCAGCTGGTTTAACATCAGGTAATGAACTTTATTATGTAGATAAAGGATATTCCATTAATTTAATGACTGCCTTGTTGCACAATAGAAAAGGAAAATCGTATGATGTTGGAGAACGAATAAATCCAGATATAACGATTACGTATCCGGAGAATATTCAAAGCCGTAAAGAACAACATCAATATATATTAGAAAATAAATCAATATTTATCAATAAGGCACTTGAGTTTTTAACCTCTGGAGGTATTTAACTTCTATTAGAACATTTTTTCGGTTTTTCGCTATCAGCTTATTGTTTTAATCTTCAATACGCATTTGTTGGATCAATTTGAGAGCTTGTTCTTTCCAGTCTCCGATAAAGGGCTCAAGATCTGAATAACAGTTTTCATAAGTATAAGACCATTCTTTATTTTGGTCATCTGGTAAATAAATTGAGAGATAGCTTTGCTCATCGTTCTCAGTTTTAAATGCATAAACTAAATACTTTTTATTATTCTCGGTCAATTGTCCCAGATAATCAATTTGTTGCGACTGCATATCCCATTCGGATTCCATGTAATCGTTTACAACAATTTTTCCAATTTCAATTTGCTCCTTATACCTGGGGGCTATCAAATCTTCGCGTTTTTTCTCTTTAAGCCCCCTCATCAATACTCCTCTTTGCGATATATTAACATTGATGCTATCCATTAATTTTTGATTCAATGGCAGACCGAGAACCAAAAATTCAGTTGCGGTGGAGGCTCGCAGATAACCTATTTGTGTATTAGCGAGCAACTGATGTTGATATTTTAGTAGTGAATCTTTTTGATCATATAAACCCAGTATTTTCACATAATCGCTTATCCAATAAGGATCGAAACTATCCTCTGATTCCTGTTCGGAAGCAAATTTGGACAGGTCTTTGGCTAGATATTTCATTACATTCGGCAGATAAACCTTTACCATTTCACGGCTATTGCGCACAGTGCTGTCCTTAGCGATTTCTAAACAAATATTTAATAGTGTAGGTCTGTAATTATCGATAGCAAATAATGGAATGACCTGTTCTAAATTCTCAGCTACGTATTTATGGGAAGTGCGTAAAGGCTGTAGTAATTGCCATACTTGGTAATCAACATCGGGTCGATGATGATTTAATGCCTGGAGATACCATTCAAGCTGTGTTGAATCTATTTCATAGATGGTCGGGAAGATTGCGATTTTGATCAGGTCTGGTGTTGTCGGATCCTTAAGTATATTTTTTAAAAGAGGTATGCTCCGTTCATCATGATTCTTTACCAAACTATAGATCAGGTTTCTTCGAAGCCCACTGTTCTGCTCGTCATCGACCTGTTTTCGGACCAATGTTTTATAAATTAGTGCTAGGTCATTTTTATCAAATTTGTAACTGAGCTCTAATGTGTTTTTTGCGTTTTGGCTAACGAGAGAATCAGCGCTATAGATATCTTCAAAAAGAGTTGCTGCTTTTGAGCTATATACGTCAAAGTTCGCTGTAGTACCTGTATAACGGACGGATTTGATAATCCTGTTTATATCTATTTTTTCAACTGTTTCTTGTGTGCCGATAGCATCAAATCCATAGGATATATTGCCTCTGATCCAGATCGCTTTTTTATGATAGTTAGCTGTTAATGAATCGCTACTTGTGTAGATTGCAGCGGTTATATTGTCGGATCGTAGTGTGTCGTAATGGACCATTTTCTCAGATTTCTTTTTTGCAGTAGCCTGTATTTCGGCATATAAACTGTCGGTTTTTTCCAGCCGATAATATTTAGGCAGTTTAGTGATTTCCAAGAGAAAGGATGTGCTTGAATTGCTGTCGGCTGCGGCATAAATATGAGATTCGCTATCAAGTTGCTCAGCTACATCCTCATTTTTTATCTTTATCAACGATGTAGCAGGAAGTTTTAGCTTCATACTGTTTACGGTGAAATCTTTCCAGTCGGCTTCCTTAAAAGGAACCATACGGAAGGAATTAAAAAAAGCGCTATCCATTTCTTTATTATTCTTATCTAGGTTTTCCTGAAGTACCTGATAAATTCGGTTCCCGCGGACCCATGTTTCTGCGAATAGGTTTGATTTGTTCAATTGGGCTTTTATTGCCATGCCCGTTATATTCTCCTTCTCCCTTGGCTCAACAGAGGTAACGGTAAGCGCTGGATTTTTTTTAAGGCTGTTTTTGAGCGTTTTCAGCATCAAGGATCTGTCAGTCATGATATAGCCAATCGGATAATCGTGATACTGAACCATATAATTTATTTTTCGATCCCTATCCATTGAAAAATAATTATGTATGCCATATTGGAGCTGTTTATCTCCAAGCTGCTCTGAACCTGTCTGGTAAAGGTATTGAATTTGCGTCGGCATTTTTATTGCAAAAGCACCAATGTCATTGACAGATTCATCTATTTCAGCGGGGCGGTCGAGAGGAAGGATTGTGAAGCCATTGAAAAAGCGGTCCGACAAATACCTGTCTAATGGACTTTTGCTGGTAAAGGCCGATAAGCTATATAATGTATTGTTCTTTAGCCAGAATTCCCATTTAACCTCCATGCCATTATTTGCGGTCATCAACTGCATACCTTGGGCACCATCTTTTTCAAGAAATTGCTGAGATACAATAGGGAACTTGCTTTTGGCAGTTTTTCTTTCGTATTCTTGTTTTAAAATTTCTTTCGCAGTAAGTCCATTCAGATCACCAACAAATTGAGCCGACACCATCAGTTCTGTTTCTGTGCTCAGATCACCATAGATGATGTTTGTTGCACCCAATGTATTTATCCTGTAGATATAACTTTTTGGTAATTGGACAGTATATCCAAAGATAGAGTCCTTTTGGGGCATCCATTCCATCGTACTGAAGTCTATTTTATATTTAGAAGCCAGATCTGTTTTTTTTGTCTTAACGGGGCGGAGCTTATAGCCTTCATTTTGTAAAAGGTGGATGAGTCCTAGGTCACCTGCAAGATGAGCGGCCCCCACGACCGCGCAGAGCGTACCTTTATCGAGCTGCAAAATTATATTTTTTAGCATCGTGTTATTCCTTCTTTGCATTTCTTCAAGATCAATATGGGGTGAAATCGCGTTCCAAACACCAGCCAGGTCTCCAGAGCTATACAGTTGCATCATATCCTCCAGATACTTATAGTATTTTGTACTATCACTTTTGTTCGCGAGATGAACCAATTCGTTACTACCATCAACATCCAGTTGATTTTCTATTGGCTCGAGGCCAACAATATATTTTCGTTGCGATTTGGCTAGGCCATAGAGATAAGCATCCAGTACGGCGGTAATATCGTCCGGTTTATCGTTGCTGGGATTCATGAGATATTTAACAATAAGCGGAGAAGCCATTTGTTGGGAATCCGGCATCACACCATACTCCTTTTGATAGCGTTTTACAAACTCTTTTTTTTGTACTTCGGTAAGCGCTATCTTTTTAAGTGTTGATTTTTTGCTGTATCGAAAATCCCATATCTGTTTATACAGCGTATCGGGGTGTACTTCCAAAGCCAGTGCATCTGTATTAGCAATAGCCACAAATATAGAATCATTGCTATTGATCAGACGCCGGTCTTTTAAATGTACAGAGCCTAACAGGTAAGAAGGTTTAGTTAGCCCCTTTCCGGTAATCTCCCATAAAAAGCTTGTGTATTTTGTTTCTTGAGCATTAGCGTTGCTTATAAACGAAGTGAGACAGGAAAAAATAAACACCCATAAAAGGAGTTGCGTGTATTTTGTGGCGCTGACAGATTTATACATTTGGTTGATAGATCAATATTATGGTTCTAAGAAATGAAGCTAAAGCTATTTACTTGGTAGCATATCTTACTATGGCTGAAAATTGAATTGATCATATAAGATTCAAAATCAAAATAATCTATTAAAAATAAATAAATTTCAGTAGATGCGCAACAGAACCTCCTTTAAAATCTTTTGTTCACAATTGTTGAATCCTGGTTTTCAGTTTTAATTAAATGAGCGTAATTCAGGAAGTATAATTCATCTTTTAGCCAGCATTTAATAGGGTGTACGCATGTGAACAATATCGCTATAAACTGTTCGCATCCGTACAGCTACTTTTTCTGAAAAAGATATGGAATATGCTTTAAGAGGCTATAGAAGCCGTTATTGAACGCACAGGACAACTGGTATAGTATTTGGCACGAAGCTAATAAAATTGATCTTATGTTCTTTATGCATTTTGAAGTTCACCTTTTCATTTCAGTCATTCACCGAGTTTTACCCGTTGTTGATCTAAAGTCTGTGAGCAAGAAGCATCTAGAGCAGTAATTTTGAATCAACAAATAAGAACAAAAAACATCATGAGCATCGATGGAAATGCTCATGATAGCTTCATCACAATTGAAGAACAAATTATTTAGATGAAAAACTTACACGATAAAATAAAGATATTATGAAAAAGCTAGTAAAAACAGTCGTAGCAGCAGCCTTAATCGCAATTTCAACATGTGCAATGGCAGCTGAAGGTCCCGGATCAAAATCAGCAAAAACAAACGTTAACCTATCAACAGCAGACTTTGCTTTAGAGCACTATGTTGCTGTAATGACTGAAGGTGAATCGGCTGGTGTAGAACAATTGTTTGCTGAGGATTTTAATCAAAAGGTCCAAACGGCAAACCTGAAGTCAAATAGCCGTAGTGAAGTGGTTAAGTCCTTGAAAAAACAAAAAGGCGAGAAGCTAAACTGTACAGTGAATACAGACGTTCTTGAAGAATCAGCAGATTATATGGTGGCCAGGGTTACCTTGAAATTTGAGGATTTCACCAAGACCGATCTAGTGACTTTTGTCCGTGAAGGAAATGACTGGAAAGTGTCCAAATCGATCAATTCGTATAAATAGGAGTCATTTTAATTCAATATATAAGTTGTAGGGCCACATCAGGAGATGTGGCTTTTTTTATTTTATTGCGGACATTTCGTTTTTCTAACTCTAACTTACGAAACGTGGGCTAACATTCAGCATCGTTATACGTGAATTTGCTAATCATCATTTGCTTCTTTCGGGACAAATGCTCACTTATGGCAGGAACCAAGTTATCTTATAGATACGTATCCCTTTGCTGTTTCTTTGCTTTTTTACCAATGAAACACCAATGAAACACCGAAGAAACACCAAAGAAATAGCAGACGAAGCCCAAGCCAATCCCAAAGAAGACCCGAACAAAGAGCAAAGAAATACCAAAGAAAGACCAAGTAAGAAGCAACGAATATGTGCATATGATTTGCCTTGGGAGCTCAGTATTCGTTGATAGATCAATACAAGCATTTGCACCGTATTGTTCGGTCTTTTTTGTTTGAACCGAAATGATCTATTAGTTTTTATAATCCACAGGTAATTCATACCCTCTTTGGTTCCTTAAAAGACTTAGCGGTGGTAATCCAATTTCTTTTCTTCGTGCATCTACCTCATCAATGTTCTCAATCGGCGTAACAATTCTTTTGTTTTGTTTACCCATTTCCCAATACGATCCATAAATCTGTTTTTGACGGATTATGGCTCGGTGTCTATCGATAACTAAGGCCATGTTAAAAGGTGGATACTTGAGGTCTAATACCGCTTTTTTCATTAGTGGCGTCAAAATTTCAATATTTTTGGCATCCTCAATCCCATTATTCAAAGTATGTAATAATAATATAAAGATAGCGTTTACGCCATCCATGCCAACAGTTTCAAGATTCGGGAAACCTGTTCTCGAAATAATTTCCTTGATTACCCTCATATTAGCCGTGTCACTAGCAAAAATAAGAGAATCGGCTTTTTTGTATTCAATAACTCCCAATAAGGAACGCAATGCCTGATCCTTTTCCAACATATTGAGTAAAGTTGTACGGTCCTCCAAATGAGCTATTTTGCTTAGATGTTTTTGACGAAGAGAATCGTAGGTTTTTCTCCAATTGGTATGCTGTTTTAAAAAACTATTCACATTACTGTCAACCTCTAGCATTCCTAAAGAAGCACCGTTTAAAATAGATTGCTTTAAATATTTTTCTACTGTTTTATTGTCTTTTACTTTTAGTGATAATTTTACCAATTCTATATCAATAAACGGATCTATATCACTAATCTTGACCATTTTTCGATATAACAAATAAGCTTCAGGTGTCTTCTTTTCAAAAATTAAACTATCTGCGGTATTCTTTAAATAAAAATAGGAACTGCTTTTTTGAGCTTTCACATGACAGGAAATAAAAATTAAGAAGAAGATAAAAAATGGCTTAAGCATATGTTATATTTATATACCTAAATATAATATATTGTCATTAATAATAAGAATGTGTTTTTTATTCATCTGGTTGGAAAAGATAAAATGTATTGAAAAATAACGATCCTATTAAAAATTCTCTTTTTTAACTAAATCTTGATCAATAGTGGTGTATCAGATTATTGTTATTTTTATTTATTATTGCTATCCGTCACATTGAAAAGCTATGCTCAAGAAGCATTTGAAGGGAAAATTATTTATCAAAATAGCTTTCAAAGTAAGAATTCAAGCGTCACTATTGAACAAATGAAGATTCTTCTAGGTGATAAGCAAGAATATTTTATTAAATCGGGGAATTATAAATCGTGCACAAATGGTGTCGGTATAACAATGCAGTTATATATTGGTGAAACCAATAGACATTACAATAAGACGAGCAGATCCGACACACTTTATTGGTTTGATGCCGATGTGAAATCAGATGCAGATATAAGTTATGAGCTCGTTAAGAATAAAGAGAAGATATTGGGGGAAGATTGTGATGCCTTGATTTTAAAGACGCAAGGTGGGCAGACAACCTATTTCTACACATCAAAGTACCCTGTTGATTTTACGAAGTATCAGATGCATAGTTATGGAAACTGGAACTACTATTTATCAAAAGCCAAGTCTGTTCCATTGAAAATTGTGGTCGATAATGAGCAATTCAAAATGGAATCGGTAGCTCAAAAGATAGAAGCGAGGGAACTTCCTGACGATTTTTTTGCAATATCAGTCGATACACCGATAAAGAAAACGAAATAAATCAACTTGGTCAGCAGACAGTAATCATTAATCTTTTGCTAGGCTTTTTATGCGGTGTGCGTATGCGAACAATCTATTTTGAAACTGTTCGTATGCGCACATTTTCTTTTTCGTAAAGAATCTTGAAAATGCCTTTAGATGTGCTAAGAGGCACAAATGTTCTTATTGTAGCCACTGGTATAGTATTTGGCATGCAGCAGCTAAGATGGTTGTTATATTCACCTTTACATTTCCGCCATTCACCGATATTCAAATATCGTTGGTCTAAAGTCCATAGGCCAGAGATATATTGAACTTTAGTTTTGGATCAACAAGTAAGGTATATAGACTAACAATAGAACAAAAAGATAGTATGAAAGCATTCGTAAAAACATTCACGGCAGCAGCTTTAATCTGCTTATCGTCAGTTGCCATGGCAGCTGAAAAACCAGCATCAAAACCAGAAAAAATTAGCATTAATCTTTCCACAGCAGACTTCGCTTTGCAGCATTATGTTGCTGTAACGACGGCTGGAGAATCTGTGGGTTTAGATCAATTATTTGCGGAAGATTTCAGCCAAAGGATCCAGGCTTCCAATATACAGACCTCCTACGGACGCCAGGCTTTGATTAAATCTTTAAAAAAACAGCAGGGAGAAATTCTGAACTGTAAAACGCATATCAAGATTGTCGAAAAATCCACAGATTATATGATTGCAAAAATTGTATTGAAATTTGACAGCTTTAGCATGACTGACCTAGTGACTTTAGTTTATGAGAATGGCAGTTGGCAGGTATCCAAGTCAGTCCATTCCTATCAGTAAGAACCACTCTTTTATTTTTTCTTCTTGGCTCCATTATTGTATAAATTCAGTTGCCGATAGAGCAATGGAATAGCGTGTTTTGTTCTAAATCGTTGAAACGAAGCAACTATGAGGTGTAAATTACCGAATGTGCTTGAAATTCTTTAGTTTTGAATACACTAGTTAGGGATAACCCTATGTCTCCTCGGCAAAGGAACGTTTGGAACAATTCAGAAATACGGACGAACAATGATATTGAAAGAAAGAATCGGTCACAATTACCTGAAATACCTGTTTACTGGTACGCTTTCGGCTTTGCTGGTTACAGGTTATGCGCAGGAAGTGGGGAAACAACAGAAAGAAAAGAAAGAGAAACAACAGCAACATAGTGTGCAAAGTGGCGGCGGGGAGGTTCAAACCATGGATTCCATTGATGTCGTACGCGATTACCGGCCTATGCTGGCCGATGCGGTCAAGGTGCGCCGCAGTCCGGATATGACGCATATCAACCGCGATGCTATCGAGACGGAGCTACGCCAGATTGCCACAGCCACCTATTTAGCACAGCAAAAATATAAACAGGCCTATTATCACGAATTGATGAAACGGCACCCAGACGCTTCGCAAAGTAATATCGATAATTATCGTATCAGCTATCTGGCTTACGGCGCTGGCGAATATAAAAGAGCGAGCGGTATGCTGGAGGCCATAAAACCTTCGGATGCCTTTTATCAGGGGGCGATCATGACATTGGGCCATATCGCTCTGGAGACTGGCGACAAGCAAGCTGCACGAAATGCTTTTGTCAAAGTGACAAAACTGGATTTAGACCAGCAAGTGAAAGCCGATGCGCTATTTAACTATGCTAAAATCTTGTTTGCAATGGACTCCACCCAAGCGGCACAAAAAGTCCTCGAGAAATATATCGCCCAAGAAGTGCAACCTGTCGATCCGGGTTCAAAAAGAAAGGAAAGTGCCGAAACACTATCCGCTGAAATCCTACGTGGGACCACCAACTTCCATGCTGGTGTTAGTATGCTGGAATCGTTAAAAGAGCGCGGTCGGGAAGTCAATGCGATCTATCAAAAGGTCACCTATTACCGCGGACTTGAGTTTTATAACGAGCGTGCTTTCGAAAATAGCATATCCATGTTTATGCGATCTGAAAAGTTTCCGGTCAATGCTGAAATGGCCGCTCTTGCGACCTATTGGAAAGCAGAGGCCATGTATGAAGTGCGCAAATTTGGTGAAGCCGTAGAAAACTTCTCCCAGTTTCTGAGCCTGCCCGTCGCTCGGAATAGCGACCTGTATAATTATGCAAATTATGGGCTGGCCTATGCGGCCTACCGAAACAACCGTTTTGAGTTGGCAGCCAATTATTTTGAACGCTTTCTGACTGCTGGAGGAAATGCGGTGGATCAAAATATACGCTATGATGTCATTGCACGTCTGGGCGATTCCTACCTGTGTCTGCGCGACTACAGCCGGGCCAACAAATACTACGATCAGCTGATCAACAGCAAAGCGCCCAATCAGGATTATGCCTTATTCCAGCGCGGTGTTTTATTTGGTCTGCAAGGCGACAATGAAACCAAGCTCAGTACGCTGCGGTCGGTGTTGAAACAATTTCCATCTTCGAACTATGCAGATGATGCGGCCTTTGAAATTCCCTATACTTATTTCACGATGGGTGATTATAGCCGTGCGATCGAAGGGTTACAGGCAATGGTCGAAAAGTACCCTCGTAGTAGTTATATTCCCCGCGCCTTAATGACCATAGGACTCGTGCAGTACAACAATGATGAGCCCGAAGCGGCGAAAGCGACTTTCCAGAAGGTGGTGGAGAAATATACCCGAACTGCTGAAGCCGAGCAGGCCATGCGTTTCATTGAAAACATCTACCTCGATCAAGGGGATGCTTCGAGCTATATTCGTTACGCTGTCGGTACCAATGTCAGTAATCTGAGTCCTGCAGAGCTAGATAACATGGCTTTCCAGGCGGCGCAGTCGCTATTCGCCAGGGGAGAATATGGGGCGGCTGTAGAAGCGATCAATGCCTATTTTGATAAATTTCCAAAACCCAGACAAGAAAAATTCGCCCGTTATATCCGTGGAGTGAGTTCGTACCGCACCGGGCATCCACAGGAAGCACTGCATGATCTGAATATCATCCTGAACGACTGGACGAGTAAATATTCAGAGAATACCTTGCTGACGGTTGCTGCGCTATATTTGGATCTTAAAGAATACAACGAGGCCATTGTACACCTCAAAAAATTGGAGCTCAACGAAGAATATAAAAAGAACTATGGCTATGCGGTAACGAACCTGATGGTGTGTTACTTCGAACTCGGCGATATGGAGCAAATGGCTAAGTATGTGAGTCTGGTCAAAAATTACAACGGGGCAACCGAGGAGGAAATAGCGAAAGCGCATTTGTACAGTGGAAAAGCTTTGTTGAAAGAGAAAAATGTAGCGTCTGCCATGAAAGAATTCAACCTGGCTGCGCTGAAGAGTCAATCGGCTATCGGCGCAGAAGCACGGTATCGCGTAGCGCTTTTGCAGTACGATAACAAGGAATATGATAAGGCGCTGGAAACAGCCTTTGATGTGATTAACAATAGGGAAGCGCAAGAATACTGGGTTGCCAAGAGCTTCCTGGTACTTGCTGATGCCTATGCGCGCAAAGGCAATGCTTTCCAGGCGAAGAGTACCTTGAAAAGTGTGATTGACAATTATGACAAAAACGATGATATCGTGCCTGCAGCGAAAGAACGCTTACAGAAGTTGAAGTAATACTTCTGAAAATTTGGCATACGCCAGATGTGATAGAATTTTTCATGTCTTTCGAATGAAGAGGATCGTATGGAACATGAACCTAAAAAGCCCGAGAACAATCGGGCTTTTTACATTAAGTAGACTGCTATAAATCTGATAAGAAACCTCCCTAATAATTATAAACGGTATAAAATCCAAGAAGAAGAGCTGTTTCTTTATCACTTAGTCTCCATAAGTGAATGATTTTATTCACATCGTCCTTCATAGCGGATTAAATCCTAATTTTTGTACAAAAACGAACCATTTCTGAACAAATCAATACCATAGCGGTAGCCTGTCGTGGCTAATTTTGTACCGTATCCCAATAAATCAGTTTTGTTGAATCAGCACACTAAATGATAAACTATAGAAGTCGCTGGCACAACAGGAATAAAATAACCAATAGACTTGAAAATATGTTCAAAAACGAAATGATAAACAAACAGCTATTCTCAAATTGGATAATAAATTTTTTTTTAACGCTTTTATTGTGCACTTCTGGATTGCTTGGTTTTTCTCAAAAAAATAAAGGGAAAAGCGGTTCGGGCAACACCGGGTATATTTTATTAAAGCCAAAATACGATGGTCATTCAGTCTTGCGCAATCCTTTAAATGGTTGGGTAATGTATGCTCCCCGTAATGCCGATGATACGTATTGGGATATCGAATATTTTGTGCCAGCATTGGGTAAAAAGGTAAAGGTCATTGATTATGCTTCGGCATGTTATGTACGCACGAGCTGGTCTTCGCTGAATCCCAGTGACGGTGTTTATGCCTGGGATGATCCAAACTCTAAAATAGGAAAGCTCCTTAAAGGCGCACAAACGAGAGGGTTGCCCATAGCGCTCCGTATTGTGGTAGATGGTCGCGACCAAGGTCAAAATACACCCAAATTTGTGTTCGACCTCGGAGCCAAATATTATTTGGAAAATGAAAATCATCCCGATAGGCAAACACCTTATCCTCAGGATGCGGTATTTAGAAAATACTATACCAAATTTATCACAGCTTTGGCCAAGGAATTTAATGATCCTGAAAAGACCTCTTTTATTGATGCCTATGGCTTGGGGAAATGGGGCGAAGCACATTATGTTGTTTATGAAGACCCCAAAATGGCGACACCCGAAAGTACTGAAAAAATAAAGGAAGAAACCCTGGACTGGGTGACCAGCTTATATGCTAACACATTTACAAAAGTTCCTTTGGTTATCAACTACCATCGTCTGGTCGGTCATCCCGAAAGTTGGGGCGCAGTCAACCCGAATAGTGAACGCTTATTGGATAAAGCTATTGATAAGGGGTATAGCCTTCGCCAAGATGCTTTTGGCATGACTGGCTATTACCAGAATTGGGAAAAGGATTTTGCCAAGAAATGGAATTTTAAGCGTCCTATCATTATGGAAGGAGGCTGGATTATTGCCCCAGGTAAGCACCGTTATTGGACAGACCCCAGTGGAAAATATAGAGAAGGTCATGATGAGGATGTGAGGAAAGGTGAGTTCGACCTGTCGGCCGAAGCCCATGTCAATATGATGGACTTTAGAGCTGGGGGAGAAACTGAATCCTGGTTTAAGTCCTTTGATTTGGTTCAACGGTTTATTACAGAAGGTGGCTACCGTGTATATCCAGACCAAATCAACCTCCCTCAAGATATCAAGTCGGGAAAGATAGCGCAAATCGCCCATCGTTGGCAGAATATGGGCTGGGGCTATTTACCTAATAATATTCCACAATGGAACTACAAATATAAAGTTGCTTTTGCACTGTTAGATGCCAATGGGAATGTTAAAAAGATTTTTGTAGATCGTCAGAGTGAACCGTCTGCTTGGTTGAAAGGTACTGCTGCGAGTTATAAATTAAATGCAAAAGTAGATCTACCTTCAGGGATATATAGCTGGGCAGTCGCCATTGTTGATACGACCAAGGAAAATAAGCCGGCAATTCAACTTGCCCTTGATGGAGATTTGACGGCTCAGGGTTGGACAAAGCTTTCGGCATTGCAGGTAAAATAGAAAATTTTATTAACAACTAACACCTATTATGATAAAGCTGATCAATCTATCTTTGATATTGTCCCTTTTTTTTAGCCTGATAACCTCCAACCTTGTTGCACAGCAAAATATGGCCAATGTGTATGGTAGGCGAGCTCAATCCTTAAATGGAAAGTGGGACGCTATTGTAGACTTATACGACCAGGGAAGAAAAAACCAAATCTATCTGAATAAAAAAGCCGAAAACAAGACTGATTTTTATGAATACGCTTTCGAGAATGGGCTCCGTTTAAATGTACCTTCAGATTGGAACAGTCAAATGCCTGAACTTAAATATTACGAAGGTACCATCTGGTATGGGCGTAAGTTCGATGTAGTGAAAGAAAATAACAAAAGGTTGTTCTTGTATTTTGCTGCGGTAAGTTACCGTTGTCACATATATCTCAATGGACAAGAGATTGCACAACATGAAGGTGGTTTTACCCCCTTTCAGATTGAAATAACGGATGCAGCTAAAGAAAACGATAATTTTTTGGCAGTTGAGGTAAATAATAGCCGGCAGGTTGATGCCATTCCGGCAATGGCCTTTGATTGGTGGAACTATGGCGGTATTACCCGAGATGTCTTTTTGGTCAGCACGCCAAAAGTTTTTATCGATGATTATTTTGTTCAATTGGACAAAACCAAAGCCGATAAAATCAATGCGAAGGTCAAACTTTCGGAAACGATGGCCAATTCCTCAGTAACTATTGAAATACCGGAACTACAACTAAAACAAACGCTTAAAACAGATGCTCAGGGGGAAGTAAAAACTTCATTCCTATCGAGAAAAATCAAACGTTGGTCGCCTACTGCACCTAAACTGTATAACGTGAAGATTTCAACGCGCGACGATCAAATAGAGGAGGAAATAGGTTTTCGCAATATTTGGGTAAAAGGGGAAGATATCTTCCTGAATGGCGAAGCTATTTTTCTCAAGTCCATTTCATTTCATGAGGAAATACCTCAGCGCAAAGGTCGTGCTTTTTCACAGGCCGATGCAGTGATGCTGCTTTCAGAAGCAAAAGCTTTGGGCTGTAATATGATTCGTTTGGCACATTATCCACAAAATGAACATATCGTGAGAATGGCCGAAAAAATGGGTTTCTTGTTGTGGGAAGAAATTCCCATTTGGCAAGGCATCGATTTTGAAAATGAATCGACCAAAGAGAAAGCCGGTAAAATGATGCGGGAAATGGTTGCTCGAGACAAAAATCGTTGCGCACTAGCTTTTTGGGGAGTAGCCAATGAAACCCAACCATCCGAGCCTAGAAATGCTTTTATCAGGCATTTGATTGCTACATGCAGAGGCATTGACACGACCAGGCTTATAACCGCTGCTTTTGATCTTGTTCGTTTCAATAAGGAGAAGGAAACCTTTGTTATGGATGATCCTTTTACGAAAGAATTGGACGTCGTAGCTGTCAACAAATATTTAGGCTGGTACCACTCCTGGCCAGTTTCTCCTGATAAAGCAGTATGGGATGTGGCAAGAGGCCAGCCTTTAATTATTTCTGAATTTGGAGGCGAGGCGCTGTATGGCAAAACGGGCGAAAAGGATGTCGTCAGTTCCTGGAGTGAAGATTACCAAGCGACTTTGTACAAAAACAACCTCGAAATGTTTAAGCATATTCCAAACCTGCGCGGAACTTCACCTTGGCTGCTATTTGATTTCCGTTCGCCGTTCCGTTTTCATCCGACCAACCAAGATGGCTGGAACCGCAAAGGATTGATCTCAGACCAAGGCTACCGAAAGAAAGCCTGGTTTCTGATGAAACATTATTATGATAATAAATAAGACTTCAATTACGAAACCGAGCTTAAAGAGGAGTACCACAGTGACACAATTTTTTCGATGCCTACAAAAATAATATACTGAAAAGAATGAAAGCACCTAAACTATCGAAACACAAAATGGATAAATACAGGATAAGCATTTATAAATACTTTAAAATGATGTGCCTAATGGGGCTTTTCCTGCAGGTAGCCTTGTTAAAGGCTCAAGATGCTATCGATTTATCAGGCACTTGGGGGTTCCAGACGGATGTGATGGATTTCCGTAGAGGCTCGCTGTCCCCCCGCTATAATCATCTTTTGCAAGAAACAATTAAGCTTCCCGGTATTACCGATGATTATCAGATAGGATATAAAAATCCCTATAAATATATCGACCGTTTGACCCGAAAATACGAATACATGGGACCGGCATGGTACCAACGTGATATTGAAATCCCTGCCGAATGGAAAGGGAAAAAAATATTCCTATACTTTGAGCGTACCCACTGGTTGAGTTCAGTTTTTATAGATACCAAGGAAGTCAGCAGTATCGATTATGTAAGTGTACCCCACAACCACGATCTGAGCTCATTTGTAAAGCCCGGAAAAAAGCATCGCATGACCATTTGTATCGATAACCGGTTTCAGTATAACACACACAAATGGAACCATGCGCATACTGAATTTACACAGATTAACTGGAACGGTATTCTAGGAGAAATAAAGCTGCTGGCCATAGACCCAGTTTATCTGGAAGATCTTCAGGTATATCCAAATATAGCCGATCAGTCCATAAAAGTAAAATTACGGGTAAATAATGCGACCAAAAAACAGGTAAAGGGCAAAGTGTCTTTCGTCATCGAGGGAACAAATTACAGCCTTAAGGATGAAGTTGCATTGGTAAGTACCGATTCGGTGACCTTCGTAGAGACCACTATTCCATTAGGTAAGCATATCAAATTGTGGGATGAGTTTAACCCAAACCTCTATCGTATAAATTGTCAACTGAATACCTCTGACGGCAAAAACAGCTATCGGCATGAAAAGGCTACCACCTTTGGTATGCGTGAAGTAAAACAAGGAAAAAACCATGTACTGCTCAATAATCGTCCCATCCATTTAAGAGGCAATGTAGAAAATGCAGTGTTTCCAAAAACAGGCCATGCTCCGCTCGACGATGCCTCTTGGGAACGAATCATGGTGCTGATGAAGACGTATGGCATGAACCATTTACGATTCCATTCATGGTGCCCGCCGGCGGCGGCCTTTCGCATGGCAGACAAACATGGAATATATTTTGAAGTGGAAATGCCTATGTGGGGCAAAGATGCCGAACCCGACGAGTCCAGATATAACTTCTTCCGTAGGGAAATTAAAGCTATTTTAAAAGAATATGGCAACCATCCTTCTTTTGTTCTGTACTGCAACGGAAATGAAATTACCGGGAATTTCGACTTTATCGAGGAGCTGACTGCCGAAGGCAGAAAAGCTGATCCCCGCCATCTTTACAGCGGTTCTACGGCAAGAACACGGGTTAAATCAGATCAATATTACGTTTCCCAGCAAACCAATAAAGGGCCGGTGAAGGTGTACGAAGGTCTGCCCGGTACCGATTGGGACAAGAATTTGGAATCTGATGTCGATGTGCCCGTCATTTCACACGAGTCAGGGCAACGTTGTATTTATCCAAATTTTGATGAAATAAAGAAATATGCCAACAGTCCCGTAGAGGCCCGCAATTTTGAAGTATTTAGCGATCTATTGCAAAAAAATGGCATGCTGGACCAGGCAAAGGATTTCTTCAGAGCATCTGGTGCGCTGACCGTGCTGGAGTACAAAGCCGTGATTGAAGCCCTGTTACGATCGGGTAAATCTGCCGGATTTCAGCTTTTGTCGATGAACGACTTTCCGGGACAAGGTTACGCACCCGTGGGGATATTCGATCCTTTTTGGGATTCGAAAGGATTGGTTACAGCAGAAAAATTCAGGGAGTTTTGCGCGCCAACAGTCGCTCTACTACGCTATAACAAAAGCAGTTTTTTCAACACAGAAACATTTAAGGGTAAAGCCGAGGTATATAACTTTAGCAATTCTGCACTTGAAAATGCGAAAATTAAATGGTGGTTGACCGATACCGCTGGTAACGTATTGAAAAAGGGAACGCTGAAAAAGCAAACCATTGCCAAAGAAAATGTATCGCCGGTAGGTGAATTTGAGATTTCCCTGAAAAACATCGGCACCCAAAAAGTTACGGTTCATCTTGCGGTGAACGATAGCATTAAGAATAGCTGGGACATTTGGGTATATCCAAAGCATCAACATCTGATGCAATCTACAGCAAATGTGTTGTACACCGATGTCTACGATGATGTTGCAAAAAGGCAGTTGGCCCAGGGCAAAACCGTGGTTCTTTATCCTTCGCCAGACCAGGTAAAAGGTCGAAAATCACTGTTTCACAATCATTTTTGGAATCCCATTATGTTTGCATGGGCACCGATGACCATCGGCAACCTGGTCCATCATAAACAGGCCATGTTTAAGGATTTTCTTACTTCATACCATACCGATTGGCAATGGTGGGATATCCTAAACCATGCAAAAGTAATCGAAATGCAACATGCACCACAACAACTGCGTCCCTTTATACAGGTCATCGACAGCTACGACAACAACCAGAAATTGGGCATTGGTTTCGAAGCCAAAATGAACGGCGGGAAACTGCTAGTATTGGCATTGGATACCAAAAATGATATGGATAACCGTCCCGCTACCCAACAATTGTTGTACAGTATCGATAATTATGTAAAAAGTGAGAAATTCTCGCCGCAAGTGGCCGTAGAAGAGACCTTTATTCAGTCATTTTTAGAGAAATAAAAAGGATTAAACGATGATAAGAACAATGATATTGTCTATGATGACTTTTCTTTGGGGTCAGATCCTCATAGCACAGGAAATTAGGTTAGAAGAGAAAGCATCCGTAAACCAGGTCTATAATAAGACTGTCGAGGCAGGAAATGCATTATCTTTTAACGATTTGGACATCGAATCGGGCTATGTACTTTATCAGACCGAGATAAACTCTGATGCCGAAAGCGAAGAGCTGGAATTGGAAAACGTACGCGATTATGCCGTGGTCTATGTCGACGGTAAGGTGCAGGGTAGCCTGACAGATAAGAGTAAAAAACTAGCCATCAAAGCAAATCCAGGCAAACACTTGCTTCAACTTTATGTCGAGAATATTGGTCGGATCACTTACGGACCAGAAATTACAGATAATTCAAAAGGGCTATTTGGCACCATTACTTTAGATGGAAACGACCTTCAAGACTGGAAAATGATCCCCTTAACGGTGCGTAATTATCCACTGAGGGATTTGGTTTTTGAACAAAGACCAGCTAATGACAGCCCCGGTTTTTACAAAGGTCAGTTCGAACACAATCTGTCCGGAAACAAGTATCTTAATATGACAGGATGGGGAATGGGCGAGGTCTGGTTAAATCAAAAATATTTGGGATCTTACTGGGAGGAAGAAAAACAGCAGTCGATATTAATTCCTTCGGCGGATTTAATACCCGGAAAAAATGAACTTGTAATCTTCGAACTCAAAAATAATCAGCAAAAGAAGATAAGTTTGTCCCCAACGCCTGTTTTTAAGTAAATTGGTACTGTTGGCTTCGCATGGAGCTGAACAGTTGAAAAAGAGCTAAGGCCAGAATTTCGACGAAGCTCTTTGCCTAATAGTATGATAATCGAAGTTTATAGAACCACTAATCAACAATTAGCTTCAGGTATTTTGATTGTAACTGGCACGCGTAAATCTTGGATTGAAATTTAAACAGCTTTAATAGCATCGGTAAATGAATAAATACAGTCTGATAATTTGTTTCCTCATTTTTTGGGGGCAATGTGTTCTCGGTATCGATCTTTCGAGGTATAGATTTCATTTGATGCCCGAAACTTCCTATTATGGCGGTATACAGAGCATCGCAAAAGATAGTTTAGGACGTATTTGGTACACGGGACCCGATGCGCTCTTCATGTACGATGGCAACAGTTTTTATCAGTTAAATGATATCGTCTCTGCGATCAAACCAGCACAAAAATGGGGTTATGGTTCTTTAATTCGGGATAAAAAGGGAAATCTGTTTCTAGCTTCTGGGCAAGGCTTATTAAACTTCGATTACGAACGGTTTTCTTTTCATGTCGTGGTTCCCGGAATGATCCGTTCGCTTTGTGTACATAGTGATGGTCAGGTTTACATGCTGTCAGACAATAGCATACTACGCTATAATCCGCAAAATAAACAGACAGAAAGCTTTTTATTGCCCAAAAACAAGTCTTTCCAAAATATATTGAGTGCTAAAGATCACGTGTTTCTAAGCCAAGGTGCTGTTGTGTATCAAGTTGAAATGACGAAAAAACGCTTAATCCAGTTTGCGGATTTTGGTAGTACGACAAATCAGGTGAACGATGCGGTTGCGTATGGGGGCTTATATTACTTTTTAACACAGCGAGGGGGAATCCATGTAACGGATTTGACAGGTACCTTAAAACAGAAGATCCCGGTAAGCGTAGCGGGAAATTCATCTGTTTTAACCAAAAAACTTTATCTGGACCAAACCGGCATAATCTGGGTGGCTACACAGGCCGGATTATTTTTTTATGATCCCGCGACTGAAAGTAGCAGTGCCTTACGGATGAACCTGAACGATGCCTATTCATTACCTAATAACTCGATATGGACGATTTATCCAGACCCGGACCAAGGGGCCTGGATAGGTACTTACGGTGGTAAAATAGCTTATTGCTCGCTTTACGATTCCCGAGTGCGTTACTTCAAGCCCAGCCCAGGGGGACTCAATCACCCCATAGTCAGTAGTTTTCAGGAAGATCATCTGGGAAACATATGGATCGGTACCGAGGGGGGAAGCTTGAATTACTGGAATAGAAAAAAGGATCAGTTTACCCCCCTAGAAAAATCGCAGGGTAGTTCGTCAAGTCCCCATATGATTAAACGCCTGAAATTTGACCGAATGAGCAAAAAACTGTTGATTTCAGCCTATAACGGCGGTATTGGCAGTTATGATGTAGACAATCAGCATTTCAGCAGTTTCAATTTCCGCTCTCCGGAGAGCCAGCAACCACTCACCGTTTATGATTTTGTAAACGATAAGGAAGGCACCTGGTGGATGACAGATCCCGATAAATCATTTTTATATCGAAGGAAGCCTCTGGGTTCTATAGAGATGGTGAGCGTCCTTAATGCGCAGGGCAAAAAAATGGAACTCGAAGTCGAAGCATTATATGTGAATAACCAAGATCAGCTCTGTTTAATTAGCCATCAAGGATTTTTTGTTGTAAATCCCCATACCTTAAAGGTATTGAAGCACTACGTGCTCAAAGATGCTTCCTATTCAGCAAATTACCTGTGTAGTTATACAGCGACTTCAAATGGCGAAGTGTGGTTGGGAACATTGGGTAAAGGCGTAAATGTACTCAGAAGAGATGGGACATATGTCAACTATAGTGTAAATAACGGATTTCCGGCGAAAATGGTATTTGGCATATTAGAAGATGTTGCCACGAAAAATATCTGGTTAAGTACCAGTGATGGTCTTTTTTGTTTCAACTGGAAGTCCAGTAAATTTGAGAAAGCGAGATTTTATCAGGAAAATAACATTGGTTCATTTTATATTCATGCCGCTTACAAAACTTCCAGGGGTGAAATGCTGTTTGGTGGTACCAATGGATTTCTACTTTTCGATCCGGCGTACCTCAATAAAAATCTGCAAAAACCGAAAGTTTTCTTTACAGGATTTCTGGTCAACAATAAACTCGTGAAACCAGCGGATGGCTCATCAGTTTTAACGAAAGACATTGGTAGTCTTTCCAATCGAAAAGAAGACAAGATAAGGCTCTCCAGTAGCCAGTCTAATGTAGAAATTAAGTTTTCGGCAAATAGTTATCTATCCGCAGAGAAAAACCAGTTCGCTTACCGGATGTTGGGGCTTGGTGAAGACTGGCAAATCAGTCATGCCAATCAGAAATCTGTACAGTTTCTCAATCTTCCAGGCGGAGATTATACCTTTGAAATCAAGGCTTCCAACAATGATGGGCTATGGGGCGGTCAAATTTCACGATTATATATTCATGTCGATCCACCATTTTTCTTGTCGTGGTGGGCTTATTGCTGCTATGCAGCACTTGTTTCTGCTCTGCTCTTTTTCATTATGAGATATTACAGCAATAAAAGAGTGTTTAAAGAGCGATTAGCACTCGAGCGTTTAAAAGAACAGAATATGCAAGAGCTGAACCAGGCGCGTACCGACTTCTTTACCAATATCTCACACGATTTAAAAACACCGCTAACCCTGGTTTTACAGCCGCTTAAGCAACTCAAAGATACGATTGTGGCCAACGATACTGCTTTGGTCTACATGGATTTAATAGAGAAAAATGTATCTAGAATACAGCGGATGATTAGCCAATTACTGCGCTTTCGCGAAATAGAAAGCCAAAAAATTACACTCAATCCGCAGGTTGGTGATTTTATCAATTTTGTAAGGGATATATTTAGCCTTTTTGAACTCTATGCCAATAAAAAAGGTGTTGAAACCAATATTTCTGCGTACAAGGACAATTTATATGTGGCCTTTGACTATGATGTTATCGAAAAAATATTGACTAATCTGTTTTCCAATGCCCTAAAATATACACCAGATAATGGGTATGTGGGCGTACGTATCTATAGTGCAACGGCAGAAGAAAAAGAACGGTTTCCTTCGTTAAATCCGACGGAAATCGAATACATCTCCATTGAAGTTATAAATACCGGCGATTGTTTTTCTGAAGAACAGATCGCGACGCTTTACACTTCTTTCAACCGCTTATCTTCTCATCGGCCAACTTTTGAAGAAAGTTCAGGACTTGGACTTGCCATTGTGAAAGAACTGGTAGATGTGCTGGAGGGTAAAATATGGATGGTCAATAAGACCGATAAAATTTCATTTACCATTTCACTACCGTTAAGGAAACAGGCCGGGGCAGGCGATATGCAGCCTAACGTGTATGATTATACCGTTTCTGAAATCGACGATATTATCACGCAGGATACTGCAGCCCCAGAAACAAGATCGATCCCTATAAAAAAGACAGATAATATCCTGCTCATTGAAGATGACCAACAGCTGCGTGTCTATCTGGAGCAGCGTCTGGCCGAAAAATATAATGTATATACAGCAAGTGACGGCGAAGAAGGCTTAATTAAAGCCGAAAAAATTTATCCGCAACTTATTATTACCGATTTGATCATGCCAAATCGCAATGGCTTGGAAGTATGCCGTAGCCTTAGACAAAATTTTAAGACTAGCCATATTCCTATTATTATGATTTCGGGTACGGGAGATGACAACCAGCATAAAATAAAAGCATTGGAATATGGCGCCAATGTGTTTATTGATAAACCGTTTCATGTCGACTATCTGTTGCAACAGACCGAAACCATTCTAAGAAATCAGCGGGAACTAAAAGAAAAATACAGCAAACACGTTCAGGTAGATCCCTCCAATGTAACCGTTACCTCCATGGACGAGGAACTGCTGATTAAGGCCATTCAGGTCATTGAAGAAAATATTGACAATGCCAGTTATTCCGTAGAAGATTTTGTGGCTGATATGAACGTAGGCAGAACCATTCTCTATCAAAAAATACATGATATTGTGGGAATGTCTATCAAAGAATTTATTTTGAATATGCGACTGAAAAGAAGTGCTTATCTGTTAGAAAAATCGGATTTGACGATAGCTGAAGTTGCTTACCAAACCGGGTTTAACAATGCCAAATACTTTAGCGTCTGTTTCAAAAAACAGTTTGAACTGAGCCCTTCAGAGTTTAAGAAAAAGGTTTCCAGTGGAAAGAAATAAAAATACAGCCAATAGTTTACCGATTTACCCTTTCAGATAGGAGGAAGGCAATTCTATATTTTTGAAATCCTAACGATCATGAAAATGACAATTTTTAGAAAAACGTTTCTGCTTACATATTGCTTTTGCTTGTTTAACGTAATTTATCTGACAGCGGCTGTCGCCCAAAAGGTAGATGAGACGTCGATCAGCCCCAATAAATACAAGAGTGGTTCCCAGTCAGAACGTATACAAAAAGCCATAAATGAAGCAAAAAAGTCGACTGGGAAAGTAGTGATCCCTAAATACGATGCGGTAACGAAAAAAAGTGTCTGGCTCATCGATCAGGCCATTTTGCTTCCGGGCGATTTTGAACTTGAATTGAATAACTGTACCATTAAGCTATCGGATAAATGCCGGGATAATTTTATTCGTTCGGCAAATGCAGGGTTGGCAATTAAAGATATAGCACCCACAAAGAATATCAAGATTATCGGAAAAGGAAATGTTCTTTTAGAAGGAGCTGATCATCCCAGAGCTACCGGTGACCATAATAAAATCTTGTCCTTAAATCCCAGCGGATTTGGACAATCTTATGGTACAGATGCAGGTAAGCCCGGAGAGAATCAAAAAGGTGGATGGCGGAACCACGCCATTATATTGGTTCACACTGATGTATTTGAGGTTAGCGGCATTACATTAAAGGATTATCATGGGCATGGACTGGTATTGGAACGCTGTACAAACGGTAAGGTAAGCGATATTACTTTTAACGTAAGGCAGGCCGTCACTGTTGATGGAGCAGACAAACAGATCTTAAATCAAGACGGCATGGGCGTACGTTTTGGCTGTAAAAATATTCTTATTGCAAATTGCAAAGGTAAAAGTGGTGACGACTTTATTAATATAGGATTAACAGACACCGGGGTGGGAGCAGGCGAAGAAAATGTCAATGTAGTCAGTGGTTCGATATATCGGGGCGAAATCGACAACATTTCAACTATTTATCTTCAGAACTGGCAGGACTTCTATTCAATTTCACACCGATCCATACGGATTATGCCTGTGGGTAAACTTCGTATAAGTCATGTTTTTATCGAGAATATGGTCATCAGTCCGCTAGCAAAACAAGGTTTGGTGGTCGAGTATGGCGAGCATGTGCAGGGCTTATTTGTAAGAAATTTAATCAGTCATCAACCGATAAAAGCCAAAGGTATCTCGCAGGCCAGTTTCCGCGATATCATATATAAAGGTCAGGGTGAAGCTATCGATGTGCAACCAAGCGATACCGTTATCCTAGATCATCTAATGTGTATAAAAAACGAATAATAAAGCGCTTCTAACCTCCATTTTACAGCGAAAAACACATGTTTTTGCCTTTTGTACAAAATCAAACCATTTTCGTACAAAAACGAACCCTACGAATTGGTGATGATAATAGTTTTGTCTTAACCAATTTTAAAAAAGCAAAATATGTGTATGAAAATTCCTCCCGACCAGGTGATTAGGCTCACGCAGGGTAATCCGAACTGACCTATATTAAACTCATATTCTTTACGAGAAAGGGAAAGTAAAGAACGCAAGTAAATTTTAAACTAACCATTATAAATCAATGATACAAAAGATACATATCTGGCTCAGGAGCTGGATAATGAGTGCTACCCTATCGGTGGTAGCGACTAATTATGCTTATTCGCAAGCAACAGATCAAATAAATGTCAAAGGTCAGGTCACCAATGATGCAGGAGAAGGCCTTAAAGGTGTTTCGGTCATGATTAAAGGGGCGAAAACCGGTGTTCAGACAGATGCAAATGGCCGTTATACCATTCTGGCGCCACGCACGGCTACGCTACTTTTTACCTACATCGGTTTCAATAGCCAGGAATTAGAGGTCAATCCATCAGGAATCATCAATGTGAAGATGTCAGGAAATAATGTCCTGGATCAGGTTGTGGTCGTAGGGTACGGTACAGCCAAGAAGAAAGATTTGACGGGAGGTTTGGCCGTGGTCGGAAAAGAGCAGTTAAGCATGGTATCTACCTCAAATCTGATGGATCGCTTGGTGGGGCAGGTGGCCGGTTTCTCCATTACGACCGGAGAAGCTGCACCCGGAGCGTCACAGACCCTGTTGATACGGGGTGAAAATTCGATATCGGCCAACAATAGTCCATTGATTATTTTAGATGGTATTCCCTACAGCGGATCCCTGGCAGATATCGATCCTAACAACGTCGAAAACCTTTCGATCTTAAAAGATGCCTCCGCTTCGGCTATCTACGGTTCGCGTGCGGCCAATGGGGTTATTCTGATACAAACAAAACGGGGGGCGTTGGGTAGAGCTCAGGTAAACTATAAAGGTTTGATCGGCATGGCCGAGCCTATGCAACGCATCAATGTCATGGGGCCAAATGAATATATCCGCTTTCAACAAGATATTGCCCGAATTAGGCAAGGCTATACTGGAGCGCTATTGGATCCTATCGCCGGGGATATTATTAGCGTAACAGAGCGCGGTAATTATGCGAAAGGCATTACGAACAATTGGCAGGATTACGTCTTTCGAAAAGCCATGACCATGGATCATCAGCTGAGCATTTCAGGTGGTACAGAGAATACAAAATATATGGCTGCCCTTGCAGCTTTGGATCAAGAGGGTGTGGTATACAATTCTAAGTTGTCCCGTTTAAATATAACCACCAATGTGGACCAGACTTTTAATAAATGGTTAACCACTGGTGTTGGCCTGCAATATACCCGAAAAAGCGACGGTGGTATTACGCCAAATTTGGAACATGCCATAAAACAAAGTCCTTATGGAAGCTATAAAGACGAATCGGGGAAGTATGTGCCCGAGCCCATGGAGTATTCATTGATCGTCAATCCGATGCGCAACGTCAATGCGATTCAGGATAGGTATAATAACAACTTCTTTCTTTCGGGCTATGCCAATATTTTGCTGCCGGTGGAGGGGCTTTCCTTACGATCAAATTTTGGTTATAATTATCGGAACGGATTTACAGGAACCTATTACGGGCGCAACACCTTTGAAGGCCGGGATCAAGGTACGCAAGCCGGAGGTAGTGCTTCCATTAACAATTCCAACTATAACGATTATACCTGGGAAAACCTGCTCAAATACGAGCGGCAGATTGGCGATCATCGTTTTGATGTGACGGGTTTATTCAGTATGCAAAAAACGAAAAGCTGGTCAACAGCCCAGAGCGGAGCTGGTTTTGTAACCGATGACACCGAATACTTTATGATCGGTTCGGCCAGCCGTCTAGTTTCCAATAGTGCTTCGTTGTCAGAATCAGCTATGCTGTCGTATATGGGCAGGATAAATTATGCCTACAAAGGTAAATATCTATTAACCTTGACAGGACGTACAGACGGAGCCTCGGTATTTGGTATCAACAATAAATACGCATTCTTCCCTGTGGCGGCGGCAGCATGGCAAATTGGAGAAGAGCGTTTTCTGAAAGATAACGTCAAATGGCTGGACATGCTGAAAATCCGTCTTTCTTACGGTGCCAACGGTAACCAGGCGATTACACCCTACCGCACCTTAGACCGCCTATATTCCAATGTAAAATATATCTGGGGCGATGATGGTACTGCCGTTACGACAGCCTATTTGGCCGGTGATGGTGTGGGGAACCCTAATCTGAAATGGGAAACCACCTATTCGACCAACCTGGGGCTTGACTTTCAGTTGTTTAATAATAGATTGGGCGGTACTATTGATGCTTATATCTCTAAAACGAAAGATTTGCTGATGACCCGTACTGTACCTATCATGAATGGGTATAACCGAATTTGGGACAATATCGGCGCTACCCAAAATAAAGGTATTGAGGTCACCTTAAACTCGACGAACGTTAAAGGAGAAAATTTTCAATGGAATACGACCGCCGTGTTTTCCTTAAACCGCGATAAAATTGTCGAGTTAAGAGGGGATGGTATCGATGATATTGCCAACAACTGGTTTATTGGTCAGCCATTGAGAGTGTTCTACGATTATAAAATGATCGGTGTATGGCAGAATGGTGAAGCCATTACTGTTGATGGGGCAGCTCCCGGAGCCGCTAAATTGTACGATCGCGATGGCAATGGAAAAATAGAAGCCAGTGATCGGGTAGTCATCGGGTCTAAAAACCCACGCTACACTGCTTCTTTAGCCAACCGGTTTGCTTACAAAAATTTTTATGCATCAGCTTTAGTGACCGGTGTTTTTGATGTATGGCGCGATGATCACATGGCCAATCTTGGTGCTTGGACTTTTGGAATTACCAACTATGTACACGATGCCAATTATTGGACGCCGGAGAATCCTAATGCGACGATTGTTTCGCCGGGCTATCTCAATCCATTGGGACACGGCTATTATAAAAAGGTGAGCTACGTACAGGTGAAGAACATCACCTTTGGCTATAAGTTGCCACACAAAATTGCTAAAAAGGTAGGTGTAAATGGTATTGATGTAAATGTCAGCGTCAACAATCTCAATACGATTTCTAATATCAGGGAGGTACTCAATTACGACAACAGCTGGATGGCCTCTTATCCAACAGCACGATCGTACATGTTTGGCTTAAATGTAAACTTCTAATCGAATAGGACATGAAAATGAAAAATATTATCACAACAAGTTTGGGACTTATCGTATTGTTCACCTTAGGAGGCTGTAAGAAGTTTCTGGAGGAAGAACTGAAAACTGAACTGGCGCCATCCAATACCTATACCAGCACTTACGGTTTCGAAGTGGGGAGCGCTGGTCTATATACGCTCACACGTTCAGAATACAATACCTATGGCGAAGGTGGTGCTTTTATTCACAATGGTGCCTGTCCATACGAAGCCTTACAGGTCTCTACAGATATCGCCGATGCCATTAATAGCGATGGCTCTTTGACGGCTTTTGCAAACCTTACACTTACTGCTTCCGAGCGTTTTGTGGGTACTTACTGGAACTGGGCTTACAACCTCATTTCATCGGCAAACCTGATGCTGGTTTATTCCGAAAAAAATACCAATTGGGATACGCCCGCGGATAAGGCACGTTTTCAGGCTGAAGCCCGCTTCTTTCGGGCTTATGCTTACCGCACCTTGGTTTATCTCTATGGCGATGTACCCTATGTGGAAACTATCCTGTATGATTTTCAGCTTAATTTTACCCGTACACCAAAAGCTGAAGTTATTGGACATATGGTAGACGACCTGAAGTTTGCCGTGGATAACCTGCCTACCAATCCAGACGGCGTCAAAGAAGGAAAGCTGACCAAATGGGCAGCGAGCCACTTACTGAGCGAAATCTATCTGCTGCAGGGCAATCATGCCGAAGCAGAAAAGGCCGCATTGGCGGTCATCAATAGCGGTTATTATAACCTGATGAAAAACAGATACGGCGTGAATAGCAGCAAACCAGGCGATGTATTCAGCGATTTATTTCTGGAAAATAATCAAAATAGGAAAAGCGGCAATAAAGAAAGTATCTGGGTATTGCAGTTCCAGTTTAACACGATCGGCGGTGGTACCAATTCAGATGACTGGACCCGCCGGGCTTGGATACCCAATTACTCGACCATTACGGGATTTGTTTTGGCTGACACCTTGGGCGGTCGTGGTATCGCACAATTAGTGCCTATGAAGTGGTGGGTAGGTACTACAGGTACCAATGCTACAGGCAATGTCGCTGGTATTTTCGAAGCAAATGATATCCGTAATTCAGGTTATAACATTAAACGCAACTGGTACTACAACAACGCGAATGAGGCCTCGCTATACGGTAAAAAAGCCAATATTACCGAGCAGACCTGGTTTACGACAAAAAGCTTATTTCCAGCGATTACAAAATTCTTTTACGGACGTACTGAAAATTTAAGTTTGACCGGTAGTTATAAAGATCGTATGAAATTCCGTTTGGCTGAAACCTATCTGTTGCTTGCTGAAGCCTATTTGGGACAAAATATGCCAGATAAAGCCGCGCAAGCCGTCAACGAGGTGCGGAAAAGAGCCGGAGCATCCGAAATCACGGGCGCGCAGATGAATATGGATTTCCTGCTCGATGAGCGTATCCGCGAATTAGTTGGCGAAGAAAGCAGAAGGTTTACCTTGGTGCGCACTAATACCTTGGTAGAGCGTGTCAAAAAGTATAATAATGCGATAAAGGATAAAATTACGGACAACAATATCTTATGGCCTATTCCACAGGTGATCAGGGATGCCAATACTGGGGCGCCGTTCCCGCAGAACCCAGGTTATAATTAATGGTAGCGGGAAGCTGTACGAATAGCATTTGAATTTTCGGCAGCTTCCCAACCCGATAACAAACAGCAGCGACGCCAGTCAGGCGCATGATTCTATCCAAACGTTAGCAAAAATATAAATCAATGAAAATCATCAATTATTTATACAAAACCTTATTTTTCTTAAGCATGGTACTTTGCCAGTTATCCTGCAAACAGGAAATTCAGGATATACCCAAAGTCAATGAAACAATGGCCCTTCAGCCTTCGTCGGAAAACATTACGTTGGACGAGGTCAATTTGACCAAAGATATCGTCACATTTAACTGGAAGCCCGCCAGGGCGCAGTCAGATGATCATTTGATCAGCTACAGTACCATGTTGGATGTTGTGGGAAATAATTTTGGGACTGGTACAGCCATATTCAATTATGAAGACGATAATGTATTCAGCAGAAGCTTTACTTCCGAGCAATTGCAAAATTGGGCAAACGAAAAGTGGGGCATACCCGCAAATAAGAGCTTTACGCTGGAGTTTAGAGTGGTCGCCCAATGGGAGGGCGGTGCTACTTTTGAGGCACCCGAAGTACGTACCGTAAGAATTACAGTAAATCCGATCAAGGCGGTTGTTTTTGATGCCGATAAAGTGTTCTTGAGCGGAAGTGCCGTTGGCGGAAACAAGGTGGAGATGCCAAAAACACTGGAAAATTTGGATCAGTATGCCTATGTCTTGAATTTGCAGCCGGGCGAACTCGAAATTCCGGTAGAATTTAACGGTGAGACCAATTACGTCGTTACTTCCGATGGAAGCACCTCATTAAGCGATGGGAATGCTGTTGGTATTAAGATGAGGGAACGTGTGTTCTCCTGGAAAATAGAAACTGCTGGAGAATACCGTGTCGTGGTCAACATGCAAAAGGCCACAGCAACAATCTATTCACCGACAAAAATGCTTGCAGCAAAGACCGTGACCTGGACAGGTGATCAACCTTATACAACCACGGTGACAGATTTATGGATGCACGGAAGTATCAATGGCTGGGGAACTCCGGTTAAAATGGATTGCCAAGTAAGTTTGGCCGATCCGCAAGTTTTGGTTTATACCGGTGGTAAAGTAGGGACTACGAAGTTTATCGTGACTGGAGATAACAGTAATAACAAAAACCTGGCTTACGCATTTAGTGCTCCGCTCACGTCTGCGGGGGTGGCCCAGACCTTGACGCTCACTCTGGGAAAAGCAACTGAACTGGGCGGGGGCAATTCGAGTGCAAATCGCAATTCTTATTTCACTATCCCGGCGACGACCAATGTGCTGATTTTTGATTTAAGAAACATGACAATTCTGGCGTTAAAACGGTAAGCAACCGTATCCAAACGCATAAATTAACTTTAACATTTTTGAAAGTGAAAAATATAAATTATAAAAAAGCCTGTTTCAAAGCATTTACTGTTATGCTTTGCTTTCTAGCAGTGTCATGTAAGAAAGAAGGCGCCGATACTGAAAGAGCACTGTCGGGCACCTTGGTGAAGCCCAGTTACAACAGGAGTACCATGTTTCGTAACCCTTTAAATGGTTGGGTCATGTATGCCTCAGCTTCGGGCAATCCCTCTTATTGGGACACCCAATTCTATGTACCTGACTTAGGTAAAACGGTCAAAGCAATTGACTATGCATCTGCCTGTTATATCCGTACCAGCTGGCGAACTTTTAATCCTGTAGATGGCGTATATGCCTGGAGGGATCCCAGCACCGCAATCTATAAAATGATCAAAGGGGCACAAGATAAAGGATTGCCAATCGCCTTTCGTATCGTGGTCGACGGTCGCGATCAAGGAGCAAATACGCCGCAGTTTGTTTTTGATGCAGGCGCCAAGTATTATGTGGCCAATGCATCTTTTCCGGACAGAAAAACGCCGGTGCTGCAAGATCCTGTTTTTCGGAAATATTATAGCAAGCTGATCGAAGAATTAGCTAAGGATTTTAATGATTTAAATAAAACATCCTTTGTAGATGCCTATGGACTCGGATTGTGGGGCGAGGGGCACAGTGTAATATATGAAGATCCCAATAACCCCTCTGGTCAAAATATTGAGGCCATCAAAGAAGAAGTCGTCGATTGGATTTCGGATGTTTATTCAAAGAATTTTACAAAGGTCCCCTTGCTAATCAATTATCATCGCGTGGTTGGCGACCCAGCGGGCAATGGAGCTCCAAATCCGAATTCGGAGAAGTTGTTGAATAAGATGATCAGCAAAGGATACAGCCTGCGTCAGGATGCCTTTGGAATGACCGATTATTATCAAAGCTGGGAGAAAAATTTTGCTAAGGTTTGGAATTTTAAACGTCCGATTATTATGGAAGGTGGTTGGATTACGACTGGTACACATCGTTACTGGACTGATCCAAGCGGTAAATATAGGCAAGACCATCCCGAAGATGTTCGGCAGGGCGAATTTGATAGCTCCTTGGAAGCCGCTGTAAACATGATGGATTTCCGTATCGGTGAAATCGAAAGCTGGTTTACCAAGTCCTTTACATTATGTCAGCGTTTTATTTCTGAAGGCGGTTATCGTTTATATCCCGATCGGGTCTATTTACCGGAAAAAGTGAATGCAGGTACAGAAGCGACGATTAACCACCGCTGGCGGAATATGGGCTGGGGGTATTTTCCGAACAATATTCCTCAGTGGAACTATAAATATAAGGTAGCCTTTGCACTGCTGGATGAAGAAAATAAGGTTAAAAAAGTTTTTGTTGACGACAAAGGAGAGCCTTCTACCTGGCTTAAGAATAATCCAATAACGTATGAATTTAAAGCCAACGTCGATGTGGCTGCAGGAAACTATACCTGGGCCGTCGCCATCATAGATACGACAAATGAAAATAAGCCGGGAATAAAACTTGCCGTCAATGGTGATATGACCAATACCGGATGGTTAAAACTATTGGAGGTACAGGTCCAATAGAATTAACCAGAGATTGTTAGAAACAGCTATCAAACGACTAATTGGTAGCTGTTCTTCCATTGAAGATTTTTGAGGGAAAGCGGCCGATAAATCCTATTTTTTAAGGTCGGATCGGGAGAAGTTGCTTTTTTTTTGAGGATACCTTATTCACCTAATGCCTTGACGATAGCCATGCCTACAGCTTTAGCTGATTGTGGATTTTGGCCAGTGATTAATCTGCCGTCAATAGTGACATGGGACTGCCAAGGTTCGGATTTTTCATAAATCCCACCTATTGCCTTTAGCCTATCCTCTAGTAAAAAGGGGACGACATTGCTAAGCTTGACAAGCTCTTCTTCTTCGTTGCTAAAGCCATTAACTTTTTTCCCTTTTATCAAATATTCGCCGGTGCTCAGTTTGATGTTGGTTAAGCCTGCAGGTCCATGACATACAGCTGCAATGACCCCATTTGCCTCGTATATTTTGCTGGCAATCTTTGCGATTGATGAATCGAAAGGAAGATCCCACATCGCACCATGTCCTCCGGCATAAAAGATAGCTTTATATTCTTCAGGTTTGACCTGAGAAGGTTTGAGTGAATGGGTAATTTTACTGTGGTAGTATTTATCCTCCCAGAATTTTTTGTTAACGGGATCATTTAGGTCAAATCCATCCACAGGTGGATTTCCGCCCTGTGGGCTAACAAAATCAATCTCATATCCGGCAGCTGTTAAAACCTCCCATGGATGCGAGACTTCACCGAGATAATAACCTGTTTTTTCGCCTGTATTGCCTTTTGTATCGTGACTAGTCACTACGAATAGAATTTTTGGTTTTCGGTTTGTTGCATAGCAATGCGTTACTATTAAGATTAATAAAGCCGACATTATTCCTATTTGCCTAAAGAGTTGTTTTGCTTTCATATTGCTTTGATTTTCTTCTTGTTGGAACAAATTTCTTGATTTTGTATGGTAATTTACAGTGACCTATATCACAAAATTAAAATTCACCTCCCCATTTCCGCTATTTACCGAGTTTTCCGGTCTGTTAGTCTAAAGGCCATAGGCTAGGGGCCTATTGTGTTGTAGTTTTGAGTCAACAAATAAGAACAGATAAACTAACAATATAAAATAAAGACATTATGAACTCATTAGTAAAAACATTCGCAGCGGCAGCCTTAATCACAGTATCAACTTTCGCTATGGCAGCTGAAGGGCCGGGAACAAAATCGGCAAAAGCAAACGTTAACCTTTCCACAGCGGACTTGGCTTTAGATCACTACGTTGCAGTAACGACAGAGGGAGAATCAGCAGGAGTAGAGCAGTTGTTTGCAGCTGATTTCAATCAAAAGATTCAAGCTACCAATGCGCAGTCTAACAGCCGTAGCGAAGTGGTTAAATCCTTGAAAAAACAAAAAGGCGAAAAGCTGAACTGTACAGTAAGCACTGATATCATCGAGGAATCGGCAGACTATATGGTTGCTAAAGTAACCTTAAAATTTGAAAACTTCACCAAGACTGATCTAGTTACCTTGGAACGTGTGGGCAATGACTGGAAAGTTTCCAAATCGATCAATTCGTATAAATAGAATTTTACAACTGGTGGTTTGCCGCAAATAAATGACAAACCACTAGTGAATCATATGTTTAAATTTAGTTTAGAAGCCACGTCGAGAGATGTGGCTTTTTAAGTATATTATTTCTACAGACGTTTAATAGAATTGCTGTTCTTTTTTTTATTTTTGATATATTATTAATTTTTAATTTATGTACAAAGTCTTTTTATTCATAGCTTGTTTTTCCATTTTAAATATTTGCCATGCTCAAAATAGAGAGGTAATCAAATTAGCGAATCAATTTATCGATACGTTGGAAGTCCATTCTTTTATGCGGAGCAAAATCGACTTTGATCGATTACGTATGGAGACCACTGCAAAGGTTAAGAATGTGAATAAGACAGACTCATTGTTGTCGACGTTTAAAGAAATAGTTTCCGGATTAAAGGATCATCATTCCAGTGTTAGTCGCGTTAAAGATACAACTGATAATCTGGCATTCATTAAAATGATCGCAAGTACGACCTATGAGAAAGAAGGAATGCCTCCGCTCAATTTTCAACATCGTTTAATTGAAGATAAATATGCATATATCAATGTTCCTGGTGTACTTTTAGAGCATAGACGCTACATTGATACTTTACAAAAACAGTTGCGTGAACTGGATGGAAAGCATCCGAAAGCCTGGATTATTGATTTAACAGAAAATGATGGTGGCGCTTCTGTACCAATGATTACCCCATTTCATAGCTTGATTGATACAAGTCAAACTTTTTCTTATTTTGATGGAACCTTAGATAAAGATGGCAAGGAGGTTTTAATAGATAAATTTCAGATTCCCCAAAATGGATTATATATTGACGATAGTATCGAAGCTAAATATTGTAAATTTGATACCGTACAAGCTCAACCCCTTAAAAATAATCATATACCCATTATTGTCTTGGTCTCAAATATCACTGCAAGTTCTGGCGAAATTACAGCGAGTCACTTCTTAGGACAAAAGAATGTCACTTTAATCGGAGCAATGACAAATGGGTTAACTTCGAGTAATGAACTCTATTATGTGGATAAGGGTTATTCCGTTAATTTGATGACAGCGTTGTTGCATGACCGGAAAGGAAAATCTTATCATGTTGGTGAAGGTATAAGTCCTGATATCACCGTTGATTTTGAATATCCTGAGAACATCCGAAATTTTAAAGAACGCTATCGATTTACATTAGAAAAAAAATCGGTTTTTATCAATAAAGCGATTGAGTTTTTGAGAGCAAAGGGGATTTAACTTTGAATAATAAAATTCAAGTTTACAAAGTAAAATACATATAGACGAACTAGTGGTCTGTCAGCTCGGGCAGCCGACAAACCACTAGTGAATTATATGTTTAAATTTAGTTTAGAAGCCACGTCGGTAGATGTGGCTTTTTTATCAACTGGAAAATATTCCTATATTACTGTGCGTTAAACAATATTTAGATAGCATGGGGTTCACATTCAATGTGCCGAGAAAGGAACTTTTGGCGATTAGAAAAAATATTTTTTTAAAAAAAGCCTTGCCAGAGCTTGAAAAACAAGGGTTTAAAAGATCTCCTTTCAACAATTCTTGGTTTGGATGGAACGGAGGGGGCGGATGCCACATTTTTGAATTGGGGCGTATATCCAGCAGTTCATTATTTGAGTATCTTCAAGTTTTTATATTCCGTGATGATAGATGGATTCAGATTTATTTAAATATTTTTAAGTTATCGCCAGAAATTGATTCAATTGAACAATTAAAAGAATCGAGCGGATTGCAGTTTGTTCTTCCTCCTAACAGTCTAACGCGAATGAGGTTAAGAGAAGATGGGGGTGGAAAAATAACATTGTTTAAGGAACTGTTTTCGCCACACTATAAATTAGGACGAAGCTTATCTTTCATAAGATTTAAATATAAAGTTGGTAAACTAGAAAAGTTGATCTTAAATGATATGCGAAATATAGATAGATTTATTACCCAGTGGCATTCAATTTATCAGACTAATAGCTTGGATTGGAATGGAAATGAGATATCAGATAGATAGCGGAAAAGCCAGTATTTATCTACGATTTTCTTGGGAACTATTCTTTTAAAAAAATGAACTTGCGGATGAATATTTTGTGCCCCACCATCTTAGTCAAAGGGATCTGATTCTCATCAGACCCTTTCTTTTAGCGTTTATTCGTACAGTAATTTTTATGTTTCCTATCGTTTCCTCTTTTTTGTTTCGTCATCTTTTTCAATGTTTTTAAGTTTTGTTGTTAAACCATATATGCCTTTTGAGCATATTTTAATTCGCTAATAATAAAAGTAAGGACAAGAAAATTCCTTAGTCGATATTTAGTTTACCCCGGAAGCTGAAAGCTGCCAAACAATATGCTTTGTAATCGGTAAATATTTTTACCCCCTCTTTTCCACCATCCATAGAGTTTTTAGGCTGTGGTCGTATTAAAAACATTCGCAACAGTCGCTTTAATCGCCGTATCTACATTTGCTATGGCAGCTGAAGGTCCAGGTCCAAAATCAGCAAAAGCTAACATTATAGCTAGCGGCCTGCCAAATCAAGTTATAGGCAGACCACTAAGACCCTGAGAAAATAAGATAGTAAGCCCTTTTCAGACTCGCTACCGAAATACTTAGACGCTTGCAATAAACGGCGATTTTCTAAAGAACGTATCGTCAAAAGTTGTTTAATTAGGAAATTAGCCAAACCTGTAGCATGCTGCTTTTTTTATAGGGCAACTCCTCGTAATTATGGATATTAATGTTAATTTTATATAAAATTAACATCTGTTAGGTTAATTTGTATCAATTAAATATACCGAATTCATGATCGTTGGACTGAAACATATTTCCATATCAATGGACGATTTCCTCTTATTACAAGCCGGAGATCAGTCTATTTTTGGTGTTGTGTTCAAGTATTATCAGCCGATTATCTATTTTAAAGTCAGGCAGCTCTGTAAAAGTGATATTGATGCGGAGGAGGTCACACAGGAAGTTTTTATCGAATTTTATTTAAAAAGAATGCAGCTTTCCGGTCCGGAAGCCATTTTTCCCTTTCTGTATACCATTTCAAAAAGAATGGCCATATCCAATTTCCGTAAATCGCTGGTTCGGTCCAATTATCTACAGTCGCTTCAGCATACTTGGCTTGAAAATTCCTTTTCGCTGCAGGATGAAATGGATGGCAAAGAGCTGCAGGTCATCCTGGAATCCATTATTGAACAATTGCCGCCACAGCAAAAGACAATTTACCGGCGGAGCAAGTTTGAAGATCAATCTTATCAGGAAATTGCCGATGAAGAAGGGCTCTCCAAAAATACGGTGCGCAATCACCTCAGCCTCGCCTCGAAATTTGTGCGGTTCAAGCTGGGCAAAATCCTGTCTATCTTTTTTTTATAAGAACTCAACTTGTGCATCGATTTTTTATTAGCCCATTTAGCAATCCCAGGGACTAAAAAACGGCATCTATAATCCTTTTCAAAAAAAATATTTTTCTATTGGTACTTTTTCTGAGTTCCTGCGATTATGTAGGTGAAATCGATCCAAAGGAATGAACCAAATTGAACAATACAGCCAATTAATACGTAAATATCTTGCTGATCAAGCCAGCAAAGAAGAGCAGGAACAGCTTCAGGAATTAATGGATGATCCCGTATTTCTTCAGGCTTGGGAGAAAGTCTGGCTGGAGAATTCGTATCCCGCACAGCCCGCAACATACCCTGATCCACATCGGATGTTGGAAAATATAATGGCTGATCCCCGAATTACAACAGCGGCATCTACTCCCCAAAAGACTACAGATGGTCATTTTAATTTCAGAAGAAGTTGGTGGCAGGTTGCGGCAGTCTTTCTTGCGTTCTGCGGTGCCGTGCTATGGGGCTACCACAACTTTTATACCGTGGATATGCAGCCGAAAGAGCAGCTGTCTAAGTTGTCGATCGTACCAGGTTCTGATAAAGCCATAATCATTCTTGAAAATGGAAAACAGATCGACCTCAGTTTGCTCCGTGCGGATACGGTCCTTGACCAAGGGGAATATTTGATTACTAAAGACAATAAAGGTCAAATCAGTTATAAGCTCAAAGACAAGTTGTCACCAACAAATAACATCGTCTACAATACGGTCGTAACCCCTAGAGGTGGAGAATATTCATTAAAGATGGCCGACGGGAGCCTTGTACAGCTCAATGCAGACAGTAAGATTAAATATCCCGTAAAATTTGATGGGAAGTTGCGGTCGGTGCAGCTCGAGGGTGAAGCCTATTTTGAGGTGGCGAAAATGGATATTAAAGGCAAAAGGGTGCCTTTTATCGTACAAAGTGGAGCACAGACACTTGAGGTTCTTGGAACACATTTTAACATCCGGAGTTTTGATGATCACATCGTTACCACATTGGTCGAAGGAAAAGTCAAGCTCTCTTTTGCCGATGCTGCCTTGAAAGAACAGATTCTAGTGCCCAATGATCAGGTCGTTTTCAATAAAAGGCGTAAGAGCGTGAAAAAGGAGCAAGTGGATCCGTTCTATAGTCTTGCCTGGAAAAATGGAAATTTTGCTTTTGATAATGCATCCATTCAAACAGTCATGGATGAGGTAGCACGCTGGTATGATGTCGAGATCAGTTACGGAGACAAGCTGCAAGGACAGCACTTCTCGGGGACGATCTCCCGTTATGAAAATATCGATAAATTATTGAAAACAATTGCTTTCGCCGGAGGCGTACATTTCGAACGTAAAGGAAGGAGGATATATGTGCTAAACTAACACTGAGGAGAAGATAGCATATATAACAATCAGGAGCGCGCCAACGCCCCTGAAAGTTTTGTCTTTTTCTCGACATGGATGAATAGTAAAACCGTTAAATTTTATATCAACCGAATGCAATTTAATAAAAAAAAATTGATCGGACCGACCCTATTATGTCAGGTAAGATCCCAGAAAATACCAATTTCTATGAAATTGTCATTAGCAATTCCTCTCTTATTCGCAGCCAATTTACAGCTGCACGCATTTTCTTTTGGCCAGACCGTCAATCTGAAGCGGAACAATGTGAAGGTGAGTGCTGTCTTGAAAGAACTGCAGAAGCAAAGCGGATACAACATTTTTTACAACGAATCGCTGATCGCAAAAGACGACCGTATCAGCGTCAGCTACCACAATATTTCTTTTGAAGAAGCCCTCAAAGATCTGTTGACCCAGCTGCAGTTATCTTATGTCAAAGCGGATAAAAATATTGTTTTGAACAAAAGAGTGGAACAGTCTGCTCGCCAAGCGTCGGCTATGGCGGCTCCGCAGCTGTACCCGGTCAACGGATCTGTCAAAGACGATCAGGGCCGGCCCTTGGACAATGTTACGGTCAGCGAAAAAGGCAAAAAGGAGAAAACGCTCAGCCGCGAGGATGGCAGCTTTCAGATCCAGGTCAGCAGCCCTGATGCCATACTCGTATTCACTATGGTTGGCTATCAGCCGCTGGAAATAGCGGTGGCACAGCAGTCAACAGTGCATGTGACCATGAAGCCGGCTATCAATGCAATGGAAGAAGTGGTCGTCGTGGGCTATGGTGTACAGAAAAAAGCCAATCTGACGGGGGCCGTGTCGCAAGTCAATGCGGATGATATCGCGCTGCGTCCAAGCGCGAATATTGCAGGTACGCTCCAGGGACTTATGCCGGGCCTGAATATACAGCTCAACAACGGCGATCCGTCCAAAACACCTGATATCAATGTGCGGGGATTCAATTCCATCAATGAGGGCGGTCCGCTGGTATTGATCGACGGGATCGAAGGGAATATCACACGGGTTAATCCCAACGATATTGAAAGTGTATCTGTCCTGAAAGATGCCGCTTCCGCGGCCATTTATGGAGCCCGTGGCGCTTTTGGTGTCATCTTGGTGACCACAAAAAAAGGGAAGGCAGGAACCGTGAAGGTTGATTATGTCAATAATTTCGCCTGGACTACACCGGCTTCCCGTACCGATTATATTTCCGATCCTTATGTCTACGGGAAAACAGTAGATGCCGCACTGTACGGTTATAACGGCAGTTCCTATACACGCTACAATGCAATGGACTGGGAAGCAATCAAAATGGTGGCTGCAGGTGAGATTGCGCCCTTTCATGAGAAGCAGGCAGACGGAACCTATAAATTTTTCTATAAAACCAACTGGTGGGATTACCTATTTAAAAAATATCAACCTTCTAACTTCCATAATATCGCCATTTCAGGTGGCAGTGAAAAGTTGAAAGCCTATCTCTCTGGACGGGTATTCAAACGGGAGACGATCAATAATATCAATGACGATGCGAATATGGACCGCCAGAATATGAAATCCAATTTGGTATTCACACCCAACAGTTGGCTGGAAATTTCGAACAATACACAGTTCATCAACGAAAAGGATAAAGAATATGGAGGCTACAGCAATGGTCTGGGGGGACTTTGGAGTACGACTACCTGGTATAATCTGATGCCTTTTTACCCCAATTTTGTTGACGGTATTCCAACGGATATTGGTGTAGGTACTGGTGGTCAGGGAGCGAACGCAGGACTGGAGTCGGGAAAGAGCTGGGAGGTGCGCAATAGTGAAGAATTTACCAATACATTCCGTGTCCTGCTCAAGCCATTGAAAGGTCTACAGGTAAATTTTGATTATAGCAACCGTATCGAAAACTTTTCACGGAGCACACGCCTCAACCCCTTCAGTTACTACTCGGGCAACAAACTCAATTATACCACTGCAGGGCTCAACCGCCTGACAGAATACCGCTGGAAAGACAAATATAACGCGATGAACCTGTTTGCGACCTACGAAAAAAATGTGGCGCAAAAACATCAGTTAAAATTATTGGTAGGCTACAATCAGGAATCCTTTGACCGGGATCGTATCGCTGGTGCCATGGACGACCTCCTGATCGAAGATCTATCCAACCTGGCGCTGGGTACCTCCATGTACAGTCTGACGGGAACAGCTGAAAATTGGGCTATACAGGGCGCATTTGGCCGTTTTAATTATGCCTACGACAATAAATACCTGCTGGAAATAAATTCACGGTATGATGGCTCATCACGCTTTCCAAGCGGGAGCCGATGGGGATTTTTTCCCTCCATCTCATTAGGCTGGCAGCTGGACCGTGAGCACTTCTGGGAATCGATCAAAGGCAGTATACCCACCTTAAAACTCAGAGCTTCTTATGGCAAGCTCGGCAACCAGACTGTCGGAGTCAATACCTTTAAGGAATTGATGACGGTGCAGCAGTTAGCGTGGCTAAATGGGGGCTCCCGTCTTATAGGGGCAAGCACGCCGGCACCGTTGCCGAATGTCGTTACCTGGGAACGGACCAAAAGCATTGACTTCGGTGTTGATCTTGGGCTGATTCAAAACAAGCTAAATGTTAATTTTGACTGGTATCAGAAGGATGTTGAAGGCATGTATCTTCCGGGGCAACCGCTCCCAGCGGTATTCGGAGCTAATGAACCCCGTGAAAACTACGCTGCATTGCGTAATAAAGGTTTTGAAGTGGGAGTAAGCTACCAGGATAAGTTTGACCTTGCCGGCTCACCTTTCCGCTTCAACATTGCAGTGAATACCACCAATTTTAAAGGGATCATTACGAAATATAATAATCCACAAGGTTTATTGAGTTCTTATTACGAAGGACAGGTGCTGGGGCAGATCTGGGGATACCATATTGATGGACAGTTTCAGTCCGATGCGGAGGCATTGAGCTACCAGAATGGTTTCCAGGATCCACAATTGTCCCTTTCCAAAGTATATAATGATATTCTGAGTGTATCGCAAAATAGTGAATGGAATATGTTGCGCGGCGGCGATGTGAAATATGTGGATCTCAATGGTGATGGACGCATCGACAAAGGCGACAACACGCTTGCCAACCACGGTGATATTAAACCCATTGGCAATGCCATGCCGAAATTTCCATTTGGTATCAATATGAGTGCCTCCTGGAATAATTTTGATCTCTCGGCCGCCTTTGCTGGAGTTGCCAAACAGGACTGGTACCCGACAGGAGATTTATACTGGGGATCCTATCAGCGCCCTTATCTTTCCTTTGTACGTAAAGACCTGGTGGATAATGCATGGACCCCGGACAATAAGGGGAACAGGTATCCACAGATCTATCGGGGATACTCTTCCCTGCAGAGCGGAAGGTCGCTATACGAACTGAACGATTATTACCTGACCAACGTTGGGTTCCTGCGGATGAAAAATTTTACGTTGGGTTATACCTTGCCACAGAAATGGACACGGCGCTATAAAGTCGAAAAATTACGGTTTTACTTCAGCGGCGAGAATCTGTTGACCTGGAACTTTGGCAATCTGACGAAGTATATAGATCCCGAACAGGCTGGTGCTATGATCAATTATAATTCGCCCGCAAGTGCCAATGATCCCGCAGATTCCTCGGAGCGAGGGCTGCTTCGGGACTATCCCATGGGTAAAACGTATTCTTTTGGTTTAATGCTTACGCTTTAATACTTGACAACGCAATGATAATGAAACTTACAACAAATACCTATAAACTACTTGGTCTGTTGATCTTACTATCGCTGGCAGCTTGTCAGAAAGATTATTTGGACCGTCCTTCAGAGGACCAGGTGGAAGCGCCTTATTTTTTCAATACAGCAAAGGATCTCGAGGTTGCCACCAATGATTTTTACACTTTTTTGCCCAATGAATCCTGGTATACAAATGATGGTAGTTCGGACAATATGATCCCCCTCACGGTAGCCGACCGGATCAAGGGCAATCGAACTGTCCCCGTGGGAAGCGGCTCGGGCGGTTGGTCCTGGAGCCAGTTGCGCAAGATCAATTATTTTCTGGCCAACTACCATAAAGTGCCCGACGCTGCGGCACAAAAGAAATACGGCGGCATAGCCCGTTTTTTTAGAGCAAATTTTTACTACGATAAGGTCAAAACTTTCGGTGACGTGCCCTGGTATGGAAAGGTGCTGACTGCCAAAGATGAAGATCTTTTCAAAGCGAGGGACTCCCGGCAGCTGGTGATGGATTCCATTATGGCTGACCTGGACTATGCGATCGAAAATATACCAGCCGAAAAACAGCTTAACTTGATCACTAAATACACGGCGCTGCTGCTGAAAGCCAGGATGGCACTCTTTGAAGGAACATTTAGAAAATACCATCAGATCGCGGGACATGAAAAGTTTCTGAATGAGGCTATTAGTGCATCGGCCGAACTGATGAATGCTGGGGCCTATACCTTGTACAGCCAGGGCGGAGCAGATCAAGCCTATCGGAATCTGTTCGCCCGCAATAATCAGGATCAGGTGGAGACTATCCTTGCCATTGATTTTGAACTGGGCATGCGTGTGCATGGTCTTGGCTATTCCTTTACCTCTGCAACTTCTGGAGCCTATGGGATCGCTAAAGATATGATCAATAGCTATCTGATGAAGGACGGGAGCCGCTTTACCGATAGATCGGGTTACAAGACCATGGAATTCTATCAGGAAATGCAAAATAGAGATCCAAGGCTGACACAGACAACTGCGGGGCCAGACTTCCGTGCCAATGGAGAAACCGCAAATGAGCCTGTCAACTTGACGATCACCACCACGGGCTACCGCCTGATCAAGGCCTTGCCGGATAAATTGCAGTGGGGCGTATCGGCCTCCTATTTTGATGTCATCTTATTCCGTTATGCAGAGGGACTGCTGATCAATGCCGAAGCAAAAGCCGAACTTGGGACGATCAGCCAAAGCGACCTCGACCTGACGGTCAATAAGCTACGTAGCCGTGCGGGGATGCCAATGCTATCCCTCGCTGACGCGAATGCTAACCCTGACCCTTATCTGCTGGCCATGTATCCCAATGTCGATGCTGGTGCATTCAGGGGAATTCTTTTGGAAATACGGCGCGAAAGACGGATCGAATTGTTCAACGAAGGACAGCGCTGGGATGACTTAATGCGCTGGAAAGCTGGATCCAAACTGAATCAGCCTATTGTCGGCGTTTATTTTCCCGGTGTTGGAGCCTATGATTTTACAGGGGATGGCAAGGCGGATGTGTATGTCCATACAGGCAATACATCGGGTGCACCGGGCACGGTGACCACATTGATCAACATCAATCAGCGGACACTTTGGGATCCCGTTTCAAATACCCAGAATGCCAATAAGGGCTCACTGGATCCCTTTTATCAACGGGGTAAGTTTGATGAAAAACGCGATTACTATGCACCGATCCCCATCGAAGATATCAAGTTAAACCCAAATTTGAAACAGAATCCGGAATGGGAAAAATTATACCGATAACATGAAACAACTTATTTTTATTGCGATTCTCTGTTCTCTTGTGTTCCCCGGATATACGTACTGTCAAAAACAGGATCGGCCTGATTATGCCGTTGGCTATTCCCTTGATATCCGGAAGATAGCATTGGAAAAACTAAAGGCGGACAAAGCAGCTGGTATGGATTATATCGAGATTGCAGGGCTCGGAAGCTTTGTCAATGCAGACCTCAGTTTAAAGATTCCACAGCATGAATGGTTGCTTAAATGCGATTCGCTGGCTACTGTGCTGAAGAAAGCGGGGGTAAGGGTATGGTCTGTCCATATGCCCTTTTCCGCCAAAATAGATATCTCTACGGTAGACGAACAGCAGCGGCAGCAGGTGATCCGTATGCATTTGCAGCTGCTGGAAGGACTTTACCGCCTTCATCCGCAGGTGATTCTGTTTCACCCATCCTATTACCTCGAACCCAACAGACGCGCCGCCCGAAAGGACCAGCTGGTACGTTCTGTCAACGAGTTGTACTCGGCAGTGTCTAAGGCGGGGCGACAGCTCGTCATCGAAAATATGCTCGGCCCTTCGCTGACGGTGGGTGAGCGGGAGCGGCCCCTGCTGCGGACCGTGGATGAATGTCAGGAACTTTTCGCGCGCTTTCCTGATCAGGTCGGCATTGCAGTCGATATGAACCATATTGCGCATCCCGAGCGCCTGCTCTTGGCTTTTGGGCCGCGCGTCAAGACGGTGCATGTTGCTGATGGGGATGGAACCAAGGAAAGTCACTATCTACCCTGTAATGGCAAGGGACAGAATGACTGGAATAAGATCTTTGCCGCCCTGGAAAAAATTAAATATAAAGGTGTATTTATGTTTGAGTGCCATTATGAAACCACAGTGCAGTTGGTCCAATGTTACCGTCAGCTGCAGCAGAATTATAGCAACACACAAAACAATAAGTAGGTTCAAAACATTGATTATAATGAAAAAATCGTTATATATTTTTATGGCTCTATTTTTTGCCCTCAGCATACAGAGCTGTAAAAAAGATAAAATAGAAAGTGAGCAGCGGCTCCTGATCGATCGGGACTATATGGAGGTCGGCAGTAGGGCCGATACCTATCAATTGGACATCTTGGCAAATGCAACGATTACCGTAAGTAGCGACAAAGATTGGATCAAACTGGATAGTACGGTGTATCCCAAAGGGAAAAATAAGATCCGGTTTTCTGTTTCGAAAAATTCGGAAGACGAACGTTCGGCGACTTTGCTGCTTAGGCTGAACGATAATCTATCGCAGGAAATCTTGGTTTTGCAAGAATCCGGAAAAGTTCCCGTTTTTTATGTGACTCCTGCGGGCAAGGGAGATGGTAGTTCGTGGAGCAGTGCTACAGATCTCGATCAGGCACTCGAAAAAGCAACGACCGGCAGTACCCTATTCTTGGCCGAGGGAATCTATGTTCCAAGCAAAACCATTCGCAATGGCGATGTGAACGAGGAATCAGACAAAACCATAGAGATTGCAAAGAATGTCAGCCTTATCGGCGGATACGCGGCCAATGCCAAACCTGGAGATCAGCCCAATCCGGCCTTGTATAAAACCATCTTTCAGGGGAAGCTTTCCAGTGGAAAATCGGTGTTTCATACAGTCACGGTGACGGCAAGCCTAGATCCTGAAAATCAGGTTATGTTAGAAAATATCAGCATCAAGGGGGGGAATGCCACCGACCGTAGTGCCAGTACAACGATTGATAACGTAAAATTCAGCCGTGGCCAAGGTGGCGGTATGTTGATCGGCATGGCTAAAGTCTTGCTCAAAAATGTGGATGTGGTTGACAATAAAGCGACCGCAGATAAGGGAACAGCAGGTTTTGCTGCCGGCATTTATGCTTTTTCAGGTGCCCAGCTCAGGTTGGAAAACTGCCGTATCAACAATAATAGCAACACCGGCAATAACGGCGGCGGACTATGGATCGCTGATGGGTCACTGGTTGCCTACGATAGCCAGTTTAATCACAATAGTGCCAAAGGCACCGCAGGGGGCGTACATGCCTATCCAAACGCGGCTATCACACTCTATAATTGTGAGGTGATCGGCAATTCAAATACATCCTATGGAGCAGGTGTTTATCTACGTGAAAAATCAAAAGGGGTATTTGTTAATTGCCTGCTGGCTGAAAATTCGAGTACATCAGCCAACGGCGGAGGCGGACTAATGCTGTATGATAACTGTCAGGCAGACGTGATCAGTACAACCATTACCAAGAATGCCGTTGTTGGTCCCGGCGGTGGTGTCTATCGTCGCAGCAATGTCAACAACTTGACTTTGATCAATTCGATCGTTTCGGGCAATATTCAGGCGGGCAGTTCAAGCGATGTTGATGCTTATTCAGATAACGTCGCTGTTGTTCCATTGATCCAGCACACTGTTGCTACGAAGGCGGTGTATGGCGCTGATGGAAGCATTGTTCCAAAAGTAAGTTTTGAACCTGCGACTATGCTGAATCCAGATTATCTGCCTATCGGTGCCGAAAATCCGTCCATGAGCTATGGTTTAAGCTCATCCGGGTTGCTGGAGCTTGCCAAGAAATATAAGCCGGTATTGGACGACAGTCGCATACAACAAGATATCAATAATAACCCGCGCTCTTCCAGCTGGATGGGTGCAAAAGTGAAATAAGATGAAACAATTAAGCTGCCTATTTATCCTTACCATTCTTTTCATGTGTAACAGTCGCGCGGCTGAGCACAAGAATATCCTGCTGTTATTGGGTTCAGCCGATCCTGAGGTATTAGCCCGGCGGGTAGATGTTGCTGCTCAGCTCTACCGTATCCGGCCGATGGATGCTATTGTGGTGTCCGGAGGTTGTGGTGCACACGGTTCCAAGATTTGTGAAGCTTCGTCTATGGCGCTGCAATTGGTCAGCAAGGGGGTGCCCGCAACATTAATCTTTAAGGAGGAAAACTCCAAGACGACGGTGCAGAATTATATTTTTAGCAGGCGGCTCAAAAATAACGCTGGCGAGCGAATCATCCAGCCCGGAGATACGGTGTATGTTGTATCCAACCACTGGCATGCTATCGCTGTTGCTGCCCGCTTGGAAAAATACGACGGGGTGACAGCCAAGTTTTTTATTGAAGGTGCTATACAGCCCAAAAAGGAAGACCGTCTTGATTATGGCGGAATATTTAACGGTTACGATGACAACCATCTTTTTACGTTAAAAGGAACATGGCTTACACCTGAAGCGGTATGGACAAAAAAAGACAGTACCTATTATCTCACACAGGATATGGTCTACGCAACGGATGCAGCTAACATTAGCTATAGCGTCAGTCCAGTGGAGAAGCTGTTTCCTTTTCTGAAAGGGAGTTCAGAATTTAATCCACCGATATATATTGATGACCCGGCCGCATGGTATATCCTGTTTGATGGATATTGCCGTAAAGTTTCAAAAAAGGATTATCAGGTACTGAATGAACTGCCAATTCAGGAATGGCTGTCGCTGCCAGACACATTGAACTGGAGTCTAATAAATACAGGATATATTCAGGGGAAATCATTGGTACTGATCGGGAAGGACAGGATGCTATTGGCGGAACGAAAAGGAAAGGCCTTTCAGTTTGTCCGGGAAACTGTGCCGCAACGTTATTTTGTTAACTGGCCTTATAGCTGGGGGGTGGGCAATTTAAGTGCGGCAAGATTGCTACCAGGAGAAAATAAGGTTATCTTTTATCGTAATATGGAGTCCGTTGTATGTACTATTGACAAGAAAACAATTGAAAAAGCTGTTCCATTAAAATTAAGGTGGATCGGCGAAATAAAGTAGAAAACAGATGAAAAGAAATTTTATATATAGCTTATTGCTGCTTTTTCTTGTTATTTCATGCAAGAAAAATGAGGGTGGAACGCAGCTGCCCTATGACTACAGTATTCCCCAGGAAGAAAACTTGGCGGAGATTATCAATAAGGCAACCTGGAATACAAAAACGGTTGCTGACGGTGTGCTGTGGAAGTACTACCAATTTCCGCGGATATTTGATTCCAAACAATATGTCAATGTATTTGAGATTGATCTGAAGAAAGGCGTGCAGCTGGAAATTCCCTATGTGAAGACCGGATTTCTAAAAACAAGTGCTGCCGCCACGGCTAAGGGAGCTTTGGTTGCATTTAACGGCAGTTACTTTAATACCAGTACAGGCGGATCAACCGTGTTTTTCAAATACGATGGCCAGGTGATCAACCAGACTGTGAATGGATTTAATAGCTACCGTGAAAATGGTGCATTTACCTTTACGGGGCAAAGCTATCAGATTGTGCCGAAGCCTGCAGGAGGTTGGGGTACCCTGAACGCTACAGCTGCATTGGCTGGCGGTCCACTATTGATGCAGGATGGTCAGGTGCTGGAGCAGTTGAACGTAGATTTCAATACCAGTAGGCACCCCCGTACAGCAGTTGGGCTTACCACGGACAATAAGCTTATCGTAGCTGTTATCGATGGCCGCTCATCACAATCACAGGGACTGACGATACCCCAGCTGGGTGAGTTAATGGCTGCATTGGGCTGCACTTCGGCGTTAAACTATGATGGCGGCGGTTCCTCCACAGCCTGGGTGAAGGGCGAAGGTGTGGTCAACTATCCTTCAGATAATGGAAAGTTTGACCATGAAGGTGAACGTGCTGTAGCCACCGTATTTACAGTGAAATAAAAAATCGATACTTTTATAGGTAGTCGGCCATCTTATGAATAATACGAGATGGCCACTATTCAATTAGAATCATTTCTATTGCTATTAATTGAACCATCATGAAAAAAAAGATAAGTATTCTATTTTTCCTCCTTCTTGTTTGCGGCTCAGTATCTTCATACGCCCAGCAGGTTATTTCGTCGGCCAAATTTGAGCTGCAGGGAAGAGCTTTTGAAAATGCTCCAAAATTTCATCGGATAGATACAGCGAGGTACAGCGAACTTCCTGCTGCGGTAAAGAAATTATATACCCATGCTGCAGGAATGTTTATTACGTTTAAGAGCAATACGAGCAAGTTGTCGCTACACTGGGAGACGGCGGATGCGGCGCTAGGTAATAATTCCACGCCGATTATGTCACGGGGTTTTGATGTATATGTAAAAGAGCCCAGTGGGTGGCGCTTTGCAGGAGTAGCCCGTCCCGATCTTAACTTGGCAGAAAGTAAGGCTACGCTGGTCGAGGATATGGCGAAAACAGAAAAAGAATTTCTTGTCTATTTTCCGCTATATAAAGAGCTACTGGATTTTGAACTGATTATTGATGACAAAGCCAGCTTTGTTAGTACCAAACAGTCGTTTGCTAAAAAGGTCGTGATTTATGGTTCCAGCATTGTCCATGGAGCTTCCGCAAGCCGTCCGGGATTAGCTTATCCAGCGCAATTGGGGCGTCGCCTGAATGCCAACCTGATCAATATGGGCGTGAGCGGTAATGCCCGGATGGAGCCTGCTGTGGCCGATATGCTGTGTAACATTGATGCTATGGATCTGCTCATCATGGATTGTGTGCCCAATAGTAGCCCTGATGAAGTCCGGGAACGCACGTTTAATTTTGTGGAACGGATTCGTAGATCCCATCCCCAGTTACCCATCTTGTTGATAGAGAGTATTACTCGTCAGGTCGGCAATTATAATTTAAAGTGGAGCGCGCGATTGACCGAGCAGAATAAGAATTTTAGGTTACAGTATGAGAGACTGCTGCAGGCAGGTTACAAAAATTTGTATTACATAACCACGGATCATTTAATAGGTGATGATTCGGAAGGAACAGTGGATGGCACCCACCCAACAGATTTAGGATTTGAAAGGATGCTTGAAATAATCGGGCCTAAAGTAGAGACTTTCTTAGAAAACAGCCTATAAATTTTTGCTAGCCCTCCACCGCTGATAAGCGCCGACGCCCAAAAATACAATGTTATATTGTCGGGTCCGTTTACAGACTCAGATACATATTTTAAAACCCATTTAAGAGCGACTTCGGGAGATGTGGCTTTTACGTTTCTCTTAATATTTTCTTGTTTAGCAATTATTAAACAGACCCATGGTTTTCAAAAAGCCAATGTCGTTATCTTGGGAGGATACCTTACTCATCTAATGCCCTGACGATAGCCATGCCTACAGCCTTGGCTGATTGTGGATTTTGGCCAGTTATCAATCTACCGTCAACGGTGACATGGGACTGCCAAGGTTCGGATTTTTCATAAATCCCACCTATTGCCTTTAGCCTATCCTCTAGTAAAAAGGGGACCACATTGCTAAGTTTTACATGCTCTTCCTCTTCGTTGCTAAAGCCATTGACTTTTTTTCCTTTTATCAAATATTCGCCGGTGCTCAGTTTGATGTTGGTTAAGCCTGCAGGTCCATGACATACAGCTGCAACAAGCCCATTTGCCTCGTATATCTTGCTCGCAATCTTTGCGATTGATGAATCGAAAGGAAGATCCCACATCGCACCATGTCCTCCGGCATAAAAGATGGCTTTATATTCTTCAGGTTTTACCAGAGAAGGTTTGAGTGAATGGGTGATTTTACTGTGATAGTGTTTATCCTCCCAGAATTTTTTGTTAACGGGATCATTTAGGTCAAATCCATCCACAGGTGGATTTCCGCCCTGTGGGCTAACGAAATCAATCTCATATCCAGCAGCTGTTAAAACCTCCCATGGATGCGAGACTTCACCGAGATAATAACCTGTTTTTTCGCCTGTATTGCCTTTTGTATCGTGACTAGTCACTACAAATAGAATTTTTGGTTTGCGGTTTGTTGCATAGCTATGCGTTGCTATTAGGATTAATAAAGCCGAAAATATTCCTATTTGCCTAAAGAGTCGTTTTGCTTTCATATTGCTTTGATTTTCTTCTTGTTGGAACAAATTTCTTGATTTTGTATGGTAATTTACCGTGACCTACATCACAAAATTAAAATTCACCTCCCCATTTCCACCATTCACCGAGTTTTCCTGTCTGTTAGTCTAAAGGCCATAGGCTAGGGGCCTATTGTGTTGTAGTTTTGAGTCAACAAATAAGAACAGATAAACTAACAATATAAAATAAAGACATTATGAACTCATTAGTAAAAACATTCGCAGCGGCAGCCTTAATCACAGTATCAACTTTCGCTATGGCAGCTGAAGGACCGGGAACAAAATCGGCAAAAGCAAACGTTAACCTTTCCACAGCGGACTTGGCTTTAGATCACTACGTTGCGGTAACGACAGAGGGAGAATCAGCAGGAGTAGAGCAGTTATTTGCAGCTGATTTTAATCAAAAGATCCAAGCTACCAATGCGCAGTCTAACCCCCGTAGCGAAGTGGTTAAATCCTTGAAAAAACAAAAAGGAGAGAAGCTGAACTGTACAGTAAGCACAGACATCTTAGAAGAATCCGCAGACTATATGGTGGCTAAAGTGACGTTGAAATTTGAGAATTTCACTAAAACAGATCTGGTTACCTTGGAGCGTGTAGGCAATGACTGGAAAGTTTCCAAATCAATCAATTCGTATAAGTAGAAGCCATCTCAAATAAATATATATGTTGTAGAGCCATATCGGAAGATGTGGCTTTTTTTTGTCGTATAGACAACATCCATGGTAAAGGGATATGTCTTTTTTTTTTTGCCTTTTATCAAATTTTTGATCTTAAAAGAAGGGTAGCTTTGGGATATTAAATAAATCAATTATGAAAAAGCATAGTTTCTTAATGGAAAGACTAGTAAGATATAAAGCGTTTATTAATATCATTACAATATTGCTTTTGTTGCTTTTACCTCTACCTGGTGAAAAATTTACGCTCCTTTTTTTTATGGTGTTATTTCTGGCTCTATTTCAGTTTTTTACTTGCCTGAATTATGTTGATTTCATCAACATGTGGGACTTAGTTGTTCAAGCTTTACTGGCGGCTATTTATATTCTAATCTGTACAACAGTTTCACTGCATTCGTTATATATAGTAAAAAGAAGACTGGGAACTACATTAGATAGGATATTTTCGATAGTTATAGGGATAGCAGGTCTTTATAGCCTACATGCTGTCCTACAATACCCGGATATGTTTTCTTTTGCTTGGCTTGCATTATTTTTCATTTTCAATATAATGAGATGGATGCTTATAACAAAGGCTGATTATTAGCGGATGATAGGTTTATTGGAGCAAATAAAGGATCCCGAAAACTAGGGGGCAGTACTTTTTCAGTTTAGTTTAGAAGCCAGATCCTGAAATCTGGCTTTTTACGTCAAAAGGGCCTGATTATCATCAGACCCTTTCTCTTAGCGTTTATTTGTACAGTAATTTTTATGTTTCCTATCGTTTCCTCTTTTTTGTTTCGTCATCCAATGTTTTTAAAGACTATTGGATTTTCACTGTACGACGCCAATTTTTATGTTGAACCTTTCCTTCGAAAGGTAGCTTGGAGCCGCTTTGTATTATAAGAACAATTGCCATTTCCAAATAGTTTTATCGGAGTGATTTTTTTTTATAAATTGGATCGACTTATTTAAACTGTATGAACATCTTGTTTATACTAATGTCATTCTTGTTCGCCCATATTCCGCAACTAATTTATTGTTTTAAATAGACCGCTTTATAGTTCAAGTGATGGAGGTGGAGCTATTTATTTTATATACAGTAACTAGCGGATTCCTGTCGCTGACAGATTGTCGATCGTACTTTGAATAAAAGCATCAGACGCCAAATTTTTAACCGTATTTTTATTGAGTATACCATTCTGTTTTTTTAAGACATACTCACTAGCTTTAAACCATTGCGGGGGTATTCCGTCTATTTCTTTCTCTGGTAAATAAAAATAAGTGAAATTCAGTTTTTCGATATCGGAGATCAATTTCTTTACTTCATCGGCGTAATTTTTGAGTTGTGACACGCTGAGGCTATCTTCAATCCTTTTTGTCAATAATCGGTCCTCATACAATCTCGATTCGGTGAGTTTGATGACTTCAATAAAAGAAGCGATCGATGAATCATCAAAACCATCCCACCAATAATCACGTAATTGTTCATTTTCAGTATCAAAATAAACCCTCCGTTCTTCTGCTGACATTAAGGAGCCTGGTCTTACATAACTTTCTGTTGGAATATCACCCCAAACAGAAGCCCATCGGGCTGTTTTGGAGTAATAAAAAGATCCAGTAAATTCGCTTTCCATATACCTGCTAATTGTTAGCCCTAATGACAAGTAAAAACCGTTTTCTAACTTTTTTGAAAAAAATCCTTGTGCGCTGGGTATGGAGTTTTTAAAATAGAGGTATCCTGATGTTGCTAAAGGAGCTTTGACTTTAGCGACTAATTTTGCCTTTGTTAACTTCATTTGTTAAAGATTATCTAATATCTCAAAAACTTATTCAATCAGTTTGTAGCGTCTGAGATTATCGGCAGACTCAAGTGTATATTGCTGATCGGTATAGATGAATACTTTATAGTGTTGACGGGAAATTTCAATCATTTGGACTTGTAGCTTTTGCTATTAAAGATAGCAGTTAGAGTCTGATTATCGAAAAATTCAGTGCTTTATTCTAAACCCTTTCCTCTCCCCATTCCCGCCATTCACCGAGTTTTCCAGAGCGTTGGTCTAAAGATCATAGGCTAGGGGCCTATTGTGTTGTAGTTTTGAGTCAACAAATAAGAACAACAGAACTAACGCTATAAAATAAAGACATTATGAAAACGCTAGTAAAAACATTCGCAGCAGCAGCCCTAATCGCAGTATCAACTTTCGCTATGGCAGCTGAGGGACCAGGAGCAAAAGCAACAAAAGCAAACGTTAACCTTTCCACAGCAGACTTGGCACTTGATCACTATGTTGCGGTCACTACGGAGGGAGAATCAGCAGGAGTAGAGCAGTTATTTGCAGCTGATTTCAATCGAAAGATCCAAGCTTCCAATGCGCAGTCTAACAGCCGTAGCGAAGTGGTTAAATCCTTGAAAAAGCAAAAAGGGGAAAAGCTGAACTGCACAGTAAGCACAGACATCATTGAGGAATCGGCAGACTATATGGTCGCTAAGGTGACCTTGAAATTTGAACACTTCATCAAGACTGATCTGGTTACTTTGGAACGTGTGGGCAATGACTGGAAAGTATCCAGATCGATCAATTCGTATAAATAGAATTTAAATAATTAGTGGTTTGCCAGTAATAAAAGACAAACCACTAGTGAATCATATGTTTATTTATGGCCACGTCGAGAGATGTGGCTTTTTTATGATTTATCTATTTTTTTAGTTCGGTTTATTATCCTAAATAATCTCGTCAGGGATTTGACTCAACTGTGAAACTAAATAATTAATGGGGGCGGTCAATTCAGATTGGTTACAATCGTATTGATCAATAACGCCGTAGATTTCAAACGATGATATATTAAAGCCTTCTTCAATGTCATTATAGTAAATTATTTGATTTCCAAATAAGGCAACCACCCAAAAGCCCCCACTCTCATCTCCAAACGATTTTTCTTGCCACTTATGGGGAGTTACTTTGATGAGATTCCAAAGGTTTAAAGCTTTATAATCCATTGTCAGTTCTGCTTGCAAAATAAGAAGTTCTATTTTGTCAATTGATATCGGTGGCCACATGCACTAAAATAATGAAATTTTGAAATAAATTAGCTCTCCCGGAATCTATAGCTTCATTGAATCGTTAATTCGAATGATAACTTTCACCTCCCCATTCTCGCCATTCACCGAGTTTTCCGGTCTATTAGTCTAAAGCCCGTAGGCTAGGGGCGTATTGTGTCGTAGTTTTGAGTCAACAAATAAGAACAACAGAACTAACACAATAAAATAAAGACATTATGAAAGCATTAGTAAAAACATTCGCAGCAGCAGCCCTAATCGCAGTATCTACTTTCGCTATGGCAGCTGAAGGACCAGGAGCAAAAGCAACAAAAACAAACGTTAACCTTTCCACAGCAGACTTGGCACTGGATCACTATGTTGCGGTAACGACTGAAGGAGAATCAGCAGGAGTAGAGCAGTTATTCGCCGAAGATTTTAATCAAAAGATCCAAGCTACCAATGCGCAGTCTAATAGCCGTAGCGAAGTGGTTAAATCCCTGAAAAAACAAAGAGGCGAAAAGCTAAACTGTACAGTAAACACCGATATCATCGAGGAATCGGCAGACTATATGGTCGCTAAAGTGACGTTGAAATTTGAAAACTTCACGAAGACTGATCTCGTTACCTTGGAGCGTGTGGGCAATGACTGGAAAGTATCCAAATCGATCAATTCGTATAAATAGTATCTAATAACTAGTGGTTTGTCAGCTCAGGCAAACTACAGACCACTAGTGAATCATATGTTTATTAAGGCCACGTCGTGAGATGTGGCTTTTTTACGTCAAAAGGGCCTGATTCTCATCAGACCCTTTCTCTTAGCGTTTATTTGTACAGTAATTCTTATGTTTCCTATCGTTTCCTCTTTTTTGTTTCGTCATCCAATGTTTTTAAAGACTATTGGATTTTCACTGTACGACGCCAATTTTTATGTTGGACCTTTCTTTCAAAAGGTAGCTTGTAGCCGTTTTGTATTGTAAGAACAATAGTCATTTCTAAATAGTTTTATTGGAGTAAATTCAAAGTTTAAAAAAAATGAATAAATTAGATTTGAAAAGTTTTGATGCTCAAGACTTGAGTGTTAATGAAATGTCGACAATCGATGGTGGAAGATTTATTGGCGACTTTTTTTTAAAGTAAAGTTGCAGATCTTATTGTAGACTCTATTGGATATAGTATGAATAATCCTGAGCCAGGCTGGAATTCCACATCTTTTGGTCACTACGGAGGAGCTAGACCCTAGTATTAGATAAGGAGACGCCGTTCTCCTTATGAAAAAAATATTATAGATGCCGAAATATATAAATCGATTATTGAAGTTACCTGTAACTTATTTATATGTTGTGATGATAATTGCTTATGTGATTATTGACGTTTTGTGTAATTTAATTCTCATTGACGTACTCAAGTTAGCTTCTGTGTCAAACGAAGTGGTTCGTGGCCAAGGGATCCTAAAAATCTTCCTATATGCAATAATTTTAGGTCCTTTTTTTGAGACATTATTATTCCAATTTATTCCTATAAAACTCCTGTCTACATATACTTTTTTTAAACAAAGGAAATTATTGATGGCTTTAATTTCTGCCCTTATTTTTGCTTTGACTCATATGTATAGTTTATATTATTTTATTTTAAGTTTCCTTATGGGGACAGTTTTTGTTTTTTTCTTTTTTATCATGGAGTTTAAGAAGAGAGGGACTGGTCTTTGGCATACTATATTTTTACATGCTATAATTAATTTAATGGTATTCTTAAATAAGTATTTTATATAGTTTTCAGGCTTTCTATCTTGTGCTTTATCCTTCTGTAGTGGTTCGAGCACTTCATAGAGACTTTAATATCGTTAAAAATATACAATTCAAAGCATCAGACAGTACATTGATTTTCATAAGATTGATTCCATGATCTTTTGAATTGGCAACTTTTTCCTATAAATATTTCATCTACAAATAAATACTTTGTTGCAAAATTTAAAAAGAGCATAACTTAGCCATAAGTTATCCATTAACCTCCCCATTCCTTCCATTCACCGAGTTTTCTTGATTGTTGGTCTAAAGCCTGTAGGCCAGAGGCCTATTGTGTCGTCGTTTTGAGTCAGCAAATAAGAACAGATAAACTAACACAATAAAATAAAGACATTATGAAAACGCTAGTAAAAACATTCGCAGCAGCAGCTTTAATCGCAGTATCTACTTTCACTATGGCAGCTGAAGGATCTGGAGCAAAAGCAACAAAAGCAAACGTTAACCTTTCTACAGCAGACTTGGCACTTGATCACTATGTGGCTGTAACCACGGAGGGCGAATCAGCAGGGGTAGAGCAATTATTCGCCGAAGATTTCAGCCAAAAAATCCAAGCTACTAATGCGCAATCTAACAGTCGTAGTGCCGTAGTTAAACTATTGAAAAAGCAAAAAGGAGAAAAGCTGAACTGCACAGTAAGCACAGACATCATTGAGGAATCGGCGGACTATATGGTCGCTAAAGTAACCTTGAAATTTGAAAACTTCACCAAAACAGATCTAGTTACTTTGGAACGTGTGGGCAATGATTGGAAAGTATCCAAATCGATCAATTCGTATAAATAGAATTTTACAACTGGTGGTTTGCTGCAAATAAATGACAAACCACTAGTGAATCAAATGTTTAAATTTAGTTTAGAAGCCAGGTCGTGAGATCTGGCTTTTTTGTTTTGTCATGCAATGTGCGTTACTCGTTGATTGCCGATCATCAAACTTTAAATTCTGGCGCAATCATCACTTTTTCCTCTTTTACATTATTCAGAAAGTCACTATACTTTATGGGCAATTTCTTACGATGAAAATAAAAATAGAAGTCAAATGAACCACCCACGATCCCTTTTCCTGGCACGTATACAAATCTGTCAATACCTCTATCTACCTCCAGCTCATGGTCATGCGTATGCCAGTCTGTATAAGTCCAAAATTGGTAACCCATTTTACCATTTTTAAACTTGACGACCTTCGATAAATATTCTCTTCGGTCTCTTAGATAATCGAAAGTAGGATAGTCGTAAGGGGTATTGCCGATAGTGTAAGCAGGAAATTCTTCATTCGGATATCTCTTTTTAAAAATAGCTTCCATTTCAGTAATTTTAATAGGCTCTTGCTCAATATTTATTGTTCCAAACATGTTCTGAAAAATGGATGGCCTATTTCTTATCGCAAAAAATTGTATTAAACAATGTTTGGACGAATAGTATTTGTTGCCAATTTTCCGGATAATTTGATATTCGTCGAAATATTTAGTTTTTGCACCGTATGTTTTATCAAAATCAGCGTATGTATTGGCTCTTAATAGCCTTTTAAGGTATTGGTGGGGTATCGTGTCATTTTTGATACTATCAAGATCAATCTCAGTCCAATCCCGTTTCCCTTCCAAATCTGGAAGAACGACCATAAGAATTAGATTAAGGTCCTTGTGCTGGTCCAATTTATTTCGATCTATAGCTATACCATCAATGAACGTCAGTGAAAATAGCTCAACGCTCTTTTTGATACCATACAAGTTATCTGTAGATAATTTGTAATTATCTAAGATAAAGTCCTGTGGCTGATCAGGTAATAAGATATATTTAACTTGAGCAGATAAACTGAACGAAACAATTAATAATGGCATCAAAAGCCATAATCTGAAGCGTTTAATTACATGTTGTTCCATCATTTCCTTCCCTATGTTTAATAACTTTATTTTTCTCGGCTTCGCTAAAATCATTTACAACATCGACTTTGGCGAATAGCATTTTTTAATGATGAGCGATCATCAAACTTAAATTCTGGCGCAATCATCACTTTTTCCTCTTTTACGTTATTCAGGAAATCGCTGAATTTTATAGGTAATTTTTTACGATAAAAATAAAAGTAGAAGTCAAATGAACCACCCACGATCCCTTTTCCTGGTACGTATATAAATCTGTCAATACCTCTATCTACCTCCAGTTCATGATCATGCGTATGCCAGTTGGTATAAGTCCAAAACTGGTAACCAATTTCGCTATTTTGAAACTTTATGGTTTTTGACAGGTATTCTTTCCGATCTCTTAAATAATCAATAGCGCTATTGTAGGAATAAGGTGTGTCGCCGATCGTATATGGTGGAAAGTTAGTGCCGGGGTATTTCTTTTTAAAAATAGTTTCCATTTCTGTAATCTTGAGCGGTTCTTGCTCAAGATTTATTGTCCCAAACACATTCTGAAAAATGGAAGGCCTATTTCTGACGGCAAAAAATTGAATTAAACAGTGTTTAGAGGCAAAGTATTTGTTGCCAATTTTCCGGATAATTTGATATTCGTCAAAATATTTAGTTTTTGGACCATAAGGGTCGTCTAAATCTGAAAGCGTATTTATTCGGAATAATCTATTTAATACCGAAGTAGTAATAAGGTCGTCTTTAATAGTATCGAGATTAATTTCTTTCCAATCTGCGCTCCCTGACAAATCGGGGAGGACAGCAATAAGTATTATATTAAGCTGAGTGTTGGCATTAATTTTTTCTTTACTTATTGGGTCTGGTCCGTTATGGAATGTGAGTGTAAATAACTCTACATTCTTTTCTATACCGTATAGTTTTTCTGTTGATAATTTGTACTGATCAATTGAATAGTTCTCTGGCTTATCTGGCATAACAAAATATTTTGGTCGGCTAAATAAACTAACATTGACAAATATAAATGACAATAAAAGTAATAATCTGAATATTTTAATTACATGTTGTTCCATCATTTCCTTCTCTATGTTTAATAACTTTGTTTTTCTCCGCTTCGCTAAAATCATTTACCACGCCGACTTTAGATAATGCCATGGCATCAGAATCACTTATATTAGGATTAAATGAACTAAGTGCAGCAGCTAAATCGTTCAAAAGTGATCCATATTCATTATGTCCTTTTACAAACCTTGGTTGGCCGTTAATATTGATTTTTGTAAATCCTGGATATGAAATTCCGAATTCTTCTTTCAGCCATCGAAAAATCCTATTCTCTAAGTTAGGAATTTTTGCTAGCAATTATGAAAAACCGTTATTCGGGGATGAGTTTAAATAACTTTTATAGGGGTTGTGTTCGTACCTGCTTCGTATAGCCTTCGGATCATGACATGTAGGGTTCGATTGTTGACCAGTATCTGAACAGTTTTTCCCTGTACAGAGACTGGATAAGGTCTGTTGGGTGTCTGTACAATATCTATTGATGATCCGAACGTGGTACGAATCTGATACGAAGCAGTCTTACCTACCCATTCCCGCCATTCACCGAGTTTTCCTGATCGTTGGTCTAAAGCCAGTAGGCTAGGGGCCTATTGTGTTGTAGTTTTGAGTCAACAAATAAGAACTAAAAACTAACATTATAAAATAAAGACATTATGAAAACGCTAGTAAAAACATTCGCAGCAGCAGCCCTAATCGCAGTATCTACATTCGCTATGGCAGCTGAAGGGCCAGGAGCAAAAGCAACAAAAACAAACGTTAACCTTTCTACAGCAGATTTCGCTTTAGAGCACTATGTCGCGGTAACTACCGAAGGAGAATCTGCAGGTGTAGAACAATTGTTCTCCGAGGATTTCAACCAAAAAATCCAAGCTTCCAATGCACAGAGTCACAGCCGTAACGCTATTGTTAAATCCTTGAAAAAACAAAAAGGCGAGAAGCTGAACTGTGCGGTAAGCACCGAAATCCTTGAGGAGTCGGCGGATTATATGGTAGCCAAAGTGACGTTGACGTTTGAAAACTTTACCAAAACAGACCTAGTGACTCTTGTACGTGAAGGTAATGACTGGAAAGTATCTAAATCGATCAATTCGTATAAATAAGAGCCATCTCAAATAAATATATAAATGTTGTAGAGCCATGTCGAGAGATGTGGCTTATTTTCTAGCTATTTCATGATCGATCATCTCTCATGGCTTATGCTAATAGCATCATTTGCGTAATTGGGTTTTCGTTATCCTGTAGAGGCTGACAACAATAATAGCTGCAGCGACCGTCAGCACATGATCTGTTCCCCTGATAGAATAATGTATAAATCCACCGAGCCCCTGCAACATTAACACAAATTCATTCAAAAAGATTCCAACAAGTAAGCCATAAACGCCATAGTGAATGCCTTTTTCGATTTTTAACATACAAATCTGAAAAGCATACCCAATTAAAAAGAGTGATATTACCACCAAAAGGACGAGGTGAAGATAAGCAATAACAATTGGTCGAAATCCATAAGCTTGTTGGCTCAGAGCAGGTATGACCGATATGCCTTGCAATATCAGTTTGAGAAAAATGGCAAACAGGACACATAACCAAATTTTAGATGTATCGGGGCTTAAGCGGAGTGAAATATTGCTTCGGACCAGTCGGACGACTCGTTGTGCTAATGTTCCCCACAGGACAAATTGCAATCCGACTGTAATGACTATAATAATATATAGCCACAGGGGTAAACCCTTCCACCATAGAACAGATAAGAAATAGGTTGGTATAACAGTCATGACATACACGAGCGAAAAACGCGGACTTATTGGTATTTTACCAGTACGTTTATACAGCCAACTGGCAAACAGAGCAATACAGCCAAAGAAAAACCAGCCATTATACTGAAAATGAAGATAAAAATAGACTGATGCAAGCTGTTTTAATGGATCCAGTTGGTGGCTCACTTTGAGATATGCCAGAAAATAGGTCCCTAGTGAACTAAATATATTGAAAAATAGTGCCGACTTAATTAAGATCGAAATGGCCGGAGGAAGCGTCGATGATTTAAGATCCCGCACTAATTGAAAGCAGAACCAATAAGAGACAAGTATCGATAAAAAGGATAATATAATCGAACATAGGTTATAGCCAGCAGCTGAAAAGGAAATAAGCATGCCTATCGAAACCGTCCAATTAGCCCATAGGATATGCTGATATTTCCTGCACAAAATCTGATTGGTTTTTATTCCCAGAACGGTCATTATGAGAAAAATCATAAGAGCTTGGGATACCCAGGCGGAAAAAGCAAAATGCGAATGCGCATGCATGAGGTTTTTCTGGTCGATCCAAGGAATGGGAAATAAAAATTTTAAGCGCATAATCAACCCGAAAATACCTACAATAAGTAAATTGAATAAGGTGATGATGATCCATTTCCTGATACTTAAATAGCTGCTGATTTTATTCATACGTTGATTTCTTTCCGATAGCTGAAACATCGTTGTTTCAAGCTTCAATCAATACCATCGGCCGGAATAAAAACTTTTCCGCGGATGATATTCAATTTACCTTCCTTTTCCATTTGCTTCATTGTCCGGATGATGGTTTCTACTCTTAGCCCAGTCATATTAGCCAATTGTTGGCGCGTAAGCATAAGCCGGTTGCATTCCTGACAAACGAGTCTCTTGCTTTCATTTAACCTTTGGATTAGATTGGAGAGAATCTCTTCCGGTGAGCGATTGTAAATTAATTTGATCATAAAGAGTTTAAAGTGTAGTTCGCGCGCCATCTTTTGTGATACCAAACGATGTAGGTTGCCATATTCATATATGATTTCGATGAATTTTTTCGAACTGATCTTCAGTAATGTACATGAACTGTCGGTAATTGCCGTCACTGTATAAACGCCATTGTCCAATATCGCTACTTCTCCAAAGCCCTCATTGGCACAGATGATATTGTGGAGGACTTCCCTACCGTCTGATAAGAAATTAGAAAGACGAACTCGCCCACTTAACAACTGATAATAAAATGTGGCCATGCTGTCCTCATGAAACAGTATTTCACCAATATCGGCATGTAGGCTGCTCGCTCCCTTTTCGAGAAGTATTGCGGTTGGAATCATCGTTCGATATAAGTTAGTTTTTACTACACAGCGTAAAGATATAGCAGCGTCACAAAATAGACCTTGATGTTGGTCACAGGAATAAGTGATGAAAATCATTATGGTGTTAATATGCTTATATGTAGTGTTTTATTGTTTTTGATTGATGGTTTGTTCCCACCAAAATCATTTTATGATTTGCCTCATAAAATGGCTACAAGCTTCGATAATACCTTTGGATTAAGTAAAACACAATCAAGTTTGAACACAAAACCAAAATAAGATGAGAAAGCTAATTGTATGCTGTTTGATGGGATTATTTATCTATTCCTGTTCCTCAAACAATGGCGAGAAAAAGACAGTTGCCAACAGTGTTAATGAATCTGGGGCTTCGGCAAATGACGCCAGTGGATATGATCCTCACCGCGGTGAGGGAAAATTTGACAAAGTGGAAATCGCTGACCATTTGGATGCACCAATGGCCGCAGCCGGAAAATTGATTGTTGACCTGAAATGTGCTTCCTGCCACAAGCTAACCGACGAGAAACTAGTCGGGCCAGGATGGAAAGGTGTGACACAACGGAGAAAACCACAGTGGATCATGAATTTTATCACTAATCCTGATCCGATGATCGATAAGGATCCGGAATTACAGGCGCAACTTGAACTATGCATGGTCCGGATGCCTAACCAAAATCTAACGGACGAGGAAGCCCGAAAGGTATTGGAGTTTATGCGACAAAATGATGGTGTAAAATAATAAAAGCTGAATAAGAATCAACAAAGCTGCATAGGTATTAACCTTAAAATAAGAATAGAATGACTTTAACAAAATACATATTGACGAGCCTAATGGCGAGCGCGGTGTTATCGACTTTCCATGCCTGTAAACCCAAAGGAGCGGGAGCCGCCGTGAGTGGTGATGCCGCTGAGAAGGTATATGTTGCCCCAGGGAAATACGATGAATTCTACAATTTCGTATCCGGGGGATTTAGTGGGCAGCTCTCCGTTTATGGACTTCCATCCGGCAGATTATTGCGTGTAATACCCGTTTTTTCACTAGATCCCGAAAAGGGCTGGGGTTTTAGTGAAGAAACTAAACCGATGCTCGAAACGTCCCATGGCAATGTACCTTGGGATGATTTACACCACGTGCAGCTTTCGAAAACCGATGGAAACTACGACGGCCGCTGGGTATTTGTCAATGCCAACAATACCCCCCGTATTGCCCGGGTGGATCTGACAACTTTTCGTACGGCCGAAGTGCTCGAACTCCCCAACAGCGGTGGAAACCACTCTTCGCCGTACATTACTGAAAATACCGAATATGTTGTTGCAGGAACGCGATTTTCGGTTCCGCTGGACGGTGAGTCGGGCGATGTACCTATCAATACCTTTAAAAAGAATTTTCGCGGAACATTGAGCTTTGTCAGCGTCAATAAGGATAATGGCAACATGGAATTGGCTTTTCAGATTGAGACACCCGGTGTAAACTATGACCTGAGCCGAGCCGGTAAAGGGACTTCTCATGGTTGGTTCTTCTTCTCCACCTACAATACCGAACAGGCAAATACATTGCTGGAGGTCAATGCATCCAAAAATGACAAAGACTTTATATTGGCCGTCAACTGGAAAAAAGCCGAAGAGTATTTGAAAGCCGGAAAAGGGAAAAAGGTTACCGGGTTGAAGTATGCCCATAACACTTACGACGAGAAATCACATACCGCAAAAACATCTTTTAATACAGAAACGATCGTATTGAAGGCAGAGGAGCTGGAGGGGCTATGCTACTATATCCCTTGCCCAAAATCTCCGCACGGTGTCGACGTTGATCCTACAGGCGAATATATTGTAGGGTCGGGTAAACTGGCTGCGGTCATACCTGTATTCTCGTTCGCTAAGATGCAGAAAGCAATCCAGGAAAAACAATTCGAAGGAAAATTCGGTGGTATCCCAATTATCAAATACGAATCTGCGCTGTACGGCGAAGTCCAAAAACCTGGCTTGGGCCCACTGCATACAGAATTTGATGGCAGAGGAAATGCAATCACGTCATTCTTTGTGTCTTCCGAATTGGTGAAATGGAATATTAAGGATTTAAAGGTGCTCGACCGTACACCAACATTTTACTCAACAGGCCATTTAATGATACCTGGTGGAGATACCAAAAATCCAGAAGGCAAATATGTCATCGCCTATAATAAGATTACGAAAGACCGCTTTCTCCCTACAGGACCGGAGTTGGCTCAGAGTGCCCAATTGTTTGATATCTCGGGAGACAAAATGCAATTGTTGTTAGACTTTCCGACCATTGGTGAACCACATTATGCGCAAGCTATCAAAGCGGAGAAAGTGAAAGACAAAAGTGTGAAGATTTTTAAAATTGAAGAAAATACCAGCCCATTTGTTGCCAAAGGAGACAAAGATGCACGCGTTGAACGTAAAGGTAACCAGGTACATGTATACCTGACATCCATCCGTTCACACTTCACTCCGGACAATATCGAGGGTGTACAACTAGGCGATGAAGTCTATTTCCATGTGACCAATATTGAGCAGGACTGGGATATGCCGCATGGCTTTGCTGTCAAAGGCGCAAAGAATGGAGAATTGCTCATTATGCCGGGAGAGACACAGACATTGAAATGGGTTCCAGATAGAGTAGGTGTATTCCCGTTCTACTGTACGGATTTTTGTAGCGCGTTACACCAAGAGATGCAGGGGTATATCCGTATCTCAAAAAAAGGAAACAATGTTCCGTTGATTTATAGTCTGGGAACCAATCAACCGCAAGAGAAGACCAATTAATATAACCTACAATGATGAAAACTACAAGTCACCTGTCAGCAGTACATCGGATTCTTTTGATCCTGAGTGGCCTGGCCCTGGTAGCGGTCATCTTCCTACCCATCTGGCGTATTGAGCTCGACGCAGCACAATACCCAGAAGGGCTAGAACTACAGATCTATAGCAACAAGTTGGCCGGACAAGTTGATATTATCAATGGACTGAACCACTATATCGGGATGAAAACGCTACATGCGGAAGATTTCATAGAATTTAAGGTCTTGCCCTATATCATCTTATTTTTTGCGCTTGCTTTTTTGCTTACCGGTTTCGTGCAGAATAGAAAACTGCTCTATGGCTTATTCTTTTGTTTTCTGCTTTTTGGAGTCGCAGCCCTGGTTGACTTTTATATCTGGGAATACAACTATGGGCATCAGCTCGATCCATCTGCACCGATAAAAGTTCCCGGAATGTCTTATCAGCCACCACTGATCGGATACAAACAGCTTTTAAATTTTGGCGCCTATTCTATACCTGATATCGGGGGATGGATCTTTATACTCTGTGGAATTATCTTGGCCTTTTGTACAGTGCGGGAGTGGCAAAATAATAAAACCCTAAAACTAAAATCATATGAGAAACTATAAATTATTTGCGTTGATCTGTAGTAGTATATTGCTGGTTCTATGTAGTTTGCAGGCCTGTCAGGGCAACAATAAACCCAAGCCTATTAAATACGGTAGCGAGCAATGTGCCCACTGTAAGATGACAATAACGGACGCGCGTTTTGGTACGCAGCTGCAGACAAAAAAGGGACGGGTCTTTAATTTTGATGACGTACAATGTATGATCGCCTTTGTCAAAGGGAACTCGGTCAAAAAAGAAGAGATTGCCGTTTATTACCTGCCGGATTATGTTAGCCATAAGCTCGTACCGGCTGAAGGTGCATATTATCTCAAAAGTGAAGCCTTGAAAAGCCCAATGCGAGGCAATGTTGCTGTATTTGAAAAACGGGTGGAACTGGATAAGGTCAAAGCAGAGATCGGTGGCACGGTGATGACCTGGAATGATCTGTGGAAATAAATGAATAACAATGAAGAATCTAGCTTTAGCGTTGTACTGTGCAATGGCTTGTCTTTGGCTCGTAAACGTGCCTGTATCGGCGACAACCATCCAGGTAGGAAAGGGGCAGTCGGTCAGAACAATAAAGGCTGGCTTAGCACAAGCGAAATCAGGTGATACCGTTTTAGTAGCGGCGGGTGTGTATAAGGAGGGGAATATTGTTATTGATAAGGCAATTTTCCTGAAAGGCCTGGGAAAACCTGTGCTGGACGGCGAGAAAAAATATGAACCGCTCTCGATCAAATCACCGCAGGTTACTGTTCAAGGCTTTTTAATACAGCATTCGGGACATTCTTCCATGAATGATATTGCCGGTATTAAAATTTACAATACAGCGCATATCAAAATTTTTGACAATGAGCTCGTGGACAATTTTTTCGGGATTTATGCGCAGAATGCTACAAACGTTGAAATACGGGGCAATATCCTCAAAGCTTTTGGTACAGCGGAGCAGCTGATTGGTAATGGTATTCATGCTTGGAAATCAGATAGTTTAAGTGTTGAAAATAATGAAGTGTCTGGACATAGGGACGGTATTTATCTTGAGTTTGTGACCCATACTCGAGTACAGGGCAATCTTTCTGAAAAAAATCTGCGCTATGGTCTCCATTTTATGTTTTCCCATGAGAACAGTTACATCTCAAACACCTTTCGCAGCAATGGTGCAGGTGTAGCTGTTATGTATACCAAGCATGTCCATATGGAAAACAATAATTTCGAAGAGAATTGGGGCGATGCCGCCTATGGATTGTTGCTCAAAGATATTTCCGATAGTCAGATCATCAACAATCAGTTTAGCCGCAATACCACGGGTATTTTTATGGAAGGATCGAATCGTATCCATATTGAACATAACAATTTTAAGAGCAACGGATGGGGGCTCAAGATTCAGTCGAGCTGTATGGACAATGTGCTTAAAGACAATAATTTTCTTCAGAATACCTTTGATGTTGCCACCAATGGTACCCTTACACTCAACAGCTTTGTGCATAACTATTGGGACAAATACGAGGGATACGATCTGGACAAAGACGGATTTGGGGATATCCCTTTTCGTCCCGTAAGCCTATTCTCGATGATGGTTGAGCGCTATCCTTCGGCGATGTTACTTTTTCGAAGTTTTATGGCCATGTTGTTCGACCGGACTGAAAAGCTATTACCAAGTCTGACACCCGAGGGGCTTAAAGACGATAAGCCTCGCATGAAATCAATAAAAGTATGATTAGTATCCAGCAGTTAACGAAAAGCTTTGGAAAATTCAATGCATTAAAGGGCATTGATCTGACCTTGAATGGCGGCGAATGCGTTGCCTTAATTGGCCCCAATGGCAGTGGTAAGACTACTTTGATCAAGTCTGTCCTAGGTATGGTCATGCCGAGTGCCGGACGGATCACTTTTGAAGGACAGGACATTGGACAGCAATGGGCTTATCGGAACCATATCGGCTATATGCCGCAGATCGGTCAATATCCTGAGAATATGTCCATCAAACAGGTCCTGGATATGATCAAAGATATCCGTAAACAGCCCCAGGCGGATTCGGATCTTTATCAGGCTTTTGGCGTGGACAAGCTGTTGGAAAAACGGATGGCAACGCTTTCCGGTGGCACAAGACAAAAAGTAAGTGCCTGTATCGCATTTATGTTTGACCCCAAAGTACTCATCCTGGATGAACCTACAGCAGGACTGGATCCTCTGTCTACCGAAATTCTCAAGGATAAAATCAAAAAAGAAATCGGACGCGGTAAACTGATCATCATCAGTTCCCATGTGCTTAGTGATCTCGATGAATTTGTATCGCAGATTGTCTTTCTGCAGGAAGGAGAGCTGAAGTTTCATAAGAGTTTGCAGCAATTAAAAGAAGATACAGGTACTGAAAAGCTATCTAAAGCAATCGCTTATTTGATGCAGAACCGCGACCTGTCTAATTAGAGAAAAGATGAATAAAATTATACGCTACGTTTTTGTGGATCTCTTGCGCAACAAGACCATTTTATGCTACACCATATTACTCTTTGTACTTTCCATGACGGTCTATAGCATGGAGGACAACTATGAAAAGGGATTACTCAGTCTACTGAATATTGTGTTGTTTGTAGTTCCGCTGATGAGTATCATTTTTTCAGGCATCTATATCTACCAGAGTTCCGAGTTTATCAATTGCCTTGTCAGTCAGCCTTTGCAACGGCAAAGCATTTGGGGCAGCCTGTATGTGGGTCTGGCAGGTGCACTTAGTTTAGCTTTTTTTATTGGCGTTGGCATACCAACTTTTATCTATGCATTTAGCTCTTCGGGAATTACTTTGGTCGGTTGCGGACTGTTACTTTCTTTGATTTTCGTTTCGATCGCGATGTGGACATCTGTATTGATCAGAGATAAGTCGAAGGGGATAGGATTGGCAATTTTGCTTTGGCTTTATTTCACGCTGCTTTTTGACGCACTGGTGCTTTTCATCCTATTTCAGTTTGCGGATTATCCCATCGAACATGGAATGGTTGCACTGTCCATGCTCAATCCCATCGATATCTGTCGCATCCTTATTTTATTACAGGTCGATCTATCCGCGATGATGGGCTATACAGGGGCGATATTTCGGGATTTCTTCGGTAATACATTCGGCATTGCGATCACCCTGTTGGTCATGTTGCTCTGGTGCCTCATTCCTCTAGGGCTATCTATTCGCTATTTTAAGAAAAAGGATTTATAATAATTTATTGACCATTTAATACTATTATCATGATTAAATCACCGTTATTGGAGGTTTTCAATATAGAACCTCGACTTAAACACCCGACCATATTTGATCACTTCGATGCCCTGGATTCGGGCGAGTCATTTATTATCAAAAACGATCATGATCCTAAACCGCTCTATTATCAGTTGCTGGGTGAACGTGGAAAGGATCTCATTTGGAATTATCTTGAATCGGGGCCCGAATACTGGCAGGTTCGCCTTGGCAAACCGCTCGAAAGCGAAACACTGGAAACCGTTGGCCATATTGCTGCCAAGGATATCCGCAAGGCCGAAGTTTTAAAACAGCTGGGGGTAGATTTTTGTTGCGGTGGTAAGCAGACGCTTAAGGAGGCCGCTCATAGTGTTGGTCTCGATGAAATTGAATTGCGCAGACGGTTAAACCAATCCGAAGAGCTTCCTATAGCCGGCCCACCGCTAAATTTTAAAGATTGGGATATCGATTTTTTAAGTGATTATATTAAGAATGTTCATCATCGGTATGTCCGGGAAAAAGGACCGATTATTCAGGAACTTGCACATAAAGTGGCCGATGTGCATGCACAGCAGCATCCCGAGCTGGTCAACTTGTCCAAAGAACTCGATGCCTTTCTTGATGACCTTTACCATCATTTGGATAAAGAGGAGAAGCAGCTCTTTCCGGCAACCAAGAATGAACAAGAATTGACCAGCAAACAGGTAGAGCAGCTCATTCAATTTTTGATTTCCGAACACGAAGATTCAGGAAAGGAACTTCAGCAGTTGCGCAAAATTACCCAAAATTACACATTGCCAGCCAATGCCTGCAATTCCTACACGTCATTATTTTCACAGATCGAATCTTTCGAATCCGATCTTTTGCAGCATATCCACCTGGAGAATAATATTTTATTTCCAAAGTTGCTCGCGAGCTACGGTGTTCAAATGAATTAAAAACTAGAAAAGCCATGCGGATAAACCAGCATACCAAGATTTCAGAACTGATCAGCTATAATGACTTAAGCATTGAAGCCATTGCAGCTATTGCCAAACCCTTGCGTAAGATCCGGATCCCGGTGTTGCGTCGGATACTGGCCCCTCGGGTCTCCATAGGCGAAGCAGCAAAAATTGGCGGATGTTCGGTTGCAGATTTTCGTGCTGCGCTGGTACCGCTCGGCTTTATTTGGATGTCAGATGGAGCTGAGAAAGTCAATGATCCATTCGATGCAGCAGAGCGGCCAAGTTGGATGGATGATGCAGCAGTGACGGTTGTATTCGATGTGAGACCCCTATTGGAAATGGGGCAAGATCCATTAAAAGATATTTTTCAGTTGTATCGCTCACTCGTCGCAGGAGGGATTCTTTGCATCAGCAATTCATTTGTCCCCATTCCATTGATTAGGCGTATGGAGGAGCGTGGAGTGCCAAGCTATAGCCACGAATGGGCGGAGGGCGAATTCAGAAGTTACTTTTATAAAAAAGATACAGTGCTGTCCGTTCAGCCTGCTGAGGGCGATCATATTTCATTTGTGCCGAAACGACTTTTTGAGCAGAAATTAGCGCGACTTTCCGCGCTTCAACTTGTTACATTGGATGTCAGGACATTGCCTATGCCGCAGCCCATGGAATCAATTCTTGAGGCCCTTGCTCAACTGAAAGCCGATGAGGTTGTCTATGTAAAACATCGGAAGGTTCCGCTCCATTTACTAGAAGAACTGGATCATTTTTCTTATCGGATTTTCATCCATGAACAACATCCTGGAGATGTCCATCTGTTAATTTACCCCGTTAAATAAAATGGCACATATTGCTATTCATAAGAGCCCAGAAGCGTATGCTGTATTGCCGTTTTTTATCACTGCGGGCATTTTTTTTCTACTGTTCAGCTTCCTCTTGGTTTTTAGCGGGGGGCAGCTCTTTGGGCACCATTTTCAACCAAAAGTGCTGGCAATCGTCCATAGCCTTGCACTAGGTTGGGGCACGATGGTGATTTATGGAGCGGCGTATCAGCTGGTGCCGGTTATTTTTGAACGTTCACTTCGCTCTTCCAAATTGGCATTTTTCAGTTATATCCTATTGACATCGGGAACCTGTGTGTTGATTTATAGTTTCTGGTATTTCAAGATCGGTTTACTCATGTGCGTTGGAGGGCTATTGATTACGCTCAGCTCCTACCTGTACTTCTACTTGCTGTGGATGACGACTAAAGATGTGGAGCATCTATTTGAACTACGCCTTTATTTTACGTTCTCGGCCTTCTGGCTTTGTTTTACAACCACCTTAGGCCTTTTGCTTGCCATTAATTTAGCCCATGGTTTTCTAACAAAAAGTCACCTCGATATCCTAAAGCTACACGCCCACGTCGGTATTGTTGGTTGGTTTTTGCAGTTGATCCTGGGAGCGGGAGCGAAGATGCTGCCGATGTTTCTCTTGGGACAATCCACCAAAACAAAGTGGCTTTATGTTTCGGTCATTTTGATAAACCTTGGATTGGTACTTTTTTTATTGGACGGATACAGCCATCCTGTGGGATTAAGATCTCTTACCTTTGGAGCAATAGTGCTATTGGGAGTAGTTTGCTGGGCCGTTTTTGTCGTGGATTGTTTTGTGCACCGGGCGCGTAAGGTACTGGATATTCCGATGAAACATAGTTTCATTTCCTTTTTGAGTTTATTGTTCGCGTTTCTCACCTTACCTATGGTTGTCCGGCAGGAGTCTGGTAATTGGGTGAATTTATATGCCGCATGGGTGTTTTTTGGATGGTTAACGGGTATTATTTTAGGGATGACCTATAAGACCCTGCCTTTTATGATCTGGAATTGGCGCTATAAAGATCTCAATGGCATCAAAAAAATACCTTTGCCCAAGGAACTTTATAGTCAGCGATTACTTTCTATACAATATTATCTTTACCTAGTGGCGCTTGTCGTCATGGCGGTTGCTGTAGCCGGTCAATTCAGGTGGGCATTATACTGTGCAGCCTGGCTTTGGGCAGCACTTGCTGCTGTTTATGTTGTCAATGTCGGAAAAGTAGTTTTTCATCAAAGAAAAAGTAAATAAACTACGGACCTCGCCTATATATTTAATGAAAGATACCATGAAAATTGATCTAACAAAACCGGAGGCTTCCGATCAGTTAAAAGCTGTTCAGGTATTGATGCTTGTGATGGATCCCGAATTGGGGATCAACATCGTAGATATGGGCTTAATTTATGATATTAATTTAACCGATCCCAGTCGTATTGTTGTTACCATGACGTTATCTTCATCCTATTGCCCGATGGGCGACTCTATCGTTCATGGCGTTGAAAAAACATTGCAACAGCAATTTCCACAGCGGGCAATAATTATCGAGCTCGTTTGGGATCCTATTTGGACTCCCGATCGGATCAGCGAAGAGGGAAAGAGCCTATTGGAACGAGAATGATTTCTTGAAGAATAAATTCACCTCCCCATTTCCGCCATTCACCGAGTTTTTCCGATCGTTGGTCTAAAGCCCGTAGGCTAGGGGCGTATTGTGTCGTAGTTTTGAGTCAACAAATAAGAACTAAAAACTAACACTATAAAATAAAGACATTATGAAAACGCTAGTAAAAACATTCGCAGCAGCAGCTTTAATCGCCGTATCAACATTTGCTATGGCAGCTGAAGGACCAGGAGCAAAAGCAACAAAAACAAACGTAAATCTTTCCACAGCAGATTTCGCTTTGGATCATTATGTAGCGGTAACTACTGAGGGCGAATCAGCAGGTGTAGAGCAGTTATTTGCAGCTGATTTTAATCAAAAGATCCAAGCTTCCAATGCACAGTCTAACAGCCGTAGCGAAGTGGTTAAATCCTTGAAAAAACAAAAGGGCGAAAAGCTGAACTGTACAGTAAGCACAGATATCATCGAGGAATCGGCAGACTATATGGTGGCTAAAGTAACGTTGAAATTTGAAAACTTCACCAAGACTGACCTGGTTACCTTGGAGCGTGTAGGTAATGATTGGAAAGTATCTAAATCAATCAATTCGTATAAATAAGAGCCATCTCAAATAAATATATATATGTTGTAGAGCCATATCTCCCGATATGGCTTTTTCCTTTCATTCCTAAACAATATTTCGGATATTTGGACAAAGGCCAGTTTTTAGTTAAAAGATTTTATCATGTCGGATATTCAGCAGTTAATAGCACAGATCAGAGCATTCAGAGATGCGAGAGATTGGGAACAGTTTCACAATTCTAAGGACCTCGCAATTGCATTGAGCATTGAAGCGTCTGAGCTTCTGGAGCTTTTTCTGTGGAAAGGAAATGAAGATGCCAATCCTGACAAGTTGAAAAACGAGCTTGCCGATGTACTTATGTATGCGCTATTGCTTGCCGATAAGCATGGACTTGACGTCATCCAGATCGTGGAGGATAAAATGAAACTTAACAACGAAAAATATCCTGTAGAAAAAGCCAAGGGAACTGCTAAAAAATATAATGAACTGTAATTAATAACGCATGTCAGAATTGGATATTAAAGAAGTTCATATTGTTCCCGTTGGTAGCACAGGAGAGGTTAAGGATACAGATAGCAAACTAGATTTTTATAACAGCGCACTGGTTTATCTGCTCAACGATAAAAGGTCAATCTATATCGGTGAATCTATCGATATCAAGAACCGCTTTTCAAGCCATAATAGACACGACAGCAAGAAAGACCTTTTAATACGACATGCGATCTATTCGCATTTGTTCAACAAATCCGTTACCCTACATTTAGAAGCATTCCTGATCAATCTTTTCTCAGCAGAAAAAGGTCTGAAATTAATCAATGCTAATCTAGGGAATAACGGCCATTACTATCATCAAAAGAAAGAATATGAAGTATTGTTTCCGCAGATCTGGAAACAACTCGAAGAACTTAAAATAGCACGCACGTCTTTCGAAGAGATCATTAACAGCAACGTTTTTAAGTACTCACCCTACAAGAGTTTGAACTTAGACCAGCAGCAGGCAGTTCTGGCCTGTTTGAAAATGCTCGTGGACGACAAAAAAGGTATCTTTATACAGGGGAATGCAGGTACTGGTAAGACTATCATTGCGATTTATGTACTTAAATTGCTTGTTACGCCCATACGCTATTTTGAACAGTTTGAGATGAAGGATGAATTCTCAATGGAGGCATTCGGGTTGCTTAATGCATATCGAGACAAACATGGTATTACAGTAGAAAATGAAAAAGATCTTAAAGATCAAGTCGCTCTTGTCGTATCGATGACCTCCTTGCGCAGTACCCTGCAGAAAGTGTTCAAAGATATTGATCAGCTCAGTTCGAGTATGGTTATATCGCCAACAGATATTTCAAAACGAACATATAAAGTGGTTTTAGTGGATGAGGCTCACCGCTTGCGCAGACGCAAAAATATATCCGGTTATGGTGATTTTGATAAGAGCAATACGCGTCTTGGATTTGATATCAACGAAGGAACAGAGTTGGATTGGGTATTGAAGCAGTCCGAAAATCAGATTTTCTTTTATGACAGCAACCAATCTATCCGTACCACTGATTTACCACCTTCAAGGTTTGAAGTTTTAAAGAACATTAAGGCGTATGACAGTGTACGCTTGCAGACGCAGATTCGTTCTGAGGGAGGTGACCTATTCACTGATTTCGTCCATCGGTTATTTGATTTGGAATTGCGACCTAACGAAACATTTGAATCGAAGGATTTTGAGCTGAAGCTCTTTGAAAGTTTTGTAACGATGCGGGCTCAGGTTTTCCAGAAGGAAACAGAGACGGGACTGTCTAGATTGGTTGCGGGCTTTAGCTGGGAATATAAGACAAAGGACAAAAAGAATAGGCATCTTTACGATATGACCATTGAGGGGATAGATCTTCGTTGGAACTCGACGGCTAAAGATTGGATAAATTCAAAAAATGCGATACATGAGGTAGGGAGTATACATACCGTATTTGGCAATGACCTAAATTATATCGCTATCGTCTTTGGTAAAGAGATCGACTATGATCCTATTGCTAAAACTATCGTGGTGTATCGGGATGAATATAAAGATACAAATGGGAAGAATAGCACCGATGACTTTGATTTATTATTCTATGTTAAAAATATCTACAAGACATTGATGTTTAGGGGGATTCGTGGAGTATATGTTTATGTGTGCAATCCGAATCTTAAAGCCTATTTAAGTCAACATATGGAGGTTGTGACAGGTAATAGCGGAAACGAGTCAAAAGTTATTCCTTCACGTCCTATTAGTTATGAACCTACAGCAGGCTCTATACCATATTACGATCTAGAAATCGCAGCAGGCAGTTTTTCCGAGTTACAGCAAAGTGAGACTTTGCAGTATATTGAAGTTGAAGAACGCTATCAAGATCCAAAACGTTATTTTGCCTGTAAAGTAATTGGAGAGTCCATGAATAAGATTATTCCCAATGGTTCGATCTGTTTATTCGAACGTTATGAGGGAGGTTCCAGAAATGGTCTGATCTGTTTGGTTGAATCCAGTAGTTTTGAGGATCGCGATTTTGGAGCCAACTATACCATTAAAGAATATTCGAGTAAAAAGACCATTACGGAAGAGGGCTGGCAACATCAGGAAATTATCCTCTTACCCAAGTCTTCAGACGACTCCTACAGTCCCATTATATTGAAAGATGAGGAGACTGTAGATCTTCAGGTGATCGACATATTTAGACAGGTGCTATAGCAAAGTTGCTTCATAATCAATAACAATTGGAAGTATTTCCTTAAATTTGTATAATTAATCGATGGAAAGATATCGGTACATGCCAATTGTAAATAATTCACTTTAATGAATACCCACGTACTTGAAACACTCTTAAGTTTATCCTCGGAGAATGAGGTCGTTGAGTTTAAGGAAGCCAAAAATAACTATGACTTCACTAAACTGGGAAAATACTTCTCTGCTATCAGCAATGAAGCTAACCTCTGTGGCAAACCCTATGGATGGTTAGTTTTTGGTGTTGAGGATAAGAATCATAATGTTGTTGGTACCAATTATCGATCAAACCGTACTGATCTCGATAAGCTTAAGGGAGAAATAGCAAGCAAAACCACCAATCGGATTACCTTTATCGAGATCCATGAGGTTATTAAAGGAGGAGGACGTGTGCTCATGTTTCAGATACCAGCAGCGCCACGTGGTATTCCTGTAAGTTTTGATGGGCATTATTATGCTAGGGATGGCGAAGAATTGGTGCCTCTTAATCTTGAAAAGATTGAGCGAATCAGAGCACAGGCGACTCAGCATGACTGGAGCGCTGCGGTGGTTCCAGATGCTACTATAGAAGATCTTGATGAAGAAGCGATAGCTTTAGCCAGAAGAAACTATAAGAGTAAGTTTCCGGACAAGGCGGAGGAAATGGACAAATGGGATGATTTCACCTTTCTCAACAAAGCTAAAGTAACCGTCAAAGGGAAAGTCACTCGGACTGCTATTATCCTGCTGGGTAAAGACGAGTCTGAGCATTTCTTAAGTCCGGCGGATGTCAAAATACGTTGGAAGTTAGTGGATAAGGAAAATAACGATATTGATTACGATATATTTGGCCTTCCACTCATTCTTTCGGTAGAAAAAGTATTTGCCAAGATACGAAACATTAAATATCGCTATATGCAAGAGGGGACGATCTTCCCTGCCGAGGTTTCTAAGTATGAGCCTTTTTCCATTCGCGAGGCTATAAACAATTGTATAGCCCATCAAGATTACACAAAAGGAGCACGCATAAATGTTGTCGAAATGGAGGATCAGTTGGTTTTTACCAATTATGGTTCTTTTATTCCGGGTAGCGTAGAGAAGGTTGTCATTGAAGATGCACCAGAGGAATTCTATCGAAATAAGTTTTTAGCGACGGCTATGTTCAATCTTAAGATGGTCGATACTGCAGGAGGGGGGATCAAAAAGATCTTTAATTTTCAACGGGAACGCTACTTTCCTCTGCCTGACTATGATCTGTCGGATGACAAAGTTAAGGTCACTATCTCAGGTAAAGTCTTGAATTTGGACTATGCCCGTTTATTAGCACAGCATAAAGATCTCTCCCTGGAAGATATTATGGCACTGGATAAGGTGCAGAAGAGAAAGCCTTTAAGTAACCACGAGGAGAGTGAGTTAAGACGTAAAAAACTGATTGAGGGTCGAAAACCCAATTATTTTATTGGGTTACATGTTGCTCAGAAAGCGGGTGACAAAGCGGGCTATACGAAAAATAAGGCTTTTGACAATCAATATTACAGAGATCTTATCTTAAAAGCAATATCGCAGCATCATAGTATGTCCCGGTCGGAGATAGATGAGTTGTTATGGAATAAATTGCCAGACTGGATGACGGAAGAGCAGCGGAAAAGGAAAGTCAACAATTTAATAACGAAACTTAAAAATCATAATAAAATTGTCAATAAGGGAACTTTCAAATATTCTATGTGGGAGTTAGCGAATTGATCGTAGTAGAAAGATAAGTAGAAAGATAAGTAGAAAGATTAGGAGAAGAACAAGTAGAAAGATAAGTAGAAAGATTAGGAGAAGAACAAGTAGAAAGATAAGTAGAAAGATAAGTAGAAGAGCAAGTAGAAAGATAAGTAGAAGAGCAAGTAGAAGAGCAAGTAGAAAGATAAGTAGAAGAGCAAGTAGAAAGATAAGTAGAAGAGCAAGTAGAAAGATAAGTAGAAGAGCAAGTAGAAAGATAAGTAGAAGAACAAGTAGAAAGATAAGTAGAAGAACAAGTAGAGAGATAAGAGTAAGAATTTTAATAGAAAATATATGTTATTTAAAGATGTCTTGGATAGTAAATATAGCGAGTTAATGCCCCATTTTGAACAGCTATACCAATTGATTCTAAAAAAGCAGACATATGAAACTGATCTCCTACTTGTCCACCTGAATGCGTTTTATAATTCTGAAGTTCAAACTTGGAATAATTTTGACGAGAGAATAAGACCATACATGTTTGGTTCTAACCACGACGGTCATTCGGAAAATACCCATCATGATTTTATTGGTGAATACATTAAGCATAATATTTCAGATAAGACCTTAACAGACTACCTCAAAAATGTTGAGTATTCGGAAGATAGGAGACGAGAAATAGATCTATTGAATTTTAATGAAGCTATTTCTATACAGATTGAAATGTTAATCTATCTTAAAATATGGGAATCAGATACTTTCATCAAGAAGTTCTTTCAGTTTGCTAATCTATTGGAGGGAAAAGCGTATGACTGGCATTACAAATTGATGACGACAAGTAGGGAAAAAGGAACAACAGGGAATAGAGACACCATTATCAGAAAGAAAATACGTGATAAATTTAAAAATACTATACCCAGATTGTATGATGCGTTCAAAAATACTTACAATTTCCAAATCAGAAATTCAATTGCGCATTCCCAGTATTCTATATTTGGACGTCATATTCAACTTAATAACTATGTGAAAGAGGATCCCTATAGTCAATTGTATGTTCAGTCTTTTGAGGAATGGGTTGATAGATTCCATGAAACTTTGGTATTATATACCTTGTACCACGAGTTATTAGACGTTATTAATAGTAATTATGGTGTTATAGCGTCGCAAATGGATAATATGGTTTCTATAAGAATTACGAGAAAGGATCCTGTTGATGAGGTGGAATATGCAACTATTCATTATAGGGATATATTTAAAGACTGGGGGTGGCAACCGGATAATTAGGAGGACAGTTTTATACACCAATTTCAATTACAACTGTATATATAGATTTTCAATTTGATTATGATTATTTAAGTTTAAAAACCAATCATTACGGTTTCCCTTATTTCTCATGCTGAAATAACAATATCTTCGTATATTAGAGATATACCAAACAATTTTTTGACTGTAATAAATAAACCAATAATGGAACTAAAAAAAATAGGAGAAAATTTAGAAATTAAAAATTTTGTTATTCATCAGCTCTTGAAAACAGCAGGTTCCAACAAAGTAAAAATGAAAGCAGCTAACGGGTTAATTGATGTTACTGATAAGGAACAGATTTTTATGGGGAATTTGGATAAATCCTACCATAGAAAATCCTCACCAATATATGGTATATTTTCTGGAGAGAACCCTAAGTTTAGAAATCTTTTGGTTAATTATGATCTTGGAGGCTACGATTTTTTAGAATTCTCAAAAGAAGTTTTAGAACATTATAGCTCTGTTTTAAAATTAACTCCCGCCTCTACGGGAGGTTACATGATAATGTGCGAGTATTCTAACAAAAGTTCAAAGAATGATTTCCTTTTAGTATTAATGATTAATAACAAAGAAGGCTATGTTGTAAATGAAAAAAATCTTACGTTAGAAAATATTAAGAATCTAGACATTAGTAAAGTAGATGTAGCATGTCTTATAAATTTGACAGAGTGGACAAACCTGGAAAACGATAAAGAGACTAATAGACTTACATATCTTTCATTTGTGAAAGGGATGAAGCAAATAAGTCATTATTTCATGACATTTATCGATTGCGATAACAAAAATACCAACTCGGAGTCTACTGAAAGATTAGTCAATGCTATGAATGCATTTTTTGAACAAGAAAAGTATCCACGCAAAAAACGAAGCAAGATCAAAAACGAAGTCTTTGAATATTGCCACGAACGAATGTCGGCGAAAAAGGAAATTCTGTTATCCTATATTTCTCAGCTTATTGACAAAGACGATCCAGAGAATTTTCAAAATTTTGCTATCGGTGAAGCCTATAAAGTTAGCTCTGTAATAGGAGGAGACAAGTCGAGGATGAAGCAACTAAAATATGTCAGTTATGAAGGATCAAATTACAAAATAGAGTTTGAAAGAGAGGCGATGCTATTAGACAAAACAGTAATTTATGATAAAGACTCGAATGATTTAATTTTTAAGAATATTCCATTAGAGTTCGCTGAGAAAATTAAGGCTTTATAATGATTGATACTCTAGTAAATTTAATTAGTCTTTATTCTTCTCAAATTGATGAAGATGTGCTGGTAGTAGATTACAGAATCGAAAATCTAGCCGATTCGCTTGCTCAGCTTAGAAAATTGAGAGATGAAGATTTAATAGAAAATGAATTAGCTGAGGAGGGGTTGATGGTGGGTGATTCTATTTCCCTAGAACTGTCAATAGCTACTTTGAGTAAGTTTGGAATTTATATAAACTCTATATATTTCTTCAATAACTATAAATATGATTTGCCTGAAATCCCTGTTTTTTTATATGATGAAAAGTGCTATATCGAAAATGCCAAGTTTTACCAAGAATATAAAACTTTTGTGCGTTTGGTGAAAGTGCTAGAATCTACAGCTCGATATTGTTATACGAAAGCTGACGATAAATATGCTTTCATTGGTCGTGAAGATAAGTATATTCTAGTTCCATTGATTTTTTCAATAAATAATATAAAAGCTTTGCCTAAATCTAAGTTGGACAACCTTAACCAGTTTTTGGATGTAATGATCGATTCGAACATGCAAGAAAAAAGAGATATTTTTCTAAATGAACTGATCGATTTTCTCTCAAATGAAGAAGAGGGGAGTCGATTTATCACATTCATTAACAAGATAGAAAGCTTCCTATCCAAGGCGAAAGCGGCTTTTAGTTTTTATCTAAGTGATTTCAAGTTTAATAAACTTAAACTTGAAATAGACTCCAAATTGCTTGAATTTAATCAAAAGATACAAGGTGTTATCAATGATTCGCAGAATAAATTAATTGCTATTCCAGCCGCCTTTGTGCTAGGTTTATCTTCTTTTGATTACGAGAAAATAGAATCAGTGAAAAATGTGGTTATATTGTGTGGGTTCCTTATTTTCACATTATTAATACAAATATTTATCTCTAATCAGAATACGGCATTATGCTTCATTAAGCAAAATATAACGTTTTACAAAGATACTTTTGGCGATAATTTGGCCTTTAGTATTAAAGAAAGATTTGTAGTTGTTGATAAAGAATTTAAAAAGCAACAAATGCGTCTTTTTATTATTGAAGGTCTTTTGTGGTTTGTATTTATTTCATCTATAGCTTTTTATCTATGTAAGTTACTTGAAGAACAATACCCTTCTTTTTTAGCGATTATATTTGCGTTGGTGTATTCATCAATGTATTGGTATCGATTTTATTTCGATAATAAAGAATAATAATAAGTTTTATTAACATTTTAAGTGCCTAATGTAAACAATTTAGATTTGGTATGACGTGATATGGTGATAAAACTATCGCGTACACAATATTGGCCAGCATCTTCCATGATTGGATATACTTGAACAAGCTGACCCCTCAAAATTGAATTAGAATTAGGGATGCGTAGTGCGTTTAAAGCTGTTATTCAACTGCCATACTGGCTGATGTTGACCCCCTGATTCATTTTTCAGTTCATTGCGCTGGAGGATGCTGACCCCTTAGCAAGTAGTTTTTGTTACTTAGTGATCAAACAATTCGGATCACTGATGGCTGGAAAACCAAAACGAATGAGTCAGATAAAGCAATTAATCAGATTGTACCAGAGCGGTAGCGGAATAAAAACAATCGCCCGCATCCTTGGTATGAGCAAGAATACGGTGAAGTCCTATCTTAAAAAGATGGCCGACGGCGGTTTCAATACCGAAGAACTTCTTAAACAGGAGGATCCCCTGTTGGAAAAGTCGTTCCATGCAGGGAATCCCGCTTACAAGGCAGACAAGTTTGAGTACCTAAAAAGCCGTCTTGACTATTATGAAAAAGAACTTAAACGTACCGGAGTTACCAAACTGCTGCTGTGGCAGGAATATATAGAAAGTGATCCCACGGGTTATAGCTATCCACAGTTCAACTATCATTTAAGGCAACAGCTTATCTCGCGCAAGGGCAGCATGGTGATTGAACATACCGCCGGTGATAAACTATATATTGACTTTTCCGGAAAAAAACTCCATTATATTGACAGATCCACCGGGGAGCTGGTCGCCTGTGAGGTATTTGTGGCCTGCCTGCCCTTTTCAGACTATGCATTTGCCATCGCTGTACCATCCCAGCAGACCCCCGACTTTTTTTATGCACTGAGCAGCTGCCTGGAGTCCCTTGGCGGTGTGCCCAAGGCCATTGTCCCCGACAATCTCAAAGCAGCGGTCATCAAGGCCGATAAATATGAGCATGTGTACGGCTACGGTTTAAGAACACGAACACTTCACCACTGGTGGCCTGTCGTTGCATCCCCGAACTGATCAATCCACAAAGTCCATCAAAAGACTTCCTCATATCGCAGTGGCTATCGTAAAGATAAAACCTATGCGATGAGCCTAGCGCAAACATTAGTACAGACGGATCAACTGTGAGAGAAGACCAAGGTCGTTTTCTACCTTAATACGTACGCCATTGGGATAAATAACTTCAACATCGTTCTTTCTTGTCTCCCTATCGATGGTTATAAAGCTGCCTTTACTGGATTCTGTTTCTTACTGAGCGAAAACCAGTAATAAAAGGTCGCTTCCTTGATCCCATTTTCCGCACTGCATATTCCGATGATATGCACCCAGGGATTCCGGCGATATGCACCCAGTTTTAGTTCCTGTGCTTTTTGTTCAGCATGACAAAGTTACCTTTTTTTACGTAAGCTTTCACCTTTTATAGTAAAGCGGTGTGCCGTATGCACAATCCTATCGAGTATGGCATCGGCTATTGTCTGCTCGGGGAAGATGTCGAACCATGCTGCCACGGGCAGCTGGCTGACGATGATGGTCGATTTTCTTGCATGCCTGTCCTCGATTATTTCCATGATATCATTCTGCTGCTGGCCGTCCAGCGCGGTCAGTCCGAAGTCATCGAGGATGAGCAGATCCGCTTTTGCCAGCTTTTCCAGCCTTTTGATCAGTGCTCCCTCCAGTCTGGCGACTTTTAGAGCAGGCAGTAACTTTTGGGTATTGTAGTACATCACCGAGTAGCCCTGCCTACAGGCCTGATGGCCCAGAGCCGTTGCCAGCATGGATTTACCAACGCCCGTAGCGCCGGTTATCAGGATGGATTCTCCGTTTTTGATGTAGTTTCCCACGGCAAGTGTGCTGAGCATACCCGGGTCGATCCCCCGATGCCCTCCTGTATCGATCTGCTCCAGAGATGACGTGTAGCGGAAGTTTGCATTCTTGAGCAGCCTGCTGTAGCGGTTGTTCCAGCGGACATCGCTTTCGGCCTGTATCAGCATCTGCAGGCCATCGATCAGCGAGAGTTCATGTATTTTCCGGGTCTCATAAAGGGTCTGTAGGCATCCGGCCATACCCGATAGCCGTAATGCCTGTAGCTTTGATTTTTGTTCTTCCATTTTTTGATGTTTTATCTGATTATGTAATTAACTGTAGTAGCCCTTGCCCCGGATATTTTCGTGCCGGGGCAGTAAAACGGTCTGTTCCGAGGTCTGCTGTGCCCTGGAAAGGGCACACTGCCGTATGATCCCGCTCAGGCGTTTATAGCCCAGCAGATCATTGTCGTAGGCTATACTGCAGGCCTCTTCAAAGATATCCGGCGGGGTCTTGCGCTGCAGCTGGAGCAGCCCGTCACAGGTCCTGAATGCCAGTTCGGGGATATTCTCCGTATCAAAGATGCGCCGGATCAGGCGGGCCAGCCCGGCAGAGCGCTGCGCTGCCAGACCGATGTAGTAGTCCGGGCTACGGCGCATCTGGTGTCCGCTGTTGGAGGCAAAGTGCTCCTGACGGGTCGTGTATCCCGCGCCCATCTCCCGTGGATGCACGGCGATCTTTTTCCCCTCGCAGTAGATACTGACCAGTGTGCGGGTATAGATGACCTGCGTCTTCTTTCCGATATAGGCAAAGGGCACCGAATAATGTCGGCTGTCACGCCCAAGAAGGACGCAGTTGTTGGTGTTTACCGTCAGCTCCGCATAATACCGTTTTTCAAAGTGTTTTTCGGGAAGGGGCCTGAGCAGGTGCCTTTCATCAGCAAGGAACCGCTCCTGCCGGCTTACGGGTTCACGCTGCATACGGGTCTGGTTATGCTCGCGTACTTTTTCCATGATCGCCGCATTGAGCTCCGAGAGGGAGAAAAAGACCCTGTTGCGAAGCTTGGCGAACACACGGCGGTAGATCAGCCGTACGCTGTTCTCGGCATGGGGCTTGTCCCGGGGTTTACGGGGTCTTGCCGGAATGACCACCAGCCCATAGTGTTCGGCAAAGTCCTCCATCACTTTGTTCAGTACCGGTTCGTATTTATCGGCCCGGATAACGGCCGCTTTCAGATTGTCCGGGACGAGTACCTGAGGTACGCCTCCAAGATGTTCCAGACATTTTCCCAGCGCATATAGAAAGTCGTCGGTGTGCTGGGTGGGAACGGCCATGGCGAAGGTATAATTGGAGTATGGGAGGACGGCAACCAGCACCTGTACCTTGATGATCTCCCCACTGTCGCGGTCAATATAACCCGGCGTATCGCCCACAAAGTCAACCTGTAATCGGTGTGCCGGGTCGTGCTGGAAGACCGCGCTGCCCCTGCGGGCTACCGATAATTGGTTCAGATGGTGACAGAACTGCGAATAACCGTAGCCATCAGGGTGCTCCGCACGGTACTCTTCCCAGAGCAGTTTGCGGGTAACGTGTTTGCGGCCGAGTTCTTTTTCCAGATATGGTATAAGAGGCTTGAAGTCTTCGAAACGGTCCTGTAGGTAGGCGGGGGATCCTGCCGTAAAAAGCCTCTCCAGAACAGGTTCTTCCATATCCAGCAGTTCTCCGACAGGGCGGCTGATGACCTGTAACTTCTGGACATAACGGTTCACCGTACCCTTATAAAGACCGATCTGCTCGGCAATCTTACGGTTGGACAGCCCCTGGAGATGTAAACGGAGTAATTGTTTTATCGTGCTCATTCTTTTTGTTTTTCCTGCCATATGCCTTTTCTTGATGGAATTGGCAATTAAACAAAAAGCACAGAAAATAATAGGGTCCAACTGGGTGCATATCCTCCGGAATCGCTGTTTATGTAGATCAAAACAACGGTTATCGTGCCTTTTCTGGGTGCACATGCTCCGGAATCGTCCCGGATCTATACCCCGATCCACCTGCTGGGTGCATATCCTCCGGAATCACGACGGAGCAGCTCCGAATTTCTCCCTAAACAGCTCCCTTTACGCTGTTTTTGGGTGCATAAATGCCGGAATGGCAGAGATATCAGCTCCTTTTCAGCCTGGATTAACAGCCGGATATTGGGTGCATATCCTCCGGATTATGCACCGCACAGTAAGCTTTCTTGCTTTTACCGCTCTGTTGCCAGTCTGCTATAAGCGACAGCATACGCTCACGTTTTTCTTGAAAGTTGTTCATAACAACAAAACTAACACCTAACAGAAACTAAGTCAATATGTACTTGGTAGGACGGATACGCAGAATCTAGCAATCCAGATTGCAGATGTGACAGGACAGAATCTAAATAAATTGGTTGATAAGGAAAAAGAAATTGTTTTAAAGCTCGCTGAAATTCCTAATCGGGTCAATGTAAAACATCATTATGGGATTGACCTGAAATCCACGCCTGTCATTATTGTCATGATAGTATTGTCGGTCATTATTTCATTGGGCATAGGCACACTATACGAAAAAAGTAGACAACTGGATGATAGAAAGTCATACGAAATGCGCTACCGTATGATGGAATTGGAGTTACCAAATATTACATCGCATATTGACTCCACATACACACTTGATCCCAATAAATTCCATGATCTAGTAATTAAAAGAGAAGAGGAAAATAAATTATTAAACAGCATAGACCGAAAACGTCGGGAGATTAAGAACTTAAACAATTCTGAATAACGTTTTGTGGCTTTGCGAAGGAGCGGAATAGAATGCACAAAAGCTCAATTTTCAGCATTACAGTTAGCAAAACCATTTTTTTATTTGCTAGTTTACTCTTTTTAAGCAAATAAAAAATGATTTTTGCGGATAGAAAGCAAAAAAGTTGAAGTTTAGACTTAACCCGCTCTTTTGCAAAACCCTTGTTAGGCGACGTTTTTATTATCTTGAGACTGTAACATAAACTGTGTCAAAGGAATAATTCAATAAGATTATTTATATTCAATTATTCAAACGACACGGTCATGAAAGAAAAAGACCCATTCGACTTTGAGCGCTTCAAGACTGAAGCTATGCAAGGTCTTTACGAAGGTAAAAGTTTGTCTCCTAATGATGGCGTTTTAGCGCCGTTGATGAAGCATCTGTTGGAATCAATGATGGATGGCGAACTGGAGAATCATCTGAACGAAGAAAAGGCCTCAGGTAATAGTAACCGTCGCAATGGCAAGACAAAAAAGACGGTCCGTGGTCTCCATACCGGAACTTTTGAGCTGGAAACAGGTCGGGACAGATCAGGATCGTTCGAACCCAAAGTAGTACCTAAAAGACAGTTGATCATTACTGAACAGCTCGAAGGCCACGTACTGAGTATGTATGCAAAAGGGATGAGCACACGAGCGATAAGTGAGTTTATCCGCGAAATGTATGCCATGGAGATCTCTGCCACAGAAATATCCCGTATTACCGAAAGTGTGCTTCCTGCTGTTAATGAGTGGCGAAGTCGTCCGCTAGAAGCTGTTTACCCCTTTGTTTTCCTTGATTGTATGCACTACAAAGTTCGTCAGAATGGCACAGTTGAGTCCAGGGCTATTTATAATATCCTGGGCATAGGAATGGATGGTCGCAAAGACCTGATAGGGCTTTATAGTTCGGAAAACGAAGGAGCAAAATTCTGGCTATCCGTACTCACCGATCTAAAGCAACGCGGTGTAGAGGACATCCTGATAGCCTGTATTGATGGACTGAAGGGCTTTCCTGAAGCTATAGAAGCTATTTTTCCAAAAACAAAAGTTCAGTTATGCATTGTCCATCAGATTAGATCAAGCATGCGCTACGTTACAGAAAAGGACAAAAAGGCTGTTATTGAAGATTTAAAGCCGGTTTATAAAGCTGTCAACGAAGAAATGGGCTATGAAAAACTACTGGTCTTTGAAGAGAAATGGGGCAAGAAATATCCCATAGCTGCTAAGTCATGGCTGGAAAACTGGACCAATCTCTCTACTTTTTTTGAGTATGATGAGCAGGTGCGTAAGACTATTTACACCACTAATCCAATTGAAGGAATGCACCGACAGATCCGTAAAATAACGAAGTCCAAAGGTGCATTCAGTTCTGAGCAGGCTCTTATGAAACTGATGTTTCTGATAATAAAGGACATCTCTAAAAAGTGGACAATGCCAGTGCATAACTGGGGCTTGACCATATCCCAACTTTACATTAAATTTGGGGATAGGCTCAAACTTGATAGAGGCTTTTAGATTTTGGTTAATTATCCAATGACACAGTTTGAGTTACACTCCCATTATCTTCAAAAAATTGCTTTAGTGTAAAGCTATATTCACTTCTATTGATAAAATCGTTAATTTCATTTAGAATTAGTGATTTTAGAGCAGGAATATTTTCAGAGTTTAATTTGTCAATTAGGTTTTTGAGTTCTTCTATTTTTTCTAACCTTTTATCTCTTAATTCCGTTCTATTAAGTTCTAATTGTCTCCAAGTAATTTCACCTCGTTTACTGTTATTTATATGTAAAATTATTGGTCCGAATGCTCGTAAATGTGTGTTTATTTTATCCTTATAAGGGTTAAGTATCATACATTCTTTTGATAAAAAATCACGTTTTTTGTTATTACACCAAAAACAACCGAAAGTTAAGTTATTCCAACTAAAGGTTAATCGAGGGTAAAGTGATTTCGGAATAATGTGTTCTATATCACCAGGATATATATGAGTTACTTTACTTTCACAATATGCACATTTCTCATTCGTCTCATCAATTAATGCTTGTTTAATATCAGGCTTGTTATATTTATTTTGCTTTGTTTTATCAATGACACTAGCTTGATAAAAATCAATCATTAAATCTTTTGTCCAATTATCTCCATTATTAATTAATGATTGAGGTTTAGCAGTTTTTTTTAATTCAATCATTTTTTGGTAATAAATTTAATAACTGATTCGCTTATATAATTTTCTAAACCTATTGCCGTGAGTTCTCTTTTTAATTTTTCAATATTTTCAGGAGTAACTCCTTCGTCAGAGTATTTATTTATTATTTCATCTAATTTATTATCAACCCATTCAGGAGTTGTTGATTCTATACCTAATACTTGTCTTAAAATTTCATTTGCTGTACCAGATTTTTCAATATTGTCTAAAATTTGTGAATAAACCTTGTTGTTTTCATTATATGTCAATGCATAAACATATGAGTCATTTACTGAAGAAATTATAAACGGATTATGCGATGCTACAATAAATTGAACATTTGGAAAAGCTTTTAAGAAATTAGGTATAAGTGTTTTTTGCATTTCGGGATGTAGATGATTTTCAGGTTCATCAAAAGAAACTATAAACTTTTTGTCAGACTCATCAAACATAAAAATTTGCCAAGCTAAATCTATTATAGACGCTATACCTCCTGAAACCGCATCTATACTAAAGTCACCTGATTCAGTTTCTAATACAACTTCAGGAATTCTTACAGACAAAGATTTAAAACCTAATTTAGGAGGCAAAACAGTTTTTAAAATTTTAATAAAATCTTCATAAATCTTAATTGATGCTTGATTAGGGGTTACTATTTGATTTCCATAACCTAGAGCTGCTAAAGAAATTAAAGTTTCTTTAATGTAATAAGTTTCTGTCTTGTCTGAATGACTTCCAAAATATCTTTGAACTTGTGAAGATCGATATTGGTCAAATGCTTGTCGTTTAGTAATTACTGAAGTACGTATATTTGGTACATTCTGATATTTATATATTGGTCTGTGAGATGGAATATTGAAACCATTCAGTTGTTGTTGATTTTCAATTTGAAGACCATATTGTGTATGAACTACATCTGGAATTAGTAGTCTAGCTATTATATTGTTTGAATAAGTTATAGATCCAATTTCTTGATGATTTTGATATTGAGAATAATTATTTGATGGAGTAGAAAATGTATTTTTAATTTTATTCCAGATTCCAGATAAATAGATTAAACCTCCTGTTTTTTTATCCTGTTTTGCTGTTCCAACAAGTAAATTTTGCCAACCAAAATGTTGGTTTATTATATTCAATATAGTAGTTTTTCCAGCACCATTTGCTCCAGTTAATATTGTAATTCTTGGATGTAGCTTAATATTTATGTTTTCATATTGTCTCCAAGAATTTATAGTAATTTCTTTTAGCATTTATTTGGGTTTTAAAATGTCGCCTAACATATTCTTTAGCGAAGCTAATATACAAAAATTTCGCCAATCCGCCTCTATAGACGCACTTCGCCTTACAGACCCAAAGACGATGTAACAGACTATATTTTAACATATTGACACAACATTAAATACCGTAAAGCGAAACAATTGATATGAATAAATCGTTATCTCTATATGGATAACGAAACTATACTGAAAACATTTGAAAAAAAGCTGACTACGCAAAGATATGCTAACAATACAGTTAAAGCATATAAAGATTATGCCCGTTTATTTCTCAAATATGTTGATAATTATCCCTCTTTAGAATCTATACCAATTACTATTATAGAATCCTTTATAAATGAAAAAGTTCAAAAAGAAAAAATCAGTATTTCCTATCAAAAAGGTTTAGTTGGAGCTATTAAGAAAATTTATGAATTGATACTGAATGAAAAAATTAAACTTGATTACTTATACCCTAAAAGACATTTAAACAAACTGCCAAAATTCTTTTCCAAAGAAGAGATCAGACTACTATTAGATAATACGGAAAACATTAAACATAAGGCCATATTAACAACTATATATAGCTGCGGACTACGCCTTAGTGAGTTACTAAACCTCAAAATAAAAGATATCCGATCATCTGATAAGATGATACGTATCAACCAAAGCAAAGGAAACAAAGACCGAATTGTTTCATTACCTGATAAGTTGCTAGATATTTTACGCGAATATTATCTAATTTATAAACCTAGCGACTATCTTTTTGAAGGAGAAAGAGGAAACCGATATAGTGAAAGAAGTGTTCAGCTTATTTTAAAAAAAATCATTATCAATGGCTAAGATCAAAACCGAAGGTACAGTCCATACGTTACGACATTCGTATGCTACACATTTAATTCAGTCCGGTATTGATATTCGAATTGTTCAGGAATTACTAGGTCATGAGAATATCAAGACTACCATGATCTACACACATATCACAGATATTGATAAGAAAAAGACCCCAAGCCCACTAGATTTTTTATAATTTCTAAGATAAACACTATATGAGACTACCCTAATCTAGACTTACCTATCTTAATATTAAGTTGAAAAATAAGTGATTTTTGTCCGAAATATGTCCGAAAACAGAAAAAGCCACTGAAAATCAGTGGCTTTTGTCGGGGTGGCAGGATTCGAACCTAAGACATCTTCGTCCCGAACGAAGCACGCTACCGAACTACGCTACATCTCGTTCGATATCTCAATAGCTCATTTAAAATACCTCCTTATAATAGCGGATCAATTTCCACCCTTCAACCTCTTTACCTCTTCTGCCAAATCAGCAACAACCTTCGTCAAATCCAAAATAGCTTTAGTCTTAACTTCATCGTCCTGAACTAATTTTTCTAAAAGGACAGTTAGTTTGGAACTCTCATTAAATATAGGTTGATGATTTTGATGAGCAACTGCATGATCTTTAAAATCATGATTATGTTGGATATTATAAATTGCATTATCGTCATTAAAATTTTTGATGAATTCGACAGTAACACCCAGTGCGGTGGCTAATTCTTCGAGCGTAGGTTCCTCAATGACGATTTGACTTTCGAGATCTGATATTTTCTGTTGAGAAAAATTACTTGGACACATTTTACCTAGTGCATCTTGCTTAATTCCTTGCATCCTTCGAAGCTTTGCTACGACTTCACCTTGTTTAATTTTTCTTTCATCTTGAAATACAACACCCATAATTATCAGATTAAAATAAGTCCGTAAAATACGGGTAAGTTACCCGTTTGTAACCAAAATCAAATTTGGTACCTTTGAAGTAAAGATACGATTATTTGTCGATAAAAAGAGCTTTATAAATAGTTTAAAGCCACTTTTTAAGTAAATTATTTGTCTTTTGTAATTAAAATAATAGATTTGCACCATCTTATAGGTGGATGCGCTTATGAGTCTTGTCAATGAAACCTGAGAAATTTCAATTTGGAACAAGGCGATAAGTGGATCAAAACGCCCGTCAGCAATGGCGTGGCGTCCGCTTACTCGTTCCAGGGCTTCTCAGGGCCTCATTGACAGTAGGTTGGATGTCACGCCATTGCTGCTTCTAATACCTGCTAGAAAAGACTCGTTATAAATAAACGAGTTATGAACAAAAAACAACAATCAAAGAACATCATCACTGCCCCCGAGTAGCTCGGCTGGTGTGGCCAAATAGGATTTGGCTTCTCTTTGCCATGGACCGCGTAACGCCAATATTATACACCTTTGTGACCCCTCATTCAAACGTAGTCTGGCACCCAGAATAAATTAATTTATTACTAATGTGAACTGAGTAACATCAGGCTCCCAATAAAAAGCTGATTTCGATCGGAGAGGGGATGCTATGTACTTTCGGTTAAAGATTACAGACTGAAAAATGAACAGAATTTTAGCGCTACAATTTGCTTTTGATCGAATGATTTATGATGTCCATAAGGTCGATTATGATCCTATAAAGGAAATTGAGGCATTCTGGAATCAATATGCCTTAGACGCTATTTCTGCTAATATCCTCCAGCTATTGAGCGCGTATCTTGATGGTGGCTTAGGAGAAAATAGGCTCCTAAAAGATGAGGAAATGCAGGAATTTGCAACTGCATTATATCGAATGTTGATAGCTTATTGTATCGTCTATCATCGCCATATAGAACTACGTAAAATGCAGCTGTCAGCAGAAGCTGAAGAGCGCATCGAAAAAGAGCTAGAATTGAGCAAAAAAGTCGCTGAGTTTTTCGGTAGGTTATCTGAGTAACCACTAACAAAAAAATAATGAATATCCTGAAATTTTTAGCCTTTTTAAGGGGCTATATAACCCATATATTTCAAGTACCTGTGAAGCACTACTTAAGCACAGATATAGTACTAATTACGCAAAATTTGCGTAAGAAAATTAGACAAGGAAAAACGTACTTTAAAGGTACTTCGATCCTGCTAAAAAAGCGCTGTACGAATGGCGCTCAAAACCTTCTAAAAAAAGCAGATCCTTCGGGCAGCCTTTGGGTTTTGTTCGAGGATCCTTCGACACTGCGTCGTACCAGCGTCGCCTCTTCTTCCGGAACGCTTCGACTGTTGTTCGACTGCGCTTCGGGTGGGAGTCGAAGCGTACTCGAAGCCCTGCCGAAGCCGAGCCGAAGAAGTGCCAAGCCTGTCTCGAATATGTCCCGAAGAAGTCTCGAAGCTGAGCCAAAGGCAAGTCGACGAGGGGAAGAGGAATTACCTTCTTCGGACTTTTGCCTGACCAACTTCGCCCCAACTTCTACCTTTCATGCTATTGGTATCGAATTTTCATCGGGATTTCATCGGGCCACACCGATCAAAACCCGATGCGGACTCGATGAAAAACCGATGAAATGTAAAAATTCGGCAGGAATTGCTCAAAAGATGGTCGAAGCTTTTCAGCAGATGGGAGATGGTCGATTGACGTATGGAGTAGAATTTGAACAATCTGTTTTAAGGTGCTTTATGTCGATCTGTAAGGCTTTTGTGTTGCGAGCTAATACTTTGCTTGGATCAGTAAGTTTAGTTGTTCAGCGGGCTTTAAAATACTTTTTATTCTTCGCAGATTATAAGCGTGCCTATCGCATGGTTTTGACATGCTTGTTTTTATGTTTAATTTCTATGTTTAGTTTATCAGCTCAGACGCCCCGCAAGGACAGCGGGGCCGATGGGCTCTCCAGTCTCGTTGCGCTAAAACCGGGCGATAAGATCCCGGATGCGGTATGGAACCAGTCGCTCGAACTGAGCTATTTTAATGGGAAAAAGAAAACAATCAAGTTCGCTGATCTGAAAGGGAAGCTTATTCTGCTGGATTTTTGGTCAACAGGCTGCCCAAGCTGCATTGAAGGAATTCCCGACATGGAATTGATCCAGCAGCGCTTTCAGGATAAGGTACAGGTTGTGATGGTTAACAGCAAGCGGAATAAGGATACACCAGAGCGGATAAAAAAGCGATTCAAGAAATATAAAGAGGACTTTAACTACACACCAGTATTGCCGACAATACTGAATGATACCTTGTTTACGTCGCTTTTTCCGCATAATACGTTGCCAACGATAGGGATTATCAATCCAGCGGGGCAATTTGTCCTCAATTCATACGCAAGTTCTATCACAGAGGATATTATCAAAGATTTTTTAAAAACTGGAGTGTCAAGCCGGTTTATAGAAAAATCGGAAATCCAAAATCCTGAACGGATAAACACACGGCCTTTGGTCGATACAACAGGACTTCTATTTTGCTCGGTGATGTCGGGTTATCGGGAAAATTATCTCGGGGTGTATCCCGCAGTGTCCTACAGCGAAGGAAATTCACTGTTTCAGGTGGGGAATTACTTTCTGAATACCTGTTATCAGCTAGCTTTTCCTGATGCGTTCAAAGGGGTGCAATCGAGTCTTTCCGTTTTTGATGATCGTATCACTAAGGAATTTATCGATCTGATGTACGATTTTAAAACAACAAAAGGACAGTTTTGGTATCAGCTCTACCTGCGCGATAGTATCACACAGGAGTTAGCATTCGATTATTTTAGAAATGCTTTGATTGAACGGTTTCATGTTGCTGTTGAGCGAAAAAAAGGTATTGTTGCTTCATACGCACTTTCGCTGGATATATCGCGTCCACTATGGAAAACCAAAGGCGGAATGTATATGAATAGTGTGGATAAAGGCAATGAATCTTTGATCATGCAAAATATGCCCCTAAACGGTGTGATTGGTTTTATCAGGTCTGTTTTGGATAAGCCGGTAATTTTTGAGGGTAAAAGTGCCGAACGGATTGATCTGCGTTTGCCGGGAAACTTTCTTGATCTGTCTATCAAACAAAAGATAGCTGCGCTGGAACAGTATGGCATAACACTTACACCAACACAATACAGTGGTGAATATCCTTATTTCTACACCGTATCTACTATACATACGAAGTAATGAAAGTGTTGTTGACAGCGCTTTTTACAAGCGTACTGTTTTTCATGGGCAAGGCTCAGGAAAAAATTTGGGTACAGGGTACAATTGTTTCAGCAAAAGATGGTAGGGAGCTAGTGGGAGCCTCTATCCGGAACAAGACCTTGCATAATCAGGCTGCAAGTTCACTGAAAGGAAAATTTGCTATTCAGGTAGGTAATCATAAAGATTCTTTAATGATCAGTTGTGTCGGTTTCGTGGATAGGACAGTGGCCGCCGGATTTTTTGAGAAGCATAAGATATTGGCTTTAAATGCTAAGGAGATTTATCTGGAAGAGGCTATTGTCAGCACCGGTTATCAGACATTGAAAGCCAATGAGGTGACAGGGGCTATTGATGTAGTCGATAATAAGATGCTCAGTCAGCAGGTGGGAACTAACATTCTGGATAGGCTCAATAACATGACAACAGCAATTCGTTTCGACAATCAGCCGATTCAAAATGCTGACCTGCAGAAACTGAATATCTCTGTTCGAGGTTTGAGTACAATTAACGGAAACCTGGATCCGCTCATTGTGCTAGACGGCTTTATCTATGAGGGGGATATCAGTAATATTGATCCCAATAATATTGAAAGTGTCTCCATACTGAAAGATGCTGCGGCGAGTGCCATATGGGGAGCCCGCGCTGGGAACGGTGTTATCGTCATGACTTCAAAAAAGGGCGCTTTTTCCAAAGAGCAGAACACAAAAATAACATTGTCAAATACAGTTATTTTGAAGGAAAATAGCGATCTAAATAAAATCTATCAACTCCAAAATGCGGATTTTATAGCAGTGGAGAAATATCTTTTTGAAAAGGGGTACTACGATTCGGAATTGCTATACCAGCCCTATCTGGCACAGTCGCCAGTGATCGACCTATTGGATCGACGTAAGCGCAACCTGATTTCACCGGCAGATTCGGCCAGCGGTATAGCTAAACTCATGGGGCAAAATGGAAGACAAAACTATATGGATGCTTTTTATAATGTACCATTTGTCAATCAGCACGCACTGAATATCTCGGGCGGGGGGACACGCAACTCGTATGGGTTTGGTATTGGATATACCGGGAATAAATCCGAACTGGATGCTTTCGATAGAAAGGTCAATATCCAGCTGTCCAATAGTTTCAGACCTACTGACAATTTACAGTTGGATCTTCAGGTGCTGTATACCAATCAGGATAGCAGAAAAGGCAAACCTGAATTCTCATCGTTAAGCTATAGCAGTATGCAGGCGCCATATCTTCAGTTTCTAAATGAGGATGGTGGTGAAATCCCATTTGAAAAGGAATATAGGGCCAGTTATCTGAAAGAAAACTATACAAGTGGTTATCTGCCATGGGAATACTATCCACTGTCGGAATACAAATATGCGAAAGACCGACGGCAGAATAATGAATGGTTTTCGAGCCTGAACCTGAAATATAAGGTATTGCCTTACCTACACCTGAATGTCGGTGGACAGATTCAGCAGCAGCGTACAGAAAATAACGAATTGAATACCTTGGAAAGTTATGAAGCACGTAAGTGGATCAATGAGTTTACAATCATCGGTACGGGTACCACAGCTACAAAATATAACATTCCACTCGGTGGTATAAAACGGTACTCCGCTGCTGAGGGCAGGTCTTACACGCTACGTGGTCAAATTGATTTTAACAAATCGATTGGTCGGCATCTGCTGGTCGGTATTCTTGGTGGCGAAGTACGGGAGAACAGATCGAACACAAATTCCTATACGGCCTATGGATACAATGAACTGCCGATGTCAAGCACTTCGGTAGATTTTGTAACTCGCTTTCCAACATTGCCGGATGACGGGATGCGGCGGATACCGGGAGCGCCGCAATTTTTTAAAAATGTAAATCGATTTGTATCACTTTATACCAATATAAGCGACCGATTTATGGACCGCTATGGCCTATCGATGAGTTTGCGTAAAGACGGCGCTAATATCTTTGGTGCATCGACCAATGATAAATGGTCGCCGCTCTGGTCCGTAGGCGGATCTTGGGACATTCATAAGGAGGCTTTCTTTAATCTGTCCCTGTTTGATTATCTAAAATTGAGGACAACCTATGGAACCAGTGGTAACGTCGATCTACGACGGTCGCCAGATCCAATTGCCTATATCGGTTCGGCAACTTATACCAGCTATCCAATGTATCAGATAAGTACCTTGAACGATCCCTTGCTAAAATGGGAAAGAGTGGCAACCACTAACTTTGGTCTTGATTTTTCAGTAAGAAAAGGAAGATTGTCCGGGCGTATTGACTATTATATAAAGAAAGGCAAAGATCTATATGGACTGAGCGAATACGATTATACGGCATGGGGCTTACAGGGTACAGTTGTCAAGAATTTGGCAGGAATGCGGGGAGAAGGTTTTGATATTGACTTAAATTCAAAGAATATAAGCGGAAAGGTCAACTGGGATACGCGAATGATATTAAGCCTGAATAGAAACAAAACAACGCAATATTACAATCTGCAAAACAGCGTCACATCCTTTCTCTCGAGCGGAAATACCATCACACCGATCGTCGGTAAACCACTGAACGCATTGGCTGCTTATAAATGGATGGGGTTGAATGAATTTGGGGAAGGGCAGGGCCTGCTGGATGGTCAGCTAAGTACAAACTATACCGCCATACGCAACCAGGCTAATGCGTCGCCGGAAGGAAATGAAAGTATCGTGTATTTTGGATCCTCCAAACCGCAGGTCTTTGGGAATATAATCAATACACTGACTTGGAAGTCTTTGATTTTTTCTTTCAACGTCAGTTTTAAGGGGGACTATTACGTCAGACGTCCTGTGACGTCCTATTTTTCATTGTTTGCTAACGGTACGGCCTACCCAGACTTTGATCAGCGATGGCAGCAGCCGGGGGATGAACAACATACACAGGTTCCTGGGATGAAATATCCTATAAAATCAATGTCGGATGCATTCTATCAATATGCTGATATCAATGTCTATAAAGGGGATCATCTGCGGCTGGAATATGTTTCGTTGACCTGGCAAAGTAAGTATCCCGTCGGAAATCGTGCATTTAATATGGGGCTGTCGGCAAACGCGGCCAATCTAGGGGTACTATGGCGTGCAAATAAGATTGGAATCGACCCGGAATTTCCGTACCGATTAAGTCCACCAAAGACATTTTCCATCGGGTTAAAAATTGATTATTGATCTAATAACGTAAATGATGAAAAGATTTCTTAACATATTGTGGCTAGGGGTAGTTGTTTTCTTCTTGCCCGCCTGTCAAAAATATTTAGAGGTACAGTCAAACTATGGTTTGGCTGTACCCAATAGCTTGGACGACTTACAAAAGCTACTGGATGATAGCCAGATCATGAATCTGAAGTTTCCTTCTTTTGGAGAAGCTTCGGCAGATAATTATTACCTGAGCCAATCCGCATATGATGCATTGATTGACTATGGTCAACAGACTTATATCTGGCAGAATGATCATATGAATTTCGGAAATGACTGGTCCTCCTCTTATAATACGATTTACAATAGCAATCTTGTGTTGGACCGTATAAAAAAGAGCAATCGAAATGAAGGTAATGCTAATCAATATGATGCCATTTATGCTTCTGCTAAATTTTATCGGGCGAGCCAATATCTGGCTTTATTATGGACCTATTCAAAAGCCTATACCCAAGATTCAAAAACAGATATGGGTATTGTGCTGCGGAACAGTCCGGATTTTCATGAGCAATCGTATCGGTCATCCATAGCGGAGTGTTATGAAAAAGTAATCACAGATCTGAAAGAATCTAGTCTTATGCTTCCTGAGAAAACCAGTCATGTCATGCGTCCCAATAAGTATGCGGCTTATGCTACATTGGCTCGTGCTTACCTATCGATGCAAGTCTACGATTCGGCCCATTATTATGTTGATTTAGCCCTAAAGTACAATGTTGACCTGCTCGATTTTAATAATTTATCGGAAGTGAAAATGACAGCGTCCTACCCATTTACGATTTTTAATAAGGAGACTTTATTCTATGCTGAATTATTAGTAAGTATCAATTTGACAAGTTCGCGCGCATTGACCGATACGCTCCTGTATCGTTCTTATGACAGTAATGATTTACGCAGGTCAGCATACTTCAAAGTAGCAGCCGATGGAACGACTACTTTCAAAGGCAGTTACGCAGGATCTTCCAAGATGTTTTCGGGAATAGCAATGGACGAACTGTATCTTATGCGTGCGGAATGCAATGTGAGAATGGGGAATGTAGAGGCAGGAATGGCAGACTTAAACCATCTACTCGGGTATCGCTATAAAACGGGCACATTTATTCCTTATGTGATAAAAAACAAAAGAGAAGCACTGGCTTTAATCCTAAAAGAGCGAAGAAAGGAATTGCTGTATAGGGGGCTAAGATGGATGGACCTAAAGCGGTTGAATGCAGAAGGAGGGGAGATTTCAATAACAAGAAAACTAAATGGGCAATTGATTACTTTAAAACCAAACTCCAACGCTTATGCACTTCCTCTTCCTGAAGATATTATTAGATTGACGGGAATGCAACAAAATCCGAAATAAAGAAAATGTAGATACAAATAGAGAAGGGGCAGTCCGATCGGACTACCCCTTTATTTCATTTATCCCCTATTGATTGGAGTAAATGTAGTTGAGCTGCTGCCACCGGTTCTAGATGGGATATAGTTTCCTCCAGAAGTTGCGGTAGCGCCAAGTTGAATCTTTGCTGGATTCAGCTGATCTGAAGCATTCAGATCAGATTCATCTACTACCTGAGAGCAAGCCATAACGTTTGCACTGTTACAGTCCTCATCATTGGGCGTGGTATTCCAACGCGAGGCATCTTTAACCTGATCCTCATCTTGAGGATCACCATGGAAGTAAATAGTCACAGGATCTAATTTTTTTCCTGCATAAGCCTCAGCACCTTTAAATGCTGAGAATCCGATAATCATGGCTCCTCCTAATATCATGTAGCCATAATTGTTTAAAAATTTGGTTAGCATAATGCTACCCTCCTTTCTGTATTGCAAGCCAATAATTGATTGGTGAAGTTTTGACCTGCAAACGTTTTAGTGAATATTTGTTGTCGGTACGGTTCTGTGTACCGATCGTATCTGTATGCCAGGCTGCCTACTATAGGCCTACTGACGCTGTCATATACTGGAGCATGGTCTATGCTGTCTGGCATATACCAGATTTCATGTGTTGGTTTAAATGTTGCGTTTTTATAGCTTACAATTCCTGTTGCTAGAATAACCGTTAGAAAGAGGCCGACAGCGGTCTTGTTGGTTAAATTGCTTTGGCCGTGAAGCAAAACCTTACGATTGAGTATTTGGCCTACTAACGATAGACCAAGAATAACGAGGGTAAAGATCAGATGCGCTGTCCAGGAGATATGACTGAGAAAGCTGGTACACATACAAGGTTTCTTGTCATACACATCGAGGACGCCAAGGGCAATATAAATCGAAAATAAGGTGATCATAATAGTCGATGCTACCCAGCCCAAATGCTGTAAGCGGCCTGAAGGCAATCCAAGCAAAGCTCCGATGCCAATTTCCAGCAGCGGAAGCAACCAGAAAAGTATTGGCGCAAGGATGCTAATGACCGGTTGTTGCTGCAGTGCAATATGAAATGCACTGAGCTGCCAGAGTTTTTCAATACCCACATAAACCCAAAAGAGGATCATGGCCGCCCGGAGGATTTTGTAAATTGTTGTATTGGTTTTTTTCGCTTCCATAGCTTTAATTATTTCTACCGGGGGTATTTATTATTTACTCCCGTGGTTTTATTATTTTTTCTTTCAAAAACAGGGCGCCGTACCTGCGCGCCCTGCTCGGGTACAGTGGCCTGCTTCGGCGTCAACTTCTACCTTTCGTACGCTTCAAAACAAAGATAGATCGGATTTCAGCCGACCGCAGGGGCAGTAAGTAGGGCTTGTGGAGCCCACGAAGCTGTTTAAAATAGCTATATGGAAGGGGAAGGGGGATTGGAAACGAAACGGTCGCTATGGGCATGGCGTAGCAAAATAGCCGACAGAAATGATTTTAAACAAGATTTAAAACATGATCAATCCTGTTAGCGCAGGGGTAACGGGAGAATACCCCTGCTTTTTAAAATTTGGATGGATTTTTATCCATTTAATTCGGGGAACTTTTCGTGCAATTCATTCAGCATCGTCTTCAATACTTTGCGTAGGTGGACAGCAGCTGGAAATTCGCTACCTCTGTCCATCTTTGTGAGGCTGTGTATCGAAAGCAGTATGCCTTCCTTGGTTTTCACGAGTTTTGAAAATTCTTCCGCTGCTTCCTTTTTCTCGGACGAGCGCATGACTTTGGCCTTCACACATAAATGTAGCCAGAGTTTGAGCTCCTTGCCATTCAGATTGCTATGGATAAACCGATAGGGAACAGCACTGGATGACTTATCCTCTGCCGATTCCGTTTCAATATACTGGCACATCAGCATGAGCAGCGTGCTGCGGTTGGGATCATAGGCAAAGCCCGGGATGGCAGAGAAATGCTGCGGATAACGCAATAGATTGTCGGTAGCGGCCGGGTCGGATTCGTAGGACTCCTTCCAGCGATTTAAAAATCCGATATGGTTAAAATTGAAATTGATCATCAAGATCAAAAAGCGGGAAGGCCAGTTTTTATGCTGACGCTCGTCATGGGCCAGCTGCCTGAGGGCATCAATCAGCTGAACAAGGTATTGCTGATGATGATATTGCAGGTAGGGTATTTTGCCCCGCTGGAAAAGGCTTTCAATGGCAGAATGCACTTCATCCAGATAAGCTAGGGGAATCTGTTTATGCCTTAATCTCTCTAAGGTGTCTTCGAGGTGAAGATCTAGATATTGCCTGATGCGTTTTTCATGATGCTGCGGTAGCGGTGTCAGGGGATTGATATCTTTCTTAAATAAAAATTCTACACTTTCCAGTAGTTCCTCCACCCGATGAAGCGCATTAAGTTCCTCTGTAATGGACAGATCGCAGCAGGTATATAACACTTCATGCAGGCGAAGTAGCTGTGCATGGTAGAGCTGTACGCCGCGGATCGCCTGATCGGCATGGGTATATTGCCGATGGAGGGCCAGGGCGTCGTTCAAATGTTCGGTACAGGCAGAAGCGATTGCTTCTAGTTGTTTGGTTCGGCTGGAAGGGCTGATATGGGCAAAGGTCTCTATTAAAAGCATCAGTGGATATAAACTTGTGATCATTTGTACCTCCTTTTCATTTCTTTGTGATACCATGGCCAGCCATATACACCCGGATGCAGCGTCATGTTCAGCTTGCCGCCCTCTTTGGCCTGCTCAAAAGTCTTTGGATGTACCTCGACCGGAAATTGGTATTTCTCATCTTCATACGTGAATGATACCAATAATTCATATATATCGCAGCAGACTGGGCATTTCTGGATGACTTTGGCCTGGATATAGACCGCTTTGGGACTATCGACCTTTTGGCAATTATTCATAATAAGGTTCATACGGATATACCAGGTACAGGCCAGGAGCATCAGTGGAAATTGGATGGCGTACAGCGTAATCAGGTTGGCACGTTTAAAGAAAATTAAATGGGCTACCGCACAGCTGCCGAGGGCGATAGGGAAGGCATGTTTCAATGCTGGCTTGAGCGGCTGCGAACTGAGCAGCAGTTCATAGGGTAAGCGGTCATACACCGCTATGCTGCAGATCTGAATGCAGATAAAAAATAGAGCAAAAAGCTGGAGCACCACATGGTGGCTGCGGATTTCCAAAAAAGGGATCAGCAGGACAAGGACCCCGATACTATATACCTTTAGGTAAAATGCCGACGCTAAAAAGGATCCATATACAGTTACCACGATCGCGATAAAAATCAGGATGTGATTGCGGCTAATCCGTCTGAAAAGATGCATGGGAGGTCTCATACGCAGGGCTGTTAAATCATTGATTTGATGTCAAGATAAAATTACCTATAACGCATGCTATTTGATATGAATAATATCTTTATTTCAATAAGCGTATGTTTTTAGCATCGAAGTCCTTTTTTCTGTAACGAGGCATCCAATTTATACAATAAAGAAGGTGTTTATAAGCTAATAAGGTATGTTTTTGCGCATTTGGAAGGACACAAAAGGGTGGTTTACCGATCTGATGGTGCTGTTTAAAAGAAATAATGGCTAAATTTAGTATACAGAAATTTTTTTAATAGAAGATTTTTGGGAAGAATTAGCCTCACCTGCATTTATCTATCGATCAGTTCAAGGTTAATCGTTGAAATTAACAGTACATTATGGAAAGTAACCAACAGGTCAAGTATGCTAACGATACGGAGATGCACGTACATTATCCAGATTTCATCTGGGTGTGGATCGCTTCGTTTCTTTTTGGCGGCATCTGTTGGTATATTGGAGCGGTAACAGCGCTATCAGGCTGGTTTGATAGCAAGCCACTGATCATAAGCTATCTATTTAATGTATTTATTGCTGCGGTAGCACTCTTTTATATACGAGCTGTTATCAAACTGTTGGACAAAAAGAAAAGCTGGCGAATGCATATGGGCGATCGTATCGGAACGCAGTTCTTTTTCTGTGTACTACTACCGACCGTATTTCTCTTTGGTATTATCAAACCTGTCGTTCCTCCAAAAAGTGAATGGATATGGCTGCCTTTATTGGTCATATTTCTCTGTATCCTGCTTTTTAACATGATCTATGCCACTTTTTTTTATTGGAGTTTTAATCAGAAAAGGGAATTGTACTTCATCAAGCTGGAACGGAATTTACAAAAGCAGAATAACGTAGCAGTCAACGCGAATGCACAAATTGACGCACAATCTTTTGATTTGTATGATACTATAGATCCGGCATCGGTCGATGAGAATGGTAAGGAAACGGATGCTGTGGAGGAAATTGATCTGACGCTGCTCAAATCGATAAATCCGGCAGAGGAGGAGTTTGTGATCAACAACAAATACCTTACAAAAAAGATTATGTACACGGAGCTGGGTATATTTCTATTTGAGAAGACCAATAATACGCCTATCGTTAAGCTATACCTAAAAGAAGATATGGAAGATAGCAAAGGCTGCGAGCAGCGTAGCCTGAACGAAATTGTGCGCGATACCCACGGCTTTGTGCAGAAAATAGACCGGCATCACGCGATTCCACTGGACATGATCAAGGCCTGCTATCAAATGAAGGGCGGGCGGCTTCGCATCATTTTGCATGTACCTTTTGGAGATATCGACAGTTTTGTGGTTTCGCCGACCATTTCCCGCAGGATAAAAGATTGGGTCATGCTGCAGGTACCTATTGAAAAAGAGAATACAATAAATAATAACCTTTAATAGATTGATTATGGAAAGCATGAAAAGCAACACTTGGAAATGCCGGGCCACAGGAAAGGTAGCATTTCCATCCCGGTTCGATGCCCAATATGCGATGTTCCGGTTCAAATTACGCTCGCGTGTCAAAAATGTCACCAATGGTAAACGCATCAAACACCGCATGGGAAAACCGGCTTGCCGTAGAGCCTACTATTGCAGGCTCTGTAAAGGATACCATATCACCAAATGGAAAAAGGACAATTTTGAGCGTTATAAAAAAACGGTCATGACCTGGCATGTTTCGTCCAGCATAAGCGATTATTATTTGACAATCCTATAATTCACCCCAACCGCAATTCCCAAAACCTGTGCTCGATCAGAATTTCTCTCGGAATGGAAAGGAATGAGCGAGTACATCTTATAGTGTGGGGACAGCGTGACAGCAAACTGTTGGGATAATGGAACCTTTGCCCCCAGTCCAATGTGGAATCCGATGCCATGCTGCTTGTCTACATGACTATTTGCGTTCTGCTGGAAGTGTAACAGCGGGCCCGCATTTGCGTAGAGATATTTCAAAAATTTTACCCTGGCGTCTAAAGGGATTTCCCAAACAGAAAGGTCTGAGGAGTATTGCATCCGCTCCACCGATGGATCGACTATTCCTGATGTTGTCGTAATGTTCTGATGGGAATAACCCAGACCTGCACCAAACGACCATGTTTCATTATAGTGATAGCCTACACGGAGCAATCCGGCTATATAATTCTTACTGTCGTCGCTACCGGCTCCCATAAGGCTCTGCCGCGGTCCAATAGTACTCTCTGCTAGAGGAGTAAAAGAAAGTTCGATCTCATAACTGCCACTATTGTTTTGCTGCGCGTAAAGTGCGGTTCCTGATAAAGTTAATAGGGAAAAAGATATCCCGGAAAGTAATTTTTTGAGCATATGAATATCGGGTTATAGATTCTATAATTGTTTTCTCTTTTTAATTGGCGCTAATTCTCACTAGAAATCTAACTGATAACGTGTAAAGCTTCCTTTTTCAGAATTAACAGTGGCGGCCTTGTCGAATTGTATGGGGTTCGGTCCATTATAGCCTTGCCATTTTAATACAGATTCCATATCGGCAGGAATCGTTATCCTAACGATGGTATCCAAATCATGAGGGACAGGAGCGATAGAAAAACCAGTATTGGATTTCTCTGGACCATAGCTAACCGAAAGCATCTTCAAATCGAGCTTCTTGACATTTTTGAGATGCAACTCCATTTCACCCCTTTTAAAAAGCATTATTCGTTCATCGGTTGGCGTATCATATTTGAGCTCGTCCAAGTCATAATAAGCTACGCTTTGATAGGAATCTGGATGATATGCATTAAGATAATAACCATTCTTTTTGACGCTAACTATAAAAAAGCCATCTTCGGATAGGTATTTGCTGGCATCAAATCGAAAACTATATTTGCCTTTGGTATCTGTCTTTGTTTTCCCCAAACTTATAGATGGTTTAAGGAACGAACTGTAATATTGGAAAGAAATTCCTACTTCTACATCAGATAATAATTTGTTCGCAGGAGTATCCACAACAACTCCCGATAGTACAATACAATTTTGCGCACAGGTTGTGCCATCGCGCTCATCTTTTTCGCACCCAAATAGAAAGAATGGTAGGATAAAGAGCAACCATTGCCCTTTATTTACTTTTTCAAATATGTTCAGCATAATTATATAGAATAGGTCAGTAAGAAGTATTAAAGGAAAATCAATAAAACTGCGCATTTCGTTAAAATAGGTCTTTTCATAATTTATTTTGATACTATACTATTGGAAACGGAAATAATATGCGTAATGCTACAAATTTAATAAATATAAGTTAATAGTTCCCACTAGACTTTAAAAGCTGCATTTTGATCACAAATGATAAGGCATTTGCGAGGATAATGTCTCCCAATTGACCAATACATGATACGCGATTGGAAAATTTATTGGGGTAGCGTAAAAGTTTTCCGCTTGTGTCAGTTAGAAATCGAAAAATGAAATGATTGTTGGCCAACTAAGGTATTATTCTTTGAATTTTAATAAATTAGTAGGATGAGATATTTAATAGTCCTATTGTTAAGTTGGTTTACTTGCTATTCGGCCGCTGCACAAAACCAAGCGAAGGGAAATAGTGCCGTTAAAGATGAGAAGACTTATGTATTGGTGGCCAATAAGATCAATACCGATTTTAATTATAAGTTACTGGATGATTTTGAGCAGTCTTTTTCGGCATTGATCAAGGAAAACAACAGCCGTGAATTGGTATTCAATCCCATAAATGGCAAATACCATTATTATAAATTTGTCGCCACCTATAAAGCAAGGGGTATTTTGCCCGATAGTGATCCTGCAAAGCCGGAGCAAACCTTTCACAATATCTTGATCATCAAAACCGACGACCAGCAAAAGATTGTAGATGGCTATCATTTTGTGCTCGAATGGGGCGAAAAGCCATTATCTTATCCCTTATTTAGGATTAAGTCTACAGGGGTGCCTCTGCAGGAGGGCTTATCATTAAAGCAGCTGACCCTCAAAAGAGTGACGGACAATTCGGATTTTGATAGCGATGGAAAGATCAAACTGTCGAGCTGGTAACGTTTAAAAAAGTTAAGAATATCTTTAGAACGATCGTATGGAATTGGATAGCCTTTATATTAGTATTCGAGTAGAAAAATCTAGATTGAATGAGTTTTTTGCTTCTAAACCGATTTCCCCGAATCGAGACGATAATTGGTCGCAATGGTGGGAGAGCCGGCAGATGTACAGCAAAACAACGTTGGAAATTATTCCAAGTTATTCGCAGGCGCGCATTCGTGAAGTCTTCGATAATCTGCTCAAGGATCGATTTTATGGTGCGAAGGAGTATTATGACGAGGAAAAGCAACACTGGAAATTCGCCGTACTCAACTTCAGTGAAAACTATCTTGAAATATTGCCGATGCTGGCTCTTTTAAAACAACTGGAGGGCTATGTTTTGGAGGGGTATGCCCTGATTTTTGACTGGATGTGGGGTGGTGACACGGTGATGGCGTATGTTGACTTTACCGCGGGAAGTGCCTTGCTCGAAACGGTTACGGAATCTTATGCGGTCGAACTCAAACGATTTGAAGAAGCTAATCAAGGCTTACAATCGCTGGCGGAAGAGCTGGGGGCCGGCTAACAGATAGCAGTGGCTTCCTTAGTCAAGGTTTGTGAAACACCGAAAGTAGAAGCCGCAATAAAGAGGATGGTAAATAGAAGTTTATTCATAATCACTAAATTCTTTTCTATAGTTCGATCTGTTTTAATTTAGTGTGGACAATTTGAACATATTTTTCTTTGAAATCATCTGTTAGAAAACTGTGATCAATTATTTCTTTAACTTTATCAGCATTTCTCCTGAAGTCTTTATATATATTGTCTCTGACCAGTTCAGAAATTCCCAAACTTTGCGCAAGCTGGTTAAAATCTGACCGTTTTATTTTTCGTTTACGACCACCCAATGTGAGAGCCATATCCTCCTTATCCTTTGGATAGATTAAGTTGACATTAATGAGATCATATGCTGGTGATAATAAAACGCCATGATTCGTATGCATTAGTGAAAAATTCTTGAGATGCATGTCGTTATTTCCTGTTAAAAAGCTAAATAGTACGAGTCTAAAATATTTGATTGCATCTAATCCTATGTTGGAAGCAAACTGCTTGATGATTTTTCCTACGCGTTCATAGGAGCTATTGTACTTTTGCTCGGTCAGTAACTGGGATAACTGACATAAATCTTCAACATGGATTTTTTTGTCCTTCTTACGGTCAAATCGTTTTGTAATGTATGCTAGTTCTCCAGTGGAAGTTCGTATTAATGCGTGTTTTGCTGTTTCTATCTTAAATAGCGCTGCGAGGTGCATGGTTAGATCTTCTACTTCCGGCATGAGTAGATATTCTTTCGATTGAGGTTTCAGGATATAATCACCCCAAAGGCCAACTAAGGTAAGTCGCTTATTCCCTTTTTCTCCTTTTAGACTGAGTGATATTTTTGGCTGTACGCCAGTTAATGCCAATCTCTCGGTTACAGTAAATTCAGCTAATTTTTTCAATTTTTCTTGGTCCAACTCCAAATAGGGAACTTGTGTCGTTCCAAAAAATGTTCGTGAACATGCCGTATGATAGTCTCCTGTTTCGACTGGTTTATAGCAAAACAAACAATTAGCCATCGTTTTCCGCCTCCATCGGATAAACAGAAACTGCTCCTATAGTGTCTCTACAGAGGTTGATTAATAGTGCAAAACGATCTCTAGGATTGAGCTTCCAATGTTTTTCGCCGATTTCCAATAACCATCCTTCGGGAATTAATCCATCAAAAAACGGAAATAGTACATTGCTATGATAAGCGTTCTCGGAAATCGGTAAAGTTAGACTGATAGGTTGTGGATCTATTTTTTTTAGATAGTTCTCGTCATAACTAAATGAATAACCATGATCAGTCTCAATGAGATATCCTGCCAAGTCATCATGAAAGTATATTTTTGCTCCGCGCGCCATCACTCTCTAATTTGATCAATTACACCAACCTCTTTACCGAATAACGCCAATATGTCGTTTACTTTGTCTAAACGTAACGTTTTTTTTCCTTGCTCAAGATCACGCACAAACCGTAAGCCAACTCCAGCATTATCAGCTAAGTCTTCCTGTGTTAGCTTCAATTCTTTCCGTTTCTTTTTTACAAACATTCGTAGTGAATCCATAATTATACCCTTTCTGATATAAATATAGTGAATATTTTTGAATTATACTACATCGGGTATAAATTATGTGTTTTATATATTTTTTATACCCGTTCGGGGTGGAAAAACTTCTTTCTGTTGTTTGCAGTAGTCTTCTTAGAAATTCTTTAAGGGTAGTCGTGTTATTTAGACGGAACTTCTGTTTCAAGCGGTTATATCGTGTGAAGCATAAGCGGGATATTTTGAGAAAAAAGTTTATGATGAAGTCGACGTAAAATATAAATAATTTTTTGAACAGCAGAACGTTAACTATTTGCCCAGAGGGCTGTAAACCTGTATGCTATAAGCGTGATTTTTTCTTTTTAAATTTTCTACCGTACCAAATGTAGAAACCTGTTACCGGCAGAGAAGCACAGATTAAACTCGTTACAAAAGCGATCCACATGCCTGTAGACCCGGCTATTTTTCCGACATGAATATCGTAATTGGAGTTTCGCCATTTCATGCCCAGTGTTTTATCATTTTGTAGGCGTTTGTAGTATGCACTCCCATTCCGAAGATCATAGGCATAGGCATCGGAGGCCGACCACCAGGTATTTCCTTTCGTATAGATATTTACATTAGCTTGAGTAGTTTCGGGAACCAAATTGATCAAAACGCCCTGATGTGTACTGTCCTTTTTCAGAACGTCAGACCATATCAGGTCTAAAAGTGCTACACGTGATTCTGTCACCGGGCTGCCTTGAATTTTTGGTTCTTCTATTTTCGTATTGGGCCGCTTACCGTCCATAAGCCAGTAGATGCTAGTTTCCCACCACTTGAAGGACCAAACCAAACCGGTTGATGCGATGACAATCGCGAACAAAAATGCATAAAAGCCAAGTACTTGATGAAGATCATAGTTGAGACGTTTCCACTTCGCGCTGAAATCTATTTTTAACCGCTTTACAGCTACCTTCCGATTTTTTGGCCACCAAAGGAAAAGCCCCGAAATTAGTGTAATGATAAACAGCAGGACGCTGCTCCCTACGATTGCGCTCCCTACGTCGCGCCGGAGATAAAGGAATTGGTGGATCTGCCTTACAATCCAGAAGAAGTTTGTCTCAACGTCTATTTTTCCTAAAACGCGGCCGCTGTAGGGATCTACGAAAATACGGTCCCAATAGATGATTTCTTTATTTACAAATACACCCCCGACATCGTTCTTTGGACGGCGCTTAAGTGCTTCAAATAGATGAACTTGTCGTTGATCATCTGTAGCAGGAACACGGATAATGGTAATGGTATGATCGGTGACACGCTGCGCATTTGCCTTTAAGACGGAAAGGGGAAGTATTTTCTTGCCTTTCTGTGCCGTTACCGTTACATAACTTGGATGAAATAGGGCAAATAGTTCCTTTTCAAATACATAAATAGCGCCTGTAATGCTTACGATAAAAACCACCAGACCGGACAATAATCCGATCCAGCGGTGTAAAAACAAGATCATCTTTTTTAAAGTCATGCTTAAAAGGTATAGCCTAGTGTAAATAGTAAATTACGTGGTGCACCTGGAAATAGACGGATATAATCGTAACCACCTACCCAATGGGTTTTATTGCTGATATTATTAAAGTTGGCCTGCAATTGTACTTTTCCAATGGTATAATATAATGCTGCGTTCAGTAAACTGTAGGATGGGATGGTCTGGTTCTGGTTAAGGGAAAGGTTTCGCTTATCCACATAATTGGCCCCGACGCCGATTCCCAAGCCTTTTGCTTTTCCGGAAGGAATGGAGAATCTGGTCCAGATGTTTGCCGTATTTTGAGGCGCATTTGGTTTTTGTCTGTTCAGTTCTTCATTATTTCCACCTTCGGTAATCTTTGCATCATTGTAGGCATAGGAGGCAATAACACTCCAGTGCGGGAGAATTTGACCCTGAATATCAAACTCTATCCCTTTCGATCTTTCTTTTCCGATTTGTTCCATTAAATCTACATTGTCGGCAGTGGGGGCGGGGTAAAGCGTATTCTTCTGATTGATCTGATAGATAGCTGTACTTGCCTGGAGTTTTCCGTCCAACCAGGCTGTTTTTAATCCAAATTCGGTCATGTCATTTTCGAGTGGATCAAATGGACCTCCGGCATTAGGGTTTGCCAGTGCCGAAGCTGTCTGCGGATTATAGCCTTTTACGTAAGTTCCATATAGATTGATCTGTGGGTTGATGGTGTAAACTGCTCCAAAGCGTGGCAGTATAACATCCTGCAGAAAGTTTTGTTGAAGTCAATATTCCGGTCTCCTTATTCGAGTCATTTTTGACGCAGGAAAGCCCTTTTCTGGCCAAACTTCATATGCTTTTAGAATCGTCGCGATCGGGCATCCTGTTTGACAATTCGGCTTTGATCAGTGTACAGCAGAAAAGGATTATAACCGAGTTGCTCAATTCGGAGCTTGATCAGGAATGGAATCCTTATTTTGTTTTGGTAAACTCATGGAGTTATTGGCGCGAACATTTGACCAGCATAAACTTGGTAATACGGTGTCTCGAACGGATAATAGCCTTAGTACGGAAATGAAAAAACTGATGGCGGAAGCAAAAAGAATAGTAGAAAATAGTTTGACCGATCCGCCATCTTTATCGCAATTGTCTGCTGAATTAGGAACGAATGAAAACTATTTAAAGAAATATTTCAAGCTCTGCTATGGTACAACCATTTATGGGCATTTGACCAAGGTGAGAATGCAAAAAGCTAGGAGCTTACTTACACAAGGAGACCGGCCTATAAATGAAATTTCACGCTTTTTAGGCTATAACAATCCTGCGCATTTTCAGCAAGTTTTAAGAAGCATTTCGGGGTAAAACCAAAAGTAGTGCAACGTTCTTCAAAAGTCTAAATCTTCTGTTTACCACCCTGTGAGTTGGTCCTGTCCTTTTGAGTATCTGTACCAAGCGGTTTATTTATTCGCCTGTTCACTACGATCCTTGCGTTTTTTGTCTTTTTGTCGCTTACTTCAAACGCCGTTTTGCTAGGGGTGGAGTTTTGGCGATTTTTCCCAAACTCCAAGCAGCCCTTATCGTTAGCCGAAGCTGCTTGAAGTTAAAGATGCTTAAATTAAAGTTTGTCCCACCAGTCTGAAATCTTTTTCTTGACACTCTCGCGGAGTTCCGCACGTTTTTCTTTCCGTTCGGCTTTCTTGGCTTCCCGTTTGGCTTTTTCCGCTGCGTGTTCTTCGGAAGCCGCCTTTTCTACGCGTTCCTGATAATGATCATAGGCCTCATCAACACTCGTCCGGAAGGATCGTCCTTCCAAGGGTTGCAAAGCTGTATCCACGAAATCTGGGCTTGTTTCGTCAACAACAGTAATCACTGCTATTTCCCCCACTTGCAAGCTATTATTGACCTGATCAATAAAATCGGTCGACACAACAAATTCTTCGGTATCCATCGTCGCCCCGATAAATGTTCCGGTAAGTCCGCCCAGCAATAAACCGAGTGGACCGCCCACAATACCGATCAATGCACCGATGGCACCTCCGCCGAGTGTTTTCCAGCCGCCCTCTTCTGTCGCGTCTTTCAGTACGTCAAAACCACCCTGATCTTTTTTTCGGATGGTTATAGACTCATAAATACGAATGTCACTATTGCGGTCGAGATCGGCTAATGTGTGGTTTACCGCGATTGATTTCTCTGTCGAATCAACGATATAAATCAAAATATTTTCCATATGGATTTGAATTTTGTAATGAACATTTTTGTGTTGTAATAAATTTAAATTATTTTTTTTGAGTTGGTCAAATAAAATAATAATATGACTCGGGGGTTATTTATTCGTAATAAAACGAGCTGATCTGAGCAGCTATTGCCTCACGGAACGAAAGTCATAATAAGGGTGGTTTTTTATTTTTAGTATGGACGATAGACTTCCGGATAAATTGTAATCTATTGGTGAAGTTTATGTAAACGAAGGTGTCTGAGTAATAATTCAGGATAATCTGCTTGGACTATATTTGCCCCGTTCTGATGCACTTTGCCAAATTCAGCTGGATCATTCAAAACCAGTTTATCGACATTCCAGAGACTATTGATAAATGTTTTAGTACCAAATTTGTGTACCATCGAATTAATTTCTTTTGTATTTGTCTGATATCAATTTCAGCCATAGCGACTCCCAGAGCAATTCATGATTTGGAATTAGTTATCTCATACATGTAAAGTGTGGATTGATCATCATCGGGCACAAAGTACAGGCAGACCTTTCCGTCAACGACATCGGTGTAAAAAGGATTACTTGTCATAATGCGACCTGTTTTACTTATTAAGTGGATTGGCAGGGTATAGGTGCTCTGATAGGTATGAATATCCATTAATTGAATGCCCCCGATTACGATGCGCTCCTTTGCGTGGGGATCTTTCAAAAAACTGTTGACCCCGGAGCAAATCATCAAACCTTGACCCACATATTGTCCATCCTGAAAATGAATAAAATGCTGATTATTGTTAGAGATTGATTTTAAATGCCATTTACCACGATCGAGCAATTGTTGTTTCCACGTATAAAACTGCATAGCATCCCAATTGAAACCAACGAGTTCATGTCGATCTCGATCGCAAACAAGGGCTCCAATGGCATCGTCTACCGTAAATTCAACCTTCGCTTCCATGGTAGTCGGATCTATTCTGTAAATCAGCGACCTGCCGTGGGGACGATATTCACAGACTGGGATCCAAATATATTGACCATCAAAATCTATCCCCCCGGGATGATAAACGCTATCTTTTCCTAAACGAAGTTGAGCAATAAGCTCTCCTTTAAAATTAAATTTCATGAGATAGCCCGTTCCCAGGCCGACGGCCTGCTCTTCGTAGATCGGCCGCTGTTTAGCTATCAAAGCTTTTTTTATCGGTATTTGTCTAGTGGCTTACGGGAACTGCTATTGCAGAGCTTTCTTTTTTTATTAATTTTTTATATATAGAGTTAAATTCGTTGTGGTTTTTTGCCTGTATTTTATTAGCTTTATACATTCATTTTTGCTATTTAATTGTTCGCTTGGCCTCCCAATTCGATGTCTCTTGAATAGAAGAATTGAAACTTTTATCCAATTCTACAAATTATATCATAAGTTATTGCTAGTTAATTTTCATAGATAATGAAACATTTCAAGTTCCAATCTGCTGTATTCATATTTTTGTGTTGGGTGTTTGTTTACCCTGCAATAGCACAGCAGCAGACATTTCCGCAAAAAGAAGATTATTTACAGCTGCTGGAGCGTGCGGCAAAGGAAAATAAGCCGATGTTCTTGGTGGTCCATCAACGGGACGATCAGTTTATTCCCTTTAGAGGCTCTGTTTCAAAAAAAGCAAAAGATATGCTCAGTACGCAGTTTGTGTCGGGAATCGTTCAGGTGGATCGGGATGAATTTGACCATCCGTTGCAACGGGCTTTCTATTTGAACAAACCGATGTACCTTGTTACTGATAAAGATGGGATTCCTATTTTACGAGTAGACAAGGCGGTTGATGGGGGAGATGAGCTGGAAAACCTCATAGACTCGGCAAATACGCTTGCAAAAGCTGAAACTCTCGGTAAGCTCACCGCAGAATATCGAAAGGGGATCCGTCAGCAGTCCTTGCTGAACAAAATACTCCGCTATAATCAGACATTTGATCAATATACAGACCAGCAACTGTTGAGTGACTATATAGCACAGCTGACGATAGAGCAATTGAATAATTTTGAGACGGTTGTTTTTTTATTGAGCTGTGGCCCTGTATATAATAGTAAATCTTATTTATTGGCACGTACCAATAGTAAAATGGTGGATAGTCTGTATTCCTCGTTGCCATTGCCCGTTCGTAAAAAAATAAACAATAGAATTATTCAGCGGACATTTCGCGAATCGCTTGACAAGAGAAACTTTTCATTAGCTCAAAACGTTGGTTATTTTGCCTATACGACATGGACATCTAATTATTTGCGCGCTTCCAATTCCCAAGGTTATTATCCCTTGGAGTATAAAAGGCTAATGAAAGATAGTCTGTCTTACGTCCGGATGGCAAGGAATTATTATGAACAATCATTTTATAAGGTGGACCCCGATTCCTTGTCTCGAATGGATTTTGCGCAAGATCGAAAGATCAATTTTTCAGGAAATCAACTTGTGTTGGACAGTGCACAAAATGCGGAGTTCAAATCGTTGGTTGGTAAAGGACGTAAATATTATCAGGATGACCTGGCAAATAATTTGAATTATGGTGCTAAACAGATCTTGGCCTTTGAGAGAAATGATCCTTCGGTTATATTTGATGCGATCCGTTGGCAAAAGAAAACAATAGATCTCAAACCTGATGTGCCAGCATTCCGTTATACGATGGCTTTATTGTTGTATCGGGTTGGCTTTTATGCGCAGGCAGAAGAAGAACAACAGAGAGCTGTGAAATTATCGAAGTCAAATAAGCTCTATCAGGAAAAAATGAAGGCCGTATTGAAGCAGATGCAGTCCAGACGATTATGATCAGGGCTAATTTGGAGCGGGACCTGTATGTAAACGGATTGGAATGGTAAACTGCACACGTACAGGCATACCGTATTGATAACCCGGAGCCCATTTTTCGGCTTTCTTCAGTACTGCTATACCATTTGCTGCTGTTCCATACCCGAGGTCATTAATCACTTCAAATTCATTCGCCAGACCATTTTTTTCAATGACAAAACTGATGAGAAGTTGTCCTGATACTTTTGCATTTAAAGCTTCTTTGGGATATTTATAATTCTGGGCAATAAAGATCATAAGGTTTTTTATCCCGCCAGGGTATTCCGGTTGGACATCTCGACGTGTATAGGGATGCACATTGCCCATACTATCTGTGCTGGTTCCCTTGCTTAACACACCTTTTTCATACCATTCTTCAAACTTGATCTTTCCTTTTTTTAAAGTACCTTCCCAATGTCCTTGACGTAATCCATCAACATATACACCTTTTTCAGTATTTATATTGTTTTTAAATTCGAACGTGCCATTTCCATTTTCGACCTGCTTTCGGCCTGTTGAATCAGCATAATAGATTAGTCGGCTATGCTGGTCCTGAAAAAGAAATTCGTTGGGACTGGCTTCAGAACTGGAGAAAAATCTAATTTCTCTTAAAAGACCATTTTCGTGGTATCTTTTTACAGTATCGCTCAGTTTATTGTCTTTATATCCGGCTGATACCGCTAGGTTGCCATTGTTGTAATAACTTTCAATAATGCCTTCCAGATATAATCTTCGTGGGTCAGCTACTTTTGTCCAGCCATGTCTTTTTAAATTGCCATTTGGATAGTAATCGTTTACCTCGTAAAGCCCCAATTCATTTGCTGTTAAACGAATAATGTTTGTGTAAGCGGCTGAATCTTTTATAGCAGTAATACCACGATTTTTCTTTATATAAGTGACAATTGTTTCTTGTGCTTTTGCATGAATCACAAGGGACGTAAAAAGGAGGAAAATAATGTATTTGTGTATATTTAAGGGATAATAGTGCATGATATGGTTAATTTTATTTAATCAAATATATATTTTTTAGGTGAAATAATCCGCAGCGTTGGACAAACTATTTCGAGTGGAATGATGTCCTCTAAGTAAAAGATTATGAATAATTCACCTATGCAGAAGATTGCACGAGTTGGTCTAGGTACCTTTTTGGTGGTAGCCGGTATTGGACATCTGTCCTTCGCCCGCAAGGAATTTCAGGCTCAGGTGCCGGACTGGGTTCCGATCTCCAAAGATGATACTGTTGTATATTCCGGTATTGCGGAAATTGCTTTGGGTGCTACACTGATTTTCGCACCTGCTAAACATCGATCGAACGTTGGAAAAATCGCAGCAGCGTTTTTTGCAGCTGTGTTTCCCGGAAATATTGCTCAATATAAAGACCATCGCGACGGCTTTGGATTGGATACGGATGGAAAGCGGCTTGCCCGTTTATTTTTTCAGCCTATATTGGTTGCATGGGCTTTGAAAAGTACATGCAAGAGCTGATTGGGTGAAGACTGGTTGAACAGAAGTTGATACAAAATTGTAAAAAACAAACCATATGTCTGCGGCTGTTGTCCTATAGGTATCCATGTAAGGAGTAACTTAGTTAAAAGGTCGGGTGTTCCATTTTCATCCGACCTTTTTTATTTTTTTGCGCTATTCTTTTGCTAATTTCCAACCTTTTGTGTTTTTTTATTGCTCATTTAAATAATTATATTCGCATCAAACATATAAAATAACTAACCTATAAAAGTACAGACCAGATGGAAGAAAAGAAATTAAATGAACTGAGCAATGAAGAGTTGTTGGTTCTCAAAAAGAAAGCTAAACCCACGAAAATAATCAATGCATCAATTATTGGCTTTTGTTTGGGGATCGCTGCCTACAGTATATTCGTAGCCGGTTTAACCTGGCCTACAATTTTCCCATTGATATTGGCCATTTTGTTCTTTAAATATTTTGGAAAGAATGAAAAAGCGGTGGATGCGGAACTGAAAGCCAGAAATCTCAAATAGAAAAAAGAAAACCATTGCAGCTGCGCTGTTGTTTATTTTTAAAAAACAGCTTAAGATGAGAAGGGAACAAATAGAAGCATGGGTAGCGCAAGGATACAATGTGCTGGAGCACAGGAAGCCCAAAGTCGTACAGGGCGATATTTGGGCGTATCTCAATCAGTGTGATGGCCATGGTACCGAGGTCCATGCACTTTCAGAATTGCAGCAATGGTCGGATAAGGAACTAGCCGAAATGGAACTGAAAAAATATGCCGATCAGTACGGACAGATGGGCGAGAAGCTGTTTCTGCGAAATGAAGCAATCCGAAATAAAGAATTTGATAAGTATGAAGCCTTCCTGTTGCTTTTTTTTCCGGACAGTGTCGAAAAAGAGCTGGAGGAAGCCCGGTTTTTGGCCGAGCGTGTGAAACGTGTTAGCAAGGAAGAAATGGAAAAATGGACGCTGGCCCACACAGTTAATGTACTGATATCTGATCTTCACTGCTTGGACTATGGAGCCATTATGAGCGGGATGGTGATGCCATCCGAAGATGTGGTCACTTATACCGACGACGGGCTCAGTGATACCATTGATTGCCATGTTACGCCGATGGAGTTTTTCGCTCATACCAACCATGACTATTACTGGATCGATCCTGTCATAAGAAAATCCTAATGGAAGCCCTTATTAGAGCCTTTTAGGCTTACTTTTCATGCAGAATAAGGTAAAGCATCCTGATAGTGTCCGGGATGCTTTACTTTTTTGAACTATTTAAGCTACAATTTCTATCGGATTTCCCTCCGGATCAAGCACGACACTTTCATAATAACCATCCCCCGTAGTACGCGGCTCGCTTTCGACGATATAACCATCCGACCGTAATTGCTCGGTCAGATTATCGACAGCATCCTTTCCACCGACGCTAATGGCCAGATGGGTATAGCCTTTGTTGAGGCTCCTATCCGCCGCGGCAGTAGTAATATCAATACGACCGTCTTGGTCTGAATGACGGAGAACTGGGGCTTTTACTGTTATGTTTGGGAGGTGGTGCACTATTAACGATGCCGCTTTCCGGGTTTTTCATCGGGAAAGTTGGGAGCAGACAAGTGATTTTGATTTCAGGTTTGATAGCTGCCGTAGTGCTCCCTGTACTGTTGATGGTAACCAATAGCTATTTGATGGCCTGTGTTCTTTTTATATTTGGCTGCAGTATAGGTGGTATAGATGTGGCCATGAATGCACATGGTGTGCAGGTTCAAAATGCAATAGGTAAACCGATAATGTCATCTTTACATGGACTGTTCAGTGTTGGAGGGCTATTTGGATCGATCGGCTTGGGTTTTCTGATAAAGATGGGGTTAATTCCTATTTATGCAGCAGTTACCATAGCTATTCTATTAATACTGCTACTGATCTTACAATATCGAAAGTTGCTGAGCTATCAAAGGGAAAAAGAAATCATTGTCCAGTTTTCTCCTATTGATGAAACTCAGGTTTCAAAAAAGGGATTTCAATGGTTTAGGTGGAGTGTGCTGATACTTGGGCTGATGTGTTTCATTGCCTTTTTGTCTGAGGGAGCGATGTTGGACTGGAGTGCTATTTTCTTGCGGGATCACAAAGGAGTATCTCCTGAGTTTACGGGAATTGGATATGCGGCATTCTCCGTTGCGATGGCGGTCATGAGATTGCAGGGAGACCGATTAGTAAGTAAACTGAATAGTAAGGTTGTGGTGATAGGTGGTAGCTTGTTGGCTTCGTTGGGCATTTTGATCGTAGTGTGTAGTCCTTGGTTATCGCTAACGCTCATTGGATTTGTCCTTTTGGGACTGGGAGCCGCCAATATTGTACCTGTATTTTTTAGCGAGGGTGGACGGATTGGAGGACTTTCGCCGACGGTAGCCATTCCGGTTATCTCAACAATGGGTTATGCCGGTCAGCTGGCGGGCCCCGCGCTTTTGGGGGCTATTGCGCAGCATTTTTCTTTGATCATTGCTTTCGAAACAATAGCTTTGCTTTTTCTAGTGGTAGCTCTTATCTATAAAATCAGGAAGTAATCGCATGTTAAAAGAAGAACGTTTTGAGATAATCCTCCGCGAATTAGCGGTCCGGAGGAAGGTGAAATTTGAAGAGCTGGCGGTGTTGTTGGCGGTATCGGAAGATACCATCCGCCGCGATATAGACCTTCTCTATCGGAACGGCTTGCTTTCCAAGACCAGGGGCGGTGCTATACTGCGAGAAAAAGATCCACTGACTTTCCAGGATAGGCAATCGTTTCTGACCAAAGAAAAAGATATTATCGCATTAAAAGTACAGCCGTTTCTGAAAGATGGCATGACTCTTTTTGTGGATGGTGGCACCACGACGCGGGCCGTAGTGAATGCTATGCCATTGGATATCCGGGTTCGGATGGTTACAAATAATTTTTCCATCGTGCCACTGCTCGAGAAGTTCAAAAATGTGGAACTTATTTTTTTGGGTGGTCATTTTGAACCCGATCTGGCTGTAACTTCAGGCATCACAACCTGTATGGAAGTTGCTAAGTATAATGCCGATATCTTTATCATGGGAACTTGTGCTGTAGATCCTGAGCTCGGTGTTTCGGCGGCGTCAGCTGCAGATGGAGAAACCAAAAAGATGATGGTTCAATGTGCAAAGAAAACAATAGCCTTAGCCAGCCAGAATAAGCTATATCAAGGTGAACTGTTTAGGGTGTGTCCAATAGATTCGCTCACGGCATTGATCACCGACCTGGACTCAAATGATTCCGAATTGAATCTCTTTAGAAATATGGACCTGCAGATTGTCTAGCCAATTGACAGCGACAAATCTGACGAGATTTGGTAGATGATATAAAGCTTCCAAATAATAATAATATTAAAGTCTTCGCAGGTATTGATGACCTTTGTCTGTTTTAGTCCGGCAATAAAGTGGATAATAATAGGCTTTACTTATATTTCAAGTAACGCTATAATCGATCCTAAATAATGCGCCGCTGTTCGGCAGCAACTGTCAATGTTTGCTGCAGATCCACTACGTCGCCGATGATAATGATAGCAGGATGCCCTATCTGATGCTCCTTGCTTATTCTGACGAGATCCTTGACTTTGCAACGCACCTGTCTTTGTTGCGGCAAGCTCGCATGTTGTATAATTGCTGCGGCTGTTTCTCCTTTGCTGTGCAAAACATAGGTGCGTGCTATTTCATCGAGCTTACGCATTCCCATATAGATGACTACAGTAGATCTGCTCTGAACTGCCAGGGCCAGATCGGCAGATAGGGATCCGTCCTTTTTCATACCTGTTAATGCCCATACGCCTTCACTTACACCACGATGTGTCAGCGGAATATCATTGAGGCCGGCGCCTTGCATGCTGCTGATGCCCGGAATGTAGGTCATGTTAATTGATCTGTTTTGTACGGTAAGCCATTCTTCAAAGCCGCGCCCAAAAAGATAGGGATCGCCACCTTTAAGCCGTACCACTCTTTCGTATCTTTCGCAATAGTGAAGGATGAGCCTATTGATTTCTTCCTGGGGCACGTATTTTCCGTAAGGATGCTTGCCGACATAGTGTTTTAAACAGTTTTTATCTGCTATTTGAAGGATTTCTTTATTAATTAAGTTGTCATATAAGATCACTTGTGCATTTTCTATTGCTTTATATGCTTTCAGGGTGAGTAATTCGGGGTCTCCAGGGCCAGATCCTACAATAAATAACGATGTTGTGCTTAATTTTTCCATGTTATTGTTGTTTTTGTTGTTGAATTATATGTAAATCTATTAAAAAATCTGATATAAATCATAAAAACTACAATTATTTACAGTTTTTTATTGAAAAAATATTACTAAAATCATATTTATTTTGATTTTTTAATTTTTTATTGCATAAATTAGTGTTGTTAAAATATTAAATTGAATTTTTATCATAAAAAATAGCAGTTATGGAAAGAAAAAAGGTTGTTATTGTTGGTAATGGTATGGTCGGTAATAAGTTTTGTGAAAAATTAAAGCAGAAAATAAACGATCTGGAAATAATTGTGTTTTCAGAAGAGCCGATACGAGCTTATGATCGTGTTCATTTGACAGATTACTTCAAAATTTCGTCTATTGACGAGCTTTTCTTGTTAAAAAATGAGTGGTATTTGGAAAATAATGTAAAAATTCATTTAGATGATCCAATTGTTGCTGTAAATCGATTAAAAAAAGAAGTGGAATCTCAAAAAGGTATCACAGTCAATTATGACTATCTGGTTTTTGCGACTGGTTCTGCTCCTTTTGTTCCACCGATTCCGGGCATTGAAAAGGAAGGGGTATTTCTATATCGTACCATCGAAGATCTGGATCTGATCAAAGCTTATGCGGCAAAAGCGAAGCGTGGTACAGTAATGGGCGGTGGACTTTTGGGACTCGAAGCTGCGAAAGCAATGGTGGATCTTGGTCTGGAAGAGACTGCCGTGATCGAATTTGCCCAACGCCTGATGCCGCGTCAGATTGATGATAGCGCCAGTATGTTGTTGCAACAAAAGTTGTCAGAACTAGGCTTGACCTGTTTATTGCAAAAGTCGACAAGCCAATTGCTGGGGGATGATCGCCTGACGGGGATTGCTTTTCAGGATGGTTCGTCGATAGAGACGGATTTATTGGTGATTTCAGCAGGTATACGTCCCCGTGATGAGCTGGCCAAGAAAATTGGACTGGATGTTGGTGAAAGGGGCGGAATATTGGTTAATGCGCAGATGCAGACTTCTGATCCTGTAGTTTATGCTATCGGTGAGTGTGCCTTAGTGAATGATATGATCTATGGTCTGGTAGCACCGGGCTATGAAATGGCTGAAATTGCGGCATCTCATATTGTGGGGGAAGAGAAATCCTTTAAGGGATTTGACATGAGCACCAAACTGAAACTGATGGGAGTTGATGTGGCTAGTTTTGGAGACGCTTTTATCAGTGAGCCTTATGCACGCACGATCTTATTGGAGGATCGTAATAAAGGTATTTATAAACGATTGAACGTAAGTAAAGATGGAACGCGTCTGCTGGGTGGGATACTTGTCGGGGAAGCGGCAAGTTACAACATGTTGCTTCAGATGGTCAATAATAGCCTGCCGTTGGCGGAACACCCTGAACTCCTTCTTTTTGGCCAGCAGAGCGAAAGTAAGTCGGCTTCTGCTGGTCTGGAGGCTCTTCCTGATGCGGCATTGATTTGCAGTTGCGAAGGTGTCACTAAAGCACAGATCTGTGATGCTGTGATAACTGGTCATTGTGAAAATGCAGATGCGGTAAAGAAATGTACCAAGGCTGGATCGGGATGTGGCGGCTGCGTGCCGATGGTCAAGGACCTGGTCAATTATACGATGAAACAGCAAGGAAAATATATCCGGAGTACCATCTGTGAACATTTCGATCTGAGCCGCCAGGAACTATATGACCTGATCAAGATCCATGAGCTGAAAAGTTACGATCATGTATTGGATGCGCTAGGCCGCGGACATGGCTGCGAAGTCTGTAAACCGTTGGTGTCTTCCTTGCTAGCGAGCCTTTGGAACGAGATGATTCTTGGCAAGGGTAATGATGTGGCTCAGGATAGTAATGACCGTTATTTGGCCAATATACAGAAGGGCGGGACCTATTCAGTTGTTCCGCGCATTCCGGGAGGTGAAATTACCCCAGATAAACTGATTGTTATCGGGGAAGTCGCTAAGAAGTACAGCCTATACACAAAAATTACGGGCGGACAGCGCATTGACCTATTTGGTGCACATCTCAATGATCTGCCGTTTATCTGGGAAGAACTTATTGCTGCCGGCTTTGAAAGCGGACATGCTTATGGCAAGGCACTACGGACTGTCAAAAGCTGTGTGGGCAGTACCTGGTGTCGGTTTGGGCTGCACGATAGTGTTTCTTTTGCGATACGGATAGAGGAACGTTACCGTGGTCTTCGTGCTCCACATAAGATAAAGTCGGCTGTTAGTGGTTGTATCCGCGAATGTGCCGAGGCGCAGAGTAAGGATTTTGGAATTATTGCGACGGAAAAAGGCTGGAACCTCTATGTGTGCGGTAATGGCGGAAGTAAGCCGCAGCATGCTTTGCTGCTTGCATCGGATATCGATAGTGAAACCTGTATCCGTTACATTGACCGTTTCCTGATGTTTTATATCCGCACTGCGGATCCGCTGACCCGGACTGCTACCTGGCTCAATAAAATGGAAGGCGGAATAGATTATTTAAGGAATGTTGTGGTAGAGGATGGCCTGGGTATGGGGGAGGCCTGGGAGCAGGATATGCAGCTGCTTGTCGATAGTTATCGCTGTGAATGGAAGGTAGCAGTGGAGAATCCGGAAATTCGCAAACGCTTTGTCCACTTTGTTAATGCACCCGAAGAGAAGGATGAAACTGTTCGCTTTGACAGCTTTCGCGGACAAAAAAAAGCTGCTGATTGGAACGTCAGTACCTATTAAATATAAAATCGCTAAACCTTTTAATTGAAATCATATGAATACGCAAATTGACATGAAATGGCTGAAGGCTTGTCGGGTAGAAGATGCTATTGAAAATGGTGGAGTCTGTCTTAAATTGAATAACGAACAGGTGGCGCTGTTTTATTTCGCCCGCCGCAATGAGTGGTATGCCACACAAAATGAATGTCCGCATAAACGGCAGATGATTTTAAGCCGCGGTATGCTGGGCTCTTTGGGTGAAACACCTAAAGTCGCTTGTCCGTTCCATAAGAAAACCTTTGCGTTGGATACAGGCGAATGTCTTTCGGGTGACGAATGTGCCATTAAGACTTATCCTGTGAAGGTGGAGAACGGAAGTGTTTTTATTGGGATGACTGCTTAGGAGAAATAAAAATAATTGAATCTAAAACCTTTTAAAACAAAAATACGATGGATTATATTAGCCCTAAAGAGGTAGCTGGTGCCATGATGAACACCGCTATCTACAAATCTTCGCTTCCGGTCAAAGATCTACTGATACGGGGAGCATTGTCAGGTGCCTTATTGGCAATTTCTGTTACACTCGCACTTTTGGCCACTTCGCAGACAGGATTGGGATTAGTCGGTGCATTCGTTTTTCCTGTAGGGTTTGTTATTATCGTCATCCTCGGTTTGGAATTGGTGACAGGCAGCTTCTCTCTCGTGCCTTTAGCCTGGTTTGAAGGTAAAATCAATTTTAAGGCTATGGCCAATAATTTACTCTGGGTTTTTCTAGGCAACTTGCTTGGAAGTGTCCTCTTTGCGATTTTATTTTGGGCTGCTAGTACAGAAACTGGACATTCGAGCCAGCTCGGAAACATCGAACAGAGCCTGATCCTGATCAGCGAAAAGAAAACGCTTGGATACAGCGCCCATGGTGCAGCAGGCTTGTTTTCGGCTTTTGTTAAAGCTATTTTGTGTAATTGGATGGTCTGTATGGGGGTGGTGATGTCCATGACGTCTAAGTCTACTCTTGGCAAAATACTGGCTGCAGGTATTCCGATCTTTATATTCTTTGCATTAGGCTATGAGCACGCAGTGGTCAATATGTTTGTGATTCCTGCCGGGATGATGTTCGGTGCAAAAGTGACTATCTCCGACTGGTGGCTGTGCAATCAGCTGATTGTAACAGCTGGAAATATTGTCGGCGGATTGCTGTTTACAGGGATGGCTATCTATTATACCTATCATCAAAAAGAAAAAGTGTCGACTTCACAAAACTAGATTTTTATGCATCAGATAAAACAAGTATTCATGTTACTTCTATTGTTAGCTATTAGCATGGAGTCTTACAGTCAGGAAAAAACAGTCAAAGGGAGTTTGTTTGAGGGAATTGTCGTGGCAGGATACGCTGATCATGGTGCTTATATCAATTGTACTGGACCAGCGGTGAAATATATATTCAGCCCGAAAAGTTGCCTGTTGTTGGGTTTATTGCCGAGCTTAAAACTTAAAGAAGATAAGGTTGAAGCAGGGAAGCCAAAGAATTCCTGGGTCACCCCGTCTCTAGGCTTTGGTCTGACGGCCGTATTCCGGCATATTGCTATTCAGCTGCCCGCATTTTACGCGGCGAAAACGGGTACTGCTGATGGCAAGTGGCGTTTGGGGGTCGGTTTAGGCTATAAATTTTAGTGTGATGTATTTTTAGGGAAGTATATGGATTGGGGAGTCGTTAGCCGTCTTAGGCTGTTTCACTCCCCATATTTTCTTCCGAAAGATCATGCAAAAGCTGGAAGTTTTTAATAAAGATATTTTTTTTGTCCATCGCTATCGCCTCTAGATCGATAAGTTCACCTAGCATGCGGTAAACGGTCTCGTAAGTAGTGCCTACATAGGACGAAAGATCTTTTTTACTCAAGGTGAGACCGATATATCCGTCCATGTTTTCCTCGCCAAAAATACGGTAGAGTAACAATAAGCTCCAAGCAAGTCGGTTTTTAACAGGAAGCTGTGTCAGGTTGGTCATTTTTTGCTCAGAAAGATGTAGTTCGTCGGCAAAAAATAACATCAGCCGATAGCTCAATTCGGGATTTATGCGCAGTGTGGACAGAAAAAATGGCAGTTCCACGAAGCAGAGCTGCGTGACATCCAAGGTAGTTGCCGAAATGGGATAGACGGTTTGTTCAGTACTGATACCGCGATGGCCTACGATATCTCCCTTTTTTGCAAAACGAACAATGGTTTCCTTATCTCCAAGATTGCGGTGAACTTTGACAAGTCCAGACTGGACAAAATAAATACCCCGAACCGATTGCCCTTCGGTAATAAACTGCTCGCCTTTTTTCAATCTGATATTTGTGCGGTGCAGGTCGATTTGCCCAAGCCAGTCTTGTAGGACATAACGGCACATAAGGCAGGAGTGGTCGCAAGTATTTACTTTTTTCGATTTCATGAAGGCCTGATTCGTATAACGGACGGTGTGTTATCTGTCCAAAGTTATTATCTATTCGTTTAAATTCCTATTTTACCTTCTATAAAAACAGTATATCTTTTGATTTTAACTTATTAATGTGTGGAACTGGATGAAATTTTGCATCTCCATTATGGTTGGCATCTTGTTGATGCTGTCATTTGAAATCAGCATTTATTGTTTTCTTCGGTTTAGTGTAAAGACCAATAGTATGATGAAGCTAAGGATTTATTTAATTTTTGTTACTCTTTATTGTATGTTGACGCTGTTTTTATCCTGTGGTTCCAAAGAGAAACAGCGGGAAAAGGTATAATAAATTTAAAAATTCATCGAGAGAAAAAAATGAGGGCGATGAGTTTCTGTTAGTCCACCTTAAACCGTTTGGGATATTCGCCTGTGGTATCTAGGCTAAAAAAATCATCGAATTTTTCTTTAGGCGTATGGGCATAATAGTCGTTAAGTAGCCCTAAAAAACCTTCGAGGTTAGGTGCAATAACATTCCGGTCATTTTCTTTATTCCAGTATTCAATCAATTGACCTGCCTGTCCGGTAAAGATGCCACCTAGATCATAGCAGATATAACTTCCACCGCCGTTGTGGAATATAGGGATCCAACGTTCATTCCACCAGTTTTCGATTTCAAAGTCCATACCAATCATATTTGTCAATTCCTGCGCTGTATCCAGCGCCTCTTCTAGTGGGATGAAAGTCGAATTGTTAACAAAGGCTTCATAACTTGTATTGCGCTGCCCATTTTTCCAGCGATAGAGTGCTTTAAGATCATGAGGTATTTCAATATCATATTTCTGTTCAAGGGCCCTAAAATCTTCTGCCGATAACGGGGATTGTAGATAGGTATACAGTTCAGGTCTTAGATTTTGGATATAACTGTCTAATGTCGCTAGCGTCTGTTGCATAATCGTCGATTTTTGATGCATTCCTAAAGTTAGTCATAATTGGCTGAGTATGCGAATTATCATGTGCGCTAAGGATCGTAAGAAAAGTTAAAAATGTTAATAATTATTTAATGGGAATTAGTGTAAATTTATGTCAGCATAAAGCTGTAGCTATGTTCATTATTGGATAAAACGATAGCAGATGTTCAAGTGTTATTTATGCAGGTATCCTTTTTATAATTTACTGAATACGGATGAAAAAGATCGAACTAGTCCCACGTGTTGGGATTCAAATTGAAGGTATTGGTCAGGTTAATCTCGGTGCGGGCCGTGCTGAAGTTCAAAATGTACTTGGTGCTCCTTCAGATGCGCTGGACGACCAATATTATTATGATGAACTCGAATTGAGACTTGATTTTAATGATCAGGGAACATTGGAATTTATAGAAAGCATCAATGGACCCTATCCAGAAAAAACTGAAATCAGTATCTATGGTGTTAATCCGTTTCAGGTCGAAGCGACCGAACTTGTAAGCATCCTGCGTGATAAAAATGCGGGTGAGGTTGATGATGCCGAAGCGGGATATTGCTATACATTTTTAAATAGCTCTGTTGGTGTCTGGAGACAGATTACTGAAGAGGATGTTCAGGAGGAGATTGAGGAAATCAAAGCCGATGGCGAATACGAAGACAATGCGGATATGCTGCTGGAGGACCTTAAAAAGTCAAAGTTCTTTTGGACGATTGGCATTGGCGTAGCGGGATATTACGCGGAATAAAGATAAATAATCTACTGAAAAGTTGCCTAAACTCTAAGGGCTTTGTTGGACATTCTTTTTGAAGAGCTTACTGAACGACTGTGGATGTTCGAGACTGAGACCTTGCCCTTTGGAAGCGCCAGTGATGAACCATACCTTTTGTGATTTCATGTTTTTTTGTTTTTAAATAAATTGATGATACAAAGATGGCCGATCCACCGATTTTGGAGGTAGGCAGATCAACGGATCTTGTAGTCAGATCGTGGATAAGCTATTTTTTCTTTAAAACAATTTTTGCTTTTAAGTGCTTTATTTAAAGGTGATGCAGATCTATTTTAAGGTTGTGCAGCATGAATGGTAGTTAAACTTTAAAGACGTTGATATGTTAAACAAAAATGATGTTGCCCCTGATTTTACCTTGTATGCGACACCCGATCAAAAAATTAGCTTATCAGAATTCAAGGGGCATAATGTGATCTTGGCATTTTATCCGGCAGATTGGAGTCCGGTATGTAGCGATCAGATGGCCTTATATAATGAAATGCTCAAATATTTCAAGAAATATGATGCGGAGATTATGGGTATCTCCGTTGACAGCAAATGGTGCCATATGGCCTTTGCGCAATCCCGAAAGCTGCATTTTCCACTTTTAGCCGATTTTGAAGCTAAAGGCGAGGTCGCCAAGAAGTATGGTGTTTACGATGAAGAGGAAGGGGAGTGCAAGCGCGCACTTTTTGTGATTGATAAGGAGGGCGTTATCGCTTGGAGTTATCTGTCTCCGACTGCGGTCAATCCGGGTGCAGACGGTATCATCGAAGCATTGGAGAATCTTAAATCAAAATAATTATGTCATTGAAACCGAAGGTCAGCAATGCTGACCATATATTGGGAAATGGCCAGGCTGATCTGACCATTGTTGAATATGGGGATTACCAATGTCCGCATTGTGGTGCAGCTCATCCAATTATAAAAGAAATGATGGCCGAACTGGGAAGCCAGATCAGGTTTGTATTCCGCAATTTTCCGCTTTCGGAGATGCACCCCTATGCAAAACCCGCAGCATTGGCGGCGGAGGCTGCAGCACTGCAAGGGAAATTTTGGGAGATGCATGATGCCATTTTTGAAAACCAAAACTTGCTGAGCGAAAGATTGCTGCTGGATATCGCCGAGCAACTGGATTTGGACATGTCGAAGTTCAAATCTGATTTGCAGGACGAAGCGTTGCAGGATCGCGTGGATGGCGATTTTGAAAGTGGTATGCTGAGCGGCGTTAATGGGACACCGACATTTTTTGTTAATGGACAGAAATTTGACGGTGGAGCGGAAGATTTGGTTCAAATATTAGGTGAAAACTGAATATATGAATACTATTTAAACACAGGTGAGCACACGACGAGAAGTCTCTTGCAGGATAATAGATCATATCGTAAAAACGAATGAATCTGTTGTATAAATAACGAAATATCGTTGTTTTTAAATTGACTTTTAATTTTTTAATATACTTAAATACAGTTGTATATGTTTGTTGGACTATGAATTGCAATCCAATTAACATATCATGTAAACAATAAAATTCTTAAACTATTCATCATGGCAACATTCAAAGTTTAAGACGGAACAGAAATTTATTACAAGGACTGGGGAACTGGACAACCGATTGTATTTCATCATGGTTGGCCTTTATCCAGCGACGATTGGGACGCGCAGTTGATGTACTTCCTCGAAAAAGGATACCGTGTGATCGCACACGATCGCCGGGGTCATGGTCGCTCGACACAGACGGCAACGGGAAATGAGATGGATACCTATGCGTCGGATATTGCACAATTGGTAGAAGCATTGGATTTAAAAGATGCCATCCATATTGGTCACTCAACAGGTGGTGGCGAGGTCGTTCGCTACATAACCAATCACAGTACTTCTCGGGTTTCAAAAGCTGTATTGATCAGTGCGGTTACCCCGACCATGGCTAAGAGTGCTACAAATCCCGATGGTGTACCAATGGAGGTTTTTGACGAAATAAGATTGAATGCTGCAACACGTAGACAGCAGTATTTTCAGGATTTTCCCCTCGCTTTTTATGGCTATAACCACGATGGCGCGAATGTACAACAAGGCGTGATGGACAACTGGTGGCGGCAAGGGATGATGGGCGGTATTAAGGCTCACTATGATTGTATCATAGCTTTCTCTGAAACTGATTTTACGGAAGAACTTAAAAAAGTAGAAATTCCTGTCTTAGTATTGCATGGTGAAGATGATCAGATCGTACCGATTGATATAACGGGCAGAAGAGCGGCTAAGTTAGTCCAAAATGGTACTTTAATTACCTATCCCGGTTTCCACATGGAATGCCTACTACAGAAGGGATACCATCAATAAAGATATCCTGGCTTTTATTAGCGAAAAATAAGCGCATACAAAAAAAACGATAACAAAAAGATGCTGCCTTGAAAAAATACTCGAGGCGGCATCTTTTTGTTATGCTATCTTGGGCCTATTTCTATTGGTCACTTCGGCTGGAAGGAAAGTAACAGATGAGCATTGCTATTCCGGCAAATGCAATTGAGCTTAACCCAAGTTCTTTACCTAAATAGGCTCCTGCCAGACAGCCAGCAAAAAATCCAGTATGGCAATGTTATTGTCCGTATTGCCCAAATCGGTGTAAAAAGTTTTTGAAGTATTTCCATCTTTCCAGTGTCTAGCTGTTCATTGAACTAGTTCAAGAAAAACGGGAAAGAAAAAATGTACTAAACAATGGATCTTGCGGAATCCCTTCGCGGTCCATTAACGTATTTCTGGATGCTGAAAATGAGACTTTAGGTTTTTGAATTGAATAGATTAACTTTTAGGTGTGTCAATACTTGTTTTTATGATTTATGTTATCTAAAAGATAAGTTTTGATTATTTAATGGTGTGCTAAACCTGTTTAGGTAGTAATGTTGTTGATATTAATTAAATATTTGTTAACATTACGGTAAATTATAAACCAAGTCAAAGCATCAACTTTGAAGCAAAATTCTAAACCAGACTAAAAATGCAAAAAACATTACTAATCAGTATGGCATTGGGTCTCTCATACCCCACTTGGGCTAATGTAGAGCGCGATTATGTCAAATTGAATCAAGAGGTGCACAGTATTGCAGTTCAATCTACCGTGAAAGGGGTGGTGAAAGACAAAAACGGAACAACCTTGTCCGGAATTACCATTACCAATTTAACCAGCCAAAAAACAACCTCAACGAATGTAGCGGGGCAGTTCACGATTGAAGCCACTATAGGGCAAAGACTCAAATTGACAGGGATAGGCTATAGTGAAAAGATCGTCAGCGTGACGGCAGGGCAGATCGATATCATCATGGAATCTAAAGATACCGAACTGGAGGAAGTTGTGGTGGTCGGTTATGGTACGCAGAAAAAAGTGAATCTTACCGGTGCAGTAGACCAAGTGGGATCGGAAGCTTTTGAGGGACGCGTACTGGGTAATGCAAGCCAGATGCTCCAAGGTGTAATTCCCAACTTGAATGTAACCCCAGCAGATGGTAAGCCCAATCGTGCACCAAGTTTCAATATCCGTGGGACAACTTCCATTGGTCAGGGTGGAAGTGCACTTGTGCTTATTGATGGTGTCGAGGGTGACCTTTCGGCGATCAATCCCAATGATATTGAAAGTGTAACTACACTCAAAGATGCGGCTTCATCTGCGATTTACGGCTCCCGCGGTACCTTCGGGGTAGTTTTGGTTACAACGAAACGTGCCAAGTCCGGAAAAACTTCGATCAATTATTCTGGAAGTGGCTCCTTCCAAAAACCTGTAACCTTGCCCAAATTTGTGACAGATGGTTACGAATATGCTTCGCATTTCTTTACAGCCTATAATGCCTGGAACAATTATTCATCGATTCCGAGCAAGCTCAACAAGACACAGATCTTTACAACAGATTGGCTGGAAGAATTTAAGAGAAGAAAAGAACAGGGCATTACTGAACAGGTTACAGTAGACGATAAGGGTAATTATGTATACTACGGTAATGAAGATTATTATGGCATGCTGATCAAGGATAATACGTTTGTCCAGGATCACAACCTGTCCATCAGTGGTAATTCAGAAAAAATGAATTACTATATTTCCGGACGTGCTTACGATTATAATGGTATGTACCGCTATAATAGCGATAAATATAAAACCTATAATACGCGTGCAAAAGCCGGCCTTCAGGTGACAGAATGGTTGCGGATAAGCAATAATATCGATTTTAATTATGCCAAATACAGAGACCCATCGACTGCTGGCGAAGGTGGAAATATCTGGCGCAATATTGCCGATGAGGGACACCCTTCTTCGCCGATCTTTAACCCTGATGGATCTATGAGCTTCTCTGCAGCCTATACAGTAGGGGATTTTATCTATGGTAAAAATGGTACGAATACGGCTAATCAGGATCTCCGCAATACAACTTCTTTCGAGACTAAGTTTTTCAACAATACGTTCCGCATTAAAGGGGATCTGACTTTTAGAAATCGCGATTTTAATTCGGTAAGAGTCCGTGTGCCTGTTCCGTATAGCACACAGGAGGGAAAAATGTTGCGGTTGGAAACAAGTATGAACGACAATATTTATCAGGTAGACCAACGCTATCGTTACTTGTTTGGAAATCTATACAGTGAATATGAACGCACAATAGGCGATCATTATTTTAAAGGTTTGCTCGGATACAATTATGAACAGCGTACGTATAATTCAACCTATATTACCAAAACAGGTCTACTCAATGATGATGTTGAAAATATCAACCTGGCAGTAGGGCAGAATACCACAGCGACAGCGGGATATAACAAGTACCGTAATGTCGGGGTATTTATGCGTGCCAATTATATTTTCAAGGACCGTTACCTTTTTGAATTCAATGGCCGCTACGATGGTTCGTCCAAATTTCCGACAAACCAACGATGGGGACTATTCCCTTCTGCATCCGTGGGCTGGCGTATTTCTGAAGAGCCATTCTTCCAGGTGGACAAAAGAGCCCTTTCCGATCTGAAGCTAAGAGCGTCCTATGGGTCATTGGGTAATGGTAATGTCGATCCGTATTCCTATTTGGATATTTACGAAATCAAGATTATGGATCGGGTATTGAACGGACAGAAGCCGGCATATACCTCGGTGCCTAAGGTGATCCCGGATAACTTAACCTGGGAAACGGCACGCACGGCAAACTTAGGTCTTGATCTATCGTCTTTAAATGGAAAACTGACTTTTACAGGCGATATCTATCAACGCAAGACCTTAAATATGTATACCTTAGGTGTAGCTTTGCCTGACATCTTTGGTGCGGAGTCGCCGAAAGGAAACTATGCTGACATGACCACAAAAGGTTTTGAAGTGAGCTTGACTTATAAGGATAGATTCGATCTGAACGGTAGTCCTTTCAATTGGTCCGTAAGGGGTACTTTGGCTGATTATAGATCCAATATAGACCGTTACGAAAATAAAGAGGGTTTAATCAAAGATGGATCCTATTATGAAGGTCAGCGAATCGGTGAAATATGGGGCTATGTAACGCAGGGTTTATTTCAGAATCAGGCGGAAATTGATGGTGCTGCAAAACAAAAATTGATCAAATCGTCAAACAATGGTACAATATATCCAGGTGACGTACGTTTTGCGGATCTAAATGGTGATGGTGTAATTGATTATGGAAATAATACGATTTATAGCCATGGTGACAGAACTGTAATCGGTAATGCCGATCCACGATATATCTATAGTTTTAACCTTAATCTGGATTGGCAAGGTATTTATTTCTCGTCTTTCTTCCAGGGTGTGGGTAAGCAGAATTGGTACCCGAGCAATGAATCTATTTTTTGGGGGCAATACAATCGACCTTACAACAACTTGCCGGAATGGCACCTCAACAATTATTGGACTGAAGACAATCCAAACGGTTATTTTCCTCGTTATGCTGGGTACAATGAATCTATCAAAACAACGCCACAGACAAGATATCTTCAGAACGTTGCCTATATACGGATGAAAAATATACAGATCGGATATAGTTTTCCTAAATCTGTAACCAACAGGTTAAAAATCAGTAGTCTTCGGGCTGGACTTTCGGGCGAAAACTTATGGACCTGGTCGCCTCTTTACAAAAAAACGAAGGATCTCGATGTCGGTAATCTGGGCAAATCTGATCCGGAGATCGGAACGGGTTCTGGCGACGGATTTAACTATCCGATTATGAAGAGTGTTAGTTTTAATTTATCTATTGGCTTATAGTTTTTTATTATCATGAAAAAATTATTTTATATACCTATTGTTGCGCTTTTGTTCTCCTCCTGTGAACTAAACGAGCTGCCGAAGGCAGGTGCCACCGAGGAGGATATTTTCGGGAGCGAAAGTGGATTAAAAAATTACAGCAACTCATTCTATCGGAATATTACCTCTGGTAGTGACGCTTATAAAGGTGACGCTATGGCTGACTATTCGGCCGTAAATAACCTCAATGATTTTATGGTCGGCGGCGCTTACAGTGCTGAGATCAGTTCGGGGTGGTCCTGGACTACCCTGCGTAATATCAACCAATTGATAGCTAAATGTAATAGTCCCAAATTGAGCGATGCCATCAAAAATAATTATATCGGCTTAGCCCGCTTTTTCAGAGCTTGGTTCTATTATGAGAAAGTAGTTCGTTTTGGCGATGTGCCTTGGGTAGATCACCCTTTGGCGGTTGATGAGACGGATATTCTTAAAGCACCACGGGATTCGCGCGAAGTGGTCATGAAACACATCATGGAAGATCTGGACTTTGCCTACGCCAATATCACAAATACGGCGGGCGACGGTAGTACGGTTAATAAATGGACAGCACTGGGTTTGAAGACCCGAATCGCGCTGTTCGAAGGAACATTTCGTAAATACCAAAAGCTCAATTTGGCTACACAGCCGGAAGTATTTTTCCAGATGGCGGTAGACGCTGGCAAGATTTTAATGGAAAATGGTCCTTATGGGCTTAATATCTCCGCAGATCCTAAAACATCACAGCGACAGTTGTTTACCAGTAATACTCCAGTGACAAAAGAGGTTATGTTGGCCGTAACTTTCAGTAAAGATCTTGCGCTTTTGAACGACGCCAACTGGTGGTGGACATCTGCAACCTACGGTCCACGTTTAAGTTTGGTAAGGCCTTTTATCAATAGTTTTTTGAATGTTGACGGTACTCCTTATACGGATAGACCGAACTTTCAGACTGAGGAATTCTATGAGGAGTGTCAAAATCGCGACTTGCGCTTGGCGCAGTTGATCCGGACGCCAGGATATTCCCGTAATGGACAGCCTGCTCCCCCAAATTTTGCAAGTTTTACTTATACGGGGTATCAACCGATCAAGTATACTTTAGACGATCCCTATTACGACAATGGCGGTTACAATACCAATGCAGTTCCTTTAATGCGTTACGCTGAAATATTATTAAACTATGCTGAAGCGAAACAGGAACTAGGTACTTTCAATGATGCGGATTGGTCGAAAACTATTGGAGCATTACGTTCAAGGGCTGGAATAACAAGTGGAACGAATACACTGCCAACCAAAGTGGATACCTACTTGAAAAATACATTCTTCCCGGAAGTCAATAGCCCCGTGCTTTTAGAAATACGTCGTGAAAGACAGGTGGAATTAGCCCTGGAGGGTTTCCGTTTCAATGATTTGAAGCGATGGAAACTTGGACCGCTTATGGCAAATTTGCCTTGGACGGGAATTTATATCCCTGCTTTAGATAAGCTGATTGATATCGACCACAATGGAACTCCAGATGTTGTGTTCTATGATGGAAGTAAATCAGCTCCTTCGATAACTGTTCCTGCAGGAGTAGCCAAGGTGGCTATAGGGGGTAAAAGTACCAATTTCCAGACAATGACTTCGGACAATCACCTGGAATGGTTTAAAGCTGTGAAGCGCACTTGGGATGACAACAACAAGCAATACCTTTACCCAATTCCGTCTGCAGCGATTGTGCTGAACGGAAATCTGACACAAAACCCAGGTTGGAGTAAATAGGAATTTAACTTATTAGTCCCAATAAAAGAAGGCTCCTTGCATTGCAAGGAGCCTCTTTTTACTACTAAGGGTGTATTGTTCAGTTTGATGAAAGTTTTTTGGCTTGTTAGCGTCTTTCTTGGTAAACGCCGATTTCGTTTACGACCGCATGGCCTTTTTCTGGTTTAATGCTGAAGCGTAATTTTTGTCCCAGTACTTCATCAAAGTGGAAGATCTTGATGCGGCCCTGTTGTACCGCTGTAACCGCGATAGGATGCCATTTTCCATCTTTCAGATAGGATAAGTTATACTGTGAAGGATTGTCTTTTCCTTCGGTAATAACAACACTATTGAAAGCTTTACTACGTTCAAAATCCAATTCATACCATACTTCACCTTTGACTGCCGGATTGGAGACCCAGGCACTACCAAAGTTATCGTCGTTGGCAAAATCCATAATGTTCATATCTTCGCTCCAGCTACTGTATGAAGGTACTTGTTTGGCCATATTGTGGTCGACTATTGGTGCCTGGTAACTTGGTAATGAGTTGTAGCTGGGTTTATTTTTGTATAATGTACCGATTGTCTTCAGTGCATCAAGCGCATTTTGATCCATCAGACCATCACTATTTGGTGCTACATTGAGCATAAAGTTGCAATACGCGTTGTTGTACGGAATTACAAATTTCTCGACCAATTCATTGACATTTTTAACTGGGGTGTTCGGAAACGATGTTTTCCAGAACCAATTTTGCTGTAAGGGAAGACAGGCCATTGCCGGCAATTTGTTATGCTCCTTGGAGATAAATTGACCCGCGCCTTGTTCGTACGATTTGATATCGGTGTAAAACAACGCATCACCGGGGTATTTTGCCGAATTGAGATCCATCAACAAACATTTCGGTTGGAGTGATTTGACAAGATAATAGATGTCATCGAAAGGAACATCATCGTACGAAATACGCGACCAAGGGGCGTCCCATCCATCAATGACCAAGGCGTCGATTTCTCCGTATTGGGTCAACAATTCCGTCAGCTGATCTTTGATCAATTGGATATGCGCTTTGGTAATGGTATGTGGACGTATGCCCTGATGCATATCCAAAATGGAATAATAAAGCATAACACGCAAACCATTTTTGCGGAAAGCATCCGTAAATTCTTTAACAACATCACGATGTAAAGGCGTGTTCATTACATTATAATCTGTTGTTTTGGTATTCCAGATCGGGAAGCCACTATGGTGCTTGGTGGTTAGGCAACCATAGCTCATATTGGCCGATTTGGCAGCTTTAGCCCATTGATCTGCGTTGAGCTTCGGAGATTTGAACAGTTCAAGTGCGGCATTGGGATCGGACCAGTCTTGTTCCATAAAAGTTGGCATGCCATAATGGATGAACATACCGAATCCAAGATTGACAAAGTCGAGCTGACTCTGCTCAAGGACCTTCTTTGAAAAACCGGATTGTGCCAATAACGTGTTGCCCAGTAAAAGAAAAGATAGGCAGTAAAGTAGGGGCTGTGAAATTTTGGACATAATTTGCTAAGTTGTTATGTTGTAAAGATAGGTCAAGGTTGTGTTATTTAAGCCTAATGGAAACCTAACGAAAGCCTAATAAAAGCCTAATAGATATCTTGATTCGACAAATTGATGTTATTTTTAAACCATGAAGAGTACCGGTAAAAATATATATCCTTGGGCATTTGGAACAAGCTTCTTGATCTTGACGGTGTTGATCGGTTTTCTGATCTTCAATACGTATAAGCTTGAAGACAAGAATTATCAGATTGGACAGCTCAACCGGATCCAGAATGCTTATGGAGCTGTTATTATGGATGATAAGATATTCCCGGGGGGAGATGCCATATTCCAGACAACATTGGTACCCTGTTTGCCGAAATGGTATGAAAAAAAAATAAATAAGTCCGCAGACGCAGACCAGTACGGTAACCATTGTATGAATGGCTTTCTCGATCAGATGCGGAGGCAGCAGTCGTTAGACAGCATTTTTCGTCGGATCGTACATCAGCAAGGGCTCGATACGACACTTGTTTACCTATTCCATTTTGATAAATTGGAAATATATAATGCAAGAGACCGTGCCTGGACGACTTTCTATGCGTTAGCAGCCGATGATCGTGCTGGTCTAATTAGTGGCAAACTCAAGCGCGGAACAAATAATAATAGGGTATTCCAACTGTCTGTTAGTGACAAGAATCCTATTCCTTATCGTTTTACCTATAGCCTGTATGTTGATTATGAAAATAGGGACTGGCGTCTTGTCCAACGGATGATGCCCGTGTTTTTACTCTCCTTAGCTTGTATTGTTGTGATCGTATTATTGAGTTATCGAACCTATCGTAATTGGATCAACCAACGTAAATTGGCGGACCTGAAAACGAGTTTTCTAAATCATATGCGCCATGAATTTAATACACCGCTGACGACAATTTTGATCAGTGCACATAGTTTGATCGATCGTGAAACAGGAAAAGACGATAAGGAGGTGGCACAACTTGGGCGCATCGTGGAAAGGCAAGCCAAACGACTCAAAGCTTATTTTGAACAGGTCATGGGATCTGTGGCATTACAGGAACAAGAGGCTAAAATTGTATCCGTTTCTATTGATCGGCTGACACAGCAAATACTGAAAGAACTTCATTTGCGCTACCGAGGTGAAATTGAAATTCAATATGAACCTTTAGCTGCCGATGTGGAGATGAATCTTGATGAAGATTATTATTTTTCAATCTTAGATAACCTGGTATCCAATGCGATAAAATTTAACGATAATAGTAAGAAGACGATTCAGTTTAGCTGGGAGCAGCAAGGTCATCATTATAACCTCAAAATAGTGGATAATGGGATTGGGATCGCCGCTGCAGATCAGGAAGCGATATTTACAGCATTTTATAGAGGGAAACTATCGGGTAATAAACCTGGACTAGGACTGGGGCTTTACTATGTCAAATCTTATTTGGACAGGCTGGGTTGGACGATCCATGTAGCAGGCGGTAAGTCTGATTCCGGTACAATTTTTTATATTTACATGAGTAATGTGGCATTCAATGGCAAAAGATAAGATTGACATCCTTTTGATTGAAGACGAACCTGATTTGGGCGAAGTTTTCTCACGTTATTTGCGATACAAAGGCTTTAGCGTACGCTGGGAAAGTACGGCGCAAGGAGGTTGGGCGGCTTTTCAGTCCTGTGTCGTCAAATTACTAATTATTGATGTGCAGTTGCCCGATGGCAATGGTTTTGACCTTGCGCAACAAATGATACAGTTGAATCCTGGGCAACCTATTTTCTTTTTGACAGCACTTCATGAACGCACATCGCGACTCAGAGGACTTAGTCTGGGAGCTGTTGATTACATTGCGAAACCTTTTGACATGGACGAAATATTGCTCAAGATTCGCAATTTATTGACCGTGGCAAATGCGCCCGAAATGCCGACGAATCCGGAAATCGAACTCGCTATCGGTTGTCTGTTGCTCAATATGGAACGCTATAGTTTGCGTGATGGGATGGGAAGCATACAAAAGCTCACAGTCCGTGAAGCTGAGTTGCTGCGACATCTGGTCCTTCATAAAAATCTATTGGTCAATAAAAAAGATCTCCTGCTGCAGTTTTGGGGTAATACGGATTTTTTTAACGGTAAAAGCCTGGAGGTTTTTATCTCCCGACTTCGTAAATTGCTGCAGATGGATCGCAAACTTCATATCGAAAGTATCTATGGAGCGGGTTATATTTTACACGAAAATGAAGGTGTTTAACGACCCGATCTATTTAAAGAAATACTATGTTGTACGAAAATATTCTTAAAAATGTGTCCAAGTGCATTACTTTGACAGCCGAAGAAACCGAACAGTTCACTGGTTTACTGACAACAAAGAAGGTTCCCAAGAAAACGATGCTATTGGAGGAAGGGGAAATTTGTCAGTTTGAAGGATATCTTCAAAAAGGGTGTGTCCGGATTTATTATCTGGATGAAAATGGTTTTGAAGTAACGCTGGCTTTTGCTGTCGAAGATTGGTGGATTAGTGATATTGCTTCATTTCATTATCATACACCATCTAGTTTATACATGGAAACATTAGAAGACAGTGAGTTTTTGATGTTAACACCAGAGACCAAGGAGAGATTATTAGAGACTGTTCCAAAGTTTGAGCGGGTTTTTCGTATGTTGGTGCAACGTCGGCTCGCTGTTCTGCAAAATAGGCTGATCCATACAATGGCCAAACCAGCCGCCGATCGCTATCTCGAATTTATTGAACTATACCCGACTATTTCCCAAAGGGTACCGCAATACTATATTGCATCCTACCTGGGGGTTTCACCCGAATTTGTCAGTATTATACGTAAGCGGCTTGCTGCAAAGAAATAACAAGCAGTTCGAATGGCTCCATGTTGAAACACATAGGTGATGACATGGGCTATTCGATTTAGAAAAAAGAAGAAGACTTTCCAAAAAGTGAATGTATTTATGCGTTGAGTTTTTCGGTAGCTTGATTTGAGCTGTGTACCAACTATATTTTGAGCTTTCGGACAACTAGACTTTGCAAAAGGTATGAGATATTTGCTACCTTTAGGCTGGGACTGATTTTAGCTATCGGTACCCATAATCGCAGAGCCGTTTAAAATAAATCGTATTGAGCATGGAAGAGAAAGATTTTGGGAATGCCTTTTTGTATTCCTGTTATGTCGAGAAAGCATTTGGGCACGAACAGTTCATTCCCGAACATGTCGTTTTTTTTCAGTTATCTGGTGAAACACATCTGGACCATCAGAAAGGAAAATTGGTGGCGACAGAAGGGCAGATTGTGGTTGCCCGTAGAAACCAACTGGCCAAAGCTTTTAAATATCCCGCGAAAAATAATATTTACAAATCTGTTTCAGTATTGCTGGGGGCTGATCGGCTGAAGCAATACGCGATGGACCATCACCTCAGTTCGGACAAAAAGTATCAGGGTGAGTCCAATGTTGTACTGGAAAGTAACCTGTTTATAAAAAGTTATTTTGAGTCATTGACGCCCTATGCGGAAGCCATCGACCGAGTGAGCCCGCAGATGGAAAATATCAAGATCTATGAATTGATCACCTTGTTGTTGGAAAGCTATCCACAGTTAAAAGACCTGCTTTTTGACTTTTCGGAGCCGCATAAAATTGATCTCGAGCAGTTTATGGTTAAAAACTATCGGTACAATGTGCCTTTAGAAAACTTTGCCAAACTAACTGGGCGGAGTTTAGCAAGCTTTAAACGTGATTTTGAGAAAATATTCCAGACCTCTCCTCGAAAATGGCTGCAAGAAAGACGTCTTTCTGAGGCTTATTATCTAATTGAAAATAAGCGACAAAAACCTGCAGATTTTTATCTTGATCTGGGTTTTGAAAACCTTTCTCATTTTTATGCTTCTTTCAAGGAGAAGTTTGGCATAACACCAGCGACTATCAATTCCGTTGCTTAACATTATTTCCGCCACCAGTAGCTAGGTGTTAAAGGGGGCTGATCGAGGTCGATGACCTGGCCGATCATGGGGGTAAGCATAGGCTGTTGTTGTCGTATTGCTTCCTTGGAAATACGTTCTAGAGGTTCATTCCAGGCATGATTGGCCAATACAAACTTGGACGAATGAACCGGAAACAGTAAGGAAGCTTTGAGATCATGTGCCGCTTGGACAACCTCCTCCGGCATCATGTGTATGTGTTTCCAACTGAGGTCGTATTGGCCATTCTCCAATATAGCCAGGTCAAAAGGGCCCAATTGATTACCTATCTCTTTGAAGTGGTTATCGTAGCCGCTGTCCCCGCCTAAATAGAGCCGCATGGAAGGTGTCTGGAGCGCATAGGATGCCCATAATGTGTTGGCAGTAAATATTCTGCGGCCTGAAAAATGTCTGGCGGGCGCAACTGTTACACTGAAACCATCATCCAAGTTGATTTCGTCCCACCAATCTTTTTCGATGATCTGCTCAGGACGATATCCCCAATATTCAAGATGGGAGCCAACACCAAGGCCAACAATGACTTTTCCAACCCGGGGTTGTAGTGCCTTTAACGTCTTATAATCCATGTGATCATAATGGTCATGTGATATAAATAGATAGTCAATCGGCGGTAGAGCAGATACGGTAGAGACATCGGCTCCTTTAAACGCTTTTACACTTCCTGGAATAGGGGAAGCACTGCCACTAAGGACAGGATCGACGAGTATGTTCTTACCATCGAGACGAAGGAAATAAGAGGAGTGACCAAACCAAACAAGCCCATGAGGCTGACTTAACAACTTTTCCCAGTCGATATCCACTGTTGGTATAGTGTATTTGGGACTTGTTTCGTTCGAGCGCTTAAAAAAATAATCGTATAGGGCTACGGTCCAGGGCTGCGTGAGCTGTGGTGTAGGGCTGCTATTCTGGAATTTTCCGTCTTTAAACTGTTTCGATAGTTGTATGCGTTGAAGTCTTTCACCCGAGGGTCTTTTGCCGAATTGTGGATGCATCATATATAGTCCGATAAGAGCGATGAGAACAGTCAGTCCTAAGATTGTTCTTTTCAAAAACCGAAGCCACTTATTGCTGTTGTTTCTTGTTGCCATCTGCATATTGTATAACAACAAAGATAAGACTGCTGAGGCAGATCTATTTTTGCTGATAGCTCAAATTTATGTGCTGTATGGCTCATTTCGGCGGATTCATCCGATCCACAATATTAAGAAAGTCTTAAAGTCTACAAAAAAAATAAAAATAGTGTAGTTTTGGCCAATTTAGAAAAGACCATTTGAACCCGTTGAGATTACTGTTTTCCTTATTATCGAAAATTTTGTTTTACTTTTTCAGAACTATTTACTCTTCTTTTACGCTCGGGAGTTGGTTGGATTATAGTTGGCTGGATATTAAAAAAAAGGGGGCTGTCCGATCTTTTTGGACGCCCCCTTTTTTTACCCTTTGTAAGGTTTTTTAGCGGCTTCGATGAGCTCTTTCATTTCTAATTTAATGTAATCTACATTTGGGGTAGATCCCGTAAGAAAATAACGTATATTTCCTTCCTTATCAATAATAAATTTTGCTGGAATTCCTTTGACTCCGAATTTCGCGGCCATAACTTCTCCGGTTTGTGGATCTTTTTGATCGTCATAGAGCACTTCAAAAGGATAATTATTCTTGGTGATAAAGGATATCACATTTTCCTTATAGTTCTTATCACGCTCCCAGGTATTCATGAATAAGAATTGTACATCCTTATCATCTGCATAAGAGTCCTGTGCTGCCTTCATTCCTGGGAATGAACGGATACATGGCTGACACCAAGTTGCCCAAAAATCCAATACCACAACTTTTCCCTTTAAACTGGCTAGGGATACTTTTTCGCCTTTAAGATTGAGTAATTCAAAATTAGGTGCAGGTTTAAAAGTTGCCATTTCTTTGATATGGTTGCGAATGTTTTGCGTTAACTCTATTTTTAAGGATGCATTAAAATTCTCGTAGCCTTGAACAGATCCGTTCAATTCAGTATATAATTTTTTAAGATCATTTTCGACCGCAAATTGTCCTTTAGCATATAACTTGGTGAGAATATTATATGCCTCAAGCTTTCTTCCTGTGCCCATTAAAGATTTGTAGTATACCATCGCTAGACCATCCGCTTGCTCTGGTGCTGCATTTAATGCATTTTCTATATAACCTAGCGCTTCAGTAAATTTTTTCTGTGAAACGAGTATATTGACATAAGCTGACATGGAGCTTGCATATCCCATGGCCGCAAACCGAGCCTTATTGTCTTTTTGATCCTCTGGAAGGGTTAAATAGTAATAACTATCATCCATAGCTGTTTTTAAGAGTGGTGCTGCAGTAGTCGTATCACCTGTTCTCAGGAGGATTTGACCAACAGGGATATATCCATTTCCGCGCCAGAATCGTTCTTTCATTTCTCCTAGATAGTATATTGCTTTTTGTGCATTCCCATCGTTGGCGAAACTTTGTGCTAAATTAGCCAATACATAATCATAAGTCAGTGGTTCTTCCTTGAAGTTTTTAACTGGCCATTTTTTGATAAGGTCGTTATACGCTTTTTCTTTTTGTACTGGCGTACTTGCATTGTAAAAAACATCTGTGATAAAGGCATCACGGGTTAGTGATCCTTTTGGATATTTTTTCTTAGCCAGTACTTCTGCAGATGCCTGCAGATCTTCCTTCCCTAAAGAACGCAAAATATTGATTGTAGTACGGTAGTCTTCTTCCGATTTATACGTCTTTAATTCGCTCATCAATACATTAGCAAGCGAATCCTTTTGTACCAACGTACCTTTTTCTATAATGGGGAGATACTGTTGGTATTTGTTTTTTGCTGGTTGTTGTGCAAAAGATGCTGTTAGCGAAAACACCAACGCAGCCGTTAAGATTTTTGTTTTCATTTTTTATCTGTATGATTTTTTAAATTCATTAATCTTCGTATCCTGGATTCTGTGTCAGTTTATTGTTGATCAAAATCTGGGCTTGTGGAATAGGATACAAGACATCCGTGGCCTGCCAGTTTGATTTGATTGGAGACAATACAGCGGTAGCACGATCGGTCCGCTTGAGGTCGAGCCAACGATGGCCGAACTCACCGAAAAATTCGTGCAGGCGTTCCGTTTCAATTGCAGATAGTAATTGTGTTTGGTTTAAGCTTGAATGAAGTCCTGCAAGTCCAGCGCGAGAACGGACAGCATCCACATCTGTTCGGGCTTCGGCAAGTTTTCCCAGTTTAGCCCTCGCTTCCGCGCGAATAAGATACTGCTCGGCTAAGCGAAGCATAATATGGTATTCGGAACCTGTTCCCGAGGATATTTTATATTTGGTTATGGCATAATAGATTTTGTTGGAGACCGTTTTTGAACTTGTCCAATTTGTTTTTCTTAAGTCAACCGTCGGAGATGTCTCAAAGCTATTATACACAGCGTCCGGTAGAGTGTAGCCGGGTGTAGCTGTAGCCGCGGTAATATAATTGGAGCCAAATGTCGTTACTCCCGTTTGATTGCCAAGTTGAAGAATAACCTCATTACTTGAGTTTACAAAATTTTTATCTGGTGTCGGCATGCCATAATCAGATGACTGTAATACTTTGGTCGCATAAGATTCGGCATTTTGATAATCCTTTTGGTAGAGATAAACTCTTGCTAATAATGCGCTTGCAGCAGTTTTGTTAGCTCTTCCTCTCGGGCTTGCCGTTGCATCATAGGCCGTCGCCATCTTACTTTCCGCATCTTTTAGATCAGCAATAATCTGATCATATACTTGCTGTGCAGAAGTTCGCGGAAGAATTGCATCTTCAAAAGCGTGGAGGTCATCACGTAATTGCAATGGCACATCACCATAGAGGTTGACGAGATAGAAATAGGTATAAGCCCTAAAAAATTTCGCTTCGCCCAGGAGCTGATCTTTTACACTTGGGGTAAGGCTGGTGGATGCGTCGAGACCCGATATCGCATTGTTTGCATTCTTGATAAGTTGGTAGCAATTTGACCAGAAATTAGCGACATTCCCATTTGTGTTCAGCAGGTTATTGCTGGCGAATTCCGAGGTATTTGCATCAGCCGCATTGTATTGAAGGTCGTCTGCAGCGATTCCTGTATAAAAGGTTGAAGTCCCGGCGAGATTGATGCTTAATGTTGTGGTATACAATCCGCGTATGACACTATTTGCAGAAGCATCTGTGGAGAATGCTTCGCCAGCTACAACTTGTGTCGGTGGAGCGCCCAATTCCACAAATTTTTCGCAGGAGCTGGTCAAAAGAGTTCCACTGGTAATTGCTAATAATAGTATATTTTTATTGATGTTTAATTTCATGATCTCTCGTGTTAAAATTGACAGTTAAATCCAAATACAATCGTCCGCAATGGAGGCAATACCTGGGCAATCGTTCCAGTTCCTAAACCAGATGGACCGCCTTGCACGGTCGTTTCGGTATCCAGGACATATTTGTTCTTGGCCCAAGTAAAGAGATTTTGCCCTTGCATAAATACATTACAATTAGACATTTTTAATCTCGAAGTCCAGCTTTTGGGCAGGTTGTAAGATAAATTGACAGACCTCAATTTAATATAGGAAGCATCCCCATAGACAGCATCAGAGCTGGTATATTGATTATAAGAGTTGCTTAATGCAACTCCATCAGCTGAAGATGCCGGTACTGTCGGGATAATTGCTCCCGGGATATTGGTATTGCTGTTATTTGGTGTCCATCTGTCCAACCAGTAATCATTTTGGTTGAGCATAGCACCCGGTCTCGTGTTGAGGATTTTAGTTACTCCAAAGCGGTGGTTAAATTGAAAAAATACGCCGAGCTCGAAGCCTTTGTAGGAAAAAGTATTGTTAAATCCACCATAGAAAGGTGTACCTAAGTTAGCAACGTATCGGTCATCGCCCGTTATAGCCCCATCGCCATTGCGGTCTTCGTATAACGCTCTTCCTGTTGTGGGGTCTACACCTTGATAGTGATACAAACGGACCATATTGAGCGGCTCACCAACTAGAAAGCTACTTGAATAAAATGTGTTTTCAATTCCAGGAAATTCGACAAGTTTGTTTTTATAAAACGTGAAATTAGCAGATGTTTTCCATGTAAAATTTTCATTTGTAATATTGGTGGTATTCAACTCCAATTCCAAGCCTGTATTTTGGATCAATGCCGGTAGGTTTTCTTTGTAACTGTTGTAGCCCGTTTGAGTACTTAAAACTAAATCAGTTATCTGGTCAGAAGAACGATTTCTGAAAAAGTTTCCCGTAAACAAAATTCGATCTTTCAAGAAACCTAGATCTAAAGCAAACTCCAGTTTTTTGGTTGTTTCCCACTTGATATATTCATTTGGAAGTGTTCCAATATTCATGGAAGGATTATTCAGATATGCGGTTGTTGAAGAGTAGAGTGGAAGATAAAGGTAATTTGAAATTTGATCATTACCTGTAGTTCCATAGCTCGCTCTCAATTTACCAAAACTTAAAAACGTTAGATTATCTTGTATAAAATCCTCTTTTCCAAAGACCCATCCTAGCCCTATTGCTCCAAAATTTCCGAATCGGTTTTTAGGTCCAAAACGAGATGAGCCATCTCTTCTAAAAGTTCCATTAAACAAATATTTCTCTTTCCAGTCGTAATTTACTTTTCCGAATAGTGCATTGTATTTGTAATATACGAGGTTATTGCTGGCAGTGAATAATCCTGCGGCACTGAGCGAACCTAAAAGTGCATCGTTTGAATAATTAGAACCATTGGTTGTCTGTGAACGGGATGAATTTTGCTGAAAACTTGTTCCAATTAATGCCGTAAATTTACCTTCGCCGATACTTTTTACATAATCCAATGTCGGTTCAATAATCCAATTTTCGGCCTTTGTATTAGAGAAACTGGAAGATCCAAGCGGGTTGGAGACGGTGTTATTTAAGGAAGTAATTGGGCGTTGATTATTTTGGTTCAACTGTGTGATGGTATAGCCAAAATTTGCTTTTGCTGTCAGTCCAGGTAGAATTTTGTAACTCAGATTGGCGTTCGAGATCAGATTATTGGTATTACCAAAGTATTTCCGTTCGAGCAAGGCGATTGGGTTGTCAATAAAAGCTGATGACGGTAACCAATAGTATTTTCCATTGTCACCATAGATTGGATAATTGGGGGGCAAATTGTAGAGAGATGTGACATCAGAGGAAGGCATATCGGAATTGTCGTTGGCATAGCTAACTGATAAAGCGGCATTGAATTTTTTGTCAGAAGAGGTGTGATCCAAGTTTAACCGTGAGGTAAAGCGACTGTTTTTGCTATCTCCATAAAAAACAGTACTCTCGCGTCTATATCCCGAATTAAAGAAAAAACGGGTAGATTCGTTTCCACCAGACATATTCGCTTGAACGTCGGTAATATGTCCTTTGTTTCCAATCAGCATTTTCTGCCAATCTGTCGATTTGTTCTGATCCCATAACATAAGATCTGGAGCGTTATCGGCTGTAGGTGTAACTCCAGCATTAGCAAAAGCCTCTTTTCTTAGCGTGAGATATTGTTCTAGATTCAACATAGGGATAAAGTGGTTGACCTCGGTAAATCCGGTGTTAAAGTTTACACCAATGCGAGTACGACCTGCAGATCCTTTTTTTGTGGTGATCAATACGACACCATTTGCGCCCCGGCTACCATAGATCGCTGTAGCGTCGGCATCTTTCAAGACATCGATACGTTCAATATCCGCTGGATTAATCATGCTGAAGGGACTTAAGCCGCCTGAAGAAGCTGAGATACCAAATGAATTGAGGTTATCCGTTGCAGGTTGTCCGCCGTTAAAATTGGTAAATGGAACTCCATCAACCACGTATAGCGGTATTGAACCAGAGGTTGTTCCACTTAATGACGCTTGATTCCTAATCTGAATCTGAACAGCACTTCCGGGCACACCATTGTTTTGGGCGATCAATACACCGGACATTCTTCCCGATAGTGCGGCAAGGGGATTACTTACAGGTTGAGAGGTAATGTCCTTCGCTGTGATCGAAGCAACTGATCCCGTATTCAGTCTACGTGTTGTCGTACCGTAGCCAATAACAACCACTTCTTCTAAGCTTCCTTCTTCCGGTTTCAGTTTAATAGGAGTAGAATTGGCAATAAGCTGCTTTGCAGTGATATCAACCTTCTGATAACCAATAAAAGAAAAAGTAATAATGACATCGTCATTTGGAATACGCAGTCCCCATTGTCCATTGACATCCGTTGCGGTACTCGTTTGCATATTGCGGTATTCTGCTTTTTGCCAGTCCTTTATGATAACAGATACTCCTGCCAAAGGCGTTCCATTTTCATTGACTACTTGGCCCGCAATGTGTTGCTGATTCTCTTTTTTTTCTTTTATAGCGATAATGTCATTGTCCAATACTTCCCATGTTAGGTTGCTCCCGGCCAGAGACTGGGAAAGCAGATCTTTTACACTGATTTTCTTTCCAACAATATTGATTGTCGAGTTTGGGAGAGTCGATTTGCTAAAGAACATTTTGTATTTGCTATTGTCATTGATTGTTTGAAATACATCTTCGAGTTTTCCTCCCTGGACGGAGACATCAATTTTTTCAGTTTGAGAATAGGCGAAGCTCTGTATATGCATGGCGCTAAGACAAATGAGCAGTAAAGCCAATCTCGACTCTTTTCTAAATTTGGGTTTTGTTTTGTTCATGTGAGTTATATAGGTTGATTGTTTTTAGAGTAGTTGTATTTGATTTTTCCCCGTTTTTTTAATTTGAAAGTAATTGACAGTTTGTAATGCTTTTAGGATATTTTCTAGTTGTTCGTTTTCGAATGTTGCTGAATAGCGTTGGTTAGCAACTGCTTTGTTTGTAATTTTAATTTCCACGCCATACATGCGTTCTAGTTTTAAGGCGATATCCAGTAATCTATCATCTTGAATGGTAATCCGATTTAATAACCATTCGGTTTCTAAAGCGGATCCGTCTTTTTCAGAGATGGAAAATGGCTGAATAGCTATTGCCATAGGAGCCGATGCGGTTTTAGTAGTTGTAGATGGGAATTCCTTTTCAACTCCATATACCTTTCTGATCACAAACTTTTCTTTGGGCTTTAATATAAATTTCTGATTGTCAGTTCCTTTTTTCCAGATGGATACTTTGCCACGTACCAAAGCTGTTTGGGCATTATTTTCTTCGGCATAATCGCGCACATTGAAAGCGGTTCCCAGTACGCTAATTTCCATTCTTGGTGTATGAATAAGGAAGGGCTTGGATGGATTTTTGGCGACATCGAAAAATGCTTCCCCAATCAAAGTAACTTCACGTGTGCTGGAATCTTTGAATGAGGCGGGATAGATTATTTTGCTCGAAGCATTAAGTGTAACTTTTGTACCATCTTCTAGAACAATTCGCTGCTGTTGTCCGTTTGTTAGCGTAATTTCTCGATTGTTTGGTTGCGCAATTTTGTAAAGATAAAGAGCTGTAAAAGCGATACAGAGGATAGCTGCAGCTGCTGCAATTCTAGGGAAATTGAATGTTTTCTGATTCCTCCGAGTCAGTTTCTTTATAATTCTGCCATGAATGCGTGCTTTGAGTGCTTTCTGTACATGATCGGGTAGTGTTTTGATTAAATTCGGTCGGGATGAAAATGAATCGAAAAAACGTTCCACGACGTCCATTTCTTCCGAATTGGCTTCGCCTTTTAAGTATTTGTCAATTAGCTTTTCGAGCTCTTGGTTAGGATATTGCATATGATTAGTACAATGTTCACTTAAATAGTGCCCCTAAAAGGAAAAAATGTACTAGTCTAAATTGGTGTTTATTTGTAATTTACTTATTTACAGTTGTATAAAATTATGAGTAGCGTCAAAAAATGTTGGATAACAAGTTTTTTTAATTTTTGAATTGATACTCCGAGGTGATTTTGAACTGTATTTTGGGAAGTTTCTGTCAAATCACTAATTTCTTTTGTGGTAAGTCCATCTAAGTATCTCATTTTAAAGATTTCTTTTCTTTTTTGTGGGAGATGGGCTACCCATTGTTCAATTAAAGATTTTAAATCCTTTTCGGCATACTGATCTCCTTCCAGAATTTCATAACTTCGATAAAGGTGATGATTTTCTTCGATAAGGATATTTCTGCGTTTGTTTTTCTTATAGGTTTCAAAGACTTTGTATTTCATGCATGCAATGAGGTAGGATTTCAGGTTGTGAATCTCTCTACTGGGACAGTGTTCCCAAAGTTCAATAAATACATCCTGAACAATCTCTTCACAGGAAGCTAAATCTTCGAGTCTTTTGTAAGATTCATCTAAAAGTAAAGACCAATATTTATCATACAAAATATTGAAAGCCTCTAAATCGCCTTCTCGGAGCCTAGCTAACAAGCTTGCATCATTATGAGCTGGATCTTTATCGTTTTTCATGATATGATAGTGTGAAGTTGAATTCCTTAGATTGGTAGGGTTGAGGAATGTAACTTTTTTTCAATATTACAGATTTTATTAAATAAGGTCAAGATCTGTAAGTATTTTTTATTTTTTGTGTTTAATCTTTTGAAATTCATTAAACATTTGACATCATCATTTGGGCTTATATTCATAAGAAATTGGTTTTTGAGCCGTAATTAACTCAAAATTAGGTTGAATAAAATTAAAATAGAATTCACTTTTAATTTTTCGAATAAATAGTCAAAAGTACATTTGTTTTTGGATGAGTACTGAAATTTATCTTGTTTTATGCTTGCAGAGCCATAAAAAATTCGGTTTTTATTGTCAAGGTTTAATAATATTTTAAATTAATAAAAGACCCCTAATGTTCATTAAATTAGAAATGCGTGAACTGATTGAATCTGCAAAAAAAGAAAAAAAAGGATAGTTGTCAGGATAGCAACAGATTTTGCTAAATCGTATCTTCGAGGGAGAGGATAAACCAGCGAAGCCCCGATATGTACTTTCGGGGCTTCGTTGTATCGGGGCTTCGCTGTATAAGTCATCCAAGCAGACCCCTTAATCCATCGGCTTAATTTGATCAGGATAGGGGATCTGCTGTCCCGTAGCTTTGTAGGTCGGCAACTGAGCCTTCCAAGTCCGGAGCTGATCAGAAAGTAATTTGCTGAGCTCGCTGGTTTTTCCTTTCATTTTTGGGGCAAGGTTATTGAGTTCACCGATATCTTGCTGCAGGTTGTAAAGTTCAAGCTTCCCATTTTTCATGTCGTAAAGCAACTTATAATCTCCTTGTCTTATTGCCGAGAAAAAGTTGATTCCAGGGCCATCTGGCACTGTCCACTTGTTGGGGATATTCCATACCAATGGCCGGCTGTTCCAATTGTCGGACCTATTGCCTTCCATTAAGGGCAAAAGATTTTTTCCATCTGGTTTTTCCTGTACGAGCTGATAGTGATCTATTTTGGCTAAACTGAGAATCGTTGGAAAGAGATCTTCGACCATAACAGGGGTAGCATCTGTGCTTGCAGGGTGCTGCTTGGCCTGTTTGATCAACAGAGGAATCCGGATTCCACCTTCGTAAACCGACCCTTTCCCAGCTTTTAATGGTAGGTTCTGTGTATGGCTTGGTCCGGTGCGCATTGGGCTGAGGCTTAGTCCGCCATTGTCGCTAAGGAAAATAATGACGGTGTTATCGTATAGGTTTTTGTCTTTAAGAAATTGAACGATATCACCCATACTTTTGTCATAACCTTCGACCAGTGAAGCATAAGCTGCTTCAGTGGAATCTAAGCCGCGGTCGAGGTATTTTTGTACAAAACGTGGATCGGGTTGGATCGGGACATGCACCGCATAGTTGGAAAAATTAAGGAAAAAAGGCTCCTTACGGCGTATCGGCTCCTCCAGTGCCTTCAGCGCCTCCCGGGTTAAGGCTTCCGTTAGAAATGTGGATGTGCCATGATATTCCATAAGATCGGGAACCGCCTGATAACCTGCTTTACCAGGAAGGTTACCGTAATTCTGCTCGCCATAGTAGTTTTGTGGGTGCCCAGCGGAGTGTCCTGCAATATTGACCATAAAACCCAAATTTAAAGGGCTGGCACCAGGTGTTCCGGCAGATCCCCAATGTGCTTTGCCCACATGAATGGTATAGTAACCATTGGCCTTAAGGATGCTTGGAAATGGAGTAGCATATATCGTATGTGGTATATTGGGCACAGGGCTTAGTCCGTTGATATTCCAACCCGGTGGATTCAACAATTCATCTTTGCTATCGGTCGGGGTGTCAGCCTTGGGATGGGTCCAATTGGTGACACGATGATGAGCAGCATTTAAACCGGTCAGAAAGCTCACTCGGGAAGGTGTGCACACCGGTGTTGCATACGCATTGGTAAATTTAATGGCTTCTTTGGCCAATGTTTCCAGATAGGGGGTATGAAACTTTTCGTTGATCGGTGTTTTGACCTTGTAAAATGGTTCGGACATGTCCTGCCAACCGAGGTCATCCACAAAAAACACGACAATATTGGGGCGTTCTGTTGTGGATACCGATTGGTGCTTCTGCTTAACTTTTGTTCGGTTGACAGTTTGCGCATGGCCTCCTACACACATACCCATGAATAACACCGCAAGGGTGAACGATGAATTGTTTTTGCGAAATAACATAGGGACAGTTTATAGTTTAAATATCGGGACTTGTTATTGATCCAATGTTTCTAAATCACTTTGTTTGCCATTTACCGTATTGTTTGAAATAATGCTATTTGCGACACGTTCAAAAAATAAGGGCTTTTTATTCCAATGAAATGCAGGATATTCCTTATTGGTCTTGATTTGATTGTTGCGAAAGACCAATCCATTGACTGATTTGGCGTAAAGAATAGGCTTATCGAAGGTTTCAAAGCGGTTGTCTTCGATGACGATATGGCTATGGAAGTATTTCTGCTGATTTTTTAAATCCGGAATTTCTGGATAGATCGATATAATCGCATTGGTAAATTGGAACATATTGGTCAAGGCATTGATAAAAGTATTGTTCCGGATTTGAATATCGTGGCAGCTACCCGTTTCGTACCAACCATTGGCATCGCCACACAGGAGAATAGCTGTACCTGAAGTATGATCAAAGCGGTTGTTTTCTACCAGGGTCTTTTTTGGCGTGCTGAATAAAGCACCTCGTGCTCGATTGTGGCGTATGGTATTCCCGCTAAATAGCACACGTGGCGTCCATGTGAGGTTTTCGATGCCAATATCCATTTTTGTTGGGTCAATAGCTGGGTCCAAAGCATTACTTAATGTAATCATGAATTCGCGGATTGGATCTGAGGCTTTCTCGCGTAAAACGCTAATGGATTGGATCTTATTTTTCTGGTCCCAGAGTTCCATTGTACTGGATCGGATAAATTGGACCGTATCCCCCTGGTAGCCCCAGTCAAATCCGTAGGATTGATCGTGCATATAACGACCGATCAATGTTTTGTCGTCTAGTCGTTTGGTGATCTTCAGGTAGGTGCCATGGATATTGATGGCATCATCCATCATATTTTCATACAGTCCATTCTTCGATACAATAACACCCTTGCAACCCGAAAAATGTGTTGCGTCGGCCTGAGCTGTAAAATAACGCGGATCCTGATCGCTGCGAAGTGCAATTCGGAAACCTTCCAATGTGATGTTGTCCGTTAATTGAGCTAGCAAACCCATGCCTTCGGCGTAATGGACGGCGATATTTTCAAGTCGTATATTTTTTCCTTTATGGACAAATACGCCCGGACTGGGACGAAATCCCGCGCGCATGGCAACGACGGTACCCGGTATAAGCTTGCTGTTCTTCCATTGCTGCGCTTGAATAATACCCTGAGAGAGCTCTTTCACTTTGGTTGTGCCCACGCGGATATCGCTTGTATTATAGACTATCCGTTTGGTCTTTTCTTCAAAGGCAATCCCCGATGTCGGTCTCAGTTGCCAGCCTTCACCGGTATTGTAAAATATGCTGTCTTTGATCGTATAGGTTACCCAAGGTGCAGTTTGATAAGTAATTGTACCGTTGATTGTATCGTTTTGTAAAATCTTGACCTGGCAGATCTGAGGGCGCTCAAAATCGATGTGGATATTTTTCAACGTGAGGTTTTTATTCTCGATCAATGCGATAGGTAACATGCGTCCATGATAGATAAAGTCTGATCCTTGTCCATCAATTGTGATGTTGTCGCAATTTTCAAATGCCATACCTACGGTTTTGGGGTTGTCCTGATCGTGATTGGAGATGTAGTATTCGCGGGTTAGCGCCCCTTCTGGATGAAAGTCATAACGTCCCTTTTTGAATTTTAAAATAATAGGTTGTTTCTTGCCAATCTTGCTGAAGATGGATTGAATAGCTTTATTGACCAATGCCGTACTATTTGTGCCCGTGTTGGGAACAACACCATAGGTGGAAAGATCGATACTCTTCGTTGCGGACTGTGCAAGGCTGTCAAAATAAATAAATGGTAGGAGAAGGATAAGTAAATAAGGTTTTAGGATGTTCATGATGTCCTGCTATTGATAAATTGGTTTAAATCGCACAAGTTCCCTATGGGATTGGCTTGTCGAATATAGGGATAATCGTTCAACATCCAAATTAAGTCGTAAAGCGTAGCGTTTTTTTTACGCACTACATCAATCAACATTTATCTTGCAGTTCAAAGGTAAATGGTATGCTTTTTACCATAACAGTGAATTGTCACAAAAAAATGGCGAATTCAACGATTGGCTTCGTTCCATCTGCGTAGACCGCTTGGAGTACAATAAGGATGGCAGTATCAAGAAGGTAAAGCAGACTGGCTTATTGACAGGTCCCAAATAATCGATGGACACGAAGACGATATGTTGCCAAAAAAAATTAACTTTAGGGGCGGAACAACTGTTTCGCCCTTAAACCATCGAACACTTAATTGTTTAAAATGCTAACGAAGAATATCAAACGTAAAACCAATACATTGTTACGCACAATATGTTGCTGTTCTCTTCTTTCGGTCAGTATGCTAAAAGGTTTTTCCCAAGCTAAAATGACGAAAGATTATGTTGACTATGTCAATCCTTATATGGGAAACATCAGCCATTTATTGGTGCCAACCTACCCAACGGTCCACTTGCCAAACAGCCTTTTGCGCGTTTATCCTGAGCGGGGAGACTATACGTCAGACCGTCTGTTTGGTCTGCCGCTTATCGTTACCAGCCATCGTGGAAAATCGGCTTTCAATCTTAGTCCCATGGTGAAATTGCCGGGCAGTTTGAAACCGGTACAACTGTATAGTTACGATCAGGAGGAAATACATCCGTATGCCTATTCGGTGCTATTGGATCAAGAGAATATTCAGGTAGACTATGCGCTGTCGCATCAGTCGGGGATGTATACCTTTACGTTTCCGACAACTTCGACAAAATACCTTCAGTTCAACTCACAGGAAGGGAAACTTCAATGGGATGGACGGGGACTTTCGGGTACACAGGATATTGGTAATGGTACGCACGTGTATATTTATGCTATTCCCGAATCCAAACCTGTTGCGGTAAAGCGACTGCAAGGCCAACAACTTGAAAATGCAACAGAAGCTGTTGGTAAGAATTCGTGTATGGTATTGGAGTTCAATCAGGCAGGGACTAGCTTGCGCATGAAATATGGTGTTTCATTTATCGATGTCGCACAGGCAAAAGCCAATTTAAAGCGTGAAATCAGCGACTTTGATCAAAAGAAGCTGGCTGAAAAAGGCCGTAAAATATGGAACGACGCTTTAGGTAAAATTGCCGTGGAAGGCGACAATGAGTCCAATAAACATGTGTTTTATACCTCCTTATACCGCACCTACGAAAGGCCAGTCAATATTTCTGAGGATGGCCGTTATTATAGTGCGTTCGACGGTAAGGTCCATCAGGACGAGGGCAAACCTTTTTTTACCGATGACTGGATCTGGGACTCCTACCGGGCACATCATCCATTGCGGGTACTGTTAGAGCCTGGCACAGAATCCTTGATCCTCAATTCTTTTGTCCGGATGTCTGAACAGATGGAGCAGCCTTGGTTACCTACTTTCCCTGAGATTACGGGTGATAGTAGACGGATGAATTCCAATCATGGTGTAGCAACTTTGTTGGATGCTTACCGCAAAGGCGTGCGTAATTTTGACATCAAGAAAGCCTATCTGGCAGCAAAAGGTGCGATTACAGAAAAGACGCTAGCTCCTTGGTCGGGAAAAGCCGCAGGGAAATTAGACGAATTTTTTAAGGAGAAAGGCTATATTCCAGCATTATATCCAGGTGAGAAAGAAACGATACCAGAAGTAAACGGTTTTGAACGGAGACAGCCTGTCGCTGTAACCTTGGGTACCTCTTACGACTTATGGTGCTTGGCACAGCTTGCTCAAGAATTGGGTAACCAGGCTGACTATGATCTCTTTATGAAGCAATCTTTCAATTATAGAAATCTTTTCAACGAACAGACCAAATTTTTCCATCCCAAAGATGACAAAGGAAATTTTATCATGCCTTTTGATTATGTGTTTTCTGGCGGACAGGGAGCACGGGAGTATTATGGTGAAAACAATGCCTGGATATATCGTTGGGATGTACAGCACAACATTCCGGATCTGATCAAATTGATGGGGGGAAATGAATTGTTTGTCAAATACCTTGATGAGATGTTTCAGCAACCTTTGGGTCGGTCGAAATTTGATTTTTATGCGCAGCTTCCCGATCATACAGGTAATGTTGGACAATTTTCCATGGCGAACGAGCCGGCTTTGCATATTCCTTATCTCTACAATTACGCCGGACAACCTTGGATGACACAGAAACGGATACATAAACTGATCGGTGAGTGGTTTAGAAACGATCTTATGGGGGTACCGGGCGATGAAGACGGTGGAGGGATGTCAGCTTTTGTGGTCTTTTCCCAAATGGGCTTCTATCCTGTAACACCAGGTCTGACTTCCTACAGCATCGGCTCTCCATTTTTCCAGAAAGTGAGCATGCAGCTTCCTAATGGCAAGTCTTTTGTAATTATCGGCAAGAATGCATCTGCAAAAAACAAATACATTCAATCGGCGAAATTAAATGGGCAGCCGCTGAACGTTCCACAGCTGACCCATGCCGACGTGCTGAAAGGTGGCACATTGGAATTTGTGATGGGGGATAGAGCAAATCGAAATTGGGGAAACTAACATAGCTTGCTTACCAGCATAATCACGCCAGAAAGTAAAAAAGTAAAAAGCGCTGTTGATCATCGATCAACAGCGCTTTTGTTATAGATAGTTGTTTTCCATTAGCTATTTACAATTAACCCAATTAATAGTCCATTAATAAAGTATTAATGGAACATATAAGTATTTGTTTTTAATATAACAACAGCGTTTCAGCTTGGATGCAGCCGGTTGCATTGTTTTTTATACTAAAAAAGTGACAAAGTGAATTTCAATAAATAAAAGACAATCGATTGCGTTATTTGCGCAATCGATTTCGTGACACCATTGTTTTGTTCCCATAAAATATCCCTCTAATTTAACGTACTGAACCAGTCACTCTAATACTAAACTGACAGACTCAATTTTACTAACTATTTAATTATGATTTCAAAATTTACAAGTAACCAAAAGGTAAGCCTGCTTGCTATTGCTCTTCTTGTTGCGTCTTCGCAAAATTTGTGGGCCGAAGAAATGCCGATTGCATTTAAACATACAGCAAAAGAGGCCGCTCAGAACCAAGTTACCGGGAAAGTAACCGCAGAAGATGGTCCTCTTGCGGCTGCGACTGTTTCGGTCAAAGGGACATCGGTATCGACATCGACAGATGCAAAGGGAACATTTGCAATTCGAGCTAAAGCGGGAGATATTTTGCTTGTTAGCAGCGTTGGCTACAAAACCAAAGAAGTGACAGTTACAGGAACGACCCTATCAATTCAGCTGGAAAGTAATAATGAGGCTTTGGAGGAAGTGGTCGTTGTGGGATTCGCTAAACAAAAGAAAGTAAATCTAACTGGTGCTGTACAGGCGATCACGTCAAAGGATCTACAGGACCGTCCCGTTACAAATGTATCCTCAGCGATCCAGGGTAAATTTTCGGGTGTAACAATTACTCAAAATTCAGGACAGCCCGGTAAAGACAACGGTACGATCCGAATCCGTGGCCTAGGTACTATCAATAATGCAAATCCGCTTGTTATTGTCGATGGAATAGAAAGCTCGATGAATAACATTAACCCCAACGATATTGAAAGTGTTTCGGTACTGAAGGATGGACCTAGTGCAGCAATTTATGGATCTAAGGCTGCAAACGGCGTTATCTTGATTACGACGAAAAAGGGCGGTAGTGGCAAGCCGCAATTGAATTATACAGGCTATGCCGGTATTCAGGATCCAACACGTCTACCGGAATATATGAACTCTTATGACCATGCTGTCATCTTAAACGAGGCTCTTAAAAATGAAGGGAAGACGCAGCGTTTCTCCCAGCAGGATCTAGAACTTTTCAAAAATGGATCTGATCCGGACGGTCATCCCAATACAGATTGGTTAGGGTTGTTGTATAAAGGGTCAGGTTTCCAGCAATCGCATAATTTGCAGGTTACAGGAGGAACAGAAGATGTGCAGTATATGGCTTCCGGAGGCTATCTAGGGCAGAAAGGTGTTATTAAAGTAGCGAGTTCGGACCGGTATAATTTACGCACAAATGTGGGGGCAAAAGTGTCTTCCAGGCTTCGATTTGATTTAGGGCTGGCGTATAACTATCAACGTATTACCGAACCCGTAAACCCTTATACAGGTGACATGGCACAGATCTTTAGACAGGTAAATCGTATTCCTAGTTTTATTCCATACAAATATAGCAATGGTGTGTATGGTCGTGGTAGCGACGGTAACCCAATCGCTTGGATGGATCTGGAGGCAAAGGACAATATGATCAATAAACATACGCAGGTCAATTTCTCCGGTGAATTTAAGATTATGGATGGATTGAAGATCAAACAAGTTGTTGGCTTTCAACCGATCGACAATATGTCTTCCAAATTCGTCAAAGACATCCAATACTATGCACCGAACGGTGATTTGGGACCTAAGCAAGGGGTGAATAATCTGACTGTTTACAACTTTCAATCTGAACGATTGACTTTTCAAACCTTGTTGACCTATGACAAAAAGATTGGTGACCATCAGATCAATGTTTTAGGTGGTTTTATGGATGAAACATTCCGTGCGGATTACTCCAGTGCTTATGCACAAGGTTTCTTAAATAATGATTTTTCAGAACTGAATTTGGGCAGCAAAGACGGAATGAAAGTCGATGGGGGAGCCAAAAAGCTAATATTACGCTCTTTCTTCGGTCGTATCAATTATGCATTTGCGGATAAGTACCTATTGGAAGCCAATGTGAGACGTGATGGAACATCGCGATTCTTGGGAAGCAATCGTTGGAGTACATTCCCGTCTTTCTCAGCAGGATGGCGTATTTCTCAGGAAGATTTCTTTAAAGAATCCTCGTTGTCTGATGTAATCTCAGAATTGAAATTAAGGGGCGGTTGGGGTAAACTAGGAAACCAACAATTAGCGGCAACATCAGACAATTCATATCCTTCTTCAGACGCTTATTATCCAGGCTTATTTACCATTTCTCCTGGTTATAACTATTCTTTTGGTGGTGAGATCAGTTCCGGTGGAGCCATCGTAGAATCGGCAAACCCAATATTAAAATGGGAGTCAACGACAAGCACCAACATTGGTTTGGACCTGAACTTCAAAAATAATCTAGGCTTTGTATTTGAATACTTTGACCGTAAAACGGATGGGGTATTGTTAAAACTGCCTGTATCGAACTTATATGGTCTTCCAGCACCTTACCAAAATGCAGGGAAAGTACAAAATAATGGGGTAGAGCTACAAGTAAATTATCAAAATAGTATCGGAGATTTCAAATATAGCATTGCCGCAAACGGTTCTTATATCAACAACCAGATTAAAAAATGGGCGAGCGACGAACCACAGGTCAATGGAACTTTCTATATCTATGAGGAGGGCCGACCAATCCGTTCGTTTTATGGCTACGAAACAGCAGGAATCTATCGTTCGGATGAAGAATATAAAAACAGTGGCATTCAAGGCGTAAATGGAACTGTAGGTGCTGGTGATATTATCTATAAAGATCAGAATGGCGATAAAAAAATCGATGGAAATGACCGTGTATATCTAGGTTCGCCTGATCCGAAATTCATCTTTGGTCTGACGTCCAATATGAGTTATAAAAACTTTGATCTGAGCCTATTCTTCCAGGGGGCCGCTAAAGTACAGGGCTATCTTTGGGGTGAAGCCATTGGCGGGATCTCGGGATCTGATAAACCGACAACCATTTTTGCAGATCGTTTCAATGCAGAGACCAATCCAAATGGATCGATGCCGAGGGCATTGACCAGTTGGTCACAAAATAGTCCTTCAGGCACTCCTTCCGATTTTTGGATACAGAATGCAAGTTATGTCCGCTTGAAGAACATTACCTTCGGTTATACCTTACCAAAAACGTTTACGGATAGAATCGGTATTAAAGGGGCCAAGGTATACTATAGTGGGCAAAACCTCTTGACTTTTACTGGTTTTGCTAAAGGATTTGATCCGGAGGCTCCAGCGGATTCTAGAGGTAATTACTACCCACAAGTGAAAACAAATGTGTTTGGTCTTAACGTAAACTTTTAATTGAAAATCATGAAACTTAGAAATATAACGATTGCATTGAGCGTAGCCACCTTATTGTTCTCTTGTCAAAAACTCGATCAGGAACCGTTGGATGCATATAATGCCGATAATTTTTGGAAAACGGAAGCAGAAACCGATTTTGCTGTAACAGGTTTGTACAGCGGTACAAGGGGAAGCGACGGTAAGCTGGCCGAAGGATCTGCTTGGGAAGACGGTACACAGATCTTTTACATGGACTGTACTTCGGATAACTCCAATAGTGATTTCCCTTGGGAAGGATTCCAGGCTTTAGGAAATGGCACCGCAACACCGACAAACGCTGGAAATGCAGAGGCCCGCTATACGTACGAGCATATCCGTCGAGCCAATTACATCCTTGAAAATATTGAAAAATCACCGGTTAATGCTGAAAAGAAGAAGCGGCTGACCGCCGAGGTACGCGTTATACGAGCATACAAGTATTTTGATTTGGCGACCTTATTTGGGGGAGTGCCTATCATTACGAAAACTTTGACGACAGAAAATTCGTTTGTGCCTGCAAATACGCAAAAGCAAGTATTGGAATTTGTGGAAAAAGAATTGAAAGAAGCTGCTGCAGATTTGTCGTTTGCTAAGGGTGGCGGCCGTATGTCCAAAGGTGCTGCCCTTGGTTTATTGGCGCGCTGTTATGCTTTTGAGAAGAAATACCAGGATGTCATCAATACAACACAGGAGATCATTTCTTCGGCTAATTATAAATTATTCGATGATTATGCGACCTTATTTGAAGAGGCAAATGAAAATAACAGTGAGGTCATGATGAATATCGAATATTTGGTAAATATTCAAGGATATACTTCACTTGGTATTATGCTGCCCAATTCAATGGGGGGATGGGGGTCTATTGTACCAACACAGAGTCTGGTAGATGCTTACGAAACTGCCGATGGACAGACTATTGGCGAGTCAAAATCTTATGACCCTGCCAGTCCATATGAAAAAAGAGATCCACGCCTGGGCGCAACAATTGTTTACCCAGGAGCACTGTACAATGGTAAATATTTCGATCCATTAAATCCGAAATCGGAAGATTATCCATCTGGTCCAGATAATGCATCCAGCACAGCTTACAACTATAAAAAATATATCCAAAATCCGAGCAGTTATGCGAACATTTGGAACGTAGGTACCAACATTATTGTGATGCGTTATGCCGAAATGCTTTTGTTAAATGCGGAAGCAAAGATTGAATTGGGGATTATCGATAATACCGTATATGATAATATCGATCTAGTTCGCCAGCGCGCTAAGATGCCAAAAGTAGACAAAGCCGTATACAGTGGCCAGAGCAAACTGCGTGAATTGGTACGTCGTGAGCTGCGTGTAGAATTCGCCGGAGAAGGACGTCGTCGCTTTGATATTATTCGTTGGGGAATAGCCAAAGACGTAATGAATGGTCCTGTAAATGGCGCGCTGTCCAAAGGTACGGTGGATCCTAAAACAGGCAAGGTTACCTATACTTCGTTAACTGATCGTTTTTTCTCTGAAAATAGATCGTTCAAAGCTGGAAAAAATGAATTGTGGCCAATTCCACAAGCTGTCATCGATAATAGCAAAGGAACGTTGAAGCAAAATGTAGGGTATTAATTTTCTCCTGCTATATTTTTTACGAAGCAAGCAAGCAAGCAAGCAAGCAAGCAAGCAAGCAAGCAAGCAAGCAAGCAAGCAAGCAAGCAAGCAAGCAAGCAAGGCGGTTAAGTGTTATACTCACTTAACCGCCTTTTTATTGTCATGTTATATTTCTAATTTTTTTTGTGTAATTTTTTATGGAAAAAGAAAAAATGATCATCATATATTAAAATACGTCCTACTTTAGCGTAATACGCAGTAGATAGATCAATTATGAATTATATAAACTGAGATAAATGAGAAGTGTTCTATGCGCACTTGCGGTAACGATTATCTTAATCTTATCGTTTAATAAACTTGTTTATGATGAAATGCCCGTAGCCAACGCTACGATAGTATTGAACGAAGTAAATCGTCATAAACAAGACGTCAAAAGTATCTTAATGACCGATAGTAATTTTTCGGATTTAAGTTTTTTTGATGCTATGCTAAAAAACAATAGAATCCTGATGTTGGGCGAAATGATGCACAATGATGGCGAAACTTTTAAAGCGAAAGCCAGGATCATTCGTTATCTCCACGAACAGCTGGATTATGATGTTGTTTTATATGAGGCAGGGCAGTATGATATGTGGATGATGAATGCACAGATGGATACCCTGATGGATAAGTCGCAGGAAAAAACGATCGGTGGTACTGGACTATTCGACTTCTGGTGGCAAAATCAGGAAAATCAGCCCCTCTTAACGTATTATAAAAAAACAAAATCAACAGAGCGTCCAATGATCCTCGGCGGATTTGATATCCAATTTTCAGGCAGGGGCTTATCAAATATACGCGTAAAATTATTGGAAGATTTCCTGCTTAAAAACGGGATAGATTCGACCAAATATCCGTTATTGAAAAAAAATAGCAACAGGCTGGAGTATCTAACTTATGAACCTTTTGCCAGTAAACGGCTCAATGCGAACGAAAAAAAACAGTTCCTGGCAGAACTGGATGAGTTGAACCGTAGGATCCTCAGCGGCGTAAAAGACTCGGAGCATCTGATCTATAGCCGATATCTGTCTGATATGAAGCACAACTTTGACAAATCTTGGCGCTATAAAACTGGGTCGATGCAGAGCATGCATTTTAGAGATTCACTGATGGCGGAAAATCTAACCTATCAGATCGATTCGCTTTACGCCGGCAAAAAGATTATCGTCTGGTGTGCCAATGTCCATAGCTTTTCTGCGCCATACAATAAAGATTATCGGCCCCTCGGGACTTATCTAAAGCGTAAATACGGCGCTCAAGCGTATAGTCTGGATTTTACTTCCTATGGAAGATATGATAAAACTGGCCGTGTTGTCGATAGAGTGGGTAAGTTGGCCGTGGAAAATGTATTTCATGCCACTAAATTACCCTATTTCTTTTTGGATCTTCGTCAGTTGCCCAACAATAGCATGTTAAAACAACGTTTTAGTTCAGTCATTAATCAGGGGATTGATGAAGAAAGAAAATGGCACGAGTTTATCGATGGCATTTTCTATATCGATATCAATAAAGATCCAATTTACCGCTAACAGCATGGAAAGTATCTTAACACAACAACTTAGCTTTAAAATAGGCGCAAAAACAATCTTGGACAATATTAGCCTACACGTCCCAAACAGGAGTATTTATGGATATCTCGGCCGAAACGGGGCGGGAAAATCCACAACAATCAAATTGCTTTTAGGTCTTTTGGAGGATCAGGCAGATACGATTTTTATTCAGGGAAATAGTCTAAAGGCACATCCCACAGGTGTTTATGCCAATGTTGGAAACTTGATTGAGGCCCCATGCTATTATACTAAATTGACCGTTTTTGAAAATTTAAAGTACTTGGATATCATCCACAAAAAAGGCAACAAACGCATTGATGAAGTATTGGAAATGGTAGATCTTCATCGGGAAAAGAAGAAAAAAGCCAGTGCCCTGTCCATGGGGATGAAACAGCGGCTGGGAATAGCGATGGCGATTTTTCATGATCCGCAGTTGCTTATCCTGGACGAACCATTAAATGGTCTCGATCCACAGGGAATTGTCGAAATGCGCAATTTGTTTTGTCATCTCAACGAACAGGGAAAAACGATCTTTCTTTCGAGTCATATTTTGAGTGAGCTTGAAAAAATAGCGACACACATTGGTATCATTGAAGGTGGGAAAATGATTTTCCAGGGAACCAAACCGGAGTTGCTGGGACAGGTTGACCGGGAGGTGTACCTACGTACAGCCAGCCCCGAAGCAACGGCTTCGGTTTTGCGAAATAACGGGTTTTCTGGTGTTAAAACCGATGGAGAAAGCGTTGCCGTCACTATCGGCGATGATCTGCAATTTGGTCTTATGATCAAATCTTTGGTCGAAAAGCAGATTGATATTTATGGATTGGAATCCCGTAGTGCTGATCTTGAACAAATTTTTATAAACCTAATCACTCGTGTCAATGACTAATACATGCTATACCGCTTTCTTGTCGGAAAAGTACAAACTCCTACGCAATAGGGAGATTTTTGGGGTACTGATCGTCCCTATGGTGCTCGTTTTTGCGATTGCCGGTTATATTATTTATGATGTTATAGATTCAGGAGGGGCAGTGGCGGTTCCTAACCCTTGGAAACTTCTGCTTGGCAGATATGTTTTTCAGTTTTTTTACCTGCTCTATCCCATCCTTGTTGCTTTATTCGTCTATGCCTGTTGTGATGTCGAGTATAAGAATAACAATTATAAAATACTCTTTACCCTACCCATCAGTAAATCGAATATTTTCTTTTCCAAAGCCGTCTTTATCCTGTTGACCTTACTGTTTTCAATACTCTTTGCTTACGCTGCATTTCTGATCAGTGGTTATCTGCTCAGTCTGATTTACCCCGTACTGGGGTTTCAGAATTATGATTTTAGGGTCGTAATCTTTTATACGTTTTTGAAACTTTTTATTACGCTCTCAGCTATCGCTATGATTCAGCTTGCCCTGAGCCTATTGTTCAGAAGTTTTATCTACCCAATTGGAGTAGGCATGTTTATGTTGGTCTTTTCCGTGCTTGTCGCACAGAAAAGTTTTTCGGATTTTATCCCTTATACAGGTGCCTATAATGCGGTAATGAATATCTTATCTGAGAATGATTCCTTTGCACGGCTAGACTACAGCAACTTACTGATGCTCGTCATATTTCTATTGATCAGTTTTTACTTATTCAAGCGGAAAGGACAGTTTTAATTTGCAGGCGCACCTGATGGGCTATTTTTTGTCAAGTTCTTTTTTATAAGTACTCGGAGACTGGCCATATTTCTTTTTAAAGGCCGAAGCGAAATAGGATGCGGAGGAAAAACCGACACTGCTAAATATTTCGTTGATGTTTAGTCCTTCAGCCATAAGGCTTTTGGCTTTCTTTAATCTTCGTTCGATAATGTATTCATTGACGCTGCAGTCAAGTAACTGTTTGACTTTACGGTAGAGCTGCACGCGGGAGAGGTGAAGCTCGTTGGCAATGCCATCGACACTCAATCGCGGGTCTGATAATTTGGATTCGACAATCGCGGAAAAATTGTTCAGAAAACGTCTATCGTTATCATTGACCTGCTCCGCTTGAGCGCTATCAAACTGTTCCACATTGCTGCTGTATTTTTCTTTAAGCTGATGGCGTGACTGTAGGATGCTTGAAATCCGTGTCCGCAGTAATTCGGCATTGAATGGCTTAGTCATGTAGTCATCGGCCATCAATTTACTTCCTTCGAGCATCGTATCTTCATTGGCGAGTGCACTCAATAAGATGACGGGAATATGTGCGGTCTGATAAAATGCTTTGATGTCCTTTAGAATATCCAGACCGCTACCATCAGGAAGCATAATATCCGTAATGACTAGATCTGGAAAATGTGTCTTCAACATTCCATTGGCTTGTTGCACATCTTTTGCCAGGAAAAGATTGTAATCCCTTTCTAATAGGGAGCGGAGATAATCTCTGATTTCATCATTATCTTCGACGACCATAATACTTTTTGATTTGTTGGATCGAAAAGAAAGATTGTTGTCTACCATCTTTCGTGTTGCCTCTAATATGTCGTCTTGTTGAAACAGCGGTTTTTCTCCCTTGTCGAAATCGGCCAGTTCAGCAGGCTCGTAGTGACTATTTCCAATTGGCATACGTAGGGTGAATATCGATCCATGACCGGGTTTGCTACTCACAGTGATTTGGCCATGATGCAGTTCGATGATCTGTTTGGTGTAGGCGAGGCCGATTCCGGAGCCATTACGACTACTGGCACCCTGATAAAAAGGATCAAAAATATGCTCAATATCACTTGGAGCAATCCCCAGGCCATTATCCAATACACGTAGATAGAAATAGTCTTTGAAATTGTTTTCTTCCAATATAATTTCAATTCTGCCACTTGCCGCCGTATGTTTGATCGCGTTGGACAATAAATTGGATAAGACCTGTTCCATGAGGTATTCGTCCATCCAAACCTCTTTCAAGCTTGTTTTGTTGACATAACTGACGGAGATCCTGTTTTTCTTAAATAAGGGTTTGAAACTACCTATTACCTGCTGAATAAATGGGTCAATGTAAACGATGGCCGCATGTAGCTTAATCTTCGATTTACTGATCCGATGGATATCAATGAGGTCGCTGACCAAACGTTGTAGTTTTTTTGCATTCCGTTTGATGCGCGACAACTGTTCTCTGACCTCTTCGGTAAGATCTTTTCGTAATTCAAGGTCCTCTATAGGCGCGATGATAAGGGTTAGCGGGGTTTTAAATTCATGCGAGATATTGGTGAAGAAATTATTTTTGATTTCTGCCGCTTGCTGAATTTGACTGTTCATCTCGACGATCTGTTTTTGTTGCGCAAGAATCTCGCTATTCTGGACTTCCAGATGTTTGTTCTTTTCCCAGTTGCTCCTGATCACGATAATAGAAATTCCCCCAAAGACAACAGCTAGCACCAAGCTAACGACCAATACATTAAGAACGGACTTTTGGCTTTGGTAAATCTTATTCTGTTCCGTAATAAACTCCTGCCTTTTGTCAATATCGAGCTGCTGTTGTTTTATTTTATCCGACTGCAGGGCAAGCAACTCCGCGTTGGTTTTATCGATGACAGAGGTTTCGAGTATATTCTCGCGGCGGTAGTTTTGGTGGTTGATGATAGCCAAGGCCGTTCGAATGGCTTCGGCCCCGCCAGTGGGGTAGAGTATGGAAGCAAACATTTTGCCCTGTATGATCTGTTCAAGGCCATTTCCGGGACCAGGAAGAGCATCAACACCAATGATCTTAATGTCCTTTTTGATCTGGGCTTCGTCCAATGCTTTTTTTACCCCCATGGCCATCTGATCATTGAATGTAAAAATGATATCACTCTGGCTCATGACGTTTATATGCTTACGCATTTCCAGATAGGCTTTATTTTTCTCCCAGCCGCCGTGAATGACGCCGCTCACCTGAATCGCTGTGGCATCTCCAATTTGCTGGATAAAGCCTTTTTCACGCTCTATTGAAGCCGAGGTGCCCGATAGCCCTGTGACTAATCCGACCGAACCCTTTCCTTCTAAAATCGTGCGGCTATATTGACCGGCCAGTTTCCCGATGGCGAGATTGTCGGCGCCCACATAAGCATTATATTGGCCGGAGGAGGTCTTACGGTCTGTTACGATGACAGGTATATTGCGTTGGAATACAGAATCTACAATTGGCGTGAGTGGCTCGGCCTCATTTGGGGATACAATCAGAAGATCGATATCCTGTTTGACTAATTCGCGAATTTGATTGATCTGTACATTATTGTCGCCATGTGCGTCGCGATAAAGAAAGTCAATATCGGGATTGAAGGAAAGTTCCCTTTTCATTTCCTCGAGCATCGTTTGTCGCCAGGCATCGTTTCCGATACACTGCGAAAAAGCGATGACCTGCTTTTTCTTCCGGACCATTGGTTGACATCCACAAAAAAGAAGCAAGGTCAATATGCCACTAAAAATGAAATATTTTCCCATGATTTTTCCCCTTAAATATCCGAATATACATTATTTAGATTTTTTGGGGTAACAGTGGTTGTGTTAGTGTATATTTTACACTAAAATAGGAACCTTCAAAAATGTATCATTTTCTAAATTTTATGTTTAAAAAGTGAAAGTTTTGAAAAGTAAAGTGAATGTAAGTGTTAGATTTTTAGTGTTTTAGTGTTTTTAAAAAAATGTTACATAAATAAATGTTTTTGCGAAGTCCAAATTTAAGTTAAGATGAAGCACGTGTTAAATTTGGATTAATCAATTATAGATCATCACATGAACAAAAACACGGTATTAGCTTGGTCCTTTGTAGTGGCTTTAGGCGGATTTTTATTTGGATTTGATACAGCGGTTATTTCGGGAGCAGAAAAGGCGGTTCAGGAGCACTGGCATTTAAGTGAGTTTCAGCATGGACTGACAATGGCCATCGCCTTGATAGGGACAGTTGTCGGCGCAGCATTAGGTGCACTGCCTTCCGATAAATTAGGCCGTAAAAATACCTTATTTGCTGTTGCAGCCCTTTACTTTATTTCAGCGATTGGTAGTGCACTGGCGAATGACTGGACGATATTTATTTTATTCCGCTTTTTGGGTGGCATAGGAGTTGGCGTCTCTTCGGTAACGGCACCAATCTATATATCAGAAATCTCCCCGGCAGCATCGCGAGGTAAGTTGGTAGGGCTTTTTCAATTCAACGTTGTATTAGGTATTTTGATAGCCTATTTGTCCAACTATTTTATCGGTCAGGTTGGCGAAGAGTCCTGGCGCTGGATGCTGGGGGTGCAGTGCTTTCCGTCGTTGTTATTCTTCTGTTTGATCTTCCTCATCCCGGAAAGTCCGAGATGGTTGCTGCTGCACCGAGGGAATTTGGCCGAGGCAACGCGGATTATGAAAAAAATTAATTCGGATGGTTACGAGCTGGAGATTTCAAAAATTCAGGAGTCCAAAAACAATTCCGCAGGAGAAGGCAAACTCTTCGTTCGCGAAAATGCCAAACCTATTTTATTGGCCTTTTGTTTTGCGCTGTTCAATCAAGTTTCAGGTATCAACGCGATTATATATTATGCGCCCCGCGTATTTGAAATGGCTGGTTTAGGCTCACAGAGTTCATTGCTTTCGACAGTTGGTATAGGGGTTGTCAATTTTATTTTTACGTTGCTGGCGATCAATTTCATCGATAAGGTGGGCAGAAGAAAATTAATGTTGGTGGGCTCGATCGGGCTGATTGTTTCATTGGCACTCGTTTCACATGCTTTTTATACCAACCAAACGACGGGTTTTGCGATCACAATCTATCTGATGAGTTTCATTGCCTTTTTCGCATTCTCGCAAGGTGCGGTGATTTGGGTATTTATTTCGGAAATTTTTCCGAACGACGTACGTGCCAAAGGGCAGACATTTGGTAGCTTGACACATTGGGTGATGGCGGCGATTATCACCTTTTGTTTCCCAGCCTTGACAGAAATGCTCGGTGGCGGGGGTACCTTCTTGATCTTTGCCCTATTTATGGTGCTGCAGCTTGTTTATGTGCTTAAGTTTATGCCGGAGACAAAAGGGAAATCATTGGAAGATCTTGGGCATACCATCAATCTACATTAGTCTTTAGCTGGACTACGCTAATAGGTGTCGAAGTAGCCATGACGCGACTGGCGCCTATCGAAAGTTATTTAATCAAAGACAATGTGATAACATGTTGTGTGTATCTATTGTCAACATTGAATTTAAAGGGAAATATAATAATCAATTTGTTACTTGGTTTTTGGCGCTCGGCCGAAGCTTCGTATAAAAAGGAGAAAATATGAAAAACGGAGATAAATCAATACAGGGTATTTGTTTTGGCGAGGTTCTTTGGGACAATCTTCCTACAGGTAAAAAATTAGGCGGTGCGCCTTTGAATGTGGCTTATCACCTCAATAAATTGGGGGTTACGACGCGTATGCTAACGCGCATAGGGCGTGACGATAATGGTTACGAGTTGCGTAACGTATGTGAAGATCTGGGTATCCCGACCGATTTCTTCCAATACGATGACCTGTTACCAACTTCAACAGTAGAGGTTTCGATCGATGCAAAACGCGACGTGCATTACGATATCGTTTATCCTGTAGCTTGGGATAGAATAGCGGTGGACAATGTTGTTCTTGAGGCAGTTGCAGCGGTGGATTTTTTGGTGTATGGTAGTCTAGCCTGTCGGGATGAAGTAAGTTTTCAAAGCTTGCTATTACTGCTGGAAAAAGCCCGCTTCCGGGTGATGGATGTCAACCTGCGTACACCTTATTTTGGTCCGGAAAAAATACATAAACTGTTGGGATACGCTGATTTTGTGAAAATGAATGCCGAGGAACTGCATGTTATTTCCGACTGGAATGGCGCAACGGATGCCTATACCGATCAGCAGCGTGTGGACTTGATCATGGAGCGTTTTGCAATTCAGGAGGCAATTGTAACCTATGGTGCAGATGGTGCGGTATATCATTATAAAAAAGACAATATCAGTTATCATTTTCCAGCCTTGAAAGTTCAGGTAGAAGATACCATCGGAAGTGGTGATTCTTTTTTGGCGGCTTTCCTGACCAAAAGGTTTCAGATGCAGGAAGGTGTTCAGCTGGAGGAAGTACTGGAATTTGCGGCCACCTTAAGTGGATTTGTGACACAGAGCCGGGGGGCTTGTCCTGAATATAACGATGAGGTCATCAATCGATTCCAATGGTTGCATCCGATCTTCAATGGAGCTCAGAAGCAACAGTAGGTAAACTGCTTCTTTACGAAGCAGTTTACCCGCTATCATAATCAAATAATCAATCTAAATCATTAACCATTTACTTATAACCAATTATGTTTACAAGACAGAAAGCAATGCTGCTCCCGTCTTTGGCACTTTTTTCTGTTGTCGCATTTGCGCAACAGACTGAAATCCGGGGAAGAATTACGGATAGTGGGACAGCAGCACCTATAGTAGGGGCATCTTTAGTGGTGAAGGGAACCACAATAGCCACCAAGACAAATGAAAAGGGAGAATTTGTCCTTCAGACTTCGGGCAATCAGGGTACATTGGAAATAAGCTATGTCGGCTATGCCTCCCAGACGATTGCTGTGGCAGGAAGAAAGTTCCTCGATATTCAGCTTGCGCCTACCGAAAAGGGGCTCGATGAAGTGGTCGTTACGGGATATCAAACAGAACGGAAGAAGGATTTGACGGGTGCTGTGAGTGTTGTTAATGTTGCTGAGATGATGAAGGCTCCGGAAAATAACCCGATGAAAGCGCTGCAAGGACGGGTAGCTGGTATGACAGTAACTTCGGATGGTAGTCCGAGTGGAGCGGCAACAGTGCGTATGCGCGGAATCAGTTCCATCAACAGTAGTCAGGATCCCTTGTATGTCATTGATGGAACCCCCACACAGGGAGGAATGCATGAACTCAATTCGAATGATATCGAAAGTATTCAGGTTTTAAAGGACGCTTCTTCGGCGAGTATCTATGGCTCGCGCGCAGCGAATGGTGTTATTGTCATCACGACAAAAAAAGGAAAGATGGGTGCCCCTAAACTTACAGTAGACGCCTATGCCACCAGTACGCATTTTAATAATCGAATGAAAGTGCTGGATGCCCAACAATATGGTCGTGCATTGTGGCAGGCCACCATCAATAATGGCGGAAACCCCAACGGAAATAATATTGGTTATCAGTTTGAATGGAATAACGACGCAAATGGCGTACCTCAGCTCAATACTGTTTTTGTTTCCAAGTATATCGACCGTGAACATACCATGTACGCTTCCGATACCGATTGGTTTAAGGAAGTTTCAAAACCGGGATTGCAACAATCTTACAATGCGACATTAAGCTCCGGGACAGAAAAATCCAGTTCCTTTTTCTCCTTAGGTTATTTGCACAACAATGGGACACTCCGTTACACGGATTTCCAGCGGATATCTGCCCGGATGAATGCCGATTATAAATTGTTTGATGGACGCTTGGTGGTGGGCGAGAATTTTACGGTAAACAATACCGGTGAAGTGCAGGTACCGGGCGATGTGCTTGACCTTTCGTTAAAAGCATTGCCCATTATTCCTGTCCATACAGTAGATGGAATAGGATGGGGTGGACCAGCATTGGGAATGAACGACCGCCATAATCCCATGCGTGTACTTTATGATAACCGGAACAATAAATATAATTATTGGCGGTTGTTTGGAAATGCCTATGCGGATCTACAGCTTATAAAAGGTCTGCATGTCCGCACCAGTTACGGTTTGGACTATAGTAATTTTTACAAACGTAATTTGGAAGTATCCTATCGTTCGGGATTTATGAATAGCAGCCGGAGTGGGGTTAATATGGAACAGTCCCATGGAATGAAGTGGACTTGGTCCAATACGGCGACATATCGGAAACAGATTGATAAACATACCTTAGATGTGCTTGCCGGTATGGAAATGAACCGTCAGAATGATATCAATTTTAATGCCTATACTGCCGGAGATAGCGCCTTTGCCATAGAGACACCTGAGTATATGTGGCCAGGTGTGAGTACGGGCACAGCGGCAGTAGGCGGTGGCTCTACGGGATTCTCGTTGTTATCCTATTTTGGAAAGGCCAATTATTCCTATGATGACCGCTATCTAGCTTCCTTCACCGTGCGGCACGATGGTTCTTCCCGCTTCGGTAAAAATAACCGCTTTGCAACTTTCCCGGCGGTAACAGCGGGGTGGCGGATTTCGTCCGAGCGTTTTATGGCAAGTACGAAAAACTATATTTCGGACCTCAAGCTGCGTGTTGGATGGGGGCAGACAGGTAACCAAGGTATAGGTAATCTGGCTACCTATGCGCTTTTCGTTCCCGAATATGGTGTTGCTGATCCGACATGGAACATCGTGGATGGCACAGCATACGATCTCTCAGGCGCAGGAACGGGAAAATTACCGTCGGGATATCGCAAAATCCAAACAGAAAACAATGACCTGAAATGGGAAACCACAACGCAGACGAATATAGGCTTAGACTTTTCATTGTTTAATCAAAGTCTCTATGGTTCGATTGACTGGTATGTCAAAGCAACCAAAGATATGTTGATCAATCCAGCCTATATCGGTGTGGTTGGAGAGGGCGGTTACCGTTGGGCGAATGGTGCCTCCATGGAAAATAAAGGTTTGGACCTATCGGCTGGATATCGCAATAAAACATCGTTTGGACTGGATTATGATGTGATGGCTGTGTTCTCTACCTATAAAAACAAGGTGACACATTTGCCCGAAGCGGTAGAAAACTCCTATGGAGGTCGTCAGGGAGATAATATTATCGGCCGGCCGCTGGGATCATTCTATGGCTATGTCACCGACGGTATTTTTCAGAATCAGGACGAAGTGGATGCGCACGTCAATCAGACCGGTAAGGGGATAGGGCGTTTACGTTACGTCAACGTCTATGATGCGGACAAGCAGATTACGGATATGGACCGTACCTGGATCGGTAGTCCACATCCTGATTTTTCCTATAGTCTCAATATTGTGCTGAAATATAAAGGGTTTGACCTGTCGGCATACTTTCAGGGGGTACAGGGGATAGATGTCGAAAACTGGCTGAAAAAACAAACAGACTTCTGGAGTGTGGATGACGTCAATTCCAACAAAGGCCTGCGGTTGCTGAATGCATGGACACCACAAAATCCAACGTCCACGATTCCGGCCTTACAAACGACAAACAACAATGACGAGGGCCGCCTGTCAAATTACTTTATCGAGAATGGATCTTATATGAAACTCCGGAATCTGTCTCTGGGCTATACCTTGCCAACAGCAACAGCCTCACGCCTGCGTATGAGCCGGCTAAGGATCTATGTCACAGGTCAGAACCTATTTACCGTTAAGTCAAAGAATTTTACAGGTGTAGATCCTGAAAATGTAGGTTGGGGGTATCCAATTCCAACGACCTGGACAGCTGGGGTAAATATTGGATTTTAAAAAGGGGAGAAATAGGGCTATACACTTATAAATAATTTATACGGATGAAAAAAATAACCACTAAAATAGCGATACTTATGGTTCTTGCTGGACTACTTCCAGGATGTACCAAATTTTTGGATCAAACACCCAATGGTGTGCTGAGCTCCGATCAGGTTAAGGAGCCAGAACGATTATTGACAGCGACCTATGCCGCTTTGGGCAATGATCATTATGATGTCCCTTTTAGCTTATGGCCCTATGGTACGGTTCGGTCGGACGATGCATATAAAGGCGGATCGGGACCACAGGATATCCAGACCTTTCATTTTCTTGAGGTCTCAAATAACATTACAACCAATTTCGCGGAGTTGGATAAATTGTGGTTTCAATTGTACGTTGCAATTTCGCGTGCCAATACAACAATCAAGACCATACAGGAAATGGATAATTTCGATGGGAAGGAAGAAAAACTGGGTGAAGCACGCTTTCTTCGGGGGCATTTTTACTTTATGCTCAAGATCCTTTTCAAATATGTGCCTTATATCGATGAAAATGTACCAGTAGACAGCTATGAAACCGTATCGAATAGAGCCCTAAGCAACGATGCATTATGGCAAAAGATTGTAGCGGATTTTCAGTATGCGGTAGATCATCTTCCTGCTGTGCAAACGGAGGTCGGTCGGGCCAATCGTATCGCCGCTGCGGCTTATCTCGCCAAAGCCTACCTGTATAAGGGATACCGTCAAGACAATGCCGAACGTAATATGGTGACGGGTATCGATGCGGGAGATTTGGAAAAGGTTGTACAAAATACGGATATTGTGCTTTCATCGAACCATACGCTGGAAACCGACTTTGCATTTAACTTCTTGCCGGGCAAGTATGAAAATGGGACAGAAGCGCTCTTTTCAGTTCAGTTTTCAAAAGATGACGGGACAAAATTTGGGCGTGTTAACTTTTCTGATGTACTATCTGTACCTATGGGGCTGGGCTGTTGTGATTTCAATAAACCGAGTCAAAGCCTTGTCAATGCGTTTCGCACAACGGGTAAAGGTCTACCACTGGATAATTATAATGCGTTGAATAGCTTTAATACCTCCGAGAAGTACGACCCGAGGTTATTCCATACAGTTGCAATTCCGGGCTTACCGTACAAGTATAGTAGCAAAAGAACATACGAAGAAAGCTGGAATCGTAATCCGGCGGAGTATGCTGTTTACGCCTCGTTAAAAGAAAATGTTGATCCCGACTGTGATTGTTTTGTCCCCATGGTACCCTTCTATGCGAATACAAAGAATCGAATTGTATTGCGCTTTGCCGATGTGCTGTTGATGCGGGCAGAGGCGCTTATCGAGCTGCATCGTTCGATTGAAGCACTGCCATTGATCAATCAAGTGCGTAGGCGCGCAAAAAATAGCACCTCACTTACGGGATATGCAAATGATAAAACGCTGATCGAAACGTACAAAAATGGAGATAATATTGTATGGACCGAAGAAAATGCCCGGAAGGCGTTACGTTGGGAAAGACGTTTGGAGCTTGCGATGGAAAATGGAAGATTCTTTGATCTGGTACGTTGGGGAATTGCAGACCAGGCCATGAATGCCTATTATGATGTAGAAAAGTCACGTCGATCTTATTATTCCTCGGCACATTTTACAGCAGATAGGAATGAATATCTACCGATTCCCGAAGCACAGATCAGATTAAGTAAGTATCTGTACAAACAAAATCCAGGCTATTAAATAGGCATTTATTGTTGAACGATTAGTATAACCAATTATTCCAATGAACACATTAAACAATTATATAAAAGTAGGGGTTACTATCCTACTTATCGGGCTTTTCGCGGCCTGCAAGCGTGATGCTGAGAGTACACTCAATTTGAGTGCAGATGTAGATATACTTTCTTTCAAGGTCGGCAATACCATTGGGAAAGTAGATCAGGCAAAAGGTACCATTCTTGTCATGGTTCCTGAAGGTACAGATCTTTCGGCGGTGGCTCCGACAATTGAATTGCCCAGCAATGCAAAGGTTGCTCCAGCTTCAGGCATCGCCCAGAATTTTTCATTTTCTGGCACAACACCGATTACTTACCGCGTTTTTAATGGTAATCTATTTAATACCTACCAAGTAACCGTCAAAGAAATCAAAGCAGAAATAACGGCATTCCGCATCGGAGAAAAATCAGGGATCATTGATCAGAAAAATAAAAGCATTAAAATTTACCTACCCCTGGGGACAGACCTAAAGAACCTATCACCTGCGTTAGAATTTACAGCCGGAGCAAGCATAACGCCCAATCAGAGTGGGCCCGTAGATTTAAGTTCTCCCATAAAATACAGCCTTGCGTATATGGGGCAAACTTTCCAATACACGGTAACTGCCCTATTGGGTACAGAACCCAAACAAATTTTTATGATTTATAATGGTGAAACCAGCGTTCCACATTTCGACGGGTTAGGGGTGACTACGGTAGATTCACCTTATCCCAATCCGAAAACCACTGGAATTAATGCAACACCCTTCTGTGCGTCTTTTGTACGGGACAATAAAACTGGTGAAGGCTGGCACGGTGGAGCGCTCTGGAATGCAAATAAAGTGACGATCAATCCGGCAGAATACGGGCGTTTCTCGATGATGGTATTGAAAGATGTAGCTGGTGATGTGCAATTGGAAATTCAATCGGATGGCGAACAGAATAAAGATTGGTTGCGTGCCAATTATTCGAAAGATCATGTCGGTGAGTGGCAAGAATTGGTTTTTCAGATTCCTGCCGGAAGAAAGGCTATCATTAACAATATACTGGTAATGCCACATGAGCATCCTAATGGACAGCCCGTGGCATTTCCTACCCAACGGATGTACTGGGACGAATTGAAGGCATTACCTAAAGAGTAATCGAATACAAACAAAACAAGTTATTATAAAAGCAAAAATGATAGCTAATCAGGGATTAATAGAAAGATTTAGATCATGAGACCAAAGATATATTTGCTTCCGACAGTATTCTTGCTAAGCTTGTTGACAAGTTGCAAGAATGGGGACGAGAGTTCGACAGGGCTGGATAGGCCCATGGAAATACTGCCTGTGGATAGTTCTACGGCTTGTATTTCGGGGCAGGAGGCGGGCCCCTATCAAAGGTTCTACAGACCCCAGCAGGGGTTTGTGGGCGATCCCATGCCTTACTACAATGCCAACGATAACAAGTTCTACTTGTTTTATCTGTATGAAAATGCCAACAGGCATCCGATTTATAGTACGCGGACAAGTGACTATGGAACATTTGAGGGCTATACCGAAGTCTTGTCGTCGGGTGCTGTGGGGAGTCAGGATGAATGGATCGGAACAGGAAGTTTTATTAAAAAAGGAACATTGTATTACTGTTTCTATACGGGGCATAACAATGTTTTTACGCCTGCGGAAAAGATTATGTTGGCTACGTCAACTGATTTAATGAATTGGACAAAGCAACCAGCAATGGCGCTGCAGGCTGCAGCGGGCTATGATCAAAATAATTTTCGTGATCCACAGGTTTATTGGGATGAAGGCCGCAATGCCTACGTCATGTTAGTCACGACACGAAAAGACGGAAAAGGAACGCTGGCACGTTATCAGTCGACAGATTTAAGCAGTTGGTCTATGATTGAACCGCTCGTTGCGACCACAGGGACAGTGGAGAAATATGGAATCGAAACAGATGCAGAACTATTGGAATGCCCGGACCTATTTAAAATGGGCAATAAATGGTATCTCTTGTTTTCGCGGATCAACCGGGATGAACATCGCAAGACATTTTATCGTGTTGCGGATTCCCCGGATGGCCCCTGGACGATCTGTCGGGATAGCGAAGGACATCATGAAACCTTCGACGGCCGCTATCTCTATGCGGGCAAAACGGCTAGCGACGGTACGACACGTTATCTTTCGGGATGGTGTTCAACCGGGCAAACAGTAAATAATAACAACGAACTGCCCTGGTCTGGAAATTTAATTTCACACCAGTTGGTTCAGGGAGCTTCAGGGCGTTTATATCCTAAAATTCCGGAAGCCCTAAACAGTAAATTCAATAAGGAAGTCGCCTTTGAAAAACTGAGCGATGTTGGTCAAGTTTCCGAATCGAATAAAACCTATAGTTTGACAGCGCAATCGGGCGGAAGAAGTTATGCACAATTTAACCGGAACACTTCATCCGTGAAAGTGACCATGACCATTGATGCTTCCCAATCCAGCAAATTTGGTTTTTCATTTGGCGCATGTGATGATCCGACCGAAGTGTATAGCATTGCTTTTGATCTGACTTCATCCAATCGTTGGAATATGCCGGCACTGTTTATGAACAAGGAGGCACGCGATGGCGGCGGAAACAAAACAGAACTCAATTTTACGCCACTTACAGTACCGACCAACCGGATTTTTAACGTGAAAATTATTATTGAAAAATCGATTGGTATCGTATATGTGAATGATCGTGTTGCTTTTACCAACCGGATCTATAAAATGGATCAAAACCCTTGGACTATTTTCGCGGATCAAGGAACAGTAAAAGTGAATGGGTTGAAAATCGAAAAATCTTCCTGACAATTGAGACGATATTTGCCTATTGAAGCGAACAATAACCTAATTAGAAATGTAAACAAAAGAAAAATGATAAGATTAAAGAAATACGGTGTTTTAATGCTCCTGCTAGGTGTTTTTGGTACAAGTCTGGCACAGACGGGACAGCATAAACAAGGGGATCCCGAAGAGAAGTATCGCCCACTTTACCATTTTACCCCACAGCAGGGCTGGATGAACGATCCCAATGGACTGGTTTATCTGAACGGTAATTATCATCTTTTTTTTCAGCATAATCCCGAAAAACCCGTTTGGGGGCCTATGCATTGGGGCCATGCGATCAGTAAAGATTTAATCCATTGGGACGAGCAGAAGATCGCATTGTACCCCGATAGTTTGGGGACTATTTTCTCTGGAAGTGCTGTAATCGATAAAGATAACACGGCAGGTTTTGGAAAAGGTGCTATGGTCGCCATTTTTACCCATCACAATCATCAGGAAGAGGATCGAAAAACAGGATTGCATCAAAATCAAAGTTTGGCTTATAGTTTGGACAAGGGCCTTACCTGGACAAAGTATAAAGGCAATCCGGTATTGCCAAACCCTGGTATATGGGATTTCAGAGATCCAAAGGTGATGTGGCATGTGCATAGCCAGCGTTGGATTATGACCTTGGCTACAAAAGATTGTATTACTTTCTATTCTTCCAAAGATTTGAAAACATGGCAGAAGGAAAGTGAGTTTGGCAAAGAGGTGGGTGCCCATGGCGGTGTCTGGGAATGCCCTGATCTTATCCCCATGGATTACAAAGGAGCTACAAAATGGGTTTTGCTGGTGAGCATCAATCCAGGTGGACCCAACGGTGGCTCGGTGACACAATATTTTGTGGGTGACTTTGATGGGCATCAGTTCCGAACAACGGATACTAAAATAAAGTGGTTGGATTGGGGACCCGATAACTATGCTGGCGTAACCTGGAGTAACCTAGGGGATAGGCACCTGATGATTGGCTGGATGAGCAACTGGCAATATGCCAATGTGGTTCCTACCACAAAATGGCGTTCTTCCTCAACCATACCTCGTGTTTTAACTTTAGGAAAAGTTGGACAGTCATTCTACGTTGCGAGTACTGTGCCCAAAGAAATTGAAACCGCATTTCGTCCGCTAAAAAAATACCATGGCGGTGGAACGAAGGAAGTTTCGTTCGAGCAACATCTCCCACAAGCGTACCGTTTGGACCTTAAAGATTTGAAACGGCAGGCTTTTAAAGTCATCTTATCGAATGAATATGGCGACGAATTGGTTATTGGTTATCGTGAAGATCAAAATGCCTATTATATCGATCGTTCTAAGTCCGGTGAAGTGTCTTTTAATGGAGAATTTCCAAAGACGGCTTTGGCACAACGGTTGCTAAATAAGGGAGCACTTTCTTTCAGTTTGTATGTTGATGTGAGCTCTGTGGAACTTTTTGCAGACGAGGGGCTAACGGTAATGACCAGTTTATTTTTTCCGAACAAGCCGATAACCAAGCTGCGTATCGTGGGAGATAAAAAGTTGGAGTTTCAGGAAATCGGTATTTCTGCATTTAAGAGATAAGAGCTGGATTTTTGCCATTAAAGCGATCCTTGATAAGACAAGGATCGCTTTATACTTCGCTACTTGGTCTTATTTTCGAGGTGCAAGTGTGCTGGCATTAGTGTGGGGAAAGTCCACGCAAAATGATTTTTTTTGTAAACTATTGGACGGTACATTGAAAGATAAGGATCAAATTTCGATGTATGATAAATATCCTTCATGGCCGCAAAGAGATTGGAGGGCCAAACTCCTGCTGTCCGGTCCAGGATGTCAACGTCCGGATTTTTAAACCAAGGCCATTCAGTTGGATGTTGATTGTAATAATATAAATAGTCAAGGGCCTGCGTGACCGATTTTCCGTCCTTCGTGGCGGTAAATAGGTTTTCTCCGGTGGCATTGTGTATGCACCACATGGAGGCTGTCAATGGTGCTAATGAAAAGTAGGTGTACCATAAACCTTTCTCACCCCGTTTTACTTCCTCAATAAGATGACCGTCAGCTGCGATCTTTTCAAAGAGATCAGCCTTGATTAAGGCTATTGTAAAAGAAAGCTCTTTTTGGTCATCAAGAAAGTTTGCCGAAAGTAGATTCGCAAACCTCGCCCAATCCGCAATATTATTGGATTTTTCGCGTAAGAAATGTGTCGCTTTTTGAAAGACATCGATGGTCCAGACCTTAAAATGATCACGATCTTTCTTCGCCCAAAGGGGATCGTTTTTAAGTAATTCGGCAGCAATCATCAATCCGGCTCCCGCATAAGAAAGCACAACTGGTCCGTCAAACTGACTGTATTTTTTATTGATTGTGGCCCAGGAGTTAATGAAATATAAGGCCTTGGATGCATATTTTTGCTCCCCGTTTAAGGTATAGGCCAAGGCCGTACAATAGGCAGCAAAAGCATCCGCATGGAGCTTTTTTGCCATAGCACGTTGGCCTTCTTTATCGCTGTAAAAGCCGGGTACACTAAAATCTTCAACAGCATGATGGTCAGTCAATAAAAGAGAATCGGCCAGCCTAATCAACTGCGTGTATGCAGTATATACAGGTTCGGATTTTTTGTTGATTTGTGATTTTACATAATTGACCTGGGTAATTGGGTGCATTAAGGATTGTGCATGACTATGTGAAGGCCAAATAAATAGGCAGACTATAAACAAGGTCAATCCTATTTTTAAAAATTGAGTGGTTTGGGCCTGTAAGCCAAAAAATAGATATATGAAATTTTGCATGGTTCTAAATGGATACGTTTATCGATTGGTTTGATCGCTATGGGGGGATTAGCTACTGCAAATTAAGAAAAAAATAACATAAGTTTACTGGTGTTCAGAAATTTCATTTGAATTATTGCAGCGAAGTAATTAACTTCATGGCTAGAATAATCAATTATGGACATCAATCAAAATCTGCCTGAGAAGGAACTCTTGTGCCAACTCCATCATGGAGATATGCAGGCTTTTGATATCTTGTACCATCGTTATAGCCAGATTATCTATGCCAATATCCTTAAGTTTCTGAAAAATGAAACTAGTGCCGAAGATTTACTTCAGGATGTTTTTCTGCGTATCTGGGAAAATAGGTCAAAAATAGATCCTGAACAATCTTTTGCAGCATTTCTTTTTACCTGTTCGCGTAACATCACATTTAATTTCAAACGACGCCTGAAATTGGAGATGGAATCTGAAGTCCAGCTCGCCTATGGCGCATTGGAATCTGAAAATACCATTGATAAGGTGCTCGATTCCAAGGAGGCCATGGTCCTGGTAGAAGACTTGTTGAGCAGATTGCCCAAACAACGCCAAAAAATATTTAGGTTATCTAAGCTTGAAGGTAAAAGCTATAAGGAGATTGCCGAAGAAATGGATATTTCTATTGCTACTGTTCGTGACCATATTGTTAAAGCAAATAAATTTATCCGACATGGTGCATTGCAGGACAATGGCTTCTCGGCCCTACTAATGATTCTGCTTCTACATGCTGCAAATTAATTTTCTACATGCTGCAAATTATTTTTTTTTCCGGAGCAGACCTTTATGCTACGAAGTGTGTATTTACTATTAAAAATACAGCTCAGTGGAGACCAATAAATCTAAAATAGACCAATTACTTCAAAAATATAAAGAAGGGAACTGTTCGCTTGAGGAGATCGAATGGCTACAGCATGCGCTTTCTGCTACCGACATCGGGGATCAGGATGCCATCGATCAGGCTATAGTCGCTAGTTTGCTTCAGCCTTCTGCTGCAGGGAAAATGAGTGAATCCAGGCAAAAAATAGTGCTCGGAAATATCAAAAAGCAAATTCAGCAAGGCACAGAGGAGCGCGATAAACCTAAGTTTTCAATCGTTTGGCCCTATTGGGCTGCGGCGGCTTGCCTGTTGCTCTTTATTTTTACAATGCTATTATGGCAGCAACAGACCAGTCCTGTTCAGGCAGACATTAACCTCGTGAGGATGCAAGACACAACGGGTGTTGTTGTAAAGCCTGGTGGAAACAGTGCTACCCTTCGTTTAGCGAACGGCACACTTTTAGAACTCGATAAACAGGCATCGGGAATTGTGATGGGAGAAAGTATTACCTACGAAAATGGAAAGTCTATCGCTGCTGCGGCATTAGATAAACAGGGGATGGCGGCAGATCCAAGTAAGGTTGTATTGGAGTTAGCCACTCCGCTAGGGGGGATATACCAGGTTACTTTACCCGATGGCACAAAAGTATGGCTCAATGCGGGCTCTTCGCTAAAATATCCGATGAGCTTTGCCAAAAATGAACGAAGAGTTCGTTTGGAAGGCGAGGCCTTTTTTGAAGTGACGAAAGATAGCGCACGACCTTTCAAAGTGCTGAGTAAAGGACAGGAAATTGAGGTGCTCGGGACTGCCTTTAACGTCAATGCTTATCCCGATAATACAGCGATTAAAACGACTTTAGTCAATGGGAAGGTTAAATTATCGAACGATAAACGATATTCAGAAGCGATATACCTGCTGCCAGGCCAGCAATCGACCAATACCAATAACGGAAAAATACAGCTCGCAAATGTGGATACAGCACCCTTTACCGCTTGGAAAGAAGGTTTGTTTTATTTTGACGAAACACCGCTTTCGGATGCACTGCAGCAGATTGGTCGCTGGTATAATGTCGAAGTGAAGTATAAAGGCGAGGTACCGCAAACACATTTCTATGGTCGTATAAAACGAAGCAAGCCGCTCCGCGACGTACTTGACGTATTGGAAGAAGGTGGGTTGCGTTTTGAGCTGAGCAAAAGCGATGAAAAGAATATCCTATATGTTAGACCGTTGTAATTAAAACCCTAAATAAAGATGAAAAAAGAAATGATCATGGATTCCACTTAATCCGGAAAAGGGTATAAGCAAAACAAAAAGGGCAGTGCTGGGGGGCACTGCCTTGAATTGGATGCATATACTTACAAGTGTTGCCCAAAGGCAAATTTTTGATAACCATTTATAAATAACATACAAACCGTACAAACATATGATTTTTTATCCATTTGTTAGGCTACACCCGTGGAGTTTAACTTTACGAAGTATACTGATTATGAAATTGATCGTACTCATTTCTTTACTGACCGCGATGCAGCTGTTTGCAGAGGGAAATGCGCAGACCATAAACTTAACCGCAAAGCATGTTACCTTAAATCAGGTGATGCGCGATATCCAAAAACAGAGTGGTGTTAATTTTTTCTTAACCGGCAAGTCATTGGCTCAGGCACGTTTGTCAGTCAATATACAGCATGCCAAATTGGAAGATGCATTAAATGCTATCGTAGCACCTTTGGATCTGGAGTGGATCAAAAAAGATGAGGTGATCGTGATAAAACCCAAGAGAAATCTGCCAAATACCGAACGCAAAGAAGTCCAGCAGCGGAGCATTGCTGGTAAAGTCGTTAATGGCAAAGGACAAGCCCTGGTAGGAACCACCATTACAGTGAAGGGAGCTAATATTTCTACGGTCACGGACCAGGATGGCAGGTTTACAATTCAGTTACCGGCGGCAAATGGCACTTTGGTATTTTCAAACATAGGCTATCAACGTTTGGAAAAAAGTGTCACTGGAAATGATGAATTAACCATTGTACTTCAGGAGGAGGTAAGTGGTCTGGATGAGGTGGTCGTCGTAGGGTATGGAAGCCAGAAACGCGCAAATGTAATTGGTGCCGTATCAACCGTGAACGGCAGTTCGGTAGAGAATAGGTCAACCTCCACACTTAGCTCTTCATTGGCTGGACTCGCGGCGGGCGTTAACGTACAGGCCGCAACCGGAAAACCAGGTGCAGACGGTGCTAGTATACTGATTCGTGGAAAAGGAACTTTAAACAATACGTCTCCCTTGGTTGTGATCGATGGTATTGTCGGATCTATGGATGCCGTTAATCCCAATGATGTGGAGTCAATTTCGATTTTAAAAGATGCGGCAACAGCAGCGATCTATGGATCCTTGGGGTCGAATGGCGTTATCTTAATTACGACAAAAAAGGGAGCCAAGGGAAAAAATAATGTGTCTTATACGGGCATGGTTTCGCTGTTGCGCCCCAATAATGTACCCGAATTTATTACCGATTACGCACAACATATGCGCCTTGTTAATGAAGGCTTCAAAAATTTAGGGCAAGCGGCTGTTTATACCGATGCAACAATCAACCTCTGGGAAGAAGCGAAGAAAAATCCAACAGGGTTAACAGAATTTGGTATTCCCAATGAAGTCGCTTATCCAAATACCAATTGGGGCGATGTGCTTTTTGGACAACGCAAACTTTTACAAAATCACAATCTTTCTCTAAATGGTGGCAGTGAGCAAACGCAATACCTCTTTTCAGTGGGCTATTTCAACAATCCGGGGACGATGCCCGAAACTGGAGCAGACAAGATACGTCTGCGTATTAACTTACAGTCTAAAGTTGCCAAGTTTTTAACTGTGGGTACCCAGACCTTTGGCGATATGCAGAATTTGAGTGTCGCCGATGTGGTCACAGCATATTCTTACCTGACCCAAACCGTGCCAGGAGTTTATCCTTTCTACAACGGGGTCTATGGTTTCCCGGCTGCGGCCGAAGAATCGGCTACTGCAAACAATGCCCTGGCTTTTCTAAATGGGATGGGTGGAAAGAACCAGGTCAATCGATTCAATACCACAATATTTGCGAAGTTAAATCTCATGAAAGGCTTGGAGTTTGAATCCAGGGTAAATTATAACCATGCCTATACCGAAACGAATTCGCATCAGGTGCCTTATGAGAAATGGAATTTTGCAACCAACAAATTAAGTACTGCGGCGCTGTCTGCGGGACAAATAACCACCCAGTATGGGTTAACCAAGAGCTACAATGTGATCGTTGATAATGTATTGCGTTATTCAGGATCTTTTGGTAAACACGATGTGGGCGGCATCTTGGGGTATAATGAACAGTATTTTAACCAATATAATATCGGAGCGGCCAAACTTGGGCTTGTGCATCCAGACCTGACAACATTTAATTCGGCGACGACAATGAGTTCCATTACCGGTGATGAGCTTGACTACGGTTTGCGGTCCTTTTTTGGTCGTGCAAATTATGCTTACGCTAATAAATACCTTGCGGAAGCGGTGGTACGGTACGATGGATCATCTCGATTTGGAACCGCCAAACGCTGGGGGCTCTTTCCGGCATTCTCTGCGGGATGGCGTATTTCGGAAGAATCTTTTATGAGTCCACTCAAAGCTTTTGTGAATGACTTGCGAATAAGGGCCTCGTGGGGGAAAACCGGAAATAATGCCTCTCCGGGTAATTACGATCATCTTCCCTCGTATGGTACGGTAAACTATTCATTCAATAATCAGGCTGTTCGTGGTTTGGCACAGACTAAACTAGGAAACGATCTTTTACACTGGGAAACGACCACAACAACAAATGTAGGTTTTACAGCCACGGCATTGAAAAATAAATTAACGGTCGAATTTGATGCCTACCGTGCTTATACCGATGGAATCTTATATGTTCCGACCATTCCGGCGACAACTGGAACTGCTACTGCAGCAACCATGAATATTGCCGAAGTTAGCAAGCGGGGGATTGAATTGACGCTGGGATACCAAAATAAAATCAACGGTTTTAACTATGGAATTTCGGCCAACTTTGCCTACAATACCAATCGGGTGGAAAAATATAAAGGAGCATTGTCGGAGGGCTATGTAACGGATGCGGCGGGTAATCGTGTTTACCAGTCCAATATCGGTATGGTTTCCAACGGTGTCAACCAGCGTATTTTAGAAGGGCACGAAATCAATGAATTTTACTTGTACAATGTATACCGAGGTTCGGGAAGCCATTTTTTAGCGGATGGTTCTGTCGATAAAAATGGAGGGCCACGCGACGGTATGATCCGGACGGAACAGGATATGGAATGGTTGAAGGCTATGGTCGCTGCTGGCTATTCATTTCAGCCTGCCGATGGCATAGACCCTACCAAGATATGGTATGGTGACTTGATCTATTCGGATATGAACGATGATGGTATCTACGGGAACGTCTATGATCAAAAGTTTATGGGCAAAAGAGAAACTCCAGCATTCAATTACGGCCTCAGTATCAATATGGCCTATAAAGGATTTGATGCATCCATGATTTGGTCCGCTTCTTCAGGTATGTCGTATTACTGGAATGAACTCTATCTCAATTCATCCATCGTTGCGCAGGGAAAATCGGTACCGGCATTGGTCGCAAATGACCATTACTATTATAATGCCGCAAATCCTTCCGATCCCAACAACCGGATAGCTGGTTATTATCCACGCTTAAAAGGAGTGACAGATGCACAGAATGGACGTACCAGTGATTATTATTTGTATAACGCTTCTTTTGTGAAACTACGTAACCTACAATTGGGTTATTCGCTTCCAGAAAGCTTGGCAAACCGTCTATCAATTGCAAAATTACGGATCTATTTAGCGGGTGAAAACTTGCTGACATTTACGAAATATCCTGGTTTAGATCCTGAGATAGGTTCAACAACAAATTACCCTTCAATGCGGCAATATTCACTGGGTTTGAATCTTACCTTTTAATTCGAATGACAATGAAAATGATGAAAAAAATAATAGCAATTGTATTGCTAACAAGTATATTGGGTTGCAAAAAAGATCTTTTGGATACCTCCCCATATTCATCGGTCTCCACCGCAACGATGTGGACAACCGACAATTTAACTGATTTAGGGATTGCGGGGATCTATAGTTCCTTTCGACTCTTAATGGGGCATAGCGGACTGATCTCACCTTATGAACTTTATCAGTTTGACCGTTTCTCCTATACTGGGCAGGCACGTTTTGATGAACCCTTATTGACAGGTACCATCACCGCCGGCGATCCATTATTTGTGAATGTTTGGAAGATTCAATATGAAGGTATTCAACGAGCAAACGATGCCTTAAAGAATATTCCCCTAAAGTCACCTTCTACAGCAGAAAAGAAAGCGAAATATATTGCGGAAGCTAAATTTCTACGTGCTTACTTTTATTTTCGGCTCAATCAGCTTTACAAAGGGGTACCCATCTACCTTGAGCCGTTTACTGCAGCCGAAGCCGTCAAAGGACGTAGTTCGGAAGATGATGTCTGGAATCAAATCCTAGCTGATTTGAACGATTGTATCGCAGAAACTAATTTTCCTGATCGTTATCCTGCGGGGAATGCGAATTATGGCCATGCAACAAAGGCGGCAGCTTATGCCTTACGGGGTAAAGTTTATCTTTATCGAAAAGATTGGACAAAAGCTTCGGCAGATTTTCAAAAAGTAAAAGATGCTGGCCACTCACTCTTCGGAGATTATAAAGCTTTGTTTAAAGAAGCTAATGAACAGTGTCCTGAGATGATTTTTTCTATTCAGCATCGGAGTGAATCAGGCTATGGAAATAATATGCAATTGTTTTGTGGTTGGCCCTCGGTCTATTCGCGTGGCTGGAATTATTACATGCCTTCACCACATTTGGTCGATCTCTATGAAAATAACGATGGTTCTAAGTTTGAATGGGATAAAATTATTCCAGGATACAGCAGTCTAACCGAAAATGAAAGGGAGGTGTTTTTTCTGCGCAACAATCTCACGGAGGCCGAGAAAGCTGCTGCAACGTTGAGAGGTGCAAAGATGAGTCTTTACCTACCGCAAGGCAATGAGGAGCGTATAAAAAAAGCCTATGAAAATCGTGATCCCCGTTTGCAGGCCAATGTCGTGACGCCTTATTCGACTTTTAGGGGTGCCTATAATTTTACGAATGTTGAAAGTCTTCAATTTATGCGCTGGCCATTTCGCGGGCAGGCACAGGTAGACGGCGATATTCAGAGCGATACACAGATCAATTTCTTCTATTTCTATCGAAAATTTGTCGCTGAAGGAGTCAATGAGATTGTGGATCGCAATTATGGTCCTATCGATTTTCCGATTTTCCGCTATGCTGATATTTTATTGATGTGGGCCGAGGCCTTGAATGAAGAGGGCAAACTAAATGAAGCTATAGCAAAAGTTAACGAAGTTCGTCAGCGTGCAGGTGTAGCACTTTTAAATGCTAATGCTTCAACTGCCGTCGGTGGGAAGGAAGACTTACGCCTGCGTATTCGTAATGAACGTCGGGTTGAGTTCCCGAATGAGGGAATCAATTACTTTGACGAATTGCGCTGGGGAACCTGGAAAGAGAAGGTGTTTCAAGCAGGCAATGGACGTAAGCAGGTTTGGGGGACAAATGTTGGGAATTATAGCTATAAGGGTGACTTTTTGAACGTATGGCCTATCCCGACCTCAGAAATACAGATGAACGTAAACCTGGTGCAGAACCCAGGTTGGATCGATTAGTTTTATGGATATAAAATGAACCTAAACATGATTTTTTTTAGATATAGCCTATACTTTATTTATTTTTTGAGCCTTTTTCATCCTTTTTTTCTACGTGCGGATACAAGCGATATGGTAAAAAAAGGATTTGATTTGGCTCAGCGACAGTACGCTTTGTTGTATAAAGATCATAGCGATCTGCGTAAGTATCCACGATCGGCAGATCCCAAGGGGAAAACAACTTTTACTGATATCCGGGACTGGACGGGTGGTTTTTGGCCAGGCTGCCTTTGGTATGTCTTTGAGTATACCGGCGAGGATCAGTGGCGGGACGCTGCACTAAAATGGACGAATTCATTACGCCAAAATCAATATAATACGCAGCACCATGATATTGGTTTCGTGATGAACTGTAGTTATGGAAATGCCTATCGGTTAACTGGTGATACTACATTCAAATCAATTTTAATCCAGAGCGCCAAATCGCTATTGACACGTTTCAATCCGAAGGTTGGTGCAATTAAGTCTTGGGATACCTTTTCCTCTTGGGATGGTAAACATACGTATGAATTCCCTGTCATTATCGACAACATGATGAATTTGGAACTTCTTTTTTTAGCTTCCAAATTATCTGGGGATTCTGTTTATCGTAATGCCGCTATTCGACACGCCGAAACGACGCTGAAAAATCAATATCGCGCAGATTACAGTTCTTATCATGTGGTTACCTATGACCCCAATACCGGTGCTGTATTGAGCCGGGAAACGGCACAGGGTTTTTCGGACAATTCAGCTTGGGCTAGAGGGCAAGCCTGGGGATTGTATGGGTTTGTCGTGATGTACCGTGAAACGAAGGACCCTAAGTTTTTACAGGCTGCGCTAAAAATGGCTGAGTTTTATATAAAGCATCCGCGCCTGCCTCAAGATAAGGTGCCACAATGGGACTTCGATGTAAATCAAGCTGGATTTGCCCCAAACTGGAATTATCGTAAAGCAGATTTTGAGACTATTCCACGGGATGCATCGGCAGCGGCGGTCACTGCTTCGGCATTGTTGGAGTTGGTTGACTACATGGGAACTGGACAACAGCAGGAATATTTGGATGTCGCCGAAACGATCTTGCGTTCATTGGGGTCACCGCAGTACTCCAGTGAAGTCGGAGCAAATGGTTTGTTTGTGCTGAAGCATAGTGTGGGCAGTATTCCGCATAAAGGGGAGATTGACGTCCCCTTAGTCTATGCAGATTATTATTATTTAGAAGCATTGACGCGCTGGAATAAGCGAAACTATCAGCTTACGCAATTAATGAACGAATGGCAGGAGATGAATAGACAGAAGGCAAAGGCATTAAAAGATTTTCAGCAGCAGAAATTTGGTCTATTTATCCATTGGGGATTGTATGCTATTCCGGCAGGGGTGTGGAATGGGCAAAAAATGGAAGATTTGGGTAGTCCGAGTGTTGCTGAATGGATTCAACTGGTTGCAAAAATTCCACGGTCTACCTATGCCAAATTAGCGGATCAATTCTCCCCGCAATCTTTCAATGCCGATAGAATAGTTAAAATGGCCAAGGATGCAGGGATGAAGTATCTTGTTGTGACGAGTAAACATCACGACGGATTTGCCCTATATGGTTCAACGGTTAGTTCCTTCAATAGCAAGCAGGCTACGCCCTTTAAACGCGATATCATTCAGGAACTTTATGATGCTTGTCTTCGGTATAAACTCGATTTTGGTATCTATTATTCACAGAATATCGACTGGCGGGATGGTAGCGACGCGCAATATGTGGTAACGAAGGCACAGCATGATCTTGTTCATGCCAAAACCGATGCTTTTGGTGCCAATCTTTGGGATCCCAGTGAAAATTCTTTCGCTTCGTATCTAAACAAAAAAGCAATTCCTCAGGTAAAGGAAATTTTGATGCGGTTTAAACAGCTAAAATATATCTGGTTTGATATGCCGGGACTGATGACTGCAGAACAGAGCTTTCGATTCTATAAAACCGTGTATGATTGTAATCCACGTGTTATTGTCTCCGAGCGAATTGGCAATGGTATGGGCGATTATGCCATTCCTGGAGATAATCGGATTCCTGACTCTTCTGAGCGTTTTACCAGACCTTGGGAAGCCATTGGAACATTCAACCATTCCTGGGGCTATAAATCTTATGACCACGACTGGAAAAATGTGGATGAATTAAGGTATTGGCTCCTTGAAATTGTCAGTAAAGGAGGAAATTATATGCTTAATATTGGACCAGATGCACAAGGAAATGTAGCTACACCTGTAAAGAAAAATCTTGCTATCTTAGGGAAATGGTTGCGGCGCAATGCCGAAGCGGTTTATGGGACATCGCCCTGGACCATTGCGCATGAGGGACCAACAACAGTTCGGATAACAGATACCGAGCAACGGGAAAGGGAAGGATTTAAAGTATCATTTACAGCCTTGGATTTTTGGTTTACACAGAAGAATGATTTTGTATATGCGATGGCTCTTGTAGTACCCAAAGATGGAATCGTCAACATACAGTCCCTGAACCAAAATAAGGCTAAAGTGAAATCAGTGGAAATTTTAGGGGTTGGTCGGATCGATTTCCATCAGGATAACCATGGATTGCAATTGAAATTACCCAAGAAGATACAAAACAGCAGCTTGGGCTATGCGCTAAAAATAAAACTAAGCTAATCCAACTATTAGCTTTATCAATTATAACGATGTTGAATCTATTATTAAATACAAAAAAAATGCGCTTTTTGTCATTATTGCTGTGCTTAAGTTTATGGTATTTGCAAGCGGTTGGGCAGAAAAAAGCTGATAGTTTTGGCTGGAGCGATGGACAAAAAGTACTTTTTTTAGGCAATAGTATTACTTACGCGGGGCAATATGTCGCCATGACCGAGAGCCTATTTCTGAGCAGTCACCCGAAAAGGAAACCTCAGTTTATTAATTCGGGGTTACCAAGTGAGACCGTTTCTGGACTCAGTGAACCGAATCATGCCGATGGAAAATTTCCACGCCCCTGTCTATTTGATCGACTGGACAATGTGCTTGATAAAATCAAACCTGAAGTGGTTTTCGTCTGTTATGGCATGAATGACGGCATTTATCTCCCTTTTGATGCTATCCGTTTTGAAGCCTATAAAAATGGAATTATCCGTCTGCACAAACGTTTGGTCGATCAGGGCGTCAAACGCATCCTATGGATGACACCTCCAGTACATGATGATCCGCAGCTTCGGCTCAATGGCTACAATAAAGTATTAGATCGCTATGCCGAATGGCTTATCGACTATGCCAAAATGCAGTCCTGGGAAGTCATAGATCTGCATTTTCCCATGCGTCGCTACTTGGACGCTAAGATCGAGAAAGACGCTCAGTTTAAACTGGCCGCAGATGGGGTGCACCCCGGAGAGTTGGGGCATTGGCTAATGGCTAAGGAAATAGTACAGCACCTGATGCCTGATTTCCCGATTGAAAGCGCATGGGATGACAATTTGCGCAGTCAACCAAAACTTCGCCAGTTATATACGCTTGTTTTGAAAAGGCAGACGATGATGAAAGACGCATGGCTCACCTATACAGGTCATAAACGACCTGGACTATCCAAGGGAATTCCAGTAGAAGATGCAAGCAAAGCATATGCTGTTATTCAGGATGAAATTAAAGCGTTGGGTTTCTGATCGGCGATAGCTTGCAATCCGAATAAATGAACTTTTATGTATAAATCTATATCATGATGAAAATCAATTTTTTTAAATGGAAGTGTGCAGCAGCTGTGGGAATGTTGCTGTGTATGACCGATGTTGCTATTTCACAGACCAAATCGCCACCGTATGAAGGTGTTGCAGGTTGGCAGGAGACGCAAGATAAACGTATGGAATGGTTTAAAGAGGCCCGTTTTGGGTTATTTATCCATTGGGGATTGTACAGTGCTGCAGGTGGTTCTTTTGAAGGGAAACAATATCCACAACATTATGCCGAATGGATACAAACCTGGGGGAAAATTCCCAGTAAGCAGTATGCCGAAGTACTGAAACCAAAATTTACTTTAGGTTCTTTTGACCCAAAGTCCTGGGCACGCCTTGCGAAAAAAACGGGAATGAAGTATATGGTACTGACCTCCCGACACCACGAAGGCTTTAGCCTGTTCAATAGCCAGCAACCTTATGCTTTGAAAAATGATGTTACGGGTACGGCAAATTTATCGCCGAAAGGAAGAGATCTTTACCGCGAAATTATGGATGCTTTCCGTCAGGAGGGAATGAAAGTAGGAGCTTATTATTCGCTCTTGGATTGGCAGCATCCCGATTCTTATGAAGCTTTTCAGCTGAACCCGAATGTGAATAAGCATCAGCCAGATCATGAACGTTACAAAGCCTATCTCTACGGGCAAATCAAGGAACTTGCACAAAACTATGGGCGGCTGGACGTGCTGTGGCCCGATTTCAGCAGTAAACAGCATGAGGGGGAAGCCTGGGGGACAAAGCATATTTTGACAGACCTGATCAAATGGCAGCCTAATATTATTATCAATAATCGATTTTGGAACGGACTCGAAAATAAGAACGGTGATATCGGAACTCCCGAAAAATATATTCCACCAACAGGTTTGCCGGGTATGTACTGGGAGGTAAGCCATACCATGAATGAAAGTTATGGGTATAGCGCCCATGACCAAAATTGGAAAAGCTTTCCCAAGATCATGCAATTATTTGTGGAAACGGTGAGTAAAGGGGGAAATTTCCTGTTAAATGTCGGACCCGATGGTGACGGAGCCATTCCTGAACCTGCGGTGCGGATTATGGAGCAAATCGGGGAATGGATGAAGGTCAATGGCGAATCTATTTACGGTACCACCGCGAGTCCTTTCCAAGCCTTGGATTGGGGGTATTGTACCCAAAAAAATGGGAAGCTGTATCTGCATGTTTTTGATCGTCCGGCCGATGGAAAAATAAATCTGCCCATCAAAAATAAAGTGACGGCTGTCTACGCCCTAGCTTCACCTAAAATGAACTTAAAATCCACTTTAGAAAACGGAAGACCAGCAATTCCTGTCGATATCTTCGACAATAAGAAAGGACCGAAGGTTATTGTGGTCGAAATCCAGGGAAAGCCAATTGTTGAGGAAAGCCTGACCCAAACACAGGCAGATGGACGTATCGTGATGAACGCAAATAATGCAAAATTACAGGAAGGAAAGGGATTAAAAATTATTGGTGCACATACCCATGATCCAAACCGCCCGAACGCCATTGGTCAATGGAAAGACCTTGCGGATAAAGTTTTTTGGGATATCAAAATTCAAAAACCAGGGAAGTATCGTGTGCTCGTCAATTATCTGGCGAATAGCAAGCAGCACGGAAAAATTGTACTCTCGATACTCGGGCAGCAGATCCAGTGGACATTCGTAGCTGAAAAAGAAGCTAAATTTAAGGAAGTGGCTATGGGGATCATTGAGGTATCCCAGCAAGTAATTGGTGAGCCCAGTGCCAAGGTGATTTTGCAGGCTACAGCCATCGAAGGCGATACTTTGCCAGAGATTGCTTCGATTACTTTGGTTCCTATACAAGAATAAACTATCTTTAAGAAAACCTGAACAAATCATCCATACATAAACCATTTTGCCGCCAAGAAACGGATAAATACGTATAAGGCAAGCAGAAAAATAAACTATCCATAAAGAATGAAAAGAAGAGAATTTATAGCCAAGGGAATTGTGTCCTCTTTGGCTTTTACAATTGTTCCGCGCGTTGTGTTGGGAGGCAATGGATTTCTTGCCCCAAGTGATCGAATCAATCTTGGGTTTATTGGTGTCGGAAAACAATCCTATACCTTGATGAATGGCCTCAATCGCTGCAAGGAAATCGCAAGTCTGGCTGCCTGCGATGTAGACCGTAATAAGTTGGCCGCATTTATTGCTGCGACAACGAAAAAACAAACGGAATTGTCAAAAGCACAGACCGAGATCAAGGCCTATCATCATTATCGGGAACTATTGGATCGGAAAGATATTGATGCTGTTGTCATTGCTACACCCGATCATTGGCATGCGCAGATTGCAGTTGATGCCGCTAAAGCTGGCAAAGATATTTATTGTGAGAAACCCCTTGCATTGACCATTGCCGAAGGTCGTGCCATGGTCGATGCAACCCGAAAATATAAACGTGTATTTCAGACGGGCAGCATGCAGCGTTCTTCCTATAATTTTAGACAGGCAGCAGAACTGGTTCTCAATGGCTATATCGGCAAAATCAAGGAAATCAATGTTTCTGTGGGCGAACCGGTCAAACAATGTGACCTTCCCTCTATGCCAGCCCCCGATTATCTCGATTGGGATATGTGGGTAGGACCTTCACCATATCGGGGTTATAATCCGATATTAAGCCCACCTTTGGAAGATGATAAATGGGCCTGGTGGCGCGGTTACCGCGATTTTGGTGGCGGTTACATCACCGATTGGGGTGCACATATGTTTGACATCGTACAATGGGCCTTGGGTATGGATGAATCGGGCCCTGTTCAGTTTAATCCACCCAAGGAGGCCAACAGCAATAGCGGGCTCTCGTTTAGCTATGCTAATGGCGTTCGGGTAAACCATGTGCAGTGGGGAGTACATAATGCGATCCAATTTATTGGTGCAAAAGGTAAGATTGAAGTAAGCCGCGAATTTATCCGCTCGAATCCAGAAAATCTGGCGAATCTTAAACTGACTTCTTCTGATCGTCGTTTGTATTATAGTGATAATCACTATCAGGACTGGGTTGATGCGATCAAAAAAAGAAGTAAGCCTATCTGTGATGTTGAAATAGGTCACCGGACGAGCTCAGTGTGCAATGCCATCAATATTGCGTATGAACTTCAAAAGGATTTAAAATGGAATCCACAAAAAGAACAGTTCGACAATGACTATGCTAATCTCATGCGCAGTCGCCCTTATCGCGGGGAATGGGATTTTAGAAAGTTCTAGTCTTTAAGACAAGTTTTCGATACAGACCTGACAAGATTTTTTTGTCAGGTCTGTATGTTTATTGATCAATAAATCCACAACAATTTAGTGCCGAAGAATCTTATTTTCGACAATAACTAGTGATAGAAATCGAATTGCCTACTTGACAAGTTTGAACTCCTATTTTCTTATGGTCACCTTCGCTATTTACTCGTTTTATAAACGGATCTTACTCGGAGTTTAGTCGGTATTTATTCGCTAACAACCGAAGAAGTACCGAACAAGCACCGAGCAAGTACCGAAGAAGCACCGAACAAGCATCGAACAAAGTTATAACTAAGCCCGAAAAAGGTATCAAGTAAAACTAATTTTTTGACAGGCCGAAATTGGCATTCGAAGTTGCTACGAATCAGTCCTATTTAATCGAAATTACTCCTGTTGTGACAAGTGATTTCAAAAACTTACCCGCAGGTAGGTATTTCTTCAATTGGGATGAAGAAGCTACTTTTGAAATATTCAAATTGACGATTAAAGGGAAAGACGATATATTGGGCTTGATTTCATTTGAAAGAATTTCAAAGGAGATGCGAATCCATGTGAGGTTATTAACCGCATCAGTAGAAAATGTAGGGGCAGCTAAAATAGACGACTCCTTACGACCCAAAACCCAGATCGCACAGCATTATATCGACAAATATAAAATAAATATTACCGGAATGACACGTAGTTTAGAGATTCCGGAGATTTTTGAGTTGATTGAATTTTATGACCATGATAACTAAAAAAGCAAAGCTCTTGGATACGGTCGAATATGGTATGAGTCGAGAAGAACTTGAAAAGAAAATTTGCTATTCTGGACAGATAATTGCTTTATTTGTATCCAACAATTATTACATTCGAACAGCAAAGGGAATCTAGATATGTCGCAATTAACAATAGTAGATCTGGCCAAAAAACTCGGCTTGTCAAAATCGACCGTTTCCCGTGCATTTCGGGATAACGTGGACATTAATCCAGCGACAAAAGCTCGGATTTTGGCTATGGCCGAAGAAATCGGTTTTTCGCCAAATGTTTATGCGAGTAGTCTAAAGGCAAATAAAAGTCTGACCATTGCGATTATTATTCCCGAATTTGGCAATAAGTTTTTCTCGCAAGCCATCAAAGGAATTGAGGCTGTGGCGCGCTCCAAGGGTTATCATACCTTAATTTATGTGACGGATCATCAGGTGCAAAATGAAGCCTCAATCGTACGTTCACTGGCCAATGGACGAGTGGATGGCGTTATCATTTCGGCTTCGGGTGAGGGTAAAGACCATTCGCATTTACAACTTTTGGCAGAGCGCGGTATTCCGGTCATGTTTTTTGACCGTGCATACGACGATTGGAAGGGGGGGTATATTACGGGTAATGACTTCGATTCGGCTTACCTGGCAACCAAACACCTGATCGATAATGCCTGTAAGCGGATCGCTTATCTTGCAATCAATCCGAATGTTTCCATCGGAAAGGTGCGTAAAGATGGTTACGAAAAGGCCTTGCAGGAAGTGGGGATCCCGATTAGACCGGAGCTTATTTTGGATACGGTGAATGATGCCGATCAGAATATGAAAGATATTGCCGACCTGATCGAACAGGAGAAACCCGATGCCATATTTGCCTCGGTAGAACGTCTTGCTATTTCGAGTATACGGGTGGCCAAACAGCTCGAAATTCGTATTCCGGAAGATCTTAAAATCATTTGTTTTTCTTGTTTGGATATTGCCGATCTGATTGACCCGGCGCTGAGCGTAGTGAAACAACCAGCCTATGAAATGGGGCAATTAGTAACAAAATACCTATTGGATAAGATGGAAGACCCCGAAAATACTAAGTTTGCTAATTCGGTTTACCTTGATTCCCAGCTTATTTTTCAAAAATCTAGCCTGAAATAAGAAAAAAAATATTTGTTTTTTGTAATCCCATTATTTAGCTTTGAATACTTTCGGGAACATTCCCGAAAGTATTTAAATAATCAATTTGTATAAAATATTGGATAGGGGAATCCAGCAATCGCCATAAGCGATTTCTTTTTACCTTGATTTCGGGAACGTTCCCAATTTCAGATTCCAAGTAAAGCTAATTATCGATGGGGAAGCATATCTCTCGTTTAATAGGGTATCTCTGGGTGATTGTCCTATTATCATCATGTGCAAATAAGAAAGATATCGTGGATGTCGAGCAACCTCCTGTTATAGAACAGCAGGGATCTGGTTTGCTCAATCTTTCCGACCCATTTATCTACTGGGATCAGGAAATTACTATTCAATTTGATTTTTCGAAAGGAAATGCGGCTTTAAAAGGAAGCACTACCGACCTGTACCTACACGCCGGATTGATTCCTGTCAATGGGGGCAGCTGGCAACATGTAGCAACAGATTGGTCTAAAAATGATAATGCCTATAAACTTAAATTTGTTTCTGCTGGTTTATATTCATTCACATTTACCCCCTCCAAATTTTTTAACCTGACTAATGGCGGAGAATTTGGTCAGATGGCACTTTTAGTCCGCAATGGTGATGGGTCGCTGGTCCAACGAAACAAAAATAATTCAGATCTATTTCTTCCTCTTGTAACGAGCAATACACAGGCCATTCGTTTTGTTTCGCCTACGCTGCAACCCACAGATCCAATTACCCTGGAACAGATGTACACCGTTGGGGATAATCTGAAGCTAAAAGTACAGGCAACGCAGTCCGGGAAAATCAGTATCTGGGATAATGGTTTATTGCTTGCTGAATCTTCTGCGGTACCGTCATTAGAAAAATCGCTCAGCCTACAGAGCAATGGCCTGCACGAGCTTGAAGCACGTCTTGAGGCTGGGGGCAAAATATATTTCAGTAAAGCACAGTTATTTGTGCAATCAAAACCTACCATCGCCGCACTCCCGATCGGCATCAATCCAAACGGAACAACGATAAACAGGGAAAAAGGGGAGGTCAGTTTTGCGCTCACAGCGCCATTAAAAACGAGTGTGTATGTCTTGGGCGATTTTAATAACTATAAAGCGTTACCAGCCTATGCGATGAGCCAGACACCAGATGGCAAAACCTGGTGGGTTACCGTATCGAATCTGGATTTCTCTAAAAAACAGACTTATCAGTTTTTGGTGGACGGTCAGCTGAATATCGCCGACCCCTATGCTGAGCTGATTCTTGATCCGCAAAACGACGCGGCACTCGGACTGACCGCGGCGGCTGTACCCACTTATCCCGCTGCTGCGCAGGGAGTAGTTGGTGTATTGGATCTTCCAGCCAAGTCTTACTCATGGAAAACCACGCTATTTAATAAGCCAGCTCAAGGTGATTTAGTTATTTACGAACTCTTGGTCCGTGATTTTATCAAACAACATCAATATACCACATTGAAAGACTCTTTGCCTTATTTAAAACGGCTGGGTGTAAATGCGGTCGAGCTTATGCCTGTACAGGAATCGGAGGGGAATTCGACCTGGGGTTATAATCCTTCTTTCCACCGCGCTTTGGATAAATATTATGGTTTGAAAAATGACTTGAAAGCCTACATAGACGCTTGTCATGAAAATGGTATTGCCGTGATTTTGGATGTTGTTTTTAATCATGCTTTTGGTCAATCCCCGCTAGTACAGCTTTATTTTGAGCAGGGCAACGTAGCTGGCAATAGCCCTTGGTTCAATACGGTTGCCAAGCATCCGTTCAATGTTGGCTTTGACTTTAACCACGAAAGTAGTTACACACAGACTTTTGTTAAGGATGTATTGACCTATTGGATGCGGGAGTACAAGATTGATGGGTTTCGATTTGACTTGTCTAAAGGGTTTACACAGAAAAATTCGGGTACTTCAGAAAGTGATTTAAGTGCATGGAATGCTTACGATGCGTCACGTGTGGCTATCTTGAAGCAATACCAGCAGCATATTCGCAGCATCGATCCCTCGTGTTATATTATTCTCGAACATCTTGGCGGAGATCAGGAAGAGGCCGAACTTGCACAATCGGGGATGTTGCTATGGAACAACATGAATGCGGTCTTCAATGAGGCCGCAATGGGCTGGAATGCCAACAACGGCTCGGATTTAGGCAGATTATTCCCTTCGAGCCATGGCATGACACAACCTTCGTTTGTGTCTTATATGGAAAGTCATGACGAACAGCGGCTGCTGTTCAAATGCCTGAATTACGGCAATTCGTCAGGTAGTTATAACATCAAGAACCTCAGCACGGCATTAAAACGTATGGAACAGGCCGCCGTGTTTTTATTGGCTTCGCCCGGGCCTAAGATGATCTGGCAGTTTGGTGAATACGGCTATGATGTATCTATCGATGAAAATGGACGCACAGGCGAAAAACCATTGTTGTGGAGTTATCTACAACAAGATGATCGCAAAAAACTCTTTGAGACCTACGCCAAACTCACGCGTTTCAAAACCAAAAATAGCATTTTCCAAAACGGGACGATTATGACATCGGCTATGAAAGATGCCGTTAAATATTTTGTTCTCGAAAAGGAGGGACAACAAGTAGGGGTACTTGGCAATTTTGGTGTAGAAAGTGTGGACTTTGCCTTGCCAGCAGCGTTGCAGGGGCAGTGGGTCGATAATTTTACAGGAAAAGAGCTCAATTGGTCTGGCCAGTCAAAATTGAGTCTCCTACCCGGGCAGTACCAATTGATAAGCAAAACAAAACTAAATAAATAAACAGTTATTTTATGAACAAACAGCTATCACGTCCATTTTGGGCTCTGAGCATGCTACTCGGTGTAAGTGCTTCGGCATTTGCGCAACAGGCAACGCTAAAAGGGCGAGTAATGGACCAGAAGGGGAGTTCCTTGGTCGGTGCTACACTGCGCTTCGAGGATATTCAAAAATCACTGTCTACCAATGCGAATGGGGATTTTAGCTTGGATAGACTACAAACAGGGAAATTACGTCTGAAAGTAAGTATGGTCGGATACGCGACCCTGGATACCTTGATCCAGGTCAACGATGGACATCAGCCGTTAAACCTTTACCTTAAATCCAATACCAGTGCACTGGAAGAGGTTGTGGTGATTGGTTATGGTACACAAAAGAAAAGTGATCTGACGGGTTCAATCAGCACAGTATCTGCAAAAGATTTTCAAAAAGGACAGATCTCCTCGCCGGAGCAACTCATTATGGGGAAAGTTCCAGGCGTACAGATTACAACAAGTGGTGGGCAGCCGGGTGCAGGAAGCACCATCCGTATCCGTACCGGAGCTTCATTGAACGCCAGTAACGATCCGTTAATTGTCGTAGATGGAATTCCATTGGCAGGTGGTTCTGTATCTGGGGTAGCTAACCCATTAAGTTTGATTAACCCAAATGATATCGAGACATTTACAATCTTGAAAGATGCCAATGCAACAGCCATCTATGGTTCGCGGGCGTCGAATGGGGTTATTTTGATCACGACAAAAAAAGGCAGTCGCTCAGGAACACAGATCAACTTCTCTACACAGAATTCATTGGCTACCGTAGCCAATAAAGTAAAGTTGCTCAACGCCGATCAAATCCGCGATTATGTCAATACAAATGGTAGTGATGCCATGAAAAAGTTGTTGGGAACAGCAAATACCGACTGGCAGGATGTGATTTATGGCAATGCATTTACAACGGATAATAACGTTAACATTGCTTCCAAAGCGGGCAATATGCCTTACCGTATATCTGCGGGCTATATGAACCAGGATGGGGTATTGAAAAATGATAACTTAAAACGAACTACTGCTGCATTGGCATTAACGCCAAAATTTCTGGATAACCATCTTTCATTGGATGTAAATGTCCGTGGTACCTGGTCAAAATCGAAATTTGCGACGCAAGACGCAATCGGAGCTGCCATTCAGTTCGACCCGACCCAACCTGTCTATGTGGATGATAAAAATAGTTTTGGCGGGTATTATGAGTGGATTCAAGGGGGGAAACCTAATCCCAATGCACCACGAAATCCTTTAGCCTTGTTGGATTTACGCAAAGATAATGGCGATGTGTTTAGAAGTATTGGAAATGCAAAGGTGGATTATAGTTTTCATTTCCTGCCGGAGCTGCATGCCAACTTAAACGTTGGATACGATCTGGCGCGTTCGAAAGGGAACACATTTACACCAGCGATAGCTGCACGTAATTTTAATGAAGGGGGTGAAAGAACCCAATATAAAACCGATATCAACAATAAAACGCTGGAGTTTTATTTAAAGTATGATAAGGAATTACCTACAATCAAAAGTACGATAGACGCGACGTTGGGCTATGGCTACTATAAAAATAGCAGTAAGGTTTATAATTTTAACCGTACAAATGCGGAAGGTGATAAGATCCTAAATGAGCCAACGCGACCTTTTGATAAACCCGAAAATCTGTTGATCTCTTATTATGGGCGTCTGATTTATACCTATGACAACCGGTATGTTCTGTCGGGAACCTTACGGTCGGATGGTTCTTCCCGTTTTAGTCCTGATAACCGTTGGGGATATTTTCCTTCTGTAGGATTCACCTGGCGCGCCAAAAATGAAGGCTTTTTAAAAGATATAGCTGCAGTGTCCGAACTGAAGCTCCGTTTAAGTTATGGAAAAACCGGGCAGCAAGATGGCATCGCCAACTACTCTTATTTGCCTAATTATACCATCAGCGGCAACGAGTCGATGTATCGCTTTGGTGATGAATACTACTATTTAAATTCACCTGTGGCCTACGATAAAGACATTCGTTGGGAAAATACAACAACCTATAATGCCGGAGTTGATTTTGGCTTTAGCAACAATCGGGTCTATGGTAGCGTGGATTATTACTCGAAAAAGACCAAAGACCTGCTCAGCACGATTCCCGTTCCTGTAGGCTCTAACTTTAGCAATTTCCTGTTGACCAACGTGGGTAACATGGAAAACCAGGGGCTGGAGTTTAATGTACACTTCGTCCCGCTAAAAACGGATAATTCGACCTTGGACATCGGTTTTAACCTAACTTATAATAAGAGTAAAGTAACCAATCTGACACAGAGTGATGATCCGAACTTTATTGTAGAGACCGGTGGTATCCGTGGTGGTACAGGCGGAAATATCCAGGCGCATAAGGTTAATTTCATGCCAAACAGTTTCAATGTTTTCCAACAGGTATATGATGAACAGGGGCATCCTGTCGAAGGTGTCTATGTTGACCGTAATGGAGATGGCGTTATCAGCGATAACGATCGCTATCTGTATAAATCACCGTTACCGAAATATCTTTTGGGTTTTACGGCGGCATACAGCTATAAAAAATGGTCGGCAACAACGGTATTGCGCGCAAATTTGGATAATTATGTCTACGACAATGTTTCCTCTAATTTGGGAAGCGGGGCAAATATCAACGATCAGGCCGTTTTGGTGATCAATAATGCACCTGTGGATTTCTTTAATACCAATTTTCTGCTCAAACAGCTAAGAAGTGATTACTACATCAAGAACGCTTCGTTTTTGAAAATGGATAATGTCAACCTGAGTTATAACCTTGGAAAATTTATCCGGAATAGTAACGCTTCAATGTCGATTTCTGCAACTGTACAAAATGTATTTACGATCACCAATTATAAAGGTGTTGACCCCGAGATATCGAACGGTATAGACGATCGCTTTTATCCGAGGCCAAGGACTTATGTATTGGGTGTAAATGTGAGTTTTTAAACGATATAACAATGAAAAAATTAAATAAATATATAGGTGTATGCTTGCTGGCTATAGCACTGAGCAGCTGCCATAAGGATTTGGATCTAAAACCGACCAACGACGTAACTGCAGATGTAGCCTACAGTGATTTTAAAGGCTATACCTCGTCTTTCGCAAGATTATATGGATCATTGACCTTAACCAGTACATCGGGGCCGAATAACTCTGATCTAGGAGGATTGGATGCCGGTACATCGGATTTTTTACGCCTCTTTTGGAACGCACAGGAACTTACAACCGATGAGGCCGCCTGTGCCTGGCTCAATGATTCGGGGATTAGCGGACTGGATTACCTCGATTTTGACGATAGCAATCCCATGCTCCGTGGTCTTTATACCCGCTGTGTCTATAGTGCCACACTTGTCAATGAATTTTTAAGAGAAAGTACAGATGCTAAATTGGCCGAACGCGGTATTTCAGATACCGATAAAAAAGAAATCGCTTATTATCGTGCCGAAGCAAGATTCTTACGTGCTTATAATTATTGGGTGCTGCTTGATTTGTTTGGAAATCCACCATTTGTAACCGAAGAAACTCCTGTCGGAAAAGTGTCGCCGCCCCAGATCAAACGACCTGAACTTTTTGCGTATGTAGAGAAAGAGCTGTTGGAAGTTGCAGGCCAGCTAAAAGGTGCCAAACAGAATGTATATGGTCGTGTCGATCAAGTTGCGGCATGGGGGCTGTTAGCTCGTTTATACCTCAACGCTGAAGTTTACCTGGGTGCCGGTAATAAGAAATATACCGAAGCGATTACATACGCAGAAAAAGTACTGAACTCGAGCTATAGTTTGGGGACAAATTATCGGGAGCTCTTTTACGCGGATAATGATGTGAACAACCCCGAATTTATTTTCTATCTGCCTTATGATGGAACCAAAACACAGAGCAAGGGTGGTACAACTTATCTGATCAATGCAGCTATTGACGCAACGATGGATCCCACTTCTTTCGGTGTACCCGGCGGCGGTTGGGCCGGAAATCGGACACGCGACAATATCGCAACGATTTTCGGAGACTACAGCGGAGCAACGGACAAGAGGGCAATGTTTCACTTAAATACAAGCGTTAAAATTGAAGATATCGCTGTCTATAAGCAAGGGCTGGCGGTTACCAAATTCCGCAATGTGAACAAGGACGGAAAAACTGCTCCTCCGGCAGCTGAAGGTTTCGTTGCTTCGGTGGATTTCCCGTTGATCCGTTTGGCAGAGATGAACTTGATCTATGCTGAGGCGACATTGCGTGGCGGCTCTGGCGGCAGCTTGGCCAAAGCACTGGACTATGTCAATAAACTGCGTGTACGTGCCTATGGAAACAACAGTGGGAACTTAACGAATCTTTCTTTGGATGATATTCTCAATGAGCGTGTGAAAGAATTATACTGGGAAGGATTTAGACGTTCGGATTTAATCCGCTATGGCAAATTTACGGGTGATAATTACCTCTGGCCTTTTAAAGGTGGTGTGCTTGCAGGTCAGGCAGTTGCCGGGTATAGGACGTTGTTTCCACTTCCTGCTTCGGATATTATTGCGAACTCCAATCTTGTACAGAATCCAGGCTATAATTAATCAGCATCGGACAGGAAGAACGGCGAGTCTCTTCCGGTCAATGTAGCCTTACCTGTAATAAGACAATTGTTGACAGATGAAACCGGGCAATATCTATTGTTCGACGCATTGGCGAATGGTCAGTTACCCGGGCTTTCATCAGCTATTGAAAACAAAAATTAAACAGATGAAAATTAGACACTATATCGGAATCATGCTGCTATTTATCGTGGCGTTCCAAAGTTGTAAAAAAGACGAGACGCGCGCTATATTGGCTAGCGGGGAGAGCATAAAGCCAGCAACTTTAAGCCTCGATAAAACGAATGTAACCTTGTCAAAAGATAACGCAGAGGATACGGTACTGCACCTCAATATGATTCAGCCTGACTTTGGTTTTCAGGCCGCAGTAACCAACGTCCTGCAGTTTGGACTTAAAGGAGATAATTTTAAAACAGTAAAAGAAGTTGTCATTCCCAACGGTCGGACAAGCCTTGGATTTACAGGCTATGAATTGAACAGCTATTTACTTTCTCTTGGTGTTCCGACGGGAACGGCTTCGGACTTTGATGTACGCCTCAAGTCGAGTATCAATACTAAAATTACGGTGGTGTTTTCTGCGTTAGCTAGTCTTAAAGCAATCCCTTTTGCTTCGACCAGCTATTTGTACGTTCCAGGAGCTTATCAGGGATGGGATCCGGCTACTGCTGAATCAATAGTCTCCCCAACAAGCAACGGCATCTATACGGGCATTATCTCCTTTCCGGAAGCGAATTCGGAATTTAAGATTACGACAGAGCGCAATTGGGCAAATTCCTATGGACAGACTGCAGATGGTAAACTCGCTTTTAATGGCGGTGGAAATATAAAAGCTCCCCGTGCAGGAAATCTGGAAATAGAAGTCAATACGACGGCAAATACCATTTCATTTAAAGATCACAATTGGGGTATTATTGGTAGTGCCACGCCTAAGGGCTGGGATGCCGATACGGATATGAAATTCGACAATGCCAATCAGGTATGGAAGCTCACAGTGAGCTTGACTGCAGGCGAGATCAAATTCCGTAAAAACCACGATTGGGGAACAAATTTCGGTGGAGCTAACGGCAGTCTGATTGCCGGCGGGGCCAATATCGCGGTTGCGAATGCCGGTACGTATGATATCGTCGTGGATTTCAATGCAAATACATATACGTTGACGAAGAAATAAAAAACGATGTTTAAACGAAATAAAAAGATTACCACAGTATTCGTGGCACTAATGGTGTTTGGATGGAGCCCCCTAATGGGGCAATCCATCCAACGCGTAGAACCTTTAAACTGGTGGGTAGGAATGGAAAATCCGACCTTGCAGCTTGTTGTCTATGGACCTCAGATAGGGAAAAGCGAGGTACAGGTGGAGGATAAAGGGATAGAACTTGTCAAAGTCAATCGCGTAGAAAATCCCAACTACCTGTTTTTGGATGTCAAGGTGGCTGCTTCGGCCAAACCAGGATGGTCAACTTTTACGTTTAGTCAGGGAAAGAAAAAACTAACCTATCGTTATGAGTTGAAGCAAAGGGATCAAAAAGTAAAAGCACAGGGTGTGAACAATGCCGATTTGATCTACCTGATTATGCCCGATCGTTTTGCCAATGGAAATAGAGAAAATGATCAGGTGAAAGGCATGTTGGATATGAGTTTAAACCGAGACTCGATGTATCTGCGTCATGGCGGTGATCTGGAAGGCATTATCGGAAAGCTGGATTACCTACAAGATCTTGGGGTGACATCCTTGTGGCTGACTCCTGTGTTGACCAATGACATGCCCCAGGCTTCATATCATGGTTATGCCAACACCGAAACCTATCATATTGATCCCCGTTTTGGTAGCAACGATACCTATGTCCAATTGGGTGAACAGCTGCATAAACGTCAGATGAAACTGATTTTTGATGTGGTGCCCAATCATATCGGAAGTTATCATTGGACGGTAAAAGACAAGCCGATGGCCGACTGGCTCAATGAATGGCCTACCTATACGCAGACATCTTACAAAGACCAGGCAGTTTTTGATCCTTATGCCTCGGCAGATGACAAAAAGAAAATGGTCAAAGGCTGGTTTGTTCCCACAATGCCCGATATGAACGAACAAAACCCATACGTTCAAAATTATCTGACCCAAAGCCATATCTGGTGGATAGAGACTGCGGCAATAGATGGATTCCGAATTGATACCTATCCGTACAATGATCTTGATTTTATGGCCAAATGGACAGATCGCATTCTGCAGGAGTATCCAAAATTCACCTTTTTTGGTGAAACATGGGTACATGGTGTGGGGAACCAGGCCTATTTTCTGGGTGGAAAACGAGTTGGTCAGGAGGTCGATTCCAAGCTGATGGGTGTGACGGATTTTCAGCTTAATTATGCCATAGGTGATGCACTCAACCAAAAGACAGAATGGACCGCCGGAGCCAATAAATTGTATTCAACCCTCGCTTCAGACTTTCTGTACCCACATCCCGAGCAAAATGTGCTTTTTTTGGATAACCACGATAAAGATCGTTTTTTCTCCGTTGTCGGTGAAAATGTGCAGAAATATAAATCGGCAATGGCTTGGCTTATGACAACAAGGGGCATCCCACAATTGTACTACGGGGCTGAAATTCTGATGAAGAATTTCTCAAATCCAGATGGTTTATTACGGGAAGACTTTCAGGGTGGTTTCGCGGGTGACAAACTGAACAAGTTTACCGCAGACGGAAGGACTAAAGCAGAGCAGGATATGTGGACTTTTGTTCAAACGCTAGCCAATTATCGTAAACGACATGCTGTATTACAAACTGGTAAAACGATGCAGTATGTGCCCGAAGATGGTGTGTATGTGTATTTCCGCTACAACGAGCAACAGACGGTTATGGTCGTGATGAATTGCAATGATTCGCCGAAAGAGATCAAACTGGATCGTTTTAAGGAAAGAAACAGCAGGGTCAGATCCTATGTTGATATTATCCAAAAACAGGAAACCGCTCCAGCTGACAATACCTTGAAACTGGAAGCTTATGAGACTAAAGTTTTGGAGCTTAAGTTTTAATACAATTTAAAATTCTATAGAATTCATTTTTCAATGATTAATTATACTACTGTAAAAGCCGTAATATTTGATTTGGACGGTGTGTTGGTGGATACGGCAATCTACCATTTTCAAGCTTGGCATAGATTGGCCGAAGACTTGGGCTATTCGTTTTCCATTGTTGACAATGAGCAGCTGAAAGGTGTCAGCCGGATCGAATCCCTGGAGCTTATTTTAAAATGGGCCGGAGTGGAAAAGTCTGAAGCTGAAAAAGCGGATTTACTTGTGCTTAAAAACCAATGGTACCTGGAGTTGATTGAGCAGCTGAGTCCTGACCACTTGCTTTCGGGTAGTTTGGAACTTTTGAAAAAACTACAGCAAAAAGGAATTAAGATTGGACTTGGTTCGGCCAGCAAGAATGCAATGGGTATCCTTGAAAAAACCGGAATTATACCCTATTTCGATGCGCTGATCGATGGGAATGTAGTGCAGCTTTCTAAACCCAACCCGGAAGTTTTCCTTAAGGGGGCCGAGGTGCTGGAGATTGCGCCGGCCCACTGCCTGGTGCTGGAAGATGCACAGGCTGGAATCGATGCAGCACGGGCAGCCGGTATGCAGGTAATAGGTATAGGCCTGAAAGAACATCTCAGGGGAGCGGATTTGGTCGTAGCAGATTTAGGGACCTTAGTCGATAAATTTTAAAATTTAGGAGAAATTCAATAGCGGAAAGCATGCTGTAGATGGTATCGGTAAATAGGGCAATCATTTATTTGCCTTCGATTCCGAGCATGCGGTGAAAAAAATAAAAAGATGAAAACATATATCAAACATAACCCTTGGCAAATTATCGAAGATACATTTCGCCCCGAACATAATGAATTTTCGGAAAGTATCTTCGCTATTGGTAATGGTCGGATGGGACAGAGGGCTAATTTTGAAGAACAATTCAGCGGGAAATCTTTGCAAGGGTCGTATTTGGCCGGTATTTATTATCCGGACAAAACACGTGTAGGCTGGTGGAAAAATGGCTATCCGGAATATTTTGCCAAGGTCATCAATTCCATCGATTGGATAGGCCTGGATATTCTGGTCAATGGGCAAGTGTTAGATCTGAATAAAGTTACGGTCAAATCTTTTGAACGCCGACTGGATATGCAGCATGGCGTTTTATACCGCAGTTTTGCCGTGGAAATGCCAGACGGAGCACAGCTTAAGGTAGAAGCAAGCCGGATGTATCATCTGTTTGCTTCCGAAACAGCTTCATTGCAGTACAACATCCAGGCGCTTTCTGGTCCAATTACATTGGAGATCAGGTCGCAGTTAAATGCTGAAGTCGTTAATCGTGATAGTAACTATGACGAGCAATTTTGGGAAAGTACAGCGCAGGGTAGGGATGGTGAAAATACCTTTGTGGTGGCGCGCACCAAGAAAACGGGGTTTGAAGTCTATGCCATGCTTACAACGAGCGTAACTGGTCCAACAGCGGTCGTGGAAGTGCACGATACCGTCGCAAGTCCGGGCTGTATGACAGAGATCTATCAGACAGATCTTGCTGAATCTCAAATTTGTCGTGTTGAGAAGCGCGTTGCCATTGTCACCTCGCAGAATCACCTGCAAGCTCAGCTAAAAGAAGCTGCTTCGGTTAATCTACACCAATTGAATGGGCTGAGTTATGAGCAGTTAAAGGCTCAACAGGCAGCAGCCTGGCAAGCGATCTGGGCAGAAAGTGATATTGAAATTAGTGGTGATGTCGCAGCACAGCAGGCAATACGCTACAATATTTTCCAGCTTAACCAGACTTATACCGGCGAAGATGAGCGCCTCAATATTGGCCCTAAAGGTTTTACAGGTGAAAAATATGGTGGTGTCACGTATTGGGATACCGAAGCATATTGTATTCCATTTTACCTGGCAACACAGTCACCAAAGATTGCCCGTAATTTGTTGATTTATCGTCATCAGCAATTGGAAAAGGCAATCGAAAATGCCGCTAAACTCGGCTTTAATCGGGGCGCAGCACTCTATCCCATGGTTACGATTAATGGTGAGGAATGCCATAATGAATGGGAGATTACCTTTGAGGAGATTCATCGCAATGGAGCCATAGCATTTGCAATCTATAACTATGTCCGTTATACCGGAGATCAGGATTACATCTGGTCGCACGGATTGGAAGTTTTGGTTGCGATAAGCCGATTCTGGGCACAGCGTGTCAATTGGAGTGCCGAACGCCAGCAATATGTGATGTTGGGCGTGACGGGACCAAACGAGTATGAAAACAACGTGAACAACAATTGGTATACCAATCGGATTGCATCCTGGTGCCTGGAATATACACTGGACTGTTTAAACAAGCTGGCGCAGCTAAGCTCCAACAATGCTGACGCACTGAACACGAAGTTGGCCGTAGCATCGGAAGAACAACAAAAATGGCAGCACATTGTCGATAATATGTATTATCCTTTTGATGCGCAACGGAATGTATATTTGCAGCAAGATGGCTTTTTGGACAAAGAGCTGATTCCTGTGGCAGAACTTGATCCATCGCATCGCCCTATTAACCAGCATTGGAGTTGGGATAGGATTCTGCGTTCCTGTTATATCAAACAGGCCGATGTATTGCAAGGTTTTTACTTCCTTGAGGATCAATTTGACCTGGAGACCCTAGGTCGACATTATGAATTCTATGAGCCTTTTACGGTGCATGAAAGTTCGCTCTCTCCCTGCGTACATGCGATACTGGCCGCTAAATTGAACAAGCCGGAAAAAGCGTATGAATTCTATCTGCGCACCTCACGTTTGGATCTGGACGATTACAATAACGATACCGAAGACGGTTTACATATTACGTCGATGGCGGGTACCTGGATGACAATCGTAGAGGGCTTTGCAGGAATGCGAATTAAGGACGGACAATTGTATTTAAATCCGATGTTGCCCAAAGAATGGGAAGGATATAAATTCCGGGTGTTATTTCGAGGAGCGACTTTACTGATTGCAGTAGATGCCGATGGCTATACGATCGAAAATGTCAGTGATACTGCAGTCCATATCCAGACGGTAACCGAAGCTTTCGCGCTGTCTGGGCAAAGCAAAAAAAAGGTGCTTCAGCTGAGATAAACCCTAGTTTTCAGCAGTGAAAGAACCTCTTATGCTGCTGAAAATAGGGGTTAAATGGTAATTAAATTGTATTTTGTCTTAAATTTTTATAGCCTATTATGGGAAATAAACCTGAATTAAGCATTAGCCAGGTCATCAATATGAGTTTTGGATTTTTGGGGATACAAATGGGTTTTGCTCTGCAAAATGGCAACGCCTCCCGTATTCTCCAAACATTTGGTGCTGATGTGGAGCATCTTTCACTTTTTTGGCTTGCTGCTCCGATTACGGGGATGATTGTACAGCCAATTATAGGCCATTATAGCGATCGAACCTGGAATAGATTGGGCCGGCGGCGACCTTATATTTTGGTGGGGGCACTGTTGACTACCCTGACTTTATTTTTAATGCCCAATGCGGCATTATTGACAACATTATTGGCGCCACTTTGGATCGGTGCAGGCTTATTGATGTTTATGGATGCTTCCATCAATGTGACGATGGAGCCCTTTCGAGCGCTGATCGGTGATAATCTGCCGAGCAGTCAGCGGAGTTTGGGCTTCTCGGTACAGACCTTTTTAATCGGGATTGGCGCTGTCCTTGGCTCGCTACTTCCCTTTATGTTGACGAAGTATTTTCATGTAGCAGGTACTTCTGAAGCCGGGCAGGTACCGAGCAATGTTATCTACTCCTTTTATGTAGGCGGTTTTGTCCTGCTTCTAACGGTGTTATGGTCTGTGTTCAAAACAAAAGAGTACTCACCAGCAGCGCTTCAGACTTTTTCGGATGCGGTTGCTATTGAACAGGATGCGGCACCAAAGTTTGGCTTGCGTTCTATCTTTAGCGATATCGGTAAGATGCCATTGATCATGCGCAAGTTGGGCTGGGTTCAGTTTTTCTCCTGGTTTGCCCTTTTTATGATGTGGGTGTATACCACTCCAGCTATTGCTGATTCGGTTTTTTACCTGCGGGAAGGAAATCGGCAGGATCTCTATATGGAGGCTGCCAATTGGGTAGGTGTGCTTTTTGGTATTTACAATGGAGTCTCGGCCTTGTATGCCTTGTTTATTCCGCGGATAGCTAAACATTTTGGGCGTGGAAAAACGCATGCTCTTGGGCTTTCCATTGGTGGGCTTTCGTTAATTTCATTATTTCTGATCAAAGATGCCAATCTACTGATTCTTCCTATGATCGGTATTGGTATCGCTTGGGGAAGCATTTTGGCAATGCCTTATGCAATTTTGAGCGATCATTTGCCTTCGGGTAAAATGGGGGTTTATATGGGGCTATTTAATTTTTTCATTACCCTACCTCAGATTGTGTGTGGATTTTTTGGCGGAATGATCATCAAATATTTTTTTCATAGCCAATCCATTTACGGCTTGTTGTTGGCCGGCATATTTATGTTGCTGGCGGCATTCTTTGTTCCAAAGCGTAAGAATTAAGTGCATGCCATTATCGTAGACGTAGGCTAAACCTTCTACGTCTACGTGTTTTTCTTCGCTAGCGTCTTTCAATAAGATTTTCGAGTTCCTTGTAGTTGTCCCCGATTCTTTCTTTACCTAGGGACGGTTTCTTTCTTTATCAGTGCCGATATTCTTTCGGCATCTCGGCAACAGTTTTTACGCCATTGGAATAATCTTTTTCCTGGTACTAGAACTGGTGTTCATCACTTGCTGTTTTCAAGAATATAGCTGCTTGGCGACATGCCATAGTGCTTATGAAAGTCCCTTGAAAAATTGGATTGTACGGTATAACCGACCATCGTTGATACCTGGGTGATGTTATATTCTTTTTGGGTGAGTAGTTCTGCCGCCTTTTTCAACCGTGAAATATTGATCAATTCATTGGGTGTGAGGTCGGAGAGTCCTTTGATTTTACGGTAAAGGGTTGGACGGCTCATATGCATCAATTTGGCGAGTTCATCCACATTGAGATCTATCGTTGAAATATTCTCATAAATAACCGTATTCAGCTGACTGATAAAATCTTTGTCGGGTGCTGAAACGTTAATATCCATTAAGTTGGAATTGGAAGAATTGGTCAGGTAATTCTTGATAATTTTACGGTTTTTGAGGATGTTGCGTATCTGTACCATGAGGAATTCAAGTGAAAAAGGTTTTTCGATATAGGCATCGGCACCATTTTTTAATCCCTGAATTTTTGAATCCAGCGCATTTTTTGCCGTTAGAAAAATAACGGGAATATGGCTATACAGAATATCTGTTTTGATGCGTTTGCATAGCGCCAGACCATCCATAATGGGCATCATAATATCTGTTAGTACAAGTTGTACATTCTCTTGGTCTAATATTTCGAGGGCCTCAGCACCGTTCCCTGCCCGTAGAACAGTGTAGCTGGTTTTCAATTCTTTATTGAGGTAGGCCAATATTTCTTTATTATCCTCGACGAGTAGAATCACCGGCTTTTCTTCCTCCTGTTCATCGGATCTATCATGCAATACCTGATCGTCGTTATCTTCCTGAAAAGATTTGATGTCGAGCGATTGTTCTTGAAAAATTGGGATCGATAGCAGGAATATATTGCGGTTTTCCTCCAGATGTACAAGGGATAAGTTTCCTTGGTGCAATTCGACCAAGGAGCGGGATAAAGGAAGACCAATTCCCGTCCCCGTATCTTTATCGGATTCATTTAAGCGATAAAATGGTTCAAATATTTTTTCTCTTTTCTCAAAAGGAATGGGCTCACCATCATTCTTAAACTCGATATTGAACATAATGTCATCGCTATTAAAAGGGAGGAGTTTGACATAGACTTCTTGATCCGCATATTTGATGGCGTTGTGAATCAGGTTGGTAAAGATTTTTCGAAGGGCTTCTTCATCCACATAAGCCGTGAGACTGATACGCGGGAGACTGAGGTCATAGTGCAGCTGTTTATCTTTTGCGAGATAATTTAAATCGTGAAATACTTCGGATAGGAGGGCATTAATATCCGTTTTAGTAAAAATAAGGCTCATATTGTTGGTTTCTGCTTTTCTAAAATCAAGTAATTGGTTGGTGAGGCGAATTAATCGTGCCGTGTTTTTTTCAATCAGCGCAAGGTCTTTGGCTGTGTCGCGATCGGTAAATTTATGGTTATTGATTATTTTCTCAAGGGGCATTTTGATCAGCGTGAGTGGCGTACGAATTTCGTGGGCCAGGTTGGTGAAGAATTCCAGCTTGAGGTTATATATTTCCTGTTCTTTTTTTCGTTCATAACTATCCATCTTTTGGGCATTGTTGGCCTTTATAAGGAGAAAGTAATACCGTAATACGAGCAATGCAATGGTGCCGAAGCTCAAAAAATAAAGTAAGTATGCCCAACTTGACTGCCACCAGGGTGGCGAAACGATGATGAGCAGTTTTTTTTCATCCGGATTCCAGACGCTGTTGTTATTTGCACCTCTGAACTTAAACGTATAAGTGCCCGGAGGAAGTTTATTGTAATAGATTTTTTGATTGCCTGTAATATCGGTCCAGTCTTTATCGTAACCTTCCATGATATAACGATAAGGATTGCTCTTTGGGGAAACAAAGCTCAAGGCGGCGATATTGAAGCTAATATTGGAATTGTCGTAGGTCAGTCGGATCTCTTCTGATAGGGAGATGGATTCTTTCAGTATGCCATTTTCACGAACCGGTACGCTCACATTGTTAATCTGAATGCCGCTGATGAATATAGGTGGAATAAAGCTGTTCTTAATGGATTTTGTCGGGTTGAAGCTTACCATCCCTTTGATAGTCCCGAAATATAAAGTCCCGTCGCTATCTTTATAAGCCGAATTATAATTAAACTGATCTGCGGGAAGCCCGTCTCTCGATGTATAGATGACCCTACGCGGGACACCTTCATCCAGTCTGACCAGTCCACCTCCGGTAGATATCCAGATGCTCCTGTTGTCGTCTTCTAGGACCTTGAATACCTGATTGGAAGGTAAACCGGATTCGGTCAGATAATTGGTGAAGCGCCCATCGCGACGGTATTTTGAGAGGCCGCTTTCGGTGCAAAACCACAAGTTATTTTTACTGTCTTCAAATAGACCGTTGACGTAATTATTGACAAGTGTATTTTGTTTACCTTGTTCGGATAACAGATGCTGAATTTCTCCCGAACTGCGGTTATATTGGTAGACTCCACTACCGTAGGTGTTGATCCAAAGTATACCATATTCATCTTCATAAATGCCTTGTATCCATGCGGTAATTGGAAGGAGGTCAAAACTGTCGCTATTTTTGTTGTAGCGGTATAGTGCGCGGTCTGTCCCGACAAACATGCTGTTGTCTTTAGACTTATAGAGGCATACGGCAAAGCTGCTTTGTAAGGGGCCTTTGCCGATACGGTCATAGTGTTTTTTTAGTTTTCCGGTTTTTACGTCGAGAATGTCTAGTCCATGTGTTGTGGAGCCTACCCAAAGATCGTCACCAATTGTTGCCAGGCCATGAACATTGTTATGCGCTATACTTCCTTTTTTTCCATTGGCAAGGAAATGCTGAATCTGTTGTGTTTGAGCATCTATTTTGTTCAGGCCGCCATCTTCTGTTCCTATCCAGAAATTTCCATAGCGATCTTTTTTGATATCGTGTACAATATTGCCTGATAGGGCCGATTTTCCGAACCCGGATAGATACTTTTTGAAATTGTCGAATTGGTTGCTGTATTGGTTAAAGCCGCCGAAAAATGTTCCAAACCAGATATTGTCTTCACGGTCCCGATAGAAATTCAGGACAGCATTGTCAGATATGGCAAATGGATTGAGCAGATCTTTTTTGATGTGCTGGCTCTGACCCGTGTGAATATCATAGGTATATATTCCAGTTTCTGTTCCGATCCAGTATATTGACTCCGTCTGTTGAATAATACAGTTTGCCTGGATGACTTTATTGGGGTAATGACTTGCAAATAGATTTTTTAACCGGCCATTTTTGAAATCAAACAAATAAGCCGAATTGATTGTCCCGACCATCAATAGGGAATCATTGATGGCGTAAACGGTTTTTGTATTTGCCAATGCTTTTCGATCGATCTTTTTAAGGTCAACTTCGACAAATTTGCTCGTATTAACCTGATACCGTTGGATGGTACTGTTATTGTCCGTTGTCCACAACCCGCCTTTTTTGCTGCTGGTAATCGCTACAATGGTATTTTTGTTCTGATCAAATGGAATTATTTCTGTTGTGTAAGAGTTATAGCGATAAAGTTTTCCGTTCGAAAGCAGCCAGATAAAACCGGCGTATTCGTGTATGGCATTTACTTCACCGATTGGTACTCCCCTGAATGGTGTAAAATTTTCTTTAATAGGATCGTAACAATAGGTACCGCGTGTGGTTCCCACCCATAGTATTCCTTTGCTGTCTGTGAGAATACTTAAAATGGACGAACTTCCGATACTTGTAGAGTCTGAAGCATTGTGTCTAAATATCTTAAATTGATTGCCATCAAAGCGATTGAGACCATTCCTTGTCCCTAACCATAGAAAACCCTGAACATCCTGTGTAATACATTTGACCGTGCTATTGGAGAGACCGTCGTGGGTTTGATAATTTTTAAAATAGATCGATTGTGCCTGCACGTTAATACATGCTAGCAAGATATATAAAAGGAGTATGGTGGTTATTCTTTTCAAAACTGATTACGTTGAACTAAAAATAGTCAATTAAAAGATAAAAAAGAGTTTTAATGATACGATTTGATATAAAATTGAGACGCTCTGATTGGACTAGCTACAAGGATTTACGCATTTTTATAAAACAATAATAACCAAATATAAACGTATGTTTCGCCCTAGAATTATGACAGGTAAGTCCTGTGTCCTTGTTTTTCAGTTTGTTAGGTTTTTGTTTTTACATGTGAGACATGATGTTCACGATGCTTTGGTTTTGAATTTTGGCATTAAAGGCCTTGATACCGAGCGCTACGTCTTTGCCATTATTGGGGAAGGCTATACGCATTTCAAAAGGGCTTTGGAGCCTAAAAAATACGATTAAAAAATCACTTAGTATCATTTGTGTATCCTAGATGCACGATATAAAAATCAATTAAACCACCAATCAAAAAGCGTATGAAAAATAAACTACTTGCACAATGCGTAATGACGCTTACATTTTTGCTTGTATCTTTTATTGTAGTTGCCCAGACGAAAGTCTTGAAGGGAAAGGTTGTAGATGAGACTCAAGGTCCATTGGCAGGAGCTACAATTAAGGTAAAAGGGGGAACCGCGGCTACAACAACAGACACGGAAGGTTCCTTTACATTTACTGTTCCCAGTGAAGCGAAAACGCTGGAAGTATCCTTTATTGGATACACTTTAAAAGAAGTACCCATTGTGGGAAACGATATCACCGTAGCGCTGGAACCTAGTGCCGGTCAGGGCCTAGATGAGGTCGTTGTGATCGGTTATGGTACCGCCCGTAAAAAAGATCTCACGGGGTCTATGGTCACTATTGGAGCGAAAAACTTCAATAAGGGGATCATGACGAGTCCCGATCAATTAATACAAGGAAAGACACCAGGGGTTATGGTGATTAATAATACGGGGCAACCTGGCGGATCAACCACAGTACGTATCCGTGGAAACTCATCGATCCGTGCCAGTAACAACCCATTATTTGTGCTGGATGGTGTGCCTATGTCGGGTAATTCGCCTTTGCCCGAAGGAAGAGGAGGCTTTTCTTCCGACAGAGGAAATCCTTTGACTTACTTGAATCCGGGTGACATTGCTAGTATGGACATCCTTAAAGATGCATCGGCTACGGCAATTTATGGTTCACGTGGGGCAAATGGCGTTGTCATTATTTCGACGAAAAGAGGTAAAGTAGGGCAGCCCGAGGTTTCTGTAGGAGCCTCTGCTGGTGTTTCGACCATGCGGGAATATCCTGATGTGTTAGATGCTGCTCGATTTAGAGAAGCGTTGAAATATTATACACCATCTGAAGTCGCAAATGCTGATTTTGGTGGCAATGAGGATGCCTTTAAAGCGATCACAAGAAAAGCGATCACGCAAAATTACTATGCTGATGTAGCTGGCGGAACCGAGTATGGTAAGTATCGCCTTTCAGGTGGATATTTAAACCAAAACGGTATTATTCGTGGATCACAGCTGAAGAAATACACAGCCAATTTTAACGGGAATTTCCGTTTTCTGGAAAACAAACGATTGGGATTGGATTTTGCAGTCTTTTTGACGCAAATGGATAATAAATACGCACCGATTAATGCGATGGTAGGTTCGGAAGGAAATGTGATTTCCCAAGCCTTACAATGGAATCCGACGCGACCATTACGGGACGATCAAGGCAATTTAACCTTTGTCAGTTCAACTACGCGAAACCCATTGACAAGTATTGATGCCTTTAAAGATTTAGCGACAACAAATACCATGGTAATCAACTTGGCGCCATACTATAAAATTACAGACGATTTGGAATATCGCTTTATCTACAGTGCAATGCGACAAACTGGAAACCGTGAAGGTATGTACCGCGCAGGACTTATTGATCCTTCAGCTGTGAACAATGAGCAGGCCTTTATTTCCAATAACGGAGAAACCAACTTGCAAATGACGCATATGCTCTCTTACAATAAACAAATCAATTCAGATTGGAGTGTCAATGCTGTAGCAGGTTACGAGTATTTGGATTATAACTACAACAACAACATTTCCTTTGGCGGTGGATTTCGTTATATGGGACTAGATTATTTTGACTATCTACAATATACACCTGTTTCCACGCGTGAAATATCGTCCTATAGAAGTCCAACCAACCAGTTGCAATCACTTTTCTTGCGTGGCGGATTCAATTACTTGGATCGCTACTTATTGACTGCAACAGTAAGAAGGGACGGCTCGACGAAATTTGGTTCAAACAACAAATACGCCATGTTCCCTTCATTGGCCGTAGCCTGGAATGTGAATCAGGAAGAGTTTTTGAAATCTACCGGTATTTTTGATCAGTTGAAAGTAAGGGTAGGCTGGGGAAAAACAGGTAACCAAGAATTCCCATCTGGGGCATCGTTAAATAGACTGGTTTTTGGTAACCAAAGTGTAAGCCAGGCAAACTATGGTAATCCTGATTTGAAATGGGAGACTTCGACCACGATCAATGCAGGTATTGATTTTGGAATTTGGGGTAACCGTCTGTATGGATCCATTGATTATTTTAATAAAAAGACCACAGATGCACTATTTGAGCAAACTCTTGCACAGCCAGCTCCAGCAGGGCGTATCTGGGTAAATTTGGATGGCGAGATTGTCAATAAAGGGGTAGAGGTCGCGTTGACCGGTACAATTATTAAAAATGACAATTGGACTTGGGATTTGACAGGTAATGCAACTTTCCTGAAAAACAGTGTAAGCGGTCTAGTGGGCTATTACGAAACAGGGGCATTGCGTGGACAAGGTTTTTCAGGTGTATTGGGACAACGTATGGTAAATGGGCAACCATTGAATGTTTGGTACCTGGCCGATTACCAAGGTATTGATCCGCAGACAGGCATGAGCATGTATCGCGGACAGGATGGTAGTATCAGTACGGCCAACGACCCTGCAATTAATAAATTCTATATGCACAGTCCAAATCCGACGACTTTATTGGGTATTTCTACCAACGTAAGTTACAAACAGTTTTCTTTGGCTGCCAATATGAATGGTGCTTTTGGACATTATCTATTCAATAATACGGCAGCGACGACTTTGGGATTGAGTAATCTGTCATCACGTAATATCGGTTCGGCATTCTTTAATACAGCTGTAAAAGAGTCTACTTCCAATTCGGCTGCGCCTTCGACGCGATTCCTTGAAAAAGGTGATTATCTAAAAATGGCTAATCTTACTTTAAGCTATCGCGTTGGAAATGTAGGTAGAACACTTAAGAACTTAAATGTATCCCTTACTGGACAGAATCTTTTCATCATCACGAAGTATACAGGATTTGATCCTGAGGTGAATACAGATGGTGCAACAAATGGTATTCCTTCGTTGGGTATCGAATATTTACCCTATCCACCGGCAAGAAATATCCTATTGGGGGTTAACTTCTCACTTTAAGCGTATACTGTAGATCATTAGATAATAAAAAGAGGAGAGCATCACGATGGATTTAAACGTATTAGTGAATGAATAAAAATGAATAAATCTGATCGCCTCATTACAAATGAAACACCAAAGGCAGTATGAATGCCTTACAGTCAAAATGGATGAATAAATAATCAAATTTAGACGGATGAAAAAGATGAAATTAAGAACTTTATTATATATCGGAATAATTGGTTCCATTGTAACAAGTACATTTTCTTGTACTAAACTAAAGGAGGAATTTAAAGGAGAATTAGAGGAAGGGACATCCAATGTGGATCCTGGAAGCTTGTTGATCACAGCTTACAATTCATTGAATACCCCTTATCAGCAGGAACAGCGCTGGGTGATGCAGGAAATATCAACGGACGCAGCCATGGCCCCTACACGGGGTGGCGACTGGGATGATAATGGTATGCATCGTGCGATCCATTTACACACCTGGAATGCAGATAATGGCTACATGAACAATACTTTTGTCAGTTTGGGTACAGCCATCTATAATGCGGGCAATGTGTTGCGGTATAATCCGAGTGCGCAGCAAGGCGCTGAAGCGAAGTTTATTCGTGCTTTGGTCATGTTTGACATGTTGGATCTTTATGGCGTAGTACCCGTCCGGGAAGGAGACTCTTTTGAAGATTTTAGAATCGCACCAGAGGTGTTGCAGCCACAGGCGGCTATTGACTATATGGTGAAGGATCTCAACGAAATTATAGCAAGTTTGCCTGCAAACGGGCCGAGAGCGGCATATGTAGCCAATAAAAATGCGGCGAAAGCATTATTGATGAAGATTTATTTGAATAAGGGAACATTTTTAAATAGACAAGCTCCTTCTTTTGCTGCCGAGGATATGAATAAGGTAGTGACCTTAGCCAAAGAAATTACCGCTTCGGGATCCTATACGATTTCTGCGAAGGGCAAATACTTTGATAATTTTGCGCCGGATAATGACGAGAAGTCTACTGAAAATATTTTCACTTTATACAATAAAAATGGAGATAGAGGTGGAAATGTGGACCGTACCTGGAATACCGTTGCTCACTATAATATGAATCCAGGGGGTTGGAATGGCTGGTGTACCTTATCAGATTATTACGATAAATTTTCGGATACTGATGAAAGAAGGGGAATTTATTATAATTATCCAGCTGATACGACTTCTAACAGAACAAAAGAATTCAAACGTCAAAATGTTGGTTTTTTTGCTGGACAGCAATACAATTGGAGTACAAACAAACCTTTAATGGCGCGGAACCCAGCGAATGCGCCTTTGGTCTTTACGCGTGAAGTGACCATCCGTACCTCGGGTGCAACCCTGGAAACAGCTGGTATCCGTCCAATGAAGTATGCTTTTGATTATGCCGTCACTGGTCAACGAAACAACGACTGGGTTGTATTTCGTTATGCCGACGTATTGCTGATGCAAGCAGAGGCTATTCTGAGAGGTGGAACAGGAACAGCAACAGAGGCACTCGGTTTGGTCAATACTATTCGGACGAACCGTGGTGTTAATAACCTGACGGCATTGACGCTCGATAATTTATTGGATGAGCGTGCTCGCGAGTTATATTGGGAAGGCTGGAGAAGACAGGATTTGATTCGTTTTGGTAAATTTTTATTGGCCTGGCAAGAAAAGGCTGCGGATGCCGATCCCAAAACATTGGTTTATCCAATCCCGAGCCAACAGATTGCCGTCAATCCAAATTTGAAGCAAAATACGGGTTATTAATTTGCTATATATGCATCAGTAAAACAAGCAACTTCAAGAAGTTCGTTTTATTTTAAAAGGTATTTAGCTGATAGGAACTTACTCTTATCAGCTAAATACCTTCTTTTTTTGAAACAGGTCGTTTCTTACAATTCGTTTCTTTTGACCAGAAAGAACCAGCAGTTTACTTTCATGACAGTTGGTTCTTGTGAGACCAAAAAGCTTTTAGGAAAGAAGGTGCTTAAAATAGAGATAGAAGCAATTGCTTTATTGAAAAATATTGTCTTGTTTTTTTGATAAAAAATAATCACTTTAGAGGTGGATAACTAGCCAAAAAGCATGGGTCATATTGATGGATCAAATTGAAATTCTGTCAGATACCAATTTCGATATTCTTTGTGAAAAGGATAACAGCATTGAAACAAGACTATCTAAATGTAGATTATGATTAATAAAATCCTACAGCGGGCACCTACTAACGAAAAAGAGTTTTTTTTAGCTTATCGTTATTGGTACAGGAAATTATACTATTTTCTGTATCAGAAGACCCAATGTTCAAATCTTGCTGAAGATGTCGTCCAACAGACTTTTTTAATTGTTTGGGAACGCAAAAATAATGCGAATCAGCAAATCCAATTCAGTACCCAGCTCTTCCAAATTGCGCGCACAAAATTGATTGATGAATTGCGCCGGCGTGCATTGAATAGAAAATATGTAGCGTTTGAGAAACCATTTGTACTGACCCAATATGAAGATCTTGAACGACAAATTGCCTATAAAGGAGAGTTAGAATACGTAAAAGAGCTGATTACACAAATGCCTTTTATGCGGCAACAGGTGTTTTATCTTCATAAAATTGAAGAATTGAGTTATAAAGAAATTGCCGTCAAATTGTCCATCTCCCCGAAGACTGTAGAAAACCACGTTAGCATTGGCCTGAAATTTATTGAAAAATTTTTTAAGTTGTCTTAGGGGACAAGCCCATCACTATTCGTATAACAGTTATATACCTATCCCGCTAAAAGGATAGAAACTGTTATGAATCGCAAATCCTTATTAAATAAATTCCTGGCGAATGAATGTTCTGCTGAGGAAGCGAAACTTGTGTTCACCTGGCTGAATGACGATCCGACATTATTGGACGATCTCATTTCGGAAGATGATTGGGTATCCTATATCAATCAGGAAAATAAGTCAAAACGTGGTGGCGATAGCCTGTTGAGAATTATTACTGTATTTGTTCTGTTTGGTTTCCTGTTCGTTTTATCCAATCTTTTGAGCACATTAACCGATAAACCTATACAAACAGCAAGCTTCATTCATGAAATTTACTACAACCCTTCTGCTCAGCCTAAAGAAATTATTGCAGCAGACAATTCAATTTTAACCTTGGAACCCGGTGCACTGATTCAGCTAGGTATAAAACCGGATCTTGATTTTCGACGGGTTAAACTATTCAGTGGAAGAGTCAATTTTAAAGTAGCAAAGGATCCTTCAAAACCTTTCATCGTCGAAAGCGGCACGTTGATGACCACAGCGCTGGGAACAGAATTCATTGTGGATTATAATGCGGCAGTTGAACATGTTTTGATCCGATTATTTGAGGGGAAAGTTCGCGTTGAATCTATAGAACCGTCCGTAGTAGAGACAAACATTTTGAAACCTGGCCAACAGATTTATTTTGGCGGGGCGAACAAGATGCTTGTTTCAAATTTCAGAGGTACGCCAAAAATGAGCGCGAGGGAAAGTCTACCAGCCCAGCTTATGCTTTCCGCGACGGAAAAACAATACCGCAATCCGGCAACAATTCACCAGAGCGCCAATTGGCTCCAATTGGAAGAAACCGCTGTATCTGATATTATTCAATATATCAATCATGAGCTTGATGTACCTATATCCTATGATTCATTAATCGTGAAAAACTATCGGATAAAGGGGCGGTTTAGCAAGAATCCAACAATGGATCTGAAAGACAAAACGGATCTTGCGGCGTCTATTCTGCAGTTGATTGTTGAGGTGAATCCGTTTATTCTTGAAAAACAACATAATACATATATACTCAAACCTAAAAAATAGAATCATGGTAAATTTCAACTTAACCAAGAAACCATTTTTTGTTTTTCTTGTCTTGACACTGTTATCTTTTCGATGTCTAGCGGGAACAATAAATGGTGTAATCAAAAACTCGTCGGGGCAACGGCTGGCAGGGGTAAGTATAATTTTGAAAAATCCCGGCAGCAGTTTTTCAACAGCAGCCTCGAGTGCGAGTGATGGGAGTTTTCGTTTTGCTGATGTACCGAATGGAAAGGGGTATGAACTGACTTTTTCATACATCGGGTATCAAAGCTATGTAGAACGAAATGTGCAGGTTTCCGCTGATGGAGCCACCACTCTTTCCATTATTTTGGAGGATCAGGTGAATCAGCTAGAAGATGTTGTCGTGATCGGATACGGTAAACAAAAGAAAAGCGATCTGACAGGTGCCATTGCATCGCTTTCCAGCAACGAGCTAACGAAAGGAGGAGCGGTGAGCAATGTAGGTCAGGCCCTACAGGGTAAAGCTTCCGGTGTCGTTGTAACCCAGAATTCAAAGGCCCCGGGTGGTAGCACGTCTATCCGGATTCGCGGAACCAATTCGATTAGTGGAAGTAATGATCCACTCTATGTGATCGATGGATTTCCAACAAATAATGGAATCAACATCAATCCTGATGATATTGCTTCCATGGATATCTTAAAGGATGCTTCGGCAACGGCTATCTACGGTTCCAGAGGTGCCAATGGTGTTATTATCATTACCACAAAACGTGGTCTTACGGATAAAAACAACATTACCTATAGTGGCTATGTGGGAACACAGAAACCGATTATACCGTTCACCTTTCTCGACGGTAAGCAATATATGAATCTTGCCAATGCACTTTATAAGGAGATTCAGGGGCAAGAAAATCAGGAATATGCAGTCTACACCAAATCACAGCTCGAGTCTGATGTCAATACGGATTGGGTAAAGGAGACCATGCGGAACGGTATTTTGCAAAACCATAATTTACAGTTTTCCGGAGGTGGTGAGAAAACCAAAGTGTTGACGAGCATAGGTTATTTTGATCAAAAGGGTGTTTTGAAGACGACAGACTTTAATCGAATTTCGGGACGTATCAACGTGGATCAAAAGGTAAACGATTATATTCGCACTGGGGCGAGCCTATCCGCGCAACGGGAAAAATCGAATATGCAGGTGTATGACGGAAATATCCTGAATTCAAATGTTTTGTACAGCATATTGACCTATGATCCGACGGTACCTGTTTACAATGCAGACGGTAGTTTTGGAAGACCTCCAGGGGGGCAGGGTGACAATCCCTTGGCCAACCTGATGTCACGGATCAATGATGTGCAAAGGGACAAGTTGAATGGAAATATTTTTCTTGAGGTAAATCCGATCAAGGAACTGACTTTGCGCATGGATGCAGGAACAGAAATAACGCATGATCAATTGGGCAGTTATCTGACTAGAGACTCTTATCAGGGTGGGATAGATGATGGTGTGGCAAGTCAGGCCGATTATAATGAAACCCATAACCTGATTGATTTTTATGCCACCTATGCGAAGGTGTTTAATGAGAAACACAATTTGAGTGTGATGGGGGGCTATTCGTATGAGAAATATGTGCGCAACAATAAGGGGATCAATGTGAAAGGTTTTTCAACGGATCTGCTGGAATACAATAATTTAGGAATGGCCTCTAGTATTACGGGAGTAAATTCTGCTAAAGCAGAGAACTTGGTCATCTCTTTTTTCGGGCGGGTAAATTACGCCTATGCTGATAAGTACCTGTTGACTGCAACCTTACGTCGTGATGGATCATCGCGCTTTAGTCCCAACCATCGTTGGGGAACCTTTCCTTCAGCAGCTTTTGCATGGAAGGTCAACAATGAGGATTTCATGAAAGAGCAGCAGTTATTTTCGGATCTAAAATTTAGGTTGGGTTACGGACAGACGGGTAATGATCGCGTTGCGGATTATGCTTCTTATGGATTGATGGATAATGGTCACTATACGTTTGATGGTGTGACCAATTCGGGTGGCGTTAAACAAAACCCAACTTATCCTGAAAACGATAAATTAAAATGGGAATCCACAACGCAATATAACGTAGGACTTGATTTTTCATTTTTTAAAAATCGATTAGCCTTTACTGTAGATGCCTATTATAAGAAAACCAATGATCTTTTGATTAAGAGTATATTGCCTTATTACACAGGATATACCTCCGGACAGCGCAATCTAGGTACGATGAATAACAAAGGGTTGGAGTTTTCTGTAACCAGTAAGAATATGACCGGAGCGTTTACCTGGGAGACAAAATTGAATTTAGCGATGAACCGCAATAAGGTGTCAAGCTTGGGTGGAGAGCCTGAGCAATTGTTGACTTCGTCAAAACCAATGGGTAATGTTTCTGAAGAAGCTTATTCGGTTATTCGTGTCGGGGAATCGTTGGGCTCTTTATTTGGCTATAGATACCTGGGAGTTATTCAACAAGGAGAAAACTATGCGCCACAGCCAAATTCGAAACCCGGCGATCCAAAGTTCGCGGATGTGAACGGCGATGGTACAATCAATTCAGCTGACCGGACGATCATCGGTCGTGGTTATCCGAAGTTCAATTTTGGTATGACCAATACATTCGCTTATAAAAACTTTGATCTGACGGCCTTCATTTATGGGAATGTCGGAAACGATCTGCTCAATATGACACGCATGAATCTGGAGTGGAAACGTACCACAGAAGCTTTAAATCGATGGACACCGACAAACACCAATACGGATATTCCAAGAAACGGATACTACTACATGAACTATGGTGGCTATATCAATGACCATTTTATTGAGAATGCTTCCTTTTTGCGGTTGCGTAATCTGACGCTGGGTTATACCATTCCATTGAAAACAAAAGCGGTTCAATCGATACGGGTATATGGTATGGCGGAAAACTTATTTACGATTAGCAATTATTCTGGATGGGATCCTGAGGTGGATACCAAGGGATATGAAAATGATGCGCTGGTTAAAAATAGAGCTGGAAATAATCAGAGTGCCAATGCAGGGGTGGGTCTGGATTTTAATTCATATCCCTCGATGCGCTCGTTTACTTTTGGTGTAAGTGCAACATTTTAATAGCTAATATCTAAATCAGAAATGACATGAAGACGTTTAAAAATAATATAAAATATATCTTGGGAATGGCGGGTTTGGCCGCTGTATTGGGCCTCAGCTTGAATAGCTGTACCAAGCTGGACCCTAAATTATACAGTGATCTGACGACAAAAAATGCCTATTCAACAGAGAGCGATATCAATGCTGCCCTGACGGGTGTCTATACGAGTTTATCGCCTTATCCGGGGGATGCCTATTTATACTATGCGGGTTATTTGGTGATGATCACCGATTACGCAACGGATATAGGCTTTTCTACAGCGGCAGGTGATCCTACACGGATGAGCAACTTTACCTATGATGATAATAACAGGTATTTTAAATTTAATTATCAGAATATGTACCAGGTGATCAGCAATGCCAATATGTTGATTGATCGTATTGAGAGTGTAACTATTCCCGACGATCGCAAGAAGAAAATTATCGCACAGGCCAGGTTCTTGCGGTCATTATCTTATATGGATCTTACAGATGCCTGGGGACCGGTACCACTGATAACGACAGTCAAGAATCCGACGGAAAGCTACAATGAACCCTTGGTTGCTGTAGAGAAAATTGATGCACAAATTGCTGAAGATTGTCAGTATGCAATCGATAACTTGCCGGAGAAATGGTCGGACGAACTGGGCATTGGCCGTGCTACAAAAGGCGCCGCGTTGACCTTAATGGGAAAGATGTATATGCGTTCGCACAATTATGAAAAAGCAAAAACGTATATCGATCAGGTTTTAGCGTTACGTGATAAAGGTGTATACACGCTGAATCCAGATTTTAAGAAGGAGTGGTCCGACAATAATAAAATGGATATGGGGCTGATATTTGGCATCTTGCATGAGCCTACATTAAATGGAGGCGAGATCACCAATCACTTTGGTCCGACCGACAACCCTGAGGTACCGGATAGATGGCAGTACTATGGTGTTTCCCTTGATTTTTGGCGAAAATATAGTGATCTCGATCCGCGTAAAAAGTTTTTCTATTATAATTACACCGGAAAGGCTGCACGGGACAAAAATACAAAGTATGGATTTTTTTACATGTTGCCTGCTAAAGGACAGACTACTCCGCCAAGTGATACCGTAAAATTTCTGCAAAATGTTGCGACGAAAAAGTATTCTTATGATATGGTCAATAACTCCTATCTGGATGGGCGCACGATTCAGGTTCTCCGTTTGGCGGATGTTATTTTGTGCAAGGCTGAGATTGAAAATGCACTGAACGGACCCGCTGCAGCATTGCCTTATATCAATGAAGTCCGGAAGAGAGCTGGAGCACCTGAATATGGTAAGCATCCTGATTTCCCTAGTCCTGCAAGTAAGGAGGCAATGATCGATGCGCTTGTTGACGAACGTGGTTTTGAGCTTGTCTTTGAATACAAAAGACGTCAGGATCTGATCCGCCTGGGCCGCTATGAAAAAGTAAGCAATGCATATTTGAAAGGCCGCGGACTGAAAGAAAATGTCACTGAAGCCATGCGCTATTTCCCTTATCCATTGGAAGAAGCACGTTTACATCAAGAAATGACGACGGCCAATCCATCGCGATTGCCTAAATAACCCAAACTAAAGCGCATTATAGTCGGTAATGCGCTTTGTTTGATAGACCAGTGGAATTGAAATTATTTACAGATGAAACCAATTAAAGCAATTATTGCACTGATTGTGGTGGCTATAGCAGTATTTGCTGCTTACTATTATTATGCACATCAGGTTGACATTGAAAATATTGAGGTGAGCTCACCCAATAATTTGCCGCTCAACGCTGCTATTCAGGTGAAACTAAATAAGGCAGAAGCCGTGTATGTGGAGTATTGGAAAGAGGGGGATAAACAGTCTTATAAAACAACTGTTTCAAATGCTGCTGTTCAGCATAACATTCCGTTAATGACGCTTGAACCAAATACAAGTTATAAATTTAGGGTCATCATAGACCGGATTATTCCCATAAAATCGAGCGAACAATCTTTTAAAACAAGAGCGCAATCGCCATGGATGGTGCACGACTGGATCAAGGCCGACCATCCACATGATGAAAAGGCCCTAGGTAATGGTATGGTATTATTATGTTATCGCGGATTTCCGGGCTACATGGCCATGGTGGACGGCAAGGGGACGATTCGTTGGTATTGGCAAGACGAAAAGCTGGGCGTGCGTCTTGCCTCTTTGACCCCAAGGGGTACTATCCTTGCCTTATTGGCTCCAGCGAGTAAAGATGAATTCAACAAACCCAATCAGCCAAGCAAGAAATCGACCAATGCAAGTTATTATTTAAGAAGTGGTCGTATCGGATTTGTCGGTGGGACTGTACTTGTTGAAATTGATCTTACGGGTAAAGAAATAGCACGTATCGATTTGGATAAAAAAGGGATCATCATGCACCATGACGTGCAGATGGATCACAATAATAATATTGTCGGTATCGTGCGGGATTTTAGGATCGACGATCGGCCCAACCATCCAAAAGATACCCTTTGGGGCGATGCTATTTTGACGATGGATATAAACGGTAATATCTTGAAGAAATGGTCTCCCTGGGAAAAATGGGATATTCAGCAGGATAAAAAATTAGACAGCCTGAAGCATGACCGATTTCATTTTAATACCATTTCCTTCGATCGCGATAATAATTATTTGACTTCTTCACCAATTGAAAATCAGGTCTGGAAAATTGATGCCAAAACCGGTGATATTCTCTGGAAATTGGGAAAGGGGGGCGATTATAAATTAAAGGACCAGGAACTATTTTATTTCCAGCATGCACCGCATATCACAAAAACTGGTGAGCTGTTGCTTTTTGACAATGGTGATTTTTCTCCGCGTGACAGCACAACAGCCAATAAGCAATCTCGGGCGATCGCTTTTAGGCTTGATCAAAAGAATAAAACGGCAACAGTAGCTTATGCGGCCCCAATTCCGAAAAAGCAGTTTACAGCAAGAATGGGCAGTGCCTATGAACTGGATAATGGTAATTTACTGCAGACTAGCTCGAAAACAGGTAGTGTACTGGTGACGGATAAATCGGGAAAAGTTCTTTGGGAATTAAACGCTTATTTTATTCCGTATCGCGCTATTTATGTGCCTGAGGAAACCTGGCATAAATACAGGCAAAACTAAGTTAAGATGTTAGGAATAAAACTTAATTTTAGTCCTCTTATTGACCAATAAAAGTAGCTGCACTACGGACTCATGTTGGGGAAGCAGTGCAGCTTGTAAATCGTATCAGGCTTATGGAAAAGCTTGGTAAAGACAAAAATATTTTGAATAAATACTATTCGCATGAAAAAAAGAACAGCCTCTTATAAGCTGGCAATTATCCTTGCCGTATCCTTATGCGCAAACTCGGCCCGGGCGCAATTGACCTATCCTCCGGAAACACAAAAGTGGGATGCGGACCAGCTGGGTAATCATCGAGCAGTGCTGCAGGTAAACACGGATCAGAAGGAGGTGCAGGTTACTATTCCGTGGCGAAATCGCTGGGTTGAGGCAAATCAGCAAGTTATTATCGTCGACAGCGCCAGCAATAAGCAAATCGCACCCAGCTCTTATCTTTGGATGAATACGGAATCTGGTGGACTACGGTTTAAGCCGATTTCCGGGAAGGGCGTTTACTATGTCTATTATTTACCGTATCAGATGGGTGGCCGAAGCCGCAATTATCCGGATGCAATTTATCTTAAAAATGCCGTTTCAGCACCAGCGAAAGTAGCACAGCATGCGGCAGGGAACTCAAAAGGAGTTACTGTTGCACGCTTTGATGCCGTAGATAAATACAATAGTAACGATCCGATGGAACTGATCGCGAGTGCCGAAGAAGTGCGAGGCTTTGTGAGCAGAAATGCGAATGCCGCTTATTATCTTTTTCCTGAATTGCGGGAGTTTCCGATTAAAATGGAAAGCAATCTTCCGCAACGCTGGCTTATGAAAGGTAAAGCCATGACTAAGTTGCAGGGCACAGGGCAGAAAGGTGAATTTTATGCATTTCAACTCGGGTTATGGTCTCCAAAGCAGGACCTCCATGAAATCCAAATTTCATTCTCGGATTTTAAAGCAAGTGATGGGGCGATTATTCCCGCGAATAGCCTGAATTGTATCAATACCCAAGGTACGGATTATACCGGAAAAGCAATGGCACTCCAGGTTGATATACCAAAAGATAAGGTTCAGGCCCTGTGGTGTGGTATACAGATTCCGGAGGTCACTGCAAGCGGAACTTACCATGGCGTGGTTACCGTAAAGCCAAAAAATGCGGTAGCAAAACAGGTCAATGTGGAAATAAGGGTTTCAGATGCTTCAGGTGATGTATCCGGTGTTGATCAACCTTGGAAAATGACGCGACTACCATGGCTCAATTCGACATTGGCTCAAAAAAATACAGTGGTCGCGCCTTATACAGCTATTGAATTAAAAGCAGATTCTACTTTGCATATTTTAGGCCGAGAGGTGACACTCCATGCGAGTGGTTTTCCAAAACAGATCAGTACGTTTTTTACGCCCGAATTGACTGAAATATCATCCAAGGCGAATAATCTCTTATTTGAACCGCTTCATTTTCATTTTTATAGTGCTTCAGACGGAAAGGAAATTCAACTTAAACCAAGCGGGATCCGATTTGAAACCAAAAGTGACGGTGAATATAGTTGGACGGCCAAAAATGAGTCTTCCGATCTGACAATGGAAGTAGAGGGTAAATTGGAATTTGATGGTTATATGCATTATGTGGTCAAGCTGACGGCGCTAAAGGATCTGTCATTAAAAGATGCCACGATGCATATCCCGATGATGCCCGATAAGACGGATTATTTTATGGGACTCGGGCAAAAGGGAGGAAAGAGGCCCGAACAGCTTACCTGGAAATGGGATGTAGCCCATAAAAATCAGGATGGTGGTTGGATAGGTGCTGTAGATGCCGGACTCCAGTTTTCACTCCGTGACGAGCATTATTCTCGGCCGCTCAATACGAATTTTTATCTTCAAAAGCCACTTGTGCTGCCACAGTCCTGGGGTAATGAAAATAAAGGGGGAATTGATATTGGACTGAAAGGAAAATCGGTTTTGGTCAATAGTTACAGCGGAGCCCGTGAACTCAAAAAAGGCGATGTGCTTTATTTCAATTTTAACCTGCTAATTACCCCTTTTCACCCGATCAATACGGAAGCGCAATGGAATGAACGGTATTACCATGCCTATAAACCCGTTGATTCTGTTGTTGCAAGTGGATCTAATGTCATAAATATCCATCATGGAAATGAAATAAATCCATATATCAATTATCCGTTTATTGCGACAAAAGAAATGAAGCAATATATCGATCAGGCACATGACAAGGGGTTAAAGGTCAAGATCTACAATACCGTTCGTGAGGTTTCAAATCGGGTTTATGAGCTCTATCCATTGCGTAGCCTGGGCACTGAGGTGTTTTCACCTGGAAAAGGAGGCGGATATTCCTGGTTGCAGGAGCATGTGGGTAAAAATTATATCGCTGCATGGTATGTTCCCCAATTTAAAGACGCGGCTATTATCAATAGCGGAATGAATAGATGGCACAATTATTACGTGGAAGGCATGAATTGGCTGGTAGATCATATCGGTATCGATGGGATTTATTTGGATGATGTTGCCTTCGATCGGGTAACCATGAAAAGAATAAAACGTGTACTGACAAAAAATGGCAAACCTGGTCTGATCGATTTGCATTCGGCAAATCAATATAATAAAAGTGATGGATTCAATAATAGCGCGAATCTGTATCTGGAGCATTTTCCGTACATCAATAGATTATGGTTTGGTGAATACTTTGACTACGAGAATAACCAACCCGATTTTTTCCTTACCGAGGTGAGCGGCATTCCGTTTGGTTTAATGGGTGAAATGCTACAGGATGGTGGAAATCCTTGGCGGGGTATGCTCTATGGCATGACCAATAGGATGCCTTACCAAAAATTGACACCTGCTGATCTATGGAGAGCGTGGGATCAATTTGGCATCAAAGGGAGTAAAATGATAGGTTATTGGTCGCCAAATATTCCTGTTAAAACCGATCATGATAAGGTTCTTACAACTGTTTATAGCCGTGCGGGCAAGGCGATAGTAGCTATCGCTAGCTGGGCGGATGGTGATGTGGATGTAAAATTGGCCATTGACTGGGAAAAATTGGGGATTGATTCTGGAAAGGCAAAATTATCCGCACCATTAATCCCTAATTTTCAAAAGGGAGCGCAGTATAAATTAGGCGATGCGATTCCGGTAGCAAAGAATAAAGGACTTTTGTTGATTATTGAATAGCAGTACGATATTGCTACAAGATGCAATTTATCATAGGCTTTTTGTTGATGCAAAGATGCAAATAACCTATGATAGATTCATTTATGTTGAAGTTCGGTGAAGTAATGGCTTACATGACGGATTTAATCAGATCGGACAAATCAACGATTTGGGGAATGCCATTAAAATTGTGAAATTTTTAAATTAAAACGCCAATGAAAAAGTGGATTATGTTATGGGCAATGGGCAGCTGTGTGCTCGGAGTTTTTGCACAGCATCCGGCAAAGGTTTCTGAGCTTAAGAAACGTTATGTAACCTATCCCTTTACGGATCCGGATCCCATAGCTTCAGCTCAAAAGTTGTATCCTTATTTCCGCTTTGACGGTTTTACAAATACGGCTATTGAAAAGGACTGGAAAACCGTTATCCTGGAAAACGATTATATTCGGGTACAGGTGATGCCAGAGATCGGTGGGAAAATTTGGTCGGCCTATGATAAGGTCAATAAGCGGGACTATATTTACAACAATGGCGTTGTGAAATTTAGGGATATTGCCATGCGGGGACCATGGACGAGTGGTGGTATCGAAGCTAATTATGGTGTTATTGGACACACGCCCAATACGTCTACACCGGTCGATTACCTTACGCAGGAAAATGCGGATGGAAGCGTAAGTTGCTTTATCCACGCTTATGATATGCTGAGCCGTAGTAACTGGACCTTGGAGATCCGATTAGAAAAAGACAAAGGTTATTTTTCTACACGCTCCTTTTGGTATAATGCCAATGCGGTTGAACAACCTTATTATACCTGGATGAATCTGGGTGTTGCTGCGGGACAAGATCTGAAGTTTTTGTATCCCGGAAATCAATATATCGGTCATGATGGGGATGCGCATGCCTGGCCTATCGATAGCCAGGGACGGGATCTTTCTAACTATAGCGAAAATGCTTTTGGCAGTTCTAAATCATATCATGTATTGGGCGCGCATAGTAATGCTTTCGGGGTTTACTATACAGATCATAATTATGGAATGGCCCGTTATGCCCTCCGTGAAGATAAATTAGGGAAAAAGATATTTCTTTGGTCGCAGGCTGGAGATGGCAAGATCTGGGAAAATTTACTGACTGATCAGAGTGGGCAATATGTGGAAATCCAAAGTGGACGCCTGTTCAATCAAAATGTTCCTTCCAGCAGCCAGACCCCCTTTAAACAACTTGGATTTGCTCCTTATCAAAGTGACAGTTGGACGGAATACTGGATGCCATTTTCAGGGATAGGAAAACCGAAGGAGATACAACTGTCAGCAGCAATTCAGATAAAACGTGAGAACAATAAGCTATTATTGGATCTTGATCCAAAGCGACCTTTAAAAGATAGTATATATGTGCTTGATAGCATAGGTAGTGTATTAAATCGAAGTTTTATTGAAGCCCAATTGGGCGAACCTACCAAATTATCCTTGATGGTAGCAACCGACTCAAGACCTCGCTATCTGAAATTGGGACAGGATTATTTTAATCTCAGAACGGATACATCTTGGTCAAAACTGAATAGACCTACTGTAATTTCAACGGAAGTAAGCTTAGATACGGGGCAGACCAAATTATTGGAGATACGTGATCTCATTCGCTTTAGGCAATATACGCTTGCGGAAGTAAAATTAAAGGAACTGATCCAGCATGGCGCTACTTCGCAGACCTACCTTGAAATGGCCAAACTGGCCTGGTTTAAAATGGAATATCAGCAATGTTATGCCTATGCCCGGCAAGCATTGTCTATGGATACTTATGAAGCACAGGCAAATTATTACTATGGTTTGGCAGCGATTAAGCTAAAAAAAGATAACGATGCTTTAGATGGTTTTGAAGTCGCTTCATTAAATCCAACTTGGCGAAGTGCTTCCTTTGTGCAAATGGCCAAATATTACTATCGGATTAAACAATATGAACGTGCAGGGGATTATATCGCAAAAGCTGTGGTTGCCAATCCGCTAAATATAGATGCCTTGCAGATGGACGTGTTGGTTCAGCACAAAAAAGGAGCTGTAACAGATCGTCTTTCCCGTCAGACAATTCTCCAATATGATCCGTTTAATGCCTTTCTCCAATTTGAGGAAAAGAAGACATTTTCATCCCGGCAAGAGTTTGCCGCTGAAAAGCTGATGGAACTGGCGATATGGTATGCTGATCTTGGAGAGTTTGAATCGGCCACCGATCTACTCCGCTCGGGACAGAAGAATACGGAAGCATTAATTTGGCTAGCTTGGCTGACACGATCGAATAAGTCGATCAGTCAGGAATGGTTAAATCAGGCAACGCAAAGTAAGCCAGCTTTTGTCTTCCCATTTCGAGAAGAAAGTAACCAAGTATTCCAATGGGCAAAAGAGAACAGTAAAAGTTGGACGATCGATTATCTGACTGCACTATTGTATCGTTTCAGGAATCAGCCCCAAAAAGCAAGAGAAATTTTGTCGGCAGTAGCGCAGGAGCCAACAGATTTTGCCGCCTATTATGCGCTGAAATCAAGTTTGCAAGATACGAGCCGTATAGATCTGGCGGTACAGATGATGCAGCAGGCAACCTTGATGGAACCACAAGAATGGCGATATGGGCTACATTTGGTGGAGCTCCTAAACAATAGTCAGTCTTATAAAGAAGCCCTTAAGGTGAGTACAGCATATCATCGCAAATTTCCGAAGAATTATATACTAACCTTGGCACAGGTACGTACATTGTTATTGGGGAAAGAATACATGCGGGCTGAGAAAGAATTGGAAGAGGTGACCATACTTCCATTTGAAGGCGCAACTGAAGGCCATCGGTATTATGTACAGACCAAATTAATGTTGGCCTACCAATTTATCCTTGAAAAAAAATATAAAGAGGCAAAGTTGAAAATTGCGGAATCGAGATTATGGCCTATGAATTTGGGCGTTGGGGAGCCTTATGCCGATGAAAAAAATGAAATATTGGCCGACTGGCTTGAACTGCATTTGCAGCAAGGGAATAATCAGGGAAATCCAGATCTTTTGAAAAAAATTGCCCAGAGTAAACCTTCAAAAAATAGGTATGAACTGATGCTTCGAAAACTTGCAGAAGAACAATTAAAGCTGTCGAAAGGGGAAGGATCTGCCGCGAAGAAGGATGATTTAAAAGGAATGATTCCTTCGGATCATGATCTTTTCATGCAGATTAAAGAAGGAACCCTTGCAAGTTATTGGCCTGTATTGATCCGAAAAATCTATTTTGAACAGGATCAACGGTTATTCTGATTCGTTGATTATTTAGCCCGTATCTGGTGATAATAATAAAAAGTGGTTGCTTTTGCGACCACTTTTAGTAGGATGTCCTGGACTATTCTAATCCTAAACGGATAGCCTGTTCGACTGGAGTATATCCTTCTGTGGAATCCGAGATTGCCAATTCCCCCCTCAACAGCAAGGGCGGTTGTGCCATAAAATTAGGAAGAGTTCCACTGTGTGGTTGAGCTGAATGGACTAGAAACGGATGGCAAAGATAAACTGTACCTGCTTTACCCGTTGCATACACCTCTTTCCTTTTGGGCAGCTCGTCCAACTTATTCGCAAGCTGCATAAATGAAAGACCAAACTCTCCCTCCTTCGCTAAGAGCTTTGCCACATCGATGTGAGAACCTTCATATATGATCGTAGGCGCATCATTTTCGCTTACCTCCGAATACAACACAAGCATTAATAAGGCTCGACCCTTTGATTTGACATTGACGCGCCACTCAAAATAATTGTTCGGGTCATGGCCAGCGAAACTTGCGTCGACGTGCTTACCCGTATCATTTGGTTTCTGGATAGATGGAAACCTTATAGGGAACGTACCCACATTTCGACAGGGTATCCACCTGTCTTTACCCACCAATTGATCAAAAATTAAATGTATTTTTTTTGTATTTAATGATTCGATAAAAGGTGGTTGAGTATACATACCCAAGCGTATAACTGGTTCGGTCCAAGTTTGCGGATTAGACCTTTCACAGGGAAGGTCATTCCATAGGATATCTAAAACTGCATCCGCTGTTTCTTTTGAAAATGCATTTTCAATGCGAACAAAGCCACTAAGAATGAATTGCTCTATTTCCTTTTTACTTAGTATTTCTGACATAATTCTTTTGATATATAACCTATTTAGGGACAATAATTGCGTATTGACCTATTTGTTTAGATAATGAATAAAATTTTAAAATAGAAATCTACGCTATGTGGATAGTACACAGCGCCATGCTTAAGAACTAAGCAAGAAAAGGGTGTTATAACATTACAGTCATTTTCATAGTGCAAATGTAAAGAATTATTTTGAGATCGAAACGTATCATATGGGGCCGGGTAGTAGGTTCTGTACTAGCTTAGATAAAAAAAGCCCTAACATTCGTTAGAGCTTCTCCCGTCGGGATGGCCGGATTTGAACCGACGACCTCCAGCACCCCATGCTGGCGCGATACCGGGCTACGCTACATCCCGTTTATTCCAATTTGATTGAAAGTCGTATTTAAATAGGACGATTAGCCGGAATAATTTTTTTGTAGGGCTAAAATAGTAATTATTGACAAAAAATAAAATGTAAATACGAAAAAACGCCATTTTAAATCGAATGGCGTTTTTCTTAGTTAATAGATGCTGATTAGAACTTATAACCGACCATAATGCCGATTGTTTTATTTTTTGCGTCTAAGGTCTTGTCGATACTCGTAAAACCATGGCTGTAATAAGCATCTAATGTAAGGTGACTGATATCTACACCGATCCCCACTCTACCATCAAATGAAAATTTCTTATAATCGGTATTTGCGCTGGACTTCACTGTTTTTACATCATAGTTTAACTGCGGGCCCAATAGCCCACGGAGGTTGAAGTCGCCATTTTCCAAAAATTTATAACCGACCTGTAATGGTAGATTTATTTGATAGAATTTAGGTGTTTTCTGCACATTTTCGAAGGTATATTCTTTACGCAACAGACTGGCACCGATTCCGGGCTGGAAGAAAACGCGATCTCCAATACGGGCAAATCCTGCTACAGATACGCCGACTTTGCCATTATTATCTTTGACAGACTTGTTGCCAAAGGAACTCATATGATAGTTGCTTCCGACCTGTAAACCATAAGTGATATCTTGCGCTTGTGTAGTACCTGCAATTCCTAATAATGTCAATCCCAACAGGGCTACTTTGAATGTTGTTTTCATTGTCAAATTATTTTTTGTGATCAATTGTATGTTGTTCTTTCCTTTATGACAATGGAAAATCCATATACCCTTAGAAAAAAAATATTTTATAAAATAGATGGCTTACCTTTAGTCGTCACAAAAGCCTTTTTATAAAGTTTTTTGGGTAAATATCATTGGCCGATGGGAGGATGTCATGTACTCGCCTGAGCATCTATACGAAAAGAATTACGAATAGGTATAAATAAGGGATTTGAAATTATATGGCGGATGTATCGAAGTTGATATTAAAAAAAGTGAAAAATTTGTAAGGGTAATAGTCTATTGGGGTGTCTTACTAATAAAGTGGATTATTTAAACAATAAGACAGATTTGATCAATGTCGGAAAATAAAGAAAAGAATTTTGAGCAGCTTTTTCGGGCGCACTACAAAGAGTTACATCGTTATGCCTACCGGTATCTAGGCGATAGTGATGTGGCGGAAGAGGTTGTGCAACAGGTGTTTTTGCGGCTTTGGGAACGCGATTGGGAGGAGCAGATACATACTTCATTAAAAGCGTATTTATATCGGGCTATTTATAATGAAAGTATGAATGTGCTGAAAAAAGAGCAACGTAAGCTAAAATATCAATCCCACGAACTGCATAGGCAGGATTTTGTACCTGCGGTTGATGAAAGTACGCGGGATTTGGACGAAAAGCTACAGGTCGCATTGGCGGAATTACCTGAAAAAAGCCGTACGGTCTTTGAGTTAAGCCGTTTTCAGGAAATGAAATATAAGGATATCGCAGTAACCCTGGATCTGTCGATTAAAACTGTTGAGGGACATATGAGCAAGGCACTGAAGCATTTGCGTATCGAACTTATGGATTATTTAACATTGATTATTTGCTTTCTTATCTATACGCTATGAATAAGGAACTGTTAGAAAGATATATCATTGGCGAGACCAATGAAATAGAGAATATCATGATACACGATTGGTTAGAAGAAGACGCTAACAATAAGGAGGAGTACATAAAAATGAAAAAAATGTGGGATAGTTTGCCCAAACCCCTGGATGTTCCTGATGTGAACGTAGATAAGGCTTGGGCTGACTTCAAAGTTGTGCGAGATAAAAGAGCGGCAGAAGCTGCGGTAATCCCCCAAAAAAAGACTTCTGTAATTCAATGGAGCTGGTGGTTAGCAGCAAGTATCTTGGTCTTTTGTGCTGTAGGATTCTATGTGTTTGATCAATCTCATCGTGAGGAAATGTTTCTTTCGAGTATGGAGCAAGTGCGCCAAGATTCCCTACCTGATGGTTCGGTAGTTACCTTAAATAAAAATACGGAGCTGGCTTATTCAAGCAGGTGGACCAATAATAATAGAAATGTGGCATTGAAAAGAGGGGAAGTGTTTTTCCAGGTCCACAAGGATAAAAAACATCCCTTTGTCATTGAGACAGGGAAAACCAAAATTACGGTATTGGGCACCAGCTTTAATGTGCGCCGAACATCAGATGCGACGGAAGTTATTGTTGCTACAGGATTGGTTAAAGTCGGTTATGCAAAAAAGGAAGTCTTTTTGCGACCACAACAAATGATTACAATCCGGGATAGTGATACAATAAAAGTAGGAAAGGAACCTGTCAAGGATCAGTTTTATAAATATTATGTGGATCGTGTGTTTGATTTTGAGAATACCCCATTGCAGCGTGTTGTTGAGCTGCTAAATCAAGCTTATGCGTATAAGATTATTATTGACCATCCTGCTGATCAGAAATTATTATTGACAGCAAAATTCGAACAAAATAGTTTAACTGAAATTTTGAAAGTCATTTCTAGCACATTTGGATTAAACGTAAATGTGAAAGACAGCGAGATTCATCTGACGAGGTGAGCCAACAGATAGATATATTTTCAGAACAAAATTGTATAGAAAACAACATGATACTATTTTTTATAAAGAGGGTAGAGCTTTATCTCTTAATTTTAATGCTGTGTTCGTTCCATTTGGGAAGGGCACAGCAAAAGCTCGCTGCAACGATTCAAATACCAGCCTTTCCAGAGACTACTGTAGGTGAAGTTTTTCGTTTGTTGAAGGAGCAGCAGGATGTATTGTTCTCCTTTAATGGAAATATCCTACAGACAGACAGTGTGATTCATACTAAAGCCTTCAAAGGGAATTTGTATGATTATCTGGATCGGATTTTGGGCAAGGAATATAGTTTTAAAGAACTTGGACGGCATATTATTATTCAATATACACCTCAGCGGATGTCGGTGGAGTTTGAAGTGAAGACACCTCATAAAAACAAAGTTGTTATAGCGGGGTATATCAAAAATATTCGGACTAATAATCCGATTTCCAATGCCAGTATCTTTGATCGAAGTGCTTTATTGTCTACGTTGACGGACCGAAATGGCTACTTTGAGCTGGACGTAAAGAAAAAAAGTAATCTCATTGCAGTGAACGTTAGTAAGGAGGCTTTTCGGGACACCAGTGTTATGGTGATTTTTCCGATAGAAGCGCAAATTGGCGATAAGAAGAAGCGTGAATATGGCTATTTTGAAGGGTATGAAGAAGATCATGGTCTTTATCGATCTTTTTGGGGACGGGTATTTCTGTCTCCTGCCCAAAAGATCCAAAGTATGAATTTGGGCGGGATGTTTTTGTATAGCCCATACCAAATTTCGATGACACCGGGATTAAGTACACATGGTTTTATACAATCGCAAATTGTGAATAAATTTTCCATAAACATTATTGGTGGATCTACTGCGGGGGTAAAAGGTATTGAGCTTGGTGGCGTATTTAATATTAATCAATATGATATGCAAGGCTTGCAAATGGGCGGTGTTTTCAATGCCGTTGGGGGAAGTGTGCGTGGTGTACAACTTGCCGGTGTAGGAAACCGTGTGTTCGGAGAAATGAAAGGTTTGCAAGTGGCAGGCGTCTTCAATGGTGTAGGAGAAAATGTAAGTGGGGTACAGATCGCCGGTGTGGGAAACCATGTTTCCGGGGAAGTGAAAGGTCTGCAAATAGCGGGTGTTTTTAACAAAGCGGATACGGTTAGAGGTGTTCAAATCGCTGGTGTTGTAAATTTAGCCAATGAGGCTCCAGGAACGACACAGCTTGCTAGCATACTTAACAATAGCGAATCGACTGTTGGAAGTCAATTAGCAGGCATCGCTAATAAAGCTAAAAAAGTAAGCGGAGTTCAGGTGGCAGGTATCGTTAATATTGCCGATAGTAGTGATTATCCCATTGGTCTGCTTAATTTTATTAAAAATGGTGAGCAGAGTCTTTCAGTAGCGGTCAATGAGGATAGCTATCTCGGATTACAATTTCGTTCAGGTGGTCGTGTACTCTATAGTATATTATCGATCAATAGGGCACTCGATGGCAACAGACCGGATAAATATGCCTTTGAAGCAGGTTTAGGTGCAGTATTGATCAATAGGACCAAGTTTAGTCTGCGTACGGAAATAGCTACACGTAATTATCTGACAGAGAAATTTAAAAGCCTGGATAATCATCAGTCCTCGCTGCGGGTAATTCCGGCGTTTAAACTAAGTGAGCGCATGTCTATATTTGTGGCTCCCAGCTTGAACTATGCGGAAAGAGACGAGAATTCAATTTATGGTGGTAGTACATTGTGGAAAGCTTGGCGGAGAGACCGTACCCGAAATACGTTTTATGGAGGTGGAATGGCAGGTCTTATGCTAAAATTATAAAACTAAAAACTATTTGGCAATAGCATTGTTCTATAGATAGCTTTTAAACATTTAACATTTTACGTAAACGCCCTATATCAATCTGATAGAGGGCGTTTATCTTTGTATAGCTGAGAAAGAACAGTGTTTAAGCAACTGTCGCAGTCTTTAATACATTGCGGTAAGGATAAGAATGGAAGATGTGTCTACGGGCAAATCGACCTAAAGAATCTGCGTTGACAAATTTAATATAGTCATTCCGCTGAACACCGAAATATTCATATTGACTGCCGTCATGAAAAGTGACTGTCAATATTTGTGCTTTCCAGTCAATATCCTGAATGCCAGAATTGGTAATTGTCTCCGTGTAGATCGGCAACTGTTGCTCTAATGTTTCTGGACAGATGCTTACCAGGAAATGGTAGGCTTCAATCATTTCCACACTTTTTTGCTCTGCAGCCAAACGACCTTCTTCATCATTGACAAATTTATCTGGATGACATTCTTTCATGATTGTCCGGTAGGTAGATTTTAGGGTTTTAAGATCCACAGATTTCTCTACGTTAAGTAACTTCCGGTAGTCGGCAATTTTTTTCATGGCGGCAAAGATATGCTTAATAATCAGATTATTCGTTATGAAATATGAAAAAAACTTATTTCTTCAACAAGGTTTTTACATAGAGCTGTTCGACCTTCTCTCTAGCCCAAGGTGTTTTCCTTAAGAAAGTTAGGGAGGATTTGACGCTCGGATTCTCATTGAAGCAACGGATGGATATGCGTTGTCCCAACTCTTCCCAACCATAATACTCCACTAAATATTCAATGATCGTGTCGAGCCTTTTTCCGTGTAATGGATTATTAATTTGTTCTTGCATGTCGTAAAGATAATAATCTTCAAATTATGGATTGCGCTAATTTTTATGGTTTGGATGAAAATGGAGCTGAACCTAGTGTGTATTAATCTTCTTTAAGTTGTGTTGCCAGCTTTTCTAGTTCTAAATTGAGCTGTTCGTCCCAAATTGCCCCAGTGGCATCCAGTTTCCCTTTGACTCCTTGTATCAGCAGATTTCGTTTTTCATCAATTTGAGCGCCCAGTCCCTGCAGGATACGTTGTAGTTCGATATGCGCTGTTTCGCCTTGCGCAGCAGCGGTAATGATACTAACGGGTTTATCGGTGAAAACCGTGGTTGCGGCGCACCATTCAAGTAGATTTTTTAATCCACTGGGTACACTGAAAATATATTCAGGGCTACTGATCAATACCAAATCGGCATCGTTGATTACCTGACGAAGTGCAATAATTTCGATTGGTGGATGGGTCTGGCTTTCTTCAGGATCAAAATGAGGCAGTTCTTTAAGACGGTCAAATAGCGTGAAATGGATATTGGCACTAATCTCCTGTTGGAGGTGACTTACAATATGATGATTGGATGAATGTGCACTGGCGCTACCTACAATGGCAAAAATAGTTTTCATGTGAGTTTAAATCTAGTCAACGGCTGTATACTGCTGTTGTGTTTTTACTTTTTATATCCTTAATGAAGGAACTAAATTACAATATTCAATTCAAACGATTTACTTTGTTCTTCGCTTCAATGTAATTTTTCGTTTCTTTCTCCTTTTACCGATTAAGTTTATACTTTTGGAACTGAGGACTTATTATTGGCTTTTTTCGGATTATATGCTTTATTATGAGAAATAAAATGGGGTACCGCTTATTGTGGGAACGTATTCGTACAGGAGACGAGACGGCTTTCTTTGATCTATACGCGGCGCTCTATCAAGAGCTTGTCAATTTTGGAATACGCACTTGTGGCGACAGTGACTTGGCAAGTGAAGCAACCGATCAGGTATTTGTTAAAATTTGGGAGAAAAGAGAACAGCTAGATCGGGTAGAAAATGTACAGTCCTATCTCATTACTTTTTTAAAAAGACGTATTCTGCGTCTACTGGAGAAACAACATAAAATCAATACAGCCCTTCAAAATGTGAAAGCTGAAGATGATTGGGTGGAGATGCCCTATGAGGAGTTTGTCATCAAAGTACAGACGAATGAAATTATACAGATCCGTTTGAAGGAGGCGCTGGAGAAGTTGTCTTTTCGTCAGAAACAGCTGGTGAATCTGAAGTTTTTTGAGGGCTATTCCTATGAAAAAATAGCTGAAACTACGCAGATGTCCGTGAAAACTGCCTACAATACACTTTATGATGCTTTAAAGATTCTGAGGGAGGAATTAAAAGATATCTAAGTTTTGTGTCTGGCTTTTTATTTTAAGCCTTCAATAATAACATGCTCGTACGATGTTTGCAAAAGTAGGTGTGTTGATATTTTTTATTTAAAATAATTGATTGATTTTCAGTTGATTGAAAAATAATTTAAATTTTCCTTAGGAAAAAGCCATGCTTTAGGGCACTATAGAGTAAATACCCAAAAGAATGAGCCAAAAAGATTATAAACAGTTAGAAGATTTTTTGATTGATGATACTTTTCAGAAGTATTGTTCGGGAGAAGATAAAAACTGTATTCTATACTGGCAACAATATAGCCTGAATCATCCAGAACAAGCGGAGACGATTCTGAAAGCCAAACGCCTATTTCAACTCTTGGTTGGTAACCGTAGACCTGTGAATGAGCAATTGGAAAAATTGAAGACAGATCTGCAGAATGCTCCAGTAGAACATCGCGTGTCCTATCGGTTTAACTGGCCTAAATGGGCAGCCATTGCCGCTGTATTTGTCGCTTTGGTATCGGGTGGTATCTGGTATTATGCTCAACCAGGCAAAGTTGATACGACATTACCAATAAGCGCAATTGGCCAGGTCTATCAAACAAAAAATGGTGAAAAAAAGACCTTCGAATTAAGTGACGGAAGTACAGTGACATTAAACTCTGCTAGTAAACTGGAGTTATCGGCAGATTTCAATCAGGAATTGCGTGTGGTGCGGCTTGCGGGTGAAGGTTATTTTCAGGTGGCCAAGAATAAGGAAAAACCTTTTGTGGTACAAGCATCTGATTTTGATATCAAGGTCCTGGGAACAACATTTAATGTGAAGAGTTATTCCGATGAACCTACAGCAGAAGCACTGCTTGTAGAAGGTTCGATTGAAATGACGAGCAAAGGACAGCGTGAAAATTCTGTGGTCATCAAGCCGAATCAAAAAATCACGATCTTTAAGAATCAAGCTGAAATAGCAGTCGCTCGTAAAACCAATAAACCAACCGCGAGCAAATTACCGATTAAGGAGATTGCCATAGAGAACATCCCTACAATAGAATCCAATACAGCTGAAATACCAGATATTGCATGGCGTGAAAATAGATTAGAAATCGTGGACCAAGATTTTGAATCGCTTCGCCGGACATTAGAACGCTGGTATGATGTGGATATCCAAATCCAAAATGATCAATTAAAACAATACCGTTTTACGGCAACTTTTAGTAGGGAGAATATTGCTCAGGTACTGAGTGCTTTACAGAGCGTTGAACCTTTTAAATTTAATGTATATGGGAGAAAAATAACTATATCAGAAAAGTAAAAAGGATGGTGGACCAACACCATCCTTCATTGAAAAAATGATTAACCAAAAGCAGCAACATTGGGGCGTGCTGCTTAATATTAATTTTAACCAACACTAAAATATGATTAAAAATTGCTTATTGCAAATGCGCAATGGATATATTGTGCATTTTAGATTCATTATCCGGATGAAACTAGCCTTAATTATGACTACGTGTGCTGTTATGAATGTTTCGGCAAATGTATTTTCCCAACAAAAAGTCTCCTTGGATGTCCAAAAAACAAAACTGAGCAAGGTACTTAAAATGATCGAAGAGCAAAGTGATTATTACTTTGTTTATAATTCGACGAATGAAAATTTAAATAAAGAAGTGTCAGTCAATGCGAATAATACCAAGGTATTGGATGTGTTGGCTAAGCTTTTCAATAAAAGTGGATTGGTTTATTCCGTTTCTAAGGAAGGTCTTGTGGTTGTCAGTCAACAGCAGCAGGTGGCTGTCGCAGGTGTCGTCACTGACGATAAAGGCAATCCCTTAGCTGGTGCTACGGTACGTGTTAAGGGAACCGCGGTAGGACGTGCAACAGATATCAATGGACGCTTTATGATCGATGCGGCAACGGGAAACACCTTAATTATTTCTTTTGCAGGTTACACTTCGCAAGAAGTGGCCGTAACCAAAGAGGGTGATCTGAAAATTGTTTTATTGGAAGATAATCGGATGCTCAATGAGGTCGTTGTGACGGCATTGGGTATGAAGAAAGAGAAGCGCTCATTGGGGTATTCTGTTACGCAGGTTGCCGGTGAATCGCTAACCACAGCCCGTGAAAATAATGTGATGAATTCACTCGTAGGAAAGGTGGCCGGGTTGGATATCAGTTCTACTTCTGGCGGTGCCGGAGCTGCGTCCAATGTGACCATCCGCGGGGTATCGAGTTTGAATCAGACAAATCAACCATTATACGTAATTAACGGTATTCCTATGGAAAGTAAGCCGGTAGGTATCGGAAACGCCAATTCCAAAGGAAACTCAGGGAGCCAATGGGATAATGCACCCGATCTTGGCGATGCAATCGGCAATATCAACCCAGACGATATTGAAAGTATTTCGGTATTGAAAGGTGCTGCAGCATCTGCATTATATGGTTCAAGAGCCAAGGCAGGGGTTATCCTTATTACAACAAAATCAGGAAAAGGCAATTCGATCGATTTTAATAGTAACCTTGTTGCCGAGCAAATTATAGACAACACGAATTGGCAAACAGTCTATGGTCAGGGGGCAAACGGTGAGAAGCCAACGACCCAAGCAGGCGCAGCCCAAGTGGGAGGTTCAAGCTGGGGAGCTAAATTAGATGGAACACCCGTCGTACAATTCGATGGCGCATCAAGACCTTATTCATTACAAAAGGGAAATTTAGATCGGTTTTACCGCACTGGTTCGACATGGACTAATACATTAGCGTTAAATAAATCATTTGATGGTGGCTCTATTCGTCTGTCAGGGACAGATGTCAATAACAGATCTGTTGTTCCAAATTCGGGACTGAAAAGACAGTCGTTCAATTTGGTTGGACTTTTTGAGCCACTCAAAGGTTTGACGATTGATGCACGCTATAATATGATTCTGGAGCAAGTCAAAAATCGTCCAATGGTTTCTGACGGTGCTGGAAATGCCAATTACAACGTCATGTTTTTGCCAACGAGCATCAATGTAAACGATTTGAAGCCATGGAAAGATGACAATGGAAAAGAAATCCTTTATAATTCGGGGAATGTGTATGCAACCAACCCTTGGTTTGCAGCAAATGAGTTTATCAATAATACGAACCGGGATCGTTCGATCGCTTCCGTAACAGCAAAGTATACCATGGGTAATGGTTTGTTTGTTCAGGGAAGGGCAGGAAGAGATGGTTATACCGATCATTATAAGAATGTTGTTCCTTCTGGCACCGGCTATTATGAGAATGGTAAAATTGCAGAGCAAGAAACTAAATTTGCAGATATTAATGCCGATGTTTTGGTCGGTAAGTCATTCACTTTCGGAGATTATACCCTTACACCTAATCTTGGTGCGAGTTACCGAAATACTAAAATCAGACAGACGACCAATTTAGGTACCGACTTCGCGATATTTGGTGTGTATAATATTTTGAACGCAAAAAATAAGTCGGTAGCGTATCTCGAAAGTGAATCGGAGACACAGTCTACTTATGGTACCTTAGAATTTGCTTATAAAGATATAGCTTATTTGACTGGTAGTTTACGCTCTGACTGGTTTTCTACCTTAGCCACACCTGGAGTAGATAATAAATTAAACTCTGTTTATCCCGCAATCTCGGGTTCATTTATCTTTTCAGAATATCTAAAACCATCATGGTTGAGTTTTGGAAAGTTGAGAGCAGGTTTTGCTCAGGTAGGACAGGCAACAGATCCTTATCAAACCTTGTTAACCTATAATTTTAGAAGTGAGGTACTTAACGGACAACCTTTAGGGGTTATTAACAATGTGAATATTCCGAACTCTTCTTTAAAAGCTTCTACAGCAACAGAGTTGGAAATCGGAACGGAGTTGCGTCTTTTTAATAATCGTGTAAATTTGGATCTAACATGGTATAACAAAAAGTCGAAAGATGAGATTTCCTTTATCACAACGCCTTCCGCAAGCGGATATGCCGGTGCCGTACTCAATGCCGGTAAAATGCAAAATAAGGGATTTGAAGCATTGATTTCAGCCACAGTTGTCAAAACGGAAGATTTTAAATGGGTATCCTCATTGAATGGTTCTTACAACGACAATAAAGTGATTTCATTGGCTGAAGGAATGGACGAGCAGACGGTAGCGACTTCGCGTTCGGGTGTAGGTTACTTAATGAATAAAGTTGGTATGCCTGCTTTTCAGATCATGGCTTTCGATTATAAATACGATAGTAATGGTGAGATCGTAAAATTGGCCGATGGTTCTCCTGACCGGGGTGAGTTAAAGTCCTACGGTTCGGCAATGAATAAATGGTTTGCTGGCTGGAATAATGAGTTTAGCTACAAAAGGTTCAATTTTTCTTTCTTGGTTGATGGAAAATGGGGAGGAAAGCTTTTCTCGGGAACAGATTACTACGGTTATATTTTTGGATTACATCAGGAAACTGTGGCTGATCGTGAAAGCTTGGGCAGAACAGCTTCTACTTATTATACCAATACGGCAAATAATGTATCTAAGATATTTGTAAACAGCGCTGATTTTGTAAAATTGAGACAGGTCGTTATGGGCTATACTTTCCCATCCAATCTATTTAATAACAAAGTTAAGTCGATTACAGTAAGTGCTGTAGCGCGCAATCTCTGGACGATCATGAAGAAAACAAATAACATAGATCCAGAGTCGAGCTATAATGCAACTTTCCCGGGCCTAGAGCTTGGAGGTGTACCAGCTGTACGTACTTACGGTGTTAATTTAAGTGTTAAATTCTAATTGCAAACAATCATGAAAAGATATATTAAACCGGTAGTTATTAGTTTAATGGCAGCGACGTTATTTATGGAAAGTAGCTGTACAAAAGATTTTGATAAGATAAATACAGATCCAGTTGCTTATGGTAAAGAAAATTGGGATCCAAATTATACATTGAGCTCTGCACAATTATTTTATACAGGAAGTTTTGATTTTGCATACGATACATGGCGTGGAAATCTAATTTACTCGTCGACAATGATGCAGGGTCTATCGACTGTAGTGAGTTATTGGGCCGGCGATAAATATATGCTGAATGAAAGCTATACCGCGGCGTATTGGGGTACGGGTACAGTTGGGGCCTATATTGAGCAGGTTCGTAATATTGTGGATGTGGTTGAGTTTACAAAAGACAAACCAAAATATGCAAATCTGTACAATGTCGCACGTATTTGGAAAGCTTTAATTTTTGCTCGCTTAACTGATTTGTATGGTGATGTTCCCTATTCGGAGGCGGGACTGGGTTTTTATACCAAAGTTTATAAACCGAAGTATGATAAGCAGCAGGACATCTATAACGATTTGCTAAAGGAGCTTGAAACGGCTACTGCAGCATTAAAGGATGATGGTGATAAAGTCACTGGTGATGTTATTTATAAAGGTGATATTGCGAAATGGCGCAAATTTGGCAATTCTCTGCTCTTACGAACAGCGATGCGTTTGGTTAAAGTAGACGAATCTAAAGCGAAGGAATATGTACAGAAGGCTGTGGGTAAGACAATGGACAGTAATGCCGACAATGCATTTATTTTACACGATGAATCAGGATCTAGGGTTACTCAGAATAGAAATAGCCAGGTTTTATTGGGCGATGGTGGCCAAGAGAATTATTATGTAAAATGGTCTAAAACATTTATTGACTATCTAAAAAGCAATAATGATCCGAGGTTGCAAAAGGTTGCTGTTACAAAACTATATTTATCGGAAAAGGACAAAACACAGAACGGGAGTTTTATCACAGATCCAACCAAGCAAAAGGGGATGCCGAATGGAAAAGATTTGGGATCAAATGCACAGTATAACATTAGTAGCGACCCAAGTTACACGACATTTGCAGAATATTCTTCGCCCAATCCTAATATGATCAAGCGGACCGGTGCGACATTTATTTTGACCTACGGTGAATCCGAGTTGCTTTTGGCTGAGGCTGCCCAACGTTGGGGAGTAGGTGGTAGTGCAGGCGATCATTATAAAAAAGGTGTGAAGGCAAGCATTACCTATCTGAATCAGTATGATGGTTCTTTGACAATAAGTGATGCAGATGCTGAGACTTATTTGGCTGCGAATCCATATAATGCTGCTGATGCCTTAAAACAGATCAATACCCAATACTGGGCACATACGATAACGATGATGGATTTTTATGAAACTTGGAGCAACTGGCGCAGAAGTGGGTATCCGGCGTTAACTCCTGTGAATTATCCAGGAAATGCTACTTCGGGGACTATTCCTAGAAGATTCCCTTATCCTTCTACTGAAGCGGCTATCAATGGCGAAAACTACAGAGCAGCTTCAGCCGCAGTACCTGGCGGAGATAAGTTGTCTGGTCGAGTTTGGTGGGATAAATAATTACAATGGTTTGTTTTTGATTGAGGCTGAACTTTCGTAGTTTGGCCTCTTTAAACCTTTTATAAAATATGATAAACCTAAAAAATCAACTGCTATTTGCGATTGCGATTTCCTGTCTTGTTTTTTCATGTAAAAATACTACCGAAAAGAAAGATGTGGATGCCGTAAAAGCCAAGTCCTTGACCGGTACCTATAAGCTTATTGAAAGCAAAACAATCAAAGGGAAAGATACGGTAACTGCTTTTACGGACACGAGCAAAACCGAAATGTTTAAAATGTTCAATGATGACCATTTTTCCTTTTTTAACCACGATAAGGAAAAAGGTAAAGGTAAAGAACCGCTGTTTGTCGCAGGTGGGGGGACCTATTCTTTTGATGGTGTCAACTATCAAGAAAGATTACAATATTGTTCAATGCGCGATTGGGAAAGTAATAAGTTTGATTTTCAACTTACTTTAAAAGGAGATACATTGGTTCAGACAGGTGAGGAAAACTTACCTGAATTGGGAGTTAAACATACCATTGTGGAGACCTATCTAAAAGTTAAATAATCGATAATCTTATACCTGGAGTTTTAAAATCCTTATTAAGTTTATTTTATTAATGCAGACACTCAAGTTCATTCTTGAGTGTTTTTTGTTGAAAGGAGGCCCTTTAATGGGCTTTTGTGCATTTTTAGAATTATTTTAGAAAAAAAATAAAATTATATTGCAACATTTTCAGCAGAGCCCCGACTACATAGTAGAAACATAAGAATTAACAGTATTAATTTTAGAACGTGCAAAATCAGCTTAGCGATAAAGATTTATTAGCGATGTGCCAAACGGGCAATGAGTCTGGATTTGCACAGCTCTATCATCGGTATGCAAAAAAGATTTTTAATTCTATTTATCGGATTTTGTCCAATCAGGAAGAAAGTGAAGATATTTTACAGGAAACCTTTGTTGACTTTTTTTCAAGATCAGATAAATGGCATTTAGTTCTCAGTGTGGAAGCCTGGTTGAGAAGGATGGGGGTGAATAAGGCAATCTCACTGTTACGGAAGAATAAGCAATATTTTACGCCGGTGGATGATTTGGAAATCAAGGATGATGGCGAAGACGAATTGCTGGAAAAAGAATGGCGTGAATGTCGTTTGACAGATTTAGAGCATGTGATCGATCAATTGACAGGCGTACCTAAGATGGTTGTTAATCTTTACCTGTTTGAAAACATGAGCCATGATGAGGTTGCGGAAACATTGGGGATGACAGCGGTTGCTGTACGTAGTCAATATCACCGTGCTAAAAAGAAAATTTACGAAGAATTGAAGGAAAGGTATAATTATGCGGGATAATTTAAAAGATTTTGTGAACGCTAATCGGGAGGCATTTGATCAGAGAGAACCTTCGGCTGACTTATGGAATAAAATAAGACCACAAGTAGTTCCTCCTGTTCAGGAAAGAAAGATTAAGCCTTTATGGACGTGGGCTAGTATTGCGGCAGCAGCCCTGTTAGTTGGGACAGCAACTTTTATTGCTTTTAATCAACAACGAGCAATAGAAGTAGAAAAGCCTGTGGCTGCGGTACATCCTATTACTGTTCCGGAAAAAGAAGACAATGCAAAAGCAGTTGATGCTGAGGTGATGGGAATTCATACTGATAGCCAAGAGGCTTCAGCTCCCGTTAAGGCAATCGCCGGTATCGAAAGCAAAGGAAAACAATTGGCAAAAGCAAGCGTATCGGAAACTGCTCATCGTGAAATGGAAGAGAAAATGGATTACGTTCAGATGCTTCAGGATTCGAGTTCCGCAAGCACGCGTTTAAGTGCTGTCTTGGCGATGAAAGATGGGGGTAAGTTAGACCGGAATAGTGTGGGAGCTTTGGAAAAGACAGCAGTGTCAGATCAAAGTAGTAATGTCCGCATGGCTGCAATCGAAACCATATTAAGTGGACTTAGTCCAGAAGAACGTCAGCAGAAAGTTCAGGACTTCTTTGTGGAGCAAAATGACCCCACTTTACAAATGGAACTGATGCAAATGATGGCTCAACAGGAGGATCCGACGATGAAAGCAACAACAAAAGAAAAGTTAAATGAAATTGTGGAAGATCCATTTACCCTGAAATTTGTGAAGGAGCAAGCATATGCGGTATTATTAAATCAATAATAGGATATATTAAGGTAGAAGTCAGATTGTGTAGGTTAATCTATGAAAAAGCTTAAAATGCATTATTTGACAAATAATGAAGATAAATTAAAACGAAATGAAAAAGATAAGGATAATGATGATTGGGGTCGCACTGATCTTTGCAAGTGTATTGCAGGCCCAAGTAAATGAAACTGGAGAAAGTGTGGCTGCGCCAAAACCTCCTAATCCTCCTAAAAAGGCTAGAGCGGTTTCAGGAGTTGTTGTTAGTAATACTAATAATTTTACATACAGTTCTGCCGGATTCGGCCGTAAAAAGGGACCGAAAAACTGGAAAGAAATTAAAGTGCCCAACTTGGGGAATAAACTTTTACTAAAATTGGATAATGTTTATATTGAAGGTTATAAGGGAAACGATGTGCTGATTACAGCCAAGGTAGAGGAAAGTGAAGAAAATGACCGTGCAAAAGGCCTACGTGTGATCAATGGCTCGGGATTATCGGATAATTCAGGACTTGGTATGAACATCAAAACAGAAGGTGGAGTGACTGAAATAAGTATGGTTGGGATGCCCTTAGAAGATTCTATTCGTATCAAGATACCAATGGATTTACCTGTGACGATCAAAGGAGGGCGTGGGGCTATGTTTAATGCTGGAGTTATCGAATTAAAAGATATCCGGGCTGAGGTTGAAGTTGCTAGTACGATAGGCGACGTGAATTTATTGAATGTTACCGGGCCGATCAATGTAAAGGTTTCACAGGGAGATGTTACAGCCAAATTTGTTCAACCTGTCAAAGGACCGATTTCTTTAGTCGCTGCCATGGGCGCTGTAGATGTTGCCTTCCCAAAGAATTTCGGCGCTAATGTGGATGTAAAATCTGCTATGGGGAATATCTATGCTGCGGACGAATTTCAATTCGAAAAACCTGCCGAGGAAGCCAAATCAACTCCGATGGGTAACGCCGTGAAAGGCAAAATGAATGGTGGTGGACAGGATGTTATTTTAAAAACATCCATGGGAGATATCTATATAAGAACACAGAAATAATATATATAATAACATAGAAATAATAAAAAAAATAGCCTGTTATAAACAACAGGCTATTTTTTTAGTTCCATGCGGACGAGGTATTGATCATTCTCATCTTCATACAAAATTTGGACAACCCAACCCAGTTCGTGCGAAATTTTGATCAATAAATCCTGGTCTAAATAGAGCCATTTGAAAAGATTTCCTCGAGTCCCTTTGTACTCATACTGGTATTGAATTTCCCCAAAATAATGCGCTGGTTTTTTGATGTTGTAATCTTTGTACAAATAACTGATGTCTGAAGAGTCAAAAATCAGTTGGCCATTTTCAGTCAGTAACTCTTTACTATGCTGTAATAGTTTTCGAAAACCATCTACGTCACCGGCAAGACCTATTCCGTTCATTAAAAACAATAGCGTATCATATTTTTGGCCTTCGAATTTATAGAAATCTTCGCAGATAATATGTTGTACCCCGCGTTGTTGCATAATATGGCAAGCGGTTTGCGAGAGTTCCAGTGCATCTACTTCAAAACCTTTTTCTTGGAGATACAGGCTATGGCTGCCAACTCCTGCTCCAACATCCAGTACACGTCCATCACATAAGGATAGTCCAATAAATTCCAGTTCAGGAAAATCATCGGGTTCCCGAAAGAAAATCTCAACGGGCATTTCATCTTGGTCGCCATAACTTGTATTGAGTATTAAAGGGAACTTTTCTTCTTGATGTACAAAGTAATCATCTAAGGCCTCACCGTATACATCTCTATGCATTGTCATCATCAATCATTAATACTTTTTTTGCAATATATATGGAGTCCTCATCTCCTGTATGTTTCATTGGTTCGTCAGATAGCTTAATGACCGGGGTCCATTGATCATCTTCTGGTAAAGCGTCAGTCATCTTAATGACGATATTCATGGGTTTGAGTCCCACATCATTGGTGAAATTGGTGCCAACGCCAAAGGAATGCAATATTTTTCCCTCACAGTAGCTCGCGATTCTTTCGACCTTCTCATAGTCTAGGCCATCCGAGAATATGATTGTCTTTGAGAGGGGATTGATTCCATTTTTATTATAGTGTGCAATAACCTTATCTGTAAATTCAAGCGGGTCGCCGCTATCGTGGCGGACTCCATCAAATAATTTGGTTAACTTTTTGTCAAATTGCTGAAAGAAAACTTCCGTAGTATAGGTGTCCGATAGTGCTATTCCGAGGTCACCTCGGTAGACATCAGACCAATGTTCAAGACCAAGTAGATTGGCCATTTTATAACCGTATTTGGCGGCGTGAAACATAAACCATTCATGGGCGTGTGTGCCAATTGGTTTCGTCTCATATTTCATTGCCAAATGTACATTGCTGGTACCTATAAATGTTTTTTCGCCATATTGCTTCAGTGTGCGAACGACCATATCATGGACTTCATAAGAATGACGTCTGCGGGTGCCAAAATCAGCAATTGTGATATTGAGTTTTTTATATTTTTCGATTTTATCTTTGGCTGTGGCGATTACTTCTGCATCCGAGGCACGTTGTAGACCTTGGGATTCATAAAAAAGTTCACATATGAGCGACATCAACGGAACCTCCCAAAGAATAGTACGGTACCAGTACCCTTCGATAATGACTTCAAGGTCGGGGCCATCCTGGAATATTTTGATCTCTTCGGGATCGTAGCGATAACCTTGAAGAAAGTCAAAATAGGTTGGGTCTATATAAGGACATGTTCTGGCAAAAAATGCCTTTTCTGCTTTTGTTAACTTCAAATTAGCCATCTCATTGACGGCTTCCTTCAGGAGCACGTCAAAACCATCGGGAAATTTATGATGTCCCCGGTTAATAAAATGATAACGTGCCTTGGCCTTTGGAAACAACTTAACCACAGCATGCTGCATGGTGAATTTGTAAAAGTCATTATCTAATATAGAGGTAAATGAAGCCATCTTTATCGATCTGTTTTTTTGTTTGAAGCGGTAAATTTACTAATTAACGTGAAAATGTATGGATTGTTCATGATAAATATAAAAAGACATGCATATAAAAGGCGGATAAAATTTTTCATTTTACCCGCCAGATATGAATTATTATTTTACTCGGCTGTCATTATCTTGTTCTAGATCTTTCTGATCCTTGTGAAGAACGTCCAGAGTTACGTTCACCGGAGCTTTCTGAAGACCTTGATCGCGATACGGACGATGAATTGTCTGTATTTGATCTACTTCTTGTGTTTTCGTAGCTCCGATTTTGAGTTGGTTGCGATACCGGTTGGCTCGAACGGGTTCTGCTGCCATCATAATTTCCATTTCGTTGTGGCGTTGTTGTCGGTTGAACTACTCGTGGAGGCACAGTTTGATTAGAGCTGCTTGCATTTGACCGCGAACGTGAATTATAATCTGTGTTTCTATTGTAGTCTGTACTTCTGCCGTTTACAACACCATTATTATCAACGGAGCCATTTTGTCTATTTCTACTGGTAGATGTAGGGTTGTTATTGTTTGAAGCATCCGATTGGCGACCTGATCGTGTTCTAAAATCATAGTTATTCGAATTAGGTTGTGTACCGTTCGTATTTCTATTTACAGTTCCATTGTCGCTGCTTCTCGTATTATTATTTGAACTACGACTCGAGCCACCGCTGTTGGCATCATTACGAGACCTTACAGAAGCATTTCCACTGTTATCGATATATAACTCACGACTTCCTGATCTTGAATCGATGTTGTCTCGATTGCTGATAACACGATTGGTACGATCTGAAATCTCACTATTGTTATTACGTGTTCGGGTAGATGCATCCACGACATTTGTAGGACGTGCAGAAGATCTTGTATTACGGTCTACATTTGGACGGTACATACTGATTTCATTACTACGATTGCTGCTACTGCGGGCAGATCCAGGTCGATCGGCATTTGCAATTCTATTAACTGTTACGCTTCTTCCTGTCGAACGTTCGATGTCAGATCTTCGAGGGCCACCAACATAATAGTTGTTGTTAATTATCGTTGTATTGTTGATAATGGTGGTTCTGTTATAGATATTATTGTAATTTCTTCGATTAACATAATATCTATCCATATCCCTATTCATAAAGTGATTGACTCCCACAAATGTCCAAAAGTTCATTGGAATATTAACAGATACATTTATACTCATGCCCGGGCCCATTGGTGCCCAACCGTAGTAGTCGTTACTTTGACGCCAATTTACCCATGCTGGCCCCCATTCATAGTCAGGAACCCATCCCCATCCATAACGGTCATTGTAGTTCCAGCGACCATAGTGAAATGGAGCCCAACCCCAGTCATAGTTGGATACCCAGGTATTACCATAGTCGGTCATTGTCCAATAACCATTGGTTGCATAAGGCTGGAAGTTCGGGCCAACGTCCGGAATCCAGACATAACCATAATTGGGATCATTAACCCATTGTCCGTAAGGGGAGAGTTGATCATAGAACATCTGGAACGAAACTCCAGCATTGTTATAATTGTTATAACCATTATATCCACCCCGTTGGGCCATCGAAGTCGCGCAACTTGAAAAAGAAGCGATACCTATAAAACCAAGTACCCAATATTTTATGTTGCCTAAATTTTTCATGACTGTAATATTTAAAAGTGTGACAAAACTCTATTGTATTGTCTTTGTTATTATGACAGCATAACGTATAAAATGGTTTAATCGGTACACTGGAAATCTGATTTTTTTTATATAAAAGTCAAATTGATGATCTTTTTACATAAACGACAATTTTAGATACATATTTTTTATTTACCTTTACCGCTCGAATTGCTACGTGTTTGTTCAGCATAAGACGTGTTTTATGACACATTAATTTGAAATAGACATCATTTAAATGGCTAAAAAACTTCAGACTTTTTTTCTAGAATTCGCAAACATTCACCGTTTTTTGCTACGGTTTTGGCGCGAATTGGTAACTCCACCATATGAATTTAAAGAAATTGTCCGCCAGTGCTATGAAATAGGCTACAAATCTTTGCCTTTGATCAGTTTAACGGGGTTTATTGTTGGATTTGTCTTTACAAAACAATCGCGTCCTTCTTTGGAAGAATTCGGGGCGACTTCGATGTTGCCTTCGCTTATTTCGATTGCTATTGTTCGTGCTCTTGCACCGCTGGTGACAGCTTTAATAGCTTCGGGTAAAGTGGGCTCGCAAATCGGTGCGGAACTAAGTTCGATGAATGTCACGGAGCAAATCGATGCCATGGAAGTTTCGGGAACTAATCCATATAAGTATCTTATTGTAAGTAGAATATTAGCTACAACTATTGGGATTCCTGTACTATGTTTTTATGTAGCGGGTATAGGTCTTTTAGGCGGTTACCTAAGTATGATGAGTAAAGACGACTTAAGCTTTTTGAGTTTTTTTACGCAAGTATTTGAGACGATAGCATTTAAGGATTTAGGTGCTATGGTTTTGCGTGCGGTTATATTTGGTTTTACTATTGGAGCTGTAAGTTGTTATTGCGGTTATTTTTCTTCAAAGGGGACTGAAGGTGTGGGTAAGGCAGCCAATGCTGCCGTTGTAGCTTCGATGTTCCTTGTATTTATTGAGGAAATAATTATTGTTCAAGTTTTATCGTTCTTTGGATAGCGAGCTATGGAAAAGATTAAATCAACCATCGACCATTCGAAGCCGGTCATTGAAATAAGGGATGTTAGCAAGTCTTTCGGTGATAATCACGTCCTACGTGGTGTCAACCTGGATTTATATAAAGAAGAAAATCTCGTTGTGCTTGGACGTTCTGGAACGGGGAAATCAGTGTTGATCAAATTGATTTCTGGTTTATTAAGACCGGATGAGGGGACGATCAATGTTTTGGGAGAGTCAGTTCTTGAATTAAATGATCGCGAACTGCGTGAATTACGCTTAAAAATAGGGTTTTCTTTTCAGAATAGTGCGCTTTATGATAGTATGACTGTGCGCGAAAATTTGGAATTTCCATTGGTTCGAAATAAACGGAACTTAACACGTTCGGAGATCAACTACGCTGTAGAAGAGGTTTTGGATGGAGTAGGGCTTTCGCAAGCTATCAGTCAGATGCCATCGGAGTTGTCGGGTGGACAACGTAAACGAATTGGTATTGCGCGCACACTGATTCTTAGACCTGAAATCATGATGTACGATGAACCAACAGCAGGACTAGATCCGATCACTTGTTTGGAGATTAATGGATTGATTAATGAGGTTCAGGAGAGGTATAAAACAGCATCAATTATTATTACGCATGATTTAGCTTGTGCGAAAGAGGTGGGAGACCGTATTGTAATGTTGTTGGATGGCAAGTTTGAAAGACAGGGGTCTTTTGAAGAGATTTTTGATACAGATGACGCACGTGTAAGAGCGTTTTATAATTATAATTTTATTCTATAATATACATGAGTAAGGCAGAAAATAAAAGAGCAATCATTGTCGGTATTTTTGTTTTTTTAGGCGTATTGATTCTTTTAGCGGGTATTTTTATTTTGGGTAGCCAGCAAAAGAAATTTACTAGAAATATCGAAATTACGACTTCATTTCCCGATGTCGCTGGATTGAAAGTGGGGAGTAATGTGTGGTTTTCTGGGGTTAAGGTAGGGATCATTAAGAATATACATTTTAAAAGCGTGCAGGATGTTGAGGTGGTATTGACAATCGAGGAGAAATCTGCTGAATATATTCGTAAAGATGCTGTAACAAAATTGGGCTCGGACGGTTTGATTGGTAACAAGATCGTAGTGATTTCTGGAGGGTCGCAAAATGCGCCAACAGTGGAGACAGGTGATTTCTTGCGTTCGGCGAAGACTGCGGACATGGAAGCAATGATGGAAACATTGCAGGTAAATAATGAAAACTTAGCAAAGATTACGACTGACTTTGTAGAAATATCACGTGGATTGGCGGACGGAAAAGGAATGGTTGGAGCGATGTTGACCGATACTTCTATGGTTAATACATTGCGTGCTACATTATTGTCAATCAGTGCTGCAATGAATAATGCGAATAAAGCATCTGCTAATTTGGTTACCTTGACAAACTCTTTAAATAGCAATAAGGGCTTGATTCATGATTTAACGACTGATACCGCTATATTCTCTAACCTGCGTCAGTCTGCAGCGCAGTTGCAAGGAGTTTCTCAGACAGCAAATGCATTGATAAACAATTTGAATAATGCTTCAAGTCGATTGAATGATAAAGATAATGCGGTGGGTGTGTTATTGAATGACCCGGCATCGGCAAATCAAATTAAATCGGCAATCAATAATTTAAATTCGAGCACATCCAAACTGGACGAGAATATGGAGGCATTGCAGCATAATTTCTTGTTGCGTGGTTTCTTTAAAAAGAAGATGAAGGAGGATGCGAAAAAAGCTGAGTTGCTTAAAGCGGACACTGCAAAGTAAGTTGTGTTAAAAAAGAACATAAGGAAAGGCTGTACGCTTGCGTAGGGCCTTTTTTAATAAATAATAGCGTCATTATGGGATCCAACTCAACAGGTCTTAGCACTGTATAGTATTTGGATAACCCTTTTATATTTGAAAGAAATGAATCACAGCGAAATAACCGATAAAGACGTCATTTACGAAGACAATCATCTCATCGCTATAAATAAGAAAGCCGGGGATATTGTGCAGGTGGATGAAACAGGAGACCTATCTTTAGAAGATATGGTGAAAGTATATTTGAAAAAGAAATATGATAAGCCAAATGAAGCATTTGTTGGTGTTATTCATCGATTAGATAGACCTGTTAGTGGTATGATTTTGTTCGCCAAAACAAGCAAGGCGCTAGAGCGAATGAATAAATTTTTTCAGGATAGACATGTGAAAAAGACCTATTTGGCAATCGTTAGACAGCGTCCGCGAAAAACTGAGGGGAAACTTATCAATTGGTTGGTTCGGAATAGACAAACAAGGGTAACAAAGGCCTTTCCACGCGAGGTGAAAGGCGGAAGTTATGCCGAGTTGGATTATACATTGGTGGGTGAGTTGAATGGATTCTATTTGCTGCGCGTAGAGCCTTTAACAGGTCGTACACATCAGATTCGTGCGCAACTTGCAGCGATGGGATGTCCTATTGTTGGTGATAATAAGTATGGATATCCAAGAGGCAGTTCTTTGGGCAGTATTTGTTTACATTCTCGTTCATTGACCTTTACGCATCCAATAAAAAAGGATAAGATGGAATTGATCGCTTCTTTGCCGAAAGATGGCTTTTGGGATAAATTTGAATCTTTGGCACGCTAATCGTTAAAATTTCAGTACCTTTGTGCTATGAAATGGTTTAAATATTTACTCCTAATATTTACCTTAAGCTGCTCGGCTGTGTCTGTTTCGTACGGACAGTGTGCGATGTGTACATTGAACGCTGAGAATTCTACGAAGGAAGGAAATATGCAAGGAAGAGGTCTGAATGACGGTATTTTGTTTCTATTGGTAATACCTTATCTAGCCGCGGCGGGCCTTGGTTATTTATGGTATAAAAAATACCGCAAGAAGAACCCCGTAACAAAGAAATTTTTAAACGAAATAAAATAGATTCTTAATGCCCACATCCAAATTCCATGCAATGATACATTCCAAATGTCCGAAGTGTCATATTGGTAATGTATTTGTAGGAAAGGTATACAGTTTACATAAGCAGCATATGAATGATACTTGCCCTTATTGTGGTGTCAAGTACGAGGTTGAGCCGGGGTATTTCTATGCTGCCATGTATGTGAGTTATGCTTTGTCTGTCGCTGAGATTGTTACTGTATCTGTTGCTATCGCAATTTTGACAGGAAGCGAGTCTCCTTGGTCTTATCTGATTGGTCTAGCTGTAACCATTTTGGTCTTCGCACCTTTTAATTTTAGATATGCCCGTTTGATTTTACTTCATTTTTTAACGCCAAAAATCAGTTATGATCCGCGCTATGAATTGGCGGCAGAGATAGGTGAAAAGAATAATAAGAACTTTGAAGAAGATGGTAACGATATTAATGAAATAAAAAAATAAAAGAGCTCCACAGAGCTCTTTTATTTTTTTAGATACTTCATGGTACTGTCGAAAAGGAACACCTTGTCTTTATATACTTCCGAAATGAGTTGTTGTAATGGAATTAGATGCACTTGCTGAAAATCTGCTATATGGTCTTCTGTAGGGAGTATAACTTGAATGCAGTAGGTCATACCTTCGTGTGGAGACTGTAGCATTTCCAGAAAATGCACTTGAAATTTTTGGGATTGCACGATATTATCCTGAATCCATGAAACGACCTCTTGATGGATTGTTTCTTCTGCTATAACGGAGACATTGTATAAAAACATATGCAAAAATACGCTATTTTTCTGCGATAAAAAAGATTCTAAAGGACAGAACCGAGATAAGTTTGAATATTACATTTAATTACTATATCTTGTAAAAATAAGGTTGCATTTCATGCAATTCCGTATTTAATTGCAATATTTGGAATAAATGATAAGGATGTATTTGGGATTATGAGGATGAAATTTTGGATAGGTTTGTTTTTTTCTGCCATGATCATGTTGGGGTGTCAACGACATAGTGTTGATCTTATTCCAATAAATCAATTTTTTTCTACACCTGAAAAATCAAATTTTAAGATTTCTCCAAATGGTCGATTTATCGCTTACATTGGCTTAGATAATCATTGCAAAAATATCTATTTAATAGATTTGATCAATAAGGATAGTTCCAAACAGCTTACTTATCAAAATGATATTAATGTAAAATCCTTCGCTTGGAACAATGATTCAAAAATTTCCTTTTTGACGGAACAATCTTCGCAGGACAGTTTACGTTTATATGCTGTGGACATCAACACAGAAAAGATTTGGCCATTGATTAAACCGGTACGAGGTCGGTTTCGATGGATTCATGCTATGGCGACCGGAGGTGATAGTTTTATAGCGGGAATCAACGATAGAGACTCTTCTTTTTTTGACCTTTATCGTATCTATTTAGACGGGAGGCCTCGGGAATTGGTTTTACAGAATCCGGGAAATATGAGCTCCTGGGTTGTATCTAATGATGGGCAGGTACGATTGGCTGTGGCCAACGATTCTGTACAGCAATCTGTGCTCTATAGAAGTTCAGAAAAAGAACCATTTAAAGAGATTATACGATGTGATGTTGAAAGTAGTTTTACTCCACTGGGTTATAAGGATAGTTCAAATGCCATCATTTATGCTTTATCCAATATAGACAGGGATAAACTGGCCTTGGTAAGTTATGATTTATTAAACCAAAAAGAGCTGGGCGAGCTATATAGTCATAAAGATGTTGACGTGAGCCCTGGGGGGTATTTCACTGAACAGAATAAGCTGTTATTTGTCAATTATAGCACATCAAGACAGAACAGACATTTTTTTGATGAGGCTACCAAAAAGAAATATGATCAATTGTCGAAGCAGATTGATGGCTTTGAGTTTCAGGTATTGAATACTGATATTTCGGGGAACAAGGTCATTATCAAAACCTATACGGACGTAAACCCGGGCGGGATTTATTTCTATGATTTTTCGACTCAAAAATTAACGAAGCTAACAGATAATAATTCCGATCTAAAAGACAAAGAACTTTCTCCAAATGAGTATATCACTTATACGGCGAGAGATGGCATTCAGATTTCGGGTTATTTAACTTATCCCATTCATTCCAATCGCAAAAATCTGCCTATGGTTGTATTGCCCCATGATGGACCTAACGGACGGGAGGTTTGGGGATTCGATAACGAAGCGCAGTTTTTGGCGAACAGGGGTTATTTGGTTTTTCAGATGAACTATAGGGGATCGACCGGTTTTGGTAAGAAGTTTTGGACTGCGGGATTTAAGGAATGGGGCGGGAAGATTCAGGATGATATTACTGATGGGGTAAAATGGTTGATTAAAGAAGGAATTGCTGATCGGGAACGTGTCGCTATTGTAGGGAAAGGTTTCGGAGGCTATTCGGCGCTACACGCTGCTTGTTTTAATTCTGATCTTTATAAATGTGCCGTGTCTTATTCCGGCTATACCAATCTGTTCACTTACTTTAGAGATATACCGCCATATTTTAAATCGTATGTGCAGAAAATGTATCAAGTAGTTGGGAATCCGATTCGGGAGGCTGAGCTATTTAAAAATATTTCACCTGTATTTCATTCGGATAAAGTAAAGATACCGGTGCTATTGGTACAGGGAGGAAAGGATCGGTTTAGTTCGGTAACAGATGCAAATCAATTTGTACAGAAATTAAAGAATAATAATATTCCCGTACAATACATCCTAAAAGAGGACGAGGATAGAACTTTTAAACGGGACGAGAATGTCTTTGGTTACTATAATGAGTTGGAGCGGTTTTTGGCGAAATATCTTGTAGACTAAGGGCGGGAGATTATGAAAGCAGAGAAATATAGCTATCGAAAAAATTACGGATTATTGTTGATGTTTTTCATCGTGATTAGTGGTCTGTATATATTTGCCCTTTTTCTTTCGCGTAATTATACAGAATCACATATTAAGAACGAATTTACCAATCGGAAATCGGAGATATTTGATCAAACCTTAGTCCCTTTCAATGATTTTTTTCAGAATAGAATTCCTGAAGTATCTTTTTATCAAGGTTTTTTGGATTCAGTCCAGGCGGGAAAATATGCATATAGTATATTAAGTTCCTACCCATTCGTTAGAGAAATTGGTTTTTTTGATTTACAATTTAATAATGATCATAACTTGAACTATGGTTTTATTGTTAATAACCTTAGAATTCAACCGAAAACCATTACTTTTTTTACCGTTTCCAGGTCTGGCCTGAATAAAAATACGATTCGGGATCGTGGACAGATGGGCTTGCATTCCGAAGAGATTAATAATATTGGTGTGAAGCTGGCAACTTATATCGATAAATTGCAACCGAATGCCAAGCTTTCTGATAAGGATATTCTGAAGGTTTTTTATACCATAAGACCTGGACAGATTACCTATCTGAATATTCCAAGGGTCAACGACTTAATAGTCTATAAGTCCATTATGGAAGGTAATTTGGATCATACTGTCGGATATGAACAGGATATGTTCAATTTTCAGATTGATCCAATGTATCTGGAAGTAAAAAATAGTTATTCAAATCTTTATGAGAAAGTAGAAATAGTGCCACTGGTTGGTGCTCCGATCACGCCGGAAAATGACGAGATTTCAACGGAGATGCCGTTACCTGGAGCGTTAGCAGACTACAAACTTCTTTTTAGGTCGAGTAAAAGTTTTCTGTCAAAAGAGATAAATCGCAGTTTTTGGCCGGTATTGGGAGGGGTATCCCTGATTTATATTATTTTGATTGCAATATTATATTTAATTTATAGAAATTTAGAAATTAACGGAAGACTTTTTAAATTGCAGTACGATTTCATCAATAATCTTACCCACGAGTTTAAGACGCCTGTGAGTGTTATTAAAATTGCTGGAAATAATATTAAGAGTGCGCAGGTACTCTCTGATGAAGAGCGGAAAATGTATGGAAATATATTAGATCAGGAGGCAGACCGATTAAATAACTTGATGAATAAGCTGTTGTCTTTTAGTCAGATCGAAAATAAAACCATAAAATTAAATAAAGAAGAAGTTGATTTGGAGGAATTTACCGAAAATCTAGTAGCTTCGTCAAGAATAAAATATGCGGATTTCAAGATTAGCACAAAAATTGATGTAAGAACATCAATGCTTGCAGATCCGGTACTGTTAAGTAGTGTGTTTCAAAATATGATCGATAATGCCTATAAATATTCGAAAGCGGGGCATAAAATCTTAGATATTGCGATACAACAAAACAAGAAGAATTTTGTTATCACTTTTAAGGATGAAGGAATAGGTATTGAGAAGGCAGAGTTTAACAACATCTTCAAAAAGTTTTATAGAATAAAAAGTCAATATAATCAGCAAGGAAGTATCGGTTTGGGCTTGGCTTTCTGTAAAGAGATTACCGAATTTATAGGCGGTGATATTACAGTAAAAAGTCAATTGGGACAGGGGACCACCTTTACCTTGGTATTTCCGGTTTAAAAAATAAATTTAAATATGAATAAAGACATCACTGTTGCTGTTATTGAAGATGATGAGAACTTACGGTTCTTGGTAAAACATCGATTGGAATCCGAAGGCTATCAGGTCATTCAGAGTGGAAATGGGAATGAAGCGGAAAGTTTGATCTTGGAAAAGAGACCCGATGTGGTTTTGTTGGATTGGATGCTTCCAGGAAAAGAAGGCAACGAAATCTGTGAAGATGTCCGTAAAGCCGGGTTTGAGAATATCATTATCATGATGACAGCGAAGTCTCAAGATGTGGACAAAATTGAAGCCTATAGCTTTGGTGTGACTGATTACATTAGTAAGCCATTCAATATGGATGTGCTTATTGCTATGATCGATAATAAGGTGAAATTTTTCTTACCTAAGAACAGTCCCGAAGTATATAAATTTGGGCAAACGGAACATCATCCGAATATTCATTCCTTAATACGTGACGGAAGGAAAGTTGAGTTGACCATTTTGGAAAACCGAATTTTGCTTCATTTTTTACAAAACTTAGGCCGGGAGATTACACGCGAGGAGTTAATGGAGGTTGTCTGGGGTTATAGCTCAAATGTCAACACACGTACTTTGGATATGCATGTGGTTCGTTTAAGGAAAAAGATCGAAACAAATCCAGATAAGCCACATTATCTACAAACAGTTCGGGGGCTGGGATATAAATTTGTTGATGAGGAAGAGATTTAATTTTATTTAACGGGTAAGAATTTGTTTTGTTGAAAACAATTATTATCTTCGTATAGATTCAAAGCAAGACCATGTTTCCTGACGAGGGAAATATGGTCTTGTTTCTTTTTTAAAAAGTAGAAAATAAGAAAAAAGATAAAATTATGGCAGAAGTAACTTATTTTACGGAAGAAGGATTGCGTAAGCTTAAAGAGGAATTGGCTTATCTGAAGACGGAAGGAAGGTCTAAAATTGCCAATGCTATTGCAGAGGCTAGAGACAAAGGAGATTTGTCAGAAAATGCAGAGTATGATGCTGCTAAAGAAGCTCAGGGGCTTCACGAAGCTAAAATTGCCAATTTGGAGAACACATTGGCTACAGCACGTTTAATTGATGAGTCCAAATTAGATACATCTAAAGTTTTGGCCTTATCGATTGTTAAGATCAAGAACAAAAAGAATGGTGCTGAAATGACTTATCAATTGGTGGCGGAGTCAGAAGCAGATTTGAAGTCGGGCAAGATTTCAGTTAAATCTCCTATTGCCCAGGGTTTGTTGGGAAAATCGAAAGGTGATACAGCTGTTATTGAAGTGCCTGCCGGTAAAATTGAATTCGAGATCGTAGAGATTTCAAGATAATATATGTCGGTTATGTGCGGTATGCCATAACCGCACATCCACAAATTAACTTTATATTAAGAAGGTCGTGATATAGTAATCGCGACCTTTTTTGTTTATATTTGTTGGCAGTAGAAAAACAGGGTGTGATAAAATCTGCAGTTAAATTTTAATTGTTAACATACCGAAGGCTTTGCATTTTAAAGTCTGTTTTTTGCTAATTATTGTTTAAAAGATTTATTCCAAGATTAGAATAATATGTCGACAATTTTTTCAAAAATCGTTGCTGGGGAGATCCCAGCTTACAAAGTTGCAGAAAGTAATGATTTTCTAGCTTTTTTGGATATCAGTCCATTGGCTAAGGGGCACGTTCTTGTGATCCCTAAGAAAGAGACCGATTACATTTTTGATATAGAAGATGATGAATATATGGCGCTTTGGGTCTTTGCTAAGATTGTTGCTCAAGGTATTAAAAAGGTAATTCCCTGTGTAAAAGTCGGTGTTGCAGTTGTTGGTTTAGAAGTGGCTCACGCACATATACATTTGGTGCCTATTAATAAAATTAGTGATTTAAACTTTGCTGGACCTAAATTGAGCTTGGCAGAGGACGAACTTCATGAAATTGCGACTACTATTCGCGAGTCTATCGTCAGTATAACTGCTCAAAATCAATAATTAGAAAGGATTATATTACACTTGATTTACGTTCGTTTTTTAGAAGAATGCTATATTTGTACCTTGTTGTTTCAAATTTGTACAGAGATAAGCGTGGGAGTTGTTCTAAAAAAGGAACGCAACATTGATTTTTACTAAAGGTTATGCATGAACTCTTGTTGTCATTTCAACAATTATTAAACCCGGAGGAACTATTGAGTTCAGGAGGGTTTTATTTGGTTATCTTAATTGTATTTGCTGAGACGGGCCTATTTTTTGGATTTTTTCTACCTGGTGATTATTTATTATTTCTTGCAGGGTTATTTTGCGCGCTAAATAAAATTGACGTTAATATATACACGCTTTGTTTGGGCTTGTTTATAGCGGGAGTGTTAGGGAATTTTACAGGGTATTGGTTTGGTTATCGAGCGGGGCCGATGCTGTTTAAGCGAAAAGATAGTTTCATCTTTAAGCGAAAATATGTGGTCATGGCCGAAGAATTTTACCATAAATATGGTGGAACTGCTTTAATTATAGGAAGATTTGTTCCAATAGTTCGTACTTTTGCACCTATCTTTGCAGGTGTTGTAAAATTAGATTTTAAGAAGTTCGTTCTGTATAATGTTGCCGGAGCTGCCATTTGGGTACTTGTATTGACCCTGTCTGGATATTTCCTTGGTATTGAGTTCCCTTGGATTATACATTATGTAGAATATGTTGTCGTTGGTATGATTGTGATCGCATTTTTACCAATTGCAATAACGTTGTTAAAAAAGCGTATAAAAGATAAAAGAAACAAACAAAATATACAGTAAAATAAAAAATGAGTAAACAAAACCCTTGGCACATGGTTTCTCCAGGTGAGAATGTTCCAAATGCCGTAAATGCTATCATTGAGATTACAAACGGATCCAAAGGAAAGTATGAATTAGACAAAGAAACTGGTTTGTTGCTTTTGGACAGAGTAATGAGTTCATCTGTCGTTTATCCTGCCAATTATGGTTTTATCCCACAGACTTATTGCGATGACAAAGATCCTTTGGATATTTTGGTCATTTGTTCAGTGGATATTTTACCATTAACATTGGTTGAAGCACAGGTCATTGGTGTGATGAATATGGTTGATGGTGGAGAACAAGATGATAAAATTATTGCGGTAGCTAAAAATGATCCCGTTTTTAATTACATTAAAGATATTGATCAGTTACCTCCGCATACCATGAAGGAGATTGTACAGTTCTTTGAGAGTTATAAAGCACTTGAAAAGAAGCATGTCATTGTTGAGGGTGTAAAAGGACGTGAAGAAGCACAAAGAATCTTGATCGAGGCTATCGATTTGTACAAAAAAGAATTTGTTAACAAATAACCCCAAGCATGGCGCTCGATATATTTTGGACATTGTTTTTAGTATTGGCCAACGGCTTTTTTGTCGCGGCAGAATTTGCTATTGTCAAGGTCCGAGTCTCCCAAATTGAAGTTCAGGCAAAAACAGGTAGCAAAGTTGCTACAATAGCCAAAAGTATAACGGAGCATTTGGATGGTTATTTGGCCGCTACACAATTGGGTATTACACTTTCTTCACTGGCCTTAGGTTGGGTAGGAGAGGCTGTAATGACCCAAATTGTGCAGGGGGTACTAGGTTTTTTCGGTGTTGAATTGACAGGTACAATCGCGACGAATGCAGGTCATATATTGGCTTTTACGATTATTACCGTGTTACACATTGTATTTGGAGAGCTCGCTCCTAAATCAATTGCGATTCAAAAACCTGTTGCAACAACAATGAAAATTGCGGTTCCACTGCAATTTTTCTACTTTATCTTTAGACCATTTATTTGGATTTTAAATGGTTTCGCTAATTTTCTGTTGAAGATTTTAGGATTTGAAGTTACTAAAGGGGAATCTGCACACTCTTCTGAAGAGTTGCAATATCTTTTGGATAAAGGTAAGGAGTCTGGTGCTTTGGATATTTCTGAGCACGAGTTGATCAAAAATGTATTTGATTTTAACGAACGTATCGTTAAGAATATTATGGTACCTCGTACCAAAATTGTGGCTGTGGAGGTCACGGCTGATGCCTCTGAGCTGATAGAAACCATGACTGAAGAAGGGTACTCTCGTCTGCCAATTTATGAGGATAATATTGATCAAATCGTTGGTATTGTCCATACGAAAGATATTTTACCCCTCTTAGCTAAAGGAAAAGAGGTTGTCATGAGAAATATCATGCGCAAACCTTATTTCATTCCTGAGACGAAGAAGATCAATGATCTAATGGCTGAGTTCCAGCAAAAGCGTCTACAGTTAGCGATTGTATTGGATGAATTTGGTGGAACTGCGGGTATGGTTACCCTGGAAGATATTGTTGAGGAACTTGTTGGTGAGATTCAGGATGAATACGATGAGGAAACTCCAGTTGTCGAACGTATCTCGGAAACGGAATATATGGTCGATGCAGGCGCTAGTATTCATGATGTGAATGAATTTCTCCCGATAGAATTACCCGAGAGTCAGGATTACGATACGATGTCCGGTCTGGTGAGCGAAATCTTTGATAAGATTCCTGAAGTCGGTGAGCGTAAAGAAGAATATGGTTACGTATTCACTATTATCCGTAAGGCCCAGCAGAACATAGAGTTTGTCAAATTGGAATTGGTCGAATCGGCCGATGATGATACAGAAGAATAAAACAATAACGAAAGCACATGCAGTTATTTTTTACACCGGATTTAAACCCTTCATTAGAAAATTTTATCCTTAGTGAAGAAGAAAGTAAACATGCTATTCGTGTGCTTCGTATGGATACTGGTGATCGCCTACATCTCATAGACGGTCGCGGTGGTTTGTACGAAGCTCAAATTATTGACCCTCATCCCAAACGTACTGTTCTTACGATCTTAACTGTTGAGGAGGAATTTCAGCAGCCAAAATATCATTTGCATATTGCTGTTGGTCCAACGAAGAATATTGATCGCATCGAATGGTTTTTGGAGAAGGCGACTGAGGTTGGCATTCAAGAAATAACTCCAGTTATCTGTGAGCATTCTGAGCGAAAAGAGGTGAAATTAGATCGTCTAAATAAGGTGGTAGTTGCAGCGATGAAACAATCGTTGAAAGCCTATCTTCCCAAGCTAAATCCAGCAGTATCGTTTAAACAGTTTTTGAGAGAAATCCCAAAAGAAGGTGTTCAAAAGGCAATTGCACACTGTGTTGACGCTGAAAAGAAGTATTTAAACCAGGTTTTGGAGCCTGCTCAGCATTATATTATCCTCATTGGTCCGGAAGGAGATTTCTCTGAAGAGGAAATTGATTTGGCACTACAGATGGGATTTCATCCGATTTCGCTGGGAGAAGCGCGCTTAAGGACGGAAACAGCTGCTTTAGCAGCTTGTATGGAAGTTTCCCTACTGAATAGATAATAAAAGACGACTCTGGCCCAGTAAATGGGCTGTGAGAGATCTGCAAAGCCCATTTAATGGTTTAATAATAGGCGCTAGTTTATTTTATTGGTTCTGCGTCTACAATCTGAATTTCAGCATTTCCCTTAAGCGGATCTTTGGTAAAGATCATTTTTCCTTTTAATTTAATCGGATCCTCAGAGAATTTTATCGCACTACCTTTTAACGTTACTTCAACCATTGGTGGTATTCCGTTGGATCCACAGAATTGACATTGCATCACGGGTAATACAGACATCATAAAGTTTTTATGATTACGACCACTATGAAGAGGAACCATATAACCTGGTAATTCAACAATTTTATTTTCAAGCGCTTTAAGCTCTTTGGGATAGAAAGGAGTATATACTTTCTTTGCCCCATTATAAGTTACTTTATAAGCCATCTTATCAATTGCTTCCCAAGTTTTGTTCATCATAGGTGTATGATCGGGAACATCCGGATTGCTACCGATCTGTGCATGTACCTGTATAATGCTGAAGAATATGAAGGCAAATGCCGTGATAATTTTTTTCATCTGTTTAATTTTTAGCTGTGATGAAGCTAGCAGATTTATCCGGTGATGAATAAATCATAAGGGTTTCATCTGTTTTAGTATTGAGTATAACGTATTGCGTACTGAGATTTCGCCGATGCACATGCAGGATTTATCTTGCATACGCTATTCTTATGTTTTTTTACTCCAATTAACCATTCGTCCTATTTGTTTGATAAAGTACCAGCTATACTTGTCCTGTACGCTTTCACAGCAGGAATCAGCGCTGCTAGGACGCCAATGAGACAAGCGATAAGCAAAAATACCAATTCTTTTGGATGTAGCCTAAAAGCTTCGATAAAGTCAGCGCTCTGGCTCGTTTGGTTACTGATATAGTATAATGCCAGATGTGCCAATAACAGTCCCACCAATCCACCAACGATCGTTATGATCAGACCTTCCAACAGAACAATGTTGAATAACTTTCCTTTAGACGCACCGAGTGTACGCATAATGGCCAGATCATACTTACGTTGTTTCAAAGCATTGTAGAGGTTAATAAATACACTCAGGCCAGCAATGAGCATGATGACATAAGCAAGGATAGCCAAAGAATCTATTCCTACACCCAGGAGTGAAAACAGACGCGTACTTTCCATAGCCGGAGAAGCCGCTTGCATATCAGTTTGTTGGTCGATCATTTTGGGCAATATACCGATGGCTGCCGGTGACTGGTATTTTATTAAAATAGCCGTTATTTCAAGACCATTCTGTTTCACCATATCCGCGCCGATGGATTTAACAAATACACCTTCCTCTTCGTGTTCATGATCAGCATGTCCTTCATGGTCATGATGCTCCTTTTCATTAGTTGCTACTTGTGCAGTAGAATTTTCCGGCAAACCCTCGCCATGGTGGTGCAGGTGTGCTTTAACCGTTTCTTCGCGGTCTTCTTCCCGTTCACGTTTTTCTTTTTGAGCTGCTGTTTCGTGATCGGCATGATCATGGGCGATACCATGAACATCCCAGACGCTTTCGAGGTTGGTCAATATGAGGTTGTCAGTTACGTTGTTGTTTTGCTTTAGAATACCCACAATAGTAAAAGGATGTTCGTCATGACTATGGCCATCCTTGCTCAGTCCATGTGAGCTGTTGATCTGGTCACCTATTTTCAAGTTGTTTTTTTTAGCTACCTGTTCACCGATAACGACCTCAAAGTTTTTTTGCCAGATGCGGCCGTTATTTATTTTGGTGCCATAGATGGCCAGAAAAGAAGAGTCCGTACCGACAATTCGATGTCCCTTAAAGTTATCACCCAATGACAAGGGAACCGCTAATTGTACAAGCGGGTTCTGACGCAGTGGCTCGAGTTCGTTCAAAGGTATATTTCCCGTTGGGTTGTCAATATGATATACGCTGGATAGGATCAATTGAAGAGGACTACCTTTGGCTCCGACGACCAGGTCAATGTTCTTACTGTTGTTGTCGAGCTGCTTTTCGAATGTTTCACCTGTAATCGAGAGTACAGCCAGTATGGAGATTCCAAAAGCTGTCAGTAAAATGCTCAAAAAGACAGAACCGAATTGTCTACTTAAATTTTTCCAAACCAACTGTATCGTGTTCATAGCAAATTTTGAATCTAAAAGGGTGATGAATATTTGGCGTAAGCAATTATTTTAAGAGATACATTTTTGAAAACTGATCTTTAATCCGTTTATCATGCGTGGTGATCAATAGAGTTGAGCCGGCAGTATCTGCGATATCCAAAAGGAGTTCCAGCACACGATTTGTATTGTTATCATCTAAAGCTGCTGTGGGTTCATCCGCAATGAGCAGCGCCGGCTTATTGATCACACTACGCGCAATAGCGGCGCGTTGCAGTTGGCCACGACTCAGTTCATTTGGATAGGCACCAGTTTTGTCCTCCAACTGCAATTGTTTCAATACTTGATGAATCTCGTCTACATTGACTTTTTTTCCGGCGAGCGACTGTGCTAATTTGATATTTTCTAGCAAAGTTAAATTTTTGAGAAGGTGAGCCTCCTGGAAGATAAACCCAATATATTGCGATCTGAACTTATCTATTTTGCTATTTGATAATAGCGAAAGATCTTGACCATTAATTCTAACATGACCAGTTTCAGGTCGGGATAGGCCACCCAACATGTTTAATAAGGTTGTTTTTCCCGTGCCTGAATCGCCCAATAGTAGTGTGTGCTGTCCTTTCTCGATATGGATATCAGGAAATGCGATGCTTTTTGCATTCGTATATTGGAATGTTAGCTGTTCAGTAGATACGATCGGGTTGGTCATATGCTCAAAAATTAAAAATATATTCAAACTTAGAGAAATTGCTTTGTATATGCAATTATATTGCAATAATAAGATGATTCTTAGCATTTTGTTCGATAAACAGGGGGGACTTTTCTTGTGATAAGCTATAGAATAAGAGGGACTACGCCAAAAACGTGGAAATAGCATTAATATGTTAATAACTTTTTGACTTAATAATTTTATTACACTGCTTTAATATAATCCGATAGAAATTATAAAATCTCCGCTCAAAATGCAGTTTAGATGTGTTTTTGCCCAAAATATAAACACAAAATCTTGATGAGTAACATTAAATTAACAAGTGGTTTACGTAATGGTAATTCCTTGTTAATGTTAATATAATATCATGGCAATAGCTTTGCAGAAACAAAAAACAAAATAAATTGGAACCACAATTACAACTCAAAAGAATCGCTGCTGCCATTACATTCGTCGTAGCTGCGTCAACAACAGTTTATGCACAGGGGAGTGGGAAGATTGCAGGTAAAGTTACAAATGTCAAGACAGGAGAAACCATCGCGGGGGTGACGGTAAAGGTTCTTGGAACGGCACGCGTAGGAAGTTCGGATGTAACAGGTAATTACAATATTCCAGCTGTGCCGGCAGGGAAGTATACATTAGAATTTAGCTACTTGGGGTTTGCAACAAAGCAGATTACTGATGTAGAGATTAAAGATAAGGATGTAACCAATTTAAATGTGGTTCTTGACAATTCCGAGGGTAAAGTACTGGATCAGGTTGTTATTACTGGTACATTTAAGAAGGAATCTATAGGTGCATTGTATGCACAACAAAAAAATAGTATTTCAATCTCAGACGGTATTTCAGCCGAAGTAATAAAAAAGACACCAGATAAAAATACGGGAGAAGTGTTAAAGCGTGTCAGTGGTGCAAGTGTTCAGGATAATAAATTCATTATTATCCGCGGACTAAGTGACCGTTATAATTCAGCATTGCTAAATAATAGTCCGTTACCAAGTACGGAATCCGATCGTAAAGCATTTTCATTCGATATTATTCCTTCGTCATTGATCGATAATATTGTTATCAGTAAAACGGCAAGCGCAGATCTACCTGGGGATTTGACAGGAGGGGCTATAAATGTGAAGACAAAGGACTTTCCAGATCGAAAATCCTTTGAAGTATCTGTCGGTCTTGGATATAATTCTTTAAGTACGTTCAAAGATTTTTATGGAAATAAAAGATCAGCTGGTAATTATTTTGCGACATTAAATCCTGACAATAAATTACCCAATAGCTTTCCAGGCTCTTTTCAAGACTACTCCAATTTAAATCTTAGTGATAAAGTAAATTATAGTAAACAATTTAAAAATACTTGGGTAACTGAAAAACTCGGAAAAGTATTACCAGCTCAAAATGCACAGATTACGTTTGGGAATTCTTACCTACTTAGTAATGCGGGAAAATTAGGTATTATTGGATCCTTATCTTACCGCAATTCTGAAACAATTTCACCAGAAGTAAGAAATGACTTTAATACTCTTGATCAAGGTAAAGATCTCAAAATCTTTAGTTATAATGATACATACTATCGCTTCAATTCTAATATAGGAGCATTGGGTAACATATCATATATCAAAGACGATCTTAAGCTATCCTTTAAAAATATCTTTAATCAAGGTTTAGAGCAATCCTATACGCAACGAGAAGGATGGTTTGATGACGGAACAAAAGAGATGAGGAAAGTAACCTTACTCGAAACTGTTCAAAAAAGAATGTTTAATTCTGTTTTCGATGGCGAGTATTTACTTAATAACGATAAGCAATCCAAACTTTCTTGGAATCTTTCTTATAGTAATGTCAATGTGGATCAGCCAGATTTACGAAGGACAATTTATTCGAAAAAAGAAGGTAGTGATCCGAATAGTCCATATTCTGCTAGTGTGGGTACAATCCCTTCTCCATCAGGAGCAGGACGGTTTTATAGCACTTTGAATGAGAATATTTATGGTGGGGCAGTAAATTGGTCTATATCAACAAAGCTGTTAGGTCAGGAACAAACATTTAAAACGGGAATTTTAAAACAAAATAAAAAGCGTACGGTTGATGCTCGAGTTTTGGCATATAGAGATTTAAGTGAAAGTACAGCTGATCAGAAGAATTTATTAGCGATGCCATTAGATAAAATTTTTGCTCCAGATAATATCTCAAATAAAACTTTAGTTTTGGAAGATATTACTAATCCCGATAATTATTATGAAGGTACAGGGGATCTAAATGCTGCATTTGCCATGCTTTCTGGAAAAGTTACAGAAAAGTTGAAAGCTAGTTTAGGCGTTCGTTACGAAAATTATAAGGAAAAATTGTTAACTGGTAACCTAAATTCCAGTGAAGAAAATAATGTAAACAATACATATAATGATTTTTTGCCATCACTTAACTTGACATATGAACTAAATCCAAAGACTAATTTACGATTTAGCTTTTCAAATACCTTGGCGCGAGCGCAATTTCGTGAATTGGCATCTTTTTCCTTTTATGACTTTGTGACTGGTATTACAAAAAAAGGAAATCCTGATGTTAAGAGAACTAGAATCTCAAATTTTGATTTGCGTTATGAATTTTATCCAAGTCTTGGAAAATTGATCTCAGTTTCGGCATTCTATAAAGATTTGAAAGATCCGATTGAATCAAATATTATCTCAGGATCTTCACCTGCTAGTAAGTTAATGTCTTTCACCAATGCTCCAAAAGCATATATACTAGGTGGGGAAATTGAAATACGTCATGACTTTGGATTTATTGATCCAGATGCAGAGTTCTTCAAAAATTTGGTTTTTAGTACAAATGCAGCAATTATGAAGTCTGAGGTGAATTTTGAAGGTTCACAACCAACGATGGAGAACAAAAGGTCATTGTATGGGCAATCACCGTTCTTATTGAACTTTGGTCTTCAATATTCATCTGACCGTCTTTTTGATGCGAATCTTTTCTTTAATCGTATCGGTCGAAGAATCGATATAGTAGGTTTTGGGCGTTATGAAAATGCAAACTTTATAAGTGAGTATCCTGACATTTTCGAGGCCCCAAGGAGTGTTTTGGACTTTCAACTCTCTAAAAAAATTATTTCTAAGAAAGCAGAACTAAAGCTAAATATTGGCAATCTATTGGATAGCAAATCAATTTTCTATCAGGACGTAGATAAAAGTGGTAAGTACAATGAGGCGGGAGATCGTTTAATAAATTCTATTCAATATGGTAGAAACGTGTCTCTCTCATTCGGTTATAGATTTTAAAGATTAAATAAATATTAGTTAACATTAAGGTTACACTTGGCTTGTAGCTTTGAAAAAAAAACAAATTATGAAATTAAACATGAGTTCAAAATGGTTTGCGTTAGCTTTAGTAGCGACTTCTATGAGTATTGCAAGCTGCAGTAAGTCAGATCCAAGCCCAGTTGACCCTAATCCTAACCCTGGAAGTGGAGATGTAGAGGTAATTGAAGGGAAAATTACGAGCAATAAAGTTTTAAGTGCTTCCAAAACATACTTGTTAAGAGGTTATGTGCAGGTAATGGATGGGGGAACTTTGGAAATACCAGCAGGTACTATCATAAAAGGAGAGAAAGCAACGAAGGCTGCGCTGATTGTTGAAAAAGGAGGCAAATTAAAAGCAAATGGTACAGCAACAAATCCTATTGTTTTTACATCAGATCAAACATCTGGAAATAGAAACGTGGGAGATTGGTCAGGAATAATTATTTGTGGTAAATCTAAGGTGAATTCTGCTGATGGTACCTCTCAATATGAAAGTGGTGTATTAGGTGCTACGGTTGCAACGTACGGAGGTGGAACAAATCCGGTTTTAAATGATAATTCTGGAGAGTTAACTTATGCACGTATCGAATTTGCTGGAAACCCAATTCAAACAGATAAAGAAATCAATGGATTAACATTATGTGCAGTTGGTTCTGAAACTAAAATTCACCATATTCAAGTCTCTTATGGGGGGGATGATGCTTTCGAATTTTTCGGAGGGACAGTAAATGCATCTCATTTAATAGCTTATAGAGGTACTGATGACGATTTCGATTTTGACCAAGGTTATACCGGAGCAATCCAGTACGGAATTTCTATCAAAGATCCAATGATTTCTGACGGAGCTGGTACTTCACGTGGAATTGAGCTAGAAAATAAGGCTGCTGTGGCAAATAATATGTACTCTAGACCAGTCTTATCTAACTTTACTTTTATTGGGCCTGGAGTGGGGACCGATGTTGATAAACACGGAGCTACTGTACATTTTGGGCTAAACAGCCGTATGGTTCTTGCAAATTCAATTATAGTAGATGGTAAAACAGCTGGAATTGAGTTTAACTCGGACTTCCCTGCTGCTGAATTGAAAGCAGGTCGCTCAATTCTCTCAAATAATATGGTATTTGGTAATAAAGCAAACTATGTTTTAAAAGATGTTACATCGTTTGCATCAGTAGCTGACTTAACGGGTTATTTAAATGGATTTGGTGATTTTACAGTTGCTAATCTAGCTGCAGCTGGACTTACAAATACAACCATTGCAGCTCCGAACCTTTTATTGAAAGCTGATTCACCAGCTTTAGGAAAAGCGAAATATGAAGGAGATCTAGCTTCTTTAACAAAAGAGACGTTTATTGGAGCAATGGGGACTACAACAGACTGGACAAAAGGCTGGGCTAGTTGGGATCCTAAAAACAATAAATACTAGAATAAATTATAGTTTAGTAAAATAGAAAATCCTGCTTTCAGCAGGATTTTTTTGTAACTCTTTTAGAATATTTCCTTGTGTAGTCAAATAATATAAATTTAAAATTATGAGAAAAGAAAAATTAAAAAATTCAATCAGGAATAGTAATCTTCTGAAGATAACATCCCTAGCTTTGTTTTTTATGTTTATCTTCATGTACTAAGAATGAAAAATTCGAAAGTACAAAAACGATTGAAGAAAGTACTACAACAGGAAAGACAAAAGCTACAGCAATAACAAACCCAAATGAACAAAATGCTAATAAAAATTGGAAATGGGATGATCCTACCTTAACAACAGTTAAATTATATTTTAAACCAAAAATCAATAATCAACCTAGTCCATCTATAGAAAGGCCATTACCTTGGAATACTTTTGGCAATCCACTAAATAATTCCGATAGAGACTATCGTTCCGAATTGGGGTGGGTGCTATATTTGAAAGACTTCGGTACAGCAGATAGGCCCGCACAGACTCCTTTTTTCGTATTATATAATATTTACTCTGGCGTATTGAGATTTTTTGTCTACAATTATAGAGTACAAGATTTAAGTGAAGGAACGAAAACACATTATGTAGCAAAACTTAGTTATACCATCCCTGAAAAGCATAATGGGATGCTCAGCTTTTCAGCTCCCCCTGACCAATTTATTATCGATAAAGAAGATAAGGATTTGTCCCTAATTAGCGTTACTAAGAAAAATGCAAGTGATGTGTGGATGAACTTTGATTTTGTATTAGCTAAATCTTTGGGGTATGATACTAATTTAGTATTGAATGTATTTGGAGTCAATGAGACAGAATTAAATTTGGGTTCAGATTTTTCTGCTTTGACAGCCAAATCAGTAATTGGAGGAGCAGGAAAGTCTAGTTTTGATTTTGCTAAATTTATTAATGGTGGCGTAGAATATACATCTTCTGCAGGAGCTCTTTTAGAATCAATAAATAAATTAAAAGAGGCTATTCCAAATGTTCAGTCTAGGGCCGATTTAATGTCTACGGAAAAAAATAATATGAAAGCTGCTAATCTTCGTGCAGCTGTTCCTATTACAACTATTGCCGCTGGAGTAAGCGTAATTAAAGGATTATTTGGTTTTGTGAAGTCTTTTGTTGGTGGATCAAAGTCTGCTACTAATACACAGACAACGTTACAATACAATGGGATTGTTAAAACAACTGGAACAACAAGCCTTACAAATAATTTATATAATATCCAGTTTTATACAGGTAAAGATGGACTTTCGCCGTCCTATTATGTTCCATTATACGATTATGCTATTGGGTTAATATTGCTTTTTGAATCTGAGAAAGGAGATTTGCGTAATTTTGCCTTAAATCTAAGGTTCGATGAAAACTACTATCAGTGCTCGAATGCATGGCCGTATGAAAGAGTAAGACAAGGCCAATTTAGCATAAAAAAGCAACCGATTTTCCGTATAATTTCTCAGTTTGAGAATGATGAGGTTAGTGATTTGGTTAATCATGTAAGATTAGATAGTGTAAAGCTAACTTTATTGAATCGAAAGAACTTTGGTGATGGGCATATAGGTTCATTTCAGTTTATACGGTCTTTTAGTAAGTATGAACTTTACAATGAAGGAGTAACTAATAGTAGCGTTAATTCTGGGTGGCGTGAGTTTTATCCAAATATGCAAAGAGCCCATCCTTCAGATTTTTTTATTAAAAAATTTTATTACCCTCATGATGTTATAGCTGGCGGGCATTATTCGGTTGGAGGTAAAACAGATCAAAGATATAGGCCAGCAATAGGAATTTATATTAAATTCACGATAACTGATCCAAAATATCCAGATAATGCATCGAGAGAAAGAGTTATTTTTAAGGTTGTTGATACAGAGCTACGAGGGGGAATGGAGGATCCTGGGAAAGGAGGATGTCCCGTAATTACTTACAACTAATTAAAAGGGTAAAAACTTTATTTTGATAAACTATACAAAAAAATCCTGCACAGGGCAGGATTTTTTTTGTAGCATCACGTTCTAATATTTCGTTACACAGTCAAATAATATAAACTTTAAATGATGAAAAAAATATTCTATTTATTTGTATTAAGTATTGTCCTGTTTTTTGGGTGCAAAAAGTCAGATGATAAACCCGACACTGAACCTGATGGCCTCAAAATAGAGATAAAAGGAATTTCTGGCTGGGGTAATGGGGTGAACATCAGCATTGATCAAAATAAGACTGAAATTAAATATCCTAAAGATGATCTATCAGGGGCAAAAAAAGATAAAGTTTATAAAACAAGTGAGGCTACATTAAAACAGCTGTCCAACTATATCAATACTTATAAATTAATGGATGCTAAAATTAATGAATGCGCACGTTGTGCGGATGGACTTGATTATGTGATCACAATTAAATCCGAAGGCAGAGAAAATACGGTAACCATTGCAGCATACCGTACAGATGGTAGATATACTGATCTATTAGACTTTATTATTAAGATGTAATAACTATAGCTAAGTGGCTATTTTTTGCGGGAAATTTTACCTAGGTTCATAGTGATAAACGATCTGATACGATTGATTCTTGAGTTCATCTGATAATTGACCGATGGCTAAACTTTGGGCTTGCGGAGTAGGCTCACATACTGAATAGTATTTACCATTGTACAGAATTGCGTCACCAATAGGATGTTCAAATTGGACGGCCATCGTGATATGCGTAGGGTAGAGGAGAGTGATCATTGGCAGATTGTAAATCTCTTTAACTAGGTAAAAAAATAGTGCTACACGATCATCACAGTCGCTATATTTATTTAATAATGTCTGCTCTGGAGATAGCCGTTTTTCTGTCCCGAAATTATCTTCGTCATTCTCATACAAAAATGCATAGCGTGTAAACCGCATTAAATAATCTAGACCTTCTTTTTCTTTCTTTCCTTTTAGATTTTCTTTGAGGGCAGGAACCAATGATTGATAAGTTTCCTTACTCAATGGAATATTGAAATAGGTCTCGAAATCCACTCCCGGATAATTTTTGAAAAGGTCGCTGATATCATGATTCAGCTTTACATTAAAATGATAAGCTTTATGACCATAATTGAATGCAATTTGTTTTTCAACGTAGTTTGCAGGTACAAAATCCGGTAGCTTTGTGATTTTATAGCTGAAATCGTTGGTGGCTTCCGGCACTTTAATATTTACAGGGATATAGGTGTCTGCCCGTTGAAATAGTTTTCCATAATCATGGAAATTTAAACATGTATATTTCTTACCATCAACTTCAAAAAAAGGAATATCAGAAATATCCTCATTGTTCTGAATAAAAAAGACAATCTGATTATTTCCTACTGCCAAACGCGCATCATATCCAGATTTGCACATCAGAAACCATTTGTATAGCGTGTAACGTGCATAGTTCTCCGTTTTTGGTGCAATTTGTTGTGCTGTGCGACGCACAAGCTGATAATATACCCAGTCGTTGAGGTGTTGTTTATCTTTGTATTCGAGTAAACTATTTACCAGATCATGGTATTCTGCCTGATCGGCAGTTTGGTAGAACTCCTGTACGCGTGCTCCCGTTAAACTATCATTGAATGGAATATTGAAAGATGGGCTTACATTAATTGAAACTTTTCCATCGTAAAAATCGAAATCATGATGCTGCGCCTTAGCAATTTGTAGACTGCATGTAAACCAACATAAAATGGTCAAAAAGGCAATATGGCATCCTTTGATATTCATTTATTAACAATTTAATAACATTAGTGTAATATAAATTTAACAATTATAGATCCTTTTTCCAAGGATTTGAGAAAAATGTTTTTTGGATTATATACTAGGAAATTTTAATTGTATGTTTTTAAGACCGTGGAGTCGTGGTGTTGTTAAATATATACACTACCGTCCAAAATAAAATTTAATTTACGAAAAAAGGCGATTTTTCTTATCAAGAAGCGTGTTATTTTAGATTCCTCCATTAGCTATCCCCCCCTTATTTCAAAAGACGCTAAACTGTCCGTTTTTATCAGGCGTTTTTTTCTTGATAAATGGGTCGTTCGCCCATTGCCAAAAATCAATCTTCACAAATATGTTCATGCGTATAAAGCTCACAAGATTGGACAGATTCCACTTGTAGATGACCTTTTTCTGTATATATTTGAGTAACAGTATTCCGATCAGGACAGTCCATATCTGTATCTGAACGGCATTTTGCGATGTTCCCACAAAACTGGTGACCTTAAGACGCTGTTTGAGGTGTTTGGAAAAAAATCTCTATCTGCCAACGTTGTTTATAGATCATTGCTACCATTGAGGGTTTCCACTGGAGATTGTTGGTCAGAAATTCATATTCATCGCCCGTTGTGCTGTCTAAAACGTGCACAAGCCTGAGTTTCTTTCCCCCATATCGTTTTGCGCTCTCCCCGCTCAATGTAATCACCTGATCCTTAAGGATACCACTTTGAAGCATCGAATCACTCTGATAGCTCTTTAACACGCTGTATTTCATGTTTACTTTGCTCCGTGTGACGAAGAAACTCCCACTGCTGTCCAAAATATTCATCCATTTAAAATCGACATAACCCCGGTCCATGACAACAACGCTGCCCTTGGGGAAAGAAAAGCTGTTAGCTTTTTTACTCTCATGTACCTTACCATCGGTAATCTCCATGAAAACCGGTAGGCACCCATCATAGTCAAGTACGGTATGCAGTTTCGCAGCACCCTTATTGCTCCGGAATTTAGCCCAGTCAAATATCGACAGGCATAATGGGATCACGCTGGCATCCATCAGATAGACCTTACCCTTCAATGCCCTGAGCTCACTGCGTTGGTTGGGCTCCTTATTCCAAAGATTGTCCAAAAGGGCGAAATAAAGGTCTTTGAAAAGCTTATGGTCGCGGTGTTCATTCATATAGGAGATGCTCGATTTGCTGGGAGCTCGGCAAATACCCATATGGTTCACGTTGCCCGTGGTACTGCGAAGACCGTTACTGATATCCCGGACCGAATCGCTGCAGGAGAGATGGCAAAAAAGCATGCTCACCAGATGTGTCCAACTGTTAAGGCCTTTCTGATGCTTGTCACTATTGTATTTAGATACGAGTTTTTTAAAAATATCCCGGTCTATCAAGGATAGAAGCTGACTAAAAACGTTTATATTTACCATTGCTGAGGTGGCGTAGTTGTGTTTTCAATATAATATTTTTTGAAAACACAATACGTCACTTTTTTTATACGATTTTTTTATCGTTTTGGACGCTACTGTATTAAAGTGAATTATGTTTAAGTGGTGTGAAATATTTTTTTTCTGATATAATCACTTTTTGTCAATAAGTTCGGCGATCCATCAAACAGGGCGAAGTATTATTACAGTGTAAAGATCATTAATGAGCTGGACCAAGAGATCCTTTATTCCAAGTTAAGTTACAAGCTGCTCGTATTGCCCAATTTTAACAAATCCCTGACCGCGCTGGATACGGTTATCTACCAATGAATGTACCTGATGAAGCATCTGGATGAGATGGAAGGATTGCCTAAGTGTTTTGATAAAAGAATATTCTCCCGTATCCTTGCTATAGGAGAACTGGCAAATTTAACGCCAGAAGAGAAGATGTCATACATATCAAGCTTGGAACAAAAACGTGTCTATAATGCCACGATTGCGTATGCTGAAAAGGAGGGGATGGAAAAAGGTAAGTTGGAAGAGCGTGCCAGGATTGAGTCAATAGCTTTAGGAATGAAAAAAGACGGCCTTCCGATTGAACAGATTGCAAAGTATACAAAGCTGACAATAGAAGAGATCGAAAAACTGAAATAGATTTTTTAGTTTACAAAATATTGCAGAGCCATTCTTTTCGGGATGGCTTTTTCTTTTGATATAAAAAATGGTCTGAATAATCTTGGATTGTATCATGTTGATTTCATTTAGTTTTTCAAAAATGCATTACATCTTCAATAACATCAAAAAGAGCATTATTGAACATGCGGTCATCGATGGTAAAAGATGGTGTTTTCAGTCAGCCTATGTAAACATTATAGCCGATATTGACTTTCCCGAATGATAAAAGGGTCGCGTTGGTAACACGATTTTCCTTATCGACCAGTTTGAGCTTCTTTAAATTTTCCAATTGCTGCATTTACCTTATCCGTAAACTTCTGGACCTATCAAGATCAATGTCTTGCACCTTAGATTTAAGAATCTAATTTTATCGAGTCATAATCTTCATTAAAAAATTCTGGAAAGGAATAACCAATGGCATTTAGATGTTTAATGAAGACCTTTAGTGTTACGTTGGCGGAGCCCGCTTCTATTTTTCCGTATTGAGCTCTGTCAAGATTGTAATCATAAGCGAAGTTTTCATGGCTAGAATAGCCCATGGCTTTTCTTATTTGCTTGAAACGTAGACCAATTCTTTTTTGTTCAACATCAAGAACTAGTATATTATTATTGTTTTTATGCTCCATTCTATAAAAGAACGGAAGCTGTAAGTAAAATACCACTCCATAAAACAATACGTTTTATTTGGAGTTATTTAGATAGTTTTATATATTTGTCGTGGTTAAATATAATTATCTGAGTTTAATGTGAGAGATAAAAAGTAGGAAGTAAACTAAATTGAAAAACGAACTCTCGTAGCAGGATCTGGCGATTTTTATGATACGAAGAGTGAGTAATGCGTCGATTTATCCTATCTTTGGAGAATATTCCTAGGGTAGGATGGCGCTTGCTTGATCTTTGCATCATCCATTGTTATTTTTAACAAAGGTACTGAAAGTTATATCCTAGGGTAATGAGTAAAGGTTCCGCCAGAGCCTCTGCTGCTACGACAAGCAAGTAGTCATCCATTTTTGGCTATTTCTTTGAGTTCGTTTTAATTTGACGAATTATGAGAAATAAAATCAAAAAAATAAAGCACCAATTAACACTACAAAAATGTGATGTTATTGGTGCTTTTGTTTTTCGGAAGCAATTACAAAAAAACATCATTACGGCCCCCGAATAGCTCGGCTGGCCCCGCCAAATACTATTTGGCCTCTTTTAGCCATGGACCGCGTGTTGCCAATATTATACCTTGTGACCCCTCATTCAAACGCTATCTGGCTTACCGAATTAATTAAATTATTGTCAAACTGACCTGAGTATGATCAGGCCTCAAAAAAGCTGATTTCGATCGGAGAGGGGATCTTATGTCCTTCGGGTTACGGATTTACAAACTGAAAAATGAAAAGGATTTTGGCGCTACAATTTGCTTTTGATTGGATGATTTACGATGTCCACAAGGTTGATTATGACCCGATAAAGGAGAGCGAAACATTTTGGGATCGGTATGCCTTAAATACGATATCTACTAATATCCTAGTGCAGTTGAGTGCTTATGTTGATGATGGAGTAGAAAGGCATCAGCTTTTGAAAGATGAGGAAATGCAGGAGTTTGCAATTGCAGTGTCTCGTCTGTTGATCGCATCCTGTATCGTCAATCATCGTAAACTAGATATTACGAAAGCTGAGCTGCCATCGGAAGTAAACGCGCTTTTAGAAAAAGAGCTGGAATTGAGCAAAAAAATCGCTGATTTTTTAAGTCGGTTATCGAAATAACCATTAACAAACAAATTATGAATACTTTAAAATTATTGACGCTAGTCAAGATAAATATAAATACCTACATCTGCCAAGCACTGGCCAGATACTCGAGCAGACCCTACTGTAAGGGTACTGGCCGAGTGCTGAAAAAGATACGCCTACTGGCTACCGACTTTTTCCCAGTTAATACCGGCCTTTCTTCTGCCTTTTATGCTATTCGCTTCGAGTCGGCATCGGGTTTTCATCGCTGTGACCCGCTGAAATTCCGATGCCGACTCGATGAAAACCCGCGGAAAGAGCGAAGTTGGTCAGGAGTTAGTAGGGTGTTGCTTCTGCTTACAGCTTTAGTTTTTCAATATTTATATTTTTCTTTTAAGGTATTGAAGAACATAAGAGCTTTTATCTTATTGGCTCTTATGTTTCATATGTTTAGTTTATCGGCTCAGACGCCTCGCAAGGACAGCGGGGCCGACGGGCCAATAGCAGGACATTCTGATATCATACCATTAAAAATCGGTCATAGAGTCCCAGAAGAGTTCTGGACTAAAGAACATCTCTTTTATATCAATGGGGATACCGTGCGTAAGACTCTCCATGAATATAAAGGGAAGCTTTTGATCCTTGACTTTTGGATGATCGGTTGTTCCAAGTGTTTTCTACATCAAAAGGAAATCAATTACTATAAAAAGCTTTATGGGGACAAACTGGCGGTAATAATGGTTAATGGCGTTAAAACAAAAAATAATTATGCCAGTATCCATAGCTATCTAAAAAGTGAATGGTTTCGGAGCTTGGGACTGGAATCATTTTCATCAATAATTGAAAGTAGCCATTTGGACCAATTGCTTCAACCTGCCGGCTACCCAATGTATTATTGGATAAACCAATATGGCATACTACAGACGGTAACCTACCGTAATCTATTGGACAGGGATTATGTAGCGCCATTTTTAGAGAAATAAGATGGTAAGAACGATTATTTTCATTTGCAGTATGTTGGTTCTAGGAACGCAACTGCAAGGACAGATACTGATAAAAGGAACGGTGCTGGATAGCCTAGGGGAGGCGATAAGTGGTGTGTTTGTAAGCGAGAGCCACAATAATAGCCGGGTGCTGACAGGTAAAAGCGGTAAATTTGAACTTCATACGGCAGCAAATCAAGGTACGCTGTCATTTCAGCATCTCGGTTATCTACAGCACACGTTGGCATTCGATGGGGCCACCGCTGCACTGGTCGTAAGGTTAAAATCACGTACGACACAACTCGACGAAGTTATTGTCTCGACAGGATATCAGTCCATACCGAAAGAACGGGCTACGGGTTCTTTTTCAACCGTTGGGAAGGAACTGTTTAACCAGCAGGTGGGTACGGATATTCTTTCAAGATTACCTGTTGTAGCAAATAGTCTTGTCATGGATGCTGGCCGAAGTCAGTCTAGTCCCCAGATCATGGTCCGTGGGTTAAGTACCATCAATGGGCCTAAAGATCCTTTGATAGTGGTTGACAATTTCCCCTATGATGGTGATATTAACAATATTAATCCCAATACGGTAGAGAATATTACGATACTAAAGGATGCTGCAGCTTCCAGTATTTGGGGAGCACGGGCAGCGAATGGTGTAATTGTGATCACAACGAAAAAAGGAAAGTTAGATAGGCCCACTTCTTTTGAATTCAATGCCAACAACACCGTGGATGCAAAGCCTGACCTCTACTATATTCCTCAGATGTCATCGTCAGATTTTATAGATGTAGAACGGGAATTATACAGTCGTGGATTTTATAAAAGTAAAATAAGCTCGGCTAGTAAACCTTTGTTAAGTCCTGTGATCGATCTACTTGATCTGGCGGATAACGGAAAGGTTTCCAAAGAAGAAGCTCTGACAAGGATTAATGAATTAAGAGATGTTGATGTACGTGAACAATTGAATCATTATGTATATAAACCTGCTTACAAACAGCAATATTTTTTAATAGGATCTGGAGGGGCAGCAAAGTTCTCTTGGCTTTCGTCGATAGGGTATGATCGAAATATTGGAACACTAGGTGATCGTTACGAACGTATCAATTTGCGCTTTCAACAAGCTTATGAAATTAGTAAGCAATTTTCTGTTGCCACTAATCTGTATTATACGCAGACAGCTACAAAGTCTGGACGCAATGGATATAATGATATCTCCAATCTTTTTCCCTATACACGTATTGCAGATCAAAACGGGCAGGCGCTAGCGGTGCCACGGAACTATAGGCAGAGTTTTATTGAGTCTTTTGGTGATGGAAATCTGCTGGATTGGAGTTATTACCCATTGGTGGATTCGGAGCATCAGATACGCAGAAGTCCGGCAACAGATTTATTGGGGACGATCGAGCTAAACTATGAAATTATCAAGGGGCTGAAAATAGCAGGAAATTATCAATATGAACAAGCGCACAGCGTGGGAACAAGCTTTGCCGATCAATATAGTTATATGGCACGTGATTATTTGAACCGGTTTACACAGCTTCAGAACAATAAGGTTGAATATATAATACCCGTTGGTGGGATACTTGATAAAAGTGCGTCCTTAATGCATGCGAACAATCTACGTGGGACGCTCAGTTTTGACCGTAAATTTGGTAAGCATACAATTACTGCCATTGTAGGGACCGAGATAAGAGATGCCCGTCGTGAATCGAACAACAACAGGTTCTATGGATACAATCCTGATAATTTAACATTTGGAAATATAGATTATAAAACCTCTTATCCGACTGTTATTACTGGTGCGAAAGATTATGTACCGAATAGTCAGACACTGACTGGGACGGTTACGAGGTTTGTTTCTCAGTTTGCCAATGCAGCTTATAGTTTTGATAACAGATATACGGTTTCGGGTAGTCTACGTCGCGATGCATCTAATCTATTTGGACTGAAGACAAATGACCAATGGAATCCTTTTTGGTCAGCAGGTGCCGCATGGAAAATCTCCAATGAGAAATTCTTCAATACAAACTTGCTCTCTTATCTCAACCTGAGGACAACTTATGGTTTCAGCGGTAACATAGATCCTGCGATGGTAGCTGTAAACACCATTGGCTTCGCTGCTCCTTCAGTATTTACAGGTGGTCCCTCCGCTGCATTTGTGAATTTCTATAATCCTCTGTTGAAATGGGAGACGAGTAAAATGCTCAATATCGCACTTGATTTTAGAACAAAGAATAGCCGTATAGCAGGTGCATTGGAATTTTATCATAAATGGGGGCAAAATTTATTCGGTCAGGCGCCGATAGACCTGACCACAGGCGTAAATACTTCAATGCAGCGAAATGTAGCCAATATGCATGGCCAGGGATGGGATTTAGAGTTAACAACAAAAAATATTGACCATATGCATTTAAAATGGAATAGTACCCTCAACGTGAGCATGTATAAAGATGCAGTCGATGATTACCTGATATCACGCACATTGGCACAGCAATACGTAAATGTAGCGACCCCGCCAATTTCGGGAATTAAGGGGAAGCCGGTCTATGCGATTTACAGCTATAGATGGGCTGGTCTAGATCCCTTTACGGGTGAAGCACAAGGCTATCTGAACGGTGAGGTCAGTAAGGATTATACTGCGATTACGGGCGCTGGTACGAAAGAGGAAGATCTGAAGTTTCACGGATCGGCTGTACCGACCCTATTTGGTAATTTGCAAAATTCATTTTCGTATAAACGCTTCAGTCTTCAGCTTGGCCTTACTTATAAATTGGGCTATTGGTATCGGCGTTCCTCTATCAATTACACCAATCTGTTTAATAGTGGAAAAGGTCATCGTGATTATGCGGATCGATGGCGGAAGCCTGGAGATGAGCTCATAACGAATGTTCCTGTTAATCCATATACCACAAATAGTAACAGGGACAGGTTTTATGAAGGAGCCAGTGTTCTAGTCGAAAAAGGTGATCATATTCGATTACAATATATCAATGTGGGATATGACTTCCCTTATTTTAAAGGCTTTAAAAGATTACATATTTACCTCAATCTACAAAATATTGGTACGCTATGGAAGGCTAATAAAGCTGGTATTGATCCGGATTTTAACTTAGGAAGCGGTCGGACGATTGCACCGCAGAGCTATTCAGTGGGAGTAAAAACAAGCATTTAAAGAAAAAGTTTATGAAAAGAATATGGAATAAAGTCTTATTGCTCCCCCTGTTTCTCTTTTGCCTTGGGGGCTGTAACAAATTTTTGGAAGAAAAATCAGATAAGAGTTTAGGGATCCCTATAACGGTAGCAGATTATAGGGCATTATTGAATGATTGGGCTACAGTAAACTCAAATTATCTCTCTATGGGGGAGACGAGCAGTAACGATATTGTGTTGACAGATGCGGACTATAATGGACTGTATTACGATAGTGATAAACGTCTGTACAGTTGGCAACCCGACTATGTGACGCGTGCTGTATCTGGCGGAGGGCATGAATGGTATTATTGCTATAAAGGTATCTATGTTTCCAATTCTATACTTAAGGGGCTGGATGATAACGGACTGGCTGGTAAAGATGCGGATGAAGTACGGGGGCAGGCCCTAGTTTTCAGGGCAGCCCGTTATTTGGATGGAGTACAGGTATGGGCACCTGCCTATGATGCTAAAACCGCCGATAAGGAATTGGGTATGGCATTACGTCTTGATCCTGATATGAATTTGCCTTCTAAAAGAGCTACAGTACAACAGACCTATGATTTAATTTTATCTGATTTGCAAGAAGCATTACCTTTATTGCCGACGTCCGAATCTTCTCCCGCCCTTCCTACAAAGGCCGCCACGTACGGGTTATTGGCCCGTGCTTATTTAATTATGGGTGACTATGAGAAAGCTCTAGCTAATGGGCAACAGGCGCTAAAGCTCCATAGTGATTTGATTGATTTTAATGATCTATCGGCCTCAGCGAGTTTCCCCATACCTGCAACAAATCAGACCAGCCGGGAAGTGGTCTTTTTTACAAGAATGTATGCTTCCAATATTGTTAACCTAAATATAGCCCAGATAAATAAAGATCTTTATTTAATGTATGCGGCGGGTGATCTTCGAAAAAGTATCTATTTTAGGCTAGATAATAAGGGCGCTATATTTTTTAAAGGTACACATATGGGCCATCAGGGACTCGTTACAGGCATCACATCCAGTGAACTGTTACTAATAGTAGCTGAATGTGAGGCTCGTCTGGGAAATCTTGGTAAAGCGGCTGAAACGCTAAATCTACTGATGATAAAGCGTTGGGATAAAAATACTTTTAAGCCCTTTGTATTCACTGATGTGGATATAGCTCTTCGTACAATCCTGAATGAAAGGCGAAAAGAGTTACTATTTCGTGGGCTTCGATGGTCGGATGTCAAGCGGTTGAATAGAGATGGTGCCAGAATAATTCTTTCTCGTAAAATCAACAATCAGCAGTTTTTACTGGCTCACAATGATAAGCGATATGCAATTGCATTGCCTGAGGATGTGTTGGATCTAACAGGGATGGAACAGAATCCTAGATAGGCCCTCTAATAGTAGGAATAGTATTGGGGTATAACCACCCCAATACTATTCCAGCTAAAAATAACATTCCTGCTAATCTCTCTTGCTAAAACTTGAATCATCCAATATATTTTGATTGGATTTTCCAGAAAGCATAGACTCAAGATCACTTTGGTCTATTGCTGTTTTTTCACAAGGCTTTGTCGTACCTGTTCCGCATGTGGATGGAGAGGTTCCTGGCTCCCAGTTGTCAGGATTAGCAAATGCTCCCTCGCTGGTATCGTCACTTGCGTAATGAAATACAACCATTTCTTTTTGAGAGGTTGCTTTAACTTCCTTCTTCTCCGTTGCTTTTGCTACCCAAAAAGCTCCTATCAATAAAAAGAAAGATAATACAATACCGGTACGTAACCAGTTAATTTTTAAAGTGCTCATATGCATCTTTTTAAGTTTATATAATTTTATTAGTTATTTTTTGCATTTCGGGTTTGCCTCACAGCCATGCGATCGAGGGATCCTATGTTGAGGTCAACCACCTTCCTTGAAACTGGGAGACCGGCATACTCGGGAACAGAGCAAACTTACGTGGATACCACATTTTGTCCGCAACTCTCTTTAGGGCCAAGGATAGACAGATAGGGGCATAGCAAAGCTCCTTGAACAAAGGAACGACACGATACCTAAACGGAAGGACAAACCGCCCAAACAGCCTCATCAATAAGGATTGGAACACTGGCCCTAAATGTAGGCCAAGTCGTTTGATTGTTTCTTTCGCTGTTTGTAGACTTTTCATCTCCGTTTATTTTACCTATCCATAACCTGTTGCGCAGCGGCACAGCCTTGGCGCGGCCTGCCCTCTGTTTTGCTTTGCACTTTATCGCTGTACCCGCGTCCCTATTTATTTTGTTCCAGCTCTCCCTTCCAACCCTTCGCAGACGTACCGAAGATCGCTGGAAACCCCGTCGGGAAAGACGGGGATCGCATGGCACTAGTACGCCCGCCATCTCTTTTGCTTTTAGTTCTTTAAGCGTATTTCAAAGGTAAGCCTGTCTCAGCACATTCATTTACGCATTTTTGATCTTGTGATTTACTGATTTTTGTCATTGTCCGGATTATGGTGGAATTTTATATATTCGGAAGGATACAGGCCTACCCGTTTCTCAAAGTAGTCGGAGAAACCACTTTGGTATTTAAATCCGCAAAAATTGGCTACTTCCCTATTGGTATAAGCTGAAAGCAGCCTGTCTTTTGCCAGTGGAAGGAGTATTTCATCCCGATATTTTAAAAGGGGCTGTTTGTAATAGCGTTTATGACAGCGTGCAAGATAAGCGTCAGAAACGCCTAACGAAAAGGCAATTTGGCTAATATTCACCTCCTGAAATCCTTGATTTACGATATCATATATTATTTTTCTTGCTTTTTTAGCAAGGACTTCACCTTCGCTCAGTTTCTCATAAAACCCAAACTGTTTTGTTTCTGCGATATCGAATAATAGGTAAATCTGCTCGATTACCCTTGCCTCATTTTGTTTGCTGTAATTAAAGAAGATCGTTTCAATACGGTTCAGCTGATAACTTGTAAGCTCTTTGATCGGCCATAAGGCTGTCTGGTAGAGACTGGTTTTATCCTTTTTCCTTGCATTTTTTAATTCGGATAGAAAATGCCCGTGATGGTAAATGATATCCCTTACGAGACCGATATCAATCAACAGCCCGTAGACCAGGTAGTTCCCTGATTTTAAATGTATGCCAAATTTGCTGCGCGGGATGTAGGTAAATGTGCTGTGTGCATGGGGAAATATGATCTCGTTTTTGGTGGCATGTTTCTGAATGACGATATCGTCTGTCGCTTTCATGGTGTAAATGAGATGAAAGTCCGGCTTGTTTGTTTTCAATTGAACAATACAATCAATGGTCACATGCGCCTGTAACCGATATAATATCACTTGGCGGTAATCTATAAATTCCTCTACAAGCTGTATCGAAGTATCCTCATATAGATTACGTTTTGCATCGGGCAATGGGGGAAGAAATGGGTGTTTTTCGTCCTCGAAATATGCTACTTTTGGTAATGTAAATTTGAAGGTCTTCTTCATACTTATTTTGGTTTGTTGTACAGATTTTGTCTAAGTATAATAGTAAGAAAACTAAGCATCCGGAATATGGCTAATTATTTAATATGCGTGTTTAATTATTTACTTTAAGCATTTTATTATTTTTAACAATTTATTTGTAACGATATATTGTTCTATATCACACTTGTTCATCAAATGATTCCAAACGTAAAATTTGTTATTGTTTTATATTGTAGAATTAATTCCTAAATCCACTGCATTACTTCTCAATTGATCGACATTACTTCCTGTTACTGTTAAATAATCCCAAATATATCGATTCTACAAGATCAAAATTTGACTGAAACGGTAAAATGAGTTGACCATTTGTGCCTTTTTTATAGCAGTATTCAAAACGCATAATACTGGGTTTTAAGGAAAATGCTTGCGTCGTGTGAGAAATTCGGACACTTTTGGAGAAATTCGGACAATAATCGAGTATGCTCGAACTGGACATTGGCTGTATGACGCTATATGCTTTTTCATTTTCCTGATTTTTGGAGTGTTATCAAATCAAAATTAGGGAAGTGGGATACCAAAAAAATGGGCTTTTAAGTACAATTTTTTGGTGTTTGCCTCGCTATTCGTGCAGTCTTTCTTCGCCTCTTGTCCATACCATCTTCGGAATGCCTATATAGATTCTCTACTCATTCTCCACTTACTGCCTACATAATCAGTAGGGAAAGACTAGGGGATGAGTGGAGAAAAGTAAGGTGATCGGCGAATAAGGGGCGAGGTAGTTCCGAATGAGTTCCGAAAATAGGATGAAAAATTTTAGATAATGCTAATCGTACTAACTTCCTTTGTTCGTTGCTATTTTTTCTAATCTTGTTTGCGCGCTGACGTACCACTGACCTACTGTTGGCCTACTATTCTCCTATCCCAGTAAACCAAATGTAGGCCAACAGTAGGAAAACTGTAGGTGAAATACAGTATTAAGGTAGGTAATTACTAAAGGAAAATAACTAGTTGGTTGTGTCCCAATTACAGCACTATTTTCTTTGTTTGTTTTTTAAATCTGTTTTCCTGTGCAAAATTATTGCTAACAAGATGTTACAATGACGAAGGTTTCATTTTATTCTTTTTTGTAATATTTTTGTTTTATTTCGTTTATTAATTTTCTTTCTGCCCAAAATACACTCTTAGCATTAAATTAAAACAATCTTAATGATTTAATAACTAGCTGAATGATGGTTTGTGTGGGCTTGTTTTTAGTTTTGCAACGTTCTAATCGAAGATCTTATTACCTGTGATAGCTTATGTTATATGTTTCTAATGCTTTCATATTTTATTAAAATAACTTTATTATGTTTCAATTTTTGTTTTTTAAATATTTGTTTTGTTTGTTTTTCTAAATTATATTCGATCTAACTTTTAGAACCAATTGTAGATTTACTTAACCGAAGTTATTATGAAATGTAGTCAATTAACATTTTCTTTGTTAATGTTGCTGTTTTCTTCTTCCTGTAAGGAAGATGTTGCGACAAAACAGAGCGAGCATGATCCAAATAAACCAGTCGTGCTCTCTTCTTTCTATCCTGCAGAAGGCGGGGCTAAGGATAAAATCTTATTAGATGGTCAAAATTTTGGATCCGATCCAAATAAGATCAAAGTGTATTTTAATAATGCACGGGCTGCCGTAGTATCCTCGAGTGGAGAACGCATTTATGCCATTGTACCACGCCTCCCTGGCGATGATCCCAAAATTTCGGTTGTCATCGGTAAAGATTCATTGGTTTATGATAAATCATTTACCTATCATATCCAGGCACAAGTTAGTACTGTCACCGGTACGGGGGATAAAAACTTTTTGGCGGGTACCCTTGATCAAGCACATGTCTACGGTAAATACCTAGATATGGACGCGCAAGGCAACCTGTTTATGACCTGGCGTGATGGTGGATCATTTGGGATAGCGCGTATCAACGAAAAGGAAAATATTGTTACCCCTTTATATTCAACGGCATCCTCACCGAACCCTTATGCCAATGGAGTGACGGTAGATCGGGTGACTGGTATTATGACGGTTTCACATGAGTCGGTTGCCGAAGTGTTTTTTTCCTTTGATCCAAGGGAAGCTTGGACAATTCGCCAGCGGAATGCACAGTTCTCAGCTGCGGATTATGCGAAGATCGTTCAGGCCGACCGTTATGCCAACTTTGTGACTTTTTGCCCCTACGATGGACATTTATATACACGCTTTCGTGATGGTCATATCGCTAAAATAGATCCGGTGACATATGCTGCGACGATCGTGCACAAAGGGCCTTATGGTTCACAATATGGACAGGCTATTAATCCTGCAAAACCTTGGGAATTGTATATTACGTTGCACTCAAACGCTAGCCCGAACACGTTTGCACAGGGCATTTCTGTATTAGACCTACGTCCTGACCATATCAACGAAGGCTTCAAACGTATCAATGCACCGGGTGGGTCGGGATTTCGTGACGGCCCCGTCAAAGATGCTGTATTCAATTATCCAAAAGATATCAAATTTGATAAGACCGGAAATATGTTTATTGCTGATTACGGTAACCATTGTATCCGCATGTTATCGGCTGATGGAATTGTTTCTACTGTTGCCGGACAACCGACTAAAGCTGGTTATAAAGACGGTGGGCCTGTAGAATCGCAGTTCAACCAACCTTGGGGAGTTGCGGTGAATGATCAGGGTGATATCTATATCGCAGATTGGAGCAATGCGCGCATCCGTAAATTAGTTATCGAATAATTAACCTACTTATTATATTATGAAGATTATTTATTTTTTGTGCATCCTGCCGTTGTGCCTCTGGCTATCACCTGCACTTGCACAACAAGCAGAAGAACAGTTAACGATTGCCGGAACTGTCGTTGATAGCAAGGGGCAACCTATATCTAAAGTGTCAATCTATGTCAAGGATAAACCGACAGGAGCAACTTCTACAGATGAAAAGGGAAAGTTTACTATTAAAGCTGCGTATGGAGACTGGTTGGTATTTACCAGTGTGGGCTATGATGTTGCCGAGCATTTGGTGGTAGAATCGACCAACAATCTGGAAATAAAAATGCTCGATAAGAGTACAAATATTGATGAGGTCGTCGTAGTTGGTTTGGGCGCAAAACAACGGAAAATTAGTTCTGTAGGTGCCATTACAACAGTTGATGTAAAACAGTTACAAAGTCCCGCGCCTTCTATCGCGAATATGCTGGGCGGTCGTGCAGCAGGCATTATATCCATGCAGACTTCGGGTGAACCGGGATCAAATATCTCTGATTTTTGGGTGCGTGGTATAGGTACATTTGGTGCCAACGCGAAAGCCTTAGTGCTTATTGATGGGCTTGAAGGCGATTTAAATACCATAGACCCTGCAGACGTGGAGAGCTTCTCCATTCTGAAAGATGCTTCAGCAACAGCAGTATATGGTGTGCGGGGTGCAAACGGAGTGGTATTGGTGACCACTAAACGCGGTACTGTAGATCGGATACAGATCACTGGGCGTGCAAATACGACCTTATCCAGACTGAATCGTTTACCGAAATACCTACGTGCTTATGATTATGCCCTATTGGCTAATGAAGCTTCCGTAGTGCGGGGGAGCGAGCCCTTGTTTAATGATACTGAATTAGGTATTATACAGCAACATCTAGATCCAGATATGTATCCTGATGTCAGCTGGCAAGATGAGATTCTAAACCGAAGCTTTTGGCGTCAAAGCTACTATGCTTCGGGACGTGGAGGTTCTGAGGTTGCACGATATTTCCTGAGTTTGGGCGGTAATAGCGAAACAGCGGCCTACAAAGTTGATAAGAGTAGTATTTACAGTTCTAATGTTGGTTACAATACTTACAATTATCGGCTTAACCTTGATATCAACCTGACAAAAACGACTAAGGTGTTTTTGGGTTCAGATGGATTTTTATCGGTTAAAAAAGAACCGGGTTATGGGAATACGGATGCGATCTGGAAAACACAATCGACACTTACGCCAATTTCCATTCCGCTTCAATATTCCAATGGCTTATTGCCTGGTTTAGGAGCAGGCCAACGTTCATCACCTTATGTGATGATCAATCGTACGGGTAACTATAATAATCAAAACTATAAAGGTAAGGTAACCGTGGCGCTTGATCAAGACTTAAGTAGTCTCCTGGAAGGTCTGAAAATTCGTGGTCAGGGTGCTTATGACATTCAGAGTTATTTTGCCGAACGTAGATGGATGCAACCGGCATTGTATGAGGCAACCGGCCGAAACTTGGATGGTTCGCTAATCATGGTTCAAAAGGTACAGGAAAGTCCGGCTTCCTATCTGAAGACCGTAAGCCAGTACCGAAAATATCATTTTGAGTCTACACTTAATTATGAGAAAAAATTTGGTGAGGATCATCGTACCTCAGCTTTGGTTTATTATTACCTGAGCGATGCTAAAGATACCGATGATGCAACCAGTAATATGACCGCAATACCTGTTCGTTATCAAGGGGTTTCCAGTAGGTTTACCTATGGTTATAAGGATACATACTTATTGGACGCCAATTTTGGATATACAGGTTCTGAAAACTTTCAGCCCGGCCGTCAGTATGGGGTCTTCCCATCGGTGGCAGTGGGATGGGTACCTTCAAGTTACCAATTTGTGAAAGATGCGGCACCTTGGTTAGACTATTTCAAAATCAGGGCATCTTATGGTACCGTAGGTAATGACCGGATTTTAAATGCTGTCCGTTTCCCTTATCTGACGAAAGCGGATATTTACAATAGCGGTGTTTGGGGAGTTGGTGGCATTGAAACAATTTCTGAAACGCGTATCGGGGCGGACAACCTAGCATGGGAACGCTCGATTAAGTCCAATCTAGGAATAGAGGGAAAGCTCTTTAATAACAAAATTGATTTTGTGATTGATTTTTTCCAGGATCAGCGCAACGGTATCTTCCAGCCACGGGTTCAGGTGCCGGATTATGTGGGTGTAATATCCAATCCTTACGCCAATGTGGGGCGTATGAAGAGCTCGGGTGCTGATGGTAATTTGAGCTACACCACCAAACTCAATAGCGATATGACTCTTACTTTGCGGGGTAATTTTACCTATTCAAAGAATGTCGTACAAAATTGGGAACAGGCTTACCTGGAGTATTCTTACTTGGAGTTTAACGGCTATCCTTACGGCTCTATCCGTGGTTATCAATCATTAGGATTATTTAAAGACGAAGACGATATCAAATACAGTCCGACACAAAGCTTTGGAACGGTATTACCTGGTGATATCAAATATAAAGATGTAAATGGTGACGGTATCATCAATACGCTGGATAAAGTTCCATTGACCCATAGCAACTATCCATTGACCATGTATGGTTTCGGAGGAGAGTTTCGTTACAAAAATCTATCTCTAGGAGTGTTATTCAAAGGTACAGGGAAGACGTCCTTTTTCTATGTGGGGCAGCCAATGACATATAAAGATGCTACTGAAAATACCGGTATGGGTTATATGCCGTTTTTTGGCGGTACAGATGGTAACGTCATTACCTTGGCTAATGACCCTGCCAATCGTTGGATCCCAAGAGACTATGCGTTACAGCATGGTATTGATCTATCTTTAGCTGAAAATCCAAATGCTAAATTCCCCCGTTTGCAATACGGAAACAACAGTAACAACAGTCAGCTGTCATCGTTTTGGATGGATGATGCCCGCTATTTGCGCTTACAGGAGGTTACTTTGAATTATACCCTAAGCCCTAAGTTTTTAACGAGACTGGGTGTCAGATCTATGGATCTTCAGTTTGTTGGGAATAACCTTTATATCTGGGATAATGTTAAGATTTTTGACCCCGAACAAGCGGCCTGGGGAGGGCGTAAATATCCAATTCCGACGACTTACTCGTTACAGGCTTATATTAATTTTTAATAGTATAGAAATAATTGAAGGACATGAAAAGGTCAGTAATCATAAAGAGAATAACCAAATTCGTCTTAGCCATACAACTGTTGTTTATGGTGGCATCCTGTAAAGATTATCTAAATATTGATAAATATTTTGATGATGAGTTCAATATTGATTCAGCTTATACAAATACGCGTTATATCGAAGCGTATATGTGGGGGGCGGCAGCACTGTTCCCTGATGAATCCAATACGATCAGATCAAATTATACGCCCGGGCCAATGGCGACAGATGAAGCTATAAATGGCCTTACAGGCACTGGAACTACTAATATTTATTACGGGATGGATTTTGTCACCGGAAATATTACGCCTGATTTTTACGGTGGACTTAATCAATGGGGAAAATACTACAAAATCATTCGTAAAGCTAATAATGTTTTAAAGAACCTCGATGTGCCAAGGGATATGAGCTACGCAGACCGTAACCGTATCGAAGGATATACACGTTTTATTAGAGCTTACGCATACTATAACCTCATTATAGATTTTGGCCCACCGATCTTGCTGGGAGATGAAGTTGTGAATACCAATGAGGATATTGCGTATTATGACCGGCCCCGGGCAACGTATGATGAGGCTATGGAATACATCTGTGGTGAATTTGAAAAGGCTGCAATACAACTTCCCACTGATGTTAGTCTATTGGATTTTGGCAAACCGACAAAAGGAGCAGCATTTGCATTGATCGCCCGTTTGCGCTTGATCCATGCCAGTCCATTGTTTAATGGCGGACCGGTTGCCGCATCCTATTTTGGTAGCTGGATTCGCAAGACCGATGGTACACATTATGTATCACAACAATACGATGAAAAACGTTGGGCAGTAGCAGCTGCCGCTGCTAAGCGTGTCATGGATATGGGCCGGTATAAATTATATACAGTGCCAGCGGACGAAAGAACGCCCACACTTCCGACTGGCGTAACTTCCGACCCCAACTTTTATGGAAGCTATCCGAATGGGGCGGGTGGTATTGATGCATTTAGATCATACTCTGATGTCTTTACCGGTGAAGCTGTAGCTTCAATCAATCCCGAATACATCTGGGGACGTAATACGAATTATATCATAACGGATTTGAACAAGGGTGCATTTCCACCAACCTTAGGGGGATGGGGGCGTTTTTCGGTGACTCAAAAAGTCGTGGATGCCTATCTGATGGATGATGGACGCACCAAAGAAGAAGCGCGTGGCGATACGTATTTTGAAGCTGTAGCGGATCTTCCCGCCGGTGGTACTTTTGGTGACTTATTTACAGCTCAGCCGCGTAATTTTTCGGGTTACCCACTGAATGCGGGGATATTTAAGATGTATGCAAACCGTGAAATGCGTTTTTATGCATCCATAGGTTTCAACGGTGCTGTGTGGCAGGCTTTGTCTAGTACAACGTTGAATACTCATGCGGCTAAATATTTTTACCAGGAACCTGATGGCCGGGGAGGTGTTTCGGCATCGTCACCTAACTACCCGTTGACAGGTTATGTTATTAAGAAATGGGTAAACCCATTTGATGCGATCAGCGGTACGGGTGCCAGAATGATGCCCAAAGCATATCCTATTATCCGTTATGCAGAAATATTGTTATCCTACGCTGAAGCACTAAATAACCTTACTGGAAGCCATACAGTACAGCTTGGTGATAAAACCTATACCGCGAGCCGGGATGAAAGTGAAATAAAAGCTTCTTTTAATTCTGTTCGGTACCGTGCAGGTTTACCAGGATTGTCCACTGCGCAGCTTGCCAACAAGGCAGAGGTGCAGAAGCAAATAGAACGTGAGCGTATGGTGGAGTTTCTATGGGAAAACAGACGCTTTTACGATGTACGCCGTTGGGGCAAGTACGAAGAAACGGAACGTGAGCCTATTCGCGGTATGAACCCCGATGGTGCGGATCGGGAATCTTTCTACAAGCGAGTTTCACCAGGTACATCGTCATTCCTGACAAGGCAGGTCGATAAAAAGTTGATTTGGGTGCCTATACCTCGTGCCGAAATGCGCAGATTACCATCATTGGATCAGAATCCGGGCTATAATTAGGATTAAGCATTAGAAAAGGAAAATATAACCGTCTTCCATAGCCGTTTTGGTTTGTGGAAGACATTAAAATATTAAATTATGAAACGAAGTTTTATCGCTATACTGACAGCTTCGATGGCTTTAGTTGCCTGTAAGGACAACGAAATATTCGAAAAGGAAATGTATAAAAATGAGGTAGCATTAATAAGTTCTGATTATCACAATACGTTTAAAGAAGTGGTTCGCTTGACCGGAGAAGAGGTGATTGGCTATGTAGCGGCATCATCAGGAGGTACACATGCGCCTGATAAAGATCTTGTTATTGCACTGGAAGAGGATTCAGAACCTTTAGTAAAATACAATTTTGCTGTTTATGATAATTCGGAAGATCTGTATGCCAAATTACTTCCCAAAGAGAAGTATGACATCATGGACAAAAAGATTGTGATCAAAGCAGGTGAGCTAACAGGCCGTACCATGGTTAAATTGCGACCAGATGGATTATCTCCGGACTCTACCTATTTTATTGGACTGAAAGCGACAGGCTCATCCGGTGTTGAAATCAATCCTAAGAAAAGCACCATGTTGTACCAGGTCATCATAGAGAATGAATATGCATCACAGGCCAAAAATACCATGTATTCAATGGTGGGGTTTGCCAATGGTTTGTCTACAGCGGCGAATAAACAGCTATTTCCATTAACCAGCAATAGCGTGAGGATGGTCGCCGGTAATGAGACTTTTATATCTAAAGTACCTAATATTGAGAAAAACTGTCTTACCTTGGAGATAGATGATTTTAATAACGTAAAGATAAAGCCTTACAAAGATATTCAGGTCGTACAATTGGACAATGACCCCATGTATCCGAATAAATTCAAAGTGGAAGAAGCATTTGGTATGCGCACAAACGTGTTTCTATTGTCATATCAGTATACGATAGGCAATGTGACGACAATTATGAAGGAACGTGTTGAAATGCAGGCTAAATAAAATTATGGAATTCATGAATACGATTAATTATTACAAATTGGATACGCTTCCAAAATCAACAGTTGTCTTTTGTCTTAGTTTGATAATGATACTAACATCCTGTAAAGACGATCTTGCGGTAAATGGTGATTTTGCACTAAAAGATAACCCATCAAAATTGGCCGCTGCGGCTAATGGTGTATCTGAAACCTACACTGTTCAGGCGACTGGCAAATGGAAGGTTGAGCCCCTCCGAAAAGAAAACTGGGTTAAAGTCGATCCAATGGAGGGGAATGGAAATGGAACATTTACCGTTACCGTTCACAAAAATACCGATCCCGAAGCGCGTGAACTGACTTTGTTTTTTACTTTAGATGGAAAGTTACAAAATAACGTGCTGAATGTAGAGCAGGCAGGAACCACAGATCAAGGACAGGTGAAAGATCCCTATTTAAAAATAGATGGCATATCCAACCGTTTGGAAGTTCTGGAAGATGGTATAACCGGGCAGTATATTCTCCGCGCTACGGGGAAATGGAAAGTCGCTTTGGAAAATGAATCTGAATGGGTGAAAGTTGCACCTATGGAAGGTGAGGGTGATACCCCAATAACAATCACGGTAAATAAAAATACCGACATTGAGCGTACAGCAAATCTATTGTTATTTTTAGGCGATGTGCAACAGGCATCTCCGCTAACTGTATATCAGAAAGGCGTAAAATTGCAAGTAGAGGGCGATGTCGTTCTTCAGGAGGACTTTAACTGGCTGACCTATGGAAGCGAGATCTTTAATGCGACTTCAGGCGAAACAAGGATTGCTTTATGGAGCACTGATGAATTGGCCAAAGGCTGGACCAGTACGATCAATACGACAGAAGGGGGCGGTAATTATGCATCGATTTATGCGCGACCAGGCTTTATTAAATTAGGGCGTACGAACTACGGCGGCGATCTAATTTCGCCGAAGCTGGCCAATGTACAGCGTACAAAAAATCTATTGGTTACCTTCAAAGCTGTACGATATGCCACTGGTGACCATTATCTACTCAACGTTGGTGTCAAAGGACCAGGAACGGTCAGCGTGAGCCAATTTAATGTGATGAACGTTGCAACTCCTAATTCGAATCTAGAATCGTGCAGAGCTGCATGGCAAGCTCCGGAAGCGACCTATTCTTTTGTTGTTACGGGAGCTACTGCGGAGACTCAAATTTGGTTATTGGGTGGCGCGTTTGATCAGCGTGCTGGTAATTGGCCGGCTACCGTTAACCGTATTTTTGTCGACGATATCGTTGTTACCGTCGCTAAATAATAAACCTGGCCCATGCATACTTTCTCTTCAGAAAAATTGCATGGGCTATTTTTGTGCCCTCCCTCGAATAGTTTTTAACCGCTATCACAAACTTAGACGGCTTTTGCATGCTGTTATTTTATACAAGGCCAAGCCCAAAAACTGGCCCTATAATCTTTTAAGAGAAATTAATACGTTACTTTAGGCTTGCCATTTTCACAGACCATACCTTTAGCCGGTTTTTCATTTGTCTCGCTACAATTTAAGCTTTTGTCCAGTATTCTTTTGGCATTGTCCAAATGATTATATTGTTCTGCCATATTTCCAAACTCAGCAAAGTTTTCTTTGTCCGTATACAATATGGAGATAAATTCACAGTCTTTACGAAAGGTGGCAATGTGCCATTTACTTGGGTCCTTGCAGGGAACGTCATTAAAAAATGTCTGCAATTTGGGGAGCAGATCCGCCAATCGTTGATTGATTTCGGATAATTCCAGATCTCTAGCCGAAGCGACTTTCAGTTTACCGGCGATGCAACGTATCCCAAAATGGGGTGGAAGATAATTAGGGGCTACGCTCGTGTTGTAAATAATTGGTCCTTTATATACTTTCTGTGCTCTCTCTTTAAGATCTGCGGCCTCGGCAAGTAATTTATTATAAGTTTGCTCGAAGCTCGGATGTACGGGGACGTAGGTATAATAAAGTGTGTCAATACGGCATTCCTTCAGATCATTGCAAGAAAGATTTTCAGTAAGTTTTACCGCTTCCTGAATTTTGAGATCCGCCAGTCTAGAAAGCTCATCGTAATTATCTTCTTTTTTGCATCCGGAAAATAGAAAAATACTGAATAAAATGGTGTAAAATAAAGTTATCCTTTGCTTCATAAATTTGGTTTTAATTATTTTGATAATAATATAACGGTCAATATTAAGTTTACGCTACAAAGATGAGGATAAAATCATTGCAAAAAACCTCCACGGTGATGCCCTAAGCAATCTGTTAAAGACGCTTCTATAAAAGATGTGCTATCTCAATGGGATAAAGAAGCTGTTTAATAAGCGAATTGCCCCTGAGAATAGAAAATCTGAAAGTAGCCCCGAAGGATTGAATAAAATTAAAGAAAAATAGGGATGTCCGATCTTTTAAGTGACTCCAGAAAGTTGGACATCCCTATGAATTACTAACTTGTGATTTTTAGGTTTTAGTTTCTCCATTTTCTTTTTTAAAATCCGTATCTTCGTGCAATGGATAATTTTATTGTTTCTGCACGTAAATACCGCCCGATTACCTTTGATTCGGTTGTAGGTCAGCAACACATCACAGGCACCCTAAAGAATGCAATTCACAACAATCAGTTGGCGCAGGCATTTTTATTCTGTGGGCCACGGGGTGTTGGTAAAACTACTTGTGCGCGTATTTTGGCCAAAACAATAAATTGTGAACAGATCTTACCCGGAACGGAGCCTTGTGGTCAATGCGATAGCTGCAAATCCTTTCAAAACGGTAATTCTTTCAGTATACACGAACTTGATGCTGCATCCAACAACTCTGTAGACGATATTCGCAATCTGATCGATCAGGTCCGTATACCGCCGCAGGCCGGAAAGTATAAGATCTATATCATTGATGAGGTGCACATGCTTTCGCAGGCTGCTTTTAATGCCTTTTTGAAGACCTTGGAAGAGCCGCCTTCGTATGCGATTTTTATCTTGGCTACAACAGAGAAACATAAGATTTTACCCACGATCCTTTCGCGCTGTCAGATCTTTGATTTCAACCGTATAAAAGTGGAGGACATGGCAGGTCATCTGGCGAGAATAGCTGATCGTGAAGCGATAGCTTATGACCAAGATGGTTTGCATATCATTGCCCAAAAGGCAGACGGTGGTCTTCGTGACGCCCTGTCCATGTTTGATCAGATCGTCAGCTTCTCCAATAAAAACGTAACCTATCAAGCTGTAATCGATAACCTGAATATTCTGGATTACGATTATTATTTTAAGTTAACGGATTCGATCTTGGCTGAAGATGCTGCACAAACGCTTTTGACATTTAATGAGATTTTGAACCATGGCTTCGACGGAAGTCATTTCATTGCTGGTCTGTCGGCCCATTTCCGTAATCTGCTGGTGGCCCGAGAGCCCGCTACCTTAAAACTATTGGAAGTTAGTGACAGCATACGTCAAAAATATTTACAGCAAGCGCAGAAAGCTTCTTCAGGGCTTCTATTGTCAGCATTGAATATTTCAAATCAGTGTGAAATAAATTACAAGACGAGTAAAAATCAACGCTTGCAGGTAGAGCTTGCTTTGTTGAAAATGTGTCACATCGCAAGTGCCATTAAATTAAGCCAGCTTGGTTCCGTACAGATTCCTTCAGCTGCTGAAGGAGTAAAAAAAAAACTCCCTGAGCCAGTAGTTTCGCAGGCGAAGGAAAGTTCTTCTACGGCTGCATCTTCTGTAAATACAGGACAAAATGGGCCATCAGCACCAGCTTTATCGGCTCACGTGCCTGTCCCCAGCCCGCCAACAACAGTTTCCAATCACCAGACTTCGACCGTCAAACCCGAAGTAAAAAATGAGGGAGCTTCAAACGTGCCCCCAAAAGTCAAAAAAGGCGGATGGGGATCTTCTGCCTCTGCAATTATTCCATCGCTGCCCGATCTGAACACCATTTATGACAATAATTCTGTTGCCAAAGAGGGGGATGAACCTGAATTAATAAGAGGTACCGAACAGCGTGAGGTAAGCTTCAATCAATTTATAGCCATCTGGAATGCTTATGCCGAGCAATTGAAAGCAGAAAATAAAATCAATCTATATACGATGATGACGGCTACGCAACCTCGCTTGAAGGGCACATTGATCGAGATAGATGTCGAGAATGCTGTACAGATGGATGTATTGCAAAGTGCGAAAGTGGATGTGTTGAATTATCTTCGCGTCAAGCTGCAAAATTTTACGCTCGATCTACAAGGGGTTATGATGGAATTTACCGTATCCCGTAAACCATACACCTCCCAGGAAAAGTATCAGGCTATGGTGAGCAAAAATCCACTTTTGGATACTTTGCGTAAGGAGTTTAACTTAGGTTTAAGCTAAATCAAAGCTTTAATTCCTGTTAATTTTTGTACATTTGCAAACTCTTCCATGAAGAGGGAAATATTTAGTATTTATTATGCAAGGAAATTTTCAGAGACGTGATCGCGACCACGGGGAAAGACGTGAAGTGAATCAGATGGTATTTGGTATTCGTGCTGTCATCGAAGCAATCGATAGTGGTAAAGAGATCGAGTCATTATTTATACAACGCGGTTTGAGCGGCAGTTTGATTCTAGAATTGAAAGCCTTGTTAAAGGAACATAATATCGCTTCTCAACAGGTGCCAATTGAAAAATTAAACCGCATAACACGTAAAAATCATCAAGGTGTAATTGCGGTTATTTCTCCAATTACCTATCATGATATAGAAGAACTTCTCCCTCAGATTTATGAAAAAGGTGAAACTCCTTTACTTCTGATGTTGGATGGAGTGACCGATGTGCGCAATTTGGGTGCTATTGCACGTACAGCGGAATGTTCTGGAGTACATGCCATCATTGTCCCTAAAAAGGGCTCAGCTGAGGTTAACCCTGATGCCATTAAAACATCTGCTGGAGCACTTTATAAAATCCCTGTCTGTCGCCATGATAGCTTGTCCAAAGTTGGTAAATTTTTGATTGATTCAGGTGTGCAGTTAGTTGCCAGTACAGAAAAAACAACCTCGAGCATTTACGATGTGGATTATACAGCTCCAACCTGTGTAATTATGGGTGCAGAGGACGTTGGTGTTTCCAATGACCTAATTCGTATTGCCGACCACCTGGCCAAGATACCAATGTACGGTGAAATAGGTTCGTTAAATGTATCTGTGTCGGCCGCAGTAGTGATCTATGAAGCGATTCGTCAACGGATTGTTAAAAAATAAAGAATATAATTTAGTTGATTACAAAAAGCCTTTGTTTTTGACAAAGGCTTTTTTGTAGACTAGTTTTGATAAATATCTTCAATCTCTTGTTCGTATTTTTGCAAGATAACTTTTCTTTTCATTTTTAACGTCGGTGTCAATTCACCGGTTTCAACGGTCATTTCGTCGGGAACTATGATGAACTTCTTGATCTGTTCCCAGCTGCCAAAATTTTGATTAATACGGTTGAGTTCCGATCCCATTTTCTGTTTCAGTTCTGGGCTATTTAGAAAATCTAGTCTAGAAAGATTGGCAAGGGCGGGAAAAGCACTTCTTGACCATTCTAGAAGATTATTATAGTTGGGAACAATCAACGCCGCAGGAAATTTGCGGCCTTCTCCAAGTACCATAGCCTGTTCGATAAATGAAGATTCGACCAGTTTAGATTCGATCTGCTGCGGAACGATATATTTTCCTCCAGAAGTCTTGAACATCTCTTTCTTTCGGTCTATAATTTTAAGAAATTTACCGTCTACCCATTGGCCAATGTCCCCAGTATAAAGCCAGCCATCCTTGATCGCTTCTGCTGTTGCCTCTGGATTTTTATAATAGCCAATCATATTATTCTCGCCTTTAGTCAATATTTCTCCATCGTTAGCAAGCTTTATTTCGATATTAATTAACGGTAAGCCTACAGTACCAATTTTCATACCTCGTTTATAGCAGTTTACAGCGATACATGGTCCCGCCTCAGTGAGGCCATAACCTTCATATATTGGAATCCCTGCTGCCATATACAGACGGATTAATCTTTCCTGTAAAGCAGCACTCCCGGAGGCAATCCCTTTGATGTCACCACCTAATGCTTCGCGCCATTTTGAAAAAACTAATTTACGGGCAATGTTCAGTTGAAAGTCATACCACCATGTACGTCCCTCCAGTTTGTATTGTTCGCCGACGCTCAAGGACCAGAAGAATAGCTTACGCTTGACTCCTGTTAATTGCTCTCCTGTAGCCATAATCTTCTCATAAACTTTCTCCAATACACGAGGTACAGCGGAAAAAATATGTGGTTTAACGGATTTAAAATCTTCACCTATCGTATCCATCGATTGAGCAAAGAAGATTGTCAAACCTTTGTACATATATACATATTGGAATACGCGTTCATAGGCATGACAAACTGGAAGAAAGGAGAGGGCACGATCACCTCGTTCGACAGGAAAGGAATATTCACTACTCAACGTATCTGCCAATAAATTTTTATGAGACAACATAACACCTTTGGGATTTCCTGTTGTGCCAGAGGTGTAAATGATGGACGCCAATGTATCGGTTTTTATACCATCACGTAGTTGGTTTAGCGTTTCATCTGTAATGATCTCGCCCTTGGAAACGAAGTCATGCCAATGGTTTAGACCATCCTCTTTGTCTAGACTGTAAATAGCATTTAGTTGCGGACAATTATCTTGTATCGTTAATATCTTTGTGTATAGTGTCTTTGAACTAACAATACACTTCCTGATTTCGGCATGATTGAAGATATACGTGTAATCTAAGGTTGAAATATTAGGGTAGATGGCGACTACTACAGCTCCAATTTGTTGAATGGCAAAATCAAGGATATTCCACTCGATGCGGTTCTCACTAATTAATGCTACTTTCTCTCCAGGCTGAACGCCTAATGCGATCAAACCTTTAGATGTCTCGTTGATCTGTTCAATAAATTGAGTATTGCTTACTTGTACCCATTCGTTATCTTTTCTGAAAGAAAACATTGGGAAATCCGGGGCAATACTATATTGCAGGTATGCTAAATCAAATAATCTTGTTGCTACTATTGGCATGTTAGAAGTCCAGTTCGTATAATACAGCTAATTTACGCTTTTTTATAGAGACTATTATATTGGCAGGAGATATTAGTGCCTGTACTGTTAGGAGGGGAAATAAAAGAAAAGACTCTGGCATCTCAAGCTGATCGCTTTTGTACCAGAGTCTTTAACTCTTATGCTAAGTACTAATGATTAGTATTTGCTTTTTGATTCTTTACGTTTTCCAGAGAAATCACGGAAGCCGCCGCCATTGCTGCTACGCTCGCCACGATCACGACGCTCACCACTGAATCCGCCTTCACGTCTTCCGCTGCGTTCGCCGCCACCATATCCACCTTCACGTCTTCCACCGCGATCACCACCACGGTATCCACCTTCACGTCTTCCGCCACGATCACCACCACGGCTTCTTCCGCCACGGTCGCTACGACCTTCACCTCTTGCTTCACCAGATACTTCGATACGTACTTGACGACCGTTGTAATCTACACCTTGGAATCCTTGGAATACTTTTTCTACTTCTGCATCTTGAACTTCGAAGAATGTGAACACGCCTTTCAAATCAATTTTACCGATTGATTTTCCTGAAATATTCGCATTGTTACAGATGAAGCCCAACATATCTCCACGAGAGAATTCATCTACTGAACCTAAATTCATAAATAAACGCGTGTAGCCTTTTGAACCTTCACGTGAACGACCATCACGTCTATCACCGCGGTCTTCACGACCACCGTCACGCGCTTCGATATTTAAATCAGGTGCATTTTTGTAATAATCCAAGAAACGGTTGAACTCAAGAGAAGCGAATCTTTTGATGATATCTTCTTTTGAAAGTGACTCCAAATTTTCCATAATTGCAGGCAAGAATGGGCTGATTTGTTCGTCGTTTACTTCAACATTTTCAATCTTTTTAACGATAGAAAATAATTGTTTTTCGCAAACTTCAGCACCTTGAGGTACTTGTTTTTTCTCAAAAGGCTTACCGATGATCTTTTCAAGATGACGGATTTTGCTTAGTTCTTTTACGTTTACCAAAGAAAGTGAAATACCAGTTTTACCTGCACGGGCTGTACGGCCTGAACGGTGTGTATAGTTTTCTGTTTCATCAGGTAAAGAGAAGTTAATAACGTGAGTTACATCACTTACATCAATACCACGAGCAGCTACGTCTGTTGCGATCAACAATTGTAAACTACGGTCACGGTAACGTTTCATAACTTTATCACGTTGTTGTTGTGATAAGTCACCATGCAATGAATCTGCATTGTAACCATCTTTGATCAACGCTTCAGCGATATCCTGTGTTTCGATTTTTGTACGACAAAATACGATACCAAAGATATCAGGGTTTGAATCCACAATACGTTTGAACGCAGCATATTTATCTTTTGCTTTGATCAAATAATAGTGGTGTTCAATGTTGGCATTACCGGTGTTTTTTGTACCTACAGTAAGCTCAACTGGATCGGTCATATAATTCTTTGCGATACGACGTACCTCAGAAGGCATTGTCGCCGAAAATAACCAAGTTTTTTTCTCGTCAGGAGTTTCTGACAAAATGTTGTTGATGTCTTCTTTGAAGCCCATATTGAGCATCTCATCCGCTTCATCCAATACAACATATTTTACATTTGAAAAATCAATCGCATTTCTGCCGATGATATCCAACATACGACCTGGGGTCGCTACTACAATTTGCACTCCACGTCTAATTTGACGTAGCTGGTCTGAGATATTTGCACCTCCATATACAGCAACAACATGTACGTTGTCAACGTATTTAGCAAATTTTTCTAAATCTTTTGAGATTTGTAAACATAATTCCCGAGTAGGGCAAAGAATTAATGCCTGTGGGTGTTTTTGAGAAAAGTCTAATTGCTCTAATAATGGAAGACCAAATGCCGCGGTCTTTCCTGTGCCAGTTTGGGCTAATCCGACAAAATCGTCGTTACCAGTCAATAAAACAGGAATGGCTTTTTCCTGAATTTCAGAAGGTTTTTCGAAACCTAATTCTGAGATGGCATTAACAACTTCCTCACGGATTCCCAGTTCTAAAAATGGGTTCATGAAATATTTTATACAATAGGCACTATTGCCTAAGGCGTTGCAAAGGTAAGAATAATATTGGAATAAACAAATAATTTAAATAATTGATTTTTAAGGGAATCTGATTCTTTTATACCAGGTGATAATAAATTGAGCGCTGTTATATAGATTTAGCTCACTTTGAAAAGTATTATTTCGAATGTGAAACTATTTTATATACCTACAGTTTCTTTATTCATTTATTAATAGAAACTTAATATCTCAACCTTAATTTTGGTATTAGCATGAATCAAGGACCAGTTGTACATCAGCGTTGGCTACAAGCTATTAAAGAGTTTAACGATACTTCTGCTTATGAGGAATTGTATCGCTATTGCTGGAAAGATCTTTATCAGCACGCTGCCCGTCGGATCCTAGACCGACAGGATGTGGAGGATATTCTACAGGAGCTGTTTGTCCAATTTTGGGAAAGGCGGCATACAATCGACATCCAAATGAATCTTCCAGCCTATTTGAAAGGGATGCTCAAATATAAAATTATAGATTTCTTTAATTCCAATAAAGCCAAAGACAGATTGTTGGAGCACTGGAGTAAACATATATTCGACTATGTGCAGCAGCATCCAGAGGATCTCAATACGTATTTAGCCCTTGAGAAGTTGTTGGAGGAAGAGCTGGAAATTATGCCACAGAATATGCGGCAAGCGCTTTTATTGAAATGGGAACATTTATCCATTCGAGAGATAGCCATGCGTATGGGGCTGTCTGAGCAAACGGTCAAAAATAATCTTACGGAAGCATCCAAACGATTACGGAAAGCTATTTTGGGCTATCAACATGTTCAAAACGGTAGTTTTAGCCTTCTTTTGGTCTTTATTATAGACGAGCTCGCTAAGTAGCTTACCCACCTTGCCATATTCCTATTTTCTGAACTTTGATCCTTTAACAATTCTTTCATACAACATTAACTATTTCTTGAAGTACTTTGAGGCTTTTTTGCGGACTTGTATATAAACAGCAGGCATAAAAAGTGAAAAGAAGAATTTTTGAATCCTTAATCTATAGATACCAGCATAATAATGCGAACAAGGCTGAGAGGTCCCTGATTGATCGCTGGTATGATACGCTTGATCGGGAAGAACTTTCTGAAGGAGAGGTAGATGAGGTTCGATTATGGAATAATATACAGCAACGTATTGGAAGTACTGCGTCTAAAAAATCAGTGGGTCGGAGCATAATCTACTGGAGCGGAACGGTTGCAGCAAGTCTACTGTTATGTGTTAGCGTTTTATTTTGGACAAAACAGCATGATCTGAATTTCTCCCAAAGAGAAGCGAATTTAAAACCCGGTTACCGGATTTTTGAAACAGGGGCCTCACAACGTAAGCGGATATTTTTGGCCGACGGATCAACCGTTATAATGAACGCATATTCCAAAATTAAATTGGATACCGTCTCTTACAATAGGCGTGATCGAGTTGTGGAGCTTATGGCTGGAGAGGCCTATTTTGAGATCAAGAAAGATTCCTCAAAAGCTTTTGTGGTGAATGCCCGACAAATACAGACAAGGGTGCTGGGGACCTCCTTTACCGTGAAAAACTATGCGGAATTGGATGAGATATCGGTGTCCGTATTTACAGGTAAAGTGCAGGTTACTGCCAATAGCAATCCGCTGGGTGTGCTGACCCGCGGCGAACAGATCCGTTATACCAAAAATAACCACAATAGCCAGCAGGAGACTTTTGATCTGACGACACGGAATAGCTGGATTGAGGGAAGAGTTTATCTTAAGCAAAGCAGTTTTGCAGAATTGGCACTGGCGGTCAAAAGTATCTATGATGTGGATATTAAAACTGACGATCAGCGGATTGCCCAACAACGGTATAGTATGCCGATATCAAAGCAGCTGTCCTGGACGGCAACCCTGGAAAGTATCAAAGCAATTCATCACAACAAATCAAGGAAGGAGGGCAGGATAGTGCATATTTACTAATTCGGGAATAAAAAAAGAGAGCTGACGACGGCCATCGTCAACTCTGCATCATGTACCATTTGGAGATGGTATAAATAACATATACAACAACTTAAGAGATATTATATACGCATACAAATTTATGAAATTTAAGCAATACGTTACGCAAAACGATATTAAGTTTATGATAAGGACATCGTTGGTAGGTCTATTTCTTTCGATCGTGTCGGCCGAAATGCTCTTAGCTTCGGGCGCATACGGGCAGTTACTCAATAAAAAGATTACAGTTTCTTTTAGTGAATCTAATATTCCGGCGGCTTTCGAGCGTTTGGAATCCGAAAATATACATATCGCTTTCGATGCAGCGAAATATAATCTGGCAAAGAAAAAGGTAAATGCCAAAATTTTTAAAAGTAGTAGTGTCCGCGATGTCATGCGTTATCTGCTCAGGGAGACTGACCTAATGGCTCAAGACAACAGTGTCTATATTACATTAGTCGAAAAACCGGTACAGCAGAATGGGTATATTTCAGGTAAAGTTATTGATGATCGCGGTCAGCCTTTGGCTAATGCCAGCATCAAACTGATCGGTACCAATAAATCAACACAGAGCGGTATCGATGGGAGCTATCTTTTGAATGCTGAACCGGGAACCTACATATTGGAAGTCAGTTACCTCTCTTACCAGACCCAACGTATTGAAGGGGTCAAAATACAGTCCGGACAACGGACAGGGTTAAACATTGCCATGAAGACGCAGGTAAATGCGCTAGAGACGGCAGTTGTCAATGTATCGTTTAAAAAAGCTTCCGTAGCCGGTCTTTATGCGGCGCAAAAAAACGCAGCGTCGGTGACGGACGGAATATCCGCCGAACAGATCGCACGTACACCGGACAATGATATGGGGCAGGTTTTAAAACGTGTTACCGGATTGACCACTGTTAATAACCGGAACGTCATTGTGCGGGGGATGTCCGACCGCTACAATCAGGCCATGTTGGACGGTGTGGTGATTCCGAGTACTTCGCAGAATAGACGGGATTTTTCCTTTGATATTATACCGACAGAAATGGTGAGCTCGGTGGTGGTCAATAAAACGGCAACACCGGATGTATCCGCTGAATTTTCTGGCGGACAGGTTTCGGTAAATACATTGGATATTCCGGAGAAGAATTTTACGACAATACAATATGGGATAGGTGGTAATTCCCGCACAACTGGCAAAGACTTTTATCGGCTGGGGGAGCGGAAAGCATCGGAATTTTTTGGTTTTAATCATTCTTCTTCAAAACAACCTGAGGGGATATTGCCTTGGTATTGGAATGGTGAAGCCCGACGTCTGGATGCCCCCCCTGGGTATGTACTGGACGATCCAAAGTTAAATGAAGAATTTTTAATGCCGGGTTCAGATGTCAAGTATAATGACATTGATGCAATATCCCAATCTAAACAGGTCAATGCAGACGCTATGAAACTATATCGTTATAAAGCCAATCCCAACCAAAATTTTCGGTTTGCATTGGGGCGACGATATAATCTTTCAAATGGATTATTGTTTGGTTTCTCTGCTTCTGCGAATATTCGAAATGAACAAAATATTGTAGCCTTCAATAATGTGAGAGGATCCGCTATTAATGGAGCACACTATATTGACAGTACAGGAGTCGGTTTAAATGGAGCGGGTACTTCTTATCGTTTTAATAGTAGTAGTGGGTTAGTTGCGAATTTTGGGTTACAAGGGCAGGATTTTAAGCTCGCATTCAAAAATATATATGCCCGTACTTATAACAACTCCTATAATGAAAATATTCGAGCGGCCTTTGCAGACCTAAGTAATGCTCCAACAAAAAATCAGTATCAGCTGCCTGAAGCAATGTCTTTACAACAGCATCAATTAAGCGGCGAATATAAATTGCCTTGGAAAATTAAAGCGGAAGGCATGTTTGCCTATAATAAAATCAAACAACAGATTTTAGATGAGCGGAAATTGAGATATAGATTGACTACTGTATTCGATGATCAACATCTATTTCAGACTCCAAATTTGTTAAATCTTTCAGGATGGTCAAATTCATCTGTGCTGGGAAAAGATTCCCGTATGTGGACACAGATCAATGAGGATGATTATAATTGGGCAATGGCATTTTCCCGCATTTTTGGAGAAGGACGATCTGTCAGTACTTTGGTTAAAGTTGGTTATCAGGGCTGGTCTAAGAAGCGAGATTTATCCATATTTCGTTTGTTGCCCTTTACGCGTTCCTATATGCCTAATGATCCGTCAACCGCAGCACCTGCTATCGAAGCGCCTTATGATGTGTTGTTTTCGTCGGAAAATATTGGCAACGGCATTGGTCAGGCTTATTATTATCCCGAGCTTATTGGCGGAAATGTATATGACGGAAGTATGCAATCGCACGCAGGATATTTTATGTTGGATCAGAAATTATGGAATAAATTGCGCTTGGTGTATGGTGTTCGTGCTGAATATTATAACCTAAAAAATCGTCAGGACGAAATGTTTAGAAAACAGAATGGTGATCCGAATGATGACAAAAATAAATTTATAGCATATAAATTGCTTGTGCGTGAAAATAATTGGAAATTTTTACCATCCATTAATGCCACTTATAGTGTTACTAATACCTTTAATGTTCGAGGTAGCTATTCAAAAACTGCAATCCGTCCAGATTTTCGAGAAACAGGTTTTTTTGGATTTTATGACTTTGAACTGGATGCGATTATTTCAGGGGATAATGTGGAATCGACCTTTATTGATAATGTAGATCTGCGGTTGGAATGGTACCCAAGTCCGGGAGAAATTATATCATTAACGGGATTTTATAAATATCTGGATAAACCCATTGAACTGGTCGAAGATGAATCATTTACGGGTGGGGCCTATTATGTCTTTAATAATATGGAATCTGCTAAAAATAATGGGTTAGAATTTGAAATTCGTAAAAATTTAAGTTTTATAGGTGATAAAGATTGGTTAACAAATTTTTTTATCTCAGCGAATGCAACGCTTTTAAGCTCCAAAGTAAATGTATTGAGTTCGTGGAAGTATAAGATTGTTGACGGAAAGGAGTTGCCTGAGCGGATTAAAGATCGTTCTCCCGGTCAGGATCGTCCTTTGATCGGTCAATCACCATGGTTGTTGAATTTGGGAATTGGCTATTGGGGAAATTCATTCGGAACGACGGTTAGTTATAACCATAGAGGATACAGAACGAATATTACTTCCATTGATCCCAATAGAGTGGAATATGAATTAGCGCCTAAGCAACTGGACCTGCAGATATATAAACGTTTTCTCAACAATAAATTAGAAGCTAAGTTGAATATGGCGAACCTATTAGATGATTGGACTCGCTATTATCAGAATACAGAGGGATACAGTGTCGGAAATGAAAATGGAATTTATACAATCAAAAAATTTAAAGGGGACAATAGATACAATAAAGCTGATGGGGATATTATAACCTATCGAAAAAAAGAAGGGAGAAGATTTAATCTTTCATTGACATACAATTTTTAATAAGATAAAACTATCTGCGCGAGGCAGTTTCATATCACTCCTCAATAATGTACATAAGTTCCGGGTTTGTCCAAGTCGCACAACAGGGAAGTAAAATAGAAAAATACAGAAAACGGGTGATTGAAAACAACTATGCAACCTTATGAAATGCTATCCCATAGGGATGCATAGTCTAAAAAATGATCTTGTGATGGCAAAGCTAGTAATTATTTAACACAAAATGAAAAAAATCTTAACAGTAGCAAGCGTATGCGCAATCGCATTAGCTTCTTGTAACAAAGACAACGTAGGACCTAATTCAGATTTGAATGCTGGTTTGCCAAACAAACCTCAGGCAACGATCCCAACAGATGCTGCCGGTATTATTACTAAAACTACGCTTTCTGCAGATACCGTATGGAAAATTGATGGAGTTGCTTTCGTAAAACCGGGTGCGACATTGACAATTCAAGCGGGTACTTACATTACTTCTGGTAATACTAAAGCCTACACTGATAATGTCTCTGGAAAAACACACGATATTAAGGGAGTATTAGTTGTTCCAAAAACAGCGAAATTGATCGCTAATGGTACTGCTGCATCGCCTATCGTGTTTACTTCTCCGAATGCATCTGGATCCCGCAATCCTGGCGATTTCGGTGGATTGATCATATTGGGATCAGCAACAACAAACCAGCCTGCGACAACAAAAATCGAAGGATTACCGCAACCAATAGGAACAGATGTATCTTATGGTGGTTCTAGTCCAGCAGACAATTCAGGTTCATTGAAATATGTGCGTATTGAATTTGCCGGTTACAACTTGAACGATAACAATGAAATCAATGGATTAACGCTAGGTGGTGTTGGTAGCGGAACTACCCTAGAAAACATTCAAGTATCCTGGGGTAAAGATGATGGCTTCGAATTCTTCGGAGGTACTGTAAATGCGAAGTACTTGGTTGCATTATCGAATGACGATGATGACTTTGATTTCGATCATGGATACACTGGAACAATTCAATATGCCTTATCATTAAAGGATCCTAATTCAACAAATAGCACATCAAGCGGTAGCTCGGATTCAAACGGTTTGGAGTCGGATAACGAAGGTACAGCACCATATGCAGCGACACCTAAGACTCGTCCGGTATTGAAAAATTTCACATTCTTGGGTATTAAAGATGCTAGTGTAGCTACGACTAAGCTGAAATTTGGTAACCGTTGGAGAAGAGCTTCACAGTATGATATTCAAAATTCGATTATCGCAGGTTATGCCACAGGTGCTGCATTTCAGGATGGTGCAACAGGTACTTTTACAGGTAATGTTGTACATGCGTATACAGCAGCATTCAGTGGTGCAACACCAGCTGGAAATCAAACAAATGTTTCAACGGATGCTGCTGCTTATTTAAAGCTAGCAGGTGGTGTTAATATTTTTTATCCAACAACATCTACATTTAATCCTGCTTTTTTAAGACCATTGTCAACTTCACCTGCATATGGTGATGGAAGTACAACTTATAAAGGTGCATTCCATCCGACAACTGCTCCTTGGACTGCAAACTGGACTCAATTTGCTCCAAAAACTTATTAATATTGATTATTTAATTGAGTGAGCCATGCAATGGCTCACTTCTTTATCCTTTATAGATGATTAAAAATTTATTTCTCTGTTTTATAGCCCTTTGGATTGGATCCCTATTGTCTTCCTGTCAAAAAGGTGAACCTATTGTAGAAACTGAAGAATTGGCCCGGATTGCTTTTAGATCCTATAGCACTGCGTCGGTGGATGTAAAAAGAGTAACGATAGATGGAAAAGTTGCTAATCCAAACGATGCTAATTTTATTTTTATACGAAATAAAGATGCCGATTCTTCATCGGTCGTTGCATATAATAGTAATGATCAGGTCGTCCTAGAGCAACGGCTTCCGCTCAAATCAGGATTAAATACCTTTGGTGTACATAGTAAAAGTCCCATTGATCCGTCACTCGTTGTTGGGCCAAATCCCTTGGGAGATGATGTTGAATCGATTCCGGGTGTGAGGCAAGTAAAGATCTTAAATTATAATAAAACAATTTCACCTAATGGTGAGCCAATTCGATTGGCGGTTTATCAAGGTAAGCCTGTCTATGATGAAAGTTGGGGAATGGATATGGTCAAGTATGACGAAAATCCAATCCTGATTACCGACTTGATATCAGATAAAATTCCCGAAGAATTTATCAAAATACCGATTGACGCTACTTTTGTGCCAAAGGCGCAAGTATTAGATAAGGATTTAAAACCGATCCTTATAGATGGACAAAAAGTCTTTTTGTTTTTTAATTTTTCGGTAGATATCGGTATTGTATATCTCCCTCAAAAAGAATCCGATGCATATTTTGATGTTGATGCATTCTCAGAAATTGGAGGGATAGGCTATGGTTTGGATAATATCTGGCTACAGAAATAAAACTCATTACAAAACAAACACAGATACCCGTCAACACTTACATCAATGGTAAACCATTAATTCAAAAAAATAGTCATTATGAAAGGCATCAATGCTATAAAACATCGTAATTTATTTGCTATCTCCCTGAAAATTCAGGGAGATGTAGATCAGTCCGTTGATGCGGCTGCGCTGCTATCCTTAAGGAATGAAATGGCGGAGCTGAATGAACTTTATCGGCAATATTTGGAACAGTTGCAGCAGCTGGAAGACATCGTACAGGGCTATGAATCGAAGGAGCGAACCATTCGTTCGAAAATCTTGTCTCCTTCTCTTCGCAAATTAGCCAAAAATGGACAGACTGGAGCCGATCTACGTATGATCATCACCTCATTAAATTCTTGTGCACACTGATAAAATTATTTTTCGGTCTTATCCTCTGTACTCACTTCGATAGGTATTACCTGATAAGTACTTCCTCTATATTTGGGGGATAAAATGTTCGTCTTTTCTGTTGTATTGATAGTGCCCTTGACTCTGGTGTTTTTATCACGAATTGTTCGTAACACTTCCCGGATCAATGGATCTCTGGTGTCACCTATTGGGGGTAAAGGTAAAAAGGCAAATTCGTCGATCTTGATAGAAGGAGTAATTCCGTTGCTATAATCTCCTTGTCCCATTTTATTGTATATTTTATAGATCATGGGAATCAAATGCCAAGCACGTTCAGTGCCATGAATTTCCTCAGGTGTAGATAGTGTGGTCGATGCCATATCTTTTCCATAGGTTTTATCGCCAACCTGTACAACCTGTACATAGGGATGTAATCCATTAATTAACATTTCGGACGCAGATGCCGTGTTTGGCCCTGTGAGTATAAAAATTCTTTTTAAATGTAAACCTTGTTTTAGAACATCTTTTGCTGAAAATGAATAGCCATCGGGCTGACCTTGCAGTGCTGCTGCGAAGCTGTCTTCTCTATTTTTGATATTTTTGTTGCCTTGGTATTTGGCAAAAATGTCGTTTTCCTTGATGTCTGCCAATAAGAGTGCGCAAAATGAGGCGAAAGCAACCTGTCCACCGGGGTTATAACGTAAATCGACAATAAGTTCTTGTACCTGTTGGGACTTGAAATTTTGGACCGCTTCCAATAATGAATATGCCCCACTAAAGTCAAATTGACTTAAAAATATATAGCCTACCGTGGGGGAGGAGGAGATGAGTTTAGCGGTATAGAGGACAGGCTGGGAAATATAGGAAGAAGGCAGATGAAAGATTTTGCCATCGTTTCGCGTCAAATGCATTGCCGGTAAAATCAAGGATTTGCTTAGTAGCGATTTCAGGTTGCTCTGGTCGATAGGCTCGTTGTTGATGTGGCTTATGCTGTCTCCCCTTTTGAGTCCTATTAAATCTCCTTCGCTGAAGGGAACAATCTGGGTGATCAGTTGGATGGTTTTACCTGTTGTTTGGAGTTGTACCATATCGAACCCAAAAGTATTTGTTAGCGTATTTCCATAGGTATCACTATTTAGGGTTTGTAAGATAGTGGAAAAATGATCTTCGGGGTATAGGATATGTTTGAAAAATAAATCTGGACTTTGTTGGTAATCTTGGGTTGATCCAATTTTATAATTCCAGTAGTAGTAGCGTTTCATTTGGTCTAATGTCCACTGGTTGATGGTTTCATTTGAGCCGGGTTCGTGAAGTGGTGGATCCTTTTCACAAGAGGAAAAGATCAACGAAAAGAAAGCCAACACAAGAGCATGGGGTCTACGCATTTTTTAAATTTTGCTTTATTAAAAATACGTGTTATGCTGTTTGTTTGGAAGTTATCTTTTTGTTGCTCAAATGTTTATTTACTTTAAATAGGGGGATCTTTTTACGTTTACCTTATCAAAGAATAAGATTTCGATAAGAAAAGGAGTAATAAAAAAGGCATCACTTCACGTGATGCCTTTGGCTTGTATAAATCAAAGAATATCGATTAATAAAGCGTGAACTCTACGCGACGGTTTTGTTGACGACCATCAGCGGTTTTGTTTGATGCGATCGGTTGGTCAGGGCCATAACCTGTCGCTTCAATACGTGATGCATTAGCACCTTGAGATACTAAATAAGCTTTTACCGATTCAGCGCGTTCTTTTGATAAACGCATGTTCAATTCACGGGAACCTGTATTATCGGTGTGACCAGCTAGTTTTAAGCTAAAATTTTTCTCGATTAACAGTTCGGCTACTTTATTTAATGTCGCGTATGACGTAGGACGTATGGTTGCTTTTCCTAAATCGAATTCCAGGTTTTTGATTGCGTCAGCAACAACTTTTCGGTCAGCCTCTGTTACAACAACCTTCTCAACCACTCTTGTTTCGTTTTTAACAACAATTGGACATCCTGCACCGTCTACCTGAACACCTGAAGGTGTGCCTGGGCATTTGTCATATTTGTTAGCTACACCATCACCATCATCATCTTTCAGGTCACTGTTTAGGCCATCCAATTGATTTTGTAGTGCTTGGTTTTTAGCATTTAAAGCATCATTTTGTGCTTTAAGATCATCATATTTCAATGTGTAGTCGTTAACTAAGGTCGCTACTGGATTTGAATTGTTCAAAGCCGGTTTGCTACCATTACCCAATGCAAATTCTAAACCACCATGGATGTAAGTAAACAAGTCATTCTTATATTGACCACCTTGAATACCGTCAAAGTTTTGGTTAACCCAATTTAACTGATAACCCAACTCGAAGTTGATCCCTTTGGCAACAGCAAATTTAAGTCCCATGTCCAATGGTACGTAAATTTTGGAAATGCCATCCGATTCTTGGGAAGTTGTTCCTGTCGTCAACGTAGTTTTGCTGTTCATCACACCAACACCTATTGATGCATAAGGTTTGATGAAACTGTTAAAGAATCTCCAATTGGTATTTGCTGCTTGGAACTCTCCAGATAATGCAGCGGACCAAGGTGTTTTAGCTTCAAAAGATTGCGTTCCATCTTTAAATGCGCCACCTGTTTTACCGCCAAAGTAGCTTGCTTTAATGCCAAAAGAAGGAGATATTTGTTTCTTGATATAAGCACTGTAACCCAGGTTCCATGCCAAATCCTCATAATCTGCACGGTTAAAACCAGCAATATTGGTTTGGTTAGTCACCCCTGCACCGATACCAATAGACCATGTTCTGTATTGCGTAACCGGACCAAATGGTGTTGTTCCTTCAATGGATGATCCCTTCGCATTTTGGGCAATTGCATTATTGGTAAATAAGCCCGCTGATGCTAGAGCAAGTACTAATTGTAATTTTAGTTTCATATAATTTGTGTTTGTATAAACTGATGCAAAAGTAATAAGTTAAAAATTAAATTCACTATAGGTTTGTAGTTGAAATATGATATTTGGTAAATAAAAAGGTGTTTCTGTTAAAAACACCTTTTTATTAGTGTAATTTGTTAGTTATTAATAAAGTGTAAATTCAACACGGCGATTCTGTTGACGACCCGCTGCGTTTTTATTGGATGCAATCGGTTGGTCTGGACCATATCCAGTTGCTTCGATGCGCGACGCGTTAGCACCCTGAGATACTAAATATGCTTTTACAGACTCTGCACGCTCTTTAGATAAACGCATATTTAATTCACGTGAACCTGTATTGTCGGTGTGACCTGCGAGTTTTAAACTAAAATTCTTCTCGATCAATAATGCAGCAACTTTATTCAATGTTGCATACGAAGTGGAGCGAATCGTTGCTTTACCTAAATCGAATTCTAAGTTTTTGATCGCTTCAGCAACAACTTTTCGATCGGCTTCGGTAACGACTACTTTTTCAACAACTTTGGTTTCGTTTTTCACAACAATTGGACAACCTGATCCGTCAACCTGAACACCTGAAGGTGTGCCCGGACATTTATCATATTTGTTGGCAACACCGTCACCGTCGTCATCTTTTAGATCATTGTTTAGACCGTCCAATTGACCTTGCAAAGCTTGGTTTTTAGCATTCAATGCATCATTTTGAGCTTTTAGATCATCGTATTTTACTGTATAGTCATTCACAAGGGTTGCGACAGGATTTGAATTATTCAATGCAGGTTTGCTGCTGCTGCCCAATGCGAATTCTAAGCCGGCATGTGCGTAAGTAAATAAGTCATTTTTATATTGTTGATCAACTGTTCTGTTGTCAAATCTTTGGTTTGCCCAATTCAATTGGTATCCCAATTCAAAGTTAATACCTTTGGCAACAGCGAATTTCAAACCAAAATCTGCGGGAACATAGATCTTAGAATAAGAATCTCCATATTCACCTTTGTTACCACCAGCGATTGCAGCAGTTTCAGCATTCATTACCCCAACACCAATCGATGCATAAGGTTTAATAAAACTGTTGAAAAATCTCCAATTCGTGTTGGCTGCTAAAAACTCACCAGATAAGGCAACTGACCAAGGAGTTTTGGTTTCGAATCCAGTTTGCTTGTCGCTGTTATCATAACCAGCTGTCTTTCCGCCAAAATAAGTTGCTTTTAATCCGAATGATGGCGAGATTTGTTTCTTGATATAAGCACTATATCCTAAATTCCAGTCTAGTTTGTCATAACCACCATTGTTAAACTTGGCGATATTCTGCAAGCTTGTTACACCGGCTCCTACACCGATAGACCAGGTTCTATATTGTGTTGCCGAACCTAATGGAGTTGTGCCTTCGATTGATGCTTCTTTTGTGCTTTGCGCAAAGGATGCGGTGGATAAAATTCCTGCCGCAACAAGTAATCCTGATTTTTTAAGGCTAATTTTCATAATGCGTGTTTGTAAAATTATCTACTATAATACTGTTGTTAAATTAACTCACTGAACACTCTTGCAATAAATTTGCCAAAAATTATTTGGTTACTCTACACGCCCAAAAAAGTTTGGCACCTCAATTTCAAAAGCCAGATGCTTAACAATATTTTCTGTAAAAATGTTTTGGAAAAAAGTTTTTCTGCTTTTTGTGATCAAAATAACATCGATATCTTCATCCCGGATAATGGTATGGATACCGTTAGCAATATTCTCTCGTGAACCTGCAAAATAACTTGGCGACTTGATGATATAGGAAATATCCTCGATACCAGTTTCAGCAATGATCTGTTCAATCCAATTTTTAAGTTTTTCTCCTAATATATTGATATCTAGGTTGTTTTTGTTGATGTGGATAAGCTGTAAATGGAAATTTTTTCCATACAATGGTATCGCTTGTTTAAGCACTTCAAGTTCACCGGGTTTGAAATTTGTCAATAGAGCGATGTTGTCATTTTTGAATTTTGTCACGTTTTTCGGGATGGCTAGAACAGGGATCTTCGACTCTTTAATGACATCATATGTATTGCTTCCAATCAATACAGATTCAAGTCCGGTCACTCCTTTTGTACCCATAATCACCGTTTGATAGACCTCTTTTATCTCTTGTTTATCCAGTGTTTCAGCCAAAATACCGTTGGCAAATAAGGTAGAAATTTTAAGCGAAGGATATTCCTGTAGAAGTTCGGCTACAAGTTTTTCCATCTGATGGCGAGCTTCTCCCTCGGTGGGGTCTACTAAATGCTTCGCATTTGCAAATTTGTTGATATGCGAAGTGAACGAATGAAAGAGTGTAATCTCATCATTTGTTGTCGTCGCGATTTGAGCTGCATAAAATGCGGCAACTCGTGCGTTTTCGGAATAATCTACTGGTATTAATAGTTTAGACATGGCTATAAGGTTATGCTTTAGTAAAAAATATTGGAACTAAGGGATGACTAAATAATGCTTTTGCAACGGAACGCGTAAAAACACGTTCAAAGAACGATTTCCTCGATCGTGTCACCAGTAATATTTTGATCTTTTCCTCATGGATCATCTCATTAATCACTTCCGGAACCGTATCTAAGTCCTCAATGTCGCCTTGTATTGAATCCACTTCTATAGCAATATTGGTCACACCAATATATTTTTTGATCTTATATTTCCATACTTCAAGCTTGTCTTCGATTCTGTTTTCTGATGAATGATCGTAGTGAACATGCATAAGTTTTAGTTCAAAGTCTTTGCCGATAATGTTGACAAAATCCTGCACGGTCTGTACCTCTTCTTCTTTAAAATTAGACAGTAAGCCAACTTTGTCAATAGGTGTAAAGGACGCTTCAGTTGGGATGGCCAAGACAGGTATTTTGGCTTTTTTGCTAATGACATAGGTCGTGCTGCCAATAAGTTGGCTGTCGTCATTGGTGATGCCTTTAGTCCCCATGATGACAAAATCGAATCGACTAGGAGTGGCGAGCTCCGGTAGTGTTTCAGTAATCATACCGCGCTCACATTGGGTGGTTATTTCAAGCGTAGGATGCTTTAATTTTATTGATTCTGCCAGATTTTTAATAAGGATATCAGCTTTGAATGTTTGGGAAGTTGCCTCGTTACGGCTATTTTCTTCCTCAAATACAGCAGAAGCCGAAGTATAATTGTGGTAAAGATGGATAGAATACCCCTTTTCGAGGGCAAGGTCCACTGCGTAATTTACAGCATTATTAGAATGAGCCGAAAAATCTACCGGTAGTAGAATGTTTTTTTTCATTAGAAGGAATTTAATCTACAAAATCTAATCTTATTTATTTTGCATTTAGGGAATGTGCGTGAAAGTGTACTGGATTCCCTATTTTACTATCAAATGTAATAAAACAAATGTAATTGTGAATGACCTTAAGTCAAATAGTTTTTGTTGTTTTACGTATTGAATTTGACGCGCTTTAGACAAATATGAATAACGAATAACAGTTTTAAAATGTTGTATTTAATATCAGTTTGTGATTTCTGTCATATCTAAAATAAGTGTACCCTAATTGTCTGTATGTTATCTCCTGATTTTTTTGTTTGAAAAGTCAATATTGAAGTTTTGGTCGTTTAGAGAAAACAGTCGTTTCAAGGTCAATATATGGAATTCTACATTGCATAACCTACCAATTTTGAGTAAGTTTGCACATATTTTTAGATAATTAAATGACAAGTAGAGAAATTCGTCAAGCCTTTCTGGACTTTTTTAAAAGTAAAGGGCATCAGATAGTACCTTCAGCACCAGTAGTGGTAAAAAATGACCCGACATTAATGTTTACCAATGCGGGGATGAATCAATTCAAAGATTTGTTTCTTGGTGAAGCACCCATCAAATTCCCGCGTGTTGCCGATACGCAACGTTGTTTGCGTGTTTCCGGAAAGCACAATGATTTGGAAGAAGTAGGGATCGATACCTACCACCATACGTTGTTTGAGATGTTGGGAAATTGGAGCTTTGGTGATTACTTTAAGAAAGAAGCTATTGCTTGGGCTTGGGAGCTGTTGACAGAAGTATATAAATTAGACAAAGATCGTTTATATGTAACTATTTTTGAGGGGGATGCAAAAGAAGGCTTAGAACGTGATATGGAAGCTTTCGATTTCTGGAAAGAATGGATTGGTGAAGATAGAATTCTCCTTGGTAACAAAAAAGATAATTTCTGGGAAATGGGCGAGACAGGGCCTTGTGGACCTTGTTCCGAAATCCATTTCGATATGCGTAGTCCGGAAGAGCGCGTACAGACTTCAGGGCAGAGTTTGGTCAACGCAGACCACCCTCAAGTAATTGAGATCTGGAACCTTGTCTTCATGCAATTTAATCGGTTGAAAGATGGTTCACTTCAGTCGTTACCAGCTAAACATGTGGATACGGGAATGGGCTTTGAGCGTTTGGTGCGATGTATACAGGGGAAGACCTCCAATTATGATACAGATGTATTTACGCCTACCATTGATTTTATTGCTGAGAAGTCAGGTATAAAATACGGTATAGATGAAAAGTCTGATATTGCCATGCGGGTAGTGTCTGATCATATTCGTGCGGTTAGTTTTGCAATTTCCGATGGTCAACTGCCATCCAACAATAAAGCTGGCTACGTGATCCGTCGTATTTTACGTCGTGCAGTACGTTATGCGTATACATTTTTAGGCTTTAAGACTCCTTTTATCAATGAACTTGTACCTGTATTGGCAGCTCAGTTCGCCGGAGTATTTGACGAATTGATCCAGCAGCAGGATTTTGTACAGAAAGTAATCTTGGAAGAAGAGGTTTCATTCTTAAGAACGTTGTCTACGGGCGTCCAACGTTTTGAAAATTATGTGGAGGACCACACCGTAATTAATGGGGATTTTGCTTTTGAATTATACGATACTTATGGATTCCCGATCGATTTGACGGAATTGCTAGCGCGCGAAAAAGGTTTAACAGTTGATATGGAAGGTTTCAACCAGGCACTTCAAATTCAGAAAGATCGTTCTCGTGCTGCCACTGCTATAGATACGGGTGATTGGGTTGTGGTAAATGATGATGATGGATTTGAATTTGTAGGCTATGATACGTTAACTGCCGTTACTGAAGTTATTAAATACCGTAAAGTTGTTGCGAAAAATAAAGAGCAATTCCAATTGGTGCTTTCTGTTAGTCCTTTTTATGCCGAAGGTGGTGGCCAAGTAGGCGACTCTGGAGAATTGGTTTCCGAAGAAACTGGAGAAAAGATTTATATCACAGATACGAAAAAGGAAAACGGTCTATTTGTACATTTTACAAACAAATTGCCGCTGGAATTGAAAGGAACATTTGTTGCGCAGGTCGATAAAACCAAAAGAATCGATACTGAAAACAATCACTCCGCAACACATTTGCTGCATGCTGCCCTGAAGCAGGTGTTGGGAAGTCACGTGAATCAAAAGGGATCATTGGTCAACGCAGATATTTTGCGCTTTGATATCTCTCATTTTGCAAAAATGACTGAAGAAGAGGTCAAACAGGTGGAAGATATTGTCAATGCCAAAATTCGTGAAAATATTCCATTGAAGGAGGAACGAAATGTACCTTATCAACAAGCATTGGATTCGGGCGTAACAGCACTATTTGGTGAGAAGTATGGCGATTTTGTTCGTGTAATCACCTTCGAAGATCAATATTCTAAAGAATTGTGCGGTGGTACACATGTTAAAGCAACGGGGCAAATAGGTTTTTTCAAAATTGTTTCTGAATCTGCTGTAGCAGCTGGTGTACGTCGTATAGAAGCGATCACTGGAACTCGCTCTGCAGCTGTTATCCGCGAGCATTTCGAATTGGTTCACCACCTGAAAGAGCTCATGAATAATCCGAAAGATTTTGTTTCTGCACTGGGTAAAATCATCGATGAGAATGGTGCTTTGAAAAAAGAGGTAGAGAAAAGTATTACAGAAAAATCCTTAGCGTTAAAGTCAGATCTGGAAGCAAAGATCCAGCAGGTCGGCGAGATTAATTTCTTGTCCACAATCGTCGATCTACCGAGTGCAGAGGCGGTGAAAACCTTGGCTTATGCGGTAAAGGGGGCTGTTAATAACTTGTTCCTGGTGATCGGTGCTGAATTTGATGGTAAGCCAAGTTTGACCGTTGTCATATCAGACGAATTGGCCAAAGAAAAAGGGTTGAACGCAAGTAATATTGTGCGTGATTTGGCTAAGGATATCCAAGGTGGCGGCGGTGGTCAGCCGTTCTTCGCAACAGCTGGAGGTAAGAACCCAGCCGGATTAAAAGGTGCAATTGAGCGAGCAATAGATTTCTTGAAATAAATTTTAGGGGTAGTTGAACAGGCTACTTAGCTGAACTAGGATGTAAATAGATGATTTTATTTCCTAAATATACAATACGAAACCATCAGATTTATTCGACTTCTTCCTTGGAAGATCCGAATAAATCTGATCGTTTTCACGATTCTTTAAGCTGCGATATGTAGCGTGAATCAAACAGAGCAAAGCCATTTGCGTAATTGGGAATAGGTACTTAACAAATAAAAATAAACGGATGAAAAAGGCAGTTTTTTTAGCAGTAGTAGGGATCGTTGGTTTGATGATGGGTTGCCAAAATAAAGAACAGTTTACCATCGCTGGAAATGTCGAAAATCCTGGCAATATCAAAGTTATTTCATTGTATGAAGGTGATACCAAGCTGGATTCTATGTTTTTTGGCGATAATAACAAATTTCAGTTTGTACGACCTGCTAGCCAATCCAGATTGTTGTCTTTGCGTGTCGGTAAAAATCGGTACGATTTAATTGCTTCTCCGGGGGAGACAATTACATTTAAGACAGATTTGCATAAAGATGTAAATGATTACCAGGTTGATGGTTCTGAATTGTCAAAGACTATACAGCCTTTTGCCAAAGAGCGAAATTATCGCGATTATCTACAGGACTCATTGCAGACGGTGTTTTCAAAGCTAACGGCCAATTCCACAGCAGCTGAGATCGAAAAGATTCGTGCTGAATATAAATCAAAGTTTGCAGAAGAATTGCGTGCATATACAAAAAAAGCAGTCGATTTCTCGAATAAGCACAATGATCTTGCAGGTTTTTATGCAATCTCTACCTTAGATCCTGAAGTAGCCGAAAATGAAATCATTACCTATGCAGATAAAATAAAAAATGAATTTACGGAGAACAGATATGTAACACAGTTTAAAGAGGAGACCCAAAAACTGAAAAAAATGGCAATTGGGCAACCTGCTCCTGAGTTGACTTCTTTTACACCTTCAAACAAAGAAGTTAAATTATCGAGTTTTAAAGGGAAATATACTTTGGTGGATTTTTGGGCTTCATGGTGTATGCCCTGTCGCCAGGAAAACCCTAATCTCGTTAGGTTGTACAATACCTATCATGGTAAAGGCTTTGATATACTCTCCGTTTCATTTGATGATAATCCTGGTTCCTGGATGCGTGCTATCGAAGATGACAAGTTAACTTGGACACATGTGTCAGATTTGAAGGCTTGGAGCTCACCGGTTGTCATTGATTACCGTGTTAAAGCCTTGCCTACCTCATACATTCTCGATCCGAACGGCATTATTATAGCAAAGAACTTGCGTGGAGAGGAACTGGAGGCATTTTTGAAGAAAACAATTAAGTAATCAATGTGTTATTGTTAAATATTATATTACTTAATAATTTGGTAACATTAGATTAACTGATTGTTATCATTTTGTTTATAATTTAGCAAAAAAAATAAGACAAATGAGTTCTTCGAAACAAAAGATTTTAATTGTTGATGACGAAAAAGATATCTTGGATTTAATTGCATTCAACTTAAATCGTGAAGGTTATCAGGTCTCTACAGCGCAAAATGGAGAAGAGGCAATCAACGTTGCTAAACAAGTAAATCCGGACCTTATCATTTTGGATGTGATGATGCCAAAGATGGACGGAATTGAAGCTTGTCGCATCATGCGCGCAATGCCTGAATTCAAAAGTACATTCATGGTATTTTTGACTGCAAGAAGTGAAGAGTATTCGGAGATCGCAGGATTTCATGTCGGTGCAGACGACTATATAGCAAAGCCAATTAAGCCGCGTGCTTTAATGAGTCGTATAAACGCTATTTTAAGAAGAAATACTTCTGAAGAGTCAGATGCCACTGTTCAAGATAAGATTGAAATTGCCGATTTGGTCATTGATCGAGATTCTTTCTTAGTTTACAAAGGGGAACAAAAGATTGTTCTTGCAAAGAAAGAGTTTGAGTTATTGTATCTATTGGCTTCAAAACCAAACAAGGTGTTTACGCGTGAGCAGATCTTAAAGAGCATTTGGGAAGATTCTGTTGTTGTAACCAATCGAACAATTGATGTTCACATTCGCAAGTTGCGCGAAAAGATAGGTGATGATTATGTAACCACCGTAAAAGGAGTAGGATACAAATTCGATAAAGAATAAAAAGAGAGGCTAGGGCCTCTTTTTTTTTGCGATTAACTTTCCGGAGTTTAGATTTAATGCGATTCGTCTTGCGCCAAATCTCGACAAATACGAGTAGGATATTTCAAATTTGACATAGGAGGAAGGAGAGAATTTAAGGAGAAATTTGTCCTCCATATAGGCAACTCTTTATCGAGATAACTTGATATCACCACAACAAATCTTTACTTTTGACCTAAAGCAAAGTAAAAATTTCAACATGTCATCTATTCTTATAAAATCTGCGCAACTTGTCAATGAAGGTAAAGTTGAGGTTGCTGACGTATATATCAGCAATGGTCGAATCGAAATGATTGCTCAGGAAATTAATCATCCTGCTGATCAGGAAATAAATGCTGAGGGGCTACACTTGCTACCTGGACTTATTGATGACCAGGTTCACTTTAGAGAACCCGGTTTAACTTATAAAGCGGATATATGGCATGAGAGCCGTGCCGCAGTTGCCGGTGGGACAACCTCCTTTATGGAAATGCCTAACACTGTTCCTAATACGTTGACCCAACAATTGCTTCAAGATAAATATGATATTGCAGCAAAAAATGCGCTGGCCAATTATTCATTCTTTATGGGGGCAGCTAATGATAATCTTGAGGAGGTACTTAAAACGAATCCAAGAAATGTCTGTGGTATAAAAGTTTTTATGGGCTCCTCTACTGGCAATATGCTGGTTGATAATGAAAAAGCGTTGGAAGGTATTTTTGCGAATGCTCCGACCTTGGTGGCTACGCACTGTGAAGATGAGGCAACGATAAAGGCGAATTTGGCCCTATTTAAGGAAAAATATGGTGAGGATGGATTAAAAATTGAGATGCATCCATTGATTCGTTCTGAGGAAGCTTGTTATTTGTCTTCGTCGAAAGCTGTCGAACTGGCAAAAAAGCACAATACACGCTTGCATATCCTTCATATTTCAACCGCCAAAGAAATTGCATTATTTAATAATGATATTCCGCTAAAGGATAAAAAAATAACGGCTGAAGCCTGTATTCATCACCTTTGGTTTTCGGATCAGGATTATGCCTCAAAAGGTAATTTTATCAAATGGAACCCAGCGGTAAAAACTGCCAATGATCGCGATCAGATTTTAAAAGCTGTACTGGATGGACATATCGATGTGATAGCGACTGATCACGCTCCGCATACAATTGAGGAGAAATCTCAACCCTATACTTCAGCACCAAGTGGAGGGCCTCTTGTACAACATGCGTTGCAAGCCTTGTTAGATATGGTCAAAGCAGGAAAAATGACCCTGGAACAATTAGTGCAAAAATCTGCACACAATACGGCTACATTGTTTCAAATCGAAGATAGAGGATACATTCGTGAGGGATATTGGGCGGATCTTGTGTTGGTCGATCTCAATAAACCTTATACGGTATCGAAAGCGAATATCCTGTCGAAATGTGGCTGGTCACCATTTGAGGGGCACACGTTTAGTTCAACGATTGAACATACTCTCGTATCAGGTAAACTTGCTTTCTCCAACGGACAACTTATTGAAAGGGGTGTTGGTGAACGTCTGTTGTTCAACCGATAGTATTTAGCAATGGAAAAAAGAGCCTTTCTAAAATCGATTGCTTTAAGCGTGTTGTCTATTCCTGTACTGGGAATGGGGCAGCCAACCAGAGATAGAGACGAATTGTACGGTCAGGCTGTTTTGCTTGCAACGAGGTTAAAATTGGGGGATACCATAGGTTTAATAACGCCCGCAGGTGTATTGGATGATGAAGAATCAATTAGTATTGCACGTGAGATATTTGAGACCTTAGGTTTTAAAGTAAAAGAAGGTAAACATATACGCAGCCGCTACGGTAATTTGGCCGGTACAGATCAGGAGCGTATTGCAGACATTCATGATATGTTTGCAGACAAGACCGTCAAAGCGATTGTTTGCATCAGAGGAGGTTCGGGTACATCACGTCTTTTAGATCGATTAGATTACAGACTGATCGCCAATAACCCCAAAATTTTATTGGGATATTCAGATATAACAGCATTAATTTTGGCATTATATGCCAAGACAGGGCTTGTAACGTTTCATGGTGCAGTGGGTATCAGTACCTGGACTAAGAAGCTTGCAGAGGCTTTCAATGCCCAATTTGTAGCCAATCAGCCAGCAATATTTGAAAACCCCAAGTCCAAAGGTGATAGCATTGTGCAGACCAAAGACCGAATTGCCACAATTCATCCTGGTATAGTAGATGGGGTATTGCTGGGTGGAAATATGACCGTGTTGACCGGCTTATGTGGTTCACCTTATCTGCCAGATTTTAACGATAAAATTCTTTTTCTTGAAGAGGTCGACGAAGATATGGAACGTGTTGACCGTATGTTCTGTCAATTGAAAAATGCTGGTGTACTGGGGGCGATTAAGGGTTTTATTTTTGGCAAGTGCACCAATTGTAAACCATCTGGTGGCTATGGATCCGTAACACTTGACCAATTGTTCAATGATTATATCAAACCGTTAAAAATACCCGCTTATACAGGGGCTGTCGTTGGACATATTGCCGAACAGTTTATTTTGCCCGTAGGAGCAAAAGTCCGTGTAGATGCTTCGCAAGGAACGATTGCTTTAATGGAGCCTGCATTAAAAGATTAATATGAAATTAGTAAAAGTTGATTTCATCAAAGCCTTTTCTTTATATGAAGAAAAGGCTTTGATGCATAGAAGATTTAAACATGCTGATATTTTACCGTTATTAGAAAATATCCGGAGCTATGGACGTTTCACTGTAGCGGAAATTGGGAAGTCCACTGAAGATCGTTCGATCTTTCGACTACAATACGGACAAGGGCCAATCAAGATACTTTTATGGTCACAAATGCATGGTGATGAACCTACGGCGACAATGGCCCTGTTTGATCTATTTAATTTTTTCAACGGGAAAAATGATGATTTTGATGCCTTTAGAGATGACATCGCATCAAAAATGACCTTATATTTTATTCCGATGCTAAATCCTGATGGAACCGAAAGGTTTCAGCGTAGGACAGCCATGGATGTGGATATGAACAGAGATGCAAGGGCAGCAGCAACAGTGGAAGGAGCCTTATTGAAGGCGCAAGCCATGTTGCTAAAACCTGATTTTGCTTTTAACCTGCATAACCAAAACAATTACTACAACATTCCCGGAACAAATACGCCAGTGACAATTTCCTTATTGGCGCCTGCTTATGACTATGCGCGGAGTATCAATAAAACTCGGGGAGATGCGATGCGGGTGATTGTCGGAATAAACAAGATCCTTCAGGAATTTGTTCCAAATGCAGTGGCAAAATATGACGATGAGCATACACCGCGCGGTTTCGGTGATAATTTTCAAAAATGGGGCGCCAGGACGATTTTAATTGAATCAGGAGCTTATGTTGGTGATACCGAAAAAATGCTGGTCCGAAAATATAATTTCGTGGCTTTGTTAAAAGCATTTGAGGAAATTGCTGACCAATCCTTTAAACAGCATTCGATTACCGATTACGATGCAATTCCCTTCAATGATGAAAAGCTCCATGATGTGTTGCTGAGAAATTTGACCATTGAGCGGAGTGGAAAAACATTGCTTGTCGATGTTGCCATCCGGCAGAATGAAAAGACAATTGGATCAGACTATTACGTAGAGGGTATTGTTGAAGATATTGGCGATCTGCAAGATTTTTATGGTTATGTAGATATTGATGTTACAGGAATGGAGTTTGGCCCAGCCAAGATGTATATGGAGCTATTTGCTTCGTTGGCAGATTTAGATGATGCCGTCGTGATGGGATTACTTGAAAAAGGCTATGCCGCTGTTATGATTGAAAATGTGATCCCGGGAGAAGTTTTGCATAACCTTCCAATTCGTGTATTAACTAAAAAAGCTATAGAATTTTCACAACAATTAGCTCTCGGAGCTCAGGCGGATTTTTTCCTTCGGAAAGAAGGTAAGATCATTTACGCCGTAGTTAATGGTTGGGTGGTCGATTTGAAAAAACCAAGGCAACAGCAGTATAAAAATCAGATAAGTTAGGAATGCTTAATATAGCTCAAAAAAGAAAAAAGGTCACAGCATAGGCTGTGACCTTTTTTCTTTTTTGAGACTACTAGTAGCCGGTATTCTGTTGATTTGCTATAGCTGGGTTTGCATTCATCTCATCCAGTGAAATAGGAAGAATGGTTTTAAAGAAGGTTCTATCGATCGTTTTTTGTCTATTTGTTGTGCTTATATTTCCTAAATCGTCATCAAAAGTTATCGATTTGTTCCAGCGCATCATATCAAAGAAGCGATGACCTTCTCCAAGGAGCTCTTTGCTTCTCTCATCGGCAATCATATCTAAAGTAATCGTGCCTGAGGTCGCGACATCTAATTTTGGAGACCGTTGGCGTATTGCATTCAGGTAATTTGCTGCAAGGACCTTGTCAGGAGATGATTTTAGTAGAGCAGCTTCAGCAGCGATAAGATATACTTCGGACAAACGGATGACCTTAATATTGACAGCGGTACTATTTGCTGTTGAATTTTTATCACCGGCAAGCGTGGTGCTACCGCTATATTTATAAACCGCTCCTAAATGGGTGGTGCCGACTTCATCATACGCCATAACACCCCATCTGACATCTGTCTCGTCTTTCTTAAGTTTGGCCAAGAATGGATCTGCGGCTATAAAGTTTCCCAATATGGCTGTACTGCCATGTCCTTTTCTGCGGAACATCGCACCCAGTGGACTAGTCCCTGCATCAGCTTCATTCGGATAAACACCCAATTCTAGAATAGATTCAGTTCCAAACATACCTGTCCAGGATTTTACCCAGTTTTCATTGCTATACAATGTGTAGACTTTGGAGTCTATGACTTCCTGTGCTGATTTTAACGAGTTATCATAATCATTCATATAGAGGTACACACGAGCTTGCAGTGCTTTATTGGCGAAAAAACTGAAATATCCATCCGATTTGGATTTTGGCAATAAGCTTTCTGCATCCTTTAGATCCTGTACTATTTGTTTGTAGTTTTCCTCTACGGAGATACGTTTTTCCTGCGTACTATATTCGAGGACTTTTGTCACATTAGGAATACCAAGGGCAGATTTTTCCATGTTGTAGGGTTTGCCATACAACCTGACAAGATCAAAATTGATGAGGGCTCTTGCGGTCAATGCTTGTCCTTTATACGTATTAAAATTTTCTGTCGAACCGGCAGCGATTAGTTTATCGATATTTGTCAAAAGATTATTGATCTGCACGAGTGTATGAAACCCTTGTGTCCAGATGCCTGAATAGGGATTGGAAGAGGCCGAATGATTAAATACATAAAGATAGTCATAACCGCGGCCTTGGGATGCAATCGTAAAGTCACCCCCTTTGGCATCAGCATAGAGCGGGAAATTTCGTCCATAGTAGGCGACATTTGCCATTTTACTCATTAATCCATTCATAATAACCTTTGCGTCAGCAGCAGTTTGGATGGAGGTATTGGAGTCCCCCATATTGGTCGGTGTGACATCCAAAAAATTGCTACAAGAGCTGATTGCTAATGATATTGTTATGCACGAGGCAATAAAAAGCTTTTTCATAATACTGTTTTTTTTCGTTAAAAACTAAATTCAACACCGAAAGTGTAGGTTTTTGCCAATGGTGTTTCCCAGCCCCGCGTACCAAATTGGTTAACTTCTGGATCCATATACTTGTATTTCGAAACAGTCAATAAATTGCTTCCATTGAAAAATACCCTTGCATTGGAGATGCCAGCTCGTTTTAAAAATTCATTTGGTAATCTATAGCTCAACGAAATGTTCTTTAATCTAAGATATGACGCGTCAAACAGTTGTCTACTGCTGATCTGGTTCACATCTTCCAGATCTCTTCCGGTAACCATTGGGTAAGTTCCATCCGTATTTGAAGGTGACCAGCTATTTTCTGTAAAATAAGCGGCATGAATTCGTTCCCAATAATAGCCGTCATCGGCAACATCTTTGGATGTCGCATCATAAAGTTTGCCGCCAATTTTATAAGCAAAGTTCAATCCCAATGAAAAGTTTTTATAATCGATGTCAGAATTTATACCGCCATATAGTTTAGGATTAGCATTTCCGATGATGGTTTGTTTAGCTTTTTTGTAATCATAACTTGCAGCTTTTCCGTTAAAGATAAAATCGCCATCAGTACCATCGTTAGTATACCAGACATTTTTGCCATTGGTTTGATCGGTACCTGCCCATTCTAAACCAAAGAATGATAAAGACGATTCTCCTTCGCGATAAATAAATCGAGCTCTATCGTCTCCACCTGTGGGATCATACCAGACGATATCACGTCCACCATATAGTTTTGTAATCTTGGATTTGATGATTGCTGCATTTGCACTTAATGTCCATTTCCAATTTTCATTTTTAACAATATCTGAGCCCAGTTCAATCTCTATACCTTTATTGTTCATTTCGCCAACATTTCGCAATATGGAGCCGAAACCGGTAATTGTGGAGATCGGAACATTCTGTAAAAGATCCTTGGAGTCTCTGTTAAAATATTCAATTGTACCGAATAGTTTATTGTGGAACAGACCAAATTCCAAAGCGATGTTTGTGGAGTAATTTTTCTCCCAAGCTACGTCCGGATTGCCTAAATTATTAAGCCCACCACCTGGCTGCGTCATATATTTGTTGGAATAACTTGTTAAATTGCGCCAAGCAAAAAGATCCGTAGGTAATGTTCCATTTACCCCATAGGAACCTCTAATTCTTAGGTTATTGATTTCCTCGATCTGTTTAATAAAAGATTCCTTGGCTAAATTCCAGGAAGCTGCTAAAGACCAAAAGTTGCCCCAACGAGGGCCTGGTGCCAAGCGGGATGAACCGTCCCTTCTAAATGATGCCGAGGCAAAATAGCGTTCATCGTAGTTATATTCCGCCCGCGATAGTACAGACATCATATTATTGCCCCAAGAATAGGCCGACGCATCCAATATACCTGCAGTGGCGACTGTATGAAGTGATGAGGATGGTAAATCTTTACCTGTAGCACGGATAAAATCCGTCGTGTTTTTTTCAGCTTCGAAACCAGCTAATAATCCGATATTATGCAAGCCAAAGCTCTTGTTGTAATTGGCGGTTGTGGATGATACCAATTTTTCAATAGACGTAGACACCTCTGTGACTCGGCCATTGTCTGCCATACCGTTATAATGTTTAGCGCTATAATAGATATGATCTTTGACCTCGGTTCTGTCATAGGAGAAAATGGTCTTCAATGTAAGTTCAGGTAACAGCTTTAATGATAAAGATTCTATAGCTGATAATTTGCTTGTTTTCGAAGAGTTTTCCCATTCCTTGTTGTAATACAACGGATTATAAGCGAGACTACCATAACGTGCTGTATATTCGTTACCTGTTTTATAATCAGTTGGCCAATACATCTGCCATAATAAATTACTCGCTTGATACAGGTAATTTGTTCCTGTATTCCTGGTGTCATTCATCCCAATAAGCTTGTTTTTAGCGTAGTTGACGTTTGAACCAAATTCGAGATATTTCCCAATCTTTTGCGTTAAATTAATCCGACCATTGATTCTGTCGAAGTTATTCTCAATAATCCTGCTTTTGTCTTGCGTGTATCCTAAAGACGCATAGTAATTGGTTTTTTCTGTTGCTCCGCTTACCGAGATATCGTTGCTGTTGAATATCCCGGTTCTAAACAATGCTTTGTTCCAGTCATAATACTTACCATCTCGATTCTCTACACCATCTGTTTTTCCTGAGATATGTACATTTTCCCATTGTGAGGTTCCATCCGTGCTGAATTGATAGCCATGAATACCAAAACCATAAGAAGAAGTTGGTTTACCGTAATTTGCCGAATTTGGATTCCAGTCCAAAGAATTTAAGCGGAATAAGGTGTTTTTATTCGCCTGTTCAGCCGTTTGACCAGCTGCTATTCTAGAGTCGTATAAAACACTATAGAGCATATTGATTTGATCCTGTACCGAAGCAGGTTCATTATTTTTGGTTGCCCAGGAAGGACTAATGCCGATAGAGGACTTGACATTGATCTTTGGATCTCCGTTTTTCCCCTTTTTTGTGGTGATGATGATGACACCGTTTGCCGCGCGGGACCCATAAAGGGATGATGCGGCAGCATCCTTAAGCACAGAAATAGATTCGATATCGCTGGGATTTAATGTGCTCATAACGTTGTTAGTATTGACAATATAGTCGCCCATCTGTCCGACACTACCCGAAATGACTGGAACACCGTCAATGACATAGAGTGGCTCATTCGACGCGTTCATGGAGCCTATGCCTCGAATGCGTATAGCTGAAGTTGCACCTGCCTGACCAGATCCATTTGACATTTGCAGACCTGCAACGCGGCCAGTAAGCGCTTTTTCAAAAGAAGTGACAGGTTGTTTATCAATGGCATCTGATTTTACTTGTGCTGCCGAACCTGTATAGGTACTCTTTTTAGCCGTTCCATAGGCAATGACAATGACTTCGTCCAATGCCTGTTCATCACTGCTGAGTGAAATACTAATGGTTTTTCGGCCATTGACCTGAATTTCTTGTCGGCTATAACCTACGGCAGATATAGTTAATGTCGCATTGGCGTTTGTGTTTAAGGTAAACAGGCCATTTTCGTTTGTTGAGGTCCCTTGGCTAGCGCCTTTTACATTTATTGTAACTCCGCTAATTGGTTTTCCGTTGCTGTCCGTTATCTTACCAGCAATTTGGATCTGTTGTGCATATAAAGACTGCATCGAACTACAGGCTATGAGACACAACGTTGTGAGCACATGTTGTTTCATAAAAGTGTGAATTGATTAATTTAGTTGTTAATATTTTGGTGCTGTCGAGTGTTGGTCAAACTTGCGATAGCAATTCAGTGCAATCTTTTCTTTAAGAAAAAAACATTGCACTGAATATAGGGTTATTTTCTTACAATTCCAATTCCCGGACGGTCGGGGAGAAGGCAACTGCCATTTACCACGGTCATGCCGTCGTATATATCATTTCCAATTAATAAAGCACCGTCTAGATCTGCCCAGTCTGTTAATGGTGCAAGTTGTGCAGCTGCACTGATCGCGCAGGAAGTTTCGGTCATACAGCCGATCATAACTTTCATTTCCAAAGAACGAGCAAGTTCTGCCATTTGTTTAGCTTCACGCATGCCCGTGCATTTCATCAGTTTGATGTTGATTCCCGAGTATACACCCTTTAATGCAGGAACATCCACAAGGCGTTGGCATCCTTCATCGGCAATAGTAGGGATAGGACTATGCTCAGTAAGCCAGGCGTTGTCGTCAATCTGCTCCTTGGGCATCGGCTGTTCCAAGAAAGAAACATTTCTTTCTGCAAGCCAGTGTGCCATTTCCAAAGCCTCTTCACGCGTTTTCCAACCTTGATTGACATCGGCACACAAGGGACGATCGGTAACCTGACGGATGGTGTCTATGATCATTTTATCCGTATCAAGACCCAGTTTCACCTTTAAAATTTTAAACTGATCAGCTTCGGCGACTTTTTGGCGGATCATTTCTTCTGTATCGATTCCGATGGTGTAGGACGTCGGTGGGATAAGGTCAGGATTTAATCCCCATATCTTATAATAGGGTTGATTCATAATTTTACCAAGGATATCATGTAGGGCAATATCAATGGAGGCTTTTGCAGCCGTGTTTTTCAAAGCAAGCTGATCGATATAATGCAGGAGCTCTTCGGTTTGAAAAGGAGAGTTGAAGCCTGTCAGATCAATCTGATTGAGGAATGATAAGACACTTTCCTGCGATTCGCCTAGATAGGGTGGCATACTCGCTTCACCATAACCGATAATGCCATCATACTCTAGTTCGGTCAATACAACCGGTGTTGTGCTTCGGCTAAAGGAAGCTACTGTAAAGACATGGCGCAAAGTTAGCGTGTAAGGTCTAAATCTCAATTTAAAGGCCCCAAAATCTTTACTGATCCATTCAGATTGATTGCTCATCGCTATGTTTATTTATTGTTGTAATAATTGCTTTCAACGACTTTCTGTATTGCGCTATCGTGGGTCCCGAGGTAACGGCGTGCAGCAACCACGGTTCGGGTTTGGAAATCATCGTAGTTTGCAGCGTCCTTAAGCATACTGTTGATCCGGACTAATCCAGCAGCGTGAATAAAAGTTCCATTGCCGATATAGAGTGCAACATGTGTTACACGCGCATTAGGATTGCTGTTTTTGCCTGCCGCAAAGAACAGTAAGTCTGCCGGTTTTAGATTTTTGAGTGCTTTCTCAGGGTCGAAATGTCCTTCTTGATCTAAAATGTCGATTTTTTCACCTGCGAGTACTTGTTGCGATGCATCTCTCGGAATCACGAAGCCGTTCATAAAAAAGCTTGTTTTGGTAAAACCGCTGCAGTCTACACCTTTCACCGATGTCCCCCCCCATAAATAGGGCAGGCCCAACATTGTTTTTGCACTGGCGATAATATTTTCCGCCGTAGGCTGGCGCGTTTCAAACCAATTTTTTAAGGTTAGACTTTCTGATTTTTTAATATAACCTAAACGTCCATCCGGATATGCTATTTCATAAAAGTTGTTTTTTTGTCCTTTTAACTGAAGAATGTCACCATATACGAGATCAGACACTCGTTGGCTTTTTTCATTGGGTTCAGAATATGATTTTCCAAACTCCGCTGTATAGATAATTTTTTCTGCTCGCTGCCAATTGGCCAGCATGGTTTTGTCCATCGCTTCAATGGACGAACTTGGTACCCATGCAATATAGCCATCCGGCGTGCGGACACGGTAGTCCCCGCTCTTTTTTTGCAGAAGATCCACTTGCGTTCCCAATAAAACCTGGCTAGTCAGCTCCGCAGCATTATCTGGAAATGTGCGCATATTTGCAACGGAGAGCCTGATGACTCCAGAAGTTTTTTCGCCTACACTTGCATCAGGCAAGAGCTGTACTTGAATATTGGCTGATATATCTTTTGCCTTTTGCTCCAAAACGAACTTAGCATCTTTTTCAGTTGTTTCAAGCACATATTGGTTCTGTGCGATATCCGCTTTTTGGATTGCTACGATCTTGGTTCTTTTATCGGGAGCGAATTCACGTTTTACGTTTTCTTGCAACTCTTTGATCTTGAAATAAGTCGTGGAATCTAGCTGCTGCGCCTGACTGCTTTCAACACCTATAAGGCTTGCATAAGCTAAAATAGCGAATTTAAGAGTGTTTTTCATGCGAATTAGTTTGTTTCTAAAGATAGGATTAATTCATAATATAAGTCAATTTTTATTGTCGATTTTTAAGTGATTTTGATGTTATGTTGCTAAAAAACGAATGGTTGGGTTTAATTTTAATTAAATTATCTAATTGCTAAAACCATTTTGTAATATTGCTTATTGATTGTGAAGTCAATATCCTTCTTCAGTTTAACACGAAGCTGTAAAAATGTAGAATAGCATTTTCCAGCGCATATCGATGAAGTAGATTGGGGGCAGATGTGACGTAAGATCGTGTAATACACTAGAAAAAAGCGATGTCTTTGTGCAGTCAATGATGAAAATTTTTTGTGTTCGGTAGACTGAAGGCAATTTTAAGGATTGTTTTTTGCCGAATTAATCAATAGCGATAGTTTTATAAAATATTAATAAGGAAATGAGTTCAAGACGTGATTTTATTAGGCAAGGTTTGATTGCTGCGACGGCAATGGGGACATTGACAGCATTTGATGCGAAAGGATTGACGATTGCATCAAAGGGCAGTGTTAAAAAATATCCTATTGTAATTTCAACTTGGGACTTTGGGATTGCAGCAAATAAAGCCGCTTGGGAAATATTGTCCAAAGGAGGCAAGGCATTGGACGCGGTGGAACAAGGTGTGCGTGTGCCCGAGGCCGATCTCAAAAATATGACAGTTGGTAAAGGTGGTTATCCAGATCGCGATGGTCACGTCACACTTGATGCTTGTATCATGGATGCAGATGGTAACTGTGGTGCTGTTGCTGGAATGGAAAAAATTGGACATCCAATATCAGTAGCGCGGATGGTCATGGAAAAAACACCCCACGTGATGCTGGTAGGCGAAGGTGCATTGCAATTTGCGTTAGAAAATGGTTTTAAGGAAGAAAATCTACTGACCCCAGAAGGTGAAAAAGCGTGGAAGGAATGGTTGAAGGAGAAAAAATACAAACCTGTAGCCAATATTGAAAACCAATCTTTTGCAGCAGAACGTTTGCCAGGAAACCAATATAACCACGATACGATCGGTATGTTGGCATTGGATGCCAATGGGAATATTTCCGGAGCTTGTACAACCAGTGGTATGGCTTTCAAGATGCATGGTCGGGTAGGAGATAGCCCTATTATTGGAGCCGGACTTTATGTCGATAATGAAGTGGGCGGAGCTACATCGACCGGAGTTGGTGAAGAAGTCATACGGAATGTAGGTAGTTTTTTGGTTGTCGAATTGATGCGTCAGGGTTATTCTCCGGAAGATGCCTGTAAGGAAGCTGTTATGCGTATCGTGAAGAAGAAACCTGCAATTGCGAAGGAAATTCAAGTAGGATTCTTAGCAATAAATAAAAAAGGCGAATATGGTGCCTATGCGCTACAACAAGGTTTTTCCTATGCGGTTTGTGACAGTAAACAACAAGATTTATTGATTAAAGGAAAACACTACTATTAATATTAAAATAGGGGTGTATGGGTATGAGGGGGGCGCTCTCATGTGGTAAATGAAACGTAAACTTCCATTTTTCGCACTGGTAGCAGTGTATCTCATTGCCGATTAATAAGTATATTTGTCTAAACATTTTTCGCTGTGGCTACTAAATCGGCTATAGTGTTTGAAAAAGTAAGATTAAAATACGCAAGATTATAAAAGTATGAAAGCAACATTTGGAGGAGGATGTTTTTGGTGTACAGAAGTTATTTTCCAAAACACTGAAGGGGTAACATCGGTATTGCCTGGTTATATGGGAGGGCATGTAGATAAGCCAACTTATGAGCAGGTCTGTACAGGTACAACTGATCATGTTGAGGTTGTCGAGCTAGAATATGACGAAGAGCTGGTGAACTATGAAGACCTATTGAAAATCTTTTTTAAGACACATAACCCGACGACATTAAACCGTCAAGGTAACGATGTGGGGACGCAGTATAGATCAGTTGTTTTTTATCATAATGAAGAACAGGAGATCTTAGCGCAGAATTTTATCGACGAATTGGAAAATGAGGATGTTTATGAGGACGCTATTGTCACAACGGTAGAACCAGCCGTGACATTTTGGTTAGCAGAAGATTATCATCATAATTATTTTAATGATCATCCTGAAAATCCATTTTGTTCAGTAGTCATTGCTCCAAAACTTCAAAAATTCCTAAAAGAATTTAAAGCTTAAAGGACAATACTTAAGGTGTTGTATCCTACACAAAAAAGGCTCGAATATTTATTCGAGCCTTTTTTGTGTATGGAATACGAGTTAGAACATTTCCATCTGTCCTTTATCGTCGATTTGGATGTCATTTGGATTAGTGATTTCCAATTTGATATCGTCATTTTTATCGTTTGACTCTACCTCCTTCTCCTTCACGGAACTGTCCACCGCCGTTATGGTACTATCAACCGTTGTTTCTGTGATATCAGTACTCGTTTCGGCTGCTTTTTCTTTACCTTTTTGACTTAAATCTTCATCCGCTGTTGTTAGCGTAACCGATTTTACGGTATGGAAAGACAGGCGGTTTCCTTGTGCTTTTATTCCTTTTACGTCAATAATTTCAGTCAAAGGCTGATCAAGAGTTTCTTCCGTTTGGGATTTACCTTTTAAAATCTCCAATTTGACCATCGGTTCAGCCGCATTACTCATCAATACCAATTTAGATCCTGCATCTTCATTAATAAAGGAAATGCGTTTTCCAATAGGTTGATCGTCAAATTTAAAACGTTTGACAAAGTACGTTCCGCTCTTGCCGTCCTGATGCACAACTGTATAGATATGGTCCGGGTGGTATTTTTCGATCCGGATCATTTTCTCGTCGAAGTGGTTGCTCAGATCAAAGTTTGACAATTCGTAACTACCATCCGAAAGAACCACTAATATCTTGTCGTCGCCGTCAAACTCGCCAAGGTATTGGCCACGTTCATCTGCATTTAGACGTTTCATGATGGTATCGTACCATATTTTTCGTCCTGCCAGTGTGGAGACACCAGAGCTTTTAAAGCTGATTTTTTTGACGGGATATTTTGATACAATGTTTCCTTGTGAAGCACGGCCCTTGATTGCAATCTCGGCAAAGTCCATGTCAAAATTCAACTTGCGCAATTTTGTGTGCGGTTTAAGCTGTATATTGACGATCTCTGCTTCACCGTTTGGATTGGCTGTGAAATATAGGATTTTAGACCCTTTGGATCCTTTGGATACATCATATTCCTTATCCCGAGTGACACCTACCACAGAGAAACGTTTGATGTAACTGGTACCAGTTTCACCTTCTTTATAGATGGCGTTATAGATTGTACGTTCATCACCTTTTTTGAAAACAGCAACGTGGATAATTCCTTTTCCAACGAATACTTTATCCTGGATTTTACTAACAACATATTTGCCATCTTCGCGGAATACAATAATATCATCGATATCCGAGCAGTCGCATACAAACTCATCTTTCTTCATGCCTGAGCCAATAAATCCTTCCTCACGATTGACATATAGTTTGGCATTTGCTAGGGCAACTTGGGTCGCTTCTACTTTATCGAATATACGCAGTTCGGTTTTACGCTCGCGGTCTTTACTATATTTCTCACGCAATTTCTCAAACCATGCAATGGCATATTCTGTCAATTGACGTAGATGACGCTTGACTTCCTTGATCTCATTTTCGAGTGTTTTCATCATTTCGTCCGCTTTTTTAACGTCGAAACGTGTAATACTACTCATTGGTTTATCGATCAATTTTTTGTAATCTTCTGGTCGTATCTCACGATAAAATTGATCGAAGAAAGGTTCGAACAAGCGATTTAGAACCTGCACCACGACCTCAAAGTCACCTGCATTTTCATAATCCGGATGCTTGTACATCCCCTCTTGAATAAATATTTTTAATAAACTACTGAAGAAGATTTTTTCTTGAAGATCGTTTAAGCGAATCTCCAATTCTCGTTTCAATAAATTTTTTGTGTTTATTGTGTTTTCCGTTAGAATGTCATTGACACTCATAAAGTGAGGTTTCTCATCTTTGATAACACAAGTGTTAGGTGAGATAGAGACTTCACAGGCGGTAAAGGCATATAAAGCATCAATCGTTACATCAGGAGAAATTCCAGGAGCCAAATGCACAATGATCTCTACATTTCCTGCTGTATTGTCCTCGATTTTTTTGATCTTAATTTTTCCCTTATCGTTTGCTGTGACCACACTTTCAATCAGACCGCCCGTCGTGGTTCCAAATGGAATTTCTGTAATTGCGAGTGTCTTTTTGTCGCGTTCTTCAATTTTCGCACGTACACGGATTTTACCGCCACGTTGACCCTCATTATAATTTGAAACGTCGGCCATACCACCCGTAGGGAAGTCTGGGAAGATATTCGGACGTTCACCGTTTAATACCTGAATAGATCCGTCGATTAACTCAATGAAATTGTGCGGCATAATCTTGGTTGCTAAACCAACAGCAATACCTTCGGCACCTTGAGCCAATAATAATGGGAATTTTACCGGAAGTGTGACAGGTTCGCGATTCCGTCCATCATAACTCAATTGCCAATCAGTTGTTTCGGGATTGAAGACAACGTCATTTGCAAATTTGGATAATCTTCCCTCGATGTACCGTGGAGCAGCAGCAGAGTCGCCCGTAATTGGGAAGCCCCAGTTACCTTGACAGTCAATCAGGAGATCCTTTTGGCCCAATTGTACCATGGCATCACCGATAGAAGCATCACCATGTGGGTGATATTTCATCGTGTTACCAATGACGTTGGCAGCTTTATTATATCGTCCATCATCCATTTCCTTCAAGGAATGGAGGATACGACGTTGTACGGGTTTCAAACCGTCATTGATATGTGGAACGGCTCTGTCCAAGATGACATAGGATGCATAGTCCAAAAACCAGTTTTCGTATAGTCCTGATAAAGGTATCGTTTGACTTCCGTTTTCTGTTTTTCCTGATCCCAGCTCTTCTTGATTATCTTCCGTTGGGAAGTTCGTTTCGTCACTCATTTACTCAGCAATAGATTAAATTGTACAATACAGAAATGTTCGAAATAATATTTTATTCGAACGTGTAAAAATACAAAACCATTTTGTTTTATCCCAGTGAAACTATGAAAAGTTAAAAAAATTAGTTTTTAAAACTAATATAATTAGTTTGTTGATTGGTCAATGGCTAGATCATACCAATAACAGGGAATATTCCATAGATCGAAATGAAATTCTTCAGTTACCTGAAATCCTACTTTTTCCAAGACATGCCTTGATCCCAGGTTTGCTGTATGCGTGATGGCATGTACTTCAAAATGGGTCAGCTGTTCGCTGTAATATTGCATGCAGGCTAGTGCGGCTTCTGTCGCATAGCCTTTTCCCCAAGATTCCGTTCTGAAACGATAACCAAGGTCTAAAAATCCAATACGTCCGTTCTCCAATTCGTCAATATACTTAAATCCCGTCCAGCCAATCCATTGATTGCTTGATTTCTCAATGACCCCTAGACGGCCTATACCGTATTTTTCATATTGTTGCTGAATATGCGCGATGGCTTTTTTCATTTCTTCAATAGATTGAACAGGTTCGTTATTCAGAAAGGTATGAACCTCCGGCTGTGAATCCATTGCGAAAAAATAAGCTGCATCATCCATCTGTATTGGACGGATAATTAAACGTTCAGTTTCCAGTATAGGTAAGTGTTTTTCCATAGTGTTTATCTCAAGTGTTACGGTATGCTAAAGCCACAATTTGTCGATATCTTTTTGTAGTATTTTTTCTTTCATTTCCTGTTCAAAGTCGCCGAACTGCTCTTTTTTTACAGATTTACTAATTCTGCCCGTTTCGAGTACCAAGATTTCATCGCAGGTATCTTTTAGCGTGGAAAAGATATGGGACGAAATCAGGATCGTTTTACCCATCGCTTTTAAACGAAGAATAATCTCCGTAAGAATAATACTGCTTTGTAGATCGATGCCATTAAAAGGTTCGTCAAGGATATAATAATTATTGTCCTGAAGTAAGGTAGCTGTCAGGGCTAGTTTTTTTTTCATTCCCGTGGAATAGGCGCTCGCATACTCCTTTAAGGGCAACTCGAAAATATTTCTCTCACTGAGGTTTTTGATCTGTTTACCGCGTGCATCCGTCAGCAGATAAATATACTCTTCGCCGGTGAGCTTTGAAAGGAAATACGGATCCGAGGTGAGGTAACCTAAATTGTTTTTCAGCGGTTCTAAATCAGATTTTAAACTTCCCGAAGCGGTTTCTAGTCCAGCAATACAACGAAACAGCGTTGTCTTTCCAGCGCCATTTTCACCGACGATACCATATACTTTTCCGCTATCAAAGAGGTAAGTAACCTCGTGGAGTACTTGATGCTGTCCAAAGGACTTATTGATATTCGTAAGCTCGATCATAAGTGATTTTTTAGATTGTTGATTGCTTTGATATAATAAAAAGGCAAGAGCGCTAGAATCAAAGGGTAAAAGCTAAAACAAAGTGCCAAAGCAAAACCTTCGGGGAAATTGATCTCCCGTGGGTAAGCGACGTATTTCAATGTGATTGCAAAAGGAAGTAAAAGTAATATTCCGCCCAATACAATACAGGCATTAAATAAATCCGATGGAAAGATGACAACATACAGAAAAAGAAGGGGCAGTACCAAGAGCAGACACTGTAAAATTCCCCTTTTAAACTTTCGCATCAGAAAGACTGTTGGTGTATGATGGTGATTCCAGAGGTAAAAAATAGGCTCCGGCAATTGATAATAGAAAACGCAGGTGAGCGCAATGCAAACGACGCAAAATAAAACAAGATTGGAATTGGCTACATAAAAACCGATTCCAGCCAACAGATATACTACAAGCAAAAGCAAGTAGCTCCGTCGGAACCCGATGATAAATTCAAAAGGTTTTTTTGTGAAAGGTGTTGGAATAGATTTTCCGAAAGCCCTAAACGTCAAAAATGTAAAAACAACAGCCAAAGTAATTAATAACAATGCATAGGGCCATTGGCTGTGGAGAAAAAGAATGACGAAGGACGGCAGCGTCAATAGGCCATTCTCTACTATTCTGATCTTGTGAAAATCTCGTTTACTGTATGTGATTTTGAGAAAATCATTTCTATTTTTTTCAGTGAGGAGAAAAAGCAGTTGAAAATTGCCTAGTATCACGGCATAACAGCCAAAAATAGGGTATTGAAACAAAAAGTAATAGATCAAATAGCATAACCCAAACAACAGGAGATATGCGATCGGAACGGGTAGTCCTGTAGCCTTGATATGGCGAGCTAGTAATCTGTATTGAAGCTTTAAATAATTGCTTACCATGATAATCAAACTTAGATAAATTACCTTTTATATGCAATATATCGCATACTATTTCTAAAACCTGTTACTTGGGTGCCTGTTCAGGTATATCGTTCGTGGATTCTATTCCGATAAGCGTGTAGGGTTAATATTTTGAAGAAAGGGAACAAGGAAGCTATGATTTTTAGACGCAACAAAGGGATATTAAATGGAGTTCAGATTCTCTATTTAGACAATGCTTGTTCAGTGATTGTTCAGTGCTTGTTCAGTGCTTGCTCAGTGTAGACTGAATCAGCACTGAACAAGCACTGTCTAAACATTAAATAAAAATTGATATTAGCTCCTTCTTGGTAGACGTATGTGTCCGTTTTAATATTTATCTTGATTATCCCAGCAATAAGGCTGCTATCGGGAAATCAACGATGCAATTAAACCCAAAATCAAATAGCTATATTTTAAATCGAACGCAGACTAGCGGGCTTTGTGCTTTCTCTGCCAGCTCAGCATATAGGTCAATGCAAGTAGCAAAACTACCGCATTGGCATACATAATGACTGGAATCCGGAGGATAACATCACTATAGTATAATCCAGCAAGCAGTGCGCCAAGCCCTATTCCAGCTTCAAGTGAGATATACATGGTTGCTACTGCCTTGCCCCGATGTTCAGGTAGGCTAAGGTCGATCGTCCAGGCATTGACGGCAGGGGAGAGTATACCTGTGCCCACGCCATAGATGCTTGCGCCGATCATCATTCCAATGAAACTATTGCCCATACCGATAGCAACGAGTGCAATAACAATAATGACCAATCCGACAACAATGACCTTAGGTCTTCCATAACGGTCGGAAACTTTGCCGGATACGAAACGTATCAGCACCGATGCGATTGTAAATGCCAGAAAAAATAGTCCTTTATTTTTAAGTCCCAGGTATTCACTCCAATCGGGAATTAAAGTTAAAATGACCCCATAGGCGGTATAAGATAAAAACGTGACGATTCCAGCTGGAAGGGCACGCCATTCAATAATATCCTTGCGGTTTATTTTGAGCATGGAAAGATTGAATTTTTCTTTTTTCGCCAGTGTTTCTTTCATGTTAATGACGATAAGAATAGACAGAAGTGCCATGAAAGAAGAACAATAAAACATAACATTGATACCAAAGGCCTCGAAAATGGCACTCCCAATTGCTGGGCCAACAGCTGTACCGACGCTAAAAGCCAGTCCATGCATGCCAAGAGCCTCACCCCATCTTTTTTGAGGAACCAGATCGGCGACATACGCAGAAGTTGAGGTAGGTTTAAAACCGGTGGAAAAACCATGTATCAATCGTAAGAATAGGAAGCCCGCGACTGATGTTAAAATGGGATAAAGAAAACCACAGATGAAACAGACGATAGATCCAATTGCCATGACCGGTACACGTCCCCACCGATCGGTCAATTTACCACTAAAAGGCCGCGAAATTCCAGCAGTCAACGTAAACAATGCTATGATTAGCCCTTTGTACTCCGCCCCCCCCAAACTGCTCAGATAATTGGGTAGTTCTGGGATAATCATATTGAAACTGGAAGAAAATAGGAGCGAGCTTAAGCAAAGTAAAATAAATTGTAACGTATAGATGGATTTCTGTTCAGCGGGCATGGTGTAATTTTAGCGTGTGTGAATATTCAAAAAAGAACATGGATAGCGGTATCGATCCGTCTTTCAATTGAACTGTTCAAATGTACAGTTTTTGGAGCGATTAAGCTTTTTCTTTTGACAAAAATTAATCGAAACTTTTGAATGAATAGAAAAATGTCGCGACGGGGCGTTTTCTCTATTAAAATTGATATTTTTGATGAAGATCAGTGTTTAAATATGGAAGGGTATAGAAATCCAGGAGTATATTTTGAAATTCCTGTAACGGATATGGAAAGAGCGGTTCGGTTTTACAGCCAAACATTTAACTTTTCCTTTGAAAGGGAGGAGTTTGATGGAAATCAAATGGCTTATTTTCCTTTTCAGGAGATGCTTCCGGGAATTACGGGAGCTTTAGCAAAGGGGGAAATTTATAAACCCACACAAGTTGGAGTATTGATTTATTTTCATGTGGAGAATGTGATCGATACAATCGGGAAAGCGCTAGCGTTGGGGGGAAAAGAGTTATATCCAGCCACCTTTCATACCGACTTGGGCTTTGCCGTGGCAGAAACTGAAGATTTGGAAGGAAACAGGATTGGATTACATCAAAAGCTCTAAGCGAAGCATCAAATAGAATCTGTTTTAGGTCAGTTTTTGTCTGGAAATCTCACTACAGAAGATCGTTGTTGCTACGGCTACATTCAATGATTCGGCTTGCCCTAGGCGAGGTATAGTGACAGCTTGATCGATCAAAGCTATTATTTCGTCGCTGATGCCATTTCCTTCGTTACCCATAACAATTAGCCCCTCATCAGCCCATACAGTCTGATAAATGGATTGACCATCAAGTAGGGCGCCATATACTTTCAATCCAGTAGCCGGAATAAAATCAGTTAAATCAGTATAGTGGATCTGCAGTCTTGCCAATGAGCCCATAGTTGCTTGCACTACTTTAGGATTGTAAGCGTCTACAGTGCCAATGGAACAGATAATATGTTCGATTCCAAACCACTCCGCCGTGCGGATAATTGTCCCAAGATTGCCTGGATCCTGCACATCATCGAGTACGAGGCTAAACTTATTTTTTAAATTACTTGGTACAATTTTTTGTTGTAAAGGAAGTTTGACCAAAGCGAGTATACCTTGTGGCGATTTCAGTGCACTAATCTTTTGGAATTCAGTTTCCGTTAGTTCATGGGATTTTATATTATGCGAGATTTTACCCACTTTTGTGTTGGCGTCGTCCGTGTAGAAAATAGACTCAACCTCATAACTTGATGAAATAAATTCCATCACGGATTTTATACCCTCAACGATAAACAGGCCGTGTTGTTTTCTATACTTTTTATTTTGTAGAGACGTTATTAGACTGATTTGCGCTTTTGACAACATTTTTATTGATGATTAAGTATACTCGTTTTATCGGATTTGCAAGTATAACGCTTTTAGTGTTATTTTTTGCATCATGCCGGTCTTCAAAATATCTTGACGATGACCAAGCTCTGGTTACAAAAGTACAGATTTCTGGTGTCACCCCTGCATTGAAAGAATCATCCGAAACGTATATTTCCAATCAAATAAGACCCAATTCAAGGGTAAATCTATTTATTTACAATACGTTCAATACTAAAAACGGACGTTATAAAACCAAGAAAATTAGGAATGTCGGCGAACCACCTCACTTGCTGGATTCGGCAATGGTAGATTTGTCTGCCAATCAAATCCGGCGTTTTCTATTTTCAAAAGGTTACTTTAAAGCTAAGGTCGAACCTACGATTTCAATTTCCAAAAAGCGAGCACATATCGATTTTAAAGTGGATGAAGGTGTTCCTTATCAAGTTAGAAATATAGATCGAAAATTTGAGGATGAAGATATAAAGGCAATATTTGAACGGGAGGTACTTCCTAAAACTTCCGTAAAATCCAATACCCAGTACGATGCCGCAAAGTTGCTCGATGAGCGGGAGAAACTTTATGTTTCGATGCGTAACAATGGGTATTACGATTATGTAAGGCAATATATGCGTGCTGGGGTCGATTCAACTATCGATGGACCTTTGATCGACTTGAAAATTAATGTCGAAAATCCATCTGACTCTACGATACATAAAAAGTATCAAATAGACAGTGTTTATATGACGATAAGGAATTATGGAACAATGTCGAAGAAGGAGCCACGTCGTATCCTAGATTCTGCAAAACGCCTTTTATTTATTGATGAAACGAATAGTTTCAGATGGAAACCTTTGGAACGTTATATGTATTTACGCTCAGGTCAGTACTATTCCTTGCGGGAGGAAAATAAATCCTATGACCGATTGTACGAGATGAATGGTTTTCGTTCTGTCAAAATGCAGTTTGTCAAAAAAGATTCCAATAAACTAGATGTGCACTATGATTTCGTTCCAAGACCTCGTATGGGAAACCAGATAGAGGGGGAGTATACTTTTAGTTCAGGTATGAGCGGATTTAATATTGGAAATACATTCTCACAACGTAATATCTTTGGTGGTTCGGAGCAATTGGAAGTGAAATTACGTTATGGCGTATTGTTTGATCCGCGTTTAGCAGGAGGGCTTTCCAGTAAAATATTCAATAACGATTTTCAAGCGGGCGTAAATTTGGTTATTCCTCGTCTGATGGTACCCTTTCATATTAATCCAGGGGGGAAGTTTGGTTTGCCCAAAACGACCTACTCGATGACATTGCAGTTGTTCGATCAAGATAAAACCTATTCAAACCGCTATTTTATCACATCGCTGAATTACTCTTGGTATGAAACAGAAAATAAGTACCATAGTTTTACGCCTATCGTTTTGGAGTATCGGGATGGACGCTTGGATTCCAATTTTCGGAACAAGCTTGTACAGGAAGGCTACCAGCTGTATGTACGTAGCAACGATCGCCAGTATTTTGGTTTAGGAACACAATATACCTTTATCCTGAATGGCAAGAAATTGAATAGCAAGGAGGATTTTCAATATTTCAGAGGAACATTGGACGTGAGTGGAAACGTGCTGGACCTTATTAGCTCCTTGGCAAAATTGCCCAAGAATGCTGACGGTGAGAAAAAAATATTTGGTGTGCCCTTTCTTCAATACGCCAAGACAGAATTTGATTATCGTTTATACCGAAATCTTGGTGGAAATAGGCAGTTTGTCTTCCGTTTTAATCCAGGGATAGCGATTCCTTATGGTAATAACTCTAAACTGTTGATTTTTGAAAAGAGCTTTTATAGTGGGGGGATGAATGGTATACGCGCTTGGCAGGCGCGTACCCTGGGACCAGGTGCCTATAACCGGCAGAGTCTTAGTGAGGATTTGCGTTTAAACCTGCGTAATTTGGATCAGTTGGGGGAGATTAAGCTGGAAGCGAATGCGGAGTATCGATTCAGATTACTTAATAACTTCCTGGGCGCAAAGATGAATGGAGCGACATTTGTGGATATGGGAAATGTTTGGCGATTGAAGAAGGATGAAGAACTAAATCCGGGTGGAGAGTTTAAATTCAATAAATTCCTTGGGCAAGTCGCCATCGGTACCGGTTTCGGACTTCGTTTCGATTCGGACTATTTTGTGATTCGCTTAGATGCCGGGCTTAAACTAAAAGATCCACAATTCTCAGGTGCTGATCAATGGGTTATCAAGCACTTCTTTGATTCCAAGGAATTTAAGGCACAATATTATGAAACCCATAGACCCGACAGATACAATTTTATTCAATACAATTTTGGAATCGGTATGCCGTTCTAATGTACAATCGTTTTGTTATGATTTACTTTGATCACATCAATTGATAGGATTTCCCGAGAGATCGTGTTGTCAACCGATGAGATTTTTGAGACTTGAAAATATAGATTCAAAAATTTTACTCAAGTCTAAACCCTGTGAATGGTTGAATAAAAAGAAAACTATAGCCAGTGCGATCGCTGTCATAATCACTTTTTTAAACATGTAAGCTATTCCTAATACAATGGCCGGGATAATCAAAAACATCAATCCGCTAATGGCAAAAGGAGAGAGTCCGCTATCGCTCTTATAGATATAAAATAAGCGACCTTTGGAAGTTTGTTGATTCTTATGGCTAAAGAATACAAATGTTGATGACTCAATTTTCTGATTAGGGACAGCGACACCCTCATGAAACTGCAATGCTTGTGAGAATCCATTTATTGTAAATAGGTAATTGCCATTGATGGTCTCATTGGTATTTCCCAATGGATCCAATGCAACTATAGCCAATTTTCCATTTTTGGAAAGGTTTTCTTTTACGATAAAGTTTTGGATATTTTGTTCTTGAGCAGCTGCCCAAAAAGGTATCAGTAATAGAAAAAATATAATCTTTTTCATCGTTTTATTTTTATTCAACTCGCTTATTTCCCTTTTTAGGGCCTATTTCCGTAGCGTCAATATCGTTTGGAAGATCAGTAGCATTAATATACTGAATCCGATTTCCTTGAAATGAGACTGCAATTTTAGGGATTTTAATTTTCTTTTGAAAATCTTTAACTATACGAATGTTGAAACCTTTGTAAATAGGCTCGAGGGTTTTTCATTATTCATCAGAAGAAGGTACGATCTCCTGCTTCAGTTAATCCTCCTTTTATTTTCTTCTATGGGTAAATTGTAAGTGTTATCCTCGTTGGGTAAAGCATACGAATTGCTTTTATCTGTGTCTTTTGCTAGTTCATCTATAATTAAATCGATAATATTTTGGTCCATCGTAACGTTGGATTATTCACTTATAAAATAGACTAATTTCTAGAAAAATTTAGTTCTTTGAAAGTTCTTGGATCAATTGCAATTTCACTGCGTCATTTAGAATACCTTTTGGATCATCAATGATTACCGTTCCAAAGATATCCTTTTTAATCGACGCCCGGTTTCCATTGTTATCGCTGGCTTCATAATTTCCAAATATATCCTTTCTAACTGAAACTCGATTTCCGCTATTGTCTTCTATCGTTTTACCACCTAGAATATCAGTTCTCACTGTGGTACGTTGACCATTACTATTTTCGATAGTGAGATTATCAAGAATATCTTTTGTTATCCGGCTTGAATTACCTTTGTTGTCTCGAATTTCCAGATTGCCGAAGATATCTTTGGATATCGTTGAGCTATTGCCTTGATTATCTCGGATGTCGAGACCTCCAGAAATATTTTTTGATACAGTTTTTACATTTCCTTTTTCATCACGTATTTCTAAATTACCGTGTATATTTTTTAAAACTGTAGATGAACTTCTGTCTAGATCGCGGATATCAAAATCGCCGCTGCTATTTTTTCTGATAGTAGTTTTATCTCCATCCTCATCTTTTACGACAATATTTCCTGAAAAATCTTCTTTTATGGTCAGTTTAATACCACTCTTATTGACAGTTGTATATTCACCCAGGCTACCTCGTCTAAATTTAATGGTATTTCTCCATGTGTCTGAAAGAATAACTTCTCCCCAGCTATCGGTTTCTATTTTTATGGAGTTTTTATCTAGCCCATCTGAAATTGCCATTTTAATCATGTACTTTTTCATATTGTTAGAAGGGGGATCGGACCATATTCGGGTATACTCTTCCGCTGTTGAAATTTTGGCTTCTGACGTTAAAGTAACTAATAGTAGTGAAAAACTGAATAAGAAATATATACGCATGATCTGTCTGTGATTTAATGTCAATATACGTTTTTTTAGCTACTTTCGTTATATTTAAACAGTAAGCGAAATAATTGATATTACAGTTATAAATAATGTTTAAGCACTTAAAATACATAGACGGGACATCGGATAAATTTTGGGAAATACAAACTGCGGGGACAACTCATACAGTCACCTACGGACGGAACGGTACCGCTGGGCAAAGTAAAATTAAAACCTTTGATTCCGAGGAAGCCTGTCTAAAGGATGCTGAAAAACTAATTGCGGAGAAGACTAAAAAAGGCTATTCTGAAGATGGTGCTGTAGATGCAGATAGCAAGGAAAAAGGATCCGCTGTTCGACGGCCAACGGCTGCCAGCCAGCGAAAAGAAGAAGCGGTAGCAGCACTGAAGTTGCTTATCAAAGAGGCAAGGACGGAAGATATCATCCCTTTTCTGGAAGAATATTCCAGTGGCAACCTGGAAATTTTAAAAAAAGAAATTCGTGTAGCCAAGCGATATTGGGTCGACTACAGTGATCTCTCCAAGGATCCTGAATTTAAAAATAAGACGCAGTACAACTGGGGGACACGGGGTACGAAGGAGCAACAGCGTACAGTAAAATTACTGGCGCTCGCTACATTTTCCGGCTCGGATGCCGGTAGTTGGGATATTTTTTATGAACTTTTGAACCAGGCCCGGAGCAAGGAGGTGATACAGATCCTTGCCTATGCCAAGCCCAATTGGTTGGGTGGATATTTATTACAGCTAGTTCGTAAAAATGAGTGGCAGCAGATTAATTACGACAACCTCCGCTTTTTGGAGAGAATGGGACATGTCGAGTTTGAACCGGAGCTTTATGCAAGTTCAATTTCTGGGTTTAATAATTATGAATCCAAAAAGTTTTTTGAGTTGCTGACAACAGATGAGTTGACGGTGCAACGGGATATTCCTTTGGTATTTGAATATGAAACGGGCATTCATAGCAGGTATTGGGATTATAATTATCAGAACGCGGTTAATGAACTGTTATGGGATAAAGTGTTCGATACGCTGTTGGAAAGTGGAAAAATTGATCCGGAACTCATCATCACTGGAGCGCTCGAGGCTCAAACCAAAAATTGGAATAATAATCTAAAAAGCTATTTCAGAAAGCTTATTGAACGGATGAAGCTTTCCGAGAATACAGTGATTGAACATCAGCAACGTTTCTTTTCCTTATTGCATGCTGAACATAGTGCTGTGATCAATTTTGTGGTTGAGTATCTAAAACCATTCTTATCGAATCGTGATTTCCAGTTACAGGAATTTTTAGATTGGGCCGAACCTATCTTTATGCGGAGTGATATTAAGACAAGTCTTAAAACTCTTTTGATTCAATTTGATAAGCTATTGAAACAAAAACCGGAATGGCGGGAGCGATTTGTTTCCCTGGCTGCGGATCTATTTATGATTTCGGACCTACAGTTACAGGAAAGAGCAAGTAAATTCATCTTAAAAAATCAGACAGAGCCTTCAGAAGAACTTTCCGGTAAGCTTCAGTTATATAAAGCCCAAATGATGGGTTCAGTGGCTGTTGACCTAAAGCATCTTTTGCAAGAGGATGGATATTCTGAAGCCGAAATCCTCGCAGAGCTGAATGGTCAATCTTCAGCGCAATATATTTATCAGCCAACAGAAGTTCGTTACCTGAACGAAGCTTATGACTATCCACAGACCTGGAACGAGTTATTTTTCAAGGTAGGGGAGGTAATCGGAGGTTCCGACCCCATTCAGGTGGAGATCCTAATGAATGCCTGGGTGCAACAGACAGCTGTTTTTCCCTCGGACTATCAGATCCAGCTGGAGCCTTATATAAAACAGCTAACAGGAGCTTATCGCGAATCTTCCTGGTACAATCATTTCTCAGGGACCTTTATTAATATGTATTATAAACCTACGGTAGTATATAAAGATAAGGATCGGTATCACAATTACTCGAAATGGGTCAGTCTCATAGGCAGCCAATTGGAGCTATTGCAGCGTTATCGGATTGATGGTGTCCGCCTGCCACTTTTGAGTCTGCCGACACACCGACCATTTTGGATCGCACCGACCATTCTCGTTAAGCGTATTTTGGCTTACCAGGAAGCAGGAGTGAGAATCAATTTATTGGATTTGTCTATAGCACTGAGCCGTACTGTCCGTGAAGATTTAGAAGGAATTGAAGTACTGATAAAACAAATAAAGGAACAGCAGGTACAGGATGTGATCAGCTATGCCCTAGGTTTGGATCCGATGAAGGTTCAGCAGCAATCTTGGCTTAAAAATTTATTGTCTTCCAAAGATTCCGATCAGGTCAATTGGATTGGTGTATGGGCTACAGTGGCGCGCACGCATCATCGTGATACCCATTTTGAAGAATTTACCAAAGGGCCTTTAGCGGATATTCCTTTTGCTGGACAGCCATTCCGTCCGGCATTGAAAATAGAACCAACCTATTATAACGGTTATAACTATACGACTAGAAAATCGGAGCAGGTATATAACGGAGATAAGCTGACCTATCATTTCCCCTCATACAAGCTGGGAACGGAGACCTTTTTGTACCACAAAGATATTTTCAACCGTGGGAATAATACCTTATCGTCTTATTATTTGTACAGGGCGGATATCCCCTATATGCACAGTTTGATGCCACAGAATACGGAAAGTCTCTCCATGTTTTTAACGATGGGGCTGAATAGCAAAAGCGATATTGGGGGAAAGTCTTCGGCAGCCTACCTGCAAGAGATGTTGTACGATTTTTTCCGTTTTGATCAACAGTCCAATCTATACCTGGCAACTTCGCTCTTCAATAAAGAGAAGGAGGTGCGCGCGATGGCTGTTGAAGTCATTTTGGCTGCAGTTAACGAAAATAGATTGGACACCACTGTATTAGGTGAACAATTGGGAATGTTGCTGAGCAATGGGTATGGTCCGATTGGCCGTTGTGTTGAAGTGTTGGAGCAATGTCGGGATATATCTTCGAAGCATAACAATGCTTTGTTGCAGCTATTGGATGCGGCTTTTGCGCATTACATCATTGCTGAAAAAATGCCGACCAATTTTAAGAAAATCGTCGAATATTATTACGATTTGATGAACAAGGAGCAATATCATTTTATAGATGATCTTCAACAGGTTTTTGAGAAGCTGGAAATATATAAGAGTTTACAACCCATTTTGAAAAAAATAAGAAAATAACAATATGGCAGAGCAAGATTTAGCGATTAGCTATGCAAGAAATTCACAACTGACCCAACAATCGGGCATACAGCAATTGGTATTGGCACATCAGTCGGAATTGGCAGAAATCGCCAATGTACCTTGTTTCTTTTGGGGGAGTTTGACGGATCCTTTACTGACATCCAAATGTTTGTTGACCTTGTCGAAAGTAGTGCGGTCAAGTTTTGGTCCCGTACCTCCGAGTTTACGAGATCCGATCGTTTCTGCTGGTACCAATCAGATTCGTTTTGAGGGCTTTTCTTCCTGTAATGGTGTTTATGCACGTTTGGATTTATTGGAAGATGCTATTGATGGGGAGTTTATTACGAGTGGTACAACCAATGTGGATTTCAATGAGCCGATGCTCAATGCGTTAAATGCTGTCAAGAAAACCGAAAAGATGGTGTTGGGAGTAGGAAGCAATGAGGTTGCCATTAGTACTGATAAGGCTAAAGTGACCGAAAAGAAAGTAACTTTGCCTCCGCGTTGGATCAAAGGACTGACTTCGGTCCAATTATATTTGGCGGGTATGGAGTTACAGTTTGAATTAAATAAAATTCAGCTTATCCAATTATTTCAGGGCATTCCGAAAGGGAATGTGAAGGGAGAATTTTATCTGACGAAAAGGGCTAGCCGATTTGTGTTTTCCCCTATAAGTACAGGTGATGCGGTGCGTATTGGTGGTATACAGCGGTTGCGTTTACTGGAGGGGTTGTTGACCTACGCAGATAAGTTGTTTGTTTATCAGGAAAAAGGAGGTGAAAGTGCGGCTTTTGTTGCCGACTTTGGTAAAATGAGACTGACTCTTGCGTTGTCACCAGATGGTTATCGCGGATTTTCGGGCGAAGGTAATGTATTGGAAAATATGATTAAGGCCGTTCCGGATGAATGGATTCATGCCGTCAACGGATTACTTAAATCCAACGAGTTATTTGATCCAACAATGCTTTCAATTGAGCATGATGTCGACTTTGATACGATGGACACGCTATCAGCATCATTGTCTTCTATTGGGTTGCTTGGCTATGATCTGCATAGCCATCAGCACTATTATAGACGATTACCGTTTAAGATGGAACGTATCTTGGCATTGAACCCGAGGCTAAAAAATGCAAAGAAACTCGTTGCCACAGCAGGTGTACAATTTGTTAAGAATACAACGGATTATATTGAAGCTAGAGTGGATGGATCAGGTGTGCAACATACCGTCATTATACAGGGCGACAAGCAGCAATGTACCTGCAATTGGTTTACCAATCATCAGGGAAAAAGAGGGCTATGCAAACATATACTTGCCGTCAAGATGTTGAATGGCTAACCTGTTTGTTGCTTCATACTTTACTTGCTGCGAAGTATGAAGAAACAAAATATAGGAGTACATATTTAAAAGTAAAGCGATAGGAGGTTTGACCTGTTCTGTGTTGAACTAGTCTAAGATCTCTTCGTATGTCAATGTATTTTTATGATTGGATACACAGATTCTTATAAATGTTGGAGTGATGCCTTTGCCATTTGGACGATACATGGAATAGGTATAGGAATCATTGTCATGATAATTGGCGCGTAGCGTGTCACCTTCATATCTGTCTACCGCAGAGCTATGAACTTCTATTCTTTCATCCGTTTTGTCACTCCAAGTTCGTTGATCGATAAAAGATTGTTTGTCTTTTTCGGAAATAGATAGTTCAAATTGATGTGTGTAATCTCTTAAGCCACCACTTTGATTGGAAATAATTTTAAAATCATCGTTTAGCGTGATATGGTGTTCGCTGAGTAGTTGTCTTGCATCAGATTTAGAGAATAATAGATCATCAAATAGTAGGTATAGCGTGAGCACAAGAAAAGGCAATATTAAAACAATCGAGACGATAGTTCCCAACTTTTTACGGCCAGATTTTTTTAGGATCCAGTACATTAAATAGATGAATAGGCCTGGGATGCCAAACCATATCAAAAAAATTAGCGTGTATAGCGTATACATTTGTTAATCGTTATAATCCTAAAGCTCCTAATCCACTAATAATGTCTAAGTACATTTGTGGTATATGTACATTCCCAATATTGTTACGGGTGATATCGGTAATACCAGCATGCGAGATACCCTGAGAAGCATGTATATGTTTAAAGTTGGCTCCCCACACTGCACTTTCTAATGGGACCATCCCATCATTTTTACCTGCCAGTCCCGTCAGGTATTTAAAACTCAATGCGTACAATAAATCATCCTGTGGCTTATTCATTGTCGAAGCAAAGCTCTGATAAAATACATTGTCCATATTGGGGTTGAGTTGGTTGAAAGCACGCATTTTTTTTACACTGAGATCTCGGATTAATTCGATTGGGGCCGGAGATTGCCCTCCAAATAAGAAAGAAATACGTTGGATCAGTTTTTTTGTAACAGAATCCCCGGATAGATGTTTTTCCATTAAATAATCTGCTATTGGTGTTCCTAAGTGTGGCGTGGATATTGTGCTTAAGGAGGCCACCATTTGATGGCCTTTTAGCGTTGAAATAAAATAGCGTGCGTCGATCCCACCTTTAGAATGCGCGATGAGATTAAATTTAGTGACACCTGTTTTTTCTGCAAGATCTGACAGATTTCTTTTCAGCATCTGTGCATTGTTAGCAACGGTGCCCCATCCATCGGTCTTACCATAAAAAAATGAAATATTGTTTTTTTTGAAAGTCTTGGGAATCCTGCCCCAAAACAAACTACGATCTCCAGCTGCGGTGCCATGGATCAATATAATAGGATATCTTAATTTAAAGGCATTCATTGGTTTTTTATACGTTTTAATCCATCCAATAGATTTTTTAAATTAGCTTTATCGCATTTATAAAAATATCTGTTTTGCTTGCACCATGTTTAATCTGTTCAAAATGATTCCAGGTTTCTTCGTTACCATTGTCATAGTATGCTTTCTTTAAACCAGATAAATAATTGTCAGCTATTTTCATTTACTTTTCTTCTTGTCAGTGAAGTTAGCCAAACTTTATGATAGAATAAAAGTAAATTCTCGCGTATCTCCTATTCTGTTGATTTTAAAAAGTAGCTGAAATTTAAAAGTATAGAAAAGAATCATTTTAGCTAATAATTCTTGAAGAGGGTAATTAAATTTGATGTGATAGGGAATTTTTTACTAAAATATTTAGTATTTATATTGTTTATAGTTATCTTTGTATTATTCATTTACAGAAGTAATACCAAGAAAATAAACAATTATGTTGTCCGATCAAACTTTAGTATCCGATATAAAGGCAATTATTGTGCAGTCCAAGGAAAATGCTGTGCGTGCTGTCGATCATCAACGCACATTAATGTACTGGGACATAGGCAAACGTATTTTTGAGCAGGAACAGCAAGGTAAAGATAGGGCTGATTATGGGAAATATCTGACCCAATATCTTGCTAAGGCATTGGAACCTGAATTTGGGAGTGGATTCTCGCGAAGGCAAATTGAATTGTTCCGGCAGTTTTACCGGGTATTTCCAATTGCGAACGCACTGCGTTCGCAATTGAGCTGGACACAATATCGATTGTTAATGCGACTTGACTTGGACGAACAAAGAGAATTCTATACGGCTGAAACAATCAAAAATAACTGGACATCACGACAGCTCGAAAGACAAGTTTTTAGTAATTTATACGAACGCCTGTTGCTTAGCAACGATAAAGAAAGTGTATTGGCTGTAGCGAAAAAGGAAAAGATGCCTTCCGATGCGAAGGAGATTATCAAAGATCCGATGGTGCTGGAATTTTTGGGTTTGAAACGGGAAAGCGCTTACTATGAGAAAGATCTTGAGGGCGCCATTATTGCCCATCTTCAAGAGTTCTTATTAGAATTAGGGAATGGCTTTTCATTTGTCGCTAGACAAAAACGTATTCATATCGAAGGCGATGAGTTTTTTGTTGATTTGGTCTTTTACAACCGTTTGTTGCAAAGTTTTGTGATCATTGAGATTAAGACCCATAAATTAACGCATCAGGACATTGGTCAATTGCAGATGTATGTTAATTACTATGACCGTATTGAAAAGCTTCCGCATGAACATCCGACGGTTGGCATCTTACTATGTGCGAGTAAAAACGATGCGGTCGTCAAATTTACTCTTCCTGAAGACCAAAAACAGATTGTTGCCAGTCAATACGAACTTTACCTACCTACGGAACAGCAATTGCTGGATGAGGTGAATAAAGAGTTGAATAGTTTTGTAGGTAAAAGTGACGCTGAGTAGATCTTTCAAGTGTTTATATGGCGCTATTTAAGGGAATTTTAAACGTGCTAAACCGAGTTAATTTATAAGTATTGGGGGACGAAATGCCTGTGTTTCCGCTTTTTTCATTTTTATTTTTCTAACATAGATTATTTTGTACATTTGTATCGAATAAAATCGAAATTGAAATGGCAGAAACTGTACAACCAAGAGGTCCAAAGACAACTGATAATAATGCGAACCAAACTCATTACTACAAAACATTGGTAGTAGCGATCGCTTTAGGTTTAATAGGTACATTTATCCGTTTTGTACCGGATGTATGTGCGGCAATGGGTCAACAAACTTTTTTGTTTTCCGCGATAGCTAACATCTCCATGATCGTAGGTGCACTTATCGCATTCAAAACCGTTTTCGGAATTTTGGGATTTGGAAAAAACCGTGACTAATTAAAAGTCAACTAAGATATTTGAAAGCCCCAGTTTACTGGGGCTTTTTTATTTTAATCCTTTTTTCGAACTCAGTTCATCGTTGACGATCCCGTCCGTTATGCTTCCATGATCTACAAGGTACAAAAAAAGGCCTCACGATCGTGAAGCCTTTTTTTGTATGATTATCGCAGACTATGCGAAAAGAGACCAAGTAGACCAAGGAATACGAGCAAGGATCAAGATCAAACCGATGATATAGAAAATTACAACTGTTTGGTTTGCTTTTCTGGCATTTTCAATCTTTTTAGCTTTAGAGTAACCAATTGTGATCAATACAATGGCAATGATCATTGTCAAAGGGTGTTCGATGATTTTAAAACGTAATGTCGGATCTTTCATTACGGCGCCAGAGATCATTGATGGGTACTTTAAATAAAAGAATAAAATCAATCCCACCAATAATTGAATATGTGATGCGATAAAACCCAATAAAGCAATTTTACGGTTGTACGGTTTGTTGCCTAGGTAGTTTGATAGGGTGATCACGATCGATATCACCAGGGCTAGCAATAATACAATTGCTATAGTCGAGTGTAAGTGTAACATAAAAGCTCTCTTTAATTATTTCCTAAGTTAGCAAAGATAAAAATATAATGAATGTATTTGTCAAAAATCATTGTTCCAACAGAAATACCTCCGCTATTGGATTGAATAGGTACATGCGTTTGCTGGTCAATTCCATGCACTTATAGCGTTTTCTTACCTTTTCAATGCGTTGAAATGAACGACCATTTTTTATTTTAAAGAAATGGCCATCCTCCAAAGATTCCACCGTAAGGGCACTGGTTTTGACGGTATCGTATGATTTTAAGGTGCGAAACAGGTGAAGGTCCGTGCAGCTTGAAGCCGCGGGGTTTTCCATGTAGCGATGAATGGCACTGCTAATATCGATTGGAAAAATATTCAATTTAAGGAAGGGCTCCATCAGTTCCTTGAAATTATTTTTCCACTCAGTACCATGTGGCTTGACACGATGCTGGTGTTTGTTCCAGGTTTGTAAATGGGCAAATTCATGGATCGTCGTAATCAGAAATGAATAGGAATTTAAGTCATGGTTGACTGAGATGCGGTGTGGGCTTCCTTTAAATGGCGCACGGTAATCTCCTAGTTTGGTACTCCTTGAACGAGAGATCTTAAATAAGCAGCGGGTATGATTAATCCAGTTGGATATAATCGGCGCAGCTTCTTCAGGCATGTATTTTTTAAGCGTAGCACTATAATCTTGCATGCCATAAAAATAGGGATTTATTCATGTCAATAGTGCTAAATGAGAACATTCTTTTGTCAAAAATAAAATCAGTTTACTAAAAATAGTAGTTTTTAATTTGGAAAAATGATATTATTTTTAGTATTTAGTACCTAAGAATATTAAAAGTGGGCATGTTATTAAAGCAGAGTAGCTGTTTTTTTAAATAAAATATATTGAAATCGCCTGAGTTTTAGGTAAATTACCTACAGAAAGGTTCATGAAACATAGGATCCGATTGAGGAACGGTATTTCCTCTAAACTGTAATTAGACCTTCAAGAATATGCTAGATACCTTACATATTAGAAATTATGCGCTCATCAACGAATTGGAAATCCAATTTGATAAAGGTTTGAATATGATTACCGGTGAAACCGGTGCCGGTAAATCTATTATCATGGGAGCATTATCGTTGATCTTAGGAAATAGAGCAGAGGGCAAGCATTTTTTCGACCCAACCAAGAAATGTGTGATTGAAGGGGAATTTAAAATTGGTTCTTACCAGCTACTTCGTTTTTTTGAGGAAAATGATCTCGATTACGCGGACCATACGATTATTCGAAGAGAGATATCTCCCGATGGTAAATCCCGGGCATTTATTAATGATTCTCCCGTCACCCTGGCTATCCTTAAAGCTTTAGGCGAGCAGTTGATTGATGTGCATTCTCAACATGCAACATTGCAGATTAATACAGAAGATTTTCAGTTTTTGGTAGTGGATAGTGTAGCGGACTCTTTCGGACTGAAGCAAAGCTATCGAGAGAGCTTCTTCGCTTATAAGAAAGCAAAAAAAGAACTCGAAGAATTTAAAGATCTGGTAAAAAAAGCTGCAATAGAACAAGACTATTTTCAGTTTCAATTTGATGAACTTGACGCCGCCCGTTTGGTAGCAGATGAACAGGGACAACTCGAAGTACAACAGCGGCAGTTGGAAAATGCAGAAGATATCAAGCGTGCACTAACTGGGGCATCACATCTATTGGAAAATGAAGATACGGCAGTTTTAAGCCGTTTAAAAGAGACGATGAGCCAGGTGGAAGGCATTGCCTCATTTCTGCCTGAGGCTGCAGATTTGGCTGCACGAATAAAGAGTACATGGATTGAGCTGAAGGATGTCGCTGCAGAGCTGAGCTCTCTTGAGGAGGATACCCAAATCGACGAAGGTACTTTATTGGAAATCAATGAGCGCTTGAGCTTATTGTATTCCTTACAGAAAAAACATCATGTGGACTCCGTTGAGGAGTTGATCAAATTACGTGATGATCTTGAATCCAAACTGTTTGCTATAAATTCTTCGGATGAGCAATTGGAGCGATTGGAGAAAGAGGTTGTGGCTAAATTAGCCATTGCCAAAAAAAATGCAAAGGAACTATCAGCAGCCAGGAGAAAGGTACTGGAGATGATCGCAAAGGATGTGCAGGCGACCTTGTCAAATGTAGGTATGCCGAATGCACGACTTCAAATTAATCTGGAACCATTAAAGGAGGGGGATATGCGGGAATCAGGGATGGATTCAATACAGTTTCTATTTTCGGCCAATAAAGGACAGGCATTGCAATCCATTCATAAGGTTGCATCCGGAGGAGAGCTTTCTCGTGTTATGTTGGCCATTAAATCCTTAGTTGCTAAAACTTCTGCATTACCTACTATTATTTTTGATGAGATCGATACAGGAATCTCTGGAGAGGTTGCGCTACGCGTAGGAGAGGTGATGGAAAGTCTTGCTGAGAATATGCAGGTCATTGCTATTTCCCATTTACCGCAAATTGCCGCTAAAGGTGCTGCGCATTATAAGGTATATAAGGAAGACAAAGCCAACCGAACCATATCTAACATTGTTCGGTTAGATCAAGAGGGGAGAGTCAAGGAAATCGCTCAGATGCTCAGTGGTATCAATCCCACAGATGCAGCACTGGAACATGCGGAGTTATTGCTGAAAGGATAGTTAAACATAAAAAATGCCTCAACAGGAATTAAACTATTGAGGCATTGTTATTTTTATGTTTTTTATTAGTTTCCTATAGTAGCGTCAGTTAGAACGACCTTAATAATCATATTTTCGGGTGGACTTGATAGGCCATTAGCGTATATGCGTATTACGCCGATGGAGTAGTTGTACGAAAACTTGTAACCTTTTAATTCAGAAGGGATCGCTACATACCTGTCAGGTGTAGAATCCACATTGATGGCCACACTGACATGACCGTCTTCATAATAACGTTTATCAAGATCGGAGATTTGGATATCTTTTATATAGGTATTATTGCCTTCTCTGTCCCAATCCCCTGATTTTACAGGAAATACATAACTTGTGCCGTCTAAAACGTTCACTTCTTGTGTAACATACTCTTTCTTACAAGAAGAAAATGAAACCAAGGCTGCGGTTCCAATTAGTGCTGCTAATAAAAGTCTTTTCATATTGTTCGTGTTATTTGTGATAATTTTTTTATTAAAGGACGATAAAATAGTGCGAAAGTTTAACGCCAAATTCATATACAACAAAAAATGCACCATAAAGGTGCATTTTATTGAAATTATTTTTAAAGATAGCTGAAGCTTACTTCTCAGCTGTATCTTTTGAAGACTTAGAATCTGAGCTAGAAACCTCAATATCTTTGGTTTCAGGATTAATGCTCACGGTCAAAACTGAACCTGTTTGCACATTTCCTTTGAGGATCTCTTCTGCAATCGGATCTTCAAGATATTTTTGGATTGCTCGTTTTAATGGACGTGCACCAAAATTACTGTCATAACCTTTGTCTGCGATGAAATCTTTTGCCTCATCCGTTAAATTGATGGTATAACCCAAATCAGCGATACGTTTGAACAATGACCTTAATTCAATATCAATGATTTTGAAGATATTCTCTTTTGTCAATGAGTTGAACACAATGACATCATCGATACGGTTCAAAAATTCAGGAGCGAAAGCTCTTTTCAAAGCGGTTTCAATAACTCCACGTGAATGCGCATCAGATTGTTGTGATTTTGCTGCAGTGGTGAAACCAACACCCTGACCAAATTCCTTCAATTGGCGTGCCCCAATATTTGAAGTCATAATGATTATGGTATTTCTGAAATCTACTTTACGGCCCAAACTATCTGTCAACTGGCCTTCGTCCAACACCTGTAACATGAGATTAAATACATCCGGGTGGGCTTTCTCAATCTCATCCAATAAGACAACCGCATAAGGTTTACGACGTACTTTTTCAGTCAATTGACCACCTTCTTCATAACCAACATATCCTGGAGGCGCTCCAACAAGGCGAGATACCGCAAATTTCTCCATGTATTCGCTCATGTCAATTTGGATCAGTGCATCTTCTGTATCAAACATAAATCGTGCTAATTCTTTAGCTAACTCTGTTTTACCAACCCCAGTAGGGCCTAAGAAGATAAATGACCCGATTGGTTTTTTAGGATCCTTCAAGCCCGCACGTGTACGTTGAATAGCTTTCACCAATTTACCGACAGCGTCATCTTGACCAATGATTCTTCCCTTCATCAACTCAGCCATATTCAACAGCTTTTGACTGTCTGTCTGACTAACACGTTGTACTGGAATACCTGTCATCATGGCCACTACTTCAGCAACATTTTCTTCTGAAACAGTATAGCGTTTAGACTTCGTCTCTTCTTCCCAAGCGATTTTTTCTTTCTCGAGCTCTTCGATCAATTTTTTCTCCGTATCACGCAATTTGGCAGCCTCTTCGTATTTTTGACTACGAACGACTTTGTTCTTTTCCAATTTGACCTCTTCAATTTTATTTTCAATGTCAATAATGGACTGCGGTACATGAATATTGTTTAAGTGCACGCGAGAGCCTGCCTCATCCAAAGCATCAATAGCCTTATCTGGTAAGAATCTGTCTGTAATATAACGTGTTGTTAACGACACACAGGCTTCAATCGCTTCGGGAGTGTAGGTCACATTGTGGTGATCCTCATATTTCTCCTTGATACGATTCAATATCTCAACCGTTTCATCATGTGTTGCCGGCTCAATCGTTACACGTTGGAAACGACGGTCCAAAGCACCATCTTTTTCAATGTATTGACGATATTCGTCCAATGTGGTTGCACCAATACATTGGATTTCTCCTCTTGCCAAGGCTGGTTTGAACATATTGGAAGCATCTAACGATCCTGAAGCGCCACCTGCACCAACGATTGTGTGAATCTCATCGATAAATAAGATGACATCCGGTGATTTCTCCAGCTCATTCATGACCGCTTTCATACGTTCTTCAAATTGACCGCGATATTTCGTCCCGGCAACCAATGAAGCCAGATCCAATGTGACTACACGCTTATTGAATAGTACACGTGAGACCTTGCGTTGGACAATACGAAGAGCAAGTCCCTCCGCAATAGCTGATTTACCAACTCCCGGTTCACCGATCAACAAAGGATTGTTCTTCTTGCGTCGGGATAAAATTTGAGATACACGCTCAATTTCTTTCTCGCGACCCACAATAGGATCCAATTTACCCTCTTCGGCAGCTTTGGTCAAATCACGGCCAAAGTTGTCCAATACCGGAGTTTTGGATTTGATATCCGAAACTTTTTTAGGTTGGATATATTGATCATCCTCAGCAAAATCATCGTCGCCGGTAGGAGAGCCCGGAGCCTCATCCTTGATGGTCGTTCTATTTTGCTCAACTTCAGATTTGAAGATGTCGTAAGTCACATTGTATTGTTGTAAAATCTGAGACGCAATATTATCTTCATCTCGTAAGATAGCCAATAATAGATGCTCCGTTCCGATGATGTCCGATTTGAATATTTTAGCTTCCAAATAAGTGATCTTCAAAACTTTTTCAGCCTGTTTTGTTAATGGCATATTGCCAATAGGAGCGCGTGAAACCGATGCCCCCTTCACTGCGTCCTCCACAGATTGACGTAGTGCTGTCGTGTCAATGCCTATGTTTTTAAGGATCTTTATCGCCATACCATCGCCTTCACGAATTAATCCGAGCAATAAATGCTCCGTTCCTATATAATCGTGACGCAATCTCAAAGCTTCCTCTCTACTGTACGATATGACATCCTTTACGCGCGGTGAAAATTTTGCTTCCATTGAATACCTTTCTGTTTTATATTAAGGATATATAAATGTAGTAAATTCTGCATTTCAAACCTTAAAATTATTTTAAATAATGTCATCAACAATTAAGCCATGACCGTTATACGTCCAAAATGTCAGTATAAAAGATTACATTTGTATGTTAATATAATAAGAGTTTTCGAATTTTTTTAAATTTTATGTCAGACGAGAAGATCATTTTTTCGATGGCGGGTGTCAACAAAATCTATCCGCCTCAAAAACAAGTGTTAAAAAATATCTATTTATCTTTTTTCTATAGTGCGAAGATCGGTGTGATCGGTTTAAACGGATCAGGTAAATCTTCCCTATTAAAAATTATCGCTGGATTGGATAAATCCTACCAAGGCGAGGTGGTGTTCTCCCCAGGTTACTCTGTGGGTTATTTAGCACAAGAACCTCAATTGGATCTTGAAAAGACTGTTCTTGAAGTCGTTCAGGAAGGTGTCGCTGAAATTACAGCCATCTTACAGGAATACGAAGAAATCAACGAAAAATTTGGCTTGCCAGAGGTGTATGAAAATGCCGATGAGATGGACAAATTGTTGGCTAGACAAGGGGAACTTCAGGATATCATTGATGCCACTAACGCTTGGGAAATCGATTCGAAATTGGAAAGAGCAATGGATGCTTTACGTTGCCCCGAACCAGATGCGAAGATTGTCAATTTGTCAGGTGGTGAGCGCAGACGTGTAGCATTATGTCGCTTATTGTTGCAGGAACCTGATGTATTACTCCTAGATGAGCCGACCAACCACTTGGACGCCGAGTCGATTGATTGGTTAGAACAACATTTAAAACAATATAAAGGAACGGTCATTGCCGTTACCCACGACCGTTATTTCTTGGATAATGTAGCCGGATGGATTCTTGAATTGGATCGCGGTGAGGGTATTCCTTGGAAAGGAAATTATTCTTCTTGGTTAGATCAAAAAGCAAAACGCTTGGCACAGGAAGAAAAACAGGAAACCAAACGTCAAAAAACCTTGGAACGTGAGCTGGAATGGGTGCGTATGGCACCGAAAGCACGCCACGCCAAATCGAAAGCTCGTTTGCATAACTATGAAAAATTAGCTTCTGAGGAAACGAAAGAACGTGAAGAAAAATTGGAATTGTTTATTCCTCCGGGACCACGTTTAGGTAATTCGGTCATTGAGGCAACTAATATTTCCAAAGCGTATGGCGATCGTATCTTGTTTGAAAATTTGAGTTTCATGTTGCCGCCTGCGGGTATTGTAGGGATTATTGGACCCAACGGTGCGGGTAAAACAACCTTATTCCGTCTGATTACAGGTCAGGAAACACCTGACACGGGTTCGTTCAAGGTCGGAGAAACAGTAAAATTGGGTTACGTAGACCAAATGCACCACGACCTCGATCCTGAAAAATCGGTTTGGGAAAATATTACGGGTGGCAGCGACAATATGATGCTGGGTAACCGCTCGGTAAACTCAAGAGCTTACGTTTCCAAATTTAATTTTAACGGTGCTGATCAACAAAAGAAAGTAGGTGTACTTTCCGGTGGAGAACGTAACCGTGTTCACTTGGCTATTACACTCAAAGAAGGCTCAAATGTGCTCTTACTCGATGAGCCGACCAATGATATTGATGTAAATACCTTACGGGCACTGGAAGAAGGCTTGGAGAATTTCGGTGGTTGTGCCGTTGTGATCTCCCACGATAGATGGTTCCTGGATCGTATCTGTACCCATATCCTTGCTTTTGAAGGGGATTCACAGGTTTATTTCTTTGAAGGTAACTACACTGAATATGAAGAAAACCGTAAAAAACGCGTTGGTGACGTAACACCGCACCGTATTAAATACAAGAAACTGGTAAAATAAGCAACGATCATGGACGGTGGAAGGCTTTTAGCTGCTATAATAGATCACGCTATTGATGGAATAATTACCATAGACAACAGGGGGAATGTGGAAAGCATTAACCCTGCTGCCTTGGAATTGTTCGGTTATCAGGCTGAAGAAGTGATCGGACACAATATCTCCATGTTAATGCCTGAACCTGATCGTGGTAATCACGATGGTTATCTGCATAATTACCAAACCACAGGTCACAAGAAAATTATCGGAATCGGCCGTGAAGTGATGGGCTTAAAGAAAAATGGAGAAACATTTCCATTCCGCTTGGCAGTCAGTGAGGTTTGGTTAAAAGATAAGAATATCTTTACCGGCTTTATTCACGATTTATCGCGTGAGAAAGCTGCCGAGGATATGCTCAAGCAACATTCAGCCGAACTTGAACATAAAGTAAGTGAGCGTACACGCGACCTGATCTCGCTGGTATCTGAACTTGAAAAAGCTAAAGCAGAAGTCTCAAAGTCTTTGGAAAAAGAAATTGAACTTAACCAGCTGAAATCACGGTTTGTGTCCATGGCCTCGCATGAGTTCCGGACACCTTTAAGCTCGGTTCAGCTTTCAGCTTCTCTGATTGAAAAGTATTCCGAACGACCGGATGATAAGGCTAATATCATTAAACACACCAACAAAATTAAAAGTGCAGTTCAATTGCTCACAAGTATCCTGAACGACTTTCTGTCACTTGAAAAATTGGAAGCGGGTATTGTTGTGATGAATAAGCAATACATCAATCTCGTTGAGTTGGCAGAAGAGATCACCGAAGAAATGCAATTGATCTGTAAGAAAAATCAGCATATTGTATACCAACACACCGGAGAAATTGGGCATTTCACCCTAGATCCAAATTTGTTGAAAAATGCTTTGGTCAACTTAATCTCCAACGCGATCAAATATTCCGGAGAAGATACCTTGATCGAATTCACAACCTGTATCGACGACGAAGGCTGCTTAATATCCGTGAAAGACAATGGTATTGGTATACCCGAGGAAGATCAGGTACATTTGTTTGAGCCTTTTTTTAGAGCACATAATACAGGTAATATCCCTGGTACAGGATTAGGTTTGAATATTGTAAAACGATACATCGAATTGATGGCGGGGCAGATGGAATTTGAATCGGAAGTACACAAAGGAACTTCATTCAGAGTAAGCTTTAAATAAAGGTGAACTTGCAGATTCGCATAACTGAATAAATAATTGCAGATGAGAAATAAAAAGACAATTCTAATTATTGAAGATAATATCGATATCCGAGAAGGGACTACCGAAATATTGGAGTTGACAGGAAGGTATGATGTCATTACAGCCGAAAATGGGCGCGTTGGCGTCGACCTGGCGACAAGACATATTCCTGATTTGATTCTCTGTGATATCATGATGCCTGAATTGGATGGTTACGGGGTCTTATTTATGTTGAGCAAAATTGAAAGTACAACCAAAATTCCGTTCATTTTTCTGACTGCCAAAGCGGAACGCGCAGATATGCGCAAAGCGATGGAAATGGGGGCGGATGATTATTTGACGAAACCTTTTGATGATGTCGAATTGATGAATGCAATAGATGTTCGCCTCAAAAGACATGAGCAGCTTGCAGCAGATATTCCTCAGGAAGAAGATTTGAGTTTGAGCGCCGAAGAGCAGGTATTGTTGCTAAAAGAGCTAATTGCCAATTCACGGGTGAAAACAGTGAAGAAAAAACAGTCTATTTATGAAAAAGATGATTCGCCAACGTACGTCTATTTTGTGAAATCTGGTCAGGTGCGCAGCTTTAAGTCCTATAAAGATGGACGTGAGCTGTCTACAGGTATTTTTATTGAAGGCAATTACTTTGGTTATGCTTCGATTTTGTTGAATGATAATTATGAAGACTACGCCGAAGCTGTTGAACAAAGTGAAATTGTGTTGATTCCAAAGGACAGTTTTTTGGAGCTGTTATGGAAAAAACCTGCAATAGCCAGTAAATTTATTAAGCTCCTTTCTGTCGACTTACGTGAAAAAGAAGAGCAATTGCTGGGTTTTGCCTATCATTCTGTCCGTAAGCGTGTCGCCAATGCCTTGATTAGCGTTGCTGAAAAAAGTGGAGTCAATATCAATGAGGCTGATGCATGCTCAATTGATGTGACACGAGACGGCCTAGCTTCAATTGCAGGTACAGCCAATGAAACTGTTTCCCGTATGCTCTCCGACTTTAAAGAAGAAAAACTGATTTCGAAAGAAAAAGGGAAGATATACATCAATTCTATCAAGAACCTGCGGGATGTGAAGCAGTAGCGATCAGCAGCTAAGATTTAAAAATCAATTTACTAAAAAGGCGTGTTCAGTTTTTCTGAACACGCTTTTTTTCTGATAGCCTATGTTTACTGATTTGTGTCTTTTCATTAAAGTATCAATGCGAGTTCGCTATGCCGTTTTATTGAACTAGTTTGGTTTCATTGGTTTCAATGAACGTATAGTACGCGATTATTGGCCATATAATAGCTTTCGGTTGACTTTTACAGCTGTTGGTGTTAGCGAAATCATGCAAGTTTTTGTGAATTGTGATAAATATCATTTTAAGGTGTGGTGCTATATCATCTTTTTGCCCATATGCATGATTTACTTTTGTTCTTAGGATAAACCTTAATTGGTGATTGTAGAATCAGAATGAAAGTAGTAGTATATAATGTAAGGTCATTTGAAAAAGAGTTTTGGGCATTGGCAAATGCCAAACAACATGATTTGACTTTGATTTCAAATGGATTAAATGCGGAGACACAGAATTATGCGCGTGGAAAAGATGCGGTAGTTATTTCCGTGAGCGATATTTTGGACGAGAGCATGCTACTTAATTTAAAAGGGTTAGGGATCAATAAGATTATGACCCGCAGTAAGGATACTGCTCATATCGATCTGGTAAAGGCTGGAGATCTGAATATTCAGATTGCCAATGCGCCATTTGAAGATCAGAGTCCAAAAGGACTGGCAGAGCAGACCGTCCGGAATCTCAACTTATGGGGATTAGAAAAATGTGTTGGTAAAGCCTGTTGTTGTCTAAACGACTGTGCTAAAAAAATAAAATAAAATGATTACATCGCAGGTTACAATGGAAGAATTGGTGCAAAAATATAATGTTGCCGCACCGCGCTATACAAGCTATCCTACTGTTCCCTTTTGGGATAATGAAGCATTTTCTCGGGCGGCTTGGACTAATCAAGTCTACCAAACTTTCCAGCAGTCGAAAGAAAAAGGTATCAGCTTATATATACACCTTCCTTTTTGTGAAAGCCTCTGTACTTATTGTGGCTGCAATACGCGCATTACAAAAAACCATCGCGTTGAAGAACCTTATATTGCCTCTCTTTTGAAAGAATGGGAAATGTATGTCGCTTTATTTAAGGGAGAAAGACCGTTATTGGCAGAAATACATTTGGGTGGTGGTACTCCGACCTTTTTCCATCCGGATAATTTGAAAGTACTGATTGAGGGGATCCTTAAACACGCAGACCTGGCTCCTGATCGTTCATTCTCTTTTGAAGCTCACCCTGCTAATACAACCGTCACACATTTAGAAACCTTATTTGACTTGGGGTTTCGGCGCTTGAGCCTGGGAATACAGGATTTTGATCCACTTGTGCAGTTTGTGATCAACCGACATCAATCATCGGCGGAAGTGAAAGAAGTGATGCTGAATGCGCGGAAAATTGGATTTGAGTCGATCAACTTCGATTTGATCTATGGATTGCCTAAGCAAACATTGGCTACGGTGGAAGATACGATCCAAAAAGCGATGCTGCTCGGTCCAGACCGGATCTCTTTCTATAGCTATGCCCACGTGCCTTGGATAAAACCCGGTCAACGGCATTATACTGAAGCAGATCTACCTCATGGCGCAGCCAAACTCGCCTTATATAACCTTGGGAAAAAAATGATTTTGGCCCATGGCTATGAAGATGTCGGTATGGATCATTTTGCGAAAAGAGAGGACGAGTTATTTGTGGCTTTTCAACAAGAAAGATTACATCGCAATTTTATGGGGTATGCCGATCGATTTAGTCCCTTGTTAATCGGTATCGGAGTCTCTTCGATCAGCGATGCCTGGGGGGCTTTTGCTCAAAATGTGAAGACCGTAGAAGAATACCATAAACTTATTGATGCAGGGGTATTGCCCGTTGTAAAAGGACATATACTCAACGAGGAGGATCTTCTTGTAAGGCGTTATATCCTCGATATGATGTGTAAAGGCAAAGTGCAGTTGCCGACAGGTGCGCCGCTGAATGAGCAGATTATCGACGAATTGTCTGAACTTGTTGCAGATGGTTTAGTCTCCATATCCGGCGATCTAATTCAATGTACTGCTATTGGACGCTCTTTTTTAAGAAATATCTGTATGGCCTTTGATCAGCGATTATTGCGTTCAAAAGCACAAAATCAATTATTTAGTCAGGCAATTTAGAACGAAGGTATGGCAGAGCTAAGGGATGAAATACAACTCGCAGAAAAATGTTTCCATTGCGGCGATAAAATTGAGGAAACGGGTTATCAGCTCGATCATCACGATTTTTGCTGTCTGGGCTGTCAGACCGTTTACCAAGTACTGAACGATAGTGGTATGCAGCAATATTATCGCTATAATCAGCACCCGGGTAAATCGAATAAATCCAAGCAAGAAGATTTTTCTTATCTGGATGAACCACAGATTGCCGATAAATTAGTGGATTATAAAGATGATAAGATGACCATCATCACCTTTTATATTCCGGCTATTCACTGTAGCTCTTGTATCTGGTTGCTGGAAAATTTATATAAACTCAATCCCAATGTACTGCAGTCGCGCGTGGACTTTATGAAGAAACAGGCGAGCATTACATTCAATCACAATGAGCTGCCATTGAAAGACCTGGTTTATCTTTTGGTCAATATCGGTTATGACCCTAAAATCACTTTGCAGGATGTTGTAAAGGAAGGGAATAGAAATAATCTGAATCCTTTGGTTGCAAAAATTGCTGTTGCCGGTTTCTGTTTTGGAAATTCTATGTTATTCAGTTTTCCTGATTATTTTGGAATGGGGAGTTTTGAAAAGGAATATGCCAATTTCTTTGGTTATATAAACCTTGCCTTTGGTCTCCCTGTTTTATTGTATTGTGCGTCGGATTATTTTAAATCGGCCTATCGGAGTCTGAAACAAAAGCGGTTGAATTTGGATGTTCCATTAGCCCTGGGAATCCTCGTGTTATTTTTGCGTTCCGCGTTTGAGGTGATCACACAGACAGGAGCTGGTTTTACGGATACACTCTGTAGTCTTGTGTTTTTTATATTGATCGGAAAATGGGTACAACAACGTACCTATTATCATATCTCATTTGAACGGGATTACCGGAGTTATTTTCCGGTGGCTGTAACAGTATTGACCGAATCGGGGGATAAACCTGTACAATTAGCTGACGTTCATATAGGTGACCGTATCTTGGTTCGGAACAATGAAATTATACCTGCCGATGCTATGCTTTTAAAAGGTGATGCTGCGATAGATTTTAGCTTTGTAACGGGTGAATCAAGTCCGGTCAGTAAGACCTTAGGCGAAATTATCTATGCCGGCGGACGCCAGACGGGGGAAGCGATAGAACTTGAAGTGGTCAAACCGATTTCACAGTCCTATTTGACCAAATTATGGAATAATGAGAATTATAAAGATTATGACAAACATTTTCAGACTTTTGTCAACTTTATAAGTAAATATTTTACTGTTGTTTTATTGGCTATTGCACTATTGGCGGCCTTGTTTTGGGCCGTTGATGGGAGTGCAAGCCGGGCTTGGGGAGCTTTTACGGCGGTATTAATTATCGCATGTCCATGTGCGTTGGCGTTGAGCTCTCCATTTACCCTTTCTGCAGCGCTAAGTATTTTTGATCGAAATAAGTTCTATGTGAAAAATACGGCTGCTATTGAGCAGATGGCAAGGATTGATACCTTGGTGTTCGATAAAACTGGCACAATATCGTCGCCTAAAGCAACCTCAATTTATTTTGAAGGTAGCCTTTCAGCAGTTGACAAAAAGCTACTGAATGCGGTATGTAGAAACTCTAGCCATCCATTGAGCCGTGAAATCGTCAAGTGGCTGAATGTCTCTTCTGCTATTTCGATACAGGATTTTAAGGAATTTCCGGGAAAGGGGATGCAGGCTAATGTAAGTGGCAAGGAAATTAAAATCGGTAGTGCTAACTTTTTGAATATCGGTAATATTAAAACAGATGGTTCTGTGGTTTTTATTCGTATAGGTGAGGAGTTAAAAGGATATTTTACCATGGAGCAATCCTGGCGGGATGGCCTTTCGGCTTTGATTGAAGATTTTAAAGTCGAATACGACCTTCATTTAATCTCAGGGGATAACGATAGACGTCTGGATGCACTCCAGTTAATTTTTCCCTCGAATGCAAGTTTGCTTTTTAATCAATCACCAATGGAAAAACTGGAAACCATTCAAAATTTTCAGGTAGCAGGAAAGCATGTCTGCATGATTGGTGATGGCCTTAATGATGCGGGGGCATTGCGTAAAGCAGATTTGGGTATCGCCGTGAGTGATGATATCAATAACTTCTCTCCCGGCTGCGATGCGATACTGGATGGGGAGTCATTTTCAAAAATGCCGGATTTCTTTGCTTTTAGCAAAGATGCGGTGAAAGTAATACATATGAGCTTTGGTATATCTCTTTTATATAATGTAATTGGATTGAGCTTTGCCGTGCAAGGTATTATGTCGCCGTTATTTGCCGCGATTCTAATGCCAATAAGTACGGTAACGATCATCTCCTTTACAAGTCTCATGACGAGGTGGTATGCCAAACGTCGTAAACTCTAGTTGTTATGGAAATAATGTATATTTTGATCGGTTGTAGTGTTTTGTTGGCTTTGGTTTTCCTATGTGCTTTTTTCTGGGCAAATAAAACCGGTCAGCATAATGATACCTATACACCTTCTATACGGATTCTGTTTGATGATGAAACGACAGAAGAGGAAGATAAAGAAGGTGACGTAACTAAAACGTTATCGTAATTAAATCAATTACTTTTTTTTGTAATTAAGGTTATTATCAATAAAATTGGGGGTAAATACCAATTTGAAATAAAAATACATGCATAATAATCCATTTTCATTAAAAGATAAGGTAGTTGTAATTACGGGAGGTACAGGGATTTTAGGCGAAGCATTTGTTGAGGCTTTGGCCGAGGCAGAAGCCAAAGTCGCAGTACTTGGACGTAATGGACAAATCGGAGCGGAGCGTGTTCAGCAGGTAGAGTCTGTTGGTGGCGAAGCTATATTTGTTGAAGTTGACATCATGAACGAACAGGATGTCACTCGGGCGAAAGATGAAGTTTTGCAAAAGTGGGGTAGGATAGACGCTTTAGTAAACGCCGTTGGAGGCAACATTCCAGGTGCAACAATTGGTGCCGATCAAGATTTATTTGCGAGCAATATTCAGGATACCATTAAAGCAATAGAGCTTAATTTGTATGGTACAATGATTCCTACGCATATTATTGGTCGTGTGATTGCTGAAAGCGGAAAAGGCGTCATCATCAATATATCTTCTCTTACAGCCAGTCGTCCTTTTACACGTGTTTTGGGCTATACTGTTGCAAAACACGGTATCGATGGGTATACAAAATGGATGGCCACCGAGCTCGCTCAGCGTTATGGCGATCAAGTTCGTGTCAATGCAATCGCTCCCGGCGTATTCTTAACCAAGCAGAACAAAAACTTATTGATCAATCCAGACGGTACGTATAGCGACCGTACCAAACGTATTCTTAACGGAACTCCCTATAACCGTTTGGGCGACCCTCGTGAGTTAAAAGGAACTTTAATCTATCTATTGAGTGATGCATCGGCCTTTGTGACAGGGGAGACGGTTTTTGTCGATGGTGGTTTTAATGCATGGTGTGGCGTTTAATTAAACTTTAAGATGAGAAAATTAGAACAAACCTGGCGTTGGTATGGTCCCAATGACCCGGTATCTTTACAAGATATCAAACAGGCTGGAGCGACTGGTATTGTTACGGCATTACATCATATTCCACACGGTGAGGTATGGCCCCTTGCCGATATTCAAGAAAGAAAACGCATTATAGAAGATGCTGGTCTTACCTGGTCTGTTGTGGAAAGTGTGACAGTACATGAGGAGATTAAGACAAAAGGTGCTAGGGTCGATGAATACCTCCAGAAATATAATGAGACTTTAACCAATCTCGCACAATGCGGCATCAAAACAATTTGTTATAATTTTATGCCGGTGCTGGACTGGACACGTACACAATTGGATTTAACCATGGCGGATGGTTCAAAAGCATTGTATTTTGACTGGATTGATCTGGCACTTTTTGATATTTTTATATTGAAACGTGATGAAGCACAGACAGCGTATCCAGCGGATGTTGTTAAACGGGCGACTTTACGATTTGATGAAATTTCCGAACAGCAAAAAGAAGAATTGGCAAATGTTGTCTTAATGGGGATCCCCGGAGAGAAGAATGTGGAATTGGAAGCGTTAAAAGCGAGCATTGATACCTATAAACATATTGGGAAAGATGGTTTACGCGATAATTTGGTTTATTTCCTTCAGGGAATTGCGGCAACTTGTGAGGATAACGGTATATGTATGACTATTCATCCCGATGATCCACCGTATCCTATTTTAGGTTTGCCCCGCATCGCCAGTAATGGTGCGGATTTCGATTATTTTTTAAATGCGGTTCCACAACGATTTAATGGTGTCTGCTTTTGTACAGGATCCTTGGGGGCCAGTCAGACAAACGATCTGCCGGCTATCTTAGAAAATATTAAAGGGCGGGTAAACTTTGTTCACTTACGGAATGTGAGGAAAGATGCGATCGGAAGCTTTTATGAGGCAGACCATTTGGATGGGGATGTCAATATGTATAAAATCATGAAAATTCTGGTTGCTGAAAATCAATTGAGATCTACAGCGATCCCATTCAGACCAGATCACGGTCATCAGATGCTGGATGATCTGAATAAAGTAACAAATCCAGGGTATTCTGCCATTGGAAGATTGAGAGGGCTTGCGGAATTACGGGGCCTAGAGTATGGTATTGTTGGTGAATGATACCAATCATTCAGGCGAAGATTAGAGATTATGACCTGTAATAGTGGTCTAGCATAAAGACAGTCGGGAAATAAGAGCGCTAACGTCTTATTTCCCGACTGTTTTGTTTTAAGTATGTCGGCGAGACTATAATCAAAAGAATTATAAGGAAGATTTGCGAATGATGAGCTGTGTTGGAAGCTCAATCGTTTCAAATTCATGTATTGGTCTTGTTTGGTTAATGGTGGCGATTAATTTATTTGTCGCCAGTTCCCCAATTTCTGTTGCCGGTTGTACAATTGTGGATAGTGCCGGATTTAAGGAAGCTGCTATCTGTGTGTTTGAAAAACCAATAACCGCGACCTCGGAAGGGACTTGAATCTGAAGCTCAGCCAAAATACCTAGTGTTCGGGTTGTAATAACATCCGTAGCACCGAAAATTGCATCTATACTTTTATGTTCAAGATATTCTTTGCGCAAAATCTCCCGAATTGTTTCGTCTATATCGGTGGTATTATTAAAACTACATTCGATATAATGTCTAGTATCAAAAGGAATCCCCGCATCTGATAAAGCAGATTTGAAGCCATTTAATCGTTCGGCTGCCACACCTAAGTTCTTTCCGGTGATATGCAAAATATTCTTTTTACCTTGTTCGATGAGATGCTTTGTGGCATTATATGAACCCTGGAAATTATTGACACCAACCTTGAATGTGTCGAGCTGGTGATTGATACGATCAAAGATAACGACGGGGATCTGCGATTTTATCAATGCTTTTAGCTCTTCAATATTTGAATCGGAAGAAACCGGAGATATCATTAAGCCATCAATACCGCGCATGCGTAAGACGTCAATACAATTTTTTTCGATCCGTTCGTCTTCCCGGCTTTGCATGAAAATAACGTCATAGACCGTCTGTTGAGAGACTATTTGAATTCCATCGAGGATTTGTGAAACGAATGTATTGCTAATGTTGGATACAATAACCCCTATTGTATTGGATTTTCCTATTTTTAAGCTCCGTGCCAACTTATTTGGGTGGAAATTATGCTTTTTGGCATATTCCTGAACCATCTTTTTAGTCGCTTCACTTATTTCGTAGCTGTCTGATAATGCTTTGGAAACCGTCGAAACAGAAATATTGAGTGCCAACGCTATATCTTTCAGGGTAGTTCTGCTCATCGCTCTGGTGGTTATTTTAAGAAGATAAATCTACATAAAAAAATGTATAAATGCGTTTTTATCTTCATAATTAGCCATTATCTATGGTCGGTTGGGATTTAGTCAATGGATTTGATTGGCAGGATTTCCTGTGTGTTTTTGAGATAATTTTTATCTTGGAGCTTTTCCGGCACTCCTTTTTTTCTGAAATCCCCTTTTTATCCTTTTTCCAATCCCCCTTCAATGCAAGACGAAGGCTAGCTGGGGATGGGTAGCGAATGAAAAGCAACTTCAAAAGTTCTAATAGATGAGGTAATAGAAAGAAATTAGTAACTAGAAAAAAAGGTTTCCTTAGCTACTAATTTTCTGAGGTAGTTGTCCTATCTTTCTTTATATAAAAAATATAGAAAAAAATTGAGCCTGAAATGACGTATGGTATAAGTGGTGATAAATCAGCAAATTTCAATTGATGAGTGTCTCTATAGATATGAGTTATATCATTGACCCCTAAACCTAAAAAAAACAGGCATACTACAAAAGCGATAAAGATTACCTTTTTATTTATTTTGAACATATCGTTATAATTTATCGACAAGCTTCTCCCCATTGAGCGCTTGCATATATAAATCCTACAGCACCTACCAGCTCCAACGACAGAAGCTCCACTAGCAGCTAATCCAACAAAAGCTAAGGCAAGGCCAACAGATGCACCAGCACATGATGATAAAAAGCTTTTTGTCAATTTGTTATTTGATGCTGATTTAACAAATATATTTTTTCTCTTAAAGATAAAAATTCTGGGTGAACTTCTGCAGTATATGTTAATGCTAAAAATACACTTTCGTATTTACTGTATATTCCGTTCTCTTTTAAAATACCACTGTATTTATTGAGTGTTTGTTGTGGAGCCGCAGAATAATAAAGTTCATTGGATAAATTAATAAATATTTCTTTTTCCTTCTCGTTTATCACATTATTTTGAGAAAGAATATTGATAATATCAGTACTATTTGTTTTTGTTGATATTTCTTCTAAAAGATTGATTCTATCTTGTTGTATAGAGATATTTTTATTCGCTTGTATAGCTAGATCTATTGTAGATAAGTTATTGCTTGTACTTTTTAAGGCTATGATGTTTTGAATATTTGAATTCATCGAAGTCCTCAAAGCACTAGATAGTTCAATTTTGCTGCTACCTTCATTTAAAACATTGGGCTGTTTACTACAAGATGTTGAAATACGACACAATTGTGTATAAAAATAAGATAAATCAAAGTAAGACGAAGGATAGCCGGGATATGGGAAGCGAATGAAAAGTTTTTAGGCTTATGTATCCTACGCTAGTCCGAGTGTCTGGTGTCTTTCGGCAATACTTCGATATTTCTGGGGGCAAGCGGTTGAGCTGCTGTTGAGCTCGCGTTCGACTCTTAATGGGTCCTGAATTGGCTTAACTAGGTCTTAGGTTCGCCCTGTGAGCAAGGTGTGTCCATCGTAAGCGGGTTCTGTCTCCATGTCGGGGTCGGACGGAACACGGACTCAACACGGACAAAACACGGAGTCAGTGCAAATCTTCCCCGAACATGGCACGAAGCCTGTGGAGAGCGGAACAGTGTCTTATACTGAAATAGGTTTACATTTACCGAACAGATTACTATATAGATTTTACATCCTATTTTTTCTACTGGATTTGGTTGTCATTGTCCGTTTTCTGACTGTTATCGGTTGTCCTTTCCCTAACCACAGTTTCCCTAGTTTTGCTGCGGAACTTTTTTGACTCAGCGTTACGTCTTTGAAACATTTTGGGAACTTTTTGGTTCTGCAATTGCTGATGTGCCTGCTGGGGAGACATCATATTGCAGGACATATGTGGCCTAAAATGATTGTATATATTGACTGCCTTGACCAGCTGTGCAAGTGCCGTTTTGTAGTCTGGAAAGGTCTCAGCCATGCGATATTCGCTTTTTAGGATGCCATTTAGCCTTTCTGCCACGGCATTGTCGTACGGGCTTCCGGATTGTGTCATGCTTATTGTAATCCTATTTTCCTGCAATATAGTGACATAATTTGTACTGCAATACTGGATGCCGCGATCGGAGTGGTGGGTCAGATCGCTCTGTGGATACATTCTATGTGATATTGCCATCCTGAGCGCTGATATACAGGCCTGTGCTGTTGGCCTGTGCGTAAGTTTGTAGCCCACGATCTTTCGGGAATAGGCATCTGTGACCAGGCACAGGTAGATCCATTTGTCCCGGATGCGGATGTAGGTGATGTCACTTACCCATATCTGCTCGGGACGCAGGGCCTGCCTGCGCTGCACAAGGTCGGGCCACTTTTTGAAACGGTGGTCGGACTGGGTGGTGATGGCATACCTGCGTTTGCATTTGACCAAAAGGTCATTTTCGCGCAACAGTCTGAAGAAAGCGTCCCTTCCCAGTCCAACCATCGCACTACCCATTTCTTTGACCAATATGCTGCGGAGTTTAAGGGTACCCATGCGATGGGAGTCCTTCCGAATTTCACGTACCCGCGCCAGCACAAGCCCGCTGCGAACGGAGTATTCCTGTTCTCTGCCCATATATTTATAGTAGGATTGCCTTGTTCTGCCAAATAGTCCACAAAGTCTGGAGACCGAAACATTCTGGTAACACGACTTCATTTCTTGGACGATTTGGCCCCAGACTTTTTTACAAAATCAGCCCCATGGAGCTCCTCCGCTTTTTTGATCAACATCTCCAGGGCAGTAATTTTGAGGTTCGCCTGGAAGAGTTCATCCCTGAGATCCTGCTCATTTTTCACCCCAGTGTCTTCTGGCTCAACAGTCTGGGAAACTTCCAGCTCCAGATTGTTTTCCCACTGCTGGTACCATTTCATAAAATACCGCGGAGTGGCTTCCCCCGGAAGATTGTACTTCTGGGCAAGTTGCGAATAACTCAGCTTGCCGGCAAGGTATTCTCTGGAAACGAGGATCTTGAAGCTATCACTGTAAACTTGCTGTCCCCCTGATTTACGTTTTGTCATACGCTTTTTCATAATATTAAATTTAAGATTTTAATATTCGGTTTTTGTAAACCTTTTTCAGGAATGGACACAGGAGGTTCCCGCAGACCCTGCGCGGCAGCCGGAGGCCTACCTCCGAGCAGACCCCTAGTTACCCTCTCGATAAAAATAATTCTGAACTTCTTATTCTTTAGTTTAGCTTTTGTTTATACTTAGCTTAGCATTAAGTTAGGTTTTGATTAGCTTATACCTATACTATACCTAAACTAACCCTAACTAAACCCTAAACTAACCCTAAGTAAATAGGTAAGAAAGTATAGCTATAAATAATGTATTCCGGCCTCCTGTGTTCTGCCATCTTTCCGCTATCCCCGGTCCCGGCTGCTTATGTTTGCCCCTGCCGCCGGTACAGAAATCCCTCCGTTAAACCTCGGGGGAGCCCATTTCACGGTACCTTGGACTTCCCTGTACCCATTTCGGGTGCAGGATCAGCCATTTCAGCCTTCCGGTCACCTGTTTTACAAAAAGAATCTCGCACCGTTACAGGCAGTTAAGGGCGAAATGAAATAAATAAGAACAAAAGGCTTGGAAGTGATCGTGAAAACTCCCTATCTTTGCACCACTCCGCAAGGGAGGGACGGTTACCTCGAAAGAGGGAACCCTGAAAAAAGAAGGGTTTAAGAGAGGTCTGGCAGGATTTAAAATCCCGCCCAGTTTATTTTAAACGCGGAAATCGAAAAAAGGGAAAAGAAAAAAACTTCAAAAAGTTTTTGGAAGTTCAGAAAAGATTTCTACCTTTGCAGTCCCAACGGAAACGAAGGGAAAAACAAAAAAGATAAAGACGGCGCAATGCCATCGGAATATAGCGGATACGGAAGTTGAAGCGAGAAAAGTTCTTTAAGAAAACACAATCATGTAAGCGTGACGAGTAGACAAACGAAAGTCATGAACAAATTCAAGAATTCGTTCAATTCGATCCAAGATCAGAGATATAAAAAAAGAATTCTGATTATGTAAATAGTTGGAATCAAAAACTTCATTTTACAATGGAGAGTTTGATCCTGGCTCAGGATGAACGCTAGCGGCAGGCCTAATACATGCAAGTCGGACGGGATCCGTCGGAGAGCTTGCTCGAAGACGGTGAGAGTGGCGCACGGGTGCGTAACGCGTGAGCAACCTACCTCTATCAGGGGGATAGCCTCTCGAAAGAGAGATTAACACCGCATAACATATCTGACCGGCATCGGTTAGCTATTAAATATTTATAGGATAGAGATGGGCTCGCGTGACATTAGCTAGTTGGTAGGGTAACGGCTTACCAAGGCGACGATGTCTAGGGGCTCTGAGAGGAGAATCCCCCACACTGGTACTGAGACACGGACCAGACTCCTACGGGAGGCAGCAGTAAGGAATATTGGTCAATGGGCGGAAGCCTGAACCAGCCATGCCGCGTGCAGGATGACTGCCCTATGGGTTGTAAACTGCTTTTGTCCAGGAATAAACCTAGATACGTGTATCTAGCTGAATGTACTGGAAGAATAAGGATCGGCTAACTCCGTGCCAGCAGCCGCGGTAATACGGAGGATCCGAGCGTTATCCGGATTTATTGGGTTTAAAGGGTGCGTAGGCGGCCTATTAAGTCAGGGGTGAAATACGGTGGCTCAACCATCGCAGTGCCTTTGATACTGATGGGCTTGAATCCATTTGAAGTGGGCGGAATAAGACAAGTAGCGGTGAAATGCATAGATATGTCTTAGAACTCCGATTGCGAAGGCAGCTCACTAAGCTGGTATTGACGCTGATGCACGAAAGCGTGGGGATCGAACAGGATTAGATACCCTGGTAGTCCACGCCCTAAACGATGATAACTCGATGTTGGCGATAGACAGCCAGCGTCCCAGCGAAAGCGTTAAGTTATCCACCTGGGGAGTACGCCCGCAAGGGTGAAACTCAAAGGAATTGACGGGGGCCCGCACAAGCGGAGGAGCATGTGGTTTAATTCGATGATACGCGAGGAACCTTACCCGGGCTTGAAAGTTAGTGAAGAGTGCAGAGACGCACTCGTCCTTCGGGACACGAAACTAGGTGCTGCATGGCTGTCGTCAGCTCGTGCCGTGAGGTGTTGGGTTAAGTCCCGCAACGAGCGCAACCCCTATGTTTAGTTGCCAGCATGTAATGGTGGGGACTCTAAACAGACTGCCTGTGCAAACAGAGAGGAAGGTGGGGACGACGTCAAGTCATCATGGCCCTTACGTCCGGGGCTACACACGTGCTACAATGGATGGTACAGCGGGCAGCTACATAGCAATATGATGCTAATCTCTAAAAGCCATTCACAGTTCGGATTGGGGTCTGCAACTCGACCCCATGAAGTTGGATTCGCTAGTAATCGCGTATCAGCAATGACGCGGTGAATACGTTCCCGGGCCTTGTACACACCGCCCGTCAAGCCATGAAAGTTGGGGGTACCTAAAGCATGTTACCGAAAGGAGCGTGTTAGGGTAAAACCGATAATTGGGGCTAAGTCGTAACAAGGTAGCCGTACCGGAAGGTGCGGCTGGAATACCTCCTTTCTAGAGTATCGAAGATCGGTGCTCGTCACGTTACATATGATTGCAGGAAGAAAAAACATCAGAAGAAAGTGCCCGCCCCTAAGGGAGCAGGACCGAGAGAAAGAGATGAACAAGATAAGCTAGTCCCGTAGCTCAGTTGGTTAGAGCACTACACTGATAATGTAGGGGTCAGCAGTTCAAATCTGCTCGGGACTACGAAAACGAATGGGGAATTAGCTCAGCTGGCTAGAGCACCTGCCTTGCACGCAGGGGGTCAACGGTTCGAATCCGTTATTCTCCACATCTCCGGTGAAGTATATAAAGATATACTTCAGGATACCGGAAAAAGAGTTCTTTGACATATTGAAAGAGAAAAAAAATTACAAGAGAAGACAACAGTATAGAGACAATACGTGTATGTGTCTGAAGTAAGGGAGAGACCCTCGGTGAATGCCGGACGATCCCGAACCTAGCATATGTGTATATATATCAAAAGCAGCCGCATAGTAGCAAAAGGCTATGCCGGTGAAGAAAGTAAATAAGGGCACACGGGGGATGCCTAGGCTCTCAGAGGCGAAGAAGGACGTGATAAGCTGCGATAAGCTTTGGGGATTGGCAAATGCGACTTGATCCAGAGATTTCCGAATGGGGCAACCTGACTATTTGAAGAATAGTCGTATAAAACGCGAACGCGCTGAACTGAAACATCTAAGTAGGCGTAGGAGAAGAAAATAACAATGATTTCCCAAGTAGTGGCGAGCGAACGGGAAAGAGCCCAAACCGATCATGTTACGGCATGGTCGGGGTTGTAGGACCACGACATTGTACAGCGCTATGAACTGGAAGCAGGTGGGAAACTGCGCAATAAGGGTGAGAGCCCCGTACAGGTAAAGAATGTTGACATAGTGGTATCCTGAGTACCGCGGGACCGGAGAAATCCTGTGGGAATCCACCAGCACCATCTGGTAAGGCTAAATACTCCTGAGAGACCGATAGTGAACCAGTACCGTGAGGGAAAGGTGAAAAGAACCCCGAACAGGGGAGTGAAAAGAACCTGAAACCGTGTGCTTACAAGCGGTTGGAGCAGGCAGGTCCTGTGACAGCGTGCCTTTTGCATAATGAGCCTACGAGTTACTCTTGTCTGGCAAGGTTAAGTCCTTCAGGGACGCAGCCGAAGCGAAAGCGAGTCTTAATAGGGCGCATAGTCAGATGAGGTAGACGCGAAACCTTGTGATCTACCCTTGGGCAGGTTGAAGTTGCAGTAACATGTAATGGAGGACCGAACCGATAAACGTTGAAAAGTTTCCGGATGACCTGAGGGTAGGGGTGAAAGGCCAATCAAACTGGGAAATAGCTCGTACTCCCCGAAATGTTTTTAGGAACAGCGTCGGCGTAGAGTTTGATAGAGGTAGAGCTACCGATTGGGTGCGGGGGAGTCAAATCCTACCAAATCCAGACGAACTCCGAATGCTATCAAATATAGCCGGCAGTGAGGCTTTGGGTGCTAAGGTCCAAGGCCGAGAGGGAAAGAACCCAGACCATCAGCTAAGGTCCCCAAATTCGTTCTAAGTTGAACTAACGAGGTCCGGTTGCCCAGACAGCTAGGATGTTGGCTTGGAAGCAGCCATTCATTTAAAGAGTGCGTAACAGCTCACTAGTCGAGCGGCCGGGCGTGGATAATAAACGGGCATCAAGAACGGTACCGAAGCTATGGATTTGCATTGAAAGATATGCATCTGGTAGGGGAGCATTCCATCGCCGGGGAAGCAGTTTGGCAATGAACTGTGGAGGTTATGGAAAAGCAAATGTAGGCATAAGTAACGATAAGGCGGGTGAGAAACCCGCCCACCGAAAGACCAAGGTTTCCTGATCAACGTTAATCGGATCAGGGTCAGTCGGGACCTAAGGCGCACCCGAAGGGGGCAAGCCGATGGACAACTGGTTAATATTCCAGTACTCTTCATAACTGCGATGTGGTGACGGAGTAGTGACACTGCCGCGAACTGACGGAATAGTTCGTTGAAAGGCGTAGGTATAGGGACGGTAGGCAAATCCGCCGACCCTGCTGAAACCCAATAGTACAGCAAAGCTCCGGTGGCGCTGATAGAGCAGGTAAACAGACTTCCAAGAAAACCCGCTAAGCTTCAGGTTATGAAGACCCGTACCGCAAACCGACACAGGTGGTCGAGGAGAGAATCCTAAGGTGCTCGAGTGAGTCATGGCTAAGGAACTCGGCAAAATGGCCCTGTAACTTCGGGAGAAGGGGCGCTGTCTCGTAAGAGCAGCCGCAGTGAAAAGGCCCAGGCGACTGTTTAACAAAAACATATGGCTTTGCAAAATCGCAAGATGAAGTATAAGGCCTGACACCTGCCCGGTGCTGGAAGGTTAAGAGGGGATGTCATCGCAAGAGAAGCATTGAATCGAAGCCCCAGTAAACGGCGGCCGTAACTATAACGGTCCTAAGGTAGCGAAATTCCTTGTCGGGTAAGTTCCGACCTGCACGAATGGTGTAACGATCTGGGCGCTGTCTCAGCCATGAGCTCGGTGAAATTGTGGTATCGGTGAAGACGCCGATTACCCGCAACGGGACGGAAAGACCCCATGCACCTTCACTATAGCTTAACATTGAGATTGGGTACAGGATGTGTAGGATAGGCGGGAGATGTTGAAGTGGCTTCGCCAGGAGTCATGGAATCAACCTTGAAATACCGCCCTTTCTGTATTCGGTTTCTAACTCGGCAATGCCGAGGACATTGTTTGGTGGGTAGTTTGACTGGGGTGGTCGCCTCCAAAAAGGTAACGGAGGCTTTCAAAGGTAAGCTCAGTACGCTTGGTAACCGTACGTGGAGTGCAATGGCATAAGCTTGCTTGACTGTGAGACCGACAAGTCGAACAGGGTCGAAAGACGGACATAGTGATCCGGTGGTTCTGTATGGAAGGGCCATCGCTCAAAGGATAAAAGGTACGCTGGGGATAACAGGCTGATCTCCCCCAAGAGCTCATATCGACGGGGAGGTTTGGCACCTCGATGTCGGCTCGTCACATCCTGGGGCTGGAGAAGGTCCCAAGGGTTGGGCTGTTCGCCCATTAAAGTGGCACGCGAGCTGGGTTCAGAACGTCGCGAGACAGTTCGGTCCCTATCTGTTGTGGGCGTTGGAAGTTTGAGTGGATCTGACCTTAGTACGAGAGGACCGGGTTGGACAGACCTCTGGTGAACCTGTTATGCCGCCAGGTGTACGGCAGGGTAGCTACGTCTGGAATAGATAAGCGCTGAAAGCATCTAAGTGCGAAACTAGCCACGAGATGAGACTTCCTTATAGGGTCGTAGAAGATGACTACGTTGATAGGCCATAGGTGTAAAGGTTGAGAGACCAAAGCCAAGTGGTACTAATAGCCCGAAGCTTTCTCAAGCAGACAGACACTGTTGTCTTCCTCTTTAATTTTTAAGAAACAAACAGGAAACGTAACTCTTTCAATAGCTATGTCAGTTGGCATGAAGATGATCATATAAGATCACAATGTCAATAAAGATTTTTAGGTGCCTATATCGGCGGTGTCTACCTCTTCCCATTCCGAACAGAGCAGTCAAGCCCGCCAGAGCCGATGGTATTGCCGTAACAGGTGGGAGAGTAGGTCGGTGCCTTTTTTTACACGGAAGCCCTTGCTGGAAACAGTCAAGGGCTTCTTGCGTTTAGTGACTTGCTATATCCTCATTCCTTAAAGAAAGTCATATCTCTATGTCCTGTTTCTAGCGCTTTATCTGGATCCATCTCAGATGGTGAATGCTGATATTCATAGCGAGTATGTGCTGCGTATGATCTTAAATTAAATAGTTTGTGTCAACCAGATGAAGTGATGTGGTAATTATTTATTATTTTTAAGGAAATTATTTTGTAACATTTAAACTTAGAAAATGGGATTAATGATATTATTTTGGGTTGGGGGATCTGCTTTAATTGGCTTAATTGGAAAGAATAGAGAAATAGGCTTTTGGCCAATTTTTGCAATTTCACTGGTAGTAAGCCCAATTATAGGCTTTTTTGTAGCTCTTTTCTCGAAAAAGAAATATTCCATGCAACGTGTTATCGAATATCAAGAAGCACAATTTCGACAAAATTATATAAACCAATCCAACAACCGTACAAATCAAATTGATAAAAGTAATGCAGTATCAAATATTGCCGATGAATTGACCAAATTTAAACAGTTACTGGATAATGGAGCCATTACACAAGAAGAATTTGATTATTATAAATCAAAATTGCTTCGCAACTCCTAGATAATTGTCAATTGCCTGCTCTATACTTCTGTTAGATAAACTGTAGTAATGCTTTTAAATTAAATGGTTTAACCATAATCCCATCAAAACGATGTAGCTGCCCTTCCGGAGCTCGCATTGTCACTTGGGATTCGTCTGAGGTCAGTGCAATAACCTTGCTATTCCATCCCTGTAGGCTATTGTTGTCTTTGATTGTGTTGAGGATATCCCAGCCTGTAGGGCCTTGCATCCTGAGATCGGTGATAATAATAACCGTTCTATTTTCCTTTGGATAGGCTATTGCTGCAGATGAATCCTGATAGATTTTCACATCTTCGAAATGTTGCAATGCTTGTTTTACGAATAGATTATTGATTGGATTGTCATCAATAAAGACAAAGCGTAGCTCTTTTGAGAGCTTGTCCAAGCTCGTAATTTGTTTCTTATTTTTCTTTTCTTCGGTGAACGGAACGACTAATGTAAACGTTGATCCCTTGCCTTGCTGACTGCTAACGCTTAAGGTTCCATTTAGTTGTTCAGCCATAAGCTTGGAGGTGCCTTTTTTTACACGGAAGCCCTTGCTGGAAACAGTCAAGGGCTTCTTGCGTTTAAATAGTTCCCCGGTTTACTGCATATCCTCCGCCTATTGGTTATCGCAGTACATGGCCGTCGGAGAGCCCCTTTTCCTAGTGGCGTAGATAGTCCTGACTAGTCCTATACGAAAAACTTACAGACCGATTCCCAAGAAATCTAATGCGAACTAGATACTAATCATTCAAAGGATATGGATCATGCGCTGCTATGACATGATGTGGATTCCGTCATTGATATCTCGCTAAGAAGATCATAAAACATCAGGAAATGTGACTACGGTCACTTTTGATGTCAGATCTAATTGTAAAAAGTATCTTTCAAGATCTCTATTTTCCCTAAGTCATTTACAACCAATGGTCGAAATTGCTAACTAAGCCTTGTAATCGGGTAATAAAAAAGTGACGTACATCACTTTTGTACGCATTGTCCATCATTAGATTGTCATAAATTGCTGCTTATTTTTGAATCAGAATCAACAATTTAAGTAATGCAGTTAGAGCAATTTAATTACGACAACAAGATTGTCAGGAATTTCGGAATCGCTACCATTATTTGGGGGATAGTTGGTATGACCATAGGATTGCTTGTGGCAACGCAGCTTGTTTGGCCCCAGATGAACTTTGGATTGCAATTTACAACATTTGGCCGTGTACGTCCTGTGCATACCAATGCGGTGATTTTTGCTTTCGTAGGTAATGGTATTTTTATGGGAGTTTATTACTCCTTACAGCGGGTGCTTAAAGCAAGAATGTTCAGTGATGCTTTGAGTAAGCTCCATTTTTGGGGTTGGCAATTAATTATTGTTGCCTCGGCTATTACACTCCCACTCGGTCTTACTTCAAGCCATGAGTATGCCGAAATGGAATGGCCTATTGATATCGCAATTACCCTCATTTGGGTCGTATTCGGAATCAATATGTTCGGTACTATTATCAAACGGCGCGAACGTCACATGTATGTCGCTGTTTGGTTCTATATTGCCACATTTGTTACAGTAGCCGTATTGCATATTGTTAACTCCATCCAATTACCTGTAGCTGGCTGGAAAAGCTATTATGTCTACAAAGGCGTACAGGATGCGCTGGTACAATGGTGGTATGGTCACAATGCAGTTGCTTTTTTCTTGACAACTCCTTATTTGGGAATGATGTATTATTTCCTTCCTAAGATGGCCAACCGTCCAGTTTACTCTTACAAGTTAAGTATTCTTCACTTTTGGTCTTTAATTTTTATTTATATCTGGGCAGGTCCTCACCATTTGCTCTATACGGCGCTACCTGGTTGGGTACAGTCTTTAGGGGTTGTATTCTCCATTATGTTGATTGCTCCGAGTTGGGGCGGTATGATCAATGGCTTGTTGACCTTACGTGGTGCTTGGGATAAGGTACGGACAGAGCCTATGTTAAAATTCATGGTCGTGGCCCTTACTTGTTATGGTATGGCGACTTTCGAAGGCCCTATGCTATCTTTAAAGCAGGTGAATGCAATTGCTCACTTTACCGACTGGATTGTAGCACACGTACACGTAGGTGCATTGGGATGGAACGGCTTTATGACATTCGGTATTCTGTACTGGTTGATACCACGTATTTATAAAACGGAGTTATATTCTAAAAAGTTGGCATCAACGCACTTTTGGATAGGTACCTTGGGTATTTTGTTCTATGCGATCCCGATGTATTGGGCAGCTGTAGTACAAGGTTTGATGTGGAAGGAATTTACACCGGAAGGGGTCTTGAAATATCCAAACTTCCTTGCGACAACATTGGAAATTTTGCCAATGCACATGATGCGTGCACTAGGTGGTGCACTTTATCTATCGGGCGTGTTCCTAATGACGTTCAACTTGATCAAAACTATGCAAAAAGGGAAGCTTTTGGCCAATGAGCCTGCAGAAGCTCCTGCATTATTGCCGGTTCAAGTAAACGAACAGTCTCAACACCGTCGCCTTGAACGTAAGCCAATTTTATTTATGGTACTGGCTCTTATTGCGATCCTCATCGGGGGTATGGTGGAGATGGTGCCGACTTTTACAATTTCTAAAAACGTTCCAACGATTGCGAGTGTAAAACCTTATACAGCATTGGAACTGCAGGGAAGGGATCTCTACGTGAGAGAAGGTTGTGTAAACTGTCACACGCAAACTATTCGTCCATTTAGATCCGAAACTGCCCGTTACGGAGAGTATAGTAAGGCGGGAGAGTTTGTTTACGATACACCGTTTTTATGGGGTTCGAAGCGGACGGGACCAGATCTGCATCGAATCGGTGGAAAATATCCTAATAAATGGCACTTTGATCACCTGTTGGATCCGACGATTACCTCGCCAGGAAGTATCATGCCAACATATCCTTGGTTGATCGATCAGAAGCTGGATAATTCTATTCTGCAAGATAAAATGAAAGCATTACGGAAATTGGGAATCCCTTATACCGACGCGGAAATTGAACATGCTGAGCAGGATCTCACCAAACAGGCACAAAAAATTGCTGATGATCTAAAACAAAATCAAGTGAATGTGTTAGCTGACCGTGAGATTGTAGCTGTAATTGCATACTTACAGCGATTAGGAACAGATATAAAAGCAGCTCCAAAAGTAGCTGATAATGTTAACGCAAATCAATAAAGCTATGTTTAAGCAAATAACAAATCTAAACGGCAGTGAGCTTTATCTAATTGCATCACTTTGGATCTTCTTGGTGTTCTTCATTTCAGTAGCAATAATGTTGTTTCGAATGAAAAAAGACTATGTTACTTATATGAAGGAATTGCCTTTGGAAGAAGATGAAACAGAAAAGGAACTGAATCATTCACCTGAAAGTCTATAATATATGAGTTTATTATTGGATACTGCACCAGCTACCGCAGAAGTTGTTCAATCTACGATAGGATTCGGTACAGATAATTTATACACAGATATCTTAATTGTTGTATTGATCGTTGTGATGCTGGCTCTTCTCGCTTCGGCATTGATGGTCAATCGCGCGATGAAATCCATCATTAAGATTACCATGCCTGAATTGGCCAAGGAGGAAAAACTCAAAAAGGCGGCGAATAAGGGCTGGATGAAAAGGTCCTGGAACAAGATCATGGGGATCAGACCGATTTCAGAAGAAAAGGATATTGTCATAGACCATGAGTATGATGGTATCCGCGAATTGGATAATCCGATTCCGATCTGGTTTAATTTCCTTTTTTATGGAACGATTTTTTTCGGCCTTGTTTACTTATTTGTTTATCAGGTGTCGGGCATCGGAATGAACCAGGACCAGGAGTATGAACATGAGATGGTCGTTGCCGAGAAAGAGCGTCAGGCTTATCTTACTGCTTCTGCGAGCAATGTAGACGAAAGTAGCGTGGAGTTTCAGCCGGAAATGGCAGCTGATGGAAAAGCAATCTTTACCGCAAACTGTGTCGCTTGTCACGGTGGTAGTGGCGAGGGAGGCATCGGACCTAACTTGACCGATAAGTTTTGGCTTCATGGTGGCGAGATTAAAGATATCTTCAAAACCATTAAGTATGGTGTTCCTGATAAAGGAATGGTGCCATGGGAACAAACTTTAAGTCCTGCACAAATCGCACAGGTTGCCAGTTATATTATCACCTTAAGGGATACACACCCTGCTAATCCAAAAGCTCCGCAAGGTGAAGAGGTAACCTATGGCGGTGGCCAGGCTGCAAGCGGAGAGAAGCCGGCGGATGAGAGCAAAGCCGATCAGGCTGAAACAGAAAAAAAAGCAGAGTAGTAAATTGAAATAGCAATGAGTACAGTAGTCGTGAATAATGCCAATAACGGTGGATCTAAGTCAAAAAAAAGACAATGGATTTATGCCAAAAAACCGCAGGGAGAGCTTTACAAAAAGAGACAGTGGGTTGGGTATTCACTACTGCTGTTCTTGTTTGTAGTTCCTTTTATCAAAATAAATGGTGAACCGTTTCTCATGTTCAACATTATTGAGCGAAAGTTTTCCATCTTAGGAAATCTGTTCTATCCACAGGATCTCTACATATTCGTATTCGGCATGTTAATCGTGATGGTATGTGTGGTTTTGTTTACTGTTGTCTTTGGACGGGTATGGTGCGGATGGACTTGCCCCCAGACTATTTTTTTGGAATTAATATTTAGACGAATTGAATATTGGATCGAAGGTGATTGGCAACAACAAAAGAAATTGGATGCTGGACCTAATACGGATCAAAAACAATTGAAAAAGTTTTTGAAACATGGTATATTCCTGATCATATCATTTTTCATTTCAAATATCTTTTTGTCTTATATCATCGGTGTTGATGCGCTGATGAAGATCATCACTGATCCATTGGACCAACATATCGGTGGATTGATATCAATAATCATATTTACATTGGTTTTCTATGGTGTGTTTGCGTACGTCAGGGAGATTGTATGTATTGCAATTTGCCCTTATGGCAGATTGCAGGGCGTACTCCTCGATGACCAAAGTATCACTGTTGCATATGATCATAGACGTGGAGAGCCAAGAGGAAAACAGCAAAAGGATGCAACGACGACACATGGAGATTGTGTAGACTGCAAACTCTGTGTACATGTATGCCCCACAGGAATTGATATTCGAAATGGTTTGCAATTAGAATGTGTAAGCTGTACGGCCTGTATTGATGCTTGTGATGCTGTAATGGACAAAATTGGAAAGCCTAAAAAGTTAATTGGCTTTTATCCAATGGGTGAGATTGAAGGAACACTGAAGAAAAAAAGCAATACGAGGGCAATAGCCTATTCTATCGTGTTGGTTGCATTAATGTCGGTCTTTTGTTTTCTGTTGTTCAATCGTTCTCAGGTGGATGGAAGATTGCTTCGGGCAAAGGGAAGCACCTACCAGCTTCGTGATGATAAGACAATAAGCAATCTGTATTCTTTGGAATTGATTAATAAGTCTGGTAAAGAAATGCCTTTTAAATTGGTCTGTGATGATCCGCGTTTAACGATTCAACTGGTCAATCCTATTCAAAAATTGAGTAAAGATGGGCATGCGACACTGAGCTTTTTTCTAATTATCGCGAATAAGGATGTGGAGACCTATAAAAGTAATATAAAATTAGCTATCTATTCGGGAGATAAGAAAGTGGAAAGTTTAAAAACCACTTTTATTGCGCCTCCGGGTATGAATTAAAATGAAAAACAATGAATTGGGGTACAAAAATTTTTTTAACCTTGGCGGTATTTATGTTGTGCATCGTCGGAGCTGGAATATATATGGTGAGTCATGATTCGGATAGTCTGGAAGAAGATGACTACTATGAACAGGGGCTGAATTATGATCAGGCTTATGATAAGAAGCAAAATGTGCTGATGATGAATGAATCGCCAACCGTCGAAATCAGGAAGGATACCCTATATATTCATTTTGTGTCCAAAGAAAATAAAGGGAAATTACTATTCCGAAAACCTTCGGATAATCGGCTGGATAAAGAGCTACCGTTTCAGACAACCAGTAATTTATATACACTGCCCATTTCCACGTTCGATAAAGGAATGTGGAATTTGTATATTGACTGGAAGAGTGTAGGTAAAGATTTTTTGTTTGAAGAGCATATTTTATTTTAGTTTAAGGAAATGAGCTATACCTATTTTGCATTTTTCATGGGATTGTTTGGAAGCATACATTGTGCGGTAATGTGTGGCCCATTAATTTTTGCCATTGAAGGAAGGCAGGGTTTTGGTTGGAACGTTTTCTTCAATAAAATACTGTATCAATCCGGCAGGGTACTGACTTATGGTTGTTTAGGACTTTTACTCGGTACGATCGGAACATTTGCGCAGATTCAAGGTTGGCAGCGAAGTTTGAGCTGGGCCACAGGTATTATTCTGATCGGAATTGCTTTATTCCAGCTTATTGGTAAGCATAATAGAAAAATCGCTAGCTGGCAGACGAAGGCTGTGCAGCCAATTGTACGCTTATTGTCGAAATGGCTCTATAAACCGGGGGGAAGTTTTATTGCAGGCGTACTGAATGGCTTATTGCCCTGCGGTATGGTCTACATGGCACTCATGTCGTCCATAAATGCAGACAGTCCACAGCAAAGTTTCTTTTTTATGTTGTGTTTTGGCTTAGGAACTATCCCGCTATTGTTTGCGTTTTCATTTCTGGGAAATTTCTCCAGATCTTTCAAAATCGGATTTTCGAAATGGGTTCCCTTTCTCTATTTCTTATTGGGAATTTGGTTTATACTCCGGGGTGCCAATTTAGACATTCCTTATTTAAGTCCATTCATTCATGTCGATGGTGCAATAAACTGTGTTTAACGACAAACAATATGTCGATGCTAAGTATTATATTTGGTAAAACCCTTAGCACACAATATGGAGGTACTTCATCATATTTTACAGATTGCATTAGAATATTATTGGATTCCCTTGCTCATCCTTTATATTGGTGTAATCGGGACGATTTTGATCGAAAACCGTAATCCTTCCAAGACCATTGCCTGGATTATGGTCATTGTTTTCTTACCTGTCGTCGGTCTGCTCAGTTACTATTTCTTTGGTCAGAAGTTTAAGAAGGTCAAAAGGATGAAACGCGTGTATCGCGAGCAGTCCAAAAAGCTACTGGATGCCTGGCGTAAGGAATCCGAAATAATGGAGGAACATATTGATACGTTAAATGAACGGATCGGTAGTTTGGCCATGGTATACCGCTACCTTAAAAATCAGAAGATCTCTACATTCTCCCTCAACAACGATGTAACCCTATTTATCAATGGGGAAGAAAAGTTTCCGGTACTTATTGATCGTCTTAAAGCTTCGCAGCATTCCATTCATATGGAATATTATATCTGGGAAATGGATGAAATAGGGCAGGAGATCTTACATATTCTAGCAGAAAAAGCAAAAGCTGGGGTCACCGTACGTCTGATATTGGATAGTTTTGGTGCTCCTGATGTAATTAAATATTTACGGAGGCATAAACCCGATTTTGTGTTTCAAGCTTTTCTTCCAGTAACCTTTAGCTCCTTGGCGAATAGCAACTACCGAAATCACCGCAAGATAGCGGTGATCGATGGTAAAATAGGTTTTGTCGGCGGAATCAATATTTCAGATCGATATATCAATAATGGAAAAAATGAGGTTTATTGGCGGGATACAGCTATGATGGTTGTCGGCGCGGCCGTAAATACGTTGCAAATCCAGTTTTGGAACAGCTGGAACCAGACAGATGCGGAATCGTTTGAATTGGGCCGAGGTTATTTAAACCGATTTCCCCTTACCGATGAAGATGCGAGTGGAGTAGGATTTACAGCCAGTGATCCTGGATCGCCAGCGCCTTTCAATATGGAAGCAATTATTGCCGGTATCAACGAAGCAAAAGAATATGTACAGTTGTGTACGCCATATTTTATTCCCAGCGATCAATTGACGACCGCTTTAATGCTCGCGGTATCTTCAGGAGTCCGTGTGGACTTGATGTTGCCGGCCCAGTCTGATTCGTTTTTTGTACAGCACGCCTCATTCTCGTTTATAAAACCACTGTTGGAAAGAGGAGTCAACGTATACCTCTATACAAAGGGATTTCTGCATGCCAAAACTATCTGTATTGATGGGAAGCTTGCCTATATCGGTACGACAAACTTAGATATCAGAAGTTTTTACATCAATTTTGAAATCTCGGGAATTGTCTCGGATAAAGCGCTTTGCGACCGTCTTAATGCACAATTTTTAGCTGATATTGAGGTCTCAGATCTGATTACAATCCGAAAATGGATGCAACGAAGCCGCTGGAAAAGAGGAGTTGATTCCATCTGTAGGCTTTTGGCTCCATTGCTTTAAATTATCTTTAAAGAGTCGGTAATGACCCTATGGATAGGTATAATAAATGTTAAAAATACCCCAATGGGGTTGGTCTTTGCTCAAAATTGAATATATTTAGCTATTCATTTTTTATTCTAAGACTTTCAATGAAGCACATAAAACTATTGACTTTATCGATAGGACTGTTAGGAATGGGGACGACTTATGCCCAGACTACACCTACGTTGCCTATTAATACGATCGTAGAACGAGTTCAGAAATATTTTCAGGTCTACCCAGTTGAAAAGGTACATTTACATTTCGATAAACCATATTATGCGGTGGGGGATACCCTCTGGTTTTCGACCTATTTATCCCGCAATTTGGCCGAATATGAGCCGAGTAAAATAGCTTATGTGGAAGTACTGAACAGTCGTGATTCCCTGATTCAGACACTAAAAATTCCATTGGATAAAGGGGTAGGAAATGGGCAGATTGTACTTGATCCTCAATTTATGTCGCAGGACAATTATCGATTTAGAGGTTACACAAAATGGATGGCCAACTTTGATAATGCCTACTTCTTTAATAAAGTGGTGCCAATCGGTGATGTTATCAATAAGAAATTGATTACAAACATTGAATTTCAAAATAATATTGGTGGCAATAAAACCCAAGCTGTCATACAGTTCCGCGATCGTACGGGAAAACCGATGATCAATTCAAAAATCAATTGGGAGTTTGTCTCGGGATGGGAAACGTTCGACAAGGGTAAAGGTGAGACGGATGGTCTAGGGAAAGTAACGATAAATTTGTCTGCAAAGGAAAAAGCAAATTTGGAGAAAGGACAACTGAAGATTAGCATTCAGGAGAATAAAAATGAAAAACCTTTGTCTAGTTCTTTCTTGCTCAAAAATGCCTTGTGGGATGCAGACGTGCAATTCTTTCCTGAAGGGGGAGATATTATCGCCGGATTGGCAAAAAAAGTGGCATTTAAAGCTCTCGGATCCGATGGGAAGGGGCTAAAGGTAAAAGGAAGTATTTTAGATTCAAAGGGCAAGTCTGTAGCGGAGTTTGCGGACTTCGGAACTGGAATGGGCTATTTTTCTCTCCTGCCGCTCGCGGGGGAAAATTATCAAGCTGTTGTGAAGTTTGAGAATGGACAGGAACGCAAATACAAATTGCCGGCTGTTGTCAATGACAAGGCAAATGTTGTTTTTGTAAAACAGGATGCCACGAATGCTGAGTTTGCCGTGGTAACCAGTGAAGAGAATTTTTCAAAAAACCAGGGGCAATCCTATTATGTTTTGGTGCAGTCGAATGGTCATCTCTGTTTTGGCGCGCAGGTGAATTTAAAATCTTCATCAGCATTGGTCAATATTCCGAAAGAGCGTTTACCAAATGGTATTGTCCAGGTAACCTTATTGAGTCCGGACGGAAAGCCTATCAGTGAGCGCTTGGCATTTGTTCAAAGCGAAAAACTTTTAAATATTCAGGTTACCAGCGATAAGCAAAGTTATAAGGCTAAAGACTTGGTCAATCTTAAACTTGCTGTAGACAACAATGGGCAGAAGTTCCCGGGAAGCTATTCAGTAGCTGTAATAGACGAATCCAAAGTTCCTTATAATGATCAGGCAGATCTATCGATTGTGAGCAACTTTTTGTTGACTTCGGACCTCAAAGGAAATGTAGAGAACCCAAATTCATATTTTGATGAAAAAAATCCCAACCGGGATAAGGCTTTAGATGCTTTATTAATGACGCAGGGCTATCGTCGATTTGACTACCCGACGCTTATATCGGAGAAGTTGCCGCAGATCAGTTTTCTTCCTGAGCAAGGAATCGAATTGTCCGGTATACTCCGGATGAATACGGGACGTCCTTATCCAAATGGTGGGTTACTTTTATCGGTGCCTTCCCGTAATATTAAGAAGGATGTTTATACGGATCAAAATGGACGATTCACATTTAAAGATCTTGTGTTCCCGGATTCGTCCAAAGTAACGGTTAATGCTCGGTCGAATGACAATTACCGAAGCTTGGTTATTAATATGGACCAGAGCTTTTACCCTGAGATCGATAAGAATAATGGCTATAAGAGTTATTTTGTACCTAATATAGACCAGGCTTTTGCTCCTTATTTGGCGAATAGCCGAAAAGAATATCGAAAATCGATTCTCTTGGATGAGGTCGAAGTGACGGCTGTAGTGAAGAAAGTAATCACCAATAAAGATTTTCCTTCTATTTCGGGGCTGTCCATGCCTGAACACCGTATTGAACCCGAACGTTTGACCGGTTGTAACGTGTTGACCATGTGTCTTCAAACGGTATTGACGGGCATTACCTATGATCCACAGACATTGAAATATTATGTTTCTCGTGATTATAATGCGGGTGGGCGTACACCTGTTCAATTCTTTCTGAACGGTATGGCTATTGATGAGCCCGGATTGAATAGCATCAATGTCGCGGATATCGAAGGTATCGAAATCTTCTTACGTGATGAATTGGGTACAGTCTCCAGAATGTATCAAAATAATGGTGTTGTGTCAATCTATACGAAGAAAGTGGAAGCGAAGAAACCACGGATGTCATTGAGTGAGATTGAAAGCTTATTGCCTAAATCAAATGTAATCGATATGTATCCATTGGGGTATATTAAAGAGCGGAAGTTCTATGTTCCAAAATATGATACGCCGGAAAGAAAGGCTGCAAACGATTTGAGAACGACCATTTACTGGAATCCGAAAGTCTCGATCACAGAGACCGGGGAGGCTGCCATTCAGTTTTATAATGCCGACGGAAATGGAAATTACAAGGTAATCGTCGAGGGAATGGATCAAACCGGGAATATCGGCCGTAAGGTAATAAACTACGGTGTTCAACCTTAGGCTTTGTATATAGGAGTTCATCAAAAAAAGAACGCTGTTCTCAGTCAAAGAGAGCAGCGTTCTTTTTTTTGTTAAAAAAAACACCTCCTTGATGGGCAAGGAGGTGCTAACTAACCAATTATAAACCTAAATTATGAAAAGTATTTTGTCGCTATTAATAGCGCTAATCTTCTTATTTATAAAGTATATTTCAAATCCTATGCCAAATAGTTTTTACAGCACTTTTGGCAGATTTTTAGTTGACTTTTTTGATCAGGCTACTTATTCAAGTGGAAATAACAGGGTCTACAACGTGGTTCATAAGCGTCTTTTTCACCTAAAAGTACGGTTTCCGTATCCTTGGTCAGGCGATAGGAATAATTCGCTGGCGCGCCACATTGCATGCAAACCGCATGTACTTTCGTAACGTGTTCGGCTACTGCCATTAGATTGGGAATTGGGCCAAATGGTTGCCCTTGAAAATCCATATCGAGCCCGGCAACAATTACCCGGATACCACTATTTGCCAATTTGACACACACCTCTGTCAAACCGTCATCAAAAAATTGTGCCTCATCGATTCCGACAACTTGGGTAGATGAACTCAAAAGTAGGATCGCTGAAGAATGATCAACGGGTGTTGACGGGATGCTATTACTATCGTGAGAAACGACCAACTTTTCATCGTATCGTTTGTCAACAGATGGTTTAAAGATTTCGACATTCAAACGCGCATATTGTGCTCGTTTTAGCCTGCGAATCAATTCTTCTGTCTTGCCTGAGAACATCGAGCCACAGACAATTTCAATGCTACCATATTGAGCGGGGCGCAAAGCCAAATTATGTTCGGAAAAAAGCATTTGATTAATTTAATTTTGTCGGAAGGTCTGCAAATAAGGTGATTTTTGTAAAATGACCTCCCATTATATTCTGTTTTTGACACTGCTAATATCAGAATTAAATATTAAATTTGGGTAGCAAAAAAGTGAACGTAAATCCAAATATTTCTAAATCAAAGGATTGAGTTTTCCACTTTTCGGTCGGTTGAAGGTATAAGTATTATAAATGATTAATTGGTGATTTCAAATAGAACTATGGGTACTAAAGAGGAAATTTTTAATAAGATAGGCGATTTATTACAGGATTTAAATGGACAATATCTGATCTTGTCAGAGCAGGGTAGTTTGTCCGAAATTAACGAATTAGTAACACTGGAAGCGAAAGCTCAGGCTGTAGCGGCTTACATAACTTTACTCAAGACCAAGGCTGTTCTTCAGGAAGGTCAATCGCAGCATGCTTTAAGTAATGCAGCCTTGGACAGTAAGAAGATTGCTTTCAACGATTATTTTACCCCACCTTCGACCATTAGAACATCAGCGCAGCAAGTTGTTGCTGAACAGCCCCAAAAAGAGGTTCAAGAAGCTCAACCAGTTGAAGATTTCAGCCGTGAAAATGAAGAAGCGATCGTGGAGGAAAAAGAGACCCCATTTGTCTTTGAAAGTGAACCTGTAAAATCGAAAGAGCCAGAAACTCCATTTGTTTCTGAAAGTGAACCTTTACAATCGGAAGAGCCTAGTCCTGAAATTGTTGAACCTGTTGCACCTCCAGTTGCTGCAATTCCCCCTGTTTTTGCAGCTGCCCCAGTGGAGGAATTAGCTTATCAGGCAGAAGAGGAAGCTACTACACAAGTCGAAGAACCGACTGTCTTCGTTACAGAAGTAATCGAAGAACCAAAAGAGGTGGTTATTGAACAGCCGCAAGAAGTTCTTATTCAGGAGGAAATCAATACGGTCATTGAGGAAGCTCCAGCGAGACCATTGACCTTAAATGAAATTATCTCTCAACAGAAACAAGCTGGCGTACAGAATCGTGTTTATCAGGTGAATCAATCTGGACAGAGCGATAAACTCACGGATATTAAAGCAGGGATAAGTTTAAATGATAAGCTCTTATTTATTAAGGATTTGTTTAATGGGTATAGTTTAGCATATAGTGAGGCTGTTGAGTTATTGAATAGGTTTACAAGCTACGCGGAAGCGGATGCATTTTTGCAGACAAATTATGCGATTAAAAATAAATGGGCAGATAAACCGCATACCGTTGAAAAATTATACGATGTCCTGCGCAGAAGATATAACTAGAATTATAAAACATAAAAAACAGCTCTCGTTCTACCGGAGCTGTTTTTTTATGCCTATATTTTGGTTCTTTAGCTTAGTTGAAATTGTAGCCAATCGTTCCCTTCATGACCATAAACGAAATACTTTGGTTGAAGAATTTCGGCTAAGGATTCGAGTTCGCTCAAATAATTGTATCCGGGAATTTGTGCAAATTGTTCACTGGTCATAATAAAGACCTGATCAAGCTCGATAGCTTTGGATGAAGCGATAGCTGCCGTATTCAACAATTGTGGAATTTGGATAAATGTCTGTTCCCCATTGCCGATGACGATGATTTTATCGGCATCATGTTTTGTCGTAACTGGAATACCACCTGCAATTTTTATGGCTTCCTGCAGATAGGCAGAACGGTTTATTTCAAGGGGCTGTATTTGGTCCAGCACCAGTACTTTGGGCCTGTCAGTGGCCGAAATAAACTTAAGCTTGTGGATTAGAATACTTGTTTCGTCTTCAATTTTTTCAACCAGTTCAACTGTTTTATCGATGGCATCGAGATCAGTCCCGATACGTTTGATATAGGAGATCATATCATCGATGTCGACAAGTTGAGGGCGATCTGAAATCAATGTGTCGTAGGTTTCAGCTGGAATAGCTGCCGGATTTAGGTCCAACTGGTCCAAAATATGGGCGACTAGTTTTTCTTGATTGCTTTGCATGGTGCAAAAATACAAAACCTTCCTGACTTCGAAGACACCAAGCGCAATGAAAGCGAACTGAAGGTTCTTTCTGGTCAATAAGACCAGTCACTTTCAGAAAAAAAGGAGGCATTGGCGAAAGTAAATTAGCAATAGTAGGTATGCGCAGATTTTTGTAAATTGGCCTGAAATAAATGATATAAATATGTTTGACAAATTATTTCAAGCCCAGCAAAAGGCGGAGGAAATCAAGAAAAGATTGGATTCAATTTCTGTGTCTGGTGAAGTGGAAGGTGGTTTAATCCGTGTGGTAGCGACAGCAAACAAAGAGATAAAAGAGGTTACCATCGCCCCTGTATTTTTATCAAACGCAGATAAGGAAGAATTGGAGGAGTTACTTGTGGTTGCTCTGAATAAGGCAATTGCTCAAGCTGAGAATATCAGCCAGGCAGAAATGCAGGCAGCAAGCAAGGATATGTTGGGTGGACTAGGAGGACTAGGCGGATTATTTAATCAATAGCGATATTATCATGAAAGCAACTTATTACGGACAATCATGTGTGGAGTTTGATTTTGACGGAACGAAGGTTCTTTTAGATCCATTTGTTACATATAATCCACTTGCAAAAGAAATCGATGTAAATACAATTAAACCGGATTATATCTTTTTAAGTCATGGGCATCAGGACCATGTGGCAGATATGGCGACGATTCAAAAAAACAGCGGTGCCACTGTTTTAGCGATTGTTGAAACTGCAGGCTGGGTGAGAAGACAGGGAGTACCTGATGATAAAGTTATCGAGTTTAACTTGGGCGGAACGGTTCAACTACCTTTTGGTTCGGTAAAGATGGTGTATGCCGCACATACCAATAGTACACCTGATGGTCAATACGGTGGGTTTCCTGTAGGTTTTGTCTTTAATGTAAAAGGCAAGCGAATTTATTTTGCTGGAGACACTGCGTTAACCATGGAAATGAAATTGCTGGCAGACATGAAGCTGGATTGGGCATTTTTGCCTATTGGTGGGCATTATACAATGGATGTGGATGATGCAATTAAAGCCGCTGAATTTGTGAATTGTGCTCGGGTAGTTGGTATCCATTACGATTCATTTCCGCCGATAACGATCGATAAACAACAAGCTTTGGATAAATTCCAAAATGAGGATATTTCATTGTCATTGCCGGAAATCGGTTCGACATTTGAGTTATAACCAATACAACAAAAAGCCGAGCTAGCTCGGCTTTTTGTTGTATTGGTTTCTTGATTTTATGCAGATCTGCGTTGTGTTCATTAAGATATGACAATCTTTTTAAGATCTTCCAGGCTGAAAAGAGGGATATCGATGATTTTATTCTTCAGGATTTGTTCTTTGTTTTCTTCAAAATAGAAGAGCTTCCATTCCCCATTTTTATATTCTAAACTACTGAGGTTTTCAATCCAGTCCCCTGAGTTCATATAGGTGCAGGTTCCTTTTCGCGTTATAACTTCTTTGATTTGAGGTTGATGGATGTGTCCACAGATAACGAAATCGTAATTTTTTTCGATCGCTAGTTCAGTCGCTGTATGTTCAAAATCCGATATATACTTGACAGCCTTTTTAACCGAGTTTTTGATCTTTTTAGAAAGAGAATATTTCTCCTTACCCATTTTATCTAGGCAGTAATTAATGATATTATTGAGCTGTATAAGTTTGTCATAGCCCCAGCCACCCAACTTGGCCAACCATTTAGAATGATGAATGGATGCGTCGAAAACGTCCCCATGAAAGATCCATACTTTTTGATTATTGAGTGAGAGAAGTAGTTTATTGCTCAGCTTGATATTACCTAATTTTAGATCGGTAAATTTGCGCAGCATTTCATCGTGGTTGCCCGTGATGTAATGCACTTCTGTGCCCGAAGAGCTCATGTCAATGATTTTTTTGATGACTTTGAGATGTTCCTGTGGGAAATAACTTTTTTTAAATTGCCAAATGTCTACGATGTCTCCATTGAGTATCAGTATTTTGGGAGATACGGACTCTAGGTAAAGTAAAAGCTCTTTAGCTCTACTACCGTAGGTACCTAGGTGTAAATCTGAGATTACAAGTATATCAAGGCTTCTTTTCATTTGCAATAAATTTTTTTATTCATCTATGTCTACAAAGATGTTTCGACCTTTGTTGATTTTGTTGTTTGTCCCGCTGTTGAGGACTATAGTTCACCTTCCACGGCTTTGCCTGAAATGAATCGATCATGAGCGGTCTATTTTACCGTTTTTTGTATTATTGTATGCCACGATTTTTCATTCAATAAATCTGTTATCTTCTTTTACAAAAAAAAGATACTTTTATTTTGTACCGATGAAATTCCTGTTATTAAATCATTAAAATGTCTTGTAAAACGGTATGAATTAGTTTATTGGAAATTAATATTAGCGGGGATTTTCATTGAGGAGAAGACCATAAGGTCAAGAGAGTGGGGGAAGAGCAACAAAAAAAGGTATCCAATTTTATTGAATACCTTTCTTATGTTAAAGATTATTTTTCTTTTTTATTTGGCTGTTGCTGCCGCTCTATCGATGTGGAATTGTACTAAATCGTCGATAGGAGAACGTAAGATCTTACCTACTTTCATTCCATATTGCTCAGCTTTTTCAGCTAATACATTTCTGAAATTATAACCTACCGAACCGATACAGTTGAAAGTATAGCTTTGATAATTAGGGTATTTGCTAACAAGATTTCTGAAAAATGCTTCAAAAGCTTCATCAACGATATTACGTGTATATTCGATATTTACATTGTTGTCATAGACAAATTTGCTAAAGCTAGCACAGAAACGATTTGGCATAGGTTTAGTATAAACCGCGTCCATAATTTCGTCTTTTGTCATTTTATACGTGTTATAGAATACTTCTTTAACATCTTTAGGCATCAAATTACGAACATAGTCTGCCAATAATTTTTTACCAATATAACTACCAGAACCTTCATCACCTAAAATGTAAGCACCTGAGTCGATGTTTAATGTGATTTCTTTGCCGTCATAGAGACAAGAGTTTGTGCCTGTTCCTAAGATCGCAGCAAATCCGGCTTGAGTTCCTAATAATGCTCTTGCTGCTGCAAGAAGATCGTGCCCTACTTCAACTTCAGCTGTAGTAAATACTTGTTTTAATGCATCAACTACAATTTGTGCTTTTTCCTTGTTATGAACACCTGCACCATAATAGTTTACTTCTGAGATTTTTTCAAAAGGTAAATCTTGCGGTAGTCCTTTTTTTAGGGAGTTTACAATGTATTCACTATCAACAAAATAAGGGTTGTATCCTTCTGTGTTGAAGTAGATTTTTTTATTCGAATCGTCTAACAAACACCAGTTTGTTTTTGTTGATCCCCCGTCAGCAATGATTATCATTATTGAGTAGTTTTAATTGTGTTTATCGTTATAAAATGAGTAATCAATTCATTAATCAATTCCCCGAAAATACATTTTTTAATTTTAAATATCATAATTTATCCGCGTATTTTTCAAAAAATAAATTTTTGTCCTTTGGTGACTATATAAAAAAACTGGCCTAACGATGTTGTTAAGCCAGTTTTTGAGCTGTGTAATAAAATTGTTTAAATAGTGTACTATTTACAATTAGTGAGGGGTATTAATGCCCCCCTTCAGCCTCTATTTCGTCAATATTGATTCCCTGTTTGGTTAATATTCCCCTAACAAATATCGCAAAGAAAACAATATAAGAAAACCCAATCAAAGGTAAAATATAGGAGTTATGAATGCCGATGACATCTGCTAATTTTCCTTGAATCGGAGGAAGTACGCCACCACCAAGAATCATCATGACAAGAAATGCCGAACCTTGAGCGGTATATTTACCTAAACCTACAATCGATAAACTGAAAATCGAGGACCACATAATTGAGCATGCAAGTCCTCCCGACAAGAAGGCATAAATTGCTACAGTGCCAGACGATAATAAGCCAATTATCATGGCAATGATTGCAAATAGACCAAAAGTGATTAATGTACGAGCTGGTTTTTCTTTACTGATGTAAAATGCTATAATCTGAAGTACAATACATGCTACATAATAGTATAAGTGAGACATTTCAAATCCTGCAAGTGTATTGACGCCAATAATAATCGAAAATGCGATTAAAGGTACAATAATCAACAATGTCTTTTTCGTAGATTTACTTAAGTTAAATGCAGTAATTGCACCAGCCCAACGTCCGATCATCATACTGCCCCAATACATAGATACATAAGGTGTAATCTCCGATGATTGCAGATTGCCGAATTCTTTCAACGTTAATAATTCACCTAAATTGCTACCAATAGCTACTTCAACACCAACGTATATAAATAGGGCGAGCATACCCAATACTAATTGGGGGTATTTCATTGCACCCCAACCTTCCGGATTTTTTTTAGCACTTTTATTAGAAAATAATAAGCCGCCAATAACTACAACTAAAGCACCGCCAAGCCAAAGCATGCGTTGCATTTCTAGGGGTTGAGAAACTTCTTTAATATGTAATTTGAGTTGATCGATCTGAACCTGATCCGTTAAACTTGATACCTGTTGGTGTAATTGTTCAATATGTAAAGCCAAGTCACTCTTATAACTCAAGAAAACAGGAGCAAACATGCCAAACAACAAGATGGTCATAATGATCAATGTGCGTAATGCCTTATTGGCTTTTTCCATTGGCTCATCACTGATTCCAGCTGGGACCTTTTTGCTAAAGTTGAATAAAGCAGCTGCTAAAAGAAACAATAAACCAACTCCAACATAAAGATATACAACCTTGTTTAATGGAAGATTGGCAATTTCTGAATCTGAAACAGGTTCGAATGTGCCGAATAAAGAGAAACCTATGATCAAGGGGCCTATTGTAGAACCGAATGAGTTAATACCGCCACCTAGGTTGACGCGGGAAGCACCCGTTTTTGGATCACCCAATAAAACGGCAAATGGATTTGCTGCAGTCTGTTGTAATGAAAAACCAAGAGCTACAACGAATAATCCCAATAGCATACCAACATACAAGTTTACTTCGACAGCAACAATCATGGCTGCTGCACCCAAGGCCGAGAAAAGTAAACCGTAAACGATACTCTTTTTATATCCCCATTTTCCAACCAGGTCCTTTCCTCCGATTGAACTGAAAATAAATAGTAACAATGCACCAATATAATAGGCTGTATAAAAAGCAAAGTCTATTAACTGGGATTGAAACTGGTCTAAATGAAAGTAATTTTTGCAGAACGGTATAAAAACACTGTTCCCTGCCGCAATGAACCCCCAAAAGAAAAACACAATAATCAATGTGTAGAGTGCGGGGTAATTGGTTTTAGTTTGTTGCTGTTCCATATAAGGGATCTAAAAACTTAAATTTTGAAAGGTACGAACTTATGAAAAAAATATAAAATTCAATCTAAAAATGTTGTTAAATCGTTTTACTAGCTACAATAGTAAATATTTTTTTTGAAATATTTTGAAATAACAAAATTTGTTTTTTTCTTTGTCTAGGTTCTCAATATTTAATCCACTTCGGGTTTAAAAGAAATCATTAAGTTCTTCATCACATTTAATCATGGAAACTTGTTTAAGTGTGTAATCAGAATTCAGAAAAAAGCTCAAAAAAAAATCCAAAAATCATACACAACACATTAATGGATATTAACGAATTAAACGCTAAACTCGTATCGGAATTGCGCGAGATTGCTAAGTTGATCGGTATCGCAGATGCTGATAAATTGCGTAAACAAGAATTAATCGAAAGAATTAGCAATACCGGTGGGGAAGAGGAAGCAGTTCCAGCGCCAGCTGAAAAAGCAGCTAAAGTAGAGGATGATAATCAGGAACATGCTGAACGTACACGTAAACGTGTGCGGACCGTAAAGACTGCGGAACCTGTCACGGTAAGAAAACGTGAAGTTTCTGAGCATGACGAAACCCCGGTTGCAACCGAAGACGCACCATCAGCAGATAAAGGTCCCCAACCTGAAAAAGCAACACAAACTCCTAAAGCAGAAAACACTTCTTCAAGTACAGATTTCGATAATGTGATCGTTAATGAGGGTGTATTGGAGATTATGCCTGATGGTTACGGCTTCTTACGTTCATCAGATTACAACTATTTGACTTCTCCTGATGATATTTATGTATCCCAATCTCAGATCAAATTATTTGGTTTGAAAACGGGAGATACGGTACGTGGTTGTATCCGCCCACCTAAAGAGGGTGAAAAATACTTCCCTTTGGTACGGGTTGAGGCTATCAATGGACAAAATCCTGCTGAGGTTCGTGACCGTGTGCCATTTGATTATTTGACACCATTGTTCCCTGATGAGCGTTTAAATTTGGATATGGGCGTTGGAAATTACTCTACGCGCATCATGGATTTATTTACGCCTATAGGTAAAGGTCAACGTGGATTAATCGTTGCTCAACCGAAAACGGGTAAAACAAACTTGTTGAAAGAGGTTGCAAATGCTATTGCAAAGAATCACCCAGAAGTTTATTTGATTATCTTATTAATCGATGAGCGTCCTGAGGAGGTTACTGATATGGCGAGAAGTGTGCGTGCTGAAGTTGTTTCTTCAACATTTGATGAGCCGGCTGACCGCCACGTGAAAATCGCTAATATTGTGCTTGAGAAAGCTAAACGTATGGTAGAGTGTGGACATGATGTCGTTATTTTGTTAGACTCAATCACAAGATTGGCTCGTGCATATAACACAGTTGCGCCTGCGTCTGGTAAAATTTTGTCAGGGGGTGTGGACGCTAACGCTTTACATAAACCAAAACGTTTCTTTGGTGCTGCCCGGAATATCGAAAACGGTGGTTCATTGACAATTTTAGCAACAGCATTAACAGATACAGGTTCTAAAATGGATGAAGTTATCTTTGAAGAATTCAAAGGTACAGGTAATATGGAATTACAGTTGGATCGTAAGTTGGCTAACAAACGTATCTTCCCTGCGATCGATATCACAGCTTCCAGTACACGTCGTGATGATCTATTGACAGACAAAGAAACATTACAACGTATTTGGGTACTTCGTAACCACTTATCTGATATGAATTCTACAGAGGCCATGGAATTTTTACAAGGTCAATTGCGTGGAACTAAATCAAATGAAGAATTTTTGATCAGTATGAATGGGTAATCCCATCAAATTTTGATATTTTAGCCATCATTTTAATCGAATGATGGCTTTTTTTATAAAAATAGATCCTGTAAATGAAAAAACATATCCCAAATCTACTGACTTGCCTAAATTTATTTAGTGGCTGTATCGCTGTATTGATGGCATTGCAAGGCAATATTCAAGTGGTTACTATTTGTGTCTTTGCGTCCGGGATATTCGATTTTTTTGACGGAATGGTGGCAAGACTTCTTCATGTTAAATCACCAATCGGAAAAGAGCTTGATTCGTTGGCCGATATGGTCAGTTTCGGTTTTTTACCTGGGACAATCATGTTTACCTTATTGACAAAGGTATTTCCTGACGGCTCTCTGTTGCCTTATCTGGGCTATATCATTACTGTTTTCTCAGCCTTACGTTTAGCGAAGTTCAACCTGGATGAGCGTCAAACTTCTGATTTCATTGGTTTGAATACGCCAATGAATACATTTTATGTGCTTTCATTGCCTTATATCGCAGACAAGTACCCGCAATTGGTTTTAAATCCGATTGTATTAATCGTTAGTATTCTTCTAACCAGTTATCTTCTGGTGAGTGAAATTAGGTTGTTTTCGATGAAATTTAGTTCGATGGACTGGAAAACGAATAAGTTTCGCTTTATATTTTTGATCTTGACGTTGATCTTGTTTATTGTTGGTCAATTTATGGCTTTACCGATTATTTTAGTTCTATATTTCCTATTATCGGCATTGCATTTTAATAAAAAAAACGATCTTGTTTAGATCGTTTTTTCATATTGTTCCAATTCAAACAGGAGCTCTTTCATTTCGATATCTATAATATCAAAGGTGGCCTGAAGGCCCTCGAGAGACTCCTCATTTTTTGCATTGGTCTCTAATTCCTCAAATTTTTCTTTTAAGTGAAAGGCGCCGATATAGTCCATTGTCGGTTTGATATGATGGGCTGTATCACCAATCTTTTGAAGATCACCTTCAGCCAGCGCCTGTCGGAGCTTGTCGAGATCTACAGGTGTTTGAATAAGATACATGGATACAAATTGTTTGATTAATTCGTGGCTGTCAAACATGTTTTGGCGGATCAGTTCAATGTCGATATGGTTCATCGTCGCTAATTTTCTTTACAGGTAAGTCGTCTGTGCATTTATCCAATAAATATACGTTATTTTTTTTGTAAACGGGGTGGATATAACCCGGAGCTATTTCTACCAATGGTTCGAGTGTGAACCTCCGTTCGGCGATATAAGGGTGTGGAATCTGCAGTGAGGGCAAGTCGATGATTTCCCGGTTAAAGTAGAGTATGTCGATGTCAATTACTCTTTCACCCCATTTTTTTATACGGATACGTCCTAATTCCTGTTCGATATGTTGTGTTAGATCTAAGCATGCCAAAGGCTGTAACTCGGACGCTATTAAAACGACCTGATTCAAAAAGGCCGGTTGGTCTTCAACTCCCCAGGCCGCTGTTTCATAGATCGAAGAAACTTCAATAATTGCTCCAACATGTGTTTCAAGTTGTTTTCTTGCTAGATCAAGCTGTTGAAAACGATCTCCAAGGTTAGTGCCCAAAAGTATATAAATCTTATTCATAATGCTAAATTAAGCTTTTGTGGAACTTAGTTGTTTGAATTTCGGCTATTTCTTTGGATTTAGGGTATTCATGATCTTTGGATATGTAAGTTTTTTTTCAGGCTAGGCATCTTAATTTCGCGAATAAAATATGTTGTAGTTGAAATAAAAGACTGGGTGAATAAAAAATATTGCATTACCTTTAGTGAAAAATAGGTCTTTCTATTGGAAGATATCTTATGGATCGGATTTAATTACAAAATATGAAATCATTTTTTAAGTACGTACTGGCAACAATTACGGGGATTGTGATCTCTTTTGTTGTGTTGTTTATTGTTTTGATGGGAATTATTGGGGCGATCATCAGTTCGGCGTCCTCTGATCAGGAGATAGTTGTTAAAAGCAACTCGGTCTTATACCTATCTTTTGATTATGATATTACAGAGAGAAGTGAAGCAAATCCTTTGGGTAGTCTCAATCTTCCAGGTTATTCCACTAAAAATATTGGACTAGACGATATTTTAGCGAGGATCAAGTATGCAGCTACGGATGGGAATATTAAAGGGATCTATTTAGATGCTAGTCATATCGGTGTTGGTTTTGCGAGCTTAAAGGAATTAAGGGACGAACTTTTGGCCTTTAAGAAAACCGGGAAATTTGTTGTTGCTTATAATGCCGGGTATGACCAAAAGGCCTATTATGTAGCGAGCATTGCTGATAAAGTATATGTTAATCCACAAGGAACGATTGATTTTAGAGGTTTGGCAAGTTCTACGATGTTCTATAAGGACCTCTTGGATAAGGTTGGGGTAGAGATGCAGATTGTGAAGGTGGGTACATTTAAAAGTGCCGTTGAACCTTACTTTTTGAATAAAATGAGTGATCCCAATCGTTTGCAGGTAACATCATATTTGGGAAGTATATACAGTACTTTTATTAATGAAATAGCAGCGAGCAGAAATATTGCTGCGGATTCATTACGGGCTATAGCGAATGACTATCGTGTTCGGGATGCGGACGATGCGGTAAAATATAAGCTTGCGGATGCCAAGTTGTATAAAGACGAACTTTTGTCAGACTTGAGAAAACGTTTGAAAATTTCGGAAAAAGATGAAATATCGTTTGTTTCTCTACTGGATTATAATAAAAAGATAAAAGACGATGCGAGTGGATCTGAAGTCGCGGTTCTTTATGCTGCCGGAGAAATTGTTGACGGTGAGGGTACTGGACCTGGCCAAATCGGCGGTGATAAATTCTCCCGCGAACTACGAAAATTAAGAGAAGATGATGCGGTTAAAGCTGTTGTTTTGCGTGTTAATTCACCAGGTGGATCTGCTTTGGCTTCAGATATTATTTGGCGGGAGGTTATCTTGACCAAGAAAGTGAAGCCTGTCATTGTTTCCATGGGAGATTTAGCTGCATCAGGAGGGTATTATATCTCAGCGGCAGCGGATTCGATATTTGCCGAACCAACCACGATTACAGGATCTATTGGCGTATTTGGCGTGATTCCTAATTTCCAAAATCTGATGAACAATAAGATTGGAGTACATTACGATGGTGTAAAAACGGGTAAGTTTGCCGATTTGATGACTTCCTTTGATCGCCCGTTGACAGCAGAAGAAAGGGATATCATCCAGCGGGAAGTTGATAAAGTATATGGTACATTTACGAAAGTTGTTGCGGATGGCCGTAAATTATCCATTGCTGATGTTGATAGTATTGGGCAGGGAAGAGTTTGGACCGGTGCGCAAGGACTGAACAATAAATTGGTTGACCGTCTCGGAAACTTGGATGCCGCTATTCAGGCTGCCGCTAAAAAGGCCAACTTGAGCAAATACAAAGTGTCCCAGTATCCGGAGAAAGAGGATCCTTTTACCTCAATATTGAATAACTCAAAAGAAAAAGTCCAAGTTTGGCTTGCAAAAGAGCAAATGGGCGAATACTATCGTTATTTTGATGTCATGAAAAAAGCTACCGCACAGACGGGTGTGCAGGCGAGATTGCCTTATAGCGTTGAGATTCACTAGCAATTGATTCGCAAAGGGAGTCCAATCGTCGGATGGTTATAGATTATTATGATTTATGACGATAGAGGTAATTCTTACGTTGTGTGACGAGAAGTTCGATCCAAGGTAAGAATTGCCATTAATAAATAATTATTTCTAATGAAAGCAAATGCTTTTTTTTATATTTAGCTGTTCGTTTGACAAAACGACCTAATCCCAAATCAATAAAGTTACATAATGAAAACAGTAGACGATTTAAATTTTGCAGGTAAAAAAGCCTTGGTACGTGTGGATTTCAACGTGCCTTTGGATGAAAATTTCAATATTACGGATGATAATCGTATCCAGGGAGCGGCTCCAACAATAAAGAAGATTTTGAATGATGGTGGAAGCGTGATATTGATGTCCCACTTAGGAAGGCCAAAAGATGGTCCTACTGATAAGTATTCATTAAAACATATTGTTGCTCATCTTTCACAGGTTTTAGGTACTGATGTTCAGTTTGCCAATGACTGTATCGGTACAGAGGCTGTAGAAAAGGCTGCAGCTTTACAAGCTGGTCAGGTTTTATTGCTAGAAAACCTTCGCTTCTATAAAGAAGAAGAAAAGGGAGATGTTGAGTTTGCAGAAAAGTTGTCAAAATTAGGTGATATCTATGTAAACGATGCTTTCGGCACAGCGCACAGGGCTCATGCTTCGACAGCAATTGTTGCACAATTTTTCCCGGGAGCTAAATATAGCGGTTACTTGATGGCAGCAGAAGTTGGAAACGCAGAAAAAGTATTAAACAATCCGGTTAGACCTTTTACGGCTATTATGGGAGGTGCAAAAGTTTCTGATAAAATTCAGTTAATTGAGGCCTTATTGGATAAAGTTGATAATCTTTTGATCGGTGGAGGTATGGCTTATACATTCATCAAAGCTAGAGGTGGTGAAATTGGTCAATCATTGGTTGAAATTGATAAACTTGATTTAGCGAATGAGTTGGTGAAAAAAGCGAAGGAAAAAGGTGTAAACCTGGTTATTCCTACGGATGCTCAGATTGCAGATGCATTTTCAAACGATGCCAATGTGTATGATGGACCAAATGATAAAATTCCGGCAGATTTGCAAGGTCTTGATATCGGGCAGGAGTCTGCTGCAAATTTCGCAGCGATCATCAAGAATTCTAAAACAGTTCTTTGGAATGGTCCGATGGGTGTTTTTGAATTTGATACCTTTGCTAAGGGTACCAAAGCTGTTGCTGATGCTGTTGTGGAAGCAACGAAAAATGGTGCATTCTCTTTAATAGGGGGTGGTGATTCAGCTGCTGCGGTAAGTAAATTTGGTATGACTGAGGATGTAAGTTACGTCAGTACAGGTGGTGGTGCGCTTTTGGAATACATGGAAGGAAAAGTTCTTCCAGGTGTGAAGGCACTTGAAGATTAATATAAATCAAATTTTTAGAAAAGGGACAACGTTATGTTGTCCCTTTTTTATTAAAAAAGATCTGTGTTATGTACTAAACTATTGATGTAATGTCAGATTAAATCAATTATCTGTTAAATGTTTGTGTAGTACTGGTGAGTTTTTATTGTATTTGCTAAATTTATCATGACATGGGTTATATATGCAGATATTGATGGATGCTAATAAGAGTAAAGAAAAAGGTAGTTCTGGTTTTTTTTCGGTACTGACGTATAATGTAGCGGGCTTGCCCGGGATTATTTCTTCTGCGATTACAGGCAGAAGTAGAAGTATTGCTGAAATTGGAAAGAAGATCAATCCTTTTGATATTGTTAATGTACAGGAGGATTTCAATTATAATAGAAGTTTATATTGGGGCGGGAATTTACATCCATATCGCACAAGAACCAAAGGGCGTGTTCCCTTTGGTGATGGTCTCAATACCTTGTCTCATTTTCCAATGACCGATGTTGTTCGCGTACCCTGGAAGAAACGTACGGGAGCAGATTTTCTAACACCGAAAGGCTTTACCCTAGTTCAGATAGAAATCGTTCCTGAAGTCTGGTTGGATGTTTATAACGTTCATGCGAACGCACAGAATAGCAGGAAAGCTTCGAGTGCACGTCGGGATAATCTCAATCAGCTACGTGATTATATCGGAGAGCATTCGAGCGATAAGCCACTTATAGTAATGGGCGATTTTAATGCACATTATAGTTTTTGTGATGATAATCTGCATGATTTTATGGATTCCACAACATTGGTTGACAGCTGGGTTGAGCTCGAAAATGGAGGCTTAGTACCAGAGGTGCGGCATGAGTTTAAGCCTCCACATATGTTGTCTATCGGCAATCAGAGCGAATCTATCGATAAGATTCTTTACCGGAGCAGCAGTCACCTAAGTCTTACTGCCCGGGATTATAACATAGAAAATAATCTATTCACTAATATTAAAGGGCTGCCCTTGTCGGATCATTATGCTTTGGCACTGAATTTTAACTGGGCGATTCATCCTTAATAGGTGTAGTTTAAACTGAATGTTGGAACTATACGTTGCGTTGTCGTGTTGTCATTGATATAGGTGCCTTTAACGACGAATTCGAAGTCTGGAAGTGGGTATCTGAAAGCATTGAAATCAAGCGATAGATAGGCCCCAAAACTTTTTGGTGAAATCTCCCTGTGTTTGTGTATGTTTTGATAATCGGCAAATATTCCACCTTTTACACGTTTAATATAAGCTAAGGATCCTAATCCAAGGTCGGGATAAGCTATGGGGAAGCGATAGTTAACCAATACTGTGTTTTTTATTTTTTCATATTTGTAGTAGCTAAATCCACTCACTAAAGGGATGTCGTTGATATATTGATAAATTCCTGATCCTGTTTGGGCGCTCAGTCTGATTTGAAAGCCGTGATTGCTCATGAATCCAGGTAGATAAAATACTGTTCGTGCCGATAGAATTTCACCTTTTGCATTGTTTTCGAAGGGGGTATGCCGATAGGTGACGCTAAAATTTTGCCCCCATCTTGGGTAGAGATCCATGCTGGCCATACGCGCATTGCGATTGAGGTAAAGCTGGTATGTTAATGGAAATGCAGTCTCGTAATTAAAGTTTTTGACATCTGTTCGGCTAAGATCATAGCGCCTTAGATAAGCTGTTGCCAGGTTGAACCCAGTGGAATAGACGTAGTCTCTTCTGTAAAAGGAGAGTGGGATGGAGATCTGTGACGATATATAATGCTCGCGCCAGTCGAAACGGATGCTACTGTCCGGTTTATTAGGGATGCTTGCTGCTGCGATTTGCCCTCTGTTTTCATAACGTAGTGAGAATTTTGGGAAGTACTTGTTGTAGGTCAGTTCTGCCGAATATACTCCTTTTCGGATGTCGGTATCATATTCATATCCCAGTGCAATTTGTGTGGTATTTAAGATGTTGTTTGATAACCAGAAGACTCCGGGTTTAAAATTGTCGAAGCTTTCAAAATTGCTGCTACTTAGCGAAAGACTATGGAAATTAAACGTTCTACCTAGTCCACGATAGGGAACAATTTGGTAGTGCTGACTAGTATCTACTGAGACTGAAGCGATATTTTTTACGCTGTCTTTCATTAGTGCTGTGCTATAGTAATGCGAAAAATAATCTGTTTCGGGACGGATATCAAATGTTGTGTCTATGGATGTTTGGGCGATTTTGTAGCCATTGTATTGGTAATCGTTGAAGAATAATTGCCTTGTGTCCTTGTCGTAAAAAGGGTTGAACGCGCCAAACTGTGCCTTTGTCAGCAGCTGTTTTTTACCAGATAAGAGATCAATAGTGTAGATATTATCGATACCATTGAAGTTAGCTTTTGTGATAATCTTCATACCTGAAAGGTATTGCGGTCTTTCATATTGTTGGTTACCCCATGGTGTCAGGTTGGTGATTTTGTTATTATTCAGGTCAATTTCACATAATGCGGTTCCATATTGGGATAATCGTATACCTATTATTTTATCTCCTTGGGGGTTGAAAGCTGGGTGTTGGAGCTGTTCGGCATTACCTATTTTAATCCGTTTGATGATACTGTTGTTTTTAAGGTTTATAAGCGTCAGATAGCTGTCGTTGGATAAATCTACCTCAACACAGGCGATGGTTTCGTCTAGTGGGCTAAAAATAGGTGAATAATATCTCGTCTGTTTGCTGAGCTGGTTAATTTTCCCTGTTTTGAGATTCATGATATTGATGACGCTGTATGTTCTCTTGTTGAAACGCGGATCTTTATGCAGCTCATCCCATAAGATGTAATTGCTGTTTACGTCAAAATGTGGCGTCAACTGTATGCCGGTTTTGACGAGCCTATTTTCTGTGTTTGTTGCCGTATCATAGGTGTAAATTGCATTGGTCTTTTGTGGATTCTGTTTAATAAAATAGATCAGACCGTTCTTGTGTTTCGGCAATAAATTACTGTTGTAATAATTGTTGTTTTTTTTGTTTATTTCTGTGTACTTCTGGTATTGATAATCGCTTGTTTTTTTATTCCATATGGCATCTAAATTTGCTATTGTTTTCTTGTATAAATAGGCACTATTTCCACCTATTTTTTTCTTTAAAACGCGATTGATATTATAGGGGTATAGCGGTTTTTTGTTAAGCTCTGAAAAGAGGTCGGCTTCATAATTCGAGGGTAATTCTGATTTTAAAGTGGAGGTCATCAGATAGCCGATTGTATAGTAACTCGGGACAATATCTTTATAGGATCCCAGTAAATATTTATTAAAACTATAGTTGTGATTCGATTGAAAGTTTGCTTTGATTGGCATTTCAAAAGCGGGTAATCTTCCTCTTCCTCCCTCCGAATATATCGTTTCTGTTAGCGTTGCATCCCCTTCGAAATACCAAGAAGGGACGGTCAGTCCATAGTAGGCTAGGGCTAATTGTTCAAAAAATGGAGCGCGTAGTTTGCCTGTCAATTTGTCAAATTGACTTACGTGTCTTGACTCATGCAGGATCAAATTGGGTAGCCAGGTCTGATTGTCTGGCTCTGCTCCGGCGGTGCTGTACAGTTCAGATTTACGTGGAGACAACTGTACAAAACCATTCGTTTGTAGATTCGTGTTATGGATAATGAATGGAATTTTCCGTGGTGTTATTTTGTAGTTTCTAGAAGTTGTACGCAGCGATCGGTTAACCTGGTCAGCTAGGGTAGGGGCCTTGCTCTTCATTTCTTCGGGGAAAATAAGTTGAAAATTCTTCGTTTCAATCTTATACCATTTTTGGCTTAAAGGGGCTTGGCTGTCTTCAAAAAATTGAGCCGAACTTTTTTGTGAATATATTATTAATGACAATAATGATAATGTATTGATAATTATGTTTTTATGTCTCATTAATTTCTGTATATCGTGTGTTTGCTATTTTTTTTAGTTTTATTATTCCTGTTTATATGAATTTTAGGTTCTGTTTTAAATTGTTTTTTCTTTGAATATTAGGTCTTTATGTTTTTTATGTTTTGCTTTTTTTATCCTGTTTTTTCTTTAAAATAACCTGATAATAATGGGTTGTTCTGAAAAAATGCGCTATATTGAACAGGTTAAAGCATACGGCGAATATACTTAAATAATTGGCGATTCTAAGACTGTGTTTGGAAAATTTGTTTGCTTTTTTTGTATAAAAATCTGACGACCGTGGGTTGTTGCTTTTGGGGGCGCTGTTGGTGAGTTGGGTGTCGTCTGATTTATTTTATTCGATAAAAAAATGGATCGGTGATTAGACGATAAATTTCGTCGTCTTTCTTTTGTCTAGACCTGTTGAAGTTATTGGCGAGAACGGTTTTCTCTTTAGTTTTTGTTGATGACAAAATGTCTTGTTTTTGATTTGAGCATTGAACGTTGTGCGGGGGTATTTATCCCAATTACAGCGACAGGCAGCAGGTTTTTATTATTTATTTTTTTATGCAGAATTTACTTTAAAAAAGCGATTTTTGTAACATATAAATTTTGTGTAGATGTAGGATTTTTAAATTGATAGGAGATATGGAAGAACTGGAAATGCAGGTGAATCAAATAGAGCAATTGATAGCAAGTGGAGATCTTGTTGGGCTGGAAGAATTTTTGAATGAATTAAATATTTCAGAAGTAGAGGAGCTGATTGATGAGTTGCCCGAACATGGCTCACTATTTATTGAATCATTAAATTTGAATCGCGCAGTTAACGTTTTTCGTATTCTGGATTTTCCTACTCAAAACAGGATTTTTAAGAAGCTTTCTAAAGCGAAAATTAGCGCACTAATTAACGAGTTACCCCCCGACGATCGGACTTCTTTTTTTTCAGAAATGAAGGACGATATTAAGCATTTAATTTTACTATTACCACCCAAAGATCGTGTTGAAGCATTGGCGTTGTTGGGCTATCCAGAAGATAGCGTTGGGCGTCTAATGACCCCCGATTATATTACCGTAAAAGAGCACTGGAGTATTGAACGAATATTGGGACATATTAGACGTTATGGCAGAGATTCGGAGACGATAGATGTACTCTATGTGATTGATGGAAATGGGAAGCTGGTAGATGATATTCGGATTAAAGATGTGCTGATGGCGGAGCCAGATAGAGTCGTTGGCGAACTGATCGATCATCGTCTGATTTCGCTTAATGCTTACGATCCCCAGGAGGAAGCAATCAACATCTTCCGGATGAATAACCGAGTGGCCTTGCCTGTTGTCGACGAACAGGGGGTTATGTTGGGGATAGTGACTGTCGATGATATTCTTTGGGTAGCAAACGAGGAGTACACGGAAGATATGCAGCGTATCGGGGGAACAGAGGCTTTGGATGAGCCTTACCTGGATGTGTCTATTAAGAACTTGGTCAAGAAAAGAGCTGGTTGGCTTATTGTGCTTTTTTTGGGGCAACTTTTGACCGCTACAGTTATTGAGCACTTCGAGGAGCAAATGGCAAGTGCGATTATGTTGTTTGCGCTGATGCCTGTTATTATTTCCAGTGGTGGGAACAGCGGTTCGCAAGCGTCAACATTAATTATTCAGGCGATGGCCTTGGGGGAAGTTACCTTGGGGGACTGGTGGCGTGTGATGCGAAGAGAGATTCTGTCGGGTTTGCTGCTGGGACTTATTTTGGGAGCGCTGGGTTTTATAAGGATTATGGCATGGCAGTCTTTTGCGCATAGCTATGGTGAGTATTGGGTGTTGGTTGCATTGGTTATTTCTTTGTCCCTGGTCGGCGTTGTCCTTTGGGGATCGTTGATGGGGTCTATGTTGCCTTTTGTGATGAAACGGCTTGGGGCCGACCCTGCGAGTTCTTCAGCGCCTTTTGTGTCGACATTAGTCGACGTAACAGGTTTGCTGATTTATTTTAGTGTAGCGACGCTTATTTTGAAAGGTGTGCTACTATAATCGTACTGAATTTACAATATTGCCCATTGATCAGCTAATAGCTATTGAAGGTAAAAGGAGGATAATGTTGGTTTAAGTGCTGAAAAGGGGATTTTGTGGAGCAGTATGAAAAATAAAAATAAATTATTCTAATTGGAATTTAGGAAGTTGTAAAAAATGTGCTCAAAAAATTTGTAGTATTCTAATAATCTTCCGATACTTGCATCACGGAAACGCGATAGGGTCTCCGGAAAAATTGAAAAAACACTCCTGAATAGCTCAGCAGGTTAGAGCATCTGACTGTTAATCAGAGGGTCGCTGGTTCGAGCCCAGCTTCAGGAGCAATTTAATAACTTACATAACCGGGGTTTTTAAAATATTCAATTTTTCATTCCTGAATAGCTCAGCCGGTTAGAGCATCTGACTGTTAATCAGAGGGTCGCTGGTTCGAGCCCAGCTTCAGGAGCAACAATGCAAATATTTTATTTGCAAATAAAATTAAAATGTACTACTTTTGTACACTCTATGAGAAAGGAATTTCTCGAAAAATAAATTCCTGAATAGCTCAGCAGGTTAGAGCATCTGACTGTTAATCAGAGGGTCGCTGGTTCGAGCCCAGCTTCAGGAGCAATATTGAAACCGGCTTTACGCCGGTTTTTTTGTTTACCATGCTTATTAAAAAACTATGAGTTTAGTAATTATTGGTACGGTGGCTTTCGATACAATAGAAACACCGTTCGGTAAAACTGACAAAATTCTAGGTGGTGCCGGTACATTTGCTAGTTTGGCGGCATCATATCTATGTGATCAAATCAAATTGGTCAGTGTTGTTGGGGAGGATTTTGGAAATGACAATCTCGATCTTATCAGGAACCGTGGTATAGATGTTACGGGTGTCCAGGTGATTACTGGTGGGCAAACTTTTTCTTGGTCAGGCAGGTATCATAACGATATGAATAGCCGTGATACCTTGGCGACAGACTTAAATGTATTGGCTGATTTTGATCCAATTATTCCTGAAAGTTATCAGGATTGTGAGTATCTTCTCTTGGGTAATCTTACACCTCAAATACAATTAACAACGTTGGAGCGCTTGGTACACAAACCTAAGCTGGTGGTTCTGGATACGATGAACTACTGGATGAATGTTGCCATGGATGATCTAAGAAAGGTACTTCTAAAAGTTGATGTGTTAGCCATCAATGATTCAGAGGCGAGACAGCTGTCAGAAGAGTATTCTCTGGTTAAAGCTGCAAAAGCCATTTTAGCAATGGGACCTAAATATTTAATTATCAAAAAAGGTGAACACGGTGCGCTTCTTTTTGGAGAGAATCAGATTTTTTCTGCTCCAGCTCTACCATTAGCAGATGTGTTTGATCCAACTGGCGCGGGGGATTCCTTTGCAGGAGGTTTTATTGGCTATCTTGCCAAAGTAAAAAGTATAAACTTTACAAACATGAAGAACGCGTTAATTTTTGGTTCTGCGCTAGCTTCATTCTGTGTAGAGAAATTTGGAACAGATCGTTTGGTTGATCTTACCGAAGAGGACATACAAAAGCGCTTGAATGCTTTTGTTGCCCTATCTCAGTTTAATTTATAATCATTGATCTTTCAGTTTTCCGACGATCCGAAATTTTGAAAATACAGATTCTGAATGAGGGGCTTCTTGGAGCTCCTCAGTTAGATCTTGTCCGGCCCAATGTTCGTAATGCATCCCGTTTTTCCACAGTCTACTTTCTCCGACATCATAGATAAATCCGCGATAAGCAACCCAGATCTGTGGTTTGTCCTGACCATTACGTAAAGCCAGTTGGCTTTTGCTGTATTCCGATAATTCTTCTGCCATTCGTAATTGTAAAAAGGCGAAGATAGAAAAACTAGGCTACTTTATATGCCGATAGTGATCTTTTCATTAATTTTCTAGCGACATGTATTCTTGTTTTTACCGTTCCGATAGGGATATTTAAATGTTCAGATATCTCGTGGTATTTAAACCCTTCAAAGTACAGTGAAAATGGGATGTAGTATTCTTCGGAAAGACTAGATAAAGCTTCATGGATGTCTTCCATGACAAATTTGCTTTCGCCCTGATTTGAGGAGGCGGATAATAGGAGGTTAGCGTTAGAAATATCCTCGTCTTTCGTAATGAAAGAATTGGTTTTCACAATACGTCTATAGTTATTAATAAACGTATTTTTCATGATGGTGTAAAGCCATCCTTTCAAATTGGTTCCTTCTTTGAAATTTTTAAAATAGGTCACAGCTTTCAGGATAGTGTCCTGAACGAGATCGTTGGCATCTTCGTAATCACTGGTAAAATTTCTGGCGTAGAGTTTTAATGAGTCCGATTGCTCAATAACCATGGTGTCAAATTCATTCTTTGTCATAGCTTAATGAATTATAACTGTTCTTTTTACAAAACAGTACGTTTATAAAATGCGGTTCATTAAGTATGAGGCAAATAATGCGCCAAAAATAGCAAAATTAGATTTGTTAATATAATTTTAAGATTATTTTAAGCAGAGCAAACGTTTGCGCAGGCTAACTTTAAGTAAATAAAATTAGCTCAAAGTGATGTTTTACTAAAGTGAAGCCTGTTTTTCTTTCACTTTCAGATTTAAAAAAAATATTTTTACTTTTTTTAAATCTTTACAGTAAATTAACTTCACGCTCCAGCTTAATGCCAAATTTGTTGGCTACATCACTTATGATTTGTTCCGATAGATTATAAATTTCCTGTCCTGTAGCGTTTTGTCTATTTATTAGTACAAGTGCCTGATTTTTCCATACACCTGCTTGTCCATATTCTTTTCCTTTCCAACCGCATTGTTCTATTAACCATCCAGCAGCCAATTTTGTTTCATTATTAGGCATTGGATAATGCGGTATTGTGGGGTATTCTTTCTGAAGAGGCTCAAAAGTCGATGCTGTAACTACGGGGTTCTTAAAGAAACTTCCGGCATTTCCCACTGTACTTGGGTCAGGGAGCTTTTCTACACGGATTTTGGAGACAATGGTTGCGATATCGGCAATACTTGGGTTCGTTATATTTTCTTTAGCGAGTTCGGCTTCTATTGCACCATAAGTTGTATTGATATGAGCTGTTCGGCTAAGCTTATAGGTTACCTGGGTAATGATAAACCGTCCTTTATGAGCTGTTTTAAAGATGCTGTCACGGTAGGAGAAATTGCAATCTTCTTTTTTGAATGTGGCAAAGTTGCCGGTATGCGTATCGAAAGCCTGACATTCGTGAAAGACATACATTAACTCCGCACCATAGGCACCGATGTTTTGCACGGGTGAAGCCCCGACAGTGCCGGGAATCAGGGCCATGTTTTCAATGCCAGCGTAATTATGTTCGATACAGTACCAAACGAAGTCATTCCAGATCTCTCCAGCTTGCGCTGTGACATAGACATCGTCGCCATCTAGCTTTGCTTGTATACCCTTGCTGTTCATTCGAATAATATATCCTTCGAATGCTTTGGTGAAAAGGACATTGCTACCAGCTCCAAGAACAAAAAAGTTCTCTTTAAAAATATCATTTTTAAAAATTTCGGTCAATGTTTCATTGTCATTCACTTCGATTAGAAAATTTGTCTTTTCTTCGATTCCAAACGTATTGAAAGCTTTTAAAGATATATTCGATTGAATGTTTAATTTCATATTGACTTTAGTTTTCAGAAATTCAAAAAAATCAGCTATCTTTAGCATGATAATCGGTAAAGATAGTATAAACCGTTTATTTAACGATAAAAAATATAAGTTTAATGGGTAATGCAGATGTAAAAAGAATCAAAATTCTAGAAGCTGCGACGAGGCGCTTTGCACATTTTGGAATGGCTAAGACAACGATGTCGGAAATAGCCAAAGATCTCAATTTCTCAAAAGCATTGCTGTATTATTATTTTCCCGATAAGAATAGCTTATATTCTGCAGTTTTCGAATACGTTATTGATAAAATGATCGAGGATATCGAGGATGTCATTGCGCAGGGAGGCGACTTTGAGGAGATCATGATGTATTCTATTGATATGCGGGTCAAGATTATCAATCAATATTATAATTTATTTGAATACACCATGAAGATGGTGAAAGAGCTTCCGGATGAGTTGGAGCAGGTGTTCAAAGAATCTTATCTACGTGAAGTAGAAATTATTGAGAAGATTCTCAATATTGGTATCGATGCTGGGGAGATACAGGTTGAAGATATCAATGAAACTGCGCGGATTCTTCTGTATTCACTATTCGGTATGCGTATGGGCATATTAAAGGATATGAAAAACATGTTGTTCCCAACAAAAGAAGAATTCGATCATATTCTCAGTTTACAGAAGAAAATGATGAAAATCTTCTTAAATGGTTTACGTTTTCAAGTCGTTAAATAAGTGTTGAGCGAACATGTTCGATAATCTGTTTGGCATGAATTCGTGAATTTTCAATAAACCAAAGGTGGGTATTTAAGCCACCACAAACGACGCCTGCCAAATAAATCCCGGCTATATTTGTTTCCATTGTTTCTTCATTATGGCTAGGAATGCAAGGTGCCTCTTGGGGAATATCAATTCCGATCTTTTTCAAAAAATCAAAATTCGGGCGATAGCCGGTTAAAGCCAGTACAAAATCATTATCGAGTTCGACGATACCGTTTGGTGTTTGGATATGTGCAGAAGTTGGAGTAACTTCTGTTAAGTGGCTATTATAATACACATCGATTTCACCAGCAGCAATTCGATTTTCAATATCAGGTTTAACCCAATATTTTACCCGACGGCTGATTTCGCTACCACGGATCACCAAAGAAACTTGCGCTCCTTTTCGGTAGGTTTCAAGCGCTGCATCAATGGATGAATTACTGGCGCCGACAACGATCACCTTCTGGCTGCTATAATAATGTGGATCATCGTAGTAATGCCTAACTTTGGGAAGTTCTTCGCCCGGGATATTGAGCAACATCGGTATGTCATAAAAACCTGTGGCGATGATGACTTTTTTGGTCAGGTACATGCTTTTGTTGCTACTGACCAGGAACTCCGTATCCTCTTTCTTAATTTCCAGTACTTCTTCAAAAAGATGGGTATTCAGTGCGAACTTTTGCTGTATACGTCGGTAATATTCCAAAGCCTCCATGCGTTTTGGCTTGGGGTTGGTTGTGACAAAGGGAATATCACCTATTTCTAATCTTTCGGAGGAAGAGAAGAAGGTCATATTTTGGGGGTAATTATACAGTGAGTTGACTAAACAGCCTTTTTCAAGAATAAGATAGTTTAAATTTGCTTCTTTGGCTTCTAAGGCGCAAGCTAAGCCAATTGGCCCGCCGCCAACTATAATCAGGTCGTACCGTGTTATCGTATCGCTCATGGTATAAATGTCGAGAATTTTAAAGAATAAATCAGCTTAAAGCCTTAGACAGTTCATTTTCTGACATTGCTGTGCTTTTAGCATGAAGGTCCTGAACTATTTTATGCAGGTCCTGCGCAATTTTATTGAGAAAGTCCAGCTGTTCGGTCAATAGCTGCCCATCAACCGAACTGACATCTGTATTATCAAATTGGTCGTTGGGAATTTCGATCGCCAAAGGAATAAATGCATTGACGCTATCGTCAGAATGTAGCAGTTGAATGGACTGCTCCAAGGAGCTTAATATTTTTCGGATCGTCCGGACATGGTCCTTATTGATATAATTATTGTCCATTTCGTCGAGATGGTTCATTAATGTCACCGAAAAAGAAGCTAAAATATGGTTGAATATGACGAATTTATTGACTTCCTTACTATATTTTTGACGTTTCTTGGGTTCGGTAAGCATGCGCTGGAACGTCGAACCCATATTGGCCGTTTCGACGTAGACTGCCTTGCGGGTTAGTTTGTAATCCGTGATGGAAGGCGCTTGGCCTGCAATTTCTTTCAATGCCTGAAAGATGTAATTGTAGTTGGCAATGAGTAGCTTTCGCATAGACTCCTTGACTTGCATGCTTTCCCAATTTGGAAAAATAATATAACTGGATAAGAATGCAATCATGCCCCCGATAAAGGTGTCCAATATGCGTTCTTTCGTGACGTCGAGGGTATTGGCGCTGACGAAGCTCAGCATAATTAATACATAGGGTGTCATAAAAAGTACCGCAATAACATAGTTGACGCGGAATAAACTATATGCCGTCAGAAAAAAGAATACCAAGAGAACAAATAGTATAGTTGGGTCATGGATGGTTAACAGGATGAGGGCTCCGATGAGTCCACCTATCGTTGTGCCGATGAGACGCTGGATATTTCTCTCCTTTGTGAGTCCGAAGCCAGGTTTTAGGATAACCATAATGGTGAGGAGGATCCAGTATACATTATTGGTGATATTGGTGACCTCAAACACATAATAGGTGACCGACATGACAATTGCCATACGGCAGGCGTGCCGAAAGATGGTGGATTTTAGGGTAAGATTTTCGCGGAACTTCTTAAAATCAATTGCAGAGCTTTGAACAAAGCGTTTTGCGTCATCAATTTCCTTTCTTTTGACATCGTCAGGTTGTAGATGCGAGTAACCATAGATATTTTTGATCCGGCGAACCAGGTCACGCAAATTAATCAACACCTTGCGTAAAGCAAATGTGCTGTATTGTTGATTTTTATCCAGTTGATCAATTTTAGTGTGAAGACGACTGAGATCCGAGTCGAAATCATACAGTGGTTTTGGCTGTGTATTTGTATTCAGCTGATAGGCTAAATTGTCAAGCTCATTGGTATATTTTAAAATCACATTTTTGAAATCTTCCAAGATTCCTGTAGGTCCAAAGCGTTCGCTGATGGTATTGTAATCATAGTGCGCCGCCATACTTTGCTCAAAGAGATCGACAATATCGTTGAAAACGAGGGTTAAATAACGTCCTACCTTTGTGGTGTCTTTTATCGATCGTTTACTTTGAAACAATACATCCCGTAGGTTTTCCTGATGCTGATTGACTTCAACTTGTTTGTCGATCAGTTTGAGGTAGTTTTTATCATTATCAATTTTAGCATCGTAAAAATTAGCTTTTAGCCGGATGTAATCAGCAACATAGCGAATTGTTTCTGATAGTTCCTGTTCGGCCAGCCTGTAAGGACGTGCTTGGGTGATGGAAAGACTAATGGCGATATACCATAAACCACCTAAAGTGTAGAAACCTAGATAGTTGATGGCCTCTGCAAGAGGGTAGTGAATCTGCACATGGATCAACATCATCAGGATGCACATGAGACCTACGTTGGCGGCTCTTCCATTGAAAACCGCAAACATGGCAAATATAAAGCAGGCTACGCCGATAAAAATTGCTAATAGATATACATTTTGATTGACTATATTGGTTAAAATAAAAGTTAAAGTAGTTAATATCGCACCCGCAATCATTCCTTTCCTTCTATGGCTAGGGGCACCGGGGGTATCCGATAAGCCTACTAAAAGCGCTCCCAGAGAGACAATGGTTCCATTGGTAAATTGCCCGATGGTTGCAAAGATCAGGACAGGCACGATACATCCGATGGTAATTCGGAGTCCATCTGCAAAATATTGGCTATAGAAAAAACTTTTTATTTCTTGTGTCTGTTTCATAATGTGTATAGTACAAACTTAGATAAATTGCTTTTCATATTAAAAACAATTGTTCTGCTATGTTTGCTCTTTTTTGTACGGATGATAGCGATATAGCTGGTTGGTTTCTGTCTGACCAAGAAAGGTTCATTTTGTAGCCGGGATTTATGAACTAAGGGATCGACACTGGTCGTTTCCATATTGTACTATGTTAATGTGTTAAAAATGAAAAATTACTAAAATTTGTTAGTATGTTTTTAAAATTTTAATTGTTTTTTTGATTAATTTATATTTTTTTATTTGTTTAGCTATAATATTGTTATATTTGGAGCCATAGGGTAATTTCAGAGACATTACAAAATTCAAGAGTCACCTAAACTCTCTTGACCACTTTCAAAGATTTAAATATGAAGCAAAGTAAAAATGAAGCCGTCTTTCAGGACGAGGTATTGACACGCTTTGAGCTTTTCAAAAGTTTGTTTTTAACATTGCCATTTCAACGTGTTAAAGATACCGGTACTTTATTACCATTTTTTGCAAAGCAATGTGAAAAGGGTGTGGATCAGCATTTAACTCCTGATGAGATCATAAAGAGTTTCTTCGATCAGCATGAGGAATTTTCTTCGGAAGAGCAACGTATTGATTTGTTATTTCGATTTGTTCAATATATAGAGCGTCAGGTTGTTTTATTTGATGCGATCGAAGACTCGTCATTTCAGATGGTGGGTCGTGGCGATGATGAAAATGTCTTAGGGGCATTAATTAAAAACGCCGAAGGTAGCGAAGATATGCGCCGTAAGATTGTGTCAAAATTGAAGGATTTTTCTGTACGTCTTGTATTGACTGCACATCCTACTCAATTTTATCCGGGACCGGTATTGGGTATTATCAACGACCTGATCGATGCAATCAAGACCAACGATATTCATAGTATTCACCTGCTGTTACAGCAATTGGGGAAAACGCCTTTCATCAATAAAAATAAACCGACTCCAGTTGATGAGGCAGCGAGCTTAGCTTGGTTTTTGGAAAACGTGTTTTATAAAGTGGCATCGGAGATTCAGTCGTTCATTGATGATGAATTGGATGTCGATACCGAAGAGGTAAAACAATTGATTGAGCTTGGTTTTTGGCCGGGGGGTGACCGAGACGGGAATCCTAACGTAAGTGTTGATAGCACCAAGAAAGTTGCCGCATTGCTACGTACTATCTTATTTAGATGTTACTATAGAGATTTCCGTATCGTTAGACGACGCATCACATTTAGAGGTGTGGAGGAGTATATGGAAAATCTGCAGACATTGTTCTACGAAAATAGTTTTAACCCGGTCGAACATCCTGCTGACGAAACCGATAATATCATCACGAATCTAAAAGCAATCAAAAATGTTTTGGAGGAATATCACAACGGGCTTTTTGTAGAGATCGTTGATGATCTACTCCGTAAAGTGATGACTTTTGGTTGTTTCTTTACCACATTGGATATCAGACAAGACAGCCGCATATTACGTGAGGCTACCAATTATCTGATTCAGCACAACCAGGAAAAGACTGGAATGCCATTGGATTATCTGGAGCTTAGTGAAAGTGATAAGCAAAAAGCATTAAAATTCAAAGAACTTGACTTAACGGTGGGAGAGGATGCGGATCCGTTAACGAAAGATACTTCGGGCGTGATAAAATTATTAAAGGAGATTCAACGTTCCGGTTCTGAGCGAGCTGCACAACGCTTTATCATCAGTAATTGCCAGCAAGCAAGTGATATTTTGGGACTGCGTCAATTATTTTTATGGTCTGGATGGAAGAAGGATGCTTTAACGATCGATTTTGTGCCCTTGTTTGAGACCGTTGATGACTTGACGAGAGCAGCGGACGTGATGAAAACCTTGTACAGTAATAAGGAGTACAAGGCACATTTGAAACGAAGAGGAAACAAACAGACGATTATGTTGGGTTATTCTGATAGTACCAAAGACGGTGGATATCTGATGGCGAACTGGTCGATCTATCGTGCAAAAATCGAACTTACGGCGATATCACGCGAATACGATGTTGATTTGGTATTTTTTGATGGTCGCGGTGGGCCTCCAGCACGTGGTGGTGGTAAAACGCAACGTTTTTATGCATCTATGGGTAAGGAGATTGCCAACGATCATATTCAATTGACGATTCAGGGACAAACAATCAGTAGCCAGTACGGATCTTTAGATACAGCGCGGTTTAATATTGAGCAACTTTTGCATGCCGGCATTATTTCAGATTTAAAACAACGTGTGGGCGATACTTTAACCAAACATCAACAGGAGATCATTGATAAGCTAGCTGAGTTGAGTCACCATAAGTTTATGGATCTACGCACGAATGAATTGTTTTTACCATATTTGGAGACGATGTCGCCATTGAAAGCGTTATCCTCGATCAATATTTCAAGTAGACCTGTAAAACGTAACTCAGGCCGTGAATTGCGACTGGAAGATTTGCGGGCGATTAGTTTTGTAACTTCATGGAGCCAGTTGAAGCAAAATATTCCCGGATTTTATGGTGTCGGAACAGCATTGCAATGGGCTGAAAAAAATAACCTCTGGAAGGACGTACAGCAATTATATGTTTCATCGGGATTTTTCCAGACATTGATCGACAACTGTATGATGTCGATGACAAAGTCAAACTTTGATATTACAGCATACATGAAAGATGATCCTATTTATGGTGATTTTTGGAAAACTTTGTATGCCGAGTACCAGATAACAAAAGAATATTTGTTAAAATTGAGCGGAACCTCAAAATTGATGGAGAACTATCCTGTGGATCGTGAGTCTATTTTAGCGCGCGAGGGAATTGTATTACCGTTATTGGTTATACAGCATTTTGCGATTCGTGCATTGAATTCGGATCAGCTGACTGATGCACAACGTGAAGATTATTCGAAGTTAATAGCGCGTACAATCTTTGGCGTGGTGAATGCCGGAAGAAATGTTGCGTAATTTTTCTTTCTTTTCACGGATAGGGTTTCGGAGAACATATATTTTATCTACTTTTGTATAGTTAACAAAATTGATATGAAGATTAATAAGTTATTTATTGTTGCGGCTTGTGCGGGTACATTATTTGCATCTTGTGGTCAAACAGCTGCAGATAGACAGCGTCAATACTCTAATGCATCCTTAGCGGATGGTGATGCCTTTGCAATGATTAAATTCGTTGGCGAAAATGGAAACTATTTGGTAAATCTTGCCGATGTAGCTGCAAAACAATCTACCTCAGCAGAGGTGAAAAATGTAGCTGCAAAGATTAAAGAAGCTTACGCAACAGTGTTGCCAGAATTAGACAATTTAGCAAAAGAATTGCATGTTGGCGATGCGCAACGTGGTGTACCTGCATTTCAAGTTCCGGCTTCAATTGGTTCGGACAGTACAGCGGCATTCAACGATAAAGCATTTTTAGCACTAGTGGTTGAAAAACAAGGTGAGATCAATACAAGATTGTCTCATGAAGAACACAATACAAACAAAGACGTTATCCACCTTTCAGAAGAGTCTTTGAAAAAAGTGGAAGAGATCTATAAGTTAGCTGGTGGTAAAGTTGAAGAACACCATCACTAAGAAATAAGGTAAATAGAAGGAAAGGAGTATTCATTAAAATGAATATTCCTTTTTTTATGAGTTTTTTGCTGGCAATAATGGATTTTCTGTATGGAATTGAACCAGGTACTTCATTTCGATAGGATGTGCTACCTGTATCCTGAGTCGGTTGATTGTCAGCGAGATGAATTTATCGGGAAATGAGGTCATATTTTTGATCAAACCGGAATTTTAGTTGTTATAAGACTATATCAGGTGTTTTATGCGCAAGAATTCCTTGTAATAATCGTTTGTTATTTGTTAAATTAATGATAACTTAACATTTGTATAACATAGTTTTTAATAACTGTGTTTATTTTAGCGTAATTTAATGAAATCGTATATAAAGTGAGATACGCCGCAATAGATATAGGCTCCAATGCAGTCCGTCTTTTGATAGCTGACATTATAGGACAGAAAGATCAATATAATTTTAAGAAAAATACACTGTTACGTGTTCCACTCCGTTTGGGAGATGATGCGTTTATTCATCAGGAAATTTCACCAAGGAAAGCCGAGAGTTTGATCAAAACGATGAAGGCTTTTCGGGAGTTGATGGATGTTTATCACGTGGAGGATTATATGGCCTGTGCGACGTCGGCCATGCGTGATGCACGAAATGGGGCCGACATTGTTGCGGAAGTCAAGAAAAATGGTATAAACATCGATATTATCGAAGGGGCAAAAGAGGCTGAGATTATTTATAATAGTCATTGGGATAATAAGATGGAGAAAGATAAAGTTTATCTTTACATTGATGTTGGTGGTGGTAGTACTGAATTATCGTTATTCGCCAATGGTGTCTTGGTAAACTCTAGATCTTTCAACTTAGGGACGATCCGTATTTTGGACAATCAGGATAAGACAGAAACCTGGGATGAATTGAAAGAATGGGTGCGAAGCAATACGCACATGTATAAGCAAGTGGTTGGGATCGGTACTGGCGGAAATATTAATAAGCTTGCGCGTCTTTCCAATGAAAAATTGGATAAACCATTATCTTATGCCAAATTGAAAGCGGTATATGAGCATTTATCTTCCTTTTCTTTGAAAGAGCGTATTATTTTATTGGGTTTGAACGAAGATCGTGCGGATGTAATTATACCAGCAAGTGAGATTTTCCTGACGATTATGAAGCACGGCCGCCTAAAACAAATCATTGTTCCACGGGTTGGACTTGTCGACGGTGTAATTAGAACCTTGATCAATAGGAATTTAGTAAAATAATGCTGTAAAAAGCGATTTTCGACTTGTAAAAGAGCGAAAAATCTTTATTTTTGTGATACCAAAGGTGAATATGAGCCCAGGTGGCGAAATTGGTAGACGCACCATCTTGAGGGGGTGGCGCTCGCATGGGCGTGGCAGTTCGAATCTGCTCCTGGGCACTTTAGCAGACAACTCTTTAAAATTAAGATTTGTCTGCTTTTTTTTTGGACGTAATTCGTTATTAATCAAATAGATATAGTGTAAGAAATGGTTGACCCTAGCAGTTCGAAAACTTGTTCCTGAAAACGTCAAATTTTCGGGATAAATCGAACTGATTAATTTACGTTTTTGCTCGATATTGCATTTCCTGTAAATAGAGGCCATATTTTTGAATTTACTGATACTTTCAGTTCGAAAAATGTCCATTGACCCTCTTGCATTTTTTAGAGTTTGTTGCCTCTCCTCAAGCTCGTTAATCTCACTTGTATATTTTAATTTTAATTCTTTGAAATCTTGAGGATCGATATCTCCTCTAATTAAAAGATCTCTCGCTTTAGATGTGTTATCCTCGAGGGACCTAATTCTTCGTTCAATTTCAACTTTTTCAGTTAAATTGCCTTTTGTTCTTTGCGTATACAGCTCTTGTAAAATCGTCGAGTATAATCCAATAACATCAGCTCTAGGCTCAAATTTTTCAAGCTCTTGCTCGAATTTTTGATGGACTATTTCTGTATTGAATCTTTGCCTACATTGAAGTTTGCAATGGTAATATGCATAATGTTGACTGTAACCTTTGGATTTACTTGCAGTCAATGGTTTTGAACATATAGGACATATGAGAAATCCTCTTAAGGGGTATTCTTCTCTTGTGACAATCTTTGTTCGGTACTTATTTCTTTTTCTCTTGTCTAAGATCTCCTGAACTTTGTTAAATGTATACTCAGAGATAATAGCCTCATGTTGGCCTTTCACCGTGTATTCTTCTTCACCTTCGTATTCAGGAACCACAATTCGTCCACAGTACACAGGATTTTTAATACACTTCCAAAAATAAGCTTTGCAGATATCCAAGCCTTTCTCTCGTACTTTAAGGTGAATTTGTTGCGTATTATAGACACCTTTAGCCAGTTCTTCAAATGCCCATTTCATGAGTGATGCATCGGGTTCTTTAAGCTCAATAGACTTTTTCCCATATTCATTTAGCCAGTTTCTATATCCTGCAGGAGCGGGGCCCATCCACCTTCCTTCTTTTCGCGCTCTTCTCATACCGTTTGTCGTATTTAACGCTCTGCGATCATTTTCTACCTCAGGAGCTGCTAAGTAGAATGCCAACATCATTTTGTTTTCAGGAACCGTTAAATCAAGCGGCTGCTCGATAGCTTGGGGTTCTACTCCTAAAGACCTTAACAAACTTATCATTTGATATGCATCGCCCGCATTTCGACTAAACCTATCCCACTTTGTAAATAACAGAATATTGGACTTACTTTTATTTTTCTTTAAGTCAAGAAGCATTTTCTTCCATTCTGGACGATCAAAAGTTTTTGCAGAATGATCTTCGAATATTACTTGACGGATTGTAATCCTATTTATTTCGCAGAATTTTTTTAAGCGTTCTTCTTGATCTCTTTGTGAATATCCTTTTTCTGCTTGTTCATCTGTACTAACTCGGATATATAAATTGGCAACATTCATATTAATTGGGTTTAATATCTAAGGTGAATTTACTAAAAAAAATGGTAAAATAATTGTATTTTTATCATTAAATGATTAATTATTAACCTTTAATATTCTGTATGTCAGCTCACTCCAAACTAAAAATGTCTCTTATTGTTGTATTTTCAAAAATTTTCGATTACGACACCAGAGAGCCAAAGGAAATTTTAGAACCTTATGGGAAAGCACTTACGCTGAAAATGATAGCAGTAATGAATTCTATTTTACAAAAAAAAATAATAGAAATTCAACGCCAAATTATCTATTGGTTCGGGACCGAAGGAAAAATGGGGGAGATAATAATTTCTAAAATTTTTCATGGTTATAGAGAGGAGATCGGTGGAGGTGCACGGCTTATATTAATAAACCATTATACAAATTTGAAAATGAATATATTGGCAATTAGCCTTCCTGAAGTGAAGCATAATATGGAAGTAAATTTTGATGAGTCACATTTAGATTTTTTTATTGCTTATATTAAAATGAATGAAATTTTCGCTGATAGGCAAGATAGTATTGGCAAAACAGTACCAGCGGAATATTCAGGAATATTGAGGGCTACTTGGTTATCTACGGCTTCACTTATCAGTAGTTATGATTTTAGTTATTTCAGTCTTGAGCAAGCAATTTATCAATTGATAAAGGTAAAACACTGTATGGATTTTCTCTGTTCATATAATAATAATTTATTTCAGCTTTATCTCGCTTCGAAGAAGATTACTAGTTTTCAAGACTATGCTACTAAAATATTCCCGCTATTAATGCTTTGCAATGGCGATGCAATTACGATAAATGGTAAAGATAAAGTGAGTCAAGATTTTCTGGAATTATATAACCATCAGAATGATATCGAGGAAAACAAAGAAAATATAGAAGAGTTTGATTTTTTACCTATTCGGAACAAACCTCTTTATTTAGTGTCAGAAAACGAATACGTCATTATCAATAGGGCTATGATATTTAATAAGGTTTATAATTCTATTTATTGGGATTGTAAATCAATTGTTAAATCAAATCCAGCATTAGGTATTTCTGAAAATCGTTTTCGAGCGGATTATACTACTCATTTTTCCGAAGGTTATCTTGTTTACAAATTGATGAAAAGAGCCTATGAGAATAAAAGTGTTTTAAATTTTTCTGGTGCTGAAATGAAAAAAAAAATGAAAAGTTCAGAACCCGATTACTATGTCCGGAATGGGAACAAAGTTTTTTTGGTGGAAGTTAAAGATAGTTTTATTTCTGGGGTTACCAAACAATCTTTTAACATCAATAGTATTCAAGAGGAAATAAAAAAGAAATACTATAGTACAGAGGGACCTGAAAAAGCAATCATGCAATTAATTACCAGGATCAAGTTAAGTTTAACAAAGAAGTTTATATTTGATCAAAATTATAAGCCGCAATCTTTAAGATTATATCCGATCCTAATTGTCTATGATATTAATCTAACGGTTCCTGGTATTGAAAGTTTAATGATTGAATGGTTCAAAATAGAACGGGATAAGCTTATAAATGAACTTAAGGAATTTGGGATTATCGGGTTTCAGATAAAAGATTTAGTAATTCTTCATATCGATGGCTTAATTGGCCTTACTGAATATATAAGAGCTGGAAAAGTGAAGTTGGAAATTTTGATCAACAACCATCTTTATCGGAGGAAGTTGCTATTGAAAATTGATAAAAAGACGTCTTTTAATGAGTTGAAATCTAGTGTTTTGGATAGTTACCTGTCGTTTAATCAGTATGTTATGGATTTTATCAGGTCAATTCCTTCTAAAGAGAGATTGATGTCTACTGAATTTAGAAATTTGGGAGATGATTAGATATTCGGATAACTGAACAATTTACTACAATCAGAAAAGATTGAATTCACATTCTTAAATTTGTCATCAAAATTTGATAATGCTGCGATTACTTTGTCTGATTAATTAGAGACTTAAAATAATCTTCAAGAGCATGTTTAGCGATGTCAGTTAAATGCTCCAGTACTAAAGATGCGTCTTCTTCGGATATTTCTATTTCTAACTTTTTAAAATATTCAATTACTGAGATTGTCGTAATTTTTTTAAGTTGATGCATAGGTCAGTGAACAATAGGTTTGGGAAAATAGGATAGATATTCAATATATCATCGATATGGATAAAAAAAGCTAAACAGGATTTTTAACCTTTTTTGATATCTAATTTTAAAGCCTTTTATTAAATTTACAGGTAGAAATATGGAAGAGACAATAGATACACTAGCACAAAGTAATATACCAGCACAATCATTTAGAATAACTTTTAAAGGCCAAGATTTTCAAATTAGAATTTTAGAGAAGGAATTACATAGGGGGATTTCTGAAATTTCTATTCTTCTTGATGGCATGGTTCAGAAACTAAAAAAAAATCAAGACAGATGGCATTTTGAAGGTTCAGAAAATGATATTGAGTTTGCGAATGACATAGGGCGGTCAATTTCTCTAAGATATCGTTTATAGTTTTAGTTTTCTATTTTTTTAGAAAACTAAAGTCAATATTTGCCACGACGTACCCCCTTTGATCTAAATCGTCATAAGAATCCGGATCTCTTTTAATTTTCTTGCGAAAATGTGTCCTATTCTAGATCTCGTGATGCTTTTTAGCCTCAAATTCCTTTTATTTCAATCTCTTTTATTAATTGTTAACGCTTTGGCCCTTTCTGCCAATATGGGTGCATGTCTTCGGGAAGAGTCAATTCAAGTCTGCTTGTTAGCGATACTGTAGCTAGACTCAGTATTTGGTTATTTGATAATATCATGTGGAATGCTTTAGGTACTTGTGATCGACCTTCATTCTTCAGGATTAAATAGACGTCCATGAAGGTCTTGAGATTTTTTTCAGTTAATAGTTGCTGTTCTTTTATGGTCTGGGACAACTCTCGAATCGATTTGAATACTAGCAGGGCATCTGTAAGATAAAGAGACTTTTCACCATCTTCGAAGCTGACTTCCATTATCTCATTGTCATAACTTGCGTAGGAAATTGTGCCGAGATGCCCCTGTTTCTGTGCAGGATCGATAGGTAATAGAGGGTGTATCAATACGTGTTTATCAATTAATTCTTTCATGTAAAATTGCATATTTATTGTGTAAACATTTGTATTACAGTGGTATATTTCGTAAATTGAGTTTAGGAACTAAACTCAATTTGATTATGGGAATGGTATTATATTTTTTATTTACATTGTTTGTCTCGTGCGGCACTTTATTTGTTGCGATGAATATGTCGGGAAGTAATTCCTTACTTCTTTGGTGTATTGGTATGGGTATTTGGATACCCTTTATTTTTGTTGTGGACCGCAGAGAAAAGGAATCGAGAAGGAGGAAGGAAAGAGAACGGATGCTTGATGAGTGGTTAAGGTCACAGACAAGAAACCGATATTAAGTTTTCAACCTGCTTTCTATTCACGAAAGTAGCTTCCGAATTGTTTTCAGCAAATAATCCAATTATTAGATCATTATCTGGATCTATTTCTATTGCTTTCTTCTTCTTTATATGGAATCATTCCATACCGAATATTTCTAACCAACGGTTTTACATACTGCTGCTCATCTAAACCTGCTGCTTTAATAATACTTTCTGGAATGTTGGTATTTAAGAGTTTATTCCCATCCGTTAACAAAGGAAGGACTTTTTCAGAGAGATCTTTTAACACTATTTCCGGTCCTTTTGGGTGAGCCAGTAGTTGTACCATTGGCAAGGGGTATATAAAACCGCGGAACGATTGATCTGGGATGCCTAAGACGAGACCATCTAACATGCGTTTATTCAATTTGGTATTGAACCGGTCTATTTCTTTTTTCTCCAGATAAAGATGAAGTAGATCATCAATATACTGCGCTAGATCCATATCCCATAAAAGATCATCCTGCAATTTGTCTTCAGTATTTCTTGGCGGCAGTTCTGCGCAATATTTTTCAGCTTCCTTAATGAGAACCTTTCCTTTCTCGTCTTTCGCCTGATAATAGGTAGCGCCTCCATGGCCATTATTTTTGGCGTAGCCTGCGTGTGTTCCATTGATATAAAGATTAGCGGTGAAGGCATGTGTTTCCTCACTAAGCTGCGCGCTGTGATGGATTTCTTTTAATTCTATTTTCATAATGACATCATTAACTTTTAAATGAAATATGATTAACGAGATCGTCCTATAAAATTCTGCCTCTCTATGGAGATGATCTCAATCTGGGAGGTATGGAACACAACGAATTCAGGATGGTCGTCTCCCAGGCTGGATATGATGCCATCATATCCAGCTTTCTCAAACATGAGATGACTGTCTTCACTGTTCAGACTGTCATATAGATCACCGATTTCACCCAGGCTTATTTCCCGGTTGAGTTTGCGAAGAGCTTTTTTTGCTTCAAGCTGGTCCCCTGTGAGGATTTCCCAAATGAGGGAGGCCTGATTTTCTAGAGAGAAGATGGAGTGAAGGCGTAAGTCTATGGGGTTCTTAATATCAAGGTACGCGGTGATCAGGATATCACCGAACAGTAATGCATTTTCTTTTTTGTCAGCAAAGAAAAAGCCATGTTTTGTATTGTCCCAGCCGGTATTGCTACCTTTAAATGTGGCATCAAATTTATCAAAGGTTGCATCTGTGCCATGGTAATAGGGCCGGGAATTATCGAACAGTTGAGAATCTGTTATTTTCATAAAAAATCATTATTAATGACAGTAGTAGGACCGGATACTACAGCTGAATAAATAGTAATAGGATGGAAGCGTCTGCTTTATCTTTTTGGGACTGGGACAGAAATATCTTCTTTTACAGGTTCCAGGTCTGGTTTTGAATCTTTAATTCTTGTTTGCTGCAATTGTTGTTTGCAATTGATCAGCGACCTGTAGAGTTCATCATTTTTTGTCAGGGCAAAAAAACGACCGCTATTTAATTCTTCCATCCGAAACCGTCCTTTTTTTAACAGTCCTGTTACCTTAAAGATGTTATCCTTGTAAGGAATCTCATCTCCAATAAAAAGTCCTATTTTTTTTAACTCAGGAATAGCCTGCTCAGGCTTGATCTCATTTGCATTTGACTGCTTGATTTCAAGCTTTCTTTCAAAAGTCAATAGGTAGTTTAATATTTTTTCAGCATCTGCGGCGGCAGCATGGATTTCAAAGGGATGATCAGTGAGGAGCTGGATCCAGCTTTTCACATAAGCGGCATGTTGTCCGGGGTCATGTCCTATCTTTAGCTCCTGACCAATGAGCATCGAAGCTATTTCTGCGCGCAGTTCCTCGCGCGCATAAGCTTCTGTACCGAACTTATTGAACAAAGATCTGTCGAGCCTGCTGTTATGGCCTGTCCAGTGCGCCAGTTCATGCAACAGGGTGCCGTAATAGAGGCCTGCGCCTGAAAACTGTTCCTTTAAGGGCATGGTTATCGAATCCGTATGCAGATTGTAGAATGCGCGGTTTCCCATGTTATGAAATAGCTTAGCTTCAGTGAGACTTACGAGTTCTTCTGCCCTTAGAATTGGATCCCAGTCCCGGGCAAGTGCTGTTTCTTTTGCCATTGGCGGGATACCATCGACCTGTTCCGCATTAAATACCCATGCTGCGGTAACAATGGCATGGTCAAGCGGGACAGAAATTTTGATGGGTTTTCCGTTTTCATCCAGTATTTTCTTGCCCTTATCATCCAATTTAGGAATTAGATCCTGGGTTTTTACATACTGGACGAGCCTCGCTTTTTCGCCTTTTCGGACCTGCCAGTCCATAGCTGCAGCCTGCTTGAAAGTCATCCATCTGGGGTCAGCCCTATCGGCTGAAAGCAGTGAAAATATGTTAATACCTTTATAACGCTTTCCGGTAATTGCATTATAAGGAAATTCTAATGTGGCAGAGCTGTCATTCCATGGCTTTTGCCATGGCGCTGTTCCTTTTTTAAGCCTTTCGATCAGATCGGCTGCGACCTGCTCATGGAGCGATTTTATTTTAGGGTTGGCCATCTTGATCCTCCTGTTGACTAGATTTATCAAATTCCTCCATGGGCCATTCATCGGCATAGTCGGTACCGTAAATGACCGCTTCTTCCAGCGAAAGTCCTATTTCTTTCCCTTGGGTATATAACTGGCGGAGTTTACCCATTAGTGTTTCAAAATGTTCTTCCATATTGTTCGTTATTCAGGATCGTCAGTATCCGGTATGGTCAATTGAACGGCGAGCTGCTGGCCTATGGGATAGTTTGCCACCAGCACCTCAGTTTTGGTTTTCTGGTTACCGGCTTTGGCATTGACGGAAATCTTTTGATTGATGGACCATTTCTGCCAGCCATATTTCTTTGTGAAGCGTTTTAAGATAGGCGAGGGGTAAGAGGAAAGCAGAAACTTCCCTTTGATACCACTTAGCAGATTAAGCAGGTCCTCATAGTCTTTCTCTGTGTAACCATCATAATGTCCAAGATCAGAATTAAAGTAAGGGGGATCGCAGTAGAAGAAGCTCTCTGGGGTATCCCTACTTGCGATGACGTATAATGCATCGGCACATTCCAGCTGACAGCGTTGGAGTCTCTGTGCAAAAGTGCGGGTAAAGCCGTGACGTTTGGTATTGATTTTTTTTGTTGTGGTGTTTTTTGACAGATCGAATCCCCAGGTACCATCTAGAATTCCTGCGAAAGACTGTGTGCTCAGTATCCAGACGGCCCAGGCTCTTTTGACCCGGTCAAACATATCGGGATTATTATAGATAAGGGAAGCTTTTCTGTGGAGATCACGGCTGTGCAGGCTCGTACTGATTTCCGCTTCCAGTGCTGAAAAATCTTCTTTGACAGTTCTATAAAAATTGATCAGTTCCCCATTGGTATCATTGATGACCTCTATTTCCGAGGGGCGCTTGGCAAAGAAAATTGCGGCCCCGCCGATAAATGGTTCGCAGTATAAGGTGTGCCTAGGGATGAGGGAAATGATGCGTGAGGCTAATTTCTGTTTACCGCCGTAGTAACTGATGGGCGTTCGTAATCTAATGGTGTGCATAGGATCGGAATATAGTGGGTCAGAGAATATTATCTATGGTGAAATCCAGCGGCACGTTATCCACCAGAAGTGTTACCCTGCATTTTAGGGCCGGTTTGCCCATACTACATACCTTAAAGCGCTGGCCGCTGAGATGGTAGTAAGGGGAAGACTGCTCTAGGTTTAGCGTAGCGAATCCGGATGCCCTGATCCTGTCTATGCGGTTGAATAGTTTCTTCATAGCTAGAAATTTAATGGTAGAGAACGCTCCTGACATAGGGTATTCTGAGTGGGGAATGGCATGGTGGTCAGCAGTTTTTATTAGCAGTGCCAAAACAGCTGCTGACCTTCATGCGCGGGTGTCAAAAGGTGTTCGGGAAGTACCCGGCGCAGAAAAGCACCCGGCGTTAGCGTGGTGCGATGCGCCGGGTACTTCCCGATCTCCTTGCAGACAAGGGATAATTAGCTTAAAAGCATCTTTTTTTGAAATCAGTTGTTTCAATTTTTTCGGTATGATGCCATATATGGGTTCTATTCTGCGGGTTTATCTTCCGCGTTTTCTGTCTGTCTGCTGATCAGGCTCCTGCTTCCAGGGCAGGGCGTGCTCCTGCTTGGCGTTATTTGTAATCACTTGTTCCTGCTTATCACTCTTAGCGTTAACCTGCTCCGGAAATATGGTCTCATGACGGATCTCATTCATATTCTTGTCGTAGATGTCCAATGTTTTCATCTGCGGGTTGGCCGCAATAGAAACAGGGATCGCTTTCTTTACGATCATAAGATCCGTGTGATAGTAGTTCCCTGCCCGCAATGTGCTGAGGACATTTTGTAATTTATCCGGGCTTTCGATGTCCTTGATGGGAAATTTAGCCAGCGTTTTCACCAGGTCATAGCCGTATTCGGGACGGAATACGCGCAGCGGATGATTTCCGTAAGCATCGGTTACATCCAGGTTGAGCTTAAGCCAGACAGGTGTCTTTTGGGACTGCGAATTGCCCTGCTGGGTTTCGCTTTTATTTGTCTTTAAGAATACTTCCTTTTCCAGGGCAAGACCGGATAAGAGTTTATAAGCCTCCAGGGCGGTTATGCGATGATCCCGGGCTAAATCAAATGTCTGCTCACGTACAATCGGATCATTTTTCTTTGTCAATGTGACCTTATAGTCATTGAGAAAATACATATCGCCGTCTTTGGAGCGGTTGAAATTGATCTTAAAGTTCAGATTTTCAGTTCGCTCTGACCCTAGATCTTTGCTTTCAGCAGGTCTCATCTGCGTTGTGATGCCCAGACTAAAGCTTGGCATTTCGCGACGTATCGCTGTTTCGAGTACTTCGTTGAGCTTGGTTCCAAATCCTAGATTTTCCAGCGTTTTCTTTAAATATTCAACATTGTTTTCGTTCATTTTTTTAAGATTTAAATTGTGACATCTGGTTTTACACTATTTTACTTTTGTGCTGCTGGCGAGCATAGCCATAAAGGACACGTAGCCTTTTGGCTTGATGGTCCGAAAGTTTGACCGCATGCCTGTAAGCGTCCGGAACCGGTGCAAAGAAAACCGGTCGGCAGGTGTCCTGAAATCAGAGCTGCGGTATTTAATATGGACTTCACCCTCGATCAGCAGGAAAGAAGCATCCCTATTTATTGCCCAGAGGGCAGTTTTGCAGTCGAACACGCGGCCAGATAGATCGTCATCGAATACAGCAATTATACGTGCGTTTGGGAACCGGTCACGGAGCGACTGTATTTGACCTGCGGAGGGTCTTAGCCCCAGTGCCGAAAAAACATTCGTCCCCGGATTATGGGTCCAGTGCGGATAGAACTGGCAGAAGCAGAGCAGATCGAGCGCCGTATGGAACAGGAAGTGCTGTCTTGCCATATAGGGTTCTACCACGCCGGCTGTTTCCGAAACGGTAACCTTATCAGGAACCAAGCAATCGATCCAAGTGGAGAAATAATCCAGCAGTTTTGGATCAATTTCCTTTAGCAATGGCATGTGTGTTTAACGGGAATTACCTTTCCCATAGGTCTGTTGCTGTTCATTTTCCTGTTTTGGGGTAGGGGCATGCGTGATTTGCTGCGCCCGTTGCATGTCCAACAGTGCCCGCTGATATCCTTCGGTGTAGGGATCCTTCTGTACGGTCTTGCTTCCGAAAAGATTTCGAAGCCCGCGCATCAATAGGTAGGAAATACCACCATCGAGGACGAGGGAATACAAGAGTGCCGTCCTGTTTGAAGTGACACCACTTCGGCTGCTTGCCCGGCGCTGCAGGCGGGTACCATCGGAGAGTTCCACAACTGAGCCATTGCGGTAGTGTTCTTTTTGAAGGTCGGAAAGCTGCTCTCCATTGATTTTTGCGGGTAACCTTACTTTTTCGGGGTCAGAGGAAATAAATTCCCGGGTCTCAGGGTCATATTCAATGATCCATGTTTTTTTCTTGCCATCTGCTGCCTGGTAGGTTTTCTGTACGTGGGTGAGCGTCCCCTGCTCAAGCTGGTCTGCTTCGACATCCAATAGCATCGGATGTTTCTTGATGTCCCGGTAAATGGGATGGAGCTGTACCGACATATGGCCATTCGCATCACGTTGCAGGGACAGCTTGGCATCCATTTTTTGGATATGAATGCCGTCGCCATGTATGTCATGAAGCGAGATGAGGTCCGTCCTGTGGCCGGCGAGTAGGGCGTCCATATCCTCTTTGGACAGATCCGGTTTACCGTTTTTCATCAGGCCGAGTTTCCTTAGGTCCGCCACCGGGATATCAGTTTCTAAAAATGGATTTTCCATAGAAATTTAATTAATGTTTGTTGTTGAGTTTGTCAATAATCCCTGTAAGAATTTCCAGGGATCAATGTATGTTTCTTTGCTACGGATACTGAGATGAAGGTGTTCTCCTGTGCTGCGGCCTGTAGATCCCGTAATTGCAATAGGAAATCCTGCCGGAAGAAGCTGTCCGTTTTTCACGGCTATACGGGAGAGATGTCCATAAATGCTGCAAATAAAACCATGGTCAATGCAGATAAATTTTCCCAGGTTTTTATGATACCCGGTAGATTGAACTCTGCCGGACATGATCGCACGGACAACCTGGGAACGGGCGGGGAGGTCTACACCGTTATGAAAGTGCTGTTTCCCTGTCAGGGGGTGCCTCCGCCATCCGAAAGTCGAAGAGATTTTATAGCCAGCCAGCGGCATGAAAACCTCAGGTTCCCATGGTGCGGCTTCCACCTTAGCCTGTCTTGCAGGCATTAATGGAGCCGAAATGTTTGCGGATGTCAGAACAGTATCAATAGTGGTATACAGTGAGATCTGTTTGGGCGGCCGCTGCTGCGCCAGTACGCTGCCAACAGATATTAGGATGATGACTACTGGGACAATCCACCTTATTTTCATGGAAGCTCTTTTTAACTTGCTTCTCAATATCATGTTTCCATATCTTTTAGGTTAACGGCTTTACCCTGAAATGATGGACGGGGCGGAGTGGAGGGCTTGAATTTTTCCACTACCTGACCGACCTCTTCACTGATCCTGTAGAAGTTCTGCAAAAGAATTTCATCTTTATGGTCTCCAAAGTCATAAAACACCGGAAGTTCGGGATAGGATTCTTCTTCCTTGCGGATATCCTGGAGATCAAGGTCGATGCGGCAATTAACAGCAGTCGTTTCAAATTGCCCCGTGTATCTGTCTACGGCATCCGATGCCAGCAGGCCTACCATTTCACCAGCCCTTAAAGAGGCAATCTTTCCTGCTGGTATCAGGGGTTCAAGTTTTTCATTCAGCGAAACGGAGGTTTTTGACCTATCGATAGAAAGGCTTTCGCCCATCTGCTTCACTTTTCCAAACAGGCGTTCCATCCATTCAAGCCCATCCTTATCACGGATGGAACCGCTGAGGATATTTCCGACGATGGAGGTGATCGTGTCTGCTGTCTCCTTGCCATATTGCTGCCTGAACATGGTCAGCCCCTGAACCCCCAAAATGGCCGAAACGCGGTTACTTCTGGCCTGGGAAATGATATCCTGTACTTTATAAAGGTAAAGGGTTGGAGCCTCATCCACCACTAGGCCTACGGGAATATTGCCCCGGGTGTTGATCAGCTTTGTAATGCGGTTGATGACCACGGAATAGGATGCGGAGTTTGTGCTCTGGGTATTGGGGTTACTTGCCAAAATGAGCATTGACGGCGCATCGGGGTTGCTGATTTTAAGGTCAAAATCGTCACCTGAGAATACCCAGAAGGTTTCTTTGGTTGCCAGACGGCTGATAAAGATCTTTAGGGTACCGACCTGCCCTTCGAGCTGATCAAAAGCCCGGGCTTTAAATGCTGTCATAAAAGGCGAAAGCAGTGATTCAAGTTCCCTGTTGCTGAAGAGTACCGTGAATATTTCTTCATAAGAACGGTTAAGAAAAGCAAGCACATGGGGAAAGCTGGAGTACCTGCCATCCTCATGTTTACTGAAAAAATAAATACAGGCGGCCAGAAAATTTACTGCGGACTGCGTGAAGAACTGATCACTGCCGGAAGCTTTATCCCCTTTTTTCATCGCCTCAACGAGTGCTTCAGCGGTTTCGGAGGCTTCTGCCAGCGTCTGAAGATAATCGCTGCGCCATGGGTTGATGCGCCTGCTTTTTTCAGGCTCGGTCAGGTTAACGACATGGAATTTGTAACCTTTGAGTTTACCCTGTTGTTTGCCTAGCAGGTAATGGTAATAAGTGACCTGACCAAGGTCGGGGAACTTGAAATCAAATACGCAGAGTGTCCACTCCAGTGCCACCAGCTGACGGATGATGGGCATGAAAATCGAAAAGCTCTTGCCCGATCCGGGGGTACCGATCACCAGGCAGCCCCTAAATAGATTTTCGATGACGATGAACCCTTTGCGTACTTTTTTCTTAAAGTAGAAAAGCATGGGGATGTTGACCGCATATGGTGTGATTTTAGGTTTTGTGGGCTGCATAAATGATTCCTCTTCCACATTCCATCGGTCCTTGCCGAGTTTGGAGCTGATAATTTTGGAGACGTTGTCCAGCGCGATATGTAGCAGCAGTGTACTTACAATGCTAGAAACGATATAACCGAGGTCATACCAGCTGGTGTAGGGAAGAGGGAAAATACCCTGCTTCCCGTAACACCAAAGGCAGAGCGGAAGAAATAAAATTCCAGCAACAAGCGGATAGACAATCGCATTTTTTGGATTGAGGTCTTTTTCTTTTCTACTGAGCGTACCGATAGAAACCAGGCAGATCAGGATCAGGGTGAAGAGCTTGCTGTTGAGCGGATCGTGGTAAATAACGATCCGTGCCATCCGCTCAAGAAAGTGAGAAAAGCCATAGCGTTCACTGAGCGGATGTCCGATGATCTTCTCTGCGTAAATGAACATCAAAATATCAATGCCTACGGAGAGATAAATGCCGAATTGTAGGAAACGGTGTGTTGCCTGCTGTTCTTTGGATTCTTCCATAAGTTGTTTTGTATTAAGAAAGCAACCCTAATGGGAGCAAATAGATTTTACTTAAATGGTTGGTGAACGAAGGCTTAAGAATTGCCGGCCAATAGGTGTGATTAAATTCCCATACCCGGACGCTGCTGCCTGTCGAGCCGTTCGATCTGATAATCGATCCAATCCTGCACGCTGAACACGATTGCTTTTGAAATCTTGTCGTGTGTCATGGCCCAGTCGAGCGCTTCCTGTTGCAATGATGCTTTACCGGTGGTATGCAACTGGTACATTTCCAGGATGTCAACCACTTCTGAGGGATCCATATCCAGTTCATAAATGTCTTTGCGCAGTTTTTCCATGAGGACTTCGGGTGGGACAAGCATCAGAAGCGCATCGTTTGTATAAAGTCCGAGCATCTGATTTTGAAACAGGACGTAGGAAGACCAGTCTTCGTAAAGAACATGATTGATCGCTCCAAAACGGCCCTGCATATGTATGGGATCACTGGTCAGTTCAGGGTGGATCATGACCGTGGTACCAACTAAGTTTTCCATCTGATTCTATTTTACTTAGGTTTATAATGTCCGTATATCAATGCCCCGTTAGCTTATTTAGAAGCTGTCAGCCTCCAAAATATCACGGTATCTGATCTTTAGGGTTACAGTCCGTCCGGAGATCTGTTTCTCTGAAAGTTCCACACTGAGGATCTTGCTGGCTGGAAAGGTTGCCTTTTTTAGTACATATATATTCCGGTAGGATCGTTTGAAGGAACCGGTTGGATAGAGTTGCCATATTGGTCTGATCTCAACGGACTGCACATTGGTGGCCTTGGTAATCTTTTTGTCCTCGATTTTGAAGCGCAGTTCATCGATATCATAAGCAAGGTTGGTGCTATTGTGATAGGTGATGTCCAGCAGCACTAGGTCACCCAGGGTATAAACATGGTTCAGTTCTGCCCTTATACCATACTGTTTCGCTTTTCGTACAGCAGCAGGATTGCGCATGGCCAGCAGGCTCAGCGCGTGGCTGCGCAGCTCGGGAGTACTGATTTCAACAGGCAGATGGAGCGGACGGATATGCTGGGGCAGGATATCATAACTTGCGGCAAGTTTATTGCCGCGGGTGGCAGTCGCCGATAGAAGTTGATATTGGGCGATAAAAGTCTGACCGATCACGGTGACGACGCCCAGGTTGTCTGCTCCTGAAGAAAGATTGCCCGTAGAATCGGGCACCCATTTTAGCCTGAGGACATTTTCTTCGGGCAGGTCCCCGGCAATGGCGTGGGAGGATATGTCTACGTAACGGATCGGTTCGGGAGATATAATATGCAGTGAGCTCGTGCTGTCCATGGTAATCTCGGGAAGCTGGGCACGATAGGTTCCGGCATCCTGTTGTGCAATGAGGTTGAGCCCCGCTAACAATAGCGACAGGAAAAAAATCAATTTCTTCATTTAATGTGTTGTTAATAGGTTTTGTTATTATTCTTTAGTTGCTGGCGATCGATCAGGTAGATCAATGTATTGTATTTGATTTTTACCTTATTCTGACGAACCATCTTATTGATCGCGGTGCTTGTTGATTGAAACATTTTTTGCACCAAGCTCATCACCAGCTGACTGTTGTTCTCGGCTACCTGTTGCAGGTTAATCCCCTGGCTGGCATTGCCGCCCAGTTCTTTTGCAAATTCCCGAAATGCCGATGCCGGTACATACAGTCCGGGAAGACCATCATGGTCATAGACATCGAGCTGTACCGGGAGGATGTGCTGTCCTTTCATGATGGACGATATGGAAAGATTTACGCGCTGTCCTGAAAAGCCTGTTATCAGCGCATAGATATAAGTCCCTTTTTTGATGAGAAATTTTCCCGCCATCATATCTTCCAAAAGTCGGATCCTTAAGCGGGAACCGGCATATCCTTTGATGTCCTGATCGATCATGGCGGTGATAAAGGTCTCATCCTTCTCGGGGGTTACCGTATTAAATATAGCGGCGACGGAAGATGCTTTATTTACGGAAAGGGGAGCTTGCAGTTGCTGCTGCTTTTCTAGCTGCTGTGATTTTTTGATGCGTTGCTGCTCCTGCTTATATTCAGGATCGTTTGCCTTGCCCATACTGTCCACCAGTTCCATCTGTTTTCTAAATAGCTCCATGGGATCGGGCTGGGAAAATTGGGTCTGTGGAGCAGAGCGCTGAACGGGCTGCCTTGCGGCGGCAAGTGCATCTGCCAGTGCCCTGTCCTGCTCGTCCGATGAGCTACGTGCCTGTGGCCGTCGGCCTGAAGCAGAGAAAGATCGGGGAGCAGCCCCGCCATAGCGACCTTTGAGCTCCCGGTCTATGGAGTCAAGCATTTTCTTCTCCCTGTCGTTATAGGGATTGACGAGCGGCTGTGATGCCGATTCTTCCTCGAGCAGATGTCCTATGGCGGTATAACCATCGGCCTGTTTATATTGGTTTCGGTAAGCTTCCAGCTTATCAGAAAGGCTCCGGTTAAGAACCTGCTCGGATACGTTCGCTAATCCGGTCTGTAAGGAGTCCTTTCCTGCCTGTGCCGGTTGAGGTTTGCCGAAGCTGCTTTTATAGGCATAATAAAATATGCAGAGAAATGGGATGAAGATAAGAGGCAGCACGTAACGCGGTTTTCTAAAATCTATTTTCATGGGGTATTATTTTGGTGATAGATGGTTTTCTGGAGCTGCTCAAAACGTTTGAGCGCATCTGTGAGCCGGATGCTGTCCGAAGTATCCAGGCTTTCTTTAGCAATTATTGTAGCGATAGTATCCTGGATCGCTGTGACCTGCTGCAAGGCATCATAGGCCCCCAAAACACCTGGGAGTCCGCTGAGTGTACCGCTTGCAGGTGCTTTAGGAAAAACAGGTATGCGATGTGTTGCACTTTTACGCATAACGGTAAAAGCAAGAATTCCTGAGGCAAGCAAGCAGATCAGCATGCCGCTGAGAAAATATAGGGGATAGCGCTGCAGAAAGCCACGTACAAAATTTCGGGCCTGCTGTAATTTCTGCTGCAAAAAAAATATGTGGTCGGCAGAAGACCGGGGATTAAAAGGTGTTTTTTTGGACATTTTGCAGATCTTTATTTTCGAGTGTTTTCCATCTTGTGATCAGTACCGCGTGCGGATTGTTCTCTGAGCGTAATTCAAGATCGCTGAGATAACCTTCGGTAATCAGGGAACGGGTGATGGCAGAGCTGCGACGGTCAATCTTCTGCGTGCCGTAGTAGCGGAAATAACGCTTGGGCATATCCAGGTAGATGCTATCTGTCCGTAGCGTCAGCACCGCGCTTGAAGAGAGGATGGAGCTGAAAAAACCTTTCTCCTTCAAATTGTTGTATTGCAGGGCTCCGCTTTCATCGATGAGGTACATGGCCTGCTTCATCTGGTATTCGATAAACCTGTCGTCAGGCGTCAGGGAGAAAAATAGGCTATGGAAACGTGCGATATGGGAACGGTACTCGGCCTCACGGTTCATCTGCACATCTGTCTGTCTTGCGGAGAGGGGTATGTTTGCAGCATCCATGATATAAATACTTTTGCGGGCACTTGCCACCTGACGATAAGCAAAAAAGGAGACCGACAGCACCATCAGTACCGCTGCAATAAGACAGCCGGCCGATAGAACGGTTGCCAGGCGGACTTTGGATTCTATATTCTTTATGATCATTTTGTATTGTTCTATTTTAGTTTCATCAATAGCGCCATTGCCTTGCGGGACATGCTTGAAGCGCCCCTTCCCATGGTAGAGGCCGCGGAGGATATGCCACTGGTGGAAATAACCCAGGTGGAGATACTGGGAACGGTGAGCATGGTCAGCGCGCCGATAACGAACGTAGCGATAACCATTCCGAATGAAAATACCCCGAAGGTCATGTATGTCGCAAGTTTCCCTAGATCGGGCCCTGATGTTCCCAGCAGCGCCTGATAGCGGGTGATTTCTGCCTCCAGGGCATAATGTTGAAAGAGGGAAGCGATATACATCACCAGATAGGCAATACCCGAATACAGATTGACGGCAACAAAACGAGCGATCCATGTCGAAAAAGAATCACGGAATGCAGGCAGGATACTGGATGCTACTGAAAAGGGACCGAGTATGATCAGAATGGTGGAGAATATAATCTGAATGATAAAGATAACATACACCGATATTCGCAGCAGCCAGATAGCCAGTGTTTCAAATATCGAAGTGACCAATAAGACCAGATTGGCCTGGAGGCGGTTGCGCATTTCGACAATCGGGTTCCAGACTTCCGCAAAACCTTCTTTTACGGTAGATTTGACCGAATCCCATGCTCTTCTGTACCAGACGTCGGCTTCCGTTTTTGCTGTTTCGGTCTGCGCCTGAACAGTAAAAAGCTGGTCAGAGAGATCGACCATCAATTTGGCGCGCTGGACACGCAGGTCATTTACTTCGGTCTGGCTCCCATCGAACATCGCTTCCGTCTTACTGGCGATGATATCAGTCGGATAAGCTATAACGCGCGTAAAAGTTGGCCACCAGAGGATTACCATGGCGAGGCCAAAAGGCCTTAAAAGGGGCATAATTTCGAGCTGCTTATCGCCGGCCATCATTTCATAGATCTTTATACTGAAGAAAATAAGCATAAAAATAGCGCAGAGTGCCTGTGCATCAGCGATGAAAGCATCGTAATGCGTCCAGATGGTTTCCTTCATCTGTTTGAGAAAGTGCATCATGCCCGATTCATAGACACCGTCACCCTGAAGGAAGTTGAAGGTATCTTTAAAGGAGTCCGGCACAGAAACGGGCTGTCCCTGTGCCAGGAAATTTGAGGTGAGCGTTGTTATCAGGTTCATGGGGTTTAATTTTAGAGTTTGGACTTTTGGAGTACATCATCCGCGATCTGGAAGTCTGTCCGCCCGAGGGGAAGTACGATAGGATGGCCTGACTGCTTAGCTTCTGCGTTTGTGCGGGTCAGGGATAGGAACAGTTTAGCGCGCTGCTTTTTTGCGTCCCATGCAGCATAGAGTTTCCGGTATTCCCCCAGCATCCGGTGGTAGGCGATGATGCGCGACCCGCGGTCCAGGTTTGTTGTCCTGGCAATTTCAAGGCGTTCAGCAAGGGCAGAACTTTCTTCCAGGTACCAGTCCAGCGTGCCGGTGCGTATCAGGTAATCTTTCACCGGTTGTTCCGTTCCTGAAAGCGCCAAGTCGGAAGAGATCTGGAATAAAGGCTGAAACTCTTTGCTGTAATAGAGCTGCCATAAGGGATCTGCCTGGGACAGCGCTCCTGCATAATTGACCATTTCAGTCAGGGCGGTATTGCGCAGCGTATCGGCATGTTTTTTATATTCCTCTTCGGTATGCTGCATGGCCGCGACAAGGAGTAAACGCTGGGTCTGGGCGCCAGAGCTGCTCAGGGGGCGGAGATCGTTTTTGGGGTAGTTGGGGTGCCATGCCCAGGTCAGCCAGTAATTGGGGTTGAGGCCAAGAAAACCTTTGGTCGGGGTAAACTTTTTTTTGTCCCACTGTTTGAAAACCATGCGTTCCTGTTGGTTTACGATGTGCTGGTCTGTCAGCCGGCGGGCGTTCTGCGCCACCCCCGGGGCCAGTGAAAGCAGGGCCATGCCAGCGAAAAGGATAAGCTTTATTTTCATAGGTCATTCTTTTATGATCTTGATTTTATAGATGATGTCATCAGCCAGGCGTGTATCCCGGTTAACAAATCCTTGATAAGGGTTTAGCATTCGTAGCATGCCGAGTATTTTAGCCCTTTCCATCGACCTGTGCATACTAAAGGCGAGGGCGCGCATAACCCGCAGCTCAAGTACGACCTTACGGAGAAGGGCATCGCGTTTTTCATAATCCATCAGTATGTCGCTGCCTTCCTTTAAGATAAAGTCAGATACTTCCATCGCCAGGCTGACCCCGCGACTTTTCATATGGGCAGCGACATCTTCTGCGAAAAGCAAAAGGTGGGGAGAACCTTTTGCAGTTTGGATCATCAGCTCGCACTCCCGGATGATCTCGCTTGCCATACCGCCGATCTGACCAGCGGTGAGACCCGTGCGCAGGATACCATTGACCTCAGCCAATGAGCGGTAGATCATATCCTGCACAAGTATGACCGAGGTTATGTTGATCTTGATGTCATCGAGTTTTTGATTTATTTTACCCAGATAGCTGTTATGTGTGGTTTCTGCTGCATACCGTACGGCTGCATTTTCATTGATAATAGCAAGATGCCTGCTATCACTGATAACGGTGGCGCCCTGACCATAGACTGCCGTGGTCATCAGAACCAGCCAGAAGGGCAGGAGAATGGATGTTCTTATTTTCATTGCCTGATCTGTTTGAGTTTTGCCAGAATGTCATTGATCAATTCCCGGTCCCGGTTGACAAAGCCTCCGAAGGGATTCATGGAAGCAATCATTTTTTTTCTTTTCGAATACTGCATATTGACTGCCAGTGCCCGGGATGTCCCTGCTATGCGCTGGAGTTCGGTGAGCACGTGTTCAAAGAGCATTTTGCGGTCGCTCGCTTTCATCTGGTTTAAATCCCCCAGGCTAATGGCGAGGGCATAAAGGTATCTGCTGAGCATGTAGGCCCGGTCAGCTAAATCAGCTTCCGTCGCATAGGCCATGGCGATGAGCAGGGCATCATCTGCTGCAAGCTGGACGATTTTGCGCTGGTTTTCGGTGATTTCTGAAATCAGGGGGGCGGCCTGTATTCCGATCTTGGTAGCGTCAATGGCAAACCCGAGCAGCTGAAAACGCTGTTGCAAAGTGCGGTACTTTTGTTTTAAAGCATCCATTTTTGAGCGGTTGACCTCTTCGTTTGCCGAGGCCTCGGCCTGTTTATCGCGGGCCGTTGACTGCCGCTCATGTTCATCTTTGCTATGCTCTACCAATTGATGCAGCAGTTCAACGTTCAGCTGTGCATGGCTTTTTTGGGAAATGAAGAGGAAGGATAGGGCAAAGACGAGTATTGCTTTCATGGCTTGAGGTATTTAGCATTGCGGACGATATCATCGGCAATGCGTTTATCAATATTGATAAATCCTGCATAAGGGTTGAGCGAATTTAGGATTCCGCGCTGCTTTGCCCAGTACATCGTGCGGTACATGCCGTAAGCAACTCCGCGCAGGATGGTGAGTTCCGTAACGATCCGGTTGAGCAGCTTGGCACGTTCGCCGGAATCCATTAGGTTCCCTTTCCCACCATGCATGATGAACGCACTGACTTCTGTTGCGAGCGCCGTTGCCCGGGTTTTAAACTCCCTTGCGCCCTGCTCAGCAAAAAGCAGCAGTACGGGATTTGTTCCGGCAATGCCCAGTGCCCTGTTGACATCGTGCACGATGTCAGCGCTGATGTCGGCAATATCCTTGACCGCCAGCAGATTTCGCATGACGGCAGATACTTCACTTAGCCCTTTGTATATTTTATCCTGCAGATCATTAACAATGACGAGCTGTCCGGTTACAGCAAGCTGACCGCGCTGGATCAGGGTGAGGTTATTGTTTGTGGTATTCAGCTGCCCATTTATGACCGCAGCATGCGCAGCTGTTGCGGCTGCTACGGCAGGATCTACATAGATCTGCGCCTGCAAATGGTACCCTAGTAGGAGGAATAGCAGAATTAGATATAATTTTCCCATGATATAAAGATGTTAAGGTTAATACCCCTGTTAAGCTGGCAGTGGTCTGCCGATCTGATTGATCTTGGATACAAATGCGCCCAACTGGAGTCCGCTGGCTTTCATATCGCTTACAAAAGCTTTCAGTCCCTGCTGATAATTGCCATGCTGGCCTACATAGATCTGTACCGCATTTTTTTCAGGTTTTTCGGTGGTGTAGCACAGATACTGATAGATCGAGACTTCCACCCCGTAGATTTCACCTGTTGTCCCACGCCGTATGTACACTTCTTTGAATCTTCCGCGTCCTTCCTTGTTGTCCAGTTGGTTGATGGTGAATATCTTACGCCTTTCGGTATCGGTGATGGAAAGGAGTTTTGCGATGGCATCGTAGTTTTCCCGGAATTTACTCTGGTCCAACAAACAGATGGTGTCCGAGTTGGCCAGAATACTGTCTTTGACAATCGGATTGCCCAGGATATCTCCAAGTTCCTGGGTTACCACGATCACTTCCCCCCAGAATTTCCGTACGGTTTTATAGAGGTATAAAATGTAGCCTGCCATCAGTGGACTCGCGATTGCTTTCCAGGCTTCCTCTATGATGAGGGCCTTTCTCCGGTCTTTTCGGTGCCGCATTTTCTGGAGAAAAACGGACATAATCGACAGAGTGACAATGGGGAAAATGGTCTTATTTTCCTTAATATTGTCAATTTCGAAGACAATAAAAGGAGCGGTAAACAGCGACTGATCCGTTGCCTCATTCAATAAAGTGCCGAATTCCTGACCGGAGAAGAACTTACGGAGCACGTAGCGGTATTCGTCCAGGTCAAAATTGACGGACTCCTGCTCGGTGATCTCCTTTATCCTCTCCACGGAGTAGACATAGAAGGAATCGAAATCCAGCTTTTCCGGGCGCCGGGGATTCTGGGGACCTGGATCCAGCCAAAAATGTTCATAGTAATAGGAGGAGAGCACATTTGAAAGAACCGAATCCTCAATCTGGGTAAGCATCCCCTCAGCTCCCTTCCAGAGCAGGGCGACTAGCGTTTTCAGAAAATCTTTCTGCTCCAGATTAAACTCCTCCTGTGACATGGCGAAGGGGTTCATGGAAAGTGATTTTTCTTCGGTATAGGTGATGTACTTGCCGCCATAATAGCTGCACAGTCCCTGGTAACTGTCTCCTGTATCCACGATGACCACGTCCATGTTGTACTGGCAATATTGTTCTACCAGTGCATTCATAAAAAAAGATTTTCCGGATCCCGAGGGCCCCAACGTAAACCGTGAACGATTGTTTGTCCTTCCCGTGCGCATGACTAAGTCCGAAGGATCAATTGCTACGGGAAGCCCCTGCCTGTCCGTAAATCGGATCAGAAAGTCGGAGTCCTCATCGGTCTGCAGGGATTCTTTAAAGAGTAGGCAGAGGGCGGCATCCGAGGTGGTGAGAAACCAGTCGTATTTTTTCAGTTCCGCAGCATTTCCCGGGAGCACAGTCCTGAAGAGTTCAAGCTGGTTGTAGGCATTTCGGGAAGGGATTATCCCCTGCTGGAAGAGTGCGGCTTCAATAAAATTTGCGGCCTTTCCAATTTTGTCGTTTTCAGCGCAGAGGAGAATATTAAAATGGGCATTGACCAATAACTGGTTCTCCCGAGCGACGTCCACCAACAGCTGATCGATATCCTCGACACAGATAAGATTGGCCGGGTCGGGAACCCCCGAATGGCGTTTACGTTTGAGTTCCAGTTTGCTCAGGGTGAGCTGCTGGTCGGGAATTTCGATCAGCTGGTTATAGACCATGCAGCCGTAATCGGGGACCTGATGTAAAAAGAACAGGTTGTCCACCGGAAATTCCCGCAGGTTCCGCCCATCATGTTTGTAGGTGTAGGTGCCTATCGTTTCGGGGAGATCGATGGCATCGGTATTGACAAGGCTGATGCTGCGCACCGAGCGGCTGCCCATGCCAAGCTCCTTTTCGCCTGCAAGGAGGTTATCCAGTGCGATGTTGTCCGAAGAAAAATCCATGGCGAGCATGCGGGACACGTATTGATGGATCTGTTTTTCGGTAAGCCGCTTTGGCATTAATCCTGCTCCCTCCAGCAGATCGTGGACCTTTTCGATCTGCTGTCCGAATTCGATGAGCACTTTGGGATCGTATACATAAAATGCTCCTTTTTTGATCAGCCGGGTTATGGTAAGATAAGTGGTAATGACTGTATACTCCCTTCCATGAAAATGCTCGTTATATTTCTGTTTCAGGAACTCTGTAGCCTTTTCAGCATGGTAAATTTTACGGGAGAAAATATCCTGCTTCTGGATGATATAACCTTCACCGAGGATCTTGATCAGGTTAAGAAGAACAGAATGATATGCCAGGTAAGGCTCCGGATCTGCTCCATAGTGCATGACCGGATTGTGTAAACTGAAGATAGCCGAAAAATCCCCACGTTCTCCATATAGCAGTGCTTCAAGATTAAAATGATCTATACCTGCATATGGCAATTTGAATACTGTTTTAGGATGAGCGCTGTGCATAATTTTTTTTAAGGTGTACGGAATGGATGAAGGCGCCTTTGTTTCGGGTTTTGTCGTGCAGGCCTTCTTTTTGGCGGTAAAAGGTGAAGGTGAGGCCACCGGCGATGGACAGTATGGTGATGAGTCCTCCGAGGTACATATTGGTCAGTGCCCCCAGGAGACCTCCGCCGACCAGTCCCATAATCAGGAAGCCGATACCCCAGCCGATGAACTTCCCTTTGAAACCGCGGTAGACAAGGGGCTTCTGTAGCCCCTTGTAGATGGAATACCTGTTCATGATCAGACGCCGAAAAAGGCTTTGATGACGACTGAAACGAGTACTAAGAAAAGGCAGGAACCGCCCCATCCCATGAGTTCTTTGTTGATGTCGTTATCACCTGAGTTCCATTTGATGTAGACCCTTACGCCACCGACGATACCGACAACGGCCCCGATGGCCAGGGTCAATGTGGAGACAGGGTCGACATAAGTTGTCAGTGAGGAGGTTGCTGCATTGATTCCTGTGGTTCCGCCTGCTGTCTGTGCCAAAAGCATGTTTGTTGCACCGAGGATGGCCACCGAACATGCGAACAGCTTTTTTGTTTTTACTGTCATCTGAGAGAAGAAGTTAAAGGGTATGAAAAATGGGTTAATTGATCCCGTAGAGGGCTTTGAGAAAGACACCGACTAGTGTGAGGAAGAGACAGGAAAACAGCCATCCCATGACCTGGGCATCGATGTGATGGTGTTTCCCGGACTGCCAGTTGGCATAGATACGCAGTCCGCCGAGTATCCCCGATATGGCTCCGATGACAAGTACCAGGTCCGCGAAGCTGAAATACCAGCGGTGCATTTCACCTGTGGCGCTGTAGAATTCATTGATACCGGGCTGTGAGAAAGCATTTATCGGCCAGGCAAAAAAAAGGACGGCAATTGCCGTCCATAACATAATCCGATGCCACATCTTTTAATAGGGTATGGTGCTGGTATGTTCGATGAGGTTGTTTTTGGCGAGATTGAAAAGTTCTTTCAGGCTTACTGCACCAGTTGAAAAAACGTTTCCGCTTATGTTCCTTGATGTCTTTGGAAGCACTGTGGCGACTATAGGCTCAATTTCTTCTTCGGCCTGATCGGCAGCCGGGCTGGGAGTATAGGTTATGATCTGTGGCTGGATATCCTCTTCAAAAAATAGCGTATCATCCTTTCCCGGGGAAGAGTAAGGTTTTCGGTTCATGAAAAGATCGTAAAGCAGGTTCAGACCGTAATAGAATAAATAGGATAGGGTAAGGATTAAAAGGAAATTTGTCCAGTTCATAATGCTGTATTTTTAAGGGTTTCATTGATGTAATTGGCAAGCCAGGGATGCTGGTCAATGTATTGGTGGACGCAGTAAACGATGAAGCGGTTCATGTCGACTCCTTTTGTGAGCTTGATCCGTTTGAGCAGGTTCATTGTCTTTTTATCGACCCGGATGAGGCTTTTCTCCGTAGTTTCTAACTGAAAGGAGAGGATCGCATCAAAAAATAGATCAGCTTTTAATTCGTCAGAAGATAATTTTTTTTGCTTTTTTCCGGGAGCGGGCGAGCTTTCTTTGTTTTTAGCTTCTTGGGTCTTGTTTTCGGTTTCACTGCTGCGAAGCTCGTTTCGGAGCCTGTCGGCGAGCGATTTTATTTCGGTCATTTTGGATCCTCCTTATTTATGTAATTGTCATATATCAATTGAAGTATGGGCAGGATGGCGGGCAGTACGATTGCCGGCGTATAGAGGGTGGTTACGCGTTGAAAATCAATGCGGTCAGCGATGCCTGGTGTTATTGCTCCAAATTTTGCCAGCACTTTATCCACTTCCGTTCGGGTGTCGTAGCGTACATTGGGTTTGAGCCTGTTGGGTATAAACACCAGTGGAGCCTTTTTATTTATTTTTGTTGTGACCATGGCAAATAGCAATGTTGAATCCACGGAGAATTCATCATAGGAAAAAGGACATAAGATGAGGTTGCCGGAACGTATGACCGGAATGAGATCATCGTCATCCATTTTACCCGGTAAGTCGACAAGCACCGTTTCATCTGGATTCTTCGTGAGTACTTTCAGTAAAACCGGGAACTGGTCCAGATCGACCGAGACGATTTCATAAGGTTCTTCATTTTCAAGGATCTTCGCTTTTTCGTATTTACTGGATATGGACTGCTGATAGTCCATGTCAAGCACAGTAACTTTTTGCTCATACACTGAAGTCAGGTAATTGGCTAGTAACAGGGTCAGTGTACTTTTACCTGCACCGCCTTTTTGATTTCCTATCAGAATGACCATATTTCGGATATTTAAAGAATTAATATTATCTGGTGTTGGTACGGGACTTACGCTTGCGCCGACGGTTTCGCCCCAGGATGGCTTCATCATCGATATCATCTGCAATATTGATATCCACTGTAAGTATGGGGATTTCAAATTCGGATAAATCCTGAGCGCCATTGGCCAGATCAGCTGACTGCCCTCCGTTAAGCTCGGTGGATGATTCCTCCAGTTGAATATTGCTGTTGTTACTCGCTGTCAGATTGGACTGTTCATTGGAAGTAGCAGCCTGTTTTTCTTTAGGTAGTTTTTTCACCTCTATGCTGCTGAAATGATCAGGTTTTGGGGCAATAAGTTCTTTCAGTACCATAATCTCGGCTCCTTTATATATGGCCTTACCTGAGTGGTCGAAAAGGGTATAACCGTAAGGCGCTTTCCCATCCTTGCCGTGAAATACGAACTGAAGACCGAATTGATCGCGAAGGAAATCTGCTAGATTTGAGTAGTATCCATTCTCATTGTACTTGATGGATGGATCACGGCTATGCTTATATTTTTCGATGAGAGCCCTGATCTGGATCAGTCGGGCTTTGTCTTTTTGGTACGAAGCGATTCGCTCGTCCACTTTAGATAGCTGGATCTGACCAATTTCGGTTTCATTTTTATTTATGCAGTACATATTATTTTTTCGGACAAGAGTATAGCCCAAATTCTCTAGCAGCATCATAAATTGTGCTCGGGTAGAGTAATTATAGGAGAGTGCCTTTTGCAGATGGCTCGTCAGTTGTTGCTCCCGGTCTTCTCCCATAATTTGATTTAGTACGCGATAGGCTTTTAGCTTCTCATAGCGGTCCGAGATCTTCTTACCATCCCTTCCCACGCGGGTTGAAACCAGATGCACGTGATTGTTATCGGTATCCTTGTGAAAGATTAAAAGGTAAGGCTGCTCGCCATATCCCATGCCATCCATCCATTTTTGAGCAATTTCCGCGAGTTCTTCTTTGCTGTGCTGACGGCCTTTTGTGGATATTGAAACATGGAACTGGGGGTATTTGATTCGTGTACTGCGAGTGGAGACAGCTTGTAGGTAGTTGATGTAGTCCTGTGGCCGTAGGTTCTCCATTCCCTGAAGTGCGCCAAAATTCTTGACAAGCAATAGTTCGCCTCTGTTTTTGTCAACTTTTCCGCTGTTATAATTAACGGCTTTAAAAGTTGTTGATTTTTTGAGGATCTTGACAATCATAACAGCGGAATAAATGTTATCGTGGTTTCATCGCCCGAAGTATATGGCGGAGCAACTTTTCAAGCTCTTGTTGAAAATGGATATAGTCCGAAAATAAAAGATTAAAATCTTTTACGATCTGCTCATTTAACCGGCCTTGTTTATTGATCGTGTTGGCATGTCTGGCAAGCTGGTTGATGTTATTTCCCGCTCTACCCATTTCGCTACCGATGGAATCTAAAGCATTGAGCAGTTCAGCTGTGTTAATTGTCCCTGTTATACCTTTCTCCAGTACACGTCTTCGGATCAGTTCCATGCGGTTTAGCCCGGATCTTTTTTGAATTTCTAGAACAGCCTTAAATTCATCTTCGGTAAGTTTAGCTTTGATAATATACGTACGTTTTCCGCTCAGCATTGGAGGTCTCCCGACTTTCTTTTGTACTTTTTTCATTGGAACTTATTATTCTTAACTGCGATAAAGCTTTAGCCTTAAAATCTGCTTTAGCACGTTTTAAAAGAGAAAAACCGAGTTGCGAAGGTTTTTCCCCTTTGTCCTGCAGCTCCCCAAAAGGGGCACCGCAGGGCAAAGGCAAGGTGGTTTTCGGGGTACCCGAAAACACAACTTGCAGGGAGCAAAACACAAGGTGGTTTGATGCCTGAATGAAGACTCCGTTGTGAGCGGGCGGAGCTTTCGGGGCTTGCGTGAGGGATGAAGGTTATACGTGATTTGCCGCTTCGGTTTAGATCGGTCATTGGTGTCAGTTTATAGATGGAATGGACAATTATTCAGGATGGCTTAAGTGCCTATTAGCAATCTGTATATTTCGCTTTTTAGCCAATTTGCAAAGTAGGTTCTTAGACGATCAGCTTATTTGGCTCATGTTTATGTGGCTTATTTGCATATTTGCCTAGTGCTAAATAAGCTTAATGGCTTATTTGCAAATTACATAGCCAGATCATGAGCTTACTAGCCTAATGCTTATCTCGCCAATCACTATGTTTGCATATTTGATAAGCTGGTTATTACATATTAAGCTTATCAGCTAATTTGTAAAACTGGAATCTTTTTGTGAATGGAATCGGTATATTTTAGCGTTTGTAGGTTCCCAATATTTTCTCATAAATATTTTCTTCTTCCCAGGGAAGGAGAGTAGGTTTTCTGGCGAGCAGCATTTCGTTATAGTCTTTAAAACCCGTGTAAACTTCTGAGCAATCTTCTGCATGTGGAAGTTTGTGCTTCAATAGTCCAAAAGCTGTTTCTCCTGCCTTGTCACGATCAAAATATGCGCTGATCTGGCGGTAGGTTTTTGCCTTCTCTATTCCAATATCCAGGAGGTTCACAGAATTTAGTACAATTATGGAATCGGCCGCGTTAGGATTGTCTTTTAGCCAGCTAAGATAGTCAAGGAAGCCTTCAAAGATTGACAGCTTTTCAGAGGATGCATTGAAAAAGGATATTCCTTTTCGACCGAGGCAGGCTTTGAATTCGAATAGTCCAATTCTGTTCCTTAATTCCCATCCTCCGTTTTCATTCTGCCATCCCGCTGAAAAATATGTTCTTCCTTTTTTCGGTCCACTTTCAATAACATAGTATACTTCTTTTATCTTACCTTGAGCTTGCTCTAAAACTCCTCGTTTTTCGAGGTATTTTGTAATTGGTGGATTGTTGCCGAGTTCTTTTATATCCTGGATTTTGTAATTAGCGACGCGTGTCCCTTTTAATCTGGGCCGTTTCTGTCGATAAGGATCTGAGGATATCTGTCTGATGGGTAATGACATAATATCATTTATTTTATTCAGGACTTCAAGGAATGTTGTTGGGTGCCAATAGGCCAGAGCAAAGTCAATAATGTTCCCGCCCTTGATGCCAGAAAGGTTAGCCCCTCCATGATCGAACCATACATCTAGTTGGTCGTTGACACAAAAAGAAGGTGTATTTTCATTTCGGAGCATGCTCCTGTAGAAAAGATCTCTTCCCGATCTGTGGGTAGGCTGATGGCCGAGCCTAGCAAGGAACTCAACCAATGACACTTCGTCCTTGATCTGTTTTGCGTTTCGCTGTGTTTCCATAAATTGCTGGATTAAAATATTTCAGAAATAAAAAAAGGGAGCAAATCTTTGCCCCCTTGGATATGTATATGGGTTGTTTTTCTATTATTGATATTATCGAGTATGTATCTCTACATTAAGGCTAACTCTTTAATCTGTCTCTCGGGAATACACACGTAGGTAAATACATACCTGCCGAAACCGGCTGCCTTCGGTTCATCAAAAATAGATCTGATGATCTATGTTGACTGCACGATAATTTCCGTTTTTTATACGGAAATGCTTCTTCCCACAATGTCAAAGAACGATTCCTTTATTGAGCAAAATTGGTGATGGTGCAGTCGGTGTTTTCCCAAGGTGGAAAGCTTGGTAATGATTTTTCTAGGGTTGATTTTCGGTCAAAAAGAAAAGTATTTATAAATCGGTGTAAGTGATAATAGTCTATAAAATGAAGGTTTTATTGAAAATCGAAACTAGATTTAAATAATATCAGTTTCTCAGTTTGGATCTGAGACAAAATGATTAATGTTTTGGTTTTCCTTACCAAGTTTATATTATTGGGGAGTTTACTTATTGGAGAATATTTTCAGAATTATTTTTCGGCATGTTTAGATTTTCATTCAAGTTTGAATCATAATTGTTCCTTTAGGCCGGCTAGCTTCAGTGAAAAGGATTTATTAGGAGATATTTCGTCTGAATCAAATCTTTGGTAATCACCCGAAGGGGTGATTTGGTTTGAAATCGGAGATTTAGGACTTCTTATCCGTGAAGAAAAGGACCGTCGTACAAATTCTGAAATGGAAGGATAATTGTCGAAAATGTACCGTCGTATTATAGACTTACATTACAGAATAAGTTGTACAGCACAGAAGTGATTTTGACAATACAAGGGTAGCAAAATTTAATTTTTTAAAAAAATAACTTCCTGATTATAAAATCCTTTTAAAAACGATGTTTTAAATAGTTGAAACTTTAATGTAACATAAATATATTAGAACGAAATTTATTAACCTGTTCATAATAGATATTTTTAAAAGAAAGCTATTTTATTTTATTACAGCTTTGCTCTTGTTCCAATCTTGTAACCGTACAATTTTGGATAAAGAGCTTGAAGTAGAGCAAACTTACGAGAAAGAAGATGGGCTGATTAAAGCATTGATGGAAGAATTAAAGAACTTTGGAGATTTTAATACAACCGTAAATAGGAATGGTCTAAAAGCTCAAAAATTGAACTGGAACGAATGTATTAAAATTTATAATGTTGGTGGCAAAGTAGAACACATTTACGTGCCGTTTACAAAAAATAAACAAAGTCTAGGATTTTTAGATATCAAACTCACAGCAGACAATAAACCCATTGAAGTACAAATTAAAGGATATTATGATACTCGGAACATACTTTATGATAGTATAGAACATTATTTACAAAAAAAGGGATTCTTATTAAAAGAGCTTTCTTTCCCTGAAACAAGACTAAAAACCTTTGCAAAAAATAGTATATTAATAGATTATTTGAAAAGTCAGCAAGAGAATTTTCCTGTAAAAAAAATGAGTAACGGCTCTGCTCCTTTAACTTGTGTCTATGAGGTGACAGGACTTTATCTCGGAAATTTTAATCTGAACCCCATGCAATGTACGCCTGAGGTTATTAATAGAATTATTCCTGAAAGTATAGTTGATCAGCTCAATTTAGAATTAGCTGACGTAGGTGGCAGTGCAAGTATTAATTGGGAACAAAATATAAGAATCATTGTCCCACAGGGCAGTATGTCCCATATAGATGTTGGAAATCGCGTAAGGGCGGCAGCTTCAAGAGTTCAGGGAACTGTCCAATGTGTACATTCTTTTAATATCGTTGAGCTAAATGTGGGAGGTGGCTGTCCAACTGGTGGTGGATCTACTGGTGGCGATGGAGGTGATGATGGAGACAGTAAAGTAAAACATCAGCTTGATGACTATCCATGTGCAGTTGGTTTAATAGATTATTTCACGCAATCGGAAAGTAAACTTTCGCAGCTTTTAAACAGTTTATTTGGTGGTAGCCAGACCAGGATAAATTTAACGTTTCATGCCAAAGAGTATACCAATCCATTACAGGACGGAGGTTTAAGGGGCGGACAGGGCATCCATCCGAATAATGCGCATGTAGATCTGTCAAAGTTTATTTTGCAAAACTCTACCCAAGAATATCTGTTAACCACTATGTACCATGAGGTGTGGCATGCCTATTTGGAAGCTGAGAAATATCGTCTTGGATCCAGTCAATTTAATACAAGATATCCCGAGATTCAATATTATCAATCTCCGGACGGAAGTAAGTATTTTTATAGAAATGATGGGATGCATTCCAGGTTTGATACATTTATGGGATTAATGAAATCCGAATTAAAAGCATTTAATCCAAATCTGAGCAATGATGTAATCGATGCCCTTGTTACTACAGGAATCATTGAAAACAGATTACCAAACGATATTATCCTGAATCAAAATGAACGGGATGTGACAAAAAACAAGCACAAGGGTCGAAAGTGTCCATAATTTACGAATACTAAAAATGAAAAATTCACTAAATAAGTTCTATATTCTTTTTTTATTGCTGATCACTCATACAATCTATACAGAGGCTTCAGAGCGGAAATATGTGTTGCTAAATGGAAAGAATGATATTAGAGAAGATATCAGATCACACTTCCTGCTAAACACAAATGAATTATACAAGGTTGATTATAATGTTGAAATCTACAACTTTCTTTTTCCTGGAAATGAGGACCGGAACAAAAATCTGTTTCTGTTTTCGGTACTGCCAGATTTGATAACCGGCAGAGGGTGGGAAGAGATCAAAGATCCGAATATAATAAAGAACCTTCTAGATATAGAAGCATTGAAAGAAGAACTTTTTGCTCCAAGCTTCAGTACAAGCAGTTCGGAATATGGAAATCACCAAAAATTCTTTGGTGAATTCCTTGCTGTAAAAAAGAGCGGTGAAAAATATTTTTATGCCCCCAATACTTTGTTAGAGAAATTCACTATTGTCTCTTTTGAAAATACCTTTCCATCAGTTTATGGTTATTTAAATCTAAAACAGCCAAAGGTCGAACTTAAAGAATACCTAGAGCTATTTAAAAAGTCTTTTCCAAGCGAACTCTCACCCTTTGAATTTGATAAAAAGGTGGTGGCTCCGAGTTACAGATTTGGATGGAGACTCTGGAAGGAATATCTTTCAAAGGAAGTCAAAACGTCAGCAGGTACCGCTTATCAATTCTGGACTATTGGGTCATCCAATGGAGCCGATTATTACGATTGGACAAAGGGGATTAATCGTTTTCTTTATCTTCCTACAAAAGGTATTATCGGCGGCTCTTATGATTTTTATTTCAGAGATTATGTAGGCAACGGTTATGAACTGATCAGGCAGCAAAAACCTTTGAATAAACTATCAGATGCAGAATGGAACCAAAATATATTGGAGGAAAGAATTATGACTGTCGATCTTTCCAAGCTTTAAAAGTAGATTAACGGATGTAAATTTGCGCTAGGGATTGCAAGGTAAATCCTTTTGATATGTAAAGATTGAAGAGGAAAGGCCGTCCAAAGAATACAAGGTTATTGAACGTATACCGACTCAGAGATTGTCTAATACAGTTGTGCTTGATCAAAATAGTGGAGCAGTCTTTGTTAAAAACAAAGTGCCACATTCATGGGTCTATAAACCTACAGAAGTATTAGAAAATGGCAATACTGTTCAGAAGATTGCCAAAGTCAATTAACGATAGCAATAGTCCTTAAAAATAATAACAAATGTCGGATTTGTAAGAAGGAACCGACAGGGGACAATAAGTGCTAAGATTTAGAAATGCGAAATCCGAAAGGACTTCGCATTTTTATCTTGTTAGACTTTTACGTTATATGATTTTAGGGATCGGTTATAATGGATTAAGAGCTCTTTAAGAGGGTTTGGAATAACTGAAAGGTGCGAACGTTTTTTAAGAATGATATGCTGAGGGCCTTCGTGACAATGAAAAACAGCTGCTTAAACTTATTTTCCTTAAAGAATTTGCTGTTTATTTGTTTTGGCTATTGAATTTTGGTCTGTATTTAATGGAGTCTTCAATGTGGACATTTATTTCATGACGCATTTCGTCGATAAATTTTGTATAGCTTATCGTTTTCCTTCTTCTTATATCGACGAACATCCTGTACGCTTGGCTGAGATCGGTATTTAAGCTTTCTTCAAGCCAATCTATAATATCGGAAATTTCAGCTTTTCCATTATTCAATCTTTGGGTATAATAAATTCCATAGGCTATCTCTACCAGTTCTATCTTATCGCCCGACCATGATCTTTTCATTTTATCAGAGAGCTCATTTATCCTGGAGCGATCTGATTCCTGATGTAAAAATTTTACCCTTTTTATAATATAATCCCTTAGCATTTCATAAGCGCGAAATTTGCTGAACAAATAATCCAGTTCAGTTGAGAAATCAGATTCAATCACGATTATCTCTGAGCCGGGCGGAAACTGAGTTCTGTTTCTACGAAGAAAATATATTCTATCTTTTGAATGCTCATCTTTCAAGTAATACTGGAAGTAAAAAGCATTTATCTTAAAGAACCTGTCCGTTATGGCTATTTCGTTTATATAATAATCCTTTATCATTTGATCTGTACCGATTGGGGTGGAGGAAATAATATTATGCAATTCAATGTAGTAAGTCTGCCATGCGGCAAAACGAGGTTTTACGTATTTGAAAAATTTAATTTCCTGTTCCTCATCGATAAAAGAATTTACTTTTATGAATTCTCTTAATGAAATCATAGTTTGGCGGATTAGGCTAAGTGAAACGCTTAGTTTTCCAACGGAATCATGCATAGAGCCGTTGATTTTTTCCAGCTGTTCCAACATTTCAGAATAAAGATTGTCAATTTCTTTTGCCCACATAATGCACTGTGTTTATTTTTTACCACGAGATTAATTAAAAGCTAAGGTAGGTCTGAACTACGGCTGAGCATAGCGTAAGTATAGCGTATCCGTATACGCAATACTTACGTATTATTGAATTTTAAGTACTTAGGAAAGGAACTATGAATAGTTATTAAGTTTTTCCAGAAGGTTTTCTCTGCATGAAACACCTGTTTTTAGAAATATCCGCTCGACATGTTTGTCAACGGTTCGTACAGATATAAAAAGTCTGTCTGCAATCTGCTGGCGTTGGAGTCGATGGCATAAAAGTAGGGCAATCTCCGTCTCTCTTTTAGAAAGCAAATGAATTCTACAATTGAAAGAGATAACTTCTTTTTGTGGGACATATGAGTTTACCTGTTGAAGATGCGTTTGTTCATAACGCAAAGTTTTGATGTAATTATACTGAAGGAGAATGTTGAATGTTGCTGGTCCAATATTAATTAAAATGATCTCTATTGTTTTCCCCCAGTTTAGATGAATGGAAAGATAGACAAATAACCATGTTGACAGCATTATAAAAGCTAATATTTCTTCAGGAGATCCTTTCCGGTCTATATTTCTTCTATAAACGTTCCAGATGGTTTTTCCTATAGGCGCCATAATGGTAATGTTATTCAAAAACGGCAAGAGAATCGTGTATCGATGGGCTTTGTCTAGATCATTGAATGTATTATAAGTAATAAGGAAAACAATAGGATAAGATAATATTAAAAGGAATGAGATTGCTGTTTTTTCTTGAAACTTCCTATCTAATATCTGAAGCTTTTTGAAAAATTGGATAGGGAAGAAGGAAACAGTAAAAATACCGATTCCATTACGAATGATATATTGGATGTATAATGGTATATCCAAAACAGGGGTGGGAAGAAAGCCATTCACGATATTAAGCGTGAGTAGCAGCGTGAGGAAAAGCAAATGCCAAATACGATCATTTTTAAGAGGGTTACTTAAATAGTAAGCTACCTGCGCTCCGAGCATGATTAGTTCAATAACAATTACTCCCAATATAATGGGATGCATTTCAGTACAACCTATTTGCATAACATGTAAATTGGGGTCAAGACATGCGGAGGTACAGGTTACTAGATGCTATATCAGTTTTTAATTATTGTTTTGATGCTTATTTGGTGATTTTTAATGGACTATATTAAGATTGATATTTTGCTTTTAATTCTGCAATCTGTTCTTTTAGTCTAATATTCTCTTCTCTCAATTGAATATTAGATTCAAGGATAGTATTGTGTTTACTTAAAAAAATGGAGTACTTTTCTTTTAACTCTTCCAGCTCTTTTTTTATGTCCATAGGAGCTCTATATGAAGTTTCTACTAATGCTAAAGCGGGATAATCAGCCATTTCTGGAAATTCCACTGATAAGTCTCTACTGATTACTTTACCATATTTGGCAATAATTTCATACGAGAGCTCTGGATTATTCTTATGCTTATAAAAAGTACCATATTTATAACCCGCATCTTCGACGATATCTTTAATCCTTCGCGGATGATTTCTCAGTATCTCATGTAGGATCTTTCCTCTATGTATATTTTTATTATCCTTTTCCAATAGTATAATTATAATAATGCAATATAGCTTGAGTTTAATTGTATTTTAAATTGTAAAATAGTTGTATTTGATTATAATATTATTGTATTTTTGTTTATATTGTGATCGTCAAAATCTTATTACTCATGGTTAGATAAATTTTTACGATAAAAATAAATATGCAAGAGCCTTGTTATCAAAACTACCGCAATTGATAGAGTCCAAGGCGATAGGGAAATTCTCCCCGGAATTTTGTATTATTGCAAAACACGGGGTGATGCCCTATTGATGACTGGACTCTAGGCCTAGCGGTAGTGCCTGATAACAGTTGGAAAATAGGCGCACCCCGTTTTTCCTTTTAAAAGGCTCGTTATAAAATAACGAGTTATGAATCTTAAAAAAACACTTCTCAAAAACTTGATATCAGCCCCTGAGTAGCTCGGCAGGCTTTGCCAATTTATTGGCTTTCATAGCCATGGACAACGTGACGTCAATTATATAACCTTGTGAAATACCATTCAAACGTTCGTCTGGCTCTCCAATTAATCAATTTATTATTAACGTGACCTGTATCAGTTTTAGGAGGTAAGATCCGATTATGATCGGGCGGGAAAGAAAACTTGTTGAGGTCACTCTTTAAAACACCTAAAAAATGAATATTTTTTTTAGGGCGGGAGAGCTCTTGCCCAATTTTAGAATACTATTGTTAAAAAGTGCCCTACTATCTACTTTGTGTTTTTATATGTTTAGTTTATCGGCCCAGTCGCCCCGCAAGGACAGCGGGGCTGGCGGGCTAGATCAAATCAAACCCTTAAAGATTGGGGATACCATCCCAGAGCTGCTCTGGAACACACCGCTAAAGGTGGTTAACCATCCGTCAGCGAGAGAACAGATAACCTTAAATGATTATCGTGACAAAAAACTGATTATCCTCGACTTCTGGGCGACATGGTGCGGAAGCTGTATCAAGTCCTTTCCAAAGATAGCGCAGCTACAGACTAATTTTTCCGAAGTTCAATACCTTTTGGTAAATTCCACTTCAACAAGAAATACGGCCGAATCTATCCGTGAATTTCTGCTTGCCAGAAGGAAAGCCTATGACCTTATGTCAATAGTAAAGGATACGGTAATGGATCTTAGCTTCCCACACGAATTTCTACCTCACTATGTATTGATAAAAGACAATACAATCGTAAATATACTGTCGAGCAATGATTTTGAACAGATTCAATGGGATAGTCTGTTAAATAATCCATTATATGAACAGGAAAAGCGGGTACAGTTATCCTATGATTTTAGATATCCATTGTTCAAAAATGGGAACGGAGGATCAAGACCGGATGTATTATTTAGTTCGTTCATTAGTCCCTATATTGATGGTCTGCCTATAGGAATCCATACGGGTGGCGAAAATACCGAACGTATGACATTTATCAATAGACCATTGATACAGTTGTTCAAATTTGCCATGCCAGAACTCGCTAAAGTTCCTCAAGTTAGACTTATTTATGAAAAAAAGCACGCAGATATACTATCGGATAGAAATGATAAAAATAAGCCTTCTAATCTGTTTACCTATGAAATAGAAACCCCGTTGCTTCCCTACGAACGTGTGCGGACGATGGTGGCAGAAGATCTCAAAAGGTATTTTGGTTATGAAGTAACCTATGAAAAAAGGAAACTGAACTGTTGGGTCTTATCTGCCTGGAACAAAACGAAAATGAGGAAGTTGGACAATGTTATTCCCAAGGGAACATATATAACCGAACAAAATGGCTTGCCGGTAACTTTCAACGGCACATTTGGTAAGCTGACAAAATATCTTGAGGATGTGCATAAAATACCTTTTATAAATGATACTGGAATTGAAAAGAGGATATCCATGGTCCTTCCTCCTGAACTTACGGATGTAGTTATGTTAAAGGACTATCTACGGCAATACGGTATTGTTATGCGCGAGGAAGTACGTGAAGTGGATGTTGCAGTCATATCATTAAATAAATAGATAACCGATGAAAATACTTTTAATTATTGTAAGCATCCTATATGGTATGTATGGATTTAGCCAGCAGATATCGGGTACGGTAATGGATGGTGGCGGGAAGAGGTTGTCTTCAGTGACCGTTTCTGTGAAAGGGGGGATGTTAAAAACGCTGACGGATAAAGACGGGCGATTTCGGCTCAAAACGGATCCGAATGGCACATTGGTCTTTACGGGTATCGGATTTGAGATGAAGGAAGAGAACATAGACAAGCGCTCGACGATGAACGTGTACTTGACGGAGAAAAACAATACGCTAGATGAAATACAGGTGATCGGGTATGGTACGAATACCCAAAGGATGAACCTAGGCTCAGTCACAAAAATAAGGGCGGAAGATATAGAAAAGCAACCGGTTTCTAACCCTTTGTCCCTTTTACAGGGGAGGGTGCCGGGTTTGGTCGTTTCGTCGACAAGTGGTATCCCGGGCTCTTCATTCAAGGTGCAGCTAAGGGGCCAGAATACGATCAACACAAATTTTGGTGCTGCGGTACCGATGGACAATCCTCTGTTTATTATTGATGGGGTACCATTTGGCCCTCAGAATGAAAATATCAATAGTTTTGGATCTATGGCAGCTCCGGGTACGGGCCGCATGTTTAATAATTCCTATGGAGGAGTTAGTCCATTTAATACACTTAACCCAAATGATATCGAAAGTATTGAAGTGCTTCGGGACGCGGACGCTACGGCAATCTACGGCGCCAGGGCTGGAAATGGCGTGATCCTTATCACAACAAAAAAAGGTAAAGCCGGAAAAACGGAACTAACACTGAGCAGTAATATGGGAATAGCTTCATTAGGAGAGACAATGCCAATGATGAATACGGAACAATTTCTTGAAATGCGAAAGGAGGCGTATAAAAATGACAACCGTGTTCCCTCGGCCGATCCCGTTTCCAGTACATACGCGCCAGACCTGATGTTGTTTGATTCTGGAAGGGATATAGATTGGATAAGGGAATTTTTCCGAAAACCTTCATTTAGCAGCACTATAAATGCGGGACTGTCCGGGGGGAATTCAGATACTCAGTTTCGTTTTGGAACGAACTATCACAATAGTACATTTATGATGCCGGGGAATTTTTCGGACAGGAAGATTGGACTGAGCTTAGGGATACACCATCGCACTAAGGATCAAAAGTTGAATTTTGATTTTTCAGGTTCTTATAACCATGGTAAAAACAATTCTTCTCTATCCCCAAACTTACTGCTGACAGCAAATCTGCAACCCAATTATCCAGAACCAGTAAATGAGGCTGGTGAACTGGTTTGGTATCATAATGGGGCTGCCTTGAATGGAGTTGGGGCTCCCGTAAATCCATATGCTTACCTGCTGCAGAAATACCAAATTGCGTCCAATACTATTAATTCTAATATGGTAGTGAGCTATACTCCGGTCAAAAACCTGATATTGAAAACAAATTTTGGGATCAGCGACATGTCTACGGATGAGTATAGCGCGACACCAAAAAAATCTCGTTTTCCCGGTTTTGACCCACTTGCTGAGGCAAGTTTTGGTGCGGGGCGGTTTACCTCCTGGCTTATGGAGCCACAGTTAAATTATATGTTCAATCTGAATAGTTTACAGGTTACAACACTGCTAGGTGGAACCTTTCAGAATAGCTCACAAGTAGGGCGGCAGGTTTTTGCGTCAGGCTACCTGAGTGACGAGCTGATCGGTTCTATCTCTGGCGCGCCAGTCAAAAATGCCCAGGACCAATCAAGTATATATCGGTATGCAGCAATTTTTGGGCGTGTCAACCTCAATCTTTCCAAGAAATATCTTTTATCCATAAATTTTAGGCGCGACGGTTCGAGCAAGTTCGGGCCACAGAGGCAGTTTGGTAATTTTGGGTCGATAGCTGCAGGTTGGCTATTTAGCGAGGAAGAGGCCGTGAAAAAGTTAGTACCTGTCCTAAGCTATGGAAAACTACGGATGAGCTATGGTATAACCGGATCTGATGCGACCGGAAACTACAACTACTTGTCTAGATGGCGGCCAACAGACTATAGGTACGGCAATAGCTTGGGATATGTTCCGGTAAATCTAAGCAATAGCCTCTTCAGCTGGGCATCAACAAAAAAAATGGAAGTGGGTGCCGAGTTTGGCTTCATGAAAGATCGGCTTCTTTTTACCCTAGCCTGGTACAGGAATAGGACCGGCAACCAGCTGGTTAATTATACTTTGCCCATGATGACAGGCTTTTCAAGTGTGGTAGAGAACTGGGATGCTATAGTTGAGAATGCCGGCTTCGAAATAGTTGCCCAAGCGTCGTTGATCAAGGGGAAGAATTTTGCCTGGTCCGCAAGCCTAAATATTACGGTACCTAAAAATAAACTGATCTCTTTTCCGGGCTTGGAAGAGAGTGCATATGCAACCACCTATACAATAGGGAGGTCGCTTTCATCACTTTATCTTTTCAGATATGCCGGAGTAGACCACGAAACTGGATTGTTCAGCTTTTATAAAAATGATGGTACGACAAGCAGTACGCCCCAAGATGCTAAAAACGGCAATTTTAATGATTTGAGCTATTTTGGTAATACAGATCCACGTTTTTTTGGAGGGCTGAGCAATACTTTCCGTTATGGAAGGCTACAGCTTGATATCTTGGCGGAATTCAGAAAACAGCTGGGTAAGAATTATCTCGGGCAGGTCTATAACTATCGGCCGGGAGGAAACGCTAATATGCCCGCCGAGCTCCTTAACAGATGGCAGAAGCCGGGCGATATTGCTCAATTTCAAAAATTCTCGACCTACAGCAGTAGTCCGGCTGGTCGAGCGACCAGACCATTTATCGATTCCGATGCCGTATATGGCGACGCTTCGTTTATTCGGCTGAAATCAATATCGTTGTCCTATGGTCTTCCGGTAGCGGTACTCAGACGGATCGGCACGGAACAGCTCCAAATATTCTGTTCGATGCAGAATCTATTTACAATTACAAATTATAAGGGGAATGATCCCGAGACACAGAGTTTTTACGGTGTTCCTCCATTAAAGACATACACTTTGGGCTTTCAGGCCAAATTTTAAATATAGGGCTATGCAGATAAAAAGATTAATGATGGGAGTCATTCTAGGAATGGCATGTTATCTAAGTGCGTGTAAGGATTTCCTGGGCGTTGAATTGCCAAAGAACGAGCTAGTGACTGAAACAGTTTTCAGTGATAGCATTAATGCCAGCCAAGCGGTCCTAGGTATCTACATTGCTATGGTGAATGAGACTGGATTAAGCTTTGGTGGAGGAGCGTTGACTGTCTATCCTGGCCTAAGTGCCGATGAGATCAGGCTGTCCGCGGACGGAGGAGAAGCAAATGAATTTGAAATTAATAGTATATCACCATTTAATAGCATCAACTATGCGCTGTGGAGCCGGGCCTATGAGTATATTTATAAAGCAAATGCCTGTATTGAAGGCATCAGCAATAGTACCGGCATCGGTAATAGTGCTAAAAACAACCTTATTGCAGAAGTGAAGTTCTTGCGCGCTTTTATTTATTTTAACCTGATCAATATTTTCGGAGATGTTCCTTTGGTATTGGGCGTTGACTATACGATCAATCGTATCATGGGCGCAACTGTAAAAGAGAATGTATATAAACAGATCGAAGAAGATCTTCTTTTTTCCCAGCAAGTGCTAAGAAATCTGTCCTTTAAATTCGAGAGGGCAAATTATTTTGCCGTAGCAGCATTGCTTGCCCGGGTATATTTATTTCAGAAGAAGTATAGCTTGGCAAAGAATGAGGCTGACAAAGTTATCAACTCCGGTAAGTTTTCCCTTGAAAAAGATCTGGAGAAGGTATTTCTATTGGATAGTAAGGAGATAATCTGGGCATTGCTTCCTGTACTTTCTGATAGGGAAACGGCAGAAGGCTACTTTTTTGTTCCTTCTTCTGATGCTGTTGCACCAACATATCTGATCAGGCAAGAATTATATAATAGTTTTGAGGATGGGGATCTGCGTAAAGTTTTGTGGGTTGGTGAACAAAAGATAGGAGGTAACGAGGTTCAATATCCACAAAAATACAGGAACAGGCGACCGGGAGGTTCGGCCAAGGAGATTTATTCGGTCTTGAGGCTAGCGGAACTGTACCTGATCAGGGCGGAAGCGAACCTCTTTATCGGTGACCTAAAATCTGCCTCGGACGATCTGAATATGGTCAGGACACGATCCGGACTAACAAAAAATACTGTTTTGGACGAAAGCAAAATCTTTGACACTTTGGTACAGGAAAGACGTAAGGAACTTTTCTGTGAATGGGGAAACAGGTGGCCTGACCTAAAGCGTTGGGATATGACTGTCGAAGTGATAGGAGATATAAAAGGTGGCTGGGAAGAAAAAAATAAGGTATATCCCATACCCCAAAAAGAACTTTCAGCGAATCCATTTCTAGAGCAGAATACAGGGTACGAAGATCTATAAGTTAAGCAAAACAAAGAAAGGGGAGCCATTGGCCCCCCTTTCTTTGTCATCAGGTGACGTTAATTTCGTGTACGTGGCGTTGACTTCGGTACTTGATTGTCGTCGATCAGTTCATTGGTAGAAGGGTTTACCTGATCAGAACTAAATCCCGATACACATTGATGTGGGTTATTAGTTGAACAGTTATTGCCCATTGGGGGTGTTGTTCCTTCTCCTAGATAGGCTGCGTCCGACTGTGCTACAGGCTCATTGGTGTCATAATCAGTCGATGATGAAATTTGGAACCATTTGTAGCTTGTTTGTTTTACTTCTACCTTTTTTGCCATAGCGTTTACAATGAAAAAACTGCCTAATAGTAATGTTAACGCTGTTGCGCCAGCAATAAATTTTGATTTTAAAGTTTTCATAATTAAGTACTTTAAGTTTATAAGTTTCATGAACTAACGTGTATGTCGATTTAACCTCATAGCCATACGATGGAGGAATTCTATTTGTATGCCAGTCAACTTCCTTGAAGTTGTAATGGCGAAATTATCTGGATACAATATTCTTTTGTTGTATTTTTTCTTTCTTATCTTATGTATCTGTCCTTTTTTGCTCAATTATTTTAAACTATCTCCCCCTGCAATTTTTAAACAGGGGGAGATTTCCCAATTTTCTGATGTCTTTCAATGTACTATCGCAGTAAGTGCGTCTCTGCCCCGACATCCGATCTCGACCCGGTGAAGCATACCAACGGATATTGATAGCAATTAAGATGGCAGCTATCTTGTCGAAACATTACCATCGAGAAATGGCCTGTACCTTGGTATGCAGACTAAATCTAGACTTTATAATAGTCCCTTATGTATTGTTAAAGTTCGGAGTATTAAGTATCCGGGGAGTAGGAAAAAACAAACCAAATTTTTGAATTTTTCAATAATTATTGTGAATAAATGTTTGTTTTTGTTCACTTTATTGAAATTCATGTAAAATATTTTTTATGCTTAGCGCTTTAAGCATTTAGATGGTGGAAAACCAAAGTGTTTTTTAAATTGTCTTCTGAAACTATGAAAATCTGAATAGCCGACAAGTGGATAAACGTGTGAAGGACAAATGCGGTCCGAAATCAATAATGTTTTGGCTTTTTCCATCCTGTAGTTCATTAGATAATAATGAGGTGTTATGCCAAATTCTTGTTTGAAGGTTTTTATGAGAGTTTTTTCGGTGATAAAAAATAAATTTGCGATGACTTTATTGTTTAAGTGGAGAACAGTGTAATTGTTTTCTATATAATCTTTTATCTGATAAACACGTTGGGAATATTTTAAATTCAGTAAGAATTGATATTGGTTAATAATTGCTTGAATGTATTTTGTCAATTCTATTTCCAAATCAATCGGATTTGTGGTTGTTAAATTGAACATTTGTTCTAACAAAGTATGTAAAGTTGGATCTATCCGACACGGAGAAAGGTTGCCAAACACTGTTTTGTCTTTTTTCATACTAGTTAGCAATTGTTCAATATGGGGATAATGGCCTTTCGCTCTATCAAGCCATGCTGTTCTGGGCATAATGTAGCAAAAGCTAGTTCTGCCAGTAGCCAAAGAGTAGTGAAATTCCCCTTTACGATTATATGTTGTGTAACAAGTGTCGTTTTCTATTTGTAAAATTTGTGTACCATCTTCTTTTGATAAAAATATGTTTCCTTCTAACATCATAATTAAAAAAAGCCTTTTCTTTTGGTTGAAATAGCTAGCTTTTAAATCGTTATGTAATACAAAAGTTGTGAATTCTAGAAAGAAGAGAAAGTGGCTGAAATATTGGATATACATTACTCCCTCTTGAAATACAATTTTTTGTGTTTTAGCAAAAGGTAACACCTTCCCGGATGAATCAGAAATACGTCCGGAGATATCTGCTGTTATTGCTTGGGAACTGAATTTATATGTTACCGTTCTACGCATTTTATTACCAAATTCAGATTAGGGAACTTATATCTAAGCTCTGGTAAAGCATTTTAATTCAGAGATCATGATTTTTGGTTTTTTATTCATGGTCTCTGAATTATTTAAATTTTTATAATACGAAATCTCCAGTCACTTCACCTGAGGTAGAAGTAAATGTTATCGAATAGTTTCCTGATGTAAATCCTGAAATTGGTATTAAAAATTCGCCAATTGAAGTGGACACTGTCTGATTATATACCATAGTGCCTGTAGCATTGGCAATGGAAATTTGCAATGTTCCTCCATCAAAATGAAATTGTGATCTAATTACAGTTGTTTCCAAAAATGCTGAGACAGCAGAACCTATTCTACGAATTTCACCAGGTTCGATTCTTCCTCTTAAATCAATTTCGTCAGATTGGGTGATTAAAGCACTGTTGGGAACCGGTGCGATTTGTGAACTTCCTAAAGCAGGAGCAGCAATAACACCTGATAATAATGCGATCAATAATATCTGTTTTTTCATACTAAAAGTGTTGTTGGGTTTAACTTTTAGTGGTCAAATATATTGGTGCGGTTTTTTGAACTATTACATATATAGGTTTAATTTTCTTAGGTATAGGTTTTTATTATTGATAAATTATAAGTTTCTTATTTTCTGTATATTGTGTTTTTTTAAATATAGGTTTTTGATCAGGTTATGGTAGTATCATTTTCTATATTTAACAAATGACAATGGAATTTTATTAATTATTAATGCCGTTGGAGAAAGGATGTGATAAAGTTATGCGGATTTAATTTTTAACTTTTAAAAGATATAATGTGTGAAAGTTTATCATCTGAATAAAATCCTTTTTTCAATAAAATCTTATGAAGCATTAATTATTTTGTTGAAGGGGTAGGTTGATTAAGTTAGGAGATGATATTGTGACGTTTTTGTTAGGGAAAGTCGTTGATTTTAAGTTGTTTTTATCGGATTATATATTTGATTATAAGGTCGATGTATTAGGGGGCTTAGCGCTGATGCCAATTCTTTTGGAATATTTTGATTGAAAAAATCAACCGCATAAGCTGTCTATTGATTCAGAGATGTCTCCGCCTTTAGGTACGCCAAGTTTTTGTCTTAATGACGTTCTTCGCGTCTGTACCGTATTTGGACTTTGTTGAAGAATAAGGGCTATTTCTTTAACACTGAAATCAGCGTAGGTAAGAATACATATCCGAAATTCTGTTTCAGTAATTTCTGGGAATAACTGTTTTATTTTTTCCGAATATTCGGGTCTAGCCTGACGGAAGGCTTGGTGCAGTGTTTCCCACTGTTCATCATAGGAATTTTCTCCATAGACTATAGTATTAAATCGCTTTAGTAACGAGTTACTATCTGATATAATTTTGTTGTTCTTGTTGATTTCTTTATTTAGTTTGATTAATTTTTTAGTAATATCAAATCTCCATAGAATTGTCCTTCGAAGGTCACGCTGTTTTTTTTGTACCATAGATTCTAAGTCGAGTTTCATTCCGTTCAAAGTCTCTATTTTGCCTTCAATTGCATGTAGTTTGTTTTTTTGTCTTGTACTGTAAGTTAGAAATGAAATTCCTCCTAAAATTACAATGCCCATTAACAAAATTATCCATTGTTGTTTTATCGTAAGTGCTTCAAAATATTCCTTTGTAATCTGTTCATAGTTGTATTTTTTTTCTATTTTGTAGATAGACTGCTTCTCGCGTTCTTTCATAATCTGATAAAGAACTTTCATTCGATCTGTTTGATAATCAAAAGCAGTTGAGATCCTGTTATTTTTTTTTTCGTAACGGATTAGGTAGTCTAATATGCTGTATTTTAAATAATTGTCTTTTATTGTGGGTAGCTCTTTTTTTAACTTTGCTGTATAATACGTTGTAGAATCATCAAGTGACATTTTACTGTAGAGTAATGCAAAGTTTAGATAATATCGTGGCAATCTGGTACTGTCAGTATTAAGAGAGATTGATTGCCATAGGTATTTTTGGGAGGCTCTGTATTCTTTTGTCTGTTCATATGCAACTGAGAGGCTTTCTGTCAATTGTCTTCTTAAATTTGTTCCTCCCAGATATTCTGCAATTTTTAGTCCTTTATGGAAAAAAAGAAAGGCGCTATCAGGATTTTGGCGAAATAGATACATTCTACCAATAGAGCTATATGAAAATGCTAGTTTGTCAGGGTATTGCTTATAGTAGATAGCTGCTTTTTGATATTTATTTAATGCTTTTCTGTAACGTCCTTGTTCGGATAAAAGGTCTCCCATATTGAAGTTAATTAGACCGATTGTTGAGGCATCATGAGATAGAAGTGCATATTTTTCGGCGTTTTTATAATATTCCATTGTTACATCATACTTTTTTTGTTCTCTCATGACGTTACCTGCGTAAAAGTATGCTAGTGAGGTTTGCTTGGGATTATTTGATTTTTTTTGATAATAGTTAACAGCATAAAATATAAGTGTATCCTCTTCAATAGGGAGATGATTTTTATAGTATATCTGAGTATGAGCAACTAGATAATACATGTATTGTTCTCTGTTTAAATTGGTTTTTGGTGAAGAAATAGAGTCAATGAATTTTAACGCTTTATCAGGATAATTTTCTGCGAAAATTCGAGCTTTTTGTAGCAATAGCAAATCCAAATTTTGTTGCCCACAGCCAGCCATAAAGAGAATAATGGCATAAAAGGAAAGGATAAACATAAATCTAAATTGCATAATAGTATTTATTAATAATTTATCTTGAATTTTATGATAGTTTGATAATAGTCTATTTTCAAGCCAATCGAACTTGATGTATACTAAAGAGGTTAATTTTATATAATTTTCTACTCTGAATTAAAGTTGAATCAGATTATATCATTACCTGGGCTATTTTTATGACTGTTTAAAATAATTGTTGGAATAGATCATTTCGCTTGTTTACAAGTACTATTCGTAGTTGGTTGATTTAAACTGGACTTTTCCCATAATACTTAAATTTAATTATTTACATCGAACTTTTAAGAAATATAAATAATTCACACAAATCTACTTTAAATACTTATATGGAGATTTAGAGGTATGTAAAGTTGTTCATATACTTTGAAAAGCGTTAGTCAAAAGATATATTACAGTTTTAAATAAAGCCATTTATTTATTGTTTTTTTATTAGAAACAATATGGCTGAATTGTAATATCAATTGCACGATATTAGAATGACTAATATAAATTTAAATACTTCCCCAATATTGATTTAAATAATTACTCTTTTATAGAGTAGGATGTTTGGACGAGAGACAATTGCACTAATGAACTAGTTTTAAAATTGTCGTTGTATTTATAATAGACAACTAAGACCGTTGCAAAATAATGTTGATATTTTCTGATCGGTTATTTTTGCTTTTTTTTGCAGTTTTTTCCGATTTGGATTCGGAAATCTAGTTGCGTTTTCTTGAAAAATCCTCTTTTTGAGGCCTTTTCAACTGCTTAATTTGTGTTTTTTATTGCATTGGACACAAGTATCCCAGGTGATCTGTAAAGATTGTACGCCATGGCTTCCATTAGATTTTGTGTATGCATTTTGGCGATCCCCTTATACCTTGCACAGCTTGAGTTGAACCATCGCCGGATGCTCCCGAAGGTCCGTTCAACTTTGAACCTGATCTTGCCGATCAGTTTGTTTCTTAACTTCTCTCTTTCGGTTAACGCTGTTCCTTTCTTTGCCTTATGCAAGATCCTGCTTTTTAGCTTTCCTGATTTGATCAATTCCTCATTTTTAGAGGAACGATATCCCTTGTCAGCATAGATATGGATGCCCTTTGGAAGGTCAGCCGAAGATATTACCTGTTGAAGATTGGCAATTTCATTTACATTTGCTGGAGTGGTTACCACGCCCAGAACCAGGCCTTCTGTATCGGTGACATAATGCTTTTTATAGCCATAACGTGTTTTCCCAGCCTTCTTTATCCAACGAGCTTCATGGTCAACACCCGGGCTCTCTTGTTGGATCAATAACTGTTCACTATTCTCTTTATCCAGCTCAGAATCTTCGCGAGGATGTTCACTACGGTCACTTTCGATCTCGTAAATAACTTTGCCTTTTGGTTTTAGCGGAGAATCAACAATACTGGCATCAACGATAGCTCCACGTTTTACCAATATTTTATGTTTATTCAACTGCTTGTTCAGCTCCTTGAATAGATTCTCATAAACACCCTTTTCTGTCAGCGAGCTGCGAAAACGGCTAATAACACTGTGATCGGGAACCGAATCGTCCAAACTGATGCCAACAAAGCGACTAAAGGAGATACTGTCGTTTATACGGTCTTCTACTTCGTAGTCACTCAGACCATACCAGGTCTGTAGAAGTGTCATTTTGAAGAGGACAAGACCAGAATAACTAGGGCGTCCCATTTTGCTTTCCCCTTTGTGGTAATGCTTGTTGATAATATTTGAAATCGGATGCCAATTTACCAATGTATTGATCTGATCGAAGAATTCCTGCTTGATTTTCCGTCTTTGAACCATGTAATCAACAAAGCTAACTTTTTCTGTCTTTTCCATACCTTAAATATAACGAAAATCAACAAGAAACAAATTAAAAACTTGAATATCAATAAAATAAAAACCAAACACTTTTGCAACGGTCTTCAACTATAAATATTCTCATATTAAAGCAAGAAAACTATAAAGTCGTCTTTAAATTTAGTTTTGTTTGTTTTTTTTTATATTTTCGTTATAAATATGAGATGGAAAGCTACAATATTATTATTTTATATCCTTGCGCTATTTATGGTGCCTTGTGGGGATACGAATAATACATGTGGAACTCTTTCCAAATTTGCGGACGAAACAACGCATAGGCATAGCAATGATAGTGATGATTATTGTACTCCTTTCTGCCAGTGTACATGCTGTAGTATTTCAGTTGTTTCCTTCAATTTTGAAATCCCTGAATTAGGTGTGCTAACACAGATTTTTTCTAGGGAAAAAGTAATAATTCCGGATTTTAAATTTATCTCCCAGTATTCGGGTTCTATTTGGCAACCGCCAAAATTTTACGTTTAAGTTCATTTTAAAAGAGTATGGGTATTTGTTGCATTTTATAACAATATAAATTGCTTCTGATTTAATACTGATTTATGGCTTTATAAAGATTATAGCCAATCTTTTCAGTGTCTAATCATTCCCCTTACACACTTGTAATTCCTCTCCACCTTCTTTTAAGGTGCTAGAGCAAGCGCGATTTTTTTAATGTTAAAATAACAAAATACATTGTGTTAGACAGTATCATAAAATTCAGTATAAAGAACAAGATCATTATTGGTTTGATGACCCTGTTACTTATTATTTGGGGAGCATGGAGTGCAACAAAGTTGCCTATAGATGCGGTACCCGATATTACCAATAATCAAGTTCAGATACTCACCACTTGTCCCACGTTGGCCGGGCAGGAGGTTGAACAGCTGGTTACCTTTCCTATCGAACAAAGTATTGCAAATGTGCCCAAGATTGAAGAGATCCGTAGTATCTCGCGTTTTGGTTTGTCGGTTATTACCGTCGTTTTCGAGGAGGATATAGACATTTATTTTGCTCGACAGCTTATCAACGAACGATTAAAAGAGGCGGTTGATAAGATTCCACAGGGTATAGGTACCCCGGAAATGGCCCCTGTAAGTACCGGGCTGGGAGAAGTTTATCAATATATAATTCACCCCAAAAAAGGTAGTGAGAGTAAGTATAATGCGAAGGATCTGCGTACAATGCAGGACTGGATCGTGGCAAGACAGCTATATGGGACGCCAGGCATAGCTGAGGTGAACAGCTTCGGTGGTCAATTGAAACAATATGAGGTTGCTGTAAACCCTGATAAGCTTAGGGCTATGGGAGTTAGTATTCCTGAAATATTCACGGCTCTGGAGAAGAACAACCAAAATACGGGAGGAGCTTATATTGACAAAAAGCCTACAGCCTACTTTATCAGGGGTATCGGATTGGCAACTTCTCTCGATGATGTCAAAAAAATCGTTGTAAAAAATTCCGGAGCTGTTCCTATTTATATAGGTGATGTTGCAGATGTTAGGTTTGGTAGTGCTGTAAGATATGGTGCATTAACCTATAATGGAGAGGTTGATGCCGTGGGTGGCGTGGTAATGATGCTTAAAGGTGAAAATAGTAACGAGGTAGTAAAACGGATAAAAGAAAAACTACCGACAATTCAACAATCTTTGCCTGATGACGTGACAATTGAGCCATATTTGGATAGAACCGACTTAGTAGGAAGGGCAATGAGTACTGTGGAGAAAAACCTGATCGAAGGTGCGTTGATCGTAATCTTTGTTTTAGTACTGTTTCTTGGGAATTTCCGTGCAGGACTTATTGTTGCTTCCGCTATCCCATTAGCGCTTTTGTTTGCCTTAGGTATGATGAATGTATTTGGTGTTAGTGCTAACTTGATGAGTCTTGGAGCGATCGATTTTGGATTAATAGTGGATGGTGCGGTTATAGTTGTAGAAGCTACTATGCACCATCTTGGACTGCGGAAATCTACTGAGCGGCTAACGCAAAACGAAATGGATGATGAAGTTTTCCTTTCCGCATCCAAGATTCGTACAAGTGCCGCCTTTGGCGAGATCATCATTCTAATTGTCTATATACCAATCCTCACCCTAGTCGGTGTGGAAGGCAAGATGTTCCGCCCCATGGCGCAAACTGTTGGTTTTGCGATATTTGGAGCGTTGATATTGTCGCTGACCTATATTCCGATGATGTGTGCGTTAATTCTGTCAAAAAAACCAAGTCACAAAAAGACTTTTAGCGACAAAATGATGGATAAGCTTTCTGGTTGGTATCAGCCTCTGCTTCAAAAAGCAATCAGGATCAAATATATCATTGTAGGAGCAACTGTCGCTATTTTTGCAGTTTGTTTATTTTTCTTCAGTAGGATGGGGGGCGAATTCATTCCGCAACTGCAAGAAGGGGATTACGCCTTTCACTGTATTTTGCCGCAGGGAAGTTCATTAAATCAGAGTATCGAAACCTCCATGCAGGCTTCAAGGATAATTAAGCAATTTGATGAAGTGAAAATGGTTGTGGGTAAAACTGGAGCAGCTGAAGTGCCTACCGATCCGATGCCTCCCGAGGCAACCGATTTAATGGTCGTACTAAAGCCGCAAGACGAATGGAAGTCTGGCAGAAATTACAACGAACTTGCAGAGGCGATGATGGAAAAGCTTGAGGTTATACCGGGCGTTTTCTTTGAGAAAAACCAGCCTATTCAGATGCGTTTCAACGAGTTGATGACAGGTATAAGGCAGGATGTAGCTGTTAAGATTTTTGGTGAAAACATAGATTCACTCGCATCCTACGCAAAAGAAGTCAGTGAGGTGATTCAAACTGTCCAGGGGGCAACATCTCCACAGGTCGAGCGGGTAAGCGGTCTGCCACAAATTAATGTCGAGTATGACCGTACCCGGATTGCAAATTATGGATTGACCATTCAGGATGTCAACGATGTTGTCAGTACGGCTTTTGCAGGCAAAAGTTCAGGTCAGATCTATGAAAATGAAAGAAGGTTTGACCTTGTTGTACGTCTTGATAGTACACATCGGAGTAGCATTGATGATGTCAGTAACCTGATGATCCCAACAGATAAGGGAATACAGATTCCACTTTCGCAGGTTGCAAATATAGAGTATAAACTTGGACCTGCCCAGATAAGCAGGGAGGCAGGGAAGCGGCGTATAGTAATTGGATTCAACGTTGCAGGTCGGGACGTACAAAGTGTGGTACAGGATATCCAAAAACAATTGTCCGAAAAGATAAAATTGCCTTCAGGATATTATTTTACCTACGGAGGGCAGTTTGAAAACTTACAAAAGGCGAGTGCACGTCTGATGATTGCGGTACCAGTATCACTATTGTTAATATTTATGCTGTTGTATTTTACTTTCCATTCATTTAAGCAAGCTGCCTTAATATTTACGGCCATCCCAATGAGTGCTATTGGTGGTGTATTTGCCCTTATGGCGCGTGGTATGCCGTTCAGTATTAGTGCAGGAATCGGTTTTATTGCCCTGTTTGGAGTTGCAGTGCTTAATGGTATCGTTCTGATCGGAACGTTCAATCAACTAAAGAAAGAGGGAATAGAGGATGTTTTCAAACGAGTAAAAGAGGGTACAATGACCCGTCTGCGGCCGGTATTAATGACTGCCACTGTAGCATCACTCGGGTTTTTACCTATGGCGATTAGTACGAGTGCCGGTGCCGAAGTGCAAAAACCTCTTGCCACTGTGGTGATCGGCGGATTGATCACAGCAACATTTTTGACACTGTTTGTGCTGCCCCTCCTGTACATTATTTTTAATTCGAAGCTCAAAAAAAATGGAGACGGTAAAATGAAGGCAATAACAATGGTAATCTTAGTGTGTCTGGGAAGTTTATCGACGGTCAAGGCCCAGCAGCGGGAACGGATTTCTATCGAAAAAGCGGTGGGCACGGCGTTGGAAAATAATCAACAGTATGGGGTTAATAGTGCACAGGTAAAAAGTGCTTCCTTGAACGTCAAGACTGCAAACGATATTCCCAAAACGGGCGTGTTTGCTGAAAATGAAGATTTCCGGCCATCAGATAGAGTAGGAATTTTGAAAATCGGAGTTTCTCAAAGTATAGCATGGCCTGGCTTGTATGCTGCAAGGAAAGATTATTTTAAGCAGCAGTTAAAATATGCAGAACTTAATACCGATGTATTGAATGCTGCAATCAAACGTGATGTGCGTACCGCATACTATCAGCTTTGGTACCTGCAGGACAAACAGCTGCTTTTTAAAAAATTGGACAGTATTTACACGATGCTCTTTAAAACTACTGAAGTCAGGGTCAGGACAGGAGATGTCGCTAAATTGGATCAGGTGTCGGCTGAAGCTAAACTTAAAGAACTACGGGCTTTTCTTGAGCAGAACAAGAAAGAAATGACAGTCCAGCAGCAACAATTGATGATGCTCATGAATCAGAACGAATGGTTACTTCCTATTGCTGAATCATTAAAGAAAATCGAAGTTGAACTAGTTGAAAATAATAGTTCGCATCCGGTACTTGCTTTGCAGGAACAAAATGTCAATATTGCTTCTTCCAATATCAAAGTTCAGAAGAATACGAACAAACCGGAGTTTTCTGGAAGGTTTTTTAGTCAGCGTCTGTGGGGTGCCAAAGATCCGTTTACTGGTTTTTCAGTAATGGCTTCTTTCCCGGTTTTTGGGAGCGGCGCCTACCGGAATAAAGTAAGGGTTGCGGTTGCCGAGAAAGAAGTGCAAGAAAAAACACTTGCTTATCAGACCCAGCAGTTCCAGACACAAAGGGCATCGGCTATTGCTGAAATAGAAAAAAACTATTCTCTTCTGAATTTCTATGAAACATCGGGACTACGTCAATCTGAGGAAATAATCAGTGCTGCGACTCTGAGTTATAGAACAGGTGAAATAAGTTTTGCTGAATTAGGACAGTTCCTGAACCAGGCAATAGGTATCCGTCAGAACTATTTGGATGTACTAAACCAGTACAACCAATCAGCAATTCAATTCAATTACTTCAATAACAAATAATACAAAATGAAAATTATAGGAAAAATATTAGTTTCGGGTGTTCTTGTAGCATTTTTATATAGTTGTGGCGGACAGGCTGACAAGAAGGAAGAGAGCGGAGCCAGGAAAGAGACAAAGAAGGCAGAAGCTAGTGGTGAGGAGGGGCATGCAGAAGAAGAGTCTTCTACTATTGCATCACTTACACAAGAACAGATTAAGGCTGTTGGGATCACTCTTGGCGACATCGAAAATAAAAATCTGACAGCAACCGTCAAGGCCAACGGAGCACTTCGGGTTCCTAACAATAAGAAGGCAAATGCGACCTCGCTGTATGGAGGGGTTGTCAAAAGTCTCAAAGTGCAGCTGGGTGATTATGTTCAAAAAGGGCAGGTGATCGCCACAATAGAAAATCCACAGTTTATCCAGCTGCAGGAAGAATACATAACGATTGACAGTCGGATTACTTTAGCACAACAGGAACAGAGCCGTCAACAGGAACTTAATGAAGGGAGTGCTGGTGCATTGAAAAACCTCCAGACAGCTACTGCTGACCTGAATGCACTGATGGCTCGTAAAGCATCATTAAAAAAGCAGATACAGTTGATGGGCATTAATCCATCTAGTATTAACAGGGAGAATCTAAGGTCCGCACTTGTTGTAACAAGCCCTGTCAGTGGTACGATTAGCAATGAGCTGGCCAAGATAGGTAGTTATGTAGATGTTTCCTCTCCGGTTGTCGAAATTGTCGATAATGGTCTTTTGCATCTTGATCTTCAGGTATTCGAACGCGACTTACCTTATATGAAAATTGGACAGGTTGTCAATTTTACCATTACCAATAATCCAAAAGTTACCTACACTGCAAAGGTATTCAATATAGGCTCATCATTCGAAAACGAAAGTAAAACAATAGCTGTGCATTGTACTGTAGTAGGGAATAAAACGGGGCTAATTGACGGAATGAACATTACAGGTATGGTCAGTGTAGAAGATGTAATGGCATCGACTGTTGCTAATGATGCCATTGTAGAAGCTGACGGTAAGTTCTATATTTTTGTTCATACGGATAAGGATCCTGAAGCTGGTCACAAGGAAGGTGGTCATGAACACAAAGAAGGTGAAAGCCATGACCAGAAAGCTGAAGAAGACCATGATCACAAACCGGGGGAAAAACATGATCATGTTGCTGATAATAAGCAAACTGAAAAGAAAATTAATTTTGAAAAGATCGAAGTTGTTAAAGGAGTTTCTGAATTGGGTTACACTGTTATCACTCCTGTAACAGAAATTCCTAAGGGAGTTAAAATTGTTACCAAAGGGGCATTCTTTATCAATGCGAAATTGAGCAATACTGGTGGGCATGAACATTAATTTCTAAGTAAATGTAAAATTATGAAAACTCTGTTGTTATCTGTTGAAAATTATGTTTCCTCATTGCTAAAAGAAAACCTTTCAGGTGATTTGGGTTTTCATGGCATTACCCATACAGTTGAAGTTGCGAAAGCAGCAGTTGAAATTGGACAATTCTATAGTCTTGATGGTGGCCAAATGGAAATATTACTTGTTTCCGCCTGGTTTCACGACTGTGGTTATATTCATACCTACGCCGGACACGAGGAAAAAAGTAAACAGATAGCCAAAAGTTTTCTGACGAGATATAAAGCCGATACCGAATTTATAAATTCGGTATCGGCCTGTATCGAAGCAACAAAGTTTCCGCAGTCGCCGATGAATTTGGTGGAAATGATACTTTGTGATGCTGATTTCTTTCACTTTACTAGACCCACTTATCCTAGATATGCTATGGCGATAAGGAGAGAGTTTGAAATTTTCCTTCACAGGGTTTATTCGGATGAGGAATGGAAGACTATAAATATGGCTATGTTGCGAAACCACACTTATTGGACTTCATATGGAAAAAATGTTCTGGATAGATTTAAACAGGTCAATGTTATATTGATGAACTTTAATAGTCGGGATATACTATGAAGTGATCCGCTGGCAGTATTATGAAAAATTTCGACAACAGCTCCTTCAGGTATGGAATTTACTTGAAGATGTGTTTGACCAGCATTTACACTGTATTTTTGTTTTGCTATGAACAATATTGAAAATATTGAAATCGGTTTCGGAAGGGGGAAACCAAGATTTATAATTAATTGTTCATTATCTAAATGTACATCCGTCTAAAAATATAAAGAATGATTATTGTTCTTCACAAACCTAGAATATTCAGTTATGTTATTAAATCGAAAAATATCAATTTGGTACTTTATAAATGAGATAAAGACACAATTCATTCTGATCTCTATATTCGCCATATCGATCGGCGTGGTTGATATGCATCCGACTTTTAAAAAAGTATCCTTGCCGCTGAGTATTCCTGCTCTGATCGGAACGGCTGTTTCCCTACTACTGGCCTTTAGAACGGCTCAATCCTATGAGCGCTGGTGGGAAGCCAGAACAATATGGGGAGCTATTGTTAATGACTCCAGGAATTTACTAAGGCAGTTTATTCAATATGCTCCCGAAAGTCCCCGATACGAAATAAAAGAATTTGTGGACCGACAAATTATCTGGACTTATGCGCTGGGAGAATCGCTCCGAAAGCTGGAGTTTTCACCTAAAGTTCAGGCTTATCTGCATTTCCACGGGATAAAAGCCACAAATATACCCAATGCAATATTGGATAGACATTCAAATGCAATCAGACATCTCGCTTTCAGTGGAGCGATAACGGATATTCAACAGGTTCAGCTAAATGAAACAATAGGTAGGTTATGCGACAGCATGGGTAAGTGTGAACGTATTAAGAATACGGTCTTTCCCAGATCATATAGCATGATGGTACACACCTTGATCTACGTCTTTGCCGCGATTTTGCCTTTCGGGCTCGAAGATTCTCAGTTAACTATTGAGATCGTAATGACCATGATTATACCAATACTCTTTATTGCCATTGAAAAGACAGCCATCATTATGCAGGATCCTTTTGAGGGTACGCCAGTTGATACACCAATGACTTCGCTTGCACAAACCATCGAGATAAACCTTTTGGAAATGATTGGAGAAATAGATATTCCGGCAAATCCCAAAAATGATTCTTATTATGAAATGTAATATATCTGTAAATAATAAAATCTAAAGACTCTATGGATATGAATTTTGAACTTTTGCTTTCTGCTAAATTGGTACTCGCTCTCGTTTTAGGAAGCATCGTCGGTATAGAACGGGAAAAAGAACAGCAGAATATGGGTATAAGGACATTTGCCTGTATCTGTGTTGCCTCTTGTCTCTTTGTATCTGTTGCAGCCCACTTGACTGAAGACAGGTCTGCAACGGCAAGAATGCTGGCGGCGATTGCAACTGGCCTAGGATTTATAGGAGCCGGTATAGGATTTCGTACTGAGAAAAGTATGCCAATAGGACTGACCACAGCAGCCGGCCTCTGGACAATTGCTGCGGTTGGAATAGCTATCGCACTCAACATGTTTGTTCTTGCAATTTCTGCAACAGTTATTACCCTATTGATTTTCGTAATAAATCAATTTGAGTGGTACAAGCGATTTCTGAGAAAATTATCCGACAATAAAAATAGCGGCCATGAAACAGAATAATAATCAGTTCGATCTGCATCTTCAAAAACTCGCAGATTTGTTTGAAGGGGCGAAGAAAGAGAACAATCCCGGGCGGTATCTTTTTGAGAATGGATTAAGAACACCTTTGTTCCAATTGGAGGCATTGGCCAGGATATATAGTGTTACTGGTCCAAGAACAAAACAGTTTAGAAGAATGCGGGACAAATTTAAACAATTGGAGGACATGCTTGGGAGCATAGACTATTTTACCACTTTTGCTAAATTGTATACCAAAGACAAATGCATTCCAGAAGATGTGGGGATTTATTTTGATGCACAATTAGAAAAAGTCGTGAGGAAACTTAATAAATTACTCAAACGTAAAAACTGGTTGAATGGTAAACAATTAAAAAAAATCATCAGTGACATTGACAAAACCCAATGGAAGGCAAAAGACGAGCAGCACAGACGTCTTGTTAAATTCTATCGTTCAGAAATAGAAAAGATAATGGATTTTTCCCAGAATGGAAAATATGTTTTCAGAAACGTGGAGTCAGATATTCATGAGTTTCGTCGGAAATTACGCTGGTTAAGTATTTATGCACAATCATTACAGGGATGTGTCGAACTAGTAGATATTGAACATGAAAAGTCGGAGTTGAGAAACTACCTTACTGATACTATACTTGAGTCACCCTTTAATCGACTCCCACCTGTTGAAGAAAAGCAGACCCATCCTCTGGCGCTATCCAAGTTTGGTTTTTACGCAGTTAGCTGGATGATCGAACAGTTGGGAATACTGAAGGATCATGGACTCAGCTTACTTGCCCTGGCGGACGCTTTGAAAGAAACAGAGAAAATCAAAAAACAAAGTGATGCAATAATTAGGGCTGAGAAATATTTGGAGAAATCAATTCCTTCAATAGATGTTGTACTAAGTGAAGCAAATAAGGTCTCGAAACAATTCTTTATGGATAAAATATTAAAAAACCTTTTAAAATAAATATTATGGATCACAAACATCAATATGACGCGCAAGGCAAGCAGATCTGTTGTACGCAGACGGAAAAGGTCTATTCTAAAGCCGGAGCAAGAGAATTGGTAAAAGAGGAACATTACAAAAATGACGGACACGATCATGGCCATAGTGATGATGACGGTCATGACCACAGTAATGCCACCGGAAGTCCATTTAAAATGTTTCTACCATCTATTCTTTCTCTTTTACTTTTACTTATTGCAATATCATTGGATAACTGGCTGCCTCAGGAATGGTTTAAAGGAACAGTCAGATTTGTTTGGTATCTGGTAGCTTATGGAATCGTAGGCCTTCCGGTAATTCAAGATGCTTTTAAGAGTATAGCCAAGGGAGAGGTCTTCTCAGAATTCTTTTTGATGAGCATTGCAACCATAGGCGCGTTTTTTATCGGGGAATATCCCGAAGGGGTGGCCGTTATGCTTTTTTATGCTGTAGGCGAAGTATTTCAGACGTTGGCGGTTTCAAGAGCACAGCGTAACATAAAAGCCCTGCTGGACCAGCGGCCGGACGAAGTGAGAATTGTTGAGGAGAATCAGACCAGAGTTATTAAAGCCGAGGAGGCACAGATAGGTATGGTTATCCAATTAAAACCTGGGGAGAAACTGGGCCTTGATGGAGAACTGCTCACGGATAGTGCTTCTTTTAATACTGCCGCACTGACAGGTGAAAGTAAACCGGATACCAAAAACAAGGGGGAATCGGTGCTTGCCGGCATGATCAACCTAAATACCGTTGCTCAGGTTAAGGTGACTACCGCTTATACGGACAGCAAGCTAAGTAAGATTTTGGAATTGGTCCAAAATGCAACATCCCAGAAAGCACCTACAGAACTTTTTATAAGGAAGTTTGCCAAAGTCTACACCCCAATCGTTGTTTTTCTTGCAATCGGAATATGTTTGCTACCTTATTTCTTTTTAGAGAACTACGTATTCAATGACTGGCTTTACAGAGCTTTAGTCTTCTTGGTAATTTCATGTCCTTGTGCATTGGTAATTTCTATTCCATTGGGATATTTTGGAGGTATTGGAGCTGCCAGTCGTAATGGTATTTTATTCAAAGGCAGTAATTTCCTTGATACTATGGCTGCCATAAAGAATGTAGTAATGGATAAAACTGGTACAATGACCGAAGGTGTTTTTAAAGTGCAAGAAGTAGTTTTTAATTCCGATTTCGATAAAGCTGAAATTCTAAAACTCGTAAATGCCATCGAAAGTCTTAGCACGCATCCTGTAGCAACGGCCATACACGAATATGTAGGAGATGTTGATAGTTCCATAAAATTAGAAAACACTGAAGAGATTCCCGGTCATGGTTTGAAAGCGCAGATTGACGGAAAAGAATTACTGGTCGGCAATTTTAAACTGATGGACAGATTCAATATTAAATATGATCTAGATCCATTATCAATTGTCTACACAACTATTGCGGTGGCTAAAGACAGTAAATTTGTGGGCTACATTACCATTGCCGATAGCATAAAGGAAGATTCCCAAAAGACTATTGATATGCTTCATAAGCTCAATGTAAAAGCGACGATGTTGAGCGGAGATAAGACAACTGTTGTTAGATTTGTTGCAGATAAGCTGGGGATCGACAAGGCTTTTGGAGATCTCTTGCCTGAAGACAAAGTAAACAAAGTAAAAGAGATGAAGGCAAAAAATGAAACTGTTGCCTTCGTAGGAGACGGGGTAAATGACGCTCCGGTAGTTGCTTTAAGTGATGTGGGAATTGCTATGGGAGGACTTGGAAGCGATGCGACAATTGAGACAGCAGATGTTGTTATTCAGGATGACAAGCCTTCTAAAATCCCGATAGCCATTAATATTGGCAAGAAAACAAAAAAAATTGTTTGGCAGAATATCATACTAGCGTTTGTGGTGAAAGGCATAGTTCTTATTCTTGGGGCTGGAGGTCTTGCTACTATGTGGGAAGCCGTATTTGCTGACGTAGGGGTTTCGCTAATTGCGATATTGAATGCTATAAGGATCCAGCGGATGAAATTTTAAATAAAATTTGAATGTTATTGGAAACAGTATTCTATAAAACATCATGTTTAGTAGGGTCTTAGCTTTTTTATACAATAAAATGATCATCTAGGATGTTTTGTAATAAAGCAAGACATCCTTATTGTTAGCCTTTGAAAGGAATATCCAATTAGACTGTATTTATCAAATTTACGAAGGAATCAAAAATATGTTGGTATTGTTTAGTCTAAGTATCGGTCATGGCTGTCCGACATTCCTGTTTTCCATCTGTAAATCTTGCAGCATCATGTTGGGGTATCTTTATAATTAATGTGTTAGTGAAGTTTTTCTCATAAGTCTAAACGGTCATTAACTTTTGTAGCTTTTTTTGTTCTAACCTGTGTTGAAAGAAAAATAGGTTTTGAGAAATGTTGTATTAGGAAGTTTAGGATTATAAAATTATTGTTGATGCAAATGAGTATCAATTTATGTTTTTATCAAATTTTAATATAGGATTTCTATTTTTTATTGTTCCAGTTGTATTGAAATGAAAAAAAAACATAATGTACACAAGAGAAAACCTGCTGTTAAGAGGAGAAAGAGAAAACATACCTCTACTATATCCCAGAAGTCTTTTAAAGAGAGAAAATCACCCTTTTTGATTTTTATGGTCATTATACTGTCCATTATAACAATAATTACAATCATCGTTCAGATAAAACATATATATATACATATTTCAGGAAGAGGGCATTAAAATTCAATAATCAACTTAAAATTTTAGTAATGTTAGGTACTGTATTCACAGTATTTGATTGTGTTTTAGAAGAAGTTGATTGTTAGATTAGTAGTTCAAAATTACGAATTCGAATTATTTATAATAATCCCCTCAACTAACATTTATAGAAATAATAAACAGATAATTGAGGTCAAGATTTTAGGTGTTAAAAGTGTGTCAATATTCAATAAAGGTTTTAAGAACGTTTAAGATTTGTATTAATACGCAAAATATTATCAGAATATTTGCAATTTTTTATTTTTGATAAATGTATAACATTAGTATATGCTAGTTTTGTTTTAAGCCTAGAAAATGTTACTATTGTGTTTTGTCACTTTTGGTTTAAAGTATCATGTATAGACGTGTTTTATGTGTCCTGTTGATTGTTATATCGGTTATCTTATGTAAAGCAGGAACTGGACAGGATACTGCGTTGATACAACTGCTTCAGATGATCGACAAAAAGGAAGTGTTTATGGCCCTCAAAGAAGCGAGAATAGACGATTTGGGACGACAACTTCAGAAATCAATAAATAACACTTCCGGACAATACGAATTAAACAAGCTCCTTTACCAAGAATATTCTTCATATAAACTAGATTCTGCGATTATATATGCTAGGGGAAATGTAAAATTAGCCAAAAGAAGTGGCGATTTCTTCCAAATCAATGAAAGTAATCTGGATCTTGCTTCATTTTACTTCACAGCAGGTATGTATATTGACGCCTATAAAATATTGGCCACTGTAGGTAAGAACAAGCTTCCTAGAGAACTGTTGATCAAGTATTACGATGCGTGGAAAAGGCTCTATAAATTTTATTCATTTTCAAATACCGACGATCGGCAGTATGCTATTCGGAGTGACCGCTATCGCGATTCGCTCTTAAGTGAACTGGACACGGCAAGTAGTCAATACCGTATAGTTTATGCCGAAAAGCTCCATGATGAAGGGAAATTTGAGGAAGCGAAAAAGAGTTTGATGTATATGCTTGATCTTTCCCGAAAAGAGGATCATGAACATGCCATCTTATGTTATGCCCTGGCTAATATCTATGAAAAGGAAGGAAATATTGACCTTCAACGCAAATATTTGACGCTATCCGCGATTAGTGATATTAAAAACGCCATCAAGGAGAATGCCTCGATGCAGGCATTAGCGACCTTATTGTATAAGTCAAACCATATTGAAGAAGCCTATAGCTGTATCAAATCGTCAATGGAGGATGCTATATTTTGTAATGCCCGTTTCCGGACCTATGAAGCTTCGCAGATCTTTCCAATCATAAACTCAGCTTATCAAGAAAATGAATTACAACAAAAGGCAAAATTGACAATCTTTCTAGCGATTGTCAGTATCCTATCGCTGTGCCTCATTATAGCAGTTATTTTGATATACAGGCAGATGAAGCGGGTAAATCGCGTCCGTAGAGAGCTCTTCGAACTCAATCAAAAATTGCAGGTGCTCAATCAGCAATTGAATACAGCCAATGACGAACTTCATACCACCAATAGCGAAGTGCTGTCTATGAATAGCGAGTTGGCAGAAACCAATCACATCAAAGAAGCCTATATCGGTGAGTTCCTAAACTTATGTTCCTTATATATTGATAAGCTCGAAAAATACCAGATTTCGCTCAACAAGATGGTCATGGCCAAGAAGATCGAAGAGCTCAAGCAGATGCTTAAATCACGCGATATGATCGACCATGAAGTAAGAGAATTATACGCCACTTTTGATCATGTATTTTTGCACTTGTATCCGAACTTTGTGGAAGATTTCAATGCACTGTTAGTCGCAGATATGCAAGTCGTCTTAAAGCCAAATGAAGTACTGAGCCCGGAACTCCGTATTTTTGCATTGATACGTTTGGGTATTACAGACAGCGCAAAGATAGCCCGTTTCCTGCACTATTCAACCAATACCATTTATACCTACCGGACCAAATTCAGAAATAAAGCTGCCGTCCCGCGCGAAGATTTTGATGAATTGGTCACAAAAATAGGTCGAAAAGCCCTAAATTATTGACCTAATCTTCTATATATTTCTTTGTTGTATTTGATGTAATATTCTGTTTTTTAGGTTTTTACGTTTTTGTTGTTTCTATATTTGGCGATACACCTCTTTTATCTGCTCTTTGATCCTCTTATTTTTGGATAAACCAATTAGGGGGCGATTTGACACTAGTTTCAAATCGAAATTAGATAACAATTATAAGTAATACGTAAAAATCAAATTTTATGAAAAACCAGGGGCGATTACGTTTTACGTATCCCATTCTCATGCTTTCAATGATTTTGATCTGTTTAAATTCATTTGCACAACAAAGGGAGATTCAGGGTACTGTAAAAGACGAAAACAAGCTAGCTATTGAAGCTGTTTCCGTCAACAACAAGGGGACAACCCAACAAGTACAGACAGATCGAAATGGCCATTTTAAAATGACCGTTGCACATGGTTCAGTTTTGAGCATCTCCTATATCGGCTACAAGACTCAGGAACTAAAAGTAGACAATGCATCAATTTATAATATTATATTAGTCAAGGATAACACAGCACTTGACGAGGTGGTTGTTATTGGATATGGGACCGTTAAAAAGAAAGATCTGACAGGTTCTTTAGCGTCTGTGGGTGCAGAGGCAATGAAAGATAAGCCTGTGGCAAATGTTGGCGAAGCGCTTCAAGGACGTGCCTCTGGTGTACAGGTTATCAACTCAGGCGCGCCCGGAAGCAATGTGTCCATACAGATTCGAGGGCTGGGATCAATCAACAATAGTGCTCCATTGTTAGTGATTGATGGCGTCCCAACGGATCTGTCTCTCAATGCGCTCAATCCAAATGATGTGGAGACAATCGATATCCTCAAGGATGCCTCTGCTACTGCCATTTATGGTTCCAGGGGAGCCAATGGTGTTGTATTGATTTCAACAAAAAAGGGTAATAAAAATAAAGGCAGTATTACGGCAAGTGCCAATTACGCGATTCAGCAGGCAACGAGCCTACCCAAAATGCTGAATGCACAACAGTTTGCGTCGCAGCACAATGAGATGATGGCCAACAACAATAACCGTCAACGACCGGATTTTGCCGATCCTACATTGCTTGGCCGAGGAACAGATTGGTTAGATGCGCTCCTACAGACAGGTAAATTAGCTAATTATGCCCTTAGTTATGCTGGTGGTGGAGAAAAGAATACGTACTACGTCTCTGCTGGTATACTCAATCAGGATGGCATCGTGAAAAACACCGATTACAAACGGTATAATTTTCAGTTTAACAATGAAGCTAAACAGACAGCATGGCTCAAATTGGGCAATACGCTCACGCTAAGCCATGATGTAAAACACAATGGTTCCTATAGCGTATTGAATACGCTTGCCTCATTGCCTACACAACCAATTTTTAATGAAGATGGTACCTATTCAGGGCCAGGAAATGAAGCTATATTCTATGGCGATCTGCGCAATCCGATCGGGACTGCCATGCTTGAACAAAATACAACGAAAGGCTATAATCTTCTTGGAAATATCTATGCGGAAGCAAATTTCTTGAATCATTTCACCTTCAAAACTTTGCTTGGCCTTGATTATAAGGCTTGGGACAATATGACCTTTTCGCCTAAATACAATTGGAAACCCATCCCCGTTCCCAATTCCTATCGGAGTGAAAGTTTCAACAAGAGCCTAACCTATTTGTGGGACAATACCCTCACTTATGCAAATACTTTCGGGGGTGGACACGAAATCAATGTGATGATAGGTTCTAGTGCGCAAAACAATGATTATAATTACATGAATGGAAGTATCAAGGAATTTCTTTCCGACAATAATAACCAGTTAAATAATGGCTTGTTAGATCCAACTGTAGGTGGGAGCCGCAACGAATGGGCGTTATTGTCATTCTTCGGGCGCGCCAATTATACGTTTAAAAATCGCTATCTCCTTACGGCCACTGTACGTCGTGATGGTACATCAAGAATTGCTTCGGCCAACCGTTGGGGGACTTTTCCTTCTTTTTCTGCCGCCTGGCGTATCTCTGAAGAGTCTTTTTTTAACAAAAATGATTTTTGGAGTGATGTTAAACTCCGTATCGGTTATGGAGTTACCGGTAATCAGGCCGTGTTGGATAACTATGCTGCATCAGCCCGCTTAAAAACTGGTCAATATGTTTTCAATGGTATTCCCGTTTCGACATTGTACCCACTCGTTATGCCTAACCCGGGCATACGCTGGGAAACGATCAAACAACAGAATGTTGGAATTGATGCAAGTTTTTTCAAAAACAGGATCCAGTTGACGATGGATGCTTACATCAAAAAAACCTCAGATATGCTTGTCAAAATGAGCGTGCCCATTACGACAGGATATTCAGACAGCTATACGCCAATGATCAATGCCGGAGAGGTAGAAAACAAGGGGTGGGAATTAAGTTTACGTAGCCAAAACCTAAAAGGAGAATTGGTTTGGAATACCGATTTCAATATCTCCTATAATAGAAATAAGGTCGTTAGACTTGATGGCGATGTACCTATTTACTACGGTTATCAGTCCCATACCATTGGACAGCCTGTTGGATCATTTTATGGCTATTTGACCAATGGTATTTTTCAAAACTGGGCCGAAGTGAATAGTTATGCTTATCAATATCAAGGGGCAGATCCCGCTAATAGTACGGCACCCGGCGATATCAAATTTAGGGACATCAATAAAGATGGAGTTGTTAATGACTATGACCGGACCTATTTAGGCAATCCAACACCAAGTTGGAGTTTTGCCATGAATAATAAGTTGTCCTATAAAAATATAGATCTTGAAGTATTCTTTCAGGGGGTGTCTGGAAACCAGATCTATAATGCCAATAGGGTTACCTTGGAAGGTATGTATACCATACGAAATCAGACGACTAAGGTTCTTGATCGTTGGACCGCTGAGGGAACCAGCAATGAGGTGCCGAGAGCGATTTACAGCGACCCCAATAAGAATACACGTAATTCAGATCGTTTTATTGAGCAGGGAAAATACCTGCGTCTGAAAAATCTGACCGTAGGTTATACCTTGCCTGAAGCTGTAGCCAAACGTCTGCATGCAGGACGGTTGCGGTTTTATTTTTCAGGGCAGAATTTGTTTACTTGGACCAAGTATTCTGGCTTCGATCCTGAAGTGATAGGAGGTGTTGACAATAGTAACTACCCGATCACAAAAAACTTTAGCTTGGGATTGGACCTTAGATTTTAACTAATTAGACTCATGATGATGAAAAAAATATTTTATATGGCCCTTGCGGCGATGCCCCTTTGGTTGGGCTCATGTTCAAAATTTTTGGATAAAGAACCTCTTGAGGATCCCAGTGCCGAATCCGTCAAGGATGCTTCCGCTGCTGTTGCAATGATCAATGCGGCTTATCAGCCACTCCAACGACCCAAGTTATACAATATGCGTATATGGTCATTAGACATTATGGCAGGGAATAGTGCCGTGGGTGCAGGTGGTGGCGATGATGGAATAGAAACGATCCAATTGTCCAATTTTTCCACTGGCCCAGACAATTTTTCGGCGGTTGATCTTTGGCGAGGACCCAATCCCGGTATTTTATATTGTAATACCGTCTTGGAAAATGTCCCTTCGATGGATATAGATCCCCAATTGAAAAACAGATTGATTGGCGAAGCCAAATTCCTCCGTGCGAACTATTATTTTATTTTGGTTCAGCTGTTTGGCGATGTGCCGCTTTCATTGGTACCCGCGAAACCTGGAGATGATCTCAAACCGGCTCGCGTGAGCAAAGAACGCATCTATAATGAAGTCATTGTACCAGACCTTAAGGAAGCCATTACACTGTTACCTCGTCGTGAGGAATATGCCGATCAGGATAAGGGACGCGTCAGTAAAGGAGCTGCGGCAGGCCTTTTGGCAAAAGTTTACCTCACACTAAAACAATATCAGTTGTGCATTGATCAATGCAATCAGGTCGAGTCGCTGGGGTATGTGCTTAATGCAGACTATAGTGATTGTTTTGGGGGGGAGCCTCGTCATAAAAATACAGCCGAATCGCTCTTTGAAGTACAATATTATGGACTTACCAAGGCCGGATTTTGGGACGATGAAAATCAGGCAAACTGGCTGAGCACCTATATGGGACCACGCAATTCGGGCTGGGTGGGCGGCGGCTACGGTTGGAATCAGCCAACAGCTGAGTTTGTCTCCCAATACGAAACTGGAGACTTGCGCAAAGATAAAACTGTTTTGTATGAAGGAGGACCACTTTTCGACGGTAAGGCCTACAAATCCAATATGTCGTCCACAGGATATAACGTGCGCAAATTTTTGGTTCCATTGTCCATTTCACCCGATTACAATACCAATGCGGCCAATATCGTTGTGTTACGTTATGCAGACGTGCTATTGATGAAAGCCGAGGCACTCAATGAACTCGGCAATACGGCTCAAGCGGTGGATCCCCTGTATATGGTGCGACAACGAGCAGGTTTGACCGACAAAAAGTCAATTACAGGGCTTTCCCAAGCTGATATGCGTGAAAAAATCCGTCACGAAAGAAGAATAGAACTTGCTTTTGAAGGACAACGCTGGTTTGATATGATTCGCTGGGACAACGGGCAGTATGCGCTTAACTTTCTGCACAGCATCGGCAAGCTCAATGCCACCGCAAAACATTTGTTGTTACCCATTCCTCAAGTTGAGATTGACGCCAATCCAAATTTGAAGCAGAATCCCGGTTATTAAATCCATTTTGGTAATTAACCAACTAACAAATTTAAAAAGATGAAAAGACTATATTATATTATCAATTTGATCTTGATCTCGTCCTTGTTCTGTCAGTCCTGTAAAGACGATTTTGGCAATGTCATCTATCCCGATGGTCCCTTAGAACTCAGTGTCTCAACATCAGATATTGTATTGAATGTTGCCGCCCCGGAGCAGGAAGCTGTAGTATTCGACTGGACTTCGGGTTCTAATTTTGGAACGAATGCAGCCATCAAGTATACCCTTGAAATCGGTGAAAAAGGTAAGGATTTTAAGCCTTCCATTAACAGTACTTTTGAGAAAGGATTGCGGTCACAAAGATATGTTACCAAAGATTTTAATCAATTGTTGATTGAAAAGCTTGGCATCACAGCAGGAAGCGGAGCACAGCTGGAAGCGCGTGTCATAGCAGAGACCCAAGACGGACAAAGCGCAACACAGTTGTCTCAAATAATTAGTTTAAAGATCAAAACCTACAAGCCGGTTACCGAAACACTCTATATCCTTGGTAGCGCAACAAGCAACGGCTGGGATGCGAACAAAGCCAGCAGGATGAATCCGATACAGGGTACGCCAGGAGCCTTTATATGGCAAGGTGTACTGAGCCGGGGCGAGTTTAAGTTTATCAGCACCTTGGGCAATTTTACACCTTCATACAACAAAGGAACAAATAATGAAAAGCTCTATTATCGTGAGTCGGAGTCAGATCCCTACGATGTTCCATTTACCGTTGCCAAATCTGGACTATACCAAGTCAAAGTCAATCTGATCGATCGATCTATTGTCATTACTGAAATTGAGGGAGCTATGTATGATGCACTGTGGTTTGTGGGTGGCTTTACCGGTTGGTCCTTTCAGCCTATGGTGAAAGACCCGAATGACCCTTTTATTTTTACCTATCATGCCGTATTGAATTCTAATAATAGCACCGACGAGTTTAAGATTGCAACGAAGCCAGATTTTGATCCAAGCGTTGTCTTTTTGCGCCCAGAGACAGATCAACAAGGCGTTGGAACAGACCTACCTGTCGTCAAGTGGTCCGAAAGTGAAAATAAGAATGATTATAAATGGCGGATTAATAAAGGAATCTATAAGATCAGACTGGATCTACGGGCCAATAAAATTACCATTGCTCCTTTTACATCGTTTCCGGCTATTTATCTTGTGGGCGATGCGACACCCAATGGTTGGGATATTGCCACAGCAACCCCAATGGTTAAGGGTGATACACCCCACAGGTTTACCTGGTCTGGAACACTTAAAGCCGGTGAATTAAAGTTTAGTTGCGATAAACAGGCCGATTGGAATGGCGCATGGTTTTTGGCTTCACAAAATGGCAGGACACCCTCAGGGCAGACCGAGCAGATGATCTTTAGCAAGTCTGGCTCTAATCCAGATAATAAGTGGAAAGTGACCACTGCGGGTACATACAGTATCATACTGGATCAGCTACAGGAAACAGTCACAATTATCAAACAATAAATCAATCTTAAGCTTTTTCCTCCATCAACAAAATGGAGGAAATTAATAAGCTTCTGTGTGCATGATATAATTATTTACAGATGAAACGAATATTCAGACTTGTGGTTGCCGGCGGAATCCTTCTAAGCGCGAGCTGCAACAACTATTACGATATTGAAAAAGACCCGATCACCTATGGGCAGACCTATTTTAAGCCTGTCATCAATACAGATAAAGCTGTTTATAAACCTGGGGAAAAGATCACATTTACAGCTGCCATCTCCGACAATAATTTGAGTGTCGCCTATACCTATCTGGGCGAATTGATCAAAGAGGAGCCGCTTTCGCAGCTGAGCTGGACCTGGACACCACCTACAACAGACTTTCGGGGCTACATGGTCTATCTTTTTAAAACTGATGATACAACTAAAAAGCCGCTCTACAGCATAGCCGTTGATGTATCTTCTGACTGGCGCAAGTTTCCACGGTATGGATTTGTATCCAATTACGATCGCCTTGATCAGCAGGTAATACAACGCAATGTCGAAACGCTCAACCGTTTCCATATTAATGGAATCCAGTTTTATGACTGGCAGATGGATCAGCATAAACCTTTGGCCGGTTCAGTATCCAATCCGGCTGATTCCTGGCTGGATCTCATCGGCCGGACTAATTACAAATCTACCGTGGATGGCTATATTCAGGCCGCTCATGATAAAGGGATGAAAGCGATGTTCTACAACTTGTTGTATGGCGCTTTGTCCAATGCGGCAAGTGATGGGGTATCCGAACAATGGTACCTTTTTAAGGATAATCAACATCAGGAGAAAGATAGGCATTCGTTGAATGCACCCTTTCGCAGCAATATCTATTTGGTCGATCCCGGCAACTCCGACTGGCAGACCTACATTAACAAAAGACATCAAGATGTATTTGCGGTCTATAATTTTGACGGCTATCATATTGATCAGTTGGGAGACCGCGGAAAACTATATGACTATACTGGCAAAGAAGTGAAACTAGAGCAGCGCTACGCCCCATTCATAGCAGCGTCAAAGAAGGCTTTTCCGGGCAAGTATCACGTGATGAATGCAGTTAATCAATACGGTCAGGAGTCTGGGATAGCACCATCTGCTGTTGATTTTTTATATACCGAAGTTTGGGATCCTAACAAATCATACGATGAATTGGTGAAAATTATTCAAGACAATGACCGTTTTAGCAATTACAATAAGAATACCGTATTAGCAGCTTATATGAACTATGCTAAGTCCAATCAGGCAGGCTTTGTCAATGAGCCAGGCGTGTTGCTGACCAATGCGGTCATCTTTGCCAATGGAGGGGCTCACCTTGAAATGGGAGAACATTATTTGACCAATGAATATTTTGCAAATAACAACCTGCAGCTTAAAGGAACAACAAAGGAAAAGCTGATCCAATATTATGACTTTATGGTCGCTTACCAAAACGTATTGCGAGATGGTGGTACAGCCGCGGTCTTTAGTGTCACCGGTACAAACGCTTTGACTATCAGTAATGGTAAAGCAAGATCAGGCAGTATTACAAGCTATGGGCGATATTTTGCTAACCGCGATGTAATCCATTTGATCAATTTTAAGGATGCCAATACTATGGAATGGCGTGATACCAATGGGACCCAACAGGAACCCTCCAGTATCGATGGCCTACAGATCAAGCTCGACGTGACACGTACTGTCAAGCGTGTATGGCTGGCATCGCCCGATATGCAAGGGGGCGTCGCTATTCCGCTTACTAAAGCGCAGACAGGAAATAAATTGACCATAGATCTGCCGGGGCTCAAGTATTGGGACATGGTTGTGATCGAATATTAAAAACCTATTATGCATAAACTAAAATCTTTTTATTTGATGCTGTTTTGCCTGATCTCCATCGTTCATGGAGCAGCAGGGCAGATGATGAAAGCGACACAATGCCAAGATTATCAGATCGAGGGGCGAAAGGTGACTTTCAATTGCAGCGACGGCGCTAAGTTGGAGCTTTATTTTTGCAGCAGTTCTGTTGTTCGGATATGGTATGATGTCAGCGGCACATTGCAAAGGAAGAATTCTTCCTTTGCAGTAGTTCATGAACAGCTTGAAGACATCGGTGAAATCAAGGTGAATAACGAACCGGCAACCTTCGAAATCTTCACCGGAAAGCTGCGTGTCCGTCTCAACAAGAATCCCATGCAATTGCTGATTTACGATAAGTGGCAAAAGTTGGTTTTCAGTGATTATAAAAGTCTTGGGCACAGCACGAGCGGTACCAAGACGGTGGCACATAAAGTACTGCGTCCCGATGAACAATTCTTTGGCCTAGGCGAAAAGACTGGGCCGCTCAATCGAAGAGGCCGGTCTTACAAGATGTGGAATAGCGACAAACCCTGTTATAGCAGTCAAGAAGATCCATTGTATAAGAGTATTCCTTTTTTCATGAGCAGCTACCATTATGGTATTTTTTTGGACAATACCTATAAAACAGCTTTTGACTTTGGAACCAGCAGTACAGAATCCTATTCCTTTGGAGCACCAGATGGTCCCTTCATCTACTATTTTATCTATGGAAAGGATTATAAAGAGATCCAACAGCAATATATCGCATTGACTGGGAAACCGATCATGCCACCGAGGTGGGCGTTTGGTTTTGCACAGAGCCGTGGACTTTATACACGGGAAGACCAAGCTTTGGAGATCGCTTCCGAATTTCGAAAGCGGGAAATTCCCTGTGATATCATCTATCAGGATATAGGCTGGACACAGGAACTGCAAGATTTCAACTGGCGTAAAGGAAATTATAAAGATCCTAAAGGAATGCTCAAAAAGCTGAATGAAAAAGGCTTTAAGATGATTCTCTCACAAGATCCAGTGGTGTCGCAATCAAATAAGAGTCAGTGGCAGGAGGCCCATCAAAAAGGATATTTTGTCAAGGACCGTCGTACGGGTACATCTTATGATATGCCTTGGCCATGGGGTGGTAATTGTGGTGTCGTTGATTTTACAAATCCATCTGTGGCCGACTGGTGGGGGCAGCTCCAGCAGAAGCCCCTAGCCGATGGTGTGAGTGGTTTCTGGACAGATATGGGGGAGCCTGCCTGGAGCAATGAAGAGGATGTTGATAGACTTCATATGCAACACCAGTTAGGCATGCATGCCGAGATCCACAACGTATACGGTCTTACCTGGGATAAGGTGGTGAAAGAGCAGTTTGACAAGCGTAATCCCAACAAGCGGATCTTTCAGATGACACGCGCAGCATATGCTGGACTTCAGCGCTATACCTTTGGTTGGTCTGGCGATAGTGGCAGTGGAACCGAAGTGACTGAAGGCTGGAGTCAATTGGCCAATCAGGTTGCGGTCGGATTATCGGCGGGGCTTGGCGGTATTCCATTCTGGACGACAGATATTTCAGGTTACTGTGGAGACATTACAGACTACCCTGCTATGGCGGAGCTGTATACACGTTGGATGCAATTTGGTATTTTTAATCCATTGAGCCGTGCCCATCACGAAGGCAACAATGCGGTCGAACCCTGGTTATTTGGTGAGGTCGCCGAAAAAAATGCCAAGACAGCCATTGAACTCAAATATCAACTGTTTCCATATCTCTATTCCCATGCGTACAAAGCGCATCAGACAGGTCTACCTATATTAAGGGGCTTGTTTATGGAATTTCCACAAGACGACCAAGTTATCGGGATCAATGATCAGTTTATGTTTGGACAGGAAATCCTCGTGGCCCCTGTACTGAAAAAAGGCGAACGGATCAAAAAACTCTATCTGCCCGATGGCGAATGGATTGATTTTAACGACAAAAAGACGGTATATCTGGGTGGGCAGCAGATTGCCTACCGAGCACCTCTGAATCGAATTCCGATGTTTGTCAAAAAAGGTGCTATCGTACCCATGATGCCGATCATGCAATATATCGGTCAGGATCCAATACATCCGCTTTATATCCATATCTTCCCCAATTATGAAGGAGAGTCCGCTACATTTGAACTTTATGAAGACGATGGTGAGACACAGGATTATCTCAAAGGTATTGGTGCTACGACACGCTTTACCTGCACAACCCTGGCAGAAAGAGATTTTGAAACAGCGATTCAGCCCCAGGATAAAGGCTACATACCTGCCAAAGGAAGACAGCTCTACTTAAGCTATCATCTTGAAAGCAAGCCCAATGTCGTCACCATTGATGGTAAGACCATACCCTATGCTGTGGCGGACAATAATCAAACGTCAACGATAAAGAAAAATGAGTCCAGTTGGACATGGGATGCCCAACAGGGGAGCTGTATCGTTAAGTTGACGGATAATCGAAATGCGAAAAATATAAAAATCCACTAATTATCATAAAAAATGAAGAAAACGACGCTCTTGATGAGTTTATTTTTAATCACTTTGGGACTGCAAGCCCAAGAGCTGCTTTCGCCTTCGGGAAAATTGAAACTTCAGTTTTCACTGGATGCATCAGGTGCACCGACGTATACCTTGAGTTATAAAGGCAAAGCTGTAATCAAACCCAGTAAGTTAGGATTGGAATTGACCGGCAATACCAAGAAAGTTGAATTTTCAGGGGCAGGAGAAGGCAATGGAGAACCGTTGTCCAGTTCACTGTATGACGAGTTTGAACAGACGGCACAAGAAAGCAAACATGTTGATGAGCGCTGGAATCCTGTTTGGGGCGAAGAAAGTGAGATTCGAAACCATTACAACGAACTAACCATTAGCTTGCAACAGAAAACGTCCAAAAGAAAACTTGTGGTCCGTTTCAGATTATTTGACCAAGGTTTGGGATTTCGCTACGAATTTCCCGAGCAAAAGGAGATGACTTATCTCGTTGTAAAAGAGGAAAAAACGCAATTTGCAATGAATGGCGATCATACAGCTTTTTGGATTCCAGGAGATTACGATACCCAGGAGTATGATTACACCAAGTCTCGTCTGTCTGAGATCAGAGGATTGATGGCCAAAGCGATTACGCCCAATGCCTCGCAGACCCCATTTTCGCCTACAGGTGTACAGACGGCTTTGATGATGAAAAGTGACGACGGGCTATATATCAATATCCACGAAGCGGCTTTAATTAATTATGCCTGTATGCATCTTAATCTGGATGACAAAAATTTTGTGTTTCAATCTTGGCTGACACCCGATGCCAATGGGACCAAGGGCAATTTGCAGACGCCTGCTCGGAGCCCCTGGCGCACAATTATGGTGAGTGATGATGCCAGAGATATTTTGGCTTCCCGGATGACGCTCAACCTCAATGAGCCCACTAAAATTAAAGATCCTTCGTGGATAAAGCCTACTAAATATGTAGGTGTATGGTGGGAGATGATTACCGGAAAGAGCGAGTGGTCCTATACCTATGATCTTCCTAGTGTACATCTAGGTGAAACGGACTATAGCAAAGTGAAGCCTCATGGCAAACATGGTGCTAAGACGGCGAATGTAAAACGTTACATTGATTTCGCAGCAAAACACGGGTTTGATGGCGTATTAGTCGAGGGCTGGAATATTGGCTGGGAAGATTGGTTTGGCAATGCCAAAGATCATGTGTTTGATTTTGTTACGCCCTATCCCGATTTTGATCTGGCAGGCATCCGGGATTATGCCAAGCAAAAGGGCGTTAAGATGATTATGCATCACGAGACCTCGGGAGCAGTCCGCAATTATGAGCGTTATTTGGATAGCGCTTATAGATTTATGAAAGACAATGGTTATGAGGCTGTCAAAAGTGGCTATGTAGGCAATATTATTCCCCGAGGCGAATATCACTATAGTCAGTGGATCAATAACCATTATCAATATGCCTTGGAGAAAGCTGCTAAATATAAGATCATGGTCAATGCGCATGAAGCCGTACGTCCGACAGGTTTATCACGTACCTGGCCCAATCTGATCGGTAATGAGTCTGCACGTGGCACAGAGTATCAGGCATTCGGGGGTAACCATGCAAACCATGTTACCATTTTACCTTTTACGCGGCTTATCGGTGGACCGATGGACTATACACCGGGCATCTTTGAGATGGACATCCAAAAGATCAATCCTAAGAATACATCCCATGTCAATTCTACTTTAGCCAACCAGCTGGCATTGTATGTGACCATGTACAGTCCATTGCAGATGGCAGCCGACCTCCCTGAGAATTATGAGCGTTTTATCGATGCTTTTCAGTTTATCAAAGATGTTGCCGTCGATTGGGACAGTAGCCTATATCTCGAAGCAGAACCGGGAGAATACCTAACGATAGCCCGTAAATCAAAAGGTAAAAATGAATGGTTTGTCGGGAATGTCAGCGGGGAGAAAGGACATGAATCTATCTTGGATTTTGGTTTTTTAACAACGGGCAAAAAATATGAAGCTACGATCTACGCTGATGCTCCAGATGCTCATTACAAAACCAATCCCCAGGCTTATGTGATAAAAAAGCTTAAAATAAATAATAAAAGTAAATTAAAACAAAGGTCTGCACCTGGCGGTGGCTTTGCTATTCGGATCGTGGAACTATAATTAATTTTCATTCATATAGCATATTATCTTGACTCGTTTGTCTATATTTTAAAATTTGTATAAAAATTGACCACGAAAAAGATATTAGTTATATTTAAGGAACATACTATCGCTAAAATTATTTGTAGCACATTTTTATAAAAAATACTGAAATTTGAATTATTTGATTTTAACAATTGTCACTTATGTACATATAAATAGAAAGAATTTGTTAGTGGTAATTAGCAGTTGAATATTAAGTTCTGTATCAATTAATTTCCAAAGTGTTCTTAATGCCGTTGCTTGTCAGTTAAATTGTACTATTTTATTATTGGTAAATATTTTATGGAGCAAACTTATAAAGAGCCTTCTGCATCCAGTAGGCATAAAAGGAATCTACTAATCGTTTTAGGATTAAGTGGAACCTATTTAATTGCAGAGGTCGTAGGAGGTATATTGACAAAAAGTCTAGCCTTGTTGGCAGATGCAGCACACATGTTTACGGATGTAGCTGGACTTTTTTTGTCATTTATTGCTATTAAGATTGGCGAAAGAAAAGCCAATTCTAAAAAGACTTTTGGATATTTTAGAACAGAGATATTGGCTGCAGTTATAAATGCTGTCGTACTGCTTGCTATCTCAATTTATGTTCTTTTCGAATCTTGGCAGCGATTTATGGATCCTCCCAAGGTACAGAGTGGCAGCATGATGTTAGTCGCGGGAATTGGCCTTATAGTAAATATAATAGGAATCATAATCATACGAAAAGATTCATCTGAAAGTTTGAATATGAAAGGTGCTTATTTTGAGGTTTTATCTGACGGGTTAACATCAATAGGGGTGATGATTGCGGGTATTATCATGCTGATTACAGATTGGTATTATGCCGATCCTCTCATTTCCGCTGCTATTGGCTTACTTATTTTCCCTAGGACTTGGAAACTTTTGAAAGAAGCTATAAATGTCTTGTTGGAGAGCACCCCAAAGGATGTCGATATAGAAAAACTGAGAAATACACTTGAACAAGTGGATGGCGTAATAGAAATACATGATCTCCATGTCTGGTCTCTCACATCAGGCGTCAACGCTATGAGTTCTCATGTTTTGGTGCACAGTAAAATGGATACAGATATTATCCTTGCTGCTTTAAATGATAGGGCTACAAAGGATTTTAAACTGTCGCATACAACTTTTCAAATTGAATCAAAGAGGCAGCAAGACATTAACGTACATGACTAATTTATTAAAAAGCTATTTTTATAAGGCTTTGCAAACAAAAATGAAATAAGAGATTATATAAGGTCTCAATAAAAAATAGTGTTGCTAATACTTAAGCATAGTAAGTATAATTTTATTCAAAATTAATAAGAAAGGAGTTTTTTTATTACTTTTGTTTTAAATATGAGATGGAAAGCAGCTATATTGTTATTTTATATCTTAGCACTCTTTACAGTGCCTTGTGGGGATATTAATAATAGTTGTGAAGCTCTTTCCAAATACGCGAATGAAACTAGCCATAGACATGACAAGGACAAGGACGATTATTGTACACCCTTTTGCCAGTGCACATGCTGTAGTATCTCAGTTGTTTCCTTCAGTTTTAATGTTCCTGAATTGCACGTTCCAATACAGTTATTCTTAAAGAAAAAAATGAGAATGTGGGATTGTAGCTTTTTCTCCCAGTATTCAGGTACTATCTGGCAGCCGCCAAAATTTTTCTCCTAAATTCATTTGAAATTTAAGTGAGTTAGGGTATAATGTATATTTATATATTACTTTTGATTTCTTACTGCGTGATGCCAAAAGATTAATCAATGTCATCAAGCAATATTTGATTCTTCCTACCTTATACTACTTTCTTTTATTCCTTACCTTTTTTGTTCACGAGATATGGGCAAGCTTGATTTTTAAATGTTAACTAGCGATATACATTGTGTTTGGCATAATCATAAAATTCAATATTAAGAACAAGGTCATTACTGGTTTTGGCATCCTGCTATTTATTTTCTGAAGCATGCTATTTTCCTGAAAGTAATATAGTAATTGGCGGTCGTCTGATAACGAATATCCTTAGCAATGTCTTCTACACGAAATCATCGATTTATTATTATTAAATAACAGAATGCTTTAACATCTGAAAATTGGAATGAAAAAAAAGCAGAAGTATTATCGAAGACAATCTCCTACTAAAAAAAGGAAAAGAAATGTTGTAAAAAGTGTTCCTAATCACTATAAGAGAAGAAAAAGATCTCCACTCATGGTGTTTTTTATAATTGTAATTCTAATAGCATTGATTATAGCTTTTATTGTTCAAATAAAACATACCTATTTACACTATAGAGGGATAAGACATTAAAATTTTCATAAACGCAGTGTAAAGTTATTCTTAGACAAGATTACTGGTGTATTTGGATAAGAATAAGTATTTAAAATTTTTAAGCCTAATATTTTAAGATTAATCAAACAATGAAAGAAAAAACCGTTTTAAATGTAAATAGAGTAAAACTCACTTATCTTTATTTGCCACTTATTCTACTGTTAATAATAACCATTTATATTTATTTAAATGATGCTTTTTCTATTAATTCGTATATAGAAATTCAGAAGGAAGCTTTTTTTTACCTAAATTTTGAATTAGCAAAATTTCCACTAATTCAATACAATCTGACACAACTAGGAGATGCTTTTATTTTTCTCTCCTTACTCACACCTTTATTAGTTTATATACCTAAATTATGGGAAGCACTTATATCAGCTAGTATTATTTCTGGTTTAATATGCTCCCCTTTGAAATGGTTATTTAAAGTTCCAAGACCAGCATCAGCGTTTCATGAAAATAGTTTTGTGATTATAGGTAAAGCATATTATGGAAGCAATAGTCTTCCTTCTGGGCATTCGATTACAATTTTTACTGTCCTGACTGTTGTTCTTTTAGTTTTAATGCCTGCAGATAAGTATTTTAAGCTTCTTTGGACGTCATTTATTGTTTGTTTAGGAATTATATTATGTCTAACGCGAGTCGCGGTAGGAGCTCATTTCTTATTAGATGTTTTATTCGGAAGTATTATAGGCTATATTTCTGGAATACTAGGGATTTTATTTATTAAAAGATATGGAATGTGGAATTGGATTGGTAAAGGAGAAAACTATCCATTATTTATTGTGTAACCCTCCCTATTTTCGGACTGGCATCCAGGCGAGTTTTCAAATTTAAAAATAGTTGTTATCAATAGGTCAATCTTTTTTAAAGTTGACCTATTGATAACATGCCGCCGGCAGGGCATCGTATTCCATTGGTGTCTTTCCTCCCAATGACTCATGTGGTCTTCTGTAGTTGTAATCCTGAATCCATTCTTCTGCAAGTATCTGTACTTGCTGTGTATCTTCAAAGAGGTAGGCATCAAGTATACTTTCCCGAAACGTGCGGTTGAAACGTTCAATGTAACCGTTTTGCATCGGCCTGCCTGGTTGAATGTACTGTATCTCTATTTCTTTGCCAGCACACCAATCTCGAAATTCCCTACTGATAAATTCAGGGCCGTTATCCGTACGGAAACGTGAAGGTTTTCCCTGCTCTTTTATGATGCGTTCCAATAGATAGGTTACTTTGTTTGCTGGCATACTGTGCGCAACCTCAATAGCGATGGCCTGTCTATTAAAATCATCAATGATATTCAGGGTCCTGAACTTGCGCTTATTGGTCAGTACATCGCTCATGAAGTCCAGAGACCATGTTCTAAGCGGCCTTTCTGGAATCGATAACGGTTGCTTTACCCGGGCTGGAAGTCGTCTCCTGACCTTTCTGCGACGGTTCATCCCCAAGAGTTGATACACCCTGCGGATTCGTTTGTAGTTCCACTTCAGTCCCTCGTGTCGGATACGTGAATAGTAAAGGTCCTGTCCTTCGGTTGGATACCGATCGGCCAGCTCTCGGAGCTTCGCTATCGTTTCGCTGTCGTCCTTCCTGTTTCTGTAATAATACATCGACTTGGGCAGGTTGACAACCTTGCAGGCCCTGCTGATGCTGATCTGGTGCATAGAAATAACATAAGCAGCCATATCCTTGCGCTGGCAGGGCCTCAGAACTTTTTTGAGAGTACGTCCTTGAGGATCTTGTGGTCCAGGGCAAGGTCCGCATACATCTGCTTGAGACGGCGGTTCTCTTCCTCCAGTTCCTTCATACGGCGCAGCTCTTGGCTGTCCATCCCGGAATACTTCTTCTTCCAAGTGTAAAAGGTGGCTTGGTGGACACCCAACTCCCTGCAGATGTCCGAAGTGCTTTTACCCGATTCATGTTGCTTGATCGCAGAAACGATCTGGCTCTCGCTGATTCTTGTCTTTTTCATTGTACTGTTCTAAGTTACGAATTTTCGCGTTTCAGACAGTCCGAATTTTCGGGAGGGTTACAATTGCTCTATTTTTTGGATCTATTGTATTTGGGATTTTTAAAATTGTAAATAGTAATTTATTTATCTTTTATTTTTCTTGTTTAAGTTTGTTTGTTTCGTCATTTATTCTTTTGATGAGATATATTAAAAGGTGACATTTTTAAAAATTGTGGAATTAACAGATGGTATATTTCTGAGGAAGTAAAATTGTTAGACTGGAGTGAACATTAAGGTAAGAGAATTTAACAACTTAACAGAGTTATGTCAAGAGAAAGAAAGGTTTACACCAATAGCAATAAAGATTCCAGATATGGGAATAGTATATTTCGTGGGAGTGTAAAATAAACTGTGTCATTGGCTGAATTACCTCCTCGCGAGAAGGTAATTCAGCCACTTTGCTTATTGCAAATCTAACACCATTCTTCCCGAAAATCAAATTGCTAATTTCTGTGCCGTAGTTCCCCAATTGGCCAGTGGCATCGTCCATTTTTTCTTAATGTTTTTATGTGCTAAATAAACCAATTTCAATAACGCCAAGTCTGAAGTGAACGCACCTTTGGTTTTAGTGACCTTACGGACCTGGCGATGGAATCCTTCGATCGTATTGGTGGTGTAGATCAATTTTCGGATGGATTTATCGTATCGGAAATAGATGGTCAGACGATCCCAGTTACGCCGCCACGAGTCGATGACCACCGGATACTTTTCACCCCATTTATCCTGAAGTTCATCCATCCGCAGTCCGGCAAGATCCAATGTATCGGCTCGGTAAACTGGTTTTAGGTCGTTCATAAATTCCTTTTGGTCCTTACTGGTCACATACTTTAAGCTATTACGGATCTGGTGCACGACACAGGTCTGTACTTCAGTGTCGGGAAAAACACTCTGTATCGCTTCAGAAAAGCCTTTTAGATTATCGATACAGGCGATTAAGATATCCTCCACACCCCGGTTCTGTAAATCGGTCAGTACGCTCAGCCAAAAGTTAGCACCCTCATTTTCCGAAACATACATCCCCAGTAAATGCTTGTGCCCTTTTCGATCAACGCCAAGGATATTGTATACTGCTCGAGAAACAAAATGTAACCCTCCCGAAAATTCGGACTGTCTGAAACGCGAAAATTCGTAACTTAGAACAGTACAATGAAAAAGACAAGAATCAGCGAGAGCCAGATCGTTTCTGCGATCAAGCAACATGAATCGGGTAAAAGCACTTCGGACATCTGCAGGGAGTTGGGTGTCCACCAAGCCACCTTTTACACTTGGAAGAAGAAGTATTCCGGGATGGACAGCCAAGAGCTGCGCCGTATGAAGGAACTGGAGGAAGAGAACCGCCGTCTCAAGCAGATGTATGCGGACCTTGCCCTGGACCACAAGATCCTCAAGGACGTACTCTCAAAAAAGTTCTGAGGCCCTGCCAGCGCAAGGATATGGCTGCTTATGTTATTTCTATGCACCAGATCAGCATCAGCAGGGCCTGCAAGGTTGTCAACCTGCCCAAGTCGATGTATTATTACAGAAACAGGAAGGACGACAGCGAAACGATAGCGAAGCTCCGAGAGCTGGCCGATCGGTATCCAACCGAAGGACAGGACCTTTACTATTCACGTATCCGACACGAGGGACTGAAGTGGAACTACAAACGAATCCGCAGGGTGTATCAACTCTTGGGGATGAACCGTCGCAGAAAGGTCAGGAGACGACTTCCAGCCCGGGTAAAGCAACCGTTATCGATTCCAGAAAGGCCGCTTAGAACATGGTCTCTGGACTTCATGAGCGATGTACTGACCAATAAGCGCAAGTTCAGGACCCTGAATATCATTGATGATTTTAATAGACAGGCCATCGCTATTGAGGTTGCGCACAGTATGCCAGCAAACAAAGTAACCTATCTATTGGAACGCATCATAAAAGAGCAGGGAAAACCTTCACGTTTCCGTACGGATAACGGCCCTGAATTTATCAGTAGGGAATTTCGAGATTGGTGTGCTGGCAAAGAAATAGAGATACAGTACATTCAACCAGGCAGGCCGATGCAAAACGGTTACATTGAACGTTTCAACCGCACGTTTCGGGAAAGTATACTTGATGCCTACCTCTTTGAAGATACACAGCAAGTACAGATACTTGCAGAAGAATGGATTCAGGATTACAACTACAGAAGACCACATGAGTCATTGGGAGGAAAGACACCAATGGAATACGATGCCCTGCCGGCGGCATGTTATCAATAGGTCAACTTTAAAAAAGATTGACCTATTGATAACAACTATTTTTAAATTTGAAAACTCGCCTGGATGCCAGTCCGAAAATAGGGAGGGTTACAAAAACGATGGTCTTCTTTAACCTTGTAATGCATGGCATCCATCCACACGATCGTATAAAGAGAATCCAGGCTTCTTGATTGCCATTCCTTGACCTCAGGAATGATCTTATCGGTAATGGAAGAAAGCGTACTGTGGCTGATGTCCGTATCGTACATTTCCTTGATGTGATTCGAAATATCACGCAAACTCATACCGAGCCCATACATACCCAAAATCTTCTTCTCAAGGCTCTCAGCTAAGATAGTCTCACGTTTCTTAACGAGCTGGGGCTCGAAGTTGGATTGACGGTCACGGGGTGTTTCAATATCGATCGTACCCTCCGAAGTTCGGATCTGCTTAATGGACTTGCCATTACGCCGATTACCACTGGAGCGCTGAGCCGCGTCCATGTGGCTCTCCATCTCTGCTTCTAACGCTGCTTCTAAAAACTTTTTCATTAATGGAGCAAAAGCTCCGTTATTGCCATAAAGTGATTCTCCGCTCCCTAACTGTTTCAGGGCTTTATCCTTCATGGACTCAAAATCAAAATCGCTTTCTTTAATATTCATAATACTATGTCAAAAATAATACTTCTATTTATTATCCTTGACACAGTCTATTTTACAGTCTCTTTTTCGTGGCTAATATTATTCTTAACAAGTACAGCATTGACTGCTCTTCCATCGCCAAGTATTTCTTGAACTTCCGTATTCAAATGTACTTCAATATTTGATGTGGCCATCACTCTAGCGAACATTGCTTTTTATGCTTTAAATTCATCTTTTCTAACCAACATGTGAACTTTATTATAAATCTTTGAAAAATAAGTAGCTTCTTCCGCGGCAGTATCTCCAGCCCCGACTATTGCAACATCTTGTCCTTTGAAAAAGAAACCGTCACATATAGCGCAGGCAGATACACCGAATCCATTATATTTTTCTTCCGATTCTAAACCTAACCATTTAGCTGTTGCGTTTGTTGCAATTATTACTGTTTGTGCAATAATTTTCTTTTATCCGTCGATTTCCAATATATGATTGCCGTCTGTTTTTGAAAAGTCAACTTTAGTTACATATCCAAATCGTATATCTGTGCCAAACCTTTCTGCTTGCATTCTGAGATCTTCCATCAGAATTGGTCCAGTTACTCCTTGAGGATATCCAGGGAAATTATCAACTTCAGTAGTTTGAGTCAGATGTCCTCCCGGAGTCATCCCAGTAAACATAACAGGAGAAAGATCTGCGCGAGCGGCATAAATTGCTGCTTTATATTCTGCTGGACCAGAGCCAATAATTACGCATTTTACGAACTCGTTTTCGATTGTTTTCATTGTAATGTTAATCTATTATCATATGTGTTGAAATCAAAATTAGAGCAAAAAAAATAAGAATCTATGTGAAATAAAACTTCCGAATAATTCGTCGAAATAGTCGATTATCAAATCTATTTTTTTTTAAAATTGATTTTCTATTCTTTGTGCTTTTCTAATCACAATTTTTGGAACTACTTTCAGAGGTTTATTATATTACTAAGATTTAAGAATCTGAATGCAATTTGGCTAATCCTTTTGGTAAGTCTTTTGAAAGATATGTTGGCGTAATTCTCAATAAAAATAGTCAAGGGAAAGAATATACTATTTCTGAAGAGATCGTATTTGAATACAAACGGAATTCACTCAAGACCTCTGATTGGATTGTCTTGTCAGATAACGAGAAAATATTCATCGAATGTAAAACAAAGAGATTAAGAATGCCTTCCAAAACATTAGAGAGATTTTCTGAAACATTGGAAGAGGATATTGATTTTATTGCCAGGCTTATATATGAATTTTATTCAACGTATACACACATTTAGTGTAAAATTTTGGTGTATTTGACTATTTAAATGTGTTAAAATTTTTCTTATCTTAGTGAAAGTATAGTAGTAGCCATAAAACTTGTTTGAATTTCAATTCCAGCGATTATTTTAGTAACCGGGGATATTTTTATTAATTATATTCGTTTAAGGTAATAGAGTTGCGGTTTTCGTATGAAAGTGTGTTGCTAAACTATGCTTAATTCTATAGGTTTTAATATTTTTTATTAGAAAATGGCAAGAGAGACTTTTATTTCCTACAAATATAGCGAGGCTAGGGGATTACGGGATAAAATTATTGATAAGTTAGGGAAGGACGCTGAATATTATAGAGGGGAAACTGCAGACTCTCCTAATTTGGTTACTACTTCGGTGGAAAACATAAAAAACAATCTAAAAGATATGATTTATGGAACATCGGTGACCATAGTTATAATATCCCCTAATATGATAAAAAGCGATTGGATAGAGTGGGAAATTGAATATTCTTTAAAAGAGATTAGCCGGGATGGGAGAGCGTCAAAAACAAATGGAATATTAGGTGTCATTATGAAAGTAAATGGTAATTATGATTGGATTGTTTCAAGGAGGAAAAATCAAGATGGTTGTATTTCAAGATATTTGGATACTAATTATCTATTTGACATAATTAAAAATAATCGTCTTAATTTAATAACTAATGATAGGTACACTTGTAAAACTTGTAAAACATTCGATCAATTGACTGGCTCATACTTTTCTATTATCGAAGAAGATGATTTTCTAACGGATCCAGCAAAATATATTGAAAATGCATATATGAAGAGTAAAAATTTATGGGACTACAAATTATGTAAAATAAGTTAAGGGGCATTTATTAAACTATTCACGTGAAAAATTTACTATCTAAAAAACTTTTATCAAGTGTTGCTAGCAGCTTAAATGAATCTGTTCAACTAAAAAATCAAGCTGAGAAAAAAAGGGAACGGAAAAAGTTTTCTTACGAGACGTCAGTATTCCTTTCACATAAGCATGATGAAAAGGACATTATTCAGCAAGCTATTGTACTTCTTAATAAACTAGGCGTGGACGTATATGTCGATTGGCTTGATTCGGGCATACCTGCCAATACGAATGAATATACGGCTACAAGAATTAAGGAAAAGATCAGAGAAAATGAAAAATTTATATTGTTAGCAACTGAACAAGCTATACGCTCGAGATGGTGCAATTGGGAACTGGGATACGGAGATGCATTTAAATATGGTGAAAATATAGCCATTATGCCTATTACAGAAAAGGAAGATAATATTTTCAGTGGATCTGAATACTTAAAAATTTATCCTATCATAACTTCTGAATATACATTCGTGCCTGGAACTTATTACGTTGAGCATAAAGGATCAAGGATACCATTACAAAAATGGCTACAAAAATGAAATTTACAGCAGAGCAAAAACTATTTATAAATCAATATATAACAGAAATTAACAACGGAGATGCTGCCATTTTTGCTGGAGCCGGGCTTTCTGCTGCTCTTGGTTTTGTTGATTGGAAAGGATTATTGAAAGATCTTGCAGAAGAGTTGAAACTGGATATAAAAAAAGAGCATGATCTTATTTCAATTGCACAATATCATACAAATAAATTCAATAGAGGTAAGATAAATGAAAAAATTAAGAATGAATTTACCTCACTTAGTAAGGGCAGTGAAAATCATTTTATTCTCTCTCGCTTAGACATTGATACTTTCTGGACAACTAATTATGACCAATTAATAGAAAAAACTTTAGAATCTTATGGGAAGACTGTTGAAAGAAAAATACGCAATGTAGATTTTGGTAGCAACATAAAGAAGAAAGATGCAATTTTATATAAGATGCATGGCGATAAAGACTCTCCGGATGAAGCGGTTTTGACAAAAGACGATTATGAAACATATAACGATAAGAAGGAGCTATTTTCTACTGCATTAAGGGGCGATTTGCTTTCTAAAACTTTCCTTTTTATTGGTTTTAGTTTTGATGATCCCAATCTTGAATATATATTAAGTAGAATAAGGATATTATTACGAGATAATACACCAACCCATTTTTGTTTTTTCAAAGAGGTCAATGAGGATGACTTCAAGGATGGGGGAAAAAAGCCAGAGGAAAATCATCAAGATTACATGTATGCCCATATCAGACAAGAATTAAAAATTGAAGACCTGCGACGTTATGGAATTAAGGCAATTCTTGTTAAATCATATTCAGAAATAACTGACATTCTTTCTGAGATAGAAAAAAGGATTAAAAGAAAGAATATTTTCATTTCCGGAGCTTCAGATGATTATACACCGTTTAGTGAGGAAAATGCTAAAAATTTTGTGCACTCTTTGAGCTATAAATTAGCGAGCAAAAAATATAAAATAGTATCAGGTTTTGGTATTGGTATTGGGAGTATTGTAATTAATGGTGCGTTGGATTATAAGTTAAATTCAAATTTTAGAAGTTTGGATGATCTATTAATTTTGAGACCTTTTCCTCAAGTTCAAACTGGAAGTTTAAGTTTAGAAGAAATGCGTACCATTAATCGAAATGAAATGATTTCAATGGCTGGAATCGCTATTTTTATTTTTGGAAACAAAAAGGAAGGAAATGATATCGTTAAAGCTGATGGAATGCTGGAAGAGTTCGATATTTGTTTAAAAAACAATATCATTCCAATCCCTGTTGGTGTCACGGGGTCAGTAGCTAAGGAATTATGGGAGACAGTCGTTAATGATCTTCCATCTTACTATCCTGACAACAATGAATTATATTCTAAGATTAGGGATTTGGGAGAAGAAAATCTTTCTATAAATTCTTTAACGGATAAAATTATCGAAACAATAGATATATTACAGAAGGTTTAGAAGGCGTTTGAGTTTTGTATACAATGAGGTGCTGTGGTCTCAAGTATTAAACAGAATGAACTGATATTAGGTAACGAGGGTATATTAAAATTTATAATTGTAGGTTATGATTGCCTACTTGATAATGATCGAAAAGAAAAAATTCTTTGATGTCTCGATCGATTTAAAAGTTTTGAAGTATCTACTAAACCTATAAATAGTGCTCAATGACAGAGGAAAATTTACAAGAAATTCTGGATGATGCAAATACAGGGGAATCAGCATCTATTCATAGAAGAGAATTGAAGAAGAATGTTGACATTGCAAAAGTGTGGTTAGAAAAAACCAAAAATGGAGTTCAGTTCGATCCACTTCCTTGTTTTTTTATCAAAAATGATGACGGTTTATACGTTGGGATAGTTTATGATATGATTTATGATCTCCATTGGTACATCTCACCTAATTTTAGAAAGAGAGGCCTTTTGACAAAGTCAATGAGGGAAATCATATTGCCATACCTGTCTCAGACTAGAGAGAAACAATCGATAAGCATCGATAGTTCACAATTGATCGATTTAAATTACGAGGCGTCTTTAAAAGTTGCTCAAAATTTAGGCTTTCAATTTGAATCCGGAAAAAGCTATGTTCTTGATTTGGAAAAATATTCTTTGGAGGAGTGGATTGAGGGAGAAAATAATGACCTTAGTCAAGAGCGGATTGAGTTTTTTAAAAATCAGCTTGAAACGATTTCGTATTCTCTCTGGAAGATTCAAACAGAGGTGGAAATGAATCTTGGCGAATCTGTTTTTACAGAAGAGGTACTCCAGTTAGTCGAAGAAATTAAAAGTAAAAGAGATATCCTTCAGGATGAATATTGGGATTTTAAGGGAATAAACTTATTGAAATAAAATTAGCTCTATGCTTCCAAAAAATTCTTCAAATTTTGCTCAAAACGAGGCGAAAAAGAGTTTGATCTATGATAGATGCTTATACGGTAGTGATTTAAGTCCGATCGATTATGGTGAAAAGTTTTGATCACTTCAACGATTGAAATGGAACAGAGGTCAAAGCTTGAATCTTTTTCGTAATCTGTATTAATCAATGCTATATACTCGTTGTAAGATATTTTAAAGTAATCTCTATCACTACTCATAAATTTTTGGTTTTTGAAAATTTATATGTCAATAGAATTTATATCTAAGATTAGTAAGTTTAAAGATTGAAAAATGTATTTTCAAATTTCTGCTGCTTTAGAATACTATTCTGAATCATCATTTATTCTTTTTGACCGAAAAATGAAATGTTGTTTTATTAAATCAATTAGATAATTATTTTTGTATATTACAAATTTAGTTCAGCTCTTTGCAATTTTGTGCATCATGATGTTACTTGGATAAAATCATCATTCAGTCAAGCTAGATGTTTTGTCTGCCGTGTATAATAGTGATCCTAGTTCGCCTCTAGAGAATTGGGTACTAATTCGATGTAAGGTGGCTTTATCAACGTGTTGTAAAACAGGTGAATAGTTTTCCGTGGTTTGAGAAATAATCTTGATTGAGGGTAAATCGAAAATAGCACATTTAAGAAATGAACTTAGGGAGACACAAATAGAAACTTGATGTGTTAAATAGGGCATGTTGACCACAAGAATATTGTACAGCGCACGTTTACACTTATTAAAAAAATCATTGTTATCTTAGTAAACATAAACTTTATTAATGCAAACTAAATTTTTACCAGCCGTCAATGGCGACTGTATTTGGATTTCCTTTTCCGATGAAAACGACCAGATTAGAAACATTATAATAGACGGGGGAACTGCGGAAACTTACTGCGAAAAGGATAAGAAAGGTAAGATTATAATGGGAGCTTTTGGTGATACTGTTGAGCTGATAAGAGATAAAGACCAAAGAATAGATTTGCTAATTTTAACCCATGTTGATAATGATCACATTGAGGGTCTTACTACTTGGTTCGAAAATGATCCCCAAGCGACTGATCTTATAGGAACTGTATTATTTAATTCAGGGCAGTTGATTTTTGAATATTTTAGAAAGCCGGATATATTAGAAAATCATATCATTTTAACGCCCTCTTACGTGACTGATACAGGGATTGTCGAAGGTGTAACTTTTGAAAAAACAATCGGTGATGCCGGAGTTTGGACTAGGAAGATTATTAAGGCTGAACAAGTGATTAAGTTTTATGGGGTTGAATTAAAAATATTATCGCCTGATGAGAGCGGACTTGAAGCTTTGCTAACTAAATGGGAAAAAAAAATGCCTGAAAGTGTGACTTCAAGACCAACAGACTACAAACAAAGCTTACTCTCTCACATTGAAAATGATCTTTTCGTCAAGGATAGATCGCCTCATAATGGCAGTTCAATTGCTTTTGTATTAACTTTTAAGGGTAAAAATATGTTATTTCTCGCAGATGCTCATCCTGAGAAGATCATTGCCGGCCTAAATTATTTTGGCTTTACGGAAAAAAATAAATTGGAATGTGAGTTTGTGAAAATGGCTCATCATGGTAGTAAGTTTAATACTAATGTGGAACTTTTACGTCTTATTGAGTCACCTGTTTATGTGATTAGTAGTGATGGTTCGGGAAGCGCCCTTCCCCATAAACAATGTCTTGCAAGATTGCTTAATGAGAAAAAAACTCTGAGTCTCTACTTTAATTATGACCACTTAGCTGAAGAGATATTTTCTAAAGCAGATTACGTATCATTTCCAAACCTTGAAATATTGCCTATTGATCACGAATTTATAATACATGAATAAGTTACCCATTTTTACTGTCAAGGTGGGATCTGGTAGTGGTTGTTTATTTCAACCAATGTCTGATCAATATTCTTATGTATTAACCGCCAGGCACGTTATTAAAGATTCTCCACTACCCTTATCGATAGTTAGGCAAACTGTTAATGAAGAAGGTGATTTGGTGAACGAAGAACTCGAGATGATAGGGGAACCATACTATCATAACGATTTTAAGAATATTGACGCAGCCATCATAAAAATTCAGAAGGTTGATGATAGTATTACTGAATTGTTGCGATTGGATAAGCCTTTTGCTGCATTGGGAACCTTTGTTTTGGCAGGTCACCCTAATTCAAGAAGTAGAGAGGATTTCTCTTATCGTGACAATAATCTTACTCTTAAGATAAAGAAGCCCTTAAACTACATTGAAGGTGAGTTAGAACGTGTGGCCACGCATAAAGAAATCGTTGGGCAGTCTGGTGGTGGCATAATAAATATAGATAATGGACACTATTATCTTGCTGGAATACAAAAAAAAATGTCTGTTCCAGATGGGCAGGAAACCTTGGGAAGAATCGATTTTATGCCGATGGCTTTCTTTGACGAGATAGTCGCTGTTAATGATGATCTAATAGAGCTGCTGCCTTATTATCTTACCTCCTTCTCGTTATTAAAAAATCAGGTGATGAAGATTGAAAATTGCCTAGTACCAGGAAACGTCGCCTACACCAGGGATTTTTTGAGGAATATCACAGACAAAATTGTCAACAATAATCTTACACCACTATTCGTAAAGAATTTTTTCAATGAAAAATTGCTAATCGGGAATAAGCCAAGTAAAAATGATTTGTTATCAAAAGAACTTTGGATAACTTGGCTCGAGTACCTGATCATCTTAAATTTAGTGAAGGATAACGATATTACCGAAGGCACCTTAGAAGAGAACTTTAATTCCTTTAGGATACTTTTTTCTAACACAACGAAGGACTGGTCTGCACAGTTTAAAGAAATTACACAATCGGATTTTCGTGGCTTGTCACAAAACGGATGCATAATCGTTAGTACAAAATCCAAGCCGGATAAATATATCATCCCATCTAACGCAATAGATGACATTATTCGTGCTAATAATGTTCAAGCAGTGGAGATGCTTATTGATGAAGGGGTCGAACATCCTTTTAAAAGTTATAAATTAATACATCTATATGCTTTTCAAAAGAAATGTATCATTGAAAAGGAAGAAGATTATCGTGATTATAATAGTTTGTCGGAACAGGAATTAATAGCAAAATTAAAAGCAGAATATGAAGAATTGCTCAGACACTGAGAACGTGAAATCCATAGAAAAAATATACCCAGGTGTAAAGGTCGGCCTTTATCAGGTATCCTTTTTGGGTACTATTAACGTATTTACACTGTTGTTTCCAACGGAAAATCTTCTGAAAGAACAATGGAAAGATCTTTACAGCTCCATTGCTGCGTATTTTCAGGCTGACTTGCCCTCTTCTGCCGAATTTGAACGGTGGAATATGTATATTTTCTACGTCTGCCGTGAATCAGTTGAAAAAGAACTGCAATATAAGATTGAAAATGATAGGTTTGCATGCAGGAAAATTGTATTAGGGAATTATAAAGAAGAGGTAAATGACGAGGCAGTGGAAAAAATAATTAGCCATCATATAACAAATACTGATCTGAATATAACAGCGACTGTTCAAAATAAATCGATAACTTTTAAAAAAGATGAACAATTAACAAAGCTGATCAGTACACACAAATTGACCACTACCAAGAAAAATGCCGAAACTGATATTCAAAAAATACTAACTGAACTAGAAGAGAAGTATAATAATGAAGTTTAAAAAAGTTGAAATACAGGCTTTTAGGGCTTATGATAAGGTTGAAAATGGGACTTTCGACTTTTCTGATCAAGAAACTGGCGAAATAGCCGACTTTATTTCTATTTATGCACCAAATGGTTTTGGTAAGACCTCTTTCTATGATGCAGTAGAATGGGGATTTACCAATAACATTAATAGATTTCTCAGGAAGCATGGTAAGAATGCTGATGCTGCAAAAGCCGAAAGAACTTATAAAGCAGATTTCGGAACTAAAGAAAAGCAGCATATTATTCGTAATAAATTTTCCGATCCAGATTTGGAAGGATTCGTAAGACTTTCTACAACTGTTTCCGATAAAACCATTGTAAATACTATTCCTGATGTTCGATCAGGTCAACCGGATTTCAAGTTTAAACTGTCGGAGACAAAGAAAGGTACAGAATATTTTCAAGACGTTTTACTTTCCCAGGAATGGATAGATGCTTTTCTTAAAGAGGATGATTCAAATATACGATATGAGAAATTTATAACCTATTTCGGGGATAAAAATCTGGATGAGTACTATAAAAACGTTGTCGGTTTGATCAAAGCTAACGATGTTAACATCACCAGTTTAAAAACTGAACTTCAAAAATGTCAATTGAAGTTGAATTTTGAAGGTGACAAGGACATTTTAAAGAAGATCAATTCCCATATAGATTTGTTGAATCAGGATAATTTGGGGTTTAGAAGAATAGACACTGATTTCACTGATAAAGACTTTCTAGAATTATCAGATTTAATTGATACTCGAATGTTAAAACTGAACTTTTCACTCGAAAAAGTCATTGAAAATGAAAAGAAAATCGAGAGTTTGTTAATTGGTTCAACAGAAGAAGCTGGTATCGCCGAATATATAGATGCTGCTAAAAAAATAGCGGAAGGAATTAAACAGTTAAATGAGTTTCAAAATACTTTGAAGCAACTGTTAGCGACGAAAACTGATAGAAGCGAGTTGGACAAGATAAATAGGAATCTTGAATCGTTGTCGAAGCTGACATTAGAAGCAAATCAAATCAAATCGGCTTTTGGTAAATACGTTACCCAGATTTTTCAACAAGCTGAAGTTTTGGCTTTATCAAAGGCGGAAGGTGAAAAGCTTGTAAGTGAACAAAATAAATTATTAATATCAGATCTACAGATAAAACGGGGGGATGAACGAATTAAAATAATACTTGCAGAAATTGAGGAAATGCGTCAACAATTCGTAAATCCTGAATTAGAAGAATATACAAGATTAGAATTGATTTCAAAGCAGTCTCAATTTAACAAAGAGTTGGAGGAAATTACTAAAGCTCTGAATGGGAGAAAAGCTGAGAAGAGTGCTTTGTCGAATGGCTTAGCTGAACTTAAACGAGCCCAAAGTTGTTTCATTGAGCATAAATTTTCATTAATTCCACAAGATCTCCGCACAGAATTTGCAAAGCAGATCGCCAGTGCGGAAAAACTCATACAAAGAAGGGAGAAAATTTTGTTCGAAATAGATGGAATTCAACGGGCAATCACCCAGCAGGAATTGTTAAGTGAGGATATCCAGCAGTTTATTTTAAGAGGAGCAGAAATAGTTAATAATGCCAAAAGTAATCACTGTCCACTATGCGATAGTGAATTTGAGTCATTTGAAGATTTGACCTTTGCCATTAATAACAACACTGCACTCAGTCAAGTGATGCAAGCCTTAATTGAAGAAAGATCGAATAAGGGAGAACTTTTGGATGAAATTAGCAATCGTATAGTTTCCGAACTAAAACTTTTGGCAGATCGTATTGATGGTTTGATTAATAACGCAAATTATGAGATTAAAGTGCGAGACGAACTTATTGAAGGACTAGATAATCAAAGCAAAAATTTACAGAAAAAAATTGAAGATAATACCGAAGCATTGGTCAAATGGTCAGCTAAACTACAAGGTTTGACACCAGACCATTTCAATTCGAATAAACAGACCACGATAGATTTGCTAACATCTGAGCTATTAGAATTACAAACTACAACCAAAAACATTAGGGAAGAAATCGCGATAGTAGAGAAATCTATCAACGATCTTAAAAATAGTGTTGCCGAAAGAGAAGAGACATTGAGGCAATTACGGGAGGATTTAGAATACTCGTCTGTTGTATTATTTTTTCGTAAACAATTTCCCGGAAAAGCTATTTCGCTAGAATTATTGGATGAACTTATAGCAAAAATACAAGAAGATCAGAAAAAGGCAGATTCTAGGAAAAGTCATCTCACGAAATCTTTGGAGACATCAAATGGCCAGAATCTTTCCATATTAATAGATGAAGTAAATGCAGATATCGTAAAGCGTGAAAGATTAAATAGTGATTTGTTAAGGGTTATCAACAAATTTGAACAGTCTGCAGAATCTCTTGCGCTAAAATTTGAAAGATCGATCTCTTTAGAACACCTAGAATTCCTCCTAAAAGATGAAATGGCAGATCTTAAAAAACGCATAGAGATGAATAAAGTTACTACGCAAAATTTACTGCTTCTGAAAAGGCTTCAGGAAAACGTAATGCCTTATTTAAATCATCAAAAATTTGTCAAAACAGCAGATGGGTTAGAAAAACGTATTAAGTTACTACGGGATAAAATCGGGAAAAATTTATGTGTAGAAAGAGATCGAATATCCAAATTTATACATGAACAGGTAGAATCTTTCTTTTATGAGGATCTGATAAATGTGCTCTACCGAAAAGTTGATCCACACCCTGAATATAAGAAAATCAAATTTAAATGTGATTTTAGTAATGACAAGCCTAAGTTAAATGTTTTTGTAACTGGAGAAAATGGAGATAACCCGCTGGTGCCAAATTTGTACTTCAGTACGGCACAAATGAATATTCTAAGTCTCAGTATTTTTTTAGCGAAAGCATTAAATGCTGAGGATAATGATGGAAATCCTGTAAATTGTATTTTTATTGACGATCCAATTCAATCAATGGATAGCATTAATATTTTGTCAACAATAGATTTATTCAGAAGTATTGTTGTCAAATTCAACAAGCAGATTATTCTGTCCACTCATGATGAAAACTTTCATAACTTACTTAGAAGAAAAATACCGGCGTCGCTGTTCAACGCAAAATATATTGAGTTAGAGACCTTCGGAACTGTTCGATCAACTTATTAACGATTAATATTGTTCATGCAACCTACAAAAACGACGAATAGGCTACATTTTTCAGACCTTGATCCTTTAAGATTTGAGGATATCTGCTTTATGTTGGTAAATGCTAAATGTAAGGGAATAAAACTGGAACATACTGGTCGCACTGGAAATGATTCAGGAATAGATATTAAAGGAAATATTACGCTACCTTCTGGTAAATCTGATGTTTGGATAATCCAATGCAAAAGACAAAAAAGTATTTCTGGAAATGAATTAAAAGTAATTGTTGATCTTATTGAAGCAAGTGGAGTATCACACGATAAGCTTTTGATAATTGTATCTTGCGATGTGTCGAAAAGAAATCGAGAAATTCTGGAGGTACATTGTAAATCTAGGGGAATTGCCATTCCCGAAATTTGGACCGCTACAAATTTGGAAACTTATCTTTATGAGTATCCAAAAATACTTAAAGTGGCATTTGGTATTGACAAAGAAAAAGAAATAAAGAAAAATGTTCAACGGCTAAATCGGGGCTTGAAGATGAAGGAACGGCTGCTGAAAGCGATTATAGATCATAAATTTATTAAAGCCCCAGCTAATGGAAATTCCTTGATAAATAAACCTAGTTCGAAATTTATTTGTGAGGAAGTTTATATTAGGGCAGTGGATGATATTACTTACGGTACAGGAGTCTCCAGTCCATCGGGAACGTTTAATACATCTTACCGAACGTTTTTTCATGATATATATTTTAATGGTGTCGAATTTCTACTAAATGCAGGTATAGGTTCGTTTGTTATCATGGATGATGATGGTTACTGGGAGCCAGTACATACTTTTTCTGATCCGGGGCTCAAGCAGGCTAAATATAAGGTTATACCTGCAAAAATGATCGGCCGCATTCCTTATCATAGAATCGTTAATTTCATTAAGGACGGTGATGAATATACCTCATGTCCGCATCTTTTTTGCCAGTTTGACGGTTTGGACGGAATGCCTTATGAAGAAATTTACTACAAGGAAGACCATTACAAAACTGGCGGGATTGGTTGGGATTTTGATCGTAAAATGCAGACAGTGTTTGGTCCCGAAAGTTAAAATCTATAATCTGTAAGTTTGTCTTGTTAAATAATATTCTTCTCTGGCAGGGAGAAATCTGAAATACTCACTTAAATGTGATTGGGATTTCCGCCGTGCTAATACGATTGCTTTCTTTTGATGGGTGCTGTCTCCTTTACAAGGGAAGTCGACAATGGTATATTTGTCCCCCTTTGCGAAATTTAGATGTCAATATAAGTGTTTTATTTTCAGTAGTATGTGTTTCGGACGTGGTGTCTAAGACATTGCTCAAATTACCTAACTTATGACTGAGCCTAGTATAGGCTTTTGGTTGGCGGCACTAAATAGATAATTAATTTCATTAGACGCTTCATTCAATTATCCCAAACTTAATGATAATGAAATAATAAATCCTTAAGATTAGCTATCTTGATTTTATCAAATATTTCCAAATTTACACTCAGGCCTTAATATGAAGCTATTCTTCGTCTATTCGGTAGGTAATGTTTGAGAAAAAAAATCAGTGCTTCCATAGGATAAAAATGCTAAAATAAATTATATATTATTTTTAAGAAACAATGCGATTGAAATTGCAAAGTATTGGACAGTTTTAATATTTCTGATATAGATTGAGTATTTTAGCTCCTATGAAACCTACTAAATATTTTTCTTCGGTTCTACTTCGATTTCGTTCTCATGATAGATTTCTTTATCGCTTTGCTGATAGAAATGAACTGGATGGATTTTTTACAGAAATAACCGAAAGATTGAGGAATTGTATGATCTATTTAATTTGCAGTAGGCCTATAATCTCGATTGTACCAGAAACATTTAAGAAAGATGGTGATCAATTTAAATTTGACTTGAAATTTCGAAATGATGGTGCTGAAACCCCCGGGATTAATAGCAGATTTTGGAGGCCGGGTAAAAGTTTCAGCTTATCCCTATAACTCTATTTTAAACTATGATGAAAATGGAAATCTTGTTTCAACAACCCTAATATCAAATTTTGTTCATTTATTGCAGGGAATTCCAGATGTAATCTCAAACCATGAAGTCCTTTACGTTGGAAAAGGAACATCTGATTGCGCTATTGATAGACTTGACGGACACTCAACTTTGGAACGTATTTTGGCTAATGTTTTAAGGAGGTTGCAATTATTATATATAATTTCAAGATGCAGAAGGATATTCTCCAAATTCCGAATATTGGAAAATATGCTGAAATACGTGGGCCAAAGGCTAAAGCACATTTTGAATGCATATACCGGAGCATGCTGCCCCCCTGATTCCGGACATAATTTAGGATATCATGTTTGTTTAAGCGCTGCTATCGCATGGCATTCCGTCAGATAATGACCCCTTTGTTGTTCAATCAGTATGATATTTGGAGGCATTTTTACCTCTCCAAGTAATATCTTTCTGTTTAACAACTTATATTCCGGAGCATATTGACCCCTCTAGCACTTTGGGAGCTCCTAGATTCCGGAAGATGTTGACCCCTTGTCTGGGTTCTGATTTTGGTTTTACTTTTGGGAAAATGATATTACCCAATGGCCGGAAAAACCAGACCCATGAGTCAGATAAAACAGATGATCAGGCTGCACCAGCAAGGCTATGCTATAAAAGCTATAGCGCGCAGCCTTAGTATAAGTAAGAATACCGTAAAGTCCTATCTCTTTAAGATAGGTGAGGCAAAGTTAAACATGACCGACCTTCTGGCTGTGGAAGATCCCGTGCTGGAAGGTCTGCTGCATTCAGGTAATCCGGCCTATCGTGACCCTAGGTTCGAGGATCTCAAAGAGCGTTTGCCACATCTGGAGAAAGAACTTAAAAGAGTTGGCGTAACGCGTAAACTGCTTTGGGAAGAATACAAAGTATCTTATGCCCAGGGGTATGGTTACTCTCAGTTCTGTTATCACTTTTCACAGCTAAGTGTTTCTTCCCGTTCAGGAACCATGGTAATGCAACATGAAGCTGCAGACAAGCTCTATATCGACTTCTCCGGCAAGAAGTTGCATTATATTGATATTGAGACAGGTGAACTTATTAATTGCGAGGTATTTGTCGCCTGTCTTCCTTATTCCAATTACTGTTATGCAAAAGCTGTGCGTAGCCAAACAATCCCTGATTTTATTGGAGCGCTGAACGATTGCCTGTGGTTCCTGGGCGGAGTTCCCAAGGCACTGGTACCGGATAATCTAAAGTCGGCTGTAACCAAGAGCGATCGTTATGAACCTGATATCAACAGAAGTATGGAAGATCTGGCCAATCACTACGATACCGTTGTGGTTCCTGCTCGGGCAGGAAAGCCAAGGGACAAAAGTGCTGTTGAGAACCATGTCAAAATCGTCTACACACAGGTATTCGCACGATTACGCAACCGTAGGTTCTTTGACCTAGAATCGCTCAATGAAGCCATCACCTCGTGCATAGACAAGCTCAACCAGACACGAATGCAAAACCGCAGTTACTGCCGTCAGGAACGCTTTATCAGCAGTGAAAAGCATCTATTGGGCAAACTTCCTGCGAGCCGCTTTGAGCTGAAGCACTATACCGAGCTTAAAGTGGCTGACAACGGCCATATTTACTTGGGCCGCGACCGTCACTCTTATAGTGTACCGCATATCTACCGCAGGAAAAAAGCGCAGGTCGTATACACTGATCGTATGGTCTACATCTTTGTGCAAGGCAATCAGGTAGCTGTACATCAGCGTAGCCTGCGTCCAAACTCATATACCACCAACCCAGAACATCTAGAGTCCAGTCATCGTGAATACATGGATATTAGTCCTGAAAAATATCGCAAGAAAGCTTCTGAGATATCCCATTCATTCGAGCAGCTTATCATAGCGATATTCAATCAAAAGGGACGTTATCCCGAGCAGCTCTACCGTACCTGTGATGGGCTGTTTCGTTTGCAACGTACTTACTCCGCAGCCATGTTCGATAAGGCCTGCAACATGGCTGTAGAAAACAGCATGTTCAGTTCTAAATCGGTTGGAAATATGCTGGCCAGCGGTATGGCGGGATGGAATGAACCTCAAGAAAATGAAATGCCAATGCCTCATCATAACAACATCAGAGGTGCAGGTTATTATAGTTAACAGAACCATTAAATGATAAAATAGATATAAAATGAACATTGAAAAACACCTAAAAATGCTTCGTCTGAATGGCATGGAGCAACATTGGAGAGCGATGAAAGAAACACGCCAACATGGCACACTGAACTTTGAGCAAGGGCTGGAGATGCTTTTGCAGTCTGAAGTCGATGATCGTGAGAGTAAACGCTATGACAGGTTGAAAAAGAATGCTGCATTCCGCTATCAGGCCTCTATTGAAGAAATCAATATGGATGCCACTCGAGGTATTGACCACTCGCTTATTACCGATCTTGCAACTGGGGGTTATATGGAGAAAGCCGAACCAATCATTATCACAGGGGCAGCTGGCTGTGGAAATGTAAACCATATGATAATGTAAAGCAGAAAGTTTTTTATACTTAGTATCCTTATGTTAAGCTTTTATCATTCAATCCACTTTACATTATATTAGCCTTTATCTAAAGGCCTTCAGCCACTCCAAAAGGTCATTATTTTCAACCCACTCAGGTATTTCCTTGGAAACCACATCTACATACGCTTTTTCTATAGCTTCTCTTTTTTGTTGTGAATCGGCACGGGCATATATTTCCGTAGTTTGAACGGATTCATGTCCCAGGAAGTCTCTTATATAAACGAGATGTACTCCAGACTGCAAAAGATGCATCGCCTTAGAATGTCTTAATGAATGGCAGCTTATCTTTTCTGGTATAAGTCCTGGATTCTTGTTCCTGGCCATGCAGGCGTACTTTTTCAGTATGCAGTTGATTCCTGCCCTAGTCAGTTTTTCTCTGCGACTGTTACAGAACAAGGGGGATGTGCGCATTTGCGGTTCCAGTAAGTGGTTTTCATCCATATATCTTTTTATATGAACAATCGCCTCATCCATCAAAGGAATTACCCTGGCCTTGTTTCCCTTACCAGTAATCTTCATTGTAAAGGGTTTATCTAATCGGATAAAGGATGGTTCCGCATCAATTATCTCCTGTACCCGGGCAGCGCAATCATACATCAAGGCCAGCATGGAAAGATCCCTTCTTCCTTTACGACTAGAGGTGTCAGGTTGTTCCAATAGGAGCTTAAGACCCTCTACAGAAAGATAACTGACAGCATTTTTTGCGATCTTCTTAACTTTTATGGAGAGGATACGTTGCCATTCTGCCATGTGATCTGGCTGCTGGTATTGCATAAAACTGAAGAAGGAATGTAATGCGGCCAGCCGCACATTTCGGGTAGCAGCGGAGGATTTTCTTTCTGACTGCAGCCAATCAAGGAACTCTACAACTATTTCTTTAGTAATATCGCTCAATACCAATTTGGAAACACGTATTTTTTTTACCTGCTCAATAAATGAGATAAACAGAATAAAGGTAAACCTGTAGGATGATATCGTATGGTTACTCATTCCACGTTCTCCCGGAAGATAGCGTGAAAGAAAGTTAGTCAGATGTCGGGAAAAGTCAGTCGGTTTCATGATCATCTTGGTTTAGGTGAAGCAAAGGGAATACACTGGCGGATAAGTCGGTTGATTTTTTGATGAGGTATGGATACATTTCAGCAGTTAAACGTACGTAACCATCTGTCGCTTCAAGAGATTGGTGCCCAAGATAGGTCGATAATAGAGGCATAGAGTGATACAGATCAAGTCCCTCTCTTGCCATTGTTGCTAGGGAGTGAACGCTGAAAGTATGACGCAGATCATGTAGTCTAGGGCCTTTTCCTCTTCCTCCGTGAGATATGCCTGCCCACCAGATAATCTTTCTGAACCATTTATAAGAAGTATACTGATTCAATGGGGTCCCATCGGGCAGCATGAATATTCTCTCTGTTTTATCAGCTCCAGTAAACAGGGATCGGTAGGTTAGATAGTCTTTGCATACATCATTTAGGGAGTCTGACATTGGTACCATCCTGTCTTTTCCATTTTTGGTTTTTCTTAGTACAAGGTATTTCTCAGCAAGGTTTATATCATTGTATGACAAGTAAAGAGCCTCGTTGATCCTTATTCCTGTACCATAAAGTAGTCTTATCAAAAAAGGGATCTGGAATACTCCGGAATTACGGTTACGGCAGGATGGTGAAAGCCCGTCGCAAACGGCAAAGATGGCTTGAATTTCATCCTGTGAAAAGATGTAGGGAATGAACGTACGGCTTAGTTTTGGAAGCCTGGGGATATAAGATCTCAGCCCTAAATCACATAGGAATTGGGCAAACTGCCTTAATATCTGCATTCTGTTATACCGGGTCTTTTCTGATTCATTAGGTCTTATTTCAGCATATTTACTAGTAAGTTCTTTTGTGATAGGAACTTCAGTGACATCCTCTCTCAACGCCAAGTTATCCAGCAACCTTAGTGCATTTCCTCCGTCTTTATATTTGTAGCCAAGGCTGTTTTTTAAAGCTATAAATTTCACAATGTAGGGCCCATACAGGCTATAATAGATTCTGTTCATAGCTTACCTCACTTCTGTTTATAAAACGACACTGGAACTAGGGGAACTTCAATTGCACATTTTTTTAGGGAGTCCTTGTCAATACGCAAATACAGCATAGTTGATTCCATAGAACTGTGCCCCAAGGCTTCTGATATGATTGGCAACGGTAATTTTTCTCTCAGAAGGGCGCTGGCGAAGCTATGACGTAGGGAATGGGGGCCATGCCTCCGGTTAGAATAGTTTATTTTAGATAGCGTCATATATTTTCGAACCATATTGCCCATATCTGTGGAATGGATTCTTTCATAAGGAGCCTGTACGTGAATAAAACAATGATTATCCTTGGTAACGGGACGGCCATATCTAAGGTAATCTACGATGGCGTTGCCAACCTCCGCCAAGAGCGGAAGCTCTAATGCTTTTCCTGTTTTGTACTGAATGATCTGGATGATGTTTTGTTCCCAAATGATATTATCAAAGGTCAGTTCACATATATCTGAAGCTCTAAGACCTAACCTAATTGCTAATAGCAACATGGCGTAATCCCGTTTCCCCTTTGGATTACCACGATCTACTGATTTTAACAGGGCTGCTATCTCCTGATCTGTAAATGTGGATGGCAACTTAGGCTGCTGCTTATAATTGTCCTTGGGAATAATTCTGGAGTAATCCAAGGACAACGTATTATTCTCGTACAGATGTTTGAAATAGTTCCGCAGGATATTCAGTGACACATACCTGTTTGCCGGTTTATTGGCATTCATTTGCTCTACATAAAGCAAGACTTCTGAAGCTTTTATCGCTTTTAGATTGATCTTATTTCTATGTATATAGTTGCAAAATGCATAAAGATGGAAAATATAAGATCCAATAGTGTTTTCTGATAAGCCTAACACAACCTGCTTATAATTAATGAAGGCTTTGATGCTTGCTGCAGCTGATCCACGAAACTCTTTAGGGCGATGTTTTCTTGCCCCCATAAACAGCCGGCCTGTTTTCTGAAACTCTCCGAGGGCCTCAGTTATATTTATTAGATCCCTTTTTTTCCTATCAAGCTGATAATAATCGTAATCTCCAAGTTCATGTTTTAAGTACGCCTGTTCTACTGCTGGATTGTAGTATTTAAGCTTTTGAGCAGACATGAAATCTTTTATTCTTTGCCATATGCGCTTATAACGCTTTAGGCTTCCTTCTGTGCGATAGATGCTTCTCATGTAATTAAAGAAGTCGTTCATCAAATCATCCACTGTTTGTTTTTTTGTATTCATGATATATTGTTTACAGACAATAACATCATGATGATGAGAAATGTAATGTAAAGTAAACTTTAGACAATCCCATACCGTTTAAAGGTTCTGGTTATACATTAGCAAATTACTTTACATTATCATATGGTTTACATTTCCTGTGTAATGTAAAAGTTTACATTACACAGGAAAATCTTTTATGGCCTCCGCTTTCGGATTGAAGGCTTGTGCACAGGGAAAAAGAGTGGCTTATTACAATCTGCAGAAGCTATTGCAACGTTCAAAAATGGCAAGATTGGAAGGAAGCCTACAAAAACTTATGGACAGACTAGCCAAAACGGACCTTCTCATCCTGGATGACTTCGGTATTGTGCGACTGGAACAACAGCAACGGTTGGATCTCATGGAGATCTTTGAGGACAGACATGGCAGAAAGGCTACCATCATAGCAAGTCAATTACCCGTGGCAAGTTGGTATGATATAATCGGTGAGGATACTATTGCCGATGCAATACTAGATAGAATTGTCCATGTGTCTCACAGGATTGAACTTAAAGGCTATGACAACAATATGGATATGTAAAGTCCATTGAAAGGTACATTGATTCACAGAGCATTGCGTTACGGCTTTACATTTGGACTTTACATAATCGTTATTTCTTACCCAGCCCTTTCAGCCAAGTTATCAAGTTACTGTTATCGATCCATTCTCCGGTAACCTGGTTAGGTGTAAGGCATTCCGATGCCTGTTCTATAGCCTCTCTTTTCTGTTTTGAGTCGGCCCTTGCATATATCTCTGTGGTCTGGACCGAGGTATGCCCCAAAAGATCCCTTATCCAAACCAGATTTACACCAGATTGCAACAGGTGGATTGCGCGACTATGCCTTAACTGATGGCAACTGGTAACCTCGGGAATAAGATTAGAATCGTATATACGGGCCATATCTGCATATTTCTTTAAGATATAAGTTATACCGGCTCTGGTGAGTTTATTCCCCGCGCTATTACAAAAGATCGGTCTTTTTATATCAATCTCGTAGTAAACATTGTACCTTTCCATATACTTCTTGAGTATTACGACGACATGCTCAGAAAGCGGTACTATTCTCACTTTTCTTCCTTTTCCATATACCTTGATCGAGTATGGCTGATACTGTATTCGCATTGACACTACCGTCAGGTCAGCCAGTTCCTGTACCCGACAACCTGTATCATACATCAAAGCAAGGACCGTAAGGTGTCTCAGCCCTTGATAAGATGCACTATCCGGTTGTTCAAGTAGAAGCTTTATTCCTTCTTTTGTAAAGTATACCGGGGTAGGATGTGCTTTTTTCAGATTTCCAATCTTCAGGACTTTTTGCCACTGATCCAGGTATTCGATGCTATCATACTGAAGATATGCTACAAAGGAATGTATCGCTGCCAATCTATTATTGCGCGTCGCAATACTGTTTCCCTGCCGCTCAATCAGCCATCGTAGATATTCAACCACATTATCCCTATTAATATCTGACAAAATCGCATTTTCAATCTTTATCTGTTTCTCATCCCTCAAGAAGGAAAAAAAGGAGACAAAACCATCGCGGTACGCGGATATGGTATTGGGGCTGACGTTTCGCTCGTGCGGAAGATACACACCAAGGAAACCTGTGATATATTTTGCTATGTTATTCGTTGCCATCTTTTTGGGGATATATAAATTCATTGAGGGAAATACACATTTCCAATAGTTCGGGATATTCGTTGCAGGTGAGTCTCACATATTCTTCGGTGGATGTAAGAGACTTGTGTCCCAGACAAGCAGCCAGTAATGGAAGGGCAGTGTACACATCAAGCCCTTTTCTTATCATTTTTGCAAGAGAATGCGTTGCCATGGTGTGTCTTATATCATGCACCCGAGGACCAAAGCATTCACCTTTATATGCAATTCCACATTTCGTATATACCTTTTTGAACCAGTTGTATGCGTTGGCGGAAGACACGGCTGTACCATTCAATTTAATGAAGAATGGACGTTCGCTATCAGTAACGCCTTTTACGGGGAGCATGCTCCTGTAATGTAAATATTTCAGAAGGGCCTCCTTTAAAGAGCTGCATATGGGAACCAGGCGTTCTTCTCCATTTTTAGTATTGCCCCAAGTGCCAACCCTTAATACATTCCTGTCGGGATCCACATCCTTGTTTCGCAGCGAGGTTGCTTCTGTGATTCTTAGGCCTGTACTATATAAAAGTCGAAAAAGACAGGGTAGGGATATAATTGGGTCATCTTTTCGATGGCTTCCTCGCTGAAGCCCGTCAGATTCCCGGAATATGGCCAGCATCTGCTCTTCAGTGAAGATATAGGGTACAAAACCACGATCGTTCGTACATTTTGGCAAAGGCATGATATATGATTTAACCCCGTGCTCATTCATGTATTTCGCCAGTTGGGCCAGACGGGAGCATTTTCCATAGAATGTTCTACTACAATCATTTTCCCTGGACTTTGCCCAGGCACCTATCAGATCTTTCGTGATAACTGGATTTGATAAACCATATATTATGGTGAACTCGTCAAACTCTTTGTAAGTCCATTTGGTTGATAGCACGGTGGACCCACAGGATTCTTTGATCCGGATCAGGGCTTTCATATAAGGAGCCAATACTCCCCGATAGTCAAATGGATCAGTCATAGAACCACCCTCCTCTCTGCGTATAAAAGCAATCGCTGGATTCCGGAACATCTAGTACGCATCCCAGCATATGTGACAGGTCTATCCGGACATAGGTTCTTGTTGTATCTGCTTCGGAGTGACCCAGTGTTTCCGATATAATTGAGATTGGCGTGGATTTGTCCAGCATTCTTTGCGCCAGACTGAATCTCAATGCATGCCCTCCATGATGCCTGTTCCCGAATTCGATTCCAGAAGACTTAAAAACAATTAAGATGGCTCCATGAACCGCTCCTCCATTAAGTGCCCCATATGGAGGACGACAACTTAAAAACACTTTGTCTGACATGGATTTTGGGCGTGCATACCGAACATAGTCGATAATGGCATTACCAACTATAGGTAAAAGTGGAAGTGTCAATGGATTTCCGGTCTTATATTGCACAAGCGTTATTTTATTGGTTTCCCAATTTATGTCGCTAAAACTCAAATTGGCTATATCCGAGACGCGCAGCCCTAGACGGGAGCATAATAATAGCATAGCATAGTTGCGTTTTCCAATATTGCTTGAACGGGAAATCGATGTCTCTATCTTCTGTACTTCATCTGGAGCATAGAACGAAGGGGCCTTTACACGCTTGATTTTTTTACCAAGTGATTTTAGCATATAGGAATAGTCCTTTGCAATTATATTTTCGCGGAAGAGAAATAATAGAAAGCGGCGCGTAGTATCAATATACTCCTTCTGTTGATATTCGCGACTCTCAACATACCTCACTATATCTTCTTCGGTTATTCCCGAACGATTGTCTATTCCCAGTTCGAGTAGATATTCTATAAAGTTGCTCATTGTTTTTCTGTAACGCTGAAGTGTCTTCTTCTCATTTAAGCCCAGGGATTTCAAGTATTCAAGATACTGAATAGCGGCGGCGCCGATGTCACCCCGTAAGGGATGTTGTACCACATGCTGTCTTCTCCCTCCCAGATTGCTATCCAACAAAACATGGGTCAACACTTCAATACTTTTAATAAGGTCGCGATGATGGAATGTAACGTTGAAACCATCACGGCACGTCAGCATATATTCGTTGCCGACGTTTTCGTCGTAGTCAACCAAGCCTCTTGAGTGCATATAAACAAGGATGCCTTTCTTCCACAACCAATTATAGGTGTAGATACGACTGCCTGAATATCTGGCCTCTTTTAAAAGTTGGTTAGTACGTTCAATAAGATTTTGAATTTCCATAACTTTTACTATTTATGTTGATATATTGTAATATGCAACACTAACGTTATGGAAAGCAATTATGTGTAGTCGTATTAATAATTGGCTATAAATGAATTTTGAGAAGAGATCTGATAATGGACTTTACATATCCATATTGTTGTCATAGCCTGTGAGGTTTATCACTTCGCATCGGAACAATATCCGATCTAAAAGTGCCGTTGCAATAACTTCATCCTCCAGCATTTTAGCCCATTCTGTCGGCTTCTTGTTTGTCGTAACAATGATCGAAGTAGATTCGTAGATCTGGTTGATGAAATTGAAGAAAGCGACCGCGACATTTTTTTCCAGCGGGAACAGCATGACATCATCAATAACGATGAGGCTCGCCCGCAGCATTTTTTTGTATTCAGCAGCCTGTGAACGTACAAAGTCCCTTGTCTTTAAGGTAGAAACGATCTCTTCCATCGTTCTGAAATACACATGATAACCTGCCTTGACAGCGTCTCTTGCCAGGCCTGCTGCAAGCATTGTTTTTCCAGTTCCACTGGGTCCCATCAGCACGAGATTAAACAGCTGGTCGATCCAGTTAAGTTCCCGTAGTGCAGCGAGCCGTTTGTCGGTAAGCCCGTTACGTTTGGCTTCGTAGAGCGAGAGGTCGTTGTTTTTTGGCAGAGAAGCAGATGTCATCCGTCTGCTCTCATCCCTTTGCCGGCGGTGCTGCTGCTCGGCCCTGAAAAGACGGGAGAGTAGCTCCAGATAGCCTATCTGCTCATTTTCTGCCCCCGATAAGATATCATCCAGGCCGGCAGCTATCGCTGAAAGCCTGAAGTCGGCGCAGAGTTGTTTTACCTGTTGTTTTTGATTGTCCATAGTTATTGCCTGATAAGATTTATATATCCCTGTCGAAGCAACGACAGGGAGTGATTGTTTTAGTTGCAGCCGAAAAGCGCCTCGTAATCATCTAAGTCACTTTTCTGGGGTTCAATATCCAATTGTATACTGCTGTTTCCATCCAGAGGGTTGAGCCGTATGATCTTGGTATCCAGCTCAGACTCCTGCTTTTTTTCCGAGCGGATGTATTCCAGATAGGCTTTAAAATCCGTAGCGCTCAGGATGTTGTTGGCATGTACATAATCCAGCGCGCGCGATATCTGTGCAGCACTGTTATTCTTTACAGTACGCTCGACCATCTGCAACTGATCCCGTATATACCGCTTTTTGTGAAGTTTTATGGACAGTATCCACTGCTTTGCCTTATCCGGATCTTCGAACAGATTAGAGATCCGGTCTACTATTTCTGCTATTTTAGGCTCCATGTCCCGGCCATGGCTGCGCAGTATGATCTTTTTGCCCTTAAGGCTGGATATATCGTGCGTGCATATTTCTTTTCCACAGAGATCCCGGATGAGTAGCTTACCCGCAAGTTCGCTCAGCTGCACTTTAATGGTTCCCGCGTTGTAGGTGCCGATAGGAACACTATAGAAATTGCCCTTATACGACACTTTGTTGTCTTTATGGACAGCGTAAAGCTTTTTTACCGGAGTCTGCGGGGCTATTTCATACCACATTTCCAGCAATAGCTGTTCGCGGTGCAGTTCTTCCAGTGGGATAAGTTTCGTGGTACCATGGGGCAGATTGTTGGCCGTACGGAAAAGCCAGGCCCGGCATTCATCGTTGAGCGTATCCAGATCACGGTAAGGCCTATTGTAAAGAAAGTTCTGCTTTACGTATTTGACCACATTCTCCACTTTCCCTTTGCTCTGGGGGTCGGCTTTACGGCAGAAATGAAGTTTGATGCCACGATCGCGTACATAGCTGGAAAACTCGGAGGTAAGTACGATCTCACCGAGGTTTTCCGACACCATAAATAACCTGTCCTGATCATAGACGATCTCGCGGGGCAGTCCGCCAATAAACCGAAAGGCCTCTTCATGGGCAGCGACCACCATAGCCGTGGTAAAGGGCACATCGCTGAAAACAACAAACTTATAGCGGCTCCTTGAGAGGATAAAAGTAAAGAACTGTACTTTTTTCTGCTTACCGCGCGTAGTGGTCATGTTATAAAAACCAAAGTCAACCTGCGCCTGATCACCATAGGGAAGCTCCGCGACCATCTGGAAATCGCGGCCGCTCACTTCTTTGGGGATGTTGAACTCCGTCCGGATACCCTGAACAAAGTTGAATACGGTCTTGGGGCTGACTTGCGGAAAGTCAGGGTAATGCTCCCTGAGCCAGTCATGCATCTGGGCCGCTGAGGTATCGTTATACAGCGACAGCTTTTCCTTTACAAAATCACGGTAGGGATCCAGTAACTTTTTCTTGGAAGGGGGCGCTTCCAGTTCTTTTTGGTAACTTCGGTCGTCTTTGTTCAGAAGCTTTTTTACAGTACGCCAGTTCAGGCCGAGATGTTCGGAAATCCTGCGAATCGAACTGCCTTCCCGGTGCATTTTGTGAACCTCGTGATAGGTCATAAGTTTACTTAAATAATAGTTCATAAATAACTTTGTCTTTTTGCTGCGACAAAGCTTGTTTTTTCTTTTGGGACACCGCGTCCCAAAAGATGAACTATGTATTGATTAGTGCCAATTATGCTGCATTCCTTATTGCCAAAAACGCTGCACCGTTATTGCCATTTTTGCTGCACTCTAAATTGCCAAAAGTTGTGTATTCTGATTTACCGATTACAGTAAGTCAAAAAAGGAGGAAATAGCTCAAAATTTAATAGACATTATTGATAAAGGAATCCCACCTACATATGACACTAGAATATTTATTGGAAACTGGATCTTAACTGATCGTTCTGAAAAATTCAAAGCTTATTATGATGTATGGGAAATTGTACTGAAAAATTTTCTTCCTAAAACAAAACCAATATTGATTAGAAGTATCTCACGGAAATCTAAAGCAGAATATATTGCTAGTTTCACAAATTCTGTTTACTCTGCTGTTAAGTTCGGACAGGATAAAGGATATTGGATTATTTGTGATACAAAAGAATGTTTACCGTCATCAAAATCAAACAAAGGTAAATATAGATATACTTTTTATCCTTTAAGCCAAGTATTAAAAAAAGCAAAAGAAAATGGAGGTTGGGGATTCTCTGATAGATTATTAAGGGATTATGCCGGAGAAGATGAATACATAATGAAGATAGACTTCTCTGTAATGCAGCTAGTGAAATTTATAGAACACAATTATTAACAATAAATCTCAGAAACGATAAAGTATGAAGCCAAATCTATATAAACTAGAAGATGCCCATGGTATGAGTATTTTACATGTTAAAATTTTGAAGTTCCATCAAACCAACCTTTTTAATTAACTATATTTACGGTTTATTGTTCTAAATACCAATTTGGGAATTAACAAATATTTTATATAAATTTAACTTATAGCACTTGCAGCTAAAACGTATATCAAACCAGTGAGTTATTCGGTGAGCAGGTGAATGAAAGGTTTGTAAATTACTGATAAATAGATTGATGCAGGTAGGGTTCGATTCCCCTACGGAATATCCATTGGAATTACGAGTATTAAGGTTTAAAATATACTAAGTTTTACATTAAATAAGGAAGCAAATAATAAAGAAATCTTCAGCTTAATGCCTCCAACAAATTCTTCAAATCTTGCTCAAAATCATGTGAAAAAAGTATGCTGACCGGCACTTAAGGAGACACTAGTCAATAGTAGTCTCCTTTTTTTATGAACAAAAATATATCTCACATCCAAGGCATATGATAAATTTGATAATAATAAAGCATTATTGGTTTATTTGGATAAAAATTTACACCGGGGCCGGTTCGAAGTTTATGGACCTAGTCTTATAAGAAGCTATTCTATAATTTATTCGTGGTATTTATCTTGTATAGATAGGTTTTCCGGGAAACCAATTAGCGCCATTACCACCACAGGTAAATAGAAAATAGAGTAGGATAACGATATAGGCGAGTATAGTAATGCGCCAAATGATGTGTAAGCCGCGAGAGCCTTTATCGCTTTGTTTTCTTTTTTTGTACCTTATCTTTCTGCTTTCTCTATTATTTTCCATTTTCTTATAAAAAGCAATATTTACGGTTCGCTATTCTAATTTTTTAACCCCATTTGCGCTAGTATATTTGGGCATTGTTAACGAATTTGTCCGATGCTGTAATAATTGGGCCGCTGAACTGTAGTTTATTTTGAATCAGACCCCTAAAAATACAAATAATGCTGGAGACATACAATGTATAAAAATAAGACTCGCTGTAATGATTAACCTATACAGTACAAACAGTCGTATTGCAAATAATAGACTATCAACCACGAATAATGAAGGGGCTATAGCAAATAATAAATCACCGTAAAATTAGTTAAAGACGTTTCTATTTTTACTTCCATAAAATAATGGCCTGCTTCAAAAGCATGTCATGGTTTAACAAAAAAATAGAAACAATGAAAAAATTAATGATGAGTTTGATGGCGGTTGCGCTGCTATCTACAGTGGCTTCTGCAAAGACAACAGAAAAGGCTCCAAAAGAAAATGTCAATGTTAAAACGACGACTTACCGCCTTCCTAAAACGAACACCCTCGCGAAGGTCACCGAAGAGGTCAAAGAAAGTAAGGGCCAATTAACGCATTGTGTTTTTGTATTGAGTTTTTATGACTATGATACGGCACAATTGGTCGGTACACATACTTCAGACACCTATACGAGTGGTGGTTGTGGATCGTTCTTTAGAGCGTGTAGAGCTTTTTGGGGTGTTTAATGCAGTCGCTCGCTCTTGATTTCAACCAGCTGAGAGGCTTCTGCATTTTCACGGTGTTACAAAAGATTAATTCTAAGCGGGGTGAAAATCCCCGCTTTTTTTGTTTTGGACTGATGAAAAAAAATGTTACCTTCGATTATTATATTTAATTTATCAGATAAAAAAGCACACGTGATCCCTGTTTTTAATGATAACAGAATTTGAAACCGAAGAACTTCAATATGCACACTAGAAATTTTTTACTTCTTCTTAGCTCACTGATATGGCTAAGTTGTACAAAAGATCCCATCGAGCCAACGATAGAGCCCCCAGAAGTGGTCCCCACGGATACCACCAAAAATAAACCAACCGTCCCTACAGATAAGTACGAAATTCGAAAAGTAGAGTTTCAGATGAATAAACTGTTCGCCGATGACTATATTGATGAAAAGGTTTTTCTGGGTGGACTTTGGAGCCTCAAAGATACCCTTGATGGTCCGCGACTAGAAAGCCTGGAAACAAAAGCAAAAAAAGTTAAATTCCATTTTTTGTCTTACAACGATTTCTCCGTAGATATGGGGTTCTTTGAACCAAGCTATGCGAATGGCCTTGCTTATGCCAATAAGTTCGAAAAATCGAAACAGGCGAGCAGCATAAATTTCTCCTCTAGCACTTTTGAAGATTACGCCGAAATACAGGGATTTCTTGGTAATTCGAAGGATGTAAAGAAGGCCTTATCCCTTGTGAGACATGCCGACTCGACGACGATCAGTAAACCCAATAGTATGCTTCGGATAGGCAATGTCAATAAGCTTACAATTTATATTGATCACACGGAATATTTTGACGCCTACCCCGAATCGGAGGTTGCGGTTTTAACTAAAGCCGGCTATTCTCCTTATGTGCTTGCTTCGGTGACTTATGGTACTCATATGATTCTGATGGGAGAAACTGATTCAACACGGGCAAGACTCAATACAGCGATAGACAAAATATTGGAAAAGCAAGCACTGGATGATATAGATACCAAAGTCCTCGATTGCAGTAATTTGCTGATCTACTATCGTGGTGGCGGGAAGAACAGTTTTATTCAGTATCCAAAAGGAGCCCAGGCTATTGGAACAGCACTCCGCGATATGCTCCTTTATGTAAGCCAGACGGAGAATATCTTTAATTATCCACTTACTTATGACTTCATGAGCCTCAAGGATTATAGTACGTTAGAGTATTACAATATTTTTGATATTCACGTCAAAAAGGAAAAGTAAACTAATGCTAAAAATATAAAGGGCATATTTTAAAGAAGTTGACTTTCTTAGGTTTGCTTAAATGCATAAAGCAAAAACATAAAAAGGGGATTTAGATCCCCCTTTTTATTGAGTCAATATGTGTTTTTGATCAGTCTAGCGAGCGCTTGATCATTAAGCGCCTAATTTAACTTATTTAGTTTCACTCAACTCTTATAAAAGTTGCAAAGCATCTGGCCAAGCTTCATTAAAGTAATCGATGTATTCGTCGTTTGTATCAACATCCACTTTCAATAATGTTTGTCCCTCGATGGCTGAAAAAGAATAGTTTTCTAATGCTCCTGCCCAATCTTCAACTGTTGGTCCGGATAAAATTTCCTGGCCCTTATCTAAGATGCCAAGGTGGCGAATAGATACATATGAATTTGGAATATATTCAGCAATCTCTGCTACCATTCCGCCTTTTTCACCATTTTCATTGACGCCAGTGAAATGAATTCTTTGTCCCTTTTCCCAAACGCCTTCGAAATCAGAGCTCGGATCGAAGGCACTGGTCCATTGTTTGTACGTTTCTTTATCGAGCATTGTTTTAAAAACCCGTGAGACAGGAGCATCAATCTTAATTTGATAGGTCAATTTCTTCATCTTTCTATTGTTTTGGAAAATTGGGATCGGCTTTTATTTCAGCGATTTGTTTGGTATGACGTGCACAATGTGCGGCAATAAACATCAGGGCTTGGTAACCATCAATTGGACCGGTTGGGGAGTCGCTGACATGATTTCTAAGATCTTCCGCATCAGCTTTTTTGATATAATCAAGTACTGGCTTACGCGCGGCATTGAAATCAGCGAGTGCCGTTTTCACATTTTTATAAATGCCCTCTGGTTGGAGTTCCTTGGGTGCCTGATATTTGTGACTCCTGTCTGTGAGTGCATTCTTGAGATTGTCGTCGGTCATCTTGATCTCTTTCCGCCTTTCAGGTTGTGGATCTTGATCCAGGCCTTTTTTTGCCATGTCAAATATCATTCGTTCTGAACGAATAATATGTTCAAGGCATTGACTGATAGACCATTTGTCAGGCGCTGGTTTAAATTGGAGCTGCGCTTCGCTTAAACCCGCAACCTGCTTTTCAAGTTCTGCAGTTGTTTGGTTAAAGTATTGTAATAGCGAGTCGGTTCCCACATAATTACGTTTTAAGGCCTGTTTTTTTAATATCAGCGCAATGTTTTGGTTCTTTTGCTCGAACAATAATCGTGATTTGGCTGACAATGGAGCTAAGGAAGCAGTTGCTATACTTGCAATTGCTATCATGTTCATAATTAGATTCATAGTTTAATACGTGTTAAAATCGTAAAAATAAATGTCACTACTTCTTTACAATTATAACACATTTTTGTTTTCTATATCTTTCCATAAGGCAAGAAAAGGCGGGAGGGCCGGCTCCCTAACAAGAAGGTCATAACTCCTTAGATAGTGGCATCAAGTGCTGGATAAGTGTCGTATTGCATAATAAGTGTTTTTTGTACATTTATTAAAATAAAACCTTATCTTTAACAGAATAACTAACCTACTATTTGAGTTAATCTATGTTAAATCACAATTATACGCGCTATTTTAGACGTTTACCATTAAAACCTTATGTTTTGGTATGTATCGTGTCTTTATTGGGCACAATTGCTGTAGCACAGCAGACATCGGTATCTAGTCCTGATGGAACTTTGACCGTTAAATTGGATCTGAAAAACGGCAATCTATTCTATGAGGTTGAACTGGAAGGGAAAACGATGTTGGAAGCTTCTCCGCTTGGGCTCCAAAGCAAGACGATAAATTTAAGTGATAATTTGCATCCAATAGCAGAAAAAAGAGCTGAAATTTCGAGCAATTATAACGAATCAAAAATCAAACGCAGTCAGGTAGCGTATAAAGCGAATGAATTGCGTTATTTGTTGGAGAATGCTTCAAAGCAACAGATTGAGGTTACTTTCCGTGTTAGTAACAACAATATTGCCTTCCGATATTATGTGCCTCAGGTAGGCGAGCCGGCCAATTTTGCATTAATAAAGGAGGAGAGTGGCTTTAAATTTCCACTCATTACAACAACATTTTTAACAGCTCAAGCTTCCCCGATGATAGGTTGGATGAAAACAAAGCCAAGTTACGAAGAGGAGTATCAGGCAGATCAGGCTTTAGGGATACCTTCGAAGTATGGTGTTGGATATACTTTTCCTGCACTCTTTCATGTTGGGGATCGTGGATGGGTACTTGTTTCGGAAACGGGTGTATCAAGTGCTTATTGTGCATCCAAGTTAAGCGAAGGCACCAAGGATGGTCTTTATAGTATTGCTTTCCCGGAAGAAAGGGAGAACAATGGCATTGGACGTGCAGCTCCCACAATTTCATTACCCGGTTATACACCTTGGCGTACACTGACTATCGGGCGCAATCTAAAACCCATTGTGGAGACGACCATTCCTTTCGATGTTGTTGAGCCGCAATATCCGGCGTCGAAGAAATACGAATTCGGACGGGCAACGTGGAGTTGGCTGGAATGGCAGGATGGTAGTATTAATTTTGAAGACCAAAAGAAGTTTATTGATCTGTCAGCTTCAATGGGTTATGAATTTGTATTGATCGACAATTGGTGGGATACAAAGATCGGCCACGAAAAAATTGAACAATTGGTGGCTTATGGAAAGGAGCGGGGCGTAGGTATTTGCCTGTGGTATAATTCGAACGGATTCTGGAACGACGCACCGCAAACACCAAAAAATAAAATGAATACTTCGATCGCACGTAAAGCCGAGATGCAATGGATGCAGCGTGTGGGCATTAAAGGAATCAAAGTTGATTTTTTTGGAGGTGATAAACAGGAAACACTTAAGCTTTACGAAGATATTCTTTCGGATGCAAATGATTATGGATTAACAGTTATATTTCATGGATGTACTTTACCGCGGGGTTGGGAGCGTATGTATCCGAATTTCGTGGGTAGTGAAGCTGTATTGGCCTCCGAAAACTTGATTTTCACACAACATGCAAATGATACGGAGGCCTTTAATGCGACTTTACATCCATTTATTCGCAACGCCGTGGCGGCAATGGATTTTGGTCCGGTTTTGTTGAACAAACGTCATAACCGTGAGAATAACGGTGGTACTATTCGCAAAACGACAGAAACATTTCAATTGGCAACTGCGATTTTATTTCAGACTCCAGTGCAAAATTTTGGGTTGACACCCAATAATTTACAGGAAATGCCAGCCCATGTGATTGATTTTATGAAACAGGTACCTACAACCTGGGATGAAACAATTTTTATTGATGGTTATCCAGGTAAATATGTCATACTTGCCCGGAGAAAGAGTGATACATGGTATATAGCGGGTATAAATGCCGAGGGCAAAGAAAAGACGGTATCGGTGAATTTGCCCATGTTGAGTACGGATGCGGTACAGCTAATCGACGATAACATCGCCCGGGAATCAACACAGAAACAAATTCGACTTTCCAAAACAAAGACCATCAAATTGACATTGCAACCGGATGGCGCAGTTGTTTTAATCGGAAAATAAAACAACTGCGCTCTTCTGACTAACTGAATTGTTCTTGATTAACACAGTTAATCAAGACTAAGTGAATCACTCCTGACTAATGGAAACTTTGAGAAAGTTTCCATTAGTCAGGACGAAGAGTCCGGATTTCTAGGATCTTGTGACTTGTGGATCCTGCCCCGGCCTTAATTTTTAGTTCTATTTTGGTTTTCCCTATACCATCATTGGGAAGCTGTATACGTATTGTTTTAATGGTTGACTTCTCATCCTTGTCTTCCAGTGTGCTAATGGTTTTACCATCGACCATAACCTCCGTTATCCTTGATGAGTTGTCTGCCAGCAATTTGATTGCTATCAGTTGGGTCTCGGGCGTTATTTTCATCACATAACTAAACCAGTCTTTTGTATCGCGCCAGCGTGTATCGCCGAATGCCCCAGCATTGCTATTTTGCTCGCGAAAAAAGTGATCTGATTCCGGTTGTTGCTCTCCAGCGACAACCTTATCGACTGTTTTGGCAGCTAGCGCCAAGCTTTCTATTTCATCACTGTTCATTTTCTCCTGTAACGCCTGTAGTTCCTTTTCTGTTGCTTGAGGCCAATAGATCATATAACGGGAATCATGAATACCGAAAAAGGGTTCTAGTTCCATTTGAATACCTTTTTTTTCCAAATAAAGATCTGAGAGCGTAAAATGTAAGGGCTTGGATGCTATTGGTTTTACAAGTGCCGGAATATTGTTCGGCTCAGCTTTAAGAATTGGGAGATCACGTAAAGGGATTTGTTTTCCCGATGCAATGTGCCCCATTCGGCTGTCATCGGCCTGAAGTCCCAAAAGATCTTCCTGTCCACTACGGGCACCCAAAACAAGAGGTCCATATAAAATACTATAATAATTGCTTTTATCAGGCAACTGCTCAGTATGTATCCCCATAGGCAATTCAAGACTGACGATATCCCCCTTTCGCCATGTACGTTTGATTTGGATATGATCATTCGTTGAACTGAAATTGTGGTAAGGCTTTCCATTGATCAATACATGCGGAGCTGCTGTCAGCCAGTTGGGTTTACGAATAAACAAGCTGAATGAAGTCGGTTTTTTGGGGTTGATTCGGATGCTTGTATTGGCTTCTTTCGGAAAGTTCGTTTCTTGAATAACTTCCATGTTTTTCTCTTTCCAGTCCAAGCGTGAAGGAATAAACAAATTGACGAACAAGTCATTGTTGCGTTGTGCATAGATCATTTCACCATATTTGGCGTGGTTTTCCATCCCTGATCCAACGCAGCACCACATACTTGTCTGTGTTTGTGAATAAACGCGATAATGCCCCGGACGGATTTGTGTGAAATAAACTAATCCACCATGTTCGGGATGTTGTGTCGATAAGATGTGGTTGTAAAGAGCACGTTCATAAAAATCGAGGTATTTTCCTTGCGGATCAGTTTGGTAGAGCATTTTTGTGAGCCGTAACATATTGTACGTATTGCAGGTTTCAGGTCCCTCAATGCTATATAACATCTTTGAAAAATCGTCCGTAGGGTTAAAATGCTCACTCACACTATTTCCACCAATAGCAATCGAGCGTTGCTCAACGACATTGTCCCAAAAGTACCGAACAGCCTCAGCCCATTTTTCGTTGTGGGAAAGGTCAGCGATGCGTTTAAAACCGAGAACTTTTGGAATTTGTGTATTTGCGTGCAATCCTGTTAAATGATCTTGATGCGCTAATAAGGGCTCAAGTATGGATTGATGACTAAATTTACGAGCCAGCTCGAGATAAGTTGGGTTTTGGGTAATTGCAGCGACATCAGCAAAGGTTTCGTTCAGTCCACCGTGTTCACTTCGTAACATCTCCTGTATTTGAGCTTCGGAAAGTTGACCAACCAACTTAAGCGCCCAATCAGTCATCTGAATAAGCATGTCTTTCGCAGATTCATTGCCTGTCAACAAGTAGGCATCTCGCAGGCCAGCATAGGTTTTGTGTATATTATATAGCGGTACCCATTTTCCATTCAAGTTAAAGCTACCGGCGTTGATCCGGCCTTGTTGAATCTCTGTCCAACTAATTTTACCCCCAGGCACCCCGCCAATGTATCCGTTTCCATTTGCTTCCTGACAACGTTTCAAGTTGACCAGCATGTAATCCAGGCGTTCCTTGATGCGAAGATCTCCTGTAGCGGCATACATATGAGCCAGCGCAGATAGATAATGACCTCCGATATGGCCATCTAGTCCTGTATTTTCCCAATTGGTATAAGAGTCTTTTTTAAGCGGTAAATTGGCTTCGCGTAAAAATGGAGCCAACAATCGGTCCGGATCCATTTCCAATAAATAAGTGATATCCAGGTCTTCAGCATGTTTAAAAACTCCAGGTAACAACCTTACCTCTCTTAAATCGAAATAATTTAATTGAGGAGTTGTTTGAGCAGATAGCGCCAGACAAAATAAGCTTAAGAGAGCACTGTGCAAAAATTTGTTTTTGAAGATCATATGGACTGAAATTATCATTTGTTATTAACAAGATCTGATGAGCTTGTCTGGTTAGCCGTTATGTATAAAAAAGACCGGTAAATCAAAGATATTAAATGTGTTATTTATTTTAAGTGTTTTTTTTACATTTATCTATGCAAGAGAAAAATGATGAATAGTTTTAAGTTGTATTTATTTGATAATTAGAGTTTTGCTTATTTTGTGTTTAGGAAGGTAAAATCCTGGCCTGCTGATAAGATCGCAATAAAAAAGAGCTGATCCGTTTATTTTTAGCTATACTTGTATATGAATAAAATTAATAGTATTGTTATTTTTTGTGCTTCCAGTTTAGGGAATTCGGCCGTGTATGAAGAGCAAGCCTCCTATGTGGGAAAGGTTTTGGCTGAATACGGTATCCGTTTGGTTTATGGCGGCGGAAGGGTTGGCCTAATGGGGGCTGTTGCGAATGGAGCTCTTGCGCACGGAGGTGAAGTAATAGGTGTGATTCCCGATTTTTTGAATTCGAAAGAAAGAGAGCATAGGGGTGTAACAAAACTGATTACTGTAGATACCATGCATGATCGTAAACGAATTATGAGCGATTACGCCGAAGGGGTTATTGCACTGCCGGGCGGTTTTGGTACATTGGAAGAACTTTTTGAAATGATTACATGGGCTCAATTGGGTTTACATAAAAAGCCAGTTGGTTTATTAAACATCAATGGATTTTATAATCATCTAATTCAATTTATTGATCACATGGTCGAAGAAGGGCTTCTTAAGCAGGAAAATAGAGCAATGTTATTGGTCGCTGATACGATTGAAGAGCTGATCGAGAAAATGCAACAGTATGAAGCACCACTGGTTCCAAAATGGATTGAGAAGGATGAAATTTAGGGCTTCGGTAAATTTTTATATCATCTTAATCCTGCTCTTATTTCTGACTAATAGCATTCTTATCGCTTTTTAATTTCGATTTAGAGATTTGTAACAGAATTTCTTATTCCTCCATATGTTACAATCTCGGTTTTTTTAGCCTGTATTTTTATCGTTTCTCTGTTTGGGCTTATTGCTCAAACAGTATCTCAGGATACTATGAAATCGTTCAGAATTGACGAAGTCGAAATTAGTTCGAAGTATTACAAAAGATATAATCCGAAACAACTGTCAGAAGCAATGCGGCTAGAAGCCTCATTGTTAAATATACCACAGCATATTCAAGTGGTGAACAGCGAGATTTTTAGGGATCAGGTGGTACTCAACCTCAATGAAAGTGCTACCCGAAACTGCAGTGGTACATTTCGGGAGGAACGGCATAATCGTATATCTCCAGATATCTATTCCCGTGGCAGCTATATCAGCGCGCAGCATAATGGTGTTGATATGCGTCCACTGGGAAAAGGGCCTAAATATCATTTTTTTTCAATGGTTAATTTTTGAACAACATTTTAGAAGAAATGAACAACAATCAATCGAATTAGAGGTGATACCTTTGTTATGGCTAGATGTTAGAGTTGTTTGATCAGCATAAATACAGCGCTGATCTTCGATTCGGGGGAATCCCCTATATTTTAACCGGCTTTGGGATTCCCCTAATTTAAGCGTGGACAGGAGATATTCTTCTCCCTACACAAAAGGCCCGATCGTATGATCGGGCCTCTTTTATTTCGTAATTAATGTAATTTACAATTGATTTGCTCGGGCAGTTATTTCCGCAATGTCCACACTTCAATCTCAGATTCTTTTACTTTCACGCCATCTTTTAACATCGTCATACAGAGAAAGGACATGCTGCAGCGACAACTTGAGGCTGTGCATCGATGACTTCTTCGATATGTTCGATGTTAATGTCTTTTGCTCTAGGCTCTGGTTCTTTGAATATTTGTCCGCGCCCAACACCACAGCAAAGTCCATTGCTCTTACAACTTATAGGCTTAATGGTAAAGAAAAGGCGGACAGAATTATAAATCTATTGTAATGAGCTATCGAATGACCACTTATGAGATAAAGCACGTACTATCTAACGCGACGAGAAAGATGCTTTTAGGTTCGTTACTTAGTTGAATGGCTGGAAATAAATATCATTTTTTTTCAATGGTTAATTTTTGAACAACATTTTAGAAGAAATGAACAACAATCAATCGAATTAGAGGTGATACCTTTGTTATGGCTAGATGTTAGAGTTGTTTGATCAGCATAAATACAGCGCTGATCTTCGATTCGGGGGAATCCCCTATATTTTAACCGGCTTTGGGATTCCCCTAATTTAAGCGTGGACAGGAGATATTCTTCTCCCTACACAAAAGGCCCGATCGTATGATCGGGCCTCTTTTATTTCGTAATTAATGTAATTTACAATTGATTTGCTCGGGCAGTTATTTCCGCAATGTCCAACACCTCAATCTCTGATTCTTTTTCTTTTATTTTTACGCCATCTTTTAACATCGTCATACAGAGAAAGGACATGCTGCAGCGACAACTTGAGGCTTTGCATCGATGACTTCTTCGATACGTTCGATGTTAATGTCTTTTGCTCCGGGCTCTGGTTCTTTGAACATTTGTCCGCCCCCAGCACCACAGCAAAGTCCATTGCTCTTACAACTTATAGGCTTAATGGTAAAGAAAAGGCGGACAGAATTATAAATCTATTGTAATGAGCTATCGAATGACCACTTATGAGATAAAGCACGTACTATCTAACGCGACGAGAAAGATGCTTTTAGGTTCGTTACTTAGTTGAATGGCTGGAAATAAATATCATTTTTTTTCAATGGTTAATTTTTGAACAACATTTTAGAAGAAATGAACAACAATCAATCGAATTAGAGGTGATACCTTTGTTATGGCTAGATGTTAGAGTTGTTTGATCAGCATAAATACAGCGCTGATCTTCGATTCGGGGGAATCCCCTATATTTTAACCGGCTTTGGGATTCCCCTAATTTAAGCGTGGACAGGAGATATTCTTCTCCCTACACAAAAGGCCCGATCGTATGATCGGGCCTCTTTTATTTCGTAATTAATGTAATTTACAATTGATTTGCTCGGGCAGTTATTTCCGCAATGTCCAACACCTCAATCTCTGATTCTTTTTCTTTTATTTTTACGCCATCTTTTAACATCGTCATACAGAGAAAGGACATGCTGCAGCGACAACTTGAGGCTTTGCATCGATGACTTCTTCGATACGTTCGATGTTAATGTCTTTTGCTCCGGGCTCTGGTTCTTTGAACATTTGTCCGCCCCCAGCACCACAGCAAAGTCCATTGCTCTTACAACTTATAGGCTTAATGGTAAAGAAAAGGCGGACAGAATTATAAATCTATTGTAATGAGCTATCGAATGACCACTTATGAGATAAAGCACGTACTATCTAACGCGACGAGAAAGATGCTTTTAGGTTCGTTACTTAGTTGAATGGCTGGAAATAAATATCATTTTTTTTCAATGGTTAATTTTTGAACAACATTTTAGAAGAAATGAACAACAATCAATCGAATTAGAGGTGATACCTTTGTTATGGCTAGATGTTAGAGTTGTTTGATCAGCATAAATACAGCGCTGATCTTCGATTCGGGGGAATCCCCTATATTTTAACCGGCTTTGGGATTCCCCTAATTTAAGCGTGGACAGGAGATATTCTTCTCCCTACACAAAAGGCCCGATCGTATGATCGGGCCTCTTTTATTTCGTAATTAATGTAATTTACAATTGATTTGCTCGGGCAGTTATTTCCGCAATGTCCAACACCTCAATCTCTGATTCTTTTTCTTTTATTTTTACGCCATCTTTTAACATCGTCATACAGAAAGGACATGCTGCAGCGACAACTTGAGGCTTTGCATCGATGACTTCTTCGATACGTTCGATGTTAATGTCTTTTGCTCCGGGCTCTGGTTCTTTGAACATTTGTCCGCCCCCAGCACCGCAGCAAAGTCCATTGCTCTTACAACGTTTCAGTTCGATCAACTGGGCATCCAAGCTTTCCAATACTTTTCTCGGTGCCTCATAGACCTCATTTGCACGGCCAAGATAACAGGGATCATGATAGGTTATCTTCTTTCCTTTGAATACGTTGTTATCCGCTGGTTTTAATTTTCCTTCATCGATCAGGTTTTGGATCAATTGTGTATGATGAATGACCTCATAGTTACCACCTAGGGATGGATACTCATTTTTCAAGGTATTGAAACAGTGTGGGCAAGCCGTTACTATTTTTTTGATTTCATAGCCATTGAGTACTTCGATGTTCATCATGGCCTGCATTTGAAATAGAAATTCGTTTCCACTTCTTTTGGCAGGATCACCTGTACAACTTTCTTCTGTACCTAAGATGGCATATTTTAAACCGACATGTTGTAATATTCTGCAGATATCGCGCGTAATTTTCTGTGCACGTTCGTCAAAACTCCCTGCACAACCTACCCAAAATAGTATATCAGGAGTTTCTCCTTTGGCCAACAGTTCTGCAACTGTGGGAACTTTTAATTCATTTTCCATCATAAAACTATTGTTGTTGAGTCCAATTGGCGCGGTCCAATTGCGCATATTTCCATGGGGCACCATTGTTCTCAATATTTCCAAACATATTGTTAATACTCGCAGGAGCTTGTGATTCTTCCATAACAGCAAAGCGGCGTAGCTCAATAATAATATCCAAAGGATTAATATTGACCGGGCATTGTTCTACACATGCATTACAGCTTGTACAGGCCCATAACTCTTCTCGACTGATGTAAGTGTCAATGAGAGATTTTCCGTCATCCTGAAAGCTTCCATTTGTTTTGATATTCGTACCGACTTCAGTGAGTCGATCCCGTGTATCCATCATGATTTTTCGTGGGGACAGCAGCTTTCCCGTTATATTTGCGGGGCAGGAAGATGTACAACGTCCACATTCAGTACAGGTATATGCATCCAATAAGCTCTTCCAGGTTAAATCCTGGACATCTTTGGCTCCAAAGCGTGCATTTGCATCTGCTGGAGGCGGGGTGAAACTCGGATCAAGCATTGCCTTAACCTCATTGGTCACAGCTGGCATATTGGATAGTTTGCCTTTTGCGTTCAGATTAGAAAAATAGGTGTTCGGAAAAGCCAAAATAATATGCAGGTGCTTGGAATAGGGGAGGTAGTTTAAGAAGGCAAGTACACCTAGGATATGAAACCACCAACAAGACCGCTCTATTAAAAATAAGGCCTCCGTCGAAGTAGGAAGGTATGGAAGAAGATAATGGCTTACTGGAAAGGAACCTGCCGATTTAAAATGTGCAAAGCCATAGAGTTGCAATTTAAGATCAGAAGCGTTCATCAGCAGGAAAGCCGACATTAAAAGAATCTCTGTGATTAAAATAATATTTGCATCCGTCTTGGGCCAATGTTTCAATTCCGCGCTATTTAAGCGAGCTACTTTAGCAATATTTCTCCGAAATAAAAAGATGAGACAGGATACCAGTACACCCAGCGCGAGCCATTCAAATGCCCCAATCAGGAAATTATAAAAACTCCCTAGAAATGAAAAGATACGATGTGTACCAAAAAGCCCGTCGATGACAATCTCCAACATCTCAATATTGATGATGACAAATCCAAGGTATACAAATAAATGTAGGACTGCGGGGAAAATACGCTTAAACATTTTCTTTTGACCAAAGGCGACGAGGAACATCATTTTCCAACGCTCCGCGGATCTGTCCGAACGATCTGCCGGTCTGCCTAGCTTGATATTACGATAAATCTGTTGTGCATTTTTGCTAAAAAGAAACAATGCTACAGCGAAACAAACCGCAAATATTAGTTGACCTATCATATGCTTGTATCTTGGTTATAAACAAATATACTATATTATTTTGTTATGCTAACATAGTAAAAATAAATCAAAAATGAGGACCTAACACGATAAAAGACCGTTGCAAAATAATGTTGATATTTTCTGATCGGTTATTTTTGCTTTTTTTTGCAGTTTTTTCCGATTTGGATTCGGAAATCTAGTTGCGTTTTCTTGAAAAATCCTCTTTTTGAGGCCTTTTCAACTGCTTAATTTGTGTTTTTTATTGCATTGGACACAAGTATCCCAGGTGATCTGTAAAGATTGTACGCCATGGCTTCCATTAGATTTTGTGTATGCATTTTGGCGATCCCCTTATACCTTGCACAGCTTGAGTTGAACCATCGCCGGATGCTCCCGAAGGTCCGTTCAACTTTGAACCTGATCTTGCCGATCAGTTTGTTTCTTAACTTCTCTCTTTCGGTTAACGCTGTTCCTTTCTTTGCCTTATGCAAGATCCTGCTTTTTAGCTTTCCTGATTTGATCAATTCCTCATTTTTAGAGGAACGATATCCCTTGTCAGCATAGATATGGATGCCCTTTGGAAGGTCAGCCGAAGATATTACCTGTTGAAGATTGGCAATTTCATTTACATTTGCTGGAGTGGTTACCACGCCCAGAACCAGGCCTTCTGTATCGGTGACATAATGCTTTTTATAGCCATAACGTGTTTTCCCAGCCTTCTTTATCCAACGAGCTTCATGGTCAACACCCGGGCTCTCTTGTTGGATCAATAACTGTTCACTATTCTCTTTATCCAGCTCAGAATCTTCGCGAGGATGTTCACTACGGTCACTTTCGATCTCGTAAATAACTTTGCCTTTTGGTTTTAGCGGAGAATCAACAATACTGGCATCAACGATAGCTCCACGTTTTACCAATATTTTATGTTTATTCAACTGCTTGTTCAGCTCCTTGAATAGATTCTCATAAACACCCTTTTCTGTCAGCGAGCTGCGAAAACGGCTAATAACACTGTGATCGGGAACCGAATCGTCCAAACTGATGCCAACAAAGCGACTAAAGGAGATACTGTCGTTTATACGGTCTTCTACTTCGTAGTCACTCAGACCATACCAGGTCTGTAGAAGTGTCATTTTGAAGAGGACAAGACCAGAATAACTAGGGCGTCCCATTTTGCTTTCCCCTTTGTGGTAATGCTTGTTGATAATATTTGAAATCGGATGCCAATTTACCAATGTATTGATCTGATCGAAGAATTCCTGCTTGATTTTCCGTCTTTGAACCATGTAATCAACAAAGCTAACTTTTTCTGTCTTTTCCATACCTTAAATATAACGAAAATCAACAAGAAACAAATTAAAAACTTGAATATCAATAAAATAAAAACCAAACACTTTTGCAACGGTCTTAATAAATTATTGGAAATTTTTAATGGTGAATTTAGGCTGTAATGAAAAACGTCCAAGAAGGAATTATTTCTTCTTGGACGTTTTCTCTAGTTGTATCTGAGTAGACTACAGCTCAACATCAGAAAATGTCTGTTCTAATATTTTACGCATCGTTTTCTGAATTCGTTCTTTTCCTGCTTCGGTATTTACATCAATACCGCAAAATGTACTACCTGTAGATTTTGCCTGAAGGCTCAAATAATAAATTGAACTGACTAAAATCGCTAATGTCGCTCTAAGGTCGTTTTCGGAGTTTTCGAATTTTGAATCGACATGTTTAAATAGTTCTTCGCCGAGCAATTCTCTTCTGTCGGCTATATTTTTAAGCGCTTTTGTTTTTTCGCCCAGTCCCCAATGAATAACTTTTTGCTTCGTCTTATCCTTCAAAAAGGTGTTAAATTGAGATTTAAGCAATTCTTCTATCAAGGAGATACTGATGGAGCCCGGGTTTGTGATCATTTGTTCCAATACGCCCTTGTCTCCGATTTGCCAGAAATCTTTTTGTGTTAGGTAAGCTTCCACCAGTTGATCGAGACCGCCAAAATAATTCCATATTAATGCTTTGTTCAGTCCACATTCCAAAGCAATATTAGGCCCATTCAATGCATGGTATCCTTTTTTCTGAATTACCTTTCCGACAGCAGCGATCATTCGCGCCTTGGTGCGTTCCTTGTCGCGAATAGGACCGGAAGTTACCTTTCTTTCTTTTTTAGGATTATCCTCAATTACTTTCTTTTTCATGCGAATAAAATCATTTTAACGACGAAGCTTTCCTGGGTACCTTATATTCGTCAGTTAATGAACAAATTTGGGACCATGAAGTTTTCATTAGGGTAGATATGTTTGTTTTCCGAACCAATATCTACAATTTAGCTGGTAAATGCAAGAAAATCAAGCAGCAGATTTTTATTTACACTATAATTTGACTGATTCGATAAGCTTTTGAGTTTCCCTTATTCTTTTGGCTGTAGAACTGGAGCGTATTTGGTGCTGTCGGCGCTGTACGCTGATTGCTATTCACTTGCCATTGGGAAAATAGATAGGCAATAAAAAAGGGATTATCGATAGCGATAATCCCTTTTTTATTGCCTTGTATACTAGCTTATTTTCTTGCTGGAGCAGCAGGAGTAGCTGTAGCTGAAATACCTAATTTCGTTTTTACTGCAGCAGTTAAGTCTTCTCCACCTTGGAAATAAGGAATATTTGTACTAGAAATATCAAATACATAAGCCATGCCTTTTTCTTTAGAAACAGCATTTACAGCTTCACCAACTTTTTTGTGTATAGGTGCAATTAATTCTTCTTCTTTTTTACCTAATTCATCTTGAGCGGTTTGTTGTGCTGTTTGAATACGCGCTTGGATATCTTGTAACTCTTGACCTATTTTGTTGATTTCTGGATCAACAGTTTCTTTATTTGCTTCACTTCTGTTACGCAATTTATCGTTTGCATCTTTTTGTTTTGTTTGATAGATGGTAACCATATCTTGAATTTCTTTGGTTTTACCATCGCTCAATGTTTTCAACTGCCCTTCAGCTGCTTTAAATTCAGATGTAGACTGAATAATTTCAGCAAAATTGATATGACCAATTTTTTGCTGCGCATTTGCGAATTGAGTTGAGAAAAATACTGCCACTAAAGCAACCGCACCCTTTAATAAATTTTTCATGCTTTTCATTTTAATCTAATGAGCCATCTTTATGGCAATCTTTTAGTTTTCTAATTAATTACTACTATTACTATTTGTGTCCACAATGATAATAAACTCCCGCTTAGTTTGCAAGACTCGGATTGGGTTTATATCCTAATTTTGTAATGACATCATTACTTTTATTCAATTTGGGATTGGCATAGAGAAAAGTAGACTCATTGCCCTTGTCCATAATAAAATCAATTCCCTGAGCAGAAGCAACATCTTGGATAGCTTTTGCTACACGGTCTTGAATAGGCTTCATCAATTGAGTCCGTCTTTTAAAGAGGTCACCTTCAAATCCAAACTTTTGCTTTTGATAGTCTTTTACTTCTTTTTCTCTTGTCACGATTTCATCCTCACGGCGACGACGCATATCTTCATTTAATAAAACCTGGTCCTTTTGATAAGCCTGATATAGTTTTTCAATCTCAGCATATTTCTGATCCACTTCTTCCTGCCATTGCTTAGATAGGTCATCTAACTGTTTCTGTGCAGTCGTATATTCAGGGATATGTTTTAGGATATATTCTGAATCAGCATATGCAAGTTGTTGGGCAAATGTCGCTGTAGCACTCACGACTACAAAAGCTATAACTAACAATATTTTTTTCATATTTCCTGTAAGTTTTTATAGACTATACTTTTTATTATTTAACACTAATTTACCTTATGACTTCGGATAATCCCAAAAGTTTAATTCGAGAAAATCGCTCTACGTAAATTTACGGCTCAAAAATAAGAAAAAAGAAGCAATCTAACAGATATTTCTCGGGTTTAACACTATTTAACTTGTTGAAGAATGCTCCAATGCTAGTTGCCTGAGTGCTGTTTATGGCTTCTTTTCTCGGGGATCATAACCGTACTCAATATAAGAAAATTTATAAGATATATAGGGTGATTTCGCATTTAATCCCATCGGGTGGACATGAAAGAAAAATGCATGATTTACTGGAAAATAATCTTAAAACAAAAAAGCTATCTACAATTTCTTGCGATAGCTTTTTATTTTATTTCGACAGGATTGGATCAACAAAGATTAGAATCCACCCATATTTTGCATGATACTAAATGTAAAGTTTTGTTTCCATGTACTGCTTGGTAAACCCGGGATAGGGTCGAATGCATGGCCGTAATCTATTCCTAGCATACCGAAGATAGGTAAGAAGATACGGGCACCAACACCTGCAGAACGACGTACTTTAAATGGATTGTATTCGGTGAACTTGTTCCAGGTATTTGCCGCTTCAGCGAAAGCCAATACGTAAACTGTTGCCTGATCATTTAACATCACCGGGTGACGTAATTCCATTTGATATTTCGTATAGATTGGACTACCTGAATTTCGTGCCACATTCACATTTTGTGTTCCTTCAGGAATGATTACACCATTTGCATAACCACGTAACGCAACAATTTCAGATCCTTGTAGGTAATCAAACCCTTGCATACCATCCCCACCGACTTTGAAACGCTCGAAAGTTGATATTTCAGTTTTGCTGGAGTATTTACCCAAGAAACCAAATTGAGCTTGTGCTTTGAAAACAAGTTTTCCCGCAATTTTTGCATACCACTGCGAGTCAAATTTCCATTTGTGGTACTCTGTCCAACGGTAGCGTTCCTGAGCCGAACCATTTTTATAATCAATGTTGTTAAACAATGAATATGGAGGCGTCAATTGCACCGAGAATTTGATGTTTGAACCCGAAGTAGGATAGATAGGAGCATCGATCGAATTACGGCTAAACTCTTGCGTCAAGTTGATGTTATAAGCTGTACCATTATCAAATAGGAAGTAATTTCCATAGTTCTGAAGCTTATAACGTTGGAATGACAAGGAGGTGTTTGCCTGGAACCAGTTGTCTGGCCATTGCAAACGCTTACCTAATGTGGCGGTAATACCAGTCATCCAAATACGATTCAACTCGGAATCCTTAACAATTTGCTCGCCAGTATAGTAGTTAAATCCACCATATGATGAACTCGAAGTATAGGCGCTCAAACCAAAATAAATTGGTTTTTTACCACCCAACCAAGGCTCGGAGAAAGAGAAACTATACGATTGATAACGTTTACCTGAAGTTTGACCACGGACACTCAACTTCTGTCCATCTCCACGTGGTAGCGGTTTCCAGGAACTTTTATCAAAGAAATTACTGGTAGAGAAGTTGTTAAATGTTAAACCTAAGGTACCGATGATCTGACCGGCACCATAACCACCCGAAAGTTCAACCTGATCCGAAGGTTTTTCAGTAACATTATAAACAATGTCCACTGTACCATCCGCATAATTTAGATTTGTCGGTACTGGGTTTGTCTTTTGCTCATCAAAATTTCCCAACTGCGCAATCTCACGCACACTGCGCATAATTTGTTCTTTTGAGAATTTTTGACCAGGTTTTGTATAAATAGAACGTAATACAACACGGTCGTTGGTTACATCATTACCTTTAACAATAACGTTATTGATGGTATATTGAGCACCTTCATAAACACGTAAATTTAAATCGATGGTATCGTTATAAATACGCGTTTGTTCGGGGTCTACTGAGAACGTAAGATAACCATCGTTCATATAGATTGAAGAGATGTCATCACTATTTTTTGTAGGACCCATCAATTTTGCTGTTAATTTTTCTTCCGAAAAAACATCACCACGTTTGATACCTAAAATTTTATTTAGTAAGGTGTCAGAATACTTCGCGTTACCTGTCCAAACAATATTACCTACATAATATTTAGGACCTTCATAGATGTCAAAATTAACCAACACATTTTTTTCACCCTCGCGAATAACCGTATCTTTCAAGAGCGTCGCATCACGATAGCCTTTGGCTGCCATTTTCTTGATTAGGTTTTCTTTACCTTCTTTGTATTTTTCTTCCTTGAATTTTCCAGGACCGAAAATACGGTACCACATTTTTTGCTTGATAGGTTTGGCCATTTTTCTCAATTCTTTTTGAGAAAAATGTTCATTCCCTGTAAAAGTCATTTTTTTGACTCTTACCTTATGTTTTTTATCCACATCGGCAATAAGTATTTCATTATTAGCCTGTGCCGAGTCTTTCACTGTTTTTAGGGTGATCTCCGGATATAAAAAAGCTTTTTCTTTTAAGAACCGTTGGATTGTAGCACGTGTGGTGTTCATCAAGTTTTCGTTGACAATCTTACCAGTGTTACTATTTAAACGTTTGCGAACTTCTTCGGTCTGGCTTTTACTTAGACCGTTGATATCAATACGAGTTAAACGAGGACGTTCTACTACACGGATGGTCAAAAATATATTTTCACCTTCAATTTTATCTGCCCATAATTCGACATCATCAAAGAGGCCTTGAGCCATCATATCCTTCACTACTTTTGCAGTCGCCTCACTTGGAACTTCCAAATATTGACCTACTGACAATTTAGAGATCGTAATTAATACATTTTTATCTAAAAATTGTGTTCCAGTTATATCAATAGCACTAATTACATAGTTTTTAGGATTGAGATAGCTGATTTTTTCTGGGTCATTTAAATTGAACGCACCTTTGTCTTGTCCGTAGACAAGCTGCATTGATGAGAGACCAAAAAATAGTATTACGGGTAGTATACGCTTCATTTATCTATAATTATTGGCGCTAAAGTACACCAATCGTTTGTTAATTTTTGTTAATTAAGAAAATTTAACCAGCTTGCTTTTTTTCAAATCAGTGGTCAAATTTAATAAAATCTTTATAACTGTTCACTTGTTTTTCCAAACCTTCTTTCGCGTTGCTGATAATCGACGATGGATTTAAATAAATCTTCTTTCGTAAACTCAGGCCACATCTTATCTAGGAAGCATAATTCTGAATAGGCAATTTGCCAAAGTAGGAAGTTACTTATTCTCAATTCTCCGCTGGTACGTATCAGAAGGTCAGGATCGGGTAGGTTTTGTGTATAGAGATTTGCAGCGAATAATTCATCGTTAATTTCGTCTGCATGGAGTTTTCCGTCTTTTACTTGTTGCGCTAGATTTCGAGCAGCGTCCACAATTTCTTGTCGAGAGCTGTAGCTCAAAGCTAATGTCAACGTACAGTGTGTATTTTCTTTCGTTGCTTCAATGGTCTCCTGCAGCTTTCTTTGTGCATTTGAGGGTAATTTGGTGATATCACCAATAACATTCAAGCGGACGCCATTCTCCTGAAAAGTTTTGATTTCTTTTTTAAGGGAAGTAACCAATAGTTCCATCAGTGCCATCACCTCAAGTTTAGGTCGATTCCAGTTTTCTGCAGAAAATGCATAAAGTGTCAGAAATTTAATATTGGCTTTTACACATCCTTCTAATGCTTCTCGTACTGCTTTTACACCATTTTGATGCCCAAATACACGAAGTTTCCCCTTCTGTTTTGCCCAACGGCCATTGCCATCCATGATGATGGCGATATGCTGTGGCAATTTAATAGTATCTATCTGATCTAAAAAACTCATTTTTGCTGTTTTCAATAAAATTAACACCTTAGCCATAAATGCTATTTTGGCGTTTTAAAACCTATTTTTGGTTTCTTGTATTGTTATCAATGATTATTGTTTGTTTAACGTACTTTTCATTGATTAATTATTGCACCTGGATTTCTATTATGGATATTCTTATTCCGTCTTCCTTTATTTCTTCCAAATATCGATTTTTAATTGGAAATTCAGAAGTACAATATGTAGAAAGATTGTTTGAAGCATCTTCATCTAGCAGATTATCTCTTTTCCTTCATGCAAAGCGAGGCTGTACGAAGCTATTAATAGCCTAATAGTTTCTGACATCGATGCCCCAAAGTAATTTTTCCCGCAGCGTGCTGAAAAAGCTTTCATGCGGGAGCCTAATGAGATTAATAGTAAATGGAGCCTGTTTAATGGTTAATTTTACAGATGTATCAATGGATTCGTTTTTGGAATCACAGCTAAGGATGTATTGATTGCTTCGACTCTCTATTTCCAATTCAAGAGTAAACTGATTGGAGATGACAATGGGTCTCACATTGAGGTTGTGCGGAGAGATGGGGGTAATGACAAAATTGCCACTTTCTGGCATAATAATAGGTCCGCCGCAACTCAACGAATAAGCTGTGGATCCGGTGGGGGTAGCGATAATTAGTCCATCAGCCCAGTATGAATTCAGTAGTTCGCCATTGATGCGTGCATTGACCGTAATCATGGCCGAGCTGTCATAACGAAATACGGTAATATCATTGAGCGCATAGTGATTGCCTTGAAACAAATTAACCTGTTCAGATTCAACAGAGAGCAACACGCGCTTCTGTATCGTAAAACGTTGGTTCAGTATATCGTCGATGGCATCCTCAAAATCATTTTTATTGATAGAAGCTAAAAAACCGAGGCGTCCAAAGTTTATACCTGCAATTGGAATTCCGGAGTCTTTAATCAGGGAAACAGCAGATAACATGGTTCCATCTCCGCCCAGACTCAACATAATGTCAATATCGTCTTTGATTTCTTGGTAGGTATTGTATGTTGAGAAGTTAAAGGTACATTCAAATTGTGATAGCAGAAATTCATGAAATGGATCATAGACCCAGATCTCAATATTTTTATCGACAAGATATTCAAATAAGTGTTTCACATGTGGTATAACAGAGGGCTGAAACTCTCTTCCATATATTGCGATTCTCATATTGTTTTCAATTTATGGGGCAAAGATGAGAAAAAACTAATCCTAATCAAATGTTAATATAATTCATGAGCTGCTGATAACGGTCGGCAGTGTCGTCAAATGCAGCTATGGTATTATGGGTTTCAAGAACTAAATAGTTGTGTCTTAGGAATGAATTCAGTAATGCATTAATGTTCGACTTGTCGACTTTAAGGGTAACTTCAATATGGTCACTTTCCAAATTTATTTTGGTCGCACAATTAAGTATTCTGCAATTGTCACTTTCAACAAGGTGCGCAATCTGTGAAAGTGAAAAATCATGTAAGCCAATTGCCAACACAATAATAGCCCCAGATTCATTTTGCGATTGAATTGAACTTATTGCCTTTAATATATCTAATTGCGTTGACACACCAATATATTTGTTGTCTTGATCTAAAACAGGAATGATTGTACTATTATATACAGTTATCATCACCAAGGCATCGTAAGGGTGTTGATTAAACTTCAGCTGTATGGGGGCTGTATTTATTTTTATGGATGAAAGGGGAGCATCTTCATCTTCCGCATCCAATAAGATGGTTTCATTAACCAGGCCAATATAGTCGTCACCATTTAAAACGACTAATTCTTTACAAAGCATATCTTGCAGCTTCTCTAGCGCTTGTTGTATTGAATCAGCATTTTGAATACTGAAATCAGCATTTGAAAGAAATTGACTTATTAGCATACTCAAACTTAATAAAAAAAGTAGGTGAAAAGAAATTTTACAGATCAGATTTATGCTTAATTCATTGATTGCTTGTAATACCTAAAATACGAAGAACAGCGAAAGATTACATAATTGCAAATAAGTACAATTTTAAAGTTTAAAATTGTACTTTTATTACCATTCTGTTATTATTTTTGTCAACGAATTGGAATAGGCATAAAACGGGGCCTAAATGGAGGAGAAGTATTTTTAATTGGAACAGTAAGATTGATGATCACAAGCGAGAGTAAAAAGTTTATTGATATACGTGAAGTTATTCACAAAAAAAATGCGGGGCTTGCTAAATGGATTCCGTCTTTTTTACTTAATTATTTAAAAAGGACAATTCATGAAGACGAGATAAATGATATTATGACGCGCTTTGCAGATCTTCAAGGCTTGGATTTTGTTGATGCATTGATCAACGATCTGGATGTCAAGGTCAATTTGTATGGGGCAGAAAATATTCCCGTATCGGATCCGGTTATTTTTGCGTCCAATCACCCTTTGGGAGGATTGGATGGTATTGCATTTATGCACGCTATAGGTAAGTATAGACGCGATGTGAAGTTCTTGGTTAATGATATTCTTTTAAATATAGGTAATTTGAGGCCTTTGTTTGTCGGTGTCAATAAGTTAGGGGGGCAAGGGAAACAGGCGATCTCTGCGATTGAGGAGGCCTATGGAGCGGACGATGCGCTACTGGTGTTTCCTGCAGGTTTGGTTTCCAGAAAACAAAACGATGGCCACATAGAAGACCTCGAATGGAAAAAAAGTTTTATTAGCAAATCAAAAAAATATAAAAAAGATGTCATTCCGGTGTTGATTGACGGTAAAAACTCTAAGTTTTTTTATAATTTTGCAAGGCTTAGACAGAAATTGGGTCTCAAGGTAAACATTGAAATGTTATATTTACCTGATGAAATGTTTGCCCAACGCGGACATACCGTCAATATTATAGTAGGAGAAAGAATCCCTTATACAGCGTTTGATCAATCAAAAAACGAAAAAACTTGGGCTGAGGAAGTGAAAAGAAGGGTTTATGGATTGGCTCAAGAAAAATAGAATTTATGCAAGAAATTATACCTCCAGTTGATAGAGAATTATTGAAGACCGAATTGAATAAAGACGTCTTCTTACGATATACCAACAATGGAAATAACGAGATATATTTAATCAACTATCATAATTCGCCAAATGTCATGCGTGAAATTGGGCGTTTGCGAGAGTTGACTTTTCGTGGAGCAGGGGGAGGTACAGGACTTTCAATTGATATCGATGAAAATGATACATGCGAAGATTGTTACGATCAGTTGATCGCATGGAATCCCGAAGATGAAGAAGTGGTTGCTGGTTATAGGGTAATCAAATGTGCTGAGGCTGGTGAAGTAAATGGTATACCCAATTTATCAACAGCACATTATTTTCAGTTTTCCGAATTGTTCACGAACGAATATCTACCTTACACCATAGAATTGGGAAGATCGTTTGTACAACCTAAATACCAACCGGCCATCGACAATAGAAAAGGAATTTTTTCATTGGACAATCTTTGGGACGGTTTAGGGGCTTTGGTGATGCTTAACCCTGAAATTAAATACCTCTTTGGTAAAGTGACCATGTATCCACATTACAATAAAGATGCACGGGATATGTTGCTTTATTTTATGGATTACTATTTTCCTGATCATGATAAATTGGTGCTTCCTCTTCCGGAATTGGAAATCAAAAATGATTACGAACGTTTTGTAGGCGTGTTTGATGGACTGGATTATAAAGAAGGATATAAGGTGTTAAATAGTCATGTGAGAGCGTTGGGTGAGAATATTCCACCGTTGATAAATACGTATATGAACCTATCACCTACGATGAAATCATTTGGCACTGCGCGTAATGACGAGTTTGGTACGGTAGAAGAAAAAGGTATACTGATTGTAATTGATGACGTGTATCCTGTGAAAAAGGAACGTCATATGAACACGTTTGATCGGGATCGTGAATACGGTCATAGAAAACCCAAACGTGGGTAACAACAAGCGTGGATAACAAAATAAAGGGGGATTCAATTATTGAATCCCCCTTTATTTCGTAGGTACAGTGATCTTGATTAGGCCGGTTTTATACAGGTATAAAGTGCAAAGGCTAAAATAGCGCCCAAGATAGGTCCTAGGATTGGAATCCAGGCATAAGACCAGTCGGAGCTTCCTTTCCCTTTGATAGGCCAAAGGGCATGAAATAAGCGCGGCCCCAAATCCCGGGCAGGATTGATGGCATATCCCGTAGTTCCACCCAGCGAGAGGCCGATGGCCCATACGAGAAATGCAACGGGTATAGCACCAAGAGAGCCCATGCCAATAGGAGCTGTTTTTCCGTCGATGGTCACATCTTGTCCTGTTATGAAGAAAATAACAAAAATCAAAACAAAGGTTCCAATGATTTCACTTGCCAGATTTGTTGACGTATTTCGGATGTTGGGTATCGTAGCGAAAACACCAAGCTTGGTGGTTGGGTCTGCTGTTGCATCGAAATGGTCTTTGTGCATGATGTAGGTTAACATGGCGCCACAGAAACCACCGGCAATTTGCGCGAGAATATAGCCAGGTACTTCCATCCAGGGAAGACCATGATTGAGAGCGACGGCAATGGTTACCGCAGGATTGAGGTGGGCTCCGGTATAGGGGCCAGCAAATACAACACCGACATAGACTGCAAGTGCCCATGCGGTGGTGATTACAATCCATCCTCCATTTTCTCCCTTTGTTCCTTTCAAGATAACGTTGGCCACAACCCCATTGCCTAAAAGAAGGAGGAGGGTTGTGCCGATAAATTCTGCTAAATAATGGTTCATGCTTGTTGGTTAGTTTTCGGCCCAGTACTGTAATGCTTTGACACCCTTGGTCCAGAGCTTAATGATCTTTTTTGTTTGCTCTTCTTGCTCTGCTTCGGGTTCAAATATACGATCCTGTGCCCAAAACTTTGATATCTCATCCTCATTTTTCCAGAATCCCACGGCCAGCCCTGCGAGGTATGCTGCCCCCAAAGCTGTAGTTTCTGTGATTTTAGGGCGTACAACTTTGCTGTTAAGCACATTGGCCTGAATCTGCATGAGTAGGTTATTTGCCGTTGCGCCGCCGTCTACACGTAGCTCTTTGATCGGTATGCCACTATCCGCTTCCATTGCTTGCAGCACATCACGTGTCTGGAGGGAGATTGCCTCTAGTGAGGCGCGTGCTATATGCCCATTGGTGGTTGCACGCGTCAGGCCAAATAGCGTCCCTTGTGCACGAGCATTCCAGTACGGCGCTCCCAGTCCAGCAAAGGTAGGGATGAATGTGACGCCGCCGTTATCCTTCTCTGTAAGTGCTAATTGCTCTACGTCCGCCGATTTGTAGATGATGTTGAGGTTGTCGCGTAGCCATTGGACCAGTGCGCCACCGATAAAGATGCTTCCCTCCAAAGCATATTCTGTTTTCCCGTTGATTTTCCAGGCGACAGTAGTTAAAAGGTTATTCTTTGAACGGATTGGTTTATCACCGATGTTCATTAGCATAAAGCATCCTGTACCATAGGTGTTTTTGACCATCCCTTTTTCAATACATTGCTGTCCGAAAAGTGCTGCCTGCTGGTCGCCGGCAATTCCTGCAATCTTGACTTTGTGTGCAAAAATGGTTGTCCGGGATTCTCCATATATTTCACTGCTTTCTTTTACTTCGGGCAGCATGGCAGCGGGGATGTCAAATAATTCGAGTAGCTCCTTATCCCATTCCATGCTATGGATGTTAAAGAGTAAGGTGCGGGAAGCGTTCGTTACATCTGTGATGTGCGCATCGCCACGCGTGAGGTTCCAGACGAGCCAAGTGTCTATGGTTCCACAGATTAATTCTCCGTTTTGTGCTTTTTCCCGTGCACCCTCCACGTTATCCAGAATCCATTTTATTTTGGTTGCAGAAAAATAGGGGTCTAATATCAGACCTGTTTTCTCCTGGATTAGCTCATGTTTTCCAGAGCTACGTAACTCGTCGCAATAATCTGCGGTGCGTTTATCTTGCCATACAATGGCATTGTAAATGGGCCTTCCTGTTTCTTTTTCCCAAACGACCACAGTTTCGCGTTGATTGGTAATACCAATGGCGGCAATATTTTTGCCGTTTAATCCTGCCTTTGTGGTTGCTTCCGCTGTGACACCTGCCTGCGTTGACCAGATTTCATGTGGATCATGTTCGACCCATCCCGGTTGTGGGAATATTTGTGTAAATTCCTTCTGGGCAACGGAGACTATATTTCTGTCCTTATCAAAAATTATAGCCCTGGAGCTAGTGGTGCCTTGATCCATTGCCAAGATGTATTGTTGTTCCATAATTGAGTAATTGAGTATTGCTGGTTATTTTTTTGTATTACTTTAAGATATAATTTTTTGCAACTTTTTGAAAATGCGCTATTTGATCATTTTGCCAATCTTGATCTTTTTCCAGCTCCTGTGCGAGTATTTTTGCGACTTCAGGAGCAGCTTCAATTGCAGCTTTCGCATCAAGAAATAGTATCCGTACTCGACGGGATAGGACATCTTCCACAGTTCTGGCAAGTTCATTGCGTGCCGCCCAAACAACTTCAGCCTTTTTGAATTCAAGATGTGCTATTAATTTTTCGTTCCATTCCGGATTTTCTTGCGCCAATGCGTTGATCGCATCTTGGTCGGCGCCATAAATATACATATGATTGCTTCTGTCTGATGTCGGAATGGCGCTATAAATCTTTTGACTGGCAGACCGGCTTTCTTTTTGTGGCAAACAACCAATTTTTATCGCTTTGTCGATGGTATCTTGGCCCATTCGACGGAATGTTGTCCACTTTCCACCCGTTAAAGTAAGTAATTTGGAGTCGCTGACGATAACCTTGTGGCTTCGTGAGATCTCTTTGGTTTTGTTGGAGTTGCCTGTAGGGGCTGCCAGCGGACGTAGGCCGGCGAATACGGCTAATGCATCGGCTCTTGTTGGTTGTTTTGTCAGGTAGCGTCCCGCAGTTTTCAGAATAAAATCGATCTCCTGCTCCAAAGCTACCGGTTCAAGGCTATGCTCGTCTATAGGGGTGTCCGTTGTTCCCGCAATGACCCGATTGTGCCAGGGTACCAGGAAAAGGACCCGTCCATCATCCGTTTTTGGGATCATAATGGCGTCGTCGCCAGGAAGAAACGATTTGTCAAATACCAGGTGGACCCCTTGGCTGGGACGTACCATTTGTTTTGCTTCCGGTCTGTCCATTTTTAGGATGTCATCGACAAATATTCCTGTAGCATTGATAACAGCCTTGCCTTGTAGGGTGAAAACTTCACCCGTTTCGGTGTCATTAGCGATGACACCATTTATTCGACCACCGCTGTCTTTGGTGAGGTTATTGACTCTTACGTAATTCAGCGCGACGCCGCCCATTTGAATACAGGTTTGCGCAACGTTGAGCGCAAGTCTTGAGTCGTCAAATTGTCCGTCTTGATAAACCACGCCGCCATATAGCCCTTTAGGTCTAACGGTGCTTATGCGGTTAAGGGTTTCTTCTTTGTTGATATGAATGGATTTTCCCAAACTTAATTTACCTGCCAGCAGGTCATATATTTTCATTCCTATGGTATAGAATGGGCCATCGAACCAACTGTAATTGGGGATAATAAAGGATTGATTTTTGACAAGATGGGGAGCGTTTTTTTGAAGTAGACCTCTTTCGTGAAGTGCTTCTTTAACCAGGGAGATGTCGCCCTGAGCCAAGTAACGTACACCGCCGTGAACAAGCTTCGTTGCCTTGCTCGAAGTTCCTTTTGCAAAATCAACCTGCTCCAACAAGATTGTTCTGAACCCTCGGCTTAAGGCATCTAATGCAACACCCAATCCGCTGGCGCCGCCACCTATGACGATAACATCCCATGCGCTCGTATCTCTTATTTTTTCGATCAGTTTTGACCTTTTGAATTCTTGGTGTTTCATTTTGTTTCGTTTTGGATTTTTGTAGTGAATCTTCTGTACTTGTTTTACTACTTCCTTTATACTAAGTTATGCTATATTTGTCGAATTTTAAAGGAAATTAAATAATATTTATGTTAAGGTAAGGTGTTTGTTTTTGTTTTGTTTTGTTTTTATTTTAGCAAAAGGAAGCCTTTCTAGTTTTTGCCAGTGACAGGATATGGCGTATCAACAGGTTGTTTTTTACTTCTCCACAATAGAGTTGTCTTTAATATTGACTGCATTCTGATCGCTTAAGCTGATGTGTGTACGACTTAATCGCGTTTTTATAAACCCGCTGAAATAAGGTCTGTTGTGATCTTGGGTGTTTTTTTTTCATGGTCAATAGCTATATAATGTTTAACCATTATATGCTGCTTATGTTTTGGTTTGGGGAAATGATTTTGTAATTTTAGATCACTATTTAATTTATTTATGATGAGAAATATAAGATTATTACTGTGTGGAGCTATCGTGTTTTTTGGGACGGTACTCGTACAGTCCAAAGCGTTCTCACAGCAGCTTGCTACAGCTCAGGATGTTTCAAAGCCTTACAATCCAGACGCTAATGCACAGAATGATATTGATCAACTATTGGTTCAGGCAAAGAAAGAAAAGAAAAATATCATCATCCAGGCTGGTGGGAATTGGTGTGTCTGGTGTTTAAGGTTTAATGATTATATCCATAAAACGGCAAGTGTCGACAAGTTGTTAAAGAGTCATTTCCTCTATTATCACCTCAATTATTCAAAAGAGAATAAAAATGAGGCTGTGTTTCAAAAGTATGCTCCTGAAGGGAATAAACTAGGTTATCCATTTTTTATTGTTTTGGATAGAAATGGAAAAACGTTGCATGTACAGGAGAGCGGCAGCCTGGAAAAAGGGAAGGGTTATGATGAAGAAAAAGTGCTTAATTTCTTTAAAGCTTGGGTCGCAAAATAAAAATTACCGACTATCATATTGCTATTCTCCACTAAATTAACAGTAGTGCGTAAATAAAACAAAAGCCCCTTTTAAGGGGCTTTTGTTTTGATGTAATAAGTTGGAAGATCGGATAAGGGTTACTCCCGTAAAACTTAGCCTTTCTTTGTACAGTAAGTCGGGAAAGATTGGTGATCAGCATACTAAATTATCCGAATTTCCGCATAAGCTTAATCGGAATTAGCAGGTGTTTTATACGCATTCATCCGAATGAGGTCCCTATGAAGTCCCTATTAGGTACGGATAAAGTCCGTGTTATTTTAAATTTAATTCAAGGCTTACCGTCGTTGTTTCCAGTGACGAATATCGGGTTGTGTCTATGACTTTGGTTTTCGAATTTGATTTAATCCAGCTAGTCAGTCATAGGATCGACTGAAAATAAAAAGGTCTCGTTCCTAAGATCGAGACCTTTTTATATGGGCTTGAAACCATTCTTTTTCTACAAGGATATTTTATTCCGCAGTTAAAAAGAGGTTTTGCTCCTGTAGAATATCTTATTGATAGCCTAATAATTTCATGACTTGTTTGGAGTTTTGCTCCTCACCAAACACCTCATAGTTGAATGTTTCATCTCTATTGCGGCGTACAAGCACATGTTTGGGTGAAGGAAGTAAGCAGTGGTGGATTCCACCATATCCGCTTAATACATCTTGATATGCTCCTGTATGAAAGAAGCCCAAGTACTGTACCTTACGGGTCTTCGGCATAAATACCGAGTTCATGTGTGCCTCCTGATTGTAGTAATCCTGTCCATCGCATGTGATTCCACCTAAATTGACGCGTTCATATTCTGAATCCCAGTTATTGATCGGCAATAGAATATATTTTTGGTTCAATGCCCATACATCCGGTAAATTTGTAATGAATGAACCGTCAATCATAAACCAACGTTCGCGATCGTTTTGTTGCTTGCGTCCCAAAACTTTATAGAGAATACCTGATGCTTCAGCAACAGTATATTTGCCAAATTCAGTAATAATATCTGGTTCCATTACCTCATGGTGCGCACAGATTTGTTTGATACGATTGACAATCTCATTGACCATATACTCGTAATCAAAGTCGTGTACCAGTGAGTCCTTAAATGGCATCCCACCACCGATATCTAGGGTATCTAAATCCGGATTTACTTTCTTGAATTTACAATATAAAGTAACGTATTTCTCTAATTCGTTCCAGTAATACGGGGTGTCCGAGATACCTGAATTAATGAAAAAGTGAAGTAACTTTACTTTAAAGTTTGGATTGTCGGCGATCTTGTTGTTATAGAATTCAACGACGTCTTCTTGGCGAATCCCTAGGCGAGATGTATAGAATTGAGAATCTGGCTGCTCCTCGGAAGCAACACGGATACCTAAAGCACAAGGCTCATCCAATTCGATTTCATCATCATAAAGGTTAAACTCCTCTTTGTTATCCAGTACCGGTATAATGTTTTTATATCCGTCGTGGATCATATCGACAATATATTGTTTGTACTGGTAGGTTTTGAATCCATTACAGATCACTGTAATGTCTTTCGTTACTGTGCCCTGTCTTTCCAATGAATCGATCATCGGCATATCAAATGCAGATGAAGTTTCCAGGTGGATATCATTTTTCAAAGCTTCCTCTACGATGTGCTTGAAATGGGACGATTTGGTACAATAACAATATTTGTAAGATCCGCGATAGTTGTGTTTCAGAATTGCGGTCTGAAAGAGGATTTTCGCTTGCTGAATTTTTTTGCTGACGATAGGCAAATAGGTAAAACGTAACGGCGTACCGTACGTTTCTATCATTTCCATTAAATTCAAATCGTGGAAATACAATTCGTCGTCGATGATTTCGAATCCGTCTTGCGGAAAACCAACACTTAAGTCAAGAAATTCCTGATAGCTCTGCATTTTTTATTATTTTTGCAAAGATATACTTTAATGGTGAATACCTAAATAAGGAATGTTATTTATTTCCAATTCACTATCAGGAAGTTGTAAAAATTACAAAATCATTAAATGGCAAATTCTATTCAAAAGCGACTTGTTGAAGTCACTGTACAGGCAGTAAAAGAGCTTTACAATGCAGATATTTTAGAAAATCAAATTGCTTTACAGGCTACCCGAAAGGAGTTTGAAGGACAAATTACAATCGTAACTTTTCCCGTAACGCGCTTTTCGAAATCTTCTCCGGAACAAACCGGAAAGGAAATCGGTGCATATTTGCAACAGCATATTGCTGAAATATCGGATTTCAATGTGATAAAAGGCTTTTTGAATATTGTTCTTTCCGATGCTTACTGGATCACGTTGTTGAATCAGACCATAACGGCGAAGGACTTTGGTGTATTTCCTGCGAATGGAAAGAAACTGATGGTTGAATATTCTTCTCCAAATACCAATAAACCGCTGCATTTGGGGCATATCCGTAATAATTTATTGGGATATTCTGTTGCGGAAATCCTAAAAGCTTATGGTTATGATGTGATCAAAGCAAATTTGGTGAACGATCGCGGTATCCATATTTGTAAGTCGATGTTGGCTTGGCAAAAATTTGGTAACGGTGAGACTCCCGAGTCTACTGGACTTAAAGGAGACCACCTTGTCGGAAAATATTACGTTGTCTTTGACAAAGCATATAAACAGGAAATCGAGACATTGAAGGCTGAAGGGCAGACCGAAGATGAGGCAAAGAAAAATGCACCTTTGATGAAGGAGGCACAAGCGATGTTGCAACAATGGGAAGCTGGTAATGAAGAGGTGATCTCACTGTGGAAAACCATGAACAGCTGGGTGTACGCTGGGTTTGAAAAGACCTATAAACAATTAGGCGTCGACTTCGATAAATATTATTATGAATCCAATACATACTTGCTGGGTAAAGATATTATTCAGGAAGGTTTAGATAAAGGGGTTTTCTTTAAAAAAGAGGATAACTCCGTATGGATTGATCTAACAGACGAAGGATTGGATCAGAAGCTTGTGCTTCGTGGCGACGGTACTTCTGTCTATATTACACAAGATTTGGGGACTGCACAATTGAAATATGATGAATTCAAAATGAATGATTCTATTTATGTTGTCGGTAACGAACAGGATTACCATTTCAAGGTATTGTTCTTAATCTTAAAAAAACTTGGTAAAGCTTGGGCCGACGGATTGTTCCATTTATCGTATGGGATGGTCGATCTTCCTTCAGGTAAAATGAAATCACGGGAGGGAACAGTTGTTGACGCGGATGATTTAATGGCTGAGATGCTTAAGACCGCTCAGGAACGTACTGAGGAACTTGGCAAGACTGAAGGATTGGACGAGGAATCAAAAGCCGTTCTGTACGATACGATTGGAATGGGCGCACTGAAATATTTTCTATTGAAAGTGGATCCTAAAAAACGCCTGTTGTTTGATCCAAATGAATCTGTCGATTTTCAAGGTCATACAGGACCGTTTATTCAATACACGCATGCTCGTATCAAATCTGTTTTAAGTAAGGCTGAATTCGATTTTGATAGTGCTGTGTCTGTACCGGCGACGATTTCCTCTTACGAACGTGACTTAATTCAACAACTGGGTGCATTTCCGGAGATTATTGAAGCTTCTGCGCAAGAGTTCAGTCCTGCACAATTGGCAAATTATATCTATGAGGTAGCCAAGTTTTATAATAAATTCTATCATGAAGAAACCATCTTGAAAGCGGAAGATCATGATGTGAAAAACTTTAGATTGCACCTTTCGGCTTCTGCGGCAAAGGTTATTGCCAAAGGAATGAACTTATTGGGTATTCGTGTACCTGAAAGAATGTAATACTATGAAGAAAATTCGCGTAGGACTTATCGGTTTTGGAATTTCAGGTCAGGTTTTTCACGCTCCCGTGATGCGTTCGATAGCTGAACTGGCTCTTGTTAAAGTGACTGCTCGGAAAGCAGATCAGCAAAGTTTGCTAAAGGAACGCTATCCACAGGCAGAAATTGCTTTGTCTGCAGATGATATTTTTAATGATGCAACCATTGATTTAGTCGTGATTGCAACGTCCAATGAAATGCATTATCCTTTCGCAAAACGTGCATTGGAAGCAGGAAAACACGTTGTCGTAGAAAAACCCTTTACCAATAGTGTCGAGCAGGCCGATGAGCTTATCGCTCTGGCTAAGGAGAAAAATCTGGTCTTGGCACCCTACCATAATTTAAGGTTCAACTCAGACTATCGGACAGTGGAGAAAGTGGTCAAAAGTGGAAGGTTGGGACGGATTGTAAATTTGGAATCAAGGTTTGATCGTTTTCGTAATTATTTGCGACCTAACGCATGGCGAGAGGAAAATTTACCGGGTTCGGGCATATTTTATGACCTGGGGCCACATCTCATCGACCAGGCTTTGCAGTTATTTGGAAAGCCGCATGCTGTCTTTGCAGATTTGGCTGTCCAACGGGATCATGCGAAAACCATTGACAATTTCGACTGCCTATTGTACTACGATAACTTACGGGTATCTCTGAAAGGTTCTATGCTTGCAAAAGAACCCACAGCACGTTATCGTGTCTTTGGAATGAACGGAAATTTTGTAAAATATGGTGTCGACCCACAGGAAGCCTTACTGCGTGATGGCAAATTTCCTGATGAGGATCCAACCTGGGGACAAGAAGACCCAAGTCTATACGGCAAGCTCAATATCGTTGAACAGGGGAATGACATTGAAGAAATGGTTCCTTCTGAAATAGGTTCTTATCCTGATTTTTATCAGAACGTTGCGGATAGTATATTGGGCAAAACTACCTTGATCGCATCGGCAGAGCAGGCACGGGATGTCATTAAAATTATTGAATTGGGATATCAGAGTCAATTGGAACGAAGAGTTGTTTCTGTTGAAAATACATTGATTGCTTATTAGATTGTTGCTGTGAGTATACTATACGATGCTATCATTATTGGGGGGGGAGCCTGTGGTTTGATGTGTGCAGCCCAAGCAGGGCTGATTGGAAAGAAGACCTTGGTCCTTGAACGAAACGATAAGGTCGGCGCGAAGATCTTGATTTCCGGAGGCGGACGCTGTAATTATACAAATATCGGTAATAGTCCCGCTAATTTCATTTCTGAAAATCCAGATTTTTTACATGGTATATTCAAACAATGGACAGTGGACGATACCATTACATTTTTTGAACAGTATGGTATTGTAGGGCAGGAAAAAACACTGGGCCAGTTGTTTCCAGAGACCAATAAAGCAAAAGATATCGTTGCTGTATTTTCAAAAATTTTATACGAGACAGGGCAGGATATTGCATTGAATACCTTGGTGAAATCTGTAGAAAAAAACGATAATGGCTTTATGGTAACGGTAGAAAATGCAAAAGGTGAGTCCCGATATCATGCACATAAAGTTGTTATTTCTTCCGGTGGGCTTCCGGTCCAAAAACTCGGCGCTTCGGACTTTGGATTACGCCTAGCCAAACAATTTGGTTTAAATGTCGTCGGTACAGCGCCTGCACTAGTACCTTTGACAATAACTGGAAAAGATGCTGATTGGTATAGCTCTTTGGCTGGAAATTCGGTGTTCTCGAAAGTGTCTGTTGCCGGAATGTCTTTTGAAGAGAATATTCTCTTTACGCACTGGGGGGTAAGCGGACCTGCAATTCTTCAGATATCAAGTTATTGGAGACCTGGACAGGAGATTACGATTGATCTACTGCCTAATTTTAATTTAGATAATCTGATTAAACAGGAGCGGCAATACGGCGGGAAAAGACTTGTTTCACAATTGTTAAACGATTATTTCAGTAGAAAATTGGTCGATGCTCTTGGAAAATTTCTAGCATTGGATACCAAAATTGCCTCACTTAGTAAAGCTGATGCGAAAATGATTGTCGATACTATCCATCGCTTCAAGGTAAAACCTGCGGGAGATAAGGGGTATGATAAAGCTGAGGTTATGCGTGGAGGAGTTTCAACGGAAGAACTACACCCCAAGACCTTAATGTCTAAAAAAGTTGAAGGCCTTTATTTTGGAGGGGAGACTGTTGATATTACGGGATGGCTTGGCGGCTATAATTTCCAATGGGCTTGGGCAAGTGGTTATGCCATCGCCCAAGATATTTAGGCATTTTTGGAGAGGTAGCGAGAGGGCTTGAATTTGACGTTTAATCGACAGATTTCTCCGCATAGAGTTGTGTGGCAGCAGCCAAGCGCTGTTTTATTCTCGTTTGCAATTTTTTTGGGGAGAGTACTTTAATGGATTCGCCAAAACCTAAAATTTCTCTTTCCAGTTCAAAGTTAAGTACAACATCGATACGAATTAAGATTGAGCCATCCTCCTTTTTGTCTAAAATCTGCTGTGACGCATGTAAGGGTTTTGTTGCTACATAAGGTGCATTTTTTGCATTGACTTGCAATATCACCCGGTGCCCGCGGTCCTTTTGTGTCTTCGTTACGCCTATAGCATCCGAAAAGTAACGTTCGAAATCGACCCCTGTATATTCCCTGTATGAATTTTTGCCCATTTCCTCGATAGCATTGATCCGATCGAGCGCTAGTGTCATCAATCCTTCACTCTTTTTATGCTGACCAATTAGAAACCATCGATTACGATATTCTTTTAGGAGATAGGGCGAGAAAACGAGATCCTGTTGTTGTATTGCTTTGAACGATTGGTAGCTGATCAGGAGTGGCGTTTTTTCACGAATGGCTTGATGCAGTGGGCTGATAAAAGAAAGGCCTTTTAGCAGATTGTTGCTTTCCATTTGTATAATAGAAGGTGAATTGTCCTTTTTTGTATGGATGCTATCTTCAAGTCGTGCGACAATATCGCTCATTTCATCAAAGCTGGAGAAACCGCTCACATGCTTAAGTACCTCTACAGCCTCCTTCATTTTTTGCATGTCACCGACGGAAATCGGTGAATTGCTAATGCTATAGTTGGGATCTTCATAGGTGTAGAATTTGCGGTGCAAGACGATAATAGGCGCATTGTAGCCGAGCTTATTGCTACGCATGAGTTGAATATCACCTTGTATGGTGCGTTTACTTATCCCATTTTTGATTCCTTCAAATTCATAGAGTGCATCGGAAACCTTTTCCATAAGATCTTCCAAGGTCCATTTCCGATGTCGTAAACGAAGGCAATGGTCAATTGTTTTATACCGTATAAGAGCTAGTTTATTGAGTGCCATGCTTTTTTTGATAGATTGAAAATACAAAAACTTTCTTTATCTGCGCAAGGTAATTGCGTAGATTTTTGTGCCTGTGATGCAAAATGAATGGTCTTTTCGAAATTGAAAAGAAATTCGGGTTTATCCGAGTAAAATAGCTACTTTTGCGCAGAAGCAAACTGGTTCTATCGCTGCTCTTTTTTGGGAGGAGAGGAAAGTCCGGGCAACATAGAGCAACACGCTTCCTAACGGGAAGGCTGCTATGAAAATAGCAGACAGAAAGTGCCACAGAAAATATACCGCTTTTCGGAGTAAGGGTGAAAACGTAAGGTAAGAGCTTACGGTCTTGTATGGTGACATATATTACGGTAAACCTCGTGTGTTGAAAGACCAAATAGGTTGCGAAATTCGAAGGCTGCTCGTCTTCTTTCAATTTATTGGAATTCGTAATGGGTAGGTTGATTGAGTTTGTCAGCGATGGCAAATCTAGATAAATGATAGAAATTCCACTTCGGTGGTCTACAGAACCCGGCTTACAAGGTTTGCTTCTTTTTCGCTAATTGCCAAAAAAACCTTATATTGATTCCCGTAATTGAAAAAATAGCATAACTCTCGATTTATGAGTACAATTTTAATCATTGATGATGAGCGCGCCATCAGAAGTTCGTTGCGTGATATCTTGGAATATGAAGATTATACGATTTTAGATGTCGACAATGGCCGGGATGGATTAGATATTTTAAAAAAGGAAAAAATAGATCTTGTTCTTTGTGATATCAAGATGAATACGATGGATGGGATGGAAGTCTTGGCGGAAGCACACCAAAGCAGCCCGGATATCCCTTTTATTATGATCTCTGGACATGGTACGATTGAAACAGCTGTTGAAGCGGCGAAAAAAGGAGCATTTGACTTTTTAGAAAAACCGCTGGACCTGAATAGATTATTGATCACGGTTCGTAATGCCCTGGATAAAAGTTCCCTAGTCACAGAAACCAAGGTCCTGAAACGAAAAGTTAGCAGCTCGAAAACAAAAGATATACTGGGTGAATCGGGGGCCATCAAACGTATTAAGGAAACAATTGACCGAGTTGCACCAACAGAAGCCCGTGTATTGATTACCGGGGCGAATGGCTCGGGAAAGGAATTGGTTGCACGCTGGTTACATGAAAAGTCAAATCGTGGACAAGGCCCATTGATCGAAGTGAACTGTGCCGCAATACCTTCTGAATTAATCGAATCAGAATTATTCGGGCATGAAAAAGGATCCTTCACGTCGGCTATTAAACAACGTATAGGGAAGTTTGAACAAGCTAGCGGTGGAACATTGTTCTTGGATGAGATCGGAGATATGAGTCTATCCGCGCAAGCTAAAGTGCTAAGGGCATTACAGGAACATAAAATCACGCGAGTGGGGGGCGACAAAGAAATTGACGTCAATGTCAGAGTAGTAGCTGCGACCAATAAGGATTTATTGAAAGAGATAGAAGATGGTAATTTCAGAATGGACTTGTATCACCGTTTATCTGTCATATTGATCCATGTGCCAGCGTTAACTGATCGTGTCGATGACATTCCTTTATTGTCCACAAACTTCTGTGAAGAGATCTGTATGGAATACGGGATACCTGTAAAGGAAATTACTACTGCTGCAATGAAAGAGTTGAGTCATCTTCCTTGGACAGGTAATATTCGGGAATTGCGCAATATGATTGAACGTTTAATTATTTTGAGCGACAGGTCGATTACCGATAAAGATGTTGTTGCCTTTGCTAACCCGTCCCGCGAACCTGTGAATGGTATAGCTCATGAAAAAAGTGCAACGAATTACGGATTAGATATGGACTCCTTTGATTCGTTTCAAGATTATAAAGATCATGCGGAGAAAGAATTTATAAAATATAAGTTGGAAAAAAATAATTGGAACGTCTCCAAGACGGCCGATGATCTTGATATTCAACGTAGTCACCTGTATAGTAAAATAGAGAAGTTCGGTCTAAAAAGAGATTAACCGTTTAGAGATATTTTAGTCTAGCAGCTGTGAGCGAAAATTGCAGTTTGCTCAGACAAAGTGATAAAAAAAGAGATTCCTTAAGGAATCTCTTTTTTTATCGTCGTCAATCCTTAACCGGGTTATACTTCTTGTGTTTTTAAAATGGCCTTTATATTGGCAACAGATATTTCTGTATAATTATTTATATAATCATTACTTGCAGGTAATTCTTCTTTTTTATGGGTTGAAAGTACGGCGACAACTTTCATTTCAGCATTTTTCGCTGCGGTAATACCCGAAAAAGAATCTTCAAAAACAATACAGCGGTCAACAGGAATTTGCAGATTCTCTGCAGATTTCAGGTAAACCTCAGGATGTGGCTTATGGAGTTTTACATCTTCGCTGCTTAGCGTGGAAGAGAATAAATGACGTATGTTCAATTCATCCAAAATTAAGTCCATATTCTCTCGGGGAGCAGATGTCGCCACAGCAAGCTTAAAACCGTTATTTTTTAATTCCGTTAGAAACTCAATTAAGCCCTTAATAGGGGCAACGTGTTCTTTATAGATCACTCTAAAAAGCTGCTCTTTTTCAAATTCAAGCGTTCGCAGTTCCTCAGGGGATATCGGACGCTGAAAGAAATGCTGCATAATGTAACTATTATGCTTACCATACATATGCTGTTCAAATTCCTCTTCTGTAGCCTGTTGTACATTGTGGTTTTTAAAAAAAGCTCTAAAAGCTTCCGCATGGAAAGGGTTGGTGTGGCTTATGACACCGTCCATGTCAAATATCGCTGCGTATTCTGTCATTGAGCTAATATACAATAATTGCCTTATTTGATCGATTTTACTCATTCATATTCTGGTAAATATTTTCTTCCGACTAGAGAAAGCTGAGATTAAAGCGTCCCTTGTCGCAGCTGCTTACCTCATTATGAAATTGGAAAAAGTCCTCATAAGTATTGGCAGGATAGCTGCCTTCAAAAAGTTCTAGTTTTCTGTAGGTGAATAGTTTATTGTCTTTTATTTCTGACCTAAATTCATACTTTCCAAATGGTTTCTCAATAATTTTCTTTTCAGGAGTTATGTTTTTGAGCATATTTTCCGGGAGGGCAATGCTAATGCTATCGATATCAGCGTACCCCCTTTCAATGAAAATATCTTCCGTTCTATTTCTACTTTCTGCAATATTGGAATGTGTGTTGAATAAATTAGGTTGGATCAAAAGTTTATTACCATTTTTCACAGCGTAGTTTTTGATAAAAATATTCAGGTTCTCCTCAATAAATGGATTTTCCTCCTTATGTTCAATATAGTTTACCTGATTGAAATTGATATTGTCTATATTATAGTATTCCGTGAGAAGCTTATTTTTATCATTATTGCTGGCTAAAAGCACGTCCATATGGTTCTCATATTGGGCTCCGTAGAACTTGGTATTTAAGGTGCCCTGAATGCTTCCGTCTTCCGAAAGTTTTAGGTCGGCATAACGCAGTTGAAGATTGGTTGAATTAATATATTTCGGCGTATGCATGATAACTCCGCCATTTTCGGTACAAGCAACGACATCTCTATCGTCGGTAAAGTCGCTAAGAAAACCAAATGGAAGGTTTTGGCTCGTACATTCCAGCCAGGTTGTATCGTTTTTAAATGGAATACATAAAATGACGTGATTTCCGTCCTGGGCATTTGCAAAGGTTTTGTGAAAACTTTCTTTGCGTCTGCCTGCTTCGACAATACAGTAATAGGAAGGGATATTGACGGCCGACAACATGCTTCGCATGTAATTTGCCAGTGCTTTACAATCACCGTAGCCCAAGCGGTCTACCTCAGAAGCCGGAAATGGTTCTAAGCCTCCAATGCCGATTTGAATACTGATGTAACGTGTGTTTTTTTGTAAATAATTGTATAGAATCTTTGCTTTGTCTTTATCTGAGCTGGCGTCTTTTGTTAATGCTATAAATTTTTGTTTAGACGCTTCCGTCAAATCTTCTTTTTTGTTCAATAGGCTATTGGATACCCATTGGCCAAATTCTTTCCAATCCCCGAAATTTCCAGTCTTGCCATAATAAATAAAATTTTTGGGAACGATGAGTACATTTATTCTTTTCAGGTTAGGATTGGGGCTATAAGATTCATCCTTTTTTGCAGCGATCTGTTCAGTATTCCATGTCTTACTTTCAGTCTTGTCATTTTTCTCTTCTTTGATACTTCCTTTATAGTTCGTTGTTTCAATTCGGCATTCAGTGCCAATTGGTGCAATAAATTGAAAGCTGCTTTTCTCTACGGATACATTATTTGAGACCTCAGGAGTCCAAGATGGAATGATCAAGTTTTGTTTACTTCTAACTTCGTATTGGTATTCGACGGTATAGGGATAGCTGTGATAGTCAGGTACATATAATTTTACCCGAGAATCTGCAAACATCGTACTGTTGTCCACAGCGCTAATATCTTTGAAATCTTTCGTTGCAATTTTCTTTTGCAATATCCCCATTTCGTTATAGATGGCGCCCTTAAGGCTCTTGATTTCGCTAGATTTATTATAATAGACCGGAAGTGAAGCATAGCGGTCCCCATTTTTATTGTAAACTGTGATAGCACACGTTATGGTTGTGATGACCTGTTCGGGCGATTTCATTTCTACCACAGTTTTATCATTGCGTACAGTTGCTACTGCTCTGCTCTTTAATGCACTTGGAATATTGGCGACGTCGTAGTTATCTTGTCCAATTGCGAGGATCGGAAGCAGGGAGTATAGTAAGTTGATGAATACGATTTTCATTTTTTACCGATTAATTTTATGTCTAGCTTTTGTTGTTGAATAATACGTGAATACAATTCTTTGAGTGAAAAATATTCATCGACCGAAAAGATGGGTTTGTTAAACGCGAGGCTCTGTAGTATTTCAAGTTGATTGCCATTGACCTGCGTTACATATCTATATTTTGCAGTTGACTCCGGGAGTGCTAACGATGCATTCTGAGGCTTCTCAGCAATTTCATAGCGATCGGGGATTGTCAATTTGACTGAGTATAATGTTTTGGATTTAAAACCCATATCAACCGGATAAGTTCTTTCCTGTGCTTTAAATGGATTGTATGAAATCCTGTCAATAATATTGGGCGCCAATAATAATATGTCTTGTTCCATCTGTTTGGAGACATCTACAATGACATCAAATTCCTCTATTAATAGCTGATCAATTTCTTCTAGGTTTTGGATACTCGATTTTGTTAAAGTTACATTGGGCATTTCTTCGTCCAGCTTTTCCCAGTATTCCTCCAAAGAATTGAATTTGGCGATATGTTGGCGTTTTAAAAAGGCTTTGTTACCCCTGCTACTTATGGTCAGTTTTCCCTTAATTTTAGCTTGTTCATCTAAAGCTCCCTCCAATACGTAGCTTACATCGGAAGACTCTTCTACCATAAGCGGAAACCAGTCTGAGCTCTTTTTGGAGTAGATAATTCTTCCCCGTTCATTTAGACATTGTAAGGGCAGCTCTCCAAAAGGTAAGTATGGATTGGAGGCATCTAGTTTATATTTCACGCCATCTACATCTACGCAAGCGATGACATAGTCGAAATCAGATAATACGGGAAATAAGGCATTGGGAGTTCCGTTTCGTCGCGTTGAAAGAATAATAGGGTAGGCCTCCAGATCTGCCGCTAATAGCGCAGTTACTAGCGCTAAATTGATGTCGCCAATATTGCCAGTTCGTTTTTCCAATGCTTTTTCAATGCCAGATTCTGCATATTTGCCTAAATAGTTATTCCATTTTATTTGTTTGTTGATATAGTTATAGATCTTCTTTGCTTTTTCTAATTTGCTGTCAGTAGGGGATACAATTGTTGCTAAATTGGCTTTGAATACGTCTGTTTTTTTTAATTGACCTCCAAAAGCCTTTTCATTCATGAGGTCTGTATCTACGTCTTTCCAGGTTTTGCTAAATGTCTTCTTACTACCAGTACTCGGATAAAAGATCGATTCAAGCTCATAATAGATAGCAGATTTGAAATTGGTTGGCGAAGTCATGTAGTCCTCTTCAACAAATGCCGGAATGTTCTTCATTGTATAGGTCAATTTTGAACAATCCATTCGCAGTCCATCCAGGAAAATATATTCTTTCAATGCTTCGGCTTTTTGATCGGTAAGTTTGTACGGACCACGTAAAACTACATTGTAAGCGAAAGAAGCAGGAATAATAGCGATATATTGGCTTTGTATTTTGGGAATGTCATCTTGAAATTCCCATGTCTTGAAATTAAATAAATCCTGCTCTAGTGTCCGATAGGACACTTCAATAATAGAGCCTTCTTTAATATTTGGAAGGGTAAATTTATTAAGGTCCAGATAGGCCGAGTAATTTTCCCTGAAAACTTTCTTATTTTCAAGCTCCGTTTTCTCGATCCTGCCATTTTCTAAGTTATATGTAACAGCCTTGAGTTCGTCAAAATAGTCTCGTATATAACTTCCGCGTTTATACGAGGGGATTTCAAAATTAGCTTTTTTAAACCCTTCTTTGTTATTGATGCGGATAAGTACATGGTATTCATGTTGAAGTTTTATACGATTATCATAATCATCAACAAAAACAGAACTTCGTCCAAACTCATTCAGCACGATAGCATTGGCATTACTATCCAGGTCTGTTCGTGAGAAATCCGAAATAGAAACTTTACCAAAATCAAAAGTTTGGGCTATACTATTTGTATAAATAGAAAATATTAAAAATAGCGTTAAAAACTGGCGCATAACTATAGGTGTAATAATTCACGAATATAAGTTTTTAGCCAAAATTAAACGATACTTTAAAATAATTATTTGTCTAGTTGCAAAAGATTATTAATAATTTCGGTGATGGTATCGACATCTTCACCATCTTCCAGCATAGAGAATGCAAGATAGGTGGCGTAAATTTCAGGACTGAATTTTACATGCTTATCAGCGATAAACCGGTCGATCTGCTCTTCATTGCATTCAAAATGAATACTTTGTAGTTCGTTGAAAAGATTGGTTGAAATGGTCTGATGGTTTTCACCACAGGCAAATCCTGCAACAATATGGAATAGAAACTTATCGGTTATTTCGTCATCTTCCTTTTTGAACATCGCACGAATATGCTTATAATCGAATTTAGTTTTTGCGCTATTCACAATAGTGTCCCAAATCTGATACTCTGCTTTAGTCTCCATAGCTCGCTTTAAATTTATATTGGTATAACCAATATAGCAAAAATAATTTGATTTTTGGCAAGGATAATGAAACTTATGGACTAGCCTGAGCAGCTATAATAAGCTGACTATCTATGGATATGAAATGTATGAGGTCGCTAGGGGGTAGCTATAACTAATTTGTAGTGAATAGTTTATAATTGTAGTAGGGTGAAAACTATCTCCCCTAAAAAGCAGCCTAATATAACACCCAATAGAATTGACAAAATTACCTTTAACCATACTGGGCTTGTTACTAAAATCGGTTTCATGGAGCAAAATTGCTTTAAAAATATACTTGAGTGAAGACTTTTATCTTATTTAAAGCTAGCTGTGGCGATACAATGACATGAATTTTTGGCTTTGTGGTATGATAATTGAAAATTAATAGTTGGATTCGATTTTTTTAGTAATTTAAGTCGGAAAATGAAATTGTTGAAATAGCCTGATTTATAATTATGATAACACGAATAGTATTGACAATTGCTCTATTCACTTTAACAAAAGTTGGACTTGGCCAACAGGTGAATATTGATAAAATTCGAAAAGAATATGCGGAGGCCGTGAAGGACGAAGATCTATGTGAACATAATTTGGAGGTGCTGACAGAAGGTGCCAAATCACCGACCGAGAAAGTATACCTGGCCGCTTATCAAATACTTTTAGCGAAACATATCGGCAATCCATTTAAGAAAGTTGGGCAGTTTAAAGAGGGTAAAAAGCATTTGGAAGAAGTGATTAAGGAAAATCCAAATCATATTGAAGCACGGTTTATACGTTGGAGCGTACAGGTGCATGCGCCTTCTTTTTTGGGATATAACAATAATATCCTTGAGGATAAAAGTTTTCTTGTTAAAAATCTTTATAAATTACCCAATGAAGAGGCTAAATCAATTATTTATAATTATCTCAAAGGCGCAAATCCCTATCTTAAAGGTGGGCAGGTATTTAGCGCTACAGAGCTGAAGGAGCTAGCCCAATAGGACGTTAAAGGTTGTTAATTTGACAAGACTATGGGGTATTTTGGCTAGAATATTGCGTATCTTGCTATATGAATTAATTCAACATCTACAAAAAGAGTATATCATGAAGAATTTAGTTTTTCCAATGACTGTATTAACGGCCAGTTTGTTTGTTATCGGATGTGGTGTCAGTAAAAAGCAATATGCTGGTTTACAGTCCGACTATAGTAAATTACAAACGGAGCACAGTCAATTGACCAAGCAATATCAGGATGGACAGCTTCAATTGGCTGAAGGTCGGACACGGATCAAGAGTTTAGAAGATCAGTTGGCCTCTGAACGACAAAATAATGCGGATCTCCGATCGGCTTATGCTGCTTTGCAGAAATCGCTCGATAACAGTATTAATCAGAATTCACAGGGAAATATCAATATTTCCAAGTTGGTTGATGAAATTAACGCTTCAAATAAATATATTAAGCATCTCGTTGAGACGAAAAACAAATCCGATTCCTTGAATCTGGTATTGACCAATAATTTAACAAGATCGCTTAGCCGTGAGGAATTGCAGGAAGTTGATGTACAGGTATTAAAAGGGGTAGTTTATATCTCACTTGCTGATAATATGCTTTACAAATCCGGTAGCTATGAAATTAATGATAGAGCCGATCAGACATTAAGTAAAATTGCGAAAATTATCCAGGATTACAGAGATTATGAAGTATTGATTGAAGGTAATACCGATACCGATCCAATTTCTAAACCTAATATTCGGAATAACTGGGATTTAAGTACCTTACGGGCTTCTTCTGTGGTACAAGCTTTACAAAATAAATATGGTGTGGATCCTAAACGCTTAACTGCAGGTGGTAGGGGCGAATATAATCCAATTGCAGATAATACGACCGCGCTAGGTAAGCAACGGAATAGAAGAACGCAGATTATTATCACTCCTAAATTGGATCAATTTATGGAGTTGATTGATAAAGCTCCGGAAGCTACTGAGGTACCATCGGCACAATAGATTTTAATGCGGTAAATAAAAAAAATCCTTTCCGTTTTCGGAAAGGATTTTTTTTATTATCCAAAGAATTTAGTCGGGTCAAAACCATGCTCTTTCAACACATCATCTGGTACGCCATTCCAGACTCCAGGTTTATTTCCGGCATAGCCGATATCTTTCACACCCATTTCACTTGTGTAAAATCCTGAGGAAGTCAGATTGCGCATCAATGAAAAGAAGGCGGCACCTTGTTTCATTTCCGGTTTTGCCAAATCAGGGTAGGCAATATCATCCACTAATGCAAGTTGATCTTTTGCGCCGCATTTGATAAATACTGTTCCGTAACGCTTTTTGGATTGGAGGTCGAGCCAACGAAGCCCGCCACGCATAGGGATTTTATTATCAGGCAAATCTTTTACGATAAATTCGATGAAATCGGGTACTCCCGCCTCAGAAGCACTTCCTGAAATGTTATCCTTAGGAATAATAATATCTGCCAAAACAGTGATTGTAGCCATTTCATGTTCGTCAAAAAACTTTTCGGCATATAATTGTTCCGTGCGTTCGTATTCAAAATCCTGGACTCCAGGTAACTTTTTGCTATTGTCTGCTACCGCATTTTTAGCATCTTTTGAATTGCAAGCTGCGGTTAAAAGACCAGATCCAGCTGCAATTAATCCTAATGCTCTTAAAGATTCTCTTCTATTCATGCTTTTAACCGTTTAATTTTTTCTTTTCTTGAAGTATATATTCTGCTGTCCGCATTGATAAAGCGAGTATTGTCCAGGTCAGATTTTTGTCACCTTGTTGTACAAATGGTCCCGCATCCACGACGTAGAGATTTTTACAATCGTGCGCTTGTCCCCATTTGTTCAAAACGGAGGTTTTAGGGTCATTTCCCATTCTTGTGGTACCACCTTCATGAATAATTTTTCCGGGAGCTTCCAGGCCATATAATGTATCTGCCCCTGGTATTTTAGAAGTAATTACAGCGCCCATTTCGTGCATAATAGACTGAAATGTCTCTTGCATATGTTTGGCTTGTGCTATTTCTTCATTCGCCCATTTGTAGTTGAAACGTAGCACAGGAATTCCGAATTTGTCGACTTTATCCGGGTCAATTTCACAGTAATTGTCTTTTCTTGCCAATGCCGTTCCCCGGCCTGCCATACCTACATTTGCACCATAATAGCTACGGAAATCTTCTTTTAGTGCAGTACCATAACCGCCTTTGGCTTTTGACTTCCCATCCGAATTTTTTGCCAGGTCATTTACTTTCGGTACCCAATTCAAAAATCCATAAGAGGGCATATGTAAACCACCACCATATTCGATGTGGTAACCTCTTGGGAAACTCAACTTGGCATTATCTTCCCACCATGGTGAATAAATATGGACACTTCCAACGCCATCTTCATTATAACGCTTCCGGTCAAGTAGTTGTGGTAAAAATCCAGATAAACTGGCCCCTGTAGAATCGTGGAGATATTTTCCAACTAAACCGCTGCTATTACCAACACCCCCAGGATGCGATTTTGATTTAGAATTTAACATGATCCGCGCGCTTTCACAGGCACTAGCACCCAAAATAACGGTTTTCCCTTTAACGGTATATTCCTGCAGATCCTTGGTGTTTACATAAGAAACACCAACTGCAATTCCTTCATCATTTGTAATGACTTCCCTTACCATTGCATTGTCTATCACCTTTAGGTTACCTGTTTTCATCGCTGGAATAACCAGACAAGATGAAGAAGAAAAGTCCCCATAAACTTTACATGCACGACCACATTGGCCACAGTAGAAACAGGTACCTCGATCTTTAATATCTTTTGATACTTCGGTTAGCACGGCTCCTCTTCCGGGAATTACTGGAACTCCAGCTTTTTTGGCACCTTTTGCAATATATAATTCGTTTAAGCGTGGTTTAGGTGGTTTCATAAAAATACCATCGGGTTCGTTATGAATACCTTCTGCCGTGCCATATATTCCGATCATTCGATCTACACGGTCATAAAATGGCTTAACTTCTTCATAAGTGATAGGCCATTCGTCTGTTACACCATCCTTTGGCTTGAAATCGTCAGGTCCCATACGCAATGAAATTCGACCCCAGTGGTTTGTTCTGCCGCCAAGCATACGTGCTCTAAACCATTCAAATTCAGTTCCCGCTACCTTGCTGTAGGGTTCACCTTCGATTTGCCAGCCACCGAAGGCTGCATCAAAATCCCCGAATGGTCTTGTGGTACCGGCACCTCTTCTTGGAGATTCCCAAGGCCAGCGTAGTTGTAACGAATCTTTTGCTGGGTCATAAAAAGGACCTGCTTCCAGCATCAATACTTTAAGCCCCGCATGTGCAAGTATATAACCTGCCATACCACCACCTGCGCCGGAACCAACTACGATGGCGTCAAATAATTCGGGATTTTCTTTAATTTGATAATCTGACATAATTAAATGAAGTAATTAATTGAGAGGCCTGTACGCTACATTTGCCCTAAGGCTTAAGATGTAAATGAGAAGGTTCAATTAATTTAATGGTTATTGTTTCATGTTTAAAATCATGGTGAATATATCGATAAAAATTCGTTTTTTTTAATTTAATTTATCGATTTAGCAGATTTTAAATAAAGAATATGGGATTGTTACAAAAAATACCGTGTTTTATTAAAATTTTATGGAGGGCAGTCATTGAATACTGCGTTTATTCCGTTGCAACGAAATAAACGCAGTTGTCATTTACAGGTCTTTTAGTTTGATGACTTTGTTGATATGGATTTCCTGTAGAAAGACCGCATCATGTGAAATGACGAGTAGCGTACCTTTATAAAGCTGAATCGCTCGGGTTAGAATCCGGATATTTTGAAGATCTAAATTGTTTGTTGGTTCATCAAGAATAATTAAATCTGGAGACTGTTGCTGAATGGTGAGGCAACATAATATCAGACGCATTTTTTCACCACCGCTCAATAGTTGGCAGGGCTTGTCCCAATCGTCTTTTCCAAATAAGAATCGATTGAGCCTAATTTTGATCTCATGTTCAGGTAGTGCGTCGCTATTGAATTGCTGGGCCTGCTCGTAAATACTTAGATGCGAAGATAAAATGGAGTATGTTTGATCTAAATAGATCGAACGAAATGATTGACGTTCAATTTTTCCTTGTGCAGGTGTCAATTGGCCGAGTAAAAGTCTGACCAATGTCGTTTTGCCAGATCCATTCTGTCCTTGTAGTGCGATACGATCTCCACTGAATAATTGAAAGTTGATATTAGCTGGCCAGAGTCCTTGTGAGTCATACTTGAAATTGACATTTTCGACTTTGACCATACTCTTTCCGGTTGGAAAGACACTGTTTCCTAAATCTATTTTAATTTCATCCAGTGCAGATTGTGAACCTCGGAGTTCCTGTAAATCGGATTTGATATCTCCAATTTTGTCCTGATGCACACTTTTTATCTTGGCGGTACTTTTTTCAGCATTGTTGCGAAGTGTATTCATCATGATGCGCGCTACACCTGCCTTTTCCTGTTTTTTTTGACCGCGGTTGTTTAATCTATTTTGGCGTTCGATTGTTTCTCTTTCTTTCTCCTTTGCAATTTTGATCGCCCTTTCCTTGTGGTGAATATCTTGTTGTAACGTATGGCGCTCGGTCTCTTTTTGAGTTTCGTAAAAGGCATAATTCCCCCCATACCGCTTGATGCCCATTGGGGTCATTTCGGCCATGTCATCCAGTAAATTAAGCAGGGTTCTATCGTGGCTGACAATAATCACTGTGTTTTTGCTTGATTGAATCCAATCGTATAGTAGCGTTTTGCTATCCATATCCAAATGGTTGCTGGGTTCATCAAGAAGAATAAGTTCGGATCGGTGAATGTGGATTCCGGCCAATAAGACTTTTGTTTTTTGTCCACCACTAAGGGACGACATCTGCTGTGTCAACTGGATATCGTGCAGATCCCATTGCTCGAAAGCTTCTTGGCATCGTTCCTCCAAGGTCCAATCATCTTGAAGTCTATTGAAATTTTCTTCAGATGCATCGCCAGCTAATATGGCGTGGAGTGCATCTAATTTTTGGGCAATGCCAAGTGCTTCGGCGACTGTGTTATCCTCAAATTGTCCCACAACTTGAGGGACATAATAGGTGCTGGTGCTGACTTGTACGCTGCCACTGGAAGGTGATAGTTCTTTGGCAATCAGTCGCAATAAAGTTGATTTACCGACACCATTGTGGCCGATGAGCGCTATTTTCTCTTGCGCATTGATGTGTAGATTTATGTTCCCAAACAATAAATCTTTATTCGGATGTATATAAGAAAGTTGTTGTAATGAAAGCATGTTGAAATTCTTTAAATGTTAGAAAAGACCATTTGGACAGGTATTGTCAATGGATGGTATTTATTTCGTTCTAAAGAATTTTAATCTTACATGCAGTTTTAAGGATGTTGAGAGAAGCAAATATAGCGTTTTTATTTTGATGACGGGAAAGTTTTTGAGGAATAGTCAAATTGTTTATTTTTCTACTATTTGCTTCGGACAAATTGTACTTTTGAAAAAACGAATATTGTGAATAGAGTTCTCCTTATAGATGACGAAGAGAAACTTCGGAAATTGATGGCCAAAATTATTAGCCTGGAAGGTTTTGATGTGATTGAAGCTGCTGATATTAAATCGGGGTTGAAAAAGCTTGAAGTCAGTGATGTGGACGTTGTACTTTGTGATGTCAAGCTGCCTGACGGTAATGGGGTGGAAACGGCCAAATTAATTAAAGAACGGTATCCGATTGTAGAGATTATCCTATTGACAGCATACGGGAATATCCCGGACGGTGTTCGGGCGATAAAAAATGGTGCTTTTGAATATATTACCAAAGGAGATGACAATAATCGCATTATACCCCTACTTTATAAAGCCAGTGAAAAGGTTGCATTGGCAAGAAGGGTACAACAGTTAGAAAAGCGATTAGGAGATAAACTTTCTTTCGATAAGATTATTGGAAAATCTAGTGCAATAAAGGCTGCCATCGGCATGGCACAAAAAGTTGCTGTTACAAATACAACGGTCTTGCTAACAGGCGAGACGGGTACCGGTAAGGAGGTTTTTGCACAGGCAATCCATCAGGCGAGTTCCAGGAGAGTGCGTAGTTTTGTGGCCATTAATTGTGCAGCATTTACAAAAGATCTGCTGGAAAACGAGCTGTTTGGTCATAAATCCGGTGCCTTTACCGGTGCTACTAAAGATCAGCGGGGTTTGTTTGAAGAAGCACATTTGGGGACTATTTTTCTGGATGAAGTCGGGGAGATGGCCTTGGAACTTCAGGCCAAAATTCTTCGCGTTTTGGAAACGGGCGAGTTTTTAAAAGTTGGGGACTCCAAACCAACGAAAGTGGATGTACGTATCATAGCCGCGACCAACAGAAATCTTGAAACCGAAATTGCATCTGACCATTTCAGGAGTGATCTATTTTATAGGTTGTCTGTTTTCACGATTGAATTGCCGCCACTGCGTGAGCGTATTGAAGATATAGCGACTTTGGCACAATATTACGCTGATATCTTTGCTTTAAAATCTAACTTGAAACCTTTGCGGATGACCCCTGAGTTTGTGCAGGCTTTGGAAACTAACCTATGGCGGGGAAATATCCGTGAACTGAAAAATGTGATTGAACGCAGTGTGATTTTGAGTGAGGGTGGCATATTAGGTGTTGAGGGCCTTCCTTTCGGTGAACGTGAGTATAGAGAAGGGGCAAGCGTCTTATCAAACTTTTCAATGTCCAATATGGAGAGGCAACATATACAACGTGTATTGAAACATACGAATGGAAATAAAGCTGAAGCTGCTCGATTGTTAGAAATCGGCATAGCTACCTTATATCGAAAAATTGAAGAATATAAAATCCAATGAAACTTAAAGCAAAGCTGACATTTGGGGTAGGATTTTTATTTTTTATGATCTTACTGCTTGCAATAGTGAGTGGGTATTATGTTTATCGATTAAAAAAAGATACCAATAATATTTTAGTCGACAATTATAATACGCTGCATTATTCCAGAAATATGCTGTTGGCCTTGGAGGATCTTCATACGAATGAGAAGGGCATTGCGCAATTTGAACATAATTTAAGCCTCCAAAAGCGCAATGTAACTGAGCCTGGAGAACGAGCGGTGACCGAACGTATAGATCATCACTTTTTGAGTTTAGCGAAACAGCTGAAAGATTCTACAATTGCTGCTGACTTACACAAAGATATATTTCAGCTAATGTATCTTAATATGCAGGCAATTGAAAACAAAAATAATATCGCCAATGCAACAGCTGAAAAAGCTATTTTGGCGATCTCCATTGTAGGTGCGATCTGTTTTATGATTGCGTTTGTATTACTTGTCAATCTCCCCCTAGCCATTGCTGGTCCAATTGTACAATTAACCGATAGTATTAAACAGATTGCTGCTGGGAACTATAAAAGGAGACTTCATTTTAAGCGAAAGGATGAATTTGGAGAAGTGGCGCAATCGTTCAATACAATGGCTCAAAAACTCGAGGAATATACGGAAAGTAAATTGGGTAAGATCTTGCAGCATAAAAAGAGAATAGAAGCGCTTATTGATAATATGCATGATGCCGTTATAGGGATAGATGAGGAAAAAAGAGTGCTTTTTGCAAATGAACCCGCTTGTTTGCTCTCGGGGTTAAAACACGCAGAATTTGAAGGGCAAAAATTAGTGGAAATAGCTTCTTCCAATGATTTGATTCGTAAGCTTCTCGATAGGATCAACGCTTTAAACCAGCAATCCGAACATCTGGGATTGGTTCAGATCTTTGCCTATGGAAAAGATAACTACTTTGAACTGGAGGTTATCGACATTAATGTTGTACCAACGGGAGAGGAGAGTTCGCAGTTTATTGGACAATTTATTTTGTTGAAGAACGTGACAAGTTTTAAGGAACGTGATGTCGCAAAAACAAATTTTATTGGAACGGTATCTCATGAACTGAAGACTCCAATCGCATCAATACGCATGGGGATCCAATTGCTCGAGAATAAGCGGATTGGAGAGTTGAATGAAGAACAAAAAGACTTGCTTGAAGGAATTGCTGATGATACAGAGCGGCTTCTGAAAATTACGGGAGAACTTTTGGATATTGCACAAGTGGAGAGCGGTACCATTCAGATGAAGCTGAATCCGGCGACAATCGGACCGATTATAGATTATGCCCTTTTAGCCAATCGTTCAATGCTTGACCAAAAGAAAATCCAACTACAGGTTGAACTGGAAGAGGAACTGCCGATGGTTTTTATTGATAACGAGAAGACCGCATGGGTATTGACGAATCTACTGTCCAATGCAATTCGTTATTCCGATGAAGGGGGGGCGATTTGTCTTGCTGTCAAAAGAATGGGGGCCAGGGTGCTTTTGCGTGTTGAAGATCAGGGACAAGGAATCCCGGTACAATATTTAGCGAAGATTTTTGATCGGTATTTCCGTGTTCCAGGGGGTACAAAGGAAGGAACAGGCTTGGGTTTAAGCATAAGCAAGGAATTTATCGAAAGCATGGGGGGAGAGATTGATGTGCAAAGTGTTTTTGGTACTGGAAGTGCATTTTTCGTTTACCTTCCTATTGCACCGCTTAAACAATCCACTTAAAAAAAGGAAGAGCTTTTCCTTGAGCTCTTCCTTTTTTGCTTAACGAGAGATTGAAAGATCCTGCAGCTTGCTACGCAGAGGCTGCAGGATCGGCACCCGCTAAAGTTTTATTTCATTGTCATCGATAAGTTTTGCATCACGTGTATTTTTTTGTACTGCGATAGCTGAAAAAATACTCAACGAGAAGGACATTGCATAGAATCCTTTTTCACTTAACAGCAGATCCGCGTTCCATAGGCCTACAGTTAATAGCACGACGGCAGCAATTGTTGCAAACCAGCTTAAACCATAGTACAATTCGGTAACAGCTAGTCCTTCTGCTTTATCTCTTACACTTTTTTGAACGGAGATAACCGCAAATAGCGCAAATAGTAAAATTGTAAAATAATACCCTTTTTCATTTAAAGCCATTGTTGCATTCCATAAGCCGACACAATAGCCAACGGTACCAACCAATAATGCAGTCCATGAGGCTCCAATAAATGCTCCTGTTGGTTTAAATGGGTTTCTTTTGTCTAAATTTCTTTCAGCCTTTTTTTCTTCAATCATGTTTTTTAGCGGTTCCATAATTTTCTTGTTTTAGTTTTGATTTGTTGTTGTTTTATGATTCAAATATCGATAGGAACTAATTATTTTAAAACTTGAATTTATAAGAATACTGACGATATAATTTTGTTTAATATATTTGTTTAATTCTAAATTTAAGCTATGGCGGACGCGATATCGGATCTATTATTATTATTGAATAAAGATGATATTAGGGATTTTAAAACCTTTTTGAAACAAAAGAATAAGCGAAATGATGTGAAAAATATCAAGTTACTTGAGATTATAGAAACTGATGATATAAATAAGCTAAAAAAGTTATATGATCCCATTAAAAACCGGGATGCTTATCACGCATTGAGGAAAAGGCTTCATGATAGTCTTTTGTTTTTTCTTTCAAATAAGGTTTTTGAACGAGACAACAATGAAGCCCACGAAGCGTTGAGATTATTTGTTGTGGGTCGTTTTCTATTGGAAAGTCAGTTCATTAAGATTGGATTCAAATGCCTTCAACGGGCTGAGGACAAGGCTCTAGTTCTGGAGCAGTTTAGTTTGCTGAACGAAATCTTGCAAATCAGACTACAATATGCACATTTAGATTTGAATGTCAATTTGGAATTGCTTATCGATCGTTTTACCGAAAATCAGCAAAAACTGCAGCAAGAAGCAAAATTTCAGATTGCTTATGCGCTATTGCGTTCAGCATTGCAGGATATTCATTTGAAAGCAAAAATAATTGATATCAATAAGTTGATTTTGCGTGTACTGCGTAAATACAGTATTTCTTTGGATGATCTCTTATCATTTAAATCACTCTATCAACTTCTGTATATCGCAAATGAGTATGCCGCAATACATCAAAACTATACACTGGTTCGTTCTTTTTTAAAAACAGCAGATAATTTTTTGATGAAGTATGATGAACAATCGGCGCATCAGCTATTTTACTATCTTCATATTTTGTATTATCTGGCCAATTTTAATTTGAGGAACGGATTCTTTAATGAGAGCATCGGGTATTTAGAGCGCTTGAATGAAGTTTTATCTCAAGGAAATACGGTTTTTCGAGTCCAGTTTCAGCTGCGGTGCCATTTGTTGATGGCATTGAATTTCCATTACCTTGGCGATGGAGTAAAAGGTCTTTCCGTGTTAAGGGCGGGGATTAAACAAGCCTCACTAAAATCAAGTGAGGTTGATCTTGCGGATCTACAGTTGTGTTTGGTGATGTTTTTAACGCAATTTGAAGATAAAACAGCATTGATTGAGCTTCGACAGTTGATTCGAACAGATGCTTGGTACGAGAAGAAAATGGGTATGTTGTGGACGATTCGGAAGAGTCTGCTTGAAATTCTGATCCATATTCAATTCGATCACATCGATTTGGCAACCTTGAAATTAAAAAGCTTTGTCGGTAGGTATAAAAAATACTTGCTGAATGTCAAGGAAAACAGAGTGATTGATTTTGCCAAATTGGTAGAGAAATATCTTTTAAATCCAGCAGTTATTCAAGGGAAATCCTTTCGGGCAGCTGTTCAAACTTTGGCGGAGGACAAAGAAAATAAAGATTTATTTATTATGGGATTTATTGCTTGGTTGAAAGCTCTTAGTGTATCTCAAAGTCCGTATCAGGTTTTATTGAACTTGATTAAAGAAAATAGCTGGTGATCAAAGAAGATAGCCGGTGATCAATAATAAAGGTGATCAATAATAAATATGTAAGACGATTTGTTTCTTTGAAGAGTCAATCAGGTTCTGTAGTCTTTTGTAGAATTCGACGTTTACCATAGGACAGCCTTCACTGAGACATATTGGATCTACTTGTTCATCGTAAGGCATGCGGTCATATTTGTGTAGAATGGATATAATGTTGAAGTTGACCCCTCCGCTGGACATACTGACCCCTCTAACAAGGCTTTTTTCAGTCCAACTGATGACCTGACAATATTACTTCTTTTTTCTTAGACTTTCGCCTTTATTATGGAAAGCTTTCCATAATAAGGGCTATGACAACAATATGGATATGTAAAGTCCATTATCAGATCTCTTCTCAAAATTCATTTATAGCCAATTATTAATACGACTACACATAATTGCTTTCCATAACGTTAGTGTTGCATATTACAATATATCAACATAAATAGTAAAAGTTATGGAAATTCAAAATCTTATTGAACGTACTAACCAACTTTTAAAAGAGGCCAGATATTCAGGCAGTCGTATCTACACCTATAATTGGTTGTGGAAGAAAGGCATCCTTGTTTATATGCACTCAAGAGGCTTGGTTGACTACGACGAAAACGTCGGCAACGAATATATGCTGACGTGCCGTGATGGTTTCAACGTTACATTCCATCATCGCGACCTTATTAAAAGTATTGAAGTGTTGACCCATGTTTTGTTGGATAGCAATCTGGGAGGGAGAAGACAGCATGTGGTACAACATCCCTTACGGGGTGACATCGGCGCCGCCGCTATTCAGTATCTTGAATACTTGAAATCCCTGGGCTTAAATGAGAAGAAGACACTTCAGCGTTACAGAAAAACAATGAGCAACTTTATAGAATATCTACTCGAACTGGGAATAGACAATCGTTCGGGAATAACCGAAGAAGATATAGTGAGGTATGTTGAGAGTCGCGAATATCAACAGAAGGAGTATATTGATACTACGCGCCGCTTTCTATTATTTCTCTTCCGCGAAAATATAATTGCAAAGGACTATTCCTATATGCTAAAATCACTTGGTAAAAAAATCAAGCGTGTAAAGGCCCCTTCGTTCTATGCTCCAGATGAAGTACAGAAGATAGAGACATCGATTTCCCGTTCAAGCAATATTGGAAAACGCAACTATGCTATGCTATTATTATGCTCCCGTCTAGGGCTGCGCGTCTCGGATATAGCCAATTTGAGTTTTAGCGACATAAATTGGGAAACCAATAAAATAACGCTTGTGCAATATAAGACCGGAAATCCATTGACACTTCCACTTTTACCTATAGTTGGTAATGCCATTATCGACTATGTTCGGTATGCACGCCCAAAATCCATGTCAGACAAAGTGTTTTTAAGTTGTCGTCCTCCATATGGGGCACTTAATGGAGGAGCGGTTCATGGAGCCATCTTAATTGTTTTTAAGTCTTCTGGAATCGAATTCGGGAACAGGCATCATGGAGGGCATGCATTGAGATTCAGTCTGGCGCAAAGAATGCTGGACAAATCCACGCCAATCTCAATTATATCGGAAACACTGGGTCACTCCGAAGCAGATACAACAAGAACCTATGTCCGGATAGACCTGTCACATATGCTGGGATGCGTACTAGATGTTCCGGAATCCAGCGATTGCTTTTATACGCAGAGAGGAGGGTGGTTCTATGACTGATCCATTTGACTATCGGGGAGTATTGGCTCCTTATATGAAAGCCCTGATCCGGATCAAAGAATCCTGTGGGTCCACCGTGCTATCAACCAAATGGACTTACAAAGAGTTTGACGAGTTCACCATAATATATGGTTTATCAAATCCAGTTATCACGAAAGATCTGATAGGTGCCTGGGCAAAGTCCAGGGAAAATGATTGTAGTAGAACATTCTATGGAAAATGCTCCCGTCTGGCCCAACTGGCGAAATACATGAATGAGCACGGGGTTAAATCATATATCATGCCTTTGCCAAAATGTACGAACGATCGTGGTTTTGTACCCTATATCTTCACTGAAGAGCAGATGCTGGCCATATTCCGGGAATCTGACGGGCTTCAGCGAGGAAGCCATCGAAAAGATGACCCAATTATATCCCTACCCTGTCTTTTTCGACTTTTATATAGTACAGGCCTAAGAATCACAGAAGCAACCTCGCTGCGAAACAAGGATGTGGATCCCGACAGGAATGTATTAAGGGTTGGCACTTGGGGCAATACTAAAAATGGAGAAGAACGCCTGGTTCCCATATGCAGCTCTTTAAAGGAGGCCCTTCTGAAATATTTACATTACAGGAGCATGCTCCCCGTAAAAGGCGTTACTGATAGCGAACGTCCATTCTTCATTAAATTGAATGGTACAGCCGTGTCTTCCGCCAACGCATACAACTGGTTCAAAAAGGTATATACGAAATGTGGAATTGCATATAAAGGTGAATGCTTTGGTCCTCGGGTGCATGATATAAGACACACCATGGCAACGCATTCTCTTGCAAAAATGATAAGAAAAGGGCTTGATGTGTACACTGCCCTTCCATTACTGGCTGCTTGTCTGGGACACAAGTCTCTTACATCCACCGAAGAATATGTGAGACTCACCTGCAACGAATATCCCGAACTATTGGAAATGTGTATTTCCCTCAATGAATTTATATATCCCCAAAAAGATGGCAACGAATAACATAGCAAAATATATCACAGGTTTCCTTGGTGTGTATCTTCCGCACGAGCGAAACGTCAGCCCCAATACCATATCCGCGTACCGCGATGGTTTTGTCTCCTTTTTTTCCTTCTTGAGGGATGAGAAACAGATAAAGATTGAAAATGCGATTTTGTCAGATATTAATAGGGATAATGTGGTTGAATATCTACGATGGCTGATTGAGCGGCAGGGAAACAGTATTGCGACGCGCAATAATAGATTGGCAGCGATACATTCCTTTGTAGCATATCTTCAGTATGATAGCATCGAATACCTGGATCAGTGGCAAAAAGTCCTGAAGATTGGAAATCTGAAAAAAGCACATCCTACCCCGGTATACTTTACAAAAGAAGGAATAAAGCTTCTACTTGAACAACCGGATAGTGCATCTTATCAAGGGCTGAGACACCTTACGGTCCTTGCTTTGATGTATGATACAGGTTGTCGGGTACAGGAACTGGCTGACCTGACGGTAGTGTCAATGCGAATACAGTATCAGCCATACTCGATCAAGGTATATGGAAAAGGAAGAAAAGTGAGAATAGTACCGCTTTCTGAGCATGTCGTCGTAATACTCAAGAAGTATATGGAAAGGTACAATGTTGACTACGAGATTGATATAAAAAGACCGATCTTTTGTAATAGCGCGGGGAATAAACTCACCAGAGCCGGTATAACTTATATCTTAAAGAAATATGCAGATATGGCCCGTATATACGATTCTAATCTTATTCCCGAGGTTACCAGTTGCCATCAGTTAAGGCATAGTCGCGCAATCCACCTGTTGCAATCTGGTGTAAATCTGGTTTGGATAAGGGATCTTTTGGGGCATACCTCGGTCCAGACCACAGAGATATATGCAAGGGCCGACTCAAAACAGAAAAGAGAGGCTATAGAACAGGCATCGGAATGCCTTACACCTAACCAGGTTACCGGAGAATGGATCGATAACAGTAACTTGATAACTTGGCTGAAAGGGCTGGGTAAGAAATAACGATTATGTAAAGTCCAAATGTAAAGCCGTAACGCAATGCTCTGTGAATCAATGTACCTTTCAATGGACTTTACATATCCATATTGTTGTCATAGCCTTTAAGTTCGATTCTGTAAGATCCATGGATCAGTCTATCGAGTATTGCGTCTGCAATTGTATCTTCACCGATTACATCATACCAGCTGGCCACAGGTAACTGACTGGCAATTATTGTCGAGGCCTTAGCGTGTCTATCTTCAATTATTTCCATCAGATCCAGCCTTTGCTGCTGGTCTAGATTTACCAGGCCGAAGTCATCGACAATAAGTAGGTCTGCTTTTGATATCCTGTCCATCAGCTTGTGCAGTGTACCTTCAAGGCGGGCCATTTTAGTCTTTAGAAGTAGTTTTTGCAGGTTAAAGTACAGGACTTTATACCCCTGTGCGCAGGCATGATGGCCCAATGCTGAAGAGAGGAAGCTCTTCCCACAGCCCGTAGCACCGCTGATGAGTATCGGATCTCCTTTTTTGATGTACTCGCCGGTAGCCAGCGTAGTGATCAATCCCTTGTCCAAACCTCTGGTAGCGACCATGTTTATTTCCTCTATGGAAGCCTGATAGCGGAACCCGGCATTCTGTTTGAGACGCTCAAACCTTTTTTCATCCCGTTCATCTGATTCTGCCTGCAGCAATAGGGACAGTCCTTCGGAAAGGGTGAGTTCTGTACTGCGGCGGGTTTCATTCAATGCTTTCCAGTTACGCTCCATACCATGTAAGCGCAACGCTCTCATCTGTGTTTCAATATTCATCTTATTTTATTATTTGTTTATTTTATTCTATTCTATTCATCACTGTATTGCGGATCCATCGTTTGACTGATCAAACAGTGTCGGCTGGCTGCCTGCATAATACCCTCTTCCCCTGATATTGGCATGCTCTGGCAGGGAGCTTTTTACGGAAGTTTCCTGCTGACTGTTTGCTGTTCCATTTTCAAGTACATTCCTAAAGTAGTAGTAGGTATATAGCTTATTTTTTAGTACGTAACTACATGCTTTGTCAAACTGTTCTGCCGGGAAGTCCCGTTTTAGCCTGAACAGTCCGTCACAGGTACGGAATAACTGCTCGGGATAATGCGCCCGCTCAAAGAGTATCTCCAGAAGTCTGGCGAACTCCGCAGAGTGTGCTTTTGCCCTTGTTAGGTACGTTTCATGCGAGCGGTTCTTATACGCCTGATGTTCGGACTTTAAATGTGTCGCCAGAGTGGTGTACGCATTTTCCCTGTAACTGCGTATGTGCGAGGCAATCTGTTTGCCCCGACAATAGATCCAGAGCATATTGCGTGTGTAAATGATCTTTACCTTTGTTCCGATATAAGCGAAGGGTACGCTGTAATAGTGTTTATTGCGCTGCAGGTAGATATGTCCGTTATCTCCAACTTTGAGTTCAGCGTAGCTCTTCAGCTCGAAGCGTTCTTTGGGAAGTTCGCCCAATGTTGATTTTTCGGAACTTAAGAACCGCTCTTCCCGGCAGTATGGCTTTTGCTGCATCCGGGTCTGGTTGTGCTTTAACATACAGACCTTTATGGCTTCATTGAGCGTATGGATATCAAAGAACTGCCTGTTTCTCAGTGGTGCAAAAACACGGGTATAGATCATTTTTACCTGATTTTCTACCAATGATTTGTCTTTTGGGCGGCCTGCACGTGCTGGAACCACAGCTGTGCCGTAGTGATTGGCAAAGTCTTCCATGGACTGGTTCAGGACCGGCTCATATTTATCGGCCTTGATGACCGCTGCTTTGAGATTGTCGGGGACAATGGCCTTTGGTACACCGCCAAGAGACTCCAGGCAGCTGCTCAGTGCATAAAAAAAGTCAGGGGTCTGCTGAGATGGTACAGCGATTGCAAACGCATAGTCTGAAAAGGGCAGGCAGGCCACAAATACTTCACAAGCGACCAGCTCCCCAGTGGACCTGTCAATATAATGGAGCTTTTTTCCGGAAAAGTCAATATATAATTTATCGCCGGCGGTATGTTCAAGCACCATGCTGCCCTTGCGCGAGACAAGCTGTTGCCTTAAATGATAGTTGAACTGTGGATAGCTATAACCGGTGGGATCACTTTCTATATATTCCTGCCAGAGCAGCAGCTTGGTAACTCCGGTACGCTTAAGTTCTTTTTCATAATAGTCAAGACGGCTTTTTAGGTACTCAAACTTGTCTGCCTTGTAAGCAGGATTCCCTGCGTAGAACGACTTTTCCAACAGGGGGTCCTCCTGTTTAAGAAGTTCTTCCGTATTGAAACCGCCGTCGGCCATCTTTTTGAGATAGGACTTCACCGTATTCTTGCTCATACCAAGGATGCGGGCGATTGTTTTTATCCCGCTACCGCTCTGGTACAATCTGATTAATTGCTTTATCTGACTCATTCGTTTTGGTTTTCCAGCCATCAGTGATCCGAATTGTTTGATCACTAAGTAACAAAAACTACTTGCTAAGGGGTCAGCATGCTCCAGCGCAATGAACTGAAAAAATAAATTAGGGGGTCAACATCAGCCAGTATGGCAGTTGAATAACAGCTTTAAACGCACTACGCATCCCTAATTCTAATTCAATTTTGAGGGGTCAGCTTGTTCAAGTATATCCAGTAGAACGATGTTTCTAGCATATGCATTGCTATTGGAGCTATCTAAGCCATATAATTTATATGCTTTTCCAAATTTACCGTTATACGAGCTGCCGATAGCGTAACTACCTAGCGATGTCGCATGAGAGTTATCTGTATTGCTAAATTGCAAAAGATTCTTTTTTCCGGTTTCGGAGCCGGATCCATGTGCCACTAGCCCTTGATCTAGAATCCGATCTGTTTTTAGATCTACGACAAAAAAACGATTTCTTCCCGAGGGTCTTTTCATATCCAAGAGAAAGGATATGTCACTATTATACTTTTTGTTGTTTATGATGCGTTTTTTTACGTTCTTTATTGCCATCGTATAGCGAAAGGCGTCTGAAGGAGTATTTTCTTCCCTATCAACAACTGCTAAAAGCGTGTTTTTTTGAATGGTTTTGTATGTGATAAGGCCAATTCCGAGGATAATAACCAAAAGAATGATTTTATTCATGTAAATAAAGCATATTTTATAAAGTACTTTTATTGAATCTTATGTCTGCTGTTCGAGAGACCTATTCTATTTGTTTATAAAATCGTTCGAAGGTTTTCCAGTATTTATCTTTGTAGATGCTATAATCAATTTGGAGATTGTCCCTGTATTCTTCGATTAATCGATCAATCGTTCGTGAGGCTTTTCGAAATTCTGTACAAGCCAAGTAAATTTCCCTGAGGTTATCGGCAGTTTCTCTTCCGATATTAAGAAATCCAATATCATTTGGAAGACTGTCCATTAATTCTTCTTCAAATTTATCCATTAAATCGTAAGTCTCCTGATCGGGCATGCCATTAGTTGCTGTTCCGTCATAATTAATCTTTAATGTAACTATCCAAGGGTGAGAAGCTTTTCCGTCCCAGTCTAATAACGTCGTATTGATGATGGCAAAGATAGGTAAGTCGTTCTCCAGGATACCCTCAAAAGCAGTGTATGTGTCATCTGCGGCCCGGTGCCTAACGTCGGTATATTTTTCCACAAATTCCTTTTCCCGCCAGATCAAATAGTCTTTTAATTTAAGTAGAGGAATCAGCTCTTCTGTTGCAAGCTCTTTTGAGGTTACATTCAAGTTGTCTATGGCTATGATCGAGTTCAATTCACCAATGTAATTGTCTAGAAATATTTCTATCCCATGGGAAATATTGGCTTTGTTCTCTTCCGTAAAATCGGGGTGAACAATAACAATATCGACTTCATCCGGATGGTATTTGTGTTGAATGGGGTAAAAAAACATATCCTTGATGTCAAAAGTGAATCCATACATCGTGATTTTGAATTTTTCCATATCCGCAATAGCGGGTTTTAATGCAGTAAATTTCCAATGTGCTAATGCTGGAGCAGAAGCAATCAGATGCTCTACGAACGCAACGTTTTTGATGACACCATCTGGGGTAACTACAAGTTCTGCAGTGTCATCATCGTACATTCCCGTTAAGAAATACAGTTCCTTACGAAGAGCATCGATCTTCGGCGAAAGTTTGCTGAAAAAATTCTGATCAATTTGTTCTCCAGTCTTGACGATTTGAAAAAATGCGTGTTCGTTTTTTGTAAACCAATCCCAAAAATCCGCTATACTGTCCTTTTTATTTTCTTTTTTACCAAAAATATTGTTCAAAAATCCCATAATTAATAGCTGTTTGATTGAATCATCAAAGTGCGTATCTGTTACTTAAAGCGTTTTTATAACCACAGAGGATTAAATGATCCGAATGAAATAATCATGAATACCTCTGTTCCTAAATTTAATTATATAATTATAATCCGGCAAGGGAATTTAAGTTTAAAAATAATTGGACAAACAATTGCGTATGGAGTTTGTTAGGATTATTGTTGGAATTATAAATTAAAATTGGTCTTATGAAATTTAGCAAATTAACATTTTGTCTATTGGCAACTACAGTTGTGCTTTCCTTTACGGCTTGCAAATCAGGTTTATCTGATGAGAAGTTGGAAGAAAAGATCGAAAATGCACTTACCGGTCGTAAAACCGTGGACGTCGACGTTAAAAAAGGGGAAGTTATCTTAAGTGGCACGGTTGCTTCCGAAGAAGAAAAGCAACAAGTGGAGTCTATTGCTAAAACAGCAGGCGATAAGGACATCAAGTCTATTCAAAACAATATTATCGTTAGCGCCCCAGTGTCGTCGACTCCAGCTCCTATTGAGGTATCCAATAATGATGCGGTGCTTGGAGCAGCAGTGAATACGTTTATGAAGGATTTTCCTACGGTACAGGCAAGTGTAAAGGATGGTGTGATCGCTGTTACAGGTACTTTGGAGCAGCCTAAGATAATCACCTTAAAACAAGGTTTGGATAACTTAAATCCAAAAAAAGTGGATCTAAGCGGTATTGTTGTCAAAAAATAAAATAGTGAAGTTATGTCATTGCAGGAAAAATATAAGGTTCTTTTAGATACGGCACAGTCTTCAGGTGTAAATGACCTGAACTACGCCGAAATGGATGGAGTATTGCAAATTCGTGGTACAGCACCAACAGCAGATGTGAAAAATAAGCTCTGGGAAATCTACGGTAATATAGATCCTAATTTCCAAACTGGAGATGTGGTCTTAAATGTAGATGTGGCAACGGAAGTGCCCGGAAGCCAGGTGAAAGTTATAACAGAAAATAGCAATTTGAATATTAGAAAAGGCCCTGGTACAGACCAGCCTATCGTGGGAAAAGCTGCTAAAGGAGAAATCATCACATTGATTAGTAAGGCTAATGATCAATGGTGGTTGGTCAGAACCAAAGATAATGAAGAAGGGTATTGTTATGCACAATATTTAGAGTCTGTTTAGTTCTCGAATGTTATTTGCATGATGGGTACCAGTACCAATTGGCTTTGAAAAAAGGGGAGTTATTGATAAATAACTCCCCTTTTTTCATTTCACGATTAAGCTTGTCTGTTCTGTAATATGGAGGTACTACAGCATCTATCGTATTGGGGAATTATTTGGAAAATCAACCGAATTTTAATTTTTTGGTGTAATAATTGTATTACTATGATTGCAACAATTTTATTACATTATGTCGAAATCACGTTTTATCATATCATTATGCTTGTGTTTAGCTGTTCAGTTGGGAGTTGCGCAAGAGTATGTTCGCTTGGACAAAGATCGTTATCAATTGCATTTGTCAGAATATCCAAAGGATACAATCCGGGTACTTGAAAAAGGTAAAGAAACGAAGTTGAAACAGGGTAAATATATTCTGCAAAAGAATCAATTTATGGGACTTTCCAATGCATTTATTACGATTAATCAGGATGGCATCGTCGATGGTGATTTTAAAATTGAAAAAGATGGGCGTACCGGTGATGTTATCGTAAGACATGGTGTATTGCAGCAAATGACTGTGAAATCTGCTGCATTGCCAGACTTTCAATATACCATAACGGATAGTTCAAGTGTGCAGCGCAATTTTAAGAATGGGAAAATCAGTCAGGAAAAAACGGTATTCTACCGAGCTGCAAATAGTGGTAAAAAAGTGACAAAAGTCTTCTTTGATAATTACTATACGGTTGAGAATGATTTTGACCATACCCGAGCTGACTACCGATTAGACAATACCTTAATGTACAGCGCCAAATTGAATTGTGGTGGGCAGATACAGGAATCAAAGTCATTTGATGCCAATGGTCAATTACTAAAACATACCTATCGGAAAGCTAAAATTGATTACACTGATCTGTATCAGAATAATAATCTCGTTGAGCGGAAATATAACCTTAATAACTGCTTTTACCATGAGTATTTTAAGAATTCATTGTTAGTGCAAAAGGTCGTGGAGAAAAAGGATAAAGGGAATACAGAAAAGTATGTTTATAATGGAGCCGGAAAATTGATAAATAAAAATACCGGCGGATAATTTAAAAATGCATCTTGAATCAAGTATGGATGCCAATATTTTTGCATTTTAAAAATATAGCACTACCTTTGTCAAGCAATGAAGAAAATGAACAACATATTACGTCTTCCATTTTTCTTTAATTATTATCGCCCGATAATCGTTCGGGACCCCTATGCCTATTAAATTAAGAAATTCAAATTATTATTTATAGCTAAGCCCGAACATAACGTTCGGGCTTTTTTTATTTTATATAACATCATGTTAAAAGAGTTAGAAGAAAATATCGAAATTATTTTACCGAAGGAGGGGCTTGCATCGAAGTTGAAGGAGTCTGAAGAAAAGAACCGACCATTGATTATAAAACTTGGTTTTGATCCAACAGCACCGGATCTTCATTTAGGGCACGCTGTAGTGTTAAAGAAACTACGCCAGTTTCAGCAGCTGGGGCACGAAGTCGTGATTCTCGTTGGTAGTTTTACAGCTCGGATCGGTGATCCTACAGGAAAAAATAAAGCCCGTAAACCTTTATGTCAGGATGCGATAGCGCACAATGCGGCAACTTACATTGCGCAACTGTCTAAAATTATTGATGTATCAAAAGCGAAAGTTGTTTTTAATGGAGACTGGTTGGATCAACTAAATTTTACAGAAATTATCCAGCTGGTATCGAAAGTCACTGTCGCTCAATTGATGCAACGGCATGATTTTAATAAGCGTTTTAACGAAAACCAATCAATAGCCATGCATGAATTGCTTTACCCGATATTGCAGGGCTTTGACTCCGTACATGTCAATAGTGATATCGAAATGGGCGGAACGGACCAACTGTTCAATTGCGCGATGGGCCGGCAGCTACAGGAATCTTTTGGACAGGATCCACAAATAGTACTGTGTATGCCGTTGTTGCGCGGGCTGGACGGAAAAGAAAAAATGAGCAAATCATTAAACAATACGATCGGTCTTTTGGATGAACCGAATGAAATGTTTGGTAAAACCATGTCTATTCCTGATCATTTAATTCCAGAATATATTGACTTGACAACTGATTTCAATCAGGAAACCAAACTTGGCATGAAGACCCGTATTGAAATGGGCGAAAATCCAATGGAAATTAAGAAACTTATTGCACATAATCTAGTTGCTCAATACCATGGCGAAGAGTTTGCGACCAGTGCGGTTAATTTTTTTGTTAAGCAATTTCAGAGCAAGAAATTAGAAGAAAAGGCTTTTGAGGAGGTGTCGGGTCAAGTATTGCGCGAACAGTTTGGTGAACAGATTAAACTGGTCGATCTATGTCATTTCCTAAAGGGAGCAACAAAGTCAGCGATGCGAAGATTGATTATAGGCGGTGCAGTGCAGATCGATTCAATAAAACAGCTGAATCCGGAGCTGATGCTTGATTTGAATACTTGTTTTAAAATTAAATTAGGTAAAAGGGCTTATTTTAGAGTTATCTAGTAAGGTTTGTGAGGGTATACTTTTTTAATGTTTTGCTAAAAGTAGTAAAATAACATCGTGGTCCTTTCTTAAACCATAAATAATTTCTACCTTCATATAGGAGTCTCATACTTTATTTTCATACCAATTATAGATGGAAACATATAATAATATTGTTTTGGAGCGGTTGCCCAAACATTTGAAACGCTATGTAGTAGCCCAACGATATGAACGTTATACCGCGCTGGATCAAGCATTGTGGCGTTATGTCATGCGTCAGAATTATTCTTTCTTGAAAGATGTAGCCTACTACCCTTATATTCCGGGATTGAAGAAAGCAGGATTATCCATCGCGACCATCCCGAACCTACAGGACATGAACGATAGTCTAAAATTAATTGGCTGGGGGGCTGTGACTGTGGATGGATTTATTCCGCCGGCTGCTTTTATGGAATTTCAGGCGCACCGCGTACTAGTTATTGCTGCAGACATACGTCAATTGGAACATATCGAATATACACCGGCACCAGATATTATTCACGAATCTTCAGGACATGCGCCTATAATCGGTGAGCCAGATTATGCTGCATATTTGCAGTACTTTGGGGAGGTTGGTACGAAAGCACTTTCTTCGGGCAAAGATTTTGAACTCTACGAAGCTATTCGCCACCTATCTATTTTAAAAGAACACGCTACAACAACGGCGGCTGAGTTGGCGGAAGCAGAGAAAAATTTGCAGATCATTCAAGATAATATGGGCGAGCCTTCGGAGATGGCATTGTTGAGCAGGTTACATTGGTGGACTGTGGAATATGGACTTATTGGAGATCTTCATAACCCCAAAATTTATGGAGCTGGTTTACTGTCTTCCATTGGAGAAAGCGCAAGCTGTATGCAGGAGGATGTGCCCAAGTTGGCGTATGGTTTAAATGCAATCGAATATCCTTATGATATTACCAAACCACAACCACAGCTATTTGTTACACCGGATTTTGAACACCTAAAGCTCGTATTGGATAAATTTGCTGATACCATGGCTTTTCGCGTAGGGGGCAAACAGAGCCTTGACAAGGCAATAGACTGTAAAGCTGTTTGCACTGTGGAATATAGTTCCGGTTTGCAGGTGTCGGGCGTTTTTAAGTTGGCCAACGCGGATAAAAATCTTTCTTATATTCAAACACAAGGACCTACAGCTTTGGCTGTAGCAGGTAAACAGCTTGAAGGGCACGGTATAATTTATCATAGCGAAGGGTTTGGCTCTCCAGTAGGACACTTGCGTGGTGCAGATCATAACTTAGCCGATTTTGATGAAGCAACATTGATTCAATATGGTATAGTGGAAGGGCAGCAGTGTTCGTTAAACTTTGCTTCAGGGATTATTGTATCGGGAATTGTTCAAAAGATTGTACGTCAATTTGGCAAGATTGTTTTGATTTCATTTATAGGATGTGAGGTATATCGTAGCGATAGGGAAGAGGTATATTTTAAACCTGAATGGGGAACATACGATATGGCTGTCGGAGCGGAAATAGTATCTGTATTTGCAGGCGCTGCAGATAAAGATGCCTATGATGCGCTGGAAGAGCATTTGGATCAGGATCTATCTACAATATCTACCGAGACGGAAGATGTAAAACTAGTGAATTGTCATGCTGCGATACGGAATTTGCGGGACAACGGTTTTGATCAGAAAGTATGGCTGGAGATTTTCAGTCAATTGGGACCGGAAAATGCAGATCATTGGTTAGGTTTGGTTGAATTATTTGAAATTGCCCGGACTAATGATGGAGGGGAATTAACTACTCAGGCCGAACAGAGGCTCTTGGAATTTATTATCCGATATCCAAATTTGAAAAAACTGATTGATGATGGGTTACGTGTTGCTAAGGAGGAAGATTTAAATAACCACTAGGTTAGATGATCGTGGATTATTATCGTAAATCATGTAAAACTTTCTATATTTGCGGAAACAAAATTAACCGCATTATTTTTGATGAATGATAAGTATACTCCAGGGAGACACTTGCTTTTGACTTTGCAAGTTGAGGACGTATTGTTATTAACTAGTTTGGATCCATTTTTGGAGTTTACGAAAGATCAGATTAAGGTCAATCATTTAAACATTGTTGGCACTTCGACGCATACTTTTCAGGGGGGAGGATTTACAGCTGCAATTTGCTTAATGGAATCACATATATGTATCCATACGTGGCCTGAGTTTGGACAACTCACATTGGATATTTATTTGTGCAACTATCTGAAAGATAATAGTGATAAAGTCTTTCGATTAGGCAGTCTTTTCAAGGACTATTTTAATGCCATTGTTATTAACGAAACAGTCGTAGATAGATAGTATATGGAAGTTGTTTGTGCTGACTGTGGCCATGTTCATAAATTTATTGTGGATGTATCTGATTTCTCTGGTTTTGTATGTGTCAACTGCCATAGTTATTTTAAAGGAACAACACTGGCGACGCTGACGTTTGTCAAAAAGTTTGAAGTTCCCAAAATCTTGCAATGGGCTAAATTGAATGAATCCATTCAATTTAAACGGATGAATTATAGGATTATAACCAAAATTCTTAGACTTACAACAACAGGGGCTTATGGCAATGAATATGTAGGATTAAATAATGGTAATAAAAATCCGATTTATTTAGCCGATGGTGTTGATTACACAAGTGTTCTACATGCTATTTCTAAGAAAAAGGTGATCGTTACCCCCGATAGCGTTTGTAAATTCGAGAGAGGAAATTATGATTTAACATATACAGATCGCCAGCGCGTCATCTATGCCGAAGGTTTTGTGTTTGAAGATTTAGATACTGAATCTACTGTCAAGACCTATATTCGAACGATAGATGAAGATCGTTTTATTTCAGAAGAGTTTATAGACGATGATATCGAATACTATCAAGGTTCTTATATTGACGAGAAGTCATACTTTAGTCTATTTGATTTTTATAAAGATTATAAATTCACAAGTGACCTTGTAGGGCGAAAGTTTGAGAAACTTGGGGTTATTTTGGTCTTATTAATAGCGTCCATCTTTCTTGCATTAAATTTTAAACAGATCGGAAGTGATGTCTATACTTTTGATGAGACGTTTAAGGTCAAGAAAGCCAGTAGCGAATTTATAGGGACGTCTTTTGAACTAAAAGGAGAGGTTTCAAAAACATTGCTGCTTGAAGGTATATCTGAAGCTAAAAATTATCCTCTTTTTCTGGAGATTAAGCTGGTAAATGAAAAAACAAATGCGGTGATCCAAACAAATTCTTTTGTACATGAAGATAATGATATTAATTATGCGCGAGGATTGACCGTAGATTTTTGTCGTGTGGAGCCTGGTATCTATCATCTTGTTTTTGTAACGTCGTTATCCAATGCTTCCCGAGATATGGCGCTTGATGTTGAGCTCTCTGAGGATTATAAATTAACCTATGGAGGTACAAGCTACCTTCTTTTCATCTCCTTTTTGGTAGGAGCGATTATTTTACTGTGGGTCTACCGCTATTGGTCCTCAGAATTAAAAAATAAAGATTTTTTTATAAGACTTGATCACGTAAATCTTTTTAGTATTTTAAAATTTAGAGGTTTAGGGTTTGTTTTGTTCATTTTTGTTGCCACATTTATTGTAATAACAGTCCTTGTTAATTCGTCGACCAGTTGTAAAACAACAATCAGCACAAATACATTGGAGGATCATACCTATACGGGTTCTAGGGGACATTACTACCGATCATACTATGATGAAGACGGTTCTGGTCATAAATAAAAACAATATAAACATGAATTACGAATTATTTTATAAAGGAGTAGCAGCTTCATTAATCTACTCAATTGTAGGGATAGCTGTATTGTTGTTGGCTTATTGGGTTATTGAGCGTTTAACCCCGGAAAAATCCTGGCAGGAAATTGTACAGAACAAAAATATGGCCTTGGCGATTGTTTTTGCTGCATTTATTTTAGGGATCTCTATAATTATAGCTGCAGCAATACATGGGTAAGAGAAATAATCTGCCCATATTTCTTTTATTGGCAGTTTTTATCATCGCTACTTGTGGTCTGATCTATGAGTTGGTTGCTGGCGCATTGGCGAGTTACCTATTGGGAGATTCTGTTAAGCAGTTTTCATTTATAATTGGTACATACCTGTTTTCAATGGGGGTGGGATCGTTTTTGGCAAAGTATATTACCAAAAATTTATTTGATCGATTTATCGATATAGAATTGATGATCGGACTTATTGGTGGTTGCAGTTCTGTCGTTTTGTTTTTGATGTTCCAGCAGATCGAACATTTTCAGTTTGTGCTCTATTTCTTCGTGTTTCTGACAGGCTGCCTCTGTGGAATGGAAATCCCGCTGTTAATGAATATTTTGAAGGATAGAATACAGTTTAGAGATTTAGTTTCCAATGTTTTTGCCTTCGATTACATTGGAGCTTTGATCGCTTCGGTTTTATTTCCTATACTGCTTATCCCAAAGCTTGGCGTTATGGGTACATCGTTATTTTTTGGTATTATCAATATCTTGGTTGGTGTATTTTTATCGTTCTACCTTTCAAAAAAATTGAAAAATCCAATTTGGATAAAGATGAAATCTGTTTCTTGTTTGGTATTGCTATCCATAGTTTTTTTTTATTCAGATGATCTGTTGAAGTATTCCGAAAGCCAATTATATGGGAATAATATTATTTACAAACATTCTACGCCCTATCAGCGTATAGTCTTGACAGAAAATAGAGGTGATTATCAGTTGTTCCTAAACAATAATCTACAATTTAACACAAAAGATGAATATCGTTATCATGAAGTATTGGTGCATCCAGCCATGTCCATGGCTAAAGATATTTCCAATGTTTTAGTTTTTGGAGGAGGGGATGGGCTTGCTGTAAGGGAAATCTTAAAATATCCTGAAGTAAAAAAGGTAACGTTGGTCGATTTAGATGAAGGAATGACAAGATTATTTAAGACGAATGAGCTGTTGGTTCGGTATAATCAAGGTTCGCTAAACGATCCTCGGGTAACTGTCATCAATCAGGATGCTTTTATATGGGCCAAGTCGGCAAAGGATAAATATGATGTCATGATTATTGATTTTCCAGATCCTTCTAATTATAGTTTAGGGAAATTGTTCACCAACAGCTTCTATCAAACTTTGGCAGCTCTAATGACAGATAACACCATGGTTTCGGTACAGACAACTTCGCCCTATTTCGCTCCCAAATCTTATTGGTGTATACATGAGACCATCGGTTCGGTTTTTCCGAATAATATTGCATACCATACTTATGTACCGTCATTTGGAGAATGGGGTTTTTGTTTATTCTCTATGAATATGCAGCAACGCTTTACTCAATTACGTCGCCGTGTAGATAAAGTTCGTTATTATAATTATAAGTTTGAAGAATTGACAAATTTTCCAGCTGATATGCGTACAACGGAAAAGGTAGAAATAAATCGATTGGATAATCAAATTTTAGTGCGGTATTTTGATGAGGAATGGGGTAAAATCTAATCAATCAAGGCGAGGATTTCTCAAAGCGACAGTTTTATTGGCACTCGGTGCTCAATTTTTACAGGCCTGTCGAACGAAAGTGAACCATATTTTTCTGCAGCTAACAGGAACCAATCATATTTTGGGGCACCGGCTTCGATTTCCGGATTTCCCCGCTTCGACCGAAGTAATAGAAGTACCCATCCTGATTGTGGGTGGCGGCATAGCAGGGCTTTCAGCTGCTTACCGTCTACAACAGAAGGGCTATTCTGATTTCATCCTTTTGGATTTAGAAGATGAGGTTGGAGAAAATGCCCGGAATGGTCAGAATGCACATAGTGCTTATCCTTTGGGCGCACATTATCTTCCTATTCCCAATGCCTCCAATAGGGAACTGCTTCAATTTTTGGAAGAATCGGGAATTATAAAAGAATGGACTAGCACAGGCAAGCCCATTTTTGATGAAGAACAGCTTTCGTTTGCACCGCATGAAAGACTGTTTATTCATAATGTATGGCAGGAGGGAATTGTACCCAGCTATGGGATTTCGGATGCTGAATCCGCAGAACTTGCGCGGTTCTTTCGGCAAATGCAAGATTTCAAAAAGTTGAAAGGCGCCGATGGTAAATATGTATTTGATATTCCCATGCGTAATGCTTCACAGACCCATGATCGAACAGTTCTTGACGGGCAGGATATGCTATCTTGGCTGAAAAGTCAGGGATATCATACCGAAGCTCTTCTAGAATATGTAAATTATTGTTGCCGAGATGACTATGGTACTGGAATAAAGTGTACTTCTGCATTTGCAGGGATACATTATTTTGCAAGTCGCAAACACGATTGGGACGACTATCAGGATCTGGTGTTGACTTGGCAAGAGGGAAATGGGCGGCTGGCCTCTCATCTCAAAAAATATGTCAAAGGAAAAGTCTTGAATAAGAATATGGCCTTTCGGATTGACTTCAAAGCCGAGAAAGTAGAAGTTTCTGTATATGACGTAGCTAAAGCAATTACGAAAGTTATAAAAGCAGACCGTATTATAAATTGCTGTCCCCAATTCGTCAATCAGTATTTGTTACCGAATAGAACTTCAATAACTAGGGAATTTCATTATGCGCCCTGGATTGTAGCCACTATTGTCTTGCGTCGCTTTCCTTTTGCTGATGGTGTACCTCTTTCTTGGGAGAATATCATCTATAAGGGGCATGGTTTAGGATACGTTTACGATCAGCATCAAAGCTTAAAGCAATTCAATAGTCCATTTGTAATTAGTTATTATCACAGTTTAGGAGATGGCGATTTAAAACAAAATCGAAAGCAGTTATTTGCTTGGACGGATCAACAATGGAAGAGCTTTATTTTAACTGATCTTGAAAAAGCTCACTATGGAATAGAGAAGGAGATTATTAGTATGGAAATATTTAGACATGGGCATGGTATGATTAGCCCAGTCAAGGGATTTTTGACTTCACAAGCGCGTACTGAACTAGCAAAATCGATTGGGGACAAAGTATACTTTGCACACTCCGATTTAAGCGGTATTTCGATTTTTGAGGAAGCTTTTTATCAAGGTTTAGATGCCGTAGATCAGCTGATTGCCGATCTTAGCTAAGTGCGCGTTGTTACAAAGCTAACGGTCTGGTTAAGTTTTCACTTTCCATATACTTAGTGCAGCACAAGGAAAGTGAAAGAGATTTATATGCTAAGATACTTTAATACTAGCCCCTTAATAAAATTTGCCAGGCTTCATCAAGTTTGCCCGCATCTAATAGTTGGGCAGCATATTCGTGAATTTTTTGTGTGAACTTTGATGGGCTGTCTTCAAAGTTTAGCTTCAGATAGTTGAAGTACTTATCTTCTTGCTGCGGGTCTTTTAATGTTGGTCGTGTTTCTACATTAGCCAGCAACCCCAGGTGATTTCCGGTTAATACATTCGAAAATCTAATTTTTTCTGGAAGTTGGTCTATGCCAATTCCCAGGCTACGGAGGGGCTTCGGGACAATAAATAAGTTTTCGTCGGTTACACGACAATACCAATCACCACCGAGCCGGGCTACCAGATCCAAATCTTTTTGTTGAATGGTATTGTTCTTGCCCAACAAGTGTTTATGGACATGCATATAGAGGATCTCGGCGATAACGAGATTTCCAGCTCCTGGCTCATCGCTTAATGCGATAATCTCTCTGACCCGACATTCCAGCTGGACTGGGGATTCGGCTACACGAGGTGGTGCGACTCGAATAGAGGGAATGGGCGTAAAACCCGACTTATCAAATTCATTTATTTCCTTGCCATATTCGGTACTGGCAAGTGATTGTTGCTGGACCATATCGTAGTTAACAATATTGATGACAACTTCATTAACCTCCTGTATATTATCCAATGTATGTTTGGTACTACCATCACGCATGCGTCGCAATGGAGAGAAAACACAGATTGGCGGCTGATGGGACATCAGGTTAAAATAGCTGAAGGGGCTTAAATTTATGTTTCCATTGCTATCGATCGTGCTTGCAAAGCAAATTGGCCGCGGTGCAACAGCATACTTAATTAAATTATCTATAATAGCTTTGTCTTTAACAGATTCAAAGGTGATGGTTTCAAAGGAAGAGGTCATATCCGTAGATTTATGAATGGTATAATACAATAGAATTGGAAAGTTTTCCGAGCGCCGTGATTTCTAGTTCAATCTCATCGCCAAGGTCGAGCCATTGGTCTTTATGATTAGGATCCGCTATGCGTGCTGTACCATTGAGCTCAAGAAAGCAGCCTGTTCCGACTGTCCCAGAACCGATTATATCACCAGGGGAAATTTGTACACCATAGGAAACACGTTCAATAATTTCTGCAAAAGTCCAGTGCATACTCGCAAAATTACCCGCTGAGACTTGCGTGCCGTTTACTTTACAAGTCATATTGAGCTCATAACAGTCGCCAATATGTCCTGCTGCAGGTTGAACCTTATAAGGTTCCAATTCATCCTTTGTCACCAAGTAAGGTCCAATTGCTGTTGCAAAATCTTTGCCCTTGGCAGGGCCCAAACTCAATTTCATTTCCTCCATTTGGAGTTTTCTGGCACTAAAATCATTCATAATCATATAGCCAGCAATATACTCATCCGCCTGAGCAGCGGGGATATTGATTCCTGGTTTGTTGATGACTATTGCAATTTCTAGTTCGAAATCCAGTTGATTTAAATGTAAGGGCATGCATTGAACGGGACCAGGTCCCTGTATGGACTGATGGTTGGAGAAATAAAAAACGGGAAATTCATCAAATTCAGGGATCATATCTAATCCGCGGTTTCTTCTCGAGGTTGCGACATGCTGTCGAAAAGCGTAAGCATCACGAAAAGATGTTGGCTGTGGCACGGGGGCGATGAGTTGGATATCGTCTAGTAGACGATAGGGCCTGTTCATAGCTCCTTGACGCAAAGCTGTTTCAAAGATTTGTAGCTGATTCATGGTCTCTTCGCCACCTTTGAGGAAGTCCGACATCGTTGTGGGAAGGTTTTGATCGATGACTGAGCAACTATAAAAGCGGTCGTCTATAACAATGCCCAATTCTTGTTGACCATTTTTAGTGCTAGTGACAATTCTCATATATGAAGTGTTCTATTTGGTTATTCAATGTTGTTAGCATTCGACACAAATATATTGTATAAGATTTGAAAAAAATATTTCTTCTCTTGAAAATAGAAAAATATTCTTACCTTTATTAAAGCATTATAAACTATAAAAAATGATCAATCGTGGTGTACATCGCTTTGCGTCCTCCATGCCCTATGTTGCTTTTAATAAAGCAATCATAGCTGATATCGTTTTTGCACAATACTAATCTTCTCTTTTACTACTTGCCGATAGTTCTATTGGCAATTTGGATATTCATTTAATTTTATAACCGTTTAAATCGTAGAATTATGCCATTTTATGTTAAACAAGGGCAAATTCCAATGCAGCGACATACTGTTTTTAGAAAGCCCGATAACACGCTTTATGCCGAGGAATTAGTATCCACACATGGTTTTTCCAGTCTTTATTCCTTAGTGTACCATTGTCATCCACCCACACTCGTTAAACAAATAAGAGAGCCTTATGATGTGTCTCCCCGGATTGCCCGCGACAAACATCTTAAACATACCAGTCTAAAGGGATTTCAGGTACAGGCAAAAGATGACTACCTCGAAAGCAGGACACCTGTGTTGGTTAATCAGGACTTACATATATCCTTAGCAGCTCCCCGTCGGTCGATGGATGACTATTTTTATAAAAATAGCCAGGCAGATGAGATTGTCTTCATCCATCAGGGGATGGGGAAACTCAAGACTGGATATGGGAGTATCCCCTTCAAGTATGGAGATTATTTGGTAATCCCCCGAGGAACGATTTATCAAATGGAATTTGAACAGGAAGATAATCGACTGTTTATTGTTGAATCATTCTCTCCCGTACGTACGCCCAAACGTTATCGCAATGAATTTGGTCAATTGATGGAACATGCGCCCTTTTTTGAGCGGGACATTCGGGTACCTCAAAATTTGGAAACTTTTGATGAACTGGGTGACTTTGAAGTGAAGATCAAGAAGCAAGGGATGATTTATCCGTATGTTTATGGGAGCCATCCATTTGATTTTGTTGGTTGGGATGGCTATCATTTTCCATGGGCATTTTCGATTCATGATTTCATGCCGATAACAGGTAAATTGCATCAACCGCCACCCGTTCACCAGACCTTTGAAACAGACAATTTTGTCTTATGCAGTTTTTGCCCTCGTATGTATGATTACCATCCTCATTCGATTCCAGCACCATATAACCATAGTAATGTAGATTCAGATGAAGTCCTATATTATGTGGATGGCGATTTTATGAGTCGAAAATCCGTGGAAAGGGGACAGATAACGTTACATCCAGGTGGTATACCGCATGGACCTCATCCAGGGACGGTGGAAAAAAGCATTGGGCAAGTGAAAACCGAGGAGTTGGCCGTGATGATCGATCCTTTTCGACCACTGATGTTAACCCAAGAAGCACTCGATATAGAAGATCCAGATTATTATAAATCTTGGATGAGTTAGGAAAAATAAAAGAATAACCTTTATATAAATTATGGCAAATACATTTGCAGAAAAGATTGCCCAAGCGCAAGATTTTCTACCTATTAATGGCACAGATTATATTGAATTTTATGTTGGCAATGCCAAACAGGCCGCACATTATTACAAAACAGCTTTTGGTTTCCAGTCGGATGCGTATGCCGGACCGGAAACAGGCGTTCGAGATCGGGTATCCTACGTGTTAAAACAAAATAAAATACGTTTAGTGCTTACCACAGCGTTGAAATCTGACCACCCTATAACAGAACATGTTAAAAAACATGGTGATGGTGTCAAAATATTGGCGCTTTGGGTAGATGATGCACGAAAATCATTTGAAGAAACAACAAATAGGGGAGCGAAAGTCTATCAGGAACCACAACTTCTGAAGGATGAAAATGGAGAAGTTTGGACAGCAGGCATTTATACCTATGGCGAAACAGTTCACATGTTTGTTGAACGCCGCAATTATGCTGGTCCATTTATGCCAGGATATGAAAAATGGGAAAGCGATTACAATCCAACGGAAACTGGACTGCTTTATGTTGATCATTGTGTGGGTAATGTTGGCTGGAATAAGATGAATGAAACTGTAAAATGGTACCAGGATGTGATGGGGTTTGTCAATATTTTATCTTTTGATGACAAGCAAATTAATACAGAATATTCGGCTTTGATGAGTAAAGTGATGAGCAATGGAAATGGCTTTGTTAAGTTTCCAATTAATGAGCCTGCCGAAGGAAAGAAAAAATCGCAGATAGAAGAATACCTTGAATTTTATGAAGGTGAAGGTGTTCAGCATGCGGCTCTAGCAACCAAAGATATTGTGGCCACCGTGCGGGAACTTAAAGCAAGGGGAGTAGAATTTTTGGGTGCTCCTCCCGAAGCATATTACGATATGTTGCCCGAACGAGTTGGAAAAATTGATGAAGAGATACGGATCATCCAAGAACTGGGTATTCTAGTTGATCGTGATGAAGAAGGTTATTTGCTGCAAATTTTTACAAAACCGGTAGAAGATAGACCAACTTTATTTTATGAAATCATCCAACGTAAGGGGGCACAAAGTTTTGGCGCAGGAAATTTTAAGGCTCTTTTTGAAGCAATAGAACGTGAACAAGAACGCCGAGGAAACTTATAGAAATATGGAAGGGATGAAGGAATTATTGCGGGCTTTTGAGCATAAAAGTCCGGAAATTGTTTTCGAATGGAAAGATAGTGAAACTGATGCCAGGGGATGGATTGTTATCAATTCCTTACGTGGAGGTGCAGCTGGCGGGGGCACCCGAATGCGGGCTGGATTGGATAGGCATGAGGTAGAATCCTTAGCAAAAACAATGGAGGTCAAATTTACGGTATCGGGCCCTGCAATAGGGGGAGCAAAATCTGGAATTGATTTCGACCCACATGACCCAAGGAAAAATGAAGTCTTAGAACGTTGGTTTAAGGTTGTCACACCGCTATTGAAAAACTATTATGGGACAGGTGGAGATTTGAATATCGATGAAATTCATGATGTAATCCCGTTGACGGAAGAATATGGACTATGGCATCCTCAAGAAGGCATTTTGAATGGTCACTTTAAGGTGAATGAAAGCAATCGTATTCATCAAATTGGACAATTGCGTTATGGGGTTTCCAAAGTATTGGAAGATAGCTCATACAGCCCGGATCTGAAGCGCAAGTACAAAGTGGCAGATATGATCACGGGATATGGCGTGTCAGAGTCAATTCGTCATTATTATGAACTTTTTGACGAAAATTGCTTTGGAAAGCGAGCGGTAATTCAAGGTTGGGGTAATGTTGCTGCCGCAGCGGCATTTTATCTGTCTAAACTTGGTGTAAAAATAGTTGGTATAATTGATCGAGTCGGCGGACTGATCAATCCGGAAGGATTTGGAGAGGAAGATATTACCCGTTTGTTTTTAGAGCGAAAAGGCAATGAGCTTTGTTCTCCGGATCTGATTCCCTTTGATCAGATACAAAAAGAAATATGGAGCCTGGAAACGGATATTTTTGTGCCTGCTGCGGCCTCCCGCCTAGTGTCAAAAGATCAGATCCAGCACATGGTAAATCATGGGCTTGAGGTGATCGCTTCAGGTGCCAATGTACCATTTGCAGATCAAGAAATATTTTATGGGCCTGTTATGGAGTTCGCAGATCAGCATGTTGCGGTCATACCAGACTTTATTGCGAATTGTGGTATGGCGAGAGTATTTGCTTATTTAATGCAACGTAATATCGAAATTAGTGATGACGCAATTTTTTCGGATGTTTCCAGTGTGATTTTTGAAGCATTAAAGAAAATTAGGACCGTTTCTTCTAAAAAGACACATATATCATCGAGAGCATATGAAATTGCATTAAAACAGTTGGTGGAAACCGGTAACGAACAATAAGAGGCTAAACTCTAATTTACTTCTGCTATAACGCTATAAAAAAAACACTTGAAGCGGGGAACTTCAAGTGTTTTAACTAACCAATTATTAACCTAAATTTATGAATGCTTAAAACAGTGCAATACCTATGCCAAAACTTATTTTCTTAGTATGAACATATTGTCATTTTTTTGTTATTAAAATTTCTGCCTGAAATTTGATTTTTTTGAAGTTTTGTTGAAAGATCAAAACGGGGTAGACTAAAAACAAATTTCATCCTGTAGTTTTCAAATACTGGTCCTCTTGATGAAATTTTTTGTTTTTTATTTTTCTTAAAGTACTGATAAACAAAAACTCCCGAAGCGGGGAGCAACAGGAGTTTTCCTAACCAATTATTAACCTAAATTTATGAAAAGTACCTATATAACGTAGTAAGTTCAAGAAATGTTTCATCTGATTGGAGTTTTTTTTACTTTTTAACATTTTTTGACTATTGGCTATTGATTTTCAATAAAATGTACTACTATTTATTTTGTTTTCTTTTTAGGGGAAATAAAAAACCTGTTAGCGGGGACTAACAGGTTTTTTATAAACTAACTAAATTATTAACCTAAATTTATGAAACTACTTAACAATATTCAACAAAGATGCCAATGTACTAAATCCGTTAGCTGTTTAACGATTTTTAACAGCCTCGTTTCGGATAAGAAGGGGAGCCCCTAATTCTCAAGACAATCCAGTTAATTTTCAAACCTTTTGTTGCTCATAAGCGTTTATCTAAACAAAAAGGTCAGCAATCAATGCTGTCTATTTGACGTAAACTGTTTAAAAAAAGGTACATGTCTTTAACATATCGCTATCAATTTGAAAATTACGATAGCCCACTTTGGGCTTTTGCCATTCATGATGGCCATCAGATCGATGCGCATTTGATGCCCTACATAAATATTTCAGACGAGGAACGATTACGCGAAGAGGATCCTTATACGGCTATTTTGGCCGAATTACCCTGTAATCGATTTGTATCTGGAACTTCGAGGTTTCAACTGGATCTTAATCGAAAACGAGAAGATGCTATTTATCTTACACCTGAGCAATCTTGGGGGATGCGGGTATGGCGAACAGATCTACCCAATGAACTAAAAGGTCAGCTGTATGCAGCCTATGATGGCATTTATGAAGAAATAAGCCAAGCGATTCAGCACACGATTGATCATTATGGCTATTTTATCGTATATGATATTCATAGTTATAATATGCGTCGCGGGGGGGCTGAAACTAGTTTAAATAATGAAACCGACCCTCAGATCAATATTGGGACGCAACATAATCATAAAAAATGGCGAACGCTGACTGATCAGATTTTGGAAGCACTACAGACTGGAAAAGATGGACAAGTTTACGACGTCCGTGAGAATGTCAAGTTTAAGGGCGGATTCCTTTCTGCGTATTTGAATGATAAGTTTGGTGATAAAGGCTGTATTTTTTCTGTCGAATTTCGGAAAGACTTTATGGACGAATGGACTGGGGAAGTATATCCACAAAAGCTTCAGGAGTATAAACAACTTCTCTTACACAGCATTGGAACACTGGAAAATTATTTTGCCTATGAAAGATAATGCGAAACAACTTGCTGGCATTTTAAAAATGATCAAAAATAAGGAGGTTTTCCACGTACAGATTCCGCCAAAAAACAAACTGGTATTTAATCAAGTTGTTCCTTATCTGTTTTTATACAGACAGTTTTTTAGTCAAGATCCTATGCTGGCAGAGTTGGTTAAATCAGAACCAGCTTACTTTAGGGTAAGAGATCCACAGATGAATGTTTCTGAATGGATCGCTCCAATCCTCAATCAACTTGTCGAAGAGTTTGGTGCCTGTTTGATTATTGAGGCTTGGGCAGCAGATTCCGCACAGGAGGAAGATATTCAAATTCATATTGCGCGGAAAAATGTACAGGCTATCGCTCAGTATCTAGGTAAGCAACTGACAACAGAGGAATCGATTTCCAAAGTGGAGATACTGACAGATTCCAAAACAAATGCAACGCAAAGTTTATCCCCTTCGAGTGTACAGTTGGATAATCTGAACACCAATATATTTTACATGGGGCTGGAGATAAAACCGAAATACCTTTTAGGGGTAGATCAGCAAATTTTACCGATCGATCTGCGTCATTTCCGTGAAGCCATATCCAGGAGTCTGTCGAAAACATTCTTTGAATTCATACGTATACATACCTTATCTAAACCTACGGCATTTAAAATAAGCCAGCCTAAAAAGATGCTTCCTTTAGCTTGGGAGATTGATCAGAAGTTAGCGCGGGAAAGTCAACGATTTGATTTTTTATTATTGGTTACACCAACAAATTCTTACGATGCTTGGCAGCAATTTAAGAAGGGGAATTACCGAAAAACTCCTGTGTTTCGATATAGGCCCATGCCTATTGATCCAGATATTATCAAGAGAAACCTCTATAACTTGCATATCGAAGATTTATTTGATCCTTCCATTGCTTATTTGTTTCGTGATAAACGCAAGGAGCTTGATCAGATGATGACCATGTTGAGTGAGCGGGGAAAAGAAGGATTTTTGTTGGGCAGTATGCAGGTTTTTGGTACTGTCAATGAAAAATTGTTGGAAAAGGCTCAGGCAATTTTGACCATTACGACAACGGATCGAGAAGTGAGAACGAAAGAAGAGGAAATTGTCTATGCCGAAGAGTTCGCTAAGCTCGCCCAGGAAGAATTGGATTATCTGAAAAACCAAGATCCAAGCTTTGGCACCACAGTGCGGCTACGGGATGATATTTATGGCGTGATGGTAAATCAAGGCGTACTCAATATAAGTAAGCAGTATAGTTTGCCAAGGAATAGGGTAAAGGCATTGATTCAACATGAGGTCGGTACACATATTGTTACTTACTATAATGGGAAGCAACAGCCGTTCAGTCTCTTTAGATTAGGGGTTCCCGGTTATGAAAAACTGCAGGAAGGCCTCGCTGTACTTGCTGAGTATTTGGTGGGCGGTCTGACAAATAATAGACTACGTATTCTGGCAGGCAGAGTTATCGCTGTCCATCATATGCAGCAGGGCGGTTCATTTATTGATACATTTTCAGTATTGGTAGACAAGTACCAATTTTTGACCGAAACAGCTTTTCAAATGACAATGCGGGTCTATCGAAGTGGTGGGCTTACCAAAGATGCATTATACTTGAGTGGTTTAATCGAATTGACTAATTATATCAAGAGCGGGCGAGATCTATCCCTGTTGACGATGGGTAAAATCCGCGAAGATTATATCCCAATCGTTGAAGAACTCATGTTAAAGGGTGTCTTGAAGGCTCCGGTCCTGACACCAAGGTATCTAATGGACCCATACAAGGATGCCTTGTTACAGCTCAAAAAAAGTAATGGAATATTTCAAATGATTCAGTAATCAGATAGTTTATATGAAGATAGCATTCGTGATCAATCAAACCCATAAAGAAACTGCTCGTTTCACGACGACTGTTTTGGCATTGAAAGCCCATCAAATGGGACATGAAATTTATTATATTGGCTTGGCCAATTTCTACTATGAGTCGGCCCATATTGCCGCCCATGTGCGAAAAGTACTCCCTGATCAGATGCTTACCTCTACCAATAGCCTCATGGAAGTATTGCGCGCAACAGAGAAAACGAAGATGATGTTGGAAGATATGGATGTGGTTTGGCTACGGTTTGATCCAGTCCTGGATATGGTTAGCCGACCTTGGGCTGCCGCTTCAGCCCTACAATTTGCCGCTCTCCTAAAAGAAAAAGGTGTATTGGTTATCAATGATCCCGATAGCCTTAGTCGGGCTAGTAATAAGTTGTATCTCGAGGGATTTGATGAATCTATTCGACCTAAAACAATTGTAACCCGAAACTATGCCGATGTCATTGAATTTTTTGAACAACAGAATAAGCTTATTATTTTGAAACCCTTGAAGGGGTCCGGCGGTAAAAACGTGTTTTTAATCAATAAGGATAATCAGCAAAACCTCAAGCAAACTGTAGAGGCTATTGCCCGAGATGGTTATGTGATTGGCCAGGAATATCTTCCGGAAGCTGCCCGCGGTGATATTAGATTCTTTTTACTAAATGGAGAGCCTATTTCGATCAATGGTAAGTATGCTGCTGTTCATCGCGTGCAACAGGGGGATGAGATTCGGAGCAATGTGCATCAAGGTGCAAAGACGCAAGAAGCTATTATTTCACCGGAGTTATTGCTTATGGTTGATAAGATCCGGAATAAATTAGTTCAAGACGGAATGTATTTTGTTGGTTTGGATGTGGTAGGAGATCGTATTATGGAAATCAATGTATTTAGTCCTGGTGCATTATGCCAGACGGAAGAAATTGTAAAAGAAGATTTTTCGGCGCTTATTATTGAAAAATTAGCGGAGAAGGTTGCTTTCAGAGAACGAGGTTGATGACAATTGTATCGATGAAAATTGATGTTGTTGAAATCGCTGCGGGAGTGCTAAGCTAGATGATTTGCGGTAATTATGAATTTGAAATGAATTACAGGAATTAAATTCTTGTTATTTTTGAAAAAAGAAAAATATGCTGATTATCGATTCTCCATCCCGCAACGCCTATTTTAACATCGCTTCAGAGGAGTATTTATTGGGTAAATTTCCTGAAGAGGATATTTTTTTACTCTATGTAAATGACCCTTCAATTATCGTGGGTAAATTTCAGAATACCTTGTCCGAAATCAATCTTGATTATGTCAACGAGCATCAGATTAAGGTTGTGCGACGAATGTCTGGCGGTGGTGCTGTTTATCATGATGCTGGAAACTTAAATTTTTCTTTTCATACCTTATTGGGAAATCATGATTTTATGGATTTTTCTACCTTTACACAGCCGATTGTACATATTTTGAACAAATTGGATATCCCTGCAAAATTAGAAGGAAGAAATGACCTCCTGGTAGATGGGAAGAAGTTTAGTGGAAATGCCAAGCTTGCAAAAAATGGGAAGATGATTCAACATGGTACGATATTGATTGATTCGCAGATGCAGGTATTAAGCGATGCTTTAAAGGTCAATCCATTGAAGTTTGTAGATAAGGCTGTAAAATCGAATCGCGCACGTGTCACAAACTTAATTGAATATCTACCTGCTGGTTTTACGACTGGAGATTTTAAGGAATTGTTGATTGAAGAAATAAAACGTGAGAATCCGGCAGCCAAAATGATTGAGTTTACCGCTTCGGATATTAAAAATATAGAAAAATTGGTTGAAGAGAAGTATGAAACATGGGATTGGAACTTCGGTTTTTCACCAAATTATAACTTTAAAAAAGCAATTAAGATCCCTGCGGGATTCATCGAGTTGCATTTGGATGTACATAAAGGATACATTGAACGGGCTAAAATTTTCGGTGATTTTTTTGCATCCCGATCAATTCATGAACTTGAAAATTTATTGATTGGTGAAAAGCATGAAGTAGGAGAGATTGATACCTTACTGAAATCAATTGATTTGACGACGTATTTTGGAAAAGTTGAACCCGCAGAAATTCTTACTTTGTTTAAATAGAAAATGTAGTACTGCCCTATACGGGTGTTAATTAATAAATATATGCCTTGGAATCCAGCTATATACAATCAATTTAAAGATGTCCGTTTTAAACCGTTTTATGATTTATCTGAACTAATTACTACCGATAAAATGGAACATGCCGTCGATTTAGGTTGCGGTACAGGTGAACAGACAGCTATCTTAAGCGAACAATTCTCTCAAGCGACCTTTCTTGGGATAGATTCTTCTGCGGAAATGCTTTCTAAAAGCCATAAGTTGGAAACGGAACGTCTGAAATTTAGGCAAAGTTCCGTTGAGAACTTCATTGCAGAGCCAAAAACCTGGGATCTTATATTCAGTAATGCTGCTTTACAATGGCTGGAAGATCATCAGGCTCTTTTCCCTCAAATTATTTCTAAGCTTAATGTTGGCGGGCAATTGGCGATACAAATGCCTTATCAGCCCGAAAATATACTCAATAAAATTCTATTTGAATTGGCGACGGAAGAACCCTATCGATCCTATTTAAGGGGCTGGGATAGGCCTTCTTCGGTATTGGATATGGATACTTATGCGCAATTGTTATTTGATAATGGCCTGGATCAATTAAACCTTTCTCTTCGTGTATATCCGCTCATTGCTGCTGATGCAGACATGCTTTACAATTTTATCGCTGGGTCTGCTTTGATTCCTTACATGGAACAATTGGAGGAAGATAAGAAGTCTGTGTTTGTAACTGAATTTAAAACACGTATCGAAAAACATTTCACTAAATTTCCAGCGATCTATTCTTTCAAGCGCATTTTATTATATGGGCGTAAAGGGTAATTCACATATCGATCAAATCGGACCAATGGGCAGCTGTGATCGTAGCCAGGTCTGTTGGGGCTAAAATAATCTGAAGCCCCCTTTTTCCTGCGCTTACCGAAATCGCTGTCTCCAATTGTGCGGCCTCTTCAATAAAGGTTGAGAACTGTTTTTTCATGCCAATAGGTGAACAGCCACCACGAATATAGCCGGTCACCGTTAAAAGGTCTTTCATTGGGAGCATTTCGCAGTTTTTATTCCCAGAGGCCTTCGCTATTTTTTTAAGGTCGAGCTGTGCGTTTCCGGGAATTACGGCAACAATATAAGGATCTTTGTTGCCTTTTAAGACCAGGGTTTTATAAAGCGTTTCGGGTGACAAACCTAGGGTTTCGGCGACATGCTCAGCACTGACGTCCTGTTCGTCTACCTCATATGCTCTGAGTTCATACTTAATTTTTGCTGTGTCCAACAGCCGAACAGCATTTGTTTTACTCGACATACCCTAGCCTTGTTTTTTCTTATTAAAATAGGTCGTTATGGCATCTAGCGCGTATGCATTCAAACAGTTGCTTGCCTGCAAACCACCCTTTTGCGCCACCAATACACCATATTGCATATCGTGCAATCCCTCTGTACGATGGGCATCGGGATTGATGGAAAGTAAAACTCCTTTCTCTACTGCATAACGGTGCCATCTCCAATCCAGATCTAATCGTAAAGGATTTGCATTTATCTCAATGACAACGCCATTTGCCGCACAAGCATCGATTACCCGTTTAAAATCTAAGGGATATCCGGCTCTACTTAATAATAGTCTTCCTGTTGGATGGCCTAAGATTGTTGTATACGGATTTTCGATCGCTTTGATTAGTCTTGTTGTGGCTTTGTCTTCGTCCATTTTCAGATTGGAGTGTACGGAGGCGACAACGAAGTCAAACTTAGCCAACACCTCATCGGGATAGTCTAATGAACCGTCAGCTAGAATATCAGATTCAATTCCCCTGAAAATCTTGAATGGAGCCAATTTTTCGTTTAATGTCGCAATCTCATTCCACTGCTGCTCCAATCGCTCAATGGAGAGGCCGTTGGCATAAACTGCCGTTCGCGAGTGATCGCATATACCCAAATATTCTAGCCCCAGGACATCTTTACAATGTAATGCCATTTGCTCGAGGCAATGTACGCCGTCACTATAGGTGGAGTGATTGTGGAGTGTTCCCCTGAGATCTTTGTATTGAATCAGCTTTGGCAGTGAATGCGTTTGAGCCTGCACTATTTCATTCAACCCCTCTCGTAATTCGGGTTCAATATAATCTAAACCCAAGTTACGGTAAATGGCCTCTTCACTGGAAAGTGAAGGAAGATCCGGTAGAATATTAAATAGAAGATCGAGATGTGCAGTGGATCCAGTACTAAGAACCAGGTCGCGATAAAAATCATTGATATTACTACTGAATACTTTGAAAGTAAACCCCAATTCATCGGTCAGTTCTATGGAGTTTTCTGTTTTTTCCACTAAAGTAAATCCATCGAGGAATTTTTCGACGTTGTCTATACTTTCCGATATTAAAAGATCTACGGTACTCAAAACCTCGCATTTTCTTCTGAAATCTCCTGTATATGACAGCAGCGAAGAAGGGAAATGCAATTTCAATTCGTTGAAAAATTTTTCTGCCAGTGGAAGTACTTTTGCATATAAAAACCATCCCTTGTTGGAAATAGAAAACTCAATGGATTTTTTGATGTCTTCCTGCGTTTTAAGACCAAACCCTTTTGCTTCTACGAGACGGTTTTCATTACAGGCGTAAAGTAATTCGCCCACACTTTCAATCTCGAGTTCTTTCCAGATAATTTGAATCTTTTTAGGGCCAAGGCCCTTAATATTTAACATTTCAATAATACCGGATGGTGTGTTTTCAATAAGATCCTCAAGCTCTTTGAAAGTTCCTGTAGCGGCAACTTCTTTGGCTTTTTCAGCCGTACTTTTTCCTATTCCTGGCTGTGCACTCAAATCTTCAAGACTGGCCTCTTCAATACGGAAAGGTAGCTTGTCCAACTTAAAAGAGGCACTTGCAATGGATTTTGTTCGAAAAGGATTTTCGTTGTGAAGCTCCATCAATTGGCTACATAATTTGAAAATTTTTGAGATCGCTTTATTGTCCATCGTATTTGAATTGTTAAGCTACAAATATCTTAAATTTTAGGTCAAAATAACAATTCAAATACGGATATTATAGCGTTAAATAATGTAAAAAAGCTACTTTAAATGCCTGTTTTTCTCTATTTCTTGAAATTAACAACAAAGTGACAAATGCATGTGTGCTTAACCAAACATTTTGGCTATGTTTGCCGTTTTTGGGTGTTAAAATTGTGGTTATTTTGAGCATATCTTATAAAAACAACCCTATTAAATAGTAAAATATCATGATAGCAGACATTAGTGACAAAGAAATCAGTGGGCTTTATAAAACAGGTATTATTCAACAAACTGCTTATTGGTCTGCAGTAAAAAAAATGCAAGGTATACAATCCAAGGCATTTAATTTTAAATCCAAACAATCCGATCTGTATGTTGGGGTCGAAGACGATACCTATTTTATCGGCGATCTATTAATTATCATACAAGCCATAGATCAGGAACATAGCATTGCCTATGTACCTTATGGGCCTGAGATTGAACCTTCAGATGAAAACCAGGGCTATTTTTTAGAACAGTTATCGGAGAGCTTACGTTCCCATCTGCCACCAAATTGTATAATGATACGCTATGATCTATCTTGGGAATCACATTGGGCTAAAGAGGATGATTGTTATGATCTTCATGGTAACTGGCTAGGGGTACCGGAGAAACGTATTCAGGAAATGCGCTTTAATTTTAATACAGAAAACTGGAACTTTCATAAAGCCAATACAGATATACTGCCTTCCAATACTATTTTTATGGATCTTAGAAAGGGTGAGGATATGTTGCTTGGAAATATGAAATCTAAGACGAGATATAATATCAATTTAGCAGAGCGAAAAGGAGTACGTGTGCGTTCGCTGGGGCTTGAAAGTTTGGCGGTTTGGTATGAGCTTTATCGGCAGACAGCTCTTCGAAACAACTTTTTTTTACATGATATAAGCTATTTTAAGATCGTTCTTTCTGCAAGGGCAAGTGATACATTATCTCCCGCAGATGTATATCTTTTAGTAGCCGAAGTGGATAACCAGCCTTTGGCCGCTATGTTTTTGGTAATTGCGGCAAATCGGGGGACTTATCTATATGGAGCTTCTGCTTCCGAAAATCGTAATTATATGGCGACATACGCTTTGCAATGGCGTGCGATGCAGCTTGCGAAAGAAAAAGGCTGTACGGAATATGATTTCTTTGGAGTATCGCCACAGGCAGATCCTTCACACCCTTTATATGGCCTTTATCGTTTCAAAACAGGATTTGGTGGTGAAATCTACCATCGTATGGGCTGTTGGGATTATCCCTTGGACAATAGGAAATATCAGTACTATGCGTCAATGGAGTTTAAAAACCAGCGCTATCATTTAAGTTAGAAATTAGAAGACCTCACCCAAGGTGAGCCTAACGCCGCGGTGATTCTTACTGATACCATAGTCGATTCCAATGTTGGTGCCCGAGTTTTTGTTAAATTTAATTCGTGCACCAGCACCAGTGCCGACGTTCCAGTCTTCGAACATGGAATTCTTTGGTCCGTTTAATGTGGTAAAGTTCATAAATGCAACAAATCCAAATAAGCCATTTTGGGTGATATCACGACGATATTCCGTTTCTAAATAGTAAAGTGATTTGCCACGAAAGCGGCTGACTGGAAAGCCTCTTCCCGAACTATTGTATGGATCCCATCCTAAATTCGGAAGATCAAGATAGGGCGCTTTACTATTAAATACCGTCCAGAAGAAACTCCTTATGGCAATCATATTTTGGCGATTTCTGTCTTGGGTAAGCCTATGGTATCGTCTAACTTCGAGAAATAGCGATTTCCAGTTCTGATCGCTTCCTAAAAATGTCGGATTTACACGGAACTGTAAATTGGCATAGTTACCCGACCAGGTATTGATCGAATTGGCGCGCGTATCGTAAATTAAATTGAAGCTGACTCCTGAAGACATGGTATTGTCTTTTAAATCTGTTCCATAAGGGTAGGAAGTGTAGTCTTCGAGCTTGGTATTGCTCGTAGACTTAATATTCATTCTATAATCCAGGTCATAACCAATGCCCATAAAAAGGCCTCCATGAATTCTTTTTAATGCATGTTGGTATAAACGAAAGTAGGTGTAATCTAAATTAATCTGCTGATCACCATGATGCTCTTTGCCGATACCCCAAGTTTCGTGCGGATATTTTAGTAGGCGGATATCGCCATCAATCACCCATGTATTCTCTTTTAACCAGATGTAAGAACGGATTGGCAGGCCAAATCGTTTTCCAAAATTTGTGTAGGGCGTAAATGTCATTTTGGACATATAGGTATCGGAACGATCTCCTAAATAAAACCCTGCGGTTGTACTTGTAATTAAAGCATGCCCGCCTCCAGGAACATTTGTCGAAAAGGGTAAAAAGGAAAAATAGATTTTCTTTCCTGTACTATCGACTGTTTGGGGTGGCTTGATATGTAATATTTCTTTTCCAATATCAATCAGGTCCCGTTGTTTACTTGTATCAGCGAGATGTTTGGTAGTTTCTATTTCATTGACGGGACGTTGTGCATATGCAGTATCGGCAAGTACAAGTAGAACCATCAAAATAGAACATTTAATATAAAAAATATATGCGCTATCGTAGTGTGTCATGAAAGAATGCAATCTAGCAGGAAATAGATAGAATAACAATATTCAAACCAATAATTTATTCATTCTGTCACGTTTTGGCTATAAAGAGAATTGATTGGAAATTTCATTCGCCTAGAAAAAAATATCATTTACCGATTTTAATGTAATGTTAATCTAAATGTAATGAAATCAATATATGAGTTGTCTTAACTTTGAATCAGAAAATAAATAAAAAAAGTACGCAACAAATTTATATAGTAAGCGACAATAAAATAAGAAAATATACTAATACATTATAAAATTGAAAAAGATATGAAAACTTTAGTAAAAACATTTGTAGCAGCGGCAATGATTGCAATCTCTACTTGCTCAATGGCTTCAGTTAAACCAGAAGAACGCAATTTAATTACTGCTGATTTAGCCATCGATGAATACGTTGGAGCAATGACCGAAGGTCAGGTAGCTAATTTGGACAAGCTTTTTACAGCTGATTTTGACCAGAAAATTTGCGGTAAACAAGATTTGAAACATAGCCGTCATGAGATGATTGAATTTTTGAAAAAACAAAAAGGAATCAAGATGAACTGCAGAACAACAACACAGATCGTTGAAGAATTACCTGATTATGCAATAGCGAAAGTTACGATGCAATTTGATGGTTTTGCTAAAACAGATCTGATCACACTTGTTAAAGAAAACGGAACCTGGAAAATTTCTAAATCTGTAAACTCTTATAAATAAGAATTTGCTGTCAAAATTGGTCGATTAAAAATAAAAAAAGGGTACTTAAGTACCCTTTTTTTGTGGAGCATATCAGATTCGAACTGATCACCTCTTCACTGCCAGCGAAGCGCTCTAGCCAAATGAGCTAATGCCCCTGCTTTATTTGGTGTCGCTAAGATAGTACTTTTTTGGATAAACTAAGCCTCTTTTTTATTTTTCTACTGTTTTTTGTAGATCTGTTTTCTAGTTGCTTTTTTTTGACGATCTAAATGCATTATAATCAATGGTTTTATCTATTTGGTTCCTTAAAGATATTTTTATCCTATTGAAAAACAAGAGAGTTTACAGGCGTACTGGAGGATATGAACAATGTATTAGTGTCCTCCTGTAAGCAGCGCTTCGGTTCGCTTTATCTGACCTTTATCTTTCCAGGCATCGTGCCCAGGAATAACCATATTAATTTCGGGATATTTTGCCAATAACCTCGCTAGGGATGGCTTCCAGGATTTTATATCCCCATCTGCCGTAAATCCTAGATCTTGGGCTTCGGAGCTTTTTATAAAACAACCACCGTCTAGGATCTTATATTTGGGAAACCAGACAACAACATTGTCCATGGAGTGTCCGGCACCAAAAAAGTTCAAAACAAAAGATTGTCCGCCGACGCTGTAGGTTTTATTGGTGGAAACAAGATGAGTGGCCTGGGCTTTGTGATTTGTTTTTAGCAGTTCGTTCGTCATTTTTGTTGCATAGGTTGGAATTCCAATGCGGTTGTAATAAGCAAAGCCACCTGCCCGGTCTTCGTGCCAGTGTGTCGCGTAAACAGCAATGACGGGTAAATTATGTTTCTGTTTGATACTGTCCAATAAGGGTTGATATTGTGTGGAATCCCATGGTGTATCAAAAAGGATAACGCCTTTTTTTGTAATTAGGTATACCGCATTAGCAGCATATTTGGTCCCTTCAAATGTATTAAAGGTCGTGTAAAGATACAGTTGCGGATTTATCTTCTCTATTAAAAGAGGCTTTTCTTGCGCTTGTAGAGATGGGGAAAGACCGAGTAAACCAATGCTCAGGCATACACCAGCAAATGTTGCGCGAATATGAGGAGAAAGAAGTGAGATCATATTTTTGAATGTTATTGCATTAACGTTAGAACAAAATGATTATTATTTTTTCAAGACCTTGTTAATACATTTTTTAGGTAGACTGAACAAAGTCTTCGCGATAAGGAGTGAACGAATCGATCAGTTCTCCTTCTTCAAGACATTCACATCCATGAATCAATTGTGAATAAATGATACAAGAATCACCTGCGGTTAGGATGCGATCAACACCATCAATATGGTATCGGAATTTTCCCGCACTCACATAAGAAATCTGTGTGTGTGGGTGTTGATGAAGTGCACCGATGGCCCCTTTTTTAAAACGAACTTTCATGAGCATGAGTTCATCATTAAAAACGAGTATTTTTCGCATAACGCCTTCGCCCAGGTCTGTCCATTGCTGCTCGTTGTCGTGTAAGAATATTTCGCTCATCTAATTGTTGATTTATGGATGTTTCGATTGGAAAACGCTCTTTTTTCAATTATAGTAAAAAATTACGAATTTACGGCCAGATCCATTGCTTCTTTTGAAGCATATCAATTTGCTTTATAAAATTTGACAAAAGATGGGATGAATTAAAAAACAAATGGTCTAAATACGTGAAAAAACAGTTATTTTGTGTTTGAGCAATATGTATATTACACGATGAATTATTTCGACGAGCTTATTACTTTATTACAAGAAGAGCAGCAATTTGATCGATTACAACATGAAAACTTGTTGTTGAAAAGTAGTTTGAATGAACGAAGAATGCAAGGTGTCACCTGGTTTCCGATTCAGATAACAGATACGGAGCTCGGAAGAGGAGACTATTTGTCCGTTAATTTAAATCGAACAAATCATTATGAGGTCGAACATAAGTTTCGCTTTGGTATGCCAGTTTGTCTGTTCTCAAATCACGATCCCGACCGAGATCGAATAGAGGGCATCATATCTTCGATCAATAGGGATGGGATGCGAATTTCATTTCGTGTCGATGAACTTCCAGAATGGAGCAGAAGAGGGAAGCTTGGTGTTGATTTGTTATTTGATGAGTATTCCTATCGGGAGATGTTCAATGCATTGGAGAAAGGAAAGGAATTGAGTCGTGATGCAAAGCAAGGTAGTTTTGTGAGAAGATTAATCGGTGAAGAGGTGATTCCAACTGAATCTATTGGAAAATTCTTTGAGCATCCCAACTTAAATACGGGGCAAAATAAAGCGATCCAACAGCTATTGGAAGCAAGTACTGTGGCTCTTTTGCATGGGCCGCCGGGGACAGGGAAAACAACAACATTGGTTCAGGCCGTGAGCGCATTGCTAAAACAATACAACAAGCAAGTATTGGTTGTTGCGCCGAGCAATACGGCCGTTGATCTGTTAACCGAACGTTTAGACGCTGCTGGAATTGCAGTAACAAGAATAGGAAACCCTGTTAAGGTTTCGGAACATCTTCAAGAATTGACACTCGATGCAAAGATTGATCGACATCCCGCAAATAAGGATATTAAAACACTTCAAAAACAAGTGCGGACGTATACAGAGATGGCTCAAAAATATAAACGTAATTTTGGAAAGGCCGAGCGGGAGCAAAGAAAAGCATTGTTTGATGAGGCCCATCGAATCAGAAAAGATGTCGATAAGATTCAGGATTTTATCAGTGCAGATGTTTTGGATAAATCGCAGGTAATCACTGCAACTTTGGTTGGATCGAATCATGAGGTTATTCGCAATCGCAGCTATGAAACAGTCATTATTGATGAGGCCGCACAAGCGTTGGAGCCTGCTTGCTGGATACCGATATTAAAGGCACATCGAGTTATTTTGGCGGGAGACCACAATCAATTGCCTCCTACTGTAAAATCCAGTAGGGTACCTCACCATGGCCTGAGCTATACATTATTCGAAAAATTGGTGGACCATAATCCGCAATTAGTTTCTTTGTTAGATATGCAGTATCGCATGAATGAACAAATTATGGAATACCCGTCCGCAGCTTTGTATAATGGTTTGTTGAGAGCAGATAGTACAGTGGCACAATGGAGCTTAGCAGTGGATACCGAACCGGTCTTATTTATCGATACAGCGGGAGCGGGGTTTGAAGAAACGGAAAGTGAGGGCGCAATCTTCAATATTGGAGAAGCTCATTTTATTAAAGCCCATCTGAACGACCATATTGGGGCTTGGAAAGCTTCCTTGAGCCTAAATGAAAGCCTGAGCATCGGGGTGATTGCACCTTATCGAAAGCAGGCCACTTTATTGAAGGAGGTATTGGATGAGGAAGAAGCGCTACGACCTTTCAACGACTTGATTAAAATACAGACAATAGACAGTTTTCAAGGACAGGAGAAGGATGTTATTTATATCAGTTTGACCAGAAGTAACGCTGAACAGCAGATTGGTTTTTTGTCTGATGTTCGCCGGATGAATGTGGCAATGACTAGGGCTAAGAAGAAATTGGTTGTTATTGGAGATAGTGCTACAATAGGTTCACATCCGTTTTACCGAGAATTTATTGCCTATACCGAGTCGATAGGGCACTATCATAGTGTGTGGGAATGGGATATTTCAGCAATATAAAGCAAGATGCCACTTCATAGGAAGTGGCATCTTGCTTTTATTGAAACTTACTGACTAGATTGATTCTGTAGTCACTCCTTATTAAGAAGTGAACTTCATCCAATCCGTGTTATCGTCATAGTTCATAAGTGGTTCGGCATTATTGTTATTTGATAATTGGCCTACCAACATATAAATATCCATGCTCACGTGTTGACGTGTTATTTCTGTCATCTTATCATTGAACCCGGCATTGTTAATTTGTAAAACATACTGAAAACAAATGACGCGGGCGATTATCTTTCCAAGGGTAACCAGTTCACGTTGTTTCGGCTGTAGCGGAAAGTCAAAATTTAAGATTGATGAGAAAAACGGTGCTGCAAATTCAGTTGAGCTATATTTTTTTAGGAAAGACAATAAGTTGCTTTCTTTGGTTTTGCGCATAAGTTTACCGATCGCTTCAGCAACTTGAGAATAAAGCATTTCATTTGACCCCTCAAAGATTTGAAAAGGTCTACTGTCTATGAGGCCACGACCGGCAACATGGTCTAACCTGTAGCCATTAGCACCGGATAATTGCACACATATTTGCGCGGCTTCATGCATTAAGTCTGTCACAAATGCTTTCACACTATTGGCATCTACACCATAGGCCGAAAGGTCATTATGGATAGAGCTGATCGAGACACTGTATGAACACATTGCAGAACACAAGGTAAATGCAGCCTGTATGCGCGACAACTGAAATTTAACAGCGTCTAATTCATTTAAACTAATACCCGCTACACGACGTTCGGAACAATGTGTCATGGCCTCATCCAACATCCGTTTTATAAAACCCATGCCCATTCCAGGGAACTGTAATCTGCTGCGGTGGAGGGTATCTAACATCAATTTAATTCCTGTACTTTCCGGGTTTAGTTTGTGATCTGTAGGAACATTGATGTCGATGTCGTTCACACCATAAGGAATCGCATAGAGCCCAAGGCTATTGTATTTCTTTGTAACAACAATCTTTTGTTCTTCGACGGCGTTCTCTGTGACAAAGAAATCTATATCCCGCACCAGTTCTCCATTTTCATTTTTCTTGCGTGCCGTCACGAGCCAAAAGTCTGCAGCTCCAGTAAGACCTTGCCAGTGTTTTTCACCTTTTATATAGTACTTATCGTCCTTTTGTTCGTAAGATGTTCGCATATTGAGTGCGTCACTGCCGTAAGCCTGTTCGGTAATCATTAATCCTCCCATTGCCTGGTTTTCCAAAAATTGATGGAATACCCGCTCTTGAAGTAAGGTGTTGCCGTATTTGGCAAAAGGTTCCAAAAATAGCGCAATATTAATCCCGAAGATTAGCGATAAAGATAGTGATTCATAAGAAGCAGCTGCCAGTACACCCAAACATTCTTTTACATGAAGTCCCCGACCACCGTGATGTTCTGGGATAGCAACCGACAAGGGTTGCATTTTCATAATCTCAGCTAAAAACTCAGGCGGTAGCCCACGCGTTAAACTGAGCGAGTTATAATCATACTCTTTATTAAATAAGCTTGATAGCCTAGTTTTAAAATCCGCAATAAACAAATCGAAATCTTGGGTTATATTGTTGTGTTCTGAAACCTTAAGCATCTTTAAATATGTAATTAAATGATGGAACAATGTAAATTGAAACATGAAGAAGAACTGCCGGTTGACCAAAAATTCTCTTTTGCTTCAATCACTTACACAAAAATAACTCCAATCAATTTGATTCTCTTGTGTACTTCAGTATAAAAGATAGGACAAATCGTGCATATTGAAAACCTAAGTTGCTCTGTTTCGATAAGAAGTAGGAGAAACGCCAACTATTTTTTTGAAAAGCCGCGAGAAATAAGAGGGATCAGAAAAATCCAATTCATAACAGATATCTGCAATGCTTTTAGTGGACTCAAACAATAGAAATTGACTGTGCATAATCAGCACTTCAAGAATGAGTTCCTTGGACGATTTCTTGAATACAGAAAATACGCATCGATTAAGGTAGTTTGTAGATACCGCGAGTTTATCCGCGTAGAATGAAATATTTTTTTGCTTTTTGAAGTTTTTGTGCACAAGCTGTTTGAACATCATAGCAATTTCCTGTCTCCGATTGAGCGCTAGGTTGGATGAAGATAGCTTGATAATTTTTAGAATTGCAGATTTTAATAAATTTTCAAATAGTTCTTTATAAGGTAATTCCGAAAGCAATTCATCATAAAGTAATCTGAAAAGCTCTTGAAGATCGCTGCTGTCTCGCGCCGTTAAGTTCAGTAAGGGTGAGATATTAAAGATATTCAAAATCTCCTGTTCCCGGAATATGGAAGTCATTGCATTGTCGTTTATTAAAACGCAATGGCCTTTCGCAGATTTATCGACCGACTTTATTGTTGAGATATTGCCGTAATTGCTGATAAGAATTGCTGGAGCTGTTACGACATATTCCTTAGCTCCAATTTGATGTTTAAAATAACCCTCAGTGATATGAACGAGCAGGTTATAGCCCAAGAAAATAGGTGGGGTCGGGAATTTAATGTAAGGAGCGATTTCACTGAGCTGGAATATCTTGATCGGCGATTGCTGGTAGCGAAGATGCTCCAAACTACCTGTCATAAAACGATCTACAAATTCACCCGCATTTACCTGCTTTTCCATTATCAATTATTATTATAAAATTTAGTATGCCACAGCTTATGAATGTCATCTATTGTTTCATGTGCAAATCATGCTCCCAATAATATTCCAAAGGTAGCTGGATAAAACTTGTTTATCAATTTTAACAAATGATTTGCTAAAATAAAGCTTTATCCTTAGTTTAGTTTTTGCAATCAGATAAATAGCCTGATGCTCAGGGGCTATATTTTAATATTATAAACCAAATGAATATGAAACTAGTGCTCATTTCTATCTTGACTCTATTCCTGTTCAGAAATGCAACTGCACAGATCTCGTTGAATTATTGTAATGATCGTATACAAACTGGAGCAGAACAAACCGAGCGTTATCTTCCTTATTTAATGAATAAACGTATTGCAATATTGGGAAATCCATCTACGGTTATTAAAGGGAGACACCTTGTTGATAGTCTACTCGCACGCGGGGTTCAGATTGTGAGAATTTTTGGACCTGAGCACGGATTTCGAGGCAATGCAAGTAATGGAACTGAAGTGGGGGACGAAATCGATCCGACAACCAAAATTCCTATTGTCTCCTTATACGGGAATAAGAAAAAGCCAACAGCGAAGGATCTAAAAGATATCGATCTGTTTATTTATGATGTGCAGGATATGGGGGTGAGATTTTATACCAATATTAATACCCTTCGGGATATTATGGAAGCTTGTGCAGAAAATGATAAGGAGCTCTTGATCTTAGACCGGCCCAATCCCAATGCCTATCTAATTGACGGTCCTATTTTGGAAGAAGAATATAAGTCGGGTATTGGGCAATTTCCTGTTCCTATTGCACATGGGATGACTACAGCTGAATTTGCCCAGATGATCAATGGAGAAGGTTGGATGAATACTAAAAAGAAGTGTAAATTGAAGATTATTCCTGTAACAGATTATGATCATAGTATGCTTTATAAGTTACCAGTCAATCCTTCGCCCAATTTAAATACGGAACAAAGCATACTCTTATATCCAAGTACCTGCCTCTTTGAAGGTGTGAAAGTGAATCATGGCAGAGGCACCGATTATCCCTTTGTTGTGATCGGTAGTCCAATCTATAAGGGTATATATGACTTTTCATTTGTTCCCGTCAGTAAAAAAGGGATGAGTGAATCGCCACTTTTTATGAATGAAGAATGTTATGGAATAGACCTGCGTAAATATGATCTGCAGCAGCTAGTAGATAGCAAAAAAATAAACCTATCCTGGATGATAGCGCTGTATCGGAATTCTCCGGAAAAAGACAAGTTTTTTGATCAATCATTTTCGAAACAGATTGGCAGTATCGAAAAGCTGGTGGGCGTGGGTTTATTTCGCAAGCAAATTGAAGCCGGTGTTTCGGAAGAAGAAATCCGAAAAAGCTGGGAGCCGGGCCTAAGTAATTATAGAAAGACTAGGGAAAAATACCTTATCTATCAATAATATAACCTGAATAAAAGTAAATCGATGTTTGGACTAAAATATGATTGGCGCCCAATTATTATCCTATGTATTGCAGTGGGATGTTTTTGTCAATTACGGGCGCAGCAGCTGGCTAAAGGCCTAGATCGCCAAAATTATACAGCACAATCCAACATTAGGTTAAATCCCGCGTTGAAATGGAAATTCAAAACAAAGGGAAGGTTGTTTTCTTCGCCCGTCGTTTGGAAGGATATCGTTTTTGTCGGGTCTTGCGACAGTAATCTTTACGCATTGAATAAAACGAACGGTAATATACTTTGGAAGTATAAAACTACTGGTGAAATTCGGTCGACTGTTGCCATTGATGGCGGAACAGTGTATTTTTTAAGCACTGATGGCTACTTGTATGCCCTGGATGCCCAAACAGGTCGAAAATTATGGCAGTTTTCAACCGATGGTGAAAAGAGTTATGATGTATGGGATTATTTCCTCTCATCTCCTGCGGTTGCAGATGGTGTAGTTTATTTTGGGTCTGGAGATCATCATGTTTATGCCGTAGATGCTAAATCGGGAAAACTTGTTTGGAAATTCCTGACTGGAGGTATTGTGCATGCAGCCCCAACGTTGACACAACAGCGTGTTTTCATTGGTAGTTTTGATGGTTATTTTTATTGTTTGAAAAAAGATGGTACCCTTCATTGGAAGTTTAAAACGGTTGGCGAACGTTATTTTCCAAAAGGCGAGATTCAGTTCCATGCAGCAGTCGCCGACAGTACAGTCTATTTTGGTGCTCGTGACTTTAATGTATATGCGCTAAATGCCACGAATGGAAGTGGTTTTTGGGTATATCATCAACCAGGGAGCTGGACGAGTGTTCCTAGTATTTTTGACGATAAGCTTGTCGTAACCATGTCGGATTCCTATAGTATACTTGTTTTAAATAGAATGGACGGTGTGAAAATAGTTGAACCTAAAGTGCCCTTAAACACATTTAGCAGTGCCACTATCATAGGTAATGAGGCTTTTTTTGGAACGCTGGATGGTGTAATTTATAGATTGGATATAAAAAACGGAGAAGTTGTGCCTGTTTTTCAAACGGAGTCGAGTAAAAAGAACAGGCCGTTGTTTATAAATGATGAAAATGTGCTCCGCGCTGATCTGCAACAAAAATATGAGGATGATATTACAAGACTATTTGCAGACTACCTGCAGATGGGAAGTATCTTTTCAACAATTTGGATTGATGAAAATCGGCTTTATTTTAGTTCGGCTGATGGTGCCATCTATGCATTGGAATAGTAAGTACGCGCTATTTACAAATCGTAGCAGGGCTTACTTTCTCAAAATTTTTTCCATGGATCTACCTTTGGCCAGTTCATCAATTAATTTATCGAGATAACGAACCTTCTGAACCAGCTGATCTTCAATATCCTCAATGCGATAGCCACAGATTACACCAGAGATCTTTGAAACATTCGGGTTTAAGCAAGGTGCTTCTTTAAAGAAATGTTCAAAGTCAATTTTATCGTCAATCGTTTGCTGTAACGATATGGGGTTATAGCCGGTAAGCCAGAAAATGATTTCGTCGACCTCTTCTTTTGTGCGTCCTTTTCTTTCGGCCTTTTGTATATAAAGCGGGTATACACCAGCAAATGACATGCGATATATTCTTGTATTATCCATTTTTACACGTTGATTTTATTAAAGGTATTCATTTTGAATGAAAATAGAAACAAAGGATAGTTGGCTAAATTAAGCATGATCATTGCTAATTGCTGCTACGTAACTATAAAATTTACTTAGCAATTTCTTTAATAATAATATAAATTATAATTCTATCTTTATGTGATACAAAATTATTGAAAGATTATATATGGATTTGAGGTATATTCGAAATAACATACATATTAAAGAAGAGGATCAACAACGTATCAAAGACTTTCCTGTGCTGATAGGAGGGTGTGGAATAGGTAGTTACATTGCAGAGTGCTTATTGCGTATGGGTTTCGAAAATTTGACAATTGCCGATGGAGATGTTGTCGAATTGACAAATCTAAACAGACAAAATTACACAAGCAAGGATATTGGTATTAAGAAAGTATTTGCTTTGCAGGAACGTTTAAATTCAATTAACCCGCAAGCCAAAATAACCGTGTTTTCTGAATTTATTAACAAAGATAATCTATATAATATCGATATTAACCATAAGGTTGCCATTAATGCGTTGGATTTTTCTTCTGATATTCCTTTTGTTTTTGACCAGTATATGGCGAAAAGAAATATACCGGTAGTACATCCTTATAATTTGGGCTGGGCAGGATTTTTAACAGTTCTTCCACCTGAAGGTCTTAATTTACATTCACTGGAAAAGGCTCACAAGACATTTGAATTAAATGTCGGTAAATTTATTGTAGAAAGTTTAAAAACAAAGGGAATAGAAACGAAATGGTTTGAGGAATTTTTGGTAGAATATGGTAAAATAGCGCTGAAGTCTTCTCCTCCGCAGTTATCATTAGGTCTGTATTTATTATCGGGAATGGTTAGTCATATCGTATTTAATTTAGCGACATCTAAACCTGTAAAATTCTTTCCAGATTCCTATTATTTATCAATGATTAGTTGAACTTAATATAATTGAAAAAAACATTCGTTCCATTACACTTTTGTGTAGTAAATTTGTCTCTGTGGGAATTTAAACGAAAAGTCTTTATTTTTATAATTGCATATCGAATAACATTTGCATGAACTGGACGCCTGAAAATTATTATTTTACCAAGCTTAATAAAAACGAACTTCCTGAACTTATTCATTTTTATTTAGTAACGACTCAGCAGCATTACAAACTGGATAGTTATTCCGAAGAGGAATATGCGTTTGACTTTGAGTCATTGATAGGAGAGGATCAGATTTTTTTTGATCGTTCCATTTATTATGTGCTTCGAAGTAAGCTTGATGACTGTATTCAGGCATCCATTAGAATTACATTTTGGGATAAGGAAACGAGTTTGCCGATTCAGAAATTATTTGATATCGAGACAGAAAGTTTGTTAATTCCGCATGTGAAGAATTTTTGGCACATTGGGCGTTTCGTAATTTCTGGAAAGATAATAGGTAATCGGATCAATATTCTGAAAAAGATGCTTTTTGACGCATTTTATGGCCCTTATAGCCTTGGTAGCGGACTAGTTATTGCGGAATGCGATCGAAAGGTGGTAAATACGCTTCGAAAATTAGAAATCGAATCTTTTGAACTTGGTGATCCAATTATCTACCTCTATTCTGAGACATTACCGATCTATATTAAATCAGAATGGCTGGACACTTTTATTGAGAAAAATAAATATTCCCAATTTAGTATGGGAAACCAGGTCGATATTCAAAAATTTGTTGAGATGTCTAAACTAATGCTGTTATGTTCAAAAAATAGTGAATAACATTAGAAAAGAGATAGTTCAATTGCTAATGCTGTAGCTTCTGTAATGCTTTTGACTTTCAGTTTTGAAAATATTTGTTTTTTATGAAATTTTACTGTATCAATTGATACATAAAGTCGATCTGCTATTTGATCCATAGTAAGACCCTGTGCGGAAAAAAGAAGAATATCCTTTTCACGGGGTTTCAATTTAATGCGAGGAGTTTCTACCCAAATATCTTTATCCAAATCATATTCAAACTGTTTCCCATCCTCATCAGATTTAAATCTAATGTTTCCGGAGTTTGCATGTGAGGATATAGAAACCAAGCAGAGCGCGATCCAGGGGTTAGAAAATTTATCCAGGAGCAGAGGTTTTAGTTTATGGTTTACTAGTAGTGGCTTATTTCCAGGTTGTTTTAAATGAAAATCATAAGATATCGAGAATTTTAAGCGATCTTCGGCATCCAAATCTCCAAAAAAGTCAAAACCAACGTCGTTGATCTTTTTTAGTAAATGTAAATCGCTCTCAGGGACATTATTCACATAGTGGTAATAGCCTTCCCGCATGACTTCCGCAGGAGTGCTTCCACACAAAAAGATTGGGTTATCAGAAACAAATAAAAAGCTTTTCTTTGAATAGTCAATTAAATATATACTCTGGTAGGTTAACCTGCTTAAGGATTTGGCAAAATTTATAAAGGCTTCGACAATCTCATAATCATCTTTGCTAAAGTCGTCTTTAACTTGTACCGGCTTGAAAAAATCTTCAATCTTAATTTTCATAGTGTAAATTACAAAGATGATCCGCAATCGCTTTTGAATACCACGTAAAATCGATGTTGTCCTGGCATGCAAGTTACAAAAATAAGGGCATAATCTCAATTTATACGCTAGTAATAGGCTTTTTTACGTTCCTATCCTTACTTTGTAATCATCGTCAACGTTAATAGTTGAACTTGTTTAAAATATTAAATCTCTATCCAGCAATGAAATAAGTTTCTACACAAATGTGTAGAATATTGTTTATGATGATAATACAAAAGATAATACTCTTATCTTTAAGGTCTCAAAGCAAATAATTGTATAAATATAACTTATTAGATCCAAATAGCCAATAGTAATTATTGCTTTGCTTGAGTTTTGACAAAGTTTTAATCCTAGAATAATGAACTCTAGGTAAATTATTGCCATGTGCACCCTTCTATTAAGCTTTTTTATCATAAATAATCTGTAGAAACACTTTTCTAAGTAAAGACAATTTTTCCCCGAAAACTAGGAAACAGGATCGATATGGCGCAAACTACAAATTGACCTAACTTTCCTATCCAAGAATCAAAACCTTTCATTTTCCCAGCTTGTGTCAATTAGATTCAGTTCATTTTTTTTCTTTCAGTATGTATATACATTTTAATTTTATTCATTTGATATTTGTTTTTTTTGTAGTAATATTGTGCTTAAAGTTTTGCTTTTAAACGTTTTTGTAGATTATTAATGTATGTACAATGTGATGTATTTTGTGAATTGTTTCGTGCATTTTATGAGGAAAGCAACTGATGTAATTAAAAATTATAAAATCTGATACTTATGAAATTACGTTTCTCACTTTCTTTTGCCGCCGGTCTGTTGTTCATGTGTGCTCAGTCTGTTGTTGGCCAGGAGCACACAATATGGCAATTGGGAAATTCAGACGGTTCAAGCAGCGAATTTGCCTTGTCCCCGAATGGATATAAGAAATTTTTGGAACATGATTTTGGTTATGAAGACAATGCGTTTATCATAGGTCAATCTTCTTTAACAAGGGATTTACCCTATGTATTGCCCGGTCCGGCCAATGAATGGGGCGGGACTGGAGGAACCTCTGGTCTGAGAACACATTTTTTGAATTTATACTACGTGTTAAACAATAGTATAAAAAATGGTCAGTGTACACTTCAGGTTAAATTGGCCAATAGTGACCCTAAAAATAAACCTACACTACAGATCGCAATCAATGGCAAGCCCTATAATTTTGAGGTGGAGCGGGGAGCAGGAAATGGTGAGCCGCTAGAGAATTCTTTAAAATCTGGAAATTCTACGATAAATATACCATTGCCAGCTGATCTCATTAAGAAAGGCGGAAATCAGATTACCATGACTGTCATAAAGGGAGGTTGGGTTGAATTTGATTCCTTTAAACTGCTGGGGCCACAGCAAGTAAAGCTAATAGCCAATCATTCTGTAATTGTTAAAAATGTACAGCAAGCTGAATTTGAGATCTTAAATGCAGGGAAACCCGTCCAAAATATGTTGGTTGATCTCTTGAAATTGAAAGATGATGAACAGTTGAAAGTAGTCTTAGATGGAAAGAAAATTTATGAGAAAACACGTGAAAAAGGTGCAGCGAAATTGGAAATACCAATGCCTTATGTCGCTAAGGATATATGGAGTAAGTATGAAATTTATTGTAATGGGCAATTAATACAGTCTTCAACAATCAAGCGGGGTCCAAAAAGACTAGGTGGAGTTTCAGATTATGTGAACACGATGATGGGTGCAGCACATTCCAGATGGATGATAGCCCCGGGACCATGGATGCCTTTTGGCATGGTAAAGATAAGTCCAGATAACCAAAATATTGGCTGGCAGGCAGGTTATGAACCTTCTATCGAATCTATTGGTACATTTAGCCATATTCACGAATGGACAATGGCTGGATTGGGAACATTTCCGACAGCAGGTCAATTGAAGACTCGGGTCGGAGATCAGTACAGTACAAATTCAGGATATCGATCAGCAATAGATAAAACCAGCGAAAAAGCTCCATTGGGATATTATGCTGTTCATCTCCTTGATCACGATATCGACGTAAAATTGACGGCTGGTACACGTTCCAGTTTTCAACAATATACCTATCATAAGTCGGACACAGGACGTATCATGATTGATCTCAAGGTTAACGGAGAATATGATTATAAAATTAAAGATTTCTCGCTGAAAAAGGTTTCTGACTATAAGGTTGTGGGATACAGTAATCAATTATCTGAAAACGTTTGGTCCACGGATGCAAAACAGGATTATGTCGTATACTTTGTGATGGAGTTTGATAAACCTATCATAAACTATGGCACATGGCATAATGATCGGTTGACTGAACGGGCTGATTTGGTTGCTGATAGCGCTCAATTTGCGGGAATGTACGTGGAATTTGATGTGCATAAAGATAAGGCTGTACAACTGCGCACAGGGATTTCTTATGTGAGCTTAGCCAATGCAGAGGAGAATCTAAAAACGGAACTGTCGGAGCCATTCGGATGGTCCATTGATCGGGTCGTGGAAAATCAACATAAAGTTTGGGATGAACTTTTAAGTAGATTGGCGATAAAGTCTTCAGACTATTTTGAAAAAGAGAAATTCTATACCAACATGTATCGCACTTTGGCAAGCCGAAACACATTCAGTGATGTGAATGGTCAATGGAGATCTTCGGATGAAGTGATACGAACTTTAGCCCATAAAGGGGATCTCGCTTTAGGTTGTGATGCTTTCTGGAATACCTTTTGGAATTTAAATCAGTTTTGGAACTTGGTTACGCCGGAATGGTCCAATAAATGGGTTAGATCGCAACTTGCGATGTATGACGCAAATGGCTGGTTGGCGAAAGGGCCGGCTGGAATGGAGTATATTCCCGTCATGGTTGCTGAACATGAAATACCGTTAATTGTCGGGGCATACCAGATGGGGATTAGAGACTACGATACTGAAAAGGCATTTGAAGCTGTTAAAAAAATGCAGACAACAAGTCCATTGAAATTTGAAGGTGGTTTTGCAGGTAACAGGGACTTGGATGTCTATTTAAAATATAAGTACGTTCCTTATGATTTGGGCCGGTTTTCCAATTCAATGGAATATAGTTTTGACGACTGGACAGTTGGGCAGTTCGCAAAATCGTTAGGAAAGGAGCAGGAGTACAATTATTTTAATGATCGCGGAAACTGGTGGAGAAACGCGATAGATGTCAGTAGTGGCTATGCTCGGATGAAGGATTCAAAAGGAGAATGGTATAAAGATTTTGATCCTTTTAAATCGGGAGCTAACCATCATTATGTAGAAGGAAATGCATGGCAACTGACTTTTTTTGTGCCACAGGATATTCCTGGGTTAGCTAAAATGATCGGACAGGATGTGTTTTTAAAACGATTGGAATGGGGATTTCCAGAAAGTGAAAAATGGCGCTATAATGGCCCTAATGATCAATATTGGGATTATCCTGTTGTTCAGGGAAATCAGCAATCAATGCATTTTGCCTATATTTTTAATTGGTTGAATAAGCCCTGGTTGACACAAAAATGGAGCCGCTCTATAGGTGAGCGCTATTATGGCCAAGGGGTTTCGAATGCTTATCTCGGCGATGAAGACCAGGGGCAAATGAGTGCTTGGTATATCATGAATGCTATTGGTTTATTTCAGATCGATGGCGGAACAAGGGTCAAACCAATTTATGAAATAGGAAGCCCACTCTTTGAGGAGGTTAAGATTAGATTGGATGGTAAATATGGAAGAGGTGAACAGTTTATTATCAAAGCGAAAAATGCAAATAAGAAAAATATATATGTGCAACGCGCAACGTTAAATGGAAAACCGCTCAATACCTTTTATTTTGATGCTTCCGAATTGCTAAAAGGAGGAGAGCTCGTCTTAGAAATGGGCGCTACCCCGAATAAACAATGGGGACTGTATCAATAAAAAATATATTTACTGCTAGATCTCAATAGACCGAGTTGACCTATAACAATGATTTGTTAAAATTTGGTTAAACTAAGAGACCTGATATAAGAAACTCATTTTTGATGACGTTATATCAGTAGTTTCATAATTTAGGTTAATAATTGGTTAGTTAGTAAAAGCCTGAAGTTCCCCACTTCAGGCTTTTGTTGTTATTGACCATCATAAATCTCTTTGCTTAACATGTATAGTTTTGCTAAATCCTATTAACAAACGTAAAATCATCGATATAACCATTTATAAGATTTGTAAATCTTTGCGATTATCTGTAGTATTGTAGGTACACGCTAAAATGCGCGGCCTATGGTGTTTGCTTGAATGAAAGCAATTAACAATGTCGTCTATCAAGATTATATGATCAAATCTATTCGTTTTTTACTTTTAGGATTATTTCTTTGGGAGAACGTTTCTGCCCAAAAGCTTCCTACAGACTATGTCAACCCGTTTATCGGTACCAGCAATTATGGAACAACTAATCCGGGTGCTCAGGTTCCCAACGGCTTGATGAATGTTTCTCCGTTTAATGTAATGGGATCATCACTTAATGCATTTGATAAAGATGCAAGATGGTGGTCTACTCCCTATGAACATAGCAACAGTTATTTTACAGGTTTTTCTCATGTTAATTTAAGTGGGGTAGGATGTCCAGACATGGGAAGTTTGTTGTTGATGCCAACTTCAGGTAAATTAGAGGTTGATTATCATCAATATGGAAGTACCTATACGCAGGAGGTTGCCCATCCGGGGTATTATAGCAATGTGTTAAAGAAATACGGTATCAAAACCGAAGTTTCAGCGACAACCCGTGTAGGTGTTTCTAAATTTACTTTTCCAAAAGGACAGGCAAATATCCTGCTTAATTTGGGCGAAGGTTTAACAAATGAAACGGGAGCAACAGTTCGTTACGTAAGTGATACCGAAATAGAGGGATCTAAATTGTTGGGCTCCTTCTGTTACACGAACAATCAGGCTGTTTATCCAATCTTCTTTGTTATGCGTGTCAATAAAAAACCGTCAAAAAGAGGATATTGGAAATTCCAGCGTGCCGGAGAAAAATGGGAAAACGATTGGAATAAAGATGCCGGAAAATATAAAATTTTTACGGACTATACCGATCAGCTATCCGGCGATGATCTTGGCGCATATTTTAGTTTTGATGTCAAAGAAAATGAAAGCTTAGAAGTACAGCTGGCCGTATCATTTGTGAGCGTTGAGAATGCGCGTAAAAATCTAGATGCTGAGCAAGCAGACTTTAGCTTTGAAAAAACACAAAAGAATGCAGCTTCGCTTTGGAACAATGCATTGTCAAAGATACAGGTAGAAGGTGGTACAGAGGACCAAAAAACAGTGTTCTATACGGCATTATATCATGCCATGATTCATCCAAATATCTTGCAGGATGTAAACGGAGAATATCCGGCAATGGAAAGTCGGAAAACACTTGTTGCAGATCACAATCGTTACACCGTGTTTTCGCTATGGGATACGTACCGAAATGTTCAGCCTTTAATGTCATTGGTTTATCCCGATAAGCAAGTGGGCATGATACGTTCCATGATCGATATTTATAAGGAAAGTGGTTGGATGCCCAAATGGGAGTTGTATAGCCGAGAAAGCTATACCATGGATGGCGACCCTGCAGTACCAGTAATCGTCGATGCATGGATGAAAGGCATTCGGGATTTTGATATCAATACAGCTTATGAAGCGTTTGTGAAATCGGCAACGACTACGGACTCCACGAATAAAATTAGACCAGACAATGCGGACTATGTGAAGTATGGGTATGTCCCATTGCGCGATTCATTCGATAATTCGGTATCTCATGCCATTGAATATTATGTTGCAGATTGGAATCTAGCGCAGTTGGCTGGTTCATTGGGGAAAACCAAAGATGCCCAGCTTTTTGCTAAGCGAGCGCAGGGATATAAACATTATTATTCTTCGGAGTATGGGACTTTTAGACCTATTCTTCCTAACGGCGAGTTTTTAAGTCCGTTTAGCCCATTGATGGGTGCCAATTTTGAACCTAATCATGGTTTCCATGAGGGTAACGCTTGGAACTATAGCTTTGCCATTCCATTTGATATCCCTGGTTTGGTGAAATTGATGGGCGGAAAGCAAAAATTTGTGGATAGACTGCAGGCAACGTTTGATAAAGGGTATTTTGATGTTACTAACGAACCAGATATGCTGTATCCACATGTGTTTTCAGAAATCAAAGGAGAAGAATGGCGTACCCAGAAGCTAGTCAAAGAAATTTTAGAAAAGCATTTTACGAACAGCCCTGGGGGGATACCGGGAAATGACGATACGGGAACAATGTCTACATGGGCTTTAATAAACATGATTGGAATCTATCCTTTTTGTCCAGGTAGACCAGATTATACCGTTGTAACACCTGTATTCGACAAAGTGACCATCCAGCTCGATAAGAAATATTATCCAAACGGCGACAAAGTGACGATAAGACGTCAAAAAGAGGGTGCTGGTGATTATATCAAAAAGATCGTTATCGATGGAAAACCATTCAATGGATTTAAAATCAACCATCAAACTTTGGTCAACAGTAAGGATATTCTAATCGTTACTGGAAATAGATAATTAGGCAAACTAAACTGAAAAACTGATCTACACGATGAAATATATTAATTATGCGGTCTGTGCAGGCCTTTTGTCCTTAATTGGTTGTGCTTCACTAAAAAACTCCGATAAGACTTCTTATGTCGGATATGTAAATCCTTTTATTGGAACGGATTTTACAGGCAATACATATCCTGGAGCACAGTCACCTTTTGGAATGGTACAGCTTAGCCCAGATAATGGACTACCCGGCTGGGACCGTATTTCCGGATACTTTTATCCCGACAGTACGATTTCTGGTTTTAGCCATACACATTTAAGTGGAACTGGTGCCGGTGACTTGTACGACATATCTTTTATGCCGGTTACCTTACCATATCATGAAGCCGCGGCTCCCTTAGGTATACATTCCAAATTTTCGCATAAAGACGAAAAGGCTCACGCCGGATACTATCAGGTAAAACTTACTGATTACGATATAAATGTGGAGCTGACAGCAACGGCACGCTGCGGCATTCAACGTTATACCTTTCCAAAAGCCGAGTCTGCTGTATTTTTAGACTTAAAGAAAGCAATGAATTGGGATGCTACCACGGATTCGCACATCGAAGTGGTTGATTCTGTCACTATTCGTGGTTATCGTTTTTCGGAGGGCTGGGCAAGGGGCCAACGCGTTTATTTTGAAACTCGGTTTTCTAAGCCTTTTATGGCCGTTCATATCGATAGTTCAGCAATATTATCCAGCGCTGATACAACGGCAAAAAGTGCAAAACGCATTGGTACAGCATTCAAAGCACGTTTTGATTTCAAGACAGCAGCTGGAGAACAAGTGACTTTAAGTACGGCCCTTTCGGGTGTAAGTATGGAAGGCGCTTCCAAAAACTTAAAAGCAGAAGTTCCAAAAGATGACTTTGATTATTATTTAAAGGAGGCCGAGCAAAATTGGAATCACGAATTGGGTAGGGTAGCGATCGAGACCAAAGACAAAGAGGAGCAGGTTAAGTTCTATACAGCGTTATATCATTCCATGTTAGCACCGACGATTTTCGGTGATGTTGATGGTGCGTATATGGGGGCTGACCGGAAGGTACATCAGGCCGAAGGTTGGACCAATTATAGCACGTTCTCACTTTGGGACACTTATAGAGCCTCGCATCCATTATTTACGTATATCGACCCTAGTCGAGTAAATGATATGATTAAGTCCTTCATCGCCTTTTATGAACAGCACGGCCGATTACCGGTATGGAATATTTATGGGAGTGAAACGGATATGATGATTGGGAATCACGCCATTCCTGTCATTGTAGATGCATATTTAAAAGGAATCGGTGATTTTGATGCATCAAAAGCGTTAGAAGCTTGTGTTGCCACAGCTAATATTGACAATTATCGGGGCATAGGTCTGTATAAGAAACTAGGCTATGTGCCTTATGATGTCAAAGATGAATACAATGCCGAAAACTGGTCCCTATCAAGAACACTTGAATATGCCTATGACGATCATTGCATCGCAATGATGGCCGATAAGATGGGAAAGAAAGAGATTGCGGGAACATTTTTTGCAAGAGCTCAAAATTATAAAAATGTGTATAATCCGGCTACTTCATTTATGCAACCTCGTGATAGCCACGGTAAATTTATTACTCCATTTGATGCGGAGGAATATAGCGCGCATATTTGTGAAAGTAATGCATGGCAATATTTTTGGTCTGTGCAACATGATATCCCTGGATTGATTAAACTCGTTGGTGGACAAGAGCGCTTTGGACAGAAGTTAGATAGCATGTTTACATTTCATCCTTCTGACACCAGCAAGCTTCCAATTTTTAGTACAGGAATGATTGGGCAGTATGCGCATGGTAACGAGCCGAGCCATCATGCACTCTATTTATTCAATGCGGTTGGACAGCCTTGGAAAACGCAGCAATATGCGGCAGAGGTAATGAACAAACTTTACTTGAATACACCTTCGGGATTAAGTGGAAATGATGACTGCGGGCAGATGTCGGCTTGGTATGTATTCAGCTCATTGGGATTTTATCCTGTAGATCCCATAAGTGGAAAATACGAAATCGGTACCCCTTTATTTGAAAAAGCTGAATTGAAGTTGTCCAATGGAAAGAAATTTACCGTGAAAGCTAACCATGTCAGTAAATCCAATATTTATATACAAGCCATTACGATCGATGGTAAGCCTCTTGAAACAAGTTATATCACACATGAACAAATTATGTCCGGAGCGACATTGGTGTTAGAAATGGGTGAAAAACCAGGGCCAGTATGGTACAAAAATAAATAGGATCAATAGGTCTATAGGGCTTCTTAAGTGAAGCCTGCAAATAATTAAGAGAAGCCTCCAAATGAATGTTTAATCGTTTCGGAGGCTTTTTATTTTGTCTGCTGGAACAATCAGGTTTTTGTAAAAGTATGTCGTGCTACACCATGTTCCATTCGGGAAGAGCGCATAATTTGGAATATCTCCGACTATCGTCCAGCCACATTTTTGATACATAATATAAGCTGGGCTATCGGTTACAGTATCTAGTACCAATAGTGTCTTATTTAGATCAATGGCTATATTTTCAATTTGTTGAAGTAAATTTTGTGCAATGCCCATTCTTCGAAAGTCAGTATGGACTAACATTTTGGCTACATCTGCACGATGTGTCTGATTTGATGGGAGGTCGATTTGCAGTTGAACAGTTCCTGCGATTCGATGCGTAAAGGCATCTCTTGCAATAATCAATATTATTTTCTGCTCCTTGACCTTGTTCAGTACATCAGTCCAAAATTTTTTTGCCTGTTCAACTGTTAGATCTTCCATGAAACCTACGGAGGCACCTCCTTGGACAATATTAAAAGTCAGGTCTACTAGTTCAGAAATTAAGTTAATGCTAGATTCTTTGACTTCTTCAATGACAAAATCTGTATGGGAAATAGGTGAGGAACTCATGTGTTTGATGGGGGAGGAGATATAGAATAGATATTGATAGCGATGTTATGTAAGAAAAGACATTCTGGTAATGATCGGCTTGGCTCTTCTGATGAGAACCATATTTAAGAATCGTTACTCGTTGCGGGTGAATGCAAAATAGATGACATATAGCCAGCCAAGTATTCCATGAATTAAAGCCCAGAGTATGGATTTATTGCGATCCCATGAGGTGACAACGGCAATTACAGAGCCGAGTCCAATACCCGATTGTGTGATCGTCTGTGTCGTTGATTTACTAATCTCTTGACCAAATGCGATATCCGCGATGAAAATAAAGAATACGAATAATGAGAGGTGTTTCATGACGAATTTATTGAGCTCCTCTTATTTTGAGTTCTTCATTGATTTCTTTTATTCTTTTAAAATTCAGAATAACAATGGGAGATAAGGCGAAAGGAATGGCCATCAGTGCACTGAATCCTTTGCTAATTGAGGTGTAAATTCCCATACCTAATAGGATAAAAAGCATGGTTGTGAGCATCCAAGTAATTACCAGGGCAGTTTTTTTGTTGGTTTGAAGCTCTTCGTCAGTCATTCCGTTTAAAGGTCTATTATTCATATTTCGGTGGTTTATAGTCTCTAAGTTCCGTAATTCTTTTTAAGAAACAAAGTTTTCTGCGTTAAATGATGTGTGAATCTTGTTAAATATAACGTTTTTCTTGTTTTTCTTAAAAAAAGATTAATCAAATGGCTAAAATAGTAGGTTTTGAAGGAGCTTTTTTCTTAATAACACAGCATAAGGTGATTATTATGGATTCCATTTTTTAAAAGAGCAACTTTCTCAACTTTCTGGGTAACGAACAGTTTGTGTAAAGTAGGTATAAGCGTATTGTTTTGAGCAAGTGGATTGTGCGGAAAATAACGAATCTTAAAACAAAGACCACGAATATTAAACGAGACGGAAAGACTGTTTTAAAAAGCTGTTATTTGTGAAAAAAATCAAGAAATGAGAATGCTAGCTTTAATCTTTATGATATTTACCATGTGTTCCTGTAGGGGTAATTTGGAATCGGGGTACAACGAGAAAATGGCTAAGCTCTTTCATAGCTGTCGAGAAAAAATGGATGAGAGCTATGGAAAATTGCTGGAAGGGGAATATGATGTCGATAAATCAGACTATTCCTATCACATGAAATTGAATGAGGCACGTGCTTTGAGTAGTTACATAAAAGGAATAAAATGCGAAGCTTCTCAATTGAAATACAGTAAAACTGCCGAAAGTTTTCACATCGCTACAATTGGTTATATGACGGAGATCGTTGATGGATATGGTGTTTTATTAATTAAATATATTGATGAACAGAAAAAAGGGACTCGGAAAAGTCTGTTGCGGGAGATTACTGATGAAAAAGAGAAAATTGCAGCCTTAGCTGAGTCGTGTTTAGGACATCAAATAGCCTTCTTGAATCAAGCTGGAATAAAAGTAGATAGTCAAAAAGGAAAGTAGTTGAAATATATTTTAATTTTATAACAATGTTAACACTAAAAAATAAGTGGTATTTGCTTATCATTTTACCTATGATGGCATTGTCCTGTAAGAGCAAAATAGCTGCGCATCAGCCAATACCCCCGTATTCATTGGCTGATACTGTGAAACCCGATTGGTATCGCGAATCCTATGGTCAGGTTGTGATGATCGACAATGATTTTGTGACTCAGAAAAACGGCAGTTATTTAATAGATCTTCCTTTGCAGATCGTGCCAGATTCAACTTACGTTTTCTTTTTGAGTACTAGAATTCCAGTGGAGTTACTAAAAAGGTCAACTGAATTCTATCCCGATCTTCAACATTTTGTACTGATTGTCCCCGATTGGAAGTATTATGATGAGGTCGCCAAAGAAGCCTCGAAAAACGGAATGTGTATAGAACCTGCGACGACCAATTTTTATTATTCCATAAAAAGAGAGGATGGTGCGGTTAAAGTCGACAGTATCCGGCTTTCTGGTGAAGATAACGCGAGGTTTGATTTTGTTAAACCAATTTCACCTAAAGGCATGCTTACCGTTTATCGAAGAGAAAGTTACGGATCGGTTTGTTGCCCGCGTGACCCCAAGTGGGATAACGTCGATAAAGATGAGCTCTTTATACGTGAGTTTGAACACCGCAGTCACCTGAACGTGACCAAAGGGAGGTATGTGCAGATGGAAGGGAAAGAAGGCGAAAAAAGTATCTATTATACTTTACCAGGATTATCTTCAGCACAGCGATTGGAATTTTTAGCAGATAAATATACGGAATGGGGGGGCAATAAAGATATGGAGGCAAAGACGTTTATGCCACAGTTATTTACACCGCAAATTGTACCTATGGTAACCGAAGGTTTTAACAAAATGAAAGAATTACCATAAAGTTAGCGATACCGAAATTTGAATGTCTCCATAACAATACGCTATTTTTAAATGGAGATAAAGCTATTCTGTTAGCTTTATCTCGAACATTTTATCCCAGTTTTTACCGGTAACAAAGAAAGTGTTTGATCTTTTATTGTAGGCGATACCATTTAATACATCTAAATCCACATGTTGTGTTACATGTTCACGTAATTTAGATAGATCGACTAAAGCCTCCACTGCACCTGTTTTAGGGTCGATCCGTCCAATGACATCCTCCATAAAGAAATTTGCATAGATTTTTCCTTTTACCCATTCCAGTTCATTGATTTGATCCACCATGGCTGTGTTCGTTGCTGCACGGATATAATCCATTTTTGAGAAGTCATTTGGATTCAGCGTATAGATATAATCAGAACCATTGGACATGTATAAGTTTTTACCGTCAGAAGTTAAACCCCAGCCTTCCATTGGCTGAAAGTAAGGAAGTGTTTTAATAACAGAAAGGCTATTTATATCATATAGGTAGGCTAGATTGTTTTTATAAGTCAACTGATATAATTTTCCATTTAGGACGGTGGCACCTTCGCCAAAAATTGAATCATCCAATTCAATTTTTTTGGTGGGTTGACCCGTTTTTGGATTAACAATACGAACACTCGATTTACCCTTATTTCCGCTCGGACCAACCCCATTCCCGGTACTTTCGATCAAATTATCCCCGTAGAACTCCAATCCCTGTGTGAAAGCTTTGATATCATGGGGGTAAATATTCACAATGCTATAGCTTAGCAAAAGCGGAGGAGTGGACGCGAATAGATCGATGTTGACCGAATTTTCTTCTCGTTTTCCAGCACTAAATACGACAGCTTTAATAATCTGCTTGCCAAATTTCTCCTGTTTTAATGAATAACGGAAAGGTTCATTTCCGATTACTTGACCAATCTTTTTATCGTTTATAGTGTAAATAACAGAGTCTATTTTGGACGTTTTTTCGCTGTCCACCTTTAAGATCAGATCCTCGCCCTGCGTATAGCTTTGTTTGATGTTGTTAAAGGTAAATGTCGGATTTTCATCGGCATATTCGGGCTGAGAGCTTGAAGTTGTATTTGTATTTGTATTGTTACTTTTATTTCCGGTACAACTGCCCAAAATGGTGCCAATAACGAAAAAAATGAGGTAAGATTTTTTGTGCATTGATAGAGGGTGCTTGATTAATTATCCGCTAATAAACTAGAAAACGAGTTGAGTATACATAGCTGTTGCTGTAATACTCGTTTCTCAAACTTAGATAAATTGTTTTTTATATGCAATTTAATTGCTGATCAATACAAAAGATAATTTGTCTGTGAAAGAAAAAAATGAACAATTACATGCTAGCCGATTGTTATAAAGGTATGGAAAGATTATATTTTACTGGAACGAGCGGTATCCTTTTGCCTTACAAGAATAAAAGCTACTATCCTGAGGAGTTTCAGGATAAAAGTCGATTGGCTGTATATAGCTTATTATTTAATTCATTGGAAGTAAACAGTTCTTTTTATAAAATCCCCAGAGAAGAAACCGTCAGAAGATGGTCCGAAGAAACGACCGATGACTTTCGTTTTACGTTTAAACTATGGAAAGGAATTACACATCAAAAAGAACTCAAATTTGATCCACAGGATGTCGCTAGATTTCTATCCGTTATTGACGCTGTCGGCCAAAAGAAAGGGTGTTTGCTCATACAATTACCACCATCTTTTAAATTTGCTTCTATTGGATTGCTTGCTGAATTGCTGGATTGTATTGCTCAGGACAAGAGAAGTGAAGGGTGGCCGATCTGTGTAGAATTTAGGGATCCAGTTTGGTATAGGGAAGAAACTTCTGAACTTTTAAAATCTTATAATATGAATCTGGTTATTCATGATAAGAATATGCAAGGTATGCGTCTTCAATACGCAGATGCAAATGCAAACATAATCTATATGCGATTCCATGGCCCAAATGGTGACTATAAAGGAAGCTATACGGACAACATATTGTTTGAATACAGCACCTATATTAACGACTGGATTGCAGAGGGAAAAGAAGTCTATACTTATTTTAATAATACAATCGGAGCGGCACTTTCTAATCTGAATACATTAGCCAAGTATATCACAGCGCGCAAAATATCTCCTGCTTAAAAACTGTCTTTTTTAAAGTGCACTGCCACGGATATATTCCGTTCCCATGTAGCCGTCCCAGCCTTCATGTTCACGCATAATCCGCTGATAAGCTGCGGTCAATGCCTGAACCTTCGTAAATAAGGGAATACCTCTCCGGATGCAGTCGTGATCAGCGTAAGTCCCGGCATTATCGTACCATTGTAGCCACGCAAGTAATTCCTGTCTCTTCATAAGCGTTAATCTATCGAATAGCGTCTTATCTTTTAAACTCATGAGCTGATAACGCCAATCCTTGCGATGCGATTCCATGGCTAGAATTTTTGGAAGCTGATGCGCTATGATCTGTTTAATAAGAGATTCCATAATTTGAAATTTTAGTTGTTAAAGATGAGTTGTGCGTGGGTATTCGAAAAGTCATTATATCTTCTTTTCATGTGGATACGCAGGATTTCTTTATGTATATACGCGACAGCCTTTAATTTGGAAAGCTGCTGCACGCCATTTTCAACACATTTGCGATCTGTATAGTTTCCTTTTGGATCATGCCATTGCAGCCAATCAAGGAGTATTTCTCTTTCTAGTTTCTCGAGTCTCTGTTGTAAGCCGATTAATTCACTTTCCCGAAGTTGTTCTCGCCAGTCAGACCAAATCGGACCTGACACTATACCTCGTTTCTCTTTGAATTTGTTTTCCATATTTTACGTCGAATTTGAAGATCTAAAATTTGTTAGATGACTAGCTTACTGATAATAGCATTGCCAAGTTTACTTTTCATAAATAGCTCAATTTGTTTCAGCAATTCTGGACTTACTTCGGAGACTCTTTCTAAATCTCGTATAAACCACTTCTGAATAACAGGCGTTTGTTTGGAACTTTGGTCAAATTTTACGACTTCAGCCCGTGATGATTTTCCTGTAGGATCATAGTATGACCACAGTACAATGAAAATCGTATTCGGATCTTCATCGGGATAAGGAGTATGAAAGCGAACGATGTCACCTACGTGTAATTCCTTATTGTCATATGCTGCGCTGTGTTCCATAAAAGCGTTGTCTAAAACTGATATTCAAATATACTAAAAATATTAGTATTAAAAAGTTTTTGCTAAAAATTTTATACTTTATCTAAGAGGCCGTTGTTTTTTATAATTGGAGGCATGTCTCGGTGATTTGTTCTTTTACTTCGATTTTATTGTTTTTATTAAGTTGAATTTCAGCACCTTATCTTGTGACTGGGGAAAGTGGACAAATATAAAGGGGAACTATTTGAAGGGAATTTTGTTAAGGCTGCGCATGGGATAATACCTAGGTAAAAAGTAGATGTGTTAGCGCGAGTTTTATGCTTCAGCACGTCACTTATTGTAACATTCTTTTCAAAATTTCGGTAATTTGACTTTAAAGACATAATATGGCAACTCTACCTTATCAATTCCTTTATTCCATTGCGGGTCTTTAAAGAGCTGAGCACAGGAGAAATAAAGGTATCCATCTCCGCTGATGCCCATAGAATCGGGCCAAAGTATTCGGGAGTCCTGTACCAGGGTATTCACATTTCCATCAGGATTTAAATACTTAATACTATAATCTATTGACGATGTTAGGTAAATATTTCCAACGCTATCTGCGAGTAAGCCATGTGTAATTCCGACTTCCCCTTTGTCTTCTACTTTTTCTTCCAATTCTTGATCCGTCAGCCTTGCGTCCGCTAAAAATTCTGTTGCAATACAATACAGATGGGTTTGATTGATCGGTTTGAAATATAGATATTTAAAATCGTGACTTATTGCTATGCCATTCACGTTGGAAGAAAATGGTTTTCCATTATCATTACGCATATCATTACCGTTATAGCTTAATATTACTTCAGGATCAGCCAGCGTAAAACGGCTTCCAGTTAAAGCCTTTCTAGTCTGTCCAGTTTTGAGGTCTAAAATAATGATGGCCGCTTGGCCGGGATCGGAGAGATAGGCTAAATTTCGCTTCTGGTCAATGCGCATATCATTTAGACCTGATTTGGTTTTATCAAGGTCACCGAAACGATAAATATGTTCAATTTTGTTTTTTTTTGTATCGATTTTTAACAATTTAAATTGGCCTTGAGTTGATTTTTCATCTTTTCCAAAAATTGATCCGGCAGAAGATGGTTTAGAATCCAATACCCAGAGATTGTCCTCGGTATCGACAAATATATCCTGGACATTTACAAAGTGGGAATTCTCTTTTCCTTTTAAATTCCATTCTTCATTTGGATAAGGAACAGGTTTTCCATTGATGATTTCAGTAAGTGCATACTGATAATTTTTCGCTTGTTTTGGGAAGGAAACAAATAGTCGATTGTTGGAGGTAACGCTCACACCGATCGGACGGTACGGACCTAAGGCTGCTGCGACCTCCAGTTTCGGGGCTGTAGTATTATTGACTTGTGCCAGCATAGTGAGAAAAAAGATGTGACAGAATAAAAAACTTAATATGAGCCGTGTTCGCATATTCTTGTTATAATTTAACCTAACTATATTGCTTTTGACTGTTCCCACTAAGTAATAAAGGGGGATTTTTAGCTTCCATAAAGAGACCGCGCTCTCATAGAAGAACCTTCTATTCTCAATTATTGTTTGTCCTTTTCTCCAAATAATACTTTTTTACACTGATCAGCATGTCGTGCGACTAATGCCGATACGAATCCACGTGGATTTAATTTTCTGAGCGACTAGAAAAGTTGGGATTGGTCTCGGTGATTAAAAGTTGGTGATTTACGAGCCGATTTCTTGCAAGAGTTTTTCAACTTCCTGGGCATGAGTGACCGTCATAAAATGTCCCGCACCCTTAATGATAAAGTTGGGCTTTACATTTTTGATGGGGATAATATGATCGCTACTACCGTGTACATGAATTAAATTGTCCGGAACCGAATTGTTTTTCCATTGTAGAATTTGATGTATTGCCCAGGCTATAAAGATTGGATCTGTATCCTTTAGGATTTGTTTTAGCAGTAAAGAATCTTCCTTGCAGCGTATACCAAAAAAATAATCCGACAGAAAGCTATGGGTCTTGAGCAATGCATTAGGGACAAAAACGTTCAGCTTGAGTCTACCCGCTAATCGATACAGTACGGGTAATTCATACCGTCCTTTGGCCGAAGCTAGCAGAATAACTCGTTGAACAGTTATAATTTTGGCAATTTCCATTGCAAGCATTCCTCCGAAAGAAAGCCCAATGAGGATGGGTTGCGCTGCGGTAATTTTAGCAGATATTCTTTTTGCATAAATAGATAATGGTTCATTAAGGCTTGGTGTAATCCAATCCAGATAGGTTATATCAAGCGAGCCAAAGTCGATCTTGCTGAATACACGTTGATCTACACCCAATCCGCTGATGACATATATTTTGCTTGCGGTGATTTTCATTTAATCAAGTGTTTGTATCCATTTGTGGAGACAAGTTACTGAATTATCGCTATAAAACAGGGGCAAAAAATTGATTCGAAAATCAATTTTTTGCCCCTGTTTATAATATTGAATAACGTAATTTTAATCCACCTAATTGCGCCGGCTTACTAAGATAAGCTCGCCAAGCTCTTAGCTTCAAAAGTCGATAATTCGTTGTATTTTTCGGCCTTTACTTTCTTCACCCAATTGGGGTCTTGTAAGATGGCCCTGCCTACAGCTACAAGGTCAAAATCGCCACGTTCATAACGACGAACCAGTTCGTCCAGTGAAGCGGGAGAGGACTTGAATTCAGAATTGGTAAATACTTCACCAAAGTCTTTGTCAAGCCCCACAGATCCAACTGTGATTGTGGGCTGTCCTGAAATCTTTTTGAGCCATCCAGCAAAATTTAAGTCACTGCCTTCAAATTCCGGCTCCCAATAACGACGTTGGCTTCCATGAAAAATGTCCACACCGGCATCCGTCAATGGTAGGATCCAATCTTCCATCGCTGTAGGGGTAGGGGCAAGCTTGGCTGTATAGTCCTGTTGTTTCCATTGTGATAAACGTAGAATAATCACAAAATCAGGTCCAACCGCTTTTCGCATTGCTTTTACGACTTCAACGGCGAATTTAGAACGCTCCTTAATTGTTTTTCCACCAAATTCGTCTGTTCTGTGGTTCATCCCTTCCCAGAAAAATTGGTCGATCAGATAACCATGGGCCCCATGGATTTCAAAAGCATCAAAACCGAGGTCTTTTGCAGATTTAGCAGCGTCAGCGTAAGCCTGTATTGTGGCCTCTATATCCGCTAATGTCATTGTATCTGGGCTTTCAAACGCAGCAGGCGGAGTCCATTGCATAGGGGTATAACCAACATGCCATAGTTGAGGGGCTATTTTTCCGCCTTTTTCGTGCACAGCATCGACGATATTTTTCCAGCCGCCCAATGCTTGGTCACCGTAAAAGTTTGGAATATCCTTTAAATTCTTTGATGAAGGTCTTTCAATAACTGTACCTTCCGTCAAAATTAAACCAACATCTCCCGCGGCACGACGCTCGTAATAACCCGCTACAGCGCTGTCGGGAATCCCATCCTTAGAAAATGCTCGCGTCATGGGCGCCATTACAAAGCGGTTTTTGAGTGTTAAGTTTTTGTACTCAAATGGATTAAAAAGTGTTTGTATGCTCATTTTTCTTGTTTTAAATCGTGAATCTTCACAAAGATATTTTAAATAGTATATATTTGTAACTATTATTGGTATAAACTAGTTACCTTTGCGTAACTATTTTGAATATATTCAAATGAAAAGGACTGAATTTAAAAGTTGTTCCTGCGCCATGCAGCGTTCTATGGCAATTTTAGGTACCCGATGGAAGCCCGTGATTATCTATACTTTGCGCGATCGAAAAGCCCGATTTGGTCAATTGGATGCGCTTATCGAAAACATTTCTCGGAAAGTCTTGACCAGTTCATTAAAAGAATTGGAAGAGGATGGTGTAATTTTGAGAGAAGAGTACAGGGAGCTCCCGCCACGCGTAGAGTATTCTTTGACAGAAAAAGGCAAGGCATTAATACCTATTATGTGCCAATTGGCAAAATGGAATGAAGCCTACTACCAAGAGCCTGTGTCACCAGAATTGATCGCGTAGAAATTATAATCTAAATACATAGATCTTGCTTCGTATTTACGCCAATCGCTATCGAATGGAATAGTATCGTGTCAACCGGTTTGGTCTGTACGTTTTCTATCGCTTGCCAGCGCAGGATTGTTGATCACAATAAATGAAATTTTCATATTTATTTAAAATTTAAGTAATATTGAATTGTGAAAAACAAGGTAAACCAAGAATTTAGCAAGCAAGATTTTTTAAAATCTTTTCGAGAAGGCAGAAGGGATGGTTTACAGTTTCTGTACAAAACTTTCTATAGTCCAATGTGCTATTTTTTAGAAAAGATGAATCTTGATAAAGGTACCATCGAAGAAATAGTGCAGGACGTATTTTTAAAGCTTTGGGAGCGCCGGATTGATTTTGATCATGTTGAATCAATCCGTGGTTTTCTCTACACAAGTTGTAGAAACGCCGCTTTAAACAGGATTCAACAAGAGAATAGGATTCAACAAAAAACCAATTTTTATACGTCACAAGTTGATCTGGTCGATTTACCGATCAGTCATCAAATGATCTATATGGAAACGCTTCGAACGATCCATGATGCCATTGATACGCTGCCTGAGCAGCTAAGGTAAGGGCTTGCAGCTTATTCGCCATTTCTCTGCTATTTCTCTGCTGTTTCTCTGCTGTTTCTTTGGTGTTTCTCTGCTGTTTCTTCGCTATTCCTTTGGGATTGCTAGGGGTCTGATTCGCTTCTTCTTTGCTATTTCTTTGTCGTTTTATTGGTGTTTCTTTGCTTTCAAAGCAAAGAAAAGGTAAGCAAAAAGTCAATAATATGCAAAGTAATATGTACTCAGTACATCGGCATAAGTTATGCAGAATGTACGAAAAGGCAAATAGATTTTTAGCGGAATGCCGCTAGGAGGAAATTTGTTGCTTAAAGTCCGCTATTTTTTCCTTCAGACTATTGAGGTGTTCAGGACTGATTACGCCATTATCCTGATCAAAATTTTCGTAAAATTTGGGAAGCGAAAATGTTTCTTTAATGATTGCTCCAAACTGCGGGAAAAATTTCTGCGCTTCGGCCATCACATTTCCACCACCATAACCTCCTGGTGAAGTTGTCATAAGCAACATGGGTTTATCCTGGAAAACTTTAACATTTATTCTAGATGCCCAGTCAAATACATTTTTAAATGCTACGCTATAGGAGCGATTATTCTCTGCGAGGGAGCAAATGATCATGTCACTGGAGGCTATATGATCGAGGAAAAGCTGTGCTTCCTGTGGGAATCCATTCTTTTCTAGGTCTACAGAAAAGACAGGCATGTTATAGTCATTCAGGTCGATCAAATTAATCTCGTGCCCCTCGAAGCTTTTAAGTACAAATTTGACCAATTGTTTGTTAATTGATGTGGAAGAATTACTCCCAGCGAATGCAAATATTTTCATGTTTTATCCTTTATGATTATCAGTTGTTTAAATTTAATCAATTTCTCGAAACAATTAGAGATTTAGACTTGACTTGTCGTTTCTGATAGGTTTTGATTATATGGTATAATTTTTTGAAGTCCTCGCTATGCATATTTCGTTCATTTATTATCATGATTAAATTATCTGTTGCCTGAAGTTTTATGGTTCTGAATTTAAAATATTTTTTCTCCTTACTAAATAACTTTATGATATTAAACGGATTCCAAAAGTGATTCATATCAATCACTTTTTTTGTATATCTGGTTATATGACACATATTTAAATCCTTTCGATATAATCCACCTAAGTTTACTTTGGTAAGTGTATCTCCAGATATTTCGAAGTGCTCAAATCTCCAAACGCCTGTAAATATGATGAGCCCACAGCAAGTCTCCCAAATTATTCCTAACAGAGAAATAGAATACTTAGAAATTATTATTGGGAATATAGCAATACAACCAAAAAGAAGAATAAGTATAGGAAATGTATGATCACAGCGCAACTTGATATTCTTTTTATCCATGAGAAATTGCTGTTTTATTTTTCCGATTTAAAAATAGCGTATAATGGGATATCGTAATACCGGCCATCTTTCTTTAAATGTTGTTTTAACAGGGCCTCTTTTTTCATTCCTATTTTTTCCATGACTTTTCCCGATGCTGGATTATGGGGGAAGTAGGTCGCAAAGATTTTGTTAAAGTTTAATTCTTTAAATCCAAAATCAATGATTGCTTTTGCAGCTTCAGTGACATAACCTTTATTCCAGTAAGGAATAGCTATCCAGTATCCCAATTCAGCCTTATCCGAGCCTTCATCATGCAGACCAATAGCTCCGATCAGTTTTTTATCTTTATTCCGAATAGCAAAAGTGAATCCTTTACGATTGGCAAATGCTTCTTCCGCTAATTTAAGCCAGTATTCAGCATCCTCCTTTCGGTAGGGATAGGGGATATTTGATGTGAAGTCTGAATAGACCTTGTCTTGCAGATAGTCTACAATCTGTGGAATATCAGTCGTTTCTATTGCGTTAAGAATAAGTCGTTCTGTCTCTAATTGTGGGAAATCTTTCATCTGATTAAGTCTTCAGTATGGCTAAAATGAAATTAGGGGTTACTTAGTTTTTATAAATGTAGGAAAGTTTTATGAGATTCTTTTCCATATATTTTTTCGGGTGTAATAACTATAAATTCCAGTAATTGCGATTAGGATCAAAGTTATCAATAAGCCTATATATACATTGAAGAACATATGGACCAGTGTAAAACCAATGAGTCCAATTAGGCTTTCTAAAAAAGCTTCCTTTATACGGGACGGAGGATTTGAGTTCTCAAGGTATCTGGTATACTCTTCTACAATTGGTCGATCGGTATCGGTCCAATCAAAATGCGATAGTTCTGCGGAGGAGACCCATATTGCTTGGACATATTCTAGCATGGCAACTTCGCCAGAGGAAAAGGTGCAGAGAACAGGATAGCGACAAACTGCCGGACTTTTATGGCCTTGTTGCGTCATCTCTAAGGGCCTTCCGACAAGGATATCTATACTTAGCTCTTCCCTGATTTTGAGCGACAAATTTGCTTTCGTTGGCAGGTGGGACTCGGTTATGCGACCAGGAAATTCCCACTTTAAGGCATGCGTCACCGATGGCGGGCGCTGACAAATGAGTACCTTATCGTCCTTCCTTATAATCGCACAAGTCAAATAATGCATAACGGTTTAAAGATAGACATTAGGAACTAGATTCTTTACTTTCAATTTGATGACTTTCAAACAGCTCGATGCGGCCTTCAATAATCAACAAATAAAAGTTTTCAAAACAATCCTGATAGATCTTTTGTTCCAATGATTTTATTTCTTCAAAGAGACGTTCCTTCGCTACTGCAGCGTAACATAGCTCATTTTTTGATGTTGTCATCGTTTCTTGACAGGGGGTGTCGTGAAGCTGTTTGTACAGGTCGCCTAAATCTGAAATGTCTTCACTGCGGTGGTAGGAGGGATGAAACCATACCCAAAAGTCTTCTTGATTTTTATAGGGATGCGGTAATAATTGAACGCATGTATTTCTGAATAGATCTCCCGGATGCTTTTTATAACGGAAATGAGTGGCTGTGGTCTTTAAACTATTCATAAAGTTAATTTGTTTGTAGGTTTACAAAAAATAATTCAAGAATAAAGATGTCATCTTAAATATAGGTATTTTTTTTAGTATTAAAAATTTACAGTTGACGTTAGCGCTAATTAGATCGCGATAGGATACAGAATACCACAGTCACAAAGCTGCACTCGAGCTGCTCCGCTAAAAAATGTAAATCGTATTCATTTTATGTTATCATCCCCAGAGCATTTTGATGAGAACGGATATTGTGAATACGAATAATCCGATATAGAATATGTTTGTCCCATGTTTTCTGTCATGATCTGAATAGGAAAATATCCGTTCGCCATTCGGTAGGCTCTTTCTGGAACTAAACAACATATAGCCGATTGCAATTCCTAAAAGTCCACCTAGAAGGGCTGAAATATAGCCAAAAATAACCCAATACTTCTGCTGCGGTTCCGGTTCCCGTAGTTGCATGAGCCGTTCCTGTTTCAAAAGATCTAGCGTTTCCTGATCAATCTCTTTCCCTCTTTTTAATAAAATTTCTCTAGCCAGTGCGTAGTCTAATTTGTTCCATTCATCGGGTTTTTGAAGAATTTCTAAGAGCTCTTGGTCGGAAAACTGATACAGATAATGGTCGTCTTCAACCAAGGGGAGAGACTGCATTTCCTGCTCTTCTAAAATAGATTCTGCATTTGCAAAATTGGCAGGATCTATTTGAATCTCATATTGAAATCCAACCGTGTTTCCAGAAAATGTAATATCCACAGGGGGGACATTATCTGCCAACCGCGTTGTTACACCTTTTTCCGAAAGTAGTTTATGACATTCTTGTGCTTCTTCTAAACTAGAGAACCTTTTTAACACGATATATGTATCCATGTGATCAATTATTTTTTAGTCCCTGTATTTATGATCATTTGACAGTCCAATGCTGTATGCAATCTTGGCTATTTGCCGTAACACCGCAAAATCGGACGTGAATGGTTAAATAATGGATTAATTATGTAGTGTCTTTTTTGTATAAAGTTAATAAAGCCGGTTTGATACTTTTCAGCTTAAAGGTAGTAAAATCAAATTCTATTTTATAGAAACAAAAATAGAATCCCAGCTAAAAGATGAAGAAACATTTGATTCATCACATTTTTGCTGGTATTCGTCACATTTTTCTGTTTTATGTTTTTAAGATAAATTTAATACTTTTGTAGCAATAGATCATTAGTATTGTCAATTTTTAAAATTTAAAGTCATGTAATGCATTGTCGATATTTAGGAAGAAAGTAAACAACGGGATTTACCCGGTTTGTTTACCCTACACCTATGTCTTCAATTTTATTAGTATGGATTTAAATTTTAAAAATGGAATCAACAAAATATGGTCGTACCTATCATTTCCCATTTTCGCCAGGGACAAGCAGCGACGATCGTTTTAATCAACATTATTGGAAGGATATACAATCTTTCCATAAATTGTTATTTACAGAAAAATTAGATGGTGAAAATAATTGCCTTTCACGGCGTGGAGTATTTGCACGATCCCATGCAGCTCCGACCACGTCGCCATGGACGGCTCAGCTTCGGGAGCATTGGTCTAGATTAAAAAACGATCTGGATGATTTAGAGTTTTTTGGTGAAAATCTTTATGCTGTGCATTCTATCGAATATGTGCAACTTGAGCACTATTATTATGTTTTTGCTGCTCGAATTAAAGATCAGTGGCTTTCATGGGAAGAAGTTACTTTTTATGCCAGTTTATTTGATTTGCCTACTGTACCTGTTTTAAAACTTGAAATTGTAAAGGGTTTGACTGAGTTGGAACTTCGGCGTTCAGTCGAAAATTTGGCCATGCAGTCTTCTAAATTTGGATCGGTTGACCCTAAAACTGGAGAAGCATGTACGATGGAGGGGGTAGTCTGCAGAAATGCTGATGCGTATACTGTCAGTGAATTTCAGCACAATGTTTTTAAATATGTTAGAAAAGGACATGTCCAGACCGACGAACATTGGACAAAATCATGGCGAAGAACAAAAATGATTTGGGAAAGGAGGGATTTCTAATGGAATGGACAATAGCAGTAAATAAGAATTGGTCGGCTTTAGAGAAGCAATTTTCTTGGGTCAGGGATATGGAACAGGTACAACAAGACCCTTTACATCATGCCGAAGGGAATGTCGCGATTCATACCCAAATGGTATTACAGCAGCTGGAAGGATTGCCTGAATACCGGAATCTGGATTATCAAAAGCAGGAGCTCCTCTGGGCTTCCGCTTTATTGCATGATGTCGAGAAGAGATCAACGACAATTGTCGCTGCAGATGGTCGTATCAGCTCTCCAAATCATGCCAAAAGAGGAGCACAGACCGCACGGGAGATTTTATTTCGTGATGTGGAGACCCCTTTTGCATTACGGGAGGAAATTGTCGCATTGGTACGCTATCATGGGTTGCCATTGTGGTTGATGGAAAAAGTCGATCCAATGAAGAGCGCCTTGGAGGCGTCATTGAGTGTCAATATGGGCCAACTTAAGTTGTTGGCCGAAGCAGATGCTAAAGGAAGGTACTGTGCCGATTTGGATGCTTTGCTCTACGCATTGGATATGTTCGAACTGTATAGTAAAGAGATTGGCTGCTGGGATGCCACACGTTCTTTTTTGTCCGAAAATGCACGATTTACATATTTTAATGGAAACAATAGCTATGTTGATTATGTGCCTTTTGATACATTCAAATCCACCGTGACTGTACTTTCAGGTTTGCCGGGAATGGGCAAAGATTATCAGATTTTAGCGATGAATACTGACCTCCCTGTTATTAGTTTGGATGACATCAGACGCAAATATCGCATTGATCCTACTGATAAAAAGAGAAACGGATGGGTTGTACAGGAAGCAAAAGAGCAGGCAAAAAAATACTTACGCTGTGGACAGGATTTTATCTGGAATGCCACCAATATAACTTCCCAGATGCGAAAACAATTGATCGATCTTTTTGTCAGCTATCAAGCTTATGTGAAATTGTTATACGTTGAAAAACCCTATAAGATTTGGCGCGCGCAGAATAGCGATAGAGAGTACCCACTACCAGAAACTGTCTTGGATAAAATGCTTCATAATTTGGAAGTTCCCCAGTTAACAGAAGCCCATGAGGTTATCTATATTACCGCGTAGATGGTTTTTTACGGTTGAACCGCTAATATTTTTGAATTGATTTGAAGAATTAAATAAAGTACTAAATCTCAAAATTTTGCGTTTTTATAGCAAGGATATTTTCTGATGTAACCGTGTTAGATATAATAAATGCGAATCAGCCCACTTATATGGATAAGGGGCTGATTTTTTTTAGACTACCTTTTTTTGGGGAACGCCGATGTACAGCTACATTTTTAGTCGCTGTAGCAACAGAGCCATAAGCTCCTTTTCTTTGATATCGATGACATCTATGTCGATCCAAAAAGATGCAGGTTTTGTTGATAGATTACAGTCAATAAAGCTTAATAAATGAATTAGACGGCTTGTTTTTTCTTTTCTTAGCGATGAAAGGTCATTTAGTTTTATAAAAATAGAATTTGTCCGATATAAACCAGTAACAAAATAATCGATATCCGTCCATGGGATTTGCTTCGGTTTCAATATGCTGTTGTTTAGTAATATATGCTCATCTATAATGAGTGCGGCCTCTCCTCTTCGATAGCGGTTTAACTGTTGTAGTCTAAGATAAAAAACCGATGCGGCCACGAGTACCCATATCGTCGAGGTTAGTTTAATAATAAAATCATAGTATAACCAGGCATATAACCCAATGACTACTGGAAGAAAACATAGCAGCATGCTAATGATAATTTTTCCTTTGCTAAAATTAATTTTGATCATTGCTTTCTCTTTTTTCAAAAAGTACAAACTCTGCAAAAAATGGAGCCTGCCATTTTCATCATAGCTCCAATCTGTTAATCATATTATTGGAGTACCTGTTATAAAGGTAGGGGGTAAAAGCCATTGAAACTATTCCGATTTATGAATCGTGCTTGTTGAATGATTATTCGTATTACTTGAATTTATCTTGTCATCCCTTCCGTATTGAGCTTAATTGAAATGGTACCGCGTTTCTTTTTTTTGATAAAATGAATGAGTAGCTTTGTTTGTACAATAAATTGATGGACTGTTGGAAGAACTTAGAGAACATTTGAAGAAATTTATCGATATCGATCCGATTGAATTAGAGGAAATATTGAGTTACTTTAACATGAAATCGGTCGCGAAAAAAGAAAACATACTGGAAGAAGGTCAGGTTTGCAAATATCATTTTTTTGTATTGAAAGGTGTTTTACGTAAATTCTTTGTCAATGAAAAAGGTGTTGAACAAACAACTGAATTCGCTATAGAAAATTGGTGGATGACAGATAATATGGCTTTCGAACATAAGCTTGTCACTTCGTTTTACATTCAGGCGGTGGAAAAGTCCGATGTGGTTTATATCAGCCAAGAAAATCAGGAAAAATTGCTCGCGGCATTTCCTGTCATGGAACGATATTTTCGCTTTGTGTACCAAAGAGCATATGCTGCGGCACAAATGCGGGTTAAGTACCTATTTTCGTTATCCAAAGAGGAATTTTACCATGATATGCGCCGTAAATATCCCCAATTTGTCCAACGTGTTCCGCAATACCTCATTGCCTCATACCTGGGGTTCACACCAGAATATTTAAGTGAAATCCGAAAAAAAATAAACTTCTGAAAAACCTGCTAAAATCTTACTGTAATTACAGGTTAATAGCATTGGTCTGAATCTGCAATACGGAAGGGTTGAATTTGAAATTGAATGTTGTGTTCGTTAGCATAAGCTTTAGCTAATTTCTCGAATTTTTCCATTGCCTTTTCTTCCGAAACTGCAAAACAATGCAGGTTTAATTCCAGCGGTTTCTCAGAGGTTGCTGGATCGATGCGCAGTTGCTCAACTTCAGAGAGGACGACGGCAAAAGAAGTTTTACAGATCTCAACTTCTAAATGCGGCCCCATTAATTGAGATGAAATGCTATAATAAGAATCGTTATTTTGGATTTCTTCCTGAAAGGGATCTAAATAAGTCGTAACAATAGATCGATAACCATATTTAGCATTACCAAAAAAGTGATCAATATATTCCTGTGCTTTTTCATATGTTGAGAAGACACCTTCCAGATTGGTGAATAAATCTGGATCTTCTTTTACTTCTTTTGAAACTACTGTATATACCTTAATGGGGTTGGTTGTCATATTTTATATGCTACTGTTTGTACATTAAGTAAAAGTAAGTTTTTCTGCAAAAAAACTAATTTAGACTTTTGTCTATGAGCGATTCTAAGATAAAATCCTCGTTTTAAAATAAAAAATTTCCTTTGTTAACTTGTAGCCTGTTTAGAGCAGGTGTTTGTGCTTTAAAGTTGTATATAATTTTCGTATTCTCCAAATTTTTTACTGATTGTTTTTATTTGCTTTTCCAATATAATATAAATTGCTCGTATAAGTACCTCAATGAACGAATTATCGCATTTTATTTGAAGTTTGTAGCATCTCTCCATATTTATGGGGGATTAGTTAGGTACCACCTCATTACTTTGGTATGATCAAATTCGTACTGTAAGCAGGTTGAGTCCACAGTGATTCCACTTTTTAACTGTGCATTCACTGTGGATCCATATTACTTACATAGTAGGAGCATAGGGGTGTTGAACCTAATTTGTCCATACGCTATTATAGGTAGTAACCGAGGTCTATTTTGCATTATTGATCCGGAACATTGTTGTGTCCCTTATTTGACAGGGCATAAATAATTGGGTTTGACTGTGCTCGCTCTATGTTTGAATGAAATGATCTGTTTGTTATACTGATTCAAACGTTTTCGTAAATAAATCATATCATTTAATTCATTTCGCTTATATTAATTAATATATTGTTTGACTAAGTCAATTGAATCAATAGCCAATAAGTAAATAAAGTCCTATCCGGCTTGAAAGTTACACGTAGCACCGTCTACAGGTTTTCAATTTAGGAGGTCTCGATTTTGTTCTGATTGACGAACCAATGATGAATAAATAAACCGGGTTGATAGACCCAAGATTAAATTTTACAATGAAAAGAAATGCACTATTTAAATCTGTTTTAATGGCAGCTATGGTCAGCAATGCTGTCTTGTCGTATGCTCAGGCAGATAAAAGTAATGAGAAAGGTTGGACAAACCTTTTTGATGGAAAAACGCTGAATGGCTGGAAATCCGTCGGAGGAAAAGCTCCCTATTCTATTGAAGGTGATGCTATTGTCGGCAGAATGACAAAAGGTACGCCCAATTCTTTTTTGATCACTGAAAAAGAGTATGGTGATTTCATATTGGAACTGGATGTTAAACTTGAAGGCAACGAAACAAACTCAGGTATTCAGACACGGAGCCATCTTGATCCAAAGGCTAATGATGGGCGCGGACGCGTATATGGAAGGCAAGTTGAAATAGACCCCTCTTCACGTGCATGGACGGGTGGAATATATGACGAGGCGCGTCGTGGATGGATTTATCCACTTGATTTAAATGAAAATGCAAAAAAAGCCTATAAAGCAGAGGAATTCAATCATATTCGAATTGAAGCCATTGGTGATGAACTGCGCACTTGGATCAATGATATTCCTGTTGCTTATGTCGTTGATACGATCGATAGGTCTGGTTTTATCGGCTTGCAGGTGCATGGTATTCCACCTAAACTGGACGGAAAGAAAGTGTACTTTAAGAATATTAAAATAAAAACAACCGACCTCAAATCAAAAGGTTTTCCAAAAGATCTTTATATCGTGAACTTGAAGCCAAATGACTTGGCTGATGCTGAAAAGAAGAAGGGGGTTAAGCTTTTGTTTGACGGTAAAACCAATAAGGGCTGGCGGAGTATACATGGCGATAAATTTCCGGAACGTGGCTGGGAAGTTAAGGATGGACAAATGACTGTTCTGAAATCCGACGGCGGGGAGTCAACCAATGGTGGTGACATCGTCACAAAAGATAAATACGCCGTGTTTGATCTTTCATTTGAATTTAAGCTTAGTCCGGGAGCGAATAGCGGTGTTAAGTATTTTGTGACTTTAAAAGAAAAATCAAAAGGATCAGCTATTGGTTTGGAATATCAAGTACTGGATGATGCTTTACACCCTGATGCGAAGTTGGGACGAGACGGAAATCGTACATTGGCATCGCTTTACGATCTCATCACATCCAATCGTGACGAGCGTGCGCGCAGACCCATCGGTGAGTGGAATAGAGGTAGAGTTGTGGTCACAGCAGATAACAAAGTAGAACATTATTTAAATGGAATCAAGATGTTGTCTTATGAGCGGGGCTCCAAAGCGTTTAAAGATTTGGTTCAGATCAGCAAATATAAAGATTGGGAAAATTTTGGTGAAGCGAAGGAAGGTTTTATTCTTCTCCAAGACCATGGCGATCGGGTTTCATTTCGTAGCATAAAAATCAATACACCCAATTAAGCTTATCTCTTATGAATCATTATTTATCGCGCAGAAGCTTTGTTAAACAGTCTGTTATCGCTGCAGGAGCGGTTATGCTATCCAATAGTGTATTGGGAAATGTCAGTTTGGCCAAACCAAATGAGCGTGTCAACTTAGCTTGTGTAGGCTTAGGAAATAGGGCCGCAGAAATCATTAAAGAGCTGTATAAAACAGGACTCTGTAATATTGTCGCGCTATGTGATGTAGATCTTGGCGCGAAACATACACAGGAAATTTTGGGCTTGTTTCCTGATGCACCTAAGTTTAAGGATTTTAGAGTGATGTTTGACAAAATGGGAAATCAGATCGATGCTGTAAGTGTCGGAACTCCCGATTTCTCACACTTTGCCATAACAATGCTTGCACTGGACTTGGGTAAACATGTTTACGTGGAAAAACCAATGGCGAGAACATTCCTTGAAGTTGAACTGATGGCAAATAAAGCCCGGAAAAACCCTAAACTTGCTACCCAAATGGGAAATCAAGGGCACTCCGAAGCAAATTACTTTCAGTTTAAAGCCTGGAAAGATGCCGGTATTATTAAGGATGTGACGCGCATCGATGCCCACATGAATATGCCGCGTAGATGGCATGGCTGGGATGTGAATATGAAGGGTTTTCCTGCCGCTGAAATGGTGCCCGAAACATTAGATTGGGATCTTTGGCAAATGCAGACCATAGGCCATAATTATAATAAGGATTTTGTGAATGGTCAATGGCGCTGTTGGTATGATTTTGGAATGGGGGCATTGGGTGATTGGGGTGCACATATATTGGATACAGCGCATGAATTTTTAGATTTGGGGCTTCCTACAGAAGTGTCCGCTGTGAAGCTCGATGGGTATAATTCCTATTTTTTCCCCATGTCTTCGACCTTGAAATTTCATTTCCCAAAAAGGAAAAAGATGCCAGCAGTAGATATCAATTGGTATGATGGACTGGATAATTTGCCTCCTATACCGGAAGGCTACGGTGTATCCGGACTGGATCCCAATATTCCTGCACCAAGTACAGGGAAATTGGAACCCGCCAAACTAAATCCTGGGAAAATTATCTATAGCAAGGATTTGATATTTAAAGGTGGCTCTCATGCTAGCACCTTGCAGATTATTCCAGCAACGAAAGCCAAGGAAATGGAGTCTCGGTTACCGGAAGTACCACAATCACCGTCAAATCACTTTGCCAATTTCTTAAAAGGTTGTAAAGGTGAAGAAAAGACCCGCTCGGCTTTTGAAATTGCAGGTCCTCTGAGCCAAGTATTTTGTTTGGGTGTAATTGCACAACGCTTAAACAGTAAGTTGATCTTGAATACACAGACAAAAGAAGTGACTAATGATAAGTTTGCCAATGCACTCTTAGCTGGACCTCCACCTGCGAGAGGCTGGGAGCAGTATTATAAGATGTAATGGACCAGTAACTGGGCATAGAAAGTAAAGGGCAATGTGAACATTGCCCTTTTTGTTTTTGAAATGAAAAGTCTTTCCTGAAATATACGATTTGCTTGCTCTTTATATAAAAGAACTGGAAAGGAGGAAAAAGCATGATAATCCCAAGCAAATTGAGACAAATCAGCGCTATTTTGATCAGTCCTAGTAGAGCGTAATTCTCCTCCCTTAGGTATATTTGTGATGCAGCAATTCAATTTTTAAACCTTAACGTCATGTATAAAGTATCCCTGCTCTTTATAGGCATTGTAGCATTGGTCCTTAATGCCAATGGTCAAAGTTCATCAACCCAATCTTTTCAGGCAACCCATCGGTATCTTAAAATTCCAATTAAAAATGGTGCTCCCAAACGTCATGTTGAGGTATGGCTGGGAAATGATAAAGTAAGGTGGTTTGATGCCGAACTGGCTGATAGTACCTATGATTGGATAGCCTATCTTGATATAGGGAAGTGGAAGGGACAGCAGCTTAAGGTGGTGGCAAATACATCAGACAAAGAAATTCCTTTGTTTAATCCTATTGCACAGAGTGATACCGATGATACCGATAAGGTCTATGCTGAAGATCGGAGGGGACAATTTCATTTTTCGGCCAAGAGAGGTTGGTTGAATGATCCGAATGGTCTGGTCTTTTTTAATGGACAATATCACTTATTTTTTCAACATAATCCCTATGGAACCAATTGGGGCAATATGCATTGGGGGCATGCCGTGTCCTCCGATCTGTTACATTGGAAGGAATTGGGAGAGGCTTTATATCCAGACGAATCTGGCGTGATGTTTAGCGGTGGAGCTGTAGTGGATAGTAACAATACCGCTGGTTTTGGAAAAAATGGAGTAACAAGCCCTATGATCCTGTTTTATACGGCTGCGGAAAAATCATGGGGGCAGGGTTTGGCATATAGTCTGGACGGTCAGAAATTTGAGAAAATGCCAAACCATATTTTGGATAAAATAACAGCAGGAAACCGAGATCCGAAGGTAATTTGGCATGGCCCCTCGAAGCAATGGGTTCTTGTACTTTATGTTGAAGAGGACCAGGAACAACACACGATGCAGATTTTTACCTCAAAGGATTTGAAAATGTGGACATTTGCGAGCAAAATAAAAGGCGGGCGGGGTAATGACCGTTATTTATTTGAGTGTCCCGAATTCTTTGAATTAGCGGTAGACGGTAACCCGAACAATAAAAAATGGGTTTTGACGGGGGCTAATAGCCAATATGCGATCGGAGAGTTTGATGGAAAATCTTTTCATCCTGAGATCGAGCGCCTGTTTAGTCAATATGGTCGTGATTATTATGCCGCGCAAACTTTTAGCAATGAACCGAAGGAGCGACGCATTGAAATCGGCTGGTGGCGCACACATACAAATCAAGGGAACTCCGCTTTTAATCAATCCATGAGTGTGCCGATGGAACTCAAATTGAAAAGTACGGAAAAGGGTATTCGCCTTTTTCGGGAGCCGGTGACAGAATTGCAAAAATTAAGAAAAGAAAAACTCAGCATCAGCCGAAAGAAAATTAGTTCGAACGATTCAAGTTTGTTTCAGCAGTTCAACGCTGAAATTGCTGAATTGGATTTGGTCATCGATCCACAACAAGCCAAAAATATTCAGATCAATGTGAGGGGCTTGGCAATTAATTATAACGTTTCGACCGAAGAGCTCCTTGTTGATAATGTAAGGGCTCAGGTACCGCTGCGAAATAAAAAACTCGCATTGAAGTTGCTTGTCGATCGGACAGGACTCGAGCTTTTCGCACAAAATGGCGAAGTTTATATGCCTATAAATTATAATTTTGATCGGAATAATTTAACTTATCAGCTGGTAGCTTTTAATGGTGAAGCCGTATTGGAATCTGCTGACCTCTATACCCTTGACGGTATATGGATTAAATAACACTTTTATGATATAGCAATAATGGAGAGACTGTTTTTGTCAATTCGGTAGGATGATAAAAATAGTGCTGGAAGATTATATTTTTTTGGTCATTTAAAAAAAAGGTTTTCAAACGGGGAGAATGAAAACCTTAAATAACCAATTATAAACCTAAATTATGATGATACAAAGGTAAGTGTATTTCCTACACTATGCAAATTTATTTTAAAAAATAATTTAATATTCTTTAAACAAGCTATAGGAAGTACCTATTTTTATAAGAGTAAACTGTCTTTTTTTACGAAAACGGACTGCTCTCTGCATTTTTTTTGCACGCTTTGGCTTCGGGGATTTTAATTCGTGGACTTTAAAAAGCATCAGTTGTAGAAAGTTCGCTATTTTAGAAGCATGGAAAATTTAGAAGTATGGATGCGTGGACCTATTGAAGGGATTCCCGCTCTTCTCCAACCTGTTGCTCATGCACTCTTGCAAGTTGATGAGGATGTTTTAAAGTATACTAAGCAGCTGTCCTCAGCGCATCTCTGGACAAAACCGGGGGGCAATGCCAGTATAGGTTTTCACCTGCAACATATTTGTGGGGTGATCGATCGCATGTTTACTTATGCCGAAAATAAATCCTTGTCGGATGAGCAATTTGAGGACCTCCATAAGGAAGGTATAGAAAATAGCGATGTGAGCGTAACAGCGCTTGTAGAAAACTTACATCGACAGATTCAGCAATCCGTGCAAAAACTAGCGATAATTGATCCGGAAACCTTGACGGAAGTGCGTTTTTTGGGTAGAAAACGGATCCCTACGACCTTGATTGGTTTGTTGTTCCACGCTGCTGAGCATGCACAGCGCCATGTTGGCCAATTACTGGTAACGGCACGATGTATCAATTAAAAACAAACTATATTTTTGTCCGCTAGACGTTATGATTTTTGAACTTGTTGTAACTTTTCTCCCCATTTCCCAAGTTCTTGAATAATTGGTTTGAGTTCATAACCCAGCGCAGTCAGCTCATAGAGTACACGTGCCGGTACCTCTGCATATACAGTACGTTTTATAATGTTATCCTCTTCCAGCTTTCGCAATTGTAGGGTGAGCATACGTTCAGTGATACCAGGTAAACATTTTTTGATTTCAGAATAACGTAGCGCGCCATTGATGAGATAACAACAAATGGCTAGCGCCCATTGACCGCCAATCACATTAGCGGCAAAGACTTCGGGGCAATTACGCTCAAGTTGCTTTTTATTTGAAAAGTTAGTGGAACTCGTCTTGATTTTAGTCATACGCACATTTTTTATAGTACCTAACATTGGGTTACTGATAGGGCAAAATAAGAATTATGTCGCTACTTTTAAATCACAGTCATGTCGTTTATTAAAATTGCCGCAATGAATTGGCTAGACCTGGTGACTTGTGCATATATACATAAATAAAAATATGAAAACATTAATAGTCGTTATTCACCCTAATTTTGCCACCTCCCTCGTGAATAAAAGTTGGGTTGAGGCATTGGAAAACCAATCCGATCGTTATGATATCCATCAGTTGCACCAAGTCTATGTGGATGGTAAAATTGATGTCGTGGCAGAACAGCAGATGATGGAGAAATATGATAAAATTGTATTTCAATTCCCCTTTTATTGGTTTAACTGTCCGCCTTTTTTTAAGCAGTGGTTGGATGAGGTGCTTACCTACGGGTGGGCTTACGGTAAAAAAAGCGGGTATAAACTGGAAGGAAAGAAAATCGCATTGGCGATTTCGGTTGGGATAGACGAGCAGGAGTATGGGGTTAAGGGTAAGTATAAATATAGCATGGAGCAATTAACAAGTCCTTTTGAAATTACTTTTGACTATGTTAAAGCGAATTATCAAAAGCCTTTCGTCTTTTACGGAATAGAAAAAGAGTCATCCAAAGAATGGATAGCGCAAAGTGTTTCGCAGTATCTCAGTTTTTTGGAGCAGTTTTAGTCCATAAATATGAAGGCAAAATTATCGTTATTGGCGAATCCTTCAAAAAGATGTTTACCTAGAAAGCATCCTGAAAAGGATGCTTTCTCTTTTTGTTCTAGCGTGTTGTATAACCACCATTGGCAAATATTGTCTGCCCCGTTATCCACCAGCCATCGGTGACCAAAAACTCCACCAAGGGGGCAATGTCTTTTATGTCTGTTAGTCCGCCCAATGCTGATGCAGATTTATGGTAGGCAACAGCATCCTCGCTTTCCTGCCCGTAGAAAAAAGGCGTATCCATTGGCCCCGGGGCCACAGCTGTGACCGAGATTCCTCGTTCACCAAATTCTTTAGATGCAGCTCTCGTAAAATGCTCTACTGGAGCCTTCAGTCCTTCATAAGTAGAGTATAATCCTGTATAGGCTGCCAATAATGAGGTTACAATAGTACAGATTTTGCCATTTGCATTCAGTTTTTTACCCGCTTCCCGAATAAAAAAATAGGCAACTTTTGAATTGATATCGCTCATGCTGTCATATTCTTCGACTGTGGTATCCACAATTGGCTTTTTCAAGACTTTACCAACGGTATTTATTGCAATATCTACACCACCAAACTGCTCAATAGCAACATCAAAAAGTTTCGTGATATGTTCAATTTTGGTCAGGTCAGCTTGGACTAATATTGCTTCTGCACCTGCGGATTTTACCGCTTCCAGTGTTTGGTCAGCGTCTGCTTTGGTGTTCTCACTGTTGTAATGGATTACCAGTTTTGCCCCTTTAGCTGCAAAATCCCGACTTAATAATCCACCAAGATTTTTTGCACCTCCAGCAATGAGGACAACTTTTCCTTTTACATCATTTCTTGCCATAATAATTTAAATTTTGATTATAGCAAATTTCACAAATGTTAAGGGCTCCGTTATGGTGAACTTTTCGCTTTTTGCAATTGACGAAATTGTGAAGGGGACATGCCCTCATATTTTTTGAAAAATTTGGTGAAGTTGGAAGGGTCATAGGTCAGCCTTTGTGCGATCTCCGATATGGTTAACTCGTTATTAGCGAGTAGGCTCTTGGTGCAGGTCAATATTTTTTGTACATAAAAATGACAAGGGTGATTCCCTGACGTTTCCTGTATTATCTTGATGAGATGCTTTTGTGAGATACAAAGTATGTTTGCGATGTCCTGAAGCTCCAGCATTTCTATACTGACTCCGCTGATCAATTCCGCCAGATGACGATCCAGTAACTCAAAATATTTTATCGTAATTTCTTCACGTCTTTTCTTATTGGGAGGCAATACTGTATTCATCTTAATCTTTTTCGAGTTGTTAGGTTAAATATAACCAATTTGGACTATACGAAATAGTTTATCCAAAATAGATTCGTGTTGATTGGATGTATGTCTAAAAATTAGCTTAGAGGATTTATGGAGAAGGGGGCTGTGGATTACCGGACGATTAAATTGTAAATTCGTATACTTGTAGAATTCCGGGAGGAATTCGCAATTTTTATAATCCCGCATAAAAATAAACAGCGTATAATATGCAGATACTTTTAGTAGAGGACGATCGCCGGATTAGCAGCTTTGTGGTGAAAGGTCTGGAAGAAATGGGGCATCAGGTCATTTTAGTTGAATCTGCGGAAGCTGCACGTGAATGGATCAATGCAGATTCTTTGGATATTATTGTACTTGATATCATGTTGCCCGGAATTGATGGTATCCAGTTTACGAAGATGGTCAGGTATCGAAAAAATCATATTCCGATATTGATTTTGAGTGCTTTAGGGGAGATTGAAGATAAGGTCGAGGCCTTGGAAAGTGGTGCCGATGACTATCTCGTCAAGCCGTTTTCCTTTAAGGAATTGGTGAGTCGTATCAAAGCCCTGGTACGCCGGGACAATTATAAAAACGTGCCAAAGGACAGTAGCGTAGAAATTCGTGATTTAAAAGTGGATCTTGAACGTTATGAAGTTCATAAGAATGGTAAAAATGTCGATCTCTCTCCCAAAGAATTTAAACTATTTAAGTATCTGATCGAAAATCGAAATAAAACGCTTTCACGGACTGCAATCTTGCAGGCCGTTTGGGGAATCGATTTTGATAACAGCACCAATGTCGTCGATGTGTACGTTTCTTATCTAAGAGGCAAGGTTGATGAAGGGAGCGATACCTCCATTATCAAAACGGTGAAAGGAGTCGGTTATATGCTTACAACGGACTGACAATGAATTTAAAAATTCGGCTTACACTCTTTTCTACGCTGGTATTCACCATTATTTTTGGGCTTGCAACGCTAGTCATCTACTGGATATTTTATAATTCCTCGGAACGACATCTGATCAGTTCCCTCGAAAAAAATGCGAAAATAGCTGGTATATATTACCTCGAGGCAGATGAGCAGAGCCCACTAAAGCATTTGGAATCTAAAAATCAATATGAAAGCCTGGTTAAACGTGCCATGGTAGCAGTTTATAACGCCGAAGGAAAAGTAAGTTATGGCGGTATGCGTTTTGATAGTCAAATTAATAAGGATTTGCTGAGCCAGCTGAAATCAGACAAAACGATTTATTTTAAAACAGAAGATAGCTTTTATTTTGGTTTGTATTATCCAGACAATCAGGGCGATTTTTTTGTGTTTGTCAAAGAGTCGAGCGCAGATTTTGATCATCAGTTGAATCGTTTGCTCATTACGCTTGTCTTTGTTTTTCTCGTTGCATTGATCAGTATTGCCTTGTTGTCGGTTTGGCTGAGTAAATATGCTTATCTCCCCATTCGTAAAGTGATCCAAGAAATTCGGCATAAGGATTTAAGCACGATTCAGGAGCCCCTGACGACTATAAAAACGAAGGACGAACTACAAGATCTTATTGAAAGTTATAATGCGCTCCTACGTCGGATCAGCGAAAATATGATTATTAGAAAGAACTTTGTCAGCTATGTTTCACACGAGTTTCGAACACCTTTGGCGGGAATCCTGGGCTCAATGGAGGTCTTCGGTACAAAGGTCAGAAGTGAAGAAGAATATCATGAATTGGCCGAAACCATTACTGAGCATGTGAATTTTCTGAATCAGCTTATTGGTAATTTTCTATTGCTGACCGAAGATCAGGCCCTGAAACGTTCACTGGAAACCTTTCGCATAGACGAGATCGTATGGGATCTTGTACCTAAGTTTTCGAGATCATTTGCCGTGCCCTTGAAAGTCGATATACAGGTCGATGAACCGCGATACTTTAATTTTCGGGGCAATAAGATGCTCGTTAGTCTGTCTATTTCCAATTTAATCGAAAATGCACTTAAATATGCAAATGGGCAGGAAGTTCTTGTCCGAATGACAGGTGTAAATGGCAGGCTGTCTTTGCAAATCATAGACCATGGTATTGGTATCCCACAAGCCGAGCTGGAGTCTGTGAAACAGACTTTCTATCGTGGATCAAATGTTGGTAAAGTTAAGGGCAGCGGCATCGGTCTCTCTTTTGCGCAGATTGTATTTAAGGATCAAGGGGTAGACTTTGATATTCGTTCAAATGATCTAGGTACAACGGTATCGCTATTATTCCCCCAGTTCTAATCATTTTCTAATCCCTTCTAATCAAACTTTAATTTAACCTAAAGTTGCCTGTAATCCCTGTCATTTAGTTTTGTGAAAATTCAAAATTAAGTGAGAAAACTACGTATTACATTATTTTTACTTCTTGGCCTGAATAGCAAGCTATTTTCGCAGGAGGCGGTTGAAAACCGTTTGCGAAAGGAGGAGATCGAGCAGATATTCCTTACCCATAACCTGACCTTAATGGCGCAGCGTTTTCATATGCAGCAAGCCGAAGCTGCTGTGCTTCAGGCAAAGTTGTGGCCCAATCCAACGATTTCCATCTCCGAAGTCAATCTTTGGAAAAACCCTTCCAGCGAATCCTTTCCAGCGCTGATCGGAAATTACGGTAAGTATCAGCAGGTGGCGATCGAGCTGGAACAGACCATCGAAATGGCTGGCAAACGAAAAAAGAGAGTGCAATTGCAGCTTCTCGAAAAAGAAAATGCCCAGCTTCAATTTGAAGAATTGCTGCGGAACCTAAAATATGATCTCCGGAGCCAATGTCTCGAATTACAGATTCTGCAGGAAAAGGAGAAGTTATACAATAGTCAGGTGGATATCTTTCAGACGTTGGCAAAATCATACCAAAATCAGTGGAAAGAAGGCAATGTAAGTGAGATGGACTACCTCAGGATTCAAAGCGAGTCTATCGCATTTGGTAACAAACTGAATGAAATCCAACAGGAAAAAATTACAAAAATGAATGAGGTTGCGCGCTATCTCGGAGACAAAGGGACCGCACTCACTATATCAGATACGATCGGCATTCCGCATTTTCTCCAGGGAAAAAAACAGGAGTGGAAAATGATGGCGCTCGACAATCGCAGCGACTATAAGATCATCCATAACGAATTGAAGAAAAGTGATGCTCAGCTGAAAATAGAAAAGGCCGAACGTATACCAGATTTGCAGGTCTCCATGAATTACGACCGTGGTGGAAATATCATGCGCGATTTTATAGGGCTGGGGGTTGCTATGGATCTTCCTCTATTTAACCGGAACCAGGGGAATATCAAAATCGCTAAGCTGGAACTTGAGAAAAATAAAGTGGAAATCGAGCAATTTCGTATCGACATCGAACGGGAGATCGACTTCCTTTCGGAGCGGCTCAGCAACCTTGAAACGAGTTTGAAGACAACGGATATCGGCTTTGATGGTAAATTGGACGTAGCGCTAGAACGCTATGTGCGCAATTTCCAACAACGGAGACTGACCATCGTTGAATTTATAGATTTTATCAATAATTATATGGAAAACAAAGAATCAATATTGGAACGCAGGGCGAAATATCTTCAGTATAAGGAGGAACTGATGTACTTGATCGGAAAGGATATTTTCTCATGAAAAGTAATTTTTTAACGCCATTGACACTGCTGTCTATTTGTTTAGTGTGGAGCTGTCAGCCGGCGAAAAATGAAGAGCAGCCTATTCCAGCTGCTAAAGGCTTTTGTCTTAGCGCCGACTTTAAAAACCAAATTAAAATTGATTCGATACAGAAGCGAACGGTATTTGAACAGATCGCTTTAAATGGGGTTATCCAATACGATCAGGATGAACTTGCAGCGCTAAAGAGCCCTATACCTGGTATCGTGCAGTCTGTTTCGGTCAAGATGGGCGATTATGTAGAAAAAGGACAGATTCTGGTATCGCTTAAAGGGACCTCGGTCAATGATTTAGGAAAGGAACTGCGGGAACTTGAAAATAGCAAGCGGTTGACGGAGAGTAAATTGTTTAACCTGCGTAGCCTGCTGAAAGATGGTATGGCTTCCCAGCGGGAGCTGGAAGAGATGGAAAGTGAATTGAAAGCCGTGCAGATTGGAATCCGCCATGTGAAAGCGAACATGAGTTTGCTGAATGGCTCCTCGGAAAATGGTGTGTTTTACATCCGTGCGCCCAAAGCTGGCTATATCGTAGATAAAAAGGTGAGTCCTGGTATGACTGTTGGCGATGACGCCGATTTGCTGTCGGTCAGTAAGCTGAATGAGGTATGGGTTTCGGTCAATATCTATGCAAATAATTTACCTTTTGTTAAAAACGGGGCTCCTGTCAAGATCACTACACTGGCTTATAAAGGTGAAACTTTTGACGGTTATATTGATCAGGTCGCCAACTTCTTTGATCCGGAAGAACGTGTGGTCAAAGCGCGCGTGAAGTTGTTGAATAAAGACCTGAGATTGAAGCCAGGCATGAGCGTGGATGTGCTGGTCGAAAAGGCCGTTTCGGGACAGGAAGAGCGTATGCTGGCAATTCCGAAAGATGCCATTATCCTCCATAACAATCAGAATTTCGTTGTACGCTATAAAAATGACTGTGACCTGTCGGTTAAAGCTGTTGATATTGTCGCTGAGAATGAAACATACGCTTTTGTCAAATCTGGTGTAGTCGAGGGAGATCAGGTGCTGACGGAGAATGAGCTGATCGTATTTGATGAACTGATAAATAGGTAGGATGAAGAAAGTTGTACAAAATATTGTTTCATTCTCATTGAAACATTCCTTGGTCGTCCTGTTTTTTACGCTGGCATTATTGTTCGGCGGGATATATGCCTACCTCCATACACCGATTGAGGCTTTCCCCGATGTGACCAACACACGGGTTAGGATTATCACACAGTGGCCCGGGCGCAGTGCTGAAGAAATAGAAAAGTTCGTTACACTGCCTGTTACCAAAGAAATGAATACCATTCCAAAGAAAACGGATGTTCGTTCCATCTCCTTGTTTGGGTTATCTGTTGTAACGATTCAATTTGAGGATGGGGTAGCGGATTTTTATGCCCAACAGTATGCGGGTAATAAGATGCGTTCCATTGAGTTACCGGAAGGTGCTGAGAGTTCAATCGAACCACCATCTGGTGCTACCGGAGAAATTTTTCGCTATGTGGTGAAAAGTAATCTTCCGATCAAGGAAGTCTCTGCCATTCAGGATTGGGTGATTGAACGGGAGCTTGTCGGTGTGCCCGGCGTGGCGGATGTCGTCAGCTTTGGGGGGGAGGAAAAGATCTATGAAATAAAGATCAATCCAACAGAGTTGGCCAATTATAACCTGTCGCCACTGGATGTTTATGAAGCCGTATCACGTTCGAATATAAATGTCGGCGGCGATGTGATCCAGAAAGGAAATCAGGCTTATGTTGTGCGTGGGGTAGGCCTATTGGATAAGATCGATGATATCGGTAATATTTTGATCAAGGTGGTCGGCAATACACCGATTTTAGTCAAGCATGTTGCAGAAATAGAATTAGGCGCAAAACCGCGACTCGGACAGGTGGGACTCAACCAGGAAGATGATCTTGTCCAGGGAATCGTCATTATGCTCAGGGGAGAAAATCCATCTGCAGTTGTGACAAAGTTAAAAGAAAAAATAGTGGAGCTGAATCAACGTATTTTACCTGCAAATGTCAAGATTGAACCCGTTATTGATCGCACAAAACTGGTGAATAATACCGTGCATACGGTTTCCAAAAACCTGATAGAGGGGGTTCTTCTGGTTTCGATTATTGTCTTTATCTTTTTGAACAACTGGAAGACAACCTTTATCGTTGCATCGGTGATCCCATTGGCCTTCCTATTTGCGATTATTTGTTTGAAAATACAGGGGCTCCCTGCAAATTTGATTTCCATGGGGGCATTGGACTTTGGATTGTTGCTCGAAGGAACGCTGGTCATCGTGGAGACTGTTTTTGTCTCTTTGGAAAAAGAGGCTCATCGGCTCGGGACGGAACGCTTTAATAAAATCTCCAAACTAGGGATCATTAAGAAAGGTGCCGGCTCTGTAGCAGGCTATATCTTTTTTGCCCTATTGATCTTGATTGTCGCATTGACGCCGATTTTCTCTTTTCAAAAGGTGGAAGGAAAGATGTTCTCACCATTGGCCTTTACGCTCGGCTATGCCTTGTTGGGGTCCTTGATCCTGAGTTTGACCTATGTGCCCGCGATGTGTAAATACTTATTGAAAAAGAATATCAAAGAAGATGAGAATAAGATCACTAAGGTCAGCCGCAATGCCATTTTTAAAGGTTTTAGGAAAGCTTTCGACCATCCAAAATGGACATTGTCGATTTTTATTGCTGCTTTGCTCGTCTGTATTTTTCGGTTTAGCCATTATGGTTCAGAGTTTCTTCCGAAACTGAATGAAGGTGCAATTTATGTCCGCGCAACCTTACCCAATAGTGTCAACCTAGAAGAATCTGTGAAGCTGACCAAAACCATGAAAGCAAAATTGATGAAGCAGTTTGACGAGATTGATTTTATCATGACGCAAACAGGCCGCCCCAATGATGGTACAGATCCAACCGGTTTTTTCAATATTGAATTCAATATTGAATTGAAACCCGAAGGCGAGTGGAAAAGAAAACTGTCAAAAGAGAAATTGATTGGTCAGATGCGGGATAGTCTACAGACTTTTCCGGGAATAAATTTCGGTTTTAGCCAGCCGATCCAGGATAATGTAGAGGAGTATGTAGCCGGAGTAAAAAGTCCGCTGGTAATCAAAATTTTTGGTGAGAATTTACAAGATTTAGAAAATAAAGCCAATAAGTTTGCCGAATCACTTAAAAAGGTGAACGGTATTACGGACATCAATGTTTTCAAAAATATCGGTTTGCCTGAACTAAGGATTCAGCTGCATGATTCGAAAATGGCCAAATATGGTGTTTCGACCAAGGATGTGCAATCTGTGATCGAAATGACTATTGGCGGGCAATCTGTGACACATTTCTATGAAAACGAGCGCATCTTTGATGTACGTCTCCGCTTCCAAAAATCGTATCGTGACAATCCTGAGAAGATCGGAAATATCATCATTCCCACGATGAATGATCAAAAAGTACCACTGCGGGAGATCGCAACAATAGATTATCATACCGGTCCGGCATTTATTTACAGAGAGGGCAATTCCCGTTATATTGGTGTTGGCTTCAACATTGAAGGTCGGGATTTGGGAAGTACAATTGCCGATGCAAAAAAACAGATAGAAAAAGATATTAAACTGCCCAAATCTTATAAGGTCGTGTGGGCCGGAGAATTCGAAAGTAAGGAACGGGCTACAAAACAGCTGATGAATGTTGTGCCAATTTCTCTTATTTTGATTTTACTCTTGCTGTATGCCAATTTTGGCAACGTCAAAGATACGTTGATCTCTTCGCTTACACTGGCATTTGCATTTATAGGTGGTTTTGTATCGCTGTGGGTTACTGGGACGACATTTGGAATTTCGGCGGGTATCGGATTTATTATTCTCTTTGGTGTAGCCACGATTGACGGCATTGTTTTAATAGGGATAATGAAAGAAAATCTGTTGAATAAAATGAGCTTGAAACCCGCTATTTATGAAGCTGTAAAAAGCCGGATCAGACCCATCCTAATGATTGCGTTAATGGGGGCAATGGGGTTATTACCGGCCGCACTTTCAAACGGAATGGGATCTGAAATCCAAAAACCCTTGGCTATTATGATTGTCGGCGGATTGATTATTTGTATGATTCTATCGTTTTCTGTACTGCCAGTCGTTTTTTACTTCTCTTATAAAAAGGAGAACCGCGATTAGTTACCCATTTTTAATTATTATATACGATACAAAGGTTGCCTGTCAGACAGTGCAACCTTTGTTATTTCTAATCTGCAGCTATACATTCCATAATAGCTGTCGAAATTTTACGCCGATAAACATGTATATATATCTTTTACATGCTATTTTTTGTAAATCTTGTTATAAATGTTGAACTTACATTTAAGTTACTGAAGTCAAATTTCAACTTTAAAGGCACTAATCTGAAGTTTTGCTGAAATAAGTTATAAATCTGTATTTAAAATTAGAAAGCCATTCTTCCGCTTCTTCATGAGTTGTATTTACTAGAAAAGGTCAATATTAGGTCAGTGTTGATTAATTCATAAGAAGATTGACCTCGCTATTCCAAATAGATTTGTGATAAAGAAATATTAAAATAATACGCTATGGCACAATTTAAATGGGAAGGAATTTATCCTGCAATGTTATCACCATTTGATGAAAATGGAAATTTGGATTTTGATATGTTTGGTAAAAACATTGAAGCACAATTGGATGGAGGTGTTCACGGTTTGATTATCGCTGGATCATTGGGTGAAGCAAGTGTTTTGAGTACGGAAGAAAAGTATGATTTATTGACATATGCGTTGAAGGTTGTCGCTGGGCGTGTACCGGTGTTGTTGAATATTGCAGAAAATACAACTGCTGCAGCGATCAAAGTGGCTCAAACGAGTGAAGAATTGGGCGCAGACGGTTTGATGTTATTGCCACCGATGCGCTATAGAGCTGATGATAGAGAAGCAGTCGCTTATTTTCGTGCTGTTGCACAAAGTACCAAATTGCCAATTTTAATCTATAACAACCCTGTTGACTATAGTACTTATGTATCGCTGGACATGTTTGAGGAACTCTTATTGGAACCAAATATTCAGGCGGTGAAAGAGTCTACACGAGATTTAACAAATATCACGCGTTTGAAAAATCGTTTTGGTGATCGATTAAAGATTATGGCTGGTGTAGATACCTTAGGACTCGAGTCTTTGATGTTAGGGGCTGATGGTTTAGTTGCTGGACTGGTCGATGCATTTCCAAGAGAAACTGTGGCCATGTACGATCTTGTAAAGGCTGGCGAGTACAGCAAAGCTGTAGAAATATACCGTTGGTTTATGCCTTTATTGGAATTGGATATTCATCCTAAGTTGGTCCAATATATTAAATTGGCAGCGACAGCCGAAGGAATTTCAACACCTTATACACGCGCTCCCAGATTGCCATTGATCGGCGAGGAAGAACAACGCGTTAAAAAAATTATTGCAGATTCAATCGCAACCAGACCACAATTATAGGAATGCTTCTGAACTTTCTGGACGAAGGTTCAGAAAATTTCCTTTTTTAGGGCCGGATAAAAATAGGCGAAAAGGACCTTCTTATTATATTTAATGCCGCAAGGAATGAAGATATCGGGAAGGTTTTTATTGATTTTTGAAGATAGATACTTACAATAAAAACAAAAGGAATGGATAGAAACGAAAATGAGATTGATTACGTCGTAAAACAGGCGGAGGCTGGGTTTCAGTTTCTTCAAAAAACTGATGTCATTGAACGGGCGGAATTGATGTATGCCATTGCCGCAGAAATTGAGGCATTGGGAGACGTCCTGATTGAAACGGCCCATCTGGAAACGGCCCTTCCTTTGGGAAGACTGCAAGGTGAAAAAGCGAGAACGGTCAATCAGTGGCGTCGATATGCCGATGCTGTGCGAACTGGTTTATACAGTGAAGTACGCATTGATCGAGACCCAAATGGCCAATTTGATTTACGGAAGTATAATAAAGGGCTTGGTCCTGTTGTGGTTTTTGGCGCAAGTAATTTCCCTTTCGCTTTCTCAACAGCAGGTGGGGATACCGCCAGTGCCATTGGTGCGGGCTGTTCAGTTATCGTAAAAGCGCATCCCGCTCATCTTAAAACCTCGCAATTAATGGCTGACGCTATTGATCGGGCGATTTCAAAACAAGGAGCTCCAACTGGCGTTTTTAATCATGTGCTGTCGGATTCATTTGCTACTGGACAACAATTGGTCCGCCACAGATTCGTAAAAGCAGTCGCATTTACAGGTTCTTTCCGTGGCGGGAAAGCTTTATTTGATCTGGGCCAGTCAAGACCTGATCCTATTCCGGTATTTGCCGAAATGGGGAGCGTAAATCCGGTTTTTCTTTTACCGGACTACTTAGCTAGCAATCTGGAACCTTTTGCTAAGCAGTATATTGCCTCATTGCTTTTAGGTGTTGGTCAATTTTGTACCAATCCAGGTGTTCTGGTAAGTATTGGCGGCGAACAGCTAGATCTTCTTAAAGCGGCGTTGAAGAAAGAACTTCAAGCTGCCGCGACCGGCAAAATGCTGCACGCAGGAATATTGGATAGCTACAACCGTTTAAAAGGGGAAATGGTTCAATACGATGGTGTCAGTATATTGGAAGAAGGGCAGGATAATACAGGGCAAGATTTTGCGCAGGCCCTGCTTGCTGAGGCGGAAGCAAGCCAAGTTTTGGCTAATCCTAAGTTATTGGAAGAGGTTTTTGGACCTTTTGGGCTAATTATATCTTGTGCGGACCTCAATGAAATGAAAAATGTAATGGAGCAGCTCGAAGGACAGATTACCATCACTTTTGCGGCATCGGCGCAGGATATCCGCGAATGCCAGGCACTCTTTTCAATTGCACAGGACAAATGTGGAAGGCTTTTGTTTCAGGGGATGCCAACTGGGGTTGAAGTACAGTATGCTATGCATCATGGCGGACCTTATCCGGCAACCACAGATGCACGTTTCACTTCTGTCGGGCCCGATGCAGTAAAGCGCTTTATTCGTCCCATTAGTTTTCAAAATTGGCCAAATGAATTTTTGCCTAAAGAACTGCAGGACGGAAACCCATTACAAATTGACCGTTTGGTCAACCAGCAATGGACTAAAGCATAATAGAAACAAGTGACCATATAAACAAGTAACCAGAAATGAAGAAGACTTTTTTTTGTATTGATTCGCATACCTGTGGTTGTCCCGTGCGATTGGTGGCCGGTGGAACCCCATTGTTACAAGGAAACTCGATGATGGAGCGCAGGTTACATTTTATACGTGAATACGATTGGATCCGTATGGGATTGATGTTTGAACCAAGGGGCCATGACATGATGAGTGGCAGTATGCTTTATCCACCCTTTGATCCGCAAAATGATATTGGTGTCCTTTACATTGAGACCAGTGGTTGTCTACCGATATGTGGACATGGGACTATTGGTACAGTGACGATTGCTATAGAGGAGGGCCTAGTTCAACCTAAGGTTCCCGGAAAATTAAGGTTGGAAACTCCGGCTGGACTTGTACATATCGACTATGTCCAAGAGGGATCTAAGGTGAAAAGCGTAAAGCTTACCAACGTCAAATCCTTTTTATACGCTGAAGCCTTAACGGTCGATTGCCCGGATCTAGGCAACATCAGCGTTGACGTTGCCTACGGTGGAAACTTTTACGGCATTATTGACCCACAGACTAATTTTCAAGATATCAGTTCTTATTCAGCAAGCCAGCTCATTCATTATGGAAAAATAATCCGGCAGCTGCTGAATGAAAAATATTCTTTTGTTCATCCCGAAGATGCTAATATACATGGATTGACTCACATCCAATGGACGGGAAATCCTAAGCTTCCTAACTCATCAGGGCGTAATGCTGTATTGGTTGGCGATAATGCATTAGACCGTTCTCCATGCGGTACAGGTACATCAGCCCGTATGGCGCAATGGTATGCTAGAGGGAAACTCAAGAAAGGGATGGAGTTTATACATGAAAGTTATATCGGGTCACAATTTACCGGTAAAATTGAAGCTGAAACAACCGTCGATGGCAGACCGGCCATTGTCCCATCCATAGAAGGCTGGGCACGGATAACAGGCTATAATACCATTTTCTTGGATGATGAGGATCCTTATTTTGGCGGTTTTCAAGTGATTTAATAGTTCAGGTGATTTAAAAAAATAATAAGACAAGAGCAACGTGAAAGAAAATAATAGAGGTACGGTTGTCGTCGTTGGTGCAGGAATTGCAGGACTTGCTTCCGCCTATTACCTTGTAAGAGACGGATGGAATGTGAAAATCCTCGAAAAAAATACCTTGGACAATAACTGTTCTTATGGCAATGCCGGCATGATTGTCCCCAGTCATTTTACGCCCTTGGCTGCCCCTGGTATTGTAGCGCAGGGGATAAAGTGGATGTTCAATAGTAAAAGCCCTTTTTATGTACGGCCTTCGCTAAATCCACGAATGATCAATTGGGGATTGAAGTTTTTAAAACATGCTAATCGCTCACATGTAGAACAGCATGCGACTGCAATACGTGATTTGAATCTCTACAGCAGCAGATTATATGATGAATTGGCGCAGGAGGAAGGGTTTGATTTTGAACTGAAGCAGAACGGGATCCTGATGATGTATAAATCTAAGGAAATGAAGCATGAAGAAATTGAATTGGCTCATCGTGCTCAGGATCTTGGACTTGATGTCGATATTCTAGAGGGAAATGCCGTTCAAGAACTGGAGCCTAATCTGAAGCTGGATGTTTTAGGTGCTATACTTTATCGCTGTGATGGAAAATTATACCCACCAAAGTTAATGCGGCAATTGATTCAATATTTGAAAGCCGCAGGGGTCGCTTTTTTCGAAGAAACAGAGGTCAGTAAATTTATAACAGCCGGAAATAAGGTGAAAGAGGCGATCAGCAACAAAGGAAGTTTTCAGGCGGATGCTTTTGTCTTGACTGGTGGCGCTTATTTACCGCAGCTGACATCAAAGTTGCACGTAAATACACCGCTTATGCCAGGAAAAGGGTATTCTTTTATGTATCAGCCCGAGAAAGAGAATACATTGAATCATGCGGCATTATTACTGGAGGCTCGTGTTGCTGTAACCCCCATGAATGGCCAGATCCGATTCAGCGGTACGATGGAATTGGGACCAGCAAATGACAAAATTTATGAAAACCGTGTCCGCGGAATTGTAGAATCCATTCCTAAATATTATCCGGAATTGAAGGTCGATTACCCAAGCGAAAAAATATGGTATGGTTACAGACCCTGCTCGCCTGACGGATTGCCCTATCTGGGAAGATTGAAAAAATTTGATAATGTCCTAGTTGCCGGTGGGGGTGGTATGATGGGCTTGAGCTTGGGCCCTGCCTATGGGAAAGTTGTTGCAGATTTATTGGCAGGACAGAAAATAGAGTCTGAAATCACTGGTTTTAGACCTGATCGTTTCGACTGATAAAATTATGATATAAACCAACACCCGAATTATGAATCGTTCTTTTTCTTTTATAGCCCCCAAAACATTGTTTTATGGACTGCTCTTTCTATTCCCGGTCCCCATGCATGCACAAAAGATGAAATTATACGACCATACAACTCCTATAGAGCCTTATATTGTACAATATGGGCATGATGTTGAGGCGATCAACTATTTTTATGGCCCTATGCCCAAAGGCTGGGGCAATCAGCGGGCTGCCGCTTCGCCCGAACAGTTAGCACGTCTTCAACGTTTGGATAACGAATATTTGAACAAGCTGGACAAGTTCCCCTATGAAGAACTCGAAACATCGGGGCAGGTAGATTTTATCTTACTGAAGCGCAAACTAAAAAGTGATCTCCTTTCATTGAAAGAAGATGAGTCGAATTACAACCGGTTATCTGTGTATTTACCTTTCGCACAGCGAATTTTTGCACTTGAAAAGGAACGCCGTAGGGGGAAGCGTCTGGCAGGAGAAGATGTCGCGAAAGAGCTGACGCTGGTTGCTGGTGAAATCGATCGGTCAATAGCTGCTCTACAGGAAAAGACCAATATTCCTTATTCAGATGTCAACTTTCTGGTTACCTTATTAAATTCACTGGACTTAAGGATCACCAGCACCTTCGATTTTTATAATGGATACGACCCTGAATTTAGCTGGTGGGTACCGGCTATATTTCAGCAGGTGAAAGGCAAGCTCTCGGATTATAAGGAGAAATTGGCTGCAAAAAGTGATTGGAAAGTGTTTGATGACGGTAGTCAGATTGCTGGTTGGCCTATTGGGGAAAAAGAGATAAACAGAAGACTCAAAGCAGAAATGATCAGTTATACCGCTGCCGATCTTTTAAAATTGGCCGATCAGGAGTTTAAATGGTGTGAGGCCGAGTTATTGAAAGCGAGCCGTGAAATGGGGTTCGGCGATGATTGGCGGGCTGCACAGGAAAAGGTTAAAAACTCCTACGTACCCATTGGACAACAGCCGGAGCTCATCTTGAGATTGTATAACGATGCGCAGCAATTTATTGAACAAAATAAACTCATGAATATTCCTGAGCTGGCAGACGAGACTTGGGGTATGATCATGATGACACCTGAACGGCAGCGGGTCAATCCCTTTTTTACAGGCGGACGGGAAATTAGCATATCCTATCCGACAAACACGATGGATCAGCAGGCGAAATTGATGAGTATGCGTGGCAATAATCCTTATTTCTCCCGAGGCACAGTCCAGCATGAATTGATTCCCGGTCATCATCTGCAATATTTTATGAATAGGCGTTACAAGCCTTACCGCGAAGAGGCATTTAACACGCCATTTTGGACGGAAGGATGGACACTGTACTGGGAACTGCTGCTGTATAGCAAGGGATTTGCAAAAACTCCAGAGGAGCGAATCGGGATGTTATTTTGGCGCATGCACCGCTGTGCAAGAATAACCTTTAGTATCAAATTTCATTTAGGTGAGTGGACGCCGCAGCAATGCATCGATTATCTGGTAAACCGCGTGGGATTTGAGTCGGCTAATGCGCATGGTGAAGTAAAGAGATCGTTTGAAGGTTCCTATGATCCTTTATATCAGTTGGCCTATCTCGTAGGCGGCTTGCAATTGATGCGTATCAAAGAGGAGGTCGTAGATCAAGGGAAAATGTCATTTGTGGAATTCCATGACCGTGTGATCAAAGAAAATTATCTACCGATGGAAATGTTGAGAGCGATTATCAAGGGCGAGAAGTTAAAGCCCGATTACGAGACAAACTGGAAGTTTTATCATTTTAATAACTAAATGTTTATGAGTGAGTCGAAACAAACTTTTCAAAAGTCCCTCGGGTTGCTGGATGCTACTATGCTGGTGGTTGGAAGTATGATCGGCTCTGGGATTTTTATTGTATCTGCGGATATCGCTCGTAACACGGGGTCTGCGGGCTGGATGATGGTGGTATGGCTGATATGTGGTTTTATGACATTGACTGCAGCGTTGAGCTATGGTGAATTGAGTGCGATGTTTCCAAAGGCAGGAGGGCAATACATCTACCTTCGGGAGGCTTATGGGCCGGTATTGAGTTTTGTATTTGGCTGGACATTTTTTGCCGTTATACAAACTGCGACAATAGCTGCTGTGGGGGTAGCTTTTGCGAAATTTACAGCCTATCTCTTCCCCTTTATGGATGAAGATGTTTACCTGCTAGAATGGTCAGATTATCGGGTATCGGCAGCGCAGCTGCTGGCAATTACCGTCATTATTGTATTAACCTATATTAATTCAAGAGGCGTAAATAGCGGAAAGCGCGTACAGACATCCATCACATTGATCAAGATCGGGAGCCTGTTGCTCTTGTTGCTCTTTGGCTTCCTGGCTTTGAAACATGAAGTTTGGGCTTGGAACTGGGACAATATATCACTTTGGTCAATGCGCCGTTTAAATACGGATGGAACGTACGCATCTTATGATGGATTTTCAGCAATGGGCGCTTTTTCTGCGGCTATGGTCGGTGCGCTCTTCAGCAGCGATTCCTGGCACTCATCTTCCGCAGTAGCCGGCGAAATTAAAAATCCACAACGTAATATCGGCTTGAGTCTTGCATTAGGGACTTTACTGGTTACCGTAATCTATCTTCTGACTAATTTGATGTACACCGGCATATTGCCTTTGGAAGCTATGGTCAATGCACCAAAAGATCGTGTAGCCATGAGTGTCGCTCAAGAAGTTTTTGGCCCATTTGGGATAACTATTATAGCGATTATGATCATGATCAGCACTTTTGGCTGTAATAATGGGATTATCCTGGCAGGAGCGAGGGTGTATTATTCTATGGCCAAAGATGGTTTGTTTTTTAAAAGGGCAGGTAAGCTCAATGCGCATGCGGTACCTGCCTGGGCACTCTGGATACAATGTGTCGCTGCGTCAATATGGTGTTTAAGCGGAAAATATGGTGATTTATTGGACATGATTACCTGTGTGGTCGTTATATTTTATGTACTCGCGATTGCGGGTATTATTCGTCTCCGTATCACACGTCCAGATTTGAACAGACCCTATAAAGCATTTGGCTATCCTTTTCTTCCCATTCTTTATATTCTGATGGGACTTGCCTTTATTGGGTTGATGGTCATTTTCAAACCCAATTATACCTGGCCGGGCATTATCATTGCACTATTGGGAATCCCGATCTATTATTTAATCAATCCTAAGCGAAGAAAGTATGAAGTTTCTTAGTACAGCGGTTTTGTTGTTGTCTGCACAGTTTCTGTTTGGTCAAGGAACTGTGGCAGATTATACGCGTGCACAAAACTTAAAAAAACAATTGACCAACAAAATTGAAAATCTGCCCGGCCAGTTTTATTGGAATGATAAGGGGGATCTCTTTTGGTATGATCGAAATACGTTGCAGGGAAAAGAGTATATTTTGGTCAATCCCCAGGCAAAAACAAAAGAACAGCTGTTTGATCTGACGAACGTATTTTCGTTAGTGGATGAAAAGCTGGGGCGGAAAATCGAAAATCGTGTTATTTCCAATGATCAGATAAAATTGCTGGATGAGGATCAAGTATCGCTCGATATCGCGGGCTACCTGTGGATCTGGAACCGTCGTTCCTCGCAATTGAGCCAGGGCGCTGCAAGTGGAAATAAAGAACGAAATATGCGATATTGGGGGCAGCGTGAGCAGGGAAATGCCTATAGGGAAGTCGAATCTCCAGATAAAAAATATGTGGCATTTATCCGCAATAATAATGTATTCCTGGCAAAAAAGGGAAATACAAACGAGGCCCGACAAATTACCTTTGATGGCAACACGGCAAATTATTATAGCAATGATATTCAATGGGCACCAGATAGTCGTAAGCTGGCTACAGTAAAAACTCAAAAAATAGAGATCAGGCAACTGACGCTTATTGAATCTTCTCCTAAAGATCAGCTGCAGCCTAAAATTCAGACACGCGATTACGTGAAGCCCGGAGATGAGCTTGCGCAAAAACTACCCATTTTATATGATCTTGAAAAAGACCGACTATCGGTGTTTGATGCTACACTCATACCAAATCAATTTTACCTTTCGGATCTTTCCTGGCGCGATGACAGCAGAGCATTTACCTTCGAGTATAACAAACGGGGGCATCAAGTCTATGGCGTCATGCAGATGGATGCAAATAGCGGTACCTCGAGTTTTCTGATTCAAGAGCAGAATAAGACCTTTATTGATTATAGCGGCAAGAAATACCGTGAGGATCTGGCCGATGGAAAGGAGATTGTATGGGCCTCTGAGCGTGATGGATGGAACCACCTGTATCTCTATGATGGAATTACTGGTAAAGTAAAGAACCAGATAACGAAAGGAAACTGGGTTGTTCGGAAAATTGTGCATGTTGATGCTGAAAAACGAACGGTTATTTTCGAAGGCAGCGGAGTGAATGCTGCAGAAGATCCCTATTTGGTCCACTATTACGCTATCGGTTTAGACGGAAAGGGCTTAAAACTGCTGACCGAAGAAAATGCAAATCATCAAGCTTTTTTCAATAAAGACTATTCGCAGTTTGTGGATACGTATTCCCGGGTCGATCAGCCGCCAATTTCAGTATTGCGCGACAAAAATGGCCGTCTTATCATGGAGCTGGAGAAAACAAACAGTAGTCTGCTCGAAGCTGCAGGGTGGCGTGCACCGGAGGTTTTTAAAGCTAAGGGACGTGATGGCGCAACGGATATCTGGGGGATTATTATTCGGCCGACGAATTTTGATCCTGCTAAAAGCTATCCTGTCATCGAATACATTTATGCGGGACCGCATAGTTCTTTCGTACCAAAATCATTTTACAGCAACCCGAGCGGGATGTACGAACTCGCTGAATTGGGCTTTATTGTGGTGCAGATCGACGGGATGGGGACCTCAAATCGTTCGAAGGCTTTCCATGATGTCTGTTGGAAAAACCTGAAAGATGCGGGCTTTCCGGATCGAATTGCCTGGATGCAGGCCGCGTCAAAACAATATAAATACATGGATATCGGCAGGGTAGGGATCTATGGCACATCTGCCGGGGGGCAAAGTTCAACCGGAGCGCTGTTATTCCATCCCGAGTTTTACAAAGTTGGCGTTTCCTCCTGTGGTTGTCACGATAACCGAATGGATAAAATATGGTGGAACGAGCAATGGATGGGCTGGCCTGTAGGTCCTGAATATGCGGCTAGCTCTAATATTGAAAATGCCGCTAAGCTGGAAGGAAATCTTTTGCTGATTGTTGGAGAACTTGATGATAATGTGGATCCTTCATCCACTTTCCAATTGGTTGATGCTTTGATTAAAGCGCGTAAGAATCATGATTTTATCATGGTTCCTGGAATGGGGCATTCTTCCGGGGGAGATTATGGTGAACGAAAAAGAAGGGACTATTTTGTAAAACATCTTCTTGGCGTAGATCCGCCTGCCTGGAATCAGTATTGATCTTTCATTAGAACAATAATCCGCTAATGCAGGCCTATTTCCTGCTTTTTTTGACGAGTCTGATCTTATTGGCCAGAAAGGACCTTCGGTATGCTTTTATTGCTGTTGGTGTCTGCGAAGTCATGAAGGTTTTATTTCAATTGGGAATAGGTATGAAGCGATAAGAGTGGTTCAAAAACACAGCGCCCCGGAAAGTAGCTAACTTTCTGGGGCGCTGTGTTTATTTCATGTTGGTAACGTTGAAGCTGTTTTTATTCGAACAATACGCCGACATAATAGTTAAACGTATCAATATCGATATTCTCTTTCGTTAAACCGGCTACTTTAATCGGTCTGAAATGTTGGTCCAACTGGATAAGTTCTCTTTTTTGACCTTTTACGCCAATATGTATGGGCATATGGAAGCCTTTGACTTCGCTGATCCAGCGGCCCAATATTCTGCCTGAAGGATCTTGTTTGATTTCCAGTGTAGGAATGGCAGTATGCTTTACATACTGTTCAAACACTTTCAGCAGGTCTAGGCCGGACTGCTGGCTTACGTAGTTGACAACATCAGTATAATCGACTTGTTGGTGATAAAACTTGCTGTTTAATCCCCGCAGAATATTCCGCCACTTTTCATCATTGTCGATCATCGTACGGATCATGTTAAGCATAACACCGCCTTTGGGATACATATCCCCAGATCCCTCTTTATTTACATGGTAAGGGCCCTGGATGGGGCTATCATTTTGGATCCCGCTCCGGATACCATGGGCGTAAGCCTGGCTGGCTTCCTTACCATAGAAATAGTCGATAAATAAGCCTTCGGAATAATTAGTGAAGCTTTCGTGAATCCACATATCGGCCAGATCAGCTGAAGTAATATTGTTGCCAAACCATTCGTGACCAGATTCGTGGACCACAATAAAATCCCATTTATGTCCCCAGCCGGTTCCCGACGCATCCCCGCCGCGATAGCCATTCTGGTAATGGTTACCATAGGCAATGGCACTCTGGTGTTCCATGCCGGTATGGTAGGTTTCAACAAGTTTATAGCCATCTTCATAGAATGGGTATGGACCAAACCAATGTTCAAAGGCTTCTAAGGTCTGGTTGGCGTTTTTCTGAAGATGGGCTTTTTTTTCTGCCGTATCGTTTTCGCGCAAAATATAGTAGTCTATATCCAATGGCCCTTTTTCACCTTTGTATTTTTCCTTAAAATGAACGTAGTCGCCGATGTTGATGGCGACATTATAGTTGTTGATCGGATTGGCAACTTTCCAGTGGTATTTGGTGTAACCATCCTTCATCTTTTCTACCTTGACCAAACGTCCATTGGAAACATTCATCACCTCTTTCGGGACAGCGATGGAAATCAGCATACTATCCACTTCATCGGATTGATGGTCTTTGTTTGGCCACCAGACACTCGCACCCATACCCTGGCAGGCCGTGGCCACCCATGGCTTTCCATTGCTATCTTTTTTCCAGTCAAAGCCGCCGTCCCAGGGAGCTTTGACCGCTTCTGTAGGATGGCCTTCGTAATATACCGTAAACTCTTCCTGTATTCCTTTCTTGATAGTCGCAGGAAATTCGACAAAGACAGCATTGTGTTCTCTGGTAAAGGAAAGTTCTTTCCCCTTATATACGACTTTGTCTACGTTGAGATTTGCAAAAAGATCAAATTGCAGGCGATTAAAATCAGTTGTGGCCTTGAAACGGAAAAGGTTTGAACCCGAAATAAACTTATTGTCTATATCTACCTTAACATCCAAATGGTAGTATTGGATATCGTAGCAGGTTCGCAGCGGTGACAGGTATCCGCGCAGTGAATCCGCTCTTGTGAATTCATTTTTTTCTTTCATCAGCTGGGCCGCTGATTGCTGTATGCCTGCGGTCAGTAGACCGCAGGTTCCCAATGCATATAATAGTATTCTTTTCATCTGTAAATGATAACTATTCGGTCTATCTTCCACCCGGAGGGCAATGTAATTTTAGATAGTTTGTAAATAATGTTTTTAAATGTTCATGTGTACCTTGTCCCTCGCTGATCGAATGGCTGCGGTTGGGGTAAGACATCAACTGGAACTGCACGTTATTTTTGATCAGTTCATTGATCAGGACTTCTGCATTTTGATAATGCACATTGTCGTCTCCGGTTCCATGGATATAGAGTAAATTACCTTTGATGTTTTTTGCATATTTCAGCGGAGAGCCGTTTTCAAAGTCTGCAAGATTTTCTTGGGGGAGGCCCATGTAGCGTTCTTGATATACGTTGTCGTAAAGGAGCTGATTTGCTACAGCTGCAATGGCGATACCCGTTTTATAGATTTGAGGATATTGTCCCAGTAGGTTCAGCGTGCTTGATCCGCCACCGCTCCAGCCCCAGACGGCCACACGTGAATTGTCGACAAAAGGCCATTTCAGGATTTCTTGTGTTGCCAAAGCCTGGTCGCGAATATTGAGCTGCCCGATATTGCGGTAGATGCTTTTTCGCCACAAACTGCCTTTAGGAGCAGGAGTTCCGCGATTATCCAAAGAAATATAAATGTAGCCATCCTGCGCCATATTTCCTTTATATAAACTGTTATAGCCTGCACCGAAATTGTCTAATACAGTTTGTGATGCTGGTTCGCCGTAGACCATAAAGACGACAGGATACCTTTTATTGGGATCGAAATCAAGTGGTTTTACCATCCAGCCGTCTAACTCAATACCGTCCGTTGTTTTAACTTTAAAAAACTCGGCAATACCATCGCTGACTTTTTTTTCACGTTTAAAATCAAAGTCTACGAGTATTTTGTGTGTCGGTAACTCAATAACGGCATTGTGTTTTAATGTTGCCCGGTTGCTAAAGCTGAAGATGGCAATTTTACCGTCTTTTGAAATATCATAATCGCAGGTGCCTTCGTATGAGGCCGGGGTCAGTCTTTTTGGAACTCCGCCTTTCGTCGATACACTATACAGATACTTCTGCGTTGCATTGCTTGGAGAGGCGGTAAAATAAATCGTTTCATTTTTCGGATCGAAAAAGTCAAGATTGATCATATCATAGTCCGCTTTCATAACCAGCTTCTCGTTGCCCGATAAATCAATCTGATAGATTTTGCGCCAGCCGTCCTTTTCCGAGACCCAGATAAAGGCCTTGCCACCTTGAACCCAGTCCCATCCCGAAGGATCGTTGTTGTTCCATCGTGCTTTGATATCAATCCACGAGTCGCTTTGCTCCTGATGTATGTTTTGCGCTTTATTATCGGAGAGAGCTACGGTATAGATTTTGCTCTCATTTTGTTTTCTGTTGAGCTGCTCTAGGATAACCTGCTTGCTATCAAGACACCATTCCATGCGGGGAATATAGTGCTGGTTGGGATCTCCCGGGATATTCAGCATGGTATTTTTTCCAGTGGCGATTTCATAGGTCCATATCGAACAGGCACTCGGCGATTGTCCAACTTTAGGATACTCCACGGGAATGGTATAGGAGTAGAGGCTATCCGTATTGTTGATCATCAGAAAATTACGGATGTTGCGGGCATCAAGCTTCCAATAAGCAATGGAAGCACCGTCGGGCGACCAGCGGAAACCATCTTTACATCCAAATTCTTCCTCGTAAACCCAATCGAAAGTACCATTGATTAAACGGTCTGTTCCATCTTTGGTAACGGAAACGATGCTGCCACTGGCGAGATCTTCCACGTAAACATTATGGTCGGCTTTATTGACGTAGGCGACCTTATCTGCTTGCGGGTTAAACTTCGCAAACATCAGTTGTGAGGCCGGGAATTTTTGGCCTAGTTGCTGCAGCTGATTGGTCTTTTTGTTGTAAACCCAATAATCGCCTCTTGTATTCTCGCGCCATACTCTTTTGCTATTGGTATAGATCAAAATAAGCTCCTTGTTTTTGGAAATGGAAAAATTTTCGACTTTCAAGGCTGCTGTTGCTCCTTTCGGAATAAGCGATTGCTGTGAAAGGAAGATGGAGCGCACCCCATTTTTGGGGTTGACCATTTCTATTCCCTTGTCGGAAAATTCATAATATTGATCACCATGATCTGTCCAGAGTCGCTGCGCAAAAAGGGAAGCTGGAACCTGAAAAATCAGTATTAGAATAATAAAGATCGACTGTTTAATGCTGTTCATTTGTTTATCTGTTTGAGTTGACCCCAAAAGAATTTAAGTTTACTTTTTGGGTTTATCATTATGTGAGTTGTTCGTTAATTAATCAATTGGATTGTCTTTGAGTTGATAGATCTCCTGAATCTCGCGTTCAAGGTATTTTCCTAAACGACGGTATCCATCTGTTTCAATAAGATAATTATCTTCAATACGAATCCCGCCGAAATCGAGATGTTTTTTTAAGAAATCATAATTGATAAAGTCCCTGTGTAAATTTTGCTGTTCCCAAAGCTGCGTTAATTCAGGAATAATATAGATGCCGGGTTCAACGGTTAGCACGTTGCCAGCCTCCAATTTCTTACCTAGCCGCAGCGATTTGATTCCAAAAGTCTTGGTATCTTTTGGCTCAGCTTCAGTATAGCCAACATATTGTTCACCAAGATCCTCCATATCATGCACATCAAGACCGAGCATATGGCCTAGTCCGCATTGAAAGAAAAGCGCATGCGCGTGATTCATGACCGCATCTTGTGCGTTGCCTTTCATGAATCCGGTTTGTATAAGTCCGTCTACAAGCGCTTCACAGGCTTTTAAATGTATTTCTTTAAAACGTATTCCGAATGTCAGCAGCTGCTCTGCAGATTTAAACGCATGTAAGACAATCTGGTAAATTTCCTCTTGTAAAGCCGTAAAACGTTTTCCTACGGGAAAGGTTCTGGTCAGGTCCGAAGCATAGCCCATGGCCGTTTCTACGCCCGAATCATTGAGCAGGAGATCACCTTCATAAAGCTGGTGAAATTGCATATGATTGTGCAGAATTTCACCCCGTTTTGTGACTATCGGAGGATAGGAGAAGGACGTTCCCTGATCTTGCGCAAAATGTTGCATGGCATTGCTGATCTGATATTCGTAACGATCAGGTTTTGTCATTCGCATAGCAATGCGGTGCATATCAACAGCAATATCTACGGCTTTCTCTAATTCGATAATTTCTTCTGCCGTTTTGATACTTCTCTGGGCAACGACAGCTTTAATCAAAGCCACAGAGGGCTGGAGCTGATTTGCGGAACGGCCGGTTAGCTGCTCAAGTAATAACTTATTATGCGACTGATAAGGAGGAAGGTAGTGAACATCTTCCTGTTTTCCTTTGTTAAGATAGTCAAAGAGTTGATTGAAAGGCAGGATTTTGCTGATACCGGAAAGGTCAGCCTTTTCAGCTAAAGTCTGCTGTTGGCCCATCCACACAATATCGTCAATGGTCATTTCATCACCAAATAGTATGGTCTCGTTTTTTTCAGTGTCCAATACAGCCGCCAAACGTGGGCTTTTGATACCGATATAATATAAAAAGCTACTGTCTTGACGGAAGGGATAGGTATTGTGCTCAAAATTGATCGGATTTTCAATGCTGCCTAGCAAAAGAATTTTGCCAGTCGTGATCTTTGATAATAGATTATTTCGGCGATTAAGATATATTTCTTTTTTGAACATAAGTTTTGGGAATTAAAGGAGGTACTGTGTCTGTTGTGCTAAAATCATGAATTGTTTGTAATCTGCTTCGGCTTGAAGTAGAATTGTCTACCTAGCGGTTTATTGTCCAATACGAATATCGTAAAATTTATGCATGTCAAAATCATTTATTTAAAGGTCTATCTTTGATAGTGCGGTGTTTGCTGTTGTTACAAATGAATATGCTCGCCATTTTGTCTCTAAAAAGGTCAAACAACGAAATTAAATAAAGTTCAGCCTTTCTGTTGAATAATAATTTGCACAATTTATCAAAGTCTAATTGTATTTTAACCCATTTTTTTTATGCTGATGAATTTTTGGTGTAAATTATCTGTTTTGGTTTGCGTATTTCTTAGGGATTATTAAATATTGTCGGATTCTAAACATATTTTGGTATAGTATTTTTATGTTTTGTTTGCAAGAAGTAATCTTCCATTGTAGTTGTTATATTTATATTACTAAACAGTAAACATAAAACTAAATAAACTATGAAAACGCTTCAATTTAACGTGCCGACAACCCGAGGGCAAAGTTTAACTGTGCAAGAAGATGTTTTGGAAGCTTTCTATCCCTATTTTCATCGTCATCAGGAGGCTCAGTTAATGTGGATAAAAAAGGGTAGTGGAATTTTGATTGTTGAAGATACGCTCCATCCCTTTAAGGAAAATGATATATTCTTTTTAGGTGCGAATCAACCACATGTTTTTAAGTCTGCGTCCCAAGATGGTCTTTCCAATGAATCACGTTCTGTTTCTATCTTTTTTGATCCCAATGGTAAACTGAAATCACTATTTTCTTTGGATGAATTTGAATCGCTGAATCAATTTATCTATAATAACTCTAGAGGATTTAAGGTGCCGGAAACGTATTTTGAGCAGATATCGGAACGGGTTTGTCAATTGAAGTCAGCTGATCAGATGGATAAGTTAATGCACTTTTTCTATTTATTACGAGCATTGGCAAATATTTCACGGGAGGCGGAAGCACTTTGTAACGAACGGGTAGAAGTTGCCTTTGATACGATGCACGGATCAAATCGCATTAATTTCATCTGCAATTATATTAAGGAGCACTTTAAAGACGAAATTACGCTGGAAGATGTTGCTGACCATGCAAATCTTACTCCGCAGGCATTTTGTCGATATTTTAAAAAGCATTGTGGTGTTACTTTTGTGACCTATCTTAACCGGATAAGAGTCAAAGAAGTTTGTAATCAACTAAACGAAGAACACCTAGACAGTGTTTCGTTTATTGCATACAACAGCGGCTTTAATAGTATTACTAATTTTAACCGAGTTTTTAAGCAAATTGTGGGCTGCAATCCAAAGGAATATGTGCAGCAATATAAACAAACACTCTATTCTGTTATTTAGTTCAAGAAATTCCAATGGAGAATTAGATTGTACCGGAATAAGGAATACGAGTAAATAAGTCTAGATTTCTTAATTAATCTCGCTAGCGGCTCGGTTGGCTAGACTTTTAAACTATATGAATTCGGAAGTAAAATTCTGCTAAGAATGGAACGCATATGGCTATTCTTGGCAGAATTTTATTCTTTTTTATTTAGATGTCTTTTTTCTTTCCTATGTGCCTAAACTTTTTTAAAAGCTATTTATCTTAAGTTTTTTTTGAAATATCTTGTGAAAAATGTAGGTAATTCTCTTTTTTTTGGTTTTTATTTTGGTTTTTTAAAGCTTTTTCCAATAAAATTACCAAAAAATGTAGTAAAATAAATTAGATTAATATGTTTCTGTGGTTTTACTTGTAAATCGGTGTGTGGGGAGTGGATAGGTAGGCTATTGTTGTGAAGATGTACTCGTGTAAGAGTTTTTTATGTTGTGATTGGTTGGGTTAAATTTAGCTATTTAACACTTTGGGTTAATAACTGGGCAATACTTGTTAAAATTTAGTTATCAATGCCAATCAAGTACTTATAACTTAGTTATTACAAAAAGCACTATAAACTAATACATCTGAAACTAAACTTATGAACAGAAAAAGTATCGCTATGCTAGCTGCTACCTTCTTGGTAAGCTCGGCAGTATACGCACAGACAGTTTTGAAGGGGAAGGTGATCGACCAAGACGGGAAACCTATCCCTGGAGTTACAATCACGCTAAGAGATGGAACAGCAACCCAAAGTGGACAAAATGGTGAATTTACGATTAACTATAAGCAGGCGGGGACATTAAGTGTGTCAGCAGTGGGTTATGACCGTAAAGTAGTAAATTTGACCAATCAGACTTCACTTCAGGTCACATTAACGACTGATGAGCGCAATTTGGACGAAGTTGTGGTAACTGCGATGGGAATTACTAGAGATAAGAAATCTTTAGGTTATGCCACGCAGGAAATTAAGGCGAGTGAATTGACAGATGCTGGGCAACATAGCTTAACGGGCGCATTGGCTGGTAAAGCTGCTGGAGTTCAAGTTAATCAATTTGGGGGTGCAATAGGTTCTTCAGCTCGTATTTCCATCCGAGGTAATTCTTCGTTACAGAAAGATCAACAACCCTTGATTGTCGTAGATGGTATTCCCATTACAAATGAAGCACAACGTTCGGGAGATAATACTTATTCAGGGGTTGACTATGGGTCGGGCTTGAATGACATTAATCCAGATGATATTGAAAGCTTAAATATCTTGAAAGGTGGAGCAGCCGCACTTTACGGTATGCGAGCAGGCGCTGGTGTTATTATGATTACTACCAAATCAGGCAAACGCGCTGCCAATGGCGTACAAATTTCGTACGATGGTAATTTTTCTATTGATAGAGTAGTCAATTTACCAAAGTATCAAAATTTATATGGTCAAGGGTCAAGAGGAGATGAATATAGTTACAATACTTTAGGAGGAGGAGAATCTTATCAGGATTATGTAGTTAAGAATTCTTTTAGTTATGTAGATGGTACAGGAGAATTTGGTGTCAACGATAATATTGATGAATCTTGGGGGCCTAGAATGGATATTGGGTTAATGATTCCACAATTTAATAGCCCTGAAGTTAACGGTGTACGCCAAGCAACTCCATGGAATTCCCATAAAAATAATGTCAAGCAATTTTTTCAAACAGGCTTTTCTCAAAATCATAATATTTCTTTACTTTCTAAAACAGATAAGTCTTCTACCCGGGCGTCCATTTCCTTTAGAGATCAGCGCGGGACGGTACCCAATACAGATCAAAAGAAATATACAGCCCAGTTAAATAATGAATATAAGTTAAGCGATAAATTTTCTTATGACATTATGAGTAATTTCACACGTACTGAAAGTAATAATCTCGTAATGCAAGGTTACGATAGTGCTAATCCGATGAATGGGTTGATCTGGTTCGGCCGTCAGGTAGATATGCAAGATCTGAAAAATAATTGGGATCAGCGTGATGAGGCCGGAAATTATACGTACTACAACTGGAATTCCGCCTATCATATGAATCCATTTTATACCATGCATGAGTCTCAAAATGCTCTCAAAATGAATCGTATTTTTGGGAAAACTTCATTGTATTATCAACCTTTTGATTTTTTGAGATTTGAAGGTCGGGTGGGATTGGATTATTATAATACGCATACTTTTGAGACAACCTATTTTAATTTCGACAACAGGAATGGAAAATTCGATGAAATGAAGAATAGTAATTCCGAATTCAATGCAGATTTTATTGCAAACTTCAATAAACAATTTGGAGAACTGAGCTTGACAGGGATTTTGGGTGCAAATTATCGGGATTATCAGTTTGAAACAAACACGTTAGGAGCCAGAGGGTTGAATGTACTAGGGGTCTATACGATCAGTAATAAAATTGGAGATGCCTATACTTTAATGGATCATTCTAAAGGTCGATCAAACTCTGTCTATGCACAAGCCAATTTAGGTTGGCGAGACGAGTTATATTTAGATTTAACCGCGCGGAATGATTGGTCTTCAACGCTGAAAAAATCATTTTTTTATCCTTCAGCAAGTTTAAGTTGGTTGCCTACGGCTAGTTTTGAAGGATTAAAAAGTGATTATTTAAATTTTTGGAAATTGAGGTTCAACATTGTTAAGGTAGGTAATGCAACTCGTCCGTATCAAAACGGAAATTACTACTATGCACAGACAGATTCCTATAATAATTTAGCTCAGATGTATAAGAGTATGACGTATGCAATTGAGGGCTTAGAACCCGAAGCAATTACCTCATACGAAATCGGAACTGAGTTAGGTTTATTCAAAGATCGCCTACATGTGGATTTTACCTACTATAATAAAACCAACAAAAAACAATTGCTTCAGGTGGCAACATCGAATGTGGTTGGTTTTAGTTCTATATTCCTAAATGCTGGTGAAATTAAAAGCAAAGGTGTTGAATTGCAATTAAGAGGCGACATTCTAAAAAGAGGAGATGGGCTAAATTGGACAACGACCATTAACTTCTCAAGAGATAAGAATAAGGTCGTTGAACTTTATCCGCAATTGGGCTTAGAAGATTACAGACTTGGCTGGACTTGGGGTATTTCCAATATGGCATCCGTTGGTAAGCCTTGGGGAACTTTAGTTGGCTCTGGTTTTGATCGTGTAGAAGATGGTCCAATGAAGGGAGCAATAAAAGTCGGTAATAATGGTTTGGTTTCTACACCATTGGATGGTCAGGATATTGGTCAAGCTGTACCCGATTTCTTAGCCTCTATGCGCAACGATTTTACTATCAAGGATTTCAGGTTTGGATTTATGCTCGACTTTAGAAAAGGTGGTGATGTGTGGTCGCAAACTATGGCCCATGGTTATACGACAGGTATTGCAGAAATTACAGCAGCGAATGGCATTCGCGAACGTGCAATTGTAGCTGGTAAGGATGTAATGACAAATGAAAGATTCGCAATGTCGGACGGAAAAGATGGCTGGGTTGAAAATACGATTGAAACTAGTGCACAAGACTGGTACGAAAACGGCGGTATTTCTGAAATGTATGTTTTCGACGGTTCTTTCTTGAAATTGAGAGAAGCTTATGTTTCGTATAACTTGCCTAAACACTTGTATAGTAAGATAAAAGGAATAAAACGTGCCAATATTTCTATTACGGGAACTAATTTAGCTTTGTTATGGGTTCATAAATCTAATACTATGCGTTTGGATCCAGAAGCAGGTGGTGTTTCGAGTGATTCAAGAGGAGTAGGATTTGAACAAGCGACTGTTCCTAATTCAAGAAGTATAGGTCTTAAACTTGGTTTTACATTTTAATTTCTTTATTAGGTTTAAAACGTAATAAAAATAATTTTACACTTATGAATACTTTGATTAAAAAACTTAAATATACACCAATTCTAGCCGCCTTATTGGTGTCGGGATGTACTAAAAATTTTGAAAAAATTAATACCGATCCAGATGCATTGTCAGATGTCCCTCCGCAAAACATGTTAGTAAATGTCATGCGTTATGCCGGAGACCAATTTGGTGGTGACGTTGACGGGTATGGTACATTTGCAGGTTATATTGTTAAAATTCAATATCCAGACAATTTGGGGGGATTAATTCCTTCGAATAATACCTATGGTAATCGCTGGGCTGCTTGTTACTACAATATCACTCAGATGAAGGATTTATTGAAGAAAACAGATGGTGCAGCAGAGAGTTACAAAAATATTCGGATTGTTGCCAGGATATGGAATAATTATATGTGGTCTTATTTATTGGATGGTTGGGGAGATATTCCTTACTCAGAAGCATTTCAAGGGCGTCCAGAGGACGGCTCCATCTTGAAAGCTAAATATGATAAACAGGAAGATATTTTCCCTGCTGTATTGGCCGATCTTAAATCAATTGCGGATGAAATGGCGGCAGGGATAGGTACGGATGAAATGGGGGATTATGATGTGATCTATGGAAAAACCAATAGTGGAAGTGCGGATATAAAGGAGCAAATGTTAAGGTGGCAAAAATTCTGTAACGCGTTGCGCTTACGGATGGCAATGCGGATTTCTTCTGTTGCGCCTGCATTGGCAAAATCGACTATTGAGGAAATTGCCAAGAATAAAGAGAAATATCCTATTATTGAGACAAACGCAGAAAACTGCCAGATGTTTTTCCCTGGTACTTTACCCTATATGGAACCTTGGTATGAATCAGGTATCAACGGTAACCGGATCAATAATTGGGGAATGTTTGATATTTTTATTGATCATTTAATTGAGACCAAAGATCCAAGGATAGCTTCTATCGCCCGAAAAAATAATGAAGGCAAGTATGTTGGATTTGTAAATGGTTCATTGACAAATCCGTCTCCTTCAACCTCGATTTCTTGGATTGGCGATCATTATATCAATGATCCTGCTGGAGCGGTACCTTTCTATAGGGCTTGTGAAACGTATTACCTGTTAGCTGAAGCTGCTTTATCCGGATACAATGTTGGTATTTCCGCAAAAACGGCCTATGAAACAGGGGTTACACTGTCCATGCAAGATAATAATATCGCAACAGATGACATCGCGGCTTATCTCGCTGATGCAGGTAAATTTGATAATACTAAAGACCGTATTTACTGGGACATGTGGGTAGCTTTGTTTAAAGAAAATTTTGAAGCTTGGAACCTGTACAGAAGAACTGGTATACCTAGTACAAACTATCCTTCGAAAATTCAAAAATTCAAAAAAGTACACACCGATCAACCATGGCGTTTGCCGTATCCGAATAATGAGTATTTGTATAATACAGAGAATGTTAACGCGGCTGCAGCTGGAACTGTGGATTACAATTGGGGTAAGCGGTTATGGTGGGCTAAAGATAATGGCAAAGAATAGTTTCACATGTTTATTTTTACGCAGCGGGGTAACTTCGGTTATCCCGCTGTTTTTTTATGATTTCTTTCGATTCTACACCGGTTAGGGTTTGCATGAATAAGCGGATTAAGGCGAATAGAGGGTATTTAAAGGAATAGCCGAAGTTGGAAAATCTACAATGGGCTGGCTACAAGCTTCATTTAGTCATCAATGACAGGGGCGGGATTTTGAATGTTCTGATTATGGCATGGACGCAAGACCTCTGCTTCGCTATCGTTTCGTGTCTCCTCCGATACATCTCCGTATCAGAGTCTGGGTGTATCCGTGGTGAGTGCGACATGAGTCCGTGGTGAGTCCGAGTTATACTCGGAGATAAGACAGTAGCATGGCTGTTGTCTTATACTGAAATAGGTTTACATATACCGAACAGATTACTATATAGATTTTACATTCTATTTTTTTCTACTGGATATAGTTGTCATTGTCTGTTTTCTTACTATTATCAGTTGTCCGTTCCCTGACCACAGTTTCCCTGGTTTTACTGCGGAACTTTTTTGACTCAGCGTTACGTCTTTGAAACACTTTGGGAGTTTTTTGGTTCTGCCATTGCTGATGTGCCTGTTGGGGAGACATCATATTGCAGGACATATGTGGCCTAAAATGATTGTATATATTGACTGCCTTGACCAGCTGTGCAAGTGCCGTTTTGTAGTCTGGAAAGGTCTCAGCCATGCGATATTCGCTTTTTAGGATGCCATTTAGCCTTTCTGCCACGGCATTGTCGTATGGGCTTCCGGATTGTGTCATGCTTATTGCAATCCTATTTTCCTGCAATATAGTGACATAATTTGTACTGCAATACTGGATGCCGCGATCGGAGTGGTGGGTCAGATCGCTCTGTGGATACATTCTATGTGATATTGCCATCCTGAGCGCTGATATACAGGCCTGTGCTGTTGGTCTGTGGGTAAGTTTGTAGCCCACGATCTTTCGGGAATAGGCATCTGTGACCAGGCACAGGTAGATCCATTTGTCCCGGATGCGGATGTAGGTGATGTCACTTACCCATATCTGCTCGGGACGCAGGGCTTGCCTGCGTTGCACAAGGTCGGGCCACTTTTTGAAACGGTGGTCGGACTGGGTGGTGATGGCATACCTGCGTTTGCATTTGACCAAAAGGTCATTTTCGCGCAACAGTCTGAAGAAAGCGTCCCTTCCCAGTCCAACCATCGCACTACCCATTTCTTTGACCAATATGCTGCGGAGTTTAAGGGTACCCATGCGATGGGAGTCCTTCCGAATTTCACGTACCCGCGCCAGCACAAGCCCGCTGCGAACGGAGTATTCCTGTTCTCTGCCCATATATTTATAGTAGGATTGCCTTGTTCTGCCAAATAGTCCACAAAGTCTGGAGACCGAAACATTCTGGTAACACGACTTCATTTCTTGGACGATTTGGCCCCAGACTTTTTTACAAAATCAGCCCCATGGAGCTCCTCCGCTTTTTTGATCAACATCTCCAGGGCAGTAATTTTGAGGTTCGCTTGGAAGAGTTCATCCCTGAGATCCTGCTCATTTTTCACCCCAGTGTCTTCTGGCTCAACAGTCTGGGAAACTTCCAGCTCCAGATTGTTTTCCCACTGCTGGTACCATTTCATAAAATACCGCGGAGTGGCTTCCCCCGGAAGATTGTACTTCTGGGCAAGTTGCGAATAACTCAGCTTGCCCGCAAGGTATTCTCTGGAAACGAGGATCTTGAAGCTATCACTGTAAACTTGCTGTCCCCCTGATTTACGTTTTGTCATACGCTTTTTCATAATATTAAATTTAAGATTTTAATATTCGGTTTTTGTAAACCTTTTTCAGGAATGGACATGTCAGAAAACGCTCTTATCTGCTCCTAAGTACGAATAAGGCCCGAAAATGCCTCGAATGATCTTCGAAGAAGGGGTTAAATAGTAGATAAGACACGGACTCCGTTCTGAAAAATAACACCAGTGACACACTATTGAAGGTCCTCAACGGATTTATATCTGGTAATGAAGGTCCTCAACGGATTTATATCTGGTAAATGGATAAATGGGCCAAATAGTTTTGTCGTATCGGTTAAAAATAAAAAATCTAGTTTGCTGATAACAAGAGTTGAACAGGCATAAAAAAAGGTTTTCAAACGGGGAGAATGAAAACCTTAAATAACCAATTATAAACCTAAATTATGATAGTACAAAGATAGTGTGTTTATTACACTTTGTCAAGAATTATTTCAAAAAAATTAAATCTTTTTGAAAACGATACTCGAATTGTGCCCACCGAAACCAAAAGCATTGCTCATCGCAGTCTGAACGGGTTTCTCTATTGGCTTATTGATTACAATTTGAATCCCCTCGGGAATATCGGGATCGATATTTTCGATATTAATTGTTGCCGGAATTACATTATTGTTGATGGATTTTATGGCAATGATTGCTTCGATAGCGCCGGCTGCCCCAAGTAAATGTCCTGTCATTGATTTGGTGGAACTGACCCATAGATTATTTAGCTTTCCAAAAGCTCGTTGTACGGCTTTAAGTTCGGCAATATCTCCAACTGGCGTTGAAGTCGCGTGAAGATTTAAATAGTCGAGCGCACTGGTATTAATTTTAGCCTCCTCCAAAGCCAGAGACATGGCTTTTGCTGCCGCTATCCCTTCGGGATGGGGTGAGGTCATATGGTAAGCGTCTGCGGTCATCGAAGCTCCGACAAGCTCTGCGTAAATTTTTGCACCTCTTTGCTTGGCATGTTCGTATTCTTCCAAGATGAGTGCTCCGGCTCCCTCACCCATAACAAAACCATCACGATCCCGATCAAAGGGTCTGCTTGCTGTCTGTGGGCTATCATGCCGGCTCGACATGGCTTTCATGGCAGAAAAACCGCCAACTGAAGCCGGGGTAATGGGGGCTTCGGAACCGCCGCTTATAAAGACTTTGGCTTTGCCGAGCCGAATGTAATTAAAAGCGTCCATAAAGGCCGTATTGGATGTAGCGCAAGCCGATACGGTAGTGTAATTGATTCCTTTTAAACCATACTTCATTGAAATCATGCCTGAAGCCATATTGACGATAAGTCTAGGAACAAAGAAAGGGCTAAATCTTGGTTTGTAATCTCCTGTCACGTAGCCTTCTACTTCTTTTTCGAAAGTTTCCATGCCGCCCTGGCCAACACCCCAGATGACACCGATATCAAATGGATCCATGGCATCGAGATCTAGTCCCGAATCTTCCATTGCCTGCGCTGCACTGTATAAAGCATATTGCGTAAAGAGATCACTCCTTTTAATCTCATTTCTATCTAAGTATTTTTCAGGTTGAAAGTGTTTAATTTCACTTGCAATCTGTGTTCGAAACAACGAAGCATCAAAACGGCTAATAAGCGTTGTGTGGTTTTCGCCTCGCAAAATGTTATCCCAAAATATGTCTATGTTTTCTCCCAGCGGGTTAATTGTTCCCATGCCAGTTATTACAACTCTTTTCATCTCTTTTTATTTTAATATAAACTTATAAATATACCAATTGGTATTTGTTTTTGTAAAAAAAAATTAAGCCTTAATCTCCCGATCCACCATTTCCTTCATTTTATCCAATACAATGGCAAGATCTTTTCCTCGTCCGGAAATCTTGGAAAGCAAGATTCCGCCTTCGACCATCGCCATAAAGGTGATGGCATAATTTTCAGCAGAAATATGCTGTTTAAATTCACCGCTGGCAACTCCTTCTTCAAGAATTAGAATTAGCCGCTGTCTCCAAAGGTCAAAGGAACGTCTGACTTTGGGGGTTAAAAAAGATAGCGAATCATCGGCCTCCACGGCCGCATTCATCATGGGACAACCTCCTGAAGCTGCGATATTTTTGAAATTGTCCTTGTAGAAATCTAGAAAAGACAAAAGCTTCTTTAGCGATGTTTTTTGCTGTGTAATCTGCTGATTAACAGCTTCTGAAATTTTTCTACTCTGATAGGTATAGACATGGGTAGCCAGGTCATCCTTGTCCTTGAAATTACCGTAGATACTTCCTTTTGTTAAACCTGTCGCTGTCGTAATGTCCGAGAGTGAAGTTGCAAAGTAGCCTTTTTTATTAAAGATGGGCGCAGTCTTTTCAATGATATATTGTCGTGTCTGTTCTGCTTTTGACATGTAATTCCTGTTCTTTTAATGCAAATATAAAAAATACTTTTTGGTATATTAATAATTTGTGCAGGAATGCCTTAGAAATTGGTTTTATTTCGCCTTTGAAATACGATAGGTACAGCGGGGGGCATTTTCGATGATGTATTCTGTTCTGCAGATACGATATGCCGGACCGATGAGTTGCTGAAAATTATTCAGTTCTGAACGGCAGAATCCCTGACATTCGGTTGCTGCTGCACATATGGGGCAATGATTTTCAATGAGCAGATAATCGTCAGCCTCTTTTTTCCATTCTGCCATATAACCTTCTTCCGTTCTTTTTGCGGCAATAACTTCAAGTTTTTTTTCGATGGATTCAATATCCGAAAGCGCGTCAGTATATTTTTGATATACTTTAGACTCCCGATCACTGATAAGTAGATCCAAAGCATTCTCGCCGAGCACTTGTTTAATCGACTGCAGCAATTGTACTGTAATGTCGGCGTGACTATCTGGAAATCGTGCCATGCCCTGCGGTGACAGACTGTAATAAGTCGAAGGGCGGCCTATACCTTCGCTCCTGGCATTGGAGACAATTAGGTTTTGATTCGCGAGGTTCAATAAATGTTTACGGGCCCCTTCTTTTGTTATAGCCAACTCTGTTGCAATCAAAGCTGCAGTGGCTTCTCGGCGCATTTTTAATAACATTAATATTCGATCAGCTGGATTCTTCTGCATTTGACAATAAAAAAGTTGTTTTATATAACATCAGCAAAGGTAGTGTTTTTATTTTTTGTTCTAAAATGTGTTTCAAACACAGGTTTATCCTTTTTGATTTATTTTTATGACTTTAATAAAACAACTAATTAGTTGTTTTATTAAGTTTGATTCTCTAGTTTTGACTTATCATAAAAACAATAAAACTATGCACAAATTTCAATTACCCCAGTTAGGATATGCCTATGCGGCACTTGAACCATATTTTGATCGCGAGACCATGACGATTCATCATCAAAAGCATCATCAAGCTTATGTTGACAATCTAAATAAGGCATTGGAAGGAACAGCAGGCGAAGCTAACGATCTATTGGATATATTAACAAGCGTAAGTAAATATAGCCCAGCAGTCCGCAATAACGGTGGCGGTCACTTTAACCATACGCTATTTTGGGAAATTTTATCGCCCAATCCAAAAACGGTACCCACTGGGAAGTTAGCCGATGAGATAAACGCCGCCTTTGGTTCTTTGGAAGAACTCAAAGCCAAGATCAAAAATGCGGGACTTGGGCAGTTTGGTTCGGGCTGGTCTTGGCTCTATGTAAAACATTCTGGCGCCTTAGCTATCGTAGCTACTCCCAATCAGGATAATCCGCTGATGGATACACAATCGATCGGCAGAGGTTTCCCTATTTTGGGGGTCGATGTTTGGGAGCATGCTTATTATTTGAAATATCAAAATAAAAGAGCCGATTATTTGGATGCATTTTGGTCGCTTTTGGATTGGTCTATTGTTGAACAAAAATACGATGCTGTGATTGCAGGCTTGGTTTGATATGTTTATAAATAAAGTTGAAAACACGGGTATATTGGCTTTAGATCTAATTGATTTTAAGACCAATCTTGCTATCCTAAGTTTTGACATCAAAACATTGTTGTATCAGGAAGCAATCGTTAAAGAAAAAGAATTCAGAGAAGCTTTGGCGGCGGTGGACTGGTCTGCTTTTCGAAATAAGGCGGTTGCCATTAGCTGTTCTGTGGACGCAATTATCCCGCCTTGGGTCTATATGGCCCTGGCGGAAAAACTTCATCCTGTTGCAGCGTATTACGATTTTAAGGCGATGGAGGATTTGGAAATAGACCTATGGATGCAGGCTTTACAAGCGATAGATTTGTCGAATTTTCAGCAGCAAAAAGTTGTCATAAGGGCCCGCCCTAATATTCCGGCGTCACTTTATATGTTAGCGACAGAACGATTGATTCCTATTGTCCAGACGTTGATGTATGGTGAGGTTGGTATGCCAAAAGTTATTTTTAAAAAAGGGAAAGTATAATGAAAGCATTAATATTCAATGGCGCCTTGGAAAGAAGGCAAGAATCTACATCGGGAAAATTGTCACACTATTTTTCCGACCAACTGAACCAAAGGGGGGTTGAAAATACTATTTTTAATTTGGCTGATAGCGGAATACCCTTATTTGATTTGAGTCTCAATCGGGTACCCAATGCTGTTAAGATTATGAATACCTTGTTTCTTGAGGCAGATATACATTTTTGGTTGTCTCCGCTTTATCATGGAAGTATTCCCGGTGTCATGAAAAACTGTTTGGATTGGCTTGAAGTCAGCGCTAAAAATAAACCGGCTTACCTGACGGATAAACATATCGGACTGGTTTGTTGGGCCGATGGTGTGCATGCACTACAGGGCATTAATGCAATGGATGCTATCGCGAAGTCGCTCCGCGCCTGGACATTGCCCTTTAGTGTGCCCATCATGAAATCTGCGCTTTTTGAGTCCGACGATCCAAATGTGCTGTCTTCGGCTTACCAGTGTAAGCTGGACTTGCTGATCGATATTGCTACGAAAAAGAATAGCGAATCTCGTTGATAAAAAAGCCTCTCGATAATTCGAGAGGCTTTTTTATCAACGAGAGATGTTTTAGCCTATATTTAAATAGATTAGCCAAACTCTATATGGAAAATTAATTTCAAAAAAGTAGAAGAATATCTTTAGCAATTCATCGCGGAGATATATCTTTGTTTTTTGGACCCGCCATTTGATTACGCGGTTTTCCGACCTATATGTTCTATTGTCGACTTTGAAGAAGCCTCATCGACGGCAAATTTAGAGGTAGAGAGAAGTCTTTGACCACCATAAGACTTTCTTGTCACATATTATGAAACCATTGGCTGAAAAGGCCCCATTTAGTTTAATTGTTTAAATGATTAAGATATTGGATTAATGATGTTTCAGTTGAAAGAGTTAACGAAGATAATTGCCTTTTTTATAGTATACTTTACTGTACACGCTGTAGCTGCACAGAGTTGTTTGCCATTGGATGAAAATAAATATCGATCTGATGCGGAAAAGTTATTGCTATCGAGTTCGGAGGACAGTGTGAAAGCAATGCAGCATTTTTATTTGGCAGATTACTATAGATTTAGAGATACGACCAAATTTTGGGATCATATGCGACAGGGGGAGCGGCTAGCCAAACCGTTCCGGAGCTTACAGGCGATGGGGGCACTTTACAAAAGCTTTTATTATGGGCAATTTCTGGATAGTAAAAATGCAGGAGTTGAAGCCCAACGATGTGTAGACCTCCTTGGAAATGCGCAAAAGCCTTTTCAGCAGGGGCTTTTGGCCAAAGCTTGGTATAATCTGGGCTTAATTCGATTTCCTAAAAAAGGATTTGCTGATTTTCTGGATATTCTTAACGGGAAGTGCTTGCCTTATGCGAAAGCACATGATCCCATCATGGAAGGTAGTATAAATACGATGATCGGAATGACGTTTATGTCGTCCAATCAGCTTGCAAAAGCTGATGAATACCATCAATTGGCCATAAAACAGCTCGAGCAGCAAACGCCGAGTGCCGCACTTGTGGTGGCTTATCTCAATACAGTCAGTAATTATTGCTATCAGGTGAAATCCAAAGAAGCAAGAGTACTGTTGGACAAGGTCAAACAGCTCCTGAACGAATACCCGAATTCTTCCCAATTACCCAACTACTATTACAATGAAGCGCTTTATTTTACCACAAAGCAACAGACTGATGAAGCCCTTCGCCTGTTGGATATCGGTTTGGATTGGTCGGTGAAAATGAACAATTGGAAATTATTCCAGATGATGCGGTTCAGAAAGTTTAATGTGTATCTCTTACAGAAAAAGTATGCTGATGCTAAACTGCAGTTGGAGGAAATCGTGAAAAATGGATTATTAACGCGAGATCTTTACAACAGTAAAATTGTGTACAGTCAACTGGCGGGTGTGAATGAGCTTATGGGTAATTATCAGGATGCGCTGAAGATGTCCAATATGGCAAATAAACTATCCGATAGCATTCAGAAGGTCCAATTGCTGGAAAAAATGAATGAGATGGAGACGAAATATAAGACCGTTGAAAAAGAAAAAGAAATTTTGAATCTACGCGCAGAAAAGGACCGTAACCAATTTCGGATTTTTCTCGTTTTGGGTATTGCCGTTTTGCTTTTTTGTATTGTGCTTTTTGTTGCTTTTTTCTATCGAAAACAACGGAAGCTCAATACACAGATTCAGCTCAACCACGAAATTGTGTTGGACAAATTGGAAAAGGAAAAACAGCTACAAATTTCGGAATCTATGCTCAAGGGGGAGCAGCAGGAGCGTCAGCGTATAGCCCAAGATCTGCACGATAGCATAGGAGGTATGTTAACAGGTTTAAAATTTAAGATTGCCGGCGATGTAGCAAAGGGTACGCTCTTGACTGATGAAGTGCCGCAGAAGTTGAACGACATCTTAGGCGAAGTAAGGCGGATATCCCATAATCTAATGCCCGAATCGTTGCGTCAGTTTGGATTGATAGCAGCATTGGAGCAATTGTGTCTGGCAATGAAAAATAGTCATGTTTCGATCCAATTTGAAAACTATGAACCTGAATTGAATGTGGATTTTCAAAAAGGATTGGCCATATATCGAATTGTTCAAGAGGCTATTTCAAATGCATTAAAGTATGCAAACGCAGATGTAATTATCGTTCAGGTAAGTAAATCGGACGAAGTACTGCATATCCTCGTTGAGGATAATGGCAAAGGCTTTGATTCCGCTGTGTTAAATTATGGATTGGGTTTAAATAATATGGTCAATAGAGTGAAATGGATCAATGGATCAATTGATATTCAGAGTAAGCTTGGATCCGGAACTCAAATCGAAATTGGTGTAACTGTTTAAATAGGCTGAGTCATGAAGATAATTGCAGTGTTAGACGATCATCCTTTATTGTTGGAAGGTGTTGCCTCTTTTCTCAATAATCAGGATGGGTATCTTGTATATCCCTTTTTGGAAGAAATTACGTTAATTGAATTTTTAAAGGTCACGAAAGCGGATCTCCTACTTATGGATATGCAGCTGTTGAAGACAAATGGAGTGGATGTCTGTACTCAGGTGAGGAAACTGTTTCCTATGATTCCTATTGTTGCATTGAGTAATTTGGCCGATGGCAACCTTATTGTTCAGTTTATGCAGGCAGGTGGAAATGGCTATATCTTAAAGGATGTTAGCAACGAAGAATTCCTGGGCTGTGTACAGCTCGGATTGGACGGCAAAGAAGCAATTTGTGATCGGGCAAAAGAACTTTATCGTGGCGCAATTTCTACCATCAGCAGTCTACCTAGGCTTACACAGCGTGAAAAAGAGATTTTGACGTTGATCTCCAATGGACTTACTACAAACCAGATTGCCGAGCGTTTATTTTTAAGTCCAGTTACCGTGGAAACGCATCGGCGCAATCTCCTAACTAAATTTAAAGTTAAAAATATGATTGAACTTGTACAGCTTGCGATGAAACATAAGTTGTTGGGACTCGAATAGAGACCGCCCTTAGTGTTCACCGTAACCGACGTCATCAAGCTTACCTTTGAATACCCTAAATTGGATAATAAAATAGGCAACTACCAGAATTGCTGCAAACATAAACCAGCCTAAACCTACTGAAAGACCATATTCATGTGCTGCAGCATTTTGAATCGTCAAGGAAGGATTTACGTCATTCGTTGAAGGCAATAATATAGGGAACATGGAAGCAACGGTCGTGGCAAAGCTCCCCAGTATAAACAGGGAAGAAAATAGGAAGCCAATACCATCTTTCTTAAAGGTTTTGATCCAAAATTGTCCAAGTAATCCAACGGCAGCAATCAAAGGAAATATCCACAGCCAATAATGATTTTGAAGATTGTTTAAGGAAATGGGTTTCACATAATGCCATACATAGGCCGATAGTAGGACGAGAATAAGCAAGACAAAGTTGAGTTTAAAAACAATATCCTTTAATCTGGTATTTAGTGTGCTGGATGTTTTCAGAATGACCCAGCCTGCACCGTGGATTGTTAATGTAACGACGGCAACTAAACCTAATATGATGGTGAACCAGTCTATAATGCCTTGATGTTGGGCTAATGGGTCAAATGTCGGATTCCAAAGCGCTAAAAAGAAATAATGTGGCTCTTGGGTCGATACACCATTTTCTACCATACCTAGGTTTACTCCGCGAACGACATTGCCTAGGGCGGCGCCAAAGAAAAGTGCCAGCAACAGGCTTGCTAGACCAAAAGCTTTATCCCATAAAGCCTCCCAAAGACGATGATGAACCTGCCCTCTGAGTTCAAGACTTATCGCTCTAAAAATAAGCAGCCATAATACAAGCATGAGCGGCAAGTAAAATCCACTGAAAGAGGAGGCATAAAGTGTTGGGAAAGCAAAGAATAGGACACCGCCCGAAGCGATGAGCCAGACTTCATTGGCATCCCAAAACGGCCCAATAGCGTTAGTAACAGCTTTTTTCTCCTGTTCGGTTTTAGCAAAGAATAGATGGACGATTCCCGCCCCAAAATCGTACCCATCGAGTACGATATAAATTCCCAGCATGAAAGTTAATACGATAAACCAGAATATTTCCATAGCTAATTAGGTTAATGCAACTGTCGTTTCAGGGCCTTTTCTAATGATCTTCAAGACCAGCATCAGAAATAACAAACCCAAAAGAATGTATAAACCGACGAAGCCGAGAAAGGTAAATAATGTATTTCCAGAAGATACAGTAGGGGATACACCGTCTACCATGCGCATGAGATTATAAACTAGCCAAGGTTGTCGTCCCAGTTCCGCCGTATACCAGCCTGCAGTATTCGCGATGTAGGGGAAAGGAATCATAAACATAATGATCCACAACAACCATTTCGTTTGATACAGCCTGTTCCGCCAAAGCAGTAGTGCTCCAAGGACCATAATGCCAATGAATATGGTACCCAAACCTACCATGATGTGATAACTGTAATACAGTCCGGGCACGTTCGTTGGATGTAAAGATTGGTCAAATTCATTTAATCCTTTAATTTCTGCATCCCAACGCTGGTAGGTCAGGAAGCTCAATACATTCGGTACGGCTATCTTATTGTCCAATTTTTTGTTTTCCATGTCCGGTTGACCGATTAGAATAATCTCCGATCCGCCTTTCTCAGTTTTGAAAATTCCCTCCATGCCAGCAAAGGCTGCGGGTTGATATTTGACTACGTTTTTGGCTGCAAGGTCTCCTGTAGGAAACGCCAGCATAACGGAGGAAATAGCGCCAAAAATAACGCCGCTTTTAACGAATATCTTTCCAAACTTACTATGCTTGTCACTTAACAAATAGAAGGCTCCAATAGAAGCAACGAAAAACGAGCTGGTCACCAATGAAGCGGCTTGATTATGTAGATAAGATGGCCATAACCATGGATTACTGAATAATGCACTAAAATTGTTCAGTACAAATTTGCCATTTTCAAGAATCTCATACCCAACAGGATGCTGCATCCAGGAATGCGTGGCGATAATCAGGAAACCACTGGCCCAAGATCCAATAAAGACCATGAGTCCGGATAAAAAATGGAGCTTATGCCCCAGCAACTTTTCTCCAAAAAGAAACATCCCCAGAAAGGAAGACTCCAGGAAAAAGGAAAACATACCTTCCATGGCTAAGGTCTGTCCGATAATACCACCCGTAAGTTCAGAAAATTTGGCCCAGTTGGTACCAAACTGAAATTCCATGGGAATGCCTGTTACAACGCCCATGGTGAAATTAAGCGCAAAGATTTTCATCCAAAACTTGGAAGCATGGTTGTAGTCTTCATTTTTTGTTTGCAGAAATTTCCATTTGAAATAGACGATCATTAAGGATAAACCCATGGTCAATTGAGGGAATAAATAATGGAATGTAATTGTAAATGCGAACTGAAGTCGATTATAGAGAATCATATCTTCCATGTAGCCGAAGTTTTGGTTAAAAGACAGTTAAATATAGCCATTTTATTTGCGTATATATCCATGAAACTGTTTTATTTTTTGATAAAATAACTGGTTTTTTATTGTTTTCTGTCCTAAGTGTAAAATCTGAAAATCAAAACAGGGCATCCGCCGCTGTAATCTCTTTTTTATCTTATCTTCGTCCGAATTTAAGATAACGGTGGAAGGGTAGAAGAGCATTAGGGAAATGAAGAAAGTGCTAATTTTGATGGGTGTTTTATTGATCCCTATACTTTTTATTATACTAAATAATACGGGCCGGGGAACAGTCGCTAAAGATAATATTGTGTTTCGGGATAAATTATCTGATTACAATTTATTCAAGGGCAAAATTGCTGATCTTGTTCCAAATGACCAGGGGGTCTCTTATGAATTAGCTTCGGCCCTATTTACAGACTATACCGATAAAAAGCGTGTCATCTTTCTTCCTAAGGGAGGAAAAATGATCGCCACAGACGATGGTTTGCCCAGCTTCCCCGATGGTACCATCATTGCCAAAACTTTTTTTTATCCCCCGAGAGATGCGGTAGGGGACTCGAGACAGTGGCTGCTTGAAACGCGGCTTTTGATTCATAAAGACGGACAGTGGAACGCAGCTACCTATCAATGGAATGCGGCCCAAGATGAAGCTTTTCTGTTGATGGACAGTGCTTCCGTGCATGTCTCCTTTTTGGACAACAAAGGTGTCGAGCGACAAACAAATTATATTATTCCTTCCCGAAAGGATTGTATGGCATGCCATCGACAAGGAAATCATTTGCTCCCGATAGGTCCGAAGATCAGAAATCTAAACCGGATAATCGTTCACGATGGTGACAGTATCCAGCAATTGGTCCGGTTGACTCAGATGGAGGCTCTCGATCTGAAATCGTTCAAAGTTTCCAATAGTTTGCCCGGTTATGAGGATATTGGTCAATCGACTGCAAATCGTGCCCGAGCTTATCTCGAGATCAATTGCGCCCATTGTCACAACCCTAAAGGAACGGCTTATATGACCATGCTGGATCTGAGGTATGAAAGCCCGTTGAATGAAACTGGGATTTGGTTAAAACAAGCTAAGATTATTGGACGGATGTCTACATTGGGAGAGATACATATGCCTCAAAAGGGGACTACTGTACTTCATGATGAAGGAATACTGCTGATTAAAACCTATTTAGAAACACTACAATAGAATCTTCTTGCTTATCCCTAATCGACAATCTTTTAAGCCTGCCAGCTCGCTTTTATAGCCCCGCTGCATATCCTATTTATTTCTTTTAATAAAATCTATAGAATTAGTAGATTATATTAAAATTACTTCTATATTTGTGAGAAGATAACAGGTCGCGAATGAAAACATGTATTAATTTCAGGGCGGCGAATTAACACATTATTATGGAACATATCAATATTAGTAAAAGCACATTTTTCGTAAGTATTACTGCAAAGTCTTTGAAGGCTAAATCCCCAGATGTAAGAAAGATGCGAATGTGCCATATAGGATAATTTCCCTTATCTTTTCTCAAACTGACAGCAGGGGAGGCGCTCGCTTCCCCCCATGTCTTCAAAATAAAAACAAGTTTTCGATTGGCGTTGGCACTTGTTCGTATTCACCATTAACACTTTATCTATGAAAAATCTTAGGGTACTCCGGTATTCTACCTTGTCGCTATGTTTACTATTATCTGGCGTTGGGCATCAGGTATATGCGCAAACAGATGTCAGACCGATTATCAATGCATCCTTATCGGGATATGTATATGATAGCCAGCTTAAACGACCTCTTGAAGGCGTAACCATTCAACTCGAAGCCGTAACTCACGTTGTTACAACAGATCAAAAAGGTTTTTTTCAAATTGTAACGGGACAGAAATTACCCTTTTCGATTACACTCTCGCGCATTGGTTACAAAAAAAAGACCGTGTTAGTTTCCGAATCTCCCACGAAAATTGAATTGGATCCAGTTACACAGGACCTTGATGAAGTGGTCGTTGTTGGCTATGGAACGCAGAAAAAAATCTCGTTGACCAATTCAGTCGCCAGTATTGATGGTGATAAACTGACGAAAAGACCGGTTTCTAATACGCAGCAAGCTTTACAGGGCCTATTGCCGGGGGTAACTGTGCAAGACCTTGGTGGAAAACCAGGACAATCAGCTGCCAATATTCGAATCAGAGGATTGACTACATTTAATACCAATTCGAGCAGCACCAGTGGATATGATCTCAGCAAGAATAATGCTTTGGTCATCGTGGATGGAATTGAACAACCCTGGTCCAAGTTAAACCCCAATGATATTGCCTCAATTTCAGTCCTAAAGGATGCGGCTTCCACGGCGATATATGGATCACGCGCGACCAACGGTGTAATTATTGTAACCACCAAAAGTGCAAAATCTGGACATGTTGTGATTGATTATAATGGCTATTACGCTTTACAGAAATCAATTAATAAGCCCAAGCAGATGGATGCCGTATCCTACCTTCAATTGCAACAGGACGCCTACCGTAATGCGGGACTGGCGGTACCAGCGCGATTTAGTGACGAATCCATTACGGCCTACCAAACGGCAACTGATCGTGAAAAATATCCTTTACCGAATACATGGTTTGACACGCTGTTGAAAACAGCTCCTCAACAAGATCATGCCTTGTCATTCGCTGGTGGAAATGAGATCCTGCGCTCCAGATTGGCCGTTCGTTATAACAAGCAGGATGGTATTATTGAGCATTATGGTGCTGAATTGGCGGATATCCGGCTAAACAACGATTACAAAGCAACCTCTTGGCTTAATTTTACGGGAAGTATAAACTACCGATATAGCAAAGCCGCCGAGCCCGGACGTGATCCGATCAATAACTTTCTCCATGGCTCGATGTGGGTGGTGCCTAAATATGATGATGGTACCTACGGATTAAGTACGCAAGGAAATAATCCTTTAATGTTGATTGAAAAAAGTGGTTTTAAAAAGGTAAATGAAAACTACCTAAGCTCCATCGTTAAAACAGACATTCAATTAGTGAAAAATTTGTTGTTTACTTCCCAATTTGGTGTTAGGGTAAACTTCAACAACAGCAAAACCTTTTTGAACGCTTTTGACAATAAAGACCGAAATACAGGGATAGTAAAGAGTTTTCCGATCAATTCGTTAACCGAAATTCGTGATAATAGCAGCGAGTATACATGGAACAACCTGTTGACCTATCAGTTGACGACCGGGCCAAATCATATCAAGGCATTAGCTGGGTATTCACAGATTCACAATTACCAAAATTATCTTACGGCCTATCGCGAACGATTCTACAACAATGACATTACCTCTATTGGACAGGGGGCTGACGACGCTACAAAAAATAATAGCGGTTATGATGTGCAGTATGGCTTGCGTTCTTTTTTTGGTCGGATAAACTACGATTGGAAGGGCAAGTACCTGCTTGAAGTGAATGGCCGCTATGATGGTTCATCCCGTTTTACGGGAGATAAACAATACGGTTTTTTCCCTTCGGCATCAGCAGGATGGCTACTATCCAAGGAAGAGTTTTGGAAACCCATAGGGAATTGGTTGAACGAATTCAAGTTGCGTGCTTCCTGGGGAAAGACGGGAAACCAATCTGTCGACTTGTATAGTTATTATTCGGCCTTAATTGCAGCAGGATATGATTTTGGGGGTAAATCTGTACAGGGTTACCGGCTGGACAGTTATGCCAATCAGCAATTGGGTTGGGAGTCTACGACACAGTATGACTTGGGTTTGGATGCCGCTTTCCTAAACAATCGCTTGACGTTTACCTTGGATTATTATAACAAGGTTACCGACGATATTTTACTGAATCTGGATATTCCCGCCGTTTTGGGATTAAAACCTTCACCCCAAAATGCTGGTACGGTACTGAATCGTGGCTGGGAATTCAGTGCAAATTATCAGCAAAGACCAAGCGCTCCTGGGGCTTTTGCGTACCAATTAAATGCAAACTTTAGTATCAACCATAATGAAGTAACAGATCTAAAAGGTACAGGACCCTATATCGCAGGGTCGGATATTGACCCAAGGTATATCATTGCCAAAGGGCTCCCGATCAATACCCTTTGGGGATATAAGACCGACGGTATCTTTCAGTCTCCGGAGGAAATTAAAGCTTATGGTGCTACGTATGCCACCAATACGAAGCCCGGAGATGTGAAATATGTGGATTTGAATGGCGACGGTATAATCAATGCAAATGACATGGCCGCCATCGGGAATTCCTTTCCCAGATATACCTTCGGAATTAATGGGAGTTTCAATTTTAAAAATTTTGATCTTGATCTCCTTTTTCAAGGGGCAGCGAAAGTTGATACGCGATTGTCCGGTGCATTGGCGGAGATGGGAAATCAGGAAGGATTTACACATGAAATATTTACGGACAATTATTGGACACCGACACATACCGATGCACGCTTTCCGCGTGTGGTCAAATATGATTTGCGCAATGTCGCAACGTCGGACCGTTTAGTGGTCAATGGTTCTTATCTGCGTTTGAAAAATATACAGTTGGGGTATACAATACCCCTAAATGCAATCGGAAAGACAGCAATCAACAAACTACGGGTATACCTATCCGCGACAAATTTATGGACAATTTCAAAATTGAACGAATGGAATTTGGATCCCGAAGCGGAATCTGGTCGAGCAGTATATTATCCGCAAACTGGACTTTATACACTGGGTGTAAATTTGACCCTGTAGGGTGATTGTTACTATACTATTTAATTGAGGACTCATGAATTTTTACAAATATCTATGTCAAAAAGGAAACTGGATTTTCAGTTTCGGACTGTTTTCGCTTATGCTGATGGGCTGTGATAAGAATCTGTTGGATGCCGTACCAACTGATCGTCTGTCGGAGAATATATTTTGGAAAAGCCAAGCCGATGCGGAGCTTGCTGTAAATGCGCTCTACAATGATCTTGATGGAGCGGAAATCTTCTATTCAGATGCATTGACGGACATAGCGCATGTCAATCAGCCTTTCGCTGTGGATGCGTATATCGAGCTTGGTACTTATGACGCTTCAAGCTCCCGATTGTACAATACCTGGAGTAGTGCCTATAAAGGAATCGGTGCGGCCAATTACTTTTTGGCGAATGTTGGTAAAATCGAGGGCAGCCGGGATGAAGCACTAATCGCCAGATTTATCGGCGAGGCTCGTGTGTTAAGAGCCTATCAATATATCAAATTGGCCTATTTATTTGGCGGGGTACCTTTGGTAAAAGCGCCGCTGACCTTGGAAGAGGGAAGGGCGGTACAACGCGCCGACCTTAAAGAAATTTACGATTTTATTGACACCGAATTGGAACTGGCTGCGGCAAGTTTGCCTGAAAGCTACTCCAGTAACGATGTGGGGCGCATAACCCGTTGGGCCGCATTGGGCCTGAAAGCACGGTCAGATTTATACGCAGGGCGATTTGAAGCAGCAGCAAAAGCCGCAAAAACGATTATCGATAGCAAACGATTCGAGCTTTACCCCCTGTATGCAAATCTCTTTACGTATGCGGCTGAAAATAACAAAGAGGTGCTGTTGGATAAGCAATTTCTGGAAAATATATACACACAAAGTGTTTTTAACCTCTTAGCCCCCTATAGCCAGCAAAATGGGCAGAGTACCTATGTGCCTACCAAAGCCTTGACAGATAGTTACGAGACTTCAAGTGGGTTGGTTATTACGGATACCAATAGTGGTTATGATCCCAAAAATCCCTCTAAAAATCGCGACCCGCGGCTTGCTTTTTCAATTTTTTTGGATGGCGATCCGCTTCCCAATGGCGCTATTTTTCATCCTGCACCCAATAGTGGGACTGCTGATGCTGTGGGGAGTACTTATATTGCTTCCACAACAGGTTTCAATATAAAGAAATATATCGATAAAAAAGATTTGGCAAACCCCTCAAAAAGTGGGTTGAATATCATGCTACTGCGTTATGCCGAAATATTATTGACCTATGCGGAAGCAAAGATTGAGCTCGGCGAAATTGATGGAAGTGTTTACGATGCCATCAACCAAATTAGAAATTCACGAACTGATGTAAAACTTCCAATAATAAGTAATCAAGTAAATCAGGAACAACTTCGCCAGTTGGTTCGTCGCGAGCGTACAGTGGAACTGGCATTTGAGGGATTGCATCTCGCGGATATAAGACGATGGAAAACTGCTGAAAAGGTTGTTCCTGGTAAAGTGTATGGCATCACCTATCAAAATAACAACGGAGAGGCAGTTGTCGTTGAAGCGGCCTCTGAAAGCCGTGTTTTTGATGCGAAAAAGCATTATCTCTGGCCCATTCCACAACGGGAAATTAACCTCAATCCGAATCTAAAACAGAATCCAAATTGGTAAAAATTGTTATCTTGTGGCACGATTCCAATTAACTCATACAAATATGATGCGATACACTAAACTTATGACCTCTATGGCTTTATTTTTACTGGTGGCTTTTGCCAATGCCCAGCAAAAAAAGCCTAATATTATCTTGATTCTGACCGATGATCTTGGTTATAGCGACATTGGTTGTTATGGAAGTCCGAATATCTCAACCCCTTTTTTGGACTCGATCGCCAGTAAGGGCGTGAGAGCAACAAACTTTATGGTTTCTACGCCCTCCTGTACACCGTCAAGAGCGTCTTTATTAACCGGAAGATATGCTTCCCGTTATAATCTTCCCGCACCGATCGGTCCAGGATCCAATTTAGGTTTGCCTGACGATGAGGAAACGATTGCCGAATTATTAAAAAAGGTAGGCTATAGAACTGCGTTAATCGGGAAGTGGCATTTAGGGGATAAACAGACTTACCATCATCCTAATCAGCAAGGCTTCGATTCTTTTTATGGCATGCTGTATAGCCACGACTACCGCGATCCCTATGTAAAAACAGACTCTGTCATTAAGATCTTCAGGAATCGGAAACCCGAAGTCGTTGCGCCCGATGATTCGGACCTGAGCGCACTTTATCACAAAGAAACAGTGAAGTTTATAGAAGACCAAGATAAAGATCGTCCATTCTTTTTATACTATGCGCATAATTTCCCGCATCTTCCTTTGGCATTTGCCAATAAAAAGAACCGATTTGCAGATCAGCAAAATGCAGGCCCACTTGGTGCGGTGATGCAGGAGTTGGATCATAATTTTTCGGAGCTCTGGAAAGCGGTTGAGCGAAAAGGCCTGGCCGATAATACCATTTTGATTTTTTCAAGTGATAATGGGCCTTGGATATCTTATCCATCGCGGATGTCTGATGATCATGCCACAAAAAATTGGCATGTGGGTACCGCAGGTGTCTTCAAAGGTTCGAAAGCGGAAACAACAGAAGGTGGTGTCCGTGTGCCTTTCATTGTATATGGCAAAGGCTATGCGCAAGAAGGGAAAGTTATTCGGCAGGCAATAAGCAACTTGGATGTGTTGCCTACTATCGCCAAATGGACTGGTGCATCCTTGCCGAAGAAATCCATTGATGGCCAAGCGATCGATTCTTTGTTGAATGGGAAATCGGAAGATTTAAAAACAGCACACAGACCGATATTTTTGGTGAATTATGGACATGTTGAGGCTGTTCGGTCAGGCGACTGGAAGTATCGACGGATAGCAGGCGGAGTCAATCAGATTTCGGGCAAACCCTATGATGCTATTGAAGAATTACATAACATTGCCTGGGATCCGAGTGAAAGAACCAATATTTTAAAGGATTATCCAGAAAAAGCGGCGGAATTGCGCGTATTGTTTGAAAGCTTTGATGGGAATATGAAATAGGTAGGCGTAACGACAGCCTAACATAAACAAGGCGGCCCTTATTTCCTAAAGGCCGCCTTGTTTTTTATACAGATGCAATAGATTTAAAGCAATTCAAATTCTTTTTCTTTTACATCGCGACTGTTCGAACCAATATAGACTTTGAAATTCCCTGCTTCGGCAACATAATTGAGGTTGTTGTCGAAGAATTTAAGATCGTCTACTTTGATGTTAAAGTTTACGGTTTTTTGTTCTCCTTTTTTGAGGAATATTTTTTGAAACCCTTTTAACTCTTTTACGGGGCGAGTAATAGAGCCAACTAAGTCCTGGATATAGAGTTGCACCGTTTCTTCCGCATCATAATTTCCTGTATTACTGATGTCGATACTTGCTTGAAGAGTACCTTTATCGTCGATTGTGTCGCGGTCAAGACGGATGTCACTATAGGTAAAAGTTGTATAACTTAATCCGTAACCAAAAGGGTAGAGCGGGGAATTGCTTACATCCAGGTAATTTGATTTGAATTTTTCAAAATCACCCGAGTTTCCATAAGGTCTGCCGGTATTTTTGTGTGCATAATAGATCGGAATCTGACCAACATTGCGTGGAAAAGTGGCCGTAATCTTTCCTGAAGGAACGACATCCCCAAATAAAACATCGGCTACTGCTTTTCCTGTTTCCGTTCCGCCAAACCAAACGTTTAATATTGCGGGTACGTGAGCATCTTCCCAGGTGAGCGTTAGCGGCCTACCTGTAAACAATACCAGTACAACTGGTTTTCCTGTTGCTAATAGTGCTTTTAACAGATTTTGTTGATTTTTCGGAATATCCAGTTCTGAGCGACTGGAGCTTTCACCTGACATTTCAGACGCTTCACCAAGTGCGGCCACAACGACGTCGGATTGTTGGGCAACTTTCAGGGCATCAGCAATGATCTCTTCTTCTTTTCGGGAATCGCGTGCGATGGTACGGCCGAACATGGTTGCGTGGTTTTGGTAAATCGGATCCTCCAACAGATTACTTCCGAGATGGGTGAGAATATTTACTTTGTTGCCTAACACGGCCTTCATTCCCTCAACTAAAGAGGCTGTTTTGTCCAATTCAGCACTGACACTCCAGGTTCCGGGCATATTTGGACCTGAATTGGCTAATGGGCCAATGACAGCAACTGTTCCTGTTTTTTTTAATGGAAGCACTTGGTTTTCGTTTTTCAACAAAACAAATGACTTTGCTGCAATTTCCCGGGCTTTGGCATGATTGGCAGCCGATCCGATCACAGTTTTTGCCCGTTTTTCGTCACAATAACGGTAGGGATCGTCAAATAAGCCTAATTTATACTTGGCTTCCAAAACAAAACGGCAAGCCCTGTCAATATCGGCAATTTTGACTTTTCCAGCATCCAAAGATTTTTTTAGCGTCGTCAGAAATCCTTCACCGACCATATCCATATCAACGCCAGCATTCAGGCTTAAAGCAGAGACCTGCTGGAAGTTACCGAGACCGTGTGCTGTTAATTCGTTTACCGCAGTGTAATCGGTTACGACCAATCCTTTAAAGCCCCATTGCTTGCGTAAGACATCAGTCATTAACCATTTGTTTGCCGAGGCAGGGACTCCATTGATATCATTAAAAGAAGTCATAATACTTCCCGCTCCAGCATCTAATGCCGCTTTGTAAGGCGGTAAATATTCATTGTACATGCGGTGGAGGCTCATATCTGTGCTATTGTAGTCACGGCCACCTTCAGCTGCACCATATAAGGCGAAATGTTTAACACAGGCCATCATGGTGTTGTGTGCTGCCAGGTTATCCCCCTGGAAGCCATGGACGATGGCTTCTGCTACCCGAGAGCTTAGATAGGTATCTTCACCTGCACCTTCGGAAATACGGCCCCAGCGTGGATCGCGCGAGATATCTACCATGGGCGAAAATGCCCAATTAATTCCATCGGCGGTCGCTTCTTCGGCTGCTATACGTGCAGATTGTTGAATCAAGTTCATGTCCCAGGTAGCGGCAAGACCTAAAGGAATTGGGAACACCGTACGATACCCGTGAATAACATCCATCCCAAAAATGATGGGTATTTTTAACCGGGATTGCTTGATCGCTATTTCCTGTGTTTTGCGGATTTTCGCTGGTGTACTCATGCTGAAAATCCCACCGATTTGACCATTTTTAATTTTCGCTTCTACTCCCGTGGATACTGTGGTTCCGGTTGTCGCTTCACCACCGGTTACCAAGTTAAGTTGTCCAATCTTTTCGTCGACAGTCATCTTAGCCATAAGCTGATCAATGAACGTGTCCATTTTCTGATTGGATTGCGCCGGACTTGTATGCCAGGCGATCAATGCAAGAAGGAAAGTACCTACTACTTTTTTCATCGTATTATTTTTTTGTGCGCATGGATTTTGCTTCCCTCGCTACATGGTAAGTTTATGTAAAGCGCTCAAGATGATTCTTGAAGCACTTTTATGGGATGTCCTGTTGTTTTCGTGGAAGGAACCATTCTCAACGTGTGACGGATTGAAAATGATTCCACAGACCACTATTTTAAATAAGGACTTGTAAAACCGAGTTTCTTTAGTCCTTGTTGAATTTCTGGGGCCTGCATAAATAGCTCCCAGATTTTACCTGTTCTATAGTTTTCGATCATGACAATAATAGGCCCCTGATCGATGGCTAGATAACGTTGTGGATACCAATTTGCCGTTTCACTGTAGGCGTCATAGTAACCATATTTACCCCAGACTTTATTGCCGAGTTGTTTATCTAGGTATTGCGCAAACTGGATGCTTTCATGTGGGGTGTAGGGCATGGAAGACAAAGCTGCTGTAGGCGAGATCACCCCAGGGTCGTTGTCTGGGTGATGTGCATCGTAACCGTTGATGGAATAGCTGGCGGTCCAGCCCCAGCCTTTATCCGAACCATAACCTTTATAACCTTTTGGGTTTAGATCTGCATAAGCCAAATTTATCTTGGCATGGTTGCTTGTCGCTTCCCAATAATCTGCATATTGGTCTTTTAATCCTTTGGGACTCAAACCTAAATAGGAGTAATGTTCCCAGAATAACGGGCCCACTTCACCTTCTTTGGCATTGTGCTTCAGTACAAGTGGAATGTCATATTTTTTAGCGGAGCTTTTAATGGCTCCAGCTCTTGCCCAACCCTCATGATACACTTGGGGTGCAATAGGGTATGTAGGTGAGGAGGCTGCTAAAATATAGGTAATCAGACATTCGTCGTATCCTCTGACCGGATGATTTTGCTGGAAGTTAAATTTAGGACTCCAATGCCAATAAATAACATTTTGTCCATTTGTGTAATGATTCCAATTGATTTCTTTCCATAGTTTATCTGCTTTTTGGGCAACGAGTTGGGCAGAATCACCTTTGTCTTTTAGATATTCCCGAATGGCGATTAGGCCTTGGGCTAAGAATGCAGTTTCAACGATGTCACCGCCATTATCTTTTTCACTAAAGGGTTTCGCTGTACCCAGTTCTCCATCGTACCAATGTGCCCAGGCTCCTTTAAACCGTTCGATTTTGCCTAGATAATCCATGATGTGATCCAGCTTTTGAACACCTTGTTCCTGACTGATAAACCCACGTTCCATGGCGACAATCATACCCATGAGCCCGAAGCCACTACCACCTATGGTCACGACATTCCGGTCATTTTGAGGGTAAACACCATCCATATGGATACGTTCCCTGGCGAGACCGGAAGTAGGTTCGGCACCTTCCCAAAAATATTGAAATGTATGTTGCTGAATAGTTGTTAATAGCGAATCTTCATTGATTTTGCTTCCATCGGTTGAATCAATCTTTGAGGGACTGTCTGGACTGCTATTAGTAGCGTTTTGGCACGAACTGCTGAGAATAAGCGCCAAAGCGATACCGCTAAGTGCTGGATATGCTATTCGTTTTCTCATGGATATGTTGTTTAATTCTTGAAAAAATGTTCAAACGACCATAGGTCGTTTGAACGGAGTTATTTTGTATAAATGATTACCAACCGGTATTTTGCGGCATTTCTGGCGTTTGGATCCGTTGATTCTCCGGAATTGGAAAAAGCATCATTTTATCCTGGAACGTTTTTCCATTGGCTGCCATGGCAGTTTTTCCCTGTTTTGTACGAATTAAATCAAACCAGCGGTCATGCTCAAAAGCTAATTCAAGGCGTCTTTCTTTCCAGATCAACTGGCGGAGCTGCGCTTGGTCGGTTGTCGTTACATTGGCTAATTTTACACGTGTCCGTACCATATTCAATGCGTTCAGCGCTTCGCTGCTATTGCCAACCTCATTAGCTGCTTCGGCCAGGATAAGATAAATTTCACCTAGACGGAGGTAACGTACGTTTTTATCGCCATCAGCGGCACCTCCATTTGCAGAGGAATACGCTTTTTCATTGTACATTGGATTTTCTACACCATTGTCAATAAGACGGCCATCATACAGGGTTTCGCCTCTGAAAATAATCGTGGCATCGCGACGGATATTGTCTTTTTCGGCATTGAAGGCATCCAATAAGTTTTGGCTTGGGATATTAAAACCCCAGCCTAAGTTGACCGCTCCTCCACGAGGTGCCTGTACTTGACTATATTGTTGGATACCATGTGCGATAGAGGTACCCCTTGCTTGAAATTCAAATAATGATTCAGGGCCATTTTCCCCCGCTAAACGCCAAATTGTTGCGTAATCTGGTTCGAGACTGTATCCTCCAGATGTGATGACAGTTTTCGCCATATCAGCAGCTTGTTGCCATTTGCTTTGATACAAATAGACTTTTGACATTAATCCTTGTGCAGCACCTTTGGTTGCTCTACCTAAGTCTTTTGCAGCATAAGCAGATTTGACTGGAAGATTGTCGATAGCAAATTGTAAATCAGCTTCAATATAAGCGTAAACCTCAGCTGCGGGTTCTCTTTTTATTAAATCACGTTCTTGAATAGGAACATCGCCCCATCCACGCACAAGATAGAAGTAGTTCAATGCACGTAGAAAACGGGCTTCGGCAATCAATCTGTTTTTATAAGCTTCGTCTGTCAATCCAAATTTTTCCGTGTATGCAATAGCTTGCGTAGCCCGCCCAATGGATTTATACCAACGTGTCCACATGGAAAGAAAGGAACCTGTTGTTGAAGTGTAAGTCAACTCGTCTAAACTTAGTTTATCACCACCGGCATCTGTCGCTGAACTACCTTTATCCGCATTATCGGAAAGCATGTCCGTGATACCAATGTAAGAGAAAGAATAATCCCAGTCCGTAAACATTCCATATACACCATTGACAAATTGCTCGGGTGTGTAGATTTCTTCACTGTCTTCGGCTTCAACATATTCTTTAGAAGGTACATCTAAGAAGTTGTTGTCTTTGCAGCCTTGCAATGCAATGCCCCCACTAAGAAGAATTGCTATATAAAGTTTGTTAATTTTCATTGTCTTCAAAACTAAGGTGATTAAAATTGCATGTTAAGTCCAAATAAGAAATTACGTGTCGTTGGATAAGCCGAAAGCTCAATACCAGAAGTTAAATTTGGACTACCGTCGCCTGCAAGTTCAGGAGAGAAACCACTATAATTCGTAAATATAAATGGATTCTGTGCAGTAACATATAATCTTAGTTTAGATCTCGAGCTATATAAGTTGTTGAAAGTGTATCCTACGGTGATATTATTGATACGGAAATAAGCGCCCGATTCAAGGAAATAACTCGAAGCCCAATATGCTCTTTCTGCACCAGGATGCTCATTGGTTGAACCTGCGCCAGTCCAGCGATTTTCAAAAGTTGACAACGCGATATTCTCACCCGCATTGGAACGGACACTATTTAAACCATTGTAAACCTTATTGCCCGCAACACCATATCCGGAGACATTAAAATCAATAGCTTTGTAATTAACACCAACATTGATACCATATGTTGAAGTCGGTAAAAATGATCCAAAGAAAACCTTGTCGCGGGAATCGATGACACCATCTTCATTTTGATCCTTGTACTTCAGATAGCCAGGTTTTGCAGCGCCAAACGATGGGTAATTTTTTACATCTTCAGCGTCTTGAAAGACACCATTTGCTTCAAACATCCACCAGCCATAGATCGGTTGTCCGACACGGAGTTGTTTGGTAATCTCCCCATTATTTAAACTACCTCCAGTAGCACGGTCATAGGCAGGAACCACTTCTGTTACTTTGTTTTTGTTGTAGGCATAATTGACGCCGACGGTATAACTGAATTCAGGATTAATGCTTTTGTTCCAATTTAAAGCTACTTCAACTCCTTGATTCAGTACTTTGGCACCATGCGCATAGAAATTTTTCTCTGAAGGAGAAGTGTAAGTTGGCGTTACATCAAGAATAGTATTGGTATTCAGCTTATGATAGTAGTCAATGGATCCTGAAAGCTGATTGTTTAGAAACGCAAAGTCTACGCCAGCGCCTGTTTCTCTGGTTACTTCCCAGGTTAGATTTACGGCAGGAGTACCATAAGCACTACCATACACCATATTCTGTTCAGGACCGAAAACGTAGTTATAATTTGAACTTTCTGGACTTGTTAAAATTGTGGATACATTTAACGGGATATCTTGGTTACCTAATTTACCCCAGTTTCCGCGCACTTTCAATAAATTAATCCAGCTGGCATCTTTCATAAAGCTTTCATTGGTTACCGTCCAGCCTAATCCCACCGATGGGAAGGTACCCCAGTATTTTCCTGTATTACGGAAAACACTTGATCCATCTCTACGCAATGTTGCCGTTAAATAATATTTGCTATCGTAATTGTACTGTAATCGTCCGAAATAAGAAGCTAAGGCCCTTGGAGTATAAGACGTTTGCAGCGCAACAATACCATAATTGGTTGTTCCTTTTGCAAGATTAATATTCCAGTATTGCTCTTGTTCAGGCACATTATAACCCGTTTGGCTGCTCATGCTGTTAATGTCGTATTTCTCACGTGACATCCCCACAACCGCCTCAATATGATGCTTGTCAAAATTCTTGTTGAAGGTCAAGAAATTCTCGATAGACCAACGGAATTGTTCCAGATTTTCATATTTCAGACTATTATCTACGTAGTCAAGGGCTTTTGGATTGTTTTCCTTTAATTTGATGAAATCAGATTCATTCAATAACGTATTTGCATTTAACCATTGATCTTTTACATTATTAAAAATCCGTTGTTTCGAATAAAATTTATTCCCGCCAATACGCGAATTGATTTTCAGATAATCGGTTATTTTGAATTCTCCTTCAAAACTTCCCTGTAGGCGGAGCGTATTTGTTCTTTCATTTTGACGTAAAACCTCATACACTGGATTTCCAATGGAATTTAAGTTTCCGATAGCTTGCCCAGGAGCTGCCTCAATACCGGCAACACCAGTTGTTGTATTTACACGACCTAAACCGTAACGGCCATTATCAAACATCACGGGAGCCAGCGGTGACTGACGATAAGCCGTGGTGAAAGCACTATAGGGCTTGGGCGTTGCGTTTGTTAATGTAAGATTTAAATTTTGACTGAACTTTAGGCGATTGTTTAAAAATTTATATACGTTGTTATTGCGTATGGTATTTCTTACAAATTTGGAGCCATCAAGAATACCATTTTCGGTATAATTGTTTGCGGATACGAAGTAATCAACTTTCTCAGTTCCCCCAGAAATATTAACGGAATTATTAAATACAGAACCTGTACGTAATAATTCGTCATACCAATCTGTATTATATTTTTGATTCTCTGCTAAACGGTACGATCCATTGGTCGAGGTTAGGTATTCATTGGCAAATGTTCTAAACTGATCAGCATTTGCCATTTTCACACGATTGAGGACATTTTTTATGCCTGCAAAGCTTTCATAATTGATGTTTGTCGTCCCCGTTTTACCTTTCTTCGTGGTCACGATAATAACACCATTTGCAGCCCGAAGACCGTAAATAGATGCAGAGGATGCATCCTTCAAAACATCCATAGATTCAATATCTGATGGGTTGATATTATTAATATCTGTTTGTGCAATTCCGTCGACAATATAGAGTGGATTCCGTCCTGATAATGCCGTTCCTAAGCCCCGGATAATTACATTAGGTGAGGAACCGGGGGCTTCATTTGCAATAATATTGATACCTGCAGCTTTACCTTGGATGGATTGCATCGCAGACATGGCAGGTTGCTTCGTGATATCGGATGATTTCAAGGAGCTGATCGATCCTGTCAGATCCGCTTTCTTTTGCGTACCGTAACCGATAACCACAACCTCTTCCAGTGCTTGGTTTTGATTTTCTAAGAATACATTGAGTTGCGTTTGATTGCCAATGTAGACGGTTTGTGTGCGATAACCCAGAAAGTTAAAGACCAATGAGTCGGTAGGAGAGGCGTTGATTTGAAATTTCCCCGTTGCGTCGGTTTTTGTAGCGACTGCTTTCCCTTTGATACTGATGGTGACGCCTGGCATGGAGATCATGCTTGAGCCATCTTTGACCACTCCTTGTATGGAAGTTTGTCCATAGGCAACAGATACGACCATGGATGTCAAAAATAATGCGGATAGATTCCTCATATCGTTAATTTTTGGTGTTTGTTTAAAATACGTTGGTTATTTCCCTGAAGCAAAGATGTTGATGTAGTACAACTTTGCCAAAATTTAACATTTTCACATCACTACTACATGAAATTTCAGCTTGCTCAGCTTACCTTTTTTTGTATTTTATGTTTTTGATAGTCAGCTTTTTAGGTAGTATTTTTAAACGAAATAACACGAGCTTTAGTGTGTTTTATACACTAAAGCTCGTGTGTGGTAATGATGTAGTGTTTGTGATGGGAATTTAACGTTCCATCAGGAATTCAGAGAGGTTTTTGTCTGTGGGAATGCCTAACTTTTTACGTAATCGATAGCGTCTAATCTCGACACCGCGTGTACTAATGTTAAGCAATGAGGCAATTTCCTTACTCGACATATTGAGCCTTAAGTAGGCGCATAGTTTAAGGTCATTGGGGACAAGATCAGGAAACTCTTGTTTCAATTTCTTGAAAAAATTCTCATGTGATTCGTTAAAGCTTCTTTCAAAAATATGCCAGTCACGATCGTCATTATGGGCATCATCAATGAGCTTGTTTATTTTTTTCAATTCATCCGAACTCAGTTTGTTGCCATCAGCATCTTTAAGCTGTTTAAGCTCGTCGTGTAAATTGTTCAACATTTCATTTTTGTAAACGATATTGAGTGCTGCATTGGCCAGTTCTTTATTTTTTAATTGAAGCTGATCTTCTAATTGCTGGTTTTTAAGTTTGATCCAGTACTTTTCTTTTTGCTCGGTTTCGCGTTCCAAAGCAATCTTTTTCTCTTCCAACCATTTTCGCCGTATTTGAAACTGACGCTTGCGCTCCTGCTGAAGACTAAATATATAAGCTAAATAGATGAGCGTTATCAGCACCAGTGTATAAAATACCTTTGCCCACCAAGAAAGGTACCATGGATACCGAATAGTAAAGGAAAACGTTTGAATTTCCGAAACCAAGCCCATATTGTCCTTCGCCCTTATTTTAATTTGAAATTTTCCATAAGGTAGATTCGTGAAATCTTGATAGGCAGTTTCACTCCATTCGGACCAATTGTCCGAGTAACCTTCGAGATAATATTGGTATTGAATCGGTGATGACGAATAATATGGACTTGAAAAGCTAATTCTAAGATTATTGTCCGATGATGATAGTTTGAACGCTGAATCTGGAATAATAACCTGTCCTGTTGTCAAGTTGATGAGTTGTGCTATTTGTGGAAGTGGCAACCTATATTTTTGTGATTTATCGGAATGACGATAGATTGCAAATCCATCATCTAAGCCGATGAGATAGTATTGGTTTTCAATAGGGAGAATGTTTTCATAGTTATTCATCATTCGATCCTGTAAGGGACTGAGCAGATTGGAGTCAATATGAAGTTTGCCCTTACTGTCAAAATCTACTTTAGCAATTTTTGTCTTCTGAATAAACCAGTAGCTGTTTGTATTGATCGGTATGACCTTATTTGAATTTTTATAGGTGCCTAATGCTGTGTTTAATTCATCGGCATAGCTGAATCTTTTTACAATATTGTCGAATTGGAGAAATCCGCTGTCCGTCGCAAATACAAGATTATTTTCTAATGTATAAATCCCTGTAAATTGCCTCTTTGAAGCGATACTGTCCTGTTTGGAGGAAAATAAAATATTTGCCTGTTGGAAATTCGCATCAAATCCGAGTAGTTGTATCTGTCCCCAATCGCCAATCCAAAAGGTATGGTTATCTTTTTGCGCCAAAAATCGAACGGGTTCTTTAACGCCCGCGAATTGCTGGACGAACTGAAGGTGTATACCATCGAAGCTAAATTTCGATAGGCCCGTATAGTTTCCTTGAAGAATATTTTTTGTTCCAAAAATAGGCTTGAATATCCAGCCGCCAGTGATCTGTGAAATCTTCTCGAGCCGCCCATTAACCAATTTGAAGGTTCCATCATTATGTCCACAGATAAGTTCATCGCCAAATATGGCTAAGGTCCATACCTGACCGTTTGAATTGGGAATCTGAGAAAAATTTAACGAATTATAATTGTTTAATCCCTTCCATTCGCTTGAGAATAATCCCTTATTGGTTCCAAGATAGATTTTCCCCTGATAGATAATTGATGTATAAACCGTACCAATTTTTCCAACAAAATCAGTATAAAATGATAACGGGGAGTTGATTTCAATGCGGTCTATACCATTATCAAGTCCCACCCAGATATTCTTCTGATTGTCCTTCACAATACTGAGAACGGTATTGTTTTGGAGACCATTGTTTTTATTGATATGCTGAATGACCTGACCATTTTTATTGATGACAATAACACCGTTTTGGATGGTGCCAAAAGCGTATTGTCCGTCATAGAGGTATAAGCCATTGTTGATTTGTGATTGGCTCAAGAGCTGGTTTGCCGGAACAGGCCAGGGTAGGATGGAACCATCGGCTTTCATCAGGTAAAGGCCGTTTCGCGAAGTGGCAATAAGCGAGGTCGTTGCGTCGAAAGGTAAGATGGCAAGTACATTTTTATCTTTCAAGACCTCTTTTCCTTTTACAGGGATAAGTTTATCCTGTTTAAATTCATGCAGACCACTTGGCAGCTGTTCGAAAAATAACTTGTTATCGAGCTGATGCGGAAATAAAAAGGGTTCACCTTTGGCGGTTAGCTGCCGTATACGATTGTTTTCCCAAATATAAGATTTGGAAAATGTATGAAAAAATACCCGTTGGTCCTCAACAATGATTTTCCAGATTTCTTCGTTTGGAAAATAGGTCTTGTCCTGCACAAGTTTAGAGAGACTATGATAGGTCAAGTTTCCGAAAGGTTTGGAAGTCCAATAGCCAAATTCACCTCTTCCGCCTGTATAAATTTTTCCGTCTTTACCAATCGCAACACTTCGGACTGTTGAATGATTTGGCAGTGGAAAGATACGCCAGTATTGTCCGTCAAATTGTAACAGTCCCTCGGTATTTGCACTATAAATGCGACCATCTTTATCGACTGCCAAAGACCAGTTCTGATTTCCAGCCTTGTATTGGTCTTTTTTGTATTGTTTTACAAAAGGTGTTCCTGTAGGTATGATTGTCTGGCAATAGCCAGGGTGCATTAAAAAAAATAAAATGCTGCAAAACCAAAAGATATAGACGTTACTATATTTTTTTGTTGTCATCGACTCCCTCACTTTAAACTGATTTTGGGGACAATATATCGATTTTATCGCAGAATTGATAATCTCCCTCGCGGTACGGAGTTCTGGGAGCTCCGGCAGATCTCCTTCTTATTTTGGAGCTGAACCGATGGAACCATTTAATCGTGTTGAAAATCAGGAATGAAGCTATTTATTCCACCTATTTGAACAAAAAATACTCCTTTTGCTGTGAACGATTTTTGATATTTGAGTTCATTTACTTCGTTAAATAACCAAATAAACCAAAACAACTATGATAACACCGATAACCAAAACGGTAGGGAAGGGGTTACTTTTATTTTCGTTGATGAGCATGTCTGCACCAGTGGTGCTTGCCCAATCGCAAATAAAGATATCCGGAAAAGTAAGCTCCTCAACAGGCGAGCCTCTTGCGGGGGTTACAGTACAGATAAAGGGGGTGAAAAACGGCACTGTAACCGATGGGGCCGGCAATTATCAGATTCTTGCGCGAGACATTGATGTCCTGATATTCTCGCTGGTAGGCAAAGAGAAGGCTGAAGTCCAGGTCAATAAGAAAGATCACATTAATCTCGTTCTCCAGGAGTCCAGTAGCCTGATTGATGAAGTGGTGGTTGTAGGCTATGGTACCCAGAAAAAAAGTAATTTAACCGGTGCTGTTGCTGCTGTCGATGGAAAGGTGCTTAACAAACGTATCGCTACAAATCCAACGCAATTACTTCAAGGTCGCATGCCCGGCCTTCGTGTTACGCAAGGATCAGGAGAAGCAGGGAATGAAAATGTGAATCTCCAGGTAAGGGGATTGGGTTCTTACGGCGCCTCTTCCGCTCCACTGGTTATCGTAGATGGTATCCCCGGGAGTTTGGAAAATTTAAATCCTCAAGCAATCGAGAATATCACCGTATTGAAGGATGCTGCCTCAGCCGCTATCTATGGGGCAAGAGCAGCAAATGGGGTTATTCTTGTGACGACAAAACAGGGTAAAGCTGGAAAAACACAACTGAGCTACGATTATAATGTCGGAATTACCAAAGCCTCAGCTCTTCCAGACCTCGTGTATAATTCCGTTGATTACATGAACCTGTATAATCAGGCAAATAAAAACTCCGGTGTCACAAATCCAAATGCTTCCTTTAGCCAGGAGATGATTGATGCCTACAAAAATGCAACAGATAAAAAATTATATCCCGATTTTAACTGGTTGGATGCTGTCTTTAGAACTGTCCCGGTGCAAACGCACAATTTAAGCTTAAGTGGTGGTGCAGGGGGAACAAATTACAATGTCATACTGGGCTACGTCAATCAACCTGATATTATGATGGGGACTTCTTTTAAAAAGTATAATCTACAGCTTAACCTAGGTTCTAAAATCAATGAACGGATAAGTTTTGGTTCAAGTATTACCTTGAATTATGGCGATCGGAAATACCCTAGAAATGGTAGTGAAGATCAGTTTTTGTCTACCATTAGTCAATCACCACTTTATGGACCTGTATTACCAGATGGTAGTGGTCGCTATACGTCCAGGGCATATCCTTTTCAGTCCCCAAATAAAAACCCTGTTGCAGTTGCTGAAAATGCATTTACAAGACTGAACAATTATTTTATGCAAGGCAATATTTTTTTAAATGTGAAAATATTGGATGGACTGGATTGGAAGACTAGCGGCGGGTTGACCTATGGCTTTACAAAAAACTATACCAACAAACCTGTGATTAATCAATACATGTGGTTCGCCAAACCCGATGACCTACCCGCCAGACAGCTTGATGTCGGTGGTCAAGGGCTAGAAGTAACGGACGACAACAATGTGTATCCGGTGGGATACACGCAACTGACTTACGATAAGTCTTTTGGAAATCATAACATTAAAGTGCTGGCAGGAACCCAGGCAGAATACAATAAAACACAAAAATTGTTCGGAAGTAGGTTGCAATTTCCCAACAATGATTTGCTTGAGCTTGATGGTGGCGGAGCTGGCCAACAGTCTAATAGCGGTGTGACCAATGAGTGGTCATTGAGGTCTTACTATGGTCGATTAAACTACGACTACAAAGGCAAGTATCTACTTGAAGGTAATGCGCGTTACGACGCCTCTTCACGTTTTCCTGAAAATAGAAAATGGGCATTTTTTCCTTCATTATCCGGAGGTTGGAAAGTTTCGGACGAGACGTTTTATGGGCCTAAATTGAAAGAAGTTGTTAATGAACTAAAATTAAGAGCCTCTATTGGAACACTGGGTAATCAGAATATTGGTAACTATCCTTATCAGATTGTTTACAATTCTTCTTTTGCTTATCCTTTTGATGAAACACTCCAACAGGGGGCTCGCCAGGTAGCCATGGCTAATGACAGGATCAAATGGGAGAGTACCAAAGTCCTGGATTTCGGTGTGGACTTCGGGCTATGGAACAACAAATTGACCGCTTCTTTCGATTGGTATAACAAAGTAACATCAGATATTTTATCCGCTTCTACGGCTTTCCCTTCTTATATTGGGCTGACTGCACCGACCGTAAACTATGGTGAATTGCGTAACAGAGGTATAGAACTCGGTCTTCAGTACCGTGATAAAATTGGAGAGGTATCGCTGACCCTCAATGGAAATATTCAGGCCAATCGCAATAAGGTGATGAAATATGGAGCCGAACGTATCTCGGGCAATACCATTATCCGGGAAGGTTTACCTTATGGTAGTTTTTATCTTTTGGAGAACACGGGTATATTCCGTTCGAAGGAAGAGGTGGCAGCCTCTCCGGTGCAACAGATTCCGGCGCAACCGGGTTATCTGAAATTTGCCGATGTAAATGGCGATAAAGTTGTGGACAATAATGATCGTATTGTCGTGCCGGGCGCTTATCCAGATTTCGATTATTCCTTTAACGCGACGGCTGTTTGGAAGAATTTTGATTTTACAGCCTTTTTCTTCGGTTCTCAGGGACAAAAAATATTTGTAAGTGAGTGGGGAATAGTTCCTTTCAGGCAAGGTGGTACATTCACCCGCGACTGGATGGATGCTTGGACTCCAGAAAACCCCAATGCATCGCTTCCAATAGTCGGTGCTGAAAATACCCCTGCCGCAAATAACGTAAGGACTGCGTCGACTTTCTTTTTAAAAGATGGATCGTTCCTGCGTCTTAAAAATATTCAGGTAGGCTATTCTATTCCACAGAGCACCTTGTCCAAAGCTGGTATTTCTGGCCTTCGCATCTATTTTGCGGCGGATAACCTGGTCACATTCTCCAAGTTCCCCGGTTTAGATCCCGAACGTGGCGTTTCATCAAGTGGTGGTGCAACATCAGGACGTTATGTGACTCATCCTCAGAATAAAGTATTCGCATTTGGAGCGAGCATCACATTCTAATCTAGTGGTAACTAAAAAAAAATAAAGATGAAAAATAGCGTAAAAAAAACATATCTATACCTAAGCTTAGCTACCCTAGCTTCACTAGGTAGTTGTACAAAAGATTTTTTAAATAAAAACCCAACGGATAAAATTTCGGAATCAACCTTTTGGAAAACGCAGACTGATGCTGATTTGGCACTATCGGGCTGTTATGAATTTCTTTGCCGGGGATACAATTCGACGTCTTCATCCAATGCACGCGGTGGTTGGGGGGGAGCAAGTATGTTTTGGGATGGGCTTTCAGACGATGCCTTTGTGTCCAGTACCTCCAATAACTTCAATATTATTTCGCGATCCGGAATCTCCTCAACAACCGGCGGAATGCAATCTGAGGGGTATGAGATTTCGTATCAGGCCATTGCTGCATGTAATAAATTGATTGCCAATATTGACCGCATTACAAGCATGAGCCAGCAGGACCGTGACCGATATAAAGCAGAGGCTCGTTTTATCCGGGCCCATTACTACTTTTTGTTGACCAATCTGTACGGTGATGTGCCATTGACTTTAGAACCCCTAGGTATGGACGATGCGAGTATTCGGTTGGGTAGAACACCTAAAACCAACGTTATCGAAGCGATTTTAGCAGATTTAGATTACGCGAGTGAAAAACTGCCAAATACAGGATATAAGGGGCATGCTGTGAGGGGAGCTGCATTAGGCTACAAAACAAAGGTGTTGTTGACTGCAAAAAAATGGGCCGAGGCAGCGGCAACAGCGAAGATTGTTATGGATGAAAACAAGTTTTCGATCTATCAGGGTGGTTACCGTGATCTGTTCCGAAAACCTGGACAAAATAACAATCCCGAAATCATGTTCTCCGCTCGATTTTTACCGCCCAATATGTATAGCCCAGCAGATATGATGTATTCTTATCTGAAGACAATACAACCGTTGGGGTATCTGGTGGATTCTTATTATGCCATCGATGGAAAAGATATTAAGGAATCGACGGTTTACGATGCTAAAAATCCTTACGAAAATAGAGATCCACGGTTGAAGTCGACAATCATGTACCGCGGTGTATGGAGAGGTACCACTGCATCTTCAGCTTTTGATCCGGTTGCCGAAGGGGTTTTGGGTGGTTTTTTACCGAGAAAATATATCAACGAATCGAAATGGCCAACCAGTTACGCGACACAAAGTGATCAGGATTGGGTATTCTTACGTTATGCAGATATTTTATTGATGTACGCAGAAGCGAAAAATGAAAGTGCCGGGCCTGATCAGACAGCTGTAGACGCGTTGAATAAGGTAAGATCCAGGGCTGATGTGAAAATGCCGCTCTTAGAGTTTAGCGGTTCCTTGACAAAAAATGAATTCCGCGATATTATCCGTCATGAACGGAGGATTGAATTGGCTTTGGAAGGGCAACGTTATTTTGACTTGAAACGCTGGGGGATGATCAAAGAGGTGATGGATAAAACCAAGGATCCCGATGGAGCTTCACGGTTATTCATGGCAAGAGATACCTTATGGCCAGTACCTCAATCTGAGGTAGATATGGCCAAAAGTTTAGGCAATGACAATTTTAAGCAAACACCAGGTTTCTAAATTAAGAAAAAGAAAAATTCAGGTATGAAAGCTATATATAATATGTTCTTGTCAATTGTCCTCATCATGGTGATAGGTAGGGGATCATTGACTGCGCAAGTGAACCGCTTGCCCGATAGTGTACGCATGAAATGGTGGGAGGAAGCCCGGTTTGGCATGTTTATCCATTGGGGAGTATATGCGCAGTTTGGCGGTGTTTATAAGGGGCACGAACAGGCACGTGGTGGAGCAGAATGGATTATGAACCGCTCTAAAATTCCGGTTGATGAATATCAGGCGATGGCAAAACAATTTAATCCCACACAGTATAATGCAGACGAATGGGTACGCATGGCGAAAGATGCCGGGATGAAATATTTGATTATCACGGCCAAACACCACGATGGTTTTGCGCTCTTTGAAACAACAGCGAGTAAGTGGAATATGGTGGATGCGACGCCCTACGGTAAAGATGTTTTGAAACCTTTGGCCGAAGCCTGCCGAAAATATGGCCTGAAACTTGGCTTTTATTACTCACAGGCACAGGATTGGAATAACCCTGGTGGATCGGCTGCTCGTAAATTAATGCGAGAAGGCTGGCCTAATCCAGATTCAACCCGCATAGATGATTACACACTAGCACATCATGGCCATTGGGATCCCAAACAAGAAACAGCGAGTTTTAATGACTATATCAAAAACGTATCTGTGCCTCAGGTCAAAGAATTGTTGAGTAACTATGGGGATATTGCTGTGCTATGGTGGGATACACCAACCAATATGACCGACGAAGCCGCAAATATGCTTCAGGACCAATTGGCATTACAACCCAATATTATCACAAATGATCGATTGAAACGGCCTAATTTCCCCGGCGATACCAAAACGCCGGAGCAAAAAATTCCAGATTGGAGTGAACTCGAAGGCAAACATTGGGAAACTTGTATGACCATGAATGGCACTTGGGGCTACCGTACATCAGATCATAAATGGAAGTCTGCCGAAACCTTGATCCGCAATCTCGTTGATATTGCTTCCAAAGGTGGAAATTACTTGTTGAACGTTGGTCCAAAACCCGATGGATCCTTTCCACAGGAGAGTATAGAACGTTTGGCTGTAATTGGCAAATGGATGAAAGCCAATAGTGAAGCAGTCTACGCGACCAAGAGTAGTCCTTTACAGCCATTTGAATGGGGGAGATGTACCATGAAGGAAGATGGAAAGCGGACTTATTTGTATGTCTCCGTATTTGACTGGCCAAAAAATGGCATAGTTGAACTTCCGATTGAAAATAAAGTTTTAAAAGCTAGTCTTTTAGCCAATAATCAAGTGTTAAAGGTAAAATCGAATGCCAATGGTATTCAGATTGCCGTGCCTGAGCAGACCATTGATGCTGTTGCTACAGTGATTAAGATTGAAGTGGCTGGCAAATTTAAGCGCGAAAAAGGGGCCGGAGCAAAAAACATGAAAACTGGGGCTTTGGACGAGTAAGGCCGATAAGATGAAAAGCAGATACTAAAATAGCATAATGAAGAAAAGTAGATTGAATAAAATAATTGCGTTGTTGTTGACTTTTGGAGTTGCTCAGCTCCACGCTCAGGAAGTTAAGCGGATTGATCAAGGCTGGGATTTCTTAAAGAGCGATCTGGGGGGAATCTGGGAAGCTGTAAGACCGGTGGGAGCCGGTAATCCCGAGTCTGTTCCACTTTGGGAGCAGATAAATCTGCCGCACTGTTATAATGCGCTGGACGCTGTTGATCCAGCTATAAATTATTATCAGGGGCCAAGCTGGTACAGAAAATCGCTGGAGATCGATAACCCCTATTTAAATGGTCACACCCTTCTTCATTTTGAAGGAGCCGGACAAAAGACAGCTGTTTATATCCATACAAATAAAGTTGGGGAGCACGTTGGCGGATACGACGAATGGACTGTGGACATTACAGATGCCGTTGAAAAGTTTAAAAAAACAGCCGCTTTTAAAAAACAGTTTAAGGGCAAAATACCGCTTTCAATTCGTGTGGATAATTCACGTGATCTCGAAATGATCCCTTCTGATCTGTCTGATTTTAACGTCTATGGAGGTATTTACAGACATCTAAACCTGAAATATGTTCCGCAGACAGCTTTGGAGCGTGTGTTTGTTGAGGCGTCAGTAGGGGCCGATGGTAAGCAGGGAGTGGTCAACGTCCGCGGACGGTTGATGCCATTTTCGGCTCAGACAAATTTTGAAGTCGAAACGCAGCTCTATGACCCTGCTGGAAAAATCGTGCAAACCCAGCAACCACAGGTAAATAGGGGGACGTTGAATCTTGAATTTGGACAATTCCTGGTCAAGAAGCCACAGCTTTGGAGTCCTGATCAACCGGCTTTATACCGTTTAGTTACGACAATCAAAAGCAATGGACAAGTATTTAAAGAAGAGAGTGTCTTTGGCTTTAGACATGTAGCGTTTAAAGAAAAAGGTCCTTTTCTGCTGAACGGGAAAAGGCTTTTGCTTCGTGGTACCCATCGTCATGAAGACCATGCCGGCGTTGCTGCAGCAATGACTGACGATCAGATTCTACAAGAGATGACACTGATGAAAGAGATGGGCGTAAACTTTATACGCTTGGGACATTATCAGCAGAGTCGTAAAGTGCTTGAGGCCTGTGATAGTCTGGGCATTTTGGTTTGGGAAGAGATTCCATGGTGCAGAGGTGGATTAGGTGGTGAGGTCTATCAACTTCAGGGAAAACGGATGTTAACCCATATGATTGAACAGCATTATAATCATCCATCGGTCATTATCTGGGGGCTTGGTAATGAAAATGATTGGCCCGGTGATTTTACGGAGTTTGATCAGGCAAAGATAAGGGCTTATATGAGTGAACTCAATGATTTAGCTCATCAATTGGACCCGAGTCGGAAAACAGCAATACGACGTTGTGATTTCTGTAAAGATATTGTTGATGTTTATTCGCCCTCCATTTGGGCGGGTTGGTATAGAGGTGTTTATACCGACTATAAAACAGCGTCCGAAGAAGAAATGAAAAAGGTAAAACATTTCCTTCATGTGGAGTGGGGCGGGGATAGTCATGCAAGACGACATGCAGAAGACCCTGATCGCGCTTTAGCTAAAATCAAAGGTGATGGCACAACAGATGAACGGGCAGGCGATGCGTCGCTCATTGGTGGTGCAGCACGGGTTTCTAAAGATGGCGATTGGAGTGAAAGCTACATCTGTAATCTCATCGATTGGCACTTAAAGGAACAAGAAACAATGCCTTGGCTCACGGGAACAGCCTATTGGCCATTTAAAGATTTTTCAACTCCGGTCCGACCAGACAATCCTGTGCCTTATGTCAATCAGAAGGGTGTTGTTGAACGGGATTTTACCAAAAAAGAATCGTACTACGTATTCCAGTCGTATTGGACAGCGAAACCAATGCTGCATATTTATGGCCATACTTGGCCGATCCGTTGGGGTGAAAAAGAGGAGTCGAAAATGATAAAGGTATATTCCAATGCCAGTGAGGTTGAGCTTTTTGTCAATGGAGAAAGTCAAGGATTAAAGAAAAGGAATAGCCAAGATTTTCCAGCGGCAGGTTTGCGCTGGATGGTGAAACTGAACGAAGGAAACAATCAGATTAAAGCTGTCGCGAAAAACGGACGGGAAATTCTAGTGGATGAAATTGAACAGCAGTATCAGACAAAAAAATGGGGTAAACCTGCCAAATTACTTGTCGAACAGATTGCTGCGGAAGGCGAAGTAATCACTGTGCAAGCCCAAATTGTGGACGATACCAATACCCCCTGTCTCGATGCAAAGGACTGGATCTATTTTGGTTCAACCGGCGATGGTCAGTTGATCGTCGATCAAGGCACTTCTACGGGGTCGAAAAAAGTACAGGCCTACAATGGTCGTGCATTGATTAAACTTCGACTGCCTTCGGGAACAGCCGTGGTATCAGGCAGGATGGAAGGATCAAAGAGTACCTTGTTAACAATAGAAAAATAGTACAAGATGTTAAAAGCAACGAATCATTTGAACTTCTTTTTACTGCTTGGCCTCCTGGGGACGATTGCTCCATGCCGTGCACAAAGCAATTCGCCGCAGCTGAAGCTTTGGTATAATCAGCCGGCCTCACTGTGGGAAGAAGCACTGCCACTTGGAAATGGCACAACAGGAGCGATGGTCTTTGGAGGGCTAAGTAGAGATAGGTTTCAAATTAACGATAATACGCTGTGGTCGGGTGAACCCGATGCGGGCAATAATCCAAACGGCCCGCAGGTTTTACCCCAGGTGCGACAAGCCATCTTTGCTGGAAAATATGAGGACGCAGCAGTTCTTTGGAAGAAAATGCAAGGACCTTATTCTGCTCGGTATCTACCTATGGGCGATTTATGGTTGGATTTTCATCAGGACGAAAAAAAGGTCAAAGATTATAAACGGGAGCTGGATCTTGAACGAGCGATCAATCAGGTGAGCTATTCGTATCAAGGTGTTCGATACCAAAGGGAAAGTTTTGTCAGCTTTCCGGATAAAGCATTGGTGGTTCGATTGAAAGCGGACAAGAAAAAATCAATTACCTTGGATCTTTCTTTGACCAGTAAGCTCCGATATAGCGTTTCGACCCAAGGGGATAATCAACTGACCCTTCAGGGTAAGGCGCCGAGTTTTGTCGCCAATAGGGATTATGAACCCCAACAGGTGCTGTACGATAGTGTTGGCGGAAAAGGGATGACCTTTGCGATGCAGGTCAGTGTAAAAACTACCGGTGGTGTAGTGAAAAAAGAGCAGGATAAGCTTAAAATTATAGGCGCTGATGAGGTGATTTTATTTTTGACAGAAGCGACAAGCTTTAACGGTTTTGATAAGTCTCCGAGTCAGGAAGGTAAAGATGCCACGCTGCTCGCAAAAAAACGCATGAATACGGTCTCCAAAAAGAATTTTCATACCTTACTTGCAAACCATCAAAGGGATTATCAAAGGCTATTCAATCGTGTAGCCTTTGCGCTGACCGGTACTTCTGCACATGATAAATTACCTACAGACCAGCGTGTCATGCAGTTTTCCAAAGGACCGGCCGATTTGGGACTTCTGACGCTGTATTATCATTTTGGACGCTACTTATTGATTGCCAGTTCCAGACAAGGAGGAAGGCCTGCAAATTTACAGGGGATCTGGAATGATCATGTGCAGCCACCGTGGGGAAGTAATTATACGAACAATATCAATACAGAAATGAATTATTGGCTTGCGGAAAATACCAATCTTGCAGAATGTCATCAGCCTTTGTTTGATTTTATGGATGAGCTGGCGATCAACGGGGCTAAAACAGCATCGGTAAATTATCATATCGATAAGGGCTGGGTTGTGCATCATAATTCCGATCTATGGGCCAAAACTTCCCCTCCGGGCGGATATGATTGGGACCCCAAAGGAATGCCACGCTGGTCGGCATGGCCTATGGCAGGTGCCTGGTTAAGCACACATCTATGGGAACACTATCGTTTTACGGGTGACAAAACTTTCTTGAAGGAGAAGGCCTACCCATTGATGAAAGGGGCGGCCCAATTTATGCTGCAATGGCTGATTGCTGATCCTGGAAATAAATATCTCGTGACCAATCCTTCCACTTCACCTGAAAATACAATTAAAATAGCAGGTAAAGAATATCAATTGACTATGGCCTCTACCATGGATATGGCGATCATTCGTGAGCTTTTTACAGCTGTTATTCGTTCATGTACGATATTGGGTATTGATCCTGAATTTAAATCGGCTCTAGAAGAAGCGAAGGAAAAGCTTTATCCCTATCAGGTGGGCCAATATGGACAATTACAAGAGTGGTTTAAAGATTGGGATGATCCAAAAGATCAGCATCGGCATATTTCCCACTTATTTGGTTTATACCCGGGCAATCAGATCAGCCTTGCGGAAAACAAGGCTTTGGCTGCGGCCGCCAAGCGTTCATTGCTTTTGAGGGGCGATGTCAGTACCGGCTGGTCGATGGCCTGGAAGACAAATTGGTGGGCGAGGCTTCAGGATGGAAATCATGCCTATAAAATCCTCAAGGATGCCTTAAATTTTATCGATCCTAAATTGGATCGTGCTCAGATGAGCGGTGGTGGAGCTTATCCGAATTTATTTGATGCACACCCACCTTTTCAAATTGACGGTAATTTTGGTGCTACGGCCGGAATGACTGAAATGTTGCTGCAAAGTCACGATGGTGCTGTTCATTTATTGCCGGCTCTACCTGATGAATGGTCTGCTGGGACGATTAAAGGAATTAAGGCCAGGGGAAACTTTACCGTAGACATTGCCTGGAAAAATAACGTATTGACCGAAGCAATGATCGTATCCAATATTGGAGGTGTTTGTCGTTTGCGTACACCTTTACCCGTTAAAGTTGTCGGCATCGAATCAAATCAGGCAGCTGTCACAGACAACACGCTATTATATAAACCGGAACAACTACCGTATACGATCGCTGATCCGTCCAAATTGCCATCGTTAGCAGCTACGAAAACGTTCGAAGTTCAATTTGAGACGATAAAAGGTAAACGGTATCGTATTGTTCCGCTATAAATCAAAATCCAGGAAAAATGAAATCAAAATCAATTGTTCGCATCATGGGCTGTCTTCTTGGGATCGCAATTTCCCCCTTATTTTTGAAGGCAAAAATTAAGAAAGGTGTTTTTGAGCAGGAGATCATCCAGACGCTGCGTCCTGTTATCCTAAAGCAGTCCAAATGGGCGATGAAGCAGAAACCATTGACGGTGACAGCATATAGCGCGGTCCGGAGTGCCGGGGGTATTCATGATTTTTATTCTGAAGGCGATTATTGGTGGCCCGATCCCAAAGATCCAGCTGCGCCCTATATCCAACGGGATGGGATGACTAATCCGGCCAATTTCGTTGAACATCGTAAAGCAATGATCCGCTTCAGCCGAATCGTGGGTGCACTGGCCTCAGCCTATCGTTTGAATCCGGATAAAAAATATGTACAGCAGGCACTTCGTCATTTAAAGGCTTGGTTCGTTGATGCAGAAACGATGATGAATCCGAATCTTCTTTATGCACAGGCTATACAAGGGCATTTTACAGGGCGCGGAATAGGTATTATTGATACCATTCATCTGATGGAAGTTGCACAGGGCGTAAAGATATTTGAAAATGACCCCAATTTTCCACAGGCAGCTAAGGATGCCATACATCGTTGGTTTGCGGCTTATTTACGCTGGCTTACAACGCATCAATATGGAATCGATGAAATGAATGCCGCCAACAACCATGGTACATGTTGGGTGATGCAGGTAGCCGCATTTTCGAGTTTAGTGCAAGATACTGTATTACTCAATACATGTGCAGATCGTTATGCGCATGTGCTGCTGCCGAATCAAATGGAAGCTAATGGAAGCTTCCCGAGAGAATTGCAGCGGACAAAACCTTATGGATACGCGTTGTTTAATCTGGATGCGATGACCATGATCTGCCAGATTTTGTCCAAGACCAATACCTCCCTTTGGCAGTATACATTGTCTGATGGGCGGACCATAAAAACGGGGATTGATTTTATGGTCCCCTATATTGCCGCTAAAGAAAAATGGCCTTATCAGCAAGATGTCATGTATTGGGATCAATGGCCAATTGCACATCCGGCACTTGTCTTTTCGGCAGTGGCTTTCCAGAATAAAGACTATCTGCAGCTTTGGGAAAAGCTTGATCATGCACCCGAACAAGAAGAGGTTATTCGAAATTTACCCATTCGCAACCCAATTATATGGCTTTGATTTTCCTAGCCCCCTTATAAAATAACTTAACCATTTCACCTTAAAAACCTACAGATAACATGAATGTTAATGCGACGTCTTTGCGAAGATATACCCTCTTTTTGCGCTTTCGAAATTTAAAAAGGTCATCTATTGCCAAAGCACTCTTTTTGACTGGAATTTTGTGTGCTTTTCAACATGTTGAGGCACAGGGCACAAAGCAGCTGCAAAAAGCTTGGGGGCTCGCAGATCAACAAGCTCAGCTACTTTATAAAGAATTGCAGCTCTTGAAAAAAAGTGATTCATCCTTGGTGTCGCCACGTACGCTTTCCTCAGATAACGAGCTTGTTGCCGTGAAAAGGGGGGACTGGACCAGTGGTTTTTTCCCTGGTGTCCTGTGGTATCTCTACGAAAAATCGGGAAAACAAAAATGGAGGGATCTTGCTTCAGAAACGACAAGGTCGATCGAAGCGGAGCAATTTAATGGAAAGACCCATGACATGGGCTTTAAGGTCTACTGTAGTGTAGGAAACGGTTATCGGTTAACCGCAAATCCACAGTACCGGGAGGTGCTTGTTCAGGCAGCCAAAACGCTGGCAACCCGCTTCAATCCGACAGTCGGCTGTATACGTTCGTGGGATCACAATAGCCATCGCTGGGATTTTCCGGTCATCATCGATAATATGCTCAATCTAGAATTGCTGTTTGAAGCAACCAAACTCACTGGAGATTCTACTTATTATCATATTGCGGTGAGCCACGCCAATACAACGCTAAAAAATCATTTTAGGCCAGATTACAGCACCTATCATGTAATAGACTACAATCCGAAAACAGGAGCTGTACAGCATAAAAACACCCATCAGGGCTTAAGTGATGAATCGACATGGTCGCGAGGTGAAGCCTGGGCACTGTATGGCTATACGATGTGTTACAGAGAAACAGGAGATCCGAAATATCTGCAGCAAGCCGAAAAAGTTGCGCAGTGGCTGTTTGCACATCCCAATATGCCGAAAGACTTGATCCCTTACTGGGATTTCGATGCGCCTAATATTCCAAATGAACCACGGGATGTGTCGGCAGCGGCAGTCATAGCGTCGGGGCTGTTGGAATTAAGCACGTATAGCAACCAAGGAAAAGATTATCGTGCAAAAGCGCAGACCATATTGGCTAACCTGATAGACAATTACATGTCGCCACCAAATAAAAGCAGAGGTTTTATATTATTACACAGTACAGGATCGAAACCTTCCAATACAGAAGTGGATAAACCATTGAGTTATGCCGATTATTACTTTTTGGAAGCACTGCATCGGCAAGAAGATCTACAGTCCGGAAAAGTTCAATCGGATCTGGTTCGGAAAAATCCAACGGGACAATTGATCTATTTTCCAGATGCACAGGGAAATGTAATCCCCGACTTTAGTCATGTGGGCTATCACCAAGGTGATCAAAAGCTGCCCAATGTTCCTGTTGTGATTACAGTAAAACCCAGCGTAAATGGCGATGATCAAGAAATTATACAGCAGGCTATCGATGCTGTATCTGCAAAACCACTTGATAAAAACGGTTATAGAGGTGCTATTTTGCTGAAAAAAGGCCTGTACAATATACCTGGAAGCCTGGAAATTCATGCCAGCGGTGTCGTGTTGAGGGGGGAGGGCGATGCTATAGGGCAAACCCTGCTTAAAGCCACAGGCCAGCACCAACGGAGCTTATTGAAGATTTCAGGTACAGGTAGTTATTCAGTGGACCAGGCTAGAAAACAGTTTGTTAAGAATGGGTATGGACCTGTAGGGGCTAAATATGTCCTAATCGATCATGCGAAGGAAAGGAAAGTGGGCGAGCAGGTACTGCTCTCGTATGAGATGAACGACGCCTGGATCGAAGCGCTTCGAATGAACCAAATTGAAAAAAGAGAAGGGACGAAACAATGGACCGCGCGGGAATATAAGCTAAATTTTGAACGTACTATTTTGGCCATTAAAGGTGACTCTGTATTTTTTGATAATCCCTTGGTAATGGCGATTGATCCGAGGTATGGAAAAGTGGCTGTCATTCCTTACACCTTTGACGGACGTATAAGTGAAGTTGGAATCGAAAATATACGTTTCGAATCCGATTTTGTAAGTGATGAAGACGAAAACCACGGCTGGATTGCAATTGATATGGATAAAATAGCGAATGGTTGGGTGCGCAATATCACCGCGCGTTATTTTGGCTATGCAGCGGTGAGCCTTGGCGCCTTTGCCAAACAGATTACAGTAATGAAGTCGCGGTGTCTGGATGGAAAATCTCAAATTACAGGTGGCCGAAGGTATTCATTCAATAATGACGGTCAGCTTAATTTATTTAAAGAACTTTATACCACGGAAGGACGCCATGATTACGTAACAGGGGCTAGGACCCTCGGTCCAAACGTTTTTAGCCTTTCTAGCGCGGAGCGAACACATGCGGATATCGGTCCACATCATCGATGGGCTGTTGGAACCTTATACGATCAAATCGTAACGGATGGTGAAATTAATGTTCAAGACCGGGGTAACTGGGGAAGTGGACATGGCTGGGCCGGGGTGACACAAGTCTTATGGAATTGTACGGTCAAAAGTGCCGCAGTACAACGACCCTGGGCTTCCGGACAAAATTTTGCCATAGGAGTAAAGGGAGAAAAAGTAGCTGGAAGATTGAAAAATAGAAATGCTGGTTACTGGGAAAATCAAAACAGCATAATGTCGATAGGCTCACTTTATGAGCAACAATTAAAAGATCGATTAAAGTGATTCTTGTTCGTATTTATTCAATGGAATGATTATTTTTATCATCCATTTCAATTATATACCTTATGATGCCATTACGTGTTTTTATGCGCTGTTTTTGCTGTGCGTTAGCTTTAATTTCTGTTTTGCATGCGCAGGAAAAAAACTATCGTTTTTTACACTTGGATGTCAACGAAGGTTTGTCTCAAGGCAGCGTTTTCGCGATAGCCCAAGATCATTTGGGTTTTATGTGGATCGGTACCCGTGATGGCTTAAATAAATACGACGCCCGAAAGTTTACGATTTATCGCAGTAATCCGCAAGATAGCCTTTCCTTAGAGCACAACTTTATTCAAGCGATTACGGAAGATAACAAAAGGCGGCTTTGGATAGGGACAATGACAGGTCTGAATTTATACAATCGAGAATCAGACAATTTTATCCGTATACCATTACCTACGGTAGAGAGTAGCAGTGGAAAAATGGATGTCAACGTTCACCAGATTTTTCAGGATTCCAATGGAAAGATTTGGATTGCAACAAATATAGGCTTGTACAAGATTAAAGAGGGCCGGCATCCTGAAGCGGAATTGGTCTTCAATGAGATTACCGTTGAAAGAAGCCAGGGAAAAGAATACTATCGTAATTTTCGAACCATGTATGAGGATCGCCGCAAGCGATTATGGTTTTGTACCGATGATGCCATTGTACTCATGCAAGCCGCATCGAAAGATGGAAATAGCTTAAAGGTGCTACGGACTTACTTCAAAGAGAAATCGGTAGATAATAAGGTTAATCAACGGTTTCAGGCGGTTTTGGAGGTTAGTCCAGGTATATTTTGGGTAGGTACAAAATATAATGGTATTCGGATTATCAATGAGAATACAGACGAAATATCCTCGTTAACCGAAGAGGGCAATCATACAGGTTTGGCCAATCAAGATGTGCGGTCCTTAAAAAAAACAGATGATGGAAAGATTTGGATTGGAACATTCAATGGCCTATATGTTTATCAAAACGGAAAATTACTTTTTATCCAGGCAGACGACGGAAATCCAAATAGCTTAAGCAATAATTCCATTCGCCCTATATTTCAAGATAAGCGGGGATCTATTTGGATTGGAACCTACTTTGGAGGGATTAATATTTATGACAAGGATATTCCTAATTTTCAGAATTTCACCCATCAATCTAAACGCAATAGCTTAAGTTACAATGTGGTGAGTGCATTTGTTGAAAATGCTATGGGAGAACTGGTGATTGGAACTGAGGGTGGAGGATTGAATTATTTTAATCGGCGTACGAATTCTTTTTTTAGTGAACGTCACGATAAAAATAACCTGAATGGCCTAAGTCATAATAATGTGAAGTCTATCTGTTTGGATAAGGAAGGGAATTTATGGGTAGGTACTTATGATGGTGGGTTGAATTTAAGACGAAAGGGGCAGCAAGGCTATGAACATTTTCGTTTCGATCCCAATGTAAGTAATGGCCTGGCAAATAATAATGTGTATGCGATCTTAGAGGATCGTAATGGCGATATTTGGATTGGTACTTTCGGCGGAGGACTACAGGTACTTCGTAAAAACCAGAAAGTAGGAACTTTCCAGACATTTAACGTTGCAAGAAAGCAGTTGAGTTCCAATATGGTGCGCGCTTTACTAGAGGATTCAAAAGGTAATCTATGGATTGGTACTTCAAATGGTTTAAATCTAAAATTAGCAGGGACCGATAAATTTGTTTCTTTTCTAAATGACAAGAAGGATTCCCTTTCAATTAGCGGAAATGATATTGTGAGTATCCATGAAGATCGGAAAGGACATATTTGGATCGGTACGTATATGGGCGGGCTGAATCTTTATCTTCCAGAGAAGAAAGCATTCAAAAGGTTTAATGAGCGAAACGGATTGCCGATCAACAATGTTTTTGCTATTCTAAGTGATCTGAAAAACAAATTGTGGTTGAGCACAAATACAGGGATTTCTTGTTTCGATCCCCTATCTGGTCATGTACGAACCTATACGAAGATCGATGGTCTTCCGGGTAACGAGTATATTCAAAATGCAGCAGCAATGTTGCGGGATGGAAAACTTGCCTTTGGAAGCTTCTCGGGCTTCACCCTATTTAATCCGGATAGTTTAAGTGTCAATAATTACATTCCCCCCATTCAGTTTACGGAATTGAAATTATTCAATAAAACAGTTCTTCCGGGCCTCGATGGTGTTATCCCTAAAGATATATCCATGATGGATGAATTAATTCTTGATCACAATCAAAATGTTTTTAGTTTGGAATTCAGTGTATTGAATTATGTTCATCCGGAGAAAAATCAATATGCTTATTATCTAAAAGGCTTTGACCAAGACTGGAATTATGTGAGCAATCCCGTGGCTACTTATACCAATTTAGACCCCGGTACTTACGAGCTTTGGGTAAAAGGGGCCAACAACGACGGGGTATGGAACGAAAAAGCAACGGTCTTGAAGATTAAAGTGCTGCCAGCGCCATGGAGGACATGGTGGGCTTATAGCGGCTATTTTCTTCTTTTTGCTGCGGCCAGTTTTTTGGTTATCCGATTTTTCCACGGTAGAAACAAATTGAAACAAGACCTTTTGATTCGGAAAATAGATTCGGAAAAACAGGAGGAGCTTCATGAAGCAAAACTGAATTTCTTTACCAATATCTCCCATGAATTCCGTACGCCATTGTCATTAATTATTGGACCGTTAAATCAATTAAAAGACGATCGCTCGCTTTCAGCATATGCACAGGAGCACCTCGGTTATGCAACAAGAAATGCGGATCGCTTGATGAATCTGGTTAATCAGCTGCTTGATTTCAGAAAACATGAAGGCGGAAAGATGAAATTGTTTTGCCAAAAGGTTCATGTTGCTACGTATTTGGAAAACATTCGCCAGAATTTTTACTTTATTGCCGAGAAAAATAATATTCAGTTTTTCCTGGATAATAAGGTAAGCCCTGATTATGTTGGAGGTTTTGATCCGGAGCAATTTGAAAAAGTCCTTGTCAATTTGATTTATAATGCGTTTAAATTTACGGACAAGGGGGGTAAAATAAAGATACAGGTTGAGCTAGAAGGGGAAGGCGAGTTGGAGAAATTGCTTGTTTCCGTTTGGGATTCTGGGCGTGGAATCCCAGCCAAAGATATACCTTTTGTATTTGAACAATTTTATCAGGCCAATGCAAAAGGCCTGTCGGCTACCAATGGCGGAATAGGTTTGGCACTTTGTCGTTCGATCATACATCTGCACGGCGGAAAACTCACTGTTGAAAGTAATATGGCACAGGAGCCGGCAGACTTCAATACAGTATTTCGGATCAGCCTGCCACAAGGGAATGTCCGCATCGAAGAACTCATGGTTTTAGACGGTACTGTAGCGACGGTATGCTCAGACCCTACAGATGCCGATATGCCACATGTGGATGCTATAAAAACAGAAATAGAGCCTTCTGTATCGGATGAAGATAAGCCAATCATACTTGTTGCCGAGGACAATGTGGAGCTTCGTTGTTTTCTATGTGAAAACTTACGAAAAAAATATATTGTTTTAGAAGCTAATGATGGTATTGAGGCGCTGGAATTGGTGCAAGCAAGACAGCCCGATATTATCATTTCAGATGTAACGATGCCCAACTGTGATGGAATCACACTTTTGCAGCAGATTAAAAACGATAGTAGTTCAAATCATATTCCTGTGATTCTTTTGACAGCCCGTACAGCTGATCCTTATATCACAGAGGCGTTTGAAATCGGTACAGATGATTACATTACCAAGCCCTTCAGCATGCCGCATCTCATTCAGAAAATTTCAAACATCATACAGACGCGGAAACGATTGGAGGAAAAATTTGTGCAGAATTATCTTCTTGGAGCACAGGGAACAGATCTGCCTGAAAGAACTCGTTTCTTGGATCAGGTATTGAAGGTTGTCGAAGAAAATCTGGGCTGTGAAGATTTTGGAGTGCAGGATCTTACAAAAGCCATCGGCGTGAGCCGCTCTGTTTTGTACCGCAAGATTAAGCAGCAAACAGGACTGAATTTGGTTGAATTTATTAATATGGTACGTCTTAAGAAAGCAGCCTATATTTTAGTGAACGATACTGGTTTGAGTATCAGTGAAGTGGCTTATCAGGTCGGGTTCAATGATCCAAAGTATTTTAGCAAAACATTTAAGAAATTCTATAAGGAGAGTCCACGTACCTATGTTGAAAAATTCGGTATCAAGGAAAGCAGCAATTAAAAAATAAGCAAAGGTCTTCCTAATTTGGTAAGCATAAGCAGCCCTAAAAGCAGACCGAAGTTTTTTTTGCAGGCAAAAAAAAAAGGTTTTCAAACGGGGAGAATGAAAACCTTCAATAACCAATTATAAACCTAAATTATGATGCTACAAATATAGTTGTTTTTAATACTATTTTAAAAATAATTCACCTTTTAAAAACTGTTTTGTGGCTGGTCAGCTACAGGATGTTGTTGCGCTGTCGCTGGAAGAACCAGCGCATAGCTTATACGCTTTTGACCAGCTTATGAATAACGTATAAAATGGTCAATCCCAACAGCGCAAATATGCCATAACCTAATCCAATTTGAAACTGCGAAGAAGGGTTTACCAAGCTTACGGTGATGTAACTGAGTGAAGAAGTAAGGAGGTAGGTAATTCCGCCAACCAATCCACCGGCAATACCTGCCGACAATGGAAACCTACCTAAACAGTAGCTGAAATAATTGTTAAAGATAAATCCTGCAGTGCAATGTACAGCAAATGCGAAAAATGTTAATGTATATAGGTTTGACAGGTAAGGTGAAACGATCAGCATACAGACAATCAGACTGATCTGAATAAAATTGGCGATTCTCAACTTTGGAACCAAGGCTCTTTTAATAAGGGCTTTACCAATAAAACCACCACACATCCAAGCTAAGCCCATAATAAGTGAGGTATAGCCGGTTGTAATCGCACTATATCCCAGTTGATGTTCAATAAAAAAAGGACCACTGAGATTGTAGAACATGACGAGACCGTAGGATATGCCGCACATGAGTATACCGAACGTAAAATCGTTGCTTTTAAGCATCATTTTAAATTCGCCGATCAGGTAGTTGATATGGAGTGGTTTTTTCTGTTTGATTGTTTCGCCGGAAAAGATCAGTTCAAGGATGAAAAGTACGGCACTGTAAACGGCCAGAACCATAAAGTTAGAACGCCAACCAAATTGTGTTTGGAGGTAGCCGCCAATAAAAGGAGCGACAATCGGCCCGATCGACCAGACGATGGTCATAATGCTGAGGTAGTGTTTGCGCTGCTCGCCTTCATAGACATCCACAAAATAGGCTCGTTTTGATATGACCACAAATGCCGATAAGATTCCCTGAAGGATGCGCATCAGGTAAATAACCCAAATATCTTGCGTGCTTGCTGTGATCCAGAAACTGACAATGAAAAGGAAAAGAGATATCAGGTTGATGCGATATCTTCCCCAAGCGTCAACTAATGCTCCTGTAAAGAATTGAGCAACACCATAGCTGATTAGAAAAAGCGAAAGTGTTAACTGGATTTTGCTTTCGTTCAAGCCAAGCTCCTGTGCCATTTGTGGCATTGACGGAAGATAAATGTCGGTGGCAAGTCCCGTAATCGGAACAAGTGCAAATGCTAGTATCGTCGGGATAAAAGATTGCTGTGGTTTAGTGTTTTTTTCCATCCTTTAATTTTTTAAATTACCCGTCTCTATGGACGTTTACGTTGCCAGCCACTTTTTCTCCTTGGCCCTGTAAATATGATGTCGACAAAAGTAGCTTCATTGCCTGTTTCGAAAGATATAGAATTCAAACAAATTATTGTGAAAATCAAACAGACTTATTGCGGAAGGCTAAAGGTGGTACACCAGCATGTTTTTTGAAATAATTACTGAAGTTCGCCGGTTCTTCAAAACCTAAGGCATAAGCGATTTCATTGATGTTCCAGCTGCTATGTTGAAGCAGTGCTTTTGCTTCCTGTGTGATGCGCAGTGCGATGAGTTCTTGCGTAGTTTTTCCTGTATTTTGTTTCAAAGCCCTGTTTAGCGAATTGACATGGATGTTGAGCTGTTGCGCGTAATCCGTTGCATTTTTAAAACGAAGTAAATTTTCTGTGTCAATCGGAAATTGACGTTCCAATAGTTCTAGGAAAAGATGGGAAATACGCTGATTTGCGTTTTGGTAAGGTGATATACCCTCATTTGGCGCTAGTTTTAACGTTTCTAAAACGAGTAATTGTAACTGATTTCGGATAATTTCATATTTGAACGGAAAATCAGATCGTAGTTCCGTATTCATACGCTGAAAAATGTGATCGAAAAGATCGACCTGCTCGTTCGTTAAGAAATAGACCGGGCTACCACTTGGGTTGAAAAAATGACTTTCGAGAATGTTATGGTTATAATGTTTGTCTTCCTGAATGAATTTTTGTGTAAAAAGACAGAACCATCCCTTTTGATCCGGATTGTCTGTTTCCCAAGAGTAGGGAACGAGCGGACTTGAAAATACAAGTGCGGGACGGTCAATAGGGATCCATTGATCGCCATAGTGCAATTGACCCTGGCCGATCATGAGGGATATTTTGAAGTAATCTTTTCTGTTGTAAGGTGATTTTAAAGGACAATGCTCACGTGAAAATACGTTAAAATGAGAAATTTGTTCGGACGAGGAGCCAATTGGGTAATTGGATTCTCGAAATACCCGTTGATAGAAATCAATAATATTTTCGGAAGTTGTCATGATGCAAAGTTATAAAAATCAAACATTTCATGTTGGATACTATTTCTCTTAGTCGGTCATTGATTCGTAAAATATGAATTGGAACAAAAAGAAAGGTCCCATCACCTCGTCAGCCATGACTAGCCCAGGTGATGAGACCTTATAAAAGGAAGCGACTATAAGGAAGCGATTATTAGGATCTCGATTTTAAAAATTCCTTGACAAATTCATCGTCGTTTAAGTATGGGTAGTCTTTATATACACGATCAATTTCTTCTTGCTGTCCGATGGATAGATTTTCGTCGGGGTTTAGACACCAGATACCCTTCATCAGGCCTTGTCTGCGGAGCACCTCATGTAAGCCTGGTATACAGCCATGGAATGCATTTGCTGGGTCAAAAAAAGCTGCATTACTGTCTGTTACAGCAATCGCTTTGCTTAGGAGATGACTCGCATGGAGGTTATTGGGGTCCTGTTTATATGTTTTTATTTCCTGAAGGAGTTCAACAGCTTTTGCCGTCCAAACAGCCCAGTGGCCTAATAGTCCGCCTTTAAATTCTATGGCGACGTTTTCCCCAGCTACGGGGAAATTATACACGCTCATCAGATCGTTGACAATATTGTCATCATTGCCCGTGTACATGGCAATTTGATCTCGCCGGCTGGAGTTGGCTATAGCACGCATAACGTCTAATGTCTGGTAGCGGTTGAACGACGCACATTTGATAGCGACGACGTTGTCGATTTCGGCAAACTGCTGCCAAAAGGAATAGGAGAAAATACGGCCACCAACGGCGGGTTGAAGATAGAATCCAAAGACAGGAATAATGGCTGCTATTGCTCTGACTCGATCTAATATGGCATTTTCCGTCCAGCTCTGCAGGCCGCCCATACTCAAAAGCCCGATATCATAACCGTATTTAAGTGCAGTCGTTGCCTCCTGTTCAGCTTGATCTGTGGCACCGCAGATGCCTGCAATTTTGATAAATGGTCGTTGGAGTTCCGCTTTCTCGACTTCTTCGCTAGCCCATCTCAATACAGTTTCAAAAAGGTTGATCTCGGGGTCACGGATTTCGAATTGGGTTGAATGTACAGCTACGGCGATTCCACCGGCTCCACTGGCTATGTAATATTGAGTCAGGAGCCGTTGATGTGCCTCGTCAATGCTGCGGTCCTTATTTAAGGCAAGGGGGTGTGCCGGAATTACCGTCCCTTCCCAAAGCAACTGTTGTAATTTGTTGTCTAAAGTTTTCATTAGAATTTTCCTTTTCGTTCTTGAAAATGCGTGTCCTTATTCCATAGTTCGCCGCCTTGGGTCAACCATTTGGCTGTAATGTCTATCGCTTCGCGTATGGTTGTTTTCGGATAGCCAAACAAACGATGGCATTCGGAGGCATTGTTTAGTAAAGCGGTTCCGGCGGGTTCATTTACAAATATCGGCCTGGTGTTGAAATGCTCGGCAAACCGCTCTGCGATCCATCGTGTAGAAAGGATTTCAGGTCCCGTGACATTCAGTATTTTGGCTGGAGACTGACAGTGCAGTAATGATCTTAAGGCAATTTCGTTGGCATCTCCCTGCCAGATGACGTTGACGTTTTCGGTTGTCAAATCTATCGGGAGCTGCCCTTTGACCGATTTGGCAATTTCTACGAGCACACCGTAGCGAAAATCCACCGCATAATTCAATCGGTAGATCAGGGTAGGTGTACCGTTTTTCTTCGAAAAATACTCGAATATACGCTCTCTCCCCAAACAGGATTGCGCGTATTCGCCGACAGGCTCCGGAGTTCTTTCCTCAGAAACGCCGGCATTGCTTATCGGTACAAATGGAAGTACGTTACCCGAAGAAAAAGCAACAATGTTGGAATCTTGAAAATGAGAAGCCACCATTCCGGGAAGATAGGTATTCATCGCCCAGGTAAAATCTTCATTTCCCGTGGTGCCGAATTTATGTCCTGCGAGGTAAATGACATTCGGGACCTGCGGGATCTTTTTGAGTTCTTCCTCATTCAGTAGGTCGCAGGCGATTGTCTTTATGCCTAGATCCTCCAGTTCCTGCTGAAGTTCTTTGGTTGAAAAACGCGAAACACCAATGACCTTTTTGTCTATTCCTGCAGCTTGAATGGCCCGCATGGCTAGCTTTGCCATGCTTGGCCCCATTTTTCCGCCAATACCTAGGAAAAGGATATCACCTTGTATCTTTTTTATATCTTCAATTAGATCTAATGATGGTGCAAGCAGCTGCTGTTCCAATTCCGCTAAATTGTTATGGTCCATGTCTGAATTATTTGATTAAATTATAGAGATTACTAAATGCAAGAAAAACGAGTAATATAAGTCCGAGTATAGCCCATAACCGCGTTAAGGGGCTGTTTCTGAGCGCGCCCATAATTTCTTTGTCGTTTGCGATCAGAAAGAGGATAATACCGATAAAGGGGACTAAAAAAATGGTGATGCTTTGCGCAAAAACAATAAGCTCCAAGGGAAGATTTCCGAAGATAAGCGCGATGGCAGATCCAAAAATCATGACCAAAGAAATAAAGAGTTTCACTTTAGGGTGATTGAGATCGTTGCCGAAGCCAAAGGTGTCGCCCAGTAAGGATCCGCCTAATACGGCATTGCCGATCAAGGAGGAAAAGGAGGCACCGAAGAGACCGATAAAAAAGAGGTGTGAAGCATAGGTTCCCAAAAGCGGTTCCAGTGCACGGCCCATCTCAGCGGCAGAATTTAACTTGATCCCTTGGGGATGAAGCGTATTTGCCGCACAGACCATGACGGCTGCACTCATGATGCCAAGAATAATAATACCTATTCGGCTACCGATTATCTGTCGTTCAGTACGCTGTTTGTTGGTCGATAATTTTCTTCTTGATTGAACAAGATAACTTTGATAAAATGCACCCACAATCGAAAAGCAAGAAGCCGTAAAAGCAATTATTAAGCCTACTGATGAAGGAGGGATGCTGGGAATAAAACCTGAGAAAAAGTCCTGTGCGGGTGTCTTTATCATAATCGCGGTGGAAAGAAAGGCAAATAACATCAGGATGATAAGTCCAAGCATAAGCTTTTCCAATAGCGCGTAGAAAGACTTGAAGAACAACAGTAGGATACCGATTACATTAAAAACGATGATCCATATTTTGGGGTTTGTCCCCGTGGCTTCCGAAACGGAAATAGAGACACCTGTCGCATTCCCCGATTGAAAACAGGTTGCAACGAGGAAGATTCCGAGGCCAATGATGATGGACGTTGTTTTACCAAATTTCTGGCGAATTAAAACAAGTAAAGATTCGTCTCTCGCGATACCGATACGTGCCGCCATATTGGTGAAAACCATCATAAAAAAGATGGCGACGACGACAACCCATAATAGAGAGAAGCCATAGTCTGCACCCATTTTTGATGTGATGGTCATTTTGCTGGGCCCGAAAACCAGGGCGGCGGTAATGATGCCGGGACCCAAGATGGATAGCCAACTTTTCAATAAAGAGGGTTTTGGCTCGAGGTTATTTTCCATGAGATTTATCGTAATGAGGTTAAATGCTGTTGATTGATTTTAGGGGCAGAATTTCCAAAGTGTGTGCGAATATAATTGGTGATTTCAATGACCTCTTCATTTTTCAAGAATGAAAAAGATGGCATTGCACTTTCGTATTTGACGTTGTTTATTGTTTTGTCTTTCAGTCCATGGAGGATAACCTGCAATAGCGGTGCTGGGTCGCCTTTGACAAGAGATGAATTGGCTAATGGAGGAAAGGTATTTGTAAGTCCTTTTCCATCTGCTTTATGGCAGGATGCGCAATAGGCTTCGTATAATGCCTGACCACTTTTGGCAGGGGAGTTGGCCGTGTTGGCTGCAAGGGGTTTAATCATTGGTGCAGAGGCTTTATCGGTAATACGGAGGCGGTAGATCACATCGTCATCGGGTTTTGGAAACCCCTTTTGCGGATTCCAGTCACGGTTGCTTGAACAGAAATAAATGTCTCCATTGGGTAAGGCCAATACGGACCTTAGCCGGCCAAGTTGATCTTTGAATAGGATTTTCTCATCGACGATCTGTTGACCATCGGCGGATAATTTTAGGATACGTAAAGACTGATTTTTTAAAGTCGAAAGCAATAGACTATGTTGCCATTCAGGGATAACATTAGAACCGTAATACGCCATTCCGGATGGTGCAACGACTGGGGTCCACGATTTAATGGGCTCCTGTCTTGGGGAGTTTTTGGCAATAGCTTTTTCCTTTTCCGTGTCAATCATTCCTTCAATCTGCGGCCAGCCATAATTTTTTAGAGGTTGGATCAGGTTGATTTCGTCCTCGATGGCATCGCCATGTTCGGAGGTGTAAATTAAGCCTTTTGGATCATGGGTAAGTCCCTGCATGTTCCGAAATCCCCATGCATAGACATAGCTATTTGCAATTGGATTGTCTTTTGGGATGCTCCCGTCGAGATTGAGGCGTAAGATTTTGCCATTTAATGAGGTGCTGTCTTGTGCAAAGGTATCACTTGCGGCATCTCCTGTAGCCCAATACACTTTTTTGTCTGTCGAAACAATAACCCTGGAACCGTTGTGTCCCGTGTTTCCAGGAATCTGTAAAAGCAATTTTGGGTTTGACAACGTGCCTGTCGTATTATAATCGTAACGATATAAATTAGAGAAAATGAGACTGTCCTTTTTGCTGGTGTAAGAAAGGTAAAGATAGGCCTGTTGCTGTTCGGGTTGATACAGCGCCATTCCCAATAGTCCCAACGTGCGCTGGTGGTAAACGTCGGTGAGGCTGTCCACCAAAGTAACAGCTTTTGTTTTTGTATCCAGTCTTCGTATACTTCCTCCGATTTCAGAAAACAGAATGGCATCGTTGATCCGGTCATATTGTAAATCCCATGGCACATGGAGTTTTGTAGCTTCTTTTGATAGCGATAGTATGCTGTGCTCCAGTTGGATGTTATTTATTGGCTTACTTTCTCTTTCCGTCTCGGAAGAACAGGAGGATAGTAGCGGGACCAGCGATACAAGCCAAATATAGGTTTGTTTTTTCATATAGGATCTACGGTTATTCCTTTGATTTATTTGGTTAGTCAAATGTAGTTGAATAAAAATAAATATACAAAAAATAAGTAAAATTGTATACAAAAATATTTTATCAGCCTAAAGTAAATACGATTTAGTTTATAATTACACAGCTAAAAGAGCGGTGTTTTGGAATTGTCACGAATGTGTTAGCCACCCTATTTTTGTAAAAAAGTAAAAAAAATATTGAATTGTATACAAAAAATATATATTATTGTATTCACTATGATAATTAAGGAAATGCAATTTAGACCATATTAGGGTCGAGTGTTATGTTTCCTGAAAAAATACCAATAAACTAAAGAGCTTATAAATCATTTATTTAACCACTTTAACCTGAGTATTCATGATACTAAAGCAGATTAAAATCCGGGATGTAATAAACAGGAGTTGCCTTTTGGTGGGGCTACCTTTTATTTCGATGGCTGCATTGGCAAATGTACCTTCTTCCCTTAACAATGGAAAGATTCCGATCTCGGATGTTTTAAACCCTTCGTCGGGTTTAGCTAAATTTCAGCAGCAGCTTGTCGGGCAGGTGCTGGACGCCAAAGGGCAGCCACTGTCCGGTGTAGAAGTGCGTAACCTTAAAAATGCAACTGTTACCGTTACGGATCAAGAAGGTCGTTTTAAATTAACGGGGTCCGTTTCAGATCAGATTCAATTTCGGTTAATCGGTTTTAATACAAAAGTGGTGTCGGGGAAAGATGTGCAGGCTTTGGTGCTTGATGCGAGCGAAAATGCACTGGATGAGGTTGTTGTGGTGGGGTATGGTAAGCAGAAAAAAGGCAACTTGACCGGTGCTGTGGCCAGTGTTAATTTTGATCAATCGACCTCGAGTCGGGGTCTTTCCAATGCCTCGCATGCATTGCAAGGTGTTATTCCTGGTTTGGCCGTAAGTCAAAACTCCGGAATGGCCGGAAATAATGCAGCGGATCTTTTGATCCGGGGATTGGGGACGGTCAACAGTGCTGGACCGCTGATCGTGGTCGATGGAATGCCCGATGTCAATATGAACCGTGTAAATGTGAATGATATTGAAAGTGTGACCGTACTAAAAGATGCTTCTTCCGCTGCAGTATACGGTTCCAGAGCGGCCAATGGGGTTGTATTGATCACGACAAAGTCTGGTAAAAGAAACAGTAGGACGGCTATTTCCTTTAGTGCCAACAAATCGCTGGTGAAACCTACCCGCTCTTTTGATTTTGTCAATAATTATGCGAAAGCAATGACGGCTACTCAAAGGGCACAAGCCTATAATACGGCCGCATCTGCATTCAATTTTAAGAATGGAACCATCGACGAATGGTTGGCTTTAAGTATGATCGACCCAAGATTATATCCAAGTACCGATTGGTGGGATGTTATTCTCCGCAATGGTCAAAGTGGGAATTATAATGTTTCCATTAATGGAGGAACTGAAAATAATAATTACTATTTGTCTGTCGGTATGCTGGATGAGAAGGGGATACAGATCAATAATGATTTTAAACGTTATAACGCTGCATTTAACTTCGAAACAAAAGTAACCAATACCATCGGTGCTGGGGTGCGGTTCTCCGGAAACTGGTCCGATTACCGTTATAACTACGAAGACGGTATGACTGCCAACTCGACAAGTGGGATGGATCTGTTTACCTCACCAGCAGGTATATTGCCTTATGATCCTATTACCGGTTTTTATGGCGGTGCAATGTCTTACAATGAAAGTCCGCAGGCCAATAATATTTATGCAGATTACATGACGCGCAACCAAAACCACATGAATCAAAAGCAGGCTTTGGTGAATGGTTATTTAAACTGGAAGCCATTTAAAGGATTTGAGGCTAAAGTGGATTATGCCCTAAATTATGATACGCGTTTTCAATGGAAGGCAGATATGCCGACAAAATTATATAACATCCGGACGGGATTGTCTATCCGGGATCTTGTACCGACAAATGATGGGATATATAATACAGACCGGAACAATTACAAAACCCAGCTGAATTTTAAATTGAGTTACGATCATAAGTTTGGCGCTAACCATGATTTCTCTGCTTTGGCCGTGTATTCAGAAGAATATTGGAATAATCGTGTTTTAGCAGGTAGTCGCTTAGATCGTTTGCACCCTAGTCTACATGAAATTGATGGCGCTTCTGAAGACGTGCAAAATGTGTCGGGATCATCATCGGCAGAAGGTTTGCGTTCTTATATTGGACGATTAAATTATACGGCCTTCGGAAAGTATATGTTTGAAGGGAACTTCCGGGTAGATGGTTCTTCACGTTTCTTGCCGGGTGATCAATATGGTTTTTTTCCGTCTGCGGCAGTGGGCTGGCGGATCTCAGACGAGGTATTTATGTCGGCATTTAAGGAAAAGATCAGGATGAGTTCGGCCAAATTTAGAGCTTCTTATGGTTCTTTGGGAAATAATAGTGGTGTCGGATTGTATGAGCAGAAGCAATCTTTGGTCTCTAGTCCTTATTATTTGATTGACAATAGTACAGGAACAGGGTCTGTTGTCAAAGGGTTGATCAATAAGAAACTGATCAACTATGACCTTACTTGGGAAAAGACACGCGTGTTTAATTTGGGTTTGGATCTTGGATTCTTTAAAAATAAACTGACTGCGGAGCTGGATTATTACGAAAGAAAGACGATCGGTATGAACAGGCCTTCGGATGTATCTATGCATCTGACGGGTTTATTCACTGCCCCCCGACGTAATATTGGTGATATGATGAATAAAGGGCTGGAAGCAAATGTTACCTGGAATGACCGAAAGGGAGATGTGGGTTACATGTTGAACTTTAATGTTGGGTATAACAAGAACAAGCTGCTGTCTTGGAATGAGCAGTTGCAAAGAGGTTCGGTATTTATTGATATGCCTTATAATTTTATCTATGCTTTCGAATCGTTGGGCATTGCTCAGTCTTGGGAGGATGTCTATAATGCTGTTCCTCAGGGCGCTTCTCCAGGAGATATTTTGTTGAAAGATGTCAATGGTGATGGCAAATTGGATGCGAATGACCGTGTGGCATATCCAGCTTATCAACTGGGTAGGCCAAAGGTGAATTACGGATTTAGAGGTTCGGTAGACTACAAAGGTTTTGATTTTTCTTTCCTGTTGCAGGCTGCCACAGGAAGAAAGGAATTTTGGATGAACAAAGCGAATTCGAACTTTTTAGGAACGGCAAATCAGGCTATTACTGAGGACCAGTGGAATAATATGTGGAGCCTGGACAATCGCGATGCTGATTATCCTAAGCTGCTTCCAAGTACATTAGGATCAACGAGTCCAAATGCGTATTTGAGCACATTTTGGCTGCAAAACATGTCTTATTTAAGGGTGAAAAATCTGCAGCTTGGCTATACTTTTAAGAAAGAATTACTGATGAAGCTGGGTATTCAGAAGTTGCGTGTATTTGGTTCGGTAGATAATTTAGCGGTATTGACGAGCTTTAAAGGCTTAGATCCGGAGAAAAGTACCTATACCAATGATGCTTATCCGATGACGAAGAGTTTTGTGGTTGGACTGAATGTAGACTTATAATATTTGAACTTATGAAATCGATATATAACATATTGTTTATTTCTTCTTTGCTGCTTCTTGGTTTGTCCGCGTGCCGCAAAGATTTGTTGAATCAGAATCCAACAACAACGCCAAGCTCCGAAACGTTCTGGGTGGACGAAAATGACGCACTTGCTGCGTTAATGGCGAACTATTCCATATTTAGACCTTGTTTTGATCGCGACTATCATTTTGATGGGCATGGAGATTTCCTTAAAATGTACAATACTGGAGCGGCGCCTATTTCATTAACGGTCAATAGTCCGATGAATTATGGCTCCGGTGCATCGGCAATGTATAGAGCATTGTATGGATCTATATTCAGTTCTAACTTTGTGATCGAAAATACCAATGCGCGTTTGTTGCCCGTAGCAAAAACTGATGCTGTAAAACAAACCCTGGAAACTATCGTGGCGGAGGCAAAGTTGTTGCGCGCCATTGCATACTTTAGATTGATTTCCCTATGGGGTGATGTGCCTTATTTTTATAAATCGGCGCCAGCTCCCATAGAGGCTGATACGGTGCGGAGAATGCCTATTGCACAGCTGAAGGATTCTATTATGGCTGATTTGAACTATGCGGTGGACAAATTGCCCAACAAGGGGTCTGCAATTGGCCGTGCCGGTAAGCCTGCTGCATTGGCGTTTCGTGGTAAGTTTCAATTGTATTGGGGTTCGTGGAAGAAAAATGGATGGCCTGAATTGGATGGATTTGTACAATCTGCTGCAGAGGCTAAAACGGCATATACTGCGGCCGCTGCGGATTTTAAACGTGTGATCAATGATTTTGGAATCAAAATGTTTAGAAATGGTGATCCAGGTCAATGGGGTGAATTGGGGAAGGCTGATGTGCTCCCAAATTATTACTATATGTTTATACCTTCTACGGGCAACTTGAGCCAAGATGAGGAAATGGTCATGGTACTGACGCATGGTGGTGTGGGAACAAAACAAAGTGAGGAATACCAGCGGGTATGGACGGGGCCATTGGTGTCTTTAGGGCAGAATCAAGCGATTCCGCGCTATGAATTGGCTGACCGTTATCAATCTACCATTACGGGAGATTTCTTGCCAAAGATGGTTCAGCTAGATCCAGTGAAAAATCCTGCAGCACGTACTACGGCAAATTCAGCGGTGAACCCTGAATCGTACCGAAATCGCGATTATCGCATGAAAGCGACTTTGTTGTGGGATTACGAATTGATTATGAGTATGAGCCCTACGGAGACCACAGGTTATATTCCCTTTGTCTACAAAACTTGGGGAGCTGCGGTGACAGTTAACGGTGTCTCCTACAAAACTTCCTTTACCGATAATACCACAAATCTCTCGGGATTACAATCGCGTAAATTTGTGCGCAATTATGGTGGTGTGGCGCGTAGTGATGGAAATTACAATTGGCCTTTGATGCGCATTGCTGACGTATACCTGATGTATGCTGAAGCAACCAATGAGATTGGTGGTCCACAGGCGGATGCAATTGATTTGGTTAATAAGGTCAGGCGTCGTGGTAACCTACCTGCGCTTGCTGGAGCTAAAACCTCGTCTCGTGATGCATTTTTTGATGCCATAGAGCAGGAAAGAATTGTTGAGTTGTTTGGCGAAGGACAGCGTGCGTTTGACTTGAGGAGATGGCGTAAACTGGAAACAGTGTTTGGCAAACCTTATGGTGATGGAAAATGGTTCCAGGATAGTTTTGGAAATAATTGGGAACGCTTTTTCTTCAATGAGTCTGAATTGACTTATCAAAAGTGTTATATCTATCAAATTCCGGAAACAGAACGTTCGCGGAATCCGAATTTAACACAAAATATACCTTGGAAATAATATGGTAACACTTGACTGTAATAAAATGAAATATACATTATTTTTAATCGGTATGCTGTTCGTTAGCTTGTCCGGTTGTAAGGATGATTATCCAATGGATGAAGATGGTTTGTTGATCACGACCAGGTCGGAATGTTATGTCAGTAGTTTTGAACTGTTGGGCGCCGATTTTCAGACGGTACGGACAAAAGCTGCGTTGGTGGATACCGTTGAGCAAACCATAAAAGTGGAGGTGCTCTTTGGTACGGATTTGAAAAATCTATACCCACAGTTTTCATTGGTCACCGATGCGGTGTTAGATCCTAAGATTTTAGGAAAACAAGATTTTTCCAATTTGGATACGCCACGTGAATGGACTGTCGTGTCTGGAAATAGAAAGGTTCGTAAGACGTATAAAGTTTATTTGACAGTACAAAAATAAGTAAGCTGATGAAAACAAATTATTTAAAAATAGGGCTGTTGTCCATCGGATTTGGGCTCTTGTTGTTCGGTTCTTGTAAAGAAGAAGCTTATGAAATTCCAACAGCAAAAGATGGTTTGCAAAACGATATTATTAAGCGCTCTTTAGGGCCAAATGTGGTTGGGGCTACCATAGATTTTGCTTATGCTGCGGCGATTTTGCCAGATCAGGGGAAACTTACATCAATTTCTGTAGAAGCCAGTATTGCGGGTGATGAGGGTACTGTACTTGAAAACAAATCGTACTACACCAGTAGTACGGGGGTAGATATAGGTGTTGTTGTTGGCGACCCTGCTACAGTAAATGGGAATAACATGGAGGTGAAATTTACAAAAGATACCTCCGCTTCAACGTTGCGTTATAGCTACAAAATACCGGCAGCAGCAAAAGGTAAATCGGTCACTTTTACGTTTAGGGCGAGGTCCAGTAATGGGCAGGAAATTGCCTTGAAGACCGAAGCTTATGCGATTCGTAATATGGATATGGCCTTGGACCTGATCGGGAAAGACGGCGCGGCCTGCTTTTTTTCTGTGGCTGACTTAAAATGGTATACTGCTACCGAAGCGGCAGCAAACCCGGATAAGATCGATTTGATCTATTTGTACCGGGCGTTGCCAACGGTGACTTACGCACATTCTTTGGTTGCTCCCACGACGGATGCCAGTTATTTGCCGAGCTTCACCTTACCTGTGGGTCTGACAAATAAAACGAAGATCGTGAAGGCTTGGACGGTGCGCGATCAACAATTGGCACGATTGCAATACAGTGTATTTGTGGACGATGTGGATTTGAAAGATAAATCGTTCGTAGATGCGCCAGATTTTGCGATTAATTTAAAAGCTGAATCAGGAATATGGCTGCAAACGGCTGATGGTAAATACAATGCTTATGTATTTGTCAATAGCGTAAATAATACGACAAAAGAAATGAAGATCAGTGTAAAAAGGTTGCAAGTAAAATAAAGATATGGGTGAAAGGATATGGCTAAAAGTTAAAGGTACTTTTCTAGGGATCGCTTTTATGGCGATCCTTGGAACGTCCTATGGGCAGCAGGCAAAGGTTACTTCGATAAAGGGAAATGGACAGCGCCTGCAGGTGCAGGTGGATGTTCCGACGGCTGGTGTCTATACCTTGGTTTCTGAAGGTGAGGTTACCGATTTGGATAAAATTAAGGCGGCAGATAAAACAGGTATGATGACGCTGTATGCGACGATTGATGTTCGCGCTGCACGATCGACCAAACGGATCGTATTTGACAGCTTTAAAGGTGCGAAGCAAGATCTTGGTAAATTTTATTTTGAGAAAGGGAAGCAGATGGTCGGCATGCAATTGCCGGCTTATTTTAAGATTAAAGCTGTTTCAATCAATGTATTTGTACCTCCGGTTGCGCCAGCTGCAGCAGAAAATTATAAACCAAAGATTGTTCCTCCTGCAGGTCACCCGAGGCTATGGGTTAACAAAGAATCATTGCCGGTCGTTAAGGGGCGGTTGGAAGAAGCGGAGCATCTCGAAGCTTGGGGGAAAGTGAAAACACTTGCGCAACAACCTGTTCAATTTATTTTTGATCCGAATAAGGAAATGTTTTACGATGAAAAGCTCGAGCGTGCTATTGAATCAAAAGCGTTTTATTACCTCATGTCCGGTGACGAAAAAATAGGCAGGGAAGCGGTCAGGCTGGCCGATCAATACTTGACAATGTTGGAGTTCGGGAATGTTTCCTATGGTGATATTACACGCGAGTTGGGACGTGCAATTTATACGGGTGCACTGGTGTATGACTGGTGCTACGCATTATTGGATGTGCACGTTAAGACCAGTTTACATAAAAATATGATGCGTCTGGCGCAAGATATGGAAATTGGCTGGCCTCCCTTTTTTGGTATCGAAAGTATTATCAATGGGCATGGCAATGAGGCGCAGGTGTCGCGCGATCTGCTGGCAATGAGTATTGCTTTATATGACGAGGATCCGGTACCTTACAAGTATACTTCGTATTCTATTTTGGAAGAGTTGGTGCCCATGCGCAAGTTTGAGTATCAGTCTCCGCGCCATAATCAAGGTGTTGATTACGGTGGCTATCGCTTTGGGTGGGAAATGCATGGAGCCTGGTTGTATTATCGCATGCTCGGTTATCCGGTTTTTGACGATAATATCAAGAATATGCCCTATTATTGGCTGTATATGCGCACGCCTGACGGAAAAATGTTACGCGACGGCGATATGTTCAATGTAAAGTACAACAGCAGTGCTGATTTTTATTGGAAAAATCCACAGACCATGCTGCTTTGTTATGCCTATTCAGGCAATCCGGTAATTAAGGCTGAGTTTGTCAAGCAGGGCGGTTTGCCCGACAATCCAATCTTGTTTCTCCTCTTGGATGATCCGAAATTGAAGCCTGATTTTGATCGCGAGAAAATGCCGTTGACGAAAGATTTTGGACCTATTTTAGGGTCTATGGTTGCCCGGACAGGCTGGAGCGAAGAGAACGGAAGTTCCGATGTGGTTGCAGAAATCAAGGGGGGCGGTTATCATTTCGGCAATCATCAGCATGCCGATGCAGGTGCACTGCAGATTTATCATCATGGTATTCAGGTTGGTGATCTTGGGCTGTATCTATCGTATGGTTCCCCTTATGATTTTAACTTTAATAAGCGTTCGGTTGCACACAGTATGCTGTTGGTGCGTGATCCTGCGGAACCGCTTTTATTCAGGACCAAAACAAACGATGGTGGGACTCGGTTTAGCCAGCGTTTTCCGCGCACGGTTGACGAGGTGTTAAATGATTCCTGGTACCATACCGGAGAGATCAGGGCATCCGCATTTGGTAGCGATCCCATTGAGCCGAGCTATAGCTATTTCAATATGGATCTAGCAGCGGCATATACTGCTAAAGTAAAATCCTATGCAAAAAGTTTCCTGTTTTTGAATTTGAAAAGAAAGGATGTGCCTGCTGTCATTGTCTTATTGGATGAGCTTAAGACCAATGATAAGAAATTCGAACCTTATTGGCAGATCAATACGCTTGAAAAGCCTGTACGAAGTGAAACAGGTTTTGTGTTGACCAGTAAATTTAAAAACGCAGCCGGTTCTACTTATGTTGATTTGCTGAAGCCTCAGTTAAAAGAGTGTGCAGTGAAATTGTATTCGGGTGATTCGACTGCTTTTGTTTTTGGTGATCTTTATCAGGTCAAGTCTCCATGGCCAGAAGCTAGGGGGACACGGATTATGGTTTCACCCAAGCAGGAAAGTGATCAGGCCAGTTACGCTTCGGTTTTTCAGATGACGGAGAGTGGCTCTTCAAAATTACCGGTGTATTCGGAGGAAAAGGCGAATTATTACCTCATAAGAGTGGCTGATCGTTTACTGGTGGTGGCCAAACCAAATCAATATCTTGATGAGTCCATTGAATTTGTGGTACCGGGAGATCAACAGTATGAAGTTGTTGTGGTCGGTTTGAAAGATGGTTTCTGGAATATGAAAAGTTCATTAAAAAATAGTAGCTTTAATATAAATGTCCTGAAAGGGAATCATACAACCAGTTGGAAATCTAAAGCCGAAACTATTTATTTGTCGCCGGGAAGACAGTATGGAGCCCAAGAGGGAAAGATTAATTAAAGAATACATTGTTTAAATTTTTTTAATGATTTTGTATTCTTATTTTTGCATAAAATTGTATACAATATGAAAGAGGATTCGCTTGCCTATAAAGTTTATTTAGAAGTACGTAAGAAAATTTTGTCTAGTCAGCTGGCTGGCGGGGCAAGATTGGTGGAGAGTGCTTGGGCGGATAAGATGGCGGTGAGTAGAGTGGCTGTTCGTGAGGCTTTTATGCGTTTAGCAGGGGAGAGTCTGGTTGAGTTTGGTGAAAAAGGTGGCTGCTTTGTGAAGAAAATGACGGTCGAAGATGTGAAGGATATTCGTGAGCTGCGTGAGCTGTTGGAGATAGGTGCATTAAAGATTCTGTTTTCAAAGAAAAGTAAAGAGCTTATCGAAGATTTGGAACTGATCTGCAACGATTTTTCCGACATGGTCAGTAAAGGCTATTATGGTGGTGCTTGCGAGGCGGATGTTCGTTTTCATGAGCGGATTATTGAGGGAACTTGCAATTCAAGGTTGATTTCTATTTACAAGAATAGTAACATCCCCTTATTCCATATGAAGCTTGGGGCTATTATGGGGCAGATGGAAGATTACCTGGATACGGAGAAGGAGCATCGCGCTATTGTTGATGCGCTGAAAGCGGATGACTGGAATAAAGCTTATACCACCTTGGTTCATCATTTGGATCGGGGCGAGCAAGAAGCCTTGGAACTGGTTTAATGTTTTTTTGATTTTTATAAAGGGTCTATTGTTTACAATAGACCCTTTTTTGTGTTGTCCCACTGCAACAATTGCCCTTTTTCAGCTTCTGTAATCATAAGTCCCTGAATGCCTTTTGGGTCTAAAGCACAATTTGTTGGATTCTTCCCCGGCGTAGGTATTTTCTCGATCGTCTTGTTTTTGGTGTCAATGGATAGGATATGTTGCGATCCATAAATCGCTGCAAAAAGATAATTGTCGTTCGTGAGAGCTATGCCGTCCGGGCCGATACTACCGCCTGTTTCTATGAATTTTTCGATGTTTTCTACCTGTTGTGTCAAGCTGTTCCAGTGCATTTTCCAGATCCATTTTGTGCCTGTTTCAGCGACAAAAAGTGTGCAGTTGTCTGCTGCAAAGGCCAATCCGTTTGGGTAAAAAAGGCCTGTGTGGATCTTCGTAAGCGCACCATGTTTATGTAGGCAGCAGATGTAGCCTGTGCCATCTTCCAGGTCACTTCCCGGGCAGGAGAATAGTAGGTTCCCTTCAGTATCAAAACATAAGTCGTTGGGCATTTTTAATGGCTTCCCTGCGATTTCCGTGACTATTGTCGTCGTGGTTTTGTCGAAGGGATCATAGCAACGGATGCTGTTTTGTTGTGAGTCGCAAAACCATATTATGCCGTTTTTGTCGATTGCAATTCCGTTGGGATGTCCGTTCACAGCTATTCTGCTATACTGATTGTCTTTGTAATAGACCAAGTTTCCTGCTTCTTTCTCCACAAGCCATATTCCACTCTCCCGGTCGAAAGCGGGGCCTTCTGGAAAAAGAAGTCCTTCAATGAGAATGTTCATTTTTAAAAATTTTAAAATTTATTTTAAATGTATACAAAAATATTGTAATTTGGTATACATAAAATAAGGTGTATTTAAATACAAATTATTGATGACTGCAACATGTGTGGCGGTGATCGTCCAATTATAACAATAACAAATAGCAAAACTTTTAATAGGCATGCAAGAAAATGAAAAATCAGCCGCGATACTGCGGGAGAATGCAAGATGGATACCCGGTGGAGTGGTATCGTTAAATCGGAAGTCAGATCCGAATATCTGCTTCGTCAAAGGGAATGGTAGTTTGGTCGAAGATATTGACGGGAACAGCTACATAGATTATCAGGCTGGATTTGCAGCATCCTTTCTGGGGCATAATGATCCTGATGTGAACGCCGCAGTGTTACAGACATTGCAGGAGCAGCAGGTATTGATGGGGGCTGGGCCAACGTTACTGGAAGGTGAGTTTGCGGAGCTTTTTTGTCAGTCTGTTCCTTCGGTGGAGAGCGTTCAGATTACAACGACAGGGTCGGAAGCGACTTACCATGCGATCCGTATTGCCCGTGCGGTAACAGGGCGTGATCATGTGATTGTTATGCAGGGGGGGTACAATGGCTGGCATAACGATGTGGCCTGCAATGTGATCAGTCAGCGTGCAGATGTTGGCTCATATCAAAGCCCGGGGGAATATCCATTCGATTCATTAAGTGCTGGTGTTCCCAAAAATCACAGCGATTTAGTACACATTGTCAACTACAACGATTTGGAAAGTGTGCTGTATGTGGTTCAAAAATACGATGTTGCCTGTATTTTGTTGGAGCCTATTCTTCAGAATATCGGTATTGTAAAGCCAAAGGAAGGTTACCTGGAAGGCTTACGCAAGATGGCGGACGAGCATGGATTTCTGTTGATCTTTGATGAAGTGAAAACTGGATTTAGGCATGCGCTGGGGGGCTATCAGTCGATCTGTGGTATTCAGCCGGATCTTTCAACTTTCGGAAAGGCGGTTGCAAACGGCTACCCATTGGGTGTTATTGCAGGCAAGAAAAAATATATGGATTACTTTGTGGATCCTGATAAGTCGAAGCGGGTGATGATTGCCGGTACTTTTAATGCCTTTCCATTAACGACTGCGGCGGCGATAGCAACATTGAAAAAATTAGGCAGCTCTGAGCATCGAGTTTATGAGCACGTAGAAGCACTTGGTGCGCGTTTGGAGCAGGGATATAACGAAATATTTCCTAAATTAGGCGTACCATTTTATGTCGCACGTCAAGGATCTGCCTTCTGTACATATTTTATGGACCATGCGCCAGTCAATTTTCATGATATTTTGGATAACCACAACTTTGAACTGGATACCCAATATCGTAAAAAGCTTATTAAAGAAGGGATTTTCAATTTCCCGGCACCAATTAAACAAGGAAGTATCTCCTTTGCGCATACGGAGGATGATATAGACAGAACGTTGGAGGCAACTGAACGCGTAATAAAAAGTTTGTAAACCCTAACTATGAAAATAACCGCTATTGAAACCTTTGTGTGCCATGCGCGCATGCGAAATTGGATTTTTGTCAAAATTATTACCGATCAGCCCGGACTTTGGGGCTGGGGCGAAGCCACCTTGGAATGGCATACGCAAAGTGTGGTCGGAGCAATCAAAGATATTTCTCAATTGTTGATCGGTGAAGATCCGCGTCGTATTGAATACCTGTGGCAGATGATGTATAGACAACACTTCTGGCATGGAAACGGGATCGTTCGTGGTACGGCCATCAGTGGTATCGACATCGCCTTATGGGATATTCTAGGTAAAATTCACAATGTCCCTTGTCACGAGTTGTGGGGAGGCCGTGTGCGTGATTATATCCGTTTGTATTGTCATTTAGGTGGAGGTCGCATGGAGGATTTTTATGAGACTGCTCCGGATGATGCCAAACGATTTGGTGATCTTGCGCTAAAAGCTGTTGATGAGGGTTTTACCGCTTTTAAATCGATGGCTGTCCCAGAGACAATGTCTTTGGAAGGTCTTCGTCCAATTAAATATGCTGAAGCTTGCGTGAAGGCGATGCGTGACGCTGTCGGCGACGATATTGATATTATGGTGGATTGCCATGCACGGCCAAGCCCACGTATGGGGATGCAATTTGCGAAAGCATTGGAGCCTTATGGCCTGTATTTCTTTGAAGAGCCATGTTGGCCAGAGTCCATGGAAGATATTGCCTTGATTCAACGGGCGGTGACGACACCTATAGCTTCAGGCGAACGTTTGATCGGAGTGCATGCATTTCGGGATATGCTCGAGAAGCGGGCAGTGAGTGTGATTCAACCTGATATTACCCATTGTGGCGGTCTCTCTGAAGCGCGTAAGATCGCAGCTTTGGCTGATGCTTACCGTGTATCTATGGCGCCACATAACCCTCAGGGACCTGTGAGTACGGCCGCCTCCATTGAGCTGGGATTTGCAACACCATCTTATATTATTTGCGAAAGTGTGCATAAGGACGTTGAATGGCGCCAGGACGTGGTTACCGAAGGGTTTACAGTTCAAGAGAAAGGGCGGATTGTTCTGCCAAATAAGCGCGCCGGTTTGGGTATTGAAATCAATGAAGAAGAGGTAAAGAAGCATCCTTTTCAACAGGAAATTTTGCAGCGAACCTTCTATAAAGACGGTAGTGTAGGGGATTGGTAGTCTAAAAAGAGCGATAATGGAGGAATATAAGAATAAAGTCGTATTGATCAGTGGGGGACTTGGTGATATCGGAAGGGCTATGGCCGAAGCATTTTTGACCCAGCAGGCAATTGTATGCATCTCGGATCGGTTTGAGCCGCAGGTGGCGAGAGCGCGGTGGCCCTTGTTGGATGGTGCTGGAGCACGTTTGTTTTATGATCAGGTCGATGTTGCAGACGCCAGGCAGGTTGACGCCTGGGTACAACGCATAAGGCAGGAGTTGGGTGCAATATCCATCTGTATCGCGAATGCCGCATGTGTCACTATTAAAGACTTCAGCACGTTAAGCAACGAGGAATGGAAGAATGAAATGGCCGTTAATCTCGACGGTTCATTCTTCCTGGCGAATGCCTGTGCGAAGTCATTTGTGGAGACTGGGCTTGCGGGTTCGATCGTTTTTATGGGTAGCTGGGCTGCACATGCCGTGCATCAAAATTTACCGGCCTATAGTGTCTCTAAGGCTGGGCTACGTATGCTTTGCCAGGCCATGGCTCTTGAATACGCAACATATGGAATTCGTGTCAACGAAATTGCACCAGGCTATGTCAATGCCGGGTTGAGCAAAGTGGTCTGGTCATCAAACGCCGAACTTCAAATGAAAGCAAAGGCTGTGGTGCCACTTGGCCAGATTATAGAAGCCGAAGAGGTTGCTAAACAGGTGCTATGGATCTGTTCGGACAATTGTAAACATATGACTGGTACCGCAATTGTGATGGATGGTGGACTGTCTTTGATTAGACCTTAACGTATGAAACAGAAAGACCTCTTGAAAGAAACGACGGGTAGTTTGTACGGACGATTTGGACTTAGCCAATGTGATATTACTCCACCGATCGGCATCTATTCCCGTAATTGGGGGGCGGCTGCATTTGACCAGGCAACGGCTGTTCATCAACCTTTGATGATGCATTGTCTATATATGCAATCCTGCGATGGCTTGCCAGCAATCCTGCTAACCGCTGATTTAGGCTGGTGGAAAAATGCAGCTGATGAACAAAATTTACGATTAGCATTGCTCAGTCATTTTAATCTGGCTGAATCGCAGCTGATTTTTGCGCTATCGCATACCCATGCGGGGCCTAGCATCTGTTCGACAGATGCAGCGCAACCTGGAGGTGAACTGATTTTGCCGTACCTTGAATTCCTCAAACAACAGGCGATATCTTGTGTTGAAATGGCACAAAGTGGTTTATTTAAGGGGAGTCTAACCTGGAACTATGGTGTATGTGATTTGGCAAGCAACCGCGATCTGGAAGTGGATTCTCATTATCTGATTGGTTACAATCCATTGAAAGAAGCAGATACAACCTTGTTGGTCGGACGGCTGTATGATGAAACTGAAAGCTTAAAAGCGGTTATTTGTAATTATGCCTGCCACCCAACCAGCTTTGCTCACGAGAATGATCTGCTCTCGCCCGATTTTGTGGGCGAAATGCGAAATACAGTAGAACGCTCCTTATCCGTGCCTTGTCTTTTTTTACAGGGCGCGTCAGGTGATTTAGCTCCACGGAGACAGTATGTAAAGGATCCAGCATTGGTCGAAGCCAACGGAAAGCAGTTGGGTTATGCTGTTCTCGCGACGCTGGCCCAGGAACAGCATAGTCATAAAAACTGGGTTTTTAAGGAATCCTTGATTTCGGGGGCTCCACTGGCCTGTTGGGGATTTCGGGAACAGACTGCTTCAATTGATCTTAAGCAAAGGGTATTATCCATCAAAGTGCCTTACAAAAAGCTGCCTAGTCCCGAAGCAATTTTGAGTGAATACGAACGCTGTACGGATCGTGTTATGAAAGATCGCCTTTGGCGGAAATATAATACCCGTAAATCCATTGGAGATCAACAAGAAGCTATTATTCCGGTGTGGATCTGGAAAATGGGAGATGCCGTGTTGGTGGCGCAGGCCAACGAAGCCTATTCCTGTTATCAAATTGAAGTGAGAGCCCAATTTCCAGATCATACGATCGTTTTTATCAATATCGCGAATGGCTATGTGGGGTATCTCGCACCGAAGGAGCTTTATGATAAGGATATTTATGCCGTGTGGCAGAGCCCCTATGCCAGCGGCGGTCTTGAAATACTTATTGAACAAACTAAATTAGGAATTCAAACATTATTGACCGATGAAACTCGATTGGATTGATGTCGTTATTTTTGCCGTATATATTATTGGTATAGTGGTATTGGGCTTATACGCTTCGAAAAAAAACTCCGCCTCTAAGCGGGATTATTTTCTTGCGGGTGATAAGTTGCCTTGGTGGATGATTGGCGGAAGTATCATCGCCGCAAATATCAGTAGCCATCATCTCGTTGGCGCTATGGGGGCTGCTTATAGTCGCGGTTTTGTCGCGATTACCCTGGAATGGGGAGCGATTCTAATCGGTTTTAATGCATTATTATGGATATTTCTCCCTTTTTATATCCGCAATGGTTTCTATACGATTCCTGAATACCTCGAAAAAAGATATGGCAACGCTACCCGCGTGTTGTACGCTATTTTGATCCTGTTTACCTATGTTTTTGTGGAGATTGGGGCCGTTCTTTATTTGGGCGGTCTGTCGTTGCACGCTTTATTCGGCATTCCTATTTTATACAGTATTTTTGGAATGGCAATTTTGACCGGTTTATATACCGTTTTAGGCGGTCTAAAAGCGGTGATATGGACGGAGATGGTACAGCTTGTCATTTTGGTGCTGGGCGGAATAGTATTAACTTTTGCCACCATTGATGCGGCAGGAGGTTTTCAGTCTGTGGTAGAATCCTCCAAGGATTGGAAAATGTTTTATCCCGCATCTGATCCTGACTTTCCCTGGACCATGTATTTAGGCGGACTGTTGTGTATCAGCGTGTTTTATTGTGCTACGAACCAATTTATTGTGCAGCGCGTATTGGCGGCAAAAAATGAATGGCATGGGCGCATGGGTGTCATCTTTGGTGACTATCTTAAATTTTTGGTTCCCTTGATTATTACTATTCCGGCGTTGGTGGCTCCAAAATTCCTGCCGCATCTCGATCAGCCTGATTTGCTGTTTGCGACACTCGTGGAAACCTTATTGCCCAAAGGTCTGGTTGGTTTGGTGATGGCAGGGTTAATTTCGGCTATCATGTCCCATATTTCAGGAGCGATCAATTCCTGTACAACGATTCTGACCGTCGATATCTATAGCCAGTATATTAATAAAAATGCAAGTGACTACGAAGCAGTCCGTTTTGGTAAGCGCGCCGGAGTCGCTATTATCGTGCTCGGAATCATGAGTGCGGTTGTACTGATCAGTTATTCGGATAAACCAGTTTTCCTTTATTTGATGAATCTATACGGTCTTTTTACACCAGGCATTGCAACGATGTTTTTAATGGGGGTTTTTTGGAAAAGAACCACATCGCAGGGTGCTTTGACAGCAGGTTTACTGACAATTCCCCTTTCTTTACTTTTGGAATATGCCTTACCTGAAATGCCATTTTTTAATAGAACAGGTATTGTATTCTGGACTTGTATGATTGCTTGCGCCGTGGTCAGTTTGTTGACACCTGCGGTCTCAGAAGCAAGGTTAAAAAATCTTGTGTTGACGGGCGATTCTTTTCAGGTGCCGGATCAAGATAAAGCCGCTTACCGTGGATTTCGAAATCCGACCTTATGGTGGATAATTATAACGGTGTTGGTGCTCTATTTTTATGTACGTTATTTTTAGCTTAACTTGTTGAAGTGTTAAACTTTTAAAACTTATCCAGATGATCAAGCCAATACTGAAAGAATTAAATACCAAGATAGAGAACATTTTTCCGAAAATCGTTGCAATACGTCGACATATTCATCAGCATCCTGAATTGTCTTTCCAAGAATACGAGACAAGTGCCTATATTCAGCAACAACTCGGGGATTTGGGGATACCATTTGAGATTGTCGCTCAAACAGGTGTTGTGGCTGTGCTGACCGGTCAAAAATCGGCAAGTGATGATATTGTGGTATTACGGGCAGATATTGATGCTTTACCGATAGACGAGCAAAATGATGTGGGATATAAATCGAAGAATAGTGGTGTCATGCATGCTTGTGGTCATGATTTTCATACGGCTAATCTATTGGGGGCCGCATCTATATTAAATGATTATAAAACGGAGTTTTCCGGTAAAATTGTTTTGCTATTTCAGCCTGCTGAGGAAAAGATTCCTGGCGGAGCGATTCAGGTTTTGGAATCCGGGATTCTGGAATCTTTCGGTGGAACGATTAAAGCTGTGCTGGGTTTACATGTAAGTCCCCGTGTTTCTGTAGGAAAAGTCGGTTTACGTTCCGGGCGATTTATGGCCTCGAGCGACGAGTTCTATTTTACCATTAAGGGACGCGGTGGCCATGCTGCGGAGCCACATCGGGCTGTTGATCCCATTATGATCGGCGCGCAGTTACTCACCACCTTACAGCAAGTTGTCAGTCGGAAAGCCAACCCTGATGTACCATCTGTATTGACCTTTGGTCGTTTTATTGGAGATGGCGCGGCCAATGTTATTCCCGAGGAAGTCAAATTAGCCGGAACATTTCGTACAATGGATGAGGTATGGCGCAAGGAGGCGCTGGAAATGGTTGCTGAAATAGCGGCGACGCTTCCCGTATCGCTTGGTGCAAAGGTAGAAGTTGAAGTCCGGCATGGTTATCCCGCGCTTTATAATGATCCCGCGTTAACGCAAAAAGTCAAAACTATTATCGCGGAGACGATGGGGAATAGTGTGCCACAAGATCTCGAAATCTGGATGGCGGCCGAGGATTTTGCTTATTATTCTTATCGTTATCCCGCCTTGTTTATGTTGATAGGCACAAATAATGACGATTCTGCCACACAATATGGTCTTCATAATCCACAGTTCAATCTGGATGAAAAGGCTTTCGAAACATCAATCGCTGTTTTAGTCAATGCAGCTATTTCCCTTTTGAATGAATCAAATGAATAGAAAAAAATTCTTGATGGCCTCCTTTGCATTTGGATTATCCTATGCCGTTAATGCGAATAATAAGGTGTTCTCGGAGCATGGTAACGTAAAAAAGATAGGGATCATTGGGCTAGACATTACACACGCTGTTGCTTTTACAAGAGCGATTAATACGGCTGCTAGCAATCATCCCTACGGAAAATACAGGGTTGTTGCGGCTTATCCCTACGGAAGCAAAACAATTCCCTTAAGTATTGAGCGTATTCCGAAAATTACAGCGGAAGTGCAACAGCTCGGTGTTTCGATTGTATCAAGTATTGCCGAGCTATTGAAAAAAGTGGACTATGTGTTTTTGGAGACTAATGATGGAAATCTTCATCTGGAGCAGGCACTTCAAGTAATCAAAGCTAAAAAACCTTTATTTATTGATAAACCAATAGCGAATTCCTATAAAGACGCTTTCCAAATTTTTCAATCAGCAAAAAACTACGATTGCCCTGTTTTTTCATCAAGCTCCTTGCGTTATATTACCGGACTTCAGGAGTTGGATAGGACTAAGGTAATAGGCGCAGATGTCTATTGTCCGGCAGTAACGGAACCTTCGCATAAGGATCTGTATTGGTATGGCATCCATGGGGTCGAAATGTTATTTGCATTGATGGGACCGGGATGCCGCTCGGTAAAGACTATTCAGGAACAGGGTACTTCGTTTTATGTTGGGGAGTGGGCGGATGGAAGAGTTGCCTCACTTCGGGGTATTCGCGAGGGAAAGGATGATTTTGGTGGAACGGTTTTTTTGAAAGATCAGATTGTCCATTTGGGACAATTTATGGGATACGGCCCATTGTTGGATAAGATCCTTCCGTTTTTCGAAACGGGTGTAAGTCCGGTTGACGAAAAGGAAACTCTGGCAATATGCGCATTTATAGATGCAGCCGAAGAAAGTAAATTAAATGGCGGAAATGTTGTTCAGCTTCAAAAATAGGGGCAAGCCTGCTTAATAATTACTCTTCACCGTAATCAACAATGGACTATTAAAAATTGAGGCGGGTGATATGACCGTTTCATTCAGCGGAACATTGTTACCATAACGTTCTTTCAGCTTAGTTTTCACTTCGGGGCTGCTTAAATCAAAATCTTTTAGTTTCTCAAGCTTCCCAACTTCGATGTTCGCTCCACGCTGGTATATTTTCCAGATCAATTCCGAGCAATAGATCTTATCGTCTGACCATTCGAATGTCGCGTCGTAATTTTTGCCGATAAAATCTTTGCCGATTGCTTTCATTTTGGCCAGTGTCGAATTGGTCAGTACCTGGTCTGCATTTTTGAGGCGTTTAACCGCGTAATGCTGCTTTTCGCCACGCACAATCCAGTGTTCTAACTTAGTTACAGTTACGGGCTGTACAGCTTCCAGTACATAAGGTTTACCGTTCTCATAAAAAATAATTCCACAATGGGAATACGGAGAACGCGTTGCTAATTGGATCGCCTTGCATTGCGGTGAAATAGAAGACTGAAAGATCATATCGCCATCGTTGAACTGGGGTAGTTTTGAATTAGCCTTCGATTGCTTGGGAACCATTGGCTTTTTTTGCGCATGAACTGGTAATGTCAGCACTGCGATGATCAGAAGATAACTAACAAGAGATATGAGGTAAATAAGTGTCTTTTTCATTGTTTTATGTATGATTTACTGAAATAGTTTAATGATTTTCTTTGACTTGGTCTTTTCGGCGAGTTGAAAAGCAGATAATACGTCGGATTCATATTGATATACTTTCTCCGTGGTGGCACCTTTCTGCAAAAGATAATCTATGGCAATGTTGTTTTTCATTAAGATCGCTTTTCCAAGTAATGTACATTGTGTGAAGCTATAATCCGCTTTAACTTCATCTATACCCAGACGGTTCAGACTATTTAAAGAGGTTTTACGGATAAAATCCATATCGTTTTTTTCTATTGCCGCCTTCAGTACTTCGAAATCATCGACTTGTCTGTTTCTCGTCAGAAATAAGTGATGAAATTGTTTGGCAATAGCATACTGATCCTTTTCTAAAATCCGATGAATGGCATTGCTGCTAAATTCCTCTACTGTGGAAAATCCATGCAGCTGACTAAAAAATAAAAGTATATTTTCAAAAGGGAGCTTGGTTGCCTCCAACTGCATTAGGCCGCCCAAATCGTTCGTGTCGAATAAGTTCTCCATGTGTTTGAGGCTGTCCAAAGCGATGAATTGAAATTCAGGTTGGTAGTCCGCGAGCCAATTGGAGGACTTGGATATGACAAAGTTGTTATCAGTAACCCTATAGTTGATGGCGGTAGCCGGTTCGGCATAGTTGATTATTGTTATTGTGCTGTCTGATAGTTCATAATATTTTGAACGAAGATGCTCTGCCGTTGCGGTCGGGAAAAGCCTGTTGAGATCGATCTGTATGGCATATACGCCCATGGTGTCCACCGGCAAATTATAACAAAGCGTCCCTTGGTCCGTAATGTAAAAGGGTAATCTGTTTCCTGGCTGCTGCTGTGACTGAAAAACGATCTTGTTTTGATCTGCAAACAACGATGTTGCGAGACCGGTCAGTAAGCAAAGCATGCAAAGACCTGTTTTTAACCACAGGCGATTCATCGGATAAAATGATTGCATAACTAATCGTGGTATTGTTCTAAAAACAGATTGATCTGATTGGTTAATCCAAACGATTCGGTTTCCAATAAATTGATCTCAGCTTGTATCTCAAGTGTAGTCGGCGATAAAGTTTGTTTTTGGTAGACCTGAATGTCCAGTTCCAAAACCGCTAATTGTAATGCTAGAAGCTGTTTACCTTCTGTTGTATGGAGTTGTAGTTCATTAAAAGCATGTTTTAATCGTTCTAATTCAGCGATTGATTTTTGGATGTCATTTTCATCGGCCTTGCCGAAGTTTGGATAGGCTTCTCCCAGCGTACGAAAAGCATCGAGGTATTCTTCCTCGGACATTTCATAAATATTCGAATAGAGCATATTGTACGCATCAATGGCGTCATAGGTATCCGCATCCATTAAGTCTTCGCGATAGTCCTCGACCAATTGTTTGATGTCTTGAGATTCAATCTGTAAAATTGACTCAATATCCTGTTTGATAAGATTGGCTAATTCCATGCTTTATGCTTAAGTAATTCAAATTCTTTGCTAGCACATTTGTGGGCTGACAAAGAATTTTGTGACTTTGGTATAGACAAAGATCATGTTTTATCGCAAAATTTCAATCCCTATAATCAGCTAATTTTTATTGGAACTGTCTCTCGGTGGTTTTTTATCACCTGAACAGCTCCTATAGGCTTGTGCAGTCAATATTTCCATCACATTTTTTTGTCTTGTAGGACGTGTTTTCTTTCTATCCGTTAATCGAACGAAGAGCGGGAAACCGTAGTAGCAAACAGGGATCAGAGCGATATCAAATTCGATATTTTAACATTGTTTGTTCAGTGATCGTTCAGTGCTTGTTCAGTGATGACTCAGTGTAGACTGTATAATCAGTGACTAATGACTGTCTAAATACTGATTAAAAATTGTTGTTAGATATGACTTGATATCCATATGTTTCGATTTAATACTTATCTTGATCAGCTATACGCTAATCAGGAAATCAGTTTCATGTTTACTATTTAGAAATGGGGGATGAATTTTTTGCTACGCTGTTTTATCTAAATTATTTTACTGATATACAGTATTATATGTATTGTTGTTTGATTTTATGAGTAAAAAGTACTCAATATATTTTGCAAGCTTAAATTTAATCTTCATATTTGTTGAGTAAAAAGTACTCAATAGTAGAAAGCAAAATTAAAAGCTATGATTGTATTAAATAAGCATCAGATAGTCACAGAGCAATTTCCAAATGGGGAGACAAAAGTGAAAGATTTTGATCAGTTGATCTTAAAGAACAATCTCATTGAATTTACTTATCAGGAGGATGGAGATTTAATCCGCTTGCTTTTTGTCAAAAAGCGATTGGATGAAATACCTACCGAATCTTGCAGATTACTGATCCGTTATATGCCCTATAGCCGTATGGATCGCAAAATTGAAGGTGATTTGTTTACATTGAAATATGTGTCGGAGTTTATCAATAGTTTGCAATTTGATGCGGTATCTGTTGTCGAACCGCATTCCAATGTGACATTGGAGCTACTAGCGAACAGTGTAGGGATTTATCCGGCATTGGACTGGTTGCCACAATTAATGGAAAAACTTGAGTTTTCGGAATCAGATCGGATTGTTTTTCCGGATAAAGGAGCTGCCGCACGTTACATCAACAGCGGCTATGAAAATAGCTGTATTTTTGAGAAAAAGCGGAATCCACAAACAGGCCGGATCGAAGGGATGGAACTTAAGGCCGGAGATATTCCGCTCGGCGCAAAATGTATTATTGTCGATGACCTGTGTTCGGCAGGGGGAACATTTCTTTGGGCAGGGAAAATATTGAAAGAAATGGGAGCCAGTGCAGTCTATCTTTTGGTCACGCATTGCGAACCCCGAATTTTTAAAGGGAACCTGCTGAATGATGATTCACCGATAACCAATGTCTTTACCACCAATTCTATGATGGATACCAAGCACCCCAAAATAAATTATATCAACTTAACGACTGAAAGCTATGTTTAAATCAATGAGCATGAATCCAATACTTTGGACAGATGGTTATAAATTGTGCCATAAGGATCAATACCCTGCACATACGCAATGGGTTTATGAGACTTGGACGCCGCGCATGTCCCGCATAGAAGGCATTAGTCATGTTGTATTTTTTGGATTGCAGGGGGCCTTGGCCGAAATCACGAATTCATTTGATGCAAACTTTTTTGCTCAACCGGAAGAGGAGGTCGTGGCGGCTTACGAAGAGGCAATAGCAGCTGTTTTTGAAAATACAAACACGAAGTTCGCATCGATGCATGAATCGAAACATATTCGCGATCTACATCGACTGGGGTACCTTCCAATCAAAGTAAATGCTTTGCCGGAAGGCAGCCTGGTGCCTATTGGCGTGCCAATGTTTACCATTGAAAATACACATCCCAATTTTTTCTGGCTTCCGGGTTATCTGGAAACACAATTATCGGCCTATATCTGGTCACCGATGACAGCAGCGACAATTGCAGATCGCTATAAAAGATTATTGACGGGTTTTGCCGAGAAAACGGGCGACGTCAATAAAGTCTTTACCCAAGCCGGTGATTTTTCCATGCGTGGCATGGGCTCTCCTGAAACGGCTTATCGTACAGCTGGGGGGCATCTGTTGAGCTTCGGTGTCTCAGCTACGCTTTCCGTTAGGGAGTATCTGAAATCCTACTATCATGCAAAAAGTGATGTAATGATGTATACCCCGTCTACGGAGCACAGTGTGATGTGTTCTTATGGTGAGGATGAAGTGGAAGCATTTCGGCATCTGATCACCAAGGTATACCCAAGTGGAAATATTTCCATTGTGTCGGATACATATGACCTCTGGAATGTAGTTGACAACGTATTGCCGAAACTGAAAGATCTTATTATGGCTAGGGAAGGAAAAGTTGTTATTCGCCCCGATAGTGGCGATCCTGTAAAAATTATCTGTGGTGATGTGGCATCTGATCGCAGTACCGTTCGGAAAGGTATCGTCGAACGTTTATTTGAACTTTTTGGCGGTACAACCAACAGCAAGGGATTTAAGGAGCTGGATCCACATATCGGAGTGGTTTATGGTGATTCCATTACAGTGGATAGAGCCGATAAAATATGTCAAGGTTTGCTCGATAAGGGCTTTGCTTCCACCAATACCATATTGGGAATAGGCTCTTATACCTATCAATATGTTACACGCGATACTTTTGGTTTTGCGTTAAAAGGAACTGCCGAAATTGTCAATGGAGAATTTAAAGCAATTCAGAAACGTCCGGCTACAGATACCGGAAACTTTAAGAAGTCACAAAAGGGTATGGTGGCTGTGGTATTCGAAAATGATGAATTTCGTTTAATAGATAACCTGAATCCAAAAACTATAGCTGAACTGGAAAGTAGAAACCTACTCCAAACCTGTTATTTGGATGGTGAATTTACACACACAACGCGTTTTGAAGAAATAAGGAATAGATTGAAAACTGAAACAATTCGAGTATATGGAAAATAGCGTAAACAAACCGTTTTTCATCCAGGATGAAAACGTTGCACAGTATGCACAATTGATGGCATCCTGGATTGCTCAGCAAGTGAAATCTGCAGGCCGTCAGGGACTTGTATTGGGAATGAGCGGTGGTATCGACTGCAGTGTTGTGGCCTGCTTATGCCGTCTGGCACAAGTAGATGTTCACTTGGTCATGATGCCCTATGGCAGCGATATGAATAATAGTAAAAGTCATCAGCATGCGATGGAGCTTATTCAGAAGTTTGATTTTCCGTTTCATGTGTTTGACATTCAGTCTGCTGTGGATGCGTTGGCAATTCATCAAGAACAATTTGTCGCGGAAGCCACAGCCGCTAACCGCGCCTTGAGCCTTGCAAATATTCGCCCACGTGTTCGCATGACATATTTGTATCAGTTTGCGCAACTGGGCAGCAGATTTGTTATTGGTACGGGGAATATGGCCGAAGCTACGGTAGGTTATTTTACGAAATGGGGCGACGGCGCCTACGATCTGAATCCGTTGGCAATGGTTACCAAACAGGAAGTATATACCTTGGCAAAATACCTGGGCGTACCCGAATCTATTCAGTATAAAAGTCCGTCTGCCGGCCTTTGGGAAGGACAGACAGATGAAGATGAACTGGGAATGACTTATGCGCAAATCGATGGGTTTATTTTGAAAGGTACATCGGGCAACCCGGTTATAGATGAACTTATTCGTAAACGTATACAACAATCTGCGCACAAGTTTGCAGCAGTGCCTACGTTCAAGGGTTAATTTTAACTAGTTAAGGCAATCGGCTAGTTATGGCAATCGACGCAAGCACTTCATAGCAGCTAACAAGAGACAAAAACTATGCTTTAATGAAGATGATTTTTAATTGGAGGAAAAGTTTAATGGCCTCATCGTTTTGCGTAATAAATGCGGCGTTGAAATAAATATTGATGAAAGAAAATGAATAGCATGATAACACCATTTGATCAGATTGTCGATGTGCAGCATATTGCCAGCGGCAAAAGTGATAATATACCGGCAATGCTGGCATTGGCAGAAAAGGAGCAGGTCAGGCCTGCAGCTTCGGACCTGAAACGGACGCTGCTTTTGGCAATAGATGTTCAGAACGATTTTATGGAATCTATTGGGAGTCTTGCGGTCAATGGTTCCAAAGCAGATGTTCAGCGTCTAACACAATGGATGTACCGTAATTTGGGCTCGCTGACACAAGTGATGTGCAGTCTTGATTGTCATTCGATGATGCAGATTTTCCATGCCGATTGGTGGCTCGATACGGAAGGAAATCATCCGGAGCCATTTACCATCATTCGCTATGCTGATGTCCGCGATGGTATCTGGCGTGCTGTGAATGGCCATACAGCCTTAGCGCTGGATTATCTTCAGCATTTGGAAGCTGAGGGAAAAAAACAATTGTGTATCTGGCCATATCACTGTTTGGAGGGGACCTCTGGCGCACAGCTTGAGAGTCAATTTACGAATATGCTCTATTTTCATAGTGCTGTGCGTCAGGTAAAACCAGTCTTGGTTTACAAAGGACAGGATCCGAATACGGAAATGTATGGTATTATTAAAGCCGAATATGATGGTCATAAATTCGTAAACCATGCTGTACTTGAAGCAATACGGGCACACGATGCCATTTATATCGCGGGAGAGGCATCAAGCCATTGCGTATTGGCTTCGGCGGTGCAGATTTTGGAGTATTTTGAACATGATCGGTCCATCACCTCCCGTATTACCTTATTGATAGACTGCATGTCGCCGATTGCCGGATTTGAAGAGCAAACCTTCCTGCAGTTTGATGCTTTAAAAGAAAAATATGGGATACAGATCAAATTGTCAACCGAAGTAAATTTGTAGTACATGGCAAGCTCAGCAAAAAAATATGTATATGAATATCCGAGGCCTGCAGTAACGGTTGACTGTGTGATCTTCGGTTTTGATAAAAACCAGCTTAAGGTATTATTGACCAAACGTGCAATAGAACCTTTCTTGGGAAAATGGGCTTTTCCAGGTGGTTTTATTCAGGAAGAAGAAACCGCCGACGACTGTGCGCTTCGTAAACTGCAGGAGGAGGCCGGTCTCAAGGATATTTTCCTTGAACAGCTTTATACATTTTCAGACTTAGCGCGTGATCCGCGCGGAAGAGTGATCAGCATTGCTTATTATGCGCTTGTCAAGCCTGAAACGTATATTTTGGAAGCGGGTGCGGATATTGAAGCTGTAAAATGGTTTGGCATTGCTGAAAATAAAGACCTCGCTTTTGACCATAAACAGATCTTGAATACCGCCATCGAAAGGCTCAAAGGGAAAATACGTTATCAGCCGATCGGTTTTGAGCTGCTGCCCGAACAGTTTACCTTGCCCGATTTGCACAATTTGTATGAAACTGTTTTGCAACGGTCAATTGACCGTGGGAATTTTCGAAAAAAAATCCTCAGCATGGGTTTATTGATCGACCACAGCGATAAGCAGAAAGATCGGCGTGCCAGGGCTGCGAAGATTTATAGTTTTGATAGGGTAAAATATAAAGAACTTACTGAATCGGGGTTTTATTTTGAAGTATAAGTAGAACAGGGGGAGCAGGCAGAAATGAAATAATTCGTATAAGGTCATTTATTAATAATCGGGATTGTTTTATTCTCCTGATCTGTTGCTATTCGTGAATACCAACGAAATCAAGCCGGTGCTAACCCTGAAAATCACCACAATCATGTACTTCAAATTGATCGATCAAAGATTTCTGGGTGTAGTATTTTGCGATACGTTTATTCTTTAGCAACAGCGAATCCCCCTTGATTTGTAATTCGAAAATAGGCTCTTTCTCTACTCGCTTGAAGATAAATTCATTGTGCTGGGTCTTTATGATTAGGCCTGTGTCGTTGCTGATAGCGGTAAATTCTTTAATCTGATAGATTTCATTGGAATCACAGACATTGACCAAAAGCAGCTGTTTTTTATTTATTTTGATTTCTGCAAGATCACAGGCATAACATATTCCTGAAAATTCGATACCATATTTCTTGAAACTATTTTTGCTCTCCGGCTGAAGAATATCAATCGGATAGAGCTGATTAAAAAGAGCCAGGTCATCATTGGGTGTGGATTTCATCGCCTCCTTTTTCTGTAAAGTGTCTATACTGGCTGGGGTACTAACTGCAATGGCTGTTTTTTGAGCCTCATTCTTTTGTTGGCAGCTAAAAAGCAATGCTATACAGGGTAGAAAAATAGTTTTTATAGTGAACTTCATGGTTGTTTTAGGTTAGTTGTACTTTTTTGAAATTGGTTATACATGTTTTTTATTCGATCTCGACCCATTTTTTTTCGAAATAGATCGTGCATACCGGTATATCGGTCGAATCGATGAATTTAGCTTGCACAAAATCACCCTTTGTGTCCACATATTTTAGTTTTGAGCCTTTACTGTCTAAGCCAGAGGTATCGTAATATGCGCCCAGTTTGAGTTGAAATGGATTGTGTTCCACATCGTTGGTAAAGATGGAAAATAAAAGTAGTTTTTTTGAGCCTATATCTGCCTGCTCATAGCCAAAGAAGCGATGGTCTAAACGTATATTCGAATGTAGGCGTATGATGCTGTCTTGAGAAGCTAGGTTTACATAAGCTGTGGTGACTTCATCAGATTCCAGTACACTTTGCGCATTGGCATGGTCAATGCTATCCAGTTTGGCGTGTTTTGGCAATGCGGTGTCTTTTAAGACGGTATCTTTGACTGGTCTTTCCGTCGTTTTTGCGGGTGCTAGGTGTGCTTCCTGTGGCTTTGATTTTTCCTGACAGGCAATTTGCAATGAAAGAAGTATCAATGCGCCGATATAATAACTGTATTTGACATGATTCATTGTTCTTTCCGTTACAAAATCCAAACCAAAGTTGCCTAAAATAGGCTGAGAAAAAAATCCCTGTTTTCCGCTAAATAAAAAAAATGATAAATACGGTATTTTTACAGCATTCGCATGATTCTTGTCATATGGAATGGATTACTGCGATATAACGACAAACAGAAAAATTCGCGCATGGCACATCGTATTTATATCTATAATGTAAATCTCAAGACCAAAGAAACATATCCTTCTTATCTGGCCGAATGGAATTATGAAATTCCTTTCCTGATGCTACCTTTATTTTCCGCCAATATCCGGTCCAAAGGCAGCCAGCTTTATGCAAACAAGGAAGATGGGATCGCACGACTGCGCTATTTTTATGCGTTGTTGGCTGATAGGTATCAATTGCATTATAAAAAAATATATTTTGAGCCTGTCAATAGGATGTTTGAATTTTTGGAGGCTTTGCCTTTCGATACTTTTCAAATCGATGGACGCGATGTTTTTACCATGAATGAAGAAAATGGCGCGGAGCAGGCCAAAGATTGGGTGGCGGAAATAAGAATGAAGGCCGCTTTGTATGAACAAGCGGTCGAAGAACAGTCCTTAGATCCGCTGGACCCGCTTGTGAAAGAGTCTGGTTATACTTCATTTTTAGATGCTCTTCAAACCGATTGGATTGATTATGGCTTGGGCTTATGGGCAGAAGAGGTGTTGAAAGGACCAGGAACGGAAGTTTTTGAAGTAGAGGGAAAGCAAGGATTAAAAAATGCTAAAGGTGATATTTTGCTTGACGCGATTTATGATGAGATATTTGAATTCAACGATCAGGGGATTGCGGTAGTTCAATCAAATGGACAATATGGTTATATCAATGCTAGCGGCGCTGAGCTGCTGTCCTGTCAATATAGCGACGCTTTCGATGCGCGGCATATCAATGGTAACAATTACGCTGAAGTAGAAGTGGCAGGAAAACGTGGGGTACTGCATATAGATGCCAAACAGCTGAGCATACCTGCAATCTATGATGAACTTGACTGGATTGCCTATGGATTTATAAACGCAAGACAAGGGGATAGCCACATTCTCCTTTCGGCTGAAGGACGATTGATTATTTCAGATCCTGCACCCGAGCCGTTTATGTATGACTATAACAAGCTGTTCTATAACCGGCAAAAAGGAACGATAAAAAGGAAATATTACCGAATGGACGGTCAGTATTTAGGGACTTTTCTGGAAGGTAGTCTGGAGCCGCTAGCCAATCGATATTTTTGGATTAAACCCAATAAGCTACAGCCCAAAATTGCCGTCATTCAACCCGATGGTAATATTTTGGATGAAGGAATTGATCGGATTATAGTCTTGGATGGCTATCAAAGTATTGCCTATCTCAAAAATAAAAGATGGCAGATTTACTCGCTTGAACAGGGGGTATTTCGACTGATGGATAGCCTGATAGATAAAGTAGCTGTAGATAGCATACAGCAATACCGCAAAGATATTTTTGTCGTAAGCTGTGTTCAAGGACAGGGGATTTATGATGCTCATCGGGGGGAATGGTTACTTGAACCTGCTATTACCCATCAGAAAATCGAACATTGCTTTTTGGATTTTATGCGCATACACTGTCCTGTGGGAATGCGCTATTTCGATACGAAGCTTAACTTTTGCAGTGAGCTTTACGATTATATTTGTTCGCCTTTTCATTATCCAGCACCTGAGGCAATCTCAGGCGAACTCCTGTTGCTTTTTAAGGGAGAGAAGATCTTTCATCTCGACCTAAACCGGAATGTGATAGAGATACCCGAAACAGCATTCGGGCATTTATATACAGAACGTTATCAGCTACAGGGGCGTGATCAAAGCTATTTTGTGCAGTTTTATCAAGCCTGGACGAAACGCAAGGGTGATGGATATGAACAGTATTTCGATAATGACACACTGCTTGAAAGGGGGAAGAAGCTCGATGCTGAAGGGAAGGTCTCCGAAGCCATTCGGCTGCTCAAAATCGCGGCCGATCGGGGCAGTGCAGACTGCCAATATTTCCTTGGAAATATATATACAGATGCAGGCTACGATGGAATGGATATCGCAAAGGGAAAGTTCTTCTATGAACAGGCAATGGCGCAGAACCATGCTCAGGCATGGAATAACTGGGCCTTTCTATATGCGACAGCGCATGGTGTTGAATTGGATATTTCGAAGGCCTTAAAAGGGTATCAGCAAGCTGTTGCGCTTGGAGAGGCGCAAGCCATGACCAACTTAGGGAATTGGTATTACGAAGGAGCCTATGTGGAACAGGACTATGCCTTAGCCTTAGATTACTTTAAACAAGCTGAAAAAGCGGGTATCCCCAACGATGCGCAAATGGCAGAAATCTATTATCAAAAACAAGATTACGCGAACTTATTGCGTTATTTAAAAAGGGATACCACAAATCAATTTGCCGCTATTTATTATGGGATTTTGTATGAGGAAGGACTGGGCGTTAAACAAAGTTTGCCAAAAGCGATCCGTTACTATGAGCAAGCCAATGAAGAAAACGTGTATGCCTATGCTGTCAATCGTTTGCTGCAGCTGTATGCTGCGCATGGAGCTGCAGCAAACGTGGATAAATACGAGTTTTGGTTAAATTTTGCTAAAGAAAATGCTGTTGAAATTGATCAATAGTAAGTGAATTATTATCGCATAGAAAATGGCTCATCGCATATATATTTACAATACAGATAAGAAGGATCAAGATTACTTTCCGCATTATTTAGGGGAATGGAACTATGTGATTCCGCCGCTTTTTTTACCCTTATTTGCTGCTAATCCGAAGGCAAAAGGTACCTTAGTTTATTCCGAAAAGGAGCCTGGAATCCGTAAGCTTCGCGCTTTTTATGATTTGCTCATTCGTGAATATAGGTTAAATTCAGATGCGTTGGCCATGGCAGCTATCGGGAAACTGTTCGATTTTTTGGACGGTTTGCCCTTTGATTACTTCCAGCTGAACGCGAGTGATGTATTTAACATGAGCGATGTTAAACATAGTCAACAGGCAAAAGATTTTGCATTTGAAGTCTATGAGAAGAATTTGCCCTATGAAAAAGCAATCGAAAAACAGTCCATAGCTGAGCTCGAATCTATTTTGCTTCCCGCTGGTTATACTTCTTTTTTAGCGATGCTCGAGCTGGAATGGGGCAACTATGGCTTGGGCTGGTGGAATAGCGAAGCGATTGATAGTCTGGATAATCAATTTTTTGAAGACCAGGGGCTTTGGGGGATACGCAATGCAAAAGGGGAGGTGAAGGTCGAAGCAAGCTATCAGGAAATTGGTGATTTTGACTATGAAGGGATCGCTGTCATAAAGAAAAATGACCTGTTCGGTTATTTGAATAGGGGCGGAGAAGAAACTATTCCCTGTATTTATTCATCGGCAGCACCAGCCCAATATGGAGTTGGATCAACCGTTGGTAAGGTGAGCTTAGCTAAAAAATACGGATTGATCAACGTCGGGAACGGAGAAATAATCATACCACTTGAATATGATGAACTCGAAGATTTTGCTTTCGGTTATTACCAGGGAAAGAAAGATCAGCAATACTACATTATCGACGCCCAAGGTCAGTTCTTCAATGTTTTTGGTACAGACAAGCCGTTTGACATAGATTATGATGGATTTATCTATCAAGATATTCCCGAAAATAAACTGCGTCATTATTATTCCAGCAGAGGCATTTTACTTGGTGCTTTTGCCAGTGGTACACTGAGCGAACTGCTGTTTGATTTTTATGCGGTCAATTTGAATAGCAAAAAGAAAAAATCTGTTTTGTCTCCCGATGGAACTTTCTTGGTCAAAGATGTTGATATACTCAATGCTGGAAACGGTCGAGCTGCATTGTTCTTTGCCAATTCCGGTAGCATTCGTTTGTTTGATCTGGAAGCCCGGGCCTATGTACTGCAAGACTTGGTAATGCAATCCATTCAAGGGGGGACTGATTTCGGTAATGGTGCCTGGGATTGCTATATCATCGAAACAGCTGCCGGAAGTGGGATCTATCAGGCCGCTGAAAAGGCCTGGCTGATCCCGATCTCAACGCACTATGTGAAGATTGTTTATGCTGCGGTGATGGATTATTTTATTCTGAAAGACCATGCGGGAAGATATTACTATTTTGACGCAGTGCAAAGGGCCGTCAGCTCCGCCTATGATTATGTCTGTGCAAGCGTTAATCACTATCAGGATCTGATGTTATTGCAAGGTGACCGCTTGTATAAAAAAGGCTACGATGGTGTGGAAGTAATTCAGGAAGAACAATATGGCCAATTTCTGAAGAAGCTGGATCAATTGTCAGGAGAAGATTTTGATGTATGTAGTCGTTTTTTTGAACGATGGAAGACTGCAAAGGGCGATAATTTTGAATCCAGCTATGATAGTTATACCTTGTATCATATGGCCTTAGACTGCTACCGGCAGGGCGATGTTGAAAAGGCGATGCGCTATTTTACCTTTTCTGCCGACCAGGGAAATGAAAGCAGCATGCATGAACTTGGGAATATCTTTACGGATACCGATAGCGAAGACAATCGTTTTTTAGATTTGGACAGGGGAATTCAATATTATGAACAGGCCGCCCAAAAAGAATATGCCCCTGCCTGGAATGCAATTGGCTACCTCTTTCAGTATGGAATCGGCTATAACAAAGACTTGAAAAAGTCATTTGATGCTTACATGAAAGGAGCCGAGTTGGGGAATGGCTATGCTTTGTCCAATTTAGGTTACTTTTATTCAAGTGGGATCTATGTTGAAGAAGATCTGGAAAAAGCCCTCACTTATTATCAGAAAGCGGAATTAAAATTAGTTGAAAACAACAGCAATATGGCCTCTATCTATTACAGTTTGGAAGATTACGATCGTCTATTGGTTTACTTGAAAAGAGATAAGGAAAATAGTTATTCCAATATTTATTATGGATTGCTCTATGATCAGGGACTGAAATTTAAAAAGGACAGTAAAAAAGCGATCCACTATTTTGAGCGTGCCAATGACTACGGCGTTTACGAAAGTGCCACAGCGCGCTTATTGGATTATTACAAGAATGATCCTACATTTAGAAATCAGGAAAAATTTGTCCATTGGTTAGGTTTTGCAAAAATCAATGAACTGGATATCGAACAGGATTTATTGCAATGGGATAATCAGTCCGATGATTCAAATGCAAGTTCTTCCTTTTTTAGTAAACTATTTAAAAAGAAAAAGTAAATCATGTTATCATCAGCAAATATAGATTTTAGTGGCATTCTGATCGACTTGATCATGATTGTTTTTTTTGGATTTGGAACGATTTATACGTTAACGGTAGGTATTGTTCATATCGTAAAGAAAAAAACACGAACCGCGGGGTATTATTTTCTGTCGTTTTTTCTGTCGGGTTTTATTGGACTCCTGATTGCAGGATTGCTAGCCTTTTTTTGGGCGATGTCATTGTCGTAAAGTGAAGGCAATAAAGTGAATTTAGCACAATGATCTTTTGACTGGCAGTCAAAAGATCATTGTGCTATGTAATTCCATCAATGGTTTTTGGCGTTGACAATATGCATGAGGTGGTGGTTACAATGCCATGCATACAGGCCTATATTGACCTTTAAAGAAATTAGTCTTTTGGTAACGGGGTGAATAAAACCCCTTTCAAGTTGTTCGGCTGAAAGGCTTTTCAGCAGTATGACCCAACGTTCATGTAGACCTTCAAGCAATTTTACCGAACTTTCTATGGGAATTATTTTGGCGTCGGGAAGTTCGGCCCACAATTTTTCTTCATATAATTTGATGGTTGGATCTTCTTCCGTTAGGGCCAATTTGAACCGGACAAAGCTATTCATATGGCTGTCGGCACAATGGTGAACGACCTGACGTATAGTCCATCCGTCAGGACGGTAACGCTTCTCTAGCGCACTGTCCGTAAGGTCGCCGACTTCGGATTTTAACCGAGCCGGAAAATCTGCAATTGTCTTGATCCAGTCATTCAACAGGGAGCTGTCAATTACATCGGGTATCGCGAAACGACCTATGGGGTATCTGAGTTTTTCTAATTCATGTTGCATAACCTAAAATTACTTAAAATAGATGCAAGGTTCCTAATCTTTATGTTCATGTTTTCGATGAATATTTTTTTTCGATACGTTCTTGTGCAAGCTGTAATTTGGATGCGATAAAGAATTGTGTTAATTTCGGCAAAAATGCTAATATCAATGATCCTCCCGTTTGTGTGGAGGATCATTGATATTAGCATATAAAAGCACAAGAAATGAAAAGTCTAAAAGAACTGATTGATACAGGTAATTCGGGATGGAAGCTGGTTGAGGGCTGGTTGAAGGAAGCGACAAATTCATATGAAGTGCTTCCTCAAAACCCTAAGCGGGCTGATGAGGAACTTTTAAGGGCACAAATTACGACGAAATCTCCGATGGGGGCCATTATTCATCAAAGCGGTGGTATACTGATCGATGGTGGCTGGTTGCGAATTTTAGGCTCCGGTTCGCCAAAGCTGAACCGCGGAATTATGGAGTGGAATAAGGGCAAAAGTTTTGACAAGGAAGGCGAAAAAGGAGGATTTCTTCTTATAGCTGACGATGTTTTGGGTGGTTATTTTGCCATCAATGCCAGCGCTCTGGGAGATGCTATTGGACAGGTCTATTATTTTGCTCAAGATACCTTGCAATGGGAAAGTTTGGAATGTGGCTATTCGGACTTTGTTTTTTGGGCTTTGAAAGGGGATATCAGACAGTTTTATGAAACATTTAAATGGAAAGACTGGAGTGAAGACGTCAAATCGTTGAATGGTAATCAAGTTTTTTCGTTTTATCCTTTTCTATGGACTGAAGAAGCACGGGATTTTCGTAAAGTAGATCGCAAGCCAATGGCAATCGATGAGAACTACCACTTTACGATGGAATTTGCCGGCAGACGCTAATCGTTATTTTAATACGACAAACCTTCAGCTTAATACTTTAATAGGGTGATAGGACAATATGTATATTGTCCTATCACCCTATTAAAGCGAGAAAAATAACCCTGAATAAGATTTAAACGGATTTATTTTGAAGGCTAAAGCTAACTTCATTCAGTTTGATCAGTTGTATTTGTATTCCTTCTGCAAGACCAAGCTGCGTAGCGGCTTCTTTTCCCAGTTTAAGTACATGAAATCCTCTGCCTCGGTAGGTAAAATTGCATTCATATTCTCCGGCATTGATCATAATCCTTAATTTTTGGGATTTAGTGGGAAATAAAGGTTTGAATTCTTTTGTAATTCTTATTTGCGATTTCTTAACATCATCTGCAGTAATCTTGTTGCCCTCTGAAGGAAAAAGCATGTTTGTCGGTGGTGTCTGTACTGTGGAGGCTTGGGACTCGGCTTTTTGCTCCTGAATTTCCTGAACTTTTGGAGCCTCATTTTGTATCGGTTCAGAACTTGTTTTATCCTGACGTTTCTTCTCTTGGCGCCCTTTCTTTCTATTGTTTTGATTGGCAGTTTTTCCCGCAGTTTCTGTAGGCGGTACGGAAGGAATAGGAGTAGAAGGAGTTTTGTGCTCAGTTTCCACTGCTGTAGCGGGGCTGGCCATTGCTAAAGGCCGTTTAATGATATTACGGATGTAGTAGTGTTTTATGCGCGATTTGTCGGTGTTTCGCTCTTCAATTTCAAAATCTTCCTTGTAGGCTTTAAAAAGGTGGGACATCTTGTCGTATCCGTAATTTCGCGCATCAAAATCAGGTTTCCTTTTATTGAAAAGACTTCCGATTTCCCCTAGGAAAGCCCAGCCATTTTCATCAGCTGTATCATCGACAGTGTCTTTTAAAAGTTCCAGGGTTTCTTCATCCAGTACCGCTATACTTGCCGGGTTGTCAACCGGGGCGGGTTTGGGTTGATTTTGCTGTTTTTTCTTTGTGACTGTTTCTTTCTTTTGATTTTTCTCGAAAATTTCCACATAGATAAACTTGTCACAGGAGGCGATAAAAGGCTTAGGTGTCTTTTTCTCACCTATACCGATTACGAGCTTGCCTGATTCCCGGAGGCGGGTGGCCAAGCGGGTGAAGTCGCTGTCGCTCGATACAATACAAAATCCGTCCACTCTGTCCGAATGCAGAATATCCATGGCGTCAATAATTAATGCGGAATCAGTAGAATTTTTGCCTTGGGTATAACTGTATTGTTGTATGGGGGTAATCGCGTGAGTAAGAAGTTTGTCCTTCCATTTTTCAACATAAGGGTTGGTCCAGTCTCCGTAGATGCGTTTGATGGTTGGAATCCCGTATCTTTTGACTTCATTCAAAATCTCTTCGATCTTTCGATAAGATACATTATCCGCATCGATTAGTATTGCGATTTGCAAATCCCCATGTTCTGCCATATATGTTTAGATTATTTTTTCAATATTTGAACTCTTTTCTATTCGCCTGACCTTTCTCATCCGAATATATTCGTTAAAAATACAGTATTGTTAAAGAATTTCTTGAATTTTTTAAGAATTAATTTGAACGCTATTTTTTGGGAACATGCGATTAGTTGCTTTTGTTTGGGCCTAAGGGGGAAATTATTGTGTTTGCGGAGCAGTGAAATGATTTGAGGGACGGTGAAAATAAATAAAAAAAGGTTTTCAAACGGGGAGAATGAAAACCTTAAATAACCAATTATAAACCTAAATTATGATGATACAAAGATAGTGTAAATATTACACCTGTGCAACTATTCGTTACTATTTTTTTAAAATGTCTTATATTTTGTAGTCGCTTAGCTACAAACAGCCTGTAGCTGTGCGAAAACTAGTCCATCATGAAACTCGAAGGTCTATATTTCATCACAGCATAAAAGCTATTGGTGAACGCTTGTACGCTTTTATAACCGACTTTATACGCGATTTGGGAGATGGTGAATTGTTTTGTGCTAAGAAGTTCCAAACTCTTGATAATGCGGAGTAACTGCTGATATTTTGCAAGTGTCATTCCGGTTTCCTTTTTAAAAAGGCGCTCAATAGTTCGGAGCGAAAGATTGGACGGGCAATCTCGTCTAATGTGAAGGCTTCTGTGTAATGGTCATGTAGGTGATTTAAGACGGCTTGAAGTCTATTCTCCTGAGGAAGGGTGATCCCAAGTTGGAGCAATTGTGCCGCAAAATAGGGGAGTTCATGGAGTAAAGCACCCAAGAAAACTTTTTCATGTTTATCTTCTTCAATCAATTTCGACCATTTTTCACAATACAAAATCATTTCCCGTAATACTTTAGGCGCAGAAAATAGCTGTACCTGACTGAAAAACAACTGGTCTTGTGCGCCGTCAAATTGTGGAGTATCAAAAAAAAGTACCATAAGCTTGATGCGTTCAGAGTGGGAGTTGGTCTTATGTACTGCACCGGAGGGAATCCAGGCAACGTGATTTTGGGGGAGTAAATACATTTTTCCTGCGACGGTAAGGTATTGGAAACCCTGTTCGACATAAATCAGCTGGCCTTTGCGATGACTGTGCAACTCGTTGTCGTGTATCCAGTTTTCTTCAAACCAGACAAAGGTTGATTTCTGGATGCGTTCAATTGTCAATGTATGATTTGTTTGATCCATGTCGTTTTAAATTAAATTAATGGCAAATTTAATTAAAATTTCAGGTATATCTTTGCAGGCGATCATTACATGTATAGCGCGATTTTATTATGAAAGAAAATATAAAAGTATCCACAGCTGTTTCTTGGACCTGGTTATCCATATTGGTTGTTGTTATGGTCTCAACCAATCTGCGGTCGCCAATTACAGCCGTTGGCCCGGTACTGGGGCAAATCAGTGAAGATTTACAATTAAATAGTTTTCAAAGCAGCCTATTGACGGCAATTCCCCTTTTTATGTTTGCGAGCTGTTCTGTCGCAGTAAGTCGATATTCGCATAAACTGGGCATGCATCGTTTTTTATTGTTTGGTTTAATGCTGTTGAGTGTAGGGATTGTGCTTCGGGTCTGGGGCAATATGCCAACGCTGTTTGTGGGATCTTTTTTAATTGGACTTGGGATCTGTGTGGGCAATGTCGTTACACCTGGCTATATAAAAACCAGTTTTCCAAAGCAGATTGGGCTGATGACAGGGATTTTTGCGGTAGCAATGAACCTGACTGCGGCTTTTGCTTCGGGTTTTAGTTTACGATTGGGTGAATGGACCGGTCTTGGGTGGCAAGGCTCACTGGGTGTTTGGGTGATTTTAGCCTTGTTATCACTTATAGTTGTTTTTTTTGATGGTTTAGGCCGAAAGAAAGCTCAAGGTATTACTGAAAATAGACAAGCGACAAGTGGAATCGGGCATATCTTTAGGTCAAGATTGGCCTGGTATATCAGCCTATTTATGGGTATTCAGTCCCTGATTTACTACAGCTTGATTTCTTGGTTGCCCAACGTATTGGTCGATTATGGGATGCCAAAGGAGGATACGGGCTGGTTGCTGTTTTTGATCCAAATTGCCATGATTCCCATTATGTTCATTGGACCTATTTTGGCTCATCGGATGAAGGATCAACGTTTAATGGCAACTGCTGTTGCGATAGGCATGCTTGGAAGTATCTTTATATTCTGGCATTACAAGCTTCAGGGAATTTATGTTGCCGCCATATTGTTGGGACTTTCCAATGGACTGTCTTTCAGTTTGTCTATTCTCTTCTTTACCCTGCGGGCTAGATCAACGGCAAATGCAATCAAAATATCGGGCATGGCGCAGTCTGTTGGCTATTTTATTGCGGCTTTTGGTCCGCCGGTCTTTGGTAGGCTGCACGAAATAGATGCTACCTGGAATTACTCGTTCTACTTTTTGGCGGGGAGTATCGTACTTTTATTATTTGCGGGATGGAAGGCCGGAGAAGATACGTATGTAGCGGAAGATTAAAGATAAGGCTACATCAGGCATAGGTGTTTAGCTGATGTAGCCTTATTCAATTAGCTCTTAAGCGCTGGCTTTCGAATTGACCTGTTAATCTTTGAGGACAGAAAATTCGATGTATGTGGCATTGTTCACATCGTGAAAAATACGTTGGGTAGCTTTACGGAAGTCAGCTTTGGTGGCTGTATAAGACGGTAAAAATACCTGTGGATTTCGTTCTGCTAACGGAAACCATGAGTTTTGTACCTGAACCATAATGCGATGTCCTTTTTTGAAGGTATGCGCAACGTCTGGCATTTCAAAATTAACCTTTTCGACCATACCTGGAGTCAAGGCCTGTGCTTTATCAAAACCATTTCGGTATTTCCCCGCCATGATCTCACCACGTACCATCATTTGATATCCAGCCATTGTTTTTCCTTGATAACTTGCAGCATCGTTCGGGTATACATCAATCAGTTTGACAACATAGTCCGCGTCGGTTCCTGTTGAGGAGACTTTGAGGAAGTTTTTGATTGGGCCTACTATCGTCAGATCCTCCGTCAACGGTTCCGTTTGATAAACCATGACATCAGGGCGACTAGCTGCGAAACGCTGATCATCTACCATATACTCCCGTGTTCGGTTTTGAATTAACCCACCTTGATGCGGAACAGGTTTATTAGGGTCTGTTACATATTCATCCCAGGAATCTGTACGTTGAACTTTGTCAAATCCAAGTTTCCCCTGAGGTTGGAAGTATAGTTTTTTTGTCTCTACATTTTTTGGCGGCCATTGTTCGAAATGTTTCCATTCGTTGCTGCCTGAGAAAAAAATGTTAGCTTCGGAAGGTGCGAAGTTTCCTTCATCTTTTAGGTAATATTTGAAAAACGGTTGTTCAAATTGCTCCTGATAAGTAATACTGGTTTTTTTCTCAAATTGGATATCACCTAAATAGTTTCCTTCTGCACGAACCCAGCCGCCATGATACCAAGGTCCCGCGACTAAAATCGAGTTGTTTTTTTTGCTTTTATCCTCAATCGATTGGTAAGTCTTAAATGTTCCATAAGCATCTTCCGCGTCAAAGAAACCACCAACCACCATCACAGCTGGTTTTACCTCCTGTAAAGAATTGGTGATCACACGCGATTTCCAAAAATCATCATAGTCGGGATGTTTAAACAGGTCATTCCAAAATTGTACGGAGTCACCAAAATACTTTTCTTTGAGTTCCCGCGCTGTTCCTGCTTCTGCAAAAAAGTTATATTTATCGGCTTCTTTGATTTGAATTTTGCCCTTAAATTGATCTGGTGTGATGGGTTTTGGACGTGGGACACCAAAGGTTGACATGAATGTAAATGCATCCTGAAGAAACAATACGCCATTATGGTGGAAGTCGTCGCCTATAAACCAGTCTGTTACGGGAGCCTGTGGGGAGACTGCCTTCAAGCTCGGGTGTGTTTTGACCAATCCGACGGTAGAATAGAAGCCTGGATAGGAAATCCCATAGAGCCCGGCTTTGCCATTATAGTTTTTGAGATTTTTCTGTAACCATTCAAGCGCATCATAGGTATCCGTACTTTCATCGATTGCTTTTTTATCTTTGCTGTAGGTGGTCGGACGAATATCTTCAAAATCACCTTCGCTCATCCACTTGCCACGGACATCCTGATAAACGAAAATATAACCTTCACGCATCATTTGGGGAAAGTTTCCCAAGCTTTTTTTGTATTCGTTCTGCCCATAAGGAGAAACCGTGTAGGGTGTTCTATTGAGTAAAACTGGATATTTCTTGGATTTGTCTTTTGGACTGTAGATCGCAGTAAATAATTTCTTCCCATCTCGCATGGGGATTGCTACTTCGGTCTTTTCATAATGATCTCTAACATAAGCCGAGTCGGCAGCTGTTTGAGCATGTAACTGGCTTGCGCTTAAAAGCGCTAAAGTTAGGCACGAAATTGTATTTTTCATTCAGATAATTATTTGTTCAGTACATTCTTTGGTGTAAATTATAATTTTACACTTGGGTTCATTTTTTGCAATGCTATGGATACTCTTATGCACCTTGGGCGCTATGCGATACAGTTAAATTTGTCATCGCGTTATCGTTTGGCAGACCATTTCTCCAGCTACAATGAGCGGATCAACAGCTGATGGTTTATAAATTGAACGATAGATTCATTGCGTGTATTTAGATTTTAGGCTAAAGTTAGTGCTACTAAAACCATTTTCCAATTTTATTGTCATATTTATAGCGAATAGAAAAAGAAAAATTGACCAATTTTTGAGAAAGAAAAACTTTTTTTGGATTGAATTTGGATTAGTTTTCGAATCTTAATATATTGAGTAAAATTAAGGAGAATTATTTTTTGGGTTAACAGCTTTCGCTAAAAACGTTAAATTTCAATCAGATGGATTAGCAGAACACTAAATAATAATTCATTTTCAGATTATTTTTTTAGGTTTCGAATGGGGTTTGTATTGGTATTTGTCACGATTTTATAAATTAAGTGGGCAGTGGTATGAAATATGTTTTTTTAAGCTAATTTTAAGAATTATTTTATCATAATACATCAATTAAATAACAATTTAAGTATATAGAATTAATATGGGACAACAAGTGAAAGATGCCAATGGAAAATTGGGTATTCTTATTCCGGGATTAGGTGCTGTGGCTACAACATTAATCGCTGGTGTGGCATCTATAAACAAAGGTTTTTCAAAACCAATCGGATCTGTTTCTCAATTGAGCAGAATCCGTCTGGGTAAACGCACTGAGAACAGAAATCCATTAATTAAAGATTTCGTCCCTTTAGCAAAATTGGAAGATGTTGTTTTTGGTGGATGGGACGTATATGAGGATAACGTATACGAGGCTGCATCAAATGCACAGGTATTGGAGCAAGGCCAATTGGATGCTGTTAAGGCTGAATTGGAGGCAATCCAACCGATGAAGGCTGTGTTTGACCGTAATTTTGTGAAAAATTTGGACGGAACGCACATCAAATCTGAAAAAACTCGCCGTGAATTGGCAGATGCCGTACAACGTGATATTCGTGAATTTAAAGAGAAAAACGGATTAGACCGTGTTGTATTGGTATGGTGTGGATCTACTGAGCGTTATATTGAAACAAACGAAGCTTTTTCAACTTTAGCTAAATTAGAGGAAGCATTAGACAATGATGATCAACGTATTCCACCAAGTATGATCTATTGTTATGCGGCATTGAAAGAGGGAGCTCCTTATGTAAATGGTGCACCAAATTTAACATGTGACGTTCCTGCTATTGTTGAGTTGGCGCATGAAAACGGTGTGGCAATTGCAGGTAAAGATTTTAAAACAGGCCAAACATTGATGAAAACAATTGTGGCACCTGGTCTTCAAGCGAGAGCTTTGGGTGTTGAAGGTTGGTTTTCGACGAATATCTTAGGTAACCGGGATGGATTAGTATTAGATGATCCTGAAAATTTCAAAACAAAAGAGGTCTCTAAATTATCGGTATTGGAAGAAATTCTGGATGCGAAAAAGAACCCTGAGTTATACGGTGATCTTTATCATAAAGTACGTATCAACTATTATCCTCCACACGGCGATAATAAAGAATCTTGGGATAACATCGATATCTTCGGTTGGTTGGGTTACAAAATGCAGATTAAGATCAATTTCTTGTGTCGCGATTCAATTTTAGCTGCTCCGGTTGCGTTGGATTTGGCTTTGTTTATTGATTTGGCTCAACGTGCGGGTATGTCTGGTATTCAAGAGTGGTTATCATTTTACTTGAAATCTCCTCAAACCGCTCCGGGATTACCTCCTGAACACGATATCTTCAAACAATTGATGAAATTGCAAAATACATTGCGCCACATTATGGGTGAAGATTTAATCACACATTTGGGATTGGATTATTACCAGGAGCTAGTAGATAGTATTCAATAAATTACCTTAATAAGAGAGGGGAAACAATTGTTTAAAAACAATTTTTCCCCTTTTTCTTCAAAATCCTTACGATATTGAAGATTTGTGATATAACCCTCTGTAGACTTTTGCGCTTACGAACGCTGAGATAGTGACGGGGGTTTTGCTTTTTTATAAATGATTTTATTTTGCAATTAAAAGAAATGGAATTTGCAATTATAGCGGCGGGAGAAGGTTCTCGATTGCGAAAAGAGGGATTTAATTTACCGAAACCCTTGCTACCATTACATGGAGTTCCATTAATTGAGCGATTGATTCGCGTGTTTGTTAAAGAAGGGGCGCAAAGAGTTCATGTTATCATCAATAAACAATCTCCGGAACTGAAATTGTTTTTGGAAAAAACAACGTTTGAATTACCTATTGTACTTATAGAGGAAGATACTGCAAGTTCATTGCATAGTTTTGCCTTGCTTGTCAAAAATAACCCCGATTGGTCGTCCTGTTGTCTGACAACAACAGATACGGTTTTTAGACCACATGAATTTCATGCCTATTTGGAGGCATTCCAGCAACATCAACATGCCGATGCTTTTATGGCAGTCACTCCTTTTGTCGACGATGAGAGTCCGCTCTATGTGAACACAAATTCACAGCTTCGGGTGGAAGCTTTTCTGGATACAGCGACCGCAGAAACGAAGTATGTTTCTGGCGGAATTTATTGCTTCCGAAAAGCAGCTATGGATTGTGCATTAAGCTCCGTTGAAGCCGGTAATTCCAGAATGCGTAATTTTCAGCGTGCTTTATTGAAAAACGATTTACAAGTAGAAGCATTTGTATTTGACAAGGTGGTCGATATTGATCATTTAAAAGATCGTGTCGTCGCGGAACAATTTTTGAGTGAGGAGGTTAGTTAGTAAAATGAGCGATATGATTTCTATTTTAGGCGTAACTCGAAAAAATCGCTTTTCACCCAACCATGTGGGGAATGATGCCGCTATATTTAATGAAGTAGTTTTAAAACTGACTGAAAAAGGTGCTTCGGTGGAGGTGTGTAATGAAGATGAATTTTTGTCTTCATCATCCCTGAAGCAGGATAATATTCTGACTATGGGGAGAACAAAGACTTTAGTGAAAAAGTTGCAATCTCTTCAAAATAATGGGATCAATGTCTTGAATTCAGGATTTGGAATTGAAAATTGCTTTCGGAAAAACATGACCCTTAAGCTTTTAGAAGGTGGAGTTCCTTATCCGAAGAGTATCGTGATCTCTACCGTTGCAGATATCCAATCTATTTTTGAAAAACTGAAAGGAAAGGGTGTATGGATCAAACGTGGCGATTTTCATGCGATTCATAAGGAAGATGTTACCTTTGCTGCAAGTCTGAAAGAAGCGCAACATATCTTGAATGAATATGCACTTCGTGGGATTAAAGAGGCTGTGATTTCTGAACATCTTGCCGGAGACTTACTCAAGTTTTATGCAGTGCGGGGAACGGATTTTTTCTTTTATTTCTACCCATATGAACACAATCATCACAAATATGATTTGTATGAACAAATTAATGACGAGGTAGTGCATTTTCCTTTTGATCTCGACAATCTAAAAGAAGTTGCCAATCGTGCTGCGGAAGTCCTGGATGTACATATCTATGGCGGCGATGTGATTATTGATGCAAATGGAGACTTCCATATTATTGACTTAAACGACTGGCCAAGTTTTGCGCCATGTCGGGCAGAGGCCGCTGAGGCCATTGCTCAAATGGTTTACCATAAATTTACTGAAAAGAACCACAATGCAGAAAGAACAAGTTAATGTAATCGAAGAAGATAATTTGAGTGCATTCGAACAATCTTTAAAATCTAATGATACAGAAGAGCGAATTGATATTTGGTTTTATCGACCTATAGGTTATCGTATCGCGCAAGTCTGTGCCAAAATTGGTATTACACCCAACGCTGTGACAATTATTAGTATTTTCTTTGGCGTTGCGGCGGGTATTTTATTCTATTACCCTGCATTATGGATTAATGTGATTGGCATGCTTTTATTGGTTTTTGCCAATTCTTTAGATAGTGCCGATGGACAGCTGGCAAGAATGACAGACAATAAAAGTCGCTTTGGTCGTATCTTGGATGGTTTTGCCGGAGATTTTTGGTTTGCTTCTATTCATATTGCGATCTGTTTACGCAGTATTAATGAAGGATGGCCACAATGGCTATGGGTATTCTGTGTACTTGCAGGTGTATCGCATATGCTTCAGTCGGCAATGGCTGACTATTATCGTAATGTACATTTGTATTTTATAAAAGGTAAAGCTGGAAGTGAGCTGGACAATACACGTGATTTGAAAGTTGACTATGATGCCTTGTCTTGGCGCAAGAATTTTTTCAGCAAATTTGTGCTGAATGGCTACATGGGCTATACACGTAACCAGGAAAAGCTTTCTCCAAAACTGCAAAAGCTGCTGCATATTGTGAAGAGTCGTTATAAAGATGAATTGCCAAAACAATTGATGGTCGACTTTAGAACTCAAAATAAACCATTGATGAAGTATACAAATATTGTACAGTTCAATACAAGGGTGATTTTCCTATTTGTTTGGTTGTTTATCGGTCAGCCTTGGATTTACTTTTTCTTTGACATGTTTGTCCTTAATCCGATATTGATATACATGTGTAACCGACAAGAAAAAGTAAGCGGTTATTTTGTTGATAAATTAACAAATGATCCAACTTATGGGGAGTAAGATCTATAAAGTACTCTTTATGCTCATCGGTATAGGTACACTGGCCTATATGATTCAAGCAATGGGAATTGATGAGATTTGGAACAACCTCGAAAAAATTGGCTGGTGGTTTTTGCCCGTCCTCGGTAGCTGGGCAGTACTCTACTGGATGAACGCAATGGCATTTAAGGCAATTATTCAGGAACCCGAATTGCCGCAGACAGATGTACCCTTTTGGAAGGTCTTACAATTGACAATATCGGGGTACGCCATTAATTATATAACGCCATTTGTTGCATTAGGTGGTGAGCCTTATCGTATTATGGAGCTTAAAAACTATGTCGGTGGTTCGAAGGCAGGTTCTTCCGTGCTGTTATACGGTGTCATGCACATTTTGTCGCATATTTTATTTTGGGTCGCTTCTGTTTTTCTAATTCTTTGGTTCGTACCGGCAAGTACAATGGTTGATGTGGCCTGTGCTGTGATTTTTGTGATGGCTATCATTTGTACTTGGCTATTTACGAAATTTTATAAGAAGGGAATTACAGTTTCACTATTGAAGGCTTTGTCTAAACTACCTTTGGTAGGCAAAAAAGTTGGTCATTTACTGGAGACGAAGTATGAAACGTTGAATGACGTCGATCAGCAGGTGAAAAACCTCTTTCAAAATCGTCGCGATCGCTTCTATACGGCCCTTTTTTGGGAATTTGTCGCACGTGTTGTGGGCTGTTTTGAGATTTATTTTATTGGTTTAGCCTTAGATATCAATATTGATTTTATTGATGCTATGATCATTAGCTCGGGATCTTCTTTATTTGCCAATCTTGTTTTTTTCTTTCCAATGCAATTGGGAACGCGGGAAGGTGGATTAGCAATGGCTGTGATGAGTATAGGATTGCCTGCGAAAGTCGGTATTTTTATGGGTGTTGTGACACGAATTAGGGAAATTGTCTGGATTATGATCGGTTTGGGGTGGATGAGTTTAGTAAAAAAGAAATAACATGAATAAGTTTAATATTAAAGGGATTATTTTTGATTATGGTGGAACCTTAGACACTAACGGAGGCCACTGGGGAGCTGTTATCTGGTCGGGTTATGAAAAATATCAGGTTCCTGTAAATTTGAACGCTTTTCAGGAGGCCTATACCTACGCGGAACGTCAGATGGCTTTACAGCCTATCATTAAGCCGCAGTTTAATTTTTTAGAAGTACTTGAAGCAAAGCTCAATGTACAATTTGATTATCTTATTGCTGCAGGGTACGACCTAGATCGGTCATTAGCTCATAAAATAGCCTTTGACGGTTATTCGCTGGCAAAGAATACGGTTGAGCAGGTAAAACCACTGTTAAATTCACTTCATGCAAAATATCCAATTGTCATGGTGTCCAATTTTTATGGTAATTTAAAATCAGTACTTGACGATTTTGGTATCCTGCCTTATTTTCAGTCTGTTGTGGAGTCTGCTGTCGTTGGTGTACGCAAACCTGATCCTGCAATTTATGCTTTAGGTGTGACTGAAATAGGTCTTCCTGCGCAAGAGGTATTGGTTGTAGGTGATTCCTATAGTAAAGATATGGTACCTGCCAAAGCCGTTGGCTGCCAGACCCTATGGTTGAAAGGGCAGACTTGGGGCGAGGATAAATTGCAAGATACTTCAGCTGCAGACCAGCAATTTACAAGTATCTTTGATTTAATCGACTTTGTTTAAATAAAGATTCTGACGAAATTCTTTAGGCGAGATTCCAACATTTCGCTTAAAGAATTTACCAAAAAAGGATTGATCCGAGAAATGCAATTTCACCGCAATTTCTCCGATGGAACGCCCCTGGCAAAGTAACGATTTTGCTTCCTCCACTAAGACATTCTGAATAAGTTCTATCGCTGATTTTCCGGTTAGTTCCTTCGTAATTACGGATAGGTGTTTCGCTGTGATACCAAGTTCCATCGCATAAAATTGCACCATGTGTTCTTTATGAAACGACTTTTTGAGGAGCAAATGGAAATTGGCAAGTATCTCTCTTTTTCGAGAGGGAATAGCTGGTGTATTTCGCATATTTTGGCTTCCTAGACGGGCTATTTCGCAAAATAATATTTCCGTTAATGACTTTATAATCTGATTTTTGAAAAGATAGCTAGCCCCTTGTCGATCGTAATGAATAAACTGTTTAAATAAGTTGGATAAGTTAGTTGAATCTTGGTTTGATAGCGACCAGATGTAGCTGTCATTTAAGGCAAGAGACTTTTTGGTGACCTCGAAGAAATCCTCCTGGAAATCTAGTTTGAAGCTAAAATCCAGCGTAAAGAAAATCAAATAAACCTCACAATCCCAAGACTTGACGACCGAAGAGCCATTAACTCGCGAAGAAGGATTGGTCAACAATAGGTGATTTTGAGCAACTTGTACCCGTTCATTATTAATGATGAAGGAAGTTTCACCTTTTTTTATTAAACAGAGCGAATAGAGCTCACCTTTTGATAAAATGTGCTGCTGCTCGGAACTAAAGACGGGTTTTGATTTGTTGCCTTTAAAATGAAAGACATAAAAACCCTTGTTTTCGATGGGAGTTTCCTTTACAGACATGTTTATTTTACGATAAAATCAAAATAGGTTTTACGATAGGGTTCATCTTGCAAGGTGTAATGCCACCATTCCTTATCATAAGCTTTAAAGCCAAATTTAGCCATCGCTTCTTTTAAGATCTTTCGGTTCTCTTTCTGTTGGGCTGTCAGATTCGCGTATTGATGATGTGAGACTGCGCCGAAAAAATCAAAAGGTCCACCCATGTCAATCTCTTTCTGATCTTTTAAGCTAATGAGCGTTAGATCTACTGTACTGCCCCGGCTGTGGCCCGATTTGGAGGCAATAAAGCCTAGATTAAACAAATTCTTCTTATTGATAAGCGGGTAGAACTCCTTTTTTGCGATGGTATCATTGGTGTTTAAGGACCATGTTTTAAAGTTGTCAACAGCACGTTGCGGGCGGTAGGCGTCGAATATTTTCAAGCCAAGACCTTTTTTATTTAAATGGTTCTCGACTTGCTGTAGTGTTAGCGCTGCGCGTTTAGTTAAAATAGCGACTGGTTTTTCATAACCTTTAATCGGCCTTCCGGTGAAGTTGTGACTGCCAAAATAACGCATTTCTAAGCTTATTGTAGGGATAATGTCCTTGACGTATACAAAATCTGAAGGCATGATCTTTTCCTGCCCACGGAGGCAAAGTGTGAAAAGGCTTAAGCCAAATGTAAGACACAAGTTGAATTTCATGGAATGAAGATACAACTTGTGTCTTAATTAATATAATAAAAACGGAGATTCTCGTCTGTATCAATAGGTATAAAACCCAGTTGGGTTTATGGATCAATTTGGGCGCCTATTGATAAACAGGCCGCTAATGATCAGCTAATTTTTTTTTCAGGTAATTGTATATTTCTATCTGTGAACGACATGGTGCCTCTTTATTCTCGACGTAATGATTGCTCAGGGAATTATTGAGTATCCGCGCTTTGACATTATCTTTGAGCTGGATTTGAAGCATTTCTTTTAAATCCTCCTTGATTTTTTTGCTTGTTATTTTTACTGCGGCTTCAATACGATGATCCAAGTTTCTTGTCATCCAGTCCGCTGAGGAAATAAATAGCTGCTCTCGACCAGCATTATAAAAATACATCACACGTGCATGCTCCAAATATTCATCTACGATTGAAATGGCGTTCATTTGCAATTTAAACGTTTTTTGATTTGTTGCACAGTAGATTCCCCGGATAATAAGATCTATTTTGACACCAGCTGTTGCTGCGTCATAGAGCTTTTTAATCATCTCTTTATCGCTGAGTGAATTTACCTTGACAATGATGTATGCTTTTCGGCCAGCCTTTGCTTCGGTAATTTCCTGGTCGATGTAGTGTAGAAGTTCTCTACGCATATCGGTTGGGCATATCAAAAGACTTTTGCAATTTTTGATAATTTCAGCCGGATTTGATTTGGGACGTCTTAGGTAATTGAAAACCTTATTTATATCGGCAATAACGTCCCTATTACTCGTTAAGAGGCAATAGTCTCCGTATAATTTCGCCGTTTTTTCGTTGATATTTCCTGTGCTGACAAAACCATATTGGATCGTTTTCATTCCAATACGTTTTTTTATCACACATAGTTTTGCATGGACCTTTTTATTTGGGATACCGGTAAGTACTTTAATGCCTTCGAGTTCAAGTTTCTCTTTCCAGTCCAAATTGTTTTCTTCATCAAATCTTGCACGAAGTTCAAGCATCACGGTGACTTCCTTTCCATTGCGGGCTGCATTAATCAAGGCATTTGCAATTTTGGAATTGGAAGCTAAGCGATATGCTGTAATCTGGATCGTTTTTACATCGGGATCCATTGCTGCTTCCCGAAGTAAATCGATGATCGGTCTAAACTCATGATATGGAAAGGAGAGCAGCACATCTTTTTTTAATATAGTATCCGTTACACGTTCGTAGTTTTTGAAATAAGGATGTGGAAAGGACGTTCGTTCTAAGGGCTGATTGTAGGATTTAAACACATTGGGAAAATCCATGAAGTGTTTGAAGTTGTGTATTTTTTGTCCTGGAATGATGCTGTCTTTTTTTGAAAGGTTAAGTTTCTTGATCAGGAATTCGACCAATTTATGGTCCATCTCTTGATCAAAAATAAACCGGGTCGGTTTACCTTTTCTTCTGTTTTTTACCCCTTTGCTTATCTTCTCAACCAGCGTCGTGTTGATATCATTGTCAATGTCAAATTCGGCATCTTTTGTTACTTTAAAGACATGTGCATTGAATACATCAAAACCGAAATAGGAAAATATTAATGGAAGATTAAACTTGATAACATCCTCCAAAAGTATAATATGCTTTTCATCTTTTGGCGAAGGTAATTGTACGAAGCGTCCATTTTGACTGGTCGGGATTTCGATGAGTGCAAATTTGGTTTCATACTGCCATTCCTGTTTTCCCATCGCTATACCCAAGTAAAGGCTCTTATCCCGAATATAGGGCATAGGTCGTATATCGTCCAATATCAAAGGAATGACGTTCGATTCCACCTCATCCTGATAATAGTCGCTCACAAACTTTTGTTGTTCGGGATTCAGTTCCTCACTGGTCTTAATATAGACATTCTGTTTGGCCATATCTTTTTGGATACGATTCCACGTACTGTCAAATTTCTTTTGCTGCTTGATTACCCGGATATTGAGCTCTTCCAATATGAGCTGTGGGTCTTCGTAGAAGGATTGGTTGGCACTTTTGTCTTTTAGGTCTATAGCCCGTTTTAGACCTGCAACACGTACACGGAAAAATTCATCGAGGTTATTGGAAAATATACCTAAAAATTTGATTCTTAAGGGTAAAGGGACAGTCTCGTCCGCAGCTTCCTGAAGTACTCTGCCATTAAAGCTCAACCAACTAACGTCTCTAGGAATAAATTTTTTCGCCATAGCTAAATATACGTAAATTTAAAAAGCAAAACTATAGCTCTACAGGGGATAATCGAACTTTTTTGTGTTAAAGAATTATTAAGTTATTTTTAGTTCATGTGTGTAGACCGTAGTTTTAAAGGTGCATTTTTGACACTGCTCTTCTTTCCTGGAAATAACCGCTACAAGGTGCTGCACTGCATGGTAAAAAAAATCCCCCAAAGGTCTATTCAGACTTTGGGGGATATGTCATTATGTTTGGTTTCGTCTATTGCTTCTTTCCGTACTTTTTGGAAATTTGAATCGCTTTGTATTTCGTTGTGTCAAAATGTGGCGTGTTAATTGACAAGCTTGTCGGATAAGGAGCACTTCGATCGAAGAAATACACGGTTGTTGTACTTCCGTAATCATTAACAGGCATTAAATCAAGACAGGCAGAATAATCCGCATTCAACAGGTCGCCTACAGTAACGGCATAAATGCGTATGATACCACCTTTATTTTGTTCATTTCTGACGAAAGCGACTTCCTTAAAACCTCCCGGTAGATCTTCAATACTTTTCTGATTGAAACTATCTTTTAAAATAAAACCCAACAGCACTAAAATCGGTATGACCAAAAGCCATAGCCTTTTATTCTTCTTCATTAAAAATACTTAAATTGTAATTGTTATATCTAATAATTTGTAAAACTCTTTTAAAATTGCCTGGTGTCCTGGCCAAGCAGGAGAGGTGACCAAATTGCCGTCTACCACCGCTTGATCCGCAGGGATATTTTTCCATGTGCCACCCGCTAGTTCAATGTCGGGACCCACAGCAACATAAGCTGTCAATGTGCGACCTGCGAGTACTTTTGCGGCTGTCAACACTTGGATGCCATGACATATTGCTGCCACAGGTTTATTGTGCTCAAAGAAGTGTCTTGTAATCTCCAAAACACGTTTGTTGAGTCGAATATATTCTGCCGATCGTCCTCCCGCAATATATAAACCGTCATAATCTTCGACATTGACCTGGTCGAAATCTTTATTGATTGCGAAATTGTGCCCGCGCAGTTCTTTATAAGTCTGGTCACCAGTGAAATCATGCACTGCTGTGGGGACTACATCTCCGCTTTTGCGGTCCGGAGCAATTGTATCTACCGTTAATCCTATTGAACCCATTGCTTGAAATGGAACCATTGCTTCGTAATCTTCTACAAAGTCTCCTACAAGTAGTAATATTTTTTTTGCCATATCAAAAAACCTCTTTTAATAGGTTTTCAATTTACATATTAAAAGAGGTATTCACAACGATTATTTGTTAATCTTTTGTTAACCTTGTACGGATAATTTTTCGGCAAGTGCACGTTTTGTTTTACGTACTTTAGCTTCTAATTGACTTCTTAAAGTGGGATCGATAATACCTTTGCCTTCTTCAAAGTTTTTGTGGAATTCAGGAAGGGAAAAGGAGTCTAATATATCGGCGCCATCCCAAGTGATTCGGTTTACTGCGGTGTTCAATACCGTGGCACCTCCCATTGGACCAGGGGCAGTAGCCAATAAGAAAACAGGCTTGCCATTGAATAATTTGCGGTTAGGAATACGTGAAACCCAGTCAACAATATTTTTGTAAGCTGTAGTATATGACCCATTGTGTTCGGCCAAGGAAATCAAAAGGAAATCTGCTGCATCCATTTTAGCAGCAAAGTCATGCGCCAACTGTGGAATGCCCAACTCGACTTCTTTGTCGTAAGAATAGATCGGCATTTCAAAATGGTTTAAGTCTAGCAATTCGATGATATCGTCTGCTTCTTTATAGTATTTGGAAGTACTTGTGACGAATGTTTTGTTGATTGAATTTTTGTTGCTTGTTCCTGCAAATGCTAATATTTTCATCTTTATATCATTAATTTATGAGGTGTTGAATAGGGGCAAAACTACCCCATACTGACCTCGTTTTTACCTTTAGAAAATCATGATTTTCGCATGTTTTCGCTATGTTTTATTTTAAAATCTGGTCAAACTTACGATATAATTGCTGAATAAATGTCAATCAAATGTCTCTGTACGGCGTTCTAGCGTATTTATTGATGTAGATCAATAAAATTAAAACGTTCGTACATACCAAGCAGGCCTGTAAGTCCGCCAGTATGAATAACGAGTACCTGATCTGTGGGGGTAAAGTAGTCCTTTTTGATCAGATCATCTACGGCATAAAGTAATTTGCCGGTATAGGTGGGTTCGATCATGATTCCTGTAGCCGCTATAAAATGCTGCACAAAGGCGAGCAAGTCGGTATTTGATTTTGCATAACCACCAAAATGATAATCAAGATGTAAAATAGGAGGGGTGATGTTGGGGTAAAGTTGATCGACTTCCTCCTGAATAAAGCCCCCATTTTTTAAAACAGGTATGCCGTGTACGCGGGTAAATAGATCTCGTTTTTCTATCGCATTGGCTATTCCAGCTAATGTTGTTCCTGTGCCGCAGGCGGTAAAAATATGCTGGTATTCATGTTGGAGTTCATCAACGAGTTCAGAGCAACCTTTTGCTCCTAGTATGCCGTACCCCCCCTCGTGTATATAGAATGTCGTTGGATCCTGACCAAAATAGGTGTTGTATAAATTTTCTTTATGCCGGTAAGATTCGCGGTCGACGTAAATGAGCTGCATCCCGAAAAGGCGGCACATCGCTAAAACAGGGTTGTTAACCCCTTCTTCACCTCGAACAAAAGCGGTTGTTTTAAACTTGAAGGTAGCTCCGGCGCAAGCGGTAGCTAAAAGATGGTTGCTCCATGCTCCACCAAATGTGACAAGATGATTTTTCTGAAGCTGCAGGGCTTCTTCCAGATTATATTTTAATTTTCGCCATTTATTGCCTGAAATAAACGGATGTATGAGGTCATCGCGCTTAAGTGTTACTTTAATATGCTTCTTTTCCCAGGCTGGGAGGCACAATTCAGTTTCGGGGCTATGGATTTTGAAGGGCAACATAACATTAAATGAAAACAAATTTAACGAAAATTGTTTCATTTGGTTTATTTTTGTAGCATGACAGAACAAATAGGATCGCAAGATCAGGAAGAACAAGAATTATTTGAGCATCTACGTATTGAGGTGGATAAGGGACAAGCATTACTCCGCATTGACAAATACCTGATGAACAGGGTTGAAAATGCGACGCGGAGCAAAATTCAGCATGCTATTGAAGCAGGTTCTGTCATGGTTAACGGTAAGGAGATCAAGGCGAGCTATAAGGTTAGACCTGATGATGTGATTACATTGGTGCTACCTGATCCACCACGGGATAACGAAGTTTATCCAGAAAACATTCCATTGGATATCAAATACGAGGATGACGACGTGCTGATTGTGAATAAAGAGGCGGGAATGGTTGTGCATCCAGGATATAATAATTATACGGGAACCTTGGTAAATGCATTAACGTATCATATACAGCAATTGCCACAGCTCCCAGGAAACTCCGATCGCCCGGGGTTGGTGCATCGGATCGATAAAGACACATCCGGACTATTGGTTATTGCTAAAAATGAAAAATCAATGGCCTTTTTGGCAAAACAGTTTTTCGATCACAGCATTACCCGTAAATATATTGCATTAGTTTGGGGTGATTTAAAAGAGGACGGAACAATTACAGGTTATATTGGGCGTCATCTAAAAGACAGACGCATCATGGCCATGTATGATAGCGAAGACAAAGGGCGTTGGTCAGTGACACATTACAGCGTTTTGGAGCGACTAGGCTATGTTACTTTAATTGAATGTCAGTTAGAAACAGGGCGTACACACCAAATTCGTACGCATATGCAATCTATTGGTCATCCGTTATTTAATGATGCAATGTATGGTGGGGATAAGATTTTAAAAGGTACCGTGTTTTCAAAGTACAAGCAGTTTGTGGATAACTGTTTTTCATTACTGCCGCGACAAGCCCTTCATGCACAAGTATTAGGATTTATCCATCCTTCTACAAAAGAAAATATGTATTTTGAGGTACCATTTCCGGAAGATTTTCGTTTAGCTTTAGAAAAGTGGCGCGGATATGCGGCAAATTCAATGGCTATAGAAAATGATTAAAATTTAGAACAAAATTAAGATGCCAACAAACTATATCAATTTCAATGGCAGTGTAGTGCCGGAAGATCAGGAAATATTTAGCATTGAGAATAGAGGTTTCCGTTATGGGGATGGATTATTCGAAACGATGCTGTATAAGGATGGTGATATCCGCTTTCTAAATTTTCATGTCGAGCGTTTACAGAAAGGAATGGAGTTGATTCATTTGGATGATGCAAATCTATTCGATGAATTTTTTATTCGTTCGAGATCCGAAGAATTAATCCGTAAAAACAATATGTTGGGGCAGCAGGTTCGTATCCGATTGATCGTGTTTAGATCTGGAGGTGGATTGTATAGTCCAACAAGTAATAAACCTGGTTTTGTTTTGCAGGTGCAGCGCATAGAACCCAATCTTCGCGATAAGAAGGTCGGTTTGATTGTAGGACTTTACAATGAATTCAAAAAACCGTATAGCGATCTTTCAAAGATTAAATCTTTAAATGCGCAGATTTATGTGTTGGCTGGCATCTATAAAAAGAAAATGGCTTTTGATGATGTATTGATTCTAAATCAGGAAGGTTATCTATGCGAATCCTTGATTTCAAATATCTTTGTCTACTATGAAAAGGTACTTTATACACCAGCGTTATCCGAAGGATGTATTGAAGGAGTAATGCGCCGGGTAGTCATGGACATGGCACAGGATGAAGGTATAGAGGTGGTTGAGGCACAGATAAGCCCCGAAATCATGAAACGGGCAGATGAGATTTTCTGTACCAATGCTGTACAGGGCGTACAATGGGTAATGGGCTATAAGCAAAAGCGCTATTTCAATAAGATATCGCGGATCTTGCAGGAAAAATTACAACATTGGAACTATGACGTCAGTGATGAACAGGACTAGAATAATTTCATTATACATACAAAAGGGCAGGATTTAATCCTGCCCTTTTGTATGTATAATTCGCTCAGCCCATTGCTCAAAGGCATTTTTAAAGCTGTGTAGAAAATCTTTGGTTTTTTGTGATTCAATAGTCCCGTTGGGTCCAATACATGTTGTTATACTACCCAAATAAGCTTCGGGTTGCTGCATCGTTAAGACATTGACGAAGACCAGTGATTGACGTAAATGGTGGTTGGCGCCAAAGCCACCGTAAACTCCCGTTGATGAAGAAATTATTGCGCCAGGTTTACCATCCCATTTATTTTTTCCATAGGGTCTTGAACCCACGTCAATCGCATTTTTTAAAACTGCAGGAATGGAACGATTATACTCTGCAGTAATAAAAAGTACAGCATCCAGAGAAGCGACCTCTTTCCGAAATCGCACATAGCTCGGAGGCGGATTTCCCACATCGTCAAAATCCTGATTATATAGGGGAAGCTCGCTGATATCGATTATGCGATAGCCAAATTTAGATTCCTCTTGCTCAAGAATAAACTGCGCAATTTTTTTGTTGTAAGATTCCTTTCGTAAGCTACCAACCAATATTCCTACATTATATATACTCATTGTGATTAGTTCATTAAAGTCTGTATGATCTGAACAACTGATCCTACTAAAAAGTTTGCGGTTTTATTGCTAACTACAGTCATATTTAACCTGTTTAAAATGAGATTCTTATTGCGTCGTTAACAAAAATTAACATTTGAACATTAATCTTTTGCACACTGTTTGTTGTCGTATTGTAAAGAAGAAATTACAAACTAGAGGGAGGAGCTACTTATGAAAAAATTGTTTTACGCGGCGGCGATTATTGCAGGCCTTTTTACAGCGGGAGCTGCACAAGCGCAAGTCAGTATCAGTGTCAATATTGGGAGTCAGCCAAGCTGGGGGCCAGCAGGTTATGATTATGCCCGCTATTATTATATTCCAGAATACAATATGTATTACGATGTACCCGCGAGATGTTACGTTTATTATGATAATGGCGGCTGGATAAGAAGAGCAAGTTTACCGAGGAGATACAGACATTACGATTTTTATCGGGCTCATAAAGTCGTTATTAACGATCGCACACCATGGCATCACCACGATCGGTATAGAAGCCGTTATGGCGGTTACCGTGGAAGACAAGTATCTATCCGTGACAACCACCACGGTGGTAGTGGGTATTCATTTGCCAGCGAACGTAGTGTAAGGCGCGAACATTCATGGGGAGAAAGCCGTCGATACGATAGCCGAAATGGGCATGGACGAGGCAATAGCCATGGGCATGGAAACGGACATGGGCGTGGTAACGGTCACGGAGGAAGACATAGAGATTAATCGAGTAATTGAATAACATGATAAAAAAGGAATCTATATACATATAGGTTCCTTTTTTTTGGCCAGAAATAACAGGCTGTTTGCATTCGTAGCTCCGGGTTTTTCGGAATCATGAAGCTTTTAGTGTACATGCACAATAAATTAAATAACATAACAGCTTGATTAATGAAAAATATATTAATTTTGCGCTACACGGGACTGAGATCCGCTTATTTTAGGTGATTTTGAGTTTATGGGAAATAATTGTAATGTGTAAGTTAATTTTTGTAATGAGAAAACTGGTTAATTCGGGTGTTGTATGGGTAGGGTTAAGTATATCTATTTTTGGATTTTACTCCTGCAATCAAAGTGGGACAAATAAGGTGCAAAATGTGGGAGCTGTTGACTCTATGCCGCCAAAAAAGGATAGTTTGCTTGCTGTGCAAGATTCGATAAGTAAAGTGGATTCGCTGCGCAAAGACACCATTACAAAAATGGAAGAAAATGTGGACTACAAAGGGACTAAAGATACGACCGTATTGTTGACTGATACTGTTTCTCCACGTTATATTTATCTCACTTTTGACGATGGTCCACTGAATGGAAGCCAGCACCTTGATTCCATTGCGACAGCGAAAGGCATCAAAATTAATGCTTTTCTGATTGGCAATCATGATAAAATGAGTAAAAAATTACACAGCTTTACAGAACGTTATAAGAATAATCCTTTAGTGGATTGTTACAACCACAGTTACTGGCATGCGCACAATAAATACAGTACTTTCTATTCGAATCCGCAGACGGCTTTTGAAGATTTTGAACTTGCTGAGCAATCGCTGGGATTAACACATAAAATAGTTCGGTTGCCGGGACGAAATATCTGGTATATCGGAGACCGCAAAAAGGTTGATTTGAAAAGTGGGGCTTCGACTGCCGAGTTACTACACCAGAATGGTTACAAAGTAATTGGTTGGGACTGTGAGTGGAAAATAAATGGTGTTACAGGGAAACCGGACCTATCGGTGAATCAGTTGTATACCCAAATGAAGAATTTACTCCGTAAAGGTACCTCTTATACGAAAAACAATGTTGTGCTATTGACACATGACAATATGTATCAAACGAAAAAAGGACAGCGGTTGTTATCGGATTTGATCGATAGTCTCAAACAACATTCAAACTATCGTTTTGAATTTGTGCGGAATTATCCGCAATAGTGACTGCTATCTCTCTAAATAATTAAGGCTTAAACAGGAATGAACCCCAGTTTAAGCCTTAATTATTTAGTCGAAAAGTCTATTTTAATTTTGTTTACGGAGATATTTGGTCAATATAACGATTGTTTGACCTTCAATCTTTCCTTCAATTTGTTCGATATTGTCTGCTACTAGTCGAATATTCTTAACCACGGTGCCTAAAGTCGCTTTTAAGGAGGAACCTTTCACGTCAAGCGTTTTTGTCAGAACAACAGTATCGCCCTCCAACAGTCGTTGCCCGATGCTATCTTCATGAAAAGAAACATAGCCATCATTTTCATGATCTCCAGTTTTCTTAGCTTCCAATAGTGTTTCATCGTCGAGATAGAGGATATCCAGTGCTTCCGACGCCCAGCCTTCATTTTTTAATCGGTTTAACATACGCCAGCATACAATTTGCACCGATGGGTTTTCGGCCCACATTGCATTTGGAAGGAATTTCCAGTCGTCTGGATTTAATTGTTCTGTTTTGTTGAGCTGATTGACCAATGTTTCTGAAATCAGTAAAGTATTATCCAAATTTGATGTTATTTCCGGAGGTAATGTGTAGGCAATTAAAGTGGCATCTTCGCCTGTCAGCTCACATTTTCCGCCAGCTCTCGCTTGTAATTGTTCTTCTAATTTCATGTCAGTTTTTTTGAAAGCCCAAACTTAGCCAAATTTGCTTTGATGTGCAATGACGAATATCACGGCTTGGGGAAATAATTCCTGTTTTTACTCTTATAAAGCATTGTTTTTGCTTATGACTATCATTTGTTTGCTGGTAAATTTATTTATATGATGCGGACTACGAGGTAAAGTGAAGTAAATTTTTTCTTCAAATAAATTTACTTCATGTAGAACATTGGTACCGAATTTGTGTTTAACCAACATTAGAAAAGATTATTAACTGTAATATAGGAATACTATGAAATGGCAAGGAGGCAAGCAAAGTGGTAATTTTGAGGACCGTCGTGGAATGTCGGGGGGAGGAAAAATTGCTTTAGGAGGAATTGGTGGAATTATTGTTTTGGTCATCGGATTTTTGATGGGTGGAGATCCGATGCAACTCTTACAGCAAGCCCAAAATATGGGGGCACAAACTGAACAGTCAGGACAGCCGCGTGAGTTAAATCCGGAGGAAAAAAGACTAACTGAATTTTCATTAACTGTACTTCAGAGTACCGAGGATGTTTGGGCAAAGCTGTTTAAAGAGCAGATGCAGAAAAATTATACCCCTACAACACTCGTATTTTACGATGGGGGAACACAAACGGATGGTTGTGGTATGGGGCAGGCTTCTTACGGACCTTTTTATTGTCCGGGTGATCAAAAGATTTACCTGGATCTGAGCTTTAGTAGAGAACTTTCGGATAAATTCGGTGCAAAGGGAGAGTTCGCCATGGCGTATGTAATTGCGCATGAAGTCGGACATCATATCCAACAATTGGTGGGATTATTGCCGAAGACCAATCAAGCCCGTGGGAAACTGAGCGAGCGTGAAAATAACAGGATCTCCGTTATGACCGAGCTGCAAGCGGATTTTTATGCAGGTGTTTGGGCGCATTACATCAATGATTTAACCGATATAAAAATTGATTATAATGATATAATGGACGGGATGAAAGCGGCAGCTGCTGTTGGTGACGATAAATTACAGACTGAAGCACAGGGCTATGCTGTTCCTGAATCATTTACGCATGGTACATCTGCGCAACGTATGGAATGGTTTAAAAAAGGATATGATTCGGGGGATATGCGATCGGGCAATACCTTTGAAGATCCGAGTCTGAAATAGGAATCGTATTTCGAATAAAAAAACACCTGGCCGTGCATCATGACCAGGTGTTTTTTTATTATGGTATAGGCAATTTGCTTTGAGGGAACCAAGCCGTTTGGCAAATGCCGCGCTGGTCATATCAGATCATTACTGAACCAACAGATTACAACCACGAATATCACTTTGGTCAAAACGTCCCAATATTTCAAAAGAGCCATCCTGATATACTTTACCTAAATCTTGTGTGGCTATAAATGAACAGGAGTAGCGATTGGCGAGGTCGATTACATTGATGCCGCCAGTTTTATTCAACGGAATCAGGCTTAAAGGATCATTGGTATCTCGGATCAAGATTTTCATCCATTTGGGAAGATAGAATATTCCCTGACCTGAAGAGTAGCCTTGTGAGAGTAATTCTGTCATGCCATATTCAGAATGGATACCATGCACAGAAAAGGCTTCTTCCAGGAGTTTATGGATTTCCTGTTTCACCATTTCCTTACGCTTACCTTTCATTCCGCCGGTTTCCATAATGATCAGGTCAGGAAATTCAAAGGCATATTGTTCAATGAAGTCGAGTAGGGCATACGTTACGCCAAAGAGGATGGTCTTTGTGCCTTTATTTTTGAGTTTAATAAGTGTATCGAAAAGCTCTTGGTGGTTATAGAGGAAATAATTGCTTTCCGGTTGCTCACTTTGCTTCATGAGATCATCAATCATATAGATCAGCGACGAACCACTTCGCTCTAGGTAGGATGGGAGCAATGCAAGGACGGCGATGTTGCCGAGCGGACCATAAAAACTTTCGAAAATCTTCCGAAAAGTTCGCTCATATATGCTCCGGTCAGCGACCAGATGTTTTGAGGTGACCATACCTGTTGTACCCGAACTCGAGAATACGATTTCAGCCTCCATCCCTTCAGCAATAACCTGTTGGGTCTTAAAAAATTCGATGGGCATGAAAGGAATATCGGTATAGTGCTGAATCAGGTCTTTTTCTCGCCCAAGGAGCCTGATATAGTCACGATAAATTTTGCAATGCTGGCTTTGGAATTGGTAGGTATCTAAACAATGCTGATTAAAATCATCCTCGGTTTTAATGTCAAAAAAATCCTTCCAGTTCGTCATAGCATTTAAAAATTTGATGGACAAAATTAACTAAAATTTGGAAAAGAAAACCGTTAATTGTGGCGTGCATAGGTGTTTAGTAGAAATAGATCAGGATAGGCCGTGAAATATAACTAGAGAACAGGCTTAGGTCAAGTTTTCTTAACTCAACCTAAGCCTGTTTATTTTATAACATACCACCATCAACAGGAAGAACCTGTCCGGTTACGTATGCTGATAAATCAGATGCTAAATAAAGACATGCATTGGCAACGTCTTCTGGTTCACCAGCGCGTTTCAATGGAATTCCCGCTTCCCATCCAGCCACAACTTTAGGATCCAGTACATCAGTCATTTCGGTACGTATAAAACCTGGAGCAACTACGTTTGCACGGATATTACGAGAGCCTAATTCTTTAGCGATAGATTTTGTGAACCCGATAATACCAGCTTTTGATGCGGCATAATTTGCCTGACCGGCATTTCCTTGAACTCCAACAACTGAAGACATATTGATAAATGAACCTTTACGGTTTTTCATCATAATTTTCGAAGCAGCTTTTGTAACGTTAAAGACAGATTTTAAGTTGACATTTAATACATCATCCCAATTCTCTTCGGTCATACGCATTAACAAGCCGTCTTTTGTGATACCAGCATTATTTACAACGATATCTAATCCTCCAAAATCGGCAACGATCGCGTTGATTAATTGTTCTGCTTCTTCGAATTTTGAAGCGTCAGAGCGATAACCAATCACTTTGGTGCCGAAAGCCTGAAGCTCCTGTTCTAGCGCCTGTCCTTTTTCGACAGAAGAAAGATATGTAAAAGCGACGTTAGCACCATGTTGTGCAAACACTTCTGCAATTTTTCTTCCGATTCCTTTTGATGCTCCTGTTACTAAAGCAATTTTTCCTTCGAGTATTTTCATCTGTATAAGTTATTTGTTCTTCAATTATTCACACTTAGGCATTTATGTCCATTTTCCACGCGCTGTCTTTCTCTCACAGCCCGTCTGTTACTGGAATTCAATACGAAACATGAACTCGTTTCCATTTGGTTTATCTTGGTTATGCCCCAGTGCTTGTGTTTTTTCGATGCCGTCGTATTAGCGAATAAATGATCTTGTTTTTTTAGCTATTGTGTACACTATTGCCTTTTGATGTTCTGCAAAAATGTTAAAACTATATTATAACACAAAATCTTTCGATAAATAACGGTTTAAAATAGAAAAACATTGTGTGCTGACCTTGTGTTTATGTTGGAGTGGAAGCGTGTTTTCAGGAAACAATTTTAGAATTTTACGGTAAGCGATCGCTCACTTAGGATTATTTTAATAAATCAATGGTATTTTTGAATAAGTGGTTCTAAAAAGTACAGTTTTTTGACAAAAGACTTGGACGTTTACCAAAAACTATATTAAATTTGCATCAATCACAAAAACATGAGCAAAAAATCAAATAAAGAAGTTGACGTTGTTCTGATCGGCGCCGGTATTATGAGTGCTACTTTGGGTACTCTAATCAATGAATTAAGCCCAGACGTTAATATTGAAATTCTTGAGCGTTTGGATGTTGTGGCTGCTGAAAGTTCTGACGCTTGGAATAATGCTGGCACGGGTCACTCTGCCTTATGCGAGTTAAATTATACCCCCGAACAGAAAGATGGTTCTGTAAAGATTGATAAAGCAGTTAAAATTGCAGAGCAATTTGAAGTGTCTAAGCAATTTTGGTCCTACCTCGTTGATAAAGGCATTATTGCCCAACCTGAAAATTTTATCCGTAGTATTCCACACATGAGTGCGGTTTTTGGTGAAAAAGATGCTAAATTCCTAAAGACAAGATGGGAAACATTGACGACCCAAAACTTGTTCAAAGGGATGGAGTATACCGAAGATACGGCATTGTTGAAATCGTGGATTCCATTGATGATGGAAGGACGCGAGGCCGATGAAAAAATCGCTGCGACAAAAATGGATCTGGGCACTGATGTTAATTTTGGGTCGTTGACACGTGATTTGATCGCTAATCTTGAAAATAAAGAAAATATTTCGATCTCCTTAAACCATGAAGTAATCGACATCGAACGTGAAGACGATGGCCGTTGGGAAGTGGAGGTCAAAGATTTAAAGACAGGAACAAAGAGAGAAATAAAAGCAAAGTTTGTATTTATTGGGGCCGGTGGCCACTCGTTGTTGTTGTTGGAAAAATCTGGAATACCCGAAGCAAAAGGCTATGGCGGATTTCCTGTAGGGGGCCAATGGCTACGTTGTGTAAATGAAGAGATCATTAATACACATCATGCGAAAGTGTATGGAAAAGCTTCTGTTGGAGCTCCTCCAATGTCTGTACCGCACTTAGATACACGTTATATTGATGGCAAACAAGCGTTATTGTTTGGACCATATGCAGGTTTCTCAACTAAATTCTTAAAACAAGGGTCTTACTTCGATTTACCTGCTTCTATCAAATTGTCCAATATCCGCCCGATGTTATCAGCCGGACTTGACAACTTACCTTTGACGAAGTATCTTATTACTGAAGTCATGAAGTCACCAAAAGATAAACTAGAGTCTTTAAAACAATTTATGCCTACAGCTAAATTGGAGGATTGGGTTATCGAGAAAGCAGGACAACGTGTTCAGGTCATCAAGAAAGATGAGAAGAAAGGTGGAATTTTAGAATTTGGTACAGAGGTCGTTTCTAGTGCAGATGGTTCTATTGCTGCGCTATTAGGAGCTTCTCCTGGAGCTTCGACGTCAGTTGCTATCATGATCAGCCTGTTGAAGAGATGTTTCCCTGAACGTGCGAAATCAGATGAATACCGTAAAAAACTACGTGAAATGATTCCTTCACACGGGAAATCATTGAACGATGATGCGCAACTATGTAAAGAAACGCGTACGCGTACGCACAAAGCGTTGAAATTGATTGATATAGAATAATCAATTCGACAGAAAATATACTTATGGGGTGCTTGGAATGACCATGGTCATTCTCGGCTGAGATTATACCCAATAAAAGCGATTGTACCTCCTTGTACAATCGCTTTTATATACCTGATCCAGGTAATGCTGGCGTAGGGATTTAATTTCAATAAAAACGTCCGTTTTTCTCCCATAGGTTTATTATGAACTACACGAAATAATAAACAAGGCGATGACTTCTGAAACAATTTTCGAAGCTTTTATAAAACAGATTCAACAGGCCACCATCGCGGAATGGCTAGGGGTATCCTTTGGTGTTTTACAGGTTTGGTTTTCCCGGCAAAATAAATCGATCAATTACATTTTTGGGATTATTGGTATCTTAATTTCTGTTTACGTATTATTCCATGCGAAACTATATGCAGAAATATTACTACATCTCTATTATTTGATCATGAGCATCTATGGCTGGATCTATTGGAAATATAGTAGCGATGTTGCTGCTCCCATAACGCATTGTGAGCCGAAAGAATGGTGGATAGTAGGGGGAATCTGCGCTCTCGGTTTTCTGTTGTTTTATTTCGGATTGGTCCATTTAACGGATTCTGATGTACCGCTTTGGGACTCTGCAGTTTCCTGCACAGCTTGGGCAGGGATGTGGTTATTGGCAAAACGGAAGATAGAAAATTGGATATTGTTGAATATCAGTAATCTGATGGCAATTCCTTTACTGATCCATAAAGGGTTATTTCTTTATTCGGGCTTGACCTTGTTTTTATTTGTTATGGCATTTAGTGGATATTTTAATTGGAGGAGAATAATAAGTGAAGAAAGATATGCAACTCAATAGCGAAGATATTGCTATTCTGAAAGATAATCAGGCTAAGGGAATCCATCAGAAAACATTGTCGGATGGACAGCTCGAACTGATTTTTCGTCGGAAATGGTTTAAGATTTGGGTTCCACCTGCATTGGGTGGATTGGGGTTAAGTCTACCTGAAGGGCTCAATTTATTGGCTGACCTGGCTTATTGGGATGGGGGATTAGCTTGGACAGTAACGTTATGCTCAGGAGCAAATCTCTTTGTCGGTTTTATTGATCCGGTTTTAGGAGATCAGATTTTCAAAACGGATCGGGTTTGTTTTGGCGGCAGTGGGCAGGTATCAGGTACAGCTACACGTGAAGGTGAACATTATCGGCTCCGCGGTTTTTGGAGATATGCAACCGGAGCTCCTCATTTAACCCATTTTACCTTAAATGCTGCAATTCAGGAGGCAGGAAAACCCGTGTTGGACGAAAAAGGTGAACCACTGATAAAATCATTTTTTGTGGATCGTGATCATGTACTGGTGCATTACGACTGGGATACATTTGGATTGGAGGCTACGGCTTCGCATTCCTTTTCGCTGGAAGACATACTCGTTGATGGTAGGCAGTCTTTTGATATTGATGCGGCAAAAAGTACACGTAGCGAGCTGTTGTATCAATATCCCTTTATGCCTTTTGCGGAATTGACTTTACTGGCCAACTTTACGGGAATGTATAAGCGCTTTTTGGATTTAATCGAAAAACTATTTGTGTTAAAAAGCAATCAATCCAAATGGGAGAAGACTGAAAGTAAAGAAGCGTTTAGGGTACTCGATGACTTTCAGCAAGATTATGTTAATCGGAGGGAAGCAATAATGAATTTGGCCGTTCTTTCTTGGGTAAATCTTCATGATGGCAATGATAATGCAGCAATTTATGAACAGATAGGGATACAAAGTCGAGATTTTGTGGAATGTATCTTGACAAATACAATAAGACTCTATCCGCATACCGGAATCTCGGGGGCCGCCATTGATCATGAAATCAATATAATCTTCCGGAATATTTTTACGGCTTCGCAGCATAAGTTACTACAGAAGAGTTTATAACAAAAAAGACTATCCTAGGATAGTCTTTTTTGTTATAAAAGAACGTGTAGATCGCCAGACTTGGTTAGAAGTTTTGCTACCGTAAATAATTTCTTATCTTGTTGCTTGAAATAACCAATTGTAAGCATAAGAGAAGTTTGTGTTTGATTAAAAGTTTATTTGTAATATTATTGTTTAATTTTTTTTGTCAGGTGCTAATGGCACAGCAACGGCTTACACTTTTAAAATCAATTTTTCAGGAGCTTAAAAATAATTCAATCCATAAGAATAAGATAAATCGGTCCAATATGGATCTTATTACTATTAGGTTGCCATATATACTTAGATTGGGCAATATCTGCATATCATATTTTTGAGATCGTTTGCGTAGAAAATATAAAGTAATACGTGAATAAAAAGCTACTTTTAGGTAGTAACCAAATTTTCAAAAAGAGAGGGATAAATCTAATCTTCATTATGATAAAATTTAGTAGTTCGTGGATATTTTTATTAGCGGTAGTATTCGCTTATATACCCACCGTTCTAGGTCAGGAAAGTTTTAGATTGGATCATTTTGGCGGAGATAAAGGTCTTTCTCATGGTAATCTGACAGGACTATTGAAGGATAAGGATGGTTTTATCTGGATTAGCACATGGAACGGAATTAACCGGTACGATGGTCAGCATTTCAAAACCTATAATTCTACAGAATCCAAGAAGTATGATGTCGCAAGTCGTCGAGTTATTCAGATGATCGATGGTAATAAAAACGACATCTGGTTTCTTACTTATGATATGAAACTTTATCGTTTTGACAAGGCTACCGAAGAGTTTTGCTCGATATCGGAAAAGGTGGAAGCTACACAAAAAAAATCAGTACAGTTTAACAAAATTTTAGCAATTGATGCACAATCTATATGGGTAGGCAGCACAGACGATGGTTTATTTTGTATAGATACGAAAAGTGGAAATTCTGACTATTCAATCTTTAGCTCAGACAATAAAGCTGTAGATAATCATCTATCGTCAAATCAATTGACTTTCTTCCATAGGAATGTCGAAGGACAGGTATGGATTGGGACAAAAGATGGTCTTCATTTGCTTCAATTATCTTCAAAAAAAGGGAATAAGCCACATGTTATTCAATCTTTTGAATTGGCTTCAAATGGTATCTTTAAGATTGCTGAATCTTCTGATTTCATGTTTTTTTCTACCGAAAAAAACAACCTTTTGGTGTATAATAAACAAGGACGAAAATTGCAGAAGTTATCGGTAACAAAAGGACGAATCAATGAAATGCGTATGTCACGCGATCAAAAGCAGCTTTTCCTGTCGACCTCCTTGGGTGAACTTATTGCATTTGATGTTGTAAGGCATACAATACAGAAACTATATCAATTTCGAACTAGCCTTACTGGAATTTATGAAGATAGTAAGCGACGATTGTGGCTTGAACCAGAGGGAAATGGCGTGGTCCTGCTGAATTTGAACGATCTTAAAAGCAACTATTTTAGTTCTCCTTTCTTTAAAAAGAGTTCAACCGTGAGTTTTAAATGTTTTGAGGATGCATCGCAAAGAGTCTGGATCAGTATGCGAGGGGGCGGATTCGGTTTTTTTGATGAACAGAATGCCCAGCTCAGCTTTTCTTTCAAATCAATCAATGGTCAACAGATAGACTTTCCACGCTTTGTCCATGATATTCTATATGACCCTGCTGGTGTAATTTGGTTTGCCGTAGAGGGGGAGGGAATGGCACGGATAGTCTTTTACAATAAAGGGGTGTCATTCCAACCTTTTGGTAACGAAGAGGTGAAAGCAACGGACCCTGAAGTTCGTAGCCTTCTATTTGATCAGTTGGGAAGGTTTTGGGTTGGCAAAAAATTGGGACGCATATCAGTTTTTGATCAGGGGAAAATTTTGCCAATTTCTTTTAGTGGCGTGGATTCAGAAGCACTTTCGTCCGTCTATAGTCTATTGGAGGATCGTAAAGGAACAATGTGGATGGGTACTAAGAAGCATGGGCTGTTAAAGGCTGTACCACAAAATAAGGAGCGAACTTCATATAGACTTGAACAATTTAATACGATAAACAAAAAATTAATTAGCAACCAAGTTTATTCGTTATTGCAGGATAAACAGGGGGCTATTTGGATAGGAACTTATGGAGCGGGTTTACTTCGAGCTACTGAAATTAATGGAGTAACGAAATTTGAACAAATAGCATTGCATAAATCTGGTTTGCGGAAGGATGTATTTAACAGAGTTCGGCAATTAACTCTCGATGATAAGGGAATGGTTTGGGTAGCGACAACCCATGGTGTTCTAGTTGTTAATCCAATCAATAAAAAGGATAATTTTTATTTTGTGTATTATGATGGAGATCATATTGGCGATAATGATGTGCAATATCTGTACAAAGATCATTATGGAACCATGTGGATATGTACGTCAGGGGGGGGATTGACAAAATGCAGTGGCGATCCTTTTAATGCTCTTCGATTTGAACATTATACCGCCAACGAAGGACTTTTTAATGATTATGTTTTAAGTTGTATCTCAGATGAAGAACATAACCTTTGGTTAGCAACAGAAGGTGGATTGTCGAAGTTTGATCGTCAAAAAAAGAGGTTCGTAAATTTTAATGCAAGTGACGGTTTTGGTAATATGCGATTTTCAGAAAAGACGGTAGTACAGAGGAAGCAAGGAGTGATTTTTTTTGGTACAACAAAAGGAGTACTTTGTCTCGACACCAAAGCCTTTCAACAGAAATATAGCAAACCGAAGCTTCTATTGACTGGACTCTTGATTAATAATAAGGAATTTGTAATTAATACCCAAAAAAAAGGACAACAAGTCGGAGTACAATATACTGATCGGCTTATATTAAACCATAATCAAAATAACCTATCTTTTGATGTAACAGTTTCGGATCCGCGTTATATGCACCCTAATTTTCAATATCGTATAAGACAGATTGATACTAGCTGGCATCTTAATAACCAGATTACACGCATTACCTACACCAATTTAAATCCCGGCGATTACACCCTTGAGATAAGGGGGGAAGATGATCTTTATGAAGGAATCCCTTATAGAAAGGTTGAATTTATGATTAATCCACCATGGTGGAAGACACATATGGCATATATAGTCTACGGTTTTTTGATTCTCGGGATTTCCTATGCAGTTTTTAAAATATGTCTGCAAATGATACATTTAAAACAGAAAGTACTTCTCGAACAGCATCTTGGTGCACTTAAAATGGAGTTTTTGACTAATATTTCTCATGAATTGCGGACACCATTGACACTTATTATAAGCCCGGTCAAGAAATTGATACGTGAAGAGACCGATTCAAAAAAACAGGTATATATGGATATTATTCATCGGAATGCTGCGCGAATGGAGCTTTTTGTCAATCAATTGTTAGACTTGCGAAAGGTACAGGAAAGTAAGCATCAATTGCATCTTACGCAATTCGACATCGTGGTATTGATCTCTGACGTATTGTTCGCGTTTATTGCATCTGCCGAAGCAAAACAGGTGAATCTTAAATTTGTTACCGCTTTTAAAGAACTGATTGTTCAACTAGATCAGACGAAAATTGAGATAATCCTTTTCAACTTGTTGTCAAATGCACTCAATTATGCACCCGAAGGAAGTAGCGTGGAAATCCAGTTAAACCTGGAGCAAGAGAAAATGTATATCCATATCATTGATGAGGGACCTGGAGTTCCAAGTGCAACAATGCCTTATATTTTTGAATTATTTTACACAGAAAATAACCCTAAAGTGCATAAAAGAAAAGGTACGGGAGTAGGTTTAGCGCTTTCAAAAGAATTTACATTATTACACGACGGAAACATTTATGCAAAAAACAGGGAAACCCAAGGACTCCATGTTAGCGTTGAAATTCCAATTCACAATAATGCAAATGTACCGCAAAATGTTCAAGAATTCCGTAATTTTAATTCTTTTGACCTTCCTCCGTATTCCGATCCCAATAAGCATAGCATGGTATCTTTCGATACAGACAAAAATGAAACTTTATTGTTAGTTGAAGACAATGCGGATTTACGAATATTTTTAAAGGGGCAATTAGACGCTCATTATCACGTTGAAATAGCTACAAACGGTAAAGAAGGGTTGGAAAAGATTCACTCCATGATGCCTGATTTTATATTAAGCGATCTGATGATGCCAGTAATGGATGGTATTGAAATGTTGAAAGAAGTTCGGCGGGATGCGCGGGTTTGCCATATTCCTTTTGTGTTGTTGAGTGCTAAACACGCTGTTGAAACGCAAATTGAAGGATTGCATTATGGCGCTGATTATTATATCACAAAGCCATTCGAACCTGCTTTTCTATTAACAGCTATTCATAATTTACTTCAAAAAAGAAGATCCTATTTTAAACAGGTTACTGAGCGGAATGCTCCTGTAATTCAGGTATCAGAAGTTCAAATTGACGACAAGGATAAGAAATTCTTGGATACGGTAGTTGAGGTGGTGGAACAGCATATGAACCAATCTGACTTTAATATTGATTTGATTGCCGAACAGCTGAATTTGGCCCGCAATACCTTTTACAAAAAATTTAAGAGCCTGACAAATATAGCTCCAGTTGAATTCGTTCGGGAGTTGCGCCTGAAAAAGGCTAAATTATATTTTGATGCGGGGCTGGAAAACGTATCCGATGTAGCTTATCGCGTAGGATTTAATAATCCCAAATATTTCAGTACTAGTTTCAAGGAAATGTTCGGGATCTCTCCAAAAGAATATACTATGCGAAATAAAAATAAATCATTTTTATCATAATTTTTAAATATAAATCACTGATAATTAATTTTTTATAAAAATTAAACCTTTTTTGTCAATTATTGAACCTTTAATTTGTTGTGCTCCATTAGCTTTGATTATTGCTGACGACAGTCTTGCAAACTTAATGTTAAACGAACCAATTATAGACTTCTAATGATTAGACAAATTCTTGTATCTATTCTATTGACCTATGTTCAATTTTGTAGTCCCTTTTTTTGCTGTGCCAGCATAATTAAAACGATAGCACTAGATGGAGGTCACAATGTGGTCGTGTCAGCCGATGGTACCGGCGATTATAAAACTATACAAAAGGCAATTGATAGTGCGCCAAAACATTGCGGTGAACCTTACCGTATTTATGTGAAAAATGGAGACTATAATGAAGTAATCACGGTACCCATAGAAAAAAGATTCATCCATTTAATTGGTCAAGATAAGCAGCAAACACGTGTTCATTTTATGTTAAACGTACAGTCTTTACCTAAGCCGGATTCTAAATGGTATCAAACAGACACTGCAGCTTGGGAATTTTCCGTTCACAATCCCAAAGCAGCGGTTTATCGCTATCCCGGGGCAGTGGTGTCAATCTATGGGGATGATTTTTATGCCGAAAATATCAGTTTTATAAATGATTGGGGACTTGAACGGCAAAGCGGCCCACAGGCTTTGGCAATACGTATCCAAGCGGATAGGGTAGCATTTAGTGGTTGCATATTCCGATCTTTTCAAGATACCTGGATGACTAGTACACGCAAGCCCAATGATCGGCTATATGTATACAATTGCTGGATAGAAGGGGCTGTGGATTATTTTTATGGGGGCGGTAATGCATATGTTGAGCATTGCACCTTGTATAATGTTCGCAGCGGATCGGTGATTGTGGCTCCGAGCCATAAGGAGGAAACTAAATGGGGTTACGTGTTTAAATATTGTACAATCGATGGAAATACCGCTGCCGCAGATGGAAAAGTAAAATTAGGACGTCCATGGCACGATCAGCCTAAAGCTGTTTTTCTTTACACACGAATGAATATCCCGGTGGCCAAAGAAGGATGGACAGATATGGGGGGGATTCCCAAAATATTTGCCGATTACAAAAGTATAGATGTGTCAGGAAATGCGATAGGCACCGACAATCGTAAGACACGATTTAAAAACAGCAATAATGAGATGGGTGTGTCAAAAGCAATACTAACTGATGCGGAAGCTGCTAGTTATACTTATGATACGGTTATTGTGGGGAATGATCAATGGAATCCTCGCAAATTTATCTGCACTAAACCCCAAGTATGGAAGTGATTTCGCAGAAATCGAGCGATATAGCCAAGCAATTATGAATCAAATCTTATGTGAAATAACAAATTGAAACCATTTGACGGAATAAAGTTTTCTTTGTTTCGTTCTACGCAGCTGCGTAAAAATTTGTTGCATTCAGACGGTGTTAGGGATGTACCTTATTACAATTGGCGGAGCCGGGTGAATATTGGCTTCTTGCTGGTGTTCATTTCAACTACCATTCAGGCAAACGATAGTTATGCGACCATGACAGTGCTTTTGGATAGCCCCCGTAAGCAGGTTCGATGGATATCTCAAAGGTCTATTGCTATCGTAGGCAAGGTGTTGGATGAAAAAGGAGTTCCGATAACAGGGGTAACTGTGCGAATAAAATCAAGCAGTATGGTGACATCAACTGATCAGTCGGGAAGTTATGCATTTAAGGATGTTCCCGAAAATGCTGTTCTTGTATTTGTTTTTGTTGGAAAAAAAAGCCAAGAAGTTCAGGTCAATGGACGTATGAAAATAGATGTTGTTCTTGCAGATAATACGTTAATGATGGATGAAGTTGTAGCCATCGGCTATGGTACTACAAAACGGAAAGATCTGACAGGTTCAGTAGCCTCTATTAACGCCGAACAATTGAAAGATCTACCCACAGTATCTGTCCTTCAAGCCATATCCGGTCGTTTACCGGGGGTCAATGTCACCATAACGGAAGGTTCGCCTGATGCCCAGATAAAAGTCCGTGTCCGTGGTGGAAGTTCCATTACCCAGGACAATTCGCCCTTATATATTGTCGATGGATTTCGTGTAGCCAATATCAACGATATTCCGATGGCAGATATTGAAAATATAGATGTACTGAAAGATGCGGCCTCAACTGCAATATACGGTTCTGAAGGAGCCAATGGGGTTATCTTGATTACGACTAAATCTGGGAAAGGCGGAAATCCAAAAATTACTTTCAACTCCTATCTGGCTGCAAGTAAAGTGTACAACCTTACAGAGGTACTGTCGCCCTATGAGTATGTATACTGGCAGCGTGAGCTCGATCCTTCTATGGCTGCGAATAACAGTTTTAATTCCATGTATGGACTCTGGGAAGATGTGGATATCTATAAGTCCAAAGATGGACTTAATTGGCAGGATAAATTATATGGTAATACGGGGCTGCAGCAAAACTATAGCTTGGGAATGACGGGAGGTGACAAAGATGGAAGTCTGACCTATAACTTAAACTATACACACGACAATGAGGATTATATTATGTTAAACTCGGCTTACCAGCGGGATTATGTGAGCGCAAAGCTCAATAAAAAGATTAGTCCTAAGCTTTCCTTTGAGTTTAACTCGCGGATGTCAAACACAAAAATCACGGGTCCCAGTATCTCTGACGGGCGCAAGTTGCGGGAAGCTGTAAAATATGCGCCCGTTCGCAGTCTTGCATCGCTGACCGAAGGAGCCCTTGGTGGAGCGGAAGATATTACTTCAGCTGAAGCGCTGAGCTCACTCAACGACCCCGTTGTAAATGTTGTGAATGAGTATAAAGATCAAAATCGCTTTAATTTAATTTTTAATGCCGGGCTGAATTGGAAAATCGCCAGAGGATTGAGTTTCAATGCCAAAGGTTCTTATGGTTTCAATAAAAATTTTACGGATAATATCTGGATAAATGGTACGGGGCAGTCCAGCGCTAACGGTGGTCAGCCCGTAGCGCGGCGAGAAGATCAAAAAGGGGCGCTGTGGTCATTCCAAAATGTGCTGACTTACGATTTCAAACTGCAAGAAAATAAACATCGTTTTACAATCGTTGGGGGGCAGGAGATGACAAATAGCGAGCAAAACGATATGCTGTTGGAGTCTAAATTTTATCCCAAAGATTTCTCAACCGATGACGTGTTAGCGATGTGGAATTATGGTATTCCATCGCCTACCTACACCACCATTCGCGAACCATCACGGACGACCTCCATCTTCTCGAGGGTTAACTATACTTTTAGCGATCGCTATATTCTGACATTAACGGGTAGGGCAGATGGTAAAAATGTATTTGCACCCGGCAATCAATGGGGATTTTTTCCAGGTGCGGCTTTTGCCTGGAGATTTTCGGATGAGTCTTTCATGTCAGGTACCAAAGCTTGGCTTTCTGACGCCAAATTGCGCTTGAGCCACGGCTCTGTCGGTAACGCGCGCGTGGGATCTTATTGGCGGCAGGACTATGATTTTATTAATGCGGCAAATCAATTGTATTATATTGGAGAAACCCCACAGAGTGCGTTACGTACGAAGACCACGCTGAAGAATGAAAATCTAACATGGGAAAGCACAGTGTCCAGTAATATAGGTTTGGATCTTTCCTTGTTTAAAAACCGGTTGAACCTTACTGTTGATGCTTATAATAATATTACAAACGATTTAATCCTTCAGGTACCGTTGCCGTCGAGCTCGGGATATGCCAACCAGTATCAGAATATAGGTAGTACTTCCAATAGGGGAATTGAGTTTTCGGCATCTGCAGTATTGGTGGAAAAAAAAGATTTTCGTTTATCAGCAGACTTTAACATTGCTTTTAATCGCAATAAGATTCGTAAGCTGATTGATGGTCTGAATGAAATGACAACGCCAGCCTCTCCATGGCTGGATTTTGGACGCGATGATTTTAGGGCCATTGTTGGACAGCCACTGGGATTGATGTATGGTTTTAAACAAGATGGTTTCTATTCTTTTGATGATTTTACTTTTGATGGTACGCAAAATAGATGGCTATTAAATGAAGGAGTGGTGGATGCTTCGAAAGTAATGTCCAGAGGGGGGAATTATTTTGGCCCAGGTCATATTAAACTTGAGAAGTTGGGCGGAGAAGGTCAGGTAATTACATTGGAGGATGACAGAGCGGTGATTGGCCAAGCACAACCAAAACACACAGGTGGTTTGATGTTGAATGTGCAGTACAAAAGCTTTGATCTGGCGGGTATGTTTAACTGGTCTTACGGCAACGACATATATAATGCAGATAAAATAGATTTCATGGCTTATGAAGGTTCTAAAGGGTATCAGAATATCAGTAATGATATGAGGCTTTCACAACGTTTTACCACGATAAACCCTGCCACTGGTGCCAATATCATGTTTGGAAATGATGCCAATCCCGAGCTTTTCCGTGCGCTCAATGAAGGAAAGACGATGTGGAATCCCATGGCAGCAAATGGTCGTATTTTAACCGATTGGGCCATCGAAGACGGCTCCTTTCTCAGACTGAGCAATGTGACACTAGGCTACACCTTGCCGACACATATTGCTAAGCGGCTTCTTATGCAGAATTTACGCATTTATGTCGCTGGCTATAACCTGCATGTCTGGACAAAATATAGTGGACAGGATCCAGAGGTTGACACACAACGTAATCCATTGACTCCCGGGGTAGGATACTCTGCCTATCCGAAAGCGAGAAAGGTGTTGTTTGGATTAAATGTTACATTTTAAACACAAGAACATGAAAAATATAATCATCATTGCTGTTGTCATACTGGCCTGTATGAGTTCATGCAAAAAATATCTTGAAACCAGTTCTCCTTCTTCCCTAAGTGGAGAGACTGTATTTAAGACAAGTTCTATGACTAAAGCTGCGGTTATGGGACTGTATGGGAAAATGACCGATACCTATATCTATGGGCAGAAATTATCGGTCAACTGGCAAGGAGTATCGGATACGGAATCCAATGGTTCATTTAGCGAAACCGGATATATCTCTCAGACAGACGATTTTGGCGCCGGAAATTATTTCGGACACGCCAACAATTCTACGACAAGGTGGCAACGTTTGTTCGAGTTTGCAGAAATGGCAACCGCAGTCGTCGATGGAATCCGCAATTCACCGATTCTCGCGAGTGAAGCAAATAGCATGAAACCTCTTCTGGGAGAAGCGCTCACACTTAAATCGCTCGCATTTTTTGAGCTTGCGCGGTATTGGGGTGATATTCCGTATAAAAAAGAAGCTTCCAAGTCCGACCTGTCTAATGTGTACTTGCCAAAATCCGATAAGGATACGGTGTATCATTATTTGGTAAAGGACTTGGAAGAAGCACAGTCCTATCTTCCATACAAAGGCGGAAATAGTGAGTATGGTACAGTAGAACGTGTAACCAAAGGTTTCGCAAAAGGTCTGTTGGCACGTGTCGCATTATTTGCTGGCGGCTGGTCTCTCAGAGACAGTAAAGCATTTCCTAATTCAACTGCTGAGAAGCATCCGACAATACCTTCCAACAATGGCTATTATGTAGGTCGCCCTCAAAACTGGAAAGAATATTACCGTATCGCAGCAGAACAGGCCGCAGAATTGATCGGATCAGCAGATAACCCGCATCGTTTGGATCCAGATTTTGAGAATATATGGTCTTCCGTATGTGGTAATCGTCCAAATGCTTCAAATGAAAATTTGTTTGAAGTAGCATTTGGCATGGGTAACAATGGAGATATTGGCTCCTTGATGGGCTATGCTGTGGATGGAAATTCAAAGTATGGCTCCCGTGGATTCGGTGGTAGTTATGTAACCTCAACCGCATATTATTTTTATTCCTTCGACAGAGAAGATAAAAGGCGTGACGTGACGCTTAGCTGGATTGGCTATGGAGCTGACAATAAAGAGAAGGTGAGTAATAATCCGAATGATGTAAAATTTGGTAAATGGAGGATTTACTGGATGTCTAATTCCTATCTTGCTATGCACAAGACCGCGACAGGGCGTATCGCTACTGGAGTCAATTGGATACTAATGCGATACTCCGATATTTATCTCATGTATGCCGAAGCTCAAAGTCAGATTGAAAATCCTGATGCAGTACATGAAATGGCCAAAATATCACCGAGACAGGCTTTGGAAAAAGTTCGTGAAAGAGCATTTGGCGTCGGGTCTTCCAAAATACAAGCGTATGATGCTAACTTTTTGGATGCAGTAATTAATGAACGTGCTTGGGAGTTTGGCGGTGAGTCTGTCCGTAAACAAGATCTGATTCGTTGGGGATTGCTTTATAAAAAAATTGAGGATATGAAAATGGCGCTATGTATTATGTATGATCATAGCAAACCCGTGAAAATATTTGATAAAACCTATCAGCCAGCACAATTTCCTTCGACAGTTTATTTCCGTTATAAAGATAACGAATATATTGATAAGGCTTCCTTAAATTATTACGGTGATTTGCCTGCGGCTCCAGGTGGGGACTACATTTCTGTCAGATGGTTTCCTCAAGATGCTGCCAAGCCAGAAAAAGTAGAATCCGGAAAAGTATACAATTATACAATTTGGCCGATCAGAACATTATTGGCTGGAACAGGATTGATGGCTACGTACAATTATTCGGAATTTTTATCCACGTTGACCTATGGCGCGGAAATTCAAGCGCAGCTTAACCAGTATAAAATGGGCAATGGCGTCTGTAATTATCGGTACGTTTATCCGATATATATCGACGATATTCGGGAAGCAAGGGGCTACCTGAGTAATACCTACGGTTATTAATATCAAGCAAATAGTTTTATGAAAAAGATACTTTTAAATAGCATAATGTTGCTGGCTCTGGTTTTAAACCTGCTTAGTTGTAAGAAAGCTAACGATTGGGAGGTGGATGCTTCACATCAGCGGCTTTTTAAATCACTAAAGTTTACTACTGGTGTAGTCGGTGCAACTTCAGTGGAAATTAACTATACAAAAACAGTAGCTGCGCAGAAATATATTTTTGAATTTAGTAAGGATAGTTTGCAGTTTGCCGAAATTGTTAAGACAGTGGAAATATTAGCTGATACGTTGACTCCCTTCGCACCCTCCGCCATTCCTGCAAGGGTTGAATATCGGACTTTATTTGATAATCTGGATGGCCTTACGGAGTATTCTGTCAGGATGAAAGGAGTAAATACAGAAACAGGTGAAGAATCAAATTATTCGCAATTATATTTTAAGACAGCTGCAGAGCAGTTATTTAGTAAACTGAATATTGGTGTGGATCATATTGAGCTCTATTGGCCTGTAACAGATCGTGTAACTCATGTTAGTGTTTTTGAACCAGTAAAGAATACTGAACTGCAGAAGATAACTTTGTCCCCTACTAATAAAGCCGATGGTCATCTCAAGATTGAAGGTTTACGGCCAGGAACAAGCTATCGTGTCGCAATTTTTAACGAGGAAAACGAGCGAGGAGCAAAGACAGTTAAAACCTTAGGTATAGCTGGAGGAGAGATGATAACAGTAAACCCTGGAGACGATATCCCTACGCTGATAAGCTCAGCTGTTGCCCAAGGAAAAACCAATATCGTGCTGGTATTTACAGGTGGTAAGACTTACGATTTGGCCAATTTACTGATACCTGCAGGAATCAGTAACCTAAATCTGACCGGCACCTCAGATGCCGGCGGCAATTATCCTAAGTTAAATCTTTTGGGGCTGCAATTGACCGATCTTGTCTTGGGTGAGGTCGTGTTTGAAAATCTCGAAATTTATGCAAACGGTAGCTCTTTTTTGATCTCTCAGGATAAAAATGGTGCAAGTGTAGCTGCCTACACTTTTAAAAATTGTTATATAGAAAGACTAGGTAGTGGGGTGGTACGCCTTAACAATGCTGTGACCGTGAAAGGGATAAACTTTGATCATTGTAGAGTCGATAAAATCGGAGGATATGGTGTGGTAAATATCGGTGGTAGCACCGCAAGTGTGGATTCGATCTCAATAACCAACAGTACCTTCACCGATCTGACAACGCAGTTGATGGACGTTCGCGTCGCTGTCGGAAAGATAGTTGTTGGCAATTGTACTTTTTATAATCAAAATGCAGCAATGACTCAATTGCTCCGCTTTGATACCGCTCGATTGCCTTTTTCCTTTGTTGGAAGCAACAATATTATTGCCGGAACGAACAGTGGTGGGCGTATAAACGCAACGAGCTACGATCATGCTGGTTTTGCGCTTAACGTATCGTTTGCTGGGAGCTATCGTACAAATGAATTGCAGATAGAGCGTACTTCCCGGGATTTTTCGGAGATCACTATTTTCAGCGGAACCGCGGAAGATTTATTTGTAAATCCGATGAATAAAGACTTTCGTATTAAAGCTGGTAATGGATTTGGTGGACGTGGTACTGCTGGAGATCCACGTTGGTTTGAATAGATTGAAATATGCATAATGTTAAATCAGGAAAGGTAAGTATGAACAAATTGATATGGTGCGGAATGTTGTGTTTGATATTTTATAACACACGAGTTTCTGCTCAGCATATTGCAGCTTTTCCGGGAGCTGAAGGCGGCGGAATGTTTACAAAAGGAGGTCGGGCTGGTACAGTCTATTATGTGAATACATTGCGTGATGACGACCAGGGTGATGCACAACTAAAAGAAGGCTCGTTACGCTGGTGCCTACGACAAGATGGGGCAAAAACAATTTTGTTTAAAGTAGGGGGGACAATATGGCTCCAACAACGATTGTCAATAAACAAGGGTGATTTGACGATAGCTGGGCAATCTGCTCCCGGTGAAGGAATTACGTTAGCGGGAAATCCTGTTTCAGTAGATGCGGATAATATAGTTATCCGATTTCTGCGTTTCCGTATGGGGGATCTGCAGCTCGCTGGCCGCGATGCTGACGGAGCGGATGCTCTTGGAGGACGCCAAAGGCAGCATATCATCATCGACCATTGCTCCATTAGCTGGAGTACGGATGAATGTGCTTCATTCTATGACAATAAAAATTTCACGATGCAATGGTGCATTATTTCTGAGAGTCTGCGTCTTTCTGGACATTCCAAAGGTCCACATGGTTATGGTGCTATTTGGGGGGGAGTTCATGCAACCTTTCACCACAACCTCCTTGCTCATCATGATAGTAGAAGCCCTCGATTGGGCCCAGGAGCCCTTTACGCAGGAAGCGATACGACAGATATTCGTAATAATGTAATTTACAATTGGAATGGCAATGGAGTATATGGCGGTGAAGCCATGTATGTTAACATCGTTAATAACTTGTATAAACCTGGGCCTGCTACGAATAGTAACATTAAGGATAGAATTATAGCCATTAATGCCAAAACAGAAGAGCACCCTTTTCCAAAGATCAAAGATGTATGGGGTAAATATTTTGTGAGCGGTAATTTACTGACCCACAATTCCAGCATTTCCGCAGATAATTGGCAGGGTGTGCGGATCGTCGGCGAACAGATTCAGTCGGGAATCAGATTAGATAAGGAGATACCTCTACAAGGAACGATCCATACCCACGACGCACAAACAGCTTACGAAAAAGTACTGACATATGCAGGTAACTCCTATGTACGTGATGCTGTCGATCAGCGCATCATTAACGAAACACGTAGTGGGAGTGCTACTTTTCAAGGAAAGAGCCCTCACAATGGCGAAGGGGGAAAATGGAAAAGCCTACAGTATCCCCGTAAAGGTTTGATCGATTCACAGCAGGATATTAATCCAGATCCTGTGGGTAATCGATATGGGGCCTGGCCATCGTTGGAGGCTGGCACAGCCATTCAAGATCGTGACCGGGATGGAATACCAGATGGCTGGCTTAAAAAGAATTACCCCGAAAAACAAGCAACCGATCTAACCGAATCAGGCTATACATACCTAGAGGTGTATCTCAATAAATTGGTAGCTTCCATAACAGAGGGGCAGATCTGATATTTTATAGATTTTGTATAACAGATGAGTAAAACTAAAATAGATGTTTAAAAAAAATAAGAAAAAAGGGCTAAAGATGGCGTGCTTTTGTTTAGCAATCGGAGTATGCCAGCATATTAGCGCTCAGTCGGTAGATAGTCCATATCATTGGAATAATCTTCCTGAGGTGGAACGACCTCAATTTCGAAATGATACGATTAGTATCGAGAGGTTTGGAGCGAAGGGAGACGGCTATACCTTAAACACAAGTAGTATAAATGAGGCTATTCGTTCTAGTAGCAAAAGCGGTGGCGGTGTTGTCTTGGTGCCGGCCGGCTATTGGCTTTCAGGGCCAATAATATTACAGAGCAATGTGAACCTTCATTTGGAAGAAAACGCTTTTTTGCAGTTTACAGATGACTTCAACCAGTACAAAATTGTAGCAGGAAATTATGAAGGAAAAGTTTCGGCACGAAACGAATCACCCATCAGCGGTACAGAACTTGAGAATATTGCTATAACAGGCAAAGGTATTATCGATGGCAATGGAGATGCTTGGAGGATGGTTGGTAAAGGAGCATTGACAGAAAGCGAATGGAAAACTAAAGTTGCGTCCGGTGGTTTAATCAGTGCAGACGGCAAAACATGGTACCCCAGTGTCAAATCGAAGCTTGCGCATGAAGAAAGACGTTCTTTCTTGTTAGCTGAGGGCAAAAAATTGACTGACTTCGAGGATATCAAAGATTATTTAAGGCCTAACTTGTTAGTTTTGACCAAATGTAAGAACGTATTACTTGAAGGTGTGACCTTCCAAAATTCACCTGCCTGGAATTTACATCCCCTTATGACGCAGCATCTGACCATAAGAGATGTGAAAATCACAAACCCGGATTATGCCCAGAATGGAGACGGTATTGACATCGAATCATGTTCAAATGTGCTAATAGAGCATTGCGTCCTGGATGTGGGTGACGATGCGATTTGTATTAAATCAGGTAAAGATGAAGAAGGACGCAAACGTGGGATTGCGACCGAACGCGTTATTATTCGCCATAATAAAGTCTATAAAGGACACGGTGGCTTTGTGGTGGGTAGTGAGATGTCCGGTGGCGCACGAGATATTTTTGTAGAAGACTGCACTTTTATGGGGACTGACAAAGGCTTGCGTTTTAAGACCACACGTGGTCGAGGCGGGATAGTGGAAAATATCCACATCCGCAATATCAATATGAATAATATTGTGCAGGAGGCTATATATTTTGATATGTACTATTGGACGAAGCCTCCACAGGCCAACGAAGTTCAAGAGGTCCCGCCTGTAAGTATTGAAACCCCACGATTCCGTAATATATCAATCGATGCAATTACATGTAGGGGGGCTCAAGTTGGCATCTTTGTTCGGGGATTGCCAGAGATGCCCGTGCAGCAGGTTAGCATGACCAATCTAAACATTGTTGCCAACAAAGTGATTGAGCTTAAAGATGCAATGGGTATTGTTGTGAAAAATGCATTCTTGCACTCGAAAGATGCTAAGATACCAACTATTTATATTGAAAATGCTTCTAACTTACGGTTTGAAGGTTTGAGATTTGACAAGAACATCTCTCCAGAATTAGAAGTAAATGGACTCAACTCAACGAATATTGTATTTAATAATTCGAACATAGATAAAAAGAAATTAAGTTTTAAACATGGCGCAAAAACTAATGCTGTCAAAATTAATTAGTCTATGAGATTGTGTAGAGATTTGAAGTACTGGATGTACAGACCTAACATTAATTTTTTGACTTAAATCTCCGTGTAAATGAAAAAGTTATTGACAATTCTCTTATCTTTTGCATATCTACTGACCCAGGGTCAAGAATCAATTCTGTTATACGATACAACAATGCCAAATAGTAAAGGGTTGAAGCTTTTAGATAGTATTGCTAACGAACGCGTGTATCAAGTTGCTGAGCCTCGGATTATTCCTTTTTTTGTTTCAAAACAAGAAAATTCAGGAACTGCAGTATTGATTATTCCTGGAGGAGGTTACGCCCGTTTGGCTTATGTAGTGGCACACAGTTGGCCAAATGGTTTAATACAATTGGTATCAATGCGTTCGTGTTGCTTCATCGCTTGCCAAACTCGCCTGACGTGATCGATCGACCGCTGGCCCCCCTGCAGGATGCACAGCGGGCAATCCGTGTTATTCGGTCTAAGACGGCTGAATGGCATATCGATCCCGGTCGTATTGGTGTGATGGGCTGTTCGGCCGGAGGACATCTTGCTGCTTCCTTATCGAGCATAGAACGGCCGATCAAAGTTCTGGGTGATGCGATAGATCAATTAAGCAGTAAACCCAATTTCAGCGTTTTGGTGTCACCCGTAATTACAATGAAGGGTGATCATGCCCATCAGGGAAGCGTGGATAATCTATTGGGTAAGGTCGCTGATGATTCTCAAAAAGAGCTGTTTAGTTTGCAGGCTCAGGTGACAGAGCGTACGCCGCCCACATTTTTGGTGCATGCTCAAAACGATAAGACTGTTTCTGTACAAAATAGCCTTTTATATTATCAAGCTTTACTAGAACATAAGATTACAGCCTCTTTGCATATTTTTCCACAGGGAGGACATGCCATCGCACTGGTCAACAATCCAGGGTCGACAGCAACTTGGCCAAGCATATTGGCAGCTTGGCTTCATGAAATTAAAATGATTAAACCATAAATCTATATCTTGATATGAATATCAAATATCTTATATTTTCTAGTGTTCTATTGCTGTTTTGGAAGTTTAGTTCATCGCAAGAATTGAAGTTACACTATGATAAAGCGGCTAGTAACTGGAACGAAGCATTGCCTTTGGGGAATGGGCGTATCGGTGCCATGGTATACGGTGGAGTTTCCCAAGAAGAGATTCAACTGAATGAAGAAACGATCTGGGCCGGACGCCCTGGAAACAATGTGCCTGAAGGCAAATACACGGATATTGTAAAGATTCGTCAGTTTTTAGTTGAGGGCAGGAATAAAGAAGCGCAGGAACTGTCGAATCTCGCTTTTCCAAGAGCTGCACCAGCAGGATTGGACTATGGCATGCCTTACCAAACTTTCGGTAGTCTATTGCTTGGATTTCCGACTCACCGTCACCCTGTTCAATATCGACGGGAGTTGGATTTAAATAAAGCGATAAGTACTGTTTCTTATCAAGTCGATGGCGTCCATTATCGAAGGGAAATGTTTACGTCACTGGTCGACAGTTTGCTGTTGATCCGCATCACTGCTGATAAAGCGAAAAGTATTTCAATGGATCTAAACTGGAAAAGTCCACATCAAAATATTGGCCTAGGCATAAATAATGGAGCATTATTTCTGCGGGGAAAAGGAGGTACGGTGGATTCTAAAGAAGGGCAGGTGGCATTCTATGGATTTGTTTATCCGCAGGTTAAAGGTGGTCAAATTAATCATCATGGTGAGCAGATTACAATTAAAAATGCAGATGAAGTAATTCTTTATGTATCCATTGGAACAAACTTCAAAAATTACAAGGATCTCTCCATCGATCCTGAACGAAAGGCCATACGAATTTTTGAAAAATCAAAAGGAATTTCTTACGCGAAAGCATTGGAGCAGCATGTGAGAAAATACCAGCAGTTCTTCAGTCGGGTGAAATTGGACCTTGGTAACAATGCGCAGGCAAAAAAAACAACGGATGTGCGGATTCGGGAATTTGCGACAAATTTTGATCCACAATTAGTTGCTCTTTATTTTCAATTTGGTCGTTATTTGTTGATTTCTTCTTCACAACCTGGAGGCCAGCCTGCCAATTTACAGGGGATTTGGAATGCCAAACTTTCTCCTCCTTGGGATAGTAAGTATACGATAAACATCAATACTGAAATGAACTATTGGCCGGCTGAGGTAGGGAATTTAAGTGAAATGCACGAACCATTGTTTAGTATGTTAAATGATCTTGCTGTTACAGGTCAAGAGAGTGCACAGAAAATGTACCATGCCAGAGGGTGGAATGCTCATCATAACACTGATTTATGGCGCATTACGGGGGTTGTAGATGGCGGTTTTTACGGTATGTGGCCAATGGGCGGAGCTTGGTTGAGCCAATACATTTGGCAACATTATCTGTATAAAGGAGACATGCAATTTTTGAAGGATTATTATCATGTATTGAAAGGAGCGGCTTTATTTTACCTGGATGTTTTGACGAAGGATCCATCTGGGAAATGGCTGGTCGTAAGTCCTTCCATCAGTCCTGAAAATAGCTATGAAGCAGGTAGTGTTGGGGTTTCAGCAGGCACGACAATGGATAATCAACTTGTGTTTGATGTCTTTAATAATTTTATCCGTGCATCCTACATTGTGGATGCTGATGTCGTATTGCGGGATTCTGTCAAACAAAGTCTGGCACAGTTGCCACCAATGCAAGTTGGTCAACATGGTCAGCTTCAGGAGTGGCTTAAAGATTTGGATAGAAAAAATGATCGTCACCGTCATATATCGCATCTATACGGATTGTTTCCATCCGGTCAGATTTCACCTTTTCGCAACCCAGAACTTGCTCAGGCAGCAAAAAACTCATTGATCTACCGCGGAGATAAGTCGACTGGTTGGTCTATGGGCTGGAAAGTAAATTGGTGGGCACGTTTGCTGGACGGTAATCAATCGTATAAATTGATCAAAGATCAATTGAGCCCAGCCCCAGAGGAACAGAAAGGACAACATGGTGGTACCTATCCTAATTTACTGGACGCCCATCCACCTTTTCAGATTGATGGTAATTTTGGCTGTACATCTGGAATCGCTGAGATGTTGGTGCAATCCTATGATGGGAGCATATTTTTATTACCTGCTTGGCCAGATGAGTTACCGAATGGTGAAGTGAAAGGCTTAGTCACTAGAGGTGGATTTATTATAGATATGAGCTGGAAACATCGAAAATTAACGGGATTAAGAGTCCGATCTACCTTGGGTGGCAATTGCCGTATTCGTATTAACTCTGGTAGTACACTCTATTTAGAAGGGAAGCCGTTGAAAAAAGCGAATGGAAAAAATACGAACTCCTTTTTTGACCTAGATGAAATCAAAAAACCATTGATAAAAATGCAAAATAGTTTATTTGAAACCCCTGAAACAACGCTTTATGATCTTTCGACTACGAAAGGTAAAGTTTATGAATTTGTTGTGAAATAAAACTTAATATTCGAATTATGCTAAATACCGATAAAAAAAAATGGAAATATGTTTGCCTGATGACTATTATGAGCTTCTGTAGTTCATCATTAACATTCGGACAACATTATAATTCTAAGGTCTGGAGCCCGGATCTTGGAAATGGAAAATTCAAAAACCCTATCATCAATGCGGATTATTCCGATCCCGATGCGATCCGTGTAGGTGAAGATTATTATATGATTGCCTCTAGCTTTAATCATAGTCCAGGTCTGCCCATTCTACATTCTAAAGATATGATCAACTGGACGATTATAGGGCATGCTTTGCAAAGGCAGTTACCGGAAGAGGTGTTCAATAAAGTGCAACACGGAGGTGGTGTATGGGCGCCTTCCATACGGTATCACGATGGAGAGTTTTATATTTATTATCCCGATCCGGATTTTGGGATTTATCAGATAAAGACCAAGAATATTCGGGGGCCATGGTCTGCTCCTACGTTGGTTTTCCAAGGGAAAGGATTGATCGATCCTTGTCCTTTTTGGGATGAAGATGGTCAGGCTTATTTAGCTTATGCCTATGCGGGGAGCAGAGCAGGCTTGAAAAGCGTGCTCGCTATCGCCAAGATGAGTACCGATGGAACTTCTGTATTGGACAGAGGTACGATCGTTTATGATGGACATGAATTGGATCCTACAATTGAAGGCCCCAAAGTATATAAGCGGAATGGATATTATTATTTGTTTGCACCAGCAGGTGGCGTATCAACGGGCTGGCAATTGATTTTGCGTTCGAAAAGTATTTATGGACCTTATGAACGCAAGGTGGCTATGGCCCAGAACAAGTCGACAGTTAATGGTCCACATCAGGGAGCATGGGTAGACACACCCTCAGGAGAAAACTGGTTCTTCCACTTTCAGGATAAAGAAGCCATGGGGCGTGTGGTCCATCTGCAGCCTATGGTTTGGAAAGCCGATTGGCCCATTATAGGCGAGGACATCGATGGAAATGGAGTAGGGACACCCGTGATGAGCTATAAAAAACCTAATGTAGGAAACCAGGTTATTGCTCTGATGAATCCTCAGGAATCGGATGAGTTTGATTCTCCTCATTTAGGACTGCAGTGGCAATGGCAGGCAAATCCGGATGGAAACTGGCTTATGCCATCACACGAAGGCAAACTTCGGCTTTATAGCCAGCAGCTTCCTGAAGGAAGTAAAAATCTGATGGCAGCGCCAAATATACTGACGCAAAAATTCCCTGCCGAAAATTTCAGTGCGACAGCAAAAATACGACTGCGTCCTAGCGAGAAGGAACTTGGTGAAAAAGCAGGATTGGTGGTGGTCGGCGAAGATTATAGTCAGTTTTTTATCCGTAAGGAAAAGGGCCACTTTCAACTTTATTATGGTAGTTGTGTCAATGCCTATTCGGGAGCTGAAGAGCAGGTCAGGCGCATCGCTACTTTGCCAGAAGACTTTGTCTACCTTCGTGTACAAGTTAAAAATGGAAAGACCTGCAGCTGGACGTATAGCTTGGATGGTAAAAAATATACAGTCGTGGAAAATGGCTTCCAAGCGAAACCTGGCAAATGGATAGGAGCCACATTAGGACTCTATGCCAGCCGCGAAAAGCATATCAATGATAGTGGCTATGCAGAAGTGGATTGGTTTCGAATAGATCAATAACATAGTTTTGACCCTTTAATAACTATGAAATTATTGGAATATTTTAAAGTTATGAATAAAGTTTATATATAAATATATTAGTTTGATAATGCAATTATTTTCTGATTTATGAGACGGATAAAATTAATTAAGATCTTGGTGGCAGTTTATCTAGTTGTTAGCCTGTCATTGTTGGGATCGGGATTGCGGGCGGCCAGCCTTGAAGTGATCACTGTAGACCAACACGGAAAGGGTGATTTCACAAGTATACAGGCAGCGGTGAATTCCGTTCGTGCTTTTCGTGCAGAACATGCGGTTCGGATTTGGATCAGGAAGGGAATTTATCACGAGAAAATAGTTATCCCAACTTATGTCGAAAATGTCCAGCTTGTTGGTGAGGATGCTGCCAATACCAAGATTATTTTTGATGATTATGCAGGTAAGTTGGTTGATTGTCCGGATGAGACAGGGCAGCCGAAGCTTGGGACTTTTAGTAGTTATACGCTATTGGTACGTGCAAATAGGGTGCTTATCAAGGATATAACTATCGAAAATGCAGCCGGACCAGTAGGGCAGGCCGTAGCACTTCATCTAGAAGGGGATCAGATAGCACTGGTTAATTGCCGTCTTTTGGGATTTCAGGACACCTTGTATCTGGGTAAAAGCGGTGCAAGAAGCTATTTTTCTGATTGCAGTATCAGCGGCACGACGGATTTTATCTTCGGGCCAGGCATTGCATTCTTTAAGAGTTGCCGACTGATTTCTTTGCGGAATTCGTATGTCACAGCAGCTTCTACGCCGCAGGGGCAATTTTATGGTTACGTTTTCGACCAATGTGATTTTGTAGCTGCAGATGAGTCTGTCGATAAAGTATTTCTTGGCAGGCCATGGCGTCCTTATGCAAATACGGTTCTGGTAGATTGTAACCTAGGAGCTCATATTATTCCTGAAGGCTGGAATGAATGGAAGGGAGATGTATTATTTCCAGATAAGGATAAGACCGTATTTTACGCCGAGTTGGGATCTAAGGGAGCAGGGGCATCGGAACTCTCAAAGCGAGTGACTTGGTCACATCAGTTACCGGAAGATAAACGGGATGTTTATAAACTCGAAAAAGTAATGGAGGATTGGAAAGTTAAAGAAATGCTCGATGAAATGGAAAAATAAATATCGCTCACAGGCTCTTTTCTGGAGTACATTATTATTGTTTATGTTTTGCGATTCGGTGTGGGCCCAGAATCGAGACATTCCGAAAGATACGACTTATAATACGATGCGTGTATGGCGGCAGATCAAGAAAAGCTATCCCCATGCACGACCGGCTATGGACAGCCTAGGAGGAGATCTAAAGGTCGTACGTAATCTGGTATATGCACATCTAGCTCGAACCGATTTTGGCCCTCGGGATCTACATCTCGATGTTATCCGGCCAAATGACCAGCGAAAGCATGCGGCAGTGATATGGATCCATGGTGGTGGATGGCGTTCTGGGCAGAAGGAAATGGATGTACCCATGGCACAGTTGCTGGCGAGAAAAGGGTATGTCTGCATTCCAGTGGAGTATCAATTATCTTTGGAGGCAAAATATCCCAATGCCTTACTCAATATCAAATCGGCAATTTTGTGGCTTAAAAATCATGCCGATCAGTACGATATCGACAGTAGCCGTATCGTGGTGGCGGGAAGTTCCGCAGGAGGTCACCTAGCGAGTCTGGTTGGATTGACAGGTAATGTGCCCGAATTTGAATCATTTCTTGAGTCTAAACACAGTACGCAGATTCAGGCTATTATTAATTTGGATGGAGTGGTGGATTTCATGGCTCCGCTTTCACTCAATTTAGAACGAAAGCCCGATTCTCCTGATGCCTTCTGGCTTGGAGGAACCTTTGCCGAAAAACCGTTAATATGGAAGGAGGCTTCGCCTATATTTTGGGCCAGAGAGGAACAGAAAATTCCGATGTTATTCATAAATAGCGGTCTTCCTAGATTCCATGCCGGACAAGATGAATTGGTCGGTATGCTAAAGCGTTGGGGGACGGCACATCAAGTGTATACATTTGATGTACAGGTTCACCCTTTCTGGCTTTTCCATCCTTGGGTGAATAAGTGCGTCGATGTTATTGACGAATTTTTAAAGAATAATTTAATAAATCCAGAGCGCTTTTAGTTTGAAAGTTTTTGATCAAAGAATTGAGTCTGCTCATATTGTAATTTTTCTGGGCAAGCTATATAGGTTAGTTGGCATTTTAGGCGTTGTGAAGTGAAATTTAAAAATAAACCCCACTTTAAATTAATTTAAAGTGGGGTTTATTTTTAAATGTGTCCCCGACGAGATTCGAACTCATATCGTCAGAACCGGAATCTGAAATTCTATCCATTGAACTACGGGGACCTGTCGCAAAGATATACTATTTTCTAGATCTTACAAATAATCTTTGCGATAAAATTCAATCTTTTAGCAGACTATTTTTAATGCCTTTTGTCGACAGCATTTTTATGTTTAACATTCGCTAATTCCCTATTTTTTTATACGTGGGCTAATGATTTGTATATGAATGCTTAGCATCTGGGTGATAGTACTGTGGGCTACTTACAATTTCCTTTCATCCACCAGATAAATGGGTTTTCTGCTGAGCGGATTATAAATCCGGCTGATCAAAATTTCTTCGCGTTCGAACTCCACATTGGGAATTACGCGCAGTTTCGCCTGAAAACTATCTTTGATTTCTTTTAATAATGCGCTGTTTTGTTGTTTGGAGGATATTAAAATCCGAATGTCGTCTGTACCGACTGCAGTGCTGGAGATCTCGATCTGATAATGTTCAATTGCGGTGTAGCTGGCCAATACATCAAACATAGCCGGGGGAAACAGCGTCGTACCCTTATACTTAATCATCTGCTGTTTTCGGCCTTCAACAGGGCCTATTCTATAGGAGTTCCGACCACATGTGCAAGGGCCAGCATGTCGTCTGACCATATCGCCAGTTTTATAGCGCAAAACGGGCATAGCCTCTATTCCTAAGGTGGTGACAACTAATTCTCCCAGTTGACCATCGGATACAGGATGGTCATTATCGTCCAATATTTCGGTAATGATTAATGCTGGATGTTGGTGACCACCGGCAAAAGCTTCACATTCTGTGAATGCTGAGCTCATTTCGGTGGAAGCATAAGTGGAGTAGAGGGCAATATTCCATTTTTCCTGAATTCGTTTTGCCAGTTGGTTGTCCTGCAGGTCCGCAGTTCTAAGATTTTCACCGATACAAATGGCGACCTTTACAGAGCTGCTGTTGTAGTCGATGTTATGTTCTTCGGCATAAGCAATCATTTTGAGTAGGAAGGAGGGGACGACAACAAGAAATTTGGGTTTAAACTGCTGGATTGAATCCCATTGCATTTGAGGTATGCCAGCCCCAATACGAAGTATTCCGGCTCCAATTTTACGGAGTCCAAGAAAGTAAGCTAATCCCGCCATAAAACGACGATCTAGGGTCGTCATAATTTGTACCCGGTCGCCTTTTTTAATACCTACCCGTTGGAAGGAAATCATCTCATTATAAGCGAGACGCTCTAGGTCCGCGTCTGTTAATCCAAATACAACAGGTGTCCCCAGTGTACCGGAAGTTGTGGAGAAGTCGACAATCTCCTCTTCGGGGACGCACAGAAAATCCCAGTTAAACTGCTGCAGCTGTTCTTTGGAAGTCGTCGGCAAAAGGGGGAGATCCTGAACACCGCGGATGCGTTGTAAGTCAACTCCTTCACGTTGAAAAAGACGTTTGTAGTAAGTTGAATGTGTATTCAAATAGTTTAAAACATATCTTAGCTTTTCATCTTGATAATGGGTTATTTCTTCAAGACTGGCTTGTTCTATCGTTGGGATCATCGATTATCTCCTTTCTTCTCAATTTTATGAATATATGAAGCAATGTTTTTGCGGTCAACCAAAGTGGTCACTTCGCAGGAGTCGGCCTGTTGCAATTGCTTTAGTGCTTCTTCATAGCGCTTTTGCTCAAAATAATACGTTCCTCTCTTGTAATAGACTGCCCAAAACAGGGGATTGAGCTTTTGATATTCCTGCCATTCCGATTCAGTAATTTCTTGGTCAGACTTCAGTTTGTGGTCTATTATTCGATCTCGTTTACGGTAATCCTCATAATCGCGGTAGGCTTTACTATTCAAAAATGTATCTTGGGGAATATTCAATGCTGTATTGGCCAATGTAGACGCTGGCTGATGTGCCTTGTTGTCGAAGATTTTATTTAAGTCATAACAGACAAATTCCCCAAGCTGATAGGGGTTGGCTGAGATCCATACAAGGCGTTTTTTTGGTTGGAAAATGACGCCATGATGAGCCAAGAGCTGATTTAAGGCCTTTTCATTGCCATAGCCTATTTCTTTATTTTTTAATCCATTGCGATCTCTTAGTATAGCCGCAACTTTAGGGGCTGTAAGCTTATCCTGCTGTTGCAACTGCTCTGTCAGCAGTTGGTGTCGATAAACACTGTGGCTTTCTTCAATCTGTTTTTGATTGCGCTTATCGGATTGATAGGTACTGCTCTGAAAATGATTTGTGCATAGCAGGTAATTTGCATTGTCTGATTCAAAAACAGCAAATTTATGTGGCGACATCTCAATTAAGATGGCACGGCCTTCATCTGCAGACCCGATCATAAGTGATTCTGAAATAAAAATAGGATGTTTTTTTGCAATGGCGATGGCTTCCTTAAAATTTCGAGCATATTGGAGTATTTCTCGGGCAACAATAGATATAGGCGTTTTTGCAGCCCAAGGAATAGACGATTTTCCTGCATTGAGTGTAACTGTCAGGCCAGCACTGTTCATGCCGGAGACGACACCAATCATGCCTGCCCAGCCCACGGAGAGAAATGAATAACCAGAATCGGGTTTCACAATAGTGATTAATTTGTTGTGACTAAAATCGTCGCCCGCATAAAAGTCAAAATTTCGCCCGATAATGAGCTCGCCATCTGCAGACTTTGGTCCCCATGCCGCTAAGGAAGAACAGCCAACCAAAGCGAGGTCCTGAAAAGCATGACCCAAGTCATGGGCCCCATGAAGAAAAAGATTCCGCTGATAGGGATCCATAAGGGAGTCGTAGCGAGGAGAAGCATACCGTGACAATCCAAAAATCTCTTTTCTATACGCTATCGGGATATATTTATGGATGTTTCGATTATAGACTTTAGTCAATTTCATCATCCATTTCTGCTTGCGCTGAGAAGGGATAAACTCTTGAATTTTAGAAAAGAAAGCCTTTTCTTGGTAGGCATAAAGCGATTGTGTCAGTATACCCGTTTTTAATCCAAGTTCCATCGGGTTACCGCTGACGTAGAGTTCCCATAAACCTTGTGCGTTATGAAATAGGAAGTTACTGTCTATGCTGAGATAATTGTCCGTAGAGTCGGCCAACCTTAATGTCGGAATCGCCTGCTGTTCGAATTTAGCTTTTTCTTTCAGGGCACCATTTAGCGCACAAGAGCTAAATAGTGATGCTATCCAAATCGCCAACCAATACTTTTTCATCATTCTCTTTAAATAGATCATCTTCAAATTCTTTTCCAAGCATCATTAAGCAACAGGAGAAGGCTGTAATTGTAACCCCCAACACACCGTGCATCTTGACATTTTGGCCTGTCAGAAACAAGTTCTTGACTTTCGTCTTCGTGGAAATTAAGCTATTCAACGGATGCTTGTATTCTTTTAAATAGCCATACATATTACCTTCCTCGGCCCCGATAAAATCACGGTAGCTTAATGGACTGGACGTGTGAACAGATTGAGCGGCAGCTTTAATATTCGGAAACAAGTGTTGGAGTTCTTCGATAATTTCTGCAGCCTTGGCAGCTTTAAAGGCTTCATACTCTTCACCACGGCTACTTAACTGCTGGATAATGGACCGATTGAAAGTCTCATTCCACTGTTGCACTTCGTCCGCAGTCATATAACACATCACGGTCATGGTGCTACAATAGCGTTGATTTTCGCTGTTACAGCTCATGGAAACGACTAAGGGAGATTGCTCCTGATTATACCAAACGGAAGCGATGTTTTTATAATGGTAAATATTATAATTTTGATAGGGGATATAACCTTCTTTACAAACGATGTAAACGGAAAAAACCGAAGGGCTCAACGGTAAGCCTTGTATACGCTTGACATAAGCTTGCTTTTGAAATCTTTCAGGCAGCATGGCAAAGGTATGCCGGAGATTGATATTCGAAACAAACTCCTTTGCATAAATCAGCTGCTGGTCATCGGTGCGTACTGCTTTGATCAGCTGATCGTCCATTTCTACAGCAATGACTTCTTTATTTTTGATGATGTCACCACCATATTTACGCAATTGGCGGATCAATAACTTGGCAATTTGGCTACCGCCGTTTACACAACGCCAAGCGGACTGAATATAGGAGTTTATGGTAAGCGCATGTACATAGAGTGGGGTACTTTCTGCTTTTGCAACATAAAGGAAGTTCGAACCGACGAGTACAGCCTTAAGGAGTTCGTTATCGGTCAAATCGTCTAAAAAAGACTTCAATGAAATACCGAGTACAGCCTCATTGAACCCAAAACTTTTGCGGAGATTATACATAGGAAATGAATTACAGATGTCCTGTATCTTCTCACAATATACGGTTAAGGCCTGCTTTTCTTCAGGAAAGTAATGAAGCAATTGTTGTACAAAATTTTCATATCCTTGTGCATGTGGATAATTGATCGGATTTCCATCAAATGAAATTCGATCATATTCATCGATTCCCATGCGTTGGATCGATAGATCCTTCATAATCCCCAGATACTCAAAATATTTATACAGGTTTTCACCTTCACCCAAACCGCCAATGTAATGTACCCCTGTGTCTAAGATTTCTTTGTCTCGCACAAAAGTCTGCAGATTGCCACCATATTGATTGTTTTTTTCAATGACACATACTTCGCGTCCAAATTTAGCAAGGAGAACTGCGGTAACAAGGCCTCCTAGCCCTGAACCAATGATGACGCTATCGTAGACTTTATCCATTTGTTCTTCTTTTTAATACGCAACTGTATTGATCTTTAAATACTTCTTCAAAACCAATGTAATGTGGCTTTTCTAGGAAATCATAACATACAATAGTATGTGTCGAATCGCTGATTTCAACCTTTTCATCGTTGCTGCCCCAGATCAGTACATCGAAACGTAATGTGGTTTCGGTCGGCTGATTTAGATAAGTCAATTTACGTTTATGCTTTAGATACGTATTGCCCGCAATAGCACGTTTTTCAGGATCACGGATATAGCTTTCTATATGTCGCTGTGCCTGTTGCATGGTCAACAAAAAATCAATATGACCAAAATCGTTTCCAATATGCAAAATTTTTGCATTTGCTGCAATGAAATTATTCCAGGTTGCATAAGACTCCTGATGAAGGTCAAAATCATTTAGGCTTAATTTTTCGATTTCCGTTTCTTTATACCGATAGTTTAAGCTTATTTTTTCTCTAAAGTAAGTCGGACCCTCAAATTGCTTTCTGATTTCAGCGAACTGTTGTTTGAATAAGCGACTGATCGTTTTACAGCGTGCAGAATAATTATCCCCAAACTGTTGGTCGGTAGGTCGAATTCTTTCGCCTATGACTGTACTGAGTGTTCCATCATAAATGACAAAATCTCCTTTTGGACAAACGTCGGCAGCACCGTGTATATAAATAGGGAGTATATCCAGCTGCAGCTGTTCGGCAATATAGAATGCGCCTTTGTGGAACCGTTGTACATCATTTGTTGCCGATCGCGTTCCTTCTGGAAAAATCGCAATCGAATACCCTGCATCGATACGTTGCTTTAAGATGTTTTTCGATTTTTCTAAATCGTCGTCGAGCATTAAAAAACCTGCACGCCTAACCACACGGCCAAAGACTGGTGATTTGTAGACCCATTCGTTCGTAACAAATACGCACTTTGGCAATAAACGCCCAATAAGAAGTGTATCTAATAGCGAATTGTGATTGGCTATAATAATCGCGGGTTTTTTGAAGTCTTCGTCATGCGCGTTGAATTGCTGTTTCTTGACAAAAGGGTTGGACTTCAATACAGAGTCTCCAAAACGAGACATTACGCGTGTCATCCAAGCTCTATTAGAGATCAAACTAAAGAGAAGGCCTGAAAGCATACTTCCGATGATATAGTAGCTGAACGAAAACGCTGAAATCAAGCGCAGACGCAAACTAAGCGGAGATAAGCCTTGGGAAGGCCTGCGGCGAAATACAAACCTAAAAACGAGCGGATAAAGAACAAAAGTGTTTAAAACCGCTGCTGTAACACCGAGTAGGGAAACTGCTGAAATGGATTTTAATGCCGGGTGTTTAGCGAAAATTAAAGCACCGATGGCTAAAATTGTCGTTAATACGGCAAGTAGAATAGACGTACGGTACATAGGCATTTCATCTTTGCCGGTACTGTATTCTTTTTGCAGGGCTGCGGTCATAAATATGGCAAAGTCTACACCGTGACTGAATACAAGTGTACAGACAATGGTACTGAAAATATTAAATTCGAGGTGAAACAGGCCCATGAGGCCCCCTGTAACCAAGCCTGTTAACACAATAGGTACCATGCTGATCAATGTCAGCTCGATGCGGCGAAATGACAACCAAAGAATAACAAATATGGCTACAAAGCTATAATTGACCAAGGTGTTGAAGTCATTGACCAGCTGTCCCAAAAAGGTTTCATTCATTTCTTTGCGATCAATGACAACGGTACTGCCATTATTGAACTGCTTTATCAATTTTTCCCGGTTTCCTTCTGCCGTTTTTACAATGGTATTTGCGGTGAAAAAGCCATCTTTGGAACTGATATACTCGCTCAATATTCCATTGTTGAGTTTCTGATAATCATCCCATGTGACGGTCGAAAATTTTTGATCCAAAAGGGAGAAGAAAGCTTGATAAGCAGTTGGTTTGAAACCAAAAGCAGCGCTAGAACGGATAAGATTCTCGCGGATTTCCGTTTTACGGACATCTGTCCAAAAGGAATTCCACTGGGCAATTTTCGCCTCCTGATCCTTTTTCGATAGAACAATTTCACCAATGGAATTGATAGCGATCATACCTGTATCTTGTTGTAATCTACTATACAATAAAGAATTAGCCGAAAGAACCTGGTCGATATTGTTACCATAGTTTATCAGAAATAGCGACTTATTTTGTTGTTGTGCTGAATTTTCAAGTTTGTATTCGGCTTCTTGCAGTTCTTTTGGGAAGAAATTTAGTGCAGATAAATCTTTATTGAACCCGACTTTCCAAAAAGTAAACAAGCTCACTACTAACAATAGGTAGCTAAATATTTGTAAGGGTTTATTCCGTTCAAAACTGAATGCGGAAATCCGATCGATGAGATGGTTTTTATCATCCGAGGTTTTTATATTCGGTTTATAGATATGCGGGATAAGAATCAAAGAGAATATTCCCGAGAACAGGATGGCAATGAACGCAAATATTCCCAAATCTTTTAAGGCCTCCGAATTGACGAAGAGCAGGCAAAGAAAAGAAACGGCTGTAGTGCCCGCACTCATCAAGATTGGCTTAGTGATTTCTTTATAGAGGTGTTTGATATCCTGAGTTTGCTTGAAATGCGTCATGATATGCAGCGCATAGTCTATGGTAATGCCAATTAATACTGCAGCAATGGAGATTGAAATAGCAGATATTGTACCCCGCAGAAAGTAAAGAAATGCGAGTGCTAGTAAAGCCCCAAAAAGCGAGGGAATAAAGATGATGACCGGAATTTGCACTTTCTTGTAAAAGAGAATCAAAATAAGCATCAATAAACTCATCGAAATAAGGATGGTCGTTTGGATATCTGTTTTGATTTGCTTTGCATTGGCGACAGCAACCAAAGATGATCCGAAGTAGCTTAGTTTGGTTTTTTTTAGGTAGACCTTGTTTAACGCACTTTTCATGTTGTCAAGCCTGTCGACAAAAATCGCATTATGTTCTGTTTCCGAGCCTGAATATTTGGGATTAATAAACAATAACAGCTTGCTTGAATCTTTTGTAATAATATAGCCATTGTAAAGTTGAAAATCGCCGGCAATACTGAGCTTTTGGAATTTTTTAAGCGCCATAAAGCCAATCCCTAGGGGATCTCGTTGTATAAAAGATTTTGCAACGATACTCGTAGGCGAAATTAATGCAGCATAATTGGCTTCCACTACCTGCGCTATGCTATCACTTGGCAGGTGGCTTGCTATGGTTTTGTAATCGTTCTCGTCCAATAATGTCGGCAAATGCTGGTATACAAACTGCATGGTACTTTCCATTTCCGCGTCGCTAATTTGCCCTTGTATACTATGATAGTAGGGAGCAAGCGATACGATGCTATCGGAAAAGGAATTAGCCATTTCAACCATATCGTCAATTGAAGCATCTTTTTCCCGTTCAATAATGACGCTTATTTTATCCGAAAACTTAAGTTGGGTCAATATTTTGGCAACCTCATTTGTCCGTTCATTTTGAGGTATGATCCGCGTAATATCTTCTTCAAATTTTAGTTTTAGTGCGAAATATCCCGTTGCGACCAAAAAGAGCAGGGCAACTAACCAGGCGATATAAGGTTTCTTCTTGAAAAATAGATAAAGCTGATAAAAATAATGCTGCATATTAACGTCGTTGATTAAACCGCAATAGCGTAAAGGAGGAAAGTCCAAATAGGACTGCGGTCACTAAAGCCAAAGCGAGACTACCCAGTACATATTGTAAAAAATGTTCGGATATAGCTTGAAAATCTATTTGGCTATAATCCAACAAAGGTTTGGCACTGGATATAAATAACTTTCCTGTTTGTATCGATCCCCAAATAATCAATGGGATCATAGGGGGGATACTGACATTTGAAAAGGCAAAACAAAGACCTTTATTAAGCCTAAAGACAGAGGCGAGAAAAATTGATAAAAAAGACTGAAATCCCCATAAAGGGGCAATCCCAATAAACACACCCAATGCAATCGAAATGGATTTAATAAAATTCGAATCGTGCGTTCCCAGAATATCTTCTTTTAGAAAATCCTTAAAGCTTTTTTTTTTGAAACTTCGAAAAGCGTTTCTTGGAAATATGTAGAGTAGACTAATCAAAACTAAGAAGGTGTTAAGGATGCTAATTCGTGTGAAGTCCTTAAATGGTCTAAAATGCGAAACTCGCTCTGTCGGATCGTAAAGTATCTTAATCGGTACATTCTTCACGACAATGTCTTTCCATGCTGAGCGTACAATTACTTCAATTTCTAGTTCGAATTTGTTGGTATATAGTTTTTTAGGTATGCGATCAAGAGGGTAGAGTCTGTATCCTGATTGCGTGTCAGCAAGTTTTATCCCTGTTTCAAACCAAAACCAAAAATTGGAAAACTTATTACCGAAACTGCTCTTTTTGGGTATGCCGGCTTGGCCCATTTGGCGCTCACCAATCAATAAAATATTTCCGTCACTTTGGTTGAGTGCGTCTATAAAAGTTGGAATGTCATCGGGAAAATGTTGCCCATCCGAATCGATGGTGATTGCATACTGAAATCCCTGTTTTCTTGCCGTATCAAACCCTATTCGTAAAGCTTTGCCCTTACCTGAATTCTTTTCCAGGTGCAGCACTGTAATGGAAGGGTAATTTGCTAAAATCTCTGCTGTTGCATCCGTCGAACCATCATTGACTACAATAACCTGTGTGGTATAGGCCAAAACCCCATCTAAAACTCTTTTTAGCGTTTTAGCATTGTTGTAGGTAGGTATGAGTACACATACAGCTGTAGGAATAATAGATTGGCTGAAGCTTGGCGAATTGATCATGGCTATACAACAGGATAAGTGCGGCAAAAATTGAGTTCCATTTTAAGTGCAAGGGTATCATCGAAAGAACAATTGGCCTTGATCTGTATGGTTTCGGTCTCTTGAACCGCCAATTCCAATGTCAGCATGGAATGAACGGAAGGATCTATAATGGCATAAAAACGAATGTTTTTGGCAGACCGCATATGGAGTTTTGTCTGCAGTAAATCTTCGGTTATATTTTTTATGATCTGTAACATACATACACCTGGTGTTACTGGTCGCCCTGGAAAATGCCCGTTAAAAATCGGATGATCGGGATGAATACCTATCTCCATCAAATATTTTCCATCTTCACGCACCTGACTATTGTGTATCGTATAAAAGTCTGCTAAAACCATGTTTCAAACTTAGATAAATTACCTTTTATATGCAATATAATAGCGGAGCATAATAAAAGTAATTGAAGAACTTACTATAGCGGAAATACGGCTTTGTTTATTTTTTATATCTAGCCTTATGTATCATGTCGCTTAAAATGGAATATTTACAAAATCCATTTTTAGCTTGATACCACGATGTTTTATAATAAAGCTGTCAAGTTTCCCCAAAGAATCTGGTTTGAATTGAATTTCAAAAGATCTTTTGTACTTGGATGCCATTTCGATTTTGGTTAAGGTTCCTTGGTCATCTATCTTAAGAAAATATCGTTTGCCGTTATAGATACTTAAAAATTGATTGGCTATTAAATTTTGATAGTCAGCTCTATAAGTTGTTTGTGTTAAAGCTCTGAAATCCCTCACTAAGGTGTGGAGGATTATCTTTCTGTCGAGATCTTGCATGACATAATTGACCAGATGTTGGTCTTTGGAAATCGTTATATCAAATAAGGTATTCCCCAGATCAGAGGTAAGTACAATCCGATGATCGTCCTGACTGATTCTTTTGGCGACAAACATTCCTGTCATCTCTTTTCCATAAAAGCGAATTGTGGCCCGATATAAGCGCTCTTCATTTAACCTGGCAAAATAGGGGTTTTGAACGAGAGTGTCGATTGCACCATAGTTTTGTTTACCATTTGGGTAGTAAACCTTACATCCTGTCAGAAGAACTAAAAGTAACAGACTAAAAACTGAATAACGCATCGCCGATTGGTTGGTTGATCTGCTTGTTTTTGAAAACTATTTTTGTATAATCTTTAGACGGTTCTATCAACTGGACTTCCGAAACTGTAGATTGTTGATCATTAAAATACAATACGATCGTTTGAATATAAGCCGATAGCTCTTTTGTTTTAGGTGAAAGCTTCGCTATGCGTTGATTTCGATTTTTGTGAAAGGTGATCGTAAAGTCATCGGCAGCAAAGAGATCTCCACTGATGCTGCCAATAATCATTTTATTGATTTTCTCGAACTTTTTATTGTTGCCAAGGTCGACCTTATTTTTTTTACCTTGATCATTTACCAATACTTTATTGTCTTTAAAAAGAATACCATATTGGATCGGTGTATTGTATTTCCAAAGCAGCTTGTTTGGGTTTTTCAATAACATGGATCCACTGGACGTAATCTCTTTAGAAAGAAAATCCAAGTGCTTATATTGGACAAAATCTGTTTTTAAGGTTTTTATTTTTTGTGCTTCCGCTACGACGGTTTGTTTAAAACTAGTTATTTCAGCGCTTGACATAGCTGTTTCTTGTGCTTTGGTCAGCGCAATGTGAAATACAGAAACAAGGAGTAGAATGAGCTTAGTTTTCATATACTTTTTGATTTAAGAAATCTTCCAAATTTACGGCTTCTAATTTGTTAACCTTTAATGCCATTAATAAACTTTTAACGATATGTACTGTTTTCTCGGATGTATCATGTAAAAGAATGATACTGCCGGGACTTAGTTTTTTTGCAATGCGTGCAAAAATCTGATCTTCAGTTAGATTTAAAGTATCCAAGGAGCGGATGTTCCAACCAATGGATTTCAACTTGCAATCGTGCAATGCTTTTGCAATATGTGGATTGCTGACACCAAATGGAGGCCTGTAAAGCAATACTTTTTTTCCTGTTGCCGTTTCAATGGCATGATTAGCTTCATTTATCTCTTCAACAACTTGTCTGCTTGGCAGAAACCCCATCTTATTGGGATGATTCATGCTATGATTGGCAATTACATGGCCCCTTTCAATAATTTGCTTCGCTATCATGGGATACTTGACGACCTGTGTGCCAATACAAAAAAAACTAGCTTTTGCTTGATATTGATCCAGTAAGTCTAGTATTTCCAAGGTAAAAGGTGTAGGGCCGTCATCAAAAGTGATCGCAACTTGCCGCACATTTTTTCTTACGCTTGTTGTCGATTGCATAAAGAAATTTAGACGGAGATCAAATGCTCCCCAGGAAACTATTCCAACATACATAATCAGCACAATAATCAAAGGAGAATACAGTTGATCGTTTTTCCAGATGAATACAGTCATCAGAAAAAGGGCAAGACTCACGTATGTTGTGTTTTTAAAATTTAGCATCTCGATAACAGCATTAGACTGTTTTGGTCTCCAAAATTACAAATCAGTACATGTTGAAAAGCACCGATCTTATTTCCAATTGGACTCTCTATCGATCGAAAGGTTTGATTATTCAATTGCTTTAAAGCGAAATCGAATGCAAACACAACATCTGTGTCAAAGTATCCTATCTGCGATTGATAGTTTATTTTAGCTAAGTCGTTGAATGCCTCAGCCTCCATTTCTGATGGGGGTTCCGGCTTTGCCGAACCATAAATAACCAAGTCAAGCTGCTCGGCAGATAGCTTGTTTTTTTTAAGAAATGCAGCTAGTTGGCTTTCTGGTCGTAGCTCTTCTGTTGGATGATAAATTACCATGTCAACCAATTCTCCGAGGGTATGTTGATTCTTTTGATTGGAGAAAATAAAGAAACCGGCACCTTCTGTCCGCGGGATTCCTGTTGTTATCGGTTGATCTGTTGTATTGGCTATGCTCTCGCTGATGTCGATACTGATATCTGAAAGCTCGTCAACGGCACCGACCAATAAAGTTTTCCGTTCGTTCAGCACAAGTTGTAGATAGGCATCAAATACGGTCGATTCAAATGATACGCGACCCTGTGAATAGGTCATATTATAACCTGTATTTTTGATTAAAAGGGCAATTTGACCGGCAACGGTATTGTGCGTCGACTGGATAAATGCAGTCGGTGATAAAAACTCTTCTTGTTGAACAGCAATGGACTGTAAGAATCTATCGGAGTCTATTAGACAGCCTTTTCCACTTCCAACGAGGATACCGTCCAGCTCACTGCGATCAATCTGTTGCAGTGCTTCCATAGCACATATAATTCCCATTTTTACAGCTTTGGACATTCGCCTTGCACTGTTGGGCGATAGGATCTTACTGTCTATTTTAGGCAGATCAACCTTGATCCAATTTTCTCGACTATTTGGTAGGCTAAGGTTGTTAACGCATATGCTTGCGGCATTAATATATACTTTATGCATGCGAAAAAATTAAGCTTGAACAATTGCCGCCAAATCCAAAGGAATTGCTGAGTACATGCCGGATGTCTATACGTTGGTGTTCAGCGAGCGGCGGCAAGGCAGGCTGTTCCATGGTATTTTCAAATCTTAAATTAGCAAAGGCCAGTTGATGCTGAATGGCGAGTAGTGCATATATTGCCTCAATACCGGCTGAAGCTCCCAATGTATGTCCAGTATATGATTTGGTTGAACTAAAGGGCGGTATCGCATCGTTAAATAATCGCTGTATCGCCGTTGCTTCTGTTCGATCATTATTTTCGGTCGCCGTTCCGTGTGCATTGATATAATCAATTTCGCTCGGTATCAACTCTGCCATTTTTAGAGCCTCTTGCATAGCCAGATAGGCACCTTCACCGTTATCTGAAGTTGAGGTTTGATGAAAGGCATCATTGGCGTTGCTGAACGCGTTCAGGTAACCTAATATGGGTTTCTTTGTGTTTTTTAAGGATCTTGTAGATTCAAGTACTAAAAAACCTGCACCTTCACCTAAGTTTAACCCCTTTCTATTACTGTCAAAGGGGCGATTAAGTTGGTCGGACAGGAGCATTAAACTGTCAAAGCCATTGATTGTAAATTTTGACAGGGCATCCGATCCGCCCACTAAAACCCGATCTGCGCGTCCCGAGCGCAAAAGTCGAGCCCCAAAGCCAATGGCATTAGCCGCCGAGGAACATGCTGTACTAATAGCCGTCACATAACCATTGCTGCCCAATATTTTGGCCAATATGGCACTTGAATCCCCAACATCCCGGCGTTGTATGAGTGTGTCGTTCTGTTGTAAATGTGGGAAATGTTGTTCAAAAATATCCATTCCCGCAACCGAAGTTCCCAGAACAATTGGCATATCAGCTGCTGCTATAATACCAGCCTGAGACATGGCTTCTTTTGCAGCAATTGCGGCAAGTAGGCTGGTTCGGGAACAATAGCCGGGTACCTCAGTACCTAATTTTTCAATTAATGCTTCGTTCGTTAACGACACTTCACCAACAAGCGTGTGATGTTGATGTTTTCCCGAGATATGTTGAAGCGGTTTGATACCATGCTGTTTCTGGAGCAAAGAATGATAGTTTTGCGCGACATCATTTCCAATGGCGGTAATCATACCCATTCCAGTAACCGCAATAGTATTTTTCATGTTTTATTTCGTTCTATTTTCTGAAATATAGGTTGCCAATGTTTCAATGGATTGAAAAATAGTCTTTCCGATTTTTGGGTCAGTAACTTTAATACCATAATCCTTATCCAATAAAACAGTCAGCTCCAATGCATCAATAGAGTCTAGTCCTAGACCATCTCCAAATAATGGTGCCTGATCTTCAATTTCATCTACAGTGACTTCTTCTAAATTTAAGGCTTCAATGATTTTCGTTTTTAATTCCGATTTCAACTCTTCCATTCTTTATTGTGTTAGTTGTCTTACGACATTTAAATTATGTGCTACAATGCCTGTTTTTTCCACAAGATACAAAACCAATTTATAGTTTCCTTCCATATAATCGACCCAACCGCATAGTACCTTTTCCACTCTACTGGAATTTAAGAGGTAATTGCAGTAATTTACTGCAAGTTGACTGTCGAACTGCGCTGAAACAAAAAAGATATTTTCCGTTTGCAGGTTATGCCTAATCGCAATTTCACCCATACAGACATTGGGCAGGGTATATACAAATATAGCAGGACTGGGATAGTACTGCTCCTTGTCTGCGATGGTATTAAGGTGCTTTAAGTCGGTATCAAGGCTACTGTGCCTATTCGACAAGACAATGCCGATATTCTTTATTTTTTCCTCTTTTAATAGTAATTCAGCTCCTAGCCAAGCTAATTTGCTGAGGTTATCCATCTTGAAAAACTTCGGGTAAGTCGTTTCTAGTGAATAGTAAAATGCTTTTGAAAAAGTAGCAAAATCTGTGGATATTGCTGCTGAAATCTGTTCACCATTAACATATACGCCCTGTGTATCGATGCGGCAATGCCTGCTGATTTGATAGTGTTGTTCCATGCTTATCGTAACTCCCTTTCAAATAATATGGCTGTATTTGTGCCAGCAAATCCTGATGCTGTTTTTAAGCAGCGAATAAGAGGTTGGGGTTGTTCCAATAGCTCAGTGACAACCGCTAGAGGTAATGAAGTGCCTTGTTTTTGATAGCCTAAACTGGGGAGTAGTAAATTATTTCGTAAGCATTCCAAAGAAATAATACTCTCGATGAGTCCAGCGGTTCCCAAGGTATGACCGAAGTACCCTTTTAAGCTATTGATCGGTTTAGTGGCTAATCCGGAATGATGTATGGCCACAGCTTCCATTTCATCGTTGTAAATTGTTGCTGTTCCATGTGCACAAATAAAATCAACAGATTTTGGTTCTAATTTGGCTTCGGCCAATGCAGATGCGATGCTAAGTCTCAGTCCTTCGCCTGTACGTGATGGTCCTGAAATGTGATTTGCGTCGTTGATTGAGGCTTCGCCGGCGATAAAGAATTCTTGATCTGTTAATTTTTGGCCGGTGACATGAATTGCTGCCGCTGCTTCGCCGAGATTTAAGCCCTGTCTAAACTCGTCATAGGGTTTACATACCGAGTTACTTAGGGCCTGAAAAGACTTAAATCCTGAAACGACAAATTCACTGACCAGGTCTCCAGCAACGATAATGGCATCTTTACAATAATCCATCTGAATAAGTCGTTTAGCGGTCGAGATGGCCTGCAGACCCGATACACAGGCATTGCTAATGATTATCGGAGGCCGTTTAAAACCAAAAAAATCGGCTATTCTTTGAGCCAGTACGGGAAGGCTTGCTGCAACAATATCGTTTGCTCCGCCTGTGCATTGCGCGATATTGCCCTTGGTTGTTGATACGATTAATTCAGTCTCTTGTGTAATAACAACTGCTTTGACAAGAGGTACTAATGCGGCTATCATGAGCTTTTCTAGTTTTGAGAATGCCGCATCGAAGGGGAGCTGTGTGTCCTGCAGCAATTTGTTTAAATGCTGATCCAATTGTTCTTCTTCAACAATAGCGGCGTAAACGTCTCCATGTAATTCAGCAAAGTCGGTCAACTTGATTCCTGATTTGCCGCGAACAAGGGCATTCCAGGTGTCTGTCAGATTATTACCTATGGGGGATACACAATTGTATGGGCCTAAATACACCTTTTTCATTTGCTGACAAAATCAAGCCGATTTTTCCATTGCTGAAAAAAGTCCGGAGTATACAATTGTAAGTTTCCTGAAGAATCTAAAAATACCTGGATCGTTTCACCTAGGCAGACAACCTGATTGTTGTCATTTAGGATGCGGTAACGATAAATAATCTTTGCTGCTTTGGTATCCAATAGGGATGTTTCAATACGTGCATTGTCACCATATTTTAATGGGAGTTTATGTTCGCAGGTACTCTTCACGATCGGTGTTGTATAACCATGGCCATGAATATCTAGATAGGTCAGTCCATGTTCCATGCCGAAAGATTCTCGGCCATCTTCAAAATAACTGATGTAATGGCCATGCCAAACTATCCCCAACGAATCGACTTCATTGAAACGTATACTTAAGGGGCTTGTCCAAGTAATCTGATTAACTTGTTCAGTTCGTTTATTTTTTGCCATAATCATGAAGAAGCTATTACACTTTTTATTTCAGCTTGAGCGATCTGTCGATCTCCTACAAAGCTTTCTACGGAAACGAGTGTAACCCCCATAAACTCTTGTAGAATCGTTGCTTTGGTCAGCAATTTTTCTCCGACCTGAGGGAAGGAATCTATTGAAATACTTTTTATTGTACCGAGATAACCTATAGGTGCAGTTTGTTGTTTAATATAAAAGCTATAGCCAGTATGTAAAGCAATGGATTGCGCCATGTGCTCAATAATACCTGCTTCCAATAATACACCATCTTCCACAAAAATATTATCTTCTTGAATAGTTAAACCTGCTGCCACTGTCTTTTCGGTGAAATCGTACAGGCAGTCAATCATAACCATCGGAGCACGATGAGGTAATAAATTCTGTAAAAATATGTTATCGACTATTGGAAATGGGGCAGCTGTCATTTGTCTAAAAAAGTTCACCCAAAGGTACTAATTAAAAGATAAAATCATAGGTTTCAAGTAGCGCAAAATTGCTTTTGATCGGTTTTAGTACAGCACCTCTGCTGTGTTTTTTTTGTTTATTCAGATAAATAATGTAAACAGAACTGTGGATGTTTATTGGGAATAGTCCTTCCAGAAATCGTAGAAGTTAAACCACTGCATTGGATATTTTTTGATCATATAGGTTAGCGACTGACAATAGGTTTGTAGCAAGCCTTGAGCGTCACGGTGTTTCACTTCCACTTCGCGTGCATAGAGATGATAGTGGAGCTTAGGTTCTTTCATGACATAGACAAAAATAACAGGAACCTTGAGCCTGGAAGCGATTAAAAATGGACCAGCTGGAAATTGTGTGTTTTTGCCCAGTAAATCTGCTGAAAGAGTTTTTGTGCCATCTAGATAGCGATCACCTGTAAAGACAATTAGTTCATTGTTTGTAAGTGCTTCATTGATGGCAAATACGTGGGAGAGGTCTTCTTGGATAACGATGAATTTTACGGTCGATTTACGCGATACTTTTGCCAAGTATGATTTGATGGCTTGATGTTCGCGGTCCGAAATAACCAGATTAATCTGATTTTCGATATTGATGTCCTCCAGGAAATAAGAGGCGATTTCAAAGTTACCGATATGTGCTGATAACAGGATACCACCATTTTTTTTCTCCAAGGCAGATTTTAAAATCGCAATACCGTCAAATTCATAGCTGAATCTGTTGCGCATACCCGCAGCTATGGCTGTTTTATCGATCAGGATTTGACCGAAAGTAAAGTAACTCCGGTAAAATCCAATGAGCGTTGAAGGAAGTGAATATTTTAGTCGATATCTTAGGTAATAATAGATAGAACGGTTGCTACTCCAAGAAGTCAGGAAATAATAAAAAGCTACAAATACCAGCAGCAGATAAGCTGTACGGATTCCTAGCTTTTGAATACAGAATACAAAGATTCGATATCCTAAGACACTACCCTTCGATTGTCCTTTCCACTGACTCATTGGTAAACATTGACTTAGTTATGAGCTGTCTTACGTTTGATGAGGTCATAAAAGTCTTGGAAGGTTTGGATATTTGTGAAATCGGCTTCAACCAATTTGACACCAAAATTGGACTCAATGATAACGACAAGATCGACATAATCCAAACTGTCTAAATTTAATGTATCTTTTAAATTTAGATTCGGTTGGATTAAATCAACATCCACTTCAAACTCATCAACAAGTATTTCGTTAATCTTTTCAGAAATCATTTTTATAAGTTAATCGTTTATTTTTTTAATGACTAATGCAGAGTTTGTTCCCCCAAAGCCAAAAGAATTGGACAAATATAGGTCAAATTCTTTAAATACGGTTTGTTTAACGATATTTAATTTGGCTGAATGTTCATCCGGATTTTCAAAATTAATGTTTGGAGCCATAAAACCATTTAACATCATGATGTTGGAATAGATGATCTCACTGGCGCCTGCCATCCAACATTCATGGCCTGTCATAGATTTTGTGGAGCTGACAAAAGGTTGGCTTTCACCGAATACCTGCAAGATAGCCTGTGCTTCATTGGCATCGCCTACAGGGGTGGATGTGGCATGTGCGTTGATGTAGGCAATATCGGAGGGTTTAACGCCAGCTTGTTTAATTGCGCGTTCCATGGCCAAGGCCGGTCCTTCGACATTTGGTGTAGAAATATGCCCTCCGTTGGATGAAAATCCATAACCTACAATTTCCGCTAGGATAGGGGCTCCTCTACGTACCGCGGATTCATAACTTTCTATAATTATTGTAGCGGCGCCGCCAGAAGGTACCAATCCGGACCGATCTTTGTCAAAGGGACGTGATACTGTTGTAGCCGGCAGGGTATCATCTCCAAAAACACCTAAACCATCAAAACTGGCCATGGCATATTTATTGATCTCTTGCGCCCCACCACAGATAATCATATCTTGCATGCCACTTTTAATCAGGTTGAATCCAAGCCCTAGAGAATGGGATCCGGAGGCACAGGCGGCGGATATCGTCATGTTAATGCCTTTTAAACGGAATATCGTGGAGAGATTCATGGTTACCGTGGAGTTCATTGATTTAAAAATCGCTCCAGAGCCTATCAGGCTGGTATCCTTTTTCTCCCGTACAATATCAACAGCTTCAATAATGGCTTTGGAGACCGAATCATTTCCATAGAGAATCCCAATTTCATGTTCATCGAGAAAAGCATCGTCAATGGCTGCATTTTTTAAGGCTTCCATCGTAGCCAAATACGCATATTCTGTTTCTTCGCCAATGGATATTCGCTGACGGCGGTTCAATTCATGTTTTAAATTTGGTTGTGGAACGGCACCGGTTAATGCGGAACGAAATCCAAAAGTTTTTCGTTCTTCATCGAAGATAATCCCTGATTTCCCTTGTTGCAGAGAATCTTTTACTTCTTCCAATGATGTCCCCAAGCAGGAATATATTCCCATCCCCGTGATCACTACTCTTTGCTCCATAGATTTACGAATAAATTCCTCCATTTATATTAATTACTTCCCCCGTAATATAGCCTGCTTTTGAAGAAGCTAAAAAGGTGACGAGGTCTGCGACTTCCTCAGGTTCCCCAAATCTATTGGCCGGAATCAATTTTTTTAGTTCCTTTTCATCCATATCGGCAGTCATGTCACTGTGAATAAATCCAGGTGCCACAGCATTGACGGTGATATTCCGTTTGGCAACCTCCTGAGCCAGCGCTTTAGTTGCACCTAGCAAAGCCGCTTTGGCCGCCGAATAGTTGGTTTGACCAGCTGTACCTTTTACACCGGATACGGAAATCATATTGATGATACGACCATAACGCTGGCGTAACAGTTTCTGTATAAAAAATTTGGTAACATGATAGAAACCATTGACAGTTGTGTTGATTACCGAGGACCAATCTTCTGCTGGCATCCACATGAATAAGCCATCTTTGGCTATCCCGGCGTTATTAACGATAACTTCAAGCTTAGCTTCGGGATGGCTCGATTCCCAGGTAGATAAGGCCTTGTCGACTGCGGATTTATCTGCGACGTCGAATTTTAGAAGCGAACCACTACCGCCCTTTGCTTCTATAGCAGCAAGTGTTTCTAATGCTGCAGTTTCATTCTGCTGAAAGTTGATCAACACATGATAGCCCAATTCTTGAGCCAGTTTAAGACAAATTGCCCTGCCAATTCCCCTTGATCCACCTGTAACTAAAGCGCATTTCATCCTACAATATGTATATTAATTTTGAAATAATTCTGCATTATCAAACCATTTGTTTCCTAAAAGGTTTCCTTTGGTGTCAATAAATCCCCATTTGCCATTGAGTTTAACTCGCGCTAAACCATCGATAAATCCCTTCTCCTGTTTCTTAAACGTTAGCGCCGCAGTAATCTCATATTGAAAGGGGATGATAACTTTGGCATTTTTATCGATGAATCCCCATTTACTGTCTTTAACTGCAGCGAGGCCCTCCGGAGAAAATGAAAGGGCATCCTGATAGGCAGTAGGGATGACCAATTTACCTGTAGTATCAATATATCCCCATTTCCCATTTAATTTCACTGGCGCTAGACCTTCCTGAAAATTTCGCGCATCATCATAAGTTGCAGGTATCACCCATTTGCCATCCGATGCCATAAAACCGATTTTATTTCCTTGCTGAACAAGGACAAAGTCGGGGTTTTCAATATTTTCAATTTTTGAAATACCGGGGAGGGCAACTTCTTTTTGACCAGATACGAGAAACCAGTTGTTCTGTTTTTTTGCCCACACCAATCCAACATTAAAATCGCCGATATCATCATAATTTGGAGCGACGACCTCTTTTCCCTGATTGTCAATGACACCCCATTTTTTATTTTTGGCGACTTTAGCGTAGCCATCCTTAAATGGACGGATGACATCATAAGTTGGTGGAAGCACAACCTCTTGTTTGTTGTTGATGAGACCTACTAAATTGGTCGCATCACGATAAAAAGCAACACCATCATTGAATTCATAAACCCGCTTGCTAGAGATCGACTTCAGTTCCTGCCCGAGAGAATCAATGTAAAGCCAGCCGCTTGCAGATTTCACCATCGCCATTCCCTGACTGAAGGATTTGGCATTGACGTATTGAGGTTGAATAATATAATTTGCATCTTTATCTACAAATCCCCACCTGCTGCCATCATAAACAGCAATCTTTCCTTCGGATTGATCTTGAGCATTTTTGAATTGAGGTGTAATCTGAAATGATCCATCTTTATTGATAAATCCGACAAGTCCCTTTTCTTGTACCCGCGCCAATTGTTGCGCAGATGCGAAGGTGCATGATAGTATAAATAATCCGCCGAATGTGAGCCTTTTAATCATGATTTTTATTGATTAAGTATTCTTTTACTTTTTTAATAATCGGATACATCACTTGATCCTCGGCAAAGGCCGGAAACAAATTACGCAGGTCCATATACCAAGATAGTGTTTCTTTTGCTAATTTTTCCTGACAACCTAAATGGTCAATTGCCTGTGCTAAAGTAATAAATTCTATCGCCAGCACTTCAAAGGAATTTTCGATGACCTGACTGCATGACATTGCTGCATTCGTACCCATGCTGACAATATCTTGGTTGTCATTATTGTTGGGAATGCTATGGATGTAGAGCGAAGTGCTTAGCGCTTGGGATTCCGCTGTTGTGGATGTTGCCGTAAATTGGACACCCTGCATGCCAAAATTTAGTCCTAATGTGCCTAAATTTACGAAAGGCGGGAAAATCTCATTGATCTTGCTGTTGAGTAGATAATTCAATTGTCTTTCCGCAAGCATTGTCATCTTGGTCATAACCAATTTAAGTTTATCCATTTCCAGTGAAATATAGTCGCCATGAAAATTGCCGCCATGGTACACATGTTGATCGTTTAGATCAACGATGGGATTGTCGTTGGCTGAATTTAGTTCATGCTCAAGCACTGTACCCACATTGTTAATGGTATCCGAAACCGGACCCAATATTTGCGGAACACAACGGACGGAATAGTATTCCTGTACTTTGTCTTTGAAAATATCTTCTTGATTTTCACCGGTATATAGGTGCTCTTCGCGTTTTCGAATCAACTTACTGCTTGCAAGGTGACCGCGCATCTTTTTGGCAATAGCTTGTTGTCCAGGATGCTTTTTGCTTTGATTTAACGCTTCCGAAAAATGATCGTCATAAGCTTGAACGATTTCGTTGATTGCACAGGCTGCTTTGATGGACCAAGATAAGGCTTTTTGCGCATGGTTCCAGTTTAGTATGCCAATCCCTGTCATGACCGAAGTCCCATTGATCAGTGCCAAGCCTTCACGTAGAACAATCTGAATAGGGGCAAGACCTTCAGCATCAAAAGCTTGTTGAGTTGGAATTCGTTCGTTTTTATACATTACCTCACCCTCACCAATTAATACGAGGGCCAAATGTGCGAGCTGTACGAGATCACCACTGGCACCGACACCACCGTGTGCAAAAATAACTGGATAAATATTGCGGTTGATCAATTCTCTCATCAAAGCAATGGTGGACTTATGGACTCCTGAATAACCGAGGGTTAATGTATTTAAGCGTGCTAAAATCGTGCTTTTTACCTGAAGCGGATCAAGAAGTCGTCCTGTTCCTGAGGCATGGCTGCGAATTAGATTGTATTGAAGTTTAGTGCGGTCTTCGTCTTTAATCCGATATTGAGCCATGGGGCCAAAACCGGTATTGACACCATAAATTACTTTGTTTTCAGCAAATTTCTGAAGAAAATTGTGGCTAGCATCTACTTTTTCCCAAATATCGTCATCGATATCCAATTTTTCGTTTCCGTAGGTTATTTGGATAAACTGTTTTAAATCTAAATGGTTGGTGAGTAAGCTCATGATTTATGGGATAGCAATTTTGAAAAACTCTCGAAATTGTTTTTTTTATTTTATTTTTTGTGAATAGATTTGGCAATTATTAATCAGGCACGAAATTAATATTTTTTTCTTTTAATCAAAGCGTATAATGAACGTTGAACAGGTTGACATTTTGATCATCGGGGCGGGACCTTCCGGTTCGGTTGCTGCTGGATATTTACAAAAACAAGGGGCAAGGGTAAAGGTTGTCGAAAAAAGCCAGTTTCCGAGAATCGTGGTAGGAGAGAGTCTAATACCGCGCGTGATGGATCATTTTGATGAAGCTGGGCTGTTTGATGCGTTGGATGCACAAGGTTTCGAAAAGAAATTTGGAGCGCGGTTTATACGCGGGAAGGAAGTCTGTATTTTCGATTTTTCAGATAAATTTTCCGAAGGTTGGGATTGGACCTGGCAGATACCGAGAGCTGATTTTGATCAGGAAATGGCGAATGAGCTTATGCGTAAAGGGGTAGATCTTTCCTTCGGTACAGAAGTAACTGACGTACAATTTGATGGTGCAAAATCGATCACTACGGTATGCGATAGCCAAGGTGTTGAAACAAAAATAGAGGCAAACTTTCTGATCGATTGTTCGGGTTATGGTCGCGTTTTGCCTCGCATGCTAAATTTGGACCAACCCTCACGTTTAAGCCCTCATTCGGCGATATTCAGCCATGTCAATGAGGTTAATCGACCGCTAGGGCAAGAAGGTAGTCTGATTTCTTTTGATATATTGGAAACGCAGGTTTGGTTGTGGGTAATTCCATTTTCCAATGGCAATACTTCTGTTGGAATTGTGGGGCCAACTTCGTTCATCGAAAGTCTGGGCGAAGATACCACTACAGCACTAAATAGGGCTATTCAACTGTCCGATTACTATGTTAAGCGGTTTGGTGATGTCCCTTTTGTTTTTGAACCCCGTAAGTTGAGTAATTATTCTACCGCGGTGAGTAAAATGTATGGGCCAGGGTATGCCTTGACCGGCAATAGTTCCGAATTCCTGGATCCTGTTTTTTCTTCCGGTGTGTGTTTCGCTACAGAATCTGGTATTTTGGCGGCGAAGTTAGCTTTAAGGCAGATCCAGGGTGAAACAGTGGATTGGCAGTCAGAATTTGAAGACTATATGAAAGATGGGATTGCAGTTTTTACAACATATATACAGGAATGGTATACAGGCAATCTGCAGGAGTTATTTTATCATCAACCCGAAAACCCGGAGGTGAAACGTAGCATTTGTGCAATATTAGCGGGATACGTGTGGGATAAAAACAATCCATTCGTTTTGAAACACGATCGTGTGGTGAAAAATTTGGCACATCTTATTCGAATGTCCAAGCAGGAGGAATCGATATAGTTAAGATCTGGGGTGATATTGCGTAATAATGGAATGAAGGTAGTCCCTATCGATGTGTGTGTATATTTCGGTCGTGGTAATACTTTCATGACCGAGCATATCTTGTACAGCTCTTAAGTCGGCACCGCCTTCCACAAGGTGTGATGCAAAGCTATGTCTAAAGGTATGTGGGCTGATGGTTTTTTGTAACCCGATTTTTGCGGCAAGTTCCTTAATGATCAAGAAGATCATAACCCGCGATAATGCGGCGCCTCTTCTGTTGAGGAATACAATATCTTCGTTTCCGGCCTTAATCTTGATATGAGGTCTAACCGTTTCTAAGTAGATGCGAAGGTGTTTAATGGCGTGTTGGCCAATTGGAATTAGGCGTTCTTTGCTTCCCTTGCCCTCAACTTTGATAAATTCTACATCTAAAAAAAGGTTTGATATTTTGAGGGTGACAAGTTCGGAAACACGGAGACCACATCCGTATAAGATTTCGATGATCGTTTTATTACGTTCACCTTCGGGTGAAGAAAGATCGATTGCCGAGATTAATTGATCGATCTCCTGTATGCTCAAAACGCTGGGCAGCTTGCGTGCCAAGCGTGGCGCCTGAAGGAGATCGGTCGGATTGTTGACGAATTCATGCTCGATCATCAAAAAGCTAAAGAATGTCTTAAGGCCAGATATCAACCTGGATTGTGTGAAGGGCGAAATATTAAATTCCTGCAACCAAGCCAAAAACTCCTGTATATTCTTTCTCGTTACGGTATTTAAAACCAAATGATTGTCTTCACAGTAGATCTGAAATTTGGATACATCATTTAAGTAAGCATCAATTGAATTAATGCTCAAGCCTCTTTCGAACTTTAAGAATTGTTCGAATTCCTTTTTTATATCACTCCAGTTTTCAAAATCCATTTGCAACAAAATTACAATTAACTGTTGTTCTTTTCGAAAGTTATTCTGTATTTTTAGATGGAATTTTTACAGATTATAAATAACACAAAGAGACGTTCCCTAATGGAGGGACCCGATTCCTCCTTGGATAATGAAAAAAGTATTGATCTGTATTTTACTATTTATCGGGACAATTGATCTCCAGTTCCGTTTACCCTAATATAAAACAATTAGCAAAAATAACTGACTAAAAAAAAGACATTTTTTTGTATGAAATTCATTAAACCACTTGCATTAGCTTTTCTGTTACCGGCTACATTCTATATAGCAGAAGCAAAAAAGCCAACTACGTTAACCGCGGAAGCACGGGCGATTCTATCCCAAGATAGTTTGGCCCTGAATCAAAAATTACCCTTCGACAACGAAGTCATCACGGGGAAGCTGAAAAATGGATTTACATACTTCATTCGTAAAAATAGCGAGCCTAAGGGGCGTGTCACCATGTATTTGGGCATGAAGGCCGGCTCCATTCTGGAAAATGAAAAACAGCTTGGTTTGGCACATTTTTTAGAGCATATGAACTTCAATGGCCTGAAGCATTTTCCAAAGAATGAATTGGTTAACTACTTGCAAAAGGCAGGAGTTCGATTTGGCTCGGATCTGAATGCCTATACGAGCTTTGATCAGACAGTTTATCAGCTACCAATTCCTTCTGATGATCCTGAACTTTTAAAAAATGGTTTACAGGTGATGCGCGACTGGGCTCAGGATGCTTTGTTGGATGGCGAAGAAATTGATAAAGAGCGGGGCGTTATCCTCGAAGAAAAACGTGGTGGAAGAGGAGTGCAGCAGCGTTTACAGGATCAATACTTTCCGATGTTGCTCAATGGATCCCTTTACTCCAAACGTTTACCTATCGGAACTGAACAGATCCTGAAAACATTTCCTTATACAGAAATACGCAAATTCCACCAAGACTGGTATCGCCCAGATTTACAGGCTCTAATCATTGTTGGCGATATTGATCCTAAGGAAATGGAAGAAAGGGTGAAAGTTTTGTTTTCCGATATGAAAATGCCAAAAAAAGCATTGGAGCGTAAAAAATATCGTGTTGATTTGTTAAACAAGAACCAGTTCTTGGCAATTTCAGATCCGGAACTGCCTTATACCGTCGCGCAGATTTTGATTAAAAGTGAAAAAGAAAAAGTTTCCACTGTAGGAGATTATAGAAACGAGCTGTTGAAGAGTGTTTTCAATCAGATGATCGCAGGTCGTTTTTCTGAATTGATGCAGCAACCGAACCCTCCTTTTATGCAGGCAGGTGGAAGTATCAGCGATTTTGTTGCTAACCTTAATACTTTTTCATTGCTGGTGGTCCCAAAACCGGGCGAGTTGGAATCCGGATTTAAGGCGATGCTAACAGAATTTGAGCGTATTCAAAAATACGGTTTTACACAGACGGAGTTGGATCGTGCCATCGCAGATATGAAAAAAGGTAACGAGATGTCTTTTATCGAGCGTGACAAAAAGAAATCGGATAGTTACGTCAACCGTTATCTAAATTATTTTATTGATGATGAACCCGCTTTAAGTAATGAAAACGCCTATCGTTTGACTAAACAGCTGTTACCAACGTTGAAGCTGTCAGAAGTAAATGGCTTGGTGAAAAAATATTATACCGATCTGAACCGCGATGTTTTGGTTATGGGGCCAGAGAAGGATAAGGCCAACTTACCGGCTGAGTCTACCGTAATGAGCTGGGTAAAAGCAGTTGAAGAGACTCCTGTGACAGCTTATGAAGATAAAGTGTCCAATCTTCCCTTGCTTTCAAAAGAACCGGTGAAAGGCGCTGTTGTATCGTCAAGAAATATTGACGCCGTTCAAGCGAAAGAATTGACCTTAAGCAATGGTGTTAAAGTGATCTTAAAGCCTACGGACTTTAAAAATGATGAGATACAGATTATGGCGTATAGTCCAGGTGGAACATCTGGCTATAACGATGCAGATTACTTTTCGGCCTCTAACGCATCCTCTTTAATTGATGCAAGCGGCGTTGGACAAATGAACAACGTTGAGCTTACGAAGTATCTTTCGGGAAAAGATGTTTCCATCTCTCCGTACATTTCTGAACGCTACGAAGGTATCTCAGGTAGCACAGATAAAGAAGGATTGAAGAATGCTTTTGAATTGATTTATGGTTATTTTACCGAACCTCGCTTGGACGAGGATATTTTCCAGAGTACCATGACCCGGGCAAAAGGATCTTTGGAAAATAGATTGAGCAATCCAAATAATGTATTCTCGGATAAAGTGAAAGAAGTGCTTTATGGCAACAATGTCCGTCGGCAAAACCCAACCGTAGAAACGATCAATAAAATTGATCGGGAGCGTGCTTTGGCAATCTACAAAGAACGATTTGCGGATGCTTCGGATTTTGTGTTTACAATTGTGGGGTCATTTGACGAGAATCAGATCAAGCCTTATTTAGAAACCTATCTTGCCTCGTTGCCGGCCCTTAAAAGAGGGGAGAGCTATAAGGATTTAAATATTCTGGAGCCGAGCAAGGGAGAGCGCGTGGTTGTTCATAAGGGAAAAGAAGAAAAGGCAAGTACGCAATTGGCCTACTATGGGGACTATACCTATAATGAAACTGAAAATGTTAATATGGAAGCCTTGGAGAGTGTTTTGACGATCAAATTGCTTGAAAGACTCCGGGAAAAAGAAGGTGGTGTTTATGGAGTGGGTGCTCGGGCTAGTTTTAGTAAGCTGCCAAAAGCGCGTTATGCTTTCTCCATTGGTTTCGGTTCCGCAGTAGATAAGGCTGATGCTTTAATTGCTTCGGCATTGGATGAGGTGAAAAAGATTCAGGAACAGGGCCCCGAAAATGGAGATATTGAGAAGTTCCTAGCAGAACAACAGCGACAAAATGAGTTAAATCTTCGTGAAAATGGCTATTGGCTGAATTACATATCAAGTTCATATCAGAATGATCTTGATCTTACGCGATATACACGAAGAATAGACAATTTGAAGAAGGTAACTTCAAAGTCAGTGCAGGACGTTGCCGGGAAATATTTGAAAAGAGATCGACTTTTTGAATTTATCTTGATGCCGGATTCTAAATAACAGGAATCTTGGAAAATAGAAAAAGGGTTGGCTGCTCAGTAGGCAACCCTTTTTCTATTGGACAAAAAATTATGGACAAAAAAAATCCCAACCATTTCTGATTGGGATTGCCAAAATGTCTAATAAGTATCTCTTGTTAACCCAAATAGGATTTTAAGATTTTGCTTCTTGAAGTGTGTCTCAAACGCTGAAGAGCTTTATCTTTGATCTGACGAACACGTTCACGTGTCAAATTGAATTTCTCTCCGATTTCCTCTAACGACAATTGGTGATTGGAACCTAAGCCGAAGAAAAGTACGATAATTTCACGTTCTCTTTCTGTCAATGTTGCCAATGATCGTTTGATTTCTTCTGATAGAGACTCATCAATCAAAGAACTGTCTGTGTCTGGATCATGGTTCTCCAAAACGTCCAAAAGTGTGTTTTCTTCACCTTGAACAAAGGGAGCGTCCATAGATACGTGACGGCCAGAGTTACTTAGGGTATCCGAAACCTTGTCTACTGTGGTTTCAAGGATATCCGCCAATTCTTCTGGAGATGGTTCCCGTTCGTATTCTTGTTCTAGTTTTGAGAAAGCCTTACTGATTTTGCTCAATGAACCGACTTGGTTCAATGGCAGACGTACGATACGCGATTGTTCAGCAATTGCTTGAAGAATAGATTGGCGAATCCACCAAACGGCATAAGAAATGAATTTAAACCCCTTTGTCTCGTCAAAACGTTTAGCTGCTTTAATTAAGCCCAGGTTACCTTCATTGATTAAATCACCTAAGGTTAAACCTTGATTTTGATATTGTTTTGCTACTGATACTACGAAACGAAGGTTGGTTTTAGTCAATTTTTCCAAGGCAACTTGATCGCCTTCGCGGATACGCTGTGCTAATTCTACTTCTTCTTCTGCTGTAATTAAGTCTACTTTACCAATTTCGTGTAAGTATTTGTCCAAAGACTGTGACTCACGATTGGTGATAGATTGTGTAATTTTGAGCTGTCTCATTAATTTTTATTAATTCTCCTCTCTAAGAAATGTTTGCGAAAATACGAAAAATTTTTGAATTATTAATGGAAAATTGATTATCTAGCCACTCATATTTAATGAGTTAGGTTTTTTTGAGTTTCAATTTTTAATCATCAAAAACTATTCCATTTTAATATTTTTTTTCTTCTTATCTGTTGCTGTAATATTCAACTGTTTGATATTTAAAGTGCTAAAGGGTTTAATTTTTTTTTCTTATTCTAGACAATTTAACTCGACGGTAGCTGATTTATTATGCAATATGCATTCCTCAAATTTATTTTAAAATGATAATTTTATGATAAAACAAAAAGATGGATCTTTTGTTTTATTAGTGACATTAAATAAATTTAAAAGAATAAAAATTATATTATGCCAATCTTAATTCACTTGGATAAAATAATGAAAGAGAAAAAAATGTCGCTTAACCAATTGAGTGACAATGTCGGAATTACCCTTTCCAATCTTTCAATCATCAAGAATCAAAAGGCGAAGGCATTGCGATTAGATACCCTTGAAGCGATATGCAAGGCGCTAGACTGTCAGCCTGGTGATCTGCTGCAATATTATGATGGTGGTGATGAAAAAGGCTAAAATCGATAGCCTTTTAAAAAATCGACTACATTCATTCTTTTCTTCCCTTCGAGTTGAAGGTCAGAAATGACAATATAGCCGTCTTGCGCCGCAATTTTTAAGAAACTTTTCTTGTCAGTTTCTATGGTTCCCGGTATTGTAGCTGTATTGACAAGTTCTTTTTCTGTGCTATAGATTTTTAGGACCTTATCATTTAAGAGGGTAAATGCCGCTGGATAGGGGCTTAAACCGCGAATGAAGTTATACACTTGTGCAGTGGGCTGATCCCAGTTTATTTTACAGTCTTCTTTGAAAATTTTTGGCGCATGTTTGAGCGGCTCCGTTGTGAGAAGGACGTCTTGAGGTTTGGGCTGCAAGGCTCCAGCCTTTAATTGCTGAATGGTTTGCAGGAGAGTTTCTGCTCCGGCAACCATGAGGTTATCGTGAAGATCACCCGCATTGTCTGTTTCTTTGATGGCAACTTTTTTAGACAATAAGATGTTTCCCGTGTCGATTTCGTGCTGCAGTAAAAATGTCGTTACTCCCGATTCTTTCTCTCCATTGATGATTGCATGATTTATCGGTGCTGCCCCCCGGTATTGTGGAAGGAGTGAGGCGTGGACATTGATTGTTCCAAATTTAGGCATATTCCAGACGATCTCAGGAAGCATGCGGAATGCTACCACAACCTGTAGGTCCGCCTGAAAACTTTTCAGTTCATCTAAAAATGCCTCATCACGGAGTTTCACTGGTTGAAGAACTGGGATATTATGTTGCGTAGCAAATATTTTCACAGCAGATTCATGTATTTTTTGTCCACGTCCTGCAGGTTTGTCCGGTACCGTAACCACAGCGACAACTTGTTCGCCAGACTGAATCAGTGCTTCAAGTGAAGCTACAGCAAAATCGGGAGTACCCATGAAAATAATACGCATAATACTTGTAATTTTTATAAAACTCTTTAAACCAGTATAGGGGCCTCCTTGTTGAATAGCCTACTGAAAAACGCCTAATTATTTGTCATTTCAGTTTTGTAAATAACAAATTTTTATAACTTTGCGAAGTTACATAAATATATTGAAAGCTTGAATTTTCCTTATTTTTTAGCAAATCGGATCGCATTTTCTGGAAAAAGAACGTTCTCAAAATTGATCGTTCGGGTGACTATTGGTGCAATTGCTCTTGCTATTGCAGCGATTATCATATCTATTGCGGTATTGCGCGGATTTAAGGGAGAGATTATCAGTAAGCAACGGAGTTTTTTTGCCGATGTATTGGTTTTACGTTACGACCTGAATAAGTCTTACGAGAATTCACCCATAACACTTACACCGGAGGTCCGTAAGTCCATATTAGCGATTCCCCAAGTCAACTCAATCAGTTCCTTTGCGACCAAGGCCGGCATCATTAATGTCAACGATGAAGTTGAAGGAGTGGTTCTCAAAGGTATCGATTCCTTGTATAATCAGCAGCCCTTTCAGCGTATGCTGGTGGAAGGGAGCATGATAGACTTTAAATCGGATAATGCGGATAATCAGATTTTGGTGTCCAAGTATCTCGCAGATCGACTGCTCCTAAAAGTCGGTGACGATTTTATTATGTATTTCGTGCAGGATCCTATACGTAAACGTAAATTTGTCATTAAGGGCATTTTTAATACAGGCTCCGAAGAATTAGATAAGGTTTATGTGATCGGGTCTCTCAATGTCATTCGTAAACTAAGCAACCTCGATGATCATGAAGTAGGGGGCTATGAGATTCGGGTTAAAGATTTTAGTCAGCTCGAACAGACAACGAACAAGGTTGAAGATCTGTTGCCTATCGATATGCAGGCAATCAATATCAAGGATCAGGTCCCTGATATTTTTCAGTGGCTGGAATTGCTTGACATGAACACCAAAATCATTTTTATACTGATGACGGTTGTTGCTATTATCAATATGATCTCCGCCTTGCTGATCACCATTCTTGAGCGGACTTCAATGATCGGTATCTTAAAGGCATTGGGGTATCACAATGCCGGAATTCGCCGCGTCTTCATGTACAGTGCCTTGTACCTCATCGGTCTGGGATTATTAATCGGTAATCTTATTGGCTTAGGTTTTTACTTTTTTCAGGATTTTACCCATTTCTTTAAATTGGATGAGAAGACCTACTATATCTCCTATGTGGCCGTTCAACTTCAATGGTCTGATGTGATTTTGGTCAATTTGGCTGTCGTGTTTATCGGAATGATCTCATTATTTATTCCGTCAATGCTAATTACCAAGATTAGTCCGATCAAAGCCATTTCTTTTAAGTAACACTACTTTTAGGCTTCGCTTTCTTGAAAAAATCGTATTTTTAGTGCTGTTAACTATTTTTCGAGCTGTATAGAAAAATAAGTATATACATATTACGGCTAGTATACAAGCACTTATGAATAAAACTTTTGAGCATATTTCCCACGCTTTCGAAGCGCCTTTACAAAATCCTGTACTTATATTTTCGCTGGTACTTTTTATTATCCTGTTATCACCGATCGTACTGCGACCGATTAAGGTTCCGGGTATTATTGGATTGATTATATCTGGTGTTATTATTGGACCACATGGGCTCAACTGGTTGGAAAAAAACTCGGCTATCACACTGTTTTCAACAATAGGCCTGCTCTATATCATGTTTATTGCTGGTTTGGAGTTGGATATGAATGAGTTTAAAAAGACCAAGAATAAGAGTTTACTTTTTGGCTTTTTAACATTTATTGTTCCGATCAGTATTGGCTATCCTGTTTGTCATTTTTTACTGGGCTACGGTGTTTTACCGAGTTTGTTGATATCAAGCATGTTTGCTACCCATACGCTGGTTTCTTATCCCATCGTAAATAGCTATGGTATTTCTAAAATGGAGGCTGTTGCGATCACGATAGGTGGAACAATCCTGACGGATACGGCCGTGCTGATTATTCTTGCGGTGATTACCGGCGTTTCTCAGGGAAATATTGGCAATGAATTTTGGATTACCCTGACGATTTCCTTTGCTATTTTCCTGTTTATCATGTTTGGTGTTATTCCAAGGATTGCAAAATGGTTTTTTGAACGCTTGGGGAGTGAGAAGACATCTAATTATATCTTCGTGCTCTCTGTCGTGTTTTTTGCTGCATTTTTAGCGGAAATTGCCGGCCTTGAGCCTATTATTGGGGCTTTCGTTGCCGGTCTGGCTCTCAACAAACTGATACCACACTCTTCCGCTTTGATGAACCGAATTGAGTTTATCGGCAATGCGATTTTTATTCCTTTCTTCTTGATATCTGTGGGGATGATTGTCGATGTCAGCGTGATTTTGAAGGGGCCGCAGGCACTTATTATTGCTGGAACACTGACCGTTGTGGCTATCGTCGGTAAATATGTGGCCGCATGGTTGACGCAGCTCGTTTTTAAATATAGCCGTGGTCAGCGCAATCTGATATTTGGTTTAAGTAGTGCTCATGCTGCTGCAACACTAGCTGTAATCATGGTTGGACATAAGAACGGTATTATCGATGAGAATGTGCTTAATGGTACGATTCTGTTGATTTTGGTTACCTGTATTGTCGCTACAGTGGTTACAGGGAATGCCTCGCGTAAAGTGGTTATGGATGGTGAACAGGACGAAGAACATACAGATGTGGTGAAGGAAAAAGATGAAAACATCTTGATATCTATCGCTAACATGGATAATATGGAGCCTATTTTGGATTTTTCAACCTATATTAAAAGTAAGAAATGTTCCTATCCAGTCAATATCGTGTCCGTTGTGAAGGATAATGAGCAGGCTCAATTAAATATGTCCAAAGCACGGAAGAACCTGGATAACATGGTCAGGTATGCTTCGGGTAGTGAAACAAACGTTAATATCAGTGCCACAATAGATTTAAACATTGCTAGCGGGGTTGCACGGTCGGCAAAAGAAGTTTCTGCCAATTGTATTGTTTTGGGCTGGCCGAGTGCGGCCAATTTTATGGATAAGTTTGTTGGAGAAAAAACGGAAAGTATCTTAAACAGAACCTCGGCTAATGTGATGTTATGTCATTTTAAAAAACCTTTTATTTCTAATAAATCCATTGTCGTTTTTGCACCACCCATGTGCGAGGCAGAATTTGGGTTCGAGTATTGGCTGGAGAAGGTTGTTAAACTGGCGCAGGAGCTATCCGTTCCGGTAACATTTGTTGTTGATGAACGCTCTGCTGCCGCCATTAAAGAACATCTTGTTGAGCTGAAAAATTCTGTTCCTGTCACCTTTGAGTATTACGATGCCTGGGACAATTTGCAGGGCCTTAAAGCGTTTAAGGAAGAAGATGCGATGTTTATTTTTGTTTCGGCCAGAAATGGAGAAGTTTCCTATCGTGATTCTCTAGATGGGGTAGCAAAGAAATTAGATCGTATTTATGCAAACGAAAATCTTGTTTTAGTGTTTCCTAGTAGAGTGGAAAATGCACACATCGACGAGTATGAAGATGTTGAAGCAGCTCCAATCTTTAGAAAAATTAGCAAAGAGATCGGAAATATGTTTAATAAGGGATAGTAATTGTCCGTTAAAATTGAAGGTTATGTCAAATAAGATTACAATGTCAAGTGAAGGAACTTTACAGGTTCCAGATTTTCCAACAATTCCTTTTATTATCGGCGACGGTATTGGTCCTGATCTTTGGCATGCGGCAGTGCGTGTTTTTGATCAAGCGGTGGAGAAAGCGTATGATGGAAAACGGAAAATAACATGGAAGGAGGTGCTGGCAGGTGAAAAAGCTTTTAACGAAACAGGCGAATGGCTACCAAAAGATACCCTAAATGTACTAAAAGAATACCTCGTTGGAATTAAAGGGCCACTAACCACGCCAGTAGGTGGCGGAATCCGTTCTTTGAATGTTGCTTTGCGTAAGGATTTGGATCTCTACGTATGTCAAAGGCCGACAAAATGGTTTGTGGGCGTACCTTCACCAGTCAAACATCCGGAATATGTGGATATGGTGATTTTTCGTGAAAATACGGAGGATATTTATGCTGGAATAGAGTTTCAGGCGGGAACAGCTGAAGCCAACAGGTTTCAGGATTTCTTGCATGACGAGCTTGATATTGATTACAATTTCTCGGCCACAACAGGAGTCGGTGTCAAACTGGTTTCTGAGGAAGGGTCGAAAAGACTGGTCCGTGCGGCAATAGAACATGCTATTCATCACAATTTACCTTCAGTGACGATTGTTCACAAAGGAAATATCATGAAATTTACGGAGGGTGCTTTTAAGATTTGGGGGTATGAGGTTGCTGAAACGGAATTTGCCGACAAAACGTATACCTGGGGACAATGGGAGCGAACGAAAGCAGAAAAAGGTGCGGAGGTTGCTAATCAGGAACAAAAAGCCGCCTTGGATTCAGGTAAAATTTTGATTAAAGATATTATTGCCGACAATTTTTTACAGCAGATCTTACTTAATCCACGGGATTTTTCCGTTGTGGCAACTTTAAATCTGAACGGTGATTATATTTCTGATGCGCTGGCCGCAATGGTTGGCGGTATAGGGATCGCACCGGGAGCTAATATCAATTTTAAAACAGGGCATGCTGTTTTTGAAGCTACTCACGGCACAGCACCTCGTTTTGCAAATACCAATACCATGAATCCTTCGTCGGTTATTTTAAGCGGTGTTATGCTACTCGAATACCTTGGATGGACAGAAGCAGCGGCGGCAATTGTTAAGGCCTTGGGCGAAACCATAATTGCCAAGACCGTGACCGTAGATTTTTACAATTTAATGGATGATGCTACATTAGTCAAAACAAGTGAATTTGCCGATCGAATTATCGAAAAAATATAAGAATTTTATTTTCTGAGATATTAAGCAGAAATTTGAATAAAATTTCTGCTTTTTTATGGATTACAATCAGCTTCCTCCTTTTATAAGGGAATCGAATATTTTTACGGAAAACGAGAAAATTAAGTTGGCTCAGATCGAACGTTTACCCACTCCACATGAGGTAGATGATATAACTAGTCTCCCTGAAATTTACGAATTGCTTAATGCCTTTATTGGCGATCAATCCGCCCGTAATACCCATCTTCAACTTAAAGCTAAGGAGTATTTGCAAGATAATCAGGTAGATATGGCGTGGAAAGTGCTGCTTATTTGATATTTTTTGCATTGAACTAGGTGTTTGTTGTGCGATCTTTTTATTGAAATCATTTAGAATTTTATAAATTTTCAATAAAAAAACAGATTAGTTGAAAAATATATAATTTTATTTTACCTTTGGTTTTTAAACAACGGATTGCTTAGCTAGGGTTAAAGAATAGCAATCAAACAAACTATAACATCAATGAAACATAATTTTGGAGCAGGTCCATGTATTCTGCCAAAGGAAGTATTTCAACAAGCCTCAGAAGCTGTAATTGATTTTAACAACACCGGTTTATCAATTTTAGAGATCTCTCACCGTTCCAAAGAGTTTGAAGCAGTGATAGACGAAGCCACACAATTAGTACGCGAGTTATTGGCAGTACCTCAGGGATATTCGATTCTTTTCCTTCAAGGAGGGGCTAGTTTGCAATTTGCAATGGCGCCGTTGAATCTTTTACCGGAAGGAGGTAAAGCTGCTTATTTGGATACTGGTGTCTGGGCTACAAAAGCATTAAAAGAAGCTAAAAAATTCGGTACAGTAGATGTTGTAGCTTCGTCGATTGATAAAAATTATTCCTACATCCCTAAGGGATATGCCATCCCAACAGATGCTGCATATTTTCATTATACAGCTAACAATACCATTTACGGTACTGAGGTTTTTGATAAACCTGAAACGGCATTGCCAGTGGTTGTTGATATGTCTTCTGATATTTTCTCACGTGAGATCAATGTTGCTGACTATGATTTGATCTATGCTGGTGCTCAAAAAAATATGGGCCCTGCAGGTGTTACACTCGTGATTGTTAAAGATGACATCTTAGGTAAATCAGGACGTGTTCTTCCGTCGATGTTGGATTATCAATTGCATATCAATGGTGGTTCAATGTACAATACTCCACCGGTATATTCGATCTTTGTTTCGATGTTAAACCTTCGTTGGTTAAAAGCAAAGGGCGGTGTTTCTGTATTGGAGCAAGAGAATATCATCAAAGCACGTGCTTTATACGATGAAATCGACCGTAACCCATTGTTCAAAGGTACTGCAGCTGTTGAAGATCGTTCACGCATGAATGTTACTTTTGTAATGGATACACCAGAGTTGGAAGCTGAATTTTTGGCTTTGGCAAAAGAGCGTAATTTGATCGGAATCAAAGGTCACCGTTCTGTAGGTGGATTTAGAGCTTCGATTTACAATGCTTTACCATTAAGCAGCGTAAATGCGTTGATTGATGCAATGAAAGAATTTGAGGACACGCATACGGCATAAGGCAGTGTGCATGTTGCTGAAATTTAGCAGTTGACAAACAGATAATTAGTTAGATTAAGAATTATAGAGGTCGTATCGTATTCACCTGGTTGGATCTTCCGATGAGTTGAACGGCACTGATACCTTTAAAAACGAATTATAAAGATGAAAATATTAGCGAATGACGGTATCGATCCACTAGGAAAGAAAATGTTGGAAGATGCAGGTCATAGTGTAGATACAACTCATATTCCGCAAGAAGAGCTTCCAGAAAAGCTCCTTGCTTATGATGCAATCACGGTACGTAGTGCAACTAAAGTACGTCAGGCCCTGATTGATGGCTGCCCTAACTTGAAAGTTATCGGCCGTGGTGGAGTAGGCATGGATAATATTGATGTAGACTACGCCCGTTCAAAAGGGATTGCTGTTGTCAATACCCCTGCAGCATCTTCTTTATCAGTTGCTGAGCTGGTTTTTGCTCACCTATTGAATGGTGTACGTTTCTTATACGATTCTAATAGAAAAATGCCTGTTGAGGGCAATACAAAATTTGGTGCCCTTAAAAAAGCTTATGGTGCTGGTACTGAGCTTCGTGGTAAGACGATCGGTATCGTTGGATTTGGTCGTATCGGTCGCGAAGTTGCCAAAATCGCCATTGGTCTGGGGATGGATGTGGTTTACACGGATTTGTTCGAAGGACCAAAAACATTGACCATAACACTTTCAGGTGGTATCCAAGTTGAGGTACCTATTCAACAAGTGGAGATGGACAACTTATTTAAAGTTTCAGATTTTATCTCTTTACATGTTCCATTTTTGGATAAACCAGCTATCGGAGCTGCAGAGTTCCCATTATTGAAAGATGGTGTTGGCTTAGTTAATGCCTCGAGAGGCGGCGTTATTGATGAATTGGAATTAGTGAAAGCATTGGATTCAGGCAAAGTTGCATTCGCCGGTTTAGATGTATTCGATAATGAACCTACTCCACGCGAAGAGATCTTAAAACATCCAAAAATTTCGTTGACGCCACATATTGGGGCGGCAACCAATGAAGCTCAAGAAAGAATCGGCGAAGAATTGGCCGGTCTACTGATCGAAAACTTGAAGAAGTAATTCTTCCGCATAACATATAAGATATGCGGCACAAAACTTTCATGATTTTGTGCCGCATTTTTTTTAATATAAATTCATGAATTGCCTATATTGGCACACAGAAATTTAATAATTGTAACTTCAGTATGAAAGTTTTAAAATTTGGTGGTACTTCCGTGGGGAGTGCAGCACGTATCAAAGGGTTGTTGGATATTGTAAACCCTGCTGAACGTCAGATCGTCGTATTGTCCGCAGTTGCTGGAACGACAAATGCTTTGGTTGAAATAGGTCAAGCTTACACAGCAGGTAAGAAGGACGAAGCTAAAGATTTGGTCAAGAAGCATAAGGATAAGTACGAAGACCTTATTAAAGAACTTTTCAGCACTGAACAAGGTTATAAAAATGGTAAAGAATTGATCGATTACCATTTTAATCTGATTTCTACTTTAGCCAATGAATTATTTACACCTATTGAAGAAAAAGTTATTCTGGCGCAAGGTGAATTGATGTCTACTGCTTTATGGCATTTCTATTTGAACGAAATCGGTATAAAATCCGTGTTGTTACCAGCCCTGGATTTTATGAAAATTGATGAGGATAATGAGCCTATGGTGGAATACATTGGCGAAAAACTAAGTCATATTTTGGCACAGAGCCCAGAAAATACGTTATTTATCACACAAGGTTTTATTTGCCGAAATTCATTTGGTGAAATCGATAATTTGCGCCGTGGCGGTTCAGATTATACGGCTTCATTGATCGGCGCAGCAATCCGTGCGGAGGAAGTTCAGATCTGGACGGACATCGATGGGATGCACAATAATGATCCTCGTGTTGTCAAAGGAACAACACCGATTGCACATCTAAGCTTTGATGAAGCTGCGGAGCTGGCTTATTTTGGTGCTAAAATTTTACATCCACAATCGGTATTCCCAGCGCAAAAATATAATGTTCCAGTTCGGTTATTGAACACAATGGAGCCTAATGCAAAAGGGACTTTGATCAGTAAGGACGGTGCTCAGAAAGGTTGTATTCGCGCCATTGCCGCGAAAGACGGTATCACGGCAATCCACATCCATTCATCCCGTATGCTACTTGCCTATGGTTTCCTACGTCGTGTTTTTGAAATATTCGAGCGTTATAAAACACCAATCGATATGATCACAACTTCGGAAGTGGCGGTATCGTTGACCATTGATGATACAACCAATTTGGCAGATATTATCAAAGAAGTGGAGGATTTTGGTTCTGTAACTGTAGATGGTGATCAGACCATCGTATGCGTTGTAGGCGATTTCGGTTTGAATAGCCACGGTTATGCTGCTCGTGTACTTGACGCTGTAAAACACCTTCCAGTTCGTATGATTTCTTACGGTGGTTCAGACTTTAACGTGTCGATTCTATTGAATTCAGATCATAAAACAGAAGCATTACGTTCATTGCACAATCGTTTATTTTAAGAAGTAGGTTTTTATATGATAAATACAGGTATCGCGGCGAAGTTTGCAGAGAAAGAAACGCCGTTTTATTATTATGATCTGAATGTGTTAAACAAAACCCTGGAGGCTGCGCATGCTGCGTCCCACAAACGGGGATTTCATGTTCACTATGCATTAAAGGCCAATTTTAATGACGAGTTATTGAAGGCGATTCAAGAGATCGGCTTTGGTGCGGATTGTGTGAGTGGCAATGAGGTAAAGAAAGCCATTGAATGTGGCTTTGATTCCAAGAAAGTCACTTTTGCAGGAGTTGGTAAATCTGATAAGGAAATCAATTATGCGCTCGATCAAAATATTTTTGCTTTTAATGTGGAATCCATTCAGGAGCTTGAGGTCATCAATGAGCTTGCCTCAAAGAAAGGTGTAAAAGCAAATGTGGCTTTACGGATCAACCCAAATGTGGATGCACACACCCATCATTATATTACAACAGGGCTTGATGAAAACAAATTTGGTGTGCCCAATGCCGATTTGGAAAAATGTGCAGCCGTGCTTAAAAAATGTGAATCTATTGAATTGGTTGGTCTTCATTTTCACGTAGGTTCACAGATTACGGATATGACCGTATTCAAAAGCCTGTGCGTGAAGGTCAATGAATGGAAAAACTGGTTTGAGGAACGCGGTACACAAATCCGTGTATTGAATGTCGGTGGCGGATTGGGGATTGATTATAAAAATCCTGATGGAAATACAATTCCTGATTTTGAAGCTTATTTTGATATTTTCGACCGCTTCCTGGAGCGTACAGCACAGCAGGAAGTGCACTTTGAATTGGGGCGGGCTTTGGTCGCACAATGCGGAAGCCTTGTTAGCCGCGTGTTGTATGTCAAAAATGGTGTCAAGAAAAACTTCTTGGTATTGGATGCTGGAATGACTGAATTAATGCGCCCGGCCTTGTATCAGGCCTATCATAAAATTGAAAATATCAGCGCGACAGACAGCGCCGAATCCATTAACTACGATGTGGTTGGGCCAATCTGTGAATCGTCCGACTGTTTTGGTAAGGAAGTACCACTTCCCGTTTCAAAACGTGGCGACTTAATTGCCATTCGTTCCGCAGGCGCTTATGGCGAAGTGATGGCCTCGCGTTATAATCTACGTGAGGAAATACGCTTTGTATATAGCAATCAGCTATAAGCTCCCGTTTTTAAAATATTTATTTAAAAGCCAGTCTGTTCTTCAGACTGGCTTTTTGGTTTTAACAGTTTTGTCCTATGTGCAGAAACTTTTGTTTGTCATTTTCTTGATCGTCTTTCGTATACTTGTTTATGCTTATGGCGATTGAATTTCCGGTTACGATAGATTTGTTTGGGAAAACATTTCTCTTACATCCTTTTATGGAAGGATTGGGGATGTTTATTGGTATGCGTTATTATCAGTTGCTCAAATGGAAGGATCAGGAAAGTTTAGGGCATACCAATTCCCTTCTTATTGTTATTGCTGCCGGTCTAGGGGCTTTAATCGGCTCACATGTCATCGGTTCCCTCGAGCGCCCGGCTGAATTGCTCAATGCGACACACAAATGGGCTTACATTTGGGTGAATAATACGATAATCGGTGGTTTAGCGGGAGGTTTGGTTGCCGTGGAAGGGATGAAAAAGATCATGGGTAAAAAAGAAAGTACCGGTGATCGGATGGTCTTTCCCTTGATTAGTGCAATTTCCATTGGTAGGGTAGGTTGTTTTTATACGGGTGTATTCGAGCAGACCTATGGTTTACCCACAACGTCTCCATTGGGGATGTATCTGGGGGATGCCTATAAACGGCATCCGGTAGCGCTGTATGAAATCGCATTTTTACTGCTGTTATTTGTGGGACTCCAACTTTTTAAACGACGATACAATTATCGAAATGGCGTATTGTTTCAGCTTTTTATGCTTAGTTATTTTAGTTTTCGTTTCCTGTTGGACTTTATTAAGCCACGGGCAATTATACTTTTGGGGCTAAGTACCATACAAATTACCTGCATCGTGGTGATAATTTATTATATTTATTTATTAAAAAATGAACGTTTAATCAAAAAATAGAAATTATGTATTTGCTTGAGGGGTCATTTGGATCGGAAAGTACCGCGATGTTGGGACTTTTTCTACTTACTATAGGTGCTATTGTGATCGGTATTGCACTTTTGGTTATTATTATCGGCTCGATTATTAAAGCTGGAAATAAAGAATCAAAATTCAATGTCAATCCCTGGCTTAAAGTATTGTTGGGCGGAATTGGAGCAATGTTGGCAGGGGGACTTGCCTGTGGACTTACCTTTATGAACTAGAGATCAGCTTTATGCCAGTTAGAAACTATACATACTACGATTACACCATCAGCCTATGTCCAACATGCCTTTCGCGTGTTGGTGCCAAGATTATTATCGAGGATGAACAGGTATTTATGACAAAAAACTGTCCTGATCATGGCTTTTTTAAAACACTGATTGCAACTGATGTTGACTATTATAAGAACATTCGGAATTATAATAAAGCCTCAGAAACACCTTTGAAATTTGATAATGAAGTACATTATGGCTGTCCCTATGATTGTGGCTTATGCGTCGATCATGAACAGCACAGTTGCCTTTCTATCATCGAAGTGACCGACCGCTGTAATTTGACCTGTCCAACCTGTTATGCCATGTCCTCGCCCCATTATGGACGACATCGCTCGCTGGAAGAAATTGAACGGATGTTTGACAAAATCGTCGAAAGTGAAGGTGAACCGGATGTGGTTCAGATCAGCGGTGGAGAGCCAACCATACATCCTGATTTTTTTAAGATTTTAGACATCGCGAAGACAAAGCCTATTAAGCATCTCATGCTCAATACGAATGGGATCAGAATTGCAAATGATCCTGGTTTTGCTGAGCAACTCGCGACTTATGCGCCTGAATTTGAAATCTATCTCCAGTTCGATTCCTTTCGCCCATCGGTGCTTGAGAAATTCCGGGGCAAAGATCTTACGGATATCCGAAAAAAGGCCATAGACAAATTAAATACACTCAATCTAAGTACAACCTTGGTCGTCGTCCTGGAAAAAGGAACCAACGATGATGAAATAGGGGAAATATTGGATTACGCCTTACAACAGCGATGTGTACGGGGGGTAACCTTTCAACCGGTGGAAATTGCCGGTCGAAATGCAGCCGATGCACAGCAACATAAAATGACATTAACGGAGGTACGTCAGGAAATCCTGAATCAATATCCACTATTGGACCCTCATGATATTATTCCTGTTCCTTGTAATCCTGATGCTTTGGCGATGGGCTATATACTGAAAATTGGAGCGGAGCGTATACCTTTGACCCGACATATTGATCCTGCTATTTTGTTAAATAGCCAATCACGCAACACCATTGTATATGAACAGGACAAAGGTGTTCAGATGCAATTGCTGGATATATTTAGCACGGGAATTTCTGTGGATAAGGTAAAGCCAAAAGTAAACCAGTTGCTTTGCTGTTTACCCGAAGTCTGCGCACCTGATCTTGATTACGACAATCTTTTCCGAATTATCATTATGAATTTTATGGATGCCTACGATTTTGACGTTCGCGCAGTCAAAAAATCATGTGTCCATATCGTCAACAAAGACTTGAAATTAATTCCTTTTGAGACGATGAATTTATTTTATCGTGATGATAAAGTAAAACGACTGGAAGAACTAAAACTATCGGATGCTATTCGATTTTAACGGGAGATAAGTTATTTTTGTCGAAGAAATACCTTTGGTCCTTTCTTTGCAAGATGTAGTGTTCATTGCATTTGGTTACATATTGTCAGGTAAGGAAATCAACAAAATTTGAAGTATGAAATTGGGCATTGTTAAGCGTTTTATTTTTGTCTTAAGTCTCTTGGCTTTTCAGTTGCATGTGTTTGCACAGGATTCAGTTCAGGTTAGAAGAAATCAGAGTAACGATCGAACCGCGGCACATGTTGGCTTCAATAAAAAGTCAGCTGTGGATTCCACACGTGTTGGCAATGACTCCTTGCGCAATGACCTGAAGAAGGTCAATTTGACTTTTCTTGCTAATATTCGAACAGGTTCAATGGCGGATTTCGTTGCACAACTGAATGAGAAATCCAATACGTATACTGCGACCAATACAGGGTCGGCCAAAGACAGTATTGCTGCAATTAAAAATAGTATTCACGAAGAAATTAGGCAGCTGAAGTCTATTAAGGGCAGTATCAGTAATTATTCAAACAGTCTTAATATTACCCAGGATCAGATCAGGAATTTGGTCAACCGGTATGATATTAGTACCAGTAATCATAGTCGAGCGTACCAATACCTTGATAATGCTCAGCTCAAGCTGTCGGCAAAAATGGATTCTCTGGAGGCCATTAACCGGACGATAGATGAACTCATCGCCAAGAACCAACGCCATTTGCTGCGTCTGGATGCTGTGCATGAAGTGAAAAATGTAAGTAAAAAGGTCGATTCTACATCGAGCAAAAGTTCGATCTGGAAAGCGAATACGGCGGCGATTTCAAAGGATGTAATTTTAAACAATATACGGAGTAATTATAGTAACAATACAGCGATAGACAAATATGTTAATCGGACCGATTGGGCGAGCCGTATCCTGTTGATTGTATTGGGATTGGGCTATTGCTACTGGATTGTGCGGGTGTCCTATATCCTTCGACAGAATGATCCTGAACATAAACTTGCGATTGATGCTATCGTTGGGAAAACAATTATTTTTCTCTTGACACTGTTGCCTTTTGTAGACTTCTTTACACCAAGTTTCATTCTGCAGGCTTCTCAATTGGTCATTATGTTAATCTTCATGTTTTTGCTAAGGCATCGCATGAGCGGGTTACAGCGTAAAATTGCCATTATCCTCATTGTATTCTATCTCCTGGATGTATTTGTCAATATGATCGTAAGCGATGACCTCTTTTTAAGGATCGTTTGTATCGCCTTTAATCTGATTGCACTGGGACTTGTTAGCTACACAAAGCGACGAATCAAAAATGCAGATAGTCCGGGGTATATCAGCAATTTTATTTATGTCGTTTTCGCTATCCTCAATATCACGGCAATTACTTTGAATGTGATTGGCCATGTTGAGCACTCGCGGAGCTTTAGTATTGCCTGTGCCGTTGGTTTAGTCCAATCCTTTACGTTGCAGTATTTTGCAGACATGATTAAGGCAGATGTACGTAATCAGTTTAAAAAAGATCGACTGACTGCAGGATTCTGGATGCGTTTTAACGAACAGCGTACATTGGCTATCATCACCGAAATTCTTCGGATCGTCTGTGTGCTTTTGGCCATTATTGTGTTGGCAAACAACTTACAGTTTATAGAAACATTATTGGCCGCGAGCGAAGTCTTTTTTGGCAAAGTGCGCAGCATTGGAAGCATATCTTTTACACTCGGCAACCTTGTTGTGGCTGTTTTACTGCTTCTGGTGGCCAACTGGTTTCAAAAAAATATCAGTTTGATTGTTCTCGGCGGTGAAGACGGTCAGCTTAGCCAGGTCTATAATCAAAAGATGACCCTATTTCCGCTCTTTCGGTTGGCGATTATTCTGATTGGTTTTTTTATGGCAATCTCTGCCCTGGGAATGAGTTTGGATAAACTTACCGTTGTCATCGGAGCACTGAGTGTTGGTATCGGTCTGGGCATGCAGAATATCATCAATAATTTTGTATCGGGCATTATTCTGGTTTTTGACAAGCCATTTCGAGTGGGCGACCAAATTGAACTTGCCGACAAAAAAGGGCGGGTCAAAGAAATCGGTATACGCGCCAGTGTCCTCAAAACTGCAGATGGTGCCGATGTTATCATTCCAAATGGCGATTTACTCTCTGGAAGAGTCGTCAATTGGACTTTATCACAGGAATACAGCAAAACAAGCTTTGTACTCCATATCGATCGACAGGCCGATCTGGACAAAGCGAAAGAATGGATTAAAGATGCGATGATGTCCAGCCCACATTATATACAGGATAGAGATAGCGGGATCAGCATACAGGATATCAGTGCCGAGATGATCTACCTGAGTGTTTACTGCTGGGTAAACGCCGCAGCCAATGCCTCGTCGCTTAAAAACGATGTGCTGCTTGTGTTATACAAAAAGTTTGAAGCGGAGGGGCTGAAATTTTATAGTGTCATTCCACCCAAAAATTAGTTTATCAATTGACTTTTTCTGACGAGTATACATAATGGATGATCGGGAGCGCTTATTATTTAGTCAGATGGGTTCGGAAATATAACGGGCTGAATCCCTTGGCGCGTTTGTAGAAATGGGAAAGATGGCTCTCGTCGGTAAATCCGAGTTCTGCAGCAATTTGTTTCAAGGTATAATCTTTGGATTTAAGTCTGTTCTCGATGAGTTCGATCCGGTAGCTGTTGATATAGGCTCTTAAACTGGTGCCGAAGTTCTTCTTAAAGTAGATTCCAAAATAGGATGGAGCAATATTAAATTTCTGAGCCAGCAGGCTGACCTGAAGTTTTTCGGGCGAAAAAATATAGCGATGAATATAAGCCGAAATCGATCGGTCTACATATAGTTCATGTTGCTGGGGTAAGCGTTGTGTTTCTGATATTTCTTTGTAGAGCCCAAAGATCGCAACGAGTTGGTCAAATAGCCAATCAGAACGCTCGTTGACAGTGGCATTACTATACAGTCGGACAGCTTCCAGGATATGTGAATAAATCAGGCGATGGTGCTCGTCCATATACAGTTTGCGTTCCTTTAATCCTTTATCATTCATTAGCTCCATAATCCAGGCATTGCGCTTTAGATTACGTTTATTCTGCAGGAAGTAGGTGTCTGTAAATAAAATAAACAAAAAATGGGTCTTTTCTTCAATGTTAAAATAATGCTTGTCTGCCGGACTAATTAAGAACACATCGCCAGGTTCATAATTCAGTTCAAATTTGTTGATCACATGGGTTCCTTTGCCCGAACGAATATAAACAAGCTCATAATAATTTTGCTCGTGTGGAGGCAAATGAAAACTATCCTCAATAAATTCACTGATCCGTAAAGGTTCAAACTGTTTTTTGCGCATTGCTCTCCTGATATATGTCTTTAAATGTACATAAAAATAATGTATTTGTACATGTTATTGCCTGCTCTACTATCGCATCTTTGTGTCGTATAAAATGATAAGAAAACATGATTAATTTTATAATGATTGCATTTTGCATCGCAGCGGGGATGTTGTTAAGGCGAACAAATTTAATTCATTCCGAGGCACATAAAGGGATCAATACCTGGATTCTTTATTTTGCCCTGCCGGCGGTGTCTTTCAAATATATTCCGAAGATCGTATGGTCATCAGAATTACTGTTTCCCGTGTTTTCGGCAATCCTCGTTTGGGCAGGCAGTTGGTTATTTATGGAAGTATACTGTCGGCGTAAAAATTATAAGCAACGCTCCCGCAGTAGCTTGGAATTGGCAGCAGGTTATAGCAATACGTCCTTTATAGGCTTTCCATTGATCATAGCTTATTTTGGGGAAGTCCAGTTGCCGATTGCAATTATTTGCGACCAAACTACATTTATTCTACTTTCTACTGCCGGAATCATCAATGCACTAAAAGCGAATGTCCAGGATGGCGAAACGATCGATGTCAAATTTATGCTTCGAAAGTTAGTCAGCTTTCCACCCCTGATCGGTTGTATAACAGCCTTAATGCTGTCTCAATTTGTTGACCTTTCAGTTGCCGAGCCTTTTTTCGATAAATTGGTGGCCACCGTTGGGCCCTTGGCCTTATTTTCTATTGGTTTACAGTTGAAGTTTGATGGTTGGCGACAACAGATTTCGCAGATCAGTACAGCGATGAGTTATAAATTGATTCTTGCCCCAGCATTGGTATTACTATTTGCATTACTACTTGGTGTGAAGGGAGCTGTTGCACGGATCAGTATATTCGAAGCAGCTATGCCAACCTTGGTCACTTCGGGGATCATTGCCGAGCAATACCATCTGAATACCAAGCTGGTCAATCTGGTTATCGGTTTTAGTATTGTTGTGGGGCTACTAACAACTGCATTTTGGGACTTTGTTATTCGACTTTTTTTCTCCTAACCTACAGTTGCGTTGATTGATTGATTGATTGATTGATTGATTGATTGATTGATTGATTGATTGATTGATTGATTGATTGATTGATTGATTGATTGATTGATTGATTTTGAAAACAGCGTAAGCCTGATTTGGCAGCAATTTGTCTTATCTGAAGTATTATGTAGGCGGGGGGATGTATTCACTTCGTAACATTTTGATAGTGAATCATCTCATGCGAACAACTTTTTTGCTGTTCAACTGTTATTAGGCTATAACCATCTATAAAAAGGAGGTATGTTATGAACCTGATACACAAAATTGAACATTGGGGCGATGCTCATCACCCACAATGGATTGATTACCTAAGAATAGCCTTAGGGGTCGTTATTTTTGCCAAAGGTGTAAGTTTCGTAAATGATAGGGATGTTGTTCAACATATGATTGAGCAAAGTAGTTTCCACTTATCATCATGGGGTGCTGTTCACTATGTGGTTTTTACCCATTTGGTGGGAGGGTTGTTCCTAATTTTAGGTTTTCAAACCCGTTTGGCCTCACTACTGCTATTTCCGGTACTGGTAGGAGCTGTATTTTTTGTTAATATCACCCACGGGTTTAGTTATTTGAATTCCGAATTGTGGCTTTCTATAGTCGTATTCTTTTTGCTGATCTTTTTTATGGTCATGGGCTCTGGAAAATACTCCCTAGATCAAATGATGAACAAACCAGGATACAAAAGGGATATCTAAAAAAAAGCTCCTTCATGCATGAAGGAGTTTTTCTTTTTTTATTTGCCTTGCTCGTCAATCCATTGGCGCGCATTAACGAATGCTTCAATCCAAGGAGAAACTTCGTCCTGACGACCTTTTGGATAATTTGCCCAATGCCATTGGAACACCGAACGCTCAATATGTGGCATAGTAGCCAAGTGACGTCCAGTCTTATCGCAAACCATTGCTGTATTATAGTCCGAACCATTTGGGTTATGCGGATATTGCTCATACGCATATTTTGCAACGATATTGTATTGCTCTTCAGCATACGGAAGGTTGAATTTTCCCTCCCCATGTGAGATCCAAACACCCAATGTACTTCCCGCTAGTGTCGATAACATGACGGAATTGTTTTCCTGAACTTTTACAGATACAAAGTTTGACTCATGTTTTCCGGAAGTATTGTGTAGCATTTTTCCGTGGATTTCATGCTCAGGATTGATCATCTCAAGTTCCATAAATAGCTGACAGCCATTACAGATACCAACCGAAAGTGTATCCGGACGAGCAAAGAAATCGGTTAGGGCTTTTTTCGCTTTTTCATTGTAAAGGAAAGCTCCAGCCCAACCTTTTGCCGAACCCAATACATCTGAGTTCGAGAAACCACCTACAGCACCGATAAATTGGATGTCTTCCAATGTTTCGCGACCAGTTATCAAATCGGTCATGTGAACATCTTTTACATCAAAACCTGCCAAGAACATGGCGTTAGCCATTTCGCGTTCGGAGTTGGAACCTTTCTCACGAAGGATCGCAGCTTTCGGACGTGCCTTAGTTCCGTCAATGTTAGGTTTCTTACCATCAAATTGACTTGGGAAAGTAAAGGCTAGGGGTTGATTTTTATAATTATCGAAACGTTGTTGTGCTGTTCCATTTTTAGATTGCTTTGAATCCAAAAGGAATGATGTTGTAGACCATACATCACGTGTTGCTGCGACATCAAAGCTGAATACCGCTTCTTGATTTTTAATCGTTACCGTATTACCTTCGATCACCTGACCAATTTTAACCGCGTCCACAGCAGCTTCCGTGACAATCGCCTCAAAAGCAGCGTCGTCTTTCGCCTGAAGCACAAGTGCAATATTCTCATTAAAGAAGGCTTTTACGCTATCAGATTCATTTAATGCTGAAAGGTCATAGTTGGCGCCGAGATTAACATCGGCAAAGGTCATTTCCAATAAGGTGGTAATCAAGCCCCCCGATCCGACATCGTGACCAGCTTCGATCTGTCCTTCGTTAATTAATTGCTGTACGGTATTGAATGCTGTTTTGAAATAAGCAGCATCTTGAATGGTCGGTACTTCAGTACCTAATTTATTGATGATCTGCGCAAATGACGAACCGCCTAATTTGAACTGATCTTTTGATAAGTTGATGTAATAGATCGATCCGGCCTTTTTGTTCAGCACAGGTTCTACCACTTTTGTGATATCAGTACAATTTCCTGCGGCAGAAATGATCAATGTGCCTGGGGCAATGACGTTTTCGCCGTTTGGATATTTTTGCTTCATCGACAAAGAATCTTTTCCCGTTGGGATATTGATTCCCAATGCAATGGCAAAATCCGAGCAGGCTTTAACAGCTTGGTATAAGCGTGCATCCTCACCCTCATTATTGGCTGCCCACATCCAGTTGGCCGATAGGGAGATTCCTGCGAGGCCATTTTTGATTGGCGCAAATACGATGTTGGAAAGCGATTCGGCAATAGCCGTTCTACTTGCCGCCGCCGGATCCACCAAGGCAGCAACAGGGGAGTGACCTATTGTTGTCGCAATACCTTCTTTACCTTTATAGTCAAGTGCCATAACACCGACGTTGTTCAACGCCAATTGCAATGGACCTGCACATTGTTGTTTGGCAACACGGCCACCAACACAACGGTCTACTTTATTGGTTAACCAATCTTTCGAAGCAACAGCTTCCAATTGTAATACTTGGTTTAAGTAGTTTGGAATGTCGGCTGCATCATAAGCAAGATCCGCATAATTGCGAACGACGGTTTTATCGCGCATGAAAGTTTTTGGCGATGAACCAAAGAAATCTTCAAGGGCGTAATCCATTGGTTTTTCACCTGTACTTTTCGATTCGAAAGTAAAGCGGTGGTCGCCAGTGACATCACCTACAGTGTACATTGGTGCGCGTTCGCGATCTGCAACACGTTTTAACGTGTCAATATCATCTTCAGCGATCACAAGTCCCATACGTTCTTGCGATTCATTACCGATAATTTCTTTTGCCGATAGTGTAGGATCTCCTACAGGAAGTGCATCCAGGTCAATTAAACCTCCGGTCTCTTCAACAAGTTCAGATAAACAGTTTAAGTGGCCACCTGCACCATGATCATGGATCGAGACAATTGGGTTATGATCGGACTCTACTAAGCCACGAACAGCATTCGCTGCACGTTTTTGCATTTCGGGATTGGAACGTTGAATCGCATTAAGCTCAATTCCAGAACCAAATGCTCCTGTATCTGCAGAAGATACAGCGGCTCCACCCATTCCGATGCGGTAATTTTCACCACCTAGGATAACGACTTTATCACCAGTTTTCGGCGTATGTTTTTTCGCTTGATCTAGTTTTCCATAGCCAACACCACCAGCTTGCATAATGACTTTGTCGTAACCAAGTTTACGGCCATCCTCTTCATGCTCAAAGGTCAATACAGAACCTGTAATGAGGGGCTGACCAAACTTATTACCGAAGTCAGAAGCACCGTTGGAAGCTTTGATCAGGATGTCAACTGGGGTTTGGTATAACCATTGACGCTCTTGCATCGCATTTTCCCATGGGCGAGTTTTGTTGAGTTCCTTTGCCGGCTCAGTTACTGCTCCTGCCTGAAGGTCCAATTTATTTTGTTCCAATCGCGAATAAGCAGTCATATATACGGCTGTACCCGCCAATGGAATCGCTCCTTGGCCACCGGCCATACGGTCGCGGATTTCACCACCTGACCCAGTAGCAGCTCCCGAAAATGGTTCTACAGTAGTAGGGAAATTGTGTGTTTCCGCTTTTACTGATAAAACCGAATCAAATGCTTTCTCTTCGTAAAAATCAGGTTTGTCGGCAGATTTAGGCGCAAATTGTGTGACACGTGGTCCTTTAACAAAGGCAACGTTATCTTTATAAGCAGAAACAATCTCGTTCGGATTCGTTTCAGAAGTCTTTTTGATTAATTTAAATAGGGAAGTGGGCTGCTCTTCGCCATCAATGATAAAGGTACCATTGAAAATCTTGTGTCTACAGTGTTCAGAATTTGCTTGTGAAAAAGCGAATACTTCCGAGTCTGTAAGCAGACGACCCAACTTGGTCGAAAGATTATTGAGGTAGTCTACTTCTTCTGGATTTAGCGCAAGGCCCTCAGATTTGTTGTAGGCCTCGATGTCTTCAATTTCCAATATCGGTTCAGGTGTGATGTTGACGGTATACATGTCCTGTGTCAACATACTGAACTTTTGTGAAATCATTGGATCGAAGTCATTGAAATCTGCTGGTACCGGTTGAAATTCTTCTATACGAACAATTCCTGCAATGCCCATATTTTGTGTGATTTCTACGGCATTGGTACTCCAGGGAGTAACCATCGCAGCGCGGGGTCCTACAAAGTAATGGTTAAGGTTTTGGTCGTCTAGTTTTTTGGCGTTGCCGAATAGCCAGTTGAGTTTAGTAATGTCTTCTTGTGATAAAGAGTTTACGCTTTGAACACCATATACAGTGTTCGATGGGTTCTCAAAGAAATGAATCATTATAAATGTTTGTTTTGAACGTTCTTCAAATTAAAGCACAAAGTTACATATTTATTTTGATGGAAATGCTTGAATTTTCATTAAAAAATAGGCTCAGGTTGCGTTTACTGGAAAAGGCCAAAATTGCTGTTTTGTGTAAATAAGTGTAAAGTTGTGTTAATTCATGTAAATAAAAGTTATAATTAATAATTGCATTCGTTTCGTTCGGGGAAAGCCCCTACATTCGCAGCATTCATCACCTATGAATAAATATGATTATCCTTGGGAAGGGGTTTATGAACTCCTTCATACGATCTCTTCCTTCGGTATGAATCTAAGGTCCAAATAGCTACCTTGGTTCTATCGTATCAACTTTCAAAAAAGATAAAATCGCTTGCTGCCTAGCCTAATGAAGTCTTTTGAGGAGCCTACCTACCGCATTAAATTCAGACCAACTGTTGATGAAGGGTAAATTGACGTTGGATATAAACTCAAATTTATCTAAGTTTGTGCATCAAATCAAATTCGAGATGAATATTTCATATAATTGGTTAAAACAACACGTTAATATAGATTCGACACCGGAGGAACTATCGCTTATCTTGACAAATACAGGATTGGAAGTAGAAGCTTTGGACGTCGTGCAGAGTATCCCAGGTGGATTGGATGGTTTGGTTGTTGGTGAAGTGAAAACTTGTGAACAGCATCCTAATGCCGATAAATTAAGAGTAACCACCGTTGATGTCGGTGGACCGGAGTTATTACACATTGTATGTGGCGCACCGAACTGTCGTACAGGATTGAAAGTCATTGTTGCTACAGTGGGTACGACATGCCATCCGCTTACAGGAGAGCCTTTTAAAATTACCAAATCTAAAATTCGTGGTGAAGTTTCCGAAGGTATGTTGTGTGGAGAAGATGAAATCGGTTTAGGTACATCCCATGCCGGTATCGTTGAATTACCAGCTGATGTTGCTGTGGGGACCTTAGTGAAAGATCATTTCAATATCCAGGATGATTACCGTTATGAAATTGGTTTAACACCAAATCGTGCAGATGCAGCTTCGCATTTAGGCGTTGCAAGAGATATTGCGGCACATTTTCGTACACAATTGTTAAAAGCAGATGTTTCTGCATTCAAGGCTGCTGAGGCTGAGGGAACGACAGTGGTCGTTGCGGACGCACAGGCGAGCCCACGTTATAGTGGTATCAATATTACTGGTGTTCGCGTTGGCGAATCTCCAGATTGGTTGAAAGAGAAATTAAATGTTATCGGTGTTCGTCCGATCAATAATATTGTCGACGTCACAAATTATATATTACACGATTTAGGTCAGCCATTGCATGCTTTTGATGCTGATAAAATTGCGGGAAATAAAGTCATTGTTCGTCTTGCAACTGAGGGCGAGAAATTTGTTACCTTGGATGGTGTGGAGCGTACCTTGTCTGCAGAGGACTTGGTGATTGCCGATGCTGAAAAACCGATGTGTATTGCGGGGGTTTTTGGTGGAGCACATTCTGGTGTGTCAGCCGAAACGACCAATGTATTTTTGGAGTCGGCTTATTTTAATGCTGTTTCTGTACGGAAGACCTCCAAAAGACATGGTTTAAAAACAGATGCTTCTTTCCGTTTCGAACGGGGTACCGATCCAAATATTACGGTTGAAGCATTGAAGCGCGCTGCTTTATTGATCCAAGAAATTGCAGGTGGAACCATTTCATCTACCCTAAAGGATGCGTATCCTGTTGTGATTAAACCGTTTTCATTTCACGTGAACTATGCGAATGTGGTTCGTTTGATCGGTCAGGCGATTCCAAATGAAGAAATTAAATCCATTATTGTCGCTCTTGGCATTGAAGTCACTTCAGAAACTGAAACGGGCCTTGATGTGTTGGTGCCGGCATATCGTGTCGATGTCACACGTGAGGTAGACGTTGTGGAGGAAGTGTTGCGTATTTATGGTTATAACAATATTGAGTTGAAGTCACAGATTAAGGCCTCTTTAAATACGGTTGAAAAGCCAGATAAGGAAGTTGTCTTAAATCAATTGGCTGATCTGCTCATTGCAAATGGATTTCGTGAGATTCTGTCCAACTCCCTAACAAAGCTGGACTATGCGGATGATAGCGAAACGGCGGTTAAATTGTATAATCCATTGAGTTCGGATTTAGATACGATGCGTCAAAATATGGTGTTTTCTGTTTTGAGTGCGATTGAATATAACCAAAAACGAAGAAACTTCGATCTGAAATTCTTTGAATTCGGTAAGACTTATGCACTGGATGGTGAAGGCTATAAAGAAACACAACACCTGGTTTTTGCCATGGCGGGTAAAAATGAAGCTGAGCAATGGAATAGCAAAAAAGATGCGGTTAATTTCTATAACCTAAAAGCAGCCGTAGATACTGTTATCAAAAGGCTGAAAATTGAAGGGATTCAGATACAAGATGCTGCAAATTCACATTTTGCCTATGGTTTGAACTATATGAAAGGGCAGAAATGTTTGGTTTCATTTGGTGCAATTGCAAACGCAGATTTGAAAAAAGCAGATGTTGAAGGTCAGGTTTTCTTTGCTGATTTTGACTGGGATGTTTTGATGAAAATTATTCGTAAGAATAGCATTCAATATAAAGAAGTTTCCAAATTCCCGGCTGTACGCAGAGATTTATCGCTCTTGATCGACGAAAATGTAAGCTTCGATAAGCTACAATTTGTCGCTCAGAAGACCGAACGCAAGCTTTTAAAGGAGGTAAATGTGTTTGACGTGTATAAAGGTGATAAAATTCCGGAAGGGAAAAAGTCTTATGCTCTGAGCTTTATCTTGCAGGATGAAGAAAAAACACTTACTGATAAGCAAATTGATGCGATAGTTCAAAAATTAATTGTTAATTTTGAGAAGGAACTAGGCGCGGAAGTGCGTGGTTAATTAGAGATACAACATTAATTGGTAATATTCAATTTATATTATGGCAACATTGTCTTCACAAATGAATCTGATCGTTGAGAAAACGAAAAATTTAATTCAATTGTGCGAAGTCTTGCAAGAAGAAAATGATTTGCTTAAATTAGAGGTACAATCCTTAAAAGTGGCTTTCGATGCGAGCAACGATAAGAGCAAGCAATTGGAAGAGAAGGTCAAAGCGTTGGCAGTTGCCCGTACGTTAGATTCTGAAACGGATAAGGAAGCAATTAATGAAAAAATACTTGACACAAAACAAAAAATTAACGATTTTGTGCGGGAAATAGACAAGTGTATTAGTTTGTTGAAATAGTTGGGAGAAGTGTTATCGGATTCAAACTAATACAACGTTAAAAAGCTCAAAGAAATGGGAGAGATTTCCATAAAAATAAATATCGCAGATCGTGTTTATCCCCTTCGGGTGGAGAGCGCGGAAGAAGAAGTAATTCGACACGCTGCGAAATTGATAAATGAAAAAGTAAAGGAATTGCAGGAAAACTATACTGTGAGAGATAAGCAGGATTTGTTATCCATGTGTGTATTGCAATTTGCGACGCGTATGCTTAATGCAGAGCGGCAGTCTCAAAACCACGAAGTGGGTTTGGAAAATTCAGTACAGGAACTTGATCAGTTGTTGACGGATTTCTTTAAAAAATAAATTTACGTTCTTTATATTTAGAGCTTAAACGACGAATTTGCCGCAATTAAATTCGGGTTGTCACTATTTTAAACTTAACGCTTCAATATTACAGGCGCAAAAAGATATAGGCCATTTTGCGAAAGCCATCTGGGTCATAATCTAAGCCTAATTATGTAATCACGAAGTTTAATAATACATGAGACCTGTTTAAATTTAATTGCGGTTTTTTTTTGTCATGAAGTCCTGATGCACTTATCCGGATCGCTACTGAGTTGGCGCATATCAAAGGTAAGGGGACAGGCTGATTGATGATTTTACTGGAATTTGAATATAATTAATAAAAACAAACATAAATAATACAATTATACATACATGGACATCGCAATTTATAGCATAATTTCTCTGATTGTTGGTGTTGTTATAGGTCGTTATCTATTGGTTCTGTTATTTAAAAAACAAGAGCAGGAAGCCAAGGATAAGGTAAATAGCATACTGAAAGATGCAGAGCAGGAAGGGGAACACATTAAAAAGAAACGCCTATTAGAGGCCAAAGAAAAGTTCCTTCAATTAAAATCTGAACACGAAAAGGAAGTCAATCAACGTAACAATACCATCAACCAAAAGGAAAATACGTTAAGACAAAAAGAACAGTCAATTAACCAAAAACTTGAAAACATCAATCGCGATAAGCAAGATGTAGATACCAAGAAAAAGCAATTGGATAAATTGGTTGAACTGAATGAAAAGAAATCTGAAGAAGTAGAAACACTCAAATTACAACAGATTAAGCAATTGGAAAGTATCGCTGGCGTCACTGCTGACGAAGCAAAAAATCAATTGGTGGACTCGTTGCGCGAAGAAGCCCGCTCACAAGCGATGATTCAAATCAAAGATATTGTGGATGAGGCCAAATTGACGGCGACTAAAGAGGCGAAAAAGGTTGTTATTCAGACCATCCAACGCACTGCTACAGAATCTGCAATCGAAAATACGGTTTCAATTTTCAATATCGAAAATGATGAAATCAAAGGTCGTATTATTGGTCGTGAAGGTCGTAATATTCGTGCATTGGAAGCTGCAACAGGCGTAGAAATCATTGTAGACGATACACCTGAAGCAATTATCCTATCTGGTTTCGATCCCGTACGTCGCGAAATAGCGCGTTTGGCTTTACACCGTTTGGTAACAGATGGTCGTATCCACCCGGCACGTATTGAAGAGGTTGTTGCTAAGACGCGGACGCAAATAGAGGATGAAATCGTTGAAATTGGTGAACGTACCGCGATCGATTTGGGAATCCATGGTTTGCACCCCGAATTGATTCGTATGGTAGGGCGTATGCGTTACCGTTCGTCTTACGGACAGAATCTTCTACAACACTCGCGTGAGGTAGCTAATTTTGCAGCAACAATGGCGGCAGAACTAGGTCTGAATGTTAAACATGCGAAACGTGCTGGATTACTACACGATATAGGTAAAGTGCCTGATGATAATCCGGAGTTGCCACACGCTATTTTAGGGATGCAACTTGCAGAGAAATACAAGGAACACCCTGATGTATGTAATGCAATTGGTGCTCACCATGATGAGATCGAAATGACTGCCTTAATATCTCCGGTTGTTCAGGCTTGTGACGCGATCTCTGGTGCACGCCCGGGCGCACGTCGTGAGGTTGTGGAAAGTTATATCAAGCGCCTAAAAGAGTTGGAAGATTTGGCTTTATCGTATCCTGGGGTTGAGAAAACCTTCGCGATACAAGCTGGCCGTGAGCTACGTGTCATCGTTGAGAGTGAGAAGGTGTCTGATGCACAGTCGGAAATACTAGCTGCTGATATCTCTAACCGTATTCAAACGGAAATGACTTATCCAGGGCAAATTAAAGTAACTGTGATTCGTGAGACAAGATCAGTGTCTTACGCAAAATAGATCCTAAGGATCTATTATAAAAAAAGCTCCAAACATTTTGTTTGGAGCTTTTTTTATGCAATTCTACACGTTTTTCCTTCAACTTGATCATTTCAGCCATTCCATTCTCCAAAGGAGATTTAATATCGGAAAAATTCCATCAGATCTGTCACTGTAGCCAATAGATAGGTCGGATCTTCCTGTTCGAGTTCGGCTTGGCTACCATAGCCATACAATACACCAACAGCATCCATACCTGTTTCTCGGGCACCAATCAGATCATGTTTGCGATCTCCGATCATGAGGCAGTCTTGTGGACGTGTTAGCTTGGCCTGTTCCATGACATATTGGATGACACTGGTTTTGGTCGGTCTGGAATCGTCCAAAGCGCTTCCGCCCGCAAAATCAAAATAGGTATTTATTGCAAAGTGCTGTAATATCTTGTGGGCGAAAATTTCGGGTTTGGAGGTCGCAAGGTAGATGTTGTACCCCTTTGTTTTCAGCAATGCTAAAAGCTCAGGTATGCGATCAAACAGGATATTCTCATACAGCCCTATGGTTGAAAAGCGTTCCCGATATTTTTCTACACAGGCAATAGCTTCGCTTTCCTCAAATCCAAAGGTATGTATGAAAGAATCTTTAAGGGGCGGGCCGATCAAGGGTTTGAGGCTATTCAGATCTGCTGTATGGATGCCTTTGGATTCTAAGGCATAGGCAATACATTTCGTAATTCCTTCTGCGGGGTCGGTCAGGGTTCCGTCCAGATCAAATAAGATATGTTTGTAAGACTTCATGCTGCAATATTACGGAATAGAATAGGAGTAAGCGAGTTTGTATGCTCTGAAAGCATATAATGACCTGCAGCAGACCAAAAAATAAGGAATATTATCATCTTTAAGGCCTAAGGCATGCCCAATATTTGTTAAATTTGCCGAATGAAACAAAAGAAGAAAGTTCAAGAAGTCGAACCTTTACGTCCCGTAGATAAGTATTTTGCGGAGCTGGATGCTAATTTTCAGGATCCGACCAACCGTCTGATTCAAGCCATCTTTTTACCATTATTGTTTTTTGGTATCATGGGCTGCATCTGGATGATCCCATTTCCACAGTTCGAGTTCTTGGTCAAACTCAATTGGCATACTTTTTTGAATTGGGGATCTTTCTTCATCGCTATTGTCATTTACTATTATTTAAAGCTGTCTGCAACGTTGTCCTATGCGATATTATTCTCTATCGGGGGCATGAGTTTCTTTATTGTGCAATTGGAATACGCACAAAAGAATGGTGGCCCGGCTGTCATCTGGGTGTGTTTGGGAATCGCATTGCTAGCTATTGTCGCGCTGTTTATCGGTAAGGGAAAGGAAAAGAAGAAAATCACAGGACAGCAGTTTCTACAGTTTTTACTTGTCGGACCGATATGGTTGTGGCATTTTGTCTTTAAAAAATTGAATTTAAGATATTAACTGAGCTGTTTTTAGGTGCTGATTGTACTATTTATGATCGTAGCCTAATCGGGATGCTTGTATATAAAAGAAAAGGGCCAAATTGCTTGCAATTTGGCCCTTTTTATGTTGCTGTAGTTATGCACAGCTGGTTCAGAATACAGCTAGCTTTTGTAATTGAACCATTTGATGATTTCTTTGAGACTTGCTTTTTTACCATAGATCAAAATACCGACACGATAGATGCGGGCAGCAACCCAGGTCACAAATAAGAAGGTCAGTATGAGCAAGGTCAATGAGGTCAGAATCTGCCATAGGGGTACACCAAAAGGTATGCGAACGAGCATAGCGATGGGAGAGGTGAATGGAATAAAGCTTAACCATGTTGCAATCGGTCCATTGGGATCATTGATAATGACGCCAAAAGAAAGAATATAGGTCAATAGCAAAGGCATGGTAATGGGCATTGAAAACTGATTGGCTTCTGTTTCATTGTCGACAGCTGAACCAGCAGCAGCGAAAATAGCACTATACAGCAGATATCCGGCAATAAAAAATAGAAAGAAGAAAATGATGACTTCCGTGAAGTTAAAGCTTTGGATCGAAGTAAGGATAGAAGCAGAATCATTCTGGGCCATTGCTTTTGATACGGTACTCATATTACCCGCTCCAGGTTGGCTTGCCGCAACCTCCTGCATATCCTGAGGATTGACAAATAGGAGCGTTGCTGTGATAAATAAGCCTCCTGTAAGCACTAGCCACATGACAAATTGCGTCAGTCCAACCATACCGATCCCAACAATTTTACCCATCATGAGCTGAAAGGGTTTGACCGAGGAAATAATGACTTCGATGATACGGTTGCTCTTTTCTTCGATAATACCACGCATTACCTGGGCACCATAGAGAAACAGCGATAGGTATACTAAGATAGCCAAAGCGACACCAAGACCCATTGCAATGGCTGTATTGCTGTTCTTTTCTTCACCGTCTGCTGTTATTTCTTTTGCATCGATGGTGACTTTGGGCTTAATGGACTCGATAATCTGCAGGTCGATACCCTTGGCTTTATATTCCTTCTCACGGATGATTTCTTCCAACTGGCCGCTAATGATCTCCTGTGTGACAAAACTTGTCTTGCCGCCGGTAATCAGCTCGGCTCTTTCGCTTGTTAAAATATCTTTTGGAATATAAAGGATCGACTGTTTTCCTTCGCTTTGTGTAAGCTGCGCTTTTTGAGCCTGGAGGTCCAATTTGGATACGGTATAACTTACATTTTTATTGCTTTGGAGTTTGCTGGCAAAGTCGCCTTGCTCATCTAAAATAAAGACTTCGGTGTGCGAATCTTTGAAGCTCTTTTTTGTCAGATAAAACATGCCTGCATACAGTGCGAAAAAGAACAGGGGCACGGCAAAAGTCATGACAATAAAAGATTTTTTCTTGACACGTGATAGGTATTCCCGTTGGATGATAAGTAATATTTTATGCATGATCGTTAGCTGTAGGTGAGACTTGTGTGACTTTTTGGATGAAAATATCCGCCATGGAGGGAACGATTTCAATGAGTTGATTGAGCTGTATTTGGGGTATGAAACGCATTAATACATCATTGATATGGCTGTTGTTATTTAGCTGAATTGTAGTGATGTATGTTTTTTCATTCTTTGTTGACGTGATGACCTCAAATAGGGTGTCGTCGGACAGAAGAAAATTATCTTCGCTTGCTGTATATTCCAATCGATAGGTTTGATTTCGGTATTCTTTTTTAATCGCTTGTACAGAACCATCCAGTATTTTTTTTGATCGGTTGATGAGGGCAATATTATCGCAAAGCTCTTCCACAGTCTCCATGCGATGTGTGGAAAATATAATGGTCGCACCTTCTTGATTTAAGCGGAGAATCTGTTCTTTTATGATATTGGCATTTACGGGATCAAATCCCGAAAAGGGCTCATCTAAGATAATCAATTGTGGTTGGTGGATGACTGTAGCGACAAATTGTACTTTTTGCTGCATACCTTTACTGAGATCTTCTATTTTTTTGTCTAACCAGGATGTGATGTCCAGGCGTTGGCACCAATCTCGGATGCGTGCTAAAGCTTCTCGCTTGGAAAGCCCCTTAAGCTGCGCCAAATACAACATTTGATCACCGATTTTCATTTTTTTGTACAAACCCCGTTCTTCGGGTAAATAGCCGATTTGAGCAATGTGCTGTGGACCCAAGGGTTCGCCATTAAACAGAATTTCGCCGGAATCGGGGGCGGTAATTTGGTTAATAATACGGATCAGGGATGTTTTTCCCGCCCCGTTTGGCCCCAATAGCCCAAAAATCTTACCCTTTGGGATTTGAATGGATACATCGTCCAATGCACGGTGATTGGCGTAATCTTTGGTGACATGATTGATTTCGAGTAACATCTATTTTAAGGTTTAATTTATTCGTTCTTTGGGTTTTTAAGAACCTTGCTTTTTTTCCAAAGACTGACGTTTATTTATGTAGTTAGTATCTTGTACGGCTGAATTGTTACAGCATCCCTGAAAAATTTTATGCATATTTTCGCTTCGGAATACGCTTATTCGTTTGACTAATCGTTTGTAGTGAAAGTTAAAAATAATTAGGGACATTTTATTATCCTGCCCATAAAATCGGAAGTCGAGCTTTTTTATGGAATAGAAGCCGTACAAATCTTGTCAAAGGGATTCATTTAACGTACCTTTGTTCCATGGAAGTGAAAAAAGCCGAATTCGTGTGCAGTAACACGAGAGTTGACAAATTACCTGCACCTAATTTGCCGGAATATGCGTTTATCGGACGTTCAAATGTCGGTAAATCATCGTTGATCAATGCAATGACCAACAAGAAAGGACTTGCCAAGACCTCCCAAAAACCTGGTAAGACGCAGTTGATCAATCATTTTATCATCGACGATACATGGTATTTGGTGGATTTGCCAGGTTATGGTTTTGCTAAGGCCTCTAAAACAAGTCGTAATGAATGGGAAAAGTTCATCCGTCGGTATCTTACCCATCGGGACAATTTGCAATGTGTTTTTGTATTGGTGGATAGCCGTCATGAACCACAAAAGATTGATCTTGATTTTTGCTATTGGTTGGGCGAATGCGGTTTACCATTTATGTTGGTTTTCACCAAAGCCGATAAGCAATCGACTGTTAAATCCGATGCGAATATTGCGAAATTTAAAAAATCATTGCTCCAATGGTTTGAGGAGGTGCCGCCGATTTTCCTGACGTCAGCGGAGAAGAAAATGGGGCATGAGCCTATTTTAGAAGCTATCGATGAAGTTAATGGCCGATTTGTTCGCCCTGAACTCGACGGAAACGAACAGTTTTAGCTAGATTTTAAGTTCAGATGAAAAAATACTTGTCCTTAGTTTTATTTGCCCATAGTGTATTTGCATTGCCATTTGCCTTTATTGGCTTCTTTTTGGCATTACACACAACAGACTATGCCTTTTCGTGGAAATTATTGGTTTTGATGCTCGTTTGTATGGTGACGGCCCGTAATGCTGCCATGGCATTCAATCGTTATCTGGATAGAGATATTGATGCCATTAATCCAAGAACGGCCATGCGTGATATTCCTGCAGGAAAAATTTCCGCTAAAAATGCATTGGTTTTTACGCTGGTAAATTGCCTGATTTTTATTGCAGCGACGTATTTTATCAATTCTCTTTGCTTTATGTTGTCGCCCATTGCACTTTTTGTCGTGCTTTTTTACTCCTATACAAAGCGCATAACACCCTTATGCCATCTTGTATTGGGAGCAGGGCTGGGATTGGCTCCAATAGGCGCATATATGGTTATTACAGGACAATTTGCGACCGTTCCGGTACTTTATGGTTTCGCTGTGTTGACCTGGGTGAGTGGCTTCGATATTATTTACGCTTTGCAGGACGAAGCCTTTGATCGGGTAAATCATCTTAATTCTATACCCGTGTGGTTAGGAACGAAGGGAGCTATGCGCGTTTCGGAATGTCTGCATGTGTTTTCTTTTATATTTATTTTGATACCAGCATTTTTGATGCCGGTAGGCTGGATTTATTATTTAGGTGTGGCCTTTTATGGGGCATTGCTGATTTACCAGCATACCCTGTTTTCATCGACTAATTTAAGTCGGGTCAATCGCGACTTTATGACAACAAATGGTTATGCCTCGGTGATTTTTGCTGTATTTTACCTCTTGGATATCTGGTTGATCAAATAAACGTTTTAGCATAAAATAAGAAAGGCTTTAGGAATTCCTAAAGCCTTTCTTATTTTTGCATCTAAACCAATACACATGCTATGAAGAAAAGTATTCTTTTTACGTCTATTTTATGTTTGTCATTGTCTTCGCAGGCGCAAAAGCTGTCGAATTATGTCATTCAATATAATCAAAGTTTCAATGGGAATACAGCTGCCAATCAAAATGCCATTCTAGTCTATGCCAATGAAAAGGAGACTTTTGTTAGTTCGGCAAAAGAAATGAACGGACAGTTGGCGCCGCCATACGAACGGGTTGTGGTAGAGCGTTCTGGAGGCAATGCCTTACTTAAAATTGCTAAACTCAAAGACGGATCAATCATTCTAACCAAAGATTCGCTCGCGCTTTCGAAACAAAAATTTAACGCCACAAACGAGACTAAAACAATCTTGGGCTATCCCTGTAAAAAAGTGGAGACGAGCATCAATTCCAATAAAATAGAAGTTTGGTATACCGATAAATTAGGGGTCAAAGGTGCACCCACGGAACTTGGTCAGGACCTTGGTCTGGTACTCGAGGTAATCCGCAATGGGAATACACGTACCTTTGCCACCAAAGTAGAAAAGGTAAAGACTATACCGGATCAACTGAGGCTAAAGGGAACTGAAAAACCTTACGATGAACTTTCCTATAAAGATCTTATCTGGAAGAACCGTTTTATCCAAATACCTGTTTTTCGGAAGGAGAGTATACGTTTTTCGGATGGTGTAAAGTCGGATTCTATTTTGCGTTTTGCTAATGGGACAGTTTTGGTAAAAAAGGTGAAAATCCCAAAAATAAAGACAAGCGACAATGTATTTGTGCAGTTGGTCGAACAATCGAAAGGTGATGCCTATGATCGTACTGGATCAGTTTTTATCATTCCCACCAACAAGGCACAGAGCTTTTTGGACGGCATGAAAAATGGTATGGGTACCCTTCCTAAGTATGAAAATGGCAATGGTAAAGCCTATCAAGGGGTTGTAAAAACAGCATCCTTTGAGCCTATTGTTGAATTGATGCGTTTCTTTACACCTTTTGGTGTTAAGCAGTTTAACTATCTTCAGTTAAAGGATAAGGTTTGGCAAGACTCGGTGCTGTACCGTCAGGACGTAACCGAATTGGCCGGTATGTTGAGCGAGCAGGAGGTCTATGTGGGTGCCTTCATTGGTAACTATGATAAAAATGGACATGAGGTGAGTGTGGAGCTGACGATACATCCGGGATTCGATGCCGAGTCAAAAGGCAGTCTGAAAAAGACGATGTCTTTATTTACGACGACCAATGTCATGGAAATGGGCGGTCAGGAGTACGGATCTATGTTTGACAAGGAGAAAGGTCTTACTGTTTCATTTCATTTGGACCAGGATGCTAAAAACGTGCAATTACGCTACATTACCACAGGGCATGGAGGCTGGGGCAATGGTGATGAGTTTGTGCCTAAAGAAAACCGCATTTTCCTAAACGATTCATTGCTCTTTAAATACACCCCTTGGCGCAATGATTGCGGTTCGTATCGTTTGTCAAACCCAGCTTCAGGTAATTTTGCTACAGGGTTGTCTTCATCCGATCTGAGTCGCTCCAATTGGTGTCCAGGTACAGTAACACCGCCGATCTACATTGATCTGGGGGATTTAAAAGCTGGAGACCATACGATGCAGGTACAGATCCCACAGGGAGCACCTGAAGGAACAAGTTTCAGCAGCTGGAATGTGACGGGTACCTTGTTATTCGATTAATTAGTTTTTCATTGCTGTCATGTGCAATAATGTTATTGCACATGACAGCAATATTCCTTCGTTTTTAAGACAAAGATTAAAGGGGGTAAGCTGTCTCGCTTTTTGTCTCCGATAATACAAAGTAGGTCTGTACGGTGTTTACTTGAGGTAATACGGCCAGTCGATGCCGCAGAAAAATATGATAAGCATCCATATCTTTGGTTGCTATACGTAACATAAAGTCGTAAGAGCCTGCCATTTGGTAACATTCCATCACCTCCGGGAATTTAGCCACCTCTTTTTCGAATTCATTCAACACTTCAAACGTGTGCGCCTTGAGAAAAACCTGGGAAAATGAGATTAACCCAATGCCTATCTTGTGACGATCCAAAATTGCCACCGTTTTTTTGATGTAACCCAACCGCTTTAGCTTTCTAACACGTTCATGAACAGCTGCAATAGATTTGTTGAGTTCAAAGGATAGCGCTTTGTTACTCATTGAGGCATCTTGCTGTAGGAGGCGCAATAATTTTACATCGATTTCATCCAATTCCATAATCTGAATATTTTCGGTACGGCTGTAAAAATACACTATTGTTCTGAATTATTTATTGGTTTTTATCTGTTTTAATTTAATTTTTATTGAAATTATAATGATGTATTGAATATTATCTTGTCAATGGTCAATTTTGCAACAGAATAATCATTTATAAGAAATGGCTGAACAAGAATTATTAAGTGCGTGTTTGTCACCTGCATTGGACAAGAGATTCAAACATCTGTGGCGATTAGTTGGAAATACGCCGATGTTGGAACTACAGTATACTTACAAAGGTAAACCGGGGCGAATTTTCGTGAAATGTGAGAACTACAATCTGACCGGTAGCATTAAGGATAGGATGGCTCTTTATATTCTATACAAAGCGTATATGAATTGTCAGATTCGCCCGACTGATGTCGTTATTGAAGCTACGAGTGGAAATACAGGGATTGCTTTTTCAGCAATCGGCAAAGCGCTTGGTCATCAAGTAAAGATTATTATGCCCAACTGGCTGAGTAAGGAGCGTACCGATATTATTCGAAGTATGGGGGCGGATATTCAGTTGATAAGCAAGGAAGAAGGTGGTTTTTTAGGAAGTATTCGTTTAAGTGAAGAGCTTGCTGCAAAAGGCGGTGTTTTTCTTCCACGGCAATTTGAGAATCAATATAATGCCGAAGCGCATGAGAAAACTACAGGGTACGAAATTGTAAAGCAACTGGAAGAACAGGGCTTAGTTGCCGATGCTTTTGTTGCTGGTGTGGGAACTGGTGGTACGGTAATGGGTGTGGGTAGAAGCTTAAGAAAAGTAAACCCAAATGTTCGTGTACATCCGCTGGAGCCGGCAGAAAGTCCAACTTTGACTACAGGACATAAAGTAGGTTCACACCGTATTCAGGGAATATCTGATGAATTTATTCCTGCTATTGTGGATTTAGATGAACTCGATACTGTCGTTTGTGCGAATGATGGTGATTCCATTATTATGGCGCAGAAACTATCGCGCCAGTTGGGATTGGCTGTTGGTATCTCTTCCGGAGCAAATGTAATCGGAGCGATTAAATTACAACAGGAGCTGGGTGATGAGGCTGTCGTGGTGACGCTACTTTGTGATGATAACAAAAAATACCTAAGTACTGATTTGGTGAAAGACGAACCAGTAAAAGAAGGATATCTTTCTACAGACGTTGATTTTTCGGGTTTTCAACCGATCTGTAGACTGCCAAATCCGGTATTTGGAGCTTAAAAAGATTTAGTTTCATATGTTTATAGTTAACTCGGGGAGTCTCTAGCTCCTCGGGTTTCATTTATTCAAAAACCAATATATACCTAAGAATAACACAAAATGAAAGTCAATTTCAAATTATTTATCCTTCTCATGTTGCTGATAGCGCCTGTGGTCATGTTTGCCCAAGCGGATACAACAACAAACAAGTTGGAGGGGCTTGAGTTTACGGATGGTACGATCAGTCCCGATTCACTATCTTTTGAGGAATCTCCGGATACCGTTACCGTAAAGGCCGACTCGAACAAGACCACAGTAGCGGCAGTAGCAACAGGTGAAAAAGCTGCTGGGGCAGAAAAGAAATCATTGTGGAGTATCTTTATTGCAGGCCTTATAGGCGGTTTTGCAGCATTATTGATGCCTTGTATTTTTCCGATGCTACCCCTGACGGTGAGTTATTTTACGAAACAGTCGGGAAGTCGTGCCAGTGGTATCAGTAAAGCCCTGTTGTATGGATTATTTATTATTGTGATTTATGTTGCTTTGGGGATGATTATCACGATCGCATTCGGATCTGATGCACTCAATGCGCTTTCGACTAACGGTATATTCAACTTCATTTTCTTTTTGTTGTTGGTTGGATTTGCGGCATCTTTTTTTGGTGCATTTGAAATTACTTTACCAAGCTCCTTTGTCAATAAAATGGATGCCAAATCAGATAAAGGTGGTTTGGTCGGCTTGTTCTTTATGGCCTTCAGCTTGTCATTGGTTTCATTTTCTTGTACAGGACCGATTATTGGGACGTTGTTGGTTGAGGCAGCTTCGAAAGGGGAAAGATTAGGTCCAGCAATTGGGATGTTGGGATTCTCCATTGCTCTGGCCATTCCTTTTGGTTTGTTCGCCATGTTTCCTTCCATGCTTAAATCCTTGCCGAAATCCGGTGGTTGGCTGAATAGTGTAAAAGTAGTATTGGGATTTTTGGAACTCGCTTTAGCATTGAAATTTTTATCCAATGTCGACTTAGCTTACCACTGGAATTGGTTGGATAGAGAGGTGTTCCTGTCGCTATGGATTGCTATTTTTGCTTTGATGGGTCTATACTTGATTGGCAAGATAAAGTTCTCCCATGACAGTGAGCTGAAATTCCTATCTGTTCCCAGAACGATCTTGGCAATTGTTGTTTTTTCTTTTGTGGTCTATATGGTGCCCGGTTTATGGGGAGCACCTTTAAAATCGATTTCTGCTTTTTTACCACCATCGGCAACACAAGACTTTTATCTTTCTTCGGGTGTAAGCTCTGGTGCTGCTGCACATTCAGACGGGAAGGTGAAAAAATATGCTGAAATTTTTCATGAAAGAGGCACGCCAAAAGGATTTGATCCTTATTATGATTACGACCAGGCATTAGCTACGGCTAAAGAATTAAACAAGCCCGTTTTAATCGATTTTACGGGTTGGAATTGTGTCAATTGTCGTAAAATGGAAGCGAATGTTTGGACAGACCAAGCGGTGGCCAAATTATTAAAAGAAGAGTTTGTTATGGCCGAGCTTTTTGTGGATGATAAGACCGAGCTGGCTGCCAATGAACAATTTGTTTCCAAATATAGCGGCAAAAAGATCAATACAATCGGTAAGAAAAATAGCGATTTTCAAGCTGCCACATTCGATAGCAATTCACAGCCACTGTATGTAATTGTCGATCCGACGGGCAAAAAACTGGTGCCTCAGAGCGGTGCCAACTACAATGTAGAAGAGTACAAGGCATTCCTGCAAAGTGGTGTGGATGCATTTAAACATAAAAACTAACCATCGTCATATTCTAATTTTATCCTCCTTGTTATGTGCAAGGGGGATTTTTTTTGATAAAATATCGCTTTTTGTGTCTCCAGGGCTTATGCAGTGGGGCTGTCTTCGTATTGTCTTCGTATTGTGTTCGTACCAGCTTCGGACGGGGACAATCTTGCAACATATATTGACCAAACCCTGACCAGATATTTCCTGTTCGGGGTCTGTTCAACAACTGTACAGCACCTGTTCAATATCTGTTGCTTGTCCGAAGCAGGTACGAAGCAGGTACGAATCTTTCCCCGAACCCTACCTGAGGTGAATGTGCCGCCCCCCACCAAATAATCCAGGCTTTTCGCCGTCGCAGCCTTCATATCCGTCACTACCATTTTATTTTCCAACTTATCCTCCAGGTGGCGATGGTGGTGGTGGAGCTGATGTTGCGGAAGCATAAGGCAAAAAAAGAAGCCCTGTCATTTGTATGAACAGAGCTTCAAATTATACTATAAATTTATGGAAACTATTAGAAGTCAAATTTGACCCGAGCACGAATACCCCAGGCTGGTGCATCGACGTGATCAAGGTAATTTAGACGTTTTACGTAGTCTACACGTAATATTTTAAAGATGTTGGATAGACCGATACTAGCTTCCATATAAGGTTCTGAACCGAACGTATAGGAGCTTTGTGTGCCATCCGCATTGTGCTGCCAAGTGAATACCTTTGAACCATAGTTAGGGTCGTCGGGATTGTTTTCTTTACGCAGTCCACCGTATACTCCTTTGAAGCTAAATACCTCACGTAATTTAAGTTTTTTGATCAACGGAATCTTGTTCAAAAGGAAACCGTTCATATAATACTGCACGTTCAATGAGGCATTATGATCACTGACAAACTCAAGGAAGTTCATTAAGTTGTATGAATTTAATTGATAAGCATAGGTCTGATTGGCACGGTGGATCGTCAAGAAAGGGAAAGGGATCTCTTTACCGGCAATATAATTTCCTTCTGCGGTCACGTCGGCATAGCCAAATTGACTCAAATAAAAGCGCTTGAATGCACCAAGATTAAAGTTGTGGTAATTGTATTCACCCTTCGCTAATCCTTTGATACCAGCGGTATAATTGAACGTGAAGATCGGATATTGATTGAATATAGGTGTCCGGTAAATCTTTCCTTGATAAAACTCTTCATGCGGAGCGTATCTGAAATTTACAGACACTTCGGTCGAGTTCAGTTCATTGAACAGTCTACTTTCATTGTTGGCATCGACCATTTGGTAAGTCAGACTTCCAGCAGGTGTTTGTCTGTTGATATTGAAAGCAGCGCCAATAGCCAGGTGATTTAAAAATTCTTTTTTATACTCTAAGCCATAATTTGTCTCATAGATGTAACGGTCGTTATCTCCGCGTTTGAAAGATAGCAAGAAGTTGTCTTCTTGAATAAATTCCAGTTTTTGTCCAGGAATCTTCGTATCCTTTTTATAAGAGGCCCTGATGTAGTGCATCGGGAAGGAGTATACTGATTTATTGTTGAACGCATAAGTTCCACTGAAAAAGTATTTCCATTTCTGATCTTTAAAACCATAGGCCGCATAAGTTTCAGCATAGAAACGCTTGCTTAACGATTCTGTCGTACGTCCGCCGACACGTAAACGGAAACCTTCTACGGGGTTAAAGCTATAGAATGTATTGACTGGGCCGATTTCAACTGGGCCAGCCTGTTTGTATCCTGACAGCAATAACGCGGCGATATCCATGAACGAACGGAATGAAGGGATCTTTTGTAATGTATCAATATTATGATAGATGTTCAGTTCGTTTTGCGCAAGGGCAAGCGGTCGTTGTGTTTCAAATAAGGATTTTGTCGCTTTCTTATTTTCGACGTTATAGGCAATAACCGTAGACGGACCATCATAGGTACTATCAGGTTGCTGAATGCCGACTTTGTAATTGTTGTAATCCACTGTTCGGCTTCCACGTATTCCCATGCCTTTTTCCGTTAAAGAAAAATCAATACCCAGGGTGCTTGTTTTTAGGTAGAAGCGACTTTTGCTGTCTTTCTCAAATTTAAGCTGTATCTGAAGGTCACGGACAAAGTTTAGATTAATGTCATCAGCAACAGTCATATTGGCGCCCTGCACGGCATAATTGCCGTCTAAAGTAACGTACAGTTGACCTTTGAATAACATGTCCGCCTTGTTGCGTGGAAAGAAGCTCAATTCGACCAACCAAGGTTGTACAGTTTTAATCGTATCCGTAATAAAAAACTTATAAAAAGTAGGTGCGGAGTTTGCAATCGGACTTAAAAACTGATTGGTAACCAATGAAATGTTGTTGTCATAAATATCAACTTGTTCGTACAGTTTATTGAAGTAGGCTGTCAGACCATCGTTGTCAATAAATCTTGGGTCAAATTGTGCCCGTTGGTCACCAAGAATATACTGTTTGGTTTTGCTTGGATCTTTACGGTAATATACCTTGGACATTTTTTCTTCAATGAAAGCAGGCAAAACATATTTGTTGGCAGTTTTAGCCGAGTCGTCCGTTTCAAAAAGAAATTGATAGTTTTTGAATATTTTTTTATTGACAAATTTCTCCGATAGATTGCTTAATCCTAAAGACATCTTCTCGTATTGGTCAAATTCAGCATATTGTTGCCCTGAAAGTCTGTTTTTTTCCTTATTCTCGATGACTTTTCGGATCAATGCGACAGCAGGATTATCTTTGTTGCTGTATTTTTTCTTTTTGGCCTTGACGACAACTTCTTCCAGCATGTTGTCCTGTTGATCCATCAGAATTTCTTTTGTTTGCGTGGCATCATTCGTAACAAAAGCGTCTTTGCTGTCATAACCAATGTAACTTGCTCTGATTTTTACATAAGATGTTGGAAAGACAAGTTTGTATTCACCATTTGCATTGGTCGATGTTGTGGTTCCAGCAGAAGCCGGTGCGCCAACAACGGCTACGGTAGCATAGGGTATAGGATTCTTGGTCTTTGCATCTCTAACGGTGCCGGTTACGGTTTTGTTTTGGGCAAAAGCCATAGACACCGTTAGCACGAGCGTTATCGAAAAAAAGAGTTTAGTTATGAAGGTTGTTGCGTTTATTTTAGCTCTCATTATATTGCTATAATCTTGAAAATTCAAAATTGTTTTCCTGTTTCTACTTTATTTTTGACTTTATAGGTATTAAAATCAAAAAATCAGTGAACAAAGGAAACAAAAAATTAAGAATAATTAAAATTTTATTGTAATGTAATAAAGGAAAGTAATTGAATTACATCTACGTGTAAACAGCTGTTTTTTAATTATTTATGTTAAATTGTTGATTTGGGTCAATAAATTTTACATTACATTTTGACTTGGCGATGATTTTCCGCTGCTTTATTTGCTGACTTTTGTAACGATATAGTCAGCGCTATCAAAAATCTGGCTCGATTTCGAAGGTCATTTCTTGCTTGGAACGAGGATGAATAAAGGTAATTGAAGCCGCGTGGAGGTGTAATCTATTGGCTTTTCTGCCATAGAGATCGTCACCAACGATAGGTGTATTTAGGCCATTTGGATGTACGGCATGCATGCGAAGCTGGTGGGTGCGGCCAGTCAAGGGGTAAAACCTGACCCTCGTTTGATTATTCGCTATCGCAATTTTTTCCCATTTTGTCTGCGCTGGCTTGCCATACGTGTAGCAGACCATTTGCCGGGGTCTATCATCCAGATCTACGCGAAGTGGGAGGTCGATCAAGCCCGATGCGGCTTCGATAATACCATCCAGTAAAGCAATGTATGTTTTTTTGATGGTATGTTGTATAAATTGATCTTGAATAAATTTATGGGCCTCTTTGTTTTTGGCAACAACCAACAAGCCGGATGTAGACATGTCCAGGCGGTGGATAATAATCGGTCCCGCATTTGGGTAGCGTTGAAGAATACGGTTGTAGACCGAATCCTTTACATATATTCCCGGGACAGACAGAAATTCGGCCGGTTTGTTGATGATGATGATATCCTCATCTTCGTAAATTTGAGGAAGTGCTATATCCAAAGTCGTTTCCTGTTGCATGGGATTGGGATCTACGACCAAGCCTTCGAGCATATACCCTAAAATCGGTTCACATTTTTTGCGGCAGGCAGGGTAGTAGTTTTTGTGCCTGCGTATTTCAGATGCAGGTGAGCAGCCCCACCAAAATTCGGCCAAAGCAAGGGGTGTTAACTGGTTTTCATAAGCATATTGCAGCAATTTTGGCGCTGCGCATTCCCCCGATCCGGCAGGCGGTGTTGTGCGGTCAAATTCATCGAATATGCCCACTACATTTTTGTGTTGCCCTTTCGCATTGCGAAAATTATATTGTTCGAAAAGCTGTTTTTGAAGATTTCCCGAGCGCATTTTGCGTTCCTCTTTTAGCGCAGTAATCGTCGATAGCAACTGGTTTAAATGGTTACTTTCTGTTTCCAGGGCCAAATGCATTTCATATTGAAAGCGTTGAAGCTGTTGTTTGTCTTTTAAACTCTGGCTTCGCATGTCTTCCATCAATAATTCATACTCCGCATCCGATAAACTGACCTTTAATTTTGTCCGGGTTTCTTTGCGTTCCTTCTTTTGAATTCTCAATTTCGATTTTAGCTCATCGAGTGATTTATCCCATCCGTTTTTTAATAGACCAAGATTACGTTGAGCATTTGCTAGCTCTTCACTTGTTTCAAGATTTTCTATTTTTCGGTTCAGCGTATTGAGATGCACCTCTTCGTTTAGGAAAAAACTGTTTTCTTCCAACATATCGAAGATGGGGGGTACAAAATGCCGGTGTTTGTTGCTCCCGGCCAGTTTTCCCGAAACAGCGGCAAGGTAGCCCAGCTCATTGTGTTGGTTTTTGACAACCAGAACACCGAACATTTTTCCAATAGCGAGTCCCTCAACGGCGGCGTCTAGGCCAAAATTGTGGGTCCAATCACTTTGGGTTTCGATGTAGTGTTGGAGTTCTTGTGCGGCGGTGACGGCAAGGGGGTGCGGTTCATAGCAAAATGGAAAAGTAAATCGTTTCGGAAGTTCAATAGCTGAAATATCCTGTTTGAATTGATGAAAATATGTATTGTTGTCCATTTTGTCCGCAGCGCTCCCTCAAAATAAAGATGTCCGCAAAAATACAACATTATGTGCTTTAAATAATAGATTGATCGATTTTTGTTTAAAATGTTTCGTATATAAGGTACTGTTTAGGTTTTATTGCTGTCGACAAAGATCAAGGTCGGTGCAGCTTCGGTATTTTCATTTTTTCGGTATAGCAAACCTTTCGCAGCTATACGAAATGCAAGTCGGTTTTGGTATAATGGGTTGAGGTAATTATTGTGAATTTGAGTGGCTTTTTATTTGGTTTTTACCGCATTTTTGGGTAAATTTAACTAAGCATTTAAAACATATAGTTAACAAAAGAATATACATATGAAAACTTCAATTGGAATTAAAGATGCGGACTTGAAAAAAGTTGCAAAGTTGCTAAATGTGCTGTTGGCAGATGAACACATTATCTACATGAAAACGCGCAACGCGCATTGGAATGTGGAAGGTGCGGATTTTCATGCTGCTCACTTATTTTTGGAATCACAATACGATGAACTAGCTGAAGTGATCGATGAAGTCGCAGAACGTGTACGTACTTTAGGGCATTATGCGGTAGGTGCCTTTGATAAATATTTGAAATTGACTCGTTTAACGGAGTCTACTTCAGAAAAAACCGACAGTCAGTCCTATTATAAGGAATTGTTGGCTGACCATGAATCTATAGCGATGTCAATTCGTGCCGATCTTTCCGTAGTTGAAGGAACGGCAGATAATGGAACGGAGGACTTTTTGGTCGGATTATTAGAAAAGCATGAGAAGATGGCTTGGATGCTTCGTGCGCATTTCATTAAGTAAGCTGTAGAAGTTTATCCACAGGTATTGAAAAAAATTCCGTCTATCCCAATAGGCGGGATTTTTTTTTGTGTTTTGTTGTCAGCGCAGGATTAATTTTCTATCTTAAAGAGGAATTAAGCCTTCAGAAACTTTTTAACATATTACAACTATGCTTGAAGACGACAACCTAAATCAAACCACACTAAATGAGGAGGAAAATGATGGTACTTTGGAGAGTATGCATCATGTGAATAATCCGGTATTGGATTTACCTAAAATTGAAAAGAAATACCTTGAAACCATAGTAGCCCACAATCAAAACGATAAGTCCTATTATTTTTCTGACGGCAAAGCCAAGGTAGAAATCAAGATCGTCACGGACGAGATTGTCAGGGTGCGGCTGGCTCCACAAGGGACTTTTTTGGAGGATTTCTCCTATGCCTTGGCCAAGAAAGATCACCGTGTTAGTATACATCAATGTAAGGAAGAGACTGACCATTATCTGGTTCATACGAATACAATTTCTTGTAAGATCAATAAGAGTGACTTTTTGATTTCTTTTGCTGATCGTTCAGGTAAGCTGTTTAACGCTGATTTGGCACCGATGCACTGGGAGGAAAATCCCGATTTTGGAGGTTACTATGTATATAGCACGAAAGTGGCCTTTGAAAATGAAGCTTTTTATGGACTAGGGGACAAGGCCACTAAATTGAATCTGAGAGGTAAAAGACTTAAAAACTGGAATTCAGATACTTATGCTTTTGCTTATGATCAGGATCCACTTTATAAAACTATTCCGTTTTATATTGGTTTAAAAGATGGTGAAGCGTACGGCATATTCTTTGACAATACTTTTAAAACGTATTTTGATTTCGCGGCGGAAGATCCGGGAAAAACAAGCTTTTGGTCCGAAGGCGGTGAACTGCAGTACTACTATATACACGGGCCGCATATTATCGATGTTATCCGTCGTTATCATACGTTGACAGGTACGCATTACCTGCCACCCTTGTGGGCAATTGGTTACCACCAGTGTCGTTGGAGTTACTATCCCGAAGCGAATGTCCGGAAGGTGGCAGAGGAGTTTCGGAAGCGACAGATTCCATGTGATGCTATTTATCTTGATATCGATTATATGGAAGGATACCGCTGTTTTACCTGGAATAAGCAGTATTTCCCAAATCCTAAAAATATGATCAGCGATTTGGCCAATGATGGTTTTAAAACCGTGGTGATGATCGATCCGGGTATTAAGGTTGATGAGAACTACTGGGTGTTCAGGGAAGGGAAAGAAAACAGGTATTTTTGTCGTCGAGGGGACGATTATTTTATGGAAGGATTTGTGTGGCCCGGACGTTGTCAATTTCCTGATTTTACCAATCCGGAGGTTCGCCAATGGTGGGGTACATTATACCAGGGGCTTGTGGAAGATGGTGTTGCAGGCTTCTGGAACGATATGAATGAGCCGGCGGTATTTGGCCGCGGAACATTCCCCGACGATGTACGTCACCAGTACGATGGCCATCGGGGTTCACATCGCAAGGCACACAATGTTTATGGCATGCAGATGGTTCGGGCAACGTATGATGGCTTAAAGAAATTGTATAAAAACAAGCGCCCATTCACCATTACCCGAGCGGCTTATGCGGGTACACAACGCTATTCTTCGGTTTGGACCGGCGACAATCTGGCGAGTTGGGAACACCTCAAGTTGGGGACCTTGCAATTACAGCGTCTATCCACTTCGGGTATGTCCTTCTGCGGAACGGATATCGGTGGATTTACGGGCGAACCGGACGGTGAGTTATTTACGCGATGGATGCAATTTGGCGTTTTCTCGCCATTTATGCGTGTGCATTCTGCCGGCGATACCCGCGATCGTGAGCCCTGGAGTTTTGGGGAGGATTGGGAAAAGATCAACCGGAAATTTATCGAACTCCGGTATAAGTTGTTGCCGTATATCTATACCTGTTTTTGGGAGCAGACCAAGTATGGTTTTCCAATATTACGTCCAATTTCCATGGTCGAGCAGCATATACCGACTAACTGGCAACGCGAGGAGGAATTCTGTTTTGGGGATAAAATATTGGTGTCCCCGGTATTGCAGCCAGGACAAAAAAGCAAGATTGTCTATCTACCCGAGGGCACTTGGTTCTATTATTTCAATAATGAAATCTACGTGGGCGGTAAGGAACATACCATCGCTACTCCGATTGATGAAATGCCGATTTTCATTCGCGGAGGATCTGTTATACCTGAATACCCGGTGATGCAATATACTGGTGAAAAGAAAATAGAGGAGCTACAGCTCAATGTTTACTTCGCTGAAGGTGTAACCCGTTCGTATGTGTATTCAGATCATGGCGACACCTTTGCGTATGAACAAGATATTTATCTTGAAAAATGTTTTACGGTTTCAGGGCTCAAAGAATCCTTGTCGATCAAACAAACCAGAGATGGGCTTTTTACAGAGCGATACGAAGAATATAAACTACAGTTGATCGGCCTGCCTTTTCAAGTGAAGAAGGTGAAGACCGATGGTATTGATACAAAAGTACAAGTAGATGAAAAGGGGCGGTATTGGATTAATGTCGCACGAGAATTTGATAACATATTGATAGAAGGTTAAACATGGCCAATGAAGTAATTCCGCATAGTCTCTTTTCTGAATTTGATGTCGCCTTATTCCAGTCGGGTAAGCACTTCAAATTATACGAAAAGTTCGGTTCGCACGAACTGGAAGTCAACGGTGAAAAAGGCGTTTATTTTGCGGTTTGGGCTCCAAATGCAAAATCCGTCTCCGTAACCGGCAACTTCAATTTTTGGGATAAGGAGCATCACGCGCTCTTTGTGCGCTGGGATGGTAGCGGAATCTGGGAAGGGTTTATTCCGGGGCTTGGCAATGGAGAGACATATAAATATGTTATCCAGACCTATACTGGTGAGCAACTCGAGAAAGGTGATCCTTTTGCCTTTCGGTGGGAAGTTGCCCCAAAGACTGCTTCCGTTGTTCATTCGACCTGGTACGAGTGGCAGGATAAGCAATGGATGCAGGAGCGTGTCGTTAAAAATAGGCTGGATCAACCCTGGTCCGTTTATGAGGTCCATTTAGGGTCCTGGTCGCGGGATCCCGAAAGTCCGGATACGTTGCTCAATTATCGGGAAATAGCCGTGGCACTTGTATCTTATGTGAAGGAAATGAATTTCACGCATGTGGAGTTTATGCCTTTAATGGAGCATCCCTATTATCCTTCTTGGGGATATCAGATAACAGGTTATTTTGCGGCGAGTTCGCGTTATGGTTCGGCACAAGATCTCATGTATCTGATTGAGGAGCTGCATGCCGCCGGGATAGGCGTATTGTTGGATTGGGTTCCTTCGCATTTTCCTGGTGATGCACATGGTCTTTATCGTTTTGATGGCACGGGCTTATACGAGCATGAAGATCCTAGGAAAGGGTTTCATCCCGATTGGCAATCCTACATTTTTAACTATGGGCGAAATGAAGTACGTTCTTTTTTGATCAGTAATGCATTTTATTGGTTGGATCGTTTTCATATCGATGGACTTCGGGTCGATGCGGTAGCTTCTATGTTGTATTTGGATTATAGTCGAAATGCAGGCGAGTGGATTCCCAATGAATTTGGAGGAAATGAGAATCTCGAAGCGGTACAATTTTTAAAAGAGCTGAACGAAGCCGTTTACGGACATTTTCCACATGTGCAGACAATCGCCGAAGAATCTACTTCTTGGCCGAGTGTCAGTCGGCCAACGTATGCTGGTGGATTGGGGTTCGGAATGAAATGGATGATGGGCTGGATGCATGATACGTTGGATTACTTTAAAGAGGATCCAGTTAATCGCAGTTATCATCATGATCGACTCACCTTTGCGACAGTATATGCTTTCCATGAAAATTTTATGCTGCCGTTGTCACATGATGAGGTCGTTTACGGAAAGCAGTCCCTAATTTATAAGATGCCAGGCGATGAATGGCAAAAGTTTGCCAACTTGAGAGCTTTGTATCTCTTTATGTATACTTTTTCGGGAACAAAATTGCTGTTTATGGGCGGTGAATTTGGGCAGACTTCGGAGTGGAATGTAAACCAATCGCTTGATTGGCATCTTTTGGAGTTTGCGCCCCATCAGGGTATGAAAAGATTTGTAGCCGATCTGAACGCGGTTTATAAAGCTCAACCAAGTCTTTACCAAAAGGCTTTCGATGCTGCAGGTTTCGAATGGATAGATGCCGGTGATCGTGAAAATTCGATTGTGGTCTATTGGCGAAAGGGATTTGACTCCTGGGATGATACGGTTGTTGTACTTAACTTAACGCCTGTTGTTCGGGAACATTTCCGTATTGGTTTACCTTACGCCGGTGAATGGGAAGTGCTGCTGAATTCGGATGATTTGACCTATTTCGGTTCAGGTATACATCATCCCGTTGTCCATAGTGAGCACCTGCATTGGATGAACCAAGTACAGTCTGCACAACTTCATTTGCCTCCTCTAGGAGGCTATATCCTCAAAAGGAAGAAGGAACTAAAGGATGTAAATCCGGTGAAGCAGGGAGAACGTACACCTGTATAATATGTTTCTCGAAAATTTGATGATGCACAAGAATAAGTTGAGTTATAAAATACGGATCTGGCCTCAATTTTCAGGTTCGGTAAATTTGTTGTAATAAATAGTAGGAAGGTCGCTTTTTGCCTTTGAAAGAGATAAAATATAGAACTTATTCGAATGAAAGTATTTCACTTGAGTGTTGAATGTTATCCGGTCGCCAAAGTTGGTGGCCTTTCGGATGTCGTTGGGGCATTGCCCAAATATCAGACCAAACTCGGTTGGGAAGCGGCGGTTGTCATGCCCTGGTATGACCGACCATTTGTTCGGGATCATACTTTTACTGTCGTTCACGAGGGTACTTTTTATCAAGGATCTGAATTGTTGAACTATATTGTTTATAAGGAAGCAGACAATATACTGGGATTTGAGCTTTATTTAGTCAAGATTCCAGGAAAACTCGATCGGCAGGAGGTGTATTGTTATCCGGATGAAGGCGAACAGTTTATCGCCTTTCAACATGCTGTATTGGCTTGGTTTAAGGATAAAGCTATAGTACCTGATATTGTGCATTGCCACGACCATCATGTCGGTTTGATGCCTTTTTTGATGAAGTATAGCAATGACTATAATTTTCTTGCCGATGTTAAAACGGTAGCCACCGTGCACAATGGGCAATATCAGGGCTGGACACATTGGAGCAAAGCCATTCTGTTGCCTGCTTTCGATAGCTGGAAATGGGGATTATTGGACTGGGATGGTTTAATTAACCCACTTGCGGCCCTAATTAAATGTTGCGATGCTTACACAACGGTATCTGAAGGTTACCTGGAAGAGCTCTATGTGGAAGCAAATGGCTTACAGCATCTATTTTATGATGAGCGAAATAAATCTGTCGGTATTGTCAATGGAATTGACTGGGAAATCTGGGATCCCAAAATTGATTATACCTTGTTCGAAAACTATGATGTTGTACAAGCTTTTTCCGGCAAATTGAAAAATAAGGAGGCTTTGGCGAAGCAGTATAAAATCAATCCAGATCGACCACTGCTTGTTTTTATCGGCCGATTTGCAACAGAAAAAGGAGCGGATTTACTACCGGAGATAATTTTGGATTTGACGGAGAAATATCGCGATAGATTAAGTATATTTATACTGGGTGCCGGAGACCCAGCGATCCAGTCGCGTGTGAAATCACTCGTCGATGATGGAATTGATAATTTTGATGTGTTCTTTGGTTATGATGAAAACCTTGCCCATTGGCTTTATGCCAGTGCGGATTTTCTTTTAATGCCTTCCCGTGTTGAGCCCTGTGGGCTTAATCAGCTCTATGCGATGAAGTACGGTACATTGCCGATCGTGCATCAGGTGGGGGGATTAAAAGATACGGTAATCGATCTGAAAAATGATGGTTACGGTGTAGGTTTTGATAGTTTGACAATCACTGAAATTAGTGCAGCGATTGTTCGAGCTATAAATTTTTACGACAGTAAAAAGCAGTTTGAGGAGAATCAACGTAAAATGATGCAGTTGGATTTTTCTTGGGATAAATCTGCAGCGAAGTATATAAGTCTATATAACCAAATAATGTAATTTGATATGTCACGTCATAATGTAGTAGCTATCGTCTTGGGCGGAGGAAGGGGCTCACGTCTGTATCCATTGACCGATCAACGGTCTAAGCCAGCGGTTCCCATTGCCGGGAAATATCGCTTGGTGGACATTCCCATCTCGAATTGTCTTAATTCGGGTTTTAACAAGATTTTTGTGTTGACACAATTCAATTCTTCGTCACTCAACTCCCACATTAAGAATACCTACAACTTTAGTATTTTTAGTAAGGGCTTTGTTGATATCCTGGCTGCTGAACAGACCAATGATGGCGATAAATGGTTCGAGGGTACGGCAGATGCCGTGCGGCGATCGTTTCGGAAGCTGGCTAGTATTGATTATGACTATGTACTGATTTTATCGGGTGATCAGCTGTATCAAATGGATTTTGATGCCCTGGTTGACTTTCATGTCGAAAACGAAGGCGACCTGACCATTGCGACTATTCCAGTAAACGCCAAAGATGCCACTGGTTTTGGAATACTGAAATCGGATGAAAAGAATCACATTACCTCTTTTATTGAGAAGCCGAATAGTGAGCAGCTGGTGGACTGGAGTTCAGAAGTGAGCGATCATTTAAAGGGTGAGGGTAGGGAATACCTGGCTTCAATGGGTATTTATGTTTTTTCAAAAGGCGTCCTGAAACGTATGCTGGAAGAGAATCGCGGAATGGATTTTGGAAAAGAAATTATTCCCGATGCAATTGATACGAATAGGGTGCTTAGCTATCAATTTGAGGGCTATTGGACAGACATCGGTACCATAGGTTCTTTCTATGAGGCCAACATTGGTTTGACTGATAATATTCCGGCCTTTAATCTGTTTGATAAAAATACGGTTTTCACCCGTCCAAGGATGTTGCCGCCTTCTAAAATTTCGGGTACAACATTAATCAATTCTGTCATTTCGGATGGCTGTATTATCCAAGCAGATAAAATAGACCGTTCCGTCGTGGGTGTTCGTTCGCGGATTGGTACAGGATCTGTGGTGCGCGGTACATATATGATGGGGTCTGACTATTATGAGGATCTCGTCGATATGGAGGATGCAAAGCGGAAAAATATACCTGTGGTGGGCGTTGGAGAACGCTGTTATATTGAGAATGCTATTTTGGATAAAAATTGTCGTATCGGTAACGATGTACGGATCAATGGCGGACCTCATTTGCTGAATGCCAATCATCCCACTTATACCATTTGTGACGGCATTGTTGTTATCAAAAAAAATGCAGTTATTCCAAACGGAACAACAATAGGATTGACAAGCCTATAAAATTTATAGAACAAGGGAGATAATATATTGTTATCAATGCAAGTTATTCTAATGGAAGTATCGCGAAATACGGCTAATCTACAGGCTCAATTTATGGGCAGAGAGCAATAATTGTTTCATGGTACTATCTTTGCTAGCAAAGAGCATTTTAATATAGTGAAATCGTATGCAATTGAGACAGGTTATCTCCCTTTTTTTTATACTGTTTGTCTTTGTAGGTTGTGATACCTCATTGATGGTTCAAGGTAGTGGTGTCTTGCGTGATGCCTCGCGTAGATTTGAACTTCGTAACGGCAATCGAACAGTCGTTTACATTCCAATGCGGCATCTGGGTACGCGTGTGTACTATGATCAAATCCAGCGTGCTGTAGATTCTCTTCAACATTCGGGCTATGTTGTTTTTTATGAAAGCATCGCTTATCAGGTGGATAGTGCGGCACAACGTGATCTGTATGACCGCAAATTTAGAAAGCTTACTGGTAATCGGCTAGGGTTGCAGCAATGTATTGAAATACCGGGTGATACCTCCCGGGTTCTTCGGGCGCCCATGTACCGTAAACTGGGGCAGCGAATCATTAGTCAGCCCGATTATTCCTTTTTTCTGGTGAATTATGAAACGGCGGTGAATGCGGATATTCCCAAAAACAAATTGCTTGACGAGTTTGAATACCTGTATGGTGCGATCAACCTGGATGATTGTGATTACAAAACACCGCTCCAGGAACCTTATTCCTGCAAACCTATAAAAGCAGCATTAAAAAACAAATTTGATAAAGAATTTGTCATGAAAAAAAGGGAAGAGAACCTAGCTTCGTTAGTTGCTGACGCTCCACAGCAAAAGATTTTAATCTTATTTGGAACCTCACATTTTAAAGGCTTTTTGCGTAATTTGCAAGCTCGGGATCCCAAATGGATACAGATCAAATAATATGCTAGGAAAACTATTCATTGTACTGCTTATACCAGTAACCATTTATGTTGTTTATTACCTGTTAAATCGCACGGCCAAAAATAGCAAAGCCATTAAACGTGTATTGAGCGACGAAGGCAAAGAAATTCTAGAAAAAGAAGTTGCCTATTACCGCAATCTGTCCACTGCGGACAAAGTGGAATTTGAAACCCGCTGTTTAAAATTTTTGGATACGGTCAAGATTGAAGGTGTGGGGGTAGTGGTTGAGCTGAAAGATTATATGATGATTGCTGCCAGTGCAATTATACCAATATTTGCCTTTAAGAAATGGACTTATCCCAATTTGACCAATATTATGGTTTATCCTTCCCAATTTAATACAGCCTATGAATTTGAAGGCCATGCTGACCGTAATATTATGGGTATGGTGGGTGAGGGAGCCATGAACGGACAAATGATATTGTCTAAATCGGCATTGGAGTATGGGTTTAGGAATCCAAAGGATGGACAGAATACAGCGATACACGAATTTGTGCATCTGATTGATAAAACCGATGGCACAGTGGATGGCATTCCCACACATTTGATGGATAAAGCTTCAGTCATTCCTTTTATGAATCTGATACGGGAAGAAATTACCAAGATAAAAGAAAATAAATCTGATATCGATGTATATGGCATGACCAATCCGGCAGAGTTCTTTGCAGTTGCCTCGGAGTATTTTTTTGAGAATCCAGAAAAATTTAAGCAGAATCATCCCGAGCTCTATACAGCACTTTCTGAAATTTTTGAACAAAGTTAGTTATCGATAAATAAAATTTTAGTATTTTTAAGGCAAACAGAAGTTGTTTGCCTTTTTTCTTTGAGCACCCGCTCCTAGGCGGAAAAAAGAACGATGCGATTGTGAATCCATCGCTGCTGGCAGCTTCGCTAAAGTTTTGTTAATTATAACTGTTATGCCTAAAACTACAATTTATTCTTCTATTGCCCTGGCTTGTATGCTATTTTGTGGCAGTAATCCGGGATTTTCCCAGCAGCGTTTTGCTACAGGGACAACATTTACTGAAATGGCCGATCCCACAAAGGATACTTTATCCAACTGGTCGAATGTTAAAGCCGGTCTACATGCTTCGTTTGTATCGATAGACAAACGTTATCCCAAATCTGTTAATCCAAATCTGACAACACAACGTACGGCGACTGTGGATGCCTGGAAAGGTGAGCAGGTATCGGCGCAAGTATTGTTATGGACCAGTGCTGCCGCAGCAGATGTTGCTGTATCGGCAAGTGAATTAAAGTCTACAACAGGCAAGGTGATCGGTAGCGATGCGGTACAAGCACGTTTTGTTCGTTATGTTATGACTGACGAATTTGCAAGTGGTTGTGGCCATCGTAAACCAGAAGATTTTAAAGCTTCTCTCTCGGCAGATATGTTGGATGATCTGAAAAGCTATGACCTTGAAGCTAAGAAAGTCCGTCCTGTATGGATTACAGTAAAGGTTCCCAAGGAAGCTGCTGCTGGACAATATAAAACGACGATTTCGGTTAAGCAAAATGGTCAGGTAAAGGAACAGTTACAACTTACGGTCAATGTGCAAAATCATGTGCTGCCACCTGCATCCCAGTGGACTTATCATTTGGATCAATGGCAACACCCTTCGGCAGTTGCCCGCGTCAATAATGTGAAGATGTGGAGCGATGAGCATTTTGAAGCGTTGAAGCCTACCATGAAACAACTTGCAGCTGCAGGGCAGAAGGTCATTACAGCAACCTTGAATAAGGATGCCTGGAACGTACAGACCTATGATCCCTATGCGGATATGATCACCTGGAAGAAGGCAAAAGACGGTTCCTGGACCTATGATTATACTGTTTTTGATCGGTGGGTAAACTTTATGATGGATCTAGGGGTCAACAAACAGATCAACTGCTATTCGCTTTTACCATGGAATAACGAGGTACATTATTTTGATGAGAGCAAAAATGAACTGGTCAATGTTATTGCGAAGCCCGGTACAGCTATATTCGAGGAACTATGGACGCCTTTCCTAAAGGATTTTAGCAAGCATGTCAACGCAAAGGGCTGGTTGAAGATTACCAATATCGCCATGGATGAAAGAGGTCGTGAAGAAATGGATCCAGCCATAGCATTGTTGGAAAAAGTAGCGCCTGAGTTTGGGGTTGCTTTTGCAGATAATCACAAAAGCTACCAACGTTATCATAAAAGTACCGATATCAGCGTTGCCGCCGGAGATCCATTTGACCAGAATGATTTGATTGAACGACGCAAAAAAGGATATATTACGACATTTTATGTGTGTTGTTCGGACGAATTTCCAAATCAATTTACGTTCTCGGATCCAGCAGAATCCACCTATATGGCTTGGTATGCGCTAGCGGCAGGCTTCGATGGAGCATTGCGTTGGGCGTTTAACTCCTGGGTCAAAGATCCGCTGCATGATTCAAGGTTCCGTACCTGGCCAGCAGGAGACACCTATATTGTTTATCCACAAGGAAGAAGCTCTATCCGTTATGAGCGTATGTTGGAAGGTATTCAAGATTATACCAAAGTCGGCATTCTTAAAGCAAAGTTGGAGAAGTCAAAAGATCAAGCTAACCTAGCGAAGCTAAATGCAAAAATTGCAAAATTGAATACCGCTAAACGCTATGCGGACTGGAACAAAGATCTCAATGATGCGAAGCGTTTTGTCGATGAATTGTCGCGACAAATCAACTAAGGATTTATTAAGTCTATAATTTTAAAAAAGCTGTTTCAATCAATTTGAAACAGCTTTTTTGTTGATTACAATCTTTTTCTATTTTAAGTGCAGCGGATTGTTGGCTGAAATTTTCGGCGCAGTATATCCTTGCTTCCCGTCGAGGCTACCCTTGCACATGCGATCATTTTATACGCTTGGCTAATACTGTATTGTTCAGGTAATATCCCAAACCATTACGCTAAATTATTGTTGTTATTAAGTGGCGATAACATAATTTGTATAAGGTCGCTGTCACAAAATCTTAAATTATAGTATAGGTATGAAAAATGTAGCACACCAGATTGTGGGTCTTTTAAAGGAAGCGGGAATTCAGCGTATTTATGCCGTAACGGGCGATAGTTTAAATTTTTTCAACGAAGCTGTTCATGCAGATGGAACGATGCAATGGATCCATGTAAGACATGAGGAAGTGGGAGCATTTGCCGCAACGGCAGAGGCTGATTTGCACGGGATCGCCTGTTGTGCGGGAAGCAGTGGACCAGGACATGTGCATCTGATTAATGGCGTTTATGAAGCACACAAAACTCGGGTACCCATGCTTGTGATCGCATCAACCTGTGCTACATACGAATTTGGAACCGATTATTTTCAAGAAACCAATCCAATCAAGTTGTTTGACGATTGTTCTTGCTATAATCAAATGATTACCCGGCCCGAGCAGGTGCAACGTATGGTGCAAAATGCATTACAACAGGCTATCTCTAAACGGGATGTGGCGGTTATCGGTTTGCCTGGTGATGTCTCAGAAATGGAAGCGGTTCAAATGAATACCTCAACCAAGGTGTTTTTTACCGAGCCGCAAATTAAACCTTCGGAGATGGAAATTGGGCGTTTAGCCCAATATATCAATCAAGCAGAAAAGATAACCTTGTTCTGTGGTATGGGAGCCAAGAAAGCACAGGAGCAAATTGTAGCGTTATCACAAAAGATCCATGCGCCGGTGGGTTATTCATTTAAAGCAAAGTTGGATATTCAACGCGACAATCCCAATGAAATCGGCATGACCGGACTTTTGGGCATGGCGTCCGCATTTCAAAGCATGCACCATTCGGATCTTATTTTACTTTTGGGGACTGATTTCCCTTATAAAGATTTTATACCGACCAACAAAACCATTGTCCAGATTGATATTGAAGGTGAAAAGCTTGGGCGCAGGTCCATCGTAGACTATGGGCTTGTGGGGGATATCGAGCATACCTTAAAAGCAGTATTACCCTTTGTGGAAGCGCGTTCGGATACAAAATTTCTGGAGAAGCAGCTTGCTTCTTATGCAAAGGTCAAGGAAGATCTCATGACTTATGTGGACGATTCGGGCAGTGAATGCGCGATACAGCCTGAATTTGTTGCGCATACCATTGATCAAAAAGCGAGTGATGATGCGATTTTTCTGCTTGATACCGGGATGTGCTGTGTGTGGGGAGCACGTTATATTAATCAGCGAAAGGATCGTATCATGCTGGGGTCTTTTAACCATGGGTCTATGGCTAATGCCATGCCAATGGCTATTGGAGCGGCATTGACACATCCTGAACGTCAGGTTATTGCTTTTTGTGGTGATGGGGGACTATCCATGTTGTTGGGGGATCTCGCAACAATAAAACAATATAACTTACCGATTAAAATCATCGTCTTTAACAACCGTGCACTTGGTATGGTTAAATTGGAAATGCAGGTATCAGGTCTGAAAGATCAGGAAACCAATATGGTCAATCCAGATTTTGCGATGATCGCTCAAGCGATGGGAATACGCGCATTTACGGTCACTCAGCCCCAAGAAGTGGATGCTGTTATCACTGAAGCTCTTGGTATGACGGATGAGCCTGTCCTGATCGATATATTTACCAATCCCAATGCATTGGCTATGCCGCCCAAGATATCCTTCAGTCAAATGAAAGGGATGACAGAAAGTATGGCAAAATTAATGTTGTCGGGTAATTTCGAAGAAGTATGGGATACCATTAAGTCGAACTATAAACATTTGAAATCGCTTTAATCACTTGTGATATTCGAATTGTTAAACATGTTAAAAGCCCCTCGAAGCATAACAGCGGAGGGGCTTGTTTTGTGTTAAAAGTGACTTGAATGTGTGGCTGTCAGACCATAATATGCTGATCAGCGGATAGTCGAAATTTGGAGGAAAATGTTATCTCAACATTGACGTTGAACAAACCAAAGACTTTTAAGTAATTCTTCTTTACAGCGTCTGAGTTTTTCAACTTTGGATTCGGAAGAAATGGTAACTTGCTCTTTAACAATAATAGCCAAGTCTGTTTCAATGGACAATTTTGTGAGTGATGTACATCCACTATCAAATTTCTTAAAGCTTACATCTTTCATACTAATATTGGTTAAGAATTCCTGAATTTTATAGAGTACAATTTACTAATAAAAATTAGCTTTACAATAAGCTAGCAATAATTTTATTGTTACTAAATTGTTTATTTTTAATAGCTTATATCGTGCTAAAATAGCCGAGTGCTATCTAACTTATAAACAATATTTGCTTGCTTTTTGTTTTCTGAATTTTAAATTTTTAAATGTTAGTTATTTAAAACAAAATTTCTTTTGAATTGCTATCTATACTATCAAACAAAAAAAACACGATGAGAATAATAAATTTTGGATTTATAGTGTTGCTGTGTTGTGCTGCTTGCCATCAGGAACAAAAAAAACAGGATGCTTCCACGAAACTCAATGACACTGTTCAGAGTACTCAACCTTTGGATACCGGGAGGTTTCTTACTGGAAAGAGTACGTATCAATACCTTAAAAATGGCGATACCATTTCATTATCAATCACTGTTGATGGAGAAAAGGTACAGGGTGATCTAAGCTATGCCTGGAAGGAAAAAGATCGTAATAAGGGACATATTGATGGTGTATTGAAGGGGGATATTTTAACTGCCGATTATACTTTTTCTTCTGAGGGACAGGAATCCGTCCGCCAGGTAATATTTAAACTATCCAAGGAGCGTGCACTGGAAGGTTATGGTACGATGGAGGAGAAGGCTGGAAAAATGACTTTTGCCGATCCTAAAAAGATAGCTTTTGATGAGAAATTCGCCTTAGAAAATTTAGCGAAGGGCCAATGAGATCAGCTTGGGAATAAAAATTAAGAGGCCGATCAATAGCGCAGTGATGCTGCTGATCATCACTGCCGCTGCGGCAATATCTTTAATTTTTTTTATGTTTGGATTATCTTCAGGACAGATAAAGTCGGCTATATTTTCCAATGCGGTATTTAACAATTCACAGACAAATACAAAACCAATGGAAAAGAGTACAGCAATCCATTCGTGGGTACTTATGTGAAGCACAAATGACAGGGTTATGGCAATAATGGCCGCTATACAATGCACCCTGAAATTATGTTCTTCCTGCCAGGCTGTTTTTAGCCCACTGAAGGCATAGTGAAAACTCTTTAATCTAGCACGAAATGAAAAGTTATTTTTGGCCATAGTTGTCCTACTATTTTCTGTAAAGATAACGCTTTCTGCTTATCTAGGCATACTGGATTTTTTATTGTATTTAGTCCGAGCTATTCCTGTGCCATATCCATCTGATCCGCTTTCTTGTTCATCCTTTTTACTTTATTGGGCTTTTATTACAAATGCAGCCTAATTTTGAGTAAATTGCTGTATGATCTATAATTTTGATAAAACGATTGTTCGTCGTGGTACCGATTCGGTCAAATGGAATCAACATGATTATGACGATTTGATTCCACTCTGGGTTGCGGATATGGACTTTCCAGCTGCACAACCTGTTGTGGATGCGCTTGCGCAGCGGGTTCAACATGCTGTATATGGGTATGCCACTATTCCAGCTGCTTTTTACAGTGCGGTTATGAGCTGGTCTTCGCAGCGGCATAAATTTGTACTTCAGCCAGAATGGATCCTTCCTGTGATCGGTGTCGTACCGGCGCTTTCGGCTTTGGTTAGCGCATTTACCTCACCCGGTGACAAGGTTTTGGTTCAAGAGCCTGTATATCATTGTTTTTTTTCCTCAATAGAACGCAATCAAGCTGAGGTGGTTTCCAATGACTTGATTTACCGCAATGGTGAGTATGCCATTGATTTTGAAGATTTTGAATATAAAGCAAGTGATCCGAAAGTCAAGTTATTTATTTTATGTAGCCCACATAACCCCGCTGGCCGTGTTTGGACTAGAGCTGAGCTTGAACGTCTCGGTGAAATCTGTTTGCGGCACCGGGTTTTAGTCATTTCGGATGAAATTCATTGCGATCTGGTATTTGAGGGCCATACACATATTCCTTTTGGGAGCATCAGTGCAGCCTTTTTGGCGAATTCGATTACCTGTGTAGCACCGAGTAAAACCTTTAATTTGGCAGGACTCCAGGTCGCTACGGTCTTCGTAGCCGATCCTGAACTCAGAAGGAAAGTGCAGCAGGCTTTCTTAGCCAACGAGATAAGTAGCATAAGTCCCTTTGCAATTACAGGCCTGATCGCAGCGTATGAGTCGGGTGGGGAATGGTTGGATCAAGCTTTAAGCTACATTCATGCGAATTATGTTTATTTGAAAGGCTTTATGGCTGAATACCTGCCTGCTTTGCATGTCCTTCCTTTGGAGGGTACTTATCTGGTATGGGTAGATTGCGCCGCTTTGGGGATTTCAAGTCGAAAATTGGGGCAGCTCTTATTGGACGAGACACATGTACAGGTCAATGTCGGTGCGATGTATGGCAAGGGGAGTGACGCCTTTATTCGCCTTAACATTGCTTGTTCAAGGGAAGTCTTGACAACAGGCTTGTTGCGTTTGAAGACTGTTTTCTCCTCTTTACTGCAAGGAGCAAAATAGTATACGGATAAATTCTACGTGAGGAGTTGAATAGGTTCTGATATACGGCTAGTTTTCGGCTCATAGTATCGTGGATCATAGTATCTTCCCGCTTAGCGAAAAGAAAATAGCCTAATGAACAAAAAAATCCGCTGTATCTCTCGATGTAGCGGATTTTTTGAAGTTTGTTTAGACCCTATTAAATACCCATTTCTTTCAGAATGAAATGCGCGTTGTCAATTTTATCGGCAACCCAGAGGACATAACGAATGTCGACTCCGATGGATCTGCTGTAACTCTCGTTCCAAGCGAAATCATTAATTGTTGCGTCATAAGCACGGTCAAAATTTACACCAATTAATTCACCATTGGCATTCATTATTGGAGATCCTGAATTTCCGCCTGTAGTATCCATATCATATAAGATATTGACCGGCACAGATCCCAGATCTTTTTGAAGATAAGGACCAAAATTCTTATTGAGGTAAGCTGTCTTGATTTCTTGTGGATAGTCAAATTCTGCTAATCCAAGATTTCCTTTTTGAATGATTCCTTCGATTGTCGTGAATGGCTTCATATAAGTTGCATCAGCAGGAGAGTAGCCTTTGATGTGCCCATAGGTCAGACGTAAGGTTGAGTTTGCATCAGGAATAAAGTTTTTGGCCTGAAAAATTTCCTTGACGGCGACATAATCGCCCATTAATTTGTTCAGTACCCCTTCACGTCTTTTTTGTTCAGCAGCGAACTGGACAATATCATTGTTCAATTTGCCCTGGAAATCCAATAATTTGTCGTCAAATTTCTGAAGTGCATCGGCATTGGCCAAGACAGTATTTAGTATGTAATTTTGATCGCCAAGTTTACTGTTCTGAATAATCTCTGTTGCAAATTCTTGTGCGGTACCCGTATTAAATTGCAATTTCTGAATGGAAGCCAATTGATTTTTACCTTGGAATGCGATGGCATCTTCCAACATTCTGGAGAAAATACGCTGATCAGCCTGCTTATTGCAGCTTTCGTAGGTTTCTTTAACAGCGATTTTTAATTTTTCGATATTCAGATCGAAAAGCTGCTTGGCAGCTTGGGAAGATTTTTCCTTTGCTAAGTTGGTTTTCAGAACGTTTAGGTCGCGGGCTACTTTCAATAAGCTCGTACTATTGTAAATATTATTGATCCAAAGCTCTTTCAGGGCATCTTGATCACTCAGCTGATAATAGGCGTCAATATCAGTGAGTAGACTTCCATATTTGTTTTTCAGTTCGGCTTTACTTAAGATAAAAGCCGCCAGTGCTTCGTCTTCTTGTTTTTTTGTCGATAGCAAGTCGATTCCTCGTAAGCCCTTGAGTTTACCACGATAGTTTTTCAATACATTCGCATTACGTTTTATGCGTGTTGCCAAGGACAAGGCGATATCGGTATTGTCTTTTCCTGCTTCCTCCATCTGTTTATTTTGGAAATCATACAGGTTGGATACGTAAGGCAAAAGATATTCCTGTTGATATTGAATATATTGTGCTGGTCTGTGTCGGAATGTTTTTCCGGGATAACCAAGGATAAAGGTGAAATCATTTTCCCGTACACCATTTGGATTGACTTTAAGGTGTTTTTTGGGCTGGTAAGGAACGTTGTCTTTAGAATAAGGTGCAGATTTTCCGTTTTTGCCGACATAAGCTCTCAGAAAAGAATAATCTCCGGTGTGGCGTGGCCATACCCAGTTATCTGTCTCTCCACCAAATTCACCGATGTTTTGACGTGGAATATAAACTAAACGAACGTCTTCGATTGTTCTATAACGGAATAGGACATAACTTTTACCGATAAACATTTCCGATACTTCAGCTTTAATCGTGGGATCTTCTTTTTCCGCTTGTTTAACCAGTTCTTGTTGTTTACGTTTAATCGTATTGATACGCTCTACCGGGTCACTGATGTTGGCGACAGCATTTAATATTTTAGCGGAAACATCCTCATAAGAATCGGTAATTCTTATTTTTAATCCTTTTGCCTCAATTTCCTGTTCTTGATTTTGTGCGACAAAACCGTTTTTTAAGTAATTGTTGATTGCAGTACTGGCAAGTTGAACGGCAGAAAAAGCGCAGTGGTGATTGGTAATGATCAAACCACGGTTTGAGACAAACGACCCTGTACATCCACTGACTTGAACCAGGGCATCTACCAGTCCGACCTGACCGGGATTGTAGATATCTTTCTCACTGATCTTTAACCCAGCTTTCTTCAATCCAGCTCTATTTAATTCGCTCAATGGAAACATTCCCTCATCGGGATTTGCCTTGCTATAAGGACTGTTTGCCATGGTTAAGAATAGAGCTAGTGCAATTGTCGTGCGATTTATAAACTTCATAGGATTTTAACTATCAACTGTTGTAAATCTCCAAATTTAAGAAAAGCATTTTGATGAAATCGATTTTTTATGTGAACTAATGTAACAATAGTGGATATACTGGACCTTTTTGGCAAGGTATTTATTGTATAATCGGCAGGCCAAATACTCCTGTTGACTTTAATTATAAAGGATTTGACATTGGTTTACGACAGGATTCGTAATTTTGTGCTTTAAAGATAGTAAGATGACCTTAATCCAACTGGAATATATTATAGCTGTTGATACCTACCGAAGTTTTGTTGCAGCTGCAGAAAAATGTTTTGTCACGCAACCTACGTTGAGCATGCAAATACAAAAACTTGAAGAGTCTTTAGGGGCAAAAATCTTCGACCGGAGCCGACAGCCTGTTGTTCCTACAGAAATCGGCGAGAAAATTATTCTTCAAGCTCGATTGGTATTGACGGAAAGCCGAAAGATCAATGAGATTGTACAGGATAAAAAAGGGGAAATTGAGGGTACACTACGGGTCGGTGTTATCCCGACAATCGCACCTTATTTACTGCCGAATGTGCTGACCACATTTATGGAGAAATATCCGAAGCTACAATTGCAGATTTGGGAATATACGACAGAACGGATTGTGCATGAATTGAAGGTCGGACTTCTGGACTGTGGTGTGCTATCTACTCCCTTAAATGACCCGGGGATTTTGGAATCACCCTTATTTTACGAAAATTTTGTCGCTTATATTTCAGCCAATAGCCCACTGTTTCCCAAAAAAATACTGAGTGGTGATGATATTGCCGATGATAAACTTTGGTTGCTCAATGAGGGACATTGTATGCGCGGTCAGGTGCTTAATATTTGTCATCATAAACATAATCAAGATCTTACAGGGCGATTTGAGTATAATACGGGTAGCGTAGAGACTTTAAAACGTATGGTAGATATCAACGACGGAATCACGATATTGCCTGAGTTGTCGATTTGGGATTATTCCGATGAACAATTGGATAGGATCCGTTATTTCAAATCACCGGAACCAGTACGGGAGATATCATTGGTGACGACGCAAAATTTTGTAAAGAGACATGCAATTCAGGCCTTAGAAAAAGAAATATTGGCCGTAGTACCCGATAAATTCAAAACAAAAAAGAAGAAGGAAGTGTTGAGCTTTCAATAGGACGATATGAGAAACCTCAAAAGACGTTTTTTTAAAAAAATAGACCAGATCAATCAGTGGCGGATGAAGAAAGTTTCTAACCGGAACTTTATCATTATACTCGCATTTTTGGTTGGAATTGTTGGTGGTATTATGGCATCTGTGCTAAAAAGATTAACCCATTTTATTGCAACGACTATACAGGATGATATCGATTGGAAAGTAAAATACTCGGTTTACTTGATTTTTCCATTGATAGGGATTTTGCTCAGCGTGTTTTTTGTTCGCAAATTTTTGAAAGGGAAGAAGATGGAGCACGGGATTACCCCGATTATTTATGCCATCAGTCGGAAAGGCAGCCGATTGGATCCCAGCAATATTTATTCTCAGGTGGTGACATCGGCTATTACCGTTGGCTTTGGCGGGTCCTGTGGTTTGGAAGCTCCTGTTGCTTTGGGTGGTTCTTCTATCGGTTCTAATATCGCCCGTTTCTTTGGATTGCAGTATAAGGAAGTTACCATGTTATTGGCTTGTGGTGCAGCAGCAGGAATTTCAGGCGCCTTCAACAGTCCTTTGGCAGGAATGATTTTTGCTATCGAGATCTTGCTTCCCGAATTTTCCATTCCAGTGTTCATTCCTTTGCTGATCTCATCGGCATTGGCTTCTGTTGTCTCTCGGGTGCTTTATAATGAACCCTTATTCAGTACGTTCAATTCCGATTGGCAAGTTTCGGCATTGTTGTTTTATTTGCTATTAGCTGTGCTGATTGGGCTTTATACGATTTACTTTGCACGTGTTTCCAGGAGTGTGGGGAAATGGTTTTCTAAGATTAAGAATCCCTATAATAAAGTTTGGGTCAGTGGTATCGCCTTGGGTCTGATGATTTTTGTATTCCCAGCGCTGTATGGTGAGGGCTATATTACCATTCAGCAGATTCTCAATGGTCAGTTTAACTCGATTGTTAAGAACAGCTTGTTCTCAGACTACAAGGATATGGGATTAGTAGTTTTGGGCTATACGATATTGACTTTATTTGGAAAATCCCTTGCTGCATTATTTACATTAAATGGCGGTGGAAATGGCGGGGTATTTGGGCCAAGTTTAGTGATGGGAGGTCTGTTGGGCTTTGCATTTTCTTATGGTGTAAACTTGACTGGAATTGCCGAGCTAAATGTTCCAAATTTTGTGGTAGCGGGGATGGCCGGTGCGTTGAGCGGCATTATGCATGCGCCGTTGACGGGCATATTTTTGATTGCAGAAGTGACCGGAGGTTATACTTTGATGGTTCCATTGATGCTGGTTTGTTCCATTTCCTATTTGATTAATCGGTCGGTTTTAAAGCATTCCATTTACACCAAAGTATTGGCGGAGTCTGGCGATCTGATTTCTTATGAAGACAAGGATCGATCCGTGTTAAGTATGATGCGGATAAAATATGTATTGGAAACTAATTTTGTGATCTTACGCCCCGACGAAACACCAAAAGGTCGACAAACAGACATTATCCATAGTAAACGCAATATCTTTCCAGTGGTTGATTACGAAGGCAAATTTATGGGGCTTCTTTATAGCGAGTTTCTATTCTCCGTATTATTGGGTGAAGTGGATGGGGGGGATACGACTTTCGAAAAGTTAGCTCAGAAGCCAAATGATACGGTAGGTATCAATGAAAACATGGAAATCGTGATGGCTAAAATGAATAAGGACGACACGTGGATACTTCCAGTTTTGGGGGATGAAAATAAGTATATGGGCTTTGTTTCCAAATCGAGTGTATTCAACAAATATCGCGCGTTATTGATACGTCAGGGACACTATTTGGAGTAAACTGAGTATACATTGTTAGAACCCGAAACGAAGCGTGTTCGGATATGCTCCCTTGGGTCGGCTTTAAACCCGAGGAAGCATAGCAAATTTTTTAAGCGCGTAAAGCCATTATCTTTGTGACATATTTTCCGATAATATCAAACTCCAAGTTGACTGTGCTACCCACTTCAACTTGTTGCAAGTTGGTATGCTCTAGTGTATACGGAATGATAGCAACTGAAAACTGATCGTCTTTAGAGTCTACTACGGTCAAGCTGATACCATTTACGGTAATGGATCCTTTTTCTACGGTGATATTTTGTTTGGAAACATCATATTGAAAGGTAAAAATAAAACTACCATTTTCATCTTTCTTTTGGATACAACGCGCAGTTTGATCCACATGTCCCTGGACGATATGTCCATCAAATCTTCCGCCGGCCAAAGTACAACGTTCCAGATTGATCAGGTCGCCCACCTTTAATTGAGCGAGATTTGTCTTTTGCAAGGTTTCATCAATTGCCGTCACTTTATGCTGATCATTGTTCAATCCAACAACAGTAAGGCAAACGCCATTATGACTTACACTCTGGTCTATTTTAAGTTCATTGGAAATAGCAGAACTGACGTAAAAATGGATATTGCTTTTTTCCTGTTCGATATTTTCTATTTTTCCTAGGGTTTCTATGATTCCAGTAAACATGATATTTTTTTGATTGATTCCAAAGTTACTAAATAATTAAATGAAATATCGATGTTTAGATCGCACAAATGTGGTAGATAAGAGCTCATGGTGATTACATCTGAAATCAGACTTCACCACCAAATTAAGTTAAATGGCAGACTTGAAAGTTAAGGGACAATCAACAATTGTGGTCTGTATTGACCTTTAGGCTATATTTACGGATGCAATTGAGTACGTAAAGATAAAAGTGACAGATAAAACGAAGGCAGGAGATGATCGGTTATTCTGTTGTAAAGATAAATAATGCAAGGGTTAAATACTGTGGTTGGGACTAGCTGAGCGAAGCAACCAAAAAAATAACCTGTTGAAAAATGCAAAAAGATTGTAGTGTACATTGTACACTTACTATTCCTTTTGTGATTGCTGTGCTAAAACAAATTTATGGGAGTTGAAAAAAAATATAACAAAATTTTTGTTTATATCATTTGAACCACTATCTTTGTCCTAGGTTTAGGTTGATTGCCTCTTACAAAGAGGTATTTATAAAAGCTTAGCAGGTCGCCCGACCGAATGCTAAGCTTTTTTTTGTGATCATTTTTTTTTGATTGTTATTTCCCTAAACGCTTAATAGCGAGTTGTTTAATTTCTTTTATAAATTTCTGGGAGGAGGATGCGGGCTGTGTGGTAGCAGTTAACTTTTGAAGGTATACCATGCTGTCAGCATTAGGATGGTGAGATATTCAAATTTTTTCGATTTGAAACGTTCTTTTAACGCATGCAATGCTTTGGATCTCGCATAATAGATGGTTGATGCGGTTGTGTTCAATGTTTCGCAAATTTCATCTGTATTCAAGCCTTCCAAAAAACTGAGCTTGCAGATCTGAGCTTGTTGTTTGGGAAGCAAATTGATTTCAGCAAGTAACAACTCGGTGAGTTCTGTTCGGAATATCTTCTTGAGTACATCTTCATCTGGAACCGACATATGCTGCAGAATATCGAGTTCCTCTTTCCGTATTTTGAATTGCGTAGTTCTTTGCATATCGATACAGGCATTTTTAGTAGCGATAAAAAGAAAGGCTTTAAGGCTTTCATAATGCTCTACCTTTTGTCTATTATTCCAGAGTTTAACAAAAACATCGGAGACAATTTCCTCGGCATCGGTTTTGTTGCGGAGGTAAGAAAAGGCAAAATAGCGTAAGGAATGACCAAAATGATCCATAAAAAAGCATAAAGCCATTTCATCACCTTCTTTAAGTGTATTGATGTATGATTCTATTTGCCGCATACTTGGTTATTGATCGTTTTACGTTGGCCTTCGGAATATGTTATACACCTGTGTGGTCAATACGTCATTCAATAGGTAAATTCACATTCGAGCCCCGCTATGGATTGCTTGACTAAATTACATAAAAAACTTGGGTTGTCATGATTCAATCCGGACAACCCAAGTTTTTTAAGATTAAAAAATTAAGAAAGAAATCGATTTATTTTTTAATCATCTTATTCGCTACAATCTCCCATTCCTGTATATGAGCAGGCTGGTGTTCATTATGGATAATTTCATCGAAATGCAGCAGCATTTGTGGGTGCTGTACCGCGATATCTTTTTCTTCCCAAGGGTCTGTTGTTAAATCATATAATTGCCATTTTGATTTAGGGTTTTTCTTCAGATCGAGCTTGACTGCCTTCCAGCGTCCTTCGCGTATGGCGATCTGGCCGCCCTTTTCTGGATATTCGAAATAGAGATATTGATGTTTTTGTTGGTTCTTTTGACCCAGCCAGGTTGGAAGGAGGGAGAGCCCATTGCTGTGGCCGGGGCTTTGTTGAACCAGCTGAGCGAAGGTAGCCATGAGATCGTATTGGGCCGAAATCAAGTCTGTTTCGGAATTCGCTTTGATATGGTTGGGCCACCTGACAATTAACGGAACTTTGATACCGCCTTCAAAAACATCCATTTTCAATCCCCGAAGTGAATCGACACTGCGGAAAAAACGATAATCTATGCCCCCATTAAAGCCAGTTCCGTTGTCACTGGAGAATAGAATAATGGTATTGTCATCTATTCCCAATGCTTTGATATGCTTCATAATCGTGCCGACCTGGTCATCCAGATAGGTGATCATACCGGCATAGGTTGCTCTTGGATAGGGGGTAGCCGTATAGCCGTCCTGTCCGTAATAAGGTTTGTCATGGAAGAGGTCCTTATATTTATCTACATATTCCTGTGGAACTTGTAGTGATAAGTGCGGCAATGTATAAGGAAGGTATAAGAAAAAAGGTTTGCGTTGGTTTTTGTCGATAAAAGCCAGTGCTTTCTCAGTCATTAGTTCAGGTGCATATTCCTTACCGTCAAACTGTTTGAAGTCCTCCGCCGTGGCCTTACTGGAATCTAAAGGAGAATGGACAAATTTTTCCTTGTTTTGAAGGGGATATTTTGTTTCATTTTCCCAAAGATGTGTTGGGTAATAATTGTGTGCCTGTTTTTGGTCCAGGTAACCGAAGAAATAGTCAAATCCCTGTTTATTGGGGCTTCCGGTGGAATTATTCATTCCAAGTCCCCACTTTCCAATGGCAGCGGTCTGATAACCGGCTTTTTTAAATAGGTGAGCCATGGTATACGTTCCTTCAGGTAGTGGCATCTGGCCACCCTCGAGACTATCTGCGAAACCGCCCAATTCATAATTTCCGCGAATATAAGATTGGCCACCATGCTTGCCCGTTAATAACATGCAACGGGCTGGGGCGCATACTGGAGTACTTGTATAGTGGTTTATAAAGCGTAAACCTTCATGTGCCAGTTGCTGGATATTTGGTGTTTTGATCAATCGTTGTCCATAGGGCTCAGTTTCGGCATAACCTAAATCGTCTGCATAAAAAAATATAATATTGGGCAATTTATGCTGCTTTTTCTTTTGTTGTGCAAAAAGAGTCCCCCATCCGAGGAGGATGAGGGAAAGTCCAACTTTTAGTTTCATTTTTTACGTTCTCCTTCCAATAATTGCTTGAGTTCAGCGACCTTTTCTGGATATTTTGAAGCCACATTATTCTTTTCGCCGATATCATTTTTAAGATCGTATAACTGATCTTCCGGAAGACTTCCTGTTTCTGTATCGGTTAATTTCATGTAGGGGGAACCTTTGCTTGGCGCAATATATTTCCATTCGTCCTTTACGATGGCAAGTGTCTGTGCATGCTGAACCATACTGCTACGTCCCTTATTATCTTGACCGGTTAAGGTTTTCAAGAGCGGCGCGCTGTCTTTTGCTTCATCTGCTTTTAGTGGAACATCCAATAATTGGGCACTTGTTGCCAAGAGGTCTATTTGGCTGATCAATGCATTGGAAACTTTTCCCTGTGCAACGCCCTTGCCGCTTACGATAAAGGGCACGCGAGTTCCGCCTTCGAAGATGCTATATTTGCCACCGCGTAGTGGACCTGCGGGTAAATGGCCATTTTGCTGGGCCACAGCGCCATCCATATACCCGTCGTCGAGAACGGGGCCGTTGTCGCTGCTGAAAATTATAATCGTGTTTTTGTCAAGTCCCAAAAGTTGCAATTGCTGTTGAATTTGTCCGACGGTCCAATCCAATTGAAGGATTGCATCGCCGCGGTAGCCGAGTTTGCTTTTACCTTTAAATTGTGTTGCTGGCATGCGAGGGACGTGTGGTTCTGTCAAGCAGAAGTAGAGAAAGAAGGGTTTGTTTTGATGTTGCGAAATAAAGTCCTGGGCCTTGTGAAGAAATGTTGTAGAAACTTCTTCGTCTACCCATCTTGCACGTGTTCCACCGCTCATGTAACCGATTCTTCCGATACCGTTGACAATAGTTTGATTATGTCCCTGGCCAGGTGAAGAATGCATTTTGAGCAGTTCGGGATGCTCTTTTCCTGTGGGGTCGTTACCTATTTTCTTTTCATAGTCGACCAGGATTGGATCATTGGCCTCTGCAGCGACGACCTGATCATTTTCAAGGAACACCGTTGGGACGCGATCTGCTGTTGCAGGAAAAATGAATGAATAGTCAAAACCTACATCATTAGGCCCGGGTTTGATGGGTGCGTTCCAGTCTTTTTGGACCTGATTTCCGAGTCCCATATGCCATTTGCCAACAATGGCGGTAGCGTAGCCCGCATGTTTAAATACTTTGGGTAAGGTGATTTTATCTGTTGGAACGATTAGTTTGGCATCTCCGGGCAGAATGCCTGTACCTTCCTGACGCCAGGGATACGTTCCGGTCATCAATGCAAAACGGGAAGGGGTACAAGTTGCCGAAGTACTATGAGCATTGGTAAATCGTACGCCGCTTTGGGCGAGCTTATCCAGGTTGGGGGTTTCGATTTGTTTGGCACCATAGCTGCTTAAATCACCAAAACCAAGGTCGTCTGCATAAATATAGATCACATTTGGTTTACTTGCCTTTTGGGCAAAACTAACTGTGGGGAGCGCTGCGAAAAGGCTCGAGGAGAGTAATAACGTTAGGGATAGTGGCTTCTTCATATACGTTAAGTTTTGTTTAAAGGGTATCGTTTGACAATTGACGATACCCAAGATACTATTTTAAATTTGGATTGATATTAACTTCATTTTGCGGAATCGGCCAATGTTCATCTTGGCCAACCCGGAAGGATTTGCTGGTCACATACCATCGGCTATAAGGGTCTTTACTTCCACCGGATTTTATTCGAAGATTTTTCGCATTTGGAAATGGGGCGCCATAAAAGTCACCTTTCAGTACATCCTTTGCGATACCCCAACGTAGTAAATCCCAATAACGAAGTCCTTCCAATGCGAGTTCCACACGTCTTTCGTTGCGTAACGTCGTGCGCAAGGAGGTACTACTTTGGACGTTAATGGCTGGCATATTAACGCTGCTTCTTTTTCTGACAGCGTTGATGGTTTTGTCGAGTAAGTCGCTGGTAATAGGATCTCCATTTTCGAGTTTGGCTTCAAGGTAACTCAGGAGAACTTCGGCGTAGCGTACAATAGGAACGTCGGCTCCAGAGTTTTGTAAGTTTCCACTAAACCCTTCGTCGTTGAACTTGCGTAATCCGTAGCCCGTACGAGTGGCCTGTTTTGTTGTTGTCAATTGGTCGATAGATAGGGTGGAATCGGGGTGAGAAGTATATTTAAGGTTTTTGAAACGATCACCATTCGTTATCACGGTGAAGGCTAAACGCGGATCCCGGTTTTTGCTGATGTCTTGCGCATTATAGCGCGCATCATCGTACGAAAATGCCGTTCCATCGGTGAAACCATAGCTTTCTACAAGACTACCGAGCGGACAGTGAAGATGCCAGCCGCCTGCGATTGCCGGAAAATTGTGCTGAAACATACCGTTTCCGGCAAGATCAACCAAGTACTGCGTGGCAAAAATAATCTCTTTGCTCGTTTCGTTGGTTCCATTAAATAATCCTGAATAGTTAGGATCTATGTTATTTTCATTGGCATTGATGATCTGCTCATAGCTTTTGATAGCGTCGGCGTAAGATTTTTCTGCCAGTTGGATGCGTCCAAGGAAAGCGAGGGCTGCCTGTTTGCTTGCGCGGCCCCTTTCTGCGGTAGTCAATTTGCCATAACTAGGTAAGTCGTTTGCCGCTTCCTGCAATTCACGCGCGACAAATGTAACCAATTCCTGTTTTTTCGCTTTGGAAACCTGATTCGCTTCACTGGGCGTTAAAGTTTTGGTAACTAAAGGGGCATCACCCCAGTATTGGGACAGGTAGAAATATTGGCAAGCACGAATAAACCGGGCTTCTGCTTTAAATCGTGCGAGTAGATCTGCTGAAATAGGAGTTTTATCTATATTTTCAAGAAAATAATTTACACGGGCGATTTTCTTGTAGGTATACATCCAATAATTGTCTAAGTTGCTATTATTGCTCGTTAATGTACCATCGGATAGTTTGTTGAAAACCGAATTATCACCACGTCTATCGTAGGCGTTGTCCGAAGCAAACTCCAGGTAAAGCAGACCGTTATAGGACCACCAATCTGTAGGGCTGAATTCGGCGAGGGAGTTCATTTGTATTTCTGCTTTGTATAATCCTGTCAGCGCTGCTCGAGCATTCGTTTCGTTTGTCCAAAAGGTTTCGTTGGCAAATTTATCCAGTGGATTGGTTTCCAGTTGCTTTTTACAACTGGTACTCAGGCTTGATGCAAAAAGAATGCATAAGGCCAATTTTATAGGTTTATATGAGATGTGTATCATGGTTTTTTATCGATTGGTTAAAAACTAAGGTTAACCCCAAATGTAAAATTGCGCATAATAGGGTAGTAGGCTCCGCTTGAATTGATTTCGGGATCCCATCCTTTTCTATAGTTGCTTTTCGTGAATAGGTTTTCGGCATTTGCGTAAACCCTTAGACCCGACAATTTCCATTTGTTAAGGATGTGCTTAGGAATGGTATAACCCAATTGGATGTTCTTGAGCCGCAGATAGCTTGCGTCCAGTAACCAGTAGTCCGATAGCAGGGTATTTGGTGTGCCAGTATTCGGCAATTGTTCAATTCTTGGGTATATGGCATTTCGATCGGGATTGGCTGCAGTCCATCTGCCATCAGCTTGCCAGCGTTGGATATTGCCGTTTTGTGTCAACGCAAATCCAGCATAATTGTCCAATAAGCCTTTGACACCGCTTACACCTTGAAGAAGTATTCCTAAGTCAAACCCTTTGTAGTTCATTCCGATATTCATCCCGTAGGTGTATTTGGGGATGCGTGATCCAATTACAGTTCGGTCGTACGTAGCGTCTACTTTTCCATCAGGTACACCGTCGGGGCCACTGATGTCCTTGTAGCGGATATCGCCTGGTTGCGGTTTGGGGTTGATGCTGGTTTGATTGGTATAGCTTGCAATATCGGCTGCATCAATAAACAAGCCATCGGCCTGGTAGCCGTAGTAGGCTTGAATCGGGTAACCGATAAATAGGGTTGAACCATTTCCCACTAAGCCATTCGGTTGATTGATATTGCCGACACCCAAATCGACGACCCTATTTTTGACCGTAGAGAAGTTCAGATTTACGTTGTAAGAAAAATCATTTAATTTTTTTTGATGCCCTAGTGTAAATTCCCATCCTGTATTTCGAAGTTTTCCAGAATTTTGTACACCTACTTCAAAACCCAAAATTTTGGAAACACTAGAACCTGGGCTCACCAAAATATCGTAAGTATATCGGTTATAATAGGTACTGCTGAAGGTCAGTAAATTTTTAAATAAAGCCACTTCTACGCCCGCATCTGCCGTTCGGGTCGATTCCCAGCGTAGCATAGGGTCAACAATTGTTGTTCGGGCGACCCCTGGAGAAATAGTGTTTCCAAAGGGGTAATTGTAACCAGGATTTAAAACATCCTGGTATGGGTAGTTAGAGACAACGCGCTGTTGGACATTATTGACAATATTTTGGTTACCGAGAACTCCATAAGATCCTTTGATTTTCAATTCGTCTATCCAGCTATAGTGGTCCTTTATAAACGATTCTTCACTCAGTAGCCAACCTACTGCAATTGAAGGAAAAGTGGCATACTTTTTATCGGTTGGAAAACGGGAAGATCCATCGTATCGAACAACACCTTCGACCAGGTATTTCTTGGCATAGTTATATTGTATGCGTGCAAATAACGATTCCAATGCCCACTCAGTAGCTGTACCAGTATTTTGTTGTCCATCTGGTGAACCTACATTTAACTCGGTAAGATCATTGCTGGGAAAATTCTGGCGGTAAGCGCTTAAACCTTCGCTGTAGCCTTTCTCGAAAGAATAACCGCCCAATATTTTCAGGGAATGTTCCCCGATCGTTTTATTATAGTCTGCTAAGGCCTGAAACGTTTTATACGTTTCATAAGGAGCAGTTTGATTGAGGCTAGAAGGTCCGAGCGTAATGGAATTGTTGATCCGTTGTGATGCTCTAAAAAGTTTTGTGCGGCCATTCGTCTGCGTATAGCCCCCAATAGCGGACAAGGTCAGATCTGAAATCGGTTTCCAGTCGAGTCTTGCGTTTCCGGAGATATTGGATACTTTTTCTTTGTAGAAAGATTCGCTCTCCAGGAAAGATACAGGTGTCCCCTTCAGGTTATTCCCTGCGCCCCAGTCGCCGTTGCTCAGGCGGATCGGGTATATGGCGGGATAGCGAATCACCTGAGAAATGATATCCGTCATGCTGGAGAAGTCAAGCGTTGCCGGTGCTGCGGGTTCGTCTGTTTCGGTCTGAATTGCTGCTACCCGCGTCGTTAATTTGAGCTTGTCATTGAGGTTTGATATGAGATTGAGGCGGACATTGTATTTGTCAAAATTGTTTTTGATGACAATACCTTTTTGATTGAGAAAGCCCGCAGATAAGGTGTATTGTATTTTATCTGTGGTATTGGATATATTTAAGTTGTGGCCTGTTTGCGCCGCTTGGGACTTGAATGAACTGGTCAAGTAATTCCTATTTGGGTAGTTATCGGGATCCGAGCCATCTTTAAATTTTTGGATCTCCTCTGCGGTGTAGCCTCCGCCGCCACTTGTGGTTTCATTGAGCAAGGAAGCGTACTCCCAAGAGTTTACAAATTCGGGGAACGCTGTTGGTTTCTGGATACCGTAATAGCCATTGTAATTGACCGTTAATTTTCCACCTGTTGCCCCGGTTTTTGTTGTAACCAGAATAACACCGTTGGCGGCTCTAGCTCCATATATCGCAGCGGAGGAAGCGTCTTTCAGTACCGAGATAGATGCAACATCATTTGGATCGATATCATTGAAGGAATTGGTGGGTATACCGTCGACTAAAATAAGCGCGTCGGTACTTGCACCGAACGAACCCACACCACGGATCTGTATGGTATTGTTTGCTGCACCAGGCTGACCAGATCGCTGTATGACGGTCACACCGGGCATTTGACCTGTGAGGGCTTGCGCAAGCTGGGGAACGGAGCGTTTGGCTAGTTGTTTCCCATCAACTTGGGAAACCGAACCGATTAATTCTTTCTTTTTTGTCGTACCGTAGCCTACGACGACGACTTCTTCCAAAGCATCGACCTGTTGGCTAAGTTCAATATTCAGGTAAAGCTGGTTGGATAATGGGATTTCTTTGGTTTGGTAGCCGATCATTTTAATCACGAGTACGGCATTATTATTTGCTTCGATCTGAAAGTTACCACTTTCATCTGTCGTGGTTGCCCTTGTCGAACCTTTTATTATAATCGTCGCGCCCTGAAGCATTGTTCCTTTGCTATCGTGAACATTTCCTTTGAATGTGCGGGTTTGTTGTACTAACGTGTAGTTATTTGGAAGCTCATAAGTCGGATAATTTGTTTTTAACTTCGTTACGAAAAGCATATTGTCCTGAAAACTCCAATCGACAGGTTGGTCTTTTAAGAGAAGCTGTATGGCTTTTTCTAAAGGCATATTACGAACCTGCGCCTCAATTTTAATGTCGGCAAGTTCTTTACCATTCAACAGAAAGGGGACGCCACTCTGTTTTTGGATGGTACGTAATACCTGCACCAAAGACATTTTTTTGGCGTTAATAGTAATTGATTGTGCGTAGCTAGCTGCAGACAGCTTAACAACACATGCAAGGGTAAAAAAGGCACTAAGCTTCATTTTGGTCTTCCATTGCTTGGGTATGTTCACAGCAATTCGATTTCTATGAACAAGAAAATTAAAATTCATAAATTTGTTGAATTAGGGATATAATCTATTATTAAACTGATTGGGTAAATCGGTCAAAAATGGAGATCGCTATTATGGCCGATTAATGTTCGTAGCATTGGTCGGCTTTTTTAGTATCTCGTTTGGTCTCGTTAGGTTGGTTTTCTCATAATTGTTGTTTTTGGGTTATTTCATGGATAATTGGTTAGTTTGAAACAAAGAGTTTACGAACTCCATTTTCTTGGATCAAGTCAAATTTAATATGGCTACGCTCCAGGATCTTTAGGACTGCCGCGAGACTTTTCGTGCGTTTAATTTCGCCATATAAAAGTGTTTCTTTTATCGGTTGCGTGTAGATGATTTGCAGGTCATACCATTGGCCGATCAGTTGTAGAGCAGTATGGAGGTCCGTTTCATTAAAATAGAATTTATTGTCGAGCCATGCGATGTAATTAGCGGGATCGACCACTTTTTTAGATAGTTGACCCGAAGCTAAGAGCGCTTGCTGATTGGGCTTGAGCTGTAACGTTTGCCCTTGCGCCGATAGATTGATACTCCCCTCTATAAGCGTTGTACTACTTTGGGATTTTGAATAGGTATTTACGTTGAATTCAGTGCCCGTGACTTCAATTTGTTGCCCGTTGGAAAGAACATGGAAGGGTACCTTTTTATTTTTTGCAATTTTAAAATAGGCTTCACCGTCCACTTCAACAACACGTTTGTTTTTTGCAAAACGAAGCGGGTATTTAAGTGTTGTTTTTGCATTGAGCGTAATCTCCGATCCATCTTCCAGTTGGAGTTGCAGCATCGTGCCAGCAGGGGTGTTGACCGTGGCCATCAGATCTCCTTTTAAAGAGGCGTTTTGAAGGATAGTACCGTCTTCGTAGGTTAAATTTTCTCCTGAAACCAAGGCTCCTTTCTGACTCGATACCTGGAGCACTTTGCCGTTCGAAAGCCGTATTTCTGCCTGGTTGCTCTGTGCTTCTACGTCATTTAAGACGATTCGATTACTGACCGGTGCAACTTGTTTTCTAACCATGAAATACATCAAACCTCCTAAGATTATGCTTATTAAAGCTGCTGCGTAGGGAAGCAGGTGTTTTATATTTCTGATAGGAGATGGTTTAACGGCAGAGGTCCGAATAGTTTCTAGGGTCTTTGCTTTTAACCTTTCGTTCCAATCCATTGTATCTGAAGCCTGAAGCTCGCTCCATTGATTCAAGTCGTTTATCAAATCATGGTTATCCAGGAGGTCTTCAAAAAAAACACGATGTTCTGCTGATTCATCCAACCATAACTTTAAATCGGTCTTTTCATCGGACGTTAAGTTGTCGCCGATATACTTTATGATTAGTTGTTTGATATCATCAGTCAATCTCATGGTATATAATTTTAGATAGATACGTAACAGGGAGGATAAACCTTAGTAAAAAAAGTAAAAAAATAATTAGGTGCAGCACGTCGACAAATATTAAGCTCCAACCGACCAATATCGTCAATACCACGTCCAATATTGCTTTGGCATTTATCTTAACGGATTAATTCGCATCTTTAAAGAAGATTATTGTTTTTACTTAAAGCTTGATGGTTAAAGGGATTTATCAGCTGTAACTTGTAAAAGGTCGGCGTTGAAATCAGTTTTGGGATTGCTGCTCTCCGCAGGAACTGGTCGAAATGTATTAAAGGAAAATAGGAGGGAGCGAGAAGTTCAGGCCTATTCGCGGTTTTATTTATTTTAAAATAGTGTGCTGATGAAAAGGAAGCTAAGTTTTATTTTCCTGCGAATTATAGGGTTTAGTGTATTGACGACCTTTGTCCTTACAGCCATACTTCAGGCAAATAATGAGGCTGCAAAAAGAGCACGTTGCTACATGCCCTTTTTTACAGAATTGTTGCTTTCATTCGTGGCACTCTGTATTGCGATTGGTACGATATCTATTTTTCTAAATCTAAATAAGCAATTCAGAACCAGTAGGCTTGCACGGGCACTATCCTTTGTTTTATTGCCCGCCGCTATTAGCCTATTGTTTTCGTTCTTTCTGATCCAAGCAGGCGGAGCATCCAATATATTTGAAATGCTCCACATGGCTGCAACTATAGTTCCAGTATGGGGACTGATCTTATGGCAATATAATAGATTTAATCATTGGTTGACTACTACGGCTTACCAACATTAATTATAATGACAGCCATTAAAATCAGGAGTATGCCAAACCATTGGAACCCTGAAACAACTTCCTGTAGAACCAACATGGCAGATAAGGTTGAAACAGGGATCTCCAGACTTGAAATAATATTTCCCATCGCTATTCCGGTTTTTGGGATTCCTTTTGTAAATAGTAAGGGGGGAAGAATAGTTCCAAAAATGGCAATCAATAATCCCCAGGGCAATGCATTAGGTTGCATATACCGAATAATATCAATGTTCCAAAATGCTACGATGAGCAGCAGTCCGCCTAAGACCAAGAATTGGCTACGTACTGGACTCGGTAAGTCTTTTTCCACTGTGCTTGAAGCATAAATTGCCAACGCATAACTTATTCCCGCTCCGAAACCCAGTATTATTCCTTTGTAATCAAGATTATTATTGTTTTGGAAGAGATTGGTTGCTAAGGTCGTTCCGAGCAAAACAATAGTAACTCCTGTTATCTTGCCTTTTGACGGAAACTTTTTCAACAGGACTGCTTCTGCAACCAAACTTATCCAAATGGATTGCATCAGTAAAATAATTCCAGCGGATACGGGGATATATTGGATGGAAAGATAGTAAAGTGTTGTTGTTAGACCAAGGGAAATGCCCCAGACCATCAGTTTAATTTTTGATGAAAATTTGATGGTGTTATGTTCGTCTGCATTACGCTTTGACAACAGATTAAAGGACAACAAAAAGAGAAAACCAAACATAAACTGCAGAAAGGTCAACAAACTTGTGTGTATCCCTAAATGGTTTGCATATTTCACAATTGTTGCGAGCAGTCCATAACTACATGCGCCTGCAGCAACATAGAGTGTCGATTTATAGTCCTTCATGTTGAAAGTAGTTTTGAAATAAAGCCAACTGTTGTGATAGTGATTTGCTCCAATAAGCAGTATCGTGTCCTCCTTTTGATTCGATGTAAAGATGCTCGATATTTTTGTCGGTCAGATGCTTGTGGAATGTACGGTTCATTTCCAGCATTTGCAGGTCTTCAGTTCCACAATCGAGGATATAGCGTTGTTTATTGTGCTTCATTTTATCTTCGTTGCTGTAGATGCGGTCTACATCGTTCAGATTTTTATAGTCGCCCAATACCTTGTCTACCTGATATTGCAGGTAAGCTTGTCCGAAGCGGTCGAAATCAAGAGCACCGCATGAACTTCCGACGATCGAAAATGTTTGTGGATAGGCTATGCCGATGTGCAATGCTCCGTAGCCACCCATGCTCCAGCCCAGTATTCCGCGCGCATTTCGGTTTTGTTGCGTCGGGTAGTGATGATCGATGTAACTTACTAGTTCATTTCCTATAAAAGTGGTGTATTGTGCATGTGGATCGATAGGACTATCTACGTACCAAGAATTGAAATTTCCATCTGGTAGTACATAGATCGTCTGAAATGTTTTTGCTTTTTGGATTAAGTCCGGAATGTCTTCTTGTACGGTACGGGTGGGGGTGCCGCTATAACCATGGAGAATATAAACTGTTTTATAATTGATCCCGTCTTGCATGTCGGGCGTAATTATAATGGTTTCAATGTTTTTGTCCATTTTGGCACTATGGATTTTTGTCTTAACGACTTTTTGTGCAGCCAGTGGTAGGCTAAGGGCAGAAAATAGGAGTGTGCATACTGTTTTCATAGCTTAAAATTTTGTCTCTATAAGGCAAAATTCAACAGTATAATCTTTAAAAACGTATACACATGTTGATGGAATTATTCTTTTAATTCCTTACGGATGCGACTTAATTGCGTGGGAGTTACACCAAGATAGGAGGCGATATGACGCTGCTTGAGGCGTTTGAAAAGCACCTGATTCTTATGAAGTTCAAGATAACGTTCCTTTGCAGATTCCCACTTGAGCTCGATTTCAAGTGGTTCTTTTTTGACCACCCAATTCTTTTCCAGGTAGGCTATCTGAAAGAGCGCCAAATCATGCTTTGTGCGGACAAGCTCACGGAAAGCCTTGGCTGAATATTGAATTAACTCCACATCTTCGAGCGCAATGATGTTGAAGGTGCTCGGTGTTTCTTCAATGATGGCGGCGGTGGAAGCACAAAAGCTATTTTCTTCAAAAAACATTTTGTAGATAATATTGCCATCAGCGTTTGATTTATAATAACCTAATAATCCTTTGCATATAAAATAATAGTACTTAGCATATTCTCCAGCACGTAGAATATGTTCATTTTTTTTGAACTGCTTCACCTGAAAGATAGTTTTCAAAATTTCTGTCGTAGCTGGGCTAAGCGCAGCATAAGTATTCATTTCGAAGAGGAGTTTTTCTATCATCAATAGGTAACTGTTTTGTAAATGACCGATCTATCTATTTAACAAAGTTAGTGAAATGATCGCTTCAATTGTACTTTACCAGATTGTAACTTGGAAACTAAAGATTTTTACACTAGTCTTTGATGGAGTACTCGGTTCCATTCAGACCGACATATATTTCCTTGTCGAGGTCACCGCGATAGCCAATAAACAGCGGATACTGCTGTTCACGTAATGGATTATTATAAAGCTCCTCAATATTTGCATACTTTGCTTTTACAATGATTTGATTGGTCTCACTATTTTTTATTCCCTTCAACAAAGTGTGCTCACTGGTAAAATCTACGTAAGGTATTTCTTTTCTTTTGGGGCGGAAAATCAATTTAACTCCTTCCTCAATCAACGCCTTATTTTTTATGCGAAATTCCTGAATGGATTGCTCTTCCGGAAATATTTGTTTTCCGCTCTGGTTGTCTTTGATATGTTGAAAGAGTGTGTTTTGATCTATGCTGTCGCTATAATAAACAGTTGAATTTTTGTACAGATAAATTGTTGTTTCACCTGTTTTAAAATCGGCGGCATTGTATTTATATACTCGTGTTCCCTTTTTATCGATACGGTAGCGTTCGCCATTGAATAGTACCCAAGCATAGTCTTCTGTTCCATATTTAATGATCTCGGGATTATTTACATGGAAAAGTTGGAAATTGTAATCAGCTTCGAATAGTTCTGCTTTTTCAAAAAGTGCCTTTATTTTAACGTTTAGTGATTTGTCACAGTAGCCAAATAAGCTGTTCTGCATGAGTGTCGGAATTAAATCAGGATACACCAAATCCGTTGAAGCTAATTTATCTTGGGCATGAGTAGGTATACTTAAGAAGGTTAAAAGTAGTAAAACAAAATTTTTCATCCGTTGTGCTATTTAATGTGCATAACAAAACTATCAAATTAGATCTGTTAAAAAATCAATGAAAATAGTGATTTTTAATCGGGGGAATAGATTTAGAAATTGAATTACTTATATTCGGGTATTACCGGTTATTTCCCCCGAAACTATTCATAAATTGATAAGGACAAAAACAATTAGGAGATAATCCTTAAGACAATGCTAATTTAACGTTAATTGCAAAAAGAATGAAACAAAGCACACTTTTTTTAATACTCATCTTTTTTTCAATTGTTGTTCAGGGACAACAATTTGACAGTACCTATGGGAAGCCATTGATTGTGCTCACAGAGACAAACCCTTGGGCAATGGTTATGGGTTCTGACATTCCTTCATTTGCACTTTATGAAAATGGACAAATCATTTATAAGAAAATTGAAAATAAGCAGTTGAAAATCTATGAAGTAACATTGGGAAAATCCGAATTAGAATATGTAATTAAGTCATTAAACATTGCAGACAGCATGTACAAATTACCCGAATACATTGAAGTGAGCTCTTGGACGGATCAGCCATCAAATGAGTTAATTTTGAACATTGACTCAATTAAAATGATTCGTGTATATGGCAATATTGGAACAAAAGGCGAAGACAGAAAAGCGACACCTAAACAATTCTTGGCTGTTTACGACAACATCAAAAAATATAAGAGTAAGTCTGCAAAAGAATGGTTGCCAAACAAAATTGAAGTAATATTTTGGGATTATGCATATGCGCCTAATAAGCGACCTTGGCTTTCCGGGTTTCCTGATTTAAATTCTACTACAACAGTTAAACGAGGTGACGATGAAAATACAATGTATAGCGTTTATATTGACAAAAAAGATTTCGAGGAGTTCAAAAGATACTATCTATCAATGGAGGAAAAGCAAGCAGTGGAAATCAATGGAAAAATGATGGCGATTGATTACCGATTACCATTTCCAAATTTAGAGTAAACCCGGCCAACCTTTCTTTCGAATCCTAATAGCTTTTCTTTGTGATCCCGCTGGGATCAGGATTAATTTCCTATAAGCGCCATCATGGCTTATTTTCGCCACCTTCATCAGGTTGGTCACCGAATGGGACCTGTAATTTTGTACCGGTAAGCATTTATGGGTATTAGGCATTTTAAATGTTAGGGATTTGACTGTGGTAAATAGAGGTTTAAGACAATTGTGTGATTTTCAGGTTGATATAATGTTTTCGTGTTTCCGTATAAAGAAAAAAATTATTCAGACTGGGATGTCTTGAAAAGTACAATAGAGTAGCTCCTTGCTTATTTTGAATTTACTATTGTCGATTATCCCATCAGGCTTCCATGAACATTATACCCGTTATATTGTCAGGAGTAATGCCATACTGAACGATGAACCCTACTATAAGGCTGCAAGATGGGGGTATCATGGGTTTATGCGCTGATATCCGGTGTTTATGCTGTACCCAACTCTTTCCCGAAAATTAAGTATGATGGCTGAACCAAGTACTTCCAAACAGAATATGGGCTATTAATCAGTTTAGGTATCTCTTGAATAGATCTTTAGGATTACTTTCTATTAAAGTAATTTTTAATTTTACTTGATAATCATAAGGATTATTCCTTACTTAGAGGGTGCTTACTTTTTTGTTTTAATTAATAGCATCACTAACCATTTAGAGAGATATAGCGAAAGAGCAAATGAATTTCAGTGCCATAATTTTAGTATCAATACCATCACTATTTTTTTTTAGTAACAATCAAGCTTTCAGTCAGGTAATCAAAGGACAGACTGTCGATCATGCGAACAACAGGCTGCCTTATTCGACCGTTACTATCTTTTCTGTTTCAAAAGAGAAGCTGAAAATCATAAACTCAGACTCTACTGGCAGCTTTGCGTTTGGCATGTTGCCTTCCTATAAATTTATAGCGGCTTCTTACATGGGCAATGTCTCCGATACACTCACTGTGCAGGATAAGGGCCTGCATATTTTAAAAGTTGATAACTATACCTCGATCGATACTGTCAATATTGACAAAGATCAGCATAGAGTTGAGCACCTGGCTGATAGATTTGTATTTACCCCTAGTAGACGATTTATTAAAGGAAGCTCTGCGCTCGATGCGGTCAAAAATGCCCCCTTAATAGATTTTAACCAAAAGGACGAATCCTTTAGCATTATAGGAAAAGAAGGAACCACAATTTATATTAATAACAGGAAAACAGACCTGCCAAAAGAAATGATCCTCGCTGAACTCAGATCCAACCCGGCAGAAAATTTGGAGAGTATCGAGATCATTACCAATCCTGGAAGTGAGTATAGTGCCAATACATTAGGCGGAATCATTAATATCAATCTGAAGCGCATGTCTTTCGAAGGGCTTTTCGGTATGGCCAATCTAAGTACCGAGCAAGGACCTGACAATACAACTGTTTTTAATGGAGCATTAAACTATCGCAGACGGAATTTCGCGCTGCGAATTTCGCCTTTTCTCAATCGAAGTTATAATAGGAGGGATACTGAATATGAGATTGGCAATGCTCCTGATCAATCAACCAGTACAATCGAATATCACCGGAAATATATGGTCATAGGCGGCGGCATCGGCACAGATTATGATCTTTCAAAACGAACGCTTCTAAGCTTTAATGGATTCGTTTCAACTGTTAACGGGGATGCGAACAGTAATTCCAGGACGATCTTTTCCTCTTCGGATAGGAATACGGAAAACGAGATCAGATCTGATGACAAATACTTTTATAATTTTGGGAATGTCTTTATTCAGCACAAGTTCGACAATTCGGGGAATCGGATTTTAGTATTCAATATCGACTATAATCAATTTGAGAAAAAGAACAAGGACCGCATCAGTACTGTAGGCGTTGGCATGGAGCCACAAGTATCGAATAACCGTATACCCCAGGACTTCTTTAATATTTCGGAGAAGTTGGATTATATCCATAAGCTCGGCAAGCAAAGCCGCCTTTCTCTGGGAGGCATGCACAGCTATTCCAAGCTTAACAGCAATCCCTTTTATGAGATATACGGGAGCGGACAAGGTTCTGTGAATTTAGCATACGATTACAAAGAAACTTATCTCGCCGCTTATGGTACGTTGAATACAAATATTGGAAAGCGGTTCAATATGAATCTAGGCATTAGAGCTGAGAATACCCAGTACCGTACACGGGAAAAATTGAGTTTCGAGACGCTGGAAACAACTTATTTAAAGCTCTTCCCATCTGTTTCGGCGGTTTATACCATAAATAAAAATAATGTGCTTTCTGGTGCAGCTTCAAGGAAGATACAAAGGCCCTCTATGGAAATGCTGTTTCCCGGAAGGATCTATCAGAATGAAAACTATTACACCGAAAATGATCCGTTCCTGCTTCCTTCCCTGCGTAATAATGTTGAACTGATGTACTCGAATAAAGCAAGACATATTTTTTCCCTGGGGTATAACAAAGCTACTGATGCTTTTGCCAAATTTATAGTGCAGATACCGGAGGAAGATAAAATCCTCCAGAGAAGCACCTATATCAATTATGGTTCCTATGAAAGGTGGTATGCTACGGCCTCTACCAGAAACAGTGCCTTTAAAAAGAAACTCGATATCGTACTCTCTGCTACCTTTAACCTTTACGATTATGAGGCAAAGGTGGCGGGTAACAATAATGATATACGCAATTTTAATTTCAACTCCATCCTGAATCTGAATTATGATTGCTGAAAGTACATGTTTGTTTATTCTACACTGAAGTTTGTCAGCAATTCAAAAACTATTTCGCAAGAAAATTTCAGAAATCTTACCCTTTTTGATCTTGGAGCTAGAAAGTCGTTTGGGAATTTATCGGTATCTATTTACCTGAGCGATTTTTTAAATACAAGTAATGTTCAAACAACCTCTTACTTAAATACCTTGTCTTATAATAGATATAGGTTTAATTATTATACTAGATCGGCTTCTCTGAGCCTCAAATATCAGTTTGGGAATACAAAAACAAAGCAGGTGTTAAATAAGTCTAGCGCAAATGAGGAAATGAGAGGTAGAATTAATTAAAAAATATTTTAATATATTTATTTTCTCTGTATATTAGTTTTGTCAGTAAAAAACATATAAATAATGTATTTTTAAATAGTGTGGAAGTTCTAATAGGACAATTCTGAAAGATATCAATTTCACTGTCACATGAAATAAAACCACGGCTATCGTCGGTACGAGCGATAAAGCCAGCATTATAAAGCGCCTGTTATAATACTATTCTGCAAATGACGGGAGAATACTTGTGGGAAAAAAAAACTTGACAGAACTTAGCCCGGATAGCTGGAGACAGCAATGCGGTGGAGTCCTTCAGGACGGCCATATATTTTCAGGTACCATTAAGTTTAATATTACCCTTCTTGATGAAAAGGATATTAACCTAGCGAAGTTGCAGGAATCAATAAGGATAGCTTGTTTCGAGGAATTTGTTGATGATCTTCCAATGGGCTTAAATACAAAAATCGGGAACGTGGGCTTGCAGATCAGTCGAGGGCAAAAACAACGTATACTGATAGCGCGTGCAATTTATAAAGATCCCCAATATCTGTTCTTTGATGAGGCAACAAGTTCTCTGGATGCTAATACAGAGAAAGCAATACTCTACAATCTCAACGAATTTTTCAAGAACAGGACGGTAGTAGTTATAGCACACAGGTTAAGTACGGTAAAAAACGCAGATCAGATAATTGTACTGGAATCAGGGAAAATTATCGAAAACGGCAATCATAATGATTCGGTCCATTCGAAAGGACAGTACTATTCATTAGTAAAAAATCAATTGGAATTAAGTAATTAATATGAAAAATATACTTTTAATAGGATTTACAATGTTATTTAATAACATTTATTCACAAACTCTTGATATGGAAAAATTTCAGGTAAGTGGCCTTGTTGTGAGCGCACAGGATCATAAACCCCTGAAAGGTGTAGATATATTTATTGAGGATAAAAAGATAGGGATAACAGATGATAAAGGTTATTTTAGCGACGAAGTTATAGCTTCCTCAAACGATAAACCTGTAGTGATTGTTTTTAAAAAAAGTGGTTTTAAGGATTTTAAACAATCAGAAAGAGTCCATCCTTCCCTTTTGAAGAAAGGATTTAATTTTATTATTGGTCTGTGTGGTTCTAGTGACGCGAACCCCTTTAGTGATACAAGAATGGGTGCTTTGTCTTATGCTAAAACGAAGGATAGGCTTCCTGAGGTGATGAAGAAAGACCTTTTTAATAAGGATTTAAATGCATTGAGGATGGAAAAAGGTAAAGTGCTTTTTGAATATAAAGGTCAGCCATATCTCCTCAGTGAAAGTAGCTGGATAAAACTTGAATCACTTGATGATATAGTTGTCATTGATGGACGGGAAAAAGGCAAAGCAAGGGATATAAATCATATGATCCAGAGAGATCAGATCAAAGGCATGACTCGGGAGTGTAACGTCAACTGTGTCATTGGATTAAAATCTTAAAAACCTCTTTCTAGTTTGAGTCTATCCCCAAATCTAATATAAAGTTGGGATATGGTCAAGCCCCAGTTATGCATTGGCATCGTCCATTTTTTTGCAATATCTTTAATAATTAAATACATCAATTTCATGAGCGCCTGTTCAGAGCTGAAAGCTCCTTTAGACTTAATAATTTTTCGTATCTGACGGTGCATTCCCTCGATCGGATTTGTGGTGTATATAATCTTGCGAACCTGATCCTCGTACTCAAAGAAAGTAGAAAGATTGGTCCAATTATCCATCCAGGATTTGGCAGCAAGTGGATATTTCTTGCCCCATTTTTCTTCGAAAGACAAGAGGTTCTCATAACCTATTTCTTCGTTCACGGCTTTATAGATCGGTTTTAGATCCTCCATTACAAGCTTTTTATCTTTCTCAGTTACATAACGCATGCTTGTTCTGATCTGATGAACAATACACAGCTGAATCTTTGTTTTTGGAAAAATAGTTTCTATGGCCTCGGGAAATCCTTTTAGACCATCAATACAAGCAATAAGGATGTCTTCAACGCCACGCTGCTTCAGATCTGTAAGCACAGAAAGCCAGAACTTAGCCCCTTCATTTTCTGAGCTATAAAGACCGATCAGATCTTTTCTTCCATCCATACCGACTCCTAGTATGTTATAAATAGCTCTTGATTCAACCGTTCCATTCTGGCGAACTTTAATGTGCATGCAGTCCAGGAATACAAAGGGATAAACAGCTTCCAAGGGCCTACTACGCCACTCATTTACAGCTGGAAGCACACTTTCAGTTATACGGGATATTTCTGTGGCAGAGATCTCCATAGCATACATTTCGCGGATAAACTCACTTATAGCCCGTGTGCTCATTCCTTTGGCATACATGCTTAGCACGTGTCCCTCAAGTTGTTCAGTGATGATTAATTGTCTTTTAGGCACTACTTTCGGCTCAAACGTGCCGGATCTATCACGGCCTGTTTCTAGCTCAAATGTTCCGGTATTGAGACCTCGGACAGTCTTTTTTGTCTTGCCATTTCGCCGGTTGCTATTACCTGACGCTTTTTCTTCGTTCAGATGATTCTCTAGCTCACCATCCATCATTGATTCCAATAGATGCTTCATTAACGGTGCTAGAACACCATCATTGGGAGACAAACTTTTACCTTCGTAAAGACCTTGTATGGCTTCTGCCTTGAAGCGTTCAAAGTCGAATGGGTCTTTTTCTTTCATGACCGTGTCGTTTGAATAATTGAATATAAATAATCTTATTGAATTATTCCTCTGACACAGTTCAGGTTACAGTCTCCATGACTCCTGACGCTGAGAAAAAGTCCGTAATTAATATTACTACTTTTAAGAGCCCTTAAATACAGAGGTGAAGCTTTAATATTTACTACGCTGTGTTAACATTCACCCTATAACAGATGATATAGTGCCATTTCCGCGACTATGGTATCTACTGTTATGCTATTTTAAGTAATAAAGCTGATTTGTTATACACGTATTAGTATACTTTAAGCAATCCCACTGATATTAGCTCAGTCCCTCATTTTCCCAAACACGGCCCTGAGCCTCCATTGGATTGAACCCGGCCGACCCTTCTTTCGAATCCTAATAGCCTTAAAACAAGAAAAGCTAATCTTTCGATTAGCTTTTTTCAGTGAACCAATAGGTACGAAACTCGATTTTTTTTGGAATATTTATGATCATTGAACCAATTTAAAAGACTGTCTATATGAGCACAAGTTGGATATAAAGAAACCAAAACCTATAAGGAGATATTGCACATATTATCCTTTGCCGATGAAAACGGCAACGACAATATGAAGCCGGTCGTTGAAGTCAATTACAGGCAAGTCATGGCGCTGTGCATATTGTAGAAAGCGAGATGGAACGGATTAATAATGACCCCGATTTACAGCATTTAATACAGCAGGAGTGAATTAGTGCCAATTCACCGTTAAAAATTAATCCAAATTTTCTATCTTTGTGGTCTGTTATACTATATCTAACATATTATCTGGTCTTACTCGAAAGACAACTCTAAAACAGAGTAATTAATGCATTGAAATTTTTTGGTTTTTAATGTACAGATAATCCTATCGACTTATTTCTTAATCTTAAACAAAACAAACGATTATCAAATCGATTGCATTATCACTTTTGCGGTGTATTCAACATTTCAAAATGTGGTGAAACGATGACTAAAAATGAATAGTAAACAGTTAATAAGTAGAGATATCGAGCTATTTTACAATAGAGCATCCGAAGAAACTCGACTTGACAAAGGAATGGGCGTATTTGAATTTGAAAGAATTAAATCACTCGTAGAAAAATATATACCAACTTCATCTTCAAAAATAATAGACATTGGTGGTGGTACGGGAAAGTATTCGGAATGGCTTGCTAAAAAAGGACATCAAGTTCATTTAGTAGAGCCAGTTGCAAAACATATACAAATAGCCCAAAACAGAGCGAATAGATTAAAGAACAGTTTTTCTGTACATTTAGGAGAAGCTCGAAAATTGGAATTTCCAGATAATTATGCAGACCTAATAATACTGCACGGCCCTCTTTATCATCTTCAAAAAAAGGAGGATAGAGATTTAGCCATTTGCGAAGCTAAACGTATTTTAAAGAGTGATGGGATTATTTTGGGTTTTGCCATCAATTATACGGCATCAACGCTGGTTGGTCTTTTAAACGGCTTAATTCACAAAAAGCCATTTTTTGACATGTGCAAAGAAGAATTAATAAGGGGGATGCACAATCCGCCCGATGATTTTCCTTGGCTTTTAGCAGAAGCATTTTATCATAAGCCACAACAGCTAAAAGATGAATTTATAAATCAAGGCTTAATCTATCTAAATACTTATGCGGTTGAGGGTATGGTTGGATAAAGAATACTTTGCCAATATGCTGAATAACAAAAAACGAAGAACATTAATGGAACTTATTCAAGTTACTGAAAATGACAGCTATCTTTTACCCTTTAGTCCACACATGATGATAGCTGTGCGAAAAAAATATAGTTATGGAAAATAAAGAAAAATATTACAGAGCATTAATAGAAAATGACGGTCAACTCAATGAAATTGACCTCGGGGAAAAAATAGGACTTAATGAAGATGAAACAAACGAAATAATTGTACAGCTTCTATCTGAACATAAAATTGAATATGCAGAAAATAGAGCGTGTAATTACAGTCTAATGAAAGGGGTAAGAAAGAAAAATAACAGCAGGTAATGATAGCTAAATTTTACAACGAAACATTGTCTAAACTGGAAACGGCAATCAATGAATTGGAAATTGAAACTGATTGTTCCGTACAACGGATGGAGGCTGTTATACACTTTATCCTTGAAGCACAGCCCTGAGCCTCCATTGGATCGAACCCGGCCGGCCCTTCTTTCGAATCCTAATAGTCTTAAAACAAGAAAAGCTAATCTCTCGATTAGCTTTTCTTTTGTGATCCCGCTGGGATTGGCTCAGCCCCTCATTTCCCAAACACATCCCTGAGCCTCCATTGGATCGAATCCGGCCGACCCTTCTTTCGAATCCTAATAGTCTTAAAACAAGAAAAGCTAATCTTTCGATTAGCTTTTCTTTTGTGATCCCGCTGGGATTCGAACCCAGGACCCATACATTAAAAGTGTATTGCTCTACCAGCTGAGCTACGGAATCTTACTTCTTTGTTTCTGAACTACCGTTCCTTGTTTGAAGTGATGCAAAGATAGGGTTAATCCCTATTCCACGCAAGTATTTGTGCGATAAAAATGCGCTACGGCTGTTTAGGGCTTCATTTTTAGTGATTTATTTTTTTGTTTAGGATAGAAATTCCCGGTCTTCATCCGATAATTGGGACTTTCTGTCGCTGTTTTCTTCTTCCGATTCGTCTATTTCTTCCTCTTCATACGCCCGCTGTTTCTTTTTTCCGATTTTCAATAGGGATACGAATACAATTCCGGTAATAAAAAAGGCCAATAATAGCTTCCATAGTGCCACTTGTGATTCCCCAAGAAAATTGAGCTGCACCGATTGCGGATTTTTGACACACACAACTGTGATGATAACCGTTATCAAGATTAAAAAAATATTACGCATGTTACTGTAAACTATATGTCGTTATTCTAACAGCGAATATAGGGAATATCTGTTTTTAATCGATATCGATCTTTGCCCGATTTAAGCGTAAAGAATTCAAGATAACCGAAACGGAACTGAAACTCATCGCAGCGGCAGCAATCATCGGGGACAGGAGAATTCCGAAAGTAGGATATAGAAGTCCGGCAGCCAATGGAATTCCGAGTATATTATAGACGAAAGCAAAACCCAGGTTCTCCTTAATATTACGGAGTAGTTTTTGACTCAGTACCTTTGCTTTGGCTATTCCGATAAGGTCTCCTTTCAGCAAAGTGAGTGAAGCGCTTTGTATGGCAACATCGGTCCCTGTGCCCATGGCAATGCCGATATCGGCTTGAGCAAGGGCAGGGGCATCATTGATACCATCACCAGCCATAGCCACCACATGTCCTTTTTGCTGTAACGCATGAATTTCCTGCAATTTATCTTTGGGCAAGGCATTGGCTTTGAAATGCTTGATGCCAACTTGATCCGCCACAGCCCTTGCCGTATGTATATTATCTCCCGTCAGCATAACGACATCGACTTTATGCTGTATAAGATATTGGATTGCACGCTTCGAAGAGGCTTTTATTTGATCTGAAATACTAAAATACCCCAATAAGCTACTGTCTTTTGCAAGGAAGGATACCGTCTTTCCATGGGATTGAGCAGTTTCGGCCATCTGCTTCATATCATGAGGAATTGTTATGCCGATAGACTCCATCAACAATTGATTGCCCAGTGCTATGCTATGTCCAGCTATATTTCCCGTGATTCCTTGCCCGGCAACATTTTCAAAATCGGAAACTGCAAGGTCCGTTTTACTATTTTCCTTTTTTGCCCTTTCAATAATAGCATGACCTAATGGATGTGTGCTATTGGCGTTTAAAGCGGCAGCCAAAGATAATATCTCGTCTTTGCTGCTGGAAGAGTTTGGCTGAATATCATCAACGGTGGGTTTTCCTTCGGTGATGGTACCTGTTTTGTCTGTTAGAACCACATCTACATGGTTCATTTTTTCCAGCGCACTTGCATCTTTGATCAGGATCCCATGTTTGGCCCCTTTGCCGACACCCACCATGACAGACATCGGTGTAGCGAGTCCCAAGGCACAGGGGCAGGCGACAATAAGTACGGCAAGTGCATTGGCAAAGCCGAATGCTAAGGAAGCGGAAGGAACCCAAAGCCACCAGGTAAGAAATGTCAAAATTGCAATGATTATGACAATCGGAACAAATATCTCGGATACTTTATCCGTTAATCGTTGAATGGGAGCCTTGCTTCTGCTCGCATCATTGACGAGTTGAATGATCTGAGCCAGTAGGGTGTCCGAACCGATACGTTCTGCTTTCATGAGGAAACTGCGGTCGCCATTGATTGTTCCCGAACTAACATGATCTCCTTCCTGTTTTTCTACCGGAATAGGTTCACCCGTCAGCATGGATTCATCAATGTTACTGTTGCCATCCGTAATCTGCCCGTCAACGGGGATTTTGTCCCCGGGTTTTACTTTGAGTATATCTCCGAGTTGAATTTGATCTATGCCGATCTTTTTATCTATTCCATTTTCTACGCGCGTAGCTTCGGAAGGGCTCAGCTTGATCAGCTCTTTGATTGCCGAATTGGTTTTGGAATGTGCTTTGGCCTCCATCACCTGGCCTAATAATACCAAAGTCAATATGACGGTAACGGATTCGAAGTAAAGTGCAATGTAGCCATGGTGATTTTTTAATTCAGCAGGGAAGACCTGCGGAAAAAATAGGCCAACCAAACTATAGACAAACGCAGCTCCAGCACCAAGTGCAATCAGGCTAAACATATTAAGGCGCCAGGTTTTGAAAGATACCCAGCCCCGTTGAAAAAAAGACCAACAGGTATAAAAAACAACCGGCAGGGATAAAGCCAGCTGAACCCAGCCAGACCAACTCGGCGAAATGATTTTACCTATTGGATTACCGGGAAGCATTTCGCCCATGGAAAGTATAAAGATCGGGACCGTAAATAGGATAGAGACCCATAATTTCATGCGTAGATCACGATATGTGTGATCGTCGGCCTCATCATTCCCATTGGCAATAGGCACAAGGTCCATACCGCATATAGGGCAATTTCCAGGATGATCTTGTACAATCTCAGGATGCATAGGACAGGTATATTGAAGATCTGTCTTTAACATGGGTACCTTTTCCAGATTCATGCCGCATACCGGACAGTTTCCGGGTTCATTATAGCGTTTGTCGCCCTCACAATGCATCGGACAATAGTATTGATCAGCAGACGTATGACCATGTGCTTTGTCAGGTGTAGATATTGTCTGTGATTGATGTACCGTGGCATTTGACTGAGCGGAATGATTGTGTTGCTGTTCGTGTTGGATATGCAAGGTCGCTGCATGCTCAGTATGCAGCTTATTTTTAATTGCTGTTTCTGCATCGAGCTTCACCAAATGCATACCACAAATCGGACAATTTCCTGGCTGGCTGTACGTTTTTTCACCTTCGCAATGCATGGGGCAGCCATATCTCTCCGAAGCTTGTGCTACAATGTGTTGATCGGACTGTACATCACCCTGATGCTTATGTATTTCGCTGAGTTGATAAGGACCTAATTTTGATATTATTTCCTGTAATTGCTGTAACGGAATATGTTTCTGGGATGTTACTGTCATGCTTGGCGGGTTTAAAGTTACCTCGGCATGAACCCCAGGAAGCTCATTCAATGCATGTTCGATTGTGGTTCTACATCCATCACAGGACATTCCCGAAAGTGTATAGTGGTGTTGCATAGCGTTGTCTTTGTTGCCTAAAGTTAAACGTTATATCGAGGTGATTTTTACACTTTTACCGGGTTTTCTTGTAAAATTTCCCGTTGATAATATGTGCTTCCGGTTTGCTCTCATTTTCTAGGTCGAACCAGCGTTATAGTCTTCCGGAAACGAAATATGGTGTAAAAAAAACAGCGAAACTACGCTATGGTAAACACAACCGAACTATGTTTTGTTTGCTCTGGGGATAGGTATGGGATAGGGGAATTTCCCTTTGATTAAGCCAGTAGCATTACTTGGGGATGTTTTATCAATGTATTGATGGTTACTTGTTCTTTCAGAACTGCTTCGTGAAAAGGCGCCGGGATCATCAATTTAAATGTTTTTCGGGCGGTTTTTACTAGGAAAAGAGCACCGTGAATCACTTGCTTATCGTCGATGATCAACGTGTGCTGTGTTGCCGGCTGATTGCCTAATTTTTCCTTTTCGATGAGTTGTATTAGTTGTTGCATTGTATCAGAATATTTAGCCAAAATTACCAAATACTTAGCATTTATTGTTTTTTTTCTAATCGTTGCTATTTGAAATTTATCCACTGCTTTCAACCTTTTATTATTTTTTTAATAGCTAATAATCGTTTTAGCAAAGAAGAGTTTTCAAAACATAGCGCAATCGATTGCGTATTTAGTCTGCTAAAATGCTAAATATGAGAAGGATGTATTTGCTAAAGTTTGTTTAACTTTTTTAGCTTTGTGCAACAAATATCCAATAAAACAACATTATGAGTGGTATAACTACACTAGGTCAATTTATCATTGAAAAACAGGCCGATTTTCCGTATGCTAAAGGGGAGCTTTCTAGACTACTGCGCGATATTGGAATCGCAGCAAAAATTGTAAATAGAGAGGTTAATAAAGCGGGATTGGTTGATATTTTAGGCGATGCAGGCCAGGTCAATGTGCAGGGCGAGGGACAAAAGAAACTGGATGTTTATGCCGATGAGCAGTTTATCAAAGCGCTTCAAAGTGGGGGAGAATGCTGTGTAGTTGCCTCAGAGGAACATGAAAATCCAGTGTATATCCAATCAGGGGTTTCCAAAAATGCGAAATATATTGTGTGTATTGACCCGCTGGATGGCTCAAGCAATATCGATGTTAACGTATCTGTGGGGACGATTTTTTCCATTTATCGACGAATTTCTGATACGGGTGTTTCTTGTAATAGCAATGATATTTTACAGCATGGAACGAAACAGGTCGCTGCAGGTTATGTAATCTATGGTAGTTCAACCATGTTGGTGTACACAACGGGAAAGGGCGTAAACGGATTCACATTGGATCCTTCGATCGGCGAGTTTTGTTTATCCCATCCTGATATGAAAATTCCGGCTTCGGGTCAAATTTATTCGATTAACGAAGGAAATTATTCCAAATTTCCAAACGGCGTTAAGCAATATATCAAATATTGCCAAATGGAGGAAAGTGCAACGCAACGCCCCTATGCGTCACGGTATATCGGCTCAATGGTGGCCGATATTCACCGTAATCTCCTCAAAGGGGGTATCTTTCTTTATCCAACGACTTCTGCGCACCCTAATGGTAAGCTAAGATTGATGTATGAGTGCAATCCAATTGCCTTCATCATTGAGCAGGCAGGGGGTAAAGCTTCGAATGGATCTCAGCGCATACTCGATATTGAGCCAAAAACTTTGCACCAGCGATCAGCAGCTTTTTTGGGCAATACCGATATGGTGGAATTGCTGGAAGATTTCCTGAAAAAATACAGTGATTGATTCTGTAGTGATTCAATGACAGGTAAGATTCTTTAGACAATAAGAATTATTTATCTTTGTCCTCAGAAAATGGCTTCATTATTGCGAAGCCATTTCTTTTTCACGATTTGTAATATGTTACGATTTTTAGTTTTTATTTCATTTGTTTCAGTAGTATTTTTTTCTTGTAAGGATAATCCTCCGACTTATGGCGATGTATTGGCGAAAGAGCTTGAAAATAAGTCCTATAAGGATTTTGACACAGCAGCGTATGTAAAAGTCTTCCATGAAGTATATGGCAAGGAAAAATCTCAATTGGTTAATCCAAGCTGGATGAAGGAATTATCGGATTCTACTGAAGGGATGACTTTAATTGCCGAACACCTTTTTGATGGTAGTATCGACACCATGTTAACTTACTTTGAGCGGAGTGATGCACATGGTATTCGAGCTAGTTATTTCCATACAACTGCGATTAAGGAAACATTATCTTCGCTTCGAAAACTGAAAAGCAAAGATGTTGCTGAAGTTTATCCATTATTGGCCAAACTTGACTTATTGAGTACTGATGGGCTCGTGGCTTATATCAGCAGCATAAAATATGGTGTGGTCAACCCCAAACGCCTTTATGGAAGATATTTCGTTCCTCAAAAGCGTATGAGCTATGGTAAAGTTGTACAAATGCTGGATAGTGTAAAAATTGGAACTGTGTTGACCGATATCCAACCTAAAAATCAGTATTACACCAGGTTTCAGGATTTATTGGAAAATGGCAACCTAAACAGTGCACAACGTAGCCAGGTGTTAATGGTATTGGAAAAATTGCGCTGGATGGGAGATGCTTTTCCGGAGAAATATGTATTTGTGAACATACCTGAACAACGGTTACATATTATGGAAGAAGGGAAGACAAGTCAACTGATGAATGTGTGTGTAGGTGAAACTGATAATCCGGCTTATACGCGAAAAGGTGAGAACCACGAGACACCTGTCATGCAAGGGGTGTTGGATGCCATGCAAGTAAATCCTGTATGGAATATTCCAAGCAGTATTGTCAAGAAAGAGTTATTGTCAAGCGTTCGAAATAATCCAAACTATCTGGCTTCGCGTAATATGGTAGCCTACTACAAAGGTAAACAAGTGGACCCTGCAACGGTCAACTGGAATTCGGATTCTGTGGAGAATTTTCGTTTTAAACAAAATCCTGGTTCGGATAATTCATTGGGGAATGTGAAGTTTTTGTTTGAGAACCCCTATTCCATTTATCTGCACGATACGCCTGCAAAACAAATGTTTGGGCAGAGTAATCGCGCCGTGAGCCATGGTTGTGTGCGTGTTGAAAAACCCGTTGATTTGGCGTCTTACCTTGTCAATAATGAAAAACAGGCCGAAAAAATTGCAAAAGAAATTACCACAGATTCGATCTCAAAATCACGTTGGGTAACACTTAAACGGCAGATGCCAGTTTATATCACCTACTATACAACCTGGTTGGATGACGAAGGGAAAATCGTTACGTATCCGGATATATATGGTTATGATCCGCGTTTGAAGGAAGCGTTAAAGAAATATTGGACAAATTAATCAAAAAGGCTTAACTCATTTAGTTAAGCCTTTTTTTTAGCTAGTATTCAGAGTTGTAGGCTAGTGCTATCCGTACAAAAGGATAGTCTTTGTTGACATTGTTATGGTCTTGATAATGACCTTCCAATCTAAAGTAACCGGAGTAAAGGTTGACACCGAAATTTTTCCAGATACGCATTGAAGCACTCGTGGATACCGCGTGTAGAAAATGGTGGGATTTGTTGCCACTGATTGTGACAAAATATCCGCCACGATAATCTACACCAAATTTAAAGCGGTTTAATGTGCTCAATGTGGCTGAAGCCCTAACATCGGCCCCGGGGCCATAATCGTAAGTGCGGCTTTCACCAAAATGGAGATAAGGATCAGGTACAGCAGCCAATACCACTGGACCACCACCAAGGATGGTTGTCAGCTTGGTACGGCTACCAATATTGAAGTTTGAAAAAACATTGTAATTGATGCTCTGTGATCCGTAATAAAAAGCTTCATTGCGTAGAAAGTCGAAATGCGCAGACACGATACCACGATGACGTCCTGTTAAATTGGATAAAATACGGTTACCGTATAACGAGGCATACACATTGACCGCATTGACGATGGAACTATCATCTGATCCAAGTTCCAAATTGAGGAAGAAGTCATCAAAGGGTTTCTTTTTGTCTAGATCATCGTTGGTGTAAATCAGTTTGATACGGGCATAGATGTCATTCTTTCCTTTATTCAAGATGTCATGTTCTTTGGCATCAAACCGTCTTAGCCCCAATTCAACTTCAGTGTGTACTAAAGAACTGTCGACCACCGCACCTTTTACCTGATCTCCCCAGCGCCCGTCGAGCAGACGGTTGAGCCCATTTATCGGATTGATCAACATGGCCAATAGTTCTTTTTTATTGCGTTGTCCTTTGGTCAGGCTTGGGCGCGAAAGAATATGATGCGATAGTCTATGGGTCATTTCACCTAAAATAGTACCGCCAAAACTTGTGTTGATGATATCATTGATGGATGGTGGTTCTGTTTCACCTGCAGTTTCCCAGATATAGCTACCAGCTACGGTTGCGGCTGTCGATTGTAGAAAACTGTAGTTGTTGGATCGGAACGAATTAAAATAAAACTGACCGTGATAAGGATGCGCTATTTGATTTGTTGCAAAAAGATTGTCGTCCCAGGTCCAGGCAGACAGTTTTAAATGGCTAAAGAAGTTTTTAAAGGAAATATGGGAAACAGGATCTTTTCGAATGAAGTAATTAACCGAGGCAGGAATAGCTTGGATGGAAAACCACTCAATTCCCGCCCTTAAGAAGTTCTTCTTTTGGTACTCGAATAGACTGTCTGTTTGTTTTACGTTGATAAGATGATTGTTCCAAAGTCGTGGTTGCTTATCGCGGTACATGGGATATTTTTCGACAGGTTTCGCTCGAAATAGGCTATCTGAAGTGATTAAGGAATCTCTAGCTGGTAGGAATGCAGCCTTACTAGGCCCTATACTCACGAGCTGGACAAGCAACAAAATGATACATATTAAGAGACTATAATAACGTTGGTTAATGCGTTGTTTGATCGAAATGAACATACTGTTTTGCGATAAAATTTGTAAAGAATAACAAATATTAGGGAAAAGTGTTTGTGTGATTAGTACCTTTGCGGCAATTATCCCGTTCAAGTAAATTAAAAATGAACAATACCTTTGAAATATTCAATATAAAATCGACTAATCTTAAGAATGAGTTGTTTGCAGGATTAACGGTCGCAATGACAATGATTCCGGAATCACTCTCATTTGCAATTTTAGCTGGGCTACCACCGTTGACGGGACTTTATGCAGCATTTTTAATGGGTTTGGTGACCTCCATTTTGGGCGGTAGACCAGGGATGGTATCCGGAGGTGCTGGCGCAACAGTGGTTGTATTGATGGCCCTGGCGGCAAGTCACGGGATTGATTACCTGTTTGCTGCTGTCGTCTTGGCGGGGCTCCTGCAATTTTTAGTCGGGCTTTTTAAATGGGGGAAATTTGTACGCTTAATTCCGCAGCCCGTTATGTACGGTTTTTTGAACGGACTGGCCATTATCATTTTTATGGCTCAAGTAGTCCAATTTAAGGTGAATACCGGACAGGGAGCGGAGTGGATGTCGGGAAGTACCTTATACATTATGGGGGGACTGACTCTGCTGACGATGTTGATTGTGATTGGATTTCCTCGGATAACGAAGGCTGTTCCAGCCTCTTTAATCGCGATTCTGGTTGTATTTGGTCTGGTTTCTCTTTTAGGTATTGATACCAAAAAAGTAGTAGATATTGCCTCTGTTAGTGGGACATTACCCCATCTACATTTACCTAATGTACCCCTGAGCTGGGAAACATTGCAACTGATTTTTCCGTATTCTTTGGTGATGGCTGGAGTAGGGTTGGTGGAATCGCTCCTGACACTGAACATGGTGGACGAAATAACGGCGAGTAAAGGAAATGCAAACCGCGAATCCATGGCGCAGGGGATAGCCAATACAATCAATGGATTTTTTGGGGGAATGGGTGGCTGTGCCATGGTTGCTCAAACATTGGTCAATTTAAATGCTGGTGCACGCACGCGACTTTCTTCTTTTATTGGAGCGATGACCATCTTAGTGATTATTTTGGTAGGTGCTCCTTTTATTGAGCAGATACCCATGGCCGCGCTGGTCGGTGTGATGATGATGGTGGCCATTGGAACCTTCCAATGGGTGAGCTTACGGATTGTCAATAAATTTCCCAAATCAGATATTTTCGTTGGGATTATTGTTGCCGGAATTACCGTGGTTTTACATAATTTGGCACTTGCGGTGCTTATTGGTGTAGTGGTATCGGCACTTGTATTTGCTTGGGATAATGCGAAGCGCATTCGTGCAAGAAAATATTTGGATGCCGAGGGCATCAAGCATTATGAAATCTATGGACCTCTTTTCTTTGGTTCGACAGCTAATTTTTTGGATAAATTTGATGTTTTAGAAGATCCTGAGCGTGTGATTTTAGATTTTAAGGAAAGTCGTGTGGTGGATATGTCCGCCGTGGATGCACTCAACAAAATTACCGAACGCTACGCTGCACAAGGGAAAAAAATCGAATTGTGGCACCTCAGTGAAGATTGTCGCTCTTTGTTAAAAAATGCTGCGGGCATTGTGAAGGTCAATATCATGGAAGATCCAACCTATCGGGTCATGCCGGGCAAGTAGACTATTTTTTGCGCAGCTCAAAAAAGAGTTCATTTCCCTGTCTTTGGGGAATACTATTGGTTGAATCTGTCAGCTGTAAAATGTCAAATTGCGAAGCGAATAATTGTTGATATTCCGTTTGATCTCCACCGAAAGGTGGTCCCTGTTGTGCAAATTCCCGTTTGAACAATAAACCCATCAGAATACCCTGCTGCTTGAGCAAAGTATGCATTTGTTGTACGTAGCTGGGGCGTAATGAAGGATCCAGTGCACAAAAAAATGTTTGCTCAATTATATAGTCGTACTGGCCCTGGTGCTGGAAAAAATCTTGACATACAATTTGGATCTGAGGGCTATTGGCGAACTCCTTTCTTACCTTTGCAACGAGGGTCGGAGCGATGTCAAGTAAGGTAATTTGATGGAACCCCATGTCAAGTAGAGTCTTTGCTTCATAGGCATTTCCACAACCGGGAATTAGAATAGATGCATCTTTGGCAATAGACTCCGCTGCATAATTGATAATAGCAGGAGAGGCATAGCCAATATCCCAGCCTGTTGCTTTGTTCTTATAACGTTCATCCCAATAATTTTCATCCAATAATGAAGAATTCATAGCTGTTTTGTTCTATATGCTTTAGCAATTTACATAAATATTAGGTCAATAGGGTGCTTCTCTTTGCTGAAAATTGCTTTTAGCTACCCGCTCGCAAGTTGATTTTATTTAGTTGATTTGGACTATCGTGGTCAAAGTTCGATTGGCAAGATGTCGTATTGGAAAGAAATCTTGAAATTCACGTATGTTCCATACGATATTAAAATTTATAGCGTTCAATTACTCTAGTAGGGATAATCCCCTGATGTTTTTAGATGAATTATATTAAAGTAGTTTTATTTATTGTTTTATTTCTAATTGTTGGTCTTGCCTACGCTAATCAAGATTGGAATGGTTTGGAGAGCGCGCATCACTATATCGGTTATTTGTTGTTATCACTCTATATATCGGGCTCAACACTGTTTATGTATAAACCTCTTAAAGGGGATCGAAAACTAAAACGACATTTTTTTATTCGATTTTCTGTAGTCTGTATCGCCTTTCTGCTACTTCTTGTCCCATATTTGATTCTTAAACAACAAAATGATGCTTTGGGGGCTGGATATTTACTCTATTTTATGACCGTCAGTCTTGCAGCACCGTTGTCCATTTATGCCTTTATTGAGATCCTATGGTTATTTACCCAAAAGAAATATCCGCAAATAGGTGTTAACCTATTACTTGTTGGCTATATCTACTGCCTTTTTTTATTCAGTGGTCTATTTGGATATTAAACCTATGGGAGACACGGACTTGTCATCATCGCCTTTTAATCGGTTAAAATTAAGCATGTTTCTGCTCGTTTTTCTAGAATTACTTTTTTGTGAAAAGAATCATTGATTAAAATTGTTGTTTGCTTCTTATCCGGAAAATTGCTAATTTAATAAGGATTCTTAAACCTGAATTTAAAGAATCTCGAGACTAAACCTGATCAGGTCCTTGTTCTTGAAGATAACAATTTTATAACCAATTAATGGATTGAGGTATGATACACAAAGTAGTTTCCCTTGTATTGGGAGGAGGTCGAGGGTCGCGCCTTTTCCCATTGACACAACAACGGTCGAAACCAGCGGTTCCAATAGCTGGAAAATATCGTTTGGTCGATATTCCGATTTCGAACTGTTTGAATTCTGGCTATAATAAGATCTTCGTACTGACGCAGTTCAATTCAGCCTCTTTGAACACACACATCAAAAATTCTTACAATTTCAGCATTTTCAGTAAGGGCTTTGTTGACATCTTGGCTGCCGAACAGACCAATGAGGGCGATCGTTGGTTTGAGGGTACGGCTGATGCCGTTAGGCGAACGCAGAAACATCTCCTGAATGTAGATTACGACTACATTCTTGTCTTGTCTGGTGATCAGTTATACCAAATGGATTATTCGAAGCTGATTGACTTCCATGTTGAAAATGGGGGGGATGTTACCATTGCGACTATACCAGTCAATGGTAAGGATGCTACGGGATTTGGTATTTTAAAAGCGAATGAAACTAATGAGATTACTGCTTTTGTCGAAAAGCCCGATAAGGATGAAGTATTAAATTGGACCTCAGAGGTCTCCGAGGTTTTGCATAAGCAGGGAAGGCATTATCTGGCATCCATGGGGATTTATGTTTTCTCAAAAAACATCTTGCGTAACCTTTTAATTGCCAACCCGGGGATGGATTTTGGCAAGGAAATTATACCGGATGCCATTGAAGCACTTCGCGTGTTAAGTTATCAATTTGATGGCTATTGGACCGATATCGGAACCATCAAATCCTTTTTTGATGCCAATATCGGATTAACGGATGACATTCCGGATTTCAACCTGTTTAATGAAACCGTGTATACACGTGCGCGGATGCTTCCACCTTCGAAAATTTCGGGGACAACCTTGAATAATACGGTAATTGCCGATGGATGTATTTTAAATGGAGATAAACTGGAGAGGTCTGTTATTGGGATACGTTCCCGTATTGGTGAAGGGACGGTTATTAAATCGACCTACATGATGGGAACAGATTACTATGAGCAATTGGAAGAAGTATTGGAATTGGGAAATACACAAAAGCCACCACCGGTAGGCGTGGGTAAACGTTGTTATATTGAAAATGCTATTTTGGATAAGAACTGCCGTATTGGAGATGACGTTCGTATCATTGGTGGACCGGGCTTGAATGATGGCGATTTTGATACGCATATGATCTGTGACGGCATCGTTGTTGTGAAAAAAGATGCTATCATTGCCAATGGTGTTACGATAGGATTTTGATCATTTATATATGTTGAAGCGAAAGTCCGCCGTCTATTTAAAAGCTAAAACAGCGGACTTTCGTTACTTTTCCTTTGTTTAATGATAAAATGGAGATTGATGCCCAATATTGCCGTGCTGTATGGATTAATACTGTCAAAGAGGTAGTTTATAAATATTATCTTTGCGCATTATAAAATTTTTTAAGGCTAAAATGATCGATTACTGGAAACAGATTGTTTTTTATTGGCTACTGGTTTTACTTTTTGTAATGCCGGTTACCTCATTTGCGCAGATCTTGTCGGAACAACCTTCGGATTCGAGCAGCAGATCTCATTTTTTTAAGAAAATTCCTTACAAAGAACTGGCTGTTCCTGTAGGATTGATCACCTATGGTATCGTTGCCAAAGGGAATCCCTTTTTAAAAGGGATAGATGAAGACATTAGAGCCGGCGTTTCGAGAAGGAACAATCAAAAAATTAAGTTGGACGATTTCACACGTTTTGCTGGAACTGCCGGAGTTTTTGTGCTGGATGCGGTCGGGGTACCTGCGAAACATAACCTTAAACAACGCCTGTTCACAACTGCGGTTTCCAATATTATCATGACTTCAACCGTGAGAATTATGAAATCTACTATACCTGTTTGGCGACCCGATAGTTCAGCGAACAATTCCTTTCCTTCAGGGCATGCTGCCACTGCATTTGTTGGTGCGGAATTACTTTGGCAGGAATACAGACAGGAGTCAATTTGGTACGGAATAGCGGGTTATGCTGTTGCCGCGGGTACCGGTTATCTACGGATGCACAATGATAAGCACTGGTTCTCAGACATCGCTATGGGAGCTGGGGTCGGTATCTTAAGTACTAAAATCGCTTATTGGTTGCTACCTTTGGTAGACAGTCGATTGCAGAATTCAAAAAAGAGTTATGTGGTATTACCAACCTATAATGGGCGGCAATTTTGTCTAAATGCCAGCTTACAGTTTTAGGCTCTTATTTTTCTAAGTCCCATTCGGAGCCTCTACATTGATCGTACTCGGCTCGCCTGAAAATAAAATTTCCTAGATATTATTCATACAGGGATATAAATCCACTTTAAAACCCTGTGTTCACTACCGTTTTTAGGTGTCCTACCTGAAGATTGGGACTACTGTGTCCGGCATTTCCATTCCCTGTTTTAAGCATGTAACGTTTCTGTGAATTTTGGATTAAAAAATCATATTAGTTTCGTTAATAAGATTTTGTTTTTTAAATTTAATAGACAATCTAATCCACTTTTGCTGTTTTTTATAAAAAGAAAGGCATGCAAAGTCAATAAACCAAAGTTGAGCCCCATGGTTCTTTATTATTTTAAACCAATTTGTAATTATGATGAGAAATTTTTTTCTTCATGGAAAGGCGAGACCCATTAGCCTTTTGGGGCTCTGCCTGCTGTTTAGTCAGCCCGATTCTTACGCGCTGAATCTGGATCCGATCAATGCTATTGTCGATCAAGATCAGGTTACAGGGATCATCAAAGATGAGAAAGGTCAGGCATTAGCCGGTGCTACCATCACCGTCAAAGGAACATCCGTTCAAACGTCCTCCAATCAACAAGGTATTTTTTCTATTCGCGCTAAGCGTGGTGATGTTTTGGTCGTGAACTACCAAGGGTTTACTAAACAGGAGGTGGCCGTTTCCACAGGCAACGTCAATGTGGTCATGGTTTCGAGTGATCAAGCACTTGAAGAGGTCGTGATCATTGGCTATGGTAAGCAGCGGAAAGGGAATATTACCGGTTCGGTCGCTACCGTCAATGCAGAACAGTTAAAAAACATCCCCAGTTCAAATCTTTCCAATTCACTCGCCGGTAGAGCCGCGGGTGTCAATGTCACTAATACTTCGGGGATGGCCGGAGCATGGTCGAGCTTGCGTATACGGGGGAGTTTTGCCGAGCCACTCTATGTAATTGATGGCGTGGTTCGCGATAAAGCTGCATTCGATGTGCTTGAAGCGAACGAGGTTGACCAAATGACCTTCTTAAAAGATGCTGCAACTGCCGCAGTGTATGGCACCCGGGCCGGTAATGGTGTAGTGGTGGTAACGACAAAAAAAGGAACGGCGCAAGCTCCTGTTTTTAATGTACAAAGTAATTATACTTTCAATACGCCAACGCAGGAGCTCCTTGCTAATTTAACGACCGCGCAAGATGAACTTACCTATCAAAATCGGGTAGCCGAATTTCGTGGTCTTTCCATCCCAAATGGACAAAAAGAGTTTGATTATTTCAAGGACAAAAATTACAATGCCAATGACGTTATCTGGCGCAACCCGTTTACACATCGACAATCGATATCGGTTAATGGGGGTGGCGACAAAATTACTTATTATAGCTTGCTGAGCTACCGTAAAGAAAATGGATCTTATAAATCTTTGGATCATGAGAAATTTAATTTAAGGAGCAATATTTCCGCGCAGATTACCGAAGATTTTAGCATGGATTTTAATATTTCTGCCAACCAGACCAATTCGAAGCGCTTTTTTTGGCCATTCAGCACATCTTCGAATGATGATGATTTTGACGTATCCGATTTCTACCGTGTCACATTCAACTGGCCAAAGATGTATCCGTTTTACCTGAATGCAGACGGAACTCCGAGCAATACACCAACGGCTTATCCTGTACAGACACCTATGGGAAGCTGGCAGGCGTGGAATGTGATCGATCAGGTCATCGGAGATCGCTATATAGACCGTAAAGTGCGGCAGGTCAATCCTATTATGACCCTAAACTTGAAGCTGGATAAATTGGTACAGGGCCTTTCGACAAAAGTTGTCGGAAGTTACATTGCTCAAGACTATATGCGCAAGCGTTATATGAGTTTTCAAAAGAACTATACTTTTACCTCTTTAAACCCGAATGACAACCGCTTTATACCAGCTCCGCCGTCAGAAGCTAATATTAATATTTTTACTTTTAGTCAGAGCCAGCCTTTCATGGATTACAGCCCACAACGATTGTGGGAATATCAGGTAAACTGGTTTTTAAACTATAACCGCAAGTTTGGTAAACATTCGGTAGACGGAACATTGGTTTATGAACAGTCCAAAAAAGGAGGGACTTATGTCACTTCACGGGCAGAAAATCCAATTACAGCCCTGGATCAAATGTTTATTTATCCTACAGATCGCAACTTTAGGTCGACAACTGCCAATGAAACGATCGATTCGAGACGTGGTATTATAGGGCGTGCCAACTACAATTATGCGGATAAATATATTGCGGAGTTTTCTTTCCGTTACGATGGTTCACCATTATTTCCGACGGATAAGCGGTGGGGATTTTTTCCTTCAGTATCGGCAGCCTGGCGTGTATCGGACGAAAACTTCTTTACGGATATAAAAAATACAATATCGGATTTGAAGTTCAGAGCTTCTTATGGTACAACGGGTAATGATTTGGATGTCAATGCCAATCGAATCGGGCAATTTGGTTATTTAGAAAAATATACCACCTCGGGCGGTTATATGTTTGGTGACCGCTATTATAATGGTATTGCGTATGGTGCAACCCCAACACAAAATCTAACCTGGACAACTTCTAAGAGTGTCAACTTGGGTTTAGATTTTGGATTTGTTAATAATAAGCTGACCGGTAGCCTTGATCTGTTTTCACGCAAGGAAACCAATATTCTTGGTCCAAGATCGCTGAAGGTCCCTGACAATTACGGTCGTGCACTTGCTCCTGAAAACTATGCGGCGAGAAGTTATAAAGGCGGCGAGATTTCTTTTAACTGGAATGACAAGGTTGGTGAAGTGGCTTATGGTCTCAATGCCAATCTGGGGTATGCCAAAGACCGTTGGGACATCATTGACGAAGAACCATCTTATGCATCGGGCCAGCCGCAGAATTTTCGCTCCAGAATTGGACGACCTGAGAATAGAATTATCGGCTTAGAATCCCTTGGTTTGGTTAGGACACAGGCTGAAGCTGATGCGTTGAAAGCAAAAGGATTTAAGACCTACGGAAGGGATCCTTTTCCTGGGATGATCTTATATAAAGATATTCAGGGGGCGAATTACTCAGGTGGTCCGGATGGGAAAATTGATGATAACGATTTGCAGTTATTGTCGGACAATAATTCTCCGCGCATCAATTATGGGTTTGGATTCAATGCGAGCTGGAAGGGCTTTTATGTCTCGGCCTTATTTCAGGGAGTTCTTGCTTATGATCGCATGATCAGTAATCAAGAAGGCGGTGGAATGCGTCAGCACGGTGATACCTTCCGTCCATATTATCCAATTTGGGCTTCCGATGTCTGGACACCGGATAATACCGACGCCAAATATCCGCGGCCAACAGGATACTCTGGATGGGCCGAATCCGGTGCAGCCCCTTCGTCATTCTGGATAAGAAATGGAGCCTATTTGCGCTTACGTGACATTAATGTTTCTTATCGATTGCCGAAGAGCATGACGGAGAAACTGCGTGTGAAAGATGTCAATCTGTTTTTTAATGGGACCAATTTGTTTGTTTTTTCGCCAATGAAAGAGTTTCATGATCCCGAACAAAAGCTGTATGATTCTTATCCAGTCATGAAAACCTTTACGTTTGGACTTGATGTTAAATTTTAAATGAAAAAAAGATGAAAAAAATATATTATCCTTTAATTGCATTGGCTTTGTGCATTTCCTCCTGTAAAAATGTATTGGACATTGAGGACCTCAATTCGCTGGATGAAGCCAAGGTATGGGCTGATCCAAATCTAGTGAACGGCTATCTTGCCAATTTATATCCACTATTTGGTAACTGGAATTCTGGTGCGGACGGAAATTCGGAACAACTAATCGGCATCGCTTTTCCATTGGATGCGGTTACCGTCAACAATGGTTCTTACAAATCATGGGATTATACAACCATCCGGAAAATCAATACGGCCATACAGAAAGTCAATGAAAGTACTTCATTAAAAGACGATTTTAAAAAAACGGTGATTGGCCAAGCGTTGTTTATGCGTGCCTTTATGTATTTTAACATGGTCAGGATCCACGGCGGTGTTCCTTATATTACTGTACCGCAAGACCTAAAAAATGATGATCTTAATGTGCCCCGCCATTCGACAAAAGAATGTTTTGATCTGATCGTTAAAGATCTGGATCAGGCAATTTCACAATTGCCAAAAACAATTGCAAAAGGAACAGCAGATTATGGGGAAATTGATGGTGATTTTGCAGCCGCTTTTAAAGCAAAGGTATTGTTATATAAGGCTTCTCCACAGTTTAACCCTTCCAATCCTTATGGAAATGCCTATTGGCAGGAGGCCAATACCGCAAATAAATTAGCTTATGATCAGCTTAAGGCGGATGGCTATAGTTTGACTTCAGATTATTCCAACATTGCGCTGGTAGAAAAGGGGCCGGAGGTTGTTTTTGCTGTGATTAATACCTATCCAAATAAAGTTGCCAATTGGGATAATGGTGTACGTCCGGGATCTGAAAGTAGGGGGCCGGCAAGTTCCGTTCCATCCTGGGAATTTGTAAAAGCTTTTCCAATGAAAGATGGAAAGTTATATTCCGATCAAGCGGGTAAATACCATAAGACAGAAGATCAATTTTTACAATCCTATTGGGAAAACCGCGATCCGCGTTTTGACAAGTCTATTGTGTGGAATGCCAAAATCTATGAAGTTTCCGGCAAGACTGGCAAAAGACAATACACTTCTGTCGGTATTGCTCCGGCTTTAGATGACTTTGGCATTAACCCGAAGGCAAAAACTCCATCGTCCAATTTGGATCGATATAGCGGGTTTTTTATCTTAAAAAATTCCAAACTGTCATTAAAGCAAACCGAAGTGGAAACTCAGTATGATGTCGACTTTGTGTTGATGCGCTATGCCGAGGTCCTATTGAATTATGCTGAAACGGCAAATGAAACAGGAGATTTTGCGACAGCCTTAGACCTGGTTACGCAAATTAGGAAAAGAGCGGGAATCGAGCCGGGCGCAGACAATAAATATGGCATAACAGCAACCACGAAGGAACAAATGCGCGAGGCCATTTTGGCAGAGCGTAATATTGAGTTCTGTTTTGAGGGACATCGTTTTTGGGATTTAAGAAGGTTACGTAAGCTCAATATACTGAACAATACAACCAAACATGGAGTTGAAGCGATAGCAATAAATTCAAATGGAACGGAGATGAATCTGGATGATGCCAATGCATTGGCCAAAACATACACATTGAAAGAAAATCAGTTCAAATATAGCGTCTTGCAGGTGCCAAGTACAGGAAACAAAGTGAATTTGGTACCCGATACCTATTATTTCTTTCCAGTCGCGCAGTCGGTAATTGACAAGAACCCAAATATCAAGCAGAATAAAGATTGGGGCGGAACATTTAATCCAACCATGGAATAGTATTTTTGTCTAAACCTATTCAATAAAAAACACCCGCAACAGCTAAAGCCGTTGCGGGTGTTTTATTTAAATCTCATTTATGGTGAGTTTATTAATCACCCGATTGAGCCTTATTTGGATGATAATTTAAAAACTCTTGAACTGAGTCTACCCTGGCCTTTGATTTTGATTTCTTTCGGATAGAGTTCCAAAAGTCCATAGGCGTTGCTGGTAGCTGTTTCGATCATACCCTCCATGGTTACAAAAGGAATATTATTTGCCATTACATAATTGCCTTTATGATTATGACCGGAAAGTACCAACTTAACTTCGGGGAATTTGTATAGTATATCAAGAACCTCCCGGTTATTGAGTGTTTCATAGCCGTTTTCTGGCAATAAAGGATGATGTGTCAATACGATCACATGCTCTTTGTTTTTCCGCGCTTGGGCAAGTTCGTTTTGTAACCATTCGAGTTGTTTACGGTCAACTCCGCCATTCCAGGGTTGCGTATTTTTCCTTCCGCTTGTCTGTAGGCTATCCACCAGGGTTTTCCATTCACGTTGGTCTGCTGAATTGGGCGTTGTGGCATATTCACTGAGCGCATTCGTATTTAAGAAAACAAACCGCCATTTTCCTTTTGTAAATGCATAGTATTTAGCTGGCATCCCAAAAGCAGTGTGCAAAAGATCCGGTTTGGATACGTTAACATAGTCGTGGTTTCCAAGTAGACAATAAGTCGTTTTTTTTAAGGGGGAGAGATGTTCTAACAGTACTGGAAGATCTTTTGGACCTTCGTCGACAAGATCGCCAAGAATCAATGAAAAATCGACCTTATTGCGATTGAAGAAGTCTACAGCCGTATCGACCTTCATTAATGAATTGTGGTAGAAACGGCTACCGTGGTCTGTTTTGTCTGCGTATTGCATATCGGCCATGATACCGATACGGAGGACCGGTGTGTTGGATTGTGCCATGCTGAATAAGCCGGGTAAAGAGCAGATGACGAATATGGAAAGAAACTTCCATTCCTGTTTGATTTTTAAGCCAATCTGTTTCATTTTTTTAGCGTTTTAAAATATGTTGCTATAAGAATATATTAGTCCGTATTCCGGTAATGTTGCTTTGCTGTCTGTTTAGTCTATTTTTTGAACCACTGTTCTAGGTAATTGATTATAATGTTATCACGAGTATACTGAGAATAAATTAGAGATTCAAGTAAATTGAATACACAAACGTTTGTGTAAATTGATGGATCGCTAACGAATTATAAATAATTGCCAACACATATAAACTATCGATTTTTTAGCTATTGTAATACAGTAGATTGGCGATTGTGGTGTTTAACGAATAAAAGGTTTTAACTTCTGTGTTGATTGTAATTTTTTAAGGACTTATTATTTGAAACGAAGAGCAAAAATAAATACGTATGATAAAGAAAATACTGATTAGCTTGACTTTAATTACCATTATTGGCTGTTGCTGTTTTTTTTTACGCTATTCGACGCTATCGACTTGGCGCCTACGAAAAATAATCATTTGGCAAGTGAGGGAAAATGGAAAATAGAGCAGCGGGCTGATATTGTCAATAGGACAAGCTGGTCGTTGTTCTGCAAAACATGGATGACTAGTATTCAAAAAAAACGTATTTTCACAATAGACAAATTTTATCCATACCAGTAAGGACTAAAAAACTAAATAAATGATCAAACAGAATTCGGCGGAGAGAGCTACTATTTACCTGAATACAAAAGAAGAATGGCGATTTTGGCTTGAAAACAATCATCACATAGCACAATCAATTTGGGTGATCTGTAATACTAAAAAATCAAATTTACCGGTGGTCAACTGGACTGAACTTGTGGATGAAGCTTTGTGTTTTGGCTGGATTGATAGCACACGGAGGCCGATTGATGCCTATTCATTCATGCAGTTATTTAGCCGAAGAAAACCCAATAGTACCTGGTCTAAAATTAACAAAGAAAAAGTTAAAAAACTAATCGATGCGAATCTGATGACTCCAGCGGGGCATGAGGTTATAAAAATAGCGCAAGAAAATGGCTCTTGGTCAATTTTGGACAGTGTGGAAGAATTAATTATTCCCGAGGATTTGGATGAAGCATTTCAACATTACGCTGGTTCAAAAGATTATTTTCTTGGATTGAGTAAATCCGTCAAAAAAATGATGTTGCAATGGATTGTTCTCGCCAAAAGACCAGATACCCGCAAAAAACGCATTGATGAGATTGCCGCAAGAGCAGCAGAAAAAGACAGGCCTAAGCAATTTCAGTAAGTTTCCAGTATTTTGAACTGCTGTTTCGAGTGGTAAATAAAGGATTTTTAGTCAGATCTAAACATCTGGTTTTAGAAATTCTATTACCTAATAGGGCTGTTTAAATAGTGCTATTTTCATGGCTATTTATTTAATAGCAATCTTTTGGAAGCGCTTCATTGTAAAACTGATTTTCATTTTTTCCTACAAAACGTATTAATTAATTTATACGAGTTCTACTATTAGTAGGGGTTTAACAGGGGGATAACAGGGGTATAACAGGGGGTTAACAGGGGTAAACCCTTGCTAAACCCCTGTTATACCCCTGTAAAAATGGTATTATTCCGGTTTAATTTACGAACGTGATCGCAATGTGTTAATATGGTTAGGGGGATAAAGAATAGCTGTCTCAATAATGCCATTTTTTATATTGGGAATATAATAAGAGGTGATAGTGCGTGTTGTATAATGATGAAACGATCAAAAGACCATGTTAAAGCTTATATTAATAGCAACTTGATTTGCTGTATTTGCTCAATTTTTGTATCATTGGGGAGATGATAACCAATGCAGCAGCTTAAGTCTTTTTTATACGCGTATCTCCAACTTTTTCTTTTCCTTTTCTTAGGGCAATCTTCAGTTTGGAGCCAGGTCAATACGTATGCGTTTAAAACCTTAACTTCTGACCAGGGCCTGGTGCATAATCATGTCAATTGCGCACTCAGGGATAAGTACAATTACCTCTGGTTTGGTACCGAATCTGGCCTTAGCCGATTTGATGGAGCGCAATTCACAAATTTTCGCTATTCCGCCAATAAACGTACCGGGCTGAGTGGAAATTCGATTTCCGCAATCTTTGAGGGACCAGAAGGTAATGTATGGATCCGTACCAGCAACCGGATGAATGTGTATGATCAGCATTCAGGCATTATCGTCCAGCAGCTTGATTCCATACTGACCCGCTTAAAGTTGCCCGTCAAAGACGTACATACGATAAGACCGCTGGAAGGGCAGACCTTTGCACTATTGTATAGCGATCGTTCACTGATCTTGTACGATAGCCTAAAGAAAACCTATCGTACTGTACCGCAGTTGACCAAAAACAACCGAATCGCCGATGTGATTGCTGGGCAAGGGCAGACGATCTGGGTAATCTACGAAAATGGCCTGCTGGGTCACATTGATACGAAATCACTGCGAAGTACCAAAACTAGCTTATTGCCGATCAGCAATAAGCTGGTAAATTATAATCTTTTTGCCGATCAGGATGGGGCTATATGGATCTTCTCAAAAGATATTCCAATCGGTGTATACTGGCTTGATCCGAAAGATGGATCAATTCAACATCTCCAAAAAGAACTATCCAATCCTTTTGTAGGCAATATCGTGCAAGATGATAAAGGGCATCTCTGGCTAGGAACTGACCATGGTGGGATCAATGTTTATGATAAAAAAACAAAAAGTGTACAAATCATCGGTAATGATAAATATGATTTACGGAGCCTACCTTACAATAGCATAACGGCTTTATATCGGGATAAGTCAGGTATTATCTGGACGGGAACATACAAAGGCGGCATCAGTTATTATCATCCCAACTTGTTATTATTCTCCTTAGTCAAGAACTATCCTGGACTTCCCAAATCACTTCCCTTTGACGACGTCAATAAGTTTGTACAGGATCGAAAGGGTAATCTCTGGATTGGGACAAATGGCGGGGGATTGCTCTATTATGATATCAGTCAGAAAACCTTTACGCAATACCTGCATGATCCTCAGGATCCCAATAGTTTGAGCAGCAACGTGATTGTTTCCTTATTGCTGGATGCGGAAGACAGGCTGTGGATAGGAACTTATCGAGGTGGTATGTGTCGATTTGACGGCAAAAGTTTTAAGGTTTTCCACCGTGAATCGGCCCCCGGGAAATTGAATGACGATAGTGTATGGGAGATCTATGAAGATAGTCAACATCGGTTTTGGATAGGAACGCTAAGTACCGGCCTGTACCTGTTTGATAAAAAAACAGAACAGTTTTCGAAAACATATACACGGCAGGGCCAAACCATCAACAGCAATTATATCTCTGTCTTATTTGAGGATTCAAAAAAACGTCTCTGGATCGGCACAGCTACAGGATTGGCATTGTTGACACCCGACGAGAAGATTACTTATATCAATACATCCAGTTCACCTATGAAACTCATGAATGATCTAATTTATGATATCAAAGAGGATAAAACTGGTCGTATTTGGGTAGCGACACAAGAGGGACTGCATGTAATCGATGGTGCGAAAATAAGCTATCTTACACAGCAAGATGGGCTTAGCGACGATGCAATCCTGGCGCTCTTGATAGATGATCAAGGTGATATTTGGGCTTCCACAAACAAAGGCCTGTCGACGATTGTCGGTACAGGGCAGGCAGAGAAGTTTATCATCCGCAATTTTACGCAGGAATTGGGCCTTCAGGGTAATGTATTCAATGAAAACGCTGCTTTAAAAATGCGGGACGGAAGACTTGTTTTTGGTGGGCCAAAGGGGTTCAATTTTATTGATCCTGCGAAAATTAGCCGCGAAAGTGAACTGATCTTGCCGCTTTTGTCCAATCTCTATTTATTCAATAAGCGGGTCGCCGTAGGTGAAGAATTTTCGGGCCGGGTCATTTACGATCAAGCCCTGAATAATCTTAAGGAACTGAGGCTTCCGTACAACCTCAATGCCATTTCGCTGGAGTTCTCGACCTTTGACTACCTACAGCAACATAATGGACTCTATCAATATCAGCTTGCTGGTCTAAGTGATGAATGGTTTGATTTTGAACCGGGAACCATGCGGGCCAGTTTTACCAATCTGGACACGCGCAGCTACAGCTTGTATATTCGGCATGCTATCGATTCAAGTAGCTGGTCAGATGGTGTACTACTTTTGACAATCGATATACAGCCACCGTTTTGGCGTTCAACAATGGCCTTTCTTTTTTATGCCTGTTTGATATTAGTCGTCCTATGGGCTTATTTTTATTTGACAAAACTGCGTGTCAGGACGCGTAATCAACTCTATCTCGCACAAGAGCAAGCTGCACAGGCAAAGGAATTGGATGCGTTGAAAACACGTTTCTTTACCAATATAAGCCATGAATTCAGGACTCCGATCAGTTTGATTCTAACTCCAGCACAGCAGCTGCTGGATGAAGAGCAGCATCCGGAAAAAAAAGCCGACCTAAACTTGATCAAGAAGAATGCAGACCGTCTGCTTAAATTGGTCAACCAGCTGCTGGACTTTAGAAAATTGGAGAAAAGTGAACTTGAACTGAACGAAGAATATGGGGACCTCATGGGATTTATCCGCGAACAGCTTGATGCCTTTGCCGGGATAGCTCAAAGCAATCAGATCTCGCTGCAGGTCAATATCGCTCCAGACACATATCTGTCCTGGTTTGACAAAAACAAATTGGAAAGCATTATTTTCAATCTGATGTCAAATGCGGTCAAATTTAGCCCAGTATCCTGTATTGTGACATTCAATGCCGAAATCACTGAACAAGAAACAGAAAAGATACTGTGTATTGAAGTTCAAAATCAGGGTATAGCGATTCCCGAAAATTTACAAGCCCGCGTTTTTGAACGTTACATACAACTGGATGTGCCAAATGGAAAACTGAATCAGGGTACAGGCATCGGGCTTTCTATTGTCAAAGACTATGTCGAATTCTTGAGTGGAAATATCAGGCTGAGCAGCAATGCGCACTGGACGACATTTAATGTTCAGTTGCCCATAAATAAGGCCATAGCGAGCGCCGATCCCGTCGAAAGCAGTAAGCAGGATAAACCCGCTATTTTATTGGTGGAAGATGATATTGACTTCCTTCATTACTTGGAGCGGACCCTGAGTTCGGTCTACCTAATTTACGCTGTACAAAGTATTAATGATGCAAAATTGACCCTAAGCAAGCAGCAGGTCGATCTTGTCATCACCGATCTCAGCCTGCCTGGAGAGAGCGGACTGGATTTTTGCCGCTTTATAAAAGCCCAGGCTAAGCTGGTCCATATCCCTGTGCTGATTGTAACTGCGGTAGTAAATCAGAAGATCGAACTGGAGGCCTTACAGGCCGGTGCAACAGATTATATCAACAAACCTTTTAATATCAGTCTGCTGCGTTCAAAATTGGCGCAGATACTCCATCAGCAGCAGACGTTAGTAAAACGGTATAAAAAACAGATCAACGTTAATCTGGCGCAGCCCGATATCGAATCTGCTGATGAACAGTTTATCCGTGTGCTTGTAAAGGAAATTGAGCAGGATCTCAGTGACTCTTCGCTTTCTGTCGAACTGCTAGCCAAAAGAATGAACCTCACCCGCGTAGGGCTTTATAAAAAGGTGCTTGCCATCACAGGCTATTCACCGATGGAATACATCCGACATATTCGGCTCAAGCGTGCCATGCATCTGGTTCAGAACTCGAAATTATCGATGGCTGAAATTGCTTATGAAGTAGGATTCGGAAATCCGAAACAATTCAGCAAATATTTTAAATCTGCATTCGGTAACCTGCCGTCTTTTTATCGAAAAAGCTTGTAAATAAGTGAATTATCGATAGTGTTGCCCGCGAGTATTCCCGCATAAGTTAACAAAATAACCCCTAAAAGTTAACAAAACATACCCCTTATACAACCGGTTGCATTCTATATTTGATCTGTTCTTTCAATAGGAAAGGACGTGTAATAACCAAGGGAATATAATAACCAATAAATCTTATTTAAATGCGCAACTTAACGTACGCTTTAAGTGGTTTGATGCTCTTCGCAATCGTGCAGCAGGGATTTAGCCAAGCCAATAAAGCTCATTATGAAAAAATGCCTTCCGGTATTAAGGTCAGCTTCAAAAATTCGGAGACCTCCATTGATCAGGATATTTATTTGGATGTCGTAACCGACAAGATTGTGCGTGTCACAGCTGTTCCGGCTGGTGCAGTCTTACCGGGACAAACAAGCTTAGTGATCGTCGATTCACTGCGCCGGCAAGTAAAATCACTCGCGGTAAGCTCGACAGACTCGACGGTAAATGTACAAACGGCCAATATGCAGGCAGTTGTTTCCTTGATGAATGGTAACGTGGAATTTTTTGATCTTAAGGGGCAATCCATCCTTAAAGAAGCAAAGCGGAATTCAAGTTCTTTCTTAGCCAATAGTTATCAAGGTGATGCATTTTATCACATTAACCAAGACTTTATTGTCAATGCTGAAGAAGGGATCTACGGACTCGGCCAACATCAGAATGCGGTGATGAACTATAACCGTGGAAAACAGGTTTCGCTGCTGCAATATAATACAGAAATCGGAATCCCCTTTTTACTGTCCACCAATAACTATGGTATTTTATGGCACAATTACTCCATCACAAAAGCGGGCGACGTGAGACCGTTATTGCCCTTAAATGCTTTTAAACTACAGTCAAAAGAAGGTGAACCGGGCTGGCTCACAGCAACCTATGTAAATCGGAACAAGGGCGAAGAGGTTTATCTATCCCGACCGGAATCGATCATTGACTATGGCTACCTAACAGATCAGCACAAGTTTCCAAAAGGCGTAAATCTGGCCGAAAGCAAAGTCATCTATGCCGGAAGTTTCTCTTCGCCCTACACAGGCAAACATGTGCTGCATTTTAAATATTCGGGTTATATGAAAGTCTGGATTGATGGGGAGCTGGTCGCCGACCGCTGGCGGCAATCCTGGAATGCAGGTACCTTTGAGATTGAGAGAGACCTCCAGAAAGATAAGACCCACCAGATCCGCATGGAATGGATACCAGATGGAGGGGAGTCTTATTTTACCTTAAACTGGCAGAGTCCTATCCCGGAAGTGCGTAAAAACGTATTTTCCTTTAATTCGGAAGCTGGCGATGCCATAGATTATTACTTTGTTCAGGGCGCATCAATGGATGAGGTCATTGCAGGTTATCGCCACTTGTCCGGCAAGGCACCGATTATGCCGCTTTGGAGCTTCGGATTTTGGCAGAGCAGAGAACGCTACAAGACGCAAGCGGAAATTGAAGCGGTCGCAGCTGAATTTCGCAAACGTAAGATTCCAATCGACAATATTGTGCAGGATTGGTCTTACTGGGCTGAAAATGACTGGGGGAGCCAGAAATTTGATGTAAAGCGTTTCCCAGATCCTCAGGCCATGGTGAAGAAGCTGCATGATCAGCACTTTAAGATCATGATTTCGGCCTGGCCCAAAATCAATGAAGAGTCTTCCGTATACCAAGAATTTAAAGCCAACAAATGGATCTATCCACGAAATATTTATGATGGCAGAAAAGACTGGATCGGAAAGGGCTATACCTCGACATTTTATGATCCTTTCAACAAAGCGGCACGCGATGGGTTCTGGAAATTGTTGGACAGCAACCTGTTCAAAATTGGGATCGATGCTTGGTGGATGGATGCCAGCGAACCAGATATTCACTCCAATATTGATCTGGATGAGCGTAAATCGGTTTTTCAGCCGAGTATAGGGTCATCTGTTCGCTATTATAATGCGTTCCCTTTGCAAAATGCCAAGGGTATCTATGAGGGCCAGCGTGAAACAGATCCTAACAAACGGGTATTTATTCTGACGCGATCTTTTTTTGCAGGGCAGCAGCGCTATGCTGCGGCGGCCTGGAGCGGCGATATTGCTTCGAGATGGCATGACATGAAAGATCAGATTGCCGGGGGCATCAATTTCTCGATGTCCGGGACACCTTACTGGACCATGGATGCGGGTGGCTTTTTGGTTGAAAATAGGTTTCACAAACCTAATGCGGCAGACTTGGAGGAGTGGCGCGAGCTGAATAGCCGCTGGTACCAATACGGGGCATTCTTGCCTTTGTTCAGGGCGCATGGACAATATCCCTACCGTGAGCCGTATAATATCGCTCCTGTGGATCATCCGGCCTATAAAAGCATGACCTATGCGATCAATCTACGGTATAAATTACTGGCCTATAATTACAGTCTTGCCGCAAAGACTTTTTTTGAGGACTATTCGATGATACGTGGACTTGCCATGGATTTCCCGCAGGACAAAGATGGATTCGACAGCAACGACCAATACCTTTGGGGACCATCCTTGCTCATCAATCCAGTCACTGAAAAAGGAGCGACCTCACGCAAGATACACTTTCCAAAAGGAGCCAGCTGGTATGATCTATACAGTGGCAAGATGGTAGCAGGCGGGCAGGATCTGCTTATTGCAGCACCATACGAACGTATCCCTGTTTATGTCAGAGCCGGAGCAATAGTGCCCATTGGACCTGTCATGCAGTATACGGCCGAGAAAAAGCCGGATGTGCTGGATATTTATATCTATGCCGGAGCAGACGGTCAGTTTTCACTCTATGAAGACGAAGGGAGCAATTATAATTATGAAAAAGGGAAATATAGCCGCATTGATTTCAGCTACGATAATTCTGAACAGATACTGTCTTTGGCCAGCCGTCAGGGAGATTTCGACGGCATGCTGACCAAAAGAAAGTTCAATATCATTTTTGTCAGCGACAGGAATGCCGTCGGACTGGATGTTTCATCAGCAAAATCTACAGTGGTAACCTATGCAGGTAAAGCCTTGCAGGTCAAATTAAAATAATAAAAACCAATTTATAAATCAAGACATATGATAAGCAAACAATTGTTGAGCAGGGGCATGGCCGTCGTTGTCATGACCAGCGTGACCTCTTTGGTCTGGGCACAATCCTTCACCGGATCGGTTGTTTCGGCTGATTCAGGATTGCCGATCGGGGGTGCGAGTATCAGCGTAAAGAATCAGAAGATTTCAACGAGCAGCGATGAATCGGGCAAGTTTTCTATTGCAGCCAGCACAGGGACTGTATTGACCATTACTTACGTAGGGTACAAAACGGAGGAAGTTAAAATTACTGGTCCCAATATGGTGATCCGCCTACAGCCGCAAGCTTCCGATCTCGAAGAGGTGGTAGTCATTGGCTACGGTGTACAAAAGAAAAAACTGAATACAGGAGCCAATTTGAAGGTGGAGGGTGAAGAACTGCAGAAACGCAATCAATTGAACCCGCTGCAGTCGCTTCAGGGACAAGCACCGGGTGTATCCATTACATCAACTTCCGGTCAGCCGGGAGCAGATATGAAGGTCGTCGTCCGGGGGTTGGGAACAATCGGTAATTCGGGCCCCTTGTACGTCATCGACGGCGTTCCGGGAGGGGATATTTCGGTCTTGAATGCGGCCGATATCCAATCTATCGACGTACTGAAAGACGCAGCTTCGGCCGCCATCTATGGTTCGCAGGCTGCCAATGGGGTTATCCTGGTCACGACTAAAATGGGCGCTGCGGGAAAAAATATGCTGTCGTTTGATGGCTATACGGGCATTCAGAACGTTTCGCGTAAAGCAAAATTGCTGGATGCAGATCAGTACAAGCTGATCATGAATGAGCAATCGCTGAATTCGGGGGCCGCGGTGATTGATTTTAACGGCATGGACGGTCTGGCCAATACCAATTGGATGGATTATATGTTCAAGGATAATGCAAAAATGGACAATTACAATGTTGCCCTGACTGGCGGCAATGAAAAATCCACCTACGCCTTATCGATGAATTATATTGGTCAGGAGGGGATTGTCGGTGGTAAAGACGTTTCCAACTATCAGCGTTATGGTTTCCGGACGAATTCGGAACATAAACTCTTCGATAACTTTGTGAAAATAGGTCAGCACCTCAACTTTAACTACATCAAAAATCGAGGCATCAGTGTAGGCAATCAGTACAGCAATACGCTGCGCGGTGCGTTTGCCACTTCGCCCTTGTCACCGGTGTATTCGGACAATGGCTTGTACGGAAGTCCTTTCAATGATACTTCCAATTCACCTTGGTACAATGGGGACAGCAATCCATATGGGGTGATGATGACCAATTCGAACAACGCCAATGATGGCCAAAAACTATTGGCCGATATCTTTGCGGAAATCGAACCGATCAAAGGCTTGAAGGTCCGCTCATTGCTGGGATTCAACTATTATGCTTCAGAATACAGAAGTTTTACGCCCTTATACCGCTTTTCCATCTACACCTACAACCAAGATCATACAACAACCTCGCAGAATATGAGCAAGGGTCATACGCTGACCTGGACAAATACAGCATCTTATGACTTTGATATCAATACGGATCATCGCTTTTCGGCCATGGTCGGTATGGAATCGCTACGTTACCAGGGAACTTACCTTTCGGGGTCCAACTGGAATCTGCTTTCGCAGTTCAATGATTTTGCACATGCTTACCTCGACAATACCACAGGCCAGGCACACCTGGATGAAAAAGGAAACGTCGTCGAAACGCGTACGGTGTCTGGAAAACCTGAGAACATCACCCGTAGGGTCTCGTACTTTGGACGGCTGGGCTACAATTATAAGGAAAAGTACCTGTTGAATGCTACATTGCGTGCAGATGGATCCTCTAAATTTTCGCGCAGTAACCGCTGGGGATATTTCCCTTCGGTATCGGCAGGCTGGGTAATTTCTTCGGAAGAGTTTTTTAAAGAACATTTAGCGGCTGTAAACTTCTTTAAACTCCGCGCTTCATGGGGGCAAGTGGGTAATCAGGATATCGCTGATTTTCAATATGCGGCACCCATCAGTACCTCAACAGGCATTACATCGTCCAACCCCGGCGCACATTATGTCTTTGGAACGAGCAACAATAATATTGCCGGGGCTTATCCGAGCCGCTTATCCAATCCGAATCTGACCTGGGAAACTTCCGAACAGACCAATATCGGATTTGATGCCAAATTTGCGAACAGCCGTCTGGATGTTGTTGCCGACTTTTATGTCAAAAAGACGAAAAACTGGCTGGTTACAGCGCCTGTTTTGGCGACAACCGGAACGTTGCCCCCTTTTATCAATGGCGGTGACGTGAAGAATACAGGGGTGGAACTGGGACTAAATTGGGCGGATAAGATCAATGAAGTCAAGTATCGCATTGGGGTAAATGGTGCCTATAACAAAAATAAGGTGGGACAGATACCAACAGAAGATGGTATTATCCACGGACAGACAGCCATGTTATACGATAACTCGGAAGAATTTTACCGCGCCGCAAACGGCCTGCCCATTGGCTACTTCTGGGGGTATAAAACAGACGGTCTATTCCAGAACCAAGCCGAGATCGACGCCTGGAAAACAGCCGGAAAAGGTATCCTTCAAGCGGATGTAAAACCGGGCGATGTGAAATATGTAGATCAGAATAACGATGGTATTATCAATGCCTCGGATAAGACAAATTTGGGCGTGGGCATGCCTAATTTTACCTATGGATTTAATATTGGACTGGATTATAAAGGATTTGATTTCTCGGTGAATGCCTATGGTTCCCTTGGAAACAAAATTGTACAGTCTTACCGCAATCATGCCAATAAACAAGCAAACTATACCACACGAATATTAGACCGATGGACCGGGGAAGGTACTTCCAGTACGATTCCCCGTGTTACGGAAACTAATGTCAATTGGCAGTTTTCAGACCTTTATATTCAGGATGGAGACTTTCTTCGGATCAGCAATGTGACCTTAGGTTATGATCTGTCGAAGCTGATCAAATGGAAGTATGCTAATCAGATCCGCTTCTACGTACAAGGTCAAAACCTGTTTACGTTCACCAAATATGATGGGATGGATCCCGAGATCGGCTATGGAACAGATGGTTGGGTATCGGGTATCGACCTCGGTTACTATCCAAGACCAAGGACTGTATTATTTGGCCTAAATGTTAAATTCTAAACACAAGAAATCATGAAAAAAACGAGCTATATCTATCATTCCATGTTATTTGGATCCTTAATCTTAGGATCATGTTCATCCAGTTTTTTGGATGTCGAACCGATGACAAGCGTTTTGGAAAGCAATTTTTATAAAACGGTAGCCGATGCCGACATGGCTCTGGTCGGCTGCTATGATGGTTATCAACGGACGACCTCCAATGGGAGCCAGTCTTTCTATCTGACAGCAGAGGTGGCTGCCGACAATTGTTTTGGCGGAACAGGTACAACAGACGGTCGCTCATTTCAGGCAATAGACCGTTTTGATATTGCGCAGTCCCAATCGGACAATAATATCTTTGATGGTACCTGGTCTGATTACTACGCGGGAATTTTTCGCTGCAATACCCTTTTGGAAAAATTGGACGGTACTGATTTTTCAGGCAACACAACAGCGCGGGCACGTATCGAAGGGGAAACGAAATTCCTGCGGGCCACCATGTACTTTGATCTCGTCCGTCTATTCGAAAACATCCCTTTGCTAACGAGCCCGACCAATGAGAATATTCCACAGTCGGACCCCAAAGCGATTTATCAACTGATTGTTTCAGACCTTAAATTTGCGGCTGCCAATATCCCCGCAACAGCTTACCCCAAGTCAGCTGCGGCAACCAATGATGGTCGGGCAACTCCATTTGCTGCTAAAGCGCTACTGGCCCGTGTTTATCTATTTTATGCAGGCTATTATGGCGGCGAAGATATCGGTGTCTCCAAGGCCGAAGCCCTGACGGGACTCGAAGAAGTTATCAGCAGTGGCCAGTTTGCGCTGGTGGCAGATTTCAAAAATCTGTGGCCGGCAGCGAGTTATATCCCCAATGCAAGCAATAATACGCTAGATATTTCCAAATATGCCGGTAAGGGAAATCCTGAGGTTGTATTTGCACAGAAATTCAACAATACATCGAACTACAACGGTTATGTTGATGGCAACCGCTGGGTCGTCTTTCTGGGCTTGCGCGGTAAAAATTGGTCGCCTTATGGCCAAGGATGGGGGGCATGTACGGTAAGCAAAAAGTTCTTCAATGAGTTTGACAACATGGATACACGCAAAACTGCCTCAATTATTGATATCGATGGCGAGAATATCACGGGATTTGACCTGAAAGACCAGCGTGAGTATACAGGTTACACCATAAAAAAATACGCCCCCACGGCATTGCCGGACGGCACCACTAATACCGGAGGGGATAAGGATATGCAACTGTCCCAAGACCAGGATTACTTTGTCATCCGCTATGCTGATGTCTTGCTTATGGCGGCAGAACTCGGTTCCGCAAACGCACAGAAATACTTTGACGAGGTAAGGAAAAGAGCTTACAAGGCCAATTTTGTGTCGCTAGCAGTTTCAAAAAACAATATTCTGAAGGAAAGAAAATTTGAATTTGCATTTGAAGGTATCCGCTATTGGGATGTATTGCGGCAGGGGCTGAATAATGCCGCCGCTACACTGGAAACAACCGAAGATGTGCTCAGTGGATCTGTGCCGGAGAAGGTCACTGTGACTAAAGAGCGTTTTTTGACCACGAAAGGATTTATGCAAATACCTAACAAGCAGATTACCTTATCCAATGGTGTACTGAAACAAAATGCTGGATGGAACTAAACACAGGTATACTAGGACTTACTATTGGTTGAATTATAACTAGACAAACATGAAAAAGATATTCACATATGCCATCTGCTTTTTTGCGGCGATGGTACTCTTTGGAGCCTGTTCTCCCGAGAATTATACACTGGGAGACATCGATGTCACTTCGGCGCAGTTGGAGAAGGGAAAGGCCTTTACCGTTGAACATGATGCCAGCAATCCCAATATTGTGTATTTAACCAGCTTGATGGATTCAAAATACACCCCATTGTGGGAACATCCACAAGGACGGAGTCAGGAGAAAAAGGTAACCCTGAAAATGCCTTTTCCCGGTGAGTACACCGTTAAATTTGGTGTCGAGACGCGTGGTGGTATTGTCTATGGCGAGCCTGTGACATTTAAAATCGATCAGATGTATGCAGAGTTTATCAGTGACGAGACCTGGAGCTTATTGACGGGCGGGGCAGGGGAAGAGAAAATCTGGTACCTCGATCTGGATGCTGAGGGTATTTCCCGCTACTTTAAAGGTCCAATGTATTTTTACGGCACCGGTGACTGGTGGGGAAGCATCAATAAAACAGCCGCGCCTTTAAATAGCGATAGCTGGAGCTGGGAACCCGATTGGAAAGGCAATAGCTGGCTTATGCCTGCCGGTGATTATGGAAGTATGACTTTTGATCTGAAAGGCGGTGCAAACATCAATGTGAATCATGCTATGCTGGGGAAAGTCCAGAAGGGGACTTTTAATATCGATACCGAAAAGAAAACCATCCGTATGACCGGCGCTTCGCCTTTACATGGAAAGCCACAAGATGGGATCGTTGTCGACTGGGGCGATGTCCGTATTATGTCGCTGACCGAGAATACGATGCAACTGGCGGTATTGCGGGATCCTGTGCTTTCGAACGACGGAGCAGCTATGCTGACCTTTAATTTTATCAGCAAGGCCTACAAGGAGAGTTTGACCGAAAATGCCTCGGATACCAATAAGACTAAATAAGCCTATGTTGAAGCGACTATTTCACACAGGATATAGCCGAATGATGATCCTGCTCTTCCTGTTATTGGGGGCGACGGTCTCCTTAAGGGGACAGTCCAGAAGGGTTATTGATTTTAATGGGGGCTGGTGGTTTAAACTGGATAGCAGCCAGCAATATAGCCATGGACGAAAAGGAGAGGGCTGGCGAAAGCTCGATCTACCCCATGACTGGAGTATCGAAATGCCATTTAGAGAAAACAGCCCCGCAGGTAGCGGGGCTGCTTACCTCGATGGTGGCGTAGGATGGTATCAAAAAACGTTTAAGCTGGCTCAGGCTGAGCAAGGGCAACGGATATTTATTGCATTCGAAGGTGTGTACGAAAACAGTGAAGTCTGGATCAATGGGCATTTTTTAGGAAAAAGACCCAATGGTTATATCGGATTTGAATATGAGCTTTCCCCTTATTTATACTGGGATGGTAGAGACAACCTGCTTTCAGTAAAAGTAAACAATAAGAATCAGCCCAACTCGCGTTTCTATTCGGGGTCGGGGATCTATCGGGATGTCAAATTAATCAGCCGGAATCCAGTCAGCATAGGAACGAACAGTACCTTCATAAGAGCTGGGCAGCTCAGTGAGAAACGTGCTGTCGTGGATCTCTCTCTGGAAATTGAGCATAACCTTGAGGAATCAAAAAAGATTACGCTTCTGACAGAGGTTCTTTCGGCTCAAGGTGCTGTTGTCGCAAGCAAACGTACCACCTTGAGCGCTGTCAAAGCAGGTCTGCACTCCACCGCTCAGCAGATAGTCCTCGAAAATCCCGTCTTATGGGGTATTGAAAATCCCTATCAATATACTGCAAAAATTAAACTTATTGTTGATGGTCGGGTTTTAGATGAACAGCTTACGAAATTTGGCTTACGTAATTTTAGCTTCGATCAGCAACGGGGCTTTATACTGAATGGGAGGCAGCTTAAAATCCGGGGTGTCTGTTTACATAGTGATCTCGGCGCTTTGGGCATGGCATTCAATACGTCGGCAGCATTACGTCAGCTCCGCATCATGAAAGCAATGGGGGTCAATGGGATACGCACCTCACACAACCCTGCGGCTCCAGCGTTTTTGGACCTTTGCGACAGCTTGGGTTTTGTCGTGATGAGTGAAACTTTCGATGTCTGGAAAGGGCATAAAAACCCTTATGACTATCATTTATACTGGGACGAATGGTACAAGCGGGACTTTGTTGACCATGTCAAAAGGGATCGGAATCATCCGTCGCTGTTTATTTGGTGCCTGGGCAATGAAGCGCAGGAGCAATGGCATTCCAAAGCTGATGGTACAGCGATTCCGATCGCGCTGGCAGCAATCGTCGATAGTCTAGATGGCACACGTCCGACCACCATTGCTAATAATGAGCTTTCCAAAGCAAATCCGGTGCTGATGAGTTCGGCGGTAGATCTGATTGGCTACAACTATAACCATAAGAAATGGGCAAGCTTCCCACAGGATCACCCCGGAAAGAAGTTTATCGTAACGGAAAGCACTTCGGCGTTGGAAAGCCGCGGAACGTATGATTTGGTTCCTTATGATTCTAGCCGCATGTGGCCTGAACGATGGGATATTCCTTTTTCTGGCGGGAATGAAGACAGGAACATATCGGCTTACGACAATGTATTCACACCATGGGGTTCAAATCATCAGACAAGCTTGAGGTTGATGGAAAGGTATGACCATATTGCTGGGATGTATGTATGGACGGGATTTGATTATCTCGGCGAACCCACACCGTACGCCTGGCCGGCACGAAGTTCGTACTTTGGTATTGTGGATCTAGCCGGGTTTCCGAAAGATGTCTACTATCTGTATCAAAGCGTATGGACAGAAAAGCCGATCTTACATGTATTGCCTCATTGGAATTGGAAGCAAGGTGACCGGGTAGATATCGTCGTGTATTTTAATCAGGCTGACCGGGTGGAGCTTTATCTGAACGGTAAAAAGATAGGGGAGCAGTCCAGAGACCCAGACCGGTACGACCTTGTATTTAAGGCCGTTGAATTTGAACCAGGGGAGATTGAAGTAATATCGTTTCAAGGTGGCAAGAAACTGCTAAGTAAAACGATCCGTACGGCAGCAAAAGCGCATCGTATACAATTGTCTTCAGAAAACCTGACTTTCAATTCGGCAAACAAAGAACTTTCCTTTGTGCATGCCTATATCGTGGACGAATTTGGTACGATCGTTCCTGATGCAGACGATAAAATCGAATTTGAGGTGAAGGGAGGCGGTGCAAAAATTGTGGCGACAGACAATGGCAATACGACGGATCTGACAAGCTTCCAATCAGCTTCTCGCAATGCTTTTCATGGTAAAGCCTTGGCGATTGTCACGAGCAAAAACAAAGGTGAAATACGGGTAAGGGCAAAAGGTGAAGGACTAATTTCGGGGGTTATTCAGCTTGAAGCCAACTAGCTATTGCCCCCGTTCTGCGCCGGATCTGTATGTTTTTTGTTCACTAATAAGAGCAAGGTTTTACCATGGTAGGACCTTGTCTTTTTGTTGTATCGTGCTATCGGCAATTTGTTAAAGATGTTGTTTCTCCATTATTACCGATAAAAGACTGTGGTAAGTACAATATATCCTAAAAAGGAAATAATTTGATAAATGTTCGTGAAGATATTTATATTTGATCAGAAGCCATTATTAGCAAATGATACCTGTATCGCTGACACAACAAGAAAACTTACAAGGTATTATTAAGTATTTTATCATAGGATCTTAATTAAAAATAGCATGAAAGAAAAAGAATTAAGCGAACTATCGGACCAAGAATTATTAAAAAAACGGAAAGATTTGCTGATCTTCAAAAGGTTCTCTGTAATATTAACCGTATTGTGCCTTCCGGTTGTGGTTTATAGTATTGTGAAAAAATAACTTTTCCTGTTTAAGAAGAACAAAGAGTAAATTAGGTGAACATTTTGTGATATATTTGTATTCTATCCCTAACAAAGCAAAGGAAAAATGGATTATGATCAAAGTATTGTTGTCAGCACTTCTTTATTTTTCACTAGTATTCTCCGTATTTGCTCAAAAAGCTTCTAAACCGATCTTCGGTACGTATGGGGAATATTCGACCCGTCTGACTCTAAATCTAGACAGCACATTTGAGCTTATTGAAGCAGATCCTATTTTCCCTTATACATTTGAATCCTATACGAATAGAGGAGATTGGGAAGTAAAGGGAGATACAGTAATTTTAAATCCACACCTGGAAAAAAGATTACCCAGGGTATCGGTACGGGAAAAGTCAGTCCAAAAAGATAACGATTCTATTTCAGTAACGATCAACTATTATTTGGAAACTTATGAGAAAAACGAGATGAGCAGTAGAACTCCGTTTTACTTCGAATTACTTTCCATATATATTAACAAAAAGAAAAATTATCGAAATATTGTCCATGTTCCGCAATATAGACATTGCATGTTTTCTTCCAGACTAAGAAAACAAATCGTTATTGATTCAACGAAAACATTTAATTTTCCGAGACAGGACGTTTACAAGTTAGGTGTATATTCGTACGGCTTTGAAAAAGCTATCGAAATTAAAGTCAATAATACCCAGGCCAACCATTACGAGATCACTGTTATACAACCCGTGGACAAAGAGCGGATGCCTAGGAGCAAGAAGGTTATTATCAAAAGGAGGCAAGCCTACTACTATGAATGGAATGGAAAGATCTCTAGTGGAATTTTCTCTTTGTCTCCTTTGGAGCGTTTAAATTAGTCTGTAAGAATAAATGTAAGTAACCAGTAAGGTTGTCAAAATCACTCCCGTGCTTTAATTTATCCATTTTAGGTACATAAAAACCACTAAATGCATTATTGTAATTGAATCTATAACTAGAGAAGTTATTTAAAGTATATTTGACCGATAAAAGGAAGTTATATAGTATATGCAGTAAGCAACTGTAAATAAATCCATATGGAGCTCTAGCATATTCTAGGATCCAACCCCTTGAAAAATAGAAAGCCAATAAAAATGGGATTAATAATAGGTTTTCAAAAGTCATATTGTAGCGCTTATAGTGAAGTATTGCAAAGATTATCGCAGACAAAATGAATATTCTACGTTGATTATATGTCCAAAATTTATTTAATGCATCCTGATTTTTAGAGTATGCGATACCGTAATAAAAATTAATATCGAAAAAAGTGAATCTTCAATAGTTGTTTTTTATAATCATAGCACTACGGCAAGTCCAGTCCATGTAGCTGTGAGAAATTCTAATGGACAGTATAGCTGGAAAGTAGGTGGGTTTAATTTTGAAGAAAACCAGGACTATTCAGTTTTATTTGAGCGGTAATACATTTTAAAGATAAACATTAATAATAAAAAAAATCACTTAAAATGTTTATTTTAAGTGATTTATAATCAATGATGGTTATTGTTTATTATCGTTAATTAAGATTTACTTTCCGATGCAAAACTTGGAAAAGATATTATCCAATAAATCGTCTGTAGAAACACTTCCGGTGATTTCACCAAGATGATATAAGGCTTGGCGTATATCCATCGCTAGGAAATCAGAAGTGACAGGATTGTCAATCCCATATATTACGCGTTCCAGTGAATCTGCTGTTTTTTGTAGCGCTTCTACGTGACGGATGTTGGTGACCATGACATCGTCGGTATTTAAATTTCCTAAATGTACACGATTGATCAATTCGTCTTTCAGTTCCTCGACACCGATTTGTTCTTTCGCTGAAATGTAAAGCGGATTAAGGACATTGTAAACCTCTTTTTGCGCCTCAGAAAGCAAATCTGATTTATTGATAATGGTGACAAATGGAATTTGTAGGCGCTCGATTTCAGGTAATTGCGCTTGTACTTCCTCGACTTTGTCCTGTGTAGGGTCAAATAGGTAAATGATCAATCTCGCCTGTTTCATCTTTTCACGGCTACGCTCAACACCTTTTGCTTCAATAACATCTGCCGTCTCACGTATACCTGCTGTGTCAATAAATCGGAACGTGACGCCATGAATATTAATTTCATCTTCAATGGTATCGCGCGTTGTTCCTGCAATATCTGAAACAATGGCACGTTCTTCGTTTAAAAAAGCGTTCAATAGGGTTGATTTTCCTACATTAGGTTTCCCGGCAATAACAACAGGAACACCATTTTTTAGGACGTTACCCTGTTCAAAAGACTGCACTAATTTTTGAACAATAACCTGTATTTTATTGATTAGATTTTTTAGCTGATCTCTGTTGGCAAATTCCACATCTTCTTCCGAAAAATCAAGCTCTAATTCAATCAGTGAAGCAAAGTGAATGAGATCTTCACGAAGGGATTTAAGCTGATTGGAAAAGCCGCCACGCATCTGCTGCATCGCCACTTGATGTGAGGCTGCAGAATTAGATGCAATTAAATCGGCAACTGCTTCTGCTTGGGATAAATCCATTCCGCCATTGAGAAATGCACGTAGGGTAAATTCTCCCGGACGGGCGGCACGTGCTCCTTTTTTGATGAGTAAATTTACAACGCGCTCGATAATATATTTGGAGTTATGCGTTGATATTTCCACCGAATTTTCTCTCGTATAGGAGTTCGGAGCTACAAATAAGGAGACCAATACTTCGTCAATGATCTCTTCGCCATCGCGTATGGTTCCAAAATGGATGGTATGTGATGCTTGTTGAAGTAGGTTCTTTCCTTTAAATATTTCGTTCGTAATTTTTATGGCATTTTGGCCCGAAACGCGTATGACAGCAATAGCGCCATTTGTTCCGGAAGATGTCGCTAATGCAACAATGGTATCTTCAGTGATATATCCCGTATTTGACATGGTACAAAGATACGTTAAATTGAAGTAATGGATTCTATATATTGCAGCACAAATTAAATTCATCTTGATCGATTAAACCTTTGTTCAAACATTGAAGTCATACCCATAGAAACGCTTGTAAAAAAGAATGGAACACAGGCAGAGTGGAATTGATTTTTAAATTTAAATTATACTGTTATGAGAAAGATGATATACTTCGCGTTGGCAATTGGAGGGCTGGTTTTAATCGCTCCTCAACAATCTTCGGCTCAACATCGTGGACATGAACGTGAATGGAAACAGGACAAAGAGCGTAGAAAATATGAAGAGAAAAGGGATAAGGAATATCGAAAATATTTAGAAAAACGCGAAAAAGAAGACCGTAAGTATCATAAAGAAGTAGCTAAGTCATACCGAAAAGGATACCGTCATGGAGCACCGGCCTGGGCAAGTGCACATCGTTACGATAGTAGACACCATGTATACTTTAGAGATTACAAAACATTCTACGATCCTTACAGAGGAGGTTACGTGTATATGCGCAATGGTCGTTGGAATTTTTCAGCAAACGTACCTTCTTTTATGTTGAATGTCAACTTGGGAGCAGCCAATATCCGGATTGTAAAAGATGTTGCAATTAGCAGACATCCTGAAGATTTTTACAACGACTACCGTTGGGATTAGAAAGAATTTATCTTGTTGTTTGAATAAAAAAGCCTCAATCTTTAGGAAGATGAGGCTTTTCTTTTTGCTATTCTTCTTCGAAACTGACTTTATTCACTTCAAGCGACTTTATCCGCGCTAACGATTCAATTCTTAAATCGGGCAATTCTCTTAATCTTTTGCCACCTTCCTGGAAGGATTTTTCGATAATAAATCCCATGCCCAATACTGAAGCCCCCGATTGTTTAACGAGATCGAGCATACCAAAAGCGGCATTCCCATTGGCCAAAAAATCGTCTATAAAAAGAACATTGTCGCTCGGCGTAAGAAACTCTTTGCTGACACAGATGTCATAAGTTCGGTTCTTGGTAAATGAATGCACTTGGCTTACATACATATCGGCCATGGTGGTCGGTTTTGCTTTTTTTACAAATACAACCGGTAATTCCAAAAGGTAGCCAAGCATGATCGCTGGGGCTATTCCGCTTGCTTCAATTGTAATGATTTTATTGATCGGGAGGTCTGCAAAACGACGGACAAATTCTACCGCAATAGATTTCATCAATACGGGGTCCATCTGGTGATTGATGAAGTTGTCTACTTTAAGTATGCCTCCTGCAAGACTTTTACCGTCATGAAGGATTCTATCCTTTAATAATTTCATGTTTTACTCGTATAAATATAGCGCGCTATGTCAAAATTTTGATTTGTTAATCCTTAATCCATCTCCATCTGATAGAGGTTATTGAACTCTTCTTGATGATGTTCGAGAATTATCTTTCGTTTCATTTTCAAGGTTGGTGTTAACTCTCCATTTTCAATAGTAAATTCATCTGTTAAAATAATTGGTTTCTTAATCTGCTCCCAGTTACCAAAGTGCTGGTTTGCACGACGTACCTCCTGATTGACTTTTTTGACAATGGCAGGGTCAGTCAGAAAATCATCCTTTGTCATGGTTGCAAGTTCAGGAGCATCTGTTCTGGCCCAATCCAACAAATGGGCATAGTTTGGTACAATAAAGGCAGAAGCAAACTTCATCCCGTCACCGATAACCATTGCCTGTTCAATAAATTTAGATTCAACGAGCTTGGTTTCGATAGGTTGTGGTATGACGTACTTCCCGCCCGAAATTTTGAACATCTCTTTTTTTCGGTCAATGATTTTCAAGAATTTTTCATCGTCCCACTTTCCTATATCTCCGGTATGCAACCATCCATCAATGATCGTTTTATCTGTTTCGGCCTTGTTCTTATAATATCCAATCATGACATTAGGGCCTTTTACTAATATTTCTCCGTCTTCAGCAAGTTTTATTTCAACAAAACGGACAGGAAGGCCAACAGTACCTATGCGTATTCCTTTGATATAGTGATTGACTGAAATGAGTGGGGAGGCTTCGGTCATGCCGTAACCTTCATATAATGGAATTCCTGCAGCTAAGAAGGCACGTGTTAGTTTACTATGAAGAGAGGCTGATCCAGAGGCAACGGTAAGTAATTCGCCACCTAATGCTTCATACCATTTGTTAAGGACAAGTTTCTTGGCAAGCTTTAGTTTGAGATTATAGGATAGACTTCTTTTCTCAGGATTTGGATCATATTCTTCTGCAACAGAAACAGCCCAATCAAATACTTTTCGTTTGAAACCACTGAGATCATGACCTGTTTTCATAATTTTCTCATAGACTTTTTCAAGAATACGTGGGACAACGGTCATGATATGAGGTTTTACTTCCTTCAGATTATCACCAATCTTGTCGAAAGATTCTGCGATATAGATCGTAAAGCCAAGATACATATAGGTATATAAAACCATACGCTCGTAGGCGTGACAAGGAGGGAGAAAGGTCAGTCCGCGGTCATAAGCTTTACAAGGGGTAATTTCTGCTGCGCCCAATACATTGGAAAAGATATTATTGTGTGACAACATTACGCCTTTTGGTTTGCCCGTTGTACCGGAAGTGTAAATCAGGGTAGCGAGATCTTCAGGTTTAACCTGGTCACGTAGTGCTGCTAGTTTTTCTAAGGAGCAATTGGAGCCTATATCATTCAGTTCTTTCCAGCTACGTGTTCCTTCCTGATCTGCGATACAAAAAATATACTTCAATGTATAGATTGAGTCGGTTAGATTCATCAGGCGATCGTACAAGCTCTTGTTACTGACGATGCAAACCCTGATTTCGGCATCATTAAAGATATATTGATAGTCTGTATCCGTAATATTTGGATAGATGGCCACCACTACTGCACCAATTTGCTGGATTGCAAAGTCAATCAAATGCCATTCCATACTGCTGCCGGCAATGAGACCAACTTTCTCGTTGGGTTTTACGCCAAGTTCAATCAGCCCTTTGGAGAGTCTGTCTACTTGTTCAAGAAAATCTGCTGTTTTGATATAATTCCACTTGCCGTCCACTTTGTGTGCAAACATATCAAGATCGGGGTATTTGCCCATCTGTTGACGTGCAAGATCAAATAATCTAAGTTTTTCTTCCATTTCAAATCGTATTCTTTTAAGCTCCGGGGGAGCACCCTTCCAGTATGAACTTTGTTTTAAGGGAAAAGTTTGCAAACATAAATAATAGTTTCAAGAATATGGAATGATTTTGTAATTAGCTTGTTTCAAAAGGACGAAGGGGAGGCGAGTGATAGGTAAAGTGCTTTTGTGCTTTTCAAAAGTAGGGTGTTTCCTGGAAACCATTTGAGCATAGTTCCTTGAGTAGATGGACTTGATGCCCGCCAATTATAAAAAAAGCTAGTCGTTATCGACTAGCTTTTCTTCTTTGTTTTTCTTTGATCAAAAGCCCGAGCTCCCGACCTGTCGCTCCTGCGACGGAAGTATTTTCTTGTGCTCTACGGAAAAGGTATGGCATCACCGCTTTAACCGGTCCATAAGGCATGTATTTAGCAACATTATAGCCATGTGCCGCTAAGTTAAAGCTCAGGTTGTCAGACATACCCAATAATTGCGCAAAGAAGATGCGATCGGTGGATCTATCGATACCACGTCTGTCAATTTCCTTCGCCAATAACATGCTACTGTCCTCATTGTGTGTACCCGCCATTAGCCCAAAGTTGTCCAGGTGGTCCAAGATAAATTCAATAGCTTCATTATAATCTCTATCGGAAGCTTCTTTATTTGGCTGGATGGGATCGGAATAACCTTTTTGTGCAGCACGAGCACGTTCGATCTCCATATAGGCACCACGAACGATTTTAGCACCCATATGAAAGCCTCTAACTTTTGCGTATTCAAAGTCGGCTTTCAAAGATGCCAACTTATCACTACGATACAATTGATAAGTATTATATACAATTGGTTTCTCCATATTGTATTTTTCCATCATTTCACGTGCAATATCATCGATCGCATCTTGAATCCATGAATGTTCAGCATCCACTAAAACTTTTACACCTGCGGCATGACATGCTTTACAGATACGGTCAGTACGATCCAACATGCGTTGGTATTCTCCTTGTTCTGCCTCTGTTAAAGTTTCTTTGGCGTTGACCTTTTCAAATAACTCAAAACGTCCTAATCCAGTTGGTTTAAATACCGAAAATGGAATGTACTTGTTTTTACTTGCCGCAACTACGGTACGTAATACCTCTTCGCAGCAGGCGTCAAATGCACTTTCCGTTTCCTCTCCTTCAACAGAATAATCCAAGATTGTCCCTACACCATTCTCTCCCAATTCGTTGATTGCTGCTTCGCAACCCGCGATGGTCTCTCCACCACAAAAATGTTTGAAGATTGTTTTACGGATGATGCCTTGGATAGGCAGTCCTATGTTCAGGGCAAAGTTGGTCATTGAAGGACCTACTTTTGTCAAGAAGTTATTCGCTATTATTTTGAATAACCAATACGCTCTTTCCAAATCCTTATCGCTTTTACTTTTAAAAGCAATCTCTGTATTATCAAAGGATAATGTCTTGGGCTCAGAATTCTCAATCATAATCTTTATTTGCAATAAGGCAAATGTAGCAATTTAGTAAGCATTAAAACGATGATAATTCTTGTATTCCTCAGTGAAACCACTATTTTTGTGAAATGCAAGAATTTAAAATCGAGGGCGAATATATCCAGCTTATACAGTTACTTAAAGCTTTAAATTGGGTGGAGCATGGTGCTATGGCTCAATGGGTTGTGGCGGAAGGGTATGTGAAGTATAATGGGCAGGTTGATTACCGGAAAAGACTCAAATTAAGACCAGGAGATGTTGTTGAATTTGATGGGATGGAAATAAAATTGGTGTAATATTAAACAATATTGGTAAATAGAAAACTTAAACCTTAAAGAATCATAGAATGGAAGTCATAGAAAGTTTGGGCTATCAGGTATATTTTGATGATACGTTGGCCTCTTTAGAGGCGTTTTTAGCTGAGCGCAATTACTCAAAGATCATCGTATTGGTGGATACCAATACTTTGGATAATTGTTTGCCGCTGTTTCAGCAAGCTTTACCCAATTTAGCGAATTATGATGTGATAGAAGTAGATCCGGGCGAAGAAAATAAAAATATTGATTTCTGTATTGGTGTATGGCATAATATGCTCGATTTCGGAGCTGATAGACATTCATTGATGATTAATCTTGGTGGTGGTGTGGTGACCGATATGGGTGGATTTGCAGCATCAACATTCAAAAGAGGAATGGATTTTATTCAAATTCCGACGACTTTACTTTCCCAGGTAGATGCATCAGTAGGGGGTAAAACCGGTATTGATATGGGAAGTGTGAAAAATATTATTGGAACTTTTGCACAACCCCAGGCTGTTTTTATTTCAAGCCAGTTTTTGAAAACTTTAGATCAACGTCAGTTAATCTCAGGTTTTGCTGAAGTAATCAAACATGGCCTGATCTTCGATCGGGCTTATTATGAGCGAGTGAAAACATTGGAGATCGATCAAATCGATAATTCTTTGGTCAAACATTCTGTTTCGATCAAAAACCGTGTTATCCTTGAGGATCCGAAAGAAAAAGGACTGCGTAAAATTTTAAACTTTGGCCATACAATTGGTCATGCTATTGAGGGATACTCTTTGTTGAACGATGCTTCACCTTTATTACATGGAGAAGCTATTGCAGTAGGAATGATTTGTGAGGGGTATCTATCGCATAAATTGAATGGCTTGCCTTTGGATGAATTAAACGATTTGATCCAAACTTTTAGAAAATATTTCAACGATTACACATTTGATTCATCCATTGATACAGCCTTGTTGGATCTGATGCGAAATGATAAGAAAAACCTGTCCAATCAGATCGGTTTCGCATTGCTTGACCAAATTGGCAGTTGTCAATATGATATCTACGTTTCTGAGGATGATATTATAGAAAGTCTTGATTTTTACCGTGAGCTAATCACACAATAATAAAACAGAAAAGCCGTGTATCGGGAGAATGCGCGGCATTTCTGTACAGCTATTTTTATCGCGATTTCGTTGCGGAAAATAGTAAACCTAAACTTAAATCATCATAATAACCATTTATATCATGAATAGAATCTTCATTTTTCTGTTTCTCCTGTTGGGGATATCAGCTGCTGTTCAGGCACAAAGGCAAGTATTGATCTTTAGCAAGACAAAAGGGTTTAGACACGGAAGCATCGAAAAGGGTGCGCAGGTACTTAAACAGTTGCTAGATAAAGAAAAGATAAAATCTGATCATTCGGAGGATGCTGCTCTGTTTACAGATCAGGGATTGAAAAAATATGACGCTGTTATCTTTCTGAGCACAACTGGCGATATTCTCGATAATGCGCAACAGGAAGCTTTTGTGCGGTATATCCAATCAGGAAAAGGGTTTGTGGGTATTCATGCAGCGACGGATACGGAGTTTGATTGGCCATGGTATAACGGCCTTGTAGGGGCATATTTTGCATCTCATCCTGCCGTACAAAAAGCCAAAATTGATGTGCTGGACAGAAAACATGCGGCCACCAAGCACCTCGATCCGATCTGGTGGCACAAAGATGAATGCTATAATTTCAAGGACGTGAAGGACGGATTGCATGTGTTGATGAATTTGGATGAAAAAAGCTACCAAGGTGGAAAAATGGGGGATCAACATCCAATCTCCTGGACCCAGACCTACGACGGAGGGAAAGTCTTCTATACCGGGCTTGGACATACCGATGAGTCCTATGACGAACCCGAGTTCCAAAAACATTTAATTGGAGGAATTTTATCTGTTCTTCCCAAGAAAAAGTAACTTATTTTATAGTTGGCGTTTTCTTAACTAGGGCATGGTACATGCTTCTATGTGTCAATAGCACAATGAAAAGTCCCAAATGGTCATTCCATTTGGGACTTTTTTATAATTGATGGGAAAAGGGAAGAGAACCGATTTTGCCATTTGATCGGGTTTAATAGTTCAGTTTATATTTTGCGCCGATACTAAACCAACGACCGGGCATTGGAACCGCGGCAGCTTCTATATAACTCTTGTCAAATATATTCTGAACATCCACAAAGATGTTTAAGTCGTGGAGTTGGTACGATCCTCTTACGTCAGCGATGAAATAAGATTTGTAACTGATACGCTCATTAAAGCGGTTTGCAGAAGTTAACATCCAGTTCTTGTGGCTTATGGTAAAGTTGGCAATAACTTGATGCCTTAAGCTTTCAATAGCATATTTGGATAGTATCCCGTCTGCTAATGTTATGCTTGGGTTGAGATAATTATAACTTAGCGTTGTAAAGTATCGTGTCGTTGCGCTGGGATCATTGATATTATATCGGAATGAAGTATTGAATCCATCAATTTTATTTTTTCCAATATTTATTGGTTTCCACGGAATGACCGTTCCGCTTCCTGTAGTGGCATCCTCTTTTTGCCAGTCTATGAAATCGCTTATCCTTCGATGGAAATAGCCCGCTTGAGCGATAATCCGATTGGATAAGTATTTTATACCACCTTCGATCTGATAGGCATTTTCAGAGCTCAGTGTGGGGTTTCCGACGTTGGCTGTCTGATTGGTGTAAAGATCCGTAAAGGAAGGGATCCGCTGGCTAGAACCTGCGTTGACTACAATCTTCCAATGTTCGGTAATATCATATCCCAAATCTAGACCCGGGAATACCTGCCAGCCAAATTTTGAGTTGTAATTGATGTAGGCACCAGAGTTGATCATCAGTTTTTTGATCGCCTCTGTTTTGAATTCAAGGTATCCGCCGTAATTCTCCCGGTTATGGTCGCCAATACTGGTGCTATTGATGCGTTCAAATCGACTTTCTAATCCTAAGCCAAATGTACCATAACTTTGCTCCAATGTAGCATTGATTTCTGCTCCGAAGACGTTGCTGTAATGTTTGGATCTACCTTTGGTTGTTTCTCTGCCTAAATACCAATATTCATCTTCGTTGTAGCGATTACTGAGACGTGGACTGATGGAAAATGCCTGTGTTAATTGATGCTTGGACTGCAGGGAAGCGAAAGCTGTCTTAACCTGTTCATAAGCTTCCTTGTCACTCGGTGCAGCATAGTAACCATTGGCTCCAAATTGATTGTTGATATAGCCAACATTGGCTTTTATCATATTGGCTGTATTCGGTTGATATGTACCGTCATAATAGAGTTTATTATTGTTGGAGGCTGTATTATAGCGTTGTCCATTCGAATCTTCGTGGCCAAAATATAAACCGTGGCTTGTTTGCTTGGTTAAGAACTGTGAGCCAAGCTGAACACCTTTACCATAATACTTGCCTGCACTTGTCTGCTCATTATCTTTGAATGAAGAACCACTATATACCTGGGCGCTAATTTGATTTGATTCAATTTTCTTTGTTACGATGTTAATGGCACCGGTTAGTGCATTAATACCGAAAATCCGTGAAGCCGGCCCCCGAATTATTTCGATACGCTCGATGGCCTCTAGAGGAACCGGAAGGTTCATATTGTGATGGGCACTCTGTGGATCGGTGATTTTAACACCATTGAGTAGGATCGCCGTCTGTTCAAAAGACCCACCGTCGATACTTATATCTGCCTGCGAACCAAATGGTCCACGTTGGCGAATATCAACGCCTGGGATATTGCTAAGCAACTCGTTGATTGATCGATTTGGTAGTCTCTGTATATCTTCCTGCGTCAATATTTGGATATTTTTGCTTTGTTTTGAAAAAGGGATCTGTAAGCGATTTTGATTAATGATGACTTCGCCCAAAGTGGTTGTGTCTTTAATCTGAGCAGTCGCAGCTCCAATACTCAGCACTAATGCAAGGTTTGTTAACGTAATATTCTTATTCAACATGCTTTCCTAGATTTTACGCTGCAAAAGTAGCTTAGCTGACTAAAAAATAAATAGTCCGGCGTGAATAATACTGGTAGTCCGGATGATATTTTGTAACCTTCTTACATCCATTCTTCTCGGCCGATACGCTTTTTCCCCGTTATATCGATGTGATCTTGCTTGTCGCTGCTTTTTATTTTTTCGATGTTAGTCAAGTCGGGTTGGCCGGATTCGAGCCAGGCTGAATACCAATAGGAAGCAACGCGTAAAATGGTTTTTTGCATTCTCCTTTCAACCATACCGTTCATGGCTTCATGATAAGCTCTAGCATAACTGTCGGAATAGGTCCATACCAATTGATTGTTTCGCTCAATAAAAGATTTTTTTTGAGATGCCTTAAATTGACGATTAAGCCGGGCTTCAATGCTCAATACAGAATCCACAAGGCGATTGCTTTCACGGACGATACCCCAGGCTTCCGCTAAGGGATCTTTGATATAGTTGGCTTTTCCAACGCGAAGGTTGTATTTTTCTGAAAACATTTCCGGTAAGCGGCTCTCCCAGAATGCGTGTATACCGAGTTGATTCGTCAGCTGTCCATTATAATTTTTAGTCGTGTGCAATGGAACATGGGCATCAGCAATATAATGGCCGAGTTCTGCTGAGTGTTTGATGATCCGTTTATAATCTTTTGCTTGAAAGGCCTTAACAAGCTTTTGATAGGTAAGATTGATTTGCCAGGGCACAATACCATTTTTTAACAATTGCCTTTCTTGAAATTTCTCTTTGGCCTGTGACCAATGTATCGGCATGGAGTCAACTGTACTTTCCTTGCGGTAGTCCTCTAAATCTATAAAATGTCTTGGGCCTTCAGCGCTGTCTGTGAAGCAGCGTTTATCTGGATCAACAGCTTTTTCGGTAATAAGGTCAATATTGGATTTATAGAACTTAGCCAACTGAGCGGGGAGCGCAAAGACGGCATAATGGTTAATTTTTTTATGAGCAAAAAATCCCCACGATGTTAAAATTAGCATGGCGACTATGCAAAGCATTCGATAAAATAGAGACTTCATGGGGTATCAAACTGGCTATTAATTAATTGTTGATATTAAATATACGTAAAGGAAAATTAAAAAAGGAATAACGATTTTTTTATTGATGTTAATTTATATTTTCTTAACATAACTAAACAATAAAATAATATTGATACTCGTTAAAATTGATTAATTTGCCGACACAAAATACAGTCGTTATGAAGATATTGTATGCCGTACAAGGGACAGGAAATGGACATCTGAGCCGGGCAATGGATATTGTCCCCTGTTTGAGAGAGTTAGGGGAAGTCGATGTTTTGGTTAGTGGAATTCAAGCAGATCTATCATTACCTTTCGAAGTGAAATACCGTTTTCACGGGTTGAGTTTTATCTTTGGTAAATCCGGCGGAGTAGATCTGTGGAAAACATTTATGAGTTCGACGATCCGTAAATTTACGAATGAAATTAAGAGCTTGCCTATAGAAAACTATGATTTGGTGATCAATGATTTTGAACCGATTTCTGCTTGGGCTTGTCATTCAAAAGATTTGGACTGCATTGGGTTGAGCCATCAGATCGCTGCCTTAGATCCATCGAGTCCTAAGCCAGAAGATAGTGATATGCTGGGCAAATTTATTATGAAAAATTATGCTCCGTCTACCCATTCCTATGGTTTCCATTTCAAGCGGTACGCCAAGAATATTTACCAACCGGTTATCCGTAATGCTGTTCGTGAATTGAACGTGACAGATCAGGGACATTATACGGTTTACCTCCCAGCATATGACGATGCGCATCTTTTAAAGCATTTGATGAAGTTTCCGGATGTGAAGTGGGATGTTTTTAGCAAACATAATTCGAAGGCATTTGACATGAAAAATGTAACGATAAGACCGATCAATAACCAATCTTTTATTGATAGTATGGCATCTTCTTCTGGAGTTTTATGTGGGGCAGGTTTTGAAACACCGGCAGAAGCGTTATATTTGAAAAAGAAACTGTTAGTTATCCCGATGAAAAACCAATATGAGCAGCATTTGAATGCAGCGTCATTGGAAGAGATGGGGGTGCCTGTAATTTCGAGCTTAAAACAGAAAAACATGCTGGCGATAGAAGCCTGGCTCAACAGTAAATCTAGGGTTGAAGTTGATTACCCTAATATCACGCAGGAAATTATAAATGAAATCGTGCAGAAGCACCGTTAAACAAACATGAAGTATATTGCATTAGCCCTATTATCCTTGACAACAGTCACAGGATTTGCCCAACAAAAAAAAACGAACATGACGGCGAAGAAGAAGGTCGTCGCAACTAAATCAAGTACAACAAATCAACTGAAAACGAAGGCCGATTCTGTGTCATATGCGTTTGGTGCCGATATCGGAAATTCACTAAAATCTATTGAGATCGATTACTTGAAGTCAGATGTTATTGCAAAAGCAATTTCGGATGTCTTGAAAGGGGAGAAATCGCTATTGGAAGATGGCCAAGGAAGAGCTGTTATCCAGCAGGCGATCATGGACGTTCGTGCTAAAAAAGAGGCTGCTAGCCGTGCTGAAGAAGATAAATTTTTTGCCGAAAATGCAAAGGTTGTTGGGATGAAATCTACAGCTGAAGGAATTCAATATCTTGTTCTAAATGAGGCGGAAGGTCCAAAACCAAAAAGTGACGATGAGGTAACAGTGCATTATAAAGGTACCTTACTCAATGGAAAGCAATTTGATAGCTCATACGACCGTAAGGAGCCATTGAAACTATCCTTGGGTCAGGTGATCAAGGGTTGGCAGATTGGAATCCCGTTAATGTCCAAAGGGGCAAAGTATAAATTTTTTATACCTAGTAGATTAGCGTATGGCGAACGGGCGACAGGTGAAATTCCTGCAAACAGCACATTGGTGTTTGAGGTAGAATTGCTTGATATTGGTGCAGATGGAACAACGTAAATTAGGAAATACAAGCTTAATCGTTTCGGAAATAGGTTTGGGCTGTATGTCGCTAAAAGGCAATCAGTCCAAACAATCCAAAGATATTATCCAAAAAGCTTACGAGAACGGGATCACTTTCTTTGATACCGCTGATCTCTACGATAAAGGCCTAAACGAGATGATCGTCGGGGAGAGTGTGCAAAGCTTTCGCAAGCATATTGTTTTGGCGTCGAAAGTTGGTAACCTTTGGCGTGCAGATGGATCCGGTTGGGATTGGAAGGCTTCGAAGGACTATATTATCAAGGCTGTGGAAGGTTCGTTGTCACGTTTAAAAACGGATTACATCGACCTCTATCAGTTACATGGTGGTACAATAGAAGATCCGATAGAGGAGATTGTTGAAGCGTTTGAGTTGTTGAAGAAACAAGGGAAAATCCGTGCTTATGGCCTTTCATCAATTCGCCCAAACGTTATCAAGGCATTTTTGTCCAAATCTGACATTGCCTCAGTAATGATGCAATACAGTCTATTGGATAGAAGACCAGAAGAAGAAATCAGTGGCTTGTTGGAAGAACGGGGTGTAAGTATCGTCGTACGCGGTGTATTAGCCAAAGGTGTTCTCATCAACAAACCTATTGAACCTTTTCTTCAGTATAGTTCGGGAGAGGTGGCCCATATCGTGAGAAACTTGGCAAATCTTTCCAAACGTATCGGAAAAGACAATATGATTGTTGCACTATCTTATGTGCTTTCTAACGCAGCTGTTGGTACAGCACTCGTTGGTGTGAGTACCAAATTGCAATTGGATGAATTGATCAGAGCAAAAGCGCAGATGATCAAATTAAGTGATTCGGATAAGCAGGTACTATTGGAAGGTGTCCGGTCGTTATGCTATACCGAACACCGGTAAGCTTTACTATTTATTAAAAAATAGTTTTAATATTTTAGCGAGATCTTCTTTTGTATCCACGGCGACCGTTTCATGCGTTGTAATTGCCGTTTGAATGGCGTAACCGTTTTCTAACCAGCGCAGCTGTTCCAATGCCTCTGCTTCTTCTAGCATAGAAATGGGAAGTTGTGTCAGTGCTTTTAATGTATCTACCTGGTAAGCATATATTCCGATATGTTTATAGAATGTTTGCTTTTGTAACCATTGGTCTTTTTCCACACCTCTTAAAAAAGGAATGGTCTGCCTACTAAAGTAGATTGCTTCTCCTTTGCTGTTTCGGACAACTTTAGGGATGTTTACATTGAATAGTTCCTCCTCCGCTGTAATTTCTTTGACTAGGGTCGCTATCTGCGTAGTGGTGTCTTCAAAACAATGTGCTAAAAGATCAATTTGCGCGGGGTCAATAAAGGGTTCGTCACCCTGTATATTGATGGCAACATCATAACCTTCTATATCCGTTATAACTTCGGCGCAACGATCTGTGCCCGATTGGTGGTGCTCTGCTGTCATGACGACTTTGCCACCAAAGGAAAGTACAGTTTGTGCTATGCGTTGATCGTCGGTTGCGACAACCACTTCGTTTAATTTTGTTGATTTTTTGACCTGTTCGTAGACACGTTGGATCATCGTTTTTCCTTCGATGTCGATCAGGGGTTTTCCAGGGAATCTGCTCGATGCATATCGAGCAGGGATAATACCTAAAAATTTCATCTTTTATTTTTTATCAATGGATGGGCAATTGGAATTTATCAAAAAGCCTGTAAAATAACGTTATTTTACAGGCTTTTTGATTCGTTGATTATTCGAACAATCCGAATAATTCGGCTTCGATCTTTTGAATGATATCGCCGAGGTCTTCTGGGTTTTTGGTGAAGTCCAGATTGTCCTTGTCCAGAATCATTACCTTACCTTCTTTGTAATTATTGATCCATTTATCGTATTTATCGTTCAGCTTCGACAGATAATCCAAGCGAATTGCGGATTCATAGTCACGGCCCCTTTTTTGGATATTATTCACTAGGGTAGGGACAGAGGCTTTGAGGTAAATCAATAAATCTGGAGGTTTGATATAGTGGATAATGCTTTGAAAAATATTACTATAGTTTTCAAAATCACGTGCGCTCATTAAACCCATATCATACAAGTTTTCGGCAAAGATATAAGCATCTTCATAAATGGTACGATCCTGAATCATATCAATGCCAGTTTCCTGCAATTTTACAATATGTCTAAAGCGACTGTTGAGGAAAAAAATCTGAAGATTGAATGCCCAGCGTTTCATGTCCGAATAAAAATCTTCTAGATAAGGATTGTTGTCTACAGCTTCAAACTGAGGTTCAAATTTAAAGTGACTGGCCAACATTTCAGTCAACGTTGTTTTGCCGGCACCTATATTTCCAACGATAGCTATGTGCATATTATTTCTAGCTTAATAAAATCTTTTAATACCAATAATCTCACGAACCTCTTTCAGTGTCTTGTGCGCAGATTCGCTTGCTTTTTCAGCGCCCATTTTTGCAACTTTAGCAATGTATGCATCATCGTTTGATATATCCTCAATACGGGAGCGTACATCGTTGGTTGCAAGTACCATATCTTCTGCCAATTGTTTTTTGAAATCACCATAACGAATTTCACATTTGTTATAGAGTTCATCAAAATGCTGTAACGTATCTGCAGTAGATACGACCTTCATTAAATCAAAAAGATTTTGGATAGCTTCAGGCTTAGGCTGGTTCATCTCAGTTGGACCAGAATCGGATACAGCACGCATCACCTTTTTACGAATTACGGTTTCACTATCCGACAGATAAATACAATCTGCCTCACCATTGGATTTACCCATTTTTCCCTGGCCTGCAAGCCCGGGAACTTTCACCAATTTGTCGGAATAGGAGAATGCAAATGCTTCTTTAAAATAATCTACGTTGTATAAGCGATTGAAGCGATTGCCAAAAGTCCGCGTCATCTCCAAATGTTGTTCCTGATCTTTTCCTACTGGAACTTTTGTGCCATGGTGAATCAATATATCACAGGCCATCAAGACCGGATAGGTCAATAAACCTGCGTTAACATTGTCGGGATTGCTTCTAACTTTATCCTTAAATGCTGTAGCACGTTCAAGCTCGCCGAGATAGGCGTTCATATTCATGTATAGATAGAGTTCCGCAACTTCTGGAACATCTGATTGAACGTAAATAGTCGATTTTTCGGGGTCTATTCCTGCAGCTAGATATTCAACAATAACTTGGCGAACCGTTCCCTGAAGTCCATGAGGAGTGGGGTGGGTCGTTAGTGAATGTAAATCCGCAATGAAAAAAAAGCAATTATATTCGTTTTGCATTTTCACAAAATTGCTCAATGCGCCGTAGTAATTTCCTAAATGTAATTTTCCGGTACTTCTGATACCGCTAACAACTGTTTCCATATTCCTGCGAATTTACGCATAAATTTGACAAAGTCGAATTAAATTCGGTCGGTGACTCCCTTTTTAGGAATTGCGTTATTTTTTTAATTTTTTAGCTTCATTCCAATAAACGTCCATTTCTTCTAAACTCATTTCCTGCAGCTGTTGCTTATTTTCAGCGGCTTTTTGTTCTAAATAGGTAAACCGTTCAATGAATTTTTTGTTGGTGCGTTCTAGAGCATTTTCAGGATTGATACCAATATGCCGTGCATAATTTATTAAGGAGAATAACAGGTCGCCAAATTCCCCTTCTGCTTTTTCCTGATCCATAGGAAGTGCTGTCTCCAGATTAAATTCTGCTTTAAATTCGGCAAGCTCTTCCTCTACTTTTTCCCATACTTGTTTCTTATCTTCCCAGTCAAAGCCGACACCGCGAACTTTATCTTGGATACGATAGGCCTTTACCAAAGCGGGTAGGCCTTTCGGGACGCCAGAAAGAACAGATGTATTGCCTTCTTTCAGCTTGATTGTTTCCCAATTGGATTTGACTTGATCTTCTGTATCAGCACTGCTGTCGCCGTAGATATGGGGATGGCGCGTAATCAATTTATCGCAGATTGCATTGAGTACGTCTACGATGTTGAAATGTCCTTCTTCTTCGGCAATGCGGGCATAGAATACAAGATGCATCAAGACGTCACCAAGTTCTTTTTTGATTTCTGGATAATCTTTTTCTAAAATGGCGTCGGTTAATTCATACATTTCCTCCATAGTCAAATGTCGAAGGGATTCCATGGTCTGTTTTTTATCCCAGGGACATTCAATCCGTAAGGTATATAAGACATCGAGTAATCGTTGAAAAGCTAGTTGAGGTGTATGCTGATACGCTGGTGCTGCTAGATTTGCCATATTTCATCGTGTTTGGTAGCACAAAAGTAGAAATATGATTTCGAATAAACTATTTCAAATTGCGGAAAACAAAACTCTTTTGTCAATCGTTTTATAATAAAAATTAGAATTTAGATCGGATTTAGAACAATCAACTATGGAAAGAATGCATGGATACTCCTCTGCAAGTGTTGCCTTGGAAAAGTTAAACAAATTAGGTTACACGATAGATTATAATATTGAATTTGACGATTTGTTGGCTCATGCAGATCAGTACAGAATTGACTACTTATTTCGCTATGAAGGTGCATCGGATCCTGATGATGAATCGTCGGTGTATGGTATTAGCAAAAATTCGGGACAGAAAGGTGTTTTTGTTGCAGGCAATTTGTCTTTAATTGAAGGTAAGAAGCGGGATATTCTATTACAAATGGAACTTAAAGAGCGGGAGCGATAGCCTTATGGAAAAAAATGGAATGGAAACAACGGAGCGGCTTGAGCAGCTTAAGCTTTGGGCTTTGAAACGTGATGGTAAAGAGGCGGATGCGCAATATCATGATCTTGCTTCGGATCGATGGTTGCAGGTTTATAGAAATGAAGCATTAAACCTCATGAAAGCGGGATTCTACAATAAAGGCTCGGCTTTGTTTGAGTCTTATGTTGAAGTTCATTATCCGCATGAACTGGAAAAATTGATTGGCAAATTAGAACGTAGTTATGACAGTTTACAGCGTTTTAGTCCAGGATTGCTTGAAGATGGTTTTTATAATCTCGTTTTGGGTGATATCCCTTTGCTCATGGCTGGTACGATCGTTGTTTTGCTTAGGGCCAAAGAGTCTGATTTTCCATCCATTTACAATAATGATGCGGATGCCGACATGCGAAGCTCTCCAAATTGGCTTATACAGCAGTCAAACAATGATATTTGGGTTGATATGCACCAGACAGCTTTAAGTAATATTCACTACCCGGATAAAATTCTTTAGTCTGGCAAAATTTTTGTAGTCGATCGTACCAGAAAGAGGAAACCTGAATAGGTTGTTCACTTTTTGGACTTTTTATTGAATTATAAACCCATTCTAAATTTTATTTTATGATGTTGTACATTGGTATTTTTGCCGTTATCGTTGTGGCTTGCGTATTCATTTCTCTTATGATGATGAAAAAGCAAAAGGAGACGGCCAAAAAGTATGAAGGTGAATCTGGGATTGCCCTAGCTCCAGGCGTAAAGGATGAATTGTTAAGTGATGAATTTAGTGAATTAAGAAAACAGTTGAACGGCGCTCCGATCGACGCCTTTACGCAATGCGCGTATATTGCAACAGTTGGCGACAAAGTTGCTTCAGCTGCAGCTACAGCGGCCAAGACTGTTGCTTGGGCGGCTGTAGGTGTAAAGGCTCGTTATAATGAACGGGATAACGCTTCTTATCTGGTGCTTAGCAACAACGAGTTGCATTACATATTTTTTGATGAGGGGGAGGTGAGAGACCATTTGGTTTTTGATCATGAAACCTTGCTCGATGCGCGAACTGCGCAGATTACTAATTCTGAAAAAGTAACACGCATGGGCTCTGTCATGGGCTTGAAACCTAAGAAAATGCATCTTGACGTCAATGGAAATGGGCTCGATATTATTTATTACGGCACTGTTCAGCGTATGCCGCATGGTATTATTTCTCCAGGTTCAGGTATGTTTGAAACACAGGCGAGGCTTCAATTGATGGGGCGTTTGTTTTTGGATAGATTATATAAAAAATATCCGCAGCTACAGAACTAAGCCGCCGAGAAATGTCATTTTAGTTTCGTTTTAACTGAAGTAAATGGCCTTTTCGACTTAATTTCGCATTGCTTTTAGTAAATTGTCTGTATCATAAAATTTATATCATATGAAAATTTTAGCGGATAAAGTAGCTTTAGTAACAGGTGCGGGTTCGGGGATCGGACTGGCAGTTGCATTGGCTTATGGTAAAGAAGGTGCAAAGGTCGTTATCTCGGATATCAACGAGCAAGCGGGGAATGAAACCGTAAAACAAATTGAATCTCTAGGAGGAGAAGCTGTGTTTTTCAAAGCAGATAGCTCATCTCCCGCTGACAATGAAGCCTTGGTTGGTTACGCCGTCAAGACATTTGGCCGGCTTGATATTGCATGCAATAATGCTGGTATTGGCGGGGAGGCTGCACTAACGGGAGATTACAGTCTCGATGGATGGAAAAAAGTAATTGATATTAATTTCAATGGCGTATTTTATGGATGTAAATATCAAATAGAAGCCATGGAGAGGAATGGAGGCGGTGTTATTGTCAATATGGCTTCCATTCATGGTACTGTGGCTGCGCCTATGTCAAGTGCTTATACTTCAGCCAAACATGCTGTAGTGGGACTGACAAAGAACATCGGCGCAGAATATGGTCAAAAAAATATTCGTTGTAATGCGGTTGGACCTGGTTATATTGATACACCGTTATTGGCTAAGTTGGATAAAGAGCATATCAATGCGTTAATCAGTAAACACCCCATTGGACGTTTGGGAAAGGCAGAGGAAGTCGCTGAGCTGGTTCTTTTTCTAAGTTCGGATAAATCGTCTTTTATGACCGGTGGGTATTACCTAGTGGATGGTGGTTATACTGCTGTTTAACAGATCAGTTTAAGAAAAAAGGGATCCAAATGTGTCGTGTTGGATCCCTTTTTTTGCACTATAATTGTGCTGCCGGACGTATTTCAGTCCCTTCCATGTTATTTAATCCGTCACCCAACGTGCGACGATATTTATCTGCTACCTGTTGGAGTTGTTTGACAATTTCGGGATATTGATCTTTTAGGTCTCTATCTTCACCGGGATCAATTGCAAGATTATATAATGCCAAGGGGACTTTTACTGTAGCATATTTTCCTGGATACCGATCGCCGCCTATGGTTGCAGGTGCTTCGTATGTTTCGGTTTCAGCAGGAAAAACAAGCTTCCATTTTCCTTTTCGGATTGCTTTCAAATTGTTTTTATTATGATAATAAGCGAGTTCATCTCGTGGAGTACTTTGGGTATTACCCAATAGAAGCTCTGTAAAATCAATCCCATCGATTTTCTTTGTTGGCTTGACTGCCTGGGTAATATTGACAATAGTTGGTAGTAAGTCCATATTGGTCAAAAGCTGGTTACTTACAGTTGCGGGTTTAACATGACCGGGCCAGCTTATAATGCAAGGTACTTTTAATCCACCATCAAATATAGTTGCTTTACCCTCTCTGAGCCCTCCTGTCGAACCGGCGTGGTTTCCAAACGTGAGCCATGGACCATTGTCACTCGTGAAAATAACAATAGTGTTTTCGAGCAGATGATTTTGTTCCAACGTCTTCATCACTTCGCCTACGGACCAGTCTACTTCTTCCATAACGTCCCCAAACATACCGGCACCGCTTTTGCCTTTAAATTTTTCGGAAACGCCAAGTGGGACATGTACCATGGCATGGGCTAAATAGAGAAAGAAGGGGTTGTTTTTATTACGTTTGATAAAAGAGACCGCTCGGTTTGTATAATCGGTGGTCAATTGATCTTGACCATCAAAAGAATCGATAATTTTAACTGTTTTGTTGCCTTCTACTAAAGGAAGTGGGGGGTATTGGGCCCGCCAAAAAGTTGAATCTTGCCATTTTTTTCCTTCATAATCGTAGGCCCACATATCATTGGAGTAGGGAAGTCCATAGAACTCGTCAAAGCCATTTTGAAGGGGAAGGTAAGGCTCTTTATGTCCAAGATGCCATTTTCCGACCATACCGGTTTTATATCCTTTGCTTTTCAATAGTTCGGCGATCGTTTGTTCATCGGGGTTAAGTGCAAATTTGGCATTATGGTCAATCGCGCCGCTAATGCCAATTCGCGTAGGGTAGCAGCCAGTTAATAGGGCACTTCGGGAAGCTGTACAGATTGGCTGCGCGGCATAAAAATCGGTGAAACGAAGACCTTGTGCTGCGAGTTTATCGATATTTGGCGTTTGGTAGGGGCCACCACCATAGCAGACTGGGTCGGCATAGCCCATATCATCCATTAAAATTATAATGATGTTTGGGGGCAGAGCTGGTTTATTCTCATCCGTAATAGAAGCTGCTGAAGCTCCAAGGGTAAATAAGAATGGTATAAAAGAAAATATATACTTCAAATCCATCGTTCGCATTTAATTATTTAACGATTAAGTTTTCTTGTTTGAGAACCTGCTGAAAAGCTGGTCTTGTTGCATCATCATCGCCCGCTTCAGCTTTAAGTTTAGCCAACTTTTTCTTCAACCGGGCAATTTCTTTGACATATTTTTTGTCTAGAATGGCATTGTGTGTTTCCATGGGATCTTGCTGCAAATCATAGAATTCCCAAGCAGGAGCTGTTGTTTTAGAGTCGCTGCCTGTCATTTCTAATGGCTGTCCATAGAAGTAGATCAGTTTGTAGCGTTCATCACGGACTCCAAGATGCGCCGGGCGTATTGGTGCATGTTGCCAGTAACGGTAATACATGGCAGATCGCCATGCTTTGGATGTATTTCCTTTGAGGTTATTCCGGAAGCTTTCGCCTTGGATGTAGGCGGGTTTTTTGATGCCGGCATAGTCTGCAAATAGTGCAGCGAAATCGATATTTAGAATCATGTCGTCTAATCGACTACCAGCTTTGATTTCTTTGGGGTAGCTGATCACAAAAGGCATGCGCAGTGATTCTTCGTACATCAATCGTTTATCCATAAAATTGTGTTCTCCTAAGAAGTATCCCTGGTCGGAAGCCAGGATCACAACGGTATTTTCGTCCAAATTTGCCGTTGTAAGATAGCGCATAATTTTCCCTAGATTATCATCGATCCCAGCGACGCAACGCAGATAATCTTTGAGGAACTTTTGGTAGATCTTTTTGCGGGCTTCCAAAGGGTCCATTCCTTTTGTTGAAAATGGCAGCTCAGGATAAGATGTCCAAAAGGGGCCTACCGAAGCTTGCTCATAACGCCGGCCAAGCTCTTCCAAGGGCTGCCCTTCGAAAGAGCGTCCAGTTGTGATTGCTCCTGAATCCAAAAATGTCGGAGGATAAGGAAACTCCACATCTTTGTAGTAATCTTTGAATCGCTCTGCAAAATCAAAGGGTTCATGCGTCGCTTTGTAATGACACATTAAGAAGAAGGGTTTATCGGGGTTGCGTGATTTTAACCAGTCCAGACTCATCGTTGTGGTGATATCATCTACATAGCCTTCGTAAGGTGTGCCAGCCTCTTCCTTATCATTCCAGTTGTCTTTAGAGAGGTAAGTCGGGTTATGATAAACACCGTGTCCAGGAAGAACTTTAAAATCGTCAAATCCGCTTGGCCTTTTTTTCAGATGCCATTTCCCAAACACAGCAGTTTGGTAGCCCGCATTGTGCAGATCCTTGGCGATATTTTCCTTATCGGGATCCAACGCATCGTCCAGTGTGTAGACTTGGTTTTTATTACTGTACTGTCCTGTCAGTATGCTTGCACGGCTAGGGGTGCAAATTGAATTGGTACAGAATGTATTATTGAGTACCGCCCCCTGACTGGCTAATTTTTCAATATTCGGATTTTTGACAAAATCTTTTAAAATACCGCCATATACGCCCCATGCTTGGGCTGTGAAATCGTCCGTTAGGATAAAGACGATATTGGGGCGTTGTGTTGCGTTGTTCTTTTTCTGTGCTTGTGAAAAAATGGGCAATAGGCCGCAGATGAGCAATACAAATTTTTTATTCATGTGAATTCAGCTATATATTAGTCGACTAATTGACTATATCGGATTGCAATAATAGTTATAATCGTTCGTCTTGGTCTGGTTCTGTCTATTTGATTGTAGACAAATCTACTCTTTATAGACAAATATATAACGGATAAACTGTAATAAATATGTTAGTCATCGATACCTTTTCCATCTAGAATATGCTGGTAATATTTTTCGATTCTCGCCGCACGTGTTTTCTCTTGTTTTGCCTGGTTAAAGTAAAATAGATACCCTTTTTGTCGACCTGGTGTAAGTGATTGAAAAGCTTTTTGAAGTAAAGGGTCTTCAAGTAAGGCACGCTTAAATTCTTCCGGTACAGGGTAATCGGCAGCTTTTCGCATGTCAACTTTCTTGCCTGATTTTTCAATTTCGATGGCCTCCTGAATATATGCCGATATCACTTCCCGCAATGATTCTATCTGCTCAATAGTGGTGAATCTAAGCTGTCTGGCTGACTGAACATTTTCGGTTTGCTGGATCAGTATATTTTTGGGATCTTTTAATAATGCACCTTTATGGAATAGCAGCGCACAGTATTCTTTAAACCCGTGTATCAATACGACATTTTTACCTTCAAATGTATAACAAGGATGCATCCATTTATAATCCTCTTGCAGTGTTTTATTGCCACGGACAATTTCTCTCAACAGATTGAATTCCTCATTCCATCTTGTCGCATTTTCAAAAAAATGTTCAATTTTTAGATTCATCATGTAGTGCTTTAGGTAAGTTTAGCAAGAATTTCTTGTAATCTGTTGTGCGCCATATTGATTCCTTGCGCAAAAGGCATCTGTAACAGCTGGTTCCGAAATGCGACCGACTGAAATATTATATGGATGTGAAGCCTGCTGCGTTCTGCACTTATTTTTTCAAATGTTAAATATTCCAACTGTACGGGAAATGTGCTGTTTTCCATTTCAAAAGTCCGTGTGATGCGTTGATTGGGGAGGAATTCGTGTATCGCTCCATTTGCTTTGAACATGACCTGGCCGTTGTGCGAAGTTTCAAAGGCATAGGAGCCATGCTTTTTATTTTCCAATTTCAGGACTTTGGTTCCCATCCACTGCTCGAAAATTTCGGGATCCTCATATGCTTTGAATAGCAGTTCAACAGGTAAATCGAATTCCCTTGTAATGACAATCTCCTGTTTATTATCCTCCGCCTGGACGTTAGTTTTTGGCTCCATATTATTTGTCTTTGTAGTTTTGCATAATAGCTTCCAATTTATTGAATCTGTCATCCCACATTTGACGGAAAGGTTCAATAAAATCCGCAATTTCTTTCATCTTCGATGGGTTGAGTTGATAATATATCTCGCGTCCATTTTGTTGAAACTTTAATAATTCACATTCCGTCAATATTTGCAAATGTTTTGAAACGGTCGGTCTTGCCGTATTGAAATTGGCTGCAATTGCACCAGCAGTCATGGCTTGTGAGGCTAGAAGAAGTAAGATCGCTCTTCTGGTTGGGTCTGCTATAGCTTGGAAAACATCTCGTCTTAAGTTCATATTGATTTATTTGACTACTAATATAAGTGTAGTTATTTGGCTACGCAAATTTTTTATAAATTATTTGTAACGGAATAGCTGGGGGTGGAGCTAACGTGGATCAACGAATAAAAATTTTTTCCTGGCGAATTTAAAATGAAAGCGATCGGGAATTAAACCTATGGATCAATGTTTGGTGAATAATGTTAAATTAGCGTAATTAATTATAGCAGGATGAAAACACAGTTATCGTATTTAAAAAAATTAAGCGTATTGGGGACGAAAACCTTAGTCAAATATTATTTGCTGGCTATTGTTTCGACTTTACTGTATTTGGTGGTTGGCAGTTTTCAGTTTAAGGCTAGTCATGAAGCTTTCTTTTCGACGGTCAGTCCTGCGCAAGCCGCAGCTAAATTCATTTGGCTGATTGGACTGATCCTGCTACCTGTACTACTTTTTATTTTTAGCAACAAATATGCGTTTTCAAAGATTGCAAGTCTTGTTGTAGAAGAAAGGCAGGATGATCTCATTCTTCCGGCATTTGACAAAGTATTATTAATTTTTCAATCGAATCAGCCCGATGTAATACAAAATGTCGCTGATTATTCTTTTGCAAAACTTAAATTGATCAATGACGTGAAAAATAATAAAATCGAGAGCCCTTGGGTGCGACGCATTGTCATTTTTGGTCTGAATAAAGTGAGATTTGATGCCCTCGATTTAGACAAGAACGATAGCTTTTATTCGATCGTACGATCGAAATTTATCCATGTACTCGAAATCTTAACAGAACCAAGTAGCAAACCATTTTGGCTATGTATTCTTGCGCAATGGCTTATTCTACTTTTTGTGTGGCTAGCCAACTAAATGTGTTGATCACTGCAGGCAAGCAAGCAAGCAAGCAAGCAAGCAAGCAAGCAAGCAAGCAAGCAAGCAAGCAAGCAAGCAAGCAAGCAAGCAAGTGCTGAAATAACAGAATATCACGACGGTATAAGTTTTATTTTGTATTTTAACTGTAAGAATAAAAACCATAAAGTTTTAAATGGATGTTATGATAAAAAATATTTTTTTTACTGTTGTTCAGCTTTTGGTTGCATCATTTGTTTTCGCACAAATGCCCCAGGTAAAGGTTGAAGAGGGTATATTAGAAGGAATTACTTTGTCAAGCGGGGTAGAGTCCTTTCGAGGGATTCCTTTTGCAAAACCGCCAGTAGGTGACCTGAGGTGGAAAGAACCGCAAGCTGCTGAACATTGGTCTGGCATCCGTAAAGCAGATCATTTTGGTTATTCTCCGATGCAGAAACCGATCTATGGGGACATGCGATTTCGGTCACCAGGCATCAGTGAAGACTGTCTCTACCTGAATGTATGGCGTCCAAAGAATCTTGGTTCAGGCAAACTTCCTGTTTTAGTTTATTTTTATGGAGGAGGTTTCAATGCTGGTGATGGATCGGAAAACCGCTATGATGGTGAAAGTTTTGCCAAAGAAGGTCTTATTGTCGTTACTGTCAACTATCGCCTTGGTATCTTTGGCTTTTTTGCGCATCCAGCATTAACCGAGGAATCTCCGAAACATGCTTCCGGAAATTATGGACTGCTGGATCAACATGCAGCTTTGGTTTGGGTCAAGAAAAATATTGCTGCATTTGGTGGGGATCCCGATGCCGTCACCATCGGTGGTGAGTCGGCAGGGAGTATGTCGGTTTCTGCCCAGATGACGAGTCCGTTGTCCAAAGGACTATTTAAACGTGCTATCGGTCAGAGCGGAAGTGTTTTTAACTTGCGGTATGGCACTGCCTCTATTACGGAGCAAGAGCAACAGGGGACTGCGTTTGCAACGCGCATAAATGCCGAAGGGCTTGATCAACTGCGTAAAATTCCTGCGGCCGAACTCCTTGATAAAGCCAGCGAGCCAGGGGCCTTTGCGACCCGTTTGATTGTTGACGGCTATTTTCTGCCTAAATCTCCTTTGGCTATTTTTGAGGCAGGGGAACAGTCTAAAGTCCCGCTACTTGCAGGCTGGACGTCTACGGAAGCCCCATATACCGCCTACATGGGTAAATTGTATCCATCTCCGGAGAATTATGAAAAGTTGGTAAGAGCACAATATGGCGTTCAGGCTGACGAAGTGCTCACGCTTTATCCTGGAAAGACAGAGGCGGAAGTCATTCGGTCAGCAACTGCCTTAGGTAGCGATAATTTTATCGTTTATAGTACCTGGAAATGGCTTGATCTGCAACGAAGAAATAGCGGTCAGCCAGTCTTCGTTTATATATTCGGTAAACCGCGACCACCCATGCAACCGGCATATCGCGATGCACAAACCGGGCTTGCTGGAGGAATTAGCAAGAAATCTGCACAGGAAGCCAAGGAAAAAAGCCCAGAGCCCCTGCCGGGTGCTTTCCATGCAAGTGATATTGAATATTTATTGGGAAATCTGCAGAGTAATGATGTTTTTGCCTGGACTGAAGATGATTACAAGGTATCAAAACTTGGTCAGCGGTACTTTGTTAATTTTATCAAGACGGGCGATCCAAATGGAAAAGGGCTGTCAACATGGCCGAAAACAACAGCACAAGATAAGCGCATGAATATTCTGAATTTGAATATCAAAGTAAAAGTAGCTGCCGAAGAATTTCGGAACAGATATCTTTTTCTGGATAAATTGTTTGTCGACCGTGAATATAAATCCAGATAAAAGCCTTATTTATTCAACTTATAGCAGTGGTTAAGTCGTTTATCTATCAGGTAAATTAAAGTGCTTTTTTATTTTAAGGCCAAATAAAAACTATTTATTGCCAAGGGCTGTTATCAGATAGACTTTTTATGAAAGCGTATGGGCGATATTGTCCTGTATAGGGGGATTTTAGACAGTGGATAGATTTAGCAAGAATCGTTTATTGAATAGTGGGGGGCAACCAATTTAGGAAACTGAAGTACGATTTATGGCGTTGATTTTTTGTAGATGATACTCATATAGAGCAAACTTGGATATATGACAATAAATCCTGATGTGATTATTATAGGCGGTGGTTTGGCTGGACTTACAGGTGCATTGCATCTGTCTAAACAAGGATTCAACGTAACGTTAATCGAAAAACATGTTTTTCCTCGTCATAAGGTTTGCGGCGAATATGTTTCGAACGAAATTTTGGCTTACCTTCATTGGCTGAAAGTGGATGTTGAATCGCTATGCCCAACACATATTCAGGAGCTTGAGTTCACGACAGAAGATGGACAGATGAATAGGGTCAGGTTACCCTTGGGTGGGATTGGTATCAGTCGTTACGCGTTGGATGATCTGTTATATCAGCAAGCAAAAAGTAATGGCTGTACAATTGTTATTGCGACTGTAACGGGTATATCCTTTAGCGCTGATACATTTACTGTTTCGTTTCAAGATCAGGTATTAAGATCAAAAATTGTACTGGGCGCGTATGGAAAACGCAGTAATATGGATCAGCTCTTATCCCGAGATTTTATAACGAAAACCTCTCCTTGGATGGCTGTTAAGGCACACTATTCGGGCGATTTTCCGAATGACCTAATTGCCTTGCATCATTTTGAAGGAGGCTATTGTGGGATTTCCAAGGTCGAAGATGATCGGATAAATTTATGTTATCTGGCCGATGTAAAAACGTTCAAGAGATACAAAAACATCGATGATTATCAGAAGTATGTTTTGTCTAAAAACAGACATCTTAAGTATTTTTTTGAGCACAATAGGCTACTTTTTGAAAAACCGCTCACGATCAGTCAATTTTCATTTGATAAGAAATCAACGGTAGAAAACCATATTCTTATGATTGGTGACACAGCCGGTCTTATTCATCCATTCTGCGGAAATGGGATGGCGATGGCGATACACAGTGCAAAAATAGCTTCTGAGCTTGTCCTGGAATATTATCGGGGCCATATTCATTCACGAAAGCAATTGGAAAAGGCTTATGTCAAGCAATGGAATCGAACGTTTAAAAGACGCCTCTTATTCGGTCGACTTCTGTCGCGGCTGTTAAGCTATAAAATAGGGACCGCAGTTTTGATGAAGACTACCTCATTTTTTCCGAAAATGCTCAGCTGGATTATTAAACAAACTCATGGAAATGCAAGGTCAATAAAATGGGAATAAACACAAAACAGAGAACATCGGAGAATGAGATCATGGACGATTTTCTGCTCGAAGGAGAAGAACTTCGGACCACATTAGACAGGATAGCAAAGATTAATCGTTTTTTAGGCGGAAATAACATTACGCTGAACGGTGTAAAAAAATTACTTTCAACCAGCTGCAAGAATGAAACAATAACGATTGTGGATATTGGTTGTGGCAATGGGGACATGCTTCGCATGTTGAGCGATTATGGCAATAGACATCATATTAAGCTTTCAATGCTCGGTATAGATGCCAACCCCTATACAATAAATTATGCGGGGGATTTGTCGAAAGATTATACCAATATATCCTATTTGTGTGCGGATATCTTTGAAGAAAATTTTGAAGATGTCAAGTATGACATTGTTCTGTGTACGCTTACCATACATCATTTTGACGATGAAGAGATCCTTCGTTTGCTAGGCAGTCTGGTCAACGTATCAAAATTGGGGGTCGTCATTAATGATTTACAAAGGAGTAAAATGGCTTACCGGCTTTTTCAAACCATTGCTGTTCTTTTTAGGTTAAATAGAATGACAAAAGTGGACGGGCTTGTTTCTATACTGCGTGGGTTTAAAAAAGAGGAACTTACTCAATTCTCCAATAAACTGAAATTAGAAAATTATAGCATCCAATGGAAATGGGCCTTTCGTTACCAGTGGATAATTTCCAATATATGAATGTTAAAATAATAACTGTTGCGAAGCAACTCCCTAGATACTCTTGTGCTACCGTTGATATCCTTCCGCTATTGGATATTTGGCTCCATGGACAAGAGCCTCGCTTTATTAAGAAGATCAAGAAACTTTTCGAAGGCTCCGCTGTGGAAAGACGATATGCAATTATGGATCCGAGAGAGGTCTTCACTGCGACGTCTTTTGAAGAAAAAAATAATGTGTACTGCCGGGAGGCAACGGTCTTAGGGGAGCAAGCACTTCGTAAGGCCCTTGAACAGACGGGATGGGATCCGCAGTCTCTGGATTATATCATTACAGTGAGTTGTACTGGAATTATGATCCCCTCCCTAGACGCGTATCTCATCAATAAGATGAAACTCCGACAGGATATTGTGCGGTTACCAGTTACCGAAATGGGCTGTGTTGCCGGTGTTTCAGGCATTATTTATGCTAAAAATTTTCTTCAGGCTAATCCAGGCAAACGTGCTGCGGTCATAGCCGTCGAAGCGCCAACAGCAACTTTTCAGCTGGAAGATTTCTCCATGTCAAATATGGTCAGTGCCGCAATATTTGGTGATGGTGCAGCTTGCTGTCTGCTTTCCTCCGACGAGTCAGACAATGGTCCGATGATTCTCGATCAGGAGATGTACCATTTTTACGATGCGGAAGATATTATGGGATTTAAGCTGACAAACAGCGGTATGCAGATGATACTGGATGTTGAAGTGCCGAATGTGATCGCGTCTCATTTTGACGCTGTTATACATCCATTTTTGAAGAAGAACCAGCTTAAAATTAAAGATATTGATTACATGATTTTTCATCCAGGTGGAAAAAAGATTATAGCTACAATCGAAGATATTTTTGCTGAATTTGATAAAGATATTGAGGATACTAAGGCTGTGCTGGCACAGTATGGTAATATGTCGAGCGCTACGGTGTTATATGTCCTCGAACGTATTATGAAACGTAGTCCTCAGGTCGGTGAATTAGGGCTGATGCTGAGTTTCGGTCCTGGATTTTCGGCGCAGCGCGTTTTATTACAGTGGTAACCTACAAAATTTGAATGATGGATCTGAATTCTATACTAGCGAAATTGCCTTACAGTGCCCCGTTTTTATTTGTCGATGCGTTGACCCATGTCGATGAGGAAGGTGTTGCAGGTACCTATACCTTTGATGAAAATTTGGATTTTTATAGAGGACATTTTAATGAAAAAGCGATCACTCCAGGAGTTATTCTGATTGAAACGATGGCCCAAATAGGTTTAGCTTGTTTGGGAATTTTTCTGCTCAATAAAGACTTGAAAAAGGGTTCTTCTATTGCGTTGACTTCTACTGAAATACAATTTTTAAAACCCGTGTATCCGAAGGAAAAAGTTACGGTAATTTCAAAAAAAATATATTTTAGGTTTGGAAAGTTAAAGTGTACAGTTACAATGAAAAATGAAGCTGGCCAGGAGGTTTGTAAGGGAATATTGGCAGGTATGATTACTGAGGAGCTATGAAGAGAGTTGTTATTACTGGATTAGGGGTCGTTGCACCCAATGGAGTGGGAGTACCGGCCTTTACACAGGCGCTAAAAGAGGGTGTCTCCGGTGTTAGACATGATGTGCAGTTGGAAAAATTGCAATTTTCCTGTCAGATTGCTGGAATGCCACAAGTATCGGATGATCTCAAAAGACAATATTTCACGGAACTTGAGCTCAGGGGTTTTAACAGTACAGGCATATTATATGGTGTCATAGCAGGAATGGAGGCTTGGACAAATGCAGGTTTTCCTATTGCCTTAAATTCGGTCCCCGATTGGGATAGCGGAACAGTATTTGGTTCAGGCACCTCAGGTATCGATAAGTTTCGGGAGAGTATTTATAAAATTGATGAGCTGCAAACACGTAGGCTAGGCAGTACAGTCGTTGCCCAAACGATGAACAGCGGTGTCAGTGCATATTTAGGTGGGAAATTAGGGCTCGGAAATCAGGTAACCACCAATTCCTCTGCCTGTGCTACCGGAACCGAAGCAATTCTAATGGCATATGACCGGATTAGGTCCGGAAGAGCAAAGCGCATGCTAGCAGGTAGTACTGGAGATAGTGGACCTTATATTTGGGGTGGTTTTGATGCACTGCGTGTCTGTAGTTCGCAACATAATGACCGCCCTTCGGAAGGTTCTCGCCCAATGAGTGCAACAGCCACAGGATTCGTCCCGGGTAGTGGAGCTGGAGCCCTGCTATTGGAGGATTTGGAAAGTGCCTTAGAACGCAAGGCCATGATATATGGCGAATTATTGGGCGGTCAAGTAAATTCTGGAGGGCAACGGGGAACGGGCAGTATGACAGCTCCAAATGCTGATGCTGTACGCCGATGCATTGCGGAAGCCCTAAAAAATTCGGGTGTCTCCGGATGGGATGTCGATGCCATAAACGGTCATTTAACGGCAACGGCCAAAGATGCTTTTGAAATAGAAAACTGGACTGAGGCCCTTGGACGTACAGGGAAAGATTTTCCATTGATAAACTCGCTAAAAGGAATGACTGGGCATTGTCTCAGTGCGGCAGGTAGCATAGAATGCGTGGCCACAGTTTTGCAGTTATATCATGGATTTGTATTTGGAAACAGTAATTGTACTGATTTACATCCTGAGATTGCAGCAATGATTGATTCATCAAGAGTACCATTACATCAAGTTGATGTCAAACCTCATATTATAGCCAAAGCGAGTTTCGGATTTGGGGATGTAAATGCCTGTTTAATATTTAAAAAATTTGATAACTAAACCTATGAACAGAGAAGAATTGATCGGTGCTTTAAAGCCAATTATAGCACCTTACACAACAAACGAAGAAGCATTTGGAAAGCTTACTGAAAAGACTGATTTTATGCGTGATCTACAAATCAATTCAGCAAATTTGGTTGATATTGTCCTGGATATCGAAGATCAATTTGGGATCGTTATTGAAAATTCCGATATGGAACGTATGCTTAATGTCGGAGCTGCAGTCGAAATAATCGAAAGCAAGTTACAAGAAAAATGATTGGTAATGACGTTATCGACCTGGTTCAGTCTAGAAAAGATAGTAATTGGAGACGTAGGGGCTTTGTTTCAAAGCTATTTAATGAGCATGAACAACTGTTGATTGTGAACAGTCCAGATCCAGAAATTGTTGTTTGGCTCTTATGGAGCATGAAAGAGGCTGCCTATAAAATATGGAATAGACAGACAGGAATTCGGAAATATATACCTAAAGGGTTGCTATGTTCAGTTATTGAACGGTCTTCTAGCAACGCAACGGGAGAAGTCATCTGTGAAGGGAAGAGGTATTACACTAAGACCATTGTTTGCCCTGATTTTATACATACCATCGCAGTTGGCGAATTGGTTCATTTAGGCAATATTGTAGAAATCGAAAAAGGTGAAATTGTTAAAGATGCTCAGGGGATACCAAGCATCATTCTGAAAGATAGCGGCACACACTTACCCGTTTCTGTAAGTAACCATGGCCGTTTTGAGAGAATAGTTGCGATTACATGAAAAAGTTAGTGTCATTAACCTTTATGTTTTATGTAACTATATGTCATTAGTTGTACTATTCCAATTTATATGTTTAATGTTTTTTTTAATAGCGGCATTATACGATTGAGTTTTTTCCTGCAGCCTCCTAGTTGCATTGCATAACTAGGAGAGCCTGATGACAGCAGCTACTTTTCAATTCATAAGATAGCTAGCTAGGGTAGATCTGAAAGAAAAATTCCAAGAACCACGTATAGCTTATCAACTTAGTCAGACGAGCAAACACCTTATTGCACTTGGATTGATTCTTCCCGAAGCATCTGTTTGAATTTGGGATCTCGTATATAACGACTAAAATCATGGCTTGACATTCCTGTGAAATCAGTCATAGAAAAGATGCTGTAATTTTTCTTAAGGGCGTTATAACTTTCCTCTTTGTATCCAAGATCAGTTGGATTAAGTTTGTTCGATAAGAATCCAAAAAACTTCTTCAACCTCTTGTCCGTTCCGTTGATCGTGATGTGTATTTTCTTGACTTGTGAGCTGAGATTCACAAATTTTTTTGTGTTACTCGCCGTATCCGTATATTGAAACTCGGAAAGTCCTATCGCTGGAGCCAGCATAATGCAGGTAATTCTATTTTTGTTTTCTAACAATGGCTTTGCCCGCTCGATATCAACATTGTGAACGTCTTTTGCTTGAGCAGAAAATGAGCTATTGTATTCAGGATTTGAAATAGCGCTCATAACCACAGATGCTCCACGACTATGTGATATGATGAAGACATCCTTATCGGCCATATTGTTCAGTATACGTCTTAATCCAAATTCACCGGCCATCTGGCTAAAAGAGGCCGCTGAAAACCAGTTTTTGGCGGAACGAAAAGGGGAGGTAGATCGTAGACCATCCCAATAAAATCGAATGATTTCATCGGTTTTAGGGTTTGTAACGATATGATCGGAAATATATTTATATTGTTTTACAACAGATTCTTCATCAGCATTGAAGCCATGGACTAAAATAAACACACGTTTTTTTGGGGCAATACGTTTAGACAAACGCAGCATGTTACCGCGTTCAAAAGCGAGTAATTGTTCGCGATCCCCTCTGTCGGTGGCAATTTTCATAAGCGAATAAGGATCTCGAGCAGCTTTATTGGAAGGAATGCCATAATTTTTCTTCCAATTGTCGGGGTAGAAATTACCATTTTGATCCACAAATGAATACCATAGGTTAGGATCTACACCGGTATTGGGGGTAGCCGAATCGGGAAGATTATGGATAAGGCCACACGAAGTGAACAAGCTGATAACGATGATAATATAGAAAAAATACCTTTTGTTCATATGATTTATTTTCTACTATTCCTGAATTTAATTTTTAACTAGGATCCAATGGCTACTAAATTGGATATATTTTCACAAAAAAGCGATTTGTTGTAATATAGTCATTATTTTGGATAGCGAAAAGTAGGCTTGTATTTTGAACCGTTAATGTTTGCTGAAATTTAGCGGTACCAAGCTACAAATCATTTCTTTGTGATTAAATAAAGTTTGTTGCGTTGGTTGGTGAAAAGTTGATAATTTAAAGCTGGATTCGTATAAAAACCATAGGCATTAAATTGGTCGGTATTCTCAAAGGTTAGTGTGCCGATGTTTTTATTGTTGATATCGACTTGAGACCAATGCCATTTTTCGTCCAAATATAAGCTGTCTTTAAATCTTAAGGTGTCATTTTCGACAATAAGCTGTGAGAATAGGCAGCCTTGCCAAAGATCTCCTTTTTCATATTTCCCCGTTTTGACGTCATGTCTATTGCGAACACGTTTGATTTTCTGGTAATAAACTGATCTAATGTTAGGGGGAGTAGTATTCGTTACCCATTCATTCTTATCCCAGTGACCGAAAAGATCATTTACGGTACGGCCCTTAGATGAGCTCTGTGGGTCTAAATTATTATCATCCGATATGTTTTCGTTGAATACATACCATTTATCGTCCATAAAATAAGTTCGCTTTGTATAGCTTTTCGAATTGCTTTGATCGAAATGATAGATTTTCTCTGACAGCAGATAGGTGGCTTTACTTTTAATATCATTTAGTTTTTGGTCTTGTTTATCTGTGGACCAATTTAGATTTGCTTTGAATACTTCAATTGTTTTTTTTGTAGTATCTCCATTCAATGGCCAGCTGCGAAAGTAATGTTTGGAAACGTTGATCAAATACCCTTCAAATAAAACTTCTGAATCCTCATCCTTGTCCTGTTTAAAGGAGTATTCATCAATCTGCTTACCATCTTTATCCAGTCTATAGCATGTATGAATAACTGTTGATGGACTATCAGTGTCGATTGCACCGGTTAAACAATGAATGATTAATTCATTGTTTTTGGTCAAAAACTGATCTATAGGGTGGTCACTTGCCTTGAAGAGTATGATTTCATGTTTCCCAAACTGGTTTTTTAGCTTGTTAATGTCATCATATTTGCTGTATTCATTTGGCAGTTTTGAGGAGTGGAAAAAGTTTTGAAGCCTAATATCGATATCAAAAATACCATTTGTATAAATAATAGTGCATGCGATCAGGGCACATCCCAGTAAGTAGTACTTCAAATTGCGTGTATCCTTTACCAGCAAAAAGAAATGGAAAAATATCCAGCTCAGTAAGCAAACAAGAGGTGAAAAAATAATATAACTCAACTTTTCACTGCTGCTTAGATCAAAAACGAAAAAACTGATGAGATATGCCGTCATAAAGATTAGGCATAATATAAAAGACTTCAATAACAGTTTCTTTTTGGCTTTCTTCGGTTCCTGATCTATCTGTTGCAATATCTTATAATTTAGTATACGCTATATCCGATCTAACGCTGGACCGATATAGGTGTAATTTAACTTTTTTCTTTAAGGTTTCAAATAATAGATTAAAATCGTTATTCTAACAGCATCCATAGCGTTTCATTCATTTCTATTGGACCTTGGGAAAACTTCCTTAACTCCACCTTTTGTTAAAATAATGGAATTATAGCCATCTGTTTTGTCTTCAACAAACTCGATCGTTCTGTCGTTGTCGTCTGCTCTGAAAAATTTTGTTTTAGACTCGGGAATGAGTTCAATATCCGCATCATTATAATAGAGTTTGCCATCAATTTTTAATATCCGTATTTTTCCATACTCACCCACATAGTTATTGTATATGGTCGTATCTATTTTGGCGCGACGATGTTTGTAGGGCATTTCTACTTCTTTACCAAAGGCAATTGCTGAAAGTCCGTAACCTATGATATGGGAGGCTGAGCCGTTATTAGAAAGGACAGTGACAAAGAGTTTGTCGTCAGTAAATCGATTAAAAGAAGTCATTGTCCCAAAGAATCCGCCGTCATGTGCAATCAAATAATGTCCGTGATTATAAAATGGATTGATGATGAATCCATAGCCCCAATTTTCGGAGTTATATGGTGTAAACATTTTTTTCTTCATTGCGGCTGATAGAATCGTTGTTCCATAAAGTGCTTGGTCCCAAATGGCTAGATCTTCCACGGTTGAATAAATACCGTCGTGACCTAGGTTGATCTCCCAGTTGATATAGGGGTTATGGATAAAACCTTCGTCATTATGATAATATACTTTTGCTTTTTTCGGCACGATGGATTCATTGTTACTAACTCCGGTGTTATTCATCCCAGCTTTATCAAATATATTTTTCTTTAAAAAAGTAGCGTAATGCTCACCGGAGACTTTTTCAATAATCTTTGCTAACAAATAATAACCGATATTACTATAGGCGCTATTTGTTCCCGGTGAGAATTCGAAAGGAATTTTCTTGATGGCGGCATAAGCAGAATCGCGACTTATGCTGCTTAACGCGATTTCTTTGAAGCCCATAGCAAGTCCGGAGCTGTGTGACAGTAACATGTGGATGCTGATACTATCGGCTTTTGGATAATCGGGGAAAAATTTACTGAGTTTATCATTTAGGGATAACCGCCCACTGTCGACGAGCTGTAAAATAGCGGCTGCGGTAAATTGTTTTGTGACCGATGCCAACTGGAATTTAGTGTCTAACGTGTTTTTTATATTCCATTCATAATCTGCCAAACCGTAGGCTTTTTTTAATAAAATAGTGCCATTTTTCATGACAAGAACTGTTCCACTAAAATTATTTACATCAGCTTGTGCCTGCATTTAGGCTGCAAGTTTGGCTGATGTTTTTTCTTGGGCCACAAGAAAAACTGGACAAAGCATAAGTAGGATTAAAAGCTTCATAACGTATTGCATAAATAATTATGGAGCAATGTTACTGTTCAATAAAATAGTGTGATTGTATTTTTGTAAACCTGCTAAATAAAAATCCATTTTATCTGGCTCCGTTCGAGATTACCTATTTTGGAAAAGAAAACTTTTGGCGTAAATCCTGTTAATTTTTTAAAATCTCTAATCATGTGGGACTGATCGAAATAATCCAGGTTATAAGACAGACCTATTTTGTTTCTATCTTCGAGGTGGCTTTGAATTGCAGCTCGAAATCTGATGATTTTTTTGAATTGGGAGGGGGTTTTACAGATATGTTGATCAAATTGCTTATTTATGGTTGTTCTCGATCTTCTTGTTTTTAGCGAAAATTCTGACATCGATTGATTGACGTTGCTTGTATCTAACATTTCGGTAATTATGTTTTCGAGCAACGCATTTTTAAATGGCCAAAATTTTGATATCCAATAGTGTTCTAATGCCTTGATTCGCCCGTCCTGGTCATCTATGGACAGGATGGATCTCATAGCATCTTTATAATCCAGGTGTGGGTTAAAATCGGGAAATGTTCCGCTGTTATAATCGCTTAAATCATTGGGTATAAAAGCATTTATCCCAAGAGGTTTGAAGTAAGTGGTAATTTCATTTATTTTCCCCTCGTAACACACTAAAACAGGTTCATTAAAATTGCATACAAGGTTTGTTTCTATCGAATTGGATGGAAAATGCTTCGTAATCACCTTATTTGGGCTTACCATCGTTTGGGTCTGCTCACTTATCGTCACAATGGTGTAAATACTCGGAAACGTAAAATATGCCGTCGCTTTTTCTTCGTCAGTTTTCTCAAGTATATAGAAGCATTCAATATATTTTTTTAGGAGTAAGCTCTCTGGTCTATATATTTTTATCGTCATCTCTTTTCTTCATGTAAATAGGCGTTGTTCTTGCCTCATCCTTTTAAACTTGGAAGTATTTGATAATCGATTTAAATATAGAGAACCTTTATGATAATTTTCACCAAGCTTTATTTCTTAAAACATTTATTTTTAGATTGAGGAAACGATGAATCCGATAGAGATTAATTTTTATTGTAATTTAGTAGCTAATTAACCATTTAATTAAAAAACAAAATGAACGATTTGAACCCGGAAGAGAATTACATCGCAATAAACAAACACTCGTGGAATAACAGAACGGATACGCATTTAAAATCAGATTTTTACAATCTAACAGGATTTTTAAAAGGGGAGACTTCATTAAATTCAATTGAATTAGCATTATTGGGTGATATCAGTGGGAAAAAAATATTACACCTACAATGTCATTTCGGACAGGATACAATTTCTTTGAGTAGACTTGGCGCAAAAGTTACTGGTGTTGACCTATCTGACAAGGCTATAGAAAGCGCCCGCGAAATTGCGAAAGATATGCATGCTGATGTGCAGTTTATCTGTTGTGATCTGTATGAGCTTGAAAATCATCTTGATGAACAATTTGATCTAGTCTTTACAAGTTACGGAACGATTACTTGGTTACCTGATTTAGATAAATGGGCGAAAATAATTTCACGTTTCTTGAAACCGAAAGGGAAGTTTATTTTTGTCGAGTTTCATCCAGTTGTTTGGATGTTCGACGACAATTTTGATAAAATTGGCTATAACTATTTTAATATTGCTCCAATTGTTGAAACAGAGCAGGGAACCTATGCCGATAAAGATGCCGCTATTTCGCAGTCCTATGTCACCTGGAATCATAGTATGAGTGAGGTCGTTGGTGCTTTACTTCATAATGGGCTGAACATTCAAGACCTGAACGAATTTGACTATTCACCTTATCCCATTTTTAAAAACATGACAGAGCTAGATCCTAAAAAATTCAGAATAGCCCATTTGGGAAATAAGATTCCGATGGTCTATGCTATTGTTGCGCGTAAAAGTGAATAAATAAAATTCTGGGAATCGACCTGGTACTTATTTCTTTTTCAAATAACGATTTATCATGGGGCTAAAATCTATTTTGGATGAAACCTGAATATGTTCTGCCAATACTGAGGCGGGAAATTCATCCAAAGTTTTGAAATTAATACAGCCTTTTTGAAACTTGGCTTTCGGTATTTTTAATTTTAGTTCTTCCATTAATTCGGGGTTAGTATAGATGACCAAGGAATGGAATGAAATATAATGCTTCGCGACTGTTAACCCGTATTTAAATACACCTTGTTCATTAAAGCTGATTGCATTAGGGTTTGACATGAATTTTCCAAAGCTTTCCGAAACGGTATTGTCATTTTCTGATATTGCTTTCCGAAATTGACGAATTATTTGTTGCTCAGTGTCTGAAAGTGTATCAATATATTGATCTATTTCCATTAATTTTTTATTGTCCATAAAGGCTGTAGTTGTTCGCTAAAAATATTAAATTTTCTTTTATATCGATGTAGGCCAGCAGAAAAAGATTCGATAATTTATCTTCGATATATTTTGACCTGTCTTTAAAATTTTACCCCTCTTTATTTGTGATTTTACCCCTTGTGGTTGATAAGTTATTTATAATTTAATGTTATTAATCAAATTATAAAATTCGTATTCGTCGGAATTAGAATACGTCTGTAAAAATTATAACAAATTATAAAACTAAAAACAACATGATGAGAAAATTAATGATGGTGATTTCTATTGGAGTCATTGGGCTACTGAGCTGCCAAAAGTCTGTTCAAATAGATTCTCCGACATCGCTAAAAACAAAAGCGAAGGCGAATCTGGCAAGTGTGGGCAATACTTACTACATAGATCCCAGCGGAAACGATGATAGTACAGGAATGAGCACAACTACAGCATGGAGAACATTGGCCAAAATTAATGCCTCGGTTTTTGGCCCCGGCGACCGTATCTTATTCAAGAGCGGTGGCGTATGGAATGACACTTTGCATATGAAAAATTCGGGAACGGCTGAAGCTCCCATTATCATAGATAAATATGGCGGTGATGTTCGTCCGATTATCAACGGCGGTGGAAAGAGAAATGGATCAAATGCGCTATACCTTAATAAAGTATCTTATTTTGAAGTAAATAACCTCGAACTGACGAATACAATCCCAAGCGGGACAAGTTATGCTGCCACGGGGATCCGCGTGATTGGAGGCAGTTCTGCAGGAACAGCAATCAGCAATGTCTCCATTAGAAATTGTTATGTCCATGACGTCAATGGTGCTATCGATGGACAGACCAATTATAACAAAAGCTCTGGCGGGATTATCTTAGACGGTAAAATATACGGGGCTTTGGTACAAAGTTGTCATGTCGCCAACTGTTCCGTTGAAGGGATAAGGACCACTGGCGATAGGGCTATGGCAGCAAGATCAAAAGATATTATTATCGATAACAATTTGATTGAATATATCTACGGCGACGGTATCGTTATGTCTGGCGTGACGGGAGGAAGTAAAATTACACACAATACGGTCTATAAGGCATGTATGAACACAGGCTCTGAAAATTATGCGGGTATTTGGACAATTGGCAGTTTGAATACGCTGGTGGCTTATAATGAGGTTTACGGTATGACAGGCGGAGGGGCCAATGACGGAGTCGCGTTCGATGCCGATGGCTATGATACCAATTCAGTAACCGATGGAGATATCTTCGAATACAATTATTCGCATGATAATAACGGCGGATTTATGCTTTTTATGAACCAGTCTAAGAATATTAAAGTCCGCTACAACGTTTCTGTCAACGATATCGGTACAACAAGGTTAAAGAAGCTCTTTTTGATCGAAAAAACAACATACGATTCCCGTGAGATTTATAATAATGTATTCTACATCAAAAATCCAACCGCCAGCCTGTTTAACGTCATGAATGGCGTGAGTTCAGGAAAGCCTTATGCAACATTTTCAAATAATATTTTTTACACAACCTCGACCATTAGTAGTCTGTCTACTCAGGCCGATAACGGACTGAAGTTTAACAATAATTGTTTATTTCCGTCAAGTACATTTACGTCATTGAACTGGGGAACTACCGTGCGGAATAACAATTTCTATGAAGATCCGGTATTTGTCAATCCAATTGGTGGAAACGGCCTTGACGCTGCAAAAGGTTATGATGTCGGTTCCGGTTCGGCTGCCCTTAATGCTGGTATATTTATAAGTAACAATGGGGGCGTGGATTTCGCTGGAAATGCGTTGCCATTGGGTAATCCAGACGTTGGAGCGTTTCAGCATGCTGTTGTAGCCAATGCCGGAAGTTCTCTTGCCGATGCCTATGTCCGTAACGGTACCTATGCGAGTACAAATTATGGAACTACAGCTGATCTTGTCATCAAATCCGACGCTACATCTTACGCGCGTAAAGCATACGCTAAATTTGATATTGCGATGATTACTACACCTAAAGTGAGTTCGGCAAAATTAAAAATGTATGTTGCAGGAGTGAATACAGCACCACAAAGGACTATTAATATTTATACAACCTCCACGACATCTTGGTTGGAAAATAGCATTAATTGGAACAATGCACCAATGGATACTGTACTTGTCGGTAAGATTTCTGTGTCAGGGATAGGTTTACAGACCGTCGACGTCACCTCGGCCATTAATAGATTGCTTACCGGTACTGATCGTAAAGTATCCTTTCTATTTTTAAATACAGCTGCGGCTTCTTCTACAAATGATATGTCTTTTAGTAGCAGGGAAGCAACCGCCAATAAGCCAACGTTGGAACTGCTTTATTAACGGGTACTTATTTCAGGGGTAATTCTTTTGTATTTAGAATAACTGGATTAAAAAGCCGCAAGGAATACCAATTCTTTGCGGCTTTTGACTGGGAGAGCGTAAAAGTCTGAAACTAATTCCTAATAGAAAGTTGTCGCTCGTGCGTCATACTATAGCCAGTTTTTAAAGTTAAATGGACATACGATGCTCACAAAAATTATTATTTCGTAAATTCATACTATGAAGTATCCGATACACTATTTGGATAGCTTCCTCATACTAATAAAAGGAATGCATGAAAAGCACGAAACGAAGTAAAGGTTTTCTCTTCAAACAATATGAAGAGCCGTTTCAAACGCCTTTTGATAAATTATTTGACATTTTCAAAGAACTGATTACCCATACCTCTGGTGATTTTGATGAAGCCATTGACTGGCTTAGGCAATTGGATAAAGAGTTTAAACTGACGACTCCAGCCTATACGATAGACGATTTCATTGCGGATCTGAAAGATAAAGGTTATATCAGAGAAAAAGTGGAGTTTGGTGGTGAAGGCGGCGTAGATATTACCTCAAAGCTGGAGAAAGCCTTACGTCAGCATGCCTTGGACCAGATTTTTGGGAAAATGAGGAAAGGGAAATCAGGCAATCATAAAACCAATCACCAGGGACGGAGTGACGAAAATATGGGCGATTTCAGAAACTATCAGTACGGAGATGGCTTGGAGAAAATAGTTTTGACAGAGAGCTTGAAAAACGCACAGATCAATCATGGGATAGGCGAGTTTGCCTTATCAGAAAATGATCTCGTCGTAGAAGATACACAGTTTAAGTCGCAGATGAGTACAGTGTTGATGATCGATATCAGCCACAGTATGATTTTATACGGCGAGGATCGAATCACTCCTGCAAAAAAAGTAGCGATGGCTTTATCAGAACTTATTTTGACCCGATATCCGAAAGATTCACTTGACGTCATTGTTTTCGGAAACGATGCATGGACTATCGCGATAAAAGACTTGCCTTATTTGCAAGTTGGACCATTTCATACCAATACGGTCGCAGGCTTAAAGCTAGCGATGGACTTGCTAAGGCGAAAACGGCATGCGAATAAGCAAATATTTATGATAACCGATGGAAAACCGAGCTGTTTAAATATGCCAGACGGTACCTATTATAAAAATCCTATGGGTTTGGATCCTTTTATCACTAGCAAGTGCTATAGTATGGCTGCGCAAGCCCGAAAGCTGGGAATACCAATTACAACCTTTATGATTGCTTCAGATCCTTATCTACAGCAATTTGTCGACGAGTTTACAGCTTCAAATCAAGGGAAGGCTTATTACACTGGACTTGGGGATCTAGGTGAAATGATTTTTGAGGATTACGAAGAAAATCGAAAAAAAAGAATACGATAAGAATATATGGATTACACGAAGATTACAACATTTGGTGCATTAAAAACTTCGGGTTATAAACCTAAAACAATAAAAGAAGAATTGCGTCAAAATCTGATTACAAAAATAAAGGCGGGTGAAACCGTGTTTAATGGAGTATATGGTTATGAAGATACCGTTATTCCAGAACTTGAGAGAGCAATTCTTTCCAAACACAACATTAATTTCCTGGGCCTTCGCGGTCAGGCGAAAACACGTCTAGCTAGGCTCATGGTCAACTTATTGGATGAATATGTGCCTGTGGTTCAAGGTTCAGAGATTAATGATGATCCGTTTAACCCCATATCGCGTTATGCGCTAGAACTTCTGCAGGAGAAAGGCGATGATACACCGATAAGCTGGCTTGGTAGAGGTGATCGTTTTGCGGAGAAACTGGCTACGCCAGATGTGACGGTCGCTGATTTGATTGGTGATGTAGATCCCATTAAAGCCGCAAACTTAAAACTGAGCTATGCAGACGATCGCGTGATTCACTTTGGTATGATTCCTCGGGCAAACCGTTCTATATTTGTCATTAATGAGCTGCCTGATCTTCAAGCTAGAATCCAGGTAGCTCTCTTCAATATATTGCAGGAGGGAGATATTCAGATCCGTGGTTTTAAGTTACGCTTACCGTTAGATGTACAATTTATATTTACTGCAAATCCGGAGGATTATACCAATAGAGGAAGTATTGTGACGCCACTGAAAGATCGCATAGGATCGCAGATACTCACACATTACCCTGCATCGGTTGAGATAGCAAAGGCAATTACAGCGCAGGAGGCGAACTTGGAAGCGGCCCAGAAGGAGCAGATATACGTTCCTGAGCTGGCTAGGGAACTGATTGAGCAGATAAGCTTTGAAGCACGAAATAGTGAATATGTTGATGAAAAGAGTGGCGTAAGTGCGCGTATGAGCATTACAGCATTTCAGAACTTATTAAGCACCGCTGAATTGCGCATGCTCAGAAGTGGGGCGCAAGCAACTGCAGTACGGCTGAGTGATTTTATGGGTATTGTGCCTGCGATAACGGGTAAAGTTGAGCTCGTTTATGAAGGCGAACAGGAAGGAGCGGGTATCGTCGCATTGCAGCTGATAGAAAACGCGATTAAAAACCTTTTTCCGATTTTATTTCCAAAAATTGAGAAACTGGAAAGAGAAAACGAACGTTATCCCTACGATGATATTGTTCGTTGGTTTTCAGAATCAGAGGGGATCGAATTATCTGATGAACTCAACGATTCAACGTATGAGCAGGTTTTGGACCAAGTGAAACCTATACATGCTTTAATTCAGCAATACCAGCCGGAGACGAAGCCCGAAGATCTCCATTTTCTGACCGAATTTGTATTATGGGGACTTACGCTCAACAATAAATTAAGTAAATATAGGTTGGGGACTGGCCTTCAGTTTCAAGATAACTTCCAGGGATACCTGAGAAATAATCTGTAACAGGCAACTAGTAACATGGTGGGTAAGTTTACAGCGCAAGCTTACCCATCTGGTTTTTAATTAGGTCTCACAAGGAAAAAGGGTGGATAACTATCTTTTCATTAAAATTAAGTCAATCGATAGGCCAATAATAACGACGACGACAGTAAATGACAGATACCCTAAAATATAGACTGCGAGCGCTTTTAAATAACTGGGTATTTTGTAGGGATCGAAAAATTGTCCAATAGCCCAGACGCTATATAACATAGCGACGATGCTAGCTTGGACCATAACGCTTGTATGTGTTAGACCTTCAACTAATGCAAAAATAGTATAGATCAACATCGTCATTCCTAAAATAAAACACAGCAGAATGACAATTTCAAAAAGATTAAAACCGTATTTTTTAAAAAATAGTTTAGCCCAGAAAGCGATAAACAATCCTATCATGATATTGGCGTAACCATAGTGGCCCTGAATCCAGAGGTATATCGAACCCGTGGTAGAATGCTGGGATTCGTAATAACTCACATATTTGTCGTTTACATGAAAAAAATGGCTTACTATAGAGTATATCAGTGAGGTGATGATGATAAAAATAATGGGTTTTACCAGGCGGCTTCGGTTCTCGGCAATATATTTTTTTACATTTTTTCCCGGCGTGGTAATAAGTTCACGAATCGTATATAAGATTCCGCGCTCGAAATGAAGGACATGTTCAATTTCGTGGACGATATAATGCGCATCAATTCTTTTAAGGACCGCTGGCTGCCCACATTTCGGACAGAAATTCAGTGTTATATCAGTCCCACAGTTTTTGCAATTTGTCATGTTTATACTATGCTACAGGTAATAAATTTGTTAATATTCGAGGATTCTATCCTTATCATGTTATGTAGATCGTTGGCTCTTGCTTCTTATCGATTAGAATTTGTCCAAAAATATTATAGATTATGTCAATCAATGCTACACCTAAGTGTAGTTTTATACAAACCTCCTTCTCCTGCGAAGAAAAGAGAATTAATGAGCTTTAGTGTAACCACCCCGTTCGCAGAATCTTTTGTTTATTTTGTTCAACCATTTAAATAAAACTATTATATTTGCAAAATACTTGACTAATCAAGTATTTTGCAAATAATAATATGACCGCAATTAATACGATTTTGAACATTATAAAAGTTCAATCTGTCATCACCAAAAAGTTTGATGGGTTGAGCTTGCATGGACTAAGTCTGACAGACTTTATGATCCTACATATTTTAAGTCAGGCTTCCGGGAACCGGTTACGGCGAATTGATCTGGCTGAAAGTACCGGTTTAACGGCCTCAGGGATTACACGGATTATTTCACCTATGGAAAAGATGGGGCTAGTTGTAAAAGAGCACAATGATAGAGATGCCCGGGTCAGTTATGTGAAGCTTACGGCGGCTGGTGATCGAATTTTTAAAGAGGCTACTGTTACAGCTGAGCACATCGCCAATAAGCTATTGGACGGAATGGCCGTAACAGATCTCCTTATTTTTGCTGCGCAATTGAAATCATTGGGTGGTGATTTATAATTTTAATTTAAAAGCACATGAACAAAATAGATAAAAAACAATTGAAAGCCGAATTCTTGGAAAGTAAACCATTGATGGGAGTTTTAACAATTTACAACAGGACCGAAAATAAAATACATATCGCTGATAGCATGAATTTAACGGCTCTTTCTAACAGAATCAGATTTATGTTAAACATGGGGCAATTTGACAACAAAAACTTGCAGGCGGATTGGAACCGATTAGGTGAGGGAAATTTCCTGTTTGAAAATGCAGTTATTATTCCATTTGAAAACGACAAAATCATTGATTATAAAAAAGTCGTACTTCACGCGGCAGCTGAATTGAAGAGTAAAGTGAGTGAAACAACAAGTATCTATTGATATGACAAGAAAGACGTATTTGTATCCCGGTTATGAAGCCGGAAGGAATTTGGCATTGAAAAATATCCAAGGCCCTATTGTAAACCTCAATTTAATTCAGTTGAGGAAAATCGCGGACTATACTAATTTTCCGGAGATTGCACCAATCAAAGAAATTTCGGGATACGATGCTTTCATGAATTATATAAAGCTAGCCAAACCTTTTGTGGAAGAAAGCGGCGGTGAGCTACTTTTTGTTGGGCATGGTGACCGGTTTCTGATAGGACCCGATCAGGAACAGTGGGATATCTGTATGCTGATTAAACAGAAAAGCGTGTCCGATTTTTTTTCATTTGAACAAAATCCAGCGTATATGAAGATTATAGGGCATCGGATTGCAGCTATCTCGGATTCAAGACTTTTACCCTTGGAAAATGTCCCGTTTTAAACGATACTTATCATAAAAAATACCGCCTATTTGAATAATAAATGTATATTTAACATTAATAAAAGTGAGCCTCGTATCGTATTCTTCTACAGCTTCGTGGAAAAGTGTTTTTGAGCAAATTTAAATTCGTGTTGAATATCCTTTCGAGATCAAGATAATTTGGAATTTGTGCATTAAACAATCCATCGTTAAGTTTTAATAAAGAAGGTTTGCTTGACAAATTAACATTTAGAAAAACCTAAAAATTGATCAGACATGAAACTAAAACAAATGGGGGTATTGAGTATTGCATTAATGAGTTTTACCAATGCTATAGCGCAAAAAATACACAATGCAGATAAGGCGGCGGGTTATCTTTTTGCTTATTTTGAGGGTTCGGGGGATAAAAATACACAAGAGCAATTGCGATTTGCAGTCAGTCAGGATGCGCAAAACTGGGTTGCATTAAATAACAATAAACCTATTTTGTCATCCGCAGATATATCCCAAACGGGAGGGATTCGTGATCCGCACATCCTTAGGGGAGAGGACAAAAAGTCATTTTATATGGTCGCAACTGATATGTTTACCGCCAAGAATGGTTGGGGAAGTAATCCTGGTATTATTCTGATGCGATCTGATAACCTGACGGATTGGAAACATAATACTATTGATCTGGCAAAATTATACCCTAAAAAATTTAAAAACGTAAAATGGGTATGGGCACCACAGACGATCTATGATCCAGTTGCGAAAAAATACCTTGTGTATTTTACGGTGAAATCATATGAGAACGATAAGCTTGATTTTTATGCAGCCTATGCGAATAAAGATTTTAGCGGATTTGAAAGGGAACCTACCTTATTGTTCAGTCCAAAATTTGGCGGTATTGATGGCGACATCGTCTATAAAGATGGGTTATACCATTTTTTCTTTAAGGGCAATACAAAAGATGGTGCGGGCAAAGAAGTGAAAAATGGGATTCAGCAGGCGACAAGTAAATCCCTAAAAGGACCATGGAAAGAAGACTTCCGGTATCTCGATGCCTATGCAGACACTTCTGTTGTTGTCGAAGGATCGAGTCTTTTTAAGTTGAACGGAACAGACGATTATATCTTGATGTATGATCTGTATGCGAATGGAAGATATGAATTTCAGCGCACAGATGATCTCTTTAATTTCTCCTCGAAACCTGAGGCTTTGCGTAAAAATTTTAACCCGCGACATGGAAGTGTGATTTCAATTAGCAAGGAAGAGTCTCGTCTTCTGAATAGTAAATGGGGTGGTGTACCCGGTGAATTACTATCTCCAGAGGATGTGGATGACAGGTATCGTTTTACCGCAAAGGGAAATCCGATTATTAAGCATCATTTTACGGCTGATCCAGCAGCAATGGTTAAGGGAGATACACTTTGGTTGTATGCAGGCCATGATTTTGCAGGTGGTCAGCAAGGCTATAAGATGAAAGACTGGATTGTTTATTCTACAACGGATTTAAAAAATTGGACGGAATATCCGGTGTCTTTGAGAATAAGTGATTTTACCTGGGCAAAAAGCGGTGATGCATTTGCGGGACACGTTACCGAACGTAATGGAAAATATTACTGGTACATAAGCTCTAATTGGTCCGGAATAGGTGTTGCTGTCGCAGATAGACCCGAAGGTCCCTTTAGAGATGCGTTGGGGAAACCGTTATTGACCAATAAAGACTGTTTTGCTTCTTCCCATTCTTGGGCCTGTATCGACCCGGCTGTTTTTATTGATGACGATGGCCAAGCCTGGATTTTCTGGGGTAACCGTGAGTGCTACTACGCAAAGCTCAAGGAAAATATGGTTGAGATTGATGGCGAAGTAAAGCAATTGAATTTTGAAGGACTGGCTTTTACGGAAGCACCGTGGGTTCACAAGCACAATGGAAAATATTATTTGAGTTATGCCACGGAATTTCCGGAGAAGATCGCTTATGCCATGGCCGATAAGATCGAAGGTCCCTATGTGTATAAAGGGATTCTGAATGAAATAGCAGGCAATAGCAATACGAACCATCAAGCAATTGTCCCTTTTAAAAACCAATGGTATTTCATTTATCATAATGGGGGGATTAACCCGGATGGAGGCAGTTTTAGCCGTTCGATTTGCATAGATACCCTAAATTACCGTGCAGACGGTACAATCCATAAAATTGAAATGACAACGGAAGGAACTACCGGGGACTAAAGTATGAAAAAGACGGCGAGCAAGCTAAAGTTGCTGCCGTAGAAGGTTGGGTGGAGACCGATTTAATAGATTAAAAATGTGGAACGACAGCATCGTTCCACAAAATGTTTTTCAGTGTAGTATTGTAGGATTCTTTTTACAGTATTCTTATCGAATCAATTCAGAAATTTAAAATGATGAGATAGGCATCTCCATTCATTTCAGCAATTACTTCTTTTGAGTCAAGTTTACTTATGAGGCAAATGTAACTTAGAATAGCAGTAGAAAGAATATGAAAAAGATACTTTTTTATGTGAAAATGGGAATATTTGGTTTTTTGCAAAGAAAATACCGCCCTCTTTCATAATATTTTAGGCTCAAGCCCGGAATATCGAAAAATTTATCCAGGAAAAAATTTACCATTGTCGAATTAATAGATCTGAGTATGGCCAAAAACAATGAACTTCAGATCGCGATAAAGCGTATTGTTATCTATTTTGAACGATAAAGTATGAGCTCAAATTGGTACAATATGATACATTGTATCAATTTTACGCCGATTTGTTCCACCATGCTGAATTGTCATAAAAATTCTGTTGATTAGTCCTTTGTTTGTTATTGCTTTGGATTAGATCTTGTGTTTAACTTCATCAAGAATTGCCCTGTAGAAAATTACTGCGATGAAAGCCGATCAATCTCCTGTTGATTCCTTCGGATGGACGTTAATACTAATTTTTAAGTTATAGCAGATCAACTATAAATTCGTTCTATTCCATATAGCCACATGAAAAGACAACATCGCTCCGTTTTTCTAAAATCTATTGTTTTAAGCAGCACAGCCTTTTTGGTTCTAGGTGTTCTTTTTTCCTGTTCGAGTAATCGAGGATTTTCGGGTAAGCAGGAATCGATATATCGCCATGAACTTGATCGTTTAAAGGAAGTGGCAAAAAATAACCTAACAGACAATATAAAGGAGTTCAATGCTTACGAGCACCGGCCAAAATCGGACGGTGCTTTTGACGAATCCAACAACAAAGAATTCTTGGTCAATAACATTCCGTATTTTGAGAGTTCCAACGATACCCTAAGTCGCGTGTATAATTATCGTTGGTGGATGATCAGCAAGCATCTTCGGGATTATTACGATCCACATGATTCAAAGAAATATTGGGTTATAACAGAATTTTTCGGGTATCCCGCCTGGGGATCCTTGAGTGGAGCGATTACCTGCCCAACAGCGCATCAGTTTTACGATGTACGTTGGCTTCGTGATCCAAAATACCTTCGATCTTATGCCGAATATTTTATGCTTGGATCAGCTTCCAAAATAAATCAACGGGAAAACGGTAATTTTTTGACCCATTTGAGCAGGCCCGAAAGTGTTCATTTTTCCAGCTGGATGGTCGATGGTATTGAATCATTTTTAAAAATTCATCCCGATCAGGCCTGGACGCAAAAGATGCTACCCGCAATGGAGACCCATCAGCACCTTTTGGATAGCCTATTCACTGTAAAAAATCCAAATGCGAAGACCGACGGCATGTACAAAATTCTGGATCTGTACGATGGTATGGAATTCAGCCTTTCGGCGGTACTTGGCTTAATTGAAAGTAAAGGACCTTATGCTATTTATACCGATAGTACATGGAGAGATCTATATTTAGGTTGGGGGACGACAGACAAGGCGGCAAATACGACTGCAGCGAGGGACTTTCCATTAGCCTTTACCAAAGGTTATCCCGATTTTTATTTGGTGCGCCCATCCGTTGCAAGTTATTCCTTTGGAAATAACAACGCATTGTACAATCTCTATAGACTGGAACAGCAACAACATCCTTCGATTAAGAATAAGGCGAAAGCAGATTACTATAAGGTCAGAAGCCAGGAAATACAGCAGAAATTTCTTCGGACACTTTGGAATTCAGATGATGGTTTTTTTAATACCTTAACAGCTGGTGACAACGCCTATGGTGTACGGGATTACGAAGCGCGGGTGCGGGAATCCGTTGGTTATACCCCCTGGTATTTCAATATGATACTGCCTGAGGACAATAAAAAGTATGAAGTAGCTTGGGCGATGTTTACTTCTGAAAAAGGTTTCAATAACCACAAAGGAATGACCACGGCCGAAAGGCAACACCCCTATTACAATGAGCAGGCTTATGCCTGGAACGGCAGAGGATGGCCTTTTCAAAACTCGGTCGTCTATAAAGCATACAGCAACTATTTAAGAAATTATAAGAATCAAATCACTGCGCAGGACAAAGAGACCCTTTACGAACAAATTATGAAGCTTACCCGACTTCACGGTTATACCCACCCAAATATCGGTGAATGGTATATACCAAGTGATGGCGAGCAATTTGGTGGACAGAATGATTATTTTCATTCAACCTATCCTGACATGATCATAGCAGATCTCATTGGCTTTAAGGCTACCCATCACAACAGCTTTCAGCTTCAGCCACTGATACCTGCGGGCAAAATGGATTATTTTTACCTCGGAAACTTAGACTATCACGGGAAAACTATCGACATTGTCTGGAAAGAAGACTGGGATCAAAACAAACCAGGAAAACAGCCTATGTTATGCATTTGGGTAGATCATGTTTTAAAGGCAAGCTGCAAGAATCTTGGTGTCAAAATAGACGTAAATTTAGACTAATATCAACAGGTGTTTAACCAATTTAAAATGCATCGATTGGATGAATCTATTTTAACGGAAATTTAGAAAATAAGACTCTATTGCACAACCATCATTTTAATTATACGGAACTCAATCGTTAAATTTGAGAAATTGAGCGGCACAATGGTAAATGATTACAAAAAGTATGAGCTATTTGGAAGACCGATGATGCAAAAAATTGCTTTGAAGGCACCATTTACATTTGAATTTCCAGTAGCGGAACAGGCTTGCTTCCTCTATGTGCTGGAAGGGGAGATGCAATACCAAGCAAATGACGAAGAGCTAACTATTGTGAAGCATTATTCCTTATTGCTGAATTGTATTAATTCTGGAAAGCGAATCCAAGATGTGAATCCAACGCAAGATTGTCAGCTGTTAATCGTCACTTTTTATCCAGATACCTTGAAGAAAGTTTACGATAGAGAGTTACCCTCGTTGCTGCTTGAACCCGAAAATATCATTTCAAACCAATCAAAAGAAAAAATTGACAATGATTTCCTGATCCAGAAATATGTGGAAGGCTTGCTGTTCTATTTTGAAAATCCTTCATTGATCAATGAAGATATACTGGTGCTCAAATTAAAAGAAATTATATTGCTCCTGTCCCAAACGAGAAACGCGTCGGTCATACGGGTGATATTATCACAGCTTTTTTCTTCAAGTACCTATTCGTTTAAACAGATCATTGAAGCCAATCTCTTTTCTCAATTGACCATTGAGCAGCTTGCGGAACAGAATAATCTGAGTGTTTCTTCATTTAAAAGAGAGTTTGCCAAATTATATCATGATACACCTGCCAGCTACATCAAAAATAAGAAGCTCGAAAAGGCGGCAGAGCTCCTTTTGGTTTCCAATCAGCGTGTTTCCGAAATTGCCTTTAACTGTGGATTTAACGACCTCGCAACATTTACAAAGAGTTTTAGTGACAAATACCACATATCGCCAACAAATTATCGTCGACAGCTTAAAAGCAACTAAAAACCAATGGTCATTTGTATATGGTATTCCATTTTTATCGAGGGGACCAAGTTTTCTCCAATAAGATTGTAGTCCTGTTATTTGAACTAAAATATCAAATCTTTGAACGAAATCAAAAAACCATTTTTCTTATTCTATTGCAACTTTGTAGTGTTCCATTAAAGGGTTGTTATTCCATGGATTGTGCCGTGAAAGCCTGACAACGACCTTACATTACAGGAACATTTTTTTGAAATTATCAACATTAAAAATAGAAAAAATGAATTTATCAGGTTTAGGAGTTTTCCACACAATTATTGGTCTTACAGCACTTTTAGGCGCTGTATTAGGTTTTATCAGCTATGGCAAGATCAATCTTAAAGTATTATCGGGGAAGTTATATTTTTATGCGACAGCCATCACTTCTCTTACGGCATTAGGAATTTCGAAACAGGGTGGCTTCAATGCCGGGCATGTTTTTTCACTCTTCATCTTGGTTCTTGTCACGGTGGCCTATTGGCTGCACGCAACAAAGAAAAGTAGTACGAAGGCCCGGTATTTTGAGAATTTTCTATGGTCATTCAGTTTTTTCTTGTCGCTGGTGCCTGCTGTTAATGAGACCTTTACCAGAGTTCCAGTCGGACGTCCCTTGGCAACGGATATAAATGATCCAATTATTGGACAGACCCTTCTTTTCCTTTTTGTGCTTTTTATTATTGCAGTCATTTTTCAATACTTCAAACAAAAGAAAATCAACACTGAATTGGGGGCAGAACCAAAAAGTCGAATCCAGTAGATCTATTTGATCCAAGCCGTTCTCGCACGCTCATCTTTAGCGCCTTTCGATTCATGTGATGCTGTAATCTAGTTTGTTGTACATTATTTAAAATATGACAAACTAATCTTTTGCTTTTATTGTTAGAATTTGTAAGAGTTTTAACAACATAATCATTTTGAAATATATGCTTAATTACGATTGTTTAAAGAAATTAAAGATGTGCGGCGGAAAAAATAATTCAACGGGATTACTTCTGGCAATGGTGGCGGGAGCGGCACTTGGTACATTGGTAGGTGTATTGGTGGCACCGAATAGTGGAAGAAAAACGCGAAAGAAAATCAAGGCAAAAACAAGGGATCTCAAAGAGCAGGCAAAACATAAATATGAAGAAGTAGCCGATAAAGTGAAAGAAGAGTATGATCATGTGTCATCCTCAATTAGCGAGACAGCAGGCCATGTGGCTGATAAGGTCTCTGATGAATTTGATAGGTATAAAGATCAAATAAGTGCTAAGACTGCCGAAGAGACAAAAGCGATTAAGGATGCAGTTAAAGATCAAAAAGAAAAATAACTTTTGATTCAAACAGCAGAACTGGCAATAGACATTGTGCGGTCTGCTGTTTTTTTTTGATCTTCACCTCTTAAATTATAATGTCCATGCCCAGATGGGTCATTTCTCCCATATCCAATGGTTATTCGATGGTTTTCGTTAGCTTTCAGTAGCGTAGTGAAATCCGGCTCTAAATTCCAGGGGCGAAAGTTTGGTTTTTGTTTTAAACAATTTGCTGAATGACTGTGCATGTTCAAAGCCTAATTCATAGGCGATTTGACTAACAGAAAGTGTCGTTGTTGACAATTTCTCCTTTGCTTTTTCAATCAGTTTTTCGTGAATATGCTGTTGGGTACTTTGCCCCGTTAGTACTTTAAGCAAACTGCTGAGATACTTAGAGGAAATATTTAAGCTATCTGCGATATATTGAACGGATGGAAGACCCTTTGAGATCAAACCATCTGTAGAAAAATAAGCATTCAGCAGTTCTTCCAGGCGATTTAAAACCTGATGATTGGCTTTCTCTCGCGTCAGGAATTGTCGGTTGTAAAAACGCTCCGAATAATTCAGTAATGTTTCGAGGTTTGATACAATAATGTTCTTGCTGAATTTGTCCATATTTGCTCGATATTCCCGTTGGATATTTCCAATAATATCGTTTAGTGTTTTCTCTTCACTTTCTGAAAGAAATAAAGCTTCATTTGCCGAATAATCGAAGAATTCATGCTCTTTAATGGTTTTCGCCAATGTGGTATTCCATAAAAAGTCTGGATGAATAAGCAACATCCACCCGCTTCGGTTTACGTTGGTAACAGCGTCATTTTCTTCCAGTTTCAGCAATTGATTGGGCGACATAAAGCCGAGTACACCGTTGTCAAAATCAAAGAGCTGCTGCCCATAGCGCATTTTGCCTGTGATGCCTCTTTTATTGGAAATGACATAAAAATCAAACAATAAGGCCGAAGCATCATCCAAAGGAGAACGTTTCATCTTTGAATAGTCCACAACACTGAGCAATGGATGCTCAGGCTGTGGTAAACCTCTTAATTGATGAAATTCACTGATCGTTTTTATACGCTGTGTTCGACTTTGTGGCATATAACAAATTTATAAATAATTCTGATGAACATCTTCCAATAAACCGATATGCGTAGGCGACCAATCTAATTGCTGCTGTGTCTCAAAACTTGTCGCCGGGCTATCGAAGGTGATGAAATGGCTCAGCCATTGGAAATGTTTGACAATATCTTCACCCCGTAATGAAGTAACAGGCAAATGTAATTTCGTGCCGATCAGTTCAGCAATTTCACTGATTTTAATGCCAATTTCACCAATAGCGTTGTACAATGCCCCAATTTCGGCTTTCTCGGCCGCCTTGCAGAAAACTTTTGCAGCGTCTAAACGATGAACTGCTGGCCAACGATTGTCCCCATTTAAGGGATAGGTCGAAACACCATGATCGCGTGCAAATTGGATCAGACTTGATGTGAAGCCTGCCATAAAGCCAAGATCACTGCTGCCGTGAACAGAGGGTGGTAAGCGAACCACTGAAGCATGGACACCTTTTGCTGCCAGGGCCATTGCCGCAGGTTCTGAACCTCTCGGTGAATTTAGGAGTGTACTTTCCTCTGTGACGAACCCGTTGATAAGTGGTAGACCCAAGGTTCCAGCTGTAACGACAAGCGGTTTTTGTGTACCGAGCAGCACTTCGCCCATGGCATTGATCGCATTGATATCAATTTCGGCAGCTTTTGCATATTCATTTGCAAACATCAGATCGTGGGAAAACCCCGTATGGATGACGGCGTCAGCGTTTGAAGCGGCTTGTTTTAATATATCCAAGTGCTGAAGATCGCCACGGATTACCTTAGCACCCAAATTGGCGATTATCTCTGCTGATTTTTCTGAGCGTGCTAAACCAGTTACTTGATGTCCCGCATCGATCATTTCTTGAACGACTGCTGAACCTATAAAGCCCGAAGCTCCAGTTATAAATACTTTCATAATCTTTTTTTTCTTGAGACAAAGTTCTGTGTAAAGTTGCCCGCAGATGTATCCAAATGTCAGAATGTTGTAGCCATCTTTCAGAAAATCGATGAACTTGTATTTCGTAAGCTGCAGTATTTTTCAAAACAAGGCTTCTGTCATGAAAGGAGTATCGTATTAAAACCTCGAAATGATCAGTCAAACTGTCCCATATACAAACGATAATATTTACCTTTTTGCTTTAAGAGTTCTACATGCGAACCGAACTCGGCGATTCTCCCTTTTTCGATCAGACAGATTACGTCGGCATTCCTTATGGTCGAGAGTCTATGGGCAATGACGAAGCTTGTTTTGTCTTGCATTAACCGGTCAATACCTTCCTGAATAGCAATTTCAGTGCGTGTATCGATTGAGCTGGTCGCCTCATCCAATATTAAGATTGGCGTATTGGCCACAGTTGCCCGGGCGATGTTAATTAACTGCCGCTGTCCCTGACTCAGATTGGCCCCGTCATTGGTCAATTCGGTTTTATACCCTTGTGGCAGTTGCATGATAAAGCTATCTGCGGCAGCAAGCTTTGCTGCCGCTATCACTTCATCATCCGTTGCGGTGAGCCTGCCATAACGGATGTTTTCCATGACCGTATCGGTAAACAAATGGGTGTCCTGAAATACGATAGACAGTTTTTTACGCAGTTCATTGCGATCCAACTTAAAAATAGATGTCTTGTCTAAAAGAATATCCCCGGATAGCAAAGGGTAGAAGCGAGGTAGCAAATTGATAATTGTCGACTTGCCGGCGCCGGTCTCACCCACGAAAGCGATCTTTTGTCCAGGTTTTACGTCGATGTCAATATCAAATAAAACCTGTTTTTCGGGTACATAGCCAAAATTTACATGCGATAGTGTCACTTGGCCCTGAATCGGGGCCGGCATTGGCAATGGATCTATCGTTTCACTTTCAGGAGCAGTGTCAATAACGGCAAAAATACGTTCTGCGCCCGCAAGAGCTGCCTGTAAGCTGTTGTATTGGCTGGAAATCTCGTTTACAGGCCGTCCAAATTGCCGTGCATACTGTAAAAATGCAGTTAACCCCCCTAAATCAAATCCACGTGTGATCACTAGAATACCACCTGCGATGGTAGTCAGCGCGTAATTAATGGTGCTCATATTCGCCATCAAAGGCATCATCATTCCAGAATAAAACTGGGCCTTTGTTGCTTTTTCCCGCAGTACCTGATTAAGCTGCTCAAATTGTTCGATGGCAGCGTTTTCGTGGCCAAAAACCTTCACTACCTTTTGTCCGCTGATCATTTCCTCTACATAGCCATTGGCATTGCCGAGCGCAGCTTGGTTGGCGGCAAAAAAACTCTTGCTCTTGTTGATGATCAGTTTCGCCAGATATAACATCAGCGGAATCATGATCAATGCAATAATCGATAGGATAGGGCTGATATACAGCATGAGGGCGAGTGTCCCCAACAAAGTAATTGAGCTGATTAAAAGCTGTGTGATACTATTATTTAGGGCATCGCTTACTGTATCCATGTCATTGGTGAAGCGACTCATCAGATCACCATGCTGATGGGTATCGTAAAATTGCAAAGGGAGGTACTGCATGCGGTCGAACAGATCATTTCGGAGGTTAGAAATCGTTTTCTGTGCCACTTTTATGGTCAGTCGGTATTGCAACATGTTGAAAATTCCTGTAGCGATATAAATTCCGATCATGACCAGGGCAATATGTCCTAGACCAACAATATCTTTTTTGAGGACATAATTGTTGATCGCAGGCCGTAAAAGGTAGTTGCCTGCCAGTGTCCCTGCAGTTCCCAGCAAAAGTGAAATTAAAATCAGCAGGAGCATCAGCCGTTGCGAAGAAAGGTAGCGCATCAATCGCCATAAAGCTTTAAATCCCTGTTGAGGCTTTTCATTTTTAATGCGTCTTGAACTACCGGGGCCAGGTAAACTCACGGGAATGGATTTGTTTGAGGTACTCATTAGGCTTCTTCTTTTTGCAGGTGTTGTGACTGATAAATTTCCTGATAGCTGGTATTTGTTTGCAGAAGTACATCGTGTGATCCAGAACCGACAATGCGGCCTTCTTCCATGACCAATATTTGGTCGGCATGCATGACGCTCGAAATACGCTGCGCGATAATCAATAGTGTGGTGTTCTGCAGATAATTTTTTAAACCTTCACGTATTTTTCGATCGGTATCGATGTCCACAGCACTTGTACTGTCGTCCATAATCAAGATTTTAGGTTTCTTCAATAAAGCCCTGGCAATACATATGCGTTGTTTTTGTCCTCCTGAAACATTGACGCCTCCTTGTCCCAGTAGTGTCTGATAGCCGCTGGGAAAGGAGCGTATAAAATCGTCTGCACAAGCAATCCTAGCAGCGGCGTAAATATCCTCTTCTGTTGCCTGCTCATTTCCCCATTTGAGATTTTCTAAAATCGTTCCTGAAAAAAGTTGGTTCTGCTGCAACACAATCGCAATCTGGCTGCGCAGTTCCTGTAGTTGGTAATTTCTGACATCGATGGCATCTACTAAAACGGCACCTTCAGACACATCATATAGTCGGGGAATTAATTGTACCAAAGTGCTCTTTCCCGAACCTGTGCCACCTATGATTGCTAGGGTAGTCGCAGGCTTTACTTCGAAGCTAATATTGTCAAGGTTGGGTTTTTCACTTTGTAAGTTATAACGGAAAGTGACTTGCTTAAATGCGATCCGTCCCGCTGTGATGGCGTATCTATTTTGGAGGCCTTCCGCAGTATCCGTTAAGGAGGGTTGTTTCTCTAAAACTTCTTCAATTCTATCGCCAGAAGCGATTGCCCTTGAAATCATCATGAAAGTCAATGAAAGCAGCATCAAAGAAATAAGGATTTGCGTGATATAACTTAGAAATGACATCAATCCACCCAGTGCAAGCGTTCCGGTCATTACTTTCTGTCCGCCAAACCAAGTCACGGCAACAAGCGACAAACCCATCACCAATTGCATGACAGGCATGATAAGGACAACGATGCTCGAAGCTTTGGTGGCAACATCCATCAGATCGAAATTCACTTTGTCGAATTTCTTTTTCTCAAAATCCTGTCGTACAAAAGCTTTTACTACCCGCACATTGAGTAGATTTTCCTGCACAACACTATTGACACGGTCAACTGCCCGCTGCATCTTGATAAAAAAGGGGAGTCCTTTGCGTAATAAAATAAAAATACTTAAGGCCAATATAGGCAATGCAATGGCCATCACGATGGAAAGATCCTTATTAATAGAAACTGCAAAGATAATGGCAAAAACCATCATAAGGGGTGCTCTTAGAAGCATACGCAAGCACATCATCATGACTTGCTGCATCATATTGGTGTCGTTGGTGAGCCGTGTTGTAAGCGAGGCCGAACTGAAATAATCGGTATCCGCAAAAGCAAAGGATTGTATTTTTCGAAACAAGGCCGTCCGGAGATTCGTCGCAAAACCCACCGACGCGTGTGCAGAGTAATAGATGTTGCATAAATTGGCAACGATAGCAACGATCGCTAATCCGATCATGGCCAATCCAATTTTCAAAATATAGTTGATATCTTTATGCAAAATTCCGTCGTCGACAATGATAGACATCAGACGGGGTTGTACAATCTCGCAAAATACATCGATCACAACGAAAAAAGGAATAATCAAAAAAGCCTTTCTAAATGACTTGGTATAAGGGGTAAACGTGGAAAGCTTCATCTGCCAGTATATCCATTAAATCATCTAGTCCAGTTTGTAAGCCTGAACGCTGTTACTCCTAACGGTAGGCACATACAGCATACCTGAAGATTTGTCGTATCCGATATCGGCAGCGTTTATCTTTTTGTCACGTGTGTCAAGTAATACAGCATTGGAGCCGTCAGGTTTGACATGGTAGATCAGTCCTTGCCAGCCAGAAACTACAAATTCGTTGGGTTTAATTTGTACGACACCGTCCAATCCGCCTTCCATACCTTTCGATATTACGGTAGTTTTTTTATCCTGATCTATTTTAACAAGCGCGCCATCCGATAGCACATACAAGTCTTTGCCGACAGCCAGCAACCCATTTGCACCTTTTAGGTTTTCAGCATACAGCATAGGAGAGTCGTTTTCAATGCGATAGATTTTTCCAAGTCGCGTATCACTTACATAAACGATACCCTTTGAGTCAACAGTAATGTCATTGAGCAGCTCAGCACCATCAATGGTAATTCTTTTGACGATGCTTACTTTATCTATATCGATGACGGCAATGGATTTAGAGAATGCTTCAGCCGCGTAGAGCCGGTTTTTGTGGATTCCTATACCCAAAACAGCATTGAGTCCTGTAACCCAATCTCTTTTGATAAATTTTCCGTCCATATCCAGTTTACTGATGAATGCTGTAGTATTAGGTTCGAAGGCGATCGTATTTGAAACATAGAGTACTTTGTTTTTGGCATCTACCCAAACGGACTCTGGAGATCTTAGGGTGGTGTCCGATTGCCATTGGGGCGTTAAAGACTTCTGTCCAAATAGGACTTGTACAAACATGATAAGGGTTAATGTTAACGTAATTTTCATAGAAAATCGGATTGAGATTTATATTAGTTTAATTTATTCGAATTAAATAACGATTACCCAAGGGAACTTTGGTCTTCCGCTAAAGAAGAAATAGTTGTAGTCAAGAAAAAAATCGACCATTGAGTTCATTTAATATACAGAATTTAGAACGTATTGTTTTCTTTTTTCGAAAGAAAACCTCGTCGGATCGCTCAGATCAATTACTTCTTTATAAATAAACTGGTGCAGCATTTGTTTTCAATACACAGCAAAATTACTGTACGCACATTAAACGTATTTATAAATAATTTTTCATTTTATACAGATTTATGGAAGCTATTAATTTCTTGTTAATAGTTCATTAATGGTACATAATAACTTTGATTTCAAGAATAACCCCAGTAAAAATTTAGCCTTCCGGAACAGCGAGGCAGTATGGGAACTAGCATTGAAATAAACCAATATGTATAAACCAGTCTTCAACCATTTATAAAAAAATCACTTAATTATGAGTATTAAACAGCAGAAAAAAGTATGTATAATCTTCTTGTTGATCGCTTTGATGATGTCCTGTTCAAAGAGCGAAAAGAAGATTGAAGAATCTATCCCGAAAGAGGAGGCCAAAAAAGCGAATGGCAACAATGGGCTTTCCGCGACAGGCGATGTCGTTGGGCAGATTACCGTGGGATACCAGGGCTGGTTTTCCTGTGCGGGTGACAATTCACCCATGGGAACACATTGGTGGCACTGGACTGAGGCTTGGCAGCAGACCCCGACCCAAGGTAATTTCCATATTCCTTCTTGGCCTGACAACAGCGAATACCAAAAAAAATACAATACCAATTTACCTGCATTGGGCAATGGTTCACCTGCATCTCTGTTTTCTTCATTTGACGATCAGACAGTCAATGTCCAATTTAAATGGATGAAGGATTACGGTATCCATACGGCGGCATTGCAGCGATTTAATCCCACAGGGATAGAAGGTCCTATTCGTAATGCGATTACGGCTAAAGTTAAAACTGCCGCCGAGCAACATGGTATCAAATTCTATATCATGTATGATGTGTCGGCCTGGGTTAATATGCAGGCTGAGATAAAAAATGATTGGCTAAATCTGATGAAACAATATACCCAGTCTACTGCCTATGCCAAACAGAACGGCAAGCCTGTGGTCGGTATTTGGGGATTCGGTTTTAATGACAACAACCATCCCTGGTCAGCAGCCGTTTGTCTGGAGGTTATTCAGTGGTTTCGCGATCAAGGCTGCTATGTCATGGGCGGTACGCCAACACACTGGAGGTTGGCACAAACAGGAGGAGATTCGAGACAAGGCTATATGGATGTCTACAAATCATTTGATATGTTGTCACCTTGGATGGTAGGCCGCATCGGAACCATTGCAGACGTGGATCATTATGCGCAGCATATCCAAAATGCTGATCTACAGTTTTGCAATTTAAATAACATAGACTATCAGCCCTGTGTATTGCCGGGGGCACTGCAGGAGGGGCAACGAAAACATGGTGATTTTATGTGGCGACAATTCTATAATTTGACCGCGCTTGGTGTCAAGAGTATTTATGTGTCCATGTTTGATGAGTACAACGAATCCAATCAGATAGCGAAGACAGCTGCAACTCAACAGGATGTTCCTGTTGGGCTAGGGATTAAATCTATGGATGAAGATGGGACTGTTTGTTCTTCAGATTATTATCTCCGGATTACAATGGATGGTGGAAAGATGCTAAAGGGACAGATAGGGCTAAGCCCAAATAGACCGACATCCCCTCAATAAGTCAACTTTAACGTACACAATTGGTTTATATAGTTTAATAGTGTAGCCGAATCTTTGTCATGAAGATTCGGTTTTTTATATTGTTTTATTATCCGATCAGAAAAGCATTTTTCATTTCCAATTCAGACTTTCTTTAGTAACTTTAATCCATTGTAAACGCTGAACTCATCGTTTACAAGACTTTGCAGAATACGTTTTGCCTTGTACAACGTTGATCGGCAAGGGGCTTATGTATCGTCCTTGGTCGCAAGTCCAAGGGTGTTCATCGACCTAAGTAAAGACGATTCTGGGATGGTTTCGTGCTTATATCGATTGTCATGTTTCAAAAAAAAATAAAAAAAATGCTCTTTATAATTTTATTCATTGTGGCGGTAGTCGCCGCAGGTGTGGCCTATTATTTATTCACCAATGGTAACGTTAAAGTAGATATGGCATTGAAATCAGCTACGCTATATGGATTTAAAGTTAAGGGGCTGGACGGCTCGTCCATCGATTTCGCGCAATTTAAAGGTAAAAAGATACTCGTTGTAAACACCGCTTCTAAATGTGGGTTTACACCTCAGTACGAGGGACTTGAACGCTTATATAAAAGATTCAGTGATAAGTTGGTTATTATAGGTTTTCCTTCAAATGATTTTTTAGACCAAGAACCTGGTAAGGATGCCGAAATAGCTGCTTTTTGTCAACGGAATTACGGCGTAACTTTTCCGATGGCAGCAAAGATTGATGTTAAAGGAAAACGGCAGGCGCCTATTTATCAGTGGTTGACCAACAAAAGCTTGAACGGCGTAGAAAGTTCTGCTGTATTGTGGAATTTTCAGAAATATCTAATCGATGAAAATGGCAGGCTTATGAAGCATTTTCCTCCAAAAATAGATCCCGAGGATCCTGCAATTGTAGCGTTGCTCGAGTAGTTAGATAGCGCTCATTCAACTTTCTTTAAACATTTGAAAATCCGCGGTAGTGGATGGCTGCAGAATGGGAGAAATTCTTTAATAGAACCGCCAGTCAAATTACTAATGAGTTCATCGATTGATTTGCCAGCTTTTCTAAATCCTGTACCCTTAAAATCTGTTACATAAATATCCAGTTCGCCTGCTGCATCAATTTCATAGTCCCAAAAGAGATAGTAGCCATTGTCGCTGGAAGCGAAGGGAAACAATCGCTTTACGAGTGGCAGCGAGCAGTCAGGACCTATTTCAAACCAGATATCATCATTTTTAACATCATCAATATAGGTACTTCTAATTTCATCGGATCTAACAGTTAATGAATCTCCATAGTTGCCCATCGGAATATAAATATGAAATTCACCTAATGCTAACCCGTATCCATAGTTTTTTACAAAGGATTTGTATGATTTAGGAAAAGCTTTTCCATTTGGGAATCTAAAATTCTCGAGAATTGACTGATCCCCAAATTCAGAAGGTGTACCTTCTATTTGCAGATCAAAGGTATTATTTAGCATAACGTTTTTATAAAAATTCGCATATTACGATTCAAAATTTCCTGCCTATTGTTGATTTTTTTTGATTTATTTCTTTACCGCCACTTACTTACTTGCAGTACGTTTTCATCCAGTTGTGCCGCCAATGATTTCGCACGTGCTTTTAAGATCAATTTTCTACCAGGAATTGTTCTGGTGAAGATTAAATCACAATTCCCTACGTGTGCTTCCCACTGATTGCTAAAGTATTCGGCGAACTCTTTTTTGCGTGCCAGCAGTTCCGGAACAGCATGATAATCTTCCTGCTTGACAAAAAAAGCAAATTTGTTTTTCCTGACAATCACATAACGCGGATTATTGATCGGCGCAATAAGCTCCTGTAATGCATTGATGAATATTGATTTGTCGTATGTTGTGCCCCCTTCTAAATGGCAGTAAACGGAACCCGAGCGATCAACTTGCGTTTCTACGCGTACTTCGTTTCGATCAGTCCGTATGATATGAGCTTTTAGCAAGCCATTTAAGAGTGCATAACTCACTTGGTTGAGATCTTTGGAAATATCTCGATATTTCAAATATAGTCTGAGTGACCTGACTGTATTTCTACCGAAAAGTAGCATTCCGACTGCACTCAAGCTGGCCATGTAAATATAAAAATCTTTTAGGCTTTGCATATTTTTTAATGCTCTAAAAAATCCCTGTACATTGTCAAGTCCAAAACTAAGCCAGGCAGCGCCCACTGTCGCGAGTAAGTTTCTAATTGTTTTGTTGAGATACAACGATTTTACACGTTGATAATCTTGTTCTTCCGCAAAAGGTATCTTGATCTCCTCGACGAGATTCACTCCTTTGCTAAGCGCATCATTCCACCGCTGTCTGAGGTTCTCTCGGTCGGCAGCAAATAACAACATTTCCGCATTTTTCCGTGAAATTTCCCCAACGTTGTTTATGTTTTCGGGTAGATCAAAACGGCCTATACCATTTTCAATTTCAGGTTCTTGTCGCAGCGAGACGCCGACAAAACTTTTGAACCGTCGCTTTAATAATTTAAGGTCATCACCGCCCGTTGCGGAAGTGGAGTCGGCACATACCAAATGCCAGATATTTGCCGTTTTGTCCTTATTGCCCTGTTGCGCTCTGATAGCCCGACCCCGCATCTGATTGGAAAGTACAAATGAGCCGACAAAGCTCGCTAAAATCAGGGCATTGATTGCCGGAGCGTCCCAGCCTTCACCTAACAATGACTTGGTCCCCAGTAGGACTTCAATTTCTCCAGTCTGGAATAGCTGTGTGACGATGTGAACGATATCGTGTTTAAGTCCCTCTGTCTGGTTTATTAAAAGGTAATTTGTATCAAAAGGAACAGGGCTCGCAGCGTTGTCATAAATATCATACTTAGCAGCAGTGGTTTGAAATGCAGCGTAAGTGCTAGCCGGAATAATGATCATGGATCCTGTAAGTACAGCGATTTTCTTATTATTCTTATTTTCCCGTCTCAATTTTTCGAAAATAGGGATAACACCTATTTTGTTCAATTCAAGCGTATTATGGTCGGTGCTTACATAGAATTCTTTTCGGATAAAATCCGAAAGGACTACCAGCCGTAGGTTTCTACCCAATCTTTCATATTCAAAATCCACAATCGCTGTAATAGCGTCCATTTTACTGATACTGGATGTCAAATATTGTCGGACACGGCTATTTTGGGAAAAGTTAACCCGTTTTCTTTCCGTGGCACCATGCCTTTGTAATCTATTTTCTAGCATGTTGCGGTGTTCTTCAAACGCATTGAAATGTACCTTTTCCTGGTACAGATAAAATTCAAGTAGAATTTCGAGCCATTCATAATCCAGGCGAGGTATTTTAAAATCTTTGCCACCGATGATCTCCATATGGAGCTCGGGAATTGGAATTTGGTTGGCATGGAGAAAAATTAAGCATGCTGAGTAATATTTCAGGTTATTATAGACCCAGTCGAGATCATCCATCGGGTTTAACCATATCGGATGATTTTGGACCGCCTGAAGTACGATTTTGTCGCTGCTTACCTCCTTAAACAGTTTAAGCATGCCATCCCTATAATCGGCAATAAACTGTCTTTCCTTTTGGCTAGGATTGGTGAAATAGATATAATCCTGATGTGGACATAGATCACCCTCAATGACAAGTTCGGGGACGGAAATTTCTGCATCTATGGGGCCATTGAGGTCCATGTAGCGCTGCCATTCTGTTGGAGTGACATCGTAAGGTGGAGTTGCTGTTAGACCAACAACCGTCGGCTTCAGCTTTTTCTTTATATGGGTTAATGTATGCCACCATTCATTTTTAAGATGGTGTGCTTCGTCGACGACAATCGTACCGATTTTTTGCGATTTCAATCCCTTTAGGATAAGCTCAAGGTTTGACCCGAGCTCCGGTGCATCCTGATCATTGCAGGCAGCATGCAGCCCCTGATAGGTTACTACGGTGAAAAATTTCGGATTCCGGATATCCCTGGAGATCCAGTCCGGCACGGTGTCCGTTTGAAGAAAAAGTTCACAGAACCGTTGTATCCATTGGTTACGGATTGCACGTGTCGGTGCGAGAATTAGTGTTGGTTTATTGATGCGTATAGCGACTTCAAGCCCCAAAACTGTCTTACCTGAACCAGGTGGTGCCACCACATGTAAATGACCATCTTTAAGATGCTCTTGTAATTCTTCAAGTACCCGAAGTTGGTACTTGCGCCATGAATATTTGAATTTAATTGCTTTAGGGTATTCAGTCAATAGATCCGGATAATTTAAAATTTACACTATATTGTAGTGCAATATACCAATTTTGGTTGCAAATACGATTTGCCGTAGAAGACTTGTGTAATTCCTTCTATTGACCTCGAATATAAGTGGTATATTAAAATTATATTTCTTTTAAGTTAAATATTGTATATGCTTACCGAAGGGAAAAAAATAGCCGTTTTATCTAACATGGAGGTGCCTCCTAAGTACGTTTAAAGCATTTTCAAAGCACTAGTCCCTTGTGCCTGATCAGTGTTATATCCGTGCTTGATCTGTGCTTGATCCGTACACCCTCCAAAAACGGGCTAGTTTCAAGCGATTAATTTTAGCAGTTGGTTAATTTTTGATTAATTCTGGGCGAGCGGGATTTGGCATCGTTTCATCCTCCGTTAGGCTTATTGGACAGCGGAACAATTATTATTCGCGGAGACAGAATTTATATTCGTACATCACTCCCGGAAAATAACTTGATATCTTTGTAAGCGTACTTGAAAGTGTTATTGATGAATAGACAACAGTAATTATAAAAATACGGGTAATATGGGAAAAATTATATTCAGATTTTGGTTGGTTAATGTACTGATAAGTATCGCGCTATTTATCCTATACCGACTTGTTATTGCAGAGACGAATACGGTTGCTACAGGATTTCTGGAGACGATTATAGTTATACTGGACATTGTTGTCAATTTAGGTTTTTCAACAATTTATCTTTTCGTAGTGATTTTATGTTCTTTATTATTTTTTCTAAATCACATCGAAAAAATTCGCCGAAATAAAGTATTATCGTTTCTGACATTTTCGGGAATACCTGCTGTTTGTCTGGTCTTACTGATTATTTATATTTTGGTTGGAGTTTATAAATATAATATGGTTCTTGACCCGTTAAAAATGCTGCTCCTGTTTTCTGTTGTTTATCTAGCCAGCACTGTCTTAGAATTTGTCCTGTTCAGAAAAATGATTGAAAAACAGCATGCTACTCCGAAAGTTAAGCAATAAAACTGCATCATTGTCGTCTGTCTGACTATTTCTTTAATCAAATTAATCAAAATTGGCTGAGTTCAGATATCCCGATGATCTTAATGTTTCTAAGATGTAATTCGCTTCAGCTTGATCCATATCATTCGCAAATTTTATTGTTTTAAAACCATATTCAAATCGAATGGTCCCTCTATTTTTAAACAACGACAAATCATTCCTGCGGCCCCAAAAAACGAATTCAAAGGGCTCCTCTTCGATATGAAAATTCTTTGCTTCCCGTAGATCAAATATCTTATTTCTGAAGAATATATCATTTTTTCTGGCGATGCTGATCTGCTCACGATCTATCACGATGATTTCTTTTCCAATTAAGTACCACGATAATGTTTTAATCACAAATAAGCCCCCCAGAGTCCAGCCAATCAACCAGATTACTTGAAACAACCGATCAAATTCTAATCCGCTATTTCCGTTATTAAAAAAGTCCATTACGAACGAGCCTCCAACAAAATTTAATCCAATAAACCAAGCGATCAGCCACAAACTAAGGAATGCTATGACAGGCATATGTTTTTTTGCTGGGATGGTAATTTGGTATCCATTTGACGTTTGGTCAATATTTGCAATACCATCATAAGGTCTTTCCATGGTGATAATTTGTTACTCGTTCAAAATTGGTTAATTTAACAGGGACTAATATGCGAAAAGTAAAAGAATAAAAAACTATTTTTTATCATTAATTTATATTAATTTTTTCAGGATAAGCCATTTGATTTATGCATAATTAGCAGATCAAATTTTTTTATTGCTGTTCTCGATGAATTCTAATGCTTCCTCTAACTGATTTTCATCAAAATATCGCTCTTCTAAAGCCGAGTTAAATAAATGGAGCATCTTGTTTTCAATATTGACTATTGACTTCATGAAATCAGAATGGGATACAACCGCACAGCGTCCGATTTTTCCGAAATGTTTAATTCCCCATAATTCCCCTTCAAAAAATGCTTTTAATTTCATGTCTTTCATCACAGACATGTCTTTAACCTTAATCAATATGTTGACATGCGCATAACCTTCATTCAATTTTTCTTCGAAAAGCTGTTCTATCAAAAGCGCATCAGTTTCTGTAAATGTTCCTATTAATTCCAGCGCAAGTGCATTGCCTTTAAATTTTTTTATTTGATTGATCATATTTGTTTTATTATTTTGTATTTCATCTGTATAGTAAAGTTAAAAAATATGGAACGTAATTGAAATTGAGTTACGAACATGAATTGAAACCCAATTGCGGGGGCTGACGAATGAATGGTCACTTTCTGGCATATTTACTTTCCTTTACAAAAAAACGTAGGGGTAGAGCCGCGTGTTCCTTAGCATAAGCGATACCGATTCGTGCTGCTTTTCCGATTTGTGCGGGATTGTATTTTAATCCCTGATCTTCAATCCAAATGCGGTCGTCGGTCAATAGCGCATCATTAAATGACGCGTCAATTCCCAAAGCTTTGGCCGCAGAACCCGGTCCGTTGGAAAATGAGGGTTTTTCTGGTAACACGTGTCTCCGTAAAGCCATCACGTCAATGCCAACGAGCGGTTCAATACTCCTGATTAAAACGCATTGAGGATCCGCTGCACCAGAGGTAACAATATTCAACAGATGGTGAATCCCATAACATAGATATACATAGGCCACACCACCTTCACGATACATCGGCTCAGTCCTGGAGGTTCTCTTTCCGTTAAATGCATGAGATGCTTTATCCATAACGCCAAAGTAAGCTTCAGTTTCGACAATTCTACCCCCTGTTAGCAGGCCGTCTTTTTGCGTATAGAGTACCTTTCCTAACAGATCTTCTGCCAGGAATAAAGTATCGGTATTGTTATAATAAGATTTAGGCAGTTTACTCATCCTTTATACAAAAAATTGACTTATTTATCATTCGTATGGTACTCGTATCAGTAGAGGTATTCAATCCTTCTCTAAGCACAGTTTTGTTTATCCCTATTTCCCAGTTCTTTTTCTCCTAGGTTACATCGTATGTGTTCTCCAAGATTAGCCAATCCAAATCTGAAAGCAATACCATGCCATAACTGGCAACATCAATAACCTTACCCATCATCATCTATGAATCAAATTGTCAACGATTATGTCCGTCGTCTAACGTTGATTAAATATAGGGAAAATCACCATTTTATCGCTAACGAAGAGTAGTTAAGCAAATGATTTTCAAACTCACCTGATAGGGCCGATAAAAAGTCTACTTATGTTAATTTTCGTGAGGCCTAAGTAGCTGACTTTATTTTAAAAATCCATTCAGGAAACCTAAAATGATACTTGTTTGGCTCATCAGGCTGACAAATAGTTAGCAATGTATACGTATGGTCTGCAAAAAAAAATATGATGACGGCAATTTTTCAGGTATCCATACCAATATTGCTTTAACGTGGCACGCAGCAAATAAGGTCGTTACACTGGTCAGCAAGGGGATGCCAGATGTCCTTTTTGATCGGGAGGTGGACAACAGTGTGGCGTTGAGCACTGAGCTGACGGAAGCAGAAATACAAAAGGTATTTACACATTACCTTGCCCTGATTGACCGAGCCAAGGTTCGGTTTTTTGTGATGTCAAAAAATTTTGATGAGCTGCTGAACCGCAAAGAAAATAGAAGTGAGATCAAATTGCCAGGCCAGCTCTGGAATATGTAAGCTTCTGGAAATACCTTTACGAACTGGATGAATAGGGGGCGTCGTTTTTTTATTTTATAAGATATGGGTTGCACCACATTGACCAGGCATTAAAGTTGTTGCCGCTTTGATCTTGCGTAAGGAGTTCAAGATCATCGACACCTGTTATATCTAGATCAAAAAGATGCTGTTCATTGGGCTTGACATTATGGGAAGAAAGGATTTTCCCATTACCACGGATGATAAATTGAATGCCCTCTGGTTTTTGAGCGCCGTCACGTAAAGCTGCGATGATTTTTAATTGCCGCCACTTTTTTGCAAGCTTGTACTTATATAGGGATGGTGCATGGGCATATAATCCTTTGCGATATACCTTAGCGCTGTTTTCTAGAAAAAATAAAGCATTAGATTCTGCTGTGTAATAATTTCTCGCTGGGTTTTCCCAACCTACGTAAGCTTCTTCCCATGCTGCGTCAGAAAGAAAGATACTATCCTTTTTTATGGTTTTAAGGTTGATGGGTTGGTCGTCCTGCAACAATTGATTTAAGACACTCAACTTGGCCTGTTTTTGATTATCCAGGCTGTCATTTTCTACTACTCTAATCAGGTCATTGACGGTAGCCTGACCAAAATTATTAATGGTTAGGAAATCTCCTTCGTTACTATGGCTAACCATTTTTCGGTATTCTTTAACTGATCCGTTGTGAAATAAAAACAGCATTCTAATTTCATAGGGTATATTGCCTTCAAAAGGAGCAATATCAATTTCTACAGAATTGCTCTGGTTGACTACAGCGGTAAAGCTGTTGCTCAAATACTCGGAGGTATTATAAGGGTGGATCAACGCTACAACGCCATATGGTACTGTACCTGCACGGTACTGGAGCTTTAATTTTGTCGTATTTTCAGCTTGAAATAGCTTAAATGATTGTAATAGGAATTCGTTTTTTTGTTGGATAGGTTTTGGTCGCTGTGTAAATATGGGATGACTACTTAGTTGAAATACTGAGGCTTTGGAAAATTTAGCTGATTTTAAACCACCCCATTTTTCGTCTTTGTAGTGCCTGCTGCCATATTCTCCCATTAAGGAGATCGTTTTTGAATTGAACTCATTTGGAAAACCATGATCGTGTGGTAATCCAAAAAGGTGGCCCATTTCATGTGCGATCCCACCAAGGTACCAACTGTTGAACTCTCCTACAGTACATGCTTTATTTGTGGCAAACATCTCAGTAAAAGTTATTTTGGTGCTTGCATCCGTGAGTAGTGCCGGATCTAGGAGGTCGCAGTCTGCAACCATGCACAAGCCCGAGGAAGCAGAGCCCTTGCCATAGTATGGCGAATGAAAGATGTAGGTACCATTTTCATCTTTATGGCTTAAAGCATTAATAACAAGGATATGTTCGGTGTTTGGATTGATAGCAGGTGCCAGTTTTTCGAAGATTTCATTTTCTATTTCACGCCCTGAATTTATTGTATAATCATTTGAGGATTTCGCCCCTTGAACCAAGTGGTACCGATAACCCGAATCGTCTGTCTCAAAAGAGATACCATCACTCTTAAATCCCGAATTTCCAAGCTCAGTTTTGTAATAGGAGGAGATATCTTTCAGTGTTCGGTCGAGACGATTTTTCCAATCGGAAGATAGCTTTTTGTCAGCAGGATAAAAATAAACAACCTTAACAGTATGAAGCAGTTTATTTTTATTTTTTGAAATTGCTCCTTGAGCGAATTGGTTGAGTGTTAATAGTAAAATAGACAGCATTATCCAGAGGAAGTTTGGCTGACGTTTCATCCATGGTAATATACAATCGCTATTGATTTCAATTAGGTTTAATCTAGGTTTCATATTATCTAGACACTAAGTTAAATAAAATCAGCATGATTTTCATTAATAATATGCATAAGTTCTTCTTCTATATAGTTTTATATCCTATTTGGCTTGAAACGCTGGTGAAGGGGAAATCAATTTATTCTTCCTTACGATAACCCAAGAGATCAAGTCCAGCTTGATTGGCCCAAATAATAACTCCTCCGTTTTTGGTCTTTTGTGGTTTCTATTTTCATATTTTATTTGGGTGGAGTGCTGTCCATCTATCAAGGTGTTATGCATATGCGGAGCCCGAATTGATGAAAGATCCTTTGTGGAGTTATATCGTCTTAATACTCTCACGTATTTGTTATAGCAGTTGCTTTCGTTTTATAAATGGGAGTATCAGCGGAGGTAGCTTTATGCCAGGATTGCAGAGGTAAAGCGTTGATTATGCCTAGTACGATCAGATGAACCATGGTGATATTTGGGGATGATAACTTAGCGATTGATATTTACCGAAAAATAAGAGAATTGATATAAGAATGACAATGTAAAGATGTAAGTTTGTATATCACCAATATTAAATTTAAGGTTATGCTATATTTAGGAATTCTAGTCTTTTTTGGACTTATTACATTATTTGCTTCATTTTATACGGTAAAACAAGAATCTGCTGCTGTGATAGAAAGGCTGGGTAAATTTTTAAAAGTAAGTCATGCTGGTTTGCATTTAAAAATTCCGTTTTTGGATCAAATATCTAAACGTCTGAATCTTAGAATAAAGCAATTGGATGTCATAATTGATACCAAAACACTGGATAATGTTTTCATCAAGATGAAAGTTTCTGTCCAGTATCAGGTAATCAGAGACAACGTAAAAGATGCTTATTATCGTTTGGAGAATCCCGAAAATCAGATCACATCGTATGTTTTTGATGTTGTGCGTGCTGAAGTTCCAAAAACAAAATTAGATGACGTTTTCGTAAGAAAAGATGATATTGCCATTGCCGTAAAAAGTGAATTGCAGGATGCGATGCAAAGCTACGGTTACGATATTATTAAAGCATTAGTGACAGATATTGATCCTGATGAACAGGTCAAACATGCCATGAACAGAATCAACGCTGCTGAACGCGAAAAAACAGCCGCAGAATATGAGTCTGAGGCTCAAAGAATACGAATTGTTGCTGTAGCAAAAGCTGAGGCAGAATCTAAAAAACTACAGGGACAGGGTATCGCAGATCAGCGAAGAGAGATTGCGAAGGGACTGGAAGAATCTGTAAAAATGCTGAATGCTGCCAATATCAATGCACAGGAAGCCTCTGCGTTAATCGTGGTTACGCAACATTATGATACGCTGAATGCTATCGGCGCCAATAGCAGAAGTAATTTGGTTTTGCTTCCTAACTCGCCGACAGCAGCAAGCTCTATGCTGAATGATTTGGTTGTTTCAATTGCAGCGGCACAGAAGATTGATGGACATAATAGTGCGCAATTGCCTGATCTTCCTAAAGATGGCGGTCTTTAGGGATAGAAATCCAAAGAAGCTCTTCCATAGACGTATTATCTAAATGTTGATGTAACTGAATTCCTCAAAAGCAGGATATGGGATAAGATTACCAAGGGTACCACCAGGTTGGGCAATAAAGCATATGGAAATTGTAACATAGCAATATTTGGCTGATCGTAAGCGATCAATTGTATAGGAATTGGGGATGACAGTATTCCTAGAAGAACAACAATGAGAACTGAGCAAATACCGAATATGTTCCATAATCTGAAAATCTGGAAATTGAAAATTTTACGAAAGAATATGCCCGTTATCAAAAATATTAAGGCAGTAATTCCGAAAACTATATCATAATTGCAGCCAATAAAAGTCATTTCTCGCGGCAGCATTTTAGCTTTGAATAAAGCATAGAGAATAAATTCTACAGGAATACGCGAGATATGGATCGCCAAAAGCAAATACATATTTATTTTTGTATTAACCAATAGTATCGAACAACAGACGATTGTTATAACTGTACCCAATAGCGTTAAGGCGAAAGATGGGGGAAATTGTATAAAGAACCCTGCAACAGCGGCAAATGATATGAAGAGTGACCAAATGATATAAACTCGCATAGAAAGTTTGTGGCGTACAGCGAACCAAAATAATACAAAACAACTTATTGTAATAGCTATAAATAGATTCTGCATGATTAAAAAGCATATATCTTATAAAACTAAAGCATAAAAGGCCTAAAATACTTGCCTTAAGGCAAGTATTTTAGTGACAGGAATTCCTCGCTATATGCTTTTGACCAAAATGAGAATATTATAACGACAGATGCTCCAAGCATTGGTTATTATCGAGAAAATTTTATTTAGCTTCCCTCAACAGGTATTTAGGAGAGCTTTTTACTTCGTTACCTCAAAACGATTTGCTCCATAATTCGAGTTATTCAGTGATAAGCCCATTGCGAATAGTAACTAATAAGCTACGAATTCTAAGTGACCATTTACAGATATTTAATCATCATTTAAATAATTAAATGTGTCTTTATTTTTACTGCCATATACAAGGGTATGTCTTCAAAACATACCATGGTTTAACAAGTAAATTTAAAGACAATGAAAAGATTAATGATGAGTTTGGTAGCAATGGTGATGCTATCATCTGTTGCTTCGGCCAAGACAGCCGCAACAACAGTCAACGGAAATGCATCTGTGAAAACAACTTCCCAGCGCCTGGCCAACAATACGGTTAGGGTTACCGAGGCAAATACGGAAACGAATGCGGCATTCGTACGCTGTAATTTTAAAGTAAGTATTTATAGCTGTGATGGTGTTTTATTAGGCAGCGCTGTCTACACAGATTATGCTTCTTCAGCTGGCGGCTGTGCTAATTTCTTTGCAGCAATGCATGACTGGGTTGCAAACAACTAAACTTTTATTCATTCTTACACAAAAACAAAAGCGGGGCTTTGACCCCGTCTTTCTAAACTAAATTATCATGCGTAAATATTATATATTCTTTTTATTTCTATTCCTTTCTAGATTATCTTTTGCACAGCGGCTTCATGCGATATATGAATACATCCCATCAGCCATGGCTACTTTTAAAGAAGATGTTTATTATGATGGAACAGTGAAGATTGCAGTTCGTGATTCGATGCCAATACGCAAGCAGGAGCTCAACAAAGATGGCGATGATGAAGTAGCTTCCTCATTTTCGATAACAATCGGATCTGGCAAGAGGTATAACAGGGTCGTGATCCATCAAAATAAGGCTGACCAACAGCTAGAAACCCGTTCCATTCAAGGTGTTAACTATTTGGTGACGGACAAATTTCCGGCATTGGTCTGGAATACCGATTACACCGATGTGGATACGTTAGGCAAACATGTATGCCACAAAGCAACGGCCTCTTATCGTGGAACTACTTTGGTCGCTTATTATACCAATGATATTCCCGTACCTGTGGGACCATCGAAATTTGGTGGCTTGCCGGGCCTTATTGTGATGCTGTATAACGAAAGCGCCAATCCGAACTATTGGTACCTGAAGGAGGTAAATTATCCCTATGCGGGAAATATTCCCGTAAATGATAAATATATCCAGTCTTTACCCAAATTGAGCCTGGAAGAATTTGTCAAGAAAGACGACCAAATCAATGAAGAACAAATGCGTATTATGTACAGCAAAATGCCAATGATGGAAGGTGTAAGCGTTGATAAGCAAAAAGTTAGAGGCAGTGTAGAGCAAGTGTATGAATGGGAACATCAATAAGCGGATAGCGGCCTTATTCAGCTTTTGTCTGTTGTTTATGGTCGTACATGGACAGGTTGCTATCCATGGAAGCGTTAGTACTGAGGGAAAAGCGTTAGGAGGGGTACGTATTGATTTACGGCGTGATAGCGATAACAAAATGTTGGCTTATACGTTTAGCGACGGCCAAGGCAAATATCATGTGCAAACGGCCCAAAGTGGACCATTTACGTTGCTATTCAAGGCGCTTAGCTTTAAGCCAGTTTCCCTTTCGATTACACCTACGCAGGCCGACACGCTAATTGATGTACAGTTGTCAGCTGGAGGGGTGGAGCAATTGCAGGAAGTGATTGTCCATTCCAAAGGCCCCTACCGCCGGGGCAGAGATACCATTGAGCTTGCTGTGAAATCCTTTTTGCAGGGTGACGAGCGTACGGTAGAGGATCTTCTTCGAAAGATTCCCGGCATTCAGGTGGGGACCGATGGGAGTATCAAAATAGGCAATAAAGAAGTAGAAAAAGTGATGGTGGAAGGGGACGATTTTTTTGAAAAGGGCTATCGCCTGCTGACACAAAGTATGTCCGTTCGTCCCTTGGAAAAAATTCAGATATTGCAGCGGTATTCTAATAATAAACAGCTGAAAGGTATCGAAAATTCGGACAAAATTGCACTAAATCTGCAACTTAAGGAGGAAAGCAGGGCACAGTGGCTTGGCTCGGTGGATGCGCAGGTGGTTCCCATAGGTCCAAAATATTATCAGGCCAATGCGAACTTGATGAATTTTGGAAAAAAGAACAAATATTACCTATTAGGTGCTGCTAACAATAATGGAGTCGATGCCGTAAGCAGTATTAACCACCTGATCCAGTCTGGTTCTCCTGATGAACCAGGTCAGATTGGTGTCGGAATAACAACACCTACTTTGATAGATAATACGCCAAATTTGCCCAGTTTTGATTATAGAAGAACGAATTTCAATAACGATAAGCTGTTGTCCTTGAATACCATTTTAAATCCGACTCCACAGTTAAAGATCAAATGGCTGGGTTTTGCAAATCCTACTAAAAAATCATTTTATCGAAATACCGTGCAGAACTATCATTTGGAGGATATTCAATTTACCAATACCGAAGATTATCAGTTTACCAGAAACATCGATAACTACTTCACGAAACTGGAACTGCAGTTGGAGCCCAATAAGCGTACACTGTTGAGCTATTCAGGTACACTAGGTTCTCTGAGAAAAAATGATTTGGGTGCATTACTGTTTAATGGTGTTCAAAGTGAGGAACTGACCAAAAGTAAAGGATATTTGACCAACCATAGTCTGAGTTATAGCTACAAATTTTCGGAGCGGGATGTACTGGTCAGCTCACTACGTTGGATAAAGCAGCAGTCACCATTGGACTACAGTATCAATCAATACTATTATGAAGACTTATTTGGAGGTAAAGATATCCATGCGGTAAAACAACATATCGAAAATAATCTGCAGTACCTGGGCGCCACTACACACTATGTAAGCCGAAAGAAAAATGGTGATTTTTTTGAGTTGGCCTTCAATATGGCCTACCAGCAGCAACAGCTCAACACCGAATTGAAGTTGTTATCAAATCCAGACGAGTTGGGTGGGACAGCAGTATCTCCTTCGGAATTTTCCAATGCGATGGACTTAAACGTGTTTCAGACGAACCTTATTTCCAAGTATACCTTTAAACGAAATAAATGGGAATTGACACCTCGCTTGCAGGCAGGTCTTGTACAGAACAGGTTGACAGATTTTGGGAAACCCAAACATAAAAATAACCTGTTGCTTTTTCCAGGACTATCGGGGAAATGGGTTATCCACCCAAAAGGGCGACTGGAAACAGATCTCTATTTTCAACAACAGAATACCTCACTCACCGAGCTAATTCCCCATTATTATACGACAGGGGTTCGAAACTTTATTCGAGGAACGGATAATCTAGCGACCTTAAGTAGTTCCGGTGGCACGCTGATGTACACCTATGGCAGTATGACAGATCGTTTTTTTGCGAACCTTTCGGCCGGACATCAGATTTTGTTTGATTATGTGGGTACGGAAAGCAGTTTGGACCCCAATTTTAGCCTTGTGCAACAAGTATTGCTTAAAAACAAAAAGAGCAGCAATTACAAGGCAGATCTCAATTATTACCTGAAAGTTGTAGGTGGAAATTTCCGTCTGGACTTAGGTGCAAACACGGCAGATTACGAAACATTGGTGGTGGGCGTGGGCAATCGTCAAATTCATACAGAGACATATGATTATGGACTATCGTTTAGAAGTGCATGGAAATCCAGGTTGAATATTTACACAGGTTATGCCCTGCAGTCGGTTACTTATCGCTCAGATAGCAAAACTACACTCAATAATAGCCGCGGATTTCTGAATGTATTTTTGAATATGGGAAAAAATATACAGTGTAATCTAAAGAATGAATCCTATCGCTTTGGCAGTTTCCTTGGGCAGGATTCCAAGACCTATTATTTTTCGGATTTCTCCCTATCTTATGAATTGCGGCAACATAGGACAAGATTTACCATGACAGCAAAAAATATTTTTAATACTCGCTTTTTCAGAAATGCTGAATTGACAGACCTTTATAATACCAGCACCGAATATAAACTTTTGCCGGGTTATATCAGTTTTGGGGTAGATTATAGCTTTTAAGTTTTTATCTTGAAACCAGGACAGAACATATCCTCGAAGATGAAAAATTCTTTCAGGATAGGCCTGCAACCGTTGTTTTTTATTACAAGTTGATTTCATCCGAAATTAGATTGTCAATAAAAACGCTTTGATCAATTCGGCGGTTTCAATAGGTTTTTCCGCAAGAATAAAATGGCCACAGTTTTCAATTTTTTTAAGTGTTAGATTACGGGTGATTTCCGGTAAAGAATGAAGCAGTAGGTTATAGCCACTTGCACCAATCGCCAGGACTGGCATTTCTAATTTACTGTAGCTCGCGTAATCTTTAATATCCTGTGGAAAGGCTTGATACCATGCATTGGAACAACGAATAGCATCTTTATTGTCATAAGCTTCACTATAAACAGATTTATCAAATTGGCTTATGCTATCTTTATTAATCAGCAGGTTGTCAAATAACCAAGAGATGACGATTGACATGCGTCCCTCAAGTAACCTTTCCGGTAATTCTTTTACTTGGTTAAAAGCTAGCCACCATGGATATAGATAAGTTCCCCCCAAAACAGGTAACATAGGAAGCTGATACATGCTTGGGTCTGGATGTGGTGTATCCAGCAGTATCAATTTACTAGTTGCTTGAGGATAATTACAAGCAAAACTAAAAGCAACATGTGCACCGATATCGTGACCTGCAATAAAAACGCTGTCCAAGCCTAAATGCTTTACTAATTTGTAGATATCCTTGGCGATGTTCTTTTTGTCATAACCATTTTCCGGTTTATCCGAGCTACCCATTCCTCTAATTTCAACTACAAATACTTGGTTGCTTTCTGCTAATATAGGCATTACATGATGATACGCCCACCATGTTTCTGGATAACCCGGAATAAGAATTATGGGGTCTCCTTTGCCTCCGTGAACATAATGGATTGAAATGTCATTTATTACGATAAAATTGCTTGTGAAGCCAGGTACAAGTTTAATAAGTTCTTTGTCGGAATATGCTGTTTTCATGATAAAAAGATATTTATAGCGACCATTGATTTTCTATAGACAAATTTAAACTGTATTTTTACAACCAACAAGTATGAAGTATACTTTATACTTGTGATATTTTTTTAAACTATTGATTATCAAGTGAAATTAATTAGTCAGCTAGCGAGGGAAGCGAACATTCCTATTGGAACTATACGTTTTTATGAAAAGAGTGGACTCATTTCTGGCAAGACAAAAAAGGATATAACTTCCAATAACTACGTTTATTACGATGATGAAGTAATCGAAAAACTGAGGTTCATAAAGATGGCAAAAGCTGTAGGTTTTACGTTAGCTGAAATTAAGCAGGTTATTGATGCATGGTATCAAAAAGAGCTAACTCAGACAAGTAAAATGGAAGTGCTCGATCTTAAATTGGAACAGATAGATGCTAAGATAAGGGAACTTAAAGTAATGAAAAAGCAAATCGAACAATGTAAAAGCAATATCCAAAATGGTTTAAGTCGATAACCTATGTTTCCGGCTTTACCTACTCCTAGCTCATTGAAATGAAAAAGATGAAAGAATACAAAATTGCTATTGGATTGTCAACCGTATTGTGTCTAATTGCCTTTTTTATTAGAGATCGGTTTTTAATGTTTTTTACAACCGAAATTATAGGTGAAAGCCCCTTGTTTAAGAATAGCTGGCGTCTACCTGGCCAGGTTTTACCAACACTGATTTTTATTTTCTCTTTTGGAATTCTCCCTTTTCTGTATCTGTCAGTCAAAAATTATTGTAAAGTATCTTCGTTAAGAAATCAACGGCTTTCCCTTCTAATTATCAGTACTTCGGGACTTATATTGTGTTGGGTGCGCTTGGTTTATTTAAAATTTAAAGTTGCTCAGATACGAGACCTGTTAAGAAGGGCCGAGTTTACTTCGGATGGTGATATACCCAGCGTTCGGTTTCAAGATATGCATCTAGAGTCTTATCTCTTAGTAGGCTTACTTGTTGGCTGGCTACTAAGTATTATTATTTTTAGAAAATCTACAAATCCTAAACTTTAATTTCCCCCCCTGAATGCTTAACGAGAGGGGGGGCTCGTACTATGAACTGCATGAGAGTGTAGAACATCCTGCGGTGTTGTCATAGCTAGAAGGACGTTTGACGGAAAATTCCGGAAATAATTCTTGGTATGGATTTTCTAATGCTTGCGTTAGTTTCATTAACATTGCTGTTTTTCCAGCATTAATTTCTTCAATGCATTGGTAAAGCAGATAGTTCCGCAGTATAAATTTGGGGTTTGTTTTTTTCATTAAATCCAGAGACTCAGCTTTTGAAATTGAATTTGAATGCAAGCGGGATTGATAATGTTCCATGAAGTCTTTAAGTCGGCTAAGCTTTTCTTCATTTAACACAGCGTAAGCTACTGGGCTAAAATGTTCATGTAAATCAGTTTCTGGAGTTATTTTTTCCAATTGATTGAAGAATAGGGTATGATCCAATGTGAGTTCTTGCATTAAACCCTGCCAGTTGTTAAAAAACACCTCATCTTCCTTTTTTAGCCCATCAAATCCGAATTTTTTGCAAAGCATTTTGTCATGAGCTTCCCAAAAATAAACGCCAAAATTATTTAGGGTGTTTTCAAGGAATTTTTCATCGTTGATGATAGGTTGGAGGGCATTCGCAAGTTTCCATAAATTCCAGTTTGCAATCTGTGCCTGCTTTCCAAATGCATATCTTCTTCCTGGTAGATCCGTCGTATTGGGCGTGAAATTTAAATTATATTCATCCACCATTGAATAGGGACCATAATCGATCGTTAGGCCTAAGATCGACATATTGTCTGTGTTCATTACCCCATGCACAAAACCTACTCTAAACCACTCTGCCATTAAGTCTGCCGTGCGGTTACATACATTTTCAAAAAAATCTTTATATTTCTGCTGATCGGATGAAACAATTTCAGGGAAGTAATTTTCAATCGTAAAATCAAGCAGATCCTGTAATAAGCTATGCTCGCCCTGAGCAAACATCAGTTCAAAATGTCCAAAGCGAATGAAGCTTTCGGCGGTTCTGATTACCACGGCTCCTTTTTCGTATTGTGGGTTGCCGTTGTACATGATATCCCGAAGAACATCTTCTCCCGTAAAGGCCAGGCTTAAGGCTCTGGTAGTAGGTATGCCCAAGTGATACATGGCTTCACTCATCAGGTATTCACGTACAGAAGACCGCAATACGGCTCTTCCGTCTGCACGTCTTGAATAGGGCGTTGCACCAGCTCCTTTCCATTGAATTTCGGTCTTCTTACCTGCGGCATTGGTAATTTCTCCTGCAAGAATAGCCCTACCATCGCCCAGTTGTCCGGCCCAGTTACCAAATTGATGTCCCGCATACGCTGTAGCGTAGGTCTGAATATTGTCGGGTAGGTGAGATCCTACCAAAAAGTTAAGGTCCTTTTCTTCAAATTTACCCAGCCCTATTTCCTCAGAAAGAGCCTCATTGAAAGCAATCAGTTGAGGCTGTTCAAACCCCGTAGGTTCGATCGTAGCAAATAACACTTTTGGCGTGCCTCGCTGTGTAGGATTATTGGAAAAATCTCCAGGGAATTTTTTGAGGAAAGGTTGTTTGATCTGTTCAATATTCATACGGCAAAGATATTAATTATAAAAGATATAGACTTTCCAAATTATGGAAAGGTCCTGCATATGGTCAAAGCGTTTTCAGAATGACCATGTTGAGAGAAAAATCAGTTGCTGTCGGACTAGGCTCGCTAATTATTGCAGTGACTGAACGATCAAAGCCTGTCTAACAGAATTCTGTTTTTCTCTAGCACGGTCGTAAGCCTTTTTCAAGAGGTAACAGGCATAGGCAACATCTTGCTTATTGTGAAGGTAAAAACTGATCCATCCTGAATTTTTAATAGATGATGGTCCTTGATTTTTCCGTCCATCATTAATGATTTTTTTAGCTCTTTATTTAATAAAATATCCACTAAACCATTGCTATGTACATGTGCGAATTCCTTTCCCGAATAATTGAACGCAGTCCCGCCATATTTATGTATCCCAACCGTCGTCCCGGGCATACGTTCGACATTTTCTTCCAGGTCATCGATCCAATGTAGTAGTTCGGGCTTCACAATGAACATCCAAAGTCTCATAAGACTATCAAATAGGATGGCTAATAAAGGGATATCCTTTAAAAAGCCAAGTTTTCTTACCACAAAAGAAAACATAGGTTATCGCTCGCTTAATAGTTTAATATGCTCCATTACTCGGAAATGCACATTCCTAGTGATACTTTCTGCCCAAAGGTCATAATACCAAGTAGGGAAGACATGGAGATTATACCAACTGTTCCCGATAAGGGTAGTGGTACCATTTCCATTGTCTTTCAACATAAATTGACCTCTTTTGATATCTATATGCCCCATAATTTCAGGGTCTTTGGGTTGATCAATGATATCAAAAACTAAGTTTTCATTGACGTCAAATTTTACAATCTTCTCATCGAAAATATATCCGTTGCTGAAAATGCATTTTCGGTTTGCGCCCAGTTTATGCTCACTTACCGTTGTGGCCATTGGGCTCGGCATTCCTATATTAAAGAGCCAATAGCTTTCCTTCTGAGATATCGGATCGAAGGCGACCACGTGCTGCCATACTTGTGCTGGACTCGCATGAATCAAGATCTCATCGGAGACCATATTTTCGTGATGATGATCACTCAGGGAGTCAACAATAAAAATTCCAAGTAACAGGCTAACAATGCTTATATTCAATTTTTGATTGCTCTTTTTAAACATTGACCTTCCAATAAAGGCGCCTGCGATAACAAAACCAAAAATAAGAGGGGAAACAATTAAGAGGCAAATAATGCCTTCACCTAAGAATATAAAGCTCAGTAAGATAGCCATGAGACTACCCAAGATAGAGCATGCCGTTATTTGTGTTCCTCTCATGTTGGTATCTTTCCAACACCAAGCCATAATAATACCCATCAACAGTGGAATAATCACAAACTCGGAAAAGACAAGTACACCCACATCCTTGGGCAGCAATGAAGATTGCATACCAATAATTAGAAATGCAAAAATGTTGGCTATTAGAATGCCCTGAACTATTTTAGAACTTCGTACTTTATAAAACGTTTGTTTCAAACTCATCGTATTTGATTGTTAGGCTTCCCGACTCAGGCTGATCTGATGTTAGCCTCATATTCACACACTGCTTAAAGGCGTTTAAGTGAAAGGGCGATATCGAAGCTAATGCTTTTTTAATTGTTAATGACCAGTGGTGTCTGAATATTTATTTCGGTATTTTGTGCCTTTACCCAGGGACCAGCATAATAGTTCCATTCATCATCCGGATGACAATTTATGAATATGCCACCCACTTTTGGCTTGCCATCCGTTATGCTAAAACTTTGTATGGCTAAGATATTAAATAATTCGCTATTTAATAAATTTTGGAATGTTGCTAAATATAATGCTATTCAATTGAAGCTGATCAAAATGTTACAAATACGGAAATGCCTTTGCGTTGGATGTATCCTACTTCTGAATTCGATACAAATCGCGAAAAAGTTGATGAAGCAAGTCTACGACAATGTGGTGGAGTTGCTAATGTGGATAAAATTATTTGGTTATTACAGAAATAAGTAAGAAACTCGCTTATAAGATAATGGTAGAAACCGTATTTCGATAAGAACGTTGTGGTAATGCTTGTTCATAGAAATAGACAACTCCAATGAAATTAAGGAAAATTATATTGCTTTTGGTGATAACCCTTTTAGGGCATACGCTCTTCGCTCAGGCAAAAAATGAGGTAAAGGTACTGCAAATCAATATCTGGCAGGAGGGGACTGTCGTGCCGAATGGGTTTCCTGCGATTGCAGACGAAATTATTGCCAAGCATGCAGATGTGGTTCTCTTTAGTGAAGTCCGCAATTACAAGGGAACAGACTTTATTCAGCGTATACTAACGGAACTCAAAGCTAAGGGGGCTATATATTTTGGCCAGTCCAGTGACGCAAAACTGGATGTCGGTTTTATTTCCAAATATCCGATTGAATCACAGCATGCGCTTTATGAAAAAGACAGTACTATGGGCGGGGTTTTAAAAAGTAAGATCAAGATTGGAAAGCGTTCTTTTGTATGTTATTCTTTACACTTGGACTACACGAATTATGCCTGCTATTTGCCACGTGGTTATGATGGTGTGACCTGGAAGAAGTTAGATCGCCCTGTTTCAGACGTAGGTACCATTATTGAGGCTAATCGGAAAAGCAAACGTGATGAAGCTATCCAGGATATCCTGAGCGATGTAGAAAAAGAGGATCAATCACAATCGTTTATTATTGCAGGTGATTTTAATGAGCCTTCGCATTTGGATTGGACATTGGCAACAAAAGATCTTTTTGACCATCGTGGGGCAGTGGTTCCCTGGGACTGTTCGGTTTTATTAGAAAAAGCCGGATTTATAGATAGCTTCCGTCAATTATATCCCAATCCGGTCAGTCATCCTGGTTTTACTTACCCTGCTTTTAACAAGGATGTTCCCATTGAGAAATTGGCATGGGCACCCACAGCGGATGATCGGGATCGGATCGATTACGTTTATTACCGCAGCAAAAAGCCGTTGAAGCCAGTAAAAGCTAACATTGTCGGTCCTGTGGAAACCGTAAAGTATGGGCAGAAGCAGGAAAAAGATAGTGAAGATAACTTCCTGCTGCCCGAAGGCGTGTGGCCAACCGATCATAAAGCGATGTTGGTTATGTTTAAATTCTAGTGCATTAATAGCCATATGAAATATACCGAAAAGCCCGTAAGTGCCTACGAATGATAATTTATCTTCAGCGAATTATAATTGGTTCGATTTTTAATAGGTTGTACTGTTAAATTTGTGTTTAAAATGATAAGTTTATGATGAACAAATTAAGCTAATGAAAAAGATTAAAAGGTTCTTTTTAGTGGTTGTCGTTCTCTGTGTAGTAGCCCTGGTTGTTGTGGTGATAACCAATAACAATGTAAGGGCTAAAACAGATTCGGCGATTTTCACGGAACTTAAAGATGTGCCAAGAACCAAGGTCGCCATAATTTTTGGCGCTGGTATTAATGGTGATCAGCCAAGTAGGTATTTGAAAGATAGACTCGATGCCGGGATTTCGTTGTACAAAAACCACAAAGTGGATAAAATATTGTTGTCGGGAGACAACGGAAGAGACGAGTACGATGAGCTTAGCGTAATGAAGTTGTACTGTCAGAAAAATGGCATCGATACCGCAAAAATTTATATTGACTATGCTGGGTTCGATAGCTACTCGACCATGTACCGGGCAAAATATATATTTAATGTTGATACGGCAATCTTGGTATCTCAGAAATATCATCTAAATAGATGTGTTTATCTGGGCGATAAATTGGGCATAAAATCATTCGGCTATAGTGCAGATCGGGGCGCTTACCCGGGGTATAAATATTATGCATTTAGAGAAAAACTATCAGTTACGAAAGCTGTTTTGGATATAATGAGAAATAGAAAACCAAAGTATTTAGGTAAACAGGTGGATGTAAACGGAAAGTCGAATTATACGAAAGAATAGGTTAGATTTTATAGACCGATAGACTATTTATTATCGTAAAATTGTTTGAGAAACCAGGTATTAATTTAATATTAGATAACAGACAAATGAAAGTTATTCTAAAAATACTCCTAGTTATATGTGGGATAGGGATCGCAATTTTCGTGGGTTTTATCGTTATGATTCAGGCCGCTTTTGGTGGTTTTGACAAAGATTATTCCGTAACGGAACTTAAAGAAAACTTTGAGAAAAAAAGAGCCGAGATTTATGAAGTCAAAAATTATATAAACAAAATAATTCCACCAGATAAATCTGTTGAAATAGAATTTAGCAAAAACAATACTTTAGGTATTTTTCATTTGAAAGTGGGCGGCAAGTTTGAAAGTAACTGGGATGTGAAAATTAATTCGAATAAAGCAGACTCTTTATTGCAAAAACTTGGTTGGACAACAGGGACTTTAAAAACACTTAAAGAAAAGTTAGATAATGCAAATTGTATCGGTATCACAAGCGGAGAACCTTGTAATATTAGCTTTCAACGAAGCGGAATGGGAATGTATTCCTTTAATTTGTTTGATAAACCAATTGCCGATAGCTTAAAAACGGCTTATAATGACGGTTGTACTTACATTATGGTAAATGACAGGCTTGTGCTGGAATATGGTGGTGGCGCGATTGGAAGTCAATGCTTTTATAATTTAGAATAGGTAGAAAGCTTAATCGCTAAAAAGAACAGGCCGTATGAAATTGACTATTAAAATCTTACTATTTGTCATGCTTTCTCATTTTGCTTTTGGGCAAGCCAAAATGAGAGAATTAAAAGAACTTATTAATAAGGATGAAGACGCCATAAAGTTAATCATGGCTTGGAAAAATGCTGCAAAAAATAAGATTCAAATTTTAGCGAATGACTCATTAAGGTCCAATGAAGCATTATTTAATACCCAAATATCAACACGTTCACCAATGGGTACAATAGTTTTTCATACGGGTGGTATTTTGATTGATAATGGATGGATCAGGATTTACGGTTCTGGAAGCGAGAAATTAAATCGAAATCTACCAAATTGGAATAAAGGGAAAACTTTTCAGAATTTTGGAGACAAACCCGGTTATTTAATTATTGCAGATGATGCTGTAGGTGGATTTTTCTTATTAAATGGAGGTGATTTAGGAAATGATTTAGGCAAAATATACTATCTGTCTCCTGATAATAATGAATATGAAGAGCTCGATCTAACTTATACAGAATTTATTAATTTCTGCTTTAGTGGAAATATTGATGCATTTTATAGGGATTTACGTTGGAAAAATTGGGAAGATGACTTCAAGAAACTAAGTGCCAATGAAGCTTTTATCTTTTATCCCTATTTATGGACTAAAGAAGGAAGGGACATCAATAAAGTGGAAAAAAATAAAGCAAGTATGGAAGAAATCTATACATTGAGAACACAGCAACTATAAATACCACAAAGATTGTATCCTCTGCTTAAGATATCCAAACTACTTTTTCGAGCAGAAATGAGTCACCTTTTTCATATAAACCACTGCATATTTAATAAGTGAGCAGTAATCGAGTTAAAGCTCTTTTAAAATAACTTATACGACGGAATAGTTGATTACCCCATCTTATCATCAACCGAAGAGTTACTCTTTGGTACCTTAACCATTTATAATTCCTTCAATAAGCAAAAATCGTCATTCAGAAGCCTAAAATCATTTTAAAACTTCTGAATTGTTTGACTGGTAAGATCGCGGGATAAGAGTGAGCGCTAGAATAAACGAAGTTTAATCTTCTGTAGCGCCAGTATTCTTCTTTCTTTTACTAGGAGCATTCGGGGATAAAATAGCTAAAGCTAATGTCTTCAGGAGTTTGCCGGAATCAAGTTGAATAAGTATTTTCGTACAAATTCCAACTTGATATGAAATTCCTTTTAACCTTTATTTTTTGCTCCTGCTTTTCTTTTTCACTATTTTCTCAGGTTGGGAAAGTAGGCAGGCAGAAAGATCAATTTGAAGTAATTGATTCTGTTCTCGGCCAAGTTTTAAAAGATCATCATGTGGCGGGTTTTGCCGTTGCGGTTGTGAAAGGCGATAAAATAATTTATAATAAGGGATTTGGTTATCGTGATTTCGCGAATAAAAAACCCGTCACACCCAATACGCTTTTTGCAATTGGTTCAAGCTCCAAAGCTTTTACTGCTTCATTGTTAGGTTTGTTGAGAGCAGATGGCAAACTAACATTTGAGGACCGAGCGGTATCTTTACTGCCAACGTTGCGGTTTTACAATGATGAGATGGATAATCAAATCGTTGTTAAAGACCTAATGGCGCATAGGACAGGCTTGTCCCGCTATGATTTATCTTGGTTTCTGTTCAATAGCAAAAATAGAGATAGTCTGATTTCGCGGGTCAGATTTATGAAACCCAGCTCAGGCCTGCGAATGAAATGGTTCTATAATAACTTCATGTACCTTGCTCAAGGAATGATTGTGGAGCGATTGAGTGGTAAGACATGGGAACAAAATATACAAGAAAAGTTTTTTGCCCCCCTACAAATGACCCGTTCTAATACCGATCTCTTAGCATTTCAACGAGACAGCGATGCTTCTTTGCCCTATACACTTTCCAAAAATAACACGATAAAACTGATTGATTATTATAATATTAGTGGTATGGGCCCAGCAGGAAGTATAAATAGCAGTGCTAATGACATGTCTAATTGGGTCAAGGTTTGGCTCAACCGAGGTTATTTCAATGGGAAAGAAATACTTCCTGCAAATTATATAAATGAGGCCGCGAGCTCCCAAATGGTGATGGATGCAGCTTTACCAGACAAACATAAAGATGTCTTCCTTTCCAATTATGGTTTAGGCTGGATGATTGGCTCCTATAGAGGACATTATCAAGTAGAACATGGTGGAAATATTAACGGATTTTCTGCGAATGTGGCATTTTTTCCAACAGATACACTCGGAATTGTCGTATTAACCAATCAAAACGTATCTAAAGTTCCTACGGTGGTCAGAAATTCTATAGCGGATATACTTCTTGGTTTGAATCCAATCGACTGGAATGGTGAAAAAAAGGCTGAAATCGACTCACTGCGTCATATTAAAAAAGAAGACGAAGAAAAGTTGCCCGTTACAGCGACGAAACCTTCCCATTCCTTAAAACAGTATACTGGTTCTTTTGAAAATCCTGCATATGGAATTATTGAGGTAAGGCTTAAGGATAACAAGTTATACAGTGAACTCGGTTATGAGAGGGTTGTTCTTATCCACCGACATTATGATGTTTTTGACCCACGGTCTGTCGATAAAAATGGGGTAGCGGATACTGAACCAAGTAATCTTCTCTTTAACTTCTTTAGCGATGTGGACGGTCAGATTCAAGGTATAGGAATTCTATTGGACGGGAGTGAAAAACCAGTTATGTTTGATCGTAAACCCAATTCTGCTGCTACATCGCGGTAACAGAACAATCGTATGGACCAATAAGATGAAAAGGAAGGTGCCGATGACACGCTTAAGCCAGTTGCCACAGAAAGGATGAGGTGTCAAACTGTAATTGAATATACGAAAGCAGAAGATTGGATGGATTTTAGAATTGGCAACTTTCGAATGACTTCTTTACCAAAATTCTTATTAATTGGGATATTCTTCTTATGGAGCGGAGCCCTTTATGGGCAGGCTACGGAAAATATCGTGCAGGGTAAGGTCGTCAATCCTGATCACGTACCTGTTTTCCTGGCTACAATAAGCTTATATAGTATTGATAGCAAACTGATAGCTAGTTCAATGACAGATAGCACGGGCTGTTTTCGGATTGCGCATAGACTAACGGGTAACTATTATTTGTTGATTAAGCACCTTGGTTATAAAGAGTTGAGGAGCAGTTCGTTTAATCCGTCCAATGGCAACGTTGGGACACTACATCTTCTCCGACAGGAGAATACACTGGAAGCGGCAGAAGTCGAAGGTAAAAAGAAGTTGTTTTCTGTAGATGGAGGTACAGTCGTCTATCATGTAGAGAATAGCATAGGCTCACAGGATATATCAGCTTTCGATGCTTTGAAGAGATCCCCTGGTGTGCAGATAGAAAACGATACAGACATTACACTCAATGGGAAAAGTGGGGTACAGATCCTTCTGGACGGAAAACAAACTTTTCTTTCAGGAAAAGAACTTAGTGATATATTGAAATCGATGTCATCCAATAACCTAAAATCCATCGAAATTATCAATAATCCAAGTGCCAGATATGATGCCACTGGAGCTGCAGGTATAATCAATATCAAAACCAAAAAAAATCAGACAAAAGGATTAAATGGAAACATTTCCACGGCCTTTGCCTATGGTGTCAGTCCCAAACAATTGGAAAACCTTGCATTTAACTATCGGGTTAATAGGATTAATGTCTATGGAACTTACAATCATACATTGGGGTATTACAATTACCTCTATGGTACGGATCGCCAGCAAAATGGAAAGTCGTATGACAGCCATACGATCGACGTGGACAAACGTCAGAAAATGGCGGCTCAAGTCGGGGTCGACTATTTTATTGACGAAAAGAATACGGTCGGTTTTTTGGCAAATGGCAATTTTATCTTTGGAGGAGGTCTCACCAATACCGCTACAGCCATTACAACACCGCCTTCCAGCACGGTTGAGGAAACGCTGGATGCCATTAACGATTATTACGGGCAGAATACGAAACGCTACAATTTTAACCTGAACTACAAATACGAAGATACAATAGGGCATAGTCTAAATATTGATGCCGATTACGGTCTCTTCGGTAAATGGAACAAAAACCTGCAGTCAAATATTTACCGTGACAATCAGTATGTCGTTACTGACGAAAATCTTTACCGTACTCTTAATGATATCGATATTGATCTAAAAGGATTAAAGATGGACTATGCAACACGGTTGTGGGGTGGGAAGTTGGAAACAGGTGCCAAATACTCCGCAGTAGGCTCGAAAAATAATGCAAACTTTTACCATGTCAGACAATCGGAAGATAGCCTAGACAATAGACGTTCAAATGATTTCCACTTCGATGAGCATATCAGCAGTGTGTATGTTGACTACAAACGGTCCATTGGTGCCTGGTCTCTACAGGGCGGGCTGCGACTAGAATATGCTAGCTCCAATGGTACTCTACTTTATCAGGAGTATGGGACAGGTCTCAACGAGCATATCAATAGAAAGTTTACTAACTTTTTCCCCTTTTTTTCCATTGCCACACAATTGACTGCTAAACAGATGCTGTCTTTGTCTTATGCCAAACGTATAGAAAGGCCAGCATATCAGGATCTTAATCCTTTTGTATATATGCTTGACGAGCTTTCATTCTGGAAAGGGAACCCCTTCCTGGTACCTTCATTGACCCAAAGGTTTTCGTTACTTTATTCCGTGAAAAATTCGACAATAATAGGCATAAACTATGCCTATACAGACCAATTGAATGCAAAAGTAACCGATACACTGGAACAGGATAAAATCATGATGATCAGTAAAAATGTGGGGACACAGCAACATTGGTCCCTGTCCATGACGCAGACTTATTCGCCTAGGCCCTGGTGGGACATGACTTTCAATGGCCTGTTGTATTATATCTATAATGACGTTTCCTTTGACCAGTACCAAAATCTCAACTTGAGGCAGACTGCGGGACGAGCCGGTCTCCTTCAGACCTTCAAACTCCCCTTTCAGATGAGGGCAGAAGTTTCGGTGGTCTACAATTCAAAACGACTCGGTGGGGCCAATACCATCAGTAGACCGGTTAGTCAAGCGGACATCGCGTTCCAAAAATCTGTATTAAAAGACAAAGCAACAATACGACTGGCTATCACCGACATCTATAAAGGTAACCAAGTTAAATACACGCAAAATTTACCAGGACTGCTTTCATCAAGTTATGGCTACTACGAATCAAGACAGGTACGTCTGAGTTTCAACTATAGGTTCAGCAGTGGAGCGACTAAGGATCAACGTAATCGTAAATCGGCTCTCGAAAGCGAAAGCGGCCGGATACAATAAGATATCGGCACCGTTTGTACATATTTATTTTTTAATATTGGCCCTGCAATAAATTGATGAATCTTCTAAATTTGAAATCTATAAATTAATAAAGACACGACATGAAGTTTACTATTTTCTTTTTAACATTAACATTTCTTTGCTTTAACTGCGAAGCCCGAAAGCAAGCTGAAATCTTCAAGGTGATGTCATGGAATATATTGCACGGAGCAAATGATAGTGAGGATGGCAAAGCCCATGCGGTACAGATTATAAGAGAAATAAATCCGGACATCATATTGATGGTGGAAACTTACGGTTCCGGTAAAGAAATAGCCGATTCCTTAGGGTACAATTTTCATTTAATTGCTCCCGAAGGAACAGCTTTAAATGATAAGAGTGTTAATTTGTCCATCATATCTAAGTACCCTTTTGGTGAACGGATTGACACTGAATTTCCATTTTATCTAGGTGGAAGAGAAGTTATCATCCACAAGCAGAAAATTAGATTATTCTCGAATTGGTTTCATTATTTACCATGGGAAAACGAGCCCGAAAATTTGGGTAAAACAGCTGCCGAACTTCTTATTTGGGAAAGATCGGGAGCTAAATATGAAATGATACAAAAGGTATTGCCCTATCTAAAAAAATATGCTGCACAAGCGGATTCAATTCCTATGATTCTTGGTGGAGACCTCAATACGCCGTCTCATTTGGATTGGGGCAAGGATACTAAGAAAATACATAATAATCTGGTGGTTCCCTGGTATTCAACAAAAGTATTGGCCGATATTGGACTGGTGGATACTTATAGAACCTTGAACCCCAATCCCATCACACATCCAGGTATTACATGGCATACGAAAGGGGAAAATGATGACCATCGGATAGATTATATATTTTACAAAAGCCCAAAGTTAAAAGTGTTAAAATCTGAGTCTTATAAGGTGTTCTTTAATGAGCCAATCAAACTGAACGGTAAAGAAATTTTATACCCTTCTGATCATGGTTTTGTAGTGACAACATTTAAGATAAGGTAAAAACGATCTTAAATATATCATACAAGTATTGCTGCGCTTATCTATTTTTATCATTTTTATATCGATTCCTAAATAATGTGATAGAAATATTTTCTTAACTGCTATAAATTTAAAATGTAAAAGGTTGAAAAAAACAGATTATGAACAGTTTGCTGGTAAAAAATGTCAGGAACTTATACAGATCCAGGAAAGATTTAGAGCGCAGTTTGAGCTAGGCAACTATCAGCAATGGTATTATGACGCTGAACTTGCGCTTCTAAGGTTATACAATAACGATGAAGATCAGATTTATCTAAAATATATTCCGATAGGTACTTTTTCGTTTACATCAGATACATGGATGTGGAGCTGGTTCAATGAGCATAGTGTCGAACCCAATAAAGGGAATATACTTGCTGTTAAAGATTTTGGAATCAAAAACAATTATACCAAATTGACAGAAGGAACTTTCCCGGCAGATGAATTCGATTGTTGGGAGTTTGCGGCGATTTCTTTGGATATGTTGGATGGCATGGGGCTTTATAGGGTAAGCACAGAAAAGCTCCAAAGTTATTTCCTGATCACTGCTGTTCTGGATGAAAATTCTCGGGAAGTTGTCCATTTCAACCAGGCAAAAGTAACATGTAAAATCCATGGCTTGTCGAGACCAGCATTTATATGCCAGCATCTTGATCTGAAAAATCCTAAAGGTTTTGAAGAAAGTTTCGACACCTATAAAGGGATGGAACTTGATGAAGAAGATGATTTTGCAGCTTGGTGCGATGAATGTGAAAGGGTCAGAATGAAATATAATGGTTGGAACGAAGACTCAGAAGAATTTGCGAAGATCAAACTTGTTTGTGAAGATTGTTACTTTGAGCTGAAAGACTTTAATAAGGCCGAGTAATTATATTATCCGTCTTTGAATTGCATATGTAGTTACCGATCCAGGGGAGGAAGCTGCCTCAACTTGGAAGATAACAGATTTGCAACTTTCCATACCCCATTAGGGACAAACCAACAAAACGTTTAAAATATCGACTAAAAAAGATTGAATCCTGACCCTGGAGTATAGTTTACCAAGTGAGCGGAGCGCAATACTGTTTTTGCATTTTTTTTAATTTAATAATTAGGGAGTTTTGTAAGTGTAAACTAAAAATCATGAAAAAAAACACGTTTTTACTAATCGCTATATTCTTTTGGATACCAATTTTTGCTCAGGTCAGCAGCAAGGACGAGCAGTATCCTATAGATAAAAAGGTAGAATATTATTTAGGAAGTATCGATATTGGAGGAATAAGCGTCGGAGCCTCCTTCGATACCTGGAGTAAAATTAGGAGCTATGCAAACAGTTTTCCCAATATCAGTAACAAAGCGCTGACTTATGTCAACAATGGAAATAGGGTACAATTTAAAATTCGAACTAAACTACTTACAGGCATAAAGAACTATCGTTTTGCTATTGTCGATGATTTAAAAAATACGTTGTTATCCGGACGCTTAGAAGATCTGACCTTCAAAAAGCATGGCATATTTGGATATATAGCAGAATTGCCAATAACGGAGATTCGAAATAAGAACATTTCTGTAACCTTATATAACGAAAAAAATCCTTCACAACAGGGAACCGCTATTATCTATAACACGTTGATCCCAAAAACTGAAATTATCTTTCTTGGAAGAGAGGTAATTGATAGATCAAATAGATCAGCGGTCGAAATGAAAACAGATGCGTCGAAAATTATCTTCGACAAGGATGTTAAGGGTTTGATGGTTGCTGTTAAAAAAAATGATTACAGTTCCATTTACTCATTATTGGTAAAAGAAAAGAAAACTGGTAAGGTTGTATTTAAGAGTAACTCCTGGAATTACAGTTTTTACACTGTAGATGGAATAGAGCAACCGAATATTTCAATAGGCCGGGAGAATTTCAAAAATTCGGGAGAGTATGAAATCATTATTCGACCAGAATTAGAGAAGATGACGGAGAAAGAGATGGAATCGTCTAGTTTCAGACAAAATGTCAAAATACAAATTGATAGAATTTTCTCTATGAAAGATATGATCATGTGGTCTCTTTCATTAATTATTATCTTTAGCATTATAAGCTTTCTTCTAATTTATGTACAGCGTAGAAGAAATAGAAAAAAAATCCGAGAACAGAGTTTAAATAAAAAAATATCGGAAACAAAACTGATCTCGATTCAGGCGCAACTCAATCCTCATTTTCTTTTTAATTCACTTGCTAGTATTCAGAGTTTTATAAATAACAATGATGTGGACAATGCAAATAGGTATTTAAGCAAATTTGCCCGTCTCACCCGAAATGTGCTGGACAGTGAATTGGTGAATATACTCGCGGACGAGCGAGATCTCTTAACTGATTATCTTCAGATGGAACAGCTACGATTTGGCTTCGAATATGGGATAAATGTTAACGATCTTGATCCCAATAATATCGAAATACCGACAATGCTCCTACAGCCGCTGGTTGAAAATGCCATAAAACATGGAATATCAGAATTGAAGGGAGGAGGAAAGATCGGCTTATATTTTGAGAGGAGGGAGAGTGATATGATGATAGCTATAATAGATAATGGTCGGGGCTATGATGTCGCACATGCATCATTCGGATTAGGAATCAAGTTGACGAATGAGCGTATACAGCTTTGGAATGAATTGCATCCGGAGACAAATATTTTCATAAATACAGAATCTAAGAATACTGGAACATGCGTATCTTTAATTTTTAAAAATTGGTTATGATGATACGTGCTATTTTAGTGGATGATGAAATTTCAAACACCAAAAATTTAAAGGCATTATTGGCTAAGTATTGCCCCGATGTTGAAGTTGTGGCAATCGCAAATACGATTAATGAAGCAGCGAGCTCAATTAAAAATAATAGACCCAATTTGGTATTTCTTGATATAGAAATGGGACGTCAAACAAGTTTTGACCTGCTTAAGAATTTTGAAACGATAGACTTTCAGGTGATTTTTGTTACAGCATATAATCACTATGGTATACAGGCCATAAAACATGCAGCATTGGATTATCTTCTAAAGCCTATTGATATCGACGAACTCAAATTGGCCGTTGAAAAGGCTCGCAAAAAAGTAAGTACAATAGCACAAAATTTACAGGTAGAATTTTTGGTTCAACAGCTGACATCAAAACAAAGGTTGCCTAAGAAGATAGCACTTGCTTTTCAAAACGAAACTCGATACTTACTCATTAGCGATATTGTACGTTGTGAAGCAGACGATACCTATACCGTTTTCCACTTACTAAATGAAGAGACAATAACTTCTTCAAAATCACTAAGAGAATACAGCGATATATTAATCCCGCATAGCTTTATTCGGACACACCAAAGTCACCTTATCAATCCCAGGTATATTCAAAGTTGGCTTAAGGAAGATGGCGGGACTTTACTATTGACAAACCGTGAGAAAATACCAGTATCTAAACCAAACCGTGAGCGTGTAAAGAATACTTTGGCTCAGTTGTGAAAACACTTGGCTCTGCAATACATTGATGAATCTTCTAAATTTAAAATCTATAAATTAGGAATGACTCAAGACAATATTTAAAATACCTCATACCAATTGATGACTAAAAGCACCCGGATTATTATTATCATTTTCTGTCTCGTTAAACTGACACTTCACATTATAGCCGATTTCCATTCAGGTTTTCAGGGCGACGAACTGCTACATATAGAAACTGGAAACCATCTGGCCTTTGGCTATATGGAATTTCCGCCTGTCATAGGAGTTTTGGCATTTATCCAAAATTTGTTTCACGCTCAATCGGTCTTCATTCATCATCTTTTTCCACATATCGCGACAATACTCATCGTCATCTACCTTGGTAAGACCGTATTTGAACTTGGAGGGGGGAGTATAGCCACCGCTATCGCATTATCCTGCCTATTGATATCGCCGGGCTTCGGAGGGTCACAGCAGTCGTTTCAGCCGGTTGTATTTAGCCAATGTTTTTGGCTGATCTCATTTTATCAGTTGGTGAGGTTTGTAAAATATGAAGACAGAAAATACCTCTGGTATTTAACGGTCTTTATTTCCCTTGCTTTTCTTACGAAATATGATGCACTGTTTTTTTTGGTGGGCATTGCCGCGCTACTGTTCTTTCGGAGAATTCAAAAGGCTTTAGTAGCTGCCAGGTACTGGCAATGTATGGTCGTTGCTCTTCTTATTTTATTGCCAAATATTGCATGGCAATATGCGAACAATTTTCCAGCGTTGCAGATGTTTGCTAGGCTTTATGAGACGCAATTGGATGAACTAACTTTCAGCAAAATTGTTTTTGGACTTTTTTTAGATGTCAATCCTATTACAGCCATTATGCTTATCCCTACATTGATTTTTATCTGGGGTGGTCAAAAAACAAAGCACTATTATAGGCCTATAGCGAGTTCAATTCTACTGTCTATTGTATTTTTGGCCTATTCAAAGGGTAAAGCTTATTACTTTTTCCCGATTGTTCTTACGTTATTGCCCTTTTGTGGTATTTTGTTTGAACATATCATTCTGCCAAAGAGAAAATGGTTGTTAATTCCACTGAGTGTCATTTTATTACTTGGAACTGTTTTGATACCATTTGGTCTACCTATATATTCTTATGCACATTATATGGATCGGATTCATAAATATTTTCCTAAAAATGTAAAAAATGGTAAGGAGATTCTTCCTATGCAAGAGTATATTACCAAGCAAAAATGGGAAACGAGCATGCATGAACTACACTCAGTATACGACAGTTTACCCCTTAATGAAAAAACAAGTTGTCTTATTTGGGGCAAACATTACTCGCAGGCCGGTGCGGTTGAACTGATGAAGAGTACATTTGGGCTCCCGAATGCTTTTTGTTATCATGGTAGTTTCTATAGCTGGTCACCATTGGGGCAAATGCCCCAAACGGTGATTGCCATTTGTTATAACGATACCAGTGATGACTTCTTTTATCCTTTTTTTGAAGAAGTTGTTCCTGTACGAAAGTTGTATAGCCCCTATGCAAGTAGCGAAGGTTGGGTGCTGCAGACGATTTATATCTGTAAAAAGCCTAAACAGGACTTTAACAAAATGAAAGATTTGTTTAAAAGCAGAATATTTGAATAAACATACTACTTACTTTATTTGACTGGGGCGCATTCCAAATTGTTTTTGAAAAGCCGTTGAAAAAGCTTGCGTACTACCATATCCGTATTTTAACGCAATATTGCTGATCGAATCGACATCATTTTGTTGCAGTTCTTCAAAGGCTTTCGTCAGAACCGATTGATGGTAAAATTAAATAGTGGGAAAGCTTCATTATTTATTGGCCAAACTGAATTCTTCTTCTGTTACGGGATTTAGCCAAGTAACCTGAACATTTTCTTTAAAATTAGTGATGGCAACATGTACCATTTTCGTAGTAGCAGTTGCGCCGTGCCAGTGTTCTATATTCTCAGGAATATTGACAACATCACCTTTTTTGATTGCTTGTGCCGGTTTCCCTTTCTCCTGATAGAGTCCATTTCCTTCGATTACCAGTAAAACCTGGCCTTTAGGATGTGTATGCCAGTTTGTTCTCGCACCAGGTGCAAAAGTTACGCTACCTGCCGAGAAATCATTGTTTTTATCCTTTGCTACCAAAGGGGTTAAAAATGCATTTCCAGTAAACCATTCCTTAGGCAATGGTTCCCCTTTGGGAAATATTTCTGCTGTGTTCATTGTATGATCTGTTTTAGTGTTGCAGGCGAATAAACTTATCGCCATAATTGGGATAACGAATAACCCGTTCATATAGTTTGCAATTTGGTCTTCATAAAGACCATCCGATATAAAGATGATCTGAATTCTTTATTATATGTTTTTAATGATTTTTGCCGGAATTCCACCGACAACTGTATTATCCGGTACGTCCTTGCTGACAACGGAGCCAGCTGCTACCACAGCATTTTCTCCGATTGTAACACCGGGCAGGATTGTTGCATTTGCCCCGATCCAGGCATTCTTTTTGATATGGATCGTAGCCACATTTAACGATTGTCTGTTTTCAGCCTCAATTGGATGGCCTTCTGTTAATAAACTCACTTTGGGAGCGATTAACACATCATCTTCTATAATTATACCACCTAAATCCAAAAAAACACAGTCAAAGTTGATGAAGACATTTTTTCCTATCGTTGTATTCTTGCCATAGTTGATATATAATGGTGTAAATACAGTTGTACTTTCATCTATAGCTGAACCGGTAATCTGACTTAATAGATTTCTTATCTCATTGGGATCAGCCGAATTATTCATAGGCACCAATAATGCTTTTGTAGCAAAAGAAGCTTGCTTCAAACGGTATTCTTGGGGATCATCGGAAGAAATATTTTTATTCTTTTTCAATCGTTCAAAAATATCTTTCTGATAAGTATTATCTGATGTTTTCATGGAATAGCTAGTTAAATTTTATATGTAATTTAATGAAATAAGTACGTTATTTTAAATTAGCGATAAAGAATGCTGTCAGTTTATCGAATGGAATTTTGTCGAATTGATCATATAAGTCAACATGAACTGCATTGGGGATAATCATTAGCTCCTTTGGTTCGGTAGCAGCTTTATAAGCGTCTTCACTGAAATATCTTGAATGAGCATTTTCACCTGCAATGATTAGCATGGGGCGAGGTGCAATTTCCTTGATATAAGAGAGAATCGGCATATTCATAAACGACAGGGGGGAAGTTCCCGTCCATGAAGCATTTGAATTGATAGAACGAGGATGAAATCCACGAGCTGTTTTATAATAATCAAAATATTCCCTGACAAACTGAGGCTCACTGCCAGTCAATTTTTCCGGTAAATTGTTTGTTGAAGATGCGTAAGATCCGCTTTCGGCATCTTTCCAGCGCTGCAGGCCTAATTGTTCCAATGTTTGTGTACGTTGCGCAGCAGTTATCACATCGTTATAGCCTTTTGACATGACGCGCGTCATATCGTACATACTGGTCGTTGCTACTGCTTTTATACGTTTGTCTACTGCCGTTGCATTTAATGCAAAGCCAGCAAATCCACAGATGCCAATGATTCCGATTTTGCTCCTGTCAATATTTTTCTGCAACCCTAGAAAGTCTACAGCTGCGCTGAAATCTTCGGTGTTGATATCTGGCGATGCTACGTTACGAGGTGAACCGCTGCTTTCACCAGTGTAGGAAGGGTCGAACGCCAAGGCAATAAATCCTCTTTCCGCCATTTGGTTGGCATACAATCCAGAAGATTGCTCTTTCACTGCACCAAAAGGGCCACTGATGGCAAGTGCAGATAACACTTTGTTGTCTGTGTTTTTAGGGATGTATAAATCGCCAGAAAGTGTGATGCCATAACGGTTTTTAAAACTTACTTTTTTGCGGGTTACCTTATCGCTTAATTGAAAAGTATAATGATCTGACGAACTATTCATCGGTTTTAAATTTTGGTTTGATTGTACATGCTGCGCGGAAGTCCTATCAGAAAACAGGAAAGACAAGACCAATAATGTTAATGCTATTTTCATATCTGTATTACATTAATTATTACAGATACAAAGGTAGATCAGTATAAAGGGGAGGTGTTAACGATTATCAAACTAAAACTTAAGAATTTCAAATCTCAGATTCCCGGAGCGATTTCGGGTTTGTTCCCGTCAGTTTTTTAAAGAAGTTATTGAAATAAGTAGGATATTCAAATCCCAGTGCGCTGGCTATTTCTGAAATATTCCAGTCTGTGTGCAACAGCAGGGCTTTAGCTTCTGTTAGGATTCTTTCTGAAATCAGCGTCGTTGTAGATTTGCCCGTAATTTCTTTTACAGCACGATTCAGATAGTTGACATGGATGTTGAGGTTTTGTGCATAATCTTGCGCTGTTCTCATTTTGAGCGGACTTGCAGGTGTTTCGATTGGAAATTGACGTTCTAATAGTTCCAAAAACACCGATGCGATACGTGCTGTACCATTCTTGGTAGGGGTATACACTTCTGACGGTTGAAGTTTAAGGGCTTCGTGAATGATCAAGTTGATGTAATTGCGTATGAGTTCGTCTTTAAACGTATAGTCACTTTCTTGCTCTTCGATCATCTTCTCGAAAAGTGTGTTAAGGAACAAGCGTTGATCCTCCGTGATTTTTAAGACCGGCGTACCTCCGATTTTAAAGAACGGCGATTGCTGCAAGCTTTCCGCGCGGTCGGCCTGTCTTAAAAAGTCTTCCGAAAACAAGCATGTATAACCTGCATAGGTCGTAGAAATGGTTTCCCAGGAATAGGGGATATGCGGGTTCCCAAAAAATAGTATCGTGCCTTCTTGTTCAAAGCTTTTATCTGCGTAATGAATCTTACTTTTACCAGTTGTAAGGCATATTTTAAAGAAATCTTTACGACTATAAACACGTGTAGCATTACTGTCATCCTCAATCTGAAATGCTTTAAAACCCTGCAATCTCAGTTCACTATTGAATTCAGAGACACTTCGGACTATTTTTGTTCCCATAGAACAAAGTTAAGAAATTCAAATATAACGTTGTATTTAGTGCAAAAACAACCTAAATAAACGGCTGTATTATCTCAGTGCTAAACTCGACCTTTTTTTATTTTTATCAAACCAATCACTTCAAGCATTTGTCTATTTATTGACGATCGATTCAATTTAGGAAGTTTAGTTTCGGTTGATTTAATTGTATGGTCAGGTTTAAGGCCTGGCCATTTTTAAGCTTAGGTTTAGGGATTGGGCTTTTAGAAAGTATACTCCGATCCATAAAGGATTCGTTTATAATTTAGTTAAGGGGCTAGTCGAAAGATTAGTCCTTTTTTTTTAAAATTAAGGAACGATTCTCACTGGATAACGTTCATTGAAGAGCTTCGGATGTTCTGATGTGAAGGAGAAAATAGGCTTTCTATTCACGCTCGCTTGACGAAAAAGTAAATTTGACGAATTCAGAATAAATGCTTATCATGGCCTCTATGATAGTTTATCATCTAAAAGATATACAATATAAAGCTGAAAGGGCAATCACCCCTTTTCATATTTTTGATCTGGACAGGGAAGCCCTCGCCGCTTATAGAGAACCTCATACAAAAGACCATTTTTGCCTTTTGTTTGTCAAAAAAGGTCGGCTCGATCTGCAGGTGGAAGACCGCCGTTATACCGTCAATGCACCTCATATATGTGTCATCTTTCCCGGTCAGCTCTCCGCCAAAGAGTTGCTAAGCGACGACTTTGAAGGCAAATTGATCCTGTTTGACGAAGTACTATTCTGTTCGGATATCCTGAAAAACGAATTGAGTATTTACAACTACAATATCTCCGTAAAGCTCAATCATATTGAATTGCCCGAGGCAGAAACCTCAGAAATAGAGATGTTGCTGGAGCAGGTCGAAAAATCATATCAGGATTTAACATCGATCAAGAAGGAGCAAGCGCGTTTCTACATCAAAATCATCTTACTCAAATTGGTGGAATTTGTCCATACTAAATGGGGAAACAGCCAGCTCAGCAATGAAAACGCAAAGATCTATGGTAAATTTCTGGAATTGTTGGAAAGGCATTATAAAACGGAGCGTACCGTGAGCTGGTATGCAGAAAAATTACAGCTGTCTCCAAAAAAGTTAAATGAAATTACCCGCAAGATTGCAGGACTGACCTCCATAGAAACCATTCATGCGCGGATTATGAATGAAATCAAACAACTGCTGCTGTTATCCAACTATTCGCATAAAGAGATTGCCTTTGAACTCGGATTCAATTCACCTGCGGCACTGAACAAGTTTGTGCGCGCCAAACTGGATGAAACGCCAACCAATCTGCAGCAGCAATTGGCGCAAATGTATAAGACTTAAGTCTATTATGTGATTTGATATGGTTTTATCCTGCTGTTGTATTGGATCAAATGTATATCATATCGTAAGTAAAGTATAACATTTGGCTTCTTGGGCATAGTAACTTTGCATCAGAAATTTAATGTAAAATATATGAGCAAGTTATTTGTTGCCAGCGAAGTATTCCACGGGACTGGTACATTGTCGGAATTGAAAAATCTAACTGGAAAAAAAGCCATCATCGTAACTGGTGGTCAATCCATGAAAAAAAGCGGAACTTTGGACCGTGCCATAAGTTATTTGACCGAAGCAGGATTGGAAACTGCTGTTTTTGACGGTGTCGAAGAAGATCCATCATCAGCGACAAGCCTTCGAGGTGCTGCAGTGATGACTGATTTTCAGCCTGATTGGGTCATCGGTCTAGGAGGTTGCTCGGCAATTGATGCGGCAAAGATGATGTGGGTGTTTTATGAATATCCCGATGCAAATTTTGAAGCGATGACCCAACCTTTTAACGTTCCAACATTGCGTCAAAAGGCTAAATTCATTGCCATTCCATCAACAAGCGGTACAGGTACGGAAACCACAGGATTGGCTGTGATCACTGATCGGGAAAAAGGAGTGAAGTATCCAATCGTATCGTATGAATTGACGCCGGATATCGCTATTGTCGATGGAGAGATTTGTGCCACGATGCCTGCACATATTACCTCCAATACTGGTTTAGATGCTCTTACACACTGTGTGGAAGCCTATGTGTCCAACATCGAAAATAACTATGCCGATGCCTTGGCTAAAGGGGGACTGGAAATTGTTTTCGAAAATCTGGAAGAGGCGGTCAATAACCCGACAAACATTAAAGCACGCCAAAATATGCACGATGCATCTTTTATGGGCGGACTGGCTTTCAACAATGCCTGGTTGGGTATTGTCCACTCTCTCTCGCATCAGGCAGGTGCACTCTACGGCGTCCCTCACGGAGCTTCCAATGCGATATTCTTGCCTAATGTGATCCGTTTTAATCAGACAGCTACAACAAGATATCCTGATTTGGCTAAACTTGTCGGTAGAGATTCGGCCGAAGGATTGGCACAGGAAATTGAAAAACTAAGAGCTGCGGTCAACAATATTGGCTCCCTTAAGGCATTTGGCATTTCCAAGGAAGACTGGGAAAAAAATCTGGATTATATGGCCCAAAATGCTTTGCAAGATCCATGTACTGGCTTTAACCCGCGTAAGCCTAGCCTACAGGACCTAAAAGACCTTTATAGCGCTTGCTACGAAGGTGTGATTTACGAGAATTAATCGAACAGACCACAGAAAGCGGTTGTAGCGAAAGTGCGCAATCGCTTTCTTCTGAATAAAAAGCACTGCTCCAGCTGAAACCGCAACCAATATCTTATAAACGAAACTAAGTTTCAATCGTTTAAAATAAAAGATGCTGTATCGATAAAGATGCTATCGATTGAGGATGATCGCCATTTTGTCTTCTTCGGGCATGGACATGACCAGTACTTGGGGAATAAAGCAATACGCTATTCCATCAATCTTCGAGATATCCATATCGACATAGTTAATCATGGAATCAATTTTAACCCCGTATTTTATAAGAGAAGAATAAAGTTCATTGGTCACCTTTGTTGCTTGCTCAATGCCGCCCATGCATTCAATTATACGGGGCGATGTTTGACTTAGAATACCTTCGATATCTCCGGAAATAGACGCTTTTGTCATGGTTGAAAGTGCTTCCCTAAACTGCGGATCTTTTTGAGCAGAGCTTATATGGTGAAAAATAGTAAATAATGTAATTAACAAAAATGTTCTTTTTCGCTGAATGTTTTTAAACTTGTTGAACCAATTGTTGCTTTGCATAATGGAAAGAGGCTATTTCGTTTTAAATTCCGTAGGTCTCATATTGGTGAGCAGATAAAAGTTATTGCTAAAAGCCGCTATATTTGAATAGCCAATCTCGTAGGCAATCTCAGTCATATTGAAATCTGTATCGTTGATTAATTCCATTGCCTTAATAATTCGTAGCATTTTTAAGTACTGAACAAATGTAATGTGCAATTTATGCTGGAATAATCTGGTGAGACTGCGAACACTCATTCCTGATTGCTGAGCAATCATCGCTAAACTTAGATTTTCATTTAACCGATTTCTAAAACTGTCGATTATGGTATTGAGCCTTTGATCGTCTGTTGTAGGAAGTTGTATGGAGAATTTTTTGAGATTTTCTTTTGATAATACGCCTTTCAGCGTATTTAAAAATTCATACTCCCACGAACCTTTGTAATAATCACCTTGCCACTTCTCACTAAATGAGAGCATTTCTGCCAGGAGCTTACTCACTGGATAAATGCCCAATTCCTCATAAAAATTACCAGCACTTTCTTCCGGAAAATAGATATTGATAATAAACAGGTCCTGCGTATTGAACATCAGGTTGTGCCGATAATTTTTTGGTATCCAAATATAATGATTTGAGGGAATATAGAAGTCCTTTTCGTCAGTCTGCAAGTAAGCAATCCCGCCATAAACTAATAACAACTGAGCTTTATTGTGCTGGTGAGCAGGCAAACGCTGCTCCGTTTGCTGTCGCATCACGAGGATTGAATCAGGGTTTTGATCAACAATATGTATTATTTGACTAAGAATTTCCATGTGGCCAAATTTAATAAATATTAGGCTAATTATATGAAACCATACTTCGCCATGCTGGATAATTTTGCCGTGTAAATAATAGTAAAGTCATTATGAAATATAAAATTATAACATCTCACAAAGATTTTAAACTTGAAACACAAGCTCAAAAATCTGATAATAAATCACATCATTCAGATGAAGAAATTGACAGTGCATATATCTTCTGGTTTGCTTATGGGTATAACTATGCTTTTATGCCAATGGTAGATTTAACTTTTGCCTTTGATGAATTGAAAAAGATCGTAAAACCATGGCTAGTAAAAGGAAAGAAATATATAAAGAAAACCGATGAAACAATATAGAACAGTCCCTATTTTGGGCATATTGTTAGCCCTATTTGTACAATCACTCTATGCCCAGCATATAGAAAATGCGCGGGTATTAAGTTTGGAAGAAATTTGGAAAGTAGCCGAAACAAATAACCGTCAACTGAAACTATCCGACCTACATCTCCAGCAGAGCAATTTAGAAATATTGGAAGCGAAAGACCGTTTGTTGCCGGAACTTTCGGTTGGTGGAGATGCAAAACTCAATTCCAAATTCCTGATCTATGACAATGGATTATTTTCTTCTCCACAGGATGTGCCTGTAAAAGGTTATGGTTATGGCGTGGGTTACAACCTGAACGTCAATCTTTACAATGGTGGTAAAGACAAAAGAAACATTGTCATGAAAAAGGAAGAAGCGGTACGCATACAATATGAAGTTGATCTGCAAAAGCACAGTGTAAAATATAATGTTGCAGCGGCTTACTTTGATCTATACAAGTTTCTGCATTTCCATGATTTTCTTGATGCAGAAATCGGCGCAGAAAAAAAACAACTGGCACTCGTAGAAAGCCTGCATAAAAACGGCACTGTGCTAAAGAGCGATGTATTGAGAACCTCCGTAAAATTAGCTCAACTGGAGCTCAGCCTTTCTGATGTTACGAAGAAGATTGAAATCGCTAAACAACAGGTCAATATCCTGATGGGGCGTGAAAATGATGCTGAGCTGGCAATAAAATACCAAGATACAATCGAGTTAAGCGCTATCACTGAAGGTGACTATGAGGATTATGTAGACATCGCTTTTAACAAATCGCCGGCATACAAGATCGCCTATAGCACTGTCAAATTGAGCGAAATGAACATCAAGCAGGTAAAAGCGATGCTGTTACCTAAAGTCTCCTTGTATTCAACTTACAATTACACCTATCCGCAGATTTCATTCTATCCGTATTCTAATGATTTATGGGGATTTGGTCAGACAGGGGTTAAAGTCCAGTTTTCTATCGATAATCTATACAAAAGCAAGCATTCCATCGCTCATGCCCAAGTGGTCAGTAATGAGGCAAGAGAAAAAGCGAACATTAAAAAAGATGAAATCTATCTTCAGGTAAAAGAAGCTTATTTGCAGCGGCAACAGGCTTTGGAGAGTATGGAAACAGCGGAGCAAAATATCATTAAAACCGCCGAAACTGTTCGTGTTATCAGAAGTAGCTACATAAACCAGGAATCACTTCTTACCGATCTTCTAGAAGCCGAAAATGCTTTACTGGAAGCTAAGTTTAATCTGACAACGGCACAAACAAACGTCAAACTTACGCATATCAGGCTATTGGCAATTATCGGAATTCTTTAATACAAATATCATGAACAAAAATAAAACAGATAAAATTGTTGTAAGCTTAACCAAATGGTTTGGTATCACATTATTCGTAGGAATCATTATTTGGGCAGTAGCTTATTTTTTTGAGGGATATCGCTATGAACAGACCAACGACGCTCAGATTGATGCCTATCTTTCCCCGATAAACGCAAAAGTAGGGGGCTATATCCGTAAAATATATTATAAGGACAATCAGCAGATTAAAAAGGGCGATACACTTGTGGTGATTGAATTGGATGAGTACGGGCTGAAAAGAGATGCTGCGTCCGCAGAACTCATGAGCTCACAGGCAAAATTACCGATCTTGGCGGCAAGCGAAGGAACGCAGGTTAAAAGTATTGCAGTCATCAAAGCCCAATTGGGAGGTGCTAGAGCGCGATTGAATCAGCAGCAAAAAGAATTTGACCGGTATAAAAATCTACTGGCGGACGAATCGACCACACAACAAAAATTCGACAACATCAGTGCTACTTTATCCATCACCCAATCAGATTATGACCAGACAAAAGCTTCTTTACAGGTCGCCGAATCTAAACTAAACGATTTCAGGGTACAGCGCAATGCCATAGAGGCAGAGATAAAGATAAAAGAAGCACTTCTCGAAAGACAAGAATTGGACATTAGATATACCGTTATCACAGCACCTTTTGATGGACAAATTGGGAAGAAGACCATTCAGGCAGGACAACTGATACAGCCCGGACAGACTTTGGCATTCTTGGTGAACAGAGCCGAGGAAAAGTGGGTAATGGCAAATTTTAAGGAAACACAGATTGGGAAATTCAAAATCGGTCAAGCGGTATCTGTTGAAGTCGATGCTTTTCCAAATGAAAAATTCACAGGTACAATCGAATCCCTTTCGCCAACCACAGGCTCCCGTTATTCGTTGCTTCCGCCAGATAATGCTACCGGTAATTTTGTTAAAATCATCCAACGTATTCCTGTTCGGATTAAACTGACCGATATGTCCGAAAAATTAACTAAGCTTTCTGCCGGAATGAATGCGAATGTTTACGTTTTAAAAAACTAACGATGCAAGCACATAAAATACCAATTTTTAAATCCTGGGTATCAGAATGGATGGCAAGGTCCGTCATATTTGCTATTCTCATGAGCAGTCTGTTTAGTTTTGCCTTTTACGGAAGTCCGGTTGCTGCGATGGGCTTTTACGGAATACAAGCTACCGATGTACAATATGGTATGGTCGTTATTTATGGTTCTACCGTAGCCTTTCTGGCTCTGGATTTTAGAATCGTAAAATATTTCGCACCAAGGGAATATCTACTGCTGGCACTTGCGGTAAATGCACTATGTGCTGTGGTCTGTTTTTATTTCAGAGATTGGGCATTATTTGTTTTCTGTCAGTTTTTGCAGGGTATTACCTGTGCATTGATGTCGGGAATTGTGTTACAGCTTATTTTTCCACGGTTACAGTCTGTACGTGCCCGTGTGATTGCTTATAGTCTCCTTTATGGCAGTATACAAATCGCTGTACCATTTTACTCCATCTATATCAGTGTCATCATTCATTTCTTTGATTTCAACTGGATATTCTACGGATTTATTATTGTAGTCATTATGCTGACAGGTGTTGTTTTACTTACCATGAACAGTAAGGCCCGGTTTACTAGAAAAATACCTCTGTATCAGGTGGACTGGATAGGCTATTTATTTTATGTGTCTTTTATCTTGATAGTTGGATACATCCTTGTGTACGGACGACAATTGGGATGGTTTGATAGTTCATTAATCAGTACACTTTGTTTAGTTATTTTAATTATTCTTTCTCTTTTTATTAGCAGAGAATTGAAACTTAAGCGACCATTAATCAATTTACAGATCTTTAGAACAAAGAATTTCGTTATTGGGCTTTTGCTTCTTTTTACCTTTTATATCTTTAAAGGAAGTACTGGGCTTGCCTATGGTTATCTTGAAGCGATTTTAGGAAACCATCCACTGAGTACCATTCCGATATGGATTGCCGTAATTGTTGGAACTGTTTTGAGTATGTTTATCATTTCCCGATTTGTCTTGATGGGCTATAACCTGATCCGGATGATTATTGTTGGTTTTGGGTTGATGGCAGTATATTATGCCTATATGATACTATTTGTTTCTGTACAGGGCGAAACAGCCGATTTCCTTCTGCCCATGTTTATTTATGGTGTGGCAACAGGTGTATTGTTTGTTCCGATTGTTTCATTTGCGGCATCGTCGGCGCCTTCCAAAATCGCCGTCCATGCCTCTCTGATTGGTATATTTTCAAGGTTCATAGGCTTTACAGCTAGTCTGGCACTTAATAATGAGCTTCAATTATTTGCAAAATCATCCGTAAGGGAAAAGGTGCGGGAATCGCTCACCGAAACCAGCCCTCAATTGCCTGTTACCTTACTGCATATTCAAAACCAGTACATAAATGCAGGCAGTGATATGTATACGTCAAAAACAGTATCTTCCGGCTATTTTAATCAAATGATCGGTCAGCAAATATTGGCTCGCGCTATCAGGGACTATTATGATCTGATGTTGACAGGTTTGATTTTTGTCATCATTATTCTGCTGCTTTTGCCTCAAATTCAACATGTTGTTTTGAGATTAAGAAAAGGAAATGTTCCTTATTAAGGTATTGTTATTTCAGAAATTATCAAAGCAAAGTATTATGTAATTCCAAGGCCGGGATCGAACACTTGGCGCATGAGCCTATAGGCTACAAGATTACGCAACCGATTTCGTTTGAAGGAAATTTTCTGATCCCAAATTTTATAAATAATTTGTCGTAATGACGCCTTTTTTAGCAGTCAAATGTGTTAATGCAATTATTCTTAATTTTGTATGCCGGATTTGGTATAGGCTCCAAATTTTTTAAGATCAGCAATAGAGGACAAAATAAGATGATATGACGGATGTGCTTGAAAAATATCTATTCTCGATAGAGATGTTGTCTGCTGACGAAATAAATTTTTCTGTTCAGTTCTTCAAATCACTTGGTTTGAAGAAGGGTGATTTTTTTATTCATATGGACGAACCCTGTCGTCATATTGGATTCATATCCTGTGGTGCGGTAAAAGCATATGCTATTGACAAGGAAGGTAAAGAAAATATAACCTGCTTTAAATTTGAAAATGAATTTGTAACCTCATTCCCTGAGTTTGTCGCTCAGGAAAAATCCAGAAGGAGCATCAGGGCTGTGGAAGATAGTATAATCCATAGGATAAGCTATACTGATTATCAATACCTGCTTGGTCAAGTGAATTCTTGGCACAAGGTTATACAAGCTGTGATGGAACGGGAATATAGCCAAAAGGAACAATATCTCCTGAATTACAATAATAAGTCAGCTCTGGATAAATATCACTATATTCTTTCGAATGAACCCAAGCTTGTTCAGCGCATAGCGACACAGGACCTGGCATCCTATTTGGGCATTACACAGAGATCTCTTACACGGGCGAAGGGACAAATACACAGCCCCAAAGTATTATAGGACAAATGTCCTTATGTATTTCTGTTCAGTGATATAGATTTGCACAAAAAAGCTATGTTACATCAAATTGCCCAAGAAGTGTTCCATGTTCCATTGATGCCACGAAACAGTATCAACTGCTATATTGTAGAGGGTGTATTGGTTGATTGTGGGATACGAAGTTCATACAATGTGCTGAAGGATGCCCTTCAGAAAATACCTGTCCACCAACATGTACTTACGCATGCGCATGCAGACCATCAGGGTTGTAGTGATCAGCTCTGTGATGAGTTTGGAATACCTTTACTTTGCCATGGAAATGAAGTGGCTAGGACAGAAACAGGTATGGTAACCAATGACTACCCAAATCCCAAACATTGGATCGCAAAACTTCAACAAAAATACTGGGCAGGACAGGGTCACAAAGTCGACAGTACACTCGTTGAAAATGATAGCATCGGAAACTTTCGGGTCATAGAAACTCCAGGTCATTCAAGCGGTCATATTTCTTTATTTCGTGAGCGAGATGGTGTATTGATAATCGGGGATGCCGCTACAAATATGAACCTGCTCACAACAGTGACTGGCCTAGGGCTCCCTCCAAAAATATTCACGTCGGATCAACAGCACAATATTAGATCGCTTCAGAAGTTGGCAGGACTGAATCCCTCCATCATATGTTTCGGTCATGGCCCGGTGATGCGAAATACGGACCGAAAGTTTGAGCAATTTGTAGCGGAATGCGTATCGTTGTTCAATTCGCGAACCACGGCCCCTGTATGAAAGTAAAAAACAAAATAAGAAGTTCCTTATTTCTTGAGATGCTCTAGTGAATTTTTCAAATTCAGAACTTTTATGAAAACTGGAAACATCTCATTGCCTTAGAAGTTTTAAGTAAGTTAATATTATTCCGCTGTGCTCGGCTTCGTGAAAGTTAGCCGCTTGAAGCGCCTGGATGTGATTATTGATGGAGAAGCCAATTGGTAAGCTGAATGGTTGGTATTCAACAAATATACCCGATGCTAAATCTTTACTAAGTTGGTTTACTGTATAAAGCAATAGATGTTTTATTTCATCAAGGTCTGGCGTATTTTTCCAAGTACGCGGTGCAGTTCCAATTTTGAACGTTTCCATAAAATCCTGTGATATATGCATTGGAAGTCCACTACGCATATACATATGTCGCTGTTGGGAAGTGATACAGTGACCAATTTGCCAAACGATATTATTGTTAAAGCTTTCTGGAATCTTAAATAATATGTTATTATCAACTGTTTCTATTAATTGTAATAACCTGGTTCTGCTAGCTTTTAAAATTTCAAATTCAAATAATTCATTCATCATAGTATTGGTTAATATTTTAAATTAATTTAATAAAATCATTGTGAATTTCGTCTGATATGCATATATTAACGAGTAAATATTCAAAGTCCTGTTAATAAATGTTCTAAACCAAAATCTTATAATTGTGATTCATCTCAAACTAAATATACACTGTAAGATTTTGGTATTTATTTTTTTTCTTTCTAGCTGTACACCTGTAAATAGACCAATAGCTAAATTAAATAAGTTTACTCAAGGGGGAATGAATCAATTGACAAATGATTCATTAGGACTAAAGATTGATTTCTATGGGAACGCAAACCTCGGATCTAAGTATATAGATTTAAAAGATGTCAGGTCTGTTTTTCGAAAGAGAAAAATAAAGTTTCCATCAAAGAATATTGTTTTGTGGGGTACATATGATGTGACAAGAAACCCGATGTATTTTGTGGGTAGTTTGGAAACTTTTTTAAATGTCTCAAAGTTCACTGCAGATACTTCTATGTATCATTGTATTTATTATCGAAGTATTCAGAAAAATAGAGATAATATAATAAGTAGTGTAGCGATCCCATATAAAAAAGATTCATTTCTTTTGATTAGCGAGGTTAGGACGGAAATCACCGATATGCAAGAAAGTGCTAAGGATGTTTTAAACAGCATAAAAACTTCATACAATTTTTTGGCTTACGGAGCAAAATTTGTCGAGCAAAAACCAGATGAAGAACCCGATTATTTTAGTATAGCTGAATCAGCTTTTAAAGATAGGGGATATGTTAACTATGTATATCCAAGAGATACCTTAGAAAAGCTTGTTCTGGAAAACGAAAACAGCCAATTTGCGAACGAATTATTTAAATCATATAGTTCGTTTCTTGGTGAAAGTGTTCAATATGATAGCGCGACTAAACAAGAACAACAAGCAGTCGAAAAAACGGCTGTTACAATCGACGAGATAGTCGAAAAAATTAAGGCACATCGAGTGCTTATGTTTAATGAGAATCATTTACAACCACGCTGCCGTTTGTTAATCAATCTTTTGCTACCAAAACTTTCCAAAGAAGGTTTTAATGTCCTGGCTTTAGAAAGTCTATCCGAAGATGAAGACCGGATTAATAGATTGGGATTCCCAAATGTTGAGAGTGGATTTTACACTAGGGACCCTAATATGGCGAATCTCATTAGAACGGCAAGAATTTATGGCTTAAAAGTGATTGGATATGAAGATTTTGGCAATGCAAGTCAAAGAGATCTTCAACAAGCTAAGAATCTTATTCAAAAAAGTGAAATCGCTACAAAAAATCAAGTTAAAGTTATTGTATTAGCCGGAGGAGGACATATTGAAGAGGGGGATACCGGAGAAAATAAAAGTATGGCTCAGTATTTTAAGAAACTGACTAAAATTGATCCCTATACGATTAATCAAGTTAAATTTTTAGCTATGCAAGAAATTAACGATTCAATATACGTTATGGATAACAAGGTGTTGAATGGTAATGACTTGTATTTATCAAATAATCTGAATAGCGATAAAATAGTGATTGGATCCAATGATTTAAATCGAAGATATCTTCTATTAAGTACTGATTCGACCAAATCAGGCAAATCTGCCATTTACATCTATCATGAAAAGGAATATCAATTGGATAAAACAGCGATCCCAGTTTACTTGTCACTTTCTCAAGAGGATTCATTACAGATAGAGCTTCCAAAGGGAATATATAGATATCTCAAGAGAGATTACTATGGGGCTATAATTCATCAAGAAATTATTGAAGTGGAATGATAAACTGATATGAGTTTTGGTCAGAAGAACTGGAAGCCGCAACTTATCGGTGTATTTTGGGAGCACTGTAAATTTTTTCTTGAAATACTTCTTCATTTAAATCATATCAATCTTGAAGGGTAATTCGAATAGATAACCAATAGTTAAACTTAGGAGTCCGCTTTTAAATTTAGGCATTAAAATTAAATTACTCAGCGATCATCACCTTTTCCTCCCTGATATTATTTAGAAAATCCGTGTATTTTATGGGTAGCTTTTTTCTGTGGTAATAAAAATAGAAGTCAAATGAGCCCCCGATGATTCCCTTATCCGGAGCATATACAAATCGATCAATTCCTCGCTCAAAATCATAATTATACTCATGTTGTGTCCAATCGACATAGGTCCAAAACTGATATCCCGTTCCATGCTGTGCTAAGGTGATTTTTTTGGATAGGTATTCTCTTCTGTCCCGGGACCAATCTAAAAAGGAGAGCGGGTCTTCACCTATCAGATATAAAGGGAATTGTAAACTAGGATAAGCGCCTTTAAAAATTTTTTCGAATTGAAGTACACTATAGGTCGAATCTTGGGTATTGATAGTCCCATAGACATTCGTAAAAGCTTGCGGACGATTGCGGACTGCATAAAACTGTAACAAACAATACTTTGGTGCATAGTAAGTATCTCCTTTTTTTATAATTAGCTTATACGCATTATAATACTTTGTTGTTTGCTTCACCGTGTTGTTGAAGTACGATAACGTATTTTTTTTATGAAGCTCTTCCAGATCTTTAAAGTTAATCATTGAAGAACGAACAGTATCGGGGTTGATTTCATACCAATCTTCTGAACCATCTAAATGAGGTAGAATGGAAAATAGCATGATATTATAATCATGTTGTCCATTATATATACCCTTGTTACCAATAAACGTCTGTACCCTACTCATTACATTAAAAAGATGCACTTCACGCTTGATCTTATATAGCGGATAGGTGTTTAACCTAAAGGATGACGTTACAAACTCTTTGGTATCTTCTTCAAAAAGGAAATATTTGGTCTGACTAAATCCTTCAGTATAGAATAATAGGTAGATAACGATCAACCAAATTTTATTGCACTTTGTTCTAAGCTTAACAATGTTCATTTTTGACTGTTATTTGAATTCACCATCCCATTTTAAAGTGATTCTGTTCCCTGCATTGGTCTCGAATTTTAAAATTTCTCTATTCCCATATTTTTTGGTTACCAATGTTCCCTTGGTAACGTTGATTCTGTCGGTTTGTCCGTAATCTTCCTCTAATTTATAGGATACATCTATAGCATTATTTTTCACAATCGTTGAGACAGAATTGATAAAATAGCTGCCAGAAGAAAGTTGATTGTTACGGGTAAAGAACAGTAATTTTATGCTATTTTTACTAGTCGCAGAGCTAAAAGTGTACAGATGATTTATTCCGTCTACTAGCTTACCATCAACAATTAGATTTCCGATCGATGTTTGTTTAGATCCCTTATCAAAGGCATAAATAGCTTTGTTTACTGTAATTGTACCTATGCCGTTTTCTTTTTCTTCGTTTTTTTTACATCCGGTAAAAAAAGAGACTATAAAGATGACTGGAAATAAAAATTTCATATATGGTTTTATTGGGAAACTCAAATCTATATATTATTGAGTATTAATGCAAGTCGGTGTTTTAGGTTTGACGAATGAAAGAGTTGCTACCTTATGTTACGCAATCTATCTGCGTACTTTTATATTCCTATGTAAGGTTCGATTTTTCATGGAAAATTATATGCCTGATATTGAGTGATCTCCTGTTGTTTTTATGCTCTTTTTTTAATGCGCAAAAAGGCTTCAGTATCGCAATTGATCTTTGTGTTAATGAAAAATTAAAAAACACGAAGAAATGAAAGCACATATCATCAAAAAGCTCATGGAAATAGAAGCGAGCGAAGGAATACGTATACTTTTCGCCTGTGAATCAGGAAGTCGGGGCTGGGGTTTCCCATCAATCGACAGTGATTACGACGTACGTTTTTTTTATGTGCGAAAAGCGGAGGACTACACCCGCTTGTTTCCGCTGGCGACCGAAATGCGATTTCCAATAATCGATGACCTCGATATGGTAGGTTGGGACCTCTTTAAAGTACTCACATTATTGTATAAGAGTAATGTGAGTCCATTTGAATGGATACAGTCGCCAGTCGTCTATTACGAGTTTAACGGATTCAAAACAAGTTTTAGGACAATGATCGGAAATTATTTTGACGCACGTAGGCACGCCCATCATTATTTAGGGATTGTCCGTAGCAAAATTGAAGATCTCCAACGAGAAACGAATAAGCTCAAGAGCTTATTTTATATCCTAAGATCTTTACTTGCAGCAGACTGGAATATCACCTATCGCAGTTATGCGCCTATGACATTGGCAGAACTATCCGTATTATTGCCTGATGTTGTAAAAATGGAAGTGTTGGAATTGCAGCTGTTGAAGAGTCAAGTAGATGAGGGGTTTATATACAACTGTTCGGCGACCATAAGCAATTATATTGAAACAAGGTTAATAGATTTAGAGCATCAAGTAAAACAGGTTCCCGTATCTGTATCGGATAAGGAAGGACTGGAGAATTACTTTAAAACCGTATTAAGATGACTATAGACGAACTTCGAGATAGCGGGCTGATCCTGTTTAAGGCCGTTGTCGGTAGCCGGGCATATGGATTGGCCACAGCATCTTCCGATACCGATATAAGGGGGGTGTTTTATCTGCCCCTGGAATATTACTTGGGCGGTCAATATATTGCGCAGGTTGCAAACGCAAGCAATGATGAAGTTTACTATGAGCTTGGGCGCTTTGTGGAGCTTCTTTCAAAGAGTAATCCTACTGTATTGGAGCTTTTGGCTAGTCCTACCGATTGCATACTATACAAAGATCCTCTGTTTGATCAATTTAAAATGCAGGATTTTATCACCCGAGAGGCCGCAATGACCTTTGCGCAATACGCCATGGTACAGGTGCGGAAGGCAAAAGGATTGAACAAGAAAATCAACAATCCGATGGATCGAGAACGTAAAAGTTTACTGGATTTCTGCTTTATCATAGCTGGTAATGGTAGTTTATCGTTAAGAGCCTGGTTAAGCAAGCAGTTGTGGAAACAGGAAAACTGTGGTTTAGCGAAGATCGAACATGCAAAGGGGATGTATGCCCTGTATTATGATGAGACTCAGACTTTGGGTTACAAAGGCATCGTTGCTACATCAGAGAGCACTGAGGTTTCCTGCAGTTCTATCCGTAAGGAAGAAACACTTTGTGCGTACCTCTTTGTTAATCACGAAGCTTACTCTTCGTATTGTAAGTCCTATAATGAATATTTTAGTTGGGTTTCAGAACGCAATGAAGCGCGCTTTCGAGGGACAATGAATCACGGGCAGGGCTATGATGCCAAAAATATGATGCATACCATACGTCTATTGCAACAGGCAAAAGAGATTTTGTCTAAAAGTGAACTACAGGTACAACGTTTCAATAGGGAAGAGCTCCTGCGCATCAAAAATGGTGCTTATAGCTATGATGAACTTTTTGTCTGGTCGCAAGAGCTCTTTCAGGAAGTGCAGGAACTCTGCTTGCACAGTTTACTTCCGGCAGTGCCAGATCAGGATAAGCTAATGCAGCAATTGGTTGACATGCGTAAGCAGCTTTATCAGATCAAGCTATAATTCCTAATGCAAGGATCTAATCTGTTATTCCAAATGATCTTACGAACTTTAAATTAGATCGAAGACCAAAACATGTTAACTTTTAAGTGGACATATTCAAGCATAAAGCGGACATTTGTATCTTAACGATCTTCCAGCCAACTGAGGAACTGGGCGGTCTTTTCTTTGCCTATAAGCAGCTTATGGTCTGTGTGGACAGTCAATTTGACATATAGTTTCCTGGCGAAATAATGTTCAACCTCTTTAACGGCCGAAAAACTGATTAAATACTGTCTGTTCAGCCGAAAAAAATCTTTGCCAGATAATTGGGTGGCCAGCTGATCCAGGGATTGACTGAGATCAAAATGCTCACCCTTAAAAGTCACCATGGTCGGAGAGGTGTAGTTAATATAGATAAAAGCAATATCTTCTGTCTTCACCGTCATGTACTTATTGTTTTTGAACACGAGAAAGCTCTTCTTTTTATTGTCTTCGCCACTGATCTTCTGGATCAGTTCAACAAGATTATTTTCGGTGGTTTTCTGAAAGAAATTCTTGAAATTATCTACCTTTTCAAAAGCGTTTTTTAAGTCTGTTTCTGAAAAGGGTTTAAGTAGATAATCAATTCCGTTCTCTTTTATAGCCTCCATTGCGTATTCACCAAATGCTGTGCAAAAGATGACAGGACATACAACCTTTACCGACTTGAATATATCAAAACTGATCCCGTCAGAAAGTTGTATATCCATAAAGATAAGATCCGGCGTGGCACTGTCAGAGAGGTAATCTATAGCTCCTTCAACGCTCTGGATCTTTGCCATGATCTTAGACTCTGGACGAAGTTTCGATATCAGGTTCTCGAGGGAACGGGCAGCTTTAATCTCGTCCTCAATTATTAGTATGTTCATATATAATGGGAAGTTTTATAGTAAATGTTTCAGTATCCATTAGGATACTGATCTCCTTTTCGGATAGATGAAGATAACGCTGGTTGATATTTTCAAGTCCTAAACCGGTAGAAGGTTCCGGTATTTTCCTGGGCTGTATATTATTGCTGACAATAAGGTAATCACCTTCCTGCCCAATGGATATATGTAGGGGTTTCTCAAGTGAAACTATATTATGTTTAATGCAGTTCTCTACCAAGAGCTGCAATGTAAAAGGAGGAATAAAACTTCCATAAATTTCACGTCCTAGATTCATTGAAACAACTAAACCTTCCTCAAAACGTGCTTTTAATAGGTAAATATAGGAGTCCATGATCTGTAGCTCCTCTCCGAGTGGAAGTAGGTTCAGTTTGAGGCTGCCCAAAGTAAACCTGTAAAAATCAGCAAGCTTGATGATAAATTCCGCTGACTGAGTGTCATTGCTTTCCACCATGTATTTTAACGTGTTGAGACTGTTGAACAGAAAATGCGGATTTACCTGCTGTTTTAAAAGCTCATACTGTGCTGCGAGGTTCGCGGACATCGAACGCTCAAGTTCCCGTACCACCTGCTGGTTGAGATAAGTCTGGTATAGGAGATGTATAAACATATAGAAAGTCAGGTTGATGAGTACACCTCTGACCTCATACATCAGCATTTTAGGTCCAAAATTGAGATGTGAAAGGATGTAATACTGTATTGAGGAAAGTACGAACATCAATACCAAACCAACTCCTAAACCTCTGAAAAGTTGAGGTGATATCACATTTTTGCTGCCCGTTTTCTTTGTATAGGCTGGTATCGAATAGATATTGTAATACCAGATCAAAAGGGCAAAACCCGTGGTTACACCAAAGTCGGCAATACCCTCAGAAAGAATAAAATTATGGTCCACAATCTTTGGGATAGATGTTAGTATACCCAATGATATTGAACTGATCCAGATTAGTTTATGGGATATACAAAAAAAGGTGTCTTCATACTTTGCTCACCGTTGTTAAGCTGATAATGTTTTATATAATTTGCTGGTATTTCGGGCTGTTTGAAATGCCAGCAAATTAGCGAAAAATGTTTTATATCTAAATACCTGATACTTGTAATTTAAGTATTTAGATCTTTTGCTGTATAAATGACATGATTTATCCTATTAAATGAAAAATAGGTAACTGAAAGTATAGTAATGGCAACGCATGTATCGATTACGGAAGAAGGTTCAAGAACAGCAATTTTTGAGAAGAACGCAAAAATAATATCAAAATACATACCTGCGAAAACCCATTCCTTAAGCCTTTTAAATCTATTCGGGATCAGTAATATGATAACACCTAAAATTTTGAATACGCCGAGAATGTATATAAAATGCACTGGATAGCCTAATTTTTGTGTGATGTCCCATACTGCAAGGTTATGTGTCAGTTCAAAAAAGCCGCTGAGCCCAAACCATATTGATATCAGGATACTTCCTGTAAAATAAATCTTTTTGTATGTTGAATTTTTCATAATATTTTTTGTGATTAATTTCTTTATTATTTAGAAAGCGAGTCGGCCTCGATAATGGCATACGCAAATTCTATGGGAGCTTCCTGTGGCAGGTTGTGTCCGATCCCACCCGTCAGGTTATGGTGTTTGTACTTTCCTTTATATTTGGAAGCATAGTTTTCAGGGAGTGGAAACGCCGCACCGTTGGCATCACCTTCCAGGGTCACGGTCGGTACGGTGATATCCGGTGATTTGGCGAGCTTTGCTTCAAGTTCGTCGTATTGTTTCTCTCCGGGAGCCAGCCCCAACCGCCAGCGATAATTATGGATCACGATAGCAACATGGTCAGGATTTTCAAACGATTTGGCAGAGCGCTGATAGGTTTCCTCATCAAAAGACCATTTCGGGGAGGCTGTTTTCCAAATTAGTTTGTTAAAAGCCGCTGTATGTGCTTTGTAACCTTTGTAACCCCGCTCCGTTGAGAAATAGTACTGGTACCACCACAAGAATTCAGCAGCCGGTGGAAGTGGGATCTCATTTGTTTTGGGGCTCCCGATCAGATACCCGCTTACGGCTACGAGTGCAGAAACACGTTCCGGCCAGAGGGCAGCCATGATATCGGCAGTCCTGGCGCCCCAGTCAAAGCCCCCAACAACAGCTTTATCTATTTTCAGGGCATCCATGAAGGCGATGATATCGAGCGCCACAGCGGACTGCTGTCCGTTACGTACAGCCTTTGGCGAAATAAAGGTTGTTGTTCCGTAACCCCGGAGATAGGGCACAAGTACCCAGTATCCTTTTGCTGCAAGTAATTCAGCGGATTTTTCAAAACTATGGATATCGTATGGCCATCCATGGAGCAGTATAACGGGCTTTCCAGTTTTTGGACCGACCTCTGCGTAGCCTATATCAAGCAGTCCTGCCTTTATTTTTTTTGTATGCTGGAATGCGGAGTTTACGGTGTTGTCAGCCTGTACATGTTTATCCTGAGAAAGCTGTTGGGCGTGGACTAATGATACACCTGCTGTGGCAATCAGGGATAATGAGAGGGTGAAAATCACCTTTTTGCCAAAATTTGCTATTGTATTCATTGGATCTGTTTTTTGTCGATTTTAAATTATTGAGTTGAAGCTATCATTGTGGAAAATTTACGGGATCAGTATCCATTATGTCGGCAATACGCTGCTCTCTAGATTCCCCGGAGGGTATTTCACCATATTCTGTGGTATAGTCCAGTTTGCCATCGCCGCCGGCTTTTACCGTTTCTACACGCAAGAGTTCACCGTTTACTTTACTCCCAAAATATTGCGGATCTTCCATCATTTTATAGGTAACAAGCTTGAGGGAAACGCGGTCGTGACTATGTCGGGCTCCTTCCAGGAGGGACAGGGCTTCCTTATTCCCGTATAATGCCGACATCGTCTGCCTGTCCGTATTAAAAGATGATGAGATAAATTTCAGTTCGCCGGGTTCAAACATGAACCGTATTTTTCCATTCTCTTTATCTGATATGTTCTTGCTGCATGAGCCGAAGATTAAACTACATAGAAATAGTACGGATAAGATCTTTTTCATTTTTGGACAGTTTTTAAATATTGCTGGATCATTCTTTTGGAGCTCACTTTCGGCGGAACATTGAACAGGTAACCCGTCGATTCTGCGAGCTGCCTATGACAGCTGATACAGGACTGTTGGGCAAACAGTGCGGTCTTTCCGGTAGGTTTTAAATCTTGACCATTGAATTTCGCAAAACCCCAGCCTTCGGTTTCCTTATATGTTTTTCCGTCTTTTACCATGTACTGCATGTTTACGAAATCTCCGGGCACGATATCTCCATTGGATTTTCGGGTCTGTTTAAAAACCGCCTTGGCCACTGCACTGCCATCGGGCCAGGGGTGGAAGTTTTCCTCTTCGATAGCGCGGACTGCGATGTCATTTCCGTAAATTACGCGTATTGTATTGTCGATAAGCGTGCTCATCCCGATCACTTTCCAGTTCTTAAAATCGGCATTGTACGAGATTCCGTTCGGTGATACCGGGGCAAGGTCAGCTGTTGTTTCTAGTACGTTCGCAATACCCTGATGTGCAGGTGGCAAACCATCTTTTGCGGATAGCGAAAGGGTATACTGTTTTATGGTCGCTACTTCAACAGCAGATAGTTTTGAGTCCGGATGTGTGAGCGCATAGGAAGGCAGGGGCATCTTACCCGCGTTTACCATATTGTAAATGGCATAAAATTTACCTTTCTGTTCCGCATCGGATAGCTTATCCCACTCGGAAAAATTCATCACTTCCCGTGCACGGTTAATATCCCTGTTTACGATCCACGATACCGGGGCAATTTTATCAAAGAACGATAGCCGCTGCTCATTGGAATGGCAGTTGAAACAGGAACGTTCTAGGATAAGCTGGACCTGTTTAGGCACATTTCTGATATGTCCGGTTACGGCTTTTTGTTCAATGGTTCTATTGAAAAATTGAAGGGCGATAAGACCGACCACAATGCAGATGAATATGGCGGGTATCAGTTTGATTCGCTTTAGGAGTTTCATGATCTTTGCTCTTTTGTTATGTTAAAATTAAGGTAAAGTACTACCCTAGGGAAGCTCAAAACAGTTGGACCGGACATATTGCAGGTTGAATTCTTCTTTTGGACCCCCGAAGTGGACAATCTATTTCCTAAAGGTTTATGCTTGTGGCAGCTAGTATTTCTCCGGATTTCTTGTCCTGCTCGAAAGCGATGATTCCCCATGCATGACCGGTTTCCGGAAGTTTAAAAGAAAAACTGTCCTGGGCTTTAGTGCCCATGCTCTTCAGCTCGCGTACAACCTGCACATGGGAGAGGGCTTTGCCGGCGTTCTCTCCCGCAGATACCTGAGAGGAAGCGTGTTTCTGGACAAGAGCGACCAGGATGTCCGAATTTTTGGAGCTAGAGGATGATACATAAGCGACCTGGATATTTTTGCCTTCGGCTTTCAATACTTTTAAAGCAAGGGTTTCAGTATGTTGTTCCAGCATCGCGGACTGGATGCCGCTGATGACTTTGCCTGTTTCCGATCCGACCATTTCCTGTTTGCCATTGATGACCATTTGGGGGGTATATAAGGTACTTAGATTCATCCATGTGGCGTACTGTTTCTGTCTTTCGGTAAAACTGCTTTTGCTGAAGCGATCTTTCCATCCCTGATGATCCCAGTAATCGACATGAAAGGCCATGATATATAGTTTTTTATTCAGGTTATCCTTCTCAAGTTTTGCAATAAGCTCATCTGCGGGAGGGCAACTCCAGCAACCTTCTGAAGTAAAGAGCTCGACCACGGCGAAGCTTTTGTCGGAGTTGCTGCTTTTGATCTTTTGCAGGTTTTTATCATCATTGATACCCTTGGAGGCCATGATCAGGGCAATGATCAAAGGCAGGCTCAAAACGTATAGTATTTCTTTTATTGATTTCATGATCTAAATTTTTAAGCTGTTTATAGTTTGTTGTTAGTTGAAGATTTTTAAGGAGAAGCCGAAATCCTGTGGCGGAACACATACCTGATCGCTGCACTGCATAAACTGAATGGTTCCCCGGATTGTTCCATTTTTGCCCTTTAATCTGATCTTCTGACCGAACTCGACCTCATTTTCAAAATAGGTAACTGGCATGCCTAGAAGTTTATCAAACTTCAACAGTGGGCTGGGCTGGCTCACATTTCCCACCAATTGGTAAGATCTGTCAGGCTCGAATTTAAAATTCATCTTGATCGGGCTCTGGGTACTGTTGCCCAGTGCATACATATGCCATCCGGGGGCGATCCTGGCCTTCATCCGGATTTCTCCTTCTTCGGGGGATTTCCTTTTAAGCGTGCATTCCCATGTCACCTGACCGGATAAGGTCTGTCCTTTCGAATGTGAGCAGAACATCATTAGAACTGTCACTACTAAAATTGCTAATCTGTTCATTTCTATATTTTTATTTGTTAAACCTTAAATTCTTTGTACAAATAGACCGGAATTATGCCCTCGCTGCCACTGTAAACTGCTTGAAATAGACGTTTTAAGCTCTGAAATGGACAGTTTGGATCATAAAGGAAAATCATCACAGTTGATCCCGTAACGTTTTAAAAGCGTTCCTCATTTCCTGGGTGAAGAGCTCTGGCTGTTCCCATGCCGCAAAGTGCCCACCTTTTGGTGCGATATGATAATAGTATAAAGAAGGATAAGCCGCTTTCGACCAGCTTTCTGGTGCTTGATAGATTTCATGCGGAAATACTGAAATAGCTACAGGAATTTTTATGCGCTTTGTTTGCTGATGTTCGGAACTGAAATTGTTGTTATTATTTTCCCAGTAAAAGCGGGACGAGGATGCTCCGGTATTAGTTAGCCAATACAATGTTATATCGTCAAGGATCGCATCGCGGCTAATCACCTTTTCTGGCTGGAGGTTACTTTCTGACCACTCAGCGATCTTTTCGTATAAAAACGCTGCTAGTGCAGTTGGAGAATCAGAAAGCAAATAGCCTGTAGTTTGTGGCCTAGTCACCATCATTCCGCCATACGCTGCGTTTCTGCCAAAGAAAGTGCGCATTGAATTATAAGCCTTTATTTCTTCTGGAGAAAGACTTGTCGGAGCGGGATCACCGGCGTTGATTGGTTTTACCAGGTCTGCAGGGATTGTGGCCGGCATGGTCAGGTGGATACCCAATAGCCCCGAAGGAGCCTGTCTGGCAAGCGCGTCGGAGATTACAGACCCATGGTCTCCACCTTGAGAAACATATTTTGTGTAGCCCAGACGTTTTACCAAAATATCCCAGGCTTTGGCAACACGGTCAGGGTTCCAGCCAAGTTCTTTAGGGATTTCGGAAAATCCATATCCTGGAATTGCGGGAATGATAACATCAAAGGCATCTTCAGCTTTACCACCGTATTTGACGGGATCTGTCAGTGGGCCTATAGCATCAATAAATTCCAAGGGTGATCCTGGCCATCCATGTGTAAGGATAAGGGGTAAGGCACCTTTTTCCTTTGAACGCACGTGGATAAACTGTATGTCAAGTCCATCAATCTTGGTGACAAACTGTGGCAGCGCGTTCAGTTTGTTTTCAAGCTTACGCCAGTCATAGCCATTTCCCCAATAATTGATCAGTTCTTTTAACTGGGCTAGTTGTATGCCCTGTGATTCATCGTTTACCGTTTCGCTATCTGGAAACCGGGTCTCCGAAATACGTCTTTTCAGTTCATCAAGTTTAGCCTGTGGAATATTGATCTTGTAGGGTCTGATACCAGTTTCTGAGTTTACGCTCTCCGTTTTTGCTATGGTGCGCTGTGCATTTGTAATTGTAGGAATACATAGTGCGCATGTCGCTACCATAAGGATTGTTGTTATTTTTGTCTTCATTTCTTTTTTGTTTTAGATTTTACGATCTGATTTCTTTTGTTGCAACAAATGTATGTTGGTCGGCGTGGGTGTTAAACGGAGAATAGGTTCAAGTGGACATATTCACAGGTGAGCTGGGAGTTTTAAAGCTCGAACAGGAAGTTCCATTTTTATAGATCGGATTGAAAGTAAGATATCGGCAGATAAAAGAACCGGCTATGAAGGATTTTGATAGAAAGCATTGTCCTGTAATCAACGTAGAGGTACTTTTCTATGAAACTATATGAGCCGCGGAATTGACTAATTCACTTACAAAATTGTCCGGTTCAACTGTTTTGGGTATGTACTGCTTTGAGGATCGTTTTAAGTTTGCTTCATAATCATTAAAACAATAATAAAATGAAGACAATCAGAAAATTTACTAGCGCAGGCGCACTATGTTTAAGCCTTTTTTCCGCAGTATCGATTTCGTGTAGCAACGATAATGATTTACCAACAGGGCAGGAGACAACCATTGTAAATCACAAAAATGCGAAGACCAGCTTTATCAATGTGAAAGGAACAGATTTCGCTTACCGAAGTTGGGGTAAAGATGGAGGAATTCCGCTAGTATTACTACCTGGAACAGGTGGTTCTATGGATGATTGGGATCCTGCCGTGACCGACGGTCTCGCGAAAGAATACAAATTGATCATATTTGATAATAAAGGAGTGGCATCTTCCAAAGGAGCTACCCCCAATACTATCCAGGCAATGGCTAACGATGCCATTGATTTTATCAGAGCAATGAATTTAGGGAAGGTCAATATTATGGGATTTTCAATGGGCGGATTCGTGGCTCAAAGAATTGTTTTGACGGATCCCGAACTAATTAATAAAATAATTTTAGCTGATAGTGGGCCCAAGGGAGCTATTGGTCTTTCCAATCTTCCAAATATAATTGCTGGAAGTGCAGGACTTAGCCCCGAAGATTCCTATTTAAAATTCGGATTTACCGATTCACAGTCAAGTATTTCGTCTGGAAAATCATCTTATGCTAGAGTTCATCAACGGATAATTGATAGAGATCCAGTGCTTAGCGATGCCAGTTCGTCTGCTCAGTTTACAGCTGTACTAACCTGGGCACAGCCAGACCCTGGAGCACTGGATGAAATTAAGGCTATCAAAAAACCTGTTTTAATCGTACATGGTGATCGGGACCTTCCAATTTCCATTCAAAATGCCTACAATATGAAACAAAATTTAGAAAACGCTATGCTTTTAGAATTTTCAGATTCGGGGCACGCCGCATTTTACCAAAATTATGAGACTTTTTTAACGAAGGCTATTGCATTTCTTGCTCAATAGGTTATCTGAAAAAAAATGATAAATAGCTAACAGGTTTTTCGTTTGAAACGATTATTAAACAGTAAACTGCAAAAGCACGTTATTTATTAATGGTTTTAAATTATGATAAAAATACTAAAAGTGAAGCCCCTTTTCTTAGGCTGCTTTACTTTTAGTATTATATAGCGCTTTCGTTTTTAATATTTTCAAAGAAGGATAATAAGGAGAGAAGTAGTTCGACCGAACTTCCTCTTTCCCCGCCAAGTGCGGAACTTTTTAAAATAGTGATTTTGAAAGAGATTCTGATAAGTAACGTTCAAATGAAAAGAACATCGATGTTCTCCTGTATATACAGATCAAAATTTTATTTTGGCAATAGCATATATTCCTCCGCAACCACAGTGAAAGATGATATCTTGGATGGGAACTCCTGCCAATTAAGCTTCTAATTCTGTTATATTATTTTTGATACTCTTGAACATAATAATATAAGGCAAAAAGATGAGAATATAAATTAACAGCGAATTTATCCCTTTTTCTGTCACTTGTGTGTGTGCTGCCACAGCTCCGATTACCGATCCGTTTAAAAATAGACAAAAAGCGATAATAATAATGGCCTTAACCTTAATAATTATTTTTCCAATTTTTAAGTCTTTCATTTTACTTTAAATTTAAAAATGCTATTATCGAATGTTAGCATTAGATATACATTCGCAATTCATCAATCTTCAAAATTCGATGCATTAAGGCTAAATATACGATTTTGTGTAGATAATTTGCTGAAAGTGAACAGAAAAAAAATAATTTAGCTTGAAATACGCAAAGTGTTCTGACCGAACTTGGTGGCTTAAAGACTAGGAAAATACTAACTTTGTGTCCCTACTGCAAAGCTTTTTTTGTGAATAAATAGATCGGTTGAACCGTTTATAGGGCATTTATTTTTTACATTTGTATTTAACCATAGTTTAAAATCTATGCAAAAACACAAGGCATCTATTCCTGTCAGAAGTTGGGACAGCGATTTTGGTAATGGAATAGCTGTAGTTAGTATAGCATCAGAAATTACTGGGAGTAAGGAGTTTAATCATGCACATCGACACGATTATCACCTTTTCGTATTGCAGGAAAGTGGTATCTCGCATACCGAAATAGACTTTAAAAAATATTTGATAGATAAGCCAACTATACTATATCAATCGCCAAATCAAGTTCACAGAGCTTTGAAAGTCGAAAATATAAGTGGAGATATTCTAACAATATCCAATGAAAACTTAAATGCGGATTACCTAAAATTATTGCAGCGCAATACACCCATCGAGCCATTATCGTTATGCTCACGCACAGATTTAGCGATTATCCAAGCGTGTTTTCTTTTATGTAGAAACCTGTATGACAGAAAAGAAGACAAGTTATATCATTTGCAGCTGAAAGACAGTTGCAATACATTGGTTGCCCTATTTATGTCGCAGTTCCTCAAGCAGTCAAAACCAGCAGATAAATTGTCGCGTTTTGAAATAATTCAGAAGGCATTTTCAGAATTGCTCGAGCAAAATTTTGTGCATATGAAACGCCCCGCGGACTATGCCGAAGTATTAAACATCTCCGTTGCTTATCTAAATGAATGCGTAAAGAACGTAACGGGTTTTTCTGTTTCACATCATATACAACAACGTATTATTTTAGAGGCAAAGCGCCTGCTATATCATTCCGATAAATCTGTAAAAGAGATTGCAGCTGAATTAGGTTACGATGACTATCCCTATTTTTCGCGACTGTTTGTGAAAGTTGCAGGAATTACCGCTTTGACATTTCGTAGCAAAAACCACGATTAATCCAATATCTACTCTTTTCCGTTCTATATTATAAGATTGATTCTATTGTACTTTGCTTCGAACAAAATATAATATTATGCCAAGTGCACCAAAATGGTTATTTGATACCTTAGAATTCTTAACGCCCAAGCTACCGTTGACAGAAGTTGTCGAAACGGTCTCTTTATCAAAATCTGTCAAGAAGATTTGCTTTAATGGGGATTTAAAAAATGTACAATTCGCTGTAGGTTCGTTCATCGACTTTAGAATTAATGCTACAGAAGCGCGGAGATATACCGTTTCTTATGCAGATACTGAAAAGGGCTTGTTTGAATTTATTGTTTATTTGAATGGTAAAGGTTGCGGAAGTCGTTATATGGCAGATTTAAAAGTGGGCGACAACATCGTGATGTATAAGCCAAGAGGGTTAAGCAGATATTATGATAAAACGGTGCAAAGATTTGTCATCTTTGGCGATGAGACTTCATTAGCACTAGCTTGTTCTTTCCTTCCTATGTTAAAGAAGAATAAGCATCAATTTGTGTTCCTTTTTGAATTGGATGAAGAGAATAAAAACGTTCCAGAATTATTAGGCTTGGAAAATTGCCTGATATTCTCCAAAAACTTTTTGGTCAGTATGGAGGACTGGGCAGGCAAGCTACCAATGATCAATACGCCGGACTGGGAAGAGGCCAACTTCGTGTTGACGGGTAACGTAAAATCGGCTCAGCAGTTTAGAAAAATCATTAAAGCAAAAACCAATGGCAATGTTTTTTTACATGGCTATTGGTTAGCGGGTAAAAAAGGATTATAGGTCAATGCGATTAAACTGTGCGTATTTATTTGTATTTTTAGTCCTGTAGATGACACAGGTGATTGAACGATAGTTTGTAATCCGTAATGCCAAGTGCGTAGCTGAATAAGGTTGATACCACCCATAACTGATTGTTAAGGTTTTTATATTCTTACTTTATTTTCTATGCCATTTGGATTAACATGAATCTTGAATTATTTATCGATCAATTTCAGTTGATGCTGGAATTCACTTAACGAGATTTTCCCGGATGCAAAGTTGACATCTAAAATAAACTTCTTTTCGTTGGAGGACAGTTCACGTCCATAAATTTTCCCTAGTAGTTCATCTTCATTAGGTAAAGCTTCGGTCACATCTGCTGCATTTAAAAATGCCTGATAGTATCGTAGTCCGAATTTTCTAAGCGACGGCGCGTTGAAATGAATTTGGTCTTCGTTTGCAGTTAACCCTTTTGCCGAAACGAAGTTACAATTGTTGTGCGATGCTGCATATTTTTGTAAGGCGCTATTGACCAAATGGTAATCATTGAAATACGCTCCAAATAAACCATAAGGCAAAAAATCGCCTATCGCGCCGATAATCAGGGGAACTTCAGGAGCCCCTAATTGCTTCCGTAGCTCATTGACTATACTCTCAAACTTTTCACCGTATTTTGCGGCCAGTTCGGCGGAAGAATCATTTTCCCCCTGATGCCACAATATTCCTGTCAACTGGCTGCTACGTTGAGCAAGTTTAGCCTGAAAAATAGCGTGGTCAAAGAGTGCGCCACCAACCTGCCAGTCATTTAAGCTGGTACCGCCATCAGCACAGGGGATAAGGCCGATCTCCTCGCCAAAGTGATCCGCATGCCAAGAGGCCGCAAATGATGATGCGAGCCCCACACCAGCCATAGGCCTGTCATTGTGTATCGGTTCGGCCATTATCTGCCAGCGTCCATTGCGAAGCATCTTTATTGATTCGTTGATGATAGGCGGCACTGAATCCGGAATTCCGCGGCCGGCCATATTTGATTGCCCTATTAGCAAAAAAGATTGTATCATAGTTGATTATATATTTAAGACTCCACAATTCCTATACTGCGGCTAAATGATAGCCAGGCAAATTTTTTAAGATCATTCGGAGCGACGTCACCAGAATTTAAAGCCTTCACACTTGCTCTTGCCACACTGGCAAAGAGATGTCTGATCCAGGCTGAGGACAAGCGATTGTCTATAATATGTTTCGCCTGCAGCTGGGGAACTATAGCAAACCACTTTTCTTTAGCTTGTTCATAGGCAATAACTTTTTCTTTGTCCATAGCTGCCACATCAACCTGCCTCTCCTCAAGGGCGTGTAGGAAAATATATTTTACACCGCTGTCGATAGCTGCGTATAGCATTGCTTCCAGTTGTTTGACCGGATCAGTATCGCTTTTAAATGCAGTAACCATGGCGATATACCAGGTTTCAAGCATATCGACATAGCAGGCAGTTATAAGTGAATCTCTATCCTTAAAATATCGATACAAAGTTCGCTTACTGATTTGTGCAACCTCGGCTACTCGCTCTAAAGGAGCGTGAAAGTCCTCATTTAAAACTTTTACAGCACTATAAATTAGCTTTTCTCTATTCATTTGACACAAATGTATGACAAATGTCTTATATATGTGTTAGTTTATAGGTGAAATTATAATTTATTGACCCAATTGTCATTAAGTATCGTTAAAATTCCAAAGGGAATTATCACTTTTTAACAACCCTTTGTCAACTTTTGAACAATATTTCAAAGGAAATGAACAGATGTAATTCCAACTGATCTTACTACCTTTGGGTTAGATCGAAGTCCAAAGCCGGTTAACATTGTAGTAAGCGAATTAATCATACCTTCTCAATCTTAAATAAGATCCCAGTAATTATTGCAGCGATCGAATAATATATGGCCCACTCCATTGATCCCATTGTTAGTGCCATTGTCATTGCAATTCCAGCCAATGTAATCAGTATTAAAGTCATTTTGATCCAATTGACATTGAGTGTATTGCTCTTGAACCAATAGAATGCCAGTGTACAACATATCAACGTAGGAATAGAATATATTGTGCTATAGCAAAGCCAAAGTAGCGAAAAGAGGATCGTTTGACCAATACCGGAAAAATTTAATGGGTTAAATCCTGGGGATATAGTCACAAGTGTAGTACCCAATAATAAGGTACCTATCCAATGCTTAAAAATATAAGACCATCTTAGACTGTGTAACATAATCGGTGTCATAAGATCGAAAACTCAAAAACCACGTTAAGTTTGTGGTAGTTATTAAAACTGGTAAAGTTCATTCTAAAATTATCTAAATATCCTGTTAAAGCTATTTTATAGGCCTCTGTTCGACTGAATGACTTTCTAAAGATGAATTAGCTATGTTTTCTCTCAAAAACTCCTGTGCTCGGACTTGCCCCAATTCAATTAATTGATTTAAGATCTCGATGGCTTTTTCGGTCTGCCCCGTTTCGTTATAAATGGCTACCATGTTGTATAATGCGTCAACATTTATTTTTGAAAGGTCAAAGCACTTTTCTATCTTTAGACTTTGGAATACATCCTTTAAATGCGGTACAGCTAGTATTTTACTACCATCTAATCTCGTCACATCAATCTGTATCCAATTATTTCTGAGATTGTTTAAATCAACTTGAGCAGAGGCATTATTGGAAAGCAATACGGCTAACAAAATGAATAGGTTAATAATGAGTACCTGATAACATTTTCTCAATTCAACAAGGCTTACGGTTAGTAATGGAAGCTTTTTCGCTAGGCTTTTCATCATTTGGTCAAATATGCATTAACGAAAATAATAATTTATCCTTAAAAAATGTGCCATTGATTTTAGATGATACTTTTTACGACGATCTATGCTTTATCTATATAGAATCCCGAAGGGCTCTATCGTTCCTAAATAGAGAAATAAATTAATGATAAATTGGTTAACTTTGTTAAAGCTTAGGCAGAGTTAGTTAATGATTTACATCGTTGGCTGTATGTACTCAAAAATATGTCTTCGCTAAATGGACTTTCCATTTATTTGCGTAAGCCTATTTTTGAGAATTTATTTCAGTTAGCAGAGTATAGCAAACTAAAATTGGAGGAACGAGAGATGTACAACGCAAGTTTAAGGAATAAATGGGATGCGGAGAGCATCCGAAGTAGTCAGGAGGAGCTCCTGAAACGAGGGCGCGAAAAAGCAATAAAAAACCTTTTGTCTTCGAATAAGTTTTCGATATCGGAGATAGCCGAATTAGCGAACGTCACTGTAGAGTTTGTAAAGCAGATCGAGGCAGAGAAGTCTAAAGGAAAATAGAGAATATAACCATATATGGTTTTACGGCCACTTGGATACTGTCTAAGCGGCCTTTTTTCTTTTTATAGGTTAAGTTGGTTTCTTAATCAATACCATTTTGAATAGGCTCTCATTTAAATGAAAATATTTGTAAGGCCGAAGAGACGAACTCAACTTTTTTATAAAAAGATCAAACGAAATCGAATCAACCATTGTTATACCAATACTTTCATAAATTAGGTTAATAACAGGTAGTAAAAACCTTGAGATCCCCCTCCTCAAGGTTTTTTATTTTTTTAAAAACTGACTATCCCATTATTGGGATCATAACTATATATTAGGGCTGGATCCATCCAGCCTTTTTTCTGATATAAACGTTATCTTAGCGCTATGCTGAACAATCTCTTTGAACAAGTCACGGTTATGAAGCTTTCGATAGGGAAGGATTGCCATCATTGCGGAGTGATACGGCACAGACTTCGTTGTTTTAAATTAGCTATTTTATGGGAAGTTTAACAAAATATGTATCAAACGATCGTCCAGAATTCGCCGTACTTATCGAAGATGACGATAAGGTTTGTTATGCATACTTATTGAATGAGGAAAGAATAGTTGGAGATATTTGGTTATACAATAGCGTTCCTACTCCGAGAGAATCTGAATGGCATAAAAAGGAGAATCTACCGTTTTTAAATCCTGCGGAGTTTGTCAAAGAAAACCTTCAACCATTTGATGCGATTTAACCTGTTGTGGTGACCTGGGATTTTGGGAAAGAAACGGTGGCCAATATATTTCTAGCGTCCAGATTGATCGCAAAGCTAACCGTAGGGTCTTTTCCCGGTTGGTCTAGTCTGGTCACTAAAGATGGGCCTTTGGCGCAGAAGATGTAACATTTTCGTGAAACGAATTGGACGAATAATGATGAAATACTTTTCAAGTCTTATCCTTTTGGCAGCAGTGATTTTTACAAAAGCCCAAATAAAGCTTGAACAGAAAGAGTTCAATAATTTAATGGCTATAGGTGATCCCTTCTTTTGAGGTTATCCCTTACGTCAATGTGTTGTTAAATGCCGGGGCGCAAGGCTAATAAAAAAGGAGTGGATAATTAATTTGCACTAATTAACACTCAGTGATCGTTTTAACGCCTAGTTATCGTTGAAAAGTAAATGAAGAGCTAATTGTAAGTGTCATATCCCCAAATTTTAATTTTCTTTCTTCCTGAAGGGCGGATTTATCCGCTGTCAGATAGCCTGTTTTATAATACTTGAAAATTGAGCCAAAGCGATTATCGAGTATCCTGAATTTTTTTCCATGCTGCATGTAGGTTAATTGTAGGTAAAAATCATCCTTTTCTGGAAAATCAAATGTTGGGATAAAAATAGGATCGGTAATGGCGAATGCTATTTGAGATGCGCCCAATTTCAACGCTTTATTTACCTCTGTTTCTGCGATTGGTTTTTTGCTATTCTCAGCGTCTTCCAAAGAGTTGTATAACGATACAACGGCATCAAAGACTTCGTCTTCTTTAAAAGAAGAAGTCAGATATGGACTATGCGATGAGAGCTTATCAATCACAATTGAGTCAATGGATTTTATGGTTGAAATCTCCACGATCTTGGACGCCGAATCCAATGCCATATTCAGTGTTTCACTTTCTATTTCATTTTTGAAAATATATTGCGTTAGTCGGTATTTACCCACACTTGCAATATCGAGCTTAATATCCGACTCCGATTCTTACAACCCTCTTATTATCCAAATCATATAATACCCATTTTACAACAGGAGTTCCCGAGTAATCCTGTTCTATTTTATTTCTTACTACTTTTATATCACTTTTGAAAGCTGCTCCTTCATAAGGGATATAAGCTATGTTGGCAGGCATAGCAGAGAGCTTGGGAGGAACAATAATAGTAGGGTCTTTTAGCTGTTTGCCTTCTGGATTTACATATACAAACCCCGCTTTCAATACCTCCTTACCTTGGGTAGGATCGATCTCTTTCTTACAACCTGTTAGCAATAGGGCGGAAATTAAAATAAGGTAATAGCGCATACTATAAATTAATTGGTTCAACAATCTAATATACTAAATATATTTGTTAATTTACGTTTGGAGAAATATTGAGGCCGATGTTTTTTATTAAAGAGAAAAATAGATTCAATCAAATATACGAGGAAACAGAATAGCTATAAATGAACGATGCGATGCTGTTTAATAAATAACCTCATAACCAACGATATATTAAAAGAAATTATACTGGTAAAAATGAAAAAAATACTTTTATGCGCTCTTTTGTCATTTTTCGGCTTAAGTTTAACCCATGGACAGCAATTGAAGCCTTTATATAGTAAAACGGATACTTTGCCTAAGGTTGTTTACAAAGATCTTGATGAAAGACCTTTGCCTAAGATAGAGATGCAAGGTAGAACCTACTTGGGCGATGCTATGCGATCATTAAAACCTGAAGAGGTTCAATCAATAGATGTTGACAAGACAAGGCAGGTAATGATCATTGAATTAAAGCCTGGATACCATCCTATTTTAATGAGCTTGTCGGATATTAAAAAAAATATACAAATCTAAAATCTGAACATGTCATATTCCGGATTGAAGATCACTTTGTACAGCACGATCCAAATGAAGTTCTTGTCGATGAAAGCAATATTATGTTAATTTCTATTTCTCCCATTAAGTTTATTGGTGACTTAGAAGATTTATTTATGGTGACATTAGTGTCGCGGACGGATAAGAATCTTAAAAAACTAAATGAAATCCGTATTCGCTAAGCATTATTACACTTAGCCAAAGCGACATCTAGCTAACATAGCCTCCCTTGACGGTCAATAAGGGCGGCTGTTTTAATTAGCTTGTCGAAGATGCGCGGGTTTTTATATTTTGCCGAATCTTGCAGAAGAAGGATATGGATAACTGTTTGGTTAAGTTAGCGTATGCTGGTACTAAAATAATTTTGAATTCGGATATGTTAAGTCTTGTATTGACTAGCCTTGTTTAAGGCACTCTTCTTTTATATTGGAAGCTCGTAACCAAATAACTAATGATATTTTCCAGTTGATGATAACTAAGTCAGAATTGAAAGAAAATTTTAGATAATTTTTTTGCTGGCATGCATTTCAGTAAATTTGATGCATAAACTAAACTTTAAGTAAGAATGGAAAAGTATAATTACGGGGTCATTGGTCTGGGTGTAATGGGAAGAAATCTGCTTTACAATATTGCCGATAATGGTTTTTCTGTCGTAGGATTCGATTTAGATGAAGAAAAGGTAATCGAACTTCGTAAAGGAGTGGCTTCAGGTACAAAGGTTGTTGGAACTGTTTCTCTAGATGAATTTGTGTTGAGTTTAGACAGTCCGCGAAAAGTTATTTTGATGGTTCCTGCAGGTAAACCGGTTGATGCTGTTCTTGAAAGCATAACACCGCTTCTGAGTCCAAAAGATATTGTCGTTGATGCGGGAAATTCTTATTTCAAAGATACCGAGAGACGTATAGCTGATTTAGCTTCTAAAAACCTTCATTTTATGGGAATGGGAGTTTCTGGAGGAGAGCAGGGGGCAAGAAGAGGGCCGAGTATTATGCCGGGTGGAGATTTGGAAGTTTTCAATTTGGTGAAGCCTATGCTGGAAGTTATTTCAGCAAAAGTAAAAGGGGAGCCCTGCACCGCTTATATGGGAAAAGGAGCTGCAGGGAATTACGTTAAAATGGTTCACAACGGTATTGAATATGCCATCATGCAATTAATCAGTGAAGCATACGATTTACTGAGAAAAGGAGCTAATCTTAACAATAACCAATTGTATGAAGTTTTCAAAAGATGGAATGAAGGCGAGATGAATTCTTTCCTTATTGAAATAACAAGAGATATTTTTCAGCAAAAAGATGATGTAACAGACGATTTTCTTGTCGACAAGATTTTGGATAAAGCAGGAGCAAAAGGAACCGGAAAATGGACCTCCCAGGAGGCTATGGAAGTCGGGGTGTCTATTCCAACCATCGATATTGCAGTAACATCAAGAATTTTATCCGCTTACAAAGATGAGCGCGTGAAAGCTTCTCAATTATATGCCAAAGGAGAAGTAAAAACTCCTGAAAATACAGAATTGTTCATCAAAGAGGTGGGGGAAGCTTTGTATTTGTCTACTTTAATCAGTTATGCGCAAGGTTTGGCATTATTGGTAAAAGCTTCTGAAGAATATCAGTTTGAAATTCCGTTAAAAGATGTTGTTAAAATCTGGAGGGGTGGATGTATCATCCGTTCGGTTTTATTGGAGAAATTTTATCTGGCTTATTCAAAATACGAGAACTTATCTAATATTTTATTGGATCAGGAAATTTCAGAAATTGTAAAAGATAAAATTTCTTCATTAAGAAAAACAGCTGCTTTTGCTGTATCCAACGGAATTCCAAGCTTAGGAATTCAGTCGGCTCTAGGGTATTTCGAAGCTTATACCACAGCATCTTTACCTGTAAACCTGCTTCAGGCGCAGCGTGATTATTTTGGTGCACACACTTACCAAAGAACTGACAGAGAAGGAGTCTTTCATACCTCATGGCAAAACCCAAATAACTGAATCTAACAATGAGTGACAATACAATCCTGCATCCAACAACGATCGTTATTTTTGGTGCAACAGGGGATTTGGCAAAAAGAAAGCTTTTTCCTGCCTTCTATAATTTATATATCGATGGCAGAATGCCAAAGGGGTTTAATATTTTAGCTTTAGGAAGAGCCGAAAATACGGATGAAAAATTCAGGGCTTATATTAAAGAAAATCTGGAGAGTTTTTCCCGGAAGGCTGTAATCAAGGAAGACTGGGCTGGTTTTCAGGCTCACATCAGCTATTTTCAGCATCAGCTTGATGAAGAAAGCTCTTATCAGGATTTATATCAGAAACTGGAAAATTTTGATAAGGTGTACGCAATGAGAGGCAACAGACTTTTCTATTTGTCCATTGCACCAAACTTTGTATCTGTAATTTCAAATCATCTTAAAAATACGTCAATAGCATCTGATCCTGCAACAGATCGAATTATTATCGAAAAACCTTTTGGTCACAATAAAGAATCTGCCATTGAGCTAAATAATCTTCTTTCACAAACTTTCCAGGAAGAACAGATTTATCGTATCGATCATTATTTAGGTAAAGAAACCGTCCAGAATATTTTGGCTTTCAGGTTCGGAAATTCAATTTTTGAACCTCTTTGGAATCACAGACATATAGAATCGGTACAGATTACGGTTGCCGAAGAAGTAGGTGTGGAAACAAGAGCCAGTTTTTATGAGCAGACAGGAGCTTTGCGCGATATGATTCAGAACCATCTTTTGCAAATTCTTTGTATGGTTGCTATGGAACCGCCGGCTTCACTTGAATCGGGTGAGATCAGGGATCGTAAAGTTGATGTTTTAAAATCCATCCGTAGGATTTCTCCCGAAAAAGTAGATCATTATGCGGTAAGAGGACAGTACGGACGAGGCAAAGTAAATGGGGTAAAAGTAAATGGCTATCGTCAGGAAGAGGGAATTGCTCATGATTCCAATACGGAAACATTTGTCGCTATCAAGTTTTATCTGGATAATGAAAGATGGGAGGATGTTCCTTTTTATGTTCGTACCGGTAAGAAGATGAAAGAAAAGCATTCTTATATAACGATTCAGTTTAAGCCACTTCCAAATTCTACGTTTTCAGAAAGCAGCTCGCTTCTGTCGGCAAACCGATTGGTTATTAATATCCAGCCACAAATGGACATCAGATTGCAGTTTATGTCTAAAAAGCCAGGCTTGTCTTTAGCGCTTAAACCAGTGGAAATGATTTTCGATAATTTTGCCTGTCAGACCGATACGCCCGAAGCTTATGAAACTCTTTTATTGGAAGCACTTGTGGGAGACCTTACACTGTTTATGCGCTCTGATCAGGTAGAAGAAGCTTGGGATGTGATAAAAACGATTCAGGAAACCTGGGAAAAAACCAAAGACCCATCGTTCCCAAATTATGCTTCAGGAAACTGGGGACCTGATGACAGTGATGCACTGGTCGAGCGGCAGGGACATCAGTGGGTTTAAAATCTAATGAAAAGAGAATGAATATTACGATATTTAATAATCTAGATGCTTTATATAAAGAAGCAGCAGATACATTTGTTGAGCTTTCGAAAAAAGCGATCCAGAAGCATGATAAATTTGTGGTCGCGTTGAGTGGAGGCTCTTCACCGAAAGCTATTTTTAGTTTATTAGCTACTCCCGAATATGCAGATAAAATAATTTGGAACAAAATCCATTTTTTCTGGGTAGATGAAAGATGGGTTTCTCTTGAAGATGAGAAAAGTAATTTTAAGATGACTTTGGAAGTACTTTTGAATAAGGTTCCGGTCAATAAAAATCAGATTTTCCCCATGTATAAAGAGGGAATTGAACCTGAAAATTATGCTAAAGCATACGAAGCTCAAATCAGAAATGTTTTGGGAGCTGACGGTATTTTTGATTTCATCCTGTTGGGAATGGGTGATGATGGCCACACAGCCTCTCTGTTTCCAGGTGAAAAGATCTTACAAGAAAAAGAAAAATGGGTTGATGCCTACTATCTAAAGCCACAGGCAATGTTCAGAATTACTTTGACTGAACCTATCATCAATAAAGCTGAAAATATTCTGATTGTTACATTTGGTAAATCCAAGAGAAACGCTTTGAATGAAGTTCTTCATGGGGTATATAATCCTGAACTATATCCACTACAATTAATTGAAAAGAAAGCAGGAGTCCAGATTTTTACCGATAAGGAAGCTGGAGTTTAATTTCATTTAACCAGAGGGGACGTCTAGCCAAAAAGGCTCCCTTAACGATTGACAAGGGTGCTTAAGTACTCTTGTCAATACAGTTATAACCCCTTGGGGAAATATTGGAACATTATTGCTAATAAATTTACAATGAGATTTTTGATTTTAATTTCGATTTTCTTTTCAATCTTATGCTCTGCAAAAGGTCAATCAAACAATAAATCAGTTATTAAGGGAGTGATAGATACTATTCCTCACGCAATCTATTTTGTTAAATATAAAAATCAAGGAAATACGATCTCTGATACGGTAGCATTAGATGATAAAAGCAATTTTAAATATACAGCTATAATCTCAGAGCCGACAATTTTCAACATATCTATTAAAAATATTTATAATAAAAATTATATCGGTGATTTTGTAATTTATTCATTCTGGATAGAACCAGAAAAAACGATTGAATTTAATGGCTATAAAGGCTGGCTGATTAATGGCGCGAAGGGTTTAATTCCTATGTCTAATAAATTTGATATTAAAAATTCCTCTTTAGACAGTATTGGGAGATTATTCAACAAAAATAAGTTAACAGCAATTAAAGCAAAAAAAGAACAACTCGGCCGTAACCTGGCAAACAATGAGTTGATTGAAGTAATTCGCGAACTTTCCGATTCATTTATATCTAATCATCCGAATAATTATTATGGACTTTATTTGATAAGTAATTTCCCAGATAATACAAATAAACAACTAAATGATAGAAATAACATGTTCAAAAAGATTTCGAATGATTTACAGAAAACATATCTTGGAGAATCAATTCTCCAAAAAATAAAAATTAGTAAAATATTTGAAATTGGTGAAATGATGCCTGAGTTAGAACAAACAGATACGATATCGAAAGTCGTTAAATTATCGCAATTTAGAGGTAAATATGTGTTGGTTGACTTTTGGGCATCCTGGTGTGCGCCTTGTCGAAGAGAAAATCCTAATTTGGTTAAAGCCTATCAAAAATACAGAGGTAAAGGATTTGAGATTATAGGAATATCATTAGATGAAAATAAAGAAGAATGGCTAAAAGCTATTCGCAATGACGGATTAACATGGACGCAGTTATCAGATCTAAAATCTTTTAAAAATTCAGTCGCTCAACAGCTCTCTATTCAAGCTGTCCCTGATAATTTTCTAATTGATCCAAATGGAGTAATTCTTGCTAAAGGACTTAGGGGTGATGACTTGAGCAAAGAATTAGAACGAATTTTCAAATACTAAATCACTCAATATTTAGCATATCCTTTTGAATTGAGCCCAACAACTCAAAAACTCTATTTTATCATAATAAAAAGAGATAGAAAAGGGATTTTTCATCGAAGATGACGATAAGGTCTGCTATGCTTACCTTTGGAAAGAAGGCGAAAATATTATTGCCCATGTGTGGCTATACAATGTAACACCAACTCCGAGTGAGCCAGAATTGCAGATCGAAGAAAATCACCCCTTTTTAAATTCTGCGGAATTTGTTAGAGAGAATCTCGACCCATTCGACGCTTGGAGGCCTGTTGAAGTCACTTGGGATTTTTGCGGAAGAAATACTAGCTAAGATATTTTTATCCGAAAGATTGATCGCGAAACTTACCGTAGGGGCACGTCCGGGTTGGTCTAGTCTTGTAACGAAAGACGGACCGTTGGCGAAGAAGATGGCGGATTTTCAGCATTAAATCGTAATTTTATCTTTCAAATACACTGAAAATGACATTTCTATACCAATATCTTCGTTTTTATGGGGTGTTAGCGGCCTTCATATTTTCCTTCAATGTTTCTGCACAAAAGCAATCCGGGGTGGACAGCGATGCATTGGCAATTCAGTTCGTTGATGGACAACTTCCTGAAGGCAACTATACCGCAGCGGTGTTGGGAATTCCCAGGCCGAATGCAGCACAGCTTGCAATTGTTGGGAAAATGAAACAAGCCATGAAAGCCAATGAAGATTGGTTTTTCAAAACCATGAAGGAGTTAAAACCCGGAGAGCCTATACCATATCACAAAAATCTAGGTATTAGCGAAGAGGAGTATGCTGCTTTTATGGAGTTCTCCCAATCTACCAAAATAGACAAAATAGGGGCGATGGAGCTCAAGATCATTCGCAAGGACAATAGTATCCATTTCGAGCCTAAAGACTTCGGCGATTATTTGAAATATCTAGTCATTGATTTGAAAGACCAGAGGGTTAGGGTTGATAGTCTGGGCTTGGAATATAAAGGACAGATCAGTATGGATGCCAAACAGACAACATTGGTCGCAGGGCCTTGGGCAGGTTACTCCTGGCAACTCGAAGAATTTAAAAAAGACGGACAATTAATTTCAGATCCGAATAAAGTCGCTCCTGCAGAAATGGGAGAACTGGATATAAAGTCTATAAAAGTGTTAATAGGCAAACTCGATCGTATCGATCAATGTTTTCTTTATCTCAAGAGTAATATTGTCTATAAAGGCCATGTGCTGGCAAAACAGGATATTGCCCTTTTATTAACGAAAGAATAAGCCAATTTTTAATTAAGGAAACTAGGGAAGATATGGCCCGAATTCTTTCCTTTTAAAATGTCATGTTTTGCGGTGGGGAGGTCAATTTGTATGAAATATAAAATTTTATTTGGGGTACCAATGATTTTGATTTAGTAAATTTATCACTATATTAAGTTCGTCGTTCGTACCAATTATCAGAATTTGCCAAATGAAATCTCCTAAAGAAGCTGCTACACTGGAAAAACTTAAAAATGGAGACCTAAATTCGTTTAATGAAATTTATTACCATTATTCGCCAAAGATCTATGTGAGATTGATCAAATTGGTGAAAAATCAAACTATTGCAGAAGAAATCTTACAAGAAGTATTTACCAAAATATGGCTCCAACGTGAAAAGATTGACCCTAATAAGGGATTTGTCTCATTTCTCAATCATATTGCCGATAATTTGGCTATGGACTTTTTTCGAAAAGTGCAAAGAGACAAGGTTCTTCAATTGGAAATATGGGCTTCAGCGATAGAACTGTACTATCATACCGAAGAAAAACTATTTTTCAAAGATAAACAACAGATGCTGAACAATGCAATCGACTCCCTGAGCCCCAAACGAAAGGAGATTCTGACCCTCAATAAATTTGAAGACAAAAGTTATAAAGAAATAGCCGATTTATTGGGCATCTCAGTATCTACTGTGAGTAATCAATTGGTGAGTGCACTAAAAGATATCAAAAAATATATTCAAGAAAACTACCGAGATGAGTATATAATCAGTCTTTTTGCGGCCTTTTTATTCAAACTATAAAAAAAATAAAAAAAGTAATAGTGTGATTCTCTTTGTCAAACGTATAGAGTAACAAATACAGCAATGTATTGAACTAATTATAGTAAATTTTGAAAGAGCAATCCTTTAAAGATCAATTGTTGGCGTATATCCACAACCGCTTGGATGCGCAGTATTATGAGTCATTTTTTGACGAAATGGCTGAGATGGATACTGCAATTCTAGAGTTATGGATCACTGAGATACTGGATCAGGATGAAGGACAAGCATTACAACAAATTCCGTTACCAGATTTAAGTGTGGTTCATCGGAAAGTGCTCGATCATATTTATGCTGTAGATCCGCCAAAACCTATGCTCATTCGTAGCATAAGCCCGTGGGCCTGGGCTTCCTGTGCCGCCGTGCTAATTTGCGTACTATCGGTTCTCTTTTTGAAAAATTTCTCGACCTCAACAAAAGAACAGGTTACCTGGTATGAAAATAAAAATGCTTATACAATCAATGCTCAGCTTCCTGATAGCACGACCGTTATCCTTTATCCACATGCAAAAATCGGATTCGAATATACTGGCACAGGCCACCGCGATGTACGTCAGGTGCAAGGTCGGGTTATTTACAAGGTGCACAAAAACAAAAATGCACCTTTTCAAGTCAATTACAGAGGATATCTGACCACTGCCTTAGGCACAATATTTAGCGTAGATCCCAAGGATACCGATCATGTACTAATAAAACTAATGGAGGGCAAAATATCTGTCGGATCAGTTACGGCAGATAGCCGAAATTTAATATACCTCCAACCAAAAGAAGAAGTATTGGTTAACTTAAAACTGCAGCAGATGATTAAGTTTTCGGAGCCCGAATTGACAAAATCTCAGCCTGCCCGTGTGGATAAGGAGTTAAGAAAACTCATTCCACATCTAACCGCCAATGTAGAATGGACCAATCAGTCTGTCAAATTTAACCAAACCAAAAACATTCAACTCTTAAGAGTAATCGAAAGCCTTTACGATGTTTCGATTATATGTGATAATCCTGATTTGCTCAACAGTTCATTTACAGGAAGTTTAAATAGCAAAGAATCGCTAGCTAATTTCTTGACCAGTTTCTGTCAATTGAACGGTTGTACATTCCAAGTGAACAATGGTATTGTCAACATCAGTAATTCGAGAAGAAAGGAGGACGTACAGTAGGAGAGAATCAACCCAACGCGGAAAAATAAACCAATATATAAACCAGAATAACCAACTGTAAACAATTATGAAGCATATTCTAATCAAATTAATGCTCGTGGGATTGCTATTTCCATACTTTTCTGTAGGATTTGCGCAATCAAACCTGAAAGTAAATGGTAAAATAGTTGACAACGAAGGGAATACATTGCCCGGCGCAACTATTGATCTTGTCCACGAGAAGAGCAGTAAAAAACTCCACTTTGTGGCCGATAACAACGGATTGTTTGTTTTAACTCCACTTGTTGCTGGCGAAAATTATACGATCTATGCCCACCATCTCGGCTACGATACCGATTCTGTTAAGCATTTTGTGGCAACCGCTACCAGCAAAAACACCGTGCTTATCCGTCTGAAACCAAATACCGGAATGATAGACGAAGTTGTTGTCGTCGGCTATGGTGTTCAGAAAAAGGTGAATTTGACGGGCGCTGTTTCCGCCGTATCGGGAGAAGATCTGAACAATAGGCCCGCAGGGCAAACCTCTTCGGCCCTTCAAGGCATGGCCTCGGGAGTAACCGTCACACAGCGTTCTGGCAAGCCGGGAGCGGACGGTGCGGATATCCGTATCCGTGGTATCGGTACACTTGGCAACGCAGCACCTTTAGTGCTGATAGATGGAATCGAAGGCTCTATCAATAATATCGACCCCAATTTAATAGAGAATATTTCCATATTAAAAGATGCCGCCTCCGCATCGATCTACGGTTCGAGAGCTGCCAATGGTGTCATCTTGGTCACGACCAAAAGGGGAAGTTCTGATAAAGTCGCTATTGCCTACAATAATTATTTCGGTTGGCAGTCGGCGACCAATATGCCCAAAATCGTCAATGCCCTGGACCATATGCTGCTGACAAATGAAGCGTATACCAATGTTGGTGCGAGTCCATTATATCCGGAGGATATCATTGCCGCCTATCGTAGTCAGGGCAATGGTAGTTCGGACGAGTATCCCAATACCGATTGGCAAAAGGAATCCTTGCAGGGGAATGGATTTCAGCAAAGCCATTTTGTGACGGTCAATGCAGGCACAAACAAAGTAAAAATGCTGACTTCGGTCGGTTATTTCGACCAGAAGGGCTTGACACTGAATAGTTCGTTTAAGCGTTATACCATCCGCAACAATGTGGATGTTAAATTCTCAGATCAGCTCGCCGTTAAATTTGACTTTCAATATGTCAATCCGATCGTAACCTCACCAGCCGCGAGCATCGAAGAACTTTTTCAGTGGATGAGCAGTATTCCTGCCAATCAATCCTTCAGAAATTCCAATGGTACCTGGGGACTGGGTTGGAATGGTAATAATCCCGTATCGGCGGCTGCTGATGGCGGTGTTGCTACCAACAAAAGTCCATTTGGTAGTATCAATGCATCATTGATCTACAGACCCAAAGAATGGTTGACTGCCGAGGTCAATTATGCACCTAAATATGCGACGCAGGTAAATAAGAATTTCCGGAAAGCAGTACAGTCCTATTTTCCAGATGGTACGCCGAGCTTCGCTGTTCCAGTACGTACAGCACTTACCCAGTACAATAGCCAAGAACTTTTTAATAATATGCGGGCGACCCTTACGCTAAACAAAGATTTTGGTCCACATCAGTTGAAAGCATTGATTGGTGGTTCGCGGGAAGACTACAAGATTGATTACTCCCAGGGTTTTAGGGACACCTACGTTCTCCCTGACTATGAAGTGCTCAATGCGGGTTCGGCACTAAATCAGTCAGCGACAGGAAGTGCTTCCGAGTGGGCATTACAATCTTTATTTTCAAGGATCAATTACGTTTTCAAAGATCGTTATCTTTTAGAACTCAATGCACGCTACGATGGTTCGTCCAGGTTTGCCAAAGGTAATCGCTATGGTTTTTTTCCGTCGGCATCCGCCGGATGGCGTTTTTCCGAGGAGCAGTTCCTAACCGCATCCAAGGGGTGGCTTACAGAGGGAAAAATCAGGGCTTCATGGGGTAAGTTGGGAAATCAGAATATTGGGACCTATCCAGCCGTGGCATCTTTGAACCTAGGTTCGTACACTTTGGGTAATGGCATCGTCAATACGGCAGCGCTAAATGATATGTCTAATCCCGATATTACATGGGAGTCTACCGAGGAGAAAAATATTGGTATCGATCTTACCTTATTTAAGCGATGGACTATTACGGCAGATTTTTACAATAGAAAAACCAGTGATATATTATTACAGCTGGATATCCCGCTCATTATTGGTTTAAATAAGCCTTATCAAAATGCAGGCATCGTCGAGAATAAAGGTTGGGAGCTTTCCATGGGCTATCGAAGCGATCCGGCCAAAGACTTTAAATATAATTTTACACTCAACCTCTCTGATGTCAAAAACAAGGTGTTGGATATGCGCGGAATCAATCAGACTGGTCTAACGGTCAATCGGGAAGGCTATCCCATTAATTCCATCTTTGGTTATGTTTCCGATGGCTACTTCCAAACAGTGGAGGAGGTAAAAGCTCATGCCACACAGTTTGGTACCTTAGCACCAGGTGATCTCAAATACCGTGATCAGAATGACGACGGAGTGATTAATGAGTCCGATAAGGTTATCATTGGTAGTACCATTCCACGATATACCTATTCGCTCAACTCCAATTTTAGTTTCAAGGGGTTCGACTTCAGTTTTCTTTTACAAGGTGTAGGCAAAGCCGATGGATACCTATATGGGGCCGGTATTCAGCCCTTTACGACTACCGGGGCAATCGGTGGAACGATTCGTGAGGATAATAAAGATAGATGGACACCCGATAATACTACAGCGAAATATCCACGATTGGCTTTCGGACAGAATAACAACCAGCAGTCTTCCCAATTTTGGATGAAAAATGCCGCCTATCTTCGCCTGAAAAATTTGCAGCTCGGCTATACCTTTCAGGCTGAGCTACTAAAGTCCATCGGGCTGAATAAACTTCGGGTATTTGTTAATGGTTCAAACTTATTCAGCGTAGATAAATTTTGGGACGGTTATGACGTCGAAGCACCAGTAGGCTATGGTAACTTTTACCCGCAGGTAAAGGTGTATTCTTTTGGATTGGATATTACATTATAAACTTGGTTTGTATGAAAACTCTAAATAAACTCGCATTATATATGCTGTCGATTGCAGTTCTCCTTCTGGTGGGGGCATGCGAAAAATACCTGGACAGATCTCCCTTGGATGGTCCTTCGGACGAAAATTATTTCAAAAATCAGGATGAGCTGATATTGGTTGTCAATGGTTTGTACAGTGCCCTAGCATTTCATCCCACGGACGACATGCCCATTAACCTTACCCTTGATGATGCCACCGATATTGGGTGGGATCGTAATACTTCTGATTTACAAGCTGTGGGAAGGGGAGATCACGACAGCAATAATGGCTACATCCGGAATATCTGGACCAATTCCTATAAGGTCATTGGCAAATGTAATTTCATTCTGGACAATATCCAGAAGTTGGATGGAAAGATGGATGCCAATCTTCAAAAGCGTTATAAAGCCGAGACACAGTTTATCCGGGCCTATGTCTACCAATATTTGATTGATTATTTCGGTGGAGTGCCTTTGGTCACGAGCGGTCTAAGCCTTGCTGATGCCAATGTCCCGAAAACATCTAAGGCTGAAATTGCGAGCTTTATCCTCAAAGAACTTGATGAAGCTGCTGCTATTTTACCGGTTAGCTATGGCTCGACCGATATTGGGCGTGCGACCAAAGGGGCAGCATTGGCCATACGCGCTCGGGCAGCACTTAATAACGGGCTTTGGGAAGAAGCAGCACGTTCGGCCAAAGAAGTCATGGACTTAAACGTATATGCCTTACACCCTGATTTCGGCCAATTATTTACGTATGATGGGCAGGCTTCCAAGGAGATTATTTTTGCTTTTCAATATCTGCGATTACAGAAAACAAAGACCCACAGTGCTACGCGCGGATTTCTGTCGCGCAACGCACAAGGGACTTCCAACAAAATCCCATCGCAATCCATTGTTGATAGTTATCTCTGCACCGATGGATTTGCCATTGACAAATCTTCCAGATTTGATCCTAAAAAACCATTCTCCAATCGAGATCCGCGTCTGGGATATACCATTGCACTTCCCGGTAGTACGTTTTTTGGTTTTCAGTTTGAGACCCATAAGGATAGTATAACCTGCTGGAACTATTCATACAATACATCCACGGCAGTACGCATCCAAAATCAGGATGCGATCAATGCTTATGCGACCTTTTCTGGTTATTGCTGGAAAAAATATGTCGATATAAAAGACAAGGATTTTACGATGGAATCGGAGTTAAATATTATTCAGAGCCGCTATGCCGAAGTGTTGTTGATCTACGCCGAGGCGATGGTCGAAAACAATACCATCGACAAAACCGTCTATGACGCAATCAACAGCATCAGGCAGCGCCCTACCGTCGATATGCCGGCAATCGCGAGTAATAAAACGCAAGCTGAGCTGCGCGAGATCATACGGAAAGAAAGACTTTACGAATTAGCCAATGAAGGCTTTCGCTTAGTCGATTTGAGACGGTGGAAACTGGCCGATAAATTTATGAATTCGACGCTCTATGGCCGCATACCAAAAGGTTTGCTGGCCAATGCGCCGACGATCGATGCGGATAATTACGTGAATTATAAAAATGTCGCTAATCAGAAAGACATGCGGGTTATCGAGCTCCGAAAGTTCGATCCCAGCAAGAATTATCTTTGGCCGATCCCGAATATTGAAATTGTAACGAATAAAAACCTGGAACAAAATCCAGGCTATTAAATCCTAAGATGATGAAAAAGACACTCGTAATGATCATTGTACTTTTGACGATGTTTTGGCATTTAGTCAAAGGGCAAACAGACAGACAGGTAGATCTATGTATTTATGGTGCAACCTCAGCCGGTGTAATAGCCGCCTACACCGCTTCACAGGCCGGGAAATCAGTCTTACTGATCGATCCAGGCACACGGGTAGGAGGGCTCAGCTCCGGTGGATTAGGGCAAACGGATATCGGAAACAAATATGTCGTCACAGGGCTCGCCCTTGATTTTTACCGCAAAATGGGCAAGCACTATGGCAGTTTTGAACAATGGATTTTTGAACCCAAGGTAGCCGAATCTATTTTTAAGGACTATCTGGCACATACTAATACAGCAATGTTAATGGGACATCGTTTGGTAGCCGTAAAGACTGACAATCGATCGATTAAAACCATTTCACTGCTTCCGAGCGAAAGTAGGACTGATAACAAAATAACTGTCAGTGCTAAAATGTTTATGGACTGCAGCTACGAGGGTGACCTCATGGCCAAAGCCGGTGTGTCCTACCACGTTGGGCGAGAGTCAAATAGTACCTATGGAGAGACGATTAATGGTGTTCAATTGCTTGATGGCCACCAGTTTCCCGAGGGTGTAGACCCCTATAAGAAAAAAGGTGATCCTCAGAGCGGTGTTTTATGGGGGATCAATACGGGGCCCTTAAAAGAAAATGGAACGGGAGACGCCAAGGTTCAAGCCTATAATTATCGGATTACATTGACCAATGTCCCTGAAAACAGAATAGCAATCACCAAACCCCACAATTACGACGCAACCAAATATGAACTCTTAAAGCGGCAAAAGGAGATACAGCCCTGGAAGAGTATCCAAGACGTATTTATCTGGAGTCTTATGCCCAATGGAAAGACTGATATCAATAATAGAAATGGATTTTCAACAGATATGATTGGCATGAACTGGCGTTACCCTGAAGCCGATTTTTTCGAACGGAAAGAGATTATTCAGGCCCATGAAGATTACACCAAAGGTCTTTTATATTTTGTCGCAAACGATCGTTCGGTGCCGGAGCCGATCCGAAGCGAATTCAAAAAATGGGGCTACCCCAAAGACGAATATCCTGACAATGGACATTGGTCACCGCAATTATATATCCGCGAAGCCAGAAGGATGATTGGTGATGTCGTCATGACCCAAGACCACTGTCAGGGCCGAAAAGTCGTGTCCGATGGGGTAGGCTATGCCGCATACACCATGGATTCGCACAATTGTGACCGAGTGATCGTCAATGGCATGGTCAAAAATGAAGGTAACGTTGAGGTTGGCGGATTTTCTCCTTTCCCGATTTCCTACAGAGCGATCGTCCCCAAAAAAGAAGAGATCAATAATCTTTTGGTCCCGGTGTGCTTGTCGGCAAGTCATATCGCCTTTGGTTCCATTCGCATGGAGCCAGTATTTATGGTGCTGGGGCAGTCCGCTGCTGTGGCAGCCTGCGAGGCAATTGACAACAAAACTGCCGTTCAGGATGTTGATATAAGACGCGTGCAAAAAATATTGCGTGACAACCCAAAGGCAGATGGCCGTAGGGCCGATTATATCATTCATGTAGACGATAAAGATCAGGTTATGTTGAAAGGAAATTGGCGTAAATCCGCAAAAAAAGGTTATGGCATGAGTTACCAGGAAGCCGACAGCAACCCCGGGGCCATGGCCCGTTTTACTCCCGGTAAAGATTTTTCCGGTGGAAAATATATGCTGTACAGTTATTTTCCTAGAACCGCCGAAAGCACCGAGAGCGGGACATTCATTATCCATACAGGGAAGACAAGGATCGAAAAAACAATAAATTTTAAGGAAGTCAATATCCTCGGACAGACCACAAGTACTTGGGTAGCGCTCGGCGAATATGTTTTTGAAAAGGGAAGAAGTAAGCCCTATGTTGAGATTACCTCGGACGCAAAAGGCATATTGGCTGCAAATGCCATCTTGTGGGTTCCCGTCTCAGACCAAAATTAAGTACATATGCAAAAGATAAAAATAGGGTTAAAATTAATGTTTGTCTTGGCTTTTCTGCAGGTTGAGGCCCAGCATTCGACCACGAAGGTAGACGTGGTCGTTTACGGCGGTACACCGGCAGCCATCACGGCTGCATTGCAAGTAAAACAGGCCGGCAAATCTGTGCTACTCTTATCACCAGATCAGCATTTGGGGGGTCTGAGTTCAGGCGGACTGGGTTATACCGATACTGGCAATAAAGCAGTTATTGGTGGTCTGGCCAAAAAATTCTACCAGGATGTATATAACCATTACTCCAGGGAATCGAGCTGGAATTGGCAATCCCGGGCCTCCTTTGGCAATCGTGGACAGGGCACCGTCGCGATGGATAGTGCGCATCGGACGATGTGGATTTTTGAACCCCATGTAGCCGAGGACATTTTTGATTCTTGGGTGCGGGATCATCAGATTGATGTTGTTCGTGGGGCATATTTAGATCGGCAGGAAAGTGCTATCGTTAAAGAAGGCACAACCATCAAGACCATTAAAACGGTAGACGGAAAGATCTATGAAGCGAAGATATTTATTGATGCCACTTATGAAGGTGATCTGATGGCGCTGGCCAAAGTCAGTTACACGATCGGGCGGGAGGCCAATCACACCTATGGGGAGCGGTGGAACGGTGTGCAGACCGGAGTCTTTCAGCACCGGCATCATTTTACCGCGCAGATCAGCCCCTATAAACGCGAGGGAGATCCCGACAGTGGACTGGTATTCGGTGTTTCAGCGCAAGATCCCGGGCAATATGGCGCAGCAGACCAGAAGCTGCAGGCCTATTGCTTTCGGATGTGTCTGACCAATGATGCCCGCAATCGGAAGCCCTTCGTCAAACCTCTCGATTACGATCCACAACATTACGTTTTACTACAACGTTTATTTCGTTCCGGTTGGGACGAAGCCTTTCAAAAATTTGATCTCGTACCCAACCATAAAACCGATGCCAATAACCATGGTCCGTTCAGCACCGATTTTATCGGGATGAACTATAACTATCCCGAAGCGAGTTACGCAGAGCGAAAATCCATTATCGAGGCCCATCGTCGGTATCAACAGGGTCTATATTACTTTATGGCAAATGATCCCACTGTTCCCATCGCAATAAGGACAAGAATGGCCGAATGGGGGTTGGCAAAAGACGAATTTAAGGATAACGATAACTGGCCTTTTCAGCTGTACATTCGCGAAGCCAGGCGGATGCTTGGACACTATGTGACGACCGAGCATAATATTCTAGGGAAGAGCAGGGTAGAAGATCCGATCGGCATGGGGTCCTATACGTTGGATTCCCACAATGTACAACGTTATGTGACCAAAGAAGGATATGTTCAAAATGAAGGTGATATTGGTGTTCACGTACCTAAGCCTTATGCTATTTCTTATAGATCGATTATCCCAAAGAGCGATGAATGCACCAATTTGCTTGTCCCTGTCTGCGTATCCAGCTCACATATTGCCTTTGGTTCCATTCGCATGGAACCCGTATTTATGGTGTTGGGGCAGAGTGCTGGTGCCGCTGCAGTCCTAGCGATTGATAATGATCATGTTGTGCAGCATGTCGACTACGGGCTATTAAAAAAGCAACTGCTGGAGTCGGGCCAAGTATTGGAAAAAAAATAATATATTGAAATAGAATTATACTGGATATCGGATGGATTTAGATCATATGAATGCCCTTACACTGGTTTTTGCGTCGATTTTGATATTTGCGCTCGCATACCGCTTTTACGGAATTTTTATGGCGCAGAAAGTGCTACGTCTGAATGATGCGGTAGCGACTCCAGCGGTCGAGTTTGCTGATGGCCATGATTACGTTAAGACGGATCGTAAGGTCTTGTTTGGGCATCATTTTGCCGCAATAGCAGCGGCCGGACCATTGGTAGGTCCTGTGCTGGCGGCACAGTTTGGTTATCTTCCGGGGGCACTCTGGATTTTGATCGGCTGTGTCTTGGGCGGTGGTGTTCATGATATGGTTGTCCTGTTTGCTTCTGTACGGCACAAAGGGCAAAGTCTTGCTACCATTGCGTCCAAGGAGATTGGCACCGTTGTCGGCGGGATAGCCGGTATAGCCGTTCTGTTTATTCTAATCCTGACCTTGGCCGGACTGTCACTGGCCTGCATCAGCGCCATGCACGAAGCCCCATGGTCCCTGTTTACGATTATTCTGACCATGCCGATTGCCATATTTATGGGACTCTTGATGCGGTATAAAACAGGATCTGTAACGTTGGCAAGTGTAATGGGAGGCATTCTACTGATCGTTGGCATCATTGCAGGGCATCGTTTGATGGAGATTCCGGGCGTACATAACCTGTTCGATTGGGATGTCAAGACCATTTCAATCGCGATTGCTGTTTACGGATTTTTAGCATCAGTCTTACCCATCTGGCTGCTTCTGGTGCCACGTGATTACCTTTCCACCTATCTCAAGATCGGTACGATCCTGATGCTGGCCATAGGCATTGTCTTTGTACATCCGACCATACAGATGCCAGCGCTGACCGATTTTATCCATGGAGGTGGCCCAGTGATCGGCGGACCTGTGCTGCCATTTATCTTTATCGTGATCGCTTGCGGTGCAATTTCGGGTTTCCATGCGATTATTGCGACCGGAACGACGCCTAAGATGCTGGGAACGGAAAGGGAGATTCTTTTTGTAGGGTATGGTGCAATGCTGGTGGAGGGATTTGTTGCTTTAATGGCATTGATTGCTGCCTGTACCTTACTGCCGGGCGACTATTTTGCGATCAACACACCAGTCAGCGACTATGCAAATTTTCTGGCACGGCATCCCGAATTAAAAGCCGTGGATCTACAGCATTTTTCAGATCGGATAGGAGTAGACCTCCATGGTCGTACGGGGGGCGCCGTGTCCTTGGCCGTCGGGATGGCCCATATTTTTGATAAGGTGCCTTTTATGGACAATGTGATGGCTTATTGGTATAATTTTGCCATAATGTTTGAAGCCGTGTTTATCCTTACAGCTATCGATGCCGGTACACGGGTCGGACGATTCTTTTTGCAGGAAATGCTGGGTGGTGTTTTTCCGGCTTTTAAAGACAAGGATTGGAAACCGGGCGTCTGGTTATGTAGCGCTATTTTCACTTTTTCATGGGGCTATCTTGTTTTTACGGGAAATGTAAGCAGTATTTGGCCACTATTTGGAATCAGCAACCAGCTGTTAGCTGCCTGTGGGCTTATTGTCTGTACCACGATGCTTATTCGGATGAATCGGGAGAAATATGCCTTAATTACGGCAATTCCGGGCGTATTTATGGCCGGTATCACCTTTTGGGCTGGCTATCTACAGGTCACGGATATTTATTTGCCCAAAGGGCAGCTGCTATTAGCGTTCTTAGCGATCTTGGCCATGCTCCTGATGCTGCTTGTCTTTATAGGCACGTTCCGAAAATGGTATCAGCTGTTTAAAATTGAAGCTAAATTTATCGACCAAAATGGAGAATCTGTAAAGGAATTGGTTGATCGTTAAGCGGAAAAATCTTCCATCGCGAAGACTACATCGACACAGACCGGAGGATCAGCCCGGAGGATATTACCTGCATTGCTTCAGAAGGCTAAATTTTTAGCCGCTTCATCAACAAGCGATACTGGTACGCAAACCCCAAAATATACGCGATACATCTTTTATTTGTGGACCAACTAATGGCAGGTAATTTTTCATTCATTGCAGAGAAAATCGTATACTTGTCTCTACTACCAGTTGAAGGATCTAAATGACAAAAAGATATGTCCAATGCATTATTTATTTAACGCTAATCTGCTGTTTATTTGCACAACATGCCCTGGCCCAGTATCATTTCGGTAGTCTAACTTATGATAAAGGGCTCTCGAATAGCACCGTATTGAGTATATGCCGTGACAATGCAGGCTTTCTCTGGATCGGTACCAGGGACGGACTTAATAGATACGATGGTAACCGCATTAAACAGTACCGTTCGGATAATAGCGATGTTAACACCATTTCCACGAACAACTATATTTACACCATTGTTGAACATCCGCGCCAAAAGACCCTGTGGATCGGAACACAGCAGGGCCTAAATATTTATCAGCCTAAACAAGACCGTTTTCAGCGAATTAACTTTGAGCATGTCAAACCTAAAAATAGCAACCATTTTGCCGTTTTAGCAATTTATTTTATTGAATCTAGCGTCTTACTCGGTACAAATAATGGTCTGATGTGCATTAAAAATGCCGATCATCCCAAGATAGAAAACGTGAATATTCTCCCCGGACTGGAAATCTACTCCTTATTACAGCTGGGAAGAAATATCTTGATCGGGACCAACAGGGGATTATATCTTTGGCGGGATCAAAAAACAATTGAACCAATTAAACTAAGTCATACAAATAGCTTAGCGATATCCGTGAAGGATATCAAGCGAGTGGCTACAGATAAAATCTGGATTGCTACGGATGGACATGGTCTTTTTGAATTGGACATCTTATTTCAGCAGATTGCGCATTATACAGGTAAAACGGGACTATCAAGTGATTATGTGCGAGCGATAGCGATAGATAAAGCCAAAAATATCTGGGTAGGGACAATGGAAGGAGCCAATTTGCTACAGCCCGACGGTAGTCAGATACAGCAGATAAAATCGAGTGCCAACAATCCCTTCAGTATCAATGATAATTCCATCAAGACGATTTATATTGATCGGCAGGGTATTGTTTGGATGGGGACAAATTTTGGCGGAATAAACTATCATCATCCGTCGGTGTATCCCTTTAAGGTAGATCTGGCAGACGGCAATTTCAAACATCTGAGCGGAAATCTGGTCAGCGCCATTGCCATTGACGATGATGAAAATACTTGGGTTGGAACAGAACGGGACGGGCTGAACGTGCGCAAAAAGGATAGCGATGTCTATCGGAAAATAGAGCTCCGGTCCAATACTGTCAAATGCCTGCTCACAGATGATAAATATATTTACGTGGGTACGTTCGGCGCAGGGCTGGCTCGCATCAGCCGTCAAAATACCGCAGATATTCGCTATTACAATATTACCGGTGAAAATGGCATTACGCTGCTCCAAAATTACATCAGCAGCATTAACCGGGATCGCCTCGGGAACATTTGGATCGGGACCGGCAACAAAGGCTTACAAATGATCAATAGTCAATTTACGACTGCTATTCAACCCACCAGCACTTTTACAAAAAATACCGCCAACAATTATATCAAGCACATTTTAGCCAGCCGAAACGGTAGTCTATTTATTGGAACGGCCCAGGGGCTTGGTCAACTCCGAAATACCGCTGAACAACAAGGAATCTATCGTTCTGAGGATCTTATGAAAGATCATTATATCAACACGCTTTTTGAAGATAGGACTTCGCAGATATGGATTGGGACGCAGGAAAAGGGGCTTTATAACTATAATCCGAAAACAGGAGTGGTAAACAGGGTGGAGTTATTTCCAACGCGTAGCTATTACCATGTGTTAGGGATTGCCGAAAACAATGTCAACGAAATTATTATCTCCACAAATAATGGACTCGTGTTTTGCAATAAGCTGACTGGAGCAAAACGCTATATGGATATTCAGGATGGTTTCCCCACAAATGAATTCTTACCAAATGCCATTTTTTGCCGGGATGGGCAGTTGCTCGTCGGTTCGCACAAAGGCTTAATCAGGCTCGATGTGTCCCATCACCAGTCAAATGCGGGGGTGCCCAAATTGTTGATCTCGGGCTTCTCTATCAATGGTCTGAGCAGGACGAGAGTCGACAAAGTGTTGGGCTATCTAAATCCGGACCGGGCGGAAGAAATTGCACTGAAACATGACCAAAATACGTTTACGATCGACTTTAGTTCAGACAACCTTATCAATCCGCAGAAAAACAGCTATGCCTATAAAATTGAAGAACTCGAAAAAGAATGGAATCTGACCGATCAGCCCTCCATAACTTATACCAATCTGAGCCCCGGACGATATACGCTTCGGTTAAAGACGGCAAATAATGACGGACTATGGAGTAACGTGAGCAAATCTGTGGTATTCAACATTGCTCCGCCTTTTTATAAATCTATCTGGGCCTATACTGGGTATACAGTGCTACTGATGGGCATTGTCTATTTTTTCTACCGCTATAAACTGGACAAAAAGCAGCTTAAAACAAAGTTATATTATGAAGAAAAACTGCATCAGGATCAAGCAGCACTGATGCAGTCAAAGCTTGATTTCTTCACCAAGATCAGCCATGAAATCCGCACGCCGCTGACCTTAATCCATGCCCCGATAGAGAAAATATTGCTGGATAAAAGGCTCGATAGTCAAGTGGATGTGCAGTTACAACAGGTGAGACGTAATATTAAGCGGCTGCTACATTTGACGCAAGAACTATTGTCTTTCAATAAAATGGATGCCCAAAAATTGACTTTGAATAAAGTTGTTATAGACGCAACAAGTTATTTTGAGAATATACATCAATCCTTTGTTGTGATAGCCGAAGAATCGGGTATAGGCTATGTCTTGGATAACCAATTTGAAGGTTCTTTTATGGCTGATCCCCAACAGCTGGAAAAAGTATTGCTCAACCTGCTTTCCAATGCCTTTAAATTTAGGAGCGAGCATGCTCCCAAGGTTCAACTTGTCATCCGTCAGCGGAACGAAAATCTGTTTATCCATGTGATGGATAATGGTCAAGGTATCAAAATGGAAGACCGGGAGCGCATATTCGATACCTTTTACCAAGCTGATGCGGGAAAAGGGAAGGAAGGCTGGGGGATCGGATTGTCTTTCGCCAAAGAGCTCGTAGAACTGCATCAAGGAAATCTCTATCTTGACAATCCACTGCAGCTGGGCCAACAGGAGGGCACCGTATTCAGCATATTGTTGCCGGCATGTATCCGGCGCCAGCAAGGGATACCGACGGAAATTATTTCGGAGACAAGTACGGCTGAAAGTACCGCGGCCTGCATTCCGGACTCGACCCGGGATTATCAGCTGCTGATCGTGGAAGATAATGACGAACTCCGTTCTTTTCTGCTCAACCATCTGCAGACATGCTACAACGTAAGTGCTGCTGCCAATGGAAAGGAGGCGCTTGCGGCAATTGCCGATAGCATGCCCGATATGATTATAACAGATATCGCGATGCCCCAGATGGATGGCTACACGCTGGTGAAATCCATCAAAGCCGATCCGGATACAGCCCACATTCCCGTAATTATGCTGACAGCCAAAGGAGAGGAGCAGGATAGTATCATTGGTTATCAAAGTGGCATCATCAATTATGTAACTAAACCATTCAACTTACAGGTTTTAGATCTTCAGATTTTCAACACCATATCAGCATTAGAATTGGTTAAAGAACGTAACCGACGCTATTTGCTGTTATCTAAACGTGATGAAAACATAAGCAATGCTGCTGCGGCTTATTTGGATAAGTTAAGAACGATGGTCGAAGCACATATCGCCGAAGCTGAGTTTTCAGTTGCGACTTTAGCGGAAAATATGGGACAGAGCCAAAGTGCGCTGTTGAAGAAGGTCAAAAGCCTGACAGGCCTCAGTGTTGCCGAATTGATTAAAGATATCCGTCTGAGTGTCGCTGCCAATCTCCTGATACAGTCTGATCAGGTCGCATCTGTTGCCTATTCCGTAGGATTCAACGATCGAAAGTATTTCAGTAAAGAATTTAAAAAGAAATTTGGTGTAAATCCCACTCAATATAGGGAAAATAGCTTACGCTAAGAGATTTTACCCCTATATTTCCGATTTTTTACCCCCTTATTTTCCATAAAGATCCAAATATTTGTCAAGCTTCTTTCTACGACAGAAAAAAGCGATGGGCAAATACTACCTCATGTCGGATTGCCCGAAAACCAATCATAAAGTGTAATCAATTTATTAAATGTAAAATATGATACCGCATCTAAAAACAATCGTATTGGGAGCGACCTGCCTGTTCCAAGTTCCGCAGCTCTATGCACAAAAGCAGCAGATCAGCGGAATAGTAACCGATATAGTTACCGGAAAGCCATTGCCCGGTGTAAGTATTTTGCAAAAGGGCTCCGGTACAAAAGGAACCACGGACCTTAATGGCCGCTTCTCTTTTCAGGTCTCGGACACTTCAGCTGTACTTATCTTTAGATTTATCGGTTATGATGAACAAGAAGTTGCTGTAAAAGAAGCTAAAGTGCTGCAGATAAAACTCGTACAGACCAATAAATCCTTAGATGAAGTTGTGGTAATTGGGTACGGTGAAGTGCAACGAAAAGACCTTACAGGTTCTGTGGGATCAGTCAATATGCAGGATATCAAGAAGGCTCCCGTTGGTTCTGCATTGGAAGCATTGGCCGGTCGTGTAGCCGGCGTACAGGTCACCTCAGAAAGTGGTAAACCGGGCAGTGAAATGAACATTGTGATCCGCGGGGCCAATTCCCTGACACAAGATAATTCACCCCTGTATGTCATCGATGGTTTTCCAATAGAAAATGCGAACAGCAATGTCCTTAATCCGGATGAAATCGCTTCGATCGAAGTGCTGAAAGATGCATCTGCCACTGCGATATACGGTGCACGTGGTGCCAATGGTGTTATTTTGATCACGACAAAAAAGGGCGAAGCAGGAGCTCCACAGATCAGTTATAATGGCTATATAGGATCGCAGCAGATCATCAATAGCATGGATCTGATGAATGGCTATGAATTTGTCCGTTTGCAGGCGGAACGCGATCCTGTAGGCGCGCAGCTCACTTATTTTAACGATGGCAAGACATTAGAAGACTATAGGTCTGTACCGAGCAACGACTGGCAGGAGCATATTTTTAGGGATGGGGTGATGCACAACCACAGCCTTTCGGTGATGGGCGGCAACAGCAACACAAAATATTCCGTTTCAGGTAATATCTTTGGTCAGCAAGGTATTATCATTAATTCGGGATTTGACCGTAAACAAGGCAAGATCACGCTCGATCAGAGTTTTCAGAAACTAAAAGTCGGTATCAATGCCATGTATACCGGCACACTTACTGATGGTAGCAATCCCGCGGCTCCTGAATCGGCATTCTCCGCCATGAACTACCTGATGTACAGCGTATGGGGCTACCGGCCCATTGCTTTTGCCGATGAAGATCTTTTGAATGATCCAACAGACGATCTCGCCAATCCCACCAACGACTATCGGTTCAACCCCATACTTTCTGCTCAGAATGAGCTCCGCAAAAACTACAATAACCGGCTTATCGTGAACGGTTATGCAGAATATGCGTTCTCGCCGACACTAAAACTGCGGATTAATGGCGGTATTAACAATTCTGATACACGGTTGGACACATACAACAATTCACGCACCCGATATGGTTTTGCCGGAAGCACAAATGGCGTAAACGGTTCGATTCTATACACGCAGAGCAACACTTGGCTCAACGAAAACCTGTTGACCTACAACAAAAAATTTAAAGACCATACCCTGAATGCGGTTGTTGGGATCACTTTTCAGGGCAACAAGTACCATAGGTATGGCTTTTCCGCCATTCATCTGCCCAACGAGATCAAGGGGCTGGCAGGCCTGAGTGAAGGGGTGCCCCAACCTGTCACCTCTCTGCAATCGGAATGGTCCATGCTCTCGTATCTGGGCCGTGTAAACTATAATTACAAAAGCCGCTACCTCCTGACCGCATCGTTTCGGGCAGATGGCTCATCCAAGTTTGTTGGCAATAACAGATATGGGTACTTTCCCTCTGCTGCATTCGCCTGGCGACTGATCAATGAACCCTTTATGAAAAATCAGCAACTTTTCTCGGATGCCAAACTGAGACTGGGTTATGGAATTACAGGAAATAACAGGGTGGGTGAATATGCTTCTTTTTCGCCTGTGTACTTTGAAAATACCAGTGTCAGCACCAACGGTTACTATTCCTGGGGAAATGAGCTTTTACAAGGGATGTACCTTGGTATCGGAACACCGGATCTGCGCTGGGAAAGTACGGCACAGCGCAATGCCGGCATCGATCTGGGGCTTTTTAAAAACAGGTTGATGCTGACGGCGGATTATTACCACAAACGCACCTATGATCTCCTGCTCTATGCAGCATTACCCTCCACCACGGGCTATAGCAATGCCTTTAAAAATATAGGTGAAACGAGCAACAAGGGGATTGAATTAACCTTATCGGGAGATATCATCCAAAAAGCCAATTTTAGCTGGAATAGTTCCTTCAACATTTCCTTTAACCGAAATAAAGTAGTTGAACTTACCGAAAATCAGGAAAGCCTGACCACGGCACTGGCCTGGGATCAGGATTACAGAACTACTCCGTTATATATTGCCAAAATCAATCAGCCACTCGGACAGATGTATGGATACCTCTGGGATGGTGTCTATCAATATGAAGACTTTGACCAACAGCCCGATGGCAGTTACCTCTTAAAACAGACGGTGGCGACCAATGGTAACACACGTAGCTCGATTCGCCCCGGCGACGTGAAGTATAAGGATCTCAATGGGGATCTGGTAGTGGATAATCTTGACAGAACAGTGATCGGACGTGGATATCCCATTCACCAGGGGGGATTTGCGAATACCTTTAAATACAAGAATTTTGATCTCCACTTATTTTTTCAATGGTCTTATGGAAACGATATTGTCAATGCCAATAGGCTGTTGTTTGAAAATGGCAGTAAAGCACATCTCAATCAATTTGCGAGCTATGCGGACCTCTGGACACCGGAAAACACCTCCTCTACCATGCCCCGTGTGGGTGGCCAGGGGCCTAATGTCTATTCGACCCGCATTATCGAAGACGGCTCATACCTGCGTCTGAAAACAGGATCTATAGGTTATACTTTTGATAAGGGGCTGTTAGACAAGTGGAAAATCAAAAGCCTACGTATCTATGCCTCCGTACAGAATATATGGACACTTACCAATTACTCAGGATATGATCCCGAGGTTGCTGTGTACTACTCGGCGTTGACGCCCGGCTTTGACTATTCGTCCTACCCAAGACCCAAAACCTTTGTATTTGGTATCAACCTTAATCTGTAATCTTATGAAACTAGCATTAACAAAAAAATATAAACATTTAAGCTTCTTGTGTTTAGTGGCATCGACTTCAATTTTTTCAGGATGTTCAAAATTTTTGGACAAGCAGCCCTTTGATGTGGTCAAGGAAAATTATTATCGGAATGAAAAGGAGGTGATGACCGGACTTGTTGGCGTATACGATATTCTCGGCAGGGAAGACTTTTACGGATCCACCTATTCGAGCTATCTGACCCTGGGTGATGAGGGGGCCTATTTTCGCTCGTCTTATCTCGCTGGACCAGAAATCTATAGTTACGATGCTTCTAATCCAAAAATCAATGATATCTGGCGATTTCTGTATGAGGGCATTGAGCGGGCCAATTTTTTTCTGAGCAAAATTGAGTCCGTACAGATGGCTGCCTCTGATAAACAGGCTGTGATAGGTGAAGTCAGGTTTTTGCGGGCCTATTACTATTTTATTTTGGTCAGCAACTGGGGGGATGTTCCTTTGAAAACAGCGCCTACAAGTTCGGTCAGTAATGTCAATATCGCACGTACGCCACAGACGGAAGTTTATAACTTTATTGTGCAGGAGATGGAAGCAGCGGATTCCATGGTCAAGGACATTCAGGCGTATGGTCATGCTGGCCGCGTTTCAAAATCTGCCGTCCGGGGCATCTTGGCCCGGGTATACCTAAAAATGGCCGGAGCTCCGCTCAATGACGCATCCAAGTATCAAAAAGCATTGGAATGGTCAAGCAAACTGGTCTTTCCACAAGGGGAAGATTATAAACATAGCCTTGTCGCGGATTACAAAAAGATCTTTACAGATATGGCGGCAGACCGGTATAATATCAGCGAATCCATCTGGGAGGTAGAATTCTATGGCAATCGCAGTGGTGATTTTGAAGCTGGGCGCATTGGCAATCAAAGTGGCATACAGACCAGCGATGAGGGCAAGGGCTTTAGTTATGGTCTGTTGGCTGCCACGCGCAAGCTCTTTGAATCTTACGAACCCACAGATAAACGCCGGGACTGGAATATCGCCAGTTATCGGTACAACCATGCCAACAACTTGATCACAGACTCCGTATTCTATACGGCAGCGGAAATTGAACGTCGGCATGTCGCCAAATTTAGAAGAGATTACGAGATCTTAAAGCCTAAAAACAGGAATTATACGCCAATTAATTTTCCGCTATTACGTTATGCTGATGTCCTGTTGATGTTTGCTGAAGCCGAAAATGAAGTGAATGGCCCCACGGCCCGTGCCAAAAATGCACTTCAGGAAGTACGTGGCCGTGCACATGCTTCAAACCGGAATGATGAGCTAACCAATGAAAGCGAAATGCGAATAGCTATACGGGAGGAACGCTTTCGGGAATTATGCTACGAAGGGTTGCGGAAATTTGATCTCGTACGTTATGGTACTTTCATTGCCGAAATGAAACTCGTTGCCCAACAGTATAACCAGTTGGCACCGGCCGATTATCGGTACATGGCATTGGCTTTCAATAATGTCAGTGATCGGGATACGTATTTCCCTATTCCGATCAACGAGCTATCGCTGAATAACCTGATGACGCAAAATCCCGCATGGTAACACCAGATAATAATGTGAAAATTATGAAAAGATATATTTATATAGCATCGCTTCTCGTACTGCCGATCCTACAATCATGCGAGAAAAAAGAGGCCATCCCTTTGAACTTAGAAGTCCATACGGATAAAAATAGCTATAAAGTTGGTGAGCAAGTGTTGTTCCATATCAGTGGCAATCCCGACCAGCTGACGTTCTTCTCGGGTGAAGAAGGCCATAAGTACGTTTACCGTGAGCGTACAAAAGCTATTCCACAGGCTGTGACACTGGAGTTTTCGAGCAACCGCCGTTATGGTACGGATGCGCAACAGCCGAATTCTCTCCGCCTACTGGTATCGCAGCAATTTGCAGGAGTTTACCAGCCTGATGCGATCAAGGAGAGCGACTGGATAGATATTACCGCCGCATTTACGTTATCTGGCATCCAGTCCAATGACGCTACCTACATATCCTCGGGACAAGTTGATCTGTCGAAATTAAGTGCGTCGGGTTTTAATCTGAATGCGAATACCATGGTTTATTTTGCTTTTAAATACACCGGGACTACCGGATCGACACAGCCCCGCTGGTGGATCAATCAGTTCAGCCTAAATACCGAAACAACAGAAGGCATCACCTTGCCGATAGCGGATCTGCAAGGTGCAGCCTGGACCTCAATCGGTCTGGAAAATTCTTCTGTCTCCTGGTTATTAAGCAGTGCGGGGCTACGCTTTCAAGGCGGCGGAGCAACAATAGGCTCCAATCAGGTGTGGGCTATCTCAAAACCGCTGGACCTGACCAGTGTGACACCGGATAAAGGGGTAGCGCTCAAAAATATGAGTACCCGGATGGATTCCTATGCTTACACTTTCACAGCTCCCGGGACTTATGAAATTACTTTCGTTGGCAGTAATAGCAATGTGTACGGAGAATACCCTGTAGTCAAAACAGTCGAACTGGAAGTGACGGAATGAAACCGACGCATGCGGAAAAAATAATCCGACATTGCCCCAAAAATATAATATACAAGAATCAACAGCGCAGTAAATAAAATCTTATGAAGCAGACACATTATCCTTTTGGACTTAAAATGATATTCTTATTTCTTTTGACAACCCTCTTTTCCTGTGCGCAGCAGCGCACCAAGCAGAACAGTTCCGATTTTGTGGCTGCCGACTTTACGCGAGCCAGAGCGCAATATGACCTGCTCCTTGATAACAGCAACTTTCCTCGGACGTTGAATACAACAGGTCATGTGGTGGGAACCGATGAATGGGATTGGACAGGCGGCTTTTTCCCGGGCGGGCTTTGGTATATATACGAGTATACAAAAGACCCCCAGGTCAAAGCTCAGGCCACAGCATGGACCGAAAAACTGGAAAAGGCGAAGGATCTGACTCAACATCATGACATTGGTTTTGTGATATACTGTTCGTATGGCAACGCTTTACGGCTGGAGGACGATTCTACAAAGATCAAAAAATACCAACAGCTCCTCGTACATTCAGCAGAGTCTGCCCTGAAGCGCTTTGATCCGAAAGTTGGACTGATCAAATCCTGGAATGAAAAAGCTTCCTGGGACGGAAAAACGGTATGGAAATATCCGGTGATCATCGATAATATGATGAATCTGGAGCTGTTGTTTTTTGCATCAACATTAACTGGAGACCCCAAATACAAAAATGCCGCCATCAGTCATGCCGACCGTACCCTGAAGAATCATTTCAGACCCGATTACAGCACCTACCATGTGGTGGACTATGATCCCAATACGGGAGCAGTCCTGCATCAGCAGACCAATCAGGGCTATGCCGACAATTCAACCTGGTCTAGAGGGCAGGGTTGGGCAATCTATGGCTATACGCTGCTCTACCGCGAGACCAAGGACAGTAAATATCTGGATGCAGCCAGGAAAGCGGCAGATTTTTATATGGATCATCCCAATCTGCCAAAGGATAATGTTCCCTACTGGGATTTTAATGCTGGTCAGGAAGGGTACCGACCGGATGTGGATTATGCAAACCGAAAGCTGAACGATATACCACGGGATGCGTCGGCAGCGGCACTGGTCAGCGCAGCCTTGCTGGAATTGTCTACCTATACGACCGGAACAGATGCCAAACGCTATTATGACTTTGCCGAAAGCACGTTGAAATCGCTCTCCTCCAGCGAATACCTGGCTGAAAAGGGGACCAATGGCGGCTTCATTCTTAAGCACTCGACAGGAAGCATGCCACATAAAAGTGAAATTGATGTTCCGCTTATCTATGCAGATTACTACTTTTTAGAAGCGTTGCTACGTTACAGAAAACTAAATGGGGCCTAGTATGAAGATTAAAACGATACTATTGTCGTACTTTTTGTTGGGCTGTTCGCTATGGTCGTTCGCCCAGCAACAGCCTATGGGCAGCTCCGATAAGATGGCCTGGTGGTCAGCATCCAGATTTGGACTGTTTATTCACTGGGGCCTATATTCTCAGACTGCCGGTGACTGGAATGGCAGGCCAACGCGGGGCGGCGAACATTTTATGTTATATGAAAGGATCCCACTGCAACAGTATGCGCAGATCGCCAAGGATTTTAACCCTACTGCTTTTGATGCCGATACCTGGGCAAAGGCCGCCAAGGGGGCCGGCATGAAATACATTGTCGTTACAGCAAAACATCACGATGGGTTTGCCATGTTTAATTCCCCCAGTAGCGATTATAATATTGTCCAACAGACTCCCTGGCAGCGGGACCCAATGCGGGACCTGGCTGATGCCTGCAAACGTTATGATTTAAAACTTTGCTTTTACTATTCTTTGGGGCGGGACTGGGCAGATCCGGATGTCCCTACAAATTGGCCTAGTAAGGCCGGGCGAAGCAACTTCTGGGATTATCCGAATGAAGACGCCAAAGATTTATCAAAATATATCGAGCGAAAAGTAAAACCACAATTACACGAATTATTGACACAGTATGGCCCCATTGGTATAATATGGTTTGATACGCCCGAACTCTTTACTAAAGAACAAAGCACAGAAATCCAACAGTTCATTCATGATTTACAGCCCAATTGCATCATCAATAGTCGTATCGGCAATCAGCTGGGCGACTACGAAGTCGTTGAGCAAACCCTAATGAATAAAGCAAAGGGCAAATGGGAGGCCTGCATCACAATGAGTCGCAATTGGGGTTTTAATAAGCATGATACAGTCTGGAAAAGTCCCGAAATATTGGTTAGAAATCTTGTGGAAGTTGTTAGTAAAGGTGGAAATCTGCTGCTGAATATCGGCCCGAAAGGGGATGGTACCTTTCCTGTGGAAAGTATGGCCCGATTACGGAGTATCGGAGATTGGATGAACCTTAATGCAGAGGCAATATACGGGTCAGGCGAATGGAAAATACAAAGCGAAGGAAACCAATTACATGAGGAGGAAACGGAGATTGCGGGGCAACAAACGATCAAAGATGCCGAAAATGATGCAACCTCAAAAGAAATTGTGTCCGACATCCGTTTTACGACAAAGGATGGCTTTGTCTATGTGTTTGTACGAAGTCCAAAAACCGACTTTGCAGCGGTAAAAAGTCTGGCAGCAGGTCAGGCGCGAATAGCGAAAATTACGCTATTGGGAAGCAAGCAGAAAATCAAATGGAAACAGGACGCTACAGCATTACATCTTCCTGTTCCTTCGGCTACAGGCGGAGAGATACCTGTTTATGTTTTCAAGGTAACACTTGTTGGCCAGTCATAAGGCTATACAGCGTTATCAATCAACGGAAAGAAAGGATATTCACAACCAAATTATAACCAGATGAAAAAGATCATTTTCAGTTTTGCGGTACTCGGTCTGCTGCTAAATTCTTGTTCCAGCCCATTGGACGGACTCGATTCCACAACAGTGACCAATGTCTCCTTATACGGTAGTTCTGTAGCAAACAGCAGTATGTCCGGCTCTGGCCTGGTTTCTGCCGGGATGACACTGGCAGAAATCAATGCTGTAATCGAACAGGCAAGTGCCGGCGATACCGTGTGGGTGGAAGCCGGTACTTATCTTATTGATGGTGCCCTGTTGATGAAGCCCGGTATTACGCTTATGAAAAGCGGAAATACAAACCCCATATTTGATGCGCGGGCATCGGACAGTCAGCTGCTTCGGCAGACCTACAGTGCGGCCAATGTTGCTGGCTGTACATTCTCGGGCATTACATTTTGGAATCTGACCTTCTACATCAATAATGCGTCTGACGTTACTTTTAAATGGTGTATTTTTGACTATGGTATTAAAAAAGCAGGTAGCAACAAATCGAATGATCTGCATGATGCTTACATTCGCCTGATCGGCACGGATAAAGCGACCGTTTCAAACTGTGTATTCTCCAGGAGGCAGGGAAACAGTGGAAGAGGGGTGTGGAACGGGTCGGGCAGTACAAATTCAAAGGTCATTGACAATACCTTTGGCAATGCCGGCACAACGGGCTACTTTATCACGGCGATCAATGATAATTCTCAAAGCAATAGCCTGATCAGTGGCAATACCATTTTACGCAATGTATCTTTCAATAATGAAGATGCCAATACCGATCATGGTATTTATGCGCATAGTTTTAACGGTCTGACGATACAGAACAATGTGATCAAAGGCTGGCCGGCGAATGGAAGCGGTGGTGCTATTAAAGCTCGGAACGGGCAGAACTTGGCTATCCTCAACAATGAATTCCATACTTCGGGGATTTTACTGTATATCTATATTGAACCTTCCTCGTACCAGTATCTTAAAAATGTACAGGTCACGAACAACAAGATTTACCTAGATTCATTGATCGGAGGCATGTATGGTGGAATCGGCTATTGGCGGCAGAGCGGCGTTACCGGGCAGGAAGAGTCAATTCTGATATCCGGCAACGAGATGCCAAATGGAGCAATTAGTATTTCGGGATCCAATGGCTTTAGTAGCGCGCAGTTTAATCTATCGGGCGGTGGGGTGTTCAACAATGATCTACACCTGCCTTTTCTTTCGCTTGCGGCAGGTGTAAGTCAATCGGGTAATTACTAACGCCAATAGCGACATCTTTGTACCATCGTAATTTACGGGAATCGCCTCCTTAGGATATTCTTTGACCTCGTAGTCTTGTTCCATTTTTTTAGTATAAATCCAGTACGTTTTAGCAGGGATCGCCTGGCTTATGGTTAATATTACCAAAACTGAAATAATATTTTAGTGTGAAAATGAGAGAGTTTACTTATCTTCTACTTATTACTATTTTTTCCAAACATACGTGGATAGTAAGCTAATGATAGCATGAAAAATCTTCCCATAGCATTTGTGCGCTGCTGTGATAAAGTATTTGCGATGTTCTTAACAGTAAAAAGTCTATTTTGGTTGAGAATATCATTACCAGAAAGGGAAGCCTCAAGATTGTTCTTTTTTAGCATTCTATAACTTACTTTAATATTGAAAATTGAATAATGTTGATTATCACCATAAAACTTATTATCGTAATAAGCGAAGTTGGAAATAAAGGAGAGCCGCCTGCTTACATTTATAAGAGTATTACCCTCGATCTTATGCCATTCACTTTTTATCTTTTCTGAATCATTATTCTGTCTGCTGGAGAGGTTCTTGTAACTATAATTCAGCCCTAGATAAAAGATATCCAAATGACTAAATAGAGTATTAAATTCTATTCCCATCGAAGAATTTAAACTTTTTTCAAAGCTCTGCTGCCCTGCGATATATAATATATAAAAAGGAACCTCTGAGGCACTCCAGTACCCTTCCATTTTGAACTGGAGTTGATCCTTCTTAAATTTTATTGCCCTTGCCAAATTACCCCTAAATATAATTGATCTATTGCGATCTACATTTGTCGGTCTGATAATAGTGCGTCCGCTTGAATCAAACAGCATGCTATATGAAATGTAGTTTTTGGTCATACTCATGCCAGTAGATAATCCATAATAGAACGGGTTTTTATTGAGTCTCTTCTGTTTAAAATCCAGTAGAATCTCATTTTTTCGTGAAGGTTTAAGTTCTGGATTACCCAAATAAAGTGAATATATCTGGATAGTATCGACGACGGGGAATAATTGATCTGTAGTAGGGAAATCGAAGCTTCGGTTATACTTCAAATCAAGTACATTTTCAAATTCGCCAAACTGTAGATTTCTATAATTAAAGGATATCTCCGGACTGAACAGTGTAAAGTAACGGTCAAAGTTTTGAAAATTACGATCTGATCTATTTCTCACATCATAAATATTGTATTTGGCTGCAGCTACGATCTTTGCCGTTTTCTGGTATCTGTCGCTCAACATTTTTAAGTATGTCTTTTCAAAACTTAAGCCGGCTATCCAGTTGATTATCCGTTAGTTACGATCATAAGATAGATCGTTGCTTTTTGATTCATGCCCAATTGAATCAATATCAAAAACTGTATTTCCTACTTTTCGATTAATGATGTTCAAATCACTGGTTAGAAACAAGTACTTATCAAAACCAGGAGTAGCCAATAGATTCCAAAAATTCCCCCATTTGCCAGCCAACCTTTGATTGGTTTCTTTTATAAAATATGGTATACGACGATTGGCAAAAAAATTTGATAATGTGTCAATTGAAGAAAAGAATATGTTGCTAATGAAGATCGCCAATGCCTACGGCGGGCTCGATATGGCCGATGCCGATGTACTCCGGCGGATGATGTCGGGCAAATATCGTAGCAAGGACCACCTGATCGAAATTGAGGATAAGTTCTTTTCCAACTGTAAGGCCAAAGGCTATGACGAGAAGACTAGCCGCGAGATATGGCGGCAGATGGAGAGTTTTGCTGGCTATTCGTTTAACAAGGCACATTCAGCATCTTTTGCCGTAGAGAGTTATCAGAGTCTTTTCCTCAAGACCTACTATCCTTTGGAGTTTATGGTTGCGGTGCTCAACAATTATGGCGGGTTTTACAATCGTAAGGTCTATGTCAATGAAGCACGAATTTCAGGGGGCAATATCTGCCTGCCCTGTGTCAATCAGTCGGTCTTTAATACCTCCATTCAGGATAAGGATATTTACCTGGGTTTTGACTGCCTGCTCAATTTGGAAGGTAAACTGGCTCATCGTATTATTGAGGAGCGTGAAGCCAATGGCTAGTACACGAGTCTAGGAAACTTTGTCAAACGGACACAGACGGGTATTGAGCAGGTCGTTATTTTGATTCGTGTGGGTGCCTTGCGTTTTACAGGGACGGGGGAAAAAGCAATTGCTGTGGGCAGCTCACCTGATGATGAGCAAGCATAAGCCTGTGGCAGCAGGTATGGCGCTCTTTGAGACCGAAAGTCGCAAGCCTATTCTTCCCCCTTTGGAAGAAGATATCTTGGAGGATTATTACGACGAGATGGAGCTGATTGGCTTTTGCGTAACGGGTACGCTATTCGAACTTACCAAAAGCGATTATCGGGGCGATATGCCTGCCAGGGAACTTCATCTGCACGAAGGGAAAATAATCCGCGTTGTGGGGGATTTTGTCTGTGAGAAATTTGTGAAGACCAAGCGTGGCGACCTGATGAAATTCGGAACCTTCCTTGATGCCGAGGGACGCTTTTTTGATACCGTCCATTTCCCGCAGAGCCTAGCCAAATATCCACTCCGTGGAGCAGGAGTCTATTTGGTTTAAGGCAAAGTTGTTCTGGAATACGGTTGCCCTTCCGTTGAGGTGATCCGCTGTGGCAAGATGCCGCTAAAACCCGATCCGAGGAGTGAATAGGACGAAAATGATCTTCATCGGGGAACTTGTTTTAATTCATATACATACTAATGTTTTAATACTAAAAATATTAGTATTAAAATGTTTTTTTACTTATATTTGTATTGTTAACCAATTTAAAAACAATGTATTATGAGTGAGTTGAAACAGTCGAAATATATCGATATTACAACAGATTATGGATTTAAAAAAGTTTTCGGATCAGATACCAATAAAGATCTTCTGATCGCTTTCTTAAACGAACTGTTTAGAGGACGCAAGATTATTGCCGACCTGTATTATAACAAAAATGAGCATGTCGGGGATACAGAGGATATCGGTACCGTTATTTTTGATCTGACCTGTACGGCAGACAATGGCGAACGTTTTATTATTGAAGTGCAGCGCACGGCGCAGGATAATTTGAAAAAGCGCATGCTTTATTACAGCAGTAAATTGATAGCGGATCAGGCACCCAAAGGCAACCGAAGGGCTTGGAATTATGCAATTAGTGAAGTTTATATCATTGTACTGATGGATGGATTTGCAATGCCTGATGCGGGGGATGAGAAGTGTTTTCTGCACGATATTTGTTTATGTTATCGAGATCATGGTAAAATATTTTATGACGATCTAGGCTTTATATATGTGGAATTGGTTAACTTTGTTAAAGCTGAGGCAGAGTTAGTTAATGATTTAGATCGTTGGCTTTATGTACTCAAAAATATGTCTTCGCTAAATGGACTTTCCACTTATTTGCGTAAGCCTATTTTTGAGAAGTTATTTCAGTTAGCAGAGTATAGCAAACTAAAACCGGAGGAACGAGAGATGTACAACGTAAGTTTAAGGAATAAATGGGATGCCGAGAGTATCCGAAGTAGTCAGGAGGATCAATTGAAACGAGCGCGCGAAAAAGCAATGGCTGAGGGAAAAGCTGAAGGAAAAGCTGAAGGAAAAGCCGAAGGAAAAGCCGAAGGGAAGGCGGAAGTAATAAAAAATCTTTTGTCTTCGAATAAGTTTTCGATATCGGAGATAGCCGAATTAGCGGACGTCACTGTAGAGTTTGTAAAGCAGATCGAGGCAGAGAAGGCTAAAGGAAAATAAAACAGATTACAATATAAGATTTTAAGGTCACTTGGATACTGTCTAAGTGGCCTTTTTCTTTTTTATAGGTTAAGTTGGTCTTAGACAATACCATTTTGAATAAGCTCTCATTTAAATAAAATAATTGTGAAGCAGGGAATACGAACTCAACTTTTTTATAAAAAGATCAAACGAAGGCGAACTAACCATTGTTATAAGAGTACTTTCATAAATTAGGTTAATAACAGGTAGTAAAAACCTTGAGATCCCCTCCTCAAGGTTTTTTTATTTTTTTCAAACGAGTAAGACATTACAATTGTTTCTTATACGAAAAATGAGAAGATTGCTTTTGCTGGCTTGATTTGCACTTGTTAGGCCAGCATTTTTTTGAAACCGACTACCCATTATTGGGATCATAACTATATATATCAGGGCTGGTTTATTCCGGCCTTTTTTGTGCCGACACAATCAGTATCATAGGGCTTTTGAGTTCGTCTGCCATTCAGGCAACATGGTTAACCATCTCCATGTTAGGCTGTGGTCCAGTAACTAAGTTGATCGCAAAGTTATGGGCCAGCAGGGTTGTAAGGTATGTGGTAAGTGTCCTATGTTATTTTATTACATTGTTTTGTAAAAAGTGTGTTTCCCGCCTTGCTTCTCCAAAGTAATGGTCTACGGGCCAGTACAACTTGTTTGCGGCTGCATCGTAGATTCAGTCTTGGTCGGGTCTAGTAGTGAATATCGGATACTCAACAGAAAACACAAAACTGCCGCCCGGCTTTAGCCAACGGTTGATATGTATGCGGAGCAGATCAAAGTCTTTGATGTAATGGAATATAAGGGAACAGATGACGCATGATTCCGCGTATGCCTAGTTCTCCAAAATATTTTAATTTGAATTAATTCTTTTTTTATTAAAAAACTATTCAAATAAAATTGTTGTTTTGTTATAAACTTTAAATTTCTATAGCATATTACAACCTTATGCAGAATCAAAGGTACCCTAAAAACGATAACAGTGACCACCTCATCATGGATAATGATTATAAGTTAGTCGCTGACATGATTAAGAAAGATCTTTTTGGAGTGCTCCTTAAAGCGAAATTGATTTGTAATACGGAAATGGCGGTGTTGACTTTATTCGACAACAGTAAAAATTTTGTGCGGACCTATTTTCATGATGTCGATGGAAATATAAGTATCGATAAAGTATTTTTGGACTATGTATTTGATGACAACGGCACGCTAGAGTTTCCAGACCTTAGCAATGAACTTCCTTCGCAGCGCAATTCAGTGATTTTCCAGAATTTTGGAATACTGTATTATTATGAAGCACCACTCATCAATCACGAAGGAAAAATAGTTGGTTTTTTAAGCGTTATGGATAGTAGCTCAAACAAGCTTTCTGATAATCAACAGACTCTTTTTTCATTATTGTGCACAGAAGTTCTTGGCTTACTTCAAGAGAAAAACCAGCACCTCCAGTTAACTAGTAAATTGGAATATGCGAAATCTACACTAGACATGACCAGTCAGGTGGCCAGAGTGGGGAGCTGGGAGTATGATTTAGTTGATGATTATATCGATTGGTCTGAAATGACAAAGATTATTCATGGGGTTCCAAAGGATTATCGTCCAACTATTAAAACAGCAATTGAGTTTTATAAAAATCCTCAACATAGGATTAAAATTGTTCAGGCTATCAATAGTGCAATCGCTACAGGAGCTTCATGGGATCTTGAATTAGAAATTGATACCTATCAGGGTACAAGCTTGTGGGTTAGAGCACTAGGGAAAGCAACTTTTGAAAAAGGGAAGTGCGTTCGACTATATGGCACTTTTCAGGATATTGATAAACGTAAACGTTCTGAGGCGGAATCGATTCGTTCTAAGAAATTGCTCGAAGATGTGTTGAATGCCACTACTGCAGTCGCTATCATAGCAACTGACGCAGAAGGGTTGATAACACTTTTCAACCGGGGCGCAGAAAATTTATTAGGGTATAAAGGTAATGAAGTGATCGGTAAAATTACGCCGACATTATTTCATAGCAGTAGGGAAGTTAAAGATCGAGCGAAGGAACTTGAAAGTAAATTTGGGTATCCGATTAGTGAATTTAGGGTGTTTGTCGAGATGGCAGAGCGCTACGGATCCGAGCAAAGAGAATGGACTTATATAAAAAAAGATTTTACGCGACTTTACGTATCTTTAGCAGTCACTGCAATGCGCGATATTTCTGGTCAGATTATAGGTTATCTTGGCATTGCCACAGACATCACGAAGATTGTTCTTCAAAGAGAAGAATTAGAGAAAGCTAAAAAGCTTGCTGATCAGGGTAGCGTGGCAAAGTCAGAGTTTCTCGCTAATATGAGTCATGAAATTCGTACACCTCTTAACGGAATTATAGGTTTTACGGATTTGATGAGTCGTACAAAACTAGACGATACACAAAAAGAATATGTTTCTATTGTCGATCAGTCTGCTAATCTTCTTTTGAGCATCATAAACGATATACTTGATTTTTCTAAAATTGAAGCCGGCAAATTGGAGCTTTCGATTGAAAAAAATGATTTGTATGAGATGTTTGCTCAGGTTACAAGTCTGATTGACTTTCAGTGGAAGGCCAAGAAATTGGATTTTCGGGTAAATTTATCAGAATCGCTACCGCATTATGTTTGGGTTGACTCACTTCGACTCAAACAGGTGCTCATGAATCTTCTAAGTAATGCAATAAAGTTTACGGACAAGGGAAGTGTTGAACTACATGTCGATGTACTATCCTCGGACGAAAACTCCACCACGCTGCGCTTCAGTGTAACGGACAGCGGAATAGGTATTAAACCAGAAAAACAGCAAAAAATATTTGAAGCATTTTCTCAAGAAGATGCTACAATAAGCAAGAGATTTGGCGGAACAGGACTTGGACTTAGTATTTCAAATCAATTGCTAAAAATGATGGATAGTAAACTAAAATTGGAAAGCGAATATGGGAAAGGGAGCCAATTTTATTTTGAAATAACATTAAGGTCGCAAAAGGGGGATGTGTATGAATGGAAACTTTTAGAATCCTTAAAGATTATGATAGTTGCCCGACAAGATGCCGATCGAGCTAATATTGCATTGATGTTGCATTTGAAGAAAGTTAATGTCTCGTTGGCCGATAACGGATTTGAAGTTCTTCAAATGTTGGCCAAAGGTGAGCGGTATGATGCGATTATTATTGATAATGATCTACCTATAATGAACGGTATCGATACGATAAAAAAAATTAGGGAAAAGTCACTCTACAAAGGAGTTGGACAGCCCGTAGTTTTAATGTTATCCGTCCTTGAGACCAACCCAGCCCGTATTGCTGAAAGCAGCCATATTATTCATTGTATTAATAAACCAGTTAAAGTAGATCAACTGTATTCAACATTAGTTGCTGCATTACAGCAGGATGAAGAAACGATCAAATATGCCGAAAAAGAAACGGCCTTTTTGGAAAGAAAATACAAGATTTTAATTATTGAAGACAACAAATTTAATATGTTGCTTACTAGAACCATTGTACAGAATGTTCTTCCCAATGTGGAAATCATAGAGGCGGTCGATGGGGTAATGGGATTTGAATTGTTCAAGGAGAATAGGCCTGATTTGGTCTTCATGGATATACAGATGCCTGAAATGAATGGTTATGAGTTAACTGGATTGATTAGAAGAAATGAAGAGGGGAGGATACATACGCCAATTATAGCATTGACAGCCAGTAATATTAAGGACGAAAAGGAAAGGTGCATTTCGTGTGGAATGGATGATTTTGCTGTGAAGCCTTTTGTTAAAGAAACATTGCTGGAGTTTTTGAGAAAATGGTTGATAAATGACAGCGATAACTAGGTATGAAAGACTTGTATATGATTTAGTTAATAATGGCTATTCGGGTTAACGAGATTTAAACTTGTCGCTAAGTCAAAGTTGATAATTTCTTTATTTTATAGCGCGCTATTGGCTAAATTTGATAGATTTCTTTAATGCATGAAAAACAAAAAGACACAGGCTTTAATTCCATGGCTCGATACCATTAGTCAATTTTTCGATACTTTTAGGATTGGTACAGCTGTGAATGATTTATTTAACGTCATGCGGATTGAAGACCAGGCAAAAGGCAAATTGCTTTTCATGCCGCTTTTCCGAGGTAATTTTTTTCGTATTTTAATCTGCAAGACACAGGGGCCCAGATTCCTGCTTCCTGACGAAACCATCTATACGTCAGCTAACAGTATTTACTTTGCATATCCCGGTAAAACGGAAAGCTGGCAGCGTGAGGAGACGATTTATGGCTATCTCATTTGTTTTACGTCCGAATTTGCTGGAATAGACCCTCTAAAACCCAAATTTGAAAAAGATTACCCATTTTTTATGCGTGGAGCCAATTCACTTCTGAGGCTTTCGCAGCAAGATATGGACAAGGTATCGCATACAGCCGAAACGCTGCTCCTTGAAATGAAATCGGGACAGGAGGATAATTTTGAAATGATGCAAACTTTATTAAAGGTATTGCTTATCCAAATCCGTCGTCTGTATTATAAAGATAAGGAGGTAAAAACTCCTTTTCAGTTAAAACAGGCCTCCCTGATGGTCAAGTTTAGAAAAGTGCTCGATGCTTATGCTATTGACGCCCCCGATATACGAAAAGAAGGAAGGCCAACGGTTCGAAAAATCGCAGATGAACTGAATCTCACAGCTAGCCATTTGAATTTTTTAGTAAAAAAATATACCGGGCACACGGCGTTGTTTCATATTAATGAAAAGCTAGTGCTGGAAGCGAAAAGTCTTTTAACACACACCGATCTGCAGGTGTCAGAAATAGCTGATCTATTACAATTTAATGAAGCAAATTATTTTAACCGGTTTTTTAAAAAGATGACGGGTCTAACTCCTACAGCATACCGTCAAGACGCTTTGCAACTTATGAAAAGTCCACTTACTATTTAAATCGATAAAAAGTCCAATTATCGCCTCAATCCGTATAAGTCTTCTGCGGCGAACATTCTTGAAATTTGTATCATTTAACAAATAATAGAAATGTACAAATTAATTACAAATGACAGAACGGCCACAGACGTATCTATGTTTCCGGTTTATATTCTTTCTTTGGCAACTTTCATTGTTTTTTTTCAGGGATTCATGGTCGCGCCATTGCTTCCACTGCTATCCGAACAGTTTGGTACGACTACCCGGCATGTGAGTTTTATTGAACCATCTTACCTGCTCGGCTATGGATTGTTTACATTGGTATATGCGCCTCTAAGTGATCGCTTTGGCAGGTTCCGGATAATTACGCTGTGCCTAGTCATCTTTTCCGTATTGACATTACTGACAGCTTACGCCCATGGAATTAACCAGATGATTTTCCTTCGTTTGCTGACCGGCATCGGTGCCGCCGGTATTGCCCCCACAACCATTAGCTGGATCAGCGATCGGTACCCGTACGAAAAACGGGGGCACGCGCTTGGGATATTCTTTGGTAACATGGCAGGAGGCACAGCTTTCGGATCCAGCGCAGGCGCTTTGATCACATCGCTGGTCGGTTGGCAATGGCTTTTTATTGGCGTCGCGAGCATCGCGCTGCTTATTTTGCTGCTGATTGTCATGTATCAAAAGGACATATTTAAAGCAAATGAGACGGTCCGTGGAGTTAAGGAGAACATTTTCCTCGTCTTCTGCAATATCCTGTCGAGCGGAAGAGCTAGGCATACCTATTTCTATGTTTTGTTTAACGGGATGTTCCATGGTGGTATTTTTGCCTGGCTGGCTTATTTTTTCTATAGAAACTATGGCCTCGACGAATTACAGATTGGGCTAGCCTTGTTGGGGTATGGTATTCCGGGCCTATTATTAGGTCCACTACTCGGAAAGCTTGCGGACCACTATGGAAGACAGAGAATAATACCTTTAGGTTTATTTTTGGGAGCACTTACCGTATTGCTGCTCAGCCAAAATCTAAATCTTGCAGCAGCCTGTGTTTTAGTGGCTTTACTTTCACTCGGATTTGACCTCTCGCATCCTTTGTTTGCTGCTATTGTCACCACATTCAGTGCGCAAAAAGGAGCGGCGACAGGACTTTTTGCATTCTTTCTTTTCTCGGGTTATGGCCTTGGGAGCCTTTTACTGAGCCTGATTATCAATATCGGTCTGGAAAGCGCATTCCAGGTGTTCGGCGGGTGCCTTTTACTGGCAGCGATTTGCGCGATATTTGTTTTTAGGAAAGAGAAGTAGTTACTTAAATGCTGATCTCTGTAGTTCGTCATAGCATTGAATATATCTTATTCCATCATTTAAAACAACTTGTTCACCTGAGTGGTTTTATGAACGTAGCGGCGTATCATACTGATCCACTATAACATTTAAAACGTGTGGACCGACAAAAATTGATGATTCAAAACAACTAGCTGAAAATGAAAAATATAACGATTTTACACACAGCCAATGAATTTATTGCCAAAGGAGATTATGAAAGCTTCTTAGCTTATTGTACTGCAGAGACGAAATGGGTTTTTATAGGTGAGCGTATTCTCCATGGGAAAGAAGAAGTTCGCGCTTATTTGAAAGAGTTCTATCAGGAACCGCCGGTTTTTGATGTGGAAAAATCTATTGAGGAAGGTGATTTTGTTATGGTGACCGGAGAAATTCGGTTGAGAAATAAGGACGGAAAATATGATTATTTCGATTATTGCGACATTTGGCGATTCGAAGATGGAAAAATGGCAGAGCTTAAAGCATTTGTCATTGAAAAACAAGGATTGCCGCTACCCTCATCCGAATAGGCTTAGTGTTTGATCTATTTCATATTTGATTATATAATAATCCTTAATTTTGATTGGAGGTATGGGACTTTTAACCGGATGTGCCGTAATAAATTTTGAGGGGGGGGCATGGCTTATAAACGGACTAAAACAATGGAAAATGAATTAAAATACCAGGCAATAAAACCTGACAAGTCGTTAGCGGATTTTGTTGAAAGCTTTTGGCTTTTACAAAACCAATCGGATTGTAATAGAGAGGTTGTAGTATTGCCAGACGGAAGAGTTGATCTATTTTTCACGCAATCTGCAACAGAGTCTTTCCACGTGACGCTTTTGGGTATCCAAACTCAGCCGGGGAAGGCTATCATTGCGCCTTTGCGACAGACTTACGCCATCAGTTTTAACCCGCTTGCAGTCCAGTCTGTTTTTCAGACCAACATCGTCAACTTGGTGGATAGGGCAACTCTCTTGCCTCCCAATTTTTGGAACTTTAGTGCCGACGACCTGAATAACTTTGATTCGTTCTGTGCGAAAGCGACAAATAAAATACAGTCGCTTTTGCCGCTTGAAGTTGACAACAGGAAACGGACACTGTTCGACCTCATTTATGCATCAAACGGGGCGATTACAATTAAAGAACTTGCCGCGCAATCGTTTTGGAGTCGGCAACAAATCAACCGTTATTTCGATCAGCAGTTCGGACTTACGGCAAAAGCATATTGCAATATTATCCGCTTCCGTGCTTCCTTTCAGCATATCAAAAAAGGCAAATTGTTTCCACAGCAAAACTTTGCCGATCAATCCCATTTTATTAAAGAAGTTAAGAAACTTGCTGGTGTTTCACCAAAAGAACTGTTGAAGAACCAAAATGAGCGTTTTATACAATTTTCAACGCTCAGGCCAACGTAATTTTGTTCAGTCAAAAAAATAAATTTTACTGGATATGAAATTACAAGACAAGAAAGTTGCAGTTGTTGGCGGTGGTCCTGGCGGACTCACATTAGCCAAACTCTTACAATCAAAAGGAGTAAATGTAACCGTATATGAACGTGATAGCAATAAAGAAGTTCGCCAGCAGGGAGCCACACTGGATCTGCACGAAGAAAGTGGTTTGGAAGCTCTTCGAAGAGCAAATTTGATGAACGAATTTAAAGCTAGCTTTCGACCCGACGCGGGACGTTTAAGGGTGTTGGACGAGCAGGCCATTATCAAAATGGACGAGCACGAGCTTCAAGATAAGGATCAAGAAGATCGCCCTGAAATTGATCGTGCCCCTTTGCGTGATATTTTAATAAGCGCATTGCATGAAGACATCATTGTTTGGGACAGTCAGTTTATTTCAATGGTAAAACAGGATCATGGCTGGCTTCTGCATTTCAAAAACGGAAAATCTTTTTATGCTGACCTTGTCATTGCAGCCGACGGTGCAAACTCAAAAATTCGCCCTTACCTAACCGATATTAAGCCGATTTATTCTGGCGTTACAATTGTTGAAGGAAATATCTACGAGGCCGAAAAAAACACACCGAAACTTTGGGAAATAACAAAAGGCGGAAAAGTATTTGCGCTTGGAAACGAACAATCCATTATTTTAAGTGCAAAAGGAGAGGGCAGTTTATCGTTTTATACCGGTTGTAAAGTTCCCGAAAATTGGGTGCAGGAAAGCGGCATTGACTTTAATAACAAGCAACAGGTTTTTGATTGGTTTAAAGTCGCGTTCTCCTACTGGGGCGAAAAATGGCATGAACTTTTTGCAAGTAATGAAATTTGGTTTATGCCGCGACCACAATACCACTTTCCGTTAGACCAGACGTGGACAACATTATCAAACTTGACCATGCTTGGTGACGCAGCTCATCGTATGCCGCCATATGCCGGTGAGGGTGTAAACCAGGCGATGCAGGATGCTTTTGAATTGGCCGAGAATCTGACATGCGACCATTTTCCGGATATTCAGACTGCAATTTCAAATTACGAAAAACAAATGCAGGCAAGGGCGGCAGCAGTAACAAAAGATACGTTGCAAAACACTGAAATATTGCACGCTGAAGACGGACTTGATAATTTGCTAGCGATGTTTACCGAGCGGAGGTAAATATCGCTTTTTACGTGATTGAATCCGATTAACACTAAATTATATGATTTAATAGCTATATGGAAAGTGACCAGCATCATTTTTTAATATTGCTGAAATCATGATCTAATAATTTGCATAAGCCTAACTTTAGGAGTAAAACCATTAAATATATTTATGATGAAAATTACAAAACCTAAAGGCCAAGCCAAGCAACCTCCACTCGTACCTACAGGAGATGGCTTTTGGTCTAATGATAAATCGTCCGAGCATCAGGACACACTGTTACCTACAGTCAATATTATTGAAAAAAAAAGTGTTTACAAAATTAAGGTACTGGCACCAGGATTTAGAAAAAAGGATTTTAACATAACAGTACAGGCAGGCGATTTAGTTATTACTGCAGAACATCGTATAGAAAAAAAAGAAGAGAATGAAAATTATCTGAGAAAAGAATTTTCTACAAGCTCTTTTACACGCAGCTTTAACCTACCGGACAATATTGCTTTGAATCAGATAAAGGCCAATTATAAAGACGGGCTACTTCATATTGCTATCAAAAAAACGCATTACAAAAATAAGAAGTGAAGGTACCTTTAAACCTAAAAAGATGGAAACCATTTATTTAAAATCTCTAGGCGGCGCCGGAACAGTCACAGGCTCCAAACATCTACTTCAAACTCCCGAACTCACGATATTGGTTGATTGTGGTTTGTTTCAGGGTATTAAAATATTGCGTGAGCAAAATTGGGGACCTTTAGATGTACCTGTAGAAGACATTGATGTAGTGCTTCTTACGCATGCTCATCTGGATCATTGCGGTTATATACCTCTGCTCATAAAAAATGGGTTTAAAGGTAAGATTTATATGACGGAGCCTACAGCTGAACTCACAAAATTGATCCTGCTCGATAGTGCCAAATTACAGGAAGAGGACGCAAGAAAAGCGAATTACCACTTTTATTCCAAACATCATCCCGCAAAGCCACTTTACACGCGAGACGATTCCGAACGATCTTTTCAGCATTTTTATACTGTCCAGGAAAACACCGCGATCAACTTGAGCGATCACATTCAATGTGAGTTTAAACCCTGCGGCCATATCATCGGTGCCTGTTCAGTAGCCATCACATGCTTTGATAAAACAATTATCTTTTCGGGAGATATCGGAAGGAACAAAAGTGAGGTTTTACCTATTAACGATTTTTTTAACAAAGCCGATTATCTAATTATGGAGTCAACTTATGGAGACCGATTGCATGATAATACAAATGTGAATGATAGCCTTCAGCATTGGATAAACCTTACAGTTGAAAATCACGGGAATATTATCATTCCAAGTTTCGCCGTGGGCAGAGCACAGGAGCTTCTTTATATGATTTATCACCTAAAGAAACAGAAAAAAATCCCCCACGATCTACCAGTTATATTGGATAGCCCAATGGCTGCTTCTGCGACAACCATCATGGTCGATTATGCTGAATATACTGCTGTGGACAAAATTGAATGGGCTTCGATTGTCTCTGATGTTGAAATTAACAGAGATTATATAAATACGCAGGAAATTATTCGTGATCAAAGAAGTAAAATCATTATTGCAGGTAGTGGAATGGTGACTGGCGGTCGCGTTCTTGAATATTTGAAACACGATCTAGGAAACAGCCGGAATACGATACTTATTGTAGGCTTTCAGGCAGAGGGCACGCGTGGAAGGGCACTGTTAAATCATTCGCACGAGTTGAAAATCCACGGCTCGTATTATCCTGTAAGGGCTAATATTGTAGAATTAACGGGATTATCAGCACACGCTGATCAGTCCGAGCTAATGGAATGGATTGGGAAATATAAAATACCGCCAAAGCAAATCATGCTCGTACATGGCGAACCTCCAGCCTTGGAGGCACTACGGGTAAAGATCCAGACAGATTTGAACCTCCCAGTTAAAATATTAATCAAAGATGAGCGGGTTGAAATTATATAGTACAGATTTCCTTTACATCGGTTGATGTATCCCAAGGTATTGATAGGATCAAGTTTTATGGAAAGGTATCTGATTTTTTTCGGTTTAGCTTTAGTGGCAGAAATATTGGGGACGGTCTCCGGCTTTGGTTCATCCATCTTATTTGTTCCTATCGCCTCACTGTTCTTTAATTTTAAAACAGTATTGGGTATTACCGCTGTATTTCATGTTTTTAGCAACTTGTCAAAAATTGCATTATTCAGAAAGGGAATCCGTTTGGATATTGCCATCAAGCTGGGCATTCCTGCCGTTATATTTGTCATATTGGGAGCTATCATCACCAAGTATTTACCCGTTCAACAGATCGAGTTGGGGATGAATATCATTTTAATCTTCCTAGCTTTATTTTTAATATTTAAGTCAGACAGGCCGTTAAAACCATCAAATTCGAACCTCTACCTCGGTGGCGTCACTTCTGGATTCATAGCCGGGATCGCGGGTACAGGCAGAGCGATTCGGGGAATTACCTTAGCAGCTTTTCAATTGCCAAAAGATGTTTTTATCGCTACTTCCGCCTTGATTGATCTAGGTGTTGATCTAAGCCGAGCAGTTGTATATATAAACAATGGATATTTTACCAGCAAACACCTAGTTTACATTCCATTTTTGATTGGCATAAGCATTTTAGGAAGTTATCTTGGGAAACTGATATTACAAAAAACATCAGAAAGAACATTTCGGTATATTATATTGATCGTCATATTGATAACTGCCGCATTTCAGCTTTATAAATACATCTATAGTGGTAAATCATAAAAAGAAAAGCCATTGCTGACTTTACTTTTCTGAATGGTAACATTAAAAAAGGGCGTCCATTAAGACACCCTCATTTTGGAATTAAGATGTTAGCCTAACGGTTATTTAAATCTAAGATTTAGCGAAATAATATCCGACTTCATCCCCACTGACTTGCTGTAATGTCCGTACCGCAGTTCCAGCATATCCAATTTACGGATACCGAAAAGTCCATTGGGGAGATTCAAACGGACGCCGGCACCATAGAAATTGCTGCTGAATTGAGATAGATCATAGTTACTGGTGTAGTAATCGTCCAATCCGCTGTGTTGCTGATATGCCGCAAAATATTTGGCAGCAGTCTGGCGGTAATACCGATAAAAAGGACTTAGCGAAACAAATGGCGAAAGCTTTATCGGCATTTCTATACTTGCCGTGTTGGACTTTATTCCCCAGTCATCTCTGTAATAACGATAATAGGCACGCATGATGAACTGGTCGCCGAAGAAATAATTTGCCCGCATACCTAATGGTATTTTAAATCGTTTATCGGGTAGGGCTTCCTGATGCACTGTACCATCAATAAAGTAGACCCTATGGAAGGGCAAACTCAAAAAACCTGATTGCTGGACGGCATCAGCCAAAAATTCCACCTGAAAATTGCTGTTGATAATCTGTGAATAGCTCAGTGAAAGCGCATAGGTATTTCTGCCGCTTGAGCCATAGTTCTCATGTTCGCTTCCACCTGAACCAAGGTTGGTGTTGGATCGTAACTCGATAGGGGTGACCAGCTTTACTTGGTCGAGGTAGGTTTGGAATCGTGCTGTAAATTCGCCCATTCTGTTTTTGGTTTTCTGCGCAAAACCAATATTGGCACCATAGGATTGATAGTCGAATTCAGAGGAAAGGGATATTCCGCCCATCAGTGTCGATCCTTTTTTTTCATTTTCCCGAGACCAGGAAATTGAAGGGTAGATTCGATTGTCGGCATGTGAAGCAGAGGAATTGGCTTTGAGATCGATCATATCAGATGATGCCGAAGTGTAATGGTCCAGTCCGATATTGAAAGTGAATTTATTTTTCCGGTCTTTCTTGTCATATTTTAAGAGAACCACCTCGATATTATTGGAGATATCTGTTAGTCTTTCTGAACCGATACCGCCTGTTACTGCCGAATTGTTACCGTCCTGATGATAATAACTTGAGACAAGATTTGCCTCTTCGAAAGTAAGCTTCCTCGATTTTTCCGTGGGTTTGCTTTCCTGTGCTTTTGCGTGCAGCAGGCCCAAAAGGGCCGCAACACTAAGAAATACTTTTTTCATGTAATAACGTATTAAAAAACAGGTGTCATTTTAATTGCAACCACAGCCGCCGCCAACCTTTCCGGCGTTTGCGCCAGAAGAACCTTCTCTGTAAGACTGAAAGCTGAGTTCAGTCTTTTCGACATGGCGGTTGCCCAATCTCATTTCAGCATCGTTGAGTTTATTTTTTTCGTATTCCTTTACCGTACTGCAGGACGAGGCTATTACCAATAGTAAGATCATAGCGAGGCTCCAGTATATTTTATTGCTTTTGTTTTTCATTTGAAGTTGATTTTATGGGATGAATAAATATGGTTTTCATCATCAATGATGATACATTCAACCTGTTGAATCTGATTGATGAGCTCAATGCCATTTTGGACGCCCATGATGCTGACCGGTGTCGCAAGAGCATCTGCTATCTCAGCATTCGGGCAGATGATCGTAACGCTCTTTATTCCACTTATGGGCATTCCTGTTTTTGGGTTGATGGTATGAGAGTACTTTTTACCATCGATCATGACGAATTTTTCATAGTTGCCCGATGTTGCTATAGCAGTATCCGTGATGTTCATATAGGAAAAGGGAAGGACTGCCCGTTCCGGATTGGCAATTCCGATGGTCCATGGTTTTCCATTAGCCTGATTTCCCCAGACGGTAAGGTCGCCAGAGGCATTTACCACACCCGAATCTACGCCCCGCTGCTGCAATAATCTTTTCCCCATTTCTGCCGCATATCCTTTCCCGATACCGCCAAAACCGATACGCATGCCTTGCTTTGTTAAAAATACAGTACCTGCCTCATCATCGAGTACTATATTGTTGTAGTTCACTAAATTCAGATTGCGTTCAACAGTTTCTGCGTCAGGAAGACATAGCATACTGCGATCAAAATTCCAAAGGCCCTTATCAATGCTCCCGTAGGAAATATCAAAATAACCATCGGTCAGGCGGCTAATTCGTAAGCTCCTTTCGATAATTTCGTAGATTTCCCGGTCAACTTTGACAGGACGGATGCCCGCATGACGGTTGATCAGGTTGGTTTGACTGTCTTCATTGAAAGTGGTCAGTAATCGCTCTATCCGTTGTATTTCCGCGATAGCCGCATCGATATGGGCATTGGCTTTCACCTCATTGTCATCAACCACCGTTAGCTCAAAATGATTGCCCATGAGTTTGAGTCTACGTCGATATTCTTTTTTCATGGCCGTGTTATTTGGTTGTAAACTGTTCTGATCTCATCACAAAAATTGGCGGGGTCTTCAGGAGGTAAGCCGGCCCAACTCTTTAAAATTTTCCCATTGGCATCCAGTAACAACGTATAAGGAAATATGCCCGTAGAATTATACTGATCTGCAAGATTCGCATTCTCTTTTTTTTGTTCTACCGGCAGTTGATTTTTTTTGCTTCTTGGAAAGTCGGCATTAAGAAAAACAATGATCTGATCGTTTATGAGCTGTTTGAATTGCTCACTATCAATGATGTTTTTATGCAACTTTATACAGGGAATGCACCAGTCCGAACCGGAAAAATTGAGCAGTATAAGTTTATGTTGCGTTATCGCCTGCTGCTTTGCGACATTCAGTCGATTCTGCGCATGAATGGTATAACACAAGAGTGTTAATACCAACGTGTTTAATAATGTTTTCATAACGATTTTATTTAATCTTCCCCGCTGTTTTTTAATTGCATTAATAGGGTATAGGCATTTTTACTAACTATTTTTTTACCTGCGAAATCTCGGACATTCAAAACCTTTGCTAGGCCTTTTTGGGGCTCCTCAACGGATATTGCTGTCAGACGATAATTTCTGTTTCCTTCCGAGACGAATACATAACTTTTTCCTTCAAAGTCTACGATACATTCTTCCGGCAGAGCCTGTCCCAAGCTCGTTGTCGTTTGGATTTCAGCATTCATATATACCCCAGGTACCAGATTCGGATCATATTTATCCAAATGGCAATGGACATCTGTCATACCTGTGGGATCGACATCCTTGCCGATCAAATGGATTTTACCCGAGTACTTTTTATTGGGATTAGCATTGGAGTAAGCTAATAGCGTTTGTCCTGGATGCAGCTGTTCAAGGTCTTTTTCATAGACTTTCAAATTTAGATGGATGTCCGTTGGGTTGATCAATTCAAAGAGGACATCAGAAGGATTTACATATTTTCCGATATTGACATTGACTTTACTTACATAGCCATCGATCGTGCTGTATACGGGCGCGCTTTTACGGATATTTCCTGGGGTAACAGTACTAGGTTGAATACGAATAAGTTCTAACTGTCTGGCAATTGCATTCATTGTTATCTGCTGACTGTTCATTTCAGCCTGTGCTTGCTGCATTACTTTATCACTGCTTGCCTGACTCTGGTTGAGTTCTTTTTGACGTCTGTAGTCGAGCTGGGCAAATTGTAGTTTCGACTGGGCGGCAAGATAGTCTTGCTGCAGTTGGATAAACTGTGGATTTTCGACGATGGCAATAATATCACCTTTTGATACTTTCATGCCTGGCAGCAGGCTGGTACTCTTTAGGTATCCCCCCAAAGGAATACTTACAGACACCATATTCTGAGGCGGTACATCAATTTTTCCATTCAGTTTTAATATGCTGGCTATCGGCTGGTCCGAAAGCGTTACTGTCTCTATTTGGGCATTTTGCAGTTGTGCTTCCGTTAAGGAAACAAGAGTTTCGTCTTTCGGCTTTGCAGATGACAGTGAAGCTTCGCCTTTATTGTCCTGGCAAGAGATGCCAGTTGTTGCCAACATAAGAACGATATATTGGACTATCATATTTTTCGTTTTCATTTCTATTGATTTATCATGATGTAATGAAGCTGAATGGCATTTTCATTGAGCTGCCACAATGCATCTGTATAGCTACTTTTCAACGCGATAGCCTGGTTTATTAAAGTGACAAATTCGAGATAGTCAATGGCTCCATTGGAAAATTGCTTCTGCGCTGTTTCAAAAACTATTGCTGCATTTTTGAGTCCCTCGGATTCATATTGATCGACAATAGCAAGACTGGTCTGATAGCGTTGCGCGAATTCTTGGGCCCGTCTTTCAAGCGCAGATTGTGCATTTTGAAGCTCATCGCTTGCAATGGTTTCTGCCAGACGTGCAGTTTCGATCCGAGCACGCTGTCCGCTGGAAAATAACGGTATGGAGAGCCCTAACTGCACCGAATGAAATCTTGGACTCGCGTCGTAGATTCTGTTATCAGGCCCCGCGCCTTTAAAACTATTCAGATTGTAGCCTAGCAGCAATTGGGGAAGTAGTCGGGATTTTTCCATTGCAGTTGTGTGCGCTGCGACTATCTTTTCTTGTTGAAGCACTTTGAGTAAAGGGTGATCGGCCATCGATGACTGAACGAAAATAGCCTTTTCCACAATGGTAGGGATGTAGGCTTCTGATGTATTTAGCAACCATTGGAATTGCAGTTGAAGGACATTTATTTCATCAGCTACCTGTCTCAATTGGATTGTGATTGCGGCCTTTTGATTTGCCGCAGTTGAGCTTTCCAACGCATTGCTTTCTCCTGCCTTTTTACGGAGGATGGTCTTGTCAAGGAAGCTGCTATAAAGGGATAATGCCTCGCTCAAAAGTTTTTCCTTTTGCTGCCAATATAGTATGTTATAGTAGGTAAGGCTGACGGCCTTTTTCAGCTCAAACTCTTTAAGCGTGACATTCAGCTTGCTTTTTTTCCACTCTTCGGTATAGCGCAGACGTTGTCTTCTGTAGACAGTAGGAAAACCAAAACGTTGACTGATACTAACCTTAGTATCCTGATAAGCGCTATTAATCTGCCCGTAATCTAGGCCGATATCCGTCTGCGGAATATCAGCAGTGGATGTCCCTATTAGAGCCTTGGCATAAGCCACACGCAGTTTTTCAATTTTTATGTTTCGGTTGTTTTGGAGCGCGAGTTCAATGGATTGATCCAAAGTGATCTTGGTCTGTGCTGTCGAATTTTTTGTTGCAAAAACAGCAAGAGCAATCAAAAGAGGCACAATATGCTTTCCTTTTAATTTATGAGGTTTAAATCCGCGGTCCATGGTTACGTAAAGGAGCGGAAGCACAAATAAGGTCAATAGCGTCGCGATAAGCAGACCACCGATGACCACAGTTGCTAAAGGGCGCTGTACTTCAGCCCCAGCTCCATTGCTCAGCGCCATTGGGATAAATCCCAGTGAGGCTACCGATGCGGTCATCAAAACGGGGCGCAACCGATTTTCACCACCATCGACAACAATACGCACAATATTACGAATGCCACTTTTTTGAAGCCGGTTAAATTCAGAAATCAATACGATACCATTGAGCACAGCGACACCAAATAGCGCTATAAATCCAACCCCGGCACTAATACTAAAAGGCATTCCACGCAGCGCCAATAAGAACACTCCACCGATAATCGATAATGGTATGGCCGTATAGATCAATAAACTTTCCCTAACGGATTTAAATGCAAGGAATAAGAGTATGAAAATTAGCGCTAACGCAATAGGCACTGCAATCAACAGGCGCTGCTTGGCGTTGTTGAGGTTTTCAAAAGAACCACCATATTTAATGGAGTATCCTGTTGGAAGTTTGATTTCCTTATCAATCCTAGCTTGTAGGTCGTGAACGATACTTTCTACATCCCGACCGTTGATATTAAATCCGACGACAATCCGCCGTTGCGCATTTTCCCGTTGGATCTGATTAGGTCCTTGTACAATTTCTACACGGGCCAATTGGGACAGTGGAATTTGGTTTCCCATGGAAGTAGGAATCAAAAGGTTACGGATGTCAGCAATATTATTTCGGTCTCTGGCAGCAAGCCGTACAACCATGTCGAAGCGTTTCTCACCCTCGAATACCAAGCCTGTTCGCTGCCCGGCAAAAGCCGCATTGATGGTTCTGTTTATTTCATCAATCGAGAGATGATGCTGTGCAATGCTAGGGCGATTATAAGATATGACAACTTGCGGAAGCCCGGCAATCGGTTCGATGTAGAGATTTTGGGTTCCCTGGACCTGTTCGATTATTTTACCTATTTTTTGAGCATGTAAGGTCAGGGAATCCAGGTTATCTCCAAATATTTTGAGGACAACGTCTTGACGTGCTCCTGTCATCAGCTCGTTGAACCGCATTTGTACAGGGTACTGAAAACCGGCCGTAATGCCGGGGACATCGGCTAATGCTGCGCTCATTTTTGTAGCAAGTTCAGGAAAGGTATGCGCCGAAGTCCATTGCTTTTTATCTTTTAAAATAACCATCATATCCGAGGCCTCCATCGGCATAGGATCGGTCGGCACCTCGCCACTACCAATTTTGGTGACTACTTTTTCTACCTCCGGAAATCTGCTCTTTAAGATATGGGCAGCTTTCTGTGTGCTTTCAATGGTCGTAGTCAGGTTACTTCCTGGGAGGACACGGGTATCTACTGCAAAATCGCCTTCCTCCAGTGAAGGAATAAATTCACCACCTAGCTGGCTGAGTATCAGTACAGCTCCTATAAAAAGTAAAATAACCAGTGTAAAAATTGTCTTTGGAATCCGCAGTACTTTGAGCAGTGTGTGCAGGTAAAACTTTTCCAGTCTTTTCATCAGCTTATCCGAAGGCGAGGGTTTGTTACTTTTTGAACGAAGTACAAATGAACTCATCATCGGTATATAGGTGAGCGATAGAAGGAATGCACCCAATAGCGCAAAAGCAACAGTTTCTGCCATAGGTTTGAACATTTTGCCCTCGATTCCTTGTAGCGTTAAGATTGGAAGGTAAACGATCAGAATAATGATCTGTCCAAAGACAGCGCTGTTCATCATGCGACCGGCTGATGCAGTTACCAAATCGTCCATTTCAGAAGCAGGTACTTTGAGTAGGGCTTTGAATCGTTGCTGTTGCATAAGCTGATGCATGACGGATTCAACAATAATGACTGCACCATCAATGATTAATCCAAAATCGAGTGCACCAAGACTCATCAGATTACCACTCACCCCAAAAAGGTTCATCATACAGATCGCAAAAAGCATGGCCAGAGGAATGACTGAGGCCACGAGCAATCCGGCCCGTACATTCCCCAAAAAGAGAACTAGTACAAATACCACAATGAGTGCGCCTTCCAAAAGATTTGTCTGCACTGTGCTGATCGCATTATTGACCATTTTGGTACGGTCTAGAAAGGGCTCGATGATGACTCCTTTGGGCAGGGTTTTTCTGATTTCCTCTACCTTGGCTTTGACGTCCGCAATCACTTGGCTACTGTTGGCTCCTTTAAGCATCATGACGACGGCTCCAGCCACCTCTCCATTGTCATTGTAGGTCATGGCACCATATCGCGTTGCAAAACCCGGACGTACATCGGCTACATCCCGAATGAAAATCGGTAAGTCATTTTGCTTTCCTGTAATTGCTATATTCTGAATGTCTTCAATCGTGCCAACCAATCCTTCACTTCGGATGTAGAGGACTGTGGGGCCTTTTTCGATGTAAGCGCCACCCGTATTCTGATTGTTGGTATTGAGGGCATCAAAGACGTCGTTAATGGTAATCCCATAAGCATTTAGCCTGTCGGGGTTTACAGCTATCTCATATTGTTTGAGTTTTCCGCCAAAACTGCTGACCTCAGCCACCCCCTTAACACCCAGCAGCTGCCTTCTGACAATCCAGTCCTGAATAGTACGGAGCTCAGTGACATTATATGTACCCTCGTATCCTTGTTGCGGGCGAACGACATATTGATATATTTCGCCAAGACCTGTAGAAATAGGACCTAATTGTGGAGAACCTATACCTGTCGGGATTTCCTGTTGTACCTGTTGCAGACGCTCAGCTACCTGTTGCCGGGCCCAATAGATATCGATATTGTCATCAAAAACAATGGTTACCAAGGATAGTCCAAATCGCGAAAAGCTACGGATTTCCTGTAATCCAGCGATATTACTGTTAGCCTGTTCGATCGGAAAGGTCACGAGCCTTTCAATATCTGTTGCTCCAAAGGATGGAGCTATTGTAATGACCTGCACTTGATTATTGGTAATATCGGGTACGGCATCAATAGGCAATTTCGTCACCTGATAAGCACCTACACCGATCAAAGCCAACATCAACAGCACGACAATGAGTTTGTTCTTTACAGAGAACTCAATAATTTTCGTAAGCATATCAATTTGATTCTGTTAAATCGTAAGTTTTGACAAAGACACGAGTGACCAATAATATATTGACATTGAAAAATGCTTCCGTATTCCTATACAGAAATTGTAGGCACTTTCTGTCAAGAAAGCTGCTTCACTGCGGACGTCTTTATCCTAAAAATAAAAGGAGGAATGTATTAACAGAATTTTGGCGGCTGCCAGATGGAATTAAGGAAAGTATCGTCTATAAACTGATCGTTCCGTATGGGGGTAGTATTAATTTTCCTTGGTATGGAGCTGTTGTGAATTTCTACTTCTACAGTTGGCGGGCAGACAAAAATAGCATAGTATGAAGCCGTATGCATCATGAATGGGAGTTTCTGATCCTCGTCATAGTCGTCATCATGTGGATGGTTTTCCAGGTGATCTCCATTATAGTGAATCTTTAGAAATTCGATGACAGATAACTGCGGATTTTTTGTTTTATGCTCAAAATAATGCTCTATCAACAACGGAAATCGCAGCAACTGAACAACTTCAGTAGCCGAGGCGATATAGATCGTCAAAAAGCATATAGCAAACCATTTTTTCATCCTAAACAAAGTTATTAAAAAAAATGAGCGTTGTATAGTCAAATATTTTTTTTGGCGGATTTTTTTTTGGTCTCCATTTCAAAAAACAGTTGATATTCTCTGTTTTTCACGACTCTCGTCTTTTCGTTGATGTTCAATTATCTTGGCGATCATTCCATTTTGTGCTATGTCAGCCCTTTGGCGCAGAAGATGGCGGATTTTCAGGATTAAAGCGTAATTTCATCGATCAAATACGTTTAACATGACATTTTTATACCAAGGGCAGGTTACTCAGGGCAACTCGAAGAATTTAAGAAAGATGGACAATTAATTTCAGATCCGAATAAAATCGTTCCTGCAGAAATGGGAGAACTGGATATAAAGTCTATAAAAGTGTCGGTAGGCCGACTCGTATAAACCGAGAGGAGAAAACAGGTTTTATGTCAGTTTATTTTCCTTTATGAATTGGATGAAGAGAACAAAAATGTTCCAAAATTATTGGGCTTGGAAAATTGCCTGATATTTACCCCAAAAAAAACTTTTCGTTCAGCATGGAGGAATGGATCAGCAAGTTCCTAATGGTCGATACCCCGGATTGGCAAGAAGCTAACTTCGTGTTGACGGGTAACGCCAAATCGGCTCAGCTGCTTAGAAAAGTCATTAAACAAAAAACCAATGGCATGTTTTTTTACACGGCTACTGGTTAGCGGGTAAAAAAGGATTATAGGCCGATGCGGTTAAACTATACGTATTTATTTGTATTTTTAATTCTGTAGATGGCATAAGTGCTTGTAAGCTAATTTGTAAACCGTAATGCCAAGTGTGTAGCTGAATAAGGAAACATCCAATAACGAAACAAGAAGGCAAAAAATATGAAGTATATCTTTTATTTATTTTTCTTAATCTCGATCAACGCAAAAGCACAGGATATTGAGGTTTTATTAATCGGTGTTTCCCATGATTATAGTAAATATCCTACCCAGGATTTTTCCAGCATCCATCATAAAATTAGAAAATTTAAGCCTGACGCCTTTTTTGGCGAGTTCCTGAGTAGCGAAGACGAGCGGTTGCTGATGGATTATTGGTGCAAACAACCGAATATAAACCGGCTAAACAAACTTAAGAGCAATCGACCTATAAAAGAGGTATTACTGCAGCATACTATTGACAGCTTGAAGAAACGATCCAATCAGCAACCCAATGATTATCGTGTAAAAGTCGATTTAGCGCATGCTTATTATCTTGATCAAGATGTGGCAAATGGGCATTATCAATTTTGGCAAGTTTATAATTTCCTGCGGCATCAACCTAATGCTGAAATAGAACATGATATCGAAAAATTGCTTAGCCCTGGGGCAGATACCACTGGACGAAGTATGAGAAGGCTAAAAACTTCTGAGTATGCCTATATCGCCTTCCCGATGATGCAGGAGCTAGGCATCGAGGAACTGATGGCTATGGATTGCCAGGACTATGATCTGAATTGGCAAGCATCGTGGGGAGCATTTGACGCGAAATTTGTCTTGTTCAGGAAAGATATGGCCGATTCCTCTAAAAATCAGTTAAAATCAGCCTTGATAGCTATTAACAAGGGTTTTGAGAAATATGCTCATGTCGAAGAGTCTTCAAATAGGGTAACGGAATGGTTGAATACGGATGAGGCCGCGGAGATTTCCGCCTCGGGAGATTTTTACTTGCCTGTTCTATATAATATGAATGGATTTCCCAAAGAAGAAATGCTGTCAAAAATACATTGGTGGATTATGAGAAATGAGGGCATGTGCCATAATGTTGTCAACAGAGCTAAGGTGGTAGGGGCGAAAAGAGTTGTAGTCCTAGCTGGGGCCAATCATCGAAAGTACATGCAGGACATTTTCAAGACGATGCCTGCTGTAAAAGTGAGCAACATCAATGAAGTTGACTAGTAGAGAAAAGAGTAGGCTGATATAGCGAAAAGGAAATCGACGAGAGCAGAACCATATTTAAGCAGCACCATTTTAATTTGTATTCTCTTTAATCCGCAAGAAATCACTTGAGCAGAACCTTCGAGCATCGCGCAGCGAGGGGGCGGAAAAAGAGAATGTCTTATTTTATCAGTTGTAGGGAATAGATCTTAGTACTACAATCGATATTTGTGTTAATGAAAACTTAGAAAAGCATGAAGATATAAAAGCAAATATCATCAAGAGACCTTAAAAATATAAAAGACCTTCACGTGCACAACTTCAAGAAACCAACTGACCTATAGTTCGTCAGGTGGATACCATAGTATAGTTACAACGTATTTAATATGTCACGAAGTTGATCAATTTTAAAATTGGATCGGACAACCCTGTTTTCCTTTGTATTAACGATGACATAGCGCGGAAATGAATATATACCCAATTCCTTTTGAAGGTTGGGGTAATCTCTGTTCTCAAAAATGTAGTTTTCATAGGTATAAGGATGTTTTTCCAAATACTGCTTCCATGTTGTAAATTTGTCATTAACAGCTATGCCTAAAAATTTAAATTTTCCATTATCCTTATATTCATTCACGATGCGCTGTAGCTCAGGGTGCTGAGCTATACAGGGGCCGCACCATGTACCCCAAAAATCAATAACTAGGTATTCAGTACTATCGTAAAGTTCCCTGATATATTTTTTTTCTCCACGCGAGTTTATTATGGTAAAATTGGGGACAGGTACATTTTCTTTTGGTTTATATAATGTAACCATATCCTGATATTTTTTTAAAACCCGTTCACTGTCAAAATATGGAGAGTTTTCTTTCTTCAGCAGCTGAATGAGCTGATAAATCGAATCTTTATGTTGGAATACAGTACTAGAATTGTAAAAAGATAAGCTAGGGTATTCCAATAGAAATGTGAGATGCTCTTCGCTGAGCTTATTTGCCGAATATTTTGTAAAAATTTTCAGGAATTCGGTCATTCTATTGTTATCACCCTTAATCTGTTCCTCTAAAACTGGAATATTGGTTAAATCGAGCGTTTTTGCTGTGGTTTCAAATTCAGTAAATTGTTTGTTCAAATCGCTTCCATATACTTTTAATTGATGTGTGTTTATATTTATATCCATCGTTAGATCATTGGAATCAATAATAAAAGAATACAAGAAGTTTGGTGGGAAAATCTGGTGTCTACGGAAAAAACTGGAGAAATCCTCTCGGTTTGTGAATACACTGTCTGATAGGGCTAGTTGCGCAAAATTGAAATGACCTTTATCAAGAATCCTGTTTATTACAAACTCGCAAGTTCCACTTTTAACTTCCGTTTTAAAGACATCATTATTAATTAATACGTAACTATATGCTGGTAAGGTATCCGCATAGACTTTAAATTTTAAACGAATGTTTTGGCCATAATTATTGCTGATTGCCAAAAAGGTGAAAATGAGAACGAATAGGAACTTGGTCATAATTTCTTGTTTAAATTGAAGTTAAAGACAAAATATGAAAAATAGTGATAATAAGTGCTCTTTTTAATGTATCTATCCAGATTCTTCTAAAGAATTTGCAATCGTAAGGAAAGCATTAAGTATACCTTGTTGATTTGTATCCAATTCTTTAAGGTATTTTTCCTCTGAGGAATAATGGAAATGAAAGAACAACAGATGGCTCAACGATCCAATCGTTGATTTTATCAACAGTTTCCGCCCATTCGATGGATAGCGAAATCCATCGGAAAGGATATAGATTTCCAGGTTATCAAATGGAATCTTGAGATGACTTTAGTTTATTTGCGTATTCATCAGAGTAGTGCAATTAATTAGTGTTTTGTTTTGTTTAAAAAAGGGAATATTCGTGGTACCAATCCAGTCAAGACATGTCCCATTTCCGGGATGACTATTATGGTAAAGTCTGTCACAATATTTTGCAATCTCCTGGCAATTTTCTGGGTAGAGCGTATTACATCCTGCTCTCCGCCGATGAATAACACTGGCATAGTCAAACGACTGAGTTCGTCATCTGAAAAAATGTATTCTTTTTCTATTCTCGCATTAAAATTGGTTTGTATTAAATCCATAAATGAAATAATCTTATTATCTACACGCTGGCTTCCCAAGACCAGTCTATTGATCCTGATACGTCCAGTTGTTCCCAAAAGGGAATAGAGGATGGCTTTTATGATAAATGTTGTTTTGGTAGGAATTATTCCTGCAGGCGTCAGCAAAATCAGCCGGTCAACTAATTCAGGATAACTTGTTGCAAATCGCAATGACAACCATCCTCCTTGCGATAATCCGACTATATTTGCCTTGTTGATATTGAGGCTGTCGAAAATCTCTTTTAGCCATTCTGCGAAATCTATTGTTTCATAAGAAGGTCTGGTTTCTGCACTCTTTCCTGCCTCTCCGATAATGTCTATTGCTATGACTTTATATTGTTTTGAATATTCGGCTATGTCGGATAACCATGACGTTGCATTAGAAGACGCGCCATGCAGTAAGATGACGATTTCTTGGTGTTGACTTCCTGCCTCCAAAAAATGGGTGTCACCAAAAGTTGTTTTCAAGACATTGGCTTTCAAATTCAATGACGAATTTGTTATTGCATCGTCGTAAGCCCGGATAATTTTGTTTTTTGCTTCAGGGCTTTTAAAGACCGTTTTATTCATGAATATTTCTGTATATAATGTTGTTGTATAATAAGAACTGCATTACCGTCCTTTCGCTTTATCACCTCTTAAAGTCATGACTGTACTCGTTACCATAGCTGCTGTTTTGCCATCACTGCGAAAAATATCGCATCGGTAATGATTTAAGTTTTTTCCATTATGCAAAGGCGATGCTTTGGCAGTAAGTATATCCTCGAAAACGGGCCGGTAAAAATTGATTTTCAATTCTACGGATGTAAAAGTTTCGCCTTCCTGAATAAGAGTCGAATGTGCGGTTCCGATGGCTGCGTCAGCCAATTCGCAAAGCAGTCCTCCGTGAATGGTTCCCTGTTGGTTACTGTGCAGTTCTTTTGTAGTATTGATCTGAACGGTCGCTGTACCTAAACCAGCCTCTATAATGTTTATGCCCAATGTTTTTGATATTGGTGTCGGGTAATGCATATGCGTATGCATATCGCCGGTAATTTCACTTTTTATCAATTTATTTAGGTAATCTAGTATTGATAGTTTTGCCATATACGGAATTATTGTATTTATATAAATAAACCAGTCAGTCTTTTTTTTAATAAAAAATTATATTGTTTTACATGGTTCCTATTATTGACTTGATGGTGTGCAAATGGTGCAAATCATGCTCTGCAACAAAATGCATCAGGTCAATGATATTCATGGGTTGTTGTAACCTCGGATGCATACTTGTCTTCAATAAATCTTCTTCACTCAATTTCTGAAGCATTACAATTGTTTTTTCTCTTTCGCTGACTAGATCGTTAATAAGCTCTTCAACCACCATTTTGTTGAAAGAAGATTGATCAGTTGCTGTATTGCTTAAATCGGCAGTGGACATATCCGGTTTTCCTTTCATTATATCTCTAAAACGGATTCGCCATAGATCTTCTAAAAGGATTAAATGTCCTATATTCTCATTGACAGACCATTTATCTCCCATTTTGCGGGTTGAAACTTCTGTAGGACAACTTTTCAGCACTTGATTTAAAACAGCCGGAAAATCTTCAAGGAGTTTTAGAAATTCGTCAAAATATTCCGAGCCTGTGTTTGAATCAAATTGTCGATCGAACCATCTGACAAATGATTGTGGCTTTACTTCTTTCATTACTATAAATTTATAGGTTATTACTGCTTATCAATTCTTTGGCAGGTATTATCCACTCGTCTAATGCCCTGAATAGAAAACCGTGTTCCATACCTGTGTTGAGAGTAATTTCTTTAAAAGATTTTAAATCAGAATTTTTAAATCTAAGTTGCCTTGATAATAACTCAGCGTCAACATCGGTTTTTTCATTAATCGATAAAATCTTCCCGTAGAGCCTGAGCTTTTGATCTTTATTCATCGAATCATTTTTAAAGCTTGAGCCAATAAAAACAAATTTCAACGCTGGATTTTTGGCATAATAGGAGATATATTGAGCTATATAACCTCCCTGAGACGTTCCAACAATTGAAATATGGTCATAAGGAACTCCATCGCTGTGTAAGCTGTCAATTTTAAGAATCATTTTTTTTGCATATTTCTTGGGATTAGTGCCGACCTTTCTTTTTTCAGATAGTATGACAGAATTTTTAGATTGAAGTTTTTCTAAAATAGCTGTATATGCCGCTGGTCCGTATTTAGGATGATGTGCATTTAACGGATTTTCTTCCAAAAATTTATTATGCAAAAAAAATACATACCTATTTTGAGCATGAACAGCAAATGGAAGAAATGACAGATAAAGAATTATTAACCTGAAAAACATATAATTTGAAGAAATAGCTTATTTTAATTTAAGGACAATATAAAATTTTATTGCTCCGTATGTACAAGATTCTTTTTTGAGACATCCAGGTCATAAAAATCAGAATGGATGCCAGCTTCTGTGCTGGTATTCCAAGATTCCCTGTTTATTTCCAAATAATCGTCTTCTGCATTCATATGGTATCTAATCTATTAAAGTGAATTGATTTTTTGCCATTCTTTGTAGCTAAGTACGCCAAGTTCTGGCTGACATTTACCTTTTAGAATATGGATAAATTCGAGTTGATTTCCGTCCGGATCGTCAAAATAAAGAGCAAGTGCGGGCATCCAGGCAAAAACCATTGGTTCATTGCTTCCATTTTTGAGAAAATTATAGGCTTTTAATCCGTTTTTATCTAAAAAAGTATTTGCGTTATTTAAAATAAAATCTTTGGAACAGCTGAATGCAAAATGTCTTTTATGGAGATCTCCTTGTTGTTCCCAAAGTCCGAGCATGGCCTTTTTATTTTCTCCGATCCAAGGAAACGCAATCGGTCTGGTTTCATCATAGTGCGCGAACTCAAGTCCCAATATTTGAGTATAGAACTGAACTGCGTTTTCCAAGTTGCTTACTTGAATGTGTGTCTCATATAATCCTTCAATCATTTTTATATATTTTATTATTAATAATTATAGTGTTGCCATAATTATGACCATTTCATCTTAGCATATGAATAATCGGATAATCTTTACCAGAGCCATCTTTTTCGGATCTCCCTGCTTCTCTGAACCCTAATTTTTCATAAAATCCTCTAGCCTGATAATTTTGCTCATTAACATCAACCTTTGTAATGCCTTGCGTTTCATCCATAAATTGAAATAGATGCTTTCCATATCCTTTGCTACGGTAGTCATTGTGAATAAAAAGCATTTCGAGGTTTCCTTCTGATACCGATGAAAATCCGATAGATTTCCCATTTTCAATAAGGATAAATACTTCGAGGTTAGGGAGATAATCCTTTGGAATAGCTCGTTTAAAGAAGGAAAGATCTTCCTCAAGCAAAAAGTCGTGAGTTGCTCTTACAGCGGATTCCCAGATTTCCATGATTCCTGGATAATCTCCGGTTGTTGCGAGCCTGATTTGTGTTGGCATAACTTTAAGATGGTAATTTAGTTTTAATGATATTCTATTCGTTTTTTAGTATAATATTTATTGAAATAAACCGATCGGTCTTTTCATAAGCAAAAAAAAATTATGCTTTCAGATTCCTGATCATTCTCTCTAAATAGGACATTGCTATATTAAGCTCTGTCATATGCTTGTTGACCTTTGCCTGCATAAAAGCACCTTCGATCATCGAGATCATCACTACAGCAATTTCGGTAGGATCGGTATCTGCTTTTATTTCACTTCTATCTATGCCGCGTTTGATTTGATTTTCGATAGATGTTTTCCAAAATGCCAGGGCTTTTTGTACGCGTTTCTGCAGTGCCGGATGTGTATCATCAGCCTCCGTGGCAGTATTTAAAATAGGGCATCCTGCCTGTAAATACGGATACCTGAAATAGTTTTTATAGGTATGAGGATAAACCAACAACCTTTCAAGTGAATCTTTAGTTGCTAAAATACGTTCTTTCATATGCTGCGTTACCTTAGCAAAATTATAGTCAAATACGCTTAATGCAATCTCATCCTTATTCTCAAAATTACCATAAACGCAACCTTTCGAAAGACCAGTGGCGCTCATTACATCTTTTATGGATGTACCCGCATAGCCTTTCACATTAAAAACGGTCGAAGTTTTCTCTATGATCAGCTGTTTAGTATTTTCGGATTTTTGAGTTTTCATCAGTGATAATTCTTGCCCAGAACAAAGTTAATTAAAAAAATAGAACGACCGGTCTTTTTTTTTAAAAAAGATTATTTGGATAATGCCTCAAATGTGGAGTCTTTAATATGTAACAAATCAATAAAAATAAGAAATAATATACCGAACGGTATTATATTTTTATATATTTGTACACGATTAAAGTTTTTGTCAATAGTAATTGTCAAGATGCCAAAAGCAGAAAAAACAAGAGAAATTATCATTCAGAGATCAGCACAGGTATTCCATATTAAAGGATATGAAAATACGGCATTAACTGATATTCAGAAAGTGACTAAACTGACTAAAGGACCGATATACGGTAATTTTTCCGAGCGGAATGAATCGGCAGTTGCAGTATTTCAGGGTAACATCTCGATTGTGTTCAACCGAATCAATAAATGCATAAATGATGCTTCAACTTTGTATGGCCACAAAATAATACGATAATAATTTATGAACAATCTCTTAAAATTAACGATCGAGGCACATGGAGGAATGTAAAGTTGGAATATGTTTACTAATATATCTGCCCATCTACAAGTTGATGGGCTAACTTGGATTCGGAAACAACAGCCGGGGCAACAATACAGAAACAACCTTAACTATCTTAATGATTTTATTTAAACATTTATATACCATTTGGTATATAAATGTTTAAATAATTATAAATAAAAAAATGAATCGAATACTTTTGATCATCACCGTTATATCAGCGGCTATCATGGAATTGATTGATACGTCTATTGTCAATGTGGCAATCAATCATATGAGCGGAAGCTTGGGGGCAACATTGGAAGATACTTCTTGGGTGGTGACTTCTTACGGCATCGCAAACGTTATCATTATTCCGATGACGGGTTTTCTTGTGAATAATCTGGGGCGAAGAAACTACTATATCGGATCCCTTGTACTGTTTACATTATGTTCTTTTATGTGTGGCAACGCCTCAGGTATATGGGAGCTGGTGGCTTTCCGCTTTTTTCAGGGTATCGGCGGAGGGGCATTACTCTCTGTCTCTGCGACGGTGGTCTACGAATGCTTTCCAAAAGAAAAACAAAATATTGCGAGTGCCCTGTTTGGTATCGGTGTTTTTATCGGACCGACGATCGGGCCAACACTTGGTGGACACATAATTGATAACTTTTCCTGGGAATGGATTTTTTATATTAATATTCCTATCGGCATCATTACGGCTATTATCTGTTATCGGATTCTTCCGGAGTCGCCAACCAGAAAAAAGGTCAAAGAAATAGACTGGGCAGGAATCTTATTATTGATTGCAGGAATTGGTTCTTTACAGACCATTCTTGAACGTGGGGAAACAGAAGATTGGTTTGAAACCCGGTATATCACCATACTTGCAGTTATTGCATTTCTTTCACTTCTTCTTTTTGTTTACAGGGAACTTACCACAGCACAGCCTGTGGTGAAATTATCTATTTTAAGATCTCCTTCATTAAGTATTTCTGCGTTGCTCACTTTTATTACTGGTATGGGGATGTTTACTTCCATTTATCTGACCCCTGTATTTGCTCAGCGGCTTTTACAGTTTACCCCATCAATGGCTGGTTTAATGCTCCTTCCTGGATCTATTATAGCCGTGTTTGCGCTGATAATTACAGGGCGTGCGCTACAGAAAGGTGTACCACCTGCATTAGTTGTATTTATCGGCTTCTGTTGTTTCATCTATTTCAATTGGTCGATGTCCAGGGTAACTTTAGAAGTCCCGTTCACGACAATATCAGTTAATTTGATTTTCAGGGCACTGGGAATGGCTTTGCTGACGGTTCCCCTTTCTACACTTGCAATTTCGTCATTAAGATCCGAAGATATACCGCAGGGAACAGCCATAAATAATATGATGAGACAGCTGGGTGGGTCTTTTGGTATTTCTATCATCAATACGTTTATTGTCAGAAGAATGGCCCAGCACAGGTCGGATTTAGTTTCAAACATCACCTACACAAATAATTCAGTGGTAGAAAGACTGAATAAGTATACAGCTCTCTTTCAAACTAAAGGTTTTGGGCATGATGATGCGCAGCATCGGGCCATCGGCCTAATGGATATGATTGTGCAAAAACAGGTTTTCATGTTAAGTTATATCGACGCTTATCTTTTCATCGGGGCGGCATTTGCACTATCTCTACCTCTGCTGTTATTTTTCTCCATGCGGAAAAGTAATAAAAAAATTGTGGTCGCAGCAGCTGATCATTAGTAAAATTAATCTCAAAAAATAAGAATATGAACACAAAAAACAACTCAGTTATTATTTCTGGCAGTACAGCCGGAATAGGTTTGGAGCTTCCCAAGCCATCTGTAGCATATGGAAATAAAGTGATTATCAAGAAGCAAAAGCTCAAGGGAGTATTTTGCATATTTGACACATGTGCTTTCAAAACAGAATATAGACCTTTTATTTGAAAAAAATCGGCTATCCATTTTCCATTTTTGATTTTTCATCGGCGAGAAGTTCATCTGCGCAGAGTTTCCCGAATTTATCAGCCGCTAACGGACTATCTGCAGTAATTAATTTTCTGTCAACGTGACAATCGCCGGCAATTTTTTTATTCAAAATTTCGACCCCAAGCTGTTTGAGTTTTTCGCCATAAAACCAGGGCATTTCGCCGGGCTGGTATCCACTTTCTGGCAAAGTCTTATCCATTTCATCAGGAAACGAATTAATCTTATATCCCTTAAAAGGAAACTCAGCGTCTCCGCAATCTGCTACGCTTAAGAGCGCTGCGGGGCCATGGCAGATTGCCAATAGATATTTATCTTCCGCTACTACCCATTTGATAAGTTCTTTGACATCATTATTTTCAGGTAGTCCGAGCATTGCGCCATGCCCACCTGGGATAAAAACGGCAACGTAATCAACGTATCCTTTATTCGTGTCAGCTATAAAATCTCTCAGATTGTGCGGGTTTGAAAATTGCGTATTATACTTGTCGAGGATTTTACCGATGTTTTCATCTTCATACGGCATAGCCCACATCTCAAATTTTACAGGAGCACCTGTTGGTGTGTAGAAGTCAACATCAAATCCAGCCTGTTCGAAATGAAGAATGGGAACCAGTGTTTCGACCGGATGATTGCCTGTTGAAAACTTCTTTCCATTTTTCATGGTCATATACCGTTCTTCTGTGCAGAGCACCAGAATCTTTTTTCGGGTGTCCTTATTGCTATCACTGTACTTTTTTTTACTGTAATTTGTCTTGGTCGTAACCATCGTCTTTCTTGAAAAAAAAGAAGGTTCGTAACCAATGCCTTCAAATACAGGCTCTTTGCTCAAATCGTTTGAAAATAATGACATAGTAATATTTTTTATTGTTTGTAATTCGTGCTATTGAAAAGCTTCGAATGTCAAACTTTCCACACTTTATAAATCTTTAAGAGATAACAATATCCAAACCCGTGCGGTTTCGCCTAAAAAATATTTGTAAGAAAACAGCCCCGAAACAAAGTCGTCAAACGGTCATGGAACTCTCTTTCGTCTTTTTCCTGTTCGTCAATTTCAGGAAATTCATTTTCTTCTTCGTTTCCTAGTTCTTCATCGATGCCTAAATCATCCTGATCGGGCATTTCTGGAGTTTCATCGGATTCATTCTCTGATAATTCCTCTTCAGGATTATCTGGCACATCGTTCGGAAGATTCTCGGGGCCCTGTTGTGCGACAATTGCGAATGCAACGATAAGTATACCTTGATACCGATCCTGCGTAATTTGGTTTTTTTTCATCTTTTAATAAATATATAAAGTGAACCTTCTTGGGATCGGTTTCGTTAAATGATAAACTACGCAATATAAGTCATTTACTACTTGAAATCATTATAATAGTCTGATGAAGTACTTTAACTGCGGATATTAAGTTTCAGCGTTAAGGATCTTAATGTATTGGAAGTTCATAATCCAATTTTAAGTGAGAGGGATACTTTTTATAAAAATTATAGGGGGATGTTTATACGATGGAATGGCGTTATGTATTTCATGGAAGGTAATAATACTGGGGTTAATAAGTAATTATTACAAATTTTAAAATATAAATTGAAAATTTTCTAGTAATGTAAAAATGGCAGGCTAATTGTTCTGAATTACCTATAACACACGATTTTCTCTACTACGATGTATAAAATATTACTTGTTGACGATCACACATTGGTAAGGAACGGCTTTAGGCTAATATTGGAGTCACATGAGCAACTCTCCATTGTTGGGGAGGCGGGAGATGGAGTAGAGGCGCTAGAACTCTTAGATAAAAGCGAGACACCTGATCTTATAATTACGGATCTCAAAATGAAAGAGATGAGCGGCATTACATTAATCCATAAAGTGAAGGTCAAATATCCTGAAATTGACGTTGCTGTTTTATCAATGATCGAGGATAATAATACCGTGGCTGAAGCATTTAGGGCGGGGGCAGTTGGCTTTTTATCGAAAAATTCGGACTATGACGAACTTGTTCAAGGTATATTCAACATATTACAGGGTAAAAGATATATTTCAATGGAAATAGGTCTATCCCTCCTCGATCATTTTCAGCTAAATAGTCCTATTTATATCGATAAAGAGGCTATTTTCCATCGCTACGATATTTCTGAAAGGGAATTAACGGTTTTGGAACTGATTTCACGTGGTTTTACAAATGCTGAAATAGCAGATCAGATATTTCTGAGCAAACGAACAGTTGAGGGGCACCGGCAGCAGCTGATTGATAAAACAAAAACAAAAAATACAGCTGATCTAGTGCGGTTTGCCTTTGAAAATAAACTGCTACAATAAATGGGTCAATAACGGATTTAAGATTCCGTGTAGATAAAAGGTCTGCTAAGGCTATAGTTTTTAAATTAATAAGTATAAGATGGAACCTGATAAGGAAGTAATTCAACGTATTGGCAGGCTACTTGATTGTAAGACTGTTGCAACGGCTGAAAGTGTAACAGCTGGACAGCTTCAGTTTATGCTGTCCCAGATCGAAAATGCTGCAGTTAATTTTAAAGGTGGGATTACAGCTTACACGCTTGAAGAGAAAGTAAATTTATTGGGAATCGATGAGGATGAGGCCAGAGCAAGTGATTGTGTGTCGTCTCAGATCGCAGAAGATATGGCACTGCAGGCATCACACTTGTTCAATGCTGATTTTGGTATAGGTGTTACCGGTTACGCAACTCCGGTGGAAGAGTCACATTTTAAGTTGTATGCATATTTTGCAATATCCTATAAAATGCAGATAATCGTTTCCGAAAAAACAGCATTGAAAAAGAACTTCTTAGGTACAAAAGCACAGCAGAAATATGGCGAAAATATTTTGGTCACCTTTGAAAATATACTTGCAAAGCTATTTTAGTGATTTTTCCTCTCAAATTTATCGTAGGTGGTTTACAAAAAATAAAAAAGGCCGGTGACATGAATCCCCGACCTTTATAACTACTAAAACAAACTAACTTAACCTGGTGAAGAACATAATTCTGATAGAATAGTTCATTATTTTTCAAAAAAAGGACTAATCTTTCGATTAGCCCCTTAACTAAATTATAGACAGATCCATTTAGGACCGGAAAATACGTTTAAAATGGCCAGGCCTAAAAACCTGACCATACAATTAAATCAATCAATCTGAACTGATACGTAACGATCGACAATAGATGGACAATTCTTTTGAGACCTTGGTTTGATAAAAATGAAAAAAGACCGAGCCGCAGCAGCAGCCATCCTTTTGCGAGATACATAAAACACAAAAGTATGGTTAATCAATGATTATATTTGAGTAATAAAAAGATTTAAAGATGATAAAATCAATGCGAACACCGATTATTACCATTGGAATTATAATAATGATTTTAAATTTGTTTGGCTGTTCTGAACGTACGAAGCAAAATAATAATAAGCCATCAATTCAGACGCCATTAACCGAGCAAATTATTGATACGACATCGGATGACATGTTATTGGAAGTCGTCTATGATAACCTCTTTCGTAAGTTATCGCCGGCATATGATAAAGAATATGAAATCGTCTTGTCTTGGAACAAATCTAGACAAGCAATTTATATGATCAGCCGATTAGAAGCAGAAGTAAATAATGGTGGTTATAACCAGTTTTATTTTAATTCAAGCGGTCAATTTGCTACTGCGCTGCCAGAAGCGTTGAAATTAGTTGGCGCTACTAAATTTGCTGATCTGACCGAGCGAGCAAACAGCACTTTTGAAAAGGAGAAATCGAAAATAACCGAAGCACAGGATGGTACGGTAGAAGGTTTTAGTAAATCTTATGAGAATAATCCGTTAAACAAATTTGACGAGGAATTTTACAAACTTAATGACGTTGAAAACTTGCAGAAAATTCAGGTTGACTACATCCGAAAGAACAAGAAAGAGTTTACTGATTAAATCCTATCTTAGTCCTATGCTGTACAATCCCTTTGAACAAGTCACCAAAAGTTCGTTTCGCGAGCTCGTCGAGTCGGGCTATGCCGACTTTGTGCTGCAGCGCTTTGAGTGGCCCGATGTTAAGGAAAAGACAGGCTTCCTGCTCACGCCTTATGATGATAAGGAAGCCGCCGATCAGCATGCCCATCAATTGGGGGCAAAGGAGGGAAGAGCCTTGCAGTTGCCGCAGGATGCCCATAAGATCGAAAGCTTGTTGGAAACAGGATCAGGCTATCAGATCTTTCTCAATCTTATCAAGGAGGAGAACTGGGATAAGCGTATGCTCAAGCTGTATGAAAAAAATATTGTCAATTACCTGCGTACCAAGACCAGGTTTCAGCGCAAAAATCCGATCGATATCCTATTCTCCCTAGCATATGGTCGGGTAGTGGCTACCATTACCGATGGGCAGAACCAAAAGAAAGTATTTGCTATCGAGATCCTTCGGTAATCAGATCCGGTCCGAACTAAAAAGCAGTCATTTTCTTGCCGTAGGGCAATCGGTATTTAAAGTACAAATTGCGTATATTCGTATCAAAGCCAAACAAAAAAGGATACCATTAGGTGCTGGGATATTAGCCTCCATACCGATATTGAGATTATCAAAAATACCTTTCCGCAATTGCGGGACGAGCGCCGTCAATTGGATTACAATTATGACTATCTGGAAAACGTGCAGGCCATTACCTTTCCCAAATATCCGATCCTGTATAAGGATTGCTACCATTGGGAAGTGATGCGGCGCAGACTTCGTTGTTTTAACTAAAAATGTCGGAGAGATAATCTTTAGTGTGGTTCAGAAAGTTACTTTGTTAAAATTTTTTTAAAGAACGGAATTCTTTCAGCCAATGACTGTGCTGTGTAGTCGTGAAGTTCTACTCTTCTCATGTTCTTCTCTTGTAGTTAGAGATCGACTATTTTCACAGATTGGATTATTCCGAAACTATTCGCTCATTTTTCCTGTTATATTTCTGTAACAAAGACCGCAAATACCATAGAGTTATGAGTTTACAATTAAATAATGTTCTACCAGTAATTAGTGCTTCACCTGAGATCGAAAAGTATGAAGGGGTTTTTCACAAGGAAGTGGTAGAAGGTTTAAGTATTTATCCGAAGAAATTATCTTCAAAGTATTTTTATGATCCCATCGGCGATCGACTTTTTCAGGATATCATGCATATGCCCGAATATTATCTGACCAACTGCGAGCTTGAAATATTCCGCACAAAAACTGCTGAGTTAGCAGATTTCATCACAACTGATGAATCCGATTTCGACCTGATAGAACTGGGGGCAGGTGATGCCCTTAAATCAAGTCATCTGTTAACCCATCTCAGTGCACATCATAACACGTACTCCTACATGCCTATCGATATATCGGGCAATATTCTTGCGGTATTAGGCGAAAAATTACATCGTGACATTCCAACTTTAGATATCGTACCGCTAGAGGGAGAGTACTTTGAAATGCTTGACCAGGCGATGAAAATTTCAAAACGGCGAAAAGTAGTTTTATTTTTAGGTGGTAATATCGGCAATATGGATATGGACGAAGCCCAACTTTTTTGTTCCGAAATCCGCCGTAAACTAAGCCCCGGTGATATTATTATAATCGGTTTTGATCTCAAAAAAAATCCACACACCGTTCTTTCTGCCTATAACGATAAAACCGGAATCACCTCGGCCTTCAACATCAATTTACTGAATCGCATCAACCGGGAACTTGAAGCTGATTTCGATACCCAATGTTTTCAGCATTATCAATCCTACGATCCAATCTCCGGAGCCTGCCGCAGTTTCTTGGTCAGTCTAACCAATCAACATGTCCATATCAAAGGCGAGTCTATATTTTTTAAGGAAAATGAGTTAATTGACATGGAAATTTCTCAGAAATATACTCCTGAGGAAATACAGCGAATGGCTTCTCTAGCAGGATTTCAGCTGATCGCAAATGTTGAAGACAGCAAAGGATGGTTTGTTGATTCGGTATGGAGGGTGTCCTAATAAGTTTTATTTATGGAAAATATACAAAATGCGCTTATCGAAATGTCCGAAAAGCAAAAATGGATCGATAGCTATCTTGCTATACGGGCTTATTCCGAAGAAATTTGCCAACCGTTGGAAACTGAGGATTATGTTGTTCAGCCCATAGGAGAGGTTAGTCCTCCGAAATGGCATCTTGGACATACCACCTGGTTTTTCGAAACATTTATTTTACTTCCGCATCTGCCAAACTATCAGCCATTCGACGCTGAATACAATTTTGTGTTCAATAGTTACTATGAAACAATAGGAGCTCGGGTGATTCGTACAGATCGAGGAAATCTGAGCAGACCTTCCGTTGCAGACATCTATAGATACCGCAAATGTGTGGACAAGTATATGATTGAGTTTTTGGATGGTGGGTTTTTGACAAATGATCTCCTTGACATCTTTGTGCTAGGATTAAATCATGAACAGCAACATCAAGAATTGCTGCTTACGGATATCAAATATATACTGGGGCACAATCCCCTTTTTCCTGCTTATGGCAGTACAAAAGCTCCTTTCAGTTATGCGGCTGCCGAATCAACGTATGTCCAATTTGATGCTGGGATTTATGAAATCGGATATGAAGGTTCAGGTTTCTGTTTTGACAATGAGAAAGGAAGACATAAGGTCTATCTGAATGACTTTGAAATCGCGAGTGATTTGGTGACAAATAAGGAATACATTGCTTTCATGGAAGATGGTGGGTACGATGATTTCCGGTATTGGCATGCCGAAGGTTGGGACTGGGTAAAACAGCATCAGGCTCAGGCTCCCTTATATTGGCATTTGATGAATGGACAATGGATGAATTATACCTTAGCAGGGTTGATGGAAATAAACCTGGACGATGCAGTTTGCCATGTCAACTTTTATGAAGCTTCCGCATTTGCAGCCTGGAGGGGAATGCGGCTTCCGACAGAGGCAGAGTGGGAAGTTGCGGCAGATCATCTCAATTGGGGACAGCGGTGGGAGTGGACCAATTCTGCATATCTTCCTTATCCCGGATTTAAAAAGGAAGCTGGCGCCGTGGGTGAATATAACGGAAAATTTATGGTCAACCAGATGGTCTTGCGTGGAGCCTCCATTGCAACACCTAAAGATCATAGCCGCAAAACGTACCGAAACTTTTTTCAGACGGCACTGCAGTGGCAATTTACAGGTATTAGACTCGCGAGATAATATGATAGATATCGTCTCCATTTCAAAATTCTTTAATGGAAAGGCCGCAGTTGATCAGATTTCCCTTCAGGCCAAGCAAGGGGAAGTTCTTGTTTTGCTAGGGACCAGCGGTTGTGGAAAGACGACAACCCTAAAAATGATCAATAGGCTTATCGAACCCGATAAAGGCCAGATCTTTATTGCTGGCAAAGATATCAGAGAAAGAGGCATCCATGATTTACGTAGGCAAATTGGTTTTGTCATGCAGCATGCCGGCCTTTTTCCGCACTATACCGTTGCACGCAATATTGCTGTAGTTCCAGAATTGTTGAAATGGGAAAAAAAGAAAATAAGCATGCGTACTGCGGAGCTACTTCACAAATTAAACTTGGGCGAGGAGATCCTCCAACGTTATCCCCATGAACTGAGTGGAGGGCAACAACAGCGCGTAGGCATTGCTAGGGCACTGATCGCCGATTCACCTATTCTATTAATGGACGAGCCATTCGGAGCACTGGATAATATAACCAAAGCAGATATCCACGCAGAATTCAGATCCTTGGAGGAGATACGCAGTAAGACGATCATCCTCGTTACGCACGATGTGTCTGAGGCTTTCGAACTTGGACAGCGGATCTGCTTAATGGACAAGGGGAAAATCGTGCAGATCGGAACGCCAAAAGAACTGTTATATAGACCTGCAAATGAATTTGTAGCCAATTTCTTCGCCGAAAATCGCCTACTATTGGAGTATAAAGTGACTACCTTACAAGAACTACAAGGGATTACGGCGATAGATCCTTTTATCTCGCGTTATGGATTTACATTGAGCACAGATTTATGGCATGCCACCCAGGTTCTGAGTATGCATACAGATACGGCGCAAGCCTATGAAACGCTAGTGGGCGCATTTAACAACTATCGAAAACAACAAGTGGTATGACGGCGCAAAGTTTTTGGCAATTTATGCTCGAACAACAGGACAAGCTATTGACCCAGATTGGCCAACATCTCGGGCTTACATTTTTATCTTTGGTATTTGCCATTCTTATCGGAGTGCCTCTAGGGGTACTGATCTCGAGAAAGAGAAAATTTGCTGCTATTATTTTAGGTTTTGCAGGTGTTTTGCAAACTGTACCGAGTATTGCATTGTTGGGTTTTCTTATTCCGGTTCTGGGTATCGGAGCCATTCCCGCCATTGTTGCACTATTTATCTACGCACTCTTACCCATTATCCGGAATACCTTTACCGGCATTACAGGAGTTGGTTCCAGTATCGTGGAGGCAGCCAAAGCGATGGGTATGACCGATTGGCAACTGCTTCTCAGAGTAGAACTCCCACTTGCCATGCCAGTGATTATCGCAGGCGTACGTACAGCGGCAGTGATCAATGTTGGTGTAGCTACCTTGGCATCATTTGTTGCCGCCGGAGGCTTGGGTGAATTTATTTTTGGCGGTATATCCCTCAACAATTCAAACATGATCTTGGCCGGTGCTATTCCTGCAGCATTACTAGCAATCCTCTTGGACAAAGGCATTGCACTAATCCAATATTCCCAGGTAAATATCAAAAGTCGACAGACCTATATTATATTGGGCATATTCACCGCTGTGTGCATTTTAAGTATGCTTTATATGGTTATGAGGTCCAATGACAGTCGCATCAAGGCAGGTTTCACACCAGAGTTTATGGGACGTCAGGACGGTGACCTGGGACTTCGCAGTATCTATGGTCTTCATGTCAACCCACTTGTTGTCAGCGATGCAATTATGTATAAAGCCGCTTATGAAAAAGATCTTGATCTCATTAGCGGATACTCCACCGATGGGCGGATCAAGGCATACGACCTGTTTGTGCTGGCAGATGACAAGAAGATTTTCCCACCTTATTTTGCTTCACCGATCATCAAAGAGGCAACCCTTCAGAAATTCCCCAAGCTGGAAGAGACAATGAACCTGCTGGCAGATAAGTTCAATGATTCGGTCATGACGGAGCTCAATTATAGAGCAGACTTTTTGAAGCAGACGCCAGAACATATTGCAAAGGACTTTCTGCTGCACAACAATCTTTATAAGCCAACTGGTTCTGGGAGCGCCGGTACGATAAAGGTAGGTTCAAAAATTTTTGCAGAACAATATATTTTGGCTGCGATATACAAAATTCTGATCGAAGGCCATACCGATTATAAAGTAGATACAAAGACGGGGTTGGGTGGGACCAAAATATGTTTTGATGCTTTGGTGAGCGATGCGATTGATTGCTATGTAGAGTACACCGGAACAGGCCTTTTGGTGTTGTTAAAACCAAATCAGCAGGTATTAGGAAGCGTATCCAAAAGTCCTTCCGATACCTATAATTATGTGAACAATGAGTTTCAGAGGCTGTACGGCATCAAGTGGTTAAAACCTTTGGGATTTAATAATGCTTATGCGCTAATGATGCGGCGGTCTCAGGCCAGAGAACTTCATATTGAAAGAATTAGTGATTTGAAAAAATATTACTAAAAGTGGTATAAAAACTAAATCAGAAAGTCAAAAAATGATGTTCCGAAGCATTTCTCCTGTATGATTACACCTCATAAAACTCATACAGGACAGTTTTAATAGTTATATATAAAAAGGAGTAACCACCACGAGTCTCTTGATTCGGGAATGGATCCGATGCAAGCGATCAGTCAGATTTAGTACTATTAGGATCTGCCGCTAAGCACAAAAAGTTAATGACTTTTGAACCATATGGGTTGTATTTCTGTTCCAAAGTAAAGACAACCGTATATAGCTTTCGAAGATGAAATTTGTCAAAGTAAATCGAGTCGTATTAACCGCGCTGCGAGCGATGGGGTATAATGTCCTAATTTCACCTGTCAATGTCCAGGATCCACAAAATATTACCTGGAAGGCGATATGGGTGGATGACGTAGATACCTGGATCAGGAGTTTGTATTGTGGGCATGGAAGTACGGCTCGTCCTAATATTCTGGACATTGATTATGTATTAGCCAATGTTCCCGAGTGCTATTTGTCGGGAAGTGTATTTATAGAAAGTGATAAGGTCCATTAGTCTATAAGTCCGCTTGGTTATTTGGCGTGAATATCTTCTGTTTAAAGATTATTGTGACTACATTTTTTTAAGAGATCCAGAGGTTAAAGAATCGTTGTATGATTACCCATTTACCATTCACTTTTTCAAGCAGAAATGCATCACCGTTTCCACATAAAGGGCCACATATATAGTCAACCGGCACGTATGCTTTTTTGCGATTATACCCTATAATGGGAAGATGAAAGTAATAAATGCTTTGGTTGCGGTCCATCCTGTATTTATCGGCGTCATCAACAGTGTACGCTGCTTTGATAGCGGCTGGAATCGGGATGATTGCCTTCCTTTCGTTCATCTGATTCAGCATATCCAGCGAATCTGTGAGCTGGTTATCCAGTATTTTCATCAGCTTCTGTGGATCGACGTTGTAAAAAACATAATTCCTGTCATGCAATGATGAGATAGAATCTCTCATAAACTTGTTATGAATGAACGCCCTTCGTTCTCCTTCACGTTGCAGTTTGATACCAGCTGAATCGTCAGACAAAATTGTTTCTAAAATGGAAACATAGTCTTGTTGCATTGAGCTGTCATTGTATATTTTGGACTTATTATTTTGTACCGGTGTCATTGTACTTTTACGCATTGTACAGCCCTGGAGAACTAAAAAAAAGAAGATAATATATAGATTATTCATATGCAATTAGTTGCTATTATTTCCGTACCAGATCTGTGCCAAAAAACTTCACTGAGATAAGTAATTCTCTAGTCGTATCCTGTGCTATTCGAAAACTTTTTGTTGCTCTGTGTAATAAGTAGTTCTGCCGCTAATTTTGGTTTGCAATATTTCATGACCCTTACCATCAACCTTCGCATTTTTGTTATGAACTTTCATGAAATCCCTTATCTCACCGTTAATGATTTCAGGATGCTCTTTTAGAATCTGCTGTTCGGCATTTTCCAGTACCTCCTTAATTGCTTTGGCAAGATGTTGAACCTTCTCTTCGGGGATTTTGTTTGAAATTGAAAGTGGTGATATCCCTGCTTCATACAGGATTTCGTCGGCGTAGGCATTTCCAATACCGCCAATGACGTTTTGGTCCATCAGGAGAGTTTTAATTTTGGCCTTGCTTGATTGCAGCAATCCGAAAAGTAATTTTGGATTTAGCTTTTCAGAAAGTGCATCCATCACGTTTGCATGTTCAGGATTCAATTCTATATATGCCATCCTCTGAAAGTCGGTAATGGATAGCGTGCCACCATCCTTAAACTTCATGGAAACTAATGCATACTTTGGGTTTTCGTCTTCAGAATATATCAGTTTCCCATGCAACATGAGATGAACCGACAAGGTAGCATCTTTGCCAAAATCAAAAAAAAGCCTTTTACCTTCCCGATAAACTTTGACGAGTTTTTTGCCCTCTAGAGTTTGCAGCTCATTCAGGCTGACTTTGGTTTTTTGTTTGTTGTGAATGGCAGCTTTTTCAAGCACTTTACCTTTAAGCATTTTTGTGAGATTTTTGCTGAAGGCCTGTAGGTCTGGTAATTCTGGCATAGTTGTCGATTTAATAATTTGTGTACTTCTTTCTACTCTCTTCTTTTACCTTTTTAAAATGCTCCCTCGCTTTTTTTAGGCCGGTTGCTATGGCAATTCCTTCTTCGGCGCCTTCCTCAAGCAAAGCGTTTGCGATTTCAGTTGCTTTCTCCCGGATGTTGACCGGTTGATTTTTATATGATGGTGGATAATCTCCATTATACCAAGGCATAATTCCTCCTTTTTGTATTTAGAACAACATCAGAATAGTGATAGTTTTCAAACTCTATTGGCTGGCGGTTGTTCTATTCCAAAAACATTTATTATGACAGACAATAAAAATAAAAAAGATGCAAGGGACCGCAATCAGGTAGCTGGCGGTGATCTTATGAGGTAGATTATTTGGCAAAAGAACTTGGCGTAACCCGGCAGCAAGTCGAAGAGGCCATCAAAAGCGTTGGCAATGGTCGTGAGGATGTTATTAATTATTTGAAAAATAAAAAATGAGAATATGGGAGCTATAGCAACATTCACTGGAATTCCGGTGACAAATAACATAGGAGTAGAAAAATACTGTGATTTTGAAGTAGGACAGGAGGGGCAAAATGGACCATATGCCCGAATTACGATGGATGGCTGCCAGATGATCTTAGATGAAGATTTTGGTGTTATAGAGGGCGATCTTGCGGAAGAATGGAGGGAACCCGCTATTGCCAAACTTCTTCTTTTACTGGAAGTAGACCGAAACCGAGATGGAACTTTGAGCTAGTTAATTTGTTCATTACTTTTCTCAAGTTTAATTATGATATTCAGGTTAAAAGGACTCTACAATATATTAGCGGGGATTTGGCCGGGTATTCAGGATCGTATTGAAAGATAAAAATAAATATGACTGGTATTAAGAAATCCAAAAATGAGCTGTTAAAAGATGCACGATTGCAGGAGCTTGAAGGTAAAACTGAAGATGCCATCAAAAGCTATATCCTGGTTATAAGGAAAGCACCATTACAAGCAGGGGCATATAACAGATTAATGATTCTTTATCGAAAGCTCAAAGAATATAAGAAGGAGCTAGCCATTATTAAGCAGGCTATTGCTGCCTATGAGAAGGATTTTAAAGACGATCAACAGACCTGGAAGAAAGCAAACAGTAAGTCTGCACGTCTCAGTCTTAGTTTAGCTAAATCTATGGGGCTTCTCAACGATAAAGGCCTTCCCGTATATGAAGAATCTCAGATCATCAGCTGGAGAAAGCGCATGGAGGCCGTACAGAAAAAAATTAAGACACCAGCAAAGCCACAAAAAAAGAAACCGACAAAACGTTTAAAAAAGTAGCGTTAAACACGCAAATAATCTCGAAATTATCTATTATCATCTTTTCTCCATTTTAGCTCCCCGTGTTGAATCATTCCGATGTATTTTTGTACCTGGTCGTCGGTCAGTAGGCTGTTGTCCTCAATATGATAATCGAAATTCTTAGTATACTTGTCGTGCTGGATGCTGCCTACATAAGCATTGTTCAGATAAATGTGCCAAAGACTGTATTTTTTCGCGCGTACCTCGACTACCTGGCGCACGCCATGGTGGTAAAATAGCTCCGGTACATCGGTATCGAATCGCAAGATCAGTGCATCGATACATGCTTCCTTTATATCATCTGCAAGTTCTCCAAACGCAAGTTCCCAAACTCCCTGAGACTTTCTGAAAACATAAAAAGCAAGCCCATTTTTGTTGTAAAGATGATAGTCTTTCATGCCCATGCTTTTATCATGCACAGTCATTTGGACATACATAACGCGATTACGGCAAAAGACTTCAAGAGGTTTCATGGATCAAAAATACTAATTAATTTAGTAAAAATAAATGATCAAATTGTGGTAATTGTATCTTTCAGTGTCACTACACTCCTTTGTACTTTATTTTTGTGATCTTTTTTTACAATTATAAATACTGCTAACAGAGAGATTTTCCTGCCTTGATACTGCTGTTGTGCATAAACCGTATATATCATGGTTCTAAATATTTAAGAAAGAACAAGAGCTGTGGCATATAGGTTTATCAATTGGTAAATAGTGGTGAGCCAGCAATTTTAACCGGCTAGCGTATACACACGAAGATCAAAATAAAAGTTGTAACCCTCCTTTTAGCCCACAAATTCCGATATACATCAGTATGCCTTTGTTCTTGCCGGATTTTGGCGAAGAAATAGTCGCTAAGATATTTTATGCGGACAATGGATTCGATTCTGACTTTTACAATGATATGGCTTGGAAGGGATTAACAGGTCCTAAAGCTTTTATGAAGCTCTCGGACACGAAAAGAAAACGTATAATAGATCGTATTAAAGCTGAACAGTATAAAGTAGAAAACAATGATACAGTTCAACACGGTCAACCTGCGGGATGTTAAAAATGTAATCTTATCTTTATTGTTTATAAAAGTAATTTTTTTATCGAGTCGATTTTAATGAACAGATTTTTTACAGTTTTATTATCTATAATTTTTATAACTATTGGTTGTTCTCGGAGAATGTATAATGAAGATCCGATTAGGAGAGTGCAACGATATAACAGCGGTGGATTTGAAGTGCAAGCTTACACAGATGTGAATGAAAGTAACATGTATGAAAACCTAATTGTATCGGGGGTAATTAGATTGGGTGACACTAATGAAAAAGCAAGCAATACATCTGTGAATTTTAAATCTGAAAAAGGGGAACTAATTGGAAGTACCGTTACCGACTCAGATGGCATATTTAAAATGGAGCTCGAGACTGTAACCTGAACTGTGTCAGAGGAATAATTCAATAAGATTATTTATATTCAATTATTCAAACGACACGGTCATGAAAGAAAAAGACCCATTCGACTTTGAACGCTTCAAGGCAGAAGCCATACAAGGTCTTTACGAAGGTAAAAGTTTGTCTCCCAATGATGGTGTTCTAGCACCGTTAATGAAGCATCTATTGGAATCAATGATGGATGGTGAGCTAGAGAATCATCTGAACGAAGAAAAAGCGTCAGGTAATAGCAACCGGCGAAATGGCAAGACAAAAAAGACTGTCCGAGGTCTCAATACCGGAACATTTGAGCTAGAAACAGGCCGTGATAGATCCGGCACGTTTGAGCCGAAAGTAGTGCCTAAAAGACAATTAATCATCACTGAACAACTTGAGGGACACGTGCTAAGCATGTATGCCAAAGGAATGAGCACACGGGCTATAAGTGAGTTTATCCGCGAAATGTATGCTATGGAGATCTCTGCCACAGAAATATCCCGTATAACTGAAAGTGTGCTTCCAGCTGTAAATGAGTGGCGTAGTAGGCCCTTGGAAGCTGTTTATCCCTTTGTATTCCTGGACTGCATGCACATTAAAGTTCGCCAGAATGGAACGGTTGAATCAAGAGCTATTTATAACATACTAGGAGTCGGTATGGATGGAAGAAAAGATCTGATCGGTCTTTATAGCTCAGAAAATGAAGGGGCTAAGTTCTGGCTTTCTGTGCTTACAGATCTGAAGCAGCGTGGCGTTGAAGACATCCTTATTGCTTGTATTGATGGTCTAAAAGGATTTCCCGAGGCCATAGAAACTATTTTTCCAAAAACAAAGATTCAGCTGTGTATTGTTCATCAGATCAGAACAAGCATGCGTTATGTAACTGAGAAAGATAAAAAGCTTGTAATGGAGGATCTAAAACCGATCTATAAAGCCGTGAACGAAGAAATAGGTTATGAGAACCTCTTGTCTTTCGAAGAAAAATGGGGCAAGAAATATCCACTTGCTGCCAAATCCTGGATGGATAATTGGACCAATCTTTCTACTTTCTTTGAGTACGAGGATCAGGTTCGCAAGATTATATACACCACAAATCCGATCGAGGGAATGCACCGTCAGATACGAAAAATTATTAAGTCTAAAGGAGCTTTCAGCTCTGAACAGGCGCTCATGAAATTGATGTATTTAATTATTAAAGATATTGCAAAAAAATGGACGATGCCAATGCATAACTGGGGCTTGACCATATCCCAACTTTATATTAGATTTGGGGATAGACTCAAACTAGAAAGAGGTTTTTAAGATTTTAATCCAATGACACAGTTGACGTTACACTCCCTGGAGCTCTCAACCTCTGATTTCTCCGGTAAAGTAGAATTTGCAAAGGGATAAGGTATTTACATTCTATTTTTATCCTGCCACTTCTTTGGTTTTAATCCAAAGTGTTTTTCAAACAACCTTCCGAAATAACTCAGATTGCTAAATCCTACTTGATAGCCAACTTCTGAAACTGAAAGATTTTCCTGCTGTAATAGTCTTGCTGCTTTTTGCATACGAAGATGATTGTAATATTCGTACATTCCTTTTCCAAAAACTTGTGTAAAAATCCTTCTTAGTTTTAGCTCATTCATTCCACCTATTTTTACCAGTTCATCTTTAGATAGGGATTTTTCCAGATTTGATGCTATCGTATTCCGAACCAAATAAACCGCATCAATTTCAGCGTTGTTAAGATGGAAATAATCTGTTTTTTTTCTTTTTAATAAATTGCTGAAAAGCAGATAAATAAGTTCAAGTGCTTTTAACCGATAAAAAGCTTGCGGTAAAATGTTTTCTATTGAAAGGTCAGCTAATTGAGCAATTAAATCAGTCATTTCAGGTGACAAAAATTCTTCTATCCAAAAGGTTTTTTCTATATCAAAAAGATAAGACAATTTATCTGCATCATTTCCTACAAAATGTTTCAGGTATTCCAGCTCAACTAAAATGCTGATTTGCTGTACGTGGACATCTTTAGGAAATAACACTTCACTTTCCAAATGTGAAGGTATAATACGAACATGAGGCTGATTGTTCAAAGATCTTTTACTAATGGCATTTGCCGATTTTTTGTTAATAAGAATATTTTGAAACGAAATGAGTAGTCCTTTTTCTATTGTCCTGATTGGTTTTCTTTTATAAGCAAAAGTCTTGCTGGCAATTAAAGAGCGAACCATTATTAACATCTCGGGCATCAAGTCCACAATGTTCAATTCGTTGAAATTCAAAAATTTTATCTCATTTTCAATGGAAGATAAGGAGATGCCAAGTTTTTCAGCAAGTTTTCTCATTTTACGCTTTTCATCAAACATAATTTTTTGGACTATTATTAGTTTAATTTGGGCTATTTTATCTGTAAATATAGAAAGATATTTGCTGTATAAAAATGAAAAAAATGAAAAAAAATATTATTATTTCAGGAGGTGGCATCGCTGGATTGACTGTTGCAAAACTGTTGAGCAAACAAGGGCATAAGGTGACTGTTTTGGAAAGAGCGGCATCATTCAGTAAGTCCGGATTTCTTATTTCGCTTAAGAGTTTTGGCGTTCGTATTATTGAAGAATTAGGATTAGCAGAACAATTACAACAAGCATCGTCACCCTCTGAATTTGTAAATTTCAGGGAGTCAGACGATTCAATTATACAAAGTCTTAGCTATGAGAAAATGAACGAGAATATTGAACGTTCCGTTCTGATAACGCGAGGCGGATTGCATCACGTTTTATACAACGAAGTAAAAAATGAAGTGAGTATTCATTTTTCATCTTCTGTTGAAAACGTAATGCATGATGAAGACAAAGTCCAAATATTACTCAACAACGGAACTGTGTTGGAGGCCGATCTCCTTATCGTTTCAGAAGGGTTACGCTCTACGACAAGACAAAATTATTTTCCGGAAAGTACGCTAGAGGATTTTAAATTTGTTTATATGGGTGGACGATTGAAAGAGCATCATTCTTATGAGGTTGGCAAATTCAATATCTATATTGATGTGAATAAGATGCTGTCTATTTATCCCATTGCTTCCGATGAAATAGCCATTCAGTGCTATTTACATAATACAGGAGATTTACCATCTGTTCAAAATAAAGCTAATGAAATACTCAAAACATCTTTTGCTGGGTATAATGAAGATATACAGCATTTGTTAGGTCGCTTCGCGGATAACGGTCTAATGTTTATTGATAAAATGGGGATGGTAAATTCATCCACTTTAGTAAATCGTAATGTGGTTTTATTGGGAGATGCGGGGTATTGTCCCACTGCGCTATCGGGAATGGGAGCATCATTATCAATTTATGGAGCAAAGGCGCTAGCTCATTTTATTCATCAAAATCCGAATGATTTAAAAACGGCTTGTTGCAATTATGATACCATGATGCAGCCAATAATTCAGAAATTTCAGGCTAATGCAAAAAATAATTCAGCATCATTTATCCCTGATAGTAAAGAAAAATTAAACTGGTTTGTCCATTCATTCAGAGCCGCCTCTGAGGCTGATGTGCAAAAAATAATGATTGATCCAATTGTATTAACGAAAGACCAGTTAAATTTTAAAATCAATTAGATAATGAATTTTAGAAAGATATTTTCCGTCATAGTTGGATTCGGAACGATAGGATTAATGAGTTCTGTTTTTGCAAAAATGCAAGGCTTGCTGTTCACGTCATCTTTAGAAATATTTACCAGTAAGGAAATCGCTGCCACCAATTTTTCCCAATTTATCATCAAACTTTTTTGTGTTTGGGTTAGTTGTGTGTTGGGTGGAATGGCTACTACGAGGATAGGGGGCAAGCCAAGAGAAAATCTTATAGTTGGTGGTTTAATAATACTGGTCGTGGGTTGGCTATGGTTGTCGGCTGAAAATCCTATATGGTTTTGGGTATTGCTGATTTTAGGTATTTTACCCTGTGTATTTTTAGGATATCGAGTAACTTCTATTATATGTAAATTTCGTATCAAATGACCATGCGATTCTTAGTTGCAAATTGACCACCTGATTTTCTGGCGAAACTAGATTTAGTGCTGTAGGAGTAATGTCATCAAAAGTGATAATTAATATGCATCTTTTAAGTTATCAAGCCTGAACGTGAGATCAGACTTCGTCATTTGGTGTGAATAGCTCCCTTTTAAAGGTTATTGTGGTTACGATTGTTGCCTCGATAACCTTTAATAGGAGTCGGAAACCAATGAGATAACATTATTTGTGCTGGTTACCTGCGAATTATCGGTTCTATCAATGGCGATTCGCTAATTATCATTTATATTGATTTTCGTTGCCACATGCACGTGGTTGTTCAAATTTGCCTCTTCTTCATCCTGTTGACGAATAAAATCAAGTAGTCGCTTCAGCTCTCCATCGGCATCATCCCACCATTTAATTGACCATATCCTATGAAATACAAAACCATATCTTTCAAGTTGCTCCTGTCGGAAACTGTCCCAAGCATAAGCTTCCGGACTGTTATGATATTTCGCGCCATCACACTCTATTGCGATGAGTGGTTTGTGGCTTGTTTTTGATTTGACAACGATATCAATCCGGAAACCGCCTACGGAATGCTGCTGTTCTAAACGATCGGCACCGATATGCTGTGCAAGTTGTTCGAATACTTCATCTTCAAATGGAGACTCAGACCCCAAGCTAAATTCTGCTGGCTCATACAGTTTATCTGTACAATACTGACTCAATAGCTGGAGAATGCCCTTTCGCAATTCGTCATTACCCTCACTTACCGCTTTCGCATAGGTAAAGTAAGCGTACATAATACCACGGCCTTTATTGCCCTTCTGTTGGATAAGATTTGGGTACTGACCAACATACTCCTGCGGGAAAGAAGTACATACATATACCTTTGACCGCGCTCGAGTGATGATTACATTCAACATACGATGTCCTTTACCTTGTATAATCGGACCAAAGTTTTGACTAAACGAACCGTCGGCTTTTCGCCCAAATGTTGTGGATAGAATGATAATATCCCGTTCGTCGCCCTGAATGTTTTCGAGATTTTTAACAAAGAATGAATCTCCCGCCTGCGCCATTAAACTGTCGAATGCAGGGTCATTCTGGCGAACTGCACTCAGTTCCTCAAGGATCAAGTTGCGTTGGTAAATATTGAAAGTAGCAACACCCACGCTTGGAATACTGTCTTTAGCTTCCTTCATGATCTGTTGTAACAATTCGACCACTTGCAATGCCTCTTGTTTATTTACTTGCCCTTCATATAAACCATCAATCTGTAAATATTCGATAGGCGTGTAGTGCTCCTTCGCCGGAACAGGCATTAACCTATTCCCGTAGAATGCATGATTGGAGAAGTCGATAAGATAAGGGTGTTTCGAGCGGTAATGGACTTTTAAATAAGATTCAACGAACCCTTTGTCTACAGCATAAGCTAGTAAGGATTCACTATCTGCGAGGTTAAGCTGAGCAGCCTGTAGCGCAGTCCGATCTGAAAATTCATCTTCGTAATCTTCTGTTTCATCATCAATCGGGTCAAGTAGCGCTCCACTTCCTTCGAAGTAAGAGGAGGGAGCCATCTGATGCTTGTCACCGGAAACAATTTTAGCTTTTCCACGGATCAGGGCCGCGTAAGTATCTTCGAGACGCAGCTGACTGGCCTCATCGAATATGACCACATCAAAAATTCCTTCCTGTAGCGGCAAGATGGAACTGCAGACCGAAGGATTGACCAACAATACTGGAAAAAAATCAGTAAATAGTTCAAATTCTCTGTTCACAATAGTGCGGAGTGAATTGCGACGCATTCCCTTAGCTCCCTTTTTGTTAAACAAACTATTTATGTTTTGTCCTCTGGCTTTAAAATGTCCGACGGCGTCAGCCTGTTTTTCCGTCCACAAAGCAATAATGCTATTCAGCTGCGCATTATTAAACTCTTGTTTCTGCTGCCGATATTGTTGTAGTTGGTAATCGCTTTTTGGCAATTCCTGGGGTTCATTTGTCGTGAGTATCCAATACAGATACCAGCATTCAAAAGCATCAGCCCAACGGTCTTTAAGATGTATGCTGATTCGGTTAATAAGCTTTTGTTGCACTTCGTCCACTGAAAGGAAAAATGATTTCCACTCATGATAGCTACGGAAATCACCCATATGGTCAATGAACGTTGCAATAGTATGCTTAATCGTATGACATAAGTCCTGTGCAGCCTGAAGACCTGTATACGGCAGAAATACCCCATTCGTTATATTTCCCGTTAACCGGTTACCTTCGATATCGTCAAACGAGTTTTGTAGACTTCGATAGGCTTCAGCGCGTGCAGCGTAATAGTCACGAAAATTATTAAAATACCTTAATTGAAAAGTTACTCTTTCAGTTAGGTAGGGTACTGCCTTTATCACCCCATTGATATCAGTAACTGGAGTCGTTGGAACAATATTGTAATCGGCGATTAGCATTTGCTCTATGCTATCCAATTTTTGAAGTAGGGGAGCTATTTGCGCTTTTAGTTCACTCAGTTCAACATGAAAATGATGATCATTAATATTGAACAGATAGTTACTGATCGCAGGTGGGTATTGCTCTTTCCAAGCGGCTGCCTTTTGTCTGAGTTCCTCTATATTGTTTAGATATATAGATAAGTCAGTTGTTTCCAAATGATCGTTATATTGATGTTCAATATAATTTTTCTGAACATGGGCTGATCTTACCTGCGCGATACGATTCTTTAATTCGATTCTCGTTTGTTTTATCTGTTTATGCTTTCCCGAGAATATACTTAATAAACTTGTTTTAAATTTTGCACCACTACTATTATTTAATAAGTTATTGCCATATTGAGCAATGCTTGTTTCAGCGTAGGCAAGATAAGTTGATATTGCATTGCTTAGCGATGAATGATAGCTGCTATAATGTTGTTGCAGAGCATCTTCATATTGCTTGAAAAATTGTTGCGCTTTTATCCCTACTGTTTGTAGTCCTAAGACAATTTCATTGATGCGCTGTTCCTGAGGAAAAGTGGATGGTAATACCTCTTCTTTCACTGAATCTCCAATACAAAATGCTAAATAGGACTTAAAATCCTGCTGCATTATTGTGGGGATGCCGCTCAAAAAATCATCAGCCCACTGCTTTCCACTCACTTGAAGTTCAGCAATAACCTGTTCAATAGTTGGTAGCTGTTTATGCGCGTATGCAACAAAATCCTCAATTCTTACACGCGATGGCCCAACCTGTTGATCTATAAATAGATCGTCTGCCAATGGTCTAAATATGGCATGAACCTGACGCGATTGCTTAAATAAATTATGGCTTTGCTTTAGAATAACAAGTGTCCTTTCCAGTTCTGTATGATCCTGAGCAAAATTAAAATCCTCTTTCGGTATAATATTCTTGAGCGGTACTTGACTAAAGTTTTTTAATAAAGCCAAATACCGTCCGACGATCTGCGGCCAACTCTTATCGCCGTAGACCGTTTGAGCTAAGGCAGCATGCTGTGCATTGATAAGTTCAGCTGATTCCTTGAGTTTTGATTTTATCGCATCATATTGGTTTTGGGCTTGCCTTCCTGAGATGTGAAACGGAACTCCGATCTGACGATCTCTGACGGAATCTACGATCGCTTCACGCGCATCGTTCACATCATCAATTACACCGACTAGCGCGCCGATCTGAGGATTCGTACGTTCGATATTTGCTTTAATCACATCAAGCGCTGTTTTCTTTTCGCAGACGACAAGACATTTCAGACCATTGGCAAGTGCATTTGTGATCAGTGCAGTTAACGATTGGCTCTTTCCCGTACCTGGAGGGCCTTGTATTATTTGGTTCGGTTCATTTCCAAGAGCACTTATTATGGCCTGTTGGCTTGGGTCTGTATCTACGGCGCTGAAAGGTGTTGTCGATAGATTTTCCACTTTAAGCTCATCAAATTCAAAGGCATCGAAGCGATCCAATAAGCGGGAAATGTCGGTGATAATACTTTCTTTTTGCGCTCTGAACAAACCAAAAACACCACCAAAATGAATGTAAGCTTTGTTATTGGCGATAGCATCTATCTGGGATGCTTCGGGTAATACATTGATAGCTGTTTCAAAGTTTTTGCCTAGCACCTCAAGTATCTGCTCTTTACTATTTGAATTGAGTGCTTCCAGTACTTCAGCACAAGCGTTCACTAACTCGTTGTTGTCAATCAGCGCGTCATCTAAGGCTTCATTGGTCAGATTGGGTAATGTAATGTCATCTTCACTTTTGATAAAAGAAAGGAGGACCTCGTTGATACTAATCGGGTGAATATCTGAATCCACTATTTTTCCATTTGCATGAATCGCTTTATTTCGCAAAAACGACCATTCATTGACTTTGTTTTTAGATTTAACGGCCTCTAGTTGCCAAATGAATAATGGGGCTTTTATGATCTTAGAAGGATCTTTTGAGGATCTTTTTATAAGAATAGGATAGCCAAATCCGAGGGTCTTCATCCCATGTTCTTTAAAATAATCTTCATTTTCTATGATGATGGAGTTCAGTCGTTTAGAAATTAAGGTTAGTTTCTTTTGAGTCTCCGTATCTTTTTCATTGAGATCTATCGTATCAAATGAAATCTTAAATTCAAAGTTTGCTTTGGTCAACAAGGTATCTAAAAATGATTTGGCTAGACCATCCTCAATGAGGTCGAGCTGCTGCAGGTCTAACCGTGTGGCCAACCTTCCTGGCAATGCATTTAAATGAATAGAGCGGGCGTTACCGCCTTTTAATTTACTTTGTAAAGATTGCAGGAAAATCTTGGATGACATAATTGTAATATTTGTATTTATCCTAATATACAAATATTCGGTATAATCAGCAATCGAATCAAATTACCTTATCAAAGCCTGTCAGCATTTTAATTAGACAGCCAGCTTCATCGCAAAGATCCTACACGAGATGGTTCAGGTACGCGTAGGATATCAAATAAATTTATCTGTTTCTGTACTAATTAGTTAATTGACACAGGATTGTTACAGGAGGAATTTTTTCTTAATTTCGAACCGTTATAGTTATAATTCATTCCATTTATGCTGTTCATTTATACACGTTACGAGTACGTTTTAGGAAGTAAAAATATCATTGCAACATTAAAAAATGAGACCATAGCGCAGAATTTCAATCTTAGTATCATTACACCTGCGACCAAATTTTTAGGGTTTCCAGTTGGAGGAGGTCTGGTAAAAATGTCTCGTTTAGTCAATCAATACGGGCAGGTCATCCACGCAAGAAATTATTCGCCTGAAATAAAAGAAGAGGTAAAGAAATTTAAGAAGACACTAGAAATTCCGTATTTCAAACTTTGGAAAGGGTATTTGATTATAGCATCGATAGCAATTATCGGCTCTATTATTTATGGTATTAAACTGAACATAGATGGTAAGAAATATCGGAATGAAAAAGAAAGTCTTGCTCAATCGGCTCAACAACTACAGGCAGGACAACTATATGGTGCAAGTTTCTTTACCGATGCTGAAGGAAATAACATCCAAGGTTTACCAGCAGGTTGGGTTAAGATTCTAAAGATAGAAGGAGATACAATTTTTGTCCAACGGTCTAAAAAAATATCGGATCGTGCGATGTTTGAAATGAAAGATTTGGAATCAATTAAGCCAACATCGGATGAAGACTGGAATAATAGGGTCGAAAAAATGAATTATACGCTATTTAAAGAAGCTGTGAACAATAAAAATTTATCCGGTATTGATTTATCTTATATTGGTGCAGATCACGATAAATATTCTGGCGTTATTATGTCTTTTAAAGGCGTTGAATGATATTATTTCTAGAATTAAAACCGGAAAAATGGGATGAAAGCTCGCAAGTTTATTGTCAGGAAGAGAACAAATACATCGATATTACCAATTATCAATATTGGTTGATTTTTCAAGAATAGATTTGATCAGCTCATTAAAGTACGCGTTTACGAATTGATGTTTTTTCTCATTTTTGGGGCTACCGTTGCCTTTGAAATAAAATTTTTTCACGTTCATTTTATTCCAAGTACCGTTGTAATTCATAATTTGAGCACTGAAAGTTGGACTATTGATTCTTATTTTTCCATCTTTAAATAAAAAAGACAAGGTGTAATCGACATCATAGTAAGCAATAGCGGATGTTTTAAGTCCTCTTTGTTGGTAAGCTGCTAAAGCGATCGCCTGCCCGGGAACCAAAGTCAGGCCTTCTTTGGGGTTGGAATATAAGCTATTGATCGATTTTAATACATTATCGTAAAGTTCTTGCTGTTTAGCGCCAGGAACTTCCACTACGGTATAATCTAGATTCTCTTTAGAAACGAAACCTGTTGGAGCTAGGGTGAAATATTGTGAAAATGCTAAATTTATGAACAGAAGCAAAAATATTCCAGTAATTATGTAATTTTTCATATTAAATTGTTTTGAAGGAAAGTAACTCAACCAACTTTACAAAATAAGTCGTTAGTCGCATTAATTTTTTGCAATGTACTTCTTTGTGAAGGAAAATCCAAAGCGAGCGGGTTAGAGAATTGAAATTTGTATATCAAATGCGTTGAGTTTTCAATAAGATAAGTCGATCGGAAAACTATAATATAGATGCAATCATATTTCACTACATTTTATAAAATTTTAATAGATAACAATATCAAAAGCCATACTGTTTTGCCTAAAAAATATTTGAGAAAAGCCAAAACTGCCTCCCTTAACGATTAACAAGAGATACTTTTTATTTCCCCTTTTCTGCTTGACCAGCACGATCCAATCATCTTGTACGCTTTCTGTACCCACCAATAATAGCGCATCGTCTATTGACAATAAATCGTCCTCCCAAAGTGGAGTTGTACAGGTTCGAGCGAGCAGTTGCTCCAGATTTCCTTTCATGGGTTTATAGGCATGCGCATGCTTATGGAGGACTCGATATGGCTGATGCATGTGCTCCGGCGGATGATGTCGGGCAAATATCGCAGCAAAGACCACCTGATCGAAATTGAGGATAAGTTCTTTTCCAACTGTAAGGCGAAGGGCTACCCCGAAAAGATTAGCCGTGAGATCTGGCGGCAGATGGAAAGCTTCGCCGGTTATTCGATTAACAAGGCGCATTCAGCATCTTTTGCCGTATGGCGGACGTTTTATTATTGAAGTGCAGCGCACGGCGCAGGATAATTTGAAAAAGCGCATGCTTTACTACAGTAGTAAATTGATAGCGGATCAGGCACCCAAAGGCAACCGAAGGGCTTGGAATTATGGAATTAGTGAAGTTTATATCATTGTACTAATGGATGGATTTGCAATGCCTGATGCGGGGGATGAGAAGTATTTTCTACACGATATTTGTTTATGTTATCGAGATCATGGTAAAATATTTTATGACGATCTAGGCTTTATATATGTGGAATTGGTTAACTTTGTTAAAGCTGAGGCAGAGTTAGTTAATGATTTAGATCGTTGGCTTTATGTACTCAAAAATATGTCTTCGCTAAATGGACTTTCCACTTATTTGCGTAAGCCTATTTTTGAGAAGTTATTTCAGTTAGCAGAGTATAGCAAACTAAAACCGGAGGAACGAGAGATGTACAACGTAAGTTTAAGGAATAAATGGGATGCCGAGAGTATCCGAAGTAGTCAGGAGGAGCGATTGAAACGAGCGCGCGAAAAAGCAATGGCTGAGGGAAAAGCAGAAGGAAGAGCAGAGGGAAAAGCTGAAGGAGAAGTTATCGGAAAAGCCGAAGGAAAGGCGGAAATAATAAAAAATCTTTTGTCTTCGAATAAGTGTTCGATATCGGAGATAGCCGAATTAGCGAACGTCACTGTAGAGTTTGTAAAGCAGATCGAGGCAGAGAAGGCTAAAGCAAAATAAAACAGATTATAATATAAGATTTTAAGGCCACTTGGATACTGTTTAAGTGGCCTTTTTCTTTTTTATAAGTTAAGCTGGTCTTAGACAATACCATTTTGAATAAGCTCTCATTTAAATAAAAGTAATTGTAAGGCCGAAGCGACGAACTCAACTTTTTTAGAAAGGCTCCCTTGTCGGTTAATAAGGGAGCCTTGTATTTGAAAAAAATTAATTTAAATCACCGATTGTTTTGTTATCATCCCTTACTAAAGCAAGTAGTTTCTGAACAGCGGGTTGCCTCCATTTCTCGGGCATATCTCCGTCCAGGTAACTTAAATCCTCTGCTATAATTAGTTCGTATCCTTCAGACGATATTTTGGCATATTGGCCTACCTGACCACTTTCACCTAACTCAAAATCAAATAACTGTTCTGTTTCCGTTGTTAAAATAACCGGTATATCTTTATATATTTTAGTTTTTGTCATAGACTGAAATATTCATTAGTTCTTAAAATAATAGCTCAAATTTTGAAAACGTTGGCAAAGACTTTGCAATGATCCATATGGCTTCCGATGCCTATTCATGCTCCAGTTCTGATTTTTCACAGGCGAGAAGTTCATCTGCGCAGATTTTCCCGAATTTATCAGCCGCTAACGGACTATCTGCGGTAATTAATTTTCTGTCAACGTGACAATCGCCGGCAATTTTTTTATTCAAAATTTCGATCCCAAGCTGTTTGAGTTTTTCGCCATAAAACCAGGGCATCTCGCCGGGCTGGTATCCACTTTCTGGCAAAGCCTTATCCATTTCATCAGGAAACGAATTAATCTTATATCCCTTAAAAGGAAACTCAGCGTCTCCGCAATCTGCTACGCTTAAGAGCGCTGCGGGGCCATGGCAGATTGCCAAGAGATATTTATCTTCCGCTATTACCCATTTGATAAGTTCTTTGACATCATTATTTTCAGGTAGTCCGAGCATTGCGCCATGCCCGCCCGGGATAAAAACGGCAACGTAATCAACATATCCTTTATTCGTGTCAGCTATAAAATCTCTCAGGTTGTGCGGGTTTGAAAATTGCGTATTATACTTGTCGAGGATTTTACCGATGTTTTCATCTTCATACGGCATAGTCCACATCTCAAATTTTACAGGAGCACCTGTTGGTGTGTAGAAGTCAACCTCAAATCCAGCCTGTTCAAAATGAAGAATGGGAACCAGTGTTTCGACCGGATGATTGCCCGTTGAAAACTTCTTTCCATTTTTCATGGTCATATACCGTTCTTCTGTGCAGAGCACAAGAATCTTTTTTCGGGTGTCCTTGTTGATATCACTGTACTTTTTTTTACTGTAATTTGTCTTGGTCGTAACCATCGTCTTTCTTGAAAAAAAAGAAGGTTCGTAACCAATGCCGTCAAATACAGGCTCTTTGCTCAAATCGTTTGAAAATAATGACATAGTACTATTTTTTATTGTTTGTAATTCGTGCTATTGAAAAGCTTCGAATGTCAAACTTTCCACATTTTATAAATCTTTAAGAGATAACAATATCCAAACCCGTGCTGTTTCGCCTAAAAAATATTTGTAAAAAAACAGCACCCAAACAAAGTCGTCAAACGGTCATGGCTGAAGAAAAAAAGGTAGTCTCGCAGGGTAAAATGAGTTGTCAGCAGATCTCAAAAATTATCATGGAGCAGATGTCCAAAATAAAAGTTCCAGTACTGGAGCACATTTTGATGCAGTTCGAGCCTCTGAGTTCAATTTGAAAGGTTGCTTTGATGCGTATAAGAGAGGGGATGGCAGATACCTATGTTGTATCCATTTAATAACCAACGGTCAAATATAGCTTTAACGCGTTGGTTATTTCATAAAATGAAAAGACAGTTTGATCTTAAATGGTTCTTCCATCGTTAGCTAACTCTCCGTCGTTGGCTTCCTCACGGTCATCAATCTCTCGTTCATCAATCTCTCTTTCGTCGTCTTCCTGTTCGTCAATTTCAGGAAATTCATTTTCTTCTTCGTTTCCCAGTTCTTCGTCGATGCCTAAATCATCCTGATCGGGCATGTCTGGAGTTTCATCGGGTTCATTTTCTAATAATTCCTCTTCAGGATTGTCCGGCACATCGTTCGGAAGATCCTCGGGCCCCTGTTGTGCAACAATTGCGAATGCAACGATAAGTATACCTTGATACCGATCCTGCGTAATTTGGTTTTTTTTCATCTTTTAATAAATATATAAAGTGAACCTTCTTGGGATCGGTTTCGTTAACTGATAAACTACGCAATATAGATCGTTTAATACTTGAAATCGCTGTGGTAGCATAGTGTCTATACCAGGTAAAGCATTAGTGCAAATATCAAGTATGTCGTTAATCCCTAAAATAATAAAATTGGTGCCCAAGATTGATAAACTTTTGGGGAGTAAAAGATCTTAATAATTTAAATTTAGCATTTTATTGATCACCTTCTCCAGATCGACGATGTCGAATGGTTTTTCCAGGTAGTCATCAGCTCCTGCCAGTTTAGCCAAGCTTTCTATATCTTTGTTCGCGGAAAGATAAATTACCGGTATTCTCTTGAATTCCTGATGGTTTTTGAGTAACTGAGTCGCTTCAATTCCTCCAATGGAGGGTATCCAGTTATCCATTAAAATTAAGTCAGGCTTTGTCTCAGTAACCTTTTCTATCACGTCGTGGGAGGTAGAGGACACAGCTACTGAATATCCGAAGCTCTCCAATATCATAGAAATCATCTCCAGCAATTGTTTGTCATCGTCAAACAATAATATTTTCTTCTTTTCCATTCTTAAAATTTTTCGATCAGCGGAATAAGTTCGTCGATATCTATAGGTTTAGAAATATAACCATCTGCGCCAGCACTTAGGCATTTTTCCCGGTCACCGGACATGGCCTGAGCAGTAACCGCAATTATGGTAACGTCGTTAAATATTTCGCTGGATCCCCTGATCCTGGCAATGCCTTCATATCCATCTATTTCAGGCATCATCATATCCATCAGCACGATATTGATATTTTTATGCTGATGGAGTATTTCAAGCCCTTCTGCTAAGGAAGCACTGCTTAGTACAGCATAACCTTTTGACTTAAGAACCAATTTTAGGGCAAAAATATTATAAGGTTCATCATCGATGATCAGAATCAATCTTTTATTGTCCATATTTTAATCAGTTGTATAACCATACACGTAATAATGAAAGCAATTGATCGGTATCCACGGGCTTTGAAATATAATCAGAGGCCCCGGCTATGATACACCTTTCCCTGTCACCGATCATGTTTTTTGCTGTTATGGCAATTATCGGTATTTCACTATAATGGGGATTTTGACGAATCATTTTAATCGTTTCATACCCATCCATTTCGGGCATCACCATATCCATAAGAATAACAGAAATATCATCGTGTTCTTCAATTTTGTCTAGACCTTCCTTTCCGTCCATTGCAGAAACAACATTAATCTGATACCTTTCAAGCGCTTGAGAGAGATAATAAATAGTGCGTATATCGTCATCGACGATAAGAACTTTTTTATTTTGCAGTACTTCTCTGATGGTTCCTAAAGACGATTTTTTTGACCATTCTTCACCAGGATGGTTTCCTACTAAATGCAAAAACAGTCCAACTTCGTCCAGTATTCGCTGGTAGGAATTTGCCGTTTTGATGACAATCGAATCGGCATATTGCTTCAATTTTAGCTCTTCAGATTTCGAAAGATTCTTCCCTGTGAATACAATGATAGGTATATTTTCTAAACCGGGTTTTTGTCGTATCGAGTCTAATGTGTCATATCCCATATTGCCCGGAACGCCCATGTCCAGTATAACGCAATCTGCTTTATCAGAATAGAGACTGTCGACGCTTTCTGTAACGGTAGTCTTTATTTCAGAAATGATATCATAGCTTTCCAAAAAGTTAGCAAGTGCTGCTGCATGTTTTGAATTTTCCTCTACAATAAGCACCTTTTTCGGATTCCGGGCAAGTGCTTCCTCAATTTTTATAAACATCTGCGCCATTTGTTCCAGCGCAATAGGTTTATCCATAAAATCGATAGCCCCTTGGAGCAGACTTTCCCGTTTAACTTCAAAAGATGACATAACATGGACTGGAATCGGACGTGTAATTGGATTGTTTTTAATCTCTGCCATAACCTGCCACCCATCTTTTACAGGTAATTGAATATCCAATAAAATCGCCGTAGGCTTATACCTTATCGCTGCATCAGCTGCCTGGTCTCCACGCACGATGACTACCCCTTTATACTTTTGCTGCCGGGTATACCTAAGCAGCGCTTTAGCAAAATTAACATCATCTTCCACGATCAATATCACTTTATCGTCCTCTTTTATATCATTCCGGTCATCATCAACATCCGGCGGGATAATGTCAACGGTATGTGGATTACTGGACATTATGATGTCCTGTGTTTCTTCGATGTTTTCCGCAATGGACTGTATAAGCTCTTCCGTTGTCGGAACAGTATTTTCTTCCTGATTTTCGGGAATTAAAAGGGTAAAGGTACTTCCTTTTTTTTCCTGGCTACTTAAACGGATCTCTCCGCCCAACAGACGCGAGAGTTCACGGCTGATCGAAAGCCCAAGACCTGTCCCGCCAAATTTACGCCGTGTGGATCCGTCAGCCTGCTGAAAAGCTTCAAAAATGACGTCCTGTTTGTCCGGTGCAATTCCTATACCGGTGTCAGTTACGGCAAAAGCAATCTGTCCATCTTGTGCCTCGCTTGGGAAGACGGAAAGTATGACTTGTCCCTCTTTCGTAAACTTGATGGCATTCGATAATAGATTCCGTAGGATCTGGTCCAGTCGCTGGCGGTCAGTACGTATTGTCTTTGGCAGGTTGTCTGCCAATTTTATTGTAAATGAGAGTGCTTTTTCCCTTATAATCGGAGAAAATAGATTGTCCAGGTCTTTTGTCAGATCCGAAATTGCAACCTGCTGATAATCGAGTTCCATTTTACCGGACTCAATTTTTGAAAGATCGAGAATTTCGTCGATAAGGGTCAATAGGTTTTTTCCCGATAATTGGATCACCTCGGCCGATTCAATCTGTTCGGTTGTCAGGTTCTTTTCGGGATTATCCGACATTAGGCGTGATAGAAGCAAAATTGAATTGAGCGGTGTACGCAGCTCATGTGACATATTTGCCAAAAATTCTGACTTATATTTCGTGCTCCGCGCCAGTTCTTCCGCTTTTTTCTGAATTTCCTGATTTCGGTCTGCTATCAGTATATTTTTTTCTTCTAGCATTGCAGAGCGTTGCTCCAGTTCTTTATTGGCTTGCAGCAGTTCTTCCTGTTGTACGCGTAGTTCTTCTTCGGACGTCTGGAGTTTTTGGGTATGGATTTCAAGATTTGCATTGAGATTTTCCAGCTCGGCATGCTGTGCCTGAAGTTCCTCTGTCTGCGATTGCGTTTCTTCAAGCAGCTGCTGTACTTTCAGCCGCGCCTGAGCTGCAACAATCGCTGCACCAATATGACGGCCCGCTTCTCTATAAAAGGGCATCTGGGGTTCCTTGAATTTCCTGAAAGAACCAAGTTCAATAACACCAATGCAGGTGTGACCATCAAAAATTGGAAGTAATAAGATCGAATGCAGGGGTAAATATCCTGCAGTAAAACTGACCACATTTTTCGAAGGATATGGATTTTCTATGATCCGTACTTTGCCGTCCACAAACGCCTGACCGACAGCGCCTTCTCCGGGTGCGATAAATTGCCGCATCGAATCTTCATGGCCGTAGGCTCCTATCAGTGCTAGCTGCGTATGCTCAAGGATATAAAGGGAGCCGTTGGCACATTCCCCATAAGTGACTAAGATTTGCAATGCATCGGAAACTAGATCTTCTTTCACTTTGTTGCCGACTAAAACTTCGTTTAGCAAGGCGAGCCCGGTCTGGCGCCATTCATTGTCGCTAAGTTCATCGAAAGATTGTTTTAACGAATCTGCCATATTGTTAAGTGAACCGGCTAAACTTCCTAGTTCATCATGCTCCTGGTCATTGATTTTAACCGAATAGTTTCCGGCAGCAATCTGTCCCGCAATACGTTGTGTTGCGACGAGTCTTTGGGTGATCTCCCTATCTTTTTTCTTAAGGTCTTGTTCGAGCTGTACCCGTTTCGCCAGGTCCCTTCTAAGCCTTATATAAGAAAATATGGTAATGAACAGCGAAAAAATCGCAGCGATGATCACAAAAAGTGAAGTCAATGTTGATGCCGTATTGAGCCTTCCGGACCTACTGTCGAGCAATTTCTCCTCATTGTCCACAAGTCTGGCGAGAAGCGCACGGCATCTGTCCATATATTTCTTGCCCTCCTCCATGTCCGCTAAGGTCACCGTACCCCGGGCCTTTTTTATGTTAACCAGTCCGGCCAGTTTATTCAATCGGGACTCGACCAGCTGGCCGATGCTATCTATTATTTTTTGCTGCGGGAGATTGTCCGATACCAGGTCACGGGCGGTGGCAATTGACTGAGGGAGGGAGCGGGAACTGCTATAATAGGGTTCCAGAAAATGTTCTCTTCCGGTGAGCAGAAACCCCCGCTGTCCAGTCTCGGCATTTTGCAGGTCGATCAAAATTCTGTTCGAGCGTGCAATGACACGTCTACTGTGATCAACCATTTGACTATTATGGATCTGATTACGGATACTTAGATATGATGCTGTCGAACTGGTCAATAACAGGGCCAGTGAAAATCCAAAGCCGATCTGCAGATCTCTTAAAAAACGTTTTGGCATTGCCTGGTTCAATTTAAAGGTAAAGAAAAATAAAAAGTAGATCCTCCTGTGGGGGCACTGCGTACACCGATAGTTCCATTGTGCTGCTTAATTATTTCAGCGCAGATATAAAGACCAATCCCCAGACCCTGAAAGTTTACGGACGATTCTTCCACACGGTAAAACTTATCAAACACGTGTTTTTGCCTGTTTTCCGGGATACCTATACCGCAATCGGTGACAAATACACTAACTGAGTCAGATTCATATTGTATGTCTATTGTTATACAGGGCCTATTGACTGAATATTTTATCGCATTACTGAGAAAATTGATCAAGACTTGCTCTATACGCCTCTTATCACCTTTTATCATGTGGTTGATAAGATTGGGATCGTAATGAAAATAAAAATCAACATCGGCATTCATCTGTCTCATTGAGGATATAGTCTCTTCAATCAGGTTTTCAATTACAAAATCCTCTTTTCTTAAATTTAGCTGGCCGCTATCAATTTTAGAAATATCGAGCAGGTCTTTTATCAGCTCCTGTAATTTATCTACATGTCCATCTAGGGTAAGGAGATGTTTTTGGATAGAAGAAATGTCGTTTAAGCCGATCAGACGCATCATAAATTGCACATAACCCTTAATACTGGTCAGAGGTGTCTTTAGTTCGTGGCTGGCAATGCTCAAGAATTCGTCTTTCTTTTTTTCCAATTGTTTTCTGTGGTCAATGTCCGTCAGGGTTCCCACCCAAATTGGGCCCGATTCCTGCTCGCGTATCGGTGCTATGCGAAGAAGAAAATATTTGTAATTTTCTGCGCTAAGCTCTTTGATGCGGACTTCTTTTTCATAAACCGTTCTGTGTGACACAGCGTCAGTCCATAGCATTTTGATCTCCTCGTCATCGGGATGTGTGGGCGGAAAAGATTCAGCGGACCGAGCAAATCGGTACCATTGGGAATTGACAAATTTTATGCCCCCATCAAAATTTGCAGTGAAAGCCAGCTGCGGTAAGGATTCGAGTGTCAGGTGGAGCTGGTCAACCTGTTTTTCAAGGGCACGCTGGGCTTTTTTGCGTTCTTCGATTTCAGATAGAAGCTGTTCCTGCATTTTATTGAGAGCGACTGTCTTTTCATGGAGATCATAGAAAGTTTTGACTTTCAGATTCAGGATATCCGGATCGACAGGTTTAGTGACGTAATCATGACCACCGGAAGCATATCCCTGCGTAATGAATTTTTTGTCCTTGCTGACTGCCGATAGGAATATTATCGGGATATTTTTTGTTTTATTGAGGCCACGTAGGGTTGCTGCAACTTCAAATCCATCCATATCCGGCATCTGGACATCCAGAATAATGAGTACGTAGTCGGTTTTCAGGGATTTTTTTAGCGCTTCCTCACCAGAGAGGGCAGTATCCACTAAAAAATTTTTTGATTCTAAGAGCTTCTTTAATGAAAATATGTTTTCTTCTTGGTCATCTACAATTAAAATCATGGTTTCTGCATTTATGTTTAACGGTAGTTTGAGATTGTATAAGTAAATGTTAAATATACACAGTTTATTTGTATCAACGAATTCAACTCTGTCTTAAAGGGAAAATTTTTGATAAATTATAAAAGCCGACAGCAAATATAGATTTAGCCGTTTATAAATTGGGGTAATATAGAAAATCGATACAAGTCTACCAAAACTAGCTTTGCGGTATTACTTAAAAATAAATGAACTATTGTAGCTTCAATAATGCATAGAAATAAACTCTAATTATCTGATATAGTATTTAGTATCGTCTTAAAGCGTATGATTGATTTACAAAAAATATTTGCAGATGGGGTGGTCCCAGATCGAAAGTGCTGCAGCTAATTTTAAAGGGGGGATTACAGCTTACACGCTTGAAGAGAAAGTAGACCAAAGCACAGCAAAAATATGGAGAAAATATTTTGGTAACTTTTGAAGGAATACTTGCGAAGCTATTTTAGCGATTTGCGAAAAGGCCTATCCGCATTAACCGAACGATAAACCGCGAGGAAAAATCATTTAATGTTTACAGCAAGCCTGCTCGTTTTTCGTGATTTTTCCTCGCAAATTTATCTTAGGGTTTCAAAACTACTTTAACGCAATCGTCTTCTTTCTCATTGAAGATTTTATAGCCATGCTCCGCTTCAGTAAGCGGAATGGTGTGGGTGATAATATCATCGAGAACTACTTTATTTTCGCTGACGAGGTTGACAAGCTTGTCAATATAGTTAAGAACAGGGGCTTGACCCTGCTTAATGGTGATACCTTTATCAAAAATCCTGAATAGTGGGAAATTATCGTATGGTGAACCATATACGCCCATGATCGATACTGTTCCCATTCGTCTGACCGCTTCAAAGCACATTTCCAATACTTTTATCGACCCTTTTTCAAAATTTATCGTTGCTTTTACTTTATCCATAAAATTTCGTTCGGGCTCAAAGCCTACTGCATCTACGCACACGTCGGCTCCTCTTCCGTCAGTCATTTCACGAATTGCCTGAATAACATCTACTTTATGTGGGTTTAGGATTTCAACGTTATTGACTGCTTTCGCTTTCTCCAATCGATAGTCCAGTGGGTCTATAGCGATAACTCGACCAGCACCATTAAGCCATGCTGCTTTTTGAGCCATCAGGCCGACAGGACCCGAACCAAAGATTGCAACAGTTTCACCGCCTTTCAGATTTGCCCAATCAATCGCAGACCATCCGGTAGGAAAAATGTCTGTTAAAAACAAAGCCTGTTCATCAGTCAGGTGTTCGGGAATAATCCGAGGACTGATATCGGCATAAGGAACGCGTACATATTCAGCCTGACCGCCAGAATATCCTCCGTAAAGATCAGTATAGCCAAAGAGTGCACCACCTTTTTGATCCATCAAATCCCCGTTGGGACCATAGTGTTTAAAGTTTGAATTCTCGCAGGCAGGAGATGCTTCATGCGTACAGAAAAAACATTTTCCGCAAGCGATCGGAAAGGGGACTACTACACGGTCGCCTTTTTTTAGATTGGTGATTTCTGAGCCCACTTCCTCTACGATGCCCATAAATTCGTGTCCCATGATCAGGTTTTCCTTCTGCGGGACTGCACCGCTTAGAATATGTAGATCGGAGCCACATATTGCGGTCGCGGTTACTTTTAGAATGACGTCTCTTGGGTCAAGTATAGCTGGGTCAGGTACATTATCGACCCTGATATCGCCGGGCTTATGGAATACTGCTGCTTTCATAATTTATATTTTAGAATGTGTGTACATTTAACCAATTATTAATCTGTGTTTTAAAGGAACACATCCAAAACAACTTTGGTTCAAAAAATAATAGCACACAACTATTCACATCTCAATGAAGGGTATTTTTCTCAAAAGATAACGTATATGCAACATCAATATGTGTCAAACCATTAGGTGTTCGGTGATGTTCACGGTGAAAGAATAATTCATTAAATGAAGGTGATGAAGATTAAATAGAATAGGTTGTATGGTGGAATGATATTATTTTTAAATTCACTAGAATCAATCTCTGTCGAAGAGTCTTCGAATTGCTCTATTGTTTTTTTGAGTTCTTTCCGCTCGCAACAATACTAAGGCTAATCAATAACAGCAATGATAAGGTAATTAGGTAAGGTCTTTTGCTTTAGCTCAAAGCCGCCGAAGCCCCTTAACATGTAACCAAGGCGGGCATCTAATAAGCATTACCTCCCTTAACGATTAACAAGGGAGGCTTTTTATTTTTCCCTTTTCTGCTTTACCAGCACGATCCAATCATCTTGTACGCTTTCTGTAACCACCAATAATCGCGCATCGTCTATTGACAATAAATCGTCCTCCCAAAGTGGAGTTGTGCTGGTTTGAGCGAGCAGTTGCTCCAGATTTCCTTTCATGGGTTTACGGCATGCGCACCGCATTTCCGCCATAAGTAAGTGAAGTTTAAGCCAATCCTTTACTATAAATTATATCGCTGACAATGAATGTGATAAAAATTAAATCATTTCTCGCTGTTGATTGTTTGCTAATAATATTAGTAATTTTGAATGCAGCAATTACCAAAAATCAAAGGCGACAATACAGGGCCTTTGATACAATTGAAAAAACATGGAGAGGAGTATAGTACATTGTGATCTCGATACATTTTTTGTATCTGTCGAGCGCTTGCAGAACAGCAAGCTCATCGGAGTACCCGTGCTCATAGGAGGAAGTAGTGACCGCGGGGTAGTTGCATCTTGTTCCTATGAGGCCCGCAAGTTTGGCGTGCATTCCGCTATGCCAATGCGGCTGGCGCTGCGCATGTGTCCAGAGGCGGTGGTCGTACGGGGCGATCACGATCGGTACAGTCATTATTCGGGTATAGTTACACAAATTATTGAAGAAGAAACGCCCATCGTCGAAAAAGCCAGTATAGACGAACATTACCTTGATGTCTCCGGTATGGACCGCTTTTTTGGCTGTTGGAAATGGACACAGGAACTCCGCCAGCGTATTATCCGAGAGACTGGATTGCCCATTAGCTTTGGCCTGTCGGTCAACAAGACCGTCTCCAAGATTGCCACCGGTACCGCCAAACCCTGTGGTGAAAAGCAGGTACAAAACGGTGCCGAAAAAGGTTTCCTCGCACCACTATCCATCCGTAAAATTCCCATGGTAGGCGAGAAGTCCTTTACCTTGCTCCGAAATATGGGAATTTCCAAAATCGGAACCTTACAGCAGATGGAAGTGTTCACCATGCAAAAGGTCCTCGGGGAAAACGGGATCAACATCTGGCGTAAAGCCAATGGGCTCGATGATTCCCTGGTGTTGCCTTTTCGGGAGCAAAAGTCCATGTCCAAAGAAAATACCTTTCAGCAGGATACCATCGATATGGATGTCCTTCGCCGAACGCTGATCAGTATGGTCGATATGCTCGCTTTCGATCTGCGCAAAGAGCAGAAGCTGACGAGCTGCGTTACCCTCAAGATTCGTTATAGCAACTTCGATACCCATACCCAACAGCTGCAAATCGGTTATACCAATTCGGATCGAAAGCTTACCGATGTGGTACTTGCACTCTTCAAGAAACTCTATAGCCGCAGGATGCTGATAAGGCTTATCGGGATCAAATTCTCCGGTCTGATCTATGGTTCCTATCAGACCGATCTCTTTGACGACAGTGCCGAGGAGGTCAACCTTATGCAGGCCATGGACAAGATCCGAAAACGCTATGGGGCTGAATTTCTGATGAAGGCCATCTGTGCACCGCTGCCGGAGAAAGGAGGGGAGCATGCTCTTAAATCTACATAGCTATTATAGCCTGCGTTTTGGCACGCTCAGCCTGCAGGATCTTATTTCGGGCATGCTGGCCGGCGGTTATGACACTGCCGTGCTTACCGATATTAATAACAGCTCGGGATCGCTGGATTTTATCAAACTGGGCCGTGCTGCCGGACTGAATTTACTGGCGGGAATGGAATTCCGCAACGGCGATCAGCTTTGTTTTGTCGCCATTGCCAAAAACGAACAGGGCTTTCGTGAGATCAATGAATACCGCACCAAACTCAATCTGGAAAACCGCGCTACACCAGAGCGTGCGCCCGAATTTGAGCAGGTCTTTGTCATCTATCCCTTTAGCAAGCTTAATGGTTTTCCATTGCGGGATTTCGAATACATCGGCATCCGGCCCAGCGAGCGCACACGGGCCCAACTGATGGACCGCAAGGTTCTTGATCGTTGTGTAATACTCGCACCAGTCAGTTTCCGAAAAGCCGATTATACCTTACATCGGCAGTTGAGGGCGATTGATAACAACTTGCTGATCTCGCAGCTCGGCGATGAGCAGATAGCTGCCGAGGACGAGGTGTTTATCCCTCGGGTCAAGCTGATGCGCTTATTTTCCGACTTGCCCCAATTGCTGGCCAACACCAACCGTATACTAGGCCAGTGTTCTTTCAGCTTTGATTTTACCAGCGTCAAAAATAAAGCAACCTTTACCGGTAACCGCTACAACGATAAGCAGCTTTTGCACAAGTACTGCATGGATGGCTTTACCAGGCGCTATGGCCGCAATGACCGGGTCGTGACCGAACGTATCCAGCGGGAGCTTGAGATTATCGAAAACCTGCGTTTTTCCAGTTATTTCCTGATTACAGACGATATCTGTCGCTATGCACGGGGCCGCAATTTTCACTATGTAGGCCGTGGCTCAGGAGCCAATTCTGCTGTTGCTTATTGCTTAGGGATCACCGATGTTGACCCGATTGCGCTCAAGCTTCCCTTTGAGCGTTTTCTCAATCCCAAGCGCAAGAGTCCGCCTGATTTCGATGTGGACTTTAGCTGGAATGAGCGTGACGAAATGTACGATTATATCTTCAACCGTTATCAGACCGGTCATACAGCCTTGATGGGCGCTATGAGCACCTTTCGTTCCCGCAGCATCCTGCGCGAGCTGGGTAAGGTGTACGGACTGCCCAAGGCCGAGATCGACCGACTCGTGCATGAACCCGAGCATATGCTCAACAAGAATGAAGTAACCAACACCATATTAAGCGTGTACAACCGCATGGCCGATTTCCCCAATCAACGCACCATACACGCCAGTGGCGTGCTGATCTCGGAGGAACCATTGACCTGTTATTCAGCAATGGACAATCCGCCCAAGGGATTGCCGACCATGCAGTTTGATATGTACGTGGCCGAAGATATCGGTTTTGAAAAGTTCGATATCCTTTCGCAACGTGGCATCGGCCATATTAAAGATTGCCGTACCATTGTGCGGGAAAACTTGGGGGTAGTCATTGATACCGATAACCCCAAGCGTTTCTTTCAGGATGTCCATATTGCCGCCCAGCTCAAATCGGCCAATACCATCGGTTGCTTCTATATCGAGAGTCCGGCGATGCGGCAGCTGCTCACCAAGTTGCGTTGCGATGATTACCTGACTTTAGTGGCTGCCTCATCCATTATTCGGCCCGGTGTGGCCAGTTCGGGCATGATGGGCGAATATATCCGCCGGCATCACGACCCCACGACGGTCGTCTATCCACATCCCGTATTTAAGGAGCAGCTTGAAGAGACCTACGGCGTGATGGTTTATCAGGAAGATGTGATGAAGATCGCCAATGCCTATGGCGGGCTCGATATGGCCGATGCCGATGTGCTGCGGCGCATGATGTCGGGCAAATATCGCAGCAAAGACCACCTGATCGAAATTGAGGATAAGTTCTTTTCCAACTGTAAGGCCAAAGGCTATGACGAGAAGACTAGCCGCGAGATATGGCGGCAGATGGAGAGTTTTGCCGGTTATTCCTTTAACAAGGCGCATTCAGCATCCTTTGCCGTAGAGAGTTATCAGAGTCTTTTCCTCAAGACCTACTATCCTTTGGAGTTTATGGTTGCGGTGCTCAACAATTATGGCGGGTTTTACAATCGTAAGGTCTATGTCAATGAAGCACGAATTTCAGGTGGCAATATCTGCCTGCCCTGTGTCAATCAGTCGGTCTTTAATACCTCCATTCAGGGTAAGGACATTTACCTGGGTTTTGACTGCCTGCTCAATTTGGAAGGTAAACTGGCTCATCGCATTATTGAGGAACGCGAAGCCAATGGCAAGTACACCAGTCTAGAAAACTTTGTCAAACGGACACAGACGGGTATTGAGCAGATCGTTATTTTGATTCGTGTGGGTGCCTTGCGTTTTACAGGGACGGGGAAAAAGCAATTGCTGTGGGCGGCTCATCTGATGATGAGCAGGCATAAGCCTGTGACAGCGGGTATAGCGCTCTTTGAGACCGAAAGTCGCAAGCCTATTCTTCCGCCTTTGGAAGAAGATATCCTGGAGGATTATTACGACGAGATGGAGCTGATTGGCTTTTGCGTAACGGGTACGCTATTTGATCTTACCAAAAGCGATCATCGGGGCGATATGGCCGCTCGGGAACTCCATTTGCATGAAGGAAAGATAGTACGTGTGGTGGGAGATTTTGTTTGTGAGAAATTCGTGAAGACCAAGCGTGGCGACCTGATGAAATTTGGTACTTTCCTCGATGCCGAGGGGCGATTTTTTGATACCGTCCATTTCCCGCAGAGCCTAGCCAAATATCCGCTCCGTGGGGCAGGAATCTATTTGGTTGAAGGCAAAGTTGTTCTGGAATACGGTTGCCCTTCCGTTGAGGTGATCCGCTGTGGCAAGATGCCGCTAAAACCCGATCCGAGGAGTGAATAGGACGGAAATGATCTTCATCGGGGAACTTGTTTTAATTCATATACATACTAATATTTTTATGCTAAAAATATTAGTATTAAAATGTTTTTTTACTTATATTTGCATTGTTAACCAATTTAAAAACAATGTATTATGAGTGAGTTGAAACAGTCGAAATATATCGATATTACAACAGATTATGGATTTAAAAAAGTTTTCGGATCAGATACCAATAAAGATCTTCTGATCGCTTTCTTAAACGAACTGTTTAGAGGACGCAAGATTATTGCTGACCTGTATTATAACAAAAATGAGCATGTCGGGGATACAGAGGATATCGGTACCGTTATTTTTGATCTGACCTGTACGGCAGACAATGGCGAACGTTTTATTATTGAAGTGCAGCGCACGGCGCAGGATAATTTGAAAAAGCGCATGCTTTATTACAGCAGTAAATTGATAGCGGATCAGGCACCCAAAGGCAACCGAAGGGCTTGGAATTATGCAATTAGTGAAGTTTATATCATTGTACTGATGGATGGATTTGCAATGCCTGATGCGGGGGATGAGAAGTATTTTCTGCACGATATTTGTTTATGTTATCGAGATCATGGTAAAATATTTTATGACGATCTAGGCTTTATATATGTGGAATTGGTTAACTTTGTTAAAGCTGAGGCAGAGTTAGTTAATGATTTAGATCGTTGGCTTTATGTACTCAAAAATATGTCTTCGCTAAATGGACTTTCCACTTATTTGCGTAAGCCTATTTTTGAGAAGTTATTTCAGTTAGCAGAGTATAGCAAACTAAAACCGGAGGAACGAGAGATGTACAACGTAAGTTTAAGGAATAAATGGGATGCCGAGAGTATCCGAAGTAGTCAGGAGGAGCAATTGAAACGAGCGAGCGAAAAAGCAATGGCTGAGGGAAAAGCCGAAGGAAAGGCGGAAGTAATAAAAAATCTTTTGTCTTCGAATAAATTTTCGATATCGGAGATAGCCGAATTAACGAACGTCACTGTAGAGTTTGTAAAGCAGATCGAGGCAGAGAAGGCTAAAGGAAAATAAAACAGATTACAATATAAGATTTTAAGGTCACTTGGATACTGTCTAAGTGGCCTTTTTCTTTTTTATAGGTTAAGTTGGTCTTAGACAATACCATTTTGAATAAGCTCTCATTTAAATAAAATAATTGTGAAGCAGGGAATACGAACTCAACCTTTTTATAAAAGATCAAACGAAAGCAAATCAACCATTGTTATATCCATACTTTCATAAATTAGTTAATAACAGGTAGTAAAAACCTTGAGATCCCCCTCCTCAAGGTTTTTTTTATTTTTTCAAACGAATTTTATATTTCTGTTGTCCTTTAGTCGAAAAATGAGAAGATTGCTTTTGCTGGCTTGATTTGCACTTGTTAGGCCAGCATTTTTTTGAAACCGACTATCCCATTATTGGGATCATAACTATATATATCAGGGCTGGTTTATTCCGGCCTTTTTTAGGATATAAATCCTATCTTAGTCCTATGCTGTACAATCCCTTTGAACAAATCACCAAAAGTTCGTTTTGCGAGCTCGTCGAGTCGGGCTACGCCGACTTTGTGCTGCAGCGTTTTGAGTGGCCCGATGTCAAGGAAAAGACAGGCTTTCTGCTCACGTCGTATGATGATAAAGAAGCCGCCGATCAGCATGCCCATCAACTGGGGGCAAAGGAGGGAAGGGCTTTGCAGCTGCCGCAGGATGCCGATAAGATCGAAAGCTTGTTGGAAACAGGATCAGGCTATCGTATTTTTCTCAATCGCATCAAGGAGGAGAATTGGGATAAGCGTATGCTCAAGCTGTATGAAAAAAATATTGTCAATTACCTGCGTACCAAGACCAGGTTTGAGCGCAAAAATCCAATCGATATCCTATTCTCCTTAGCATATGGTCGGGTAGTAGCTACCATTAGCGATGGACAGACCAAAAAGAAAGTATTTGCTATCGAGATCCTTCGGTAATCAGATCCGGTCCGAACCAGAAAGCAGCCATTTTCTTGTCCTAGGGCAATCCGTATTTACAGCACAAATTGCGTATATTCGTATCAAAGCCAAACAAAAAAGGATACCATTATGTGCTGGGATATTAGCCTCCATACCGATATTGAGATTATCAAAAAGACCTTTCCGCAATTGCGGGACGAGCGCCGTCAATTGGATTACAATTATGACTATCTGGAAAACGTGCAGGCCATTACCTTTCCCAAATATCCGATCCTGTATAAGGACAAGGACTCAAGCCAGCTGGCCTTGACCGAGATGGAGTGGGGGGTATTGCCTACCTATATTGACGATCCCAAACTGCAGGCCGATCGCAGGCGCAATATGATTAATGTGCGTAGCGAACGTATCCTGGAAGATAAAAAGTCCTATTGGTACCGTTTGCGCAAGCAACGTTGCCTTATCCCTGTGAGTGGTACCTTTGAGCATAGAGCTGTAAAGGGCTGGAAAAAGAAAGTCCCTTATTTCATCGGTGAAGCGGGAAGAGAGCTATTCTATTTACCAGGTCTGTACCAGTGGCATGAGACGGTGGATGAGGATGGTGTGGTTGAACGTGTAGGATCTTTTGGTATGCTTACGCGCGCCGCCAATGAAGTGATGGCCAATATCCATAATGACGGTCCCAATAAACATCGTATGCCTTTGTTTTTGCCTGAGGATCTCGAGCGTCAGTGGATCGAGGATATTAACGAAGAGAATATGCCACCGATTTTTCGATTTGAGATGCCCAATGAAAAGTTGAAACATTATCCAGTGTATACCTTGAGAGGATATCCAAACCGACCCGATGGTAAACACCGTTATGAGCAATTTGATTGGGAGGGATTACCACCATTGGGGAGTGATACGGCGCAGACTTCGTTATTTTAATCGAAGGCCACATATAACTAGCACCTTAGTTTACTAAGGTGCTTTTTGCTTTTCGTATCCCCGGGCAGTCCGATCTTAATTGTAAGTTAGCCCATATATATCCATCCAGATACTTGTAAAGATCATTTAAGTCTGCTACATCCTGACTTGTTTGAAAACAAGGGTGAAACCAAATCCAAAAATTCTCTTGGTCTTTATAAGGATAGGGTAGTGGTACAATCACAGTACCACGGAATAAATCTCCAGGATCTTCCTTATACCTGAAGTGTGTAAACTTTTCGTTCAAATTTTTCATAACTGTCATTTGGAGCGAATGCTAAAAATGCTGTTCCGGAAAATTATTAGTAGGGTAAGCCTACCATTTCATCATCGCCAAATAATTGTAAAGATCAAGTATTGTTTATACAAGTATTTTATTATTCGCAGCCCTTAAATCCTTATTGTTAAAAACCCAAAAGCGGTTTATTACGTAATTCCAAATAGCAGATGTTGCAATCGCTAAAATCTTAGAAAAGTAGAAATTTAGATATAATAAATCGCTGAAAGCATAGATCGCTACAGTACTTAATGATAATCCTACTAATGAAGTTAGGAAAAAAGCGATAAATTGCTTAGTAAAATTATCCTTGTTATCAAAAGTCCAAGCTTTGTTCCAGTAAAAGTTATTTGTCACTGCAATACAAAATCCCACTATGTGTGAAATGTAAATATTAAATTCTAGAAATTCTTTAAAAAAATATGTAGCTGAAATATCTATCATAGCACCAGATAATCCTACGATAGAAAATTTCAAAATTTTAGTACTTTCAGCTCTTTTCATTTCGATATGATTATTTTTTATGAAATATTAAATCCCAAAAATTTTGTTCCTAATATTATTTTCTTCGAATTTCTGTAACAATATCCTTTTCGGTCTGAAGTTTGAAGCCTTTTTTTCGGTTCTTTTTTATCGAAATCTGGATGTCTTCCAAATTCTCAGGTAGGACATTTTCGTTAAGAACAAATAAATAATGGTTAATCACTCGATATAAATCGAGTTTGGAAATCGTATATTTATTGGGATCAAAGGGCACATTCTTATTTACATATGTATAAAAAAGCAATTCCTTCTCCAACTCAGCGCTTTTAATCGCATTATCGATATACTGTTTGTATGCATTTGAATTAGACTTGAGCTTCTTTATATATCCAATATAAGAATTGTAGCAAGAATCTTTTTGTCTATTATAAATTTCGGGACGTTTTGCCGCATATCCTTTTATCTTTTCATATTGATGCTTCGCCGTAATCAATTTACTAATTTCTAATTCAAACTTATTATTACCTTTAATTTGGGAAAACGCCATTTGAAATAGTATCAAAAATGCGAATGTTATAACTGATTTCATATTATATTTATTTTTTTCTATAATAAACTCTTGATTGATATGTTTCACCTCCAAATGTGTAAGTCGGGTTCGTTGATCCATATTCAGGAGGAACATCCCTTGGATGATGGCTTATTATTTCATATTCACCCATTTTACTACTGATTAAAGACGCTTTTCCATTTATTGCTTCAATTACTTTTCCTGAATGCAATAAACCGTGACTTGTTCCATCTGGAGTGACACCATTATACATGACTACATCACCTGCCTGAACATCTCCAGTGACCTTCATCCATTCCGAAGTTGGTAATCCTATACTATAAACCCATTTAGGTCGCCCCATATCTGCTGCCGTTCCTGTAGCATACTCCGGGCCAAAAGTGTAGTAATGGCAGTTATGCATCAGGATTAGCAACTTCAACACCATTTACGATAATATCCCATGGTTGTAATGGACTAAGCCATTGTGCATAATTTCCATCCGCAAGACGAATTCTCCATAAGTAAGTGTTCGGCGATTCATCCTGAGAACTAGATTGTCCACTACCATTATCACCACCCCCGCCACCCCCGCCGTAGGGGGGACCCCCTGAGTTATTTCCAGACCCACTTCCACTTCCACTTCCGGATCCTCCTTTAGAAGGGCACGTATGAGAAATGTAGTACAATGTAATTGTTTCTAAACAACTTCCTACATAGTGTAAAGACTCTATATAGGTTAATCATATTGCGATTTTAAAATGTACCAAAATAATTTGTACAAAATTAAAGGTAAAGAATTTCTATAGTGTTTTATTTAGAATGATTGTAAGCGAAAATTAATAGTTATAATCCATTTATTAAAGTATTCAATAAATGGATTATGATTTTAGAGTTTTGTTAATTACTTTTACGTAGTTCAAGCCCAATTGATCATTAACCATTTTATTCATTATGAAAAAAAATCAAAGAAGTAGAATATTCTCGATAACATTTATCTTTTTGGTTGCATTACTTTTGTACAGGGGCGAAAGTGTAGGGCAGGGGCTAGTTTTCTTGTCCGAAAGTGAATATAAAAAAATTCCTTTGGCTTCAACTGCCATGATGGGAAATCTCCCCGAAAGTAAAGATCTATCTGAGTGGTTTCCGCAACCTGGAGATCAAGGCGCACAATCTTCTTGTGTTGCTTGGGCGGTTTGTTATGCTTTGAAATCTTATCAAGAGGCAGTAGAGAAAAGGCGCAAACCTACAGATTATTCTCAAATATTTTCACCATCCTACATTTATAATCAAATTAAGTTAAGTGGCTGTGGTAGTGGTTCGTATATTGATCGAGCTCTTGATTTAATAAAGCAAGAAGGTGTTGTTCCATATAATCAGTTTCCCTACGACGAATTCAATTGTTTAAGGATGCCTTCCAGTTCCGAAAAAAATAATGCAAAACCTTATGCGATTGCAGAATGGAGGACTGTCCCTTTAGAAAATCAAGTAGATGTAAAAAGCCATATTGCAAGTGGATTTCCAGTTGTAATTGGAATGATGATTGATGAAGGTTTTCAAGCACTGAGAGGGGGAAATATTTACCATTACTCTTCTGGGAATGAAAAAGGAGGACATGCGATGGTGGTGGTAGGATATGATGATCATAAAGGTGCATTTAAAGTAATAAATTCCTGGGGTACCCAATGGGGAGATGGAGGGTTTGGTTGGATATCTTATACAGCATTTAAAAACCGGGTAAGAGAAGCATATTCTGCTCAGGACATTGTAGTTAATGACCCTACCACAATAAATCCGGTATCACCTGTTACTCCAAATCCTTCTATCAATCCAGTTATTGATATTCCAGCTCCAGTTCCCTCAGCCAATATCAGTGCCTCGCTAAATATATTGAATGTAACGCACAATGTCCCTGTTAATATTAATGGTGCTCAATATCCAGGAATGGCTATTTCAGTGCCGGGCTCAATTATTAATGCCAGAGGTTCCTCCGCACAAATTGTTATTAGGTTCCTCATGCCAGATGGCAAACCGCTTCAGGCAAACATTTATGAGCCTACGTTTCGTGACATTCATGGTTCCGTTGCTGTTGGAAGCCCTGTTTTGCCGGTTCTTAATGATCCTGCACAAACTGGTACTAAAACATTTGTAATTCCTTATTATGCTTTAAATTTAATTCCAACTAATGGGGTTCAGTCATATTCTTTATTCGCTGTTGCAACTTTATACATCAACAATTTTGAAAAAGCGCGTTCCCCAATGACAAATATGATAGTTCGGTATTAATTCCTGTCCATATAATATCGCAGTACTGAAATTTTAAATTCAATGGGAATCGAGGGGCATATTGCAGACACATTCGATGACGGTGGAGGGGTATTTAAGAAAAAGAAATGAAATATGCCTTAAGAGTATTTTAACTACTACTCAAAAAGAAAAAATTAAGACCGACGAACGCAAACCCGACAGCCGCGTTTAAAAACAAATATTTATGAAAAAAATTGTCCAATTATGCATACTTCTAATATGTTTAACAATTACTGCTCAAGCACAATTTTCACTAAGGAAAATACTTAAATCGGGTGAAAAAGCAGTTAGAAATGTTAGCAGAAGTGTGGAAAAAGGTGTTCAGGACATTAATAAAACATCAGGAATTGCAATCCACGATTTAGGTAAAGCAACCGGAAAAGCCGCTGATGATGCAAGAAGAACTATTGAAAAGGGGCTTCAGGATGCTTCGAGAGAATCAGGTAGAGCAGGTAAAAATATTGTTGAAGAAACAGGCCGGGTTGGATCGAATACAGTAGATATATTCAAAGCGATTGAAAAATATACGACAACAAATATTAATGGAACTTTAGAAATAGCAAAATCAACAGAACAGAGGATCCGAGAAGGAAAGTTTCTTGATGCTGTATTTCATGCTGCTTTGGATCCTCTAACGGTTAAAGAAGAGGCTGCTTTTATGGCGACACAGCAAAGTAAATATTTAAATACAGCCGCCGCTACCGCGGCCAGCGTTTATGGAGGTCCCGGGGGGGGCTGCTGCCTATGCTGCTTGGCAAACTTACAAAGTTTCTGGGGGTAATGCGGAACTGGCATTTAGAGCTGGGATTATAACCGGATTAACAAGTTCGGCTCTTAAAGGCGTCGGGGAAATGAACGGTATAGAAATAAAAGATATGGTTCAGAAATCTGTATTGGCGGGAACCGTCGGTGGATTGGCTATTGCAGCAAGTGGTGGCTCGGAAGAAGATATTAAAAGAGGCTTTATTCTTGGTGGAGGTATGGTATTAGTTCAGGATTTATATCAGAATTATGTGGGGCATCCTTTAGAAGCCTCACCCGCTACTAAAGATCCCTATTGTATTTCTTTAAATGACCCGACCTGTAATACACTTAGAAACGCTTATTACACGGATTCAGATGGAAATCAGGTATTTGATGCGTCTAAGCTAGACCGTAATGCAAGTCATGTAGGAATGGGAACAACATTTGATAGAAATGGAAAACCTATAATTTTGGAAAAAGGAATTAAATGGTACTCTGCATCTGACCAGTCAACTTTAATGAGGACTGTTGCAAAAGTCCCAGGTATGAATGCAATGGGGCTATTTCACGATAAGTTTGTTGTGAGTTGGGCAATAAGTGATAATATTGGAAATCAACTTACCATTTACCCCGCAATGCTATTTACTTACTTGGGAACTGATGGTGGAATAATTACTAAAATTGCAGAGACTAATAGTCAGGATCAAAGGAAACTGAGTGAACCTGTAGTAAAAAAGGATCAATTCACAAGTTCTGATATAAAATTATCGGATAATCAGGGAGGTGATTATTATTTTAGGAATAATACTATCTATAATCAATGGGGAAACATTGTGGATTTCGATAAATTGCCTAGCGAAATTCGAGAAAAATTAAATGACATTCCGGTCCGGGGTGCAATACAGGATGTGATGTTTGATTTCTCTAATCCTGGAACGAAACTAGCGGAACTTCCAGAAAATATACCATGTGGATTTAGTGGAAACCCAGACAACTTTACCCCTTTGCCTTCCATAGAATATGCCATAAAGTATTTAGATAACAAGAATTGGGAAGATTATGGTATGAAAAACATGCTTACAACAAAACATATTAACGCGCCAATTGGTTCAATAATATATGTTCGTAACGTTGTAAATGGTGCACTTGTTCGTACTTATGTAATTGGTGGACTTTCTGAAATTGAGGTAAATTCTGGTGCAACTTTAATTCTATCGGATCCAGTATTAAAGCAACTTGGTGCTACCGGCAATAGCCTTTGGGTTGAAACTGATTATGAAGATATTGGCGTAGAAAAATTGGTATTTCAAAAGGGGAGTAATGAGAAACTCGCATTTGATAATTTGAGGAATGGAAAATGGAGACTTAGAGTTTATGATGATTTCCAAACTATATATACCATAAACGATTACAATAACCAGCTTCCGATCAATCTACCACAAGGACGATATGGATTCGAAATAGTTGATACCTCTCCACTGCAAACTTATCGGGCATATACGGGAACTTTTGTTGTAAATTGACGCCATTAATTCTTGGTCTTATACGTCTATAGCTTTACAGCTTTGGTTAAAAACGTAAAGGAAACATGAATGAATAAGCCTTATCAAGATTTGAATTCGAAGAAGAATTTTAAGAGAAATTAGTAGAGCTGGTGCTTTATAAAAATGTGTCAACAGAACAAGCAGCAAGAAAGTATGGACTACCCAATTCGACGATCTTAATCAATTGGATTAACAATTACAAATGTAAATTAGAAAAGTCCAATCTTAGCTGTCGGAGAAATGAGGTACGTATAGTACTACTCTTGTTGAGCGAGAGAAGTGTCAAATTGTAAGACAACGAATTTCACATTTATATTATCTATTTGATTGGAATTTAAAATATACGAAACTAAATAAAAATGAAAAAGCACCCTGATTTAAGAAGATTAATCTCTAATTCATATAACGGAGATCACAAATTTGCAATTAACTATTCTAATATTGAAGCTGCACAAGGAGCAATTTTAGAGGCTAATAAAAATTTTGTGGGATTCAATGAATATTTAGATTTGCATATAGAGTACCTTATAATAGAGGGCTGTTCAGTCAATCATATAAATGAACAGCTTAGGAAAGTGAGTAATATTTCATCTTATTTTATTAATGCCTAATCTAAAAAAGATTAGGCAGCAGAACTGCCGATTCTAAACTTTAAGAATCAATAAACTATGGAAGTAAATCATCTAAATTTATGTGATGCTTGTAAAGCTCTTCTTGGAAAGGGAAGACATACTCCCCCGCATAGAAATTTACGGCATCCGGTTTTAAGCCTGGCGAGTACTGATTGATCCGAAGGAAAAGCTGTATCCAAACCTAAAGATTCAATTTCATCGCTCTTAATTTGGCGCTATTTTAAAAAGATTGCCTATTTCGCGTTTATGAATGCTGAACTAGTTCTTTAACTCAGTGCCTTTAGCCATGTTAAGAGAAAGAATACCAAATATGGATTGGCACCACATAAGCCGATCTTGCTCTCGACTTTTGTTGAGTTTGTTGAAAAGGGTATCGTGATCAATAATCGCATTGAAGTGATTTCACTTCCTGAGATACCGTTGTGTTAAATATTCATCCACAATAGGAAAATCAGCCTCTGCCCAGTCGTAGTCTCTTAATTGATTCGCATCTACCCATATGGCTTGCGCATGTTCCAATGATTTGACTTCACCATTTAACAAACTGCATAGGAAGGGGTACAGTTGTATAGAAAAATCAGAATAATGATATTCAACAGTTGAAAGTGTGTTATTAATCTCTATCTCAATATCGAGTTCTTCTTTTATTTCTCTGCGAAGACAGTCCTCTTTTGATTCGCCTTGTTCGATTTTTCCACCTGGGAATTCCCATTTTAAAGGTAATTTCATCGAATTGGAACGTTGACAAATCAATATTTTATCGGCATGTTCTATAATTGCACAGGTTACTTGTAGCATAGTGATTTAAAGATAATCATTTTCCAGTATAGCCCAATTGAAATTTACTAGGTATGGGTTCCCGTAAAATTAATCGTTTGTTATAAACTAACTTCATCTCTTAAAATTATCATAATAGAGATTTGCATAAATTTATTAATTCAAAATAAATAATGTATATTAGCGAGAGGTTTTAGCCGACCTCAATAGAAAAGAAAAAAGCCAGGATTAACCAAAGATACTTTTGATTAAGAACAATTGAATCGATTTTATTTGGGCAAATAGATATTACAGTTATTTGCTAATAATTAGTTACAGTAAATGCTTTTGTCTGTTGGTTTGAAAGCCTGTCTATTCATAGGAACTACATATATAAAATAATATAAATGATCGATGCCAATATTGAAAACTTCTTTCGGGAAGTGAGAAACAAAAATGAGCTTCAGTCCAAACTGAATGAAGCTTACAGAAAGACCTTAACGTTAGATTTTAATCCACTGAATTTTGTGAAGTGGAACGAGAATAAAGTGTCTGAAATAATTGCATTTCTATTAGATCCGCAGGCTTCTCATGAACAGGGAGATCTTTATCTCCGTATGTTCGTCGAGTATTTTGAATTATCATTTCGTTATACGGATATTTCAAAGGTTCGTGTGACGCTAGAAGAGAATACCGATGAAAGTCGTCGTGTTGATATTGTTATTTCTTATGACAACTTCAAACGCGTTATTGGTATAGAGAATAAAATATATCCCTGGACAAGGGATCAAGATTTTCAAGTAGCCGATTACATCAAGCATTTAAAAACCTATTGCAAAACTGATGATTACCATTTAATCTATCTCGCTCCTCAAGGTAAAATACTTAGTAAGGATAGCGCTGGTGAAGATTATGAAGAAATGCTTACTGATGGCAAATTAAAGCAGATCAATTATGAGGAGCATATCATAGACCTCGTACATCGATTTGCGATGCATACCGATAATGATCGTGTACGCTCATTTATCAGGGATTTTGAATTGAAATTAAGAGAAAATTTTATTGGAATAAATATGATGGAACAAAATGATGTTGTTAAATACATAAAAGAAAGCGAAGAAAATATCCGTACAGCTTTTACTGTGGCACGTGATCTAGTTGCGGTAAAAGAATTATTACGTGCAGACTTTTATAAGCAGATGCATGAGATAGCTGCAGAGTTAAATGTTTTATTTGTCGAAGAGCATAATCATTTCGTATTGCCAAACTTTAGTAAATTGTATGCCAAGTTTAATTTCGAAAGTGGTGGACTGATTTATGGCTTAGTAAAAACTCCTGAATTTAATGCCGAACATCCCGATAAGAAATATATTCCTGAAATTGCACGTCATCTGAAAATTCAATTTAATACCTCGCATTGGTGGCCACTATGGAAATTTCTTTATGAGAAGATTGAAATTAATGACACTATGTGGTTGGATATTCGGAGTGGAAAACTAAAAAGTACTGTAAAGCATTTTCTTCAAGATGTTTTGTCACTTCCTTTAGATTTGACAAAGGATCTATAAACTTAATTGGTAGACTTACTTATTTTACGAAAATTTTCAAATAGGTATTAATTTACTGTTTTAAATTGGATGGTTTAATAGTAATCTAGTTGATATGAAGAAGAATATAGTTGAATAAGTTTTCACTTTTATGGACAACACTATTTCCAACTAATCTTACGAACTTTGATTTTGATCGAAGCCCAAAGCCGGTTAACATTTAGCCAAAGCGGACATCTAGCTAACATTTCCTCCCTTGACGGTTAACAAGGGAGGCTTTTTGTTTGAAAAAAATAGCAGTATGACCGAATTGAAAGAACATATCGAAATTTTTAAAGAGTCCTACGGTACGCGGTTTGAAGCCTGGCGGGTACTGATTGATCCCAAGGAAAAGTTGTATCCAGTTTATTGGAAATGGGACGAGGGAAAGTTTGAGCATAGGGAATTTGCGGTTCGATCGATGAAACGCCTTTATCCAAACCTAGAGATTCGATTTCATCGCTCTTAATTTGGCGCTATTTTAAAAAGATTGCCTATTTTGTGTTTATGAATGCTGAACTAATTCCTTACCTCAGAGCCTTTACCCATGTTAAGAGAGCCAATACCAGATATGGACTGGCACCACATAAGCCGATCTTGCTCTCGATTTTGGTTGAGCTTATTGAAAAGGGTATCGTGATCAATAATCGCATTGAAGTTAATGTTGATCTTGTTGGACTATTTCAGGAAAACTGGCGCTTGCTGGTGCGCTCTGCGCATCAACCAGACTTTACCCAACCTTGCTATTATCTACAGTCCGATAAGGCAGCAAACGGAAATTTCTGGCATCTATACGCCAATCCCGGGTTTCAGATCAATGCGCATATCAAAAGTGTCAAGACACTTTCCGAAGTGGTAGAATATGGATCGTTCGACGATAAGTTTGCCATGTTGCTTAGTGATCCGTTGAACCGCGAGACAGTTCGAGATCAGCTACTTTCAACTTATTTTCCAGCTGAGCGGCAAGCATATTACCGTCAAAAGGAACTGAATGACGGCTTTTACCAAGAAGTGCAATCTTTGGTACTCAACGAGCCCGAGGCACAGTACAAACATATCTCTATTCAGACAGAGGAAGATGTGTTTGTCAGATCGGGGTTGTTTAAACGCTATATCCCGCAGCTCTATCAGGACACTTGCGCGATGACGGGCATGCGGATGCGGTCTACTTTTAAGTACAACTTTATTGATGCGTGCCATATCGTTCCTTTTGCTGTGACGCATGATGACAAGGTGACGAATGGCATAGCGCTCTGTCCAAATTTGCACCGCGCATTCGATAGGGGACTGGTTAGTATAGATGAAAATTACACCATTATAGTTTCAGGGCATATCGACGAATTAGTAGACCATCCTTATAGCCTGTCAAAACTAAAAGGAAAGCCAATTTTAGTTCCTGAACTACAACGCTATTATCCATCGCAGGAAAACTTAGCCTGGCATCGGGAGAATGTTTTCAAAGGATAGTACAGTTATTTCCAAAGTTTTCTGGTTTCTAAGAATAACTCTATCTGATTTATAACTTTAGGAAGGTTTTTAAGAATGTCCTGTGTCCAGAACCTGAATACGACATAGTCCATATCCCGCAGGGCCTTATTGACACGGATATCCTTTTGCATGTTACGTTCGATCTTAGGGATCCAGAATAGGCGATTTGATTTAATTGTTTCTCGCTTGTTTTTCCAGTCGAACCCGTGCCAGAATTCTCCGTCAACAAATATCGCCAGTTTATATTTTTTTATGACGATGTCGGGAGTGCCCGGCAAGGATTTGTCATGAAGGCGAAAACGAATATTTTTTGACCACAGCGCTTTTCGAAGGATAAGTTCTGGTTTGGAATTACGACTTCTGATTTTGGACATTTTGTAGCTCTGTTTTGCGTTAGTATAGAATCCTGACGCTTCTTCAAAGCGCGGAAAATGAATACTATCGTTTTCGTCATCGTAGATTGCCATTGCTCAAATTTAGAGATAATGTAGGAAGAAAATATATATTTATTATATGAAGCCAATTCATTTTGAATCCTAAAAAATAAATATTTTTAGTTTTTTGTTAGTTAATTGTGACTGTATTTAAATTTTTTTATATCAGATGTTTAGCTTTTTAGAGAAAATAATATTATACACATTCTTTTTATATTGAATCTAAATATCTATTTTTAAGCATTTAATTTGCGGTAATCTGTTTTTAATGGAAAGTAAGAAAATAGGAGTTGTAGACCTCTTTTGCGGTATTGGGGGACTAAGTCATGGCATGTTTCTTAATGGCTTTGACATCCTTTCAGGATATGACATAGATAGCACTTGTGAGTATGCATTTGAAAAGAATAATAAGTCGAAATTTTATGCTAGAAATATAAAAGAGGTTAACGGGACAGATATTTCGTCTGCTTACAAAAAAGATCAGATAAAAGTTCTTGCTGGCTGTGCCCCTTGTCAACCATTTTCTTCATACTCTTTTAAAATAAAAGAGAAAGATCAAAATAAATATGATTTATTATATGAATTTGGCCGATTGGTTAAAGAGTCAAAGCCTGACATCATAACAATGGAAAATGTCGTTCAGATTTTGTCATTTAAACAAAAACCCGTTTTAGAAGATTTTAAGAATACACTAATCGATTTAGGGTATCACGTGTCTATAAATAAAGTGTTTTGTCCTGATTATGGTATTCCGCAAAGAAGGACTAGGATTGTACTTCTAGCTTCTCGCTTCGGGGAAATAGAAATTATCCCAAAAACACATTCTAAAGATAATTATATTACTGTTCGTCAAGCAATAGGAAATTTGCCCAGGATTGAAGCAGGTGAAGTAGATCGAAATGATAAATTCCACAGAAGCAGAAATTTAAATGAAATAAATCTTAAACGGATCAAAGCAACACCGGAAGGGGGAAGTTGGAAAGATTGGCCAGAAGCACTTTTGCTCGAATGTCATAAACGAGATTCTGGTAAAAGTTTTGGAAGTGTATATGGCCGTATGAAGTGGGATGAACCATCACCTACAATGACAACATTGTGCATTGGGCTGGGTAACGGTCGTTTTGGTCATCCTGAACAAGATCGAGCTATTTCGCTTAGGGAAGCTGCAATTTTACAATCGTTTCCTAATAATTATTCTTTTTTTGAAAATGAAGATACTATTTCTTTAGCCAGGGCATCGCGATACATAGGAAATGCTGTTCCTCCAAAACTTGGTGATGTTATAGCAAAGAGTATAAAAGTACATTTAGAATTCTATGGTAAAGTTTAGAATGGAAATTGATTTAAATGTTTTAAATCATTTAGGTCTTAGTTTATATAGCAATACACCGTCTGTGCTTTCAGAAATCGTTGCAAATAGCTACGATGCGGACGCGACAGAAGTAAGGATTTATACAGATGACGATACGGACAAAATTACCATTGTTGACAATGGTAACGGTATGGATGTTAATGATATTAATAATAAATTTCTCAGAGTAGGATATCAAAAGCGTAAATCTGGAGAAAGCAAGTCTCCTAAATTTTCAAGGGATGTAATGGGAAGAAAGGGTATTGGAAAATTATCATTATTTTCTATTGCAGAAACGATTGAAATTCATACAATAAAAGATAATAATGAAAATGCTTTTCGTATGAACTTGCAGGATATTCAACGAAGTATAGAGATCACTTCTAATGATGAAAAACAGCTTTTAACTGGAGAAAAAGGCTATTCACCTGAAATTATATCAGTGAATAAGGATTATCTTAGGAAAAATGGTACGAAAATAATAATCTCTAATCTCAAGAAAAATATTTCACGAACCGAGGAATATTTAAAACGAAGGCTTTCTCGAAGATTCTCTCTAATGAATCCAAAAGGAGGATTTACAATATTTATAAATGATGTAGAAGTTGGTATAAATGACAGAGGATATATTGAAAAAATTGATATTGCTTGGCCAATAGGAGATTATAAAATGCCTGGAATTTTTAAAGGCAATTTACAGCCAAATCTTGATGGGAAAATTGTAAATAACGATGTTATTGTTTCTGGGTGGATCGGAAGTGTTAATAAGCCAAGTGATTTGGTAACTGACACGGATGATACTAATAACAAGATCAGTATTATTTGTCGTGGTAAACTAGCTCAAGAAGATATCCTGAAATTTTTTAATGAGGGAGGTATTTATGCCAGTTATTTAATAGGCGAAATACACGCTGACTTTCTTGACGAAGATGATAAAATTGATATAGCAACATCGAGTAGGCAAAATTTTATAGAAGACGATGAAAGATTCCAGAGCTTGAGAGCCCACGTATATCAACTGTTAAAGATAATACAAGGCCAATGGACAAATTTAAGGTCAGAGAATGCCACGGCTCAGGCAACTCAAAATAATCAAGCTCTGAATAGTTGGTATTCTTCTTTAAAAGCTGATGAAAAAAAGCAGGCAAAGAAGTTATTTACTACTGTGGAATCATTACATTTTGACAATAATGAGGATGAGAAACGAAAGGAACTATATAAATATGGAATTTTGTCTTTCGAAAAATTAAGAGCTAGAAACAAACTGAGTGAATTAGAGGATATTTCTCTACAAGATTTATTGAAATTTAAAGAAATATTTTCAGATTTGCAGGATATAGAAGCAGCTATGTATTACGATATTGCAAGTGAACGGGTCGAAATTATCAGAAAACTAAAAGAATCTACGGATACAAATGCGAGAGAGAAGGTTCTCCAAGAGCACTTGTTTGACAATTTATGGCTTTTGAATAGTTCTTGGGAAAGGGCGACGGCTGGATCTGAACTTATGGAGCAAAATATTCACAGAGCATTTGAATCTATTACAGATAAATTAACTGAAGAAGAAAAAAAGGCAAGATTTGATATTAAATATAGAACGTCATCCGATAAACACGTGATAATTGAGCTTAAAAGGTATAAGGCGGGGTATTCTATAGATACCTTTTCTTTAGGTGCACAAATTAATAAGTATATAACCGCTCTTAAAAAGTGTCTTGAAAGCACTGGCAAACATAATCCACACATAGAAGCAATATGTGTTGTGGGGCCTGACGCTTTAGATGATATTGAGGAAACTAACAAGCATCTAAAGGTACAGAATGGTATTGCCGTAACATATGATTCATTAATTGAAAACGCCTTTACAAGTTACTCTACTTATCTCGAAAATAATCGTAAAGTTGGAAAACTGAGGGAGCTAATTGACAAATTGTAGTTATTCGGTTTACATTTTTTTTGAATATAAAAAAAATGTAAAAAAAAATGAAGTATTCTGCTCAACTATAAGGAATTTAGAGTCGGCCAATCAATTGTGTAAATAAAAATACGTTGAGATCATGGAGTGGTAGTCATAAAGTTTAGAGCCTCTGTATCTGATTATCTGGATGGATGTGATGGCACCCATAAGATGAAAGAAGATCTCCGCATTGTATCGCGTGTAGTATATATTGTTCTGGGCACTGGCCGCAGTGATACAGATATTAGATATTTCTCATGGAAGAGGGCTGCTAAAAGATGATCTGTAGGCGGATTTTACACTATGATTGGGACTATACGTTATCTATGATAATGGGATAATTCATTACTAATAATATTCATATTCAATTATTCAAACGATACAGCCCATTAAAGAAAAGATCTCATCCCTATTATTTATGATCTTTTTTGAATACTGTTAACCGATGATATTCCATATATTTTTTGCTACCATCCCTAAATCTAATTTTTAAAGATTTTTTTATAACAAAGATCTCTGCATCGGTAAATAAATCAGAGATCAGTACATGTCCATGATCATCAAAAGAGATTAGCCCTTTGTCAAAGAGCTTGTCGAAGTTAGGTAAAAGGAGAAGGCCGTTGTTTGGGTCAACTTTTTCAAAATTGTCACATTTGCTCCATGGTTTGATATGGGAAGCAATCAGAAGATCTTTGTTGAGATAGCCCGAAATTGCGCAACCTTCACCTTTTTTAATTAAGCTATTTTTAAATCTGCCCTGGCCAAGACGGGCTAAAATTAGCGCTTCTTTTTCACCACCTTCTTTATTACTGTTGACAATGTCAACGATCTCGTTGAAGCGTATCCGTCCTATGAAGTACAGGCGCTTTTCTTTTCTACTATTTTCTTGAAGTTTTGAGGATATAGATCCGTTATATTTTTATGATTTATGGAAGCTATATTCTGCAGGGTGTGCTTTAACCACTGAAAAGGGTTTACTTCATGTTTTTTGCAGATGGCGAAGAATGAATATATCATTGCTGAACGCTGTGCTGCCTCATGACTTCCTGCGAACAACCAATTTTTTCGCCCCAGGTTATGTAAAGTTTTACATAACCTGGGAGAAAGTCTAAGAAAAAAAAGGTAATATTGTCAGGTCATTGGTAATGATAACCCTTGAACCAAAATCAGGGGGGTCAGTATGCCCGGAATGGGGTCAACATCATCGGAATATGCACCCTGCGTAGAACGACTTTTCCAACAGGGGGTCCTCCTGTTTAAGAAGTTCTTCCGTATTGAAACCGCCGTCGGCCATCTTTTTGAGATAGGACTTCACGGTATTCTTGCTCATACCAAGGATGCGGGCGATTGTTTTTATCCCGCTACCGCTCTGGTACAATCTGATTAATTGCTTTATCTGACTCATTCGTTTTGGTTTTCCAGCCATCAGTGATCCGAATTGTTTGATCACTAAGTAACAAAAACTACTTGCTAAGGGGTCAGCATGCTCCAGCGCAATGAACTGAAAAAATAAATTAGGGGGTCAACATCAGCCAGTATGGCAGTTGAATAACAGCTTTAAACGCACTACGCATCCCTAATTCTAATTCAATTTTGAGGGGTCAGCTTGTTCAAGTATATCCAATTTAGATCGAAGTCCAAAGCCGGTTAACATTTAGCCAAAGCGGACATCTAGCTAAAATTGCCTCCCTTAACGGTTAATAAGGGGAGCTTTTGATTGAAAAATAACATAAAATGCTAAGTACTACTGTTATTGCTTTAAGGTGTTGAATAGAAGTGTTTATGTGTAGTGAAATTTAAATCCAATCTTAGGCCGTAGAGAATTAGATTTAAATTTGATATCCAAAAATACATCCGCTGAGCTCTGTTACTCTTTCGACTTTAAAGTTATTCTTGGTGATAAAGTTGTTCGTCTCCTGAGAAGGGTGCTTTGTTCTACCATTACCATATTGTACAACATAAAAAGGGAATTCCCATAATTGATTGGAATTATAGAGTTCGCTATTGGCTTTAGAACCGTGATGTGGGATTTGAAAAAGAATTGTTTTACTTATCTCTTCTTTATAATAACTGCAAAAATCTTTTCGTGCGTTTTTAGATTTCAAAAATGCATCACCTGTGAAGATAAGTCCTGACTTCCTAGACTCGTATCCAAATAATAAATTTTTGGGCTCGTCATAATAATACGGTAAGCGATTTTTTTTGTCGTTTATACTTACGCAGAGAGATGTCTTGTTGATATTTTTAAATGCATTTTTATAAAAAAATTTAAGAATCGATCGATGCTTATTATCAAATAAAAGAGTGATATTAGTATTTGGGAATTCGAGTTTGATCAAATCTTCAAATTCTTTAATAGCTTTATCGGAAAAAGGTTGAATATAGAATTTAAATTCGTAATCAATAGAGGTTGCCTTCATCGCGAAAGGAATCTGCATATAGATAAATCTTGTGTCAAATTGTATTCCTCCTTTATTTATTCTGGGCGCAATATTGTCTACATTAGAAATCAGGTTATTGGAATCGATGTCTATTGATGAATACTCTTTTTCAATGAAAGGATCATCCGTGTCCACGAAAATGATCTTATCTATTTCATATTCTCCACTTCGAAAAAATAATTTTGGATTTTGAAGAAATTTAGTATGCCAGTCAGCTTTTTGTGATTTTCTTGCAAATATTGTTAATCGCTCTGCAATTGTAAGAAAAGGAATTACTAGTACTTTACAACGGACGTCCAGCAATAATTCTTGGATCCCGTTAATATGGTCCTCATCAAAGTGAGAAATCACCAAAAGATCGATAACCCTTTTTGAGTTAGATAATTTTAGTTCGTTTTTAGCGCTTTTAATTTGTTGATAAAGATAGTTTCCAGATGTAATTGAACCACAATCGTAAACAAAACTGAAAATTGTATCAGAATTTTCTTGAAATATACAAGATGTGAATCCGCCTTGTCCAACTGGTTGAAAGTTAAATTTACAATCCATCTTTTTATTTATTTTAATCGATTAGTTTTAAAGGTTATTTGCTGCATTGAAGTGTTATAATACAAACTTTTTTGCATATTAATAATATTCCGTCAAAAATTACTTATAATTGTGAATTACTTTTTATTTTATCATTCAATTAACCTGAGAAATTCACGAAGGCCTTAAGCTTAATCAAATAGATTTAAATTCTGCTTAGCGAATAGGAAGCTAGACTGAATTACTTAGCCGCATGAATTTCCATCTGCGGAAAAAGCCAATAGCGTTTATTTAATTTATATCTTTCTCTCAGTTTAATATAGGTCTTGAGAAGTTTAAATCCGCCAATATTATTTTTTAGTTCTTTGATTTTGTTCCCTTTTGTTTTATGAAAATCATATCCATATTCATTCAATAGTCCGATTAATAAGAGATGTAAGATTTTGATCCGTTCCATTCGTAATCGATCTTCTACTAAATTGATGTTATCAAAAAATTGAAAGATTGATTTAAATTTCTCCGGTTTGTCTTGTTTCTTCGAGATAAATTCTTCGTATGATATCGAACTATTTTCTGTAAAAAGTGCTATTGTTTCATCAAATGGTGTTGAAAAGAAGTGATCGCTTGCATAAGATTTGTCGTAGTCAGATCCGTCAAAGAGCGCGGTATCACACATAACGTCCTTCGCTAACCGAATATATTTCAGAATTCTTAAATCTGATTTCGTAGAATTTGTTGGATCTAGATAAATAAGATTGTTTTCGATCATTTTTAACGAATGGAAAAATGATATAAAGCGGTATACCGTAGAGTCAATATAATGCGAATGATTAAGATAATTACCATTGACATTGTGCCATCCCTCGAGATTATTCTGAAATAAATTAACTAAGCGGTTTCTCAGGGATTCTGCGGAGGACAGAAGAACACTTTTATGTTTGGCAATATGTTCTTTTACCAATTTTGCTTGACTTGCACGGTGTTCATGTTTGATCTTGTGAAGTAATAAACCCTTTTCAACAAAAGGTTTGAAAAGTATAGTTGTTGCGATTGAAGTTCCTGCCGAAATTAATGCGATTAAGATCTTGTCGTCCATGTTGAAGTCCATAAAATAGGGATTTATCGTAGTTTGTTATTTAGCTAAAATTGTTAGTATTTATGATTTTTTAGTATGTTTGTAAACATTTAGCGATTTAAATGGCGCGGTTAATAATATTCGAGTTTAAGAAATAAAAGTAATAAAATCAAGACTTAGATTTACATTAGCCTGTGTTTCAAAACTTTCAAATTATTCTTATATTTCATATCTAAATTAAGTGCCCCATTATATCAGTAAGCTTATGATTAAAGGTTATATTTGTACGCGTATTAATGTGATTTTTCATGCAAAACAACTTTATTTATCTTGATAATAATGCGACAACTCCATTGGATCCAAGGGTTCTCGAGGAGATGATGCCGTATTTGACGGATATGTTTGGTAATGCATCGAGTAGCCATAGAATGGGTAAACAGTTGAATGCCATTGTAGAAAAGGGTAGGAGACAAATGGCTGATCTTATCGACGCCAATGAAGAAGATATTTTCTTTACTGCTGGAGCTACTGAGGCTATAAACATGGCATTACAGGGTTTTCCAAGGATAGCCGGTCGAACAATGCATATTATAACTGTTCAAACAGAGCATCCGGCTGTTTTGGATACCTGTGGATATCTTGAATCTACAGGTGTTGAAGTTACCTATCTTCCCGTCGATGGAGATGGACTAATAAATTTTGACAAATTAAGGGCAGCTTTTAAAAGTAATACTGCTTTAGTGAGTGTCATGCATGTGAACAATGAGACTGGTGTAATCCAAGATATTGAACGTATTGCAGAAATCGCTCATGGATATGGAGCTCTTTTTATGAGTGATGGTACACAGTCCGTCGGTAAGCTTGCCGTTGAAGCAAGTTCATTTATCGATATTCTTACTTTTTCCGCCCACAAGTTTTATGGGCCGAAAGGGATTGGCGGTGTTTATTTTAACCCTCGACTAATTATGAAACCATTGATTTATGGTGGAGGACATGAAGGTGGTGCCAGAAGTGGTACACTTAATGTTCCCGGAATTGTCGGTATGGGAAAAGCAGCGGAACTTGCAGCTTTACAAATGAGCCAAGATAAAGAGCGTATAGGGAAATTACGTGATACATTAGAACAACAGTTATTAACAATTGAAGGAGCAAAGCTGAATGGATCCCAAGAACAACGAATCTATACTACAAGCAATATTCGTTTCGATGGTGTTAACAATGAAGCTGTTTTACTTGGGTTAAAAGATATTTGTGTGTCCAATGGTTCAGCATGTCACTCTTTTGTGATGGAACCTTCTCATGTGTTGCAAGCGATGGGCTTAACTAAGGACGAAGCTAATAACTCCATCCGGTTTAGCTTAGGAAGATTCAATACAGAAGAAGAAATTAAACAAACCGTAGAGGCGGTTAAACAAATCATAACTCGATTGAGAGCAATGGCTTTCTAAATAGAGGTGTAAGAATTATTAATGGCAAAATTATCATTTTCAGGACACGAAACCTTTTCGTGTAAAATATATTGGCTAAAGAAAGGATATGACTTTGTGCGTGCTGGAAAAAGCTTTACGGATGACGATGCTGTGGTGGATCTCGGTGTCGGAAAAAACATGGTTACTTCAATCCGCTTTTGGCTAAAAGCTTTTGGTATTATAGATGAAACGGATCATACAACAGAATTTGCTGATTTTATATTTGGCGACAATGGAGTCGATCCGTATTTGGAAGATCCTTTGACATTATGGCTGCTGCATTATCAAGTGCTAAAAAATGAGAAAGCCTCTATATACAGTTTAGTATTTAATACATTCCGTAGAGAGCGATCCGAATTCAATCGAGCACATCTCAAGCGTTTCATACTACGCGTATGTGCAGAGAACGAACAGAATTTCAGTCCTAAGACTATCGATTCAGACATAAAAGTATTCTTGAGCAACTACTTGAGTCAGGAGGGATCAGACATCGAAGAAGCTTCCAGCAATGTATTACAAGAACTCGGATTACTATCTAGTTCCAAGCAGTTAGACGAAGACGACAATCTCGTTGATGTTTTCCGGTTTCAATTATTAGCCAAGCGGATTCCGATACAAGCTATTCTATTTGTCATCCTTGATAGCGATTTAGGTACGAGTATCAACCTAGGTCATTTGGCAAACAATCCGAATGCCTTAGGTAATGTATTCCTACTGACAGAATCTACACTAGTAGATATCTTGAAGACTCTTCCGTCTACCTATTCTACGTTCTCCGAGACAGCTGGTAATCAGGTTTTACAGTTAAAAGTAGATTTAGATAAGTACAAAATTTTACGCAACTATTATACCCCAGAACATGCAGACAACTAGTTTTTCTCCCTCCGTAAACATTATCCGTGACAAGGACCGTGAGATCAGCTACGTTCGCACGATCAATGGGCAGCTTACATTCGAGCAGATTGTGCAATCTTCACAGTCCTCAATGCGTTCATTTTCCATTATTGGAGCTTATGGTACTGGTAAATCCACCTTCCTTTGGGCATTAGAGCGCGCTGTTCTACATGGTGGAGCGTATTTCGATCATTTCGATTATTTTATCAAAGGATATTCTCAATACGAGACTTTAGATCTAGTTGGAGAGTTTATCTCTTTAGAGGAGGCTTTTTCAAAAGAACTCAAATGCGAAGTTGGTCAAGTTTTCGACGCTTTACAAAAGCGAGCCTCTAAACTGAAAGATAAACAGGTAGGGTTAATCATACGGATTGATGAGTTTGGTAAATTCTTAGAGTATGCAGCCAAGAACAATCCGGAAAAGGATTTTTACTTCTTACAGCAGCTTACCGAATACATCAATAATGACAAAGGTAATGTCATCCTGATCACGACACAGCATCAAGATTTTTCTGGCTATGCACTTTCGTTGTCCGAATCCCAACGTAATGAATGGATCAAAGTCAAAGGACGCTTCAAAGAGATAGGCTTTAACGTTCCTGCCGAGCAGTTGTTACTTATTGCAGCAGATCGCTTAGATCTTCTAAAAAAAGGCAAAGTACCAACTAAAGACGTCTCCTCTCTGTTGGATATTGTACGCGAGGCCAAAGCATTTCCACTTACCGATTATTTTGATGACAAGGTCGCTAAAAAGCTATATCCTTTGGAGCTATTAGCAGGTAGTGTCATGACTTTAGCGCTACAGCGCTATGGGCAGAATGACCGCTCTCTTTTTACATTTTTAGATTCTGAGGATTACAAGGGGATCAAGCAGTTTATAGGTAGCGATGCCAAAGCTCCATTTTATAATTTGGTCGAGGTATTTGATTACCTATTGTATCATTATTATAGTATTATCACTGCGCAGCGCAATCCAGACTTTCGTCTATGGAAGCTGATGCAGGATTCCATTCAGCGGGCAGAGGGACTATTTCAAGACGATGAACTTATACACGCTATCGCTTGTGTCAAAGTAATAGGTTTACTTCAATTATTTTCACGGAAGTCGATGGAGATCGACGAAAGCTTCGTTACACGCTATTTAACCCTGACCCAAGGCTGTAACGTAAAGACAGCCCTACACAAACTGCAAAACTTCGGCATTGTGCGTTTCCGTATCAAGGAAAATAGATATATACTATTTGAAGGTACCGATGTCGATATAGAAGAAGCGATCGAAGAGGCTCGATCAGAGTTGTCAGTGGAGCATAATATCCGATCGTTAAATAAGTTCTTTACATTTCCGACATTACTAGCAAAGAAGCACTTTTTAGAAACAGGTACACCGCGGTACTTTCAGTTTAGACTAACTGAAGAGCCGATTTCTGATATACCCAAAGGCGATATTGATGGCATCATCAATCTGGTATTCCCGAGTATATCTTCCGAAGAGAGTATACAGTTGGTTTCTTCTCAGCAAGTTGAAGCTGTTCTGTACATATATTATAAAAACACCGCAGATATAGTCGATCAGATTAATTATCTACGTAGTGTAGAAGCAGCCCGTAAGAAATACGAAGGCGACCGTATAGCGGTCAAAGAGTTCAATGCTTCGTTCGCCTATGGTTCTCACCAGCTGCAACAGTCCGTAATGGATAATTTGCAGAGTATGAATAGCGAGACCATAGCGGTATATTTCAAGGGAGTAAAGATCAATGATCAACTTTCCAATTGGAAAGAATTTAACACCTTCTTAAGCCAGGTTGCTAAAGAGATATATCCTCATAGCCCAGTCTATAAGAATGAGATGGTCAATAAGAATAAATTGTCCTCTCAGATTTCAGCAGCTCGACGTACTTTATTAGGGAATATCATAGATCAAGAATGTATAGAAGATGTTGGCTACGAGAAGCACTTGTTTCCACCAGACAAGACGATATATTTATCCCTGCTTAGACAGAATGGTTTTCATCAACAGATAGGTGGCGAGTGGCAATTGACCGATCCTACATCGACATCTTTCCAGGCTATTTGGCAAGCGTTTTTAAATTTCTTAAACTCTAGCAAGCAGGCCAAGCGAAACCTTCAAGACTTTGTCAATGAGGTTTCCGTACGTCCTTTCAAGATTAAGAAGGGTTTATTAGACTTCTTATTGCCTCTATTCTTGTTAACCAAGCGTGACAGCTACGCCTTATATTACGAAGGGACACGCTTTATCCCACAGTTGACAGGAGATACTTTAGAACTCATTATCCGTAAGCCAGAGCAATACAGTGTCAAAGCGTTCCATGTAGAGGGAGTTCGCCTCGAGGTATTTAACTATTACCGCGACCTATTGAGCCAAGCCGCGACTACCGAGCTTTCTAAGAAAGGGTTTATTGATACTATCGTTCCTTTCTTAACCTTTTATAAAGATCTGCCAGCCTATGCCAAGCAGACCAAGAGTATTACCAAGGACTCACAGCGGTTACGCGATGCCATCACAAAAGCAACTGATCCTGAAAAGTCCTTCTTTGAAGACTTTCCACAGGCACTAGGGTATAGCTTAGTAGAGCTTAATGATTCAGCCGACAAGCTAGAAGTTTACTTCGAGGAGTTACGTCGTAGTATTAAGGAGATACAGACTTCTTATGAAGCATTATTGGAGCGCTTTGAGAACTATATACGCAAAGATATAATAGGTTTAAGAGATGCTGTTACATTTGAGGAATGGCGCGCTCAGTTGCAGAATCGCTTTGCGAAGGCAAAGAAAGATTTGCTGCCTCCGCAATTGAAGACATTTTTGATGCGTCTTAATTCACCTTTAGACGATAAGAATGCATGGCTCAACTCCATTGCACAGGCTATCAATTCCAAGTCGTTGGATAATATCCAAGACTTCGAAGAAGATACCTTGTACCGTAAGTTGAAAGAAGCGGTAGAGGAGTTGGACAATTATACCGATATCATCAAAAACTCTTCCGATGATGATCTATTAGAGACATTCAAGGTACAGCTTACCAACATTCACTCAGGTTCACAGAGCCGTATTGTCAAAATAAATCAACAAAAGCTAAAAGACGTCAGCAAACGTCAAGAAAAGTTGACGAAAGAATTGACCGACGACAAAAATTTAAATATCTTTATTTTAGCTCGCTTATTAGAAGAAGAGCTAAAAAAATAAAAAATAGTTTTGCGATGGGTAAACGGGTAAGACATGTTATGGGGATATCAGGGGGCAAGGATTCTGCCGCCTTGGCTATTTATATGAAGATAAACTATCCCGACCTCGATATTGAGTATTATACCACCGATACGGGCAAGGAACTAGACGAGACCTACCAACTCATAGACAACTTAGAGATATACCTAGGTAAGAAGATTCATCTGCTTGAGGCCGCTAATGAAAGTCACGAGAATCCCTTTGATCACTTTTATGAAATCTTTGGAGGTTATTTGCCTTCCTCACAATCTCGTTGGTGTACCAATAAGCTAAAGTTGGAACCCTTCGAGCAATACGTGGGGGATGATCTGGTAATATCCTATGTAGGTATCCGTGGCGATGAGAATCGTGAGGGCTATATCTCCACCAAGAGCAATATACAGTCTATATTTCCTTTTCGGCAGAATATCTGGTCTGTCGATGTAATGAAACAGGTCTTTGACAATGTCAATATAGATTTAGTAGAAAGACTATATCTGGAACATAGCAATCAAAGTATTCCTGTTCGAATCTACGAAGTAATACAAAGGGAGCTAAGTAGGTCTTTTTTATTGGACAATAAGGTGCAGTTGTTATTGGATCTCGATACCGCTTTATTTAATAAGGTAATATACGGTTTTCTGAAGATGACGGATCGGCCTATGGCTTCAGAAGATTATTTCCCATTATTAGACAATACCGATATCCTTATTAAAGAAGATATTTTTAACCTGTTACGTGAGAGCGGGGTTGGTGTACCTGCATATTACGAGCCTATAGAGTTCGAAGTAGATGGCAAGAAGGGAACCTATGCACGTTCACGTTCGGGCTGTTTCTTTTGCTTTTTCCAGCAAAAGATAGAGTGGGTATGGCTTTTGGAGCAGCACCCTAATCGCTTTGCAAAAGCGATCGAATACGAGAAACAAGGATATACTTGGATGGATGAGCGGTTAGAAGATCTCGCTCAACCGGAGCGCGTAGCTCAGATTAAGCGAGATTATATCAAACGGCAGGAGCGTGCTGCCAAAGCTAAAGACGCCAACTCTAATTTATTAATGGATATCCTTACCGACGAAGGTGATGGATGTATCGCGTGTTTTGTATAGAGACCAATTATGGACGGATTTAGATCGTTTTTTGACTCTTTTAAGGAATTCATTTGGGATATTATTGGATATTTAATTCCAGGATTGTATTTAGTTATTTTGGTTTTGTTTTTCACGAATGAATCTTATAATATTGCTATTCCCGCATTTTTCCATGGAAATGAAATTGTAATATTGATAGTTATTTCCTATGTACTAGGATATATCATCTATGGTTTAGGTGATCTTAAAGAAAAAATTAGAGGAAATAATTCGTATAACAAACGGATCTTAAGCCCAATTTCCTCTTCTATAGTTTTCAAAGAATCAAAGAGATTAATGGGTGAAAAGGACCCTAAACAAGAGTCTTTTAATAAGGACTTGGAAACTATTGATGTACGAGGTTTGAGAAATATAGTAATGAGTTACGTCCCTGAGGCAGATCAGAAAATATATACTTTTACATTTAGATCAGAGCTATCAAGACACACCGGTTTGGTTTCATTAATAATTGGTTGTCTAGGCATTATATTTACATTGATTAACTGTAAATGGTCACAAATTGATTTGTTTAAAACGGGGACTACTTATATCCTGTTTTATTTGCTTCTTGTAGGGGCATATTTCTTATTGAGAGAACCGAGAGATAAGTTTTATAGGATTGCTATGACAATGCATGCATAATCCGGAGGATATGCACCCAATATCCGGCTGTTAATCCAGGCTGAAAAGGAGCTGATATCTCTGCCATTCCGGCATTTATGCACCCAAAAACAGCGTAAAGGGAGCTGTTTAGGGAGAAATTCGGAGCTGCTCCGTCGTGATTCCGGAGGATATGCACCCAGCAGGTGGATCGGGGTATAGATCCGGGACGATTCCGGAGCATGTGCACCCAGAAAAGGCACGATAACCGTTGTTTTGATCTACATAAACAGCGATTCCGGAGGATATGCACCCAGTTGGACCCTATTATTTTCTGTGCTTTTTGTTTAATTGCCAATTCCATCAAGAAAAGGCATATGGCAGGAAAAACAAAAAGAATGAGCACGATAAAACAATTACTCCGTTTACATCTCCAGGGGCTGTCCAACCGTAAGATTGCCGAGCAGATCGGTCTTTATAAGGGTACGGTGAACCGTTATGTCCAGAAGTTACAGGTCATCAGCCGCCCTGTCGGAGAACTGCTGGATATGGAAGAACCTGTTCTGGAGAGGCTTTTTACGGCAGGATCCCCCGCCTACCTACAGGACCGTTTCGAAGACTTCAAGCCTCTTATACCATATCTGGAAAAAGAACTCGGCCGCAAACACGTTACCCGCAAACTGCTCTGGGAAGAGTACCGTGCGGAGCACCCTGATGGCTACGGTTATTCGCAGTTCTGTCACCATCTGAACCAATTATCGGTAGCCCGCAGGGGCAGCGCGGTCTTCCAGCACGACCCGGCACACCGATTACAGGTTGACTTTGTGGGCGATACGCCGGGTTATATTGACCGCGACAGTGGGGAGATCATCAAGGTACAGGTGCTGGTTGCCGTCCTCCCATACTCCAATTATACCTTCGCCATGGCCGTTCCCACCCAGCACACCGACGACTTTCTATATGCGCTGGGAAAATGTCTGGAACATCTTGGAGGCGTACCTCAGGTACTCGTCCCGGACAATCTGAAAGCGGCCGTTATCCGGGCCGATAAATACGAACCGGTACTGAACAAAGTGATGGAGGACTTTGCCGAACACTATGGGCTGGTGGTCATTCCGGCAAGACCCCGTAAACCCCGGGACAAGCCCCATGCCGAGAACAGCGTACGGCTGATCTACCGCCGTGTGTTCGCCAAGCTTCGCAACAGGGTCTTTTTCTCCCTCTCGGAGCTCAATGCGGCGATCATGGAAAAAGTACGCGAGCATAACCAGACCCGTATGCAGCGTGAACCCGTAAGCCGGCAGGAGCGGTTCCTTGCTGATGAAAGGCACCTGCTCAGGCCCCTTCCCGAAAAACACTTTGAAAAACGGTATTATGCGGAGCTGACGGTAAACACCAACAACTGCGTCCTTCTTGGGCGTGACAGCCGACATTATTCGGTGCCCTTTGCCTATATCGGAAAGAAGACGCAGGTCATCTATACCCGCACACTGGTCAGTATCTACTGCGAGGGGAAAAAGATCGCCGTGCATCCACGGGAGATGGGCGCGGGATACACGACCCGTCAGGAGCACTTTGCCTCCAACAGCGGACACCAGATGCGCCGTAGCCCGGACTACTACATCGGTCTGGCAGCGCAGCGCTCTGCCGGGCTGGCCCGCCTGATCCGGCGCATCTTTGATACGGAGAATATCCCCGAACTGGCATTCAGGACCTGTGACGGGCTGCTCCAGCTGCAGCGCAAGACCCCGCCGGATATCTTTGAAGAGGCCTGCAGTATAGCCTACGACAATGATCTGCTGGGCTATAAACGCCTGAGCGGGATCATACGGCAGTGTGCCCTTTCCAGGGCACAGCAGACCTCGGAACAGACCGTTTTACTGCCCCGGCACGAAAATATCCGGGGCAAGGGCTACTACAGTTAATTACATAATCAGATAAAACATCAAAAAATGGAAGAACAAAAATCAAAGCTACAGGCATTACGGCTATCGGGTATGGCCGGATGCCTACAGACCCTTTATGAGACCCGGAAAATACATGAACTCTCGCTGATCGATGGCCTGCAGATGCTGATACAGGCCGAAAGCGATGTCCGCTGGAACAACCGCTACAGCAGGCTGCTCAAGAATGCAAACTTCCGCTACACGTCATCTCTGGAGCAGATCGATACAGGAGGGCATCGGGGGATCGACCCGGGTATGCTCAGCACACTTGCCGTGGGAAACTACATCAAAAACGGAGAATCCATCCTGATAACCGGCGCTACGGGCGTTGGTAAATCCATGCTGGCAACGGCTCTGGGCCATCAGGCCTGTAGGCAGGGCTACTCGGTGATGTACTACAATACCCAAAAGTTACTGCCTGCTCTAAAAGTCGCCAGACTGGAGGGAGCACTGATCAAAAGGCTGGAAAAGCTGGCAAAAGCGGATCTGCTCATCCTCGATGACTTCGGACTGACCGCGCTGGACGGCCAGCAGCAGAATGATATCATGGAAATAATCGAGGACAGGCATGCAAGAAAATCGACCATCATCGTCAGCCAGCTGCCCGTGGCAGCATGGTTCGACATCTTCCCCGAGCAGACAATAGCCGATGCCATACTCGATAGGATTGTGCATACGGCACACCGCTTTACTATAAAAGGTGAAAGCTTACGTAAAAAAAGGTAACTTTGTCATGCTGAACAAAAAGCACAGGAACTAAAACTGGGTGCATATCGCCGGAATCCCTGGGTGCATATCATCGGAATATGCAATGCCATTTAATTTGTTCGTAGCAAGAGAAAAAAATAAAAATGATAAAGAGTAAAAGATCGATCTATTTAGCTGGGGGATTTAAAGGAGGGTGGCATGATTTAGTAATTGGTAAACTAATGAATGATTTTTCCATCTATAACCCGCAGACACATGATCTTGAAGAGCCGAGTAAGTACACTTATTGGGATCTTTTCCATATTGATAAGTGTGATATACTACTTGGCTATATGTCTGAAAATAATCCATCCGGTTATGGCTTAGCATTAGAAATTGGATATGCTAAAGCAAAAAATAAGCTCATAATTCTAATTGATGATCGATCTAAGGTAGACGAATCATTTTTCCGATATTTTGCCATATGTCATGAATCGGCCGATGTCATCTGTGATACTTTGGATGAAGCCATAGAATATTTAAAAACATTTAGAATGTAGAATTATAGTGGATATATATCCACTATAATTCTTCAAGCTTCCCTTCCTGATCTTTCTCTACAGTTGTATTTACCAAATCTAATACAACATCAAGGAACCCCGTACTTTTATAGAAATAGTTTGGATTTTCTTTTAACTTCTCTTGAATTTGATGAAAACCGTAGTTCGCATATTTCTCCATTGTGTCAATTAGAAAGTCAACGGCTTTTCGAACAGTTATTTCGCCTTTTTCAAGTGCTAGCAGGTCCAACTCATCTGTTCTCGCTATTAATGCGGCAAAGATATATTCTCTAATCTTTGGGTATGCTCTTCTGAATTTTTTCGACTCCAAATTGCCCCAAAATTGGATTGGTTGTCCTAGACTTTTTGTATCTCCTTTCAACTCTTTACTTTCATTTGAATATAATCCAACAAAGAAGGCATAAATATATAATTCATAACCTGCACCAAATATTTTGCCTTTGTTTGTCATAGACTCAACATTACCTCCACCATACTCTGTAAACTGTCTTAAAAGGATTTCCTCAAAGTGCACTTCAAACAATGGATTTCTCCTTGCCCATGTATCGTATAAGTTTTCTTTAGCCATTTTATCCCTTTATTAAAGTTAGTTTTGTATGAATTGTTGATAGGTCTTTGTCATCGAAAGGACGTTGTTTTTCTACTCTATATATGGTACAATTTTGAGCTGCGATTTTATCGTTATCTAGTGTGCCGTTTTCCGTTAAAAAGCTTTTGGTGAAAATTATACATTGCTTGTTTATTTTTGATATAACCTTAAAGAAATCTCCTTCCTTTTGATAAGAAAACGAACTCGTTGGCGCATCAAAAATCAGCGGGTAATCATTTTCTCTTCTTAACGATGTAAGGTCAGATACTGCAAATAGTACAGACATGAACATGGTCGTTTTTAAAGCTTGATTTGGGTTAGAAATTAAAGTCCCATTTTTATCTTGCAAAGCAATATTCGCTCGGCCGTCATGAGTTCTAATAATTCTAATAATTCCATAGAAGCCATCCATATTTAACTCTTCAAGATATTTATTTGCTCGCTCTTCTAGTTGCATTAAGAACTCTTGAGTATTAGTTTGCTTGGCATTTTTGAAAGCTATTTTTATTTTATCCAAGGCACTATGAATTTTTCTGAATATCTCCGCATGTGAATCTTTAGCTAAGTTTTCATACTGATTTTGAATTTTAGCTAAATTTCTTTCAAGATCTTCTTCCTCTCTTTGGAGAATACTGATTTGGACTTCAGATTTATTTTTGTTCTCGTACCAAGTGCTGATATTTATATATGCATTTTGAAGTTGATCTTCTGTCAAACCATCATTTTGTGCCAATAGCTTTTTCTTATTTTCTTCTTCTACTACTATACTTTCTTGAATTTTGTTAGCTTCAGCTTTCCGAGCATCATTAAATTCAATATTGTCCTTTATAATGTTGAGCAGATTATTAATATCGCTAGCATTATACTCTAAGGCATTGCTTTTCTGTTCAAGCTCTTTAACAAAATTATTTGGGAATAGTGGTTTTGAAACTTCTTTTTCGTTAGCTTGCTGACTTTCAATTAAAGTTTTAAGTTTATTAACCATAAAATCGTGCGCTTCAGAGCCTTCAGGAGCTTGACGTCCGCAAACTTTACAAACAAACTCACTAACCATTTCTTGCATCGAAATTTTATCAGGGACATTTGCAGAAAGAGGAATAAAACCTTGAGAGATTTCTTTTGCTAACTCTTCTTTCCCCTTTAATCTTTCTTCTTCTCTCTCTAATTTTCTTTTTTCTTTGCTGAATTTTGAAACTTTATCCTGAAATTCTGCAAAAACGGACTGAAAGTCTGATAGAATCCAAAGATTATCTAATAATTTAATAGAGTAATCTTCGTTTATTACACGTTCTATTTGCCCCTTTTTTTCCTTTAATGAGGTCAATCGCGAATTGATACTTCTAAGAAGCTCACTCGCTTCTTTACTATTTTCTAGCTCATCTAGTTTACCTGAATACGTCGTTACATTCTCTTGATTACTTCGCAATCTTTGTCTTACATTGCTAAGGTCTCTCCGAAAATTTTCCATTTGAGTGCTGAGCTCTCTTTCTTGTTGAGAATTCTGCTTGTCAGATTTCATCGCTTTTTCAAATGCTTTTCGAGATAGTTGTTCTGCATATTCCGTAAAGCCTTGATTGTTCTCATCTTCTGTGTAATAGGGGTCAAATTGTTTAATATTTGAGAAAGTGTCTATGAGATATTTCAATGCTTCAACATCATTAAATACATTAAGATTTTCTTCTCCTTTAAATAGGCAATACTTTCTTATTGCAGCTTCAAAGCATCGGTCTAGTAATACTCCACCTTGTACCGGTACTCGTTCAGATCCATTGGATTCAAATCCTTTAAATTGAAAATCACTTATTTTAATTTTCCCCTCAGAGTCTTTAGTAAATATGAAGGACTTCTCTACAATTTTTTCTCCGTCGTGATCGAATATCATTGCTACACGAAGTAATGAGCTTTCATCCTCTGTCATTTCCGAAATTTTCTTCTCGGAGATTAACCGTGAATCAAGATTTTGCTTTGATGTATCAAATAACCACTCTAAAGCCTCAAAGAAGGTCGTTTTTCCATCGCCATTATCACCAATGAGTATAGACAAACCGTCATTGAACTTTATTGTATTTGTCTCATAATAACTTCTAAAATTCTCTATAGTTATTTCTTTGATAATCATAGTATATTCTGATTTAGATAGTTGATTACTTCGTTGTATACTTCTTTATGTATTCCTTTATCTGGGTTTCCCGATATTCCTTTTATAATCTTCGCTACAACAGCAACTATTGGATTATCAGAATCTAAAGCGTCATCTATTGATGTGTAATCCTCTAAATTGTACTCATAAAGTTTATAGAGCTTATCATCCGAAAGAACGAGCTGTAACATTTTATCCTGGTTATTCATTATTGTAAAGATTTAAATTATAATGGTTCATAATATCTAAAAGTACGTCTAGTGTATAAGAGCTGTTTTCAGAAAGCAAAGAGAAGTCTTTAACACGAGCTAATTCACTTTTTAGCATGTTTCGTTCCATATTATAGCTTTCACTATTTTCATTTAGTTGGGGTATAACAACCAAGTCGTGTATATATGAGAACTCTTTGTCTTTATGTGTCCGTAGTATTCTCCCTCTACGTTGCACAAATTGTCTTGGATTACCTGTGCTAGCACAGAAAATTGCGAGTTCGGCTCGTGGTACGTCTACTCCTTCATCCAAACACTTCATAGAAGTTAAGACATCTATCTCGCCATTAGCAAATTGCTCTAATACTAGTTCCTTATCCTTGGTTCCGGAAATAAATTGTTTTGTAGTTACTCGTTCCCCAGTATCTTTGACCGCGCCAGTGAACACATCGATTAGATGAACAGCATCACCATCAGTGCCCATTTCTTCATTTTCTAAAAATAGATCGGTTTCAAAATAGTCGTTCGGATCATTTCCTTCTGGGACATAGACAAGCGTGTATTTTAGCGTCCCTTTTTTTGAATACTCTTGATTTATAATACGCTTAAATGTGGTTATTTTATTATAAGCTTTATGTATGATTCGTTTTCGAGCCAATAATAGCGCTGTCAAGATAGGATTATTTGAAAATGTCTCAGAATTGTTATTGTAATATTTGGAGATCTTGATAGACAAATCCATATAATCTTTCATTTCGGAATCTGTAAGACGGACGAGGTGCGGATAATAATAATATCGACAGAGTATCTTATTCTCAATAGCCTCTCTCATAGAATATTCATAAGTATACCCTTTTTCACTGTTAAAGAAAGAAAAAAGCTTAGTATTCCCATCTTCGTCGTATTGTCTCTCTGGCGTTGCTGAAAGACCAATACGTCTTTTAAAAACAATCTCGTCCAGTCTTTTTAATAGACGGCCAGACCCCATATTATGACACTCGTCTGCAATCAACAAGGTTTGGTAAGGTAGTTTGTTAAGCTCTTGAAAGGTATTCTCTTTGACAAAAGACGCATATGTTGAAATCAAAATGTAAGATATGTCCTTTGGTTCTGATAACTTCTCACGAGTTAAGATAGCTGCAACATCGTTTTTCCAATTCGCTTTTGAATAGACCTTTATTATCGAGGAAAAGTTAAATTTCTTACATTCATTCTCCCATTGGTTTACAAGAGTAATTGTCGGGACTAAGATTAAAGCTTTATAATACCCCGTTTTTTTATAAATCTCTAGAAGACAGTTGAGAGAAGTAATGGTTTTTCCTGTACCAGTAGCCATTGCGAAAAGTCCCTTTTGCTCATTGTTTTTCCAATTTTCGAATGCATTCTTCTGATATTCTCTAGGTCCTTCTTTATAAGGGAATTTAGGTGCGGATTTTACTTGATCTATCTCGTTGTAGAAGTTTTCGATGGTTTTTTGTGTTTTGGGACTTAGCCAGAGACTTTCTTTTTTTGTTAAAAGCTCCTTCTCTTGTATAAGTAGCTCATTAATATCTTTCGAACCAAAATTATCAACAATAGCAACTTCGATTTTATCAGCAGAAAGATACTCCACATCTTCATTGGATTGGGAAAAGTAGGAGTCGATAACCTGAAGCTGTTTATTAATCAGTTTTATAGATCGCTCTTCTTCCCAGCTCAAGAAAGCCTGTAATTCTTCCAAATTCTCCGAAAGGCCATTCCAAGTAAAGTTGCATGAGGCTTTGTAGCCCACATAGTCGCTGCCATCAGAAAAAACTCCTGACTTATAGTGGGCGATTCCTCTACCTTCTTTAGGCTTTATTATGGTAAATTCTATGCGTTTGGTAGAAATCAAATATGCAAGACAATCAAAGAAATGTTTGTTGTACTCGTCCAAAGTATCAGCAAGTCCGACTATATCATCTAAGTCAAATAGACCATTAGATACAGTGTTCTGTTGTCCTTTCTCGAATGCTTCTTTGTCATTTGCTGAAAGTAAATGGTTAATAACCATACGCATTTTCCCACCCTTACTTATGAAAGCTGCAAAGCCAGGAGCTAATAAATGGATAGCACTAGAACTGAAGTAGCCTAATAACAAATGGAATTCTGAGCTATTAAATAACCCTTCAAAATAAAATTGCCTCGGATCATCTTCCGATCCAGTTTTGTAATCTCTATCAGCTGACCAATCACAATTTTTGAGCATAATATCTAGATTTTAATGTTACTCTAACCAACCAATTACTCTATCCCAAAGTGCATCTAATGTTTTTCTAGATCTAGCTTTAACGATAGCCGCATCCCATTCTTGTTCAGGAGGGAAAATTAATAACGGCCTTATATGAGCTGCATGTTTTGCTTTCTGAAGTATTTCAAGACTTCCTTCTTTTAAAGGAATACCATCGGCCTTTGCTTTGTTCGTTAGCTCGATCAAACGATCTGGATCCGTTTCTCCGAGGTGTTTATAGTAAATTAACTTTTCTTTCCATCCCTTATTACTAGCGCTAGTATTGACGCCTCTTGGTAATAAAGTCAGATTACCAAGATTATTGTAGAGTTCATCTTCTTCGTAAAGGCTAGCACTCCAATCTCCCTTATTTGTTTTAGGTGCAATATGTTCAATCGAGTCAAGCTCTTCACTGATCCATTTTTCAAGTCTTAAGTAGTTAATTGTACCTTCTGTTGATTTTTTGAATAATCCCGGATTATCACTATCAGGAATGGTATCGTGGGCCGCGTTGAATAAAGCAAATTTCGAAACACTATAAGACGTATTATAACCGCAGTATAAGCTTGCTTTTGCTAACCAATCCTCTTTGTCTTTAGGTAAAATATTTCTGAAGTACTGCTTTATTTTAGATACATCGAAAGAATCTTTATCTAACCAAGTATGACTTTCAATCTCTAGTTTTAAAGAACCTCGGAAATAGGTACGATATGCGTCATCAAGTCCAGAATTAGATTGATTTGCTCTCCAGATTATGTAAAAAGCCGAAACTGCTTTTATTACCGCTATAAAATTTGAAGCTGAATTCGGTTCTCCTTCAACTAGCTTGTTATAGAAAGTGCCCAAAAAGGTGATAGCCATTTTATGATTACTTTCTTTAAGAAACAAAAGTAATAGGGATGCCAAATCTCCATCAGTGCTATTCCCAAGTATGGCTAACGGTGTGTTGTCTTTACCTTTATATTTATTCCATACGTCGTCGTAGAACTCAGTATAGTTACCAAAATATTTAATAAACTCTGTTTTATCCGCAATAGCATGGAGTTGCCCATAGATAGCTGCAAGCCATTTGCGCTGAGCACTAAAGTGGGTAGCTAGCCTTCTGCCTTCAACAGGCAGAGCAAAAGAAGTTAGTAGCTCGTTTGTTAGTTTGCTTTTTTGAGCCGCACTTGATAAATTTTCAAATGCTCTTTCGATTTTCGTGAAGTATTCATTTTCAGGCGAGTCTTTAAAATCTGTAATCGCCTGTACGACTACAGGCTTGAATGTTTCAATTGCCGTCAATGGGGTACCTGTCGCATTCAAAGATTGAAACATATCGAATGCCCAATCATCATTAGCTGGTTTTATGATAGTAAAACAGCAACGGTCTAGCAAATAGTGACATACAGAAAACGTTTGTATCAAAGAAGATAGATGATAAGAAAAAGTATTCTTATCCGTGATATCTCCAATCTCCAATATCTCTCTTAATACAGGACGTTCATATTGCCAAAGATTATCTTCATCTATTTTTTCAAAGATAGATTTAGCATCACAAAATTCAGAGTTATCCAAGTGTGCTAATGCAACCCGCTTAGTTAACCAAGCATAAATATCTTTAAGATTTCTCCCGGCATTGGACTGTTTGTCAAATGAAGGCATATCTCCATTGTTAAAGAAATGCTCAATAAAAGCAGATAGATAGCTAGCAATTTGGGATAGATAACTCTCATTCTGATTTTCACGCATTACCCATTTGTCAAGGTTGCCACGAATTATTTTCGGCTTTATTGATGGATTACCTCTGTTTAGGTCGACACCAAATACGTTCTGTAGCTTCTTTTTCCAATCTTTACAAGCCTCTTTGATTTCGGATACAATCTCGTCTTTCTCGTATGGGTTTTCCAGTTTCTTTGCAGCTTTTTCAAGACGTTCTTCTATAACAGTGATTTGTTTATAAAGTAGTGTCGCTATAAGAGAAATAGTCGAAAGTCGTTGCTGTCCATCAATAACTTTTTCAATAGCAGGGGGCAGAGCCTTGGTATCCTGTGGTTGAATATTATTTTTATCGGATTCAGTAACAGTAATAATAGTACCCAAGAAGCGGATTTGATTTTCTGTACTATCATCAGATAAGTCTTCTATGCCTTTGGATATATCTTCTAATAACTGTTCAATATTTGAAGAGTCCCAGCTGTATTCACGTTGGTAAAGCGGTATGTAAAAACCAACCCCCGGCTGTACAAAGTATTCGTAAATACTCCTGTTTTCTGTATTAAATGCTTTATCTATGTTGATCATTTTTCTGACTATTAAGATTTTTCTTTCAGCTTTACGCGAGGTTAAATAAATCTATTATATAGGCACCGAAAACTTTGTTCACTAAATCAATATCGTCAATGCTTTTTGTTCTTGAGATCCTAAATTCATTGTCAATTTTTTCAGCGTGGAAAATCTGGTTTCTAATGGCATAGCCGAACCTTCCGGTTAAAAAAAAGGTTAACTCTATATTGTTTTTGGTCGTAGTATTATTAGAAATATGATTATCTAAGGATGTTATTTCTGCAATCGACAAAAAATCTTTTTGTATACCATAGTTTCTATCTTTTATAGAGTCTAGAATACGATTATCTGTATATCTATTAATGAATCCAATAAATTCGGCAGTCTTGCTATTTGTAGGGAAATCTTTCAATATAAATGATCTTATAGATAGTCTTTTTATCTCACCTTTAGATATATCGTTTGTGGTTTTATCTGAAAAGACCATCTTGTTTACATGAGTCATTGAAAATGCTCTAAGATCCCGGAGAGCCTCTTTATCTTGTTGTTTTCCAGTGATGCTCTTATATAAAGCATTAAACGACTTCCAATACTTCTCAAATTTCACATAGGATTTATCTTTTACATAACCAATAAAATAGTGAGATAGACTATTCCTTAAAGAGTATGATTTTGGCGTCTCTTCAAGGATAAAATCTAATTGATTTGCATCGATTTTATATAATAAAGTCCTATTATCACTGAAAACCTGTAGAATATCGTCTTTTTCTAATTCGTAATTTTCTAAGATGCCCTTTGAGGCAGATCTAGATACGGTTATTGTAAGTATTTTACATAGTGAGCTCGTTATTCCATAATAATACAATAGCGATTTAATAATTTGATTATTCAAACTGCTATTATTATTGTAAAAAATATCTTGTAATTTGATTTTTGAAGATCTTTTACAAATTAATATGATTTCATTATTTTTTATTTGAAAGCTATCTGTATAAGATTTGCTTCCTATATAAGGAATTGTTTTATTGACCTTAATTTCGGAAACACTATCTAGCAATATTCTTATTTCGTAATTATTACCTCTTATATTCATTATTCTGTTTTGCGTAAAATATCACTCATATTATCTGTTATTATTCTTGTACTACTCATCATCAATTTTAAAGAGATGCGACTGATGTCTATCTTTATTCTGTTTATCCACTGCTACTTCGTAAATGCAAAGTATATCATATAGAGTCATCTAAATATCTCATGTAATACTGCCTCTACATTATCTCTTCGTTAAGATTCTAAGAGGTGAGCACTAAGAGGATTGCGTAATGATCTGTGTGGTGGTATTAGTCACTCCCTTTCCATATGCTACTGTAATCAGTGAGAGAAAAAATAGGGCTATGGCTAGTTTCTTCATATTAAATTATCTCTAGCGGTATTCCGTTTTTATCATTTGATTCTCTGATAGTGGAAGCTATTTTTTTTAAGGCCTGATTTTGTTCGCGAATAGCGGCATTATGGTCATTTTTAGCTGACAAATATTTTCTAATAGAGCCAATAGAACTCTATAAAGTCCATATAATACTATCGCTAAGAAGCTACCCCAGATCATATACATGAATATAATTTCTATTGAAAACATAATTTAATTAAGGTTTTATCTATATAATTGGTCTTTATTCTTTATTTGACCTCTCTTCGAATTCTTTAAAACTTTCAAACCAATAATTTCCGAGAACCTTAATTGATTCTTTTAGTTCTGTGGTTGGAATACTCGCTTTCATTTTGTAAAAAAATGGTTTAGCTCCAGCCTTTTTTTTCTTTCCATCTTTCTCTTCAATTTTTTCCGTTGTCTTTTCTACATACTTAGAAAACGATTTTGCAAGTCGGTCGCCTACTAAAGTTGTTGTAAAAATTGTATCAGAATCAACTGCGTTAATCTGCATAGCAATTTTTTCTGTCAAAAATTTCTCGTTAACTTTTAAGAAGGAGAGTGCAACTGCAATTTTATCATTTATAGTGGTCGAATTCTTTGATTCCGGGGTATAAGTTCCTTTTTCTTTTCTAAAAGCTATTCTTCGTTGAGTTCGTTCTGGCAATTCATCGAATTCTGGCATTTTTTGTTTGGGATTTGAAAATTGATAATGCTGCATATTGAATGCCTGAGCAATTGCTTGCATACGTTCCAATTCTAAACTACCTTTTAGAGTTATTAGATTTTCGATGTTAATCCTATTAGTAAAAGCAAGAAATGCTATGTCTATAGCTTCCAATCCAAACTTTTCCATATACCTTAAAAGGATAAGGACAAACTCTGCAAGACAACTATTTGGCTTTTTATTTCCGTTCATTTTAATTAATCGAAAAATTTGAATTTTATATATTTATTTTATATCTTTGTTTATACTATTACGACAGGTAGGAGAGGTTCGCCCTCAGCCTAACGATTGTCACTCGTGAGCGAAAGCCGCCAAAAATTCCACATGAGTTGACACGGAGTTCGTATTCTATTGAGTTTTTGTATATTCGTACATAATTCAGTAGAGCGAACTTCTTGTAAGACTTTGTGGAGCTTAAGTTTCGACTTAAGTAGGTTGCTTGGCGGCGCCACGCTCAAAGCTTTGAAGTTCGCTCTATTGGTTTTAGCCAATTTAGTATATTCAAGCCTCTCGGGTGTCACATCGTTTTATAAACATTATGATTATGACAAAACGAGTTAAAACCACCAAGCAAAACCACCCAGACACGATCCAGGATCGAAGTCCTCGGTTTGCACACACTATTCCCATAAAGAACTCTATCCGCGCGCCAGGATAGATTATTAAATCATTAAAAACCAAAACAGGAGAGGGCTGCTATCGCAGGTTTGTAACATGCCGATAGGATACAAATAAGTACTCCCTTATAAAAGGTTTTCCGATCTGTCTGTTTTACAACATTCCCTTTAGATCAGGTTAATAATAGATTTAATTGCTCTATTTAAGCGTGAACAACTTAAAATTAGCATTTAAAATTTATTGTTCCAAACAAATCAAAGGAATTTAAGCATAGTTTTCTATTGCTTACAGATCGGTTTTTTATCTTTCCCGACAGGAAGCGCCATAATGTCCCCCTAATCAATGCTTTGTAACTGCCTCTGGGCGCTTTGCGGGATTTTGTTAATTCTTAATTTGTGAAACCTGCAAGGACTGTGAATTCCCTGCAATGACACCTCTTTGGAATGCAAAAATTTTGCAATAGGGGAAGCTATGCCTAATTAAAAGGAAAGGTCATAGCATAAGTCATCTTTATGAACCTTAAAATGAATCAAAAATATTCAAATGTGCTTGCCTTAGAACTAGCCATATACCAAGTACACGATCAAGATTATGATCCCACGGATAAGATTGTTGATTTTTGGAAAAAGTATGATATCCGTACCATCCAGAATACCATTTCTTTACTACTTAAGAAGTCAGCAGACCGCTGGCCTAATGAAAATCTAATAGAGCTCTGCCAAAAGCAGGTTTTCGGTTTCGATCTATTAGCTGTACTGCTTGCTTATTTCCACGTGCATAAAGACTATGTGGACATGAGCAAATTAGATTTTTCAGACGCTGAGACAACAGGTTTTAGCCTGGATGAGCTGGAGATCACCAAGCGGATCCACGAATTTTTTGGACGAATAATAGACTAACCTTACCAATAAGCAGATGACAAACAGATCAAATCTGATGTCTGCCTTATTGGATAAGGTAGCACATCTGGTGCCTATAAATGGCGCTGGAAAAAATAAATTAAAAAAAGTTCAATTCGAATGGGATAAAAAGTGCCCCTTCGATTGTATAGTATATAGCTTGAGGTGGATCATGTCGGCATGTACCCCTGTGCCGACGCCGAGGAGCGTAAAGGGAATGTTTCTTATAAGGGCAATTCTAATCATGTCCCTTATGGTTTCTATGTTTAGTTTATCGGCTCAGACGCCCCGCAAGGACAGCGGGGCGGAAGGGCTCTTAGCTATTAGCGGTACTGTCGTATCATCTACTGACGGTAAGCCGATCCAAGGTGTTTCCATCCGTGTCGAAGGTGAAAAGGGTAAGACCTCGTCTAATAAGGACGGCTCCTTTTCATTGCCAGTCGTCAATCCCAAAGGTACAGTTTCGTTCTCCCATTTGGGATTCAAGCACTTAGTCATGTCGTATACAGCTGGGGTATCAATGCATCTTAAATTGATACCACTGGAGAATCAATTGGAAGAGGTGGAGGTGGTGAGTACAGGCTACCAAAAGATTCCAAAGGAACGGGCGACGGGGAGCTTTGAATTTGTGGATAGCAAGATGCTTAACAAGCGTGTTGGTTCTACAATTATCGATCGCCTCGAAAACATGAGCAATAGTGTGCGCATAGATAAGGAGTACAGATGGTTGGATCGATCCCAATATGAGACGGTTCCTAACTACAACTTTGATATGCGTGGCAAGTCTGCGCTTCTTGGTGCTCCTTCTCGGACAATTATATTGGATAATGTCGTTTATGAAGGTGATCTGCGTGATATTAATCCCAATGATATTGAATCTGTATCCATACTCAAAGATGCGGTGGCTACATCTCTGTGGGGTATCTATGGCGGCGGCGGCGTACTGGTCTTAACAACAAAAAAGGGGGCTTTAAACAGTCCGACAAAACTGTCTTTTAACAGTAACCTTACCGTTCAGAAAAGACCGGATATCTATGCCTTGCCTTTTATGAATAGCACTGATTTTATTGACTACGAAACATTTCTCTTTGATAAAGGCTATTTCAATTCAAGGTTGAATGATACGTATAGTTATGTGACAGTGAGCCCGGTCGTAAAGCTACTCGATGAGGTTAGGAAAGGTAATGTATCGGCAGTAGATGCACAGGTGCAGATCGATAAGTATAAAACGTATGATATACGTGATGATTACTCCAAATACATATACAGAAATGCAGTAAACCAACAGTATGCAGTTAATCTTTCGGGTGGCACGGATAAGGTTGCTTATAATTTTACGGCTGGATATGACAGGAATGCCAATAATAAGATAAACTCCAATAATGATCGTACAACCTTGCGGTCATCGGTTAAGGTAAAACCAATCGCTGCTTTGGAAATAACCACAGATATAAATTTTGCAAACGTCTCTGCTCATGACGCGAGCGTAGATCAAAACATTGCCTATGGCGCTTTGGATGCTGGCTCTGGAAGTGGGGCTTGGCCTTATCTTAAATTGGTAGATGCTAATGGTAATCCGATTGCAAATGATGCTGTCCCTATCAGCAGGGCTTATCGGGATACCGCCGGTAACGGAAAACTACAGGATTGGTCTTTTAATCTGCTAAATGAAGTCGACCAAAATTGGCAGAAATTAAGCTCAAAGAATCTGATGGCCACCATTGGCTTTAATTATAAGCTGAGATCGGACCTGAGGCTGCAACTGCTGTATAACTACCAGTATAACCCTGTCGAGGTAAAGGATTGGCTAGGTCTGAAATCGTTTAAAATGAGAAATCTGATCAACTATTTATCCCAATGGAATGATGTTGCTCTCCTTAAAACGCCTATCCCGGTGGGTGATAGACTGATTAATGCACATACGAATAATATAAATCAGACTGGTAGATTTCAGGTGAACTATGCTCCACAGTTTAAGGATGGAATGCATAAAATAGATGTCTTGGGCGCAGCTGAGATTAGGGAAAGACGGTTTGAAAGGGATGTCAAGACACTTTACGGCTACGATCCGTCCAATCTTAATATTATCCCAGTGGATCCCACAACGGTATTCCCCTTTTTAAATCAAAAGTTTGGCGGCGGCAATATCCCTATAGCGGATGCGTTGCAAAAGACCACGAATAGATATGTTTCTTTGCTCGCCAATGCAAATTACTCGTTTTTAGACCGGTATAATTTGTCGGCCAGTATACGCAAAGATGCTTCAAATCTCTTTGGCGTAAAGTCTAATCAAAAGTGGCAGCCGCTATGGTCTATCGGTACAGCATGGGAAATAAATAAAGAGTCTTTTATGCATGCGGCATTTATTGACCTGCTGAAATTGAGAGCATCTTATGGTTATTCTGGGCATGCGAATGCGGACTATTCTGCCCAGCCCATTATTTATTATAATGGTACAGCGCCACTGACGAATCTGCCATATGCGAGCATCACGTCACCGGCCAACCCTTCCTTGTCATGGGAAAAGATCCGTACAATCAATGTGGGCATCGACTATGGATTATTGAAAAACAGGCTGTCGGGTTCCATCGAATGGTATCAGCGCAATTCAAGAGATCTGATCAGCAGCGTACTGATAGATCCGACAGTAGGATTTGAAGCGAGCATTAAGAATGGGGGTGAACTGGTAGGTAAAGGGATAGAACTTGAGATCAACAGCGCAAACATAACGGGCCGGGTATTTCAATGGCGTTCTAGGTTGTTGCTCAATAGGAACAGGACAAAAGTCAAAAAGTATGATTACAAATTTGCTTACCCATACAACTATGTGATGCCATCGGGATCGACAAATACACAGTACCGTGAGGGGTATGATGTGGGAACTGTGTTTGCTTATCGTTCTGCTGGTCTTGATCCTGAAACTGGAGATCCGAGAGGTTATCTGGATGGTGAAATAAGCAAAAACTACAGGGGTATACTGTATGGTGGTATGGAAAATATTGTAGATGTGGGATCAGGCGTCCCACTGTATTATGGATCGCTCAGTAATGATTTTACCATCGGAAAATTCTCGCTGACAATAAATCTTCAGGCGCGGTGGGGATTTAAGTTTTTTAGGCAATCATTTAATCAACAGACCGCTGCTGAAAATAGGGCTGGTTACAAGGATTATAAAGACCGTTGGCAGCAACCCGGTGACGAATTACATACCAATGTCCCGTCGCTCAAATATCCGATAGATATCTTTCGCGGCAGATTCAGTAGTGGATCTACGGATTGGATAGTCAATGGTGGGAATATTCGTATGCAGGATATTTTGATTTCATACCGATTGGGAAGCTTTAAGCATATCAAAGACCTATCCATCTATGGCTTTGTCAAAAACATGAATGTCATTTTGTGGCGTGAAAATAAGGTAGGGATAGATCCGGAATATAGGGATGCCATACCCTTTCCACTTTCGGTATCCTTTGGAGTAAATATGGGCTTGTAGAATTTAACATGATTGAATTATGATAACGAGATATTATTTTTTACTTATAATCTTTTATAGCGTTACGCTATTAAGCGCTTGCAATTCTTTTTTGGATGATAAGCCCAATCAGAAAATGGCGGTGCCAAGTACCCTCAAAGATTGCGATGCGCTATTGGACGACTATTTTACGATGAACAACAGTTATCCAGTTGCCGGAGAGGTGGGGGCTGACAACTATTATCTGACTACGCAGGCTTTTGAGGCAATTAGTCTCAATAGCGAAAGAGATATGTATTTGTGGCAGGCGGATGCCGATATTCCTGTCGAAAACTGGACCGCTGGTTATAAGGTGATTTTTAATGCAAATCAGGTGTTGGATGTATTAGAAAACATTGACAGGGCAGTAGATCCAATAAATTATGACCGGATCAAAGGTGAGGCGCTGTTTTTTAGGGCGTATGCTTATATGCAATTGGCAGATGTATTTACATTGCCCTATAGCAAGAGTTCGTCTAGTACTGATCTTGGGATTGTCCTTCGGGAGACGGCAACCGTAGATGAAATCTCCAGACGGGCATCGTTGGCGGAGACCTATCAGAAAATTGCTGATGACTTAACAGAGAGTGCAAAATTGCTTCCTGCGCATTCTAATTATAAGACTCGGCCCACAAGTGTAGCTTCGTATGCCGCACTTTCCAGATTGGGGCTCGTCATCCAAAATTATGATATGGTGATTGCAGCAGCCGAAAAAGTATTGGAACAGAAACCTGTCCTGATAGATTATAACACGTTAAATACAAACGCGGCTAGACCTTTCCAGCGTTTCAACAGTGAAACATTATTCTATGCGATTACATTGACCTCGTCATGCCTTGATCCTTATACTTCGTTTGTTGACAGTTCGCTTTACGATATGTATGGTTCTGCTGACCTCAGAAAATCGCTTTACTTTAAAGATACGGGCTCCGAAGTCACTTTCAAGGCCAAATATGATGGCGAGAATAATTATACATCTTTTGCTGGGATTGTTCTTGATGAGGTGTACCTGAACTTGGCAGAAGGATATAGTGAACGTGATAATATCGACCAGGCAATGAAATATTTAAACCAGCTGATGCTTACCCGTTTCAAAACAGGTGAATTTGTGCCTTTTACCGCGACAAATAAAACGCAAGCATTGGCGATTATTCTTGCAGAACGTAGAAAATCATTGATCATGCGCAATCTAAGGTGGATGGATCTTAAGAGGCTCAACCTGAAAGATGCTCATGCAAAGTCGCTCTCAAGAAAGATTGGTGAAAATACATACCAACTGGCTCCTAATGACTTAAGATATGCCTTTCTCATTCCATCGGGAGTTATCGGAATGGCACCCACTATTAACCAAAACAAAAGATAAGATGAATTTTTTAAGAGCAATTGCTTTTTTATGGATATGTATTCCATATATAGTTTTAGGTCAGGTAAGACCGTTGAAAATTGGTGATACAGTTGATTTTAAAGAGCCCTTGGCTGTTATCAATTGGAGGGACAGTACATTGCGTTTGGATAATGTAAACAAAGACCTGATCATTCTTGATTTCTTTACAACCTCCTGTACGAGTTGCATAGAGGCGATGCCAAAAAATAATAAACTGCAACAGATGTTTGCCGAGAGACTACAGATTATACCTGTAGGGATAGAGTCGAAAGAGCGGATAGAGAAATTGTTAGCGGAGAATAGGTATATGAAGGATCTCAAATTACCTTTGGTGGTGGAAGACAAGGTCTTGACCAAGATCTTTCCACATCAGGGAGTCCCTCATGTTGTATGGATATATAAGGGTAGGGTGGCGGCCATCACTGCTGGTGATATGATGACTGATAAAAATATAAAAGATTTGCTTGGTGGAAACGATATACATCGTTGGCCAATGAAGGATGATTTTTATGATGATCATGAAAGGGATTCTCTTAACTTTTCATCTGGCCTATATAGCCGCTTGCTTCCATACGTCAACGGTGCTCCTTTAAATTATCAAGTTGATACAATTGGCAATCAGGTGAGGTATAGGATGACCAATGCAACCGCAGTATCTGCTTTTTTATACCTCTATAGCCAGATACAACAGCTTCCATTGATGAAAAAGGAACGTATAAAGCTGGATGTAAATAATTTATATGAATTTGAGAACCTGGATTCTATTCCAGAGTCCATTTGGATGCAAAAAAATGCATTTACTTATGAATCGACATGGCCATTATTAATGGATCATCAAGATCGTATACAGGCTGTTATTAAGGATTTAAGCAATAGGTTGGATCTGAATGTTGATTTGACTCCACAAAAATCAGCTATTTGGCTGGTGAAGAGTGGAAAGTCAGGAAATGATAAATTGCAAAATGGGAAATCTCCGACTGACTTGAAAACTTGGATCACTATGCTGGAAATTTTTAATACTTCGTTTCCTCCGATTGAAATAGACAAGGGGCTTTCCGATCAAGTAATTTCTACAGATGCGGTGAACGACTTTGAAAGTCTCAAAAAGGTGTTGAAAGGTAATGGGCTGGATATAAAGAAGACAGAGAGGGAAATACTGTCTCTCGTGATTCGTTCTCACTAAAATATCAAAAGGCCGAAGATTTTTCTTCGGCCTTGATTTTGTTAAATTATGGCCTTGAGTTAAGGCTTTAATTTAACATTTGTTGAGCTTGTGCGTGTATTCAATGCAGTTACCATTTCGCTTAATAAAGCTTGGTTGATAACTGGTTGTCCTCCTGAATTTGCCGCTTCAATCGTACAGATTTGGTTATTTCCCAAACACGAAGGCGGAGTGGAGCCAACAGGTGAATAACTTGCTGGATCAGCAGGATGAGACGCATCGATAATTTCAAATAAAGCCATGTTGCAAAATTTTAAATTAATCAATTCTTGTTAATTAATCAGCTACACCCAAGATGTATCTGGTTTCACAGATTCTGCCGGGCTGACCGAAACGCCGTACTGGGCCAGTCCTTTTTGAATAAATGCTATATCGTACCGACACACGGGAATGTGGTAAACCTGCGTCCATGCCGGTCACGTACAGGGCCGGCACAGCAGCAGGTCGTTGACCGCAGGAGGTTTATCTTTGCCAAGCCGGAGTACTTTCGCTGCACCAATTGTGAAGGCCATTGCCGATGCGGGGTTCTCAAATCCGCGGCAAATGGTTGCTCGTTTAAAGAATGCATCCTGACTCGTCCTGTACGCTTTATATGCTCTTGCTTGATCATACTTTTCTGTTTATAAATTCACCCAGTCCTAGGGGTATTTGGTTCACTGATTCAAAAATAGATACAGCTGGATTGCAAAATTTGACACAGTCCGTTGGATGATTTGACAAAACCCGCGAATCTACTTGCTAACTACCGTCTTTTGGGGGGCGCATTTGATATTGGAACTTTTTTGGAGACAGCCCGCTCTCACTTTTGAAAAACCGGCTGAAACTTGAAATTTGGCCAAAGCCACATAAGTCTGACACAAGATGTACGCGTAAATCCTGACACAGCAAGTGTTTTGCCTTTTTTAGCAATTCTCGATTACGGTGGTGCAGTAGGGTTTCTCCATAGCGTTGCATATGGTATCTATTGAGCTGATCTTCTTGTATATGCAGGCTGTCAGCGATATCTTTTATCCATGTCATTTCCTCGGTTTCAGCAATGCGCTTACTGATCAGTTCCCGCGCCTGTTCGACCAAAAGATCCTGGTGGCTCAGCAGCCCTGCGGCTTTCAATAGCTTATTTTTGCTCAAAAGGAGCAGATCCTGAATCGTATGGAGGATGATGCTTTTAGGGATCAGGGGCTTTTTATTGAGCTCTTCCGTAAGTTCGGAGAATGTCCGTCGTGTTTGCTCCATCGCCGCAAAATCAAGACTGACACGGTACTGTGCGAGTTTGCCTTTGTGTGCAGCGATAAGGCTGGCTAGATACTCAAAGCCAGGCACACCACCGATGTGCAGCAGATCTAGGGGGAGGGTAAATCCTTGAATATGATACTTTCCAGGTTCGAATTTTAGCGCAATTATTGTCTCCGGAGCATAAAAAAATGCGCCATGTTTGGGACGAAAAATAAATTCGGCATTGACTTGCGGCTGGCTGTATTGGATCGGCGTACGCCCAGCGAGATGGTAGAGCAGGTGTGTCTGCGGGCTGCGTATGTCAAAGCGAATTGTTGTTGCACTGCTCACCTCGAGCTGATAGCAATAGCTCTCCAGATTTCCTGTCTCTAGATACTCCTCAAAGATGCTAATTTGTTGATTGCAAAGCAGTCTGGTTCGGCTATCGGGTAGCCGCTGATGAAAGGATTTTGTGAGCGTACTCTTGCTCACAAAATCCATTTCTGCTTCTATCAACCTGAATGATTCGGTCTGCATATAGCTGTTAATTTTGGGGAATATGCCACGTCTGTTTCGGGGAAACGTGGATCAGCTACGTGCTGCATTCCGATAAACAATGCGGATAGAAAAATAACCTGTCGGCAACAAGCTGTTCGCAACAGGTAAATCACTGGATGAATTGTATCGTGAAAGGATGATATCCTTTGGTGTGTCTTCTTCTTCATCGACCGAACTGCTGTTCTTTTGGAAGTCAACGGCCAGTCCGTTGTTCCAGCTGTCGGCAATCCCAATGCTAAGCTCGGTTTTGAGTGCCGTAGACATATTGTTCAGATATTGGATCTGGCTGGGGCGCAGATCAAAATAGGTCAGCATAAAGCCAGCGAGGTCACTCATGACAAAGTTGATCATCGCAAGACGATCGGCATGGAGTGTGGCCAATACAAACTGTTGCAGGTCGTTAACACCCGCTTGGTCAAATGTTCTTTTCATATTTTTGCTATTTCGTAAAACCACAAATAAATCGGCTAAAACCACGGAAAGCAAGTGTTTGGAACAGATATGACAGCTTTCCGTAAATTTTGACGGAATGTTTCAGGGGGAAAATAAGTGTTATTTAAAAGAAATTTTGTAAATTTGAGATAAGTATTTTTTTAAGCCAATCGCCTAACTAATTTGTAACCAGTATGCCGTCGGGTAAATTAAATAAAAATAAAAGGTTGTTTTCGTATTTATTAAAAATTGTGAGCGTCCGATGGATCCGAATATTCTATTATCCGCTTTACATTTTCTTTTGCTTTATCATTGCTTTGATCATAAATCTGGGTTCTGCTGGTAGTAAAGTGGTTGAACGTGTCCATAACAAACGCTTTATGGCTGTATGGATAGGTACGGTTTTGCTGCTGCTGGTCTACGCCTTGCTGATCAGCTATATGCATACAGTTCTGGTCCTTCGGAAACGGTTTGGTAGGAACGGTAAGCTTAATTTTATGATTTATCTGCTGTGCTCAATTTGCGTTGTACTGGCTCTTCATGGAGTTGTACTCGAAGTATTGCTACCGGATAGGCCGGGATTAATCGTGCTTTCGAGATGGTATCTGACAACCGATTTTTTGTTTTTCTTTCCGATAGTGATCGCATATATACTTTTTGTGTACCGTTTTCCGAAATGGGTATTGCTGGATTGGCAATCCCTTGGTCTGCTGACGGTTCATTTACCCGAGTCTAAAACTCGTCTCGATAGACGTCCATCACCACTTCTGTTAGACATCGGATCCGGAATGCGTGAAAATCTAGCTGTCCGTGAAAATACGACTGACCAGCTGGAAAGGAGTTCACGGCAACTCTCCTGGAATAACGCCCAGACAGCAACGATGGATCTCTCGTCTTTGACAAAAGCAGAATCACAGGCTGTGCTGCTCAGCCTATGGCAACGCAATCGGGATCGGCTGGCACTGATGGTATATCTCTTGCGCAAATGGGAGGGTGAAGAACCGATAGGAGGTAAAACGATAAAATGCCTAAACGCGGTGATCATCTATAAAGAACAACGTACGGCAGATGTCTATCTGCATGATGGCAAGTTTTGTCGGATAGACGTAACGACCAAAGTGCTGCGTGAAAATCCCTGGTTGGTCAAAATACGGGCAAAAGTGTATGTTAATATGCTCTTTTTTCGCGTGCCCGTAAATCGGCCCACCATGTTGGAGCTCAACGCTGAAATAAAACAGAAACTACATAGATTGTTGCCGGAGGAAAAACTCAAAATTCTGGTTACGCCTTCGCGTGAACTACGCAACAACATCAATAATTTTTGGGGAATAATAGATACGCTAGATGAAAACAAATTGGAAGAGGAATTTAATCTGGCTTAAAATGGATGTATTGTTTAACGCTGTGGTGATGGAGCCCCTGCACAATGCCCATTGTGCAAAGCGGCTTGTTTCGGCGACCAGCATGTCTAATTGCATGGTTATGTTAAATTTACTGAATCGCATATGTGACCTTTTGGAGGTCATAACCTCCTTACTGAAAGCGATATTGAAGCATATAACGGAAGAAATGAATAAGATTCCGGCTGAAACATTGGATACAGCCGACGGACTGGATCATATGCTCGATATCGCTCATGTACTCGATAAATTGGGTATTTCAGAATCGAAGTATTACCGGCTGGTCCGTGAAGGAAAGCTCAGGCCGAGGAAGCTGGGCAAGCGGCACTATTATTACCTGTCGGATTTACACCAGCAACTGGAAGAAAGCAGGCGGAAGGGGCGGATATAGCGAGTTGTCAAAGAGGGGCCTTTTCGGCTCCTTTTTAATTTTCAGAGAGCCGGCAAACACAAGGTCTTTCACGTCGGTATGGTTCGGCAGAGGTTCGGGAACTTTGTGGCTTTCCTTCGGCTCTGCTCCGACACAGCTAGGGGACATGTTCGACGCTCCTTCGGGCGAGCTTCGGCAACTCTTCGACTTGGCTTCGACTCCCAGCCGAGCAGCACCCGAACAATACCCGAACAGCAGCCGAGGCTGTGTCGAAGCTGTCTGCAATCTGTGCCGAATACCTCCCGAAGGCAATCCCATAACTACCCAAAGGACAGCCGAGCATCTGCCTATTTGTTAAAGTTGACAGGCAATGACAGCACTGCCTGCCGTATAATATCATTCCCTGTACTTGTTCGCCTACAAAAAAAAGTCGCCTTAATTTAGCTCTCGCTAGCAAAACAAAGACTGCTCATGACAGTCGTAATTATTTATTAATCAAACATGTATAAACATGGCAAGATTCTTAAAAGGTATACACGGGGCCTACTCTGGGAAAGTGGGAAGTGTAATAGGAAGCAGTTGGAGAGGTGTGGATTATGTCCGCTCGCTCTCCAAGATTACAAACAAAAAAGCGAGTGAAGGACAGGTCGCACAGCGTACAAAATTCGCAACGGCAGTAGCTTTTCTTTCTCCGATCAAGGATTTACTCAACCTGGGCTATTCGGACAAATTGCAGGGCAAAGCTACAGGATACAACAAGGCGCTGCAATATCTCATGAACTATGGGGGCATCAAAGGCACTTACCCAGCATGGGAAATAGATTATGGGAAGGTGCTTATTTCCAAGGGCTCATTAGCAAATCTGATGGGTGCCGAATGGTCAGAAGCTTTTCCGCAGGAGATCACGTTGACATGGGAGGCGGAGCTCAATAAGTTTAACGCTTTCGCTGGTGATTCGGTTATTCTGTTGATGTACAACAGCAACAAGAATTTCTTCAGTATCCTAGAGTCTGCGACTCGCGAAGAAGCAAGCCTGAGTTTCAAGCTACCTGCCAGCTACTCGGGTGACACGCTGGAAGGTTGGGTATTTACCGGTCATGAGGATGGTGTCAAGACCTCTCCGAGTTTCTATCTGGGCAAACTATCCATTAGCTAAATATGGCTATTCAACACACTCTGCTGCTCCAACGCAAATATGGAGCACAGGGAACCAACGGTACCATTACGTATCAGGGTGAAGAAATCTGTCATACCATCGAGCTGCCCGACAGAAATAACATTCCGCGGATAAGCTGTATTCCATTAGGTCGGTACAAGCTGGAGAAACGGCGTTACCCCAAGCATGGCGAACAGATCGGCATCCCGATGGTGCTCGGCCGTGAAGCAATTCTGATCCATGCCGCCAACAATGCTTTGAAAGAGCTGCAGGGCTGCATTGCCCCGGTAACGGTACTAACGGGTGAAGGGAGAGGAGATTACAGCGGCAAGGCCTTGGCAAAACTTAAAGCACTGGTGTACAGTCTTTGGGATCAGGATGCAGAAGTGTATTTGAATATTCGCTAAATGAAGGGCCGGAGTAGATCATTGCTTTTTTTGTGTCATTCCACCAAAGCTTGACAGTCAGAAAGCTATATTTTCTATTCTCGGCCCTTCATATTTATCGAAACTGTTTTTGGTGATAGGATGGACGATCTGAAGCATCCTATATAAGTAAATATCATGAAAAAAATCTTAAAAAAAATAGGAAAGGTGCTGCAAGTGGTTCTTGCGGCTCCCGTTAAATGGCCCGGAAAGGCGGGTAGCATCTTGAAATATATCGCTGTGGGTCTGGGGATATTGGAAACAGTTATGGAAGAGGAGAAGTCGCCCCCTGAAAGTTCTACTGATGATGCCATTGGGCAAAAATCAAGCGACGAATCTTCCGCATTTTCGGATTCTCCGATCGAAAATTCCAAGGTGCAAAAGTTGCCCAAAGAAAGGAGCGAAGCTGATGCGATGGAATGATATTCGTATATCAGCCTTCGGGGGCACGATATGCTCCATCTGGGCCAGTATCTCGCTGGGCGATGTGCTGCAGACTGCTATGACAGCCGCTTTAGGCACCTTGATCAGTTTTGCTACAAGTAGATTATTGGCGAAGTTAGGCAAACGAAAGCGGTGAACGAATGTAATTTAGGCGTATCTACGGGTGCGCCTAACTTTTGTAAGGCTTCGACATATTGTACTGTTATCAATTTTGGTATTCGTTCGTGATCAGATAGAAAAGAATTTTTTTGCATTATTACTGGCAGGTCGGCGGCAAAATTCAGCAGTTTATGAGTAAAAGAAATAAAGTTAACGATATAAGCTTGGGTTTTTACCAATAAATTTTTGTTTATATTTGAGTGACGGTGATCAATTATAATAACCTAGTGAAAGCGAAACAACTTATTCTTCTATGCATTTTTGCGATAGCTTACTGTACACCATTACAGGCAAGCAAAATAGATTCCTTACTGCAAGTCTTGGATAAAGCTATAAATAATCGTACAGTTTATTTAGATACCAAGATTCGTCAGATTGATTCAATCAAAGATCGGTTGAGAAATCACTCAGCAGCCAAAGATCGCTATGAGATCCAAAATCAGCTAATTTTTGAATATCAAACCTTAAACTGTGATTCTTCGCTCGCCTATATCGGTCGCAATATCGCAATAGCCAAACAATTGAACGATCAGAAGCTCATGACCGAAAGCCAAGTCAAATTGGCTTTTGTTCTTTCCATCTCTGGATTGTTTACCCAGGCATGGGAGGTACTGAAGCAAATCGATTATGATGGGCTGCCTCAGCACCTCAAGGTCATCTACCACTGGAGCTGTATCCGTTATTATGAAAACTTGATCAAATATACTGACCACGATAATTACAATAGGCAGTACGAAAGCGAAATCGCCAAATCTAGGAATAGCCTCATGGGACTGCTTGATCCAAAATCGGATATGTACCTCAAGGAGAAAGCATTTAAACTCAAAGCAGCCGGTATGTTTAAAGAGTCTAGGGATATTCAGTTGCATTTATTTAAAAAGGAAAAAAGTGATACACACGGTTATGGAATGGCTGCCATGGGTCTTGCTATGATTGCTAGAGAACTCGGCGAAATGCAGCTGGTAGAAGAATATCTGATCATGGCTGCAATAACAGATGTACGCCTGGCGATTAAGGAAAACGAGTCCTTATTGACTTTGGCGATTTACTTGAACAAAAAAGGGGATGTAAACAGAGCTTTTACCTATATTCAGGCTGCCCTGGACGATGCCAATTACTACAATTCGCGCTTCCGCAATACCGTGATTGCACGTACGCAGCCTATTATCGAAGCGACCTATCTGGCCAAAATCGACCAACAACGGAAAAACCTACGTTTGTACGCGATCGTAATCAGCATATTTGCGATTATTTTGATCCTCACACTCTATTTCTTATTTAAACAGATGAGGATCGTATCCCGTGCTCGAAAGAAACTCAATATGACCAATGAGCAACTGACGCTCGTCAACCATAAACTGGACGAGGCCAACCTCGTGCGTGAACGTTATATCGGCTATTACCTCAATCAGTGTGCGGTGTACCTAGACAAATTAGATGATTTCAGGAAAAATGTGTACCGTAAAGTCAAAAGCCGTCAGCTCGAGGACCTGCAGCAACTTACCTCCTCCAATGCATCACTTGAAAAATATGCGCAAGATCTTTATACTGATTTTGACCGTACGTTTCTAGAGGTATATCCCAATTTTGTCGATGAATTTAATAGCCTGCTCCGGCCAGATGAACAGTACCAGCTGAAAAAGGATAAACTCAATACCGAGCTCCGCATTTTTGCGCTGATTCGATTGGGAATATCTGATGTGAACCAGATCGCTATATTTCTACGTTATTCGATGCAAACCATCTATAACTATAAAAGCAAAGTAAAGAGTAAGGCGATCAATGATGCTGAACATTTCGAAGAAAAAGTACGAAAACTGGGTGCAGTATCCCCAAATCAATTCTAAATCATTTACCAAAATACTTTGCTTGCTTATTTGTAAATTTTTGTTTTTCAGTGTTTTAGTTTGATTTCTGTGTTTTAATCGTTTACTAAGAGCCCTACTTGCAGCTGCAAGTAGGGCTCTTGCGTTATACATTTGTTTCCAAGGGACTGCCGATAGAACCAATACCAATTTGATAAATCTATATTTACGTTTTACCTATCGTCAACCTGATACAATTTTAATCTTATGGGAAATTATTCTAGAAAAATCTTTTTGGCAGGATTCATCGTTCTCGTCTCTTTGGGAACAGCTCTCCGGACTGTTGCACAACAAATTTCGCCTTTTAAGGATGGCGATCGCGTGGTCTTTTTGGGAAATAGTATTACAGATGGTGGGCACTACCACGCCTATATCTGGCTGTATTACCTCACACGTTTTCCAGAAATGAAATTGAAGGTGTTCAACGCCGGAATCGGGGGCGATCGCGTGGTGGATATGCTCAGAAGATTGGATGGCGACGTTTTCAGCAAGCAGCCTACGGTATTGATCACGACTTTCGGTATGAACGATTCAGGCTATTTTGAATATAACGGTGATCAGCCGGAGATTTTCGCTGATACCAAGGTAAAAGAGTCGTATGATGGGTACAAGGAAATGGAAAAAAGATACAAAGGGTTGGTCGATACCCGTCTGGTATTGCTTGGAAGCACGCCTTATGATGAAAATGTGGTGATCAAGGATAATAAGCCCTTTAAAAATAAAAATAAGGCTATGAAACGCATTGTAGATTTTCAGCGCGAATCGGCCAAAAGCAATGGCTGGGAATTCTATGATTTTAATCAGTCCATCAGCGCAATCAATGCGAATTTTCAGCAAAAGGATCCAACCTTCACTATATCGGGAAGCGACCGCGTGCACCCCGATAATAATGGGCATATGGTCATGGCTTATTTATTCTTAAAAGCACAGGGATTTGCTGGTCAAGGGGTAGCTACAGTGGGCATTGACGCATCGAAGCAACGTGTGACAGAAGCAAAGAACTGTACGGTTGAAAATGTCAAAAAAGCTGGAAATAACCTCAGTTTCGATTATCTAGCGGCGGCATTGCCTTATCCTATGGATACAGTCGCTAGAGGCTGGGGGGCTAAATATAGTCAGCACGATGCCGTTAAGATCGTCCCTTTTATGGATGAAATGAATCAGGAAGTCTTGCAGGTAAAGGGACTTAAAGGAAACTACACCTTATGGATTGACGATCAGGAAATCGGTGTATGGTCTGCTGCGGATCTCGACAAAGGGATCAATCTGGCCAATCAGACACGGACACCACAATATCAGCAGGCCTTGAAAGTGATGTTCCTCAATGAAGAACGCTGGGAGATTGAACGCCGCTTCCGTGATCTGGCCTGGGTGCAGTATAATTTTTTTCTCCCAAAAGGATTGTTGAATGCTGACAATCGCAAGGCAATCGAGGTCATGGACCAACATGTGGCCACAGACGGTTGGTTGCGTGCAAAAAGAGATCTCTATGCCAAAGCGATGTATCCTGAAGTACGCGCGGCCTGGCAAAGCCAAATTGATGATCTACAGCAGCGCATGAATGAAGTAAATCAACCTGTTAAGCGTTCTGTGCGTCTTGTGCAGCTGAAAAAATAATGGCATGACCGGGTTGAAAAAAATAGCAGTTATTTTGCTCATTGTGTTGTCGTCAGCAGCTGGACTAAAGGGACAACAGCAAGCTTATTTTGTCGATGGTTATCACGGCGGGGTTTACGGACACTACCCATTTTGGGTAACGACATTTATGCTCGACCATCTGGAAGCATCACCAAGCTGGCGAATTGGACTTGAGATCGAGCCAGAGACCTGGGATTCGGTCAAGGTTAAGGATCCTGCTGGCTATGCACGCATGAAGGAATGGGCGAAGGATCCACGTCTGGATTTCACAAATCCGACCTATGCGCAACCTTATCTGTATAATATCTCTGGTGAAAGTATCATCCGTCAATTTGCTTATGGCATGGCTAAATATCACGCGCATTTTCCAGAAATCAACTTTACAACTTATGCTGCGGAAGAACCTTGTTTTACAAGCAGTCTACCCCAGATCCTTCGGCAATTCGGATTTCAATATGCGGTACTTAAAACGCCAAATACCTGCTGGGGAGGCTACATCAGGGCACATGGTGGTCAATTTCTGAATTGGGAAGGGCCCGATGGTACGGCAATCCTTACAGTACCCCGTTATGCAAATGAGGCTTTTGAAAAAAACTCCACCTGGCAGACTACGGCTTGGGCCAATACTGCGGACTATTGGAAGAGTTGTTATGATGCTGCAATTATGAATCCTGTCGGTATGTGCTACCAGGATGCAGGTTGGAAAAATGGTCCGTGGATGGGAACGGGCGAACAGGTGAAAAATCAGGTGCTTTACACCACCTGGACGGAATATTTTCGGTCGGTCCCCGCCGGACGAGCTGTGCCCAGCTGGAAAATGGGGCAGGAGGATATTTTGGTTAACTTAATGTGGGGGAGCCAAGTGCTGCAACGTATTGCACAACAGGTGCGCAAAGCGGAAAACAGCATACTGCAAGCTGAAAAAATCGGTGCCATGGCTTTTATGGATCATGGGTTTGTACCAGATCATAAACGCCTTGACGAAGCTTGGCGAACCTTGATGATGGCCCAGCACCACGACTCGTGGATTGTGCCTTACAATAAGTTGCATCAGGACCAGACTTGGGCGCAGGCGATCGAGAAGTGGACAAACAATACCCTGAACATTGCGGACCAATTGATCCAGCAGGCAAATGCTTCTTATGCCACTTCCACGCGGAGTACCATTTCGGAATTGGGCTATATCCGGGTTTATAATACGCTAGCCCGGCACCGAAAGGAATGGGTACAGGTGCGCTTACCTGCAGATGTGGATGATGTCACCGTGTGGACAGGAAAACAGCAGGTATTGCCTGTGCAGTGCCGTCAAACGGATCAGGGTAAGGTCGTGGAATTTGAAGCAGAGGTGAATGGCTTCGGCTATGCTACCTATCAGCTTAAGCCCGCTCAACCCATTAAGCCGGGACAATCTAAATCGCGTGAACGGCGAAAAATCGTCCGCTTTGATACCGAAGGCAATTGTATTCTCGAAAATGAATTGTACAAGATTGTGCTGGACAAAAAGCAGGGTGGAACAATCAAGAGTCTGATTGCCAAATATGCAAATCATAAGGAATTCGCTGCACAAGATGGAGGATATCGGATGGGAGAAATCGCAGGGCATTTTTATGAGCAGGAGAAATTTTATTCTTCCAAGGAAAGCCCTGTAGTGTTTACTATCGTACAGGATGATGGGCTGAAAACAACGGTGGAGGTAAAAGGGAATATCAATGGGCATACTTTTGTTCAGTTGCTGTCTCTAGTGGCAGGGCAGCAAAGCATCGATATGGACCTGACCATCGATTGGAAAGGCAATGTGGGAATCGGTGAATATAAGCAACAAAAGAAATGGACTGATAACAGACGTGCTTTTACGGACGATCGCTATAAGTTGAAAGTCATGTTTCCTTCAACTTTGAAACAGGGGAAAATAGCCAAAAATGCACCTTTTGACGTCACCGAAAGTAGCTTAGAGGATACTTTTTTTGGCCAGTGGGATCAGATTAAGAATAACGTTGTGTTGAACTGGGTAGATCTCTATGATGAAAATAGCCAATATGGACTCGCCATACTGACCGACCATACGGGGTCATACATCCATGGTAAAGCGTATCCATTGAGTCTGACTGCACAATACTCGGGTTTGGGATTGTGGGGGATGGATTATAAGATCACTGAACCATTACACATGCGCTATGCATTGATACCACATGAAAATAACTGGAATACAGCGCGTATCGCAGACCGAAGCAATGCCTGGAACGAACCCTTGCTGGCATGCTATCATCCCCATTTGAAACTCAGCGATCGTCAGCTGATCACAATCTCTGATAATAACCTGGAAATCTCGGCCTTGCAGCTGGACCATGGACAACTTAGCTTACGCCTCTTTAATACGGGCAATAAACAGGCCACATCATCTGTCGCCATAAACTCTCCTGCGGCTTCGCTGCAGGAAGTTCTGCTAAATGGTGAGCAAAAGGGGAATATTCCCCTGAGTAGGATAGATGACAAGAGGAAGGCTTTTGTGGTGCAGCTGCCAAAATTCGGAATCAGAACCTTTCAGATTAATAAATAGAACCTAAGAAACGATAAATCAATATGAACAAATTATATGGACTGCTATCTTGTTTTGTTATCGCGCTAATCCTGTCTTCGACATCGTGTGCTAGTCGCCGATATCATCCTGTTCCCAGTTTAGCAGACTATGTCAATCCATTTATTGGTGCGAGTACAAGTGTGGGCGCCGCAGGCACGTATCATGGTTTGGGAAAGACTTTTCCGGGGGCGACGACACCCTATGGCATGGTACAGGTGAGCCCTAACACGATTACAGGCGGTGATAACAGCCCAGGATATAGTTACGAGCATCGCAGTATGGAAGGTTTTGCTTTCACGCAGATGAGTGGAGTGGGTTGGTATGGCGATCTCGGAAATTTTCTGGTGATGCCTACCACGGGTAGGTTGAATACCATCGCCGGAAAGGAGGATGGTACGTTGACTGGTTACCGCTCATCCTACGACAAATCCAGTGAGGTTGCTCAAGCTGGATACTACGCTGTTGATCTTGAACGGTATAACATACGGGTGGAGGCTACCGCTGCCCCACATAGCGGTATGCTTCGTTTTACCTTTCCGCAAAATAAGGAATCACGTATCCAGATCGACCTGGCACGTCGCGTTGGCGGCACTGCAATACAGCAATATGTCCGGAAAGTCGATGACTATAGTATTCAGGGATGGATGCACTGTACGCCGGAGGGCGGTGGCTGGGGCGATGGCGACGGTAAGGCAGATTATACCGTTTACTTTTATGCACGCTTTGATAAACCCTTAAAAAAATATGGTATTTGGTCGGCAGAGATCCCCGACAACTGGACGCGTAAGCGTGAGGATGTACAATCCATACACTACCAAAATCAGATAGCCGAAGCGAAGGTATGGCCCGGAAAAAACGAAATGGAAGGCAAACACCTTGGCGTTTTCTCCGAATTTGAAACCCGACAGGGCGAGCAGGTCAATCTACAGGTCGGCATTTCTTTCGTCGATATGCAGGGCGCCGAAAATAATTTTAAAAAGGAAATCGCAGGCAAGAATTTCGATCAAGTCCGTCATGAAGCCAGAGCAATGTGGAATACTCAGCTGTCCAAAATTGCGCTTAAAGGCGGTACCGAAGACCAGAAAACGATCTTTTATACCTCATTGTACCATACCATGATTGATCCGCGCATCTTTACGGACGTAGACGGACGTTATACGGGTGGTGACAACAGAATACACCGTAATGAGGGATTTACCAAACGGACGATTTTTAGTGGATGGGATGTTTTTCGGTCACAATTTCCGTTGCAAACATTGATTAACCCCAGCTTAGTAAATGATGAGCTCAATTCATTGATCAGTCTGGCTGATGAATCTGGAAAGGGTTATTTTGAACGCTGGGAATTATTAAATGCGTATTCAGGCTGCATGATCGGTAATCCTGCGCTATCGGTACTGGCAGATGCCCATGCGAAAGGAATACGCAATTACGACGCACAAAAAGCATTAACTTTTGCAATCAATACCTCCAAAAGATTTGGCAATGATTCTTTAGGTTACAGCCCCGGAGCATTAAGCATCTCAAATACGCTGGAATATGCATACACCGACTGGTGCATAGCACAACTGGCAAAAGGATTGAACAAGACGGAAACAGAACACGTTTATTTGGCCAAAAGTCAAGCTTATCGGAAGATATTCGATCCGGAAAAAGGCTGGTTCAGACCAAGGAAAAATGATGGATCATGGGAAGAGTGGCCCGAAAATGCGCGAACCAAAGAATGGTATGGTACGATTGAAAGTAACCCATACCAGCAGGGTTGGTTTGTGCCACATGATATTCCAGGCATGATTCAGTTGATGGGCGGTAAAGAAAAGACCTTAGCTGATCTAACGGATTTTTTCGAGAAGACACCTGAAAATATGCGCTGGAACGATTATTATAATCACGCCAATGAGCCCGTGCATTTAGTTCCGTTTTTGTTCAATCATCTGGATGCGCCTTACCTTACCCAAAAATGGACCCGTTACATCTGCGATAAAGCGTATAGTAATACCGTAGAGGGAATTGTGGGAAATGAGGATGTAGGACAGATGTCGGCCTGGTATGTGCTGGCCGCCTCGGGGATACATCCCTCTTGTCCGGGGTCAACACGCTTTGAAATAACAAGTCCCATATTCCAGGAATTGTCTTTTCAGCTGGATCCTAATTATTTCTCGGGTAAAAGGTTTCGCATTGTCGCTCACGATAATTCGGCGGATAATATATATATCCAGCGGGCAGTCCTAAACGGAAAGCCTTATGCTAGAAATTATATTGACTTTAAAGATATGGTGGCTGGGGCAACTTTGGAACTCTATATGGGGCCTAATCCAAACAAAGACTGGGGGATCAAATGAAAAAAAGACTAGTATATATACTGCTATTCCTACAGCTTGCTCTTGTTGGCTATGGTCAAGTACGCGAGATTTCGCTCAATAGTGATAATCCTACGATTCGTTGGGAAATAAAGCCCCAGTCGGATCTGCCTTATTCAGGGCAGGAAATAGCACAACCCAATTTTCGGATGAAAGACCCTGTGCGCGGTATTGTTCCGGGGGTCGTCTTCACAGCTTATGTGGACCAAGGACTGGTACCAGATCCCAATTTTTCAGACAACATCTACCGCGTGGATGAACAGTTATTCAACCGTCCGTTCTGGTACCGTACTTGCTTTCGCCTGCCTGCAGACTATAAAAAAGGGCAACGTGTGTGGATTCATTTTGACAATACCAACCGTTATGCCGATTTTTTCTGCAATGGCGTGAAATTATCGGGTACAGCTGGTTCTACCAAAGATGTCAGTGGCCATATGTTGCGCAGCAAATTTGATATCACAGATCTCGTGCGTGTGGGGCAGGAAAATGCAATCGCGGTGTTGATTACCGATGCCGACCAGAAGAAAACACGTACGGCAAAAGAACCTTTTGGCGTAACGTCAAGCCCCACGTACTTGGCTGCGGCTGGCTGGGACTGGATGCCTTATGTGCCGGGACGTTTGGCTGGGATTACTGGCAATGTATCGCTGCACTTTGCTGGCGACGTCAGTATGGAAGATCCTTGGATGCGGTCCGACTTAGAAAGCAACGAGTTTGCCTACCTGGACTTTTCGACCGATCTAAAAAATGCAGGCGATCAGGCCAAAGAAATAACGCTCGAAGGAATCGTTATGCCTGGGGATATCCGATTTTCTAAAAAAGTGAAGGTTGCTGCAAACAGCACCCAAAAGGTATATATCACCCGCAATGAGGTAAAGGAATTTCTCATCAAACAACCGCTACTATGGTGGCCAAATGGTTATGGGGAGCCGAATTTATATCGTTGTGCACTTACCGTCAAAATTGCTGATGAGATCTCGGATCAGAAGGAGTTTCAGTTTGGAATCCGTAAATATGAGTACCATTATGTGCGCAATAAAGCGGGATGGCCAGTGCTGAATTTCTATATCAACGGAAAAAAGATCTATCTCAAAGGTGGGAATTGGGGAATGAGCGAATACTTGCTCCGCTGCCAAGGGGAAGAGTACGGTCTCAAGATCAAGTTACATAAGGATATGAACTATAATATGATCCGTTTGTGGACGGGCTCGATCACGGACGATGCTTTCTATGATTATTGCGATCGTTACGGGATGATGGTATGGGACGATTTTTGGCTTTATGTGGCGTATAACGATGTAGCCAATGATGATGATTTTAAAGCAAATGCGCTCGATAAAGTAAAACGGTTGCGAAATCATGCCAGCATCGCGATCTGGTGCGGCGCCAATGAAACGCGTCCAAAACCTGAATTGGATAATTACCTGCGTGCTATTGTGGCGTCGGAAGACCACAATGATCGGCTGTATAAGTCCAGTTCCAATCAGGATGGTCTTTCGGGAAGCGGATGGTGGGGCAACCAGCCACCGCGGCACCATTTTGAAACTTCGGGAAGCAACCTAGCCTGGAACGATCCGCCTTACCCTTATAGCAGCGACTACGGTTATGGCCTACGTACGGAAATCGGAACGGCTACTTTTCCCAATTATGAAAGTATCGTGAAGTTTATCCCAAAGGACAAGCTCTGGCCACTACCTACGGACGAACAGCTCAAATCGGAAGATGACAATGTTTGGAATAGGCATTTTTTTGGTAAGGAAGCTGCTAACGCCAGTCCTATCCAGTATAAAGATGCGGTCAATAAACAGTATGGCGAATCGATGGACCTATCTGCATTTGCTGAAAAGGCGCAATACCTTAACCTCGAAGTCATGAAGGGCATGTATGAGGCCTGGAACGACAAGCTCTGGGACGACGCAGCAGGCATGCTGATCTGGATGAGCCAATCGGCCTACCCTTCATTTGTATGGCAGACCTATGATTACTATTACGATGCAACGGGCGCTTACTGGGGGGCGAAAAAAGCCTGCGAACCGGTACATATACAATGGAATGCATCCAACAATAGTGTCAAGGTCATCAATACAAGCTTAAAGAGCCTGGATTCAGTAAGGGTTTCGGCGCAGATCTTTGACATGGATGGCCAGGAGATCAAAAAATATGGTCTGCAAACCAGCGCTACTGTACAGTCAAATGTGGCGATGGAAGTTTTTCGGCTAAATTTTGATGGCGAACTAGGAGCTACAGCCTTGTCCGATGTACACTTCATCAAACTTACCCTAAAGGATAGAAAGGGCGTTTTGCTATCTGAAAATTTCTATTGGCGAAATGGCCGCAAAGAGCTGGATTATACCAGCCTGGCGAGTTTGCCGAAAGCCAAGCTTGAATTTGACTATAAAAAAGAAGCGGGTACCGAAGGTATTGTGCTCCGGGTTTTTAATCGTGGAACAACAGTCGCATTTGGTAATCGTTTGCGCCTTGTCGATGCGGGAACAAATGAACGCATTTTGCCGCTCATGATTTCGGATAATTATTTTACGCTGATGCCGGGCGAGGAAAAGTTTGTTCGGCTTACGGAATCTTATGCAAAGCAATTGAAAAATGCGAAGCTGCTATGGAAGCAATATGGTCATGCCGAAAAGGAAACATTGAAAATAACGAACATCTTTTAAAGATGATACAAATTTAAATAGCGGTAATTATGAAACGAAGATTATGTATTTATCTGATAGTGATTTTTGCGATGCTAAGTCAGGCGCGCGCGCAGCAGGTGGACCTGGTAAAGTACGTGAGTACGCTCCAGGGAACGGATTCTGAATGGAGCCTGTCCTATGGAAACACCTACCCAACAGTGGGATTGCCTTTTGCGGTGCATTTCTTTTCAGCACAAACGGGGAAAAATGGAGATGGCTGGAAATATCAATACAAAGCAAATCGCATACGTGGATTTCAACAGGTTCACCAATGTAGTCCCTGGATGGGGGATTATATGGTCTTTTCGTTGATGCCGGGCATTGGAAAGCTGGAGGTCAATGAGGAGCGCCGGGGGCTATCCTTTAAGCATGAAAATGAAATCGCCAAACCGCATTATTATGCCGTTAATTTTGACAACGGCATCAAGGCGGAACTGAGTCCAGTGGAAAGAGGGGCGCATATGCGCTTTAGCTTCCCGAAAAAGGAAAAAGCGTTCTTGCTATTGGATGGCTTTTTGGGCGATAGCGAGATCAAGATTATACCCGAAGAACGCAAGATTGTGGGGTATGTGCATAATGGGCGTTTTGTGCCCGGGCATATGAAAAATTATTTTGTGCTGACCTTCGATCAGGATTTTAAAGCTTACGGCACCTGGGAAAATGTCAAGGGCACAATCCAGGCCGGGCAGCGCTATGATGCCGGGAAAGGTAAAGGTGGGTATCTGGAATTCCGCCCCGGAGTAAAAGTGGAAGTGAAGATTGCTTCATCCTATATCAGTCCGCAGCAGGCAGATCTTAATTTTCAACGCGAACTGGAAGGGCACAATACTTTTGAGGTAAGTAAAAAGAAAGCTTTTGATACCTGGAATGCATTGCTGAACAGGGTGCGCGTAGAAGGGGGAACGGAAGCGGAGATGGCAACATTTTATTCCTGCATGTTCAGGGCCAACTTATTTTCACGTAAGTTTTATGAAATGGATAAGGAGGGAAACCCTTACTATTTCAGTCCTTATGATGGGAAGATTCATAAAGGGTACATGTTTACGGATAATGGCTTTTGGGATACTTTTCGTGGGCAATTCCCCCTGAGCAACCTTTTGCATCCAGCGATGCAGGGGCGTTATATGCAGTCCTTGTTAGATGCACAAAAGCAGGCCGGATTTTTTCCGACCTGGTCCAATCCTGGGATGTCCGGCGTGATGATCGGCAATCATGCCATTTCGTTATTGACGGATGCCTGGGTGAAGGGGATCCGAACCTTCGATGCCGACAGTGCTCTGGCTGCCTATTACCATGAAGCGACCAATAAAGGATTGTGGGGTGGATCAAATGGGCGCGAAGGGTGGAAGGCGTATTTTACCAAGGGGTATGTTCCTTATGGCGATATTCACGAAAGTACGGCAAAGACATTGGAATATGCCTACGATGACTTTTGTGCTTATCAGCTGGCAAAGGCGACGGGCAACAAATTCTATGAAAATATCTTTGCCCGGCAGATGTACAACTATAGGAATGTATTTGATCCTCAGGTAAACTTTATGCGCGGCCGACTGGACAATGGGCAATGGCGTGAACCCTTTGATCCTGTAGAATGGGGTGGACCTTTTACCGAAGCAAATGCCTGGCAATATACCTGGTCGGTGATGCACGATGTGAATGGCTTGATCAACCTGATCGGTGGGGTGGATAAGTTTAATGCAAAACTGGATACGTTCTTCACCATGGAGCAACGTGTCAACTACGGTAGCTATAAGCAGGAAATCCATGAAATGCGTGAAATGTTGTTGTCAAAAATGGGGCAGTATGCGCATGGCAACCAGCCGACGCAGCACGTCCCGTATCTGTATAATTTCAGCGGTCAACCCTGGAAAGCACAAAAATATGCTCGTATGGTGACATCGCGCCTTTATAATGCGACGGAAAAAGGGTATCCGGGTGATGAGGACCAAGGGCAGATGTCTTCCTGGTATGTACTGAGTGCTATGGGGATCTATAGTGTCTGTCCCGGAACCGATGAATATGTGTTTGGGAGTCCAGTATTCAAAAAAGTGACCATCAGTCTCGATAATGGGAAAACATTTACCATCAAGGCGGATAACAATAGTCTGGAACATGTCTATATTCAATCAGCTACACTCAATGGAGCAGCCTACGACAAAAATTTTATTCGTTATGAAGATCTGCTGAAAGGGGGCGAGCTTCATTTTGTCATGGGCGATAAACCCAATTATGAAAGGGGGATTTCTACGGCTTCGAGGCCATTTTCCCTGAGTTCGATCGATTAGATCTTTTGAAAAAACTAATGCCAGCGGGCTAGGCTCGCTGACATCATGATAGCATAACCAATTATTTAACTGTTTTACAAAAAATTATGAACAAAAGCCAATTGACATTTTGTGCTCTGGCCTTCCTCGCCTGTACGGCTTGTAGTAAACAGGGATTTTTAGATCAGACACAATCTTCAGATCTGAATGAAGAGGTCGTTTTTTCAGATAGTACGTATACCATTAACTTCCTGTCGGGAATATATGGTGATATTGGGTTTGCGACTTGGCCTAAGCGCTTTGGTGGTGGTGGGCTTGATGCCAGTACAGATGAAGCGGAAGGCGCTGGACTCGGCAGTATCAATACCTTCATCCAGTTTGCCACGGGTACTGTCAACTCCAATATTATCACCAATGATGCCTGGGCAAAACCCTATACTAATATTCGTAGGGCAAATATTATGCTTAAAAACCTGCATAGGGCACGCTTTGGTACGAATATTAAGGTGCGGGTAAAAGCCGAGACCCGGTTTTTAAGAGCTTATTATTACTTTATTTTATTGGAACATTATGGTGGTGTGCCACTGATGGGAGACAGTGTTTACGCAGCAAGTGATGTCATCCCAGCTAAGCGTAATACTTTCGATGAATGTGTGAGCTATATTGCAGCTGAATGCGATGCTGCCGCGCAAGATCTTCCATGGGAACATGCTGGCGAAGACTATGGACGTATCAGTAAAGCAGCCTGTTATGGGTTGAAATCTCGCTTACTGCTTTATGCTGCGAGCCCGCTATTCAATGGCAGCCCAGTGACAACAGAGGGGACGTTGAAGGATGTCGTTGCCTATCCCGTTGTGGATGAAACACGCTGGCAGCGGGCCGAAGCGGCAGCAGAGCAGGTCATTGAATCGGGACATTACAGTTTGTATGTCAATAACGATCCCGAACCTGGATTTGGCTTCTATCAGCTGTTTCAATTGCGCAAAAACTCAGAATATATCCTCGCTAGAATGCAAGATTCCAACCGGGATCTTGAAGGTATCTGGAATCCGCCAACTTTTGGCGTAAGCAACCCCGGCGCTTATCCGTATCTGGAAACGGTGGATGCTTTTGGGATGCGTAATGGTTTGCCTATTAACGATCCCAATGCTGGATACGATCCGAAAAACCCCTATAAAAACCGGGATCCCCGCTTAGCGAATACCGTAACCAGGGATCAGTCGATGGTCTTCCACCGGGATGGATTGGCCCGAAGACCAGTCAATATCTATATCGATAAGACCAATCCAAACAATGTGACTTCGGGGCAGGATGCCATTTACCGTGGCACGCCTACGGGGTATTATACCTATAAAATGGTCAATCGGGATGTAGCCGCGGATTGGTTCAATACCTACACGCCGCGCTGTCTGCCAATTATCCGATATGCGGAAATTTTGTTGAACTATGCTGAAGCACGCAACGAATCGCTCGGGATCCCGGATCTGAAGGTCTATGCAGCCGTGGAGGCTATCCGAGAAAGGGCAGGGTTGGATCCTTTTGTATTGCCGACTGGCCTAAATAAGGTCGCCATGCGTGAGATAATCCAGAATGAGCGACAAAAAGAACTGGCCTTTGAAGGACATCGTTTTTTTGACGTACGCCGTTGGAAGTTGGCTGAATCATTGGAAAATACACAGCTGCACGGGACTGAACCCGTTCGTACAACAGCGGGAACAATCTACAATACCATCAACGTACGAAAACGTGTCTTTGACAAACGCATGTACCTCTGGCCCATCCCGCAATCTGAAGTAGCGAAGTCCTTAGACTTGATTCAAAATCCAGGATATTAAAAAAACTAAACGGATGAAAATATACAAGATACGCTCATGGTCCTTGATGCTGGTCCTATGTATGGGAATAAACTCCTGTAAAGATGAGCTCGGCAATATCCGCAAGGAGGAGGCCGAAAAAGATATTACTGGAAACTGGAAAGTAATACAGCTGACCCGAAACGGTGAAGACCTGAGTAAGCGTTTAGCATTGGACAATTTTAAGATCGATTTCAATGCCGATGGAACCTATACCATAGCTGATAATCTACCTTTTGTGGTCAGCGGCTCAGGAAAGTACCGTCTGGATGATCCACAGTATCCCTTTAATGTTGTGCTTAGTCCAACCGAGGGTAAAGAGGAGGTGGTCCTCAAATTTCAATTCCCTGTAGTCAAGGGCAAACGCCAGCTCAGCTTAGTGATGAGCCTGGGTTGCAGCAGCAACACCTATCAATATGATTGTGAACGTTTAAACGGAGAAATATGAGATATCCAGGGTTGGAAAACACAAGCACCGACGAATTAATATGGATATTCCATGTGGCCTTTAAAGAACAAATTATTTATATATGAAAAAGAACACACATTATTCGACATATATCTACTGGGCAATGGGGCTATTTTTGGCCATATTCTTAGCTCAATGCGGTCTTAAAGCCATCTCAGTAGCTGTGCCTACATCTGCAAAAGCAAATGAAAGGGTGACGTTCACGATGAAGTGCGGGGCCGAGCCCCGTATCCAGGGGGGAGGTAATTATAGCACCCAGCTAGTCGCGGGTATAATGGTACCCAAGGGATGGAATGCGCGTAAAAACCTGACCATGTCCTTTACCAGTCCAAAGGGAGATGGCACCATGCGTATTATTCCGGACAGCGAACTCGAACCTGTATCGGGACTGAGCTGGCATCAGGCCGCCAAGAAAATGTTCGGTATAGGCCCCAATCTGGTGGATGATATGGAATGGATTGTTTTTAGAAGTACACAGGCCTATTCCTTTGTCAATAACGAAGATATCGATTTTACGGTGAAGGCCGAATGTAACGTGGGAGCCGAAAATATGTTGCTGTCTTTGGGATTCTATATCGGTTCTTCCATCGAAAATCTGCGTCCGGAGGATACAGATTATAAAAAGTTTACATTCTCAAATGCTTTCGAGGTAACCGATGGTGAGGGCGATCTGATCGATTTTATCAACCCACAGTTGGGTACGGTACAACCGGTCAAAAGTCTGGACAACGATATCATTACATTGACTTTTGATGGTGGGGTTACCAATACGGTGCTGGATCATGAGCCTGCCATCTATCTACATGTCAAGGCAATGGATGAGTCAGGAAAGCTAATTGCTGAAATCAGGAAACAGACAGCAGATACCAAACTGACGGACGTCGGTGGTAAAAAGTACCTTATTGATATCTGGCCACGTGGATTTTTTAAGGTCGATAAAGATATACATATCGCCCGGCTGGAATATTTCTATACGGACATTACGGGAACCAAAAGTGTCGGTTATGGCAATACGGATGAGCCTTTTAAATATACCTTCCGCTGTGAGTGATTGCTAACTAATAAACGAATGACAAATGTTTAACCATTATATAAAATTAAGTGTTGTCGGTGTATTGTTGGTGATTGCCGATAAACAGACCGCGCAGGCCAGCTGGTATCCACGGCTCCCCGAGACAGCCTCAGGGAATGAGAAGCGGGCGATAGGGAAATTTCCGAAAATTGTGGATGAATATGGTAAGCCGATTTCAGGTGCTAAGGTCTATGACGCCGGGCGGCAGCTTGTCGGTGAGACTGATGAAAATGGAGATTTTTCCCCGTCAGGCCATCTTACGCATGAAGTCTTATGGGTGGAATATCCGGGATATTATAGAAAGAGGATAAAGGGAGGTGCCGAAAAACTGGTGTCTTTGGTGCCGGCCGTACTTCAAAGTGCAGACTCCTTGCGTATAGGCTATGAAAAAAAGAAAAGTTCGGAGCTCCTTGGATCCGTTTCGGTAGTCTATAACAGTCAGATCAAAGATGTACCGACATCCTTGTATTTAAAAGCGCTTACAGGCCGGTTGCCGGGGCTGTTTACGCAGGAAGTCAGCGGATTTCGGTCACCGAGCATGACCGCAATTACCGCTAATGATCTGGCGGGATCTCTTCCCTCGGATGCCGTGAAATACCGTTCCAGCATCGGTGATAATACTGAAATCGGCTTCAACTTAAGGGGACAAAGTCCGGTGACTATGATCGACGGTGTACAGCGGGATATCTATTCCATTGATCCCGAAAATATCGAATCGGTGACCGTGGTCAAAGATGCACTTTCCAGCATTTTATTGGGACAACGGAGTTCCAGAGGGATATTGCAGGTAACGACGAAAAAAGGACAGGCAGGACCACCAAGAATCAGCTTTACAGCACAAACAGGAATTCAGCAATCGCTTAAAATGCCACAGCCATTGAACGCCTATCAGTATGCGTATCTCTATAACGAAGCATTGCTCAATGCAGGGCGCCAACCTGTGTATAGTTCGGACGATTTTAAGGCCTTTAGAGATGGAACCAATTCCTTGTTTTTCCCTGATGTCAATTGGTATGATGCTGTCGTGCGGGACAATAACCCGATCACCAAATATAACCTGGGTGTGAAGGGCGGAATCAAAAATGCACGTTATGCGCTTTCGCTAAGCTACCTGAACCAATCTGGTCTATTTAAATCGGATGATAAATTTGACTATGAGACCAATGTACAGCATAAACGTTATCTCATCAATAGTGCCATTGATGTGGATGTAACTGATGACTTAACAATTGGACTACAGTTTTTTGGAAAGATACAGGATGGCAGACAGCCGGGGGCAAAAACAGGAACGATCCTATCGACTTTGTACAATACACCGAACAACGCGTATCCAATTTTTAATCCCGACCAATCTTATGGTGGTTCCTCCGTGTACCGGAGCAATTTGTACCAGCTTGCGACGGGATCAGGTTATCTGTTGGACAATACGAGGGACCTGCTGGCTAATCTGGATTTTAATTACAAGCTTGACAAATTTGTTCCCGGACTGTACGCAAAGGGTAAGCTAAATGTTTCATCAACCTCGTCGAGCCTCATTGACCGCAATCGCCAACAGCCGGTGTATGACTTAAGCTATAACGAGCAAAAAGAGCTCGTGTATGTACGGTATGGAACGATAGCCGACCAGCCTAATTCATTTGCGACCACGTCGACAGCAAATTTTTTCTATTTCCAGGGGGCACTGGGGTATGATAGACAACTGAGTGGGAAACATCGTGTCGGCGCCAAACTGTTTATGGACAGGCAAACGGCCAATTATCAGTTTGACTTACCTGCGATCTACACCAACTTTGCGGCGACAGCAAACTATGTCTATCAGGATAAGTACTTTGCTGAAGTAGCCTTAAATTATTCAGGATTCAATCGTTTTATGCCGGGAAACCAATATGGCCTGTTTTATGCTTTTGGGTTGGGCTGGGATATGCTGCAGGAAGACTTTCTAAAGGAAAAAGCGGATTGGCTTTCTCAACTGAAATGGCGCGCTACATTTGGGCGGACGGGAAATACCAACGAAGCCGCCCTAGGTTATTACAGCTGGCGAGCTTCTTATGGACAAGACGGAGCGAACGGCTATGATTTCGGCTCAGAATATGCTTACACCAATAGCCTGATCGAAAAAGGGCTTGCCAACATTGAAGGAACCTGGGAAAAGGGAAATAAATTTAACATCGGTTTGGATGCTGCCTTTTGGCATTCAAGACTGAAATTGACAGCCGACTATTTTAGAGATACTTATTTTGACTTATTGCAACAGCGCGGATCGACCATTGACTTGATCGGTATTGGGTATCCGAATGAAAATATTGGTAAAAACCGTTATGAGGGGCAGGAAATCACTTTGACCTATCAAAATAATTTCGGTGAGTTTAACTATTTCATTACCGCCAATGCCTCACGGATGAAGACCCAAGTGCTGTATATGAACGAGGTCTTTCAGCAATATAATTGGAACAGGCGCACGGGGATGCCCATAGGCCAGACATTTGGTTACCGTGCGGATGGGCTAATCCAAACGCAGGAAGAAGCCGATAATGCACCTTTGTTATCGGGAAATAAGGTGTATCCTGGTGATGTAAAACTGGTGGACCTGAATGGAGACGGTATTATCAACCAGTACGATCAAACGGCCCTTGGCAATACAAAACCACTCGTATATTTTGGCACTACCTTAGGATTCAATGTCGCAGGCTTTGATTTTAGTGTATTGCTTCAGGGGGTATTAAACCGTAGTTACCAACAAACGGATTATTCCTTTGGGAATACTGGCGACGGACAGGGATTTGATTATATGCTGGGACGTTGGACACCGGAGACCGGTACTGCTGCAACTTATCCAAGGCTGACGCTGGGACCCGATCCGACCAATACACAAAATATTTCGAGCTACTGGACCCGTTCCGGCGAATATCTTCGGGTAAGGAATCTGGATGTCGGCTATACATTGCCCTTCAATTGGACAAAGCGCGCAAAGCTATCTTCGGTACGCGTCTTTGCAAACGCACAAAACCTGTTCACTTTTACCCCCTATGGCCGCTTGGATCCAGAAATCTCATCAGGTACAGCCTATCCAGCACAGCGGATCATAAGCTTTGGTGTAAACGTGAAATTATAAACCTTAGAAATCGACAATGATGAAATATTCCTATTCAAACCACATACATGCTGAGGAGCGCGAAGTATCATGCAGATCGTCTGAAATAAAACCTATATCTAAAATGGACCTGGGCTTCCGCATGGCCTTTAAATTATCAATCATTCGTATGAAATATGATCAGTTAAAATGGTTGCTTGTAGTCGGAGTTTCGATCGGGATCTTCTCCTGTAAAAGCGACCTAGAGCAAGAGCCTATCGAGCTGCAGACACTGGACCAAGTGTTTGACAGACGGGATTCGGCCGGTGTAAATGCAAACCGGTTTCTGACCGATTGCTACCGTTATCTGCCCAGCCTAGGGAACCGGGTCGGTGGAGATTTCCTGGACGCAGCCACGGATGATGCTGTTTCCTCCAATCCGACCAACACATCGGTACAGCAGTTGGCAACAGGTTCTTATACTTCGGATAATTATCAGGACAACCTTTGGGCATCTTGGTATCAGGGGATTCGAAAGACAAGCATTTTTATCCAGAATATCGATCGTGTACCGGTAAAGGGACAACTCGAAAATGGTACGCCTATGCCGCGGGTATGGAAAGCAGAAGCAAAATTTATGCGTGCCTTATTTTATTTTGAATTGGTCAAACGTTATGGCGGAGTGCCGCTGATGGGTGATAAGGTATACCAGCTGAACGATGATATTGAGTTGCCGCGGGCAAGTTTCGAAGAATGTGTCAACTATATCGTAGGAGAATGTGATGCAATAAAAGATAGCCTACGCATCGATCCATTTAATCTTGCATTTTATGGAAGGCCGACCAAGGCGGCTGCCATGGCATTAAAATCCCGGGTGCTCCTGTATGCTGCCAGTCCATTGTTCAACGGTGGAAATAGCAATGGGCAGAATGATCTCTCTGGGTATACCGCATTTTCAGCTGTGCGGTGGCAGTTGGCGGAGAATGCGGCCAAAGATCTGATGGACCTCAATCTCTTTAAGCTTGAACCACTGTTTAAAGATGTCTTTATCACACGCAACAATGAACGGATCTTTGCGAAGCAAGGTGGCAATAACACCAGCTTTGAAAATAACAATGGTCCCGTGGGCTATGCCAACGGGGTGAACAATGGCCGAACTAGTCCCACCCAGGAACTTGCAGACGCCTTTGGAATGAGCAACGGACTGAAAATTACGGACGAAAATTCTGGCTATGATCCAAATGATCCTTATGCTGGACGGGACAGCCGCTTCTACGCAACTGTTTTTTATAATGGGGCACCTTGGTTAAACCGGGCTGTACAAACCTTTGAGGGTGGATCCGATAAACCGGGCGGATCCAAACAGCAAACAAAAACGGGCTATTACCTCCGTAAATTTATGGGGAATTTTGAATCCCTGGCAAATTATAGTAATGTAAACCATGACTTTATTCTATTCCGTTATGCTGAAATATTGTTGAATTATGCTGAGGCACGAAATGAACGTCTGGACAGACCTGATGTCAATGTTTATCGTGCTGTTGAACAAATACGACAACGAGCAGGACTAAATCCATATCAGCTTCCTGAAGCATTGTCCAAAGCAGAAATGCGGAAACTGATCCACCTCGAACGGAGAAAAGAACTGGCTTTTGAAGAGCATCGCTTTTATGATGTTCGACGATGGAAAATAGCGGAAGAGGAATTTAACAAGGAGCTTCATGCCACCGTCATTTATCAAACGGGAACCGGGGTGATCAGGCAATCAGTTCCTATTCTGAAAATGACATTTGAAGCAAAAATGTATCTGGCTCCAATTCCATTCTCGGAAGTGATCAAAAACCCAAAAATGGTACAAAATCCAGGCTGGTAATTAGTCTATTAACGCAAACCGAAGCGGGCAGTGTGAATGGCTTTAATCATGAATAAATAAATATAAACGGATGAAAAATAGCATATATCTGTTAACAATAATGGTTTTGACGCCATTTATACTATTGGCGCAATCCATGGTGAATGGTATTGTCAAAAATAGTTCGGGTCCCTTGTTGGGGGTATCAGTGCAGGAGAAAGGCGGTGGAGCCACACAAACAGATCAAAATGGACGATTTAAATTGGCCTTACGTGGTACTAAGGTTTTGGTATTTACAAGTATAGGATATAATACCCAGCAACGTGATGTAAAGCAGGGGGAAAATATCGAAGTGATTATGCAATCAAGTAGCCAGGATATTGATGAAGTGGTGGTGGTGGGGTTTGGTACGACCAAAAAACTTACAAGTACAGGTGCAGTCAGTTCAATAAAAGGGGCGGATATCCGTCAGGTGCCAACGTCGAGCGTACAGAATGCATTGGCTGGAAGATTACCGGGATTTGTTTCGGTACAACGCTCCGGACAACCCGGCAAAGATGCTTCGGATTTTTATATCCGCGGTGTCAGTTCATTGAATCCAGAAGGAAACCAGCCCCTGATTATTGTTGATGATATTGAATATACATATGAACAACTTTCGCAGATCAACGTCAATGAAATCGAAAGTATTTCGATCTTAAAGGATGCATCGACGACGGCTGTTTTCGGTATCAAGGGGGCAAATGGTGTATTAGTTGTCAAAACGCGGCGGGGTGAATCGGGGCGGCCAAAGATCAATGCGCGTATCGAGTCAGGTATGCAGAGCCCAGTCACAAAATTGAAGTTTTTGAATGCCTATGAAAGTGCGCTCTTATGGAATGAAGCGATAGCAAATACGCTGGGCGACAATTCCAACCAACCTTTTAGTGAAGCAGATTTAGCACATTTTCGTTCCGGGGATGATCCTTATGGCCATCCGGATATCAATTGGTATGACCGGATCTTTAAACCGTCGAGCCAACAGTACAATACAAATATTGATATCACTGGTGGCGGCGAAAGTATTAAATATTTTGTATCAGGTGGGGCTTTCTCCCAAAATGGAAATCTTTACAATTTTGAGAATGAAGGTGACAAGGTCAACAATAACTATTATTATCGTCGTTTCAACTTGCGATCAAATCTAGATGTACAAGCAACGAAGACGCTCAAATTACGATTGGATTTCCGGGCGAACTTCAATCGTATCAATTCACCGCGGGCGGGAAATGTCGTTGGTGAGGTGTTCAATTTTAATAAGATAAGACCATGGTCGGCACCTTTTATAAACCCAGATGGTTCGTTCGCCTATGCCAGTGATACGCAGGAGTTGCTACCGACGATCAATGCACGCCTGGCAGCGTCTGGATATAGCTTGGATCGACGTAACGATATCAATATTTTATTTGGCGGGACTCAGGAACTGAATGCTTGGTTGAAGGGGCTTTCATTTTCTACCCGTGTAGCCTATGCCAGCGTGGAGTCGAATGGTCGAGAGCAGGCCCGCGATGAGATACCTGTGTATCGTTATGACCCGAGTTCGAACGGTTACCAGCTGAAAGGTGGGGCACCTTATGTGCTGGGCAATTATACCTTGCGGGCCTACCAGGGGGATTACAACAGTCGGGTGAATGTACAGGCCAATTTCAATTATGCACGAACTTTTGGGGATCATGGGGTGACAGCACTCCTGCTGTATAATCGGGAATCCTATAAAACAAAGGGGGATAAGAAAACCAACTGGATTCCACAGAATTTTGAGGGCTATACCTTTCGAGCAGGGTACAACTTTAAAGAGAAGTTCTTATTGGATGCAACAGCAGCATACAATGGCTCAGATCGTTTTCAGGCGGCACAGCGTTATGGCCTTTTTCCGGCGGTGTCGGCAGGATACAATCTAGCAAAGGAATCGTTTTTCAAAGAAGCATTTAACTTTGTAGAGTTATTCAAATTGCGGGCTTCCTATGGAATCGTGGGTTCTGACAAGGTCGCCGGTGACCGTTATCTTTACCAGCAGGTATACAACGAGGGTGGAAGCTATTCTTTTGGTGAAACCCATCAGCCTTCACTCATCATCACGGAAGGAAATCTGGGAAATAACAATGTCACTTGGGAAAAACAAAAGTCATTTGATGTAGGGCTTGATGTCAATCTATGGAAAAACAAATTTTCCATGACCTTTGACTATTTTAATAACCTGCGGTACGATCAGCTTGTCACTTCACAGTCACTTTTCCAGCACATCGGTGTAGGGGTTTCACCATCAAATATTGCGAAGGTACGGAACAGGGGTGTGGAGTTGGAACTGAATGTTAACAACAATATCGGTGCATTTAATTATAATATTAAAGGTGTATTGACGTATTTCAAAAATAAGATTTTGTTTCAGGATGAACCGGCACCAGCTTATCCTTGGTTGCGGCTGACAGGGCAGCAGATCAATCAACCATTGGGTTATCTGTACGATGGTTTTTATACGGAAGAAAATATCGCTGCAAGCCCAAAACCATCGGGAGGGTATGAGGTGCAGCCCGGCGATCTGCGGTATAAGGACCTCAATAACGACGGTGTGATTGATGACTATGATCGGACTGTGATCGGTAAACCCAATATACCGAATACCAGCTTTGGACTTACCTTGGGGGGAAGTTACAAAGGATTTAGTTTCAATGTGTTGCTACAGGGGACTACCGGGTACAGTTTTAGCGTTCAGGGAAGCGGTATTGAGCCCTTCCAGAGCCAGTTTCAACCGATCCATCAAGAGCGATGGACTGCGGAAACGGCCTCTACAGCTAAATTTCCACGCTTAACCACTAATCCGACAACGATTAATAGCCCGTCAACCTATATGTCTGATTTCTGGCTTATTGATGCGACCTATTTACGTTTGAAGACAATTGAACTGGGGTATCAATTACCCAATAAATGGCTGCCATTTAGGATTAACAATGCACGTTTATATCTGAGCGGGTATAATCTGCTGACCTGGACGAATTATTCCTTGTATCAGCAGGATCCTGAGGTGACGTCTAACAGTGCGGGCGATGCGTATCAGAATCAACGTGTCGTAAATCTAGGAATACAGATCGGACTTTAATCAGCCAATGATCAGTTTTAAATAGTACAATTACAAGTTTAAATAATAAGCAGGGCCAAATAATTTTGATCCTGCTTATTATTTTGAAGAAATTTGGACGAACCGTATCACTCGCTCAGTTTTTTGAGCAGTTAGATTATCGGTGGTAATTGATTGTACGGCGACAACGCATCGTTGGAGTTAGTATTCAGGAAATTGGCGAACTTGAATTGGCACTGATTGCAAATGCCAACTTGGAGCATGGCGGATAGCGGACTTTTACGTTACAAAGCGTAGTTAGAACATCAGGGGAATCCAGTTTGAATTTATAGTGGATTTCAACGATTCAAAACCCAAGAACAAGCGTCGTTAAATCGCTTATCCTAAGTTTCAATGTGAGGGTTACTTCTTTCGGCCGATTGAGGCTGCAGAATGGATATGTTGCCGTAAACAGGCGGCCGTTAGCGAGACAGTATCTTTGAGCAAATCGGCAACGGTACCTGTAAACACCACATTTCCGCCATACTTGCCCGCTCCGGGCCCAATATCGATAATCCAGTCCGCTTGGGCGATAACATCAAGGTTATGCTCGATAACGATTAACGTATTGTTGTTGTCCACCAGGTTATCGATAAAGTTTAATAGCTTTTCGGTATCGTTTGGATGTAAGCCGGTGCTGGGTTCATCAAGCACGATAATCTTGTTGGAATTCTTAAGTTCTTTGGTCAGTTTGAGCCGTTGTCTTTCCCCACCCGAAAAACTGTCTGACCGTTGCCCCAAAGTAAGATAGCCCAGTCCCAGTTGGAGTAACATATCAAAAGACTGACGGTAGAGTTTGTCCGGGAAAAAATCATAGGCTTCTGCTACAGTCATATCCATCACCGCAACAATATTTTTATCATGGTAATGATATGTTAAGACCGCAGGCTTAAAGCCAGAGCCACCGCAGACCTCGCAGGTCTGTTCAATATCATCCATAAAGGCCAGATCAATTTTTTCGATACCGATACCTTTGCAGTTTTCACAGGCACCGAGGCTATTTCGGCTAAAAAGTTTATCGGATACCTGATTGGCTTTTGAAAACAGGGTACGTATCGCATCCGATAAACCCAGATAGGTCAACAGATTGGAGCGTGCACCTGTTGAAAATAACGACTGGTCGATGATGGTGGCTTCGGGATAAAATTGGGGCAGCACTTTGTTGATCAGTGTACTCTTGCCCGAACCCGCCACGCCAGTAACAACGGTCATCACCTTTTGGGGAATGCTTACATCGATGTCTTTCAGATTATGCAGATTAGCATGCTCGATTTCGAGGTAGCCCTTTGCTGATCGTGGTTTATGATTAATTTCGGGCACTTTAGCAAAGTACAGCCCTGTTTTTCCTGTTGATGTTTTCAGTCCCGCAACCGTACCGTTATAGACAATCTCGCCACCGTTTTTTCCCGATTCTGGCCCCATATCGATTACATGGTCGGCTATGCGGATCAAATCGGGGTCGTGCTCAACGAGTAAAACGGTATTGCCTTTATCTCGCAGCTGTTTAATTATTGCGGCGATATTTTGTAAATCCATCGGATGTAGTCCGATGCTCGGCTCGTCAAAAATATAGAGTAAATCCGTCAGGCTGCTCCCCAGGTTTCGCACCATTTTGATGCGTTGGCTTTCCCCGCCTGATAGGGTGTCTGTACGTCTATCCAAGGTCAGATACTGCAAACCGATGTTGACGATATGTTGCAGTTTCTTTTTCAGTTCGGTAAGAATAACATCAAAAGCGTTGGATGGTAAAGAAGCAACAAATGCCAACAGCTCATCGATCGAAAGAGCCGTACAGTCGGCAATGTTTTTGCCCGCTATTTTACAGGACAGAATCGTATCATTCAACCGTTTTCCCTGGCATACAGGACAAGTTTTGGTAACGATAATGGTATTTAAAGCCTCTTTTCGGCTCACGATTTCCTTAGACTGCTTTTTGAGGAATGCTTTTTCAATGCGGGGGATAATACCTTCATATTGGACCGTTTTTCCCCATTCGGGATCAGGATGTTTGGGTTTGTGTTCGGCAGCATGCAAAAGGAGCTCCCATTCCTGCGGCGTGTAGTCGTTCAGTTTTTTGTCGTTGTCAAAATAGCCTGATTGGGTATAGCGTGTCAGGCGCCAGCCACCCGGTTGAAAGGTCGGAAATCGGATAGCCCCTTCGTTTAACGATTTTTGTTTGTCGATAAGGCGATCTACATCAATGGTCTGCACAATACCCAGCCCTTCACAGGCCTTGCACATACCCATTGGATTATTGAATGAAAAAGCGCTTGAATAGCCTACAAAGGGTGTCCCCATGCGCGAGAAAAGCAAGCGCAGGGAAGCATATATGTCGGTAGCCGTTCCTACGGTCGAGCGTGCGTTACCGCCCAATCTTTTTTGATTGATAATAATAGGGACATTCAGGTTGTCGATTTTGCCCACATCCGGAACGCCGATGTGCTGCAGCCGGTTTCGGATAAAACTGCCCTGTGTTTCGCTGAACTGCCTTTGGGCTTCAGCACCTATGGTTTCAAAGACCAAAGACGACTTGCCCGATCCGGAGACTCCTGTAAAAACACTGATCTTTTTCTTGGCGATCTGGAGAGAAATATTCTTGAGATTATTTTGTCGGGCATGTATAATGTGACTTGCGTTTCAAGTATAGTCCCTTTTATAGCGCTCCGTAGGTCAGGTATATTTTATGCTGTTTTAACTATTTCTTTTAACCACATCGACCATATGATCTAAATCAAAAGGCTTTTCAATAAAGTCATCGGCCTTACAGTCCGCTGCAACCTTCGCAATATCGTTGGCTGTCGATGTCAGGACAGATGGAAGCTCTTCGGTATCTGGATCAGCTTTGAGTTCCTTGATCACCTCGGATCCTTTTTTACTTCCTTTAATATGGTCATCCACAATAAGAATGTCGGGATCAATATCTGCAAGCTCTTCAATTGGTTCAGTCGTAAGCGATGGAATCACATCAAAACCCTCATCAACTAAGACCTCATCCATGATATTCAAGATATCTTCATTATCTTGAATAACTATAGCCTTCTTTTTCGTCATTTCTATTGAAATTTATCGCGTAAATATAGGAAAAAAGCGGATACAAAAAACAGGGGAACGCGCAATTTTCAGTTCGGAGAAACAGAACAAAAGTAAGGCTATCAGTGAGCTGATAGCAATGTAGGCTATTAGGGGGTTTAGGTCGTCGTTTTTGGCTAATTTTTTAACAAAAAAAAACAGATAACATGAATGTTATCTGCTGAACTTAACTTAAAGAAGTTTTTAAACTTCCTACTTAATTAATTATGCTATTCGCACATTAACTGCGTTAATGCCCTTTTTACCGTTTTCTAGATCGAATGTTACAGTATCGTTTTCACGTACATGATTGATTAAACCTGACGAGTGTACGAAAACATCTTGACCGCCATCTGTTGGTGTAATAAAACCAAAACCTTTGGTGTCATTAAAGAATTTTACTGTTCCTTGTTGCATTGTATATATGTATTAAATTATGTATTTATTAGAACGCTTTTGCAGCATACCTTTCCTTTAACCATACGCGTTAGTAAAGGATAAATCGATCTGTCAACAAAAAATGAAGTTTGCAATTTTTCGTATTGACACTATCAATCTGAAAAAGGCAATTGACTTTATATGTTGATAACAAAATAGCAGCTGGAAAAACGAAGACTGAGCAGAAAGAGTAAACTCAAAAGTGTCAGAAGAAGTAATGGCAGAAGCCTGATTATTATTCAAATGTAGTTATAAATTATTGGAAAACAAAGTTTTTTATTTTCTTCTGCTAATGTCAGCAAGCGCTAGAGGAGAAAGAGTTGCCGCCGATGCGGAGCTGATGCTTTTCTTGCAGAGCCATTTGAACTTGATGATCGCCATGACTTAGTAGAGAAAGTTATGTAAGCGTAGTTTTAGATTTTAAGGTTGAATCAGGCCACTAGGCGATTGAATGAGTTGGAAAAGCAGAAATAGGAAGCGGACCAAACTTAAGGATAGTTTGGTCCGCTAGGTTAAAAAAATATCATGCATTAATAATTCTTACGCATGTTTTTATAGTTATCCTGCTTTGTTATACGTTAGCTCAACGCCATTTTGAAACAATACATGCTATTGATTGCGCATGGGATTATACCTTGATCAAACGCTATTAATGGCTTAATTGTAATTTTCCGATAAAGGGGCGATTATCAATTGTCAGAATAGCTTCTTTAAGGGAATAGCATAGCTGGTAGTTTTCGCTCAGTGCTTTTTTGCTCGCCTCTATTTTGTCGTTTTCAACCTTGTCGACAATCCATGTTGGGTTTAACGGATCTGAATTAAATTTGGTGATTAATACGGTAAATCCTTCTTTCTGAGCACTGATTAAAATATCTTTTGTGATGTCTACTATTTTCATAGTGAGATAATATACGAAAAAAATACGAAAGAGGATGTACTAAGTTTAAATGATAACCTGGTCGACTTGCGGACAATTTTAATAGAAATGTAGCTTCTTTTATGGATCCTGCGCTAAAATTTAAAAGTTTAGAGCCGGGAATATCCGCTGTGATGAAGATTGCAAAAAAAAATAAATGTAACTAAACTTTTTATCTTAATCTTATTTCCCATTGAGGTGGTCGCGCACAAAATTTAGCCAATTCTTAGGGTCAATGGTTTTATCAATAAAGACGTCAGGCTGTAATCCAATGTCATCTACAGGGAAGTCTGGAATACGATAACTTTTAGATAATCCATAGTACAGTTCAATATCGCCACAGGGTGATGTCACGATATTTACATTCGAGATATCAAGCATCCCTTTGGTTGTTCTACCGTATAATTTCACCTTTTTACTTTGCATGGCGGTCAATAGAAATTGCTCTGTCGTGCTCCCGTTATTTTCATTGATAACGATCCCTATGTTTTTGGGATAAGGCTGAATGGTATCCAATTTGGTTATGTTTACTTTTTTATTGAATAAATCGACATACTCACCTTTATTGGCCTGCAATTTTTCGTAGTAGTTTTTGAACGTCTTTTTAGACTCCTCGTCAAAATCGGGGTTTTGACTCAGCTCTAACATGCGTTGATTATTTAAATCTGTCGAATAAAATAATGCACCTACGGTTCTAATCGGCTGCGTGTATAAGAAGGGGATAAGGCTACCATAACTCGCATCACTTCCGCCTGGATTATTTCTGACGTCAATAATAAAATTTTCGGTCGATAAGATGGTCGCTCGGTTGGCCAATATAATGCTGTCAATCGCCTTCTTTTCGGATATTTCAAAATCAGGAATACGGAGGTAAACCGTGTTTTCATTTAATTTTTCGAAAAATGGCTTTGTGGCGTTCAATGGATTTAGGTCCTTTTCAATAGGCTGCTTATTTTGTTCGGTAACTTTTTCGTCTTTTTTTGTTTTTCCAATATAATTTATGCCGATATGTCCATTACGAAAGAAACGGATCCATTGATTGAGTAATGTAGCACATTCCTGATTATTGGGCAATTGTTTTATTTTTTCGAGATACATCTTATTGTGCAACTCATAGGCATCCCGGCCCTTTTTGCTGATGATGTATTGAAAACCGGCATCATTCTCTTCAAACGTTTTTTTTACCCACAAAAAATTGGATTCACAATTGCAGTTTTGAGCGAAATTTAGGATAGGTAAACTTAGCAATAGCCATAAAAATAGGACGCGTGTGTTCAGGTGCATAATCAAAATTGTTAATAATTGTCGATTGCACAAATATAGACTAAAAATGGAAAATACCCTCGTAACCGAACAAAAGATTATTCAGGATGTCAAGGCCCCATTTTTTAGCTACATTTACTTAAAATCTGATCCTAATGGATAAACTGAATTACTCGGGGCAGACACCATTTAATGAACACCACAGTTATACAGGAGTACTAAGTGCACCCGAATCCATCCATTATTTACATGGGATGGTAGGGTCATGTACAGATTGAAAGTTAACAGAGCTTGGAAAACGACAACATTGATCCTGGACAAAAAGGGGAACATCCGTTTTCGAAAGGGTGGGATTTGAAGGTGAGAAGCTACTGCAGAGCCTCGATGCCATGATCGAATACCTGAAAGAACTGGAGCACTAATTTGTTGGATTCCATGTAGCTGTTCGCAAATGTGCTGTTTCATTGAGATAGTAATACGACAACATCAATGAAACAGCAATTGCTTATATCATATCGATCACAACCCCATAAATTTAAAAGGTTGTACTTTTTTTAGGTGTTCATTGCTCAATCCAGTATAGTTTTTGTTTTGTTCCACATCAAGTTTAAGAACCTGACCTTTTTCGCTCAGATCCAGATCTTTTAGATTGATCCAAAAGGTACCCGGAGTGGTTACTGTTTCAAAATAGTAAACCAAATCTTTATGATCTGCTACAGAACGCCAACGTGTCGTCGAGATATTGGGTTCTTCCTTGGAGGAAATTCCATAAGGAACAGAACAGTTGCGAATTACGCTAAACACACTTGCAACGGATTTCCTCACGTCATCGGTCTGTGGAATTGCATCAATATAAAAGGAAGCACGCACAAATCGGTCTGCCGCACGGTTGGTACAAGGCAACATGATAGTACCTGGAATTCCCCGCCAATAATTATTGAGTGCCAGCTGCTCTTCAAAGATCGGCGAGTTTGTCATCACGACGTATTTCGGGTCGTGGTGTATCACAAGCTTTCCGTTGATGTATTCAAATATGGCGTTGTCGCCAGATTTATCGGATAATGATAAATGGAGTGTCGTAAACCGTTGTGTAGCCGGGATATAGTCGCTGACTAAGACGAAAGGTTCGCTTTTAAGAGCATCTACGGCCTCTGCTACCGAAGCATAGTTATCTAATATATACTGTGCCCAAGCGGCAATGGTCAATCCGGGCTTCTGTCCTTTTGGATCGAATTTGGGATATTGGGATTCGGCTAGCCAAAGGACATTGGCTACAAGGCCAGTCTCATTCAAGCCATCTGTAGTGGCCATGTCCCAGGCACTCGCAATGACACTGCCATATTTTGAAGTCCATTTGACGGAAAGGGGACCCACTTCTCCATTTCGTTTCATCCCTTTTGGAAACACCCACAGATTAACGGGTATTTCATCCCGCCAGTCCATACTTCGGGCGGTAAGGACAGTTTGATTGGGCCCTTTATATACAACGCGTGTGCATGCATCGGTTTTGCGATAGACAAAACAAAAAACCAGCACTAAAACAATTAAGATTCTTTTCATTTTCTTAAATTTATATGATTAAAATGTATTCCTATGTTGGTCTATAATCCCGTAGCTCAATTCGCCTGCTGCTACATTTAACTTATTTAAGTCTATTTCTGTTAATTGGGATAATTATCATTGCCATAATAACTAATTTTCCCCTCTTTTTGTTTGTCCTAACCGTCAAATTTTGGGTAGCTTAATATTAAATTAACACTGGAGAATAATAATCTTCGTAATTGTACTCTTGGCTGCCATTCGCGACGATAATAGGGCATGCCGAAGAAAATATAATCCTTTATTCGCCCGCTACAGCTTAAGTATATTTAATGTCATGTGGCTGGTCCTGAATGTGGAAGCACTCAATGGAATAGAAAACAAGTTTGAAAAGTATTGTCTTGGTAGTCACTTTGTTAATTTAGCTTAATTTTTGTTAAATCGAATCTTCCTGTAAGCAAACATTTATAAATAATTCGTTATTTAGGTATAAAAGGAAACACGATGATGTCCGATTTTAAAAAAAATATGCACTTGGCAAATCGCGCCGGATTTGGGATGAGCCTACAGCAGATTACCGTTTTTGAACAGCAGTCTACCGCAGTCCTCTGGAAGCAATATGCTCAGGAACATGAATTTCATCCCATCAGTTTCAATACGGAGCAGACCAACGTCGACTACACGGCGCTTTCCAAGTTGAATGCAGCAGACAAAAAGCAGGTACAACAGCTCAATCGAAAGCGTAATATTGAGATCAACCTTAATTTCCTGAATGAAATGGTGCATAGCGAAGATCAGCTCAGGGAGAAGATGGCCTTTTTTTGGCATGGACATTTTGCTAGCCGGGTTATCAACGCCAATTTTAGCGCCCATATCCTCAACGAAATCAGAAAAAATGCGCTTGGAAGTTTTCGGGATCTGCTGTTCGCCGTTTCCAAAACTCCGGCTATGCTCAATTTCCTCAACAACCAGCAGAATAAAAAAGACCATCCCAATGAAAACTTTGCCCGGGAAGTGATGGAGCTCTTTACGATGGGGCGTGGCAACTATACGGAATCGGATGTGAAGGAAGCTGCGCGTGCATTTACGGGCTGGTCATACGATAAGGATGGCCAGTTCTTGGTGCGTAAAAAGTTTCATGACTCCGGCAGCAAAACATTTTTGGGAAAAACCGGAAATTTCGACGGTAATGCTATCCTGGAAATTATCTTGGAGCAGCCCGCTACGGCCCGTTTTATCACCGAAAAGCTTTACCGTTTTCTGGTCAACGAACAAGTGGATCAGGATATCGTCGACACGTTGAGTAAAGATTTCTTCGATTCAGGATATGATATCAGGCGATTGCTAGACCGTGTATTTACGGCAGCCTGGTTTTACGACTCCAAAAATGTGGGCAACAAAATAAAGTCACCGGTGGAACTCATGGCTGGTATTATGCGTATGCTGCCCATGGACATCGCGATTCCTGAAAACCTGATTGTTTATCAAAAGCTGTTGGGACAGATGCTCCTGTATCCGCCGAATGTAGCGGGATGGCCATCGGGAAAAGCCTGGATCGACAGCTCTACCTTATTGCTCCGGATGCAACTACCGCAGATATGGACCGGCCTGCGGCCGCTGGATCTTGACGCGCAGAATGACGACGACCTTGATATGGGGATGAAGCAGTCGCGGGCCATGGCTAAAGCCTATAAAAACCCAAAAATTTCCATTGACTGGGCTGGGGTCGAGGCTGTATTTGCCGATCGGGATCCCTTTGAGCTCCTGCTGCAGCAGCAACCTTCCTTTGGTAAGGCACTGCGCGATAGCTACGCTGGCGGAAGCCGCCGTAGGACTATTATTGAAGTAATGAGTATCCCCGAATATCAACTCTGTTAATCGTAATAAGAAAGCCATGATCATCAAAAGACGCCAATTTCTCAAAGCAGGTTCACTTGCAACAGCATCACTGCTGCTGCCCAATTTCTTAAAAGCCATGTCTTTGCCCGAAGCGCTGGAAAGGGGGCAAAAGGTGTTGGTCATCTTGCAGCTTAGTGGCGGCAATGATGGGCTGAATACCATTGTTCCGATGCGCAATGATATCTATTTTCGGGAAAGGCAGACGATTGCGGTCGATAATGCACTAACGCTCACAGATGAAGCGGGCATTCATCCGGCTTTACCTTTTTTCAAGACACTTTATGATCGTGGCGAACTGGCCGTACTCAACAATGTCGGCTATCCTGATCCCAATAAATCGCATTTCCGCAGCATGGATATATGGCATAGTGCGAGCCGAAGCGACGAGTATCTGGAGAGCGGCTGGATAGGTCGCTACCTCGACCAGGCCTGTTACGACTGCGTTCATCCGACGCAGGCGCTCGAAGTGAATGATATGCTGAGCCTTGCCCTCAAGGGAAAACAGAAAAAAGCGTTTGCGTTTAAAGACCCCAAGAAGCTTTATCAGACCAGCCGTGAAGAGTACTTTAATGCACTCTATCAGGAACATCAGCATCAACATGAAGAGGAGACAGTCGCCTATCTGTATCAGACACTGGGCGATACGATCAATAATGCCGACTATATTTTTGAACAGAGTAAAGCCAGGAAGACCGCAGCAGCGTACCCCGATTCGGTGCTTGGAAAGGATCTGAAGACGATATCCTCGTTGATTAAATCAGATATCAATACACAGGTATACTATCTGCAGATCGGTAGTTTTGATACGCATATCAATCAGCAGCAGCGGCAGGAGAGTCTATTCCACATCATCAACGATGCCGTGGAGGCGTTTGTGGACGACCTCAAGAAAAATGGCCTTTTTCAGCATGTCATGCTGATGACCTTTTCGGAGTTTGGTCGCAGGGTGGCCCAGAATGCCAGCAATGGCACGGACCATGGCACGGCCAACCAACTTTTTTTTCTATCTGGAGGATTGAAAAAACAGGGCCTGCTCAACGCGCTGCCCGACCTGACCCAGCTCAATGAGGGGGATCTCCAGTATACGGAAGATTTTCGAAAAGTATATGCTACACTATTGAAAAAATGGCTCGATGCAGATTCAGCCAAAATATTGGGTTGGAAAAATGGGATTTATGATTTTATTTAAAAAACACCTTCTTATGAGTAGGTATTTATACGCTTTTTTTTTCGATAAATAGTTTTATGCCTGAATTGTGTGATGGGCTTTGATTTACAGGATTTATTAGAGATATTAGTGCTATAAACTTAAAATTTGAGTCCATTACACAACCTTTCGGAAGAAACATTGATTCTTTTGCTTAAGAAAAAGAACCAGCAGGCCTTTAGCTATCTCTACGATAACTATGCGGACGCCTTGTATGGCGTAGTTTGCCGGATTGTAACTTCTGTTGAGCACGCAGAGGAAGTTATTCAGGATGTTTTTGTTAAGATCTGGAAACATGTTGATCATTTCGATGCAGAAAAGGGAAGGTTATATACATGGATGATCAATATTGCGCGTAACGCCGCTCTGGACTACCAGAAATCTAAGCGTGCAAAGAATGAATTGAAAAACCAACCGCTCTCCAATATCGTAAATAGAGAAGAGGAGCTAGATCGAAGTCAGAATGAACGGAATGCACGGGCAGATTTTATTGGATTTAAAAATGTTTTAGATAACTTAAAGCCCGAATGCCGTATTATGATTGAAATGGCCTACTATGAAGGATATACCCAACAGGAAATCGCACAACAGCTCGATATTCCTTTGGGGACCATAAAAACACGGACTAAAGCTGCGTTTTTACATTTAAAAAATTTATTAAAAGAATATCGTTAATTTTGGATATCGAAGCTTACATATCATCTGGGATTATTGAATCGTATGTGTTAGGACTCGCTTCCGAAGAGGAAGTCAGTATCCTGAACTGTATTCGTAAAAATAATTCCGCAGTGGATGAAGCAGTAATCGAAGCTGAAAAAATGCTCGAGAACTTGGCTGAGATCCAAGCGGTGGCAATGCCTATTTCCCTGAAGGTAAAGATCTGGGCTAGGCTTGAAGATGAAAACCTCGTTGCGAAGAATGATTCAGCAGATCTTCCTCCCACGCTGATTACTTCATCGGATGAATATGATAAGTCACTAAAAAATTCCAGCACTGAAGAGCAGACGGCTCAGATCGTATCGCTAAGATCTTATGGGTGGGCAATCGCAGCAAGTGTTTTGCTTGCGCTTAGTGCTGGTGCAAATCTATTCTTTTATCAGCAGCAACAACAGGATAGACAGATGCTTGCTCAAACGAATACACAACTAAATTCGAAGCAAACTACCTTAGCTGTATTGCAGGACAAATGGGCACTCATTCAGAACCCGGCCATTAAAACGATTTCTTTAAAAGGGGTTGAGACCAAACCAGATTTGCACGCACTAGTTTACTGGGACCAGCATTCTAAAGCAGTTTACTTGAGTCTTGAGCATATGCCCGTTCCTCCCAAGGGTAAACAGTATCAGCTCTGGGCCATGGTAGACGGACAGCCGGTCAGTGCTGGTGTATTTCCGGTGGCTGCCAGCAATCAGATGGCCAGTAAAATGCTTGATGTTGCCAAAGCACAGGCCTTCGCCATTACGTTGGAGGATGAAGGTGGAAAACCTAGTCCTACGCTAACAGAGCTCTGCGTGATGGGAAATATTTAGCCCTTATTCTCTTAAATTTTTTACTGTCGGTCAGGATTTAATAGCACGAAAAAGCCCCAATTTGTAAACCAAACCGGGGCCGTTTTCACAGGTAGATTAAGACTTTTGTTAAGCTTTGATAAATAAACCTGCAATATTAAGTACAGCTTCTGCGGTTAATGGCTCATCAAAAGATTGTGTTGCTGCACTAGTTGAGATTTTCCCCATCGAGCCAGACAGCGAAGTTATGTCAACGCCTGCTTGCTTTACATTATCTTCACCTGCATAAATAGGATCTACGGCGGCACCGATACCCGTATCGTTGGCTCCCGTAATCCAAGGCTTTTGATTTGCGGCACCACCGCCGCGTGCGCGGCGCATCTGCCGGATATGGGAGGCATGCCTCGCTTCAACAGAGTGGATCTGTAATGCAGCAGTAAGAACAATGCGGTTGCCAAGCAAGATGCCTGCCTGTCCCTTATATGCTCTCACTCCCGTATCTTCAAATGCCTGAGCAACCGCTAAAAATGTATCATAATCGCTAAAGACATTTCCAAATGTGCCGCCAGCGTTACTTTTTTACTCATGGAAGCTAGATTTTTAATTGCTTCGCGACGTGGGCTGATGCGATCGCTAAACTCAGGATCTACAGCATTTATTTGTTCAAAAACGTTTAAAAGATTCATGATAATTGAGTTTTGGGTGATTAATAAGTGGGTAGATCCGATACATCGATTTTCGATTTGATAAACGGTGCTGCAGCACTCAGTACGACACTAGGGCTTTTTGCAACATCAAGACCATTGGAATCCACAACTTCCATATTGGCAAAACTGCCATTGTCTATCATGTCACGTACCCAAGCAGCATGCCGCGCTTCAACCGAAACGATCTTGCCTGCCAATAACAGGTAATTAGGATCTTTAATAAGCCATCCTGCACCGTTATATGCTGAAACGCCCAGATCCTCAAATGTTTTGGCCGTTGCCAGGACATTTTCCCGACTACTGAAATTAATACCCGAAAGATTTAAATCAAGGCTGGAGATTGCTTTGGCACCCAGTGCAACTTTAAAAAATTCGCGATGGGCAATCTCATGATCACGGATATCTGTAAAGAATGCCTTTTCCATATCGGTCATTCCCGTGTAGGGGTTATTGACCAATTGAATGTAAAAGGCGGCTTCAAGCTGTTCGAGCGCGTATGCGTAGTTGAGAATAGCAATATCGCCACTACCAAAATATAGACCCTTACCACCATTATCCATACCGTCATCATGATCTTTTTTACAACTGGACATACCCAGGATGGCTAATGATGCAGCACTAGCGCCTGCAAATTTTAGGAAATCCCTTCTGCGAAGATCCCTTTTTTCAATTTCGCTATTGGAATGAAATAGCGAATCATTGTGGGGCTTTGTTGTCTTTTCCATAACAAAAGTCTTTAAGTTTTATAATTTTCTGTACTTATAACCATTTACGACTTTTTGGATAGCTTGGATTTAATAATTCTATTTTTTTTAATTTTTTTTTGATGTAGGTTTTAGCTGTTGTAAATAACGATCGTTTTACATGTAAGCGGATCGCTTATTACGGTACTGTTCGGGGTAGCAGCGCACAAAAAAACTGATGCAGGCTTGCATCAGTTTTTGCTAAGAGCCTTTTAAGCTATACCATTTACTTCTTGGCTAGCAAGGGCAAATATTTTTCATAACCCTTGGCTTTCATTTCTTCTTTAGGCACAAATTGGAGAGAAGCACTATTGATGCAATAGCGTAGCCCCCCTTTGTTGGCAGGGCCGTCATCAAAGACATGTCCTAGGTGAGCGTCGCCAGTTTTGCTACGTACTTCCGTGCGGCGCATGCCATGGGAATTATCAGCTAATTCTTCGACTAAGTCTGCATTGATCGGTTTGGAAAAGCTGGGCCATCCGCAGCCTGATTCAAACTTGTCGGTCGAGACAAATAGCGGTTCACCGGTAGTAATATCTACATAAATGCCATCTCTGAACTCATCATTATATGCGTTATCAAAGGCACGCTCGGTTGCCTGATTTTGTGTTACATCATATTGTAGTGCTGTAAGTTCTTTTTTAAGTGTGCTCTTGTCCCTTCTTTTGTAGGTTGGTGACACAACTGTATCTTTGGTGGGAGAAGGATTGGCTTTGCGAGCCATCTCGAATAATTCCGGATCAATATGGCAGTAGCCCCCTGGATTTTTGTCGAGATATTTTTGATGGTATGTCTCAGCGTTGTAGTAGTTTTGTAAGGGTTCCAGTTCAACAACTATTTTTGCCGGATATTTTTTGGCCAGTTCGGCAAGGCTTTCCTTGATAACCGGAATTGCTGAATCATTTGTATAGTAAATACCGGTACGATATTGTGTTCCGATATCGTTTCCTTGCTTATTGAGCGAGGTCGGGTCGATAGTCTTTAGGAATAAATCTACGAGCAGCTTTAAGTCAACGACTTGTGGATCGTAAGTGACTTTGACAGTCTCCGCAAAGCCTGTTTTTCCTGTGGAAACCTGCTCATAGCTTGGGTTTTTTAGATTGCCATTGGCATAACCAACTTCGGTAGCGGTCACCCCGCGGACCTGCTTAAGAAAATGCTCCGTACCCCAAAAACATCCCCCTGCAAAATAAATAACCTGATCTTTCTCACCAGGAGGGCTCATAGCTTGTTTTTTAATTATTTTGGAATCATCAGTTTTCTGCGAAAAACCAAATTTGCTGAGCATAAATAAGCCTAATCCTAGTAATAATAATAAAAATACCTGTTTCATAGCGTTTCTCCATTCTTGTTTTTTAATATACGATGTAAAGATCCAGATCGGTTTTAATCAATTTAAAAATTGGGATTCTTTGCTTCGTTATTGGTAAGATATAGCTGGTTATGAAATTCCATAAAGATCGATAGAGCGTTTTAGGATGATGGTACTTTTTTTACCTGAAGCAGACAATACGATACAGTTACCGATAGAAATCTATAGTTGAGTTGCTAAAAGTTGACGGATAGTGCTTCCCATTTTTAAACTTAAATGGATGTTTATTGTTTCCTATTCGAGATAATGCCCCTGGCGGATTAGCAATGCCCGATATTTATTAAACACACTTGATTTTGACACAAAACCCATATACTTATTCTCAAGTCCGAGCACAGGTAGGATCCAGGTATCTTCTTTATTCATTTTGTTCATCACGGATTCCATATTTTCATTTATCAGCACAATATCATTGGGTTTCTGGGCGAGTTTTTCAAAGGTACTTTCCAGTCCTTCCAATTCGCCAAGTAGAATCGAGAATAGATATTCGCTGTTGACCAGCCCGATGAATTTGCCATCATGGCTCACAATAGGAAATATATTTCGTTTGCTATGAATAATATCGTGCTGCCTAGATTTAGGGGTTTCATCGGGACGTAAAATCACAAAGTTGGTTTCCAGAACGTATTTGATGCGCATCATGCTCAATACGGAACGGTCTTTATCTTCATAAGATATTAGGTCTCCCGATTCTGCGAGCACTTTGGTATAGATCGAATGTTTGAGCACTGTTCTATTGATAAGGTAAGATATCGAACAGACAAGCATCAAAGGAACCATCAATGTATAGCCTCCGGTCACCTCTGCAATAAGGAACATGCCGGTTAAAGGTGCATGCATGATGCCGCTCAGGGCACCGGCCATGCCAGCTACGACAAAATTAGGAACGTTCAGCTCTGCAAACCCTGTCAGATTGATTCCATAAGAAAATGCAAAGCCCATTAGTCCACCCATAACCAGACTTGGGCCGAATACGCCACCATTGCCACCACCATTCAGGGTAAAAAGTGCGGCAAATGATTTTCCGAAGAGCGTCAATAGGGTATAACCGAATACTACGAAACCCATATTGTGGTATTCGGAGAATAAACTATTCTTGACAATTGCGTTGAACTGCCCATTCAAAATTTGCTGTATGGTCAGATAGCCCTCGCCGTATAGCGCAGGAAATACCAGGATCATAAGACCCAGCGCAACACCGCTCACCCATACCTTGTTATAAGGGTTTTTGATTTTCCGAAACCATTGGTTGACAACAACAGATACGCGCGCAAAATATACGGTGTATAAGCCTATCAGTACAGCCATTAGCAGGTAGAAGAATAAGGCGGATACCTGCCAGTAGGAATTAAAGTTCGTAAATAGGGGTTCACTGTAGAGCAGCCGCGAAACCACCGATGCCATTGCAGAGGAAATTAGCAGTGGAATAAACACAGGGATGGAAAATTCGGGTAGCAGAATTTCAATGGCAAAGATCATTCCTGCCAAAGGACTATTAAATGCGCCAGCAATACCTGCAGCTGCGCCGCAGGCCAGTAGCATGGTCACTTCTTTATATTGTAATCCAAAAAAACGCGCAATGTTTGAACCAATAGAAGATCCGCCCAAGGCAACGGGAGCCTCCAAACCACAGGAACCTCCAAATCCGACAGTGATCGCTGAAGTCACCACCTGTGAATAAATATTACTGGGATCCAGTCGGCTTCCTTTTCGGCTGATAGCGTAGATAATGGGTGTTATGCCATGTTCTATCTTTTTGCCTTTGATAAATTTTCGGACAAATAATACACTCAGCAGAATACCGATCAACGGAAAAACCAGATACAAAGAATACTTTAATTTCCAGTCAATATCGTTCTGAATACTGGTCGCAATAAAATGAGTCAGTCTTTTTAAAACGGATGCCATGAGTCCACCAACAATACCGACCAAAAAGGCCAAGATGATGATAAAGTTCCGATTCGAAACTTTTCTCATACGCCATTGGTTGATATGGTCTATTTTTTTATAGAAAGTCTTTTTAAAATTTGCCATTTTTGAAATATTCAGCACACTAACTTACGCACAGATGAAGTAGCGTGCGCCAATATAGTCATTATTGCAAGCAAATAATTTGTATCGTCTTATAGTAGGTATTAATACTAACGTATTGTTACATAAATAGGCTTATACACGACTTTTTTTGCCGAACACCGACAATACCAAATAACCTAAAATTCCCGCCAGCAGTGAGGTCAGCAGAATCGATAACTTCGCTTCTTTGATATGCAGCGCATCGCTGAAGGACAGGATGGAAATAAATATAGACATCGTAAAGCCAATTCCAGCCAATAAACCCACACCCAGGATATGTTTGAATGAGCTTCCTTCCGGTAGACTACTAATCCCAAGTTTAGAGCAGACAAAAGTCATGATTAAAATGCCCAACGGCTTGCCCAGTAATAAGCCAAGGCTAATACCTAGCCCCATCGGCGCCACCAATCCTGTAAGCATTTCACTTTCAATGCTGATATTGGTATTGGCAAATGCAAATAAGGGTATAATAAAAAAATTAACAGGCTTGACAAGCGCATGCTCCAGACGTTCTAAGGGCGACTCAACATCTGTATCATTGGTCGGGATAGTCATCGCCACCATCACACCAGCAATAGTAGCATGTATACCCGAATGATGAATAAAATACCAGATAAATACACCTGGTATCAGATACAGATAGGGGTTTTGTATATTCATGCGGTTCATGACAAACAGAATAACCATACCGATCCCGGCATACAGTAAGTAGGTGGTTTCAATACCTGAAGAATAGAAAAAAGCAATCACCAAAATGGCGATCAGATCGTCCACGATAGCCAAAGCGGCCAAAAATACCTTTAAACTTGCTGGAATCCGGTTACCTAGCATACCGATTACGGCCAATGCAAAGGCGATATCTGTCGCCATGGGTATACCCCAGCCACCTGCTGTCGCCTGCCCTGAATTGAAGCTTAAAAAGATGAGCGCCGGTACAATGGCGCCACCAATAGCGCAAAGGATCGGGAGCGATGCTTGTTTAGGCGAGGAGAGTTCGCCTTCCACGATCTCACGCTTGATCTCCAGTCCCACGAGCAGAAAAAAGATAGCCATTAATCCATCATTGATCCAAAGCAGTGTGCTATATTTTAAATGTACGGTGTCAGAATCGAAACCAAAGGGTGTATCCAAAAATGATTGCAGCCCAGGACCAGCTGCGGTATTGGCTACGATGAGGGATAAAATGACGCAGATAAATAATAAAATGCCGCCAGCGTTACTTGACTTGAAAAAATTTTTAAATACGGTAAGATTAATCAATTGGCTCATGGTGTTGCGTGTTCTTTTTGGACCATAGGTCCATGTTCGGAAACTGAAATTTGGAATTGTCGAATACAGGGTCTTTCTTGGACTTCTGCTGCTCGCGATAGTCTGCATAAATAGCGACAACTTTTTTGTGAAGCAGGAGTATTGCAATCAGGTTGAGCCAAGCCATAAGCCCGACACCAATGTCGCCCAGTGTCCAGGCAGATTTGGCTGTACTGATACATCCGACATAGGTAGATACTAATATGAGCAGTCGCAGAATCCAGATAAGCACGGTTTTATGTTGTTTTTTTCGGCTAACAAAGCTGATGTTGGTTTCGGCGATATAGTAATAAGCCATAATGGTCGTGAACGCAAAAAAGGCCAGCGACAACGCGACGAAAGCATTTCCAATGCTGGGGAAATGATGTGAAACGGCCTGTTGGGTAAAGGCGGGTCCCATTTCCGTCGCCGGAAGATGTTGGACGAGAAATCCTCCGGCTGGATTTTCAACATTATATTGCCCTGTAAAGAGAATCATCAAAGCTGTTGCGGTGCACACAAACATGGTGTCGACGTAAACAGAAAACCCCTGTACCAGGCCTTGCTTGATCGGATGGGATACCTCGGCTGCTGCCGCCGCATGTGGTGCTGTGCCCTGTCCGGCCTCGTTGCTATAGATACCCCGTTTAACACCCCATGAAATTGCCATGCCGGCAATTGCGCCGAAAGTAGCTTCCATGTTCAAGGCAGATTTTACTATCAGGGCGATAACGCCGGGGATCTCCGTAAAATTGAGGGCAATAATAACTAGAGCCATAAGAATATAGGCGCCCGCCATAAACGGTACAACATATTCGGCAACGGTGCTGATCCGCTTTACTCCACCGATGATAATAATCGCCAATAGTCCGGCAATAGCCAATCCGGTGATACTCGGCGACACATGGAAAGCGGACTCGACTGCTGCGCTGATACTGTTGCTCTGCACTCCGGGCAATAAAAATCCGGTGCTGATGATCGTCACAATCGCAAAGGTCCAGGCAAAAGTCTTGGATCGCAATCCTTTTAGGATATAGAATGCAGGTCCGCCGCGGTATTCGCCATCGTTGACCTCTTTATACATCTGACCAAGGGTAGCTTCGACAATAGCCGAGGCGCTGCCTAAAAACGCAATTACCCACATCCAAAAAATAGCGCCCGGCCCGCCCATGGCGATTGCTGTGGCAACACCAGCAATATTACCGGTACCTACGCGGCCTGAAATAGCAAGCGAAAAGGCCTGAAAGGAGGAAATGCCTTTGTCGGAACTGTCGCCATTAAAAAGCAGACGGATCATTTCCCGTATTTGCATCAGCTGAGGGCAGCGGAAGCGTACGGTAAAATATATCCCCGTTAGCAGGCAAAGGTACACCAGAGCGTCGCTCCAGATGATATCATAAATTTTATTGATTATTACGTCCATGTTGTATCATTGAATTCATAGGCCGCCTAAAAGTAGGGAAAACCAGCCAAGGCTGCTTTAAATATTGAATAGATTTTGTTTATGTATTTTAAATATCTAATACGTATAATTTATATGTGTCCTTTGCCGCATCTACAAGGAGTATTTTTGCTATTGAAAATTTTTATATCGTTGCGGGCTTGCACCGGATAATTTATTTTTTTTAATTTTACCGGTATACCTTAAAATATTTTGATCAAAAAACGATTCTATAATCCGGCGCAATTGTTCATCTTTAGTTTCTTGGCATTGATTGTTATAGGTACTATGTTGTTGAAACTTCCCATTGCCCTTAATAAACCAATCTCCTGGACTGATTCGCTTTTCACTGCAACGAGTGCAGTTTGTGTTACAGGGCTTGTTGTTGTTGACACAGCTACCCATTTCACTGGCTGGGGCCAAGTCTTTATTTTATTGCTGATTCAAGCTGGTGGAATAGGCATACTATCTTTTGCTGGTCTTTTCACCTATTTTTTAAAAGGGGGAAGCAGTTATGAAAATCAGCTTGCCATACGGGATTTCTCGAACACGCAACGACTGGGTGAAGTATTTACTTTACTCAAACGCACGATCGCAATTACATTCGGAATAGAAGCTGTCGGTGCTGCCGTCATCTTTTGGACTATGGATGGTTTTAACGGGGCCGGTACGGCCGAACGCATTTTTATTGCTGTATTTCATTCGGTGTCTTCGTTCTGCAACGCTGGTTTTTCGACGTTGTCAAATGGCCTGATGCATGAACAGGTTTATTATAATTATGGGTTCCAACTGGCGGTAGCCAGTATATATATATTTGGCGGTTTAGGATTTCCAATTGTTATAAATGTACTTAAATATATCAAACACTTGATAAATAGGTTGTTCCATAAATGGACAACGAAGGAAAATTATTACCGTCCTTGGGTAATGACCATTAACAGCAAGCTCAACCTGATTACGACGTCTTGTATCACTGCGTTTGCGACTTTGGTGCTCTTTATCTCCGAATATAATCATGTTTTTGCTGATCATAGCGGTATAGGAAAATGGGTAGTAGCTTTCGCAACGGCGACAACACCGCGAACGGCAGGCTTCAACAGTATTGATTTTGCACAGCTGCATTTTTCAAGCATTTTGTTTATTATGCTATTAATGTGGATAGGAGCATCGCCAAACTCCACAGGTGGGGGGATAAAAACGAGTACTTTTGCGCTCGCCATACTGAATGCGATCAGCTTGGCAAAAGGGAAAGACCGAACGGAAATATTTAGACGCGAAATAGCAGGGATCTCAATTCAGCGTGCTTTTGCTACGATGTTTCTTTCTCTTTTAATTATAGGGATGGGGGTATACGCAATTTCATTTTTTGAGCGCAATCGGCCTTTGTTAGAGATCGCATTTGAATGTTTTTCGGCATACAGTACCGTTGGCCTTTCTTTGGGAGTTACAGGTGATCTGGCGGAAGGAAGCAAAGTCATATTAATTCTTTTGATGTTTGTTGGACGAGTAACCATGCTATCGGTATTAATCGCTTTTATCAAAAAGGCGCGCTATACGCACTATCGATATGCTGAAGAAGAATTGACAATATATTAGGTAAAGGTTCCCGTATTAGTTTTAATAACTATGGGAAGGGATGTACGTATAATTTGTAAAGAACATACAAGAATGAAATTTATCATTTTAGGATTGGGGAACTTTGGAGCTTCTCTGGCAGAAAAGCTCACTGCACAAGGCAATGAAGTAATAGGTGTTGATCGTCAGATCGCTAAAGTGACGGCATTGAAGGAAAAGATTACACATACGATTTGTTTGGACGCAACCGACGAAACGGCTTTTCACTCTTTACCGTTAAAAAATACAGATGTTGTGGTCGTCGCGATCGGTGAGGATGAAGGTGCCAATATTATGGTCAGTGCTTTGTGTAAAGAGGCTAACGTGAAACGCCTGATCAGTAGGGCCGTAAACAGACTGCATGAAAAAGTACTAGGTGCGCTAGGGGTGTCAGAGATAGCTCATCCGGAAGAAGAGTCTGCAGAACGGTGGTCCAAGCGCTTGTGTATGACCGGGTTTGTAGATTCTTTTGAACTTAATAGTAATTATTCGATTGTAGAAGCCATCGTCCCTAAAAAATATGTAGGACAAACGATTCAGGAGATCGGTTTCCGAGAAAAGTATGAACTATTAGTGCTTACGATATTAAAAAATACGGAAAAAAAGACTTCATTTGGAAAAAGTGTCGTAACAACAGTACTCCATGGTATTCCCCGTCCGGATACGCGATTGCGGGAAGGAGATATTTTGGTGATTTATGGCTACAACGATCATATCAAAGCGTTCCTCTAATGCTATCTTTTAATGATTTCGACACTGTCTTTTGGAAAGTGGTTTTTTAGCCATTTTTGCAATTTATCTTGTTGGATTTGTGTTAACGCGGCGGGGGAAGTATAAATAAATGCAATGAGATTTGCCACGCTATCGGTTTTTGCGTAATGCTGTTGCATTCCCATGCTATATGAATTTAATTCAGGGAACAGAACCTTAATATCCCGATCGAGCTCCGGACTTACGACCTGGTATTTTGTAAGTTCGTTGTTTAACGCGCGAATCGTTAGATCTTTCTCACTGACAGCTGCGGTACGTTTGTCTATTTCGCTAAGAATACTAGACTTTAAATCCAGGCTATCTTGGTGAATAATAAGTTTGGTGTTTTCAATTCCGAATGTATGCATTGTTTGTTCCAATGATTTTATCTCTTGACTACTGAACTTTTTTGCCAAAAAGGCTAATTCTAGTTTTTTCGGTTTACTGTTGAGCTGCATTTTTTCATAAATGACAGTATACCCTTTGTTGCTTAGTTCCTGCTGTACAAATTGCTTCACTTTATTGGTGTATTTTTTTTCCTGCAGCAGATTGTAAGCAAAATATATACTTGGTATGACGAGCGTTAGCGTGATAATTGTTATGCTTTGCGTAATCCTTTTTTCTCGTTGCTGATCTACATAATGAGTTTTTGGATAACGCAAATATTTAACAATAATAAAAGTCGCTATACAGATAAATACACAGTTGATAATATACAAAAACAATGCCCCTGCAAAATAGGCAAAATTGCCAATTGCAAGACCATAGCCCGCTGTACATAGGGGAGGCATAAGGGCTGTTGCAATGGCTACCCCAGGGATTGGATTGCCTTTGTCAACCCGAGTAATGGCTATAACGCCCACGAGGCCACCAAATATGGCAATCATTACATCATAAATATTTGGAGATGTGCGCGCGAGCAATTCGGATTGGGCTTCTTTGAATGGACTAAGCAGGAAATAGATAAAAGATACAACAAGACTGATGACTGTCGCAATCAGTAGATTTTTAATGGATTTTTTAAGCAAAGGAAAATCAAATGTTCCTAATGCGAATCCTGCTCCGACGATAGGGCCCATAAGTGGAGAAATCAACATAGCTCCAATAATTACTGCTGTTGAGTTGACATTTAAGCCCACAGAAGCTATGACAATAGCACAGGCCAAGATCCAAGCATTGGAACCCCGAAAGGAAATGTTTGCAACGACGTTTTCTAATACCGTCTCCTTTTTTTCTTCACCTTGATGCAGATCAAAAAAGCTCAAAATTTTATTCATACACTTTTCACCTTAGATTTAAACGAATATAGTAAACATCCTTTATCTTATAGAGCATACGACCAAATTATTTGGAAAAGCGTGGTATAATAGCTACAGGTTTTCAAACCTGAAAAAGATAAATTTCGTTTTTGGGTTTTTAACAAACAATTAGGCAAACTAATTGTTGAAATTATAATCATTGGTATATTAATTTGTGATTATAACAATAAATAAATATATTAAGCCCTACGCCTTACATTTTTAATAAAATATAACTATGAACAATTTAGCATTGAACGACGTCCAGGAACATTGGAATAATTTTATTTCCTCAGCCATTGCCTGGGCGCCACGAATTATTACTGCCGTAATTTCAGCTTTACTGATATATTTAATTGGATCATGGATCATTCGACTGGTCAAGCGCATGATTGATAAGGCTTTCGAACGCCGGCAGATGGATGTCTCCTTGCAGCGTTTTTTAAGTAATCTGATCAGCTGGATTTTAAATATATTATTATTTATCGTTGTAGTCACACAGTTGGGCGTTCAAACCTCAGCATTTGTTGCCATTATTGGAGCTGCAGGTTTAGCCATAGGTTTAGCCTTGCAGGGATCCTTATCCAATTTTGCCGGTGGAATACTGATCTTGTTATTGAAACCTTTTCGGGTAGGGGATTATATCACGTCCAGTTCAAATGTTTCGGGTACGGTCACCGAAATTGATATTTTCAATACCAAATTAAATACGCCGCAAAATCAGCAAGTGGTAGTTCCCAATGGGGTATTGTCTAATAGCAGCATTACAAATTATACCCAGTTGGGCACCCGCCGTACTTGGTTTGATATCGGTGTCGCCTACAACGCTGACTTAAAACAGGCCAAAGAAATCCTTCTGAATGTCGTGCGCAACAATGAATATGCCTTTAAGGAACCAGCACCGCAGGTGGTTGTTACTGAACTGGGCGATAGTGCGATCAATTTGTCGGTGCGTGCAACGACTTCAAACGAAAACTTCTGGACCATGCAGGAGCAATTGATAATCGATTGTAAAGGGGCGCTAGATCAAGCCGGTATTGAAATTCCATTTCCACAACGCGATATACATATTCGCAGCAATTCATAATATTAGATAAAAACTGGTCTTGAGATGAAGACCGTATTGTAAACAAAAATTAGTAAAGTGATCTTGTCAAAATCGACATTTAATAAGGGAATCGTTATTCCCAGCCTGCTCTTTATCATAGGGGTTTGCCTGTTGTCGGTATTTTTTCCGACTTTGGCTGTCAGTATTTTAGGTGTTGTCAAACAATTTATATTTATCAATCTCAATTGGGTGTACGTCTGGGCTGTTACACTTTTTGTCATATTCCTCGTTTACCTCATGTTTAGTAAATTTGGTAATATCAAGCTTGGAAGTAACGACAGTAAGCCCGAGTATTCTTTCTTTTCGTGGATCTCCATGTTGTTTGCCGCGGGAATGGGAATTGGTCTGATGTATTTCAGTGTCGCTGAGCCGATGCAGCATTTTTCGACAGAAGCTTTTGCGGGTAATCATTATATCAATCGAGCGAAAAATGCGCAGTTATATACCTTTTTCCACTGGGGTATCCATGCTTGGGCAATATATGGTGTTGTCGGACTGGCGCTCTCGTATTTTGCTTACCGCTATCGGCTTCCGCTTTCGCTTAGAAGTTGCTTCTATCCCTTGTTGAAAAATAAGATCAATGGAAAGTGGGGCAATGCAATTGACGTATTTGCGCTTTGTAGTACCTTCTTCGGGATAACCACAACACTGGGTTTTGGTGTGGTGCAGGTAAATGCAGGCTTGCAAACCTTGGGATTGGTGCCAGAGAATAGTTTCACTTACCAGATCATTATTGTGGGGGTATTGACGCTGTTAGCTATCTTATCGGCTACTTCGGGCGTGGATAAAGGGGTCAAGCTGTTAAGTAATATCAACATAATAACGGTAGTGGTCCTGTTGCTATTTGTTCTTTTCCTTGGACCTACAGTTTACCTTATTGGAAGTTTTACAGAGGGAATAGGCAATTATGTAAACAATTTCTTTAGTTTGACTTTTGATACACATGTTTATGACGAGGCAACATTACCCTGGTTTTATAACTGGACGATTCTATACTGGGCCTGGTGGATATCATGGTCTCCCTATGTGGGGTTGTTTATTGCTAAAATCTCCAAAGGGCGGACCATTCGTGAATTTATTGCTGCGGTACTTATTATTCCGACCATATTTAATTTTATCTGGATGTCTGTTTTTGGAAATAGTGCCATGTGGTTTGATATTAATATCGCTAAAGGCGCTTTGAGTTCTTTAGCAGATAATCCAGATGCCTTGATGTTTCGATTTTTAGACTACTTGCCTTTATCGGAAATTGTCAGTTATCTGGTTATCCTTATTATTATTATCTTTTTTGTGACCTCGGCCGATTCGGGCATATTTGTAATGAATAGTATTGCTACCAAGAATGCTCCAAAGTCCCCAAAATGGCAAATGGTTTTTTGGGGCGCTTTGTTGGCCATCTTAGCGCTCATGTTATTGAACACGGGTGGACTGCAGGCATTACAAACTATGACACTTATAACAGCATTGCCATTTTCAATTATCATGTTGCTTTTTTGCGTCAGTTTGGTAAAAGCATTGACGATTGACCGAAGTTATTATGAGCGTGATTTTTCGGTGAGTACTGTGCCTTGGTCGGGCGAATTTTGGAAAGATCGCCTGCAACAGATTGTTTCTTTTAAAAGCCGTGAGTCGGTTGATGAATTTATGAGGAGTACAGTGAAGGCAGCGTTCGAAGATATGCAGGCTGAGTTTAAGGAGAATGGTATTGAATCAAAGATTCATGAGTTGGATAAACCAAATCGGATAGCGATTGAAATTCGTCACGACCTAATCAACAATTTTATATACGGGGTAAAGAACCAGTTTAAAGTGGTGTCGGATTATGTCGTCGAAGAAGAAAATCTCCCTGATATAGCCGATAAGAAAACTTATTTTCCGAAATCTTATTTTGGAGATGCTCGTGAGGGTTATGATATTCAGTACTTTACAAAAAATGAGCTGATAAGTGATGTTTTGAAGCATTATGAGCGCTTTTTAGAAATAATTTCAGAAGAAAAAAATGAAATGTTTATTAGTAGCAATGCCAACAAAAATCTGAGATGATCAGCCGGCTACGACGCATTGCTTAATATGTGAGATAGCTTGTGCCTAACCAAATCGAAGCTGCTTAATACCATTTTTATTCCGCATTAAGCTATCCATTACTGGGGGAGGAATTTTATGAAAGAGCTCGAAAAGTCGGGCCGGCAGTAGATATTTAGTTCGTTTTTCTTCAGGTTTAAAGTGAAAGATGCAAGTTTCGATAGGTCAGATTTTTTTGGTAAATTAGTAACCATATGATAGCGTTAACGGAGGACAGGACTGTTGATTTTACCATATTTTTATTTAATAGATCAGTAGCTTTATGCGGGAAATCAATTGTCATGAGGAAAAAATTCACCTGTGTGGAAATATACAGTCTTTTGGGCATTTATTTATCTTTGAAGACGATAAGTGTATTGCGGTAAGCGAAAACTGTGCCGCTATTGCAGGTGATGAATACTCCGCAATGCTGGGCATGACAGTAGACGATGTTCTTCATCGGATAACTCCTTCATTTGAACTTCGTGGAGAGAATATTGAACAAGCTGTTTCCGACAGTATGTTTGCCAGGTATTCCGATCGGGTGACTATTCATCAAAACGATTATTTTTTAAGTCTCTATCGGTATGATGGCAAAATTTTTCTTGAAATAGAAGCCTGCAACCCTCTTGCTGTCAAAACGACCAAATTATATTATTATGCAAAGCATTTAGATGACCGAAGCAGCGGCAACTCTTGCTGGCAAGCATTGACTGAATTGATTAAGGACATTATTCACTATGATCGGGTGATGGTGTATCGCTTTTTGGAAGATAATAGTGGACAAGTTATTGCAGAGAGCAAAAATGCTGATCTGGAATCGTTGATGAATTACCGTTATCCGGAATTCGATATTCCTGCACAGGCGCGCGAGCTTTACCGTATTTTTCATGCCCGCCATACGGCAGATGTCGATGAGGAAGCGATTCCGCTGATGGGGCGGAGTGCCGATGATCTGGATCTTACACGCTGCAGCCTTCGGGCGCTTTCACCCATGCATTTACAATACCTTAAAAATGCCGGCGTAAAGGCGAGTGCAAGTTTTAGCATTATCGTGGGCGATGAGCTTTGGGGGCTTGTAGCCTGTCAGAATCGGGAGCCAATGCATGTCGATCTTTCACAGCGCCATCTATGTACTTTTCTTACACAATACGCTGTAAACAATTATCTGGCAGATTTTCAGAAGAAACAGGTGAAAGTTCAGAAAAATCTATCGCAGCTGAAGCATGATCTAAAAAGTGATTTGTTGGTCAAGCGCGACTTGTATGACGTGTTGGAAAAGTATGCCCTGCGTATTATGGAGGTAATGAATGGGCAGGGGCTAATCATTAAACGTGATCGCGCGATCAAGGTGGTGGGTGAGGTGCCTGATAAAAAAATGCTCCGAGAAATTGATGAAAAAATAGCCAACGCGGAGTTTTTTGTGACTGATAGATTTAAGTGCGATGGTCCTTCCGAAGATGTTGAAATGTTTCCCGGTGTACTACGCATCAGTATTCTGCCCGCAAATAACTGGTATTTATATGTTTTTAGAAAAGAACGCCTGATAGAAGAGACCTGGGCAGGGAAGCCAGAAAAGGTGATGCAGGTTGACGAAGATAGAAAGATTACCTTTCCTTCGCCACGTTCTTCTTTCGAGGCATGGAAAAAAATTACAAAAGGAAAAGCCGAAAAATGGCAATCTTCTGAACTCGCTTTTATTGAGGATATTACACAAATTATTCAGCAAGCGGTAGCACAGCGGGGGGGAGAGATTGATGAATTGAACAAGAAACTGGTGCGCTCTAATAATGCGCTTGATACTTTTGGCTACACACTGACCCATGATCTTAAAAACCCCCTAACGACAATACAGCTCACTGCACAAATGTTGCTCCATAAAAAAGACATCTCTGAGGAATTGCTTGCAAAGTCAATGAAAAATATCTTGGAGGGGACGCAATTGATGCGGGATATGATGGATAGAGTCTACCAAATGTCAAAGGTAAATCATGTCGACTTTGTGTTCGAACCAATTAATCCAAAGTCCAAGATTGTCAATATCGTTGAAAATTGCAAACAGCAATACCAAGTCCCGCATTTAGAATTTATAATGGGTGAAACACTGCCTGTATTGGGGGAGAGAACATTGATCTATCAATTATTTCTGAACCTTGTTGGCAATGCCATAAAATACAGCAGTAAGAGGCAAAACCCGCAAGTATCCGTTGAGAGCATGCGGCAGGGAAATACGGTCCGGTATGATATCAAGGATAATGGAATCGGAATTGATTTGAAGGAGGGCGACAAAATTTTTGAAATCTTTGCCCGAATGGCCAACTCAGAAGGTTTTGAAGGTTCGGGGGTGGGCCTTTCCATTGTTAAACAAATTGCGAATAAGCTCAACGCAGCTATTCACGTGGAAAGCGAATTAGACGTCGGTACTACATTTTCGGTCGTCTTCAAAGATATACCTGAAGCAGATCGTATGCATTTAGTATCTTAAACAAAGGAGCGTAGACTTTTATCCAATAAATTGTCTATCTTGTAAAATCTCAAAGAAAGATTATATAAACGGTTTGGTAACCAACAATCTGCCCAGCTTAGGTCTATATTTTAAATCTCCCCCACAAGACCATATTTTTCAATCATTGCGGTGTTTTTAAACAATCAAAAAATGAAAAAGAAAATTGTTGTTTGTGATGATGATGCCACCATCCTTCACGTTTTGGAGCTGGCTCTAAAGAATGAATTTAGAGAGGTTTATTTAGTGTCAAAAAGCAGAGAACTTATTGCTTCTGTCGAAGAAATTGACCCTGATATTATACTATTGGATATTGAAATGCCATGGTTGTCAGGTGGCGATATCCTTCGTGAACTCCGGAGTTCAGAAAAACATCAAAATATTCCGGTGATCATGATGTCTGCGAGTTCGCGTGGGAAGCAGCTTGCTTCTGCATGTGGAGCCGACGCTTTTTTGGCCAAACCATTTGAACTGGACGATCTATTACTTCTCGTGGACAAATTGGGCCAAGCGTAAGCGATTGTCTTGAGATGATCACATCAGCTGCATAAAAGCACTTTCCATTAAAAAGTGCTTTTATTTGTGCTTGGCCAGCGTGTACTCGCAGACTTAGTTTTTCAGTATGCTATTAATTTTATCCGTAATATCGGTTAAATCAAAAGGTTTAGCAATAAAGCCATTTGCGCCTAAGTTCCCTGCTATTTCAGGTCCATCGACGCTTGCCGATAGCACAATTATAGGAGTTTCTTTGATTTCAGGCGTACTGCGGATAATTCTGATCAGCTGGTCACCAGAAATTATGGGCATCCAGAGGTCTAGCAGCAAGAGGTCTGGTTTATGCAAAATTAATTGCTTTGTCAAGTGCGTGCTATTTATTTCGCATATGACATGATATCCTTCTAGTTCTAAAAAAAGCTCCAGCATCTCGAGTATTCCTCGGTCGTCATCACAGATCATTATCTTTTTAGGCTGCATATTTTTATTTGTTGTTTACAGTGGGTAATGTGAAATTAAATGTGGATCCTTCTCCTGGCTCGCTTTCGACCCACAGTGTTCCTTTGTGGTGTAAGATAATCTCATGCGAAACATAGAGCCCAATGCCTAAACCCGGAAACTTTTTCTGTATATGGCTGACACGGAAAAATCGCTCGAAAATTTTTAGTCTATCCTGGTAGCTTATGCCCATGCCATAATCACGTACAGAGATTTTAACAAAGTTGGCTACTTTGTGGATACTAACCTCAACTTTTTTCGATTCGGGTGAATATTTAATAGCATTGGAGAGCAGATTGTTCAGCACTTGGATAATCTGGAGCTCGTCGCCCTCGACGATACTACCTGTATTTCCTATAAGGTGGATGTCAGAATCAGGTGCCGCCAATCGCATGCTTTCGACGGCGTCTTGGATGGTCTTATCGATCTCAAAAGGCTCCATGTGCAGCTCAAGATTTCCAGATTGAATTTTAGACGTATCTAAGAGTTTTGCTATTAGCAAGTTCAAGCGATCGATATAAACCGTGATTTTATCTAAAGTTGAGACATACTTCGGATCGGTGTTTTCGGCACTCAATCGCTGTAAGATCTGGAAGAGACCCTTAATTGTTGTGAGCGGAGTCTTAAGTTCGTGGCTCGCAATCGACAGGAAATCATCTTTACGCCGATCCTGCTCCTTCTTTTCTGTAATATCTTCGATGGCAATCAGGATCCGGTCTTTGTACTGGCCCTCGAATTCAATACGATAAGCATTTAGCAGCATCACTTTTCGACCGATATGAGGAAAGATATGATCTACCTCATAATCGATAACCGGGTTATTGGTGGGCAATATCCGAGTGAGCATCTCTTTTAAAGAAGAAATATCCCATTGCTGATTGCCGAGGTCAAATAATAAATTTCCTACCGTTTCTTCTGTGGTGACTTTAAATGAGTTTAAAAAATGCCTATTGGCGCTCAGGACGATATATTTGGCATCGAGTACCAAGAGACTTTCTCGTACTGTTTCAATAATACTGGACAGAAAGCTTTCTTTATCTTGTAGCTCCTTGGTTCTTTGCTGTATTTTGAGCTCCACATGGGACTTCTCTTCACGAAGATCATGCTCCGCTTTTTTTCGATCACTGATATCATTTTGAACACCAATAAAATGAGTTACCTGACCTTCTTCATTCTTCACGGGTGAAATAAAAAGTTCATTCCAAAAAAAAAGTTCCATCCTTACGATAATTTCGAATTTCAATTTTACATTCTTCGCCGCGTTCAATTGCTTCTTTGATAATCTTACGTTCGGCTTGCGAACGGTCCTGAGCCTGTAAAAATCGGCAATTGTGGCCAATAATTTCATCGTGGGCATAACCACTGATGGTTTCAAAAGCTTTATTGCAATAAATGATGGGATTATCATATTGCAGATTGTCTGTAATTATAATACCCGAATAGGCAGAATTCAATGCTTTTAGATAAAGATCTAAATCATTGTTCTTGTTTTCAGTACGTTGCGTTGAATTGTTGATGCAGGAAGCATTTTTTTTCATATATTTTAAACTCCCATATTAATTAAGGTGTCCCAATTTAGTCGATAATTTTGAAATTGAAGCGGATTTTGGCATGTCTAAATTCAAAACCCGTATAAATCCCTGCTGAAAATATAAGAAAATATAAATCAGTGCAAAAGATAGCAGGACACCTATTTTTGATCTGACTGAACCGATGTAACTGGAACGCGGAACTGCGGGCATTTATTGTCGCGGTTAAGCGCTGTATACTGAGCTTGGGCACTTTTTTAGCTGTAGAAATCGCTTATACTGCAAATATTTCCGTATCACTGCCTTATTGATGTCTATTGCCTTTATGGTAATACGAAATGTGTTTGTTGATCCCTTGCACCGCATTATTTCTGTCGGGCGATACCCTGACGGGGGCATATTGCAACGATACAATATCCATGCTGTCGATTTCGGGCATGTTAAGGGGGCGGTACCAAGAAGGTGGGTTCGTTAGATTGCCCGTCTCTTTGCGATCTGTTTGTTCTGTTGATTCGTGTACAGAACGCTGTTTCCAGCGTCTGTAAATGAGCAGTGCTGCTCCGGCAACTGCCGTGATAACGAGTCCGATTTGTGCTTTCATACTTTCTTTTTTAAGAATTGAACCATTTCCTTTCAAATTGAACAATACTCAAATCAAAAAGTTCAATAAAAAAAGAATCAGCGTCTGCAGGTGCCATTGGAAGAAATTGATGTATAGCATCCGATTGCCGTAAATAAGCTTTGACAGTTTTAAAGATTCAGCTTATTTTTGCGTACAAAACACAGACAGTTAACAGGACATGGAATCACTTTTTCGCGCATGGAAAACGAGCCGAATGGCTTACCTCAAATTCTTTGAAAACTATTCTTTGGAACAGCTCAATCGCATTCCTGATGGCTTCAGCAACAACCTGATCTGGAATATCGGGCACATCATTGCCACACAGCATAAATTAATCTATATCGGATCTGAGGTAGAAGGACATATCCCTGAGAAAATCTTCAACAGCTACCAATCCGGAACAAAGCCTTCAGCAGCGGTATCGCAGCAGGAAGCTGATCTGCTGAAAAGATTGCTCCTCGAACAGATTGAACCGACCATCCGTGATTTTAACAACAAAAAGTTTGTGACCTATCAGCAACGCACTACGGGTACGGGCTTCCATCTCACTTCAATAACGGATGCCTTCGAATGGAACAACTTTCATGAAGGCCTGCATTTGGGTTATATGATGAGTATAAGGAAGTTTATTGCTACAAAAATTCCAAGATGACCAGATTGTTTTTATTGTTAATACTTTTATTTTCTTCGAGATATGCGTTTTCGCAAACGTTTAAAAATGACAGTGTAAAATCATTTGTTGATAAATCGATTGAACTTATATCGGCCAATTCAATTCATAAAGAAAATCTTGAGGTTATTAAACGTGAACTATACAATAAAGCCCAAAATTTAAACGCGATTGATGAAGCCGCAACATTATATGAAGCCGTATTTAGGCAGCTCAACGATTATCATGGCGGTCTTAAATACAAAGGAAAAACCTACGGATGGAATAATCCTAATGTGATGACCAATGTTTATCTGAAAAATAGGCTTAACACGGAGAAGAGTACGTTTAGTGAGGTGATTGATCATAAAATAGGATATCTCCGAATAGTTGGAAACAGTGATTTTGCGTTTAAAAAAGTTGATAGTATCGCTGATGATATTGTGACCCATATCAATGGGATCAATTCAGCAGAAATTAAAGGCTGGATTATAGACCTGAGATTAAATACCGGAGGAAATATGTATCCGATATTACTCGGACTGAAAGAGTTTATCGGAAACAATGTACACTTTGGAGGTTTTAGGGACGCTGGTAATCAATCTACAGGCGACTGGGAAATTAAGGCGGGAAAGTTGCTGATAGATGGAAATATGCTGGACAGAAAATCAGCGTTGATCTATCCGATTGCAAATGATGTTCCATTGGTTATTTTGACCAGCTGCTATACGGCAAGCGCGGGTGAAATGACTGCCATATCCTTTATTGGACGAAAAAATACGTTTATTGTAGGGGAAAAGACCGCAAATTATACAACCGCGGTGCAGGGGTTTAAAATAAATGATCATGCGGGCATTAACTTGTCAACAGATTATGTGGTGGACAGGAATTTAAAAGTTTATAAATCCTATATTTCGCCTGATTTTGAAGTCGTGGGAGACGACAACCTCACAGTGCTGGAAAAGGATCGTAAAATAATCAAGGCCCTGGAACTTTTGGGCCAATAGCAGGCGTATTATTTGTTCTCGGAATCTGCCGCTATTGGAACAACGTATTGATTTTATCTTTTGCGGTTAGTGGTCGCAGGTGGTTTCCCGTTTCTAGAATTGTGCCGTCTCGGTCTATCAAAAGGTAAAATGGTATGCCGCTGACCTTGAATAGGTCTCGAATGGAGCCGCTCTGTTTGGCTGATAGGAAATAATGCTGTCCGCCCAGATCATAGCTACTAACCGTTGCCTTGTACTTGTCCTGATCTGAATCAAGACAGAGGTATACAAACGAAACGTTTTTGTTCTGAAAATCGGCTTCTATTCGTTTGGAGTTGGGAAATTCACTCAAGCAGGGGGCACACCAGGTCGCCCAAAAATCGACGTAGATTACTTTACCTTTGTTGCTTTGTAAGATATCTTCCATGATCTCTTGGATCGGAGAGGATTGCATATCCTTTAGAATAGCACGGCTATTGAGTTCAGGATGCTCGACTCGGGCTTTTGTAGCAAGGTATTCCTGCTGCAGTGGATCCCGCAGAAAGGGGGAAGTAATATGTCGGGTGACAATTGTAATAAATTTTTCGTAGGTTTTGAAATCCTGTTTTCGAAAACTTTTTGAAAAGTGATGGCTCAGCATGATTTCGCGTAAGAGCGGATCGCTCACATAATTAACTATCCCGTGCAATTGTAGTGAGTCAGCAATAGTAGTGGACGCAAACCGTTCCCCACTTGGTGTAATTCCCCAATTTGCGTCGCTCGTTTCCTCAAATCTCCGTCTTTCGTTAATATAATAATCATAAAATGAGGAAAATGTAGATACCGCATTTGTGTTCATTAAATGGTTTTTTTCGAGTGGAAGACGCTTTGCCAACTTGTCGTAAAATCCTATGGGGATAACAAAGGTGGTATCCATGGGGACTAGATTATTGGCTCTTTTGTGATCTATGGAATAAAACTGGATGTTATCGTAATAAGGAGTTTCTGTCTCAAAAAGAGCCCAATTTTTACTTTCAGCATTTGGGCTATAGGTATGGACAAACTCGTCATACAACGCTTTGCTTTTTTGGCGTACGGTGTCGTTGAATCGCATATACTGTACGGGATCGTAATTTTTTACGGCATAAAAATTCTTATTTTGGTCGTAGAGTTCACTAGCAAAATAAAGATTTTGGAATTGTGCGATCTGGGTATTGGTGACGGCGGAAGTCCCGGCAAATTTGACTGTGCGCAAAAGGGAACTTCTTTGGTCAGAATTACCATCAAAAGAGACCCAAAGACTGTCTTGGGGATGAAGTACAATGCTAAAATTCGTCCGATAGCCTAGCCAAACCTGCGTAGGTATATATAAATCCACCTCCGCGTAAAAATCACCTTTATCGTTGACCTTGGGGTAAATGGTGATCGCAGAAAGTCCCAGCCGATTCAGGGTTATATTCAAGGGGATCAAAGGATCATAATGTATAATCTTTCCTTGTACAATTGCTTTTTCGGCCCTTTCTTGTGCACTACTGATCGAACAGACTATACATAATAGGATGAGTAGAAATCTGGAAAAAAGATGTATTTTTTGCTCTTTTAAAGGTTTTTTAGGTTTTGGGATTGTGGTAAGCATGCTTAGGTTATTTAATTAAAGATAAAAAAAAATCGGATCTTTAGCATGATGCTCTTCCTGTTTTCTTATACCTGTATTTTTTATCTCGCGATAAGGTTTGGGGGGAGATATTTTGTGTTTATGCAACAGGTTGCGAGTTGGTAAATAGTAACAGGTACATATTGATTAAGAAATTTACTTAATTGTTGCTGGAAGTAATTCTTTTATAGCTAAAACAACTAAATCCGGATCGCTAATCTGTACCAAATGAGCACTATGTTAAGTATATTATACCGAGGGTAGTGCTGGTAAGTCTACCGTTTATAAAATTGATGGCGCAACGGCTGTGGCCTCGGCTGGCTTAACCACCGATGGTAAGGCGGCGATAAGGGGTGTTTACAGAATCCCTGTAAATAATTAGCGGACTCACATTTTTTTCAAACAAACAAGGTCTTCCTAAGCAGGAAGACCTTGTTTGTTTGAAAAGGTTGTGAATCAATTATAATGTACTTGGTTTTCACTATCTGAGATAGACTGTATTGACACTGTATAGGGATTGTCTACCTTCTGTCCACCCCTATAATTGTGATGTTAGGATGGTTTTAAGCTAATTTTGGACTTGTAGTTAAATGCCATTTTGGATCTTATGCCTTAAGATTAAATTGTTCGCAACACTTGGGGAATGCGATGTGTGCTGCATGTCAGGGCGATGGAAATTAGGGGGTACCTTGCTGGAAAATGATGTTGAAATATGAAAAGGATGTATAAAATAGTATATTTTTTGCTTGCTGTATTTAGCTTATTAAGTTGTAAGCAGTCGGATAATTTACCGCTGGAGATGAGTGATATTTCACTTAAAATAGGGGTTCGAGCTGCCCATGCTGGTCTGAGTAATTCAAGTGTATGGGCCGATGGTGACGAGATGGGATTATTTATGATGGCGAGTGGACAAAGCAATCTGTCCTTGGGCATGGAATACAATCGTAAATATACCTATAGTGCTGGTGGAGCCGCTTTCTTTTTATCGGGCCAACCGATTTATTATCCAACTACAGGGCAGGTTGATATTGTGGCTTATGCGCCCTATCGCCAAGTAACTGGTAATACACTTTCCATAGATCTTTTGGATCAACATGATTTAAGGAGCCTAGATCTACTTTATAGCAATAGTAGTATTGGAATTGTGAAGAGCAAGGAGGAGGTGGATCTCAATTTTAAGCATATACTTTCCAAGATCAACTTTAACTTGACTGCTGGTTTGGGGGTTTCTCCTGTCGTACTCTCATCAGCGCAGATTTCTCTCGCAGGCTTTTCTTCCGACGCTACCTTCAATTTGGCGACTGCAGTCCTGCACAATGCGAATGCCTCGGGCACAATTCATGTGGGAACTAATCGTTCGGCTATCCTGCTACCTCATACCGGAACGGGTGGTCGGGTGTTAACCATTCAACTTGGAACGCAACAGATGCATTATACTTTTCCGGTAACTGATGCATTTGAGCAAGGAAAGGAATATAATTATACCATTACCGTTAAGAATAAAGAGATAGAAGTGCAACGTGCAGCTATTACCGATTGGCAAACAATAGGTCAGGTTACGGAGACCGAGCCGGTTGCTGCTGACCTGGTGTGGATACCCGAAGGTAGTTTTCTGATGGGAAGCCCCAATACCGATACAGATGCCAGTGCCAATGAAAAGCCACAACACTGGGTGCGTTTTGAAAAAGGATTTTACATGAGCAAATATCTGGTTACAATTCAAGATTACTGTGATTTTATTAATGCGAGCAATGTAACCATGCCTTCCAGCGGATATATTGCTAATGTGCCGCTCAATGGGAATTGGGTCAGGGGATTTGTCGCTAATAATCAGTATAATGTACCTCGCTACAATGGGACGAAATGGGTTCCCCCGACTGGTTTTGAACATTATCCTATGATGTTACTTACGTTTGACGGGGCTTTGGCTTATGCGAAATGGGCTGGAGGTACCTTGCCTACTGAGGCACAATGGGAGTATGCCTGTCGTTCGGGGACAGCAACGCGATGGTCTTTTGGTGATGATGAGAATCAGTTGGCCAATTATGCTTGGTATAATCAAGGTAGTTCACAGTTTGACGTTGGAAGTAAGTTGCCTAATCCTTGGGGGCTATATGATATGCATGGTTTGGTGGCAGAATATTGTTTTTCTGCGGGTGATTACCCGCCTGGCGCACAAAATCAAACGGATGCACTCCTTGGACCGGGACCGGCCAACGAGGCAGAAGCGAATCATGCGTTTCGAGGAGGAAGTTATGACATGGCGAGTTTTACAGCAACTCAGACGAGAGCTGCCTACCGTTCATTGAGAGAAGCTTCTTATTTCAGTAACATGCTAGGTTTTCGCATTGTTATTAACCCTTAATTTATACAACATAGCACCGAATTATGTATAGTAACCTCATAACAGTTTTAAGTAGAAAATATTTGTTTCAATTTTTTCTGTGTTGTTTTATGCTGATGTCCTGTCAGGAGAAATTAGATTTGGCTGTCATAGATCCTAATTCGGGGCGTGGGAATATGGCGTTTCAGATTGGAATCATCAATAACACGAAAGTTGATGATAATCAAAAAAATGTGACAAAAGCCACTTTGCAGTCCAGTAAATCGAACGGTAATATGGCATTAACTCCCCCAGTGTCTGCGAGCGATTTTACCGCAAGTTTTAGCGCTGGCGATACGATAGGCATCTTTGTTGTGCCAGCGGGTCAACCATTAACTGCTGGAAATAGCCTGATCGCTAATGCCAAATTGTCTTTTAACGGTACTAAATGGATGGGTGCCGTCAATTGGCCAGCAGGTACCAGTTTTGATTTTTACGCTTATTACCCTTATCGTGCGGGGCTGACAAATCCTGCTTCAATCAGTTTCTCGGTCAAGAAAGATCAAACTATATGGTCGGATTTTCAACAGAGTGACCTGATGTTTGCAAAAGCCGAAGCCATCAACTTGGGCGCTACGGTGCAGCTTGATTTTAAACATCTGTTGAGTTTGGTACAGGTAGAGCTTGAAGCAGGAACGTCGAAAGCCTCTAGTCCGGATGTTGATATGGTCGTTAACCTGACGAATATTATTTGTGATGGGCATTTGGCGCTAGCGAGCGGCACTTTCACCCCGCTATCCGGGCAGCAGAGTAGTGTACGTATGTATCGCGTGGAGCAGCCCGATGATACCGATTATGAAACGAAGTTTACCTATCGTGCACTTTTGCCAGCTCAGATGCTTGAGGCTGGGAAGCGGAGCTTATTTCTGAGTCAATCGGGTCAATCCTATATCCAGCAGCAGAAGAGCTCTTTACAGCTTTTAGGGGGCACCTCACATCGGATAGACGTGCCTCAACTCAAAAATCTCTGGCGAGCGGTATGGATTCCTGCAGGTACTTTTCAAATGGGTAGCCCAGCTACTGACCCCTATGCAGATGCGAATGAAAAGCCACGGCATTGGGTAAAATTGACCAAAGGTTTCTATATGAGCAGGTATGAGGTTACCGTTGCCGAGTATGCTGATTTTCTAAATGCGATGAATATCGTTGGAGGGGGACTTTCTGTACATGTCCCGCTCGATGGAAATATGGTACTCGCTTTTTCCGTATTTCAAAATCTAGTAAGTCAGCCTCATTACATAGATGGAAAATGGAAAGCATTACCAGGTAGTGAAAATGTGCCTATGGCGGTTGTATTTTTTGAGGGAGCCAAAGCTTATGCAGCCTGGGCAGGAGGTGCGTTGCCTACGGAAGCGCAATGGGAGTACGCCTGCCGTGCGGGTACGGAAGATCGCTGGTTTTTTGGCGATGACCCTGCCCAAATTAACAGTTATGCTTGGACTAACCTGCAAGGGACGGGGCTAAAAAGTGCCGCTGTTGGTACCTTGAAACCCAATAGATGGGGATTGTATGATACCTATGGCAATGTAGCGGAATGGTGTCTCAGCAATGGTCCCTATCCGTCTACTGCAACGACAATGGAAACAGCTGTTGTAGATCCATCCATTCCGGATGCTACATCAACTAACCGCTTTGCGCGCGGGGGGAACTTTAATAATGGTTTGATTTATGCGCGCTCAGCGGCTAAAATACAATCGTTGGTTTCTTCTTCGACCTACCTTATCGGATTTCGTATAATAAAGTATAGATAAAATAAGCTTGTCTTAAGACCATAGCGTATTGCCGTAAATCACACTGTCATAACTAATAAATTAAAAAGTGAAAATTAAATATGAAAACACAATTGTTAACAGCCTTTTCGGCAGCAGTCCTGTTACTCGGGGCCTGCGCCAAAAATGATACACCTGATGTGGAACATGAGGTGATCAATTTCAGTGGACAAATTAGTCAGCTTAAAGCAACAAGTAACCCTTCGGGGGCGAGTACAGTATGGGCTTCGGGCGATCAGATCGGTATTTTTATGGTTAATCATGGGACCACGACCATAAGCGAAAATAGCAGCAATCGCCAGTACAACTTTAATGGGACTCTATTTGCTCCAGCAACGGGACAGGGGATTTATTACCCTGTTTCGGACAGCAAAGTGGATTTTGTAGCGTATTATCCTTTTGTACCCACAGCTTCTTTGTCGACAGTGCAGCCAATCGATGTTTCCTCGCAAAATGACCTGAGCAAAATTGATTTTCTTTGGAGCAAAGCAACAAATGGCGTGAATGGATTCAATAAAAGCTCCGGAACTCAGGTTCCACTCGTTTTTGACCATAAGCTCAGTAAAGTGGTTATCAAACCTACTGCAGGAACTGGTCTGGATGCTTCCAACGCTGATTGGTCCGCGATGGGAGTTAAGATAAAGGGTATGCAAACCATGTCGAGCATTGACCTGAGCACAGGGACACTGGGAGCAGCAAGTGGCCCTGCAGATATAAGCCCCTTTGTAAAAGCTAGCGGATCAGCCTATGAAGCTATTGTGCTTCCGGCTACCTACGCAACGGCCGGAGCTGTGCGCTTCACCTTTGAGATAGGTAACGATACCTATGCTTGGGCAAGTCAGGCGAACGAACAATTCGAGCCTGGCAAAGAATATACTTATACGATTACAGTGCATAAAACAGGCGTCGTATTGGGCAATGTAACCATTAAAGATTGGGATACCGTTAGCCGTACAGGTACGGCAGATTAAACTTGGACCTACTCTTTAAATTGTATTTTTCCATTTGGGCTGATTAATAGGATAATCGGCCCATTTTCTTTTTTATCAGGAAGAATAAGTGGCCCCCAATTTTTTTTTAAGGCGCTGTTTCGCTTTTTTTATACCCTCTATAGAGATGCAAAGAAGCTCACTCATACTCGCATTACTCAGCTCAAGCTTCTGTAAGGCTAATATACGGAGGTCGTTTTCGGTAATTTTTGCATGTTCATCTTTCATCTGTTGTAAATAGTCAGGGTATACCTGGTCAAACGTATGCCTAAACCTTGCCCATCGGTCGTCTGTCATAATATGTGTTTCCATTAAGGCATTGAGGTTCGCTTTTACTTCGGCAATATAGGTTGGATTTTGATTCTCTTCCTTTTTTAATTCCTCACGCAGCTGTTGAATCGTGATGTCATTTTGCCTGACAGTATCCGTAAATTCGCTGAGCGAGTTTTTTAATATGAGGAGTTCTTGATCGACAAGCTGCTTCTTGTGGTTAAGTTGGAGTTGTTCCCTTTCAAGATTTGCGTTACGTATTTTGATGTTTGCCCTCGACCTATTGATTAATAGAATAACGATAGCAAAAATTAAGACAAGTAGAAGACTCATAAATTGATAAGTACTTTTTACTTTTTGTCTTTTCTCTGCTTCGGACAGCAAGGCGCGGTTATATTTTTCCTGTTCACTCTCCCAGATGATTTTCTGCAACTCTTTGATATTTGTTCTTTTCTCCAATGAATCTCTCAACAATATATAGCGGTTTAAATAGTGAAGTTGTTTGCTCTGCTGTCCTAATCCATGCGAAATCGCAGCTAATGATTTGGCTGCATCCATCTTATATTTCAGAAAGTAGGGTTTGTCTTCCATAAGATGTTCACTCGCCTCTATATGTTTTTTTGCAAGTTGCCATTCCTGCTGGTCAATATACCAGCTTGCTAAAATTAGATTTGCCCGCATGGCATCATTGGGCTCGTGATACCGTAATGAGAGGTCAATATTTTGTTTGACCAGTTCGATTGCTTTTTTTTTATCTCCTGCTTCCCAACTATAATCCGCCATGTTGCCGGATATAATTCCAATCCACACAGAATCTTTTGCTTGTTGAGCTTCGGCCATGGCCTGTTTTAGGTATTTAAGCGCTTCAGGAACAGGATTGTCTACCGATAGGTAGACAGCTATTGAATTGAGTAGATCAATCCGTGCTCTTGAAGCAGGTCTTGCAAAAGGCAAAGCTTCATGAAGATAGTTTACAGCTTTTTTCTGGTCGCCGATATGATTAAAAAAGCTCGCCATAAATTGATAGTGTTTTACGGGCAATGGTATTTTTTTTCTATCTATTCTGGCATTTAGATCATTGGCTCGTAAGAAATAAGGGAAAGCATCGATGACCTTGCGGTATACGAAATTATAATAGCCCTGTCGTATATTCCCGATCATCTCCAGTTCTGGGTTTGGATGCGCTTCGATTAAGTTTCTGGCGTATTTGTAATATTGGTCAGAAAGAGCATTTGTATGGTCGAAAGCAACGGAATAACCATCTGCCATGAGCATATAATATGCCCATTCTAGGGGAATACTGTTGTGCTGTTTGGCTAATGTTTTTATGGGCTCTAATTCCTTTTTCAATAAAGTGGTGTCGCGATTAAAGTGGCTTGGAAGGTTTAACACGGCTTCTATCTGCTGCAATGGATTTTTTATGGCTTGTATTTGGGTGATAGACTGTGCATTTAGTAAGTCAGTGCTTTTAAAAAATATAATGAGTATAAGTGAAATGTAATACCAATAGACTTTCATCCTCAATAGCGTGAATTTAACGGTTAATATGAATAAAACCACCTTAACTGCCTTAATAAGGCAATTTTCGTGTAAAGATAATAAAAATATTTAAGCTTAATAGATGCTTCCTTTTATCTGAGCCTAATATGTGCTTCATCTGTTAAATTAATCGCATGGCGATCGGTTTTAAAAATCCGCCTAGACTTACCATGCGGATTTTTAAGTTAAAAAAGAGAACTTAGTTGATAAGAAGTGTGTCTGTATAAGACGCTGTAAATACATCAATTGCATTCTTGACAGGTATAAATGAAGACTTCAAAAGTACTTTCTCACCTGTTTTCCAATTTGGTAATACGATCTTCAGCGAATCAGGATGCAAAGACAGATTTACTCTTACACCGAGGTTATTTGTATCACTAAGTTTGGTATCTACATTGATTGTATCGGTGTTTGCGGCAAAGTTGAGGGTTAAATTTGTCAAATTTAAACTACTTGTCGTAAATCTTCTATTCCGCAGTGAGCTCACATATAGGGGACCATATACTTTTACTGCTGTCAATGTCTGGCCTATCGATTTATTTCCGGCTCCATCCATCGTGTACAATGTGAAATCCTGGATATATTCACCAAGATTGGACAAGATTACCTTGACGGTATCTTTGGCCATTTCATTATTTGCAGGGATTACAAGTGAATCTCGCCTGCTATTGTAATGGATTATGTATTTTACAATACTGCGGCCAGGACTAGGTCTCCAAGTGAGCTGTACGCGTTGATTACCCGGATTTGAAATAAAATTAGATACAGGACCTGTATAGACAATCTCCTTTCCCATATAATAGCGGTCATAGTTATAGCCTTCTTTATTACAAGCTGCTAGCGAGAACAGCAATAGTAGTAAGCTGGCTGAGTGTTTTTGACCGGATTTTCAAATTTACTTGAAGATCTCGGTAGGAGCAGTTCCCGACCAGGATTTTGGTAGATTCTTTAATCCAAATAGGCGGGCCAAGATCCACGAGGTATTTCTATTGCTATTGAAGAAAGCGTTGGTGCTGCCTAGGTTTTTGATTTTTTTGCCCATAATGCCAAATGGGATCTGCATTTCGTTCATGCTCGTGCCACCGTGCCCCTTTTTGATGCCACCATTGTCGGTCATAAATATACATAAGTTTTATAATACTAAACAAAGTTTATTTATACTGTATTTTTATACGGTTAAATTTGTGTGAAATCGTCAGGTGTTATTGCAGGCGATATACTACATATGATAACCTCTAAGGGAAGCAACTCAGTCTTTTTTCCATAACAATTGATTGAGGTTTAACAGTAAAGTCTTTCTTTTTTTATCGGGAATAAATTCGAAACGGACGGATCTGCCCGTTTGATCGGTGAGGACCATCGTGTTGCTGCCTGAAAATTGGAGGGCGGTATGGGGAAAGCGGTCGGCGAGATAAGTCGTATATAATTTTCCATCTTCCTGATATATCCGAAAAGACGCCGCACCGCCCACCAGGGAATAATTTCCGATATATTGGGCCAGATCGGTTATTGGGGCTTCGGTAAATGCCGGTAGCACAAGCTTAGCAATATAGGCGTCAAACCTGTTGAATTCAAAATCGCTTGTGTTTGTCAGAATCACCCATCCGATCTCAAGCTTGGGATGAATGACGATTTCACAGCGGAACCCCAACATGGCTCCCTCATGCCGTAGATAGGGATAATCCCGTTGCCACCCGATTCCGAACGATTGCATCATTCGAATGGATCTGGCGGGGAGCAGGGAATTATTGTACGTCAAATGCGCACTGATAAATTTTGCGAGATCTCTGGCCGTAGCGTACATACCCGATGCTGGGGCCATGGCATTGGCATGGAACTCGGGCGTTCGAATAAAAGCCTGTTGTGTAGCAGCGTACCGGTAACCTATGGCAATCGTATTCTCTTTGCTGCTCAGGGTTGCAACACCGGTATTGGAAAGCCCTAAGGGTTCGCAAATCGCAGATTTTATATAATTCTCGTAGCTCGTTTTTGCCGCTTTTTCCAGCGCTAGCCCCAATAAACTATAGCCCAGATTGGAGTAATGACGCTGATCTGTAGGGAGGTAGTCAAACGCTGGATACTCTTTTTTGATTTTTCCGAGTGCGTTTAGAAAAGAAGCCTTATCCGATGAATTTAGGGTGGCCACTTCTTTCTGCTCAACCAGTAGTTTCTCGGCGTTGCGGAACAGGTTAAATTCTGAAGGTGAGTTGCGCGGAAGCCCCGAAGTATGGGTAGCGAACTCCAGTAAGGAAGCAGCCTCGGTAGGGCCATCAAAGGTCAGTCCCGCAATTCAAGGACATATTTTCGGACATCATCGTCCAGCTGCAACATGCCTTTTTCTCGGAGTTGCATAAGCATAGTTGCTGTAAACATTTTACTTACCGACTGGATCTGATATTTGGAATCAATGGTTGCCGGGATTTTCTGATCCAGATCTGTAAAACCGTCTGAACCCGAAAAAATAATGGAGTCTCGGTGTACGACTGCCAGAACAACACTAGGCGCATGGTACCGCTCTTTAAATCCCGTGATGCCGATCTCCAATTGCTGGCGGATGGAATCGCTTATGCCCGTTTGCGCATAGCTGGGCTGGTAAACGGCAATACTCAGGAGAACTAGATTAAAAAGTAATTTTCTCATCGTTATATTTTTCAGTAAATATACTATGGTTCAGTCTGTTGCTTTGTGTCGGTAGCGGTGCCATTCTTACGCCATTTTTACGTCAGCGGTAATATTAAAGTATATTGGGTATAAATTGGATCGGATTGTCCGTTTTATTGAGATGAAATGAGATGACCAAGGTGGTGATAAGCTGAAAAGAAAGCATAAACCAATATACCCATATAAAAGTGGGGATGTCGAGCATGGAGGCGGGTATAGTCGGAAACAAAAAGATAAAAAGCGGTACCGCGATCATGAGTAGGATGGTTGCTATTGACCATATGATCTGAAAGCTAAGAATTTTTAAAGCTGTCACCCGATTGATTGCATGATTTAGTTTCTTTTTGAAGATGAAGAAAAAAACAGCTGTTGATATCAGGTTGGAAAAAGGAAGCAATAATACCGTGAGCGAACTGAAATTAATATATTTAATTGCCCTGCTAGCGTCACGCCTGATGCTGGCGTTGTCGGTTGATTCCGTAGCTGGTACTTTCTGAAGCTGATCGGCTTCCTTTTCATCTGGAGCTCCCGGTTCAAAACAAATCGTCTGCGGGTCAGCCTCAAGTGTTGCACACAATTTTTTTACGGAGCATTCGTGAAATGCAAGTACCTCAGCACCCTGTGCGGCGGCCTCTTGCGCAAGTCGTTCGATAATGGCTAGGTTATAAGCCTTGTTCGCACTCTTGTGCTCAAATTGTGCCGTAGCAATTTTTAAGTTGTCCATATTTCTTTAATTGATCTATAGACAACGCTACACGCTGGGCCTTAGCTGAAATTGTATAAACCCGACATCTCAGTAGATGCGTTTTTAAATTCCATAAAGTTGATTGCGAGCCGATTTGTACTATTTAAATATTCCGAAGGTGTGATGCCGGTATATTTTTTAAATGCCCTGATGAGGTGGGACTGATCAAAATATCCACTTTCGTGGCTGATCGTTGTTAAGCTCGTTTCAGCTGATTTGCTGCGTAGCAATTTCAAAAAGGAGTGGAATTGGACAATATTGCCAAATTTTTTTTGGCTCATTCCAACCTGTTCCGCAAATATTCTTTCCATATGCCGTTCGGTGTAACCGCTGTATTGCACAATTTGTCCTACGGTAATCAATCCCCTTTGCGCTGTGATATGTTGCAGAACTGGAGGGAGTGGTCCCTGATTTGGATACTTCTGCCGGACGGCATATGCATAAAAGAAGGTATTTAATGCATGTAGTTTTTCAGTTGAGGACTTCGCACGCATCAGGCTGTCATATAGCCTGATAACGGACTGTGCAAATACATCTTGCGTAACAATAATTTGATCTTTTAGTACGTGGGCAGGGATACCGAGTAACTTATAGAGCCCATCGGGTTGGAAGACAATAATAACAAATGAAGTCTGTGTCAGCAGGGCGAGATCTTGGAAATGACTGATCTGACCATACAAAAATGAAGCGGGGAGCTGCTGACTTTCGTTGATGGACAGCTGTCCCTCATTGAGAAGAAATACCATTCCAGTGTTGCCATCGGAAAATAACCGCAGTTTTTTATGCTGATCACCATCACTTTCCAAAAAAAGATAGTGCTTGATGTAGGGCGATAAAATTTCTGGAGGAAATAGCTGCATGATCTGATCGGTAATTGACTGCACTCAAATGTACATATTTCCGTTAGCTTTTCTTTACCAATTTACTCAATTTTTGCTGGGAGAAAAGATAGTTGAAAATAAAGTCTACTAATATTGTAGATTTTATTTTATGTTTACTATATTTGTTTTATCAACCTAGGAGATAAGCTTGCCTTTCTTACAAGCCATATCTTCCGCACGTAATGATTACAATGTTTAACTTAATTCATTATTTATGAACTGCACATTTTATCTTAACCCTTCCCAATCGAGCGCAAGTCTGCGCAACTGTAAATCCTTTTGTTCTGATTTCAATAGGCGAATGTGTAGCTAAGTCTAGTGGAAAGGATCTCTTTCCATAAAAGCAGCTTTTCTGACAAGTAATCAATTGGCGTTGGCACTTGTAAATATTCACTGTTAAAATTTTACCTATGAAAAATAGCGTATGGAAGTACGCCGTGACGATTTTTTTGTCACATGGTTTACTATTGCCTGCATTTTCGCAGCAATCTGAGCCACTTATTAACGCAACTTTAAAAGGTGTTGTATTGGATTCGATTACCAATCGACCTATTGAAGGCGTTACCATAAAGCTCGAAGGTGTTACTCATCAAGTAAAGACCGATGCGTCGGGAAGATTTCAGTTTGTCACCGGGCAACGACTTCCGTTGACATTCTCAACTTCATTTTTGGGATACAAAGGTCGAAAGATTACTGCACGGGAGGCGCAGATTCAGATCTTGCTTCAACCTAGCGTTTCTGATCTGGATGAAGTGGTCGTCGTAGGCTACGGTGTACAAAAGCGAAGAAATCTGACGGGAGCAGTTGCCAAGATTGACGCTGCCGAAGTCAACAAAATTCCGGTAGCAAGTTTTGATGCCCAGTTGCAGGGCAAGCTTTCCGGTGTGCAGGTTTCTACCAACTCGGGTGTCCCCGGCGAAAGTATTTTCCTGCGGGTTCGCGGAACGACATCCATCAACTCCAGTAGCGATCCCTTATATATTATTGATGGCGTATTCTTAAATAATACTTCGCTCCAAAATATCGGGCTTGGTGGACGGACCAGTTCACCGCTCACGGATATCAACCCAGCAGATATCGAGTCGATTGAAGTGCTGAAGGATGCTTCAGCAACCGCGATCTATGGTTCCCGGGGTGCCAATGGTGTGATCATCATTACCACAAAAAAAGGAAGTTACGGTAGCCGTACCAAAATTGACCTCAACCTGCAGGGGGGCTGGGCCGAAGCCAATAAATCCTTGTTGCCAAAATTGGCTACAGGTCCCGAAACGGCGACCCTCGCCAACGAGTGGTGGATAAACTCCGGATTGGACAATCCGGCATTGAAACAGACTTTCGCCAACAGGCTTTATCGTCCAGTTTCGGAAGGTGGGAAAGGAAATCCCGAAGATCAGCCTACCTATGATCGTCTTGGTTTCCTGTTGCGTCATGGGAAGCTGCAGGATTATAACATCGGTATACAGGGGGGCGGCGACAAATCGAGATTTTATATCGGCGCTGGCTACACAGGGCAGGAAGCTTTTATAAAGGTCATTGATTTCTCGCGTACCAATCTCAAGTTTAATTTCGACCATCAGATCAGTAGCCGTGTCAGAATCGGCCTGACAAATAATTTTTCCAGAACCTACCGCAATCAGGCGCGTACAGGTGATGGCCCTCAGGTAAGTCTTTTCAATTCCGCCGTTTCTTCGGCAACGAATGTCCCTATATTCAATACCGATGGATCACTCAATGGTACCGATAATACCTATACACTGGTGGACAACTACGATGTCAACACCACAAGTCTGCGTTATGTTGGAAGTGCCTTTGCGGAAATCGATCTAGTGAAAGGACTGAAATTCAAATCCAGTTTTAGTGCCGACTATAACCTATACGATGAATCACAATACTGGAACAGTAAAACCAGTATAGGCATTGCGAATAACAATCAGGCGACCTCGGGAATATCGAGAAATGCTACCTGGATCAACGAACAAACCCTGACGTACCAAAATACCTTCGGCAAGCATAGCCTGAATGCTATTTTGGGAAATACCTTGCAGAGCAACATACTTGATTACAAATACCTGGAGGGGAATGGTTTCGCGAATGATTCCTTTAAACAGATCTCATCGGCAGCCAATATCATTGCATCCGACAATTGGACTAAATATACGATTGCATCCTTTTTTGGAAGAGTAGGCTATAGCTATGCAGACCGTTATTTTGCGGAGGCAACGCTGCGGGCAGATGGCTCGTCCAAGTTCGGTGCCAACAACCGATGGGGCTATTTCCCAGCTTTTTCGGCGGGCTGGCGGATTAGCCAAGAAGCCTTTCTGGCAGATCAAACCTGGTTAAACGACCTGAAAATTAGGGCTTCCTATGGATTGACCGGCAATCAGGCCGGAATCAGCAATTTCGCCGCCAGAGGTCTTTGGTCGGGCAATGAAAAATATGCCGACAGCTATGGCAAGGTGTTGCCAAGTACAGGTCCTTTCCAGTTGGGGAACGAAAATTTGCGCTGGGAGAAAACAGCGCAGGCAGATCTTGGGCTGGATGTGGCGCTATTCAAAAACCGCCTGTCCATTACAGTAGATCTTTATCATAAATATACCTCCGATCTACTCCTCGAACGACCTATTGTCGGCAGTTCAGGTTTTTCAAAATACTGGGCCAATGTGGGCGAGATCAGCAATAAAGGCTATGAAGTGTTGATCAATTCACTCAACGTGAAAACAAAAGACTTTGCCTGGAATACAAGCTTCAACATTTCGGGAAATACGAATAAAATAGAGAAACTGCCCACGCAGATTACCCAGTATACCCGCGATTGGGTTATCTTGAAAGAAGGTTATTCGCTCAACTCATTCTGGCTTTATGAACAACTTTCGGTCGATCCACAGACCGGAAAAGCCGTGTTTGAAGGACAGCTGAGCGATGGTTCTTTGCCTACTTCCGCACGTAAGGTATTTCGGAATGCTTATCCCAAATTTTATGGAGGTATAGGCAATACCTTTACCTATAAAAACTTTGATCTGGGTGTAGACTTTAGTTTCCAATATGGCAATTATGCCGTTAACCTCAACCGCTACTTCAGGGAGCGTAACCCGAGCAGCGGTGGCGTATTTCAAAATGTGCTAAACAGATGGCAACAGCCTGGTGATATCACCGATGTGCCACGACTGACTTCGGAGGGGCTCAACTATACCATCGATGCCAATAGCCGCTATCTGGAAGATGCCTCGTTTTTAAAGCTCAGACAGCTGTCTTTTGGTTATAAATTACCAAAAGAGCTGGTCGAGCGGGCAAAATTGACTGCTGCGCGGATCTATTTTGTTGGCTCGAACCTCTTTGTCTGGAGCAAATATACAGGCGATCCCGAATCGAATGTCACCAGCAACCCAAATGCGCAAGGGATAGGCACATTTGGAACGCCACCGCAGCCCCGTACGTTTCAGCTTGGGCTCAATGTAACCCTTTAAACGTTAACCTTAATCCGTAAAGCTCATGAAAAAAATTATATATTTCCTTTATCCGCTTCTTGTCTTTCAGCTCAGTAGCTGCAGCTCGTTTTTAGAGGTCGAGCCCAAGAATTCAGTGTCTGATGAAGTAACCATCGTTGACGGGAGCTCTGCCGCAACAGCCGTGCGGGGTATTTACTCGGCACTTCGGTCCAACGATTACTACGGCTATAGCTTTCAGCTGCTGGGATTCTTTTCGGCAGACAACATCGTCTATCGCGGTAGTCAAACTGTCCATCAGACCTTGACCAATCATACGGTAAAATCTGAGCTCGCTGTGCTTGCTACGGCATGGAATCAGATTTATGCCACTATCAACAGGGCCAACCATGTGATCACCAAAGTACCTAACCTGGCGCTGACGACCACTTTTACTGAGGCCTATCGAAACCAGCTTGTTGGGGAGGCTTATTTCGTGCGTGCATTGGCCTATTTTGATCTGGCCAGAACCTGGGGGGGGGTACAGATCGTGCTGCAGCCAACGACTTCGGCGAGCAGTCTGCCACAAGTCCAAAGGAGCTCTTTGACTAACACCTATGCACAGGTATTGCAGGATCTACAAAAGGCCGAACAGCTGCTTCCCAATGAAACCAACCGTATCCGTGCGACCAAGAAGACTGCGCGAGCGCTGCTGGCAAGATTCTACCTGTATCAAAAAAACTGGTCTGAAGCCATAAAATATGCCTCGTATATTATTGATGATAATACCAATTATGGTTTGGTGAGCCCATACCGCTCATTTTATGCCAACAATACCTCCAATACCAAAGAATCGGTCTTCGAATTGGTCTTTGATATCAACAATACCAGTGGTCAGGCCAGTCAATGGTTGTCGGGAAATAATGGGGGGACTGCCTGGATCAGACCTTCTCAGGCCATCTACGACCTGCTGGTAGATCCAGCTGTTGGTGGGGATCGGACGGCATTGGTATCCAAGACCTCTTCATCCACAGATCCGATTATCCTGATCGGCAATCTGTATTACCGAACAGACCGAACAGACCCCGTCTTTTTGATCCGTACGGCCGAGCTTTACCTCATCCGCGCCGAAGCATTGGCGCAACGTAATGGCTCGGGCGACCTGACAGCTGCATTGGCCGACTTAAATGCCATACGCTCACGCGCCAACATCAAACCCTTGCAAAGTCTCGAAGCGGCAGCGCTCCTGCAGGCCGTAGAAGATGAAAATCGCGTTGAATTTGCCCTGGAAAACCATCGCTGGTATGATCTGCTGCGGACAGGACGCGCGCAACAGGTGCTCAATATTTCCTCCGTGAATAGACTACTGCTGCCGATACCGTACGCTCAGGTTTCGATAGACCCGAATCTACAACAAAATCCAGGTTTGGATTGATCGGATGAATCATTTGTTTTTTATTTAATCGGATTGAAATGACAACATTTGCAGACTCTCATTTTTTTAAGCGCTATCGCTCAGCTATTTTATACATCGGCCTGATCTTCTTTTTGATACTCAGCATCCCGTATGACCCCAATCTTTTTACGGGGAGTTCATTTGCTGACTTGTTTTCATTGGAGAACTGGTTTGGATTGGCTACTTACCGCACTTCTTTTATCGCCGAAAGCCCTTTCGTAGGTAGCGATGTGCGCGGATACTACAACTGGGCAATTGCTCTGGCTCTCGCGCTATTGCTATTTTGGGCCTTTGGCCGTAAAATCAGGCAGACTTTTCAGGCCGATGACGATCGTGTGTTTTACTGGCTCCGCGTGCTGTTGCGTTATCGTTTAGCATTGGCCATTACTTTTATAGGTCTTGTCAAAATCATCCCTATACAACTTCCCGAGCCGACCATTAGCGAGCTGCATACCGAATACGGTGATTTCTTGCTCTGGAAGCTCTATTACCTGACCAACGGCATTGCAACCGCGGGATATTTACCGGTAATTGGTGCGCTAGAGATTGTGGGTGGACTCTTTTTACTGAACCGCCGTACAGCAATCATCGGTTCAGGATTACTTATCGCCGTATTGCTTAATGTCGTGATCGTTAATTATGTATACGAGATCGGTGAACAGGTCTATAGTTCGTTTTTACTATTGCTTGCGGTCGTTATCTTCTCGTACGACTGGCCCCGTTTTTATCAGCTTTTGATTAAAAAGGCAGCAACTATTCCCGATGGGTTTTGGCCTGTCTATGGCCGCAGCGTTGCGGGGATTCGCCCTTATTTGCAGGCCTTGTTCCTGCTGCTAATCGCTGTATTTAGCGTGCAGGCTTACCTGAGCCAGAAGAATTCCGATTACCCATTCCCCGATGAAAAGGGATTGGAAGGAGCAGCAGGCGTATACGATGTAAAAGACTTCGTCTGGAAAGGCGATACTATTCCGTATTCGTTGAGCGATACATTGCGATGGAAAGATGTGGTTTTTGAAAAATGGAATACGCTCAGTATTCGTGGAAACCGTTCTGTAAAGGTCGATAGCCTCAAACCGCGTATCGCCTTCAATCGCGAGCGTAACTACGAATACCTGGGCAATGGTGGGCGTGAATTCTTTGGCTATACGAGCAAGCAGGGAACTGATAAGCGCACAACCACGATCAAACTTACCGGAAAAGTGAGTAAAGGCCACACGTTTGCCTTTATTGTCGAAAGACCCGACAAACGGACAATTTTACTTGATGGAGTCAACCAGTTGGGCGACTCATTGCATGTACGGCTGGAGAAAGTGAACAAGAAATATCTGTTGCATGAAGGCCGCAGAAAACCAATCCGTATTTATTAACGATTCAAATTTAGACTAAGTTTATGGCAACGATTCAATATTTGGAAAGCATTCCGACCAGCCAGCAGGAGCGGGGTTGGAAGTACTGGGAGAAAGTAGGATTTAGATTTACGTTTATTTTCTTTATCCTGATGGTGGTACCCCTGGATTGGGAATGGTACGAAAAAGTTTTTAAACCAGAATCATTATATGATTGGATGGCAACGATCGCCGGTGGGTCGCGCACGGGTTGGATAGAAATAGACAGCGAAAGTGGCAAATGGGGTTTCGCATCGTATACGTCTTGGTGGCTCAATGGCCTGATAGCGGTGCTGGGTGCTTCCATCTGGACGATATTGGCCCGAAATAGTAAGGTGCAGCGCTATGATGCGCTGTACTATTGGTTGCGGGTATTGGTACGCTACCGCATTGCACTGGGGCTGATCGCCTTCGGATTTATCAAGTTCTTTCCCATGCAGATGCCATTTCCATCCCTTGCCAATCTGAATACCGATATCGGTGAATATGCCCCCTTTAAGTTGTATTGGCAAATCGTCGGTGTATCCTATAAATATGAGATCTTTTTAGGCTTTTTGGAGATAGCGGCGGGAAGCCTGCTCTTCTTTCGGCCCACGGTCGTAATAGGAGCCATTATCAATGCTGGGGTGCTCTTTAACATTGCCCACGCCAATATTGCCTACGATGGCGCAGTTCATGTATACAGTTCATATTTTGTATTGCTTTCCCTTTTTCTATTGCTGCAGTATCTGCCTGCAATCTGGAAGCTTTTTATCCTGCGCGAACCAGTAAGCACCTATTACTATGTGCCCAAGTTTGTCAGGAAGTGGAATAAGCCATTTTATTTTGGCCTAAAGGCAACCATTGTGGTCCTCTTTATTTTCGTTTACGGCTTTTATCGCTATGAGCGATTCTATGATGAAGGGCGTCTAAAGGAGCCTGTGCTTCCTGGACTGGCAAAAGCTGCGGGACATTATGAGGTTTCGAGTTTTCTGCTGAATGGAAAGTCTCAGGCTTATTCACCTGCCGATTCGGTACGCTGGCATGAGGCCTTTTTCGAACGATACTCAACCTTGGTCTACAAGGTCAATAAAGCCAATTCGATCGATCTTGGCAATGGTACCCCAGCTTTAAATGATGTGCTCAAAACTTACGAGTTTACAGGCCGGGCCGGAGGGAAGAACTACCTCTACTATGAAATAGACTCGACAGAACACGCACTTTATCTGATCGATAAGAATCAGAAATTCAGCAAGGAACAACGTAAAAAACTAGATAAAAAACTAGATGTGGGACTGAAAGCGCTGTATGGAAAAGCGCAGGGTGATAGTCTGCATGTGCTGAAATGGGTGTACGAACGACCAACAGCAGAAGAGATCAAACTCAAAGGGCTGGATGCTAGTGGTAATAACCTCGAAATTACCCTCAATCGCGTCAAAGAATCCTATCTCACCGGTAAAGAATGGTATATGAAAAATACACTATTTACCTACTAATTGTCTAAAAAAAAGAATGTTATGAATAGAAGATCATTTATCCATCGTTCAGCTGTCCTTTTTACCCTTGCTTCGGCAGGTCAGGGGGTATCCTGTTTTGGAAATACCAATAATTTTGCGAATGGCTACAGCATCAGGCAGTTTGAAGATGAAGGCTTGGCACAGTTTTCCTATGCGATCTTGGCCGATAAGAAAATTGTGCTTGTGGACCCGGCCCGTGATCCAAGGCCCTATTACGCTTATGCAAAGGAGCAGGGAGCGAAAATTATCGCGGTTGTGGAAACACATCCACATGCTGATTTTGTGAGTTCCCATCTGGAGATCCATCAGGATCTGAAAGTTCCGGTTTATGTCAGCAAGCTTGTCCGTGCGACCTATCCCCACCATACTTTTGACGATGGCGATACTTTAAAGATTTCGGACCAAATCGCGTTGCATGCCATCAATACAGCCGGACATTCACCAGATAGCATATCTGTTTTGTTAAAAGAAAATGGTCGCGATGTGGCGATCTTTTCGGGGGATGCGGTATTGATTGGTGGAGTTGGAAGGCCCGATCTGCGTCAGTACTCGGGAGAACAGGCTACGCAGCGTGAAAAACTGGCGCGGCAGCTCTACCACACCGTCCATGATATCTATGCAAGGTTAGGCGATCAGGTGCTTTTGTATCCAGCTCATGGCGCTGGATCACTTTGCGGAAATGCGATAAAGGGTGCTAAGCAAAGTACCATTGGTGCTGAAAGAACCCATAATTTGGCTTTTCAGCAAAAATCGGAAGAAGCGTTTGTCCAGCAGATTCTGGCAGACCGTCCGCCTGTACCGATCTACTTCCCTTATAATGTAGAATTGAATCGTCGGGGAGCAAAGCCATTATTGGCTTCGTTGTCGGGTATTTCAGTGGTTTCGGCAGCAGTGGTGCCCCATGCATTGAGCACTGTCCTCGATACCCGCCCCGCTTCAGAATTTAAGGCGTCACATTTTCCGGAGGCCATTAATATTCCCGAACGTAGCAAGTCAGAATCTTGGGTAGGGACTTTTATTGAACCGAAAGACGGCTTTTATCTTGTTGTCGATACGAAAGAACAAGGTCAGGTGCAGCTCGAAAAGCTGGCCAAAATTGGCTATGAGCAGTTTGTTAAAGGTATTGTGTTGTATGGGGATTTCGCGGGGCAACCTTCGACCGCTTTTGATCAGAGCGCTTTTAACAGGGCACAAGATCAATATTTTATAGTGGATGTACGTACGGCCGAGGAAGCTAAGACTGGACCAGTATTCAAAGGGGCACATAACATTCCGCTGGCCGAATTGAAGGCACATATTGCCGAGCTACCCGTGGATAAACCTATCGTGGTGCATTGCGCTTCGGGTTATCGCTCGGCCATTGCAAGCAGCCTCATCAATGAATGGGTGCCAAAAGCGCAGGTCTGGGATATCGGTGAACATATTAAAAGCTATAAGCAATCGGTGAATTAACGAGAGGAATTACACTTAAATGCATACATGATATGAAAGATTTAAAATTATTGGCTAGCATGTTATTAGCAGTGGTGGTGTTGCTCAATGTGACCAACTGCCAATCCAGGCAGGATACGAAGGAAGCCGTAAAAAATAGTCAGGTTTCGTTTAAAAAGCAAGAAGGAGTTCGCTTTAAGCAGGAACTTGAAAGCTTGAATAAAACGAACAAAGTGCCTGTACAAATTCCAGACAATCCACGGATCGTCTATGCAACCGAACAGGATGTGTTGGAGCTGGAAAATGGTATTGTCCTTTTTGGATGGCCCAGTTGTCCATGGTTTCGGAATGCCATAACGCCGCTGCTGGAATTTGCCCAGGAGGAGAAGGCGGCTATTTATTACCTCAATATTCACGATATCCGGGATCTTAAGGAGAAAGATAAGGAAGGTAAAGTGATCACGACCAAGGCCGGGAGCCCGGGTTATGAAGCTATTTTGGCAAAATTTCACGATGTCCTAAATCCTTATACAGCTGTGGGGATTGATTCCATTAAACGGATTTCTTCGCCGACGGTATTATTTATTGAAAAAGGTAAAGGCGTACATAAGGTTGTTTCTACGGTCGTGTCGCAGACCGATCCGAAAATCAAGCTCGATAGTACACAGCGACAGGAGCTAAAACAACGGTATCGCGCCTATTTTTTGGATGAACATATTATATAAATGATATTTCTTATAAAGTTGTTTGATAGGATTGTATATGAGTTCTAAAGATGGGTGCGGCCCGGAAAATAAATCCTTTCAATGCAGGTAAAAGTTTGTATCCAAGGGCATAAGTTGTAGTAAGGGAATCAGTAGCTGAAAACGCCATAAGGATACATGGTGTAAACATTATCGTAAATTAAATGGATAACATATGAAAAAAATAATCAATCTTGGACTTTTAGCGTTTGTTTTAACGACATTTACAGTCTCCTGCGGATCTGCAGGTAAAAAAAAGGATAATAGCAAATCGTTGTCCGATTCTACTTCGTCAAAGCGCTCAAAAAAGGAACAACCCAATACAGGCTGCGACTAGGAGTGATTAAAAACTAGCTTATGCGAAAATTTGATGCAATCATTATTGGTTCGGGACCAAATGGACTTGCTGCAGCGATTACCTTTCAGCAGCAGGGGCTGAGCACGTTGCTGATTGAGGGTGGCGATACAATCGGTGGGGGAATGCGAACCAAGGAACTTACAATTCCGGGTTTCAAACATGATGTCTGTTCGGCAATTCATCCCATGGCTATGGCATCGCCATTTTTCAGGAGTTTACCTTTGGAAGCATTTGGGCTATCTTTTGTTAAGCCTGAGTATGCGGCAGCACACCCATTGGACGAAGAGGAAACGGGGATTCTTTACCATAGTCTTGCCGAAACGGTAAAGGGTTTGGGGACGGATGGTGAAAGGTATCGTAAGCTGGTGGAAAAGGTCGTGACAGATTGGGAGCGCCTTGCGGCCGATATTATGGGACCATTATCCTTTCCGAAGCATCCTTTGTCTTTAGCCTCGTTTGGGCTGGATGCACTTCAGCCGGCAAGCTGGACAGCAAAGCGCTTTACTTCCGTGCAGGCACAGGCTTTATGGGCAGGGATGGCGGCTCATGGAATTCAGCCCCTAGACAACTGGACAACTTCTGCAATTGCCATTGTGCTTGCGGCGGTAGGCAACAAATATGGCTGGCAGATACCGATTGGCGGCTCGCAATCCATTGCCAATGCGCTGCTAGGCTATTATCAATCGTTGGGTGGGGAGATCCAAACGGGCTTTTGGGTAGAGGATGTTCGCGATCTACCATCCCATAAAGTCCTACTCTGTGATATCACGCCCAAGCAGTTGTTGCAGCTCAAAGGGATAGGTCTTGCTAGCGGATACCGTAGGCGCCTCGAAGGCTATAGGCAGGGTATGGGGGTATTTAAAGTCGATTGGGCATTATCAGAAAAGACGCCTTTTAAAGATCTGCGCTGTCAGCGGGCGGCTACGGTGCATTTGGGAAATACCTACGCCGAAATTGCCGAAAGCGAGCAGCGGAGCCATCTTGGGAAGCAAGTGGATAAGCCTTTTGTGCTGTTTGCGCAACAGAGTGCGTTTGATTCCAGCCGTGCTCCCGAAGGCAAGCATACAGGATGGGCGTACTGCCATGTTCCTAATGGTAGTAAGGTAGATTATACCGAAGCGATCGAAAATCAGGTTGAGCGCTTTGCACCGGGTTTTAAAGAAACCATTCTGGCCAAGCATACCTTTTCTCCTATGGAGCTCGAAGAGTATAACCCAAATTACATCGGTGGTGATATCAATGGCGGTATTATGGATATTTCGCAGCTGTACAGCAGGCCCATTTTGGCTCTAAATCCGTACCGAACCTCGGTCGACACGATTTATCTCTGTTCATCATCAACACCTCCGGGTGGTGGGGTGCATGGCATGTGTGGCTATCATGCTGCGCGTACAGCGCTCAAGGAACACTTCGGTTTGCTGTTGTAAACCACGCCGAATAAGCATTTCCTTATCTGCCTCTGTTTGTGGTCCTTGTGGCTACAGGTTGGAAGAGAATACCTACTTGGATTTTAGGACAAAGGACAGTCTGTTATTCCAGGTAGCTACAAATTCTGCTGAATTGCAAGCTGTACTTGCCCAGTTGCCACGGAATAAGTGATTTTAGCCGTTTTTTTATTTTTCCGCAGCATAAAGTCTTTAGAAAAAATAAGCTAATGGCTGTGAGTTTCTAATTTCGGCAGTATTTTTGCAACATAGGGCTACGAAAACACCCCAAATAATATGTTGCATTAGGCCAAGATAATTTCTTGGCCTTTTGTATGTAATTCCCCCTTTCGTATGTAGATAATATCCCAGGTTAATACTTATGATGGCAATATCGGTTTCGATGTTGCTTTTTCTATCGCTAAATACTAAATAAAAAGAAATAAATCGATAAGAAGAAATAAATCGGTGCGTACGGCAAGTATAAACTTAGGAAAGACACTTTGGCCGGGGTAAGCTGGGCTCCTGACGCAATAAAATGCCTACCAAGCTATGATGCCGAAAAAGAAAACTTTAACACAGGTCAGGCAAAAGTTCATCTTGCCATCGCAGGGCGTACTGTAGATGGATGGTATCCGATGGGTAAAGTTGATGTGTTATAAAGAGAACAATGTGTAACTATCTATTTATATTAACTAGGTCAAATGTCTTATTAATATAGATTTATTATTTTTTATTTTTGATATTGTGCCAGTTTGTCAGCCGTATACATAGGTACTCAATAGGCTTTAAAGAAGTGTCTTGATTTCCGAAAGCAGTGTTTGTAAATAGGGCTATCCTAGACTTTGCTACAGGAGAATGCGGTCAACTTGTGCATTATCTTGACGAATGGGGTCAAGGGCCGGCTCACTTCGTTGTTTTTGTGTGCTGAACGCCTCAATTTAGCTTTTGTGAGGATGGATTAGACTCTGGTTTTTGCCATGGAAATGTCGATGGTGCGCTGTTATTTTATAGGGATGTCGGACTGGCTCCATTCGGAAAATCATGAGCCGTAGAGCAAATAAATTAGAGTTGTTGTGTTTTTAATAAATATGCTAATTATTTATATACAGTGTATTGTGTGTTTTATATCAATTAAAAGTATAGGTTTTGTTTTACCTCATAAAGGCCGCTAAAGTGTCTTTGAAAAGACGATGTGTGGGATGAAAGGATGAAATGATTGTGGAAAAAAATCCATAAATTAGGGGAACTAAACAAGCTGTTTTATGAATGTAAAATTTATCCTAAAAGCTTTCTTATTATTTGCGCTTTGCCTGATCCATGTAATCGGTCATACGCAGGAAAGCAACAACAATAAGAAATTGTGGGCAAAATCAATTTTGAATCAAAAGGCGCCAAAACTTGAGGTGGAGCAGTGGCTCACAGATGTGCCTGATACAAAGGGTAAGTTTATCCTTATTGATTTTTGGGCTACTTGGTGTGGACCCTGCCGGAAAGTAATTCCCGAACTCAATGAATGGCATAAGAAGTATGGTGATAAACTCGTGATCATTGGCCTTTCGGATGAAAAAGCAGAGGTCATTAAAAAGGCGAAGGAGATTAAAATAGATTATTTCTCAGCGATCGATACGAAAGCGAAGTTGAAGAAACAGCTCGAAGTACAGGGAATCCCCCACTGTATTTTAGTAGATCCGGATGGCATTGTACGATGGGAGGGTTTTCCGACGTTAGAGGGGCATGAGCTCACCGATGATGTTGTTGCTGATATCATCAGAAAGTATTCCAGGAAGCGCGGGAGATTCAAAGATAGCAGTCCATACTTTCTGCGACAGGAAGAAGTGATGTTGGCTGGATTGTAAAAAGTCCTCCATATGCCAGACCGATCAATCGTCCGATTTTTTGCCGTACTTGGGTATGGAATAGATAAAAAAAAGTGTAACGGTTGCCCGTTACACTTCGCAAGAAGATAAATAAATTATCTTCTTGTGTGTTTACTTAATTATGCGATACGTACGTTAACAGCATTAACGCCTTTTTTACCGTTTTCTACATCAAATGTTACACTGTCATTTTCGCGTACTTCGTTGATTAAACCAGATACGTGTACGAAAATGTCGTCTCCACCACCAGCAGGCGTAATAAAACCAAAACCTTTTGTTTGGTTGAAGAATTTAATAGTTCCTTCTTGCATTGTTTTATAAATTATATTAAAGTAATCTGTACTGCACTATTGTTATAAATGAATATGAACAATAGTTAATCGATTTTTTGCAAGAAATAGGATCTGATTTTAATGATCTTGGATTGACTCAAGTCCAAAAAGGTCTTTACCTCCGTTTTGCTAACAAAAAAGCTTCTGAAAATGCGAAAACTGAGTGTTAAGTATAACTTGACGATTTCAGATAAGCAAAGGCGGAGCCGATTATAATACAAATTTAAGTATAAAATATTGATATATACAGTGTTTTGTTATTTTTTATGAAATAAATCCTATGCAGGCTCTGTGTTAGCATAATAGCTACACGATGTAGTCGCAAAATTACATTAAACCCGATAAGTAAAAGCATTGATATTCATACCGGCGCCAACAGACGCAAATAGGATGATATCGCCTTCTTGCAGGGATTGATTGTCTAACTGACCACGGGCAATGAGATCATAGAGCGTAGGAATGGTTGCCACACTGCTATTTCCAAATGTATGGATGGTCATTGGCATAATATCGGGCGGGGGTACTGTACCGTATAGTGCATAAAACCTCATCAGAATGGCTTCGTCCATCTTCTCGTTGGCCTGGTGGATCAGTATTTTTTTGATTGACGCGATATCGATATCCGCTTTTTGCAGGCAAGCCTGCATGGCTAAAGGAACTTTGCTGAGTGCAAACTCATAGATTTTGCGTCCTTTCATTTTAATATACCGTATATCAGGGTCCTGCTCTTGTTGATAAGAGCTTCCGAAATTGATATAGTTCGCTTCCTCAAGCGCATAAGTTGCGCTTTCATGCGATAGGAGCCCTTGCTCTGTCGTGGTGGCTTCGATGATTACAGCGCCAGCGCCATCCGCATAGATCATCGAATCTCTGTCAAAAGGATCTATAACACGGGAAAGCGTCTCTGCGCCAATGACCATACAGCGCTTTGCCATACCTGATTTTATGAAAGCGTTGGCATGCAATACGCCTTCGTTCCAACCAGGACAGCCAAATAGTAGATCATAAGCCACACATTTTGGATTGCTGATCCCGAGCTTTTTCTTCACCCTGCTTGCTAAACTGGGTACAGTATCCGACTGGATTTTGCCAGATTGCACATCGCCATAATTATGTGCAACAATAATATAGTCCAATGTTTCCGCAGCTATACCGGCGTCTTCAATGGCACGTTGACCAGCTAGGAAAGCAAGGTCTGAAGCCACTTGGTCAGGATCGGCATAGCGACGTTCCTCAATGCCAGTGATTGCCTTAAATTTTTCAATGACAGAAGCAGGCTCCTTGAACGGCAGCCTATTTTCATCCAAAAAAAGATGGTCGGCGAAGTCTGCGTTGGTTATTTTATGGGATGGAATATAACTGCCAGAACCGATAAATCTAATGTTCATAATTCTTTCTCCGTACGTATTGTGTTTAAATATATTTCGACGATCATCCCCTTGTGCTATGCTAATTCCTTATGGTCGTATACATTCACATTTCTAGCGGCTTATTTCCTTCTCAGCTTTAATTTACTAAATATTATCGGGATGGCACTAATTTTCTTTCTCACACCAGTCCAACAGTGGCTTGTATAAGCTCTGAATATCTTTCGGGTTATTGTCTTTATACAGGCGGAACAATTCGGCGTTAAATTCATCCGCTTTGGGAAATCCTTTTTTATTGACCATCATATCGTTGACGTTTTCAACAATCTGGCCAAAAAGATCATGATCATCTCCAAACTTGTCGTAACAATATAAGATGAAAAGTCCCCAGGTTAAATACTCATCAAATACTTTTACCGGACTTGGATAATGAACTGTACTTTTGTTTTCTATATCGACCCATAAGTCCCTATTGTTGAATATTGTATCGATCTGTTTTTTGTTTTTTTCGCTCAATGGACCTACGTAGTTGTGGTCTATCTCCGTGAAAATAATGCGTGTATTGAATGCTTTTTTGAATTTGGGGCTCCAGGATTCGTCTTCGCGGAGGGTGGGTAAAAAAAGCAAAATTTCTTTGAAACCTTTGTACTTGAAGGTGTGGGTCGCATTCATTCCGGCAATCAGGGGGGAAGTCAATACACGATAGCTATTGATTGTATAATCGAATTTCTTTTCTAACCATTCTTTTTGCTCGGCAATGGAAGCATACTCCTGATATGCTGTACGAAGGCTGTCGTAATAGCCTTGATGCTCTTTGTAGAATGTCCGGTATCCGCTCTTTCTAGCGAATTCTTCCAGGTCGTTTTTATAAGTAGGTATAGGATTTGATTTCACTTGATAATTTCCAACTCCTCTCGCTGGAAAAATATAGATGTTTGTAGGTACTAATTGGTCGTTTTTGAACTTAAAGCCATATACATTGGCCGCTAAGAGGAAATAGTTCGTTAGATTCGCTCGCAGTTGCTGGTCAAATTTCTTTACGATAGGCAGATTGGAAAATGGGGTAAAATGCGCTTTGACCTCTTCAAAATACGCCGTATTCTGCTTGGTCATGTTTGGATTTTCCTTACCAAAGTCAGTTATCGCAAAGATAATATAGATGAGTTCCTGTGCCTCATTGATTTCAACAGTTGTCTTGCCGTCGTTTTGGGCAATATAGGCTTTGCTAAAATCGACGTCTTTTTCTTGGCAGATGGCCAGGTTAGCTAGTAATACAAAGCATATTAAAATAAAAAAGATATTCCTTTTCATCGTATCGTTATTTCATATAATTATTGATAAGACATGTTGCTGATAGCGTAACGTTTTACCGGTTATGGTCATGTCTGATTGGGGATTTCACTATGAAATGAAATATTCCCGACTGCAATTATAGGGAGTTTTCTGCTTGTTTTATAATAAAATTTGTACAATCAGAAATGAATTCTGCTATTTGAAGAGGTTATATATTCAATTTGTTTAATTTAATATTGATCTTAACTTAATACTGAGGAAACCTTGTGCTTTTATTTTTGACAGCGCAATGGAACACATTCAGCCTATCAAATCTTCCAGTCAGCAAAGCTTCAATCTCGTATACGAAAAGTACCATCGACAGATTTACGGTTTTGTACTCAAGCGTACGCAATCGGATTATATTGCTGAGGAGGTAACGCAGCTGACCTTTATCAAACTCTGGAACCAAAGGGAGAAGCTCGACGAGCAGCTCAGTATTCTGTTGCAGCTTTTCGGTATGGCGCGGCAAGTCATGATCGATCTGCTGCGCAAGGAGGCTACACGTTTCAAATATGAAGGGCAGACAGCAGTGACACCTTTTACCGATAGTCTGATCCGGGCAATTGAAAATAAAGACCTTTTGCGTATGATGGAAAAAGATATCCAGAATATGCCGACGATGCGTCGGAAGGTCTTTGAACTGAGCCGTAAAGAAGGTCTTTCCCATAAAGAGATTGCCGCTCAGTTTTCAATTTCCACAAAAACCGTAGAACAGCATATCAGTAAAGCACTTCTTCAACTCAAACAACATCTCTATTCCATCATGCTATAAGTCCTTTATGTTAAGTATTGGCTCCATTTATTAAATAATTGTTAAGAACTAATGGATCTCGTGCTGGCCTGCGTAATAGGAGTATGAAGCATGATAAAAAGCAGCATCAGATCAAAAAGAAGATCTGGAAAATGCCCTTCTTCGTGAACGAACTTTTCAAGGACGAAGATTGGGAGAAATTTGATAGCACAGCAATGGAGGAGCCTGTGCCTACTGAAACGATGAAAACGCTTATACAGACTGCCATTCAAAATCAGGAAAAAGCGCAGGATCAAAAGGCATTACATCGGTATCGGTTGGTAAAGCTACTGCGATACAGTGCCGCAGCTGCAGTTCTCTTTTTCTTTTCCTTCCATTTTGTTACCTGGTGGACAAAAGATTCAGTTGTACAGCCAGATGCTCAGCGGTCCGCTGCTAAACCAGTTATAGCGCATCAAGATACAGTCTGGACTTCAATAGAAAATAAAAATCCCTATAGTATAACGCTGGATCTACCCGATGGATCCCATGTGCGGTTGTTCGCACAAAGCCATATTCGCTATGTGAAAAATTTTGTTGCCAATGCCCGTGATATTGAACTTAACGGTAAAGCCCACTTTGATGTAGCATCGGATCCGAAACGCCCATTTTCGGTGTTTGCCAGCGGGACTAAAACAACGGCGCTTGGTACATCCTTTACCATTAATACCAAATTGAAGCGTCAGGCTGTGACTGTGGCATTACATACAGGTAAGGTGCTTGTATCCTCGCTTACAAACGGTTTCAAACAGATTTTTTTAGCTGACCCGGGCCAAAAGCTGACGGTTGATTCACGGGGTGCAACAAGAATTGAAGCCGTCAATAAAAAACAGCCATTGAACACGCCAGGTCTGGCTGCCCCGGATTTATTAAATCTGAAAAATACACCGATGCCTGCTGTGCTAAAGGCGTTAGAAACAGCATTTAAAAAACAGATCCATTTGGGTGACAAGGGTATTGCCGCTATCCATTATACCGGTGAGATTGATGTACATCACGATTCATTGAAGGATATCTTGACAACAATCTGCCTGATCAATGAATTGCGCTTTGTCGCCAATGCGGATGGAAGTTATACACTATACAAACAGGAAAATACAATTACTGAACATCTAAATAACTAACAGATATGCTCAATAAGAAAAATCCACAAAAAAAGAACCTGCTTATTTTTGCGTTGCTTTCCGCTGGACTTACCCATGTACATGCGCAGCAGCAACAAGTAAAAGGGGCTGTACAAAATGAAAAGGGCGAGTTTCTCCCTGGAGTCAGTGTTAAGGCTATTCAGGTCAATGGAGGTCCCAGTGTGACCACCAGTACGAATAGCCAGGGGCTATTCCATTTTCAGAATTTAGTAGAACATGCAGGCTATCGATTTGTGTTTTCGGCGGTAGGATTTCAGTCCGATACGTTATCGGGTTATGTTATTGAAGCAAGAAAGCCTTTGTCGTTGAGTGTGAAGCTTCAGCATAATGCGGTTAAACTGGATGAGGTCGTCATTGGTTACGGCCGTGTATCCAGAAAGGATCTGACGAGTTCCATCAGCACCATCAAAGCGGAAGATGCGAACGTCGGCGTATTTACTTCGCCAGCACAGATGCTGCAGGGGAAAGTTGCCGGCCTGACGATTTCGAGCAATAACAGTAATCCCAATGCGACGCCTTCCGTTAGTCTCCGGGGAGCTTCAACGTTACGTAGTGGTGAAGCGATGGAACCCTACTATGTGATCGATGGGGTCCCGGGCGCTTCGCTGGCTTTGGTAGCGCCCGATGATATAGCCTCTATTGACGTGCTTCGCGATGCCTCAGCGACCGCAATTTATGGTTCAAAAGCGGCCAATGGCGTTATTATCGTTACAACGAAGCGTGGAAAATCAGGGCAGACCAATATCAATTACAACGGCTATCTGGCGATCGATAAAGTGGCTAAGCATTATGAGATGATGAATGCGGCGCAATACCGGTCTTATGTCAATGATAATGGATTTTCGATGGAACCAACGGACGACTTGGGGGCAGATACCGATTGGCAAAGAGCTGTTGAGCGAACAGGGATATCGAACAACCATAATATATCCATTCTTGGAGGAGCAGAAAAAACACAGTATAGCATCAGTCTCAATACCATCAAAAACAATGGCGTTATCAAAGGGACTGATATGGGGCGGCAGATTGCTCGAGCGTTTTTGCAGACCAAGGCGCTGAATGATCGGCTGACGGCTTCTTTCAATATCAACGCAAGTATCACCAAGCAGAATGATGTGCTTGCTTTGGATCAGGGACTCAGCGTTTATGATGCGATGTATTATTACCTACCTGTATCGCCATTACGAAATACCGATGGTTCCTGGTTTGAAAAAGCCGACCGTTCGCAATATGCCAATCCACTTTCCTTAATTGAAGAGAATACAAATTTTTCTAAAACTAAGGTGCTCCAGGCGCATGCAAAACTGGGCTATGAGATCTTGCCCGGGTTGACCTATAATATTGACCTTTCGCTGCAAAATAGGCAGTTTAACAATGCTCAGTACTACTCGATGTTTTCGATGGCAGCACGTGGTCAGAATGGCAAATCTATCCGTGCCGCGGTAGAAGATGAACGGAAAGTGATGGAAATGAACCTGAGTTATGAAAAGACATTCGCCGGAAAACATAAGGTAGCTGCACTGGCAGGTTATTCATGGGAGGAGAACAACAATAACGATGGCTTTCAATTGACGACTTCCGATTATTACAGTGACGATTTGAGTTATTATAATCCGGGTATGGCCAATGTAGTTGATTTGTTGGGCTTTGGGAACTATTATCTTTCCACCTTGCGTATGATATCTGTTTATGGTCGTGTGAATTATGCCTATAACAACAAGTATCTCCTACAGGCGACGGTAAGACGCGACGGTTCCTCGGCTTTCGGAACCAACAATCGTTGGGCGACATTTCCTTCGGTGTCTGCAGCGTGGCGCCTTTCGGAGGAATCATTCATCCGTGAAACCGGAATTTTTGATGACTTAAAGCTGCGTGCGGGTTTCGGGGTGAGTGGCAACTCATTGGGCTTTGACGCATTTACAGCGCAGTCTGTACGTGGTGCCTCATCCAAGTTTTTCGATTATGTAAGTGCCGATGGTCAGGTAAGCCCATTACGTACTTTGATGGTGCTGCGCAATAGCAATCCGAACCTCAAATGGGAAACAACCAGTATGATTAATCTAGGCCTGGATTTCGGATTTCTAAAAAATCGCCTGACAGGGTCTTTGGAGGTCTATAAAAAGAAAACGAGTGACTTGATTTATGATTATCAGGTAAGCAAATCGAAATATATTTATCCAACGCTGACTGCCAATGTTGGTGAAATAGAGAATAAGGGGATTGAACTGAGTCTGAATGCAAATGCCATTGATAAAGAGGATTTCAAATGGAATACCGGATTGGTGCTGTCCCACAATACCAATAAGGTGGTGAGCATTGCCAACGAGCAGTTTACGCAGGATTATATCGAATTGTCGGATCTGGGTGGTGCTGGGCAGACCAATGTTTTTCAGCAGAGGCTGACACCGGGAGCACCTATAGGTCAGTTTTATACCTGGGAATGGGCAGGCTACAACGATGAAGGGGTGTCGGTATTCTATACCCGAGATGAGAAAACGGGCGAGCGTACAGGCGAAACAACCACAACACCACAGAAGAAAGATCAGGCTGTAACGGGAAGTCCACAGCCCAAGTTGACACTGGGTTGGAACAATAGCTTGTCGTATAAGAATTTTTCTTTAACCGGAATGTTCCAAGGTGCTTTTGGACAGAAAATTATGAACGCTACCCGAGCGCGCCATTCAAACGTTGTTGGTAATGCTGGGCAGAAAAACGTGCTTGCGAGCGTTGTAGAAACCGAGCGCATGACGGATATCAATGCACATTACCTATCGGATCGTTACCTGGAGAATGGAAGCTATCTGCGCTTGGCTTATGTTACGTTGGCCTATACGATACCGATGAAAAATATACCGATTAAAAACCTAAGAGTATATGCAACGATGAACAACGTATTTGTACTGACGAAATATAAAGGTATTGATCCCGAGGTGGGCTTGGGAGGCCTAACTCCGGGAATTGATAACCGCCAGACCTACCCACGGACGCGAACGTTTATGTTTGGCCTTAACTTTAATTTATAAGACAGACCTGTGGGATGGAAAAATTCTTATCGAAACAATCCTGTTGACATAAATGGAGCATGCCACATGGCCTATAGAACAAGAACTAATTTATATGAAACCAACACTATTAATTCGTTTATTAACCTTATCAGCATTGAGTTTTTCGCTGGGATCTTGTACCGATCTGGATGTTGATATAAAATCACAACTGACGGAATTTCCGGATTCGGAACGTGCGGCCGAGGCAATTCTTGCCGATGTATATGCCGCTTATCGAGGCGCAATGGGGCGCGATCATTGGATGGTCCAAACACTCTCGGCAGATGAAGCAGTGAGTGTTTCCATGGGGACAGACTGGTTTGATGGCGGTCGATACCGCGAATTCCATTTGCACAATTGGAACGCAGACAACGGCCTCTTACCAAGTATCTGGAACGATGCTTCCACTGGAATCACCTTAGCCAATAATGCCATTGCATTATTCGGGGAAGATAAAGAAAAGCTGACGGCACCTGCCCGCGCAATCCGTGCTTATTATTATTTTATACTGATGGATAATTTTGGCGCCGCACCGTTGATCACAGGGCCTGTTGATGCTGTCCCCGCACGTTCAAGCCGTGCTGAAATTTGCCGTTTTATTGAGGCCGAATTGCTTGCGGTGAAGGATTTGTTACCGACCACAGTTTCTGTAGCAACCTATGGAAAAGCAACGAAATATATGGCCGAAGCATTGCTGGCTAAGTTGTACCTCAACTGGGCTGTTTATACGGCTACGGACGTAGCCAATTACAATCCAAGTATACAAAATGAAAAATTAAATGATGTGGTTGCGATGTGCGACCAGATTATTTCCTCAGGACAGTTTAACCTGACAAGCCACAAGTTTATTGCCAAATTCCGCCCCGATAATGGTTATCAGGTAAAGGATTTTATATTTGCCATACCCTATGATCGTGAAAAACAGCAGGGTATGACTTATTCGCGCTTCTGGATACATCGAAGCGCCCAAAATCAGTTTGCAACATTGCCTCAAAGTGTTGGGGGGACTTTCCGTGTATTACCAAGCTATTTGGAGAAATTTAATCTGGAAGGCGACGAAAGAAATGCCTCATACATCGGCGGTAAGCAATATTATTGGTCAAATTATACAGAAGATAAGACTCGTCCTTTTCTGATCAGAACTTCCAAACGCGGCATAGATCAGGATTATAATGCTGCGGATGCAGATGCGCAGTTTGATTGGCAACTGGAGACCACTAAAGAAATTACTTTGCGTTCGGATGGTGCGGCCACGCTGAATGTAGGTAATGACCAAAAGGGACGCTCGATGGGGTACAGATCCATTAAGTTTTATATGGACGTAGCCGTTACATCAGCCAATCAGCGTAATCAGAGCAATGATGTACCTGTATTTCGCTATGCCGATATCCTGTTGATGAAAGCGGAGGCTATACTCCGTGGGGCTACCGCGACCAATGGTCAGACCGCACAATCTTTGGTTAATCAGATCCGAGCCTATGTCAATGCACCTGTACTCACGGCTGCCCCAAGTCTACAGGATCTGTTGGATGAGCGGGCACGTGAGTTTGCTGATGAGTCCTGGCGTAGAAATGACCTGATCCGTTACGGAAAATTTGAAGATAACTGGGGATTCCGATCGCTGTATCCTGCCGGCATGAGCGAGAAGTTCCGTCGTATTTTCCCTGTACCAACAACTGTATTAAACGTAAACACCCACTGGCAACAGAATCCTGGTTATTAAAATCTATTGATGAAACGCAGAACTTTTATGAAAAATTCCCTGGGCACGGCGATTACAGCCGGCCTGGGCGGAATTACGCTCAGTAGTTTCGGTCTGACAAAACCTACGCAACTTGAAAGCGAAGACATACAACAGCTTTTGAAACCCAAAGATGCCTATGATCTTCATTTTATGGCTGTAGGCGACTGGGGACGCAATGGTGCCGACCATCAGTTGGCTGTAGCGGGGCAGATGGGCCAATGGGCCGATCAGCATCCCAATGACTTTATCATTTCTACCGGTGATAATTTTTACCCTTCCGGAGTGGTCAGTGAACATGATCCCCTGTGGCATTATTCGTTTGAAAATATCTATACCGCATTTTCGCTGCAATGGGACTGGTATCCCATTTTGGGAAACCACGATTATAAATCAGATCCCGATGCACAGGTACGTTATAGTACGATCAGCAGACGTTGGAAGATGCCTGCGCGTTATTACAGCAAGACATTTGCACTTAAGGATGGAAAAAAAGTACTGATGGCTTTTATCGATACTAATCCGATGATTCCTGAATTTTACAGTAACAGCGAGTATGGGCCACATGTTGCGGGACAGCAACCTGAGAAACAGCTGGCCTGGCTAGATCAGCTACTGGAAAATTCGGATGCCCATTGGAAAATTGTCGTCGGTCATCATCCCCTGTATACGGCGGGGCCGCGGACGACGAATTACGATACCCTGGCGGTTCGAAAAGTCTTGGAGTCTATCTTTGAAAAGCGGGGAGTAGATATCTACCTTTCAGGACATGAACATTCGCTGCAGCACTTAAAAGTGGAAGGCAAGAAGTTTCATCAGTTTATCTCCGGGGCAGGATCAGAGGTAACGCCTGTAAAAACCGATCTGCCGTATAGTCGTTTTGCGAAAGATCAATACGGGTTTTTCTCTTTCTCGATCAGTAGCGAAGAAATAGCTTGTCAGGTTATCAGTCATGAGGGTATAGAGCTGTATCGGACAGTGCTTACAAAAGTATGTCCATTCCTGAAAAAGGTTTACAAAAACCGAATATTAAAATCTTAAATTTAATATTATGAAAAAGCGTATGACAAAACGTAAATCAGGGGGACAGCAAGTTTACAGTGATAGCTTCAAGATCCTCGTTTCCAGAGAATACCTTGCCGGCAAGCTGAGTTATTCGCAACTTGCCCAGAAGTACAATCTTCCGGGGGAAGCCACTCCGCGGTATTTTATGAAATGGTACCAGCAGTGGGAAAACAATCTGGAGCTGGAAGTTTCCCAGACTGTTGAGCCAGAAGACACTGGGGTGAAAAATGAGCAGGATCTCAGGGATGAACTCTTCCAGGCGAACCTCAAAATTACTGCCCTGGAGATGTTGATCAAAAAAGCGGAGGAGCTCCATGGGGCTGATTTTGTAAAAAAGTCTGGGGCCAAATCGTCCAAGAAATGAAGTCGTGTTACCAGAATGTTTCGGTCTCCAGACTTTGTGGACTATTTGGCAGAACAAGGCAATCCTACTATAAATATATGGGCAGAGAACAGGAATACTCCGTTCGCAGCGGGCTTGTGCTGGCGCGGGTACGTGAAATTCGGAAGGACTCCCATCGCATGGGTACCCTTAAACTCCGCAGCATATTGGTCAAAGAAATGGGTAGTGCGATGGTTGGACTGGGAAGGGACGCTTTCTTCAGACTGTTGCGCGAAAATGACCTTTTGGTCAAATGCAAACGCAGGTATGCCATCACCACCCAGTCCGACCACCGTTTCAAAAAGTGGCCCGACCTTGTGCAGCGCAGGCAGGCCCTGCGTCCCGAGCAGATATGGGTAAGTGACATCACCTACATCCGCATCCGGGACAAATGGATCTACCTGTGCCTGGTCACAGATGCCTATTCCCGAAAGATCGTGGGCTACAAACTTACGCACAGGCCAACAGCACAGGCCTGTATATCAGCGCTCAGGATGGCAATATCACATAGAATGTATCCACAGAGCGATCTGACCCACCACTCCGATCGCGGCATCCAGTATTGCAGTACAAATTATGTCACTATATTGCAGGAAAATAGGATTACAATAAGCATGACACAATCCGGAAGCCCGTACGACAATGCCGTGGCAGAAAGGCTAAATGGCATCCTAAAAAGCGAATATCGCATGGCTGAGACCTTTCCAGACTACAAAACGGCACTTGCACAGCTGGTCAAGGCAGTCAATATATACAATCATTTTAGGCCACATATGTCCTGCAATATGATGTCTCCCCAGCAGGCACATCAGCAATTGCAGAACCAAAAAGTTCCCAAAATGTTTCAAAGACGTAACGCTGAGTCAAAAAAGTTCCGCAGCAAAACTAGGGAAACTGTGGTTAGGGAAAGGACAACCGATAACAGTCAGAAAACGGACAATGACAACCAAATCCAGTAGAAAAAATAGGATGTAAAATCTATATAGTAATCTGTTCGGTAAATGTAAACCTATTTCAGTATAAGACAGTATAAGGTCAGAGGGCAGGAGGTGTGGAGCAGATTCGTACCTGCTTCGTACCTTATTCGGATGCGATACAGATATTTTACAGCTGCTGAACAGCTATTGTACAGACCCTGAACAGGAATTACCTGGTCAGAATTTGGTCAATAATGATCAGCAGATTGTGGAGCTCCGAAGGTGGTCCGAACACAATACGAACACAACCCGAATACATTGGCGCTCGAGGTAAAAAAACAGACTACTCTGGGCTAAAAAAGCGGATTGGATTGAAAAAGGTCTCATTGAATAGAAGCATTCATCTAACATACTTTTTTGAGCGTTAGATGAATGCTTCATACGTTGTGTTAAATAGATATGCTGCAGGACTTCGCTGCGAAAAAGAATACAGCGAGCCATATGAGTCCTTTGGCCAGAAAGAAGAGAAATGCTCCAATTCCGGCACGCTTAAGCCATTTAGATTTGTTGTCTTTTTGCTCCATTTATGGGATTAAACACGAACACTCCAATTTTAGTTCGCACTGGCAATAGGAGTGAATACTTCGCCAAAGTTATAAAAAGTTTGGTTAGCAATCTCTACTGCGCGATCATAAGTGGCCGGATCTTCTGAATATTTGTTTAATACCGCTGTAAATCCAGCCCACATGTCACGACTATTTTCGCCATAACCTTCGAAGAAAGAAGTTCCTTTGGTAACGCCATATTTGTTGAGCATCTGCACGATATACGGACCACCCATGATTGAACCTTCTAGGACATATAATGATGCAAGTGCTTCCTGTACATTTGCTACAGCTGGTGCATTTGCTTCTGGCAGGTTATCTACGTTTCCACCCAAAGCTTCGATGTCGCTTTTGATGTAAGATGAGTTGCGGCGTTCGGCCAAATCTGGCAATACTTCTGCGGTAACAAAAGGAGCGATACTATCTTCTACGGCGCGGAAATAAGCATAAAAGCCTTTCAATACTTCTGCGTAATCTGCTTCTGAACGAATATTTTTCAATTGGCGCACGATCGTTCCTTCTACGTTTTGGTGAGCTGCGTGCGTTTGCTCTTTGATATGTTGACTTAACATGTTCTTATTTTTATTTATAACGATTCTATACAAAGATTCGTATTTATTTCCACAAATTTATGCTGTTTTCTGCTTTATCATCTATGAAAAATGGTTTTAATTTAAACATAAGTATGACAAAGTCCGGCTGCAATAAGTTTCTTACTTTAACCTAAAGTTTGTTTTAAGCAAGCGGTCTTCTAACGTTGTGACCGGAAAATAAGTCGTGGATGAAATTGCTGTGAGATTTTCATCTTTTGTAATGTCCTTTAGCGCTGTTGCAAGCCAGGCTTCCTTTGGATCCCCGGGATGGCGGGAGGTTTCTACCGGAGCTAAGGCCAGGTCGACGGGTATTCCATCAAAATAATCACACCAGCCATTGGCATTCCGGATGAGAAACGAGGCCAGGTATACATCGAAATCTCCAATGTGGACTGAAAAAAAACCTACGGGTTTGCCAAAAGTCTGCTGACCAATCAGGCGTATCGGAATATAAGGTTTGAAACTGCTGATCAGGAGTTCGCTTGCCGAAGCCGTGCGTTCAGATACAATGCATGAAAGCTGCTGTAGTGAATTGAAATGTCCCTTTTTGATAAAGTAATGCGTATTGGCTTTTTCACTATAATCTACATCGGCGAGGGTGGCAGGGCGTCCTTTGTATTGGACCACTTTGCCATTTGCATCCAGATAGGGTTGTTTAAGGAGTAGTTTTGCTTTGCCTTGCTGTACATTCGGATGAAATTGCTCGCTGAACATAACTTTTTTATCCAGTTTGGCTGGGCTAATGAGGTTGGCTAAATATTCTGCGGTCTCCACATAACCGCCACCGTTATGACGTAGATCGAGGATGAGATGAGTAACTTGCTTTTGAGCCAGTTCGGCTGCAAGCTGATCCAGTTCGGCCTTTACTGTCTGGAGCTGGGGAAAGGAGGGAATGTAAACATAAGCAATCCGTTTTTTTCCCGCAGACCAGTAGGACAGGTGTGTAGCATACCTGTAGGGTGTTTCTATGCTGGCCATGTGACCACTACTTTTCTTGTCGTTACGACGACGCTCCAAATATGAATATTTGGGTTTATTCGGGATGGTAGACAATTCGTAAGGTCTATCTTTCTTGTGCAAAGCGTATTGGCTGAGGGCAAAAAGTGCCCGCTCATAAGCCGTTTGCTCGGGGTCTATCTGTGCATATTTCGTCCGCGGATCAAAAGTGGTATATGAAGGGAGAGATTCCTGCCAGCGGTATAGCTGTTTGGCATACAGGTAGATTGAGTCGAGAGTCAATTCTTTTTTTGTTCCTGTTTTTGGACTAATAAATTCATCGGGCAAAGTTGTTGTTTTACTGCCGTTCTGACAAGCTGTTATAGCAGTTATTATAACTAATAGACCAACTGTTTGGCTGATTCGACTCATTATATAATGTGCATTTTGTTCCTTTTCCTTGTAGTTGATTCGCTACAAAATGGATAATTATCTGAAATTTAATACTTTTTTACTTTTTTATTTAATATAAAAGCCTAATTTTGTGCCAATTTATTTAATTTTTGATGCCTCCGCTACTGTGGAGTACTCAAAATGTCCCAAAGGTATTCCCTTTGGGATTTTTTATTTTAGGGCAATACAGGTCGCTCTGTTTTGCTTGGTACACTGGATAAACTCTCCAAAAAGGCCAAGATATTTTCCTGTTCTTTACTGCTTAATCGGACATTTTGAATATGCGGCGATAAGGTGCCATTGATCTGTTGTCCTGTCTTTTGGGGCATGCCCTGACTCAGCAGGTTGATCAGTTCACCTAAGCTCGAAATACTACCATTGTGCAGGTAGGGTGCAGTATGGATCACATTGCGCAGACCCGGCGTGCGAAATTTACCTTTGTCTGTTTCCAGTCCTGTTGCCTCAAAGCGACCATTGTCCAAGGCACCTTTGCTGGTAACAGCATAGCCCAGGTTATGAAAATCGAGATCGGTAAAGAAGGCACCATTATGGCAGTTGATGCATTTCCCTTTTGTGCGAAACAGATGGAGGCCTTCGAGCTGTGCATCGTTTAATGCCTGGTAATCTCCTTGGATAAAACGGTCAAAGGTGGTTTCACCACTGCTAATTGATCTTGAATACGCTGCTATGGCATCCAGCAATCCTTCGACGCTCATCGTCTGGCTCGAGTAAGCCGCCTCATATAAACGAAGATAGCCTGGTATAGTTTGCAGCTTAGCGGGTAAAGCAGTCGTATTTCCGCCCATTTCGATGGGGGAGTTGATGGCTTCGGCAATCTGCTCTCGATAAGTCATTGCGCGGCCGTCGTGGAAGAGTTTGCCTTCCAGGTACCAGACATTTTCCATGGAAGGTGTATTGCGGTGATGCAGTGCGATACCATCTGCCGTTGTTTTTTGGTCGATCCAGTAGGTGTCCGGATTATGACATGAAGCGCAAGTCTTCATGCCATTACCGGTGCGGGGGTCGAAAAATAAGGCTTTTCCAAGTGCTACAAGCTCGGCCTTATCTTTCGATGGGTTTTCAGGTAAAGCGGCCAGTTCACGTACCTTGATATTGTTGTACCAAGTGGCAGCCGGCCATTGCGTTACCGATTTACTATATTGTTGACGTAAGGTTTCTTCAGGCAAAGTAGGAGCTGTAGGCTCTCCTGGGACAGAAGCGCTCTTGCTGCAACTGCATACTGCTAGTGCCGCGAAACATGCTGTGATTAAAGGTTTTGTACGATAGCGAAAATATGCGGTCAAAAATATCTTAGGCAAGGTGTTAATTAATTTAAAGAGATGTTAAAATCACCTTCTGATAATAAGTTCCCGTTTTTATCCATCATCTTCAAGGATTTAATTGCGTTTCCCTGTACAGATACGGGAATGGATAGCTTTATCGTCATCGTTGCAACATCAAAGACTACATTGTTGATAGTATATTCGTTATTGAGGTTATCAATCGCTATAAAATGGTCAAAATCTGCCTTGAAATAAAGTTCATAAGTCTCTTTACTGTTTATGTTCAGCACCAGGTCGCCGCCCTTTTTGCCAGTATAATCCTGCCATTTTATGACATTGTATAATGTTGGTAAGAATACCTCAAAAGCATCGGTGAGTTTCGTGTAACGTCCGGAGATCAGTTTGATGTGGTATTTGCCTGGTTTGAGATCTTCTGGAGTATTAAATTGTGCAATAAAAGATGTTGGAGGTTGAGAAAAAGAAAGTAAGGTCTCTTTTCCATCCTTATCGACCAGATAGCCCTTGGTTTGCGCCTCGTCTGGCAAAATATTTTCTCCTCGTACTACCAAATCCTCATTTTTTGGGTAACTAAGGTAATATTTGCCTTCAAGCAGATTCATTTCTGCCTGTACCAGCGGCTGGTTGTACTGGAATACCAATGTATAATTTTTGCTGGAACCATCTTGTGCCCGCACAGTATAGGTAATTGGTTTGTCGAATTGTAACTGTATTGCTGTCCCAGATGCAGGAGTAATTGTCGCTAATTCCGAAATTTTAATAGTGGGCGTAATGCTTTCGGGCTGCTCCACCAAGGGTGGCCAATATAAGATAATCTGGTCATTCACAATACTGGCTGACAAGGTTTTGCCATCAGCATCCTGAATGCTAAAGGATTCGATGTCGTTGTAGGGTAGGCTGGGGTATTCGGTTTTACAGGACCAGCATGTTAATGCTAGCATAAAAATAGCTAGGAATTGAATGATATGTATTTGTTTTTTCAAAAATGAGTGTTGCATAATTTTTTTTGGTTAAAAAATCGTTATGCGGATGATGATTAGGTTATAAAGATCCGCAACCCATCCACCAGGTTGCGGAATCTTTCATTCATTAAATAGGAAGGACTATAATGCCTTAACTTCGATATTGGTATCAGCTTTTACTTGTAATTGACCTGCCACTACTTGTTGGCCAACATTTGTAAAATTAATTAACTTAACAGCATACGAAGCTCCGGAAGAATTTCCGACCAACACTGTCAAAGGTTGGATTGCTTGGTTTGCATGGCTATCTAAATCATATTCATACCATTCGCCACTACCCTGTGATGATACTGGAGTCGCTGTTGCCCAATCTGATGCTGTAACGGAAGCGATGTCTTTTGCTACCGTTCTGATCGAATAAGATCCATTAGCCTTGATCGAACCATTTACATGGCTAAAGAATGCAACTTGGCCAGAGCTACTTAAGCTTTGTGCACCTGTAGCAAGGTCGACATATACTGCAGGCCAAGTTGCTGCAGCTGCTGGGCTCCACCATTGACCTACAACAGTGTAGTTACTATTTGCCTTAGCTTGGTTCAGCGCTAAAGGAGCTGTTGCTGATTCTGTTGTTGGGGCTGCTGCCCATACTGCTGCCGATAGCACAGTCACGGCCATAGCAGATTTTAAGATAGTTTTGATGTTTGAGTTCATGTTGAGATCTCCTCTTGTTTTAATTTATTTAATTTTGATGCCACCTTGGCATACTGTGGATGCTTGCTTATGATTCCGTTATTGTACTTGGAGACAACTGTGTCTTTACAACATCGGCCCAGTCTTTAAATTGGAATTTGATCTGTAAGTTATCAAAGGTTCCAATTGGAAGACTTGTTGGTAAGGAAACCGTCATTTCGGTACGGTTATATGATTTAATGGTCAATGGATAATCCTTTCCATTGAGCGTCATAATAACAGCTGTCGGATCTAAAATCACTTTATCTAAGTTGGCTTTAATGGTCCAGTCCTTATTTTTTGCCAAATTTAGACCCGATAAGCTAACAATTACATCCGGTTGACGATATGTAATTTTGAGCGGATTGGCTAATGTAATGGTATGGTTGATGTTGGTCACCTCTACATCATAAGTGCCTGCTTTAATATCGGATGGAATGCGGTTTTCCCGTTCGGTACCCGTATAGCTTAATTGGTATCCAATCACCGAAACTTTCAAGCTATTGGGCGTAGCCATCTTAAATCGCTCCTTGGTTTCTTGATTAATCAATGCAATACTCACCAATGAAGGATTGGTATGCATAAAGGTTCCATTAATGGCTGGAAAAGCACCTCCAGGGCCTTTTGTAAGCGAAATAGAAGATGTCGATGCAAAAGTCGCTTCAAAAGATGGTGTACTTTGTAATTCAATCTTTAAGCTATAGGTTCTTGTGGTACCTGTAGCGGACTTTACAGTATACGTCTGGTTCTTTTCATCTGTTTTAACAGGCAAAATTTCTTCGGCTATACTGGCTCCATTGGAGAGTTTAATGTTCGGATCTATCACCAATAGACCGTAGTAGTAGGGGACATAAACCGTAATGGTATTGGCCTCATTGTCGATGGCTCCATAAATAACTTCGTCATTTGGAAGATTGGTGACTTTGTATTCCAGTATTTTATCTGCTGGAAGTAAGGCTAGTTCTTCCGTTTTGGTGCAGCGGGTTAGCAGCAATCCTACAAAAAGGAAGCTTAAAATGCTGTATATTCTTTTCATGTTAGTTTAGTGTCTAATAAGTAAGCTATGCTTATTTTTTTAGTTAGTGATTGTAAATTTGGTACTGCCAGCTTTGGCAAGTACATATTGGAAAGAAAAGTAGGGTGTTGGTGAATCTTTAAACCAATCTTTTGGATCCAAGAGGTCTTTATAGATACTTTGTATCTTGATCTTGGCATAATTCCCCTGGGCTGTACGGACGATCAATGTATTGTTTTCGATAGGATAGCAAACGTGTTTTTTGTTTTCGGCTCCACCACCTTTGATTACGCCATCAAAATCATATAAATACCAACCTAGACCTTCACCAAATGCTCCTGAATCATCTGTACCATATGCTTTTTCACCTTTGCGAAACTCGGCGTCTGAAGGGATATCGATTACATCTTCAAATTTTTTCTTCACAATGAGTATACCGCCTTTCCCTGGGCCACCTTTACCAAATCCATTTGCTGTATTGTTGCAATTGATAAAACTGCGGTATATTTCTGAGCAAGAGATGTCCCATCGTGCGGTTAGTTTATAATCCGGTGTCACAGCTTTGTTCTGTTCCAGGCTGTAATATATTGGTGATTGCGCCGTGGTTGGTGCACTCCCAGCAGGTAAGTCTTCGCCAAAGTTCTTAACCGTAATCAAGCGGTTAAACATAGCTTCTGGTGCAACAGGATCTGGTTCAGGCTCTACTACTGTGGGCTCGCTTTTGCTACAGGCCCCCAACACAATTAAAAATGCCAATACCGGTATGAATTTTAATAGGTTGCTGCGTTTCTTTATTTTCATTGTTACTAGTTTTTTGTGTTAGTCGATACTTTGTCCCTTTTCTATACATGTAGTAGGGTTGTTAGTATGTTATTTTTATTTAAATTGATTCTAAATAATAGTAAAGATAAAATCTTTTGCTGATAAAGTGTGTATGAAAATTGGTATTTAATATATTTTTTTCGGTTTTTGATTTTTGGTTAACAAAAGCAGCTGGAATTTTAACCAGCTGATTTGCTAGTATGTTTCTTTAGGCCTTCTCAATAGACCTTCTCAAACTTATATTTCAGTTTACTACTGTTTAACAAACTTTTTAAAATTGATGTTATAGGTTGCATTTCCATTAGCTGCAGTAATGCCGCCTGCTTGAATTACATAAAGCTCATCTGCTTCGTTATTCAATTTCTCACCTTTGTACATTACGATGTACCGATTGGCAGTAGGGTAGACAGCATGATTGTTTGCAAAATCATAGATAATCCATGTTGGGCCTGTCACTGGTGCTCCGGCACTTGACGCATCAATGCCGAGTTTGTCAGTCAACGTGATGTTGGCTGCTAATACCGATGTTAGTGTCAGCTTTTCAATACTCGTGTTTGCCTGATCAAAATAGCCCATTTTATAATTATCTGATGAAGTGTTTTGTAAAGTTGAACCATACATCCCCGAAAGATTGATCATACTCTTAGTTTCTTCCTGAACAGTATTTGTTTTAAAATCATAAAAAGTCTTTACGCCAGAAGGAACTGCGATTGTTGCAGTTGATGAAACAGCTGTCTCATCACTAAGTTTTGGGTCCTCAGGCTTTTCTTCTGGTTGCTCCGTTGGCTCCTCTACCACTGCCTCGTCCTTGCTACAAGAAGTAAAACCTAAACTCAATGCACATAGTAGTGCTGCTGTTGTAAATAATCTATTCATCTTTAATTTAATTGTGTAATTTTTCCTTATTATAATGTGTTTGTATTTAAATCTTTGCTGCCATCCTGCTGTACATAATATCTAAATGTATAGTATGGGGCAGGCCAATTGAGGTTGGTTACCGCCGCTGGGTTTCCCTTATAGGCATTGATCAGCTGTAATTTGGCATATTTGCCATCAGGTAAGCGAATCGCATAGGTACGATTGGGGAGCGCCTGCATAATATGGGTGCTCAAACTATAACGAAACCAGCCATCCGAACCATCTGTTGCTGCCCAGCCAATTTTGTTTACTTCACTTTTATTAAACTCTTCATCCGAAGGGGCTACAGTGACACTCTGATAGGCTTGTCGCAGTAAAACCACAGCGGTATTATTTGCCTGGCCGCCATATCCCGGATTGTATTCATGCTGGGAATTATTCACATAGATCTCCGAATTGTAAGGACCTGTAAAGGCAATATCCCAATCTTTTGTTTTAAGCCACTGCGCAGAATCGGCTTTGGTTTTAACCCATATTTGCTTTTGGTCTTTAAAACGAAAAAGAAATATAAAAAATGGTCTTTGCTCTTTTCCTTCAGTACCTTCACCCATGGCTGCATCGGTATCGCCAGCAAGATCTTTGATCAAGGTACTTTTGCCATCTTCTAATCCGATCGTATAGTCTTTGTCTTTCCCACAGGATACCACTGTCAATAGCAATAGTGCTGAAAAAATACAACGGCCAATCTTGTGAAAGGAAAGCCAGATGCTACATTCTCCAATAATCATGCGAATCGTTCTCATCTTTTATCTTGTACTTTGTGTGCTAAATTCTTGTTCATTAGTCCTTATTATTCTTTTATCCAACGGTAGCTCACGCCGCCCATAATAACGCGTCCAGGTTGCCCAAGTAAATAACGGCTTGTAAAATTGAATAGATTGTCACCGATCAGACGCAGTGTCAATCTGCGGTTCATCAGACTCTTTTCTACCGTCATATTCACCAGTGTATGATAGGGGATAAAGATGTCATATTTGTCGATAAACTGGTTGCCATTGTATTCCTGAAAAGGTGTGGCACTTCTGAAATTGACACGCGCATTGACATTGACGCCCCAGGGTTTATATTCGTATTGGGCTTTTGCGTTGAACATGTGTCTCGAACGGTCTTCAATACCCCAATAATCCGATTTTTTGCTCTGGCGATATTCGCCTGTAGCGGGATCGTTGATCTGGTTATAGGGATAACTTCCCTTGGCAATACTATCCAAAACACTCAGGTCTTTGGCAATCAGGTATTGATAGCCCATCGACAATTGCAGATCTTTGGTCGCCTGATAGGTCAATGAAACTTCAAAACCTTTATTCATGGCTTTGGGCAGGTTGCGGTAGCTATAGATCTGTGCTACTTTGGTCCCGTTACCCACACTGACTGTGTTGATCTGATTGTTGATCCGATGGTAGAAGACCGAGAAATCGGCCTGAAATCTATTGGACGGACTCCAGGTAAGTCCAATATTGTTTGAAATGCTGGTTTCGGCTTTGAGGTTACCCGCCACCAAATTGAGCATATAGCTGTTTTTATAACTCAGTTCTCCGGCTTGATCCATGGCTGCAATCACATCGGCTACGCGCTCTGAGCCCACGACCAAATAGTTGGCTGCTGGATTGAAAAAGACCTGATAGCGCATCTTATAGTCGGGTGCCTTAAATCCTGCTCCGATACCACCTTTGATCAAAAGCTTAGGGCTGAGATGATACTGCAGGCCTAAACTTGGACTCAGATGGCCGTTGTAGACATTGGTCTGATCGTAGCGTAGACCCAGCGTCGTCAATAAGCGGTCTACAGGTTTCCATTCGGTCTGCAAATAGGCGAATGCGCTGTTCAATGAGCGTTTGGCATCCAGATCCTGGTTGTCCATCAGTTCAAGACTGCCGCCTATACCACCGGTAAGTTTGACCTGTTGTGCGGGGCTATACGCAAATTGCTGTTCAATGCGGTGTACATTCTGAGCGAATTGCTCGGCACTGGCAACAATACCTTGTTGCAACCATTGTGCGGCAATCTGGGAGTGGAAACGCGAGAAATAGTAACGCGTCATACTGCGCAGTCCCGACTCGAAATTATGGTCGTAACTCGCCGAAAGATTGATGTCCTGATCTTTTTGTTTATCCTGTAGTGTGGCCGATTCGGACCATGCATTGATCATTTCAGATTCTCGGGCTGCATAACGCCCTGTAACGCCCAAAGTGCCATTTTTGCTTGTACGATAACGTAGTCGCCCCTGGAAACTATAGTTGGTATAGGGCGGAAAAGTGGTACTCTTGGAGTCCAGATACTGCTTGTCGGTATTAAAACCATCCGTGCGGTAGTAATTGCCCGAAAAGACGGCGCTCCCGCGTTGATTAGCAAAAGGTGTTTCTGCTTCCAGCGTTGCATCAACGGTATTGAGACTGCCATAAAGAAGCGATGCCTGTGCCTGTGGTGTGATTGCACCATGGCGAGTAATGATATTGATCGCACCACCCAATGCGTCACTGCCGTATAAGCAGGAGGATGCGCCTTTGATAATTTCGATACGTTCGATGTTGGTCACCGAGATACGGGATAGGTCAAAGTTGCCACTATTGCGCCCCAGCATGGGTTGTCCGTCTACAAGGACCATCACGTAGTTGCTGCTGAAACCCTGGATCTGTACACCAACAGCTCTGGAGCCCCCGGCAATATCGTTGACGATGGCAATACCCGTCTGTTCTTTTAAAACTTCATCCAGACGGCGGCTGCCCATAAGCTCAATTTCACGTTTGGTGATGACTTTAACGGGCATGGCGGCATTTTCGGCCTTAACGAGATTGTCTACAGCCTGCACTTTACCCTGCACATCAACTACATCCATCTGCCGTTCTTCAGCTTTTAACACAATGTTCAACTGCTGATTTTTGTCTTCCAAATCGATAACTTGACGGTACTGCTGATAACCCATGGCCTGTACCTGTAATTCGTAGCGCCCAGCATAGAGCTGACTAAATTGAAATCTCCCTGCAGTATCTGTTTTAAAAGCATATTTGTCCGGATAAAGATATACGGTCGCATTGGCTACGCCTTTATTGGATTCGTTTTTCAATACACCGGAGATTTTCCATTTTTCCTGTGCTTGCAGGGTATAAACCTGGCAGGCACATAAGGCGATCAGGGTGCTTGTTCGAATAGATGAGATGCTTCTAAACACTATTTTTATTTTTACTAATTCTAAATAATGTTACAAAAAACGGTAATCCGTCTGAATTTTTCTCTATGCAAAATGTCATAAATTCTATTTAATCCGTTTTTTGTGGACTGAAAAGTAGTTTGTTTTAAGGGGTATATTGCTGTTTAGTAGTGTTTTATAGTTCTTTTTACGTTGTGGAGTACTATTCTAAAAGATTCGATATAATTTGTATTTAGACTGATTATTGATTTGTTTTGTACTCAAGTTGAATGGCGAGATGCGAAAACCATTCTTGGAAATCCGCTATCGCCATCATGGAGATAAAGAATTACGATGAGTAGATTTTATGTTGTTATACTGTGTTTTGTGATGCAAATCGGTGGATGGGCGACGGCACAGCAGAGAATCATTACGTTAAACAGTTCGTTGACCGAAACGATATACGGACTGGGAGTGGGCGAGCGCATGGTCGCTACCGATGTGACAAGTATATCGCCCAAAGCGGCTGCAGCCTTGCCGAGGGTAAGCAAGAATCGGTCGGTATCGGCCGAAGGTCTGTTATCTTTTAAACCAAGCATTGTTATTGCGAATGAAGGCGACGTATCCAAATCGGTCATTCAGCAGATTCGTGCGGCTGGTGTGAAGTTTGTCTCCATTAAACCAAACTATTCTGTTCCGGGTGCACTTCGTTACATCCAGGAGGTCGCAGATGCCGTCGGTGAATCTGCTGCCGGTAAAAATCTGGTTTCCCGCACGAAAGTAAGCTTGGATCATACTATGGAATTAGTAAAGAAGGAAAATCAGGGTAAAGCAGCACCCAAAGTATTGTTTTTATATGCCCGTGGTACAGGTACCATGAGTGTGGCAGGTAAGGGCAGTAGCTTGGATGCGATGATTAATCTGGCTGGTGGTAAAAATGCGGTCCAGGAATTTTCGGATTTCAAACCCTATACGACGGAAGCGCTGGTGCAGGCCAATCCAGATATTGTGTTGCTATTTGATTTTGGCGCGAGTAGTCTTGGCGGTGAGGATGCTATCCTCAAATTGCCGGGCATGCGTATTACGAATGCGGGTAAAAACGGCCGTATCTTGGTGATGAATGCCTCACTACTGGTAAATTTCAGTAACCGGCTGCCAGACGCAATCTTAGAATTGCACCGTGGATTTGGAAAAGTGATGGATTCAAAATAAAGCCGGTGCAAAAGAAACAGAAATTTATCCTATTGGCTTTGGGCCTGGTATTGGGTGTTGTAAGTATTGTTGCCTTGGGGATGGGGGCCTACCATATTCCGTCCGCTGATATCTTAACGATGTTGATGCAAAAATTGCACTTTGGGAGTGCCGAAGCTGTGCACAATATGCAAGGAGATGTTCTTTTTGAGATTCGTATGCCGCGTCTTTTGCTCGGACTTTTGGTGGGTGCAGCACTTGGTATATCGGGTGCTGCGATCCAGGGTATATTCCGCAACCCATTGGCAGAGCCAGGGTTGATCGGGATTTCTTCTGGAGCGTCCCTTTTTGCGGTACTGATTATTGCCTTTGAGACTTTTCTTTTCACCTCTTTAGCGGCCTGGATTGGATATTATATATTGGCTTTTGGTGCTTTTGTGGGCGCTGGTTTAACCGCTTTTTTGGTTTACCGTATCGCCAGTAAAAATGGTCGTCCAAATGTGACGACGATGTTGTTGGCGGGTATTGCCATCAATGCCTTTGCTGGTGCGCTGACGGGTTTGATGACTTATATGTCGACGGAGCAACAGTTACGTACCATCACTTTTTGGATGCTGGGCAGTCTTGGCGGGGCTACTTGGGATAACCTAAGGGCGTTGGCTCCCTTTATTTTGATCCCGGTGCTGATCTTGCCTTTTTTTGGAAAGTCATTGAACGCTTTTTCACTCGGGGAGTTGCAGGCAGATCTTTTGGGTATGCGTACCGATCGCGTCAAACGCTGGGTGGTTGTCTTATCCACGCTTTCTGTGGGAGCATCCGTTGCGGTGTCGGGCATTATTGGTTTTGTGGGATTGATTGTTCCACATACAGTTCGCCTGATGGGTGGGGCGGATCACCGATTTGTGCTTCCTGGTTCATTACTATTAGGGGCACTGGTGTTGACATTGGCAGACGTGATTGCCCGGGTCGCCGTGGCACCCATCGAATTGCCCATTGGCGTGATTACGGCTTTACTGGGTACACCGGTATTCTTGTATATTTTAATCAAAGATAAATAGTCTTTTGGCAGAGGCTTAAAAAATAATCGCATTATGCTACGTGTAGAGAAGATCAACTACGAAGTGAACGGACGAAAGCTCCTGAAGGATATTACCTTTCAGGTGCGCAAAGGGGAAATCCTGGCAATCCTAGGAGCCAATGGCGCGGGTAAATCGACGCTGATGGGAGTGCTTTGTGGTGAAAAAAAGCCGGATTCTGGAGCTGTTCATCTCAATGGCAAGGCACTGTCGGCATACGAGCCTGCGGCTTTGGCCAAATGCAGGGCTTTACTGAGTCAACAGCAGCAGATGACATTGAGTTTTAGTGTAGAAGAGATTGTGCTGATGGGACGGTATCCGCATTATAAGAATAGTCCGAAGCAACAGGACTATAAGATCGTGGCCGAAACCATGGAACTTTGTGGGGTATCTGCTTTTGCTGAACGGGATTTTTTGAGTCTTTCTGGTGGTGAACAGCAGCGTGTTCATCTTGCACGGATCCTAGCGCAGGTATGGGATAATCCGGATGCGTTGTTGTTATTGGATGAACCGATTTCAGCATTGGATCTGCACTATCAGCAGAAAGTACTGGCCATTGCACGGGCACTTGCCCGAAAAGGATTTATGGTGGTGCTGATTGTGCACGACGTCAATTTTGCCGCCATGTATGCCGATCGTATTCTGATGCTCAAAAATGGCCGAAAGCTCTTTCATGGTACCCCGGTGGAGGTATTGGCCCAAAAGGAGATCTATACCATCTTTTCGGTCGAGTCCAATGTCATTATGAATCCAAGAACATTGAAACCCTATGTTCAGTTGGAGGAAATGGATATTGACTTGGATTAACTGTGTTATTTAGAAAGGTTATAAATAATTTTAGAATACCATCTTATTTCGTTAATTTTAACTGCTTCAGGCTTATTTAGGATTTGTAATCATGTTGGTGAAAAGTAAAATAGTAGAGTTGGCAGATTGGCTTTTTGAAGAAGAAATTCCGGATGGCTATGTTCCCGACAAACCTTTGGTCGAAAATAGGATATCCATATCCAAAGATCCTGTCCATATGGAGAATTTTCAGCTATCGACTTCAGGATTGTTTATCTTGCATTCGAAAATGCAGTTTGATCGGCCAGTGCAGGTGCTTACGGAGATCGAGGGCGAGACCATAACCAGCCAGTTTATCTTTTTTAAGCCGACAGATAGCAAATTGCCTTACGGCATGAGCCGGCATAATATACGCTACATTCCTTCGGTCAAATCCATTCATGAAGTGGAACCTGGTATTGAATACACATATTTTATAGCCGTTATTTCCAAAGAGTATTACCTCAATCTGATCAAACGCGATTCGTTATTGCATCAGCAATTTGTGCATGAGATCGAAAAGGGAGAGTATGTGTCATTTTCGGAGGAGGATCTGATGGCAACCTACGAGATGCAGCATACCATAACTGAGCTGATTGAATCTAAAAAGAAAGGGGAGATCCGTCGATTACATACGGAGTCACGTGTTGTTGAGCTGCTGATGTATCAGTTTGAGCAATACAATGAGAAAACGGAAAGCAGTGATTCGCTCTTTCATGAGGAGGATGTGCAGCGACTGGAGATGGCGCGACAGATTCTTGAACAGCGTATTGCCAATCCACCAACGCAAAAAGAACTGGCAGCAGAGGTGCTGACGAGTGAAAGTAAACTACGTAAGGACTTTAAGGAATATTTTTCAGTGACCATTCACGACTACCTCACACGGGTGCGTATGGAAAAAGCCAAAAGTTATCTACTCGAAGATAAAATGACGGTTTATGAGGTGGCCCTGTTGACGGGCTATGGTCATCAGAATAATTTTAGCAGTGCATTTAAAAAATATTATGGGATCTCGCCAGGTGAACTCAAAATGTAATGGTGAATTCAAAATGTCATAAAACGTTTTTATAATCTGTTTTTTTGGATGGGAAAGATCAGGTCATCTGTGATTGCATAACATTGATACGCTGTAGATAATTCCTTACTGTCTAGCCCTGTAAACTTACTAAATGCAGGCAGGATAATTTGATGATCAGAAACCATAAAACAGGGTAAGCGTAACTGCCGTCTCGGTGGTATGACAATACTGACTCCTGGATGCAGATGGCCGCTAATCCTGAAGGAAGATTGATCTTCCGCATCGATGGGGTGGTGTTTAAATTGTATCTGCTGCAGTTCAAAGATTTCGTCATGTTGGTGAATGTTAAATCGATCGGTCATTTGTTTCGACAGGCGATCATGGTTTCCTTTGACCAAGTGGAGGAGAAGCGTTGGATATCTCGTTTTGAATTGTTCCAATAGTAGCACTTCTTGATTGATACCTGCATGAACCAAATCTCCAACAACAATAACCTGAACGGGCTGATAATAATCCACTAGGCGCTCGAGTCGATTGAGATCGGCTATTGTGGTATCCATGGGGATTGCAATACCGTGCTTTCTGAAATGTGCTGCTTTGCCAAGATGCAGATCGGACAGAATCAATGTTTTTTCTGATTTCCAAAATATAGAGCGTTGATTGTTAAGGATTAATTGCTGCTTATTAAAGGTAATTGTTTGCTCTTTGATCTTCATTTTCTACGTTTCTTTTTTTGCATGTTGGCCTTTTCCATCCGTTGGATACGCTCGATCAGTGCTTCACTCGACAGCGACTGCCGCAGGCTATCGACCTTGATCGGAAAGCTCAGTGGCGTGTACTCTTCGACAAAGGTATAACGTATTTTACTATTGTTTATCCTGTCGAATGCTTTTATTAAACGATATTCTTCCAATTGTTGGTTGAACACTTCGCTAAAAGCTTGTTTGAGGAGTAGGTTGCTCGGGTCGTGCTCCATTAATACCTTGAAAATAATTCCGGATGAAGCCTGTAGGGATTTATTGTTTTGCTGTGTACCCGGATAATTTTGAACCACCAATCCCGAAATGACAGCAATATCTCTAAATTTACGGCTGGCCATTTCTGCGGAGTTGATGCTGCTGATAACATCTTCCATCAGATTTTTACGGCTCAAGACCTCTTCGAGCTGTGATTGGCTCAGTTGGATGTCCTTGTCGGAATAGAGTTCAAAACCATAATCATTCATCGCCATAGAGAAACTGATGGGGTACAATTTGCTGATGCGATAGGCGACGAGCGCTGCCATGACCTCATGGATCAGTCTACCCTCCAAAGGGTAGAAAAAGAGATGATGTCCTTCTCTTGTTTTGATATGTTCGACAAGAAATTCCGCTTCGCTAGGCACGGCCGAAAGTTCGGTCTGTTTTTCGATCAATGGTGCCAGGAAATGAAGCTCTTTTTCACTGGAAGGAGCTCCTGTTGCTGCAGCCAATTTTTTACGAAGGAAATGGCTTAAATTGGACGATAAGGGAAGTCTACCCCCGAGCCAGCTTGGAGTAATGGCTTTACCCGACGAGTTTCTTACGAATACGGTCATTTCCTTGACCATCACAAGTTCCAGGACGCGTCCCGCAAGAATAAATCGCTCGCCTTTTTTGAGTTTACTGATAAAATATTCTTCGATCATGCCGATATAACCACCGGAGAGGAACTTCACGCGCATCATGGCGTCCCCTACAATAGCGCCTATATTGAGTCGATGCAGAAGTGCCAGGCGACGATTTTTGATGATCCATTTACCTTCTTCATCTTGGATAACCTTGTGAAATTCTTCGTAGCGTTTGCCAATTTTTCCCCCTGCGGTAATAAAATACATGCACCATTGCCATTCTTCCTGATCCATATAGCGAAAGGCATGGGTATTGGCGACGATCGCATGCAGTTCTTCCGAACGAAATCCCCCACCCAGGGCGATGGTTACCATGAATTGAACAAGCACATCGAAAGTTTGAACCATAGGGTCCCGGTTTTCGATCGTCTGCGTTTTTACAGCCTCCTTCAGTGCGGCGACCTCGATGAGCTCCAGGGAGTGCGTAGGGACGAAATAAATCGTAGAGGTTTCGAAAGGGCTATGGCCGCTTCTTCCAGCGCGTTGCATAAACCGGGCTACACCTTTACTCGAGCCAATCTGGATGACTGTATCAACGGGTTTGAAATCTACCCCTAAGTCCAAGGAAGAGGTCGACACGACTGCTTTAAGTTTGCCGCTGCTGAGATTATCTTCGATCCATTCGCGGATATTGGCATCAATAGAGCTGTGGTGTAAGGCGATTTGTCCGGCAAAATCTGGATGTGCCTGTAAAAGGAGCTGATACCACATTTCGCTTTGGCTGCGTGTGTTGGTAAATAGGATTGTGCTTTTGCTCTGGAGTATAATGGGGACGACCTGGTCCGCTAGGTTGCCACCGAGGTGTCCTGCCCAGGGCAATAGTTCCACTTTGCTGGGGTAAATTGGTTTGATCGCTATCTTCTTTTTCTCTTTAGCGGCAATTTGGATACGTTTTTTTTCTGTTGGCAACAGAACCTCCATAGCTTCCTCGAGATTGCCTATGGTGGCAGTGATCCCCCAAACGCGCATCTTTTTATAGTGCGATTTGAGGAAGGCGAGCGCCAGTTCGACCATAACACCACGTTTGTTGCCCATCAGTTCATGCCATTCGTCCACCGTGATACACCGGAGATTTTTGAAATACTTATCCCGTTGTTTTTGTGCGAGCAGCAAATGAAGACTTTCGGGAGTGACGAGCAGAATATCGGGCATCGATCGCGTCTGTTGCGCTTTTACTTTCGGATTGGTGTCGCCATTGCGAACCTGAACGACCCAGTCCAGCCCAATATCGTCTATGGCCTTTTGCATTGCTCGTGCAAGATCTTTAGCCAATGAGCGTAAGGGTGTTACCCAAAGTAGCTTCAAACCCTTTTGGTGCTGATCCGGGTTATTAAGAAAGTCTATCAGTACCGCCATAAATAACGAAAAGGTTTTTCCAAATCCTGTTGGTGCAATAACTAGTCCGCTATATCCCTGCGCGTATTTCTCCCAGGCCTTGGTCTGAAAGCTAAAGGGAACATTTCCCTGGGATTCGAAATAATTGTTGACAATTCGAAATCCTTCACTATGTGCTATCTTCTCGTTCACGCTGTTTTATCGTCTCAAATTTTTATTGAATCAATTGTTTTATATCGTCAAGGGTGTCGATCTCTGCCGCTGTTTTGTCCTTTCGCCAGCGTAAAATCCTTGGGAAGCGTAATGCTACGCCAGATTTGTGTCTTTTGCTGTATCCTATCCCTTCAAAGGCAATCTCAAAGACAAGTTCGGGTCTAACCGTGCGGACGGGGCCAAATTTCTCCAGTGAATTTTGTTTGACAAACCGGCTTACTTCAAGGATTTCTTTGTCTGTAAGTCCCGAATAGGCTTTAGCGATCGTGACCAACTGATCTCCATCTTTTACGGCAAAGGTATAATCTGTGTAATGTGCACTCCGGCGACCGCTACCTTTTTGTGCGTAGATGAGTACAGCATCTATACTCATCGGATTGACTTTCCACTTCCACCAGCCTCCTTTTTTGCGACCGGCGTAATAAGGTGAATCCATTTTCTTGAGCATGATGCCCTCACTGTTAAGCTCGCGTGCTGCAGTTTGGATTTGTTGAAGGGCTGTCCAGTCCTCGGCATGTATCAACGGTGATAGTTTTAATACGGTACCCGGATTGGCTGCATAAAGTTCTTCCAGCTGTACACGCCTGTATGCAAGTGGCTCCTGGCGGAGATCTATTCCATTCAGTTCCAAGAGATCATAAAGGTAGATTGCAATAGGTACTTCCTCACGCAAAGCTTTTGGGATTGTTTTGCGATTGATCCGTTTTTGTAGTTCGGAAAAGTTAAGTACACGGCCGTCTTTAACAGCAAGAATCTCTCCATCGAGCACAAAGCTTCCGCTCCATTGACTGAGGGCTGCAGTAATTTCGGGAAACTGGGCTGTAACAAGTTCTTCCCCGCGTGACCAGATGTGTATGTCTCCGCTGCGCTTGATAAGCTGGCCGCGTATTCCATCCCATTTATATTCGACTTGCCATGTTTTAATTGACCCTAGTTCTTCCGGTTCTTTTTCAATAGGATAGGCGAGGCAGAAAGGATAAGGTTTGGAAAGATTGGTATCACTATACGTTCCATGAATAAGTTTTTCAAATTCGACTTCATGTGGATTCCAATCGCCCATGATGCTGTGCGCTACCGCACTCGCCTCAGTACCTGTATATTGAGCAAGGGCATTGATTAAGCCTTTTGCTGAAATGCCCAAACGGAAGCTTCCGCCCAGAAGTTTGTTAAAAATAAAGCGCTCGACGGTGCTTAGCCCGTTCCAGGATCGAAGAACGAAAGCTTTTTTCTCTGCAATGGATGCATTTTGTAAGGCAATGATTTCATCCATCCAGTCGCTAAGGCTTTTTTCTATCAGTTGCGATGCCGATGGCAAAAGTAGAGCCAAGGTTTCGGATAGATCACCTACGGCAGCATAGGATTCAATAAATAACCATTCGGGAATTTCTGTTATTTCTAAAGTCCAGGTTTTGAGGTCTTTAACCGCTATACTCCGTTTCGGTCTTTTCCCCGTCATCAAAGCGAGGAACCAAAGTTTATCTTTGTCAGAGGCTTCCCTGAAAAAATGCAAAACAGCCTCTTTTTTCAAATTGGTCTTGTTGCTGCTGTCGAGAGCATGTATCAATGTTGCAAATTCTTTCATAAGCTATCTTAAGTCGTTTGGACTTGGGGATCTTCTTCATCACCATACTGTGTGGTGACCTCTTCCGCTTCAATGCCGATTTCATTGAGATATTTGGCAAAGGTAGCTGTTTGCCCATGGGTCACATATACTTTTTCGGCCGAACTGCTACGTACTGCCTGCAATAAACCTGACCAGTCGGCGTGGTCACTGATCGCAAAACCAGCATCTGCGCTGCGCCATCGTCGCGCCCCACGGATTTGCATCCAGCCCGAACAGATGGCATAGGCAACATTGGGTATTTTTTGAAGGAGCTGGCTGTCCAGCAGTGCTGGCGGAAGCAATACAATCTGCTTGTCTAGTTCTTTTGGAGCTGATTTTACTTCCGCAATCTGATAGGGTGGTAGTTTTACACCTGCCTGGCTGTAGGCCTCATTTAATTTAGCAATACTGTAATGTACATATACTGGACCCATTTCATGTACAGCATTTAGAATACGCTGCGATTTTCCAAGCGAATACCCTATAAATACGGATGTCTTATGATTGCTTTGGTTGTTCTTAATCCAAGATTGCAGTCGTTCATTTTGTACCGCTACAGACTCCCATCGATAAATCGGAAGACCGAAAGTACTTTCTGTAATGAGCTCATGGCATTTCATCGGTTCAAATGGTGTACATAAGCCATCCTCCTGAATTTTGTAATCGCCAGTAAATACGACGACTTTACCTTTATACTCCAGGCGAATCTGGGCAGAACCAATGATATGTCCGGCGGGGTGCAGGGAAACTCTGACACCATTGATGTGGACAGGTTCATTGTAAGCGATTCCCTGGATTTGAATATCTGGACCGATCCGGCTCCGAAGTATATTGACTGTGAAATGATGACAGAGGTACTTCTTCATTCCCCAGTGGGCATGATCTGCATGGCCATGAGAAATAACAGCCAAATCAACAGGCTTCCATGGGTCGAGATAAAACTTACCGGGAATGCAGTATATGCCTTTTGATGTAAAACGTATCATATTTGTTAAAACAGGCTTTGACAGACTAAAGTTTTACTTATTTCATGCGCTTTTTTTTGCCAGCGGTTTTCCGTAATTCGATTGGTGGTATTCAGTTAATTTTTTTAGATTTGTTAACCTTGATGCTAAGTTTTAATACACTATGATATTAATTGTTGATGATAATCCGGATAATATTTACTCTTTGCAAAAATTACTGGAATCCAAAAATTTTAAAGTTGATACCGCTCAATCAGGGGAAGAAGCTTTAAAAAAGATCTTAAAATATAAATATGCATTAATCATATTGGATGTTCAGATGCCAGATATGGATGGCTTTGAAGTCGCTGAAAATATAGCGGGATTTAGCAAAACAAAGGAAACTCCGATCATATTTTTGTCTGCTGTAAATACGGATAAACGCTTTATCACCAAGGGTTATGATTCGGGTGGATTGGATTATGTGACCAAGCCTGTGGATCCCGACATCCTGATGTTGAAAGTTAAGACATTTTATCGGCTGTATGAACAGACCCAAGCGCTTAAAGATATTCAACAAACTTTAGAACTTGAGGTAGAACGGCGCAAGCAGGCACAGCAGGAACTGCGGTCTAAGGTGGACTATTTGCATACGCTTTTGGAGTCTTTGCCTCAAATTGCTTTTACCTGTGACAGTGCAGGAAATATTGATTTTGTGAATGGTCGCTGGTTTCAGTTTTCTGATGATGCCTCAAAATTCCCACAGATCTATCCTGGCGATCAATCAATCGAAAAAGAGCTTCAAGCGAGTCTTCGTTCTGGAGAACCCTTGGAAATGGAAGTACGTATCCAAAGGAGGCCATGTGGGGAATACCTATATCAGCTTTTGCGTGTGTGGCCAATTTTGGAGAATGGAGCGAGTAAGTGGGTCGGGACTTTTACAGATATCGATGCACAAAAAAAAGCGGAAAAGGAAAAAGATGAGTTCCTGAGTATCGCGAGTCACGAGTTGAAAACACCTTTAACAAGTATTAAAGCCTATATGCAATTGCTCGACCGTAAACTTAAGCTGGAGGAGGAAAGTGCTGAGGCAAAGTATGTAACCCGGGTTCAGGGCCAAGTTGACAAACTCAACAGTCTTATTTCTGATCTTTTGGATCTGTCAAAGATCGATAATGGGAAGCTGCTGATCAATAAAAAGGTATTTTCTCTCGAGCATATGGTCAAGAGTGCCGTGGACTCCATTGTTCAAACGCATGACCAAAGCAGTATGAAGCTTCTCCGGCAAGGGGATATTACGGACGTACAGATTTATGGTGATGAGATCCGTCTAGAGCAGGTGTTGGTTAATTTTTTGACGAATGCATATAAATATGCTGCTGGAACTGAAAAAGTAATTGTTGACTGCTCTATTGAAGACAGCAACGTGAAAATAAGTGTAATAGATTTTGGGATCGGCATTCCAGAAGAGAAGCAAGGTGATGTGTTTGAGAAATTTTATCGTGTGGAAGAAACGTCGTTCGATTTTCAGGGGCTTGGGATAGGACTTTATATCTGTGCTGAAATTATTCGCGCCCATCATGGAACCATTGCTGTGGAAAGTTCGGGTGGACAAGGCGCGACATTTTATTTTACCTTACCTTTAAATTTACCTCTAGATGCCAAATAGTAAGACACTCAATAATCTAACGGTCGGAATAGGTTTTTCCTTAGTCATATTGCTGATAAGTTCTACTGCATCTTATGTTGGTATTCAGGAACAAAATAAATACCGTGAGGAGCTTGGTGTGACAAGGAAGATTATCAGTACATCCAATAATTTACTCAATGCATTACAAGGAGCTGAGACAGGAAACCGGGGTTTTCTTCTGACCGGAAAGGAAAGCTATTTAGAACCTTTTAATAAAGCATTAGAAAGCTTGCCCACAGAATTAAAGGCTATAGAGACGCTGACCAGGATGGATCCGGTGCAAAAAGTTCGTGTTGATAGTCTGTTAACTGCTGCGCAATGGCGAATAGAAGTCTTAAAGGAGGCCGTCGCTACTAAAAGAAACGGTGGTGTGGTTAGCTTGGCTCAGTTGGATGTTAGTAAATCGGCTATGGATAAATGTCGCACGATTATTAATGACATTATCCAAAATGAAGACGATACAATCAATCAGAAATCTACCAATCTGGACAATTCGTCGTTTATCACGACACTTTTTATCGTTATCAGTGCATTGCTTTCTCTCATTATTACCAGCTATTTTTATTTCAGGTTACGGGCAGATTTCAAAAAGCGCGCTTTGCTAGAAAAATCACTTCGTGACAAGGATGAAGCGATTTCAAGACGATTAAATCTCGTTCAAAAAATAACCAATCGCATCGCATTGGGGGAATATGACGTCAAAGCAGAAGAGGTAGAGGATGATGATTTGGGAGCAATAGCCAAATCGGTCAACCGAATGTCCAAATCGTTGAAGAAATCTTTTGACCAACTTAAAGATAACGACTGGTTGCATGCCGGTTATGCAAAACTCTATACTGGGTTGGTGGGGAATAAGAGTGAAGAAACGATTGCGGTCGATTCTATCAAAACCCTGATCGGATATATGGGGGCTGTTAGTGGTGCAATCTATATCTTTAATAATGAAAGGTTGGAGCTGGCAGGAACGTATGGACTGGATAAACAGGTACAAAAATATTTTTTACCTGGCGAAGGATATATCGGTCAGGTATTTACGGATCGTGAACCAAAGACCTTGAATAATTTAAATACGGCAGACTATCTCGTGAGTTTTGCCAACGGAAAAATCAATGTACCTCATATTCAGCTTTTACCAATGCTGGTTGATGATCAGGTGCTGGGTGTATTGGAGGTTGGTCAAATGGAGAGTTTTACTGCAGTGGAAAAGACATTTTTGAGTGAATGTTCCCGACAGATTGGGATTGCACTAGTTTCAGCAAAAGGAAGGGCGAAAATCCAGACCTTATTGGAGGAAACACAGGTGCAGTCTGAAGAGCTATTAACCCAACATGCCGAGCTTGAAAGCTTAAATACTGAATTGGAGGCGCAAACATTGCGTTTGCAATCTTCGGAGGAGGAACTTAAAGTGCAGCATGAGGAACTGATGCAGTCCAATCAAGAGCTGGAGGAACGCTCGCGTTTGCTTGAGGATAAGAATCTGATGATTGCGGAACGGAATCAGGAGATCCAACAAAAAGCTGAGGAGCTGGCGCTAAGTACCAAATATAAGTCGGAATTTTTGGCTAATATGTCCCATGAACTTCGTACGCCACTCAACTCGATCTTATTATTGTCGCGCTTATTGTCCGAGAATGTGGAGGAAAATCTGAATTCAGATCAGATTGAGTCAGCCAAAGTTATACAAAGTTCGGGGACAAGTTTGCTCACCTTGATTGATGAGATTCTGGATCTTTCCAAAATTGAATCGGGTAAGATGACTTTGGATTATGCGTCTTTGAACCTGAATGATATTTTGGCGGATTTGAATAGTCTGTTTTCGCCTGTTGTACAGGAAAAGGGTTTGATTTTAAAAACGAGTATCAGTGATTCGGTCAATCTAAGCTTTCAAGGTGATCGTTTGCGGATAGATCAAGTACTACGGAATCTAATTTCTAATGCCATTAAATTTACCAAAGAAGGCGAAGTACGTCTTGAAATCTATGAAGACCCAGGCGATAGTGATCGATTGGTGTTCGCTGTAGTCGATTCGGGTATTGGTATACCACTTGAAAAGCAGAAAATTATTTTTGAAGCCTTTCAACAAGCTGATGGCTCAACCAGAAGGAAGTTTGGTGGTACTGGATTGGGGCTTTCCATTAGCCGCGAAATCGCGCGCTTACTCGGTGGAGAAATCCGGTTGGAAAGCGAAGTAGGCAAAGGCAGTACGTTTTTGTTTATTATTCCGAAGTCGAAAGTTGAAGTCAAAGAGATATTGACCAAGGAGCAGCAATTGGTTGAGGAGATATCTTCGGAAGTAGAAGAGGTCATTGAGATTGTTAAAGAAGATAGCTATAATCCGGTCACGATTAGGATCCCGGAGGAGATTCCAGATGATCGGGATACGGTTGTAGAAGGGGATAAGGTGATTTTGATTGTGGAGGATGATATTAATTTTGCCAAGGCACTCTTGAAATATACCCATACGCAAAACTATAAAGGTGTAGTTGTTGTTCGTGGTGACCATGCACTTCCAGCAGCCCAGAAATATCACCCAGTTGCTGTTTTGCTCGATATTCAATTGCCAATTATGGATGGATGGGCTGTCATGGATCAATTGAAGGGCAATAAGGCTACGCGGCATATTCCGGTTCATATTATGTCTTCGCTTGAGGTGAAGAAAGAAAGTTTATTAAAAGGAGCGATCGATTTCATTAGTAAGCCTGTTGCGTTAGAACAAATGACTTCGGTATTCCAAAGAATTGAATCGGCGTTAAGCCGTTCGCCTAAGAAGGTGCTTATTGTTGAAGAAAACCCAAAGCATGCAAGTGCATTATCTTATTTCTTAAGTAGTTTTAATATATCACTTGAAGTAAAAGATAATGTAGAGGATAGCATTACAGCTTTACGTACAGCGGATGTGGACTGTGTGATTTTGGACATGGGAGTACCTGATGAAATGGGCTACCATACGTTGGAAGCAATCAAACAACATGAAGGACTGGAGAACTTGCCGATCATTATCTTTACAGGCAAGAATCTGTCCAAGGCTGAAGAGTTGAAGATTAAAAAATATGCAGACTCAGTTGTTGTAAAGACGGCTCATTCCTATCAACGGATTCTGGATGAGGTAGGCCTGTTTCTTCATTTGATTGAGGTTAATAATTCAGACGACGCTAGGAGGAAGAACAATGGGCTTGGAGCTCTGACTGACGTATTGAAGGGCAAGAAGGTTCTTGTCGCTGATGATGACGTTAGGAATATCTTCTCGATGACCAAAGCATTGGAGAAATTTCAAGTGAAGGTAATTCCCGCGATGGATGGTAAAGAAGCGTTGGAAGTATTGATGTCCGGAGAACCCATTGATATTGTACTGATGGATATGATGATGCCTGAGATGGATGGTTATGAAACGATTAAGAATATCAGACAACATGCGGACTATGCTAGATTACCAATTATCGCTGTTACGGCGAAGTCGATGATCGGGGATCGTGAAAAGTGTATTCAGGCAGGAGCTTCGGATTATATCTCGAAGCCGGTGGATATCGACCAACTCTTGTCTTTATTGCGTGTGTGGTTATATGAAAATTGAGGACAACTGATATATGGATCAGCATAAGGTAATATTAATTGTGGACGACGATCAACGCAATATTTTTGCATTGCGTTTGACGTTGAAAGCTAAGGGATATCAGGTGTTGAGCAGCACAAGTGCGAGCGAGGCTATTGAGATCTTGGAGGCGAATAAAGGTGTGGCGTTGATATTGATGGATATGATGATGCCTGAAATTGATGGCTATGAGGCGATTCAGCTAATTCGCAATTCGAGTTTTATAGGCAAAATTCCGGTTATTGCCGTAACAGCGCAAGCGATGAGTGGAGATCGGGAGAAATGCTTGGAAGCTGGAGCCCAGTCTTATGTCTCGAAGCCGATTGATGTCGATAAATTGATGGGTGAAATTGAACGGTTAATTTAAATGTTGGGCTATAGTATCATAAAAGACCATGAAATAGATATTTTGCTTGAAGATATCTATCGAGACTACGGGTATGATTTTTTGCAGTATAGCCGTGCCTCGATGAAGAGGCGGATTAATCGGCTTATGACGAATGACCGTTTGGCAAGCTTTGCTGAACTTCGCTTTGTATTAAAGGACAATCCTGCATTTTTGCAGCACTTTGTAGAAGAGATTACCGTTAACTTAACCGAAATGTTTCGGGATCCTTTATTCTTTCGTCAGCTACGGGAGGAAATTCTACCACAATTGGGTACATACCCGTTGATCCGTGTGTGGATTGCTGGTTGCTCCACAGGAGAGGAAGCTTACTCGATGTCCATTTTGCTAAAAGAGGCCAATTTGTATCACAAGTCATTGATATATGCAACGGATATTAATCCACGGGTACTTGATATTGCCCGGAATGGTGTATATCCATTGAGCCAGATAAAATCTTTCTCTGAGAATTACATAGAATCTGGAGGAAAACAGGATTTTTCGAAATATTATACAGCAAATTATGAATGGGCGAAATTCAATGCCGATCTAAAGCAAAAAATGATTTTATCTACCCATAATCTGGTATCTGATACCTCATTTAATAGCTTTCAATTAATCCTTTGTCGCAATGTTTTGATCTATTTTAATAAGGACTTGCAAGAGCGTGTCTTTAAATTATTTGATGCGAGTCTAGAAAATTTAGGATATTTGGCATTAGGTAGTAAAGAAACCATACGATTTTCAGGTATTCAACATAACTTTACACCTGTAGGGGATCAAAAAATTTGGAAAAAACTTTATACCTTATAGGGGGGGGGGCAGGCAGACGTGAATCATTTTGTGTCTGATGTAAAACAATGAGGGTATACATAAACTATTTTATATGAGTAAAGCAAAAACGGTATTGATATTTGAGGACGATACCATTATTTTGGAGGTTATAACGGTTGTTTTGACAGATTTAGGGTTCCATGTTGAAGTTTCCGAAACTTCACATGATATTATCCAAAAGGTGGAATCTGCAGAGCCTGACCTTATCTTAATGGATAACTGGATTCCAAACATAGGTGGTGTTGAAGCGACTAGATTGCTTAAATCAGATAAGCGTTTTAGCCATATTCCCGTAATATACGTATCGGCAAACAACGATATTCAATCCCTAGCAGATCGTGCCGGAGCGGATGATTTTTTATCTAAACCTTTTGATTTGGAAGATTTGGAAAATATTGTCAATAAATATATTGTATAGATCAATTGTAAAGGTTGGACTTCTGTACTGCGCATTCAGTTTCTTGCGGGTTAGTTTAGCCGATGGTAGAATGTTGGCCTATGTCAGCGTTGACTAGGCTGTAGTCTATTATAAATTTGGTGTCAAAGTATTGGTGATTGTACTACCAGGTATTTAAGCCTTCCTGTAAGATATTATTATAGGTTGCCACATTGAACTTATAGAGGTCGGGAGCTTTATGGGCTCCACCTTTCCGTTGTTCGTCAAGTTTTTGAAGGATACCCATATTTTTCATTTTACGATAAAAATTGCCTCGGTTAAGTTTTTTACCAAGTACTGTTTCATAGAGCCCTTGCAAGTCGGACAGTGTAAACTTGTCTGGTAGTAAATTGTATCCTATTGGTTTGTAAGAAAGCCGTTCGCGAAGAGTCCGAAGAGCCTTGCTGATGATTTTGCGGTGGTCCATGGTGATATTAAGTTCAGTGATGTCCTTAAAGTCGATCCACTGGCAGGTCTCACTTAAGGAATCAGGTTGAGGAACAACATGTTTGTAATTTACCAGCGCGTAGTAACCAATTGAAATAAAACGCTGTTTGTTCCACAGTGTGTCGGGGTAATCCGCAAAGGATTGCTGGCTGCGCTGTGGGTTTCCAAATACAGCAAATTCTTCCAAGAAGATATCCTTTACACCCGAGCGTTCATAAAGTACACGTTTGACCGCTTCGTCAGTATCCTCCTCTTTCCCCACATAACCTCCAGGAAGAAACCACTCTTTATTGTAGTTCATTTTTAGTAAAAGGATTCTCAAAGAACCTTGATCGAAGCCAAAGACGACGGTGTCTACAGAAATGTGAGGTAGAAATTTTTCATAACTCTCTGCCGATGCGTTAATAATCTGTGTTCTGAAATCCATGTACTTTCTGTCTTTGGGTTAATATTACAAAAAAATATCGCAATGGGAGGCAAGTTGGCCGATAAAAGTCGAACAATTCCTTGTGTCAAAAATTACATTAGGGGCTTTTTTGTTAAATCAATAGATTGATAGTTAGCTTTTTGTGTTATTTCGTTGATTTTATTTTGTATTTGAACAAAAAGGTTGTACAATTGTATTGCTTCATAAAGAAGCAATACAAGTAACTGATTATAACGTATCAAGCCAAATGTTTTTATTGCCGATAAGGCGAACGTTTTGACTACGAACTCATTTATTAAAATAACAGATTATATGAACGCAAGGAAACTACTATTCGCTTCATCTTTCAGTCTATTTTTAACGTTTTCGGCACAAGGCCAGGTTTATCAAAAGATTGAGAATAAATATGGTCCTGTATTGGGTTATTCGACAACTTCGGGAGTGAAGATCCTAAGCATTGCTGGAAATAAATTTAAGGATCTTAATCGAAATGGGAAATTAGATCTTTATGAAGACTGGCGTTTGACACCAGAGGAACGTGCCAAAGATCTCGCCTCAAAATTATCTATTGATCAGATTGCTGGGCTTATGTTATACAGCAGACATCAAGCTTTACCAGTACCGGCCCTTGGATTTATGGCTGGCACCTATCAAGGAAAAAATTACCAGGAAGGTCTTGTTTCACCTTGGGCCCTGACCGATCAGCAGCGCGAATTTCTGGAGAAGGATGGGCTTAGGCATATCCTGTTAACGGCAGTAAAAGATCCGGAAACCGCTGCCCGCTGGAATAATGAGTTGCAGGGTTTTGTGGAAGGGTTGGGATGGGGTATCCCGGCGAATAATAGCTCCGATCCACGTCATAATGCTGTTGTCAGTGCGGAGTTCAATGCAGGGGCAGGGGGGCAAATTTCGATGTGGCCGGATGGACTTGCGATGGCGGCGACATTCGATCCAGCTATCGTTAAACGTTTTGGGCAAGTGGCGGCTTCGGAATATCGATCATTGGGCATCACGACGGCATTATCGCCACAGATAGATTTGGGTACCGAGCCGCGTTGGTACCGCAGTTGACCACAGCCATGGCCAGAGCTTATATTGATGGCTTTCAGACATCGAGTGGAAACGACGAAATTGCCTTAGGCTGGGGGTATAAGAGTGTCAATGCCATGGTGAAACATTGGCCCAGTGGAGGGCCTGAGGAAGGTGGTCGGGACGGCCATTGGGCTATTGGAAAGTTTGCGGTATATCCAGGTGATAATCTGAAGCAACATATTATTCCATTTGTCAATGGAGCTTTCCAGTTGACTGGAAAGACGAGCAAAGCTGCCGCAGTTATGCCCTATTATACGATTTCTTTTGGTCAGGACAAGAAGAATGGTGAAAATGTGGGAAATGGTTATAGCAAATATTTGCTTACCGACTTGTTGCGCGGCAGCTACGGTTATGATGGTGTGATCTGTTCGGACTGGCTGATTACGGGAGATGAAGCGCCTAAGCCAGATGGATTTGCAGGTAAACCCTGGGGGGTAGAACAGCTGTCGGTGGCAGAGCGTCATTATAAAGCATTAATGGCAGGTGTAGATCAATTTGGAGGCAATAACGATAAGGCTCCTGTTTTGTCGGCCTATGAACTGGGTGTCAAAGAGCACGGACAGAAATTTATGAGACAACGGTTTGAGGCTTCCGCTAGAAGGCTTCTGTTAAATATTTTCCGGGTAGGACTCTTTGAAAATCCATATTTGGATGTCGAGGAAAGTCGTGTCACTGTCGGAAATCCGCTCTATATGAAGGAGGGCTACGACGCACAGGTAAAGTCCGTTGTTTTACTAAAGAATAGTAATCAGCAATTGCCTATTCGTGGACGGAAGAAAGTTTATGTTCCGAAGATGTATAAGGCAGCAATGAAAGATTGGTGGGGAAACTATACACAGGCGCGATTGGAATACCCCGTTAACATCGATCTCTTGCGGAAATATGCTGATGTAACCGATAACCCCAATGAAGCTGATCTTGCAGTCGTGTTTGTACAGAGCCCGATCAGTGTCGAAGGTGGGTATAGTGAAAGGGATCGCAAGAATGGTGGAAATGGATATGTTCCCATTTCCTTGCAATATGGCACTTATACAGCCTCAAACGCAAGAGCGGAGAGCATTGCTGCGGGTGATCCAGTAATCGATCCGTCGATTAAGAATAGATCTTATAAGAATAAAATGGTGACTGCTGCTAATGTGATGGATCTTCAGACGATATTGGATACGAAGGATATGATGAAAGATAAACCAATTCTGGTTGCTGTAACTGCCAACAAGCCGATGGTATTTGCCGAGTTTGAAAAGGAAGTCTCTGGTATTGTCTTGAATTTTGGTGTATCGACACAGGCTGTATTGGATGTTATGTTTGGAAAGTATGAACCATCTGGTCTTTTACCGGTTCAAATGCCAGCGAATATGGCTACAGTAGAGAAGCAAGCAGAGGATGTGCCCTTTGATATGGAGGTATATGTTGATCAAGCCGGACATGCTTACGATTTTGGTTATGGTTTGAACTGGTCGGGTGCAATTAAAGATGAGCGCGTACGCGAGTTTGTTAAGAAATAGGTTTAATCCATAAATACCATGTAAGTCACCATCATAGTTTCAGTTCATTTAGATGGTCCCGGGGTCAATCAGCGCCAGATAATCAGAAATTACTTTTGATAAGGTCGAAGCATTTGCTCGGCCTTATCTATTTTTATTATTTAGGTTATTATTAACCTAAATAATAACCATATGAATGTTATTTTAATTGTCATACTTGCCTTCGTTGCTTTTCTTCTATATAGTCAATTTAAAAGTGAGAAACCTTAGCTTATTTTCATCTTCAAGCTCGACTGCCATATCGATGAGATTTTAATGAATCTTAACTTTTGAAACCATATAGTGTATAAAAAGAAAAGCCCCTTTGTGTTGAACAAAGGGGCTTTTAAGTACGCCAATCAGGATTCGAACCTGAGACCGTCGGTTTAGAAAACCGATGCTCTATCCAGCTGAGCTATTGGCGCGTCGCTTTCGGTAATGCAAAAGTAGACATTTGTGTTATATTTCCAAAATATCGCCAACTTTTTTTTGTGGTTTTTCAATAACTGATTGCTTTTCAACAAGATTATTTTATTGATCTAGGTCAAACAAAATGAATAAAACTGCTGTTACCTTTGTGTTATTAAACAAATAGAAAAAACATAAAATTATGGCACAAGGAAAATGGGAACTAGACGCTGCACATAGCGAGATAGAATTCAAAGTAAAACACATGATGATTACGAACGTTAAAGGAAACTTTGACAGTTTTAAAATAGATGTTGACGCCGATGGCGAAGATTTTAAAAATGCGCTTGCCAAAGTGGTTATCAATACGGCATCTATCAATACGCGTAATGAACAACGGGATGGACATCTAAAAAGTCCAGACTTTTTTGATGTGGAAAAATATCCCACCATTACTTTTGAGGCAACGAGTTTAGAAAATGAACAAATTAAGGGAAATTTGACTATTCGTGATGTCACTAGACCGGTCGTTTTTGATTTAGAATTTGCAGGTATCCAAAAAGATCCGTGGGGAAATACCAAAGCTGGTTTTATAGTAGAGGGCAAAATCAAACGTTCAGAATTTGGCCTTAATTGGAATGCAGCATTGGAAACAGGAGGGGTAATGGTGAGCGACGATGTAAAATTTAGTGCTGATATTCAGTTTATAAAAGCTCAATAAGCACAATATATAAAATAAAATTTGGTAGGAGAGTGGAAATTCGTACTTTTGTCGCGGAGAGTTGGCAGAGTGGTCGAATGCGGCGGTCTTGAAAACCGTTAACTGTCACAGGTTCGGGGGTTCGAATCCCTCACTCTCCGCCAGGTGCAAATTTTAAAATTTTTAAAAAGCACTAAAAAATAGATAAATCCTGCAAAATCAATGATTTGCAGGATTTTTTTGTTTATGGGAATTGCTGAAATTTTCAAAAATACTCATAATTTTTGTGGCACATTCGTGGCACATTGAGTTTCTGCAAAAATGTGCCACAAAATGCCACATTGACAACTGAAAAAATCTTTGGTTCGACATTTATAACCCTTAAAAAGTTTAATTATGTTAGAACAAAGTTATGGGCTAACCTTCTTTCTAAAGAGCCCAAGAGAAAAAAGCCGAGCTATCCGCCTTGTCTATGTTCGAATTACGGTGGATGGAATTACAAAAGAATGTTCCACAAAACGACAGTGGGATGTTACAAGATGGAACCAAAAGGAAGAAAAAGCTATAGGTACCAAGGAGGATGCTAAAGAGCTCAATTTCTTTTTAGATTCATTTAGGACCAAGATTAACAGCTATCGGACAGAACTGCTGAATAATGATAAGCTTATTACGGCTGTTGATCTTATCGATTTTGTGAATGGTAAGTACAAACGTCATAACTCCGTATTAGAAGAATTTCTGGAACATAATGATGAGATAGCTGCTTTAGTTAAAACTGGAGAGTATTCTGATGGAACACGTGAAAGATATGTTACTGCCCGTTCTCATGTTGCAGAATTTATCCAATATAAATACGGGCGGGAAGATCTTTCTTTCTCTGCATTGAACTATGAATTTGTGAAAAATTATGAATTATACTTAAAAACTATCAGAAAGTGTTCGAACAATACTTCATTGAAATATATCAGTAATTTCAAAAAGATAGTACTCCGGGCAGTTGCAAAAGAAATTATCCCTAAAGATCCATTTAAGCTATTTACAAGTAGGAAAACTAAGGTGAAAAAGAAACCTTTGACTAAAGCTGAGTTACAGCGCATTGAAGATAAAGTATTCTTATCTAATAGATTGAGTGTTGTTAGAGATATTTTCGTTTTTCAATGCTATACAGGTTTATCATATATTGATGCTTTTCAATTAAAATGGAATGACATCAAAGAAGGTGATGATGGCAGTATGTGGATTATGTCCAGTAGACAAAAATCAAAATCTGGGACTGATATCCCATTATTGCCAAAAGCTCTTGAGATAATTGCAAAGTATAACAATGATCCGGGCTGTATAAAAAGAGATTCAGTTCTTCCTGGTCGTTCAAATCAAAAAATGAACGAATATTTAAAAGAAATAGCTGACTTGTGTGGAATCTCCGAAACACTAAATACACACAAAGCGCGAAGAACATTTGCAAGTACTATCACTCTAAATAATGGCGTTTCAATCCACATTGTAAAGGAAATGCTTGGTCATTATTCCGTTCAACAGACTGAAGAATATGCAATTACGGAACAAGAAGCTATTGGCCGTGAAATGAAAGAATTACAAACAAGATTGAAGACTAAAGAAAGTGCTCCTAAAATGGACCTGGAATTCATGTTATTTGAACTTCAAAAGGAACTTGAAGCACTTAAGAATTCGAAACTTGAGATAAGTAATGAAGCTATATTTAAGAGGTTTGACCAGTTGGATAATGATATAAAACAGCTGACTTCTAAAGTGTAATTCTTTAAAAAGAAAAGAGGCTATTTTTTTTTGATAGCCTCTTTGTTGATAAATCTTAAATATTTCAATATCCTATAGTTTTTCTTCTATTTCTATCTCAGGCGGAATCAATTTATACATCACCGGAGTAACAATTCTGGAAAGAATGGTTGAACTAATAAGTCCTCCAATGAGCACGATTGCTAGTGGTGCAATCTGGGGGTTGGGATTCATGGCGATTGGGATCAGTCCGCAGATAGCAGTGATGGAGGTCAATACTACAGGAAGGAAACGTGTTTCACCTGCGATATGTATAGCGATATCCAGACTATGGCCCTTGGCTCTCAGCTGGTTGGTAAAATCAACTAACAGTAACGAATTCTTGACCTGTATACCAGAAAGGCCAATAAAACCGATAATAGAAACCAATGACATCGGATTGCCTGTAAGCAATAGGAATATCACTCCACCCAGAACACCCAGCGGGATAATAGATAGAACGATTATAATACCCTTGAAGGTCTTAAATTGTAACAGCAACACCGCCACAAAAAGGAATCCACTCAGTATGATCACCGAAAGAAAATTTCCGCCCAGGGCATCGCCTTCGGATTCAGCCTCCCCCGAAAGCTTGTAATAGTATCCTTTTGGGAACTTTAGCTTCTCCAGCTGCGGAACTATATCCTTGAGAATGTCATTGGCCAGCACATGGTCTTTAGTAAGCGATGTTACCTTGGCAAAGCGTGATTTGTTAAAGTGGTTTATTGCGGTCGGGGAAGATTCAAATCCAATGCTGGCAATCTGGCTGACCTGTATCGGTGCTCCGTGCAGGTTGTTCACATATAAATTTTTCAGTGCATCAAGATTGGAGAACTTGTCCCTTGGAACGGTAATCACCACATTTCTTGAATCTCCACGGTCATCAATATAGTCGCCAACGTTAAGCCCTGCTACGGCAAGCCTGATCACCTTGTCCACGTCACTGGTCATCACACCGAGCGTTCGAGCCTTTTGCTTGTCTATAGTGATCTTTACATCAGATTTATAGGCGTTAAGCTCGTTGTTGATAAAAAATGTGCCCGGATGCTTGCGCAAAAGTTCCTCTACCTTGAACGATAGTGCGCGCAGGGTGTCCTGATCCTCACCGAAGACCCTGACCACAATGTTAGCCTCAATTGGAGTTCCCTGCTCAAAATCCTTAACTTCAATTTTGGCATACGGAAAATCCTTAAACTTACTGCGTAATTTCTTGATCAGTGCCGTCTTTTCAATTGGGCTTGCCTCTTCCTGCATTTGGACAAATATCTGGGCGAAATCCGGCTTAATATCCTGCTGGTGTACATTATAGTAGATCTGTGGATTGCCTTTTCCTACGTTGGAGGTATAATACAGGATCTCTTCATGGGATTTCAGTTCTTTTTCTACTAATCTCGCAACACGGTCACTTTCCGGAATATCGGCCTGCAGGGGCATCTTTATATTGACAAGGAACATGGGCTTCTCCGAAGTCGGGAACAGTTTGAACCCGGCAAGCGGGAACAGTGCAAATGCCAGTCCGCTAAGTACGATGGATATGGCCACCGTCACTTTAGGCCACTGAAGAGCTTTCTTCATAATTCCTTTGTAGGAAAAGGTCAGGAACTGCTGTAGCTTTCTTAGGAAGTAATTTCCTTCGCCATGGTCATGTGTTTTCAATATCTTGCTTCCGATAAAGGGAACAAGTGTCAGGGCCACGATCATGGAGGCAAGCACACTGGTTATGATAGCTACTGGCAGACTGCGGATGAATTCTCCCGCCATATCCGGTAAAAATGCCAATGGAAGAAAGGCGATAATCAATGTTGCTGTACAGCCAACCACGGCAATACCGATCTGTTTGGTTCCCTTTAGTACGGCGTCTTTTATGGAATGTCCTTCCCTGAGCCATCTTTCAATATTTTCCACCACCACTATACTATCATCCACCAGTAGCCCCAAAGCCACCACCAGACCGACAATGCTCAACTGGTTCAGCGAAAATCCCATCATGTTCATGGCGATCAGTCCCAGCGCAAGGGAAAGGGGGATTGATATCATAACGATCACCGAAGCTCTGAAACCAAGTGGAAGCAGCGTAATGACCACCAAAAGAATGGCCAGTCCAAAGTCAAAGCCCAGGTGGCCTAATCGTTTCGCCACCATATCTGCCTGATCAAAATTCTTGACCATTTTGATATTTTCCGGCAACGTTTCACTGAACTCGTCAAGTACGGGCGTGTATTCCTTTTTAACCTTACTGATATCAACGTCATCCTTCATTGCAGCGTTGATGAGGATGCAACGATGCCCGTTGATTCTCGTGATATGGTTGACAGTCCCGTCCTTATAGCTTACTTCGGCAACATCCTTTAGGTAAACGATCTTCCCATTGGCGTTATAGATCACTGTGTTGGCTACATCATCTACATTTTTGAACTTTCCGCTGGTCTTTACATTGAAGACCTTATCATCCAGATTGATACTTCCCCCCGGTATATCTGCAGCCTCGCTTTGCAGGCTGCCCATTACAAGGTTCAACGGGATCTTTAACTGGGCAAGTTTATCCAGCTGCATATCGATCCTGATCTCCTGTTCGGGCATACCGGAGTATTTCACTTCACGCAGGTCGGTGATCTTTTCCAGTTTAGATTTCAAAATGTCGGCCTGGTCACGCAATTGCTTGGCGGATGCCGTATTCGATATCAGTGCTGCCTGTATGATCTTTACATCACCCGAAGAGATCTTTTCGGTCTTGATCTGGTAGATATCCTTGGGGAGTTCACCGTTCTTCAGGGCATTGATCTCCGTGGATACCTCTTGGTATTTGTTGTCCACATCCACCCCGTATTTAAACTTGATCTGTATGGCCGCCACCCCGTCTTCGATCGTGGTCAGTATTTTGTCGATGTTCTCCAGTCCATAGATCTTATTTTCGATGGGTTTGACCACTTGTTCTTCCATATCCTTGGGGCTGGTGCCCGGATAGATCACCGTTACCAGATACTGTGGCGGGTTGGTGGTCGGGTCCTCCGACCGTGGCATGGTAAACAGAGTCAGCAGGCCTACCACTGCGACCAGGACAAATATGATCAGTGTAAACTGGTAGTTCTTAACTGCAAAATTTGTTATCTTCATTGTAGTGCCGTTTACTTGATTATTTTAATAATGGATTGTTCATTGAGGAAGGCACTGTTGGAAACCACGATCTGAACGATCCCTTCAAGCCTATCACGAAGGTAAACCCGCTTATTTTCAAATCTCAGGATATGTACAGGAATCTTTTTGACCTTATCACTGCCAACCGTTGTATAGATGAAGCCTTTGTCCCCGTCTGCTTCGACCAGCGAACTGTAGGGGATAATAACAGCGTTTCCATCACTGTCAGTCGCGATCTCGGCTTTGCCGAACATACCAACGGGCGGGGTTACCTTATCTAGCTTTAACCTGAGCTCAACCTGGAAGGAGCCGATTTCCCTGTCGGCTGAACGGAGCTTTTTACTCACGGTGGCATCAAACTGCTGACCGATATAGCCGTCAAGGCTGACCTTTGCGGACTGTCCCACATTGATGGCCGACCATTCAAGATCCGTGACACCGACCTTTAGGATGTAACTACCGTTGGCGACTGTGGAATTGGTAAGCAGTACAGGCATCCCGCCGGCAACCACTTCACCTTCGCTGGCTATTTTTTTGGTTACAAAGCCGTCAGAGGCGGCATATATTTTGGCATATCGCTCATTGAATGCCACTGCTTCCTTTGATTTACGTGCAAGATCAAGTGCAGTTCTTGTGTTCTGTAATTGTTCAAGGGTAAAAACGCTATCTCTATAAAGATTTATTGCCCTGTCATAGTCCCGTTGCGCCTTGGCAACACCAAGGTCGGACTGGGCAAGACCTGCTGCTATTTCTGTCACATTGAGCGTAGCAAGTACCTGTCCTTTACGAAAGAACTGTCCTTCTTCCACAAACACACGGCTGATCACCCCGCCGATCTTGAAGGCATAATTGGCTTCATTTTCGGTACTGACCAGACCGCTGGCGTGTATGGTGCCCGGAACTGTATAAGAGGATAGGGGGGCTGTCTTTACCGCAATCACGTCAGGTTCGCCCAATGGATTTTTTTGTTTTGGATGATCTCCACAGGAATAGATCAGAAATGTGGAAGCTATTGCTACGATATTTATTTTTTTCATGTTTATTTATTTAATAGTAAAACTGGCGTTGGCACGTTCGATCGCTGTGAAGGCAATCCATGTATCGAAGAGGGCAATATTGGCCTGTAACTGTGAATCGACCCATTGGTTCTGCGCATCAAGAAGTTCAATGTAGATTGCCATTCCTTCCCTGTAAAGTTTGGATAGGTCGTTGTAATAGGTCTGGCTTGTATTCAGCTGGCTACGGGCAGATTCGTACTGTGCTACAGCACTCTGCATATTGGTCTGACGTACCTTGAGTTCGGTAAGTAATTGCTGTTCGACATATCCTGTTTGTGACTCGATGGCATGCTGTTCTGCGACTGTCTGCTTGATGCGGTTGCTATTTCTTCCAAAGGAAAACAGGTTCCATTCCAGAGATACCCCCAATAAATAATAACGGCTCTGCTTGTTGAACTTCCAGTCAAAGGCCTGCGAACCCATGTCCAAACTGGCTCCGATCTTCGGTATTAAATAGGATTTTGCAAGACCATTAAGGTCCTCATTAATGCCTTTGGCAATTTTAAGTTTGGAGAGTTCCTCACGGCTGTCAACATTTTCCATCAATGAAAGGTCTCTCTCAGGTAAAGTTGTTATTTCGTCAACTTCAATGCTATCCGATAATGGACGGTTTAGCAGGAAATTAAAATAAAACTGCGCCGATTCTTTTGTCTTTTTTGCAGAAACTATCGAGGCATCAATTTTAGAAACTTCATTTTTACTGCGGATTACTGCTGTCCGGTTGATCTTCCCATTTTCTAAAAGCTTTTTATTGACACGCTCACCTTCGAGAACTAAACTCCGATAGGACTGATAGATCTTTTCAGCATTTACAGCCTTTAAATAATTATAATAAGCTGTTTTGATCTCTTTTACCAATTCACGCTTGTAGAGCTGAACTTCCGTTTTTTGTAGATCGACCTGTTTCAATTTGATCTTTCTGTTATAATTTAATTCTGCATTCAGAATAGGCTGGGTGACCCGAAACTTGGCGTCATAGAAATTATCGGGATTGAGCTGTTCACTACGGTTTTGAAGCTGGGGGAACGCACCGGTTCCAGTAAGCTGATTAAGGGTGGAGTAGACATTGTTTAGCATATCGCCGACTGGAATATCTATGGTACGACCACCATCTGCTTTGGTATAGGTTGTTAAAAAGCTAACGTTTGGTAAGAACATGCTCTTTGCTTCTCCAAGTGCATAAATATTCTTCTCCAGCAAGAAATTTTGCTGGTGAATGCTCTGATTCGATTCGATGCCCTGTCGGATGTAGTCTTCCAGCCGACTTTGCGCATTCACTACTTGTGTAGTTAAGATGGTGTAAGGAAAATAACACCAAAATAGAATTTTAATATATTTTTTGACCATTGTAATGAATTTAAACAGTGTTCAATTTATAGGTAAAAAAAAGGACTATCCTTTTTCTAATAATGCCACAAAGCATTCATATCCATACTTCATGAGTTCTTCATTGGTTTTATTTTGAAAACTCGTGGTACGGTCTTTACAGAAGAGTGCACAGATACCATGCATCGATGAAAGGATCATAAATGAAAAGTATTCCACATCCATTGATTTAAATCTGCCCTGTGTCTGACATTCTTTTACCAATGATAAAAGGTGATTGATTGCTTCTTGTGCAATCTGGAAACCTCCTTCATGGGATTTTTTTTCGGGTTCATCTGCAATAAACATCAGATTATAGTAATCCTTATTATCCTGAGCAAATTGGATAAATGCTCTTCCAACAGCTTTTAGGCGCTCAAATGGATCTTTAACATGATCTAGTACCTTTAACTGTGAAAGCAAAAGCCTGAAGCCTTCCTTATGAAGTTCATGAAAAATCTCACTTTTATCCTTAAAATGAAAATAAATTGTGCCCGGACTATAATTGATCTCACTTGCAATATTTCTCATACTGGTATTTTCATATCCTTTTTCAAGAAATATCATGCGTGCTGCATCCAAAATACGCTTGCGCATTTCCTGTTTCTCTTCCTGTTTTCTTTCAGCTATACCCATGTTTGATCAATATGAATCGTTAAAAATTATTGTTCGGAATCCTTCTATGAATGGGGAATTCCGGGACTTATTTTACCCATAATATTAACTGCGGCTTTCCTGCTGAGTAATCTGAAACCAAAAAGCATCATTCTGTTTTTAAGTCCCTGAACAATTCTTGGTTTGCTTCGATTATTTAGTGCATTTGTTAGTTCCTCAGCCACTTGTGCTACCGAAGAGACCACAAATTTAGGAAATGCACTGGTTTCCTTTCCAGCATTGTGATGAAAATCCGAGTCCGCAGCCCCTGGATGGAAGCCTGCCACAAATATACCCTTATTTTTAAATTCGAACCAGAGTGATTCCGAAAAGTTGGCTACAAAACTTTTTGTTGCGGCATATACAGCACCTCCGGGCAATGAAGAATGGGCGAGGAGTGAACCTATGTTGATCAGCGCATCACCAGATCTTGCATTCTTCAAATAAGCATATGAAAGTGTTACCACAGCTTCCATGTTCAGTGTCATCGTACTTAACTGGTCTTCCAGTGGTATTTCAACAAATTGACCATAAGTTCCGGTACCTGCATTATTGATCAGGACATCGTACCGATTATTAGTTATATGGTTACTGAGTTGTAATATATCCGCTTTTTTCGTCAAATCTAAAGAAATCACCTGATGACGGTCTTTACCTAAAGATTCTTGCAGAGAAATAAGTTTCTCCTTATTACGTGCTACCAAGGTCAGGTTATAACCCTGAGCGGCCAGTTTCCTGGCTACCTCAAGACCAATGCCACCACTAGCACCAGTAATTAATGCTTTTTTCATTTTATAAAAGTTTTAAATTAATGACATCGCAAAGTTATTGAACACTGTTCAATAAAGCAAGAAGTTTCTTTTAAAATATTTTTTACCTGATTAAAATGCCTGTTAGAAGGAGAGGCCCTAGAGAAGAGTAAAAGCTGGTTTAGCGCTCGGTAACTTTCTTTTTGTGTTTTACGCCCCAATCCCGGAGGGCATATATGATAGGTGTTAAAGTATCCGCGTAGGGTTCAAGTTGGTAAGAGATCTTAATGGGATAATCTTCAATAATAATCCGTTTAATCAGCTTATGCTGCTCAAGATCCTTAAGTTCCTTTGCCAGAACTTTAGGTGTAATGCCGGGTATACTCTCCTGAATATCGGTAAAACGGTCATTTCCCACACCAATTGAAATGATAATTGGAAGTTTCCATTTTCCGTTAATAACATCAAGGGTATCACGAACTGGTTTTACTGTATCCAGACAATCACAATGCATTTTTTTATGTGCCATAGCTTTATTGTAATACTAAACTTAATTTATTTGATTGAGTTTTTAAGGTATTCTCAATACAAAGATATGAAATATTACTATCCTTTGGGAAAGTGCTATCTTTTAGAAAGTAATTAAGATTTATCTTTGTCCAAGAATATTAAGCATGTTATTCAATTAAATAATGGCTGAAACAAATCATTTGAAGTTGCAGATTAATACGTACTTCTGAAAGCTGCTACTTTGAAATTGGCCATCCTTAAATGAAATGATTTCAAAAAATTTAAAAAGTATATTTATATGAAAATAGGAATAATAGGTACCGGCGCAATAGGTGGTACCATTGCAAAAAAAATGGTAACGGCCGGACATGATGTTAAAGTAACCAATACAGAAGATGCCGATAAATTGAAGGCACGAGCAATAGATCTTGGTACAAAACCGTCACGTATTGAGGATGTGGTAAAAGATGTTGATCTTGTCATTTTATCTGTACCCACTGTAGCAATTCTAAGTTTGCCCAAAGATCTTTTTTCCAATGTTTCAGATGAAGTGATCATTGTTGATACTTCAAATTATTATCCGTTCCGTGATGGAGAAATAGACGAGCTAAAAGATGGAAAAGTGGAAAGCGTTTGGGTATCAGAACAAATCGGGCGCCCTGTCATTAAGGCTTTCAATAATTTATTGGCGGAAACATTGAACAATGGTGGAAAGGAAGAAGGAGCAAATAATAGGATTGCAATGGCAATAGCTGGGGATAATGTAGAGCATAAAAAAATTATAGCTTCTTTAGCTGGCCAAGCAGGATATGATACAGTAGATACCGGAGCTTTATCAGAATCCTGGAGACACCAGCCGGGTACGCCTGCTTATTGTACTGAGCTTGATGCAAAAGATTTGAAAGTGGCTCTTTTAGATGCAGACAAAGAGAAGGCTGCTGAAATCAGAGACTTTGTGATCAGTCAATTTATGGGGGCTGATGGTGCGCCAACTTCACATCAGGGAGTAGTAGACTTTAACCGATCACAATTTCCAAAGAATTCCAGAACTGCTGTTTAAATATAAAAGGTTCATAATGGTCGTATTTTCAATTGAAGATACGACCATTTTTTGTTTCTAAAAAGCATGAAACATAAGATTAGTTTATTTTATCCACTTTTGTATAGTTTCATTTGCTTCATGAATGGCAATGACTTTTTCCTGAGCTGCAATGATAGCTGTCAAGTGCGTAATAGTTTCTTTTTTTTGTTCGATCACACCTGCTTGTTCGATCATGCTTTCATCAAAGATTTCTTTGATGATACTATGTTCACGATAATAAAGGAAGAGATTAGTCTGAAGTAGCTTTGAAAAATTAATGAGCGTCTCAAAGTCCAAAGACGAACTTTCATAGATATCTTCCAGCATTGATTCATTAATGTTTAAAGATTCTAATATTTTATCCTTATTTATTATTTTTTCGAGGATAAGAGTTTTAATAATTTTTCCAATATGTGGAAGCTTTGTCTTGGTTTCGAAGTTTTTCATAACTATTATCAATGATTAGCCCAAACTATTTATCTTTTGTATCATACCCTTTATTTAAAAGATTCTCTATAATTGATTGCTTAATTCTCTCAAAGCTTTCAGGACCTTTACCGAGCCGTGATAAAATTGGCATCATGGCCAAAATGTTCAATATTTCAATCGATTTATTCTTGGGGTTTTGTTCACTCAGAAACTGATTTTCTTTCATTCCTTCTTCTAAAACAGAAGCAAGCCATGCAGATAGAAAGTCATAAAACTTTCTTACCTCGACTTTGACATTATGATCAATATCATTCATGTCGGACGAAATAGAAACAATTGGACACATTTTGCCTTTATTGGCTAAGTCTATATAAAAATCGATCAGTATAGAGAGCTTTTCTATGGGTAGCTTTTTAGAAATTGATTCAAATAATGCTGTCTGCGTACTTTGCGAGTAGCGAATAATTTCAACAATAAGATCTGGTTTCGTAGGAAAATAGTAATGGATGGAGGAGGTTTTAATACCGATATCCTTTGCAATGTCATGAAAACTAAAGGCATTAAAACCATTATTTGATAGCATATTGGCAGCAGTATCTATTATTCTTTCTTTTGTATTCATATCTATCTACTAGTAGGTAGATGAATGTACGATTTTTACAATTAATAATAGTAAAAATCAACTCTTTTTTTATTTAATCTATTCATGAAAAACAACCATTATAAACAAAATCGTGGACTCCTATTATTTATATTAACAGCTATTTCTATTTTATTTTCAAGTGATTAAATGATAAAACAACGAGCATTTACGTATATTCATCGAATGAATTTAAATAGTTGTTAATTATTAATTAACTAAATCTAGCTCTATTTTCCCTCATTTTTGGTCGCTTTGTGCGGCCTTCACGCATGCTTATAGTACCTTTAAAGCGCATTTTGCTTTATACATGAACAGTGCTTTATCTGTGCTTAGCATGTTCTTTATCCCTACTGGGGTTGTGAAGCTTCCGTTTTTTTCCTCGAAAAGGCACTAAAAGAAAAGTGAATATTAACCTATAGTTATAGAAAAACACTTGTTTTTTTGCCCTGTATCAATGTGTTTTGATAGGAAACGGAATGAACAACTTTTTGTTAGGGAATAAAATTTCCAGTCACGAGTGAGTATGGTATTACGAGGAACAGCCTTCGAGCTGATCCAAGGCAACTGATCGGTTTGATATGTAACGAATACAGAGATTGGGAGCACGAAATCCCAATAACTTATGTAAATTAGGCAAGCAGCAAAGAGCGTTGTCTGTTAACAACACAAAACGCTTTTTTTTGTTTAATTATTTACTTATTAGCGTTTAAAGGCATAAAATATGGGCGGAAAATTGATTTTACAGCTCTCGCTTTTGGTCGTACAGCTATTCTTATGGCAAAGCTGTACGCATAACTCACATCGGGTGACAGCAGAAAATAATAAAAATGAGATTACTGCAGTGTCAATTTATACGGTTGGCGGATTTACAGTAACACCTTCAAAAGGTTATACGATGAAGATAACACGAGATAGTGTTTATTGTCTGTTTTCTGCAATTGATACAGCACAGAGTACGATAAAATCATACGGCAATACGGAAGACAAATGGAACTCGCTATTGGATAAAATTGATTTGGAAAAATTTATTGCCGCTAAAGAGGAGGAATCGCGTCAGCCATACGATGGAATAGATATAAAAATAAGCATTGCAACAAAAAAGGGGCAATATGTAAAACTGAATGCTGATGATAACCCTAGCTGGAGTCGTGTATATAGACAATTGGAAGAATCTTTTCCCCCTCAATCATATGGAAACAAAAAATTAGACAAGTGAATCAATTAAAGACAGTAATAACTTATAGTAGCTTTTGTAACTTAGGTTGCTCTTCTCTTTTTGCTATTAGAATAGCAAAGGAATGGCACTCTTTGATGTAAATATATCGAGCTATTAAAATGTGAACCGAAATGGATGAGCAATTCAAACAACAAGTATATGAGGTTGCAAAGCTGATTCCCAAAGGTCGAGTAACGACTTATGGAGCCATAGCAAAAGCTTTAGGTTTTCCTAACCACTCAAGGCACGTTGGGAAAGCGATGGGAGGATGTCCGAAAGATGTTCCTGCCCATCGTGTTATATCAAGTAGCGGTACACTTGCGGTGCCTGGATTTCAAGAACGGCTTGAAGCTGAGGGGCTTGTTGTGAATAATTTACGGATCAAGGATTTTAGGAAGTTGTTTTGGAATCCGATGGACGAATTAATCGATTAATTTAATAACATGAAATACTGTGCTTTTCTACGCGGCGTCAATGTGAAGGGAACCAACATGAAGATGGCGGATGTCTGTCAGGTTTTTAAGGACGGCGGTGTAACTGACGTTACTTCAGTACTGGCTTCTGGAAATATTGTTTTTTCGTCGGACAAAGCGGCCGACCCGCTCAAGCGGCTATTGGAGGAGTCCATGTCGGCATATTTTTCTTATGAAGCTTTTTTATTCATCCGGTCGCAGGAAGAGGTGGAATTGCTGCAGGCAAACATTCCGTTTGAAATGCATACGGACTTCCATGTATATGCTTTTGTAGGGACAGAAGGTGTCGAAACCATACTGATGGATGAATTCAGCAATTCGACGCAGGTGACAGGGGAGAAGGCTGAAATTGTCAATGCGGTCTTTTATTGGCGTGTGCCCAAGGGAAATACTTTAGATTCCAGTTTTGGAAAGGTATTAGGAAAAAAGAATCTTAAAGATAAGATGACAAGCCGGAATATCAACACCTTTGAAAAGATATTGAAAAAAATGGGTTAATCAACGGAAAGAGCCCGGATAGTGCCGGGCTCTTTTTTGTTTTATAGAATTCAACCGGGCGCAAAGCGGTTCCCCGGATGAAAACTTCTATGGCATTAATCTTAATCGATCTCAGCCGATTTAGCCCAGATATTAATATGGCCATCTTTTGCATAAAGATCAATTTCGTGAATTTCCTCCGGACTAAACGACAGATTTTTCAGTGCACCAACGCAATCAACAACCTGTTGTGGTCTTGACGCACCAATTAGTGCCGATGTAACTTGCTTCTTACGTAATACCCAGGCAATCGCCATCTGTGCGAGCGACTGTCCTCTACGCTGTGCAATTGCATGTAAAGCCTGGATGTTCTTTTGATTTTCTTCGTTTAGGAATTTCGTCTGAAGTGATTTGGATTGCGAAGCGCGACTATTCTCTGGGATATGCTGTAAATATTTATCGGTGAGCATGCCCTGTGCCAGGGGAGAGAATACGATAGAACCAATGCCTATCTCATCCAAGGTGTCAAGCAAGCCATCGGTTTCTACCCATCTGTTTAACATGGAATAGCTGGGCTGGTGAATAATAAAAGGTGTACCCAATGATTTTAGGATCGCATAGGCCTCTTTTGTGCGTTGCGAGTTATAGGATGAAATACCGACATAAAGTGCTTTTCCGCTGCGGACTAGCTGATCCAGTGCCAACATGGTCTCCTCCAAGGGGGTATTGGGGTCGAAACGATGTGAATAGAAAATATCGACGTATTCGATACCCAGACGCTTGAGTGATTGCTCGCAGCTTGATATCAGGTATTTACGGCTTCCCCATTCTCCATAAGGCCCATTCCACATGTGATATCCTGCTTTTGATGAAATAATCATTTCATCGCGGAGGCCGTAAAATTGTTCTTTTAATATTTGTCCGAAGGCCTTTTCGGCGCTCCCAGCAGGTGGACCGTAATTGTTTGCGAGGTCAAAATGGGTAATTCCCAAGTCAAACGCGGTTGTGCAAATATCAACTTTGGTTTGATGGGGCGTGTCGTCACCGAAATTATGCCACATTCCCAATGAGATGGCAGGCAATAGAAGACCGGATTGACCACAACGATTATAGATCATATCTTGATATCGGTCTGGATTTGCTGTATACTGCATAGTCTTGAATAGTTTTAATCCAAACTAAGATAAATTTATGCTTATTTGCAAGTTTTAACTAGACACTTTATATGTAATTTTTTAGTGAAGGGCAACTTTCGAAAGGATCTTATGCAGATGTCCTTCAAGCGTATTTGGAAAACTGCAGGGGAATGTCTTTTATAAATCGAAATTTAATGTATTTTTATATGAAATCTAAGAAACTGATTAATTCGTACTATGAGGAAAATTCTGACCATCCTATGCGTTATTTTTATTGTATTGGGGAATTGTTATGCACAATCAAAACATTTGCTTTTCAAGACTGATTTTGGCGATTTTAAAGTTGTACTTTATGACTATACGCCCAATCATCGCGATTTGATGTTGCGATCTATTCGGGATACTGTGTATCAGGGAGCATTGTTTAATCGCATTATTGAAAATTTTGTTGTGCAGGGCGGAGAGCATGATATTGATATTGAAAAACGTGAGGCAGCAGATCCCCTTCATAAAAAACCACGATTGGCAGCAGAGTTCGATGACCGGGCTTTTCATAAAATGGGTGCTCTGGGGGCAGGACGGGATGGAAATCCCGCGAAGGCATCTTTTTTGAATCAGATCTATTTCGTGGTTGGAAAGAAAATCACGGCAGCAGAGCTTGATAGTCTGGAATTAAAGAAAGGCATAAAATATACTGCAGCACAACGTAAGGAGTACTTAGCTCGCGGAGGACAGCCAAGACTCGATCATGATTTTACCGTTTTTGGTGAAATTTATGAAGGCTTTGATGTGATCATGAAAATAAGTCGTGTAAAAACAGATAAGCAAGATTATCCACTTCATAAAGTGCCTTTTAAGATTGTTGAAATAAGTAAATAACCTTGACCACCGAATTAATATTGATAAAAAAAAGGGCTTAATTGCCCTTTTTCTATTTACGATGTTGATCAAATTCTTCTTTAAGCTTCTGATAACGCTCTTTCCACTCGTCTGGTAGCTTTTTCGGGATATCTTTGAGACTTTTCAGCTGAAATGCAAATACACAGGCTGCAAAACCAACCGTACTAATAGCCATTCCTGTCCAGATCACTAGGGAGAAACCGGCAAATAGTGGATTCCAAAGCAAGATAAAGCTGAAAATAATGCCTAAAATGGCAAATAACAAATTCCAACCCCAAGATTTACTACCGTAATTTTTGAGATCAAAGGAAAAGGACAGCAGCTGGAAGGATTTAAAAAGTGCATAAAAACCCACGATAAATGCCAAGGTGCTCGCTGATAACAGCGGATTGGCAATCAGCAATATGCCGAATAGGGTATAGAGGATGCCCCCGGTGAGGTACCAGCCCCAACCATCCACTTCATCTTTATTCTGCACGGCAAAAATGATTTCCAAAATACCGGAAATAATAAATGACCATGAAAATAGAATTGCTAATGTGAGAAATGCAGCAACAGGTGTGGAAATGGTATAGAAACCCAAAAGAATTAATAGAATACCAATAATCAATGGGATATACCAGTGCTTGATGGATGTCCGGATCGTTTTAAAAAATGAATTTGCCATAATAATGAGTTAAAATATTGCAGATAAAAAAGCCCCATTAATTTCTTAACGAGGCCTTACATATATAAAACTGATTAAATTAGGCAAAAGGAAAATGTACTAGATCTTTCCAGTCTCTTTTAAAAGTTTGTAATATGCATACACGATATTGATTTCAGCATTTGTGTATTTCAATTCCGCTTCAAGTTTTGAGTTTGATGCATCCATGATATCGACGATCAACGCCAATTGGTTCAAATACTTTTTCTCAATAATACGATAGTTCTCATCTGCAAGCGCTTTATTGTACTCCAAAGTCTTGCGTTGTGAGTAGGCCTCATTGTATTTAATGTATGCAGTATTAACAGCTACACTGGTTTTTTGTTTCAGAGCGCTTGCGTATTTCTCGTTTTTTTCAATTTGTAGATCATTTAGCTTAAGCTTTTTTCCAGTGGTGTAGACTGATGAAATCGTATAGCTTAACGAGATACCCGTATTCCAGGTATTCATGTATTTGTCGATCACCGGCATCACATTGGTGATGGGTTTCACAAGACTGTTTCCCGCGAATACGCTAAGGGCAGGGGATCGTTCTGATTTTGTAATCGCCTTTTCTGTCTGTAGAAGCTCGGTCTCTTTGGCCGCAAGTTGAAGGCCCGGGCTGGACACATAAGCATCTTGTTTCAAGCTCGCGAGGTCTGCCAGCTGAAACCTGCTATCTAATAGTTTATCATCCGGCTCAATTACTGTGCCCTCCTGTAGTCCTAAAGCGACGATAAGCTCGTCATTCAGGATTTTCCGATTGTTTTGAATGACCTCTTTCGCTAGTTCCAATTCAGATATTTGCAATTGGTTTCGGATGACATCATTTTTGGTGATCATGCCCTGTTTATATAATTTTTCCGTCAGGTCTAGCCTTTTGTGGGCAAGCTCAATATTTTGATTATAGACAGCTTCTTGATTTTTCAGTTTGAATAGATCAAGGTAATAGCCTAAAACCAAAATTTTAATGTTCTGTTCTTCATTCTTATGATCTAATTCAGCCAGCTCCTCACCCAAGGTAGAGGCTTTGATGCTATTTTTTACCACACCTCCTTTCCAGATAAGTTCTTTCGCCTCCAAAGCATAATTATTGCCGAAATGAGGTAGAGGTACCTTTTCCGACCCCGAGAGGTCTTTGTCGATCAACTCAGCATTGCCGAGGTAAAAGGCAGATGCCGAAGCGCTGATTTCGGGAAGCCTTCTTAATTTTGCAACTTCAGTTTTTTGTTGGGCGATACTAACAGCTGATGCCGAAACGATAAGATTTGGGTGGTTATGGATAGCAAGTTCGAACAGTTTTTCAATTGTTATTTTCCGGCTGTTTATGCTGTCTTGACCGTATGTTTGATTGCAAAAGAATGTAAAGAAGCATAACGTCAAGTAAAAACCTATTTTTCGGGCTCTTGACTTCGTATTCATGGTATTTAACTTTGTTTATATATGTGATACAAAGTTACGATGCCTTGGGGGGACAAGAAATGTTTGATTCCTGCTTTATGATGTTCAATTGGTAACAAGATTGGCTTGCTGTTCACGAAATAGCTTGGGTGTTATGCCGACATGTTTTTTGAAAAACTTGCTAAAAGCATATTGATCTGAAAAATTAAATTCTTGTGAGATCTGATTGATTGTTTTGGTAGAAATGGTGAGCTGCGCTCTAGCTTCTGTGACTAGCCAGTTGCTAATAATTTCAGAGGGCGATTCTTTTGTAATCTCCTTGACGCTGATCGACAGGTACTTGATGGAAATATTGAGGCGGTCGGCGTAGAATGCTAGATCGCGCTGTTCTTTGTAGTGATCGGCTATAAGCTGTAAAAAATGCACGGTAATTTCTTCCTTTCTTTTGTTGTGTGTCTTTCCGGAGCTTTCGCCGGCAGTATAGATCACATCGGCCAAAAGGTAAATAATCGCCATAAAAATATTGATATTGGCTTTTTGGAGAAAATCCTTCTTCGGATCGATCGGTTTTTTACGGTTGTTATGTAAAGTGCATAACAATGTCCAGATCGCTTCAAAATCGTTGGAGGCAGGAGTAAAGGGTGTTGAGCGATTGGCATTGATTAACCGATACGCATCGTATCGACTGATCGACAATCGTATTCGGTTGGAAAAATTCCGGTCATAATGGAGTATTTTAAAAACAGCATCGTTACTAATTGCTGTAAAGCTGTAGTACTTATTGTATCCGATAAAGAGGATATTGCCAGCTTGGAGATCGGTAGGCGTACCATTACTATTGACCTGAATAGAGCCTCTACAAAGCAGGATACAAGTCGTCCATAAGGGGTGATAGTAGTAGTCTTCTCCCTGTGCAGGAAGTTCTGATTGATCTATAAGTTCTATTTCATTCATTTTTTCAATAAAAAAGTAAAGAATAGCGTAGTCAACTTTACTGCTATAATAGCAAAAAATTGTTATATACTGTTTAGCAAAAAGGGGCAATCAGTTTCTTTTGTGCTAGAAGCTCTGCAATATAGGATTGATTTATGGAGCAGCCTTAGAGCGACTCCATAAATTTTGTATTACCGCCCTTAAAAAGCGACTTTTTTAGGGTCTGATCCGGAAAAACCCATTTGAGGGAGTTCGAGGATAGTTTTGATATTGCTTGCTGTCAGCTCAAAATCGTCGATAGCTAAATTTCGTTTTATATTATCGGGATTGGTTGATTTTGGCAACGGCAAGATGCCCTGAGATAAGGCAAATTTGATACAGAGTTGTCCAACACTTGTATTCTTTTCCTTGGCCAGTGCAATGAGTGTTTCATCCTGCAATATTCTGCCCGAACCCAGGGGTGACCAAGCCTGAACAAGGATGTCATTGGATTTGCAGAGCGCCACGGTATCTTTCTGAAGATAACCCGGATGAAATTCAATTTGGTTCACAGCAGGTACGATTGTCGCTGACTCCAATAATTTGGCGAGATAGTCTTTTGGAAAATTACTCACACCGATAGCTCTTATTTTCCCCTGTTGATACAGATGCTCAAAAGCTCGCCAGGTGTCCGCGTTGATGTCAGACCAGTTTGCAAACTGTGTTTCGTTGGCTGGCCAGTGAATCAGGTAAAGATCGAGATAGTCCAATTGTAGATCGCTGAGCGATTGTTCAAATGCAGCAATTGTCTTATCGTATCCACGTTCGGTGTTCCAGAGTTTTGTTGTAATAAACAGTGAATTACGATCTATACCACTGTCTTTTATAGCCTTTCCGACACTCTTTTCGTTTCCATATATAGCTGCGGTGTCAATATGTGTGTATCCAGCGGCAAGAGCTTCTTTAACTGCCTGATAAGCTTCTTCGCCCTCGGGAATTTGCCAAGTTCCAAATCCAATTGCCGGAATTTCAACTCCATTGTTCAATTTGAATGTTTTCATTGTCAGTTGTGTTTTTTAATTTGAGCTAAAATAGGATTTCGCCTGTAGTATCCCGTCACTGAAATGTCAAGAGGAATACTTTTGGGTGGAGGTGAAGCGACTTATTCTGTATTGCCAAAATATATTTATTTTCACAATTTTATTGTCAAAAGGGGTGCAATTCCTCGTTAATTATGGCATTAATTCTTATCTTTAGGCGAATTTTTGAGAAATTCAGATTTTTCAATGATTTCACATAGCATTAAAAATTAAACATATTTCTAATAGATTACTATGTCAAACAAATCAAAAATTGTTTGGACAAAAACAGATGAAGCTCCTTTATTAGCGACTTATTCGTTTTTGCCTATCGTTCAAGCGATTACAGCTACAGCTGGTATCGATGTTGAATTGAGAGATATCTCTTTAGCAGGCCGTATTCTTGCTAGCTTTCCAGAATTTTTAAAAGAAGATCAAAAAATTGCTGATGCATTGGCTGAGTTAGGTCAGTTGGCAACAACTCCTGAAGCAAACATCATTAAATTACCGAATATCTCCGCATCAATTCCGCAGTTAAAAGGTGCTATCGCTGAATTACAGCAAGCAGGATACGCTGTTCCGAACTATCCTGATGAAGCGACTACAGATGAAGAAAAGTCAGCCAAAGCTAAGTATGCAAAGGTATTGGGTTCTGCTGTAAATCCTGTATTACGTGAAGGAAACTCAGATCGTCGTGCACCTAAAGCGGTTAAGAATTATGCAAAAGCAAATCCACATAAAATGGGTGCTTGGGCGAAAGATTCCAAAACAAAGGTGTCATCCATGACTTCAGGTGATTTCTACGGTTCAGAACAGTCTGTAACCGTTGAAAATGAAGGCCAATTCAAAATTGAGTTTGTTGATGAGCAAGGTGCAGTAACAGAATTAAAAGGACTTTCTGCATTGAAAGCGGGTGAAGTTATTGATTCTTCAACGTTGAGCTTAACTGCATTGAAAGCTTTTGTAGCTGATGCTATCGCTGAAGCGAAAGCCGCAGGAGTATTGTTGTCTGCACATTTAAAGGCAACAATGATGAAAGTTTCTGATCCGATTATATTTGGTGCTGTTGTTGAAACTTATTTTGCAGATGTTTTTGCGCAATATGGCGATTTGTTCAAAGAGCTGGGTATCAATAAAAATAACGGTTTAGGCGAGGTTTATGCTAAAATCGCAGGTCATGGAAAAGAGGCTGAAGTGAAAGCTGCTATCGACGCTGCTATCGCAAATGGTCCTGCTTTAGCGATGGTAAATTCGGATAAAGGCATTACAAATTTCCACGTGCCTTCTGATGTAATTATTGACGCTTCTATGCCAGCAATGATCCGTATCGGTGGTAAGATGTGGAATAAAGACGGTCAAGAAGAAGATACGATTGCTATGGTTCCTGATCGTTGTTACGCTGGCGTTTACGAAGCGACAATTGAAGACTGTAAAGAACACGGTGCTCTAGATCCAAAAACAATGGGCTCTGTGCCAAACGTAGGTTTGATGGCGCAAAAAGCTGAGGAATACGGATCCCATGATAAAACTTTTCAAGCTGCAGGAAACGGAGTTATTCGCGTTGTTGATGCGGAAGGAAATGTTTTCATGGAGCAAAAAGTAGAGACAGGAGATATTTTCCGTATGTGTCAAACGAAAGATGCACCGATTCAAGACTGGGTGAAATTGGCTGTAAATCGTGCCCGTTTATCTGAGACACCTGCTGTATTCTGGTTGGATAAAAACCGTGCACATGATAGAGAAATCATCAAAAAAGTAGAAAAATACTTGCCAAACTTTGATACAACTGGTCTGGATATTCGTATTTTATCTCCGATTGATGCAACGAAATTCTCTTTGGAGCGTATTCGTAAAGGCGAAGATACTATTTCCGTGACTGGTAACGTATTACGTGATTATTTGACGGATTTATTCCCGATCTTAGAAGTGGGTACATCAGCTAAGATGTTGTCGATTGTTCCATTGATGAATGGCGGTGGTTTATTTGAAACAGGTGCTGGTGGTTCAGCTCCGAAACACGTAGAACAATTCCTTCAAGAAGGTTACTTGCGTTGGGATTCATTAGGTGAATTCTTGGCACTTGGTGCTTCTTTGGAACACTTGTCTCAAACACAAAATAATCCAAAAGCGCTGGTATTGGCGGAGACATTGGATGAGGCAACGGAGAAATTCTTGGCTAATGACAAATCTCCGGCACGTAGAGTTGGTCAGATCGATAACCGTGGGTCGCATTTCTACTTGACATTATACTGGGCGCAGGCTTTGGCAGCGCAAACAAAAGATGCTGAATTAGCTGAGAAATTTGCGACCGTTGCAAATGTGTTAACAGAAAATGAAGCGAAAATCAATGCAGAATTGATCGCGGCTCAGGGCCATGCACAAAACATCGGTGGTTATTATTTCCCGAATGATGAATTGGCAGCTAAGGCAATGCGCCCATCTGAAACATTGAATAATGCAATTTCCAGCATTTAAGCGGTAATTGCTTTCATAACAAAGAAGCCCAGTTCGATTGATCTGGGCTTCTTTGTTGTTTGCAAAAAGAAGTAATTCTGCTATTTTAATGGATGTTTGACACCTGTAAAGGTCATCTTAACAGGTATGATATGTCCATTTTTGTCAAATTTCATTTCTTCGATGCAGGTTACCCGCTCATTGGCTCCATCTTTGCCAAGCGGTCTACGGTGATAGACAATAAAATATTTGTCCTCGTTGGGTACCTTGATGACTGAATGATGTCCGGCGCCAACAGCGACTTCAGGATCCCGTTCCAATATTGTTCCGATGCGCTCAAAAGGGCCAAAGGGCGAGTCGGCGATGGCATAAGCGACTTTGTAGTCGGGGCCTGTCCAGCCACCTTCCGACCACATGAAATAATATTTTCCATCTTTTATAAACATAAATGGTCCTTCGACGTAATCCTTAGGGGTGATTTCCTTGTAAAAGGTGCCATCATCAAAAGGGAGCAAGCCTGTGAAATCTGGTTTGAGTTTGACCATATTGCAGTGCTTCCAACCACCGTAATACATGTAGAAAGTGCCGTCTTTATCTTTGAAAACAAACTGATCTATCGGCTGAGCGCCATTGATAATATCGTTGATTAAGGGTTTGCCCAATAGGTCCGTATAAGGGCCTTCTGGCTTGTCGGCCACAGCGACCCCAATGCCTCCGATCTCTCCCTGATGCACATCATTGGCTCCGAAAAACAGATAATATTTGCCCTTATTTTCCAATACTGCAGGTGCCCACATCGCTTTTTTCGCCCATTTAACGTTGCTGTTCTCCAAGATACGGCTATGTTTTGTCCAGGTGGCCAAATCGGAAGATGAAAACGCGTCAAAGAATATCTGCTCTTCATAAGGCGCCGAATAGGTTGGGAATATCCAGTATTTATTGCCGTAGATAATACCTTCAGGATCAGCATAGTTTCCCGTGATAACAGGATTCTTCTGGGCAAAAAGTGTCGCGGTTAAAAGTAAGGTTGTTGATGTTAAAAATGTTTTAATCATTATGTCGGTTTAAACTTGTAAGGTACGGGATAGATTTTATTTGGATATGACTAAATGAATCATTTATATGACCATTTGTCTCATTGTTTTTTGAAATGTTAAAATTTTGTTAAAATCTTATTATGCTTTCGATTGTTTCCGATTTATTTCACATATTTGTTTATGTCATTTCCAAATGGCATAAATACTTTTCATAAAATAGGTTAATAATATGGCTAAGATACCCAAAGTCTCCCAGACTTTGGGTGTTTTTTTATTCTCGCTCCAAGCCAAAAATCATTACTAGTTTTCTGTCGTTATATAAATTCAAGGTTTGTTCGGCTATGTCAAACTGAATTTGTTTTTGTTCAAAAATTTGAAAAAAGTCATTTTCGATATTTACGCCATTGCAGGCGCGCATGGTGCTTGCTAGGTGCAGAAAGCTGATTTTATCGTCTTTAATGGCAAAATTTCCCCAAAAATTGTTGCATCCCGTTGTGCCGGCAATCGTACTATTTTTGGCATCGAACCCGATACTTGCTTTGCTAGAGCTAACATCCTTTCCATTTAACTGAAGCAGATTCCACTTAAAACGGGCAAGAAATGCAGCCACACTGGGCAGTTCGTTTGCACGTTCTCTCGACAGGACTTCAATTAAACTATAACTGACGGAGTCTGTATCTTTTTGTTTCGTTTGTTTTACGCGAATGCGGTAACGGTAGCCCTCCTGGTAATCGAATCCTTGAATTGTTGACGTGAGGTACTCCCATTTATTCCTTTTGTCAGATTTTACCTGCAGACATTTCAGTTTGCCAAGGCTCTGGGCATTCACGTAGTTTTCTCCAACTTCCCATGTGGCCACCGCTGTATTTTCCGATAGTGATTTTGTAATCGTTTTGGCTAAGGTATATGTCGAATGTGAACCGTTTTGACGTTTGAGGATCCTGATGTCATATTCAAATTTTGGGTCATAATCAAATTGCAAGATTTCGGCATAGAATTTCTCCCAATCTTTGCTGTTGTAGTATTTCACAAGATACGGCGGTGTTTGCTGAAGACCAGATTTTACTTTTACGCGAAATGAAGAGCTCTGGGCAAGTAAGCTTTGACAGGGGAGTAAGAGTGTTAAAAAAAGGAGTAATGAACTGTATGTGGAAGGCTTCTTCATAATTAGCATGTAAATATCAATAAAAACGTATCTTTAAACATGAATATTGCACGGGTGAATCTGTGCCTGCTACTTGTATTTTCTCTGTTAAGTCTGCAGGTTTACAGCCAAAATAGGAAGGATTATTTTAAAACGCAAATTGCCCTTGGGGAATTGACTGATCCACAACTGAAAGAGGTGTCGGGTATCACACCGGCTTATCGGGAGGGCAATTTTTGGGTGCATAATGATAGTGGTGATGGTGCAACTATCTATTTAATCGATCGTCAGGCCAAACTACTGAAGAAATTTTCACTCGAAGGGGTATCTGTCGTCGACTGTGAGGATATCGATCGGGTGAAATTTGGGGACACCTATTTTCTCGTCCTTGCGGACATCGGAAACAATACCGGGAAAAGGACCTGGACATGCCTTTATGTATTTCCTGAGCCTCAGGCTGATGATCCTGGGCTTATTCCGAAAAAGTCAATTCGGGCTATCTTTCTTAAATTTCCGGGCCAGAAACGTTTAGATGCCGAATCGATTATGATTGATCCAATAGACAAAATGTTGTATGTAATATCTAAACGTGAATTTCGATCGACTGTTTATTCCGCAGCGGTATTTACAAATTCTAAACAGCAGTATTTTACCTTAAATAGCGTAGCGGAGCTCCCATTTACTTTTGCTACTGCTGCCGCTATAGATCCGACCGGTACACAGTTGCTTGTAAAGAATATTACCCATATTTTCTATTGGCAGAGGAACCGGAGTAAATCCTGGAAACAGGTACTCCAACAAAAGCCAGCTATTCTGCCTTATCAGGTGGAGCCACAAGGGGAAGCGATAGCTTTCGATAGCAAGGGAAATGGATTTTATACAATTAGCGAGCGTCCATTTGGTTTAAAATCCTATCTTTATTTTTTTGAAAGAAATCAATAAATTTATGATAAACACTAGACCTATTTTCAGTTATTCGCTGCATAATTTTCATCAAACCGAGCCTATCGAAAACTGCCAATTTTGTTCAAGAGGTATTAGACTGATGTTAATTGCCTTCGTTTTATTTTTATGTACCCCCACGAACACCTTTGCTGCTAAAGTGGACACCCTGTCCATTCAGAGCCCATCCATGGGTAAAGCAATTAAGACTGTCGTAATTCTTCCTCAAAATTACTCGAACAAAATCAGTTATCCGGTCCTTTACCTGTTGCATGGTTATTCCGGTAATTATAGCAATTGGGTTAAAAATTCAAGTGTGAGCGCATTGGCGGATCAGTATGGTTATATGGTCGTTTGCCCCGATGGTGGTTTTGGAAGCTGGTACTGGGATGTCGCGAATGATAAAAACTACCAATATGAAACCTTTGTGTCCAAAGAGCTGATTGATTATATGGATCAGCATTATTCGACGATCAAAGATCGGAGCGGAAGGGCAATTACAGGATTAAGTATGGGTGGGCATGGTGCGCTGTCGCTAGCCATAAAACATCAGGATAGCTATGGCGCTGCAGGAAGTACAGCTGGTGGGGTAGATTTTAGACCTTTTCCCTTAAACTGGGAAATTAAAGATCGCATTGGGAATTACGCTGATGTACCGCAAGAATGGGATAATCGGGTTGTTATTAATATGGTGCCCAAATTAATCAATAATAAACTTCGCCTAATCATCGATTGCGGTAAGGAAGATTTTTTCTATACCGTGAATGTTGCACTGCACGATAAATTGATGTACCATAATATAAATCATACCTTTGTTACAAGTGAAGGTGGACACAATTGGGAGTACTGGTCTCGGTCAATTGTTTATCAAATGGCTTTTTTTAAGGGATATTTTGATCAAGCGAAGAAAAATGAAAAGAAAAATGGATAAATATTTGGCATAAATGAATAAAATGCTATTTTTGTTAAACAGAGACCTTAACTAACAAATTATAAACTTATTATTAAGCCTTACAAATTGTAAGGCTTTTTTATTATTTTCAGCAAAATTTTTGACTTCAATTGATTATGTTTAAACCTATAAAGGTTGTATTTTGTTTTTCTTCCATTTTGTTCTGCGCGCAGCAAGCGTATAGTCAACAGTCTAAATCTATTTCTGGGTTTGTTAGGGACAGTATCAGCGGTGAGAATATCATTGGCGCCGTCATAAGAAACGATACAGAGAAAAAATCCACCGCTTCAAATAAATATGGTTTTTTTAGTTTGTCTGTACGTGATGCCAGCAAAGGGATGGAAGTATCATCTGTAGGCTATCGAACGAAAGCATTTTCTGTCCACCTTGACAAGGACTCCACTTATATTATTCAGTTGGTGCCTGAGGAAAATCAGCTCGCTGAGGTTACCGTAACCGGAAATAGGCGCAAATCAATAAAGGATCTAACCCCTGGGTTGACACAATTTAGCCCTAAGGAAATCGAAAAAGTTCCTGTATTATTTGGAGAAAAGGATATTCTCAAGACTATTCAGCTATTTCCGGGAGTAACCAGTGGGGGGGAAGGAAGCAGCAATTTTTATGTGCGCGGCGGCGGTGGCGACCAAAATCTGATTTTGCTGGATGAGGCTCCTGTCTATAACAGTTCCCATTTGTTTGGTTTTTTCTCGACCTTTAATTCCGATGCGATCAAAGACGTGAATTTCTACAAGGGAGGTGTTCCAGCCCAATATGGAGGCAAAATATCATCGGTCATGGAAATTACCACCTTGGATGGAAACAACCAGCATTTCAATGTAGAAGGTGGCTTGGGTCTTATTGCTTCGCGTCTTAAATTGGAAGGGCCGATTCAAAAAGGCAAGAGCTCATTTATGATCTCCGGTAGACGTACCTATGCCGATCTTTTCTTAAAGCTTTCAAGTGATGAGAATATTAAGAAGAGTGCGCTCTTTTTTTATGACCTCAATGCAAAATTAAATTATCGCATCAATGATAAGAATACACTTTACTTGTCTGGATATTTCGGCAAGGATGCGATGGCTTATCATGATTTGTTTGATTTCAATTGGGGAAATGCGACTGGAACCATGCGCTGGAACCATGTGTGGAGCAATAGGTTGTTTAGCAATACTACGCTTATTTTTAGCAAATTCAATTATCAGGTTAAGATTGAGGATGATAACAACTTTAAAATCCGTTCAGACATCTTTAATTATAATTTTAAACAAGATTTTCAATACAATCTTTCGGATCGTCACAATCTAAAATTTGGATTACAGGCAGCCTTGCAGGAAATCCGACCGGCAAGTATCGAAGCGGGAGAAGATTCGAAGGTGAATTCATTGCAAATTCAACATCGCAAGGGTGCTGATGTTGCTGCTTATTTAACCGATGACTGGTCTATTACCGATCGTTTAAAATTAAACTATGGATTGAGGGCATCTGCTTATGCAACATTGGGGCCAGGGACATTTTATACTTTCGATCCTGCAGGTGAGGCCGTAGATTCTACCTATGTGGGAAATGGCAAGTTGGGTAAAAAGTACTTCTATCTGGAACCTCGCGTTTCATTAAACTACGCTATCAATGATTTAACGACGGTAAAGGCATCTTTCAATACAAATGCTCAGTATCTGCATCAATTGAGCAATACAACCAGCAGCCTCCCTACCGATCAATATGTGTTGAGCAATAATACGATTAAGCCCCAGCTATCCAATCAGTATTCGCTGGGTTACTTTCGGAATTTTGCATCCAACAGATATGAATTCTCTGTCGAAGGTTATTACCGGGATTTAAAGAACCAGATTGACTATAGGAATGGCGCCGATCTACAGGCAAATGAACTGCTGGAAGGGGAATTGCTGTTTGGAAAAGGCAGAGCGTACGGAATTGAATGGTTTCTGAAAAAGAGACTGGGGCGATTTAGCGGCTGGCTGAGTTATACTTTGTCCAAAAGTGAGCGGCAATTTGAACAAATTAATGATGGTCAATGGTTTAACGCACGTCAGGACAAAACGCATAATATAGCTATCGTAGCGCAGTATCAGTTAAATCCGAAGTGGAATTTAAGTGCAAATTTCGTATACTATACAGGAGATGCTGTAACGATGCCCGCGGGGAAATATTTTGTTGACGATCGTACGATCTTTTATTACGATAAAAGAAATGGGCAGCGGATGCCTGCTTATCACCGCCTGGATTTGGCAGCAACTTATGATATTAAGCGGACAAAGAATAGCTACTCGAGCTTGTCGTTTGGTCTCTATAATGCCTATAATCGAAAAAATGCTTATTTGATCGACTTTAGAGAAAAAGAAGGGCAATCCAATGTCACCGAGATTTATCGGATAGCATTATTTGGGACGATCCCATCGATTACTTGGAATTTTAAATTTTAGCAAAGAATGAAGAAGATATTAGGAGTTATAGCTGTTGCATTATTTACTTTAGGGAGCTGCGAAGACAAAATAGATTTGGAACTGCCCGAAAATACAGGTCAATTGGTTATCACCGCAGATTTGATGGTTTCGGATCAGCAACATGAGATTAGTATACAGAAGGTTGTAAGCATTAAAGACTCTCTATTTTCTCCGATAACAGATGCGGAGGTGAGCGTTAAGAATATGCAAAATAATCGCACTTATACGTTTCAAGCGGGAGCTGATGGGTTGTATACCAATAAAACATTACGGTTACAGGAAAAGGTCACTTACCAGTTGCAGGTAAAGACCGCTGATGGAAGGGAGATCCAAGGGGTATCAAAGGTTCCCAGCTATGTGGATGTGGATTCTATAGGGCTTTCAGAGCGAATTATTTTTACTGATACAATTTACTATCCGACCCTCGTATTTATCGATCCACCGGAAAAAGGTAACTATTATAAGTATAAAATGTCGGTCAATGGAGGTAAATTACGTTTTATTGATGTCTTTGACGATAAGTATAACAATGGCTTAGAAGTGCAGCATGATATTGTCGACCGCGATAGAGATTTGAAAGTTGGTGATCGTGTGCGTATCCTACGTCAATGTATCGATGTAGGCGCCTACAATTACTGGAATAGTTTTCAAATGATTAATCCTGGTTCGGCTTCGCCAGCTAATCCGATTTCAAATTTAAGCAACAATGCACTGGGGTATTTCAGTGTCAGTGTAGGTAAATATTACGAATCTGAGGTGACGTTTGTTAGAAGTAAACCTTAATCTATTCTCGAAAGCTGATAGTGATTTTTTAATAAAAACTCTATTGTTTTAGGTAGAACATATTCGACACGAGGAATGGCTTTGATATTATCATGAAAAATAATAACAGAGCCATTTTTAATGTTGGGCAGAACGTTTTCCAGGCATTTCTGGGGACTTAAATTCGGATCAAAATCACCCGACATAATATCCCACATGATCACTCGGTATTTTTTATAGAGTTTGCGGAGTTGGGATTTTGTTGCTCGGGCATAAGGCGGACGAAAAAGATCAGTCTGGGTCAGTTCCTGGCATTTCGCAACATTTGCCAAATACTGCTCATCATTTGTTTCCCAGCCTTTGAGGTGGTTGTAGGTATGGTTGCCTACCTGATGCCCTTCATCTAAAATTCGTTGAAACAAATGTGGATTTTTTTTAATATTTTCACCAACACAAAAAAATGTTGCCTTTGCCTGATATTTTTTTAGGATATCGAGTATAAAAGGTGTAATTTCAGGAATTGGACCATCGTCAAAAGTAAGATAGACTTTTTTTTCATGACGTGGCATATTCCATATTGATTTGGGATATAGCCATCTAAGGAAAAATGGAGATTTGACAAAATACATAACCGATAAATGAAGTTCAAATCTAAAAAAAAATGTATGGTTCTACATATGGACATGAAAAGATTTTATTATTCTGCAGTAGTATTTACTGGGTTATTTCTAGGAACTAACGATTTGGTTCAAGCCCAACAGGTTGTAGGAGTGGCAGAAGCCATTCGTATGACATTGGAACGGAACGTACAGATAAAACAAGCGGCGCTGAACAAAGATCTTGCTGAGCAGGACTTGTTTCAGGCAAAAAGTAATTTATTGCCGAACCTGAGTGCTAGCGTGGATCAAAGTTTTCGTTATGGCTTTGGTTTCGATTTAACTTCCGGACGAATCGTCAATAACACCTGGACAAAAGGAACCAGTGGCTCGGTGGGATCAAGTGTCAATTTATTTCAGGGCTTTCAACAGATCAATCAGATCAAAGCGAATAAGTTGCAACTGGAGTCTACGGCGACTCAGGTGGATAAGATCAAGAATGACCTTGTGCTCAATGTGCTGGTTAATTATTTGGAAGCTATTACCAATCATGAGATGATGGTTGCGAGTGAAGACCAGATCGCTTTGTCGAAACAGCAATTTTCACTGGACTCCATCCAGTTTGCAGTTGGTAATAAAACGATTGCCGATCTTGCCAAATCAAAAAATCAGGTTGCTACAAATGAATTGAACAAAGTTAATTTGAAAAATTCATACGAAATGTCTTTGTTGACCTTGAAGCAGCTGATGGAAATGCCTCCTGAAACGCCTATTTCCTTGGAACGTCCAAGCTTGGAATCTATATTGGTTCATGCAGTGGATAAAAATGCGGTGGATGTCTACCAGAAAGCGCTCACATTGCAGCCGGATATTCATAAGTCTGCATTGGATAAAGAGGTCGCATTGAAACAAATCGATATTGCAAAGGGGGGCTATTATCCGACACTCAATTTGAACGTGAGTTATGGAACGAATTACTCATCTGCGACAACAAGGCAAACAGATCCATTGGATCCTGCGACCCTTTTTAGAGTGCCTTTTGGCCAACAGATATCGGATAACAAGTCTTTTTTTACCGGTTTATCTCTTGCTATTCCAATTTTTTCAAGAAATCAGAATAAAGTAAATGTGGCGAAGGCAAAGATCGGTTTAAAACAGGCTGAAGCCTCCGAGCAATTGGCAAAAAATAACTTAAACAAGGCCGTTAATCAGGCTGTATTGGATGTGAATGCGGCCAAACAACGCTATAGCTCGGCTACCGTCGCATTTGAAAGTGCTGAAACAGCATTTAAGGCGACAAAAGAACGTTACGATATTGGTATGGCGAATTCACTGGAGTTGTTTACTGCTCAAACGGAACGAAATAAGGCCGAATTTGACCTTATTCAAGCAAAATATAACGTAATATTCAGATCAAAGATCATTGATTATTACCTCGGAAATCCAATTCAATTCGATAACAATTAACCTATTTGATTTAACAAAAGAAATGGCAAAGAAAAAACGTAGCATTGGAAAAATTATATTAATAATAGTTGTGCTCTTGGTAGTCCTTGGTTTTATAGGTTTTAAAGCAGGCTGGTTTGGCAAAGGAGAGATTACCAAAGTCGCGGTGGATGTAGTAAAAGAGATGGATGTTGATGAATTAGTTTCTGCAAGTGGGAAGATTCAGCCTGAAGTGGAGGTTAAACTGAGTTCAGAGGTATCTGGAGAGGTTGTAGAACTTAATATTAAAGAGGGTGATTTTGTTAAAAAAGGACAAGTACTCTGTCGGATCAAACCAGATATTTTGCAATCTGGTTATGATCGATCTGTTGCAGCAATGAATTCACAGCGAGCCAATTTAGCCGCTGCGCAACAGCAATTAAAACAACAGGAAGAAAACTTCAAAAATGTAGCTGCTACCTATAAACGGAATCAGGAACTTTTTGAAAAACGTGTTATTTCTGCCTCAGAAATGGATAAAAGTTCGGCAGAATATCATGCAGCACAGGCTTCTATCCAAGCACAAAGAGAGACTGTACGTTCTACAAAATATGGTATTGATCAATCACAAGCCTCAGTAAAAGAAGCACAAGATAATTTAAATCGGACGACAATTTACGCGCCATCAGATGGCATCATTTCTCTCTTGTCTATCGAAAAGGGAGAGCGTGTGGTTGGAACGGCGCAGATGGCAGGTACAGAAATTATGCGTATCGCCAATATGAGTTCGATGGAGGTTAATGTCGATGTAAATGAAAATGATATTAACAATGTAAGAGTAGGGAATCAAGCTGAGATTGAAGTCGATGCTTTTAAGGACAGAAAGTTTAAAGGTGTTGTGACCGAAATCGCTAGCTCGTCTAAAAACATCGCAACGACAACTACGGCGACATCATCGACAGATCAGGTGACAAATTTTAATGTAAAAGTTCGCATCAGCGCAGAATCGTATCAAGACTTGATGAAAGAGAATGTGGCATCGCCATTTAAACCGGGTTTGTCTGCAACAGTTCAGATATTTACAAAACACGATAAAGGACTGGTTGTACCGATTCAATCGGTAACCGTGCGCTCTGACGATAAAGACTCTACAAATACAAATAAGAAAGTTGATGAATATGTATTTGTCCTAAAAGATAAAATAGTTAAGCAGGTTTTGGTTAAGACAGGTATTCAGGATGATAAAAATATCATTGTTACTTCAGGACTTAAAAAAGGAGACGAGGTCGTTTCTAGACCATTTGATGCGATTTCCAAAACCTTAAAAGACGGTAGTCAAGTTGAAAAAGTTGATAAGTCAAAGTTATAAATCTCTTTGTAGATAATAATTAATAAAAAGGGAATTGTTTTTTAATAATTCCCTTTTTATTTTCCTTATAATTTATTAAATTTAAACAACCCAATTGTTAGCGGCTTATGAAAAGGCTATTGGCTTATTTTAAATTTAGTAAAACAGAACAAAATGGATTTTTCATTATTTTGGTGATTATCGTTTTGTTTGCGACGATTTATACGCTGATTAAACGTAATACGAGAGATCCTATTCCAAATCAGGCCAAACTTTTTGAACAGTCCTTTCACGATTCTATAGAGATTTCCAGTACACCCAACAAACAGGAGTTTAATAGCCCCTATGTGAATAAAAACGAAAGTGTTGTATCCATCTCGCCGACTACAGATTTAGATGATGAAAAGCTATTTTATTTTGATCCAAATAATTTACCTCACGCTGACTGGCATAAGTTGGGACTTTCTGATAAACAGATTGCAGTACTGAAAAATTATGAAAAAAAGGGGGGGCGATTTAAGGTAAAAACCGATCTGAAGAAAATCTACTCCATTAATGACCGACTTTACAAGAGATTAGAGCCTTACATCCAAATAAAAACAATTCCCGATTCGGAACGAACGAAACAACAGGACAGAGCGCCTTTGCTGTATGATAAATTTGAAAGAAATAAAGCTGAACTTATCGATATTAATACCTGTGATACCACGGCATTAATCAGTCTTAAAGGGATAGGCTCAATTCTATCCAAACGCATTTTGAAATATAAAGATGTTCTTGGTGGTTTCTATCGTATAGAACAGTTAAAGGAGGTTTATGGAGTTACGGCTGAAACGTATGATCTAATTAAAGACTATATTGTTGTAGCTAATTTAGATGGAATCAAAAAAATCAATATTAATAAAGTTGATGCAAATTCATTGGCTAAACATCCGTATCTTAGCCCTAAAGATGCGAAACTAATCGTCAATTATCGGGATCAACATGGAAGTTATGTCAATATAGAAGATTTGACAAAAATAGGAACACTTTCAGATCTTGCGATTGCGAAGATTGCGCCTTATTTAATTTTTGAGAATGATTCAAGATAAATTGAAACTGGAAATCCGGGATATTGTGGATTTTCCTAAACCTGGTATTGTCTTTAAAGATATTACCCCTTTGTTGAAAGATGCGGCATTGTGTAGCGAAATGGTTGATGCGATTATTGATCAATTGCAAGGAATAGAGATAGATGCTATTGCTGGAATTGAGAGCCGGGGTTTTCTATTTGGATTTTTACTTGCCAATAGGCTGGGCTTGCCTTTTATTCCAATTCGAAAACAAGGTAAATTACCTTTTAAGACCGTGTCTGAATCTTATGCATTGGAATACGGCCAAGCAACGATTGAAATCCATGAAGATGCTTTTGAAAAAGGAAGCCGCATATTGGTTCACGACGACCTTTTAGCAACAGGGGGTACCGTCGTTGCTGCCAGTAAACTTATTGAAAGACTTGGTGGCGAGATCGTCGCTTATAGTTTTATCATCTCTTTAGACTTCCTAAAGGCGAAAGGAAGATTATCCAGATTCAGTGATAATATCTTTTCATTGGTAAGTTATTAATTTAAAAATATACGATTTAGAGCATTTCACATGATACTTTTTGCAAACGCTAAACTAAACATTGGACTGCAAGTAATTGCCAAGCGTACGGATGGATATCATGAGCTGAACAGTGTTTTTTATCCACTTCCAATTTACGATATTATCGAATTATTGGATACGACTGCTACGGAGACAACACTAAATATTCAAGGAGAACATATCCCAGGAAATCTCCGTAATAACCTTTGTATAAGAGCTTTTGAATTGTTGGAAAAAGATTATGGCATTCCGCCCGTTTCAATTGATTTGATCAAACAAATTCCGATTGGAGCAGGCTTAGGGGGCGGTTCTGCCGACGCGTCTTTTGTTTTGAAAGGGCTCAATACGCTCTTTCAATTGAATCTTACAGAAGAGCAACTAGCGGGGTATGCCGCAAAGTTAGGAGCCGATTGCCCATTTTTTATTGCAAATAATCCTGTTTTTGCAACAGGCATTGGGACTGATTTTAAAGACTTAAATCTAAATTTGGATGGCTACCATATTGCAGTCATTATGCCAAATATTCATATTTCTACAGCTGAAGCTTATGCTGGTGTAGATCCTAAGGTGCCCGAAGTTAATTTGGAAGAAGCAATTCGTTTACCTATCCAAGAATGGAAGTTTCATATTCGTAATGATTTTGAGGATGGTATTTTCGAGCGTTACCCATTGTTGAAAGAAATCAAAGAAACTTTATATCAAAAAGGAGCGATATATGCTTCTATGTCGGGTTCCGGAGCGGCTATTTATGGTATATTTTGGGAAAAAACAGATTTAAGCGAGCTTGCAAAATATGGCAAGATCTATCATCCAACCAAGCTGTAAGAGTACTATCGGTTACTAAAAAAGCATTATGTATACCTGTTTGGACAGATAGACATAATGCTTTTTTTAGTATGTTATTAATACTCTTCTTCCACTTGATAGTTTATGAGTTCGCGAGCCTCATTTAAAACCTTTTCTTTCCGTTCTTTTGTTAAGTTTAGAAGATCCAATTTTTCGGGATTACTGACGATATCTTTCACTAAAATAAGCTGATTTTTGAGCAGTTGTTGTTCTTCAAGATCTGAAAGAGTTGTTAGACAAGTGACCGGATAAAAAACTGCTTTATCTACTCTTTTTTTAATGCTATTTTCTTTGGGGTAATCCCAAGAGAGCAGGTTGATCTTATAATATTTGGCAAAATCAATCGAGTCGGAAGTGAAGTAAGCATTGGTAATCAGCCAGCCTTCTTGAAACTGCAGCTGCTTCCCAAAAAACTGATACTTGATATTGCTGATATCGTTGAATCTGGAAAGATAATACATCGGCGTTGTTACCGATATTTTAGCGTCAATATCGTTTCGAAATTTACATTCCGCGGTAATGAGTTTGCCGTCCTTATAGGCGACAACGTCCAATTCATGCGAAACAGCATGCCCCTGCACGGTCTGCCCCGTGGTACTTTCATAGCCGATGGATCGCAATAGGTGAGCAATGTATTTTTCGAAGTAGAAGCCTTCCGGTCCTAATTCACGTAAGGCTTTTTTTAGGCTATAGCGTGCTGCGAAGGAGTTTCGTACTGTTTTCAACGTGTCAAAGGCCAGCTGATAGAGCTCTCTTGTTGAAATGCCATCATATATTTCGTTGAGTACCTTATCGTAGACCTGTTTGACCTGGTCGGCATTGGCACCCGAACGAGAAAGCGAATGGCGCAGCGAGTCACCATTAAATGGAACTAATTCACCGGAATATTTTTTGATTTGCATGTATTTCTAATTTGTTAAATACGAATATAAGAGATGTCGTCGGAGAAACAACATAAAAAACTATTATTCTATTCCTAAACTTTTTTAGGACACCATTTGTTTATAACATAGACGAAAAAAAAATAGAGATAATTATGAGTAACCTACTAAACTTTGCATTTGATAAGATAAAAACGAAGATCGAAGACGATTGTATCGAAGAAAATATTGGCACCTCTGAGCGTGTTCTGTCGGTGATTGCCGGCGGATTCATATTGGGCTTGGGTGTTAAAAAACTGTTTAAATCCCCACTTACTGGATTGTCTGGACTAACCCTTGGTGGAGCTTTGATCTATCGTGGCGTAACGGGTCATTGTGATGTTAAGAAAGTATTAGAAGATAAGGATATCAAAAAAGTAGAGGTGATTGAGCATCGCTATTTTGTTAAATAGCAAGTCGTGTAACCCTTGCTTAACGTAAAAGTGTTTTTAGTAGAGGCTTCTATGGAGCTGCTTGACAACAGTGAGGTGTTTACTTCGCCCTGCGAGCGGGGTTCGACTACGGTGAAAGCATGGTGACTGTACAACAAAAAGGTGGACTCAACGTGGACTCAACGTGGACTCACTGTGCTTACAGGGCGAATTTGATAATAGCCCGTCCGCTAGGTGGGGCATAGTTTTGACAATAAAAAGGGAGAAGATTAAAACTTAAAAAAGGCGAGCACTTCAAAAGTGTTCGCCTCTTTTTTATGTTCACTTGTTTGAACAGGCGGGATGGTTATACGTTAAAACGGAAGTGCATGATATCGCCATCTTGGACAATATATGTTTTTCCTTCCACTGATAATTTTCCAGCTTCTTTTACTGCATTTTCGGAGCCAAGTGTGACGAAATCGTCATACTTAATTACTTCAGCGCGGATAAATCCTTTTTCGAAATCTGTGTGGATGACACCTGCAGCCTGAGGTGCTGTAAATCCGTTCTCAATCGTCCAAGCGCGGACTTCTTGTACACCAGCAGTAAAATAAGTTGCCAGATTTAAAAGCGAATATGCGGCGCGGATCAGCTTGTGTACGCCAGATTCTTCAAGGCCAAGGTCATCTAAGAACATTTTGCGTTCTTCGTAGCTTTCCAGTTGTGCAATTTCGGATTCGATCTGCGCAGAGATAATCAATACTTCTGCTTTTTCGTCTTTTACAGCTTCCTTAACACGTTCGACATAAGCGTTTCCTGTGTTGACGGAGCCTTCATCTACATTACATACATAAAGTACAGGTTTAGCGGTCAATAATGCTAAATCCTGAATAAACTCAAAATCTTCAGCTTCAATCGCTGCAGTTCGTGCAGATTTGCCTGCCTCAAGATGATCTTTAACGATCGATAGGATGTCAAATGTTCTTTTTGCGTCTTTGTCGCCGCCTGTTTTAGCCATTTTTTCAACCTTTTGGATACGTTTAACAACAGTGTCCAAATCCTTAAGCTGTAATTCGGTGTCAATGATTTCTTTATCTCTGATCGGGTCTACCGAACCATCAACGTGGATCACGTTTCCGTCGTCAAAACATCTTAAAACGTGAATAATAGCATTGGTCGTACGAATATTTCCTAAGAATTGGTTGCCTAAGCCTTCACCTTTCGAAGCTCCTTTTACAAGACCTGCGATGTCGACGATCTCGATTGTATTTGGAACAACACGTTGTGGGTTGACTAATTCAGCTAATTTATTGAGACGGGCATCCGGTACGGTAATTACCCCAACATTTGGTTCAATTGTACAAAATGGAAAGTTAGCCGCTTGCGCTTTCGCGTTCGACAAACAGTTAAATAATGTTGATTTACCGACGTTTGGTAAACCTACGATACCGCATTGTAAAGCCATATATAGTGCAAATTTTTGAAATTGCACAAAGATAGAAAATTCACTGTAATTTTTAGCTATCTTGTCGAATGGTTCATTGGTACAAAATTGAACATGCCGATTTTCTGAAAAATCAGGGCATCAGCGAACATGAATTCGGTGGAAAAATTATTTGCATAACGTGGTTTGAAGACAAACTCTTTGCTTTCTCCCGAAAATGCCCTCATGCTGGAGCACCACTGAAAAATGGCTGGTGTGAGCGTGGAAAAGTAATCTGTCCTTTTCATCGCCACGAATTTGATTTAATTTCAGGTAGAGGTAATCCTGACCAGCATGATTTTATTACTGTTTACCCCGTGAAATTAGAAGATAAAGAATATTATGTCGGTTTGAAAATAGGCTTTTGGCAACGCTTATTCACTTAGAAAGTAACGAAAGTATCATATCTCACCGCGTGAATCGTATATCTAAGGAGTAAATAAGTATATTTGCTATCGAAAACAAATTAAAGACATGCAGGGGAAAAAGATTGGTATAATTGGTAGCGGAAGTTGGGCTACGGCTATGATCAAGATGCTATGCGAAAATGACCAAGACAAGCATATTTTTTGGTGGGTAAGAAAGGAAGAAGATGCAGAATATATTCAAAAATTCAAACACAACCCGACTTACCTGAGCAGTGTTTCGGTTGATCTTAGTATTACGACGATTGATACCGATGCAAAAAATGTAATTACGAATTCGGACATTGTCATTTTAAATACGCCTGCGGCTTATTTGAAGGATGCACTGGCAAATGTGACGAAGGAAGATTTTAGAAATAAAATTGTCGTTTCGGCCATTAAGGGGATTATTCCCAAAGATAATTTGATTATCGGTGAGTTTTTGGAGCAACGTTATGAGGTAGATATTGAGCAGATTTGTGTGGTTGGTGGTCCATGCCATGCGGAGGAAGTTGCCTTAGGCAAACTGTCTTATTTAACGTTCGGCTGTAAAAACCTAGATAGTGCTGCATTGGTTGCTTCCTTTTTATCTTCGAGGGTCATTAAGACGATTCTGTCGGAAGATGTTCTAGGGATAGAGTTTGGTGCAGTATTGAAAAATATATATGCGTTAGCTGGTGGTATTTGTCATGGCTTGGGTTATGGTGATAATTTTCAAGCGGTGTTAGTATCCAATGCAATTCGCGAAATGCGTCGTTTCGTCGGTAAAGTGGACGGTGATACTTCCCGGGATGTGAATACTTCGGCTTATTTAGGGGATCTATTGGTAACAGCCTATTCTCAATTCAGCCGAAATAGAACCTTTGGAAATATGATTGGAAAGGGCTACAGCGTACAATCTGCCCAATTGGAAATGAATATGGTGGCAGAAGGGTATTACGCTTCGGCATGTATTCAGGAATATGCAAAAAAATATGCAGTGGAACTACCAATATGCGATGCCGTGCACCAAATTTTGTATGAACACCTTCCTGCATCTAAAATTATTCAAGCATTAAGCGAAAAATTAACATAATAAAGTAGCAATAGAGTAGATGATAACAAAAGAAGCGATTGCTTTAGCTTATAAAGAAATTCAGGACGAAATATGTCAGGCGTTGGAGAAATTAGATGGATCGGCGCGCTTTGAAGAAGAATTGTGGGAACGTGAAGGTGGTGGCGGAGGTCGTACCAGGATCATTCAGAATGGTCAAATTTTGGAAAAGGGAGGTGTTAACTTTTCGTCTGTCTATGGCAAATTACCCGAAGCAATCAAGAAATCATTTGCTGTAGAAGAAGATGATTTTTTTGCGACCGGAGTATCCATCGTCATTCATCCCAATAATCCCTTAGTCCCTATTATACACATGAATATCCGCTATTTTGAACTAAACGATCAGATTCGTTGGTTTGGTGGTGGAATCGATTTAACGCCGCATTATGTCGATGAAGAGGATGCCCGTTATTTTCATCAGCAGCTGAAAGATGTATGTGATCGTCATGATACTACTTTCTATGAAAAATTTAAAAATTGGGCGGATGATTATTTTTATATCAGACACCGCCAGGAAACACGGGGAATAGGAGGTGTATTTTACGATAAGTTGAATACTGAAAAAACGGGGATGAGCATGGAAGATATTTTTGCTTTTTCGTGTGATCTTGGCCGTACGTTTGCACCAACCTACACCGCTTTGGTCGAGAAAAATCGACATAAAGCCTTTACTGATCAACAAAAAAATTGGCAATTAATCCGCCGCGGACGCTACGTCGAATTTAACTTGGTATGGGACTCGGGGACTAAATTTGGACTTGAAACGAATGGTCGAATTGAGTCGATCCTGATGAGTCTACCTGCCCAGGCCAATTGGGTGTACGATTATCGTCCTGAAGAAGGCTCAGAAGAAGCCAAAACCTTAGCTTTACTACGAAAAGGTATAAACTGGATTTAAAAAACATCGAAGAAAAATCAGATGGTTTCTTATCAAAAATTTACGTTAGAAAACGGCCTGCGTGTATTGGTACACGAGGATCATAATACGGCCATGGCTTGTGTCAATATCTTGTATGATGTGGGCGCAAGGGATGAGTCTCCGGAACAGACCGGATTTGCACACTTATTTGAACACCTGATGTTTGGTGGTAGTATCAATATTCCGAACTTCGATACCGAATTGCAAAAAGTAGGTGGTGAAAATAATGCATTCACAAGCAACGACATCACAAATTACTACATTACCTTGCCTTCTTCAAATCTCGAAACAGCATTATGGCTTGAGTCCGACCGGATGTTAAGTCTGGCTTTTTCAGCACAGAGCCTTGAGGTGCAACGAAATGTTGTGAGTGAAGAGTTCAAACAGCGTTATTTGAATCAACCTTATGGCGATGCATGGTTAAAATTGCGGCCATTAGCTTATCAGGTACATCCTTATCGCTGGGCGACTATCGGAAAAGAGTTAAGCCATATTGAAGAGGCTACCATGGAAGATGTAAAAGCTTTCTTCAAATTACATTATAATCCACAGAGTGCAATTATGGTTGTTTCGGGAGATGTACATTTTGAAGAAGTAAAGGCTTTGACCCAAAAGTGGTTTGGCGATATTGAGGCTGGCGAAAAATACAATCGTCAATTGCCTAAAGAGCCGGCGCAAGAGGAGATAAGGCGTGAGACTACTTGGGCAGAAGTGCCTTTAGATGCACTTTACATGGCATTTCATGGCCCCGCAAGATTGGAAGAAGGGTATTTCGCAATGGATCTTTTATCGGATATTTTATCAAGAGGATCTTCCTCACGTTTGTATCGTCGATTGGTAAAAGAGGGGCAGTTATTTAGTGAAATAAACGCCTATGTAATGGGAAGTATCGACAATAACCTCTTTGTCATTGAAGGAAAACCATCGGAAGGTATCTCGTTAGAAGAAGCTGAACGTGCAGTCTGGGCCGAATTGGAGGTCATAAAATCCGAGTTGGTACCTGCAGCTGAATTGGAAAAAGTAAAGAATAAGATCGAATCGACAAATGTGTTCGCGGAACTATCTATTTTGGATAAAGCCATGAACTTGGCTTTCCATGAGTTATTGGGTGATGCAGATGGCATTAACACGGAGGTCTCAAAATATTTGTCGGTGAGTGCTGAGGAAGTTCAACAGCAAGCTCAGGCTATTTTTAGACCGGAGAATGCTTCTATATTAATGTATAAATCAAAAGAAGAGGAGGCTGTACATGTTGGATAGAACCAAAGCACCTGAGTTCCGTGAAATTGGAAATATAAGTTTGAAAGAGCCAATTAAGAAGCAGTTTGCAAACGGATTGCCTGTCTATGTTTTCCAGTCGCCCGAGCAAGAGCTTGTGCGAATAGAATGGATCTTTGAGAATACCTATCTTGACGGGCAGATTGAAAACCCGTTGTTAAATAGTGCTTTAAGCGCCTTACTTAAAGAGGGAACAAATACCATGTCCAGTGCAGAGATCGCAGATAAAGTAGATTTCTATGGTGCATTTCTCGTTCCTGAATACTCTTTTGACGTAACTTCTTTGTCGCTTTATACATTGAATAGACATAGTCAAGTGCTCTTGCCGCTTGTAAAAGATATTCTGACGGAAGCATCGATTCCACAACAGGAATTGGATACTTATTTACGTAATAACAAGCAAAAGTTTCAAGTTTCTATTCAGAAAAATGATTATCTGGCGCGACGTAAATTCTATAACTTGATCTTTGGTAAGAATAATCGTTACGGACGTACACCAAAACTGGAAGATTATGATGCGATTACACGTGCGCAGTTGATCGAATTGTACCAACAGGAAATTGTTCCTAGTAACTGTACCTTAATTGTTTCAGGTAATGTTTCGGATGAGCTATTGCAAGAACTGGAACAAATTTTTGGCGTAGATTGGAAGGGAGCTGCTATTGACTCTTCTTTGAATGGGCCTGTTTTGGCGCAAGGATCTAATGATCTGGTTTACGAGGAAAAAGAAAATGCATTGCAGTCAGCCATTCGTTTAGGTTGCCAGACGATTGGAAGGACACATCCTGATTATCCTGCACTACAGTTTGTCAATACTTTGTTGGGTGGTTTTTTTGGTTCCCGTCTGATGCGAAATATTCGTGAAGAAAAAGGGTATACCTATAGTATTGGTTCGGCTGTCGCAACCTTGAAGCATACTGGTTTTATGACCATTGTAACTGAAGTCGGGGTAGACGTAACGCATGCAACCTTGACAGAAATAGAAAAGGAGATCAATTTGTTGAAAACAACATTGGCCTCCGAGGAAGAGGTGAATCTCGTTAAAACCTATATGGAAGGTTCTATGTTGGGTTCATTGGAAAGTATCTTTTCGCATGCGGACAAGTTTAAAAGTGTTTTGTTAAATGGGATGACATTAGCGTATTATTCCTATTATATGGAACAGATCCGAAACATGTCGCCAGAGAAGGTGCGGGACCTTGCCAATAAATACCTGGACTTTGATGCAATGGTGAAAGTTGTTGTTGGTAAAATCAGTCAAGCTGAATCAGTTCATCAAGCGGTTGTAAATTAAATTTCTTAGACTACAAAAATCGAATACTACTTTGTATTTTTGGTTTTTGATAAAAAAGCGTATTATCCAGCATGGAATTAAAATTAAAAAGACCATTGGTATTTTTCGATTTGGAAACTACAGGTGTTAATGTGGCGACCGATCGTATTGTCGAAGTATCATTTTTGAAAGTGATGCCCAATGGTGAAGAAACAGTCTATACAAAGAAGATCAATCCAGAAATACCTATTCCCGCAGAATCCTCTTTTTTTCATGGTATTTATGATGAAGATGTGAAGGATGCTCCTAATTTTAAAGCAATAGCAGTGGAGCTTGCGGCTTTTATTGAGAATGGAGATCTGGCGGGATATAATTCCAATAAATTCGATGTCCCTATGCTTATGGAAGAGTTTTTGCGGGCGGGCGTTGATTTTTCATTGGAGGGAAGGGCATTTGTAGATGTTCAAAACATTTTCCATCAAATGGAACAACGAACCTTGAAAGCGGCATACAAGTTTTACTGCAATGAAAATCTTGAAAATGCACATACGGCTGAAGCTGATGTTCGCGCAACATATGAAGTATTGAAAGCACAGTTGACGAAATATGAGGGGGCAGCATTTGAAGATAAACATGGTGTAGTCTCTTATCCGGTAGTGAACGATGTCGAAGCTCTTCATGCATTTACCAATCTAAGCAAGCCAGTGGATTTTGCCGGACGTCTTGTATATAATGCGGAAGGATTGGAAACGATCAATTTTGGTAAACATAAAGGAAAACCTATTATCGAAGTATTTGAGCAGGAGCCTAGTTACTATGCTTGGATGCAGAATGGTGATTTTCCATTGTATACCAAGAAGGTCTTAGAGAATATCTGGAATCGGTATAAAAAGGAAAAGAGTGAGCAAAAAGCAAAAGCAGCAGCCACACATTCTGTAGAAGATAAAAAACTTGCGAAAAAGGAATTCAATCAGCAAAAAGAAGAAGCGCCGCAGAACATTTCTTTAGATATGTTGAAAGGATTGCAAGATAAATTTAAAAAATAACGTTAATTAATAGCTTAGAAAAAGGATTATGGAATTCAAACAAGAAGTGGAGCATGTACAGTGTTTGATTATTGGTTCGGGGCCAGCAGGTTATACTGCAGCAATTTATGCTGCACGTGCGGATATGAAACCAGTGGTTTATACCGGTATTGTTCCAGGAGGACAATTGACACAAACTACTGAGGTGGACAATTTTCCTGGTTATCCAAAAGGTATTACTGGACCGGTGATGATGGAAGATTTACGTGAGCAAGCTGAACGCTTCGGAACTTCAGTGCGTTTTGGATATGTGACTAAAGTAGATTTTACTGGTGAGGTACACCGTGTTGAGATCGATGGAACAGTACAAGTAACCGCAGATACTGTGATTATTGCAACAGGAGCTACAGCAAAATGGTTAGGCTTGGAATCTGAACAAAAATACAACGGTTTTGGTGTTTCAGCATGTGCTGTATGTGATGGGTTTTTCTTTAAAAACCAAGAAGTTGCTATTGTTGGCGCTGGGGATACAGCGGCAGAGGAAGCTACATACCTCGCAAAATTATGCTCAAAGGTACATATGTTGGTTCGTCGGGATGAGTTCCGTGCTTCAAAAGCAATGGTGCACCGTGTGATGAATACGCCAAATATTGAAGTTCATTACAATTCTGAGGCAAAAGAGGTTTTAGGAGATGGTCAAGTGGTGACCGGAATACGTGTTATTAACAATAAAGACCAGTCTGAAAAAGATCTAGAAGTAACAGGTTTCTTCGTTGCTATTGGGCATAAGCCTAATACCGAGCTTTTCACAGGTGTACTGGATATGGATGAAACAGGCTATTTAATCACAAAACCAGATAGTACTGCTACAAACATACCGGGTGTTTTTGCTTGTGGTGATGTTCAGGATAATATCTTCCGTCAGGCAATCACTGCTGCAGGTACAGGTTGTATGGCAGCCTTGGAAGCTGAAAGATACTTGGCAGCTAAAGAAAGCGGCGAATAATCGCATTGGAATAATAAAAACGGGGCATTGTACAATGCCCCGTTTTTATTTGCCTTCTTCAATCTCAAAAACACTATCGATTTTCCAATTTGCCTTATCTTTGGAGGCCGCTACAGCTAAGCGATCACAACGCTCATTTAACGGATGCCCAGCGTGACCTTTTACCCACACAAGGCGTACGTTATGAAGCTTATAGGCACTCATTAAACGCAACCAAAGATCTTTATTCTTCTTTCCCGCAAAACCTTTTTGTATCCAACCATATACCCATTTCTTATCGATGGCATCAATGACATATTTGGAATCAGAATATACGGTAACTTGTTGTTGCAGGTTTTTCAGCGCCTCGAGACCAACGATCACAGCCATCAATTCCATCCTGTTGTTAGTTGTTTTGCGGTAACCGCCCGAAAACTCTTTTTCGATAAGTTTGCCTTTAAAGGCCTCATTATCGCCTGTATAAATGGTTCTTAAGATTGTTCCATAGCCCCCAGGGCCCGGATTTCCACTTGAAGCCCCATCTGTATATAATTCGATCATACCTGCCAAATATACATGAAGTTTTTGTAAGCACACACAAATGGATAAAAATGATCGAGACTAGTTCATATTTTGATGCTCGAAATGGAAGATTTTTGTACCGTTACACCCTCGATAAATTCAACGATAGGGCATAGCGCTATAAGCATCAAATTTAATAGGTACTCACAACCGATTTAATAGGTATTAAAAAGGGACTTTACACGGTTTTATTCGAATGAAGTCCGAATGAGGTCCCTATAAAGTCCCTATTGGATCCGTCTAAGTTATAAGAATATTCCCTGCATGTGTTAAGTTTGAGCTCGAGAAAAATATAATGTTAGATTTCAACCGCTCTCCAACGTAATTTATCCCTTACACAATTGGAATTTGCTGATTTATGTGTATTTTGCCGGCTTAAACTCGTTATGTAATCGATAAAATAGCTTATGAAGTTTCGAAAGATTTCTCTTTTTGTTCTTTTGGCGTCTGCGTGCTTAAACGTTTCAGCTCAGAACAATGTATCAACGCAAAAAATGGATTGGTTTGAAGATGCCAAATTGGGTATTTTTATTCACTGGGGTATTTACTCTGTAGATGGAATCTCAGAATCTTGGTCATTCTTCAATAATTATATTAACCACGACAATTATATCAAACAGCTTAATGGGTTTACAGCCAAGGATTATAAACCCAAGGAATGGGCCAAATTGATTAAAGAAGCTGGTGCGAAATACACGGTGATTACGACCAAACACCATGACGGAATCTCGATGTGGAATACGAAGGCTGATAAAGCGATCACTACATTACAAGACGCGGCTGCAAAACAGGATGTAATTACACCGTTTGTGAAAGCAATACAAGAAGAGGGCTTGCACACTGGACTGTATTATTCGTTACCCGATTGGAGCCACCCATATTATGATGTTTTTACGCGCAATAGAAAGCGTTATGAATTGAAAGGCGAGCCTGCGCGCTGGGATAATTATGTGAAATATTACCAAAAGCAATTGACCGAGCTATCCGAACAATATAAGCCGGAATTACTTTGGTTTGATGGGGATTGGGAGCATAGTGCCGAGGAGTGGAAAGCCAAAGAGACCTTAAATCTTTTGCGGAAATATAATCCGAATATTATTATAAACTCGCGATTGAATCATCATGGAGATTATGATACACCTGAGCAAGGGATTCCGGTCACGCGCCCTGATGCTAAATTTTGGGAACTCTGTTACACGATGAATGATTCTTGGGGCTATCAACCCTTTGATAAAAAGTACAAATCACCCAATATGATCATCCGAACGTTGGTCGATTGTATTTCTATGGGTGGAAACTTATTATTGGATATTGGTCCAAAAGCAGACGGTACGATCCCTGAGGAGCAATTAAATATTTTAAAACAGCTGGGGCGATGGACGAATAAGCATGCGGCTGCGATCTATGGTACAAGAGCCGGTATTCCTTTTGCGAACTACGGTGGGAAATCTGCTTTATCAAAAGACGGAAAAACACTTTATCTGTATGTGTATGAAAAGAAACCCGAATTGCAACTCAAAGGTTTAGTCAATCATTCGGCCATTAAAAGCATTTCAGTTGTCGGTGATGCATCCGCGAAAGTAAGTGTTAAATCTGAAAATGAAACCGTTCGAGTAGACTTGACGAAAGTAAACTTTGATCAGGATGTTACCGTTATTGCACTGAACTTTGCGGAAGCGCTTCGTTGGACTGCGCCTCAGGAGACTGAAGTTACGTTGAAATCTGTGCTGGATAATAAGTTGACAGATCGTGCTTTAGGTCAGATCGCGTCAACACTGCATGCAGGAAAAAATATTTTTGATAATTCCGGGTTAACTGTGGATGGCTTAGATACGAAATTGCCGAGTAGTAATGCGACTAATCCGACGGTATTAAAGTGGATTAAGGATCATGCCGAAGCACTTTATGAGACCGGAAAAGGCTTGCCGGAAGGACATTATGAAGGATTAAGTGCACTTTCCAAAGATCGCCAGACCTTGTATCTATTTGTTGAGGGAAAACCTACTGGCCCAATTGCATTAAAAGGTGTTAAAAATGGAGTCGCTAGGATCCGGGTGGTCGGTGACGGTTCCATGATAAACCATGAGGTTTTCAATAAGCTCTATTGGAGTAGCATCCCGGGTATTATTTACATTCAGGCACCAGTGGAGCGCTTGGATAAAAATATGACCGTTATCGCTGTGTTGTTGGATGGGCCAATACAACTATATCGCGAGAAAGTGGGTGCTATCGAAAATAACCTTTAAGAGGTTGGATTGCGCTTAGCATTGAAAAGAAGCCTAGGATAACAAAATATCCTGGGCTTTTTTATGGGTGATGTAAACCATTCTGATCAATTTCGGGGGTATTCGATGCATTTTCTCCTGAATTGTGGCAAGGAAGCATTTTTTATTATAACTTAGGCCTATGAATCTAATCAAAACTGTTTTGATCCCAATTATTGTTTTTCTTTGTATTTGCTGTTCTTCCGGTGACGGAAGTAAATCCGAGCGGTTGCGGGCAGATTCGTTAGTGAATGAAGTTGTTGACGGAAAGTTAAAGATAACAACACTCGCTGAGTCGAATGAATTTATGTATTTCAACGATAAATACTTTCATGAACCGGCAGATTTAAAAGTCATTCCAAAATTTGATAAAGTGCAGATTCAAGTTGTTACTTACCGAATTTATCAGCATGTCAGACTGAAAAATAATCGTTATGAGTTCAATGTGCAGAAAGCCAGTGAACTGCATATTCCAAATAGCGCTTTTGTGTATTACCAACGTTCTTTTGATGATATGAACCGAAAGGCTGCCTTGAGTAAAGATTCTATCCGACTTGAGCTGCCGGATAACTATGCATCCTTGTTGATAAATGAATGATCCAGATCTACAGACATGATGAAAGTCATATAAAAAGTCAATCTTAACTATAGTATGGAGTAACAAACAGACTTAAGATGAAAAAGAAAAATATTGTTGTATTGACGGGGGCCGGTATTTCGGCTGAAAGTGGTATACCTACATTTAGGGATGCCAATGGATTGTGGGAAGGACATGACGTCATGGAAGTTGCTTCAATTGAAGGTTGGCACAAAAACCCAGCCTTAGTCCAGGAGTTTTATAATCTGAGACGGAAAGCAGCTTTGGTGGCACAGGCAAATGCAGCTCATTATGCGCTGGCAAGATTAGAATCAGCGTACCGCGTGAGTATTGTAACGCAGAATGTAGATCTGCTGCATGAACAGGCGGGATCATCTCATATTGTTCATTTGCATGGCCGCTTGGATCAGGCTAAGTCGTCTATCGATGATCGCTTGGTGTATCCCATTGTCGGTGATGAGATTAAGATGGGCGATCTTTGCGAGAAAGGTAGTCAGCTGAGGCCAAATATAGTCTGGTTTGGAGAAGCTGTGCCAGCCATTGAGGAGGCTATAAGCTTGGTTTCGAATGCCGATATTTTGATTATTATTGGAACCTCCCTACAGGTCTATCCTGCTGCAGGACTTAAAGAATTTGCGCCTAGTCACTGTCAAACGTTTTTAATTGACAAAAAAATACCTAGTGACAGGGCTTTACGTAATATACAGTGTTTTGAGGAGTCGGCGACAATAGCTGTTCCTAAATTGGTAGAACAATTACTTTATTAAGTATTGTATAGTAATATATAAAATAGAGGTTTATGAAAAAAATATTAGGGATTATTTGCCTATCCGTTGCTTTTGCTGCATGTCAAAATAATTCGGAAATCAAAGTAAATACGAGTTCAAATGATCAGCCTTTGACCTTGGATAGCATCCAAGCCAAGCATTTGCTCAGTTTGCCATTGCATTGCATCGAAGTGGAATATCCCAATAAGTTGGGGCAGGTACTCGGTAGTGATAGTGATCTAAAAGCACCGCGCACATTGCATCCAATTTTTTACGGTTGTTTTGACTGGCATTCATCTGTACACGGGTATTGGTCAATTGTACATATTTTGAAGGAATTTCCAAATTTGGACAGTTCGGGTGAAATTCGGCGCCAATTGAACCGAAATATTACGGCGGAAAATGTGGCCGTTGAATTAGATTTCTTTCAAGATAAGAACAATAAGAACTTTGAGCGCACGTATGGCTGGGCCTGGTTGTTGCAGCTGCAGAAGGAATTATTAACTTGGGACGACACAGATGCAAAACGCTGGGCTTCGAATCTTGAACCCTTGGTGAAACACGTTGTAAAATCTTATCAAGAATATCTGCCCAAATTAGTCTATCCGATTAGGACAGGATATCACGATAATTCGGCATTTGGCCTTTCTCTGTCTCTGGACTATGCAAGAAGTACGGGAAATGTGACGTTTGAAAAATCATTAATGACGAATGCTTCTCGTTTATATAGTCAGGATAAGAACTGCAACATTTCTTTTGAGCCAAGTGGAAGCGACTTTCTTTCTCCTTGTCTTGAAGAAGCCCTCTGTATGAGTTTGGTGCTGCAACAGGAGGATTACCGTAAATGGTTAAAGGATTTTATGCCAGATCTGTTTAATCCCGATTTCAATTTAGAACCAGGTATCGTGAAAGATCGAACGGACGGACATTTGGTCCATCTGGATGGACTTAATTTTAGTCGCGCAAACTGTTTAAACGGTATCGCAAAAGCGCTGCCTGAGTTAAGTTACTTGCATAAGTTGGCGAATAAACATTTAAAATACTCTTTGCCCAATATTACCACCAAGGATGATTATATGGGGTCACATTGGTTAGGCACATTTGCACTCTATGCATTATCAAAGCATTGATTCGGGGAGATTATCTTCTCCCCATTTATCCATTAGTGTTAATATTTCCTCGAGCGAACGGCCGAGCGCAGTTAATTCATATTCTACCTTTGGCGGGACTTGCTGATATACTATTCGAGTGATCAGATTGTCCTGCTCAAGTTCCTTTAATTTAGCAATCAGCATACGCTCTGATATGCCTACGAGCTTTTTCCGCAACTCACTATAGCGGAGTTTACCTTCATTTAGCAGATAGGAAAGAATGTTGATTTTCCATCTGCCGCCTATGGCACATCAGGAGTACCATCATTTCTACAACTCATTGCTTATGTGCATACTCAGTATTTTGCTGCTGGCCACAGACAAAACCTTTAAAATTATACTATAAATAACTTGGATTATCCTTGTTTATTTATGGCCGATAGCCGCAAAATAAATGAATAATAGGATAGGATAATAAAATCGTGATTTGTGCTAATTTTAGCCTGTTGATTTATGCATGTAAATCTTGTTTTTTATCTTATATTGCCTATTTTTTTTGGTTTAAATAAAGTTTTTGTCTTGTTTATATAGCTGCCTATTTTTTTTACTAGGTTATAAAAAGGCTATAAAATTCAAGATTTGTGCTACTCTGAAAGGGCGAACTTATAATAAATTTGATCCATCAATCCCATAAGGATGTGACATGCTATGTATAGGTATATAAGACATCTTTTAATGTTATTGCCCATTGTTTTTTTCTGTATGTTTATTACAGGTAAAATAAACAAGGATGTCCTTTCACATGCTGCCTATAAAAACGCGTCAAAACCGTCAATAGCTTCATCACAATCCCATTTCGATTTTTATCTCGGATCGATCGAAGAATGCTCATTCGAATTGAGTTATGATCAACATTTAGCATATGCCGTTCGGCTCTGTGCCTTGGGACTGATTCTGCCTATTTTCTTGCTATTTACGGATAAGAAGTCGTGGCATAGTTTTTATGAACTGCAAAATAAATATTTGTCTAACAGACTGCCAGACAAGTGTATCCTATACCATTCCTTTAAAATTTTCGGTTAATCCCCTTTTTCTTTTGGTGAATATCATGGGTTGAGTCAATACACGACTATATAGCCTATGTAACAAATCATTGCTTGAAGAAAGCAGTTTAATCATCTGTTTTGCTATTAAATCATTTATATGAACACAACACTTTATAAGACCGTTGCAAAAGTGTTTGGTTTTTATTTTATTGATATTCAAGTTTTTAATTTGTTTCTTGTTGATTTTCGTTATATTTAAGGTATGGAAAAGACAGAAAAAGTTAGCTTTGTTGATTACATGGTTCAAAGACGGAAAATCAAGCAGGAATTCTTCGATCAGATCAATACATTGGTAAATTGGCATCCGATTTCAAATATTATCAACAAGCATTACCACAAAGGGGAAAGCAAAATGGGACGCCCTAGTTATTCTGGTCTTGTCCTCTTCAAAATGACACTTCTACAGACCTGGTATGGTCTGAGTGACTACGAAGTAGAAGACCGTATAAACGACAGTATCTCCTTTAGTCGCTTTGTTGGCATCAGTTTGGACGATTCGGTTCCCGATCACAGTGTTATTAGCCGTTTTCGCAGCTCGCTGACAGAAAAGGGTGTTTATGAGAATCTATTCAAGGAGCTGAACAAGCAGTTGAATAAACATAAAATATTGGTAAAACGTGGAGCTATCGTTGATGCCAGTATTGTTGATTCTCCGCTAAAACCAAAAGGCAAAGTTATTTACGAGATCGAAAGTGACCGTAGTGAACATCCTCGCGAAGATTCTGAGCTGGATAAAGAGAATAGTGAACAGTTATTGATCCAACAAGAGAGCCCGGGTGTTGACCATGAAGCTCGTTGGATAAAGAAGGCTGGGAAAACACGTTATGGCTATAAAAAGCATTATGTCACCGATACAGAAGGCCTGGTTCTGGGCGTGGTAACCACTCCAGCAAATGTAAATGAAATTGCCAATCTTCAACAGGTAATATCTTCGGCTGACCTTCCAAAGGGCATCCATATCTATGCTGACAAGGGATATCGTTCCTCTAAAAATGAGGAATTGATCAAATCAGGAAAGCTAAAAAGCAGGATCTTGCATAAGGCAAAGAAAGGAACAGCGTTAACCGAAAGAGAGAAGTTAAGAAACAAACTGATCGGCAAGATCAGGTTCAAAGTTGAACGGACCTTCGGGAGCATCCGGCGATGGTTCAACTCAAGCTGTGCAAGGTATAAGGGGATCGCCAAAATGCATACACAAAATCTAATGGAAGCCATGGCGTACAATCTTTACAGATCACCTGGGATACTTGTGTCCAATGCAATAAAAAACACAAATTAAGCAGTTGAAAAGGCCTCAAAAAGAGGATTTTTCAAGAAAACGCAACTAGATTTCCGAATCCAAATCGGAAAAAACTGCAAAAAAAAGCAAAAATAACCGATCAGAAAATATCAACATTATTTTGCAACGGTCTTTTTATGCATTAGCTATTACAGCTATTACGATCAGTTTTTTTCATACTGCATCGGGGCCAGACCATTATCTGCCCTTTATTGTATTGTCTAAATCGAAAAAATGGTCGTTGGGAAAAACTATATTATGGACAATTATATGTGGACTCGGACATGTTTTCAGTTCGGTCATACTAGGGATTATTGGCGTTTATCTTGGATGGCAACTCAATAAAATCAGCTGGTTACAGGACGTGCGTGGCAATGTTTCAAGTTGGGCACTATTTATTTTTGGACTTGGATATTTGATTTACGGGATCTGGAAAATGTCAAAGAAGCATTCCCATAAGCATTTTGATGTGATGGGTGATGAAGTTTATGTGCATGAACATACCCATGGGAAAAGTGCATCAGGGCATCATCACCATCATCAAAAAACGAAGGTAACGCCTTTGGTATTATTTGCAATTTTCGTCATGGGACCATCGGAACCATTGATACCTCTTTTATTTTTTTCAGGTGCACACCGCTCAATGACGGAGGTGATTACGCTGATTAGCACTTTTACCATTACGACAGTGGTAACCATGGTCGGAATGGTCTTGTTGGGAATTTATGGCTATAACTTGCTCGATACCGAAAAACTTGATCGATATGTACACGCCATTAGTGGCGCAGTCCTGTCAATTTGCGGTGCGGGGATGTTATTTCTGGGATGGTAATTTTTTTAAAATTATGAACAAACGTCAAAATATGAACAAACGTCAAATTACCTTTTTTATAGGCTTACTGGCTGCTACCCACAGTTACGCACAGCAACACGTAATTCAGGGAACGGTAAAAGATAAGGATAGTAAACAGCAATTAGAAGAAGTAAATATACGTTACCAACGGGGAATAAAACATAGTCATACGGCATCGAATGGAACTTTTTCGGTACAGCCGGGAACATTTCCGGATACTTTGTTATTGAGCCGGATAGGCTATCTCGATCAGATGTACATCCTAAAAGAAGCGAAGTCTCCTATTGAAATCGAGATGCAAAAAAATGAAGTGCAGTTGAGTCAAATTCAGGTGGATGCATTCAATAGCAGTAAAACATTGAGCAAAGTTGATTTAAGTAAGATTCCTGTTAATTCGGCACAAGATCTATTGCGGAAAGTTCCTGGGCTCTTTATAGCACAGCATGCCGGCGGTGGAAAGGCTGAGCAGATATTTTTGCGTGGATTTGATAATGACCACGGTACAGATATTGCCATTACTGCAGATGGTATTCCAGTCAATATGGTCTCTCATGCGCACGGTCAGGGATATGCAGATCTCCATTTTATTATTCCAGAAACGGTTAAAGATATTGATTTTGGCAAGGGGGCCTATTATGCAGACAAAGGTGATTTGAATACATCTGGTTATGTTAATTTTACAACCTTGGATCATTTGGATGATAATCTTTTTAAGGTTGAAGGAGGTTCTTTTGACTCCTGGCGTACGGTAGCCATGCTTAATCTGGTGAATAACCATGAGCAGAATAAGTATGCCTATGCCGCAGGTGAGTTCAATTATTCGAATGGTCCTTTTGACATCAAGCAAAATTTTAGTCGTGTCAATCTATTTGCGAAGTATAATCAGTGGATCGATGAGAAACATTATATCAATTTCCAGGGGTCCATATTCAGTTCGGGCTGAAATGCATCGGGTCAGATTCCGGAGCGGGCCGTTCGGCAGGGACTGATTAGCCGTTGGGGGTCGATCGATTCAACTGAAGGCGGAAATACATCCCGCATGAATTTAGCGATGCAATACCGTGCACTGATCAGTGATCAGGAAAGCTGGGAAAGCAATGTTTACTTGTCGCGCTATAAATTTCAGCTGTTTTCCGATTTCACTTTTTTTCTGAAAGATCCCATTCATGGCGATGAGATAGAACAGGTTGATGATCGATACCTGTACGGGATTGAAAACAAATACAATCGCCAATTTCAGTTTGATCATAGTCAGCTTTCTTGGACATCGGGTTTTGGGCTCCGAGTGGATGATATCAAAGATCTTCAACTGAACCATGTTTATCAGCGCGACGAATTATTGGATCGGCTTTCGCATATTTCGGGCGTAGAAATGAATCTGCATGCCTATAGTAATCTGGATTGGCGTATTGGTAAATGGACTATTAATCCTGCAATACGTCTCGATCATTTGATTTTCAACTTGCATGATAAGCTGAAAAGTGACCCCGCCGGACAAGAGGCTTCCGCGACAAGGATCAGTCCAAAGCTTAACTTTGGATATACGTTCAATCATCGCGCACAATTATATTTGAAAACGGGTATGGGATTTCATTCCAACGATATCCGCGTGGTGATGGAACAACATGGAAAAGATATTATGCCCATTTCCTATGGTGCAGATCTTGGCTTGATCTGGAAGCCAACTGATAACCTCTTTATTCAGCCTGCTTTATGGGGGTTGTACCTTCAGCAGGAATTTGTGTATGTGGGGGATGAAGCTGTCGTAGAGCCTTCGGGGAAAACGAAACGTCTGGGGGCAGATTTGAGTTTACGCTATCAAGCTACCCCTTGGTTATATTTTGACGGCGACATAAATTATGCTTACGCGCGGGCGATTGATGAACCTAAAGGCGAAAACTATATCCCGCTGGTGCCTTCTTTAACAAGTACAGGAGGGGTATCTGTGAAGTTACCACTTGGCATTTCGGCCAACTTGCGCTATCGTTATATGAATACAAAACCAGCGATAGAAGATAATTCGGTACGTGCTAAAGGTTATTTTGTCAATGACCTCCTGCTAAACTATGGCCTGGGAAAATGGAATTTTTTGGTGCAGATCCAAAACGTATTTGACACCAAATGGAATGAAGCACAGTTTGAGACCGAAACTCGATTAAGAAATGAACAGCAGCCCGTTTCTGAATTGCATTTCACACCTGGAACACCTTTTATGGTAAAAGGAGGCCTGAGTTATAAATTCTAAAGACTGGGAGCGATGATCGCTTTAAAATTTTCCTTTGTATCTTTAATAGGGATTATAACTCCTTATAAATAATGTATTATGGAAAAGAGTAAGTTACTTCGAATGGATAATATGGGTATCGTGGTGGAGTCATTGGACAACGCGATTTCCTTTTTTTCAGAACTTGGTTTATATCTGGAAGGGCGAGCGCAGATTGAAGGTGAATGGGCAGGTAGAGTGACTGGTCTTGGTGCGCAGCATGTAGAGATCGCCATGATGGTGACACCAGATGGACATAGCCGATTGGAACTTTCAAGATTTATTGATCCTGCGATAATTGCAGATCATAGAAATGCTCCGGTCAATGCCTTGGGCTATTTGCGGGCAATGTTTACCGTTGAAGATCTAGATGATGTACTGCGGAGGCTAATTGGCAATCACGGCGCTGTCCTCGTAGGGGAGGTGGTACAATACGAAAATGCTTATCGCCTTTGTTATCTAAGAGGAGTAGAGGGATTATTGATTGGTTTAGCCCAACCTCTATAAGGTAAATGATTGAATCGAACCTTTGTGCGAAAAAAAGAAAATTTAAGAAATTTCTATGTTGTACAAAATAAATAGAAAACTAAGACGTTATTGATACAAATACTTTTCATAAAATAGGTTAATATATGGCTAAGACCCTAGAGTTCCCCGCTCTAGGGCTTTTTTGTAATTATACCTGTGGGAATAACGAAGTTTAGCACAATCTGTTCGGATTGTGTTCTTGCCTGATCAATAAAGTGAAATTTATCTGCTTGATGAAAGCCATGGGGAAGGCCTAAGAATCTATTTTTTTAGACTCTATTTTCAATGATGAACTCGTCATTACGTTCATGACTGGTTTTACAATTTTGCCCAAACTGGATGTAATTTAGGCAATTTTTGAACATGTGGTCATTAGTACAATCAGACATAGGACGAGCAATATAATAACAGATGTGGTGTAAGGCGTTCTTCTCATAATACTTTTTTTTACTTAGTAGTTTACAAAAGCCGTGCCTTTATTTTTAGAACTTGCAGTGAGTCTGATTGTTGTAGCTTCGTGTCTACAGGGTAGCTGATATAATAAAGGGAATTATATGTTGGCAAAAGCTTTTACCGATGGCTTGTGCATCGATTTTGGGATTAATCGATCGGGCTACTATTGTTCCCCTGAAACGATGTTTTTTTTGACAGCTTATAGACGATCAGAATACCTAAAAGCATTACGATCGTATAGGCAATAAACGCGATGTTTTCAGACTGATGTTCACTGCCCTTTGCAACACTTTCTACCCATAACCCTGTGCTATTTTTAAACCCCAAAGCCCAATGGGTTAGGTTCCAGCCGAAGTGCAGTCCAATAGATAGTGCAATATTGCGGGTTCTTAGTACAGCAAGACCAAAAAGTACAGCTCCAAGTCCTGAACCCAGTACTGCCGCCTTTAGTGTAAAACCGATAAATAAATGTTCTAAAATAAAAACAAGTACCATAATCGAAAAGGCTACAACAGTGCCGAGTTTATCTTTCAGGCGCCATAAGAAATAGGTTCTAAAAACCAACTCTTCCCGACAGGCGACGAAAAAGTAAAGAAGAATATGTATTGCCAATAATTTAGTGTCAATAAATGCCTGTTTCTTAAAAGATACTTCGGCAAAATTTGTTAGTATTATAACCATAAGGCCGACCATAACAATACCTAAGCATAAGCCAGCGCTAAAATTGAGCACACTCTTTTTGTTAAATCCTAACCCAATTTGAGAAAAACTAATTTTATCCCAAGCTTTAAACAGGTAAATTAAACCCAAGCTGAGGAATGTCGCGAGGCTGAGTGAAAGTAAATCGGAGAACATTGTTTGTTTGGTTATGCCTGCAGCGAAAGCAAACACCACGAGGGAGGCAAAGTAAAATAATATTACTTTCAAAAATACCATTTCTCTTTTCATGTCTTAATTGTTTAGCTCGATATGAATTTACGCTATTTTGGCTTAAATGAAAAAAATGCTGTGCTACTTGTTGATCTTAAAGTGCAGGTCTTGTTCCTGTAGGTAGGTTCTTTTGCCTGTAACGTATTTTGCGGCTTAAAACAGGTTGATTTATCGTTTGTTTTTTCTTATATTAGGCAATAAACCAATGAATTATGGCTATGGTCAATCTAAATAGGAGAAAATTTATTCAAGGAGCGGGGGCAGTTTTAACTTTATCAGCCTTAGAAGTTAAGGGGCTTTCATTTCGTGATGCGATTAAAAATTTTCGGGTCGGATTGATTGGTGCAGGTTGGTATGGGAAAAGTGATTTATTCCGTTTAATTCAGGTTCGGGATGTCGATGTCATTGCTATATGCGATGTCGACGACAATCAGCTGCAGGAAGCTGGGCGGCTGATTAGTGAGCGTCAAATTTCAAAAAAAGTTCCAAAACTGTATAAAGATTATAGGCAAATGCTCGCCAGTCATAAATTCGATCTAATTCTCATTGGAACACCAGATCACTGGCACGCCAGACAGGCTATTGATGCGATGCGTTCGGGTGCTCATCTCTATTTGCAGAAACCGATCAGTGTTGATGTGCTTGAGGGGGATGCTATATGGCGTGCGGCAAGAAAATATAACCGGAAAGTTCAAGTGGGAACACAACGGAGAAGTACAGCCCATCTCATTGATGCCAAGAAGCGAGTGATCGATAGTGGCTTACTTGGAAAGATTTCGCATGTGGAAATGTGCTGCTATTATCATATGCGAAAGAACGGCAATCCACCGATCGAGCCGGTTCCAGATTTCCTGGATTACGAACTTTGGACGGGTCCAGCACCTTTGCGGGCTTATGATGGTTTGCCTCATGGTGGCTGGTGGCGAACTTTTATGGCCTATGGGAATGGAATAACAGGGGATATGGGAATGCACATGTTTGATACTGTGCGTTGGCTTCTCCAACTTAAATGGCCCAAAAGCGTGCATGCGAAAGGGGGCATTTATGTGCAAAAAGGAGGGAAATCGACGATCGCAGATACGCAGACAGCCTTATTTGAATACGAAGATCTTAATTGTGTCTGGCAGCATAGGACATGGGGGGCAGCAGCAGACCCTGAATACCCCTGGGCATTTGTGATATATGGTGACAAGGGTACCTTAAAGGGAAGTGTGATGAAATATGAATTTATTCCAATCGGAGAAGGCAAGCCCATTCGACAGGAAGTTATCTTAGAAAAAGAGAAGTTCCCCAAAGATTTGACGGAGCACCGAATCGAGCTGCATACAGCGCCTGCAACCAGACAACATATGCTTGACCTTTTATCGGCAATTGAAAATAATCATCTTCCTGTAGCAGATATTGAAGAGGGCTATATATCCACCGCAAGCTGCATTCTGGCAAACTTGTCGATGCAGTTGAATCGCCCCTTGATTTATGATCCAATACAAAAAATATGTGTCGATGATCCTGAAGCAACTCAATTACTGCAAAGACCGTATCGCAGTCCCTGGCAACATCCTTAATAAGATAGGTCATGGGCGCTGAGAAAAGTTGAGCTCGGGTGCTATTCGGTATTGAACCGCAACGGTGCGGTAAATTGAACAAATATCAATATATTGGTATCAGGTGGTCATAACATAGAAAAAGGAATATTATGCAGACGATATTGGGTGCCAATGGACAAATTGGAGAAGAACTGGCGCGCGAGCTAAAGCGAAATTTTACTTCTGCTATCCGCATTGTCAGTCGAAACGTAAAAAAAGTAAACGATACTGACGAAGTTTTTTCTGCGGATCTATTGATCCGTGAACAGGCAATCGAGGCGGTGAAGGGGAGTAATATTGCCTATTTCACTTTAGGGCTTCCTATAAGTTCGGATCTATGGGAGGAACAGTTTCCAGCTATCCTTCGTCATGTGATTGATGCCTGTAAGATCAACGGTACTAAGCTTGTCTTTTTTGATAATACATATATGTATCCCCAAGACGATCGTGTTTTAACGGAGGAAAGTACCTTTGCTCCTGTCGGAAGAAAGGGGAAAGTGCGGCGGAACATTGCAGAAATGGTACTTGCTGAGATAGCATCGGGCCAGCTTGAAGCCGTTATTTGTCGAGCACCTGAATTTTATGGTCCTGGCAAAACACAAAGCATTACCAATACCCTAATTTTTGATAACATCAAAGCGGATAAAAAACTGAAAGTGCCTTTACGGGTCGATAAAAAACGAAGTCTGATTTGGACTCCCGACGCAAGCCGAGCAACTGCACTTATCGGAAATACACCTGATGCCTATGGACAGACCTGGCATTTGCCCGTGGATAAAGCGCATCCCACTTACCGGGAGTTTATCAGAATGGCAGCAGATATTTACGGTAGGGAATTCAAATATACTGTAGTTCCCAAATTTATCTTTAAAATAGGGGCTCTGTTCAATAAGCGGTTAAAGGAGCTTTTGGAACTTCTTCCACGATACGAACACAATAATCTATTTGATGATTCAAAGTTTAGAAATAGATTTCCTGAATTTGAGGTTACTTCTTACGAGCAGGGAATCGATCAGATTAAACAGGACAAGTTTTAACTTATGCATAAATGAGAGCGCAAGCGACTTTGTTCACCTGGCAACAACCGCATCTGGTCATAATATTATGCTTGAGGAGCCAACTTTGGTCATCAGCGCTTTTTCACAGCTGCTGGGAAAACTGTAAGACAAGGAAACCGATCTTCAGCCTTGTGCTCTGAGATGAAGCAAAATACGTTGAATATCGGTTTCCTTTTATGATAAAGCTTTTTTTGAGGGGCAAGTGAATCAGTAATGGGCACGGAATAAGAAAGCCTACGCTGCATTTGTAAATTCTAAATTTCTACAGAATTCGTTCCGTTCTTTACGCGTTTAAAAAGACGCGTGCAAGATGAATACTAATTCGACGATAATCCATAATTATGCTAGGCTTAGAAAATCGTTGTTCTTTCTACCTATAATTCTGTTAGCTCTGCTCATTCTATTTCTATATTTTAATCATGCATTGAATGTATATGGCTATACCGTCATTCAGAAGAGTAGCTTTTTCGCGATAAATGCTTATCTGGGGCAATATCCAAATCTTGAGTCCAATTTTACACAGTTTGGAGACTGTTTAATCAGTCTCTCGCTTTTGAGTGTCTTTCTGCGCTATGGTCCTAAATTATGGGAGGCATTAATATCAGCATCTCTAATTTCTGCTTTCTTTTCGATCCTTTTAAAGGTACTATTTGCTGTGCCACGACCCGCAGCAGTATTTAATCATACTAGTTTTTTGATTACCGGTAAGATACTTCTGGGGAACAATAGCTTGCCTTCTGGCCATTCCATCACGATATTTACAACGTTGACCGTTATCATGTATGCTTTTATGCCGCAACGATTGAGTTATAAAATAATGTGGTTTTTAGGTTTAACATTTATTGGGTTGATGCTTGCTTTATCCCGCGTCGCATTGGGGGCACACTATCCTTTAGACGTGCTCAGTGGCTGTATTATAGGATATCTTTCGGGACTGTTCGGAATTTTTTTTAGCAGGGAATTTAAAATATGGAACTGGATCAACAACAAACGGTATTATCCAATTTTCATATTATTGTTCCTCGTTTTCAGTATTGTATTGATCAATAGAATAATTAATGATAATTTGCTAATATTTTATTTTACATTTATCTGCTTAATTAGTACACTTTATAAAATCATTACCGTTTATGCTAAAAAATAGCTTAAAATTAGTTCATTTTGTACTTTTCATGAGTGTGTTGAATTTTATATTCTTCCATTTTCCATTTTATACTTTTGTTTTTAATAATGTTGATTACAGGAGCTTTGGGGGTATTGTTCTGATCGGTAGCTTAATGGTTCTGATGCTGGTGATGAATGCTTTTGTACTTTATCTGTTTTTTTCGGCGTCACGTCGTTTCGGGAAATCCATACTTGTTTTGTTCTTTCTGATCAATTCAGTCGCCGTTTATTTTGTTAACACCTATAGCGTTATTTTGGATGAAACAATGATCGGTAATATCTTGAATACCCGATATTCCGAGTCCAGCGGTTTCTTTTCCCTGAAACTGATCGTCTATCTCGTGTTTCTCGGTATTATTCCCAGTATCTTCATCATTAAAGCCAAAATAGTAAAGGATAAACCAAAGAAGTTTTTTATCACTTCCTCACTTTCGTTATTATTTATCGTTATTTTAATATTTGCCAATGCGACTAATTGGTTGTGGATCGATAAGAATTCGAAGACTTTGGGTGCACTTGCCATGCCTTGGTCTTATACCGTCAATATTTCGCGCTTTTATATTCATGAACACCAAAAAAATAAGAAAGAGATTTTATTGCCGGATGCGACGATAACGGACCACAAAAAGACAGTAGTTGTACTTGTTATAGGTGAATCTGCTCGAAGAGATAATTTTTCGTTGTATGGCTATCAGAAGAATACAAACCCTCTGCTTTCCAAAACACCCAATCTTTATCATTTTGACGCAACTTCTTGCTCTACCTATACGACAGCTGGAGTAAAATGTATTTTGGAACATAAAAATACGGATGATTTGTACGAAATCCTGCCAAATTACCTCTATAGAAATGATGTCGATGTGATCTGGCGAACAAGTAATTGGGGAGAGCCACCTGTACATATTAAAGAATATGAAACGAATGATCAACTTGCTACAAACTGTAAAGGTGAAGGATGTGCTTACGATGAGGTACTTTTAACAGGTCTAAAGGAGCGGATATCATCCAGTAAAAAAGACAAGATTTTTGTTGTGCTCCACACAAGTACAAGCCATGGACCAACATATAGCAAGAAATATCCCGCTCAATTCGAGCAGTTTAAGCCGGTCTGCAATAGTGTTGAGTTAGGAAACTGTTCTAAAGAAGAATTGATAAATGCTTATGATAACACCGTTGTTTATACAGATTATATTTTGCATAATCTGATTGAGGATCTAAAGCAATTGAAGGAATATAACAGTGCCATGTTGTTCGTCTCGGATCATGGAGAATCACTGGGTGAAAATAATCTGTATATGCACGGATTGCCGATGAGCATTGCACCAAAAGAGCAATACGAGATTCCTTTTATCGTCTGGGTGTCTGATCATTCAAAACAGTTGAAACCAAATAAAACCTTGACCCAAAATCATGTATTTCATAGTGTGCTGAAATTTTTGGATATAAAGAGCCCTATCTATGACGAGAATATGGATATTTTCAAATAGCGAGCAATAGCGATTGTCAAGGTTTATTGATTTTACAGTATGAAATCAGCTAAGAAGATTATAATTGAACCTGTAATAGATGATTCTTTTTCTATAAAACGGATAGATTACCACCTTAATGATCATGAAACATTTAATAGACTGATCTATCATCGTATTTTTTTTGTCGAAACCGGTGCCGGCTATCTTTCTATTGATAATAATGTATTTGAGCTACATGACAATAGCATTTTTCTCTTATCCAAGGGACAGATCTATGCTTTTTCAGATCAGACTTCGGTAATGGGTTTTTCCATTTCCTTTGGGGATTGTTTTTGGCAAAAGACACCTCCGAGCGCAAGTAACTGTAAAGCTGTATTGTTCAATAACACCAGTGCAAATCCATATCTGAAGCCTAATACTACCGAAGTAGTAGAGCTGTTATTTCTATTCAATGCACTGTTGTCAGAATATTGTGGTCCCCAGTATATCAATCAGATGGATGCTCTTGCGGCGTTTTTGAAAATTATTATGATTAAACTTGCGAACGTTAAACTGACCGCGGAAGCAACTTTCGATAGTCAGGATTACATCTTGTATCGCAAATTTATGGAAATGCTCAGTGCACAGTTTGATCAATATCATGCCGTGTCGGAGTATGCCAAAATGCTTCATATTTCAGCACGAAGATTAAGCGAACTTTGTAAACGATGTAGCGGGATTAAGGCGAAGGAGATCATTAATGGACAGCTCATAGCAGAAGCGAAACGGTTGCTGCAGTTTAGTGCGATAACAGTGAAAGAAATCGCCTATGCACTTAATTTTAATTCGGCAGAACAATTTAGTCATTTTTTTAAAAAGAATACAAAACTCTCTCCCCTGAACTACCGTAATCAATTTGTCGATGCAGAGTGAAAATTGCACACGGTAAATTTTGACATTTCAAACGTACTTATTGCTATTCCTATGGGGCTGTTGCCGTCATAACTTTGTCCTAAATATCTTAAAGTTATGGCAGTAAATCATCTAAAAAAAGTGGCCGGCATTGTTATTCCGGACAGTAAAATCGCAACGCAAGCGACAGCATTACTATTGGAACATGGTACTGAATTTATCTATAACCATTCGTTGCGTGTCTTCCTATTTTCATCTTTAAATGCAAAACGTAAAAATTTGGTCTACGACAGTGAATTGTTGTATGTAGCTTCCGTATTTCATGATTTGGGCTTAGTATCGCATTACAGTAGTGCAGATCTTCGTTTTGAAGTGGATGGCGCTAACGCCGCCCGAGACTTTCTAAAAAGCCATGGTGTAGAGTCGACGAAATTACAGCTTGTATGGGATACCATAGCACTCCATACAAGCATAGGAATTGCTGAACACAAAGAAAATGAAGTTGCCCTGATGTACTCGGGCGTTGGGCTTGATGTGATGGGTGAGGGCTATGCGCATTTAAGTGCCAAAAATAGAGAAGAGATTGTTCAAGCCTTTCCAAGGGATAATTTTAAAAAGAAAATTATCCCGACTTTTTTTGAAGGTTTTGAGCATAAGACAGAAACCACATTTGGCAATATAAAGGCAGATGTGTGCGCTTTTATGATCCCTAATTTTGAGCGAAAGAACTTTTGCGATTGTATTCTTCATTCGCCTTGGTCTGAATAGTAAGTCTAATCCCGAGGTTTGAATAACAGGTTCGGATCACATAGCTTTCGGGACTATCTTGCTTTAGCGATAGTCCCGCGCTATTTTCTCCTATTCAATACTATCCCAATAATCGACGACTGACTTCTAACCGAGCTAAAGCACATCTTGTATGTATATCGTGTATTGGATATTTGAAATTCGTTAAATTTATGTCTTAACTTTATAAAGGCTCTAGTATAGTTTTCAAGTTTCAATTTGTACAATGGCTTATTAATGGTATCAACGTATGGTTTTAAATAGTATTTATCAGATGATCTTCAAATCGATTTTGTTTATAACAATGACGGTGATTTCGTTTGACTTGTTGGCCCAAGCTCGAAATCCTGATAAGAAGATCGTCAGATCTGACTTTCAAAAATATTTTGATGAGTGTCATGTTAATGGCGCTGTTGCACTTTATGACAATAATAAAGGTGCTTGGATTTTGTCCGATACATCGGACACACAAGTTGCAACATTACCTGCGTCAACTTTTAAGATTATAAATATGTTGATTGCCTTGGAAACTAAGACGATCAAAGATGAAAATAGCATCGTTCCATGGCCCGGGTCAACAGATACCTTAAAATATGGCTACCGACCGGATATTTATAAAAATATCAGTGTAAAAGAAGCATTCGCAGTGTCTGCAGGTTGGGCATTTATCGAGTTAGCAAAGAAAATTGATCGTTCTGTCTATCGGAAGTATCTCAAAGCTTGTAACTACGGGAATATGGACCTTTCCGAATCAGGTCCCGACTTCTGGAATTTTGGTCCAATGGGCATCTCACCAATTAATCAGGTTGAATTTTTGAAAAAGCTTTATGATGGAAATTTGCCATTTTCAAAAAGAAATATGGATATTGTCAAAGGTGTTATGATTTCGGAACAAAACGCAGACTATACGGTTCGGTCTAAAACGGGCTGGACAATGGCTAATCAGATCAACACTGGATGGTGGATAGGCTATGTTGAACAAAAGGAAAATGTTTATTTCTTTGCAACGCGACTTATTCAGGACCGGAAGTTCAACAGCCCTGATTTCTCGAGCTGCCGCAAGGCGATTACACGGAAAATTTTTAAGGATCTAAAGATTTTGCCCTAAAACCAAGGCTGTTCGTTATCAGTCAATAAATTTTATCAGGACAATAGACAGATGGAAAATTTTAATCGAAAAAAGCATTGGGAAGAGATATACGAAAATAAGCCGCTGGAATCAGTTAGCTGGTACCAGCCTACCCCAGAAGTATCACTACATTTTATAAATCAATCTAGTCTCCCAAAAAAGGCTAAAATTATTGATATAGGTGGTGGTGACAGTTTCCTGGTTGATTTCTTATTAAAAGCAGGATTTGAAGATATTACTGTATTGGATATTTCCAGCACTGCCATTGAAAGAGCGAAGAAGCGATTAGGGAATCAAGCGACTAAAGTCAAATGGATTGTTTCAGATATCTTAGACTTCGTTCCCGATACACCATATGATTTTTGGCATGACCGGGCCACATTTCATTTTTTGACTGCTCGCCAAGAGATTGAACGCTACATCGAAATCGCAGATCAAGCAATTGCAGTGGGAGGTATTTTGGTTGTTGGAACCTTTTCTGAACAGGGGCCAACGAAATGCAGTGGCATTACAATTAAACAATATTCAGCACAATCGATAAGCGATTTGTTCCAGACATATTTTAGGAAAATTGAATGTATAGATATTGACCATATAACACCCTTCGACACCAAACAGCGTTTTGTGTTTTGCAGTTTTCGCAAAGAGCTGTTATAGCAGGGTCGAATACTTCTCTCGCAATAGAGCATCGCTATGTCGATCGAATCTGCCCGTTTGTGCTAACTTTTATTGGAATTTTCCAATAAAAGTTCTCCCCAAGCATTCAATTTCCAGAGTACTTCCACTAAACTTTTCCCTAAGGGGGTCAATGAATACTCCACTCTTGGAGGAAGCTCATGGAAAGATTGTTTGATTAGAATGCCATCATTGACCATTTCACCCAATTGTTGGTTTAGCACTCGTCTATCAACTTTTGCGATACCACGAAGCATTTCACTTGGGCGTTTTTCCCCTTCATTGATACGCCATACAATAGGAATTTTCCATTTCCCACTAATCGCATTGACGGCAAATTCCAATGGACATATTTTTTGTTTTATTGCTTTCTCTGTTATACGCATAAAATTGACTTTTTTGTCCCATAGGGATAATAAAATGCGGTATTGTGATTGTGCATTTACTTTTAAAACTTTGCAGAAATAACATACAGCATCATGAAAAATTTAGAATACGAAATTGCTAAATTAAATGCGAATTTAGCAACTCTTCCTCTCGAAATAAAGGAAATATTTGGCAGATCGATTCAGGATCTACAGTCTGGGGATCTAACCGAAAAGAGCCTGCAGATAGGGGACAAGTTCCCTGATTTTAGTTTGGTGAATTCGAAGCGTGAAGAAATTGAGCTGGGAAAACTTCTGAAGAAAGGAAAGGTCATTGTGGCCTTTTTCCGCGGTAGCTGGTGTCCCTACTGTAATCTCGAGTTAAGAGCTTTACAACAGAATTTGACTCATTTTAATGCTTTTGAAGCCACTCTTCTTGCAATTTCGCCACAAGTGCCTAAATTTAGCGAAGCACTTCTGACGGACAACAATTTGGATTTCGAATTGTTGTTTGACGAAGATAATACTTTGGCAATCAGTGTTGGCATCTCATTTGAACTTCAGGATTATGCCATTTCAAGCTATAATCGCTTGGGAATCAATTTGTCCGCCTACAATGGTAATGACAGCAACAGACTGCCGGTCCCTGCTGTTTTTGTGATCGATCCTGATTATACAATATCTTATCGATTTATGGATGTCAACTATATGAATAGAGTTAATATCGAAGAGTTAATAGCACAGCTATGAGTAAAATACAACGTAAAGGAGCAAGACGGATAGCGGATATTTCGATAGATTGCCTGGCCAGTCTGAACCGCGGAGAAATTGAAACTGCAAATCTTATGGAGTGGCTCGCTGTTGACCAACGGTTTTTACTCGAGTATATCCTTCAGCAAAATGGACGCATTCATTACTTGAAACCAATCTTAGCGCTGCTTGATCAGTTACAGAAACCGACGGTAAATTCCATCAATGAAACGATCGGGCGGGCGCTGCTCGATTTGATCACACAATATCGTGATAATACCTTCCTGACAATACTATCCAATCATACTGCAGATCTCGTGCGTTGCTGGGCAACCTACACGGTCGGAGATGATAAGCAGCTTGAAATTGAGAAATTACTGTTGTCAATGCGTCCTTTTGCTGCAGATCGGCATTTTGGGGTGCGAGAAATCAGCTGGATGGCGATACGTAATAGGATAGCTTTGGACTTGGAAAAGAGTATTGCCGGTCTGAGTCTATGGACGGTGGAGAAGGATGAAAATTTGAGACGTTTTGCTTCGGAGGCAACCCGACCGAGAGGCGTATGGTGTAAGCACATCGATCGCTTGAAGCAGGAGCCAAGTCTAGCCTTGTCTATTTTAGAACCGCTAAAATCTGACCCTTCAAAATATGTTCAGGATAGTGTTGGAAATTGGCTGAATGACGCAAGTAAAAGCCAACCCGGTTTTGTTAGGGCACTTTGTAATCGCTGGGAACAAGAAAGTGATACCAAGGAAACACGATACATCATTCGAAAAGCACTTCGAACTATCCTGAAATAAATATGTCCGGTAATTATCGAACAAAAAATGATGATCGCCCGCTTGAGCGACATTTGACCTCAGTTTACGGCAATAAATCTGAGTTTGCGTATTTTAACTAAAGCAGTTTAGATGGCTGATCGGCTTATCCGAAATTAAAAGCCGCCATTCATTGTTCTTAAAAGGACGATAAATGGCGGCTATCACTTGAAATGATTTATTCGATATGTATGATTTTACTCTTCCTTATTCTGTGCTTTCATTAGTAACGCGAAAGCATTTTTTAGTGCTAATTGTGTGTTCGGTTGAATGTTATCGGCCTGAATCTGCTGTTTTCCGTTCTCTTGGATACCTAATTTTACCTCATTCATTTGAAATGAACCAGCGCTATGTTGCACAAATACAAAATATTTATTTTGCCAACGTACGATTGCCTCTTCTGGTACAACCATTGCCTTGGTATTATTGATATGAAGATCGGCATTCATGAACATTCCAGGGGTTAAAATAGCATCGGATTTTTGAAAACGGCATAGCACTTCGGCCATTCTATTTTCATCAAAAGTGCGGTTGACAAGAAAGACTGTGGCCGGAATTTTTCGAGCGACTTCCGTATTGGCATACGCAGAAACGGTATTTCCTATCTTGACTTTAGCTAGATCTTTTTCGAACAGCTGTAGGGAAAGATACATGTCTGATGGATTAACAATCTCAAATAGGATATCTGTCATCACAACCCCATTTCAGCCACCCAATGATTAAGCTATGCGAACCATAGGGTGCCGTTTTACAGCTTTGTGCGTTTTTGTGGCTTTGTTGTAATCGTTTGTGCGTTATATTATTTAGAATAATTAAAAATAATTCTAAATAATAGGTTTTAATACCTTACATTTGCAACTGTTTAGAATTGTTTTAAATAAATACGCTTTTTTATGCGTTTTTATTCTTACTTATGAAAAAGCTCTATTGGACTAGTTTCATCTTGATTTGCACAGCTGCAAATGCACATGGACAGTCAATATACATCCAGGGAAAGATCACTAATAGTAATAAGAATGTACTATTGGGAAGCACCGTGATTTTGGATCAACTGGGACTCTCCAGTATGACAGATGGTGCTGGTGAATATCGTCTAACCATCCCCAAAGAGCAGCTTGGCAAATTTGTTACCTTGTCGGTTTCCTATATCGGTAAGAAAAAGGTTGAAAGAACAGTCTTGTTGGATTCGATAAAGAAGATTGAAAATTTTTTGTTGCAGGATATGAGTCTTGCACTTGATGAAGTTGCAGTACAGGCGAAGCGGGGAGAGCTGAGTAACTCTTCACTTGTGTTTGATCGGGAAATGATTGAACGGTATCCTGCACTCAGTTTAAATGATCTTTTGAACCGATTGCCAAACCGGAAGAATACTGCTCCTTCTGTACAGGAGATGCAAAATCTAACGCTGAGAGGTGCTTTTAGTGAGACTACAGGGCGCTCGCGCGAGGTTAATGAATTGAATAACTCCTTTGGTGTCGCTATTATAATGGATGACATGGTTTTGGGCAATAATGGAAATATGCAAGGACGGAATGCAGGAATATTTGGCATGTCTTCCTCAACGAATGCAATTAGACCATCAGATTATGGTTTAACAGGCCGCCCCACAACAGGAAAATTCTATTCCGGAGAAAATGTGTTCAGCGGTCTGGATTTGCGTCAGATTCCGATAGAAAATATCGAACATTTGGAAGTTATTTCAGGCGTAGCACCAGCACGTTATGGCGATTTGTCAAACGGTGCCGTTATCATCGAAAGACAGGCAGGCAAGACCCCGGCTTTTTTTAGGCTTCAAGTTCGGAGTAATGCAACTTCATATAGTCTGTCCAAGGGAATGTCACTGGGAAAAAAGCTTGGGACAATTAACCTGGATTTAGGTTATGTGCAATCTTACGCAGATAATAGAGACAAGCTGAAACAATACGACCGCGTGAATGGAACTTTGATCTGGACAAACTATTATGGCACCGATAAGCGTCTGAAACAGACTTTTTCAGGGTCTTACAATAAAGTTATTGATCAGGTCCGAAAGGATCCGGATGACCCACTCTCGAATGCCATTTCTTTTGGTGGCTGGGGCTGGAATGCTTCTAGTCGAACCAATTACAATTTGGATCATAAATTCCTCAAAAGTATCAGTTTCAATGCAGGACTAAGTTCAACACTGCAGAAAACCTATCGTGAGTATTACTATAATGGTGCAGTCGTGCTCTATACCGATTCTGTGCAAACTGGAATTGTAGAAGGACAATATGCCCCTGGTCAGTATACTGCTCTGGATCATGTGGACAATAGGCCATTGAATTTAAATGCCCGATTGGAAGGAAATGCTGTTGCCATTACAGGCGATATTATCCACAAGATAAACTTCGGAAGTAACTATAGTTATGACATCAACCGTGGAAAGGGGCGAATTGCAGATCCTTCTATTCCAAAAAAGGATCTTGGAGCAAGATCGGATAGGTATTATGATTTTTCATTAACAAACGCTTTGCAAAACCTGGGTTTGTATGCCGAGGATGCAATGCGGACCAAAGTATGGGGAAGGGATCTTAGCATGCGGGCGGGAGTTCGCTGGGATCTTATGAATGGTCACTCATCCATTTCTCCAAGAACCAACATCAATTATTCACTTTCTAAATCAACTCAGATTGGACTGGCATATGGCCTATCCTTCAAATCTCCTGGATTAGCACAACTATATCCCGGGCCGACCTTTGATGAAATTATATTGCTAAATTCCTATAATGGTAAAGTCAACGAAAGTATGGCATTGATTTACTTGCGGCGTTATGAAAAAGATAATAGCAATCTCAAGAGTAGTGTAGGGCAAACCCTCGAATCATCACTTTCATGGCATAAGAATGGGCATCAGCTGCGTACCAATCTTTTTTATAAAAAAAATACGCGCGGAATCAACACGGTTACGGCTGATCAATTAATGGACTTGCCTACATATACGGCCACTGCGGTGCCCGGGGGCAAACCAACAGTTGAACAGACGGGGACGAGAAAGTATTTAATGTCTAATTTGTACTTTGCCAATAGTAATAAATCGTCCAATTTTGGTGCAGAAGTCATGTATTCTACACCCAGAATTCAACAGATTATGACGACTTTCTCCGCTACAGCCGCATTTACTTTGGCTAATTCTAGTTCTAATACGCTGAGCCGTTTGAATTTTAATACCGAAAAAACAGCTTTAGATGACGTTGTCCTTGGATTTTTTCCATCGAAATCCACGAAGAACTATTTAAGTAGAGCGCAATTACGAAGTTCGACTCATTTTCCGGCGTTGCGTTTGATTATTGAACTGAGTGCAGACTGTGAATTATTAAACTACAATAAATCTAACTACCGAGATATTATTCCTGTAGGATATTATACACGCGATTATACGTATCATGCCATTGAGCAGTTTGATATGAGCAACCCGAAGCATCTCGAACTCTATACAGGAAGGAAAGAGGAAGCTGACCGGGCAAATATTGAAAACAACTACGTCTACTGGAACTTCGGTCTTAATATGGCTAAGGAAATAGGCAAGAATATTTACCTGTCATTTAATGTCTATAACTTTTTGGATTACCAACCGCGATTTTATAGGGAAGGGGCTACCTCAGTGCAAGCTCCGAATTCTTCTCCTAATTATGGCGCCCAACTGACTTATAAATTTTAACATAAAAACTAAACAAGATGAAAACTCATTACTTAATTCCTTTTCTCTTTTTACCTTTTATTTCCTGTAAAAAAGATAATACACCTGATATACAACCACTGGATATTAAGCTGAACTTAACATACGCTTCTGAAAATTTTAACACCAAGTTGGACTTAAGCAAGGCTATTGTTACGATTACCAACCTAGCAACAAAAACCAGTGGTACATATTCCGCGTCACAAGGTGTGGTCAATTTGACCTCCATTATGCCAGGTGAGTATGATATTGATGCTTCTATTACAATACCTAAGGAGCAATACAATAGTTTAACAGGCGAATCAAGCAAAGAGGACGTTACATTTAATGCTTCCCTGAAAAAAATCAGTTTAACCAGTTCTACGACTTTGGACTTGGAATTGATTGCAGGTCTATTGGGCGATTTTGTCATCAAGCAGATTTACTATGCGGGTTCTGATAATAAAGAAGGGGCTTTGTTCAGAGATCAGTTTTTTGAAGTTTACAATAATACAGACCGTGTTTTATATGCCGATAGCCTCTACTTTGGCCGGTTATGGGGAAGACAGTCTCCGACCAGTCAATCCGATTATTACCAGCCAAATGGCCAATTGGATTGGAGTAAATCGTTAGGAATGGTAAGCGTTGAATCCGCGAATACAGATTATGTTTACTTAAGAGATTTATTTATGATTCCTGGCAACGGAAAGACCTATCCAGTGGAACCTGGTAAAAGTATTGTGATTGCCCAAAATGCACTAAACCATAAAGCGCCGTTTGTCGGCAATAATGGCAAGGAAGTAGCCATCAAGAATCCGGATCTTACAGTAGATCTTAGTAAAGCCAATTTTGAGGTTTATTATGGAGATATCCCTGGGAAAACTCCTTTTGCAACAGATATTGACAATGCTGCTGTACCCAATGTTGAGATATTAGATTATACAGGCAATGACTGGATATTAGATAATTTAGGGCGCGACGGTTATGTTATTTTTAAACACGCAAATCGTTCGGATGTGGAGAATCTGAAGAGCTATACTGAGCCATCCATCAGCGTTCCGACCTCTACCGCAAAAAAATATAGACAGTTACCTGTCCGTTGGATTATGGATGCCGTTGAGGTGCAGCCAAACACCGAGGATGCTCGAATTCCTAAAAAATTGACAGCATCACAGGATGCCGGTTATACTTTCGCACCACTAGGCGGCTATTCGTCACAATCCGTTATTCGCAAGACCGAAAGAACTACTAATGGAGTTCGTAAATTAAGGGACACAAATAATTCTACAGCGGACTTTATGGTGATAAAAGCTAATCCATTTGGATTTGGTGATTAATGACAAACGGTTATTCCAATACCAGCTTTCCGAACGAAAGCTGGTATTTTATAAAAAATACCTGAATGAAAAGTGTGAGATACATCATGTTGTTTTGGGGTGCTTTCTTAGCCTATCACCCTGTCATAGGGCAAAGTAAGTCCAATTCTTTAGATTCAACAGCAGCTTTGAACTATTGGTATCAACCATCATTTGTGATAATGCATGATATGGCAATACGAAATAGGGTATGGATTCCTGAGGAGATCAAAAATAGATCTTCCCTATTAGGTATTCAGCACAGCAAGGGACAAGGCGGCTTTAAGGCGGCTCAGGGAACTGATGGTCTCAGTCAATCCCAATTTTATACGGAAGGGAAGACCGATTGGCGCAAGACTAGCTTTTGGGGGAGATTTTCATATGATCACTCCGTAGAAGACAGCACAGCTTTGCGGCACCAATCCCGATGGAATGCGGATGCGCCATTGTATTTTGGTTCGTTGCGAAAAAATAAATACAATCGGGAGACCTATAAGCTCGATGCGGGAATCCAAAGAGCTTTCTTCGATGCTAAGCTCCCGATTTCCCTTGGTATAGATTATCGATTGGGCTCACATTATTCAAACAATGACCCCAGAGGCGATATCAAGGATATGAACCTTCAGTTTGAATTGAGTGCTGGTCACAATCTTCCGATACTTTCTTATCATATTGCTGGTATTTGGGGGTATGGTTCTGAACGTGCCAACGTCGGTTATAAAAATGAAAAGTATACAACAAATAAAGAGGATCCATTGTATGTCAATTGGATGATGAACGGTTTTGGAAGTGCGAAGGACCGACTAAAAGAAATTAATTACTATGATATTATCCATCGTAAAGGAGTTGGTGCCCATATCTTACTGAAACCCAATGATAGGAATAAGATTTATCTCAATGGCCGCTACCTTAATGAAGAACAATCATTCAGACGAAATGATAATTCTAAACAAACCTATTTGTCCTTAAATGATTATAAAAAGGATATCGGATCAATCGATTTTTTATGGAGCCGGCAGATGAATCATAAGCAATTGATTAGGGTAGCACTGCAGGGGAAAATTGAAAATGGCCAGGATTTTAATTATACTTATCTAGCGAATAACTACACCTATCGCCGCCATGAAATTTCGTTAAAAACTCAACTAGGGGTACACCAGTATTTGTTTGAAGGCCATGCTGGTATGTATAAGACCGAAAAAAAAGATGGTGTTAGCAGTAACCAAATGGATTTTGATCAAATTAGATTGGGACTCGGATTAAATCGTACATTTCAGGTTAATGAAAAGTCTGAAATAATAGGAACGATTGGATATTTTAAACAGTGGTCGCCAACCCATAATTTGTCTGTATCTGAGTTGAATACGGGTGATTTTGGGAAGCAAATACTCTATCAAGATTATCTTTACGATACCGCCTCGAGTGATAATTTTAATATGTCATGGGTATGGGGCACGCGCCATGCGAAGAATAATTGGAGTATACAGCTCCAGATGAATTATCAGTATAGGGGTAATTTGGTGCCGGTAGACTACACGTTGTCAAGTGTGCCAGGTAAAGATTGGTTTTTGGGTAAATTAGGGGTTTCCTATATTTTTTAAAAAAATAGATTGATTAGTAATCCTACTTCTTTATAAGAATAGTTAAGAGAGAAAATGAAAAAGCAGTTTTGTGTATTGGCCACTATTGTTGGTTTTGTAGGCTTGCTTTCTATGAAAGATCGACAGCAAGCCTTTGATGATGAGATACAGCTATATTATCGACGACCAGTGGACGAATGGCCAAAACCAACAATCGATGTAGGGGCTCATTGGAGTGAATTCAAGTCTCTACCCAAGATCGATACCAGCTATTTTTCTTTAATGGAAAAGCCTGATGTGAAGTTGGGAAAATATCTTTTTTTTGACCCTATTCTATCGGGGAGCAATCAAATATCCTGTAGCAGCTGTCATAACCCGCAAACTTCCTGGGCTGACAAGCTTACGGTACCAGTTGGCAATGATCATCTGGAGGGCACCCGCAATACTCCATCTTTGCTCAATGTTTATGCACGAAAGGAACTGTTTTGGGACGGCCGCGCTGGTTCGCTGGAGGAGCAAGCATTGGGTCCTATCGAAGCACACCACGAAATGGATATGGAATTGACAAAACTGATTCCCAAGTTAAAGGCCATTTCTGCATACAACAAATTGTTTGTGGATGCATTCGGGGATGCGGATTATTCAATGCCAGAGGTGCTTGAAGCCTTGAGTGCTTTTCAACGGACACTAACAAGTAGAAGGAGTCGTTTTGACGAGTTTTTAGATGGTAATTATAAAGTATTGTCTGATCAGGAAGTTCGCGGTCTTCATTTATTTCGTACGAAGGCGCGTTGCATGAATTGTCATAATGGTCAATTTTTTACCGATGATCTGTACCACAATATTGGGCTTACCTATTACAAACGGAAATATCAGGACCTGGGGCGATACGAGATTACAAAGGATCCTGCCGATGTGGGACGTTTTCGGACACCATCCCTGCGCGACGTGATGAATACCGATCCGTGGATGCACAACGGACTGTTTTGGAATATGACCGGGCTATTGAATATGTACAATAGTGGTATGCAGATGAATTCCGCTACTGCCGAACAGAAAGCGAAAGATCCACTGTATCCTGTAACCGATCCATTGATGCAACCCCTAAATCTGACGAAAGATGAAATAAAAGATATTGAGTCCTTTTTGCACGCCATCACAGCGACTTCTTATCGTATGCGCCGTCCCGAAAGTTTACCAAGATAAATGACCGTCGAACAATATTCAAGCTGTGTTTGGGTATTGTTCAATATGACGTAATTGGGGGGAGACAGCTTCTTGCAAAAAAAAGGTTACCCAAATATTGGATAACCAATGTTTTAAACAGATACTGGTAGGGTGTTTATTTTTTTTAAATATCGTGAATGCTAACGACTTATAAAGAAATTTTAAAAAGATAGCCATATCTGTTTGTCTACCTCTTTTTTGTTCCGACTAATTTGTATCTTAATAAACTGTATAGCCATCCGCAACCTCATGTTTTAAGGCCTTAAATAGGGTTATTAGTTTGTTGGTTGTATTAGCTTCAAATCGCTGTCAAAAGAATATTGCTGCAGTTTTAAAAATAAGGAGAAAATACGAAATGAAAAAAATTATCATCGTTGCTGTCTACTGTGTTGTTTTGTTTATGTCGTGTAACAATAGGGATGAAGATAGGGGAAATGATGAGGTTGCTGAAGTATCTCAAAATGGAATAGTCTCGGTCGTAAAATCATACTTTCTCTATCATGAAATAAGAAATGTAGACTATGCTATCTATATCAATGACGTATTGGCAGGACAATCTCATGAAAATGATGGTATTCCGGGGCCCTATAAACTGAACCAGTATATAACTTCATCAGGAAAGCAAATTGTGAAAATGATCATATCTGCCAACAGTCGAGAAAGAGAGATCACTCCGGAAATATTGGGAGAAATCAGTAAGAATGCGGGTATATATTTGCTCTTAAATAAAGATTTTGAGAATATTAAGGAACTCAAAAAACTGCAATTTCCACACATCGAAAAGTCTGTTCCTTCCTATGAATGTATATGGGAATTTGAAACGGAGTAGGATAATTTTTCCCTAGTCTTGCATCACTAGCTGATCGACCAGCCGGAAGTTTTCATCGTCAAAACAGACTATTTTGACTTGCGTAAGTGTTGTATCCGCCATCAGAAACTGCGTAATGACGCGGATGGATATTTGAGCCGCTAGTTCTTTCGGGAATCTGTAAATCCCTGTACTGATATTGGGAAAGGCTATCGAACGGCAACCATTTTCTACAGCTAATCTGAGTGCATTATAATAGCAGCTTTCTAATTTTTCAATTTCGTGATTTTTCCCTCCATTCCACACAGGGCCAACTGTATGAATTACATATTTAGCGGCTAGCTTGCCTGCAGTTGTAATGACGGCTTCGCCGACCTTGCAGCCTCCTTGTTTAGCCACAATGTTACGGCACCCTTCCAGAATTTCCGGCCCACCGGCGCGATGAATAGCGCCATCTACACCTCCACCTCCAAGTAACGACGTGTTGGCAGCATTTACAATAACATCGACTGTAATTTTTGTTATATCGCCCTTTACTACGGTTATTTTATCGGTATTATGTGACATAAGATTAATCTTAATTCAAAGATATGAAAAATAAAATAGCAGGTCTAACCAGTGTATTAGGGGGATAGCTATTGAAGTTAATGTCTCAGATAAAAAGTGAAATAAAATATTGTGTAGTCAAATATCTACACTTATATTTGTAGTCAAATAACTACATAATAAGGAGCGGTCGGTAAAAGACCCCGCATATTTTAGGAAATAAGAATAAGACCAAGTGTTGAAGATAAGAGAGGTGACTATTAATGTGAAGTAATTAACAATATAATAAGTAAATCATAGCATTATGAAAAGGAATAGGATAATTTATTGGATAGCGACCGTATGGTTGGCTGTAGGATTATTGTCAACTGCTATCATACAGATTTTTAAAATTCAAACGGAAGGAGCAGGCGGGATACAAAATGTTACTCATTTGGGATATCCGAGTTATATACTTCCTTTACTTGGAATTTGGAAGCTTTTAGCCGTGGTTGCCTTGCTTTGGCCCAAAAGACCTCTTTGGAAAGAATGGGCATATGCGGGTATTTTCTTTACCGCTACTGGTGCTTTGTATTCACATATTGCATTGGGAGATTCTTTCGCTTTAATGGCTCCGGCACTATTATATATTATTCTAATTGCTACTTCTTGGTATTTCAGACCAGCCGATAGGAAATTCGATTGGAAATCGTGTTGAAATCTGTGGTGAATTTAATGAGTTACCCGAAAATATGCACTGGATTACCGACTCATCAGGAACAGTATTTAATGCTTTAACCTTTACTCTTCAGATGAAATATAGTGATTTCTGGTAGTATCCCAACTCGGCTTGGATAATCCAGATAACCGAATCCAACATTTACGTACAGTGCCTGATGCTTTTCACGGTACAGGCCGGCCCATTCACGGTAAGCATATTTCACTGGACTCCACTGATAATTCGGGTTGTTATAACCGAATTGTCCCCCATGTGTGTGTCCACTGAAAGTGACGTCGATTGTGGGATATTTGGGTATGATCTCCGCGCGCCAATGGGAGGGATCGTGTGAAAGCATAAAGTTGATGGGCGAAGATTTATCTACTTTAGACATGGCCAGATCGATATTCCCATAATTTTTGGGATTATTTGCTCCCCAATTTTCGACGCCTATAATGGTAATCTTTTCGTTATTCAGTATCAGTTCTTTCGATTCATTGAGAAGTAGTTGCCAGCCTAGTTGTTGATGAATGGATTTGAGATTTGAAAGATTTTGTTCCTTGGTCAAGTTCATTTGATCAAAGAAATGATATCTGTTAAAATGATACTCTCCATAATCGTGGTTTCCAAGTATAGAGAATGTGCCTAATGGAGCCTTCACTTTATCAAATATGGATAAATAGTCCTCCATTTCGGCAGCAAAATCATTGACTAGATCCCCTGTAAAAAAGATGATGTCAGGCTTCTGTGCTAACAAGAGGTCAATCCCTTTTTTTACAGCAGTTGAATTAAATAGACTACCTGCATGTATATCGGAAATTTGCGCTATCGTAATTCCTTCAAATGATTTCGGTAAATTAGGTAAGATTAAATCGAGGTGGTTAACCTGGTACTTATACAAATTGAAGGCAAATCCACGTGTAAGTGCAACGATGGGAACACTGGCTAGCAGAAGGCCGCTTTTGACTATAAAATCTGATCTTTTTATAGGCGGTAAATTTCCAGCCTGTTTCGGCGAAGATTTATTTTTTTTAAAACCTTTTTTGATTATTTTGAAAGTATATACAATAGTATCAATACCGATAAAGAAAAGACAGATTATCTTACCCAATAGCAACGAAAGCGGAAAAAATACGAAACAGGCAGATTCAAAACTAGTCCATTTAAAAAATAAATTAAGAAATATGCATAGATAGGAAAGTATACTGACAGACCACCAGACTATGTTTAGTAGCTTTGGATTGGATTTCCAAATTGACAATGTCCGAATTCTTAAGAAGATTAAAAGATCTAAAAAAATGAATAGCATTAAAATTTTTAGATAAGCATAGAACTGTTGGAGCATATTCGAAGTCTAACTAATTTGGATCAGGCATATTTGGAATGAATAATTGGATTACAAAACCTAAAATAGGTGTTTTTTTTCGTAATCATAATTTCAGTGTTAAATTATTTTCATAGATAAAGACTATTACGCTTTGGAGCCTATAACCTCCTATTGCTTTGTGTCATATTATTGACGAATGTGATGTCACAGATGTAGGGTAGAAGTTTTAAATTTGTCCCCTATTTGCAACGGATTGTACGCTATTAAAGAAATTTTAAATAACATGGGAAAACGAAAAGAAAATTCGACAAATAGGATTAATGAACAATATATTATTGAATGTGATTTAGCATATGCTGTATGCAAGATCGGCGGCCGATGGAAGTTGCTGATACTTGCTAAATTGCAGCATGGAAAGTTGCGGTTTGGTGAAATTAAACAATTGATTACAGGGATTACAGATCGCATGCTCACCTTGCAGCTCAAAGAGTTGGAAAAGCAAGGACTTGTTAAAAGGATTGCTTATGCAGAAGTGCCCCCCGAGTGGAATATCAATTGACTGAGATTGCGGCAGAACTTATCCCTATTTGGTGTCAGTTGGAAAAATGGGGCGCCAAGCATAAAATGATAACGTAACGACAACGTTGTTTTCTGTAATTTTTTTATCAATACCTAAATCAAAAAAGATGATTATGGGCGCACTGGAAATTCACACTATGATTGTTTCTTAAAGATTTTTATTTCAGAAAATCGACCTTGTTTTAGATCCCAGGTATATTCGAAGGCAATGGAATAGCCTAAAGATCTAATTTTCCACACCTGGTCTTTTTCATGGTCAATTATATAGTGTATGAACCCTGACATTGCATTTTTTCCAATTTCTTCAATATCTTGATTAAAGGGGATAATGCTATTTGAAAATGAAAATAGCCGCTGTGCAGCTTCATCGGGTTGTAGCATATTGTTTTTTAAAGTTTGTGTCAATTGTATATTTTCATCGGAAGATAAATGTAATTCCTGCCAGCTCGCATCCAAACCGTTTCCTTTTTCTATATCCTTGAGTATTTCATTTTGAACCTTTATAAAACGGGGCTGATTTTTTAGGTAAAACGCCGATAATCGCTTATCAATAGTATCTTGCCATTCTTGAGGACTGACTTGCTGTATATCTGTTGATGAATAGCTGTTCCAGCGTATTTCATCCATTTCTTGATAAAGTTTCTCTAATTCATTGGTTGGCTTCTGAATTACGAACGGGAACTGAAGTCGTAAATATTCCGCTTTATTGGGCAGCGTATATTCCGAATGATCGATAACCATAGTTTGTAGATCCAGATTAAACCTAAGCATATAAAGCCTATTTACTAGCCAAATTTGCCAAATATCCTCTTTTAACTGTTTAGCGAATACTTGATTTCCAAAGGTATAAGCTATTGTAGCTTCGTTTGTTCCTGTATTCGATTGCTGATAAATCACAGGTTGAATAATTCCACTGATAAGTCGGCCTATTTCAATAGGCCGATAACATTGCAGCAAGGTTACTGTCGTGAATTGTGGGGTTCCCAACATTTTCGATAGCTCCGCAGGAGGCTAGCTATCAAAAATAAATGCATTAAGTACTGATGGCGGAGCCTGTATTTTTTTTAAATATTTTTTGCGCAATCGTGTTAAGTCAGCATGCTCTTTGTGAGCATACGCAACGATTGGATTAAATAATGCATTTTGTTGTTCTTTCGTTAAGGTTGAATCTGTTATTTTGCTTCCTAATTCAGTAATAAATTTCAAAAATTCCTTTTGCGTCCTTTCCTTTTGATTCCTCAGTTCGCGATCAAAAATCTGGCCCGTACAAGTGAGCGCCATCAATAATAAAAGAACTGTTGACAGCGCTATTTTCGAATATATCATGTGCTGATGGATTTTATCTTAATGTTAGCGTACAAAGATCGTCTTTTTACTTAACATGCATATCATATAAAATGTTTATGCTTTTTCTATCATTTTACGCTTCCCTTTTTAGATCCATTGCAATATATTGTTCATAATCAATTAAAGATCTTACTGGAGTTGCTAACCCTTGTAGAAGCTCCAGATACGTTTTTGCCACATTTGCCCAAACTGTTTGTTCACCATAACTACGCGCTTTGAAACGATGCCAGGCTAGTAATCGATGTGATTGGTACAGCATTTTAATATTAGCACGCATTGCGGCGATATCGTTGAATGGACTCAGGATACCACGTTCGTCTTTCAATAAATCTTTTGCATGCCAGTATGGTGTCGAAATAACAGCTGCACCTGCACCCACAGCAAAGGATAAGGTACCACTGCTGATTTGCTGTTCGTGTGGATAAGGAGACAGATAAATATCACAGGCTGTTAAATACTCCTTAAGCTCCTCGTCCGTTAAGAATTTATCGATAAAAACAACCTTGTCCTGTAAACCAAGCTGATCGACTAAATTTTGGAGTTCAAAACGGTAAGATTCCCCTTCATGGGCCAGAACATTTGGATGTGTTTTTCCGATGATCAGGTATTTGAATCCTGGGAGCTCAACTTCCGACAAGGATTGAATGGCATATTCCAATCCTTTACTTCTTCCGATGAGACCAAAAGTCATCATTACAAAATTGTGTTGAAGGTTTAATCTGTATTTGGCAAGTCCCTGATTGTGATCAAAATGTGGTACGCCATGTGGTATCACTTTAATCTTATCTGTAAGGGTGGAGTCGAATTGCTCCTCTAATAATTCGATACCTTTGGGCGATAAACTAACAACTGCCTGAGATTTCTTCAACAACAGCTCGGTGATTTCCTTCTGCTGCAATGATGGGGTTTGAAGAATGGTATGAAACACGGTTAGCAGGGGTATCTTTAGATTATTGGCAATTTGTGTTATGAAAATGCCATCGGCTCCTCCAAATATTCCAAATTCATGTTGAATAATGCAATAATCATATTCCTCATTAATAATACGAGTTGCCTGATGATAACTATCGAGTCGATCCCTGTAAATGACAAATCGAGTCGATGGGTCAAAATCTTCCGAACCGAGTTTAGATACAGCGACAATATCGATTTGAACATTCGGATCGAGCTCCATTCCCTGTTTGAGATCTTTGGTAAATGTTGCTAGCCCACATTCTTGTGGGGGACAAGTGCTTATGATTGCTATTTTTTTCATATGACTTAATCCTCCTTTACATCATTTTGTACGTCTTCAACTGGAAGATCTAGAATCGCCATTAACAACAAATAGTAGCCCTTCTCTAGACCCATTTTTTCCGCTTTTTTATCGATATTTTCCATATTCAGTACCTTGTTTGAGTTTAAATTCTTTTACTATTGTTGGATCAAAAGTTATACCCAAAGCAGGTTGAAAAGCTTTAACCGTAGTTTTTGAAAGGAAATAACGTAGCTTAAGTGAGATAGTTCCGAAAAAAACAGGTCGATTACGTATTTATAGCGCTACAGAATCTGATTTATTTTTCGACTTTCTCTTTTTTCCTTCGAGGGACAGGTGGTTTTACGTCAACTGCAGTGGCGGAACTTTTACTTTGAACATCCTTTACCTTAAGAGACTTACTTTCGATATCGTTGTGGTCTGTATCCGCTTGTTTGGTAACTGGCTTTTTTGTTGTATCGGCATTTCTATTTGCTGCACTTTTGGCGGGTATTGTGATTTTTTCTGCAGTATCATTTAGCGTAGGATCAACGGCCGGCTGATCAAGATCTTTCTTGGGGGAAGCCTTAGTCTTACTATCGGTCTTTTTAAGTTCTCGATGGTTTAATTTCTTAATTTTCTTCTTTTTGATACCCTTACTTAATAATTTAGCTGCTTTTTCTATGCGAGAGTTGAGTTTTTTGTCACTTAAATAATCTTTTAGGTACGGTAGTGAATCTTTTATGTTAATGACAATGTCATTTCGAAAGACTTTTTTAGGGGATGTTTCTGCCATGATCGAATGTTTTATATATATATGGTTATATAAATATAATATTAATTTAATGTTATTTAACCTGTTTATGAAAGATTTTAACGTGAATAGCGCCATTGACCTGCAAGACAGGAGGAATAAAGGATTCCTTCCAGACTGGACTTGTTAAATTATACTATTAAATTTTTCTGAGAAGTTCTCAAACAATTAAAAAGCTTCTTTGGTTGTCTATTTTAGTTAGAAGGACAATTTCATGAAAATAGCCACCTATAATATTAATGGCATCAACGCACGTCTTCCTGTGTTGTTACGTTGGTTAGCAGAAGAGTCGCCTGATGTCGTATGTCTGCAGGAGTTGAAATCTCCGCAGGAACGTTTTCCATTGCAAGAAATTAATGATATCGGGTATCATGCGGTTTGGCATGGTCAGAAAAGTTGGAACGGAGTTGCGGTACTTTCCAAATATGAGATCGAAGAAGTAGCTAGAGCACTTCCTGGCGATCCCGAAGATGTACAAAGTCGTTATTTGGAGGTTATGGTCCAGCAAGTCGTGATTTGCTGTCTTTATCTGCCCAATGGCAACCCGTTTCCGGGGCCCAAATTTGACTATAAATTGACGTGGATCGAGCGCTTAGCAAAGCGGGCCAAAACGCTGCTTAGTATGGATGTTCCAGCGATACTCATTGGGGATTTTAATATTATTCCAACAGAAATGGATACGTATAAACCCGAAAAATATGTCAACGATGCATTGTTTAGAAAGGAGGTGAAGGAGGCTTTCAGTCAGCTTCTTGAAGAGGGCTGGCAGGATTCTATTCGTCAGCTTTTCCCAGATCAGCAGGTTTATACGTTCTGGGATTACTTTCGCCAGGCTTACAGTCGAAATGCTGGTTTACGTATCGACCATATCTTATTGAGCCCTTCAATTCAGGATCGTTTAATTGAAGGCGGAATTGATCGCGATGTTCGCGGATGGGAGAAGAGTAGCGATCATGCGCCTACATGGATTCGATTACGAAATATCAGCATGAATGGCTAAGAAGATAAATACCAGTGCGGGATTGTTATTGTATAAATTTCAGGCCTTAGAAATTTATTTTTTCTTAGTACATCCTGGAGGACCCTATTTTACTAAAAAAGATGAAGGCTCGTGGACAATCCCTAAAGGGGAAATCGATTTGAACGAAGATGAACTTGATGCGGCCAAAAGAGAGTTTATTGAAGAGACAGGCTATCTTCCCCGTGGAAATTTTATTGCGCTAAATGCTATTCAACAAAAAGGAGGCAAAATAGTTAAGTGCTGGGCAATTGAAGGAGATATAGATCCTGCTAGACTTGTAAGCAATACCTTTGAAATGGAATGGCCGCCGAAATCAGGGAAAATGCAAACTTATCCTGAAATAGACCGTGGCGATTGGTTTACATTTACGGAAGCCAGGAAGAAAATAAACGAACGACAGATTTCTTTTCTGGAGCAAGTTATTGCTCATGGGAAATGAATGCTTATTTCAACACAAGTTTATTCTGCAAACGCTACCTAGCAGATTTCATTGCTTTAACTTTTGTTGTATTTTCATCCGCTACAAATTTCCGATAAATAGCTGTTTCCATTCCGCATAAGGCGACCTTGCCTTCACTATTACTATGAATCCCATACCCATATGTCTTTGTAAGAGGGGAGGCGCGCAGGCATGCTTGTCCTTTAGAGAAAAAAACTGTTCTTGCTTCGGGATATTCGTCTGGCGTTAGGTTCCTTCTTTCCGCATAGACTTGGAAAATAATATCGTCAGATGTATACTGATAAGGCGCTGCGGCGATCAATTCATATTGTCTTTCAGCTATGGTTTTATGACGTTTTGATGGTGGAATAGTACCCTTAACTACTTTGGTATCTGTAGCAGCTTCAATTAAAGTATTGAAGTAATTTGTCGAATGGTTTTTCATAATTTTTATTTTTCTTTAATCAAAAGGCATGTAATGATAGAAACAAAAATAATAGAATATCTTGCGATCTGATAGTGGATCGCAAGATATCTTATGAATTACCGATTATTGTTGCTGTTCTATATTACAGCGCTGCTTTTATAGCGGCTAGGCAATCGGACTGATATTTCATGATATTATCTTTATCCGAAGCAGAGATTTTTCCTTCAACAAGATTTTTTTCAATCTCATTTTTTATATCCAATATCGATTTTTCTTTATCCAATGCTTTTTCTGCAGTTTCTGCATTGATACGGTCTACCCAGGTTTTGCCTAGCTTTGTATAAAGCTCTTTAGCTTTAGCATTGGAGAGTACTGGGGCAGTCACTGAAGCAATTGCTGCATTGGCCGCGGCTTTATCTGAATAAACGACTGCTTCCGCATCTTTTGTTGCAGCATCTTCTGAGGTTTTCATGGCCTCTTCATTAGCGTCAGCTGCTTTTTCCTCCGCATTTTCCATGTGCTCGGTTGCTTTTTCTTGTGGTGTTTGATTGTTACATGAAACTAGAATTGCTGCAGTCGCTAATGAAGCGAATAATGTTTTGTTTGAAATCATAATATTATTTATTTAGTGACAATGTTTAAATGACAAGATTTACTGATGAATAGTTTTACTAACTAAAGATTAACATCCTATCTTTGCGTAAATATTACGGAAAATGTGGTTTATACTTGTTTTGTTGTAATTAGTTCATTATGAGTTTTGTGGCGGTTTGCTTCAGGACTTCTTAATCTATTAGCCAATAATATAAAACCGTATAAAAATTTCGCCGATCGCTTAAATTCTTTCGAATTCTTTATATGACGTTATTTATACTTTAATTGAGTAATATCCAAGATAATCCAAACAAAGTCGTAAAAAGTATTGTTAATTAAATACAGACTGCTTGTCCGGTCATGAAGAAAGTTTTAAAAGCTAGGCACCTTTCCAACCTAGCTTTTTTATTTTTCACCGAATAGCCAATTAATAGGCTTCAATACCAGCCATCCAGATTACTCAGATTCTGAATAATTATTGCACAATCGTTTGATCCGCTTTTAGTAGTTATTTTTTTCTATATTAGCCTTAGATATGACATGTTTGAAGAGGGGTGCTAGATTTTATTATGCGTGGCAAATTATCTCTTTCGAGAATTTCCTGTTATTAGTAAATTAAAAGATTAAAAACTAGCAAAATATGCGTCAACTGGAGTGCCACGAAGAAGAAATCCAACTATGCGGTAAAATCCAATATTTCGGTTTCCTTTGTATTTTTGATGAGAGTGGGTGTATTGCCGCAAGTGAAAACCTATCTGCATTGCTCGATATTCCTATGAGGGGAATCTTAGGGAGATCGATCGAGCAGCTATTGCCTTTGATATCGTCCGAACCGGAGTTGAATCTCAAAGAAATAGAAAAACAGATCACAGGGGAGATATTTACACGTTTTGTAGAACGTATCCGTATCAAAAATGTAGATTATTATCTAAGCATTTACCGGTATGATGAGAAAACATATCTTGAAATTGAGATTTGTAGTGAGAATCAATTAAAAGCGACTCGTTTATTCTATTATGCGAAATACCTTGAAGAGCGTCATGGTAATGCTTGGCAATCATTGACTGTACTGATCCGCCAGATTATTGGTTTTGATCGTGTCATGGTATACCGTTTTGAAGAGGACAATAGCGGACAGGTAATTGCAGAGTCCATTGCAGACGGGATGACCTCATTGATGGGGTACCGTTATCCAGAATTTGATATTCCGGCACAAGCACGCGCGCTATATGTTAAATTCCCTGCACGCCATGTAGCAGATATTGAGGCACCAACTATTGCTATACAGGGCCTGGAGGCAAGTGAAGTAGACCTGACTCGTTGTAGCCTCAGAGCGTTGTCTCCCGTGCATTTACAGTATCTTAAGAATGCGGGTGCACGTGCCAGTGCCAGTTTTTCTATCGTTATCGAGGGAAGACTCTGGGGACTTGTGGCCTGCCAGAATAGTCTACCTTTGAATGTGGACCTTGCCCAACGTCACTTATGCGCCTTCTTAACGCAGTACGCTATAAATTATTACCTTTCAGAATATCAAAGGGAAAGTCTTGTCGCGCAGACTATTATGGGGGTTATGGAACGTGACCTGAAGTCTGAATTATTGGTGAACAATGATATCGGAATGGTGCTTGAACGCTTCGCTCCGCAAATTTTGGAAATAGTTGAGGCAGACGGATTGGTAATCAAACATGACCGTGGTTCCAAAACTTGGGGTGAAGTACCGACGGAATTAGAGCAACGACAGATTGATCTGTATATAGAAAAACAGGGCGAGAGTGACTTATTTTTCACATCAAATTTTGTTCCTGATAGGGCCCACTCAGCACAATCGCTCATATTTCCTGGTATTTTACGGATAAATATTCTTCCCAGCAATAAATGGTACATCTATTTATTCCGGAAAGAGCACGTATATGAAGATGTGTGGGCAGGGAGACCGGAAAAAATATATCATTACGATCCCGAAAGGGAAATAGAGTTTCCGTCACCCAGGACATCATTTGAAGCCTGGCGTGAAACGATGAAAGGCAAGTCTATTAAATGGAAAAAAACGGAGCTTTCCTTCATTGAAAAAGTTGCACAAATAACCCAACAGGCTATTGCGCAACGGGGCGGGGAGATTGCTCAGCTCAATAAGGAGCTCGTAAGATCAAACAATGCCTTAGATACGTTTGGCTATACATTGACTCACGATCTTAAAAACCCTCTTTCTTCCATAAAGCTTGCTGCACAGATGATGTTGATGAAAGATGATCTTCCGAAAGAGATGTTGCGAAAAATGGCAACGAATATCATCGATGCAACAGGACTGATAACAGAAATGATGGATAAGGTTTATCAACTCACACAGTCTAATTATGTAGCATTCAAAACAGAACTGATCGATCCGCGAAACAAAATTCTTAATATTCTCGAAAGTTGCAAGCAGCAGTTTGACAGTACAAGTTTGGAATTTGTCTTAGGGGAGACCTGGCCCATTCTCGGGGAAAGAACACTGTTATATCAGCTGTTTTTAAATCTGATCGGCAACGCGGTAAAATATAGCAGTAAAAAAGATCAACCAAGGGTGGAAGTTTATAGTGAAAAACACGGCCATTCAGTTTACTATTATATTAAAGACAATGGCATTGGAATGGATATTCAGGATGACAGTAATATATTTGACATTTTTAAACGGCTGTCAAATTCGCAGGGCTTTGAAGGATCGGGGATTGGACTTTCCATCGTCAAACGTATAGCGGATCGTCTTGATGCCAAGGTTACTGTAGAAAGCAATCTCAGCGTGGGTACAACGTTCTGTGTTAAATTTAGAGGTTGATAGATAATGATGTAATTTACAAATCCATTATGGTATCTAAACCACGTTTTAATCCTTTAAAGGTACCCATTTTGGTAAGGGCAATCTTAATGCCATTCAGATAGGGTGCTACACCAGTTCCAGCTTCATGTTTGATGATTAATTTTTCATCTTCCATACCAAAGATTGTTTCTACACCTAATACATAACCCGGCAGTCTTATCGCATGCACTTGAATACCATTGATATCACCACCACGAGTCTCTTTGTTTCCGAGGGTATCCTTTATGGGTACTTCAACCTTCGGCGTTTTAATTTTGGAAAGACTATAGGCTAATTCTGCGACTGTGCCGCTTGGTGAGTCCACCTTTCTTTGGGATGCATAATCTATAATTTCAAATTGATCAATATATTGAGCAGCAGTCTCCGCAAATTTTTTCAACAAAACAGCGGTGATCGAAAAATTACCGGCGGCGAGTACGGATACCGCGCTTTCTTTCGCATGCTCTTCAATTTCCTCATAATCCTGATTTGAGAGCCCTGAAGTCCCAATAAGGACATGCCTACTTTTATCTATCGCATTCAGGATGTTCTTCTTGGCAATAAGTGGACTGGTAAAGTCAATTAAAATATCAAAATCAATATCCCCCATTGCATTTTCTATTGTATCAAATAGGGGAATCGGAGACGTTTTTATCTTTAGAATCTCAGCGAGATTTTCTCCTGCATAAGAGCGTGAAAGCCCGCCAACCAATTTATAGTTTGTATCGTCGATTATATTTTTACTCAATTCTTTACCGACCCAGCCTGTTGCTCCTGCAATAAACACCTTTTTCATCATTGTTTTTTTAACTATTAATAACTATAAATAAGCTGTTTTTGTTTCGATAATCACCTAAATGAGGTAATACTTACTTTTATTTTACACAAACAAGAAGGATCTTTAATTTGTTGTTATGAGTAAAGTGTGTTCAATTTTTTAACTATTTGTCCATGATTATGACCGAAAAACAACTTCTACAAATGCTTATCCGAGTTCAGGATGAGTTATGCATTACCATTTCCATCAATACCCATCGCACACATCCTGATAACTTAAGCGACCGAATAAAGATTAAAAATTTTATCGGAGAAGCGATTGATAGACTAACGGATAAGTATGATAAGAGGGTCGTTGCTGGCCTTATCAAACAATTGGAACAGATAGCGCATGAACTTGATATTAATTATAATCTTGAAAGTCTGCATATCTTTGTTTCAGATACAATCGCAGAAGTTTTCAAGTCATCATGGGAGACAAACCAAGAAGGTGTCCATATTAGCAATACATTTGCTGTACGCCCTTTGGTTAAGGAAATTGGCCGTCAAACCAGTTATCTTGTGATGTTGCTCTCGCAAAGCGGTGTTCATCTTTTTCGTGCTTTGAACGGTCGTATTGTTGAGGATATCAGTAGTGAAGAGTTTCCAATTGCCGAAAATCAATTTTACAATACATTTCCCGATAAAAGTAGCGATGCTAAACATCTTGATGACCTCTTAAGGGAATATCTTAATCGGGTAGACAAAGCGCTTCTGCGTTATATTGGGGACACAAAGAGTGTAACACTCGTGTTTTGCACGGAGAATAATTATAGTAAGCTCTTACAGGTTGCGGATAGACCTTCTATCTATTATGGATACTTACCTATAGATTACAATAACATTGAAACACATCAGTTGGAGAGCCGTGCCTGGAATTTTATGAAACAGGAACTGGTACGAAAAAATGAAGACTACTTCAAAGAGCTGGAAGAAGCTGTGGGCAAAGGTTTAGTGATCACTGATCTGCAAGAAATTTATCGTGCATGTCAAGATGGCCGTGGGGATATCCTGGTCGTTCAAGAGAGCTTCCATCAAGCCGTAAAGATTCTTTCAGATCAGGATATAGCTATCGTAGACAATCCTATCGGATTGGATACGGTCGACGATATTAGCAGCCTATTGGCCCTATTGATCGATGAAAGGGGCGGACAAACCGTATACGTTCCCCAGATACCGAATGAGGAATTGCAACCTATTGCCCTTAAGATTAGGTACTAGCCTAGATTAAGTGTACAATGGTAATTAAGATGGTTATTATTCATTGCTGGGTTAATTGTCAATCGAACTACGTCGCTCGTTCATTTTCATCGTACTGAATCGCGATTTCGACGAAAAAGAAGACAAGACAATCATTCCCGCTCGGAGACTAATAAACTAGTATTTATATTTGAAGAGTAAATCGGTAATGAAACTTACAATACATGGCAGCAGAGACGATCGAATGAGGCGCTCGAAGAACATGTGAACCTTGATTAATTTTTATGGAAAATGAATTTTAAATGCATCGTTTAGATAAGTGGTCCGATAGTACATTCTTTATCCCGAAAAAAAATATACCTATTTTATAAAGTAATCGATCAATTTGATTGTGCAAAAGCCTCTCGATTTTCCAAAAATCAGAGGCTTTGTTTTTAGTCTCAGGTCAACGGTAATCTTTAAAATAATAAGGCCAATTCTGTGGAAAAGGCCTTGTTATTTAAATTGTTCAATCTAGGTGAGTTTTAATCATTTCCATGATCCTCTGTCGCAAATGAAAATTTAACTGATTTTTGCGGATAAGCCTCCATACTCTTACGGCTTGTATTTTTGATAATGGTTTTGATACTAACGCGATCGCCCAATTTATAGTAAGTTTCTACGGTCTGATAATCCAGTAGGTAGGGACCACAAAAGTAGTTCCCATTATCATCTTTTTCGATGATTCCCTGATAAAGCCCTGTTCTTGTCTCTTTTGGCATGTTAATTTAATTTGAAGAACAAAGGTAGCAAGAGTATTTGGAGAAAATGATATGAAAGATGAAATTAGGGACATTTTATTAAAATCTGAAAAGACAGCTCCCTTAGGCCGTTCTATATATAGCGGATTGAATGCTAAGATGATTTGATTGTTGAGACGACCAGAAGTTAGGATGGAATAATTTGATAAGGTTCCGATGATATAAAGAAAACGATGGAGCAAGAGGAGGTCAATTGATCCCGTCTTGTTCCATCGTTTTCTTTATATGATTAAAAACGATCGTTTATTTGCTTTTTACACAACGTATACCGACTTGATTATTTTGATGTATGTCTACGATTGAAACACCAGTCGCTGTTAATATTAATGCTGGCTTAGCGTTACCTTGAACTGTTGAACTTGCCCAATAAACACCTAAAGCACCTGTAGGAATGTTGTTATTTCCCGAAGAAGAACGAACAAAATCGTTGTCTGGTAGGAACATATAATTGTCTTTATTTGTGGTTGGTACAGTAGATGTCCCGAGGAACCAACCTGTTTGACCATTATAACTACCTCTAGCGATACCCATATTGATCAATGACTGATATTCCGTTTGTGTAGCTGTTCGCCACCCAGTGCCTAAAGCGCCTTCACAGTATGTTGCAGATCCATTTCCTCCATAAACACTTCCCTTTATATATTGAGCGGATGCAATTGTGATGGGTGCGGTGCCCATCAAGTTAGCCGAACTCCAATAGTAATTTGAGTTTGGTACGTCGATTGCCCCCTTGGGCACCAAGCGAAGCTTTAAACTATATTTTACACCTTTTTGTAAGCTTAAATTCGATAAATCTATTGTTCCTGAGCGGACGCCATTTTGTGTGGAGTTTAGGGATACTGTTCCAAAATTTACTTTACCAACCGTCGTTCCTTCTGTAATAATCAGCGCTGCATTGCTCGTCCATGCGAGACCTGTACCACTAAAAGTGACATTACGTGCCGTCGATGAACCACCTTGGGTGAAAAGCCCGTCAGCCAATTTAACCGAAGCCGTTCCATAATTAGGGGAGATTGTACTACTAGTCATGGCGGTGATAGTGCCAACTACATTGGCGGAAGTACTTTCTAGCGTAGCCTGTACCTGTGTAAATAGGTGACTTAAGATAAGATCTACGGCCAGTGTTTGGTTAGCGATTACAGTAACCGGTAACTTTTTCCATAAGATGTCGGTATCTGCGCCAGTTACGTTAAATGTAATGTTCGCCAACGCTTGATTAAAATTGATCGAAGGAAAAGTTTGACCATTTGCAACGGCGATAGCAACGAACGTGTAAGACCCTGCAGGAAGCGATAGATTCCAATTTGTACCGCTAGTCGAATAAGTTAATACCCCTGTATCTTTAACATAATTTCCCGTTGCATTGTAAACTGCAATAGCATATTTTGCTCCGCTACCTAGTGAGACGGGGGCTGTTGCCATTTTAAGCCCTGTTGATGCACGCAATACGTTGGATGAAGTAGCGGGCTCCGGTGTCAAAGTGGCCAGTACCGAAAGTTCACTATTAAATGGAACAATGACCTCCTGGGTGTTCGAGAGTGTGTTATTTAAACTTTTGTTGTTCGATAATTTTAATTGGGGCTCCGTATCTTCATCAGCAAAGGAGGTTCCACTCATTTTTACGCTCACATTCCCTTCTGTCTCGACAGCCGTGTTGCTTTCATTTTTGCTACATGACGTGGAAAATATAATGAGGAGGGTGAGCAATTGAATAAATTGATTTTTCATTTTTCTTTTTTTTGGTTAATTGATCGTCAATGGGGAGACTACCACCATCCGTCACTTTTGCTTTGAGTCTGTGATTCCTCGTTGTCCCAGGTCTGCTTTACATCTCCGGAAGTGTGCGCATTTGAACCTGCCGCAATACCATTTTCTAATAAAACGACAGTCATTTGAATCTGAGGTACCTGGTAGGGCAGTTTGCCAGTTGCAGATTTAAAAAGTTTCTTGTTCATAACAATGTATTTTATAAGTTGAAATATTTTATAGTTCTTTCGCTAGCCTAATGGCTTATTTCGTGGGCTAGTGAATTAGTCTAAGATGATATGGCATGCTTAAATTCTGTTGTAAAAGACGCGCTTTATTGCCTTACTTGGTAACTTCTAAGCGGTATATAGCATGTTTATGCTATATTTCAAGTTGGATATAACAGGAATATGCGAGGTTTGTAGCTGAATACCTACACACTTGTAAAACAGATTATTATGATTGTTTTAAATAATTATATTTGTCTTACTAGGTTAATTAAACCAGCCATATTTATGAAGACCACTAGCCATGCTGTTATCTTAGATGACCAGAAAATAGTTGCTTTTTCCTTCGCACTCTTGTTGAAGCGTGAATGTGGAATTGAATTGGTCCAATCTTTTAGCCAAGGATCTGAATTCCTTCAGTTTTTACGTGCTTTTGGAAAGCAGGAACTGTTTATTTTTTTGGATTACTATCTTCCAAATGAAAATGGACTTTCGTTGTTGACCGAGATCAGGCGTATAAATGGAGACGCAAAGGTTATTTTTTTGACGGGAGCAACAGCTCCTGCCGTGATATCGAGTATTCTTCAATACCGTCCAGAAGCTGTGTTAAGTAAATCTTGTGAATTAAGTGAAGTATTTGCCTGCTTTGAGGCCATAAAGAAAAAAGAACTATATATATGTAGTGAATTTGAGCGTATTTTATCTACATATGATAAAAAAATTAAAACATTTACACCGAGAGAGATCGAAGTATTACAATACTTTTCGGAGGGCTATAGCGTCGCTGAAACCGCTTCAAGAACCTTTTTGAGTCCACATACAGTTGTTACACATCGTAGGAAAATGATGGCAAAAGCTGAGTGTCAAACCATAGGACAAATGCTTAAATATGCCCGTGAGCATAATCTAATTTAAAACTATAGTGATGGGGAAACAGCATAATGCATCCTTAGCGATTGCTATTGATAAAAGCGCACTAATATCGTGCGCTTGTTGGAATGGATGATACGAAGAGGGGAGGATTTTGCAATTACTTCTTTTTTGATCTTCATGAGATTACTGTCAAATTCCTCTAGTTGTCTCTTTACTTCGCGTTGCTCGTCCGTATTTAATGGGTTTTCCCCTCGAACTTACCATTGTTGAAGCCATAACTGGGACCGACAATGCGCCAGTCTAAATAGATATTTTGTCCAAGCTTCCATTGGTTAGCAACAGCCACACCTCCGTTAAAAGCATTTAAGACGCCCGATATGGGTACTTCGCTGTGATAATTTGATTCGTCGACGGTAATCTTTGTGTGTACACTGTAATTGACGTATTTGAAAAAGGGTGTGACATAGAGACCAAAGATTTAATTCGATAAGATTTGATTTTTCTTGCGCTTTTAATCCAGCGATCGTACATATCCCAAGTTTAAGCACCGCAAGGTAGCGCAATTTCATTGCAGTTTTTCCAAAATTCAGGTAGCAAAGACATTGGATTATATGATTTAAGAGAAATCTAAGACATCGATATTTTGACCTAAATCCGTAAAACTGGTAGATATTTCAGTAATATATATATTGGTGTTATCATCCCGTATAACGAAATTTGTGAAGGGCTTTGATTGGAAAAAATGATCAGGCCCAAAACTTTTAAACTTAATCACATGAAATCATTATTGTCTTTGCCCTTAACGCTAATCATACTTTTCTTATGCGGGGATATTGTTCGTGGACAAGATAAGGAGTCTATGGTACGTATTTCTGAAATTGAGGTTTATGTTGAATACCTCGAAGAATACAAGACCATTTTAAAAGAAGAGGCTGCTGCATCTGTCGCGCTCGAAGAAGGTGTTGTTGCGATTTTTCCAATGTTCAAAAAAGATAATCCGACACAGATACGTATCTTGGAAATCTATCGGGACAAGCAAGCTTACCTTGCCCATTTGAAAACAGCACACTTTTTAAAGTATAAGTCTACTACGCTCCATATGGTGAAATTATTGAAGCTCATTGATATGGACGTATTAGATCCAAATACAGCAAAACTTATGTTTACAAAAATGAAAGAATAGGTGCGGAGCTAAATGGGGATTTGACGATCAGTAACATGTAGGATTTAGCGCATATCGGGTTTTAAATTATGTACTGAGGGAGCGCACTCCCTCAGTACAATTAATAAATTAAAGTTTGTTGCCTTCTAAAGTGCTTATACTTTTAGCAGGTATTGTTAAAGAATAGACCCCTGAGCTATTCGGATTTACGGTGCCAACGTTCTCCCAATGGCCCGAACTGCTTGCGGTTGTTTGGTAATTATTCAATGCGCCGCTTGCAAAACCTGTAAGGTTGATATCCAATGGAACTGCTACGGTTCCCGTGTTGGTGACAACTAAGACAAACTTACCTGTTTGTGGATCTTTGTAAGCCGAAATCAATAAGCCATTTCCATTTTGAACCCCTACATTGATTCGCATATAACCTGCTTTGATGAATCTGGAATAATGTCCCATCACATCGTACGTTTTTGGAAATTCCAATGAACCATCACTCTTTGTACAAATAAGCGCCTCATTATTTTGAAATGCCAGCATACCTAGCCAAAACACATAAGCATTGGCGTTACAATCCGCAAGAAGCTTATGCATATTAACCGCCAGTTTCAAGCCTCCTTCAATACCATTGTCATAATTGCCGCCATCATCGGAAGCTTCTGTCACCCACATTGGTTTACCTCCAATACTAAAATTCCACATGGAAGGACTCTGGTTAAACCCACGTTGACCAGTGATGATGCCACTTATCTCTACATAGCCATGCCCGGCGAGGATGTCGACTTTGCTTCTGTCCATGCCCGAAAGGAAATTATCGGCAGTTCCCCAGGCCGCATTCTCAGAAGATATGATCTTGGTGGATTGAAGACCCGCACTGTTTAATTCGGGACGGAGGTTGTTGGTAATAAACTGCCCCAGATGTGAAGAGTCCCAATAAGAAGCATCCCAGTCTGAAAAGACATTTTCAGGCTCATTTGAAGGAGAAATAGCATTGATTGTAATCCCCTCGTTCTGAAACGATTTTACAAATCCCGTCAGATAGCGAGCAAAAGCTGTTGAAGAAGTATTAAAATTAAGTCCATTAAACCATTTCGCGGAAATACTGCTCGTATTGGTCTTCATGTATAATGGCGGAGTCCAAGTACTTGCCATAACGAAGGGAACTTCATAGCGTTCTTTCGCTTTCTTGATGATCCAGACCTGCCCAAGTTGTTCTTTTTCGTCTGCTGTCAAATTCTGATATGTTGCGCTATTGGGATCCACGTCAATCGAAACTCCTGTCGGTTTAATGGTGACGACCTTGGTCTGTTGGTTAAAAGGGTAGGTATGAAGTACCTTACCACGAAGGATATTCAATTTCAACCCACTGCCTCCCCATAAATAATCCAGGATACTATCTCTTTTTGCGGATTCAAAGAATGGAACAATCCGACCTCCGAATGCTCCAAATCCATCAATCTTTTGATAGGTTTGATCCCAATTCAATGTTGCAATTGTAGCTCCTGCTTGCGCGGATACTGCAGCTTTTTTGTTAAGTTGTGCCTCTTGACTCTCAAGAGTCAATGAATTTTTTTGGCAACTAAAAATAGAAAATGTGGAAACTACGGCCAAAACAGTATAAAGTCTGCTCCAGCGACTGGTTAATTTTAACATAACTTAGTTTTTAAGATTTGTGAATGAATCATTAATTTAATTGTGCCTGGTTTTCTAGGCGGTTCTCATCGTCGTTGTTTTGTTTGCCTCCTTTCTTTGGTTAAAAAAATAAACATTCACCGATTTCCACATTGGTTAGTTTCCGAAAATTAATAATATTTTGGGAGAATTTATTATTACTTCTATTATTTTAATTTTATTTTTTATTGATTTAAAAATTAATACATATTTTTTTAATGATGACTTAATTTTACCCCTTCTTTTCAGCCGAAGATGAAGCTTGTCATTGATTATGCATTAAAAACTGATGTCTGATGGTATTTTCAAGTTTACCCACCATGTGTTGATCAACTGTATCGTTGACAATAATGATGATGCCATAATCGTCTGTAGGATACAGCATACATAAGGTATTGTAGCCTATTTTAGTATTCCCATCGTGATAGAAATAGCGGGCACCACGTTCATCACGATTGATCATCCAACCTAGCCCCATACCAAATCCATCGTCTTTTCCATAAGTCAGTTGATGTGTTAGAAGAAGGGCTTTATCGTTTAATTTGAGATTGGCTTCGATGTAGGTCAACATATCATTGATCGTTGAATTCATTGTAGGACCAAAGTAAAATCCCCTCAAATTGGCAAATGGAACAGGCTGTCCTTTATTATCATGGCCCCGCACAATGTCGTTTTTTTGCAACTCATTCAAGTAGGGGACTGTATGGTACATACCAAGATGTCCCTTCAGATATGCGCTGATAAGATGTTCATAGGAATTCCTATAGCTATTTTCCAACAGCGCAATAAGTACCATTACAGCCATGCTATTGTAACTGAATTTTGTACCTGGAATACTGTCCAGCTTGACTTTCCTCAGGTCGTCAAATAGGTTATCACGACTATAATTTCCAAGGTAGTCTACCTGTTCTGGAATAGCGAGCCCCTTTAAACTATCGACAACTTTTTTAGAAAGTAATCTGAAAGTCTTTGGAAGTGCTGAAGTATGATTTGCAAGATGCTTAACAAGGATTCCATGGCAGTTGTATTGCAAATTGGGAAAGTTTCCGGGCAAGTATTTACGGATATCATCATCGAGGTTGATTTTCTTCTCAATGACCGCTTGTGCAAGTAAAGCGGCTACAAACGTTTTCGCTACCGATCCAATGTTGTAATAGTTATTGGCGTTTGGTAACTTTTCTTTACTGTAGTAGTAGGTTGTTTTGGACCCTTTATTGTAGATTCCAATAGACACGCTAAACGTGTTGTTGTTGGAAAGATAATCGACAACACAACGGTTTACAATCGTATCAAGTTGAGTTTTTAGTTTATGGTCCTTTTTGATGGGTTCAAGATACTGTCCTTTTGATGGAAGGCTATTGATGAGCAACAAGGTGCTCAAAAGGATTGATAAGGGGTTGGATAGTAAATTCATAAACAGGTTTATCATTCTTGAAGTTTGAATTTATTGTCGTTAGTTGGAAAGGCCTTCAGGTTACCTACAAACCCGAGGCGGGGGATCAGCTATTTATAATGGATCAGCAATTATAATAAAGTATTACTGAAAGCTACGAATTGTTAATTTAAATACGACAAAGTTGAGTTTAAAAGGGACGACACTTCTTAATGAGGTATTGTCCCTTTTATTGGATGTAAATTCAGAATAATTTATTGTAAATATGCTTGTTATGGTAGCGTTGTTAAATTTATTGAAGGCGCTGTGCCAGAACCTGGTTGTGTGAACTTCGTTCCGGGATTTACGACGGTATTGAAAAAACCGCCATTTTTCAGGAAGAAGCTATTTCCGGCTATTCCGCCAATTGCGTCTATACGCTGGTTGTTTGAATAGGTCGCATCGACTGTAAAGGTACTTTCCACAACTTTCAGCCAAGTTCCAGTAGCTGTACGAACCCATTGATTACTATATTCTGCAGAACGGCCAAGGAAGCCATTGTCGGCATTGAAATTTTCGAGGAAGCTATGAAAGCCCGTTAAATAGGTATTTGTTTTGGGACGTTTCCAGCTTGCAATGAGTATCCAATTATTGGTCGAAGGATCATTAAACCATGCCGTAAAATCAGTACTTCCATTGTTATCAGGTTCTCCCTTTAATAAAAATTTATAGGTAGTGGCGGCAGTCCAGTTATACTTGAGGTAGCTTTGTCCACCAGAACCTTCGCCACCAAACTCACCTGTTGTCGTATTTGTCCCTTTTCTATTTAATGTGATGCGATCCTCTGCTGGTATTTGGGACGGGTTATCGGTGCTATATGGACTCCAAACAGAAAATAGTATTCTGCGCTCTGTCGCTGAATTGACCTGCATACCGAAATATCCTTGGCCGAACCCATTTGCCATAAAGTAAGAACCTATTTTATCTTCTCCGGCAGGCACTTTCACCTCGCTATAATAATAGGATACTTGCTGATTTGTTGGAATGGTATAACTCAAATGGCAGGATGGGCCCCGTCGCGACCAATAGTAAGTATTATCAACATTATTGTCACTATAAATCACAGTGCCATTTGTTGCCGAACTATCTAAAATCAAGTGCGATACATCTGCAAAATAACCACCTGACTTGGTCACACCTTGAAGATCCATTTTTATGTATCCCGCTGTATTTAGCGAATAGGTACCAACCGTGTAATCCTGTAATGTTCCACCCTTAAGTTTGATTTGTTTGCTTACACCGTTGATTGTTAACTTCACCGTACTACTATCGCCTGAAGGTAGCACTTTAGCCCTTATTTTAACACGTAAAGCGCCCGCTTGGGGGACCTTAGCATAGGTACTGATCACGCTATTGGCATTGGTCCAGTTTGCCAATCCATTGCTATTGATGACTTCTACTGCACCGGAAGGTGCCGAAGTAACAAAAGCATTGCCACCTAAGGGAACTTCGTATCCGCTTACACCAGGGGATGCGGCCCGTAGCGATAATTTCTCTTCTAAATTTGTTTGTACCTCGCTTTTTTGGCAAGAAAGAAAGCTTGCCAATACTGTACAGAGCAGTAGCGTAATTTTGGAATATCTCATAATTTAAATTTAATTGTTCACCCTAATTTTATAAATACAATTAAATTAAACGAAAACTATACAATGCAATCGTTTGTGTGAATTGCTTTTGTAACAAAAGAGATACTTTAAGTAATGGTCATTATCCATTTAATGAATTGTCGTTAGGTAAACATTGCAATGCGCAATAGTTTAAATCGTCCCCAATGGTTGGTTTCAAAGAAATGGGCCGTAAAAGGAATTCGTGAAAACGGATAATTAGGTCGTTGAGTTGAAGTAAAGTAGCATAAGCCAAACTATGCTTGATTTATAAATTATATTTTTATAAATTCATTATGGAAGATTAACCATTTATTTTTCGCTTAAGCGAGAGCAATCATTATTGTTATGAACTTGCCGTAATAACATATTGAAATTTATAAAAATTAAGCCAATGTCCGAAAATAATTTTGCTGAACTTTATAAAACTTGGCCCACAGATCAGTTGCTGTCTGTGGTAGATAATCCCGATCACTATGAGCCTTCGGCCCTTGAAGCTGCCGAGATTGAATTAAAAAGTCGACAGTTGACCACCGAGGAGTTGACAGCAGCAAGATATGTGCTTAACCAGCGAGAAGCGGAAAAAGAGACTAATATTGATACGATAAAAGCCAAAGACCAATGGACTATTACCGGTAGATTTGATACGCCCAGGGTACAAGTGGTCAAAAGAAGTATCGTGCGGATCTCATTTTTTACAGGTATCCTCATTGTGTTTAAAGGCTATAATCTTTTTCCTGCACTGTTATATCCGATCAAATATTTCAAAGAGCTACCGGATAACTACACATTATTGTCCTTTTTCAATGTAATGGTTTTAATAGTAGGTTTCCTTTTGTTTTGGTTGTTGAAAAGAACTGGATGGATACTGCTCACACTCTTTTTTGCAAGTTCCTCATCCATGGTTGTTTCTACCTTGATGTACATGCTCTTTCAAAGCAGAAGGGAGGCCAAAATTTTAGTGGAGTTCAATCCAATTCTACAGCCATATCCTTTGGAGATGTATATCTTACCAATTTTGCTCTATGGTTTTTTGACCTGGATTTTGTGCACAAAAAAAATACGTGAATGCTATTTCATTAGTAAAACAGCGATGTTTTGGACACTTGCAGTTGGTATATTGTTGATTCCATGCCTTTCTTTTTGGCTAATGCTTTAATGCCGATTAATTTTTACTTTTGAAGGCAAACCTGCTTTTATCGTTTTTTTGTAAGTTCGCGACTTCCAATTTTGTAGTCGTTATTTAACAAAGAACAGTTGCTGTAGGGACAATAGACTAATAAATAGTGTATGAAGATTATTGAAAGCATAAAAAAGACGAACTGGTTGCGTATCGCATTATTTTACGGATTGCTGATGTTGGGAACTTTTGCTATACGGAAGCTTCCTAATATTTTCCAGATGGCTATGAAAGATGTTTTCAGTTTTCCATTGCCTTGGAATATGAATCACGGATTGATTATTCTGATTATCTCGGCATTTTTTTATGCTTTGTCAAAAGTCGTTTCCACCGTTACACTTTTTGGCCCTAATAAAACAAAGTCACTGTTGTTTCCATTCCTTTTATTCGCAGGATATGGTATTTATGGATTTAATAATAATTACGGTGTCGATGAGCACGTTTGGGCACTGTTGTTCTGCCTGTTTACATTGCTGTATGATATCATGGAGGAATTTACTTGGCGGGGCTATTTGAATGATAGTCTAGGTGAAATAAAATGGCCCATTAAAAGTGTGATAACGGGAATATTTTGGGCGATTTGGCATCTTTTAATTTTTGATAATTTTAGCCAATTTGGTGGTTTTGCCGGATTTGTGCTTTTGTGTATTGTCTTTTCATTTGTATTGACTTTCTCCACCATAAGAACCAATTCAATTATAGCTCCAGCGACTTTACACGCACTGTTGGGGAAGACAAATTTAGTCACCCTGTTATTATTTATACTGTTTATTATTTTATTACTCTTTTGGAATAAGAAATTCAAGGGATCAACCAGCGATGCCGAACTCAAATCGTAGGAAATCGCTGGAGGACCATTGCTGCACACAGCCGATCAATTTTGAGTATCTGACCATAAGGAACAGCGGGCACAAACCATAGCGATCTATAAATAAGCTGCTGCTCCCTAGGTTATTTAGACTATTCGGACAGGGTATCGGCATGTCGATGCATAAGCTTCCAGGCACCTTGCTCTTTTCTGAAGATTTCGGTGATTCTGAGATTGAAAATCACCACGGTATCTTGTCCTTTTACGTTGACGGACGAACGTTGTATACCCGTCCAATAGGCTAGCGTATCACTTGCATCTTGATGGATCACTTCAAATTTGTTTTGTGCACCCGGAAGGAAATTGGAAGCTCCTTTTTGGTTAAAATCATTGACCTGTAATACCCCAGAAATATATATTCCATTGGGCGGAAAAATTGTGGCAGGCTCATTTGAGACAGAAATATCTTTTAGGGAATCAAAATGACCCTCCACAAAATCTGTTGAGGCTTTTAAACGGATAGCCATAAATTTTTCGAAATCCAAGAGTGCATTATTGGCTGTTTTCATATCTTTTATCTTTGTTTAATTGATACAAAGTTCCCAAAATGAAATTATTCTAACCTGTGACAATCGTCACATAATGTCAGGTGTTTAATCTTCTCCGACGAATCCGGCTTAAGGTTTCTCGAGCTACTCCCAAAAAAGAAGCCAATTGAGAAAGTGGTACACGTTGTAAAATTTCTGGATATTTGTTTTCTAGATATGACAGACGTACGGCAGCCGAATAGAGTTTAAATAGATTGGCAAACTCTTCCTGGCGTGAAACAAACTGCCTGATACAATGTCGTCCCAACCGTTCTATTTCTATAACCTGTGCAGCAAGTTCAAATAGTGTCGACTTATCAAAAATAATGGTCCTTAAGTCCTCACAGGCAACGATGTTAAATTCGGATTTTTGCCCACTGCCAAAACTTTGAATATTGGTAGCGATATCGTTTTCAAAGAAAAATCCTGTGTTTTTGACAGTTCCATCAATAACATAATAACTTCTACAATAGCCTTTGTCGATAAAAAAGAGCGAATTGCAAACTTTACCCTGTTCCAGCAGTAAATCATTTTTTTTGAAGTTACGCAATGTCAATGCTGGCTGCAGCAAGTGCCAGCTATCCGTCGAAAAGTCAACCAGTGCGTGAATGTAATTGCGAAGATTGTCCACAGTTAAATGGTTTCATCGTCGTAGTGACGCATAATGTAATAAAAATAGTCGATCATCTTCAGGTAGTTTTCAATGCTGATGTATTCATTGGTACTATGCATACTCTGCTGTTCAGCGTGATTAATTTTAATGGGCATAAAGCGATAAATATGATCACTGAGATTTTGGTATTTGATAGCGTCGGTTCCGCCAACAGTCAGGTAAGGCGTAACAATAAGATCAGGGTATAGCCTGCGGATAGAAGCTTCCATCATCGTATAGGCTTTAACGTCTGTTGGTGAAACTTTGGATGCTTCTCGGGCATTGTCGACCTGTTCGATTTCAACATCAAACCCGCGTGTAGCCTGCTCGACATGATCCCGAACTTCCTGTAGGGTGTTTTCAGGCAATAGCCTAAAATTGACGACAAATTCAACTTCAGGTGAAAGTACATTGGGGGCATCGCTGCCCTTCATCATTGTCAGTGCTGTAGTTGTTCGCACGAGGGCATTAGTCGAATGGTTTTTCGTTAGTTGAGCCAGAAGTAAAGGTTCCATAATCCAGCGATTAGCAATCGCAAAACGGGAAGCAAAAGGCATACTACCACCAACCTGTTGAAAGAAGTTTTGGATCATAGGGCTGATCTGTGCTTTCATCTGGTGATTTTCTAAGCGCTGCATAATAACTGCCGCTTTACCAATTGCACTCGTTGTTGGCGGCATCGAAGAGTGCCCACCAAGACCTTTGACCTTAATTTTCAGGGATAAAAATCCCTTCTCCGCGCAACCGATCAATGCTACATCGGAGCTGATTCCCTTGACCGAGCCCTTTTCCAGAATGAGTCCACCCTCGTCATAAACGGCTTCGAATTTAAGACCTTTTTCTTTGAAGTAGTCTGCTATTTTAGCTGCGCCGCGTACGCCACCAACTTCTTCATCAAAACCAAAAGCGAGGTAGATATCCCGCTTGGGCTGTACCTGTTCTCGAACCAACTGTTCCGTAGCTTCAAGTAAGGAGAAGAGCATGCCTTTCATATCTAAGCTTCCGCGGCCATAAATGCGGCCGTTGGCTACTGCCCCCGAAAAAGGTGCATAGTCCCATTCTTCGGCTATTTCACTAACCGGCGGTATTGCCTGGTCTCTAGGCTGAAATAGCGTTGAATCGTTATTTTTTATAGCAGCTGAACCGGGAGGAACAACATCCATATGCGAAAGAAAGAGTAGCGGAAGCAAGCTATTGTCGCTTCCCTTAAGTCGAATGACCAGCGCGTGGCCATTGACCGTATAGGTTTCCAGGGAGCGATAGATCAGTGGAAAATTGTGCCTGATGTAACTATTAAGTTCTTCAAAAGGAACATGGTTAAATAATGTCGAGTCGCCAAAAGAGATTGTGGCTATTTTGATGCCGCCGGCAAATCGGGCAACAATGCTATCATTGATCACTGGCTGCACAGGCGCTGCAGTATATTTTTTGACACGCGTAAACGGGTAAGTCAGCGTTCTAATTAAAAGCCCAATGATAAATAGGATAAGTAAGACAAAAAGGATTAAGAGAATTTTCTTCATAACAGACCTCATATTAACATAAGAACTTACCTTACATACGCTGGGAAAAACCTGTCCAGCGTATATCCTGTTGTTTCTAGTAGAACACGAAAGCCCTTCGTTTGTTTCTTATTTCCCGTTAAATGTGCAATAGCTCAAATTCCTGTTGGACTGTTTCTTGCCCATTGACAATAATTGAAATTTTATGTTTCCCTGCATAGAATTTCCGGGTAGTAATCAATTTGAAAGATTGCTTTCGCTCGATACGGTTTATTTCAGTTCCCTGATAGATTCGTTCACTAATTTTAAATACCTTTCGAGATAGCTGACCATTTGACTTTTGATAATATAACCCATACTCCAAACGTAGTGATCGGGGGGCGCTACTTCCATTCTCAATTTCAAAGGAAAAAATAAGGTGTTCACCTATTTTAACTGCCGGTGTATGGATACTGAGATTCCTAAGATGAAAATCGCTACTATCCAGTCCATAAAAGCTTAGAATTGCTGGATGTCCTTGTTTGAGTAAGGTACGGCAGCCATGTTTGATGATGGCATCTGTATTTTTACTGATTCCATTCCACTGCTGGGCAATGGTCAGAACGAGATGGGGATGATCTTTGGCAATATCGTTGAGATTGTTGGCCACACTTCTTCTTACGCTCTCGGATGGGTCATTATGGAGGTTTTGGAGGATAGGCAGGATAGGGGAAGGGTCGTTTTTCAACGCTGGAATTGCCATCGCCCAGGGGAGTCGGGGCCTAGATCCTTCACTTGCAAGGCGTCGAACTTGAGGATGTGGGCTTTTGGACCATCTTTCCATTTCCGCGATCATACGAGATCCATAGTTGATAATAAATGGACGGACGGCAAATTCGCAGGTTATGAATCTCGTGACGATTTCAAATGACTGCACAGCTGTTTCAAAATCTCCGATACCGTAAGTTTCGATATAGTCCGGAAAAATAACATATTCAAGGCCTCCCCGATGCTTCGTTTCTAAGAGATGTTCCACCACTTGTGTTAGTAAGGCCGCTGCTTCGGGAAAGGATGCCGGCATAAATTCATGTAAGGCCACTGTGCTGTGTTTTGTACGCTGTTTCCATTCCATTTCATGAAAACTGCCTGAAAAAACGCGTTTGATAAACTGTTCTCTGTTAAAACTGTTGTCAACGCGGTGGAACTGATCGGCAATAAACTGATAAAATTCCGGTGTATATATATCTTTAATTAGGGCCATGAGTTGAAGAAATAGCTGTTAAATATCGATTAAGGAAGACAAGATACTAATTTTTGGACATTAGTATCTTGTCATGTGAGCGGATTAGTTCGTGGCTTCTACGCCAAATTTTTTGATCGCCTCAGGGCTCAGCGGAGTGAAAAAGTTAAGCATGTTACCATCGGGATCACAAAAAAGCAATGAGCGATTACCCCAAGGCATTGTTGTCGGTTCCTGAATGATTTTTGAAGCACTATTTTTGATCCGAATATATTCATGATCTACATTTCCCACTAAAAATTCAATAATAATAGGGGCCATGTTACCAAAGATAATGGGGCTGTCGCTAAACATTTGCATCGTGCGAGTACTTCCTATAGCTAGGGTAATCGAACTGGTGGAAAGCTCGGCAAAATCTGGTGTAAACCATTGTGCGGTGAGCCCCAGGATTTCTTCATAGAATCTGACGGACTGCTGAATGTCATTTGCAATCAGTCGAATGGATGTTAGTTTCATGCTGATATAAATTTATTGATGACAAAGTTAAAAGGGCCATTGACAATAGTCTGTCAATAGCCCGATTGAAACTGTCCATAAATTTACTTATCCTTGCTAGATTAGTACGTCGTCAATAATTCCAAATTCTTTTGCTTCTGCAGCAACCATCCAGTGATCCCGGTCGCTGACATCATGTACGCGTTGATAGCTCTGTCCACTGTGTTTGGCAATAATATCATACAGCTCTTTCTTGATTTTCAGCACTTGATTGGCTGTAATTTCGATGTCCGAAGCCTGGCCTTGAACACCGCCAAGTGGCTGATGAAGCATCACCCGTGCGTGTTCCAGCGCGCTACGTTTGCCGGCAGCACCGCCGCAGAGTAATATCGCACCAAAGGAGAGTGCCATACCGGTGCAGATCGTTGCAACATCTGGGCTGATCAATTGCATTGTATCATAAATACCTAATCCGGCATACACTTCGCCTCCGGGAGAGTTGATATACAGTTGTATATCTTTTTTTGGGTCAACAGATTGAAGGAATAACAGTTGGGCTTGTACGATATTGGCGATGTTGGATTCTACAGGAGCACCCATAAAGATAATACGGTCAATCATCAATCTAGAAAATACGTCCATTTGTGATACGCGCAATTCGCGTTCTTCGGTGATATATGGCGTCATGGCCAGCGGAATGTGTGACTGCTCGATGCCTGAAATATAATGATCCACCAGATCTTTTTGGACATAACAATGCCCTACCGCAAATTTGCGGAATTCATTTTTGTCAATCATCATGATGTTAGGAATTTAGGATTTGCTAAATAGCTTTATTATTTTTTTTCTAAAAGAGACATGTTCAGGATGTGTAAATAATGCCTGCGTTATGGCTTCAATTTCCATTTTCACTTGTTTGCGCCCGAATTGCCGAATAGCTGCATAAGCTTTTTGTTGCGCAATAACCTTGTGTGCCAACTCTTCGTCCAACACCAATTTCGCTTCAAAAAGCAGTGCATCTTCCGGCTTCGCTATTCCAAAGATATACGCTTCTATCTGTTGGATTTCATTCCATGAAGTCATCATAAACCAGGGATTTTTGTTTAACGGATTCTCTAACTTTCTCCAGGCATTTAAATTTCTGTACAGTGGCGCTCCTTGCTCCCGAATAGCCATATTCATCTGCAATTTCCTGCAGTGACATTTGATCATAATAGAAGCTTTTCAAGAGTTCTAAACATTTACGCCCAGCAGTCTCCAAAAAACGAAACAGCCTTGTGCTAGAAGGAGACTCTTCGGTTATCAAAGCAATATCCACTTGATCTAGGGGAAGGTTTGGACTGGATTGACCATACCGTTTTAACCATAGATTTTTGGCTGTTCCAACCAAATAGCCAATATCGTTGTTTAGTGGTGCTGCTGTTAAAAGAATCTTTTCATAATACACCAGCAAAGCGTCCTGAAATACATCTTTGGCTTCATCCAAATTACCACCCATACGACTGATATACTTAGCCACGATGGGAAATGTACTTTTATACAAGTTCATAAAGAGCACCTGTCGGTCTATTGTTCGATTTGAATTGATAAATTGTTGCATAGCAATATCATTTATAGACATGTACCAATTTAGTGAAAAGTATCACCTTTTATTTGAAAAATTAGTTAAACAAAAATGCTTCCCTTTTTTGGGGAAGCATTCATTCGCTTATCAGAGTTAGCTTATTCCAGTTTATGTTTCTACTGCTCAAGGTTATTTTTTTAAATCCAGTTCCATCTGGATATTACATCGTTGATAAGGACTTGGATAGCCGCTAATCTTTTGGAACCCCAACTTGTAATAGAGATTGATTGCAGGTTTCAAAATGGTGTTGCTCTCGAGAAACAGTTTTGATGCCCCTAAGGTTTTTGCTTCTTCAATAATTGCTCTTCCCAAAAGATAGCCTATACTTTTGCCTTGCACTGTTGGAGATACCGCCATTTTTGCCAATTCATAGTCAAAATCGGGATGATTCATTTTAATAAGTGAGCATACACCTACAGGTTCATCGTTATAAAGAGCAACCATAATTTTACCCCCTTTTGCCAAAATATATTCCTCGGGATTGTCAAGTGCTTTATGGTCAGTTTCTTCCATTTCAAAATAGGTGGAAATCCATTCCTCATTTAAAGACTTAAATGCCAGGCGGTATGTTGGATCATATGGAACAATGTTGACATCCTTACTTTCACGCATTTTCTTTTGTTCCTGAACGCGTTTCAGCAAGGATTTTTGTTCAAGTAGAAATTCCCATTCAGCTAAAGCTTCCCATAGATTGTGCGTGGCTTCCTGGATAATCCCATCTATGGCGCGATCGATATCGATGCATTGAATTTTCATTCTTTCCCAAAGCATTTTTCCTTTATCGGTCAATCCAACCATATTTCGCCGTTTATCCACAGAGCGAAGGTTATCCTCTAAAAGACCCACATTGATCATTTCTTTAACGATTTTAGTGACTGATGGCTGGGAGTGGCCAATCTCTGTTGCTATATCGGTAATTGTTTTTGAATCACCCTCAGACAAGATAAAGAAAACGGGAAACCACTTGGGCGCAAAATCAATCTGATAAAGCTCATGTAATCGGGCGGCCTCTTCTGTGATATTTGAAGCCATATAGCGCAATCTGCTGCCTAATGCTATTTTTCCTGTTTTTTCAAATAGTTCCATTGTATTATAAGTAATTATATAACCAGTTATGTAAATGTAGGAAAATAATTTAAATGTTGTAAAATTTAAATTTTAAAATTCTGCGGAAACAAAAATATATCGTTGTTTTTTTCGTTATATTTCAATAAATTCAAAGCATAAAAAACCAGAACCCCTTAAAATAGACCGAAGGACATGAACGAGTTAGAAACTTATTTCCGAAATAATGATGCGAAGCTAATCAATAAATGGATGCATTATTTCGATGTATACGACAGACATTTTAGTCGTTTCAAAGGCAAAGAGATCGTGGTGTTGGAAGTTGGGGTTTTTCAGGGCGGAAGTCTTCAGATGTGGAAGAACTATTTTGGTGATCGTGCGAAAATTTACGGTATCGACATCAATCCGCACTGTAAGGAACTCGAAGAAGAGAATGTAGAGATATTTATTGGTTCACAGTCGGACCGGAAGTTCCTGCGCCAGGTAAAAGAATCCATTCCGCCGATCGATATATTGATCGATGATGGTGGCCATACGATGATACAACAAATTGTGACGTTTGAGGAGCTTTTTGATCATGTGAAAGATAATGGTGTTTACCTTTGTGAAGATTTACATACATCTTATCAGGTATTTTATGGTGGTGGCCATAAAAGGAACGGTACTTTTATTGAATACAGTAAAAATTTTATTGATTACATCAATGCTTACCATTCCGAGCAACGTGGATTGAAGGTCAATGGATTTACGCGTTCGGTATTTCCCAAGCTAAAGCTCGTTTATGACCTTGGAATTGCCCTTGGTGACATATTCAATAAATGCCAGGACAAAAAGATAGCATTGACCAAACTAGGACTGGCACAATCAGGTTGAAAATGCGGGCATCGCTTCATTTGAGAGCGTAGCAAGATCCATTGCAGCGCATCATCAATATATTCTACACTACTTCGACAATAGAAGCACCAATGCTTCAGCAGAATCTTTCAATGCAAAGCTCAAAGCGTTCAGGAGTCTCTTTCGCGGCGTAAGGGACACCACATTTTTCCTATATAGAGTAATGAAATTGTATGCTTAAAAACTTCCCTTCCCCCCAAACTTTCGGTATGATCCATAGATCTTAACAAGGACTTACAAGAAAACAAAAAAGGCAGATCATTTGATCTGCCTTTTGGGTAAGTAATCGGGCTCGAACCGACGACCCCTAGAACCACAATCTAGTGCTCTAACCAACTGAGCTATACCTACCGTGATTTTGATGTCACAAAAGTAGTATTATAGCTTATATGTTCCAAATGTTTTTTAAACTTTTTGACTAAACAATTGTCTATCAAAAGGTATAATTTTCAAGCATGCCCGTTTAGCGACCTTGGAGAATAATATCTAGGTAATATTTTCAGGTTAAATGCCTAAAAAAGCAGCTTGGTCTTTAATTTGTATACTATAGTTTATGGGAAAATTTTTAAAATTTTTAATTATCGTAGCCATTTTGGCAGTGGGCGCTTGGTTCGTGTATAAAAAATATAACAGCGGACCGGCAGTGGAAAGCAAACATCAGTTGTTGGTGGATCGCATTGAAGCAATGGGAAAACTGGAATTAGTCAAATACCGCTACAGCGATGTTGTGGAGCATAAAAACGTGAATACGTTTTTGCCGGATGCAAGTGTATTGTTAATCGTCAAAGCAGATGCTGTAGGCTGTGTGAACCTTACAAAACTTAATCCGGAAGATATCAAGGTTGTAGGGGATTCGGTTTCCATCAAATTGCCGGCTCCAGAAATCTGCTACATTAAGATCGATCATGAAGCATCCAAAGTCTATGATACCAAAATGGCTTTCTTGCGCGAAGCAGAGCTTGTGGATGAAGCTTACAAAGCTGCGGAAAAAGCTGTTGCTGATGATGTTAAGAAATCAGATATTCTGCAGCAAACCAAGGCCAATGCAACCACCGTGTTTAAACCGCTCTTACAGGGATTGGGGTTTTCGAAAATCAATCTGACTTTCGAATAAATTCAAAAAAAAGCTAGGCAATGTTAACATTGTCTAGCTCTCTACAATAAATCTAATCTCCAGCCATCTCACGACGGGAGGATTTCATAATTATGCTATTATCACGCAAGAACAATAGCCAATTTATATTTGTTTTACTTTTTTGTTGATGTATCGGGCTGGGGTGTTGGCGGGATTTCTCCACGGGATTCTGCAGATGTGGTATCGCGATATTGTATCGTCGTGGTATCGTTGGGAACGGAGTCCCGCATCAGTTCCTTTGATTTTTGATCATCAGTTTTAACGCCATTACATCCATAGGCTGCTAAACATATTAGACCGACGGCAATTAATTTTGTTGGGTTTTTCATATTATTTATTGTTTAATGATGGCATGCCACTGCATACTCTCTTCCGAAGAACAAAGGTCACATCAAAATCGTTTCGGATTTTCAAATTAGCTATTATGATAGAAAAAGAAAATCTATCTTATATTCTTAGTTTTTAGATAAATTAAATTGTAAAAAACATTTTACAATTGAGTGCTGTTCCTATGATCGAGAAAACCAATACAAAAAACACCGTGGGCCTTGTCCGATTTGGTTTTCACCATATGCTTATACATTGATTAAACAACAAAAAATAGATGAATATGGCTACAAAAAATGAAAACCGCGTTGTCGGGACCGAAATGGAAAAAGAGAAAAAGGTCAAGCTAGGAGTGAACGGGGAGACACTTCGGGATGTAGACGATAAGGATCAAGGAGATGCCGAGGCTGGTGTAGACCCGCAGGTGGATCAGCTCAATGACATGCCTAATGACCCTGCTGATAGGCCCAAGGAAAAGAAGAAATAAAAAAGACCCGCATTTGCTGCGGGTCTTTTTTATAGTGGCCGAACCAATCCATTAAAAACGGGTCTATTTTTTGCCCTGTTTGTCGATGGCTTTAATAAGTTCATCTTTTGTCATATCATGACGTCCTGTGATATCCATTTTCTTTGCCATTTCCAAGAGCTCAGCTTTGGTTTTTTCGGAAGTTCCATTTTGTGAACTCTTAGACGCAGAAGCGCTTTTAGCAGTTGCTGGAGCTGATTTTTTTTCTTTGTTGGCGCTGTTGCCCTGCGATTGTCCTTTGGCAGTCGTTTGGCTTGAACTTTTCGTTGTATTCATAATGTTCTGTTTTATTTGTTACTTATATGCTGAACATGTTACAGGCACAAAAGGTTGGTTGTTTTAATACGTTATTAGACGGTACTATTACGCTTTGTTATTTTTTCCATACCAAATGCTTTGATAATGGCTTTATTGAAAGCGGGTAAATCGTCGGGTGTGCGGCTCGTAATAAGTTTATCGTCAACGACGACTTCGCTGTCTTCCCATAATGCGCCTGCATTAATCAGATCCATTTGAATGGCTTCCACAGAAGTTATTTTTCTATCACGTACCAAATCCGCATTAATAAGTAATTGTGGACCGTGGCAAATTGCCGCGATCGGTTTATCACGTTCCCAAAAAGCATTGATCAAAGCAATAGCCGTTTTATTGGTTCTCAATTTATCGGGGCTTATGACTCCGCCGGGCAGCAGCAATCCATCGTACTTATCCTCTTCTGCCTCCTGAAGAGCGACATCGACAGGATAATCATTTGACCACTCATCACCATTTTTTGCGCGAACTTTTCCTTTAGCCGGTGATATAATGTCTGTTTTGGCGCCTGCATTTTCCAGCGCTTCTTTGGGACTGGTCAATTCGATTTCTTCAAATCCATCTGCTACCAATATGGCAATCCGCTTATTTTTTAAATTTTCCATAGCTAAAGTTTGTTTGTATTATATGTTTTTTGTTCTTAAAGAGAACGGATCTAAACCTACGAAGGTTTGATATAAATTACTTTCGAGATGGGTTTTGACAATTACCATAATGAGAAGTTAAAGTTGATTTTGAATTTAGATATCGATAAGTGCAAAGCATGTATCGTCGCCATGATGAGCTTTCAGTACAGGTACTGCCACATTATAAATCGGTATTCCGGCGGGGGATAGGGCTTTGAATTTCCCCGCATGCGCATGCCCATGAAAGGCAGCAGTAACTTTACGCCGCTGGAGCGGCTCCATTAAATGTGTTGAGCCTAAGAATGGATAAATCTGTTCGGGTTCACCCAATACTGTTTCCGCTATAGGTGCATAATGGAGTAAAGCGACTTTTTTTATAGCTGCATGCTCTTGCTCTAACCTTGCCAAGGCACGGTCCAGTAGCAATGATTCGTTTACAGCTTCCTGCACAAAACTTTTCATGGCATCTTCGCCGAACATCGACAACATATAACGGTCAAACCCACCACCAAATCCTTTTACGCCGGCAAAACCAATATTTTCGATTACGATTGCTTCGCCGTCCAAAACCGTAATTTTACTGTCGGTCAAAATTTGTCGAATCTGTTTCTGCCGGCCTTTTTCATAATCGTGATTTCCTAATACGGCGAGGACCGGAACTTTGATGGATTGAAGTTCGGCAACGAGTAATTCAGCTTCTTCTTCATCCCCCGTGTCGGTTAAATCACCACATAATAGCAGGACTTTTGCTTTTTCTGAAATTTCTTCAAATTTTGTTTTCCATTTTCCATGCTGGTTTGCATTCATATGTATATCGCCCAAAGCGGCTATTGTTGTCTTTTTATTCATCTCAAACAGTTTTTATGGTATATGATTTATAATCCCATTCTTTAATATCGATCTCATATTGTGTCTGGTCGATGAGCGGTCCAAGGCAAACTTTCTCTAAGCAAGGAGGCAGTTCATACTGGTCTGCTGCGCGCTTAATAAGCTGATTAAATAATTCCTTTGGTAGAATATCGCGATAGTCATGCGGATAGGTAAACTGAAAGATGAGCATTTGGGCCAACAAGAGGTGCCAATGTTGATCCATCCGGGATAATAAACGATCCCAGTCCAGTTTCTTCCCATATTTTAGCCAAATATGGTTTATATCGGCGCTATCGTGCCGCTCTCGGTTTTGCACATACAGTTTACACCAAACGAGTTCTTCTGCGGGTATATAACGTACGGTTTTATCAAACAACACTCCCTCAGGCCCCCTGTCAAACCAATCTTGTTCCACAGTACAATTGTGATTGACACTATCAAAAATAATGTCAATAAAATAGGGGGGCTTATAAATCTTGGCCAGCCATCTTACATCCGTCAATTCCGTTTTATAACCACTGGCGGCAAAATGCTTGAGAATTTTTGGGTATTCGCTGCTTTTGCAAAAAATATCCATGTCTTTCGTAGGCCGTATGATCCCTGTGTAGTGAAACATAGCCAAACCGCCACCTACCATAAATTGACATCCGTTCTCTTGTAGCAGTCTCAATGTATCTTGAAAGAAAGCCAAGCAATCCTCAGGTGGATTATCTAAATGAATCATATTGTCTACTTTTTCTTAAAGACAGTCAAATAAATGCAGTAGTTTGTTGATAGTCAATGAAAACGTATTATCCACCAGATTAATAGTAAAAGTACTCTATTTAAAAATTTTTGGAACTCGGAGGGCTCTTATCGATGTTCTGAAATAAAATGGTCTGAAATAAAATAGAGGGCTCATTGCCTGATGAAGTATGGATGGACATATCACAACGATCTAAACAGCATAGATATGGACAGTTTTTTTGGCTCTGGTGAGGATCTCACGATGTTACAGATGGGATCGCGCGCGTTTATTATGTTTATTATAGCGCTTTTTCTGGTTCGACTAGGAGGAATTCGAATTCTCGGCCGAAAGTCGGGTGTGGATTTCGTAATCATTATTATGCTAGGTGCAGTGTTGGCTAGAGGGATAGTTGGCGCCTCGCCGTTCCTGTCAACGGTGTTCGCTGGCTTTGTCATGATTATTTTCAATAAAATCCTGGCCCAGGTTTCGGCCCGGCTTCCCTATTTGGGTAATATGGTAAAAGGTAAGCCGGCTGTTTTATACAAGAACGGTAAAATCCAATGGGATCAGATGGATCGACTGGGTGTAAGTCGCACAGATCTACTGACGAGCTTGCGGCTAGAAACAAACAGTAAGCACCTTGATGAAGTAGATATGGCTTTGATGGAGCCGAATGGCCGAATAAGCTTTACACTCAAGGAAAGAAAATAAATATTTAACAGATAACTCTTCCTGTGTAAAAACATATTGTGACGTCGAAAGGGATCACTTGAATCAAAGCCTATTGACACTTCACATAGCTAACCTGGGAAGGGGTAAAAAACATAAATAAAAGATAAGATTATGATAAAATATTTTTATTTGGTCATCGCATTTGCGGCAATAGCAATGTCTTGCGATAATAGGGCTAATAATAGCGAGGAAACTTTGATAGACACCGCAGTCAACCAAAATGGTCTACCGTTAGACAATATTCACCGAAGCCGCGGAAAAGATACGACAAAAAATGACGGGAGCGCAAAAGAAGGGGTGCCATTGGACAATCTGGATCGCGGTAAAAATACGGATTGACCCAGTTGTATCTTTGCGAACGATGGTGCAAAATTATTTACTTACAGAGCGATAATAGATCCAACCTGGTAACTGCTCCAATGGGTTTGGTATTTTCAGATCTATAAGAGTATTCAACCCTAGTTCTTGGGACAATTTTCCAAATGCATCTATGTCGTGAACGGGATAGAATATCGCGTGTTCATTGGGCATATCGACATTCCCTTGTAACCAGCGGTAGCCCTCGGCATGTAGATTGTCAATAAAGGTATCGGTAATAACCTCTAGGTAACGCATCATTTTGTTGATCCACATAAGTTCATCCTTCGCTCGCGTCGGATAGTGTTCATGTGTGAAATCGAGGATCAGTTGTTCGCCCTCCATGTCCCAGCCATCGCGAATCATTGCAAGCCCCATAGCCCTCACTTCTTCCTGATAAAAATCCTGCCCATAGCTCATTTTAATTTCGCCCGCAATAGGGCTGTCTTCTATTTTAGCACGTAGCGCCATTTGTCTATTAAGAAGTTCATGTATGTAGTCGAATGTCTGTTCCATGGTATGATAAGAATTAACGAAGGACATCGCCTTTATGGCTTTGTCCTTCGGAGTGAATAAATGAAATAAATATGCTTATTATTTTAATGTCGGTTTGAGCACTTTGTTCTTAACAGCTGGCGATGGCGCATTTGGTGTAATGTGCATATCACTTATCGAAGGATCTTAAGGCTGCATATTTTTAATTTGATCAAGATGTTTTTCAAATGCGGGAATTTTATCAGTAGCGAATTTCTTAAGGTCAGCATCTGTAATTGCTGTGCCTGTGCTCGCATCTTTGAAAAGTGAAATGGCATCCTGATGGCTCTTAACCATCAGATCGGTATAGATGCGGTCAAAACTTGCTGTGTCCGCATGATTGAGTTGGTCGATCATGGATTTATAATTCTGATCGTCACTCGTACTCAGCTGCCAATTTTTATTCTTTACAATGGTCGACAGTTCATTTCCTGCAGCAGTATGGTCGTCTGTAATCATCTGTGCATATTGTTTTATATTAGGGTTTTGTGATTTTGAGAGAGCAATGCTTGCTGTCTGCAGTTCGAAATTGTTGCTGGCCGTGGCTTTGCTGGCAAAGTCCAAGTCTCCAGGCTGTGGCTGAGCGGGTTTGCTGTCTTGCGCCTGAACAGTTAAAATGCAAGCAAAAATCACTAGCAGCGTTCCCAAAGTTTTTAAAAAGGTTTTCATAATGCTATTGTTTAATTGTTAACGATGTATGCTATTTCGGTTGTCATTTCCTTGTTTGTCCATAACTAATGATAGTAGAAGATGCTAAAATGGATAAGACGATACCGATGATATAAACATAGACTCCTTTATGTGTGTGTTTTAAATAGTGAACAGTGGTCGAGAAGCTAGGGTTTGGAACTGTTATATTTTACGTATTTAAATCGAAAACGGTGTTGTTTACGTAAATGCATCGTACAAATTCGTATTATACCATGATTAAAGCTTTTATGTCAATTTCGGAACATCAAAAATAAATTACTCAGCTAAACTAAAAACAGGCAGCTATGAAACAGTTGTTTTTTGGCTGGGTATCTCCGGTTCTTCCTCGGCAATGCCTAGGTCTATTTCTTCATCCGTTTTAGAATCTTCCTGATCAATTTCCGGTTGTTGATACGGTGTGTTTTCCGGTAGATCTTCTTCATGCTCGTCCGGAATATCGTTCGGAAGATTTTCGGGACCTGATTGTGATACGATCGTTGAACCGAGAATGGCCATACCTCGATGGGCATCCTGAGTTGTGCAATTTTTATTCATACTACATTTAATTTATAATCATTTGTTGGTGAACCACCGCTGTTGCTTGATCGTTAACTGTGTTAGTAAGCAATTTAGCATGATTTGTACGTTAATTGTAGCGTGGTTCTTCTTTTGGGGCCTTGTGTCGGAAAAACGTGTTTTTACTGGAGATATGTGGTAAATGCTTGATTTGGAAGTATCAGCGTGATTTGCTGAACGAAAAAAGTTTGAGATCTGTTTATTTGACGAACAGCTCTTCGGAGCATAAAACTTATTATTATGGCAACAACATCAGCAGACAAAAGCAAAACAAGCACAAAATCAGGTAGCACATCAACTTCAGCATCTGCTTCGGAAGGAAGAAAGCTACGTGCCGAGGCAGGTGCAGCAAAAGATTTAGCGGAATTATTTGAAGATGGTCTAAAAGATATTTACTGGGCTGAGAAAGCGCTGACAAAGGCACTTCCTAAGATGGAAAAAAATGCAAGTTCAAAACAATTGAAATCTGCTATTTCTAAACATTTGGCGGAAACAGAAACGCATGTGGGGCGCCTCGAACAATGTTTTGAGTTTATAGGAGTGAAAGCAAAAGCTGAAAAATGCGAAGCGATGGCGGGCTTGGTTGAAGAAGCAGAAAGCCTTATGAAAGAAACAGAAGTCGGGTCTGTTCGGGATGCCGCTATTATTGCTGCGGCTCAAAAGGTGGAACATTATGAAATTGCTACTTATGGCACACTGGCGGCTTTTGCAAAAGTGCTGGAACATAAGGATGCTTTGAAATTGCTACTTGAAACACTGGATGAGGAAAAGAAATGTGACGAAGATCTAAGTGCGCTGGCCGATACAAATCTTAATTCGAAAGCTAAATAGGTAGCTGTCTATAACACGATTGTGAAAACCGAAGAAAATGATCAGTAAGTGTGTTGCTAAAAGCACCTATGTAAAGAAAGTATAAAAGGCTCAATCCAATTTTGCTGGGACTTTTCCAAAAAATGAGCTATGAAATACTCTAATATGGGAAGCACGGCTTTACAATTTATAATAATCCCCATTACGGGGATTTATTTTTTTATCATTAATAATTTGAAATGCTAATCCGTCTTGTCTGTTCTGTTACCGTCTGTGGCGGCGTGTCTTTCTTTTCGAGCCTTCATTTTAAAAGCGTGATTTTCCTTTGCGGCATCAATTGAATGTGTGCAGGTAAGGTCACCTTCCTGAAGCGCCAATTTAGCGACGTGGGCATAAAATTTTGCAAGCTGATCAAGTTCTTCTTCACTGAGATCTTCCAAATTAACCATTCTATTGCTAGTGCCCTCGTGAGAGGCAATCAATTCATTGAGCTTGAGGTGGATTGCCTTTGAATCCTTATTCTGCGATTTTTGAATAAGAAATACCATTAGAAAAGTAACAATGGTCGTACCTGTATTGATGACCAGTTGCCAGGTTTCAGCGTAGTTAAATATGGGACCACTCACTGCCCGATAACTGTAGATGTTGCAATAATAAATGCCGCTGAACTACCAGTTGCGTGTGTCGCCCAGTTTGAGAACCGTTCAAATAAGTTTTTTCTCTTTTTCATTGCTAAACTTTAAGTTTCTATAGAGACCCCACTGAAACTGAATTTGTTTGCATTTATTAGCTTTATCTTAAAAGATCCGTTCTTCAAAGGTTTTTCTGCTCCATAGCTAAGAATAGCCTACCTGCTTTGTTGCTACTGCCGTATTTGAGCTTTGTACTGACTAGGTGTGACTCCTTTAATTGACTTGAAAATTTTATTAAAGTTTGAAAGGCTATTGAAACCACAGGCATAAGCAATGTGCGTGATTTGATGTTTATTTTCAACGATCAATCTACAGGATTCACTAATGCGCACCTCATTGACAAACTGGACGAAGGTTTTCTGCGTACGGGATTTGAAGTAACGGCAAAAGGAATGTTTCGACATATTAGATAGCTGCGCAACTTGATCCAATTGAATTTCTCTAGTATAGTTGTTAAATACGAATTTAAAGATGCTGTCAATTTTACTATTGTCAATAGGACTATAGTTGTGGGTGTATCCCGCGCTGGAGAGGTAATCAAATTCATCTGTGGATAACATCAATTCGATAATCTCCAATAACAAAATGGTTTTCTCAAAGCCATAATCCAGCTGTACGATCTTTTTTAGCTTTACCTTCAGTTGTTCCTTTGTTGCGCCACGGAATAGGAGACCACGTTTTGAGGCCGAAAAGAATGCTTCGATTTTATGTGTCTGAAAGAAATGCCCTAAAACTTTAATCATTAATTTAGGTTCTATATACAAGGCCAAAGAGCGGGATGTCTTTGTCTCCGCAATAGCAGAGCCCGGGCAATTTATATAGTTATTGTGCCAAACATGTGGCAGATCGGGCCCTACAAAAGTGAGTTCATCAGAAACAAAGTTACTCACATTATCTCCAATGATCCGTTTTCCCTCACTTTCCACAATATAGGTCATCTGACAGGCGCTATGAAAGTGAAATTCGGTGGAGAAGAATGGTCGCTGCACATCTTTGGTCGCAAAAGCCGTAATAGCTGCACCTTCCAGAATTTTTGCAAAAACAGGTTTCATGCGTTTGGTTATTTTAATTAAGAGCAAGTAATATAGCTTATTTTGCCCTAAAAAGAGGCAAGCAGAGGTAAAAATGTTAATATAGTGGGAGAATTAAGCAATCTAGCAGTAGTCACAGAACTGTTAAGCGCGTAATTTCGTATAAAATAACGCGTAGAGCTTATGAATCCTAAATTATATCCTTATAGCATGATGATCGTCTTTGTCGTACTCTGTGCGACAGCCTTTCGGTCTACAGAAAGAAGCCGCCCTATGGCTCGCTATGCATCTATAACAGGATTAAAAGCAGAGAAAGTAGCTTATTATAAGAAGCTTCATGCTAAGGTTTGGCCCACGGTACTTCGAAAGATCAAGGCATGTCATATCCGCAATTATTCTATTTTTTTGAAGGAAATAGACGGTAAATTTTTTCTTTTTAGCTATTTCGAATATGTAGGACAAAATTTCAAGCTTGATATGCAGAAGATGGCGTCCGATCCAGAGACACAGCGTTGGTGGAAAGAAACAGATCCTTGTCAGCAACCCCTGTCCGATGCACAGGAGAAAGGGGAGATATGGTCTGGTATGGCGGAAGTATTCCATACGGAATAAAGAAAGAAAAAGAATGAATGCTGTAATAACCAACATTATATAACCATGAGAAAGAAATTATTATTTAGTTTGACACTTGCTGTATTGGGAACAAATCTCTGTGCGCAGACAAAGACTATTGTACCTGTTCCATCGATACACCCCAATGCTTATCAGCGGGAGCAAATTGACCGAAAATATGGTATGTTCGTTCATTTTGGCATGAATACATTTCATGACCAGGAGTGGACAGACGGATCTAAACCTGCTAGCTCGTATGCGCCATCGGCTATTGAGGTTAAACAGTGGGTTTCAACGGCAAAGGAAGCTGGGATGAAGTACATGATTTTGGTTACGAAACATCATGAAGGTTTTTGTTTATGGGATAGTAAGTATACGGACTACGATGTGGCGAGTTCTTCAAACGCGACAAATGTTGTGCAGGAGCTGGCTAAAGAATGCGCCAAACAGGGGATGCGCCTTGGTTTGTATTATTCTTTATGGGACCGAAAGCAGAACCCCAATGTAAAAGACATGTCTGCAGATGCAGCATATAATCAATATATGTTGAACCAGCTTAGTGAGTTGGTTGATATGACCAAAAAGTATACAGATATCGTTGAGCTTTGGCTGGACGGTGGCTGGGAAAAAGAGAGCTATCGATGGCCCACGCAGGCGATTTACAATTTGATCAAGAAAAAGATGCCCGGATGTCAAATTGGTATAAACTGGAGTATAGGATCACCTGAGAACACAGACAAACACATTGTTTTGCCGAAAGATCAGCAGAATTATTATCCTATACGTTACTTTCCAAGTGACTTTAGGCTAGGCGATCCCTATCTTCCGATCAATCCTGATCCTAAGCTTTTTATGGCCAACGGGAATACTTACTACATGCCTTTTGAGACAACAGTGGTACTTGGAGAACGCTGGTTTTATAATACTACAGACAAGAAGTATAAGTCTTTGGAAGAGCTTGCGGGGATTTATCAGACCGCAACCGCACAAGACAATATCCTGATCTTAAACGTTGGTCCCAATCGGATGGGACGCATAAAGGATTCGGATGTTGACATTTTGCGCAAATTAAAGGATAAGTTAAAGTTGTAATTCAAAATAGATTAACCTAAACACTAAAAACAAGTACGTTAAGATTTTATGATAAAGACGTTTGATATTCAGGATCGGAGATTTCCTTTGGCTACAGGTGCGGGCAGTGATGCGATTCACAAGGATCCGATCTATTCTTATGCTGTGACTCGATTGGCAGATGATAAGGGGCGCGTAGGCACAGGTCTGGCTTTTACACTGGGAGCAGGAAATGAGCTGGTCTGTCGTGCTGCAGCTTTCTATGCCGAACGATTGAAAGGGATTCCAATTGAAGATCTTATGGCAAATTTTGGTCAATTGTTTAATAAGTTGAGCAACGAACAGCAATTTCGTTGGTTGGGTCCCCATAAAGGTATCGTTCATCTGGCCCTAGGTTCGGTAACAAATGCCTGTTTTGACCTCTGGGCTAAAACGAGAGGAGTTCCACTTTGGAAGCTGTTAACCGACCTCAGTGCTGAAGAGATTGTCAATACGTTGGATCTTTCCTATTTGGAAGATGAGTTTACAAAGGGTGAAGCCATCAGCCTGTTGGAGTCGACTATCTCAACTGGTCATAAAAGAATGGACATTATTGAAAAGGGCTATGCGGGCTACGATACATCAGTAGGCTGGTTTAACTATTCTGATGAAAAAGTACGGGAGAATTGTAAACGTGCTTTAGATAACGGTTTCTCCGCAATGAAACTCAAAGTAGGTAGTGAAGATACATTACGGGATATTCGTCGTGCGCATATTGTACGGGAGGTTGCGGGTGATGAAGCTAAAGTAATGCTCGATGCGAATCAGCAATGGACGCTACCTCAGGCGCTATCCATCTGTCAAGAGCTTAAGGAGATGAATCCTTTTTGGGTAGAGGAGCCGACACATCCTGACGACATTGTTGGACATAAACGCTTAGCCGAGCACATTGCGCCGATAAAAGTTGCCATGGGTGAGCATGTGCCGAACCGTATCTTGTTTAAAAATTACCTTCAAATGGGTGCGGCGGGATTTGTACAGGTGGATGCTGTTCGGGTCGGCGGCGTGAGCGAGTTTATTTCAGTGAGTCTACTTTGTCGAAAATACAATATTCCTGTTGTACCGCATGTCGGTGATATGGGGCAGCTTCATCAGCATCTTGTTTTGTTTAACCATATAAGCCTTGGGCATGAGGCTTTGTTTTTGGAGCATATTCCACACCTAAAGTCTCATTTTGTACATCCTGTGTCTATAGCGAATGGCGTGTACCGTACCCCAATGGATGTGGGAAGCAGTTGTGATTTGTTATAAGTTGACGTTATGTTAGGAAATTTAGATTTAGGTATCGCCATCTTTTATATTGTGTTGATTTTGGTTGTCGGCATATTGGCTGGATCAGGGCGATTTAAGAAAGTGAAGGAAATAAGCGCTGAAGGATATTTTTTGGCTGGAAAGACACTTCGGTGGCCAGCCATTGGGTTGGCGCTTTTTGCAACTAATATTTCAACGGTACATCTGGTTAGTTTGGCACAGAGCGGATTTGATACAGGCTTGCTTAACGGCAACTTTGAATGGATGGCTGCCTTTACTTTAATCTTACTGGCGCTTTTTTTTGTGCCATTTTACCTCAAATCGGGTGTTACAACTTTGCCTGACTTTCTGGAACGGCGTTATGATCGTTCCAGCAGAGATTGGCTCACGTTTATATCCATACTATCGGCCATTGTTATTCATATCGCTTTTTCGATGTTGGCCGGAGGGATTGTGCTACGAACACTTTTTGGATTTAATATGTATTTGAGTATTACGGTAATCTGTGTGATAACTGGAATATATACGATATTGGGTGGGCTGCGCGCTGTTGTGGTGACGGAATCTATCCAGACAATTGTGTTGCTTGCAGGAGCTTTTATTATCAGTTTTGCAGCTTTTGACAAGATGGGCGGTTGGATGCCGATGAAAGCTGTTCTGGCGCAGGATAATGCCCTTGATCGTCTTTCTATGCTCCGTGGTAGCAACGATGGAAGTGGAATGCCTTGGTATGCCGTATTGTTTGGCTATCCGATTTTAGGCATCTGGTACTGGTGTGCCGATCAGACCATTGTTCAGCGCGTTTTAGGAGCCAAGGACGAAAACCATGGACGTGTGGGTGCCCTTTTTTGTGGTTTTCTGAAAATTTTGCCTGTATTTATTTTTGTGCTTCCGGGGCTATTTGCGTATACGCTGTTTAAAACAGGTCAATTGGATTTAAGCAGTCTTGGCGTAGACCATCAAGGGCAGGTCAATTCAAAAGGTATCTATACACTCATGATTACGCAACTTTTGCCTTCGGGATTGATTGGTGTGTTGGTAGCGGCGCTCTTATCGGGTTTAATGAGTCAGATATCGGGTGCACTAAATTCGATATCGACCATGGTGAGTTACGATATCTTTAAACAGCGACGTCCTGCTGCTTCCGATGGACAGCTTATTCGTATCGGGAAAATTGCCGCAGTTATTGCCATGGGATTTTCCCTGGCTCTTTTACCACTATTGGATCGCTATGAGAGTATTTTTTATGGCATAAATGATGTGATTGCTCATATTGCACCACCAATAACCTGCGTGTTTCTTTTAGGTGTTTTTTGGAAAGGAGCATCAGCAACAGCTGCAAAACTTACCCTGTGGATAGGTTCTGTTTTGGGGGTTGCCGTATTTTTGCTGAATAAGCTGCTACCTGACTCGTGGGTAGGGCAGACACCATTTATGATGATGGCTTTCTATCTGTTTTTGATCTGTATGTTACTTCAGGTTTTGTTATCGTATAAGTATCCCGTGCAGCATACTGCACAAAGTCGGGATTTGTACTGGAAGAACCCCGTGGATCCACTTCGGGGAAAAGCCTGGTCGGGTATCGGGAATTACCGTATTTTGTCTGCATTGCTGTTAGCTATTGTCGTGATTTTATATGTAATTTTCAACTAATTTTTAATTTGTTCCGATTCTTTGGAACTTGATGCTAAATACAAGAATAATAAAAACGTGAAAACCTTAGAAGATAAAATAATATTGATTACAGGAGGAACTGCTGGAATCGGTTTGGAATGTGTAAAAGCCTATGTCAGAGCAGGGGCAAAGGTTGCTTTTATTGGTCTCGATCAAGGATCGGTAGATGCTACAGCTGAACTGATCGGTGCGCCACATATCGGTATCTGTGCGGATGTTACGCAAGCCCGCGAAGTTGACCTGGCCATCCAAAAGACTGTTGCTGTTTTTGGGCGGCTGGATGCAATCCATAACAATGCTGGTCTGGCAAGCCCAGCAAAGCCTTTGCATGAAACTACGGATGATGAATGGACAAGGTTGCTGGAAACCAACATGAAAAGTGTTCTTCTGACTACACGGTATGGCTATCCTCATTTAAAGGAATCTGCTGGTTGTATTCTAAATACGAGCAGTTTAGTGGGGGATATTGGCCAGGAGAACCATGCGGCATATGCCGCCACAAAGGGTGCTATCAACGCGTTGACAAAATCTATGGCCATAGACTATGCGTCTGTCGGTATTCGTGTCAATTCGGTTATGCCTGCAGCTGTTATGACACCCATGCTCAACAAATGGACACTGGAGCAAGCGCATCCAACACAGGTTTTTGACTTTTTGAAGGATATTCATTTGCTGGGATACTGTCCCGAGGGTGATGTTATTGCCGATGCCTGTGTGTTTCTGCTGTCAAACCAAGCACGCTTTATCACAGGGGTAAATCTACCTGTAAGTGGTGGTGCTGAATTGGGGTATCGCAGAAATGTATGACAGATTTTTTTATATTAGCTACAATTAGCTTGCATTTGAAATGCAATTTTTCTAAGTTTGGCGCGCAGTCATAGACTGTTTATAAATAATATATCAATCATGAGCCAGAAATTTATATATAATACACGTTATCCTTCTGTTGAAGATCTAAAGATTAAAGCGAAGAAAAGGATTCCCCGATTTGCATTTGATTATCTGACCGGAGGTGCAAATGAAGAATTGAACCTTGCCAGAAATGAGAATGATTTTGATAATATTCTGTTGAAGCCGCAATATCTGCTTGCGAGCGAAGAAATAGACCTATCTGTAGAATTATTCGGTCGTCGTTACAGTGCACCTTTTGGTGTTTCACCTATCGGACTTCAGGGATTGATGTGGCCGAATGCGCCTGAAATTCTTGCGAAAGCGGCAGCAAAAAATGATATTCCCTATATTTTGAGTACAGTATCAACAAGTAGTATTGAACGTATTGCCGAGGTATCTGATGGGAAAGCCTGGTTTCAGCTCTATCATCCTACGGAAAACAGGTTGCGCGATGATATTATTAAACGTCTGGAGGCTGTTGAATGTCCGGTATTGGTAGTTCTGGTGGATGTGCCTGCTTTTGGACTTCGTTATCGTGAAATAAAAAGCGGATTGTCTATGCCACCTAAAATGAGTATCGCCAATATTTTACAAACCTTTGCCTGTCCAACTTGGGGGATAGAAACATTAAGGCATGGAATTCCTTCTTTTGCAACATTGAAGCCTTACATGGAAAAGGGACTTGATTTAGCGCAGCTGGGACAGTTTATGAACAGAACCTTTACGGGTAAAGTTGATGTTGAGAAAATTAAAGCTATTCGGGATCTTTGGAAAGGGCCCCTGGTGCTTAAAGGGATTGCCACCGATGAAGATATGCAGGCTGCTATCGCATTGGGCGTTGATGGAGTCATTGTGTCAAATCATGGTGGACGACAGCTCGATGCAAGTGAATCTTCGATCAATTCATTGATCCACTTGGCGAGCAACCCAGACTATAAAAAGAAGATAAAAATCATGTTAGATGGTGGTATTCGATCAGGGGTTGACCTCGCGCGGGCACATGCAGTTGGATCGGATTTCAATTTTATGGGAAGACCATTTATGTATGGGGTTGGCGCATTGGGCAATGAAGGTGGGGAACATACAATCAATATGTTTAAGACGCATTTGTTTCAGGTTATGAAGCAATTGAGTCTTTCAAAGATTGAAGATTTTCCAAAACGTCTGCAGGCTGTCCTGTAACTGCAGCAGTAGGTCGAGTTTCCGATCCAGCCTTGGGCTGGCAATAAGACCTACGATAAAAAGAAGAAGATGTCTCTTATGTTTGTATTAAGCAAATGTAGGAGACATTTTTTTTACGTTATAGTTCGCATGAAAGGTCGTCGGCTTTTACCTTTTCTCCTTTAGTTCTTAGATGCAACAGATGGTAATCAAATTCCACTTTTAAACAGTGCTCGTTCAGTGCTTGTTCAGTGCTTGCTCAGTGAAGACTGAATAAACAGTGACTAATTACTGTCTAAGTATTGATTGAAAACTGTTTTTAGCTATAATTTGGTATGCGTATTTTTCCGTATTAATGTTTATCTTTATTATCTATAACATAATCAAGTAATTATGGCAATAATCAAAAATGGTGTAAATGGAACTGTTTCCGGGAAAGCAGGTTCTGTTGTGTTTGTGTCGACTAAAACAGGAAATTATGTACGATCTCTCCCTAGCGTTAAAAAACGGGAGCCCACTCCTAAGCAACTGCTGAGTAGAAAACGCTTCAAAATTGTGAGGTCACATATTAGCCAATTAAAACCGATCATCAATATGGGGTATAAGGTGTACAGCTATCCTAAACGGGCATACGATATAGCGATGTCTTATAATCTGAATAAAGCACTTATCCAGGAAGAAGACGGTTTTGTCGTTGATTGGTCGAAATTTATGATTGCCAAAGGAAGCCCCAATCCCATTACTTCCTACACAATGGATTTCGATCAAGAAAACCAAGTGCTTCAGGTCACCTGGGAATATGATGCTTATCTGGAGGAAAAGTTTGACACGGGATCTTACGATTCGTTCTTAATCCTGTATAATGCAGCGGATCATGGGTGCGGGTATCCACTTGTGATGAACGATTTGAAAAGCAGCTTAATGTCTGGCAAACAAAATGTTGAAATTCCAAAAAATAGAAAGGGAGTGACCTATGAGGTGTATATCTTTTTTATCGAAAGTTATGGTGGAGGTAATACAGACAGTCTGCACTTGGGTACGCTAAAGGTTTGACAATAAAAAATATGGATGACACGATCGTCTATTATAAAATTGCATAAAAAGGGGCACTGCAATTTTTGACTGCCCCTTCCTTTTGTTTACTGTTGAAAATAGTTTACCAGTCGATATTTCTATTATCTGTTGATCCTACTTCCCATTGTTCGTTTACTTTACCGCTGTTGGCATCTTCTGGTCTGGCATATGCCGAACCAGCTGCAATACCTTGTTCAAGTTCGATTGTCGTTGTATTAATTTTTGGGGCGATGTACGCTAATTTCTTTTCCATAATAGCTATTTTTTACGTGCTGTTTTTCTTTGTTATACGCAGCAAGATTTAGTCTTTCCGATTATTGATCTATTGATTGATTATTGGCAAGGGATTTTCTTCTTTCCGGCACCTACACCCTTGATAATAGTACGTCCATCAACAAGTTGGGTTACTTTTACGGTGTTGCTTTGTGTTGCACTCCAAGGGAATGTGTTGAAGCTGTTGCCATTCACGAGTTTAAATTCGTATAAAGGACCGCCGGATGTTTTACTACCAAACATGGTCACCTGGCCAGTTCTGCTAATCACAACCTTAACGAGAGGATTTGTACTGGTACCTTTCATGTTGTAAACCTGATCGATTCTTTTGTTGGTTTCAATATTGTTGCCAGCGTATTTGCTTCCATCAACAAACTGGATATTTTGAGAAGAAGAAGCGCCTACCTCAAATTGAATTTCCTGTTTCGCTAATTTGACACCATTTACTTCCATGTTGAATGCATTGTCTAGTTCGGTAATGTCGAAAACAAAACCATAGTCTGCCGCTGGAGCGGTGAAGTTTCTATCAATTGTTGTCCCATTGGCATAGAATTTACCGTCTTTCATAATACCCGTTTTACCACCCGATGTTGTTGCTGGATAGCTCCAGTTCAAGCCATTGCTGGTTACATCTTGTGTACAGGTTCTGAAGTTAAGTTTCAGATCGTATTTTTGTCCAGGGTTGATCTTAACATTTGGAATGGTGATGTTTGTTTTGGTTTCACCATCAAGAGTTAGACTGCCGAGCATCAATGTCCCGTTGCTGGTGGTGGGGTGAATCAATAATGATGGGTTACTGATGATAGTACGTAAGCCATTTCCTAAAGCCGGGAATTGCGTGGTCACACCAGCGTTGTTCAAGCCATTGTACGTTAATGTTTCATCTGAGAATTTCAAATTTGCACTACTGTGACTAGGTTTTAGTACTGCAGTCCCGATTTGAGTGATGGCCCCGGTCATACTTGTATCCATGGTCAATGTTGTGGTGATTTGGCTAAATCTGTGTTTTAACACAACATTTAAATTGTTTACACCATTTTTTAACGTTAATGTGCCTGTGTAATACATTAAGTCGCCACTTATATTGTTTAAGCTGGCTGTGGATAGTGTGTTTTGATTGTTAATATCCGGTAATGCTGTGGTGCTATTGATCGAATAGGCAATGAACGTATATGATTTTCCGGCGTCAAGAACGATACCTGCGGCAGTAGCTTCCTCACCATAGCTATAATCTTTTGCCGTTACGTAAGCTCCTTGGTTGTCATAGACAACAACTTTATACTTGACGTTTTTGTCCAATGGCTTCTCTTGTGTTTGGACAGCCGCTAGTTTGGGGTTGGATGAAGCAACGAGGCTTTTTGTAACCGCTGAACTGTTTGTTAGGACAACGTCAACTGAACCACCGTTTTCTAACGGTACAGTCATTTCCTGTACATCAGGTGCATTGCTTGATGAATGCGATGCGTTTGCAGATGCTTGCTTTTGAACAGCATTGTTGTCTGTTTCATTGTAAGCTTCTACGCCCGATAGATTGATTTTAACGACAGTTTCTCCTGTTAACGCGGTGTTTTCTCCGCTTTTGTTACATGAGTAGAGGCTAAGCGCGAAAGCGCTGCAGCCTAGCATGAACAGGTTTGTCAGTCGGCGATGGGGGATTAGATTCATGTTAATTGACATTTTGTTTTGTTATTGATTTTTGATTATTTGATTTCGTTGTTTATTTGTTTTGCAAAAAAAAATCTTGCAGTTGTATGCCGATTTGTATTTAAAATGTGGTATACCATTGCTTTTTTTATTGCTTTTATTTTTTATCGATGCAATTATATAAATAGCATTTTACTTAATATACTGTATTTGTGTTATCTTGTATTTCTTGTAGAGAAATATCTACAATAGTGTTGTTTTGTATTTAAAATGCTGTTTAAACATGTTTTATGTGTTTTTCTGTTAATTATAATTCGTTTTATTTGAATAATAATTTACTTATAATTAATATATGTATCAGGTGATAGTGCAGTGTAGGGTTGTGCGGTTTTATGAGGCCTAAGGGGTAAAAAAAATGCTCGGTTGAAAGCGCCGGTCTCCTTATTTTATAGGAGGCAATGGAGATGACGCTAACCAATAGATTTCTTGGGTCAAGGGGAGATTTTGATTTATTTTTTTAAATTTGCGTATTCATGAGGTTAATTGTTTTCATATTGATAGCATATATTATGGGACTTTCTTTTGTTCCCTGCAGTGATTCTAGCAATCGCTGTGAGCAGACTGCTATGGAAATACAATTAAACCAAACGCATAACCATAGTGATGATGCATCTGATGCCTGTTCTATTTTCTGCTATTGCAATTGTTGCAGTGGAAATATAACGGCTTATGCCTATCAATTCCCGCAAATAGATGGTGTCCCGGTATCAATTTATTTTGATAATCGTAATCCTTTACACAATACAGCGATTGTTTCCAGTTATTTTGGAAGCATCTGGCAGCCGCCGAAAGTTAATGCTTAATTTTTCGTAAAAATTCTAAAAACAAATCTGATAGAGCGCGCTATGCTGTTCTTTATTCAGCTTTGTGCTCGGAATCCGTTTGTTGTATTTTATTACGACAAGCGCTGAAGATATTCTAACGAGCTATTATTTAAGCATTAATCACGTATATTGTGTTAGATCATATTATAAAATTTAGCATTAAGAACAAGATCGTTATCGGTTTAATGACCTTGTTGCTTATCATTTGGGGGGCATGGAGTGCGACGAAACTACCCATAGATGCCGTTCCCGATATTACCAATAATCAAGTCCAGATCTTTACCTCTTGTCCAACTCTTGCCGGACAGGAAGTAGAGCAATTGGTGACTTTTCCAATTGAACAAAGTATTGCAACTGTACCCAAAATTGAGGAGATCAGGAGTATTTCACGCTTTGGGCTTTCTGTCATTACCGTTGTTTTTGACGATGATGTAGATATTTATTTTGCCCGTCAGCTGATCGGTGAGCGTTTAAAAGAAGCGGTGGATCAGATACCACAGGGTATTGGTAAACCTGAGTTGGCTCCAGTAAGTACCGGATTGGGAGAAGTATATCAATATATCATCCATCCCAAAAAGGGAAGCGAAAAGAAATACAACGCAAAAGATTTGCGAACCATGCAAGATTGGATTGTTGCCCGTCAGCTTTATGGAACTCCTGGAATTGCCGAGGTCAATAGTTTCGGTGGTGAGCTTAAACAATATGAAGTAGCTGTTGATCCGAATAGACTTAAAGCGATGAATATCACGATCCCGGAGATATTTACTGCTTTAGAGAAAAACAATCAAAATACAGGTGGTGCCTATATTGATAAAAAACCGAATGCATACTTTATCCGGGGGATTGGGCTGGCGACCTCTTTGGAAGATGTCAGAAATATCGCTATCCGAAAATCAGGGTCTATACCGATTTATGTAAAAGATGTTGCAGATGTACGGTTTGGTCATGCTGTGCGCTATGGAGCCTTGACATACAATGGTGAGGTAGATGCTGTGGGTGGTGTCGTCATGATGCTAAAGGGTGAAAACAGCAATGAGGTGGTCAATCGTGTGAAAGAAAAACTACCGACTATTCAAAAATCTTTGCCTGATGATGTGGTCATAGAACCCTATTTGGACCGGACAGACCTCGTTGGACGTGCGATCAGTACTGTTGAAAAAAATCTGATTGAAGGAGCCTTGATCGTAATTTTTGTCCTGGTATTATTTCTTGGGAACTTGCGGGCAGGTCTTATCGTTGCTTCGGCGATTCCACTGGCGCTGCTGTTTGCACTTGGACTGATGAACGTCTTCGGCGTAAGTGCCAATTTAATGAGTTTGGGTGCGATAGACTTCGGTTTGATTGTGGACGGAGCAGTCATTGTGGTGGAAGCTACGCTACACCACTTAGGCTTACGAAAGTCAACCGAGAAATTGACCCAGGCCGAAATGGACCATGAGGTATTTGAATCTGCTTCAAAGATTCGTACCAGTGCAGCCTTTGGTGAGATCATTATTCTTATTGTCTATATTCCAATTTTAACATTGGTGGGTGTTGAAGGAAAAATGTTTCGTCCAATGGCGCAAACAGTTGGGTTTGCCATTTTCGGGGCATTGATTCTCTCGTTAACCTATATCCCCATGATGTGCGCTCTGTTTCTGCCGAAAAAATACAGCGACAAGAAAACGTTGAGTGACCGGATGATTGCGGGACTACAACGTATTTATGCGCCTTTATTACAGAAAGCCATTCGGTTTAAATACCTGATCGTGAGTTTAACTGTTGCCATTTTTGCTTTGTCGGCCTTCTTTTTTAAGAATATGGGGGGCGAGTTTATTCCACAATTGCAGGAAGGCGATTATGCATTCCATTGCATACTTCCTCAGGGAAGCTCGCTTTCGCAAAGTATTGAAACCTCTATGCAGGCTTCCCGGATTATCAAAGAGTTCGATGAAGTGAAAATGGTTGTCGGTAAAACAGGAGCTGCGGAGGTGCCGACAGACCCTATGCCACCTGAAGCGACAGATATTATGGTGGTATTGAAGCCTCAAAAAGAGTGGAAGTCGGGCCGTTCTTATGAAGAACTGGGGAGTGCTATTCTGGAGAAGCTAGAAGTAATCCCGGGTGTCTTCTTTGAGAAAAATCAACCTATTCAAATGCGTTTCAATGAGTTAATGACGGGTATCCGTCAGGATGTTGCTGTAAAGATCTTCGGTGAAAACATCGACTCACTGGCCGCTTACGCCAATGTGGTTGCCGCTCAGATTCAATCTGTTCAAGGGGCAACTCCTCCACAGGTGGAGCGTGTATCGGGTCTCCCGCAAATTAATATCGTTTATGACCGCACCCGTATAGCGAATTATGGATTGACAATTCAGGACGTTAATGATGTGGTGAGTACCGCCTTTGCCGGTCGGAGTACGGGCCAGATCTATGAAAATGAACGTCGCTTTGATCTGGTCGTCAGATTAGATACAACGCACCGAAACAGTATTGATGATGTGCGTAATCTGATGATTCCTACAGATACGGGTACGCAGATCCCTCTTTCTCAGGTTGCTGCCATCGATTATAAATTGGGGCCGGCCCAAATCAGTCGCGAAGCTGGTAAACGAAGAATTGTGATTGGATTTAATGTGGCAGGGCGTGATGTTCAAACCGTAGTAAAGGATATCCAGCAACAATTGGCTGCAAATGTAAAACTTCCCGCGGGTTATTATTTCACCTACGGAGGTCAGTTCGAGAATTTGCAAAAAGCGAGCTCGCGCCTGCTGATTGCTGTGCCAGTTTCCTTATTGCTTATTTTTATGCTGTTGTATTTCACATTCCATTCCTTTAAGCAGGCCACGCTAATTTTTACCGCAATACCAATGAGTGCTATCGGGGGTGTCTTTGCATTGATGTTGCGCGGTATGCCTTTCAGTATTAGTGCCGGTATCGGTTTTATCGCCTTGTTTGGTGTGGCCGTACTCAACGGTATCGTTTTAATTGGGACATTCAATCAGTTGAAAAAAGAGGGCGTCGATGATATTTTTCAACGCGTTAAAGAAGGTACTTCGACTCGTTTACGTCCTGTACTGATGACAGCGACAGTGGCCTCACTGGGCTTTTTACCGATGGCAATAAGTACAAGTGCCGGCGCTGAAGTTCAGAAGCCTTTGGCAACGGTTGTTATTGGCGGATTGATAACGGCAACTTTCCTGACGTTGTTTGTGCTGCCCTTATTGTATATAATCTTTAATTCTAAATTGAATATGAAACGAAGTAGGGGTGCGAAGACCTTTGTTACAGTACTTGCTTTCTTATTTATGGCCTTGGTATCTCAGGTGTTTGGCCAAGAGCGCATTTCTGTTACAGAAGCTGTGGAAACTGCGCTGAAGAGCAATCGACAGTTTCAGATCAACCAGGCTGAAATCGTAGGCGCTGGTTTCAATGTCAAAACGGCGACCGAAATCCCCAAGACCGGGATTTTTGCAGAAAATGAAGATTACCGTCCTACGGATAAGGTCGGCTTATTGAAAATTGGTATAACGCAAAGTATTGCCTGGCCCGGGCTCTATGCGGCGCGCAAGGAGTATTTTAAACAGCAACTAAAATATGCGAATTTAAATACGGATGTATTGAAAACAGCGATTACCAGAGACGTGAGAACAGCCTATTTTCAACTTTGGTATCTCCAGGATCGCCAAAAGCTGTATATGGAGCTGGATAGCATCTATACAGCCATGTTCAAAGCAACTGAACTTCGCTTTAGAACAGGGGATGTGGCTGCGCTGGATAAGATCGCAGCTGAAGCAAAACTGAAGGAACTGCAAGCACAGCTTGTTCAAAACAAAAAGGACATTGTTATCCAGCAACAGCAACTTATGCTCTTGTTGGACCGTAACGAGTGGATGCTCCCATTGGATCAGTCCTTGGAGAAGATTGTCGTGAACGCCAGTCCATCTGAGGAAACAGCACATCCTTTACTTGTTTTACAGCAGCAAAACGTAAATATCGCTTCATCAAATATCAGTGTTCAGAAAAATACAAATAAGCCTGAGTTCTCGGGTCGATTTTTCTCCCAACGTGTTTGGGGAGCCAAAGATCCATTATCTGGATTTTCGGTCTCCGCATCTTTTCCGGTATTTGGCCTAGGCGCGTATAAAAGTAAAGTGAAGGCTGCCAACGCTGAAATGGAAGTTCAACAGCGTAAGTTGGAATATGAGACGCAGGTATTCCAGACAAATAAAGGAAACGCACTTGCTGAAATTGACAAGAATAGTGCGTTACTACAATTTTATGAGTCTTCGGGTTTAAAACAAGCTGATGCCATCATTAAAGCGGCTAGTTTGGGTTATAGGACAGGGGAGATCAATTTTGCTGAATTAAGTCAATTTTTAAGTCAGGCCATTGGGATTCGCCAGAATTATTTAGAAGTCCTCAATCAGTATAATCAATCAGCAATTCAATATAATTACTTCAATAACAAATAAGTCAGCAATGAAAGTTTTCATAAAGATATTTATCGTATGTATAGCCGTTACTGTTTTTTACGGTTGCGGTTCTAATGAGTCGGAGCCTAAAGGTCAACAGGAGGGGAAGGAAGCGCCTAAATCCGAAGCGGGGCATGAGGAAGGTCCGGTTACCATAGCGGCACTGAGTGCTGCGCAAATAAAAGCTGTGGGCATCGTTTTTGGAGGTATTGAAGAGAAGGAGCTAACGGCTACAATCAAGGCCAATGGACTTTTAAGTGTACCCAATAACAATAAAGCGAATGCAACGGCGCTTTATGGTGGTGTTGTAAAGACATTAAACGTGCAGCTTGGTGATCACGTACGCAAGGGGCAGGTGATCGCTACGATCACCAACCCCCAGTTTGTACAGTTGCAGGAGGAATATGTATCCCTTGCAAGTAAGATTACCTTGGCGGAACAAGAAATGGCAAGGCAACAGGAACTCAATGAAGGTAATGCGGGCGCACGGAAAAATCTGCAGGCCGCAACAGCAGACTTCAACAGTTTACGGGCTCGAAAGGCCTCCTTGCAACAACAGATCCAATTGATGGGCATTAATCCCAATAGCGTGAATCTTTCTAATATGCGGACCTCATTGGCCGTAACAAGCCCTATCAATGGAACAGTAAGCAATGTTTTTGCGAAAATTGGGAGTTATGTAGATGTCTCTTCGCCAGTGATCGAGATTGTTGACAATAGTCTGTTGCATTTGGATCTGCAGGTGTTTGAAAAGGATCTACCTTTGGTTAAAGTCGGACAGCTCATCAACTTTCAACTGACCAACAACCCGGATAAGACCTATACCGCCAAAGTTTTTACAATTGGATCTTCCTTTGAAAATGATAGCAAGACCATCGCTGTGCACAGTACGGTTGTGGGCAGCAAAGTGGGGTTGATTGATGGGATGAACATCACGGGTATGATCGGTGTCAATAATGTACGGACTCCGGCTGTTCCGAATGATGCAATCGTGGAGGCTGACGGCAAGTATTATATTTTTGTGGAGACAGACAAGAAACCTGAGGAGCATGAAGAAGGGCACGACGATCACGGGCATGCACACGATGAAGGTGAAGCAAAACATGCGCATAAAAATGAGCAAGAAGCTGGGCAACATGGCGAAGAACAGGCTAAAAACATCAATTTTGAAAAAATAGAGATTCAAAAAGGCGTGTCTGCTTTGGGATATACGGCGATTACCCCGGTTACCGAAGTTCCTGCTGGAACGAAAATTGTTGTAAAGGGTGCCTTTTTTATCAATGCTAAAATGAGCAATACAGGTGGGCACGAACATTAATTGTTAACATAATCAGAGCAAGTTATGGAACATCAACATCGTTATGATGCACAAGGCAGACAGCTTTGTTGTACACAGACAGAAAAAATATATAGTCAGGCGGGAGCTGAAGAGCTTATTGGGAAAGCTCCGGCTTCCAGTCATGGTCATGATCATAGCCATGATGAGGACGGTCACGATCACTCGACGGCAGGGGCTAGCCAGATGCAGTTATTTCTACCGGCGCTAATTTCTTTTGTTTTGCTCATTGCAGCAATAGCCATGGATAATTGGATTGCGCAAGCATGGTTTAAGGATTGGGTTCGTTCGGGCTGGTATATCGTATCTTATCTGCCTGTTGGGTTTCCTGTAGTCAGAGATGCCCTAAAGAGTATTGCTAAAGGGGAAATCTTTTCGGAGTTTCTTTTAATGAGTATCGCTACGATAGGAGCTTTTGCGATCAAAGAATACCCAGAAGCTGTGGCGGTGATGTTATTTTATGCTGTAGGCGAGGTATTTCAGACCTTGGCGGTGAGTAGAGCTAAAAGTAATATTAAGGCACTACTGGATCAGCGTCCGGATGAAGTGACTATTTTGGAGAATGGAAAGAGCAAAGTAATCAAAGCCGCAGACGCAGGTATCGGAGCAATTGTTCAGCTGAAACCTGGCGAAAAGCTCGGGCTCGATGGTGAGTTGCTTTCTGAACAAGGCGCATTTAATACTGCAGCGCTAACTGGCGAGAGCAAGCCAGATACAAAAATGAAAGGTGATGTTGTGCTGGCAGGAATGATTAATATGAACACGGTGAGCCTAATTCGGGTAACAACAGCTTATCAAGATAGCAAACTGAGTAAAATCCTAGAGCTTGTACAGAACGCAACAGCTCAAAAAGCGCCTACTGAACTGTTTATCCGCAAATTTGCTAAGATATATACCCCAATTGTCGTGTTTTTGGCTATTGGAATTTGCCTCCTGCCTTACTTGTTTGTCGATCAATATGTATTTAGCGACTGGTTGTATAGAGCACTCGTATTTTTAGTGATCTCCTGTCCCTGTGCACTCGTCATCTCAATCCCTTTGGGGTATTTTGGTGGAATCGGTGCTGCGAGTAGAAATGGTATACTTTTTAAAGGCAGTAATTTTTTGGATGCGATGGCAGATATCCGGCATGTGGTGATGGATAAAACCGGAACAATGACTGCCGGCGTTTTTAAGGTGCAGGAAATTAAGCTACAGGCTGGTTACGACGAGTCAAGAATTTTAAAGCTCGTCAATAAAATAGAGAGCCACAGTAGCCATCCAGTTGCAACAGCGATTAGGGAATATGCAGGTGCGATCGACGAGTCTATTAATCTCCATAATATAGAAGAAATCGCCGGACATGGATTAAAAGGAATTACTGAAGGCAAAGAGTTGCTGGTGGGTAACTTTAAATTGCTGGACAAATTTAATGTAGCCTATGATATCGATCCGAATAGTATCGTATATACGACCATTGCCATCGCTTTGGACGGTAAATTTGTAGGATTCATGACGATCGCTGATAGCATTAAAGCAGATGCCGCGCTTACAATTCAGCTACTGCATAAGCTCGGTGTAAAAGCAACGATGTTGAGCGGGGATAAGACGACGGTAGTCGCCTATGTTGCCAAGGAACTCGGAATAGATCAGGCCTATGGTGACCTGCTTCCAGAAGATAAAGTGAATAAAGTCAAGGAAATAAAGGGGGGGGACGAATCTGTTGCTTTTGTTGGTGATGGCGTTAACGATGCTCCGGTCGTAGCACTGAGTGATGTTGGAATAGCGATGGGTGGACTGGGCAGTGATGCGACGATCGAGACGGCAGATGTCGTGATACAGGATGACAAACCTTCGAAGATTCCAATGGCCATTCGCATTGGGAAACAGACAAAAAAAGTTGTTTATCAGAATATAGGCCTTGCTTTTATAGTCAAAGGGATCGTGTTGATTCTTGGAGCTGGAGGTTTGGCAACAATGTGGGAGGCTGTATTTGCCGATGTTGGCGTATCGTTAATAGCGATATTGAATGCCATTAGAATTCAGAAAATGAAATTTTAACAATTGGCGCTAACTTACACCCGCCCTTTTCATTGGATGAAATGAAGGGCGGGTGTATTCCTATTTTTATTCGCTATCATTTATAAATACTAAATATATTAGTATGTTTGAGCGTGCAGATCCACGAAGTGAATCGACTATTTTTTAAATTACCTTTGTAAGGTATTACCTGCTGTTAAAGTGATGACGAAAGAGCAAATTGCGGGATTGCTTGAAGGAATTCCCGCTGCAGTCGGCGTATATTATATTTATGATAAGTATGATGCACTAATTTATGTCGGCAAGAGTATCGATATTAGAAATAGGTTATTGCAGCATTTTAGAAGCACAGATTTTAAGGAACGCAAAATCCAAAGAGCAGCTTGCAGAGTTGGATTTGAACTGACGGGCCATGAATTACTAGCGCTATTGCATGAATCTGACCTGATCAAAAAATATCAACCCTATTATAATCGGGCGCAGCGTCGAACCCACTACGGATTTGGCCTTTATCTAGCGGTGAATCCATTGGGCTATCAAGTTCTTCAAGTTGAAACGCTTGATCCCGAGCGAGAAGAGCAAATGACCTTTTCGAGTTACCAGGAGGGGCGCGAGCAATTATTCACTATTGTTGAAGCTTATCAGCTCTGCCAAAAAATAAACAAATTACAGACGTATACGAAACATTGTTTTCAATATATGTTGAAGACCTGCAAAGGGGCATGTATTGCGCAGGAGCTTCCAGATGACTATAATCGAAGAGTGCAGGAATTTGTAGCCTCTTCGGAGCTTCCGATGGGCGAGATATTTTTGGAGTTCTCAGGGCGTAATCCCAAAGAAAAGGGACTTGTTTACTTGTTGGATGGTCGGTATAAAGGATTTGGCTACTGTAATAAGCGTGTATATAGCGAAAAGAAAAAGCGAGAAGCCATCATCTTCAAAGCCGATAATAGAGATGTTAGACGTATTTTGAGACGTTATTTCAAACTCAACCCTGTTTAGATTTTTAACAACAATAATTTACTGGCTTAGTAGGCCAGTAAATTATTGTTTTACCTTCGGTAAAAACTTTTTGTCGTTCTCATCGGAATCTTTGTAGTAGGCTCGGGCTTCGTCCAGTTTATGATGCATTTCTTCACGTACGTTTTGGTATGCTTGTACATTGTATACATTCTGCATTTCCTGTGGATCTTTCTCTAGATCGTATAATTCCCACTCATCTTTGTCATAATAGAAATGGATCAGTTTGTACCTTTCGGTACGAATCCCATAATGTCGTTTTACCATATGAATGGAAGGGTACTCATAGTAGGTGTAATATACTGCATCGCGCCATTGTTTTTCTTTTCCATTGAGTAGACCACGAAAAGATTTTCCCTGCATATCTTTCGGGATTGCAAGTCCTGCATAATCTAGGATTGTGGGGGCAAAATCAAGATTCTGAACAAGTGCTTTTGAGGATTGGCCAGCTTTAATTTCTGCTGGATAGCGGATCAATAAGGGGGTTCGGAGCGATTCTTCATACATAAAACGTTTGTCAAACCAACCATGTTCACCCAGATAGAACCCTTGGTCTGAGGTATAAATGACAATTGTATTTTCGTCGAGTCCATTGTCTTTCAAAAATTCCAATAGACGTCCAACACCGTCGTCCACTGCAGCAACGGTACCCAGATAATCCTGCATATAACGTTGATATCGCCAGCGCATCAGGTCCTCTTTGGACATGTTGTGATATTTCATCTTAAAATCTGCCATGATTGGGTTGTAGATTGAATCCCATGTTGCGCGCTGCGCTGCAGTCATTCTTCCTAGGTTTCCATTGAAGGCAGCTTTATCCCAGGATAGATATTCTTTTAGTCCCAATTCATCCATTAGCGCAGGAGGTATCTTGTTGTCACCAGCCCAGTTCATGTGTTTAAGGATATTCATTTCAGCGGTTTTAGCAGCAGTTCCTCTTCCTTCGTAGGTGTCGAATAGATTATTCGGTTCTTTGTAGGTTTTTGATGTATATTGTTGAAGATGTCGCAAAGCAGGTAGCCATTCTCGGTGTGGCGCTTTTTGATGATAGAGCACACAGAAAGGTTTGCTGGTATCTCTTTTAGCGATCCAATCTAGGGTCATATCGGTGGTGAGATCCGATACATAGCCTTGTATTTGTTGTTTTACACCATTGATAATAAAGTTTGGATTATAATATTCGCCTTGGTCAATAAGGACCGCTGAGTGGTTAAATCCCTGAGGTAGGCCATCCATATGGATTTTACCGATTAATGCTGTTTGATACCCGTTTTTTTGGAGAATCTTGGCAAAGTTGTCCTGATTCCAATCGAATTTTGCCTCATTATCAATTTTCCCATTCATATAACTGTGCTTCCCAGTTAGGAGTACAGCCCGACTGGGCGCACATAATGAATTTGTCACGGTCGCACGTGTGAAAATGGCACCTTCTTTTGCTAATCTGTCAATATTGGGCGTTTCGTTCAGTCCGTAACCATAAGCGCTTATCGCTTGATAACCATGGTCATCACTCATGATATATACAATATTTGGATGCTTTTTTGCATGGCCTTTTTGTGCCAATGCCCACGAAGGTACAAGTGTGTACAAGGTGAAAGTAAGTATATAATGATGCAGTTTCATGGTTAGGGTTTGAATGTGTTATGCTGAACGATTTTACCTCAGGCTAATATAGGTGTTTTCATTGAGACAAAGACGGTGCTATTAGTTTAATGATAGGTTGTACTATTTAAATGATTTGTTTGTTAAATTATTCTAATAGAAATTTGTGTTATTAATAATTTCACTTATATATGAAGAAGAGTTTATTAGCACTTGCACTGGGGGGATTGGGGATAGGAATTACCGAATTTAGTATGATGGGGATGCTACCGGACGTTGCCCAAAGTCTGCAAGTTTCAATTCCGGAAGCTGGTTATCTCATTACAGCTTATGCCTTAGGTGTAGTTATCGGTGCCCCACTGTTGGTGGTTGTGATGAATCGATTCTCGCCACTTAAGACTTTGATTATCCTCATGGGATTGTTTACCCTATTTAATGGACTGTCTGTGGTTGCTCCAGACTATGGTCTTTTGTTGGTCTCGCGTTTTATTTCGGGATTGCCACATGGTGCTTTCTTCGGAGTAGGGTCTGTCATTGCCAGTCGATTGGCTGATCCTGGTAAAGAAGCGCAGGCTGTAGCGACGATGTTTTCCGGATTGACAGTTGCCAATTTATTTGGAGTTCCATTGGGTACCTATATTGGACATCATTTTTCATGGCGTTATACTTTCCTATTGATTGTTATCGTCGGTATTTTGACCATGTTAGCCTTAAAGTTGTGGATGCCTAAGATGAAAGCAGCACCTAAAAATAATCCTTGGAAGGACTTTGGCATTTTTCGCAATGTGAATGTCTGGTTTATGGTTTTGTTATTTTCTGTAGCTCCAGGAGCGCTGTTTGCCTGGATAAGTTATATAGCTCCGCTGATGACTGAAGTGTCTGGTGTTGCTGATAAATACCTGCCTTATATTATGGTTTTGGCTGGATTAGGTATGTTTGTGGGGAATTTGATCGGAGGGAAGTTGACGGACGCTTTTTCTTCAACAAAGGTGGTTGTAGCCGTACTGGTGGTTCAGATTTTATGTATGTTGGTTAGTTACGGGCTGTCCGACAACGTTTGGGTATCTTTGGTGATGACTTTTTTAACCGGAGTCACAACTTTTGCGCTCGTACCTTCGTTAACCTTATTATTGCTTAACTCGGTAAAAAGTGATGCTGAAATGTTGGTTGCTTCTTTAGGACCTGCTTGTTTTAATATTGCGAATGCATTGGGTGCCTTTCTCGGTGGTGTACCCATTAATCAAGGCTACGGTTATACTTCTCCGGCCTTGGTTGGTGCGGTTATGGCAGCTTTAGGAATCGTAATTTCCCTATGTTATATCCAACGAAGCAAAAAGCAACCGGCTGTGGCTGCCAAAGAGGTTCTTGAAGATGCCGTAGGTCAGCTTTCGTAGCGTCCATTATGTTGTCTTGAAATTTGCTATCGGTTTAAAAAAAATAACGTATAGAATTGGTGTTAACCTAGATTTCCACCAATTCTATTGAAGATGGACTGAAATTGAACATCGATATTTTCCCCCAGGTACATGCGCTTGGCCTGGCGTTTTATTGGATATCCTTGGTTCAATAGAAAGGAAACGGCAGCTGTATTCTCTTTTGGTAGCACAACTTTGGAATTTTGCATTAAATACATTTTTAACAATGCCATTCCTGCAGCTTGTTCATTGGCAACAATAAGGCCTTCTCCCAAAGAAGGAAGATAATAACCGCGGAGCGTTTGGTTCTTCACATATAGAAAACCTGAAATGAAATGCGGTTCTATTTCGCATTGTCTATTTTCGGCTGCGGTTGTCAGGTCGAGCCTCAGAAGTTGCTCTTTGTATCGGGATTGATATTGCTGTATATTATTGTCCGCTTCTTCAAGATGGGGTGCTTGTATATCATCAAAGAAAAGATAAGAAGAAGATTCCTTAAAGCCGAGCTTTGTGTAAACAGGCGCGCCCATATCCGTTGCAATGAGTTGAATGCTGTTGCATTTTTTGCTGTTTGCCATACGAATAAGTTCTTGGGTGGTTTGTTTCCCATAGCCTTTTCCTCTTTCATCGGGAGCGACGATAATATGTCCGAGCCAGGCAACGTTGCTATGGATAATGGTCGTACCTATGGCCACAATTTTCTGATCGACCAGGAGTTTTATGGGGAAACAAAAAGGGCTTTCTATATAATGCTGTATTTTGATCGGCACATTACCCCATCCTTCTGGACTTAATGCTGTGATGACGAGGAGATCAGTAAACTGAATCGGTTCAAAATTCATCTAACATCTATTTTATTGCTGCTTTATTGTACTTGTTTTTATATTCAAGGGGAGAGACTCCTGTAAACCGACGGAATATCTCGCGAAAAGCCTTTATGTCTGTATATCCAATAGCGTACATCACTTCATTTACCGTTTTCCTCGAGCTTTCCAATTCTTTTTTTGCCGATTCTACTTTTATCCGTTGAAGATATTCCACGGGCGTATTGCCTGTCGCTTTAATAAATCTACGGTCGAAATTCCGACGTCCGACAGTGAATTTTTCAGATAACTTCTCCATGGAAATTTTTTCTGAAAAGTTATTCTCGAGGTAGTCCTGTGCACGCATGACCATTTCATCTCCATGTGATTTTTGACCATTAAAGATCATAAAATCGGACTGTGTTTGTCTGGCAATATCAATTTGAAATATTTTGGAGCAATAAATAGCCGTCTGTCTGTCGTAGAACTTTTCGACCAGGTAAAGGAGGAGATTAAGGAACGAATAACCGCCACCATTGGTATAGATTCCTTGCTCATCAGTAATAATTTGTTCTGTTTTTAAGTTAACCTTTGGAAAGAGCTTATGAAAATTTGCCGCTGATTTCCAGTGGATAGAGCAGTTTTTGTTATCCAAAAGCCCTGTGGATGCGAGCAGATATGCGCCGGTACACATGCTTGCAACATTTGCTCCCTTGGTATAATGGTCTAATATCCATGCTGAGAGCATGCTATTACCAGCTTCTATCGCACTAAAATTAGAAATGACAGCGGGTACAATAATGAGGTCGGTCTTTTGAATCGTAGCGATATCTTTCTGCGTCATGACCGTTAACAATCCATTGACAAAGTTACTCTGCCTGGAAACTCCTGCCAATTCTATATTAAATATAGGTTCCCTGTTCAGTTGATCGTAATAGCGGTTCGCTTCTGTGAATACATGGTATGTTCCAACAATGCACGATATGGTATTAGGGCCTGTCTGACTGTCTGGAACTAAGATTGTTAGGTGTTTCATGTTGAAAGTTTATAAGATTGAATAAACGATAATACGCTTATTTGATACTATTCAAATATACCGAAACGACTTGTCTAAATCAACCGCTGAGAATGTCTATTTTACACCCCTTTTTGTGTTTTGAAGTCCGCTATATTTGATCTATAAATTTAAATTAATACCACAAGATGGTACGAGTGATCGCAATATATAAGACTCCTACGAATAGGGAGTTTTTTGACAAACACTATTTTGAGACACATATTCCCTTGGCAAAAACGCTTCCCGGACTTATTCGTTATGAAGTGGCCAAAGGTGGAATTATGTCCACGACTGGACACGACGATGTGTATTGTATTGGAACTTTATATTTTGAAAGTTTAGCAGCAATTAAAATAGCATTTGCGTCTGAACAAGGAAAGGCTTGTGCAGTTGACCGGAGAATCTTGGCACCTCATGATCATGATGTTCAGATTTACATATTTGATTCGATTGAGGTATAGGAATATAAGAAGTATGAGTTAACGTTATAAAATACGATGAATGATGAAAAAGGACGATTTTAAAATAAGCATTACCGTTGAAGCAGGTGCTCAACGTGTATTTGAAGCAATCAATAATGTCCGTGGATGGTGGTCTCAAAATATTGAAGGGCCAACTGCTGCTTTGCATGATGAGTTTATATATCATTATCAGGATGTACATCGTTGTCGAATACGAATAGAAACGATGGAAACAGATCGTAAAGTAGTCTGGCGGGTCCTCGAAAACTATTTTAAATTTACCCAGGATGAACGGGAATGGACTAATAGTTCCATTATCTTCGATATTGTGGAAGATGAGGGTACAACTACATTACATTTCACCCATCGTGGGCTTAATTCCCAGATGGAATGTTATCAGGTATGTCATGATGCCTGGACGTATTATATAGCGGACAGCCTAAGACAATTGATTTTAACGGGGCTGGGACAGCCTACTCCAAAGGAGAAAATAGCGCTGGGGGCTATGGAAGAGAATCGCATACCACATGATCCTGGGACAAAAAGTATCTACCATAGGCTGTTAATTGAAACGCCTGTAGAGACTGTTTACAAGGCGCTTACAACGGCGGAAGGACTAGCAGGCTGGTGGACACCAGATACGAAGGCAAAGCCAGAGATTGGTGCGATCCTGCGCTTTGGATTTGGTCCCAGCTATTTTAAAAATATGGAAGTTATTTCGCTGAAGCCTTATTCCAGGGTCGAGTGGCGCTGTGTCAAAGCATTTGAGGAATGGATTGGAACGACACTGACCTTTGAACTTGAACCTCAGCAAAAGGGATGTATGCTGCTGTTTCACCATGATGGCTGGACAAATTATAGTGCGGAATTCGCTTCCTGTAGTTTTGATTGGGCACTATTTTTCAGGAGTTTAAAATTTTTCTGTGAAAAAGGAAAGGGTTTTCCTTATCCCGAATTTAATGTATAAAATTCCTGAAGGGGCATAGTGTATTTTTGGTATAAAATTAGACTATCGCAATAGCTCGGCAATCGCATGCAGATAGTCTTTATTTTTAGAAAAATCATTATGTCCTTCCTTTGCCAAACGTATCAATTTATCCTGTTTTTTAAAGAAGTTACTCAGTTTAATGGAAGAATCAAAATAGACGGCATTATCCTGGTCTCCGTGGAAGATGATCGTTCTACATTTTACTTTTTGCAATGCCGCAGCATTGTCGAAATAAAAGGGGATCCCGCTTGTATCGAGTTCAGGAGCGATATGTTGTGTCCAATCTTGAAAACTATAGTAAGGTGCCTGAAGAATAAGCATTTTCGGAGAATTATGCGAAGCAATAGTTGAAGCAAGTGCCGTGCCCATAGATTGACCGATTATGATAATGTGATCTTCCCGATACTGTTGTGTCAGCTTATCATAGACCGTTTGCAGATCACGATAAAGTAGTTCTTCATTGGTTACTTTACCCTCACTTTTTCCGTAACCTCGGTAGTCCAACATAAAAAGATCATATCCGTTATCAGTATAGATATTGGCAATTTTACCCCAGGTATCTACAGCCCCATTACTGCCATGCAAATAGAAAATTAGTCCTTTGCTCTTGTCTGCCTTAAACAAGATTCCATGGAGTTTAACATGATCTGCTGTTGTGATAAATTGTTCTTCAAATTTGCCCTGAAAGCTGAACGTGGAATCTTGGAGCTTTTTACCTGGAAACAGTTGTTCTTCAAGTATTTCATTCCAGTTTGTTTTAACTTTAGATTTATTGTTGGATTGCGCATGTACTACGGGGGATAAAAAGATGAATAGCAGGAGTACTAGTATTGGGCGTAACCAAAGGTGACTGTAAAATTTTATTAATGTAACGGTATTGTTTGAGCTCATAAGGATACTTGGTCTATGATTTTTATTGAAGTTACATATTTCTATGGCATCCAGAAAATGTGGGATTACTAGTTTTAGCAGTATCTTTTCTTATAAACTTAATCTAGGTTAAGTTTATGCCTTAATCCAGGTTGTTGGAAGCAGGCTTCTTCTTGTCGTACCTTTGAGATAGCAATTTAAAATGAAGTGAATCAATTTGGGCTTCAACTTAAATTCATCAAGAACGATAAAAAAGGAGATCATAATATGAAAAAATCAATTGAAAGAATTTTCCAACGTCCAGCTCAACCGGGTATGGTAGGGGATGGATTTCGTGTATTTAATATGATACCAGGGAATGGGATTTCCCAAAGGAGGATGAGTCCATTTCTTTTACTAGATTTCAACGCAGCATTTGATTTTGGACCTTCGGATCATATCAGAGGCGTGGATGTACATCCGCATAAGGGATTTGAAACCGTTACTATCGCCTACAAAGGCAGTGTAGCCCATCACGACAGTTCGGGAAACAGTGGAGTTATTCGTCCGGATGATGTACAATGGATGACTGCCGGTGCGGGTATATTACATAAAGAATACCATGAAGAGGAATTTTCAAAGAAAGGTGGATTGTTTGAAATGGTTCAGCTCTGGGTTAATTTACCAGCGAAAGATAAATCAGCGGAGGCACATTACCAGGCGATTACAGCCAATCAGATGGGGAAGGTACTATTGCCTGACGCAGCAGGGGTAGTTAATGTCATCGCGGGGAAATTTCAGGATACGATAGGGCCAGCGAACACCTATACGCCTGTCAATCTATTTGATATCAAATTGGCGGCGCAATATGAAACAGACTTTTTAGTTCCGCAAAATCATAATACTGCGATGCTGGTTGTGAATGGGGAGGTCGAGGTCAACGGCGAACTTGCGAAGGAACATAGTTTTGTTTTATTTGGTCATGATGGTGAAGAGATCTCGATAAAGGCCCAAAAAAATGCGGTTTTACTTGTGTTAAGCGGTGAGCCCATTGATGAACCTATCGTGAGCTATGGCCCATTTGTAATGAATACACAGGCAGAGATTTACCAAGCCTTTGAAGATTTTCAGGCTGGCAAGTTTGGCGTACTTGAATAAATGAAATAAGTTTTCATTCATGGCCTACATTTATAACATGTAGGCCATGAATGGATATCATCATATAGAAGATTTTCTGTTAACTAGCTTTTCTTTAGATTATGGTGTTCAACGCCTAAGAAAAGTTTTTTGGCCGTCTGTCGTAGCAGATATGGATGATGAGAACCAGTAGTGTACAACAAAAGCCTGTCAATACCACGCCATTCCATTGAAAGTATTTCCAAGCGAGCGAGGCCAAGTAACTACCCAATGATCCACCCGCAAAGTAACTAAACATATAGACTGTATTTAGTCGGTTGGTTGCCCCTAGATTTAAGGCAAAGAAAGCAGATTGATTGCTGATATGCATTGATTGTAAACCCAGGTCAATTAAGATTACACCAGTTATTAATCCGGTATAGCTATTCCCCCCGATGTAGAATACAATCCAGCTCAATAGCAGGATACATATGGAACCAAGAATAACGGTATACGTAGAAACACGCGTTGAAATCCGGCCTACCAATGCTGCTGCTAGAGCGCCAACAGCCCCTATTAATCCGAAGGATCCAGCTACAGCGGAACCCGCGTGCAAAGGAGCTTTCTGTAAATGAAATACTAATGTAATCCAAAAAGCACTGAATCCCGCAAAACCTAGGGCACCTCTGAGTGCAGATAGCCGTAATACCGGTTGAGTTTTTGTTAGATGGATCAATGAGTGCATTAATTGTAGATAACTTCCTTGAAATGTCGGATTCACATCGGGGAGTGCGAAAGCTAATAATAACATGAATAGAACCATTAACGCTATCGCTATATAATAGATCGCTTGCCATCCCCAGATATCGCCAATAAATCCTGCTGCGACGCGGGAGAGCAGAATACCTAATAGTAAGCCACTCATGACCATTCCGATTGAAGAATTGCGTTTTTCGGGAGTAGCAAGTTCGGCCGTAAGGGGGACGAGCATTTGGGGAACGACTGAGCTAAATCCAACCATAAAGCTTGCGATATAAAGTAGCTCGAGGCTGGGAGCGAAGACCATTGCCAATAAGGAGGCTATGATAAGTAGAAAAATTGATAATATTAATTTCTTTCTTTTTATCATATCGCCCAAAGGAACGAGAAAGAGTAGTCCTGTTGCAAAACCGATCTGGGTGAGCATAGCAATCATACTAATTGCAGCTTCACTAACGTGAAAGTCTTTTGCCATTAATCCCAAAAGCGGTTGATTATAATAGTTGTTGCCGACGACTATTCCAGTTGTCAAGGTAATAAGCCATAAAAGAGGCTTCGTAAGTATTGGTGTATCCCGCTTTGAGTCTACGTGAAGCTCTATGTTTTGATTTGTTATGTCTGTTGTATGTATCATTTTGAATTTTATTTCCTTGGCTGCAAATTTACAGCGATCAGTAATGGAGGAATTGAAGAATTCGATCCATGAATTGAAGAATTGAAGTTTTGGGTGTTTAAAGATGCTTTAGATTTGAAATAATTGAATGTTGAGCTCCATTTTTGTTTTTCTGTTTTTTGACTTAAGTCAATGTTTATTGTTTTTCATGGATAGATCTTTGTCATCAAATAAGCCAGCCTCTGTTATTCGTAAAGAGGCAGGATAATATAGAATGATATGAGAAATTTGTTAACAATGTTTGGGGATGATCCCATAGCAAGGGTAGAAAAAGCATTAATGGATTTACAGGCCGGTAAAGGAGTTCTTCTTATCGATAATGAAGATCGAGAGAATGAGGGGGATCTTATTTTCTCTGCCCAAAACATGAGCATACCGGATATGGTACAAATGATCCGGTATTGTAGTGGTGTTGTCTGTCTTTGTCTCACCCATGAGAAAGCGAATGAATTAGACTTACCTTATATGGTGTCAGCTAATTCAAGTCCTTACCAAACGCCATTTACAGTATCTATCGATGCAAAGATAGGGGCAACTACGGGGCTCTCGGCTTCCGATCGAATTGCCACAATAAGAGCGGCCTGTGCGCAGGATGCTAAACCGGGGGACCTTGTTCGCCCAGGTCATATCTTTCCCTTCCGGCACGCGAACGGAGTATTGGGTCGCGATGGTCATACAGAAGGCAGTATCGATTTGATGCTTATGGCGGGTTTAGAACCGATGGCTGTCTTATGTGAATTGATGAATGAGGATGGGACAATGGCGCGTTTGAATGAGGTCTCAGCATTCGGACTGAAACATAATCTTACCGTATTATCTATTGAGGATATTATTACCTATAGAAAGCTAAATAATAATTTTCGAAAGACAGCATATGAATCAGACAAACACTAAAAAAATAAGATCGGTATTCCGTGTTGGCCGAAAAGAGTACCTTACACCACATCTTATCCGGGTAATATTTGATTTAACCGATGAGCAGCTCGGGTTATTGGCCGAAGTCAGTTCGGGTTCAAATAACAAGCTTTTCGTTCCGTTACAGCACAATGCGCAAGAAGTAGTCGTCAGAACTTACACCAATCGTAAAATAGATCTTTATAACAGAGAATTGCATGTCGATTTTGTTGTTCACGGTGATAGCGGTCCTGCATCTGCTTGGGCAATCATGGCGGAAAAGGGCGATCAATTGGAAATTGGCATGAAGGAGAGCAAAAGAAAATTGGTTCCCCAGGTAGACTGTTACCTGCTGGTTGGAGACACAACAGCTTTACCTGTTATTGCTGCAATATTAGAAGAGCTTCCAGCGACGGCTAGAGCAAAAGTAATTATTGAGATTCTGGCAAAAGAAGACGAGCTTGTATTGTCCTCAGCCTGCAGCGCACGCATACAATGGTGTTATAATCAGACACCAGAACAAGGGAGTAATCTCGCTGAATATGTTAAGAAAGCCGACTTTAGGGCGGATGATCAAACGAGCTATATCTTTATTGCTGCGGAGTATGCCATTGTGAAAGAATTACGTCATTACTTTCGGGAGGAAAAGGGGAGGACTTCACAAGACCTATATACCTGTGCATATTGGAGAGCGGGGCATGCAGAAAGTGAACTTACGAATTTAAATGAGCCGATCTAGTTCTTGAATTAGTTACTGTTAATCCAATTTTATTAGTTTTGCTGGAAATTAATTTAGAACAGCAATTAAAATGGATGAGCTATTGATATCCTATATCACGAGTAAAATTACGGTAACAGAAGATGAATTACATCTAATAGGCTCCTATTTTAAGCCTTTAAAGCTAAAGAAAAATGAGTTTTTGTTGGCCAATGGTGAAATAAGCCAACGCTCATTTTTCGTGACCAAGGGGTGTTTACGTATTTTTTTTATAAATGAGTCTGGACAAGAAGCAACACGCTACTTTGCCTTTGAGAATCAGTTTGCAACCGCATTAGTTAGTTTTATTACAGGAGAAGAGTCTGAAGAATTTATTCAGGCTTTGGAACCTACTGAAATCTACTATATAAGTCATAAGGATTTTTATCATTTGTTGGACCTTATTCCACAGTGGGAGAAGTTCTACCGTCTCTATTTGGAAATTGCCTATGTAACAAATACAAAGCGTCTGATGTCATTTTTAATGCAAGATGCCCTTGAAAAATATCGTTTATTGTTGGATGAAAATCCAATGGTTGTCAGAAGGCTGTCCAATAGAATAGTTGCTTCCTATCTGAATATTTCACAGGAGACATTGAGCCGTTTAAAGTCAAAGCTCTAAAACTCAACTGGCCTATGCATTTAAGAACTGCATAGGCCAGTTGAGTTTTAGAGGAAGATAGATGAAAATAGTGCAGACTGATCAATCAGGTCTAAAGATTTATTTGCTGATTTCTCCTTTTGCGAGAAGCATTATAGACAATGATCACACTAATCGTCATCAGGATAAATGCTAAGAAAAACGGCGCGCCAGAAAATTTAAATGGTGCTTTGTCATGGGTGAAATAATAAAATAGGTTTGTCATCATCGGTGGACCAATAATCGATGTTGCACTCATTAAGCTTGTTAGTGCACCTTGAAGTTCACCCTGTTCGTTTGAAGGAACATTTTTTGTAATAACAGACTGAAGAGCTGGTCCACAAATACCACCCAAGCAATAGGGGATAAGGAAGACGAACATCATCCATCCTTCGCTTGCAAACGAGAATAACAGTAGTCCAATAGCATACAGGGTCAATCCATAGAAAATGCTTTTTTGTTCACCAAGTTTGGGCGTTGTCCATCGAATTAAAACGCCCTGAACCAATCCAATCAATAATCCAATAACACCTAATGAGATACCCACCATTCTTTCTGTCCAGTCGAATTTATACATGGTGAAGAAGTTCCAGTTACTTTGAACTGCATGGCCTGCGATATATATTAAAATTAAGGCAACGATTAATCCGGATATTTCTGGATGTTTTCCAAGAAACTTAAAGGATCCAATTGGATTTGCGCGTTTCCACTCAAAAGCTCTACGTTTTTCTTTATCTAAGCTCTCAGGTAAGATAAAATAGCCATACAGGAAGTTTAGCATACACAGTCCTGCGGCCGCATAAAAGGGAACCCTGGCACCATAGTGACCAAGTAGACCGCCGATAACTGGGCCGATGATAAAGCCAAGACCAAATGCAGCGCCTATCAAGCCAAAGTTCTTTGCCCGATCTTCATCCGTAGATATATCGGCGATATAAGCACTTGCCGTTGTAAAACTAGCACCTGTCAATCCGGCGATAACGCGTCCTAAGAATAACCAACCTATAGTTGGCGCGAGGGCAAGAAAGATGTAGTCTACAGCAAACCCAAAAAGTGAGATCAAAATAATTGGCCTTCTGCCATATTTGTCACTGAGGTTACCAACGACGGGAGAACAGATGAATTGGGTGAAAGCGTAGGCAAAGCCGAGCCAGCCGCCATATTTTGCCGCTTCACTGATGTCGCTATGAATCAATTCCTCGATAAGTTTAGGGACGACTGGAATAATGATTCCCCAACCCGTAATATCGATTAGTAGTGTAATAAATATGAATCCGATTGCTGCTTTTTTCTTGGAATTTTCCATCATGATTCAAAAGTAATGAAATCCTTAAAAACTTGTTTGTTATTTAATTACGAATTTTTGCTGCGTGTTATATTTTCGGTTGTGTTAACAAACCGAAAACAAGAGGCTTTTTTCTTTCGATAGAACGTCTAGGTATGATTAGATCGCTTGACATTGGGGATGGTGCAGCACAGTAAAATTACATGAATTCGCAATAAAACACAGTTTATTTGCTTGGGCATGTAAGGATAAAGCAAGTTCTATCTGGGATTCATCTGTGATGAGAACCTCGGGGTGTAATATAACTTCCGTAAAACGACCACTTCCATCTCCATCCGTTTCGAGGGTAGCGATAGCATTGTCCGTATAGGATAAAATCTCGATGCCATTTTTCGAGCAGACGTATAAATAGGACATCATGTGGCAAGAAATCAGGCTGCTAAGCAGCAAATCTTCCGGATTGTACAATGCGGGGTCACCCTTGAATGCTTTTGCTGCGGAAACTTGCAGGTCAGCTTTGCCTTCGATCGCGATGTGATGGCTCTTTGTATAAATTTTTGAACCCACAGCACTAGGCTGTTCAGGATGGTTCCATGTTAAGGTCGCTTTAAAGATATGTTTGTAACTCATTTTGTTTCAAAGTTAAGGTATTCTCCAATATTATAGAGGGTCTAGTCCGCCAATTGCAAGATGTGTAGGATAGGTCGCATCGACTAGATCAAAATTTTAATAGAACTGCTTAAAAATCAAAGCGACCATTATCTGGTTGAAAACGAGTATGTCCTAGGGTATTCCTTTTATTACCTTACGGAAGGATTGATCCAGCATGATATTTATCGTTTGGAGCAAATCGGCATTTCAATAAAACTACTTCGTTTGTAATCAGACTACAGTGGCGTCTGATTACAGTACTGTTATGTGCGAACAAAAGTGATATAATCTGTGTTGATAGGTTCAATACCATTTTTCCGCATTTCGCTTGCTATTTGCGCCCTGTGATAGGTGCCATGATTAAAGACGTGTAACAGAATGTCGTTGGCCTTATTATGAAAAGCCTGATGCTGTGTGTTTGTATAATTGATAATTTCATCCTCTATATCATTTCTGCGCTGAATCTGCTGCCCAAATCCTTCTGAAGCTAAATCGTGATACCTTTGGCAATCGATGATACTGTGCTCATCCCAAACACCAACAGGTGGTTTTTCACCAGTTAATCGACTTAACCAAATAATCTGAGCATTGACAATATGGCTAAAGAGCCGTATGCAAGAATGAGGTACATTTTCGCCTTCACTTTTCAGTTTATCCAGTAGTGTTGTATTGGCCCAGTTATTATATAACCAAAGCTGCATAAAAGTAGTTGACATCTAATTGTTGTTTATGTGGGTTCTGTAAAATTAAATATACGGAAGATCGCAATAACTTTTTTTTGCAGAGCCTTCAATTATGGACAATTTATGTTATGTAAATAGACATTTTAGTGATCGCTACGCATTATATTTACCTTAGTAGGTAAGTTTTGAAAATTACCAACTTAATTGAAATTAGAGATAACGCTATTCTATATTGATAAATTAGCAAATTACTTTATTTGCTGGATGAACTAGCTGTTGAGTGCACGCTAAAAATCGTATTCATTTTAAAGCAATATATTTGTTACAATTTTATTGTTTTGAGCGTAATGCTATTTTTTTGATTTGCTCAGATCCTAATTTGGATATATTCAGATTGTTAGCGTTATAGGTGGTTGTTTTTTGTCGCAGAAATGTCTTTTTGCGTTATCACTTGATAAGTCAGACTACCACAAACTAAAGGATATCATTATATTAGACTGATATTATTGAAAAGTATGCTATCTATGAACAGGTTTTTCCAAAATTACAATACGGGGAAACGTATTATTCTTCATTTGTGTTTTTGGTTTTTGGTTTTGGGAATGCAATTCATTTCCTATCAGCGGATAGATATTGATAATTCCTGGATTTTGTTTGTAAAGGACGTCTTTTCTTTGTTGACAATATTTTATGTGACAGCATATATCATCATTCCGCGGTGGTTTATTCCAGGGAAGTTTGTATTATGTATATTATGGTTGTTGTTTATTTACGCCTGGTGGTCGTTTCTAAGTTACTTTGCTGCCCTATTAACGTTGAAATATCTAACACCAGATGTTCGCCTGTCAAGCTATCTTGAAATAATATTAAGTCAAGGAATCTTTGGTGCTTTTCGCCTTTCTTCCATTAGCGATTATTTGTTGGATTTTATTTTTTTGGTGGCGCTGCCATTGACTGTAAAAATTGTACAGGCATTTATGTCTGTCAGAAATTCAAAAATGAAACTCGAATTGAAAAATTCAGCATTAGAATTGAACAATGTCCAATTGGAACTTGCCTTTCTAAAATACCAGATTAATCCACATTTTTTACTTAATACACTTTATAGCATCTATGTGCTGGTATCTGATCATGATGAACGAGGCGGCGAAAGTATGATGCGTTTAAGTAGTATTATGGTGTATTTACTGCATGAAAGTAATCAACCCAGGATCGAAATTAGTCGCGAATTTCAATTGCTAAAGGATTATGTTGAATTGGAAAAGTTACGCTATAGCGAGACCGTGCAGATCAATCTAAATTTGGTGGCCGAGGACGAAAACAGCATGATTGTTCCTTTGATCTTTTTTCCGTTTGTGGAAAATGCATTCAAACACGGACCTCGGTTAAGTTCTTCGGCGGGATGGATATCCGTAGACATTAAGGTTGCGGATGACAAGGTGTATATGCACGTGGCTAATGCGTATAGAGAACTTTCAAAACCAGAAAATTATATCGGCGGATTAGGGATAGAAAATGTAAAAAAACGACTGGAACTTCATTATCCTCATAATCACAATTTGGAAATAAAGTCGCAGGAGGGTGTATTTAGTGTTAATCTTGTTGTAACTTTACATTCGGAAACAGAGCCGTAGCACCAAAGCAACGGGTTGCGAAGTACTTATGAATAGAATTAAAACTATCCTTATTGAAGATGAGCCTATTGCGAGAGGTCGCCTGGAGAAATTAGTTTCCAAATTAGGCCTGATCGAAATATTGGGTGTATTCGAGAGCCCATTGCAAGCAATTGACATTTTAAGGCAGCACGAGGTAGATCTCATTTTGTCGGATATAGATATGCCTGAAATGGACGGAATTACCTTTCTCAAAGGACTTGCTCATCCACCATTTGTTGTTTTTATAACTGGGCATTATGAGTATGCGGTCGATGGATTTGAGCTGGATGTGATCGATTATATCTTAAAGCCACTCCTGACGGAAGAGCGCTTGATCAAGGCAATTGAAAAAGTCCAAAAGGCAATTTTGTTTTCTAGAAGGGGCCCACAGGGTGAAAGAAAGGCGATTAAGATAAAGGATCGGAACAAAACTATTTTTATAGATCCGGCGGATATTTTCTATCTTAAAGCCTGGGGGGATTACATTCAAATTTATACGTTAGAAGGTATGCAAACGTTGCTGTCTACCATGAAAGATATGGAAGCAGAACTGCCTTGGGATATGTTTGCTCGTATGCACCGGTCCTATATTGTCAATATCAAACAGATCAAGGGTGTTGAGGCAAGTAAAGTCATTCTGAAAAATGGGACAGAACTCGCTATAGGTTTACAATATCGTAATCAACTTTTCGCGAAGATGGGACTCCTATAATTTATCGGATTCATACGTTCTTTCTGTTTCCCAATTTGCATTTTATAATAGCCAACCATAAAGTGGTAAACGGCAAGTTCATGTAAGCGTTGATCAGACATGAACAATCGATTAATAAACATATGAACGTAGCTTGATAGTAACGATGTCCGAGCCGACTTGAATTCATCTTGCTCGTTATGGCTCTGTAAGGTGTTAAATATGCTGTATTGAAGTGCATTTAGTTTCTTTTTCGATTCTTCTAGGTTGTCTAAAGGTTTGTCGAACCAGTCTTTTTTCTCTTTAAACTTATTGTTGAGATGAATCCAAAGGTTTTTATTATTATCAAATTCTTGCTGATAAAGGGTATTCATCTGTAGGCAGAAATCTCTTTTCTCGATCAGTGTAAATTTTGCAGCTTCTAATAGCGACTCAATATTTTCGAAAGCCAGGCGCCATCGATCATTGATTGAAGTACTTTGTTGAATAACCTTCAGTACCGTTTCGCTCTGTTGATAGAATAGCTCCTCACTAAGTTCCATACAAAATGGGGTATAGCGTTCAATCTCCCGTGTATAAGTGTCAAAGGATAGCGTTGATATCTGGCCGTCTTTAATAAACTGTTCCAATAGGGTATTAAGCGTGGATATAACGAAATAATACTGGCTTGGATCTGAAAGCTCAACTCTAAACCTAATGTGGGGCGATGGATCGTTGTACCGTATAAAAAACCATTTTTTTAGGACATTTTGTTGACTAATTGTCTCTACGATAATGGGGAAAACTTCCTTTAACAAGGTGTCTGCAAAATGTAAACCACAATAGATCTTGGCGTAAAGCCATTCACTGCCCAAAGGGAAGCATCTTTTTAGGTTATTGTCTTGCGGAGCTGATTCATTTGTGAAAGTCTCCTGCTGTGATTCTATTGGAATAATGATTTCGTTGGCAAAAATATGTCCATCTTTATCCCTGGCTATTGATGAATAGTCATTCAGGATATATTCGGTTAATATGGTCTCTCTTTTGCACATATGATCCAATATGATTTCTATGCAAAAAGGATTGTCTAAATTTATCAACAGTTCATTATCGCCGCTGCTGATGATGACCATTGCAGGGATTGCTAACTCCGCTTGTATATTTTTTATGAAAGCCTGAGGGTTGCTGGGGTATTTCGCTATTTTTTGAATTCGCCACTGGGCTCTAGACAAGATAATATTTTTGTAGCTTATTCTTGGGAGCCTCCGCTGCTCTTTCATAATTCCCCAATTCCAGGAAAGATCCAACCTATTATTTTGGAACTGAAAATCTGCGAGAAACTTATAAATATTCATACCTTGTTCAAAATTGTGGGCCGTCGTCAAACGGGGGATAACCATTTTATTGAATTTCTTGGACCATAAGATTAGACGCTGTTCTTTAAGGAACAGGTATAAGTCATTAACATCAATTTGCTCTTGTTCTTCGTCGATTGTTGGGCTTAGACAAATTGATGCCTTTCGCAGCGCAGGTCTATAAATTATATTACCAGCATTATTGTCTGGGTAATGACAAATCTCGGCAAGTATTGCATTGGGAAACTGCTGTTGCTCTTTGTTGGCCGATTCTTTTAATTTGTTATGCAATTCTTCATCCAAATGTGCAAATCTGGAAATTAAGTTTCCTGATGACGAACCACCAATAGTACTTAGATTGAAGAATAAATTTTCCTGACATGAACTTCGAAGGAGATTGCCGATGGCATAGAATGAAGAAGGGATAGTATGGGCTGTTTGTTTACGCTGTTTAGCGATATGATCTAGATCTTTGCCGGTCAGCCGAATTTCGGTGAATTGATTTTTTACACTTTCTACAAATTTTTCAATGACCAGATCTTGATAATGGTGGTCCCCATATTTTTTTTCGCCCGTCGGAGTGATGTTTTTAACATCCCCGAGTATTTCATCCGTTATATTGTAAACACCTTCTTGACGTCCGTAACCAATCCCAATATCGGGGTCTAGAGCTGTCGTTAGCGGGACCATTCTATCTTCATATTTAACAGAGAACGCAGCTCTAAACTGGTCAAAATCTGTTAACTTAGCCTGGCTGCAAAGTGGCAGTAAATCCTGAAATTGATCTCTTATGTGATTTAATGCGGTATCTGATAAATTGTTTTCGTCCATCCCTATGAGTAGGTCCCCCTGTAACGAATTGGTCATATCGAGGTCTGGAGCCAAAGGCTGCAATAATTTAAGGATGGCGGTTCGGATCTCAATGACAGATTGAGAACTATGAAGCCATCTTTTTATCGTTAATAAAGGATTTAAATAATTTTCCGCCTTATCCACTCTTTCAAGCGTCGTTATCAGGCTATCCAGATAACCTCAGCCAATTACATTGGGCTGTAATTCAGAAGATATGATTCCAAGGCTGATGAGGTTATTGACGAATAGGGGCGCATGCGTTGTTGATGCTCCAAGACCTTTCAGCAGATCGATTAATGATTGATAGTGGCTGGTTCTCTTATTACGTTCAAAGTGTTGGATGACTCGATCCAAAACTGGGGTAAGCCTTATGCGTTTCAGGATATGCTGTCCTTTCTTCCCATTTGACACTTTTTGATAATATTTGTAATATTTACCATCTAAGTATAAGGTCGGATTGATACGATAATAGAGTTGACTGTAAATTCTTTTATCTTTTGATAGCTGTTCAATAATTCCTGTCAAAATGGTGGCATCCAGTTTTAATACAGCTTTATTCGCATTAGCCCTAATTAACGATACCTTTTTTTCGGAGACGGCAATGTTCCCAAAAGATACCCCTGCGAATAAACCGAAAGGCGTACTTCTAGTGCTCATCCTAATCGCATATTTGAGTAGTGAAGCGATCATTTTTGAGCTGCTCTCTTTCTTGTATTCAAGCCATTTTTGAACTTCTACTGAGAAGGCAGGGCTTGCCAGAAATAGGGCTTCTTTTAATTGCTCATTTTGAAACAAATGACGAAGTTTTTCTTCTATTTCATGTCTCTCTTTTATCGTTAAAAGATCAACGGCAAATGCAGCTGGAAGCAGCGGCGTGCGCAGAAGAAAATAATCGGATAAGTGGAATAATGACATGAATTAGTAGGACTAGTATTGCATGACTTGTTTTATACAGGACTGAAACATTTCGGGCGAAATTGGTTTTTGTAGTGCAAAATGCTTTCTGTTTTTGATAAATTCCGGATAATGCCAGCGTGACACAGCGGACGTTATGATCAGGATAGGAATATCGGCGATCAATTCGGCAAGTGTATTAATATTACCGCCGCTAACAATGAGATCGAGGAATAGGATGTCTGCAGATTTTAGATCATGACTAAATAATGCTGGATTTTCAATGTCTTCAACCATCTTTATCAATTGAAGATCTGGAAACATGTGAATGTATTCAACTATTTTTTTTGTCGCCAAGGGTTCATCCTCAATAAGAATACATTTAAGCTTGGGTGAAGTCATATACTCGGTTCTTTTTTTATTTAGTAGGCAATAAAGACGATTGCTGTAAAGGCGCCTACCAGAACGCCCTCACAGCATTATCCTCTTTTATATTACTTTTGAAGATGTAACTGTCTTAATAGTTACCAGTTCCATATCATCAAAATCAAAAAATGAGATCGGTTCGACCACGCAGACAGTTTGTACATCCAATACAAAATCCTCCGCTAAAAAATTTTCAATGTTTTCCATAGTTATACGTTTAAATTGTAAACAAATGTGCTAGCTATGGAAAAGAACAACGAAAAATATCGACAGAATTGAAAATGAATCGGACGAACTAAAGAATCTATTCGACGAAAAAATAGCGCCTGTTCCTATTTCTGTTCGCCGTGTATTAGATGCTGTTCAAATCGTCTGCTAGATTATAATCAGCATTGAAAGAAGGTCCATCGTATGCTGTTGGAAAATTCGACAAAATAGCATTTGAGTACGATGAAATAGTGACGGCATTATTGTAGGATTCTATCAGGTTCATTATTTTAGGACTATCTATTTTAGCAGCGAAAAACCATTTCTTTAGCCATTAAAACCGTGTTGCGTAAATAGATAAACTAATGAGAAGGCTTGAGGTAAGTCCTTGACCAGAAAAGCATCTGCCAAATAAATAGGTGAGTAGTGTGAGCGCGTAAAACAAATGAGAATATGAATTTATCGAATGAAATGCACAGTTTTTTGAAAAGAGAAGGGTTACGGTTATTTAGAAAAAAAGTAAGCTGGCAGACCTCTGCGAAATATCAGATCTATGCCGATGGGAAAACAAAGATTGGTGTCGCATTTGACAGAATTCAAAATTTTATCGATGAAAATACCGATGCATCCGGCTGGAGTGGAATGGAAACGATTAAACTCGAAGAGCGCGGTGATTATATTATCTATGGTTTTGTTGAGGAAGTGGAAAGCTAAAGAAGAATTGAGTTTAACCTGTCGTATCGTATTATCGAATAAATATTACAAATCAATTCCCTAATTGTGTAATGATTTCGATGTTATTTGTGGCCAAATTTGTTGTGTAAAATAAAACAATCAGTTATGGCGACAGATATTTATAAAGATACGGTTTATCTACCTTTAGAAGATGTTGAAAGCGAACATTGTGCTTCAATTGTCGAAAAAGGACTAGCTCAGGTCAAAGGCTTGGCGAGCTATCGGGTGGAATTGAATAACCATAGAGCTGCCATCGTACCTAAAGATAGTGAAGCGGTCGTTAGCAGTGTAAAGACGATCAAAGATCTTGGTTATGGTGTTTCTACATTGACCAAAACATTTCCAGTTCTTGGGATGACTTGCGCCTCATGTGCCAGTAGCGCCGAAAGTATGGCGAAATATGAAGAAGGGGTTGTCAATGCGTCTGTAAATTTTGCAACTGGAAATCTTACAGTTGAATATTTGCCTAATATTACGGATCATTTAAAAATTCAGAAAGCAGTCCAGGCTGGTGGCTATGATTTATTAATCGAAGATGAATCTACACAGCAGGAAACATTGGAGGCTATTCACGCAGCTAAATTTCGCCAGCTTAAAATCAAAACACGATGGGCAGTATTGCTATCTCTTCCCGTAGTTGTGATTGGTATGTTCTTTATGGATATGCCGTATGCAAATCCTATTATGTGGCTGTTTTCTACACCCGTAGTTCTTTGGCTAGGCAAGGACTTTTTTATCAATGCGTGGAAACAAGCGAAACACCGTTCGGCCAATATGGATACACTTGTTGCGTTGAGCACGGGAATAGCCTACATCTTTAGTGTATTTAATATGCTCTTTGCTGAATTTTGGCATCAACGTGGCTTGCATGCACATGTGTATTTTGAGGCCGCCTCTGTTGTCATTGCTTTTATTTTATTGGGTAAATTACTGGAGGAGAAGGCCAAAGGTAACACCTCATCTGCCATTAAAAAGCTAATGGGGTTGCAACCTAAGACGGTTATGGTCATTCAATCGGATGGGGTAGAGCGTCAGGTCCCTATAGAGGCCGTTCATACTGGCGATATCATTCTGGTAAAACCAGGGGAGAAGATCGCTGTCGATGGTGTTGTTATCAGTGGAAATTCCTATGTTGACGAAAGTATGTTAAGCGGAGAGCCGGTCCCGGTTTTAAAAACGGGAAATGAACAGGTATTTGCAGGGACGATCAATCAAAAGGGAAGTTTTCAGTTCAAAGCTACAAAAGTTGGCCGGGAGACAATGCTTGCACAGATCATTAAAATGGTTCAGGATGCACAGGGAAGTAAGGCTCCTGTGCAAAAACTGGTCGATCGAATTGCTGGTGTATTCGTTCCTGTTGTCATTGGTATTGCTATTCTAACTTTTCTACTGTGGTTTACTTTAGGTGGAGAAAACCATTTGGTACAGGGTTTGTTGGCGACAGTAACGGTTTTAGTTATTGCGTGTCCCTGTGCACTAGGTTTAGCAACTCCTACAGCGATCATGGTTGGCGTGGGTAAGGGAGCTGAACAGGGCATTTTAATTAAGGATGCGGAAAGTCTGGAGCTGGCCAAAAAGGTAAGTGCAGTTGTTTTGGATAAAACCGGTACCATTACGGAGGGAAAACCTGTTGTTACTGACGTGTATTGGAAAAATAATGAAGATAATTTGAAAGGTATCCTGTTAAGCCTGGAGAAACAGTCAGAACATCCATTGGCAGAAGCTGTTGTAGGGTATTTTAATGATGTGAAAGTTACTCCAATATCCTTTATCGAAAGTATTACAGGGAAGGGTGTAAAAGGCAGTGAAGGAATCGAAACTTACTATGTAGGGAATCGGAGGTTGTTGGATGAAAATAGGATTACAATTTCGACAGAATTGACGGAACATGCTACTCAATGGGGAAATCAATCGAAAACAGTGATCTGGTTTGCCAATAGTCATACTGCATTAGCTGTAATTGCCATTGCGGACCAGATTAAGGAAACTTCTGTACGTGCAATCAAGGAGATGCAAGCAATGGGAATTGAACTATATATGCTGACTGGTGACAACGAGGCTACAGCGAGGGCCATCGCTGCGGAAACAGGGATTCAGCATTACAAAGCCGAGGTATTGCCAGAGCACAAAGCCGATTTTGTTAAGGAATTACAGCAAAGGGGGCAGGTAGTTGCTATGGTTGGGGACGGTATTAATGATAGTACAGCCTTAGCAACAGCGGATGTCAGTATTGCAATGGGAAAAGGAAGTGATATTGCTATGGATGTAGCGAAAATGACAATTATTTCTTCTGATTTGACGAAGATACCCGAGGCAATTCGACTTTCGAAACAAACGGTCGCAACGATTAAGCAAAACTTGTTTTGGGCATTTATTTATAATTTAATTGGAATTCCCCTCGCTGCAGGCATTCTGTATCCATTCAATGGTTTCCTTTTAAACCCGATGATAGCTGGAGCTGCAATGGCATTGAGCAGTGTAAGTGTCGTCAGTAATAGCTTGCGGCTTCGCTGGAAAAAATAGCTAACGATGGTTGAGCTGTAGACCGTGTTTTAAACGGTAAATATTGTAAAACAAAATAGAAAAACTGTAAGTATAGCCAATTGAATTAAAGGGATATTTGTACAGATAATTAAATAGATTAATAACATTAAAATTAAATAACATGGAAAGCAAAGAACTTCAATTCAAAACAAACCTCACTTGTGGGGGATGTGTATCCAAAGTAAGTGCAGATCTGGATAGTGTGGACGGTATCTGTGAATGGAATGTTGACACCACAAATGCAGACAAAATTCTGACTGTAAAATCTGAAGGCGTTTCGGAAGAAGAAATAATTGAAATTATCAAAAAGAAGGGTTTTAATGCAGTGACCTACTCCGCATAATTGTTTCATAAATCTATAGAAGCATCACACCCTAAAAGCTAGACAAAACTTTTAGGGTGTTTTTATGAAGTATAATTATAAGACGAAACTGAACTCAGTTTTATTAGTTTTAAATTTGGGGTTTCCTTTTTAGCGATTTTAGTTTTAGATTCCTGTTAATTAAAATGGATAAACATGTCTTTAAAATTAAGTGTCATTTTAGAAAATTGGCGGATAATATCTTGTCCTATATTTCCATATACAGTTTCATTCTTGATTTTCGATTTTAATAGGTTTATTTTTTTAAGAGCGATCGGTTTATCGCCGATATGGAATGTATGTTGTATGACAAAGCCATCATATTCAACGTTACCACCTGCGCCTCCCATGGCGACTTTGGTCGGTATACCATATTTTTCGATATGCTGTTTGTAGGTTTCGTAAAATGGCGCATAAAGGATTGTATTTTCCGCTCCCGTATCAAAGGTATAGTGCTTTCCATCAATGGCAATAAGAGGTGATAACCCATCTATTGCAAGATTTGAAGCCTTTTTTGTAACTGTAGGTCTCTTAGGTACGATAAAAAAATCATCTTGTGTAAGCTGTACTTCTTGCAGTGCTTCTATGACTGGGAAGCCTATTATGCCATTGATCTGATAGCCAATTTGTGGGATATAAAGTGCACTGTCTGGGAAAACCAGAAATATAGCATTCGATATACTGATGTTACCAAGTTTTAATTGTTTACAGACTGCTAAATCGGCTTTGATAGCAATACCTGTAATTGCGTCTACATCAATATCTGCACGGATCATATCCATATGAAGTCGTTTGGCCACGGACTCCGAAACTGTAGATAGATTTGCTCCGGTGTCAAATATGAAACTTGCTGTATCGCCGTTAACCTCTACTTTCAGATTCTTCAAGCCGGCTTTATCTTTCGTCATTTTAAGACGGGTATCGTCGTTGATTTGTATAAGCTGCGGCTTTACATGATCAAGTGCTGACCAGATTTTTAGATTGTTTCGGAGATCCGCTCTTGTATCTGTTGACAGCAAGGAATCGAATTCGAGTAGGATTTTTTGCGTTGTCTGTTTTGCCTCATCGTAATCTTTCAGTTTGACAAAATTATCTTCCTGAATACGTCGTATTTTTAGTCGCAGTGTGTCAGGCAATTCTGCTGTTGCTGTGTTCAGCAGTGCAATTTTTTTGTTTGAAGCGATGGGCCTATTAAAGGCATTATCGAGTATTGCCAAAATAAAAAGTTGCTCATGGGCGTTTAAAAAAGTTTTATTTACCTTAAAAAGGTCACGGGCGGTGAAGAAATCTTTTGATGCTATTAGCCGGTATAGGTTATTGAATTTAGTTGACATGGCTTGCCCGAAATTAAGCTGGGGGGTGAGGAATAACAGGAAATATATTAACAAGTATTTTTTGAAATGATTTGCGGGGAGATTCATGATGTAGTCAATAAATTGTCTTTTGATCAGTGATATGTTCACTCTTTTAAATGTCGGAAAAGTTCTTGTTATTTTTTCAATTTTATTGTTGCTTATTTTGTTATTGATCAATTGTTTATGTTGTGAAGTTGTTTGCAATACTTGTGGTCTTGAATAATTAAGGTTAAATTAGCTAATGTTTTGAGAAATTTCTCCTAGGAGGATTGGATTGACGAGATCTCCGAATTCGGATTTAATCTTTTAGCCCTTACTTTAAGAGAACGATTAGTGAACAGAGATTTATTTTAATAGAATAATTTAATGAAACAAAAGACGATGAATATTAGGTTTAATAGAGGGGTTATTTTTTTTGGTCTCGCAGCTTTATCGACCAGTTTATTTTTTAGCTGTGGAAACACAGGGACTAAAAGTGAGACCAAGGCCGAAAAGGTGGAGGAACCTGTTGAAGCGACTGCACCCACAACGCAGGAGCTATCTTTTAAGGATAAAGAGGGGAAGGTTCTTCAATTAAGTGCTTTAAAAGGTAAGGTCGTATTTATCAATTTCTGGGCGACTTGGTGTCCTCCTTGTATTCATGAACTACCTTCCATTGACCAGCTTAGGCAATCACTTAAAGATAATAAGGATATCGTTTTCCTCATGGTGGATGTTGATGGCGACATGGAGAAGTCTTCAGCATTCATGGCAGAAAACAAGTTTGATCTGCCCCTTTATATAGCAGAGGGTGAAATTCCTGCAGAATTTTTAGGGCAGTCCATCCCGACAACAGTGATCTTGGATAAAACTGGAAAGATCGTCGAGCGTCTGGAAGGAAGCCGTGACTATGGGACTCCTGAGATAAAAAAAGCATTGCAGGATATCGCAAGCGGCAGTTAACGATCGATTATTGTAATCGCTATTTTCTATAGATGGAGAATAGAATTTGATGAGAAAAAACAGTATTTTCGCGGTGTCAAGTTAATTTATAGCGATGTCCGAACTTCAAGAGCAGACTGCAGTCAGAACGACTTATTTTAGTATTGTAGGCAATGCATTACTAGCATTGTTAAAATGGCTAGCTGGTTTCTTTGGAAACTCCTATGCCCTGATTGCGGATGCAATTGAGTCAACGGCGGACATTTTCTCTTCATTTCTAGTGCTTCTGGGTTTAAAATATGCGCAACGACCTGCCGACGACAATCACCCGTATGGTCATGGTCGGGTAGAACCCCTCATTACATTTATTGTCGTTGGTTTTCTCATCGTTTCTGCAACCATAATCGCTTATGAAAGTATTGAGAATATAGGAACGCCACATGACTTGCCAAAGCCTTGGACTCTATTTGTTCTTGGCGGAATCATCGTATGGAAAGAAATTTCGTATAGGATCGTTATGAAGAAAAGTAAAGAAACAAATAGTTCTTCACTTCGTGCAGACGCTTGGCACCATCGAAGCGATGCGATAACGTCAGTTGCAGCCTTCATTGGGATATCTATTGCATTGTTACTCGGAAAAGGATATGAAAATGCGGATGACTACGCGGCATTATTTGCTGCTGGATTTATACTGTATAACTGTTATCATATTTTCAGACCGGCGCTTGGCGAGATAATGGATGAAAATGTATACGATGAGGTCATTGATAATATCCGGGAAGAAGCATTAAAGGTAGAGGGGATAAAAGCCACAGAAAAATGTTTTGTCCGCAAATCGGGGGCTAAATATCATGTCGATCTGCACGCTATTGTTGATAGTGAAATTACCGTAAGGGAAGGGCATGAGTTGGCACATAAACTCAAAGACCATTTGGTTGCGCATATTCCTGATCTCGGTCATGTGATGATCCATATTGAACCGAACGAATGTCTTTGGAAAGCAAATTGAAATGGCAGCACATGTTAGTTTTCTTGAACCGTGCCGCCATTTGATTGTTTAGAAGCTTAGGTATTTTCAGCTTCAAGCAATTCGATCTGCCATTTAACCTGATCCGCTTTAATAGGGTAATCGATATTATTTCTTAAGCTTTCATAAATGGCTTCAAACAGCTGATTGTAATCTCCTTTATGTGGCGTTACTAAAGACTCATGTTTTTGATTTGAAGCGTCTATCGTAACAAGTTTCCCCTCTTGGCCGGCTGGCTCAAGGCCATAAGATGGATTGTCAGGTAACATACCATCTAGCAATTGCTGTTCTTGCACATCTGTCATATTCTTGATAAAACTCCCTTTTGTGCCATGTAAAACAAAGGCGGGCTGTGGAGAGGCAACAAGTAGACTTCCCGTTAAATACACGTTCAGTCCAGCTGGATAATAGAGCTGGTAGTGAAAATAATCTGCAACTTTAGAATCCGGCCTGTTAATGGATGTTGTCTTGGTAAATTTAACCGGTTTTCCAAAAAGTGAGATTGCCTGATCAATAAGGTGAGGGCCTAGGTCATAAGTAAGACCATTAGAAATATACTGCGTATCTTCCTTAAAGTATTTTTGTCCCAATTCCATTTTATAGCGATCAAATCTGAAATGTACTTCAATTAGCTTTCCTAATTCTCCACTGTCAATCACTTTTTTAATGTCTAAAAAGTGACCGTCATACCGTCTGTTTTGATAGAAAAATAATTGTTTGCCTTGTTTTTTGCTGATGGCAAGAAGAGTGTCGAATTGTGTAGTGTCATCAACGGCAGGTTTTTCTATCAATACATGTTTTCCTGCTTCTAGGGCCTCTTTGGCATATTGGAAATGTGTATAGTTTGGTGTATTCACAACGACCAGTTCGACGCTTTCATCCGCTAGTAATTCAGCAATGCTATTATAGCTTTTTATTGCCGGATAAAATTCATGTGCTGCTTTTTTCGACCGTTCTACAACAGCGCCGAGATTGAAATGAGGATTGGTATGTATAAATGGTGCGTGAAAAACACGTCCTGACATGCCAAAACTCAGTATTCCTGTGTTAATTTGAGTGTGTTTCATGTTAATTTAAATTACTTTACCGTTGTCTTGTTGGTTGTTAGACTTCAATATAAACTTTAATGCTATTGCGTGACAATCTTATCCGTGTCTGATTCTCCAAGGTTGTTTGCAAATAAATGTGTTACGCCGTCTTCTGTTGCCAAAAGACATGCCGAACACAGCTGATAAAAAAGTGAATGTTCTACAACCCCTATAATGAGTTTGATTTGCTTATTCAAATCAAAAATATCGGGCAGTTTAGAAAAATAAATATCTGCCAGGAAATTACCTCTCTCAGAAAGGAGAGGCCCCGATTTTTGTTCAGATTTTCGTAATACAATGTCGGATATCGTTGTAAAATAACTTGATTTTAGATTTTCACGTACCGATAGCCAAGCTTCTGGTATAATTTCAACACATAACGGATGCTTTGTGCTAAGTTTTTCGACCATCTTTGAGCCATCGACCAAGAGAATAAACTGCTGCGCCATATTCGCCATAATCTTCTCACCCGTGTGCACGCCACCGCCACTTTTGAATGCATTTAAATGAATGTCGACCTGATCACAGCTGTCAAAATAATAGTCCAGCGTTGTTAGGATACTGTTATCAACACAAATAAGTCCATTCTCTTGGAGCAGCGTTTTGGTTTCCAAGGAAGGTGATGTAAATTTTAAGCTGGATTTAAAGCTGATACTGCTGGCGATTAATTCAATGAAATAAGCTATTGTTGATCCAACACCTAGTCCAATGAGCTGATCGGGTTTTAATAGTTGAAGAGCAGCTTTGGCAGCTTCCTGTTTGAGATTGTTCATAAACGGTAAACTTATAAGATTGTAATACCTTGTGCGGCATAAGGCTGTAAAATGCGGTCAAAAGGATCCTTTTCTGTAATTAAATAACTGATATCAGAGATGGGGCATGTCAGGAAAGAAGCCAAGGTATCAAGCTTATTGCTTGTTGTGGCAGCAACAATGTTCATTGAATTTTTACACAGTACTTTTTTGATAGCTGCTTCTTCGTGTGTTCTTGATGTAAGTCCGCGGTGGAGATCCAGGCTACATACACCTATGAAGCTGATATCCGCGTATATGTCTTCAAATGTGGAGATCGTTTGCTGTCCTTGCATAGTAAGTGATGATTTGCAGAAAGTGCCACCAGCAAAAATCAAGGTGATGTTTGGGAAGTTGGCAAGTATATTAGCTATTGGGAGACTATGTGTAACAACAGTAAGGGTTAGGCTATCGGGAATATTTCCTGCAATTGTCTGTGTTGTTGTGCCGCCATCGAAAAAGACAACTTGATGATTTTTCAATAGTGTGATCGATTTTTCTGCTATGGATTGTTTCTCCATAACATCAAGGTTGTTTCGGTCGTATATATCGAATGGCATGTTTGAACGTAGCGTGGCGCCACCCCGAATAGCGCGAAGCAAGCCGGCGTCGGATAACTCTTTAAGATCACGTCGGACGGTATGTTCAGAGACACCAAGTTCAGCTGCTAAGTCTACCATCGCTAATTTTCTTTCCTTTTTGATTTTAACCAATATAAAATCGTGGCGTTCCTCTTTGGATATCATGCTATAAATATAGCGCTTTTATGCTATATGTTGCAATATTTAACCTTATATTTGTTGTTATGTTGCAATATATTGCAACATAACGAGTTGTTTATCGATAAATTGTTTATTAGTTTTCTAGGTGGCTTCCAATTCAATTTTTGATGAACTTGTTTTTGTGCCATCTATTTCTTTCAAATAGCGTTATATTTGTGAATGATCGGGGGGGCAGATTCGCTCACCTTTCTGTTGTAACCAATTCTAATTTTCGCCTTTACAGGTTTGCATCTTAAGTATGGGAGATCAAATAAAACATGAATGTTATCGTTAAAATTGCAGGTTCTATAGTGTTCGTCTTTTTATGTGGCTGTAACGTACAGCCTGGCGGAAAGCTTAAGAAAGAACAATGGGTATTAGGAGGCTTTGAGCGGCCCAAAGGTATCAATCCAATTATTGAGCCTGATACGAGTTCGGTATTTTATGATCCAATTCTGAAGAAGGAGATTCGATGGGAGGACAACGACACTTTTAATCCTGCTGCAGTGGTAAGGGGGAGATAGTGTTTATGTCATTTATCGTGCAGAAGATCGGACAGGGAAGGCTATTGGCCACCGGACCTCCCGACTGGGATTAGCAGCTAGTGCTGACGGTATTCATTTTGAACGACTGAAAACACCGGTATTCTATCCAGCTCCCGATGAGCAGCAGGATAACGAGTGGCCCGGTGGGACGGAAGATCCCCGCTTAGCACAGACGGAGGACGGGCGTTTTGTGCTATTTTATACCCAATGGAATCGAAAGGTGCCACGCTTAGGTTTAGCAATATCCACTGATCTGAAACACTGGACTAAGTATGGTCCCATTTTTAAAAAATCGAAAAACAGGCCCACTCTTGTTGATGAACCGCACAAATCAGCTTCTATTGTGACAGTAATGAAAGGTAACAGACAGGTCATAGCTAAAATCAATGGGAAATATTGGTTGTACAGGGGGGAACATGGTGTGTATGGCGCCACATCTGATAATTTGATTGACTGGGAGCCCGTAACAGATAAAAAGGGGGCATTGATCGCTTTTATTTCGCCAAGGGATGGTTATTTTGATAGTTCATTGACGGAGTGTGGTCCCCCGGCAGTTTTGACTGATAAAGGAATTGTATTGTTGTACAATGGTAAGAATCATGCTGAAAAAGGAGATAAGCGCTTTAATAAAAATACTTATTCCGCTGGGCAGGTTTTATTTGATTCACGAGATCCGACAAGCGTATTGGCTCGAATGGATGTTCCGTTTTTGCGTCCCATGGAATCTTTCGAAAAAAGTGGGCAATATATCGATGGTACGGTTTTTATTGAAGGATTGGTCTTTTTTAAACAAAAATGGTTTTTATATTATGGCTGTGCTGACTCCAGAGTTGCTGTGGGCATTTATGACCCAGGAAATCCTTCCGTCATGGACCCCTTACCCTAATCGGTGTAAATCTGTTTGTATAGCATGAAAACAGTATTGAGTCTGAATTTTATATTAATTAAAGATTGATGGAGCAATTTTGAAGGGGGCTGTATGGGTTGAATTCGCAAAATTAAAAAAAGGCAGATCATTTGATCTGCCTTTTTGGGTAAGTAATCGGGCTCGAACCGACGACCCCTAGAACCACAATCTAGTGCTCTAACCAACTGAGCTATACCTACCGTGATTTTGATGATACAAAAGTACGATTAAACCCTATTCCCTCCAAATATTTGATTGAAAAAAAACAGCGTTTAATGCCAACTAGGTGAAGATTAGTTTATTAAATTTTAATAAAAAACATCGATATGGTTATGTTTCGATGTTGATATGCATTTCACTTGTCTAAATTTGTCATTTGCTTCCGATATTTAACAAAAAATGCGGTTCCTACCATAGAAACCGCATTTTTTGTTAAAAGAAATATGATTAGATCATTTCTACACTTCTCTTCACGAAAGACGTTAGATCTGCTCCTGACAATAAACCTCTGGATAAGAGCGCTAAATCAAAAGCCTGTTTTGCTAGTTTTGAACCTTCTTCGTCCGATGACGATAAAATTCTTTTGATCAGCGGATGGTTCCCGTTGACAGTTACTTTATAATTATCGGGCAATGAACCATAAAAATTCATACCACCACCTGTCTTGGCCATATCTTTCATTCGGCGCATAAATTCATCAATTGTTACTGACACAGGCAAATCGCCTTCATTTAATGCATCAACCTCAACTTTCATGTCTTGACGGGAGATTGCTTTTTCAAAAACCGCTAGTGCTTTTTTAGATTCTTCTTCCGAGAGGGCAAGTTCGACCTTTTCGTCTTTTTGGATCAATTTATCGATAACGTCAGCATCTACACGCTTCAGCTGTACCTTTTCACCGCCTTTTTGCTCCAAATAAGCTGCAAAGTGCGTATCCAGTGGCCCATCGAGCATCAAAACATCGTACCCCTTATTTAATGCAGTTTGGATGAAACCATCTTGTTGAGCAGCATCATGTGTATATAAATAAACAATGTTTCCATCTTTATCTACCTGGATATCTTTGACCTTTTCGTAATACTCCTTAATGGTGAAACTTTGGTTACCTGTGTTTTTTACTAAACAGAAGTCATTTGCTTTTTCAGCAAATTTTTCATCGCTTAGCATACCGTATTTGATAAATAAACCGATATCCGTCCATTTCTCTTCAAATCCCTTACGATCAGTCTTAAATATTTCGTTCAATTTGTCGGCCACCTTTTTGGTGATATAACTGTTGATTTTTTTAACGTTACTGTCTGCCTGTAAAAATGAACGGGATACGTTTAATGGAATATCCGGCGAATCAATTACCCCATGAAGTAACATCAAGAATTCTGGAACAATATCTTTCACCTCGTCGGTGATGAACACTTGTCTAGAATAGAGCTTGATTTTATTGCGTTGGATCTCCAGCTCATTTTTAACTTTAGGGAAGTAGAGGATACCTGTCAGGTTGAATGGGTAGTCTACATTGAGGTGAATCCAAAACAATGGTTCATCCATTGAGTAGGGATAGAGCTCGCGGTAGAAGGCTAGATAATCTTCGTCTTTTAATTCAGACGGCGATTTTGTCCAGGCCGGATTGGTATTGTTAATGATATTGTCTACCTCTACAGATTTGTATTTTGGTTTTCCTTCTTCGTCTTCACCATCCGGTTCAGAATTTGTTTTGGTGCCAAAACGGATTGAAATAGGAAGAAATTTAGCATACTTATCTAAAATGTCCTGTAAGCGCGCCTGGCTTAAAAATTCAGTTGATTCTTCGTTAATATGCAAGATGACATCTGTTCCGCGGGTGGTTCTTGTACCTGTAGAAATTTCGTAAGATGTACTACCATCGCAAGTCCAATGAGCAGGTTCTGCTCCATCCTGATAAGATAAGGATTGGATTTCTACTGTATCGGCTACCATAAATGCGGAATAGAAGCCTAAACCAAAGCGGCCAATGATTTCATTTGCATCATTTGCTTCTTTGAATTTTTCCATGAACTCTGTTGCTCCTGAGAAAGCGATCTGGTTGATGTATTTTTTTATTTCATCTGCTGTCATACCAATACCATTGTCGGAAATAGTGATGGTCTTGGCAGCTTCATCAAATTTTACGTCTACAATCAATTCACCTGTTTCTCCTTGGTATTGACCCAAAGATGCCAGGCGTTTGATTTTTTGAGAAGCATCAACTGCATTAGATACCAGTTCACGCAAGAAAATTTCATTATCAGAATATAAGAACTTTTTGATTACGGGAAATATGTTCTCCGTGTGAATTGAAATACTACCTTTTTCTGGATTCATAATTTGTATGTCGCTATTTTTAATTTTATGATTTGTTTAAAACATACAATCAGTGTTCCAAATCGTCTTTATAGGACATGATGGCAGGAAACAGCCTATTTTGTCATAGGCTCATTCGGTGAATTTAAGGGCTCTATAAGTAAACTGCCAGCGAGAGCAAGTTTCCTAACATTAATTTAGGCCTGGGCTCTGAGGGAAATTGGCGACATGTGCATATTTGGGGCCAAGTCCAATAATGGCATCCTTCCACAACAATTCACCGTTACCTTCAAAAATGAGCTGATGATGGTATTTGTTTTGTACAGCCCAGCTATTTTCTTTGATTTCGCCGTCTAATTGACCTGCAGACCATCCAGAATATCCGATAAAGAATTTTAATTCGTCAGGTTTTATGCTACCGGTTTGTATGGCTTCGATAAGCTTCTCTTCATCGCCGCCAAAATAGATTCCAGGAGCCACTTCTTCGCCACTCAACAGTAAATCGAAACGGCTATGTACAAAAAAAAGGCTTTCCTGAGCAACCGGGCCACCGACGTAGATCGGGAAATTGCAATCCGGTATAGATTCCAATAATTGGCCTATACGAACATTGGTTTGATTATTTAGAACAAATCCGAGTGAACCTTCGGTATTGTATTCACATAACAATATCACGGACCTGAGGAATCTGGGGTCTAGCATAAAAGGCTCGGAAATCAATAAACTTCCTTTTTGTGGGTCTAGTTCGGTAAACATATAGCGCGAATTTAATTATTTATTGAATTTAATCTTTTTTATTCAATCTATGCGAGATTTGTGCCAAAATTAGGATTTTGTCAATTTCTACTAACTTTATAGAGAAAAAGCAATGATTTTAGTAAGTTTGTAGGATATAAAAACAGGTTTCTATGTCCATTCAACATAAAGATATTGCAGCAATCAGACAGGATTACGTATTAGGTAGCCTATCTGAATCGGATGTGGATCGTGATCCAGTCCACCAGTTTAAAAAATGGTTTGATGAGGCTATTCACAGTGAGGTAATCGAGCCCAATGCTATGGTACTTTCAACGGTTTCTTCCCATCAATTGCCGTCCTCGCGAGTTGTTTTATTGAAGGACATCGCAGCAGAAGGACTGGTCTTTTTTACAAACTATGAAAGTCGTAAAGGGGAAGACATGAAAGCTAATCCGCATGTTGCATTGTTGTTTTTTTGGCCTGAACTACAAAGGCAGGTCCGGATCGAAGGTGTTATTGATTTTGTAAGTGAGGCCGATTCGGATGAATATTTCCAATCGCGGCCAAAAGCAAGCCGTATTGGTGCGCTAGCATCCCCACAGAGTCACGAAATCCCTAACCGTAATTTTTTGGAAAATAGGGTGGAGGAACTCGAGAATCAATATTATGGAAACGATTCTGTACCGAGACCATCACATTGGGGTGGTTATCTATTGAAACCGATTTATTTCGAGTTTTGGCAAGGGCGTGCAAGTCGGCTACATGATCGTATGGTCTATAAAAAAGTGTCGGATTCCTGGAAGATTACGCGCATAGCTCCATAAATATGACATTTGACGAAATTAAATCGATGCTTGTTTCCAAATTTGGAAGTCAAATTATCCTTAAAGAAGATCGGAATGGGCTGCAGCCAGCACTTTTTATTGATAAAGCAGATATTGTTGCCGTTTGTTTATTTCTGAGGGATACAGAAGGCTTGTACTTTGATTTTTTAAGCAACCTAACTGCAGTGGATTATGAAACGCATTTTGCTATTGTTTACCATCTAAATTCCTTGCCTTATCAACACGGTTTGGTCTTAAAAGTTGAGTTGCCGGGTAATCGTTCGCTGAATGAACTACCTGAGATTCCTTCGCTTACTTCGGTGTGGCGTACGGCAGACTGGCATGAACGTGAAGCATTTGACCTTATGGGGATATATTTTGAGGGACATCCGGACCTTAGACGGATTTTGCTGCCTGACGATTGGGAAGGTTATCCTTTACGAAAGGATTATGAGGAAGCAGAAAAATATCATGGCATTCATATTAATTGATAAAAATGGCGAATCCAAAATATAATGAAGCATTAATACGCTATGAAAAACACCTTACAGAGATCTCAAGCCAGGAAATGGTGTTGAATATGGGACCTCAGCATCCTTCGACGCATGGTGTACTTCGGTTACAACTGATTACAGACGGAGAAATCGTGAAAGAGGTTGTTCCACACTTGGGTTATCTGCATCGTTGTTTTGATAAGCATGCTGAATCGTTGAATTATGCAAAAACAATTCCATTTACTGATCGCCTGGACTATCTAGCTTCGATGAACAATAGCCATGCTTTCGTAATGGGGGTTGAACGTATGCTTGGACTCGACAGTAAAATACCTAAGAGAATTGAGTACATTCGGGTTTTGGTCTGTGAACTCAACCGGATGGCATCCCATCTAATTGCTATTGGTACATATGGTATTGATATCGGCGCAACAACGCCATTTCTGTGGTGTTTTAGGGATCGTGAACATATCATGAATATGTTGGAATGGGCCTCAGGTTCCAGGATGTTGTACAACTATATCTGGGTAGGAGGTTTATTTTATGATTTGCCTGTTGGCTTTGAAGAGCGCTGTACGGAATTTATTGCGTATTTCAAACCCAAATTGGTCGAACTTGATGAAATATTGACACAGAATCAAATATTTATCTCTCGTACAGCTAAAATAGGCGTACTTCCTGCTGATGTTGCCATAAATTATGGTGTATCGGGGCCTATGCTGCGTGCTTCGGGAATAAAATGGGATTTGAGACGAATAGATGGCTATTCTGTTTACCCAGAAATTGATTTTGAGATACCTGTGGGAAAAGGTGAAATGGGGACACTTGGTGATTGCTGGGATCGTTATAAAGTTAGGGTAGATGAGGTCAAGGAATCTGTTCGCATTGTTGAACAATGTCTTGAACGATTACAGAAAGACTTTACACGTACAGCCGAATTTGATCCGCGAGCTTTGGTTCCGAAGAAAGTGAATTTGAAAGCGCAGGACTACTATGTCCGTGCTGAAAATCCGAAAGGAGAATTAGGGTTTTATTTTGTCACAAAAGATAAATCAGATATTCCATTACGTGTAAAATCAAGGGGACCAAGTTTTAATAACCTTTCGGTGATTTCAGAACTCGGAAAAGGGGTGCTGATCGCTGATTTGATAGCGATCCTTGGGTCGATTGATATCGTTTTGGGGGAGGTGGATCGTTAGATTGCGGTAGTGTGCGTGTTTTATAAACGATTTAGCAAAATAAAATAGAGATTGTATTGAAAATGTTGCATGAAAACGCAAATAAATTTGTAAATGAAAGCAATTTTCATCATATTTGCAGTCTCATAATTTAAGTTTATAATTGGTTAATGAAAGCTCGTTACTCCCAAAGTAACGGGCTTCTCTTTTTTATAAGGGTGTAACTTATTGATGCCGCTTATTTATGATGTCGATGTGTTGGTTTGAGCTTGAAGGATTTACTGTCTTTTCTCCCGAGTATTGTTGATTATCCTGTAGATTTCATCGAATTCCTGTACTAGAATTTAACGTAAATGATTACCTTTACTGGTCTTAAATATAAAAAAGTGACGGATAGTTTAGTTATCATTCCAACATATAATGAAAAGGAAAATATTGAAAAAATCATTCGCAAAGTTTTTTCCTTATCACAGGCATTTGATATTTTAATTGTAGATGATGGTTCTCCCGATGGGACGGCTACCATCATCAAGAATTTACAGGCTAATGAATTTACTGGCCGTTTGTTTATCGAAGAGCGAACTGGGAAGCTGGGGTTAGGAACAGCATATATCCATGGATTTAAATGGGCACTATCCCGCGAACATTACCAATATATTTTCGAAATGGATGCGGATTTCAGCCACAATCCAGAGGATCTGCTTCGCTTACGGCAGGCTTGTGTGGATGGTGCAGACATGAGCATAGGTTCGCGTTATATCAAGGGCGTGAATGTTGTCAATTGGCCGATGAGCCGTGTGCTGATGTCCTATTTCGCTTCGGTATATGTTCGTTTTATAACGGGAATAGCTATTCAGGATGCTACTGCGGGGTTTGTTTGTTTCTCCAGGGAAGTCCTCGAGACAATCCCACTTGAAAAGATTAAATTTGTAGGCTATGCTTTTCAGATTGAGATGAAATTCACAGCCATAAAATATGGCTTTAATGTCGTTGAAGTACCCATTATATTCACAGACCGGACCGAAGGTACATCAAAGATGAGCACAAGTATCTTTAAGGAAGCTTTTTTTGGAGTGATCCAATTGAAATTAGGAAGTATCGGAAAGCGCTACAAGAGAAATTAAATATTGCCACAATGAACGAGAATTTAGATCCAAACCCAGAACGTCTGAGCAATACAGATCGTGATATTGAACGGGCATTGCGGCCTCAGGCTTTTGAAGATTTTACGGGACAGGCTAAAATATTAGAAAACCTCAATATTTTTGTGAAGGCAGCTAGGCTGAGAGGAGAGGCGCTGGATCACGTTTTGCTGCATGGCCCCCCGGGCTTAGGAAAGACAACCTTATCCCATATCATTGCTAATGAGATGGGGGTTGGTATCAAAATTACTTCTGGACCTGTATTGGATAAACCGGGTGATTTAGCAGGATTATTGACAAATCTCGAAGAAGGGGATGTTTTGTTTATCGACGAGATCCACCGTTTAAGCCCTTTAGTAGAAGAATATCTCTATTCGGCAATGGAAGATTTCAAAATTGACATTATGTTGGAAACGGGACCAAATGCGCGGTCTGTTCAGATATCCCTGAATCCGTTTACCTTGATAGGGGCCACAACGCGTTCAGGTCTTTTGACAGCCCCCTTGCGTGCTCGTTTTGGAATTAATTCACGCTTACAATATTATGATGCAAAGCTGCTGACAACTATTGTGCTGCGCTCGGCTCATATCTTAAACACACCGATTTCTGATGAAGGTGCCTATGAGATTGCGCGAAGGAGCAGAGGGACGCCCCGGATAGCCAATGCTTTACTGCGTCGTACAAGGGATTTTGCACAGATAAAGGGCAATGGGAGCATCGATAAAGAAATCGCGAAGTACGCTTTGCATGCGCTTAATGTGGATGAAAATGGTTTAGACGAGATGGACAACAAAATCTTAACGACCATTATCGACAAATTTAAAGGTGGTCCTGTAGGATTAAAAACCGTGGCCACAGCAGTTGGGGAGGATGAAGGTACGATTGAGGAAGTCTATGAACCCTTTTTGATTCAAGAAGGATACATTATGCGGACGTCGAGGGGACGCGAGTGCACCGAGGCTGCTTATAAGCATTTGGGCCGTGTCAACCTCTCGAAAGGAAATACACTGTTTTAAGCGCGAGTGAAAAGTATATTTTAATTTTTCTGCTGAATAATTTTATTAGTCCGGCTCATTAAGGCCGGACTAGGTTTTGTCCGTTGAAAATAGCTTATCTGGGCCAGTAATTCCTCATATATCCAAGGGTGCTTCTTTCGCAAGTTATTTAAGATGTCCAGGCAGTTGACTAATACAGCAACGGGACATGAAGGTTCGATCATCCATTGGAAGGAATGCTCGATAATTTCTTCTTCTATCTCATTTTGAAGCGTATATTCTTTGTTTTTTTTCGACGTCAAAAATAGCAGAATTTTAGTGTAGCTTCTAAGGCAGCTCCAGTTTTTTTGTTTTTTTAAATTGTCCAAGAACTGCGGGAGAACAGATTTTAGCAATGTTGTATTCTTTAAAACGATGGTTTCAAATACCCAGGCAGCGCGAAAGGCAATCTTTTTGTCCTTCTCTAAGGAGATGTTCAGCAAATCGGCCAGGCTTATCCCTTGAAGGATATTCAAAGAAAAATCCGTTACCTCGAAAGATCTCAAGGTAACGGATAAAAATGCTAATTTTTCATTGTAGGTCATGTAACCGTTATTTTTGTGGCTTTTCTCGATTCATTTCAGTCATGTCAACTTCGTTCATCTTGGAATCACCCAACAGATATTGGCTAAAGTAATCGCCCATTTTCCAAAAGAAATACTCAGTCATATCGCCAAAGCCATGTCTTTGTCCAGGTAATAGCAGGAAATCAAATCTTTTGTTAGCCTTGATCAATGCGTCTACCATGCGAATTGAATTTGCCGGGTGCACATTATTGTCAATATCTCCGGTAGCGATAAGTAGTCTACCTTTTAGGTTTTTTGCGAGCTCTGTATTTTTATTGATTTGGTAGGAGAATGTTGTATCACCTTTAGCGGATACTTTTTCTGTTACCCCATGATGGCGCTCACTCCACCAGCGGTTGTAAATCTGATTTTCATGGTTTCCTGCGCCAGATACCGCAACTTTAAAGAAATCAGGATAAACAAGCATTGCGGCTGTAGACATAAATCCACCTCCGGAGTGGCCGGTTATACCAACGCGGTTAATGTCGATGTATTTATAACGATCTGCAAGCTGTTCCGCAGCGACTTTTTTATCTTCCAAACCATAGTCACGCAGATTGCCATAGCCATAGGTATGATACCATTGTGAACGTGAAGGATGTCCGCCACGGTTGCCGACTGTGATGACGATAAATCCAAACTGAGCTAGCCTGTCGATTCTGTCCATGCTTCTTCCAAAGGATTTATTGACAGCCTCGGTTTGGGGCCCTGGATATACATATTCCACAATGGGGTAAGTTCTGGTACTGTCAAAGTCAAATGGTTTATACATGACTCCATAAAGATCCGTGGTACCATCTCCGGCTTTTACTTTAAAAGGTTCCGGGAATTTGTACCCTGCAGCAAATAGTAAGGATAGATCTGTTTTTTCCAGTGTCATTACTTTCTGTCCATTGCTATTGTATAAGATCGATTCGGGAGTCGTGTTTACTCTGGAGGAATTATTGATAAAATATCGGGAGGATTCGCTCATTTCCACTTGGTGATCAAAGTTTCCCGGATTTAATAATTTAATTCCGGAGCCATTTGTATTTACACTGTACTGATGTAGATAATAAGGGTCTTCGTTTTTCTCACGACCCGATGCTGTAAAGTATAGTGTTCCTGAAGCAGGGTCTAAACCGGTAATTTCCTCCGTATGAAAGGCACCTTTTGTAATTTGATTAATCAATTTTCCATTCGTGTCGTAAAGGTAGTAGTGGCCCCAGCCATCTCTTTCTGACCAATGGACCAATTGCTTTTTGTTTTCGATAAGGAATGGTTTTTGAACATCCAAATATACATTGGAACGCTCCTGGATAATATTGTTTACCGTACCATTTATATTGACTTTTAGGAGATCAATCCGTTTGAGGTCACGGCTAGAGCGTGAAATGTAAAACTCTTCGTTATTGCCTAACCAGTAGTTGATAAAATAATCCTCTTTATAAGAATTTTTATCCGGAGTTTTTGTCCAGGTAGAGATGGTCTGATTTTTAAACGCGGATATATTGATGCGGCGTGGAGATTTTGCTGCTGCATCGAAGATATAAAGTTCAGTTTCCGTCGAATCGACTTCGCCCGGCATTTGGTATTTATAGGTTTCAAGTGTCGGCCTGGCTGAACCAACATTATTGATTACCCATAAGGGTTTTAGAGAACGGTTGTCCTTTCTGGTCAAGGTGAAATAACGTCCATCCGGCGACCAGCTGATCCATACTCGTTTACGTTTTGGGTCATTGTCTTTGTCTTTTTCCTCACCTGTAGTTGTGCTGTATTCATCACCGCCCCAAGCATAATATTGTACACCGTCTTTTGTTATCTTGTGCTCTACAATGGTGCTGTCTTTTTCATTCTTTACCGCTTTAAGATAGTTGGATTTATCCATCCAATACAAGTTGTAATCTTTCGCAAAATAGACCGTATTGGTGTCAGGGGAGAATGTCGCCCAGCCCAATGGTGATTTTACTTTTGTTGAGTCACTGATTTCAACGACAGACTGTGCTGCTAAGTCATATTCCAAATAAAATAGTTTCTTTTTGGTCGTATCGGACTTATTCTTGAGCTTTTGTATTTCATCTTTGGATTTTACGGTGTCTTTAGTACTCTGAACCTGAAACCTTAATTTTTTCTCATCTTTGGTAAATCGAAGCCCCTGTAATTCCAGATGCTGGGCATCTACAGGATTTTTAACGATTTTAGTAATCTGAGCGGCTAAGTTGTCATTATTGAAAAGAAGTTCTTTCTTTTTCAGCGCAGGGTTTACAATGTACCAGTTTCTTCCCTGTGGACTTGCGTAATCATACCAAAAGCGATCGGAAAAATTGATCCAATTTGGTTTGATGCTAGTCGAAAAAATCATTTTCTTTAACTTTTCAGGGGAGAATTTTGCAGCCAGCTGATAATTGGGCTTTATAGGCGTTTCTTTCGCCTGTTGTGCAGTGCTAACATAGGGCAATAAGCTCGCCGCTAAGATTAAGTAGTACTTATGCATTAATAATATAGATAATTGTATAATAATGGTTCCGAACGTAAAAATATCTATTATTAGGTTCTTTTGCGAATGATTCGTGTAATAATCCTATGATGGATAGAAGTTTTCATTGAAATTGACCAGAAAAAGTTCCTTTGTTGCTCGGGTAACCCCAGTGTACAGCCATCTTAAGAATTCAAGATCCAACATATCATCGTTTATATACCCCTGGTCGACAAACACGATTGGCCATTGGCCGCCTTGTGCTTTATGACAGGTAATTGCAAATGCAAATTTAATCTGAAGCGCATTATAATAGGGGTCTTTTTTGATTGCTTCGAGCCTGTCCCTCTTATCCATGATGTCGGCATAATCCAAGGCAATCTCTTCGTAGAGTGCTTTTTGGGTTTCATAGGGCAGATTGGGGCTGTCTGTATAAAGGCTGTCTAGGATAACGCGGCAGGTGATGGGTTCTATTTCGTCAATGTCTACAAATTCAAGCGTGACATCTGCAAATCGAAATCCATGCTGATCATGGATGTTACTTACTTTTCGCACTTTGGCCATATCGCCATTTGCAATAAATCCATCGCCCATGTTGTTTTCCTGTAGCCAGAAGTAGTTGTTCTTTACAACCATAATATAATCTCCGCCGGTGAGCTCCTCATCCCGGAACAAAATCCTGTTCCTTATATTCTGGTTGTATAAATTTGCAGATCGATTTGAACGGCAGATAATCATTGTGTTTTCGAGTCCATATTTGTCATATGCATAGTTTATACCTTCGATTAACCGTTCACCTGTCATTCTGTAAAGATCTTTAAATCCTTTTGTTATGAATTTTGGAAAAGGGAAGTCGTCTTGATCTTCCTCTGCCGAGGTTATCTCTTCGCGTATTTTGGTGGCATTGTACAATATACCGGAGTCTTTGGATTGGCGGACAACCGTGGTTAGCTCAAAAGGATAGACGCAAAGATGAAATTCACTTTCGAGATAGCTTGGATTTAAGGCAGGACTATCCAGGAGTCCTACAGGAGGTAATTGAGCCGTATCTCCAACAAATAATAGGGTACAGTTCTTCCCAGATTGTACATAACGGATCAAGTCCTCCAAAAGGCTTGCCGAAAACGCATTCACGGAAGCATTGGATATCATTGAAGCTTCATCGATTATAAATAAAGTGTCTTCATGCAGGTTCTCCGCCAAGGTGAAATCGAGCTGAAATGAAACAGCGGATTTTTTACGGTATATTTTCTTGTGGATCGTCAGTGCTTTGCGTCCCGAATAATAGGTGATCACTTTTGCAGCCCTGCCTGTCGGTGCCAGCAGAACAGCCTTTTTCCGCAATGCAGGCAGCATTTTAACCAGCGCAGAAATTAACGTTGTTTTTCCCGTACCCGCATATCCTTTTAGCACAAAGCAAGATTGCTTGTCAAAAGCGAGTAGAAACTCTTGCAATAATTCGAAAGCCTCCAACTGCTGTTCGGTGGCTTGCCAAGGGAATTGCTGTATTAACAGATTTTTGATGAACACCCTCAAAGTTATTTAAAAGGTTTGTCTTATCCTCTAGAAAAAGCTATTTTTGCTCTAAGAAGTTTTAATTTTTACAATTCAGCGAATGAATTATATTTCAAAACAATTTAATATTCATTATTTACCGGAGTACAATCTTTTGGTCAAGGCTGGTTTTCAGAAGGATGTTTTGGCGGTGGTTGATAAAAAGTCGATCGCACCGATTTTGATCGAGTATCCGTCTGAGGAGCCAATTTTGGATGCCACACGGATTATGAGCCTTCCGTTTCGATTTGTCCGCGTTGTGATACCACATCAAACTTTTACGTTTATTCCAAAAGAATTTTTTCTGAGTGAAAACATCAGTGATTACCTGCAGTTTTTAGGCACAACTGATCTTGAAAATACATTTAGCTATTCTTTAGATAATCTTAATTTAGTTGCTGTATATCAGTTTGATGGTCTTTTATTGAATAGGTGGAAGCGGTTGTTTCCTGATGCTGTTATACTTCCAGAATTTGCGGTTGTACTTGACCGTGCGCAGGAGCGTGTATCCATTAGGGGGAGTGTATTGGGGCTTCATTTTGTAGCTGACAATACAGTTGATTTTTATCTTTTTAAAAATGGTGTTTTCCAGCTTTATAATAGTTTTGAAATTCATAATCTAGATGATATCAGCTACTATGTGCTTAATATTTTAACACAATTCAATCTAGGGGACTCCATCAATAAAGTGCTCCTTTCAGGAGAAATTCCAAATGAATCCTATTATAAACGTATCTCTACTTATGCGGGTGATATCGAAATATTGGATTTGAAGACAAAAGTCGTATTGGCGGATAGCGAGATCGAGTCAAATTTGGCCCCATATAATGTATTGTTTGATTCTATACTATGCGAATAATCGGAGGTCGTTTAGGTGGTTTAAGGCTGAATCCACCGACCAATTTACCTGTGAGGCCAACCACGGATATCGCTAAGGAAGCGCTGTTTAATATTTTACAGAACCGACTGGATTTTGATCGTTTAAAGTGTCTGGATCTTTTTGCGGGAACAGGGAATATTAGTTTTGAGCTCGCATCGCGGGATGTGGAATCAGTAGATGCAATAGATCTTCATTTCAAATGCGTGCAATATATCAATGAAACAGCCGGGAGGATGAAACTGGAGCAAATTAAAGCAAGGAAAGCCGATGTATTTAAGTTTATTGCCAGCTGTAAGAATACCTATGATTTTATTTTTGCAGACCCACCTTATGATATTCCTAAATTGCCACAATTGCCAAAATTAATTTTTGAAAAGGAATTGTTGCATGAACATGGGCTCCTTGTTGTTGAGCATCCGTCAACAAGACAGATGGAAGATCATCCAAATTTTATAGAAACTAGAAAATACGGGTATTCATCATTTTCCTTTTACGCTAAAACTATCTAATATGAAAATTGCTGTTTTTCCGGGCTCTTTTGATCCCTTTACTTTAGCTCATCAAGATCTTGTTGAGAGAGCAATGCCGCTATTTGATAAAATTATTATTGCAGTGGGCTATAACGCCAATAAAAAAGGAATGTTAGATCACGACGAGCGGGTAGATTCAATTAGCCGTGTTTTTAACGACGTAAGTAGGGTTGAGGTGCATAAATATAAAGGTCTTACAGTAGATTTCTGTAAGCAAGTTAAAGCACGTTTTATATTGCGTGGGCTCCGAAATACCAATGATTTTGAATTTGAAAATGCTGTTGCTCAAAATAATTTGTTGCTCAATAATGATGTTGAAAGCTATTTTTTAATGAGTAGATCTGGAAAGGCTCATATTTCTTCATCCATTGTTAGAGACGTGTGGTTTAATGGAGGAGATATCAGTGCGATGGTGCCTGTTTCTATTCTATCTTTGTTGAATGAAAAAATAAGATAAGTTACCTAAGTATAGGAAAAGCGATATTTAACGAAAATGGCTAACAGAATAATATTTTGTTAGCCATTTTTTATAACTGAAAAACAGGGATTTATATTCGTTATCTAACTAATATGTTTTCTTAAATTAAAATCGTTTCACTTTCTTCTATGCTGTGTGACCAAATATTATTTGGTAATGCGACTGAAATACGTTTAAAACTCTTATTTTCAGCGAATTAAATTGTTTTCTCCTTGCTGCTAGTCTAGTAAGAGCTTGCTTTGTCCAAGAGAAAACATTCTTCCGGTGTCAACTTGATTTCTACAGCTCTGCTGAGTTCCTCGAGTTGTTGGATACTGGTTGCACTTACAATAGGCGCCGTAACTGAAGGCCTGTGTAAACTCCAGGCTAAGGCAATAGCTGACATACTAGCTTGTTGTGTATGTGCTATCTCAGCCAACACATCTAAAATGCGCAGGCCACGCGCGTTAAATCTGTCTTTTAATGCATCGTAACGCTTAGTCTCTTTGATGTCTTCAATAGAGCGGTATTTGCCCGACAGGAAGCCACTGGCAAGTGAATAGTAACTGATTACGCCCAAATGATTATCAATGGCCAATTGTTCATACTGCTCTTCGTATTTCATACGGTCGTAAAGGTTATATTCAGGTTGGATAGCGATATAATATGGTAAATTGTGGTCTTCGGCCATTTGGAGGGATTCTGAAATACGTTCTGGACTTAGGTTTGAAGCACCGATCCATTTTATTTTTCCATTCTGGATCAGGTGATGATAAGCCTCCAGTGTTTCATCGATTCCAGTTGTCAGATCATCGTGATGAGATTGATAAAGATCGATTGTGTCTACGTTCAATCGCAGGAGTGAATCTTCCACAGATTTAATAATATACTCTTTTTTAAGATTAGGTTTACTATTGTCTATTCGACGTCCGCCGACTTTTGTTGCAATCTGAATTTTATCGCGAATATCTCTTTTGCTGATCCATTTGCCAATGATTGTTTCTGATTCGGACCCACTGTGACCCGGGACCCAATGTGAATAGTTGTTGGATGTATCAATAAGACTGAATCCCATATCGATAAAAGCATCTAACAGGGCGAAAGACTGTTTCTCATCGACGGTCCAGCCAAATACATTTCCACCAAAGACAAGAGGTTTGAATTCAATTTCACTGTTTCCGAGTTTTACTTTTTCCATGATCATTTGATTGTTTACTGATTAAAATTACGTAAAAAAGGCCATTTTCAATCAATTGATAGGGCATTGAAAAGTTTTTTTAAAATTTTCTCATTCATTTTCAGTGAGTTTTAAAAATGCGCGTTATGGTGATTTGGAATAATAAAAACTTTGCTTACTTTTGCATCATCCCAAACGGATATGCCCGGATGGCGGAATTGGTAGACGCGCTGGTCTCAAACACCAGTGGGAAACCGTGCCGGTTCGACTCCGGCTCCGGGTACAAAAGCTTCTCAATCGAGAAGCTTTTTTTATTTACTTACTTACTGCTTTTTATGCTTAGCTTAAGGTCGTTTTGCGTGGTTCCTTATTCAATTCCAAAACTAATGGCCTCATTCTTCTGCTTTTCAGCTTTCTCCATTAAAATGTATTAGAAATAAAAAACACCACAATACAGCGTATTATGGTGTTACATGAATATGTGGTTTGATTAGTTTTTTGCTAAGACCATTTCTGGTTCTTCTTTTCCGCCATGACAGGTTTTGCAGGAAATAGCTTTGGCAGGCGAGCTATCCCAACTACGATTAAAATACTTTTTATTTATCTTTTGGGTCATCTTAATCATCGCTCGTCCAATTTCTTTTTTGTGGTTATCGTCACTTGCAAAATCCATTTTTTTAGGATCCTCTTTTGATGGTGCGTGACAGAAACCACATTTTACGCCCAATGCAACGTTAAATTCCTTCATCGTGGAAATCAATTCATCGTGGGAGATATTCCTGGGAAGAACTTTTAGATTGGTTGGTTTTGGTTCTTCCTTAGGTTTTTCCTGTTGGAAACTGAATGCACTCAAAGCAAGCGCAATAGCCAACACCGATGCAATCGTACCTAATTTATTTATTTGTTTCATTTCTCTTTTCCTTTATGCTTAACTAAATATAGGGAGAAAGCGATAATTTTCAAATAGAAAATGAAGTTAATATGACAATTTAGATTGATTATTATTTACGTACTGCATCCGTAACGTTCCAGCTTTGACTATTGGACTGGTAGTTAATTGTCAGCATTTTCCCCTCAATCGTCACGTTTTTTAAGCCGGTGGTGTCGGAAGAGACCCAGGTGCTATCATTTGTTTTATTTAATACAAAGTCTGTAATATTCGGAATGCCTGTATAAAATTCAATTTTATAGGTGTTTCCGCTCACTTGTAAAACACGTATCAAACGATTATCCCGATCCACATCCAATGAATTATCCTGATATTGAACACGGCCTATAAAGCTGCCGGAAGCCCCTGCAGATCCGTCCCCTGTGTTATCTTTTTTTGCACATGAGGTGATTAGAATAATAGATAAACTGAGCGCAGCTAAAGGGATGAACAATTTCATGTGTGTAATTTTTGCTCTAAAATAAGACTTTTTGATCGAAAACTCAATTGATTAATCCAGAAATGATATTTATCGTCAATGCAACGACAAATGTATTTAAAGCAAAGGAGAGGAGGCCATGGAATAGCGCTACTCTTCGTATCTTTTTTGAAGAGATTCCAACGTCAGAAACCTGAAAGGTGCATCCCATCACAAATGAAAAATAAGCAAAATCCAAATAATCGGGCTTGTCGTCTCCCGGAAATTCCAGTCCAGTTCCGGCAGCTTTATTTTCATAGTATAAACGGGCGTAATGAAAGGTATATATGGTATGGACCAATCCCCAGGAGGACAGCATGGCTAACATGCAAATAATGATAATATACGCGTCATTTAACTGTTTATCCTTACTTGATATAATAATCATCAATACCGAAACAAAACAGCCTATGGTCACTAGGATGATAAATAACGACACGAAGAGACGGCTACCATCCTCTTGCTGTGCTTTCCTGGCAATGGAAGCAATCGGCATTGTGTAGAATGTGTACCAGGATATAGAAATATAGGATACACAAAATCCAAACCAGCATAACATTAAATTAAGCAGCGGAAGGCTTTTGATCGGCGAGAGCAGGTAGATCAACAGAAAGAAAAAGACCGAAATCAGTGCCCTATGAATGGATTGCATCCGATGCAGGTAGTAGCTCATTTTTTCCATTTCAGGTTCAATTAACAGTCAAATTGTTCTTCTGCTTCAAACACCAATGGGTTGCCGTTATTGGACAGAAACAGTAGCATAGCTTCTTCCTCATAATTTTTTGGATTGGAAAAAATAAAATCTAATGCACCATCTCGGTCGATATCCCCAACGAATAGAGTCGACATAAATACGTGGTCATATTGGTCAACCTGAAAAAGTATTTTCTCTTTATTTCGATTACTTGGAATATAAAGCAGCTTGTAATTGGTAACCTCATGAAACACCTTTTCGTGCCCTTTTTCATCTGTTTGTACTTCTGTGGATTTGATAGTTCCCGAGCCCTTAAGCTCGATCTTTTGGTTATTGAAAGAATATGCAACGGATTCTTTTGGCCAGACTTCGGAGTGACTTATTTTAACATGTTCCACAGGACCAGCTTTAAGCCCCTTGAGTTTCAAGAATAACAATGAATTTCTTCGTGATTCAACGCTTTTAGTCACTACTTGTGCGCAATCGTCAAAACCGTCCTTGACCTCATAATCGGCTTTACCTAAATAATATTGACCATTCTCTTCATAGAGATCATACCATTCTTTGTTTAATACTGTTGTAGGATCGTTCTTTTCCCATATACGATAGCTGCGCACTAGAAAAATCTGTCCTTGTGAAGAATCACTTTTAGGAGAAACGAACGATGTAGTGCTATCGCTAGTTGATAGGGCTAAACTATCCGAAGTGTTTGCTGTATCAGGTAAATTTCTGTGCTGTTTTGTAGAGGAGTTTGTACATGACTGCAGGAAAAATAATCCCAGGATCAGGCTAATGTTAATGGAAATATTCATATACGGTGAATTTTGTTTAAATATATAAAATTCACCGTATATAAAGTAGCTTGGATCCTTAAGCGAGTATTTCTTTCAACAATGACAAGGAATGGAGACACTTTTCATCATCAAAGATATAGGAAGTGGCCATGATCTCGTCCACTTTGTGATCGTTTACGAATTTTTCTATTTCTGGAAGAATTTTAGTACCATCACCAATAAATGCACAGGAAGCCATACTTTGCACGGCCTGTTCTATCGCCGGAATGCCTTTATAGATAACTTCCTGAGTAGGTTCTGAAAGTGGCCTTCTGGTATTTGTCACAATACCGGCGAATAGATTATAGAAGCTTGTTGCCAAAAAATTGGCTTCTTCGGTACTATCGGCAGCAATAACATTTACACAAGAAATGAAATATGGCTTTTCCAAGGCATTAGAAGGAACAAAATTTTGATGATAGATCATGCTTGCTGAGGCAAACTGAGCTGGAGCAAAATGCGTTGCAAAAGCATAGGGAAGACCTAGACTAGCGGCTAAATAGGCACTATCGGTACTTGACCCGAGGATATAAAGTGGGATATCCAGTCCTTCTCCTGGAAATGCACGTACTTTTGCGTCGTAGTTGTCTGCACTGAAGTAGCGCTGTAAGTCTTTTACCTCTTGAGGAAATTGAAAGGCTGTATTCAAGTTGTTTCTACGTAAAGCCATTGCGGTCAATTGATCAGTGCCTGGTGCACGTCCTAAACCGAGGTCAATACGCCCTGGAAATAAGGTTTCTAAGGTTCCAAATTGCTCTGCAATGACTAAAGGAGCATGATTTGGCAACATGATCCCACCAGAACCCACGCGAATAGAACTGGTATTTGATGCGATATGCTGTATTAGGAGTGAAGTTGCTGAACTGGCAATATATTCCATATTATGATGTTCGGCCACCCATATTCTTTTAAAATCTAATTTTTCTACATGTCGGGCAATCTTAACGGTACGAGCCAATGCGCTACCTGTATGCTCCCCTTTTTTGATCGGAGCCAAATCCAATGCTGATAATGCTATTTTATCCATACATTAAAATTACGGAGAAGATTTTCGACAATTGTAATGAAAATGTCTATTCTAGTATTCGCTGTGTATGTATGACACTAAATTGATCATTTAGGGTTGTCGTAAAAAAAGAAAAGGAGTTCCCAACGTCCTTGATTTTAAATTTCTTTTTGATTTCTTCTGTTTTGAGCGGGAAATTTTTGGCAATGATCCCAGATTGCAATGATTTCTTGTTTTTCTTGAAATCAGAAAAGGATTCTACCTGTTTTACGATAAATGTTTTGCCAGGAAAGTTTTCGATCTTTTGATCGGAAGTGTAGAGATGCGTGTTTTTGTGAAGTTTTTTGATGTTAAATAATTGGCCAACCGTTTTAAAGGCCCCGGCTTTGGAGAGAGCAACATCTGGTTCATATAAATAGGATAGTGGTTCGCTATATTCATTTACGAGCGCGCGCTCACTTTCATAGGTGAAGGAGATAACTTGTTGCTGTCCGTGATATAATCTGACGGCATGAACGACGGCGTCACCTTCATAATCTTTTTCTTGAACGAAAATAAGCTCTTTGCAGTCATTCTGTGAGGATACAACATAAACATCTTTTACATGTCTCAGCTGTTGTATGGCAGAAGAGATATCCAATAATGGTGCAAGTTTGCTGATGATGGTGTTGCTGCGCCGAAAAAAGTCATCCTGCAATTGCACTAAGTTAGGTTCACATTCATCCAATAAAAAGACCTTTTTGTTTTGAACTCTTCTCGAAGGATCTAAATAGATGTAATCAAATTGTTTGATTGGATCATTGAGAATGTAATCGACACCGTTAGCGGCAATGATCTGAAGGTTATCTGCTTTCAATACAGCGGCATTATGTTTTGTGATCTCAGCCAAATCAGGATTTAGTTCGCAAGACGTAACCTGTGCAGCCTGTTTTGAGAAGTAAAAGCTATCTACCCCAAAGCCACTGGTTGCATCAATCAAGCGTGTACCTTTTTTAATCAGTGAACTTTTGAATACTGCCGTTGTTTCCGAAGAACATTGCTCCAAGTTAAGCTTGGCAGGAAAATAGATCCCTGGCGTTTCGGTCCATAAGGGAATTTTTGCGCTAGCCCGTTGTCTTCCGTCAAGTTGTGCGGCAAGCTCGGAAGACAATATTCCTTCAAAAGGAGATTTTTTTAATGCAATTTTAGTAGGTGACTCAAGTGCGTTTCTGTCTAAAAACCGTTGAATCTCCTCTTGAAGGATCAATGTATTCATTTATATTTTCTTTACGAGAAGCTGACAGGTATATGTATCCTTTAATTCACTAATAACTTGCTTATCAACCAAAACGCGATCAATTGTTTCTTGATTGTAATAACGAATTGTAATAAGTTCGAGTCCGGATTCATATTTGACTTTGAACCTTTGCTCCAGCTCATTGATTAAGTCCACCAGATTTTTTCCTGTGTCATCTACTGCAACGGTGAAATTGATAGCTGTGTTGTGCATCATATTGATTTTGATACGATGCTCGTAGAATAGATTAAAGATATCTCTTAAATTATCTTCCACGATAAAAGAAAAGTCCCTTGGAGAGATTGAAATAAAAATTTGATTTACCTTGAATATGAAAGAAGGGACAGGTAATGTTTGATTCGTACTTTTTATCATAGTACCTGGAGAATCGGGGTCGACAAAGGAACGTACGTTCAATGCGATTTTCTTATTCTGTAATGGTTTGATGGTTTTAGGGTGAATGACCGTGGCACCATAATAAGTGAGTTCGATGGCATCCGTATAGGATAACTCGGGAATTAGCTCGGTTTTCTCAAACCATTTTGGATCGGCATTAAGTACACCAGGAACATCCTTCCAAATCGTTACATTTTCAGCATTCAAACAAGAAGCAAAGATTGCAGCCGAATAATCGGAGCCTTCACGACCCAAAGTAGTTGTGAAATTTTCAGAGGTAGAGCCCAAAAAACCTTGCGTAATCACGATATATTCGTCAAGTATTGCAGGCAGCTCCGTACGAATTTTTTCTTCAGTTTTATTCCAGTCTACAACTGCTTCGCGATACGTATTGTCTGTGAATATATAATCACGCGCATCGAGCCACTTTACCTTTTCACCAATAAAAGAAACATAAGCTGCCACAATCTTCGTCGAGATAAGTTCACCCATCGATACAATTTGATCGAAAAGATAGTCATATGAATCTTGAGGTTCCTCCTCTAAAATCCACTCGATCTCCACAAAGCAGTTAGAAACCTCATCAAATATAGGGTGTTCAGCGTCAGGAAATAATTCTCGAAGAATATGAAAGTGAAATTCTTTGGCCTCTTCCAATGTCTGAAATTGATTGCCAGTATTGTTAAAATATTCTTTGGTCAATTTTTCTAGAAGGTTTGTTGTCTTTCCCATCGCTGATATGACAACTAACAAGGCTTCGCCCTTGTATTTTGAAATAATCCGCGCTGAATTTCTGACACTTTCTGCATCCTTTACTGATGCGCCCCCAAATTTAAAAACCTGCATTTATTTATTAGTTTAGTTGATTGCTAATTGATACTATTGATATAATGTAATCCTTTGTCAGAAATCAGATGTTTGAATGTCGTGTAGGGAATACGTAATTCTGTATTTCCCTCTGCATAGGATTTGATCTCATACACGTTATAATAAAATAGAATATCGTCCTTTTCAAACGTAAAATTATCTGCGAGCGAAAACCTACCATCTTCAAAAAAATACTTTCCACTTAAAGAATCGTCCGTACTTAAGCCTTCTTGTTTGCGGAAATATTGCTCAGCGATTTTGACAAATTTATCTTTATTCTCTTTTTGAATAATGTCATCAATCATAATCTGTTTGTTTGACTGTCTATCGAAGTTTGAATAAAGGGTGAAGTGATCACCATGTGCACCGCCCGTGTATTCGTCCTGCTTTGTTCTTAGTCCCAGAAACACAGGAGTATTGGCGATCACATCGACCTGTAGATCCCGGTTCCAGGTTGCAGTGGATTTGCCGTTATTATCCTCCACATATTCATTGTAAGAATTAATAAATCGATGGGCGGCCTCCTGCATACTTGTATCGCCTTCGAGATGAACAATATTGGTGATAAGTTCATTAATTTTATCTTCTTGAAAAACAGGATATTTTGCGCGAAAATACGTTGTATCCAATCGATCATCTTCTTTAAGAAAATAATTGCTATGCTCATCTATGCTTTTTTGACTATAGGAGAGTGTGTCCGTGAGCTGTGCCGCTATAGCGGCCTTTTTGTGGTCATCGCAAGCAGATAGCAAACAGCTGATAACTAATACTATTAAAGAAAAGTAAAATCGCATTGAATAGATTATCTCCGTTATTTAATAAGTGATTGACACATTGATCCATTCGGCATCAAAGTTTGCTTTATATTTTTCATAAAACTTTATAGCGGGTTCATTCCAATCGAGGACTTGCCATACCATGCCATGGAATCCACATTGTTTGCCGTAAGCTAAAGTTTTATCAAAAAGCAGTTTTCCTATCCCTAAACCTCGCATGCTTTCGGTGACAATCAGATCCTCCAAATAGAGTCTTCTGCCTTTCCACGTTGAATATCGGACATAATATAATGAAATTCCGACAATTTCGCCATCCACTTCAGCAACGAATGCGCCCCAAACGGGATTCTTTCCAAAGCCTGCATCTTTAAATTCTTCAAGTGATACTGTGACTTCGTCTGGTGCTTTTTCAAAAATAGCCAATTCTTTAATCAGCTCGAGCATTTGTGGGCAATCATTGTCGATAGCCTCTCGTATGGTTGCTTTAATCATTGTTTTTGAAGTGCTTAATTACTCTTTTACCAAATATTGTGCTTCCGATGCGTACCATTGTTGAACCTTCTTCAATCGCCAGCTTATAGTCTGAAGACATCCCCATGGAGAGAATATTGAAATACTCTTCCTTCCGGTAAAAACTTGTCTTAATTCCATCGAATAACATTTTTAACTCATAGAATTCAGCTTTAATGACTTTTTCTTTATCCGTATTGGATGCTATGCCCATTAAGCCGCAAATTCGAATATTTTTTAATTCGAGAAACTCGTCGTCGCGAAGAAGCTCCACTAGCTCAGCATGGTCGAAACCAAATTTTGTTTCTTCTTCTGCAATATATACTTGCAACAAACAGTCGATTGTACGCTTCGCTTTCTGAGCATGTTTGTTAATCTCTTTTAATAATTTTAATGAATCAACTGACGCAATTAAGCTGATGAATGGTGTAATATATTTAACCTTATTTGTTTGAAGGTGGCCAATCATATGCCACTGAATATCTTTAGGTAAAAGCGCTGCTTTCTCTACTAATTCTTGAACATGATTCTCACCAAAGATACGTTGTCCTGCCTCATAGGCTTCCATAATGTCCGAATTGGATTTTGTTTTTGAAACTGCTACAAGTTGTACCCCAACAGCCTCGGTTTCCAATCTTAACGTTTCTAAATTACTAGCAATACTCATTTCCGATATAGTTTTGATGATGTAAAAAGTGCCAAATGTCGGTGCTTTTTGTAAATTTGTACAAAACTACGAAATGCTACGATTAATACTGAATCTACTTGCAGTGATTTTTTTATTTGGTTCTTGTGTCGGAACTGGGGAGAAAGATATTATCTCTCAAAGTAAGTTTGTGGATGCCTTGACAGAAATTCAGCTGACAGACTCTTATCTTAATATTTTACCCATTGATAGTGCACGTAAAGTGATGTTGCCTTTGTATCAAGTGACCTTTGATAAATATGGATTGGATTCGATTTCTTTTCGAAAGAACTTAGACTATTATGGTAAGGATGCTGAAGTAATGTCTGCGATTTATAAAAAAGTGGAGGATAATTTAACGAAGGAAAATAAGATTTATGCAGATATAGAACGGAAAAAACAAGATTCAATTCGAACGCGTGATTCAATCCAGAATATGCGTCTTCAAGATAGTACCAATCGTGTTATGCGTGCACAACAGGCTTATCAGGAACGAATTGCAGCACTTATCCATTATCTGCCAAATAAGACGAAATTCAACTTTAGGGAAGCTTCTTCCTTGTTTAATACCAGTGTTCAAACAAAGACTGGTATAAGCTTGAATGGCTATCTCATGAACCAGTTGTCGGTCGGTAATTCAAATTTACCAATTGAATCACCTTCTCCACAGAAAGATACAGCTTCCCAACTGAAAACACCTGGTACTTCAGTCAAGGATACTGTTGTGACACAAAAGCATGTGGAGCCACAATTACCAACAAATGAATTGGAAAAAAGACCAATTCTTACGCCGCCGCAGCATATCAAGCCGCCGACGAAACTTTAACCATCAAAGAATATAATTTCTATGGTATATCCAATAAATGCAATTGATAAACTCGGGTTTTCCGAGATAAAAGATAAAATAAAACAAAAATGCCTAAGCGAGTCGGGGCGTGAGTTGGTTGAAAAAATTCAACCTCAAACTCGGTTTGACCAAATCGACCGGTTTCTAAGACAAACCAGCGAGTTTAAGGATCTTCTAATGAATGATGGCGCATTTCCGGTTGAAAATTTCTTTCCGCTTCGATCTATTATTGAGAAAGCTCGGGTAGAGGGGACATTTTTATTCGAGGATGAATTCTTTCGGGTATTATTATCCCTCAAGACTGTCTACGCGATTATTCGTTATTTTAATGAACGGGAGGGACTCTATCCCAATCTAGAGGTATTATTTGAACATTTACCGATCGAGAAGGGAATTATTCGCGATATTGAAATGATCATTGATGAACGTGGAAAGCTTAAAAATAATGCTTCTCGATTATTGTTGGAAATAACCCAACAGATTCAACGAGCGGAACAGGAGGCACTTAAACGTATCAATAGTATCTTTAAGAGCGCACAGGACAGTGGCTGGACAGCGGACGGGAATCTGACGATACGGGATGGAAGGCTCTGTATTCCTATTCTTGCGGAAAATAAAAGAAAGCTCAAAGGTTTGATTCATGATGAATCAGCTACAGGACAAACAGCTTATATAGAACCTGAAGAAGTATTTCAGTTAAATAATAAGATTAGGGATTTAGAGTTTGAACGTAGACGTGAGGTCATCCGTATTTTAGTGGAGCTAACGGACAAGGTCCGACCACATATTCCGCTATTGCTTTCCTATCATAGCCTATTGACCAAAGTAGATTTTGTGCGTGCGAAAGCACTTTTTGCTTTGGATATTGAGGCGGAGATGCCGGAGTTATCGAAGGAGGCCGAGATTAATTTGGTCAATGGTCGACACCCGCTTCTATTGCTGAATCAGCATCATACTGTTGTTCCGTTGAATATTCAAATCGATAATATTCAACGCATTATTGTTGTCTCAGGACCGAATGCAGGAGGGAAATCTGTATGTATGAAAACGGTTGGCCTGTTGCAAATCATGGTGCAATCGGGCTTATTAATACCAGCGGAACCGACAAGTAAAGTCGGTGTTTTTAAGCAAATATTTGCAGATATAGGCGACGATCAATCCATTGAAAGTGATTTAAGTACATACAGCGCGCATCTGTCCAAGATGAAATATTTCACGGAATTTGCAAACGGGCGTACTTTGGTACTGATCGATGAGTTTGGAACGGGTACTGACCCTTTGTTTGGAGGACCTATTGCTGAGGCTGTATTGGAATCACTTAGCAAAAAGCAAATTAGGGGAGTTGTGACAACACACTATTCAAATCTTAAAGTTTTTGCTAGTAACACGACGGGTTTGGAAAATGCTTCAATGTTATTTGACAATCGCGAAATGAAACCGATGTATATCCTTCAAATTGGCAAGCCAGGAAGCTCTTATGCTTTCGAAATCGCGCAGAAAATAGGATTAGGTAAGGATATTCTGGAATCTGCTAAAAGTAAAATTGGTGTTCAGCAGAAGAAAGTAGATACACTATTGATCGATCTTGAACGAGAGAAGAAAGAGGTGTTTGATACAAAAATTGCTATTAATAAGCGCGAGAAGGAACTGGAGTCGATTAAATCGGAGTATTTGGAATTGCAAAGTTATTTGGAAGAAAATAAGCGCGTGATTTTGAAGAAGGCGAAAGAGGAAGCGCAGCAGATTATTAAAAGTTCGAATAAGTTAATCGAAAATACCGTAGCACAGATCAAATCTGCAAAAGCGGATAAAGAGAAAACACGTGAGTTGCGCAGCAATTTGGATCAGGCACTTCAAGCTGTTCTCCCCAAAGAGCAAAAACCAGCAAAGCAAATCGTCAAAGAGAAAACACCTGAATCCACTGTATTAAATATTGGGGATTGGGTGCAGATTATTGATAATGGTGCTGAAGCGCAGATTGTCGAAATTGCAAAGAACAACCTTATTCTTGCCATGGGTGAATTGCGTACTGTTCAAAAGCGAAAGAATGTCGTTAAACTCGAAGGTCGGGAAGGGAAGAAGTCCGCAAAAAGCCTGTCAAAATCACTGTCTTCTGGTAGTGTTGCTGATTTTAAACCAGAACTTGATTTAAGAGGCATGCGCACAGAAGACGCACTGAATGAATTAGAACGTGTTCTGGATCGGGCCGTCATGATAGGTTACCCATCGTTAAAAATTATTCATGGTAAAGGTGATGGTATTTTGCGCAAATTTATTCGCGACTACCTCCGTAAATATAGCCATGTAAGCCGTTTTGAGGACGAGCATCAAGATCGTGGGGGCGATGGTATAACATACGCTTATCTATAGCCTATATTGCATGGAGCTGCGAATGTTTGGAGTTCCATGTTTCATCTTTCTGCAAAGTTTAGTATGGAGAATATTATTAACTTTTTGACTAGTGAGCCTTTGTTAAACGCGATCACTTCAATTCTGTGTGGCAGTTTAATTGGTTTTGAACGTGAGTATAGGAATAAATCTGCTGGATTTCGAACGGTAGTACTTATTTGTTTCGGTTCGGCGATGTTTACTATTGTCTCCTGTTTGTTTATTGGAAATAGTACGGATCGCGTAGCTGCAAATATTGTGACTGGTATAGGCTTTATTGGCGCTGGTGTGATCTTTAAAGGCAAGCTATCGGTCAGTGGTCTCACAACGGCGGCCGTTATTTGGGCGACAGCTGGTATTGGAATGTTTGCCGGATTGGGGCAACTGGTTTATGCCATTTCCTTTGCTGTCTTTATGGTGGTAATACTCGCGCTTTTTCAGCGGATAGAAATTCTTCTGGCTCGTTATTACCTAATCCGTTCTCTACACGTGAAATTTAGTTCCAATGAGTTTTATCACTTACATGAGTTTGAACAATTGGCATTGGATTTTAAGATTAAAGCTACTAGACGTGTTATTGAAAAGATCAATGGTAAGTTGGAGGTAATGTATGATATTTCTGGCAAAATGACCGATCTAGATCGTTTTAACCAACAATTGGCAGGTTCATTAGTTATAGATGAGTTTTACTATAACAAATAAACACATCTATAACTAATTTCAGCATAGCTTAGGTTGTTTCTTTACCTCCAAAAGTAATCAAAACCATGCCTGAAATAATGACAAACATACCCAGTACTTGCTGCCAGCTCAATGAACTTTTAAAATATAGCGCCATCGCCAACTGGACGGTCAAAAACGTACCGCCAGAACATAAGGCAATTACGATGGGTTGAGAGACATTTTTAAATAACTGTACAAGAAACCAACTTGCTGATAAAAGAATAATGTTTCCAATAATTAAAGTTGTCCATTTATACTTCGGATGTACCCCGCCAAGTTTAAATAGGATAGATGAAATAATTTGACAGGCCCAAAATGCCACAAAATAGATATAGTTCAGCATAGATTTTTTATTCGTATCTACTATAAGCATTGTTAAAAGATTGGCGCATCGAAGCGAATTGATTGATCACACTCTTTAGAAATTCTTCGTCGAGTAAATCAAATACCCCATTTACACCGCCAATTATATCCATTTCTGCAATTTTATAGGATTGTTCTAAGTTTCCTTGCTCAAATTTAATAATGAATTTTTGATTCATACCAAAAATTGAAATCTTGCAATCGGGATGGGGGAGTTCAGCTATTAATCTCATGTAAATTTCGTGTTTTTTAAAATTAGCATAAAAATATAAAAAAACGCCCAAATGCAATGCATTTGAGCGCTCAGGATTATGATATGATTAGAAAAAGGCGTGTTATACGATACCTTGTGCTTTCATCGCGTTAGCGACTTTTATGAAACCACCAATATTGGCACCTTTCAAATAATTAACGAATCCACTGTCTTGGCCATATTTCAAACAAGTTTCGTGAATGCTTTCCATAATAATTTTTAAGCGATTGTCAACTTCTTCTGTACACCATTGTGTCCGGATTGAGTTTTGAGACATTTCTAAACCGCTGACAGCAACACCTCCAGCATTCGCGGCTTTACCGGGTGCAAAACTGATTTTTGCGTCTAGAAAAACTTTAATAGCTTCTGCAGTAGAAGGCATATTGGCACCCTCAGCTACGCAGATACAACCATTTGCTACAAGCGCTTTAGCATCCGATTCTTCTAATTCATTTTGTGTTGCACATGGCAATGCGATATCACATTTAAATTGCCAAGGCTTTTGACCAGGTAAGAACTGGGCATTCGGATAACGTGCAGGGTATTGATCGAGGTTTCTTCCCAAGGTAGCCCCAAATGCCATTTTTTCGGCATCAAAACCATCAGGATCATAAAGTGTACCCAAGCTATTTGAAACTGTAATCACTTTGGCACCAAGTTGAACGGCTTTTTCAACAGCGTAAAAGGCTACGTTGCCAGCACCAGATACTGTCGCTACTTGACCTTGTAAAGATTTTCCTTGATATTTAAATATACAGTCAACAAAATATAGAAGCCCATAGCCAGTAGCTTCAGGACGAATATATGATCCACCCCATAATTCACCTTTACCTGTTAGAACACCTGTAAAATTGTTTTGAAGTCGCTTAAATTGACCAAATAGGAAACCTATTTCACGTCCACCAACGCCAATATCTCCTGCAGGAACATCTGTATCTGCACCAATATGACGATAAAGTTCAGTCATAAAGCTTTGACAAAAACGCATAATTTCATTATCTGATTTACCTTTAGGGTCAAAATCAGAGCCTCCTTTACCACCACCAATTGGCAGTCCTGTTAAGCTGTTTTTAAATACTTGCTCAAAAGCGAGGAATTTTAAAATACTTTGATTAACAGAAGGAGCGAAGCGGAGACCGCCTTTATATGGACCGATTGAACTGTTCATTTGAACACGATAACCACGATTTACCTGTACCTGATGGTTATCATCCAACCAGGTTACACGGAAGGATATAATCCGCTCTGGTTCAGTCAGTCTTTCAAGAATCTTTTGGTCGAAAAATTCAGGATGGTTTTCGGTAATATAAGGAAATAAATCCTCGGTAACTTCTTTTACAGCTTGTAAGAATTCTGGTTCATTTGGATTGCGTTTCTCAACGATTGAGATGAACTCGTTAAAATTTTTTGACATGTTTTAATTAGTAAAATTTCCCTTTGGCTGGCACTAATTTATGTATTTTTTAATGAAAAACCAATATTTGTTAATTATTTACAAATATTAATCTGTTTTAATGAAATTTCATATTTTATATTTTTCGTTTAAAATAGACGATTCATTGGTGAAATGTGTGTGTAGTGATAAATTGACTGTATTTTGTTCGATTTTTATTATTGAAAAACGAAAATGATTCTGTTTTGATAAAATAGATTGAAATAGAGCTAATAATTATAAAATATCTAACATCTAACGCTTTTTTATGATTATTTGGCAAATATTTTAGCTTAGTTTTAACTCGGAGGCCTATATCCTTTTTGTATATTAGTTATTTATAATTTATATTATGTTAAATAAAGGTTTTGAATACTCTCCTTTTATATCGATTCAATAGTATTTTTGTAAACCAACAGATTTTAATAATAAGCCGAATACTGGGATGTTGGTTGTAATAATTGTCTCCGCTTTTGTACTACAGCAAATTAAAAGGAACCCAAACATTGTCTGGGTTCCTTGAAAAATATTTAGGTTGAATATTTACGATTAATTGTCTTTGTTAGTCGACAGCTTGAATCATCAATGCGCCGACTGTTAAATTTGTCCGTGGATCAATAACAATGGCTTGAGAATTTGCGGCATTTTCCTGCTGTAAATCAAATACTAGATTCTCAGCAGATTTAATGGCTATTCGACCAATATCATTTAGTTTGATCGGGTCGTGATATATTTTTTCCTGTGTATTGATATCAAATTTATACAACACATCTACGATCTTAACTTTGGTTAATTTACTATGACTTTGGACAAGATACACTTGTGTTGTATCCAAAGGTTTATTGTCGAACCAACATAAATTTGCTTGAATATTACGCTCAAACTTTGGTGGATGTTCTACACTCGCAATGGTATCGCCACGACTAATATCAACATCATCACTGAGGTGTACAATAACAGATTGTCCGTTTTCAGCCCGTTGAAGTTGTTGTCCGTTTAATTCAATCGCTTGAATTGTACTATATGTTTCTGCTGGATAAACAATAACCTGGTCGCCAACTGTTAAGCCCTCTCCTAGTACGCGGCCCGCATAACCTCTATAATCGTGCAAATCATCTGTTTGCGGTCTTACAACCCATTGGACGGGAAACCGCCAGCTGGCTGCTTCCTGTTCGTGAATTTCCACATTTTCTAGGTAATCCAATAAAGATTCGCCTGCATACCAACTCATTCTTTCGGACTTATGGACAATATTGTCTCCTTTTAAGGCTGAAACTGGTATGAAATCAATATCCGTAAGTCCGAGATTGGTCGCTAAAGTTAGATAATCGGTTTTGATCTGTTCGAAAACAGAAGCGCTATAATCGACCATATCCATCTTGTTTATGCAAACCAAAACTTGTTTCATGGCCAATAATTTAGCAATGAAAGAATGGCGTTTTGTTTGCTCTATGACACCTTTACGTGCGTCAACCAAAATGATTATAAGATCCGAATTGGACGCGCCAGTTACCATGTTTCTGGTGTATTGGATATGTCCTGGAGCATCGGCTATAATATATTTTCGGTGTTCGGTCTGAAAATATTTATATGCTACGTCGATTGTTATCCCTTGTTCGCGTTCAGCTTTAAGTCCATCAGTCAATATGGCCAAGTCTACTGTTCCGTCGTCATTTTTACGGTTGGCACGTTGTATAGCTTCCAATTGGTCATCCAAAATGGAGTTTGTATCGTATAGTAATCGGCCAATCAAGGTACTTTTACCATCATCTACAGAACCGGCCGTTATAAATTTCAATATATTCATTGTTGTCAATATCAGGTATTTGATTTGAATTAAAAGTATCCTTGTTTTTTGCGTTCTTCCATAGCTGCTTCCGATACCTTATCGTCCATTCTGGCGCCACGTTCACTTACCGTTGAGGCCTTAATCTCAGCGATAATATCATCTAGCTCTGTTGCCGTTGAATCTACCGCTGCTGTACAAGTCATGTCGCCTACAGTTCTGAAACGTACAGATTTACGTTCTATATTATCCTCTGCATCGATATTTAAGAATGAGGCTGCAGCCATCAATTGCCCATTTCGGGTAATAACCTCCCGTTCATGGCTGAAATAGATAGATGGCAATGCGATCTGTTCGCGTTTAATATAATTCCAAACATCGAGCTCGGTCCAGTTTGAAATGGGAAACACGCGTACATTTTCACCTTTATTTATTTTGCCATTAAAGATGCTCCACAGCTCGGGTCTTTGGCGTTTGGGATCCCATTGTCCAAATTCGTCACGCACTGAGAAGATTCTTTCCTTGGCACGGGCTTTTTCTTCGTCCCTACGTGCGCCACCGATACAAGCGTCAAAACCATGTTTTGAGATTGTATCGAGTAAGGTAACCGTCTGCAAGGCATTTCGACTTGCATTTTTTCCCTTTTGTTCAACAACTTTCCCCTGATCAATGCTGTCTTGAACATAACCAACAATAAGTTTTTCTCCTATATCTTCAATCAGAGAATCCCTGAAAGTGATTGTTTCGGGAAAATTGTGACCAGTGTCAATGTGAACTAATGGGAAAGGAAATTTACCCGGTCTAAATGCTTTTTTTGCCAAGTGAACAAGTGTAATCGAGTCCTTACCACCAGAGAATAATAGCGCTGGTTTTTCAAATTGTCCGGCTACCTCTCTTAAAATATATATTGCTTCCGCTTCTAAATGATCTAAATAGTCCATTCTCTGAAATAATAAAATTTGATTTAATGAATTTGGGTTTCTGCTTCGCTATTTTATGATTTAACACCGTGCAAACCACATTCTTTTTTACTTTGATCTTCCCACCACCATCTACCAGCGCGGAAGTCCTCTCCTTCTTGTACCGCTCTTGTACAAGGTTGACAACCGATACTTGGGAAACCCTTGTCGTGCAGCACATTGTAAGGGATATATTGTTCTTTACAATACTTTTTTACTTCCTCAAAAGTCCAGTCAAATAAAGGATGGATTTTGATGATTTGGTTTGCTTCATCGTATTCGATAAAGTCCATATCGTGGCGATTGATGGATTGATCTGATCGGATGCCCGTTACCCAAATTTTTTTTCCTTTAATCGCACGTTGTAAAGGTTCAATTTTCCTTATCCTACAACATTCCTTCCGATTCTCAACCGACTCATAGAAGGAATTTGGGCCTTTTCTGCTGATAAAATCTTCCAACAATGTTGTATCAGCAGTATAGGTTTTGATGTGCAATTGATAACGCTCCAAGGTACGGCTCCACAGGGAATAGGTTTCTTTGAACAGTCGTCCAGTATCCAGCGTGAATATTTCGATATTGATATTATTTTTACCGATCCATTCCGTGATTACTTGATCCTCAATACCGAAAGAGGTCGAAAAAACTACCTCATTAGGAAATAGTGATGCTATTGTTTGTAAGAGCTCCACTCCTTTTTTTTCGCCAATAATTTCTTTAATTTTCTTAACGTTCATAACGTAATATATTTTTGGTATGCTCGTTCAACTGCTTTACTTTGTATTCGAAATCTCCTCTAAGCTGCTCTCGATAAGTACTCATGAGTGACAGTGTTTCGTCAATTTCCTCAGGTAGCAGGTCATTTAATAGTTCTTTCACCCTTTTGGCAATTGTTGGTGATTTACCATTGGTGGAAATGGCTATTTTCAGGTCGCCTTTTTTTACAATGGATCCCAGATAGAAGTCGCATAAGTCGGGTTTGTCCGCAGCATTAAATAGGATGTTATTTTGCGTTGTTAGATTACGCAACTGCTCGTTAAGCTCTATGTTATTGGTTGCTGCAATGACAAGTTGTTTGTCGGTAAGGTCATCTGGTGTAAATGGGCGAATGTAGAGCTGAATTTGTGCGTAATTTTGCAATAGTTCCTCAAATTCTGGGATGATTTCCCTAGTCACAATGGTGAGTCTTAATTTCTGATCATTGGAAATTAAAGCCTGAAATTTTTCCAATGCAACTTTCCCGCCTCCAACAAGTAAGGTGTCAATTTGATTTAGTTTGACGAATATTGGAAATAGCTGGTTCATATCTATAAAGCTAAAGCTTTTTCTTTAATGTTCTGGAATGAACGATGCTTGGCAACGACCTCGCCGATTACAATAATCGCTGGTACACCGACCCTTTTCTCAGTTGATTCATCAAGAATATTATCGATAGTACCCAGTACAACCTTTTCATTAGGCAATGAACCATTTTGAATCAAGGCTATTGGTAAATTGTGAAGATTTCTTTGACGGTAAATTTCCACGATCTCTGCCAATTTTCCATAGCCCATCAAGACAACGACGGTGGCCTTGGATTCTGCCGCCAGATAAAGATCTGTTGATAGTGAGCCATCCGATTTGGAGCCTGTGATGACCCAAAAGCTCTCACTGATTCCCCGGTAAGTTAATGGAAGTTGTTGTAGTCCGGTAAGCCCAATTGCGGAGGAAATACCCGGTACAACTGCAGTTTCAATACCGTATTGTTGTACGTAATCAATTTCTTCTCCACCACGACCAAAAACAAATGGATCACCACCTTTTAGACGGACCACATGGCCATAGTTTAAGGCATAATCAACCAAAAGGCGATTAATTTCATCCTGTGAAGTAGAGAGTTGTTCTGCTCGTTTTCCAACATATATCTTGATGCATTCAGCCTGTGCGTAATCCAGTAATTCTTCATTCACCAAGGCATCGTATAAAATGACATCTGCTTTTTCTATTGCTTTGATGCCCTTTAGGCTGATCAGATCCGGGTCACCCGGACCTGCTCCTACCAATGTTACTTTTGCTTTTATTGACATACCTATTCCCTCCTATACCAATACTGGTTTTAAATTTTTGCGTTGATAGACTTCATTGATAAACTTCGTTGCTTCCTGAAGATAGTTAATTGCAAAATGCTCCGTTGGTTCATTTTTACTCATCTGTAAGACTAATTCCGGAAACGTTTGGTCAAAATTATATTCACCTGTTTCCACAAAATGCGTTTGGAATTCGTTGATTACGATATTTTGTGTACTTGCGCTAACTCCCTTATCCAATAATAGGGCTTTTGCTGCTTGTACAAAGGCATTATAGGCATGATAAATTGCATCAGAGAATTTAGATTCTTGAAATGTTTCATTTGCCCATTGTAACTTTTCTTCCGCCTCATAGATCAACGTAGCAACCAAGTCAATAACGACACCCGCACACTCGCCAACCCCGATTGCCGTTTGGAACGTTCCTTCATGCCCCCAGTCGACAAATTCGTCTTCAGCAAGATTGGTCAGATCCGATAGCGGTTTTAAAAGATTATAAAAGTAATTCTTACTTTGTCTGTCGTAGTAAGCATGGAAATTTTCATTTGCTTCCGCATTTTTTTTATAATCATTTAGCACCCATTCGACAACATGTAGAACTCTTTTTGTTGGTACTTTGATAATACGCTCTGCAACACGCCCTTCACCATTGCCAATTGTTCCACCGCCAAGCATAACTTGTGCTGCAGGAACCACTTTGCCCTCCGCTTTGACGGAACTGCCATGAAAGCCAATATGTGCCAGACCATGTTGCCCGCAAGAATTCATACAACCAGAAATTTTGATTTTTAAATCACGATTAAAGACAAAATCTTGGTGAAATTCAGCGATATAAGATTCAATAACCCGAGCCATTTCGGTACTGTTTGAGATACCTAGATTGCAGGTGTCCGTACCAGGGCAAGTTGTTACATCTGCTGTACTATCAAAACCGACCTGAGCTAGATCCAAAGATTTAAGTAATTGATAGATATGTGGCAGTGACTTTTCTGTTGCGTATTTTAGCAGTAAGCTTTGGTTTTGCGTGATACGGATATCGTCAGCGACCAAATTGTTCAGACCAGCAACCAACGCGCGAGATTTATCTGTACCAATATCCCCCGTGGATACCCGCACATAAACACCATAATATCCGTCTTGTTTTTGCGCGAATGTATTGGTGCCCTTCCAGACCTGATAGTTTAAATCGCTATCTAGATCAATAGTAGATAGCCGGCTGTCATCTGGTGGCAATGGCTGTTCGATTTTGGTTCGGTCGATCGGATAGCTTTTCACCTTCGTCGCAATTTTTTCGGCTTCAATTAAATTTAGCACTTCTTCCAACCCTAATTTCTGAATAAGGTATTTGAATCGAGCTTTATTGCGGTTATTTCTTTCACCATAACGATCAAAGACACGAAGTGTAGCTTCTATATAAGGGATCAGTTCATCTTCTGGTAGAAACTCACTTGTTACTGATGCTAAGAAAGGCTGAGATCCCAATCCCCCACCCAATAGCACTTTAAAACCCCTCGTTTCCACACCATTGACAACTTTTAGTTTTGGAATAAAACCAAGGTCATGAATATAGGAAAATGCAGTGTCTTCATCACTGGCAGAAAATGACATTTTGAATTTTCTTCCCATTTCCGCACATACTGGATTGCGCAAAAAATATTCAAAAGTTGCCTGAGCATATGGCGAAACATCAAAAGGCTCCTTTGGATCGATTCCTGAACTTGGAGACGCGGTGACATTACGGACTGTATTCCCACAAGCTTCACGTAATGTAATATCGTCTTCAGCTAATTTGGACCAAAGTTCTGGTGTACGGTCAAGACTAACGTAATGAATCTGTATATCTTGACGTGTGGTCAGGTGCAGGTTGCGGCTTGCGTATTCGTCTGATATCGCTGCAATTTTGTTCAATTGCTTAAACGTAACCTTTCCAAATGGAAGTTTTATACGAACCATTTGAACTCCAGGTTGTCTTTGTCCATATACCCCCCTAGCCAAACGCAACGATCTAAATTTCTCGTCGGCAATTTTGCCCTCATGGAACAATCGAATCTTTTTTTCAAGTTCGATAATTTCCTTTTCCACGATTGGGTTTTCTAATTCTGTGCGGAAGCTTTGCATATAACAAATAAAATCTATTGATTTAGTATTCTTTTCTCGAGGTCAAATGTAAAAATATTTTTTTAATATTCTATAATATCTACCAAATTAATATATATTTGCCCTATAAAATTTAATATACAAAACCTGTAGACTTTTAGGTGTAATGATGAGAAAGTGTTTTATAGTTCTGATTTTAAGCTGTGTAATCGTATTTAAAATGACTTCCTGTGCGCCGAAAGTTAAAAATGGTTACAGCAAGGAACATGGTTTTGAAGGGAATATTTCTTTGTCCGGTGCATTTGCCCTTTATCCTTTGGCAGTGGTTTGGAGTGAAGATTTTAAAAAAATACACCCGAATGTTCGCTTCAATATTTCAGCTGGAGGTGCTGGAAAAGGGATTGCAGATGTTCTTACAGGGATGGTTGATATCGGGATGGTGTCGAGAGATCTGCATGAGCAAGAAATAAAAAAAGGAGCTGTTCCGATTATTGTTGCAAAAGATGCTGTTATCTGTACAATTAATCCTGAGAACCCTAATTATCCTGCTATTTTGAAGCGTGGTTTGAGTCGCGAAGAATTGCTGAATATTTTTGTGAATCGAAAGTTTAAGACCTGGAAAGAGATCGATTCTCAGTTTACAGCGGATCCTATCAACGTGTATGTGCGTTCCGATGCCGCTGGAGCAGCTGAAACATGGGCCAAATTTTTTGGTCATAAGCAGGAAGATCTGCAAGGTATTGGCATTTTTGGTGACCCCGGGATTGCCCAAGCTATTAAGGATGATATCAATGGGATTGGATTCAATAACATTAACTACGTTTATAATCTAAAAACTAACAAGGTCTTTGACCGTATTGCTGTTGTTCCTTTGGATCTGAATAAAAATGGACATGTTGAAGATGATGAGCAGTTTTATGGTACACTATCTAATTTGACTGAGGCCGTTGCTACGGGGAAATATCCTGCTCCACCTTCAAGAGAATTAACCTTTGTAACGCGTAATAAAACCGAATCCCTTCTGTTGAAGGAGTTTATTTCTTTTGTGCTCCAGAAACAGGCGCAATCGCAACTCCTTGAAAATGGTTATGTCCCACTAAATGAAACACTGATAAAAGAAGAACTTAATAAGTTATAGCATGCTAAATACTCGTCTCGTTAAAGATACACTGGTCAAGCGATCCACTTTGCTCCTCTTACTGATTTCACTTTCAGTTGTGGTGATTATTGCAGTTGGTTTAACCATAAAATCGATTCCGTTATTTGAATATAGTAATATCTTTCAACTGTTAACCGACAAGGTTTGGTCACCAATGAAAGGGTCGTTTGGCTTTTTGCCTTTTATTGCAGGTACGCTTGCTGTTACCTTGATTTCTCTTGCTATTGCGATTCCGCTTTGTATACTGACTGCTGTTTATTTGACTGAATATGCTTCGGATGCCTTAAAGAATATGATGTTTCCGTTGGTCAATATTTTAGCGGCAATACCACCGGTTCTTTATGGTGTTTGGGGTGTGTTATTTATTGTGCCTTTAATTCAGTTGTATATAGCTCCCGTCTTTGGGGTTGTTACATCGGGTTATTCTGTGCTTGCCGGTGGAATTGTATTAGCGGTGATGATTTTTCCCATTATGATTTCTATTATGGTAGAGGTGCTTCAAACGATACCCTATGAGTTAAAAGCGGCTTCGCTATCCTTGGGTGCGACAAAATGGGACACCATCAAACATGTTATTCTGAAGAAAGCTAGACCTGGGATTGTGGCTGCAATTGTTTTGTCAACATCTAGGGCCTTTGGTGAAACAATTGCGGTATTGATGGTCTGTGGCAATGTTGCAAAAGTACCGACTTCGGTATTTGATGCGGGATATCCAATTCCAGCATTAATAGCCAATAATTTTGGGGAAATGATGTCAATTCCACTCTATGAATCTGCATTAATGTTCTCCGCGTTGCTGCTGTTTGTAATCATATTTGTTTTTAACTTAATATCTCGTCTTATATTGAGACGACTGGAAGGAGCTCAGCATGGATAATACGAAAAGACGGCTATTGAGTGAAAAGGTAGCCAAAGGTTTTATGCATCTCTCTGGGATAACTGTGACTGCTTCCCTATTTTTTATCGTAGGAACTATCTTGTATAAGGGGCTTCCTTATCTCAGTTGGGAGATGGTTAGTCAGTTACCAAAAGGTGGGTTTTATATTGGAAAAGAAGGTGGGATTTTGAATGCGATTTTGGGTTCTCTTTATTTAGCAGGTGTGGCAACAGCCTTGTCTGCAATTATAGGAATTCCGATTTCGTTGTACCTTAATGTTTATTTGGGAACAAAATCAAAAGTGACACAACTTTCTAAACTGTTGTTTGATGTATTGTATGGCGTACCTTCTATCGTGTATGGGGCTGTTGGTTTTGGGATTATGGTTTATTTAGGTATTCGAGCATCACTATTGGGAGGTATCATTACAGTGACACTGCTGACCATTCCAATTGTGGTTCGTACCGTGGATGAATTGATCAAAACCATTCCTGAAGACCTAAAGAATGTCACTCTTTCGCTAGGGACGACACGCTGGGAATTGGCTAAGGTTATGCTAAAGAGCATCCGAACAGGGCTTCTTACTGCGATTTTACTGGCTTTTGGACGTGCTATTGGTGATGTTGCAGGCGTTTTATTGACAACTGGTTTTAGTGATAATCTTCCAAAATATATTGATGAACCGGCAGCAACGTTGCCATTGGCCATATTTTTTCAGTTAAGTAGTCCTATTCCTGAAGTTCAGGGTCGCGCTTATGCTTCAGCTTTAGTTTTAACAATCATTATTTTAATTATTGTAGTATGCACTCATATCCTTCAATCGAAACAAAAAAATCGTCGATAACAGACCCCTTGAGCGATCCACACATTGAAATCAAGGATCTTAATGTCCATATTGACGGCCGACATATACTCAAAAACATTAATCTTGCCCTGCCTAACAATAGTGTAACTTCTATTATTGGTCCTTCGGGTTGTGGAAAGACTACGCTTTTAAAGACGCTTAATAGATTGGTAGATGATACCAAGGGTGTTGAAATAACGGGTTCTGTTCTCGTTAATGGTGAGGATATTTATGGTAGAAATGCTGAGGTAACACATATTCGTAAGAAAATGGGCCTCTTATCCCAAAAGCCCTACCCGTTACCAATGTCGATCTATGATAATGTGGCTTATGGCCCCCGTATACATGGTACACGAAGCAAAAAGGAATTGGATAGAATTGTAGAGACGCAATTGCGAAATGTGGCTCTATGGGACGAAGTTAAGGATCGACTTGGACATTCGGCCAGCGGATTGTCCATTGGTCAGCAACAAAGGCTTTGTCTTGCAAGAGGTTTGGCTGTAGAGCCCGAGATTATCCTTGGGGATGAATCGACCTCTGCATTAGATCCCCTTTCTACTGCTAAAATTGAGGAATTATTAATTGAATTGAAGAAAGATTATACCATTGTATTGGTGACGCATATATTGCGACAGGCGCGACGCGTTTCTGACTATATTTTGTTTGTCTATGGTGGAGAAATTCTTGAGTTTGGACCAACGGAACAAGTTTTATTGAATCCGCAGAATGAAATCACAAAACAGTATGTAAAAGGATTTATTTCCTAAAAGGTTAAGAAACGTCCACGCCGGGTCAAGTTTATTAGAAAGCAAAGAAGATCGGCTGATAAAAAGAAAAGGCCGAAGACTTATTTTGAAGCTAAAAACAATGGTCTAGTTTCTTCTGAGGGTTGTGTTCCCGATAATTGTCTAGACGATAGTTTTGTTGGGATAAACACCAGTAAAATCAGCATGCCGCTGGTATTGTTTCCATAAAATCGGTTTGTAAATTTTGTTTCAGGAATTATGCGGGACGATTCTAGTTAAAACATGAATAATCCCGCCTTTTATTTTACTATAGTACCAGATAAGTTCTACTTCAGATGAAATAAATCATCAACGCCAAGTATCTTCTTTGAAGTAAACCCTTCCGCATATTTCGCTTGGATGTACCGTCCAAATTCTCGCGCTCTAGCAGCAGTTGATTCCATGAAATCCGGATTAGAAATATAAGTCTGTGGTTCATCCGGGTTTACATTTTCTCCGGTATAAAATTGAGTTTTGTAAGCTAATACAGATTTTTCTTTAATGTGATAATAATCCGTTATATCAATGACAACATCAGGTTTGATATAATAGTCCTGTACAAATTGCAGCACCAATCGGGGGCGGTAGGCCTCCTGAGAAATATTGTCCTGATCAAAAGTTTCTACCTTTCTCAAGCCGGCAAGAAAGCAGGCTTCGTTGATCATCTGTCCGGCTCTTCCGTGGTCTGGGTGACGATCCGTAATGGCATTTGTAATGATAATTTCCGGTTGGTATTTGCGGATGGCCCTTATTACAGCCATTTTTTCTTTTTCAGCATTTTCAAAGAAACCATCTCTTAGGCCAAGATTTTCTCTAACGGCCAGCCCTAATATTTCGGCAGCATCTTTAGCTTCCTGTGCTCTGGTCTCCGCTGTGCCGCGTGTGCCGAGCTCACCTTGGGTTAAATCAACAATTCCTACCTTTTTTCCTTCAGCAACATATTTTGCCATCACACCTCCGGCGCCTAGCTCGGCGTCATCTGGATGTACAGCAATGATAAGCAAATCTAATTTTAACATATAATATTTCTCTCTTTAAATTGGCTTCCCTTTTTATGATAAATCATTCCAATTGACCGATGGATAGTTTTGGCAGAAAGCCTTTACTAATCCCGCGTAGTTATTGATCCTAAGTCGATATGCGACTTGGCCTGCGCTGTGGGGAAGCTGTCGCAAATGTAAGCAGTTTATAGTTTACTCTTGTAAAAGACGCTCGATATTGCGGCAAATTTTACTTGACAATGGCGAAGTAGTCGGATAATAGAAATCAATGACCTCTCCTTTTTTGTTTACCAGATATTTGTGGAAATTCCAGGAAGGTTTACTGTTAATATGTCCATTTTGATCTTTGCTCGACAGAAAACTGTATAGAGGTGTTGTATATTCGCCGATAACATGGCTACGCTTAAAAACAGGGAAACTCACCTGTTGATTGATCCGGCAGAATGTCTCTAGCGTACCGCCGGTTAACGGTTCCTGGTTACGAAAGTTATTTGCTGGAAATGCCAGAATTTCGAAGCCTTGGTCTTTATATTTTTGGTAGAGTTTTTCGAGCGATTTAAATTGTCTGGTAAAGAGACATTGGCTGGCAGTATTGACGATGAGTAAAACTTTACCTTCAAAGTCAGCGAGGGATTTTTTTTTACCGTTAAACTGAAGTGCGTCAAAGTCGTATACTGTTTTCATCTGGTTTTGGTTTGATTGGTCACATGACAGGTTGAGGTCTCGACTTTTCGAATTCCCTAATGATATTTTCAATGGCAAAGTCTTCTTTTGGGTCATAAGTTGACTTTAGGTTGTGACCGAATATTTTCGCAACTCCCTGATAGAAAAAAGCGGAAATCCCACCTTTCATTTCCTTTACCATTTCATAGCCAGTATGTCCCGTATAACGATCGATCAATTTAATGAGTATTTTGCCTTGTGAAATAGTCATATTTTTGATTTCTCGGTCAAACATCTGTTTTACGTCACTTTCACATTTTTCAACCAATGCTTTATGTTCCTTTTTATCCGAAGTCAGCGCGAGATCTCTGTCTAGCTGATCATATCTTTTTTGCGCATATATCGCATAAGGAAGAACCTTTAGAACATTTCTTCTAAAGCGGAGATATTCTCTTCGTGCTTCTTCACTTGACCAGGTTCTTTTGGCCACGACAGTGACCTCTGGAATCGGAAACCAGGGTAACACCTCTCCGTTTGCCAAGGTTGTTGTCATATAACTGTTTACGGTCTCCTGCGCACCTTCTCCGTATAAAGGAAGAGTGAGTGATTGAGACTGTGCCCATACGGACAAAGTCCCTGTGAGGAAAAGCAAACAAAATAATATTGTCTTCATTTGGGCAATTATATAACGCTTTTTAATTTGTCAATGCTATAATATTTTGGTAGATTTATTACAAAATAAGTTAGCTTGAAAATAGTATTCAAGAATACATTAACTAAATTACACAAATTTACTCAAAAAACATCATTTACCTGCAACGTTTATGAAAGATTATGTGATTGATATTGAAGCAGAAAACAAAGAGATTAGGAAACGTTACCGTGCATTGTTGCGCGCTTGTAAGCCAACTTTACAACGCGGAGACAAGCAGGAGATCCGAAAGGCATTTGATTTAGCATTGGATAGTCATAAAGAGATGCGACGCAAATCAGGAGAGCCTTATATCTATCACCCTATTGCTGTTGCCCAGATTGCTGCTGAAGAGATTGGCTTAGGAACAACATCTATTGTATGCGCCTTGCTCCATGATGTAGTTGAAGATACCAATGTTACATTGGATGAAATTGAAGAAATGTTTGGTAAGAAAGTTCGCCGAATTATCGATGGGCTTACCAAGATTTCAGGGATTTTTGATCCAAATAGTTCCATGCAAGCGGAGAATTTCAGGAAAATGTTGCTCACACTGGCTGACGATGTTCGTGTAATTCTCATTAAATTGGCAGATCGGTTGCACAATATGCGCACCATGGAATTTATGGCCAGGGATAAGCAGTTGAAGATTGCTTCGGAGACAAGTTACCTTTATGCACCATTAGCGCATCGTCTTGGGCTGTATGCGATAAAATCTGAATTGGAAGATCTCTCGATGAAATTTACCGATCCGGATACCTATAAATTTATCGCTCGAAAACTGAATGAGAAAAAAGCCGAGCGCGAAAAATTTATAGGCGATTTTATTGGTCCCATCAAAGAGATATTGGAGGAACAGGGTATTAAGGCGTCCGTATTTGGACGACCTAAATCAATCCACTCTATTTGGAATAAGATGCGAAAAAAATCGATTCCTTTTGAGGAGGTTTATGATTTGTTTGCTATACGTATTGTAATAGATGCTGTGGATGAGAAAGAAAAGACCGAATGTTGGAAAGTCTATTCTATTGTCACAGATTTGTATCGCCCTAACCCCGACCGTCTTCGGGATTGGATTTCGTCTCCAAAAGGGAATGGTTATGAGTCTTTACATACTACGGTAATGGGGCCTAAAGGGCAATGGGTCGAAGTTCAGATTCGAACTAAACGGATGAATGAAATTGCGGAAAAAGGGTTCGCAGCACATTGGAAGTATAAAGAATCAAATTCCGATTCCGGCCTGGATCAATGGATCAAAAAGGTGCGCGATGTCTTAAGTAGTCCGGATCAGAATGCGATGGATTTTGTGGATGATTTTAAGATGAATCTTTTCTCCGATGAGATTTTTATATTCACTCCCAAAGGAACACTGATTCAACTACCCAACAATGCCACTGCTTTAGATTTTGCCTTTGAGATCCACTCTGATATTGGGGCAAGTTGTATTGGCGCCAAAGTAAATCACAAACTCGTTCCTTTAAGTCATATTTTGCAAAATGGGGATCAGGTAGAGATTATTACATCAAGCAAGCAGTCACCTAAGGAGGATTGGTTGAATTTTGTTGTGACTGCAAAAGCCAAATCCAAAATCAGATCTTCTCTAAAAGAGGAAAAGAGAAGAGTTGCGGAGGATGGGAAAGAGATTTTGGAACGTAAGTTGAAATCGCTAAAAGTTACCTATAATACGGATAATATTAACAAAATTGCCAATTTTTTAAAATACCCCAGTTCGCAGGATCTTTTCTACAATGTTGCTAAGGGAATTGTTGATATCAGGCAACTGAGAGAATATGTCGCGCATGAAAAAGCAGTTGAAATTAATGTAAGTTCTTCATCAGGAAATCAATTTAATACCCACATAGGTGGACTAGTTGAAAAGATAAATAAGAAGGAATTCGACACGATCTTAATCGGGGACGATATGCAGAAAGTCGATTATACCCTAGCGCCCTGTTGTAATCCTATCCCTGGTGATGATGTCTTTGGATTTTTGACCGTAAATGATGGTATAAAAATTCACCGTACGAGCTGTCCAAATGCTTCCAAGCTGATGGCAAATTATGGCTATAGAATTTTAAAAGCACGTTGGGCTTCTACAAAAGATTCTGCATTTTTGACAGGTTTACATATCGTTGGCATAGATGATGTTGGATTAGTAAATAAGCTTACAACTGTTATTTCGCAAGAATTTGCTGTTAATATTCGGTCCTTGTCAATTTCAAGTAACGAAGGTATTTTTGATGGTAATATTATGGTCTATGTGAATGATACTGCTCAGCTTGAAAGTTTGATGAGAAATTTAAAGCAAGTCAGAGGGATAACAGGTGTCAATCGATATGAATCGGAAAATTAATAACCAAGTGTTGGATTGAAAATTTCGCTAAGGCGACTACTATTAAGCACTATTTTTAATAGAGGAAATATCAATCTTAATTGGTAAATTTGTACAAGAATATTTTTACTATGAATCAAGCTGAAAATTTTGCAACTGTAAAAAAAATCTTTGAAGCCTACTTAGAAAATAAAAATCTAAGAAAAACACCAGAGCGCTATGCGATTTTGGAAGAGATTTATTCACGTACTGATCACTTTGATGTAGAGTCTTTGTATATTCATATGAAGAACAAGAAATATCGGGTCAGTCGTGCTACAGTTTATAATACCCTAGAACTTTTGGTCTCTTGTGATTTGGTTACAAAACACCAATTTGGAAGGAACATGGCACAATTTGAGAAGTCTTACGGGTTCAAACAACACGATCACGTGATCTGTATTGAATGTAATAAGGTTGTTGAATTCTGTGATCCACGTATCAACCAAATTCAGAGTCTCATGGGAGATCTTTTAAAATTTGACATTAAGCACCACTCACTCAATTTGTATGGTGTATGTCAAGACTGTCAACTTAAGAACAAAAAAGAAGAGGCCGTCGCTCACGAAGCTATTTCAAATTAATCTTATATTTTCTTAAATATAATAGTACATTTGTTCAGGAATGTTCAGGGGAAAAATTCCTGAACATTTTATTTTTAAATAGAGTCTATTTTTATTAATAACATTTTAATTACTATACTTTAAAAGCTATGCAAGTTGATGTGCTTTTGGGCTTACAATGGGGTGACGAGGGTAAAGGTAAAATCGTAGACGTATTTTGTCCAAAATACGATTTAATCGCTCGTTTCCAAGGCGGCCCTAACGCCGGACACACGTTGGAATTCGATAACAAGAAATTCGTACTCAACACAATTCCATCTGGTATCTTCAATGAAGGTACACTAAATCTTATTGGTAATGGTGTCGTTATCGATCCGATTATCTTAAAAAGAGAGTTAGACAACCTTAAGACAGCTGGTTTTGATCCGGTGGGTAAAGGCAATTTGGTTTTAGCGCGTAAAGCACACCTTATTCTGCCGACACACCAATTATTGGATGCTGCCTCAGAATCAAAAATGGGTGCAGGAAAAATTGGATCCACTCTGAAAGGTATTGGTCCAACTTACATGGATAAAACCGGTAGAAATGGTTTGCGTGTAGGTGATACAACACTTCCAGATTTTCAAGAGCGTTACCAAAAGTTGAAAGAAAAACATCTAAGTATTCTTTCGCACTATGGTGAAATACCTGATTTCAGTGAAAAAGAGAAAGCATTTTTAGATGCAATCGAATTCATTAAATCTATCCCGCATGTGGATTCAGAGCATTTGGTGAATCAATATCTGAAAGAAGGCAAACGTGTGTTAGCTGAGGGGGCTCAAGGTACGCTTTTGGATGTTGATTTTGGTTCTTATCCATTTGTTACTTCATCTAATACCACAACAGCCGGAGCTTGTACAGGCCTGGGTATCGCACCAAATAAAATAGGTAAGGTATATGGTATCTTTAAAGCATATGCTACTCGCGTAGGTGGCGGTCCCTTCCCTACTGAACTTCACGATGAAACTGGCGAAAAATTACGTCAATTAGGTCATGAATTTGGAGCGACTACAGGGCGTGCTCGTCGTACCGGATGGATCGATATTCCGGCTTTAAAATATGCTATTATGCTGAATGGCGTGACAGATTTGATTATGATGAAGGCTGACGTTTTGGACACCTTCGACAAAATCTACGCATGTACACATTATAAATATAATGGTGAAGTGATTGATTATATGCCTTATGAAATCATCACGCATCAAGCAGAACCTATCTTAGAAGAAATTGATGGGTGGAAACAAGATTTGACGGGTATAACGTCTGAACAAGAAATACCTGAAGCATTAAAAAATTATATTTCTTATTTAGAGAAAGCTCTGGAAGTACCTATCACGATCCTATCGGTAGGTCCTGATCGTAAACAAACATTAGCTTTATCAAAATAAACTATGCGGATCGAAAGTTTTGATCTTCTCGATTCTAAAGATAAATTTCATCAGAAAGCCCTGCATTGGTCGGGGCAATTTGATGAAATTTCTTTCTTTAATAGTAATGGGATGTCGGATCAATGGGGCAAATTTGAACAGATACTGGCTGTCAAGGCATTATTCTCTTTCCGTGCAAATGAAAATGTATTTGACCAGCTCGACACTTTTTTGAGATTACATCAATCTCAGTTTATCCCCGGATTTCTATCTTACGACCTTAAGAATGAGATAGAAGAATTAAAGACAACAGGAAAGGATCAGCTCGAATTTCCAGAAGCTTATTTCTTTGTGCCAGCAATTACGCTTCGATGGACGGCAGATCAAGTGCATATAGAAGCCGAGGATCCTGTTAAAATCTATCAGGCCATTTCGGATACTCAGATTCCTGCGATAACCCCAATTTCTGTACAGGTAAAGTCGCGTTGGACAAAGTGTGAATATGTCAAAGCTTTTGAAAATGTACAGGCACATATTCAGCGTGGAGACATCTATGAAGTGAACCTTTGTCAGGAATTTTTTGCTGATGATGCTGATATCGCTCCTATGGAAGTTTATCATCGGTTGAATACCATATCACCTACGCCCTTTAGTTCATTTTTCAAGGTAGGAAATCATTTTATCGTGAGTGCTTCTCCGGAGCGATTTTTAGCGAAAAGACAAGGAAAGTTGATTTCTCAGCCGATTAAAGGGACGGCCAAAAGGGGGGCAAATTCAACAGAGGACCAACAGATTATAGCTGATATGTTGAGGTCAAAAAAAGAGATCGCCGAAAATGTGATGATCGTTGATTTGGTTCGCAATGATTTGACACGAAGTGCTCTTCCCGGAACGGTTGAGGCCACTCGCCTTTTTGAGATTCAATCCTTCGAACAAGTACATCAAATGATTTCAACTATTACCTGCATGCAAGACCCAAAAGTCGCCAATGTGGATGTATTTAGAAATACTTTTCCTGCAGGTTCGATGACAGGTGCTCCCAAAATTGCAGCTATGCAAATTTGCGATCAGCTTGAAGCTCGAAAGAGAGGTATCTATGCAGGATCTATCGGTTACTTTGACACCATGCGCGATGAATTCGATTTTAACGTAGTTATCCGTTCATTGCTTTACAATAAACAAAAAAGGTACCTTTCCTTTCATACAGGGGGAGCAGTTACCAATCAGGCAGCTGCCGATCAGGAGTATCAAGAATGTCTTTTGAAGGCTTCAGGTATTCTTGAAGCTTTAGATGCTAGCTTGGGAGAATAAAACTATACTAATTTTGTAGAGAATATTTTTTGCTTCAAGTATTTTTTCGACCTTTGTCTCGTTGGCTACACAGATTCCCTATATCGATCTACACACGCATCGGAATTATCCGATGAAAGAACGTGCTACTCTTTCCATTAAGAATATCACCTTGAACCATTCGGAGATAATTTCTGAAGCGGATTGTTCAGTAGGTTTGCACCCATGGTATATCAATGAGAATACTGAACATGATTTGGGACTCATGGTGGATGCATTAGCGCTGAGTCAGGTTTTAGCCATAGGTGAATGTGGTATGGACAAAAATATCGCCACTCCCCTCGCCGATCAACAGCCTGTATTTGATCAACAGGTTCGCTTGGCTAAAACGTATAGGAAGCCTTTGATCATTCATTGTGTTCGAGCTTTTCAGGAGATTGTTGGTTGTTTGAAAAAAGTGAATTTTAGCGACGCTGTTGTTTTTCATGGATATCGTAAGAACTGGACCTTGGCTCAACAGTTAATCGATCAAGGGTATTATCTTTCCATAGGAAAACATTGTTTAAACGGAAGTCAAGACGAACTTTTAGAAAATATTTCACTCAGTCATTTGTTTCTAGAAACGGATACAGATACGACCGTAGAAATTGCTACACTTTACCGATACGTTGCTCAGATCAGATCGATCGAATTGGAAGAGTTAAAGCGGGTTTTATACCAAAATTATAAGAATGTATTTAATAAATGAGGCCATTATAGTCTGTTTATTCACGTTGTCGGATAGCTATAAGGTTTCATTATAATATAAAAAACAAATTTAGATAAATGAAAGATTTAAGTTGGCTGTCACGTACCGAAGCATTGATAGGTCGATCAGCGGTTGAAAAATTGGCAAATTCGCATGTGATGGTTTTGGGATTAGGCGGTGTTGGATCATTTGCTGCCGAATTTATATGCCGAGCAGGTGTTGGAAAAATGACCATTATTGATGGAGACACCGTAGATCCATCCAATCGTAATAGGCAGCTACCTGCCTTGGCAACTAATCATGGTGAAGCAAAAGCTGAGATTATGCGAGAAAGATTAATGGCGATCAATCCGGAATTAGATTTAACTGTGATACAGGATTTTATTATTCCGGAAAAAATACCAGCTTTGCTAGATTTAGCGCCAGATTATTGTGTGGAAGCTATTGATAGTATTACACCTAAACTATTTTTTATTCGGAGAGCATTAGAAGCCAATATACCATTTGTCAGTTCAATGGGCGCCGGTGGCAAAGTTGATCCTACAAAAATAAAAATTGCTGATATCGGTAAATCTTATAATTGTAAGTTGGCCCAGCATATCCGTAAGAAATTGCGTAAACATGGTATACGTGATGGAGTGAAAGTGGCATTTTCAACTGAACTTCCAAACAAGGATTCATTATTATATACTGATGGGAGTAACTTTAAAAAGTCTGCTTATGGTACCATGTCATATCTACCAGCAGCCTTTGGCGGGGCAATAGCTTCTGTTGCTATACGAGATCTAATAGAAAATGCTTAACTTAGGTATTAAATAAACATATGAACAAATGAAGGAAGCTACCCGTTAATCGATGGATAGCTTCTTTTCGTTGTTTAGCGACTGGTGACACCTTTCATATCAATACCTTTGGGCTTGATATGCTCTAATCTTTTCTTTAGTGTATCGATTTTTGATTTTTCAAGATTACCTGTCGCAATTATAATTCCTTCCTTCACCTGAGCCGTAATGGTTGGAAAATCTTCCAGAACAAGATTGACGTCTCTCGTTAAGGTAGAATCTATCGCGCCGCCCATAATTTCATGATATTTTTCACGGGCATCTTCTGGTTCAGGAAGATTTACAATGATATTGTTGTGAATGGATTTGATACCCTCTCCCCCCGCTAATTTTGTTCTGTTTTCTATATCCTGCTTGAGCGAATCCGAACCGATCTGTCCATCCAACGTTACATTCCCTTCCTCGACATCTACTTCGATGCCTGCAGTAGTTTCCAACGCTGCCTCGATTTTTGATCTTAGTTTTTCGTCCGATTCGGGCGATCTACAAGAGTGAATAAACAGTAAAGCGCCAAGTAAGAAGATTAAAAGTAAATTATTCAATTTCATGTCATTCTTCGTTTCTGTACTAAATAAGAACAGATGCATCGACATATTGTTTAATTTTTCGGTATTTTCATCACTTAGTAGATTGCAATAACTTTCTGATTAACGTTGTTAAAAACAAAACTATCACCTATTTTTTTTCCGATAAGTAGTTGTCCAATTGGAGATGCAGGCGAAATGACGAAGATATTATTGGTCCCTATTTTTACAGCTCCAATACTTGTGGCGATCAAATATAGACCAACACTGGTTTGAACAAGCGTTCCTAATCTGGCTACATCCATTACATCATTTGGTAATGATTCTATACTGATTAGCTGCTGTAGATCTTTATTGGCTTCCAGGAGTTGTTTCTGGTAGCGATTGATGTCCTGTTGAATCATTTCACGCGAAGTTTCATATTTGTCTCCAGCACTACTTTTGGTATCGTCATTACTTGAATCTCTTGCTGTTTCTAAAGCAGATGCTATCATTGTGATACGTTCCTGAGTACGTTTTAGTGCCATGTCGAGGATCGCCCCTTTTATGTCGAAATAATTATTTGTCATTCCGAAAAATAAGGAATAAGTTTTATTCATTAAAAAATAAAAACAATACGCTTATTCTCAATAGAATATAACAAATCCGATGGTAAATAACACGAACAAGGTTGCAATAAATTAAAAAATTGCTACATTTGTGCACTGAAACACGGAAAGGTGTCAGAGTGGTCGAATGAGCAGTCCTGGAAAGACTGTATACGGGATGACTGTATCGAGGGTTCGAATCCCTCCCTTTCCGCAAAAAAAAAACCGTCTTTAACACTGTTAAAAACGGTTTTTCTGTTTTAAGTGTTATACCAGCACCAAAATCAAACCAAAGGAGGAAACGTTCTATTAGAATTTCATCTTACAAAATCCCACGTATAATAAGAGCCAAATCTGGGGAGTCGTTTATGAATACGAAATTCTGAGGTAGCTTAATGAGTTTAAAAAAGTTTTACGTTCTCCAAGGATGCAGAAATAAACTGAGTTCACGATCTTCAAGAAAACGAAATAGTTGCCCGAGTGAAAAGTACTTCTTTATACCTTGTCGGTTTTCTGAGTTAGTTGTCTAAATTTTGACTTCAGCCCCTAAAAAATTCAAATCAGTATATAACTTAAACAATCAACTGTATAATTCTTTTGTATACTTTCTTGATAAAAAGAATATACGGCGTCTGTTAATTTTTATAATGGATTATGTTGCCAATTTAAAGTCGGTCTATCAAATTTCCTGCGTATTTTGTGTTAATATTTTTTTATATTATATTAATATATGTTTATATTTAATTGATCGTATAAGCTAATGTTAATTAATTTTTAAATGAAAAGGATAATTCAAGAAGAACAACTTGTCAAAACTGGAAAGATGAAAAAAGACCCATTCACTATGTCTGCGGATGAAAAGATTCAATGGAGGCAAGAATTACAAACGAGCATTCGCTCCTACTTGTTTTCCCGTGAACAGCCGTTGGTTTATAGCAAGGATGGCCAAATGGTTGAAGAGCATAGCGATGGGACAATTCAAAGTATCTGATCATGGCAACAATATATGTGATAACTGGTCCTCCTCATATTGGGAAAAGTACTTGTGGGCAGTATTTCATTCCCGAAGGGATCAAGATACTTGACCCTAATCTCTTTGTTCAAAGCTATGCTGCACTTGGTTTAAAATATGGATATAGGAGATTTGAGGAACAACTGTTGTTGCTGTTAAGTAACGATGAAGATTTTGCTGTGGAGATCAATATCGTTAATAAGACGCATCTTCAAATGCTACAAGATATTAAAGCCTTGTACCCTGAAAATAAGATTGAAATGATCTTTTTTTACACCGATAATATGCATATATGCCATGCGAGGTCTAAGGCTAAGAAAAGTACTAGTTGTGACTCCAGCACGGACAAAATAACTCATTTATATATTCATACCATTCCGCTTGTGAAAAGGCATCTAAATCTCTTTTCCTCTGTTAAGGGGGTCGATATAAGCGAAAACGACATGGTACCTGAAACTGTGTTTAAATACCAGGATGCTGTTTCAGAGATCGAGGTATCTACACATCTCCCCATATGGGCTCAATGAAAGAACATCACATTGGCTTAAATTCTATCTTTGTTCGAGCACTGTTCGGCTTTTCCTCAAGTTGTCGTCGGTTGACTTCGATGAAGACTAAAGGAAAAGTATTTATTACTATATTTGGGGATAAACCGAATATAAAAAGCATGGATGACCTCAACTTTCAACTTACTCTTAGACCGACAGTATACACGGATTTAGAAACACATTATCAGTTTCAGCTTGATGAAGAAGCAAATTATCTCGCGGCTTTTACCTCAAGTAGTTCTTCAGATAAGAAAGCTTACCTTGAGAAGTATGCTAAATTTCTCAATGAGCCAAGTATAAACAATCAAACGATTCTGATTGATGGGACAATTGTAGGAAGTATTGCGAAGTTTGTTATTGAAGGTGATGCTGAGATCACTTATTGGATTGACCGAAAATTCTGGGGACGTGGAATTGCAACAAAGGCACTTAAAGCGTTTCTTTCAATTGAAACAAACCGCCCTATGTATGGGCGCGTCGCTTTCGATAATCTCGGTTCCCAAAAAGTATTGGAAAATTGTGGTTTTGTTAGGGTTGGTACAGATCGCGGTTTTGCTAATGCACGCCAAATCGAAATTGAGGAATTTATTTATAGATTAGATTAATGAGCGATTTGATCAGTCTATTTTTATTACCAGCCCCCCCTCAGTCGGTTTCACACTTAGGTTTCGCGACCCTAACGAGAATATCCCAATCTTAATAGAGCTTATTGTATATACTACTAAACTGGCTATTTAGGATCGCTTTTATCTGAAAAGATCGCCTGTAATTTTTCTTCTAAATCTTTCCCCCTGAGGTTGCGGTACACAATTTTTCCTGTAGGATCCAACAAGAAGCTTGCTGGTATGGAATTGATGCCATAACGTTTTGCTGCTTGGCTATCCCAACCTTTTAAATCAGATACTTGTGGCCAGCTCAGCTTATCATCTGCAATTGCTTTGACCCATTGTTTGCGTTGAGCTACTTTATCCAAAGATACTCCTAAGATTTCGAATCCCGAATCTTTGTATTTATTGTAAAGCGCTACTAGATTTGGATTTTCTTCGCGGCATGGTCCACACCAACTAGCCCAAAAGTCTACCAATAGATACTTTCCTCGGAATTCAGATAATTTTAGACTTGTACCCATTTGAGTTTGAAGTTCGAGATCGGGGGCAACCTGTCCAACTTTGGTCCTGATTGACGATTCTAACTGCATGGGTATCTCTTTGGCCAAAGGATAGCTTTTGAGCTTCTCAGCTAAATCGGCATATATCCTTTTAACCTCGTCTATAAATTTCTCCTGTCCAGCAACAAAGGATAAACTGATTAAACTAAGGTAGGACGATGGATGCTGACGAGCAAATGCTAAATGAACACGATATAGGTCATCCATTAATCCTTTTTCCCGATCAATATAAGCCTCCCGTACTTTAGGATCGTTTTGTTGATTGGCTGAAAGTGCATAAAATTCTTTATTAAGTGCTGTAAAGTTATCATCTACGGAGCTACGCATCTTTTTAAAAGCATCTTGGTCGAGATTAATTTGAGATCCACTGATCGTTATATTTTTCAAGGAGTCGCTTGCTTGCATTTGCATAGTGACAGGCTCAAGGTAAAAACGAAAAAAATCCATTTGCTCATTGCGAGAGGGTCTATTTACATAAGGATTTTTATCGAGATATAGCGACGATGAAACAGGATAGTCTACCGTCCCAGAAAACGAAAAATTTCCACCTCTTGAAATAGTGGAATCAACAACAGACTTACCTTCTATTTCGTAGATCAAAAATACTTTGGAACCGTCCTTCAATTGAGGTATTACCCCATTGATCTGATAGGGATTTTGTCCACAAGCGAGGAAAGGAAGTATAAAAACCGCTATTAATAGCAATCCTGTCCATATTTTCATAATATAGCCTATTTTCTGGTAATTTACTATCATAAATATACGCAATTTCTCTGTTTTGAGCCCGTTACTATTTTCTTCCTCAAAAAAGTAATGGACAAGTTATTAATTTGTGTGTTTTACCAAACTTTTGCATCTTTGTGTATTAGCACCAATATTTAACAAAATCACCTTTATATTAACTTAAAGCTGTAAAATGCAAGACGAGATCATTAAGCACACGAAGAAAATTTATAAAACCGCAAAAGAGCCAAAGCATAGCCTCTCTGAAAAACTGAAAGAAATATCCATTGAGATCTTCATTATCGTTTTTGCAGTATCACTTTCTATATGGCTTCACGGCTGGAGCGAGCATCGGCATGAACAACAAGAAGTAAAAGAATTTTTGGAAGATCTAAAAGTCGACCTCCAAAAAGATGTCCACGACTTGGAAAAGCAAAATTCCTACTTGACAAATACAGCTGAAGGTTGTAAATTTTACGGAGAACTAAACCAACAAAAAATTGATAGCTTGGTGAAAGTCAACCCGAATGACCGTATTAAGATGAACCTTAATCCGATCTTTAAGATCAGAAATACCGGAAATTATGAAGGATTCCGATCTAGTGGGAAAATTGGTCTCATCAAGGATCGAAAATTAAAAACAGGAATTTTGGAATATTATCAAACCGTAGTGCCATCAAAAGACGATTGGCAAACCTACTACAACGCATTGGTTTTTAAGCTCGCCGATGAACTAGTATCCATCCCTAATGCAAATATAAATCCCGATATGATGTATAAAGCAGTTAATGCATCGCCAAAAGTAAAAGGAATCCTTATCAATGCAGCATCTCAAGCAAATATGATTATTCAGCTGAATAATCAAGTCATCAAATCTGCTAAAGAAATCATTGCCGAAATTGAGCATAATAATGAATAAATCGGTTTCGAATGAGTGCATAACGCCAAAAAAAAGACAGCTTTTAAATTTTTAAAAGCTGTCTTTTTTTTAATTTGTTATAGAAATTATCCCAATGAATTTTCATTAGTATCAGTCGTCGATTTCCATACGCATTTCCAGAAGATTTGGTCTAAATCCTGCCTTTGCATAGGCTTTTTTTGCACTCGTATTTTCTTCATAAACCTGAAGTCTTACTTCTGAAATATTTCTTTCTTTTGCCCAGTTGATCAATCGATGTAAAATCATTTTGTTGATACCCTGACCTCGATATTCGGGTTTAACAAACATAAATCCGAGGTAAGCATACTTTTCATATTTTTGATAAGGTTTTGCATCCAATAATCTCGCATATCCTGATCCGACAACTTGATCGTCAACAATTGCAACAAGAACTTCAGCCTCCCTGGACTTGATCAGTTCTAGGAGATCATAATAATGAATTTCGCCTAACTTTAATGTATTATCAAAAGGTCGTTCCGCTTCAACGATTCCCTGTTCAAACTCAATTAATACATTGATTTCGCTTTCTTTTGCTTGTCTGATGATTATTTCCATAATTAAGAATCTACGTCTATTATTTTGCCTTTTGTTGGCTATATCCACTGTTTGCAAATTACAAAACGAATAGCAACTATAGTATTATTTTCATATTTTAAGTTCTTGTAGAAAGGAACTTAAGAACCTTTTTGCCTTTTCAAATACAAGTTACATGTTTTATCACTTATAACAGACGGCCTATTTATCAAGAACATACTCTCGTTTTTCCAATACCCCATTTTTGTATAGTTCAGTATAAACCAACGGGCCTCTTTTTCTTGTGTTGATTATTGGTTCTCCCGTTTCTTCATTATATTCTTGTAATAATTTATAACACTTCCATTTGCCATCAGGAAGACCTCCTTTATACCTTGCTTCCAAGTACGTATACGAATCTGTAAATGATGGATATTCTTGTAAATCCACATACCGATTTGCTTTAAATTCTATCCAATTTCCGTCTTTGTGGTGATTTTTTATTGAGCCCTGTTCTTCATCAGTTTTATATAAACCATTCTGAGCATAATATCTGACAAATACTCCGTTACGTAAAAGCTGAAATTGATAAACAGGTTTTTGTCTAAAGGGATTCTCATTAAACTCATAATCCCGCAATGAGATTATAAAATTTTTATCTATATAAAATAATGTATAGTTCGTGAATCCCATTTCTCCCTCATGATAAAGATATATTCTTTTTACATCAACTGGATTCCCATTCTTTACTGAAATTAGATATATTTTTTCCACGAATGGTTCGTTATAACGGACTGCATTATATACAGCTAAAAAATGCAGCGAATCCCCCCTATAACGGATAAAATTAGAGGCAATTCCAATCTGATTATATTCTTTGCCGATAGCTTGCTCAAATGGAAAAGAGACGTCATATGCTTCTGGTAGCACCACGAGATTGTTTTTGAGTAATTGCTCAAATTTGAGCGCATAAAGATTTTCTAAGCCGCGATGATCTTGTATAGCAGACAATATGGAGTCGACAGGCAGTTGTTTTGAAATATTTGAATAGCCAAATGGAAGCGCTATGCAGTTTTTTTTATCCGCGTTAAAAAAGGTAGATCCTTTAACAAATACAGGTATATTTAAGCTCTTATTTTCCGTTTGTGCTTTGCAGTAGTTGGAAAGAAGCATAAACAAAAGAAGGATAAAAGTATTGTTAACTTTATTAAGCATAAACTTTTTATTTGTTCACATTGATCATAACATTGCTCCACAAGTTTTAGGACAAACTGAGTCGGAATCCCCTACTTAATCTAAAAAGCCACCTCCTTAGCTTTTTCTAATGTTTCTTCGATATTTTTACATAAAATCTTGGGAATAAATTCCTCTCTTGGTATTCCGTTGATATGATACAATCTTTCAGTCGGAAATTGGAATCCAATTTTTGTTTCTGTGAGACGGAAATTTGAAATTGCGCCTAATAGTCCCGCCATAGGTGTGCCAATAACTGTAGCTCTATCTAGCGCGTCAAAACCAATAGCTATCCCTTCTCCCATACTTCCTGTCCAGTGCCCCACGAGGATATACACATTACCCTTGTAGGTTTTCTTACGTGGACTTACATACTCTACCCAATGTCGTTTTGTGTCATAATCCTTCTCATCAAATTCGTGAATCTGATAAGGCAGAACTTTATTGACAAACCGCCCCATAATGGCCCTCGCAACAGTTGAATTTCCGCCGCTAGGAGTTTCAGTCAAATCCAAAATAAGGTTTTTATTAGAAATCAAACTGTCAAGAGCTTTATCAAATTCACCAATCAAGTTGTTATTCCCCAATGAATTATTGATTTTGACATACCCCGTGTTTTCATTTATAACTTTATAATACAACAATTCATTCCTATTGGCATAGCTCACTGGTTCAAATGTTTTTCGTTCTCCGTTTTCAACTACGGTAATCACTCGTTTTTTATCGTGAGTTCCTGCAAAAAGCATATCTAAAGCATACTGATACATCTTTGGACTGTGATAATCTGTAAATTGAGGTAAGAAACTTTTTAACTGTTCATCTATTGATACTCCGTTGAAAAGAGTTACTTGCATACCAATTTTTAACCCAGCTAAATCTGCACCAAAACCTTTTCTTAAGTCTTTTATTAAATATTTGTTCTGATCTTTTTCGATACGTATGTCAGACCACGATGGAATTAACCTATTTGATGTATTAAGATTTATGCTTAATGATGAATGTCCATTGTACAGCTCATTCAACGTATCTTCAAGTAACTGAATAAACTCGTTGTCGTTTGTAACTTTTTCTACTTGTGCTGAATAAATCTCTTTGACTTTATTCCAGTCGATATTTTGACTTTCTAAATAGGCGTAATGTTTATTGATGTCAGACCAAAACTCGTAAAAATCCTTTTGATATTTGGTTTGAGCGAAAATATTATTCTCTGTTAAAAATAAGAATGCTATAGTAAAAATAGCTTTAGTCAATAGGCTTAATTTCATCGTTGTGTTCTTGAATTGGTATTTCATTGGTTCAATAGGTGGCAAAAATAATAAAACCATCGTTAAAATAATACGGACTCTTTTGAAGGTACATTACTTTCTCATAATTCCTTCACATAGATATTTATAACTTGGAAAATCGTAGTTTTGTGATTCAGCAACTAAACTACTAACATCCCATAGGAGTTTTGATAATGATAAATTTGGTAAGTTCTTTCCCGTTGTCTTTACGACGACATGTGATCCTTAAAAAATACCGGCTTACGCTGACTGTTGATGGATATTCAGTTGGCGATTTTACTTTAGCCAAAAGTTTAAACCATTCTTCACCACAGCGCTCTTTTACTTTTTGTCTCAACTCGTCCATAGACACGCTGGGAAAGGCTCGATAGTCCTGATCGGTATATTCTTCACTAAAAAATAGTCCATTCTTATTTTGTTTTAAAGACTTCCAGTCTGAGTTAAAATGTTTCCAATCAGTAAGATCACAATGAGGCCCTTCGTTCATAATAGTTACGCTGGTTTCATAGCGTTGTTCCACCTTCAAATCACTAATCTGATCATTTAAAATAGAAATATAACTTCCCTCGATGCTTTCTCCGACTTCTGCATCGATCTCTACCGTATCCCTTTGTAGCTGATCCATCTTTTCTAGATCAAAAATGGCCATTCCTTGAATCGAAACAACAAATTCATTGAACTTTATTGATGTCGTAGCTCCACCGTTATTCGTAGTATTTGAAGTTGGAACTATATCTATCTGCTGCTGGGAGGTTGCTACTTCTCTGTCAATAGGATGCTCTGATTGCTTCACATCTCGTTTTTGTTGGTATATGTTAGGGTTGTTACAAGAGCAAATTGCAGCAGTTAAAATGATGATACTATGTCGTATTTTCATAAAGTTTTTAAGAAGTAAAGTACATACTACTTTACCTAATTAAATAAATTGATCCATTATTACTCAAGTGATCAGCAAGTCACTATACCTTACTTGGCGTTCTCTTGGCTTAATCGGGCAGTGTAGTATGCAAACTGCTTACTGTTTGCATTGTCAATTTTCTTAAGCGTATAAGCTTTTATGATAATTGTCGTATTATCGACCCATCTGATATTTTCCACTGCCCAATTGTCCGTTTCAAAACTGTTGTATTCGGAAAGTTTAATTCGGAAAGGAGCTTTTCCACTATGTACGGCAAGAACCCCAATAAAGCAACTATTCGAAGTATATACCTGATTGTAATAGTAAGCAAGAAAATATCCGTTGGGAGAAGGAATAGGTATTTCAACTGCACCGTCGCCAATTGAAGCAATTGTCTGCTGAGTACCGTTGACGCTATCGAGTAAAACCAAATCGCTAAAACCTAGTGATTCGGAAACATGATTGCTTACGAGAATATGCATTTTGAGTTGGCGAAGATAGCCTTTATACGCCCAGCCCCGAAATCCATCACCCTGATTTGCTGAAAAACTATATTTCTTGAACTTTAACTCGCCTTTGCCAGTTTGAATCAAAAGGTTTTTTCCTTCAACAGTAGGAGTTTTATTGACAATATTATTGGAGCTAATTGTTTTACGATAGTCTTCTATTGTAGCCGTATTGAATACTAATTTAGGAAGGCTATCATACCGATCTCCATAACCTACTGTTAAATTTGGTATAGATTGACCGTAAACAAGGTTTATCGAAAAAAGAAATATCAACATCAATTTCATATTTATTTCTTGATTTTAGTAACAGCAGGATTCTATGTGAGATGAACTTCCCTGCACCGCATGACAAAATAGATCAATTATTCATTAAAAAATTAAATTTTGAACTGATTATATTATAAAGATAAGTCACAAACCACAAAAGTTAAAGACCATTTAATATTTGCATGCTGCGATTTATTATTCGCTAATTTTTTTAGAGAAGAAGATCTGATGCTGTTGTATCGTTATGCAACTCTCCTACTTTATTTCAACAATTGGTTCGCTTGAAAACGAGGACTTCTACTTAGCGTCATCCTCCCAACAGAATAGCAAAAACATAGGATAATAGTGGGTTTTTCCCAAACAATTGCGAATTAAAATGTGGTTTACAATGATGTTTTCTATTTACGGGATTTGCAGATTGATCAATTTCGCTTAAAGACTGTCTTCCCTTCTTTGATGGTTTCAACTACTTTGACATCCCGTAATTTTTTTGGGTCAATTGTTAACGGATTCTGATCCAAAATAACTAAATCAGCTAGTTTTCCTTTTTTAAGAGAGCCTTTATCTTTTTCTTCCTGATACTGATAGGCAGCATTGATCGTAATTGCTTTGAGCGCGTCTCTTACATCAATACGTTCATCTGGCCCCAATAACATACCCGAACGTGTCGTCCGGTTGACCGCAGCATACACCCCAGTCATTAGATCGGGAGGTGTTACTGGACTATCATGATGGATGGTAAACAATATTCCTGCTTTTTTTGCTGATTGAGCTGGACTAATAAATGCCGCACGTTTGGGGCCAAAAACACTTTGATAGTGCCAATCCCCCCATAAATAAACATGGGACGAAAAATATGAAGGAATAACACCGATCTCTTTTATCTTGGCGATGTGATCAGGTCGGCTGTTCTGCACATGTATCAAGGTTGCCCTAAGCTCAGGCTTATAAATTCCTTCGGTTTTCAATTTGCCGATCACACGAAGTGCTTGATCAATAGCCGCATCGCCGTTAACATGTAATTGCGCCGTAATATGATTTGAAAACACTGTTTTTAAATCATTGTAGAGGGTCTCATCTGAAAAAATTGGAAAACCTTTGTAGTCGGCCGATTGGCCTTCTGGGGGAATGAGGTATGGTTCTGTCAACCAGGCTGTCTTCCCTTGAGGGGAACCATCGTCCGAGAATTTAAATCCACCAAATTTCAAGTGCTTTTCGTATTTCATGTAATCGGGTTTAAAGGATTTCCATTCGGCTTTGTTTGCTTCAAAATCCGGAAAATAAACCACGTCAGCCTTTAAAAGATTTTTCGAAGCGGCTTCCTTTAACAGGCCAACACTCACTCCCATCGAACGTCCATCACAGATCGTTGTCTGACCATAACTAAGCCATTCGTCCTGCGCTTTGTCAAAATCTTTTAGGGATTGGGATAGTTTATCTTCTGCCTGTTTGGGCTTGGGAATCATATCCGTTAACTTCACCAACGCGGCGAAAGAAGCATTTTCTTCCAATTTACCGTTTAGTCGATTATCAGGGCTTCGGCCATAATGCCCTCCCTCGGGGTCTTTCACATTTTCGGCAATACCTAATAACTTCAACATCGCACTATTGACAACGCTTGCATGACCAGAAGCATGAATGACAATAATGGGATTTGTCGTACTGACGGCATCCAATTCCTGACGAGTCGGATGACGATGCTCACGCATGATGGCGTCATCATAACCATTTCCTAATACAGGAACAGCCGCCCCCAGTTTTGTTTGCTTAATAACTGTTAATAGAGCCTTTTGAAGATCGGGTATTGAATTAACGGTACCGTATGGACTTGGAGATAAATCTATTGCCTGTTCCATCCCTGCTCTTGAATTGATATGGCCATGGGCGTCAATAAAGCCAGGCAATAAAGTTTTTCCTTTTAAATCGATCTGTTTGGTGTTTTCTCCTATATAGGGATCTGCTTCTTTCCGGTTACCAACGAAAAGAATCTTCCCGTCTTTTAATACTAAAGCATCTACTTGAGGAAAATCATCTTCCATCGTTACAATATTTCCACCAAAATAGAAAGTATCCCCTTTTTGCTGGTTGCTCTTACAGCTTAAAATAAAAAGAGGTAAAAAGAAAAATAGATATTTCGTAATTATTGCCATGTGAAAGGTTAACTGTACTAATGAATAACAAAAGAAATCAGTTAATTGTTTCGCAGCTCTTTGCAGGGGAATAGTCAGTTAATGCTTTGTGTTCGGCGATAAACAGATCGTCGACCTAACCGCGAGGATCATTTTGACGAATGCACTGAACCGACTGCAGATCGGTATGGAGGATAACGATTAAAAATAGTGGTATTGAAATGACTAAAAATGCGCATCTAGATACGCATTTTAGATTAAAGCAGAATCGGTAGTAGTTGATTCAGACTTTCTACCTGAAGAAAATTGCTTGGTTTAATCTCATCACTAGCTTGCTCATGTGTCCAGGTCACATGGTAAGGGACATGTATTGCCTGCCCTCCCAATTCCAATACTGGCAGCACATCGGAGTTGATTGAATTTCCGATCATGATAAAATTTTCGGCGGGGCATTCAATTTTGTTCAATAATTTTATGTAATCCTCATTTTTCTTGTTGCTCATAATCTCCACATGATGGAAATGCTTTTGGAGCCCCGATTTTTTTAGCTTTCTTTCTTGATCCAAAAGGTCACCTTTTGTGGCTACAATTAATTTATAATGTGGACTAAGCCTTACCAGCGTATCTTCGACACCTTCCAATAATTCAATCGGCATCTTTAATAAATCCTGTCCAATCGCTATGATCTTGTCTATTGTCTTCAGCGATAGCTGTCCAGCCGAAATACGGCTGGCAGTCTCTATCATACAAAGAATAAAGCCTTTCACACCATACCCATAGAGGGACAGGTTGTTCATTTCTGTTTCAAATAATTCTTTTGATACTGCATGTTGTGGAAGATAATTTTCCAATAGTGCGCAAAAATCATGTTCTGCTTTTTGAAAATATGGCTCGTTTATCCATAATGTATCATCTGCATCGAATGCAATGACTTTAATGGCAGTTTTATTGATAATCATTCTAATTTTAATTCAATTTAAGTAGTTTACTTGATCTTGGTACCATCATATTGTTCCCATAGCCCCGTCAAGTTTAGGTCTGAATCATATACGGCATTAAAAGCAAACAGTTTTCCCTTAGCCACATAATCATAAATATAAAGATCGGTTAAAGGGGTCGGAATAGATTCCAGTTCGTCTGCAGAGATCCATTCGAGGTCACCCTCATTACAATAGGGTGCCTCTATATATTCGATATCCGATACATATACATAGCTGATCCAATTGTAATTGACCGGTGATGTTTCGGTTAACATGCCACAAAATTGTTTTGAAGTGATATGGATTCCTGTTTCTTCCATGACCTCACGAACCACTGCATCGTCCGGGTTTTCAAATGGGTCTAATTTCCCACCAACGGGAACATACATATCTTTATTGGGTTCTTTAAGGCGCTTTAGCAATAGAAACTTATCTTTATTTCTTAATATACATAGTGTGGCTACGCGCTTCAAACCTGTCACTTCATTGCTCATCTCTATTCTGTTTGTAACAAAAATAGAAAATGTTGCGAGAGTCTTCAAGCATTTTTAGCGAATTCATTTAGTTTATATCTCCTAAGTGACGACTTGCGTATCTATCTCATCGACATAAATCGCTTTGGTGACAGCTTTACCACGCGGCGAGCTAATAATCCCTACGCACTCATCTTTCATTTTGAATAGCTCTTTAAGAGGATAATATGGTTTCAATATTTTATGGACCTAGGCTTATAACATCGTATAAATGGGAAAGCCCATTATCCGATGAACTATCGGCATAATGGGCTATATCTGTAAAATAGATATGAATTATAGGGGTCTTAAATGATAGGCTTTAGGCTGAACAAATGCCCGAATACCTTGAGCCGACAAAGTTGAACCTAAACCAGAATTTCTCCGCCCGGACCAAGGTACATTAGGGCTTACCCTATCGCAGCAGTTCCAATATACTGTTCCTGTATCCATTTTGCCAAGGATATCCATTGCTCTGTCCTGATCGGAAGAAAACACTGCTGCAGTAAGGCCATACGTCGTATCTTGCATCAGCGTTATTGCCTCCTCGTCTGAAAATACCTTTTGTATACCTATCAGCGGACCAAAAGTCTCTTCACGCATAAGTGCCATATTGTGATTACAATGTTCGAATACAGTTGGGGCATAATAATATCCCTCACCTTCTAATGCGTGTCCGCCCAACCGCAGTATTGCTCCCTTTTCAAGGGCATCTTTCACTTGTTCTTCAAGAACGTCCAGTTGAGCAGCTCTGGTTAAAGGGCCAATAAATGTATCTTCAGCGAATGGATCGCCCACCCGATAGGACGCCACTTCCTCAATAAATGCCTCGACAAACTGATCGTATATCTGTTCTGAAACATAGATACGTTCAACAGCACAACAGCTCTGCCCATTATTGTAGAAAGCGCCTTCAGCTGCCGACACTGCCGCCTGTTTTATATCTTTGACATCCTCAGTGACATACAGCGGATCCTTCCCGCCTAACTCAAGCTGGACTGGAACTAATTTATTTGCTACGGTTTTGGCAATATGTACTCCTGTCTTATAGGATCCAGTAAAAAAATAGCCGTCCAATGGCAATGATAAGATATGCTCGCCAATCCGCCCATCTCCTACAACACAATGAAATACATTATCAGGTACGCCTGCCTGATAAAGATATTTTGCAAACTGCAAGCCTGTCAACGTGGCAAATTCAGAAGGTTTATAGAGAACAGCATTGCCCGCAACCAAGGCATAGAGAAAAACATTGAAGCCGACATTATAAGGGAAATTCCATGCAGAAATATTGGCAATTACACCAAGTGGTTCATATCGAATATGTTCTAGCGTTGCGCCATCACGCACAATAACTTCTTCTGAAAGCCATCTTTCAGCATTTTTTCGGAGATGTTCAATGCGGTTCTGTGCTCCGTTAATTTCATTAAGCGATTGTGTTATGGGTTTGCCCGTTTCTTTGGTAAGGATCTCTGCAAGCTCCTGTTTATTTGCCAAGGTCAGCTGCCCAAATTGTATGATGCACTCTAAACGATCCTTTAAAGGAACTTTTGCCCATGTGTGCTGTCCTTGCTTTAGTAAGGATAGTGTATTTTCCAACTCAACTGTTGTGGTGGAAGGCAACGTTGCCGCTACAGCGCCAGTTGCAGGATTTCTAATTTCTATGTTGTCTTGCATGTTCAATAAAAACATTAAAAATCAAATTTTCATCTAAAAGTATTCCCTTCTGTGTTTGGGAAAATTCGGGATGCCATTGAACACCCATAACTTTCCCAGCCGCTTCTTTGGTATAACCAAAGGCCTCGATAAATCCGTCTTCCGAGCGTGCATAGACTTCGAGATCACGGCCAAGATCTTTAACAGCCTGATGATGTACCGTGTTGACCAATGGATTGGCAACATGGCCATATAGTCTGTCGAAAAGTGTTCCTGCCTCTATATGGACCGGATGATTGATTGTATCATATAAACTTGCTGAGCGATGAACAGCCGAATGAGGAAGCTGACTAACGATATCCTGATACATTGTACCTCCAAAATACACGTTCATCAACTGAAATCCCCGACAGATGCCTAAGACCGGCTTATGATTTCTGATGGCATAATCCAATATTTTTAGCTCGTATTGATCCCGATAAGGGTCCCCTTTCCAGGGGCCGATAGGTTCCTCGCCATAATGTTGAGGAGCTATATCGCTTCCACCTTGAAGAACTATACCATCCATCTGGTGTAAGATGTCCGCTAATAATGATTCTTCAAGATCCGGCAATAATATAGGAAGAACACCTTTTTTACTTATCCATCGAGCCATATCATTTTCCATATAACTCAGTGATTTGTGGCCAAAGACTGTCCTCTCGGGGTCTGGATAAAAAAAACAGGCACTAATACCGATTTTTAACATATCATTTTCCTTCGTATGCGGTTTCATAAATTGCAAGAAAATCTGCTTTACTAACAGGCTTTGGGTTCGATGGGTGACAGAAATCTGCAAGCGCAAGTTCTGATAAAGGTTGCAAATGTTCCTTTTTTACGCCAATTGCGGATAACTGTGTAGGCAGTCCCAAACGCACATTGAGGTCAAACAGATAGTCAACAACCTTGTCTCCAGCATTGTTGCCAAGCCCCAAAGCCATGGCCATCTTATCGAAACGATCTTCAAAACCCGCATAATTAAACTGCATGCCATAAGGAAGATTTACCGCGTTGGCCAGTCCATGATGAGTATCGAGGAGCGAAGAAAGCGGATGCGCTAAACTATGAACGACTCCTAATCCCTTCTGAAATGCAACAGCTCCCATCAATGATGCCAAAAGCATTTTAGAGCGCGATTGTAAGTCAGATTCTTTTGTAGCGCACTCAATCGAAGTAGCCACCATGGCCATTCCTTCAAGCGCAATACCATCACACATTGGATGGTACCCTTTGGCCAAATATGCTTCCATATTGTGGGTAAGTGCGTCCATTCCCGTTGCCGCCGTAATAAACGGTGGCAGGTCCATTGTAAGCAAAGGATCGGCAAATACAATTTTTGCCATCAATCTCGGACTAAACAGAATTCGTTTTTTCTTGGTTTCATCTTCTGAAATAATAGCACTACGGCCCACCTCACTCCCGGTCCCAGCGGTCGTAGGTACAGTAATCAATGGTGGTATCTCATTGGTCACATAGATATCGCCTCCGATCAGATCGTCGTAATCAAATAAATCACGATGATGATTTGCGCGCAAGGCAATTGCCCGTGCTACGTCGAGTGCTGCTCCACCACCAACGCCAATAATTGAATCTCTATTTTGCCCTCTAAAGACATCTCCTCCCAAAAGGACATCAGATTTTACTGGATTTTTGTGCAAATCATGAAAGACAATAACGTCGATCCCTTTGTTCGTCAGCTTTTGTTGAACTTCCTTAAAAAATGGCAGTTCGGCAATAGTCGGATCCGTTACCAATAAAGGGCGACTAAGTCCATTGGCCAATAAATAGCCTGGGAGCTCGTCGATCACTCCAGCACCAAAACGGATCGGTGTAGGAAAATTAAAACCATAAATTTTTGCTGTATCCATCGTTCAGTTATATAATTTCAAAATATCTTTTTGTTTCCCAATCTGTTACTTGCTCTGAAAATTGTCGCCATTCCCATAACCTTGATTTACAAAAATGATCGACAAACTTTTGGCCAAACAACTCGGATGCTATTTGCGATTGCGCCATTCGAGTGGTCGCATCGTAGAGATTTCTTGGTAATACGCCATGTTGCAGATCTTCATAACCATTTCCGATAGTATGTCGATTGTCCAATGGCAATTTATGTTTGATGCCGTACAACCCGCTAGCCAAACATGCTGCTATGGCCAAGTAAGGGTTCACATCTGAACCGACAACACGGTGTTCAATGCGCGTGGCTTTAGGGCCACCTTCAATGACCCGGAGTGCTGTAGTACGATTATCGATGCCCCAGGTCAGGGTTGTAGGTGCCCATGCTCCTTCAGTCAGCCTTTTATAACTATTAACAGTAGGCGCCAATAACGGTAGAATATCAGGTAAACAATACAATTGCCCAGCAAGAAAATGCTTCATCAACTGGCTCATTCCGAGTTCATCTTCTTTATCATAAAAGAGGTTACTCTGTTTGTTGAGATCCCAAAGACTTTGATGCACATGGCCGCTGCAACCTGGTAAATCCTTTGTCTGTTTAGCCATAAAACTCGCGGTAATATTATGTTTTTTCCCAATTTCTTTAACGGCAGATTTAAAGAGCGTAGCCCTATCAGCAGCTTCAAGGGCATCACTACATTGGATAGCTGCTTCCAGTACACCTGGCCCGGTCTCCGTATGTAGACCCTCAAGAGGTACGTCGAATCTTTCGAGCATGGCTAAAAGATCCTGAAAAAAGCCATAATTGTCGGACATCCGTAAGATAGAATAGCCAAACATACCTGATGTGATTGGTGTCATATCTCTAAAACTATTTTGGGAAGAGACATCATTGGCTTTCACGAAATTAAACCATTCAAATTCCTGTGAAAAAATTGGTTTAAATCCAGCAGTCTCCGATTGTGAAATTATGGTTTTAAGGAGAGCTCTTGGACACACATTTTGGTCCTGAGAAAGCGGAGACTCAAAATCAGCTAGAAAAAAGGGAATATCCTCCTGCCAGGGAATCTGTCGAAAAGTATTTCTATCAATACGTGCCGGGAAATCGCCGTATCCCGTATGCCAGCCTGTAATTTCCACATTGTCATAAACCTGATCGTTAACATCCCATCCAAACACCACCGAACAAAATCCAAATTCATTGTCCAGTGCAGAGATAAACTTATCGCGATGCATGAATTTTCCACGTAAGACCCCGTCTATATCTGCAACGGCAACTTTAACGTGAGTACTTGTGCATGCTTTCAGTTTGGAAATAATTTCATTTTTAGTTATCATAATTCGATGGTTTTGTCCTTGTCAAGGAAGATTAGGAAATAAAGGTATGATAAGATGACAAGCCCAAAGAATAATAGAGCTGTCAATGGGTTATAATATATCATTGCAATGAGACACACGACAGCGATAATCAACGCAATCGATGGAAACAGCGGATACAACGGAACTTTGAATGGGCGTTCCAGGTCAGGTTCCTTTTTTCGCAAAGCAAAAAATGACCACATGGATATAATGTAAAGACAGATTGCCCCAAAGCATGCGATGGTAATAATGCCTGCGGTCTTCCCGGTCAATAATGCTATGATGCCAATAGCCATATTGATTAAGAGTGCATTGGCCGGAGTCTTAAATCGTTGATGTACTTTTCCAAGAATCGACGGTGCATAACCCATTCTCCCAAATTCGAAGGTAGCTCTGCCACCAGCGAGAATGATACCATGAAATGAGGCTATAAGACCCAATAGACCAACACCTATAAGTAATTTATAAAGAATATGGCGATTATCAATGACATGTGCAATAGCAAGTGGCAACGGGGAATCTGACGGTTCAGTGCTTCCGACAGGATACACAACAGACTCCCAACCGCCGACACCCACCGCCGATAAAAATGTAATGATACAAAGCACAACTAAAGTCACTATGGCCGATCCAAAGCCGATTAATACATTTTTCTGTGGATTGATAGTTTCCTCAGCGACATTGGCCACACCTTCAATAGCGAGAAAAAACCAGATGGCAAACGGAATAGCAGCAAAAATACCCGAGAACCCATTGGGCAATGCGTTGTGCTTAAGGTTGGAAAATTCGAAAGCTGGAAATGTAACGCCTGCAAATATCAGTAATTCAATAACCGCAAGAACAGTTACAACCAATTCAAATGATGCAGCGAGCTTAACCCCCAATATATTCATTGAAGTGAAAATCACATAGGCCCCAATCGCAAAAATAAGATAGTCAACCGAAGGATGTAGTAAATGTAGATAAGCACCTATAGCAGCGGCAATGGCAGGCGGTGCAAAAACAAACTCGATATTTTGTGCAATACCGGCGACAAATCCCAAATGCTTGCCCAGGCCTCGATTGGCATATTCAAAGGCTCCGCCAGCCCGAGGGATCGCACAAGCCAGCTCTGTATAGCTGAAGGTAAATGTAAGGTACATGATAATAACGAATACTGTAGCAATGGCCAATCCCAATGTGCCGCCTTCCGCCAAACCGAGATTCCATCCAAAATACATTCCCGAGATAACATAGCCTACACCTAATCCCCATAACATAACAGGACCAAGGACTTTTTTTAATTGAGGCTCACTCATAATTTTATTTAGGTTGGTAAATTGATAGTAATTAACTAACCTAAATTTACTACATATAGTTTAAATGATAGTGTTATATATCTGTAATTATAGCTATTTTAGTAAAATAATATGGTTAGATATCATTTACTAGTATATACGATCTAACTATAGTCTTAGATATACTTTTTTTAGATTTAATTTACTACGATCATGAAATTGGATGAGAAAGACCTCATGCTTCTGGACCTGTTGCAACAGGATGCTAATATAAGTAACAAGGAAATATCTGACCGTGTTAATTTATCGATGACTCCCGTATACGAACGCATTAAGAAATTAATAGCAACCTCTGTTCTTAAGCAGAAAGTCTTTCTGCTGGACAGAAGAAAACTTGATCTTAATCTAATGGTGCTCGTATCCATCAGTATGGAAAAACATTCCAATGAAAGTGCCTTGTTATTTATGGAAGAGATACAAAAATTTCCGGAAGTAGTCGAGTGTTTTCACGTAACGGGCGCATTTGACTATCAAATAAAGGTCATGGTTAAGGATGTCGATCACTATCACGAATTCAATTTTAATAAGCTGGCAACAATCAAAGGAATCAGACATATGGAAAGTTATTTTGTGATGAAAGAAATCGTGAATACTACTCGTCTCCCAATCTTTCTTTGATAATTTAGTCTAGCGTATTTTGGATTTCAAATGATTCAGCTTTCCGATTCTGCACTATTGACTCTCCTAATTTAGCCTCCCAAAATTGATGGATTTCATTGGTATAGCAACTACACTTAGGCAATGGTTCATACCTGCAGAACCATGCCTTTTGTATATACAGTGTTGTTTATAGGAGGACAATATTCTCAAGCGTTACGCCTACTCCCTTCAGAGCTGCATAGGTTAATTTGTCCATTGATGCTCCGTCAAAATCAATAGTTTTAATACTCTTATAATATTTATTCGTAAGCGCAAAGGTTGGCCGAAAGGAAACATTTCTAAGAATCACCCCGCTAAATGAACTGTTTGCTAGGTCTGCATTATCGAATTTTACATCCACAAAAACTTGCCCATCGAAGCTTATGCCTCTCATATCACAAGACTTAAAACTAACACCATTAAATTCACAGTCTTCAAAAATAGTTCTTCTGAGATCCGACGCTGTAAATTTTACATCAGTCAACTTTATACCATTAAATTTAGTATTGTTCAATTCCGATGCGCAGAATTCTGTACCTACTAGGATAGTCTTGCTGAAATTTGCATTTGTCATATTGCTAGCGGAGAATGCACAGTCCGTAAGGTTTGCGGAATCAAAATTAGCATCGCGGATATCACTTCCTTTAAAAATGCTTGCTGTGAAATCTGCCGTACTAAAGTCTGAACCACGAAGCTCACTTCCGAGAAATTTTCGCTTTGGCGCATTTACGCCGGAAAAATTAGTTTCGGCTAGCGTATTACCGCTAAAATCAGTCAGTAACTGTTTTTGCTCAGTAATAAAAAATTTTGCATCTTCTAGAGAATTTTCGGCCTTTTCCTTTAGCGTTCCAATTACTACCTTTTGACTTCGTTCACTATCTTCTATTTTTGAATTTTCGGCGAAGTAGTTTAGATCTACTGCGAATATTTCCGTAAGCCTGTTTAGTGATATAAAGTCTGGCAGAGACTCTCCCCGCTCCCATTTTCCAACCGCTTGGGGGCTAACGAACAAAAGTTCAGCGAGCTGCGCTTGCGACATATTTCCCTCTTTGCGCACCTTGGCAATTTTATTGCCTAATTTTTTGTTATTCATAATTATTGTCTATTATGGTTTTCAACGTCACAAAGATATTCAGGGTAATCTGTAATTACGGCGAAAAGAGAAATACCTCCAGTTGTAATTATGCCACTTATCGTTGTATTCTAACAACTTCGCGTTGTTACTTCTAAAATATAGCCCTATGCAGCTGTTTAAACAAGATTTTAAGTAAAAACTCCTAAAAGACGAAGCTTTGTTTATAGTGACACCATCCAATATTTTAAATCTTGGGGTAAAGTCAAAGACAAATTTTGCCTAATTTAGGAACATTTACCATAGGAATCTAAGTTAAAACATGTTGTCTTCAATTATCCAGTTGGTAGATGATTTGCTTGTAGCAATTCGCAGGCAACCGTGAATACCGCCTAGCTAGTTTAAATATTTCTAGAATTTGATCTATATTTATGTACCTAAAATTTACATATGTTGGAGAATTTTGAGTTTTACCTTTTTTTAGTCCTACTAATCACTATGTTGATCATGCTGGCGAAGAAAATTCAGGTTGCATACCCTGTTTTACTCGTATTAGCGGGACTTGTAATAAGTTTCATCCCGGGAGTTCCTCCTATAAAGATAGAACCCGAATTGATATTCATTATTTTTTTACCGCCACTCCTCTACGAGGCAGCTTGGTCAACTTCCTGGAAAGAACTCTGGCGATGGCGTCGGATTATCTTCAGCTTTGCCTTTGTTGTCGTCTTTTTTACAGCATTATCCGTTGCCGTTTTTGCCAACTATTTTATTCCAGGATTCTCTTTAGCGCTCGGTTTTCTATTGGGTGGAATAGTTTCCCCTCCTGATGCGGTTAGTGCCGGTGCAATTTTAAAATTCGTGAAGGTACCCAAAAGGCTGGCGTCCATACTGGAAGGTGAAAGTTTGTTGAATGATGCTTCCTCTTTAATAATTTTTCGCTTTGCAATGATTGCTGCAGCTACTGGCCAATATGTATGGTACCAAGCCGCCGGAAGCTTTATTTGGATGTGTATTGGTGGCGTGGGAATCGGACTGACAATTGCCTATGTTTTTCTGAAAATGCACAAACTTTTGCCAACCGATTCCAATACAGATATATTGCTAACTTTTATTGCACCGTTCTCGATGTATTTGGTAGCGGAACAGCTCCACGCTTCTGGGGTTCTTGCGGTTGTCAGTGGCGGCTTATTTCTCTCTTATCGTAGTCACGATTTTTTGAGCAGTGCATCCCGGATCCGGACAGTAACCGTATGGGAAAGCTTCTGCTTTCTGTTGAATGGCATCGTCTTTATGCTTATCGGATTAGATTTACCAGAAATTGTTTCTGGATTGGGTGATACCAATATTTCTACTGCTATTGGCTATGGCGTAGCCGTTACAATAGTCCTTATTCTTGTACGAGTTTTTGCAGGGTATGCTGCGGTAATTACCACCTTGATTATGAGAAATTTTATAACGGTTGCAGATGCTCAATCACCGGGTTGGCAAACGCCAATGATTATCGGCTGGACGGGAATGCGTGGTGTCGTTTCTTTGGCAGCAGCACTATCCATCCCATTAACTTTAGCTGATGGATCTCCTTTCCCTCAACGAAACCTTATTCTTTTCATCACATTTGTTGTGATTCTGTTAACCCTACTCGTTCAAGGCTTGACGCTCCCTTTTATATTAAGAAAAATCAAATTAGTAGATAGAGACTTTATTAGAAGTGAAAAGGAGATCGATTATGAAATCCAGAACAGATTGGCCCAAGTCGCCGTTGACAAGATTCGTAATGATTACGCGGACAAAGTTGAAAGTTTTCCTACCTTGAAGGATCAACTACAGAAGTATGAAAATCAACTGCGGAGCTCCGAGATCATCATTAATTACGCCGAATATCGTAAAATCTATATCGATATCCTCGAAACCCAGCGCATTTGGCTTATCAATAAAAACCGTGAGGAACTTTTATTGGACGAAGAGATCATTCGAAAACACCTTCGTTTACTAGATCTTCAGGAAGAAAGATTGAATATGAGAAGTTAGTTTATCCCTAGATCAGCCTAATGCTGTACATTAATGACCGACAATACCGTTTGAATTGTCGATCATTAATAGCTAATTTACTTAATCTTCATCCAAATAAATGTCGTGGACAACAAAACGAATATTTTTGCTAAACACCAACATATCCTCCACATCTTCAGAATCTATAGCATAAAGTGTTTCTACCCCACCTTCATCCAACAGTTCGGAATCTGGTATAAGTTCAAAAAAAGTGATTCCTTCAACAATGGATAATTCTTCAACTTTAATATATGATACATCCTGGCTTTTCCAAAGTGAGAGAATTTCCTTGGAAAACAATCGATAATTATTAGCTTGATTTGACATGGTCGCAAATTAGCAAAAAAAAACTCAATATATTTATGTCATAACGTTTCTAAAATCTTACTGACTTTTTCATTTTTAGGATTAATTTCAAAAACTTTTCGATAATTCTCTTTAGCGTTATCTATTTGTCCTGATTTCAGGTAGGCTTCCGCTAAACTATCATAAACATTTTCACTTTTAGGATATAGCATCGTATTCACTTTAAATATATCAACAGCTTGACTTATTTTATGCTGATTGAGCAGTTCATAACCTACGCCATTCAGGAAACCTTCTGAAAGCAAATCATTGGAACTATCCTGTTCTTTTGCTTTTTGATAAGCTTTTAATCCATCCTCGAAATTCCCTTCTAAAATAAGCTCCAGCGGAGTCCGGTCATTTGCATTGACTTTCGGATTTCTGGAATAAATCTTTTTATCGCGCAAAATCTGTACAAGCTCATATTGACCGCTTTCGGTATCCCTTGAAAATATGACGTTTACGTTTCGATCTCGCATAGCAAATGTATTTGCCGACACTTTAACCAATTCTACAGGCTTGTCTAGATTTTGGGCTGACATTAGCTTGCCATTTTGATTATAGACCCTTATAACACCATATCTTCCAGATCTATAACGTCCACTATTGTCATGTAGTTCTTGAGGACTTAGTGGCAAAATTTTATTTATTGGAGCTAGATAATTGGGCCATTGATAAGTTAATGCGACCGCTCGGACAAGTTCGTTGATAAATTCAGGTTTGTTTGTGTTCGTAAGAATAACTACTCCATCACCGCTTGTTTTATTTCCAATAAAATAGGAGCTAAAGCCTTCGTTCCATCCACCATGGCAAAAATAAGATGAGCCGTTATAATCTTCTAGGAATACACCTAATCCTATAATAGGTTCAATATAGGGACTTGTGAATTCTTCTGCCATCTTCTTAGAGATAACAAGACTACTTTTGCCATTTAAGGTCCGTTGAATATCGATTACGAATCTAGCGTAATCTTCTGCTGTTGACCATAGGCCCGCAGCCGCCTGTTCCGGGTAGACATGATATCTTCCTTCGACCTTTTTGCCATCCATCGTATAAGCCGTCGCCGCAAATTGTCTTTTCGATTCAGGAAGAGGCTGGGCAAAAGTGCTATTTTTCATACCCAAAGGTGAGAGTACCTTTTCTTCCATAATACTGCCATAATCTTTTCCTTCAATGTCAACGAGCATCTGTTGAAGTACCGTATACCCACCGCCTGAATATCGAAAATTTGAGCCAGGAAGTTTATCAACATAAACCATAGGTGTATTAGCTGGCTTTACACCACTCAGTACTTCAACAGCTGTAGGAATTGGGTCTGTTATCCGATAACCCGGGAATCCACTTACAGTAAGTCCCGCAGTATGGCTAACGATATTTTTTAGTGTAACATTTTCCCCTTTGGTCCAGTCATTTTCAGGTATTTTCCAAGATTTTAGGTACAAATTCACATCGACATTGGATTCCAACTTGCCAAGCTCAACTTCCTTCAGTGCGGCATATGCACTTACAGGCTTGCTCATGGAGGCCACCTGAAATAAGGTATTTGACCTGACAGGCGTTTTCGAATCGAGATCGGCAAAGCCATAAGTTTTGCTCCATAATACTTCAGAGTTTTTTATCACAGCGATGCTTACCCCTGGAACCTGATAGAATTCCATACGCGATATAATATTCCATGTCGGTTCACCCTCAAAACGAACAGGGGGTATTAGACTGGATTCTACATGAGAAATCTCATTTATTTTTTGATGGGTCGTTTGAGCAAATGCGGTTGACACTAGTATCGCAAAAATTCCAGTAATTGGTAAAGCTTTCATTTTATTTATGATCATTTAAATGGTAATACAAAGCTTCTATCCTATCAATCTTTAGCTTTGTAATTCTTCATTTTAATCTAATGCCAATTTTATTGCCAAAAACATAAGTCGCTATAATACAGTTTGATATCATAGTGTTTTAATATGCATTGATCGTATTCGGACATGTAATGTCCGAATACGATCAATTTAATTAGCTAAGTGGTACCTCGATTTTCTAACATCGTCACCTGTCTACCTCATCCCATGTTCGCATGTAGCAGCCATCTTCATTGTCGTAGTAGGATCGTAAATAGAAGTTTCCTTTTGGTTGTATTGCGGAAAATATGAGCGGGGATACTAGCCCCGCTACATCATTTGATTAATTGATACTTAATGATTAGGATTACCATAGTAGTTTTGGTAATTCTGAATGGTAGCGCTAAACCATGCACCACAGCTACTATAATACATATCATTGGCTCCATAGCTGGTGTATGTTAGAACCTGAGTTTCGATCAACTGACCACTTGTATTATAGATACTCATCGTCAATCTACATAGCGTACGAGACTTTCCGAGCTTGATCTCTTTGGCTTCGCTCACAATATTCAAATTAGTTTTTCCAGTTTGTGATTCGTAAATCATTGATTTTTCAACAACGCTGTTGTCGACCGCTTTTGGACCTGTTTTTGCAAAAGTAGCAGATGACATTAAAGCCAAGGCTACGACGCTCATCATTAATTTTTTCATGTTTTTAAGTTTTAGATAAATACATTGGAGGACCAGCCTCTCTGTTAATTAATCCAAAACTGCTAATAAATTTAATTCAGCAAACCCTGTAATAAATATCTGTTGTAGTCGTAACAATATTCGGTTAGTTTGATCAAATTTTTGAAAATAACTAAGAATTCAAAAAATTCTACTACCTTTACAATCATCAGATGATATGACTATATGAAGACTGAAGCTATCGTACGAAGATCCTTGGCGGAGGAAGTTGCCGCGGCAATAGAAGAAAAAATCAAATTGGGTGAATTTCCTGTAGAATCTAAACTTCCTACGGAACCAGAATTGATGAAGCAATTTGCTGTGGGCAGATCCAGCATTCGTGAAGCTGTCAAATATTTAAGTCAATCAGGCTATCTAAATGTGCAACAGGGGCTTGGTACTTTTGTCAAAAGTAGTACGGGTCATCATGCCCTTGATTCAAAAATTGAAAAAGCCAATTTTAACGATATTTTTGAAGTTAGACACGTATTAGAGTTGCGAATTATTGAAAAAGCAGCCTTAAATCGTACTTCGAAAGGTCTCAAAGATATGGCGCAGGCACTTAAAAATAGAGCTAAATATGCCGAAATGGGAAATTTGACCGCATGCGTTAATGCTGATATTGCCTTTCACAGTGCAATTGCTGAATCATGTGGAAATAGTATTTTGACCGCTTTATATACAACCTTGTCTGAGCATGTCAATAAGTTCTTCATGACTATTTATAAGGATACAGTCCCCTTCTTAACTTCACAACAGCAACACGAGGAACTGATGTTGGCAATTAAAGATAAAGAAGTGAAAAAAGCTGTTGATATTGCGAACCGAATTATCCAGCAACTGTAATTTTCCTGTAGCATATGCAAACTATCAATCTCAATATATTCTATTTTTATCAACTAAAACATCAGATGACCTGATGAATATTTCCTTTATGAAAACACAATCACTAAACCCGAGTGGATCTTGGAAAAGTTCCGAAACTGTCTATCCGATTTTATTTGCGATTAGTCTTTCACACTTGCTCAATGACCTGATTCAATCTGTCATCCCAGCAGTGTATCCCATGTTAAAGTCAAATTATGCCCTTAGTTTTACCCAAATTGGTATTATAACGTTAGTTTTTCAGCTTACCGCCTCTATTTTGCAGCCCTTCGTTGGTTTGTATACAGATAAAAACCCTACACCTCGGTCACTTGCCATTGGGATGTTTTTCTCTTTAGCCGGTTTGATATGCATTTCATTTGCGTCAAACTTTATTTACATTCTCCTTTCTGTAAGCCTTATTGGGATGGGATCGTCTATTTTTCATCCAGAAGCATCTCGAGTTGCTCATTTAGCTTCCGGCGGCAAAAAAGGGCTCGCACAGTCTATCTTTCAAGTCGGCGGTAATGCTGGTGGTGCAATAGGTCCCCTTCTTGTAGCGCTTATTGTTATCCCTTTGGGCCAACAATACATCGGCGTGTTTGGCGTATTGGCCATTATAGCCGTTATGATTCTTACTTACGTTGGTAATTGGTATCAAATACACCTCAAGCCTAAGACACAAACAACTTCTGTTAGTGCTCTAAAAGCTGACCTGCCGAAATCAAAAGTAATATTTGCACTTGTGATTTTATTGGTACTCATTTTCTCCAAATATTTTTACATGGCTTCAATGACCAGCTACTTCACCTTCTATTTGATCAATAAATTCCATGTTTCTGTTCAGGAATCTCAGATTTATTTATTTATATTTCTTGCTTCTGTTGCCGCCGGGACCATATTGGGTGGTCCCTTGGGAGACCGATATGGTCGTAAACTAATTATTTGGGTGTCTATTCTTGGAGCGGCGCCTTTCACCTTGCTATTACCTCATGTAGGACTTGGACTAACCATTATCCTTGCTATTATAATTGGTTTGATCATCTCCTCGGCATTTTCAGCTATCTTGGTTTATGCGACGGAGCTTATCCCCGGAAAGGTTGGTATGATTGCAGGCTTATTTTTTGGTTTTGCCTTTGGCATGGGGGGTATTGGATCAGCTGTGTTGGGCTGGCTCGCAGATCGTACTTCAATTGAATATGTATTCAACATCTGTGCTTATCTTCCACTAATTGGAATAGTTACAGGCTTATTGCCTAATATTACTCAAAAGAAAAATTAATTCTTTAAAAAGCCCTTCTTACTATTAAAGAAGGGCTTTTCAGTATTAATAACCTGGATTTTGAATTAGTTTAGTATTTCTATTCATCTCATCTCTGTGTATAGAGGTAAAATACATTTTGTCGTCCCAACTTCTATTTTCAATTCCTGGATCTATATTGGATACCACGTATTTATACGTGTAATTGCTCGGATCATATTTATAAATGGTTATTTTTTTACCATCTTTTAGTGTTCCCGTAATATTGATAATATTCGCCTTTCGGCCTAATGTCTCAGCGGCAATCATCCAACGTCTAGCATCAAAAAAGCGATGTTCTTCGTAAGCTAGCTCAATCCGACGTTCATTTCTATAACGGCTTTTTAATGCCGATCCAGTTTCGGTAATTGCGGGCATACCTGCTCTGAAACGAATTTTATTTAACCAAGTCTTAGCCTCCACATCTTCGCCCAACTCGATGCAAGCTTCTACATAGTTCAATACGGCTTCCGTATAGCGGAACAATGGCCAAGGAATACGTTGTCTTGTATTTTGGTCTTCCATCGCTGGATCTGGATCAGTAAATTTACGAATATAATAACCTGTTCGAGATCCATTCCAGTCTTCAATCGGACTCTTTCTTGTATCTAAGCCAAATTGAATCGTCTTTTGTCCCTGTCCATTTATAATTTCATATTGACCAGTCTGGATCTGATTATAAGGATCTCTTGTTTTAACATCAGCTGTCCTTGGTTTCCAATCAGCACCATCATAGAGTACAGTTGCTTTTAATCGTGGGTCCCGATTCTGATATGGGTTAGCCGCCATAGTGGCATTGGACCAATCAAATCGTTGACCAGATTGCGTTTCGTAATCATCAATAAGAAGTTGAATCGGTGTATTTCCTGCCCAGTTGTGATAACCATTTGGCCCATTGTCACGTCCTACCCAACCACCCCGCTCATCTTTTTCATCAATAAAAAACCTTCCTAAAATCAGATCTTTTATAGCTGACGCATCAGCCGATTTACTTCCACCACCCAGGGATAAAGCCATGTAATTTGCCGTACCATTATCTGATGATTCTGCAGCACTTAAATCAAGTTTGTACGCAAATTCACTATGATTTAGCACCTCTTTAGCAGCATTTTTTGCCTTCGTCCAACGCTCGGCTTGGTTACCGCTGGTGTACATTAAATATTCAGGATTTGTATATCCAGCTAACAAAGTAGACTTTGCTTTTGCTTTACTTGCATCATGAAGGTCACTAGCAGCATATAATAGTACTCTAGATTTTAAAGCTAATGCAGCTGTCTCACTTACACGACCTTTGATAAAAGTCGCAGTTTTCAATAAAAGTGAAGCACTATCAAGGTCACTCACGATCGCATTGACACATTCTTCATAGGTATTTCTTGAAACCATAAAATCGTTATCCGTCAGACGGCTTACATTTTTTACAAAAGGAACCCCACCGTAAAAACGCAACAATTGTTGATGATAGTACGCTCTAAAAAAATAGGCTTCTCCGAGTAATTTATTCGCTTTCCCTTTATCAAATTTTGGCTCAACCAGGTTCTTTATTGCAATGTTTGCGGCTCTAATACGTGAATACATACGGCCATATTCATAGGTATCCATGATATAACCCTGATCTGCCGGATTAGACCGCGATTCAGTGACGGTATTTATTCCACGATTTGGATGTGTAAATAAAGCCTCGTCTGTCATGGATGCCATTTCTTGCTCATAAAATCCGCCGACACCAAAACCATTGTAGATTTCGGTAACAAAGGCTTCGGATAACGCCGCGTCTGACCATGTTGTCTCATCAGGGATCTCATTAAGCGGCTTTGTATTGACAAAGTCGTCATTACAAGATTGCAGTGCAGATGACAGCACGAGTAATAAAACAGATATGTTTACAATTTTTTTCATTTTTTTACTTCATTAAATTTTTACCTAAGATGATCTAAAACGATAATAGTACCCCTGCGTTGATTAATCTCGCTTGTGGATAATATTGTCCTAAAGCATTAACAGCTTCTGGATCATACATTTTGATCTTGCTCCAAGTGATTAAATTCATGCCATTGGCGTATACTCGTAAGGAGCCTATACCAATTTTACTACAAATACTAGAAGGAAGATTATAACCGACCTCGACATTTTTCAATCGCAAATAGTCTGTACTTCGCATCCAATAAGTGTTATTGTACGAGTAATATTGATTGCTTCTGTCCGTCAACCTAGGATAGACACTACTTGGATTGCTAATACTCCAACGTTTTTCATAAAATTCTTCAAGGAAATTACCAATTGATCCCGATTCATCTGTTCCGACACGGATCTCTCCACCTGTAGCCCCCTGAAATAAGACCGAAAGGTCGAAATCTTTATAGCTCAAGCTAAAATTGAATCCGCCCTGGAAAGTTGGGTCACTGTTTTTGTCTCGTCTGACTTTATCATCTGGCGTAATTCTTCCGTCACCATTAAAATCTTGATACTTCATATCGCCTGGACGCAGGGTTTTTGTAATTGCACTATAGTCCAGTTTATTGTTGGCAATATCCTCCATATCACGGAATACGCCATCATAGACATAATAAATATCCGTCTTGATTGGTTTACCAGTGCTTTGCTGCCATGCTGGGGCACCTGGGGCCTCGTCCCAAAAGATAATTTTATTTTTAGCATAGCCTCCATTCACACCAAGGGTATATCCAAGCTCTCCTACTTTCCCTTTATACCCCAGATTAAACTCCCAACCTTTATTATCCACCTTACCAATATTCTCAGCCGGTAGTGTCATACCTGTGCTTTGAGGAACTGAGGCATTTCGCTGCCATAGAATTGAATTACGTCTATTTTTAAAAATATCAAACTCAAAATTTAACTTTCCTTGGAAAAATTGAAAGTCAAAACCAAGGTTATAATTGTTGGCAACTTCCCAAGTAATCAACTCATTTGGAACACGAGTTTCAAATAGCGTTTTCATCAATTGATCGTTAATTACATAGTTCCCAAATGAATAGGTCGAGAAATATTGATACTCTTGTAACTGATCTTTATAATAAATATTATCATTACCCATCTGACCATAGGAGGCACGTATTTTAAAATAGTTAACAACAGGAATGTTCTCCTTCCAGAAATTTTCTTCCGATACGACCCATCCTGCCATCGCTCCAGGGAAGAAACCATAACGAGAATCTGCAGGAAACATGTAAGAACCATCCCGGCGCCAAAGGAACTCCGCAATGTATTTACTTTTGTAATTATAACCGAAGCGTCCAAAATAGTTTAAACGCGCTCTGTCCCATGCGGTCCCATCATTATTTTTTTCGGCGTCGCCACCAGCAAATAGATAATCTATCATATTTGAAAGAAAATAGCGCCGATAAGCACTAAATTTATCATTGTTGATAGTTTCTCTGTTAACACCAGCAATAACATTCAATTGATGATCGCCAAATTTCCGTTCAAAACTCAAAATTCCACCAAGTAGAATATTCAACTGATCTTCATTACTTTGATTTAAATTCGGATCAGCGGGACCTCGTTTGCCAGCCTCCAGCAAAGGCGTTGTACCATCCGCTTCATAAGCCCCCTGCCACGAATACAAGGTCCATGGCATAACCCATGTTTTTTGATTTTTCACATACTTGTCAACTGACGCATTCAATGTTAATTTAAGGCCATCTATCCAAGGATTGGTAATATCCACTTGCCCATTTGTTTGGAAGTAGTAACGTTTGTCTCTATCATAACCAGTTGCATTAGTCGTAATAACTACTGGGTTTTCACCATTTTCAATATCTGGACCAGGCTTCCCATTAGGCCAAATTGCTGGTTGTGTCGGATTTCCACGCATCAACATCCTAAAGATTGTACCCGCACTCTTTGTCGGGAAGCTCCTATTCTCCTGCCTACCCAAAACGCCAAATTGAGTTTTAACATATTGACTGATGTTGGCGTCAAGATTAATTCTTAGGTCATACTGTTTATAGCCTGTCGCCGAGTTCTTATAGTAGGCATCTTGGTTTTGATAACCCAGAGACATCAAGTATTTAACATCTTCAGTACCACCGTTGATCTGCAAATTATGCCGTTGTTGGGGGGACCAGTCTTTTAAAGTTGCCTTATACCAGTCTGTATTCGGATGTCCCCAGGGATCTGATCCATCCTTAAACTTGTGGATATCTTCTGGTTTAAATGGAGCATCCAATACCCCACCATCCTTTTTATTATAGCTTCCTTTGTTGTTTATTGCCGTATAAGCGGCGGACCATTCTTCAACAGGTAGGTTATAAATCTCCAACTCATTTCGGATCTCCGCAAATTGCGAGGCATCTGTTAACTTAGGTATTACAGTCGGTTGGGAATAACCTTGATTAAAAGTATAAGAAAACTGTGGCTTCCCTGTCTTTCCTCTTCTTGTCGTCACAAGGATAACCCCATTTGCTGCCCGGGCACCATAAATAGCAGCGGATGCATCTTTCAATACCGAAATATTTTCTATATCACGGGGATTAATACGATCTATCCCGCCTTCGCGCGCGGGAACCCCATCAATAACGACCAAAGGACTGCTATTACCTAATGTATTTGTACCACGTATTTTGATATTCGAACCATCGTATCCTGGTTCAGCACTTCCGTTAGTTGCAGTTACACCCGGTACTCGTCCAGTTAATGCATTCGAAACGTTCAATGCCGGAGATTGAGCAAGGTCACTTCCCTTAACAGTAGCTACAGCCCCTGTAACTGTTTCCTTGCGTTGTTTCCCGTAACCAACAACAACGACTTCTTCGAGATTGGATTCCGAATTCAAAAGCGTGACATCTATCGCATGCCGTCCTTTTACAGATTCATCCATAGACTGCTTACCCACCATACGAAAATTAATGATCGCATTCATAGGGACCTTATCCAATTTGTACTTACCTTGATTGTCGGTTTTTGTTACTAGACTTGTTCCATTTACAGATACTGTTACTCCAGGAATCGGCATTCCTGTTTCATCATGTACCGTTCCAGAAACACTTAGCTCCTGTTGAAAGAGAATTCCATAGCTTGCGAGGGTTGCAGCATCAACGATTTGAGGACTCAGGGCCACTAAAGAGCACAATGATCCAGTCCAAAACGCTCTCTTCCATTGATTTGAGAAATAATGGCAGTTAATCATAAAAACTGTTTAATTGTTTAAATTTTGTATTTAATTAGTTATTTTTTTACCCCTTAAAGACATGTCGGTTTAGGTGTCTTATCAGGAGTGGTTTATAATTGTTTATCTGACATGAAAATACGAAAATAAATATACAAAGCAAGTGTTAATTTTACACTATTTAACATTTAAACTTTAATCAATTGAAAGTAAACTATTTGAAAAAACAAACTGGCTAACCTTATTTTTGTATCATGTATAATCCGGCCTTATGAGGATGATATTTGGGACAAAAAACACCTAACAGCTCGTCTTTAAGAGAAATTTTTACAAGAAAAGTAAACTCTAGTATACCGAAAGTATATTATCAATTTTTTAAATAATAATATGCATCTTTATCCATTATAATTAGATCTGTAATTGATTTTTTTAAAACAACTATGTATATACAAACAATGGAGCTCAATACGGATCTATTAATAACAAAGAAATAGTTGTATCTACAAACAAAACTATGAACATAAAAATTAGGCAAGAAAAGTCAAGTGACCCAACTATTGTATTCGAACTGATCCGAATCGCTTTTGAAAACGAACAGTATAGCGATCATCAAGAGCACATTTTAGTAGAAAAACTAAGAAAGAGAGCGGAATTTATACCACAAATGTCAATCGTAGCAGAAGTTGAAGGAGAAATAGTAGGCTACATCCTCCTGACAAAGGTGCAGATTATTGATAAAGAGAATCAAAAAGCATTCGATTCTCTCGCCTTGGCTCCTGTCGCTGTGCTACCTCAGTTTCAAGGACAAGGAATTGGCGGTAAATTAATTCTTGCTGCCCATCAGATTGCAAAAGAATTGGGTTTTGGATCGGTAGTTGTGCTCGGACATGCAGACTATTATCCTAAATTTGGATATGTACCTGCATCAGTCTATGGTATACAATTTCCATTTGATGTTCCTGATGAAAATTGTATGATAAAAGAACTAACAGACAATTCCTTAAAAGGTATACAGGGCACTGTCCATTATCCAGAAGAGTTTGGTGTTATTTAATAAACCAAACTCTTCATTATGATTTGATGCCAATTAACAATCCCATTTAATATTTAATCGGATAGTCTTGCATAAATTCAAACTGATAACCATCTTTTTTCAATGCATCTATTAAAGAAGACAACTCCTGCTGTCCCTTTTGCGTTTGAAACATATCATCATGCATCAAGAAAACAACATTATTAGGCACCATTGAGCTTTTATTGTTCATATAATTCCGAATGTGTGACAAAGTAGACTCCTGGCTTTGTATAGGTGCACCAGTGATGCTATTAAGCCGCCACTCGACATCCCAACCATAAATTGTATATCCGTTCTTATGCAACAAATCGGCGGTACTGGATCCATTCTTAAGGTCGATCTTACGAACATCATCATATATCCAAATATTCCTGCCTGGAAGTCGAACGATCTTATGTTTTAGATTGAGATCTTTTTCATTCTTTTCAAAATCAGCAAAAGCATTTTGGGGGTTATTATAAAATCGAGAATACTGATTGTTTGCATGTGTATAGCTATGATTATAACAGGCTATAAGCGGATTGGATTCATAACGGGCAAGATCACGTTTCCTCCCTTTGCTCATATTAGCGTGCTTACCAATCAAGAATACACTCACTTTAATGTTTTTTTCTTTCGCAATAGAATCAATAAAGGCACTACCAATCAATGGTCCGTCATCGAAAGTCAGGTAGATATGTTTTGGATACGTATCAAATGCTTTCCGCAGGGAATCCTTAAGTTCTCGTTTTTGTTGTTTGATCGGAACAGGATGCAAGCTATCTACTGTAAATTGAATCTGATTTTTCTGAAGTGAATCCCACCTATTTAACAAATGTGGTATTTTTTCCTTGACAACCAATTTTTCCGTAAGTGTGTCCTTCAGCTCGCCTTTTCCCAAGACCTTGTTTGAAAAATCCCTACATGCGGTTACACTAAACATTGTACTACAAATGAAAAGTACCACAAACAACCTACTACACTTCATATCAATCGCTATAACTTTAATGAATTTCTTTTTTCAAAATTACTACAAAAACCTATTTATTAACCATAAAATCTTACAAATCCCTACTTTCAGGGATAAGGTTAGTAACCTTCAACAATCCCGTACACCTCTTTTTATGGCTTCAGTTTTTATTATAAATCCGATATAAGAAACAATCGTGCCACTTTTTTCGACAGTTGGTCTCTATTTCTTTTTAAAAAATAGTGCTTTGTTATATTCAAAATTCATGCGTGCTATATTCAAAACTGATATACCTTGTGGGCACTCCACCTCGCAGGCTTCTGTATTCGTGCAGTGACCAAATGACTCCAAATCCATTTGCTTCACCATATTTAAAACACGTTCACTGCGCTCTTCTTTTCCCTGTGGAAGCAAAGCCATATGGGTAATCTTTGCGGAGGTAAATAATGCAGCACTACCATTTTTACACGTTGCAACACAAGCACCACAGCCAATACAGGCCGCTGAGTCAAATGCTGACTCAGCTAACTCATGTGAAATAGGAATCACTGTCGCGTCTGGGGCTTGACCAGTATTGATGGATACAAATCCCCCAGAAGAAATAATTCGGTCAAATGCCGAACGGTCCACTTTCAAATCCTTTTTAACCTGAAATGCTGCTGATCGAAAAGGTTCGATAAGAATCGTATCATTATCTTTGAATGAACGTAAATGTAGCTGACAGGTGGTTGTATGCTTAAGAGGTCCATGTGCGATGCCATTGATCATCATACCGCATTGCCCACAGATCCCTTCGCGACAATCATGGTCAAACTCTACAGGTTCGTCTCCATGCGTAATAAGCTGTTCATTTAGGGTATCCAACATCTCCAAAAACGACATATGTGGATTGAGATCTGTTAAGGTGTAAGTAACTAATTTTCCTGCAGCGTCGCGATCTTTTTGCCGCCATATTTTAAGGTGTAAATCCATAATCGTTCTATTTATTTATAGCTCCTTACAGTTGGTTGTATCTCTTCAAAAATTAATGGTTCCCGAATTAGCTCAGGTTCTTGCCCCTCTCCCTTCCAGGCCCAAGCGGAAATAAACTGGTATTCAGCGTCATTCCGTAATGCCTCCCCATCTGCAGTCTGATATTCCTCCCGGAAATGTGCCCCACAGGATTCGTTCCGCGTCAACGCATCATAACACATCAATTCTCCAATTTCAAAGTAATCGGCTACACGTCCAGCTTTTTCCAATTCCGTATTTAAGGTATTGGCTTCACCACTAACAATAACATCTTTATAAAACTCTTGCTTCAGCCTATTAATCTCCACAATAGCATAACGGAGGCCTTTCTCATTACGCGCGAGCCCACAATAGTCATAGAGTATTTTACCCAGTGTTTTATGAAAATAATCCACGGTTTTACTGCCTTTAATCTTTAAAAATCGATCAATTTGCGCCCGAACACCTACCTCTGCACGTTCAAACTCAATATGGTCTGTAGAAATTTTGCCCGTGTGAATATCGTTTGCCAAATAATTTGCAATCGTATAGGGCGCAATAAAATAACCATCCACAGAGGCTTGGAGCAAGGAATTGGCACCCAATCTATTTGCACCGTGGTCTGCAAAATTAGCTTCACCTAATGCAAATAAACCCGGTAGGCTTGTCATCAGCTCATAATCTATCCATAATCCCCCCATTGAAAAATGCGCGGAAGGTGAAATCATCATCGGTTCTTTATAAGCATCATATCCCGTAATCTTTTCATACATATCGAACAGATTACCATATTTCTCTTGTATTTTCTGTTTCCCCTGTTCTCTAATAGCTTTCGCAAAATCAAGGTAAACAGCATTTTTAAGTGGACCAATCCCAAAGCCAGCATCAATCCGTTCTTTGGCCGCTCGAGATGAAATGTCCCTTGGAGCAAGATTACCAAATGCGGGATAACGACGCTCTAAATAGTAATCTCTCTCTTCCTCAGGAATAGCGTTCGGTTCCCGCTTCTCATCTTCTTTCAAAGGAACCCAAATCCTTCCATCATTACGTAACGACTCTGACATTAGTGTTAATTTAGACTGATAATCGCCAGACTGCGGCAACGAAGTCGGATGAATCTGAATCCAGCTCGGGGAGGCCATTAATGCCCCCTTCTTGTGTGCCCGCCAAATGGCAGAGCCATTACAGCCCATTGCTAATGTCGATAGATAATAAATTTTACCATAACCTCCAGTTGCCAATATAACGGTATGTGCAGCGTGTCGTTCAAGCTCCCCTGTATCAAGATTTCGAACAATAACGCCACGGGCCTTTCCATCTATTACAACGATGTCGAGCATTTCATGTCTGGAGAAAAGCTGTACGGCACCTTTGCCGACCTGACGCATAAGTGCCTGATACGCTCCCAAAAGAAGCTGCTGTCCAGTTTGACCTCTCGCATAGAATGTACGACTTACCTGTACTCCTCCGAAAGATCGATTGTTCAGATAACCTCCATATTCACGACCGAAAGGAACACCCTGTGCAACTGCCTGGTCGATTAAATTGAGCGAACATTCGGCCATACGATAGACGTTGGCCTCACGGGCACGAAAATCACCGCCCTTAAGCGTATCAACAAACATACGATAAACACTGTCTCCGTCATTTTTATAATTTTTTGCGGCATTTACACCACCTTGAGCAGCCACAGAATGTGCTCTTCTCGGACTGTCCTGAAAGCAGAAGGATTTTACCTGATACCCCATCTCCCCAAGAGAAGCCGCGATGGAGCTACCTGCCAGTCCGGTTCCGATAACTATAACATCCAGTTTTTTACGATTTGCAGGATTAACAAGCTTGGCAGTCTTTTTATAACGGGTCCATTTTTGATCCAATGGTCCATCCGGTATTTTTGAATTTAATGTCATAACTTCTCCCCCTTATTTAACTGTAAAAAATATATAAATAGGCATCAAAGCAAAACCAATGCTGATGATGACCGAATAGCTGATACCAATAATCTTAAACCATTTAACAAATTTGGGATGGAATAAGCCTAAAGTTCGAATCGCACTATGAATTCCATGAATAAGATGATAACACAAGGCAACCATAGATAAAACGTAAATAAGAACATACCACCATTGCTGAAAAACCTCGATTACAAGCACATATAAATCCTTGTTACCGCGTTCATCAAGTGGAGGAGCGCCAAATTTGTACACGTACCAAAAATTCTGGAAATGGATAACTAAAAAAATGAGGATCAGGGTCCCTAAAATCCCCATATTGCGCGAATACCACTTACTTGCTCTTCCCCGATGATCTGAAACATAGTGGGCACCGGTCTTTTTATTCTTTACGGTGATGATCAATCCGTCCAACGCATGCAAAATAATGCTAGCATAGAGTACGTAAGAAATAATTTTGATCAAGATATTGCCTGCCAAAAAATGGGAGTAGGCATTAAATTGTAGATGTGCTTGTTCCTGCGGTAAGAATAGCTGTAAGTTCCCTAGAAAGTGAATCAGTAAAAAGAACGCTAAAAATAAACCCGTCAGACACATAAGCATCTTCTTTGACAATGTAGATAACATAATAAGATCTTAATTTTAATAATAGCCTATAACCTTCATCCACAATCCACCAACGCCCATATAAATCACCAATAACACGATACCAATTTCCAGTCCACGCAGCCACCATGATTTTAAATCTACATATCCGCTTCCAAAAAATACCGGTGCAGGGCCATGGCCATAATGTGTCAAAACACCATAGATAGAGCCCAGGAATCCAAGCATCATTGCAAGCAACATTGGCGGAATACCCAAAGAAACACCAACCCCCAACAAGGCCGCATACATAGCCGCAACATGGGCGGTAGCACTCGCAAAAATGTAGTGACTAAAGAAATAAACAAGAATGATTACCGGAAAGGCTATTTGCCAACTTAAATCACCAATCTGTACTTTGATCAGGTCGCTAAACCAGCCGATAAAGCCAAGCTCATTTAAGGAACTGGCCATCATAACCAAAACAGCAAACCAAACAATCGTATCCCATGCTCCTTTTTCGGCTTTAACATCCTCCCAGGTCAAGACAGAGGTCAGTAAAAGTAGTGTCAAACCGATGAAGGCTGTGGTTGTAGCATCAATTGAAAAAGAACCACCAAAAATCCATAATGCCAATAAGATAAAGAACGCCAAAAGCATTAACCATTCATTCCTGGAAATTGGTCCCATCTCTTTTAATTTCTGCGCCGCCATCTTAGGTGCATCACCTGTTTTTTTCAATTCAGGTGGATATAACTTATAAAGAACAAGCGGTACTACAAAAAATGCGACAATACCGGGTATAAATCCAGCAATCGCCCAGGACATCCAGGTAATATCAATTCCTAGGTTCGCAGCAAATTTTTGACACATTGGATTACTGGCCGTTCCCGTCAAAAACATCGAAGAAGCAATTAGATTCATATAATAACTATTTAAAGTTAAATAGGATCCCAATTTTCGATGTGTCTCTGGCTTATCTGGAACAGAATCAAAACTAATTGCCATCGATTTCATAATGGGGTAAATAATCCCTCCCCCTCGGGCTGTATTACTGGGAATCGCCGGAGCCAAACAAACATCCGCCAAGCCCAATCCATAAGCAAGTCCTAATGAACTCTTTCCAAAAACTCGAATAAAAAGAAAGGCAATTCGATTTCCCAGTCCAGTTTTAATAAAACCCCGGGCAATGAAAAAGGAGATACCAATCAACCAAATTACCTTATCTCCGAAACCCGTCAAAGCTTTAGTAATCGACTTACCCGCATCTCCAGGGGCTAATACTTGTGTCAGGGCCGTAAACGCGATGGCCATCATACACATGGTACCCATTGGAGCTGCTTTTAAAATAATCCCAAGAATGGTTGCAGCGAAAATTGCAAATAAATGCCAGGCTTCCGGACTGACGCCTTTCGGTATTGGGATAAACCATAAAATGAGTGCTACCAGAAAAGTAATGGCAACATTTTTAATACTGATTTCTTTCATGATAAACGTAGTTTAATAGATTAGAATCGACTTTGTACTTGAACAATAAATAAATTTTTGTTGAATTCGCTGGTATTCTCTGTCTGCTTTTTATATCGGTCCAATTGAAGTCCCAACTGTATCCTTGCACCATAATTTTTTAAAAATTCCAAACCAAACATCGGCGTATATGTTTGACGCGCATTTGCATTGAGTTTATAATTAGGATCAATGTATTCATATCGACAAGATAGCTCGAAAGCGCTTAAATTGAAATAATTTACTTCATACCTTAAGTTTGGTAGAAAGTAGATGCCGCGGACCAAATAGTCACTCAACTTGGATGTTCGCGCACTTTCTTCCAAAGAATAATACAGGTTATGATTGATCGCCTGCTTTGCTTCCAGTTGCATATCAAGATTCCATCGTTTGCCAAAACTGACATTACCAGTTAGATCTACCCCCAATGCATGTACCTGTTTCTTCATCACATCGCCAACGCCACCATTAAGTCCTAAATTGACACCGTACTTCTTTGAAAGTCCAAAAACCAGACGAGTGGCATATTGCTTACCATTATCGTTATCAACAACTTGATTCTTCCCGTTCCCATTCACCACAGATAGGGAATAACTAAAGGGCATATCGCCTAGCGTAGTCTCGCCTGTCGCAGCAACCCCGATTTGAAAACTTGCCCAACCTAATTTACCGAATTCAAGATACTGGTTCGACCAGTCCAAAGATTTGATGATGTCAATAGGATAAGTTTCCTCGATGCCAAACCAAGGACGAAATTGGCCCACTGTGATTGCCAATTTGGGACTAAATGTATATTTCAAGTAGGCATTTTCGAGCACTTTTGTTTTGGGATCACTTTTGAAATCGGCAAGGTTAGCTAATACGGCAACTTCAGTACGCTTACTAATTTGAGCGCGCATCTGTACCCGCATATATTTCACCATAAAATTGTTATCCGTACCTGAGCCATCACTGTGATGTAGCCCGTTGACATCGACATCTTTTGTAGCACTAACAAGGTAACGGGCCTGAAACAAACCTTTCACCTGAAGCTTGGGATAAGTCGTGTCATCTTTTTTTTGTTGCACAGAATCAACTTTATGCTCTTGTACAGTACCTGGTTCTTGCCCTTTGACCAAGGTATAGCTCAATAAACATGCAATAGAAATTGGAATGTAGCGTTTCTTCATACTTAAACAATTTTTTTCTTAGCCAGTAGCCCAGCTTACTTCTCATTGTTAATAATCTTGTCGTTCTAAATCTAATGTTGTAGGTACAACACATAGCTTAAAAAAATGTTTTGTTATTCTAATAAAATTTAATAACTGTAAGAAAATCAAACTGATTAAAAAAAGATCAGGTATAAATTCCACGTTTTTATGTAATTTCACAAGCGAATTTCAATACAATCTAAATTTAAAACCTATAGATTGATCTTTTTATGAATTTTGTTCTTCATGAAAAAACTTCATCATTTAAATATGTAATACATTTTAGAATCGATAAATATATTATGAAAGAAAAACTAATCAGAACATGCTTTATTGGCCTTGCGCTCCTTTTGATCCAAAGCTTTTCAGTATCAAGCGTTCACGCCACAGACAAAGAAAAACCCGCTATGTTTTGGACCTGGCTAGATTACAACGCTAAAACAAACTTTGATTCTATTTGCCGTGAGATGAACTATCTGGGGATCGATGGCGTGATGTTAAATGCTGCTAGTCCAGATGAGTATCGTGTAGCGATTCCCATTGCAAAAAAATATGGCATTCAAGTTATCGCCTGGCTTTGGACGATGAACCTGGAACATGATAGAGATAAAATACTCAAAGAACATCCAGATTGGTTCAGCGTCAATCGCAACGGAAAAAGTCTCGCAGATACCACTGCATACGTTGGTTATTATAAGTTTTTATCGCCTGTAGTACCAGGAGTAAAAGAATACATCAAAAAGAAAATTGAATCCTATTGTGAAGTTGAGGGATTGGAGGGTATCTCTATTGACTACAACCGTTATGTGGATGTTGTCCTCCCCACAACCCTTTGGCCTAAATACAATATTGTCCAAGATCGCGAGTATCCCGCTTGGGATTACGGATACCATCCCATTGCTATAGAAAAATTTAAAAAACAATATGGCTATGACCCTCGTGCACAAAAAGATCCATCGAAAGATCTCAAATGGCGCCAATTTCGTTGCGATCAGATAACAGATATCGCCAATATGATTGCAGAAATTGTTCATTCTCATGGCAAAACAATGGCGGCATCCCCTTTCCCGACCCCAAAAATGGCTTCACGTATGGTACGTCAAGATTGGGGTAAGTGGAATTTAGATGTTGTTTTTCCGATGGTGTACAGCAATTTTTATACAGAAGATCCAAGCTTTATTAGCGATTGTACCTTAGAAAATGTGCGCGACAAAGGTGCAAATACGACCTTATACTGTGGGTTGATGGCTAAAAATAATGAGGAAATATTTACCGATATGGATGAAGCGCTAAATAATGGTGCGCAGGGAATTTCTATTTTTACCATCCATAGCCTAAAAGATCCTCAAATCAAGGAAAAATTCAGAGCCTATACAGCTGCTGCGAAAGCGAGAAAAGCTCAAAATAATGGAACTTTAACACGCTTGGCGCACGTGAAAATCGAAAATAATCCCTTCAAAAAAGAAGGGATTATGAAATTAATCAACCAAAAGATACAAGATTTGGTCCGTTCAGAAAACCCTGCTGCGAGTCCGATAGCATTATCAAAATATAAAAAAATAGATGCATATGATGTGACTCAAAAATACCTGGTTACTGATAAAGTGAGCAAAAAGAATTTTTACGTCACCTTCTTTTTCTATGGCGGTATACTTTCCGGTTGGAATGTTGATCCAGCTCCAAATGCAGCCTAAGGGATGACCTACTAGGAAGAGGTGCTAAAATGTTATCTATTTAGCACCTCTTTTCTTTTTAATACACTGTTCCCTATCTTTGGAACGAACAAATAATTAAAAAATGAGAAAAAATGTTAGGTTGGTAGCCTGTGTTATAGGCTTGATATGTTGTGGATCAATTCCTGTAGCCTTTGCTCAAAATGGCATTCAAAATCAGCAGGATGCTAAAACCGCAATTATTGATAAAGCATTATTGGATAAAATATTGGATAAAAATAGACAGTCGTTCAAAGAAGGTAAAGTAGCCGATTATATTCCGGAATTGGGTAAAGCCAACGCATCGTCCATCGCTCTTTCGGTTGTAAATAGTGATGGAACAATCGTTAGTATCGGAGATGTGCAACAAAGATTTACAATTCAGAGTATTTCAAAAATTGTTTCATTAATGGTCGCTGTATTGGAAAACGGAGAACGAAATATTTTTGATAAAATGGGGTACTTTGGTACAGACAAACCTTTCAATCATTTTGCGAATTTGGAAACATCGGGTAAACCGCTCAATCCAATGATGAACGCTGGTGCCATTTTAACGACATCGCTTATTAAAGGAACAGGTGAGGAACCTTTTCTTAAAATACTCAATATGATTCGTTTTATAACAAATAATGAAAAGATTGAGTATAGTAAACCCGTATATAATTCGGAACGGGAGACTGGAAATCGAAACAGAGGTATGTTCTATCTGATGCGCAACAATGGACTCATTGATGGTGAAGGTGAAGATAAACTAAATAATTATTTTAAACAGTGCTCAATTGAGATAACCGCAGAGGATCTAGCTAAAATAGGTTTCTTTTTTGCCAATCACTGCGTGCGTTATGACGGAAATAAGCAATACAATAATCCAAGTCTATCTCAGCTAGTTCAATCGCAAATGCTCATTGCAGGTATGTACGAATTTAGCGGCGAATATGCCAGAACTGTGGGACTTCCAAGTAAATCGGGCGTGGGTGGTGGAATCGCGGTAAGTGTACCGAATAAAATGGGTATAGGGGCCTATAGTCCAGCCTTGGATCAACACGGTAACTCGGTAGCCGCTTATCGCATGATATTAGATTTGGTGAAAGAGAAATCACTAAGCCTCTTTTATTAACCTTAGTAAATTCTAGTTAACTATAACATGATACGGACAGAACCAATCATCGCAGTGGATAACGTTCCCAAAAGCTCACAATTCTACCAAAAGCTTTTAGGCTGTGCGAGTCAACATGGAGGAGAAACATTTGAAATTCTCACGGATAACGGAACTGTTATTCTCTGTTTACACAAATGGGGTGAACATGATCACCCTACTATGCGGAATCAAATACATGCAGGGAATGGATTCATATTATTCTTTAGAGTAGACAATTTAAAGCAAATTTTCGAAAACGCTACTTTGCTAAATGCAGTCATAGAGAAAGATATACATTACAATGAGAATTCTTTGAAGGATCAATTTATCCTACGTGACCCCGACAATTATTACCTGATTGTATCAGCCTAGTCAGATCTATTTGTTTGTCAATCGCATACAGGATTGTATTCATCAGTAAAATCTCCGTTCTTAAACCAGTTTAACTTTTGTATTGAATGTTTAATGCAACTTTGTCTTATCAAAATTTAAAACAATGACCACACGATTTAATATTGCAAAAGTAGATGCAACCGCCTATAAGGCGATGATGGGATTGGAAACATATCTCAACGATATTTTTTTAAATCCTATTCAGAAGGAACTCATAAAAATACGTGCTTCACAGATCAATGGCTGTGCCTTTTGCTTAGATATGCACACGAAGGATGCGCTGAAGTATGGTGAAACTCCACAACGGATATTTTTATTAAATGCCTGGCGAGAAACGGATCTATTCACCAAGGAAGAGCAGATATTGTTGGAGATGACAGAAGAGATCACATTGATACATCAAAAGGGATTGACAGAAAGCACTTTTCAAAAAGCAAAAGAAATATTTGAAGAAAAGGAGATTGCACAGATTATTATGGCAATTATTACCATAAATGCGTGGAATAGAATTGGCATCAGCACGCACTTGGAACTATTAAAGTAGTTTTAGGCGCTTTCGCAAAAAAGCCTTTTCCAATATTGGAAAAGGTTTTTTCATTTACAAATAATTTCCTTTTATTTTCCTGTTAAAATCCCAATTATCATTTATCTTTATTAGGAAAACCTATATAAATACATGATTATGAAAATTATAAAAAAAATCCTCATTGTTTTAGCGATCATCATCGCTATCCCCTTAATTACAGCGATCTTCGTCAGTAAAGACTTCTCGGCCCAAAGTGAGATCACGATCGATAAGCCAAAACAGGAAGTGTTCAACTATGTAAAAATGCTTAAGAACCAAGATAACTTTGGTGTATGGCAGCTTTCAGACCCGGAAATGAAAAAAACTGAACAGGGTGTAGACGGTCAAGTTGGTTATAAATCCAGCTGGGATGGTAAGAAAGTTGGGAAAGGTTCGCAGACTATTACAAAAATCGTCGATGGCGAAACGATCGAAACATCCCTCGATTTCGGTATGGGTGAACCAGCCAAAGGTTATTTTATCCTAAAAGAGATCTCGCCTAATCAAACCTCAGTGACTTGGGGGATTTCAGGAAAATCGCCCTATCCATGGAACTTTATGAACTTATTTATGAATATGAACAAAGATTTCGATCAAGGACTGAAAAATCTAAAAAACAGACTAAAATAGAGACTATACAAAGTAAAAAACGGTGATTAAAATAAACTTTACTTTAACCACCTTTTCTTATTTTTAAAAGGAACAAAATTTATCTTCTGCGCATTAAAATTCGTAGAATGTACCAGAACAGCAACATTATTGATGAAAATAGCTGTAGGGCCGCCCCAACATATTGCTCGTTGCTGTAACTATACTTCAGATTTTGAGTTTGATAGAGTATGCTTCCGGAAGCGAGGCCAATCATTGCAACCGAGAACCATAATCCAAGCTCAAAACCAAAAATAGCACCAGCCACAATTGCCCCCAAGGATAAGAAGCCTCCAATTACCAGGATATTCCTGAGGAATGAAAAATCTTTATTGGATACAAATGCTACGACAGTAAGCCCAGTAAACAATGCCAAAGTCATTATACTTGCTTGATAAATGACACTAATTCCTTCTGTCATAAACACCGCCATAAAAATCATTGGCAGAAAGATAATTGCTTCCAGTACAATATAGAAAGCTAGTCCAAGATATTGGGTTTGACGGCTTTGCGAAAGCGTCCATCTTGATGAAAGTGTGGACCCTAACCAAAAACATCCCAATAAGAATAACCAAATAAATTTTCCGCTAACCATCCAAACGATAAAATCATAAGGGATCAATTTGATCAGCAAAGTTTCCAAAACGATAAATGCTAAAATCGAAAGCGCAACATGAAGATAGGTTTTTTTATAAAACACTCCCCTTTCAGCGTCATCATTAATAAGAATGTACTCTTGTGATTCCATAAAACAAATACGATTGATTAAATAAGGATTAAAAATAAGCATTAATTCTATTTCCACAAGAAAGAAGTTTGCATAGGCTTATAAAAAAAGAACCCCGCCTAGCGGGGTCCATTCAAACAAACAACTTATTTCCAGCCTCCTCCCAAATCTTTATAGATATTGACAACAGCATTGAGCTGCTGCTTCTTCGTTTCTATCAATTCAAGTTTCGAATCCAGCACATCGCGTTGTGTCATTAAAACCTCCATATAGTCTGCCCTCGCTGATTTAAAGAGATCATTGGACACAGACACGGAATTATTCAGAACCTCAACTTCTTTTGTTTTGAAATCGTAGCTGCGCCCTAGGTTTTCAATATTAGAAAGTTGTGTAGAGACTTCTAAGTAAGCATTCAGAATTGTCTTCTCATAATTATATACAGCCTGTATTTGTTTCGCGTTGGCCGTATTAAATTCCGCTTTAAGCCCATTTTTATTTATCAATGGTGCTGCAAGCTCCCCTATTAGATTATATAAAACTGATTCAGGCATCTTAAATAGATAGGAAGGCTTGAATGCCTGTAAACCCAAAGCCGCCGAAATCTCCAAAGAAGGATAAAACTCTTTCCGCGCGATCTGTACGTCCAACTTCGCGGCAGCGAGCTCATACTCTGCCTCACGAATATCAGGTCTATTGCTCAGTAATTGGCTCGGTATGCCTGTTTGAACCTTCGCCGGGATCAAATCGACAAAATTGCTTTTGTCGCGTTTGATCTCTTGTGGAAAACGCCCCAATAGAAAATTAATGCGGTTTTCAGTTTCTTTGATCTGCTGTCTCGTCTCAAATTCCATACCTTTGGTTTTCAACACTTCAGCCTCAAACTTTTGAACCGCCAGTTCTGTTACACGAGCAGCCTGTTTCTGCAATCGGATTACCGAAAGCGCATTGTCCTGTAGCTCGATATTCTGTTTGATAATGGTCAACTGATTGTCCAATGCCAATAATTCATAATACGAACGGGCAACTTCGGCAATAAGGCTACTCAGGACAAAATTTTTCCCCTCCACAGTAGCAAGATAACGGTTGAGTGCGGCTTGCTCGGAGTCCTTAAGTTTTTTCCAAACGTCGATTTCCCAGCTTGCATACGCACCAATTGTCAAATCTCCTAGTGGATCCGGCATTTCCTTTCCAGGAGCAATTTCTGTACTGGCATCACCCGCCCCCTGGCTGGTATATCGTCCAACTTTTTCAACACCTCCTCCGGCACGTAAACCAACCGTAGGTTTCAACGCCCCTTTTCGTAAAAGAATATCATTCTTTGCGATTGCCAACTCCTGCAAAGTAACATTCAGTTCCTGATTGTTTTTTAAGGCTGTATCTATTAATACAACTAGATTTGGATCAGTAAAAAATTCACGCCACTTAACCGATGCTGAATTCGTTGTGTCAGATTTATCTACGTCAGTAAATTGCTGCGGAACAAATTTATTCTCCTGTATTTGTGTCGCTTTCGGAACCTTACATCCCGTCACTGCTGCTGAAAGCGAAAATGCAATGACCCATTGTATTTTTCTGCGATTAGTCATTATTATCAAGTTCTTCAGTTAATGGATTTTCATCTTCGTGTTTAATAAGCTTACGTCTAGAGGCAATAGTTCCGAAGATATAGTACAAGCCTGGTATCACTAAAATACCGAACACTGTTCCAAACAACATACCTCCCGCTGCTGCCGTACCGATCGTACGGTTTCCTATTGCACCTGGGCCAGACGCCATAACTAAGGGAATCAACCCTGCGATAAAGGCAAAAGATGTCATTAAAATAGGTCTAAACCTAACTTTTGCACCATCCAAGGCAGCTTCAATAATACTCAATCCTTGCGAATGCCGCTGAGCAGCAAACTCAACAATCAACACAGCATTTTTACCAAGTAAACCTATGAGCATGACCAAAGCGACCTGTGCATAAATGTTGTTTTCCAATCCCAATAATTTCAATAATAGAAAGGCACCGAAGATTCCTATTGGTAAAGAAAGCAATACCGCAAAAGGCATAATAAAGCTCTCATACTGAGCGGAAAGTATCAAATAAACGAAACCAAGACAAATTAAGAAGATATAAATTGCCTGATTTCCACGACCTACCTGATCTTTGGAGATACCAGCCCAGTCAATGCCATAACCTCGAGGTAACGTTTTGGCAGCGACTTCATTAATCACCTGAATGGCTTCACCACTACTGTAACCCGGTGCGGCAGAGCCTGAGATTTCGGACGCCATATACATATTGTGCCGAGTGATCTCAGAAAGACCGTAAACCTTTTCCATATGCATAAATGCTGAAAATGGGACCATTTCGTCTTTTTCATTCTTCACATATAGCTTTAAGATATCCTCCGGCAAAGCCCTGTATTGGGGCAAAGCCTGAACCATAACTTTATATTGGCGGTCATACTTAATGAAGTTCGTTTCGTAATTACTACCAACCAAAGTCGAAAGCGTATTCAGCGCATTATCAATGGTAACACCCTTCTGTTGCGCCAGGTCATTGTCTATATGCAACATATACTGCGGAAAACTCGCGCTGTAGAAGGTAAATACAGACGATAATTCAGGCCTCTTGTTCAATTCACGTACAAAATCCTTACTTACCGTTTCCATTTTCTTGTAGTCACCAGAACCGGCTTTGTCCAGAAGACGAAGCTCAAATCCACCCGCGGCACCATAGCCCGGTACGGCCGGTGGTTGGAAAAATTCGATAGACGCCCCTGGGATATTTTTGGCAGCAGCCTCTAGTTGCTCAATAATCTCTTGCGAGGATTCTTTACGTTCTTCCCAGCTTTTCAAGTTGATCAAACAAGTACCTGTATTTGCTCCAGTTCCTTCAGTCAGGATTTCATAACCAGCTAACGACGATACCGATTGTACACCATCAATGTTTTCAGCTTCTTTTTGCAATGTCTGGGCCGCTAAATTGGTTCGTTCCAATGTCGATCCTGGCGGCGTTTGAATAATGGCATAAATCATCCCCTGGTCTTCATTGGGGATAAAACCTGCAGGAACAGCATTATTCAAAAAGTAGGCTCCAATACAAAAACCAATTAATACTAAAAATGTAAACACCCGTTTATCCACTATCCCTTTCAACAAGTAAACATATTTGTTGGACATCTTATCAAACAATCTATTGAAGGAATCAAGAAACTTGTCGATAATGGATTTCTTTCTTGCCTTGCCATGATTATTCTTCAGCATGATCGCACATAATGCAGGAGTCAGTGTCAATGCCACAACACCCGATAAGATGATAGATGTCGCCATGGTAATGGAAAACTGCCGATAGAATATCCCTACGGGACCCGACATAAAGGCAACGGGGATAAAAACCGCCGCCATAAGGAAGGTGATCGCAACAATGGCACCGCTGATTTCATGCATTGCTTTTTTGGTTGCCTTATAGGCCGAAATATGAAGCTCTTCCATTTTGGCATGGACGGCTTCAATAACCACAATCGCATCATCCACGACCACACCAATGGCAAGCACCAATGCAAACAGGGTGATCAAGTTAATGGTAATTCCAAAAAATTGCATGAACAAAAATGATCCCACCAATGAAACCGGCACTGCAATGGTTGGAATTAAGGTCGAGCGCCAATCTCCTAAGAATAGAAAAACGACAATAGCAACAAGCACAAATGCTTCCAATAAAGTATGGACTACCTTTTCCATGGATGCATCCAAAAATTTTGAAACGTCATAGCTAATTTCGTAATCCAGCCCTTTAGGAAAAGATGCCTTCAATTCCTTCATTTTGCTTTTAACGTCTTGAATTACCTGAGAAGCATTACTTCCATAGGATTGTTTTAAGACAATCGCTGCGGATGGTTTTCCGTTCAACGTAGAATAGATATCATACATCGCCGAACCGAATTTGATGTCCGCAACATCTTTTAAGCGTAACATTTCACCATTTTCACCCGCACGTAACACGATATTGCCATAGCCTTCAGTTGTCGTAAAGCGTCCCGGGTATTTCAATACATATTCGAAAGATTGGGAGGTCATACCAGACGACTCGCCGGCTTTACCTGGTGAAGCTTCCAAACTCTGCTCTGATAAGGCTTTCATCACCTCTTCTGCAGAAATCTTGTAGGCTGTCATACGATCTGGTTTCAACCAGATACGCATCGCCAATTCGCGCGTTCCAAGAATATTAGCCACCCCAACACCGTCTACACGACGTAATTCGGAGACAATATTCATGTCAGCATAGTTATACATAAAGTTTCCATCAAGCTCTTTGTCTTTGCTATAGAGATTGATGTACATGAGCATGTTGGATTCTTCACGTGTAATCTTCACCCCCTCACGTACCACAATTGGAGGAAGCTTATTCACCACAGAAGCCACACGGTTCTGCACATTTAATGAAGCCTGATTCGGATCTGTTCCTAGGTTGAATACCACCTGGATACTTGCTTCCCCGTCGTTACCGGCATCAGAAGCCATGTATTTCATGCCCGGAACCCCATTTATCGCCCGCTCTAGCGGAATGATAACTGATTTAATCATCAACTCACCATTTGCTCCAGGATACTCGGCAGTGATATTCACCTTCGGTGGCGATATAGATGGAAATTGTGTTACAGGAAGCTGTACCATAGAAAGCACACCCAAAAACACAATGATCAGTGATATAACGATCGAAAGTACTGGTCTATTTATAAAACGACTAAACATAGTAATTTAAGTGTAAGGGGTCTATTCTGTTTTTAACTTCAAATTTGAAATGGCGTCTTTAGGTTGCACAAAGCTGTAGCTGATTTTATCATCCTCTTTCGCTTTCTGAATACCGTCCAACAAAAATTTATCATCTTTTTGAAGTCCACTCGTTACCACATACAGATCTGGTAGGGAGTTACCGATTGTGATATGACGAGCTTTTAATTTACCATCCTTATCGACTACAAACACATATTTACGGTCCTGCATTTCGTATGTCGCTTTCTGTGGAATAATTAAAACCTGTTTCAACGGAAAGTTCATCACCACCTTGCCGCTCTCACCATGTTTTAATAGACGGTTTGGATTGGGAAATTTCGCTCTAAAAGCAATATTTCCGGTTTCACTGTTAAATTCACTTTCTATGGTCTCTACAAGACCATTTTGAGCAAATAGCTCGTTATTGGCAAGTAACAGGCCCACATGGGTATCCCCGCGTTTACTAACGTTAGTTTGATAACTTAAATATTCTGGTTCGGAAACATTGAAATAAACCAACATCTCACTATTATCGGACAGACTTGTTAATAATTCACCTTCATCCACTAAACTTCCCAATTTCAATGGAATCCGATCAATGGTTCCGTCAAAAGGTGCCCTGATTTCTGTAAAAGAGAGATGTAATTTTGCAATCGCTGCCTCGGCTTTGGCTTGCTCAAGCTTTGCCTTGGCCATAGCGAGTTCATTGGGCGATACAACATTTTTATCAGCTAATGTTTTTGTATTTTGAACTTCAATTTCTGCTACATTAACTTCTGCGGAAGATTTGCGGTATTCGGCCTCATACATCTTCGGCATAATCCGAAAAAGTAGTTGCCCCTGATGGACAAATTGTCCTTCGTCCACGAAAATCTGTTCAAGATAGCCCTTCTCTTGAGCCCGAAGCTCAATATTTCGGAAGGATCTAATCTGGGAGACAAAATCCTTACGGATAGTTGTATCCATTTGTACCGGAGAGGTCGCTGTAAATTTTTCTTTTTCTTCCTTTTCTTCCTTTTTGGAAGTACACCCGATTTGGCATAAGCTAATAGCCAAACTAGCGAGTATAAATACTCTTTTCATTTGTAAGCGTCTAATTAAAAAAATAAGTTTGATTGTTTGTTGTGCTGGTTGGTGAAATACCTCTACTTTGGTTTATGGCCGTTTCGACTTGTTAATAGATTGTACAAATCGATTACAACGCAATGGCTATGACAACAATATGGATATGTAAAGTCCATTGAAAGGTACATTGATTCACAGAGCATTGCGTTACGGCTTTACATTTGGACTTTACATAATCGTTATTTCTTACCCAGCCCTTTCAGCCAAGTTATCAAGTTACTGTTATCGATCCATTCTCCGGTAACCTGGTTAGGTGTAAGGCATTCCGATGCCTGTTCTATAGCCTCTCTTTTCTGTTTTGAGTCGGCCCTTGCATATATCTCTGTGGTCTGGACCGAGGTATGCCCCAAAAGATCCCTTATCCAAACCAGATTTACACCAGATTGCAACAGGTGGATTGCGCGACTATGCCTTAACTGATGGCAACTGGTAACCTCGGGAATAAGATTAGAATCGTATATACGGGCCATATCTGCATATTTCTTTAAGATATAAGTTATACCGGCTCTGGTGAGTTTATTCCCCGCGCTATTACAAAAGATCGGTCTTTTTATATCAATCTCGTAGTCAACATTGTACCTTTCCATATACTTCTTGAGTATTACGACGACATGCTCAGAAAGCGGTACTATTCTCACTTTTCTTCCTTTTCCATATACCTTGATCGAGTATGGCTGATACTGTATTCGCATTGACACTACCGTCAGGTCAGCCAGTTCCTGTACCCGACAACCTGTATCATACATCAAAGCAAGGACCGTAAGGTGTCTCAGCCCTTGATAAGATGCACTATCCGGTTGTTCAAGTAGAAGCTTTATTCCTTCTTTTGTAAAGTATACCGGGGTAGGATGTGCTTTTTTCAGATTTCCAATCTTCAGGACTTTTTGCCACTGATCCAGGTATTCGATGCTATCATACTGAAGATATGCTACAAAGGAATGTATCGCTGCCAATCTATTATTGCGCGTCGCAATACTGTTTCCCTGCCGCTCAATCAGCCATCGTAGATATTCAACCACATTATCCCTATTAATATCTGACAAAATCGCATTTTCAATCTTTATCTGTTTCTCATCCCTCAAGAAGGAAAAAAAGGAGACAAAACCATCGCGGTACGCGGATATGGTATTGGGGCTGACGTTTCGCTCGTGCGGAAGATACACACCAAGGAAACCTGTGATATATTTTGCTATGTTATTCGTTGCCATCTTTTTGGGGATATATAAATTCATTGAGGGAAATACACATTTCCAATAGTTCGGGATATTCGTTGCAGGTGAGTCTCACATATTCTTCGGTGGATGTAAGAGACTTGTGTCCCAGACAAGCAGCCAGTAATGGAAGGGCAGTGTACACATCAAGCCCTTTTCTTATCATTTTTGCAAGAGAATGCGTTGCCATGGTGTGTCTTATATCATGCACCCGAGGACCAAAGCATTCACCTTTATATGCAATTCCACATTTCGTATATACCTTTTTGAACCAGTTGTATGCGTTGGCGGAAGACACGGCTGTACCATTCAATTTAATGAAGAATGGACGTTCGCTATCAGTAACGCCTTTTACGGGGAGCATGCTCCTGTAATGTAAATATTTCAGAAGGGCCTCCTTTAAAGAGCTGCATATGGGAACCAGGCGTTCTTCTCCATTTTTAGTATTGCCCCAAGTGCCAACCCTTAATACATTCCTGTCGGGATCCACATCCTTGTTTCGCAGCGAGGTTGCTTCTGTGATTCTTAGGCCTGTACTATATAAAAGTCGAAAAAGACAGGGTAGGGATATAATTGGGTCATCTTTTCGATGGCTTCCTCGCTGAAGCCCGTCAGATTCCCGGAATATGGCCAGCATCTGCTCTTCAGTGAAGATATAGGGTACAAAACCACGATCGTTCGTACATTTTGGCAAAGGCATGATATATGATTTAACCCCGTGCTCATTCATGTATTTCGCCAGTTGGGCCAGACGGGAGCATTTTCCATAGAATGTTCTACTACAATCATTTTCCCTGGACTTTGCCCAGGCACCTATCAGATCTTTCGTGATAACTGGATTTGATAAACCATATATTATGGTGAACTCGTCAAACTCTTTGTAAGTCCATTTGGTTGATAGCACGGTGGACCCACAGGATTCTTTGATCCGGATCAGGGCTTTCATATAAGGAGCCAATACTCCCCGATAGTCAAATGGATCAGTCATAGAACCACCCTCCTCTCTGCGTATAAAAGCAATCGCTGGATTCCGGAACATCTAGTACGCATCCCAGCATATGTGACAGGTCTATCCGGACATAGGTTCTTGTTGTATCTGCTTCGGAGTGACCCAGTGTTTCCGATATAATTGAGATTGGCGTGGATTTGTCCAGCATTCTTTGCGCCAGACTGAATCTCAATGCATGCCCTCCATGATGCCTGTTCCCGAATTCGATTCCAGAAGACTTAAAAACAATTAAGATGGCTCCATGAACCGCTCCTCCATTAAGTGCCCCATATGGAGGACGACAACTTAAAAACACTTTGTCTGACATGGATTTTGGGCGTGCATACCGAACATAGTCGATAATGGCATTACCAACTATAGGTAAAAGTGGAAGTGTCAATGGATTTCCGGTCTTATATTGCACAAGCGTTATTTTATTGGTTTCCCAATTTATGTCGCTAAAACTCAAATTGGCTATATCCGAGACGCGCAGCCCTAGACGGGAGCATAATAATAGCATAGCATAGTTGCGTTTTCCAATATTGCTTGAACGGGAAATCGATGTCTCTATCTTCTGTACTTCATCTGGAGCATAGAACGAAGGGGCCTTTACACGCTTGATTTTTTTACCAAGTGATTTTAGCATATAGGAATAGTCCTTTGCAATTATATTTTCGCGGAAGAGAAATAATAGAAAGCGGCGCGTAGTATCAATATACTCCTTCTGTTGATATTCGCGACTCTCAACATACCTCACTATATCTTCTTCGGTTATTCCCGAACGATTGTCTATTCCCAGTTCGAGTAGATATTCTATAAAGTTGCTCATTGTTTTTCTGTAACGCTGAAGTGTCTTCTTCTCATTTAAGCCCAGGGATTTCAAGTATTCAAGATACTGAATAGCGGCGGCGCCGATGTCACCCCGTAAGGGATGTTGTACCACATGCTGTCTTCTCCCTCCCAGATTGCTATCCAACAAAACATGGGTCAACACTTCAATACTTTTAATAAGGTCGCGATGATGGAATGTAACGTTGAAACCATCACGGCACGTCAGCATATATTCGTTGCCGACGTTTTCGTCGTAGTCAACCAAGCCTCTTGAGTGCATATAAACAAGGATGCCTTTCTTCCACAACCAATTATAGGTGTAGATACGACTGCCTGAATATCTGGCCTCTTTTAAAAGTTGGTTAGTACGTTCAATAAGATTTTGAATTTCCATAACTTTTACTATTTATGTTGATATATTGTAATATGCAACACTAACGTTATGGAAAGCAATTATGTGTAGTCGTATTAATAATTGGCTATAAATGAATTTTGAGAAGAGATCTGATAATGGACTTTACATATCCATATTGTTGTCATAGCCCTTATTATGGAAAGCTTTCCATAATAAAGGAGCATCCCTTAGGATATCCACCAGAGCATATGAAATTTCGAAGGGTATATTTTAAATTCTCCAGTTTTGTTGAAGAACGTATCTTTGAGGGAAAAGATAGGCTATGAAATTGCAAAAAGGAATCTTCTTTGCAAATCGAAAAACAAAAACAAAAAGGACAATTGCAAAAAGCAGCAGCGCAACAAATTGAGACGTTACCTGCAAATCCTTGGTCAATTGAAAATTCTCGGCATCAAACTCCTCTATAACGGGATTATCACTGTGTATATTACCATAAAATAGTGGATCGATGTGATTAACCGATGCATCAATATACTTCTGCACGTCGGCATGATTATGCTGATACATAAAACTGACAGCTGGTCGATCGGATTCAATGAGCACAGCATGGCTATTACTGCTTCTGATAAATAAGAAGCATAGGAAAAGGAGTATGGTAATAACCGCTTTCATTGCGGAGCAAATATACTAGCGTACAAATAATTTTAACGATCTTTAACACATTTTAACAAAACAATTACAATCCACAGATTTCCGCTAGAAAAGTGATAATTGCAAACCCCGTCCATTTGTTCGCAAAGGTGCTGCATCTCCAAAGACTGTCCTGCCTCCATACTTCCAAGAATCCCTTCGTTCCTCTGCTATAATTTGCTGAATATCAAACTGTGGCTGAAAATCTTTTTCGCTATCCAGGACGATCTGGTGCAACTTGTTGATTGATTTTAACTTTTCACCATAACCCAGTTTAGATTTTTCAACACCTTTTTGTAAAATCTGAATGCTCTCATCGTAAATGGTCAATGGAACCGGAAAAGGATGTCCATCTTTTCCTCCATGAGCAAAGGAAAATCGAGCGGGGTCATTGAACCGTGAAGGCGCACCGTGGATCACCTCACTAACCAAGGCCAATGACTGTAACGTGCGGGGGCCAACTCCTTTTAACAGCAGCAGATCTTCAAAATGGCTTGGTTGACTTTCTCGGGCGACGTACAACATCGCTCCCAATCTTTTCAAGTCAACATCCGAAGCACGTACATCGTGATGAGCTGGCATAATAAGTTTAGCGAAATCTTGCATTACTTTACTTGAATCCTCTCCCACTATAGTCATGATACCTGCTCTATTGGCTGCCGCTTCTGCAGCTGTCAAGTTGAGGATTATACCTTGCGAAGGCCCACTGATACCAGCATGAGGTTCTTCAACGAACGATTTTACCTTTTCAGAATGCCAATGGTAGCGACGAGCAGTACCGTCCTTTTCATGCATACCTTGTTGGACAACAGACCAATTTCCCTGATCTGTTACGATAAAATTATGTAAATACAGTTGGTAACCATCTTGAATGGCTGTGTTATCCACTTTAGCGACAAGCTTACTGCTGCGAATCAAGCCGTTGCCATCCAACCCAATTCGATCTGACAACCGAAGTAGCTCCTGTGGAGTCTGCATAGACAACTTGCCTTTCCCCCCACAGATATAAAGCCCCAGCGACTTCGCATCTGGATTAATAGCGCGTTTTAATGCTCCCATAACAGCCGTTGTGATCCCCGAAGAATGCCAATCCATCCCGAGAACGGCACCAAAACTCTGAAACCAGAATGGATCCGCCAGTCTTCTTAAAACTTCATCTTTACCATAATCCATGAGTATAACTTCAACTATTGAACGACCTAGAGAAGCCATACGTTCGTAAAGCCACGCTGGTACTTTTCCATAGTGTAATGGGAGATCTGCAATGCCGGACCGTTTCATTGTAAACTAAATATATTAGCACAAATCTATCTCTTTTTCATATAAAATAAAAACGGCTAGATAATTTCTAGCCGTTTTTATTTTATAATCAATCTATATACTACACCTGAGCATATAACTTAGGGCTCATCGAAGTAGTGGCACATGTCACAGCTTCACTATTTACCGGTTAACGCTGATAAAAATCCAGCTCGGAACGAAGGATCTTTCTCTGAAAATTCAATAGAATGCTTATACGTGTCTACATTAAAGAAGAGCTCCGCTGGAGCAGCTTTTTTATTGTCCAAAAATAGTTTAAAGCTATATGCTGTTTTTTTGGACAAGTCAGCATTCACCTTATTGGATGAAAAGACATTCGGAAGAATTACATCTTTTGTAAAAGAATCAGTTGTAGGCGTCTGAAATAAGTCACCTAACGCTTTAATTAAATTATCAGACTGTTGACCCGATGACGAGATTCTAATTTTACCTTTGGTAAAACCGACGTCATCACTCGGCTGGCCGTCTATTATACCTGCGGGTATAAAATCTATAATCTCAAACTTCGCTCCAACAGTATCTTGTTTGTAAAGAGATTTTGTGATATAAATCCGACTTGAATCGGTTAAGATCTCATCTGTGATACGTAGAAAAAAGTTCTTCTTTTCTGCGCCCGGTGTACCATTCGTAAATTGTTCGATTTTTACACCTTCAATTTTGTTAACCGTTGTTGTATCACTTCCATCAGTTTTCTTCTGATTGGAATTTCCGCAACTAGCCATCAGCACCGTAGCGGTTGCAAGAAATGCTATAGATTGAATCTTGTACATATTGAATTGTTTGTTATCAGTTATTAATGAATATTGCTCTTATAATATTACCATTATTACTGATAACAAACAACTATTATCAATGTTTTTATTTTATTTCAATAAAGCATCGTATAAAATTTCCACAGGATGATAAGATTTTCTTCCTACACCATCTTTAATCTGATGCCTACAGGAAGTACCCGCCGCAGCAATTAGCGTATCGGATGATGTTTTACGTATGGTTGGTAACAAAACCAGCTCGGCCACTTTCATCGAAACATCATAATGTTCAGCCTCATAACCAAATGATCCTGCCATACCACAACAGCCCGAAGGAATAGTTTCTACGCTAAAATTCGTCGGGAATGATAGAACCTGTTCTGTCACAGTCACGAGGTGAAAAGCCTTTTGGTAACAGTGACCATGCAGCTTTATCTTTTTTGTTGTTCCAGTAAACTGTTCCGGATGAATACGCCCAGCCTTCATTTCAGTCAACAGAAATTCGTCAATCATCAACGCATTTTTGGCTACTTTTTGTGCGTCAACCCGCAAATCATCGTCTACTAAACTCAAATACTCGTCTCTAAATGTAATTATCCCTGATGGTTCAACGCCTAAAAGTGGCGTATCATCCGTAATTAACCCCTTTAGGAAATGGATATTTTGATTCGCAATCTTCTTTGCTTCTTTCACAAACCCTTTGGAAAGATAAGTCCGCCCACTTTGCACATGTTTTGGAATGATTACTTCATACCCCAATGCCGTCAATAATTTATATGCTGTAATACCGATCTCTGCATCATTATATTCCGTAAACTCATCCGAAAAAAGATAAACACGACGCTTGGCATCACTTACCACTGCTTGTTTTTTTACCCATTGGGTTAAGGTCGTGCCATTGACGGTTGGCAAGGAACGCTTTGGCGCAAATCCGACTGTTTTTTTGACCATTCCTGACAAGAAATCATTTTTGACCACAAAATTATAAAGAGGTGCTACCCACGATCCGAGTTTCTGAGACTGGGTGAAATTAGCGATTAATTTTGTTCTAAATCCCGCACCATGCTCATCATAATAGTGCTGCAAAAATTCGGCTTTCATTTTGGCTACATCCACACTGGAAGGACACTCCGTTTTACAGCCTTTGCAGCTTAAACAGAGATCCATGACCTCTTTGATCTCTTCATGATCGAAACGGTTTTTCTTTGTAGAATTCGTCAAAAACTGACGCAGCATATTTGCCCGGGCCCGTGTTGTATCTTTTTCATCACGTGTAGCCATAAACGACGGACACATTGTTCCACCGGTAATTTCAGTCTTTCGGCAATCTCCCGAACCAGAACACTTCTCCGCCAATCGAAGGATAGACTCATCTTTGGAAAAATCGAAGTAGGTCTTTATTTCAGTTCGGTTGCTATCGTTGTCATAGCGCAAATGAGAATCCATCGGCGGTGTGTTAACAATCTTATTTGCATTAAAAACTCCCTGTGGGTCAAAGATGAATTTGACTTCCTCAAGTAATTTGTAAACTTTTTCGCCAAGCACTTTGCCTATAAATTCTCCGCGCAGACGACCATCACCGTGCTCACCACTCAGCGAACCGTTATATTTTAACACAAGATCACTCGTTTTCTCAAGGATTGAACGAAAAGTACGTTTACCGGCTGCTGTTTTCAGATTTACAAAGGGTTCGATATGCAGCTCTCCCGCTCCTGCATGCGCATAATAAGATGCATGTACTCCCTCTTCGATCAAAAGCTTTTGAATATCACGCACGTAAGCAGGTAGGTCCTCAGGCGAAACAGCACAATCTTCAATCAAATTTACAGGCTGACTGTCCCCAGGCAAATTACGGATTAAACCAAGTCCTGCTTTGCGCACATCCCAAACTAAATTCGTCTGTTCAATACCGGTAATATAAGGATAGGCATATCCTAAGCCGCGGGCAATTAGATCCGCTTTCAAGGCCATTGCTTTCGCCTCTGTTTCGGTAGCTGTAAGCCCCCTAAACTCAACAATTAATAAAGCCTGTGGATCCCCCTCAATAAAAAAACGATTATACTTATAGGTTGGATGCCCAACCGTGAAATCCATGATGTATTTGTCTACCAGTTCAGATGCTTCTGGCTTATGCTCCAGGGCAATCACATTGCCATGCATACACTCCACCATATCTGCAAAGTGAACACAGAGTAAACCTAGTTCCTGAGGTGGTAAGGACATCAGTTTGAGTTTCGCTTCTGTAACGATAGCCAAAGTTCCTTCGGATCCCGCTAATAAATTACACATATTGAAAGGGGCCGAACGATCAGCAAGAATATCCAATGCATAACCGGTATTTCTTCTTGTGATGGATCGTTTGGGGTAGCCCGCTTCTATGGCACTTAAATGCTGTGGATCTGTCAATAATTCATTTATATTACGATAGATATCCCCCTCACGACCAGCTAATAATAATTTCCTAAAATATGCTGCTTCATCAATCGCCTCAAAAGTCACTTCAGAACAGTCGTCCAAAAGTACGTTGGCCGAAATCAAATTGTGCCGTGTATCTCCCCAGACAATTGAATGCAAACCCGAAGAGTTATTGCCAATCATTCCACCAACCATGGCACGGCTTGCCGTCGAAGTTTCAGGCCCAAACATCAGTCCGAATGGTTTAAGATAACTATTTAAGTCGTCACGAATCACACCTGGCTGCACCCGAACCCACTGCTCTTCGACATTAAGTTCAATAATACCGTTAAAATGACGCGAAATATCCATAATAATACCATGGCCTACAACCTGTCCCGCCAAAGAGGTACCGGCAGTACGGGGTATTATAGTTATCCTATGCTGCCGCGCAAAATCAATTAATTTTTTAATGTCATCAATATCAGCTGGTATTGCTACAGCCAACGGCTTTTCCTGATAAACAGACGCATCGGTCGAATAGGCAAGCAACATCGTTTGATCCTTGGTTTCATTGGTATAAAAGAGCTCCCCCTTGAGTTGAGACGCTAATAAGGCTAATTGATTTTGATCTTTCACTTAATCTGCATTTAATGTATGAAACAAATTTAGTCAAATTTATGCATCGGAAAAAGAGATGAATGCAAGAAACGCACAAATCAAAAACAAAAAACGCATAAAAACGCAAAACAGGGTAATTTACCACAAAAGTCAATTTTATTTCGTTCCTTCAAACAATGCGTGTATTTTTGTGGCGCTACATCATTTAGTTAACGATTGATATCTTCCTTATATGCGTAATCTATTCCTTCGCTATACGCTTCATTCTGATTTTATTATATACACCATTCGGGTATTGATTGGCTTCCTTATAGGTTACCCACTCTTTGTATCCTTTCCCCAGTATTCTGTTTCTTGGACACTCATATCGATTATACTGGTCATTTCGCCACAAGAGAATGAGTCAAAGAAAATAGCTATCGATCGCGCTAAATCCAATTTTATAGGTTCGGCAATCGGGCTTAGCTTATATTTTGTACCTATTTCACAACTGTACGCCATGATTATCGGCATTGTCGCGTCGTTGATTACATGTAAGCTACTCAACATCATGGCTGTGGCGCGAACATCTATGGTCGCGCTAATTATCGTCTACCTTCATGAACAGCAAAGCCGCTCCTACTTCGCCGCCTTGGATCGCTTTGGTTGTGTCTGTTTAGGTTGTCTGATTGGATTGGGGGTAATCCTTTCTACAAGAAATATTATTCTGAAATTAAGAAAAAGGTATAATTGTTGAATTATACCTTTGGGCGACCTAAAAGCAATATACTTACTTTCAGCACCATAGCCCAAATGGTTAAGATTTCTTTACAATAAATTCGAATAAAATTCACATATTATTCCGTTTAATCAGAATAATATTCAGAATAGCGTAAATAATTTTGAATATTATACTTTTTTACCTAACTTTGCAGTCGAAATGACAAAAGTAGAATATAATTTAGACCAAGTCGACTATAAAATCTTGCGTTTAATGCAGGATAATGGACGGATCAACAATGCTGATATCGCAAGAGAATTAGGTATGGCACCATCAGCAATCCTCGAGCGCGTAAAGAAGCTTGAGCAAAAAGATGTGATTTTAAAATATAGTGCCAAGATCAATCCTGCCGCGGTCGATCAAAAACTTTTATCGTTTATTTTTATCAAAGCCAATGATATTATTGGCGAACAGGGTGTAGGGTTGGCACTTGCCGAAATCCCCGAAGTTCAAGAAGTACATGACATTGCAGGTGATGATGGTTACCTTATTAAAGTAAGAACTGCAGATTCTACAGGTTTAGTGGATCTCATGCGAAATACCTTAAGTAAAGTTGAAGGTATTATTTCAACGCGGACAACAATTGTACTTCAGACAGTCAAGGAAGATCAGCAGGTTGTGATACCTGAGTAATAGAAAGGAGGTTTAATTATGTTGCAAGGACAAAAAAAGGCAGCTAGCCCATTAATGGTTGTTGTTGCTTATTTTATTATTTATGTGGTATGGGGCTCTACCTTTTTCTTTATAGAAAAAGCATTGCATAGTTTCCCGCCATTTATTTTGGGTTCGTTTCGATTTGTTGCAGCCAGTGCAATCCTAATGACATATTGCGCCATAAAAGGATATAAATTATTTAACAAGCGTTCTATTCAGGAGGCCGCAATCGTAGGTTTTTTATTGCTCTTTGTCGATATGGCAGGGGTTATCTGGGCCGAGCAATATGTATCTGGTGGTGTTGCCGCTATTATTGCTGCTGCTGCTGCAATCTGGTTTATATTATTGGACAAACCAAAATGGAAAGAAAACTTTAGCAGCATTAGCACAGTTGCCGGCGTAGCATTAGGTTTCTGTGGTGTTGTGATGCTATTTGCTGAACAGATCATGGCGACCAATGACAATACAGATGGCACCCTTAAGGTGATTGCCTTATCGATTTTAGTATTGGGTTCTATCGCTTGGACTGTAGGTTCATTGATTTCCAAGTATTTTAAAAAATCTGAAAAAGAAGAAAAAGAGGATCTGCATGTTATGGTGAAGACCGCTTGGCAAATGGTTACCGCAGGTGTCCTCTTTAATATCACAGCGCTTTTTACCGGCGAATATGCATCATTTACACTGCGTAGTGTGGCACCTGTTGACTGGTTTAATTTGGGGTATTTAATTACATTTGGCTCAATTCTTGCTTTTAGTTCTTATATCTGGTTATTGCAGGTGCGTCCAGCAATGGAAGTAAGTACCTATGCGTATGTGAACCCAATTATTGCACTTATTTTAAGTCATTTTTTCACTTCGCACGTGGTAACCTCCTTGCAAATTGTCGGTTTAGCCGTTATTCTATTTTCAGTCTTGTTGATGAACTGGAAAGCGTATCGCACCAAACTGTCGTCGCGCAGCAAAAGGAAAAAGATCATTCAACAAGGTAATAAGCTGGAGAACTTGAAAACAGCAGATCGCCAAATGGATGCCAATACTATTCCTGACACGGAATTAGTTCACTAGGTTGTTATTTTTCTAATTATATGGACAAAGCTTAATGTGTAACAATGTTAAGCTTTTGTTGTTTTTAAAAATTAGCTAACATTGGATAAGATTTGTTCATATATAATTGGCTAACTTTGCAAAGTATTTGGTTAAATTAAAAAGAATGAATATATCGAAGCAAATTGCCTTTATTGGTAGCCTTGGTGTCGCTTCGCTTTTGATGGTTACAGGTTGTACAAAACAGCTCCATCCAACGCAAAAAGATTTCCAACAATATCATATCAATAGCGATATGCAAGCTGATCCTGCAGTCGTATCAATCTACGAGCCCTTCAAGCACAAAATGGAAGCGGAAATGAACCGTGTGATTGGACATGCGGACAAAGCATTGACAAAAGAGAAAACAGCGGAAACATTAATGGGCAACTTTTTTTGTGAAGCCTTGTTGTGGATGAGTGAACATAATGCCCATAATCCTGCGGATTTAGCTTTCGCAACAAAGGGTGGGATTCGAAATGACCTTAAAGCAGGAGATATTACCGTAGGACATATTTTCGAGGTTATGCCTTTTGAGAACACGTTGACTATACTCGAACTAAAGGGTAGTCAGATTCGTCAGCTTGCTGACTATATCGCAACAACACATGGTCAACCTATTGCTGGAATGACTTTGACTATTACAGGCAACAAAGTTCAGGACATCAAGATCAAAGGTCAAGCTATTGAAGACGATAAGTTATATAAACTAGTGACCTATGATTATCTTGCCAATGGTGGTGACAACCTTACCCTATTGACACAACCTGTATCGCGAGCAGATTATCCGCAACGTATGCGTGAAGGTTTGATTGAATATGTGAGTGAATTAACGAAAGAAGGCAAAAAAGTAAATGCAGAATTAGATGGAAGAATTAAAATCAATTAACCGAAGATCATTTATCAAGCAAGTTGGTGGATTTTCTGCTGCAGTTGCTTTGGGATCACTTCCTTTTCAAGTCGACGCGAAGAGCAAAAAGGTAAAACTTACAATTTTACATACCAACGATGTTCATAGCCGTATTGAACCGTTTCCAATGGACGGCGGTAAATATCAGGGATTGGCTGGTGTTGCGCGCAGAAGTACTCTTATCAATAAAATCCGCAAAGAAGAAGAACACCTTCTATTACTGGATGCAGGCGATATGTTTCAAGGTACCCCCTATTTTAATCTTTTTGGAGGAAAACTTGAACTTGATCTCATGACAAAACTGGGTTATGATGCGGGGACATTCGGAAATCATGAATTTGACAATGGTCTTAACGGTCTTGTAAAATACCTGGATCACGCTAAATTTCCATTCTTAACGGCCAATTACGACTTCAAAGGGACTGTATTGGAGGGGAAAACCCAGGATTATACCATATTCCATAAAGGTGGAATAAAAATAGGCGTGTTTGGACTAGGAGTAGATATTGAAGGATTGGTTGACCCCAATAACTTCAAGGGAATGAGATATTTGGATCCTATTGAAGTATCCAACAAGGTGGTCCGCATATTGAAGGAAAAACACAAATGTGATTTAGTCATCTGTTTATCGCATTTGGGCTATCAATATGAAAACGATAAAGTGTCAGATCTGATCCTTGCCGCTAAAACCTCAGATATTGACCTAATTATCGGCGGCCATACTCACACCTTCTTAAATGAACCAACACTGGTTACTAATTTAAAAGGAACGAAGACCGTTGTGAATCAAGTCGGTTTTGCCGGGATTAATCTGGGGCGTATTGACTTTATTATGGAACCGGGGTCTGAGAAGAAACAAATGGTCGCAAGTACCTATCAAGTCAATCCTTCAATTCCGGAGTCCATGTTGGCATAATATGATCTAATTTTAATAAATGCCAAGTTGACTAATCAATTTGGCATTTTTTTTACCAATAGTACAAGAAGACGTATGAATTAAAAAACTTATACGATCTATACAAGCTGATTCATCATTCAATGAAAAGAATTTTATCGATATACCTCGACTCCTTTAAGGGACTGTCTCAAGCCGCATGGCTACTTGCCATAGTCATGCTCATCAATAGAATGGGAAGTATGGTGATTCCCTTTCTTGGTCTCTACATGACCCAGGTTCTACATTTTGACATTAAACAGGTCGGTGTGGTATTGATGAGTTATGGATTCGGATCCGTTTGTGGTTCTTATATAGGTGGCTGGCTGACTGACCGGATTGGCAGCTTCAAGGTTCAGTTCGGAAGTCTCGTATTGGCCGCTCCTTTATTCTTACTGATTCCACATTTCAAAGAGGTGCAGTCGTTATCCATCATGATTTTTACGTTAAGCTTAATCTTTGATGCCTTTAGACCTGCAAACTCGGTGTCAGTGGCGAGTTACGCTAAACCAGAAAATATCACGCGTGCTTTTTCATTGAATCGCCTAGCGATAAATTTGGGATTTTCAATCGGCCCAGCGGTTGCTGGCTTTTTGGCCACCATCTCATTCAATTGGATCTTTTATGGAAATTCTTTTGCCGTCCTTTGCGCTGCAGTCATTTTCTTTGTCTTTTTTCATAAACGAGAAAAAAGAAGCGATATCAAATCAAAAAAAGAGATTATTCCTGAAAACGAATTGCCTCAAAAAGGACGAAATCCTTATACAGACTTACCATTTGTCTTATTCAATATCTTTTGTTGTATTTTCTCTTTTTGTTTCTTTCAGTTGATTACGACTTTACCGCTTTTCTACCGTGAGGTTCATCATTTGAACGACCATCAAATCGGATTTCTACTCGGTTGGAGTGGTTTCGTTATTGTATTGCTGGAGATGTTTATTGTCCATATAGCTGAAAAAAGATTCTCGTTAATTAGCACGCTCGTCTTTGGAACATTTTTATGCGCCAGCTCTTATGCCATGCTAAATTTTACAGGCGGGCTCGGTTGGTTATATTTCACATTCTTTATTTTTGGTTTAGGTGAGATGCTGACATTACCTTTCATGGCAACGGTTTCTGTTAACCGCTCGACACCCAAAACACAAGGAGCATACATGGGCTTCAATTCCCTTGCTTTTTCAGCAGCAAATATATTTTCACCACTTTTAGGAACAAGCATAGTCGACTCCTTTGGTTTTACAACACTATGGTGGGCGACGGCATTGACCTTATCTGCAACAGCAATCGGGTTCTATTTGGTTCTAAAATGGATGAAATAGTATAAACTAAATAAAAAAAAGCGGGTGTATTTAATTTTAAATACACCCGCTTTTTGTAAAATGATTGATAAACTACCAAATTTTGATACGTTTATCGACTGGAACAAACATTTTGTCACCGTTCTTTGTATCCCAAGCTTTATGGAAAGCATCTAGGTTAATGATCGGCGCAAAAGCACGGTACTGTGCCGGAGAATGCGGATCAGTTTTCACCTGATTGACCACAAACTCATCTGTTGTCTTCGTTCTCCATATTGTAGCCCAGGAAAGGAAAAAGCGCTGGTCCTGCGTAAAACCATCTATTAATCCAGGATTTCCCTTATCTTTCAGATAAAGTTGCAATGCATCAAAAGCAACTGATGAACCTCCCAAATCGCCAATATTCTCCCCTAATGTAAAGCGACCGTTCACAAAAACGCCTGGTACAGGTTCATAGGATTCAAATTGACGTACCAAAGCATCAGCCGCTGCTTCAAATTTCGCCTTATCACTGTCGCTCCACCAGTTGTTCAGGTTTCCGTTTCCATCGTATTTCGCACCCTGGTCGTCAAATCCATGTGAAAGTTCATGACCAATTACCGCACCGATACCACCAAAATTAACTGCAGCATCAGCCTTATAATCATAGAATGGTGGCTGAAGAATCGCTGCCGGAAAGACAATCTCGTTAAACAATGGGCTATAATAAGCGTTTACAGTTTGTGGAGTCATGCCCCATTCTGACTTATCTACTGGCTTATCTTGCTTCGCCAAATTTTGGTAAAATGCCCATTTACTCGAAGCCAATACATTTTCATACAACGATGTACCAATATCAAGTTTGCTATAATCTTTCCATTTATCCGGATAACCAATTTTAACTTTAAACTTAGCCAGTTTGTCTAATGCCTTTACTTTCGTTTCATCCGACATCCAAGTTAATCCCTTGATATGCTGCCCGAAAGCTTTAACAAGATAGCTTACAAGTTCTTCAGCTTCAGCTTTGGCCTTCGGAGGAAAGTTTTCTTTCACATATAATTTCCCCAATAGCTCCCCTGCGATCGAATTGACAAATTCCACACCACGCTTATCTAAAGCACGCTGCTCCTTTTGTCCTTTTAACTTACGACCCCAGAAGTCAAAATACAGATCATTAAGTTCCTGTGTAGTATATGACGCTGCATTATTTAAAATATGAAATGTCAATAGCTCTTTGATTAGCGGTAGATTTTCAGGATTGAAAACTCGATCCAAATTTTCATAATACTTTATTTCCGGCACAATCACAGTATCAGCCTTAAAACCGACATCCTTTAGGTACTTTGCAATATCCACGTTTTTAACCATCTTTTTTAGATCAGCTACAGCGATCGGATTATATCGACCATTAGCATCACGTGATTGCTCAACAGTTTTAAGGTTTGTGGCCATCTGCTTTTCAAAGGCAACAATTTTTGGACCTTTTAAATCCTTCGTAACTTGGCCCGATTTAGCATAAAGTGCAGAAATATAATTTGAATAGTCAGTTAAGGTTTCTTCGTTCTTCTTGTCTTTTACTTGATAATATGAACGTCCCAAACCTAGACTTCCGCCACCAAGGTATACCGTATTAACATCGGAATTTTTAAGATGCGCATATACATAGCCACTAAAAAAAGGATTTCCACCAATGGGTGCTACCTCAACAAGATATTTATATAAATCATCGAAATTCTTAATGGCTGCAATTTTAGTAAGATAAGGTTTAACAGGCGCTAAACCAAGCTTATTGCGCGTTTTCATATCCACAAATGATTTATACAAATCACCTATCTTCTGATTGTCTGTACCCTTTTGGAACTGTCCAGATAATGATTCTTGCAAAACCTTCAAAGTAGCAATATCAGTATTTTCACGTAATTCGTCAAAAGAACCCCAACGTGCTTTATCGGAAGGTATTTTGACTGTTTTCATCCATTGCCCGTTCACAAAGTTATAAAAGTCATCTTGAGGACGAACACTCTTATCCATGTAACTCACATTGATTGCATTGTTTTGCGCATGGCCTGTCAATGAGCCACAGGCTAACAAGGCTGCAAAAAGTAGATTTTTCTTCATATAAAAATTTAGTTTGTTTATCGCTATACACAAACTTAAGAAAAGTTCTTCTATTGTTGATGCAACAAATATGGTTCTAATGACAACCAAAATTAAGAAGCATAGTTGGGTCTATGCTTTATTGCGGGTTGATTTACGTAGTACAAGGATAAAAATCAGTAAGAACAAGGCAATACCTGCGATCCAGATCCACGGATTAGCATACCATAAAGTACCATTCGCTTCTTTCAGTTTTTGATTTTCTTCTAGCGTAACCTGTGCTTTCAATAAAAAAAATGAAAGAACAGAACCAACTAGTAAAGCAGTCTTTTTCATATTTAATCACTTAACATGAATAGAATGCTTTTTTAGCCGTTTTTGTTTGAAATGAATTAAATTATCCTTGTTTGATTTCGCCTAAGTAAACCACATCTTTTAGATCAAAAGGAGTTTCTTGATACACGAAGTAATTCAACCAGTTATTGAAAAGCAGGTTCGCATGGCTTGTCCAGCGCACTAGAGGACGGTTTTCGGGATTGTCATCGACATAATAATTTGCTGGCATAGCAATCTCCTGCCCCTTTTCTAAGTCTCTTTTATACTCTTCATCCAATGTAAAAGGAGCATATTCTGAATGTCCCGTCAAATAAAATTCTCGTCCACCTCGTGAAGAAACAATAGCAATACCTGCTTCCGGCGATTCCGAAAGAATTTCCAAACCCTCTTTCGCCAGTAGATCATCCTTCTCAATGGTTGTATGGCGGCTGTGCGGTATAAAGAACTCATCATCAAATCCACGGAATAGCGGATGTCTTTTGTTTAACGTAGTATGCTTAAATACACCAAAAAGCTTTTCCGCTAGTGGCTTCTTCTCTACACCATAGAAATGATACAATGCAGCTTGAGACGCCCAACAGATATACAAACTTGATGTTACATGGGTTCGTGCCCAATCGAAGATGGTCTGAATTTCTGCCCAGTAGGTCACTTCCTCGAATGCAACCATTTCAACTGGAGCCCCCGTAATAATCATCCCGTCGTAGAAATTCTCCTTAACCTCAGTCAAGCTCTTATAAAACATCTCCAAATGCTCTTCGGGAGTGTTCTTTGAAACATGCGTTTCAAGTCGCAAAAATTCCATTTCCACCTGCAAAGGATTATTTGACAGCAAACGAATAAAATCTGTCTCTGTCGTGATTTTAAGCGGCATCAAGTTCAGTACTAAAACGCGAAGCGGTCTAATGTCCTGCTCATTTGCTCTTAAATCACTCATGACAAATATATTCTCCTTTTTCAACAGCTCAATGGCAGGAAGGTTATTAGGAAGTTTGACCGGCATAGATAATTTCTCCTTATACAATTAGCATGCAAAATTAGCAAGAAAATGCCATAAATGCTAAATGAAACATAAATTATCTTCCATTATATTGTTATAATCTCCAACACCAAAATCTATTCCTTACTTAAATCCAATAGGGATTTTCTGAATTTCTGCGACCCAAAATTCATTCCACCTACATGCTTAATGACCAGCTTACCAGCCTTGTCCAAAATAATTGTTGTGGGTATGCTTGTGGTACTCAATTCATTCGGCAACGCCGAATTTAACTGATACACAGGTAGACTATATTTTCTTTTCGCCATAAATTTCCTCGAAGCACTAAGATTTCCATCAATATCGACAGACAAAATAATAATCCTATCGTTGCTTTTAAAATCCTGATAGAGTTGATCCAATGAAGGCATCTCAGCAAGACAAGGTGGACACCATGTTGCCCATAAATTAATAACCACAACTTTCCCCTTGAGTTGATTTAGGCTCAACACATTGTTTTTACTGTCCCTAAAGCTAAGATCATACCCTTCGGTCCAGCCATTACCCTCCCCTTTGGTAACAGAAAGCGTATTTGCTTTACCCGGAAATGGGCTGCAAAACAACAAACTAATCAAGAAAAGGACACTATAATTTACTCTTATTCTCATACAACACTGTTTCTAAGCATAAACATTAACATAACGTTTGCATCCTAATTTGATTGTCTCTAAATCAGAAAAAACAATCTTTTTTTTATCCTGTTTTTTAATTCATTTTTTAGCGCCGATATAGGCATAAATTCCGTTTTGGAATACAAAAGCGGAAAGATATGTGTAAAAGATATTACAAACAAATTTGGGGATATGTGTATTATATAGTATGAAAATAAGTAAATGAATATGAGCAAAGAGAAATCAATACGAGAAATTGAAATTAACGGAAAAATTTACCAGTATAGTTCTATTAAAGATCTTCCTGAAGGTAATATCACGCACCTACCATTCAGCATCCGGATATTACTGGAAAATGTATTGCGTAACCATGATGGATTCAGTATCACGGACGAGCATGTCAATACCCTGATTCATTGGACTCCGCAACCTGTTGACAAAGATATACCCTTCAAGCCGGCTAGAATTTTAATGCAGGACTTTACCGGAGTACCTGCTGTAGTCGATATGGCTTCCCTACGTGCCGAATTTATCCGTCATGGCAAGGATGGACAAAAAATAAATCCCGCTATACCTGTGGATCTAGTTATTGATCATTCCGTTCAAGTCGATTACTTTGGCACAGACTACTCGTATGACAGGAATGTCGAGTTGGAATATGAACGCAACCGCGAGCGTTATGAACTCCTTAAATGGGCACAGAAAGGATTGAAAAATTTCACTGTTGTTCCTCCGGGTATGGGTATCTGCCATCAGGTTAATTTGGAATATCTTGCCAAAGGAGTAATTGAACGCGACAATTGGCTTTTTCCGGATACCTTAGTAGGGACGGATTCTCATACACCAATGGTGAATGGTATTGGTGTACTGGGTTGGGGAGTTGGTGGTATTGAGGCTGAAGCTGCCATGCTTGGACAACCCATCTTTTTCACCTGTCCTGAAGTTATCGGCCTTAAACTTATCGGCAAAATACCCGCGACTTGCACCGCGACAGACATGGTCCTTTCGATAACAAAAATACTTCGCGATAAAGGTGTTGTGGGCAAATTTGTTGAAGTATTTGGCGAAGGATTGGACAGCCTTTCGGTGACAGACCGCGCGACAATATCCAACATGTCCCCAGAATTTGGCTGTACGGTTACCTATTTTCCGATTGATGACCGAACCCTTGAATACATGCATAGCACCAATCGAAGCGCAGAGCAGATTAAAATTGTTGAAGATTATTGTAAAAGCAACTTACTCTGGCGCACGGGCAAGGAAGAAATTCAATATTCGTCGGTGGTTGAATTCAATTTATCAAGCCTAGAACCAACTGTATCTGGCCCCAAAAGGCCTCAGGATAAAATTCTAGTGAAGGATTTAAAAACCACATTTTCACAACTCTTAGACAGCGAACACCATCGACAATATGTCCCTGTTTTGCAGCGATCGGAATCTGCCTGGCTTGCTGACGGCGGTTCAGGAACAGAGTTTACCTTTGGTAAGGTACCTGTCGAACATGATTCACCTCATGAAGTTATTCAAGAGTCTATTCATGCCGTTCGCATCAAACACAATCATAAGGAGTATATAGTCAGTGATGGCAGTATTGCGATTGCAGCTATAACAAGCTGTACCAATACCTCGAACCCGACTGTCATGATCGGTGCAGGATTATTGGCCCGTAACGCCATCGAGCGCGGACTTCGCACCAAATCCTGGGTCAAGACCTCTTTAGCTCCTGGCTCAAAAGTCGTCACACAATACCTTGAAAGATCAGGACTTAGTGCTGATCTTGATGCCCTGCGTTTTCACACTGTAGGTTACGGTTGTACCTCCTGTATTGGAAACTCCGGTCCTCTTCCACCACAGATAGCAGAAGCGGTAGAAAAAGGTGAACTGATTGTTGCCTCGGTATTATCCGGTAACCGAAATTTTGAGGCCCGTGTGCATCCACAGGTAAAAATGAACTTCTTAATGTCGCCGATGCTTGTTGTTGCCTATGCACTGGTGGGAAGAGTGGATATTAATCTCTTGGAGGAACCATTGGATTACGACCCTAACGGTCAGCCCGTATATCTGAAAGATATTTGGCCAAGCCGCGAGGATATTATCGAAACCGTCAATGCCTGTGTCAAACAATCGGATTTCCAAGAAGTCTATGATGTCATCTTCGACGGGTCGACAGACTGGCAAGAACTTGAAGTGAATCTTGATCAAAATTACCAGTGGGACAATACGTCCACCTACATAAAAGAATCGCCATTTTTTGAAAATTTACAAGCAATTCCTAATCCAATACAGGATATTCAGAATGCACGAGTATTACTTTATCTCGGTGACTCGGTGACAACAGATCATATCTCACCCGCTGGTTCATTCAAAGAAGAAACTGCAGCTGGACAATACCTCAGATCACATCAGGTAAGTAAAGAAGATTTCAATTCTTATGGATCTAGACGTGGGAATCACGAAGTCATGATGCGCGGAACATTTGCCAATGTGCGTATTAAAAACAAAATTACCGATCGTGAAGGTGGATTTAGCCGTTACTTCCCCACCAATGAGGTGAAGACGGTATATGAAACCGCAATGGAATATCGCAAAAACAACACAGCGCTCATCGTACTGGCAGGAAAAGAGTATGGTTCGGGTTCCTCCAGAGATTGGGCGGCAAAGGGAACATTCCTCCTTGGCGTACGCGCGGTTATTGCTGAAAGTTTCGAGCGTATTCACCGAAGTAATCTTGTCGGTATGGGCGTCGCACCTCTTGTTTTTATCAATGACGAAAACGCAGAGAAATTAGGACTAGATGGAACAGAAGTCTATAGCATCTCGGGACTTGAGAACGATTTAACACCCCATAAACTTCTCTCGGTAAAGGCGGTACATGACAATGGAACAGTAACCACATTTCAAGTGAAAGCAAGATTCGATTCAGCCATTGAAATAGAGTACTTTAAGAATGACGGTATTCTACAATATGTGCTGCGTCAGTATTTAAAGAACAACTAACATTGTCCAAATTAGCGCATCGAAATATCTAAAAAAGTAAAGGGCACTGATCAGTGCCCTTTAACAAACTATATAAAAACCTACCAGAGTTCTACAATACATCAGTCTTATCCCCAGCACCCCAAGAATTATGTTTTATGGCTATGCCAAAAATAGCTATAAAAAATCCTCCTTTTTATCCCTGAAATCAGGTATTTTGTTCGCAAGCGGAAATAGCGCCTTTGACTATATTTTAAAGTAAAATCATTCGGCAGAATTGCTTATTTTCGCTAAAATCAATGCTAACACGATACAGAATGGAAGAACTTGTCGAACAAACAATCACTAAACAAACATTTACAGCTGAACTGAAGCAAGTTCAGGAATTCTACAAATGCACCTTTGAGCAATGTGATTTCCAGAACGCAGAACTCGTAGATCTACTATTCACAAATTGTGAATTTAAATCATGTAATCTTTCTAATGTCAGTCTAAAGGGCACACAATTAGATCATGTTGTTTTTAATGACTGCAAAATGCTCGGCATACACTTTAATGAATGTAGTTCATTTTCCTTTCATGCCAATTTCAGCAACTCAGTTCTGGATTACTCCTCTTTTTTTGAAAGAAATATAAAGAAGTTCCAGTTTGAACAATGCTCTTTGCAACATGTGGATTTTGAACGGGCCAATCTTCAACAGGTGCTGTTTAAAAAAACGAATTTGCTAAATGCCCGCTTTGTACAATGCAATCTCGAGGGCTGCGATTTTCGGTCTTCGATCAATATCCAGCTAGATCCAGAGGTCAATCGTATGAAAAAAAGTAAATTTGGCCCGGAACAACTGCCTGGCCTACTACTTAAATATCAGCTGGTTATTGATTAAATATAGGGAAGACCGTTCAGCTAACTCCCCAAATCAATGTATTCATTTGAAACATTTTGATTTATCGTTAAATAACGGATTTCAGGGATAAAACTCCCCACTTTGAATCAGGATATTTGTCATTCAAAGTTTAAGAAGATGAAAAAAATATCCCTATCATTCGCAGCTATCTTAGCGGCCAGCACAATGTCGTTTGCACAGATCAATAAAGCATTCAAGATCAACTATGCTATTACGTATGCTGTCGATCCCAGTGAAGAAGCACAAGCAGCTCCAGTTTCTGTGTACGAAGCGTATGTTAACAATGATAAAATAAAAGTCATATCGGCTTCCGGAGACGGCGAAGAGTCAATCTTTCTCATTAAAAAAAATGAAGAGCAATCAATTATATTGTACCCAGGACTGGCAAAATACGTCGTTAAAGAAAATGCGCTCAGCCCACATGCAATCAAATTCGTCCCAAACCAGACGAAAATGATTGCCGGTTATCCCTGCAAACTAGCTCAGGTCGAAATTCCTATTTCAGAAGATAACGACGAAAACAGCACCTTATCGATCTGGTATAGCGATAAATTGCCAGCCACCTATTGGGAGGGATTTGATCTGTTTAAAAAAATCCCCGGGGCGGTGCTGCAGTTAACAACACCTCTTGGAATGGATATGATTGCCCAGAACATCGCCGATAGCCAACTGGACGATAAAGATTTTATCGTTCCTGAGGATTATGAGCAAGTAGCATCCATTTATGACGACGAGGAAGATTCGGAAGAAAGCAACCAGATTGCTGAAAACCTGTATTTATTTGAAGATGCTGCAACTAATCTCCTAGGGGTACAAGACGGTGAAGAAAAAACAATTGTACCAGCACAATATCTATACATCGCACCATTTGTTGGCGATATTAGTATAGTTCAATATAAAAATGAAAAATATGGTGCCATTAATCTGGCCGGTAAACCAATCATTCCCTTCCAATACGATTATTTAGGATACGATGATCACCTTGGACAACTGGTTTTTGGACTAAACGAAAAATATGGGGTCATGGATAAATCTGGCAAAATTTTAATTTCCGCAAATTATGATATGATATCGTTCATTAACGGTGGTTATGCCGTATTTCAGCAGAAAAATAAATATGGTATATTGAATCAGGCAGGCAAAATAATTGTCCCGGCGACCTATAGCTATATTTCTGAAAATAATTCAACGCATTTCATCAGTATTGAAAACGACACGTATAATCTTACGGAAATAAAAACCAATAAAATCGTTGCTCCCGACTACGATTTGATTTCAGTTACAGAAGAACCTAATCTTTTCCTTGCTAGTAAAGATGGAAAATATGGTTATTTAGATGGCCAGGGAAAAGTGGCCATACCGTTTATATACAGCGGGGCCACCTCTTTCAGTGATGGTGTAGCTTCTGTCTCATTAGCGGATTCGGACGATGTAATTTTGATTAATACAAAAGGTGAACGTGTAGAAATAGATGCCGCTGCAGAGGCAACAGACACAATTTAAGAACCAGAAACCAAAAAAGGCAGCAGATATACCTGCTGCCTTTTTTGTTATACGGTTGCCGATCATCAAAGATCAATAGGAGTTTATTTTTTCCTTTTAAACAGCTTTTTGCCGATCGTAAATAAAATCACCACGATAATACCTCCTCCTAAGCCAAACAACAGCTCTTTTATCATTCCTGGCAGGGCTGGTAGCGCATGGTGTAAGAAATCAATATAATGCGCAAATATTCCACCTGAAACCAGAATTAAAGCAAATGTACCTACAACAGCCAATAATTTGATAACGAAGGGTAGCGCACGGACTAAAAACCGACCTAGGCTCGCAACAGGACCTTTTTCACGGGAGGTTTTAATTAATTTATAACCTGCATCGTCCATACGAACGATAAGTGCTACAATACCATAGACTCCGACTGTGGCTAGAAAAGCAACAACCGAAACCGTAATAATTTGTAAGGATAAGCTTTTTCCCAGAACCGTTCCCAAAGCAATAATGACGATTTCCACAGAAAGAATAAAATCTGTAGTAATAGCCGATTTTACCTTCGCTTTTTCAGCGGCAACTGAGTTTTCAGCAACGACAGTCTCCACTTTTGTTTCCTCCGTAGGATGTTTGCGATGGAACAGGTATTCAATAATCTTCTCAACACCTTCAAAAGCAAGATAGAAGCCTCCCAAGATTAAAATATATTTGATGGCAATTGGAAAAAAGACATTCAGTAATAATGCTATTGGTACAATTATCAACTTATTGAGCAGTGAGCCCTTTGTAATTGCCCATAAAACCGGGAGCTCGCGTGAAGCTAAAAAGCCAGTCGCTTTCTCGGCATTAACCGCTAAATCGTCACCTAAGATTCCAGCAGTTTTTTTTGTTGCGATTTTACTCGCTACTGCCACATCATCCATCAACGCTGCAATATCATCTAGAATTGCAAATATTCCTGAAGCCATATTTATATAAAAATTGAACGTAAAAATATAAATTTAATTCAATTTTGAAATAAGGAATTTAATCCATTTGCAATATCAAGCTACATTACTTTTGAATTAAATACGTAATTTTAATACCACAAGGACAACCATTATGAAAAATTTGCTTACACAAGAGGAACAGTCAATGCTACTTGAAACGCTAAAAGAAAGGTTTCAGAAATTCCCCAAACGACACCCACAGATCAGCTGGGACGAAGTAGTGCATAAATTGCTTGAAAGCCCCCAAAAATTATGGAGTTTGTTCCAAATGGAAAAGAGCGGTGGCGAGCCCGACCTTGTTATTATTGATCCAAACAAAAAGCAGTATGCTTTTGTGGATTGTACAGAAGAAAGTCCCAAAGGAAGAAGAAGTCTCTGTTTTGACCAAAAAGCCTTAGATGACAGGAAGGAAAACAAGCCTATTGGAAGCGCTGTCGAAGAAGCTAAAAAAATGGGGACCGAGCTGCTTTCTGAACAACACTATCGCCAACTCCAAATGTTAGGTGAATTTGATTTAAAAACTTCCAGCTGGATACAAACTCCAGCGGGTATTCGTAAGCTTGGTGGCGCCTTATTTGGTGACAGACGTCACAACCAAGTTTTCACCTATCATAATGGCGCGATCTCCTATTATGCGGCACGGGGCTTTCGTACCATACTTTTTCTTTAAATAAAAGCACTTAAGCATCAAAATATAAAACCTATATGAAAACAATTTTAATCGCCACCCTACTCTTTTGCTTGGGAGCTGCTCAACCCCTTTTTTCACAAGTATCTTTTCCTTCTTTCTTGGAAGGGACGTGGAAGGTTGACAATAAAGAGGAATACGAACAATGGGATCGTATAAACGAACATGAATTAATAGGCCTTTCCTATGCGTTGAAAAATGGTCAAAAGATAGTCAGTGAATACCTAAAATTGACCAAAATAAAGGATAAAATTATATATACAGCACTGGTCATCGGACAAAACAATGGGAAAAAAGTCAATTTTGAGCTAAATTATCAGGATAGTACCTATTCTTTTGTCAATGAGACCCATGATTTCCCTAATTTCATTCGATATACACGCGTCGCTACAAACCGACTTCATATTGCAGTGGAAGGAAAATCGGGAAAAGTCAGATCTTTTTATGCGACTAAAATCGTACCCACAACGACCGTAGCGAACCCAAATTACGATCATGAACTCGCAAAAAAATTAGGGGCCGATGATTATGGAATGAAATCCTACATCTTTGTCCTCCTGAAAACTGGCGAGAATAAAACAACAGACAAACAATTTATTAATGAATGTTTCAAAGGTCACATGGAAAATATCAGTCTTCTCGTAAAAAATGGGCAACTGATTGTTGCTGGCCCGTTTGGGAAAAATGACAATAACTTCCGGGGGCTTTTTATCTTAAATAACATGGCTTCTATTGATGCGGCAAAGCATATTTTAGAAAACGATCCAGCGATAAAGAATGGTCTCTTAGAAGCTTCATTTTACCCTTGGTATGGTTCAGCTGCTTTGGCAGAATACCTGTCCCAAGTAGATAAAATCTGGAAAAAACAACATTAGCTGTTTGTTCGTGACATACAGCTGTCATTTGCCGATCTAACTTTGGGGAAAACTAAAAGACATGAAAAATCAAACAATCCCTTCATTCAGTATAATTGGCCTCGCCATCCGTACGAGCAACCAAAATGGACAGGCAGCTAAGGACATTCCGGAACTTTGGGCCCGCTTTTTTAAAGAAGATGTATTAAGCCGTATTCCCAACAAGATATCCAACGAACTTTACTGTATCTATACCGAATATGAAAAGGATCATACCCTACCTTATACGACTTTCTTGGGCTGTAAAGTAAGCAATCTTGAAGAAGTACCCGAAGACTTGGATGGTATTCATATCGCTGAAAATCATTACCAACACTTTACCGCGGAAGGAAGTTTAGAAGATGGCATCGTTTATGAAACTTGGCAAAAGATATGGAGTTCGGATTTACCAAGAACATATGCTGCAGACTTCGAAATATATGGCGAAAAAGCTCAAAATCCACAAGACGCAAAAGTGGATATTTTCATCGGTATCCAGTAAGCCCGCTATCGTAACAAAAAGTATGTCTTAAGATATTAATCATTTATTTTAAACTAAATAACACTTACCTTTGTGCCGATTTAAAGAAAAACATTATGCAAGGCAATACGACATACAGAAAAAAAGTTGTTCGATATAGCTATTTAAAATTAATTGGAAGTTCAGCTCTCGTTAGTATCATTTGTTGCTTATTGGCATACAGTCTCAAGCACAGCACAGGTTATGTACAGGAAGAATTGTTTGAAAGAGTATCTTCCTGGAATCCTAAACTGTTTATTATTCTACCCAGCATCGGTATTACAGCTATTTATTTTTTACGGAAATACGCTTTTCAAAACAGAAAAAACAAAGGGATCAAAGAAATCTATACAACATTGGAAACAAGAAAAGACCATTTGCCTTTTTTTAAGATTCCTTCCCATTATATCAATGGTTTTCTAACTGTAATTTTTGGTGGTTCAACCGGTGTTGAAGTCTCCACAGTTGTTGCCACAGCTACAGTAGGCAACCAAGCGTATAGGAGATTGCATCCGGCTTGGGCCTACAAAACCGAGTTGATCTGCGCTGGCGTAATTGCTGGAGTCACACTGTTGTTTGGAAGCGCATTGGGTGGTTTTCTTTTTGCTTTTGAGGTAATTGCACGGAGATATAATAAGACTTTACTCATTAGTGGACTAACTTCAATGGCTGTGGCGTCCGTACTTGTTTATTACCTTGATGCAAGTCCTTTATTTACATTTGAGGTAAAAGCATGGCGATGGCAGGCGATCCCTTTTGTAGCCATTTTAGGACTGATTGGCGGGATCTTAGCGTTATATTTCACTAAAATTGTTATTTATGCAAAGTCCTATTTTGCAGGCATAAAAAGTAATTTTATCCGTGTCAATTTGGGCGCAATCACCGTTGGGACATTTATCTTTTTCTTGCCGGCATTGTATGGCGACAGCTATCATGGTCTTGGAGAAATTCTAAAAAGCAGTCTGCATGATTCTGTTAATTTACTGTACTTTCTTCCGCTGATCCTGCTTGTTCTCTTAAAACCTTTTGTAGCCTCTTTGACCTTAGGTGCAGGTGGTGATGGCGGCGTTTTTGCCCCAAGTATTGTTACAGGTGCATTGTTAGGCGTTTTGTTTGCACAGCTTTGTAATCATTACCTAGGCACACAATTGGTGGTTATAAATTTTGCTCTTTTTGGTGCAGCAGCAATGCTTTCTGCGGCTATACACGCACCATTTACGGCAATCTTTATTATTGCAAGCCTTGTTCCTTCAGGGTATTTATTACTAGCACCGCTACTCATCAGTAGTTTTATTGCGAAAGCGCTGGCAAAAAAACTATATCCTTATAATGTATACACCTATAAGGAAGTAGCGACAGCCAAACCATTTTAATCTCACTGATTGATCAATAAAACATGATCAAATCACAATAAAAAAGCGCCTCAAATACGTTTGAGGCGCTTTTTTCATGATTTAATCTTCCCTGCTCCCATCATCTGCCATACGGACTATCTTAGGCGAAAACTTTGCCACGACATCAACAAGATCTTTTTGTGAAGCCATTACGGTATGGATGTCTTTATAGGCCATCGGCGCTTCATCCATCCCTGCCCCAAGCAACATAATACCTTTATCTTTAAGCATCGAATGGAGATCATGGGAAGATAGCGTTTTAATCGCTTGCGTACGGCTCATTAGTCGACCTGCCCCATGAGATGCCGATTGTATCGCATTCGACTCCCCTTTTCCACGAACCAAAAATCCTGGTGTAGCCATGGAGCCTGGAATAATCCCCATAACCCCTTTTGCAGCTGGCGTAGCACCTTTTCGATGGACAATAACCTCTTGACCATTCCACGTTTCCTTCCATGCAAAATTGTGGTGATTTTCGACCTTCGCCAACAATTCGGCCCCTAAAGCCAACGTAATCTTTTCATAGATCACTTCATGGCAAGCTGATGCATAATCGCCGGCGAGATTCATCGCTAGCCAATATTCTTGCCCTTCATGAGTATCTAAGTCTAAATAGGCTAGATTTTCAGCTTGGTAAGGCAACTTACACAAGGATTTGGCTAATTTTGTATAATGTGCAGCAATGGTGGCGCCCATTCCTCTTGAACCTGAATGGGTCAGTAAGCCTAAATAGGCTCCGCTATCAATGTTCAAAACCTCATCTCTTTCTTCAAATTTGACTATACCGAACTCCACAAAATGATTCCCCCCACCTGAAGATCCCAATTGCGTCCAGGCTTTATCCTTCAATGCGGAAAGGAAGCTGTTCTCAGTGAACAATTCGTTATCCAATACAGCATGATCTACACGTTCATGTCTCAAATATCCATTGCCAGCACCAAACTTACTATTACGCAGAATAATGTCTTTCAAGGTCATTAAATTCTCTTCCAAAAATGAGGCTGGCAAATCAAAGATAGACAAAGCCATACGACAGCCAATATCGACACCGACCCCATAAGGAATCACCGCATTATTAGTCGCCAGTACTCCACCAATTGGCAACCCATATCCTTGATGCGCATCCGGCATCAGCGCTCCGGCAACTGAAACAGGCAATTTCATAGCGATATTCATCTGTACTTTCGCCCCTGTTTCGATTTCAGACGCGCCATAAATTGTATATTCCGCCGGAGTCTCGTTCAATGCAATTAACGACTTATCAACAGCCTCTTGTCCAAGTATGGCATGAGCCAAAATTCCGAAAACAGCATCTTCTGAATACCCGGTCGGATCTTCCAGGACAGACTTGAACTTTTCGAGCATTTCTACCCGCGTAAAACCGTGTCTTTTACTATTGATCTTTAATGCCACGCCCAAGGAATGATTCTCTTTATATCCTAATGCAATTAAATCATTGCCATTTATTCTTTTATTTTCCATTTTTTTACGTTCTTTTTTGATGGAGCAGCCATACAACTTCTCCAAAGCAGGTAACAACATCTCTTTACGTTGCTACCTGCACCTCTTTCAACTTATTAATCTTTTATTTCACAAACAATTGCTTGAGTTGGTCAACAATCTGTCCATTTCCGGAAACCGAAATCGTATTGATCTTTTCAGCAATCTTTTCCACATATTCCATTTCCTTCAATTTAAACAACATACTGTTTTCTTCCATCAGCTTCGCGGTATTCAACAAACTCCGTGTTGAAGCAGTCTCTTCACGACGCATGATGCTATTTGCCTGCGCCCTCTTCTCTGCAATCAACACCTGGTTCATGATGTCCCGCACATCTCCTGGTAAAATAACATCTTTAATGCCACAGGTCAACAGTGTTATACCCAAGCCCGCGACTTGTGGCAATGTATTTTCTAAGACATAGCCTTGTATTTCGGTCTTTCGCTCCATCAACTCGTCCAAAGTCATCTGGCCAATATAGGACCGTAAGGTCAACTGCATCAACGAATACAATTGCTTTTCATATTCTTTATTATCCAATAGCGCTTTGACAATATCCACAATCTGATATTGCAGCGTGAAATTGATTCTGATCTGTGCCTTATCTTTGGACAAGATCTCCTGTCCCGCCACCTCCAACGTCAAGACTCTCATATCAGCTTTTGAAATCGCTATGGTTTTTGCATTCTTCCACCAACAATACGTTCCCGACTTCAAAATATCTACAAACACACCGTCCACAAAAAGCAATGCTTTCTCATTTGGTTCAATTTTATATTGACGTACATAATAGCCTAAGCTCTGCTTCTCCAGCAATTGACGATTAACAGATGTAGGGATCTCAATCTCCGTAATGTCTTCTAATTGAAATCTGCGTTCGCGCAATTCCTTCCAAAAAAGATGTCTGCCAGACGCTAACGTCTTTTCAAAATTACCATTCAAAAAAACAAGACAGATCTCCGTATCACCCACTTCAACGATATCGACCAATTCGCGAAAACCTGTCAACTGCAACAGTACATCGACATTGCGACCGGAAGGAAATGGATGAGTAGTCGTGTACTTCTCCAGTTTTTCACCAAATCCCAACCAGTAGTTACCGGATTTCAAAACACGGATCAACGCATTGTTCTTAACAACCAATCCGATTTCGTCTGTAGTTAGTTGTACTCTTTTCATTGTATATTCTTTTAAATTTTCCTCATTTCTATTATAAAACCTGCTATTTTTTATCCCTTGACCTCAAGCGGGATTCGAAAGTCCAGATCCCCTTTTTAAAATCAAAAGTCGATGAACAAATACCCCATCTTATTGTCATGACATTTTATTATAAATGCAGATACCTCACTTAGGAATCTCAGGCCATCAATCAATTGCTCAATCGCATGAAAACAGCGTATAAGCAGGATAAAAGATAGCAAGCTTCTACCAAACGACCTTTTTGAAGAAAGTCTTAACTTTGAATGTCCGAATGGACAGTTCGATGCAATACCCTTATGCTATTCCATCCGAAAATGGGAGTGGGATTCGAACCCACACGATTGTGTTGTTATTCTAACCAGACTGAACTATCCTGATTGCTCAGGAGTAGGAATCGAACCTACGACCCACAACTAACTGCTTTGCTCTACCCTTGAGCTACCTTTTTTACAGGAGAGGATTCGAACCTCTAACACGAGCACTTTCCTTTCAACTTCTCGTTTTATCAGTATATTGAAGCTCATAGAGAACAATACTAACCTGCTATACTGAAACAGGTGACCAGGATGCCATCTGAAGAAGAAAGGCTCTTTTATACTTCATAATAAAGTATATATCTTAAAGCTTTTCGCTATAATTTCCATCAAAGAACGTTTGTCATTGTTGACATTACAAATATCGTTGGTTTACTACGCAGGGAATTTGCGTAACAATAAAAAGAAATAAGAAAAACCCATGAAAAACTATATAGTACTGATATACAGGTGATAAAATAAATAATTGCTGTAAAAAAAGATTTAGAAGTCCTGAACTACGCAAATTCATTGCGTCTTAAATCGACACGATAGACTTACGGCCCTCTGCATTGTTTCAAAAAGAATGGAAAATTAGATTTTTTGATGAATATTCTGTTGAATATAGTGGTAATCCGTGATCATGTTATCCAATTTATATCCTAATTTTATTCCAATATTAAGACGATATCAAAAATGAAAAGTTTATATGCAACAATAGGGCTGTTTTGCATGTTAGCAAGCTGTACAAATTCAGCGCAAGACCATAAAAGCGCTACTGCAAATCATCCTGCAAATCATCCTGCAAAGCAAATACCAATCAAAGACAGCACAAGGACAGCGGAGCAAGACACGGCAGTGGGTCAGAATCAGCAAGCAGAAGCTTGGTTGAAAGGAATTTTTCAATGTACAGGTTCCGCATCTGGGAAATATTGTTACTATCTGGATAAAGAGGACGCATTATGTACCAAGCGATTCCAAGCCTTTTTAAAAGATGCGAATGAAATTTACGGGCCCTCCAACCTCACAGATGAAGAACTACCCAAAGCTGAGGCAGCTTACAAGGCCAAATGGGGAAAAATCTACCCCTTATATACAGCGGAAACCTGGTTATTTGGAAGAGGTAATGACGACGCATTGGATATCAAGGATGTCAAAATCGACAGAGTAACTGAAAGCAAATTTATCGTATTTATTGATTACGGTAATGACATCCGAACAAAAAATGAAGTTCAATTGGTCAATGAGCAAGGTTCTTATAAAATAGATTATTGCAAGACGACTTTCCTACACTAAACGTTACCGCCAGCATTGAAAATGCCAATTTTCTAGACGATAAATTGGCATTTTCAATTTATGATTATTTGCTACTTTCAATTAAGCTTGGGAACTATTGTTCCATTTGACCACATTTCCCTGATGGATAAGCCCATAGACAGTTGAGATGCGAGAAACTGCTTCTGCAGAACAACTCGCATCGACAAAAAGGAGGCTAGCATCATCTCCAACTTTCGGCCATACGGAATTCCCTTGATAATCAAGCGGAATTTTGCCATTGGTCGCATAACGAAGGCAACGGGATAACTCGAATTCAGTTTCATAACCATATAATTCCGCAGCCAGATTGGCTTTTTGAAGCATATTACCGCTACCGAAAGTACCCCAATGGTCCTGAACATTGTCGTTTCCTGCAAAAACTTCCACTCCCGCTTTTTTCAATTCCCGAAATGGCATCAACATATTGCGAAAAGGAACCGAACTGCAGATACCAACTTTCGCTTCTGCCAATCTTTCGGCCGTATGTGCTAAGTCCTTTTTCGGCATGTAACCTAAGGCGAAAGCATGACTGATAAATGTACGTCCCTGCAATACCGGATTTTCCAATGCTTTATCAATCAAATAATGTATGGTCTTAACACCTGATTCCCCTCCCTCATGCAAGTGGATATCGATTCCCTTGTTATTATCCAATGCAAGTTGAACGGTCAAGTCCATCGGTTTCTCAATACTGCCGTCAATACTAAAGGGATCCAAACCACCAATAAAATCCACCTGCCCCCATTTAGCTACCTCCTCCATTAGTTTCGCCGATTCTGTATAGAATAGACCGTGCTGGGGGAATGCGACCAGTTCTGCAGCAAATGAATATTTTAAATGTTCCAGCGCCTGTAACAAATGCTCCAATGACTTTGTTCCCGATGTTGGGTCTACATTAAAATGCGTACGTGCAAAATTTGTTCCGTAGCCCTGTAAAAGCGCGATTAACTTTTCGGCCCGTTCGACAGAGGTTTTCAACAACTCGGGGATAATCACCTGTTCCTTGGCAATCATATCTTTTACAGTTCTATTTTTTGGAAATACCGCCTTCCAGGGCAGGCCGTATAATGTTTTATCCAAATGAATATGCATGTCACGGAATGGTGGCAATGCCAATTTACCTTTCACATCAAAAGCTTTTCCATTCGCTACCGATTGCGCTCGCTCAATATTTTTTATTTTATTTGCCTCAATTTGAATATCAAATAATGCCGTTTTCGTAGCAACAATTTCGTCCTTCTCATAAAGAAAGCCTGTTTCTAGCAATACATTCTTCAACAAATATGTCTCTTGATTCTGATTGATTTCATTCATGCCTATATCATTTTTCACCAAAGCTAAGTGATTTGAGCCAATGATCTTTGTACGAATTATCACAGCTTATGTAGATATTATGGCTGTGCTTTAAACTGACTTGGCGTCATATTCGTATGGCTTTTAAAAAACTTGCTGAAGCTTGCATTGTCGTAAAACCCTAAATCAAAAACAATCGCTTTGATCGTTTTATCCGAAATTCTAAGCAATCGCTTTGCTTCCAGTAACACACGTTCCTGAATCAAAAATGAAGCTGATTTCTGTAAAACCCGATTACTTAACACATTCAGATAATTTGCCGAAATATTTAGCTTCTCGGCATAAAAAGCGACTGATTTTTCACTTTTATACCATTCATCGATAAGCTGCACAAATTTTGCCATAATTGGATTAGCCTGATATTGTTCATAATCATCATAATTATCCTGAACGATCTTGCTGATCAGAAGCGTAATTACTTTGACCCGTGCGTAAATCAATTCCCATAGGATCTCGCCATCCTGTAAATCATCTGCAATTGCCTTGAATTCTGTTAATAAGGACTGGAAATTGGCTGTTGAAAGATCAATGACCAAATGCTTAAGGTAATAGGAAATAGGAAATCGCAACGCAGGTAATAAGCTTTCGAACCAACGCCTACTGATCATGAGCTGCAGTGCATAGGTAGGATCGGCCATCTGCCACTGATGCACCTGTCCCGGAAAAACCAGATGTAACTGATTTGCGCCTAGTACAAAACGGTCAAAATCTATTGTATGTGTGCCTACAGACTCCTGAAACAATAAAAGGATAAAAAAATCGTGTTTGTGCGGTTCACTAATTTCTCTAGGGCCAATGAGCTCATGAAAAAGCAAATCGCGGTCAGCGATAATCCCTTCCTGAAATTTCTGCAGGTCTAATATTGGAAAATGGTCGTTGGGTTGATACATAAACAGTATTCCAAAGATAGTATCTAAATATTAAAAACAAAAACTAGTGAGAGCTGGTAACAATGCTACAAATTACGACTAACTTATGACCAACTTCGTCCTGTAAGCACAGTGAGTCCACAGTGAGTCCACGTTGAGTCCCCTTTTCTAAGTGCATTTACTATGGATGCATCGTACAGACATACTGCTTACAGTCCGAAGTTGGTTACTCCTAGTCCATAATTTGTTCAAACGAAACTCTTATTGTTTGGACTCTTTGTATAAAAGAAAATTGTTACGATTATAACTATTGTTTAATATAAAAAAATGTTACTTTAACGCGGCTGCTAGGGTGTCAAGCGATATTGAATGCCGACGCCCCAAATCTAATTTAAAATCGAGAAATGCAAATCGAAATCGGTCGTATATTTTATGAAATAGTTCCCTGGAATAAAGATTATATCCAAATTTCGGGTAGTTCATCACCCTATCGTGTACATGCTCCGGCACATTGCGATGTTGCTTTCCTTAAAGAATACATCAAGTTAAACCCGCCAGAAAGTAAATCGGAAGGTATATCCTATTCCTATTTAGAAAATCCCTACTACCTATTTGGAAAACCTTATTTGGTCAAAATCTATCCTTCCACAACGCTAGCAACCGTTGAACTGACAGCTACAAGCATATGTGTATATCAAAAGAAGAGCACGAATACATTGAAATTACTGCACAAATGGAGTCAGGAATTACTCTATCATGAAATAATCAAGCAGATTGCTTATTGGGAAGAACAGTTGGATATATATGATGTAGCTACAGTAACCATCCATAAATTATCCAAAAACGATTTTAGAATCGTTGAAGGTGGATTTCATTTTTCAAATCGACTCATTGATTTCGAAAAAGAACACATCAATCTAATTATTCTAAAGGCTTTCTGTAAATTTGCTCATAAGACGCAAAAAGAAACAGAGGCAATTTTCAGTTTATATATTCCAAACTGGAGAGATCTTTATTAGTACAGCATAATAAGATGACAGAAATTAACATCAGAATCCAACTAAAAAAAGACGATTTAATCATACCATTCAGCAATCAAGATCTTATACCATTCATCGACAAACATCAGCAAGAAATCAATGATTACGTTATCGAGCAATTGGAAGATAAAGATGGCGCACCGCATTTAAGTGACTTTAGCATAAGTGGATTGACTTTTTATACAAATAGTACCGAAGGTTCTTTTAGACTTCATTTTAAAATTGATCGTCAATTTTGTTGTAGTGATCTCTCATCGTGTCAAATGGATTATATAGACTTTAAGTTTAATAAATCAAATGATAGTATCACACTAACTGGAAGTTATACCTTTTGGACAATTCAATAAAAGATATGCGAGTACCCGAACGTTATCAAGTTAATACAAGTTCATTTTCTTTTTATTGGTCAAGGGGTCTTGGTGTCGAATTGCTTCGCAAATTGCCGACGAAACTTTCCATCGCTGCTGCCGATCAATTTACTCCTTTACTCTATCAATTTGACAATAGCTGCGACCAACTTGTCGAGCAGCTACACCTAAAAATTGGTTTCCATCAAGGTCAACAACTGCTTAAAGATGCACTTGCAGGCAAGCCTATTGATGCAGCATACGAACATGTATTGCTGAATTTTTTAAATACATTAGATCTCAGCCCTTCTTGGTTAGATTGGAATAAAATAGAACAAGGCATTGGGCTCAGTCAACGCTCTGGTTTATCAGGACTTATTGTGTTACGGGATTATGTCCTCATGGGAGGCTATGAATCCAGTGCGATCAATAAACCCTTAATCTTTACGGGAGCACTAAAAAAAGGTGCCGTAAAACGGCTCACCGAAACGGTAACCTTTTGGGTTGATATCACAGGCGATGATGCGCTGAAAAAGGGTAATATTGGCATAGAGGCCATTCTACTCACCCGATGTATCCATTCGTATGCGCGATTAAACATCCTAAAGCACGGTCAGTGGCAAACAGAAAAATGGGGCATTCCATTAAATACATGGGATATGCTTGCAACCAATCTCGGATTTTCTCTTGTTTACCTAACGGGACTAAAACGCATGAAATTCAATGTATTGAAAAACGAGATTGAAGGTTTATTCCATGTCTGGAAATTTATCGGAACATTGCTGGGTATTCCAATGCAACTTCTCCCCGACACAGAGGAGCAAGCCATTGAAGCTTTGTATTATTGGACCATGACACAACAATCAGGAGATCAGGATAGTTTAGCTTTAGCAAAAGCGCTAATGGAAGAGCCCATTAAAGCGGCCTACCCCACAAACAAATGGGGACGAAAGCTCATGCGCGAAATTCATCTCTACTACAATCATTATCTATTGGGAGACTATTCCTGTTCACTATTGGGTTTAAAGAAGACGGTACTCGGTAAAATGGCTTATGTGAATATCTTAAAAAATAAAAAAGCAAATCGTATGGTTACCGACAGCTTATGGCGACAACAACAAATTGACAAAGGAAGAAAAGTACACGAAGGCGTGAAACAAATCTATCTGAAATACAATTAACCAACGTTGCGCTCGTAAGGCACCCGTGTCGCAATGGATCGTCCCAGGGTCAGCTCATCGACATATTCCAGCTCGCCACCAAAGGCTATACCGCGGGCAATCGTTGTAATTTTAACATCAAACTCACGCAATTTACGGTATAAATAAAAAATGGTGGTATCCCCTTCCATTGTTGCTGAAAGTGCCAAAATAACTTCTTCTACTTCACCTCTCTGGATTCGATTAATTAACCCTTCGATTTTTAGATCAGCGGGGCCAATACCGTCCATTGGCGAAATTAACCCTCCCAATACATGATATACCCCTTGATAGGAATTTGTATTTTCGATGGCCATCACGTCTCGCGTGTCTTCTACAACACAGATCAAACTTTTATCGCGTTTGAATGAGGCGCATATCTCACATATACTGTGGTCAGAAATATTGAAACATTCTTGGCAATATTGAATATCTTCTTTCAAGCGATCGATAGAGGCCGTAAAACGCGCTACATCTGCATCGGATTGCTTCAACAGATGCAAAACCAGTCTTAATGCCGTCTTTTGTCCCACGCCAGGTAATTTTCCAAATTCGGCAACTGCGTTCTCGAGAAGTTTAGAAGAAAAATTCATAATGCAAATGTAAGAATAATCAGAAAAAGTAGCTAGTATTAAAAAAATAGCTATATTGTATTCCTTTTTGAAAAATTAGGTTTTAGAAATTAAATGTATAACGTTATATATGGACATTACAAAAGAAGATAAAATTATCCGCGCATTTGAAAACAAAACATGGCAGGAAATTAAAGTAAAGGACTCATGGCAGATTTTTAAAGTGATGTCAGAGTTTGTGGATGGGTTTGAGAAATTGGCAAAAATTGGCCCCTGTGTTTCAATATTTGGATCAGCACGTACCCCACGCGAACACAAATATTATCAAATGGCGGTAGATATTGCTAGCTTATTGACGGAACGCGGTTATGGTATTATCTCCGGTGGTGGACCGGGTATTATGGAGGCAGCCAATAAGGGCGCCTACGAATCTGGAGGGAAGTCTGTTGGTCTAAACATTGAATTGCCATTCGAGCAATTTCACAACAAATATATTGACCGCGACAAATTGCTTGAATTTAAGTACTTTTTCGTCAGAAAGGTCATGTTTATGAAGTATTCTCAAGGATATATTGTTATGCCTGGAGGTTTCGGAACCATGGACGAACTTTTTGAAGCAATCACACTGATTCAAACCGGTAAAATTGCGCGTTTTCCAATCGTATTGGTCGGCTCTGAATATTGGAAAGGATTAATGGACTGGGTTCAAAATACAATGATTTCAAACAAATATATCAGTGAAGAGGATTTAAAACTATTTCGAATTGTGGATACTGCCGAGGAAGCAGCTGATCATATTTTCCGATTCTACGATAAATACTTGTTGAAACCAAACTTCTAAGAAGCACCACTTCAAAAAAGGAGTATCTGTTGATTCAGATACTCCTTTTTTTTGTCTATTCGAAGCTGCTTTCCTTTGTAAAATGTGCGTTTAGCTGCTTAAAGCCAGCTTTTATTTATTAAAGTTGCATTATTCATAATTTAGTCCCTACATTTATAGCGCAATTAGCATTTCACGTCGTATAACCATAGAAAAACAAATTATTGTCTTGCATGAGAGATTTTGGAGGCCATTCAGATGAAGAGTTGATCGTGTTGATTCAACAAGACGATAGCTTAGCGTTCGAAGCTTTGTACGATCGCTATTGGAAAAAGCTTTATTACCAGGCTGCCCGCAAAACAAATTCACTGGAAGATGCGCAGGAAATTGTACAAAATATCTTTACTTCACTTTGGCTGAGACGCCATCAACTCCAAATTGAAAGCAATCTCGCCTCCTACCTCGCTGTGGCCGTTAAATACAAAGTATTTAAATATCTCGCACAACAATACAAGCAGGAAGCTTTTAAGCATGATACGGAATGGGTGGATTTTGATAACTCGACGGAAAATTGGCTTCAGTTTGAAGAGCTTCGTGTTCGGCTAGATCAGCTTGTTTCGGAATTGCCTGAAAAATGCCAGCTTGTTTTCAAATTATCCCGCGAAGAGGGACTCTCCTATAAACAGATCGCTGAAAGTATGAACATCTCTGTGAAAACTGTCGAAACCCAATTAAGCCGTGCCTTAAAAAAAATACGCACTGGTATTCAGCGCTTTCTGATTACTTTGTAATTTTTTTTCTCTTCTTGTCAGGGTATCAGCCCAATTTAGGGACTCTATATATAAATAACCCCTAAATATGGTTGATCATAATCAATTCCGGATAAAGCAATTGGCTTATAAATGGCTTCAAGGCACATGTACCCCTGAAGAAGAAGCCGAACTGCAACAATGGTATGAAACAAGTAATGGCGAACCTCTCCCTATCCCCGAGGAGCTCGCAACGGATGAACAACAACTCAAAGAGCTGTTATTCTTACATATCAAGCAGGAAATCCAAGCGTCAAAAATCAAGCGAATTCCACAATGGGTGAAATTGAGTGGAATAGCTGCTGCTTTGGCACTGTTATTTATATTGCCCCTTTACCTTGTTAAAAGAACAACCGGAGATACCCCGCAGGTAGCTGTGAAGACGCAACAGCAAGTTCATCCGGGTATTAAAGCAGCCGTATTAACTTTAGCCGATGGAACTAAAATTGACCTTTCTGCCCACCAACAGAGCGTTCTCCATCAGGATGAACAGGTGAAAGTTGTTACAACTGCTTCCGGAACCGTGCAATATCAATTTACAGCCAGTAAGAATACCGCTGCTAGCCGTACCAATACCATTGAAACGCCGATTGGAACAGAGTATACGATAATTTTGGCCGATGGCAGTAAGGTGTGGCTAAACGCTGGCTCCGTTTTGACATTTCCTGAATCTTTTGCGTCGAATAGCCGTGAAGTAAAATTATCTGGTGAAGCCTATTTTGAAGTCAGCCACGATAGTAATCGACCATTCTATGTGCGATCGAATGAACAAACCATTCGCGTATTTGGAACCCATTTTAACGTAAGCTCCTATCCAAATGAAAACAATAAAACCACACTTATAGCGGGTTCTGTACAAGTCTCGCAATTCGGCAAGTCAAAAATGCTGAAACCTGGTCAAGCAGCATTTACCACAGGTGGAAATCTTATCGTAGCAGAAGCCAATATCGAAGAGGCAATGGCCTGGAAAAATGGCTTTTTCTATTTTGAATCGACACCAATAAAAGATGCACTCGCCGCCATAAAACGCTGGTATAATGTAGATATTGTCTATAAAGGAACAAATGAAAAGCGTGAACTGACAGGAAAAATAAAACGTAATTCAACGGCCCAGCAACTGGTTGAGACCCTCAACTTCCTGGATATAAAATGTCGATTGCAAAACAATAAAATTGAAGTTGAACTCTAAATTATTTAATATAAAACAAACTTACCCAACTAATTATGTATAAACTTAAAACCATCCAAGGGGCTGGTAAAAAGGCAAAACTATTTGCTGCTTTACTTGCGATCCAATGCGTTTCCCATGCAAATAATTTGGCGATGGCGAATGTAAACCAAACTAAAATCAAGTTACAAGACAAGGAATACACTTTGGCAAAGTTTGCTAAAGAGATCGAACGTCAGAGTTCTTATGTGTTTCTGTACGATAACTCACAGATTAATGATAACCAAAAAATCCGAATAAACCATAAAGATGGTTCTATTGTTGAAATTCTGGATGACAATCTGAAAGAGCTATCGTATTCTTATAAAATTGTCAACAACACCATTGTCTTAAAAAGGAAAACAGATGACATGCCCTTAAGAAACACGATTAATGTACAACAGCTTGTCAAAGGACGTGTTTCCGATAGCGATGGTAAAGCATTAACAGGGGTAACAATCCGCAATACAACAACAGGTAAACAAACGGAAACAGACAGCAAAGGTGAATTCTCGATTGAAGCGACCTCTACACATCAACTCAGCTTTAGTTCGATAGGTTATGAGACTATCAGTAGTACGGTAGGCTCCAATAGCTTCCTCAACGTGCAGATGAAAACTGCCAACAACCAACTGGAACAGATCGTTGTGGTCGGTTTTGGAACACAGAAGAAAAAGGACATCACGGGAGCCATTGCAACCATGAGCACAAAAGATATTGAAGATCGCCCTGTGACCCAATTGGCGAGTGCCATGGAAGGTAAGATGGCGGGGGTAGAAATTGTAAAATCCTCCGGACAACCGCAAGCTGGCTTCTCCATTCGTGTTCGTGGAACTTCAACAATCACTGCAGGTAGCAATCCATTATACATTGTAGATGGCGTTCCTACCGAAAATATATCGGAGCTCAATCCATCAGATATTCAAAGCATTTCGGTATTAAAAGATGCTGCTTCTGCCGCTGTCTATGGATCTTCTGGAGCCAATGGCGTTGTGTTGATTACGACCAAAAGAGGAACAAACGGTAAGACACAGGTAAATTTCGAAACCTATCAAGGATTTTCAGCCATCAGAAAAAAGCCTAGCGTTCTAAATGCGGCACAGTATAGAGAATTAATGACTGAGATGGGAGAAGCCTTGGATTGGTCGAAATATACCGCTGATACGAACTGGCCAGATCAGCTATTCCGCACCGGCCACAGCCAAAAATACCAGGCTTCAGTACGCGGTGGAGATGAAAAGACAGGGTTTTATATTTCTGGATCTTATCAAAAAGATAATGGCACGGTCATCACAAATACAGTAAACAAGGTCAATTTTAAGGTTAATTTGGATCATCAGATCAATAAAATCTTTAAAGTTGGAACAAGCTTATCTTACAACCGTTGGTACGATGTGGACATTAACGAGAACTCCCGAAATGGAGTCATCATGAATGCTTACCTGGGCTCTCCAGTCATCGGCATATACGGTGACAAGGGGGCTTTCACAGTAGATCCATTCTATACGGATCTTGACAACCCCGTTGCATTGGCAACAGGCAACGAGCACAGCTATATCAACAACAGATTTACAGGAAATGCCTTTGTGGAGGCTAATATCCTACCGGGACTAAAATTCAAATCGCTGTTTGGGTATGAGAAATTTAACAACCAGTATCGCACTTTTGTGGATCCGTTCCGCACGACAGAGGGTAGAAAATATAAAGGGATGGCGACGCTCCAGCAGCAGGACAATCAGTATTGGATGTCCGAAAATACATTAAACTATGACAGAACTTTTAGTGACAAGCACCACTTCACAGGTTTATTAGGTTATATTACCACTAAAACACAAACAACAATCTCAAATATTGCTACCCAGAATTTTGCTAATCCAGCGATTCACACCGTCAATGGAGGTTCGATGATTACGGCGATGCCAACAGCGATAGATGCTGCTATATCCACTGTCTCCGGCATTGCAAAAATCGGTTATGATTATAACGACAAGTACTTATTTACAGCCAATCTGAGAGCTGACGCGTCATCTGTATTTGGGCCTAATAACCGTTGGGGGTACTTCCCTTCTTTCTCTGCCGGCTGGCGTTTATCCAATGAAGATTTCTTTAGTTCGCTGAAAAACACGGTAAACGATTTGAAAATCCGTGCTAGTTGGGGTAAGGTTGGAAACAGCCAAATTCCGGCCTTTTCCTATCTCGGTTTAGTCGACGTGACAGGGTCATACAACATCGGCGACCAAGTTGTACCGGGGTATACACCTGCTACCTTGGACAATCCAAATCTAAAATGGGAAACAACAAACCAGACCGACATTGGTGTGGATGCCAGTTTCTTTAATTCCAGATTGATATTTGGTGCAGATTATTATGCAAAAAAAACTGTAGGCCTACTTCTCAACTCAAGAGTTCCGTATAGTTCCGGTTATAGAACTGCACTGAAAAACCTCGGCGACCTACAGAATAGAGGTTTCGAATTCGAATTGAGTAGCCGAAATTTCGTTCACGATTTCAAATGGAATACAACAGTCACCTTTGGGCTCAATCGCAATAAAGTACTGAATATTGATGGCGGAACCTACTATGACGGAAATATTGATGGCCGCGGCAATAGTACGATTGCAAAAGAAGGGGTTGCATTGGGGTCATTCTGGGGTTACGTCGCGAAAGGCGTCAATCCAGAGACCGGAGATATGATCTATCAGACGGCCGATCCTGATGCAGGTCTTCAAACGAGTGATATGGCTATCATTGGTAATGCTACACCAAAATTCTCTTATGGCATGACAAATGATTTCAGTTATAAGAACTTCAGCTTTTCTTTTTTCTTACAGGGTGTACAGGGAAATGATATCCTTAATGCGACACGTATTTATACAGAAGGTATGTGGGAACCGAGAAACCAAAGTGTTGCCGTGTTAAACAGATGGACAGTCAATAACAAAAATAGTATTATGCCCCGTCCGGATCTAAACAATACAGATGACAACTACAATTCACAGATTTCTTCCCGTTTTGTAGAAAAAGGCTCCTACCTCAGGGTAAAATCGATGACCTTGGCCTATACGCTACCTAAACAAGTGCTTGAAAGATGGAAGCTCAATAAGGTCCGTTTTTATGTGACAGGCGAGAATCTGTTAACATTCACAAAATACTCAGGTTTAGATCCTGAGGTAAGCATGTATGGGGGAACTAACCAGGAAAACGTGAGCTCCAATATGGCGCCGGGCATCGATTTTGGTACTTCGCCGCAGGCACGCACCTTTATTGTTGGTTTAAACCTAACTTTTTAACCTTTTAGCTTACAAACAATGAAATCAAATAGATATACCTCATTAGCCATCGCCTTATTGGCTTCTCTTGCTCTAAATTCCTGCAAAAAGTTTTTAGATCTTCAGCCTACCTCCACGGTAACGAGTGAAAATGCCTATCTCACGGGAGACAATATTGAGAAAGCATTAAACGGGGCCTATAATTCTTTTATAGGCAATGGTACCCGCCCAGGAAGCAATGCCAATTATTATCAATGGGAGATGATTTTACAGACCGATATCCGTTCGGACAATGCGCATGCGGCCGGTGGTGGCGAAATAGATTTTGCACAAATTGACTATAATACCATTACCAATACCAATGAAATGGTACGCAGGGATTGGGAAGAACTGTATGGAGCAATCTCAAAATGCAATATCGTTATCGACAATGTTGATAAAGTCACAGATCCTACTTTTTCGGATGAAAGACGCAAACAAATTCTTGGAGAAGCTTCATTTTTAAGAGCCTTCCATTATTATCAATTGGTCAAACTTTATGGTGGTGTACCCTTGGAAAAACACTCCAACAGTACAGATGCCGAAGTATTACGCATCAAGCGATCAACTGTAGAGGAGGTTTATGATTTTATAGATTCGGATCTACAAGTGGCAGCAAACAATCTTCCCGATGGATTTGGACAAGCCTCTATTGACAAGGTTAGAGCTACAAAAGGTGCTGCAAATGCCTTGCTGACCAAGATATGGGCACAACGCCCTGATCGAGATTACAATAAGGTATTGCAATACGCCGATGCAGTGATTACTGGAAAAGGTGGCTATCAGCTCCTTCAAAACTATGCGGATCTTTTTGACGGTAAACATAACTATAATAGTGAATCTATCATAGAGATTCCCTATATCGCCGGCAGTCCCAATCTAAGCTGTTGGGGTGGCGCATTCTTTTTCCCGGATCTTGATGAAAATGGCCAAATCAACGAAAACGAATGGCGCCGGTATGGCACACCTTCGAAAGATCTTGTTGAAGCTTATGACAGCGCTGGCGACACTGAACGAAAGAATGCCAACATCTGGTTTTTCTCTGTCCCTTGGGCAGATGAGTTTTGGAACCCTTGTGGAGATGCCGAAACAGAAATCCCATTTAATGTAAAGCAAAAACATGCCAACAGCTTCCAAAGCGGCGATCATTTTTACCTTTTGCGGCTTGCGGACATCATTCTGCTTAAAGCAGAGGCTCAAAACGCCTTGGGAAATACTTCTGGTGCGATAAACACCATCAACGTCATACGTCATCGCGCAGGGCTGTCCGATTTATCCGGTGTCAGCTCCGGTGCACTAAAGGCCATCATTCTCAACGAGCGCCGATTAGAACTTGCTTTCGAAGGTCAACGTTGGGATGATTTAAATCGTTATGGTGTCACAGTAGATGTAATGAATAAATTAAATGAAATAAAATTTACATGCGATAACGGCAAACAGAGCAACCCCACGTTGATTAAGTATAATTTTAACCAAAATAGCCTTCTCCTTCCAATACCATTATTGGAAATGCAGGCAAACCCAAGCCTGACTCAAAACCCAGGCTATTAATTAGACCAATCATAGGCTGTTCTGAGAATTTACTCTTTGAACAGCCTTTTTTACTCATACACTTTATTATGACTCGTTTTAAATCACTGGATATCTTCCGTGGATTTACACTTGCGGCTATGATTCTCGTCAATAATCCCGGCAACTATCATCATGTATTTCCTCAACTTGAGCACTCCATCTGGCATGGATGCACATTTACAGATCTTATATTTCCATTTTTCTTATTTGCTGTTGGAAACTCGATGGCATTTTTTTTAAAAAATATAGATCAACAGGCTCCATCAGCCTATTGGCAAAAAGTTGCGAAAAGAACGGGCATCCTTTTTATGCTGGGCATCTTTTTAAATGTTTTTCCTTTTGTAGAATGGAATAGCCTTCACAAGCTGGAATGGATTCCATTTGCCAAGTACAGGTATTTCGGCGTATTGCAACGTATTGCGATCTGTTATTTCAGTTGCGCCACGTTAATATATTATTTGAAAGATAAAGGCACAATTATCATCGGTGCGGCATTTCTCTTGTTCTATTGGTTGATTTGCTACTATAGTAATCCATCGGATCCTTACAGTTTGGATGGTTGGTTCGGAACTACACTTGATATTCGAATCTTTGGTGCATCCCACCTCTATCACGGCGAGGGCACAGCATTTGATCCAGAGGATATCTGGAGCGTATTACCAGCCATCAGTCAAACGATATTCGGGTATATTACCGGAAAGTACATTATTCACAAACTGACAGGAAAAAGGGAGCTGATGAACCTAGTTGTCGTAGGTCTGTCCTTTACCCTGATTGGTTATCTATGGTCATTTGTTTTTCCTATTAATAAGAAGATCTGGACCAGCAGCTACGCCGTATTCAGCACTGGAATTGCACTCTCTTTTCTTGGTATATTAATCTATCTTATTGAATTTCAAAACATCAGAGGGAAAATTTACACTGTCCTTGACGATTTCGGTAAGAATACACTATTTATCTATTGTCTTAGCGGCTTAATCCCCACGATTTGTTCTTTTATTCTCATCGGGGATACACATCAAAATCTTTGGAACTTAAGCTACCACTCCCTGTTTGATAGCTGGCAAAACCAACGATTATCCTCCGCCCTATTTGCGCTGCTATTTGTCGCTTTGAATTGGTTGATCGCATATGGCCTACGGAAGAACAAGATCTATATCAAAATCTAGGTCAAGGTGCTTTGGCTTAAAATAGGCAATCTGAATAATAGGAATAAAAAAAAGGGCCAAGGCCCTTTTTATATATAAAGATATGGATAAGATATACCGCAGCTACTTTTAGAAAACGCCCCATCTTTGTTTTACTAATTCCGCTATTACAGTATGCTGACGCTAAAATAGCTCAAACTAACTACACAGAGAAAAAACTTAGGGGGACAAAGGGGGGACAAAAACCAATTACCTGAAAAACAGCAAATTGAAACACATATTTAAATAAAAAAAAACGCTAATTTATTTTAAATAACCATAATAGAAGCCATACTTCGCTTAAAATTCTTGTCCGGAAATATAAAAAAAAGAAAACCTGAGGTTGGGAGCCCCAGGTTTTAACTAACCAATTATTAACCTAAATTATGAAAAGTCTTTTTTTAATATTCTACACAAAGAATATTTCAACTATTGGACCAAAATCGCGCATAAATTACTATTTCACATTTCTTTAACAGATTACTGAGATTGAAATGACTAAACGGAAGACATTTCCAAAATAAGAATAGAACATATACTGTTAACAGAAATTAAAGAGGCTATTCGGAGCCAATTTTTCATAAGAGAAATCAGGTTCTGCCGCAACATCAGGTAAAATCTTTGATTTTGTTAAGAAATGTATTTTAGCGGGTTGTCTTTCTGCTGCCAATTTGACCAATTCCATCATGTAGTGATTGCTCTGATATCTTTTTACTTGTCCTTTTATATCTTCAAACCCGCTATACTGGCCGTATTGATCAATATATCCCATCCCATAAAAAACACCATTTTCGATGACAATACAGCTTTTTTCATCCGAATTACGTCCTTTATCGATCAATACAAAGGATGGCTGCTGTTTGAGCCAATCCTCGATACAACGTTCCACCCGTGTATTGTGTAGGTCTCGATCGGGTAATTCGGTCTTTTTTAGCGCTTTCGTAGACAAACTGGCGTGCCCAAACTGACAAAATTGCGGATTAATAGCGTCATGCTGAATAAAGCTTTGCAACAACTGAATAGCGTCATATTCACGCTGAAACAGCTGAATACATTCTTGTCCCCTTGTTGTCTTCCCAATAGCCAGATGGAGATAGCCATTTTGATCCTCATAAGAGAACAAACCAAATTTAGGCTCATACCGTTTAAGTGCTCTATTATATTTTGGCCAGAACTTTTTGATTTCCGCACATTCCAACAACAATGACATCAGCTCTGTCCCGCAGCACTCATAACTTATATGATGAATTTCTTTTAAGAAATGTTGCCTTTGCGCTTGAATATTATTCCCTGTAAAATGAGACAATACTCTTTTTTTTATATTGACGGCTTTGCCAACATAAATTACTTTTCCAGCTTTGTCATGAAAATAATAGACTCCAGCCTCGTTGGGCAATTGTTCATACTCCAAGGGATTTAAATGCGGTGGAAAACGTTGATCTAGCGCTTTATGTTTAATCATATCCTGAAATACCTGTTCGGTATCTAGCACTTTCAAATAAGCAAAGAGAATGGCTGTTGCATCAGCGTCGCCACCCGCACGGTGCCTATTTTCAATCGGGATATCTAGATAATCACATAGGCGTCCCAAACTATAGGACAATAATCCCGGCTTTATTTTTCGCGCATAGCGTACTGTACACAATTTAATCGCCGACCACTCGAAACCCGATTCCTGAAGCTGAAATCGAATGAATGAATAATCAAAATTTACATTATGTGCAACAAAAATACGGTCTTTGAGCATTTCATAAATGTGCTCGGCTACCTGATCAAATAACGGAGCGTCCTTCACCATGTCATTGTTTATACCCGTAAGCGCAAAAATCGAATTCGGAATCTCTTTCCCTGGATTCACCAAGGTCTCCCAACGTTCCAAAACCTGATTACCATCATGAATAACAATGGCAACCTCTGTGATCCTGCTCGATTTTGCATTGCCACCTGTAGTCTCTATGTCCACAATGGCAAATTCTTGTCTTTTGCTTTGATTTACACTCATAACGCAAAGCAAACATACTAAAAATATTAGCTATTCAAAAGGATCACCGCAATTTTACAAAACACGGACGCCAATTATACAATCTAGCTGATAGAAATAGCTGTTTTTCTAAACTACTGTTCATGTTATATATTGCTGGATTTTGTTTATTTTGGCTTTTCTTAATTAAATTCATGCTCATGGAAGTAATACAAAAAAATAACGATAAACATGGTAGCTTTGAGGTTATCGATCAGGAAAAGTCAGTGGCACAAATGACCTATACCTGGGCTGGCCCTACAAAATTCATTATAGACCACACGGAAGTAAATTCAGAATACGCAGGAAAAGGGCTAGGTAAACAGCTATTGATGGCGGCAGTGACTTATGCACGTAAAGAAAAATTAAAAATTATGCCTCTATGTCCTTTTGCAAAATCAGTTTTTGATAAGGACCCAGCATTAGCCGATGTGCTTTTTTAAGACCTCGCCAATGTGAAAAAAGATGGTTAGATTGCTGTAGCAATGTATCTAACCATCTTTCTTTGCTCCCTGTTTAGCTAATGGGCAGTTGCTAATCAAGTTTGATTGCTAATTTGTTTATCAACTTAAAAATGAGATCAGCCGTTAGTTTGGCCGTTCTGGAATCAATATCAAAATGTGGATTGAATTCGGCAAAATCGACAGATTTTAGATTAGGCAGATCCAGTAGCATATCGTAGATCATAAAAAACAAATGATCAGGGACAATACCGTTAAATGCCAATGCACTTACTCCCGGTGCATAGGCTGCAGCGAAAGCATCAAGATCAACCGTCAAATACACATAATCCACTAATTTGGAAAAACTAACAATTTGCTCCCGGATCAGATCAAGTTTTTCAATGACCAGACTCTCTCGCGCAATAATCCGCACATTCTTCTCTTTGGCATAGGCGAGCAATCCTTTGGTATTACTAATTTCCTGAATACCGATCGCCAAGTAATGAAATGGCAAATCAGCTTTAGACTGATCCTGCTCGATTTGAAAGAAGCCCGTTCCAGAATTCCCTTTGCCATCCTGCAATGGACGGATGTCTAAATGGGCATCCAAATTAATAATGCCAAGACTTTGGTTACGACTCTTTAGAAATTCTTTAACACCCAAATAATGGCCGTAAGTTACTTCATGGCCACCACCTAAGATGACTGGAAATCCTTCTTGTTCGAGAATACAATTTAATGCAGCCCCAAGCCCCTGTTGAGATAGCTCTAAATCACTGTCTTTTATAAGTATATCACCGCAGTCTTTAAGTTTTAGTTTATCAGAAAAATGTACAGGAAGGTTTGTTAATACATTCCGAAGTGCTGTCGGTCCATCTTTGGCTCCTACACGACCTTGATTGCGTCCAACCCCCTCATCGCTACAGAATCCGAGAAAAGCAATGGACTGCCTTAAATCGGGCTGCCCGAGAAGATCAACACAATCCATTAATTGATGCCAGCGCATCCATTCACGATCCTGCCCATCGATACGCCCCTTCCAGACCGCTTGGTCTCCTTTGTTGTATATTTCCGGATTATTCAACAATAAGTTCATTCGCTCAGATCAAATAATTGTTCGATAATATCGTCATCTACAAGTTGCGCGCGGGTAACTTGCAATGTCGTATTTTTCTCCATTGCACGATCTAGCGCCTGATTAGCTTCCTTATTTCTAGCCCAGGCGCGCCTAGCAATCCCATTATTCACATCAAAATACAGCATCTTTTCTAACTTAAAAGCTGCTTCTTCAGAGCCATCTAGCAGTAGACCGAAGCCTCCGTTGATGACTTCACCCCAACCGACTCCGCCGCCATTGTGAATAGATACCCAAGTGGCCCCCCGGAAACTGTCGCCAATTACGTTATGAATAGCCATATCTGCTGTAAATTGACTGCCGTCGTAGATATTGCTTGTTTCCCGATAAGGTGAATCGGTACCGCTCACATCATGATGGTCTCTTCCCAAAACAATAGGTGCTTCAAATAAGCCACTTTTTACGGCTTCATTAAAAGCCTTTGCTATGGCAATACGTCCATTGGAATCTGCATAAAGAATACGCGCCTGAGAGCCTACTACAAGTCTATTTTTACCAGCTTCTTTGATCCATTGAATATTATCTTGCATCTGCTGCTGAATCTCCACAGGGGCTTCTTTTCGGAGCTTTTCTAAAACTGTCATGGCTATTTCGTCTGATTTTTGGAGATCCGAAGTCTTTCCAGACGTGCAAACCCAGCGAAATGGTCCAAAACCATAGTCAAAACACATTGGACCAAGAATATCCTGCACATAAGATGGGTAGCGGAACTGATCCTTTTTATCATTCCATACGGCTGCACCAGCACGACTGCTTTCCAACAGAAACGCATTGCCGTAATCAAAGAAATAGGTTCCCTTGGATACATGCTTATTGATGGCATCGACATGTCGTACTAAGCTTTCTTGTACACATCGCTTAAACCGGTCAGGATCGGTCGCTAACAGCGCATTGGATGCTGCAAAGGTCAGCCCCATTGGATAATAGCCCCCAGACCAGGGATTATGTAATGATGTCTGATCAGATCCTACCGTGATGTGGATATTTTCGCGATCAAAGGCTTCCCACACTTCGACAATATTACCGATATAGGCGAAGGAAATTGTTTCCTTTTGATCCATCGCCAACTGTACCTGTTCAACGAGTTCATTGATATTTTCTATCAATCGGTCTACCCAACCCTGTTCATGCCGCTTTTTTGCCGCAGCGGGATTTATTTCAGCGCATACGGTGATACAGCCGGCAATATTACCTGCTTTGGGCTGTGCGCCACTCATACCTCCCAAACCAGAAGTCAAAAACACCTTGCCTTGAATGGTATCGTCTACTGCTAAATGTTTTCGAAAAGCGTTCATGACAGTAATTGTGGTGCCATGCACAATACCCTGCGGACCAATATACATATAGGAACCTGCTGTCATCTGTCCATATTGTGTAACACCTAAGGCGTTAAAACGTTCCCAGTCATCCGGTTTCGAATAGTTTGGAATCATCATGCCATTGGTTACAACAACACGAGGTGCATGTTGTGAGGAAGGGAAAAGCCCCATTGGATGACCACTGTAAAGATGTAAAGTTTGCTCATCTGTCATCTGCGAAAGATACTGCATGGTGAGGCGATATTGAGCCCAATTTTGGAAAACAGCTCCATTCCCACCATAGGTAATCAGTTCATGGGGATGTTGTGCTACAGCTGGATCGAGGTTGTTCTGAATCATCAACATAATAGCTGCCGCCTGCTTACTCACTGCTGGATAATCATCTATCGGTCGAGCGTGCATTGCATATTGGGGTCTAAAGCGGTACATGTAGATTCGCCCAAAACTACGAAGCTCCTCTAAAAATTCAGGTGCTAAAACCGTATGCCATTGTTTTGGAAAATAACGCAATGCATTCCGTAGGGCCAGCTTCTCTTCCGACTTGGTGAGAATATCCTTTCGTCTGGGGGCATGACTTATTGTATGATCTCGTTCTACTTTTGGAGGTAATACGGTCGGAATACCTTCCGCAACCTCACTCTTAAATGTATCTTCCATGTTGTTATATTGAGAATACTTCCTGACCATTTTTCCATACTGCTGTAGGCTGCAAGCTTCCTTGGTAGTAGGTAATATCCTGATAATTATCTGTTTTAAATAAACTAAAATCTGCTTTCATGCCCTTGGTCAACACGCCGCGATCCGACAGGTTTAAGGCTTTTGCAGCACGGTAGGTTAGTGCCGCAAGCAGCTCAGCATTCGTCAACTTTTCTGCTGTTGCCAAAATACTCGCACTCGTCAGTAACTGTCCCATGGGCGCGGAACCTGGATTCCAGTCACTTCCTATTGCCAAACATGCCCCTGCATCCAGCAACTTTCTAGCAGGTGTAAAACCACATCCCAGACCGATAGAGGCTGCAGGCAGCGCCACAGCAACAGTAGCTGAGTGTGCGATGAGTTCTATTTCAGCCGCAGTTGATGCTTCAAGATGATCCGCGGATTGCGCACCGAGTTCTACAGCAATCTGACTTCCCGAAGTGGTAAACTGATCGGCATGAATAGTCAGATCAAAACCCATTTCTTTTGCTTTTCGTAAATAGGCCACAATGTCTTCCCCCTGAAAAGCCGTTTTTTCGATAAATGCGTCAATCCGATTCGATAGCCCTTCTGATTTCAATAGGGGAAAAAGATCTGTTGTGATCAGATGAAGATAATCTTTTGCGGATCCGTCGAAGTCCCGTGGGAGCATATGTGCAGCCAAACAAGTTGGAATAAGGTCTGATGCTGTACGACGATCCGATTTCTGAATGCCCCGTAATATCTTAAGTTCTTCTTTAACATTGAGGCCGTAACCACTTTTAACTTCAATTGTTGTGATTCCTTGCCTTAATAGAAAATTTGCGCGCTGGATAGTGAGATCAATCAATTCTTCTGCCTTACAATCCCGCGTATGGGAAACGGTGCTCCAGATCCCACCTCCTGCCGCTGCAATCTCCAGGTAGCTTGAGCCTGCATTTCGAAGGGCGAAATCATTCGCTCGATTACCGGCAAAAGCAATATGTGTATGGCAATCAATAAAGCCTGGCAGAGCGACTTGATCCCCTTCTACAAGTACAAGTGCCGCCTCCTTTCCCCATTGCAGTTGTAATTGCTCAAAATCCCCCACTTCCAATATATGGTTACCCGCTATTAAAATACCTCCTTCTTTAATAATAGCCAATTGTTTATCGTGGAGTGCCCCATTTACGGGCATATTTGACAGCGTTAATACCTGCCTAAAAGGTCCAACTAATTTCAGCTCTTTTTCCATCATTCTTCGTTTAAAACATTTCAAACCTTTGTTTCAAATCCGCTTCAATCTCACCTGTAGCATATTGACGATGCAATGTGATCAGTTCGCCTGATTTTACGAGGCTTAGTGCCTCCGTCAGCAGCTCTTCCATAGGTTGATCGGATTCAATATGCGGAATAGACTGGCGAATTCTTGCATGGATAGCTTCCAATGCTGCAGTCGATTTTAATGGCTGATGGTAATCTTTGGCCTGTGCCGCACATAACAGTTCAATACTTAGTATTTTATCGACATTGTCAATGACCTGCAGTAATTTTCGGCCGGCAATAGATCCCATACTGACATGATCTTCCTGGCCTAAAGAGGTAGGAATACTATCTGCACTTGCAGGAAAACAAAGTCCTTTATTCTCACTTGCTATCGCGGCAGTGCTATATTGTAAGATCATAAATCCTGAATTGAGACCGGTTGACTTCATTAACAATTTTGGGACTCCGTTGGTTTGACCTTCTAAAGACAAATAGACCCTTCGGTCCGAAATATTGCCAATTTCCGATGCGGCCAGTGTGGCATAATCCAAAGGCAGAGCAATTGACTGTCCGTGAAAGCTACCGCCACTAATGGTTAGTTCATCATTAATGATCACAGGATTATCGGTCACTGCATTTATTTCGATTTCTATGGTATCCTTCAAATGAAACCAAGCATTGCGTGATACTCCATGGACCTGAGGGATACAGCGCAGCGAGTAGGGATCTTGTACACGAGAACAGTCTTTGTGGCTTTCCAAAATGGCCGAGCCATGAAGCATGTTAAAAATGCTTGCAGCGACATAGCGGTTTCCTGGGTGCGGGCGTAATTGATGTAATTCTGTAAAAAATGGTTTTATTGAACCATTTAAGCCTTCAATCATTAAGGTAGCAATAATGTCAGCGTTCTGAAGTACACGATTTAACTCGGCAACAGCCATCACACCATGTGCCGCCATAAATTGAGTTCCATTGATTAAAGCCAGCCCTTCTTTTGCGCCCAGCTGAACCGGTGCCATACCGTGTTTTTCCAAAACGGCAGCTGTCTCCACAATCTCCCCTTCTACGTTAACTTTTCCTAAACCAATCAATGGTAAAAATAAATGTGACAATGGGGCCAAATCACCCGATGCGCCGACAGAACCTTGTTTGGGAACCACAGGAATGACATGATTTTCAATATGCCAAATAATCCGCTCAATCGTCGCATACTGAACTCCTGAAAATCCTTTAGAAAGCGCGTGAACTTTAAGAATAAGCATCAATTTGGCCAAATCGTTGGCTATAGGTTCTCCCATACCGACAGCATGGCTTTTTAGAATATTTTCCTGTAACAGCTGCGTTTGACTTGCATCAATAAGTGTGGTGCACAATGGACCAAAACCTGTATTGATCCCATAGACAACCTCACCGCGCTCTACTATTTTCCTGACATAACTGGCGCTTTGCTCGATCTTATCCTTGACTTCGGGGGAAATTTCCCCGGTAACCGTTCCTTTTGCTATCGCTAAAGCTGTGGAGCATGTTAGCTGCCCACTGCCATATAAAAATTTTTCCATTATCATAACTGCTTTACTCAAATGTACTTGCTATATTTGATAATTAGAAATACCATTTTTATCATCAATTGATAACCATGAATTATCAAATAGAGCTAAGACATTTACTGTATTTTAAAGTATTGGCGGAAGAACTGCATTTTAGAAGGGCTGCCGAAAAATTGTTTATTGCGCAGCCAGGCTTGAGCAGGCAAATTAAGCAGCTGGAGGAATCCTATGGCGTAACACTCTTTGAGCGTAATAAACGAAATGTTCAAATGACTGAAGCGGGGATGTATCTCTTTCAGGAGGTGAAAGAACTATTTAGGCACTTGGATCAGATTGAAACTCAACTTCAAAGTTTTGCCAACGGTAAAATAAGCACCTTAAAGCTGGGGTTTATCGGGTCGGCTGTTCAAACAATCTTACCGCAATTGCTTGTCACCTTAAAACAGCAGCAGCCTGATATCGAGTTATCACTTCACGAACTAGCGAATGAAACCCAGCTGGATCTGCTGGAGAAAAAAGAACTGGACTTAGGGTTTGTTCGTCTTTCCGAAACGCCCCCCGGGTTATGTAGCCTGCCTATACATACAGAGCACTTTAGCCTCGTTTTACCCAACGATCATCCCCTATTGAAGTCGCCGCAACCAAGTCTTGATGCGTTCAAAAATGAATCATTTATCTTATTTTCCAAAAACTATAGCCACTCTTATTATGATCTCGTGATGAGTATTTTTAGTGATCATAAGTTTATCCCCAAAGTTACTTTACGCACAGTGAATGCTTTAACTATTTTCAATATGGTTGCTCAGGGACTGGGTGTTGCAATAGTTCCTTCATCTTTAAAGAACGGATACCATGTTGATGTCACTTTCCTTGAATTGACCACTTTACCACAACGAACAACGCTCTCTTTAGTTTGGAATGCCCAAAATCGTAATCCCGGTATTCCATTAGTTATTCAGATCATCGCTTCGCAAACCAACAAAGCTGGACCTGATACTGCCGACATAAACAATAATAGCTAAGCCTGCATCAAAAGAATGTCAAATAAATTGTTCGGATAAGCTTGTTATTGTATTGCATATAAAAAACAAATTCTCTAAGTTTGATATATTTACTAAACTTTATTTAAAAAACGAATTATGATTTTAGAAGTAGCTGTATTACAAATTATTGAAGGGCAACAGTCCGATTTTGAAAGAGATTATAAAACAGCTTGCCAGTATATTAGTGCGAGTAAAGGTTATATCACGCATTCCTTACGTAAATGTATTGAAAAAGATAACCAGTACATTTTGTTGGTTGAATGGGAAACTTTAGAAGACCATACCATTGGTTTCAGGGAGTCGGCATTATTTAAGGAATGGGAGAAACTTTTACACCATTACTACGATCCATTTCCAACAGTCGAACATTATGAAGTGTTAAAATAGTAGTTTTGTCGTCCTTTTCTACAATAATCTAGTATCTTTGTAGAAATTTTTGATATTCAACTTTTAACCCCTATAACGTCACAAGCGTTATAGCTTTGAACAGAACAAGATGTACACAAAAGAAAAAGCAAAAGTAAATAGTTTTACGGTAGATCATACCAAGTTAAAACAAGGGATCTACGCTAAAGCTTCTACAACCAATAACAGCAATGTTGAGAGTTATACAACTTACGACATTCGCATGATCAGACCGAATTCTCCGGAGCGTATGCTATCACCTGAGGTCATGCATACCTTAGAACATTGTTTTGCAACAGAAATTAGAACCATCTTAGGTGATGAAGTTATTTATGTTGGGCCAATGGGCTGTTGCACGGGATTTTATGTTGTACTGGCTGGAACAGCGAAAACTCCTCAGAACGTGGCGGAATTGATGAAAGAAGTATTAGAGACTGTTCTTACAGAAGGATACGAAGTACCTTTCCAAAATCCAATTAGCTGCGGAAACTACACATTCATGGATTTTCCCACCTCAAAACAGGCTTGTGTTAACTTCTTAAATCTAATTACTGCCGAAGAATTGGAATTTGAGTATCCATATATCGAAGAAAATTAAATGATCCTGAATAAAGATATTGAAACGATTATCTTGGTAGCAAATAAAAATGAGCTATCTTTTAATTCGACAAGTGAATCGACTTTTGTATACGAAATTGGTGTAGGTAAAGTAAATGCGCTCCTGTCCGTAGCTACGCTTTACGAAGACATCAAAGCATTAGGGATCAGTCCTGTTCTTCTCAATGTTGGCACGGTAGGTTGTACAAGGCATCCGATAGGCCATGTCCTTTATCCGGCATACTATGCACAAGGGGATGCTTATACGGATGGATTTTTCCTGGAAAACACCTTGTTTTTTAAAGGTCAAGGCGTATTGGAATCCATATCTCGTGATGAATTTCGCTACGAAGATGCACTTTTGACATCGGATCGTTTTATCAATGTAAATACTGCTTTTTATCAGGATATCAAACATTTTAATCCTTTGGCATTTGATATGGAATCTTATGCCCTAGCGAATTTCTGTTTTCAAAAAAATCTCACCTTTCATAGTATTAAAATTGTTTCAGACAATTGTGATGGCACAGTTAAAGATTGGGAAAGTATTTTAGGAGAAATTTCAGGGAGATTAGGTGATATTCTCGATCAATTCATGAAAAAGCTGGATAACGAAAAAGCTGCTGCGGTCAGTATATCGTAATCTAATGAAATAGCAAAAAAAAGACCTGTAGAAATAAAGGTCTTTTTTTTGCAAATTACCGTGTTCTTTCTTCAACAGCTTCCCTCTTGTCTTTCTAATTTGAATTTATTCAAACTATTCTCTCCCGAGGTTGTTCAGATAAGTGGATTACAAGCCCATCGTTATTTCAATATAACTCTTCCACACTGCAAATAAATCGATCTAATATTCTTATGAAGAAAAAGAAGAAAATAATAATTTCAAATAGACTGCCGATACAAATAGAACGAAAAAAAGAAAAATTAATCATCAAGCCTAGTGCGGGCGGACTGGCAACCGGTTTAAATTCCGCCTTTGATACGGATGAAATACTTTGGGTTGGCTGGCCGGGAATTGTTCCCAAAGATGAAGAGGAAAAAGAAAAGATTGTCGAGCTTCTCAAACCGATGAGCTTACTTCCTGTTTTCTTATCAAAAGATGAAATACATAATTTCTACGAAGGTTATTCCAATGAGGTCCTCTGGCCTATTTGCCACTATCAGCCGAGCTACATCCATTTTGACCGCGAATATTGGTCTACCTATGTCATGGTAAATAAGAAATTCTGCGAGGCTGCGCTTTCTATCGATGAGCCATCCGATTTTATTTGGGTCCATGATTATCAGCTTATGCTGCTCCCTCAACTGCTGCGTTCAGAGAAACAAGAGCTCAACATCGGTTATTTTCACCATATTCCTTTTCCTTCGGAGGAACTCTTTATGAACATTCCGCAACGTAAAGAATTGGTTGAAGGTTTACTGGGAGCAGATCTTATCGGATTTCATACTTTCGCCGATAGTCAGAACTTTCTAAATGCCTGCAAAAAAATATTGCATGTATCATCTGGACATAACCAGCTCAAGTACAAAGACCGTCATATATTTATAGAATCCTTTCCGATGGGCATTGATTTTGATAAATTCGTCGAAGTCAGCAGTCAGCCTAAAATCCAGTCGATTGCAAGCCAATTCCGGAGCCATTTTCCCGATCAAAAGATTATTATAGCTGTCGATAGGCTCGATTATAGCAAAGGCATATTAGAGCGATTACGTGCTTTTCTCACTTTCCTTGAAAAATACCCCGAATGGCATACAAAAGTTATATTGTATATGCTTATCGTACCCTCTAGGGATAAGGTATCGCAATACAAAAAACTGAAAGATGAGATTAACCGGAAGGTGAGTGAAATCAACTCCATTTATGGCAATCTAAGCTGGACGCCGGTACTATATTTTTACAAATCACTTCCATTCGAGGAGCTGGTTGGATTATATGTTGCATCCGATATCTGTATGATTACATCTACGCGAGATGGGATGAATCTTGTAAGTAAAGAATACATCGCCAGTAAGACTTTATCAAAGGGGGTATTGATTTTAAGTGAGTTTGCAGGCGCCTCCAAGGAACTCGTTGATGCCTTGATTATTAACCCCTATAATCGTACAGAAACGGCAGACAGTATTTACCAAGCGCTTAAAATGCCGCCCGAAGAAATTCAGGAACGTACCGATGCCAATATTCAGATTATACAGAAGTTTAATGTGCAGCATTGGGTGCAGCTCTTTACCAATCGTTTGGCCGAGACCAAAGCCATACAACGTGACGAATGGGCAAGACGAATCTCGGATAAGGTATTGAATAGTATTTCAGAAAGGTATAGCAAAAGTAGCAATAGACTCTTTTTTCTGGACTATGACGGTACTTTGGTCAAATTCCAGAATCATGCCCAGAAAGCGAGTCCGACGACCCTGTTGTATAACCTTTTGGATAATATCATTTCTGATCCACTCAATACATTGGTCATCATAAGCGGCCGATCACAAGAGAGCTTATCGTCTTGGTTTGACGGTCGATCGTACTATTTAGTTGCCGAACATGGCATTTGGTCAAATTTCCCAAATTTCAACTGGTCGTATAAGAAAGGATTGGCCCTCCACTGGATGCCTGAAGTAAAAAAGCTGATGGAAAAACTGGCCGATCAAACTCCGGGGGCTTACATCGAGGTCAAGCCCTACTCGTTAGCTTGGCATTATAGAAAAGTGGAACTGGGCTTAGGCGAACTTAAAGCAACCGAGCTAAAGGAGATCTTAATCCCAATGCTCAACGACTATGGATTACAGTTACTAGACGGAAATGCTGTCATTGAGGTCAAAAATACAGAAATTAATAAAGGTAAGGCGGCATTGGAAATCGCAGGACATATAAAAGCAGATTTCATGTTGGCTATTGGCGACGACATTACCGACGAGGATCTATTCAGGTATCTACCGCAATCGACCATAAGTATTAAGGTAGGCAGCAACAAATCTGCAGCAAAATATTATTTAGATGAACAAGAAGATGTTCTTCAATTTTTAAATCAACTTATCCTAAAATAATGAACGAAAATACAACAGAAAACAGACATATCTACCAATCTGGAATCATTGGAAATTGTTCCTACATAGCGCATGTTGGCATCGATACAAACATATCATGGTTGTGCTGGCCATCGTTCGAAGATAGCTTTGTATTCGGCAGTATGATCGATAAAAATCAAGGTGGAACTTTCAAGATCAGTTCAGAGGAAGCAGTTGTGGAAACCAAGCAATATTACATCAAAAATTCAAATGTGCTCTGCACGGAAATCCATACGGAATCCTATGCCTATCGTATTACAGATTTTGCACCACGTTTTGAACAATTCGGGCGGTATTTTAAACCGTTGATGCTGATACGAAAGATCGAACCACTGCATGGTGCCCCTAGCGTCAACATCAGATGTCAGCCGACTGCTGACTACGGCCGATTGCCACTTAAGCCTACCCGTGGCAGTAACCATATTCTTTATAGCAACGATCAGGTCGGAGAACGGATTCGACTTACCACTGATCTGCCTATTTCACATTTCTTCCAAGAGGAAAGCTGGACCATTATCAGTGAAAATAAATACCTTATACTGACGTATGATGCAGCTTTCGAATCGGCCATTGTAAGCACCTGTGAGGATTTCCTCCATAAGACGCTCAGTTATTGGCAGCGATGGATTAAAAGGTGTAGTATCCCCAACATTTATCAAACAGAAGTAATCCGATCGGCTCTGGTGCTGAAACTTCATCAATATGAGGATACAGGAGCAATTATCGCCGCATCAACAACTAGTCTTCCCGAATATCCAGGTTCGGGAAGAAACTGGGACTACCGTTATTGCTGGGTACGTGATAGTTATTATGTCTTAACAGCATTGACACACATCGGTCAGTTTGAAGAAATGGAAAGCTTTGCTAATTATATTGCTGGCATCACGCATCGCAACCCTGGAAGACTTCAACCTTTGTATGGTATCCTTGGTACCACCGAACTGACAGAACAGATCTTACCTTACCTAAAAGGCTATCAGGATAACGGTCCAGTGCGGATTGGCAATCAAGCTTTTGAACATATCCAAAATGATGTATACGGCCAAGCAATGATTGCCTTGTTACCTCTTTTCACTGATCAGCGTTTTAAAATCCATGAAAACAAGAATGTTTTAGGCTGGGTAAATTTCATTCTCGAAAAGATTGAGGCTACTATCGAGGAAAAAGATGCCGGTATCTGGGAGTTTAGAAATTTTGCCAACCACCATTGTTATTCCAATCTTTTTCAATGGGTCGGATGTAAGGCGGCCCTATTGATTGCGCGTCAAAATGGTTATCAAGATATGGAGGATCGCGCGAATGTCCTCTTAAAAAAAGCAGAAGCTTACATCGAGGCCTGTTATGACGAAGAGCGAAAAGTCTATCAGAATGCTATTGATAGCCGGAATTTAGACGCCAGTACCTTGCAGCTCATTGTCATGGATTACCTTGACCCAAAATCGGAACGCGCCCTTCATCATCTCGAAATGCTGGAAAAAGAATTAAAAGGTGAAAATGGACTTTTCTATCGCTATAAACATCAGGATGATTTCGGCAGACCCAAATCCACTTTCTTAGTCTGTGCATTTTGGTACGTGGAAGCGCTAGCCTGTGTCGGCCGTGTGGAGGAAGCGAAAGAGATCCTCGAACGTTTGCTGACCTACAGCAATCACCTGGGGCTGTTCAGTGAAGATGTTACCGAGGACAATGGCAGCCAATGGGGCAATTTCCCACAGGCCTACAGTCACGTTGGCTTGATGAATGCCGTTTATCGTCTTGCCATCAAATTAGATAAACCAATTTTTCAATGACATAAAAACAAAATGTGCGATCAAAATAAATTGATCGCACATTTTTACGCTTATAATTGCCAATTAAATGGCCTTGATAAAATATTACAATTTATCCAGCCAGTTTTCTACCTCTTCTTTGGTTTTTCCGGTCTTTTGTTGCAATTTACCCAACAATTCATCTTCCTTTCCCTCGGCATACAACAGATCATCATCGGTTAAATCTGCATATTGCTGTTTCACTTTACCTTTCAGCTCGTTCCAACGGCCTTTCCATGTTAAATTACTCATAAATGCTCCTTGTTTTTAAAAAATGAAATGTATGTACTTTTATATTAATGTCTGTTTATAGCTGTCAAAATGTTCACAGATCTCCTCCATCCCGATTCGCTTGCCCATCAAGTCTATAAAACGGTTTTTATACAAGGAAAATATGTATAAACCCGTTGCCAAACTCCCTATGACAAAAATACCTTCCAGCTCATTGCTCTTCACAAGCTTGTTGTTCAGGTGACACTCTTTGAGTAACGGAATATTATAAGAAGACCATTTACCCATTTTATCTTTGAGTACCAAACCAATATTTTTTGTCCCTGTCATCATTTCAGCTCCTTTTATTAGAAAAACAGCTACGTTGCTTCAAATGTTTTCTAATTTTTGTCATTTTGAAAAGAATAGGTCTTTCATACACAAGAGCAAGTAATTATACGGTGGCGTCCAAAAAAAATGTTTCCAATTGATTAATTGGAAACATACTGTTAAAGATTGCTTTTACTATTTTTTGTTAGCGTTTACCTGGTAAATAGATTTGAAAACCTACGCCAACGCCTAAACCACTCGCACCGCTGCCTGTATTAATATTAGCCTTGCTATAATTGTAGCCAAAGGTAGCTTCCAAAGCAACAGTTCGTGTGATAAAATGTGCATATCCAACATTGGCTCCTACAGCCAGTGCGACATCTTTGCCCCTAGAACTTCCTGAAATACCAATATCTCCCTGTCCAAAAAACCGACCTGTACTTGATCCCGCATTTGGAAAGTAATAACGCACAAATGGCGCTACACCATAAGTCCATTCATTATCAGCATCTTTTTGAGTAGCCAAGCCAAGATTTGCCTGTGCACCAATAGCCAATCCATCGGACACGAAATAACCAGCTCGTGGTTGAAGTGCTACATTAAATGATTTTCCTTCAAAACTATAGCCAAGATTACCGATCGATCCACCGACCATCCAATTTCCTTGTCGAATAGGTTCAATTCCGACATCCGAGGACATCTGTGGCGTAGTTTCAATTTTCTGAGCATGGGCCTGATACCCAATTCCTGCTGTTATTAATAAAAGAAGTGTCAATTTTCTCATAGTATCTCTATTATCTAAATTACTTTAGTTTAATAACAAGATCGACAAATGAAAAGTTTTAAATTTATTCTTAAAATATATCGTTTTGTCATTTTGTAAAAAAGAGAACCAATCAGATTTGACTCATGTTCCTATTAAAAAGACGATGAATACAGCAATTCAATTTGGTGATGCTATTTCAGATTATTTCCAAGAAAGCTCCCTATTCTTGCACGAAATAGCCCCAATGGAAAACCAACCGGACAGCTACAGTCTTAAGTCCGTATTTAGTCCATCCAAGGTTTCGGATCGAGATGCGGTCAATCGCAAACTTAACTCTCCAAAAAGTATGGCTGGCCCCGATCCAAGTGAAGAAGAACAACGCGACCGCACAACTAGAGAAAAGATTAATACAGAAGAGGATCAACATAAAGAGAAACCAGATCATTCAGAAGAAGATATTTATGATGCTGATTCAGATCAAAAAGAAAAGGACAAAAAAAACTCCCACAACTAAGGGAGTTTTTTTGTGAATATAACGAAGAGGTCCGAGTGACCTTTTCTAAGTGCTCCTTTAAGGTTTAGATTGTATAGCATTGATGCTATCCTTCCTAAGCGTGTCTGCTAAACTGGTATCCTTCTGCATGCTCATTTTTTGTTGCTCGCTTAAATTGTATCTTGTTTCATCGGCAGCGCTCGGCGCGATATTGTCCGCCTGACCACTTCCTTCTGCTGGATTTTTGTTTGGATTTTGGCACGCAAAGAATAGTGTGCTGCAAAATAATAACGTTCCCAAAACTACCGTGAATTTCTTTCTCTTTTTCATATTTTATTTTGTTTTTGTGATCAATCTTTTTCTTAAGAACCACATTCAGAACTTATTAGTTTAATAAAAACTGATAAAAAACAATCATTTAAACTTCTGCTTAAAAAAACAGACAGTTCCCACACTCCACTAAATACAGAAGGATACCCGTAATAAAGACATTTTTTAATGGAACAAATACCCAATTAACCGGGCCCAAATCGGTCGCCTATTTTTATCGGGACGCTTTCAATTGTGTACTCTTGTAGCGTTTAGGCCACAAAATAATCAATACGCAGGTGTACGTATTTTTCCCCTATGCCTGTTTAAACAAGTTTTAGATGAACCTGAAAACGTAAATGTAGCACTTTAATTGCACCTCCATGTATCAAATAAACATCAATCAATTTAACAAACGATACTATGAGCAATTCCAATTTGAATATTTTAGTCGAGGAAAAAAGAAGTCTTTTGAAACATTTTGCGGGAAAATTCACCAATGATCCCGATGAAAAAGAGGATTTAATTCAAGAGACGCTTATTCGTGCATTGAAATCGATCGATGATTTTATCCGTCATCCCAAATTAATGTCGTGGCTCTACGTTATTATGAAAAATGTTTACATTAACCAATATCGTAAAGCCAAACGTATAAACGACATCCATGAAACATACATCGGTCTAGAAAGCACTAACACTGTAGAATCCAATAAAAGTGACAGCAAGTTTATCGCTGATGATATTCAAAAAGCGATGTGCAGTTTGTCGGAAGAAAATTACCAGGTGTTTCAATTATTCCTTGAGGGATACAAATACCATGAGATCGCCACCTATTTTGGCATGCCTGAAGGAACAATCAAAACCAGGATACACATGACGCGAAAAAAACTTCAAAAACAACTTAAAATTTACAAATTAAAATAAAACAAAACGTAGCTTTTGAGGTTATCTACCTAAAGTAACTTAACCGGATAGCTGACAATTCGCTAAATAATAAATATATGAAATCAGAAGTTAAAACAAAAAATCAGCACAATATGGTCATTACGCTGATTATCTGTGGCGGTCCCATTGGAAAAGGAAATGGTAAGACCATTGTACAAGCGGTAGTTACGGACACATTAGACAAAAATCAAACTAAAGTAGAGACAGAAAAAGGTAAAAAATCTCCTTCTGTAAATAAAACAAAATAGATGAGAATTTACTCATAGAACATTGAAATTTATCCATAGAAAGGGTTGCTTTTGTTAAGAAAGTAACCCTTTTTAATATATTTTTCTTTCTATTTACCTGATAGTCCGTCTCCCCTTTCCTGTATAAAACCCTTGATTTATGTGAATAATACGCATCTTATTTTTTTCGAAAACCGGGGATGCCTCTCTTCCGTTCTTACAAAAAAGATTAAAAATTCACTCATCAGCATGATACAATGGAAACCAAACTTATAAATGACCATAGAATGATCAACGATCTTATACAGATCAACCATGATCGAACTGCTGATTAACAAATGGCAACTGATATGGTCTCAAGCATTCACATAAGAAATTTAAATAACATTTTTGGGTTTAAGCATACGTTGACTTTGGAGATTATTATATGAAAGTAAAAGCCGGTTATACAAGAAAGAAAATAGGCAAGTCTTTTAAATATTTTGATACATCAGGAACAGAAGTATCTGATAAAAAGATCTTAGAAAGAATTATGAAACTGGTTATTCCACCCAACTGGAAGGATGTATGGATTGCCAAAAGTAAGACCAGTGATCTGCAAGCTTTTGGATTCGATCAAAAAGAGCGTAAACAATATATCTACCATACGAAATTCGTTGACCAACGACAAGCGGCAAAGTTCAGCAATATTCTTTTTATGGGTAAATATTTGCAAGAATTAAGAAAGATCAGCACTAAACATCTCAAACGTCAGGTTTGGGATATGGACAAATTGTGTGCAATTGCTTTTAAAATTATGGACAGTACATTAATCCGTATCGGCAATAAGCGCTATACATTGTCCAATAAGTCATATGGCCTAAGTACACTGGAAAAAAGGCACGTCACCATCGAAAACAACACGATATCTTTGGCTTATAAAGGCAAAAAGGGGGTTTTTCAGCAAAAGTCATGGTCCAATAGGCAACAAGCTAAGCTTCTGGAAGAACTTTTAAAAATGAAGGGAAAAAGGATATTTCAGATTGATAGTGCTACGTGCGAAAGCACGTTCTGCGGTGCCGCCTTTAATCAGTATCTCCGGGAGAATTCTACGGGTCAGATCAGCTGTAAAAGCATTCGTATTTGGGGAGCCAGTCGAGAAGCTTTTTACCAGCTCGCCCAAACAAAACAGGCAGATACACTTAATGCGCGAAAAAGACAGTTAAACAAGGTCATTAAACATGTTGCTGAGCAACTCGGTAATACAAAGACTGTTTCACAGACATATTATATCCATCCCGACATACAACGTTTATTTATGGAGGGAAGATTCCCCAGCATAAAAAGTAAATTACCGCTCGCGAAATTAGAGGATAAATTATACCGTTTTCTGCTTAAACACACCGCTAAGGCAATTGTTTAACGCCCAAACCTAAACCATTTGTCCAGTGGATGGCGTAGGTTGTTCATCCAGCATGCTGCCATATCCATGGCAGCCACCGAAAATGTGATACCATTTCCACCGAAACCACACACAAAATATGAGTTTTTAAACTTTTCATGTTTTCCGATATAGGGCAATCCATCTTTGGTTGTTCCAAATGTACCAGCCCAGGCAAAATCTGCGTGAAAGACCCTATTGGCAATAATTTTGTTAAATGACTTTTCCAATTTAAGTGATTTTGCTGAAATGAGACTATCTCGCTTAACAGGGTCTTTGAATTCTTCATCTTCGCCCCCAATCAGAAACCTATGATCGTCTGTGGTGCGCATATACAGATAAGGTTCAGCGGTATTCCAAATAAGCAGATCGCGATACCGATCATAATTGTCTTTATCGACTTCTGACACGATTGCGAAGGTACTCAATAGATCGACAAATTTTTCAGGAATAAGGTTTGTCGTTTCGTATCCTGTACAATAAATAATTTTCTTCGCTTTGATTTTAGCGCCTGTTGAAGTGGTTACAAGATTATGCCCCGACTTATATAATACAGTGTCTAAGGCTGTTTTGTCGAAAATCAATAATCCCTTTCTAACGTTGTATGCCAGCAGTTCATGTGTAAAGCAAAAGGCATCTATGCTTGCCCCTAGAGCAGAGAGAATCCCAGCATAAGCGCCATATATAGCATAACGATCCTTGATATCTTGTTCCGTCAACCATTTAACGTCAAAACCCGCCGCTTGTCGGGCTTCAAACTCTTGCTTCAACCAGGAGATATCTTTTTTCCTTGCCGCGTAGTAGAGTGATTTTTTTGTTCGGAAACCAGCTTTGGACCGGATTTTCTTTGCGATTTTCCCCAATTTGACAATTGCTTCACCGCAGGCGCTGTAGCTCGCTATTGCGCCCTCTTCACCAATTAATTCCTTTAATCTATACAAAGGCACATCAATTTCATATTGCAACATAGAGGTTGTTGCCGCCGAACTCCCATTTACAATTTCACGCTTGTCAATAAGAATACATTTCTTTCCATCGTTTATGCATTGATGTGCGATCAGGGCCCCTGTAATGCCGCCCCCAACGACAAGAACATCACAGCTATTATCATCTTGCAAGGAAGGGTAACTATTAAGAAGACCGTTTTTTATTAACCAGAAAGGTTCATTTGACTTTAAATCCATTGTAGTAAAAGCATATTGAATGTTTGTATAACTGTTTCTTTCCAGAATAGTTTGGCGGACATTTTATAAAAATTCAAACCATTTGATCATTACCAAGGTTATCCTATTAGCAATTAATAGATTACTTATGCGAGCAATTTGGACCGGGGCTATTGGTTTTGGTTTGGTCAATATCCCAATTAAAATATATAGTGCAACGGAGAGTGCTGCTTTAGATCTGGATATGCTTGATCGAAAAGATCTGTCCAATATTAAATTTAAGCGGGTAAACGAACAAACCGGCAAAGAAGTAAAATGGGACAATATCGTTAAGGGATATTTCATGAAAGATCATTATGTCGTATTGGAAGATGCGGATTTTGAAGACGCAAGTCCGGAAAAGACCAAACTTATCAATCTTCATGCTTTTGTCGAACTGACGGATGTGGACAGTATATATTTTGAAACGCCCTACTATCTGGAGCCACAGAAAGGTGGAGAAAAAGCCTATCAGTTGTTGCTCAAAGCATTGGAAAAAACTAAAATGGCGGGCTTAGGATCTTTTGTGATGCGAAATGTAGAACATCTAGCCCTTATAAAGCCTTATCAAAATGCATTGGTTTTGAATAAAATACGTTATCAACAGGAAATCAGGGCACTTGATGAGCTTAAATTACCTAACACAATTAAAATTCAAAAAGCAGAAATGGATATGGCTACACAGCTGATCAAGCAACACAGTACATCTTTCGATATCAGCAGCTATAAAAACGAATATATGGACGACCTGCTCAAAATAATCAAACAAAAAGACAAGGGTAAACGTCCTACCATTCGAAAGATGAAGGTAGAGCATACAAAAGCGGACGATTTGCTTGCAAAACTTAAAGCAAGCCTTGGTTAAACAAAATACCCTGTGCCATGATACGTAAACTAAAGTCGGGACAATATCGAATATATGCCAGGCATCCAGATAAAGAGACGAACAGACGTCGGAACATGGGTACTTTTGATACCCTTGCGGAGGCAAAAAAACACGAGCAAGAAATTCAATATTTTAAGCATAAGAAGTGAAATAAGATGAAGAATATCATACCGGAACAGAAAGAAGGCAAGCACCTGGATTGCTTTGAATCCCTCGAATTTGCAAGTGAGGCTATTGCCGATTTAGCCTATACTTCGGCTATAAACAATCTTAGAAAGGTCAATCATTGGTATGAACTCGCTCAGATTCCTTCCACTGTATTTCAATTAACGACGGGTTATGGTACTCCAATAGATCGTTTACTCGAATTACATGATTATATCAGACTCGATATTCCAGGACCGGGACTTCCCAGTAGTAATGGTTATGATTGGGTGAATGTAGTCAGTCTCATATCAGACAAAACGGACGATTATAGTGTTTTTGCCATAACATTAAAACCTTGCCCCGATCCTAGCCATCCTGGGGATAAAAATACAGCTCATTTTTTTGAAGGGATTTCATCTTCAACCTTTTTGATCGAACAACGGAGGAATAGTATTTTGTTCCAGTACGCCGGAAGAAACGAGATCATCAATGTCGACAATGAGAATATAAGTGATAATGTCAGGAATTATGTCATTGGTCTAGCAGCTAAAATGGGGGCATCTTACCCACAATGGAAATCACTTCTTAAAGGGATGGCTCATGCAATCGCCAAAGAGTTTAATGTTCAGCATTAGTTCCTTCTGCCGAACGGAAATTTGCAGCAGCTTTAATTTAAAAGTAAAAAAAACAATAAGACAATTTTATATAACTTTATAACGTTCTGTTAGCAAAGATTCGATTTATGTAGTCGTAATTTTTTTTGTATATTTATGTATATCATAAGAAGTTTTGGGGTATTATGAATCATACATTTCAACCGAACAATCAAACCATCATTACGCTTCAATCTTTTGGCAGTCTGGTCATCTTAGATCGACATTTTAATGTCGTTGGGGTAACCGAATCTGTCGTAAATGATCACGACGCCAAAGAGAACCTATTAGGAACTCATTTCTTTGATAGCTTTAGCAATACATTTGGTAAAGCGTTATCCAAAATCAAAAATGCAGTAACTGATCTACTTGAAAACAGGCAGTCGCGCCATATTTTACCCATTAAAATGAGAAAAGAACGTGTCTACGTAAAATTACGAAGACACGATGAATACTTCTATATCGAGTGGGAACAACAACACAAAAAATACATTGCCGCGAAAAAAATAAATGAGCTTAATTTTTTGCTGGATACTATTCAACCGAATAATTGGGACCGTGTTTGTTCGGCCATCAACAAATTACTGAATTACGATCGGGTTTTCGTTTTGCAGGTTCAGGAAACGGGATATAGTTCCGTGATTGCTGAACATACAGCAGATGGACAAGCCCATTTCAGAGGAATGGAGTTCTCGAAAGACTTCATGCCTGAAGAAGTCTTGTCGTACTATCGGAGCTATTCATATCGATATGCTCCCAATATTAATATCGAGGGACAGGAATTCTACTATACTGACGAAGGAATTGATCCGGTCTCGAGTTTATTATCACCTCTACCTGAACTTCATCGGCTTTTTTTAAAAAAGATAAATGTACAAAGCGCCTTGTTTTTTAGAATCTGTATCGATGATGACTTTTGGGGTCTTGTGGTCGCACAGAACGATGAAGAGCGGCTAGTCGATCTGCAGCAGCGAAAACTATGTACGTTTGCCATCCAGGCAGCCACCAGCAAGTATGAGAGCCATGTCAAACAGAATCTGTTGGAAAGAACGGAGCTTCTTAAACTTGCCGAAGAAGAGTTAAAAAGGAGTCTTTCTGAAAATAAAATGGTGAATTGTGCTTTGATACAGCATATGGATATTCTTACCCAGCTGGTCAATGCAGATGGATTGGCCATATTTAATCAGGGCGATGTCTTTAACTATGGTCATTCTCCGCAGAAAGCACAATTTTATGAAATTATTCAATTCCTACAAAAACATACCGATAAAGCCCTCTTCAAAGATTATAACTTTCGGCTGAATCATCAAGATAACTTTAACGATAAACTTGATTTTGCGGGCCTCATGTATCTAAAGGTTGGCTTGGAAAACGATTATTACCTGGTTTGGTTTAGAAAGGAAAACCGCAATCAGGTGATGCAGATGGAGCTGAAAAATGAGCCACATGAAAGCAAACAGCTCAAAATCTGGGAAGATATGCGCTATGACGTTGCCAAACCCTGGAATGATGCTGAAATCAATTTTGTCCTTCGTCTGAATCAGATTATCAAGGAATCCATTTTTGCAAAACTAAAGGAACGTCAGTTGCTGAATGAAGAGCTTCTGAGCTTGAACAATGAGTTGGAAATGTTTACACATACCCTTTCTCATGATTTAAAAAATCCCTTGTCCATCTTAAAAATGGGCATACAGTTTCTACAGCAGCACTCCGACAATATTGATTTTACAAAAATCAATAAGTGGTACCAGAATTTCAGCAGAAGCGTTACAAACATTGAAGATATTATCAACAATATGGTCCAGTTGAGCCAGCACCGTTCTAGCGTTTTAGACAAGGAACCACTTCCTATGGCCTATACAATTCAGCGCATATTTCAAGAAAACAGCATTTTATATAACGTCAATAATTGCCAGCCCACTTTTGGTACCCTATTACCAATTTGGGGCGAAAAAAGTGCCGCGTATCAAATTTTTTCCAATCTAATTATTAACGCAATAAAATATTCGGCACAATCCGAAAGACCTTTAGTGACAATAGATAGTTCTCATGAAGATGACTATACCCATTATCAGATCAAGGATAATGGTATTGGCATACCAAGTGACCACCTGCCCCATATTTACGAAATGTTTACCAGAGCCGACAATGTGGGATCAATACCTGGTACGGGCATTGGGCTTTCGCTGGTGAAACGGATAATGGAACGATTGGGAGGAAGTATCGAAATTGAATCAGAGGTCGGTTTGGGCACCATTGTCCACCTTTACTTCCCGATTGTCAAACCATTTCCTGAGCAAATGCTACTCGATTGATCTTTGTTTCAAATCCTGAAATCTTTCAAACTATTTTCCATCTAATGTTGTTCATTTAAGGAGAGTATACCATCCAATAAAAAGGATTGTACCACTTAAAATGAAATCAAAAATGGAAGAGATATTGCAACATACAGTAGTAAAACGAGGTTTAATTATTGCCTATTATTTTAGTAACATCTGGTATCGTAAAGGATTGTTCGGGGAACGTACTGTTCCCGATCCAAATGACACTGATCCCATCGAACATCCTGAACCAGCTATAGATGAGACAGATCCGGAAGAAGAGGAAAATATCAACTATAAATATAAAGATCTGAGGACAGGAAACAGCACAAGACCTGGAAAGAAATCTCCCGCTACCCAGACCGAAAATGTCGAAAATCGGGCCATATCCAAAAAGACAGATTGACCGATTGGTCAATCTGTAAAGATGTTCAACTGTCCTTTTTCATCAAAAAAAACATCGCTGATAAAAACGATACGCTGATCTCCCGTCTTTAAGGTGCGGCCATGATATACACAGCGGATTTTTCCTTCCTTGTCCTGAAATAAACTATTGTGTCCAGTACCCGAAACCACCCCACCCCTATTGGTATTCTTTTCAATGATTGGATTAGATGCCGATTTTTGATAGCTTCCTAAAGGAGTTGTTGCTGTCGCATAACCAACAGCATAATTGGCTCCTGCAAAATAATTGGCCGAATACATCATATAATATAATCCGTTTTCTTTGACCAAAAAAGAACCTTCAGTCCATCGTCTATTGACCTCACCTGAAGTAACTGATCTACTTTCCCATTCTGATTGTGCATCGTTCATCGTAACTGGGGGGCGCATTAAAAGAAGGGGACTACCGATCACCTTCGTCATACTGCTATCCAATTCGACTCCGTAAACCCAGCTTTCTTCAATATTTTTATAGCCAAATTTCTTCTTCGCCCAGGTTGCAATTTCTGATTCAACAGGATGTTCGTAGCAGCAACGTGAATAGAACAGATAATTTCTATGGTCTGTATCTCTAAAAACATTCGCGTCAATGATGGGATATCCAGGATCAAAAATAGGTTTCCCGGTCAGATCTTTAAATGGCCCCAATGGACTATCCGCCACTGCAATTCCTATACGATAGTTTTCTAGGTTTTTTTTGGGATTTTCTTTCCAATGAGCACTATAATACATGTAATATTTGTTATTCACACGATAAACTTCAGGAGCCCAGAAATCCTTTTCCCCCCAACCATTCGGCTGTTTGGCATCGTATACTTTTCCCTCCTTTTTCCATGTCTTTAGATCTTTGGAACTATAGGCTATAAATCCATTTTCAGTCCCGCCGGTTCCATATAAATAGTATTGATCCGAAGGTGGATCGAATACAATAAAAGGATCACCAAAGGCTACATCTGTTTGATAGGATTTTCTAGTTTGTCTCAGTTGTTTGTCTGTGCTTAAAAAGCGAAACTTTGCAGTTTCGAATTGGGGAACCAAGACACCACTGCTATCTGCCACAAAATGAATAGGCACTAAGGCTGTCCGCCGAGGTGCAACGTTTTCATCTGAAAAATGTGTGTGACAGACGTAATACCATTGTTTTCCTTTTTTGAAAATGTCGCCATGTCCAGTTCCAGCAAATCCACTATTCTTACGGCTTAATGCAGGCTGACCTTCTAGTTTTTTCCAGGGTCCATAAATATTTTCAGCGATAGCAACGCCCACAGCGTAGTCCTTATTCCGAAAATCATTCGCCGAATAGAACATATAATAATATTTTCCCTCTCGAATGACGGTGGGACCTTCACTTACTGTCCAGTCGGCATTTGCCGTATTTTCCCAGGGAAGTTCTGCATGGAGACATTCTTTCAGCGTTTCTTCCTTTATTCCGGAATAATCTGACTTCAGCTCCGCCACAAAAATTCTATTCCCTTCCTTTAACCTTACATGAAATAGGTATTTTTTCCCATCTTTATCATGGAATACAAATGGATCAATTTGCTTTTGCCCGATAGCAATTGGCACTTTGGCAGTTTGCTTAAAAGGACCTGTTGGAGCATCAGCGACTGCGATTGCAATATGCTCATCGGCTGTGTAAGCCATATAAAACTTACCATTCTCAAACCATACTTGCGGAGCCCAAAACCCTTTTGATCCAAAGATATCGCCCTTTACAGCCGCAAAACCTGAATTAACTCCCTCCAGACTTACCCAGGAATCTAAATCCTTGGACTGGTATACTTTAAAGCCCTGCTGTTCATGTTGATCACCATTCGTACCGTAGAGGTAATAATATCCTTTGTGATAGAATATGGTCGGATCCGCTTGAAAAATGCCGTTTATCGGTGTGTGTACATTTTCAATTTGGTTGTTTATCGTTTGCGCAGAAGTCCTTTGGACAAAAAACAGCAAGAGAGCAATAGGCAGCAAATATATTTTGTTCATTGATTATAAAACATCATAGAGGTGAAAACCTAAAATTGAATAAATATTTGCTAAAACTGGAGGTAAATTGTATCAATTGAATATCATTTTGTATCAATTTAAAAATCTCCTGACAAAATTATCGAAATTCATTCCTCTTCTATTTCCACAACCCCATTTTACTATCCAGACTTTTTCTATCCGAAAACATTTCGATATATACACCAACATACTGACACTATCTTTACGGATCAAAATTTCCCTGATCATTTGCCGGGAAAATTTTCGCTAATTTAAAATGCCTCTTTCAAAAGCAAACTTAACCAGATGTGCCGTGTTTTTTACGCCCGCTTTGTCTATGAGATTCTGACGATGCCCCTCAACAGTACGCTTACTTAAAAAAATCTTATCTGCAATTTCGACATTCGTGTAGCCTTCCGCAATCAGTTTTAATACTTCCAGTTCCCGCTCCGAAATATCAAAATCCGTCTGCAATTCTCCTGGGATCTGCGCATAGCTTTGACCAGAACGGACTTGATCTAAAAGTATCATGGCGATCTCTTCGCTCATGTACCGTCCACCCTTAGCAATATGATTCAACCCGAAAAGCAATTCGTTATAGCCAACATTTTTAACCAAATAGCCAGCAAGACCAGATTCAAACGCTTCAATGACATAATTAATCTGATTGAGCATGGATAGTATAACCACTTTAATAGAGGAATACTGTGTGTTTAGGATCTGAAGCAATTCCATGCCGTCCATTTCATCCATACTGATATCCGTTAAGACGATATCAGGAACAGGATTTGCCCTCAGGAAGTCAAGCGCCTCTTTGCCATTCGACGCTTCGCCAACGACTTCAAATCCTTCTTGAGATTCTAATAGTAATTTTATTCCGTTACGTACAACCATGTGGTCTTCAACCAATAGGATTTTTATCATTATTATCTTTTTAAATAGTCAATTTTAGTAAAATACCTGCCGCAAGCGTATCATTCATAATCCGCGCATTGTAAAGCTCGGCAATCTTCATTAAACGCATTGGGCTGTTTTCGAGTTTTGATACTGACAAGGCTCCTCCTTGCTGAAAAAACGGTGATACTTTAATAAGGATGTCAAATTCGATCACCTGCACTGAAATTGAGATGGCCTGTGCGGGTATCTCATCATTTAAGTACTGAAAAATAGCTGTCAAGAGTTTAAATAAATGAACTTGTGACGGTTGATGCAGTTCTCTCAGATGCGGATCAAGTAGCGTATCAATTGTAAAACCAGATCGTTTTTTGTAAGTGGCCACGACTTCATCAACGGCATGGAAAATTCCCAGATCATTTAATATGGGATTATATAGCAATCCAGCTTTATTGCGGATTTCTACAACTAAGGAAGTCAATGAATCACTTAGGCAACGTAATTCTTCAAAATCACCATAGCGATTTGTAAAATTCTGAAGCGATATACGCATTCCATAGAGCTCCTGTGCCAATTCATCACGAAAATACCGTCCTATTTTTCCGAGATCTTCCTGTTGATTTCTAATAATCGATTTATAAAAGTCTTCTTGACTACCGTACCACACCTCCTTTAATTCCGACTGATCTTTAAGACCTTCAGATTGCCCTTTCGGACTATCTGATAAGTCAAAGTATGTTTTTTTGTTCACGTCCCCCATATTGTTTTCCATTTCATGTTGTAACTAATAACCACTTCAGGGCACGAACAGTTTTAAAAATTAACACCTATTTAGATAAAAGATGTATCCTTTAAAGTACTACGTATAAATACGTATATAAAAAAGATAAATGGGGGAATTTAAACAGGAAAACACTTGTTGTTAAAGTAAAAAAGTTACAATAAAACATTTTCTCGCCTCCAAATAAATTATTCAAAATACTGTAAATAAGCTATTTAAAATAATAAATAAATATACCTACTTGATAGCGTTGAGCTCAGTCAACCCTTTTGCATTACTTTTTCTAGCATCTTAATTGCAGTGAGATAGACAAGATAGACACTTAAAATTTGATAATATGGAAAATACAACAATCGATCAACTGTTTAAGGAAAAAAGACCTACATTAAAATATTTGGCAGCGCAATTTACAAACGATCCGGATGAACGGGAAGATTTGGTTCAAGAGACCATGGTGAGGTCGCTAGCATCTATCGAAAAATTCCTGAAACATCCAAAATTGATGTCTTGGCTCTATATCATTATGAAAAACACGTATATCAATCAATATACACGTAACAAAAGGTTAGAGAATTACAGAAGCGAATACATCAGCACTGGTTATCGCAATGAAATAACAACCAATCGTGGAGAAGATAGTTTTGTTGCTTCTGACATTCAGCATGCACTCAATAATTTATCGAAAGACTATTACGACGCTTTTGCCATGTTTTTGGAAGGATTTAAATATTATGAAATTGCAGAGCACTTACAAATACCGGAAGGAACTGTGAAAACTCGGATACACATGGCACGAAAGTCCTTGCAAAAACAGCTTAAGATTTACTCAAAAAGTATTAATTAAAAAAATAGTCCTATTTTAAGAACAAAAAGCAGGTTATAGCCTGCTTTTTGAATTTACACCCCGTTATTTTGGCTATTATTGTTTGAGTCGCCACCCCTACCTCTGGATATATTTTTTATATTTAGGGTGAAACTTACTAATTATATCACTTTGAACATCATGTAGTATGAAGAAGCAAACAACCGCTATTTTTTTTATATGCTTGAGCAGCATAATTTTAATATCGTCGTGTGGTTCGGTATCAAAGGAAAGTGAAAACAGAATTCGTGTAAGTGGTGAAGGAAAGATTAGGATCATGCCCGACCAGGTCACCCTGACCATCAATACAACTTTCACAAAACCCAGAATGGTAGACGCGGTACGAGAAACACAAGCAACAGTCGACACCGTAATAGCGTTGCTCCAAAAATATGGGCATCAAAAAGAAGATATCAAAACGAGTAGCGTGTCTGCAAATAAAGACTATCAATACATTGGTAATACCAATAAATTTATAGGTTATCAAGCACAGCAAACCATCGATTTTGTTTTACACGATTTATCAAAATTCACAGAATTAACGGGAAAATTGTTAGAAACAAAAATTAGTGGAATCGGCTCCATCTCATTTGACCACTCCAAAGCAGACAGTATTTTAAGAGAAGCAGATCTTATTGCATATGATGATGCTTTAAAATCGGCAAAAAAACTTGCATCTAGGGCTGATGTTAAAATCGGAAAACTGCTATTTCTGTCCAATGATGGAAGCGCATCCAACGAATCAACGCAGTACAGAACAGGAATGGCTTTAGAAACATTCAATAAAGGCTATGGTGGTGAAGGTTTTAAAATTGCTCCTGAAGTTTTAGAATTTAAAAGAACGATATTTACGGAATTTGAAATCAAATAAGTGCCAACCGATTCTGTCTCCAATCAACCAGCGTCCTTGATACAATGGTTGAATGAAAAAATAATGCTCGAGGGATAGTGTGTTAGCCGTTACGCGGACGAATTAACTACTGATGATTATCGAAATTATTTTTTCGTATATTTAACATATAGTTTATATCCAGTTCATATAAGTTCTGTTACTTTATAATGCGATAATTAATGTAGTCAACGGAGTTAATGTATCTATTATGAAAACGATAAACTATTTTTTCCAGCGGATTATATTTAGAATCTTTTTAGGTCGATTCAGTTCATTCTATTCACCATTAAGATTCCACAAAACTTAATTGTTTTTAAAAACGGCATTGAGGTCCGATAATTTTATTTTTGTAAATGCTATTAACCAAAGATGCCTTTGGCAAAGATTTTATTTGGGGAGTTTCTACAGCTGCCTACCAGATTGAAGGAGCACATGATTTGCATGGAAAAGGCCCTTCTATCTGGGATATATTCGTCAAAAAAAGAAACCGTATATTTCAAAATCAACATGGTAATGAGGCCTGTGATTTTTACAATCGCTATGTTCAGGACCTGCATTTGATGCAGGGAATGCATATTCCTAATTACAGATTCTCTTTATCATGGAGTCGTATATTTCCTGCTGGCATTGGTGCGGTAAATCAATCTGGATTGGATTTTTATGATCGTTTGATCGATTTATCCCTTGAGTTAGGGATAACGCCTTGGCCTACCTTATATCATTGGGATCTTCCACATGCATTGGAAAAGAAAGGTGGCTGGGTAAACCGTGATGTGAAAGATTGGTTTGGAGAATTTGTTTCCAAATGTGTGCAAACCTACGGGGACCGCGTCAAGCATTGGATGGTTCTCAACGAACCTACAGTATTTACTGCTGCAGGTTATTTCTTTGGTGTACATGCACCAGAGAGAAAAGGTTTGGGCAATTTTTTGGCTGCGGCCCATCATGCTGCATTAGCACAAGCTCAAGGCGGCCGAATTATTAAGTCTTTACAGCCTAATAGCGAAGTAGGAACGACTTTTTCTTGCTCCCATGTTGAACCATTTACGTCGAAAGACAGAGACATTATTGCGGCGAAGAAAGCAGATGTATTGCTCAACCGCCTATTTATAGAACCACTACTAGGAATGGGCTATCCAACCCAAGAGATTAAAATACTGGGTAGAATTGAAAAGTATATGCACGCGAATGATGAGCGAGATCTGAAATTTGATATGGACTTTATTGGCGTGCAAAATTATACACGGGAAATTATACGATACGCCATGTTCGTTCCTTATCTTCAAGCGAAGATAGTGTCGGCGAAAGATCGCAAAGTTGAAATGACCGAAATGAACTGGGAAGTTTACCCAGCCTCCATTTATTATATGCTCAAGAAATTTAGCGCCTACCCTAATATCCCCACTTTAATTGTTACCGAAAATGGTGCTGCATTTCCTGATAAAATTGAAAATGGTTTAGTGCATGACCCCAAAAGATTGAGCTATTTACAGCACGCTTTACAGGAGGTTTACCGTGCAAAACAAGAAGGAATAAATGTCAAAGGGTATTTTGTATGGACATTCATGGACAACTTCGAATGGGCTGAAGGATACCGTCCAAGATTTGGACTAGTTTATGTTGATTTCAACAATCAACAGCGCATCGTCAAATCCTCTGGACGTTGGTACGGAGACTTTTTAAAATAAATGGAGGCTTCTCCATCCTTATGAACGATATATCAAATTTGTAATTTTCAATAAAATTAGACCAAGAAACAATGCAGCAACAATACTAAGTATTGTGACCAATGTATTCCTTCCGTTATCTGCAAAAAAATAGATGGATAGTCCAGCCAATATACATGGAATACCGATAACAATAAGCTTGACCCAATATATTCGGTCTTCTTCCTTACGGATAATTTTTGTTTCAACTGCGGCTAAAACATCCGGTCTATTCTTTCTAAAATATTCGAGAATAATTTCGATTTCGTCTGAACGCAATTCACGAGGACGTACTATCTGCTGCTGCAAGGCAATAAGTAAAGTATTTCCATCTCGCTGAGCTGAAATAACGGCCGACATTGGAAAGCGCTTTTTATACCCCATAGGGTTCATTGCATAGCCTTTGTAGTCACTGTTATCTGGACTTAAACATACAAAATACTCCGAACTCATTGCGAAGATCACATCGGTATGCTCCTGTTTGGTTTCTTTCCATATAACGATAGCAGGCTTAATGGCTGCAAGCAATAGACATTGAAAAATAAATATACCAAAAGACAAGCTGAATATCCACGACAAAGAAAATGAAAGGATTAAAAAAGCAATGACAAACCAGAGGACATTTGACCAAAAATCAATTTTCCGCTCGATTAAATAGAAAGCAATGACGCAGATTATTGGCGCAATGCTGGCTTTCCAATCCCAAAATATACTTACAATTCCGAGTATTGGAAACAGCGCATAATTCAACAGTTGAAAATATGCTGACTTCCGCTGAAAATTAGTTCTTTTAATTTCAATGATATTTTCCGATGTGTTCTTTTTTTCCAATGGGTCCTCTAATGAAATAACAAAATCTCTTTTGCTAAGATAGCGCTGATTGCATAAATATAAATATCTTTACTAAAATAAAACGTGTAAAAATAGAAGTCACCACGATGAATACCTTTCAATTTAAATCACATAATGTTAAAAAAGGTTTGATCTTTGGATTTGGTTACCTAATTGTTGTTTTTATCCTATGCTGTTTAATTTTTGGCGGCATAAATGGATTAGCTGATGCTGTAAACAATTTTGGTTCGGCAAAAGGTCTTGGGATATTGGTTGCTGTCGTCGTAATTGGTCCCCTAGTTATACTATTGCAATTCATCAATCCCAAGATAGAAATACAAGTTGATAAAAATAACTTATCTATTAAACAACCGAGAAAGGAGAACAAAATTATTCCGTTAGAAGTAATTCATTCCATGGAAATAAATCGTTCCTTGGTCAACCAACTTCAACTATTCGACCAGAATGGAAAACTACTTACCACTATTCACCCTCAAAACGATATGAATGTTATTTTCTCCATTGCAAATATAATCGCGCAACATGGTGGATTTACACAGAAAAAAGGGACCAAAAAGATCTTTGGTAATCCCGTTGAAACGATCTCCTATTTTAGGCAATAACACTGTAGCGCATTCGTTTCGATGAAACCAAAAATACACTATCTACTTCGCGTTGCTTTAACCATCTTCATGGGTTTGTTGTCACGGAAAATATCCGCCATTCCTACCATTACCGGCGATGTACTTTATGCGGTTATGATTTATTGGTTGTCACGTTTTTTATTTACGAGGAAATCGTTATTATTTTCTTTTACGGCGACACTTATATTTTGTTTTGCCATCGAATTTTTACAGCTTGTACAACATCCTTTACTTATATGGATAAGAAACAATCCGCTTTTGCGGCTCGTGTTTGGACAGGGCTTTTTATGGTCGGATCTTGTGGCTTACTGCCTGGGAGCCGTCGGAGCTGCATGCATTGATTATCTTAATTATCAAATGTTAAAGACAGACCCTACGTTACGAACTAAATAGACCTACTTCGTGGTTTTGGCCCCCAAATCGATGCCCATCTTTTCATAAGCAAGATCATTGGGCTGCCAAAGCTCTATTTTGTTTCCTTCAATATCCATGATATGAGCAAATTTGCCGTAGTCAAAGGATTCGATCGTATCAAGTACCGTAACCCCCTCCTTCTTCAATTCTTCTATTAAAAGCTCAATATTGGCTACCCGATAATTGATCATAAAATCTTTTTCCGAAGGGCCAAAATAGGAAGTGCTCTCTTTAAAAGGGCTCCATTGCGTAAATCCCTTTTTCGTACTGTCAGCTCCCTGATACCACTCAAATACAGCGCCGTAAGAATTTGTAGCCAGTCCCAAATGATCGGCATACCAAGCGCTTACTTTTTTAGGATCTTTACATTTGAAAAAAATTCCACCTATACCGGTTACTCTTTTCAACTCGGTGGATCGATATGAATGGCTCAAGTTATTAAAAGCATACCCCATTCCAAATGCCAGCAAAATACTTGCAACAAATACGACTCTTTTCATAATTTAATAAGGACAAATCAGTTATTCTGCCTTCTCTCCCGAATTTAATCATTAGTTTTGACAAAACATTTACGGCGCTTCAGAAAACATTCTTATCCTACAACACCAGTACTTAAAACGCATAGCTTTTGTCCTAATTTTTTCTAGATTAAGGTTGTTAAAAAATGAGATTGTATGTATACATTTGACCTACACAAGACTCGAGCAGCCTACCCTAGGAAAAGAGTTTAATAAAGCATCCGCATTAAATAGATAAATTTATGTACAACTTTAAAAATGACTATTCAGAAGGGGCACATCCCCGCATTTTAGATAAGCTTATTGAAACGAATCTGATACAGCAATTAGGCTATGGGGAGGATGACTATTCCAAAGAAGCCAGATCGATTTTGAAGAAAAAGATAGCGAATCAGCAAGCCGTTATCCACTTTTTATCTGGGGGCACACAAACAAATCTTCTTGTCATATCTTTTCTTTTACGTATCCATGAAGCAGTGATCAGTGCAAAAACAGGGCATATATCTGCAAATGAAACTGGTGCTATAGAAGCAACTGGACATAAAGTCATTACCGTTGAAACGTCTGATGGGAAATTGACACCTAACGATATTACTACGGTACTCAGGGAACATGCTTTGGCGCCACATGTGGTAAAACCAAGAATAGTTTATATTTCTAATTCCACTGAAATCGGCACAATATATTCTTCGGCAGAATTGGAAGCGCTATATGTGTGCTGTCAGCAGCAACAACTGTTACTTTATTTGGATGGCGCACGCCTGGGCCATGCTTTGACCGCGGAAAACAACGATTTAACCTTTGCAGCTATTGCTAAGTATACTGACGTTTTCTACATTGGCGGAACAAAAAACGGAGCTCTGCTGGGTGAGGCAGTTGTGTTTAACCGTCCCGAATTAGCCGTAGATTTTGACTATGCGATCAAGCAGAAAGGCGCCTTGCTTGCCAAAGGCAGAGTGCTTTCAATTCAATTTCTAACGCTATTTCAGGATGATTTGTATTTAGAGCTGGCATTGAGAGCTAATTCGCTTGCGATGCGTATGGCGAAGGCTATCAAAGACAAAGGATATTCCTTTCTAACGGAATCAACCACCAATCAGATTTTTCCCATTTTACCTAAATCGCTCATCGAAGCACTGCTTATAAATTATCAATTTTATATATGGAAGGATATCGATTCAGATTATGCAGCGGTTCGTTTGATCACGTCCTGGGCTACGGAAGAGAAACAGGTTACTAACTTTATAAATGATATATTGAATTCCTAGGGATTGTTCCGCCCTAGCCAATAAATCTTATATACACGAAAGCGCCCAATAGGTAATATTTTACGTATTGGGCGCATCTTATAAAATTAAAAAACTAGTCTTTAGGTTCAAGGGCTTTCCATACCCCTGCTGCTACAGCTGCCCCTACTAATGGAGCTACAATAAAGAGCCAAAGCTGCGATAAAGCCTGACCGCCGGCCAGAATCGCTGGCCCAAATGAACGAGCAGGATTAACCGACGTACCTGTTACGGGAATAGCAACCAAATGGATCTAAAGAAGCGTAAAGCCGATTGCAAGCCCAGCCATTGTGCTGTTTCCTACCTTCGAAGTTGTTGCCAGTATCACAAACAGAAAAATGAAGGTTAACACTGCTTCAATCAAAAAGGCGGAAGCAGTACCATACTCGTTTTGATATCCTTTACCCCAACCGTTTTATCCATACGCCCACTCTCCTGCGGTAAATCCGGCCAATTGCCCGCTTAAAATCTGCTGAAGGACAAATGCCCCCAAAAGTGCACCAATAAACTGAGCAACAATGTAGACAACCGCATCCTTGGCAGACATTCTACCTGCCAATAACACACCAACAGTCACCGCAGGATTGATATGACAGCCTGAAATTCCACCGATCGCGTACGCAAATACCACCACCGAAAGTCCGAAGGCGACAGCAATACCCAAAAGACCAAGACCAGAAAGCCCAGCTGTGGTATTGGCTCCTGCAATAGCGGCCGCACCGCAACCAAAAAGTACCAAACCAAATGTTCCAATTAGTTCGGCGATAAATTTTGAAGATGTTTTAATTTCCATATGAATCTGTTTATAAATTAGTTAACTCTAATTTAATCATTTTCCGTATAAAATTATACTGCTAAATAAATTATTGTAGAACAATATCCACACCGCTTTAAAACCAACGTTAATAAGCTTTTCTATATTAATTTAACCAGATTTCATCACAGGCTATAAGAGGCTTTCGGTTAGGATGATACCGCCATTCGGGTAGTTTTGCCAAAGGTGCAGCATAAACTCGGATCACTTTAACACTGTCATTTAATAATACTTGATAAGGTATCTTGTCCAAGGTGTAATCCTCCTCAACGGATTCAAGCTTACTGAGAAATACATCTTGGAAATCTTTTCCATTCTTAGATACCGAAATTCGAATTTCTTTTGGTGGAAATATCCAATGTCGGGCATCCTTTAGAAAATTAAGCGCTATGGTATCTATTCGCCTTTCCTTTTCAAAATCAAAAGTAATATCCATCGGCTCCCCGTTCCATAGCAACCAATTATAGCTATAATCCATATAGCCCGGCACACTATCTGTAAGTGTTTTTAGCCCATTGGCAGGGAAAGAAGGATCAAATGGATATCTCAACTTAATATTTGCTTCAGAGGCCTTATTTGCTCTAACGCCGGCTTTGAATATTTCAGACCACTCCTTCGCATAACGATCGGGTGATGCACCACCTTCGGCAAGCTCTATAACGCCCAATTTTTTTGCATCTTCAACAAATTGTGTTACTTTACGACTTACCTTTGTTCTCACAACCCAACGCTCCCCCTCTTGTTCAAATATGCCATGTTGATGCGGTCCATAGAATCTTGCTTGTTGCAAATAGGTATAATCCAACCCAAGTCCAATACGCCTGACACGGGATTCCAATAAAGGATTACCTTCACTGGCTATTTCCGCTTTTTCCAATAATGTACTATACTTATCCATGGCCTCTGGACTTAAAAAGTCATGTCTATTATCGATCGGGTTTCCGTAAATAGATAAAGCTGATGAAGGCCCAGGCAAGTGATTTCTTCTTTCAGCAAGGTATGCTTTAATAAAGGGTGCAGCCTTGCCATAATAGCCCTCGATAAACTCGTTGGTTAGCTGTTCTTCTGAAAGCGTCGTATCCCAGGCGAGGTTAGCCAATATATAGGCATTTAGCTCGGCCATATCACTATAAGTCGCTCCTCCACCTTGCAAAAAGACCCCTTCGACACCTTGCGTTTTCAAATATTGTAGACTTTCCTGCATGGTTCCTTGGATCGGAAATGGCGCAAGATAATTGGTGAACTGTGTCAGATAATCCCATACAAATACATGCTTGGCTTTAGCTTTCCAAGCTCCTAATTGTCTACGAAAAGTTGCTGCTGATGGTTCGCTTCCAATGTCATTTTTTCTAAAAGCATCGATATTACTTAATATAACAGAAACATTATCGGCAACCCTGAGGTGTGTTGGGGCGTTTGCTGATTCTAAATACGCCAGTGTTGTAATTTTTTTTTCGGGAAATTGTGCGGCCACTCTATTCACAAAGTGAATCAGTGAGCCTTGCGCTCCACCTTCCCGCTTATCTATTCCCTGACAACGATCGCAAGTACAGCTTCCGATATCGTCATTGGCCGCGATAGACCAATAAGTAGCTGTGGGATTTTCGCTTATCCTACGCTTGAAATAAGCTACTGTAAGATTAAAAACGTCCTCGTTAGATAGACAAAGTTGAATAGGTTGACGTTTTCCATCATAAAGGGAGTAATACTCCGGATGTTCTTTAAAATAAACTGATGGCGGCAATATTTTACTGAAAGTGTGCCCCCAATCTCCCCAGCGTTCTTCCAAATTATGTAAACCATACCAATCCATATACTCCTGATCTAATTCAACCGGGAAATAAACCTCTCTAAACTCAAAATTTGGTTTGGAATAAATCTTCAGATCTGAATCCACTGCCAGGAATGTCAATTTTGGAACATATGTATTTTCTTTACCTACATACCACTTTCGTCCACCAATAATATCCCTGACATAACGATATGCCGCAAATAGTACACCTTTACCACTTCCCTTGATATAAATATTCTTTCCTACAGCTTGTATGGAGTAACTGTCTTCGGGAAACGTATTAGTTATTGAGCTTTTTTCCAAAATAATGGCATGTGTGACTTCGCCTTTAGCTTGTATTGCAAAATCTACACCTGTACTTTCTTTTGTAAAAGTGTTTATCACTGCAGCCGCTTTTTGTAAAACAGGATCATTTGCATCCGCTTGAATAACATAACCCGTTCTCCCTTGATCAACCAATGTAATTCTTTCTTTACCCTGAACTATCGTTACCATTAACAATAGACATAACATAAACTTCCACATCATATTAAAAATATTTCCTTAATGATAGATTTAGGTCATACTGATTCATAAATCTATTTTCAGCAACTTTGTAACAGCTCCAACCGCCCATGAGTGTAAAACCCCAGTTGTCTATACGATGTTACCAGCCAGCGTTAATTGATCGTGATCCCCCCCTAAATAGACCAGCCCTCACCTTCGAAAAAGGATCGAATGAAATGGATTATATGTTCAATTTTACTAAGCATGACCTATTCTTAATCGTACTCGAGATATAAGTTCTGACGGAGAGATAGGCTTTTTAATATAATCATTGGCTCCGACTTCAAAGCCTTCCACAATACTATTATCATCACGGTAACCAGAAATAATAATAACAGGTACCTGATTATTCGTATCGCTTTTCCGAATGCGATTGATTATTTCGTAACCATTAGCAAAAGGTAATGCCAGATCTGTTATGACCAAATCAATGGTTTCGTCAGAAACCAACGAGAGCGCTTCCTTGCCAGATTTAGCAAGTAATAGGTCATAGCCCTCCCTTACAAGAACAAATTGCATTGTGCTTAATAGAATCTCATTATCTTCGATAACAAGAATTCTCTTTTTTTCGTTCCCCATAGCGGTAAAATTTTAGTTTTTCACGGTGACACAAAGTTTCAAAAAAAAAAGAGAATTCGTTGTAGATTAACCACTACAACTCCGTTTAAATAATTTAAACAAAGATTTTAGTTATTAGTTTTAATTAAAATGACCGTATGTTGACAGGAGGCGGACGCTATTATATTATTAAACAACTAAACTAGTATGCAAATTTTCAACTTCTCGGATTAACGTTTGCATAATATCTGTTGTCGAAAGTTCACTGTAAGAATGGATCGATTGTCCGGCCCAAATATTTACAAAATCGACATTTTTATTGGCCTTGGCTACTTTTCGTAATTCCCCGGTGAGTTTATTTTGATAGGGATATGGTAAGATATAGTGCGACTTGTCCAAAGCTTCAATAAATGTATTCTTTATACCTCTGGCATAGCGCCCTGAAAAACTCCTTGTCAAGACAATATCTGATTCCTTAACATGAGAAAGACGCGCTTTCTCAAAGTCCAGCAGTGCGCTTTCTTTAGATTTGAGCAATAAACTGCCAATCTGAAAACCATTGGCACCTAATAGCTTTGCAGAATGGATCGTGCTTGCATTATATAATCCACCGGCATAAATAAGCGGCACGTTTACATGCTCTTTCACTTGTGGTAGCAGAGAAAATCCGCCAATCTCAGGAACAGGTGCCTCCTGAAAACTTCCGCGATGTCCCCCAGCTTCTAATCCCTGTACACAGATCACATCAATACCAGCTTCTTCCAAAGCAATTGCTTCTGCCACTGAAGTGCATGTACCAATAATCATCACATCATTGTCTTTCAATCGTTTTATACTTTGTGCATCCAGATTTCCAAAAGTAAAACTCACAACTTTACACTGATGGCTTATGATCGCGTCAATTTGTTCCCTGTAATCTGTAATATGGATGCTATCGAGCTCCGGTAAAGCTACTTCTAAACCATATTTCAGGGCTAACTGTTCCACAAAAACCTTTGTTTCATTATACGCTGTCCTCAAATTCACTGAAACTTCAGGAACATGATTTACAAAAATATTGACTGCAAAAGGCTTCTTTACATATGCAGCGGTTGAACGAATAAGCTCACTACAGCGTTCTGCTGGTAAATCACCTAACGATAACGACCCGAGCGCTCCGGCACGCGATGCTGCAATGACCATTTCTGGTGTGGTAACACCAAACATGGGTGCCTGGATAATCGGATAATCAATACCTATTAATTGTGTAATTTGATTTGACCATTTCATATCGGAAGTAATTAATATGCTTAAGATTCAACTAAAATAGCTTTCATGTGATTGTTCTAATTTAAGCTATTTTAAAACAAATTATACTATAATACTAGAAAATCATCCTGCATTTCGGTTCCAAATAAGCGATTTATACCGTATATTTATACTATACTATTACGTAACAAACAATTTTATGAAAATCGCTTTCTTTTCGACAAAACCATACGACAAATTATTCTTTGAGCAAGAAAACAGCACCTATGGCTTTCAGTTTAATTTTTATGAAACGCATTTAGGTCCACACATTGCCAATGCTATTGAAGATGAGAAGGTAGTCTGCGCATTTGTCAATGATAAACTCAACCGGCAAGTTATTGAAGTACTTGCTCAAAAAGGTGTTGATCTGATCGCCTTACGTTGCGCTGGCTTTAATAACGTTGATCTGGAAGCTGCTAGGGAATTTGGGATAAAAGTTTGTCGGGTGCCCGCCTATTCCCCTGAAGCGGTCGCTGAACACACCATGGCCATGTTATTGACATTGAATCGTAAAACACATAAAGCCTATAATCGCGTACGGGAGCAAAATTTTGCATTGAATGGACTTTTGGGATTTAATCTCCATCAGAAAAAAATTGGCGTTATTGGTACTGGAAAAATTGGAAAGGCTTTTATCAAAATCGCATTGGGATTTGGGGCAAATGTAATTGCCTATGATTTATACCCAGACCAGCAGCTTACAGCACAAGGTGTCAATTACAGATCGTTGGATGAAGTCTTCAAAGAATCAGATATTATTTCTCTTCATTGCCCGCTTACTCCCGAGAACCACTATCTCATTAATAAGGAGTCATTGGACAAGATGAAAGATGGGGTGACGATTATTAATACAAGCAGAGGCAATCTAATCAATACCAATGATGCTATTAAAGCGCTTAAAGAACGAAAAATTGGCTTATTAGGTATTGACGTTTATGAACAAGAGGAAAAGTTGTTTTTTAAAGACTTATCGACAACAATTATTGAAGATGAAACAATACAATTATTGATGAGTTATCCGAATGTTTTGGTTACGGCGCATCAAGCTTTTTTCACAACAGAAGCATTAACAGAAATTTCTCAAAGAACGCTTCGAAGCATCTCCGACCTATCAACCAAAGGGATCACTGACGCAGAAGTCTTGCTATAGCAAGACTTAATATCAAATTTATTTCGGATAAAACAATGAAAAACCATGTTTTGAAAGGATTCCTCTTGGCAATCGGGGCGGCTATTCTTTGGGGTGTATCGGGTACTTTTGGCCAATTTCTTTTTCAAAAAAGGGCAGTTAACGTAGAATGGCTTATTACGGTAAGAATGCTTGTGACAGGCATTGTATTATTGCTTTTGGCGGGAATGCACAAGAAAAATGAGATTTGGCAGATTTGGCGTCATCGTAAAGATAGTTTAGCACTTCTTCTATTCAGTATTTTTGGTGTATTAGCCGTCCAATATACTTATTTTGCCGCCATAAATTATTCCAACGCTGCTACCGCAACTGTGCTACAATATACAGGTCCGGTCCTGATCGCAATCTATATGGCGTTGAACAAGAGAAAATTCCCTTCGAAAGTTGCCTGCCTGGCCATACTTTTAGCTATACTGGGCACATTTCTTTTAGTCACACATGGGAATTTTGGTTCCCTGTCGATTTCTCCTCTCGCATTATTTTTTGGTTTGATGTCAGCTGTTACGCTTGCTTTTTATACACTACAACCAATCCACTTGTTAAACAAGTATAATGCGGCAATAGTTATCGGTTGGGGAATGCTATTGGGAGGTCTCGTTTTTTGCTTTGTCAAACCTCCTTGGGAAATTGATGGAATCTGGGATATATATACCTATAGCTACACTGCTTTTATTGTTGTCTTCGGCACACTAATCCCTTTTTATGCTTATCTAACAGCAGTTAAGCTTATTGGTGGACAAAAGACAAGTCTTCTAGCTTCTGCCGAACCCTTATCGGCGGCCCTATTAGCTGTCTGGTGGTTAAATACACCATTTAGAGAAACAGACTGGATCGGCACTTTTTGTATTATCGGTACAATAGTCTTATTGGGCATCACCAAAAATGAGGAGCGAAAAAGGATAAGCTAAATGCCTATCCCCTTTCGCGCTTGTAATCTGACCACCACTCATCAAGTCTTTCAATGACGGGTAGTAAAGTTTTACCTAATTCGCTGAGTTTATATTCCACGCGTGGTGGAGATTCAGCGTAAATCTGTCTACATAAAATACCATCGCGTTCGAGCTCACGGAGCTGAACAGTCAATGTCGTTTGTGCCAGATCTTCCATTTCCCGTCGTAGCTCACCAAATCTTTTGGGGCATTGTTTAGCAACAGCCTTAATGAGCGAAACTTTCCATTTTCCACCTATTATCTTAAAAATTCCATTGACATCACAGCAGGCGCCAAAATTTTCACTTTTTTTTTCATTCATATTCACCTCATACTGACCATTAGTTCATAAAAACATACCAAGTACATAATTTATAACTACTTGATTGTAGAAAATATCCAAGCTATTTTTAACCATAAAATTATTAAAAACTTTCTATATGCGCTTTCAAATTAAAGATTTACTTCATATTTTCCTCCTTTCAACTGGTATATTTCTATTTGTCATAGATCTCTTTATTATTAATGTTTCCCTTCCCACAATTCAACATGGACTACATCTACGAGACAGTGATACGCAATGGATTATAATACTTTATATTATTGGGTATGCAAGTCTTCTAATCAATGCTGGGAATGCCGGAAATCATTATGGAAAGAAGAAATTATATTTAATTGGGATGGCTTGTTTTACTGTAGCCTCCCTTTTATGTGGCTTAGCCAATAATCTTTACATTTTATTGGCCGGAAGATTGATCCAGGGGATTAGCTCTGGACTTATGGTTCCACAGGGCATCGCATTGATCACGTTACTTTTTGAAAATCCGGAGAAGCGATCGATGGCTTTGGGTATCTATGGAAGCATAGCAGGTATTGCCTCAGTAATAGGTCAATTATTAGGCGGAATTCTTCCGGATCAGACTTGGATACATGAAAGTTGGCGTCTTATTTTTTTGATCAATGTTCCCATTGGGGTACTTGCCTGCTTTGCTGTCTATCGCTATACATTCAATGATCAAGTTACTGGAAAATCTAAGATCTCTTTTATCCCTATGATAACGTTGTTTATCCTTTTAATGGGAATAATTTTTCCTTTAATCATGGGACCTGAGTTGAAATGGCCATTCTGGTCATTACTGCTATTGGGAGCAGCAATTGTTCTCGTCCTGTTGTTTCTAAAAAAACAACATAAATTAGAACAAACGGGCTGTTCTAGTCTACTCAATTTCTCCTTATTTAATAATCGGGTTTTCAATTTAGGCCTTCTAGCGGCTTTAGCCTATTATATGGTCCAAGATGCTTATTTTATTATTAACTCCAATTACCTTCAAAATCAAAAGAATTATACGGCAACAATGACAGGAATTGCGTTTGTTTTTCAGGGTATTGGTTACGTATTGGCAAGTGTTATTGTCAGCAAGTTAATACAGCGCCACGGAAAGATCATTGTCCTATATGGATTAGGAATAATGATTTTGGGTTTGCTGTCTCATCTTTTCGTTTTCAATACGATGATCATAGATAGCAACCAAATACACGCGCTCTTCTTTTTTTATGGTATTGGCTGCGGTAGTGTACTGCCGGCATTAATGACACTTGCATTAAAAGACCTTAACGAAAAACTAATCTCCGTAGGATCCGCCATCTATCTTGCTGTACAACAGTTATCTATATGCTTGGGAATCGCTTTTATTGTCGGTATATTCCTCCATCGGAAAGAGACTAAATTTCTTATTTTGCAGAACATCTCATCTGCCTATGGCTACTCGATCGTACTATCGGTCATATTACTCTTATTTGTCGTATGTACAATAGCTTATTTACCCTCAAAAAAAGTAAAATAGCAGGTAATTCGTTCATGATTTCGCTGGGTCTATCATACTTTCTCTCAGGATTAATGTAGCTAATTTGCTGCTTCATACTTGTCTACTAAAGCGTAGTCGTAAGGAATACGGATGCTCAGCGGGCTGGCTTCCCATAAGTCTGAACCGCTGGGCAAATAGAAATCATAGGCATTACGCAGGAAATTCTCCCCATTGGGAGCTTCTTGCCAGTTTTTCTTCTCCCTATTGTAAAGTAATATCATACAACTCACGCAGGTGCCCTTATCTTTCATGGTCGAATTTTCATAACACTTCCCTATTTTTACAGTTAATTTTTGCTGAATAATAACATCAGTCAACCGCCCATTTGTAAGGTGAATTAGAGCGATCTGTGCATCTTCATCTGTTGGTGAATGTTTTGCTGCTTTCAATTGATCGAACTGAGCCCGATATATTCGCGCTATTTCAGCCTGCCTCACATCCAATGGTAAGAGATTTGTATCTACGGGATGGAGGTCTTCAACATCACCCGCCCGGGTAACACCAGCACTTAATACAATATTTTGTTTGGATGTATCAGTATCAGCGGCAGCTGAGCCTTCATTTTTATCGAATAGCTGCGTAAGTTCTGAAATATGATGCCCTATTTGATTAAAACCCACAACGTAATTTAAGATAACGAAAGCCAACAGGGCAAGGACTGAAAAGATAAAAAGTGCCTTCCAAATACTAGTTCGCCCACGCTCATTTGTTTCTACTTCCAAAAAAGAAGATCCTTTGTGATCTGCTTCTTGAGAATCGCCGCGATGTTCAACCATATCATAATCAGCCAAAAACAGGTCTTTACCATCAAAAAGATCAATATGGTCTTCTTTAAACATCTCTACAATATCCCGAGCAGTTTTATACTTTACATTTGCCTGGATGGCAATCAGGTCAATAGCAGCATTTACATCACCCTGTTTAATGAATTCGCGAATAGTTTCTTTATCAATTTCGATCGTATTGACGAGAATATTTTTGGTCATATCTTTTAATTTTCTATGAATTAGAATGCTTTGCTACCTACGCAAAGTAAAAGCATTCTACTTCAAAAATGAGATTAATAAATGAGAGATCAATGAAAATTTCTTCCCCCATGAAAAATATCCGCAGCATGATCTCCGTCTGTGGTCAGATCTTTTAACAAACCTGACATATCAAAGCATCGTTGCGCTATTACATGAATAACTTCACCTTCAACTTGGATTTTACCCGCAACCATAAGGAGTTTTGCCCGAAGGATTTCTTTACGATATTTTTCAAATACATTACTCCAAACGACAATATTTGAAAAACCAGTATCATCTTCAATAGTGATAAATAAAACACCTTTGGAGGTTCCTGGTCGTTGTCTAACAGTAATCAACCCGCATACTTTCACAGGCATATCATTTTGTATCAAGCCCAATTTTGCTGTGGGCACTACATGGAGAAGATCGAGCTTTCCGCGCAAGAAACTTACTGGATGTGCTTTAATGGATAGCGAGGTCCTTGCGTAATCAGCCACAACATGCTGGCTTTTTGTTAGCAATGGTAATTCAATTTGCCCCTCCATGATACTTTCAGATGCTTGGCCTTCAAATAATGCAATCGGCCGATCACCCAATGCTGTAATTTCCCAAAGCGCTTGCCGACGATCAATACCTAATGATGTAAAGGCATCTGCATCAGCCAATTTCTCCAACGCAATAAGAGATAGTCCAACATCCATCATACCAGTAATGGATGAATAGGCAGACTGCCGACCTTGAGTCAACACAACGGCCTCTTCCCTTGAAAATCCTTTGATCTGACGTAAACCCAATCGAAGAGCATGTGGTTTTCCAATTTCTCCCTCTAAAGTATTGTCCCATGAAGAATGATTGATATCAATAGGACGTACTTTTACGCCATGTTTCTGTACATCAATAACAATTTGAGCAGGTTGATAAAAGCCCATGGGCTGACTATTGAGTAAGGATGCCGCAAAAATATCGGGGTAGTAATACTTAAGCCATGAGGACACATACACCAGTAAGGCAAAAGACGCTGCGTGACTCTCTGGAAAACCGTAACTCCCAAAACCTTCCAATTGCTTAAAAACTCTATTGGCAAATTCTTCCGTATAGTTTTTCTTTACCATACCATCGACCATTTTTTTGTGAAAAGCAGATACCTGTCCTTTTGCTTTGAATGTAGCCATGCTACGCCGCAATTCGTCGGCTTCCGCAGGAGTAAATCCGGCAGCGACTATGGCAATTTCCATGGCCTGCTCCTGAAAGAGAGGAACCCCCAAGGTTTTTTCAAGAATGGTTTGGATCTCAGTGCTGGGATAATCAACATCCTCTTCTTTATTCCGACGGCGCAAATAGGGATGCACCATATCGCCTTGTATCGGTCCAGGCCGAACGATAGCTACTTCAATGACCAGATCATAAAACTCTCGTGGTTTTAATCGCGGCAACATCGACATCTGGGCCCGGCTTTCGATCTGGAATACACCTAGAGTATCTGCATGGCAGATCATATCGTAAACCTTTGGATCGTCTTCTGCCCCAATATCAGCCAGGGTAAGCTCTTTTCCATAATGCTTTTTAGCGAGATCAAAAGCTTTGCGAATACAGGTCAACATCCCCAAAGCAAGTACATCAACTTTTAGAAAGCCGAGTGCTTCAAGATCATCTTTATTCCACTCGAGATTTGTCCGATTATCCATGCGGGCATTTATTAAAGGACAAAGCTCATGCAAATTACCTTGCGTAATAACAAATCCGCCTGTATGCTGCCCTAATTGACGTGGAAAGCCAATATACTGATGTGTCAATTCGAGAACTTTTCGCAAATGTTGGTCTTCAGGATTAAAGCCCTGTTCAACCAAACGTTCCAAATTGATATAATCGTCCCAATGGCTACTCACAACCCCTGCTAAACGCCCTACAGCATCCATGGAAAGTCCCATGGCCTTGCCAACATCACGTATAGCCCCTTTGGAGCGTACCTGTGTGACAGTTGCTACGATAGCAGCACGATTGCGGCCATATTTCTCATAAATATACTGGATGACTTCCTCACGGCGCTCATGTTCAAAGTCGACGTCTATATCTGGTGGTTCATCGCGTGCATCGGACATAAATCGCGCAAACAAAAGCCTGTATTTTGACGGGTCAACAGAAGTAATACCTAAGCAGTAACATACGGTTGAATTTGCTGCAGATCCACGCCCTTGGCATAAAATTCCCTTTTCCTTCGCAAATCGAACATAATCATACACCGTCAAAAAATAAGAAGCATAATTTTTGCGTTCGATAAAATCAAGTTCCATTTGAATCGTTTCGCGAATTGCATCCGGGATATCTCCGTTAAATCGTTTACTGGCACCTTCCCAAGTTAAATAACTTAATTCTTCCTGTGTGGTCCGACCATGAGATGATAATTCATCTGGATAGATGTATTTCAAATCATCTAAGGAAAAACGACAAGCATTGGCAATTTTTACACTCTGTTCTACAGCTTCAGGGTACAGTCTAAACAAGCGTTCAACTTCAGTTATTGATTTTAGATAGCGCTCTGCATTGGGATATAAATTAAATCCAGCCGTATGTATCGTGCATTTTTCACGAATACAGGTTAAAATATCCTGCAATTCACGCCTTTCGGGCACATGATAATATACATCACCAAGTACAACAAGAGGAATGGCCAGGTGTTCACCCAACTGATTAATTCTGAACAATAATTTAGCATCATCACCACGATAGAGTTTTTTTATTCCTAAATTAAGACAACCCTGGAGACGCTGTTGACATTCCTGTACAAACGCTATAAATGACTGCTCCAGCTCAAAACCGACCACTAATTTTTCAGGTGGACAAATAATGAATACAATCCCCTCAGCATGTTGAAACACATCATTTTTGTACAATTCGCATTTTCCTTTTTCCGTCCTTAGATTTCCCACAGTTAACAATGTTGAAAGCCGCCCGTAAGCCTCTTTATCTGTCGGGTATGCCAATAAACTTGGTCCATCCTGTAAATCTAGACGACAAGCAGGAATCAGTCGTATACCGGCTTTTTTTGCAGCCATATGTGCACGGACTATTCCAGCAAGGCTATTGCGGTCAGTTACTGCAACAGAATTATACCCCAATCGCGCCGCTTGCTCGATCAGCTCTTCCGGATGAGAGGCACCTTCGAGAAAACTAAAATTACTTGTTATCTGTAATTCACAATATACCATACACTAACTTTATGCAAAAAAACCATGTATAAACCATTGATCTGCCTGTCCGTCATAATGCCCGGCGCGATATAGCCAAAAGCGCCGACCTTGCAGATCTTCCACGGCATAGTAATCCCGATGTTCACCAGGATCAATCCACCATTCGCGTTCAATACGTTCGGGGCCATCTGCTTTCCTTATAGTATAGGTATCTCCCTTATAACGGAACAGTATGGGTGGATAGTCGGGTATGGGTGCTGTGACTATAATACGTTCAGGGATCTTCAATAGTCGTGTTGGACGTGGCCTTGCAGTTTGCCAGTCAACAGCTGCAACCTCATCCATTTTAGCCGCTATTTTCATGGATCGTTCCGGCCAGTAGTGCGCAGATGGCACATAGCGTGAAATCTCACAATTGGCGTCCCTACTTTTCAAGCGATCTAAAAGTTCGGTAACCGTCGGGTTTTTGAGACCAATTCTATTGTTCCAAAGATTTTCCTGAACTGGATCTGCCGTCTCAACTTTGGATACGCCCAAGGTAAATAATTCAATTCCCAATGCCGGTTCAATTTGCGGAATCTTTAGGACAAATAATTGAAGGATATGTTTAACCTGAGCAGTAGCACGATTAGTCTCAATAGTAATGGTCTCTATTTTTCCATCCACGCGATGACAATTCAATTCGGCTGCACGTAATCCTTTACCCTCCCCCGACAAACGCTTACACAACTTGTTTAATAAATCTTCCAAAGCCAGTTCAATACCATTTGCTGTACAGATAGGCTCCAAACAAGGTAAACGCTCTTCATACGGTAAGATGGGTTTTATAGAAATAACAAATTCATCTTCCAACCCCATGGCCTGGTCCAGTCGGAGCAGTAAACTATCGCCAAACCTTCTACGCAACACTGAACGTGGCATTTTTGAAAAACTTCCGATTGACCGTAATCCAAGTGATTGTAAGCGCTTCAATTGAACATCTTCCAGTCGTAATGCAGCAGGACTTAATGGAAGAAGCGTTTCCGACTGCGCCTGTTCATTTATAATGATATCTTCGTGTCCAAAATGTGCTACCGCCCATGCGGCCCCAATGGTATCAGCAATCCCCATACGTACCTCATAACCATGTTGTCTAAATTTCGAGACAATACTTGTTAAGTAGGCCGCCTCCCCGCCCCAAAGATGAGTACAACCACTAATATCCAGAATGATACCGTCGGGCGTATCTAATGCCACTTGTGGTGTGTACCTGATGCACCACTCTGCTATCGAATGGAGTAACTTTTCAGCCAATCCAGCTTGCTCATTGATTATTTTAAGTGATGGAATAAATGCCCGTGCATCCGCTATGGCCATACCTGAATGCACCCCCACTTGCTCCGCTAATAAGTTACTCCCACTGACGATTAATCTTCCTTGAGCGGCGATGGACAATACAAAGGGAATATTTTGCAAATGTGGTTTGCAAACAGTGAGCCAATCTGTTTTCAGATGAGGAAACCAAAGTGAGGCAAATCTTTTTTTCATGATTAGCCAAGATTTTGGTAGTTATAATTCCAGTCTTTTACCTGTATCTCCTTTTTAGAAAATGTTTTAAACCCCTGTGGAGACCAGGTTATTTGCTCTTTGGCTGGACTACCATTCCTTACCTTAAGGAGCTCTACATCCCAACAGGGGTAGCCAATACCAGGTAATCCATCATCCGATTGACTAGGTAAAGAAGTGACTTTCCAACGTGCCGCACAACTTGTCGCCAATAAGATCTTTGGGTTATGTTGAAGTATAAACCCTGTAACTCGGCTTTTTTCTACGGCAAGTTGAAGGCGCCTTGACTGAACAAAATCCAGCTGATGTATTTCGGCCAATACAGCTGTTATGCCATGACATTTCAATGCTTCTTCCATCGCCCATAACACATCCTTCTCCCGTTGCATAGAAACAAAAACAATCGATGCTGGATCGACCCCAAATGATCTGATTGCCGCTGGAAATACCGTTTGAATAGAGCCTATCCAAATACAAATCCCATCAGCTTGCATAAGTTTTCCAAGAAGACCACCAATAAACCCACAGGATGCAGCACTATCCATGCGGTTAAAGCTCACAAACTCGTGTATTACCCCTTTAGGAAAAACTCCATTCGGAAAAGCTTTCTCCAATGGCCCCAACCCCATCGTGCTTTCATCATTTGACCTTTGAGGTACCCCTTGCCAGGCAAGCAAGTCCTTTTTAAGTTTGCTGATCAAAGCCTGTTTATCTTCTAACATCATAGCCCCTCTTATTTAATATTACATACAAATATAATACTAATTATTTTAGCAATAAAAGAGAATGCTATATTTTTTAGTACAAACAGCAAAACTTCGAATCGTAGAGCCTTTGTTACTTCAAGCCTTATATATCATTCAAGAATTGCTGGATAACATCTTTTTTTCTTGTCGCAACAGGAATCATTTTACCATCGGACATTTCTATCTGGCCATCCTTGAAATATTTTTTTATATAGTTTGCATTGATTAAATAAGATTGATGACAACGAATAAATTCGGATTCAGGAAGCATAGTTTCAAAATGTTTGAGGACTTTCGAAACCATCATCGGTTTATTGTCTTTAATATAAAATGTGGTATAACCCTTATCTCCATGGCAATAAAGAATATCATCGATATTCACAATCTGAGTGTATTCAAATGTACGTAGTGCTATTTTCTTTGGTCTAACTGGTGACTTCAGATAGTTTTCGGCCATACTTAATTGCATACTATTGAATCTAAACTCTGTATTTTTCTTATAGCATTTTTCAATAGCCTCTATAAATTGTTCCGGAACCAAAGGCTTTAATAAATAGGCAATAGCGCCTATATTAAGGGCTTCTATAGCATATTGGTTAAATGCGGTTATAAAGATTGTATTTATGTCCAATTTCAGCTCTGAGAGGAAGGATAAGCTTGATCCATCTTTCAATTGAATATCAGCTAAAATAAGATCTGGATTAGATACAAGTAACTCACGTTCTGCCTGGGCGATTGATGGACTATAACCAACGATCTGGACATAAGGAATAGCATCCAATAAAGACTTAATGTACAAATAGATATTATACTCATCTTCAAGAATATAAACTTTCATAATTTCACGTATTTAATTAAAATATAAAACGAGTGGGATATAGAGTTCTACGCGATATCCACTTTTATCTTCTCTATAATTGGGCTTTATTTCAATCCTTGCTTTTTGCTGAGGATCATTAAACAAAAGCTCAAGGCGCTCTTTCGTGATAACTTGTGAAAGAGAGGTCTTGTGTGCATTATTTTTCTGATAAGATTGCATTCCCCAGCCATTGTCACTGATAACAATATGCAATTGATCTGCTTCCTGATTAAAAAGAATTTGCAATTGTCCACGATAATTCAAATTTTTGAAAGCATGTTCAATAGCGTTTTCAACAAAAGGCTGAATCAACATAGGGGGAATCATGACATCATCAACATCCAAGTTACCGCTCTCAATTTCAAAATCAAATACATCTTGATAGCGCATCTGCTGTAAAAGTATATAATTCTTTAATGATTTAATTTCTTGATCCAAAGAAATATACTCTTCCCTATTTAATTCGAGTATGTCACGAATTTGACGGGACAATAAGATGAGGTACTGATTTGCCTTTGCTTTTTGCTCACTACTGATCAAACCTTGCAAATTAGCTATAGCATTATAAATAAAATGGGGATTAAGCTGGTTTTGTCGGGTCTTCTGCTCTAAAATTAATTGTCTATTTTCGGCAATAATACGCTGATTAATATTTTTCAATAGCTTTTGTTTATTCCGGTAATAAATGAAGAATGCAATGCTAAAGATCAGCGCAAATAAAATAACAAAAATCCAGCGCTGTTGGACCATAATCTTATGGTTGAATGCATTTGTTGTTTTTAAAAGCTTAATAGCCTGATCCTTTTTTTCAGTTTCATACCGTGTATTGATCTCATTTATACGTTCATTTTCAATACTCTTTGTACTATTTTTATAGTCCTGATAGGCCGAATCCAAGGTAAAATAAGCCCGTTCATAATCTCCTTTTAATGCGTGCGCTACTTGTAGATTCTGATAATAGAATAATTTATTTTGCTTGCCTTTATGTGTTTTGATAAACTGCAATCCAGCATTAAAATAATAGATCGCCGAGTCAACTTGATGATTATTCAAAAAATTTTTTGCCAAATTCGCATACGCATAGGCATTGAGCACCTTGCTTGAAGATAAATAATTAAAATATTTTTGGGATGCCTCTACCGCTTTTCGACTATTCCCTATGCTAAAGAAATATTGTGCCTGTAAATTATACATGCGCATAATAATAGCAGAATCAGCCGTTTTATTTGCGTAATATTTGCAGCTGTCCAGTGTTGCTTTTAACTTCTCAAAATCATGCAATTCAATATACTGCATAAATTTGATCTCCTGATACGCTTGCGCAACATGGGCGTCGGATCTGTTGGGATGATAATGATACCATGACTCGTTATCTTTGAGCACCTGGTTATAGTCAGCTCGACGATAATTTGCATTGGCCAATAGATTGAAAAAAAGAAAGCTAAACCTACTCTTATTTTCTAAAGCATATTCTTTAGCATCGATAATCTGTTCCATGATGCCAATAGTGGTCACATCATTAAAACTAAAATTAGCCCTTATTTTAAAGTAATCTTTCAGAACAAGCAAATCCGGAGACAGTTTTCTCCCATCAAGGTTTTTCAGCGCGATTTCTATTGAATCTATTTTATCGTCCAACAAATAGTTGTACGCCAAAAAAATCCAATTATAACCAGAATTATTAAAATACTTATCCTGAGCAAACTCCGCTATCTTCTTTGCTATAATAGATTGATCCCTAAAATCTTGTAAAGCGAGAAATTTTAATAGCGTATCCTGATAGGTTAAATCAAGCGAGTTATCTTCGATATGCGTATTATTTTTAGACGCCTGTTGGCCACTTTGATGACAAGAGAGTAATTGTGCCATGAGCACAAGAGATAAAAAACAAAAAGTAAATCTTGTTAAATTTCGTATCATCAGAATATAACTATCTGTTTAAATTTATATGAAGGTGCCTATATTTTTTCATAACCTCGTTCATTAACTATGATAAGCCTTCACAAGATGTAAGCAGCTATTAAAGAAATATGCAAGGTGCTGTCCATATCATGTTATCAATTGCCGAATATCGGAATATTATCAAAAAAACAAGATATACTTTCATAAGTATTTAACCCGGCTGATACTTATACTAATATTCTTCTCCAATAAAAACATAGATCGCAACCATTGAACTCGCTTATAGGTAATTTGCTTTTACTCCCCACAAACATACAAATTGGTCAAACAACGAAAACTTCATATTTAATAATCGCAGTATATGACTCAATATTTGCATCAATAAAGAGAATTTCGTGTTTTTTCATCAAAGTGTGTAACGAAATATCCCTACCGCATACCTATACTATGGAGCATCACGCTAAAACGTCATATGGTAAATAATCTAATCTTAACTTACATAAACTGGAATATAGATAGTGACATCTTTGTTATTCCAATCATTGAACACCCTATTCGCTGGTACGGACTATTTTGGTTATTGGGCATTGTATTATGCTATAAGATACTAGGTTCATTATTTAAGAAAGAAGGTCGGCCAACCGAGTTCTTAGATCAGCTAACCATTTATATCGTTTTAGGTACTGTTATTGGTGCTAGATTGGGGCACGTATTATTTTACGGCCCCAGTTATTACCTGGATCATCCCTTAAAAATAATGGCCATTTGGGAAGGTGGGCTGGCAAGCCATGGCGGAGGTATAGGTATCCTGATTGCGATCTATTTATTTGCAAAAAAACAGCAGCTTCCTTTTCTTTGGGTTGCAGATCGGGTTGCTTTGGTCGTCCCTATAGCAGGGGCTTGCATTCGCCTGGGCAACTTAATGAACTCTGAAATGATTGGCACAGCAAGTAGTTTACCTTGGGCCTTTGTGTTTACCCATATTGATTCGATACCCCGGCATCCGGCACAGCTTTATGAAGCATTATTTTGTCTCCTATTATTCGTATTGTTATATCGTTTGTGGAAAGAAAAAGAGCTTCGACGTAACAATGGAAACTATTTCGCCTTGCTGTTGGTTTTGCTGTTTTCGTTCAGATTTTTGGATGAGTTTTTGAAAATCAATCAAGAGCATTTTGAAGACTCCCTATTCATCAATATGGGACAGCTACTTAGCATACCATTTATTATTATTGGAGCTGGTCTATTTATTTTCAACCGTTTTCAAGGAAGAATACCCAAATTTAAGTAAGGGGATGCGCAGTACTTCCAAAAATCATCACCTATGACGTGGCCACCAGGAACAGAAATTTTATCATGATTTTTTTAATAAACCATGTTGAAAAGCATATTTTACTAATTCCGCAGTGTTCTTCACTCTTGTTTTATCGATCAAGCTCTGCCGATATCCTTCAACAGTTCGCTTACTCAAAAAGATTTTATCTGCAATTTCTAGATTTGTAAACCCGTCCGCGATCAATTCCAATACGTCTAGCTCACGTTCGCTTATTTCCAAATCTAGGATAGTATTCGAACCAGCATCCGTATAAACTTGACCCGAAGAAACTTGTTCAAGTAAGGCTAAGCTAATTTCTTCACTCATATACCGCCCGCCCTCAGCGACATGTTTTAATCCAAAAAGTAATTCATTATAACCTACATTTTTCAACAGGTAGCCTGAAAGACCATGCTCAAACCCTTCAACTACATAATGAATTTGACTAAGCATGGATAATATCACAACTTTGACCAGCGGATATTTTTGACTGATGATTTTTAAGAGCTCCATCCCGTCCATATGCTCCATACTTATATCAGTTAAGACAATATCGGGAGCTAGACCATTCGCCAATTTAGACAGGGCTTCCATACCATCAGAAGCCTCTCCTATCACTGTAAATTCTCCTTCGGATTCTAAAAGTAGTTTAATACCATTCCGTACCACCATGTGATCTTCAACCAATAGTATTTTAACCGTATTCATCTTCTTTAGCATTTAAATATAAACGTTCAATTCTATTTTCTTCCAACTATATACCACAATGATGGTGTATTGTATTTTCCGATTTGGAATAAAAAAGAAACAGACTGCATAAACAAAATAAAGATACGAATTTCTATTCACTGTACTATTGATCTCATGACTCCATATTAAACAGCCTCTAGGATGATTAACAGATCAAAAAGTAGGTATTCCTAGGGACCAATAATTGCTGCTCCATATCGACAAGGAGAAAACTCATGAGAAAAGGAACAATATTTGTACGCTATTAAATCTAGCTATACGTGATATCGCTTAATCAACGCTTAATTTTTGATATGTTATGATTTGTTCAGATAAAGATATTTTAGCCGTTCTCTCCTCTTCATTGGATGCTTGCGCAATTTATGATAGCGCAGATCTCCGTATTTCTTATGCAAGCACTAACATGTTAAAATTGTGGAATTGTGATCACAGCGCGATTGGGCAATATCTTGAGAATTGTCTTCAACAAGAGGAATTAACGCCTTATATCCCTCTCTTGAAAAACGTTTGGGGAAATGAAAATACACAGCTGATCGACAAGATAAAGATTAAACTCAAAAGCGAACAACAGTCTTCACTCCGATATACGCACACGTTTGAATATCATCCGCTCATCAATGAAAAGGGTGAAATTTATGGCATATTTAATCAAATTAGACTGCTACCTGAAAATGAAGACAACCATCCACTTACACAAGAAAAAAATACCATTGAACGAAAACTGCTACAAGATTTATTAACTCAAAAATATACAGTAGCAGGAAATCACTACAAAATTCCCACGAATAATTACACCTTATCACCTAAACATACCGAAGATCTCAATGAAAAACTCAAGGGGGCACTCAAGAAAATCATAGAGAGTGAAGAACATTACCATTTTGCATTACAGTCGGCCGAGATGGGAACATGGAACTTAAATTGCAAAAATTACCTCGTCAATTGGGATGAACGGACTCGAGAACTCTTTGGTTTTGCGAAAGGTGAATATGTTCCATACAATGAGGTCCTCAAATATATTCATCCAGAAGATAGGAATAGAATCGATCAAGAAGTCAAAAAATCACTGACTTTTCAAAACAAAGGTGTATATGACGTAAAATTTAGAACCATTGAAGCAGAAGATCTTCAATTACGGTGGTTGCACTGTAAAGGAAGAGTATACTTTGACCAAGACCAACAGCCCGAATGGTTTGCTGGCACCGCTATAGATATTACCACCCCGCATCAAGAGCATGAAAAACTTGAAGCAATTAATCAACTTATCGCCAAAAGAGATCAACAGTTCAGAATGATTGTTGAAGCCGCCGGTATTGGTATCTTTTCTATTGACATGGAAACCAAGAAAATGGAACTCAATGATCGCTGCCGTGAATTATTTGGCTTCCACCAGCATGACAACATAAAAGAAGCTGACTTTTTCGCCCAAATTCTACCTCAGTATAGAAATATCATTCAGCATGTTTTTCAGGAAGTAACACGCAAGCAATCGCTTTTCGATTGTCAATGTGAGATAAAAGATAAAAAAACGGGTAAGATAAAATGGTTAAGGTCAATAGGCGGAAGTCAATTGGAATCGGATACAACAAGACACATGATCTATGGCGCCATAATAGACAACACCAATGACAAGGAAGAAGAAAGGAAAAAGCTCGATTTTATTAGTATCGCAAGTCATGAACTCAAAACACCTTTGACCTCACTCATTGCCTATATCCAATTACTACAAGCCAAAGAAGGTACATTGAGCAGCGAAAAGCGCATGCAATATCTCCACCAATCGAATGAGCAAGCAACGCGTATGCGTGGCTTAATCGACGGCTTTCTAAATGTTACTCAACTAAATGAGGGTAAGTTAGTACTTCGCAAAAAGACATTTAACGTTTGTTCTTTACTCGATTATATTCAAAATATCTATTCTTTAAAATCTGTCAAGCACTTCATTCATTATTCAGGAGCAATAGATTCGAATTTGGAGATTATCGCCGATCGTGATAAAATCGAACAAGTGTTAATCAACTTCATGGATAATGCCATTAAATATTCGCCCAGTAATTCAACAATTACCATGCATGTGGCTATACATTCAGGTTATTTTGAAGTCGAGATCAAAGACCAAGGAAAAGGCATCAATCATAAGGATCAAAAACAAATATTCAATAAATTCTATCGTGTAAATGACGATGCGGACCGTTATGCATCGGGATTTGGCATAGGACTGTTTATTTGCAAAGAAATTATTCAAAAACATCAAGGAGAAATTGGGGTCGACAGCCAGATCGGCCAAGGGTCAACCTTTTGGTTTAAAATTCCGGTCGGTGCATAACGCTAGGGATTTTTAACAAAAATTTCCAATAGCAAAAAAAAGCAACAGCTGTAATCAAATCACAACTGTTGCTGAAACGCTTATTCTATAACCTATTTCTTTTTCAAATCGGCTCCGGCAATATCTTCCCATCGATAATAATGGAATGTTTTATCATCACTCATAACAACAAACAAGCCATGTTTGAAGGTTTCATTTAAATTAGAAGAGGTAGTTTCTGAACCATCACTTTGTGTTGCCATAACCGGTACACTCTTCAGATATTTATGTTCGAAAGGATTGCTTTTGGTTCCTTCCCGACTAAAAACCTGAAAACGATTTGCACCCTGGTCCGACACCAAGATATATCCAGTACTGTCGGTCACTTTATAAATCGAAATACCTTCATGATCTTCTTTAAAACCTGTTGTAGCAAATAATGCCAACTGTTGGTTTCCCTTTGCTGGATCCGCATAGTATTGTTTTACGCCAATTTGTTCGTCCGAATAGTAAATATACCCAAGCTCATTGTCCACCGCTATTGCCTCAATCTCTTTCTTTCCACTAAATGAACCAAATTTGCGAAGCAGTGTAGCTTTTACTGAACCAGAGCCATTATCCTCCAATAAATATTGTCCCAAATAGCCTTCTTTTGGTCCATTTTTTCGCCCAACAATAGCATAGATCTCTCCTTTTGGAGAAGTATATAGAGCAATCCCCATTAGATCTCTGAATTCAGGTTCAGTTTCACCAACAAACATATCTAATCCCCCTTGATCGATCGGCTTCATGTCAGGTAGTGAAAAAATACGCAATTTATGGGTCATACGCTCTGTTGTGACAGCGATATCAACAGGTTTCCCCCCCAATACCAAACCGTATGCTACATCAACGTTGTTTGGTCGTTTTAAATTGGAAACCACTTTTTCTTTGACCGTTTTACCCTGTAAATCGTACACGAATAAAGCTCCATCGGCATCTTTATCCGTTGCTATAATCAGACTCTTGCTCGGATCGTTCTTATTGATCCAAATTGCAGGATCATCCGAATCATAGCGTACAGCATCGGTCACAATAACAGGTTTAACTGAGTTTACCGTATTTGTTTGCGCATTTTTGCATGCTATTTGAAGCAGGGTTGATGCTCCCAAAGTTAGTGTTAGTATTGTTTTTAAATTTGTCATTATATGAAGTAAATTAGAATTTGGAACCAAATGCCCCAACATAAGCTGCAGGCTGAGGAGAATTATATGTTAGGCCGTTTGACATCACAAGGCCACTCGTAAAATGGGGTTTAAAAGCCAAAGTACCGGCCTTTAATGCAGGTGAATTCCCTTGAAGATGAAAATCCCAGGTTGAATCAAATACGTAATTGTCAACCGATGTTTCTAAAGGATAAGAAACAAATTTAGGATTATTCTCCCCTGCCACTTTACCTCTAACATCGTTAATACCGCCTACAATATCATTTTTACCGACCTGAAACTGATCTACAGTCAATTGACCGTAACCATAATACCAATTATTACCTGACACAGAACGGCTATCTTCTGGTTTTTTAGGATCACGCTTGACTCCAAAACGTGTATTGGCAAAAAGATTATTATAAATTTCTGCTCTGACAGAGGCCTCTAACCATATGGAACCTCCTTTGGCTGTAGGTCTGCGCCACCCTGTATTGAGCATGGTATTATTATAAACAATAATATAAGCCTGAGGTGTACGGTCTCCCGAATTGGATAGTTTTAATGCATTGGTATTTACACTATACACGAGGTTATAAGCGACATCTGCAAGACATCCGGATTTGAAATTCATCGCTTCTCCACCTGTCACTCCATTAGAAAAGAAACGATTGTTAGCGAAAATGATTTTTCCTCCTTCAATATACGTACAGTCTTCGTGAAAATGACTTACAGTGCTATTTTGAACAACTAGCTTTCCGTTTGGATTTGAGAACCACAAAGCTGGCAAAGCTTCACCAGACACTTTTTTATACAAGCCCATTTTTACAGAAGTCGACGCATCCGATGTAATTGCACCACCATATTCAATGACGGTATTGTCCAAAACAAGTTCCTGGCAGCTTGGAGCGGCTAAAATTCCTCCCCATAACTTGCCAAATTCATTCGTCTTCGTCTTATACCCATCTTCAACTGTAAACTTTACAGGATTTTCAGCTGTACCTAGTGCATACAAATTACCCAAAACAACAATTTCAGGCTTATTGACAGAATCCATCAATACGGTTACACCTTCCTCAATCGTCAGGCTCTTGCCTTCGGGAATAATAATATCTCCCTTGATATGCTGCACACTCCCTTTGCTCCACACACCGGATACCTCACCTATAGCACTTCCATCAGCATCAGAAGTATCAACATCAATATTTGCTTTTTCACAGGCACTTAGCACCACAATAAAAAACGCTAGAAACGATAAAATACATTTATTTTTCATCTGTATATATTTAATTTTTAATGATGAAGCAGATTTCACTTATCCAAAATATTGGCTTTCCAAAAAAGTGAAAGCTTCACCGAAACAAACTGTTCTTATTTAACGTCGCACATGTTCAGATTAAAACATGCCCTGTTTTACGCGGGTCTATTATTTACTAAACGAATAACGTAAACCAAGGATATAGTTCTGCCCATACAAATCCCTTCTAATCAATGTATTTCCGCCTTCAATAAGCTTTTCGGCGATCTTCTCATTTTCGGGATTTGTTCCTTTCACATACAATTCCATTGGTGTATTCAAGATGTTGTTAGCTTTGGCAAAAATGGCCCAGCCAGCTCTAAACTTCTTCTCAATAGAAGCATCTAACTGAACAAATCCTTTTTGCCATAAATCATCGTTCAAAAATTGCGACACTGTATTGATTCGTGAGCCGGTATAAGATCCAGCTAACTGTCCTTCCCAGCCATTATTAGCATCTTTGTAAAGTAGCGATAGATTGGCCACATGTGCAGCTTGCCCATATAGCGGCCTCGTTTGATCCACGATAATCGCTTCAGGGTCCTGTGTGGTTTCATTGATTCGACGTGACATCTTGGCGGTCGTTATACGTGAATGTGTATAGGTATAATTGGCCTTAACACCAAATTTTTGGATATACTTGATATAATCAACCTCGAGACCAAAGTTGTTGGCGTTACCAAAATTACCGGGGGTGTAGTATACATCCTGATTACGAACCTCATCCGGTTGAAAGGTATATTCAATTGGGTTTTTGATTTTCTTGTAAAACATACCCACAAGAAATTGAGAGGAAGCTTCAGGGAATAATTCATACCTTAAATCGAAGTTATCTGCTAAGGCATGTTTTAAATCTGGGTTTCCTTTTTCTAAAAACTCTTCATTAACCACACTTGAGGGTACAATTTCATAAAATCCAGGTCGGTTTAACGCACGATAATAGGCCGCATGAAGCTGTTGTTTTTCGTCCAAATGATATTTCATGGTCAAACTTGGCAGCCACTCTGTATAAATTTGAGATCCTTCTGGTCTTTTTTCTCCTGCAGGAAACAATAATTTATAATTCTGATTGGTATGCTCCATCCGGATACCACCGATCATCTGCCATTTGTCATTCTCATAATTGAACATGCCGTACAATGCTGTTGTCTTCTCACCGGCGTCGTAAGTTAATGGATTTGCGACCGCTCCAGTAGGATTGGTAACAGTCAAATTGAGATCGGTATAGCGCTGAAAATCCACGCCGTATTTATACTTTGCCTCTTCTGCCGAAGCTGGTGATAAGTTGTAGTTATTGTAAAAACTACTACGCTGTTTATCACGATACAAACCTCCGGTCGATAGCTCCAGCTTACTGTTTTCCATTGGAACTTTATAAGCTACATCCCAATAGCCTGCATGATCATTATCGGTATTCCGCTCCCAACGATAGGTTACAGGAGATTTATTCACGAGAGAAGTCCTTTTACGTTCAAAATTTTCTTCTACTCCATCCAAACTGATCATCGTATTTTGCGGTAATTGATTGCGCGCTGAAGAAAGCACACCTGACCAACGGACATTCAGACGATTATCTAAAAAATGATGATCCCCCTGTAGTGTACCATTGTAGATCTGTTGCTGTGTTTTTCGGCTTCTTGTCACATAGGTCAGTTCGGCTTTACCAATACTGGGATCATACTGGCCATTATATATCGTATTTACAGCATCACGCAATTGCATGTTATTTAAATTCACATACATTTGATAAAAGCTAATCCGATGATTTGGATTAAATCGATAGTCGATCTTGTTATGCAAACCTAAGCGTTGTTGCTGTTCATCATATTGACGATCACTCTGCTCAGTAATTACCGCATTGGGATTTACGCCAACGACAGCCGATTTGTAGAAAATAGAACGACTACCTCGATGTAAATTTTGATAACTCGCACCCAAAATAACCCCCAATTTATCATCCAAATACCGATTGCCTATTGTCAAATTGCCTACAAGGTCTGGAAGGGGCTTTTTATAGGTATAATCTAATGCCCCCTTATTAAAATCAGCAGCGGTTGCATTGTAATTCTTCCCATGCTGTTCGTAGGGAGATTTAGCCGAGGTTCCGCCTGTTGAAAAGCTTCCAAAATCACGATTAAAATAACGTTGGCTGTAGCCTGTTGCCAAATTTGCTTGAAGCAATAATTTAGTCGGCGCCGATTTCATAACCATATTGACAACTCCACCCACCGCGTCGGCTTCCATATTTGGTGTTAGCGACTTATAGACTTCTAAGCGTTCCAACATATCTGAAGGAAATAAATCCAAAGGCACATAACGGTATTTATTATCCGGACTTGGAACCTTTACACCATTCACTAAAGTGGTATTGTAACGTTTATCCATCCCCCTCAGAATAGCATATTGTCCCTCGCCATTCGAATTTCTTTCTATAGATACACCCGAAACACGCTGCACAACATTTGCAACGGTGATATCCGGAGAAATCTCTATTGCACGCGCCGAAACAACATTCATAATTTGTGACGCATTCTTTTCCAAACGCCTTGCACTAGGATCATCATCCCCCCCATTCCGACGTCCTTTTATGGTTACTTCCATTAATGTCTGTTCCGTAGACGTCAGCTGAAAAATAAAATGAGGTGTATTTTCTTTTTGAATTTCGATTTCTTTAATTAATTCGGCATAGGCCATATGCTTGATATGAACCCTATCCACACCTGCAGATAATCCTTTGAATTCAAACGAACCATCCAATTGTGTTTTGGTCGATAGCCCACGCTGTTCCAAGAATACTGTTGCACCAGCAATAGCTTCACCAGTTTGACCATCCAATACCTTACCTTTGATTTTGGTCGCATAAGCAGCGCTGACCGAAATACTGGAGGCAAGTAATACCGTTAAAAAGTTTTTCATTTTGCTTAGATTATTATGAATCTTTGATTGTTGTCGCAAAGATGGCAGCCAATTTTAATCACACAAAATATCTAGCGTTACAACAAGGAAACAAGGTAAAAAGAGCACTATACAGCAAGGAAACAGAAAGATTTAAAACGCTAATAAACAGTAGTTTAAAAACAAATTACACACCATTAACATTCTATTACTCCTGTGTTAAAAAATTATGAAATACCAACGAGATAACCCGCTAGATCCTCTCCTTGTTCCAATCTTAATTTTTTTCGCAATCGATGTCTGGCAACACGAAGGCTATCTTGTGATATGCCCAATAGGACGGCAATCTCGATATTATTCAAATTTATTTTAAGCAATGCTATTAATCGCATATCTGCGGCCGTCAAATCTGGAAATCGCTGAATAAGTTTTTCAAAAAAGCTGTGATGCACCTTTTCGAAAGTTCCCATAAATTCTTTCCAATGGATGCCCTGTGTGATATTTTCATTGATCTGCAACACCAACTTCTGCATTTGTCGTTTTTGATCCCTGCGTTCGTCCTTAACCATTCCTTTTAATTCATCACGAAGTTCTTCCAAAAATTGATTGTTACGGATTAGATTTAAGGTATGGGATGTCAATTCCTTTTGCTTGAGCGACAGTTCTTGCTTGAGCTGTTTATCTTCAAGTAACTGGTTTTTAAGGGCTACTTCAGTCAACTCACGTTCGGCCTCCTGTTTTCGCGATTCGGCGATCTGATTTTTGATCTTAATTTTCTGGCGACTATACAATACATAGGATAATACAATTAACAAAATTAAAACCACAATTGTACCCCACAGCATGATTAAGTTGATTCTTTTTGTCACCTGTAATTTTTCAATCTCCTCAGCTTTTTGGTTCATATCGTAGAGCGCCTGAAAAAAAGCTGTATGTCGAGCAACATCTACGCTATACAGTTCAAGCACCAACTTACGGCTCTTTTCGGCATAAAAATATGCGCTATCCATTTGGCCACGCAAGGCGTATGTTCTACTCAAATCTTTTGTCGTAGCAGCCATTTGATACACATCACCCAAATTTTCCGCCATCTGATAAGCCAATTGTGTCAATTTGATACTTTCCGGATATTTATTGGTCTTTCTAAAGATATCGCCCATATTATTGATGACCACAATTTTTCCATAATTGTCTTTTGTTTCCGTATAGAGCTTACTTGCTTTTTCAAAATGAAGAAAAGCGCTGTCATACCTTGCAAGATCTTCATAAATACTGCCCAAATTTTCATGGATCTTGGCTTCTCCATTTTTATTACCCACACTGCTATAAATGGACAAAGCAAGATGCTGGTAGACAAAGGCGGAGTCGTAGTTCGCTTCCTTTTCAAATAAATGACCTATATTCCCTAATGTACCTGCCTCTCCATTTTTATCCCCCTCTGTTCGGAAAGAATGTAGCGCCTTGTTAAAATAAACTTTCGCTACATCATGTTGTTTGTTGAAAATATTGAGCTCCCCGATATCACTCCAATTCGAAACAAGATGCTGTTTTGAATTTAATTGCGTATAGATTCGATCGGCTTGAAAATAGTAGTCCTGCGCCTGTCCATAATGTCCCTGATTGACACATAACCATCCAATCGCCTGTAAACAATTGGCTTGTAATAATAAGTCTTTATCCGTAACAGCTTTTGCATAACGTTTTTTGACGAGCATAATTGCAGAATCAGGATGGTTTTGACTTAATCCTCTAATATCCTTAAAGGATTCAACCTGCGCAGTACCCGGGTGACACAAAAAAAGCTGTATAAAAAAAAGTAGAAACAAAATAATTTTATCAGAAATCCTCATATTTAACGTAAATAATCGAATTGCAAATGTACATGAAACATGTTAACACAATAAGACCGTTGCAAAAGTGTTTGGTTTTTATTTTATTGATATTCAAGTTTTTAATTTGTTTCTTGTTGATTTTCGTTATATTTAAGGTATGGAAAAGACAGAAAAAGTTAGCTTTGTTGATTACATGGTTCAAAGACGGAAAATCAAGCAGGAATTCTTCGATCAGATCAATACATTGGTAAATTGGCATCCGATTTCAAATATTATCAACAAGCATTACCACAAAGGGGAAAGCAAAATGGGACGCCCTAGTTATTCTGGTCTTGTCCTCTTCAAAATGACACTTCTACAGACCTGGTATGGTCTGAGTGACTACGAAGTAGAAGACCGTATAAACGACAGTATCTCCTTTAGTCGCTTTGTTGGCATCAGTTTGGACGATTCGGTTCCCGATCACAGTGTTATTAGCCGTTTTCGCAGCTCGCTGACAGAAAAGGGTGTTTATGAGAATCTATTCAAGGAGCTGAACAAGCAGTTGAATAAACATAAAATATTGGTAAAACGTGGAGCTATCGTTGATGCCAGTATTGTTGATTCTCCGCTAAAACCAAAAGGCAAAGTTATTTACGAGATCGAAAGTGACCGTAGTGAACATCCTCGCGAAGATTCTGAGCTGGATAAAGAGAATAGTGAACAGTTATTGATCCAACAAGAGAGCCCGGGTGTTGACCATGAAGCTCGTTGGATAAAGAAGGCTGGGAAAACACGTTATGGCTATAAAAAGCATTATGTCACCGATACAGAAGGCCTGGTTCTGGGCGTGGTAACCACTCCAGCAAATGTAAATGAAATTGCCAATCTTCAACAGGTAATATCTTCGGCTGACCTTCCAAAGGGCATCCATATCTATGCTGACAAGGGATATCGTTCCTCTAAAAATGAGGAATTGATCAAATCAGGAAAGCTAAAAAGCAGGATCTTGCATAAGGCAAAGAAAGGAACAGCGTTAACCGAAAGAGAGAAGTTAAGAAACAAACTGATCGGCAAGATCAGGTTCAAAGTTGAACGGACCTTCGGGAGCATCCGGCGATGGTTCAACTCAAGCTGTGCAAGGTATAAGGGGATCGCCAAAATGCATACACAAAATCTAATGGAAGCCATGGCGTACAATCTTTACAGATCACCTGGGATACTTGTGTCCAATGCAATAAAAAACACAAATTAAGCAGTTGAAAAGGCCTCAAAAAGAGGATTTTTCAAGAAAACGCAACTAGATTTCCGAATCCAAATCGGAAAAAACTGCAAAAAAAAGCAAAAATAACCGATCAGAAAATATCAACATTATTTTGCAACGGTCTTACAATATTAAATCACATAAAGCAATACGAGTTTTAACATAAGGAAGGCTGACTTATTTTTATCCGCCAAGCTCAACGATATACTATTAAAAAAGCCCTTTTATTGACGATACACATCAATAAAAGGGCTTGAAAATAGACAATCCCAAAACCGGTTAATTACCCGATTTCAATTCAATGAGCGGAGTGATCCGTTCTAATATATCAAATGCCACCTCTGCCATTTTATTACCTTTATTGTCCAATAACGGATTAACTTCAACAATTTCAAAACAAATCACCTTTCCAGATCGGATGATCTCTTCTAAAATCAACACAATCTCCCTTGGCAAAAAACCCTTAGGTACTGGTGTTCCCGTGCCATCCGATATCAATTCACTATCCATGCTATCCACATCAAAAGAGATATAAATCATATCACATGCTTCTAGGATTTTCAATGCTTCAGCCACACAATCGGTTATTCCGCGCTGTCTCGTATCTTCCACACGATAGTTCTTAATGCCAAGTCGTTCAATGACCAGATCTTCCGGTTCTTCCGTATCCCTTACACCAAAATAAATCAAATGATTGGATAGTATTTTACCTACTGGGCCAGCTATTCGTTTTAGTTTATTCCAAAATTCTTGTGTCGATTCGTCTATTTCATTGATTTTACATGGGATATTATCCTCATTCAACATCGCCGCTAAAGGCATTCCATGCATATTACCAGAAGGTGTTGTGTGCGGAGAATGAATATCGGCATGCGCATCTACCCAGATTACACCGAGTTGTTTATCGGGATAAGCGGACTTTATACCACTGATCGTCCCCATTGCGGAGGAATGATCCCCTGAAAACACCAATGGAAAATTGCCGGAAGATAAGCTATCTTCAACGGTGGAAGCTACTTGTTTGCATTGTTCATAAATCTGCTGAATATGTTTCGCAAAAGGATGATTATCATTCTGATAAATGGAGCTATTTCGAGTCGGCACATCAACAAATGGATAGTTAATGAAATATTGACTTCCTTTATTAATTGCAGCTATCTCGATGGCGTCGATGCCCAGATCTGAACCCCTAGTCCCTGCTCCTATATCCGATCTGTTTTTGATCAATTCAATCATTTTCTCCATACACTATTTCAAATTAGTCAACGATCGCTCAATAATCCCTAAGCAAGTCTCGACTTGCTCTTTTGTAATAACCAGCGGCGGAGCCAATCGAATTTTGTTACCATGTGTAGGCTTCGCTAAAAGTCCATTTTCTTTAAATTTGAGACAGATATTCCAGGCCAAATCACTTTCTTCATCCGCATCAATTACAATGGCAGTCAAGAGCCCCTTTCCTCGCACTTCTGTAATTAACGTGCACTTAGCGGCAATCTGACGCAATCCATCCAAAAACAATGCCCCCATCTGAAACGCCCGTTGAGTCAAATTTTCATCCCGCACAACATTTAGCGCTTCCATAGCTACTGCACAGGCTAAGGGATTCCCACCATAGGTAGAACCATGTTCGCCCGGTTTAATACACAACATAATGGAGTCATTTGCCAACACTGCCGATACCGGCAATACACCGCCCGATAAAGCTTTCCCTAAAATCAGAACATCTGGTTTGCTTTGACTTTGCGTATCATCAATATCATAGGATGCCAACATACTTCCCGTCCGAGCAATACCGGTTTGGATTTCGTCTGCAATAAACAATACATTGTATCTTGTACATAATTGTCTCACGCGCATCAGATAATCCTCATCAGGAACGACAATACCCGCTTCGCCCTGAATTGGCTCAACGATAAAACCGGCGATATTTTTATCTGCTTTGAATAACTGTTCTAGCGCATCAACATCGTTATAGGGAACGAGTACTATGCCATCTAAAAAGGGGCCAAATTCATATGTTGCAGTACGATCATTGGATGCCGATATAACAGAGATTGTCCTACCATGGAAATTGTCTTTGGCAAAGACAATTTTCGCTTGATTGGCTGCTACACCTTTCACCTGATAGGCCCATTTACGGCAAAGCTTCATTGCAGTTTCTACCGCTTCAACTCCCGAATTCATCACCAAAGCCTTATCAAATCCAAATAACTGACAAAGCATTTCTTCAAAATCGCCCAATTTATTATTATAAAATGCTCTCGATGTAAGTGTCAATTTCGCAGCTTGCTCTTTTAAAGCATTTATAATTCGCGGATGGCAGTGTCCCTGATTGACAGCAGAATATGCAGATAAGAAATCAAAATAAGATTTTCCATCAACATCCCACACCATGACTCCTTCAGCTCGTTCCAATACGACTGGAAGAGGATGGTAATTGTGCGCTCCATATTTTTCTTCTTTGGCAATGAACATCTCGCCCTTACCCTGTTTAGCTACTGTACTCATAATTCAGATTTTTTCTAATAATAACAAATATACAATATTTACTTTTTTATTGAATTAAAAATAAAATTTAACACTAAATTAGCATAAAAATATTAAAATTAACTTTTAAACCACTTTCTACAATGAATAGTATCGATGATTTTGATCTGCAGATTTTAAAATATTTAGACGAAGATGGACGGATGGCCTACTCTGCAATTGCAACAGCTATGGGCGTATCCAATACGATGATTCATCAACGAATCAACCGATTGACGGAACAAGGAATACTGGCCGGTATAAAGCCTGTATTAAATGAAAAAAAGCTAGGCTATGATTGGGGTGCTTTTACAGGGCTAAGTTTAGAAAAAGATCATGACTCGAGCCGAATTATTGAAGAACTTAAGAAAATACCAGAAGTTACAGAATGCTATTACATTACGGGCAATTACACGCTATATGTAAAAATTATTGCTAAAAACCACGAACATATGCGACAATTACTCTATGAAAAAATCGATAGCATTCCAGGAATTGCAAAAACAGATTCCCTTATTGAATTAGGCTGTGCTTTCAAACGTAATATTATATTCTAGTACAATAAAACATTCATGGGATCCTGAACCTCTATTTCAGGGTCTCCACACTACTTACCTATATTTGCCAATTCTTCTTCTGTCCAGTAGATCAATTCGCGCAAAACATATACATTTTCATAGCTTCCCAATCCATCGATGTAGTCCCACAAATCACCTTCAACCTTCACTGGTCTTCCATGATGAAGTATATCATACCCATTATCTAACCAATTTTGTATCTGCTCTTTATCCATCGTTATTAAAACTTATTGTTAATTATCTTTAAAATGACTATATCAAATATAATATATTTTACGATGGCTACCCAAAACTGTTTCAAAGAAACAAAAATTTCAACAACTTTTTGACATAGTGTCTATCACTCTTCAAGAAGTTCTCGTGCTAATTGACAAATTTTAAAAATAAAAAAAGTATATTCGTATAACATCAAATATCATTATTATGGCAGATTTTTTCTATGTTGGATTAGAAGGTGAAAACGAATTGCTCGAACTGGTGGCTGTATCTACGATTCAATCCCTCCTCTATTTTCAGGATGCCGATCAAGAGGATTTTACAACAATAAAGACCGCTATTGATCAAAATTTTATTGTCGAAGAAGATCTAATCACTGTAGCAGACACCCTCCGATTGGATCAATCTATTGTGCGCTTTACTCCGGGCAAGCCCAATTATAAAGATTAATTGCATACTCAATCATATGGGTAAATAACTATCAGTAAAGCAATTAAATCAAGATAATTAGTAAAGAAAATAAGTAAGGAAATAATGAAGGTAGTTTTAATAGGTGGTTCTGGCGCTACAGGAAGAGCGCTCGTTCAATTGATGTTAAAATCTAAGGAAATTACGGAAATCGTTGTGCTTTTAAGACGTGTCTCGTTTGAGGAGCATATTAAATTGAAACAGGTTATCGTAGATTTTGAAAATCTAACGGATTTTGAGCAAGTGATACAGGGCGATGTCGCAATTTCCTGCCTTGGCACCACATTAAAAGACGCAGGCAGTAAAGATGCACAATGGAAAATAGATCATGATCTTAATTTACAATTTGCGGCATTGGCTAAAAAAAATGGTTTTCCTACCTTTCTCTTATTATCGGCTGTTCTTGCGGATCCTGCATCAAAAATTTTTTATAACCGCATGAAAGGAAGCCTTGAACAGGATGTTAAGGCACTTGATTTCAATCGGCTTATTATTTTCCAGCCTGGAGGACTAATCCGACCAAATACAGATCGCTTGGGTGAAAAAACAGCCATAGCTGCCCTCCGTATCTTTAATACAATAGGATTATTCAAAACATACGAGCCTCTTTCAGTAGGACAAGTTGCTATGGCAATGTTACAGGCGATCAATCATTACACAACAGGTATCCATACTGTAACCGTGAAAGATATCCAGAAATTAGCAGCAGAAACCAGTTGAAACAAGTAAAAAATAATTCATAATATTGAATTAACAGTAAGCTAATCCTAAGGCTGTAATTTGTGTTTTTTTAAAATAACAACCATTCAAATGAAAAAACACGTTTTATTTCTGTTTCTCCTCGTTTTTGTACATGTTTTCCCCTCTTTTGGCCAAGAAGCAAAATACATCTTTTATTTAATTGGTGATGGCATGGGCCTCAACCAGGTTAATCTCACCGAAATTCATCAAGCTGAAGTACAGCATAAAGATAATCCCATCCCACTTGTGTTTACCCAATTTCCTCATGTTGGATTTGCCTCCACACATTCACTCTCCAATGGCGTAACGGACTCAGGCGCTGGAGGTACCGCATTAGCCGTTGGAAAAAAAACCAAAAATGGCGTTATCGGTATGGATAGTACAGGAACTATCCCCTATAAGAGTATAGCTTATGCCGCAAAGCAAAAAGGAAAGAAAGTCGGTATTATTACAAGCGTCAGCATAGACCACGCTACCCCGGCTTCATTTTATGCGCACCAAGCAGACCGCGACATGTATTATGAAATCGGTAAAGAAATTGTCACTTCCAATTTTGACTTTTTTGGCGGATCCAATTTTCTCAAACCCGAAACAACATTTGATCATAAAAAGGCGCCATCGCTTTTCCCCATATTAGAAAAAGCCGGCTATAAAGTGCTTAAAGGAAAAGATGCTTATGCACAACTACCAAATAAATCAGATAAGATCATATTGATGAATTCAGATGGCAGTCCTATAGATGCCCTTAAATATGCCATAGACCAAAAGCCAAGTGATTTAAAATTGGCAGATATCACATCTGCAGCTATCACTTCACTGCATAAAAACAATACAAATGGTTTCTTTTTAATGATTGAAGGTGGAAAAATTGATTGGGCATGCCATGCAAATGATGCGGCTACAACGATTCAGGAAGTATTGGATTTCAATGCCTCCGTACAACTCGCCTATGATTTTTATAAAAAATTCCCAAATGAAACACTTATAGTCGTTACGGCGGACCATGAAACAGGAGGATTAGGTGTCGGTAATGGAAGTTCTTCGCTGAAAACAAAATTCTTGTCCCACCAAAAAACCTCGCATGCAGAACTTTCGAACGCAATTGGCAACCTTCGTAAGAATAATCCAAATGCAACATGGGACGATCTCAAGAATCTCATTGCTGCTCAAACTGGTTTATTTTCCAAAATTACAATCCATGAAACTGATCGTAGTGCTTTAGAAGCTGCCTATCAAAAAAGCTTTGTCGATCATCAAAATGAAACCGCAAAAAGCCTTTACGCAAGCGACGACAAAATAGCCGCATTGAGTATTTCAATCTTAAATCGGATGGGATCAATAAGCTGGGCCTCTAACAACCATTCGGCCGCCTATGCACCGGTATATGCGATCGGAGTTGGCTCCGAGCAATTCAGTCAGAAAATGGATAACACAGATATACCAAAGAAAATCGCTACAGCAGCACAACTTAGTTTGGACTAAACAAAAAAAGATCCTCAAGAAATCTTGGGGATCTTTTTTATGAGCCTCTTATCGGAATCGAACCAATGACCTACTGATTACAAGTCAGTTGCTCTACCAGCTGAGCTAAAGAGGCTTTCACATGAATTTTAATGAGTGTCGCTCAAAGAGCCTCTTATCGGAATCGAACCAATGACCTACTGATTACAAGTCAGTTGCTCTACCAGCTGAGCTAAAGAGGCTTTTTAAAGAAGTTTAATGCATGTTGCTTAAAAGAGCCTCTTATCGGAATCGAACCAATGACCTACTGATTACAAGTCAGTTGCTCTACCAGCTGAGCTAAAGAGGCGTTACTTCTTTTCAATCTTACAACGTCTGACCGTTTTAAGATGCTGCAAATATCGAAAGCTTAAACCAAAAATGCAAGTCGATTTCAAGAATTTTATACCCTGTTAAGCCAATTATTTAAAAATCAAGCGCATTATTTTCAATAACTGAAAATTTGTCATGATTCAATAAAAAATATTGCCATTTTTTCCGAAGTATGGCTTAAAAACCGAATGGCACTTCAATTGTTATAACCAATATGTATCAACGAAACTTTAAATAAGAGAATAAAAATGAATTTTAACAACTATACAATTAAAGCCCAAGAGGCTATACAAAAAGCATCCGAAATTGCGGCTGGCCATCAACAACAGGCGATTGAGACAGCGCATATTTTAAAAGCTTTACTCACAGTGGATGAAAATGTTGTCAGCCACTTATTAAAAAAGTTAAATGTCAACATCAGCTATCTCGGAACTGAACTTGACAAACAAATTGAAGGTTTTCCGAAGGTTAGTGGTAGCAATATTTATTTAAGTAGCGATGCCAACAATGCACTTCAGAAAGCACAGGGCTATCTCAAAGAATTCAATGATGAATTTGTCTCGGTAGAGCATTTATTATTGGGTATCCTGGCGACCTCTGATAAGACCTCAACATTACTTAAGTCACAGGGCGTTACAGAAAAAGACTTAAAGACCGCCATAAAAGAATTGCGCGGAAACAGTCGGGTAACTGATCAAAATGCGGAGGCCACCTATAATGCTCTGGGGAAATATGCACGAAATTTAAATGAATATGCCGAATCCGGCAAATTGGATCCTGTTATCGGCCGTGATGAGGAAATTAGACGGGTGATGCAGATACTCTCCCGTCGTACCAAAAACAACCCAATACTCGTTGGTGAACCTGGGGTTGGTAAAACGGCTATTGCGGAAGGTATTGCTTACAGAATTATAAAAGGCGACGCACCTGAAAACTTAAAATCTAAGATTGTATTTTCCTTAGATATGGGCGCTTTGGTTGCCGGAGCTAAATATAAAGGTGAATTTGAAGAACGTCTAAAAGCGGTTGTAAAAGAAGTTACCGATTCCAATGGAGACATTATACTCTTTATCGATGAAATCCATACATTAGTGGGGGCTGGTGGTGGTGAAGGCGCAATGGATGCGGCTAATATCCTCAAACCGGCGTTAGCTAGAGGTGAACTACGTGCAATTGGAGCGACAACCTTAAACGAATACCAAAAATACTTTGAGAAAGATAAAGCATTGGAGCGCAGGTTCCAGAAAGTTATGGTTGAAGAACCTGACACGCAAGATGCCATCTCCATTCTCCGTGGCCTAAAAGAACGCTACGAAACACACCATAAGGTACGCATTCTGGATGAGTCTATCATTGCTGCAGTGGAATTGTCACAGCGCTATATTGCCGATCGTTTTCTACCAGATAAAGCGATTGATTTAATTGATGAGGCAGCATCCAAATTGCGCCTTGAAATGGATTCTGTACCGGAAGCTGTCGATGAGCTTGAACGTCGTATCATGCAATTGGAAATTGAGCGTGAAGCTTTGAAACGTGAAAATGACGATAAAAAAGTCGCAGAACTGTCGGAAAGTATCGCTAATCTATCTGCAGAAAGAGATACGTTGAGAGCATCGTGGCAAGAAGAAAAGAGTCTTGTTGACAATGTCAATCAAGAGATTGAGAATATTGAAAACTACAAACTCGAAGCTGAGCAGGCCGAGCGTTCCGGAGACTATGGAAAGGTAGCAGAACTTCGTTATGGACGAATTAAAGAAGCGCAAGAAAAAGTGGACAAACTAAAGGCTGAACTCGCCGAAAAACAAGAAAGTAAGCGTATGCTCAAAGAAGAAGTTACTTCAGAAGACATTGCTGATGTTGTTGCAAAATGGACGGGCATACCTGTGAGTAAAATGATTCAATCAGAACGCGAAAAATTATTGAATCTAGAGGAAGAGCTTCATAAACGTGTCGCCGGTCAGGATGAAGCAATAGAAGCTATTTCCGATGCCATTCGTCGATCACGTGCTGGATTAAATGATGCGAAACGGCCAATAGGATCGTTCATATTTTTGGGGACTACTGGAGTCGGAAAAACCGAACTTGCAAAAGCACTTGCCGAGTTCTTATTTGACGACGAGCAATCCATGGTTCGTATTGATATGTCGGAATATCAAGAACGACACGCAGTGTCTCGTTTAATCGGAGCGCCTCCGGGATATGTCGGTTATGATGAAGGCGGACAGTTGACTGAAGCAGTCCGAAGAAGACCTTATTCTGTTGTTTTGTTAGATGAAATTGAAAAAGCTCATCCCGATGTATTCAATATCCTATTGCAGGTATTGGATGATGGCCATCTTACAGACAACAAAGGTCGTACGGTAAACTTCAAAAACACCATTATCATTATGACCTCCAATACGGGGTCAACCATTATACAGGAGAATTTCAGTCATCTGACCGATGATAATAGGGATGAAATTATCGCCAAAACACGCAATGAGGTCTTCGATCTTTTAAAACAGTCGATTCGCCCCGAGTTTTTGAACCGTATCGATGAAGTGATTATGTTTACGCCATTAAGTCGAGACGAAATTGGAGATATTGTTCGTTTACAATTTGCACATGTTCAGAAACAGCTGGCCGAACAAAATATATTCATTACGGCTTCTGATGAAGCAATGGATTGGTTGGCACAGCTTGGTTATGACCCAATTTATGGGGCTAGGCCACTAAAACGTGTTATTCAAAAACGAATTTTAAATGAATTATCAAAGGAAATTTTATCCGGAAAAGTAAATCGCGATTCGATTATTCGTCTGGATGTATTCGACGGTAAATTTGTGTTCATCAATAAACAAGAACAATAAAAAAAAGAAGGTCCGATAGTACTATCGGACCTTCTTTTTTTTATTGTTAATTTTTAAACATTTAACCTGTAATACCTAAAGCTTTTAACAACTTGTTTACATCGTCTTCGCCGTCCAAATGCTGTACCAAGACTTTGGTTTTTGCATCATAGATATAGAGCGAAGGGTAATTGCTTGGCTTAAATTTTTCAATAAATTGAGTTCCAGCATCAAACAAGAATTTGACATTTGGAGCACTTTTCAATGCCTTCGCATGCATATTAATAAATCCATCGACATAAGGCTTGTCATTCATGGAAATAAAATAGAAGGATACATTCTTGAATTTGGACAAGTGCTGTGCGATACCAGCCCCCATTTTCTGACAATGGCCACAACCCGGGTCGTAAAAATCCAGCACAATATAGCCCGATTTTGGAAGCTTGTCCGAATTAAACTTGTTAGCCTGATAGACCTCATCAAAAGTAAACGATGGAAGTGTTTTGGGTGCCTGTGCAAAAACAGGTTGAAATAAGAAAAATACACTTACAAAAAATAGGGAACAAAGGAACCTCATGTTAAAGAAATTTAAACCAACAGTGACTATTCAATTAATTTTAATCAATAATACTTAAAAATGCGCTTCAGTCAACTATTATTTTAGTTTTTTTACAAAAAATCCGTAAGTTTGGGCTAATTTTTAAATCGATCAAATCTATTAATACTTATTAATCGTGAAAAAACGAATTGCTATTTTTGCTTCAGGTTCAGGGTCCAATGCTCAAAAAATAATGGAACATTTCAAGTATTCAGATGAAGCTGAGGTTGCCTTGATTTTATCCAATAACCCTGATGCTTACGTTATTCAGCGAGCCGACAATTTTGAAATACCTGCACATATATTTGATCGTGACGAATTTTACAAAACCGACAACGTTGTCAATATTCTTAAAAACTTAAATATTGATCTGATTGTTTTGGCAGGTTTTCTTTGGCTCGTTCCCAACAACCTTCTGAAAGCATTTCCAAATCAAATTATAAATATACATCCTGCTCTCCTACCAAAATATGGTGGCAAAGGTATGTATGGTGACCATGTACACAAAGCCGTTTTGGCCAATAAGGAAGAGGAACATGGCATTACGATCCACTTCGCAAATGAACATTTTGACGAGGGGGAAATTATATACCAAGCACGATTCAAAGTGGATCCCAACGATACTTTAGACATTATTAAATTTAAAGGGCAGCAACTCGAACATCAGTACTTCCCTAAAATAATTGAAAATCTTATCAAAAAAATGTAAAAACAATTCTATTATTTAGAATTGTTTTAAACAAATTGTAACTTTGTATTATGAACGAAGTTATTGAATCTGTGTTGGAGATCGATGAATCAGAAAATAAAGCCGGGTTGTTTCAGTTTCGGAATACGGCTATGAACCCTTTTTCTGACTTTTCTTGTGCCTGCTTTAAAAAGTGTTGCAAAAAATATAAAGAAGGCAAACGCTGTAAAAAATGTCCGGGACGAAAAAAATAGCTATTTGTTGACTACTCTTCCAGGTAGTCTAAATCTTTATCAAAGCTTTCTTCTAACTGGGTCAACGAATAAATTGCTATACCCGAAAGAACGACAACCATTGTAATTGCTGCTGGCACAATTCCAAATGCATTTACTAGAAGTCCATATAGCATTGTTGACGGAATGAGTGCACCCCGTACAAAATTGGGGGCCGTCGTTGCAACAGTTGCTCTGAGATTTGTACCAAATTGTTCCGCTGAGATAGTCACAAAGGTTGCCCAATACCCTACTCCTAAGCCCATTATAAAGGCAAGACTTAAAAACTTTGTCGCTGTAATACCATCACTCAATAAATACCATAGTGAACTTCCAATGATAATTAATTGACATATAAACACCACTTTTTTGCGGGATTTTAAAATCTGTGCGAATATTCCTGCCAGTACATCCCCGATAGAAATACCGATATAGGTAAACATCACCCCTTGACCAGCACTCAGTGTACCTCTAGCCCCCAAGGCCTTGCCGATTTCCGGAGCCTGTGTAACCAAAACACCGACAACAAACCAGATTGGAAGGCCAATACAGAGACAGTTAACATACCGTTTTAACCGGCTTTTATTTGTAAAAAGCATACGGATATCCCCTTTCACAACACCCGATTTATCTTGATCCTTAAATAATCCTGATTCAAAAGAGCCAATGCGCAACAGTAGCAACAGTAAGCCCATTCCGCCTCCGACAAAGTAGGCCGTCCGCCAGTCAAATTCTTCCGAGACAAAATAGGCCAATATAGCGCCTAAAACACCGACACCGGCAACCAACATGGTCCCATAACCACGTTTTGATTTATGCATACTTTCAGAAACCAAGGTAATTCCCGCCCCCAGTTCTCCGGCCAATCCAACGCCCGCTATAAAACGAATAATACCATACATAAGCACATCATGTACAAAACCATTTGCAATATTCGCTACAGAGTATAAAAGAATCGATCCAAAAAGCACTTTTAAACGTCCAAATTTATCCCCTATAATCCCCCAAAGAATTCCACCCAACAGCAAACCGCCCATTTGCATATTGAGCACAAATTCACCTTTTACCCGCATTTCTTCCGCAGGGACTCCAATATCAGTGAAGGACTGAATACGAACTATGGAGAAAATAATCAAATCGTAGATATCGACGAAATAGCCCAGTGACGCAATCATAACCAGTAACCATACTTTCCTGCTGGATTGTTTTTCTTTTATTGTTGACATTTTAGGTTTTTTGATCTGTAAAAATACCATAGTGAAGCTATAAAACCAAGATTTCGAAAAATAATCCGACACATTGTTTTATTTTTGCATCATGAGATATAGTCCACTTGCCTTAACATGGCTATTACGTATTTACCCACCATTTCTATTTCAGGGAATCTGGGTTAAAAAAATTAGCCCCGGCTTCCAAGGCGCCAAAGTAAAAATTTATAAGACACCATTCAATATCAATACCAACAAAACATTATTTGGTGGAACGATCTTTTCTGCAGCAGATCCAATATTCCCCATCCTCATTGATCAGTATCTTCAAAAGATTGGTTTTAAGAAAACGGTGGCCTGGTTAAAATCATCACAGATCACCTTTAAGAAACCTGGCAAAACCAGCGTGGAATATTCTGTGCAACTCTCCGAGGAAATCCTTGAAGAATGTGCCCATATTATCCGCACAAAAGGCAAAGTAGTAAAGGATTTTACGCTGGAAATTAAAGATAAGTCTGGCGATCTCTGTGCCACGGTACGTTGTGAAACCTATATTCGTGACCTGAATTTTACATTCCCTTCCAGAAATCGAAATATTGAGCCATAAGAAATTAATATATTTGTCCAATTACCAAAAAACAAAAAACATGAATAAAATCGCGTTTGTAGCTATCGCATCCTTGGCAATAGCAGCATGTGGAACTCAGGGAAATGGTGCAACAGGTGTAAAAGCCCTGCAAGATTCAACTATTAAGATACATGATGAAATTATGCCTCAAATCGCTCATTTCGATCGCGATGCTGTTAAGATAGATTCTATTTTGGCAAATTTAAAAAACCTAAAAACAACTAAGGCTGATTTAGACACCAATTTAACAAGAAAAGAGCTAAGTACATTGAAAGCTAATTTAGAAAGCGCTACAGACCATATGATGGACTGGATGAAAGGATATAACCCGGATTCAACAGATGTTAAATATTTTGAAACAGAGCTTCAAAAAGTAAGTGATATGAAAAAGATATTTGATAGTGTTTCTAAAGAAAGCCAAGACAAATTAAAGAATTTTTAAATCCAAAAATTCAAATAACGCAGTCCGCCCAGCTTTAGATTAACATTAAATTGTTCGTGTAAAGATGGGATCAAGCTTAACAAACAAAACTATTAAACACATGAGATCCATAACTAAATTTTACTGCGCAACTGGCCTTTTACTCGGTTTATTTTCCTGTAAAAACAATAGCCAGACAAGCTTACCCATCTATGGCGAAAGAGAAGCTGTAGAAAAAACAGTTGATGGAAAACAAATCGTAGATACAGTCTATCATACTATTCCGCCTTTTAAACTGCTCAATCAGGATAGTACAATGATTTCAGACAAAGATTTTGAGGGTAAAGTATATATCGCCAACTTCTTCTTTACCCATTGTCCAAGTATCTGTCCGACGATGAATCGCAACCTATTAAAGATATACCAGCAATATAAGGATAATGAAGAAGTTCGTTTCCTGTCCCATAGTATAGACTTTAAATATGATCAACCCTACGTACTGAAAGATTATGCCAATAAATTGGGCGTAACCAATAATCATTGGCAATTTGTTTCGGGGACTAAAGCAGAAATATATGGTCTAGCCAATCAATACCTGGTTTATACCGCTGAAGATAAAAATGCACCTGGGGGTTACGATCATCAAGGGTACCTTGTCTTAATAGACAAGGATAAAAGAATTCGGGGTGCCTACGACGGTACAAACGATGAGCAAGTAAAAAAATTGATGAACGATTTACCTTTACTCTTGAGTGGGGTTAAAAAATAACATGCGTATTCTCTTAACAACAGGTATAACGATCGGGGTTATTTTATCGATCTTGATTGGCTGTCAGCAGGAAGTTGATATCAAAACGGCACAATATGCGGTTAATGGTCAAAAGGTATACCGGACACATTGTCAAAATTGTCATGGAGAGAAAGGCGAAGGATTGGGAAATCTCTATCCTCCCCTAACCGATACCACCTTTCTGCAAACGCATCGTCAGGAGCTTGCTTGTATCATCAAGCACGGGACTTCCGGAGAACTTGAAGTAGCAGGCAAAAAGTTTAATAATACCATGCCCGCTTCAAATCTTTCCGCAATTGATATCGCTTATGTATTAACATATATCAATACCAAGATCAACAAAGGAAAGAATCTGTATCCTTTGGAAGAAGTGGAGAAAAGTTTAAAAAATTGCAAATAAAAAAAGCGTTGGTTTTATAAAACCAACGCTTTTTTTATTTGCAACCGCTCCACCTCCTTTAATAAAGACCTTCAGGCTAATTTGCAAGCGAAACTCATGCTACAACCCTGGCGTTCTTGATGCTACTTCCCCTCCGCCCATCAAAAAAAATAAAAAGTTGAAAACAATTTCACCTTTTTTTCCTTATTGTATTATTGGTTCAAATCGTTTTATATTTATTGATTTATAACAATATTCTGACATTTTGGATCCAAATTAATCGTTAATTTTGCAACCGAATGAACGTTCGATTGATGAATTCCAATGAAAAAATTGCGGCAGTACTTGCCAGCACACTAAAACTTATACAAACAAACGGCTTCCATGGAACGCCGATGAGCAAAATCGCACAAGATTCTGATGTAGCAATAGGAACTATCTACCATTATTTTCCATCAAAAGATGACCTAATCTTTGCACTGTTCAAGCATTGTAGAACATTACTGAATGATTACATTTTAGATGGTATAAAAGATGATTTCGATTATAAAGATTCCTTTATTCATATCTGGCGCAACTTTGTCAAGTTCTATTTAGAAAATGGGCATATCTTCAGTTTTTTTGAACAGTTTTTTTCGTCTCCTTATTACGAGAAAAACAAAGCTGAGATACAAGAACCCGTAGGTGGACAAAATAAAGTTGTTGATTTTTTACAAGAAGGCATTGACCGAAAAATATTGAAACAGGTAGACGTCCATCTTTTGGTGGCCAGTTATATTGGTGTAGCCTTATCGACTGTTCACAGTATCAAATTTAAAGATCTCAAATTCTCTGAACAGAATGTAGAAGATTTAATTGGGATTATTTGGGATGGAGCTATTAATAGAGAAAAAAATAATTAATTACATATATGAAGTTTAATAGAATCGTTTATTCCTTGGCGGCCCTGTCGCTTTTGAGTAATACAGGATTTGCACAACAGCAATCTGAAAACTTGCCGGCAAATGCAACACTTCAGCAGCTGATTGATTACGCCTTACGTAATCAAATCTCTGTAAAACAAGCACAATTGGACGAGGCCATCGGTGAAAAAGATATTGACATCTCCCTTTCAGGTTGGTACCCACAATTGGGTCTAAAAGGAAGTTATAATTATAATGTCATTGTTCCATTAGCAAATATTGGTGGAAATAATATCAAAATGGGGCAGAACAATGCGAGTGCCTTAACGCTTCAAGCAGACCAACAGATCCTTAATCCAGAGCTAATGCAGGCGAAAAAAGCCGCTGAGCTGGTACGTCTCGGTAATAAACAAAATACGGAGAACAAAAAAATAACAGCTGTTGTGGAGGTCAGTAAGGCCTATTATGACATCCTGACGTCGGAAGAGCAGATCAAGATTGTTCGCGAAAATATTGCTCGCCTTCAAAAACAATTGAAAGATGCAAAGTCACAATATGATGTGGGTTTAGTTGATAAAACCGACTATAAGAGAGCGCAAATTGCTTTGGCAAATTCGAATGCTGACGAGAAAAGAACGGTTGAGCTTCGTAAATATAAATACGAATACCTTAAACAATTGCTAGCTTTGGATAAAAGCAAAAATTTGACGCTTTCATTTGACAATAGCAGTATGGAATCAGAGATTCTACTTGATACAACTGCAGGAATAAGTGTCTCTAATCGAATTGAATTCCAACAATTGGAAACATCGAAAAAGATTCAACAGTTGAGCACACAGTATTATAAATGGACATATTTACCAAGCGTAAGTGCTTTTTATAATTACGCATTCAACTATAGAAATGATAAATTCAGTAAGCTTTATTCCGACAATTTCCCGGGTTCAGTAGCTGGCCTAAATGTTTCTTTTTCAATTTTCGACGGGTTTAAACGTAAAAAACAAATCAATAAATCCAGATTGCAGGAAGAAAGAATTGACTGGGATATCAAAAATTTAGAAAACAGCATTAACACAGAATATTCGTTGGCAAAGGCAACCTATAATGCGAATTTAAATGACTGGAAAACAGCTAAAGAAAATGTGGATCTCTCCAAAGAAGTATATGAGACAATCAAACTTCAATATGACGAAGGTATCAAAACTTACCTCGATTTAATGACAGCAGAGACTGATCTCAAAACAACACAGCTCAATTATTTGAACTCCCTTTATGCGCTATTGTCAAGTAAATTGGATGTTCAGAAAGCAGTTGGGGCAATCCACACAAATTAATCAATAAACGGAAACTAATACAAATCATGAATAAAAGACAATTATTATTCGCTTTCTTCCTTGGGACGGCATTAGTATGGACCTCTTGTGGAAATAAAGATGCAAAAAAGCAAGGTGCAGCACAGGCTCAGGCTGAAAAAGTTGTCCCTGTCAGCTTTGGTGTCGCATCGCATGAGACTGTTACAGGTACAATCAGCTATCCAGCAACAGTCAAACCGTTGAACGAAGCAGATCTATATGCGGAAGTAAGCGGCTATATCACAAAAATATATGTTTCTGACGGTGCAGTAGTTTCCGCAGGACAAGCTCTTTATGAAATTGATGGAACACGCTACAACGCAGCTGTCCAACAAGCTAAAGCAAGCTTACAGGTCGCACAGACTGATTTGGACCGACAAAAAAGAGATTTAGCACGTTACCAGACATTGGCCGATAAAGACGCGATTGCGAAGCAGGTTTTTGACAATGCAGTATCAAATGTAGCGGCTTCTCAGGCACAGGTAGAGTCGGCTCGTGCGGCATTGGTCACTGCAAATACAAACTTATCACGGTCAACGATCCGCGCTCCTTTCAGTGGTACTGTAGGGATATCACAGGTGCGTTTGGGAGCTTTAGTTAACCCAGGCACAACCCTATTGAATACCTTGTCTTCAACCAGTCCAATTGCTGTTGAGTTTCAGGTAAACGAAAAGGATATTGCCAAATTTACCCAATTGCAAAGCAGCCATTCATCTTCGGACCTTTCTCTTTTATTGCCAAATGGAAGCACTTATGAAGGCAAAGGAACGATCACAACCATTGACCGCGCAGTTGACCCTGCTACCGGAACAATCAAAGTGCGGGCTACTTTCCCGAACAATGCCAACGAATTGCGGGCTGGTATGAATATTACGATGAATGTATCAACAACCTCGGCTACAGAAGAAGTTGTTGTACCTTACAAAGCGGTCTTTGAACAGCTCGGGGTATTTAACCTTTATGCTGTGAATGATAGCAGTAAAGCCGAAATACGTCAAGTAAAATTAGGTATTAAAGCTGGTGATAAAATTGTGATTAAAGAAGGTGTCAAAGACGGTGAAAAGATTATCGTCGACGGTACCATGAATGTCCAAAATGGAGTTAAAGTAGTTGATGCTGCAGTCGCTGCCCAACAGGCTGCGAAAGGAGCACCTCAAGGAAAATAACACCATTAATTTTTTAAAGAGAATCTAAAAGATATAGAATGATTTCAGAAGTATTTATTAAGAGGCCAGTTACCGCAATCGTTATTTCGATATTGATTTCAATTATCGGGATCATTGCAGTATCCACGTTGCCAATTAGCCAGTATCCTTCTATTGCACCTCCAACAGTAACGGTTACGGCCAACTACACCGGAGCTGATGCACAGACGGTTGAACAAACCGTGACAACTCTTATCGAGAGTCAGATCAATGGTACACCTGGCATGATTTATATGTCGTCCAATAGTACGTCAAATGGTCAAGCAACCATTACGGTGACATTTGAAGTAGGTACGGATATCGATATTGCGACCTTAGACGTACAAAACCGCGTGGGAATTGCTGAACCAGCCCTCCCCGAAGCTGTGAGACGTCTGGGAATTACGACCCGTAAAGCCAATAACGATATCCTGATGTTGGTTGCCTTAACTTCACCAAAAGGAACAAGATCCGAAAATTTCTTAGCCAACTACAACAACTTATATGTTAAAGATGCACTATTACGTGTGAAAGGAGTCGGTGATGTAACCGCTTTTGGGCAACCATTTTCAATGCGTGTATGGCTAGATGCAAATAAATTGGCTAATCTAAGCATGACTCCGGCCGATGTATCAACAGCAATTGCGGAACAAAACTCCCGCATACCTGGTGGTAGTGTGGGTGGACGTCCACAAGAGTCTTCGACAGTATTTGAATACCCAATCATTACCGATAGCGACCTTTCAAATCCAGAAGACTTTGAAAACATCGTTGTAAAAACCAACAAAGATGGATCTATCGTACTTTTAAAGGATGTCGCACGTGTTGAACTGGGTCAATTTAATTATGGTACATCATCTACCGTAAATGGTATGACCTCATCTGCGATGATGATTAACCAGACCCCGGGAGGAAATGCCGTAGAATCTGCAGAAGGTATTGTGACAGCATTGGAAAAATTAAAGAAATCTTTTCCAACTGACGTAGATTATACCATCAGTTACGAGACAGTTTCGGTAGTAAATGCCTCAATTTCTTCGGTTATCCATACCCTAGTTGAAGCATTGATCCTGGTAACAGTGGTGGTATTTTTCTTCCTTCAAAGCTGGAGGGCAACATTAATCCCCGTATTGGCAATTCCGGTATCCATCATAGGTACATTCATCTTCTTCCTGATGTTTGGCTTTTCGGTCAACAACCTGACCATGCTCGCCTTTGTATTGGCCATTGGTATTGTGGTGGATGATGCCATCGTTGTGGTGGAAGCTGTCCAGCACTATATCGACCATTATAAGCTGGATGCAAAAGAAGCGACACGTCGTGCCATGGGCGACATTACCGCTCCGGTTATTGCAATTGCATTAATTTTGGCAGCCGTATTCGTTCCCGTAGGTTTCATCCCTGGAATGGTCGGTAAATTGTATCAACAATTTGCCATCACGATCGCTGTGTCCGTTATGTTATCTGCATTTATTGCACTTTCGTTAACACCCGCATTATGTTCAATTTTATTAAAGCCTACAGCCGTACATGAAGGTGCAAAAGGATTGAACAAGTTTTTCTATAAGTTTAATATCTGGTTCGAAAAAGTTACCATCAGATATTCGAATGGTGTAAAACAAGCAATCAAAAAAGCACTACTGGTGTTGATTATTCTGTTGTGTATTTTTATCGGAACCGGCTGGATGTTTACAACCAAACCGACAGGGTTTATTCCTTCTGAAGATGGCGGTGCATTTTTTGCAGGTATTACTTTGCCGGAAGGCTCTTCTTCTGCGCGTACCAATGAAGTTCTTAAAGAGATTGAAGCCGATCTACACAAGACTTTCCCTGAAATCAAGTATGTTACGGCGATCTCAGGTATCAATATTCTAAACCGCGCGTTTAAATCCAATGGTGCAACAGTGTTCGTTTCTCTAAAACCTTGGGAAACCCGTACGCGCACAGCAAACGATATCGCCGGTATGATTATGGGAAAATATCAGGGCTATACCAAAGCTCGGGTATTGGCTGTTACACCGCCGGCAATTCCAGGTTTAGGTACATCTGGAGGTTTCTCTTTGCAAGTACAGGATTTACAGACTATAAATATCAAAGATTTCGAAGCAACAGTCGGCAAATTCTTGATGGCAGCCAACCAACGTCCGGAAATTGGAATGGCTTATACCCTATTTAACACCAACTCTCCAAACTACAAATTGGAAGTAAACCGTGAACAGGCAAAACGCATGGGCGTGCCTATCTCAAGTATTTATTCGACAATATCATCCTATTTGGGAAGTAGCTATGTCAATGACTTTACAAAGTATGGTCGTAGCTACCGTGTCGTGACACAAGCTGATATTCCGTACCGTATGAATATTGAAGACATCAACAAATTGTATGTCAACAATGTTTCAGGGAACCCTGTACCGATGGGTACACTGGTCAAGTACGAATTAATGACAATGCCTTCAATCATCAACCACTACAATATCTTTAGAAGTATCGAGATCAATGGTAGTTCGGCTCCCGGTTTCTCATCTGGAGATGCATTGAAAGCTTTGCAAGAAGTGGCTGCACAAACATTACCAGAAGGTTTTGACTATCAGTTCTCCGGTCTATCTCTTCAAGAGATGCAATCCGGGTCAAAGACCATTCAAATTTTTGCTTTGTGTATCCTATTTGTGTTCTTACTATTGGCTGCCTTATACGAAAGTTGGTCTGTACCTTTCTCCATTTTGTTATCTGTACCACTAGGTGTATTTGGGGCTATATTAACCCTAACATTAATCCCTACATTGGATAATAACATCTATGCACAGATTGGTCTGGTCACCATCATTGGACTTGCTGCTAAGAATGCGATTCTAATCGTTGAGTTTGCTAAGGAACGGGTTGATATTGGGATGAACCTTTATGAAGCGACATTAGATGCTGTAAAATTGCGTTTACGCCCAATTATCATGACGTCCTTTGCCTTCATCTTGGGGATTATTCCATTAATGCTATCCCATGGAGCTGGAGCAATTTCTCGCCAAACAATCGGTTGGACGGTATTTGGTGGTATGACAGCTGCGACACTCCTAGCGATCTTTATCGTTCCAGTGCTATTCGTTGTGATTACACGTATGGCATACGGTAAGAAAAAATTGGCTGAATTAGAAGCTAATTTCGATGAAGAGAAAGCGAAAAATTTAAGTTCACACTAATTATACGCTGCCTCTGTGAAGAATCCACACGGAGCTAACAGCAAGAAGCCTTTCCTTGTAACAAGGGGAAGGCTTCTTTTTTGCTCGTCCAATTATATTTTTTTATTTTTACCGCTCACTATTAAAAGTATATGTCACCTGAATCACAACGAAAATTTGAATTACTAAACCTTCTTGCCGAATCCTATGACGCGCTATTATTTGATGTCGATGGTACCCTGGCTGATAATATGGATGCACACAAGCAATCGTATAAGGCTGCAGCTCAACAATACGGGGTCGAGTTGGACGTCAATTTGATTGATGAAACTGCCGGATGGCCCACTGTGGCTGTTGCAGAGGAAATCAGCAAACGCTATGAGGTAGATTTCGATTATCAAGAATTTTCCACACTGAAGTCTACTATTTTTCGAGACGAGTATGTTTTCAAGACTAAGCCTGTAGATTACGTTGTTGAACATCTAAAATATCAGAAAGGTAAAAAACACATCGCTGCCGTTTCAGGAGGAACCAGAACAACCTTATCCATGACATTAACCACCATTGGTGTATGGGATGATTTGGAAACACTGGTTTGTGCTGGAGATACAGCTGAGGGAAAACCTTCACCACAACCCTTTCTTTTGGCAGCTGCTCAATTGAATATTGCTCCGGAAAGATGCCTGGTCTACGAAGACGGGACCCCAGGAGTTGAAGGTGCGAAAGCCGCAGGAATGGGTTGGGTTCGCGTTGATGAAATTTAATAAACCCCGATTTGCAGACTATAAAAAAAAGCCGCAGTAAACTTCAAGCTTACTGCGGCTTTTTTTATAGCATTATGCTATTTAAAAACTAGTAATTATTTTCACTCCCCCGTTGCTATAGTTCAAATCGGATGATTTCAAATTTCCGATTGGAGCTTTATAATAAGGCTCTACAGAAATGGATAATTTTCCAACTTTCTGTTTCCGACCAACTGAAAAATTAATAAAGCCGTTCACACCTTTATCATCAACATTTTTGTCTTGGGATTTTTGTCTGTACTCCGTATTATTTGTTTCATAGATCGTTGCCCGTTCCTGATCCAATACACCAACATAGGATACACCGACTGAGGTATAGAAATTCTTGTTTATCGCGTATCTAACATCCAATGGGATATCAACTGTTAGGATTTTACCTGAAACCCGTTCATTACTCTTTGCATCTTTTGCATCTGCTGCCCGCATCGCAAAGGAATTATTCAAATTCGATTGAGAAATATAATTTGGCGCATCTGCATTAAGAGAATTTGATCCCATTGCAGGAGTAATGGGTGAATTACCCGAAACAGCTCCATAATGTTGAATGGAAGCTCCTGAACGAAGACTTACCTTACTCGAAATATTATAGGCTAGTGCGACCCCGCCCCCCAACGTTATACTTTCTGACGTAGAAGCAGGTGATACAAAAGCGCCCATTTCCCATTTCTTATCTTGGTTAATGTTCGTGTGTACAACACTATTCCTTGCCGCTCCTTGTTGTGCAGCATACAATTGTGATAGTTTTGCAGCATCGCGTTGCGTTTGATTAACAGGTGACATAAACCCTGAATTGGCCGAAGCAATAACGGCACTATTCGTTACAGTGGTATTTGTTGACGCGCTTACTCGTTCCACTTCACTTTCCGTTAAACCAACCTGCGCTGAAAATGAATTATTTTTCAATTGCATGGACTGCAGCCTTCTTAAATCGGCTGATACAGCCACATCATGGCCCCGCATTAATTGCCCAGTGCTCAATACCAAGTGGTGATTGTCCAAATTTTCAGTTGAATGGTCCACTGGCACAGAATAGGTATAGGGCTTCTTCGCTGATAATACCTCTGCACTTACAATCCTATCGCCCGTAACATCCGATAACGAACGCTGTATCGATTCTTTTAAATCCTTATGATCACCTAACACATCTTCTCGTTCTGGTAGATGTGTTAAAACGACTGCAGGTAAATCAGTCTCCACATTCGTCTTTAGCCCCCAATATCCTACACCAAAACACAATAACACAGCCGCAGCAGCACTCCAATACTTCCAATTAGAGGAACGATGTGCTGAAACGCCATAATTTGAGGCAAATTTCTCCCAGGAACCTTCTTTATAAGGTAGTTCATGGTCTTTTAATTGTCCAATGATCTCTTCTATCAATTCCTTTTTCTTATTGTCTTTCATCGTAACAACAATATTTATCTTATTTCTTGAACTACGCCTGTATAATCCAAGTATAATTTTCTAAGTTTTTGTTTCGCTCTAGTCAGATAAGTCCTTGACGTACTATCTGGTATATTAAGCATCTGGGCAATTTCATCATGTGAATACCCCTCAATTTCATAGAGATTAAAAATAGTTTTTTGAATTTCAGGGAGCTGATCGAGCAGCCGCATAATCTCATTGACCTCCAGTCGACTGTCCAATTGTACTGCCGGTGTATGCATATCCCCTTCTCCCAAATCTTCAACCGAATAAAACTGCTTTTTACTTCGTAAAAAATCAATCGAAATATTGGCAGCAATCCGTCCTATCCATGCTCTAAACGATTTTTCGAGATTTTCATCTTCAATATCCCTATTAAATGATTCCAATTTTCGAAATACCCGAACAAAGCTTTCATTCACGAGCTCTTCCGCGTCCACATCCTGTTTTACATAACGAATAATAATAGCCATGAGATAACCATAATACTTCTTATAAACGAAAGCCTTGCCGTCTTCACGATCGCGCAAGCAACGCTCTAAGGCATCATGTAAAGATGATAGCTTCTTGTTATAAAAATATGACCGAATTATACCCACTTAAACCATTTAATTATTAAGTTTCAAACTTAGACAAATCGCCTTTCATATGCAATCAATAACACATGCTATGTAAACAATCTATCGAATTCTCCCCTTCATTATGAACGTTTTTTTCGAGGAGATAACGAAATTAAAATTATAAAACTCAAAATCAAATAGTCGAATGTCCCCTTGTAATAATATCACTATTTAACTATTTTTATCCCATATAACGGAATGCCATTTCCTTTCGCTACAGCGTTTTCAAAAAAAATCCATAAAAAGAATTGAAAAAAATGGCTATTTTTGCGTGATTTTCACATTTTAAATATTATTCATACCGAATGAGTACTGTATTATCCGAACAGGAACAACTTAGAAGACAAGCGATGCAATCGTTGTTGGATATGGGAATTGATCCATTTCCAGCAAACGAATTTGTCGTCAATGCACATGCTGCTGATATTTTAGAAAATTACGATAGAGATAAATTGAATTATAAGAACATTACCATTGCTGGACGTATCATGAGTCGTCGTGTGATGGGTAGTGCTTCATTCTTTGAAATTCAAGACTCTACCGGACGTATTCAAGCTTATATTAAGCGTGACGATGTATGTCCTGATGAGAATAAAGACCTATACAATGTCGTTTTCAAAAAGCTATTGGATATCGGAGATATCGTTGGTATCAAAGGCTATGTCTTCACAACACAAACCGAGGCTATTGCAGTACACGTAGAAGAACTTACCGTTTTATCCAAATCGTTACGTCCCCTACCTGTCGTTAAATCTGCGGAAGGTAAAACTTTTGATGCCTTTACAGACCCAGAGCAACGCTATAGAATGCGTTACGTGGATTTGATCGTAAATCCAGGTAACAAAGATAGATTTATCAAGCGTACGAAGCTCTTTAATGCGATGCGTCAGTTCTTTAACGACGCGGGGTATATGGAAGTAGAAACACCTGTCCTGCAATCCATTCCAGGCGGTGCTGCAGCACGTCCGTTTATTACACACCATAATGCTTTAGATATTCCATTATATCTTCGTATCGCCAACGAGCTTTATTTAAAAAGACTAATCGTTGGTGGATTTGATGGTGTATACGAATTTTCTAAAAACTTCCGCAACGAAGGAATGGACCGTACCCATAACCCAGAATTCACCGTAATGGAGATTTATGTAGCTTATAAAGACTACAACTGGATGATGGACTTTACAGAACGTCTATTAGAACATTGTGCCTTGGCTGTAAACGGTACGACTGAAGCTACCTTCGGGGAACATAAAATTGACTTCAAAGCACCGTATAAACGGATATCGATGACAGATTCCATTAAGGAATTTACTGGATTTGATATTACTGGAAAATCTGAAGACGAAATCCGTATTGCCGCCAAAGGAATGGGCATCGATGTAAACGAAACCATGGGTAAAGGCAAACTGATCGATGAAATTTTCGGTGCAAAATGTGAAGGAAACTACATCCAACCAACATTCATTACAGATTATCCAAAAGAAATGTCTCCTTTAACGAAGAAGCACAGAGATAATCCTGATTTAACCGAGCGTTTTGAGCTGATGGTTTGTGGAAAAGAGATTGCCAATGCTTATTCAGAGCTTAATGATCCAATTGATCAACGCGAACGATTTGAAGATCAATTGCGCCTTTCTGAAAAAGGTGATGATGAAGCCATGTTTATTGATCAGGATTTCCTTCGTTCATTGGAATATGGAATGCCGCCGACCTCTGGACTTGGAATCGGTATGGACCGTTTAATCATGTTCTTGACCGATAATGCGTCAATCCAAGAAGTTCTTTTCTTCCCACAAATGAGACCTGAAAAAGTCGCCAAAGTAGCAGAAGTGAAAGATTATGAGGAACAAGGTATTCCTGCAGCTTGGGTTCCTGCCTTACAAAAAATGGGCTTTACAACCATTGAAGCTTTAAAAGAAGCGAATCCGAACAAGGTTTTTAATGACCTTGGTGGTATGCGTAAAAAACTGAAACTAGATATCAATATGCCAACGAAAGACGAAGTATTTGCTTGGTTCAATTAAATCGGTATCTATAATCGCTAAAAAAGCTGCCTCAATAAAATTTGAGGCAGCTTTTTTTGTTTAGAGCGATCTTGTAAAAATGTTTAAAATGGTCCAATGCGACCCACAAACCCCGAGATTCCTTTCTGTAGTATCTCCGATCCTATCAGATTTGTATAATCCGCTCATCAGCCTCTATATTAACAGGGAGATTACAGGGGGTTAACAGGGGGGTAGCAGGGGTATAACAGGGGTAAACCCTTGTTAATCCCCTGCTAACCCCCTACAATAAGTATGGTAAATCCCCATCAATTCAGAAGCTGTTAAGAGGATAGCACGATGCTATGCAACGTAATACAGCTAAAAAGATGCGCTATGCATTTAAGCAAAGGATATATGACACAATTGTCACCAATATATGACTCCCGTCAATTGGAGACATTTATTATATTTACATATCGTTAACTAAGTCAGTTTTTAGCATATGAATAATATTCTCGCGCTTGATGGTGGTGGTATCCGGGGTATCATTCCTGCAATGGTTCTTGTCGCTCTGGAAGAGAAGTTACAAAAGCAGACCATGGATCCCAATGCACGGATTGCTTCCTACTTTGACTTTATTGCAGGTACAAGCAGCGGCGGAATTCTGACTAGCATTCTTTTGTATCCGGAAGAAGGCAATCCCACCCATCCGAAATTTTCTGCGCGAGATGCCTTAAATCTATTTGTTAATCATGGCACTGAAATTTTCAACGCTTCCAAATGGCGGCGTTTTTTAGGTGGATTTGGTCTTGTCAGCGAGCTCTACTCGTCCAACACATTATCAGACGTTTTGGATGAGTATTTTCAAAATGCACGATTGAGCCATCTTATCAAACCCTGTATCATCACTGCGTATAACATTGAATTGCGGAAGAATCATTTTTTTAGACAACAAAAGGCAATTACGCACGGGGAAGCGCGGGATTTCTATCTTAAAGATGTCTGCAAGGCTACGTCCGCTGCACCCACATTTTTTCCTGTTGCAGAGATCTATTCGCTTTCAAAAACAAGATATCCTTTGATTGATGGCGGTGTGTTTGCTCAAAACCCCTCCATATGTGGTTTACTTGAAGTTTTAAAGGCTTTTAACAGTACGCAGATAAACGACATGTTTATGGTATCCTTAGGTACCGGAATGTCAAAAACAGCTTATAATTACGAACATTTTAAGAAGAAACTTGCTATACAAATCGGTCCTGCTTTAGTTGACATTATGACAAGTGCATCTTCTGAAAGTACCGAATTTTTTATTCGGCAACTATTTCAAAGTAACGGTAAGCAACAAAATTATCTCCGCATAGAACCAGCCAATCTATCGAGCATCAATGCATCATTAGATGCAGCCTCGTCCAATAATATACAGAAGTTGATCTCCTTATCCGATAAAATGATCAGTGAGCATGAGGATACATTGGATTATATCGTTGCGCATCTCATTAAAGAAAAGAGTCAAAATAAGAAGAAAAATCCATGGAGCCAGTTGATGGATAAGTTCTAAAAGATTACTTTTACGCATATTTTAAATCTATATGGCATTAAACTACGTTTGGGTTGCATTTTTCTTAATCACATTTGCCGTAGCCCTTGTAAAACTAATCTTTTTCGGAGATACGGAAATCTTTCAGCAAATTGTAAATTCAATCTTTGACAGTGCAAAAACAGGAGCAGAAATCTCTTTAGGACTGATCGGCATGATGAGTTTTGCACTTGGGATTATGAAAATTGGCGAAAAAGGTGGTATGATCAATATCTTCGCAAAAATCGTGGGACCTTTTTTCCATAAACTATTCCCAGAGATACCCAAAAATCACCCTGCGCTTGGTTCTATTCTTATGAATTTCTCGGCTAATGCACTAGGATTAGATAATGCGGCAACGCCATTGGGGCTTAAAGCCATGAAAGAACTCCAGGAGCTCAATCCAAATAAGGAAACAGCTACCAACGCACAAATCATGTTTATTGTGCTCAATGCATCTAGCTTAACCCTCTTGCCTATTTCAATTATGGCTTATCGGAAAGAAGCTGGTGCACCAGATCCTTCAGATGTATTTCTGCCAATTCTGATCGCAACCTTCTTTTCCACATTGGTGGCATTGATTCTCGTTTCCATCTACCAAAAAATCAATTTATTTAACCGTGTAATTCTAGGATACCTGGGAGCAATGGGACTATTTATCGGTGGACTACTTTATTACTTTTCGGGACTGCAACAAACAGAAATTGAAATATTCAGCAAGGTATTCGGCAATCTTATTTTATTTAGCTTATTCACCTCTTTTATAGGTTTGGCTCTTTTCCGTAAAGTGAATGTATACGATTCATTTATAGAGGGTGCCAAAGAGGGCTTCGAAGTCTCTGTAAAAATAATACCCTATCTCGTCGCGATGCTTGTCGGTATCGCTGTATTTAGAGCATCAGGAACCATGGACTATATGGTCGCTGGAATTTCCAAAGCTATCGCATTATGTGGTCTAGATACATCGTTTGTAGACGCTTTACCTGTAGCCTTTATGAAGCCGCTCAGTGGATCCGGTGCACGTGGACTTATGGTCGATTTGATGAATGCCAAGGGGCCAATGGACTTCGCTGCCAGGGTTGCTTGTGTTATTCAGGGATCAACAGAAACTACTTTTTATGTCCTCGCGGTATATTTTGGTGCAGTGGGAATAAAGCGTACACGGCATGCATTACCCTGCGCTCTGCTAGCTGAATTGGCTGGTGTGATAGCCGCAATTATTATATCCTATATATTTTTTAAATAGTATACAAAACGGATCTAGAAAGGTTCTGTTTTTAGATTTGAGCCGATTCTTTTACATATAATTATATACTGATGAAAAAAACAATTGCACTAATAGCCCACGACGGCAAAAAACCTGAAATGGTCGCATTTGTCAAAGACCACCAGGAATTATTGGAGCGCGCCAATATCATTGCCACAGGTACTACGGGCTCTTACGTCAGACAGACAGGCTTGCCTGTGGAATTGAAATTGAGTGGCCCCATGGGTGGTGATGCACAAATCGCAGCTTTGGCGGCCGAAAGAAAAGTTGATGGTATTATTTTCTTTCGCGATCCACTAGGGAAACACGCACATGAACCAGATATTCAAATGCTCATGCGTGTATGTGATCTTTATAATGTCCCTTTGGCAACAAACCCTGCAACAGGAAGCCTCATCATTGAAGGACTATTAGAAGACGTGGAATCCTAATTTTAATCGCTTATGGACAATGAAGTAATCGTTTCAATAGGGAAAACACCCTATACAACTACAGTACAATACGGCAAACATCAAATAACGGTTGATGAACCCGAAGATGTAGGTGGTGAAGATCAGGGCATAAACCCTACTCCACTATTACTATCCTCTTTAGGGAGCTGCAAAGCCATTACAGTCAAAATGTATGCTGACCGCAAAAACTGGCCCCTGGAGGAGGTGCTGGTGCGTTTATCTTATGAGGTGCAAACAAGTGAACAGCAACAAACGACCTATATACAATGTTTTATTAGCTTTAAAGGAGATTTAGATGAGGTTCAAAAGCAGCGTTTGTTTAAAATAGCTGAAAAGTGTCCTGTTCATAAAATATTATCAAATCCTATTGTAATAACTTCAAATCATTTATAATGTTTCTTGGGATAACGGATAACACTATTTATATTTGTCCGCGCAAAAAAGACCTTTAATAGTCGATAGAATCGAATAGTAAAGGTTTACTAGTCCTGCAATATAGATATTTGTAATAAAAATAAAGCAAACGATGCAATTGGATCCGCAAATAGCAATAGACTCGCCTTTTAGATCGATCAAACGGGAAGATTGGAAAAATTTAAACGGGAAGGTATTGCACAATTTCAGTGTCGAAGACCTGGAAAATCTACATGCACTGAATGAACCTTTGACAAATCAGGAAATAGAAGAAGTCTACTTTCCCTTAAGTCATCTACTTGAGATTCATATTGATCGTTTCCAGAGCCTTCACCAGCGTACAAACCGGTTCTTTGGCAAAGAAGAGAGCAAACTGCCTTATATCATTGGTATAGCTGGGTCGGTCGCTGTCGGAAAAAGTACTACTGCCCGGGTTTTGCAGCGTGTCCTAACTTTGCTTCCGTCCAAGCCGAAGGTCGATTTGGTGACCACAGACGGTTTTTTATACCCCAACCAACAACTTATCGAACGTGGTATTCTAAACCGAAAAGGCTTTCCTGAAAGCTATGATGCCAAAAGATTGATTCATTTCCTTTCAGCAGTGAAATCAGGGGCTCCAAAAATTGCGGTACCAGTATACAGCCACTTGGTCTATGACGTCTTACCAGACGAACAACAACAAGTGATTGAACAACCCGACATCCTCATTGTAGAAGGGATAAATGTATTACAAGTCAATTCCCAACGACCACGAAAGGGACATAGCGTATTCGTTTCCGACTTTTTTGATTATTCAATCTATGTACATGCCAGCGAGAAAAATCTTATTGAATGGTATACCAATCGATTTGAATCACTGCGTGCTACGGCATTTCAAAATCCGGCTTCATTTTTCCATAAATATGCAAATATGACAGCTGATGAAAGCCATGCCATGGCTGTAAATATCTGGAACGAAATTAATAAGCCCAATCTACTTAAAAACATTTTGCCGACTAGATATCGCGCGGATCTCATTTTAGAAAAAGGAAGCCACCACTTTGTTAAAAATGTCAAAGTAAGAAAGATTTAACCCTGCATTCTTGTGAACTGGAGGATTTCATTTAATATGTTGCTCTGGACCTGCTGATGTATTTTGTTGCTGGACGAGATTGTACTTACCTCAACTTTATACTTGATATAGTCTTTAGTCATATCGGCGACCTTGATTGTAAAGCCCTGGGAATGAGCTAAATTTGGGTTTTTCTGAAATAATGGACTTAAATACTGTTCCAATTCCGCCACTGCAAATGAGCGATCAATCGGTAGTTCAAACTTTACAACAATTTTATTTGACTTTTGAGAAGTCTTATTGACCAAAGTCGCGGTAAACACCAAATTATTGGGAATCATCACAGCATCATCATCTTCATCGCGCACAACCAGATTGGCCAATGTGATATCAACAATTTTCCCCTGATATTCACCTATTTTTATGCGATCTCCAACGGAAAATTGATCCGAAAACATAATAATCAAACCGGATATCATATTCGTGATATATTCTCTAAAAATTACCGCAATCGCCATTGCGACAATTGTCATGCTGGTGATAAAATCTTTTGGATTAATACCAACCGCTATCATTAGGCTGACTATAATAAAAAAAACATTGCCTACTGTAGCTACACGTGTAATTCCGAGCACAAAATTACCCCGGACAACCTGCTGTTCATTTCGACTGTTGTATAGTTTTACAAGGATAAAATGACCGATTGAGATCAGGACACTAGCTGTTAGAAAAGTATTTAAGCCGTAAGCCATATTCCGGATGACCTCCCGCTGCATATAAAAGGTTTCAAATTGAACAAATGATGCCGTTAACGCAATCAGCAGTATAATTCGTACAATAAAAGAAATTGAAATTGGTTTTGTCATTTTTTACACAAGCTTAAGTTGTCTGTCTAGTCAAATTTTAATGTTCTCCCATTCGCTATGCACGATAGTTCATGTAAAACGGTCCCAAACAGGCTTGCTAAACTAAACAATTTTACTTTACGTAAAAAGCATTATCAGGAAATAGCTATCTTTGCCTAAAGACATTACATGCTATTAAATGAAGGAATCGAACGTGCAGACTGAACTTAACGTAAGCGGAATGCATTGTGCAAATTGTGCTATTTCAATCCACAAATACCTAGAAAACAACGGCGCTAAGGATATCTACGTCGATTTCGCCTCAGATGAAGTGAAATTTTCGGAGATCCCCCTGGAACAAATACCTGTGCTGGTCAAAGGTATCGAGTCTTTGGGTTACAAAGTTATTTCGGGTAAGGATAAGAAGCCTAGCTTTTGGAAATCTATTGATTTTAAGTTCCTTTGCTGCCTCATCTTCACCATCCCCCTGTGGAGCCACATGTTTACAGACTTACCCATTCTGCATGATCCCTATATCCAACTTGCGCTATGTGTCCCAGTTTATATCATTGGTTTTTCCTATTTTGGAATCAGCGCATTCCGTTCCATCTGGAACAAAATGCCCAATATGGATGTACTCATCTTTGTTGGATCTACAGCTGCGTTTAGCTATAGCCTCATTGGAACATATTATAATCTAGGGCATGATTACCAGTTCTACGAAACATGCGCAACAATTATAACATTGGTATTTTTGGGGAATGTCCTCGAAAAAAGAGCCGTTACCAAAACCACATCAGCAATCAAAGAATTGGTTAAATATCAGGATATACCTGCTATTAAAATTGAAGACGACCAAGAAGTAGAGATATTAGCCCGAGATATTAAATCAGGTGATATTTTAAAGGTAAATTCAGGAAATCAGATACCTGTTGATGGCGATATTTTGGAAGGACAGGCTTGGGTGGACGAATCTATGCTAACCGGAGAAAGTCTACCTATTGAAAAACTCAAATATGATGCTGTCATTGGTGGTACGTTACTAACTGAAGGAAATATCAGAATCGTGGCGACCAAAGTTGGGTCTAAAAGTGTACTGTATCAAATTATTCAATTAATTAAAGATGCACAAAGTAAAAAGCCACCTATTCAAAAATTCGGTGATAAAGTAGCCGCTTATTTCGTCCCAATCGTCGTTACGATATCATTTTTCACTTTTTTTATTACTTACTTTATTGCACAATTACCGCTCCAACAATCCCTCATGAATGCGATAGCTACACTTGTTGTATCTTGCCCATGCGCCATGGGGTTAGCAACACCTACAGCTGTCATGGTTGGTCTGGGAAGAGCCGCAAAAAAAGGAATACTGATCAAAGGCGGAAGCACCATTGAGGAGATGTCCGATCTCAAACAGATGGTATTTGACAAAACGGGCACCTTAACAACTGGTGATTTTAATATCAAAGCAATTCAGACCTTTGGTATTGAACAATCGCAAGTCGAATCGATCATAGCACAATTGGAGAGTTATTCGAGTCATCCGATTGCCAAGTCGATCCGAAAACAACTCAAGGAGATAAAATCTTACCGCATTATCTTTAAGGAAGTCAATGAAATAAAAGGGAAAGGGATATTTGCTACAGACACAAATGGTAATAACTATTCCATTTGCAATGCAAAACTTGGTGAAAAGGATTACTCCAATCGCTATGATCTTGCCTTAACAATCAATGGCGTTGTAATTGCTGGCATTGTATTGGAAGATCAGATTAAGCCCTATGCAAAGGAACTCATCCAATACCTCAAAGATAAAGGGATACGCCCTATTCTTTTGAGTGGGGATCGACAAAGTAAATGTGAACGCACAGCGCAAAAGCTTGGTATTGCTGATGTATACTGGGATAAGTCGCCAGAAGAAAAACTAGAAATATTGTTCAAGCTCAAAAAGAATGGCCCTACCGCAATGGTTGGTGACGGTATCAATGACGCTCCGGCATTAGCTGCTGCCGATGTTGGCATCTCGCTCGGTGATTCGACACATATTGCTATTCAATCGGCCAAGGTGGTTTTATTAAACAATGATCTTAAATCCATTGAAAAGCTGCTAAAGATTGGTCACCATACCCTATTGACAATAAAACAAAATCTATTTTGGGCCTTCGCGTACAATATTGTGGCCATACCGCTTGCCGCTGTGGGCTTTCTCGGACCTATGCTTGCAGCCTTAAGCATGGCCTTTTCAGACTTAATTGTCATAGGCAATTCGATTCGACTCCGCTTTAAAAAAATCAAATAAAAACGATACCCCATAAGTACCAAGACAATCCATAAAAGATTGTCTTTTTTGTGTATATTAGGGCTTAAATCATTCGCTTTTGAGGTTAAATTTTTGTAACTTCGCATGCGTAGCAAGCCAGTTTACAGGGCTTGCTTACTAGTTTTATTGAAACCAAATTCATATGGCTGAAGAAACAGAAAACGACAACAATCTTGTTCCGGCAAACGACCGGATTATCCCAATCAACATCGAGGATCAGATGAAGTCTGCCTACATTGACTATTCCATGTCTGTCATTGTATCAAGAGCACTTCCTGATGCCCGTGATGGCATGAAACCAGTACACAGACGTGTTCTTTATGGCATGCTGGACTTAGGGGTTACCAGTGGCAAGCCTTACAAAAAGTCTGCCCGTATCGTCGGTGACGTATTAGGTAAGTATCACCCACATGGTGATTCGTCCGTTTATGACACCATGGTTCGTATGGCTCAAGATTGGAGTTTACGCTACCCTTTGGTAGATGGTCAAGGTAACTACGGTTCCATTGATGGCGATCCACCTGCGGCGATGCGTTACACTGAGGCAAGATTAAAGAAAATTGCCGAGGAAATGCTATCCGATATCAACAAAGACACTGTTGATTTCCAAAATAACTTTGACGATTCCTTACAAGAACCAACAGTCCTTCCTACGCGTATTCCAAACCTCCTGGTAAATGGAGCTTCGGGTATTGCTGTAGGTATGGCTACAAATATGGCTCCACATAACCTATCTGAGGTTATCGATGGTACAATCGCTTTTATTGATAATCGTGATATTGAGGTTCCAGAATTGATGCAGCACATCAAAGGCCCAGACTTCCCTACAGGTGCATTGATCTACGGCTATGCCGGGGTTCAAGATGCTTGTAATACGGGACGTGGCCGTATTGTCATGCGTGCAAAAGCTGAAATAGAAGCAACCAAGTCTGGAAGAGAGCAGATTATTGTTACCGAAATTCCCTATCAGGTGAACAAGGCGAATATGATCGAGCGTACAGCCGAACTGGTTAATGAGAAGAAACTAGAAGGTATCTCTGCCATCCGTGATGAATCTGACCGTACGGGTATGCGTATTGTGTACGACATCAAACGTGATGCAAATGCAAATGTTGTTTTAAACAATTTGTTTAAATATACAGCGCTACAAACTTCATTTTCAGTAAACAACATTGCTTTAGTTAAAGGAAGGCCAATGCTATTGAATCTGAAAGATATGATTCATGAGTTTGTGGAGCATAGACATGATGTAATCGTTAGACGTACACGCTATGAACTGGCAGAAGCTGAAAAACGTGCTCATATTCTAGAAGGGTATTTAATTGCCTTAGATCATTTGGATGAAGTCATCAAATTGATCCGTAACTCGGATACACCAGAAGATGCACGCGTTGGATTAATGGAAAAATTTGGCCTGTCCGACCTTCAGGCTCGCGCGATCCTCGATATGACCTTACGTCGTCTAACAGGACTGGAACGTGATAAGATTAAAGAGGAATATGCTGAATTGATGAAAACAATTGACTATTTGAAATCGATATTGGAAGACGAAGAGCTTCGTATGAAAATTATCAAAGACGAGTTAATTGAAATCAAGGAAAAATACGGTGACGAACGTCGATCTCAGATTGTACACTCTGCTGAAGATATGCGTATGGAAGATTTTATTGATGATGAAGAAATCGTTATCACAATCTCCCACAATAGTTACGTAAAACGTACTCCATTATCCGAATACAAACGTCAGGGACGCGGTGGTCGTGGATCAATTGGCACAAACACACGTGAAGAAGATTTTACCGAGCATATCATCACAGCCTCAGCACATAATTATATGCTGCTATTTACAGAGGCAGGTCGCTGTTTCTGGTTGCGTGCATTTGAGATTCCTGAAGGAAGCCGTACTTCTAGAGGTCGAGCACTTCAAAATATCATCAATGTTCCAAAAGAAGAAAAAATCAAGGCCTTCATCCTGGTGAAGAACTTGAAAGACCAAGAATATTTGGAAAACAACTTCATTATTATGTGTACCAAAAAAGGTACGATTAAGAAGACGTCTTTGGAAGCCTATTCTCGCCCAAGAGCAAACGGTATCAATGCCATCAATATTAATGAAGGCGATCAATTAATTGAAGCTTGTTTGACTACTGGAAGCAGTGAAATTGTCATGGCTCTCCGTTCTGGTCGAGCAATTCGTTTCAATGAATCTACAGTTCGTCCAATGGGCAGAACGGCAACAGGTGTACGTGGTATCACCTTGGGAGCCGAAAGTGATGAAGTGATTGGCATGATTAGTGTGAATGATTCGGAAACTACCGTGTTGGTCGTTTCTGAAAAAGGATACGGAAAACGGACAGATATCGAGGATTATCGCGTAACGAATCGTGGTGGTAAAGGTGTGAAAACAATCAACGTTACAGATAAAACAGGCGAACTCGTTGCGATAAAAGGCGTTACAGACAACGAAGATTTAATGATCATCAACAAGTCTGGTATTGTTATCCGTATTGCTGTGGAAGAATTAAGAGTAATGGGACGTGCAACACAAGGTGTAAGACTCATTAATTTAAAAGATAACGACGAGATCGCTTCTATTACGAAAGTCGATCGTGAAGAAGAATCTGAAGAAGAGTCTGAACTGACCGAAGAGTCAACGGAAAATGGCGATTCAACTTCTGAAGAAAACACGGACTTAAACGAAGAATAAATAGTCTAATGAAAAACTTACTGATATCATTGTTAATATCTGCAAGTAGTTTAACTGTTGTTGCCCAATCCAATCTGAAAGAGGGCAGCAACAGTTTTGCTTTATATACCAAAACTGGCGAATTTAAAAATCTTGAAAATGCGCGAAAGTTTGCAGACGCCGCCTTCCAATCGAAGAAAGATTCAGCTTCTGTCAACAATAATCTTTTAAGAGCATTGGTATATAGCTCCTTGGCAGTTGCAGATTCAACAAGGAAGCAGCCATATAAAATGGATCCTATCGACGTATCCATCAAATCACTTAAGCTTCTGGATCAAAAAAAAGCACGTCGAAACTTTCCTGCAGAGATGGACTATATTCGTCAAAATCTTGCTGGAGCCATCTCTTATCAGGGAGCTTTGGCTTTAAAAGATGGCAAGTTTGACAAAGCGTATAAAGCTTACCTTCGAATAGATTCACTTGGCTTCAAAAATAATGATCTCAAATATAATCTGGCCGTACTCTCCGGCAAGAATAAAGATTATATGAATTCGATCAAATATTATGACGAACTCATTAAAAGTGAACATCCCAAACCTAATTACTTTCTTGAATTGGCACAGATTTATTCGCTCGGAGGTACTAAACAGGATGTCTTGAACGTTCTTGAAAAAGGACATGCTATATTTCCTGAAAATAAACAGATACTTTTTAGATTAATTGATGTGTATTCAGCCAATAATTCTTATGACGCTATCTTAAATGTCATTGCTGATGCCATTCGTTTAGAACCTGAAAATGTCGAACTGAACTATATTGCGGGCTATTCTTATGAAAACGCCAATGATATAAAACGAGCGAAAGAGTATTATAATAATGTATTGCGGTTGGATCCGAATAATTATGAATCTAATCTTGCATTAGGACTAATTAATCTGGAGACTTTATTAAAGGAACCTTCCAACCAAGATATACAAGAGTTGACCATCGAGTATCTGTTGAAGGCAAATGAGATTAAGCCTTATGATGTCAATGCGCTTAAAGCTTTGGCTAAATATTATAAGCTTATTGATGACGCATCACAATTAGACAGAGTGAATTTATTATTGAATCAATTAACAGTTAAATAGATATGAATTTAAAATCTCTATTATTATTAGCAGCAATAGGTACTGTATCTACCTCAGTTTCTTTTGCGCAGACGGGTAATGTTAAAAAGGCGAAGTCAGCCCTGGCGAAATTCCAAGAATTGAAAGACGCTGGTACAGTTCAATTGGGTATCTCCAATTTGAAATCGGCAAAAGAAGCTATTGACGCAGCTGTTGTCAATGACAAAACAAAAGATAATGCTGAGGCATGGACGGTATACGCATTGGTAAATGCAAACCTATCAACAATAGATAAGTCATCTGAATTAGCGAAATTGGCTGAGGACGGAATTGCTAGAGCAAAACAGCTCGATACAGACGGTGCAAATAAAGCGAATATTACTGTTGCAGAACAAATTCTGGGACAATATAATTTCAATTTGGGTGCAGAAGCCTATCAAGCACAAAAATATGCTGAGTCTTATAGCTCCTTTACAAAAGCATTGACATATCTTCCTGGAGATACATTAGTTACTTATTACAGTGGCGTTGCAGCACTATCAAACAAAGATTATAAGAATGCTGTGGAACGTTATAAAGAACTAATTCCAAGAAAAGATTTCTCTTCGCATAAAACGATTATGGTCGATTTACCTAAATTGTACCTCTCTATGCAAGATACGACTTCAGCACTTGAATATGCAAAAAAAGCAGCTGAAGCTTATCCAGATGACAATGCAGCAATGACTCAAAACATCGAATTGAATTTGATTACAGGTCACGAAAAAGAAACAATTGATGCCATTACAGCACAATTAGCAAAAGATCCAAACAATAAAAGCTTAAATTATTACTTAGGTATTGCCCAATCTTCAGCAAAAAATGAGGATGCAGCAGTTGCAGCATACAAAAAGGCTTTGGAGATCGACCCTAACTTTTTTGAAGCAAATACAAATTTGGCGATCACGTTGATGAACAAAACACGTGAAAAATTAAATGTTGTTAATAATAACAGAAAATTGACGCAGGCCCAATATGATGCAGAATTAAATAAGATTAAAGCAGAATTAAAGCCAGTGCTTCCGTACTTAGAGAAAGCAGTTTCTTTGCAGCCCAAAAATGTAGATGCTTTAACGAATTTAAAGAACTACTATATTTTTATGCAAGACGAAGCTAAAACTGCCGAAATCAATGCTAAGATCAAAGAAGTAGAATAAAAAAATAAACTTTCATAAAAAAGCCCGCATAATAAGATGCGGGCTTTTTTATGAAAGTCTTTTTTGTGTTAAGCTAAAATGGCAATCAACTCAATCTGAAATATCAACGTACATTCCCCTCCTTTTCGAGGTAACAATTCTTCCTTTCCATAAGCCAGCTTTGGTGGAAGACACACTTCCCAGATTGACCCAACAGGCATCATTGAAATTGCTTCTTGCCAACCGACTATGAGTTCATTGATATAAAACGTTTCGGGACGCTTCCGCTTATACGAACTATCGAATACGGTTCCGTCTAAAAGCTCGCCTTTATAATGACAGATAACTTTCGCGGACTTTTTGGGAATCTGCCCCGCCCCCTTTGTTAATACCTTATAGTGCAAACCCGAGGCACATACAACAGCTCCATCTTGTTGTGCATACTTTTCCAAAAAGACCTTTCCAGCCTCCAGATTCTTTTCCGCAAGCGCTGCTGAACTTAACTTATTTTTCTTTCTCTGAACCAAAACTCAATTGATTAAAATTCAATATTGCTAATTATTTATGATATTCTCAAAATAACAGCTTTTTCTCCTTTTTACGAAAAAAGACCGGGTTTTTGTTCAATACTGTACCTTTATCAGCCTAGCTTTGCATCTAAGGTTTTCTCGAAACTGAACGCCTTACTCACAGGACAGTTTTCCTTTGCTTTATGCGCTATTGTTTGAAACTCAGCTTCTGTAATCGTTGGGACCTTTCCTTTCAGCTCCAGTTCAGATCGCACAATTGAACCGTTTTCGAATACAATTGTTGACACTGTCGTTAATTCCTCGGGAACAAAACCAGACTCAGAAAGATAAGCGCTCAATTGCATGGTGAAACATCCAGCGTGCGCTGCTGCCAATAATTCTTCGGGATTTGTCCCAATACCATTTTCAAAACGTGTCGAAAATGAATATTGCGTATGATCCAACGCTGTACTGTCTGTAGTCAGACTACCTTTTCCTTCTTTCAGATTGCCATTCCATTGGGCTGTTGCTTTTCTTCTCATGTTTTCTACGATCAATTATTTAATTTTTCCTATGTCAATTTCTCCTGTCGCGTTTCTAACTTTTCAGGTATCTTTTATAGAACAAAGAGTCGATCAAAAAGTTGTACACTATTGAATAAATTGATGTCGCATTTTAGACAGTGCCTACGTTAACAGCTGTATTAAAACTAAACTCATGAATAAACTATTGTACCTTTTTATTTTTGTAATTGCGTTCACTTCATGTAAAACTCGTCAAGTCAAAGAACAGGCTTTAATACAAGACTGTCCTGAAGAGAAGATTGTCAATAAAATCCCCGGCCCTCCAGTAAAGGGTGAATCTGAAAAAGTTTACTATATCTATCAAGGCAAAAGAATTTCACCAAAACAATTTGATCAAGAATGGCTCGAGAAAAATTGTGATATTAAAGAGACAGTTGTTTATTGATTTTATTTCTAAAAACAAGCATAAAGACGTAATTTCGCCTAAAATTTTTTATAATGACAATTTCTCTTCGGGAGGTCAATCAAAAGATTTTAGGCTATGTCTCTTTAACTTTCCTTGGTTATTTCACAATCGGCCTATCGCTTGCAACCCTTCCCATCTTTATTCACCAGACTTTAGGATTTAATACAATTATTGCGGGATTGGTCATTAGTGTTCAGTATGTTGCTACATTCTTACTCCGCGGTTATGCAGGAAAAATTGTGGACACCAAGGGCCCCAAGATTTCAGTTTTGCGCAGCATGTTATTTTTTGCATTATCTGGACTTCTTCTGCTCCTTGTTTTCTTATTTAAATCACAGCCTTTTATCAGTTTAGGGCTTCTGCTTATTACCCGCTTGTTTACTGGAATTGGAGAGGGGCTGGTGGGCGCGAGCCCAATAAATTGGGCATTAATGGAACTCGGCGATGAACATGCCGCAAAAGCGATTTCTTTCAACGGAATAGCCAGCTATGGTGCATTGGCTATTGGTGCCCCCTTAGGTGTTTTGATGGTGGATCATATCAATTACGAAGCTTTGGCTCTACTGACCAGTGCAGTTGGCCTCCTTGGTTATTTTTATTGTCGCGCTAAAACACCCTACCAAGTGGCACGAAAAAAGGCTGAAAAAGTGAGTTTTAAACGCGTATTGCTTTTAGTAGCACCTTTTGGAATCTGTCTTGCTTTAGGAGGTCTAGGCTTTGGCAGTATCTCCACTTTTATGACGCTTTACTATGAACATTTCAATTGGCAAAATGGCGCAGCTTGCTTAACTATATTTGGCGTATTCTTCATTTTAACACGGCTTATTTTCAATAAGGTTATTGACCAATATGGCGGACTTAAAGTTGCTTTAGTAAGTCTTTTCGTTGAAGCATTAGGTCTCATGGTTATCGCCGTGGCTATTGATCCATTATGGACTCTATTGGGCGCAGCATTAACGGGTTTTGGCTTCTCACTGGTATTTCCAGCGCTTGGTGTCGAAGCCATTAAGCGGGTAGATCAAAGTCAACAAGGCTCTGCTCTGGCTGCTTACGGACTATTTATAGACATTTCACTAGGTATCACAGGCCCTTTAGTTGGCTTTGTGGCCAATAATATGGGTATGACAGCGATATACCCATTTAGTACCATTATGGTCTCTATTGGTTTTGCCGTTGTTGGCAACCTACTCTATCAAAAGCGGCGGGAGCTGACACCATAGTCTCCCAAACATATAAACATAGCATCAAAGATATACCTACAAAAAGAGCGGATAATGTTTAAACATTATCCGCTCTTTTTGTAGGTATATCCGTTAAAATTAACCTTCAATACTAGGTACACCAACAACTTCATTGGTATCAGCGTTGTAATCGATACCGTCGAAATTGAAACCGAACAAATTGAAAAACTCGTTACGGTAACCTTCAATGTCTGAAATTTCGGCTAAATTTTCGGTTGTTGCTTTCTCCCATAATGCTGCAACTTCAGCCTGAACATCTTCACGCATTTCTAAGTCATCAACACGGATACGACCTTTGTCATCAAGCAATACCTTTCCGTCAGCGGTATAAAGTCGCTCAGCAAACAAACGTTGCATTTGTTCAATTGTACCTTCGTGAATACCTTTTTCCTTCATGACTTTATACAATAAAGAAATGTATAAAGGAACAACTGGAATAGCTGAACTTGATTGCGTAACCAAGGCTTTATTCACCGATACATAGGATACACCATTAATATCGCTCAAAATCGCGTTTATTGCAGGCACTGTTCCTTCTAAATCATCCTTTGCACGACCAATCGTACCATTACGGTAAATTGGATAAGTAAGTTCAGGACCTATGTAAGAATAGGCAACTGTTTTTGCTCCTTCAGCTAACACACCAGCAGCTTTAAGATCTTCGATCCAAAACTTCCAGTCTTCTCCACCCATAACAGCTACAGTATTCGCAATATCTTCTTCATTTTCAACTGGCTGAATGGTAATGTCTGAAATTACACCCGTATGAAAATCTACCGTTTTGTTGGTAAAAGGCTCTTGTATCGGTTTCAAAACAGAAGCGTGTGCTACGCCAGTTTTTGGATGCGTACGACGTGGTGATGCCAAACTATAAACCACTAAATCAACCTGTCCTAGATCCTTTTTAATAAGTTCAATAGTCTGTTTTTTCACTTCGTCCGAAAACGCATCGCCATTGATACTTTTGGCATATAATCCCGCCTCATGGGCTTCTTTCTCAAAAGCTGCCGAATTGTACCATCCAGCAGTTCCTGGCTTGCCTTCTGCCGCAGGTTTTTCAAAAAATACACCGATTGTAGCAGCTCCAGAACCAAATGCTGCAGAAATCCGAGATGCAATACCAAATCCAGTAGAAGCACCGATTACCAATACTTTCTTTGGACCATTCGCGATCTCACCTTTGGATTTCACGTATTCAATTTGATTTTTAATGTTTTGCGCAGCCCCTTGTGGATGCGAGGTTAAACAAATAAAACCTCTAGTTCTTGGTTGTATAATCATCTTGATTAATTTTCTTACTACTTGTTTTATTGATTAGGCAAAATAAGGAATTTTAAATGAGAAAATCGCGATAAAAATCAATTAGTTTTTGTTTCATTTCCATTTGAACGGACATTTGCTTACTTTCACAAAGTTAAGTATACATCGCACTCCTTTTATTTATGCCAATCCAATTTACAATAAAAAAGAATAAAAAAAATGCACTTTTTTTAGGAACGCTAGCTGCATTATTTTTTGCCAGCACCTTTGTTCTAAACCGAATTATGGCAGTCTCCGGAGGAAGTTGGCAATGGACAGCGTCTTTACGTTTTATTTGGATGCTTCCAATCTTACTTATCATTGTTGCCATAAGAGGAAACCTCATCGATTTACTCAAAGAAATCAAATCCAACCTTTGGCAATGGCTTCTTTGGAGTACGATCGGATTCGGGCTATTCTATGCAACACTTACCTATGGCGCAAATTATGGCCCATCTTGGCTCGTAGCTAGCACCTTCGAATTCACCATTATAGCCGGCATGTTTATTGGTCCGCTACTTGATAAAAAAGGGCAACGAAAAAGCATTTCAAAAGCTTCACTCCTCTTCTCCATCCTTATTTTTTTAGGTATTCTTTTGATGCAAATTTCAGAAGCTCAGTCAACTTCCTTAAATACAATGCTATTGGGAACCATCCCAGTGTTGATCGGCGCTATTGCCTATCCCTTAGGTAACCGTAAAATGATGAAAATATCGAACAATAGATTGGATGCTTTTCAACGTACACTCGGTATGACACTCTGTAGTATGCCATTTTGGATTATCCTGAGCCTATTTGGCTATTTAGATAATGGTCTGCCTACTGATAGTCAACTTTTCCAAACCTTTTTAGTAGCCATCTGTTCGGGAGTAATTGCCACACTTTTATTTTTCTCAGCTACCGATTTCGTTCATCAGGACCATAAAGCATTGGCAGCTGTAGAGGCAACACAGGCCATGGAAGTCATTTTTACGTTGGTTGGCGAAATTCTTATCCTGCAGGCGGCGCTTCCGAATGTATATTCCTGTATTGGTATTGTCATGGTGGTCATTGGCATGATTCTACATAGTCGCACAAGTTAATAATACCCTCACTTTTCATCTGCGTGTAATGTTCGGCTTATTTTACTCAGGTTTAAACTATTGGCCATTGCTGAGAAAATATCATAATAAGTTCCTTTATGTGCGTATAGATCTTCATGTTGCCCTTTCTCCACCACCATTCCCTTTTCCATAACCACAATGGCATTGGAATCGATGATCTGAGAGATACTATGGGAAACGATAATTACTGTACGGTCTTTCTTTATGGCATCCAAACTATTTTTAATCTGTTCGGTCGCGATGGCGTCCAAATTAGCCGTAGGCTCGTCGAGAAAAATAATCGGTGGATTTTTTAAAAATAAACGGGCTATGGCGATCCGCTGCTGTTGGCCCCCTGATAGTGACTGCGCATCTGAATCGTAACCTTTGGGCAGATCCATAATCTGCTCATGAATATAGGCTTTCTTGGCTGCTTCAATAATTTCTTCCCTAGAACTTCCCATCTTACCATACTCGATATTTTCAAAGATAGTCCCTTTAAAAATATGATTACGCTGCAATACCATACCGATATGTCGACGGAGAAACGCTGTATCATACTTTGCCAGATCTACCCCATCCAAAAAAATTTGGCCACTGCTAGGTTCATAAAATTTATCCAATAAGTTGATAATCGTGCTTTTCCCGGCCCCACTCAGCCCCACTAAAGCTGTGATTTCATTCGGCTTGATCTCAAAATTCACGTCCTTTAAAGCAACGGTTCCATTTGGATATTCAAAAAATACATTCCGTAACGCCAAATGTCCTTGAATATGTGCTGGCTTATAATCACCCTTTGATTCAATATGCTCGTCAGATTCCAAAATTTCGAAGAAAGATTCTGAATAGATCAGGGCATCGTTTACCTCATCATAAATACGGTGCAACTGACGTATCGGCGCCGAAACGTTATTAAATAACATGATATGAAACATAATCGCACCAATAGTAATTTGGCCAGAGAGAACAAGATAAGCAGTTAAAACGATGATAATGACGACAGCAATCTGTTCGACAAAATTTTTAATGCTATCATAAAGAAAACTCGTTTTTCGAGTTTCCATTTGATTCTCCGTCATTTCAAATTGGATCTTTTCATGACGTTTAGCTTCTTCTGGCTCCCGAACGAATGATTTAATTACTAAAATTGAATCGATCAAACTAATGATCCGGTTATTTTTCGACTCCCTGTAATTGCGCATCTGCCGCCTAAAGCCTGTCAACTTGGAGGCTTGAGTCTGACTAATATAAAGGTACAAAGGAATAACAGCCACTCCCACCAGCCCTACATATACATTAGCATAGAACATACAGATTAATGCTATGATTGCATTTGCAAACAAAGGCAGAATATCAATAAAGAAATTTTGGACTAAACGTGTCAACGAGCTAATACCGGCGTCTATTCGGGTAGCCAATTTTCCACTCTCATTATCACTTGAGGTATAAAAGGCTAACTTATAGGTTAAAATGCGGTTTACAATGGATTGAGAGAAGTCCCGTGCGATATAAATTCGAAGTTTCTCTCCGTAAAATTTCTGACCAAACTGAACAAAAGCGTAGACAATTTCTTTAATTAACAAAATAATACTGATCATGCCTACTAGATACATGCCTTTTGATAAGGGTTCTTTGGCGACCATCAGATCATTAATCCGATCGACTGTATAACGTAAAATAAAAGCGTTTATTTGCGCAGCAAAAGACCCCACTACCGTTAATAGCAAGGTATAAATAATCAACTGACGATAAGGTTTGGCAAAGGGAACAATTTTTTTAAATAATTGCGGGATAGTCATTGAAATTGATTTTAATACAGAGGAAACAACTAATCTAGGGACATTGTTTAAATGAAAGCATAAAATCAATGTGATCGCAATAACGTACTACGACAAAAAAGGCGTATCGTTTCAGGATACGCCTTTTTAATAATTTATGGTAGCCGTAATATTAACCAAAAATTCGGTTTAATACTTTAGCTAGCCTCAAGCCACCTTTTAGCATACATTGCTCCATAATATCCTTGTTTTGATAAACATAGGAGTACGATAAATTGGCATTATTAGCTATGTCAGCGTAAATCTTTTCAGCCAATTGATTTGATTCATACAACCAGTTAGCGAGCTCTCCAGCCGCCAGCTGTTCATTCTCTTTTTTGTTATTCACATCTAAAACAGTTGCAAACTCGGTATAACTATACTTCTCATTGTCGACCAAATCACTATCCCAAACACGGTGAATATTTGATTTTTTTCCAAACCAGCTTACTTCAATCTTATTACCACCTTGATCCTCGGCACGGCTAACATGCATGGGTTGATGCGCATCGCCCAGAATATGGATCAAGAAATACAGGTTTTGCTTTTGTTGATCCATTGGAATAGTCTTATCTGCAAAGGATTTCTCAATACGGAGCGCTGTCTTATACAGATTCTCATCAGCTGAATTTTCTAAACCCAATTGAAAATCGGCCCAGGGTAAATTTGAGTTTAAATTTATAAAATGAGAATTTCCCAGTTTTTTAAATTCAGGATTGGGATCTGATTTGATAAAATCCCCCCAGTTGGCCCAATAGGCCAGCTTTTGCTGTCCAATAATTTTTCCAATATTCTTTTTGGCTTTTTTAGTCAAATGGCGTTCCGCAATTTCAGCCACGACACGATGCCCTGTTGTCCCCCACGCAAATACCGAAGAAAGCTGAAAACACAATGCCATTGCCAGCAAACCCTTGATCATTTTTTTCATTAGATTGTTGTTTTAAATGATGACGAAGCTCCTACCTGTTAGAAAAACGCCGTTCGCCCCCACAAACTGGATTTGAAAAGCGGAATCAGACCTGTAATAACTCATCTTACTATACTGAATGTTAATTATTTGAAAATATCGAACGTATACTTAGCCGAAGACCAAAACTCATCCAAAGCAATTATTCGAGGCTTAAAAAAAGAAATGAGCTCGGCCCAGTCATCCTCTTTAAAAACACTGTAACCGTTTAAGCTTGTATAGATCCGACAAATCGGCTTTCCATATTCGTCCATTCCGTCCATGTCCCAAATCCACTCTTCTTCAAGAAGATCCTGCAACAATACTTTAAACTGAAGAAATTGTTCTGCCATTAATGCCCTGAGCCCAGCATCAGGTTGGGACCACTGTATCGCAATAGTTGCCAGCTTCTTATCCGCATCCATTCTGAAGTATAAATGCTTAATACCTGTCTTATAGTTAATCCAATTTGCCTTCTCCCCATCTGCCGATGCATGTAAAGCCATAAATTGGCCAAACTTCGTCCAGAATAATTGTTTCAATTGTTTTATCTCTTCCCTTGAATACACCGATAAAAATTTTAGTCAACAAAATTAGTAAAATAGCTCGGTATGTCTAAACCTTATTGGTATCAAAATTGTTGTTTTAACAATAAACATATTCGAAGATGAACATGGATAAGAAAAAATCACTGTTACTATTAACTGGCATAGCACTTGGGGCTGTGGCTTATAACGCCTTTAAACCTGTCGTCTCGCGACCTGACGTCGTGGATCCTTTTGACTTGGATAAATATCTTGGAAAATGGTTTGAAATAGCTAGACTCGACTTCTATTGGGAAAAAGGCTTAAGTCAAGTTTCCGCGGAATATAGCAAAAATAAAAATGGTACGATACGTGTCAATAACCAAGGGTACTCCGAAGACAAAGAACGCTGGAAACAGTCTATCGGAAAAGCCAAATTTGTCAACAGTCCCAATGAAGGCGCACTCAAAGTATCGTTCTTTGGTCCTTTCTACAGTGGATATAATATTGTAAAAATAACGCCGGATTATAAATACGCACTCATTTTTGGCGACAATCTAGACTATATGTGGATTTTGGGCCGTGAGACGGAGATTCCAGATAAAATCAGAAATGAATTTTTAACCTATGCCCTGCAATGTGGCTATGAAACCGGCGATCTTGTATGGACCAAACATTAGTCGAAGATCGGAGCTAATAGCGGGTAGTTTAGCGTCTTGTCCTGTGTGAGTACATCAGCTATTTCCTCAATATCTTCCGGCGTGATTGCATTTCTGATACCTGCATTGTAGAGATTTACAAGGAACAGGGCACCCGCACGTTTTTCGTTGAGCGGCAAAATTGAACTCCCGACATAAAAATTTAATACAGATACTGCATATTCGCCAAACAGGTTAAAACCGAAATCACCATTTTTCTGTAGGGAATAACGCATCATTTTTTCAAAATCAGAACGCAAAGTATCTTTAATTTCAGTAGTCATGAAAATCTTTTTAGAGGCACAGTTGCTGGAAATAGCACATAGTATCATACATTCCCCTCCTGGCAGGACAAAAATGCAAAAAATATCCCAAACAATGTACCGCTAAGCAGTAGATTGTTTGGGATAAACTATGCGTTATGCTGCGACACTAGGTTACAATGCTTCTGCATGTTGAGAAACATCCAAACCAAGCTCTTCATCTGTCTCTTCGACGCGTAATGGAGCAATAAGATCGGTGATCTTCAATAGCACAAGTGAACCAACGAAGGCAAAAAATGACACGGCAAATAGTGCGACCATATGGACAAAAAACAACTTCGTTTCGCCAAAAAATAAACCATTGTCCACAACAACAGGATTAATGTTATGATGGGCAAACACACCGGTAAGTACCATACCAACCATGCCACCTACCCCATGACAAGGGAATACATCCAAGGTGTCGTCGATACTTGTTTTACTTCTCAGATATACAACCAGATTACTAACCAACGCGCCAACCAAGCCAATGATCATCGCATGTGGAATACTGACAAAACCAGCTGCCGGTGTAATCGCAACCAAACCTACAACGGCACCGATACATGCTCCCATTGCTGAAGGTTTCTTTCCACGTATGATATCAACAAATATCCATGCCATGGCGGCCATTGCTGATGCTGTAGTCGTTGTCGCAAAAGCGTAAGCTGCCAAAGAATTTGCTCCACCAGCTGAACCTGCATTAAATCCAAACCAGCCAAACCACAAGAGTGCTGTACCTAATATCACGTAGCTTATGCGCGCCGGATTATGAATTTGCATTTTGCGTCCTTTTAAATAAATCGCTGCTGCCAATGCTGCCCAACCTGCCGACATGTGCACAACTGTACCCCCGGCAAAATCAAGAACACCAAATTTTGCCAATATACCTTCAGGGTGCCAAGTAGCATGTGCCAACGGCATATAAATAAAAATACTGAACAGAATAATGAATAGCATAAATGAATTAAAACGAATACGTTCCGCAAAAGCCCCCGTAATCAATGCTGGTGTGATAATCGCAAACTTCAATTGAAACATCGCAAACAAAACCAAAGGTATAGTGGGAAGCGCTCCCCAAGCAACATTCCCTAATGTACCTTTCATCATAAAAAATGTACGCGGATCACCGACAATACCACCGATATCATCGCCGAAAGCCAAACTGAAGCCAACAATGACCCAGAGGATTGTCATTAAACACATACATATAAAGCTTTGCATCATCGTTGAAATTACATTCTTCTTGCTAACCATACCGCCATAAAAAAAGGCAAGTCCAGGTGTCATAATCAACACCAATGCAGAAGAAGTTAACAACCAGGCCGTATCTCCCGTATCAAATTCTGCCTTGTTTAAATCAGACAAGTCGATGGACGGAAATACAAGTCCCAATACTCCCAAAAGAACTAGAACAATGAGTGGAATAATTTTTTTCATTTGTTTAAACTGATTAGTGTTTTCAATATATTAATAAAATTGTTAAAAAAATACAAGAACAAAACAAAAACCTACTTTCCCTTATAATTTTTTCAAATATAAAGTCTTTTTGTTAAAAAAATACTATGCTATTTTATTTTTTATGATTTTTTTTACATAATTTCACAAAAACAAACACAAAAACCATAATTACCAATTAATTTTTAAACAAAAACCAACACAAAACAGACAAAACAAAAGAATTAAGCCTTAAAAAATCAAACTTAAACCAAAAAAACATGAAAAAACTTCTAACAACCATCTTTTTATCAGTATTTCTAATAAAAATAACCACAGCACAAGAAGAAACCAAAGAAAAAGGGATAGAAATATCCGGATCAGTGGATACTTATTGGAAATATGATTTTCAAAACAAACCTAACATCAACACCTACTTTACCGAAGACAACAACTCCGTCTCTATTGGGATGGTGGATTTGGCTGTAAAAAAGAAGTTTAAAAAGGCATCATTTGTCGGAGAATTATCTTTTGGCCCCAGAGGGCAATATCGATCCATTATGAATGGCGACGGCCAGGCTGGCGACGACAAAAACAGTTTTCATATCCAAAATCTATATGTAGGCTATGATCTAACCGAGAAACTCAATCTTACTGCAGGATTCATGGGAACATTTGTGGGTTTTGAAGTAATATCACCAACCTACAACTTCCATTATTCAACTTCTTATTTATTCGGCGCCGGCCCATTTCAAGACGCTGGTTTAAAAGCTACGTATAGTTTCTCAGATAAAGTGGCTTTAATGGTCGGACTATTTAACGACTGGAATGTCTATCAAGATATGAACGGAGTTTCCCATGTCGGCTCCCAACTAGCCTATACCCCCAATGATAAAAGCAGCTTTTATCTCAATTTCCTGACAGGATCCTCTGCTGGCGGTAAAACCAATTACAGTTCTGGAACCTTGATCGATCTCGTTGCTAATTATGATTTCACCTCCAAATTTTTCCTTGGTTTAAATGCTACAAATTATAAAAAGAGAGATGGTGGGGGTTACTCTGGAGTAGCACTTTACCCAAGAATTCATTTTTCAGAACATTTTGGCCTAGGATTACGCGAAGAGTTTTTCCAAACGCATAAAGAGGAAGAAAATGGAATCCCTAGTTCCAATATCCTAGCAACCACTTTGACAGCAGAATATAATTACCATGGATTCAAATTTATTCCCGAAATCAGAATTGACAAAGGAAATACCGAACGATTCATCAAAAACGATCTAAGCCCAACCAAATCTGCAGGACAATTTCTGTTGGCCTGTGTCTACAGTTTCTAAACAACATGCATTACATCTAAAAGGAAAGAGCAGGTTCCAGTGGAATCTGCTCTTTTTTATTTTCACAGCGGTCTAGCTATGCTGCACAAAGCAATTATCGAACACTTATCGAAACATGCCGATCCATAATACGATCAGATTCTGGCGCATCTGCCATATACTTGGCAAACTGTGAGCCGTACCCCTCTGCACCTATCACCTGTTTGGAAAGCTGCTCTTTACTCAGGTAATCCTTTACAACCGTTGCCCGCTCGAGCGATAACTTTTTATTAAAATCCTCATTGCCCGTTTTGTCGGTAGAGCCACCGATCTTAATATTAGCTGCAGGAAAAGCCTTTAATATCGCTGCAAGATTACTTAGTTGCACTTGACTTTCAGGCAGTACCTCGGCTGTACCTGTTTTGAAATTCAGGTTATCGAAATCAAACCAGGTATTTTTCAGGGAATCTTCACCCATCGAATTATAATCGGATTTTAAAAATTGGACCAAGTGATCCTCTATCCCGCCTTTAAAAGCAGCAAGTTTGACACCGTTTCGTAGGATGACCTCCGTTTGCTCGCGCTCGACCATACTGGAACCCGTTTTCATAGTATCTGACTCTACTTTTGTATTGTTTACACTGGTGTCGGTAGCACCGTCTTGCTTGCTTCCACTACAGCCTTTTCCAAATAAAAACCAAAGCGCAGCCAATACGACCAGGGCGATTAAAATCTTCCACCAACCGCCACCGGAACCGCTTCCAGAACCAGTTCCAGCGATTGCTGCCCTGGAATCTTCCGCTCTTGGCAATGACAAGGGCTCTTTATGTGCTTCCAGTTCATTTGCCGGATTAATAGAGCTTGACTTATGCCTATCGACCTCCTTGACAACATCAGCAGGAATTGCATGTTCAGTCGCGGATTCTTCCGGCGCAGAAAAATGTGCACCATCAAAAAGCTTCCCAAAGGCGCCTAAGCCTAACCCAGCTGGAACAGCAGCAGCAAAAGCGGTTTTATTTTCCTCCAAAACATGACCGATACGATCAAAATCCCAATTTTGGCCCTTATTTGTTAGACTGGAGAATATCGCGGGCAAAGAAAAATTCATTAATTTCCCAATAGAACTGCCATCATACCCCAAATAACCGGCAACAGTACTCAAAACAGTATCCAGACCGCCACCAAATATTGATCCCAATAAACCCTGAGCATTCTCGCCTTTCACAGCAGGATCCGCTGCGGGCTCATCTGCTTTGGTTACACTACCGAGAAGCTCGCGGAAATCAAAATTCGCAAAGTGCTGCTTAGCCCTTTCAAGTATCGCCGAAATCCCACTACCGGAATCGGAATGTTGGCTTAAACCTAAAAACAAGGCGGGAATTGTTACATTCAAACCCTGCTTTACCCCTTCTTTATCCTGATTTAAAACTTGCCCTATCTGAGCGACCGCCTCTTCGTCAAAAAAGTCCTTCGCCCCTTTTAAAAGCTGATTTTCCATAATCTTTGTTTATTTATAGTTTATATAAAACTCTAACAAACAAAGGTTTAATTTGTTTACCCTACACGATTTAACGATCAAAATCACCCGAAAGCCATTTTGGAAGAACAAACTCGGATGCCAGATGGGCCCATTGGTAACTTTGCCAATCAGCTCTACTGATCCACAGCACTTCTTCCAGTTCTTCATAAGCCTCAAATGCATGACGCTCTGCCAGTTTGATTAAATAGATATAGCCCTCGACCACCGTATTTACCTCATTTACAGCCTGTGTACTGTGACTACCAATAAAGCTTATTTCCATGCTGCTCACATCATACCGAAGCTCCTCTTTCAGTTCACGAATTAAGGTCTGCTCACGGCTTTCTTCCGGCCCTACCTTCCCCCCAGGTAGCTGAAAATAGCTAGACCCTTTTTTACGAACCATTAGCAAATCTCCTTCCGGAGCAAGCATCACCGCCGAGCAAATAACAATTTTGTCCATATCATTTATTTCATATCACAAAACTAACTTTTTATCCATCATCGAAGAAATATCTCCCCCGCATTCAAGACAGCTCTTTAAAATAAAATTTTACCGCAATAAACGCCTTATCATTGAAAATCTGTTACAGTTCACAAAACGAATAGTAAGGTTTAACAGCAAATCTATTTCCTTCAACTGCAATAAAATTGCAAATAATAAACTAATTATCTAAGTTTAAGGTATAAAACGATAATCTATACTTCCATATATGAATCGAAGATTAACCTGTTTAATACTAAGCATATTGTTTCTATTGCCGGGATGCCAGCAGGACAAGAAAAACACAGCAAAAACCAATCAGCAAACTGAGCAGCAAAAACCTACTCCCCCTAAAGAGCAGGTTGAGCAGAAAAAAATACTTACCGCTGAGGATATTATCTTAAAAAAAGAGCTGCTTTACAACAAATACACCCTGGAAGACAGCTATCCTTACAAAGACACCACACGCAGTTTTCAATGGGAAAAGATCAAAGAACGCCTGGCCTTTATCGAAAATTTTCAACAGACGCCATCGCTGTATGGGGTTCTACAGAATTATCAAAATGAAAAAGGCGAAGCCCCAACAATACAGGACTATAAACGGGACTCTTATAAACGCGTATCCGACAGTTTCAACGTCGAACGCTATCAAGCGGCACCACTCTACGATCTTAACAGCGCCAAAGCTGTTCGTTACGGTCGGGACGGCTGGCTCGTCCGCATACAAGGCCCCGACAGCATAGCTCGAATTCCGATTGAAGGTATTTCATTCGAAGGAAAATATACAGTTCCCAAAAGGTATCTGCGTATTATTAGCGACACTGTGCAGTTCAAGATCATCAATGTCGTCGATGTAAAAAACCAAAATATCTGCACCTTGGAAAAAGTCGGAAACGAATGGCTTGTCCGAAGCATGAATCCTGTGACGAGTGGTCGGCACAAACCTCCCCATGCCCAGGAAACTCCAACAGGCCTCTTTGTTGTGCAGGAACACAAATCCAAGATGTTTTATTATGAAGACGGTACCAAAACTTACGCCGGTTTCGCACCTTATGCCACCCGATTTACCGCCGGGGCCTATATACATGGAGTTCCAGTCAACAATCCCAATGGCAGCATTATCGAATATAGTGAGAGCCTAGGCACAACACCCAAGTCGCATATGTGCGTCAGAAATGCGTCATCTCACGCTCAATTTGTCTATAAACGGTCAAAAGACCTCGCTTCACTGGTCGTTGTTATTGATTAACAATATTTAACATTCTGTAAATCAAATATGTATTAACTTTAATAATTAATTTTGTAAACATCTACACAGAAAAGGGAGAAGAATGGGAAATACGTTTATGTTTCTTTTGATGGCACTCAATACAGCATTGTCTTCACAAGAAGAATTAAAAACAACAGATCAACAAACCACCAGCACTCATCGTATCAATGTCGAACGTCAACGCACCGAAGTTGACTCGTTGTATGATGAAATGAATCTAGGCAAAGTATTAAAATACGAAGCGTTTCGTCAAGCAATGGAAGGCAGAAAAGAACTTCCGATCCACAACAAGGACATCATGACCGTCATTGACTTTTCATTGGCATCAACGGAAAAAAGGCTTGTGGTACTCGACCTTGCGCACAAAAGAGTACTTTTCAACACACTGGTTGCGCATGGAAAAAATAGCGGAGAAAACTATGCTGTCAATTTTTCAAATCAACAGGAGTCACTTAAAAGTTCTTTAGGGTTCTTCACAACAGAAAACACGTACAACGGCGAGAATGGTTACTCCTTGGTATTAAATGGTCTTGAAGAAGGTATAAATGACAATGCAAAAGCAAGATATGTTGTGATGCATGGCGCCGATTACTGTAGCACAGGAACAATAGCAAACTTAGGCAGACTCGGTAAAAGCTACGGCTGCCCCGCAGTACCAAGGGAATTTGCAGGCCCTATCATTAACACCATCAAAGATGGAACGTTGTTGTTTATTTATGCCGACAACTCCGAGTATCTCACAAAGACACACTTGATCCATCAACCCAATATATTGATGGCGCAATTTCAAAAAAGACCGCCTGCATTTGATCACGAAGGCTAATAAATAAAAAAAGCCTGATGGAAATACTTCATCAGGCTTTTTTTATTTATAAATTGTCTTTCGATACACCGCTACCGGACCAACACGATTCTAAGATTTATGCTTTTTCTTAAATTTCAACATCCAATTGTAAATTGCATCATCATGGAACAATCGCTCCACACTTCCATGCGTCCCCCCTTTTATCACATTTAAGCTCACATTTGCATCCGGATCTTCTCTTTTGATCGCATTCATAATTTTTCTGGATTCCGAAATTGGCACGGCACGATCAGCGGTACCATGATGAAGCCATATCGGCACCTGCGTCAGGTTAGATGCATACTGACTCGATCCGCCGCCACATATTGCTACTGCAGCAGCCACCCTTTCGGGATATTTACCAGCCACATCCATGGTACCATAGCCCCCCATACTCATGCCGCAAACGTAAATACGGTCGGGGTCAGCATTATAATGTTCAATAACATAGTCAATAATTTCGATTACTTTGTCCGGATCCCATCCTCCCCGGGACTGTGGCGCAACAATTATCCCAGGCACCTCCTGCCCTTTGTTGATGGCATACAATACACCATAACGCTTTACACGATCTAAATTTGTCCCGGACAAACTTCTTCCATGCAAAAACACAAATACAGGCTGTTTTTCAGACTCCAAAGAATCCGGTGCGGCATCTTTCAATAAAAAAGGATAAGCAGTTTCTCCTTTTATAGCGTGTATTTCCTGCGCGTTTACGCGCATCAACAGCATAAAGAAAAAACAGATATACAGGTAAACTTTTCGCATATTTCTTGTCTATGACTACCTAGCTTAATTTTGGAGCACTAAAAATACAATTAAATGACTTTTATGGCACGCATTTAACATGTTTTAACATTTCAACTGCGACAGCATTACACTTTAGCACAAAGCAAAGACTTCATCCCATATTGGCCCAAACTGATCATTTGAAAGATTCCATCCAATTATAATTGCATTTCATGCCAAATTTATCTTAGTTTGTAACATTGCGCAAAATATCCAAGCTCTCACATGAAAATATTGCATACCGCCGATTGGCATTTAGGAAAACGATTGGACAGTTTCTCCCGGATAGATGAACAAGTACTGGTCATGGATGAAATCGTTGATATCGCAGACCGGGAAAACGTGGATCTCGTGATCATCGCAGGAGATCTGTTCGATGCCTTCAATCCCGGTGTGGAAGCCATCGAGCTATTCTACCGAACAATCAAGCGTCTTACCAAGAATGGTATACGCCCAGTAATAGCAATCGCGGGCAATCACGATTCCCCCCATTTGATTGACGCGCCCGATCCTTTGGCACGAGCGTCGGGCATCATCCTAATCGGGCATCCGCATGCTGTGGTTACCCCTTTCGCAACAGATGGTTTCACCGTGTTACAGTCAGATACGGGCTTCATTGAATTGAGCTTACCGCAATTTGACTACCCGATTCGTATTCTTCATACAGCCTATGCTAACGAAATACGCTTAAAACAATATCTAGGCGAAGAGAAAGAAAGTAAATTAAATGAGGTCTTAGCAGCAAATTGGCAAAAAATAGCCAATACCTATTGCGATGATAAAGGCGTGAATATATTGACGGCACATCTTTACATGAATAAATTGGGCAGCGCACTTTTAGAGGAGCCTGACGGCGAAAAACCGGTCAAAATTGGCAATGCAGACTTAATCTATTCAGAGGCCATCCCACCACAGGTCCAATACACCGCATTAGGGCATCTCCACGGGTATAAAAATATCGGTTCTGCCGAAAAACCGGTGGTTTATGCATCTTCGCCTCTATGTTATAGTTTTTCGGAGGCTGGGCAAGTAAAATACGTTGCGCTGGTCAATGTATCGGCCGGCGAGCAAGCAAGTGTTGAGCCCATTCCACTAACTCAGGGCAAACCACTGATCCGAAAATCGTTCGACGATATTGAACTGTGCATATCCTGGTTGTCTGAAAACCCCGATGCTTTGGTGGAGCTCACGCTAAAATCAGAAACCTTCTTAAAAGCCGAGGACCGCAAGCGAATCTATCAGAGCCATTCGGGAATAATCTATCTCATTCCGCTCGTTAAACAAGAGGAGCAAGCGCTTCTAGATAACAAAGAAATCAATCTTACACAAGACATGTCGACCTTATTCAACGATTATTTCAAATCCAAGAATGGCAATCAGGCGCCCAATGATGACATCCTTGATCTTTTTCGCGAAATCCTAAACTCTTAATCCATGATTCCATTAAAGCTAACTCTAGAGGGGATATACTCCTATCAAGAACGTCAGACGATCGATTTTACGGCGCTTTCTCAAGCGGGGCTTTTTGGTATCTTCGGTGCTGTAGGCTCCGGTAAATCATCGATATTGGAAGCGATTACCTACGCCTTATTTGGAGAAACGGAACGCCTGAATGCACGGGATAAACGCGCTTATAACATGATGAATCTCAAGTCCAATCGATCTTATATCGAGCTTGATTTTGTCAATTTCGAAGACCGTACATTTAGAATTACCCGCGAATTTAAACGCAATTCCAAAAATTTCGATGATGTAAAATCCCCCACGGTTGTACTCTACGAAAAAATAAATGAAGAATGGGTTCCACTGGAAAGCAGCAATACACAGCATATCATTGGATTAAGCTATGAGAACTTTAAAAGAACAATCATCATTCCCCAAGGGCAGTTCAAAGAGTTTATAGAACTTGGCGCCAAGGAACGGACAGATATGATGAAAGAGATTTTTCAACTGCATCGATTTGACCTGCAGGATAAAGTTTCCAACCTTTATAAAAAAAATCAGTCCGAACTGGATCACCTCAACGGTCAATTAATAGGTTTTGACGAGGTTACAAGCGAACAGATAGAAACGACCGAAACAAATCTCCAACTAGCAGTCGAGTCCTTTGTCGCGATTGAATCGTCGTACAAGTCGCATCATGAAAAGTTCTTAAGGCTCAAAAAACTTAAAGAGGATGTCCTAGAGCTTCGTACGGTGAAGGCGCTCTTTCAGCAATTGCTAGAACAAAAAGGTGAAAAAGAGACCTTACGATTAAAGTTAAACCGCTTTGAGGAAGCGCAAACCAACTTTCTACATATTCTTAAATCCAAGGAAAAATTAGCACAAGAAGGCCTAATTGCACATAAAAGAGTAGAAACCGAAAAAAAGAGACAGGCCGAAATTCAGCAGCTGATGCAGGAGCATTCCTCAAATCTCAATCTGTTGAAATCACAATACGAACTGCTGCCGCAACGTCGTGTCCAGGAACTGGATCTTGAATTGATAAGCCAATTGATTACGTTTTCAAATGAAATTAAGAGTTTACAGGATCGGGCACAGAAGGGGCGCAATTTTGTGGAGGAAACAAGAGCGCAACAACGACATTTTAAAGCCAAAATCCAAGAGACAGAAATTCAGATCGCTAGTCTAAAGCAATCAAAGCCTTCTGCCCATGAACTCATGGAGCTGGGCCAGTGGTACACCAAACAGCAGGGCATCCAACAACAGGAAGACGATCTAAACAAGCAGGCCATTGATTTAGAAACAAGTATAGCTGTGCTGAAGCAGGAACTCCAGGCCATTCATCCGGACCTCGAAAAATTCCGATCAAATCACCTCCTTGTAGCCAGTGCCGTCGAGCAAAAACTTCAGTCTCTCCAAGATGAAAAATCACATCTTCTCCTGCAGCAAAGGTTGACCCAATATGCAGAAAACCTTAAAGCAGGATCCCCATGTCCACTATGTGGAGCATTGGAACATCCTGCTATCAACCAAGGACAGGATATTTCCCAGGAAGTTGCCGCCAATGAAAAATTGATTGCCGAGGCAAATGAAAGTCTTAAGCATCAACAGGAGCAACAATTCCAAGTCGAAAAACTCCAGCTGCGCTTGCAGTCATTAAATGATCAGCAACAAGATCTAAACACGAAAATTCAGCTGAATGCCAATAACAAAATTGTGCATGCTCAGCAATTTACATGGATCGGTTATAGCGCTACGGATGAATCCAGCTACACATCAAATAAGCAGGAACTTGCCCGGATCGAAACACAGATAACAACAGTGGAGCAACAGCTTGGTGAGCACCAGGCTACACTCGCTTCCGTTGAGGAAAAGCTGGAGAAATACAATAAAGCACTGCATCAGTTTGAACGTGATGAAGCAAGCAAACAGGCCCAGATTAATCAAAATATGGGGAACCTGAAAGCGCTGCGCTGGTCTGATTATGAGATGCGGGAATCCGAAGCAGTTGAAAAGGAATATATTGCACTGAAAAGATCAAATCTGGATATTGAGCACGATTACATTACTTTAAGCGAACGATTAAATGAGTTAAACAGTCAATTTGCAGCACAATACAGCTTGGTACAGACGATTGTTGAACAGCTTGCAGATATCCGTCGTGAAAGTCAAGAAACCGATGCTACAATCCAGCAGCTACTTGTGGCTTCACCCTTTGAAACTTTGGCAGAGATTCGGCAAATTCTTGCCGAGAATTTGTCTGTCATACAGATCCGACAAGAGCTTGAACAGTTTCAAATCCAGTTTGAAACTGCGAAGGCACAGATCAGTCAGTTGGAAAAGAAACTCGTCGACCAGGTATATGACGAGAACGAATTTCTTGCACAAGAAAAAATCTTGGATGAGAGCGCCCAACAATTGAAAGCGAGCACTGAAGCTGTTGCCCGACTTCAGCAGGAGCGCGATCAGCTAAAAATCGCCTATGCAAAAAAGGAAAATCTCCTGCAACAACAGGTAAAACTAAACTTACGCCATGACAATTTGAAGCAACTTTTTAATCTCTTTAAAGGTGCGGGCTTTGTACAATATGTTTCTTCGATTTACCTACGACAGCTGTGTGATCATGCGAATATTCGTTTCCATCGCATGACCCGAAATCAGCTTAGCTTACAGCTGAACGACAACAATGAATTTGAAATTATAGATTATTTGAATGAAGGAAAAAGTCGCAGCGTAAAAACACTATCCGGTGGACAGGCATTTCAGGTATCCCTAAGTTTGGCTTTGGCTTTGGCAGAAAGTGTACAGTCAAATTCACGTGCGGCCAAAAACTTCTTTTTTATCGATGAAGGTTTTGGAACACAAGATATCACTTCTGTTAATATTGTTTTCGAAACGCTATTGGATTTACATAAGGAAAACCGGATCGTCGGCATTATTTCACATGTTGAAGAACTCAAAGAACGTATTCCAGTGTCCCTTTCGATAGAAAAGGACGAAGAACAAGGTAGCCAAATTTTTATCAATTAATTCCGTTTTATTTTGTATATTAGTTATAGCGGTCCCGCTGAACAAGCCTGATCGCTATAACCAACAAAAACAAAAGATTATGGGCTTATTTTCAAACAACAAAAAAGGAAAAGGGTCTCATCCTTTTTTTCATAAAGCGACCAAAGCAGTAGTCAACACGACCTTTTCAGCTAAAGATTCCAGTCCATTAAGGACAACACAATCCATGCTTTTTGTCAAACAATACGATATCCTAACGATCTTGAGGGAGGTTTTAATGCCGCAGAATCAAAACTAAATTCGAATAAAAAGGCTTATCTTTCTATCCAAAAGTGAACAATTGGTTTGGAGTTGCCGGATGCAAAATAGCGTCATTGCCATTCTCATGTAGCCACCTCATCCAAACTGCTCCGGGGACAAAAAAAGAAATTCAAAAAATCATTGAAATTATAAAAAAGGAAGTTTAATTTAACAAGATAAAACTTTTCTAAAAAAATATTGTCATACGATAAATAACAATCGATAGACAGTATATTTGTCAGCTATATGAAGTACAAACAAATCAACAATAATTCCATCAATCAAATCATGCTAATCGTCATCATTCTGGCGATATGTATATTGATCTTTACAAGCTTATTTTACTACCTACCCGGTTTTCTGGGGGCAGTTACCTTATATGTTCTTTTTAGAAAAATCAACTTTAAGTTGACTGAAGAAAAAAAATGGAATAAATCTTTCGCCAGTATTTTATTGATATTATTGACCATCATATTCTTGGTAGGACCACTCTATCTGTTAATCAACTACATGGTACCTCAGGTAACAGAAGTCATTAGCAACAAAGACGATCTGATGCACAAGTTTGACTCGATCAAAACCTACTTTAAAGACAGCCCTTATTTAAGCAATATTGATCTTTCAGATACTGCCTTAATGGGAGCGCTTCAAAAAGCAGCTAAATTCATACCCAATATTCTGAATTCCGTTGCAGAAGTGGGTGTCAATATATTGGTTGCTCTGTTTGTTTTGTATTTCATGTTGGTTAGCAGCAAAAAATTAGAACAAACTATCTATCAAGCGATCCCTTTCACCAAGGCCAGTAAAGCCGAATTGTGGAAAGAGTTTGACATGATGGTAAAATCCAATGCAATCGGTATCCCGATTTTGGCCATGTGCCAAGGTATTGTAGCCGGTCTTGGCTATTGGTTCTTTGGCTTGGAAAGCCCTATCTTTCTAGGGATACTCACCGCTGTTTCCACCATAATTCCTATTTTGGGAACGATGGTGGTCTATCTACCGGCAGCGCTTTTTCTACTTGCGAATGGGCAGTCCGGAAATGCAATAGGTCTTGCCTTATACGGGATCATTATCATCGGGAGTATTGATAATGTACTTCGGTTTACCATATTGAAAAAGTTGGGCGATGTACATCCACTAATAACCGTGTTCGGTGTATTGTTAGGATTAAATCTATTTGGTATGCTGGGATTGATCTTCGGTCCGCTCATTTTATCCTGCGTTAGCGTACTCCTGAAAGTCTACAGTATTGAATTTGGACGAAGTACGCCTGAAATCATTCAATCTACCTCATTGACAGACACAAAGTCTACTCATGACAGCCCTGACATTATAGAATAAGGGCACTTCAATAGGTTAAGTTGATTTGATCACAAATGCATCAATATCCAGTAAACTGTCATAAATGAGATTCAACGATTGATAATCCCTTTTTTTTTATAGTTTTGAATCATTAATACAATAGATTGTTCAATGTTTTCTACGCAGAATTTGACGATTTATTAAGCATAAATATTAAAACGATAAAATCACTAAAACTGATTTAAAAGCAAACGTATTCTATGAATAAAAAGATAATCTTAGGAGTGACAGTGGCATTGGCTGCCGGAATTCTTTCCTCATGTAACAACAACAAACCGAAAACAGATCATACTGCAAATACGACCCAGGAAGCCAGCGCCGAAAGCCATGACCATGCAAGTCACGATCATGCAGGCCACGACCATAGTCAAGCTGCACCAACACAATCTTCCGACCCTGCAGCCATTCTCCCTAATTTCACATTTTATCAGCTTCGTTCGGGCATCCGTGTTACGCAGGAAAACGTTGCCAAAGACAAGAATACCGTTTTTATCCTATTTGATCCAGGATGTAGTCATTGTCAACATGAAGCTACGGAGCTAGAAAAGAATATTGATCGTATAAAAGACGTCAATATCTATTATATTTCCATGAATGACCCGGCATTAGTATTAGGTTTTTTTGACACATTCGCTCCTAAACTATCCAAAGCATCTAACGTAGAGGTATTGATTGATAAAGACCAAACGTTTATACAAACAATCCATGTGCCTTCACAATTTCCGGCAAATTATGTGTATGGTGCTGATGGAAAGCTAAAAGCACATTGGGAAGGTGAAAAAAATATTAACGAAGCAATCAGCCAATTTCATAAATAATCTGAAATGCTAAACATAGCAATCAATGGATTCGGACGTATCGGTAGAAATACACTACGTAATATCTTTTTAAGAGGGGCTTTCGATGAACTGCAGGTCATTGCTATCAATGATCTGACAGACACCAAGACGTTGGCCCACCTATTTAAATATGATTCTGTACATGGTCCTTTTCCTGGTACCGTAACCCACGATGACCAACATATTATTGTCAATGGTCTTTCCATCTTGGTCACCAATGAAAAAGATCCGGCGGAACTGCCTTGGAAGGAGCTTCAGATTGATGTCGTCATAGAATCTACGGGGTACTTTACCAGTCGTGACAAAGCGTCGCTGCACTTGGAAGCTGGTGCAAAAAAAGTGATTATTTCCGCACCGGCACAAGATAAAGACATTCCAACAGTGGTATTGGGCATTAATGATCGTGTCATTGATCTATCTGCTTCGATTTTATCCAATGCCTCCTGTACAACAAACAATGTTGCTCCCCTAGTTAAAATATTGGATGAAAATTGGGGCATCAAAGATGGCTATATTACCACGGTTCACTCCATGACTGGAGACCAAAATCTTCACGACGCACCACATAAAGATTTAAGGAGAGCGCGGGCAGCATCGTCGGCGATCATTCCAACAACTACTGGTGCTGCTAAGGCCATAACCAATGTCTTTCCACATTTGCAGCATAAATTAGGGGGCGCAGGCATACGTGTACCTGTACTCAATGGCTCATTGACGGACTTTACCTGTACACTTGAGAAAGAAACCACGGTAGAAGAAATTAATAAAGCGTTCAAAGCTGCAGCAGAAAACGACTTAAAAAATGTATTATTTTATACAGAAGACCCTATCGTTTCGGTAGATATCATCAATAACCCCTATTCATGTGTATTTGATGCCCAGTTAACCTCGGTAGTGGGTGGTCTGGTCAAGGTCGTAGGCTGGTATGACAATGAATTTGGTTATTCTAATCGTTTGGTTGACCTCCTGATCAAGATCGACAAGCTTGTATAATCTAGCTACCCCTGCAGCATCTTACGATAGGTTCCGGTATAAAAAAAGCGTCCTTGCCAGCTATAGTTGACAAGGACGCTTTTTTCTTCACGCCTTAATTTTACATTTCCCCTTCTACGCCCAAACCAAACAACGCAAAATCATATTTGACCGGATCCAACGGATCTAGTAGGCGTAGATTGGCCGTTAATTCCTGAGCTGTTTTCCAATTCACTTTATCCAATGTAATTAGACCAAATTTGCGGGCAACACGCTCAACATGGACATCGCACGGACAGATTAGATCTTTTGGGGAAAGACGCTGCCAAAGCCCAAAGTCTACCCCTTTTGTATCTTTTCTGACCATCCAGCGTAAAAACATATTGATCCGCTTGACGGTTGACTTCTGTGCTGGACTACTAATGTGTTTCCGTGTGCGAACAGGATAGTCAGGCAACGAAAAGAAATAGGTTTTAAAGGCATTCAGTGCCATTTCTAAATCGACCTCTTCACAGTTCTCCTGCCCTACGAGAAAAGCATCTTCCAAAGATTCGAAATGCTGATAGTGATGCTTAAAAAAAGAAACAAAATAAAGAATATCGGTATCATTGAACGTGCGGTGTTTAAATCCCAGTAAGGTTTTTAAATCCTGCTCTTGGTGATTGATGATATAATCGTATGGCGAACCATCCATTCGAGCCACCAGCTCGTTGCATTTATTGATAATCGTCTTTCTTTGCCCCCAAGCCATAATGGAAGCCAAGAATCCCATGATTTCAATGTCCTGCTTCGCTGAAAATTGATGCGGAATCGATATGGGATCATTTAGAATAAAACCAGGTTGATTATATTCATCAACTTTCTTATCCAAGAAATCTTTCAGATCAAAATCAACTGCCATGCTAATCCTTATCTTCCTGTCTGCAATATGCCTTTACAAATCTTTGCAATCAAGCCTGGACCTTCGTAGATAAAACCGGTATAAACTTGAATGAGACTGGCTCCAGCATCTAACTTCTCAATGGCATCTTTCGCCGAATGAATCCCCCCTACACCAATGATCGGAAATGCCTTGTTGGACTTTTCACTTAAGTAGCGAATAACTTCTGTTGAACGCTTGGTCAAAGGACGTCCACTTACCCCGCCCGCTTCATTAATCAGTTCCTGTTGACTCTTTAAGCCTTCTCTTGAAATTGTCGTATTCGTTGCGATGACGCCTGCAATTTGTGTCTCCAATACGATCTCGACGATATCATCCAATTGACTATCCGTCAAATCAGGTGCTATTTTAAGCAAAATTGGCTTCGGAGCTGTTTTAGCTACATTGAGGCTCTGTAAAGTATTTAATAGATGTTTTAAAGGTTCCTTTTCCTGCAAATCGCGTAAGCCCGGTGTATTCGGGGAGCTCACATTGACCACAAAATAATCCACGTAGTCAAACAATGCATTGAAGCAATAAATGTAGTCATTGACAGCTTCTTCATTAGGCGTCACCTTATTCTTACCGATATTCCCCCCTATTAACAATCCTTTTCGATCCTTTAGATTTTTCAATCTTGTGGCGGCAACGTCTGCCCCTTGATTATTAAATCCCATTCTATTGATCAAAGCTTCATCGGAAACAAGTCGGAACATCCTGGGTTTATCGTTGCCCGGTTGTGGCTTGGGAGTTACCGTTCCAATTTCGATAAAACCAAATCCCAAATTAGTCATATCTGCAATATATTCCGCATTTTTATCAAAGCCAGCAGCAAGGCCCACAGGATTTTTAAATTTCAATCCAAAGACTTCGCGTTCCAAACGTGGATCTTCCACGGTAAAAAAAGCGTTCAATAATTGTTTGGCGCCCCAAATTTTTGAGAAAACATTCAATCCACCGGTCACTTTATGGTGAGCCGTCTCCGGATTCATTGTAAAGAATATAGGTTTGACTAATTTATACATAATCGCAAAGTTACTCAAAGAAGAAGAAATATTCATTACTTTTGTACTTTTGCAGTTGAAATGATATCAATAAATAATTTAACATTTGAAATAGGATCTCGCGCTTTATATGACGAAGCAAACTGGCATATCAAACCAGGAGATAAAGTTGGCTTGATCGGTGCCAATGGTACAGGTAAATCGACTTTACTTCGCCTTATTGTCGGTCAATATACGCCCACATCAGGAACGATTTCCATGGCGAAGGACCTTAAGATTGGTTATTTAAACCAGGACTTATTGTCGTACCATTCTGACAAAAGCATTTTGCATGTTGCCATGGAAGCTTTTGAACGCCAAAATCAATTACATGCCGAAATCGAAGGTTTACTCCACAAACTAGAAACAGATTATTCGGATGACATCCTGAATAAACTAAGCGATAAACAAGTAGAATTTGAGGCCTTAGATGGTTATAACATCGAGTTTAAGGCGCACGAAATCCTTGCTGGTCTAGGTTTTTCGGAAGAAGAACAAAAAAGACCATTGGCCACTTTCTCTGGAGGATGGCGTATGCGGGTTATGCTTGCCCGTATCTTATTGCAAACTCCGGATATTCTGTTACTGGATGAGCCGACCAACCACATGGACTTACCTTCCATCAAATGGCTGGAGAACTATCTGCAAGCATTTGATGGCGCCATTGTGATTGTTTCCCACGATCGATATTTCCTTGACCGCATCATCAAGAAAACGGTAGAATCACGTAAAGGAAAATTAACACTTTATGCAGGTAATTACAGTTTTTATCTTGAAGAGAAGGAATTACGGAATGAATTGCAGGCCAATCAGTTTAAAAACCAGCAAGCCAAGATAAAACAGGAAGAACGTTTAATTGAGCGTTTCCGCGCTAAGGCTTCCAAAGCCAAAATGGCGCAGTCGCGGATCAAAGCGTTGGATCGCTTGGAGAGAATTGACGATGTTGACGATGACAACCCTACAGTAAACTTCAGCTTTAAATTTTCAAAACCTTCAGGTCGTCACGTTGTAACGTTGGAAAATATTTCCAAGTCCTACCCTAACCTGGAGATCTTAAAAAATACCTCAGCAATTATAGAAAAGGGTGATAAGATTGCACTAATTGGTGCCAATGGTAAAGGTAAATCTACCCTCTTACGTATCGTGGCTAACGCGGATCACGAGTTTGAAGGAAAGGCAGAACAGGGACACAATGTTTCGCAAACATTTTTTGCACAACATCAGCTGGAAGCCTTACACCTGGAAAATTCCATCCTTGCCGAGTTACAAACTTTTGCACCGAAGCATACAGAGACCGAATTGCGCTCCATTCTTGGATGTTTTCTATTCACTGGAGACGATGCTTTCAAAAAGATCAAAGTACTTTCCGGAGGCGAGAAATCACGTGTGGCTCTTGCAAAAGCATTAACCGCAGACGCGAACTTCTTAGCGCTCGATGAACCTACCAACCACTTGGATATGCAGTCTGTCAACATTCTGATCCAGGCTTTGCAGCAATACGAAGGTACATTTATCGTTGTATCCCACGACCGGTATTTCTTGGACAATGTGGCGAACAAAATCTGGTACATTGAGGACAAACAGATCAAGGAGTACCCAGGTACTTACCAGGAGTATGAAGAATGGGCTGCAAAACGCGTTGTGAAGACGGAGGTAAAAACCGAGAAAAAATTCAAGGAAGAACCCAAAGTAAAGAAAGAGAAGCAACCACTTACGGAAGATAAGACACGTTTGTTGAGCAAGAAAAATAAGGAGCTAACGTCTTTTGAACAAAAAATTGATGAGCAGGAAATTTTAGTCAAAAACTTAGAATCGAAGCTTGCGGACGAAGCGGTTTATTCGGATGCGACTAAGTTACAGGAAACTACACGTTCTTACAACTCAGCAAAGGCATTATTGACACAATTCCAGGAGAGTTGGGAGCAGTTGGCAGAAGAAATCATGGATTTGGAAAATGATTAATTTTTTTGGCTTAAAATCAGCTTATTAAGCATTAGAGCGTGATTTTAAGCCAAAATTATTTGCAGGAATAGGATTAAAGCCCTACTTTTGCATCACTTCAAACAAGGAACGGTAGTTCAAAAATAAAGAAGTAAGATTCCGTAGCTCAGCTGGTAGAGCAATACACTTTTAATGTATGGGTCCTGGGTTCGAATCCCAGCGGGATCACAGAAAAAAGCTAATCGCAAGATTAGCTTTTTTTGTTTATATGAATTATAAATGACAAAGACTGGACGATTATGTTATCTATTCTCACTCAATGACTTTAACCTTTTAATTCCGTTCAAAATACCTCCTCTAATCATATTTCCATATCCGTCATCAGATAATTTGTCCGTGAACGAAAGTGCTGATTGATAATTTTTTTCTGCATTTTCAGCATCGCCTAGATCCTCATAGCATTTGGCAATGTTCAAGTACAGCGACGGGAAGGCCCCGCTGACATCGTTGTTCTTTATTTCTTGAGCCAAATGTAAGGCCGTCTCATCCCGTTTCAATTTGTCTGCAACACTCTTCTGATGTCTTGCTATATAATGGGCTGCTATAAATCTTTCAAAGTCATTTATCGCTTCATTCCAAGCTTGAGTAAATAATTTGCTTGCTTCTTCCGGTTTTCCCTCGATGTCCATACCTTGGGCACAAAGTTTAACGGCGTGGTTATCTGGATCTAAATACATATTGATTATTTTTAAAAATGTAACTAATCAAATTTAAAACATTCCAACTTTAGACGCGTTGATGTATGTCAAAAAATCATTTCGATTTAAGCCTGCTCAACGTTTCTTGTGTAATATCAAGATAAGAGGCAAGTATTTCTGTTACATGCTGTAGTGTGAAGCATCTGCTTATCTGGTCTATGTGTTCCTCAGTGATACTCGCGTTGTTTGTAAGATAATATTTTAGTTTTCCTATCATACCAATTATTGTTTTGTTATTTGTTTATTACTGCAAGCAGTTTTGAAGTTAATTTTTAACGACACCCATGCCAAAACGTTCTTACATGCCTAACACTTCTTGTCTATTTGAGGAAGCGCGAAACCCAGTATTTGCTTTTGAATAGTTTCAACTATTTTCAAGGTTCTGATTAATTTAGGAATATTAGGGTTCGAAAGGAGGATTGACTAGGTTTAATACAATGTAGAAATGTCTTTAAAGAATTAATCGCACTTTACTCCTATTTTTTTTACCAATTCACTAATTTGACCTAAGTGCTCCTTTCTCACTTCATCTATTGCTAAAGTTCCGCCTAGAATTAACATTTCTTTATGCTGAAAGCGTGTTCCAAGTCTGTCCTCAAGCATAACTTTTTCCATGCTCTGAGCAATACCAATTTCCTCTAAAAACTTATTAGGATGTCCGGCAGTACAGATCACTATTCCCTGCTTAATTATTTTCATCTTTGGCAGCTCTGCTACGTGGCCATAAGCATAACCAAGGCAATAAACTCTATCAAACCAGCCTTTCATCATTGCAGGACAATCGCTCCACCAAACAGGATAAAGGAAGATAATACAATCCGCATTTTCTATTTTTCGATGCTCTTCGAGCACATCATTGGGAATAGACAATTTGATATTGTTCCCCCCTTCCCGCTGGTATTCTTCTACGGTCAGATTACTCTGAAAATTGTTAGCATACAAATCGGAAACTTCAATAAAACAGTTCTCAGAAATCAACATCTTTTTTAAGTGATTATATATATCAAATGTATACGACAGATTACTAGGATGGCAGTAAACAATTAAAATATTCATAATAACAGTATTGTTTTTTCCTTCTAAGGATTACAAGATAATATATAAAGATTTCTGAAGCAAAGAATAAGTAACTGCTACCTAAACCACACTCAAACAATACCAGCACACTGCATCACACTTAAAATGAAATAATTATAAATTAATCTCATATAAATATAATATTTTACAACTAGTATCAAAAAAAACACGTAGCTTAATACAGCTGGAAGTTGGAATCATATCGTATTTTTTTAATCTTATAAATTTAAAAAATGAGAATTGCTCTATTTGGCACGCACAAAGTAGGTAAAACCACCTTAGCAGAAGAGCTGCTAGAAAAGCTTCCCGGGTATACACTGGAAGTAGAACCTTACTATCAGCTGGAATCATCGGGGCATGAATTCCTTGAAGAACCCACTGCCGAAGATTTCGTTGAACAATTTAACTACTCCGCCCAGCTAATTTCACAAAGCGGAGACAATGTAATATTCGATAGATGTGTACTCGACATCTTAGCTTATCTGTATATTCTTGATCCAAAGAAAAATATTCAGTTCCTTTTTGAAAAGACCTTTGCTATATTGGCCGAAATTGATCTTTTGGTGTTTGTCCCCATTGAAGAACCCGATTTGATACCTTGCCACAAGTCGGATCTACCCAAACTTAGATCTAAAGTTAATGATTTACTCCGCGATTGGATTGACGACTTTGGTATACAAGCTATTGAAGTAAACGGCCCATTATCGAGTCGTAATAACCAGATACATGCAAAAATTAAATCCTGAGATGTTAGATTTTTATATTATTGATGATAAACAAGTAAAACCAGATTTCCCTGAAAAGGCAGGATTGGTTTTCGCTGGACAACTTGAAGAAAAAACTTTCAGCAGTCTTCAGCGAAAAGGCATAATCGCCACACGATTTGACTATTATACGGATTTCAGGCTGGATACTGCTCTGATTAAACAAATTGAGCAAATTATACTAAACAAGGGACTCCAAATGGATACTGACATAAATAGCTTCATCCAAATACTTGACATTGCAAGTAACAAACAAAGTGGTTTAATTGCCTATAGTGATTAAACATATCTTTTGCATGAAGCGCGGTCCCTCCTTCGCTAAAACGGATCGTTTGAGCTCCCTATAAAGTTCATAAACTCAATTTTGGGCTCAACAGCAAGGTTTTTATCTCTTTGTTCCTGAAAAAGGACAAAGCTCGGTATTCTCAGCAATTGATCCTGTATCTCTTTATTCTTATATTGGGAAATATGTACGAAAGTATTGCTTTCACCACCCTGCAAAATAGTATACAGGAATTGTGTTCCATCTAACTTCCTGAAATCTTTGAGAAAGCTTTCAATCATTTTTTTATTCATGTGTACATAGTCATCATGGACACTATAGGTTACTTTAACAACGATCATTTCTTTTATTAATTTATGTTTATAAATGCACAGCGGAATTTTCAATGCGCAAAGGGAGCTTCTCGATTTCACGTAAACTGACAGTCGAAGAAAGCCTTTGTGAATTGGACAACAAGATATGAAAAATTTGGGTCATTGGATCTCGGAATGTACAATCTATAAGCATTAAAATGCCGGCAGCTGAGTGTACCAGCAATAAAAATTGTGAATCCCCATAAACGATTCGGTACATCACAAAAAATGAGACTAACCATCGGGATTTTGATACGATTTGATCAAATTTAAACCTGTTATTTCATTATTTTCAGCCATTCATTCAATAACATTTATAAACAGTTAGCAAGTCCATAGACATCTTCGAAATACAATCAGAAGCCATGAACAATAAAAACCTTTCTACAAAGCCACACTATCCCATTTTAGACGGACTACGAGGCGTCGCTGCGATTATCGTTGTAACCTTTCATCTCACGGAGCCATTGGGAACAGGACATCTCGATATCTTGGTCAACCATGGCTATTTGGCCGTTGATTTTTTCTTCCTTTTATCTGGATTTGTAATCGGCTATGCCTATGATGATCGCTGGCATAAAATGTCTATTGGTACCTTCTTTAAACGCCGTATTGAACGCCTTCAGCCGATGGTTATATTAGGTATGACTCTTGGCGCAATAGGCTTTTATTTTACAGATTCTACAATCTGGCCACTTATTCACACCGTTCCGCTCTGGAAAATGCTTTTGGTCATGCTCATTGGTTATACGATTCTTCCAGTTCCCCTCTCTTTGGATATTCGAGGCTGGCAGGAAATGCATCCGCTCAATAGTGTCGGTTGGTCATTGTTTTTTGAATATATTGCCAATATGCTATATGCCATCGGTATTCGCAAACTATCCAAAACAGGGTTAAGCATTTTGGTCTTTATTGCAGCTGTGGCACTCGCCCATTTGGCGATCACAAGTCCTACTGGAGATGTTAGCGGTGGCTGGACATTAAATGCTGAACAAGTGCGGATAGGAATCACCCGCACCATGTACCCTTTTTTTGCGGGACTCCTGCTATCCAGAATAACGAGCCCGAGCCGTATCCGACATGCTTTTTTATACTGTAGTATTTTAATCGCCATTGTATTGTATATGCCTCGTATAGGTGGAGCAGAACAGCTCTGGATGAACGGGATATATGAGTCGGTATGTATTATCATTGTATTCCCCCTGATCGTTTACCTGGGGACAAGCAGCATATCAAGCAGCAGATTAGAAAACAAGCTTTGTAAATTTCTGGGTGACATCTCGTACCCGCTATACCTCGTACACTACCCTTTCGTCTATTTTTATGTTGCCTGGATCAGCAACAATAAGGATATGACGCTTATAAAAGCTTTGCCTTATGCCCTATTGATTTTGGTAGGAAGTATTACAATGGCCTATGTAAGCTTGAAATGGTATGACGAACCTGTCCGCAAATGGCTCAGAAAGAAACTGGGTTAATGTATAAAAAATTTGCCGGCATAAGAGGCAACCGCTAAAAATAGTGCTATTCAATACACCTGTTTAACGTTTCAGTATTCTTCGAATAGCTTGTTGTTCATGCCGTAACAACAAATTAAGTTCGTCGGGACTAACAGTCGACTTTGCAGCAATAAACAATACATTTGGGTAGTCAATGAGTTTTTCTTGCAATAATTTCGCTCGCTTCATGTGAAAATCTGAGGTAATCACGATGAAGAGATCCGGAGAGATCTTTTTGATGATCTCTTTTGATAGCATAAAATCTTCGTCAGTATTTGTGGATAGTACACATGGAAGTAAATCTTTCTCCGCGACACCTCTTTCCATAAGATAAGCTTGAGCATAAGCGCCATGCGGCTTTTCTGTCCGATTGAAATGTTCACCCATGCCGCCGGTACACAAAATTGTAGTCCCTTCATTATGACAATAGAAATTATAGGCACATTCATTTCTATCTAATGCCATAACGCTGAGATTCCCCTGCTCATCATTGGGTGCGCCCAACAATAATATCAGGTTTTTAATTTTTTCCATACGATTTAAATATTCATACAATCAAATGTAATAAGACCTGGATGAAAAGCAAGTAAGAAGTCGGTTAAATTTTATCCAGCCATTATTAACTCTCAACCATTTCATGCTCAAATAAATTAAAATGTTACAAAACATTTTTCAAAGTTGATTAATCAATCGATTGACTAAACTAATTGTGATAAAAGTTTATTTTTTTACACACCAATAAAAGATGCCTTATTTATATTTATTGATACACAATATAAACCATTATGAGAAAACTTTTAAATCTAATGCTTGCAACCCTCGCTTTAGGGGCTGCATCCTGTAACAAGACCTTGGTAAATACCGAAGAAAGTGTCGAAACTCTAAAAGCAAAAACATCAACTAGCTCGGTAACAAATGAATGGAACAGTAATCCCTACAAGCTGAACGTCATCTATTTTGTTCCAAATGATGTGGATTCCATTCCCAACTTCAGAAAGCGTCTTAGCAAGATCCTGTTGGACGCCCAAAATATGTTTGCAAATAATATGGATCGCGAAGGCTTCGGCAGAAAATCCTTCGGATTGGATCTGCTCAATGACAGCCTGATTAATATCCATTACATCGCTGGAAAATATGGCAAAGCTACTTATCCGTACTCAGGGGGCAGCGGCGCTGTGAAAGCCGAAGTGGACAGCTATTTTAATCAAAATCCGTCAGGAAAAAAAAGCGAGCACAATCTAATCATTATTCCAACCTACAATACAGATCCAGCTAATCCGGGAGGCCCTCCATTCTATGGCACAGGTACCAGCTGCTACGCATTAGATTATGTAAATCTGGACGCCAAAAACTTAGGAATAGGCGGTGATATTGGATGGAAAGCAACTGTATGGATAGGTGGAATGATTCACGAACTGGGCCATGGCTTAAATGCCAGCCACAACAGAATGAACAAAACGTTAGCGCCAGCTTTAGGTACGGCATTGATGGGTTCGGGCAATTCAACCTATGGAATCTCTACAACTTCTTTGACCAGTACCACAGCAGCAACATTTAACAATAGCCAAGTATTCAGCTCTGTGGTAAGAACTGACTGGTACGCATCCGCATCTGCAGAAATAACATCCTTGTCATCAAGCTTTGTGAACAATAAGATTATCGTTTCCGGGAAATTTACAACAACAAAACCGGTCAATGACATTGTTGTTTGGCATGATAGGGAGCCATTTGGAGTGAATAACGATTATGATGCCGTACAATGGTCGACAAAAATAATTGGACAGGATAGTTTTCGATTTGAGTGCCCATTAGCTGATTTTTATGATCTGACAGGGAATTACGAAATGAGAATAGGATTTCTCCATGTCAATGGAAGCCGTACCACCTTAGGATACGCCTATAACTTCGTTAACAATATACCCGATTTATCGAAGGTTGTGACCTATAAACTGTTACCGACAACAGGTTGGTCAATTGTAGCTAGCGATAGTAATGAGCCTGGATCACCAGCCAGCAATGTATTGGATATGAATAGAAGTACGGTCTGGCATACTCCGTGGTCGTCCACTCAAACCCCGCAGCCACATTTCTTTTCCGTCAATATGGGTGCATTACGCACCGTGAAAGGTATTGCTTTCCGTAACCGCGATAATTTAAATGGAGCGATGAAAGATGTCAATATTTACTCAAGTACAAATGGTGTAAGTTGGACCTTGATCAAAACGACACAATTGAGCAAAGTCGCGGGCTCCTGGATCAATGTCGACCTTACTACATCCGTTAGCACCCAATACCTTAAAATAGAGTCGACAAGTTCTTGGGGTGATTTCTTCTATTCTCATCTTGCAGATTTTGGTGCATATTAAAACTTAGATCGATAGAATAAACGGCCGGTATAACAAATAGTACCGGCCTTTTTTAGCTTTGATCAACACCGAATAAGTGAGATTCATAATTGAGGGTAGCAAATAATTTTATATTTTTAGTAGATCATACTGACTTTGACTTATCAATAAGCTAGAAAAAACGATCGAAATAATCACTTATCACTAAAATTAGGATGAATAGACAAGAACTGATCAAAACTTTTTCTGACAACCACCATACGGTTATTGCCTATATCCAGGCATTACCTGAGCCCCATTTTTCATATCGTAATCATGAAAAATGGACGGCTGGTCAGCAGCTAAAACATATTCTCTTAACGCTTCTACCATTTCCAAAGGTACTTCAGTCAAAAGATTATATAGCCCAAAAATTCGGATCCCTGCAACGCGCAACCTGGGACTACGACACGGTGCGTAACAATTATCTCAAAACAAGCCGGCAGGCCCCAAGTCAATTTTTGCCTGAAGAAATCCTGCCCGCACAGAAAGAGGGGCTGATTGCGCAACTGGAAGAAGTATTGGCTAAAATCAATCAGCTATTTGTACTGTACAATGAAGAGGAGCTCGATAGCCTTGTTTTACCACATCCTTTGCTCGGCAAACTCAGTATTCGCGAAATGTTTTTTCTGATGAGCTATCATCCCTTACACCACCTGAATCAAATCAAGGAAAACTTGGTCTCATTCAATCAATGAGCTACACTTTATTTATCAGCTTTTCATCGAATCAGTGTTAACGGTACTGTCTATTCTCTTGTATGGACCATATCATATAAATCAAAGCCTTCAGCCCAATAGTCTTTATGGATTTCCCTTAGTATAAAACCATTTTTCTTATAAAATCCGAACGTGAATTGAGAGGTACCGACTTCGATCTTTTCAACCTGATGATGGGTGTACAGAAAGTCAATACGGTGATGCAATAGATTTTTTCCAAAACCAAATCCGTGATATTTTGGATTTAAAAAACTCCAGCTCAAAAAACCTATGCGCTCATCATCAGAAAAACCTACTCCACCGCCACCAATAATTTGCCCGTTAACCAGCGCAACAAAATACGTCTCCATTTCCTGGTCAAGATATTCTGTGAAATCGGCAACCTCGCTCTGTGCAAAGTACTTCGGTATATTCATATGAAGAATATCGATCAGCTTATTTCTGTCCTGAACATCATATTTCCTAATTTCCAAATACTTATCCATAATTGGTATGATTACAAATCCCTGTCTATTGTTAACTTACATCTCCTATAAAGTTTATTAAATATAATAATAATTTAGTGTGTTTTTATTGCGCTATTTCCAGCCCTACCGATTGGCCGTATTTTTCCTAAAAAACATTAAAAACCATCGCTATTGGCTTGATTTTTGATTAATTTTACGGTCGCACTGCGGTAAGCAGATAATCATTAAATACCCAATATGCAAAAACCTCAAAAGGATATTCCGATTTTTTTTGAAGCATTAAATCAGATGCCGATTGCAACGGCGATTTATGATAATTCGAACCTCAATATCGCATTCGCCAACTCGCGAATGCTAAATATGTGGCGTACAGAGAACGAAATATTTGGACATTCCTTTGGAGAGGTTTTTCCGGTTTTTACCCAAGAAGGGTTTACAGATATACTCCGTAATGTCTGGGAAAGCGGCGTCACCTACAAGGCATTTGAAACCCCTGCAACGATCATTGACCGTGATTTCAAGATCAAACGCTATTTTGATTTTGAATACAAACCCCTCTTTGATAAGCGTGGCCGAACTTATTCCATCCTCCACACAGCCACAGATGTCACGCATAAGATACACGAAGAGAAACTTGAAGATCAAGAAAATATAACAATCAATCCCGCAACCAACCTGCGCATGATATCCTATACGCTATCACATGATGCTAAAAATCCTTTGGCTCTTGCTAAATTGGGTATAGGTGTACTAAAAGAACATTTGGATATGCAGTCCAATAGACGGCTCGAATTGTATGATGTCATTGATCAATCAGTTGAAAACATTGCTGATATTATCGACAAAACGGTCGAACTGAGTCTTGCTCCAATTAATAGACTACGGAAACAACCTGTTCGTTTAGATCTTACATTGCCCAATTGGTGCCGGGAAGCGAAATTACTATACCGTAGCCCACATACTGAACTTATCTTTGGTGACCTTTTTCCAGTAAACAGTGATCAAAATGCAATCTACCAAATCTTTACAAACTTGATCAACAATGCGGTCAAATACTCTTCGGCCAATAAGAAAGCAGCGGTGCATATCTATAGTGAAAAAGTAACGAACGGTGTATTATATATCATCAAAGACAATGGTATCGGTATTCCCCAGCATGAACTCGAAAATATACGCATGGAAAGACTCCGTGGTTCAAATTCAACGGATTATCAGGGAAAAGGCATTGGGCTGTTTATCGTTCAGGAAATTCTTGAAAGACTCAAAGCGCAGATGGCCATCTTCAGTAAGGAGAACCAAGGGACCGAAATCCGTCTATTTTTTCCAAATTAATCGAGCGACCTAGCTCTTTTATCTTCCTTTGATGGCAAATTTTGTCAATCTTATTCTGCTTTCAAGAAAAATCATTGTTGGACTCCTGATTTATGGCTAATTTTGAGTGTTTAGAAATTGTAAGCAAAATCAGACACGTCTCTATGAATCATTTTCGTAAATATTGGAAACTATTTTCCCATATTGGTGCACATCCGGGCATGTCATACATCGATTTCAAACGTGTGCACATGATAAATTTGATTGCATTGTTATGTTTATTTCCGACAATTTTCTTTTCAATCCTCAATCTTATCGACCACCGCTATGTTTTATCGGCGATTAATTTCTCCAATTCTATATGTTCGTTTACGGTCCTTCTGCTTCAATATTATGGGAAACACAATATCGCTAAGGCAACTCTATTGATAAGTAATTCTGTGTTTTTCTTCGCTGGGGCACTACTTTATAAAAATGGCGGCGAATATTTTCTATTGTGCACATTGATTGTCTCGATGTTGATGTATGACAACCGAAAGATCCATATAGTCCTTTGTATTACGGTAGCTTTCCTGATTTTACTGTTATATCTGCTTCCTGATATACTTCCCCTGAGTCAGCAAGTTCCACGATCCAGATCTGTTTTCAATATTATCAATGCGCTTGCTTTTATGGTCGTTGCGGTCAACTTTTTTCTTGATATCATCTATAAGAATATGAAAAAAATTGAGCAGCAACGCCTCAACTTAGAATCCATGAATCGGGACAAAGAAAAAATTTTTTCTATTATCGCGCACGACATCAAAAGCCCTTTTGCCAACCTGGAAGCACTGATATTTATGTTTCGTAATCAGATGCTCGATAGTACGGCATCCCAGGAATATATCCAACAGATCTATCAGCAGATTACACAGCAGAATCAAGCTTTGGATGATTTGCTACAATGGGGCAGCAGCAGTATGCAAGGTATGAATACCAAAGCATCACCCCAATTAATCAAACCTATGATACAACAAATTATTAAAGTTTTTAATGAGAATACACAATCTAAACAACTAAAAATCAATATTAATATACCAAACAACACGCAGATAATTGCCAATCGGGATCATACCATTATTATTTTACGCAACTTGATTAGCAATGCGATCAAATTCAGCTATGTAAATGGGAATATCAACATCTACACCAGCGTGGATGAAACCTATACACATATTCATATTCAGGATGAAGGAATAGGAATTAACCCCTTGAAGTCTGCTGCACTTTTTAATGAAATTCAGCAAAAGTCCTTTGGCACTGAAGACGAGCCCGGATCGGGTGTGGGCCTTGTCTTATGCAAGGATCTTATTGAACGAAACAAAGGTATTGTGAACATCCAAAGTACACCCAATAAGGGATCCGTTTTTACAGTTGGATTGCCATCCTGCCCCAGCCATAAGCAGCAAACCAAGATCGAAGTTCCTACATGCTGTTAACCCAAATATAGGTTTAGAAAATTTTTGATGAGATTATTTATGGTAGAAAAACTTTGTGTACTTCAATATAGGTTCATTTTTGTAGATTTACTCCTAATACACATTGACGCAAAGGAAATATGGAAGCAAATGCCAATTATGTATATAAAATCATCGACACACCAGTTGGCCCTATACACTTAATCGCTACCGAAAAGGGACTTTCAGGTTTAGTTTGGGCGGACAAGGATTATATCCGCACAAAACTTCCTACAGCAACCTACAATGAAGAGACTCCCGTTTTAATACAGACGGAACTGCAGCTGAATGAGTACTTTGCAAAAAAAAGACAGATATTTGATATTCCGCTTGATTTTCAGGGAACAGCCTTTCAGATCAAGGTCTGGAAAATGCTTTTAGGTGTTCCCTATGGTACAACCAGGACTTACGGTCAACTGGCGCAGCAACTTGGCGACAGCAAAGCCGTCCGGGCCGTTGGTGGCGCGTTGAATAAAAATCCTATCGCTATCATTGCCCCTTGCCATAGGATAGTTGGCACCTCGGGCAAGCTCGTTGGCTTTGCCGGAGGCATTCGCAATAAGTCTATCCTGCTTGACCTTGAACAACAATATCGGACCCCGACACTATTCGGTCTTTAACGCTGACTATTAGCCTTAGAGTATGTTATTCCTGCGGAATAACAATCATTTCAGGGAATCTTTGAATTGCCGATGAAGAGAAAAAAAAATGCATCTCCGCTTTTGTAATTAAAACTATATCTTTATAAAAAGAATTACACGGTCACTATGATAGAGAATACGTTTGGAATGGATATAATGCCTGAAAATGAACATGACAGACTGAATGCCCTCAGACGCTATAAAATAACTGGAACCCCTTCTGAAGCCAGCTTTGATGGAATTGCAAAATTAGCCACACAAATCTTCAATGCCCCTATTGCATTACTCTCACTGGTCGATGCAGAATCTGTCTATTTCAAAGCAAATATTGGCATGGGCACTACAAAGGAAACGAACCGAGGGCAAAGCTTGTGTAGTCTAGCTATTCTGGACAAGAAAGTAACGGTCTTTGAAGATACACTGAAAGAAGATATTCTACTGACCAATCCAAATGTAATTGGAGATTTTGGACTACGGTTTTACGCAGGTGCACCACTTATTACCCATGATGGTTTTATGATCGGTTCGCTGTGCGTCATCGACAAACATCCACGCGTTTTCACTACAGCAGATCGACAGATATTAGAAGGTCTTGCACGGACCGCAATGGACCAAATCGAGCTTCGAAGTTCTTCCATAGATAAAATTGATGAGCTTGAGGGTGTCAATATTACCATGGCAACCATGCAACAACGGCTGCTCGAACTTAATGACGAGATGGAACTTGCCAATGATGAACTTTATCGTACCAATAGCCAGCTCAACAAATCCTATGATTTGACAGTGCTGCTCAACAAAAACCTCAAAAAAAGTGAACGTCGATTCAGATCCTTTATAGATAAGGCCCCAATAGCATTTGCGATTTTAACAGGTCGTGAATTAGTCATTGAAGTTGCCAATGATATGATGCTCAAACTCTGGCACAAAACAGAAATCATTCTTGGCAAACCACTTGAGCAAGCACTTCCCGAATTACAGGGACAGCCTTATTTGGGAATATTGGATGATGTCTTTACTACTGGCCAAAATTATATTGGAGACACTGCCTACGCAAGACTTGAGTCTATGGGAGTATTGGGCGATCATTATTTTGATTTCACCTATGAGCCGTTGAAGAATGATGAAGGTGAAACGGAGTCTATTATTGTCATCGCCAATGAGGTTACGGAGCGTATCAAAAGAAACGAACACCTTGAAGCCCTCAACTATCAGCTGGAAATTGCACTAAAAGCTGGTGAACTCGGTTCTTACAATCGCGATATAAGAACAGGTAAAATGGACTGCTCGGAAACCTGTAAACTCAATTTTGGCCTCACTAAAAACGATCGCTTTGACTATGACGTCCTCATGCAAAGCATCGTCCCTGAGCACCGCGAAATGGTCTATCAAAAAGTTCTGGATGCTATCCAGAACAAGACCACTTATCACGCTGAATATCTCATACGTTGGCCTGATGGATCGTTGCATTGGATCAATGCGTCGGGTCTTCCCAAATACGATGCAGAAGGTAATGCGACTCACCTCATTGGTGTAGTGGCGGATATCACAAAACGGAAAAATTATGAGTCTCAAAAAGATGATTTCTTGGGTATTGCCAGCCATGAACTAAAGACGCCCGTCACGGGATTAAAGGGAACAATTCAACTGCTGGAACGATTCAAGGACAAAACTGGAAGTGACATCATTTCAAGACTTATTGATCAGTCTGCTGTCAATATCAAAAAGATCGTTACTCTTGTTGACGACCTGCTCAATATGCATCGAATCAGTGAAGGGCAGCTTCATCTCGAAAAAACAACCTTCAAGGCATCGAAGATACTTACCTCCAGTTGTCACAATATCATATCCCAAGGCAACCATCAAGTTAATATTACCGGCGATCTCGATGCAGATATCTTTGCCGACGAACAACGTCTAGAACAAGTCCTTGTCAATTTTGTCAATAATGCCGTTAAATATGCTCCAGAATCGAGAGAAATCAATATTACGGTTGAACAGTTGCAAGATCGTATCAAAATAACCGTCAAAGATCAAGGTGAAGGTATTAATCCGGCAGTACAGCCATTTATTTTTGATCGATATTATAGAGCTAATCACGAAGGCAAATCCTACTCGGGGCTTGGACTGGGGCTCTATATTTCCGCTGAAATAATCAAAAAACACGCGGGTCAGATAGGAGTTGATAGCACCGTGGGTTTGGGCAGCAGTTTCTGGTTTTCCATCCCACTCCCGACAGCAGAAAAATAAACACAAAAGAGCCGGTTTTTACCCGGCTCTTTACTATCAAATCATACGTGCTTATTGACAGACTGCTTACACTTACGTGTAATAGTCCGGCATTTGAAAATAGACTTAGGCTATCTCCTCAACCGTCGCATCAGGCGCATTCTTCTTGACAGATTCAATGCCATTTTCCATACCACTTGCGCTTTCATACATCTCGCTGGTTCCAATAATTTGGCCATTGGTAGCCTTGAGGTTGAAGTAGTGCTTACCGTTCGTAGAAGTTTTACGATCAAATTTGTTATCGTCCTGAGCGTTCTTTTTTACAGATTCAACGCCATTTAAGCAGTTTGCTTTAGTTGTATAACCTTCACTGCTTAAAATCACCTGTCCGTTTCCAGCTTTTAGATTAAACTGGAATTCTCCATTTTTCCGTGTTTTTACTTCAAATTTACCCATTTTCTCAATTAATTAAATAAATATGTGGTTATCGGAATTAACTTCCATACTAAAGATAATACTTTTCAATGTTTTTATTGTAAAACAACGATTAATTTTTTTATTATCAATAAGGCACATACTTCCTATACATCTGTACTAACAGATTCAACGCCACAGTACGCAAGACAGTTTAATCTCTTAAAGCGGTTAAATCTTGTGTAGGAGCCGGCAAATTCAGATCACTTATCGCCGTATACACAGATTCATCGATTTTAAAACCCCATTTTCTAAAAAAATCCGAAAGATCTTTTTGTGCAATCTGACATGCCGACAGCATAAAATAGCGCATTTTCTCTGCGTCTGTTGAAACTGTGGGTCTGTTCTCGCGGGTAGTTTTGCTAAGTTTGATGTAGAAATCATCACCAAACCCTAGCCAAAGCTGATGAAACATAATCATTTTCAAATCATTATCTCCTGAATTAAAGTTGCGGTCCGCGATGTTTTTCTGAAAGTAAGTCGTCAATTTAGGCCAGGAATTATTGGCAGTCACCCGGCTTACCGGCAATCTAAATCCCCTTTCACTGGCTAGAGAATAGACATTCACGGTTGTTTCTGTCAGATTGCCCCAGGTCCAAGCTTTTTGTTGATAGGTATGCCCTACTTCATGCCATATTCCCCATCCATTTGTATTGGACAAGTATTTTGGCTGCAACATACGATAAGATAAAGCATCGGTAAAATAAATAGAAATACCGGCAGCCATATAACCACCTGCACTCGAATCTCTCACGGTAATCAGGTGTTTATTATATGGTATGGCATGGACTCCACTCGTACCATTCAAACCACTTATACTATTGGAAAAACCAATAATTGAATCCAGTCTATCCACAATAAGCTGTTGATCTTCGTTCTTATACAATAGCGCATCGGCAATTTTGGTTACCATAATGGTGTGATCTGACGAGAAGACGACATCCGGCACGGTATTTTTCAACGAATCCAATGTAGCTACCCATTTCTCATGGGTGGTAATTCCCTTTTGAAAGTAAGGCACCGGGATAAAGCCATTGCCAAAAGAAAGCTCTATTTCTCCAGTTGTTGTGTAGTTATCAGCTGTATAAATCACATAAACCAAGCCCCCGTATTGGTCCACTGTGAACTTTTGCGTACCTGCCTGCAGATTGAAATACTGCCGCACTGGTCGAATATTGTCTCTAAAAGGCGTCCCGATCGCCAAGCGTGCTGCTGTCGTCCCCGAGTTGACTTTGACTTTTATCGTTATAGTACTGTTTGGCACTACATAAAATCCGGTCATTTGCATTTCATTATGATTTGCTCGAAACTGAAGTCTATCAGCCTCAGTTGCAGCCGAAGGACTTACTTTAAATCGTTGGACCGAATCCGCTATTGCTAAGGATTCTGCACTGGAATCGTTAAGTAAAGTGTACATTAAGCTACCATCCTTCCGGCAAGAAGTGGTCATAGCGATCACTAAAATCGTGATTAAGGAAAACAGGGTCTTTCTCATAATTTTTAAATAAAGTTTATAATTTGTATTAATTGTCAACACTTCTTTCCGATCACCCTTCAAAGCCTAAGCCGCTGTTTCGAAGTTTTTATTTTTCTGATCGATTTATGGTTCATCGAAACTTGAAAACCAGATGATCCATGCAAAGAATTCACTTCACCTTCAGCAAAGTATTTTAGTTCATAATCTAAAAGCAAGATATAATATATTGTACAGAAAAATAATCAACCGCTCCACATCAAACGTTTGCACAATCAACGAAAAGCTTTTCGCTTTGATAAATTTCAAATAATTATTAAGAAAATCTGTTTTAAAAAAATGATAAGAAACGAGTAACGCCCTTATTCTCTACTGCTGTAGAAGCTAGATGTTATTCAAACTAATTACACAGCCCCAACGCTATTCCCTCGAACACTACATCATAAGGGATTAACATGGCAGCACATAATCATCACATCTGTTACCATCAATAAAATTATATATCATTCTCTTGACGTAGATTAATGATTACGTGAAGTTTAAAAACTCCTAAAAAAAAGTATAACCAAAAGTTATAACCCACCTGTTTCTATACCTAACTTTTAATACAGATAACAAACATAAACATCTATACTACAAAGAATAATGAAAATAAAATCATAAAAAAATAGCATTCAAAAATTAGAGTAAAAAAAGCGATTTGTCTGTTATTGGAATAAGGATTTTTATTCATCCACCTATTTCTCCAGTGAGAGTCTGCTGCAGGTTAGTTTTACCACAATCGGTGATAAAAAATTATAATTTTAAAAAGCGAATCGTTAAATTCGAAAAGTACACTATGAAATTAATACGCTAATTTTACTTTCATTCAAATAAGATTGATGGAACATTTAACCTAAACTATAGCTCTTGACACTATAGTGGGACAATAACGAGCGATTATCTTAAAACATGAAAAACAACATAAAGGAACAAAACGAAACGTTAAATCAATTGGATCAAAATTCAGCATTGCTAGCAGAACACCCCATTCTAGTAGAATTTAAAAACCTAATTCACCAGTATCCTCAGAATCACTGGGACCTCCAATTCTACTTGAAAAAGCTCAATATATCAAGAATAGCGCTACATCGATTGACGCTTTCAAGTAGTGAAACTTCACCCAGCACAATCGTTAAGGAAATTGTTGCAAGTGAGATTGCAAAAAAGCTAGCTTCTACTGAAATTCCCATTAAAGAGTTGACTTCGTATTATGGCTTTAGTTCATCAGCATCATTAACACGGTTTATAAAAAAGCATACTGGTCTTAGTCCGCGAAAATTTAGAGCATTAAACGCATTGGATTATGTTTAAACTTGTCCAGCGACTATCTCTCATTTCGATAGTTAAAAATTGAATATCGTTGGATAAACCTTTTTATGATATTTTAATGATACTCATGCATTTACCAATATTTGTTATTGATTGGATAAGGCTGCACAGTGGATAAAAATCAAGATAGTGCAGCTACTGCTTTTTGATAAGCTTGTAATTATTCAGCGATTCGTCCTTTTGAACAGTATACTGATCTTTGAGTTGCATCACCCAACCCTCACCCTCTATTCGCTGTCCTTCGATTTTAGTAGGCCTACTAACGGTTATTTTATCCCAATTGGGCGCCATGAGCGCCCCACTTTTGACATCTAGAATCCCCCAGTTATCGGTGATCCTTATGGTTGGATAAACAGTTCCCAAATCCGCGATTGGGAGGATATTTCTCGGATCGAAAGACACATTCATTTTCTCAAATTTAATGGTCATATGAGGCTGTTCCACAAACAAGGAACGATATAATGCAATTTGCTTCTTTATTTTTTCCGCTCGTAATTGTTCCTCTGTGAATATCTGTTTTCCATTATATTCCGCTGTAATGGCTTTTACTGTTGCTGCAAGATCTTTCGGAAGTTCAACGTTCAATTCGCGCATAAAGAATACAGTTAAATCTGTATTTACTGAAATCTTTTGATTCCAAAGCGAATCCTTTAAACTCATTATATATCCATAGATGGGCGTGGTATTGTAGGCAAAAGACCTTACATAAGTGGGATTCTTGAAAAATCTGTCTATTACATCAATGAAATGTTTTTTTGTTTTTTCTTTATCTCTCCCACTGATCATTACTCCGGTATACTCTGCAATCCCTTCATTAAGTTCCAATTGATTTTCAATATGGGCAGAGCCTGGAAAAAGTGAATTTCGATACTTCCGAAAAATCAAAGCATCCTTCAAGTGCATTCGTTGTTCATCTTGCGCGTCTGAACAAACCGCCTTTTTAAGCGCCTCCAATTCAAAACGTAAGTATATCCGTCCATTCTCTTGATCCAGATGGGTACTTTCGCTGTTATTTTGAACGAAGCCCAAAGCCGATTGTGCGGAATGAAACAATTCATGAGCCAACAAATTGATCCGTGCATAATAATCTTTAGATAAAGGCAACATAATCATCGCCCAAGTGCGGCCATTCCACGTTAAAGACGTATTGGCAATATTTACACTGTCGGGCAATTTACCAATATAGCTATTTTTATATTGCACAAACGAACTATCGGCACCAAAGTTATTACTAAATAGCTGTCGTGTCTGAGGCTCCACCAAAATAATATCACCATATAAATCCCTATTCCATAACGAATAACCAATTTTAGTTGCAGTTTTAATTTCACTAAAATATTGAACGATACTGTCTGGCTTTGTCTCCTTAGATTCTTGTCCAAGCGCTAATGCACTGAGCAAAAGATATAGAAACGTTATAGATATTTTCTTCATTAAACACTTGTGAAAACGGTTATAAATGATATTTTTTAGTTAAAAAGAGATTATTAGAATTTGACAAACATCTTCTTTTAAATCCCTAAAAATACATTATATCACTAAAATATCTATCATTAAACAAAAAAAAGCACACTTAATATGTGTACTTTTTTGCTCAACATAGACTATGCTGTGCTTATACATCAATATAAAGACTCTTTGAACTACAAAGTCTCCTTGAGATATACTACTGATTCCAGGTTCAATCCATCGAGTCTGCTAATACCTGGTTGTTTTACAAATCCATTCTGTTCAAAAAGTCCGATCAACGAACTTCTTAAGGGTTCATTGATCCAAATCACGTCGTAGGTACTGCATACGGCAAGACATTTGTCCATTAATGATACCTCCATTTGCTGCAAAGCCTCATGCTGGCAGACACCGAAATCCGCGATTCGAATCACACGTTTACCTGCCAAGCCATCCGGCTTCTGCCCTTTCGAGGTTATTCTGGCATAACCCATCGGCTGATCGTTAGCATATACTACCAGCCATTGATTTGACATACTGTTTATTTCGTTGACAAGTGTTTTGGAATTAAAACTATCAGCAATGTAATTGTCTAGTTCAGCTGGCTCCACTAAGCTGCCGAATTTTTCTAGGGCTAGAGTTTTGGTGAGCATTGACAACGCTTCAATTCCCTGCTCTGTTGCTACCGTAAATTTTGTGACTATATTCATATGTGCATCTACTATTAAATACACAAATGTACATGCTATCACTTGCTATTATTCGATACACATTGTTCATTTAGCATCAGTACAGGCTCCCACATAAATAACGACCTATATGCTGGATCGCTTCTATTCGTTTAGCAGAAAACTTGTCCGCGATGACCAACCTAAAATAATGTTCAAAAGTATTCACAAAAGAGAACGTATAGCCCGGCGTAAATCTTGCACCAATTTTTTCACACTGCGCGTAAAAATCCGCCATATCTGTACTTTCAGGCATTTTAACCCAAAGATTATACCCACCTGCAGGTGTGATCACTTTGGTTTTTTCAGGAAAACTGGAAGCGATTAGGTTGGTGGCCAGATAGGCATTTTTTGCCAGTTGCATCTTCAGTGAACGAATATGCCGATCGTAACTGCTGCTACCGATCAAACGGTTTACGGTCTCCTGATTCAGAGGAGAAACTGTACTGCCCAATGCAAACTTGATCTGTTCAGCATCTTTCAGAAATCGCCCTGTGCTTAACCAACCCAGCCGAATTCCAGGTGCCAGGGTTTTTGAATACGATGAATACGTCATGACCAATCCGCTTTCATCAAATTGTTTTAGTGTGGATGGTCTGCTCCCCTGAAAGTTCAGGTCTCCATAGATATCGTTCTCGATTACAGCAACATGATATTTATGAGCAATCGCCAATAAAGCAATTTTCTGTTCATCTGAGAGCAAAATACCTGTTGGATTATGAAAATTCGGTGTTAGGACGACTGCTTTTACAGCACTTCCTTGACACGCTTGTCTAAAAAAGTCTATATCAAAACCATCTTTAGTAAGAACAGGAATTTCAATAACGCGCAGCTTGAGCACCCGAATGACCTCCAATACAGAAAATACGCACGGACTTTCCACAGCAACAATATCTCCGGCTTCACATGCAGCAGCCAAGGCGATATACAAAGCCTGCAGGGCGCCATCTGTGATCAGCAGTTCATCTGCATGCAGTAAGGTCTGATAGGAGGCCGCACGCCTGATAATATTGTCCTTCAATTGTACCGAACCGTTAGATGGATAATAGCGTAGTAACCCTGCCCCTTGTTCCCGAATGACCTGCTGCATGGTCCGAAGTAAAAGTTTTTGAGGAACAAGAAGGTCCCCTGGGGCAGCAACATTAAATTCCGAAAAACCCCGCCCCACAGGTGACGCTGTTGTCAGACCAAGCCCTTGCTCAAAGACAGCATCCCTTACTACCGGTGGACGTCGACGCCCTTCCGGTTCTGCCAGCATTTCATTCTTCGCACTGACATAGTAGCCAGATTTCGGAACGCTCTCCACCAAACCAATAATCATAAGATACTCATAACCTGACTGAATAGTACTCATACTTAAACCGTAGTAATCTTTAAACTCGCGTACTGAAGGCAGCTTTTGCCCCGGTTTATAGACTCCTGATTTTATATTTTTCTCAATTGCTTGTGTAAAAATTTCAAATTTATAGCTCTTCATCTGTATTGATCACTTTTACCTATACTGTACCTGTATCGCAAATCTAATCAATCTAAATTTGTCTAAAAAAGAAATGACAGGTAATTATCAAATCAATAGCCCTAGCGAATTACGTGCTCTTCCACAGGAGGTATTACCCGAATTAAGTCAGGAACTAAGAAACTTCCTCATTGACCATATTGCTACACATGGCGGTCATTTTAGTTCAAGCCTTGGTGTTGTAGAACTTACTATAGCAGTTCATTATGTATTTAACACCCCTAAGGATAAATTGATCTGGGACGTTGGTCATCAGGCTTATATCCATAAACTACTCACAGGGAGAGCGGCTCGCTTCCATTCGAACAGACTTCTAGGCGGCATAAGCGGATTTCCTGTTATGGAAGAAAATAACTTTGACGCCTTTGGTACAGGTCATTCTTCCACATCCCTATCAGCAATTCTGGGTATGGCCTGCGCAGCCAGGTATAAGGGTGATAACAGCCGTCAACACATCGCTGTTATCGGCGACGGCGCCATGACTGCCGGTCTAGCATTCGAAGCTTTAAATAATATAGGTTTCGAACAGCCTAACCTATTGATTATATTAAATGATAACGATATGTCTATTGATGCCGGTACGGGAGCCCTACAAAACTATCTGACCGACCTGACCTCGGGGCAAGCCTATAATCAGTTCAAATCACAGATCAAAAAGCTGCTGTCATCCCATAAAGATCGGACACAATGGTCAATTGCTGCGATTAGAAAAATAGAGAAATTGATAAAAACAGGGCTATTTGCTTCGAGCAATATTTTCGAGGCCTTAGGAATACGTTATTTTGGACCACTGGATGGTCATAACCTCCACAAGCTTATCAAAATATTTGAACAGTTGAAGCATATCCCCGGGCCCAAAATAGTGCATTGTGTAACACAAAAAGGAAAAGGTTTTACACCAGCCATGTTAAACAAGGCGGAATGGCATGCCACAGGGAAATTCGACAAACTGACAGGTATACGGTTAGAAAACCAACTACCGCAACTCTACAAGGAAACTTTTCAGCAAGTGCTGGGCGAAACGCTGATACAGCTCGCCCAACATAATAGCCGTATTATCGCTATAAGCCCAGCTATGCTTTCCGGCAGCAGGCTGACGGCAATGAAACAGCAGATGCCTAACTGCGTTTTTGATGTTGGTATCTGCGAGCAGCATGCCATTACTTTCTCCGCAGGCCTTGCTGCTGATGGGCTACTTCCTTTCTGTGTGATCTATTCGACATTCTTACAACGCGCCTATGATCAACTAATCCACGACGTCGCTTTACAGAAATTACCGGTCGTGTTCTGTATCGACAGGGCCGGCGTTGTCGGCCCCGATGGCCCCACCCATCAGGGGGCATTCGACATTGCTTTTCTTCGCTGTATACCCAACATCGCAGGCGCTTCGCCCATGACGCTCACAGACTTTAAAAATTTGTTGTTCACGGCTCAGGACATCACTCTTGACGGACCGCTTGCAATCCGCTACCCAAAAGGCCCAGGTGGTCGAGAGAAGCAATCAGACAAATTTATAAGACTTGAAATTGGAAAAGGAAGAAGGCTTTGTTCAGGGCAAGACATTGCCATACTCTCTCTTGGGCCCGTTGGTCAATATGCACAGGACGCATGCAACGAACTGCTCCGGGAAGGCATGCAGGTTGGGCACTATGATCTACGGTTCTTTAAACCGCTCGACGAAGCGTTATTACATGAAGTATTCCAATCATATTCCTATATCATCACTGTTGAAGATGGATGTATAGCTGGTGGAGTAGGAACTGCAGTACTGGAATTTATGACCGAACATGGCTACTCAGCGACCTTGAAGCGACTTGGCTTGCCCGATACTTTTGCAGTACAGGGTACACAGCAACAGCTTCACCAACTTTATTACTACAATAAGCAGGCTATTATCGCCACGGTGAGACAGCTATACACGGGCCCGCTCGAATCGGCAGGCTCAGGGTGTAGCCTTAAGCCGAACGAGTCTTCCCCAAACAGTTAACTTAGTCACAATAGTAGTGCTTAAACAATATAGATTAAACTATCATTTGGTCTGATCATAGGATCTAAACAGCAAAGGGCCGACCCTGTCAGACATTCAGCTTGCGAAGCTTTCCTAAAAGGTCTTTTTGTCAGGACATGCCTTTCATAGATTTACTTCGTCTTTCAATTGTAAAAAGAATCTATAAGAACCAAAACTGCTTATATCTTCTAAGACAAACATCCAGAAAGGTACGGTGTTTGTGGCTTACATGAAAGAAACAATGTTGTTTCTTTCATGTAGCAATTCATACCATGAAACACTTATTCGTCCTCCTTGCTATAGCGACAGGCTTATTTCTGATCAGCAAGGTTTGCTTTTCACAAAAAGGGAAAGATTCAAAACCGTCAATACAAAATACTATGAATACTATAAATCAAAAAGATCATGTTGTCTATTTTGCCGGAGGATGCTTCTGGGGAACTGAGCATTTCTTTAAACAAGTCCGCGGGGTCACGGCAACCGAAGTTGGCTATGCCAATGGAAACCTTCAGCACCCTTCATACGCACAAGTTTCGACAGGAACCTCAGGTTTTGCCGAAACGGTAAAGGTAACCTTCGACCCGGAGCTTGTCGATCTAAAGCTTCTCGTAGACCTTTTCTTCAAAACAATTGATCCAACTTCATTAAATAAACAAGGCAACGATATCGGTACACAATACCGTACAGGAATCTATTATACCAATGCGGATGATGCCGCTGTTATCAAAGAACAGATAGCTGCTTTAGCAAGTCAATACAACAGCAAAATCGTGGTGGAAATAGAACCTTTACAGAATTATTATAATGCTGAAGCTTATCATCAAAAATACCTGGACAAAAACCCTGGCGGTTATTGCCATATAAGCCCTGATTTATTTAAACTTGCGCGAAATGCCAACCCCGAAAAAGCGAAAGCGGACGTTAAAAACACGTATAAAAAAGCAGATAAGGAGACCTTGAAGAAAGAGTTGACTACATTGCAATACGATGTTACACAAAACAGTGCAACGGAGCGCGCGTTTGACAATGCCTATAATGATGAATTTAGGGAAGGTATTTATGTCGATATCACAACCGGAGAACCCTTATTTGTTTCTACAGATAAATTTGAATCGGGATGTGGGTGGCCCAGTTTTTCCAAACCGATTAGCGATAGCCTGATTCAAGAACACTCCGACAATTCGTACGGGATGCGCAGAACGGAAGTACGCAGCAAAACTGGTGATGCACACCTTGGCCACGTTTTTAACGATGGACCGGCAGATAAAGGTGGTCTGCGCTATTGTATAAACAGTGCTTCACTTCGATTTATTCCAAAAGACAAGATGAAAGCACAGGGTTACGAAAAGTATTTGCCATTATTGGTAAAAAAATAGGCTGCAGCGCCTCATTGGAGGCGCTTGCTCTGAACATTTCAGAATCCTTCAGGCTACCCTTATAATAACCTATTATTCAATGCAAAAACCAATGCTTCATTCATGTTGCTTACCCCTAGCTTTTCAAATAATTTTCGCCGATGAAATTTCACCGTATCAATGGAAACGAAAATTTTCTCCGAAGTTTCATGAATGGTCAGACCTCGATGATAAAAACGTAAAATCTCTATTTCACGTTCGGTAAGATTAATCTTTTTTTGGGAGTTCCATTTCCCAGTCAACAGATCCAATTCCCATACTAAGTTGGAGTGCAACTTTTCGATAGTCACGTTACCTGAAGATATATTAGTGGATAAAGACACGATACAAATTGCTTTCCATATTTTCCCCTCTTCTGTCAAAAAAACAGGTGTCAGTTTATGATTAATTAAAATAAACTTGTTGTGTGCATTTTGTATCTGAAAATCATACGATATAACATAAAGCTTCCGTTCCTCAATGGGTATTTTTTCATAAAAGCTAAACCCCGCTTCGTTAATCGTAATGAGCATCTGGAAATCATCAGATGGAACATATTTTTGATAAAAGCCATAGCCCATTTCCATCACCTCTTTGGCTGTTAAACCAGCTAGAAACAGCGGGTTGTCTGAAACAAACTCAAAACTTTTAGCTTGGTAATCGATTAGGTAAATACTCTGATAAGTAATCCGTGAGAAGGCTTTGACGAGCTCAATATAGCCGTGGGTCTGCTGGATGTCCTTTTCTGAAAGACGATCAACAGTATTTTTTTGTGAAAATAGCGCGTTAAAATCCATAACGAAATTCTAAATGTCGAAGTTAATTAAAACTACACTCAAGTGTAGCTTTTATTTGGACAAACTGTAATACTTTTGGACAAAACAGCTAAGAAATATAGCTAACTGAACGAAAAGCCGGAAAAAACATAAAACCACTTCTTACACAAATGCTTATTAACACTATTCAAATTCGAAATATTGGAATCGCTATCGGGATCTTATTTTTTGGAAACAGCTATGCACAGCAGAAAATTGAGGTTCTAAATTTTGGGACATTTCACATGAGCTATACGCCTGATGCACATAAAGTGGAATTTGACGAAAAAGATCAAAAAAACAGAAAAGAAACATACCAAGTAGCCAAACTATTGGCAGACTTTAAACCAACTATCATCTGCGTGGAAATCATTCCTGAAAAAAACGAAGAATTGAACGGCGATTACAGCTCTTTTATTAAAGATAAAGGATATAAAGCTAAGTTCGGTGGTGAAATAGCCATAATTGCATATGAAGTTGGCAAACTTGCAGGGGTAAAAAAAATTTATGGAATTGATGAACAACAAACTGCTGCTTATAATTACAACATTGCAAATGAGTTGGAGAATCAGGTAGACAGTGTAACCTATAAAAGCTACATGGGAAAAATTATGCAGGAATTCACCCATATTGATAAACTCTCCATTTTAGAAAAATTAAAGGTATTTAATCAAAAAGAGACCTTGCAAAAGTTTATCAATGTAAACGCCGATATCTTAACCTACAGCAGTACAAAAGGTAATTTTGAAGGAGCAGATGAAGCCAGTAAATTCTACCGAAGAAATCTACGGATATTCTCCAATTTAAATCAGATCCCAGTCACTGGGCAGGATCGAATTTTGCTAATCACGGGCGCTACTCACGCAGCTTTCCTTGGTGAACTTTTGCAACGGAGCCCCAAATACAAACTCGTAGAGGTTGCCGAATACCTTCAATAAAACCATCGGTAAGCAAAGACTCTTTTGGCGACTTTCGAATGAAACAGATTAACAAACCTTAATTACTTAAAGAAACACTTCAACATGATAACATGCAGAAACTGTGGCACGGGCATTACATCAAAATTCTGTCCCGATTGTGGCCAACCTGCGACGCTAAAAAGGATAGACGCTCATTACATCACCCACGAAATAGAACATGTGCTTCACTTTGAACGCGGTATTCTCTATACCATTCGAGAATTGGTGACAGCTCCAGGTAAGAATGTGCAAAACTACATTTCTGAAAATCGCAGCCGACTGGTCAAACCTATTATTTTCGTTATTGTCACATCTTTAGTGTATTCTATTATTGCCCACTTTTTCCATACTGAAGAGCGCTATTTGCAATCAATCGACAGCCATGGTATTGAAAGCAAACTCGTCATCACAACCAACATCTTTCGATGGCTACAAGGTCATTATGGTTATGCTAACATTATTATGGGGTTCTTTATTGCCCTTTGGACTAAATTATTTTTTAAAAAATACGGTTATAATCTTTTTGAAATCATCATCTTATTATGTTTTATTATGGGGATGACAATGTTAATTTATGCACTTTTTGCAATAATTGACGGTATCACGCACCAAAGTTTAATCCTATATGCAACTTTAGTAATTTGTATATATTACTCCTGGGCCATAGGACAGTTTTTTGATAAAGCTAAAAAGATCAACTATTTTAAAGCATTTGCCGCTTCAATAATAGGTTTTTTCTCCTATTTGATCGTCATACTTTTCATTGGTATTACATTGGATGTACTTATAAAATAGCATTTTTTTGACTGATGCAGACATGTATCTATGAAGCCACCCTCATCAATTGATGCGATAAATGGGATAAAGAAGATGTGACTCTTCATAATAAGGTGAATGTTTGTATATCCAATCCAGCTGCGCACTACTACTTGCAGCAAGTTTAGGGTTGTTCATCTTTTCGCGTTCAAAGGCAGATCTTAAATCTTTATTCTCTTTTAGAAGCTTGGCTGCTGTATCTTCAAAAACATAAGCTGAATAGTATTCTTTCTGTCCTAAGATCGCATCAAAGAAATTCCAATTAAAATAAGAGTCTATTGCTTCAGGTTCCAAGGTTTCCAGCAGAAACTTCACACCGTCCTGATTCAAAGGGACCAAAAAGTCACCGGCACTGAAGTTTACCTTGTTAGAGTCCCTAAGGAGGCTGGTGTCAAAATGTAAATAATGTCCTTCATATGGACTTGAAGTTGTCTTGAAATCCTTAATCCTATACTGTTCCACCGCAATAACAGAATCTTGTTTAAGCGGAATCATCTTGATTTGATTGAGTGTCAACAATTCAATAACTTTCCATTCAGACTGCGGAATGACATAATACGATGGAATCGTCACTTCTTTTGTCGGAACATATGTATTATATAACTTAACTTGTTTTGAAAACTTAGCGTTTCTATCATACCACAACCTATCTTTCGAAGAAACGTCACTTGGTTTATATTTTGCCTCGAAGCCCTTAAATTCCAGCGATTCATATTTTGATGAATCAAGCTTCCATGCTATGGCATATTTATCCCCTATTTGATATTGCTTTAGGTTTTCAGCTCTTTTTTGTTTAATCACCTTATAATTCTGTTCGATAAAATCCAGGTTACAACGCATATAGTCATAAGTCGCTTTGACACGTTCTTGATAAGGTTTCAACATATGTGTTTCCACAACAGTTCCGATTACATTAAATAGACTGGTGTAGCCTGTTGCGTATCTTGGCGAATCCATAAAGGTTGGAAAACCACCATCGGGCACATCGTTGTGGATGTTGACATAGGGAACAGACATAAATCCTTTCTTTTGGAGATCCTTGAGTAAGTTCTTTTGCATGTGGCTGTTAAAATAATTTCCCAAAAGGTTTCCTAAACGTTCTTTGTTTGTTGAGATATAGGTGAAGGTGTACTGATAATCGGCTCCATTGCTGACATGATTATCTATAAAAACATCTGGTTTGACCCATTGGAAAATCCGCTGAAAGCTCCGCGAGTTTTTAGTATCTGTCTTAATAAAATCCCTATTTAAGTCATAGTGTCTTGCATTTCCACGAAAACCATACTCTTCAGGGCCATTTTGATTAGCTCTGGAAAAGCTCCCACGATTTAACATCCCACTCACATTATAACTCGCCAGCGCAACAACAATAACATTTTGAGGTGCCTTTATCTTTCCTGTCGCCAAATCGCGCATAAGCATCATAGTCGCATCAATACCGTCTGGCTCTCCAGGATGAATACCATTGTTGACCAATAAAACGCACTTCTCTTCCCTAGCCACTTCCAGTGTCTTTCCAAACGGATTAAATACAACAACATCTATTGGTTTATTGTTATCGTCTTCTCCCCGTGTTTCATAGTGAATTGTTGTATATTTCCGTGCCAATTCCTGATAATATGCCCGCATTTCCTCAAAAGTTGCCGATTGATTGCCATTACCCCGTTCATAAGGTGTAAGTATTTGCGCATAACTTCTGCCAAAAAGCATGAAAGAAAATAATATCAGGAACTGTTTCATACGATCAATTTAGGCTCCAATTTACGATAAACTTGTTAAAATGCGTAAGCAATTTCTACCTTCTATTAGGAACGGCTTCCCAATAAAAACAAAATCCCTAAGAAATGTAGGGATTTTGTTTTTACGCTTTATCACTATTTCATTTGCTGACCTCATTTAATAATTCAATATCTTCCGTATCTAATTTAAGAGTCGGCGCCGCACATAGCGTATCCAATTGACTCTCACTTGTAGCACTTACAATGGGAGCGGTAATTAGCGGTTTAGCCAACAACCATGCTAATGCTACAGTAGCCTGTTTTGTCCCGTGTTTCTCGGAGATAACATCGAGCGCTTTTAGGACAGCTTTACCTTTAGCATCAAAATATTTTTTGATCCCACCCCCCCTAGCCGTTTTATCAAAGTCAGCTTCAGTACGGTATTTACCGGTCAAGAAACCTGCAGCAAGGGACCAATATGGAAATACACTCAAACCGTACTTCTCGACCAATCCCGCATAATCTGTTTCAAAACCTGCACGCTCTACCAAATTGTAATGCGGTTGCAAAGCAATATATTTAGGAAGACCATTTTTCTCCGCAACATCAAAGCTTTCCGTTAACCGCATCGGCGATAGATTAGAAGCGGCAATATAACGTACCTTGCCTGCTTTTATTAAGTCAGCATAAGCCGACAATGTCTCTTCCACAGGTGTTACGTTATCGTCAAAGTGGGTATAGTATAAATCAATATGATCTACTCCCAATCGTCGCAACGATTCATCAGCAGATTTCAAAATATGTTTTCTTGAGATATCATACCCGTGCTCCTTAGTCTCGGATCCAACTTTTGTTGCGATTACTATATTTTGACGGTTGCCACGGCTTTTTAACCATTTCCCAATAATTTCTTCGGACTGCCCGCCGGTTCCATTCACCCACCAAGAATACGTATCTGCCGTATCGATAAAATTAAATCCTGCTCCTACAAATTTATCTAGCATTTCAAACGATTTTTGCTCATCTAATGTCCAGCCAAAAACATTCCCGCCAAAATTAATTGGAGCTATCTGCAAATCTGTGTGTTGTATTTCTACCTTTTTCATTGAAATTATCTGTTTATTGTTCCTTTAAATAAAAAATCGCTATGCAAGTACAGCTATAAAGCTAAAGTTACGGTATTCATCTTGAGCCACGCCAGCATTCTTCACATCTAAATGTCAAAAAGAGTAAAGTACGCTATTGCAATTTAGTACGCAGTTACTATGATTATACTAAATTGCAGCCGACTTTCGATCAGATCATTGTGCTCATAGTTAAAAATCTTATCTTCGTACTCATGGCCCATATCAATCTGACCTTCTTTGAGCATGTCAGATAAAGCCTTCGATAGATTGAACAGATTACATTGATAAAACCCAATCATCTATGATCCCAATAGTATATAGACCAGCAATGGAAAGTGATTTGACTTTTCTTTTAGATCTACGATTAAAGACAATGACCCAACATTTTATAGCCGCTGCTTTACCCACAACGAGGGATTCACATCTACAAAGAATTAAATACAAATTTGAACATGCTGCTATCATTGAATACAACCATATCCCTATCGGACTTTTGAAAACCGAGAAAGGACGGGCTCATATCGAGTTGATTCAAATACAGATCGATCCCCGATACCAAGGGAAAGGGCTAGGAAAAAAGATATTAAAAGATCTTATAGATGAAGCAATTTACGAAGGGAAGTCGATTTCATTAAATGTATTAAAAACCAATAAAGCGCAAAAGCTCTACTTTAGTCTTGGTTTCGAAATTATCGGAGAAGATGAGCATTCATATCATATGAAGTACTCAGACAAGGATAAGATTTTAAAAAACAGGTCGGCTCTTTAACCGACCTGTTTTTTCATTACTTTTCAATAGACGACATATCGATTACAAAACGATATTTCACATCACTATCCAATACTCTTTGATACGCCTCATTTACATAATCGATATCAATCATTTCTGTTTCGGGTAGAATATTATGTTCAGCACAAAAATCGAGCATATCCTGCGTTTCCTGTATTCCCCCGATGCTGGAAGCCGTTAGGATCTTATTTCCCCCCATGATTGAGCGTCCATTAATTTCCATGGGTGCAGCTGGAATCCCCACGCAAATATAAACTCCTTTTGTTTTCAATAATGCAAGATAGAGATTATAGTCATGTGGTGCCGATACGGTATCAATAATAAAATCAAAATACGAGGAGAATTCCTTTATTTCATCAGCCTCATGGGTGTTTAAGAATTTGTGTGCTCCAAGTAGAGCGGCATCGTCCTTTTTGCGTGGTGAATGGCTTATCATTGTGACTTCTGCCCCCATTGCCACTGCAATTTTAACAGCCATATGTCCCAATCCGCCTAAGCCCAACACGCCAACTTTATGCCCCTTGCTAATATTCCATCTTTTTAATGGCGAATAGGTGGTGATTCCAGCACAGAGTAGCGGTGCCACCTTTTTAATATCCAAAGATTCAGGCACATGCAGAACAAAGTCTGCATCCGCAACAATATTATTGCTATAACCACCAAAAGTAAAGCTGTGATCATGCATCACATCTTTACTGTTGTACGTCCAGACGGTCTTTTTTTCTGAACAGAACTGTTGTTGGTCTGACTTACAGTTATCGCATTCGCCACAAGAAGCAACCATACAACCGACACCCGCCAGGTCACCTTTTTTGAACTTAGTCACCCCAGGACCAACTGCACTTATCCGACCAACAATTTCGTGCCCAGGAACAATTGGGTATTGTGTTCCACCCCACTCATCATGTACTTGATGAATATCAGAGTGACAGATCCCGCTGTACAAGATATCTATTAAAACATCGTTTGCACCAAGCTCTCTCCTTTCAAACTCCCAGTATTCAAGTGGAGAACTACTGTCTTTCGCCGCATAACCTTTCGACTTAATCATATTATCTTTTTTTATAGACCACAATTTGGATACGAAGATATCTTCGATCCCCTATTTACGCTGTACTAAGTTAGCGGGTATCGATGACGAATAAAGAAAGGCAGGCACAATATTGACACTGCGCAAACAAAAAAACAAGTTTAAACATAGAACTATCCGCACAAGACCATGTATATTTGAGTTCATATAAATCACTTCAATGAAAAGAACCAGTCTAACGCTAGCAATTATTTGCTTAACATCAATGGCCTTCGCCCAAAAGATAAGCTACAAAGTGAACACGCAAAATTCGACAATCAAATGGAATGCGAAAAAAGTTGTCGGGGGACATGTGGGAACAATCAATATACAAGATGGAACGGTACAGACAGAAAAGGGGAAAATTACCGGCGGTGGTTTTACCATAGATATGAATTCCATGGCTTGTACTGATGCTCCTAAATTGACCGGGCACCTAAAAAATGAAGATTTCTTCAATGTGCCTACCTACCCCAGCAGTAAATTTGTCATCAGTAAAGTTGATAATAGCAAAGGTAATCCAATCATAACGGGTAATCTGACGATTAAGAATAAAACAAAATCGATCTCCTTTCCAGCAAAAGTCACCACAACTGCAGACGGACTTTCTGCTGAAGCTATAGGAGTTAAGGTAAATCGACTGGACTTTGATATACAGTATCGTTCAGCAAGCTTTTTCTCCGACTTAGGCAATCGCGCCATCGATGATGAATTCACCTTAGATATCGTGCTTAAGGCTGTAAAATAAAAACCTCATAAGAGCCCTCTGTTAATACAGGCGGCTCTTCCTTCATTGAATAATCGCACCGAGAATCGACATAATTTACTCGAGCTGCTTTTACACACAGACTACTTAAGGCTGTGATGTCACCTCATACCGGCACGGAAAATCCAACAGTGTGGCACTTATTCTTCCTCAGAAATAGCGCATTAGCGCTGTGCTACAACACTAAACAAAGACTCTGTTAAATTAGATTTGATTCAAATTGCACTTAGCAAGCGATAAGATTGATGAAAGTAAAGTTTTAAAATTATCTTTAAACTCGCTAAAGTAAGGTTAGACAAATTATATATGGAGAAAATAAAAACTTTTCAACAACACGAGCTTAATAGAATTAGAAAAAATTGGAGTGAAAGTGACCTCGCATTTGAAAAGTTGGGAAGATCTTCTAATATATCCGATTATTCGGATCGGGAGATCAATGAAATGCTGCTCGGTGTATATAAAGACAGTAAACACCTTATGGTCGATGAAGGCTACTTTATTGATCTCTCGAAAGCGCATAAAGCCAGTTGTATTTTGGTTGATGTATCCTATTCAAGACGTATCAAACCTGCTCCAAATAGCATACTTAATCTTCAGGATATCCGTAATTTTTACATTGAAGATTATTTTATAGAGACGAAAGAAGCATTCTCCAACAAAAATAAACATAAGATAACGGGTTATCTCAAAAAGATCGGCGGTATCAGTTTGGGTAAAGGGCAATACAATTATCTGTATTCTATTCCGAACGATTTCAAAACGTTTTTCGGTGATACACCGTCCGATCTGTTCTATCCTATACAACGTTATATCAACGGGTTATTTTTTGACGACGATTATCGAATTTCAGATTTTGAAGTCATCAGTAAGATTGTTATCAGTAAGACATAATTCCAATTGCCGGAGCAACCGCTCCAGGTTTCTTAATTGATAATCTCGCCACCATTCTGATCTAGTTTATCACGAAATTTTTCAAGTTCCTGAACACCTGGTTTTACCCATTCAGCAACCTCACCTATAATTTTTAATGGAAATTCAGATCTATAGGAACGTGTCGGATTTCCGGGAAACTTCTGGTCCGTCAGATTAGGGTCATGCTCATAATCACCGGTAGGTTCAACAATAAATACCCGCTCGCTGCGCTCACCTTTTGCCAGGGCCGCTGCAAGTCCGGCCCCATTCATCATACCTGTAAAATAAATATGATTCATTTTGAAGCCGGCTTGATAGTTAGAATTGAAGCCTGGAACCAATAAGTCGCCGATTTGTGCATCTGCTTTTGTACCGTGATAAAAAGGTCCCTTATCAAAGGGAATGTTCTTATAAGAAGAGGCCAACCTAGCATATTCACTTGCCATTGCTTCTTCTCCTAAACTTGTGTAACAGGCACAAATCTTCAAATACATTCTGGGCAATGCACTGGTAGTCCGATCATCACTGATTACCAATGCGTGATCTAAGGCTATGTGCAGCCATTTCAGACGATCCGACACCGTTTTCTGCTGCCGGGATACAAAATAGGCTGCAATAAACTTCTCATGGTCATCGCTTGCCTCCCGATAACCCTCTGCAAAAAAGGACAGCGCTTCATCGTGTCTACCGTTTTCTTCCAATTGTATGCCTTTTAGGCAAAGTTTGACAACCCCGTTAAATGGTGAAAATTCCATCGTATAAATTATTATCTATTCAACCGAATATTATCCTCGCTGTAGTTATAAGTGAACACCCTTAGTAACATCAGGACTTAAGCAAGGCTATGTATGTAAAAAGCCAGTTATTAAGAATAACCGGCTCTTCAACAAAATTGTTCTCTTATTTTCAATATTTCTCGCTGGAATCCTGAAAACAGTTGGCCTCCAGAGAGCAGCTAAATTATCCGATAGATGGTCTCCTTAGAATACAATATTGCCTTTGTGTATCAAGGAAGTCACCGGTGAAATACGAGAAACTGCTTCAGCGGAACAACTTGCATCAACAAAAACCATGCTTGCTTCATCACCCACTTTCGGCCATTGTTGATTTCCATTATTGTCCAAAGGCAATTTGTAGCGTGTCGCGAAAGCAAGTGTTCTAGATAAGCCGAATTCTGTTCCATAACCATAAAGCTCAGCAATAAGATTCGCTTTCTGCAGCATGTTTCCCGAGCCAAACGTATTCCAGTGATCCTGAATATTGTCATTTCCAATCAAAACCTCCACCCCATATTTCCGAAGTGTCGGAATAGGCATAATCATATTGCCAAAGGGCACAGAGGACACGATTCCCACCCCCGCTTCTGCGAGACGTGCCGCAATTTTTTCAGCGTCGACATTTGTGAGACGACTAAGTGCAAAAGCATGGCTAACAAAAGCTTTCCCTTTTAATTGGGGGTTTTCCAATGTACGGTCGATCAAAAACTCGATTGTCTTCATACCACTTTCTCCCATTTCATGGAGGTGTATGTCAATTCCCTTATTGTTATCAAGCGCCAACTGTGTAATCTGCTCCATACTTTTTTCGATACTTCCGTCCAAAGAGTACGGATCTACTCCACCTATGAAACTAACAGCATCCAGTTTTGCAACATCCTTCAAAATGGGTAAAGTATCCGTATAATAGAGGCCATGCTGTGGAAAAGCAACCAGCTCCGCTTCTACCGTGTGTTTTTTCGATGCCAGTGCCTTTTCCAAATTTGTTAACGATTTTAGTCCAGATGTTGGATCAACATTGAAATGTGAACGAATAAAATCAGTTCCGTATGCCTGCAGAAAATTCAGCATTTTGCCCGTTCTTTCGACTGAGGTGCTTAACCATTCTGGGATCATCTTCTGCTCATACGCGATCATATCTTTTACGGTATGCCGTGTTGGCGATACAGCTTCCCATGGCAGACCAAACAACATTTTATCCAAATGGGCATGCATATCCTTAAAAGCCGGCAACATCAAATGTCCTTTTGCATCGATCGCATTAGCATTTGCAGTATTTGGTTTGATTCCTTTGATCTTACCCTCTTCAACTTCTACACAGAATAAAGCCGTATTTGTGCTTATAACTTCCATTCCATCAAACTCGAATCCTGTCTCAAGCCGTACGTTTTTTAAAATATATGTTTTAGCTTTCATATTTATTTTGATAATATTCTTTTTCTCTAAAAATTACCGGACAATAGAAACGGTATTATTTTTCCACTTTTATTATTCAGTATCACCAAAACAAAGGTCGCAATGATTCTCCCAGATCTTTTGCAGAATACATCTCGATACTTGAACAATTTATCACAGCGCCGACTTTTGCTCAACAGTATGCATAAGGTGAAACTACAACGAATGTGCTTTCAGCCAGCATGAGACCAATGAGAACGACACTTAAAATACACTGTAGTAATAAATTGTCCAACAGATGGAATGAAAACCACATTGTAAAAACAGCCTTAGCTACTATTTTTGTATTAAACAGCGAAGCTTCTTCGGCTTTATCGAAAAAATTACAGCACAATAAAATGATGAAAACAACTTTAATACTCCTGATAATGATGAGCATAACAAATTCGTGCCGATCGGCATTAACAGAAAACTCATATACTGAAAATCCGTCCCAGGAAGAGATTATTAAATTGGTCACCAAAAATGACTTACAGGGAGTGAAAAAAGCGCTAGAAAATAATGCCAACGTGAATAGTGAAGATACGAATAAACGTTCTATTCTACTTATCGCGACAAACAACGGAAATATTGAAATGGCTAAATTATTGGTAGAGTATGGTGCCGATGTCAACCTTCAGGCCGACAATATGGACAGCCCATTTTTATACGCAGGAGCAAGTGGGCAAGTTGAACTCGTCAAACTTTTCTTATATCACGGCGCTCGCTTTGATTTATTTAATCGATATAATGGCACAGCTTTAATCCCGGCTTGTGAACGTGGATATGTAGAAACGGTAAGATTATTGGCCAATACCAAAAATTTCCCATTGGACCATGTCAATCGTTTAGGATGGACTGCTTTGATGGAAGCAGTTGTACTCGGTGACGGAAGTAAAAAATATCAGGAAATTATTCAGATTCTAAAAGATGCTGGGGCAAAATTGGATATTCCTGACTTCAATGGCACAAGCCCTTTGCAACACGCAAAACAAAGAGGCTTCAAAGAAATTGTTAAGATACTAACATCAGAAATATAAAGGTTCATCTTCCTTTAAATAACTTAAATTTGAATAAAATTTCAAGCAGTATCTCACTATGCTATCTGATTTTTCATTCTCAATGGCTAGTTTTGCAATATGCAGCATAAAATAATAGACAAAGTTGCTTTAATTAGCATTAAAGATAGGAAAATCCTGAGCACACGTTCCAAGACTAAAACAAAATTTTACTTTCCTGGTGGTAAACGAGAGAATAATGAATCCGATATTACCTGTTTAAAAAGAGAAATACTGGAGGAGCTTTCTGTGCACATCGTCGAAGAATCAATGCGCCTTTTGGGCACCTTTGAAGCAATCGCCGATGGACGAAATCAAGGTACGCTCGTAAGAATGATCTGCTACTTTTCTGATTTCGAAGGAGTATTGCATCCAGCGAATGAAATCGAGACATTTGAATGGTTAACCTATAAGGACAAACATAGGACTTCTGCCGTAGATCAGATTATCTTTAGCCGATTAAAGGAAATGAATCTTATCGATTGATAGAACAGATGAGCGTTGTTTCTCATACCAAAATATCAGACAACGCTTTTCCGTAATGTAATAACCGTAATTTCAGGCCAAACACCTATCCGACCTTTTAGGCCGTGAAAACCAAAACCGCGGTTGACATAAAGATATTTTCCTTGTTTTTGATAGAGTCCAGCCCACTGTTTATAAAAATATTGAATTGGACTCCATTTTAACCCAAATAGTTCTATCCCAAACTGCATACCATGCGTATGTCCTGCCAGCGTCAGATGGACATGTTGGTCATAGTCCAAAGTAACATGATCCCAATGTGAAGGATCATGAGACATCAAAATTTTGAAGGTATCCGCGTCCAATCCAAGGGTTGCTTTAGCAAGATCACCATATTGATGAAACCCTCCTTTCCCCCAATTCTCAACTCCAATTAACGAAATACGCTCACCTTGCTTTTCTATTGCTATCGATTCATTTAGCAGCAATTTAAATCCCATTTCATGATGAATTTCCTTAAGCCTATTCAAATTTAAGGCTTTTGATTCAACACTTTCCCATTGTACGTAGTCCCCATAATCGTGATTTCCAAGGACTGAAAACTTGCCCGAAGGAGCTTCTAATCGGTTGAAGTCCGAAACCCAGGGTTCCATTTCGGAAGCTTTATTATTGACTAAATCACCCGTAAACAATACCAGATCACTGTTTTGTGCATTTGCCAATTCGATACCTTTACGTACCCTTTTGATATCAGATAAACTACCAGAATGAATATCCGATAGCTGCGTAATTTTAAAACCGTCAAACGCCGTAGGTAGATCAGGAAAACTCAATACTTCCTCTCTCACTTTATAAAAATAACGACCTTTCGTTAAACCGAAAAAAATAACCAATAACATGGCCCCCGCCAAAAACAATACAATCTCACTCAAAAATATACTACGTGGAGGAAAGGAACGAAAAATACGCATCAGATCTTCAACAAATAAAAAGGGAACAGCAAGCAATTTTGGTATGAAAACAATTAAAAATGCTGTAATCAGACTTGTTGCTGTCTCCTGGACATCATAACCCGCTCTCCGCAAAAAAATTAATGTAAAAACACCAAAAAACAACAGGATATCAATCCCCCAATACATGTTCTGCCAAATCGAACCACGAATAACTGTACTGAAAGCCTGAAAAAAATAGATATCACCCAAAACAAATAAGAATAATATCAGTAAAAGTCTCTTTGCCATATTAACTAAAATATTGATTTTAAATTGCTAATGATATGCCAAAAGAGATTTTTGAGCTATTACAGCCCCTTTCATCGTAAATAGTGATGTCTATGTGACAATTGAAACTTTTTGCACTCCAATCAATCAGAAAACTATCCATAGTTTCCTCCAAAACATGTCAAGATGTCTGATTATCCCATAAATGAACCCAACCGAAATACTGCTTATTACTCCAAAATTCCAGTCTTTTGCATACATGCTCTCATTTTTTGGTAGGTACGCTCAATGTCTTGATCTAGACCAATGGAAAACCTGATCAATCCATCGGAAATACCCATCTTCAAACGATCTTCCTCAGGAATTTCTGACGACGTAGAGCTACCCGAACAGGAGAATAGGGTCTTATAGAATCCTAGGCTGACAGCTAAATACCCTAAATTTTCAGCCTGCATCAGTTCCATTAGTTCATTGGCTTTTTCGGTTGTTTCCACATCAACTGTCATTAAGCCACCAAAACCATAGGTTTCATGCATCATGTTTTTCATTAGTTCATGATCTCGATGCGACTGCAAGCCCGGATAAGATACCTTTAATCCATCTTTCTCAAACCGTTCGGCAAGATACATTGCATTATAACTATGTTGTTTCATCCGTATATGAAGTGTTCTTAAATTCTTCAATATACTTGCCGAACGTAAGCTGTCCATCGTTGGCCCCAATAACATACAGGCACCTGTGTTCACATTTTTCGTTTCATTAATAAACTCCTGACTTCCACAATAAACCCCACCGACTGTGTCACTGCTGCCATTGATAAATTTCGTTAAACTATGAATGACAATGTCCGCTCCCAAAAGTGTTGGTGAGATGGATAATGGAGAAAACGTATTGTCGACAATCAGTTTTAGCTTGTGTTTTTTACAGATGGCCGAAAGTTTTCTTAAATCTGCCACATGCAATAAAGGGTTGCTCACACTTTCACAATACAACACTTTTGTATTAGGTCTTATCGATTTTTCGAGTTCTTCGACATCATTAATATCCAAAAATGTCGTCTCAATCTGGAAAGGCGGGAGAAAATTTTTAAGAAAGGCATAAGTTCCACCGTAGATTGTCCTACTTGAAATGATATGGTCACCACTTTTACATAGTTGTAAAAGAACTGTTGTAATCGCTCCCATCCCCGAAGATGTTACATTGGCCGCAGCGGTATCCTCCATTTTTGCTAAGGCTTGTGCCAAATACAAATTCATCGGCGACGAATGCCTTGAATAGAGATAACAGCCTTCCGCATTCCCTTCAAATGTGTCGAACATTTTTTTAGCGGAAAGAAAAGTATAGGTAGAGCTATCTGAAATTGACGGGTTCACACCTCCAAACTCACCAAAGTATTGCAAATCTTGAATTTCATTTGCTGCATTAAAATTTTCCATGTTTTTATCTTTAAAATTGAGATATTTCAAATTATATTACAAGTAATTTTACTTATCTTAGAATATAAATCTATTATACAAACAATAATTAGTTAAAACATCTAGCTGATTTAAAACGAGCTAGTAAAAACCAAAAAAAAATCTATGCAATTTGACGAGATTGACCGTAAGCTATTGCGTTTTCTACAGGAAGATGCCAAACAAACGACCAAAGAACTCTCCTACAAACTGAGCTTGTCTGTAACAGCGGTCTATGAAAGAGTCCGTAAACTCGAAAATACTGGAATTATCGCGGGCTATGTCGCCATACTTGACAAAAAGAAAATAGCAAAAGACTTCCTTGTATTATGCCACGTAAAATTAACACAGCACAAAAAGGAGTATATTTTACAATTTGAAAAAGAGGTCATGAACCTTCAGGAGGTAACCGAGTGTTTCCACGTGAGTGGCGACTACGACTATATCCTAAAGATTTGTGTCCAGGATATGGCAGATTATCGCAGTTTTATGTTAACGAAATTAACGAGCTTACAGCATATTACAAGCACCCATAGCTCATTTATGATCGCTGAGGTGAAAAATACGATTGCAATTGATCTGTAAGAAAATTTAAACCAAAACACCATTTTTTGATGCTATTGCTTCCGGAAGATCCTCATCTCCCACCATTTGCAACACATCAATTTCTATGGTTCGACAAATCGAAAGCATAGGCACATCAAACATGAGTCCTCCAAAAGGATTTTCGGTATAATCGCCGACCAATTCCATCACAATATAAATCCATCCAATTACCACACAAAAAGGAATACTCGTCCATATCCCCCAGTCGCCCAATTTCGCAAATTCATTTACTAGGCCCAATGGGAGCAGAATGATGAGAATAACATTAAAGACAAATGCTGTACTGGCAAACTGTCTCGGTGAAGGAAATTTTTTGATTCTTTCTGCCTGACCTTGATAGTCGTAAAATTGATTCAGGCAATTCTGCAGTTGCGTTTGGTTAAAATCCGAAATGATTTGATCATTTTTCAATGCATTAACTTCCTTTGCTTGTTTAGAAATCAAATACGTTGCAAAATTTTTATAGGTACTCTGCAACTTAAACTCATCTGTAGAAAGGTATTTGCGCAAAAAAATCGATGTTCTACTGTAATCAGGAAAGCCAGCCTTTATCAGCCTGTTCCGTTTAACATTCATTGAACCAAAGTGTTTTTTCAAACTGACATGCTCCCATTCTGTCGGGATCAACAACTGCTCACGAAAAGTATATAACCAAGCGATATGGCGATAGGCAATCCTTTTCCTCCGCTCCTCCAAATCGGTATGATCACCATCTTGAGTATCAAAGGCATATAACATTGCAGTGAAAGAGCGACTTGAATTGACAATCCCTCCCCAGATTTTCCGGGCTTCCCAAAGTCTATCATAGGCCTGATTATTCTTAAACCCGACATAAAAAGCCTCAGCGGTTCCAATCAAAGCCAATGGCACCCAAGGAATTATCATCCACTGCCAATTAAAAAAATAATAGATGACCGCCACCAGAGAGCACCAAAGCGTCAGCCATATTAAATGTGCGCCCGCTAAATTAAATATTTGTCGATGGTTAAAATACTTGGTTGTGATCATAAAAATTAAATATCTTCCTTTATTAAAAACGTTATGAAAGTACAATTTAAATTGTAACTGTCCAATACGCTAAATTGTTTTCGACACGATGATATTTTATTCCGCTCATTTTTATAACAATAAACCTCGTCGCTTTTAATGGCTTATCCTTAAATTTACGGCTTCCATCCCTAAAAGGTTTCCTTATATCCAAAAAAATTGAAATAAGCCACCAGCGAAACTAGTTTTGAATAATTATTCAAAATTTATGATCAAATTAATTACTTTCAGTCTCATCACCTTTCTTCTTAACAACTTCCTGTTCGCCCAAACCGCCATTGTTGGTAAAGTCTCGGATCAATATGGCGCGTCAATCCCCTATGCTTCATTAGCCTTTCGTGCACTAGATGTAAAGAAAGATTCTCTCATTGAAAAAATAACAGATGAACATGGAAATTTTCAGTTAACGCTTACCGAAAAAGGGACTTACCTCGTTTCGATTCGCGTGGAAAATGTACTCAAAATGCAACAAAAAATTGAAATTAACGACCTTAAAGCCCCGCTAGCGTTCATTGTCCCAAAATCACTACTATCCAACCTCATGTTAGATGAAGTAACAGTAAATAAGCGCAAACCAACAATACAGCGAAAAATTGACCGCATCATTATGAACGTAGCACAAACCGCCAATGCTTCTGGAAAATCAGCTTTGGAATTATTTAAAATGGCTCCCGGGGTATTCGTTAACAATGGTCAAATCTCCATTAATGGAGTTGTAGGAACACGTATTCTTGTCGATGGCAAAAGTATTAACCTCGCGGGAAATGATCTCAGGAACTACCTTCAAACCTTGCGTTCCAACGACATCCAATCCATTGAGATTATCGCACATCCCTCGGCAGAGTTCGATGCAGAAGGCAGTGGTGGTATCATCAATATTGTGCTAAAAAAGCAAGATAAACAGGGACTCAATGGTTATATTGGCAATGACTATGCAATTGGGCTTGGAAAATATGTAACGTACACTCCTTATGCAGGTTTGAATTATCAACTAGGTAAAGTTGGTTTAATGGCAAGTTATTCCCATAGTCGTGCAAAGTCATACGAGGAACTAAAACAACGACGAGATTTTCCAAATCAGGGATTATATCAGCAAGAAACGGAAAACACTCAGACCAACAAAAACGACCGTATACGGCTTGGTGCGACCTATGATTTCACGGGGAAACAATTTCTAGGCTTTTCCTACACCGGTCAATACAGCAGTTTCCTTGGACCATCCATGGCGCATTCGACAATTACCTATCCCGATGCGGCAAAAAACATCCGCTCGCAAGGTAGCTTCCCATCTGAATCAAAATCTAACTACCAAAATCTCGGTTTAAATTATGTTTTGGAAACAGACAGTTTACATTCGAAATTCAGCCTTGCCATCGATTATACACACAATCAACGAAGCGGAAATAGTATCAGCAATAGTGTCGATTTCGATGCGAATGGTAACATACGCAGTGATACTTTGTTCAGATTGGATTATCCCAGCGAAGCAAAAATTTTTACTGGCGACGCAAAGTATAATTGGATAACTAAATCTGGAAGCAATTTATCAATTGGTGTAAAAGCGACCGCAACGGATATCATGAATACCAATCGATACCAGGTCTTTCATCAGGCCTGGATGCCAATGCCTGCCCTTGATTTCCAGTTCGATTACAAAGAACGAATTTATGCTACCTATGCAAATTATACGGGAAAATGGGCCCAAATAGATTATCAATTGGGATTAAGAGGCGAGAAATCCAATATTCAAGGACAACTTTTGAGCGAGCAAAGGGACAAACTCGCACAAGGCTATTTCAATTTGTTCCCAAGTTTTTTTTTAAAGAAGAATTTAAACTCGCAGGGAAGCAATTATGTATCACTTACCTACAATAGAAGAATTAAACGGCCCTCATATTTTGATTTAAACCCTTATAAATATTATATAGATAATTATTCCGTACAGACAGGAAATCCCTTTCTGAAACCGCAGTTCACAAATTCGTTCGAAATTAGTGGATTATGGAAAGAAAAATATTATACTGCTTTGAACTATTCCCATACCAAAAATGCGATCTCGCAAATTATACGCAACCAGGCAGAAGAAGAACTGTTAACGATTATTAAAGACAACGTGGGGACTCAAGGAGTATGGACGGCCACTCTGAGCGCTCCCATTTCATTGCTACCCTGCTGGTCAAGTACGAACACGATTTTATTCACTCATACACGTTCAACTTCCCCCTATTTTAATCTAAAGAAAGCTTCTTTTATATTACAGACAGAACAAGAAATTTCCTTTGGCAAAGGATATAGTATAAATCTGAATGCTTTTTACACCCCCCAAATGTTACTTGGAAATATTGTAACTAAAGCCATCGGCTCCGTTGATCTAGGGATTCAGAAAAAATTAATCAAAGATCAATTGGTTGCCAAGGCAAATATTAGCGACATCTTTTTTACCAATAATTATCGGGCGACAAGTTATTTTAACAATACTAAAATCTGGATAATGCACAAGGAGCAATCGCGTGTATGCTCCATTTCTTTACTATATAACTTCAAAACCGGCACTACCTTTAAAGCAAAACGAATGGAATCAAGCAGTATGGAGGAGAAAGGAAGATTATAAATGTACCACTATTTTTTATCTTTGCGGCTCATTGAGCCGCAAAACTGAACTATCTAAGGATTTATGAAACAATCTCGACTTAATCAATACATCACTAAAGCAGATACATTTTTCAGGAAGCAAGATTTCGATACTTTTTATACAACGAATGTACGTATCCTACTTCATTTTGGAATGTGGTTTACATTTACCCTGCTCCTGTTCAGCAACTACTATTATGTAACTGGAATATCCTCAAACCAATCAATATTTTTGTCATCGCGTGTTTTATTGTCTTCTCTTGTTGTGTTTTACCTATTTTTCTACTTGGTTATACCTTACGCGAGGAACTTAAATTTATGGATATTACCTTTCTTAACTGCGCCAGTATGTATTTTTATTTGGTTATTTATCAATAATTTGTTTTATGTGCTAGCTTACAAATATGATTTTGATATTTCTAATTTGTATCCATTAATGGGTAAGGAAAAGGATTTCATTCCCAACCTGTGGTCCGTATTCAGCTTTAAAGCGGTGCTATTAAATGCATTGTCGGTTATCTATTCATTGTCTCCTTTTTTCTTTACCAAAATATTAATAGACATCAGAAGAATAAATAAAGACCGAATGCGAATCCTAGAGCAGAAGTCAAAATTGTTATTGGAAAATATTAGCGTAGAGAAGGCTTTTTTAAAAGCGCAACTCAATCCACATTTTTTGTTCAACACGCTCAACAACCTCTATCGTTTGACGCTAAAAAAAGACGACACAGCACCTGAGGTCGTATTAAATTTATCCGAAATTATGGGATATACACTATACGATTCGGATGCAGAATACGTCTCCTTAGCTAAAGAGCTGGATTTTATAGAGAATTACTTTTCATTGGAAAAAATGCGTTACCCAAAATCATATAAGATTGAACTAAATATAGAGGGGCGAGCGCATGCTCACGCCTTAACGATTGCTCCGTTATTGACCTTCACCCTTATCGAAAATGCATTTAAATATGGGCTAAAAAACGAAGAAGCATCCTTTGTCATACTTACTATTCACATCAGCAAAGATCAGGTTGCCTTTAAAATAAAAAATGACAAAGATGTATTCAATACCGTGAAAACACCTAGCTTTACGGGTATCGGTATTAAAAATTTACAAAAGCGTTTACAATTGATTTACCCAAACCAAAGCGACCTTCACATCATAGATAGCTCCAATGAATTTAGCGTTGCATTGAATATCGCATTACCACATGATTGAAAAATATAGTTGCATCATCATCGATGATGAACCTTTAGGCATTGAACTTATTACGGATTTCGTCGAACAAGTACCTTTTTTGGAATTAAAAAAGACCTTCAGTAAGCCACTGGAGGCAATGGCTTTCCTGCAGGAAAATCCGATCGATATTGTGTTTAGCGATATTGAGATGCCCCGCTTAACTGGTTTAGATCTGTTGGAAACGCTGGCCCAAAAACCTTACTTTATTTTTATAACTGCCCATCGACATTTCGCCATTGACGGATTTGAAAAAGGTGCCGTAGATTACCTTATTAAACCCATTCGATTTGAACGCTTTTTGAAAGCTGCAAATAGAGTAAAGGAACAAATATCACCCTTTAACAAACTAAATAACCACCCAATAAAAACAGAACGAATTTTTATAAAAAGTGAAAATAAATTTATAAAGATTATGCTTAATGATGTTCTATATATTGAAGCTCAGGGAAACTATTTGAATATTGTCACACATAACAGTGCACATCAAACCCTATCTACCCTTAAGGCGATGGAAGAAATTTTACATAACACCAGTTTCTTTCGAATTCATAGAGCATTCATTGTCAATACAGATAGCATACAATCTTTAAATGGAAATATAGTCCAGCTTTCAAATGGAAAAACTATCCCCATTGCGAGCAATAAAAAAGATCTCTTATATGCGCTTTTAGGATTAAATTAGATCGATTATAGGCGATACGCATGCTGAAAACTTTGGTTGATCCCGCTATCAAAACAAGTATAAAGCACTATTGTATATTGTTACTCGTTTGATTAATTTTAATCTAACGGACATAAACAACTGCCAAACATATAACAAGGATATGATGAAGATAAAAGCATTTACATTAAATATAGGCCTTTTCCTTTTTGCTGCAACGACTTTCGCGCAGAACAAAGCGGAGTTAAAATCATTGCTAAATAAAAACAGTGAATTTGTATTTCCCCAGACAATAGATAAAATAGCCGCTACATTAAACGTAAAAACAGTCTTCTATGAAGATGCCAACGAAGAAAAGTATGCAAAATGGATCACAAAATCCGGCTTGGAACTTTATAGCAATTATGGGGCTGATAAATCCGTCAATGAACTATTTTTTGATATCCCTGAAGACAAGTTTCTGGTTGTCGAAGGGTTGCCTTTTGATCTTGCGATCAATAAAACAACAGTCAAAGAGGCGCTCTCAAAATTCAGCCGACACAATGTTAAAAAGGAAAAACTTGATGCTGGAAGCTCTTTTCCGGGTGGTACCAGACTAACAATGAAAACAGGGACACATTTTACCACTTTACTTTTCGATAGCAAAAATCTTTTAAAGTTCATAGGCTTGACAACCTCTTTAATTGACCCCGCTGCCAATTAAAGACAAGGGGTCAATATACAATTTATTAGCTAGGTTGCCCAAGCATGATCACCCTTTTGATAAGGGAAATCGCCGTTATATTTCCCTGGGATTTTCACATAACGGAACACTTCCGTAGCGCCTAATTTTGAGCTAAAAAAAGTAAGCAGTGTAAGCTGTTTAAACAGCGTAAAAAAATGGGGCAGTTCATTAGCTGCTTTCTTTTTATCGTAATCTTGCGCTTCCTTGTCCAAAATATCAACAAAAGCAGTTTGGTCTTTTTTGTCGAGTTGCTGAAAATTACGCCCGAATTCTTTCTTGGCACGTTCGTCAATTCCGGCTGATCCAGTCAAAAAAACCTGCTGTTCTTCAAGTTTATAGCAGTCTCGCACTAGAACGGGAATTTCAGAACCTACACCAGCTTCTTTCGCCCCTGGGGTAGTAGTTTTAGGAAGAATCGCCTCCGCGAGATCTCCCAAAAAATCGATTGATTTTGGATCAAAGAGCATTTCTATATCTTTCGAAGCAGACCTCTGGCATCCTTCCAAAAATAACGAAGCACCAATAACTGTTCCTCCCATGAGCATGGCCACACGTTGTATTGCTTCTCGTCTATTCATAATTATTGCATCATAAAATATTAAAGATTCCCTTTTTTTAATTCATTAACAGCAAAATCTACGGCCCTTGCAGTAAATGCCATATAGGTAAGCGATGGATTCACACAGGAAGACGAAGTCATAAAGGCCCCGTCTGTCACAAAAACATTTTTAGCATCCCATACTTGGTTAAATTTGTTTAATACCGAGGTTTTCGGATCATTGCCCATCCGTGCTGTTCCCATTTCATGAATTCCCTGTCCCATACTAAACCCGTTGTCATAGGTTGTTACGTCTTTGACACCAATAGATTCCAACATTTCCTTCATTTCATTGCTTGCATCAATCCGTATTTTCCGCTCATTATCCCTAATCTCTGCATCTATAGCCAATACAGGAAGCCCCCACTTATCTTTTACAGATGAATCCAATACGACTTTATTTTCGTGATATGGAAGTATTTCGCCAAATGAAGTAAAACCTACTCCCCAGCTTCCGGGCTCGGCGATAGCATCTTTCCAAGCCCCACCCACGCGCTTATTATCGACCTTACCTGACCATTGTCCCCTTGAAGCTCCGCCCTGATAGCCAAAACCACGTATGTAATCTCTCTTCTTGGTATCGCCGGCAATATTGGCAAATCGGGGTACATATAATCCATTGGCGCGTCGCCCAAAAATATATTTATCCTCAAATCCTTCAACTCTTCCCCCAGCTCCACTATTTAACATGTGATCCATCAGATTATGTCCCAGTTCACCACTGCTGCTCCCAAGACCACCTTCCCATACATCAGTAGCTGAATTCATTAACACCCAGGTGGAATTTAAAGTCGAAGCACATACAAAAACAATCTTAGCAAAATACTCGTAGGTTTGATTCGTCTCCGCATCAACAATTTCGACTCCTTTAGCTTTCTGCGTATCGCGATTGTAAATAATGCTTTTTACAATTGAAAGTGGTCTTAGGGTAAGTTTTCCAGTCTTCACTGCTGCGGGCAATGTTGCAGACTGTGTGCTAAAATAAGCGCCGAAATTGCAACCCAGCCAGCATTTGTTCTGGTATTGGCAATTAACACGGCCGTGATGGGGCACTGTTATGTTGGCTACCCGGCCAATTATAAAGTGTCTTTTTCCCTGATAACGCGATTTCAAGCGCGCAGCAAGATCTTTTTCCACAATATTCATATCCATTGGCGGCATAAATTCGCCATCGGGCAGCACCGCTATACCGTCTCTATTACCTGAAATACCCGCAAATTTCTCAACGTGACTATACCAAGGTGCTATATCTTTATAACGTACCGGCCAGTCAATACCATGCCCGTCTTTGCTATTTGCCTCAAAATCAACATCCGACCATCGATAACTCTGCCGCCCCCACATAAGCGAGCGACCGCCAACGTGATAGCCCCTGAACCAATTAAAGGGTTTTATTTCCTTATATGGACTTTCTGTCTCATTAGTCCAAAAGTCGATGTTCCCTTCGTTCATCCATTGATTTTTAATTCCAAAAGGTAAGTAGTGCTGTGCTCGATCCAAAGGTACCCGACCCCGATGCGGAAATTCCCAAGGATCTTTGTTTGGTGATGGGTAATCTTTGATATGCTCAATATTGCGTCCTCTTTCTAACATGATGGTTTTCAATCCACGTTCCGTTAGTTCCTTGGCTGCCCAGCCACCTGTGATCCCAGACCCGATGACAATTGCATCATAAACATTATTTGCCATTTATTTATAATTGGTTTATTTGGTTATTACTCAAAGGGAAGTTTCCCTTTAAAATAAAGTCTCCTCCACAATCAAGCGCTGCAAAGATGCCTGACAGTTATACCTAGTTTAGACGCTCCATTCTTATATTTTGGAAAGTGTAAGCATGAATCGTCTAAACAAGTTTAAGGTTTTTTTTTGATTTTATTGCAACCGGTTGCAAATTTTTGTAATATTGTATTAAACAAGCAGGTAGCTTGGATAACCAAATTATAAAGTATAAACGACAGACTGAGCCATTTCTTCCATCGCATTGGAATATTGATCTGTTTTGTACGTAATATAGTCTTTTTCAAAACACAATACATATGACAACAATTAAAGGTCCTGCCATCTTTCTCGCACAGTTTATCGGTGATGAAGCTCCGTTCAACTCTTTGGACTCAATCTGCCAGTGGGCAGCAGCCCTTGGCTATAAGGGTATACAACTACCAACTTTGGATGCCCGTTTTATCGATCTAGAAAAAGCAGCGCTCGATAAAAGCTATGCACTTGATCTAAAAGCTAAAGTACAGTCATTTGGATTGGAAATCACCGAACTTTCAACCCATCTCCAAGGGCAATTGGTGGCTGTGAATCCAAGTTTCGATGATCTATTTGATGCCTTCGCACCACAGCATTTACATGGTAACCCTCAAGCAAGACAACAGTGGGCGATCCAGCAATTAAAATATGCCGTACAAGCTTCCAACAACCTCGGACTTAAAGCGCTAGCAACCTTTAGTGGCGCCTTTCTATGGCCATTTATATACCCTTGGCCACAAAGACCAGCTAACCTTATCGAAACGGGTTTTGCTGAACTTGCAAAATTATGGTTACCCATTCTCGATGAATGTGACTTGTATGATGTCGACCTATGTTATGAATTACACCCTGGAGAAGATCTCCATGACGGTGCTACTTTTGACTTATTTCTCGAAAATGTAAATTACCACAAGCGGGCAAACATTCTCTATGATCCCTCCCATTTTGTTCTTCAATGTCTTGACTATCTTCAATTCATCGACATTTACCATGAGCGAATTAAAATGTTTCATGTTAAAGACGCTGAGTTCAATCCTTCTGGTCGTCAGGGTGTCTATGGTGGCTTCCAGAGCTGGCAGTCAAGAGCCGGTCGTTTTAGATCAATTGGTGATGGCCAAGTGGATTTCAAATCTATATTTACCAAACTCACACAATATGATTATCAAGGCTGGGCTGTACTGGAATGGGAATGTGCATTCAAGAATGCTGAAGATGGTGCGCGGGAAGGCGCGCTGCATATTAAAGACTATATTATCCGTGTTACTGACAAGGCATTCGATAATTTTGCTGCCGTCGAAACCAATGATAGCCTTAACCGTAAACTATTGGGTTTATAATTACAAAAGATATCGGCATTAAAAATTCAACTTTATGCACAATACAAAACTAAAAATGGGCATGGTCGGCGGTGGAAAAAATGCATTTATTGGGGCTGTACATCGTATGGCTGCAGGAATTGATGGTCAGATTGAATTATGTTGCGGCGCACTGAGCGCTGATCCCCTCGTTGCAAAAGAATCCGCCGCGCTTTTAGGTCTTCCAGAGGAAAGGAGCTATGGAAGTTATCAGGAAATGATTGTCAAGGAAAGTAAGCGCCCAGCGGATGACCGCATGAACTTTGTCAGTATAGTCACGCCGAATTTTGCTCATTTTGAACCAGCAATGATGGCGCTGGAACATGGATTCCATGTCGTGCTTGAAAAGCCGATGACGCTGACAACAGAACAGGCCGTATTGCTCCAACAAAAGGTAGCTGAAACAGGATTGATACTCTGTGTTACATACACCTACTCGGCCTATCCGATGGTAAAACAAGCTCGTCATCTTGTCAAAGGGGGCCAATTAGGTTCGATTAGAAAGATTATGGTAGAATATCCGCAGGGTTGGCTCAGTAAGATGATCGAAAATGGTCTTTCTTTGGCCTTTTGGCGAACAGATCCCGAAAAGAGTGGGAAAAGTGGTTGTATGGGCGATATTGGAACACATGCTGCCCATCTAGCAGAATATATTTCAGGTTTAAAAATCACTAAAATGTGCGCCGATCTTCAAACATTTGTGACCGGAAGAAAACTTGAAGATGACGGCAATATATTACTTGGATTCGAAAATGGAGCCACAGGCGTACTATCGGCATCTCAAGTTGCCGCAGGAGAAGAAAACGCATTAAAAATTAGAGTATATGGTGAACTTGGGGGATTGGAATGGAACCAGCAGGATGCAAATACACTCATCTTTAAACAGCTCGATGCGCCGACCCAGCTATTTCGTGCAGGTCAACAGTACCTTTCACCAATCGCCAAACATAACATCCGTCTACCAGCCGGTCACCCCGAAGGATATATAGAAGCATTTGCCAATATTTATAGAAATTTTGCAGCCACGCTATTGGCATCTATGCAAGGTATAGAGCCGCGAGAAGAAGATACAGATTTTCCTACCGTAGCTGATGGTCTGCGTGGCATGAAGTTCCTAGAAACTGTGATTGCCTCGGGAAAATCAACACAAAAATGGACCGATTTTATTCGTTAGATATATACTTACCATAAGTGGCCAATGTCATTTGCTACCTGAACAAACGACATTGGCTGCACACTTTAATTTTTCTGTATTGACTGAGACATCTGGTTCAAATATCCCTCATAGTTTGAATAAGGTTCCTTGATCCTACCATTTGGTTTCAGATAAAGAAATCCTTCCTGATTATCCAAAATGACATTAAAATGGTTCAGAATCTGATTTCCAAATAAACTTGGTCTGCCATTACGCTTGGCCGGATCAGCGGCATTCGTCACAATATCTTTAAATTCAACACCAGCTATTGAAGCATTCAAACGGATAATCTTCCGGTTACTGATCATGGTAAGTGGCTCTAGATCGTCCCAATTGTGTCCTATACTGGTAAAATCTTCACCTAACAACATCGTGCCATCACGACCTGTATCAAAAAGGAACCAAAAATCAAATTGCCGTTGATTATGTCTAAAAGCAGCTTTAAACTTTGGTCGATTTTGTTCGTAAAATATCGGAAGCTTTGTATACTCCTTTGCTTTGGTGGGGAGATCGCGATGAATTACCAATTCCATTTTGTCATAATCGATTTCAATAATGTGATTTCGAAAGAAACTGTTACCTATAATAAGATCTTCAAAGGACTTCATATTGCCGACCTCTGTCATTGATACATTTTTCCATACCATAGACCCAATACGCAATTGATTGCCTAGGCTTGTCCGCTCGCTATTGACCCCGTCGGTATTCGAAACTGTCGTAAACGATGAAAATGATAAATCCAGCTGCTTTGAGTTATTTCTATTAACAACACCTGTTCCTGCTCCTAAATCAAACTGTATCGCGACATTTTTCTTGTTAATTGTTCCATTCAGGAAAATCCTTGAGCCAATAAGACGAAAAGGTATTGGCATAGGAAACGGATCATTTTGATCCAATACAGGTAGATCAGGTGGTAGTTGAGCATTTATACGAATGTGACAAGAATCCGTACCATTCAATAGTACGATGAACTCATACATTGCTCCAGGTTTAGTCATAACAGTTAATTCCTCCTGATCTGTTTTAAAAACGACTGTGCTTTCTTTCGTTGGAATATTCACGAAATAGACATCAGGGTTTGCTTTAGGATCTAATTTCCAGTCGACATGGCAATAGGCGCCATCTTTAATACCGACTTTCTCAGATGAAGCTTTGATCAAAGGTATCCTATTTTGTGGAAAGACGTTCGTCATCGTAAAAAGAGAAAGAAAAATAACAAAGGTAGCCAAGGCCATATGGCTTTTCCTTTTTTGATAGCGTGTTTTCATAATTTTGTATTTTTTTCAAGATCAAAGAAAAAAAATACCAGACGAAGAGTACACTTTTGCATCCCGACAATGTCCCGACAGTTACCCGACAATTGTATAATAGTCGCTATAAAATACAAATATCGGGCAAAATCCGTGCATTTTCACCTTTATTTAATCCGATCGCATTTCGCAGTATAACGATTATATTCATAAGGATCCAACATAGCGGAATAAGCAATTTCACATTGCTTTTAATACCTAGCCAATCGTTGAGTATAAAAATAACAAGCATCAGTAACACCGCGATTAAGGTAGATAAGATTTGTATTGAGATTAACTGACGGACCTTATACGAATGCTGTTTTTTTAACAGCATGATTGCAATGGGCACCAGAACATTTAATGGAGGCAATATAGAAAAGGGTAAGGAAGAAAGGTTGATAATCTTGATCCATGTGAGATTTTCGGATTCAGCAGGCATATCATATGCGGAAAACTCCGATTCGTCCACATGCAATGCCTGTGCAAGTGCACGAAGGGTGTAGCCCTTGGGTGGCTGCCCCGCTTCAATCCGCTGAATTGTTCTTACTGAAATACTTGATTTTTGTGCTAGTTCCTCTTGGGTTAAATTGAGTTTCTCACGTAATAATTGTAATTTGTTCATAAACAATAGATCGATCTTACGACCAAATTTACAGAATTTGGCCGTAAAAATTCATCAAATCTAAAGTTTATGGTTTCTTGGGAAAGTTAGCATCCTCTTCGGTAACCGTCTGCTCGTCAAGCGTTAAAGGAGCTGGAGGTATTTCGGTTACATTACGCTCAATTTCCTGCGTTTCAACGTGCACAGCATATTGCGAGGGTTCAATAGGGATTCCCATTACAGTGGCATACTCCCTTGTGTAGATTGCACCAAAATATAAAATGGCTGCTGTGTAATAGACCCAGAGAAGGATCAGCACAAATGAACCTGCCGCTCCATACGTATCTTGGGTTGCAGAATGCTCCAGGTAGACTCCAATTAAATAACGTCCCAATACAAATAAAATTGAAGTAAATAAGGCGCCCGCACGTACTGTCCGCCAATGTATATTGACATCCGGAAGCGCTTTAAATATGACACTAAATAACAAGAATATAATTCCGAAGGACAATGCAAAGTTAATCCCATCCATTAACATCACCGTTATGTCCGGAAAATAATGCTGTAGCTGATCTGTCAATGCTAATATTACACCATTTACAATCAATGTAACAACTAACAAGAACCCCAAACCAATTACCAAAGATGAAGACAATAATCTATCCTGAATCAATTTTAGCCAGCCTTTTTTCGGCTTCGCCCTTACATGCCAAATCTTATTGATCGAATTCTGTATATCCCCAAAAACAGTCGTTGCTCCTAAAATCAATGTAATACTACTGACAAGCAATGCCAGGTTTGACTTTCCTGAAAGTTGCAAATTCTGAATAACCTCTTGAATCTGTCTTGCGGCACTGCTTCCCACCAATCCACGGAGTTCCAAGAATACTTTCCCTTCAATCGCATCCTCACCATAAAAAATTCCGGCTAAGGCAATCATTAAAACCAATATTGGACCAATAGAGAAAACAGTATAATAGGATAATGAAGCACTATACTTCATCGAATCCTCATTCAAAAATCCCAAGACCGTACTTTTTAAAATTCGCCAATAGGTTTTCACCTTACTTCTACTTTTAGTTCGTTCATCCATGTTCTTGTACTTTGTACTCAAGAACAAACCATTGAGAAGCGAAGAAAGTTTGTAATTAGTGTGTTTTAATGCGAGTAGTCCGCTATAGTTCCCTGGAGAACCAAGCGATTGTGGTCTACAACTTTCAGACTCAGCGTAATATCTGAAGCGATGGTTTTCAATAATAGAATCGGTGATATTTTAGCTTCATTTGGCCAATCTACCAAATGAACTGCAACATGGGATAGCTCAGCTGTTTTATTGTAAGCCACATTAAGTTTATCTATATCCTTTGACGTGGTCAGCAGACTAAACTCCTTATCTTGTTTTTGAAACCATTGATAAAATAATTTACTGGGGAGGAACCTGCGCATGTCGTTATCTCCACGAATCGCTAATCTTACTTCGGGAACTTTCGTTTCGTAGGGTGTTTTCTCTTCGATCGTTTCGAAATTTTCGTCAACCGCATAATTAATAATGGTATCTATTTGAATGACCTTGTTTTTCAAAATTTCAATATCGACGTAATTTCCATCCAAATGTGCCATAATAGAATCAGCGGCTATAGGAAGTTCGCTAACTAATTGCTTTAGCTGATTTTTAAGTTGACTATTAGGGATATTGATCCAAGCTTTACCTATGTATTTTGCGGAAACAAGTTCTCTAACAAGATATTCCTTCGGAAAGTTCCAATCTGTTGAGAAAAATTCGCCAGACACATCGAGATGGTTTCCTTTCAAATCAAGCTCAATAAAATTATCCGTTGAAATATCACTATAACGCAGTGATTTACCTGTCAATGTACTTGGACGGTTAATAAATTGTTCGATGGTAACCCGGTCTTCTTTTGATTGAATTAGCTGAAGCATTTCTTCTTTCTTTGTATCAAGATCAAAGCCTAGACTTAGCAGCAGATCATCCCCTTTCCAGATAAATGCGATTTTGCTCGGTTGATGATAGGCATAGCTCACATCAGGGACTAGATTACTTTCCACTGCACCAACCTGTATCACATCTTTTAGAAAGGTCAAAAATTGTTGCTTATCCTTTAGCTGAAAAAAAGCATAAAAGTTTTTGGGATGGGGCTCCAAAGCAAAAAGAAATACATTCGCTTTGATATCAATTCCGTTGTCTTTGAGTTTACTTAGTTTTTGGCCAAAATCTTGCCCCTCTTTCGGCGCTGACTGCCATTTATTAAAAAACTGATTCAAAAGAATATCATCTAATGATACGGTCAACAAAGCCTTACTTTTTTTATGGACCAATGATTTGTAGGATTCTTGCTGTCGTAGTATGTAACCGCCCCAGGCAACGATCGCCAAAAGTACGAGGACAGCTACCGTCCAAAGTATTATTTTTTTAATCATATCAATTGAATCAGTAATTTTGGTTGTTTATCTCCTAAAAGCTCCTCTGAAAGATCCCTCAAGCTGAAAAAGTTATATTTCGCAGTATTAGGCGCTCTAAGAAAAACCTAGATTCGAAATTTTGTTCTGAAACAGATTCTATTTAAAATAGACCGATGAATCTTAAAATAGAGCAATGAATCGAAGACCGAAACAATGTCTTCTCTTGAAATAGCGCAAAATACTAGTTTTCAACAATGCACTTGATACCTCCTATTTTAAATCAGTAATAGCAAAAGTATCAAATGCCTGGAGATCTTTTCATCCCTGAAATCAGGGAATTGGGGAATTTAATTAGGTTTCCCGAATTAATCCGTATTCAATAGCCGATTTTACTGCAGCAGTAACACTTTTGGTTTGAAATTTCTCCATTAGATTCTTGCGATGGCTTTCTACCGTATGTGAACTGATAAACAATGAATCTGCAATTTGGTTTGTTGTCATTCCTTGCGCTACGAAAGTAAGCACTTCTTTCTCACGACGTGTTAATTTTGGCACTTGCTTAAGCCCCATTTCCACTTTCTTATTCAAGATAGCCTGAGTTTTTTCACAAAGATATCTTCTTCCAACAAGAACAGCGGAAATGGCAGCAAGTATTTCATCACCATTCGCATTTTTCTGTAAATAGGCATTTGCCCCCTCATTTAAAATGCTGTTGATCACTGCAAATTCATTGTGGACACTAAACGCAATAATTTTTAAATCCTTATTACTATCCTTCAGGTCTTTAACCAAATCGATACCGTTAGCATCCGGTAGATTGATATCAAGTAGCAATACCAATGGCATATCAGTGGCAATACGATGGAACAGTTCAGTCGCGCTCGAATACATGCCCACTACTTCAAAATCCTCATGCGCATTTATTATGTTTTTCAATCCCTCAAGTAGCAAAGGGTGATCGTCTGTAATCGCTATTTTTATCATTTTCCAAAAATTTAAATCATGGGTAATTCCAATTCAATGGTTGTACCCGCTCCATTCTCCGACATAACCTTCATTTCCCCGTTTAGAAACGAAAGTCTTGATCGCACATTATGCATTCCTGCAGAATGCTGCAAATCGACACTTTCCATATCAAAACCCTTGCCATCATCTTCAATTGTAATGTGTAAACGTTTATTATGTGAAGAAAGCTGTATTAAAATGTTGGTCGCATTGGCATGCTTCAACGCGTTATTCACCAATTCTTGAATAATTCTATACAAAGAAATCTCCTGTTCCGTACTTAGGCTTGATTCAAATTGTAAAAATTCACATTCAACTTGACATGTAGATTGACTCATTCGGCTTGCATAGTCTCTTAAAGTTTCTTTCAAACCATATTTTACAATTAAATCGGGCATAAGATTATGCGCAAGACGGCGAAGTTCATCGACAGCCCCGTCTAGCAAATCAATGCTTCGATCGATTCCTGCTTTCATGGTGTCTTGCTCCAAAGCATTTTTATTGATGGCTGATAATCCCAATTTGGTACTTGACAGTAAACCTCCCAATCCATCATGAAGGTCGCGAGCAAGACGGGTACGCTCTTTCTCTTCCCCAGCCAACATCGCAGTCAGGTTTTTAATGGCATGTTGTTGATTATTCTTTTCTATCTCAAGCTCATGCAAATGTTCCTTTTGTTTCAATGCCTTTGAACGCTGCCAATAGGCGTAAAATAACAATACGATCACAATCAAACAACTGATAAATAACCAGATATAGATCGAATTCATCCGTGATTTGAAAGCAATCTGTTTTTTGGAAACATCAAGCTCCTGTAAGCGTTGTTCATTTTCCAGCCGGCTTAATTGCAGATCCTGCTCCTTCTTATCCCGTTCGAGCTGCAATACTTTAAGTTGCTGGGTTCGATTCAGTTCATTTAATTTCAAATTCTCCACCAGTTGATGCTGCCTATCATTCAAGGCTTTCATCAACTTGATTTGCTGTTCCTTTTTCTCCCCTTCCAATCGAAGCCGCATTAACTTTTGGTTTTGCAGTTCACGCTCATACTTCAGCTCCAGTTGCTTCGTCTTATCGAGTTTATCCGAATTAAATGCTTTTTCAAATACATCTATGTAGCTTTTTTGATAATTGAAAGCCTCTTCATATTTACCTTCTTCAACACTTACTTCAGCCAGTCTACTAAATAGGCTTAGCCCCACTTGATAATCGTAATGGGCCTCTCTTTGAAGATTGTACAGTGCCTGCTGCAGATATTTTTTCCCTTCCTCGCGATGCCCCACTTTGAAAGACTCATCAGCGAGGATACCATAAGCAGGTATTGTAATGGCATATTGCCCCGTTTCAGCAGCAATATCTAAAGCCTGTTTGGCGTAGGATATCGCTTTCTTACCGCCATTATCAGGATAAAACTCATGGTACAGATTCGCTAGATTAACTGAAACATACGCTAGATCAGTCGGATTAACCAGATGCTTCTCATTGTTATTGATCAAATTATAAGCCTCAAGATAGTGTTGTTCAGCTTTCCTCAATAGATCACGATCTGCATTATTTGATCTATACTCCTCTTCAAATAGATAACCAGCCTGCATGTAGGCGTCAAATAGGCTATTGACATTCTTCCCTTCTTTAGCCGTTTCTAACAAAAGAGAGGTATACTTTTCTTGAAAATCATAATTGCGTTGGTTTGCATATATTGCTGTCAGTTTCTTATAGACGGCTAGTTTTCGAGCGATATTTGCGTCAGTCTGTGAAGCTTTCTCTAAAAATGAAATTGCTTTATGAAATTGAGAAACGGCTTCATCCTCCTTATTCTGCCGTGTCATAACCCATCCATCACAATAATATACATAGCCTTTAATTCCATTATCGCGGACAATCGGTAGCACAGATTTAGCATGTTCTAAATAATACCGTGATTTTTCATATGCATGATCGTTAAAGCTGTTCATTGCTGCAATACAATTCAAATAAGCATAATATTGCTTGTCAGGATAATTTCTTGCCAACTGAATATTATCATTAAGCAGTTGACTGGCCAGTACTTTTTCATTATTAAAATATAAGGCCTGCGCATATTTTCCAGTCAATACAAACCGCTCCTTGCTTCCTAAAGCAAGACTGTAATATGATTTCTTTAACTCTTGCAGCTGTTCTTGGGCAAGAATATCACTACAAAGGCACAAAAAAACAAAAAATATTAGTACCGATCTCCAAAAATTTTGAATATGCCCCATAAAAAAATAATTGTTCTAGCTATGTGAATTGGCCAAACTTAGATAAATTTGCCCTTATACGCAATTCATTCACTCGAAAAAAACTTAACTTCTCGCTGTTATTGACCTAATTAACCGAACCTTACCGAACAAAAAATTGTACCTTTGTAACAATGAAATACATTTATCTATTTCTTGCTATAGCCGCTGAGATATTTGCAACCACTTTTCTAAAGAAGTCTGCAGGTTTTACCCTTATAAAGCCTACTCTCATCTGTATTGTAGGTTATATCATTGCCTTCTATTTTTTAAGCATCACACTTAAATACCTACCCGTCGGGATATCCTATGCAATTTGGTCTGGGGTTGGTATTGTAGCCATTACACTGATTGGTATGTTTTTATTCAAACAGATCCCCGATACAGCAGCCATTATCGGCATGGTCTTGATTGTCGTTGGAGTCATTATTATTAATCTCTTTTCAAAAATGGGCGCACATTAGCTGATCTAAGATCTAAATTTGTATTTTTGTAACTTACATAAATAAAAGGATACGTGTCGTTAGAGAAACTAAAACTTAGCAAAAGATTGACTGCTACGATGACCGAACTCGGTTACCTAGCTCCAAAGGAAATTCAAAGTAGATGCATTTCCAGAATTCTTGGTGGACAGGATGTGATTGCCATTGCTCCGGAAGGTGCTGGAAAAACCACAACTTATGTCTTATCTACCTTGATGAAGTTGAAATTCACAACAGATGAAGCTCCGAAGTTTTTGATCCTGGCGCCTAATGAAGAACGTATCGACGAAATTGTTGAGAGATTCTACCAATTAAGCAAAAATAAAGGTCTTCGCATAATTGGATTGCGGGCTTCAGGTAGCATGGAAGAAGAAATCGAAGAACTGGTTGATGGAAAAGATATTGTTGTAGCTACTCCAAATCGTGCAAGAGCGATCTATCTTAAATTGGCCTTGAATCTCAATCGTATTCAGACATTAATTATTGATGATGCTGAAGAGATTATCAAACAAGGAATGCAAAATACAGTAAGGGAATTAGCCGAAAGCTGTGGAAAAGTACAACATCTGGTTTTCAGTACTGTTGAACACCAAAAACTTTATGACATGATCGACAATTTCATGAATGAAAATTGTGCCTCAGTCGAAATAGATGAACTTGAAAATGACACTGTCGACACCCTAGATCTATTATTATATCATGTTCCTAATTTCACAACAAAGATCAATTTATTAAATCTTCTGTTGCAGGATAAAGAAGTATTTCAAAAAGTAGTCGTCTTTGTAAACTCGAAACTTACTGCCCAAAAGTTGGCCAGCAGTTTGTTCAGTAGAAATAAAGAAGAAATTGCTATCCTCAATCCATTGTTCTACGACGATTTCGGCTACGAAACCATGGAAGATTTCAAGGAAAATAATCAATCTCGTGTCTTGATTATTGCACGGGAAAATACAAACGATGTGGACCTTTCCGCTATTCCATTCATTTTTCAATTTGAGTTACCAAATGAAAAGGAGGAATTCTTAAATCATCTTGTTAAAAATGACGATAATGAAGAATCGGTCGTGTTGACTTTCACAACAGATCTGGAATTACCAATGGTCAAAAAAATAGAACAGGCCGTCGGTAAAAGAATGGATGTTTTGGAATTACCTGAGGATCTTGCAATCTATAATCCCATCACCGACAAAAAGAAAAAGTCGAGCAAGGAGGAAGATAATAAAGAAGATCTTTCCCGTGGCGGGGCTTTTCACCAAAAGAAAGAAAGCAATGCCAAGACCTTTAATTATGGAGGCGGCGAAAAGGCAAAAATGACGATGAAAATGAAAAAGAAATAAAAATAGAAAAGGGAAGTTTAAAACTTCCCTTTTCTATTTTTATTTCTTGTGCTGACGGATGTATGCTAATCCAATAAACCTGTTTCATATACGATGCCCTATTATTGATTCAGTGAATTCCGGACGCTGATACCGTGAAGTCGCTGTTAACTGTAAGCCTACTTTAGAATTTTCTTCAACAATTTAATATACGCATTTGCGATTCTTTCCATACCTTGATCATTTGGATGAGCATAGTCTACAGTCGAATTCAGATCCAGATTAAGCTCTTGGCTCGACAATAAGAAAAGCTGGCGAACTCCTTTCGATTGTAATTTTTCAAACGCAGCTTTCAATACCCGGCTGCTTTGCTGATACTCTGCATTTTTATCTTCATTAAAGACTTCTGCTATACTCCCCGAGCTATGCTGGGTCAAAATGATAGGCGTTGCGGGATGTTCTTTTCTTAAAAATGTCACCGCATGGACCAACAAAGAATCCAATTTTGTTTCTGTTAACGTTTTCGAAATAGCCAGATTGGGAATACAATCGAGAATATAGCAGGCGGCATCTTCTTGGTTCATCATATTTAAAATAGGTTGCTCGAGCCGGCCATTTCCAGAGAAACATAAATTGATCACCTCGTGATTAAATGCCCTTCCTACCTGACTGGTCCAAGCCAAACCAGGACGGCTTGTACAGGCCCCCTGTCCAATCGAAGTTCCATAGACAACAATAGGTTTTTCCGTTGTAGTAGGAGTATATGTTAATTTAGCCGTATTTGGCACACCAATCTTTAACCACTTAACAGTATTGTAGAGCGGAAGATATAAACGGTAATTAAATTTTTCATTGCGCCCGATATTCTTCCACGTATAAGAAATAGTATCGGAAAAATCATAACTGCCATAAGCCCACTTCCATTCTTTCTTTGCCGTATCATAAGCATAAAGATCCAGCCCACTAACACCTGTTGTTGGCATATGGGGCATATTTAAGCCTCCGACAACTTGGTATTGAACTGTAATCTCAGGCGAAGAAGTTTGAAAGTCAATATAGAATCCTGCGCTATTCTTACCTAGCTCCCATACTGGTTTACGTACCTGACTTTCCAATTCATCGGGAAGTCTGTTGAAGGCTGAAAGCTTCTGATTCTCCAACCTACCTTCTACATGTTTATCTTCTAGTGGAGAAAACCAACTATAATTCTCCTGCGCTTTAATGGCAGAAAAAGACAACAGAAAAAACGCTGTCAACGCAACTTTTGATAACATATAATAATTTAGCTTTAAGTTTGATATAATTGATTATAAAAAAGGAGCCTATTGGCTCCTTTTTATTGTGATTTATTTATTATACTATAAAATAGCTTGTCTAACTCGTACCAGTTTTTCCATCAAGCCTTCAAGTAAATCCAAATGTAACATATTGGCGCCATCAGATTTCGCATTTGCCGGATCAGGATGTGTTTCTATAAACAGACCGTCAGCTCCCACGGCGATAGCTGCTTTCGCGATCGTTTCAATTAAAGCTGGTTTTCCTCCTGTTACGCCAGAAGTCTGATTTGGTTGTTGCAAGGAATGTGTACAGTCCATCACTGTTGGGACGTTAAAAGCACGCATTTCGGGAATCCCTCGATAATCTACAATGAGATCCTGATAGCCGAATGTATTGCCACGATCAGTTAAAAAAACCTTTCCATTTCCAGATTCCACGATCTTATCTACTGCAAATTTCATAGATCCAGCGCTCAAAAACTGGCCTTTTTTTACATTGACCACCTTATTCGTTTTTGCCGCCGCAACCAATAAATCAGTCTGTCTGCACAAAAATGCTGGAATTTGAAGAACGTCAACGTATGCAGCTGCCATTTCTGCTTCGTGGCTCTCATGAATATCTGTCACCGTCGGTACACCGAAAGTTTTCCCTACTTTTTCTAAAATCTTCAGCGCCTTTTCATCACCTATTCCCATAAATGAATCTAGACGGGACCGATTGGCCTTACGGTAGGATCCCTTGAAAATGTAAGGAATATTAAGTTTATCTGTAATTGTAACAATCTTTTCAGCAATACGCAAAGCGATTTCTTCTCCCTCAATTGCACATGGCCCTGCCATTAAAAAGAAATTCTGCGATGTCCCATTCTTTATTTCGGGAATGTATTTGTTAATCATATAATTATAAAAATATTAATTGCCAAGCTCTGATAAAAATTTGATTCGCATCAATTGGAGATCTTCATAACTGTAATCATCCCCGCCAAGTTCTTTAAGCGCATCATTAATTGAATCAGTCTCCGCTGTCTTAAAATAGTCGTATACCTCATCCTGGCGATCCTCATCAATAATCTCATCAATAAAATAATTGATATTGATTTTTGTACCCGCATTTACAATCGTCTCAATTTCCTTCAATATTTCCTCATAAGTTATCCCCTTAGCTGAAGCAATATCATCCAATGCTATTTTACGATCGATATTTTGAATAATAGACACCTTTAATGCCGATTTATTAGCTGTACTTTTAATGACAAGATCTACAGGTCTATCGATTTCATTTTCCTCAACGTAGTCTTTGATCAAGGAAATAAATGGAGCGCCAAATTTAATCGCTTTACCATTCCCTACTCCCTGGATCTGTTTCAACTCATCGATGGCAATTGGATAATGTGTACACATTTCTTCCAGCGAAGGATCTTGAAAGATCACAAACGGAGGCAGTGACTTCCCTTTTGCAATTTTCTTGCGTAGGTCTTTAAGCATCCCCAACAAGACGGTATCTAAGGCTCCTGTGCCGTGCCCTGTATCTTCCGAATTTGTGCTATTCCCTCCTTCTATTGGACGATTCAAAACAAATTTTAGTTGATAAGGGTTATCCAGATAATGACGGCCAATATCTGTCAATTTTAAAAGGCCATAGTGATCAATATCCTTTTCGATAAAGTTATCAAGCACTGCCTGTCTAAGTAAAGATTTCCAATAGATAACACCTTTCTCTTTACCCGTTCCGAAAAGACGATGTTCATCATGTTTATAGGAAGATACAGGTTGATTATTTTGACCAATCATGACGTTGATCACGTGATGATCATCAAATTTCTCGCCCTGCTCCTGGATGAAGCCCAGTACATTTTTCAGGGAGTCCTCGGCCTCAAAATATTCTTTCTCCGAGCGACAGTTGTCGCACATATTATTACAGCCTTGCTCGTCAAAATTTTCTCCAAAATAATGAAGAATTTGTTTACGACGACATACTGCAGACTCCGAATAATCAATAACCTCTTTTAAGATCTGCGTACCGATCTCGCGTTCGGCCACAGGTTTATCTTTCATAAATTTGGTCAGCTTTTCAACATCTTTTTCCGAGTAAAAAGCCAAACAATAACCATCTCCGCCATCACGTCCAGCACGTCCAGTTTCCTGATAGTATCCTTCCATAGATTTTGGTATATCATGGTGAATGACATAACGAACGTCAGGTTTGTCTATTCCCATACCGAAAGCGATGGTAGCCACAATAACTTCGACGTCTTCCATCAAAAATTTATCCTGTGTATCAGCTCTCGTTTTCGCATCTAGACCAGCATGATAAGGTAACGCTTTGATGCCATTTAGGTTCAAAACCTCACTGATCTCTTCTACCTTTTTACGGCTCAAACAATAGACAATACCAGTCTTTCCCGATTTGGTTTTGATAAAACGAACAATCTCCTTAACAACATCCTTTTTTGGCCGCACCTCATAATACAGATTGCTCCGATTAAATGATGATTTAAATAAAACAGCATCATTCATCTGTAAATTTTTACGGATATCCGACTGAACTTTGGGAGTAGCAGTTGCCGTAAGAGCGATAATAGGGATATTGGCACCTATTTCGTTGATTACCTGGCGTATTTTACGATATTCTGGTCTGAAATCGTGCCCCCATTCCGAAATACAATGCGCTTCGTCAACCGCTACGAAAGACACGGTAATCTGATGTAAGAATTCCAAATTATCTTGCTTGGCAAGGGATTCTGGAGCTACATACAGCAATTTGGTCTTCCCGGCGAGTACATCATCCTTAACCTTTGTAATTTCGCTCTTATTCAATGATGAATTTAAAAAATGAGCGATACTATCTTCGCCACCGAATGCACGAAGCTGATCTACCTGGTTTTTCATTAAAGCAATCAGCGGAGAAATAACAATTGCAGTTCCCTCACTCATAAGAGCAGGAAGCTGGTAGCAAATTGATTTTCCTCCTCCGGTTGGCATTATTACAAAAGTATCTCTTCGTTGAAGAATACTAGTTATAATTGCCTCTTGATCCCCTTTAAAAGTATCAAAACCAAAAAAATCTTGTAAATTGTCGAAAAGTGATTTTTCTATTTCCATTGCGCCTTGGGCAAAAATAAGATAGATAAATGAAGAAATAATCTTGAAAAATAATCTATTTTTGCAATCTATTCTAATACATAAAAGTAAGAGTATTTTTTGTGAAAAACAACTACGAGATAAAAAATATAGCTATTCAAGCTATTCAAGAAGAAGCCAAGGCGGTAGCTGCTTTAGCTCAATATATTGATGATGATTTTGTTACCGTTGTCGATCGTATTCTAAATTTACAGGGCCGCGTCATTGTAACTGGAATCGGCAAAAGTGCCATTATCGCTCAAAAGATAGTTGCAACGCTAAATTCGACAGGCACACCATCGATCTTTATGCATGCAGCTGACGCTATCCACGGAGACCTTGGTATTATCCAACAAAATGATTTAATTATTGCGATCTCTAAAAGTGGTAATACACCTGAGATTAAAGTACTTGTCCCCTTTTTAAAACAGACAAAGAATGTTTTGGTTGCTTTGGTCGGAAATACGGAATCCTATCTCGCTAAAAATGCAGACTATATTTTAAATACCACCGTTGAGAAAGAAGCTTGTCCTAACAACCTTGCGCCGACTTCAAGTACAACTGCTCAGCTAGCCATGGGCGATGCGCTTGCTGTCGTTTTACAAGAGTGCCGCGATTTCACGGATAAAGATTTTGCAAAATACCATCCAGGAGGAGCATTAGGAAAAAAACTGTACTTAAGAGTCGGCGATCTATCCGATCAGAACGGCAAACCTAGTGTCCAACCGCAAGCCACTGTAAGTGATATCATCATCACCATAACAAAGTTTAGACTGGGAGCTGTAGCGGTGTTGGATGCTGACCACATACTCGGCATCATCACAGACGGTGATATCCGTCGTATGCTGGAGAAACACACCAATTTAGCGGCAATTACTGCCGCCGATATCATGGGAAAATCACCAAAAATCATCGACAAAAATGAATTGGCAGCCAATGCTCTCCATATTATGCGTGAAAATAACATCACACAACTACTGGTTTCCGACAAAGGGAATTATGCTGGTGTTATCCACATACAGGATCTATTGAAAGAAGGTATAATATAACTGTAATAAAGTTGTTAGATGTACAATAAATTGGCAATAAATATTAAATTTGGCATATCAGTTGTACTATTTTAATCGTAAAGTAATATTTTAGAAGCATGAAAAAGTATATAACAATCTTAGCAGTGATCATTTCCTTTATAGGTTTTTCTTCGATGCAGACAGGACAAGGGGAATTTAAATTCGAAAAAGAAACCCATGATTTTGGCAAAATTCCGGCCGGTACGCCCGTTTCGTATAATTTCAAGTTTTCAAACACAGGCAGTGAGCCAATTATCATTTCAAATGTTGTGCCTACCTGCGGATGTTCTGTAGCAGAATTTACGAAAACACCAATTAAACCAGGCGAAAGCGGAACGATCAAAGTAACTTACAATGCGGCGGCAAAAGCTCCATTCACAAAGAGTTTCACGGTACAGTCGAACACCAAGACTCCTGTAAAAACGCTATATATTAAGGGTATTGTAGAATAACAATGCTCGTAAATAAAACGAAAAAAGCCACATAATCATGTGGCTTTTTTCGTTTTATTTTGGTTAGCTTTGCACTACTAATTTTAAAAAAACTATAATGCCAGTAATATCAGAAAAAGGGCTGAATATGCCTGCGTCGCCTATTAGAAAGTTGACGCCATATGCTGATCAAGCAAAAAAAGAAGGTAAAAAGATATACCACCTCAATATCGGACAACCTGATATCCAAACACCTGAAGTGATGCTTAATGCTTTGAAAAATATACAGTTCAAAGTGTGGGCCTACACACCTTCTGAAGGTACAGCCTCTTATCGAAATAAGTTAGCAGAATATTATAATAAGCTAAATTATAATATTGCGCCAACAGATATATTAGTAACGAATGGCGGTTCAGAAGCGATTATGATCGCTATGCAAGCCTGTTTAAATGAAGGAGAAGAGATTATCATTCCAGAGCCATTTTATGCAAATTACAATGGTTTTGCGTGTTCCTCTGATGTTGTAATCAAACCAATCATGTCCTATATTGAAAATGGATTTGCATTACCTTCTATCGCTGAATTTGAAAAAGTAATTACCCCTAAAACCAAAGCGATCTGCATCTGTAATCCAAATAACCCGACGGGTTACCTTTATTCCAGAGAAGAACTCGACGCTCTTCGTGAACTTTGTCTAAAATATGATCTTTACCTTTTCTCAGATGAGGCCTACCGTGAATTTTGTTACGATGGCAGAGAGTTTATCTCACCAATGCATTTAGAAGGTCTCGAAAATAATGTGGTTATTTTTGATACAGTATCAAAACGTTACTCTGCTTGTGGTGCGCGTATTGGATGTATCATTACCAAAAATAAAGAACTATATCAGACTGCACTGAAATTTGCACAAGCTCGCTTAAGCCCATCGCTGGAAGGTCAAATCGCTGGTGAAGCTGCTGTTGATACACCAGACAGTTACTTTGAAGCAGTATCCAAAGAATACACCGCAAGAAGAGATACCCTCGTGAAAGGACTTAACGCCATTGAAGGAGTTTACTCGCCTAACCCAGGTGGTGCATTTTACGTCGTTGCCAAACTACCGATTGACAATGCTGATAAATTCTGCCAATGGATGTTGGAAGAGTTCTCTTACAATAACGAAACAGTAATGATGGCTCCCGCTACGGGTTTTTACAGTACGGAGGGCGCTGGTGTAAATGAAGTACGCCTTGCCTATGTGCTTAATCAAGATGATCTCAATAAAGCATTGGTTTGCCTAGAGAAAGCTCTTCAAGTGTATCCGGGACGTACAAGTTAATAACAAAATAACAGGACTTACGAAAGGCGGGACAGGCATGTTCCGCCTTTTTCTTTTTTATAGTTCCTTCCCATAAACTCCTTTTCTATTTGCATTTTAAAAAAAAACAAAACAAACTTTCGAGGCATCTTGTTCTTATTATAGTAACCAAAACGATTTCATATGGATAAATTGAAGAAATTCCAATTGATGGAAAAAATAGCAAGAGAATTAGAAGATGTCAGAAATAGTCAACAAGCTGTTTTGGAAAAAATAGGCAAAATCGAAGTTGATAACATTGAACTCGGCGATAAGAATATTGAAAAAACAATTCCCGATATCTATCAGCGTACAGCAGATAATTCAGATGCTATCAAAGCTCTTCTGGAGTCTTTTCAAGAGCAGACAGCAGAATTCGGAGAGAAAAACAACGTTGGAAAACTATTGGAACAGCAGCAGATCAATAGTGTAAAATAGCTAAAAAAAGGAGGCCGACTAAATAGTCGGCCTTCTTTTTGTTTTATGATTGTGCTTTTGCAGCCCTAGCTTTTAAATATTCTTCTTCAACAAAATGAAGCTGTTGTTCTGGTGTCAGATTTGAATTGTCCAAAACAATAGCGTCTTCGGCTTGCCGTAATGGACTTTCCGCACGCGTACTGTCGATACGGTCACGTGTAGAAAGATTCTCCACGACTTCTTCTAAAGTCACGTCCTCTCCTTTTTCCGTCAACTCCAGATAACGCCTCGCGGCACGTACTTTAGGGTCTGCCGTCATAAAAATTTTCAGATCAGCATCTGGAAAAACAGTAGTACCAATATCACGGCCATCCATAATAATATTTCGTCTGCTACCCAATTTTTGCTGCTGGGCAACCATAGCAACCCGAACAGCTTTGATTGCACTCACATCGCTGACTTTATCAGAAATATACATCTGACGGATCTCTTCCGAGATATCCTCATCATTTAGATGAATTTCTGTTTTTATTGCATTTGGGATAAAATCAATGTGGATATCTTTCAGTGCATTTTCGATCGCTTCTTGATCATCCAGCGCTATCTCATGCCGGATAAAATAGAGTGTGACGGCCCTATACATAGCTCCACTGTCAATAAAGGCAAACTTCAGTTTTTTTGCCAAAGCCTTTGCCAGGGTACTTTTACCGCAGGAGGAAAAACCATCTATGGCGATAATAAAATTGTGACGTCCACTCATTATTCGTTTCCTCCTATGATTACACCGGGACGATTGACCAAAGGAACCTTAGTCAGGTTGCCATCCACAATGCTTTCGGGTAAAAAGATATATTTTTTATCGTAAATAATATTATCAATATAAAAACTCAACCAATATTCATTTGTCAACCCGAATACCTGTTCGTCAATCGCTTCAACACGATCGAAAGATTTAGCTTCTATATTTCCAATAAAATGACGCAAAGTCGTTGTTGTTACTTGCCGACCATCCTTTTCACCATAACCTTTTGAGCTGATCAGCACATTCTGAATGGCAATGTTCTTGTCATTGATCACATAGACAGTCCAATTTTTTGTCTCCACCGTCTCACCTTCCAAAACAACGGCGATCATAATGTCTTTGACAATATTTTCAGGCAAATCTGCTTTCATCCTTATTTAGACTTTGTAGTTTTTTTAGCTGGAGCCTTCTTTGCTGTAGCTTTTTTTGCTACAGTTTTCTTTTCTGTTGTTTTTGCTTTGGTCGCTTTTCCTTTCGGAGCATCCGCCTCAGCCCATTTCAACACATCCGCATACGTGATTTTTTCGATCTCAGTTCCTTTAGGGATTTTCAGATTTTGCTTACCAAAACGAATAAATGGCCCCCAGCGTCCCTGCTCGATTTGAGCGTCTGGATTTTCATCAAAAACCCGAATCACTTTCTCGATATCTTTCTGACGTTTGTCTTTGATAATCTGTATCGCCTCTTCTTCTGTTACGTCCAAAGGATCAACACCTTTTGGTAAGGAGTAAAACGATGAATTGTGACGTATATAAGGTCCAAATCGTCCCACCGCGACAGTCATTTCTTTATCTTCAAATAAACCGACTTTTTTCGGTAATTTGAACAATTCCATGGCATCCTCAAAAGTAATGGTTTCGATCATTTGTCCCTTCCGCAAGGAAGCAAAACGAGGTTTTTCCTCATCGTCAGGAGAACCAATCTGTACCAATGGGCCGAACTTACCAATACGAACCGAAACGGGCTTTCCGGAAACTGGATCGACACCGAGCTCACGCTCATTATTCGCACGATCTGCATTTACTAAAGTATCTTCTACTTCAGAATGAAAAGGCCCATAGAAATCATGCAACATTTTTGTCCATTCGGTCAGTCCATGCGCAATATCGTCAAATTCCTTTTCTACGTTGGCCGTAAAATGAAAATCCACAATACCGTTGAAGTGTTCAACCAAAAAGTCATTTACCACAACACCGATATCCGTTGGAAACATTTTTCCTTTTTCGGCACCGGTTATTTCGGTTTTTGTTACCGCTGTTAATTCGGCATCCTTTAGTGTCAGTACACGGTAATCGCGCGATTTACCTTCACGCTCTTCCTTTACAACATAACCGCGGTTTTGAATAGTTGAAATCGTAGGGGCGTAGGTTGAAGGACGGCCAATTCCCAATTCCTCCAATTTTTTCACTAAAGCAGCTTCCGTATACCGTGCTGGAGGTCGTGTAAAACGCTCCGTTGCCGACATGTTTTTCAAAGTCAATGGCATACCAATGGCTAACGGCGGAAGAATAGCATTGTCACTATCTTCGTCCATCGCGTTGTCTTGATCGTCATCCAAGGATTCCATGTAAACTTTCAAGAACCCATCAAATTTCATAACCTCTCCCGAAGCATTCAAATCTTCGGTACGGGTTGAGATGTCGATCTTTGCCAATGTACGTTCAAACTCCGCCTCACTCATTTGGGAAGCAATTGCTCTTTTCCAAATGAGCTCATATAATCTTTTTTCGGATGCATCACCATCAATGGTGTGCTCAGAGAAATAAGTAGGACGAATAGCTTCGTGTGCTTCTTGTGCACCCGATGTTTTTGTTTTATATTTTCTGAGTTTATGGTACTGGTTGCCGTAAGCCGATTTGATTTCCTTTTCAGCAGCCTCAATCGCCGTATCACTCAAATTAACAGAATCGGTACGCATATAGGTAATTCGTCCTGATTCATACAGCCTTTGCGCCACCTGCATGGTGCGGGCAACCGAAAATCCAAGCTTTCTACTTGCTTCCTGCTGTAATGTTGATGTCGTAAATGGCGCCGCTGGTGAACGCTTTGCAGGTTTTGTTTCTAGATTTTTTACTGAAAACAGCGCTGCTTTACAATCTTCCAAAAATTTGGTTGCCTCTACTTCTGTTGCAAAACGCTGCGGAAGTTCGGCTTTAAAACTGTCTTTAATTTTGCCCGTATGAAAAAAAGCAACGATCTTAAAAGCCGCTTCTGGTTCAAATTTATTGATTTCACGCTCACGATCTACAATCAGACGAACCGCAACAGACTGCACCCGACCAGCAGATAAGGAAGGCTTCACCTTTTTCCATAGAACCGGAGATAATTCAAAACCGACTAATCGATCTAGAACTCTTCGCGCTTGTTGTGCATTTACTAAGTTATAATCTATTTTACGCGGATTGTCAATAGCCTTCAGAATAGCTGGCTTCGTAATCTCATGAAACACAATCCTTTTTGTACTTTCATCTTTTAATCCCAAAGTCTCAAATAAGTGCCATGAAATAGCCTCTCCTTCGCGGTCCTCATCGGACGCTAACCAAACGGTTTCTGCAGCTTTAGCCAATTTCTTCAGTTCACTTACAACCGCCTTTTTGTCGGAGGGAACTTCATACTTTTGTTCAAAATTCTTTTCGGTATCAATTGCATCATCGGTTTTCACCAAGTCGCGAATATGTCCATAACTTGACTTGACCAAAAAATCCTTTCCTAAATACCCTTCTATCGTTTTCGCTTTCGCTGGAGACTCAACTATCAATAAATTTTTCGCCATCTAATTTGAGATTTGTGCAAATAAAGGGAATTCTGAAAGGAATGACAATAATTTCTTGCAAAAAAGACAAAAAAAATAGATTTCATGTCAACAATTAAGAAATTTATCCGAGAGCAAAGGACCGCGCAACGGAGTTGAGCTCGACACAGAAACGCTGTCAGATCCAGCAAATTTGCCACTCTAACCACTTTGTTTCCGTCTATTTCAGACAGAAACAAATTCATTTAACTTTATTCTGTTTCGAATCCACCTTCATAAAGTTGCAAAACCAAATATTCGAAACAGTTAAAATACGTATAAGTAAAATATATATGTATATTCGCTTATTCAAAAGGGCAATATATAACAACTCCCCTATTTTGTTTAAATATTTTAATAATGAAAAGAAGTCTTCTCAGAATCGCCTTTTGGGGCACGTTATTACCATTTGTATCTTGTTCAGTTATGAAAGATTCAGCAAAATCAAATCCAGGCAATTTCCCTAAACTTAGTCTGGAAGCACATCGCGGTGGCCGCGGCCTATATCCTGAAGAGTCTATCGCTGCCATGAAAAATGCAATAGATCTGGCAAAGGTGACCACACTGGAAATGGATTGCCACATTACCAAAGATCGTAAGGTTGTGGTCTTTCACGACGATTATCTTAACCCAAAATTTGTACTGAAACCCAATGGCTCCGAAATTTCTGACAAAGATAAACCACTGAGAATTTATGATATGCTTTATAAAGAGCTGATTAAATACGATATCGGATCGAAATTTTATAAAGAGTTTCCTGAACAGAAAAAACAGGTTACGCGTATAGCAAAACTATCAGACCTTATTGACAGTACTGAAGCCTACGCAAGTGTAAAAAGGAAAGCGCCGATGTTTTATAATATCGAAGTGAAGAGTAAGGAAGATAAAGATGGTATTTTCCATCCAAGGGTAGAAGAATTTGTGGACCTTATGGTGCAGGTGATCACTGATAAGAAAATTGCTTCACGAACCGTCATCCAATCGTTTGACAGCAGAGCTATTAAATATCTGCACAAAGCATATCCTCAAATCAAAGTTTCTTATCTTATTGATGCAAACTATACCAAAAGCGTTGAGCAAACAATTGCAGCTTTGGGCTTTACACCTTTTATTATAAGTCCGCACTATAAAATAGCTACACGCGATTTTATTGCACAGTGTCACAAAGCGGATATCAAGGTTATTCCATGGACAGTCAATACAAAGGACGAGATAGAACAGCTGAAGGCTGTAAAGGTTGATGGAATCATTAGCGATTATCCCAATTTGTTTTAACAAACACCTTGCTTGTTTCGCTTAGAATAAAAAAAATTGAGTTCTAGTTCATCTCAATGCCAAGAGAAACCAAGCCACACCAAAGCAAAGCAGTTCGTTAATCGTCTCAACTACTTTGCTTTGGTTTTGTTTTTTAATGCCTTGTCAATATATTCCCGTCCCTTTTGAACCAAAAATTCAGAGCGGTGATAATCCCAAAGGTTACAGATATTATAGGGAATATCCACCACCACATCGGGATGGTATAAATCAACAATCATACGGCTCATTTTCCTGCGCATCACATAGTACGAGGCTTGTAGAATATCCAAGGAGTTCGAAGTCCTCGGATCCAGTTTTTTGATAACAGAATATTGTTTATCCGGTTTAGATTCCAGATTGACAGCAATGATTAAATTCTCTTTCTTGGTTACATGATTTATGGGCAATGGATTCAGTACACCACCGTCAACGTACACATGGTTCTCCTCTTCTACCGCCGTAAATACAGCTGGAATTGCAATCGAAGCCCGAATGGCATCATACATACTCCCAAAATCCAGCACAACCTCCTTTTCGTAGTTTAGATCTGTCGCAACGGCTTTAAACAAAATTGGAAAAGTCTCTATATTAGCATCGGGGATCACAGATTTCAAGGCGTTAAACACCTTGACCCCCTTCATCATTCCTAGTCCCTTCCAGCTAAAATCCATCATATTAAAGACCGATTTCTTCGTCAGGCGCTGCATCCAGTCTTCGAGAACATCCATCTTCCCCTGCGCATAAATACCACCGACAAGTGCTCCTATTGAACAACCTACCACCTCATCGATTTCAAAGCCCAGCTCTTCAAGCCGTCGAATAATACCAATATGCACAAGACCTCTTGCACCACCTCCGCCCAGGACAAGGGTAACTTTACGATTCAAAAAAGCTTTCTCCAACATAATTATACAAGTACATGAAACACTTGTTTACATCCAAGCAACAATGTAAACAGATAATCATCGTTATTATATGTATTTTTGATTACAATATACGCAGTAAAAAAAGAAATATGAAAATAGAAATTTGGTCGGACATTATTTGTCCATTTTGTTATATTGGCTTGACAAAGCTTGAATTGGCTCTTCAACAAACCGCAAGTAAGCCAGCCGCTGAAATCATCTGGAAATCGTATCAGCTTAACCCCGACTATCCCGAAGATGCTCCGGCAATGCCAACCTACGATTACCTCGTTCAAACGAAAGGCATGAGCATGGACGATGTTGTTGCAATGACTTCACAGCTCAGTGCGCAGGGAAAAGAGCTGGGTATTGACCTGAATTTTGAAAAAGCAATCGTTGTAAATACAAAAAAAGCTCATCGTCTGATCCATTTTGCCCAGGCGCAGCAAAAAGGCACTCAGATCAAAAAAGCCTTATTTAAGGCTCATTTCACCGATGGTCTCGATGTAAATAACAATGAGGTTCTCGTCACTATCGCAACGCAAGAGCAGCTTTCCGCTCAGGATGTAAAAAACTTATTGGAATCGGATGAATTTGCTTATGATGTTGCACAGGATATCCAAGAAGGTGTCAGCTTAGGACTCCGAGGTGTTCCTTTCTTTGTATTTGACAGAAAATACGCTATCCCCGGAGCACAGCCCATGGAAGTCTTTCACAATACAATAAATGAATGCCTGGCCGGTCAGCCTGCACCTCTTGAACGCAGAGGCGAAGAAGGCCCTTCATGTGATCCTGAAACAGGAAAATGTGAATAAAGAAAGAAAAAATTATTGTTTAATTTTACTATTTTCGCAAGCTTATAACGACAAACAAATTTGGTATAAATGCAGTTAACCAAACTAGAAATTAAAGGATTTAAGAGTTTCGGAGACAAGATCACGATCAACTTCAATGATGGTGTCACAGCGATTGTCGGTCCCAATGGATGCGGAAAGTCCAATGTGGTCGACGCCATACGCTGGGTACTGGGGGAACAAAGTACAAAGATGCTTCGCTCCGATAAAATGGAAAATATTATCTTCAATGGAACGAAAAATAGAAAGCCGGCAAACCTTGCAGAGGTTTCGCTGACCTTCAACAACAACAATAATATTTTACCAACGGAATTCTCTACAGTGACGGTCACCCGTAAGCTGTTTCGCAACGGCGATAGTGAATATCGATTGAATGATGTCAAATGTCGTTTAAAAGATATCACGGATCTGTTCCTGGATACCGGAGTTGGTGCCGACAGTTATTCGATCATCGAATTGAAAATGATTGATGAAATTATCAACAACAAAGATAATTCACGTCGCAACCTCTTTGAAGAAGCATCCGGAATCTCGAAGTATAAAGTTCGTAAAAAACAAACTTTAGCAAAGCTGAGAGATACTGAAGCCGATCTTTCCCGTGTGGATGACTTGCTTTACGAAATCACAAAGAATCTCAAATCATTAGAAAATCAAGCTAAAAAAGCTGAAAAATATACCTCCCTTAAAGCAGAATACCGCCAGAGCAGTATAGATTTGGCTTATTATAGAATTGCTGATTTTTCGACCGAATTAGAAAGACTTCAGACACAAGAATCCAAGGTTCAAAAAGATGCCGTCAATGCACAGCAAAATATTCTGAACGCGGAAACTGAACTCCAAATACTCCGCCAGACAAATTTGGAACAGGAAAAAAACCTTTCGGTACAGCAAAAGACAACACAGGAATTTGTCAATAAAATCCGAGGTTATGAATCGGAAAAGAAGATCAAAAACGAAAAAGTCAAAAATCTTCAAGATAAAGAAAACCGACTGAACCTCGATATCAACAGCGATAAACAACAGCTTAATCATGTCCTCTACACCATCAAACGACTGAATGAAGAATTGTTTGATGAGCAAAATAAACTCGATTCGTTAAAAACAAATCTTGAATCGGATAAAACCGAAGTCGACGAATTGAGAGGACAGCAACAATCTGCAAAGGGAAAGCTCGATATTTTTAATAAGAGCAATGCTGAATTACAGGCAAAAATATACAAATTAGAAAAAGATCTTGCGGTATTCACAATTCAGAAAGAAGCTCTTCTGCAAGAATCTGTTCGCAATAGTGTAGATACAGAAGCAAAAGAAGCCGAATTGCTGCAGTTCAATTCCTCTGTTATGGAATTGGAAGGCCGTGTAGAAGCACAGCAGCTACAGTACGATTCAGCAAACCAGCAGGAAGAAGAGCTCCAAGGACAGATTAATCAGTGCCAGGCAAACCTCGAGGAATTTAAGGCCCAGCTTGCCAAAGATCTCCGCCTGGTAGATGCCAAACAAAACGAATACAACCTCACGAAATCCCTTATTGATAATTTAGAAGGTTTCCCCGATTCCATTCGCTTCCTCAAGAAAAATGCAGGCTGGAAAAAGCAGCCCCCACTCCTATCAGATGTCCTTTTCTGTCAGGAAGATTACCGTGTGGCTATTGAGAACTACCTAGAGCCTATTATGAACCATTATGTTGTCGAAACACAACAAGATGCCGTTCAGGCTATCCAACTATTGAGCGATGCAGCAAAAGGAAGAGCTAATTTCTTTGTTTTAGATGCCATAGTAGATTCCCCAAGCGCTGCCTCCGCACCAAATGACAATTTGATGTCTGCGTTAGATGTGATTAACGTAGACGAAAAGTACAAGGCTTTATGTACGATGCTGCTCCAGCAAGTCTTCATCCTTAAACATGAAAATGAAAAGGAGCTGGATGAAAAGCTACCTGCTCTAGGACAGGTGATTCTACAAAAAAATGGACGTTATTCGAAACATCATTTAGGCCTTTCGGGTGGTTCAGTGGGATTATTTGAGGGCAAACGTATCGGAAGAGCGAAAAATCTGGAAGTGCTATCCCAAGAGATCAAAACCTTAAATCAGGAAATAGCAAAACTTGAAGATAAAATAACGGCCGAAACAGCTCGTTTGGATGCACTGCGTGGCAATTCACAGAAAGAGTTAATAGATGAGCTGCGCTTTCAGCTCAATAGACTGAATAATGAATTAATTACCGTCAAAACAAAGCAAGAGCAATACCAAGCCTTCATCAATAACTCCCAGGCCCGTAAAAAAGATATTCAGGAGAAAATTGAAGGTATAGAATCGGATTTAAAAATTGCGGAGCCACAGCTTCAGGAGCTCCGTCTGGAAAAAGAACAGAGTATAGCCGAATTATCGACTTTACAAGATCAGTTCCATGAAATATCTGAGGTACTTAACGAAAAATCAACCGCATACAATCAAGAGAATATCGCTTACCATCAACAGTTAAACAAAGTTTCCAATATCACAAAAGATCTCGAATTTAGAGAGACGCAGAAAGATGATCACGAAATCCGTGTGGAGCGAAACAGTGCAGAATTAGTTGAAGTGCAGGAAGCTTTAAGAACAACCATTCCATTTGAAGATGAAGAAGATCAGGATCTTATTGCCATGTATGAGCAGAAGATCGCCCTGGAAGATGGTCTCAAAGAATTGGAAGACGGCTACTATGCAGATAAGCAGAAAATCAATAACCTCGAAGATGCTCTGACACAGCAGCGTCGTTCAAAAGAACAGAGTGACTTTCTTGTTTCAGAGATCAAAGATAAAAAAACGGGTCTTCAGATCGACCTCAATGCCTTGAAAGAACGTCTTTCTGTTGAATTCAACGTTGAACTGAAAGACCTGATTGACCGTGAAGATGTGCCTGAGATCACAGAAGATCAGACGACATTGGCAACCAAATGCAGTAAACTCAAGAAACAGCTTGATGAATTTGGAACGATCAATCTAATGGCAAAAGAGGCTTTTGACGAGATGAATGAACGCTATGATTTCATTAACAAAGAGAAAGCTGATTTAATCGAAGCAAAAGGCTCATTGATGGCAACAATAAAAGAAATTGACGATACCGCTCAAGTTCAGTTTATGTTTACATTCGATGCCGTAAGGAATAATTTCGTCAAGGTATTCCGTTCGCTATTTAACGAAGAAGACAGCTGCGACCTGGTGCTCACAGACCCAAGCAATCCGCTGGATTCAGACATCGACATTATTGCAAGACCAAAAGGGAAAAGACCGCTGTCTATCAATCAGCTTTCGGGTGGTGAAAAGACCTTGACTTCAACAGCCTTGTTATTCTCACTCTATCTTTCTAAACCGGCACCTTTTTGTATATTCGATGAGGTGGACGCTCCGTTGGATGATACTAATATTGATAAATTCAATAATATTATCCGGGATTTTTCCAAGAATTCACAATTTATCGTGGTCTCACACAATAAAAAAACGATAGCAAGTACAGACATCATCTATGGCGTAACTATGGTTGAACAAGGTGTATCCCGTGTAGTTGCAGTAGATCTAAGAGAAGTTGCTTAGTGAGCAACGAAATACACAATAAATAAGACGGACTCAGGGGATCTACACCCGGTCCGTCTTATTTATACAGATCAATTTAATTTCCTCTCGCCTTTAATGAAATTCTTTGCTGCAACATGCTGTGAATTTCCGTAAGCTTATTTCCTGTTGCAGATCAATATAAGGATAGACAGCAGACAGCTGATTCCCCCAAATAATTAGACCGACTGATAACCAAACGAGCCCGCGATCATTCCCGCCAATGGTCCTGCCAGTCCCAGCGACAAATCCACAAACGCAACATAAGCTCCAAGTGATGTACCACGCATCTGCGGTGCAACTTTTTTTATGGCTAGCACACCCAAAGCCGGGAATACCAGGGAAAACCCTACACCTGTAAGTCCGCAGCCTATTATTGCAAGCATTTTGGATGTGGCAGTCCAGATCAGCGCTTGTCCCAGAACTTCGATAAACAATGATATCAAAGCTATTTTAAGACCGCCAAATCTATCTGGAAATGATGCAAAGAACACTCTGGTCAACACATAACATGTCCCAAAAACCATAAACGCCAATGAAGCCTCCCCCCAATTCATTGCCTTGAAGAACAAGGCAATGAAGGACGCAATACAGCCAAATGCCATGGAAGAGAATGCCAGGCTAAGCCCTTGTCCAGAAATCGCCCCTATCACCTTACAAAACGGTGTACGGATATGGTCTTTATCAATGGCTACGGCTGGCAGTTTTACCGTGGCTAGCCAGCTCATCATTGGCAATAATAACATAAGAAAACAGGCGGAGAGGTCTCCGGATACTCGTCCCAACCAAATACTTAGGGGGGCGCCGATAGCGATACCAGCATACATCGCAATACCGTTCCAGGTCATCACCTTTCCGGACTGCGCCGGTCCGACCAACCCGATCCCCCAAGTAAGCGCTCCTGTGACCAGAAAACTTTCTGCAATACCATGCATTACTCTGGCCAAAAGAAGCAATGCAAGCGCTGTACCGCTGCTAAATTGAAAAAAAACAGCTAAAACATAGGCTGATCCCGCTAAAACAGCTAAAATAGCGCCCGACATCTTGCTCTTCTTAGCCCCCTTCGTATCGGTAATTTTACCCGAGTAAGCGCGTGTAAGAAGTGTCGCGAGCGATTGCAAACCAATGACCAAACCAACAATAAAACTGTCGTATCCTAATTTCCCCTCAACAAACTTCGGAAGCAGCCCCAAAGCAATTCCAATAGTCAAATAGACTCCAAATACCGATACAATAATGGGAATTATGGCTTTGTAGAAGCCAATTGTTTGTCCTTTTTCTAAAATTACACTCATAAAATTTTTGTTTAACTATATTTCGAGTGCAAATATGCCGCGGATCAAAAAGCTAAACATTGACTCAAGTCAAAAAAAGAGTCTGCACGTCAAAAAAGGAGCTGAAAAATAAAAAGCCCAGAGTGGGGAACTCTGAGCTTTCGTTAGCCATATATTAACCTATTTTATGAAAAGTATTTGTAATGAAAACGCCACATTTTTGAATTCATTATAACAAGAATAGTCATTTAACATTTTTTAACGTTTAGAAGAGATTAATATTAAACTCTATTTGAGCGTGGCAAAAACCATAATTTTTCGTGTTCTTGTCAGGGATCCTCCGATCCTGTTCACAAAAAAAGCTCGAAGTGGGGAACTCCGAGCTAACCTAACCAATTATTAACCTAAATTTATGAAAAGTCTAATTTATACAAACAGCCTCTTTCGCTGTTTTGAATATTAAACGTAAACCATAAGCTTATTATTACGCAGCTCTTACGGATTTATGTGAAATTTGACATTTTTTAACAATTCAATAAGTAACTTTAGGAAAACGAACATATAAATAAATATCATATGGCAGAGTACGATTTAAATGAACTTCAGAAGATCCACGAAAACAAAGATGTTTTAAACTATCTGGAACAACATGGCATTCTGGAAATAAAAAAATTCAATGATGTTTACGATTATGAGAAAGAACTTTACGAGCTTCAAGTCAAGCTCTTAAAGCTTCAATATGAAATCATTGAAAAAGGAAAACGGGTCCTTATTATTTTTGAAGGTAGGGACGCTGCGGGTAAAGGTGGTACAATAGGCCGCATAACCCAATATCTAAATCCCAAAAAGGTACGCGTTGTTGCATTGCCCAAACCAACCGAAGAGGAAGCCGGGCAATGGTATTTTCAACGATATATCAAACAGCTCCCTAATGCCGGCGAAATTGTGATTTTTGACCGTAGCTGGTATAACAGAGCTGTTGTTGAACCTGTATTTGGATTTTGCTCCAAGGAGCAACATGAGCTGTTTATGAACCAGGTCCCTGAATTTGAGAAGCAGTTAATCGACGATGGCATCATCCTTATCAAATTATTCCTGAACGTCAGCAAAGAAGAGCAAGCCGAAAGGTTAAAAGAGCGAAAAGAAGATATCCTAAAACAATGGAAAATCGGTGTGCTAGACCAGCAGGCACAGGAGAAATGGGATGTATATACGGGCTATATTGAGGATTTATTTAAAAAGACAAGTACAAAAAAATCGCCTTGGCTAGAAATCGCGAAAGATAATAAGAAAAAGGCTCGCCTGGCGTCCTTCAAACTTATTATCAATGCTCTTGTTGGAAGTGAACAGGAAAAAATAGATTCTTTCGTCACAAAACACGATTAAAGGTCCGTCGATTAGGAAAGGTACAATTATAACAAACAGGAGGAAAAGTATTTCCTCCTGTTTGTTATAATGGCAGAACGAATTAGGACACCAGAACCGTAGTTTCTATTTTAGGTCCTGCTGCGTGCACCGAGGGTGGCATCTCATTATTGAATTTTTCAAAATTCGAAATAAACAGCTTCGCCAGGCGTTTTGCCTGCATGTCATAAGCCTCGTCATTGTTCCATAAGCCTCGCGCATCTAAAATTTGTGCAGGAACATGCTCTCCACAGCTCGTTGGATACTCCAGTCCAAAAATATTGTGCTTGTTGAAGTGAGACTCCAGCAGTGAACCATCTATTGCTGCTCGAATTAGCGATCGCGTATAATTTAGCTTAATACGTCTGCCTATTCCGTAAGGACCGGCAATCCAGCCCGTGTTCACTAACCAAACTTTGATATTGCGATTTTGCTCTAGTTTTGAACGCAGCAAAGCCGCATATTTTGAAGGATGAAGCGGCAAAAATGCCTGTCCAAAACAGGTTGAAAATGCTGCTGTAGGCTCCTTTACCCCTACCTCTGTACCCGCGACCTTTGCTGTATAACCACTAACGAAATGATATACTGCCTGATCGATGGTCAACAATGAAATGGGAGGAAGTACACCAAAAGCATCTGCCGTCAGGAAAAAAATATTTTCAGGTTCACGACCAATACCGCTCATTTCGGCATTTTCCATGAAATCTATTGGATAGGATACGCGGGTATTTTCCGTCTTGCTAATATCGTTGTAATCAGGTCGATCAAATTCATCCAAAACAACATTTTCAAGCAGAGACCCAAAACGAATTGCGTGAAAAATCTCAGGCTCTTTGTCCTCCGATAAACCTACACATTTGGCATAGCAGCCACCTTCGAAATTGAATATTCCCTTTTCGCTCCATCCATGCTCGTCATCACCGATCAACTTTCTATTTCTATCAGCTGACAAGGTCGTCTTCCCTGTACCCGAAAGTCCAAAAAACAAAGCAGTCTCCCCTTCTTTCGAAGTATTCGCCGAACAGTGCATAGAAAGCACATTATGCTGGAATGGCAAAATAAAGTTCAATATTGAAAAAATACTCTTTTTAATCTCCCCTGTATAACCGGTCCCTGCAATCAGTACTATCTTTTTTGTAAAATCAATCGCAACAAAATTTTCGTTGATAATGCCATATTGATGCGGCTCTTCGATAAGCAGCGTCGGGGCAGCTAAAATCGACCAAGCAGGCTGAGCATCCAAATTTGGTTCCGGACGCAGAAACAGGTTATTGGCAAATATACTTTGATAAGCTGTCTCCGTAACAACACGCAAATCTATTTGATAAGCTGGATCAGCCCCGGCAGCACAATCTCTTACATAGATGATTTTATCACTTAAGTGAGCAGCTACTTTCGAAAATAGTGCTTCAAAATTAGCCGGAGACATCCGTTGATTGATCTCTCCCCACCAAACGCTATCTTTTGTTAAAGAATCTTCGACCAGAAACCGATCTTTTGGCGATCTCCCAGTAAATTTTCCCGTATCAGCAGCGAGTGCCCCCGTATCAGAAAGCCGACCTTCGTGATTTGCTAAGGCATGTTCGACCAATTCAGAAACAGGCAATTGATAAAATACATTTTTTGTACTATCAATTTTTAAATATTTCAAATCAGGCGCGTTTCCAATGTTACCCTTTTTCATATTTTTTGTTTGTTTTAAAATGTGCCCAAATTTAAAGGCATTTTTCGCTAAAAACAAAACTTAATTATCTAAAAATCAAGCTTATTGTACAAAAAACACAAAAACAAACAACTCATTAACAACAACTTACGCTAGTAAAAAAAATTAAACTTTTTAGCATATTTTTTTAGCACATCAATTTATCACTATCAAAAAATATCACATATTTTTCGTAAATTGTTCCAACCTTTACAAATATTAATAAAGTAAAAAAACAGAAGATGTAACGTCCATCAGCCATTGATCCTTGAAAGTGGCAGCAATGTCCAGGCCGACGGACTAACATGAGTAAAGATAAAGAGATGAAATAGCTACAATTGTAGCACGAACACGGAAGAGCACAGGGTGGCTTTCATGCTATCTGACAAATAGTTGCTTGTGCTTAAAATAAACTGGATATGCTATATAACCATTAAACGACACATAATCTGCGAATGAAATTACATGCTATAGAAACGGGATTTTTTAAACTCGATGGCGGTGCAATGTTTGGTGTTGTTCCAAAGAGTATCTGGAACAAAACAAACCCGGCCGACTCAAACAATATGTGTACCTGGGGAAACCGCCTGCTCCTCATCGAGGACAGTAATCGATTAATGCTGGTCGATACAGGACTGGGAGACAAACAAAATGAAAAATTCTTCAGCTATTATTATCTTCACGGCGATGCAACGCTGGATAAATCATTAAAAAATATTGGATTTGACAGAAGCGATATCACCGATGTCATCCTTACACACCTACACTTTGACCATTGCGGCGGCGCTATAGTGCGCGAAGGTGAACAGCTGGTTCCGGCTTTTAAAAATGCTCATTTTTGGAGCAATAGTGACCATTGGTCTTGGGCGACCGATCCTAACCCGCGCGAAAAAGCTTCTTTCTTAAAAGAGAACATTTTACCGATACAGGGGAGTGGACAATTAAAATTTGTCGAAGATCATCAGAATCCTTTTGGAAACAATATCGCTATCCGTTATGCACACGGCCATACAGAAGCTATGATGTTGCCACAGATACAGTATAAGGGCAAAACAATCCTCTATATGGCGGATCTATTGCCTTCGGTGGGACATATTCCCATTCCTTATGTTATGGGTTATGATGTCAGACCCCTCGTGACCATGGAGGAACGCAACAGCTATTGGAATGAGATCGTCGATAATGAATACATCTTATTTTTCGAACACGATCCCATACATGAATGCTGTACACTTCAACGTACTGAAAAAGGTATCCGGGTAAAGGATATTTTCAAACTAGGCGAGATTTAGCTGGTCTTTTTAAAGAAGATCAAATAGGATATGAAAAAGGATAAACAAAAAAGGCTACTTTGAAAGTAGCCTTTTTTTGTTTCATGAATATGTTTAGAATCTAAAGCCCAAAGCCCAATAATTCTCAAAAAACCATATTTGTTGGGATGCTTTATCTACCCCTCTTCTTCCTGTTGTACGAATGTTTGTTAAATCAGTCCAGCCCGTTTTGAAGTTCCCCTGAAGATAGAGTCCTTTATAAAAACGGTAGTGCAAACCAACTTTTGCCGAAGCACCATAACCCGCAATGTTCCAAAAGTGGTTGGCCCCTTCGCCAAAAAGATGCACGTCGGAACGAGGAATCAATAGACCTACATCCACACCAGATTCCATTGTCAGCACCTGTTGACCTTTGCGATTATTGATGATGTCATCATAACGCTCCAGACCTACTGAGGCAAAGTTATAACCATCTGTATGCTCAAATGTCAGCATAGCAGAATCTACAGTAATCAATTCACCGTTATATTGACCGGCGCGGTTTCCCGTCGGGATACCAGGATTAGAAATTTCTTCACCGATAAAACCGGAAATTTTCACCTGCTGCGGAATATCGACCACATATTTCATATGATCCCATCCCAATGAAATTGAATAATTATCTTTGATATAATAACCAAAGTGCAGATTAAATTGTGGAATAGTTAACCGGCTTGGATCAAAATACGTCGAACCAAATTTAGTTGGCCTATCACCCGCTTTTACATCATGGAGTATAAAGTCATAATTAGGACCCGTAAAATGAATATCTGATTTTGCGTAAGAAGAGAAGTTGTACCCCCAAAAGAAGAAGAATTTGCCCTTGTTACTTTCTGTTCTCAAATTTTTCGGTTTGAAAATGCTTTTTCCTATCTCAGGATTTTCTTGGGCAAATAAGGCAGAAACACTTAATGCAAGTGCTCCAATCGTTAAAAATATTTTTCTCATATCGGTGCTAAAAACGTTGGGCAAAAGTACCCGCATTCTATTTTATAAGCAAATAAAATCAATGGAAATTGGAAAAATATGACGAAGATCACAGAAATGTCATTCCACGCCAGAAACAAAAAAAGCTGCCTTCCAGGAAAGCAGCTTTTCATTTATTTTATTTCCAAGGAATTGTTACCCTTGATTTTTACGAATGATATTCAAAGCCCCACCAGCTTTAAACCATTCAATTTGTTGCGCATTGTAGGTATGGTTCGCCAAAATCTCTTCTTGCGTTCCGTCTGCATGATGTAATACAAGTGTTAAAGGTTTACCTGGTGCAAATGTTGTCAAGCCGAGAATACCAATGGTATCATTTTCCTGAATCTTGTTATAATCGTCTTTGTTTGCAAAAGTTAATCCCAACATACCTTGTTTTTTCAAGTTCGTTTCGTGAATACGTGCGAAAGATTTAACTAAAACAGCACGAACACCCAAATGACGAGGTTCCATCGCAGCATGCTCGCGGGAAGAACCTTCACCGTAGTTTTCATCACCGACTACAATTGAACCAATACCGTGTGCTTTATAGTCCCGCTGTGTTGCAGGAACAGGACCATATTCGCCTGTGAGTTGATTTTTAACGCTATCAGTCTTCTCATTGAAGAAATTCAAAGCGCCAATCAACATATTGTTTGAAATATTATCTAAGTGACCACGGTATTTTAACCAAGGACCAGCCATTGAAATATGGTCAGTAGTACATTTACCTTTTGCCTTAATCAATAATTTCAACCCTTTCAAATCCGTACCTTCCCATGGCGCAAAAGGCTCCAACAGTTGAAGACGATCAGAAGTAGGAGCTACATCAACCACCACCGAACTACCATCAGCCGCAGGTGCTTGATATCCAGGATCATCTACCGCAAAGCCTTTCGTTGGCAACTCATCCCCTACAGGCGGATCTAGCTTCACTTGTTCACCTTTATTGTTTATCAAGGTATCAGTTACCGGATTGAAACCCAAATCACCGGAAATCGCGATTGCAGCTACCAATTCTGGCGATGCAACAAATGCATAAGTATTTGGATTGCCATCTGCACGTTTTGCAAAGTTACGATTGAAAGAATGAACGATTGTATTTTTCTCTTGTTTATCGGCACCTACACGATCCCACATACCGATACAAGGACCACATGCATTGGTAAAAATTGTCGCATTGAGGTCTTCAAAAGTTTTCAGCAATCCATCACGATCAGCCGTAAAACGTACTTGCTCTGACCCTGGATTAATACCAAATTCAGCTTTTGTAATCAATCCTTTATCAACTGCTTGTTTTGCAATGGAGGCAGCACGGGATAAATCTTCATAAGAAGAGTTTGTACACGAACCGATCAATCCCCATTCCACTTGCAATGGCCAGCCATTCTTTTCAGCTTCTTCGCGCATGCGTGAAACTGGTGTATACAAATCTGGCGTAAAAGGACCATTTAGAGAAGGCTCCAGCTCAGATAGATTGATTTCTATTAACTGATCAAAATACTGCTCAGGATTAGCATAAACTTCGGCATCCGCTGTCAAGTGCTCTTTAATCACATTTGCCGCATCCGCCACTTCGGCACGACCGGTAGCACGTAAATAACGCTCCATGGATTCGTCGTACCCAAAAGTTGAGGTTGTCGCACCAATTTCAGCGCCCATGTTACAGATTGTTCCTTTTCCTGTACAAGATAAAGACTCCGCACCTTCGCCAAAATACTCAACGATAGCACCTGTCCCGCCTTTTACAGTCAAGATACCTGCAACTTTCAAGATCACGTCTTTTGCTGCAGCCCATCCGCTGAGCTTACCCGTCAATTTTACACCGATCAGCTTAGGAAATTTAAGCTCCCAAGGCAAACCTGCCATAACATCACAAGCATCAGCTCCACCCACACCGATCGCAACCATACCTAAACCGCCGGCGTTCACCGTATGCGAGTCTGTTCCGATCATCATACCGCCTGGAAAAGCATAGTTTTCCAAAACAACCTGGTGAATAATACCTGCTCCGGGTTTCCAGAAACCGATACCATACTTATTGGACACAGAACTCAAAAAGTTAAATACTTCAGAGCTTTCGTTTTTAGCTCGTGCTAAATCTTTGTCTGCTCCTTCTTTCGCCTGAATCAAGTGATCACAGTGTACAGTAGAAGGAACTGCTACCTTTGGACGACCAGCTTGCATAAATTGCAATAATGCCATCTGTGCAGTTGCATCCTGCATAGCAACGCGATCTGGAGCAAAGTCGACGTAAGAAACGCCACGTTTGTAATCTTCAGTAGCATTGCCATCCCAAAGGTGGGCATACAAAATTTTCTCAGATAAAGTCAAAGGTTTGTTAACCACTTGACGAGCCGCAGCAATGCGCTCGTCATATTGGCTATAGACCTTTTTAATCATATCTATATCAAAAGCCATATCTCTCTAATTTATGTTGTTTAATTAAGTTACTAAACCCTAATCACTCATTATTTTGTTGGAATAGGCGCAAACTTTGTTAAGTTAATGCCTTCCACAGCAGCTTTATATTCTTCGATATTCGGAATACGGCCCAAGATTGCTGAAAGAACAACAACTGGAGTTGATGCTAATAAAGACTCCCCTTTTTTACCATCCCTGTCTTCAACCACACGTCCTTGGAATAAGCGTGTTGAAGTAGCCATTACCGTGTCACCTTTAGCTGCTTTTTCCTGGTTACCCATACAAAGGTTACAACCAGGGCGTTCCAAGTACATAATATTCTCGTATTCAGTACGTGCAGTACTTTTTGGTAAAGCATCGCTAAATTCAAATCCAGAGTATTTTTGTAAGAATTCCCAATCGCCTTCAGCTTTCAGCTCATCAATGATATTGTACGTTGGCGCTGCAACGACCAAAGGAGCTTCAAACGTAACAACACCTTTTTGCTGTTCGATGTTTTTCAACATCTTCGATACGATTTTCAAATCGTCTTTGTGAACCATACAAGAACCGACGAAACCTAAGTCTACCTTTTTGTTGCCACCGTAGTACGAAAGGTCGCGAATTGTATCGTGTGTATAACGTTTGGAAACATCTGCATTATTCACATCCGGGTCAGCAATCATTGGTTCTTCGATGATATCCAGATCAATAACAACCTCAGCATAATATTTTGCATTGGTATCTGGAGTTAAAGCAGGCTTAGCGCCAGATTTAATTTCCTCAATACGTTTATTCGCCTTGTCAATTAAGCCTTGCAAAACATTGTTTTTGTTTTCCATGCCTTTATCGATCATAATCTGGATACGGTTTTTAGCGATCTCCAATGATTCGATCAATGTATTATCCTGTGAAATACAAATAGAAGCTTTCGCCTTCATTTCTGCAGTCCAGTCAGTAAAAGTAAATGCCTGATCGGCTAAAAGCGTTCCGATATGAACTTCAATAATTCTGCCTTGGAAAACGTTCTCGCCAGCAAATTGCTGCAGCATCTGTGCTTGTGTAGCATGAACCACATCACGGAAATCCATGTGTTCTTTCATACTGCCTTTAAATGTAACTTTTACCGATTCTGGGATTGGCATAGAAGCTTCACCTGTCGCTAAAGCTAGCGCCACCGTACCAGAGTCAGCACCAAAAGCAACACCTTTAGACATACGGGTATGTGAATCACCTCCGATAATGATCGCCCATTCATCAATTGTAATATCATTTAATACCTTATGAATAACGTCTGTCATCGAATGATATACACCTTGAGGGTCACGAGCTGTGATCAATCCAAAGTCATTCATAAATTTCATTAGTTTTGGAATATTCGCTTGTGCTTTTTTATCCCAAACCGATGCCGTATGACAACCCGATTGATAAGCGCCGTCTACAGTAGGTGCAATTACAGTCGCAGCCATTGCTTCAAGCTCTTGCGCTGTCATCAAACCTGTTGTATCCTGAGAACCAACAATATTTACTTTAACGCGAACGTCAGAACCGGCATGTAACACTTTACCTGGAGCTACACCAACCGCATTTTTATTAAAAATTTTCTCTACAGCAGTCAACCCTTGTCCTTCAATCGTGATTTCTTTTGATGGAGCAAACACTGTCGGCGCTTGAATGCCTAACGTTTCCGCTGCAAAAGTTTGGATTTTTTTACCAAAGACAATAGCATAAGAACCACCCGCTTTGATAAATTCCATTTTTTGTGGAGTCAAAGCTTTGGAAATATCGATCAGCTCCTGCTCGCCATTATATAATTTTTTAGTCTTAGTATTGATTGTTAAGACAGTACCTGTAGCGACAGAATAAGCTTCTTCAAGGATTGGCTCATTTTTCTCGTTACGGATTACGTTGCCATTTTCATCCACTTTCTTCACCCAGTTTTTAAGGTCTATACCGATACCTCCGGTCACATCCACTGTGGTCAAGAAAATAGGTGAGATACCATTTGTACCGCCTACAATTGGTGCGATGTTCACAAAAGGAACATAAGGACTCGCTTGTTTACCCGTCCATAATGCAACGTTGTTGACACCCGACATACGAGATGACCCCACACCCATTGTTCCTTTCTCAGCAATTAACATGACACTTTTACCAGGGTGTTGCGCCTGTAAGGCAACGATCTGTTGCTGTGCTTCAGGTGTGATCATACATTTTCCATGTAGTTCACGATCTGAACGCGAGTGCGCCTGGTTACCTGGCGACAATAAATCTGTCGAGATATCACCCTCACCAGCGATAAAAGTAATCACCTGAATTTCCTCAGCAACCTCAGGCAGTTTTGTAAAAAACTCTGCTTTTGCGTAGCTTTCTAAAATATCTTTTGCAACCTCATTGCCTTGTTCAAAAGCTTCTTTCAAACGAGCGGTATCCGCGTCATATAGGAAAACTTGTGTTTTAAGAACCTCAGCTGCCTGTTTTGCAATAGCTAGGTCTGTACCCAAAGCCAGGTCCAATAAAACCTTGATTGAAGGACCACCCTTCATATGTGACAACAATTCAAAAGCGAAATCAGGTGTAATTTCAGCAACAACTGATTCACCCAAAACAATTTCCTTCAGAAATTGCGCTTTAACACCCGCTGCAGGCGTAGTACCCGGCAACGTGTTGTAAATAAACAATCTTAAAGATTCAGCTCTATTTTCATTGTTTAAATCTTTAATCTGAGCAATTACCTCACTTAGTAATTCTGCTCCGTCAATAGGCTTAGGATGTAATCCTTGGCCTTCTCGTTCTACAACCTCTTGTACGTAATCGTTGTAAATACTCATAGATATCTATCTTTCTATTTTATGGGCAGCCTAAAAACACATTGTCTTTCTATGCTACCATGTCTGTAATATAATTAAGCTAATACGCCATCTATCGGGTCCTCCCTGACAAATCACAAATTAGCCCTTCCACTTCATGTTTTGAAGCTGATCTATTTGTCGTAAATCAACTTGTATGACTAATTACAAAAATAGTGAAAATCCAACTTTAAACGCATGCATTCCATTTATTTAAATCAATTTGGAATTGTTCTAAACAGCATTTATGCAATCCTGCCATCTTTTTTTGAAATCCGCTATATTGTATTTATTTCTTTCAAAAAAAAGGTGATTTAAATTATTAAATCACCTTTTCGTTTTATATACTTTCTACAGTTATATCAATGTCTTTTAATGCTTTCACGGTTTCCAGAGGATCTGTCGCGTTGAATACAAATGAACCTGCCACCAGCACATCTGCTCCGGCTTTCAATAACTGTGCTGCATTCGCAGTCGTTACTCCCCCATCGATTTCAATCATCAGACCATCATTCACTCCCTGTGCCATGACCCTTAGTTCCTGTACCTTGGCATAGGTATTTGGAATAAATTTCTGACCGCCGAAACCTGGGTTAACCGACATGATACAAACCAAGTCCAGATCCGCAAGAACATCTTTTAAAAGTGCTACTGGCGTATGTGGATTCAATGCAACGCCTGCTTTACAGCCCAATTCTTTAATAGCAGCCAGTGTACGATGCAAATGTGTACAGGCCTCGTAATGCACGGTAATGATTGCTGCACCCGAGTCTTTACATACCTGCAGATAACGGTCTGGATCAACAATCATCAAATGTACATCCAAAGGTTTAGCAGCATGTTTTGCAATAGCCTGCATAACTGGAAATCCAAAAGAGATATTTGGAACGAAAACACCATCCATAATATCAATATGAAACCAATCTGCCTCACTGTTGTTTACCATGATGATATCATCGTATAATTTTGCAAAGTCTGCAGCAAGAACGGATGGTGCAATTATATGTGATTTTGTTGACATGTTGTATTTTTTTGCAAAGATAACAAGTATTTTTGGTTCATCACAGCGTTTACCCGATTTAATACCTCTAAACGACAATTGGCTGAAGCTGCAGAAAATAATTATAATTACATTTGTATATTAACATGACAATAAAATACAGCTCACCGTGGGAAGACTAAAAATAAAATACAGAAGAGAATTAAATACAACGGAGAACCTCGTCCGAAAAATTGGATTAATACTTATCACCATTATTCTGATCTGTATATTCCTTCCCAAACAGCCTCGTTTTCGCTATGAATTCCAAAAGGGAAAAGTATGGAATCATGAGAATCTGATATCACCCTATAATTTTGCCATATTAAAAACGCAGGAGGAATTGAATGCGGACAAGAAAAGTATCTTAAACACGATTCAACCGATTTATAATGCCAATACGACAACAAGCAAAGAGCAAATTGATCAGTTCAACACGGATCTTGCCGAAAAGTGGCAAAGCAGCAAATTGGATACAACGCATGAAAATATAGTAGATTATAGAAATGCCGGTAATGCCATCTTAAGCCATCTCTATGGCAAAGGCATTCTGTCATTGAACAATCGGTTTCAGAACCGCAGCAATGACAAATCTCCAGCTTCCAAGCATTACAACTTTACACTGATCCAGGACAAAGTTGCCAGCCAAAAAAACACGGCCGACTGTTACACCATCGAAAGCTCTTATGGTTATATGGATGAAATTATGCCCAAATTGACCAAGATAAAGCAAAAGAGCTGGCTGGAGGAAACTTTAAAAAATTACATTACCATTAACTACATCTACAACGATCAACAAACAGAAGCTTTAGAACAAAATGCCATTGCAAACATATCGGCTACGCGCGGTGTGGTCCAAAAGGGAGAACTGATCGCTGAAAAGGAGAAAATCATATCCAATGAGACGTACCAGAAACTCGAGTCGCTTCGTAAGGTATATGAAGATGAAGGCAAGATCAGCGGAAATCAAAACTATGTGACCCTTGGGCAATTTCTGATTATCTCGCTTGCCCTGTCTATTTTGATGGTATTCCTTTTTCTTTTCCGTAAGGACATCTATTTTAACAATAGGTTGCTGGTCATTATCATGATTGTGATCATTGGTATGCTCGCTGTCCTATCTTGGGCGATCAAAATCAAAATCCCTAATCTCTATTACATCCCATTTTGCGCCGTCCCCATTATTATTCGTATCCTTTTTGATACGCGTGTAGCACTCAATATCCATCTGTTGATGGTTCTGCTAGCAGGTCTTTTTGTACCGAATAGTTTTGAGTTTGTCTTTTTACAATTTATGGCGGGGATAGTTGCGATATATAGTATTAAAACATTGGTCAAACGAGAGCAGCTGTTCATTTCCTCTGCTATTATCCTCGGTACCTATTGGATTGCTTACATTGGCTTGGTCGTCACGAGAAATGGATCTATAGACACCATTTACTGGTCCGACCTCCTTCCCTTTTTCGTAAGTGTCATGATTACCTTGTTGGCTTATCCAATGATCTATGCATTCGAAAAGTTATTTGGTATTGTATCTGATCTAACACTCATGGAGCTTACCAATAGTAACTCCAAGTTATTGCGGGAGCTCTCTTTTAAAGCTCCGGGAACATTTCAACACTCCTTACAGGTGGCTAATCTAGCGGAAGCCGCTATCTACAAAATTGGCGGGAATCCGCTGTTGGTCCGCGCCGGAGCCCTGTACCACGACATCGGGAAATTGACAAATCCCCAGTTTTTCATCGAGAATCAGAAGACAGAAAAAAACCCGCATGATGAGCTTTCACCGGAACAAAGTGCGCAGATTATTATATCACATGTCATCAAAGGCGTCGATATCGCCAAAAAACATCAATTGCCTGACGTGATCCTGGATTTTATCCGCACACACCACGGAACAACGCGTGTTGACTATTTTTATAACGTTTTTGTCAAGAACAACCCCGATAAACTGGTTGACGAGTCTTTATTTACCTACCCCGGACCTATTCCTTTTTCCAAGGAAACAGCTGTACTTATGATGGCGGATTCGGTCGAAGCCGCATCCCGTGCATTAAAAGAACCATCTGAAGAATCTATCAATAACCTTGTCGATAAAATTATCGAACATAAATTGATGCGGGGGCAGTTCAATAATAGTAACATTACGCTAAAAGATATCACCGAATCTGCAGTTATTTTTAAGGCAATGCTCAAAAGTATCTACCATGTTCGGGTAGATTATGATTTAAGCAAAAAAACAATGTAATTTTAATTGTCAAACAACAAATTGAATTTCAAACGCTTATTGCAACATTACATTTTTTTTGCATTTTTTTTAATATTTAGACTTTGCAGAATCAAATAATTGCCTTATGTTTGCAATGTCAAAACGAGGAAGGGTGCCTGAGTGGCCGAAAGGAACAGTTTGCTAAACTGTCGTACTGGAAACGGTACCGCGGGTTCGAATCCCGCCTCTTCCGCCAAGACAAAAAAAGGCTTTCTGAGAAATCAGAAAGCCTTTTTTTGTTTTTGGAGCAGGGGCAGCACTTAAAGTATATCTACACTCGTATTAAATTCATTGTAAAAGCCACTTGCGTTATTTTCGCTTGCTGATCAGATTATCACCATCGTTGCGTTGCAGTTTGTCCCCCTCAATGACGACAGCGATTTTTATTTTTTACACAAGCGCAGCTTATTCTCTCGTACACTTTTTGGGTAGCAGCAAACGAAGATCAGGTGGTGGTCAGATTATCTCTTTCTACAGTGCTTGTTCAGTGCTTGTTCAGTGTTTGTTCAGTGATCACTCAGTATAGACTGTATAAGCAGTGACTAATCACTGTCTAAAGATTGATTGAATATTGTTATTACCTACCGCTTGGTATTAGAATGTTTCCGTTTTATTTTTGTTCTTGATTAGCTACCAACCTAATCAGGCAATTATGAGTCATCAAAAATGGTGTTCATGAAACTGTTTTCTGGAAGGCAGACTGCCTTACTGCGCAGGGAGATCTTATTATATTGGAAATAGTAGTAAGATACGGCATTCTTATTATTACAATTAATTACATATACACCAACAGCTGCTGCTTCTATTAGGAATTTGCATCTTAAATTAAAATGACCAAACCCGAATTTGAAATTTGGATATAAGATCGTCTTGATTTTTCGAAGAGCGAAAATCCTGAAATTGCTCAATCTAGCATCGATTTAATACGAAAAACACTTCTAGGTATTAAGGTTAAATTGCAGCTGTTTGAACCGGGCGACCAACTATTTTCCTGCGTTCATACAGAATCAACAGCGGCGCATACCCCGGACATATCATCTATACCATAAAATCCGGCAATAGCGCAATTACAAATCTCGTCGATCTGATACATTCACCTATCCTAGTTTCCCAGCCTCATTGGGGAACCCAATGGGATATTGATTTCAATCGTGCTGTGGACACACGGATAAAAATACTTGATCGTTCAAGTTTACCTTTTTTTCTTACGTTTTAATTTCCCAAAAACTTCTCGGTTGAACATTAATGCTATAATCCTAAATTTTGAAAAAATAATCTCCTTCATCCCCTGCTTGAACGCAAGCTCTCGATCAATTCCCCTAAACTCTCTCAACATCACTTGAAAAATCCGAGTCGAAAGGTTCATCACAGGATTCTTTTTACAATATTCAATCGGATAAATAAAGAAATTCTCAAATGCTTAAAAAGTCGCCCGGAAACAAATACGGTATGTGATTTCGTGCCTGCCCAAATATCCCAGTGATGAAGCTGGCCAGGAAAGACTATGTGTAACTGCTTACCGTTTATTTCATAGGCAACCCCATCGATAGTATGCGTGCCACCACCTCTTTCAAACAACAAAAACGAAAAAAAATCAAGTCCGATAGGCTCATTTCTAAACATCTGCCGCTCAGTCTTGAAATATAGAATCTCTTCTTTTGTCGCCCTCAATTCCTGAAAATATTCGAAATGCTCTATATCATAATTTTTGTTTTTCATCCTATCCAATTATTTGCAACAAATGACGCCATCAACATCTTTGACATGATCAGAACGCCATCCATATGATTCTAGGGAACCTGTCCCATATGTGTGAGAAAATTTATCCATTCTCCCTCAACAGAAAATAATATCGAATTAAAATAACATTGAATTTATCGATTCTCAAAACGTAAGCAGCAAAATGAATGATTTGATAAAGCATATAGATGAATTTTATAAACGATTTTTCATTTCACCTACTACCAAGAAGAAATGATTACATTAAAACAGGCCCCTATTCACAAAAAATAGATTAGTAGTGCAGCACTCTTCCCACTGATATACTTGTTGGCCAAATAGCTCTTTTAATCCCTAATAACAGCGACATGCCTAAGGTCATAAAATGTTGTTTGTGGACCAATGAGAAGATCAAACCAGATAATATTCCAAATTTTAATTGGAAATTTTAGCATTCCAGTCATCCAGGAAATTTTCAAGAACATCCAATGGCAAACAACCATATTTTAACACTGCGGCATGAAAAGCCTGAAAACTAAATTTCTCGCCCTGTAAGTTTTGGTATTTTTTTCTCAATTCTTTGATTTTTAGCTCCCCGATTTTATAAGAAAGTGCTTGTCCTGGCCAAGCCATATATCTTTCAACTTCTGCCTTTGCGATATTTTCGCTTATTGATTCATGATCCATCATATATACAATTGCCTGTTGTTCAGTCAGCCTTCCGGTATGAATACCAACATCAATTACTAAACGTATCGCACGGTGGATCTTATTATTTAGCGCACCCATCTTTTGATATGGATCTGTATAGCATCCCAATTGTTCACCCAAGGATTCGCAATACAGTGCCCAACCTTCCATGTAAGCATATAGGGCATTTTGTTGTTGGAAAGTAGGAAGTTCGCTATACTCCTGCTGTAATGCAATCTGATAGTGATGCCCAGGTATTGCCTCATGTATAAATGTGCATTCTAGGCCATAAAAAACTGTATTTATCTTAGTCGGGTCAGGTATCGGAACGAAAAAAATGCCAGCTCTCTTTTCTTTTAAGTTTCCTTTAATATAATAAGGACCTCCTTGTGACGCCTCTTGGTAAGGATCTACGCGTTTTATAACAAATTTCGTTTTGGGCTCCACTAAAAACATATCTTTTAAATGAGGCTGAATTTTATTATATATTTTTTGATAGGCGTCTAGCACCTGTTCTGGGGTTTTAAATGGCCTAAACCTTTGATCTGTGCGCAAAAATCTAAAATAATCTTTTAAAGAGCCTTTAAAGCCATTGAGAACCATATTTTGTTCCATTTCATGGGTTATACGGTCCACCTCTTTAAGCCCGATCTGATAAATCTGGTCGGGACTAAGTGTAGAGCTGGTCGTATATAACTTGATGTAGTACTGGTACATTTTATCCCCGTCAGGAAGACTATTCAAGCCCGATTGTAAAGATGCAAAAGGCATATAATCGTATTGTAAATAACTTGCTAACTTCGCATAGGAATTCAAGACATAATTAGGAATAACTTCGTTGTATAGTATTGTCAATTTTTTCCTTTCCTCATGGGAAAAGTTTTCCGGAAATTGTTGCAATGGCCTGTAAAAAACACTTTTTAAAGTATCTCTTTCGCCGAGCGCGATCAATTGTGGAATCATACGGCCAACCAGAGACCTTGGTAGAACAACTCCCGCTTTCTTCCCTTTCTCGAAATTTGCGATAGCAGTATCTGCCCAGGCCTTAAAAGAGATCATCCTTTTAGACCAATTTGTATAATCTTCAATGGTATGAAATGGCTGGGGACCATTGGTCGAACCAAATAGTGCAAGGTCTGTTGGAACCGAAGCTGTAAACTGATTAAAAGGAATATATTCAAAATGCATAGAGAGCCCCTCTAAACCCGTTTTTAACGTATAATCCAATACATCATAGGAAATACGATCTGCCTCTGTCAAGTTTTGCCTATCGAATTGCTGTAATTCGTTTAAACATGACTGATAGAAATTTTTCTTAGCGACTAAAAAATCAAAAGAACCCTCGTTCTGAAGCAAGTCATCGTAGACATGAATACCATCCGCTGTTGCTTGGAGCGGATTGAAATAGCACTCTTTTTCATAGTATTTTTCAAATAGCCTATGTAAAGCACTTAAATGCTGTCCCATAGATTTTCTCGAGTACAAGATAGAGGAGAGCAACAATACAGTTGTTAAAATTTTCTTTTTCATTGGAATTAAAGCTTTAATCATAAATAATCCATCTGGACCATTTTCCTTATGATCAAAGTTAAAATCAACGCGCTAGACAAAATTGTACCCAATTAGCCTCAACTTTTTTTTCTACATCCGTTGATACTGACTCGGCGTGATCCCCATAAACCTTTTGTAGGTTTTAATAAAATGAGCCTGATCAGCAAAGCCACAATTGAATGCTATTTCTGTGAGTGATAGCTTCTTTAATCTGATCATGGGTAATGCCTTTTCAATTTTAATCCGCCGAAGATAATCTCCAATTGTACAACCAAAATATTGAGGAAAATATCGAGAGATTGTAACCGGATGCAAATTCATTTCTTCAGAAATATAACTTAACGATAATGGAATATCCCAATGATCATACAAAAAATCTTTGATACGGAAAATCCACGCTGGCCCTATACGCTTAATGGGAGTGGTACATGTCAAAAGCAGGACGGAAAGTTGCTCCATTGCCAATAAACTTTGTTGGTCGTCTAAATAATGTTCCCCCATTATCTTTACTAAACCGCTTGTGCCCCATTGAATACCATTCGAAAACATACAGGATTCATCTGGTATATTTAAATCATATTTAGTTAGAAAATCTTCGGTAAATTCAAGATTAAAGATTCTTGTCCCTTTTATATAACCAATATTCTGGTGGATAATATCGGGATAGTAATATAGAGAAGTACCCTGTTGCTGCCGATTTTTCTCATTCTGCCTGATTTCAACACTTCCACCATTCAAAATATGTGAAAAATGTGGATTCTGATGACAATGCCAATCAGAGATAATACCAGCCTCGTAATAAATATCAGAAGTAATGATACCAGCAAAAGAACTTTGGCTAACTTCGTTCCCAATATACTTACCAGCTTCTAATACGAGCAGCTTATTGTTTTCATTTTCCACAGCTTTCCCCCTATTTTAAATGTAATTTCATATTTCCGCAATGATAAATATAATTAAAATTCATGTGCTAAAAAGATCGACCCGACTAGCCCTATCACTTATCTAAAGATTCCAACATACTTTCTCTCGAACGAAAGTCCAGCCTTTTTATTTTACAACTTCCTCGCAAGCTATTTCTTCGTTCGGGACACTCCACAAAAAATACCTGAAACCAGTGATAAGGGTTATGGACCAATTCGTCTATTTTTGCAGGAAAGGAGAGTGAAAAATGAGAAAACTAATGGGATGCTATTTAATCATCTTTGTCATCGGACCATTTTGTTCAAAGGCGCAGGAAAACTTAAAATTTGACGATAATTTCAACCTATGGAACATACAAAAGGGTCAGTCGGCAACTGTTTTTGCCACAAAAGCTTATGTGCGTGCTCAACCTAGTCTTAAGGCAGCAATCGTAGATTCTTTATCGGTAGGAAATGTCGTTACGATCACCAGCGCGCCTTTCAAAGGAAATACGCTGAAAAATTTTTATGCACCTTGGCACCAAATAAGCTATTTCGAAGGCAGTATCAAAAAAAGTGGATTTATTTGGCTCGGATTATTAGCGCTCGGAAAACAAACCGCTTCGGACGGCTCGCAATATATTTACGGTTTTGAACGTTTTACCAAAAGTATCAACGAACAGGAACAGGATCATTTTTCAACAGTGGTAAAACTTCTCGACGCAAAAGGAAATTTTCTAGCTGAACACACCTTCCCTTTCGCCTATTCAGAACAAACCTTCTCTCAGAGTAAATTGCTGCCGGCCATGGGGCTGCAAAATGTCAAACAAATCATACGCATCGAATTTCTGGGGGAAGCCTGTGGTATACCTTCTGAGTACAACTATGTGGCCTGGACAGGACAACGACTTGTAGATCTTCCCAGCAGGTATTCTGTTAGTGATGCTGGTGTGTTCTATTACGATGAAAAGATTCTTTTCCCTTCCGAACACGGAAAAAATAATCAGATTATCTATAAATACATCGAAGAGGGAGAAGCTATTGACGACGATGCAGAAAATCCGAATTTCAAGATCACAAAAAAAAGTGAAGAATTTCTATGGAACGGTAATAGCTTTGAAAAGCTTTCAACGGCTAAATAGTATTTTCCACAGATTTTAACATACTGGATACATATAAAAATTAATAAATGGAAGAAAAGAATATATATGATTTGTTCTACAGCGGACAACTAGACTTATTTATCATTGAAGGAGAAAACCAACTGCGACAAAACGATCAAGATGTTACGCTTTGGACACACCTAGCCATCGCCTATCATGATCAGGCATTCTATGAAGGCCACGAAGCTATTTTCGATGTTATTCAGGAAAAAATGATCCCCTATTTTCAAAAAGCATTGGCCATCGAACCTGATAATGAAACGACCCTATATCATATACTGAATTATGTTTTGGACAATCAAGCGACATTAGCACAAATTGGTCGTCCAAAATTTCATATTACTGAAGGCAATAAAGGTCTATTCATCGAATACGCAAAAAAACTAATCGCTTCCCCAAATATGTCCGGATATGGGCACAACTATTTAACCAATATCTACGAAGGGCTCCAGGACGATACAGCGATGCTTCCAGTTTTGGAGGCGAGCATTGATTTCGTTAAAGAAACATTCAAGGATGAACGGGAAACCTTGGATCATAATTTTTCCATCTTTTGGATAAAGAAAATATACCTGCTTGACCGTACCAAACAGATCAATGAGTCTAATATTTTAGCTTTAATGGAAGCTGATTTTAAGCATTTCATCAGCAGCAATGAAATGAATTATGTGGATCTCGCTGAAATTGCTTACGAAAATAAAGCAATCGACCTAGCACTGCAAATTTTACTTAAGCTTATCAAAGGGGAAAACTCAGCCCTGCATATCCATCAGGAGTTGGTCAAATGGCATACTCGTTTTGAGGAATTGATTGCCGAGGGGTATGAGCACCCTGAGGTCTTCTACTATCAGCTTATCATTGAGCGCAATTACTCAGAAGAAATCGGAATCCCGCTTGACTATTATTATCTCCATGCACTCAAATTGGTCGATGCCTATCCTGATTCTTATGTCGGTTACCATTTTGCGGCAGCCTATCTCTATGACGAGGGGCAGTATGCCGCGGCTATTCCGCATCTAACAATGGTAGGTGAACGAAAATGGAATGCAACATCCTGGCGACGCCTAGTTGAATGCACCTTTAAAGCTAATGGAACAGTTTACGATCAGGTTCCTACTTTCCATGACCTTCCCCGTGAATGTTATAATGAAGCTGTCACGCTATCTGATTTTATTCACGCTCAGGACAACTTAACCACAGTTGATCAATCTGCACTACAATTGCTCGTCCTCGAACTTTATCGTCAAGCCTACGACGCTTTCAACGAGTATTTTGAACAGAATAAATATGAAAGTGACTACTTTGGGGGCTCCCACAACAGAGCTATGAATTGTAATAATCTAGCATTAGCGTATAAAGAAGCCGGTGAACTAGAAACCTCCTATGCTATCGCCACCGAAGGATTAAGCTATTCCGACTTTGAAGAACTTCATTTCACCCGAGCCGATACCTTGTCAGCATTGGAAGATTACGTACGTCTGGAGGAGGTGCTTCAACAATACTTTGACACCTATCAGATTTCGTTGGAAGCCACCCTTGAGCAGCAAGAATTTACCTCCGAAGAAGATGAAGAAGCTGAAGATATGGAGTCTGTTGTATTTCCTCCTTGTTACCGCATGCTTATGCATCAAATCGATGTTGAATACCAACTAGGTCGATCAGCGAATATTCAATCCCGGGCCCAACAGCTCCTCGAGTTTATTTACAAATTCTATATTGATCATCCCAATTTAGATGATTATCATTATCGTGACTTTGAAGCGTCAAAAAATGGGATAGAACATATTATCTATCAGATAATTGAGCCGGATAATTTTGAGCAACGTGTCTCCTATTACGAAAATATGGCACAACGGTACCCACATGAAGCACAGCCTCAATATGTGTTGATGCAGCTATATAATGAAAAGAGCAATTACAAGTCCATGAACCTCGCTGCGCGGAAATACCTTAAAAATAAACGGGAATTTATCATCGATAATTTCGATAAAGCAAAGACGCTCTATCTCATTGTTAAAAGCCATTACTATCTTACGGAATTTAGCGCGGGTATAGAAATATTCCAAACGTATGACAGTTGGGTACAGTCAGTCATGGAGCCTAATGATTATGTCCTTTGGTTAAAATTTGGAATTGAACTTTTCGCCGAAAACGGAGATATAAACGAAGTAAATAAATACGTCAATGTTTTCAACGGTATTTATCAGCAATGCGATTGGGGCTACGACGATGATGTCGAATCGGTTAAATTAGCAGAGGCATATGCAAACTATAAAACAGGGAATCTGAAAAAAGCACACAATTTGCTTGATGAAGTGCTCGCCTATTCGGATCATTCTCCTTTAGCTGATGAATATAAACGTACCTGGAAAAAGCCCGGCTTTTTTTCTGGTTTTAAGTTTTAAGTATTTCTTTGCTTTCCGAAAAAAGAATTCCAAACGTCGCTCCATGTTATCTGGTCCTCCCAAACTCAAATAACATGGAGCGTATAAAAAAGTCCATAATGCCAAAAAAAGTTAAAAGTGGAAGCAGATTCTACCCAAAACAATTATATTTGAGCTGATATGGCACTTAAGCGACTTATACTACTATTTTTAACCTTCGGTTTCCTTTTAAGCGCACCCGACGCTTTTGCCTGCCATAAAATGAATGCACACAGTAGTCACACACAAGGTAATGCTATCACTGACAAAAAGGACCAGTGTTGTTCAAAATTTAAATCTTCCCAAAAAAAGGCTTTTTGTAAACATCACAAACCATGTAAAAATTGCAATTGTCAATGCACGTATAGCGGTACATTTTTGGCAATTTCCAATCCCCTTGAACAAAATCATGAACTTTGCGGTATAGCAATCAAAAAAAATTATAAACCCATAGCGCCAACATTTATTTCTGAGGGATATTTTTGTCCTTGGGTCCCGCCAAAAATAAGTTAATCCATACGTTGATCATTTATCAATCATTTTTGATTACTTATTTTTATTTATTCTTTCATCCAATCATATGAAAATCAAACATTATATTATAACAGGGGCTTTAATACTATCGTCCTTAACAAACTATGCACAAAACAACACCGTGAACACCACTGTTAAAATTGCGGGAAACTGCGGTATGTGTAAAAAAACAATAGAAAATGCAGGAGCCTCCGCTCAGGCTAAAGTTGAATGGAACGAAGACAACCAAACAGCAACAATAGCCTATGACGCAAAGAAAACTTCCTTAGATGCTGTATTGAAAAGTATCGCAGGAGCAGGCTATGACAATGAAAAATACCTTGCCGCGGAAGATACTTATGCTAAACTACATGCTTGCTGCCAATACGAAAGAAATTTAGCTTCTCCAGCTTCAGATAGCCCACAAGACGCAAGCACTGAGCCGGTAGCTTCAGTAGATGACATCAGCAACGCAAGCAATTTTCAAAAGATCTATGACCAATACTTTCTGCTTAAAGATGCACTTGTAGCTGCGGATAGTAAACAAGCTGCAGGCCTAGCAAACGATCTTGCCGATGCAATCGCTAAAATACAAACTGCTGATCTAACGAAAGCGGAAGAGGTGGTCTGGAAAACCAAAACAACATCACTCAAAGCGACAGTGAAGAGCCTACAACAGGCAAAGGATATCAGTAAACAACGAGAAGCCTTCGCGCTATTGTCAGAAGATATCTATAGTTTGTCCAAAAACTCGAAACCGTCTTCTTCTGTTTATTACCAAAAGTGTCCAATGTTCAACAAAGGCAAAGGTGCGACTTGGTTAAGCCGTCATAAAGAAATCAAAAATCCATATTACGGCGCACAGATGCTAACATGTGGCAGCACAATTCAAACGCTTTAACAAATAAGGTCGTTTAATCGACTCTTAAAAGGTTTATCTCCCCACGAGATAAACCTTTTTTTGTAATTGCTGCCGCAATGGTCGATTTTTATAAACCAAAATAGTATATTTATTATCAACAGAAATTGGTTCGCTTAAATGATAACACGCGTATATTATAAAACAAGGTTCAATTCATGGAAAAAGTAATTATTACAGGTGGTGCTGGAGCTATAGGCCTTCATTTAACAAAACTATTGGTTGCCAATTTCTATGAAGTTATTATTTTTACCAGAAATCCGAAGTCTCATCCCATACAAAACAATGTCCGTTACGTACATTGGGATCCCAGTAAACAGGAGATTGATGTCAAATCAATTCAGGAAGCCGACTATATCATCAACCTGGCGGGGGCAAACCTCAATTCGAAACGCTGGACAAAATCATATCAACAAGAAATTATTGCCAGCAGGGTAGAAAGCGGGCAACTGCTCTATCAAAGTCTAAAACAAATACCAAATCAAGTAAAAGCAGTCATATCGGCCTCCGCTATAGGTTGGTATGGAACAGACGATCAGTACCAAAAAAAACCTTTTGAAGAAGGAGATCCACAAGGTGGAAATTTTCTCTCCTGGGTATGTAACCTCTGGGAAGGAAGCGTGAAACCTATCGAAACATTGGGAAAAAGACTCATTGTCTTCCGTTTTGGGGTAGTTATCAGCAAGGATCAAGGTTTACTCAAAGAAATTAACCGTTTCCTACCCTTTCGTTCAATTCCGGTATTAGGCTCTGGAAAACAGATACTCAGTTGGATCCATATGGATGATCTCTGTCGAATGCTGCTCTTTGGCATACAAAATGATACCATAGCCGGAATTTATAATGCCTGTTCATCCGAACCGCTTCCCCTCGCGGAGTTTGCAAAAAGAATAGCTAAACATAAATACGGTCCATTCTATATTCCCCTACCCGTCCCCTCTTTTTTGATTAAATTTATGCTTGGAAAAAAAGGTCAGGAAATGGTGCTCAATGGCACTTGGGTAAGCAACAAAAAGATAGTAAATGAAAAATTCCCTTTTAAATATCCCCTTTTGGACAATAATTGTATAGATAATTTACATATTGATTAATTGTTAATTCGCGTTAATTTCTGCCCTTTTTGGGACAAAATCCGTATATTTGCGGCTTATGAAGATTTTTAGATATGGCGCAAAGGGCTCCGAAAAAGCGGGAGTCATTTTAAACGAAAAGAAATATGATGTTTCAGAGGGAAATTTTCAATACAACCGCGATTTCTTTGCGGATATTGCAAATTTAGAAAGACTTCAAACATATATAAATGAAAAAGGCGATACGCTTAAAGAGATAGCCGACGACGAGCGTATCGGTACACCATTGGAAGCTCCGTCCAAAATACTTTGTGTAGGGCTTAATTTCGATGATCACGTCAAAGAAACCAAATTGCAACAAGCTTCCGAGCCTATTGTCTTTATGAAATCTGTATCTGCATTCAATGGCCCTTTTGATGGAATCACCCTTCCGAAGTTCTCTGTAAAATCTGATTGGGAAACCGAATTTGCCATTGTAATTGGGAAAAAAGCTTCTTACGTTACTGAAGAAGAAGCTTTGGACCATGTGTTTGGCTATGTGTTACACAATGACGTTACAGAGCGTGAATTTCAGATCGAGCGTGGCGGAACTTGGGATAAAGGTAAAGGATGTGACACTTTCGCTCCTATTGGCCCATTTATAGCAACCAAAGATGAATTCACAGATATCGATAATTTAAAAATATGGCTTAAACTCAATGGTGAGCTTATGCAAGATGGCAATACAAGTGATTTTATCTATCGTGTGCCCAAATTGATTTCTTATTTAAGCCATTTTATGAGCTTACTTCCAGGCGACATCATTTCCACAGGATCGCCTGCAGGATCTGGCATGGGCAAATCCCCACAAAGATTCCTGAAAGATGGCGATATCATCGAATATGGCATCGATGGACTCGGATCTGCAAAACAAGTGATTTCGGCTTATCAAGCGTTGTAAAAAACATATATCTGGGTTCTTTCATTCTTTTTCGGTCTGAAAGGACCCATTTTCTTTCACTTGATTTTATTTTATCCCTGGCATTTGTGTACATTTATATCAACATCATCCATTTGTCCAACTAAAATTGCTAAATCCCTACAGGGTCAATGATTCAACTAAACAACATATCCAAATCTTTTGAGGTAAAAGCGGCACGTATTGATGCCTTAAAAGACATCTCACTGTCTATTGAAAAAGGTGAAATTTTTGGTGTAATAGGCGCTTCCGGAGCCGGCAAAAGTACTTTGATCCGTTGCGTCAACCTTTTGGAAAGACCAGACAGTGGACAAGTAATTATAGAAAATGACGACTTGATGTCGCTATCTTCCACTGGTCTGATGTTGAAAAGAAGAAAAATTGGTATGATTTTCCAGCACTTCAACTTACTATCATCACGAACAGTGTATGGAAATATATCCTTCCCGCTCGAACTTGAAGGTAAATCGAAAGAATTTATCAGCCAAAAAGTGTTGGAACTATTGCGTTTGGTCGGGTTGGAAGATAAAGCCGACGTGTACCCTGCAAATCTCTCCGGAGGCCAAAAACAACGTGTTGCTATCGCGCGAGCATTAGCCAATGATCCTTACATTCTACTTTGCGATGAGGCCACAAGTGCCTTAGACCCCGCAACTACAAAATCCATCCTCAAACTGCTAAAAAAAATCAATAAGCAGCTTGACCTTACGATATTGTTGATTACCCATGAGATGGATGTTATAAAAAGTATTTGCGATCAGGTTGCCGTATTAGACCACGGAGAATTAATTGAAACCGGCCCGGTAGAATCAATATTCGCCAATCCTCAGCAAACAACAACTAAAAACTTTATTCAGTCTTCACTTGAAGTTGAAATTCCACTAAGTTTTCAGGAACGCTTAAAAAGCGCTGGAAACCCACTCGTAGAGATCTATCTAACTTCAAATGAAGAATCCATCCCATTTATACAGCATTTGGAGCAACAATATCAAGTCAAAACAAATATCATTACCGCTCAAATAGATTATATTGGCGAAATGAAATTTGGTGTTATATTGGCCGAACTATCGGGTGAAAAAGAAAATGTAACGCGTAGTCTATCTTTCTTAAAAGAAAAGCATTCACAAACTAAAATATTAGGCTATGTCTGATCAGGTATTTAATCTTCTGCTATCGGGTACTTTAGAAACCCTAACCATGACTTTCTTATCAGGCTTCTTTGGTTTTATCCTTGGTCTCCCACTCGGGATATACCTGTTCTTGACCCGAAAACATCAACTGCTCGAAAACAAAGCCATGCACCAACTTGTTTCATTGCTGGTGAATGTGTTTAGGTCTATCCCCTTTATCATACTTATCGTATGGATGATTCCGTTTACACGCAACGTTGTCGGAACATCAATCGGTATGGCCGCAGCATTGGTACCCTTGAGCATAGGTGCTGCCCCATTTATAGCAAGACTTGTGGAAAATAGTCTTCTGGAAATTCCAAATGGCCTGCTTGAGGCCTCAAGAGCAATGGGTGCAAATGCACAACAGGTAATTTTCAAAGTTTTGCTTCCGGAGGCTCTCCCCTCACTAGTAAACAATGCGACAATTACCTTGATAACACTTGTTGGTTACTCCGCAATGGGCGGTGCTGTAGGTGCTGGTGGACTTGGACAGATTGGCTATCAGTATGGTTATGTCGGATATGATACTTTTATCATGAATTCTGTTCTAATTTTATTAATTTTAATAGTATTCTTGTTACAATATACAGGAGATTACATCTCAAAAAAAGTAAACCATCGTTAACATAAATTATATCATATGAAAAAATTGAACTATGCATTTGCAATTTTAGCCTTCAGTCTCGTATCGATTGTAGCATGCAATAACAGAGAAAAGAAAGAGAATATCCTCAAAGTCGGTGTTGTGTCCGGCCCAGAAAAGGAGCTTGCGGAGACGGCTAAGAAAGTTGCAAAAGAAAAGTTCAATCTTGATGTTGAGTTAGTGGCTTTCAACGACTATGTCGTACCTAATGAGGCCTTAAATCAGGGTGATATCGATGTAAACGTATTTCAGCATCAACCCTATCTACAGGAGCAATCCAAACAACGCGGTTTCACGAAATTAACCATTGTCGGAAACACGTTTGTATTCCCCATTGTTGCCTATTCAAAGAAAATAAAAACAATCACAGAGTTACAACCTGGTGCCGTTATTGCCATTCCAAATGACCCTACCAATGGAGGACGCTCTCTTTTGCTTCTCCAACGCGAGGGAATTATCGGTCTAAAAGAAAATGTAGGTATCCAACCTAAAGTAACAGATATTGTCAGCAACCCTAAACAGGTTAAGATCATAGAGATGGAGGCCCCACAGTTACCTCGCGTCCTAGATGATCCTCAAGTTACAATTGCTATCATCAACAATAGTTTCGCCTCTCAAGCTGGGTTGGATCCCGAAAAACAAGGCTTATTCACAGAAGATAAAGAATCGCCTTATGTCAATCTGATTGTTGCCCGCTCAGATAATAAAAACGATGAGAAGGTGCAGCAGTTTATCCAGGCGTATCAGTCACCGGAAGTAGAAGCGACAGCAAAAAAAGTCTTCAAAAATGGCGCTATTAAAGGCTGGTAAAATTTTAAACATTCAAGTGATGGAATCAGGTCAATTATGCCCTTGTGGCTCTGGCAATACCTATGGGGAATGCTGCCAGCAAATTCATCGTTTCCATGCCAAAGCAACCACAGCAGAGGCATTGATGCGCGCACGTTATAGCGCCTTTGTAGCACAACAGATCGATTTCCTATACGATACGTTTCATCCCTCAACACGACGGTTCCAAAATAAACAGGCAATCGGACAATGGGCGCGGGAGAATAAATGGATGCAACTCTCTATCCTTAAATCTACATTCCAAACTGTCGAGTTTGAAGCACATTACCTGGATCCACAGATGGAAGTTCAAATTCACCATGAAAAGTCTACGTTCAAAAAACAAGATGATTTATGGTACTACGTTGACGGACGTTGATATAACATATTTCGCTTGCAAGCTAGTGTAAAGGATACCATGCCGTCAACAACAGCTTGCAAGCAGCTTTTTCAAGACCACGACCTCCCATCTCCTCAAACGACTTACTCCAGACACCTCGCCCTCCATGTACGAAAATACAAACCGGACCATTTCCAGCAGACTTCGCAAAAAGTTTGACCCCATCCTGGGTTTCAATATAAACGGATGAATCACGATCGACAACAGTCGTCTTTGTTTGAGCAAATGCCATATTGATCGTAATCATTACACACAAAAAATAAAACATAGATCGTCTCATTTCCCTGTACGAATTTGGTTTAAAGTTCTATTTGGTTTAAAGAACGGTATTTACAGCGCTAAATATAATAAATAAGCGTAGCCAAATCATCAACGCGAGCTAAAGACAATAAAAAAGCAGTCTCAACGGAATGTCAAGACTGCTTTCTTCAACGAATATTCGTCAGTTATTTCTATTAGATCGCCTCTTCAGTATCTTCGCGGTAAGGAGCTTCTTCATCAAACTCGCCCTCCCATTTCGCAACAACAACGGTTGCCAAACAATTTCCGATTACATTGACAGAGGTACGCGCCATATCCATGAGTTCATCGATACCTAAAATTGCAGCAATGACAAATGTTGGTAAACCAAATTGATCCGCTGTCGCAATCAAAATAATTAATGAAGCCCTTGGTACAGCAGCAACACCTTTAGAGGTGATCATCAATGTAAATGCAATCATTAATTGATGTCCAAACGACAAATGGATACCAGCCGCCTGAGCGACAAAGATCGCAGCCAATGATAAATAAAGTGAAGTACCATCCAAGTTAAAACTATATCCTGTGGGAATTACAAACGAAACAATCTTACGTGGTACACCAAATTTCTCCATCGCACTCATTGCTTTCGGTAATGCCGCATCTGAACTTGTAGTCGCAAATGCAATCGAAACAGGTTCCTTAATCGCATTAATAAAACGTTTCACAGGTATTTTTAGATAAAGTGCCACCGGAAGAAGAACCAGACATAAAAAACACACCAAAGCAAAATACAGCGTCGCCAAAAGCATGAAAAGATTCTTTAGAATATCGACACCGAGATGCCCCACCGTGTAGGCCATAGCGGCACCAACTCCAATAGGCGCAAAGTACATAATCATGTTCGTAAACTTAAACATGGTTTCAGACATACTCTCGGTAAAATCAACCAGGGGTTTACGCTTTTTCTCATCTACCATTGCCAATCCAATCCCAAACAAAATTGAAAATACAACAATCTGTAAAACTTGATTATCGGCAACAGATTTGACGATATTTTCAGGGAACAAGTCGCGTATAAAAGAAGTAAACTTGTATACAGGATGTACATGGTCCGGAAGTGTTTTGAGGATATGCTCATCCATACTTTCTTTCGGTACAGGCAGTTCTTCATGTGGCATATGTGCAACATCAACGCCCACTCCTGCCCGAGTCAGGTTTATCGCACCTAAACCAATAAAAATAGCACATGTTGTTGCGCAAAAGAAATAAAGCATGGATTTCCATGCCATACGTCCCACCTGTTTCAAATCAGAATGGCCTGCAATTCCATAAACAAGCGTAGCAAAGAGAATTGGGCCCACAATCGTCTTGACTAACTTAATAAAACCTTTACTCAAAGGTTGCAGGGAAATCGCTAGATTTGGAAAATCCAACCCGACAAATATCCCCATAATCATACAGGTTAAAATCCAAGTGGTCAAATTTTTCTTAAAGAGCGCATTTACAACCAAAACGGTAGCAACTATCCAACGGACAGCCATTAGAAATTCATGCGAAAAGCCTACAACCTCAAATTCGTATAATACAGCAATGATACAAGCTAATGTAACTGTGATCAGGGTCATCAACCCTATTTTGGTTTTTAACATTTAAAAGATTTTAATGGTCAAAAAAACAAAAATAAAAAAATACTATGCTTTTGCAAATATTATTATTCCAAATAGCCGAGTTTCGCAACAAAATATCGATTTCGCCAAAATAGAAAGACACAAAAAAGGCAGGAAAATTTCTTATCCTGCCTTATATTTTAACGGAGTACTAAATTTATTCCGCGTGTAACCAAGCTTTTTTCGCTAATAGCTCATCGTTCGATTCACGTACATCTTCGTCATCCACACAACAATCCACAGGGCAAACCGCTGCACATTGAGGCTCATCGTGAAAACCTACACATTCTGTACATTTATCTGAAACAATATAATAGACTTCATTAGAGATTGCTTCTTGAGACTCGTTGGCATCTAGTGTAACACCATCGCCAAAATCGATAACCCCATCCAAAGCAGTCCCATCTGAGAATTTCCAAGTTACACCAGCATCGTATATTGCATTATTTGGGCATTCCGGTTCGCAAGCACCACAGTTAATGCATTCGTCTGTAATTTTAATCGCCATTTATAACCTCACAATTATGATAAATAAACTATTTTTGCATTATCAATATGAAACAAAGTCTGATTGAACAATAAGGCTAGTTGATTCACGTTGATTAATGTTAACAGCACAAATATAATACAAATTTGTGTATTCATCTTTTAAAATTTTAATATTTTGACAAAGCAACAACGAATAAATGCATTTGTAAAATTAGGCGAACAGCTGCAAAAGCGCCCTGAAGATTTGATTCAAATCATTCAATTCGCCCAACATAAAAACCCCTGGTATACCCCTCAAAATGTTGAACGCGCCATTCAAGCCATTGCTGCCAATTTGACAATAGAAAAACTGAATCACTGGTTGGCACCTTATCCAGATCTTCATTCAACGAAAATTGTAGGGTTAATTCTGGCCGGCAATATTCCATTGGTTGGCTTCCATGATATCCTATCGGTACTGATTAGCGGCTTTACAGCAAAAATCAAAGTCTCATCGGACGATGCAGGATTGACAAGCTATGTGCTCAACCTTCTTAAACAAATTGACCCATACTTTAATGATGCCTTTGAAATTGTTGACATTCTAAAAGATTTCGATCTGGTTATTGCAACAGGCTCTAACAATAGCTCCCGTTACTTTGATTACTATTTTGGCACCAAACCACATATTATTCGTCGCAATAGAAATAGTATTGCCGTTGTCGGTGGCCAAGAATCTCCTAACCAGTTGGAATCACTGGGACACGACATCTTTGATTATTTTGGGTTGGGCTGTCGCTCTGTATCAAAGCTATTTATTCCAAAAGATTACCCAATAGCACACTTCTTTGAAGGTATCGCTGCTTTTAACAGCATAACAGAGCATTTTAAATACAATAACAATTACGACTATAACAAATCCATCTATCTGATCAATGGCGACAAGCATTTTGACAATGGATTTTTATTGCTCAAAGAAGATGAGCGCACGGCTTCTCCCCTTGCTGTGGTTTATTACGAAACATACGAAACACTGGCTGAAGTTGAAAATAAGCTCAAACTAGCGCAAGAAAATATCCAATGTATTGTTTCAGAAATAGCATTAAATGTGCCGTCGCCGGTATTTCATTTTGGAGAAAGCCAATGCCCTGCTTTAGATGATTTTGCTGATGGCGTGAATACACTGGATTTTTTATTCGCAAACCAATAAGCTTCCTTTAAATTCATAGTAAATAAATTGCATTAAAAATACTAACTTTGAAATCATGTATATCATTAAAGTAAAAGGTGTCGCCAAAATCCCTGATTATGTTCAATTAAGAGATGATGCCTTCACCTTGCTGGCATATTTTAGAGTCGACCGCCCAGATAAATCACTCGATAAGATTGGATTAGGAGAAAAGGCAGAATATATCATGCAACTGGTTAAAGAAATGCCTTTTGGGCAAATTAAAAAATTAGAATTTTAGCTTCCATGATTGAAAATAAAGTAATTACATTAAAAAACGTTGATATCTTCCAACAAAAACATTTGGTATTGTCCAATGTCAATTTAAACATTGGTAAAGGAGAGTTTATTTATCTTATCGGCCAGTCCGGTAGTGGAAAAAGTAGTTTACTAAAAATCATTTACGGCGATTTATACATCGGCAATGGTGAGGGAATGATTGCGGGCTTTGATCTTAAGAAGCTGCACGAAAATGATGTTCCCTACCTGCGTAGAAAATTGGGTATTGTATTTCAGGATTTTCATCTTTTATCCGATAGAAGCATCGAGAAAAACCTCGAATTTGCACTGAAAGCAACAGGCTGGAAAGATAAGAAAATGATCGATAGCCGTATATTGGATGTACTGGAAAAAGTTGGGCTTCGTTCCAAACTTAAGAAAATGCCGCATGAACTTTCTGGCGGTGAACAACAGCGTATTGTAATTGCCCGCGCATTACTAAATAACCCCGAAATCATTCTGGCAGATGAGCCTACCGGTAACTTGGATCCTGCTACATCAGAAGAAATCGTCTTATTATTACGTGACATTGCCAATTCGGGAACAGCTATTTTAATGGCAACACACGATTATACCATTATCCGTAATATGCCATCCCGCATCATCAAAACCACCGATGGGGTATTACAGGACAATGTCAGTATCTAGACGGAAAACTGACATATAAAAAATGAGATTCCGACAAATTGTTAGGCTTTTTTAATAAAATCTGACAAGCTGTCGGAATTTTATTGTTTGGCAAAAACTTTGACAAACGAAGCATAGAGTAAATTTTTGAATCTAATTTTAGCATTGAAGATATGAATGAGCAAGATAATTATTACGATGAAGGTCAAGATCCAGTAGAAACAAATTCTTCTGAACAACAAGAACAGCCTGCTGATAATATAGCAGATGAACTGTCTACTGAAGAGAAATTGGCTGCAGAATTGGCAGAGGCAAAGGATAAATACATTCGTCTTTCTGCTGAATTTGACAATTATAGAAAACGTACAAGCAAAGAACGTGTTGAATTGATTCAATCAGCGGGAAAAGATGTCATTAGTAAGCTATTACCTACACTAGATGATTTTGACAGAGCATTAACAGCCATGGAAACTGCGACAGATGTTGAATCTGTAAAAACAGGAATGGATATTGTTAACAACAAATTCAGACAAACGTTGTCGCAATTGGGGTTAAAGGAAATGGAAGCTACAGGCCAAGCCTTCGATCCTGAATTACAAGAAGCTATCACGGCAATTCCTGCACCCACAGCAGAATTAAAGAATAAAGTAGTGGACGTGATCGAAAAGGGGTACTACTTAGGTGACAAAGTGATCCGTCACGCAAAGGTAGTTATAGGTCAATAATATTAAGACGATGTCAAAAAGAGATTATTACGATATACTTGGTGTCTCGCGATCAGCGGACGAGAAGGAGATTAAATCAGCATATCGCAAATTGGCGATAAAGTACCACCCGGATAAAAATCCTGGTGATCATGAAGCTGAGGAACAGTTTAAGGAAGCTGCTGAGGCATACGATATCTTGAGCAATCCACAAAAACGTCAACGTTATGACCAATTTGGCCATGCCGGTAATTCGGCAAGTGGTGGCTTTGGCGGTGGCGGCGGCATGAATATGGAAGACATATTCAGCCAATTTGGTGATATCTTTGGTGGAGGACATCCATTTGAAAGTTTCTTTGGCGGCGGTGGTGGCCAGCGTGGTGGCCGTCGGGTAGCTCGTGGAAGCAACTTACGCATAAAAGTTAAATTAACACTCGAAGAAATTGCCAAAGGCGTCGAGAAAAAGGTAAAGGTTAACAAACAAGTGGTCTGTCATTCTTGTGACGGATCTGGTGCTAAAGATAAATCTTCTTTCCATACCTGTAAAACCTGTGGGGGATCCGGATCAGTTAGAAGAGTAACAAATACCATCTTAGGACAAATGCAAACAACAAGCACTTGCCCTACTTGTAATGGTGAAGGCGTTGAAATTACAGCAAAATGTACAACTTGTAGAGGTGAAGGACTCGAACGCGGTGAGGAAACAATCGCAATCAATATTCCTGCAGGAGTAAGTGAAGGCATGCAACTTTCCATGAGTGGAAAAGGAAATGCTGCTCCGCGTGGTGGTGTACCAGGAGATTTAATTATCCTGATCGAAGAAGTACCACACGAAAGTTTAAAACGTGACGGACTAAATGTGATCTATGACCTATACATTAATTTCGTAGATGCGACCTTAGGCACAAGCGTTGAAGTCCCTACAATAGATGGAAAAGCGAAGATCAAAATTGAGCCCGGCACACAAGGTGGTAAAATTTTACGGTTAAAAGGAAAAGGTATTCCTGAAGTCAACTCTTATCACAAAGGGGACCAACTTGTATACGTTAATATATGGACACCAAAAGCCGTATCTAACGAAGAAAAAGAATTATTGAACAAACTGAAAGAATCGCCAAACTTTAAACCTCAACCAGGTAAAAGTGAAAAATCATTCTTCGAGCGAATCAAAGAATATTTCGATTAAAACCGGTCTTTCAAATACAAAAAAAAGCCATTTGTCCGCTGCTGACAAATGGCTTTTTTTTATCTTCTTACTTGAAATTGACAATTAAAAACAAAAAGTCAGCTTAATATCATTATTGTTAAATAGAAACGATAAAAATAAAAATACATCAAATTTTAATCAATTGAACCACTATAATTTACAATAATAACAAAACATCTAGACAATCCAGTGACAAAAAATCAAAATAAGATTTCGATATTTGACTAACAAATTTAAAAAGTCAGGAAGTAATTACTGGCAAATTAAAACAAACTATTAAATAAAAAAGACATGAAAAAAGTTTTACTAACATTGACTGCCATTGCAGGTTTAACAATAGCAGCACAAGCTCAAACTGAACAAGGAAAAATTATGGTTGGTGGTCAACTTGGCTTCGAAACATCAAAAGTGAAAGATACTGACCATAAAAATAATTCATTCTCAATCAACCCAACAGTTGGTTACTTTGTAAGTGACAACTTGGCAATTGGTACTGGAATTGGTTATAACTGGGGAAAAACTGAAACAAGTAAAGATAATAGTATTAAAAACGATGCTTTCCAGGTATCACCTTTCGCTAGAAAGTACTCTGCAAACGGCCCGGTAAGATTCTTTGCTCAATTATCAGTTCCAATGGCATGGGGTACAACTACAACTGAAGTAAATAACGTAGAGACAAAAAATAAATTCGAATCATATGGTGTGGAACTAGCTCCGGGTTTAGCTTACTTCCCGACAAGCAAAATCGGTATCGAATTAAAAGTCAGAGGTCTATACTACAACTACAATAAAGATAAAACGAATGACGTTGCAGTAAATACATTTGGTTTGAATGTTAACTCATTAGCGCCAACTTTAGGTGTACAATTCCACTTCTAGTCAATAAGGCGTTTGACAATAGAAAAGGCTATAATTACTTATAGCCTTTTTTTATATGTCCACCTTTATCAATTATACCGTTTAACAATCCGGAGTTTGTGTGTATAACGATTCTGTTCAGCATTAAAAATACCTTCCGTATCCATCCGATCAACACGGACTTTCGCTGAGGCGTGGATAATCGTATCGCGATCCAGCATAATTCCTACATGAGTAATCCTTCCTTCGGCATTGTCAAAAAAAGCCAAATCCCCTACCCGTATTTCCGAAACAAAATCCACAGTTTGCCCCATCTCTGCCTGCTGATAAGCATCACGAGGCAAGGAAAGATCAAAACAGCTATAAATCAATTGGGAGAAACCGGAACAATCGATTCCCCATTGTGAACGCCCACCCCATAGATAAGGGGTATTCTCATAACTGCGTGCTAATTGCATTACCTCGCTTTCAAACTGATTTTTGGATAGCGGATTGATACTACCTTGATAAGTTAATCTCAATGGAGATAAATTGACAGTATTCTCTGCATCTAGGTAAAGCTTGGTTCCATGACAGAGCTGAAATTTTGCGGTATCAGTAAACAGAATTCCCCCTTCCCTACCAACGATAATTGGTGTTCCGGTCAGATAATGTTGCATATCCAAGTCGTTTAGTTCCTGAAACTGCCAGTTTTGAATCCAGCCTAAATAGTCCGTTTCCAACAGACGTATTGATGTCCAATCGGCCTGTTCATCAAGGATCTCAAAAAGTTCCCCAAACAATACCTGAGAAACCATCTCACTACGGTGTGCCTGTTCTAAACGTAACGGAACGAGAGCTAGTGTACAAATACCATATTTCATGTGCTAAACAAAACAAAATCGTCAAAAATGTGATTATATATTATATGACGAAGATAAATTAATTATAGTAGAAATGGAGAATACAAATTCAAAATTCAAAAGGATACTCGTCGCTGTTGACGACGAACCATGCTCAGAAAAGGCTATACTATATGCCAAAGAAATGGCCGCGGTATTTGGAGCCTCCATAGCGCTTGTCACTGTTGTTCCCCCTACTTCTCCGGCCAGCTTTGGTGCGGACCCGCTATTAGGTCAGCAACCCATCATCGTTCCAGAAGTATCGGAAATGGAACAGGATAATGCACAAAAATATCTTGAGAAAATGAGCCGCGAATTTACAGGCGCAGGCGAAGTATATCTTTTTAATCGAATCGGATCCATTAAAGAAGAAATTCTGGCGGCATCCCATGAGTGGTCTGCAGATCTTATTATTATGGGGACCAATGGACGGACGGGCTTTGATCACTTTATTTCCGGCTCTGTATCCGAATCAGTCATTCGTAAATCTACCTGCCCTGTACTCGTTGTTCCAAGTAAATGTGACTGATATTAAACGGTCCATATGTATAAAAAAAGGCTATTTTTTCATTGGAAAAAATAGCCTTTTTGCTTGTATTATATATATAAATTACTTTTTAATCAATCTCGCCACAAACATACTATCCGCTTTCTCTTCATAACCTTTCAAATAGTCCATACGTTCTATTTCAAAACCAAAATTATCTACAATGTAATTGACAACATCTTCGTTTTCTGCTTTAAAAATAGAGCAGGTTATATAAATCAAAGGCTTGCCCGCTTTAACATGCCCCACCACATTACTTGCAATATTCTTTTGTAGTGCATTGAATTCGGCAATCTTAGCGGCCCGAAACTGTCTAACCATTTCTGGTGTGCGCCCCCAAGTCCCCGATCCAGTACAAGGCGCATCCAATAACACCCCGTCAAATCGTTCGCTCCCAAGAATTGCGAAGCTATCCTTGGTAAGATCGAGTATTTTTTTTCGGTAATGCTTTATTCTGGCACGGTCAAAACGTTCATCGAGATTTCGGAGAATACTCATGCGAACATCAGAAACCAAAAGATTAACAGATGGACAAGCATCCATCAACAAGAGCGATTTCCCACCCGAAGCCGCACATGCATCCCACCAGGATTCTCTTTCAGCGGGTTCCATATAATCCAAAGTGCGCTGCGAAGACAGATCCTGCACTTCTATGATCCCATCCAAGACATCAAATCGCTGCAAGGATGTTCCATTATTCAAGGCGATAGTCTGATCGCCAATCATGGAATAAGGAATCTGATTGTTATCCAAAATAGCGCACACGACCTTTGTCTTCCCGCGTTTCACCCGAATATATAAGTTGGGCTGGATCAACTGGCTCTCTAAAAATTGCACCAAGTCAACCTCTTCAGAAATATAATCCGCAAAAGGAAAGAGGTCATTAAGTTTAAAAATACCCTCAGACGCTAGAAATGCAATTTTGTCTTTCAGCGGCAGATGGAGTTTATCGCTATAGGAAGGCTCAAAAAGGGCCACCAAGGGACTTTCCTGTTCACATAGAAATTCCGCAAGCACCAATCTACGCTGTTGCGACAACTGCGAAGCCGCCATTCCCAAACGAAAATAATTATAACATAAACGGGAGGTAGACTTCCGGTCGGAAGATCCCATTTGCTTGTTCAACTTAAAAAAAGTAGTCAAATAACGCGAAAATGGTTGATCAGCTTCAAAACCATCCATTGCCCGCTCAAAATTACGTATTTGCTGATGAACACGTCTTTCACTGAATTCAGCCATTCAAAGATTATTTTCTTTCAAATTTTTTGTTGTGATAAACCATTATACCCAAAGCTCTATTAGCATAGCCCCATTTTGGATAAAACTCAAATTTGTAATCGCTATTCAATCCCGAAAACTTATCTTGCGTCATTCGGCTAACATAATCCACGCCATATTTATGAATCAATCGACCGAAATACAATGCCGCATCATAACCTTTATAAGAAAACTCAGACGGGTCTACTTTATAAGCCGATTTATAATTTCCAATAAATTTCCGGGTATCACTATCACCCTCATTCACCAAGTTGGAAGAGGTAATAGTAAGTCCATAGAAATCCATATTTTCGAAATTCTCAAACGAAAGCTTAGCCATATTTGGATGTCCATACAACTTAAACTGGTTACCTGGATTCAAAAAGCGTTCGTCCATAGCATCCAAAAGCCCCTTTACCAAATTCTTATTGGCCGTACCAGAAATGACATGATTAGTTCCAGTCAACACAAGGCTATTGTTGAGCTCGTTGACGCTCATAACAGTTTTTACTTTTGCCTGTGCATTAGCCTTTGAAATTTCGCTAACAAAATTGACTAGAAACTGTTTGCTTTCATCGTCACCGGCATCGTATACCAGAATCTGATCACCCGTATAATACTGATCAGCAACATATTTTGCTAATGTTTCCGAGTGTGTACGAATAGATGGTGTGATGGAAACCAAATTAGGTAAGCTAAATTCAGAAGCCATAGTCGCCGCCAACGGAGAAACTTGTAACACATTCTTATTTGCAAATGTTTGCCCAAAGCTTTTTATCTCACGCGGATATACCGGACCGACCACAAGTACGGCATCTTTGACATTCGCCGAAGTCCCTAAAGTCGCATTGTAGGCAACATTGTCTCGAGAATCAATTACCTGTAGATCAAATAAAGCACCCTCTTTGGCAATTTTGTCAAGGCCCAATTGAAATCCCTGATAAAAATCAAGTGCCAAGGAAGAACGTTCCACATCTTCTTTTGTAATCGTCCCCGCAATACCACTTAACTCGAATGGTAATAGCAAGGCGATGCGATTATTTTTCACAGCATGGCCGTTGACATCCTGGATATCCCCCACTTTGGCAACGATCTTATCTTTGTCAACTGCCGGTTTAGTCACAGCAGTTTGCTGTTCGCCTTGACCAGAGGAAGGCGAACGCAATACTGTGCTTTTTTTCGTTGTGCAGCTTGCAAGACATAATGCTACAAGTGCCGCAACCCATATTTTATTCCCACTCAATTGTAGCGGGCGGTTTTGAACTGATATCATATACAACTCTGTTTATTCCTTTCACATGGTTGATAATTTCATTTGAAATTTTTGCCAACAGGTCATATGGTAAATGTATCCAATCCGCAGTCATTCCATCAAGAGAACCAACTGCACGTAAGCTAACAACATGCTCGTAAGTACGCTCGTCACCCATTACGCCTACAGAACGCACTGGCAAGAAAATTGTACCAGCTTGCCATACTTTATCGTACCAGCCAGCTTCCTTCAGATTATTGATAAAGATCGCATCAGCCTCTTGTACAATACGTACACGCTCAGGTGTAATATCACCTAAAATACGAATTGCCAAACCTGGTCCAGGGAAGGGATGTCTGCCTAAAATTGCCTGATCCACTTCTAAAGCTTTTCCTACTCTTCTTACTTCATCTTTAAACAACGTTTTAAGTGGTTCTACGACTTTCAATTTCATGAAATCAGGTAAACCACCAACGTTATGGTGCGATTTGATTGTTGCTGAAGGTCCTTTCACTGAAACCGACTCGATAATATCTGGGTAAATTGTTCCTTGTCCCAACCATTTCGCTTCAATTCCTTCAGGTAATTCCTTTTGGATTTCTTTTGCAGCTTCATCAAAAACATCAATAAATGAATTACCAATGATTTTACGTTTCTCTTCTGGTTCAGAAACCCCAGCTAATCTACCATAAAATAAATCCTTGGCATTTATTCCTTTAATATTTAACCCCATATTTTTGTAAGAATCCAATACCTGCTCGTATTCATCTTTACGAAGCAGACCATGATCTACGAAAATACAATGTAAATTTTTTCCGATTGCTTGGTGCAACAATACTGCTGCTACTGTTGAATCTACTCCTCCTGACAAAGCCATGATAACGTGATCGTCACCCAATTGCGCTTTCAAAGAGGATACTGTTGTTTCAACAAATGCGTCTGGTGTCCAATCCTGTGCACAACCACAAATGTCTACAACGAAGTTTTTCAATAAGATAGCCCCATCAGTACTATGTGTTACTTCCGGGTGGAATTGTATACCATAGGTACGGGTGCCTTTTACTTGATAAGCAGCAACGCGAACTTTATCCGTACTTGCTATAATATCAAAATTTGCAGGAACTTCTTTGATAGTGTCTCCATGAGACATCCATACCTGCGATTGAGTTGGTACTCCTGCCAATAATTCATTCTCACTATTGACAAACTGCAGATTTGCACGACCATATTCGCGGATTTCAGAAGGTAACACTTCACCACCTGATTTTTGAGCAATGTATTGTGCTCCGTAACAAACTCCTAAAAGTGGGAAACGATCCTGAATAGCGACAAAATCAATTTGCGGTGCATCTTCTTGTCTAACAGAATAAGGACTTCCTGAAAAGATAACACCTTTTACGGAGTCATCAAAATCTGGCAATTTATTGAACGGGTGTATCTCACAATACACATTTAGTTCTCTGACACGTCTAGCGATCAACTGTGTGTACTGAGACCCGAAGTCTAGAATTATAATTTTTTCTGGCATGCTGCAAAGGTAAGTATTACGAATGAATTATTAAATGTCAAATCAGGAAATAATGCCTGCTTTTAACAGTTCTACTTCCATTTCTTTCTGTAGAATTAGGGCTTCCTCTCGTGCTCTTTCAGCGAAATCACGTCCTTTTGAAGCATAGATAATTCCTCTTGTGCTGTTTACTAAAAGCCCACAATCTTTGTTCATACCAAATTTACAAACATCTTCAAGCGAACCTCCTTGCGCCCCCACTCCTGGAACCAATAAAAAATGGTATGGTGCATGTTCCCTAATTTTGATAAAGCCCTCTCCGCGTGTTGCTCCGACAACATACATCAAATTGTCAGGTGTCCCCCAGGTATTGACTTTATCGATCACCTGTTCGAACAATTGCAGCCCTTCTTTGTTTTCAAAATTTTGAAAGTCCAAGCTACCCTCATTCGATGTCAAAGCAAGTACGATTGCCCATTTATCATTAAAATCCAAAAATGGAGTCACCGAGTCCTTCCCCATATAAGGTGCGATTGTAATACTATCAAAGCCAAGACCAGACGTCTTTTCATCAAAAAATGCCATCGCATAACGTCCCGACGTATTGCCAATATCCCCCCTTTTTGCGTCAGCAATACTGAAACAATCCTTTGGTAACGCAGCCCAGGTTTTTTGAAGCGATTGCCAGCCTTTGATTCCATAACATTCATAAAACGCAATATTGGGCTTATAGGCAACACACAAATCAGCCGTTGCATCTATGATAGCCTTATTGAAGCTATAGATCGGATCCTCATCATCCAAGAGATGCTCCGGGATTTTCGTGAGGTCTGTGTCTAATCCGACACATAAAAATGAGCGTTTCGCTTTTATTTGATGAATAAGTTCTGCTCTTGTCATGCTATATTTAGAGATCTTAAAATTATTTATTGATTAAATCTTGAATAAATTTACCTACATCAGGGCTTGAATAATCCGCCATACCTTCATGCCGTGTCGCTACATTACCCGCTTTGTCCAATATCACCGTTGAAGGAATTGAACCCGAGAGCCACTCTTTTGGAATATCACTATTTGGAAAACTAATCGGCAAAGTCAGCTGCTGTTCCTTCATAAAAGCCTCTGCTTTTGCTTTCCTGCCTTCTATCTCCACAATCAAAAACACCATATTTGCGTTATCTTTATAGCGATCATAGAGTACATTGATCGAAGGCATTTCTGCGCGACAAGGTGCACACCACGTTGCCCAAAAATTAATAAACACCACTTTTCCCTTCAGATCCGCCACCTTGACTGTTTCTCCCAGCGAATTGACAAAGGAGACATGACTGAATGCGCCCCCTGGAGCCACCCTATCGGAATCTTTAGAAGCTGAATTAAGCTCCAGTTTAGGTTTGAAAAAACCCATTTTCATTAAAAATTGCTGAAAATAACTTCTACTTGTTGGCCAGATCAACAAACCGATGAGCAGTACAAATACAACGTTTCCGATTATCTTTTTTGTCTTCGGACTCATAGGTAATCCCGCTATTAAGAATCAAACTTATCCAACAGCTTCAACAAGGTCGCAAAATCCTTTGGATAAGGTGCCTCAAAAGCCATCTTAACTCCGTTCAACTCAAATTCAACATGTTTTGAATGTAGTGCAAAACGCTTCATAATGGGTTGTTCCTCTTCATCTTTGGATAATGTATATCCCCTTTTCTTGATTTGGGACAAATACACAGGTTTACCGCGATACATGTCATCCCCCACAATAGCGGCATGTTGTGTCGCTAGGTGAATACGGATTTGGTGCATGCGTCCTGTAATGGGTTTACATTCCACTAAGGTATAGTTCTTGTAGTATTTGATCGAATTAAAGATGGTCTCTGCCGGTTTGCCGTTTGCACGATCAATAGATACATTTTTATTGCCTTGGTTCAAGATGGGCAAATCGACAAGCAAATCCTGAAAAGTATGTGTACCACCTATGATTGCATGATAAATCTTATTCACTTTTCTTTTTTCAAATGCAATGGAAATTGTACGGTATGTTTCTGGATTTTTTGCAATTAATAAAATACCCGAGGTCTCTTTATCCAGGCGGTGGCATACCTGTGCATCAGGATGATATTTCTTCGCCAAGCGAAGAATATTGACCTCCCCACCCTCACGTTCATCTAAAGAAGCGACAAACGGCGGTTTATTGATAACAATCAAATTTTCATCCTCATGGATGATTAATTCTGAAAATTTGGGAAATTTAAATAGACGATTCTCATTTTGTATCATTTTGCAAAAATACAAAACACAAGGCAGAATATTGGTCAATGTATGATAAAAAGCTTACTTTTGAACACACAATATAAGTTAAGATGTCTGTAAACAAAGAAATGAAACGAGTAAGCACAGCAATGCTGCAAGCCATGAAAGAACGTCAGGAAAAGATTTCTATGCTTACAAGCTATGATTACTCCATGGCCAAAATGGTAGATCAAGCTGGTGTTGACGTTATTTTGATTGGAGATTCCGCTGCCAACGTATTTGCTGGCTACGAAACAACCTTGCCTATCACCCTAGATAATATGATCTACCATGCCGCTGCCGTTGCTCGGGGTACCGAGCGTGCCATGGTATTAGCAGATTTGCCATTTGGATCTTATCAGGGCTCTGCCAATGAAGCTTACAATGCAGCTGTACGCATGATGAAAGAATCAGGTGCGCACGCATTAAAACTCGAGGGAGGACTTGAAATCATCGAAAACATCAAAAAAATCATTGCCGGAGGAATCCCTGTATGTGGACACCTGGGCTTGACTCCCCAATCCATCAATAAATTTGGAAATTTTGGTGTGCGGGCAAAAGAAGAGCAAGAAGCCGCTAAATTAATAGAAGATGCACTCGCTTTGCAGGAGGCGGGCTGTTTTGCAATTGTTCTGGAAAAGATACCGGCAAAATTAGCTAAAACAGTAACCGAAAAACTAGCGATTCCAACAGTTGGTATTGGGGCTGGGCCGGATTGCGACGGACAAGTCCTTGTGATTAACGACATGCTTGGAATGAATGCCGATTTCAAACCAAAATTTATGCGTCATTTCGCTAATTTGCACGAACAAATCACAACAGCAGTAGCAAATTATGTGGCCGAAGTAAAAGCAGTACAATACCCGAACGAAGACGAACAATACTAGAAGAAAAATATGCGGTTTTTGATCATTGGGCTTATTGTTCTTATTGCTTATCTGATGATACGCAAAAAATTCAATCTATTTGGGTTTACCGAGGATATGTCCAGAAATTTAAAATCAGGTTTTCAGTTGATTGAAGCTTCATCTCCAGTCATCCAGGCAAATCTAAAGAAGAGTGTTTCCAATGCCGTTATGGGGATTATCCTCATTTTGATCACCGTGTTGCTGTTCATGAAGATAAAAATTGTCCTGTTCCTGCTTCCGATTGCCTTTTTCTTGTTGGGCTATCTCTTTCTGTTCAACAACCACTTTAGTAAGCTCAAAAGCCAACAAATATGGTACAATGCCAAAACCAATGAGGTTTTTATTGAACAGCTAAAAGGAGAAAATTATGCTTTTAACATTTTTAAGGACATAGAAGCCGTTCAGAAAATCGAATCAATTCAAACGACCAAAGGGTTATTATACGGCTACTACCGTATCAAGTTAAAGAACAAAATATTGGAAATCCCCTATTTAGTCGCTGAAAACAGGCTCGTCAATAATTTATTTTTCGACACGATTAACCAAAACTTCAATGTAGCTATTCAAAAACGTATTTTTCCAATTATTTAAAAATGAACAGGTTGAACATCCGAAAAGAAAGTGTTATATTTAGGTAATCAATATAATTTGTTAAAACCAAAATATTTTACACTATGGGAAAAGGTGATATCAAGACCAGAAGAGGAAAAATATCAAATGGTTCTTTTGGAAAAAGAAGACCACATGTATCGAAAGCTGCCATCAAGCCAAAAGTAAAAAATGGGGCTTCAAAAGAAGTGGAACAAAAAGCAAAATCAAAAAAATAGTAGTCAATAAAGCTAGAAACTTATTTCTGGCTTTTTTTATTTCCAATCGTTCCCAATACGCCCATTTCGATGTCCATTTGCAAAGTTTTGGTCCTATTGTAAAATCCTTTTGACAACTGATATCCTCATAATAATAAACCTATATTTACCCGTTAAATGTAAAAAGTACATAAGAGACTATATCCGTATGAATAAAAAATCGATCATTTACCTCCTTTTGGCTTGTGCTGTGTTTGGAGGTGGATACTTTCTGATAACTGCTAAAAAAGACAAAAAAGAAGCTGATAAGCCCAATGGGAAAAAAGATATGCCAGTCCCCGCACAGGCTATCATTGCCAAATCTTCCGTCGCCGATCGATCCATTAATCTCTCAGGAAGCATTGACGCAGAAGAGCAGGTTGAAATCAGAAGTGAAGTAAGTGGTCGAATCACCAAAATCTATTTCTCCGAAGGGCAGCGCATCAAACAGGGCGAACCCTTGATCAAGATTGATGATATTGAACTTCAGGCACAATTAAGACAAGCACAAACAACAAACCAGCTGAATGCCGAAAATGAACGTCGGGCCAAACTGCTGCTGCAAAAAGGAGCAATCAGTCAGGAGGAGTTTGATATAGCCAGTGCAGCTTTAAAAACCTCCTTAGCACAGATCCAGTTGATTCAGGCACAAATATCCAAAACAACCATCCGCGCCCCTTTTAGTGGCATGATTGGACTTCGGAATATTTCCGTAGGAGCCATTGTCTCATCCAGTACCCTGATTACAAACTTAGTGAAGGACAATCTTGTCAAAATTACCTTTGCAGTTCCCGAAAAATACAGCAATATTGTTAAAATAAACATGCCCATTGAGTTCAGCGTAGCCAACGACCCAACCATCATAAAAGCAAACATTTACGCCGTTGAACCGCAAGTATCACTTAACACCAGAACACTCACCGTCCGCGCCAGAGCAACGAACGATCAGGGTAAATTGAAAGTCGGATCCTTTGTCAATGTGATTGTGCCGATCGAAGTGGAAAACGATGCGATATCCATTCCAACAGAAGCCATTGTTCCCGTACAGGATGGAAAAAAGGTCTTTGTATTACAGCATGGCCTTGCCAAGGAAGTGAAGGTTGAAACAGGTGCGCGTACCGACAAAGACATCGTCATTCTATCTGGCATCAGTGCCGGTGACACCGTTTTAACCACGGGCGTTCTGTCGTTAAAAGATGGAGCAAAAGTTAAGGTATCATTAGCTAACTAGTTGTACATGAATTTATCTGCAGTTTTTATTAAACGTCCTGTTTTAACTATTGTCGTCAATATTACCATCATATTGTTTGGCTATATTGGTTTTAGTTTTCTAGGCGTACGCGAATACCCCTCTATTGACCCAGCGATTGTTTCCGTCAGAACAAACTATGCCGGTGCCAATCCAGATATCATTGAATCTCAGATTACCGAGCCGCTAGAAAAGGCCATAAACTCGATCGATGGTATCCGCAACATCTCTTCTTCGAGCAATCAAGGATCCAGTAATATCACCATTGAGTTTGACTTAAAAAAGAACCTTGAGGAAGCCGCAAATGATGTCCGGGATAAAGTATCCCAAGCCGTGCGAAGCCTACCACAGGATATTGATGCCCCACCAGTGGTATCCAAAGCCGATGCGGACTCCGATCCTATTATTACATTGACATTGCAAAGTGAGACGCGCGATAAACTTTCGCTGAGCGACTACGCCGAAAATGTGATTTCCGAAAGGTTGCAAACCATCCCCGGTGTCAGCAGCACACAGATCTATGGTCAAAAACGTTACGCCATGCGTCTATGGCTCAACCCCGACCGTATGGCTGCCTATGGTATCACAGCTTCGGATATTCGTACGGCATTGAATAGCCAGAATGTTGAATTACCTTCGGGGAAAATTGTCGGAAACACAACCGAGCTCACCGTAAAAACCGTCGGCAACCTGTCTACTCCTGAGCAATTCAATAACATCATTTTAAAGGCCGATAGCAGCCGTATCGTCAAGTTTATCGATATTGGCCGGGCAGAAATAGATGCTGAAAATCTCGAAACAAAAATGGTCAGTAACGGTAAACAGCTGGTCGGTATTGCCATTATTCCGCAGCCAGGAACAAATTACCTCGATATTGCCAACAATTTCTATAAAATGCTCGATCAGATCAAAGAAGATCTGCCGCAGGATATTATACTCAACATCGCTTCTGATAATACGACATTCATCAAAAAATCTGTTGAGGAGGTCGCCGAGACACTCCTGATTTCGATCATTCTGGTCACCCTAATTATCTATTTTTTCTTCCGCGACTGGGGTATCGCACTACGTCCTTTATTGGACATTCCCGTATCCTTGATCGCGACATTTTTTATTATGTATATTTTCGGATTTTCTATCAATGTACTGACACTGCTCGCTATTGTACTCGCGACGGGGCTTGTTGTCGACGATGGTATCGTTGTTACCGAAAATATCTTCAAGAAAGTTGAAGAAGGAATGTCCCCTATTGAGGCGGCCCTGAAAGGGTCGAAGGAAATATTCTTCGCTGTTATTTCCATTTCAATCACACTTGCAGCCGTATTCTTACCCGTTATATTTCTTCAGGGATTTGTGGGACGGCTTTTCCGGGAGTTTGGTGTCGTCATCGCCTCGGCCGTATTGGTTTCCGCATTTGTTTCCCTCACCCTCACGCCGATGCTCAATGCCTATCTAATCAAAGGTGGTGGACACAAGAAGACGAAATTTTACGATTGGACCGAACCAATGTTCGTCAAAATGAATAAAGGTTATGCCAATGCACTGGAGAAATTCATGAAATTCAAATGGATCAGCTTTCCAATCCTGATCCTATGTTTTGTCATTATTGGCATCCTTTTCTCCTCCATTAAAAAAGAAACGGCGCCTTATGATGACAGAAGTAATATCTCCGTCAATGTGACAGGCCCGGAAGGTGCTACCTATGAATACATGGACCGATACATGCAGGAATTGGACAAATTGGTCTACGATTCCATTCCTGAGAACAAAATCAGTTTAAACATTACCTCTCCGGGTTTCGGCGCAAGCTCAGTCAACTCCGGACGTATACGGATGACTCTCGTTGATCCAAGTGAGCGTAAAAAATCACAGGACGATATTGCCAAAGAGCTCACTAAATGGACAAAAAAATACGATGGTGTCCGCGTCAATGTTTCGCAAACGCCGACGATATCCATGAATCGTAGAGGTGGATTACCTGTTCAGTACATTATCCAGGCACAAAATTTTGAAAAACTTCAGGAAAAGATACCCGAATTTATGAATGAGGTCAACAGCGATCCCGCATTCTCCACAACGGACATCAACCTGAAGTTCAACAAACCCGAACTGCATGTCGAAATTGATCGTCTGAAAGCCCTCAGTCTGGGCGTTTCCGTACTTGACGTTTCGCAGTCCCTCCAATTATTACTAAGCGGCCAACGTTTCGCTTATTTTATGCGTGATGGCAAACAATATCAGGTCATAGGCCAGGTTGAAAACGACCGTAGAGCCACACCTACAGACCTTGCGTCAATTTACGTGCGAAATAACCTCGGACAGCTTATCCAGTTAGACAACGTTGTAAGCGTTAAGGAAGAGAGCAGTCCACCCCAACTCTACCACAATAACCGCTACATGTCGGCTACAGTTTCAGCCGGTTTGGCGCCGGGCATGAGTATGAGTGACGGCATTGCAGCAATGGATCGCATAAAAGAAAAGGTCCTCGATCAGAGTTTCACCACCGACCTCAGTGGCGAATCACGTGACTTCGTTGAAAGTAGTTCCAATACACTATTTGCCTTTGGCCTTGCTTTGTTGCTTATCTACCTGATCTTAGCGGCCCAATTTGAAAGCTTCCTCGACCCATTTATCATTATCCTTACGGTACCCATGGCCGTTGCCGGAGCACTGATAAGTCTATGGTTATTTGATCAAACCTGGAATATATTCAGCCAAATTGGAACGATTATGCTAATTGGTCTCGTGACCAAAAATGGTATCTTGATTGTTGAGTTTGCCAACCAGATGCGCGAAGAGGGAATGGAAAAATTTGAAGCAATTATGCACTCTGCCGAATCACGCCTCAGACCGATCTTAATGACAAGTCTAGCCATTGCCTTGGGCGCATTACCGATTGCCATGTCACTTGGAGCTGCTTCAACGAGTAGAATTGGTATGGGGGTTGTTATCGTTGGTGGTACAATATTCTCCCTTATCCTAACCTTGTTCATTATCCCGGCAATCTATTACATGTGGTCAAGACAAAAAAAGCATAGACCTGAATTTGATAACATTAAAAGCTACGAATAATAAAGACATGAAGAGAAATTTCATCCTACTAGTATTACTTTACTCCCTCATGTTTCAAGCTCGTGCACAAGAGATACTGACCTTGGAAGATGCGCTAAAAACAACGTTGAGCAATAACTTCAATATTCTTTTGGCTAAAAATGACAATAACATCGATATGGAGAATACCAGTCTGGGAAGCGCCGGTATGCTTCCAGCGGTAAGTGGAACGTTCAATAGAAGCAACTCCATCCAGAATTCAAGGCAGGTCAGAGCAGATGGTCAAATACAGCAGATTTCCAATGCCAAAAATGATAACATGTCTTATGGAGTTAACCTAAACTGGACGATATTCGATGGATTGGGCATGTTCGCCCGTCGCGACCGCTTCAAAGAAATACAACGTCAAGGGGAAGCGGAGATTAAATATCAAGTGATTACCCAGCTCAGCGAAGTCATGGCTACCTACTACAATCTGGTGCAGCAAAAGCGCCTGATAAATGCCCTAGATACAACCATCACCTTATCGAAATACCGTGTCACGCTTGCCGAAAATCGCCTGGAGATCGGGAAAGGCTCCAAGCTTGACCTCCTGAATGCAAAAGTCGATTTAAATACCGATCAGACAAACTTACTCAGACAACAGGAAAGCTTCAAAAATACCAAGACTTACCTCAATCAGCTGATGACGCGCGACTTGAGCCTAGATTTTCAAATTGAAGACGACATGAAACTTGATACGGATCTTAAACTTGGTAATCTGATCGAAATTGCCGATCGACAAAATCCGCAAATTCAGCTTGCCATCATCAACAATCGGGTGGCCGAGCTCAACTTAAAAGCAGTTAAGGCCGAACGTTATCCCAAAATTGGCTTAAATAGTGGGTACAACTGGAACGAATCCCACTCCTCCCTCGGATTCTCGACAGAGAACAAAAATAGAGGTCTTACCTACGGCGTATCGGCTTCCCTTAATATTTTCAATGGATTTCTGCAAAATAGAAACGAACGGATTGCCAAATTTCAGATTAAAGGCTCCGAGCTACAGATACAGCAACAAAAACAGGATATCCAGGCTCAGGTCAGAACCCTATTCCAAACCTACATCACCAATATGGAGCTGGCTAATGTAGAACGGAAAAATGAGGAGCTGGCAAAAGAAAATTTAAACATCACCATGGATAAATTCCGTATCGGTACCATCACAACCTTAGAAGTAAGAACAGCGCAGTTAAACTACATCAATGTAATGACACGTAGCTATACAGCGCAATATGATGCGAAGGTATCCGAGATACGCCTAAAAGAATTAACAGGCGAAACGTATTAGAAATTTCTTTTTGCAAGAGGTCCTCTTAGAAAGGAACACAATACTGATACGCTTCTTAACAGCATCTATCATTAAAAGCGAAAGGCTCCTTAACTAAATGAGGAGCCTTTCGTTTGTCTATTTAATAGTCAATCGCTATAATAGATCTCAGCGGTATTAAAACGCCACTTTTAATCTGAATATATCTATCGGTTAACGACCATACAGTGGTCTCGATACGCTTTGGTCCGGAATCAGTCTCAAAGGCGATTTCAGTTTTGGATTTAAACTCATTTCCCAACCGAAGTGCCCCTTTCAATTTATCCATAAAAGTCGCTGTCTTATCTTCACTCGCCGGGATAAATTTAAATTGAGGAATTTCCTCTTTAGCTATTAGTTCTCCAACCATAATACTAGCATTTAATGTGTAAATTATTGTTTTGCGCTATGCTACTTTTATAACGCTTTAAAGCCAATCTTATTTTATCTCTTTCTGCCATTGGCTTATTTAAATCTACCGATTCCCATGATAAAAATCAATAAAATCCTTGAAAACTATCATTTATTTTACAATAAAAAAACGATTGTACTTTAGACACACTGCATTACTTTGAGGGTCACTAGCAAGCCCAACAGGCATTTATAACGAGATATCTAAATATAGTGTCATTTCATTTTGAATTTATAGCCCAAATCATTCATATTGCCTATTTTTGATCAAAACAATATGTAAATGGAAAAATCTGTTTTTGAAAAAGAGTGGGAAATTTATTTCACACAATGCTATTCTAACGGCCGTATTCGTTTCTCCGATTTATCCAATATCCTGCAGCTTACCGCGGGAGAACATGCCAATGCTGTCGGATTCGGTTTTAAAGAAATGGCCAAACATAACCAAACCTGGGTTCTTAGCCGCATACGCATAGAGATTGCACGGTTGCCCAAATGGATGGATCATGTCAAGGTAAAAACTTGGGTTCAAGAATTAGAGGGCGCACGCTCAACGCGGAATTTTGAAATTACAGTCAATGGACAGATCTATGTTACTGCAACCAGTTATTGGGCTGTCATCAATACCGTGAAAAGGAACTCTGAAACACTCGCAATTTCCACCGAAGATTTTACCACCTATCCTGATCGCCCGGCAACACAACAGCCATTTTCAAAATTGGATATTTCCCAGACCGTCAAAAATATTGATGAATATAGCGTTAAGCTCTCTGACCTGGATATTGTCAATCACGCCAACAATGTAAAATACCTGGATTGGTGTATGGACAGATTGCCCATTGAGCTGGTATTGACCAATCAGATCAGATCCTTGGAGATGAATTACCTGCGTGAATTACGTTATAATGATACGGTAGAAATTAATGGTGATGCAACAGATCAAGGTTACTTTATGACGGTTACTAAACAGCAACGAATCCACTTTGCTTTGGCTATAGAAACAAAATAAAAAGGGAGGCTTTGGGCCTCCCTTCTATTTTACATATAGCATCATGTTATGCAAATGCCTTATCTCCTTTTTTGTAAGGAAGGTTGCCATCAAATCTTCCTGGGATCTTCACAAAACGCAAAGCTTTTGTACAACCCAGTTCTGAGTTAAAGAAACCAGTCAATGTCAACTGTTTGAACATCGTAAACCAGTGTGGTGGATCGTTCTCAACATAATTGTACAATTGATTTTGTTTTTCTTTATTTTTCTCCAGAATATCTTTTTGATCTTCAGCTTGCTTTTTATTAAACTCGTTTGCTTCTTTATCCAAAGCAGCGGCAACAGCTGTTCTGTCTTCAGCAGAAAGCTCCAGGAATGGTTTTCCTTTCACCTCTTTTGCTTTATCATCTAAGCTCCCAAAACCCGTTAAAAATGCTTTTTGTTGCTTCTCCGTATAACAATCGCGAACCATGACCGGAATAAAACTTCCTACCCCTGCTTCTTTCGCGCCCGGAGTTGCGGTAGCTGGTAAAATTGCTTCAGCCAAGTCACCTAATAAATCAGTTGTCTTCGCTTCAAACAAGGCTTGTACATCTTTTGTTGCTGAGCGTGTACAACCTTCCAAAAATAAATTAGCGCCGATAACGGTACCTCCTAAAATTAAGGCAACTCGTTGTAATGCTTCTCTTCTATTCATACTACTAAATATCTTAATTTTAGAAATTATATTTCATTTCCCAACCTTCTCTGTAATTACGTTTTACATATTGATTGACGTTGTCAAAATTGGTGACACGCATGTTATCGTTATCCCACAACAATTTTAAGTTACGTCCAGGGTATTTACCATCAATACGTAAATCAGCCCCTCTGATCGCCAGGTTAGCCATTAATAAAGCTTCTGTCAACGGACCTGCTATTTCAAAAGGTGAGCTCACTTCTTTCTTGCCGTATCCAGCTTGACAAGCTTCAACCCATTGTGCATAGTGTCCGCCTTCCTGTCCTTGAACACGGGCATATTTCTGTGCCACTTGCTCTTTTCTCGAAGTAGGTAACAAGCGTGCATTTTGGCCGTAGGTATCAGCAAGGATTTTACCTTTTGTACCGACAAGTAAGATACCATTACCACCGTCACCAAAAATTTCGTTTGGACCTAATTCATCTGGACGGGCAGGCTGAATACCACCATCCATCCAATGTAAGGTAACAGGACCATTTGTACGTGGCGTTTTAGGGAAAGTTAATGTCGCATGGCTCGATGGAGGGCAGCTTTCAGGGAAATATCCGCGTTTGAACTCATCCACATACACCGATCCAACAGTTGCCTGTACATCTTGTACATAAGTCAATCCTAAAGTACTGAAAGGAACTTCCAACAAGTGGCAGCCCATATCGCCCAATGCGCCAGTACCATAATCCCACCAGCCACGCCAGTTGAAAGGCACCAATTTGTCAACATACTCTTTATGCGGCGCTGTACCTAACCAAAGGTCCCAATCCAATTCTTTTGGAATTTCAGCTTTACCTGTAGGCCATGCAATACCTGAAGGCCATACCGGACGATCTGTCCAACAATATACCGTATGTACATCACCGATCAGACCTGCTTCGTACCATTCACGTACAAAACGCGGTCCATCATTTGATGCACCTTGATTTCCCATTTGGGTAACAACCTTATATTTCTTAGCTGCATGCGTCAATGCTCTCGCTTCCCATACATCGTGAGTCAACGGTTTTTGAACGTACACGTGTTTACCCAATTGCATAGCTGCAAGCGCTTGAATCGCATGTTGATGATCTGGAGTTGATACAGAAACGGCTTCTATACGTTTGTGCTCCTTATCCAACATCTCACGGTAGTCTTTGTAATATTTTGCTTTCGGGTAACGTTTCAACGCACCAGCTGCACGACGGTCGTCCACATCACACAAGAAAGCTAGATCTGCTTTTCCTGAATCATGGAATGCGTTGATGTCACTAAAACCTTTACCCCCTACACCAATACCTGCTACTTGTAATTTGTCACTTGGAGCTGTAAAGCCATTTCCGCCCAATACATGGCGAGGGACGATCATAAAAGCCGCAGCAGCTGTTGCCGCGCTCTTTATAAAACCTCTTCTACTCGTCTTATTTGAGTTATTTTCCATTGTTATCAATCTTTAGCTATTAGATGTTACCTTTTTTCAATTCGCTCACTGCGAAATCAACCGCACGAGCAGTAAGCGCCATATACGTTAATGAAGGGTTGACACAACCTGCAGAAGTCATACATGCACCGTCCGTTACGAAAACATTCAATGCATCCCAAACTTGGTTGTTACCATTTAATACCGAAGTTTTTGGATCACGTCCCATACGGGCAGTTCCCATTTCGTGGATACCTTGACCCAGACCATATACGTTATCGTATGTATAGGTATCCTTTACGCCAATGCTTTCCAACATTTCCTTCATTTCATTTTGCATGTCACCACGCATCTTCAATTCATTATCCTTGATCTCAGCGTCAAAAGACAATACAGGTAAGCCCCATTTATCTTTTTTGCTCTTGTCAAGTGTAATTTTATTTTCGTGATATGGCAAGGTTTCCCCAAATGCGGTGAAGCCAACCGTCCAGTCGCCTGGCTCACAGATTGCATCTTTCCAAGCGCCACCTACTTCCATCTCGGCAACAGCACCAGACCAACGTCCACGACCCGCAGCACCTTGGTAGCCAAATCCGCGTACATAGTCGCGTTTTTTGGTATCACCTTCGACGTTCACGAATCGTGGTACATATAAACCTGTTGGTCTACGCCCATATACATAGCTATCCAAATAGCCATCTATTTTACCACCAGCACCACAACGGAAATGGTGATCCATCAAATTGTGGCCCAATTCACCGCTGCTACTACCAAGTCCGCCTTCCCAAACATCTGTAGCCGAGTTCATCAATACCCAAGTCGAGTTCAATGCAGATGCACAAACAAAAATCACTTTAGCAAAAAATTCATAAGTTTGGTTTGTTTCAGCATCAACAATCTCAACGCCTTTTGCCTTTTTCGTGTTTTTATCGTAGATAATTTTTGTTACGATGGAAAAAGGACGTAATGTCAAGTTATTTGTCTTTTTTGCCGCAGGAAGAGTCGCCGATTGTGTACTGAAATAAGCACCAAAGTTACAGCCCAACCAACATTGATTTTGATATTGACAATTTACACGGTCATGATGCGGAACGGTAATGTTTGCTGTTCTACCCATGATGAAATGACGTTGACCACCATATTGTTTTTTCAAACGCTCAGCCAGGTCTTTTTCAACAATGTTCATCGCCATTGCAGGCATGTAATCTCCATCGGGCAAAGATGGCACACCATCTCTATTTCCAGAGATACCCGCAAATTTTTCAGCATAACTATACCAAGGGGCAATATCCTTATAACGAATCGGCCAATCCACACCGTGGCCATCTTTCAAGTTAGCTTCAAAATCCAAATCACCCAAACGATAAGATTGTCTTCCCCACATTAAAGAACGTCCACCAACATGATACCCACGGTACCAGTCAAAACGTTTTACTTCGGTATATGGACTCTCTTTTTCATTTACCCAAAAATCCAGGTTCTTCTCATTCAAAGGATAATCTCTACGCAAAACCGGATAATCTTCGATCATTTGTTGCGTACGACCGCCAGCATGAGGCCATTCCCATGGATTTTTATTTGGCGCAGTATAATCCTTGATGTGTTCAATGTTACGACCACGCTCCAGCATAATTGTTTTCAGCCCTTTCTCTGTCAATTCTTTCGCAGCCCATCCACCACTTATCCCCGAACCGATTACAATTGCGTCATAAGTATTTGTTGCCATCTCTCTTCTAATTATTTGTTTTTAAATAGTTATTTTTTCTGTTTAATGTGCAGCATTTGTACTGTCGATCTTTTCGTCCTTAAATAAAGCTAAAAAGATAAAAAATACAACAGCTGCGATAATTGCAGGTACAACCCAAGTATGATTCCAGAATGCCGCCATATCAGTTGCTTTCAATTCTTTGTACTTGTCTCCGACATAACTTGCTACCCAGAAGCCGATCAATTGTCCAACACCATAGGTTGCCAAAGTGATCAAGCCCTGTGCTGCTGATTTGTATTTAACACCAGCTTTGCTATCTGTATAAATCTGTCCCGAAACAAAGAAAAAGTCATAACAGATACCGTGCAATGCAATACCGATCAACAACATGAACGATAATTCACCCGCATTGCCATAAGCAAATAACAGGTAACGGATTACCCAAGCCAACATCCCCACAAGGATTGTTTTCTTAAAGCCAAATTTTGTAAAAAATACAGGTAAGGCTAATAAAAACAATACTTCCGATGCCTGACCGATTGTCATTTTACCCGTTGGATTTTCCAGACCTATTTCTGAAAGGAACAAATTTGCATTTGAATAGTAAAATGCCAAAGGAATACAGATCAATACCGACGAAATGAAAAAAATCAAAAAGTTTTTGTCTTTCAATAATTTGATCGCATCCAGACCAATGATTGATGCAAAGGATGGTTTTTCATTTTCATCCAGTTTAACCGGCGGTGTTTTAGGCAATGCAAAAGAAAACACCCCGAGTACCAATGAGGCAACACCTGACATTAAGAAGGTATTTTTCAAGGCTCCCTCTGATGCAGCAGCATCCCATCTAAAGATATAACTGATTGCAAGACCTGCAACAATCCAACCGATTGTTCCCCAGATACGTATACCTGAAAATTGTTTTTCCGGATTGGTTAATTGGCGAAAGGAAACCGAACTAGCCAAAGCTAATGTTGGCATGTAAAGTATCATATAGGCCAATACATACGGATAAAATGTCGACATATCTGCAGCACCATACATCTGATACATCAATACCGCACCGACCAAGTGTAAAACACCCAAAATACGCTCCGCATTGAAATAGCGATCTGCAATCATTCCGACAATAAAGGGAGCAATAATAGCACCCAATGACTGTGTTGAAAATACATTGGCCATTTCAAAATCCGTTGCATGTAGATTTTTGCTCAAGAAAGTACCTAATGTGACAAACCATCCCCCCCAAATAAAAAATTCGAGGAACATCATGAAGGATAGTTTAAATTTTATTGTTGATGAAATCATAAAAAAAATGGTGTTTTACAATACTACTAATTGGTTTTACCTGCTCAATTTAAGAAATTAAATCTAATTGTCAATAGTACACTATTAAAATATTACAAAAAGCTATCGACCTCCCGATAAGCCGCCACCAAGCGATCCTCACCCTCTTTACCAGGTTTGGAAATACCATGTTCCATCCCCATGATACCCTTATATCCTTTACTATGAATGTGTTTGAATACGTTTTTATAATTGATCTCTCCTGTAGTCGGTTCTTTACGGCCTGGATTATCGCCGATTTGAATATAAGCAATTTCATCCCAGCAACGATTCATATTTGCAATTAAATCTCCTTCGGTACGCTGCATATGATAAATATCATATAAAATTTTACAGGATGGACTGTTCACGGCCTTACATAAAGCATACGTCTCATGTGTTTGCTGCAAAAATAAATCTGGTGTATCACTTAAGGTTTCCAACACCATCACCAAACCATGTGGTTCAAAGATCTCAGCACCCTTACGCATCGCAGTAAGTATGTTGCTGAACTGATTACCCCAAGGCAGTTTTCTTTCATAAAAGCCAGGGACCACAGTCAGCCATTTTGCATTGCAGCGCTTGGCAGCTTCGACAGACTTCTTGCATGTTTCGACAAACTTGTCTAAATACTCTTGTTTACCCGTCGCTAAAGAAGGCATCCAGTTTTGTCCGCCATCCACAACAAATACACCCATTGTCATGCCTAACTTAGCCAATAAATCACCGATCTTCTTCTGCTCATCCAATGTTCTGCCCAAATAGCCATTATCTTCTATTCCACGAAATCCCAAATCATACATATACCGAATTTCATCCAGGAAATTGTCACCTGCATGATTTTTGAACATCCCCTGATGGGGGGCATAATTTAAGTTAAATGTCTTTCCTTTATCCATCGTATTTGCTGTATTTTGAGTGGTTGACGCAAAAGTCTGCCCAGCTAGTCCTGCCCCGGCGGCCAAAAGACTACCTTTAATAAAATCCGATCTCTTCATTTTATTTATAATTGATTAATTTTTAAATAATTTACCAAATCCATCCGAATAAATCGCTTCAATGGACTGATTTTTATTTTTAAAAATGACAAAAACCTCCACACCCTTCAATTTTTTGGCCTTTGTCTTAATTTGTTCGGGTTCCATGCCCATAAAATAATTATCCAGTGCATCTGCTTCCATAGCAGTCTTCGCATAGACGCTGACACTCAATATATCGGTCATGTATGGAAAACCCGAAACAGGGTCGATATGATGACCCAATTTTTTCCCTTTGTACTTAATAAACTTTTCAAAACTGCCGGCCGTTGTGAGCGCCCCTTCTTTGAGCTGCGCAACAGCGGTCATCAATTCCTCCCCGCCCGCATCATCGGGCTGAACAATACCAATGGAAAAGCCCTGTCCACCTGGCGGAGTCCCCAAAGCCCTGATTTCACCACCGACCTCTACCATATAATTGGCAATTCCCTTTCGCCCAAGAAAGTCGGCCAAAACATCCACCGTATAGCCCTGGGCAATACCATTGACATCTATTTTAATCCCTTTCTTCTTTTTGAACAGCCGATTGCCGCTAACCTTCAGATAGTGCATTCCCATCAGTTCCCTCGCTTTTAGCACTGTCGCCGAATCTGGGGCGACCGGACTCTTATTAGCACCAAAGCCCCATAGGTTGACTAGCGGGGCAATAGTAATATCGAATTGACCTTTCGATAATTTATGATATTTAAAGGAAGCTTTTATCACCTTGGCCATATGACTATCCATCACGATAGACATTACCGTATCTGTATTGAACTTGGATATTCTCGAGTCCTTCCGATAAATTGACATCGACAAATCGATCGCCGTTAAAATACTGTCAACTTCCGACCGTCTAACAAGACTGTCGGAAGCGAAGTAAGTGATATGGAATTGAGTGCCCTGCGCGGGTCCCTCCAGCCGAATTTTATGGAGTTTCGTTGATGGTATTTGCGCCTGTACATCAATGCAACAAATCGTGACAAAAAATAGAAGACACAAATTCCACCTTAATCCCATCGGCCCCAAAACTTAAATATATAGGTTTGTGTTTTGACCAGGCATCGCTACAGGGTAAAAACCTTCTGCATCCGGAAGTAACTTTGGTTTAGCATCCCAGGCAAGTACATCTGGCCCCAGTTTGATAGTAGATTTCAAGGCTTCATCCCATTTGATCACCTTACCTGTATAACAAGCGATACGCCCGATAATACCTGTCAACGTACTATAAGCACCATATTCTGCATTATCAAATTTATATTCGCCTTTCGAAATTGCTGTAAAAAGTTCCTTATGTTCTTGTTGATAAGGATTTGGATTGCCCTTGGCATCATGGCGATAGATTTCTTTTCCTTTCCAGTCGTACAATACAGCCTGTCCACCTGCAGAAAGATAAGCACGTCCTTTTGTTGCCTGGAATTGCTCGTCTACACGGTTATGTATACCCTCAAAGTGTCTACACTGACTATAAACAACACTGTTATCAGCATAGGTTAATTCTAATGCAAAATTATCATAGATTTCACCATACTCTTTGCCTGTACGGTGTGCTCTGCTCCCTGTACCTTGGATCGATACGGGATAAGCGCCTTTTACCCAATTGGCGATATCAATATTGTGCACGTGCTGCTCAACGATATGATCGCCACACAACCAGTTAAAATAATACCAGTTACGCATTTGGTACTCCATTTCAGTTTGCTCTGGCTTGCGCGGACGCACCCATACGCCACCTGAGTTCCAGTAGACTTGTCCAGAGGTAACATCACCGATAGCACCTTCGTGAATACGTTTGATAGCCTCACGGTAATTCGTTTGATAACGGCGTTGCAAACCAACCACAACATTCAATTTTTTACGTTTAGCTTCTGCAGCCACACGTAAGACCTGTTGTACACCAGGTATATCAACCGCTACCGGTTTCTCCATGAAAACATGTTTACCTTGACGGATCGCTTCCTCAAAATGCATTGGTCTAAATCCTGGAGGAGTTGCCAAAATAACAACATCGGCCAATTGAATTGCATCTTTATACGCATCGAACCCTACAAATTTATGGTTGTCACTTACATCGATCTTATCTTGCCATTTTTCTTTCAGCGTTTTATAAGTACTTTCTAAATTATCTTTAAAAGCATCTGCAAGTGCCACCACTTTAATGTTCATTCCCGAACTTAACGCATCAAATGTAGCTCCAGTTCCGCGGCCCCCACAGCCCACTAAGGCAACTTTGATAACATCTGAACCAGCAGCATATGCACCTGATAAAGGCATTGAGCTCAACACAGCGCCCCCAGCAACTACAGCAGAAGTTTTAATAAAATCTCTTCTTTCTAGATTTTCCATAACAGTTTTATATTGATTATTTTATATTAAAAGTCTTTGATTGGCTGTTTGTCGTAATAAGCCATAATTTCTTCGTGACTGGGTGGATTAAGGGGTCTTACCAGTCTCATACCCACAAATGGGGCTTCCGGAAACCACCAGTTACTTTTTGGAATTTGTGGATCCAACTGTTTCCACACGGGATCTGAAGCACCACGCGCTGCAGAGCGCATGTCCTCGGCCCCACTGTCAAAAGCACCACCTCGTACAACATGTGGATACAGGGTTGTCGGAACAACTACGGGGTTGGTCAATACCTTTCCTTTGCCTTCATTGTAACTATCGGCCTTATATTGGTCATAAGTCCACTCAGCAACATTGCCATAAATATCATAAAGGCCCCAAGGGTTCGGTTTCTTCTGTCCTACAATATGTGTTTTCTGTTCACCGTTATCTTTAAACCAGGCATAATCTGCTAATGGCGTTGCTTGATCACCGAAAAAATAAGTTGTCTTTGAACCAGCTCGGGCTGCATATTCCCACTCAGCCTCTGTTGGTAAACGATAAAACACACCCGTACGGACATACAACCACTTACAGAATTGGATGGCATTGTAATGGGTCATCGCCAAGGCCGGGTGTCCTTCTTTTCCAAAACCAAAAGTCATATCCAAATAGGGTTTGGTAGGTCGCGTAACGGCATCAATCTCTTTGGATACTTTACCGTCCTTACTCTTTGCGATCTCATAATCTTTATACAGAAACGGTTCAAAGAGATCCCAGGTTACTTCATACTGCCCCATCCAAAATGGGTCCAACTTCACCTCATGTGCAGGTTTTTCATCTTCTTTCCCGCCGCTTGTAGTTCCCATTTTAAAACTACCACCAGGGATTGCTAGCATTTTGAACGTCAGATTGGTTCCTTCAATGGGTTGCTCATACGGTTCGAACGTCTTCTGAGCCATAGCGTGCACGCCAGCAAATAACAAAACAGGAATAAAGATTCTTTTTAACATATTTAGGTTTGTAATTAGAGACTAAAATATAAAATAAGGTGTATACTTTACACTTTGACACTATAACTTTTTTATTACAGTTTAATTCTTAACATAATAGTCCATTCGTAATAACGATTTAGCAAGATACTGATTAGGATCCTCGGGGAACTTAATTAGCCTGAAAATCAAGATCAATAAAAAAGGTTTTCCATTTTCATGGAAAACCTCGATATCTTATCACAGCATGCCTGTGTCTAAAGCAGAATCTTACGACTTACCGCCTTATCGATGGTAATATACCCCGGGTAGAACACCGACTGCCCTGCAATATTGATAGAAGGTTTAACTTTTAACGTAAATATTCCCTTTTTATTCTCATCGCTTGACATTAAAAAATCCTGCAGATCCGAATTCTTCAACAAATCATAGATATTGGTGGATATACGCACATTGGCCACTGTAGATTCTCCGGGCTCTATTTGTAATGATTGATTCACAATCCCTTCCACAAGCTGCTGTCCGCCGTAAAGAATGATATACTGGAACTTATTAATAGACGCTTTTTTGAGCGTCGGGTTATCAATTTTAAGTCGGATAACTGCATCCAATGGAATATCTTTCCGCAAATAGGCCAATGCCAAGCTCGGCGCGGCACCTAGGTCAATTTGATTATTCCTGATCAGTCGTTGCAATGATGTTCCAGCCAATCGAATACTATCTACCGATTCCACATCGAATTTACATTTCGCCAAATTTTCGATCTGTGCCTTTTGTCGATTCACACCACAGCCGGAAATAAACAACCCCAGCAGAACCAAACATCCAAATAAAATTTTCTTGCTCATAGCCACTATTTTCCTCCAAATTTATATAAAACTCCCAGTGTAAACAATGGGTACCCTGCTTTTAAATAGGTATTACTTTTAAAACCGAATACCATACCGTTCGTATATTGCAACTTCCATCCTTTCCCTAACCCCATTCTTGTATAAAATACAGGTTCAATAAGCATATTATCTTCTTTCTCTGCCGGAAGACCATCAATAGCAAAATTTTTCATACGCATATTGCTCAGCCGGATAATGGTACCGTAATCAATATCATGCCGGTTGCCGAACAATTTCAGAGCATCCTTTTTCTCCGATGAAAAGTTCACCTGCACAAACACCTTGTCAAAATCCATGTCCTTCGTTTCCACAACGGCCTGTCCCATCGTCGACGAACGCTTATCAACCACGCTGGTATTACCCAGCCCATAGCCCCCGTAAACCTCAAATACACGATTATTTTTCCGACCAAAGCGTGTAAAATAGCCTATCCCCGCTTCACCCATCTTTTGTGCATAGTCTTTGATATTGGATCTATTATCGACATATGAACCATTGGCAATGACAGCCACATGATCAGTTACAGCTACCCCCAGGTTGGCCGATACATTGGCCTTTGAATTGATATTGCCGGAAACATAGACCTCGCCAGCTTCTGCAAACATCGGCGCTGAAGGCACATTGGGCATGTAAATCGAACTACAGGAATAAAATGAACAGGCAAATAACCCGGCACACAAACCATATCCAAACTTGTTGTATTTCATATGTAAGTATTTATTCAATCGTGCTTGCATCCAGTGATATTTACGAATGCTTTGCCTATTGTCTTAAAAACACCTATCCTTTATAAAAATTGTACCAAAACGGTTACATTTAACAGAAAATAACAATTTAAACAGCCCAAAAAGCTTAAAAAGCTCAGTACCAAGCACGATAAATTCAATATACCAGGTAGCAATTCCGCAGAGCAGCCTGCTATCCTGCTCCAGCATCACCCGATAGCAGACACATCGGAACAGTAGCTAAAAGTATAAACAACAAAAAAAGGCATCAATTTCTTGATGCCTTTCCAATATTGTTGCAAAACCTTACGCTTGTTCTGTAGGAACTACAGATACATAAGATTTATTGTTAGCTTTTTTACGGAAAACTACTTTACCGTCTACTAAAGCGAACAATGTGTGGTCTTTACCAATACCAACGTTTGTGTCAGGATTGTGTTGTGTACCGCGTTGGCGTACGATGATGTTACCAGCGATTGCTTGTTGACCACCGAAGATTTTGATACCTAAACGCTTGCTATGTGACTCACGGCCGTTCTTAGAACTACCCGCACCTTTTTTGTGTGCCATTTCTTTATCTTAATTTAAGACTATTTGTCTGATTAAAAATTCAATTATAACGTAATACCAGTGATCTGGATTTTAGAAAATTGTTGACGGTGACCGTTTTTCTTTTTGTAGCCTTTACGACGTTTTTTCTTGAAAACGATAACTTTATCGCCTTTTAAATGAGACAAAATTTTAGCCGAAACTTTTGCACCAGCAACGCTAGGTGTACCAATGGTAAATTTACCACCGTCTTCTGCTAACAATACATTGTCAAATTCAATACTAGCGCCTTCATCTCCTTGTAAACGGTGTACAAAAAGGAACTGGTCTTTTGCAACCTTAAATTGCTGTCCTGCTATATTTACTATTGCGTACATTGTTAATTAATTAAATGTGTTATTAAATGAAGGGCAAAAGTAATCAGTTTTTATCATAATTCAAAGACAAATTTACTTTTTCGTTTCCAATTAAACGTTATCAGTTGAACAGCATTGTCTTAATCCGTATCGGGACAATGCTGTTCACCCCTGTTTTCGCTTACCAAACCAAAATTCTCTTCTCAGGTGCTACATACATTTTTGCCGTAGGCTGTACATTAAATGCTTTATAGAAGGCCTCCATATTGTATACGGGACCATTTACCCGAAATTGTTCGGGGCTATGTGGATCAACTTTTAAACGTAACCGCATGCGCTCATCGCTGCTCTTTACGCGCCACACTTGCGCAAAACTCAGGAAGAAACGTTGATCTGGTGCAAAACCATCAATTTTATCCTGTCCCTGCCCTTGCTTGGTTAATTTGAAAGCATCATAAGCAATATTCAAACCGCCGATATCTGCCAGATTTTCACCTAAAGTAAGCTCACCGTTTACATGTTGATTGTCCAACAGTGTAAAGCCACCATATAACTTCGCTACCTGATTGGCGCGTTCCGTAAACTGTTTCGCATCCACTGCCGTCCACCAATCGTTCAAGTTACCGTCTTTATCATATTGACGCCCCTGATCGTCAAAACCATGTGTCATCTCGTGTCCGATAACGGCACCGATAGCGCCATAATTGATCGCATCGTCCGCATTGGCATCAAAGAATGGGAACTGTAAGATGCCGGCCGGGAATACTATTTCATTATATGGTGGATTGTAATAGGCATTCACCGTAGGTGTCGTCATCAGCCATTCGGCCTTGTCAACCGGTTTACCAATTTTACCTGCCATTTCTTTATAGGCATGCTTTGCAGCAGACTGTAAATTGGCATAGTAGGTATCTTTGGCAACCTCCACATCACTGTAATCTTTCCACTTCTCCGGATAGCCGATTTTTTTGGTGAACGCTTCCAATTTTTCAATTGCTTTCTTTTTGGTTTCAGGCGTCATCCAGTCCAATTTCTCGATACGGTTCTTATAGACTTTTTGCAAATTGTCGACCAATTCGAGCATTCGTTTTTTTGCTTCGGGTTTAAAATACTCATCCACATACAACTTTCCGACAATCTCGCCAAGGTTCTCGTCGGCCGAGCTCACCATCAGCTTCCAACGCTCTTTCTCCCGTTTCTGTCCATTGAGGGTTTTTCCGAATAATTCAAACTTTGCATCTCTGAAACCTTTGCTCAGTGCCGTCGCAGAAGCATTCGCTAAATCTGCTTTTAGTTTTGTTTTCCAACTAGCTAAGGACTGTGATTTCAACAAATTATTGAGAGCAAGATAAAATTTGGGCTGCTGTACCAAAATGGTATCGGTCTTTACATCCAAACGTTGCAAAATATCTTTCCAATTAAGGTTTGGTGTTTGCTTTTGAAATTCCTGTACCGCAAATTTATGGTAGTTTTTGATGGGATCGCGCAATTCCACCGGTGTAGCATGTGATTTGGCTATTTCTGTTTCCAAACGCAGCACTTCCTCCGCCGACTTTTGTGCATTTGCCCCTTCGCCGATCAGTCCAAATAATTTTACCAGATACGCAACATAGGCCTCCCGTATTTTCTTCGCTTTGTCATCCTGATCCAAGTAATAACTTGCTTCAGGCAGGTTGAGTCCACCCTGGAAAAATTGCAATGCATTTTTAGTGCTGATACGGTCATCTGCAGCCACATAAAATGTAAAAAGATCACCATCACCCTCTTTAAATCCATCCGCAGCATAAGCAATCAATTCATCGATACTTTTCAACCCATTGATTTTTTGAATGGCCCCTTCGATCGGTTTCGCGCCCAATTTATCAATCGTCACCGTATCCATACCACTCGCATAGAAATCGCCGGCCTTTTGTTGATCGGAACCTTTTTTGTTGTCAGACTTCGCCGCACTCTCCAAAATAGATTTCAGGTTTGCCAGGTTTTCATCAGCAAGAATATAAAATGAACCCCAGCCAGTTTCAGAAGCCGGGATCTGGGTATTTTTCATCCAGCTTCCATTCGCATATTGGAAGAAATTATCTCCTGGATTCACTGTAGTGTCCATGCCCGAGACATCAAAAAAATTTGTGCGGACCTCCTGAGCAGTATCGCTTTTCTTATTTGACTGACATGACATCATCATTAAGACCATGGATAGCGTCCCCCATTTGACTTTTTGTATCATATTTTAAGAGATTAAAAGAGTATTTAAATTTACTTCAAAAGTTTCACTTCATACAGATCCTTCCGTCTATCCTTCTTGACTTTAACGGTACCGTACTCATGCAGGTCTCTCAGGGCATAAAGATCAACGTCGGCAATAAGCACCATTTCGGCATTCGGTGTCGCCTCAGCTTTAATGGCATTATTGGGAAAAGCAAAGTCCGAAGGGGTAAAAACAGCGGACTGCGAATATTGTATATCCATATTATTCACACGCGGCAAATTGCCCACGGAGCCTGCGATAGCCACATAACATTCATTTTCTATCGCCCTGGCCTGTGCACAGGTACGCACCCGGATGTATCCGTTTTGGGTATCCGTCATAAAGGGCACAAATAGGATCTGCATCCCCTGATCGGCCAAAATACGGCTCAGTTCAGGAAACTCTACGTCGTAACAGATCAACAGTCCCACTTTCCCACAATCGGTGTCAAACACCTTCACCTCACTTCCGCCCACCATACCATAATATTTAAATTCATTTGGGGTGATGTGAATTTTTTTAAACTCATCCAGCTTACCGTTGCGATGGCAGAGGTAGGAAACATTATAGAGCTTTTTGTTTTCCATCAAGGGCATGGATCCCGCAATGATATTGACGTTGTAGGATACAGCAAACTGTTGAATACGATCGATAATTTCGGATGTATGTTGGGCAAGCCTTTCCATTGCTAGGCGCTCCGGAAGATCGTTATAGGGGCTCATGAGTGGCGTATTAAAGAATTCTGGAAACATGATAAAATCTGTTCCATAATCACTCACCGTATCCACAAAAAACTCGATCTGATCATAAAATGCCTCTAGATTATCAAACAAACGCATCTGCCATTGCACCAGCCCCAAGCGGATCGTCTGCTTGGTCGTCGAAATGGAGCGCGTCTCTGACTCATAATAAATATTATTCCATTCCAACAGAGTAGCGAATTCCATGGATTCAGCATCCTCGGGCAGATAGTGCTTAAGTATTTTTTTGACATGAAAATCATTTGAAAGCTGAAAGGTCAGCGTCGGATCATAGATCTCTTTACGTTTGACTTTCTCGATGTAAACCCGCGGACTCATTTTATCCGCATAGTTATGGTAATTGGGAATACGCCCCCCGGCAACAATACATTTGAGGTTCATCTGTTCACACAGCTCCTTACGTGCATCATAGAGACGGCGTCCAAGACGTAGGGCCCGATGTGCCGGATGAACAAACACTTCTATTCCGTACAGTGTATCTCCATCATCACTATGTTTGGTAAACTTACCGTCATCGATAATATCATAATAACTATCGTAAATATTATTCTTCTTTGAATTCAGGATAATCGACAAGGCACAAGCCACCACATGTCCATCAATCTCCACACATAACTGCCCTTCGGGAAATAATTCTATCAAATCCTGAATATTTTCCTTTGACCAGGTTTCGCCAACACCATCGTAAGCCTGTTCCATCGATTTTTTCAAATCAACATAATCCTTCTTTGTCAAGTTACGCACTTGAATATCCATATAAATCTCCTTTTTGAAATTAGTTATTTAAATTTAGTAAAAGTAAAGGCCAAGTCCAAAACTAGCAATAGGCAACAAGCGAACACCAGATGGCATACAATTTCGTATTTTAGACAGTGCTTACTCAGTGATTGTTCAGTGCTCGTTCAGTGCTTGCTCAGTGTACACTGAATATGCACTGACTTATTACTGTCTAAACATTGATTAAAAAATGTTAATAATTACTACCTAGTATGCAGATGTTTCAATTTTAATATAGATCTTGATGATCCAATATCTTAACAGGCAGTTAGGATCATCGTCTTTTTCATACATGAACCGAATCGGAGTATCGGAAAGACTTACTAAAAATAAAGCCAAAAAAAAGCGCCAATGTTCAATTGGCGCTTCTGATATCTCAATGATAGCTGCTCTCAACTATGCTTGACCTTGTGGCGTTCCAAAAGGGAATGCAACTGTAGGATCGCCACCTTGTTGAGGTTGTTCAGCAACACCTAAGTCCATTTTAATTGGGCCATTTAATGCTTCGAAACGGTTCACGTTATCAACCAATGCACCTAACAAGCGTTTTGCATGCTCTGGAGTCAAAACGATTCTTGATTTCACTTTTGCTTTTGGCACTCCTGGCATCACACGGATAAAGTCAACCACAAATTCAGTATTAGAGTGAGTGATAATCGCAAGATTTGAGTAGGTTCCTTCTGCTACTTCTTCTGTCAACTCAATGCTCAATTCGTTTTGATTTTGGTTATTTTCCATAATAATTCTAATGATAAGTTAATATATTCTTAAATTCTACTTTGTAAATGTTCTAAAGTCTTGTCCGTTCTCGATATTCAATAATGTCTCGTAGATCAATCTGATCACGTTGTCAACATCTTCTTTATGTACCATCTCCACTGTTGTGTGCATATAACGGAGCGGTAAGGAAATCAATGCCGACGGTACACCACCATTGCTATAGGCAAATGCATCCGTATCAGTTCCTGTAAAACGAGAGGAAGCCTGACGCTGGAAAGGAATATTATTCTTTTCAGCAACCTTCACCAACAGTTTATTCAGATTGATCTGAACCGCTGGAGCATAAGACAATACAGGGCCTTTTCCTGAAAACAGATCTCCCTGCGTGATCTTATTGATCATCGGAGTTTGTGTATCATGTGTCACATCGGTTACGATAGCGACATTCGGTTTGATACGATCTGCAATCATTTCGGCGCCACGTAAACCAATCTCTTCCTGCACCGAATTTACGATATATAATCCAAATGGCAATTTCTTTTTATTCTCTTTTAGCAAACGAGCAACCTCAGCGATCATAAAACCACCGGCACGATTGTCCATAGCCCGCCCAACATAATAACGGTCGTTGAGGATAGAGAATGTATCTTCGTAGGTAATAACACAACCCACATGTATACCCAGGGCTTCAACCTCTTCTTTGGTACTACAGCCGCAGTCCAAAAAGATATTTTTCAGCGAAGGATTTTCTTCTTTCTCTCCCGAACGTGTATGAATTGCCGGCCAGCCGAATACAGCTTTGACAATGCCCTTTTCCGTATGGATATTCACGCGCTTAGACGGTGCAATCTGGTGATCCGAACCACCGTTACGAATCACATAGATCAGTCCATCTTTGGTAATGTAATTGACAAACCAAGAAATCTCATCCGCATGAGCCTCTATAACGACCTTGTACTCCGCTTTTGGATTGATTACCCCTACAGCTGTACCGTAGTTGTCAACGAATGTATCATCGACATAAGGCTTCAAATAATCCAACCACAGTCGCTGTCCTTCCCACTCAAATCCTGTAGGAGAAGCATTATTGATATATTTTTCAAAAAATGAAAGCGAATCTTTAGTCACAACCGCGTTGTGCTTCGGCTCTTTTTTCTTGTTTTTTTCTGCCATCTTTTCCTTTTCTATTTACTTTCGTCAAAATATGAAAATTTCAATGAAATGCAAAAGTAAAAATGTTTTTTGAAATATTGTTTGCGCAATTTATTTTAGATCATAGCCCTTTATTTTAGTAAAAAGGATCAGCAAAAGACAATATTTCATTCACGATGAATAAATTAAGTTCGCAGCCCAATGATATTATATTTAAAAACAAATTGTAGGAATAAAAAATGAGATTAAAGCTTATCTTTACTCCAAAGTAATTTAAACAGCTATAAAATTTATGAATTCAATATTAAGTGCAATACATTGGAATATTGACCCTGAAATGTTCAACTTTGGCGCCTTTGCCCTTCGCTATTATGCCTTATGCTGGTTATTAGCGTTTTTTGTTTCATACGTGATCATGTTGCGTATATTCAAAAAGGAAGGCCGCACACAAGAACAGCTGGATCAGCTTTCAATTTATATTTTCCTGGGCACTTTGATCGGAGCTCGATTAGGACACTGCCTATTTTACGATTTTGACTATTACAAAGATCATATACTTGAAATCTTCCTTCCATTTAAATGGGATAAAACAGGATTTCATATCACCGGCTTTGCAGGTTTGGCTTCTCACGGTGGCGCCATCGGAATTATCCTCGCATTATATTTATTCTGCAGAAAAACAAAAACCGACTTTCTATGGCTAGCGGACCGATTGGTTGTCGTAGTCCCTATTGCCGGTGCACTTATCCGTATCGGAAATTTCTTCAATTCTGAAATAATTGGTACGCCTACAGATCTACCTTGGGCTATCGTATTTGAACGTGTCGACAATGTACCGCGCCATCCGGGACAGCTTTATGAAGCAATCGCCTATATTTTGATCTTTATTATCATCGGTTCCCTATTCAAATCGAACCCCAATCGCCAAAAAGGTCAATTATTTGGCATATTCCTAGTCTTATTATTTGGTGCACGTATGGTGTTGGAACATTTTAAAATTGATCAGGAAGCCTTCGAGCAAAGTATGGCTTTAAACATGGGCCAATTACTGAGTATACCTTTTATCCTGGTGGGTTTCTACTTTATCTTCCGGAAAACCAAAGCTTAAAACAGGGCGCAATATATCCTTGTTTGCAAATACAAGATTTAACAGGCATCTTTTCTAGAAAAGATGCCTGTTTTTTTTTCCCAATACCTACAAAGATTACTATATTAGGCTTCAATAAATAATATATCCTTTTACAACAAGAAACTTAAGCCTAAAATGAGTCTAACACAAGCAGCATCTGTCGAAGCAAACGAAAAGATGCTTCAATACAATGGCCAATATGGAGCGTACGGCGGATCTTATATCCCCCCGGTACTGGAAGAGCAATTAAATAAACTGGCTTCTTTTTTCGATAGCCATGTCCAAAAAGAAGAATTTCAGAAAGAGTTTATTGCAATCTTAAAACATTATGTCGGTCGTCCCTCACCTTTATATTACGCCAAGAATTTAAGTGAGTATATCGGTTCCAAAATCTATTTAAAGCGGGAAGATCTCAACCATACTGGTTCCCACAAGATAAACAACTGTATCGGTCAAATTCTTCTGGCCAAACAGATGGGAGCAACAGAGATCATTGCCGAAACTGGCGCCGGTCAACACGGTGTTGCAACAGCAACAGCGGCTGCATTGTTAAACATACCATGTAAAGTATTTATGGGCGAAATTGACGCTGCACGCCAGGCGCTGAACGTCAAACGCATGGAATTGTTAGGCGCCGAAGTTGTAACGACCAACTTAGGTAGCCGTACATTGAAGGATGCCGTCGATGCGGCCTTGATGTATTACGTTGAAAATCCAACATCCTATTATCTACTGGGATCTCATGTCGGCCCGCACCCCTATCCAAAAATGGTCGGCTATTTTCAAAGCGTTATCGGTAAGGAAGCACGCCAGCAGATACTTGATCAGGAAGGGCGCCTTCCAGACAGCATCTTCGCCTGTGTAGGTGGTGGCTCAAATGCCATTGGCTTATTTTCGGGTTTCCTCGATGATCATGAGGTCGAAATTCATGGTGGCGAAGGCGGTGGAACCGGAACTTATCCAAAAACAGCTGCGACACTTTCTTTTGGCAAACCAACCGTATTCCAGGGAACCTTTTCGTACTGTTTGGTCGATGATGAGGGCAACCCGATCCCGTCAACCTCGGTGTCTGCAGGCCTTGACTACCCGGGGATATCGCCACAACATGCCCAGCTAAAAGATAGCAATCGTGCAAACTATCACCCCGTGACAGATGCAGAAGCGATTGAAGCCTACAAGCTACTTTCCCGACTGGAAGGTATTATTCCGGCCATTGAATCATCCCATGCTGTTGCCCTTGCGGTGAAATTGCTAAAAGACAAAAACAAAGTCGCTATTGTGAACCTCTCGGGACGTGGCGACAAAGATGTTGACCGCGAATTCTAAGCTGCAGCATCAAAATACATTAGTAGGCCGAGTGCAGGGCCCTAGGTTAGGCACTCGGTCTAAACGTTTTATCCATTAGCTAACAATCTCCAAGATGAAGCGACCAAGAAATCGTCGAATAGTTTTAAAAACAGTAATCAGCCTCGTCATCTTACTTTGCCTGGGCCTGATAGGCTATAATCTTTATCCAGAACCAACGTTGGATCAGCATGCCAAAGTAGACAAGCTTATCGTCTATAAATCAAAAAGAACACTATTGGCCTATAGTAAGGGAAAGCTCCTAAAATCTTACCGTATTTCATTGGGCGGCCAACCTGTGGGCGCCAAAGAATTTGAAGGCGATTTAAAAACACCCGAAGGGCTTTACACGATCAACGATAAAAATCAATATAGCAGCTATCACAAAAACCTGGGGGTCTCCTACCCAAATGAACAGGATATTGCCCACGCCAAAAGTTTAGGAAAAGATGCCGGTGGCGACATCAAGATCCACGGACTTCGAAACGGACTAGGCTTTATCGGTAAATTGCAGCGCCACATGGACTGGACTTTCGGTTGTATGGCACTTACAAATGCAGAGATTGACGAACTTTTTGATGCTGTTCCGATAGGCACAGCTATTGAAATAAAACCCTAACTGGAATAAAGACATAACTAAAATAACTCTTGACTGAAACATACCCCTAACGTCCTCAAGGCTAAAGCGTCGAATGGCCCGCCCATTACGCTCATCCGCTGGCCGCTTAGCCGTTCCCCCTATTTAACCCTATACCCCGTTTTCAAAATACTACAAGATAAACCCGAAATATTACAACCCCATGTCTAATAAATTATCGATTTTTGAGTTTACATTAGTAACTTGTATTTAAAATAATTCCGATGGAATATCCAATGTGATAAACACAAATACCGATGACCACATCACAGCATGCACGGCATCCAAGAATTAAATACACCTGCACAAAATCAACAGGAAATTCCATAGGACCTCTAAACGACAATATGTGAAGCATTCATAACTACCATTGGATGCAGACTTAAATCAGTAATAATTTATATATGAAACTTGCAATAAAGAATATGGTATGCAATAGATGCATTATGGTTGTTGAAAATGAATTGGCTAAGCTCAATCTCCATGTTAAGCATATTTCTTTGGGCCAGGTTGAGATTGAAGAAGAGCTGACCAAAGCGGAGAGCAAGCAACTTGCCTCAAATTTTTCGGCACTTGGTTTTGAATTGATTGACGATAAAAGAACCGTCATCATCGAACAGGTAAAACATATCGTATTGGATCTTATCCGTAATCAACATAACGACACCACCCTTAATCTTTCCGAAATCATCAGCACGAAAGTGCACCATGATTACAACTACATCTCCAATCTTTTTTCGGATGTTGAAGGCATAACCATCGAAAAATACGTCATCGGCCAGAAAATTGAATATGTCAAAGAGTTATTGGTTTACGATGAACTTACGTTGAGTGAAATTGCCTATAAACTCAATTACTCCAGTGTTGCTTATTTAAGCAATCAATTCAAAAAAGTAACCGGATTGACGCCAAGCCACTTTAAGCAGATCAAAGACAATAAACGCAAACCACTTGATAAGATCAACGACTAAGGACCTGCGATGCGCTTCACAGCACAGGAAGAAATCAAAGTTTGACCACTTCTGGCTATCGCAGAAAAAGAATATACAACGCCACTTTTGGGATATTACCAGCTGTCAAGACCGTTAATACGTGGTTCACAAAAAAAGAAAAGGCTTCCGAGCGGAAGCCTTTCTTTTAAAATTGCCCTTTCAAATTAGCAACCCTTATCTTAAATATCTCTAATTCTTTTTGTTGTTGATTGATAAAAGAATTTTCCTCTAGTTTTCCTACCACAATATCACGTTCTTCATCATTGGCATAAACCATGTTTTTGAACTGATTTTTGTAGTCTTTGGCACGGGATTTATAAATCTGTTCACCAATCCAGATACGGTGTCCAAGCGCCTGATCCAACAAAGATACAATTTTATCTGTTGATAGAACCATACCTTCCAAATTTAAGATTTCTATTAAAGACAAGAGTGCATGTTCACGTTTATCTAAGGGGTATGCTTTACTTTTATCATGATAGAATTCATGAATATCATCCCATGAATCTATTTTTTTTGATTTGACGTCATCTAGGAAAGTTTGCAGGGCATTGCTTTCGATCAGCTGTCCACCTATATTTTCCCAGCTCGTACGCGATCTACCCGATAAGGTTCCAATAATATCCTGCAGTGACAGGTCTTCCTCGAGGGCATCCATCAGGTGCAGTACACCATAGTATTTAATAAACGAACGATATAAATGATAAGCCTCGCCAACCTTCTGAATAACAGTCGGTCTGCGTGAATTTTCGGCTCCTTGCAGCAAAATTGTCTGATCTTTTAGGTCCATGTTGTTGGCAAGCAGTGCCCGGCCGGCAACAATACGTTCGTGCTTATCCTTCCCAACTGCATTGTGGAGACTATCTGCCACGGCCAAGGCCAGCATATCCATCCCTTCAAACATTTCATTCACCGTATCCGGTGCCAACATATCGTATTCAAAATATTGGTTTTTAAAATGTCGATTGTCCCGCGCCGCATACTTATTGGCATTCCGTACCAAAGCATACATATTGTACATAAACCAATACCCCGGAATCAAGACCAGTTGATCATGTTGTACGTCATTGCTCACTAAGGTAAAAGGCAACTTGATATCCAGTTCATGCAGAAAATCCCCTTTTACAATAAGGCAATACGATGCAAACCTGGAGTTGTGTTTTAGGCTCACACAGAGTCCAGGCCAAAAACCACGTCCCGCAATAATTTCACCGTCCGCAGCTCTGGAGTTGTGATTGGATCCTACGGTTGCTCCAGCAGCCATATTACTTTGGCCCATCACCAATGCCGCACATAAAAACGAGTTGTTATGGTGCTGTTCGTGCGCTGGAAAAATCAAGGAATTTAACACTTCACAACAGGAAATTGTCGAGTTGTCTCCCAAATAAGAGTTGATTAGGCGCGCGCCATATTTCAACTGCGAATAGGAAGCCAGGATAAAACGTACAGCTTTAACGCCGTAAAATATACGACAGCCATAGCCAATAATTCCATTAACAAGCTCACAACCCTCTCCGATCTGTGTATACGATTCCTGCGAGGAATTGACGGTTACATTTTTCAGCTTACTCACCCCTTTGATATAAGCATCAGTTCCGATCTTGACATTCTTGATCGTTAACGTATTTTTGATGACGCAACGGTCGCCAATCTGACTGTAATAGCCCCGTTGACTTCCAAATTTCTGATCAGTCAGTTCTCCAAATCGCTGCTGTAAAGCATGATCATGTCGATTGCGGGTCCAAAGGTATACATCTGCAGCCTGCATACCGTCAAAAGGGTAAACCGAACGGGCACCATTTTCGTTGCAGAGTTCCAGCTCGATCCGTTTTTCTGACTCTTCACCATCACGGAGAATACCATTACCGAATTTGGCTGTACTACCGGTCTCCATTTCCTTGATCTGGCTCAACAGCACTTCATTACCAACAATAAAGTAGGACAAGTAACCCACATGGTGGACAGCAACATCGTCGCCAAAGTCCGAACTGATGATCGTCGAATGATACAGGCCAATGGGCAGCTGCAAATTGCGGTAATCCAGGTAACTCGGACTCAAATTGCCAATACGGACCAGACCATAGAATTTACAGTGCTGAACCTGATTCGGATCAAAGACTGCCGATACTTTGACCTTGGACCAGTCTCTGGACCAGTTTCCATTGTTAATCAACTGTTGAACCTCCGTTTCCGTCAGATCACGATAGTCATTACGCGGGTTTTGCTGAAAGCGCAGGGTATATTCGTCCTGTCCTGTTGGAATAAACTCATCTGGGATAAATCCATAGCCCAGCTGTTCCAAAGGTTTCTTCTTCAATACACTCATCGGCCTCCTTACTCTACAGTTACCGACTTCGCCAGGTTACGTGGTTTGTCCACATCCAAGCCTAGCTCTACACCAATATAATACGATAGCAGTTGCAATGGTACAACCGAAATCAATGGAGCAATGATCTCATCGGCCTCCGGAATTTCCATAAAATCATCCGATAGATTTTCTGAAACAGCATCGCCTTTGGTAACCACCGATATAATCTTTCCTTTACGCGCTTTGATCTCCTGAATATTTGAAACAATCTTCTCGTGATAAGCATCTTTTGTAGCGATAAAAACAACCGGTAAGTTCTCGTCAACCAATGCAATAGGCCCATGCTTCATTTCTGCTGCAGGATAACCTTCGGCATGGATATAGGAAATTTCCTTGAGTTTAAGCGCACCTTCCAAGGCAACCGGGAAATTATACCCCCTACCCAAGAAAAGGAAGTCTCGGGCATCTTTGTACTTTTTGGCGATGGTTTTGATTTTATCAACCTGCGTATCCAAAATCCACTGGACCTTTTCAGGCACCTCATTTAATTCCTGTGCAAGTTTTTGATAACGTTCTTCGCTGATCGAGCCTCTCAAAGAAGCAATCTTTAAGGCGATCAGGTTCAATACAGTCAACTGTGCCGTAAATGCTTTTGTACTCGCCACACCGATTTCAGGTCCAGCATGTGTATAGGCACCTGCATCCGAAAGTCGTGCGATAGAAGATCCAACAACATTGACAACCCCCAATATGATAGCGCCTTGTTTTTTCGCATTTTCCAACGCAACCAATGTATCAGCCGTTTCACCACTTTGGGAAATCGCCAAGATAACATCCCCTGGATGAATAACCGGATTACGGTAGCGGAATTCCGACGCATATTCAACTTCTACATTAATACGGCATAATTCCTCAATAACATATTCTGCAATAAGTCCGGCATGCCAGCTCGTACCACAGGCAACAATCACAATGCGATTGGTATTGCTGATCTCATTCGCAAATTTTTCAATGCCACTCAATGTAATCTGATGGGATTGCAGATCCAGACGTCCACGCATGGAGTCAAAGATCGTTTGCGGTTGCTCGAAGATCTCTTTCAACATAAAGTGATCAAAGCCACCTTTTTCAATAGCCGACAACTCCAGATCCAATTTTTGGACATAAGGCGTGATGCGCTCATTACCCAGATTTTTAAGGATCAACTCCTCCGGAGTGATAATAGCCAATTCGTAGTCATTGATATAAACGACTTCTTTGGTATATGCTAGCATCGGGGAAGCATCTGAACCCAAAAAATGCTCATTTTTACCGATACCAATCACCAAAGGACTTCCTTTACGCGCTGCAATAATACGATCCGGATGACCAGCCTCCAATACAAGGATCACATAGGCCCCTACGACCCGTTTCAAAGCAATACGAATCGCTTCTTCTAAAGAGCATTCATTCTGCACTTGGATCTCTTCGATAAAGTTGACCAGAACCTCTGTATCGGTATCACTTTTAAATGTATAACCTTTATTGATTAATTCTGATTTTAAGGAAGCATAGTTTTCAATGATGCCATTATGAATCATCGCAATACGCCCGCTATTGGAATAATGCGGATGTGCATTCCGATCAGAAGGCTCACCATGGGTAGCCCAACGGGTGTGGCCTATCCCTGTGGTCGACTGTAGATCTTTGCCATACACAAACTCCTCCAAGTTTGCGACTTTACCTGTCTTTTTGTAAACATCGATCTGCTCACCTTTATGCAATGCCACTCCAGCACTGTCATAACCACGGTATTCTAACTTTTGTAATCCGTCAATGACGATACCATACGCCTGACGATAACCTGTGTATCCTACAATTCCACACATGTATGTCTCAATTTTAAGTGTATATTTTGTTAATGCGCCGCAATGTAATAAAAAATATCTACGCAATCGATTGATTAACCTAGAATTAACACAAAAAAGGCGGCTAATGTTTTATTAGTCGCCTTTTTCTATTGTAAAATGTATTATTTTTTAGTGTTCTGCCACATCTGCATGGTCATAATCTTCCTTCATCAAGGCTTCATAATTTGTTTTTTCCTTCTTGCCAAAACGACGTTGAAGACTGTCAAAAATGGAGTACACCACTGGTACAACAACCAGGGTTAAAAATAAAGAAGATAACAAACCACCGATGATAACAATCGCAAGACCTCTATTCATATCGGCACCGTCTCCAGTAGCGATTGCAATAGGAATCATACCAAATACCATGGCAATTGTCGTCATTAAAATCGGACGAAGACGTGCATGATTGGCTGCCACCAATGCATCGTGCGTGTTATCGCCAGCTTCCTTACGATGGTTGGCAAAATCAACCAGCATGATCGCATTCTTGGCCACTAGACCAATCAACATGATGATACCCAAAATCGTAAAGATATTCAAGGTCTGATTTCCCAAAGCCAAGAACAACAGGGCTCCGATAAACGACAATGGAATCGAGAACAAGACCACAAATGGTGTGATAAAACTATCGTATAAAGCAACCATTACCAAATATACTAGGATAATAGATGCCAATAAGGCAATTCCCAAAGTACCAAAACCTTCGGTTTGGTTCTCCATGTTACCACCCCAGATAAAGACGATTCCCGGTTTACGCGGCAATTTTTCAAACTGTGCCTGCCACTCTTGCGCTACGGTACCCATCGGTCTACCGATGGCCTGTCCCTGAATGGATACTGCCGGCGACTTGTCGCGACGTTCCAACAAAGTAGGTCCCGAGCCATAAGTTACATTGGCAAATTGATCCAAAGAAATGGAAGCACCCTGATTATTGATAAATTTCAGATCACGCACGTTGTCGATATTGGCACGACCATTTTCCGCATAGCGGATATTGATATCGTACTCATTATCGCCGGCTCTGTATTTGTTATCCGTGTTTCCTGAAAATGCCGTTTGCATCGTCATACCCACAGTAGAGACATTCAGCCCCAAAGAGGTCATTTTATCACGGTCGATCTTCACATTGATCTCGGGGTTTCCCGCTTCAGAAGTCAATTTGACACCCGCTGCTCCAGGGATCTTGCGCAATTGATCTGCCGCCTTCTCCGCAAATTCCTGTGCATCTTCGACAGAAGCACCTATAATGGTCAGCTTCAATGGCGCCTGCTCCGCTCCCATGATACCCACATTGACCGTTTTGATTTTTGCACCGATCAGTTTATTTTCGAGTTCACGCTTCAGCGTCGCTGAATATACCTGTGAGTTGCCTTCAAAATTTTCTTTGTCGAGGATCACGTGGATCTCCGATTTGTAACGCGAACCCGTTGTCGAGGCCATACCGTCCGAGGACTGCCCCACTGTCGTAATAATTTCTTTGACATCGGGTTTCGATTTAATATAAGCCTCCGCTTTCTGCGTCAATAAGTTGGTCTTCTCCAGGGAAGCGTCTTTATCGAGTTCCAACTGGATGAAAAACTCCTTACGGTCGATACTCGGGAAGAAGTCCGAACCGATATAACCCATACCGACCAAAAAAAACGATGCCACAAGCAAACCAATAGCCAAAAACAAAGTAGCTAGTTTTGTACCAACGTTTTGTAAAGCCCATGTCAATAATCCTGCAACCCAATGTGTGAAGCTGTTCAAACCGCTTTCAAAGCCATGAATAATACGGCCAAAGAAAGATGTTTTGCTCAAGTGCTCCAATTTACCGAAACGCGAGTATAACCAAGGTACTACCGTAAATGACACCAATAAGGATAATAAAGTCGAGATGATTACAGTCACACAGAATTGCGCCAGGATATTGGCCACCAAGCCCGTAGACATCGCGATCGGAAGGAACACCACCACGATAACCAAGGTGATCGCCGTTACTGTAAATCCAATTTCCGAAGCACCATCAAATGCCGCACGCACCTTGTTTTTACCCATCTCCATGTGGCGGTGAATATTTTCGATAACAACGATCGCATCATCCACAAGAATACCGACCACCAGGGATAAACCTAGTAAAGACATCAAATTCAGGGTATAGCCCATTAGAAGCAAGCCAATAAAGGTAGCAATCAAAGATAAAGGAATCGCCACCATGGTGATCGCCGCATTACGTAAACTCTGCAAGAAGAACAACATGATAAAGCCCACCAATGCAATGGCAATCATTAAGTCGTGGATCACGTTATCGGCCGCATTCAATGTAAATTCTGAAGAGTCATTGGCCACTAGAATTTTAATATTCTGTGCCGCATAATCCTTCTCTACACCGCTAATTACTTTTCCGTTTTTATCGTGTACAGCAATCGTTTTCTTGACCGCTTCGGATACCGCTACCGCATTTGCATCAGACTGTTTAAAGACCTGCAATAAGATTGTATTCTGACGGTCAAGACGGGCTACTTTTTCAATCTCTTTGATACCATCCCGTACATCGGCGATATCGCGCAGATAGATCTGCACCCCTGCCGGCGTTGTGATCGGAAGGTTACGCAGCTCCTCGATCGAAGTGACTTTACCCGAAAGACGGATGGTTGTCCGGTTATCGCGGGTACTTACGTTACCTGTCGGGAAATCGAGATTGGATGCAGCTACTATTTGCTGTACCTGAGAAATTGTCAGTCCATAACCTTCAATTTTCTTCGGATCTACAGAGATCTGGATTTCACGTTCCTCTCCACCGATCAGGTCTACTTTTGCAACACCATTGATCCGCGCAAAGACCGGCTGGATTTTATTATCCAAAAGATCATAGAGTTCTTTCTCCGATAAGTTGGACGTTACGGCCAAACTCATGATGGCCACATCATCCAGGGAAAATTTGGAGAGTGAAGGTGTTTTTACATCATCCGGCAAATCGTTGATCACGGCATTGATTTTCCGTTGAGCATCGGTAAGCAGGAAGTTGACATCCGCACCGTTGTTGAGGGTGATCATGACAATTGATACCCCTTCCAACGAAGTCGACTCCACCTTTTTGATACTTTCCAGGGATGAAATGGCATCCTCTATTTTTTTTGTCACCGAACTCTCAACCTCTGCAGGTGAAGCTCCCGGATAGACCGTCTGTACCGTAATGACGTTAATTTCAAATTTAGGGACCAATTCATAGCCCAATCGCGTATAAGAAAACAACCCGCCTAATGTCAGTATTATAAATAATACGATAATTATACTGGGGCGTTTTATCGATATTTCGGTAATTTTCATTCGAATAATTTATTTTTAATAGCCATACAACCGGGGTTGCATCTGCTACTGATTACAGTATGCTCTATTTAATAATCTCTACAGGGCTTTGGTCAAATAGATTGATCTGACCCGAAACAATCACCTGATCGCCATTTTGCAAACCACCTAAGATCTCGATGTAATCACCAAAGTTTCTACCAGATTTGACATTTGTTTCGATTGCTTTACCGTTTTTCAGCACAAAGATCTTGTTGTCGCTCACACTACCCACAAAAGCATTTCGTGGTACGATCAATGTATTGCTGGCAACGCCCTCGCCGAAGATGGCCGTGCCATACATACCAGCACGCAATTGGTTCGATGCATTATTTACCTCGATTTCAACCGGGAAATTTAAGCTACCGTCCGATTTAGGTGCGATAAATGTTACTTTACCGGTAAAGCGTTGATCTGCATACACACTCGCTGTCACATCAACAGATTGACCGATCTTTAAGGTCGCTACATTCTTTTCGTCTACATTGACACGCAATTTCAAGGTCGCAACATTCACAATATCGAAGGCCGCAGCACCGACATTCAGGTAAGTGCCCGGTTCGATTTTACGTGAATTGATGATACCCGATACCGACGTTTTGATGGTTACATCGCCAGCATTTAATTTAGAAGCTTTTAAGTTATTTTTCGCATTCTCAAATTGCAATTTCACCTGATCTAACTGTTGTTTGGTTACACCTCCCGTAGAAAAAGCACTTTCAAAACGATTCAGATCAGCCTGCGCATTGGTATATGCCGCTTGCGCATTCGCCACGTTAACATTCAGTTTATCACCCTCGATGATTGCCAAAGTCTGTCCCGCACTCACATGCGAACCCTCATCAACCAATACTTTCACTACCCGGCCGGCAGTTTCAGCCGAAACAGTTACTTCCTGTTTCGGAGAAAATGTTCCGTTAGCAGTATAGCGTAAATCCATGGAAGATACTTTTGCTGTATCGATACGCACAGCAATAGCCACATTTTTCTTGGCTACTTCCGCAGTTTCGGCTTCGTTTTTCTTTTTATTCTTATTTAACACAAAAAATATTCCTGCTAAACCAGCAGCAATAATAAGTAGGGTAATAATTCCGCGTTTCATATTGTATTAGTCAATTATTCGTTAATGAGTGATTTAAGTTTTCCATTTGCTTTGATCAGCTGAACTTCAGCAATTTTATAATCCAGCAAGGAAGTGTTTAAATTATTTTGTGCATCTGCATAAGCGTTTTCTGCATCCAAAAGATCAGTCAATGTCGCTAGACCATTTTTATAGTTGTTGTTTGTATCTTCCAATACCGATTTCGCCAAATCCACATTTTTGCGATTCGACTCGATCGTCAACAAGGAGTTTTTGATCTGAACCTTTGAATTCTCTGCTGCCATACTTAAGGCCAGTTTCGTATCAGCAATATCCACCTGTAACTTATCAATATCAATTTGCGCCTGACGAACTTTCGAACGTGTCAGGAATCCGTTGAAAATAGGAACGGTCAGATTAAGTCCGATACCCGAAAAGCCGGACCAATTTACACCTTCAGCTTTAGAAAATATTGGGAAAACAGGTCCCAAACCCTGTCTTCCATAGTTGGCAGTCAACGACAGCGTCGGATAATATTTGGAGATCTCTGCTTTTTTATTTAATTCAAGCAATTCATTTTGTTTTGCCAACACCTGAATCTCCGTCCTGTCAGAAACGTCTAGCGGATTATATACAGCATCTAAGGCAACGGTCTCAAAGGTGGAGCTCGGCATGGAAATCTGCTCCGACATGGACATGCCAATCACAAATTTCAACGCATTTTCCTTTAGCTCAACAGCATTTATCAGCTGTTGTCTAGAGGCTTTTAAATTCGTCACGGCAACGTTTGTACGGTCCAAATCAATCTTCTTGGCTAACCCATTTTTAAACAACCCCTCGATAACATCCCTTGTTTTTGTTGTGCTCTCCAAGTTGTTATCTACAGTTTTCAATTGCAATTTGGACTGATAAACATCATAATAACTATTTGCCACTTTCTCAATCAACTGCTCATCTGTTAAAGTCTTGTTGACTACATAAAATTCGCGTGTAGTTTTAGCAGCCTTCAATCCAGTAAATACCGTTTGATTAAACAGCTGTTGGTTTAAACTTATTGAATTTGTGGATTGCCATTTTTGTCCAAAAGCTGCCATAACGGTTGTCCCTGGCTGACCAACAAGCTCTCCTGGTAAAGCAACTTTTTGGATCATTGGATTGTAGGTAATTCCACCATTAAAATTCACTTGTGGCAATGCGCCTGATTTAACTTCCGCGATTTTATGTTCGGCATTTATGACATCGAGTCCTGCCTTTTTCGCATCAGCTTTGTTCTGCAAAGCAAATTTAATCGCATCACTTAAGCTCAATTGTTGCTGTGCATGACTCTGGAAAACCATCGTACCTAATAAAAGGCTGGCTAGTATTCTGATTGTTTTCATTCCTAATTTATTTGTCCTAATTTTATATCTACTTTTTATTTATACCATTAAAAAACAGCTTGGTAGCCAGCTTTTGTTTCTGCAATACTTCATCAAACCGATCCTGATTTGGAATCCCCGAAATGATATCGGAAATATTGCACATCAAGGATAAGCTTTTCATCAATTCCACATAGATTTCGGCTGTTTCATAGAGATGCTCCCCATCGATTTCACCTTTTTCGGCACCGATCTGAAGGATCTCAAACAAGGCTTTCACATCGCGGTCGTGGAGACATTGAAAAAAATCCTGCATGGAAAGTCCCTTGATCCATTCCAGATTTTCGTTCATGTGCAGCATATAGTATTTCCGGACGAATGCATCGCGCAGTTCCAGTATTTTCATGATCAGCTCGTAAGTGGTGCCCACGTGCACCGCCACCATCTTCTCCTCCTCTTCCCTATATTCATCTGTCAAACGCACAATCACATCCCGTATAAGTGCATTCTTTTCCGAATAATAGTAGTACAAATTCGCTTTGGTAATTTTTATATCCTCCGCAATTTCATTCATCGTAGTCTTACTAAAACCGTAATGCATAAAGCGTCTTATCGCCGCATGAATGATTTGATCTTTTCTATCTTCCATTCTTCAAAAAACTCCTTTCTACTTTCTGACTTTTATCAAAAATTGTTCAAAAATATAAAAAGTAACATCTTGGGCAAAATAAATTTTGAAATTGTAATAATTTTGATATTAACCTGACAACAAAAAAGGCAAACTCTCGAGTTTGCCTTTTATTATACGAACAGATCTGTTAGAATGCGACCGTGTTCTGAAAATGTTTTAAGAATTTTCGTTTATCCAGTTTATAGAGCCGTGCTGCGCGATAGGCAACTCCAGTCTGCACTTCGTCGAGCTCTTTTAGAAAGCCATAATTTTGCATTTTCTTTCTAAAATTGCGTTTATCGAGTGGTTTATTCAAGATCCCCTCATACACCAGCTGTAACTGTGTGAGGGTAAATTTTTCGGGCAGCAACTCAAAAGCAATCGGCTTATAAGCAAGACGCCGCTGCAATCGCTCCAGACAGAGGTCCAAAATCTGCTTATGGTCAAATGCCAGTTCAGGTACATTCCGAACGGGAAACCATTTCGCCTGCTTCATATAGTTTGTAACAGGTTTGGTTTTCAATTTGGTATTGTCCAGCTGCACGAGGGCGTAATAGGCCACCGTCAGAATGCGCCCCTTTGGATGCCGTTTTAATCCGGCAAAGGAATGCAGTTGATCCATAAATACATCTTTCAAACCTGTATTCTCATACAAAATTCGTTTTACGGCATCTTCCATCTCTTCGTCATTATCCACGAAAAAACCTGGCAATGCCCACCAATCCTTAAAAGGATATTCATTTCTTTCGGCCAAAAGAACTTTTAATTCTCCTTCGTGAAAGCCTAATATGACACAGTCAACGGTAAAATTACTATACAAAACTTCTAAATTTATTTATGTGCAATATACTGAGCTAAATTTAGCGGTTACTAATCATCGGGTTATCTGTAACAATTATACGCTTCCTAAACGTGATGCGCAAAAAAATATTGAAAAATTTATTCAAAGTGTAGAATATACACTATAAAAATCTTATATTCGTAAAACCTAAAATATAGCGTGTGATAAAAGAAATTAAAAAAATAGGTGTATTAACGTCGGGAGGTGATGCTCCTGGTATGAATGCCTGTATTCGTGCTGTTGTTCGAACAGCATTACATAAGGGATTGCAAGTAACGGGTATTTATCAAGGATACCAAGGTCTGATCGATGCAAATTTCATAGAAATGGATACGCGTTCGGTCAGCAATATTATACAACGTGGTGGTACGATATTAAAAACAGCGCGTTGCATGGAGTTCAAGACGCCGGAAGGCCGTCGAAAAGGCTATGACAATCTGATCGCTGCCGGTGTGGATGCATTGGTGGTTATTGGTGGTGACGGTACCTTTACAGGGGCTAATTTTTTCTCCAAAGAATTTGAGATACCTATTATAGGTATACCTGGTACAATAGATAATGACCTTTACGGTTCTGATTATACCATCGGTTATGATACGGCCAACAATACAGTCATTGAAGCTATTGATAAAATCAGAGATACTGCGGCGTCACATGAACGTCTTTTCTTTGTTGAAGTAATGGGCCGGGATTCAGGTTGTATTGCGTTGAATGCAGGTATTGCAGGCGGAGCCGAAGCAATCTTACTTCCAGAGAAAGAAACGGCCATTGACGATTTAATCCGTCATTTAGAAGACGGCGCCATTAAAAAGAAATCGTCATCTATTGTTATTGTTGCAGAGGGCGACCAAAATGGTGGTGCTTATTATGTCGCAAAAAAAGTAAAAGAAAAGTTTGATCATTACGACACGAAAGTTAGTATATTAGGGCATTTGCAACGAGGTGGTTCTCCAACGAGTTTCGACCGCGTGCTTGCGAGTAGATTGGGCTTTGCTGCTGTCAATGAATTATTGGCCGGAAACACACGAGTTACTGTTGGGCTTCGTGGTAATGAAATCAAGACAACTCCAATTGAAGAAGCAATCAGCAATAAGGAAATTAAACTTAGCCCTGATTTATTGGAAATGGCTGAGATTTTATAATCGTAATTTGAACAGACATGATAGCAGTAGTATATAGTGGATCTCGATTTTCAGACTGGAGATTGGCCGACAAGGGGCGGATCACTACGGGGTTCCGCATGAACGGGATCAATCCTTATCTTCAAGATGAGCGCTCCATACTACAGCATTTGCATAAAAACACCAACCTGATCAACAACGCCGAAAAAATCAGACGGATCTATTTTTTCGGAGCGGGATCTTCGTCGAAGGAACGTAAAGATAAAATAAAAAACGTCCTCGAACGTTTTTTCGTCAATGCGCGCGTACGCGTTGATCATGATGTCATTGCTTCGGCAATTTCCACTTTCGGCGACGAAAGGGGAATTATTGGCATCATTGGGAGTGGATCAAATGCAGCTTATTATACAGGGAAAAAAATCATTGACAATAACTATGGTCTAGGTTATATTCTGGCCGATGAGGGGGCGACAAACTGGAATAGCCAGCAGCTGCTCAAACATTATATGACGGATACCTTACCTGTTGATCTGCGGGACAAACTGGAAAGAGAATTTAACATCGATAAGAAAACCATTTTGGAAAGGGTGTATATTTCCCCACAACCGACAAATTTTCTGAATTCATTTACCGACTTTGTCCTCGAAAATAAAGATCATCTATTCATTAGTCAATTGGTTAAAAATGGGCTTCGTACGTTTATAAAAACCTACATCAAGCCCTTAATGAAAGAATATCCGGACAGTGACGTAAACTTTACGGGTTCAGTAGCGTTTAATTATGAGCACTTGCTTCGGGAAGTTGCCACAGACGAATTTAATATCAGTATTGGTACTGTTGTAAAAGAACCGATACATAATTTAATTAAATATTATATCAATAAAAATTAAGAATATGAAAATTGGAATTAACGGATTTGGCCGTATTGGTCGTTTAGCATTTAGAGCGGCTATCAATCGTCCAGAAATTGAAATTGTTGGTATCAATGACTTAGTTGAACCAGATTATATGGCTTATATGTTGAAATATGATTCAACACATGGCAAATTTGACGGTTCTGTAGAAGTAAAAGACGGTAATTTGGTTGTTAACGGAAAAACTATCCGTGTTACAGCTGAGAAAGATCCGGCAAACTTGAAATGGAATGAAGTAGGTGCTGAAGTAATCATCGAATCTACAGGTTTCTTCTTGACTCAAGAGTTGGCTCAAAAACACATCGATGCAGGTGCTAAAAAAGTAGTGATGTCTGCTCCGGCGAAAGACGACACCCCTACTTTCGTAATGGGTGTAAACCACAAAGAATTGAAAGCTGATCAACACATCGTTTCAAACGCTTCATGTACAACAAACTGTTTAGCACCTATCGCTAAAGTATTAAACGATAAATTTGGTATCGTTGAAGGTTTGATGACAACAGTACACGCGGTTACAGCAACACAAAAAACTGTAGACGGTCCTTCAGTAAAAGACTGGAGAGGTGGTCGCGGTGCATACCAAAATATCATCCCTTCATCTACAGGTGCTGCTAAAGCAGTAGGTTTGGTTCTTCCAGAATTGAAAGGTAAATTGACAGGTATGTCATTGCGCGTTCCTACAGCAGACGTTTCAGTTGTTGACTTAACAGTACGTTTGAACAAAGGTGCTTCATACGAAGAAATCAAAACTGCAATGAAAGAAGCTTCTGAAGGCGAATTGAAAGGTATCTTAGGTTATACTGAAGACGAAGTTGTTTCTTCAGATTTCTTAGGTGATGCACGTACATCAATCTTCGATGCAAAAGCAGGAATTTCATTGAATGATAACTTCGTTAAAGTTGTATCTTGGTATGACAACGAATGGGGATATTCAAACAAAATCGTTGACTTGGTATTAGAAGTTGGTAAATTGTCTTAATCAACTCGACCAATATCCTATAGAGGGGCTATTCGTGTAGAATAGCCCCTTATTTTTTTTCCTTAAAAATCAGCAGGTTGGCGTTTAAACGCAAAAAAAAGCGCTTTTAGCTTTCGTAATTCAAATAATCCGTCTATATTTGCATCATCAATAAGGCAGACAGCTAAATTGAAAAGGTGCCATAGCTCAGTTGGTAGAGCAAAGGACTGAAAATCCTTGTGTCGCTGGTTCGAATCCAGCTGGCACCACCAAAAAGGAAGAACGCAAGGTTCTGACAGATTGAAAGAATAATAATTCCAATGCGAAAATAGCTCAGCTGGTAGAGCACAACCTTGCCAAGGTTGGGGTCGCGAGTTCGAATCTCGTTTTTCGCTCACCTGCCTAGGTGGTGGAACTGGTAGACACGCAGGACTTAAAATCCTGTTCCCGTTAAGGGAGTGCGGGTTCGATTCCCGCCCTAGGTACAAAAAGAGACGCCGAGTATCGGTTGTCTCTTTTTTTTATACCCAAAAAAACCTTTGCCCCAAATTTAATTTTAGGCCATTTCGAGTTCGATTTGAGCGCAAGACTACGATTAATATCATCGTAACATAATTTTTGTTTCCAATTTGGCATTTTCGAAAAATTAATCGTAATATTGCAATAACATTATGGGACTTACTAAGACAGAAATATTCACAGAAGAGCAGAATCAGCTCGCCACAATGCTCAAAGCGTTGGGCCATCCTGCCCGTATTGCGATCCTTCAATCCATCATCCGTGCAAATTCGTGTATCTGTGGTGATCTGGTTGAGGAACTAGGATTGGCACAGCCAACAATTTCCCAGCACCTTAAAGAATTGAAGAATGCAGGTATTATCCAGGGCACCATTGAGGGTGTACGGGTATGCTATTGCATTGAACCGAAAGCCTGGAAATTATTGAAAACAAACCTGGCAGCTTTCTTTGACTCTTATAAAGAGAACACAAACTGTTGCTAAAAAAATTTATATCAATTAATCGTTAAATTGCAATATAACATGAACAACACAGCATTTATCAACTGGGAAACGTTTAAAACGCAGCTCCAGCAAAACCCGAATCAAATTTTACAATTTGAATATGCAGCAGGTAAATGGGTAGATCCCTCCTACCATATCACAGAAATCAAACAGGCTCCGATCTTATCCGTCGATTGTGGTGGCGTAATGAACTCCTGGACTGAAATCATTGTCCAACTATGGGAACCAAGGGAAACAGAAGAAGGCCGTGCAATGCAGGCAAGTAAAGCGATGTCTATCGTGGATATCGTTGAAAAGAAATTACCGCTTAATCCCAATGCTATTGTAAAAATTGAATTTGGCAACTCGCAGTTCGATACACGCCAAATGTATCCGGGTAATTTTACCGTGTCCGGACAAGATTTAATCGTTAACCTTACTCCAGATTATACCCAGTGCAAAGCCATTAACCGTGGAGGAAGCTGTGGCAACACGTCAGCTGGAGAAGAATGCTGCGCACCCGTTGCTAAAGCCGAACCTGTAAAGCTGGAAATGGTTAATCTGGCTGCTGATGGCCCCGTTTGTAAACCTGGTGGCGGCTGCTGCTAATCAATACATTAAAAAATGGAAAAAATATTGGTACTCTGCACCGGCAACAGTTGCCGCAGCCAAATTGCAGAAGGATTTTTAAGACATTTCGCAGGTAGCCGAGCCGAGGTTTATAGCGCCGGCATAGAAACGCATGGCGTTAACCCTAAAGCTATTCAGGTTATGGCTGAAGCCGGCATTGATATCTCATCCCACACCTCTAATCATGTCAATGAGTATGCGGCAATAGACTTTGACTATGTAATTACGGTCTGTGATAATGCCAAAGAGAGTTGTCCATATTTTCCTTCAAGGGCTAAAAAACTACATTACAATTTCCCAGACCCGGCAAAAGCTACCGGGACGGAGGAAGAAGTTATGAATGAATTCAGAAGGGTACGTGATCTTATCAAAACATACAGTGCTGAATTTGTAGCGGAAAATCTCGATAAATAAACATACCCACTAACAAAAAAATATGTCAGCCAACAACTGCGCCCCAGCACATGAAAGGAAAAAATTGAGTTTCCTCGACCGATACCTTACCTTATGGATTTTCCTGGCGATGGCAATCGGAGTATCTATTGGATTCCTTTTCCCGTATTCGTCTGATTTTATCAATTCTTTCTCAAGCGGCACCACCAATATTCCACTTGCCATTGGCCTGATCCTGATGATGTATCCACCACTTGCCAAGGTGAAATATGAAAATATGGGCAAAGTATTTAAGGACACAAAGATACTGGGGACTTCCCTACTCCTGAACTGGATCATAGGGCCTATTCTAATGTTTATCCTGGCGATTGTATTTCTTCGGGGCTACCCCGAATATATGATCGGCCTTATTCTTATCGGGCTAGCCCGCTGCATTGCAATGGTCGTTGTATGGAATGAGCTCGCAGAAGGAAACCGCGAGTATGCCGCTGGACTCATCGCCCTCAATAGCATTTTTCAGGTTTTATTGTACAGCGTCTATGCTTATATCTTTATCACTGTTCTGCCTCCAGTATTTGGGATGAAAGGTCTTGATGTCAATATTTCGATCGGTCAGATTGCGGAAAGTGTCGGAATTTATTTGGGTATTCCCTTTGCAATGGGCATAATCAGCCGTTATGGCCTGATTAAGTTAAATGGAAAAGAATGGTTCCAAAGCAAATTTGTACCGCTGATCTCTCCCATCACCTTAATCGCGTTATTATTTACAATTGTAGTCATGTTCAGCCTGAAAGGTGAACTGATCGTTCAGATTCCTATGGACGTTGTCAGAATTGCGATTCCTTTGGTGATCTATTTTGCCATTATGTTCCTGGTGAGCTTTTTTATCGGTAAACGAATGGGCGCAGATTATTCCAAAAATGCAGCCATTTCTTTTACAGCTTCCGGTAATAATTTTGAGTTGGCTATTGCAGTTGCTATTGGCGTCTTCGGCATCAACAGTGGCCAGGCATTTGCCGGTGTTATCGGTCCACTCGTGGAAGTGCCCGCATTGATTGCCTTGGTCAATGTAGCTTTTTGGTTAAGAAAGAAATATTACAAAGGCCAGGTGATATAGCCCAAGAAAATTATTTATTGCCGGAAAATTGATAAATTAGTTGATATGTTCCATTCAGCTCATTCTCGCAGGCACTGGCCTACACTCCTGCTGTCCGTACTCTTCTCCTTAAATGGCTTAGACCTCAGCGCACAGTTGTTTCATCAGGACAGCCTAAAATTAATAGCCCGACAGTTTGCCTTTACCGAAGGGCCGGCAGTGGACAAGACCGGGGACATCTATTTTACCGACCAGCCCAATAACAAAATCTGGAAATATAGCACCAAAGGGCAACTTTCGCTTTTTAAAGATTCTGCAGGCCGCGCAAATGGATTGTACTTTAACTATCAGGGTCAGCTCCTTGCCTGTGCCGACGAAAAGAACGAGATCTGGTCAATCAGCAAAGATGGTCAGGTTACCGTCCTGCTGACAGCTGTCGACGGAAAGAAACTGAATGGTCCAAATGATCTTTGGGCAGACAAGAAAGGGGGAATCTACTTTACGGACCCCTTTTATCTGCGCGATTATTATACCCGGAAAAAGCCAGAAATAGCGGGGCAGAAAGTCTACTACCTTCCTCCAGGAAAAGCGAAAAAAGCCATCGTAGTAGTTGATGATGTAAGCAAGCCGAACGGCATTGTCGGCTCGCCCGATGGAAGATACCTCTATGTCGCAGATATCGAACGGAATAAAACGTATAGGTACACCATTGAATCTGACGGCAAGCTCAGCGGACAGACAGCGCTTATCGATCAGGGATCTGACGGGATAACATTGGACCATCAAGGAAATATTTACCTAACGGGCAAAGGCGTCTTTATTTATAGTCCGACCGGTCTGCTGATCGGCCATATTGAAGTAAATGAACCATGGACATCCAATGTCTGTTTTGGGGGTAAAGATCGTACGGTTTTATTTATCACCGCTTCAACAGCCATCTATAAGATCCCCATTTATACCCGGGGAGTGGATTAATACCAACGAAAGAAAAAAACATTTTTTATAGGAGCTCGTCAGATTTATGATATTTTTGAATGTTTAATTAACCGTATGAATAACCTCAAACAGTATATCAGAGACAAAAATTGGGGAGAAGTACTGAACCACTGTAAAGTGCTCAATCCCAATGAACGTGCAGCAACTATAGCATATTTACATGCCTTGGATATTGATCGCGATATTTTAGCAAAGGATGACGATAGTTTACAAGGCCCGGCACGACTTGATTTTTATGAGAACCGTCAACAGGTCTACGCCACGCTCAATTTTGCACTTATTGCCTGTACCCGCCAATTTGAGGATATCGCTAAAATTAAACGCTTAAATGGAACTTGGCAATTGTGCCCATTGAGGTCCTACTTAAGCAATCCAACCATCGGCGGAGAACCCTTAATGGCCTTTTATCGGCTTTTTCTGCCCGACTATCTGCACAAGATCGTTAAGGCTTCAGAAAAGGCACGTTTCAACGGTATTGATTTCAAGGTACTATGGGCGTTTTACCAACAAGGTTGGATCACCTTTGATGAAAGCTATTTTGTTGCTCGTTTGTTGACAGTAGATACGCATGACAGAAATACAGAAGAGGAAGCCGATTTTTTATTGAAAAATCCTGCGGTAATCGACAACGTATTTCTACAATTCCACCGCTATGAAATTCCAGTACTCGACCTTTCCAAATGGGAAGCACGTACGGGATATGTCTGTAAAAAAGTGACTGAATATTGGACCGAAGTCATACAGATCATGCAGAAGAAGGGCTATGTATTTAACCGCGCTATTATTCCAGGTTTAATGGAATCCTTACTCAATAACTGGAAAAAGCCACATTTAGATTGGCATATCCGACTTTTGGGCATATTTAATACAACACAACACGATTATCTACAGCAACAACAGCTCTTGTTTTCGCTACTGAATACCTCGAATACAAGCCTTATTAATTTTTCGGTCAGACAGATCAAGACAATCTATAAAATGGAAGGTTTTGATGAAAATGGATTTATTGATCATGTGAGTACTATTTTCCCAAAGGAGAAAATAGAAAAATCACTGCTGCTCTGCCTGGATATCCTCGAACACCTGCTGAAAAAAGAAGAATATAGATCACTTGACATTTCCGCAGATCTATCCATGCTGTTACTCCAGACTGATTCAAAAGTACAGGAAAAAGGTGCCCAGCTTTTAGTAGAACGGGCTGATCCGGAAGTCCTGAAAGATCTCGTTGAACCCCACCGCACTAATTTAAAACTTAAGACCCTCGAAATTCTCGGCTTGGCTCAGGCGACTCCCGTCGTGGCAGATACCGCCATGGCAGACCCCGCGTTTGAAGAGTTGGCAGAACAACTGGAACAGGTCACGATTCCTTCAAATTGGGATGCTTTGTTATTTCAGATCGGTCATTTCATCAGAACGAAGTCTGCTTTAGATTTCGACCTCTTCCTCGAAGGGCTGAATCAGTTACAGAACGATATCCCCAAAGACTACAAAAAGCAATTGAAACCCTATTGCAAACAGCTGTTCAGCCGTTTTTGGGACATTGACTACATGCGCTCTTTCGCTGATTTTATGCATTATTGGATTGGCGAAGATAGCGGCGAAAAAACTGGCCATAAAAGTGATAGTATTCCCTTTGCACAGCATAAGCTAGATTGGATGCGACAAAAACTCGCCAGCAACAACAGCTTACCATTTCTGTCGACACCGAGTCACCTCCCCTTTTACGTGCATCCTAACGTACTGATAAAACGCCTACTCGCGTATGAACAAAAAAAGGTTGCCATTGAAATAGAAGATCTAATCGTCGCCTGTAACAGATTGTTATATCAACAAACAGATGAAGAGACTATTCGTCTTGTAAAGACCTTAAAGGGAAATTACGCTTCTGCGATGCAGTACTTTATGGGAGCTACAGACCAGGTTAAGCCCAAAGCAGATGTATTGGCACTCTGGGCGCAGGTAACACGGATCAAACAGCCCGATCAGGTATTTCCGGAATTTGAGCATACTTCAGCTAAAAGCTATCCCGCTGTCGTAAATCCATTTGAGATCACATTCGAAATTGTCGTCGACAAAAACGAATACGCAACCTGGCACAGAATGTTTCTGGAACACAACTGGAATTATACCTGGTGCAGGCAGGAAGAAACCAAACATTACCCACCGTTATTCTATCATACAGCACCTTTTTCGACAACATTTCGAGAAGCCATTGCCTTTCAACTCAGCTTAACACCTCAATACATTGGTCCGCTGTTATGCCGCTATATCCCAGATGCCGCTTCAGGAAATGAAGTCCCGGACATGGAAAACTGCCTATACCCGATGCAGTTCTTGATGGATAATCGCCTGGAGGTACGGGGCAGCGGATGGCTCTATATTGCTGTTTGTTTATTGTTTGAAAAGAAGATCTCAAGAGATCTGGCGACAGAATATGTGCAGTTTGCACTTTTAAATAAAAAACAGGATCTTTCCTACCTTGCTGATATCATCGGTAGGCTACTTGCTGCCGGATATGCACCTGTTAACAGGTTTATCGAATATTTAGATCGCCCATTTGTAGCACAGCAGATCAAAAAGTTCCAATTCGTATGTCTGGAAAAAACCTTGGAACATCTGGATGGCGAACGTCTCCCTGTAAACAGCAAGAAATTGGTCGCTCATTATGTTGAGGTTTCGGCCCAACTTCAAAGGGAAGTAAATCCGATATTTTTAAGTAAAGTAAAACGCAAATGAATGTAGACTTTGAATATCAGTATCAACATACTTCTACGATCGCTATGGGGAGTAAGGATAAATCGTTCATCCTGGCGCATTGTTCTGAAATCAAACAGGACAATCTGGTTCCCTGCTTCTTTCATGGCAGCATTATCAATTCATTTGTTGCTTCAAAATGTTTAAGTACACTCGGTAAAACAGTACGTTCTCATTTTGCAATTAGCCCAGATCAGCGCATCAATATGCGCGACCCGATCGTTTCTGTCGGTAATGGCCAGCTTCATTTTGAAGCATTTTCATCCTGCAACAGTGTTTACGCGCGCATTGACGTGCTGCAAACAGGAATTGACGGGGAGTTTATTCAAGCTGGCTGTACCAATGTTGATTTTAACGATGTAACGATCCGGGCTTTTAATTCCGTTGGCCGCACCGATAAATTGATCGTCGGTGTAGGTTCAAATGAGCTGAGGGTCATCACTTCTTGCGCAGAGACTATAGAAAAAAAAGTGAGTTTGCCCGATCGCTGGATTAAAGGACTGGGCAATGTCCAGGTCTACTTATCGCAAATGGAGCTTGCCTTTCAATTGAACAGAATTGAAGCATTGCAGCTCTTTAAAGCTATACCTAAAAGCGTGGTTAAGCCTGAATATTTTTTATCTAAATCGGGCAACAGCTATACTTTTTCTGCTGTTGCCAAGCCTAACAGTTTAAAAATAGGTGGCATTCATCGGCTCAATCTGATCGAAAACCTCCTTATACATGTAGACAGTGTGTCATTCTATAAACACGAAGATCAGCAAAGTACAGCGGTAGTACTTGATTTCAAGGACATACAAATGCTGTTTCTACTTTCCGAAAGCGTTTATCGAGGTTTTTCTAGTGAAAGTAAGCATATCGAAAACCTGCTTGTTCAACTGCCGGAAGAATGGCTCTTGGGTATCAATAATTATTTTAGAACCAATGAGGTTTTTCAACCTACGCTACTTTCCATAAAACATGACATTCAGTTCGGCACCATGGAAACCATGCAAGCCTCATTATCCAGTATGGGATTATTGGGTTACGATTTGTGGAGCAACAATTATTTTTACAGAAAGCTTCCATTCAAACTTTCACGCTTAAAACGCTTTAATCCAAGGTTGCAAAATGCCGTTAAGTTGATTGATGAAGATGCTGTGCTGCTCCTGCAGCATGACAAAAATGGTATTAAGGCCGAAGTAAAAGGCAGTGCTGACCTGAGCCATATTGTCGTCGGTAAAGGGAATGATCTGCAATGTACCTGTACCTGGTTTACAAATAACCGGACAAACAGAGGCCTCTGCAAACACATCCTGGCAGTAAAGATGAAGTTGAGTGATATTTCGTAACTTGCCATACACCACAGCATTTTAAAATGGACTGTTTCCCCAAATTCAACCTTAACGATGTACCAATCGCTCTCTCTTCTTACATTTCATTATCCGCACTTACCTGTGCTTTATAGCGATCAATCTTTTGGTAAACCTTGTTAAAAAACATTTTCTTGTCCCGTGTTCCGGCCATATTTAATAACCTGGAATTTTTGAGCTGATGCTGATAGAAATTGAAGGCGTGTCGACAGCTGTCTTTATCATTGGTAATGAAATAGCCCAGCATCGTATGCGGAACGAATAATGACTTTCTGTCGTTATTTCCAACTAGGACATTATTATTTAAAATCAATAGCTCATGGTAGTACAGCTGGTACTGGTCATTGTTTGGCGTACAACTTTTCTCCAGTGAAAACAGCAGTTCTTTAAGCTGCTCACAGAGCATCTTTCCGTTTTCGGCGGTAAGTAAGCCTGCCTGGGAAAAATAGATGATCTGCTGGAGTGTACTGTTAATTGTAGTATCATTCCAGATCTCTTTCACCCGGATGGACGAATAATAATCGTAAAGCTTCTGGCCTCTACTATCGATGGGTGTTTTCGACAAAAAAGATTCGAAAGACAATTCCAAACCGTCTGGACTCAACAAATTGAGCCATACATATTTTTTGAATATAGACAAAAGCCCTGTATTGATGGTATAAAAGATCGGAATATCCTTTGCCGAGTAATACAGGTAGGTCTGAAGATTGGATTCAAACTCCGTTAACGATTTAAACGAATGCTCTAGATAATTTGACAGATCATTAAAGGACTGGATTTCCGCTGTTTTTTTTACTAAGATGTGATCACTTTGCTGAAATAGCTTATCCAAAGAAAGTGAAAAGCGATTTGCAAGCTGCACCGTCTCTCCTATTGAAAATTTGCTCTTCATTGAAATTCTGCGGTGCGCCGCATCATAACTAATATCAAGCGCGTCTGCAATCACCTCAATAAGAGATTTCGAAGGATCAATTTTCCGCTGTATTTCCTGAATCAACTTTTCCTGATACATAAGCCAATTATTATTTGCGATAATCACAAAAATAAAAATTTATATTATTGTTTCCCACAATTTTAACTGCGATTATCACAATAACTTTGGAAGACAATAAACATATATTTTATTAAAAGCCAGCTATGAAAACCGTAATAAATAAACAAGAGGAATTAGCAAGCCGATTCCCGATCTTGACAGACACCCGTCTATCGCCATCGCTCTTCCAGGGCAACATTGAAAACTTCATCGGCATGAGTCAAGTCCCTACAGGGGTCATCGGCCCCCTTAAAGTTCATGGCACTTCAGCCAACGGAAATTACCATATTCCACTTGCCACAACTGAGGGTGCATTGGTTGCATCCTATCACCGCGGATCTAAAGCCTGTTTGCTCGCCGGCGGGATTACCTCGATCTGTCTGCAAGAAGGAGTTCAAAGAAGCCCCGTATTCAAATTTGAGAACATCAAGGATTTAAGTCTTTTCGTTTCCTGGTTCCTCGCAGAGGAAGAAAACTTTCAGGAAATCGTCAAACGCACAAGCAGATTTGCTAAGTTAACCGATACCCGCATACAGATTGAAGGCAACCATTTAACCATATCCTTTGAATATTTCACTGCCGATGCGGCTGGCCAGAATATGGTTACCATCTGCACAGAGGCCATCTGCCGCTTTATGATTGACTCTTGTCCTATTAAGCCCAGTCACTGGTTTATTGAGGGAAACAGCTCGGGAGACAAAAAAGCGACCGCCGCAGCTTTCAATCATGTCAGGGGTAAAAAGGTAACCGCTGAAATAACATTACCGGCCAACATCGTGTCCGAAATCCTTAAAACTTCAGCCGAGCTGATGGATCGCTATTGGCGTACGTCCACCATGGGTGTTATCCAAAGTGGAGCTATAGGTGCACAGGGGCATTATGCCAATGGATTGGCTGCTTTGTTTTTGGCAACGGGCCAGGATGTCGCCTGTGTTGCCGAAGCCGCAACGGGTATCACGCGAATGGAGCAGAATAAAGACGGATCACTCTATGCAGCCGTGACTTTACCCAATCTTATTGTCGGCACTATCGGTGGTGGAACAGCACTTCCGACCCAAAGAGAGTGCCTGGAAATGATGGACTGTTATGGCGAAGGGAAGGCCATAAAATATGCCGAAATAGCTGCAGCCCTTGCGCTCGCCGGAGAATTATCTATTGCCGCGGCCCTTTCGGCAGGTCATTTTACACAGGCGCATCAAAAATTAGGCAGAAAAAAATCACTATAAAATGGAAACTAAAAAAGAAAACAGATGGAATGTGCCCAATGCACTTTCCGCCTATCGTATACTGGCATTACCCTTTATCAGCTATGCCCTTTTAACGGCAGACAGGGATCTGTTTATCCTATTGCTGTCCATCAACCTGATCAGCGATATTCTCGATGGATTAATCGCCAGGCTATTTAACCTTCAGACGGAATTTGGTGCCAAAATAGATTCGATCGCAGATATCGGAACATACCTCATGGCATTCATCGGCATGATAACATTGGAAAAAGGATTTGTAATGGCCTATAAAATCGAATTTATCCTACTTATTGTCCTGTGGATTGTTCCCCAGATCTATGCTCTTATCCGATTTAAACGCTTTCCCAGCTTCCATTTATGGTCCTATAAATTAACAGGCTATCTCCAGGGGATATTTATCTTTAGCTATTTTGTACTCGGATTTAACACCTTTTATTTCCACCTGATGCTAACCGTAAGTTATTTGGCCTATTTGGAAGAATTGGTCCTCGTGATTATTCTCCCGAAGCTGCAATCCAATCTGAAAAGTATATTTCTTATCCAATTACAAAAAAAAGCTTGATTATGTATGTATTAATGGCGAATATAGTGTTGTTATTTTTTGGCATCGGAGCATTGGTCACAGGCTATCTCAATAAGAATAGTCAAGTTGCACAAACCAGAGAACGCTGGTTAAAACTGGGTTTTTACTTCCTGATTTTGATCCTTGTCTTTTTTTCCATTTATATGGACTATGTCAGACTTTTGGCTATTTGCATTGGAATAGCCGGTTTTTACGAAATTGTCAAGGCCCACCTATATTCAGAACGACCGCTGCTATTCTTATGTCCTGTAGTGGTCCTTTATCTCGCTCTTATCGCTGCGTTTATAAACTTCGGCCATAGGGCATCGACAGAAAAGGTTTGTTTTATCTATTTTATGGTGGTGATTTTTGATGGATTCAGCCAGCTCTGCGGTCAATTATTCGGCAAAAGAAAACTTATTCCCTCGGTTAGTCCCAATAAAACTGTTGAAGGTTTAATTGGCGCTTTGGTCATTGGCACTGGTACCAGCCTTTTCCTCTTTCCATCCATCGACCTGTCCATCACGCAAACTTTAAAGACCGCCCTTTTTATTTGCTTTTCCGCATTGCTGGGCGACCTATTGGCTTCGTGGTACAAACGAAGCTGTCAAATTAAAGATTACGGCACCCTCATTCCAGGGCATGGCGGAATACTGGATCGATTTGACAGCTTTATATTCAGTGGAGCCATGTACGGACTAATTTATCTTTAAAAACAAGATTATGAAAAACGATTTAGAGAACATGCTCCTATTAGGCACCCTTTTCTTGCTGCTATTCGCGCTTGCTGAACTATTGTATCAACAGTTTAAGGTCAAAGCAGAGTTTACCCGAAAACTCGTCCATGTAGGTACGGGGATAATCTGCATGTCATTTCCGATTTTGATCAGCAGCCACTGGTCTGTTTTCATCCTATGCGGATTGTTCACTTTGATTTTATTGCTGTCCATCAAGTTCGATTTATTAAATTCTATCCATGCAATTGACCGAAAATCTGTCGGTAGCCTGGCCTATCCTGCGGCAGTCTATCTTTGCTTTCTCGCACAGACATTGTTAGACAAAGGGGCTATTTTTTATTATTTGCCCTTGCTCACCTTGGCAATATGTGATCCGATGGCGGCATTATCTGGCAAAAAATGGCCTTATGGTTCTTACCGCCTATTCGGTGCGCGAAAAACACTACTAGGGTCCGCAGTGTTCTTTGTATGCGCTTTGATTACCGTGGTTGTAATTGGACACTATATGCAAGAGCCAAGCCTGCACATGAGCGAAATCACCATGATAGGTACCCTGGCTCTTGCCGCGACCATAGCCGAAGCATGTAGCAAAGACGGTTACGACAATTATAAGCATTCCGGTCAGTAGCATGCTCAGTCTGTATATTCTATTTCCCTGATAAGTAACAGTCCAGTTTTAAAGGTAGATGATGAAACTATAAGCAATTTTATTTATCTTTATATTGAAATAAAGATTCGCTTAGCTATTCTGGCAAAAGCGATTAAAAATGACCATTTCATCTTTAATTCTAAAAATCACTCCAACATGTATAAAACCGTATTAACGAGGCAATTTTATTTAAGCGTAATCGCCATCATAATCCTACCATTTGCCACCTTGGGCCAAAGCCTTCCATTACAACTATTACCCTCCGGTCATATTGTAGTAGAAGCTGAAATCGAAGGAAAGAAAGGAAATTTTATCTTCGATACAGGCGGGGGGATTAATCTTTTTTTTGAAGATTTTGCCAAAGACCTGAAAAAAAATGAAAGCTATAATTTTCTCACGGCATTTCGCGCAACAGGTGAAAAAATGACAATCCCTCTTTATAGATCCTCTACCATTAAATTCAATGGTAAAGAGTTTAATGATATTCCGTTTTCAACATTCGACATGAAATTGGCCGGTATTAATGGCCTAATTTCCCTTCCAATGCTTTACGACACGGAGTTTATAATAGACTACACAAAGAAACAGCTTATTTTTCCGAAGGCAAAACTAAAAAGTGACAAAATTATTCCGATACAACTGACGACCAATGCCGATCAATCCCTTGATATCTCCACGTACATATATCTAAACGACAAGTACAGGATCAACATTTTATTAGATTCAGGGGCTGGCGATGATTCATTTTGGTTTAGCGATCGGTTTATCCCTATCTTGGGATTGGATCCGTCCAAACTGGAAATAACGGAGAGAGCTAGTGAGTTTAATCCCGAGATAAAAACAAAATATTACAAAGGACATATAGCATCCATCTCCAATTCTTCTGTAAAAGTAGAGCATCCTACAGTCTCATTTGTTGAAGGATTGATCTATGAAGGAAAGACCAGCATCAATTGGCTGGGCAAAAAGCTTGGATTCAATTTAAAAGAAAAGAAGATCTATTTGTTGGATTAATCACTGTTAGATCTATATGAAATTTGGATTATTAAGAAAATGTATGATGAATACAATAAAACCTCTATTGATCATTGTCCTATTTTTACTATGCAATCTTAAGCACCTACAGGGTCAGCAATTTACCCAGTATGGAAAATCCGATACCCTTTCAATTAAATCACAAATCTTTAATTCCGATAGAAAAGTCATACTGACCAAATCGTTAATGGGCAAATCGGATACGTTGGCAAGGAAGACCGTTATCTACTTCGATGCTGACGATACCCACATAAACGGAACTGTTTTGCAATCTGCCGATAACCTTACCGCAACTGGTGAAATGCCCAAATCAAATCTGGTCGGTATTATGCAGGTCGATAGAAATACAGAATTTCTTGAAAAAGAAAAGTTAGCAGCTTTTCTCGTAAAAGAATTGATCCCCCACCTAAAAGCAAATCAATACGACACACAAAAAATTACGCTTATTGGGCATTCTTTTGGTGGATATTTTGCTACCTATCTGTACCTGACAAACAATGAGCTGTTCAATTCTTGCATTGCTGTAAGTCCAGCATACTGGCCCAATAAAAAAGACCTATTCAATGATCTTAACAGTTTAGGAAACAACTCAATTTCAGGTGATTTTTACATGGCTATCGGAAACAAACGTTGGGACGATATTTCGATCACAAAATACATCGATGAAATGGACAGGTTGCTGACTAAGCATCAGCGACAAATCAGGTACAGACTAAACCGGCTTGATGGATTCAGTCACAACGCAACACCAACTGTAGGCATTGGATTGGGATTAAGCTATGTTTTCGATCTGTGGGAATGGCAAAATATATTGCAGGAACAAGAACGGCGTTTAAAAAGCTCACCTGACTTTTGGGGGCATCTGGAAATTAAAGCCGATGCGCTCTATCATTTAAAAAGATATTCGGAAGCGAAAGAGGGCTATCTTAAATCGCTGCATTTCTTAATCAACGACAAGGAAGAACAAAAGGAGAGCATCAGAACTGCAAGCAAAAGGCTAAAAGAAAAAATCAAAAAATGTAAGTAATACGCACTACAAAAACTGCTGAAACCGCATCAGTTCGTTCATATTCTTGCACTGCAGTTTTCGAAGCATACAACATTATTTGGAAACACAGTTCAATGGCGCCAATGTCATTGCAGTGTTTTTATCCGTCCGCTTTGGGTTTTCTTTTCGCCGATTATTTTATATTTTTGTACATCTTCCAGCAATAATCTAATTTAGTCGGGAACAACCATTATGCAGTTTAACTTCGCCTTTGATTCCAGTCCGTTTAAAACCCTGATCGCTTTTCATAAGATTATACCATCCTTTGAAGCAGCGGCTCTATCGCCGGTTGGCTTTCAGGCCAGCTATGCCCGATCGCTACTGGAAGAAATCAGCAAATACCCCGAACTTATCGATGGGGTCGAAAAAGCAGAAGAAGTGCTGCGCTATGAGCCTATTATCAAGGTGCTGCTGGCCGACCTGTTCCCGAGCTCACTGACACATAATGAGATCAAGGCCATTACCATTCCCTTCCATCTCCATACGTTCAACCATACCGCAAGACTGGAAAAAATATTAGCGGATGCCGGCGATCACTATGAATTTAGTCTTCGTGATATCTCGCCCGATACCTATTATATTCTCAATTGCTGTGTTATTATCAGCCAGTATTACGGCTTTAAGGTGGATGCTATGGATGCCCCCCTCTTTTTGGATATTCCAGACAAGAATAATATCATCCATCACTACCGCGTCCTATTCAATGCCGATTTTATCGATGTCCTTCCAACAGAACGGGCACTCGATCTTACGGCTGAAGATATTACCGAACTGGTCGACAACTTTTCGGATATTGCCCTATGGAAGTCCAAATTCCCCGAGCAGAGCTGGATCCTGAAAGGCTTTTCCATTATGACGCTTTTTGATGCGACCATTGAAAATGCGGTATCCAGCTTCAAGAGCAATCTGCTGCGCGAAAAAAGTGCTGTCCAGCTGGCAGAAATAGAAAGCATTTTCCGGTCGATTTATAAAATAAATGATCTGCGCATCGGATTGACCTCCTTTGAAAAGGTCAGGAACGAGTACAACTTACGGATTGTCGAAAAACATCTGTACAGTCATCTACTTTACGATTCGACGATCGAAGAATGTGAAAACATGCTCTGCAGCGAGACCTTGGAGAACCTGCTCACCAAGGACGAATATTTTGTTGTACCGGATATTGACAAGCTGCCACTGGATGATCCAAAGCAGGCCTATTTTATCAACAAGCTCAAGCAGCAACAGGTGAAGAGCTTTATTTTTGTTCCCCTCGTCGAAGGCGACAAAGTGCTCGGTCTATTGGAAATGTCCTCATCCAAGGTGCGAGAACTCAATTCGGTCAATGCCAACAAGCTCAACTTCATCTTGCCCTTTATCAAAGATAAAGTCTCGAAAGCCTTTGCAGAAACTGAAAATCAGATCGAAGCGGTGATCCAAAAGGAATATACCGCTATACACCCGAGTGTCAAATGGCGGTTTCAGGAAGAAGCCATGCATTTCCTCAACGACCGCGCCTTTGGAAAAGACTATGCCCTGCAGGAAATCGTCTTTGACCATGTTTATCCGCTCTATGGGCAGATTGACGTACAGGGCTCCTCGGAATCTCGCAATCAGGCCATCCGCCAAGATCTGATGAATCAGAGCAAGGAACTGATCGCATTGTTCACTGCGGTCAACCAAACGCAGCGATTACCGCTCTTTGAGCAAAAGGTCTTCGACTTGGAAAGAAACCTGACGACGCTGCAGCAAGCGCTGCTGACCGATACGGAACAGCTTATGCTCGATTATTTTAACCAGGATATTCACCCTATTCTGGAGAATTTCAGGAAAAACAACAAAAATAGCGTCGCCACCGAGGCCGTCGACCGCTATTTTGAGCGAATCAACCTCTCTATCGGCGGTTTTTATGAGGCCCGACAGGATTATGACAACTCCATCACCCTGATCAACAAAAAGCTGGTGGCCATCCTCGACGAAAAGCAGGTAGAAGCCCAAGAATACTTTCCTCATTATTATGAGCGCTACAAGACAGATGGTATCGAGCACAACATGTATATCGGGGCCTCCATCGCTCCCGGTCGGAATTTTGAACTCTACTACCTACGCAATTTACGGCTGTGGCAGCTGCAGGTGATGTGTGCGATGGAACGCGAGTTTAGGCAGCTCCAGCCCGCCCTTCCGCATCAGCTGGAGGTGACCTCATTGGTGCTGGTCTTTGCCACCCCCATTTCCATCCGCTTTCGTATGGACGAGAAGCAGTTCGATATCGACGGCTCCTACAACGTGCGCTACGAGATTGCCAAGAAACGCATTGATAAAGCCAAGATCAAGGGCTCGACGGAGCGCATCACACAAAAAGGCAAACTGGTTATTGTCTACTCCAATATACATGAAGAAACAGAATACCTGGGATACATTAACCTACTACAGCACAAAGGATTACTAGACAACAATATCGAGCAGTTTGAGGTGGAAGATCTACAGGGACTGGTTGGCCTGAAAGCGATCCGTGTGGGATTCAATTTTCAAGATCTGCACTAAAGCAATTCCCGGTGTTCCATCAGATAGGCCAAGGAGAGTATCATCTAATAATCTGTTTGCGGATACGGCTTAAACTTTTGGGGTTCATGCCGAGGAACGATGCGATATATTGCATGGGTACGTTGTGCAGCAGATCCGGCTGTTCGGCCATGAGCTTGAGGTACCCTTGCGCTATGTACATTCCTCATGCTTTGAGCGTGATATTGCATCCGGGGAAACGTTTCGTTGACTAAACAAATATACTAAAAACGATTTACATACTAATAAAATTAGCAAACAAATATCAATTTATTGAAATAAATACTTGATTTGAATCACGATTTGAAAAAGCAAAGTCACGCTTTGCGAGAGCCTTTTATGAAGCAGTGGATATTGCTTCATAACAAATGAAGCAGCCCGGGGGCTGCTTCATTGAAAAAATAGTCTTTGCGAAATGCCATTTAGGGTTTGCGGTTGCTTGCCCTCACCGGTCTGTCTGGTTTATACTCATCCCAGCCCTTAGACCGCAAATGATATACGATATCCAAAATTATTGATCTCTTTCGTTACGGAACAAATGGGGTTGTTTGCCGGTATGTTTCTTGATGAAACTTCTGAAATTTGCGACATTACTAAAACCTATTTCGAAAGAAATCTGTAAAATGGATAGATTCGAATGTCTGATCAAGCGGATAGCCTCCTGGACTACAATTCCCGAAATGAATGCTTTTGCAGATTTTCCGCTGTTAGCTGCGCATAGCGCGGAAAGCCTTCTGCTTGTAAGTTTTAATTTATTGGCATAAAAACTGACGGACGTACTTTCACGATAATACTTGTATACCAAAATGTTAAAGCTATTAAAAACAATCTGCTCCGATGAACTGCACAGCTTTGATAGAATCCCCTGAAGAGAGAGCCTGTAATGTCCTTCCAACAAAATTGACTCGACACAGTGATGAGCGACCAGATCCAATATTTCCGGTCCCTGTACCCGCGCCATTTGTATGCGTTCAATAATAGCCCCATCAAAATAGGCCTGATTTCCCATTTTACCTTCAATCTGTATGGCATTCTGAATGCCATAGAACAATATGGAGTTGAGCATCTTCACGTCGGATTTCGATCTCAGATAAAACGCCGCGGTAAATGATAGCACATAGCCCCCTATTGGCGCATCGTTCATGAATTTGATTCGCTTCCTAGGCCCTACAAATAGTAGCTGTCCGCTATTCAGCGTATAAAACTCCCTATTTACAGCAATGACGATCGGTTCATCTATTTTTATGATGTAATAAGTATCACTTGCTATATCACTTTCGGTTTGTTGGAATTCGGCGAGTGTACAAATCCCAAAATCCTGTAGCCCTATTTCTAGGTCCTTACTATTCATCATCGTCTCGATAAGCGTTTATACAGTTATCAGCACTAAAACCTCCTGCAGATCATCTTCACTTGTCTGAGATCATAAGCTGATCCTATTTGGAACCCACATCGGATTGGAAGCTGTGCTATGTTATGAAGCTATGCTGTATTATGAAGCTGTGCTATGTTATCATGCTCTGTTATCTCTGTATCAAAAGACAGTCAGCTTTGACTGCCTTTTGCTTACACATGTTATCTTGTGGTATACCCGCCATTGGCGAAAATAGTCTGTCCGGTTATCCACCAGCCATCCGTTACCAGAAACTCAATCAGTGGTGCAATGTCCTTAATATCGGTCAGTCCACCCAACGCAGACGCCGACTTGTGATAGGCCACAGCATCTTCAGATTCCTGTCCATAGAAGAAAGGTGTATCCATCGGACCAGGAGCTACCGCCGTAACTGAGATTCCACGCGGTCCGAATTCCTTAGAAGCAGCCCTTGTAAAATGTTCTACAGGAGCTTTCATTCCCGCATACGTCGAATAAAGGCCTGTATAGGCTGCTAATAAAGACGTAACGACAGTACAGATTTTGCCATTATCGTTGATCCGCTTGCCGGCTTCGAGAATAAAAAAATAAGCGACCTTCGAATTAATATCACTCATGCTGTCGTACTCAATCTCTGAAGTCTCCACAAATGGTTTTTTCAGTACTTTACCGACTGTATTGATTGCGATATCAACCTTACCGAACTTTTCTTCGGCTTTGTCGAATAGCGCTTTTATATTTGATAGCTGTGTAAGGTCGCCCTGGACAAGCAGTCCCTCGGCACCAAACGCCTTTACATCCGACAATGTTTTTTCTGCCTCGGCTCTTGTGCTCTCACTATTGTAGTGAATGACAAGCTTTGCTCCTTGTGCCGCAAAATCCCGGCTCAACAGTCCCCCTAAGTTTTTCGCACCACCTGCGATCAAAACTACTTTTCCATTTACTTCTTGATTTGCCATAAATTTGAAAATTTGAATCCATCGCCCACTGATTTGCCGTGGACGTGCTGGATTACAGGTTTAGATTCTATCAGCGCTTATTCTGGCCTCTCAAAGCCATTTTACCCCGCTAGAATCTCTCAAACCAAATATCAATAATTGAGCTGCCAATCAAAAAAAACAGGGTTTCACAATGCTATCACACTTATCAAAATAGCAGGTAGTCCCGTGGTTATCAATCCATATGCTTCGATAGCTAGAAAGAGTAGCTAGGTCGAAGTGATTTTCATTAAACAGTTAATTAATCTGATCTGAGGATTAAACAGTTAACTAACCCGACCTGAGGTTGGAACGGAAATATAACGTCCGGAAATATCCCCCCAAAAAAAGGACCACCCGTTGAGGTGGTCCTGATTAATTGATTAATTGTATGCGTGAATTATAGCCATTGCGTGAATTATCGCTATTTTACCTGCAGGATCGAACGCTGGTGACTAAAGTTTTCCAGACTAAATCTGCCGTGATATTTTCCCATTCCTGAAGCACCTACGCCACCGAAAGGAAGATAATGCGATCCGACGTGGATCAATGTACTATTGATCTCCGCATCGCCGCTGGTGGTTCTTGCGATCACGTCATCGGCAAATTGCTGACTTTCAGAAAACACATAAAGCGCCAATGGCTTGGGTCTGCTATTAATCTCTTTCAGCACTTCATCGATATTGCTGTAAGTTAAAATAGGAAGGATCGGACCAAAAATTTCCTGCTGCATCACCGCATCATTCCAGTTGACACCATCCATCAAAGTTGCTTCAAAATGGCGCGTTTCCAAATCATATTTTCCCCCATAAATAACTTTTTCGGGAGCGGCATCCAGGTATCCCGCTAAATTCCCTATCTGATGCTGGCTAACAATCTTGCCGATTTTCCCTAAAGATTCGTCGTTGTATGTAGCTTTAAGATAAGATTTCAACTGATCGATAAAGGCGCCCTTCACAGATTCATGCACATACACGTAATCCGGAGCAACACAGGTCTGTCCGCAATTGATCCATTTGCCGGCAGAAATGCGCTGAACGGCTTTTTCGATATCCGCATCATGGTGTACGATCGTTGGGGATTTTCCGCCCAGTTCCAAAGTAAGCGGAATCAGTTGTTCGGCAGCGGCTTTCATGACAATTTTGCCAACATTAGGGCTTCCCGTAAAAAAGATGTAATCAAAAGCAAGGCTCAATAAATAGGTGTTTTCTTCAATAGCGCCCTGAAAAACGGCAACATATTGTTCATCAAAAGCTTCGCTAACAATATCTTCAATCACCTGGGCAACATGGGGCGTGTTTTCAGAAGGTTTGATGATAGCCGTATTTCCGGCCATCAGGGCCCCGATCAGCGGACTGAAAGTCAACTGCACCGGGTAATTGAAGGGACCTATAATATAGTTTACACCGTAGGGCTCATAAATGTACTTACTGATGACTTCCGCTCCCGAAGCATGCGGTTTTGATTTGACATAGGTTGGTTTTGCCCATTCTTCCATATTTTCGATCATATCGTCGAGTTCATCGAGAACAATCTGAACTTCAACGTATTCTGCTTCTGCCCTGCTTTTTCCAAGATCGATATTCACTGCTTCACAGATCGCATCCGTATAACTCGCAAAAACTTTACGGAAATTTTGCAACTGTCTTTTACGGAATGTGATTTCCTTCGTTGCTTGCGTGCCGAAAAAGTCTTTCTGTTTTTCGAATACTTCTTTTATTCTGTTTTTAATTTCTGTCGTCATTTGTTTGTGATTTTATGCATTTTAAAACACACCTAGCGCATAAACTGTTTGTTTTAATAAAGTAAAAGTGTCTAGTGTGTTTTATATCTTGTAGAACAAGATTAAGATGCTTTGATACAAAACAAAGTTAAAATAATTTTATATTGCGCAAAACATAATATTGTCATATATATTAGCTGAAACCTGTATTCATACCGCAGTTTAACGTTATTATTACCCTTGCAGAGTACGTAATTTTGCCCATTCAAAACTGGACTGTAACACCTATTTTAGGCTCATGAATAAAATTTTCTATCTGAAAGATCTATGGCGGACATCAATACCTTTGAAGGGTTGCAACAATAAAACCTCCCTATCCCTGCATTGGGTCAACAGCGAAGGGGTTATAATCTGGGCCAATCAGGCAGAACTTGATCTGCTCGTTTATACTCCGAACATATATTTTTACTTTGATTTAAACATCCCTCTAAATTCCAGTGGCGTCTGGGCGGTTTTCTTTTTGAACAGTTTGCTGAAACTCTGTGCATGCTCAAAACCCAGTTCGTAAGCAATTTCATTTACGGTAAGTTGTGTCGTTGATAATTTCTCTTTTGCTCGCTCAATAAGTTTATGGTGGATATACTGCTGCGTGCTCTGGCCAATGAGCGAACGTAGCATATCGCTTAGATAACCCGCAGACACATTCAACTGCTCCGAAAGAAAATGGACCGTTGGAACTCCCTGAATTACCGAATGATCATGATCCAGATAATCATCCAGCAGCGCTTCTGCCTTCAGTAGAATATCATTGTTGATATTTCTCCGCGTAATGAACTGCCGCTTGTAAAACCGGTTGACGTAGCTCAGCATCAACTCCACCTGCGAGATAATGACTTCTTGGCTAAATTCGTCTATCCGGTTGTCAAGTTCATTTTTCATGAAATTCAAGATCGCTATCATCGTTTCTCTTTCCTGATCAGATAAATGTAACGCTTCATTCACAGAATAGGAGAAATAGCCGTACTTCCTAATTTTATGGGCTAAAGGGGAACCCAGGAAAAAGTCAGGATGGATCAGCAGCAGATAAGCATAGGTATCCCTATTATATTCTGTGCTACCCACCAATTGATTGGGCGCAAAGAAAAGCATACTTCCTTCATTAAAATCATAATAACCCCTGCCGTACTTGAGTTTTCCGCTGTTTTTTGTTATAAAAGTGATCTTGTAGAAACTTAGGACATCGTATATTGGTGCCATATCGGTATTGAATGGATTATCCTGATTGAAATGGACCAGGCTAATCAGGGGATGCTGCGGTTTTGGCAGGCCAAAAGCTTCGTGACTCTCGGATATAGAAATAAAGCGTTTTAACTTATCCTCTTTCTTTTTCATACAATAAATTTATAAAAAAACCTGTAGCTTATAGCTACAGGTCTTCCTTTGTGTGATTCTACCATGGCACTTGATCGCCTTGTTCTGTGCGATAGGTCGCCGGTCCCGTAAAGCTTCCATTGGGTATATCTTCCGCCAGTGCCACGCGTATCGGTTCAAGTGAGCCTTCCTCCACCGTATCTGTACCTTCAAAGTTATTCAGGGCTGTCGCTGTAAAACCCGGACTTACCAGATGCACCTTAACATTTGTATTTTCCAATTCATTTGCAAGAGAAAGGAAAACACCATTTAAAGCGGTTTTCGAAGCGCCATATACGGCATCAAATCCACTACGGAATGTATTGTCCGGATCTGCATTCAGGGTTAGTGAGCCTAGAGAACTTGAAACGGTTACGATCCTAGATTGTTTTGCATTCCGGAGGAAGGGCAATAAGGCCTGTGTTATGGCAAGCGTGCCAAAGACATTGGTTTCCCAAACCTGGCGCATTTCAGCTATGGATGTGACGCTTGCCTTCTGCGCACTCAGAATTTCCCACATTGTACGGCCGGGGATCCCTGCGTTTGAAATCGCCGCATTATTGACCAGCAAAGTAAGGTACCCAAACTCATTTTCTATTTTACTGACAGCATTCCTGATTGAATTATTGTCGGTAATATCCAGCTGAATGGCATGCGCTTCACCTTCTATCTGATTGGCGGCATCCTTTCCTTTTTCTAAATCTCGTGATCCAACAAACACATGATATCCATTTTCAGCAAGAGCTTTGGCAATCTGAAAACCAACACCTGTATTGGCACCTGTAACTAGGGCTACTTTTATTTCATTTGTCTGCATGTTAAACTTATTTAAATGTAACAGGACAAAGTTCCGCAACTATGGGCGGACAATTGTAGCTGAATTGAGGATATTTCTAACCAAAATAAGGGTAGATTCAGATTCAGATTCAACGGTTGGGCGACTGTACTTTATTTATTAATGTGGAATGATTAATTGCGCGCGGGATAGGTTGGCGCGGGATAATCCCTGTCGACATGCATCTGATTGATCAAAATCTCCTTGATCAGGTGATTCATTCGCTTATCATTGACGTCGATTTTTACGATTTTATGGCTATAATAGGTGTCGCTTTCAAACTCACTTTCGATTTTCTCGGCGAATGCAGGCGATAGTGATTTGTAGTTAAGTACAACTTCGGTTTCCTTTTCTGCTATTTTTTTTAACGTCAAAGTCCAGATTACCCCATACTCCGGAGAGAAAAAGACTTTTCTTGGCGGCGGTACTTTCAATTTTTTATTCTTTAACGAGTACGTATACAGCATATGAATACTTGGTTTGGAAACATCTTTTGCCGCAGCCGTGACCAATTTATGATACTCTTTTTCGTTATCCACAACCGTTTCAATGCTTATCCCCTGCTCCTCGATTTCAAATCGGGCAGTCGAATCTGTACTTCCCAGGGATGTGATTTTCATCTTGCTGTCGACAAACTGGCCGGACATATCGGGGATGCCCTCTTTTACGCGGTCAAAACTTGCAGCTAAACGCATCGGTACCAATTTAGTCGTCAGCGTTTGCGCATGTAGGCTACCCGCTGCAGCAATAAAAAAGAGCATTATACCAACATATTTTCTCATCATGATTCTTTTAATTTAGCGATTTCAAAACGATTAAAATCTGATCTTGAGACCTGATATTAATGTAAATTACACTTTTTGTCAGTTGTTTCCTTCTATTGTTCGAAATCTGGCTAATCGCATTTACAATCCGCTGGATATTAATTCATATTCGCAACAGTTGGCTAATCAGTTCAATAAAATGGCGCTACAGCACCGCAGCTAACTATCGTTGAATCGTTGCCGTGTAGCGTACAGTTGAACCGTTGTCGCGTAGAGTACAATTGAACCATAGCTGCATAGAGTACAGTTGAACCGTAGCCGCGTAGCGTACAGTACCTATAAAGTTGTAATCAAAGCCCGAGCTATAAAAAATTTAGCGTTTTTCCATCGCTTTCATGGCCATTGCGGCTGCAATACCGCCGATGACATACCAAGCAACAGTCATTAACTTCGTACGATTGGTCTTTTTTATGGGTTTGGCATCGAGTCCGGCCTGTTCCGGAATAGTCAATGTTGCGAGCCCTACCACAGTACCGAGCAAAGCTCCTTTCAGCAGTCTATTTTTTTGACCGCCATAGCCGATAAGCGTATATAACATGGCATTTGAGGCCACATCGGCGCCAAATGTAGCTGCTACCAGCGCATTACCTTTGGGTGGTTTAAATCCGGCGACGCGTACTGTTTTTTTCATTGCCTCCTCACCAACCTTATCCACTTCGGGCGCCTGGGAATCAAATCTTTTGGCAGCGCTGTGCACTATATTGAGGACGAGTGCACCGATCAATCCGCCCAGCATATTTTTATTCAATCCGTTCATATCTTGTCTTTTTACTTTTTCAATCTTGCTTGTTAAGTTCTCAATCTTGCCGAGCCCATAGATCGACAGGTTATTTTAGAACGAAAAGACCAGAAACCTCAAAGAAGCACCGGTCTTTTCTAACTATTTATCCATCAAATGGATTAATAGAAAGACAAGAGTCAGATTGAAATCGTTTAAAAAAGCTTCAATTATCTTTAACAGAAAACAGCCCTTTTATCTCCGCATGTCTCTTTTCGATCAGAAGAACCGTATGATCGTATTCCTCCTGAACCTTCTGATCCCTAAAGAATGGATGCAGCTCACATTCAACCAACTTATGCTCGGCAAATTTTACCAAAAGTGATTTGAGTTTCTCCCTTAATCGGCCGATCTCTTCATCATTGAATGTGGCTTCTCTAATCTTACGTCCCACATCCGCATCACCATCCTGCCATTGATCTTCAAATTTTTCCATAACTTAATTTATTTTAAAGTATTCCATTCAATACCGAACCAGCCCCCTGTCTTCTCGCCCCAATCTCGATTTCTTCGGTCCGCTATACATCCCCCCACACTCCTTTCGGTAGCCACTTTTTACACGTTTATTGCCGCTATTCACATACTTTCACACCTTTTATCGCCCTACTTTTGGATAACAACTTTTTTGCGGGTTGTTATTTAATATAATATTAATGGACACTGGGGCGAAGGGATTCGTTCCAGTATTTTTTTACACCAATCCGCACAAAAAAACAGCTGCTAATGCGCATATGCATCGCTCGCCGTTCGCATTCTTTCACGGTACTGCAGTGGATTGGAACCCGAATGTTTTTTGATAAAATGCCGAAAATTGGACTCTTCTGAAAACCCCATTTCATAGGAGATCTGGGAAATAGAAAGATCCGTATGTTCAATATAACGCAGCGCTTCTTTCAGAACGATGTCGATAATGGCATTCTTTGCCGTTTTATTCCAGACTTCCGTACATAGATTCGTTAGCTTTCTTGGCGTAATATGTAGTTTGTCTGCATAGAATTTGACGTTGCAATTTTCTTTATAATGCTTGTGTACGATTATGGAAAAACGGTTGGCCATTCCCTGCACTGTACTGTCCGTACCCCTGCTGAGTTCCTTATCGAAATCTGTTTCCCATATCCCTTGTAAAAGGACCGACTCGATGAAGTTGTGCACGATCAGCGAAGTCACCGCGGCGTTTCTTGATGGATAACCTTGGATATTTCCCATGATCTGCATCTTCATCTCTTCCTGTTTTATCCGGCTTTTAACGACTTTGAGCGATCTTTCACTGTCAAAAAATAGTCCTGAATTGATCAATGTCCTATCCAGGGCCGACCTTTCGTAAAACCGTGAAGTAAAGCGGAGCAAATACCCGTTCGGACCATATTGTCGGGCAATTTAAACGTATTTCCCGAGAAGCTTACCGCGCAAAAGTATAATCTGCAGATCAAGGAAGTCGCAGAACTTGCCGGTATCAATAGCCTCGTCAAAGTCCGCAAAAGAAAGGGCTTCCGGGCGGTAGAAATGTTTGTCCAAAAATGGGAAGCGATCACAAGCCACATCGGAAGAAGAAGCTTTGCTTCAAATTTTTACGGTAAAATCCCTACTCCGCTACTCATGGAAGCTACAGGTCACAGTACCGAGCAGATGTTCCATCGCTACATCAGTACCATTGATACCGAGCGGACAAGAACGTTGGGACAGTACCTGGAAGATGCTTATAACGATAAATTCAGGGTAGCTTAATTAGCGATTAGATCCGTAATTCAGTTACAAGTTTCCGTAATTGGGGTAAACATGCTGCAGGCGCTGCTTCGTAATTTTGGGTAACAAAAATAAGAAGCAGATGAAAACAAGAAAATTAGGCACGCAGGGACTTGAAATTCCAATGATCGGCTTAGGCTGTATGGGGATGAGCAGTTTTGCGTCCACTGGCGATATCTACGGCAAGGCCGACGAAAAAGAATCCATAGCTACCATCCACCGTTCGTTGGAACTGGGTGGAAATTTTTTGGATACGGCCGATCTGTATGGGCCCTTTGAAAACGAAAGGTTGATCTCCAGGGCCATACGCGGCAAGCGCAACGACTATATCCTCGCCAGCAAGTTCGGCTTTGAGATTGATGATAAGGATCAGGTGACCTGGCGCATCAATGGTCGGCCAGATTATATCCGAAAGTCTATCGAGCGCTCGCTGAAAAACCTCGATACCGATGTGATTGACCTCTATTATATGCACCGCCCCGACCCCAATGTACCCATTGAGGAAACCGTAGGTGCCATGGGCGAGCTGGTCACAGCGGGCAAGGTCAGGTACCTGGGCATTTCGGAAGTCAGTGCCGAGCAGATCAGCAGGGCACATGCGACCTTCCCGATCACGGCTGTGCAGAATGAAATTTCCCTGTTCGGACGCGAAGTAGAGACCAATGGCGTATACGATCTGACACGGGAGCTGGGTATAGGCCTGGTCGCCTACTCCCCTTTGGGCCGTGGATTTATCACGGGTGAGATCAAGTCGCCGGACGATATCCCCGAAGATGATTTCCGCAGGCTTATCCCGAGGTTTCAGGGCGAGCAGTTTTATAAAAACCTCGATCTGGTGCGTGAACTCGAACAGATTGGAAAAGAAAAAGACGTTACCTCGTCGCAGCTGGCCCTTGCCTGGCTGATCCAAAAAGGAATCGTGCCGATACCGGGGACAAAAAGAGTGCGCTATGTGGAGCAGAATATCGCCGCAACAGACATCCTATTGACCGCCGAAGAGCTGCAACGCATTGAGGCTATTCTGCCGATCGGACTGGATACCGGATCCCGCGATGTAAGTATTCCGCTGCAATCTTAAAAAATATAAATGCCATGCGAGCAAAAACCGCATGGCATTTTACTTAAATTAGGCTATTATTTAACAGGCAAAAAGAGCATGTCAAAGAAAGAACCCGTACTGATCAGGATCAATAGTATCGCCGACTATCATGAAGCGCTACAGCTGCCCAAACCGCAGCATCCGCTTTTTAGCATCACCGATTTCTCCAAAAACAAGCATATACATCCAACGGTCGAGACCACCTTTCAGCTCAACCTGTACTGCATTTCCATCAAAGAAGATGCACAATGCGTATTGGGTTATGGCCCACATCAGTACGACTTCCGGGAAGGCCTGATGACCTTCTTTAAACCCGGGCAGACGATCAGTGTTGATCCCGATACTGCCCATGCCGAAGTAGGTTATTCCCTTGTTTTCCATCCCGATTTTATCCGCACCTATGACCTGGCACACAAAATCCGCAGCTATAGTTTTTTCGATTACGAAGTCAACGAAGCACTTTTTCTGTCCGACCGGGAGAAAGAGCAGATCCGAAATATCGGAAAAGGGATTTTAAGCGAATATGACAGTCCGATCGACAGCTATAGCCAGGATGCCATTGTCAGTTTCATCGAACTGTTGCTGGTGTATTCGCAGCGGTTTTATAACCGGCAATTTATTACGCGTAAAGTACACAATGTGCCCTTGGTGAGCCGGTTTGAACAATTGTTGGATCAGTATTTTGAAGCCAAAACCCAACACAAGGGCTTGCCGCAGGTGGGCTACTTTGCTGAGCGGCTGAATATGTCGAAAAACTATTTAAGCGATTTATTACGGTTACAGACCGGTGAAAGTGCGCAGAACCATATCCAACATAAGCTCATCGAAAAAGCGAAAGATCTGCTGTCCAGGTCGGAGCTTTCCGTTGCCGAAATTGCCTATCAGCTGGGTTTTGAACAACCGCAGTCACTCAATCGTTTATTCAAAAAGAAAACGGAGCTCTCACCACTGGAGTTTAGACGGAAGATGGCTACAAGCTAAGATAGCATCCTTAAAATCTGCTGCATATTGAGCGGCGGGCCACCATACAGCAGACTTTTGATCTTAGAGGCGATATCGAAGCGATAAATTGCGCCAGATTTCTGTCGCAAAATGCTGATCTGAATGCCTATTTTCAAAAAACCACTGGCCGCCTTTTTTTACGATTTTTTGATCAATTCCATCAAGCGAAATTGGCAATTCCGTATCGAGCTTTGATAAAGACTTTTTCAACAACACCAGTTGATAATCCTGTCCTTTGTAAGTTAAACGGAACACCTGTGAACGATGTGGTTCCCCGCTTATCCCGTCAATTGTGCCTTGCATAAATATAGATCTTCTAAAATTTTTAAAATACAGCAATTACGCCAATACGAATACGCCAAAAAGTATAAAATCGAGCAAAAATCAGCTTAACATTGCATCATTTTTATAACGAATATCAACAAATAATCGTGCCAAAGTCGATGAATTTCCTGCTCCATTGGCGATGATTTTTTTCACACATTTTGATTTCGTCATTTTGGCTACAATCAAGCTCAATTTGGCAACAGGTACCCGATGCCTTCTTTAGACATTTGTGGTATGGAATCAAACAATAACAGCATGCAAAAGACAATTTTCATTACAGGAGCTTCTTCCGGTTTGGGAAAAGCAACTGCCAAACTATTTCAACAGGCGGGTTGGAATGTGATCGCAACCATGCGAAATCCCGAAAATGAAACCGAACTTACCGGGATCGAAAACATCAGGCTATTAAAATTAGATGTTACCGATGCTGCCCAGATCAAAGAAACTGTAGCAAAAGCAATCGCTATAAGTAACATTGATGTCGTTTTCAATAATGCAGGTTATGGTTTAATGGGTGCGTTTGAAACGTTGAGCGACGAAAAGATACTTCGCCAAATCAACACGAATCTGTTGGGTGTATTGCGGGTTACACAAGCCTTTATCCCCCATTTTAGAGCACAGAAAAGTGGTTTATTTATTTCAACCACATCAATTGGTGGATTTATGGGGTTCCCGTTACATTCGATGTATCATGCCACAAAATTCGCCTTGGAGGGCTGGAGCGAAAGCATGTCCTTTGAATTGAAAAAATTTGGAATAGCCATCAAAACAGTTGCTCCGGGAGGAATAGCGACAGATTTTGCAGGTCGTTCTTTGGATCTAAACCGAGCTTCCGACTATCAGGACATCGAAGACAAACTGTTCGAACAAATGGGTCTGATGATGCAAAATGCATCCACAGCCGAGCAAATTGCCCAAGTGGTGTATGAAGCCGCCACGGACAATAAAGATCAGGTACGTTATCTGGCAGGTGAAGATGCATATGCACTCTATGAAAGACGATTGCAAATCGGAAAAGAAGCGTTCAGGCAGGAAATTGCAAAACAATTTGAGGCCTAATTTTTTAAATCAGCACCTGCCTTGCGAGGCAGTTGTTTTTTGTAAATTTGTATAACAAAAACAGGATGCATAGTATCAATTCCATATCCGAATTTCATCGGCAATTGTCCTTGCCGGCCCCATTACATCCGCTCGTCAGCGTAATTGATGTAGCTGGAATAAAACCCGATGAAAGCGACATCTGGGAGCAGTTCTGCGTGAATTTCTATAGTATCTCGCTGAAAAAAGATGTTACTGCAAAAATAAAGTACGGCCAACAATATTACGATTTCGACAAAGGAACAATGAATTTTATTGCGCCCAAGCAGATTCAATCGTTGACGATTGCCGAAATCAGAAAGATGAAGGTCGAATGCGGAAAAGGTTACATGCTCCTATTCCACCCTGATTTTTTGTATACCCATCCCCTAGCCACCAAAATAAAAAACTACAATTTCTTTTCGTATGCGCTTAACGAAGCATTACATCTCTCCGAACGGGAAGAAAAAGACATTATAGAAATTTTTCTTAAAATCGAACAAGAATATCAGCATATCGACAAGCATACCCAAGACATTATTTTGTCCCAAATTGATATGCTCTTGCAATACAGCAACCGTTTCTATGAGCGTCAATTCATTACTCGGAAAGTGGTTAACCATGCGCTGCTGACCCAATTGGAAAAATTGCTGGACGATTATTTCGACAGCGAAGAAACTTTAAAACAAGGGCTTCCAACCGTAGAGTATTTAGCCGAAAGCCTCCATGTATCAGCACGATATTTAAGCGATTTACTACGTTCAGTTACCGGTAAAAACACACAGCAGCACATTCACGACAAGTTAATTGAAGAAGCCAAGGAAAAACTTACGGCAACAAGCCTTTCCGTGGCCGAAATTGCCTATAAGCTCGGTTTTGAACATCCGCAATCGTTCAACAAACTGTTTAAGAAAAAAACCAATGTTTCACCTTTAGCATTCAGGCAATCGTTTAACTGACAGAACAGTGTAAAATAAATTTTAGTGCGAGTTGTGTATTACATTTAAAGAAACCTGCGCTCCGGCAAATTGATATGGAATAGTTGATTAACGTGCAGGATACCTCGGCGCGGAATAAATACCGGAGGCTTCAAAAATTCAAAAGGTGTATATTCCGGGCCATGGGAAATCAAGGATGGCAGAATGACCTTTAACAATCTTTAACTTTATTACCGCGATCTTTCAAATTTTATAGCGTATATTTACATTGTTCTATCGCTCAAGATCGAACGTAATAAATATTAAGCATATCTCTCGAGTAAAAATCCAAATGTCCCAGTCTGTAAAATTCAGCAATGTAAATACATTGTTCTCTAAAACGTTAAAACAAAAAATTAATAACTATTTTCAAAATTCACTTCAGCCAAAAACCGGGAATCGTAAAATCTATCTGAAAGCCGCTATCCTCCTGATCAGCTTTGCGGTATTGTATCTCCTTCTGGTATTCGCACCTTTGCATTGGAGTATTGCAATAGCATTATGTGTCATTTTCGGAGCTAACCTCGCTGCGATTGGTTTTAACATTATGCACGATGCTGGGCACAATTCTTTTTCGGACAATAAAAACCTGAACACTGTGCTCTCCTACTCGCTCAATCTACTGGGCGGCAATATCTACTTTTGGAAGCTCAAACATAATATTGCACACCACACCTATACAAATATCGATGGCGAAGATCACGATATCGAAGTAAAGTTTATGCGTATACACCACGACCAGAAACTTCGGAAACACCATCGCTATCAGCGTTTTTATTTTCCGCTGCTCTATGGAATCTCCTATTTAGCGTGGATCTTTTATCAGGATTATGAGAAATATTTCCGTGGGCGCATGGGACATAAAACTGAGCAATTTCATTTTCCGGTCAAAGAGCGTATTATTTTTTGGGTCAGCAAGCTCATTCACTTCAGCTTATTTGTCATTATTCCGATCATTTTCGTCGGGTGGCTGCCCACACTTATCGGTTTGCTGATTTCTGGTACTGTGTGTGGTATGAGTCTGGCCACAGTATTCCAGCTGGCCCATGTGGTGGAAGAAACCGAATTCAAAACCATTGACCAATCAAAGGTCGAAGAAGAATGGATGATTCATCAGATTCAGTCCACCGCAAATTTTGCTACGAGCAGCAAGGTACTTACCTGGTTGCTTGGCGGTCTCAATTTTCAGGTCGAACATCACCTTTTTCCAAAGATCAGCCATGTGCATTATCCTGCGCTCAATAGGATTGTGAAGCAGACCTGCAAGGAATATAAAATACAATACAACGAGTTTCGGAGCTTCTGGACAGCATTTAGATCGCATTTAAAAGTGCTGGAGGCCTTGTCAAAATAACCTAGTTATTAGCGCGTCGCTTCATTTCTTTGTCCCTTCCCTATGGCCTTTATGTGCCATCGAAGTGGGCAGCTTCCACCAAAAAGAAAAGACCAGAAACCTCTAGGAAGCCCGGTCTTTTCTAACTATTTATCCATCAAATGGATTATTATAAGGACAAGATTGAGCTGAACATCGTTTGAAAAAATTTCAATTTTCGGTATGTTGTACAGAGCGTATATCTTTTCTGTCAATTTATCAGGTAAAATTTGACAGTTTTGCTGCAAAAATTTCAGTTTTTTAAGCTCGGTACTTTTTTTGTGAGATTTTTAATACAGTCGGCCGGCTGATAGATTTAAATTATTGTTATACTTCATTAAAAGGAGGTTACTATGAAACTTGCAAAAAGAAACTGGAACAATTTTTCACTTTTTTCGCCCATGTTTGATAATTTTAACCGCGAGCTTTTAAACTGGGACAACAAAAATTACTCATCAACAAGTACTACCGTTCCTGCAGTCAACATCAAGGAAAACGCAGAAAGCTTCGAAGTGGAGGTCGCCGCACCTGGCATGGCCAAAGGCGATTTCAAGGTGACACTCGACGGCAATCTATTGACCATATCCTCGGCTAAGGAAGAACAAAACGAGGAGCATAAGGACAACTACACCCGCAGGGAGTTCAGCTACCAATCTTTCCAACGCAGCTTCGAACTTCAGAAAGAGGTTGTCGATCAGGACAATATCCAGGCACGCTATGAGAATGGTATGCTCCGATTGACAATACCGAAGAAAGAAGAAGCCAAACAGAAAGAACCGCGGATGATCGAAATATCCTAAAGATCCAAATAGCAAATTTACTGGTTAGCCTCCACGGGAGGCTAACCTATTTTTTCAGTCTTTAATACTAAGATTATGAAAACGTCGAATTACTATATTGAATTACAGATGTACAGCCACGGACATTATATCACTATCGCCAGTTTTGACCAAAAAAGCTGCGAAAAGATTATTCATGAACTGTTTGATGAACTGCGCGGTGAGCATGAAGCCTCAGACAGCAGACGTCTTCGCATTAATCTTCTCCTGAGCGACGCTACGATTCAGCGGACACAATTACGATCCATCCACTGTACACTGGATGAGTTGGCCGAGAATACCAAGATTATCATCAAGAAAACCTTCCGCTCAGTAAACTTTGACTGACGGAAGTGCACTTTAGCATACAACACAAGCTATCAGTCTATAGACCATTTAAACACAATTTTTTTACACTATTTTTTTATTTCAATCTTGATTTTTATCAAATTGATTTTTAATTTGGGTGCGGTTTTTCAAAAAGGTAGCTGATACCCAAACCGACATTTTTTAAAAGCTAATATTCTATTTAAATATAAATTTTAGTTATTGGATCATGTTAACAGAATTACTAATTACAAACACAGACCGACGTTTTTCTTTCAGGCCATTTCTTATCGCACTTATTGTGCTGGCTAACAGTTTCTATCTATCGGGGCAAGCCTTGAAGCCCCTCAAATCCGGTTTCGAAGCGAGGCTCATCAATATTGAGGCCCCCAGCAACGAACCTTTTCGTTATACGACGACCTTGACCAACGGATCCGCTCAATTGGTTAACTACAACCTGAATGCCCAGCTGCCCGATGGATGGCAGATTAGCTACCGCGTAGAAGGCTCGCAAGTGACTTCCCTTCAGATGCAGCCCAATAAGGCACAGGAAATCAGCATTGAAATCAGCTGTCCGATCACGGCCAAGCCCGATAAATATAAAATTCCGATACGGGCTATATCCTCAACCGATACCTTAAAGCTTGAGCTCGAAGCAGTCATCAAAGGCTCCTATGCCCTTGAGTTGACCACCCCCAGTGGGCGGCTAAGTGACGAAGTCGTATCTGGTAGCAGCAAAGAAATTCTACTTAAAGTCAAAAACACGGGCACCCTGCCGCTCAATACCTTGGAACTGACGTCCCAATTACCCAGCCGATGGGAGGCAAGCTTCGATCCGTCGAACATCAAACAGCTCGAAGCAGGTAAATCTATTGACGTCAAAGTCAACCTAAAAGTTCCCGACAAAACTATTGCCGGTGACTATGCTTCCAAATTTGAGATCAAATCATCCAACAGCAGCGCCGACATTTCATTCCGTATGATTGTGAAAACTTCTTTGCTTTCTGGGTGGATCGGTATGCTTGTCATTGTATTGGCCATTGGTTTGGTGTATTTTCTCATCCGCAAATACGGCCGCAGATAAGGGCGCTACAAAAAGATTATCATGATGAAGGATCCTATCATTCTATTGACAGGCCTGACAAAAAGCTATGGCAAAGTAACCGCCGTAGATCAGTTGGACCTGCACATTTATCCCGGAGAGATCTTTGGCCTGCTCGGCCCCAATGGTGCCGGCAAGACAACCAGCATCCTCATGATGCTGGGCCTGACCGAACCCACTTCCGGCACAGCCTATGTCTGTGGCCATAATGCCACGCGCAATCCGATCGCCGTGAAACGAAAAGTCGGCTACCTGCCCGACAATGTAGGTTTCTACCCGGATATGACGGCGCTGGAAAACCTAAGCTTTATTGCCAGATTAAATGGCCTTTCGGAATCCTATGCACAAGCTTCTGCAAAAGACATGTTACATGTCGTGGGGCTCGAACGGGAAATGCATAAAAAAACCGGCGCTTTTTCCCGCGGTATGAAACAACGTCTAGGCTTGGCCGAAGTGCTGATCAAGGCTCCCGAGGTTGCCATCCTTGATGAGCCTACGCTGGGCATTGATCCCAAGGGTGTTGACGAATTCCTTGAGCTCATCAAGCTGCTCAGCAGGGAGCATAACCTAACGGTACTGCTTTCTTCACACCACCTCCACCAGGTGCAGCGTGTATGCGATCGGGTGGGTATTTTTGTTGGCGGAAAATTACTGGTTGAAGGATCGCTCGAAAGCCTTGCCCAAAACCTGCAGCAGCAGAAAGGTATCAGTACCGTCATTACCCTTGACCATGCCCAGGGCGACCCCAAACGGTTTGAAGAAGCATTAAAGGCCCTGCCCGGACTCCGTAATCTTAAAGTGAACGGATTTACGATCGAACTAAAGACAGACAGTGATATGACAGCAATAGTGGTACGCATGCTGGTAAACAATGGCGCTGATATCGTTTCCGTGAACCGCAACGACTACCAGCTCGACGATATTTATAATACATATTTTGAGAACAGCATAACTACAGATAATGCCTATGAAAAATCCAAGGGTTTCTTCAAAAGATACCAATAAACGGCCATCCTTTCAGATGCAGGTGTTGGTCCGCAAAGAAATTGCGGCACATATCCGCAGCTGGCGTTTTATTATACTGATCCTGCTCATCGTACTGACTTTCGGCGCATCCCTCTATGTTTCATCCATGGGGCTCAAAGACGCTGTCAGCAATATGCGCGATCCTGATCAGTCATTTCTTTATCTCAAGCTACTGACCACAACGGATAATTCCATTCCGCCATTTCATGTTTTTTTAAACTTTCTAGCGCCACTACTGGGCATAGCCCTGGGTTTTGACGCCGTCAATGCAGAATACAACAACGGAACACTCACCCGTTTGCTGGCGCAGCCAATTTACCGAGACAACCTGCTGTTCGCCAAATTTCTGGCGCCACTGGCCGTGGTGGGCACATTATTTGTTGCGCTGGTCATGCTGATGATCGGCGGCGGTCTCCTGGGTACAGGTGTCCGGATAGAACCCCAGGAGTTGCTGCGTATCTTCGGTTTTACCTTGATCAGTGTGCTCTATGTTGCCTTCTGGCTGAGCCTTTCCATCCTGTTGTCGATCCGCTTTCGCCAGCCGGCCACCTCAGCACTTACCGCGATCGGCATCTGGTTGTTTTTTACGGTATTCTTTCCTATCCTGGTCAATCTGGCAATACGCCCCTTTTTGCCCAACCCCAATTATATTTCGGAGCAGGAGTACATCGGCTATAATGAGCTCATCTTAAATCTGCTCCGCTTATCACCGAGCCAGCTCTATACCGATGCCACCACGACCCTATTGATGCCCTCTGTACGCAGCTTAGGTCCCATTTCCATGGAACAGATGGTCGGTGCCATCCCCTCACCGCTTTCCTTTCGGGAAAGTTTTCTGATGGTCTGGCCACAGGTCAGTGGACTCTGTGCAGCCATGATGATCTGTTTTGCCTGGTCCTATTACATTTTTATGCGAAGGGAAATCAGAAGTTAAGTGTTTCCACCAAAGCAGCTTGTCAAAAACTGCATTCATAAACTGTAAGGCGCACGCTCTCGTGCGCCTTTATTATCCCCCAATGGAGCTGGCCGAAGCCAGGGCAGAGCCAAAAACGCTGTACACATGATGTTGCAATTAAAGTTTTGCTTACTGAAGAAATAAAAGATCAATAGCGTGCGCCTTGCTGTATTAGAATAAAAACACACCAAATAAAAACAAATTAGGCTGCATTTTGGTATATTTGTATACTGTAAATAACAGCTGAACTTAACAAATCAGGCTATGAAAATTCTATTGACCGGAGTGACGGGGTATATTGGAAAACGTCTTTTGCCTGTGTTGTTAGAACAGGGGCATGAAATTATTTGTTGTGTAAGAGATAAGAATCGTTTTGATACCTCGGCAATTCCGGGTCATGTTCAAGTTGTTGAAGTCGATTTCCTGGATAAAGAAAGTCTGAAAGAAATTCCACTTGAAATTGATATTGCTTATTTCCTGATCCATTCTATGGCGACGCAGTCAGGTGATTTCCAGCAAATGGAAGCGCAATGTGCGACCAACTTCCGGAACTTTATGGAAAAAACCAGCGCACAACAGATCATTTATCTGAGTGGAATAATTAATTCGGATCACTTATCGAAGCATCTCGACTCGAGAAGAAACGTTGAAAACATCCTGGCCAGCGGACGGATTCCGATCACCACCTTGCGGGCCGGTATCATCGTGGGCTCGGGAAGCGCATCTTTCGAGATCATTCGGGATCTTGTGGAAAAACTTCCGGTTATGATTACGCCCAAATGGTTGCAGACGAAATGTCAGCCTATCGCCATACGCAACGTGATCGAATTTATGATCGGTGTTATCGCCAACCCGCATACCTTTAACAAAAGCTATGATATTGGCGGTCCAGACATTCTTAGCTATAAAGAGATGCTGCTGCAATATGCTGCCGAACGAAAACTTAGGCGACAGATCTTTGTTATCCCGCTCATGACGCCGCGGCTTTCCTCCTACTGGCTCTATTTTGTTACCTCGACGTCTTATAACCTGGCCAAAAATCTGGTCGATAGCATGAAAGTAGAAGTGATCTGTAAACCCAATAATCTAGCGGACGAACTCGGTATTACGTTGATCAATTACAGGAAATCCATCCAATTAGCTTTTCAAAAAATTGAAAGCGACAATGTGGTTTCCAGCTGGAAAGACGCACAGACCAGTCACATTTTATCGGGCGGGCTCAGCAGGCTGCTGGAAGTGCCCAGTTATGGTTGCTTTAAGGATGTCCGCTCGGTTCCCCTCCACAATAGTGAAGCATCATTGACCAAAATCTGGTCCATTGGAGGAAATTCTGGTTGGTATTATGGCAACTGGCTCTGGAAAATCCGTGGATTCATGGATCAATTGGTCGGCGGAGTGGGTATGCGGAGAGGGCGAAAAAATAAAAGCGATCTGGCTGCAGGTGATGCACTTGATTTTTGGCGCGTACTGATCGCCGATAGAACCACGAAAAGATTACTGCTCTATGCCGAAATGAAACTTCCTGGAGATGCATGGCTAGAATTTAAAATCGAAGATAATATCCTGCTGCAGACCGCGACCTTTAGGCCCCTGGGCCTTGCCGGAAGGCTCTATTGGTATGCCGTATGGCCTTTTCACGGCTTCATATTTAGGGGCATGATTAATAGAATAGCTAAACCTTAAAAATAAAAATTCATAAACGATGATTTATAATGAGAACGCAATTGCTGCATTTGAAAGAAGATACAGAGCAAATTTTATAAACTCGCTGGGCGGATTTAAAAGTTACAAACAGCTTTCGTGCCCGATAACTGTTTAAAAGAGGATGGTTATATCGATATTGAAGAAGCCGGGACGGTTACCTCAAGCGGTCTTGACAGCTATCATACCACAAGCCGGATTGAACGATTACCTTATGCAAAGCCTTAGGCAACCTTTGGGGATTTCCATAACGAAAGCAGTTGATCCGACTTTCGATAAGAGTTTACTTCCCAGAGCGGAAGATAATATGTTAAGCTATAAAATGTATTCTTTATCTTTGGTCTAATGGACATCAAGAAAAAATTTGGCAGTGCCTCTTTTGGCGAAGACCTTATCTTACAGGCACTGAGCTGTTCTCCCGAGCCTACATCAATCTATACTGGACCAGAGATGACCATCCAGTTTGCCAATGCGGGTATGCTTAGCGTATGGGGGAAAGACGCGTCCGTTATTGGAAAGGCGCTGATCAGTGCTATTCCCGAACTGGAAGACCAGCCGTTTTTATCAATTCTGCAGGAGGTTTGGCATACGGGCAAATCCTATTCCGTTAAGGAAGCACCAGCCAGACTTATTAAAAACGGTGTTCCCGTGACTGATTATTTCGATTATGAATATAGGGCCCTATTAGACCAAAACAATAAAACCTGGTGTATTTTGAACACCGCCCACAATGTTACTTTAAGAAGGCAGCATCAGCAACAAATAGAGGAAAAAGAAAAAAAGGAACAAGGGCTTATGGAGGAAATGGCCGCAACGCTAGAAGAATTGACCGCTACAAATGATGAGCTCAACAGTTCATTACAACTTCTGGCAGAAAGCCGTGAGCAGGTGAGGACAATTATTGAACAGGCGCCGGTTGGCATAGCGATGCTTAAGGGTCCAGAACTGATTATTGACATAGCCAATCCGACAATATTAAAAATATGGGGCCATCGGTTAGCAGATGTGCAGGGCCAGCCTCACGAAACCGCGAGGCCCGAGCTGCAAGGCCAGCCAGTGAATCAGTGGCTCCGGGAAGCGTTCGAAAAAGGCGAACGGAAAACAAACAATGAACTTTCCATATTGCTGCGTCACAGTGACGGACTGCGGGAGGCTATCGTAAACTCGATTTATCAACCTATTTTTTCAACTGAGAACAAAGTCACGGGAATTCTGATTATCCTTGAAGAAATTACCGACCAAGTCCTTGAACGGCGGAAAAGTGAAAAAGATCAACACATGCTGTCCATGGCTATTGATGCCGGAGAGCTTGCGACGTTCTATTATGAACCCAAAAATAATCTGTTCTCCGGAAATGCGCTGTTAAAATCGTGGTTTGGTTTAGCCGATAAGGAACAATTGGATTTATCAGCCGCTATTTCTTCCATCATAGAAGAGGATCGGCAACGTGTAATGGCTGCCATAACTGATGCACTTAGCGAAGAATCGGACGGCAATTACTTTATTGAATACCGTATTTTCCATGCGCAGTCCCCGAACGTTAGACTCGTGCAGGCACGTGGTAAAGTATTTTACGATGCCAAGGGAAAAGCAGTAAGTCTGAACGGTACTTTGCGGGATATTACCGAACAAAAAGCTGAGGAACAGCGGAAAAATGATTTCATAAGCATCGTTAGCCACGAACTAAAGACACCCCTGACCTCTATAAACGCCTATCTTCAATTGATGCAGCGTCAGGCATTCCTTACAGCAAACACGAATTACCAAGACATTACAATGAAATCCCTTCGACAAGTTCGCAATATGAAGAACTTAATCAATGGATTCTTGAACATCTCGCGATTCGACTCCGGCAGAATGATGATAGAAAGAGAAGTGTTTGATCTGAAGGAGTTATTTGCTGAACTTGAAGATGAATTTAAATTGAGGATAAACTCCCATCAGATTGTCGCTGACCTGACACAAAGTTTGTCCATTGCTGCTGACCCGAATAAAATTTCGCAGGTAGTCCAAAACCTGGTAGAAAATGCAGCCAAATATTCACCGATAGGAACCCAGATTACATTTGGCTATTTGCCCACGGTAAATCAGGATATAGAAATTTTTGTCAGCGACCAAGGGATGGGTATTGCCGAAGAAGACCGGGATCAAATATTCGAGCGATTTTACAGGGCAGGAAAAGATAAGGTCGGAACAATCTCTGGATTTGGCATAGGACTGTATCTCTGCCGTGAAATTGTAGAACTGCATAATGGACATATCGCTGTGGAGAGCAACTCGGCCGGAGGAACCACATTTAAGGTACGGCTTCCAGCTCAATAATATTAATATTATAAATTCTTTTCTTCTGTTCTTCGGAAAACACATACGCGGACATGTTGGTCGTTTAATTGCCTTTAAATGACTTTTCTTTTTTACGATAGGCTTACTTTTGTCGCAAATGTTTCCCGTTCGGGATTTAAGAAGAGCAAGATGAAGAAAGAATCGCGCATCATATCGCTCATTGTTGGTGGCACTTTACTTATGGAGATGCTCGACACCACAGCGATATCGACAGCCTTACCCAAAATGGCACATGATTTTGAGAGTGATGTTGTACACCTCAGTGCAGGTATTACCTCTTACACCGTCATGTTAGCTGTATTTATTCCAATCAGCGGCTGGATTGCCGACCGCTACGGCGCAAAAAAGGTTTTCAATATGGCGATTATCGGATTTATACTTTCTTCGATCGCATGTGGACTGAGTACCAACTTAACATCTTTCGTCATTGCGCGTATTTGCCAGGGTACTGCCGGAGCCCTCATGGTACCGGTGGGACGTCTCATTGTGCTCAAGCACACCGAAAAGAGAGATCTGGTTGAAGCGATCGGTTATATTGCTTGGGCCGGATTGTTAGGCCCTATTATCGGTCCAGTTCTGGGCGGATTTTTTACAACCTATTTTAGCTGGCACTGGATTTTCTTTATCAATATACCCGTCGGCATATTTGCGTTGTGGGCAGTGCATCAATTTATTCCAGCGATGGATTCCGAAAATAGCCGTCCCCTTGATATTATCGGTTTTTTTATCAGCGGTATCGGTCTTGCCGGCATTATGTTGGGGACTGAAATGATCGGCGCAGCTCAAGGCGATTATACAAAGCCAGCTGCGACAATTGTGGCGAGCTTTGCGCTGATGGCCGTTTCGATCTGGCACTCCAAACGTATCAAGTATCCGTTGATTGATTATAGTATTCTGAACGTAAAAACCTTCCGGGTTACGGTATATTCAGGCTCCATCACCCGTATGGTGATCAATGTTGCTCCTTTTATATTGCCCCTTATGTTACAGCTGGGTTTTGGACTGAGCCCTTTTCATGCGGGACTCCTCTATATGGCCAACATGTTCGGCAGTATGAGTATGAAACCCGTAGCCATGTGGATAACACGACGGTATGATTTCCGCAAGGTCCTGATCGGCAACGGTATTATTTTAACCCTTGTAACCGCCGGACTTTCCCTCCTTTCCATACAAACGCCGATCTGGCTGGTGGCAATTGTATTCTTTTTCTCGGGACTTACACGCTCGCTCCAGTTTACCAGCCTAAATACCCTGGCTTATGCAGACGTGCCAAACGAACAGATGAGCAATGCAAATACACTGTATAATACGGCACAACAAATGGCACTTGGTATGGGTATCGCCCTAGGCGCAGTGACACTACACCTGGCAAGCAGTTATTATCAGGATACGGTTTATCAGATGCGGGATTTTAGCTTGGCATTGCAGTTAATTGCCGGCTTATCGCTGCTATCCTTAATCGAGTATTTCAAAATTAAACCAAGCGACGGAGCCAATTTAAGGGGTATATCAATCAAGAAAGAAGTTCAGAACGCCGCTTAGTTTTTTAAATATTAGGTAGGCTTTTCGGTAATAGGTAGACTTTTCGGGCTGTAGCCAAACTGTTTTTTAAAAGCATGAGAAAAATGCGACAGATCTTCAAAGCCCAGATCAACAAAGATGTCCGAAGCAGATCGCTGTTCTTCCATTAGAAGATAATGTGCTTCGTCCAGCCTTTTTCTGAGTATCCATTGATGCGGCGAGGTTTGAAAAACTTTTTCAAAATCCCGCTTAAACGTGGCCAGGCTCCTACCCGTAAGGCGGGCAAAACGCTCCAAATTGACGTTATACCTGTAGTTCTGGTTCATAAACGCTTCAAGGTCTATTTTATGCGGCTCCGAAAAATCAAACAGGATATTTTTGAGTTCAGGTTTCGTCTGAAGGAGGATCAACAAAAGTTCCTTGATTTTCAGATCAGTTAACGACTTGTTATTTAAATTGCTTTGGAGAAGGGCCTTCAGCGACAGGATAAAATTTTCGAGGACCGCATTGATATCAATTTTAACCAGCGCTTCCGTTACGGTTGCATGTTCGGATTTCAGCTGATACTCATGCGCAAAATTCTTTAGCGTTTCATCACTCAGATAGATATTCAAACTTTCGCAGGCGCCGTTTGGTGGTGGAATCTTTGCAAATTTTACCAGCTGGTTTTTTCTGATGAGATGAAAATCGCCCGGATTCGCAGTATGCTTGTCTTTATTGTCGGACAACATAAAACTACCCGACAGCTGATATGAAATTGTATGCTGCGCTACAAAATTTTCCCCTTTTCTGCTCACTTGGTGGTAACAGGAATAGACAATATCGGAATTTTCTAGCATAAGACGATCGATCAAGACAAAGCGCCGTCCATGCGACTACGCTTTGTCAAATGTATAAAAAATTAGCTTAGTACGGCTTTGATTTCAAGGTAAGGTTGCAAACCATATACGCCATATTCCCGTCCAATGCCCGACTGCTTGAATCCACCAAACGGAACCAGTGGGTCGTGACTGAATCCATTGATACAGATTCGCCCGGCATCGATTTCTGCCGCCACACGTTTTGCCCTTTCGCGATCTGCCGATGAGATGTAAGCTGCTAGTCCGTAAGGGGTATCATTGGCAATTTCTATGGCTTCCGCTTCAGTTTGATAAGGAATAATACACAACACAGGACCAAAAATTTCTTCCCGAGCAATGGTCATCGCATTGTTGACAGCTGTAAAAATGGTGGCTTTCACAAAATTGCCATCTTCCAGACCTTCAGGTTTTCCCAATCCGCCGGTCAACAAAGTTGCCCCTTCCTCCATTCCCGTTTTAATATACCGCTGTACCCTATCAAACTGCTTCACGCTCACCATCGGTCCGATGTTGGTATCTGCATTTTGTGGCAGACCGACAACCATACTTTCGGCAGTGGCCTTTGCTAGGGCATTTACCTGATCCAGCTTATGCTGTGGCACCAAGAGTCTTGTCGGCGCTATACAGGCCTGGCCACTATTCATATAGGCGCCGTATACGGCCATCGGAATTGCTTTATCGAGATCTGCATCATCCAGTATAATATTAGGCGATTTTCCACCCAGCTCGAGCGTGATGCGTTTCATGGTATCTGCCGCCCGTTTTGCGATGGATTTTCCTACAGCTGTAGAACCCGTAAACGAAATTTTGGCAACATCAGGATTTTCGGTTAGTTTCGTGCCCACTACATTTCCGAGACCTGTTACCACATTGATAACACCTTTCGGTAAATCCGCATCGTGAAAAGCTTCCATCAGCACTTGCGTCTGCAAAGCACTCATTTCGCTGGGTTTGACGACTACGGTACATCCTGCGGCAATTGCGGTAGCGACTTTACTGGCCACTGAACTGTTGCTGGCGTTCCAGGGCGTAATGATAGCGACAACACCGACAGGCTGAAATTGCACCGACGCGGCGTTAATTGCTCGTTCAAATTCAAAACTGTTGAGTACTTCGATCATACTGTCAAACCAGGCTCCGGTATGCTCGTTGCTCATGGTGACAAATTGATGCGTTCCGCCATACTCTTCGATCATCGTATCGATAAAATCCTGCTTTCTCTTCTCAATTGCCGTTTTCAGGCTTGTTAAATAACCGATACGTTCCGAAACGGTAGATTTTGAAAATGTCCGGAAGGCAGCTTTAGCGGCTGCAATGGCATTTTTTGTGTCGGTTGCATCTGCTAAAGTAACTTCTCCTATCTTTTCGTTATTAGACGGATTGATGAGATGATAAATTTCCGTTCCGTGGGGGATTACAAATTCTCCGTTGCTATAAATCTGATTGACTGTTTTCATGTTGCTAATTTTATATAGCAAAATTAACTGTACCATTCTAAATCAACTTGGCAAAAAAGCTCAATTATACTTGGTAAAAAAGCTCAGGTTCCACAAAAGGCACATCACCAGCCGAGCGGGATTTTTCACAAAATCTTTTCCAATTCATTTCTGTGATCCTCGCCCCATTGTGCTGTTACCTCGATGACCGGTATCAGGCTTTCCCCCAGCCCAGTAAGTTCATATTCTACTTTCAGCGGAAGCTGATCAAAGACGACCTTATTGATCAAACCATGGTCAATCAATTGGCCAAGTTGCGCATCCAGTACTCGGCGGGTTGCATTGGGGATTTTCCGCTGCAGCTCACCCGGGCGCTTGATACCTGAATGAATGGCCCAGAGCAGGTTTATTTTCCATTTTCCCTGAACCACCTGTAGGAACAGATGTAAACCGCAATCTAGATTGACCGGAAGCTTTTTTTCGTACATAGCTGCTATATTTTACGAAGGTATAAAGTGGGTATAGATAAATTTATCCGTAATTGACACGGGTACTTTATGCCCTTAACTTTGCAACAAAGTAAATATAAAAATATGAAATACAAGTTATTTGGATCAAAAACAGGACTGCATGCCAGTGAAATAATTTTGGGAGCAGCCAACTTTGGGACAAGAAAAGGCTACGGAGCCGATCCCGAAGAGTCAAAAAAGATTTTAACAGCTTATGCAGACGCAGGGGGTAATTTTATCGATATATCGGATGTCTATCAATTTGGAGAGGCAGAAGAAATCGTAGGCAACTATCTAAGGGGGCAACGAAGTAACTTTATCATTTGCTCAAAATATACCCGAAGTAGTGATCCCAAGCCTGCAATCAGTAATTTTGGGAACAACCGTAAATCTATGCGACAGGCTGTTGAACAAAGTCTAAAAAGACTGAAGACGGAATACATCGATATTTATATGCCGCATTACGATGATGGTGTAACTCCATGGGAAGAAATAGCTTTGGGACTTCAAGATCTGGTCAGCGAAGGGAAAATAGTATATGCGGGGCTCACTAATTTCCCCGCATGGAAGGTATCGGCCATTGCATCAGCAACAAAAATCACTGCTTTACAGATTGAATATAATCTATTGCAACGTACAGCAGACCGCGAACTGATCCCGATGGCGAAGGAATTTGGTCTTGGTCTGATGATGTACTCGCCACTGGCTGGCGGACTGCTCACCGCCAAATATAGAAAGGGAGAAGCCGGTCGCATCAGTCATTCTTCTGAGGCTGAATATTTGGAAGACGAGAAAACCAAACTGATCATTGATGAACTGGTAGCAATCGCGGAAAAACAGGAAGCAACCCCCGGTCAGATCGCTTTTGCATGGAATTTATCAAAAGAGGCATTTCCCTTATTGGGAGCACGCAATATCAATCAATTTGAGCAAAGCTTGAAAGCGGCTGAAATTAATTTGACAGCTGATGAGCTGACCAAACTGGATGCTTTAAGCTCCATTAGCCTCGGGTATCCGCACGATCTGCTGAATACTGTACGCGGTTAATTTTGAACGATTGAATCCAATACAATCAAGAAAGAAGTAACATAATTTGAATTAAAATTGCGCCGTAAGCCAAAAAGTAATTCTATTTTAGTGAACAGCATGACTTCTAGCAGCAGTATTGCTGTTCGATTATAAGGGAGCTAAAGAGATTCTTTAGTATATTTACTTAACTAGTAGATGGATGGCAATTAAATAATATAGGAAAGAAAATGGGTCAATACTTTTGGATTGCAATTCCAGCGGAGCTATTTTTTCAGTATTGCGGCGAAACGATAAAAAAACATGGTGCGCAGGCCTATATTGAGAAGATAAACCGTCGTTCAGGCGAACGGAGTTATGTGAAATATAGCAAGGAAAATCCGTCGGCATTTCTGGAAAGCTTTTCATCAGCGGATTATCATGGTTTTTACCTGTCCACCTATCCCTTTTCAGATCGGGAGACGGTCACAAGCTCCGGTCTCTTCTACGACTCACCAGTAGCCGAATATACAATCGCAGGAAACGGTGGCTATGAAACGGAGCGGACAAGAGAAATCATCCACTTGCGCCAGATCATGAAGCAAGCGGACAAATCCGCAAAAGCATTTTTTGCCGCCTTACAGCGCAACCTCAAAAAGATTCCCGATCTACGCGATACCCTGAGGAGTGGGAACAAAAACCATTTTTACCTGCCGACATCAAAAAATATTATTCCCCAAAACGCGCATAGCCGGCTTATAACACTACCCTGGGAAGAACACTGCCTCAGCAAAGACCTCGTCTACCAACAGCAATGATTCACATTTATAACATAAACAAATGGCAAAATCTATTTTAACAATAACACTGAACCCATCCGTAGACAAGAGTACCAGTGTACAACATATCGTTCCTGAAAAGAAATTACGTTGTGAAGCACCTGTATATGAACCTGGTGGCGGAGGAATTAACGTATCTCGGGCCCTGAAAAGACTTGGTTTGGCTTCGACTGCTCTGTTTACATCCGGGGGAAAGACAGGCAGTCTGCTCGAAAACTTATTGAAGCTGGAAGATATTGATATAGATCCTATTCGGGTGAATGGCGAGACCCGCGAAAACTTTATTGTAGTTGACAGCGCAACGAATCAGCAATATCGATTTGGGTTTCCAGGCGAACAAGTTGAATCCAACGAGCTGGAGGGAATTAGGACTTCAATTGAGGAACTCACCTATGTTCCGGATTTTGTCGTTATCAGCGGCAGTATGCCGGCTGGTATGCCGCCCGAGTTTACACGATCACTGATCAATAACTACAAATCGAAGGGCAGTAAAATACTAATTGATACATCTGGCGATGCACTTCGCCTTGCACTGGATGAAGGTGTCTATTTAATCAAACCGAATGCCGGCGAGCTCGCAGCGCTTGTGGGAAAAGAGGAATTGGGGCATTCCGATCTGGATATAGCCGCCCAGCAGCTAATTTCGGAGCGTAAAGCTACGCTGATCGTGGTCTCGCTAGGTGCACAGGGCGCTATTTTGTATTCAAAAGCAGAAAAAATCCAGCTACCTTCACCAGTGGTAAAAGTGCGCAGTACTGTGGGCGCTGGTGACAGTATGGTCGCCGGAATGGTTTCTGTCTTAGCCCAACAAGGCGATCTGGAGCATGTCCTTCAAATGGGAATTGCGTGTGGCTCGGCGACCACGATGGCGCAGGGAACCGGACTGTTCGCTAAGAAAGATGTCGAAAGGCTGTTTTCGGAAATTAAAAAAAGATAAAAACTGAGGATTTTGCCTTACAAATGAAGATGTTGCCTTACAAAAAGGCGCACAATCCCGTGCACCTTTTTGTTCTACTCATCTTTTCCGTTTCCCCAGTTTGGCTAGTAGACCAGTCTTTAAATATTAAATGATAAAATACCATTTGCAAGCCCTAAAACACGGAGACAATATCAATTATTTATTATGATATTTTAATAGATCTTTTTCATACCTTTCTAGACTCCAAATAATCTTCCATCTCTTAAGATATTCTTTCATTGGCGGTAAGCCAATCTTGGATCTGAACTCATCGACTTTAGCAGGCTCCTGAATTGGCAACACATAGTATGCAGAACCCGATTTGCCAACTTGTGTACCATATTTCTGATTATCATTGCGCTGTAAAAGATATCGGTCCTGGAATAACGCATAATCGGTGGCTCTTATTTCTCCTTTCGAAACGGCTCTTTCCACCATATCGATATACTTTTGTTTAATATCTAAAGGCGCGTGCTGAAGCACAAGAAATACTGTATTGATTCCCCTCTGAGATACCTTTTCTGCTCCTAGCCATCCGTAGCTATCTAACAGTAAAGAAATTCGATTCTGATTTTCTGAATCGTTTTTAGACATTTCACCATAAAGCTTTTTCATTTCCAAACTATCATCTGCCTTTACATTTAAAAGTTTCATTCTGGGGAGCTGATCGTTTTCATAAATAGTATCTAAGATGTGAATAAGCTTTTTGTCAAGAGACTCATAATTATTAGACTGGATAGAATCATTGAAGTAATAATTTGCCTTTATCTTACTCTTTAAGTTTTCCCATCTTGGAATATTTTCTAACTTTTTAAATGCACTATCTGCCTCTATTTCTATGTAACTACCATATCCGACTTTAATTATTTTATTAAATTGATTCTCAACAGAATCTAAATTTCCTATTAAAGCCCATAATCTTCCCGCTTCATATCTATCTTGAACAAGCCCTTTATCACCATTTTCGGCAAATGCGCGCTCAAGCATAGTTACTGCCTCTTTATATTTATTAGTACTCCTATAAATTCTAGCGCTATCTATCAGTTTTTGATAGCGTTCAGGGAGCACCTGACTGAAACTTTTAGAACTAGATAATATCAAGAGGAAGAAAATAAAAAAAATATTGTATCCTTTGATTTTTGTTATGCAATTATGCTGCTTCGTCATCATTCCAACTTGCTGTATATGGGTCATAGAAACACTTTTTTGGTTTTTCTGAATAGTCTTCATCTTCATGACCGTAGTCCATTTGGTCGAATTTTTTATAATCGGGAAACGCATTTAGTTTAAATTATTACACACGAAATGTGTTTAAAAAATTACAAATAATAAATCAAAGCTGAAATTTTTTTTAAAAATTCAAATAGCTTACATTATATTTCTTGAAACATAAAATAATAAATACCATCCACTAACACTTTCTGTATCGTAAATTGTCGATGAATTGAGCTGCCGAAAGATGTCGATAGGCTGTTTTCGGAAATTAAGAGAAGATAAAAAGGCGCACGATCCTGTGCGCCTTTTTGTTCAACTCATTTTTTGCGTTTACCCAGCTTCGCCAGTAGCCTACTTGTTGCGAAACTGACCAAGGTACCTAGTGCAGCTGTCAGGGCGGTCTGCAATACATCGCCCAGCGAGATGCTGGCCCAGATGGAGCAGATGGTACCACCAATAGCCGAGACGCGGATATCATTCACTTTCATCCATCGCGCTCCTTTCACCTGTAGTTTCGGCTCCGTTTTTAGCGGACATGTTATCTCCAACGCCCTCCGAAGTAAACTTATCGCTTTCCAATTCAGAAGCCGGCTTCTTACCGTTCTCTTCCACCGAAGCATCCTTATCGTCCACCTCCGGCTGCGGCTTAGCCTCGTCCAATATTGTTTCCACGATACCAAGCCCCAAAGCCAGGTATTTTAATACATTTCCCACCTTACCCGGCAGCTTTACAGGTGCCACCAACAGCAGTTGCAGCACCTGTCCTATTTTATTGAAGATCTTTTTCATCTGTATAAATTTGTTTTTCAATTGAGATGAAGCTATCAGATTTATTCATTCCCCAATATGATTGAATAAATCATGATGGTTTCATGTTTACTTTTTTAAGGATGATCAATTATTTAGCAGGAACCGCTACTCACTCGACCTGTACTTCGACAAGCCCCTGCAGCATCAGTTCGGCCACTAGCGGATAGAACTTTTTGTAGGCGACTCCCGAGGCTAGCAGGCGGTAGTCACCATCTTCCAGTACATACTGACTGCCCACCAGCACACAGCCAGCAGTTTCTTTGTAGCTATTCCCTTTGTGGAAGTAGACATAGCTAAAATTATGAATACCAAGTATCTCAAGCATACCACGATGCATCTTTGGGTAATCGTCGTAGTAACGGCCATTCATTGCTCCGCCGCGGTTAAAACCCAGCGGGTAATACCCTGCTGGTATGGCGGTTTCGCCCCTTCTTTTCACGGGACGCGGAATATTCTCCAGTCCGTAGCAGACAAACTGATTGTTCACATAGATCTCGGACAACGTGCTATGCTTGCCCTGTTTTGTGCGGAGAACTTTTATTGTTGATTTCATACGCTAGCTATTCATTAGAAAAGACCGAGGTATTGACTTCTGGAATACAGGTTTTCATCACGATCATGCAAGAAAAGGTACAGGTGCACCGGTCGATCATGCAGAATGGAAGGCAGCTCGATCGTCATCTGGAGATCCTTCCGCAGCACCTGTTGTTCATTGATGGCTGCCTGTTCCCCAATAATATCATAAGCACAGAGTATGACCTGGTCATCCCATTGGTTATAATCTTTGATGTTGGATTCGGTTACATCCCAGCTCAGCTGTATCGTATTGGACGTACGCACACAGGTATTCACTGCGAGCGGAGACAGCATGCCATTGCTAATTTTTGCCAGGGCGGGCACCACCTTAAAATCCGGATATTCCCCCTGTATCACGTTCGTCAGCGTATGTGACATGGCACGGCCAAAAGCCGCCTGCACCGTGCACTTGCTATGGGCAAAACCTTTGCGGATGAGCGGGTACAGCGGATTTAAAAATCGGCGTGCCAGCCGAAAGCGTTCCTGCGCAGCCTCCCTACGTGTCGGATCTGTAACCTGCTTTTTAAACTCAGAAATCACCAGCATGTCTTATCGTTTTGTGTTCAAAAATCAGGAGGAGCCACATGCTCCTCCCTTTCAATTAATCCTTTAGCGGCTAAGCCAGGTCAAATTCGCCCAAATACGTACTTTTGGATACTTTCTCGGCCTTGCGGTCTGTAAAGAAAATCCAGACATGCCCCTTGCCTCCGAGCAGGTGGGCCGGAATGACGATGTCTATCGTACCGGCGGCACGGGTGGGCGGCGTAGGTGCGGTCATAAATTCATCCTTTTCGGGCGAATAAACCAGGATAATCACCTGATCATCGGCCTTGGTCTTGTACAGGCTGTTCAGGATGGTATCCCAGTAGAGGGAAAGAATTCCATCACTCACAGTAGCCTCCATGCCACCGCCATTGAGGTAAGAGCCGGTACTGATTTCGATCTTGCTGTAATCCAAGCTAAAGTTTGGATAAGTACCAGTTACCGCCTGTGCGATATTGAGCTGCAGCGCCACATTTGTGGGCGTCATCTTTTCGGTTTTGGAGAGCCCAAACCCCACCTGCAGGATCGGCGTGATCGGCATCAGGAATTTGGAGATTTTCAGAAAACGGTCCTGTTGGATCAGCTGTTCTTCGGACATCCCTTTCGTCCGCTTTTTGGGCAAACCTTTAAGGTAGTTGATAGATTTCCAGGACGAGGCGATCACTGCGCCCACTTTACCACTTGCTCTTCCGATTACACCATTGTTGATTGTTGCCATGTTGTTCTTTATTTAAAAGTTAAAACCCATAAAGCTTTCATTTATACCGGTATGTAGCGCTTTACTTCGACAAACATACCACATCACACAGCCCCTTGTCAATAGCATAAAACAGGTTGGCGGAGACTCGTCGGCGGTAGCCCGTCTTTTGTCGGCGTGTTGTCGGAGGCAATCGGGCATATTCCAGGTACACCGCCGTCTGGCACTTCAAAAACTACGGGTTTGAGCAGCAGTCTCGGGCCTTTGCTTCGGACCAGCTCCGTACCTGCTTCGGATCAGCAATAGATCTTGTACAGATACTGACCAGACCTTCACCAGTCTCCGAACAGGGAAATACTGTTCAGCAACGGATTAACAGTGGCTGCTTTTACATGCAGCCCCGAAGACAATACGAAGCAGGTACGAATAGTGTAGGGATTTAAGGCATTTGCCGCGGCCATTTTTTATATTCGGCCACATACAGCTGCACCACATCTTTTTTGAGAAAGAGATCCGCATTGCCCTCTTTATAGGTGGCTTTGAGCAGGCCTTTGGCGATACGGCGCTCGATGGTGCGCACACTTTTGCTCAAAAAATAGGCGACTTCGTGGATGGTCATTGTACCGGTCAGCTTGTGGAGCTCCGTATACTGCTGTTCTTGCAGCAGGTCGAGGATACGGTCCAGCTTGGCCTCTAAGGGCGTATATCCGATGCCTGATTTTAATTGAAAAGAATAGTGGATTTTAAGGTGAATAGCTGTCGCATTGGACACAAAACAGGGGGTGATCTCCTGTTGATCAGGAGATCCTTTTACAAAAAACATAAACGGGTAAGGTTAGCTCGACTAACCGCCGAAATCCAGCGCAGCAGCAGACCTGTTGTCTACTGCGCTCGGTCTATCTAAGTTTATAAAGTGGGATGATTCAATTGAGCCGAATAAGGTTATCCCATCCCTCATGCGCTAGGTTATTGACGTTATCCAAAAAATCCTTTAGTTTTTTTTCTTTGCGCATCCATTCAGTTATCTGCAGCAGGTTGCTGATTTCCAATTCCGTCATATTCAACTTGAGGCTGTCAAACACTTCCTTACGAAACTCCAGGTAAGTGGCATTTGGCAATATCGGTTGACGGACGAGCATCATATTTACCCTACAGGTTTTATTGATGCGGAAATACCATTTATCAAGCCCCAACCTTTCTAGCTCCTGCATGAAATGATGGGCTTCCAAACGGATACCATTGATCAGGACGACTTCTTTTTTTCTTTTTTGGGAAAAATAAAAGGGCACATCAAACATACGTACAGCATCCATCTGCAAGGTCTTTAAATTGAATGGCGAATCTTTATGCAGCACATCATAGAGTGATCCGATTACGATAGTCCTATCCAATGCACTTGGAGGTGCTATAGTTCCCGCTCTATCTGTTGTGTTTTCCTGCGACATGACCTCTTTCCCTAACAAAGCCATCACATTTTCAGTTGTTAGCCACCATAATTTGCCGTTACGAAAAACATAGATCACGTAGGCTATAAAGCCTAGACCAATAAAAGGCATATAATGCAGCAGATAGCTTCTTAACAAGCTGTACGTATCTTCGCTGCGGACAGAAGCGAAACAATAGATAATGAAGAGATAAATCGATAGAATCGATATAGTTGTAGCAAGAATTGCACAGCAGAGCTGACCTTTGGGTATACTCTTGGTCATGACCCTCCCCTTGCTCATGAGTATCAAATCAGGGTACCGCTTCTGCCAATAAGTCCAAAAGGCTTTAAGAAACATCTGCGTGAACACGACCGCAACACCAATCGCAATTGCAAATGCCACTGTCCACATCCAATAGGTCTGTGTCCAGAATCGATTCAGATAAATACCGTGATTTCCGATTAAATTAAAAAGCATGGAGATGAGTAAACTCTCCACCGTTAGTTTTAATACTTTCATATGTTATGTCAAGCTCTCTTAAATGGCTCAGGTTTATACTGGTTTACAGAACCAATTTACTAAATAAAATCAAATATTAAGCAAAATTTAATCACCCAAAAGAAGATTATCCTCCAAAATACCGGAGGTTAGGACAGGTCGGTTGCTAATTTGATCTATTTAAATAAATATTTGCAAAAACACAATTTGTATGAAAGAGAACTTTGACAATCCAGGTGTGGCGCAAAAAGTAGCCACGCTTCTTGCGCTACCCTTAGCGGAGCGAGCACTAGAGATGCAACTTCTTAAAGACGATTTTGCAGTCTGGATGGAACACAATTTTAACCTCGATCCCCATCAGGTAATACAGCTCTACAATTTTCCCAATGGGTTTCGGAAACAACTTGGCACGGCTATCAGCAATTATCTCATGCAGGGCAACGTACTTCAATTTCAAAAAGAAGACAAGGGAGATGATGATGATCCAGAATTTAAGGAGCTTATGGTTCACGGCCTCGATGAATGGCAGGATGGTGTGGCGACAATGATGTTCACTCCCCTGTTTATCCGGATTTCCTACATCGGTCCGCAGCAGTAATCCAACACCACGTTATCCAAAAACCATTTCCCCCGATCATACCGAAATCCTGACCGGGGGGATTTTATTGACCTATACACCATTATGAAAACAGCACTAAAGATCGATATCGCACAGGTATTTGACCAGCCGATCAGTCCGAGAACTGATACGCTCAAGCCAAGAATAAGCATGTCCAATGCGGACTATCAACATTACGAAAACCAACATGGGCAAACCTGCCTGCAGCAGTTTGATGGCATGCTCGGTTACATCAATATATTGGATCTGCATCTACCTGCCGATATTGTCATTCCGATGCAAGTCACAGCGTCGGATATGCATATCTTTTATCTCTTTACAGAAGATCGTGCTATTCAGATCAGGGATGTCCAGAAGCGGATCAGTTACAGCATCTCTTGCAATCGCGGCCGCTACTTCTACTTAACCAGAAGTGATTATGAAATCCATGTTCCTGCCGGAAGGTATACCCTCGTTAACTTTTATTTCCGCGGCAGCATTTTCCGCGATGGCAATGAGCGTCCTTTCCAGTTTCTTCACCCCTTGATCCATGCCTATCGAAAACAAGATCCGAATTCGTGGTGCAGCATCGATTTCCGTGCCGGCACCAGGACCATTTCATTGATGAAAACCATTGCGTCAAAAATCAAGAAAGGTGACCTCGACAGTGAGGTCAATATCCTCTGGGGTATCAAGAAACTGATCCAGCTATCGAAGGAAAAGATCTTTGAAGAATATGACAAGATTTCGGAGTCCCAAATCAAATCCAAAGAAGCCCATGCAGCCATTAAGCAGGCAGTAGCCGAGCTTGGCCAGGATTTTAAACTGGATGATATTGCCTGGCAGCTCGGGATCAGTATGGACTATCTGCATCAGCTTATCCAACTTTATTACGGACAGAGTCCTCAAGAGCTGAAGGTAGAATTTATGCTGGATCTCGCCAAGAAATATATTGTGGAGGGTATGTCTACCGATGCAATCGCCTATGAACTGGGCTATGCCTCACCGAGCAGTTTTGCACGCTTTTTTAAAAAGAAAACGGGCATGACGGCTACGGAGTTTTTTAAGCGGTATAACCAAGACTATTTATAAAATTTATTGTTAAATTAACCTAGTGACCTAAAAACATGAAAGAAATCATTCAAAAAAGCGTAAAATTTTTCAGCGTGATCGGACAATTTTTTGTAGCTGAGCCAGCTGACAAAAGCACGCTAATTGCGAGAAAAGTCTGTGGAAAATATAGAGCCTGGAAATATGGCCCGCTACGTATTTGTATCGAGATGGCCGCCTCCTATTTCCCTGAAAATTATCAGCTTGATGAAGAGGTACTCAAGGCAGCAAATGCTGCTGGCAACATTTATTCTACTAAAGGTATGCTTTATTATCTCTTGTCCAATGCGAGAAAGGTAGAGGCACCACGGCAGCCATTACCCATTAAAAAGAGCTATAGCTATGTGGCATGGCAGATGATCAATCTATCAAAAGTGAATATTGTGACAACCCTCACTAAGCACCCACGTTTAATAGAAATCCGTGAGGAAACGCTGGAACTGTCTGCTGCGAAAGCCGAGATACTGATCTTGAGCAGCGGTGGTGATTATCTTGAAGTAAATCATCTTCTTTCGAAGATTGACCTGACACATAAATATGTAATCATCTGTTCTGTTTTTGAAGAAGCTTTTATACACGATCATATTCTTTATCGATTAGATCGGAAAATTTCGCCAAATTTTAAAAGCGAAAACGAATATCTGGCATTCATTGACGAGATTATCCAAGAAGCCACCACAATACCTTTGAAAATTTAACCGTAGCATCCCCTCCCGAGGGGATTTTTTATTGCTATACCCTTTCATTATTCCAAACCTGTATATACTACTCTCCAGATTCAGTCAAGTTCACCTGCTTTTTACTCACGAACTTTGGAATAAGATAGTCGCGAAAAAGAGAAGCCTGAGCGGGCAAGGAAATAGTCGCGGCAGATAAATCGTAAATAACATGAAAAGAGCTAAAATATACCATTGGACTTATCAACTATTAAGATGCGGAATGATCTTCTTCTGGCTCTATGTTGGCATGGACAAAATATGGATCCATGATGCATTTGAGCTCTCACTGGTTCATCAACCGCTTATTGGCTCCTTTGCGCCTGTCCTTTCCTGGTTGATGCCACTGTTGGAAATTTCTTTGGCCGTCTTACTTTTTATGCCACTTAAGAAACTGGAATATCTAGGTTGGTCAGTATCCCTTCTTTTGATTCTTATTTTCAGTATCTATATCGCCTTGGGTGTATTCGGCATATTAAAAAATGCGCCTTGCATGTGCAGCAGCTTTTTGACCAACGTCAATCGGATCACACACCTCTGGATAAACGCGCTGTTATTTATCCTAACCCTCGCAGGGCTTTTTCTCAGCAGAAAAACATCAAATAAAACAGTTCAACATATTCAAAATAAAAGCCATAAAAACAGAATAAATCTGTTCCTCCTATTTTTTATTGTTATCGTCATTGGTCATGTCCAAGCGCTGTTGAAAGGAAAATCGAAGAATGCTTTCGACTACCCCATGCAGGGCGCCCCGTTCCCGAACGAGCTTGTAGAGGGGTTACAGTAATTCGGCTACAGCATAGGAAAACCAGACCGTAGTTTCAGAAAAAAGCTATGGTAAATTATAAACACAAATTGTCGCAGACCAAAAAGTATTTAAAAAAGAAAAATAACAGCGGTCTGCTGTACAGAAAGGAGGATAGTCATATGACTAGTATCTTCAATCGCAAAGGCTACATGATGTTAGCGATAGCCTTCGCAGTATGTTTCAATGGCGCAAAAGCTGTTGAAAAATTATCCGGCAAATCGTTTTCCAGCGTGATGCTTTACTTTCATGGTGATCCGACAAATAAATCGGAAGTGGAAGATGAATCAAATTGGAAAACTTCGCCAAATGGTCAGAGCTGTGATGAAGCGCAAGAAGCGGCCTGTGCCCTTGAAGTTGATGCTTCTGATGTAAGTGGCGGTACGCTGGATGATTCCAAAGTTCAGATTGAGGCTATCGAGGCCGAAGAAGGAAATGGTTATTTACCTAGTGAAGCACCAAGTTCCAATGCAACACAATTTGATCCTATAAATAGAACTTTATAGGACGAGAATTGGTGCAATCGGTTTACTGATCGCAATTTAGGCGGCTTACACCAGTAAGCCGCCTTTCCTTTTTAGCGTGGGTTCTGTAGCATACCTGTGATCCTAATGATATCGTCGGGCAAGGCGATGGCATAACGGTTGTCATTTGGTTTGAGTTCCACTTGCCCATCTTCTCCTTGCCGGATCAGATGGATTTCTCGACCTTCGAGGTTGAGTCTCTTGATGTCCATCCAACGCAGTCCTCTATAGACTAATTCTTTACGCCGTTCCAATAAGATTGTATCCAGTAAATCTGTGGCATTCATCACGTTGATTGGTATAAATGTTCCCGTTTTATAGCGTTTTTCCAGTAATAGATTAAGATCAGCCAGCGCTGCATCTAACTTCCCTTCTCTTGCCAGACATTCAGCTCTAGTGAGATAAATCTCGTCTGTCGCGATACCTCCAAATAGTGCAAGTGCACCAGTATACTGCCCTTTAAAATTTATAATACCTTTAGTGATCTTAAAAAACAGCTGCTTACGTAAATCATTAGTATCATATGCAAGATATAAGAGCGTTTCGATACTGGAATAAGCTGCTGTAACCGTCGACGATCGCAATTGGGTAAAAAAAGCAGTCTCCCTATTAAAAATCGCGAAGGGATAATTTGCCGAAGCTTTTACATCCCCTTGGTCATTGTAGTTCATTAGTTCGTGCTTTATGTTGAGATAGGCATTGGCATATACGAGCGCCTGCTTATAATTGCACATCGAAAGATAAGTTCTCGCCAATAAGCCGTAAACAGCCAGTTTACTGGGGCGCATCGCATGTGTTGCTTCTGTCGGCAGTAATGGTTCGGCAGCATGCAGATCGGCGAGCACTTGGTTATACCCTTGTTCCACAGAGGAGCGCACCGACTTGACGTTAAAATCCGACGTCTCTCTTAAAACAATACCAAGGTCAGTTTTCGCGGTATTCGTGTCGAAGGCTTTTGAATGAGTCCATAAAAGACTAAGGTATGCCGCCGAACGAAACAATAATGCAGACCCCTTGATACGGTCCCAATCGAGCACATTGCCGCTATCTCTTTGAATGGCCTCTATTTTCTCCAATACCAAATTCGCATTATAAACGGTTGTATACATGGCAGACCAGTCGTTGGCATAGTTGTACACTGTTTCCTTCCATAGATATTGTTCTTTTGATTCAACCGCAAGGGTATTTAGGTTCTCTAGGGGTATATACACATTATCAGAAGAGCGCTCGCCAAGTCCACAATAGTTTAGATTCATGTTTTTGGAGTTATCCAACAGCCCCTGTAAATCTTCAAGACTGTTGGGTACGACCAATCTATTGTTGGACTGTATATCCAGATACTTGTTGCATGACAACAAGAGTAAAGGACATAAAAATATGATTATAATTATCTTTTTCATCTTTTAAATATTAAAATCGGCAAATACATGTATTAATAATCTATCTGGATTCCGATCGAGAACACCTTAGGTGGGGATAATCGATAAGGATATTCAGGGTCTATTTTCTGCCTGTTACTTCGCCATAATATACCCAGGTTGGCAAAGTTTCCGTAGAGTCTTACATTCGTTTTATTGCCCTTTTGATCAAATGCCTTCTGCCAGGAGAAATTAACGTATTCGAGCCGTATATGATCTCCCTTCAAAACATGTATTTCCGATTGCGTATAAAATGCATCTGCAGACGAAACGAGCGGGTACGACATTTTTGGCGTATTAGTGTGCAGCTCATCCCCTTCTTTTTGCCACCTATTTTCAAAATCCGGATAAGCATTTCCGCTTTGGAACAGGTTAAAATAAGAAGTTGCAGGTTTTAAGAAATAATAGTCTGCCTTGAAACTTACATTGAAGGCGAGGGAGAATTCATGCCATGAAAAACTGTTGATCAAATTTCCAAACACCTGTGGCTTGGCGGAGCCAAAGAAGCGGATACTTCCATCGCTAGTGGATGTTTCCACAGAAGCCGACCGGATTTTGGAATAATCGGTACTCTTTTCACCATTGACATAGCCCTGAGCTATCCCCTGCTCGTTCAGACCTGCCCAACGGTATGCGGCGATCGCATTCAGCGGCATGCCGACAAGCGGAGTTATTTTGTTGCCGTTTCCTAGAAAACTCAATACTCCCTGATTCAAAGATTGATAGTAAGCAGTTGTCTTATTGGAATTTGTACTGAGATTTAACCGCGTATCCCATTTTACCCCTGTCAATGTATTCTTTGAAGTGATACTGATATCGAGTCCCTTACCTTTCATAGACGCTACATTCTTCGTGATCACATTACTTGCTCCCCACGTCGTGTAATCATATTCTGTAGAACCATATAGATCCTTACCCGATTTTACATAGTAATCTACAGCACCATTAATACGACCATTCAACAAGCTATAATCCAAACCAAAGTTTATCGTACCTACTTTTTCCCAGCGTAATGACGGGTCATTGAGTTTGGAAATATTGAGGATACGATATTTCGTGTACGAATCCGTCTGCACATTGGCAACGGGCTGTGGTGTTTTTGAAACATCTACATTTCCACTGTAACCATAAGTTGCTCTCAGCTTCAGCATATCTATCCAGCTTCTCTTCATAAACTGCTCTTTACCCAATTCCCAGAAACCGCCAACCGACCACAAGGGCGACCACTTGTCGTTGGTCAAAGCACCGAATATATTTGCTCCATCCTGTCTGAGCGAAGCGGATAGAGCATATTTTTCCTTCCAAATTGTTGAAAAATTGGCAAAGGTAGATATGTATCTATTGACCGTCTTCGAGAAATCAGGTGCACCGAGTATATTCTGATACAGATCATCAGGATTAGTCTTGAATAAGGTCACATAATCTACTGGAGCATAAGCCAAAGGCAGATCATTGTATCCATATGCGGTAAATGAATTGCCTTTCTGGCTATTTTCCCTGATTTCCGCACCTAGGATTCCCACGATGTGGTATGCCCCAAAACGCTTATCAACATTTCCCTGTCCCCGGATCGTATAAGAATGTCCGTCAGTCAGCGAATTTCTTAATAGACCCGATTGAGGCACAGGATAAGTCAGCTTTCCATTGGCATCCATCTGAATAAATTTATTTATCGTTGATCTCGCATCATAACTTTCCAAGGTACTATTGGTTTCGCCCTTTATAGACTGCAATTGATATTGACCCGAAAGGCTGAGTTTTAAAAATGATTTTACCTGATAAGCCAAACCAAAGGTAGCGTATAGCTCCGCGAGCTTTGAGGCCGTATTGCTGTATTTATATTCCGACATTGGATAATAAGACCAGTCCAAAAATCCTGTACTGTATTTCTGGTCCACATAGAGTTGCCTGTAATCCCTCTCAAATGGGATTTCACGCCCCTTATCATCCACAAATTGCAGGTACGGAACCGATTTTCCATTGTAGGTCAGGCCGGTAAGATCAGGTCTTCCCGACTTGGATAAAGCATTGGTATAATTCATCCCGAAGTCAATCTGCAGTTTACTGATCGGTTTGAACGTATTCGAAAACAAGAGATTGATCTTCCTATTTCTATCATTCAACTGTGACCTGTCCGTGGTATAGCCTGTCGCAAAACCATAAGCATGTTTGGCACCACCGCCGAAAATATTCAGATTGTACTGCTGTGTAAATGGACTTTCATAAAATGCATCAGCATAGTTTTTTAAGCCATCCTGCAACAATAGATTATTGATGAGTTTGGCAGAATCAAGAGAACTGATCAGCTCCTTTTTTCTTTTATCCAGGATATCGATTACAGGTGTCATAGCAGCATAGGCTACGCTGTTGAGGAAAACATTATAATATCCCTTGTCAAAGAGCATTTTTTCCACTCCAATAAAATCCTGATTTGACATTCGGTATAACTGTGTCAGGTCAGACTTTTGATTGAACAAAAAGGTGCTGTTAAACGATATTTTCGACCGTTCATTAGTCCCTAGTTTCCCTTTTTTGCTCGTAAGTACAATGACACCGTTACCAGCCCGGGCACCCCAGATAGCTGCTGCTGCCGCATCTTTTAATATAGATACCGATTCAATGGTATTCGGGTCGATGTTGGCGATATTACCCTCATAGATAAAACCATCCAACACGATCAAGGGGTCCATTTGTCCATTTATTGTACTCAAGCCACGGATAGACACATTCAACTTTTGAATGATCGGGTTTTGGATGGGCTGATTGTCAAACCGTACCGCTGGTACCATATTGTTCAGCCGCTGCATAATATTGGTACCCGTCTGCTGCTTCAACATATCTTCGGTTATCATACCTACCGCGCCTGTTACTTCATTGGGCTTAAGGGTCTGATAGCCCGTATTCACTTCGACTACATCAAGATATTGGTCGGAATGCTTTATCGATAGCGGTTCCTTCTGAAAGAAATAATCTACCGAAACTGTGACGGTTGTGTAACCGACACCTGAGACGATTACCGAATCTTTCCGATTCATTCCTGTCAGGCTAAATCTGCCTTCTCGGTCGGTTTTAGTTTTACTATTACCCAATTTTGAACGAACAGTAATACCGGCGATGGTATGCTGTGCATCCTTATCTATAATTACCCCCTGTATCACTATCCGTTGCTCCTGCTGGGCCTTGCCCAACAGGAAACACACACTGCAGAGCAGTGTCAACCAAAATGCTCTCATGATTATTTTGTGAGATAGATGTACGGAAATTCTTTAAAGGCCTTTGTCCTCGTCAGTATAATGCCTTTGTCTTTAAAAAAGTCTAGCTTTTCCTTCTCCGTTCGGTAGATAAAACCAGCGGGAATTGTTATATCGACACTGGTAATCTCCGACTGATCTATTTCGATAGGTACTTCGAAAACATAAGACAGATTTGACAGAATAGTATAAATTGGTATCTTTTGCGCATAAGATTCATTATCGGGCGAGCTCGCTTTCGATATGACCATATTGTGTTTTGTCTTTAATTTTTCGAATGCAGGCGTGTAAGATACTTTATAGTATTCGACTGTATCTTTTCGTCTTTCTACGGCAATTTTAAAAAAGTGGACAAAATCATTTCTATAAACATCCCGTATCTCCTTTTTGGTTACAGAATCCCGATTAAAATATTCGTACCAATACCGATTGCGGATCAGTTTGAGCTTAAAGTCTATTCCCAATCCAGGCGCATAGTAAGCATTCCTCACACTATAGTCTTTCATCTCCAATGGGAACGCATACTTCAGCATAAAACTCAGGGTATGGTTTCCGATCCGCAAGTAAGTTGTGCCGTCCCTATAAACTGTATTTGGATAGCTATCCAAAAAATTATCCCTTTGTTTAGCAAATGCGGAATAGTAATAGGTGCTTGTTGTATCAAATAATGATCCACCACCTCCTCTTCCTTCTCCACCTGTATTATAATAGATCCCTTTGTTTTTGATATTTCCCTTCGCCCCCTTGAGCCAGGCTTCAATATTACCATCTGTCAAGTTGTTTGCATTAGTAGTGGCTACAAACTCACCTTTGGAGTTGATCACAGCAGTTGTTGGCAAGGTATTGTGTTCAAAAAGTGTTGTAAATACGGTGTCGTCCAATATGGAGCCTAATTTAGGAACGTAATTAAAATCCTCCCTATATTTTTGGAAACGAGTCTTGATCCGCTGTGGGGTATCCTTATTGCGTTTGCTATTGACCATCAGAATGACCATATCCTTTTTGAACCGATCCTGTATCAATTCCATTTTAGGAATTCCCTCGATACAGGCTTTACAGCCCGTAGACCAGAAATCAAGGACAATCACTTTGCCTTTAAAATCAGCTAGCTTTACTGTCTTTTTCTTGCCATCAAAATAATTAAGTTCCAATGGTATTTTCCAGACAGCATCAGGAATAGGCTCACCTGGATTGAGTACGGTTAGTCCATTGAGCCCATCGGCCCCGCTGTCCTTGCGGGGCGTCTGAGCCGATAAACTAAACATAGAAACTAGTATGAATAAGATTACAAGTAATGTAATCTGTATAACAGGAATATTGACTACCTTATCCAATAAGGCAGTGAATGATTTTGATGTTTTTATCATCTGCTTATGGATTCGGTATTATTCAGCAATTCGGTTAAAGAAATCGTGGATCCTTTGTTTGGCTTCCAGATCGGCCGTAATGGTGTCGGCAGGTTCAGCAAAGGTAAATGGCACCGCATCGATTTCGATCTTGCGAAAGTGCACCAAGAAATAAGCCATCAGCACACGGCACACTTTCATCAAAAAGGTATGCATCTGTTTTACATCAGCAGCATCTTGTTGTTCCTCACTCTTTCTATAGTTTTCAAAGAGTGCCCATAGGCTTTCCTGACAATCATTTATTGTTTGTTGGGACCAGAACTCCCGAATGGTATTTAATGGATCGTATCCATTGTCGTATATTTCATAACATGCTAGCTCAAAGGATAGCAGATTGTTTGATTTTTGGTTCATAATTTAGTTTAATCGACGACAAACCTTTGGATGCTCGCTCAGATACAGGCATAGCTTTCCCCTTCGCGATTTTTTCGCGTTCAAAAGGCTTGTCATTGCACAGATCAAATGCGACCTATGCGAAATGGACAAATAAGATTAAAGTCCGAAAAGCGCCGAGATACAATTTCAAGGCATAAATAGGGTTCATTATGGCGCTTCCTGCCGGAAAGAAGTAAAAACCGACCTACAGCAATATCGTCTTGCAATAAAAACTAAGGGTAAAAAGTTTGGACTCAATGAAAATTTGCTTAATTTTAAGGTGCGAATTTTAAATCAAGCAGTAACATTGGCCAATATTACCTTTTAATGCAATTATATAAGTGTATAGGTCGGTGACAGGCACATCAAGAGGGAAATAGACTGAACTGGGTTCAGCTGTCTTTTCATTTTAAGGAAAGTCAACACCTCCCCTTTTTACTACTCTTTACAGCCTGTTTTTGATGGAGCGCAACCTATTCAGGCGCGCGGAATATGTTCTTTAAAAGTGATTTGCGGGAATACCTCTTCATGCGATCTCTGATCGAATGCGGGTAATGGGGGATGTGTGTTCGTTTCGTTCTCATAATTGTTTTGGTTTTTATGTGAACGACGTCTCTCTTTAATGTTCTAGGCTTCGCAGTAGATTAACCAAAGAATGAACCTTAATGCTTCTGACCAGGCATCGCCAAACGCCAACCTAACCGAAGTTAGGGTTCCCCAAAAGACTGACATAAGGTTCACCCTCTGGTAATTTTTACAAATATAAACATTACGCAGAGATATGGCGAACCTACGGTCATCTCGTGGGAATTTGGCGATTTCGGAACGAGAGTGACATCGTTAAGTTGGGCTTACCACCCTACTTTTCGCTATAACTACATGACAAATATAGAGATATAAATAGAATAAATCAAATAAAATTAAATCTATTTACAAAAATGGCCAACGAAGAATTCTCGAGAGCACTTAAATATTTAAGACTTAAATTTAAATTAAGTCAAGAAACAACAGCAAAAATTGCAGGCATTATACAATCCGATTATAGTGCCTTTGAACGTTTAAAAAGAAAATTGAATCTAGATGATGCTAACAAAATTTCCACACGTGTCTGGGGAGTTTCATATAAGAATTTTGTGGAGTTCTCTAAGGAGGAAATTGACTTAAAAAAATTACCCTCACCTACTCAGGCAGCAATAGCGGAAAGTACAGGTGGTAAGCTAAGATCAACAGAGAACTTATTGGCAAACGAACTAGATCGTCTCGTTTTGGAAGGTTATCTGAATAAGCCAACGACAGCGAAGCATCTCCATTCACAGATGGATAAAAAACTCGAAAAAAGGAAATTTACTGAAATCACAAATCTCCTCAGCAAACCTCCACGCAACCAAATGATCGTAGCACTGTTTAAAAATAGTTCGCCAAAGATCTTTATACACAAAGATCATGCTGCAAAGTATGAAAAGATGTCGAAGGAAGAGGTTTTAAAATTAATTTCTATAAGTGGGAGTAAGAAAGAATAAATCCTATCGCAACCAATAATCTGGTACTTCAAAGGTAGGTTTAGGCGCAATCTCTATTGTAATAATAAAAGATAATGCATAGTAAATTTTGGTATATTTTCTTAATAGGCGTTTTAATATCTTCTTCATCTTGTTCGAATAAGATGAAGAAGATATCAAAAATAAACTTCAATGGAGAAGATTCTATTGAGTTAGCATATAAAAATGATCAATGGATTTCAGACACCTTAGCTTCTAAAAATATAGTTGTAGATAAAAACAAGATTATTTTAAACAAAATCCATTATGATATGGACGCTGAATATTTCTATGACAAGGAAGATAGATTAGCTAAGATAATTGAAAAGAGGTATGTAGGAGAAAATCACAAATCATTATTTATTACTCGCACTTACCGCTACATTTACGAAAATAATAGATTATTACAAATCTTATTAAATGAAAAATGTGATAGCACATTAGGTTATTGTCAAAATTACAGCGAGAAATATCAAATTTTCTACAAAAACTCAGAATACAATAATTCTGTGTTCTTATACTTTATGTATAATGCAAAGCTACCTGTTAACTTGCCATTTGATCATTCTAAATATTATATTCAGTGTAACGCTGTGTTTGACAAAATTTTGAAGACATCCAGCGTAGAGATTGCTAAAATCTATTATTTTAAATATGAATATAAAAATTCCTGTATAACACGTATGAGAGTGGAGAATAATGATACAAAATATAGCTACAATTATTTTTTTCATTATCTTGATAATTAACTCTTATATTAAAAATATACTTCCAAAAAAAATAAATAATGGTTTTGCGGATAAAATAAATAGAAGTTTGAACCTAAACCGTTTTTATTGCAAAATCAATTTTAAGTGTTGTTCTTCATATTTTCTTGTTTGCCGTATTTTTTTTACGGCATTATGAGTTTAGTTTTGTACATTTGCTTAAACTTATATAAACATTTAAGATGTTAACAAACTTTACCGTAAGAAATTTTAAAAGTTTTAACGAGGAATTTGTATTTGATTTAAACGATACAAATGGTTATAATTTTAATAAAGACAGTGTAATTGATGGTGTTGTTGAAAATGCTATTGTATATGGTCGTAATGGAGTAGGAAAATCGAATTTAGGATTAGCAATTTTTGATGTAATTGACCACTTAACAGATTCTGAGCATGGTGAATTTCAATATTCACATTATTTAAACGCTCTGAATGATGAGAAGTTTGCAATATTCAAGTACGATTTTATAATTTGTGCTTCCAAGGTTAGTTATTTATACAAGAAAAATGAAAATCGAAACTTAATTTATGAAAAACTAACAATTGATAATAATCTAATTGCTGAAATTGACAGAGAGATTAGCAATAAAGCCACAATAAATTTAAAAGGAACCGAAAGTTTAAACAAAGATATCAAGAATTTAAATTTATCATTACTTAAATACATAAAAAACAACTCTGTTCTAGACGATACTGATAATTTCAATAATATTTTCTTATGCTTTTTGAAATTTATTGATGGAATGTTATTTTTCCGTTCATTAGATGGTAATTCATATATGGGGATTGAAACTGGATCTACGGATGTTCAAGAAGATATTATCGAAAGAGGTAATGTAGAGGATCTTGAATTATTTTTAAATAAGGCTGGAATAGAATGTAAATTGAAAGTTGTAAAAGAATCTGAAAAAAATATTATTGCATTTGATTTTGAAGGAAAATCTATTTCTTTTTTTAGAATTGCATCGCAAGGCACAAAAGCTTTGACACTTTTTTATTTTTGGATGCAAAGATTAAAGGAAGAATCTAAGGTTTCATTTTTATTTATAGATGAGTTTGATGCATTTTATCATCATGAGTTATCTCGATTAATAGTAGAAGAATTGAAAACGCTTGATATACAATTTGTATTAACAACGCATAATACCTCTATTATGACTAATGATTTGCTAAGACCTGATTGTTATTTTGTTATGAATAAAGATAATATTAAGTCTCTATCAAAAAGCACTGAAAAAGAGTTAAGAGAAGCTCATAACTTAGAAAAAATGTATAAAGCCGGTTCATTCGATGTCTAATATATTATTTGTATTTGAAGGTGAGAAAACAGAGGATCAAATTGTAACAAGTTTTACTAAACATGTTTTCAAAGATAGATCCGTAATTACTTGTGCATTTTGTGCTGAAATATATCAACTCCACCGAGCATTAGCAGATGATGGAGATTTAGATACATTTTCATTGTTAAAAAATATTCCAAATAATAAAGAGATATTAAAAGACTTTAATCGTGATGATTTTGCCGAAATATATCTCTTTTTTGATTATGATGGTCATTCAACGCTGGCTTCTGATGATGCATTGTTTAAAATGCTTGAAATTTTTGATGAAGAGACAGACTTAGGAAAACTTTATATTAGTTATCCTATGGTTGAAAGTATAAAACATTTTTCAGATGAATTAGATTTCAAAAATTTAAAAGTTGAGGCGAAAGAAAACATCAAATATAAGAAGTTAGTTTCAGAAGAAGCTGGAAAAATATATCTACAATTTTCAAAATATACAATGGAAATTTGGAAGTCTTTATTAATTACTCATTTAAGCAAAATGAATTATATAGTAACAGATAACTATATTTTACCTAATCAATCTTTTACACAAGGGAAGATATTTGAGAATCAAAAAGAAAAATATATAGAGAAAGATTCAACGATATCGGTTCTAAGTGGTTTTCCTATATTTATGTTTGACTATTTTGGTTTTACAAAATTTAGTAAAATTATAGGCTAGTGGGTATTTCGGAGTAATGGGTTCTTCCCCACTTTTGGTGGTAATCTTATCATAATTGTCGTGTGCAGACCGTTAAGATTATAATGAATGCCTCAAAACTCGTTTTTTCAAACGGGGATCGCTTCAAAGTGATATCGGTTGACAACAGACAGGACGAACTTCGTATTTATGTTCAGAGTGGCACCGGGTCTGTTAGCTGTCCGAACTGCTGTATCCCCTCGAAAAGAATCCATAGTTATTACACACGTAAAATCGCAGATCTTCCGGTTTTTGGAAAAACATCCGTGATTTTTCTTCGCTCGCGTAAGTTTTACTGCCGTCATCAGGAATGCCCGTTTAAAGTATTCACTGAACGTTTCGAGCATTACTTTAAGCCTTACAGGCGGAAGACCGACCGTTTGGAAAACAAGATCCGGCAGCTGGGACTACTGGCCGGAGGCAGACCTGCTGAGCGAATCTGCGACTTAGTGTCGATGCCTTCCAGTGACACGACTATACTGCGACTGATTGAAAACGAGGCTTTTTCACCATCAGAAGGTGTGACTGCTGTCGGGGTGGATGACTGGGCCTATAAAAAACGGAATAGCTATGGTAGTATCCTGGTCAATCTTCACACAGGGAGAGCTATCGACCTTCTGCCTGACCGGGAAGAAGAGACGTTGCGAAAATGGCTGGAAATGCGTCCGGAGATTAAGGTAATGAGTCGGGACAGATACAGTAATTACCAAAAAGCCATCATCGCCGGTGCACCACAGGCTATACAGGTAACCGACCGTTGGCATCTGTTGAAAAATCTAAGCGAAGCAGTACAGAAAGTATTGGTCAGGCAGTATAGCAAAATCAACGCTATGCTGTCCCCGAAGCAACCCCTGAACGAAGCGGAAAAAGCGGTCTGCGGCCAAAATATCTCTGGTGGAGACAAAAGGTCCGAAGAGAATCCCCAAGGTGGAATCCGCCTTCAACGGTTCAAACAGCTTAAAGAACTGCAGGGAAAAGGGCACTCTATACGTGCGATGGCACGACATCTGAACATGAGCAGGCGAACTATCAAGAGATATCTGGATATGAAAACCTTACCCCGCAGATCACAAAGCCGTAACAACCCGATAGAAAAATTTTTTCCGTACATCAGAAAGCTTATGGAGGAGGAATCCGACATCTTGCTGACTACAATATGGCAGGAGTTAAAATCCCAGGGATACAAAGGAGCCTATTCTACCTTGTCAGAAGCCTTGAAATACTATGAGGTACAGGTAGGTAAAAAAGCTGGGCGTACAAAGAAGTTGCCTACGCAGGCTGGAGCATCCTTCAAACCAGCATCAACAGCGATCTGGTTCGTGTCCGATCAAGCTAAGTTAAAAGAAGGCCAGCAAAAGCTTATCAGCGAATTATGCACATCTTCCGAAGACCTGCAGGAGATTTTCACGCTTGCTCAATCCTTCCGAAAAATGATGTCTGAACGGTCAGGTAATACGGATCTGAAAGAATGGATTGACAAATCAAACAAATCCGGAGTAAAGGAGATGGCCTCTTTCGCCAAAGGGCTGCTGGCCGATTGCAAGGCTGTTGAAAATGCACTCAGCCTACCGTGGAGCAATGGTCCCGTAGAAGGAAACGTTAATAGACTGAAAACGATTAAGCGGCAGATGTACGGGAGAGCTGGGTTTGATCTGTTGAGGAAACGTGTGGTATATTCTCCTTCATGACCACCAAAAGTGGGGAAGAACCAGTAATGATGCCAGTGATTTCGGTCAAACCGTGCCACTTAAAAGATCATACAATTATATAAAAAGGATTTGATTATTCCTTTTTATATATTCCTTTTCTAAGCGATTCACCTTTTAGGTCTATCCGATGTGAGGAGTTCACAATCCGGTCTAAGATCGCATCGGCAATAGTGCCCTCTCCGCCGATGACCTCGTACCAGGCCGATACCGGTATCTGGGATGATATTATGGTTGATCTTTTACCATGTCGGTCATCGATAATATCCATCAGTGTTTCCCGATCTTGGCTATCAAAAGCCTGTAAGCCAAAGTCATCAAGTATAAGTAGTTCCGTTTTCGTTAGTTTTTCCAGTTCTTTAAGGTATGTTCCATCAACTTTGCTCAATTTCAGCCTTTTGATCAGTCTTGCAGTTACTGTATATAGGGTTTTTACCCCTGTAATACATGCCTGATGTCCGAGAGCCTGTGACAGGTAGCTTTTTCCACAGTAATGTAAAAGTTTACATTACACAGGAAATGTAAACCATATGATAATGTAAAGCAGAAAGTTTTTTATACTTAGTATCCTTATGTTAAGCTTTTATCATTCAATCCACTTTACATTATATTAGCCTTTATCTAAAGGCCTTCAGCCACTCCAAAAGGTCATTATTTTCAACCCACTCAGGTATTTCCTTGGAAACCACATCTACATACGCTTTTTCTATAGCTTCTCTTTTTTGTTGTGAATCGGCACGGGCATATATTTCCGTAGTTTGAACGGATTCATGTCCCAGGAAGTCTCTTATATAAACGAGATGTACTCCAGACTGCAAAAGATGCATCGCCTTAGAATGTCTTAATGAATGGCAGCTTATCTTTTCTGGTATAAGTCCTGGATTCTTGTTCCTGGCCATGCAGGCGTACTTTTTCAGTATGCAGTTGATTCCTGCCCTAGTCAGTTTTTCTCTGCGACTGTTACAGAACAAGGGGGATGTGCGCATTTGCGGTTCCAGTAAGTGGTTTTCATCCATATATCTTTTTATATGAACAATCGCCTCATCCATCAAAGGAATTACCCTGGCCTTGTTTCCCTTACCAGTAATCTTCATTGTAAAGGGTTTATCTAATCGGATAAAGGATGGTTCCGCATCAATTATCTCCTGTACCCGGGCAGCGCAATCATACATCAAGGCCAGCATGGAAAGATCCCTTCTTCCTTTACGACTAGAGGTGTCAGGTTGTTCCAATAGGAGCTTAAGACCCTCTACAGAAAGATAACTGACAGCATTTTTTGCGATCTTCTTAACTTTTATGGAGAGGATACGTTGCCATTCTGCCATGTGATCTGGCTGCTGGTATTGCATAAAACTGAAGAAGGAATGTAATGCGGCCAGCCGCACATTTCGGGTAGCAGCGGAGGATTTTCTTTCTGACTGCAGCCAATCAAGGAACTCTACAACTATTTCTTTAGTAATATCGCTCAATACCAATTTGGAAACACGTATTTTTTTTACCTGCTCAATAAATGAGATAAACAGAATAAAGGTAAACCTGTAGGATGATATCGTATGGTTACTCATTCCACGTTCTCCCGGAAGATAGCGTGAAAGAAAGTTAGTCAGATGTCGGGAAAAGTCAGTCGGTTTCATGATCATCTTGGTTTAGGTGAAGCAAAGGGAATACACTGGCGGATAAGTCGGTTGATTTTTTGATGAGGTATGGATACATTTCAGCAGTTAAACGTACGTAACCATCTGTCGCTTCAAGAGATTGGTGCCCAAGATAGGTCGATAATAGAGGCATAGAGTGATACAGATCAAGTCCCTCTCTTGCCATTGTTGCTAGGGAGTGAACGCTGAAAGTATGACGCAGATCATGTAGTCTAGGGCCTTTTCCTCTTCCTCCGTGAGATATGCCTGCCCACCAGATAATCTTTCTGAACCATTTATAAGAAGTATACTGATTCAATGGGGTCCCATCGGGCAGCATGAATATTCTCTCTGTTTTATCAGCTCCAGTAAACAGGGATCGGTAGGTTAGATAGTCTTTGCATACATCATTTAGGGAGTCTGACATTGGTACCATCCTGTCTTTTCCATTTTTGGTTTTTCTTAGTACAAGGTATTTCTCAGCAAGGTTTATATCATTGTATGACAAGTAAAGAGCCTCGTTGATCCTTATTCCTGTACCATAAAGTAGTCTTATCAAAAAAGGGATCTGGAATACTCCGGAATTACGGTTACGGCAGGATGGTGAAAGCCCGTCGCAAACGGCAAAGATGGCTTGAATTTCATCCTGTGAAAAGATGTAGGGAATGAACGTACGGCTTAGTTTTGGAAGCCTGGGGATATAAGATCTCAGCCCTAAATCACATAGGAATTGGGCAAACTGCCTTAATATCTGCATTCTGTTATACCGGGTCTTTTCTGATTCATTAGGTCTTATTTCAGCATATTTACTAGTAAGTTCTTTTGTGATAGGAACTTCAGTGACATCCTCTCTCAACGCCAAGTTATCCAGCAACCTTAGTGCATTTCCTCCGTCTTTATATTTGTAGCCAAGGCTGTTTTTTAAAGCTATAAATTTCACAATGTAGGGCCCATACAGGCTATAATAGATTCTGTTCATAGCTTACCTCACTTCTGTTTATAAAACGACACTGGAACTAGGGGAACTTCAATTGCACATTTTTTTAGGGAGTCCTTGTCAATACGCAAATACAGCATAGTTGATTCCATAGAACTGTGCCCCAAGGCTTCTGATATGATTGGCAACGGTAATTTTTCTCTCAGAAGGGCGCTGGCGAAGCTATGACGTAGGGAATGGGGGCCATGCCTCCGGTTAGAATAGTTTATTTTAGATAGCGTCATATATTTTCGAACCATATTGCCCATATCTGTGGAATGGATTCTTTCATAAGGAGCCTGTACGTGAATAAAACAATGATTATCCTTGGTAACGGGACGGCCATATCTAAGGTAATCTACGATGGCGTTGCCAACCTCCGCCAAGAGCGGAAGCTCTAATGCTTTTCCTGTTTTGTACTGAATGATCTGGATGATGTTTTGTTCCCAAATGATATTATCAAAGGTCAGTTCACATATATCTGAAGCTCTAAGACCTAACCTAATTGCTAATAGCAACATGGCGTAATCCCGTTTCCCCTTTGGATTACCACGATCTACTGATTTTAACAGGGCTGCTATCTCCTGATCTGTAAATGTGGATGGCAACTTAGGCTGCTGCTTATAATTGTCCTTGGGAATAATTCTGGAGTAATCCAAGGACAACGTATTATTCTCGTACAGATGTTTGAAATAGTTCCGCAGGATATTCAGTGACACATACCTGTTTGCCGGTTTATTGGCATTCATTTGCTCTACATAAAGCAAGACTTCTGAAGCTTTTATCGCTTTTAGATTGATCTTATTTCTATGTATATAGTTGCAAAATGCATAAAGATGGAAAATATAAGATCCAATAGTGTTTTCTGATAAGCCTAACACAACCTGCTTATAATTAATGAAGGCTTTGATGCTTGCTGCAGCTGATCCACGAAACTCTTTAGGGCGATGTTTTCTTGCCCCCATAAACAGCCGGCCTGTTTTCTGAAACTCTCCGAGGGCCTCAGTTATATTTATTAGATCCCTTTTTTTCCTATCAAGCTGATAATAATCGTAATCTCCAAGTTCATGTTTTAAGTACGCCTGTTCTACTGCTGGATTGTAGTATTTAAGCTTTTGAGCAGACATGAAATCTTTTATTCTTTGCCATATGCGCTTATAACGCTTTAGGCTTCCTTCTGTGCGATAGATGCTTCTCATGTAATTAAAGAAGTCGTTCATCAAATCATCCACTGTTTGTTTTTTTGTATTCATGATATATTGTTTACAGACAATAACATCATGATGATGAGAAATGTAATGTAAAGTAAACTTTAGACAATCCCATACCGTTTAAAGGTTCTGGTTATACATTAGCAAATTACTTTACATTATCATATGGTTTACATTTCCTGTGCCGGAAGCACCACAGATAATAATGTTTTCTTTTCGGAGCACAAAGTCCAGTGTACCCAGACGCGCAAACATATTTTTGTCCAGATTTCTTTCGCTGGCGTAGTTTATATCACCTAGACTGGCATTATGCCTAAAGTTTGCCTGCTTGAGCAAACGCTCTATCTTTTTATTTTCCCGGTCTTCCCACTGATGGTCAGTAAGTAACGCGAGGTATTCGTCGCAGGTCATACCTTCGAGCCTGTTTTCCTTAACGTACTGCTGATGTAACTGTGCCATAGCTCCTAAACGCATGTCGCGTAGTTTTTCAACTGTCTGATTGTTCATTTTCTTGATTTTTGTTTATTATTCATATGCGGAAGCACCGCGTATATTGCTGTGAAAAGGTATATGTGGTTTTTGGGGCTCAAGCTCATTCACAGATAAAAGCAGCCTGTCCATATTGTTTTTCAGGATATTCTTTATCCGTAGATAGGAGCAGCTATCTGTATCCAATGCTCTTTTACACGCATTGTTCAGACGCCCGGATCCATAGGCTCGGTGCAGGTGGATAATTCCAAGGGAGCGTTTGTAGTTTATTTCGGGATAATCATGGGAAGCAAGTATCTTTTCGATGCATGCCAGGACATATTCCCCATGTGGCAGCGCTTTTTTTCTAAAGAACTCAGGACTCCATTCCGAATAGAACTTATGTGTGCTGCTCAGGTGATCTGCGTTGGTGATGTAGCTACCTTTGATCAGATTGCGCTGGTGTAGCGCAATTCTTTCATGATTATAAAAGATCTCAATGCGGCTCCTGGTGTAATGGATCATTGTTTCCTTTCCGATATATCGGTATGGAACACTATAATAACACTTCTCGGGAGAAAAGTATACGTAACCCATTTTCTGTACTTTGGCCCTTTTGTAATCTTTCAGTTCATATGGATCAGCGGGAAGGGCTTTGAGATATTCTCGTTCAATACTCTGGAAGAGCTCGATACGGCTCGATTCTTTTCGTTTGAACAATAGATTGTTATAACGCTCCAGTAGTACTGCAATTTCTCTATTGAGATCTTCCAGCGAGAAGAAAGTCATTTCACGTAATGGGTAATAGATACGCTGATAGGCCAGATGCACCGCATTCTCAACCAACGCTTTGTCCTGTGGAGCGTAACTACGAGTCGGGTTGATGACACAGTTATAATGGTGGGCAAAGTCCTTGAAGCTACGGTTGATGTCCGCTTCGTATCTGCTCGATCTATTGACGGCGGACTTTAGATTGTCGGACACTATCGCTTTGGGCGATCCACCATAAAAACGAAGTGCCGCTGTGCAACAGGATATCATATCTTCGCGTTTCTGGCTCCTGCATGCCTGGATATAGGTGTACTGGCTGCACGGTAGTATGGCCACAAATACTTCCACAGCGATAACCTCTCCGGTGTGTTTATCGATGATCTGCAACTTCTTCCCGGCAAAGTCCACGAACATTTCTTCGCCCACAATATGCTGAAGTTTCATTGAACCCTTTTCTTTTGGATATTTACGGCGGTAATGTTCGATGTAACCGTCCAGATGTAATGTGAGTATTTGTTTTAAGTCCATCGGATCAAGTTTGTTGGCCATATCGCTGTATTTAAAGCGACAAGGTAATTCTTTCTTGATCTTTTTAAAGTGGCACAATTCAAACCGTAAAACATACGGATGGAAGGACTAAAACTATACCACTAAAGTGGCATCATTTGAACCGTAATAGCTGGCACCATCCGACCGAAATGACTGGAACAAATCAAACCGTAATATCCAAAAACAGGCACAAGTGAATAATTTATTTCCAAGGAGGTCGATAGATGGGCTTATGAACATCAGGTAGAATTAGTTTTCATTAATGCTGAGACTGTAACATGAACTGCGGAATAATTCAATAAGATTATTTATATTCAATTATTCAAACGACACGGTCATGAAAGAAAAAGACCCATTCGATTTTTCGTTAGATTTTGTTTTTAAAGGAACTCAAGAGGGCTTCGCCGTTTTGAACGCTTCAAGGCAGAAGCCATGCAAGGTCTTTACGAAGGTAAAAGTTTGTCTCCCAATGATGGCGTCCTAGCGCCGTTAATGAAGCATCTGTTGGAATCAATGATGGATGGAGAACTGGAAAACCATTTGAACGAAGAGAAAGCTTCGGGCAATAGCAACCGGCGGAATGGCAAGACCAAAAAAACTGTTCGAGGTCTTAATACCGGTACATTTGAACTTGAATCTGGACGGGATAGATCTGGTACATTTGAGCCCAAGGTAGTTCCCAAACGTCAGCTTATTATAACAGAACAGCTGGAAGGTCATGTGCTGAGCATGTATGCCAAAGGTATGAGCACACGTGCAATAAGTGATTTTATCCGTGAGATGTATGCTATGGAGATTTCTGCAACTGAAATATCCCGTATTACAGAAAGCGTCATGCCTGCTGTTAACGAGTGGCGAAGTCGTCCGCTAGAAGCCGTCTATCCCTTTGTTTTCCTAGACTGCATGCATTATAAAGTCCGTCAGAACGGTACGGTTGAGTCCCGGGCCATTTATAATATCCTGGGCATAGGAATGGATGGCCGCAAAGACCTGATAGGGCTTTATAGTTCGGAAAACGAAGGAGCTAAATTCTGGTTATCCGTACTCACCGATCTAAAGCTACGCGGTGTAGAGGACATCCTGATAGCCTGTATTGATGGACTGAAGGGCTTTCCTGAAGCTATAGAAGCTATTTTTCCAAAAACAAAAGTTCAGTTATGCATTGTCCATCAGATTAGATCAAGCATGCGCTACGTTACAGAAAAGGACAAAAAGGCTGTTATTGAAGATTTAAAGCCCATTTATAAAGCTGTAAACGAAGAAATGGGATATGAAAAACTACTGGTCTTTGAAGAGAAATGGGGCAAGAAATACCCCATAGCCGCTAAGTCATGGCTCGATAACTGGATAAACCTCTCTACTTTTTTTGAGTATGATGAGCAGGTGCGTAAGACGATCTATACCACTAATCCTATTGAAGGAATGCACCGTCAGATCCGAAAAATAACGAAGTCTAAAGGTGCATTCAGTTCTGAGCAGGCTCTTATGAAGCTGATGTTTCTGATAATAAAGGACATCTCTAAAAAGTGGACAATGCCAGTGCATAACTGGGGCTTGACCATATCCCAACTTTACATTAAATTTGGGGATAGGCTCAAACTTGATAGAGGCTTTTAGATTTTGGTTAATTATCCAATGACACAGTTCAGTTTACACTCCCTTAATGCTAGAACGCTATCGTTAGGAGACAAACTTCTACCTTTGAACTTTTGAAGCAGGAGAATTATTTATTAATATTTTTTAAGCCCAGAAATGAAAATATCGTTTTCATCATAATCACATACAATTGCAACGCTATATCTCGCCCTGGTCAAAGCCACATAGAATTTTGCCCGATCTAAAGAGTATTTTTCTTTGATTGAACCTGACCGATCTTTTACTTTTTTTGTAAGTAAGCCTGTCTTTAAAAAATCTCTAATTGGACCTGTAGGATAAATTAAAACCCTATCAAAACCTAAGCCTTTACAGTTTCCAAAATTCCATTCAGGTTCTACAGCTAATTGATGCCTTAAAACGACAGGATTGAACTCTAAACAGTATTTTTCAATATCCGTACTTTTAATAAGATAGACACCAGAATGATCATTTATTCCACTTCTACACTCGCAACATTCACAGGGTCTACTTTTTTCAAATTCTGGATATAAAAGAGAAGAAAAACCACAAATTTCAGCACTATTTCTATGAGAATAACGAAGAATTTGTTCGTCAACCATACAATATTTACTGCATTTATCTAAAATAAACTGTTTAATATTTCCATCTCTGTATTGACTATTTTTCCGTTCATTATGTGTCAGATAGGTGACTTGTCTTGGATCCCCTACTAAAATTGTTTTTATATTAGTTTTAAATATCAATTTTAGCAGCTCTAAATCATTACCAGCGAGATCCTGAACCTCATCGAAATAGATATTTTTGAAGATCTTGGCAAGTCTCTTAATCACTAAGCCACCCGACTTTTCATTGCAACGAATCACGAACTTCGAGAGCTTATCCGAATAGATCTTACCATTCTTAGAAAAGTAGTGCTTTTCAAATTCTTCTGCTTCTGAATATTGCACTTTTATGCCCGTCTTCGTTGTAAATTTGATCCCTGATGCCTCATTAACTAACAATAAACCGTTTATTTTTTCCGTGAATACTGATCCCTGGTATGGCTTTACACCATGTTGGATCAAGAATGAGAACCATGTTTGAATGGTCACATTTGCGGGAATGTGTCCATTTATTTCACAAAATTTTTTTCTTATTTCCTTTTCATTGGCTTCCGTAAAAGTCGTAATCAACAATGGATCCTTAATACGTAAAGCGCTACGGACAAGATAGGTGGTCTTACCAGATCCGGCAACAGATATCAATAACTTATTATTCAATAGCATCAGAAATATATTTGGGGAATTCTAGTTTTTCAGTAGTTTCAAATATTTTTAATGCACAGATTGTCTTGTTTGCTCTCATATATAAATGCAACTCATCCTCGCTTTTTTCTAGTCCTAATATTCTATTTACTTTCTTTTGCTTATTCACTTTCAAAAATTTAGGTTCTAATGTATTATAATTGAAAGGTTTCTTTTTTTCCCCTACAACTAGATTCCCTGAGTCAATAATATTATCGTAACAAATTTTTATGAATGGCTTAGCATTATCACCAAGATAGCTAGCATATTTTCTTTCCAAAGCATCTATATTTCCGTCGGTGTCAGTTACTACGCATACAGACTTTTTTATTTTTTCAGCTATATGTAAGAATCTGTTAAAACTAGTCCCAACAGAAATCACGTCAACTTCATCCTCTATCGGTAACCTTCCTTTATTTTTGTCCATATAGGCACGTTGAACCAAAAGTTCATCGCAATCACCCTCCACAAGAATGGCCTTCTTACATAAAAGTAATCTGAGGGTGTTATAACCAGGAAGCTTAGCAAAAAAGTCTTGTGTCTCCTCAGACAGACTATTTAGCCTTAATGGTATTTTATTCTCAATAAGTATTAGTTTTTCAAGTCCAAGTTTGTTAGCAACAAAACTGCTATGTGTGGAAATTAAAATTTGCTTTTCGGTACATTTATCCTGTACAGCCTTAATAAGCTGATTTAATTTAGAATGGGCTAAATGGTTTTCAGGTTCTTCAATCAATATAATATTTGCTTCCTTTGATTTCTTATGCTCCAGTGCAAGTTTGGTTTTAATAACAGCTTGTTCTCCTTTTCCAATGTGTTGAAAAGGTATCTCTTCAACTGATGTCACAAAGCTGGATTCCCAAGCATCTTTGGACGACAGATCTACAGTTAGCTTCAGACGCTTCGCTGCTGAACCATCTATAGCTAAGGAACTAATTATCTCATTGACATTTTTAACCGATTCATCTTTGACAAATTGTGTCTGTAATCTTCGATGTGCTTGTGTTAGTCCATTTTTATCTTTGTCTTCAAGGTGGTTACGTACAATGTGCGAGATATAAACATCTGATCCATTTTTGTACCTAGCGGAACTTGAATCGATTAGTGCAGATTTTATTGGAATTTTTCGCGGAGTTATAGATTCTCGCGCACAGGTAGTCCAATTAACCTCATAAAACTCTATTGGAAGTGCTGAAATGTTTCCTTCAGCAATGTACTCGTTGTATTCTGCTCGATACTTCTCCGCCATTTGAATTTTAAAACAAATGCCACACTCGTTTTTCTGAATACTATTTTCGTCACCTTCAAATAATGGAAGATCGTCACCACCGATAAACACTTCTATGCTAATTTCCGGTGGAGGCAAAGGTCTGCTGGAACTCAAACTTTTGAGATATTCCTGTACTGCTTCATAATTGAAATAATATTCTGAAAGATCATTTAAAAAATATCTTCCGTTTGATAGTCCTGAAAGTGCCAAATGAATAGCTTCCAAAATCGTGGATTTTCCAGTTTCATTATTACCGACCAAAATGTTAAGACCTTTATCAAGCTCCAAGCAAAACGGATTACGATATGATTTAAAATTTGAAATAATGACTTTTTTTATATGCATAATTTAGTCTTAAGGTTATTGGTTGTTTTTTAGTGTGAAAAGCTGAGGCTACTTATTATAGACCAAGAATAGCCTTGTAAAATTTTTTAAAACTAGCATCTCTGTTCCGCAGATAATCAATATTAACACGATTAAGAAGATATTCTCTTATAATACCAACAGAAGTTCTGTGATGCTTAGCATATCCAATCATATCGTTGCGATCATAGATTTTAAATTCCTGAAACCATACTTCAATTTCAGGATCAGGCAATACAATGGTCGGTTCAAGATTTTCATTAAGCATAGTGGTTAAGACTCTTTGAGTATCTTCTATTTCACCATCTGAATCAGCAACTAGCATGAAATCTTGAATTTCACCATCACTAAAATCATCAAAAGCATTGACCAAGGCTGCAATTGCCAACTTTCCTCCCGCGGTCCTTATTATTACTTCTCGTTCTATCTTATTTAATTCTAAAATTTTTCTGGCTAAAAAGGATATGATCTGTTGATCACCTTGTCCCCCCGTTACAATGACAAGTTTGGATAAGGATCCCGGATCGATGCATATTCCGATGATATGCACCCAGGGATTCCGGCGATATGCACCCAGTTTTAGTTCCTGTGCTTTTTGTTCAGCATGACAAAGTTACCTTTTTTTACGTAAGCTTTCACCTTTTATAGTAAAGCGGTGTGCCGTATGCACAATCCTATCGAGTATGGCATCGGCTATTGTCTGCTCGGGGAAGATGTCGAACCATGCTGCCACGGGCAGCTGGCTGACGATGATGGTCGATTTTCTTGCATGCCTGTCCTCGATTATTTCCATGATATCATTCTGCTGCTGGCCGTCCAGCGCGGTCAGTCCGAAGTCATCGAGGATGAGCAGATCCGCTTTTGCCAGCTTTTCCAGCCTTTTGATCAGTGCTCCCTCCAGTCTGGCGACTTTTAGAGCAGGCAGTAACTTTTGGGTATTGTAGTACATCACCGAGTAGCCCTGCCTACAGGCCTGATGGCCCAGAGCCGTTGCCAGCATGGATTTACCAACGCCCGTAGCGCCGGTTATCAGGATGGATTCTCCGTTTTTGATGTAGTTTCCCACGGCAAGTGTGCTGAGCATACCCGGGTCGATCCCCCGATGCCCTCCTGTATCGATCTGCTCCAGAGATGACGTGTAGCGGAAGTTTGCATTCTTGAGCAGCCTGCTGTAGCGGTTGTTCCAGCGGACATCGCTTTCGGCCTGTATCAGCATCTGCAGGCCATCGATCAGCGAGAGTTCATGTATTTTCCGGGTCTCATAAAGGGTCTGTAGGCATCCGGCCATACCCGATAGCCGTAATGCCTGTAGCTTTGATTTTTGTTCTTCCATTTTTTGATGTTTTATCTGATTATGTAATTAACTGTAGTAGCCCTTGCCCCGGATATTTTCGTGCCGGGGCAGTAAAACGGTCTGTTCCGAGGTCTGCTGTGCCCTGGAAAGGGCACACTGCCGTATGATCCCGCTCAGGCGTTTATAGCCCAGCAGATCATTGTCGTAGGCTATACTGCAGGCCTCTTCAAAGATATCCGGCGGGGTCTTGCGCTGCAGCTGGAGCAGCCCGTCACAGGTCCTGAATGCCAGTTCGGGGATATTCTCCGTATCAAAGATGCGCCGGATCAGGCGGGCCAGCCCGGCAGAGCGCTGCGCTGCCAGACCGATGTAGTAGTCCGGGCTACGGCGCATCTGGTGTCCGCTGTTGGAGGCAAAGTGCTCCTGACGGGTCGTGTATCCCGCGCCCATCTCCCGTGGATGCACGGCGATCTTTTTCCCCTCGCAGTAGATACTGACCAGTGTGCGGGTATAGATGACCTGCGTCTTCTTTCCGATATAGGCAAAGGGCACCGAATAATGTCGGCTGTCACGCCCAAGAAGGACGCAGTTGTTGGTGTTTACCGTCAGCTCCGCATAATACCGTTTTTCAAAGTGTTTTTCGGGAAGGGGCCTGAGCAGGTGCCTTTCATCAGCAAGGAACCGCTCCTGCCGGCTTACGGGTTCACGCTGCATACGGGTCTGGTTATGCTCGCGTACTTTTTCCATGATCGCCGCATTGAGCTCCGAGAGGGAGAAAAAGACCCTGTTGCGAAGCTTGGCGAACACACGGCGGTAGATCAGCCGTACGCTGTTCTCGGCATGGGGCTTGTCCCGGGGTTTACGGGGTCTTGCCGGAATGACCACCAGCCCATAGTGTTCGGCAAAGTCCTCCATCACTTTGTTCAGTACCGGTTCGTATTTATCGGCCCGGATAACGGCCGCTTTCAGATTGTCCGGGACGAGTACCTGAGGTACGCCTCCAAGATGTTCCAGACATTTTCCCAGCGCATATAGAAAGTCGTCGGTGTGCTGGGTGGGAACGGCCATGGCGAAGGTATAATTGGAGTATGGGAGGACGGCAACCAGCACCTGTACCTTGATGATCTCCCCACTGTCGCGGTCAATATAACCCGGCGTATCGCCCACAAAGTCAACCTGTAATCGGTGTGCCGGGTCGTGCTGGAAGACCGCGCTGCCCCTGCGGGCTACCGATAATTGGTTCAGATGGTGACAGAACTGCGAATAACCGTAGCCATCAGGGTGCTCCGCACGGTACTCTTCCCAGAGCAGTTTGCGGGTAACGTGTTTGCGGCCGAGTTCTTTTTCCAGATATGGTATAAGAGGCTTGAAGTCTTCGAAACGGTCCTGTAGGTAGGCGGGGGATCCTGCCGTAAAAAGCCTCTCCAGAACAGGTTCTTCCATATCCAGCAGTTCTCCGACAGGGCGGCTGATGACCTGTAACTTCTGGACATAACGGTTCACCGTACCCTTATAAAGACCGATCTGCTCGGCAATCTTACGGTTGGACAGCCCCTGGAGATGTAAACGGAGTAATTGTTTTATCGTGCTCATTCTTTTTGTTTTTCCTGCCATATGCCTTTTCTTGATGGAATTGGCAATTAAACAAAAAGCACAGAAAATAATAGGGTCCAACTGGGTGCATATCCTCCGGAATCGCTGTTTATGTAGATCAAAACAACGGTTATCGTGCCTTTTCTGGGTGCACATGCTCCGGAATCGTCCCGGATCTATACCCCGATCCACCTGCTGGGTGCATATCCTCCGGAATCACGACGGAGCAGCTCCGAATTTCTCCCTAAACAGCTCCCTTTACGCTGTTTTTGGGTGCATAAATGCCGGAATGGCAGAGATATCAGCTCCTTTTCAGCCTGGATTAACAGCCGGATATTGGGTGCATATCCTCCGGATTATGCAATCGATGTCAATATTTTTAAATTCATCAGCAATTACTATTGAAGTTAACGGAAAAAAAGGTACTCCGGATTGTGCAGCAGCACGAAGCTTTTCCATCAAACCAATCGAAAACCCATTAACTCTATGCAAGCATTTCTCAAAATCGTTTTTATCAAATAGAATAATATTAAGCGACTTTCCATATATTAATGCGTCAACACATTCATTCGAATAGCCAGACATTGAAATAAAAACTCCAATTGTTCCAACCAATTTCCCGTCTACCTTACCTCTAAATTGATAAATACTTGAAGCTGATAAAGGTTTTGCTTCCCATTTCGCTTCTAGAAGATAAGTTTGTTGATTAAAAACAAATGATCCATCCATCTCTTCCCCTATTGGTCTAAAACTACCCTTAGGTTCCAGCCCCTCAATTTCAAGCAAATTCGAAAGAAGAAGCTCAAATTCCTTCCCTCTTCTACGTTTCTCTATGCCGATAGAATGTTGGGTTTCATCTGAAAGTTTGAAATATGTTTCAATAATTTCTTCTCTATTCATGGCTAGGTTCCATATTATCAAAATACTAAGCTGTAGCTACTTGAATTGCCCTGACTCCAATTCGATATAGTTCTAACTGATAATATAATAGTGTTAATATACAAAAAATAAAATTTGGTCGCCAACATCTGTATATATCGCTAATACGAGAGTTTCCACCAAAACTAGACTGAATGCTAATGTTAGTAGTAATCTTTAAAATAAAATTAATTATCTCCGTAATACTTCATTTTTCTCTTATTAAAAGCGGGCATCGCTCCTTCTAATACTTTTACAATACAATCATTTATTACAGGATTTTCGATCGCTCCTGATTTAAAAGAAAATTTATAATTGTTTTCCTTATCCAATTCCGTATAAATAATCTGTTCAGCATCTGCAACAACCGCTAAATTGGGGTTATGCGTGACTAAGATGATTTGTCTTTTAGACTTCGCCTTTTTGATGAATGGTACGAGTATGTTTGCGACGCTATGATTATCTAAATTATCTTCGGGTTGATCTATGATTAAAGGTATGTCATTATTGTCCAAAAGTAAATAAAAGATTAATAATAATGCTCCTTTCTCCCCAGGAGATAATTGATTTAGATTTTTTGAACCTTGTCTTAATTCATAATTGTAATCAAGGAAATCTAGCGAGAACAAATAATCGTATAGGGCAACAACGTCATCAACTTGATCTTCAATGTAAGTAAATTTATTTTCACTTTTTAAATCCTTAAATAACGAATGCACTAATACATCTAATAAATCCGATACACCGTCAAAAATATCAAGATCAATATTATCTAATAATCTTTTTAGTTGTATTTCAGAATTTTCTTTTCCATAATAAGTACCTGACTTATTTAAAGAGATGAAATCCAAAAATCTTTTTTGAAAATTTTGGGTTAATGAGAACGCCGCTTCAATTTTTATAGGATATGCAGACAACAAATCTGCATTTTCATGAATTATTGAATCGATTTTTTGCTTTACAATTTTATAAGTATTTAAAACATTCTCTTTCAGTTCGAATATTTTCTCAGTTATTTTCAATCTATCATTCTTTTCATTCTCAATATCATTCGCAAGTTCGGTTTTAATATAATTAAGCTCACGTTTATAATACTCTAAACTGTCTGGAGTAGCAATATTTCCAATAATTTTTGATTTATTGTTTTCCCATTCCTTTTTATCTAAAAGATACTTTTGATATGTTTTGTCTGCTTCCCCTAAAGTTTTTTGAATTTGAGCTCTTTCAGATAAGAGTTCGTTTAATAAAAGCTTGTATGATTTAAAATTTACTTTCTCAGAAGGTAACTCTCCTAAAAGTTCTTGGAATTCATGGTATTTAGAGGATTTTTCAGAAATTAGGGAAGTTAGACTTTCTAGATTTGAGTAAATACCTATTAATTTATCTGATTCAATTTCAGGATATCTAAGGAGATCAGATCTTAAGCTACTCTTAAAGTCTTCTATATCTTTAATTTTATTTTCAATACGTTGTTTTATTGATTTTAATTCATTTATTTCTAAGTGAATATTTTTTTTAAATTCCTCTGTTTCTTTTATTGTCTTTTCTTGTTTAATTATATCCGCATTTAATTTCGTTAGAGTCTCATTTACTTTCGCATTTTGTTCAGTATTACTAGAGTTATCATTTGGATTCTTAATTTCAATAGGCTCAATCAATGCACCTAATTCGGCCTCTTTTTGCTTAATGAGCTCTTCAATATTTTTGATAAATATAGGATTTAGCTTTTTTTGCTTTTTGAAAATAGATTCGTTTAAAAGATTTAGCTTCGATTTAATCTTTAAAATTTCTTCCTTACTTACACTGTTTTTATAATCAATTAGTTCTTTAAAATTTGTTTTACCTAATTTTTCCTCATCACTTAAATGCGTAAACACAACATTTTCAATTTCTTTATTAAAGTCGTCCAATGATTCATTTGTAATTCTTTCAAAATAGCCTTGAGGTAGATATTTGATTTTTGGATTAAATGAATGGTCTACCCTTTCGCTCAAATTTTTCGTATCTGAATTTCCGCTTAACCAATTTACCGTCGCTTCAAAATTTTTTGATATTTGACTGTTTTTATCACCGAATCGTTTTTTATTTAAAAACGAAAAATCGTCATGTTCTCCATCGTAGTTTCCACATAAACTGATTATATCTGCTAAAGCACTTTTACCATTACCTTTATTACCTATAATTGCTACTAATTCAGGGTTTATTGGTATTGTAACGTTACTAAACCAAATTCCGTGGTTTGTCGGATCATAGCCTGAAACTTGATTAATTTTTATAGATTCAATATACTTTGTACGATTAGCATTGATTTTACTGTGAATTTCAGGTTGCTCACCTACAAATAGTCTACTTTCGTTTTCAATAACTACTTGCCTTAGACCATCAAAAGATATATCTGACTTCAACCAATTAAGGCAATTACCAATTCTATCCTTCTCCTTACTATCGTAAGAAAATGAATGCGCGTCACTACAATCAAATAGAAAATCATTCACATTCTGAGACTTCAATTTTTGCTTAGCTGCAATAAATTTTTCAACATTCTCAGAAGCTGTAAAAACTATATTTGCATCATTGATTATTGATTTTTTTTGTGCAATCGAAGCATCGGTCCATTTTAAGTCATCCCATTCTGTTTTACCAATCGCTATTAGATATTTATTGTCAAAGCAATCCTTTTTTAAAGATTCAAAAATTTGGGTTTCTTTCAGATTTAAATTATTAAAACCTTCACTTAAATCGGCCCCATAATGAATAAGTTGGTCCGCAGGAATACCCTCTTTAATTTTGCGACCTAATTCTTCAACACTTTCTTTTGTAATAGCCCTCGTCCAGGTTCTACCATCGGATTCTAGTGTATACGATTGTTCAAGTGTATTAAGAAATTGGCTTTTAATTGTCTCTATTGAGAGCTCAGGTGAAAAAATTACATGAAAATTTATCCTTTTGACATTTTTAAACTCTATACCAGCAAATTTTTCTATTCTAAATTCCAAAACAGGAAATAGCAGTAAATTTCTTAAACGTCCATTCTCCTTTTGTTCCTTTATTAGTCTTTCATAGCCATCAATAAAAAAGTAATCATTTACTCCTATTACTTTAAATTCATTTGGTAGACTTTCCAAATCTAGAAGATATTTTTCCCAAACGTCATCATCGTTTCCATATCTGTGGAAAATTGATGCAGGAGTATGAACATGTAAATCCCATATATTCCACTCAGATCCTTTACTAATCATATTTATATTAAATTAAAAAATTAATAACCCAAACTTTATATTAAGAAGAAATACAATATACTGGCTTATTGTCTTACTTTGCTTTCACTATATTGGTATATTGGAATTAAGTCATTCCGTAAAACACATGTACATTTCCTGCATCTTCTTCTCATACCCGGTAGAGCGACCGCCAAAGAAATCTACATAACTCGCTCCTATATCGCTAAAGACAGTGGTGCCGACAACAACATGGGGATCATTATAGCGTGAAATCTCCCTCCCTTCGATGGAATTGGTCGTGGTTACTATCATGGCATTATACTTTTCAATCGGGCAAGGTTAATACCCAAGCCTAATATACATTATTTATGCTGAATTAATATGTTTACAGATATTAACTTTCAAGATTATTACAAACTGTAAGGCTAAGGTATTGGTTTAAAAGTAGGATTGGCTACGGGAAACCGTAGTCAAAGCGCTACAGTTTTAATCACTACGATCAAACCTTATAATTTATTCAATTCGATTTCCTGTAATATCTCTTTCAATGTACTTTTCACCTTCCATTGACCATAATCGAGTTTGTACATGGAGGTCAATATGAGATATGTGAAAGGTACGACAAGTGCTATAATAAATATATGTACAGCTGATACAACCATTGGTATCTTGGCCTGTAGATAGAACTTTAAAATCTCCTTTAAAGAATCATTTGCAAGTGCTATTGCGCCTCCGAGTAAAGCAAAGAAGGTACCTAACTGAAAAAGTTGTTCTTTTCGCTGGGAATCCAATTCAGAAATAATTACTGCAATTTGTTCAGCACTGATTTCGAGCTCCTGGATTTTATGTTCAATCTTTTCAATTCTGCACATGAATAATGCATCAGAAAATTTTAAACCTTTGCCATTACTATATTGTCGTAACCATTTTTTTTCTCTACCTCTTCGCAAAAAAATAGCACTGGAAAACCACAAGAAATTCAAAAGAATAGCGGGTACCGAAAGACCAAATAAAGTTTTTGCGTCATCTATAGAAAAATAGAAGAAATTATAGACTATTAAACTAAACAGATAAAAAGCTATAAATCCTAAGCCATATGTTCTTCCAAATTTAGCTGGGCTAAGATTATAGACCATTTTGGTATAAGAGAGTTCTTCGCAGGAATAATTAATTAACGCTCTATTCGCTGAAAGTTTCATTAGTTTCTTTGTCATTATCTAAGTGTTATCGCTTATAATCTTTAAGTTTCATTGAATATAGAAAATGTAAATCCATGTAATTGAGTTATATCGTTATTGATACAGTTCCTAAGACTGTCAAAACAATGCAGAACTCTATCTATCGCCAAACCACCTAAGTGCAATATTAAGTCTTAAACTTCGAGGATATTTTATCAAAAACAGATTTAATGCAACACTTCTTCCAACGCATTCGTTGCTTTCTGTCTAATAGCCGGTAATCCTAACATTCTATCGAATATATCTAGCGCTCGCTTCCTCTCGCTTCGATATCTTAATTGTCCTTGTTGCAGCTTGGAATATATGGCCAAGATCAATGTTAGTGGCTCATCGTCCAAATAGCCCCTCTTTGCAATATCAACATTTTCTGGAATTATCATTTCGTCTATTAAATTCAAGCATTCCAATGGATATGCCGCCGAACATTCTGTCAGATATAATAATAAATATCTGGGATCGCGAGCGAAATGAATAGTACTTATATATTTTTTTATAAAGCTGGAAAGCTCTTGAAAATATTCAATTTTAAATTTTCTCAAAACAATACACGATATTCTACCTGAAAGATCATCGTACTCAAATGACAAACAATGCTCGATAACATCCAAAGCACGAAAGTTGACTCCTTCTTCATTTATCAAAAACTCTTCTGCTACTGTTAATGCGCATTTAGCAGCATCTTTGCCTAGTTTTAAAAAGCTATCATAAATTGCAAAGTCACTAATTGACTCAATTAACCAGCTACTGACAAAAACATAACAGTGTTCGTATAAATTAGGATATTTTAAAACTTCATCAAAGTAAAATTGCATTTGATGATGAAACTTATGATTAAAAAAGTGGGCAGAATTACTGGAACATTTTAGAATAGACTCTTTGTTATGGCTGACTAACTTTTTGAAAATATTAAAAGACCTATCGATATTCCATTGATTAAGATAATATAGCTCTGTCATAATCTCACATAATACCTCATCAGCGACCTCTTCTGGATAATCAACCAAAAACTCAATAGTAGAGAAAACTTGTTCTTCATACTGAGAATATTGAGTTAACGAAAAGAGTCTATCGCAAATTGCAGCTGGAGTTGAAACAGTATAATTTTTATTAGGATTTTCAGCGTCAATAGAATCACTATAGATTGAACCAATTGAAGAAATAAGAAAATTAACAATCGAATCACTAATTAATCTATGCTCAAATAAATAATCTAAATTCCAGATTGTATACAATCGATACTCAGCTTTCAGGTCAAGATTAATAAAATGGTGGATCGCATTTGACACCTTATCAGGATCAAATTTGGATTTGATCAACCCCGAGATTCCATATGAAATATACGCTTGTGAAACTTTTTCAGAAAATAGTTGCTCAATTAATGGGTAGAAATATTCAGGATTTTGAGAAACCTTACTTTCAAAAGCCCTAGCATGTTCTACTAAGCTTCCTGCTAAAAAATCCTTTGGTTGAAAATTTTCATCAATAACCTCCATACTGAACAGCCAGCCTATGTCAGTTAATTTATTGTAATTTACATTCGGTAATGGAGCCCTAACAACTCCCAGTCTTGATGAACTTTCATCTAGAGATTTATTGTGATCTAAATCCCCAAATCGTCTTTCTAACATTTTAAGCTCAGTCCACAATGCTTGATCTTTAAGGAAAATTTCCTTTGGTAGAGATTTAATAAAAAGATATTTCTTTCTTCCGATATTAAGACTATAAACTTTTCTATTCTTCTCCACACTTATGTAAATCTCACATGGATGTGAGATTTTATTAATTATGCCTTTTACTAGAATATATTGATCATCATTTAGTAAGCAAATAGTTTTAGCAATTAGTCTTCTTACGGATAGTTGAAAAAAATCATCGGGTCCAATAAACCCGTTCTTGGATTCTATTAATACCAATAAGTCGATAATTTTACTTGTCGGATGGTCTATTCTGTCTTTTAAGATTTTCGCTAAAGTCGTAAGTATCGGAACATAATTACTTGTTTTATATTTATCAAAAAACACATTAAAACACTCATTATTACAATTTTGGTAAAATTTGATCAAATAATGCTCTAATGATTTTTCATCAGCGGAATGTATATATCTGATTCGATTTTTATAGACATATGAATGGAATAAGGGGCTGGTAATTTTAGGATAAAATTCGAAATAAGGATACTTTGTCGATTCTAATAAATCAAGCTGAATACCAAGTAGAAATTCACATGTTGCTTTTGCATCAATCTTATACAATACATCAATTAATTTATCGTATCTGTGATCAAACGTAATTCTCTCATTTTTATCTCTTTCCTTTAGAACTACGGGGCGGAGTTTTTGAAAAACAAATATTATATGGAATGGCGCTATTTTTTTTAAAGTATTGAAATACCAAAGCTCAGTATCTTTGCTATAAGGATAATATTTCTCAAATGACTGAAGAAGTTCATTGTCCCAATTCTCAATATTAGGAATTAGCCCCTTAATCATTTCATTTTTACTGGGAAAATTGCTTCCTTCAATATTAAATAATACTGCATAGGGATTATAATTTACATTTCTAAAGAACATATTATAAATCTCTCCTTCACTGCCGGACAAAAGATAATTATCAAATAGAAAATCTAGCCATCCTTTAGAATCAACCACTTCCAAGAACATCGCATTGAAAGTCGGCAGTACAATATCAACGACTACTCTTTGTTCTTTTTTAGAAGGTACTTCAACACAACCTAGTTGGATAATAAATAAATATTTAATATGAAATCTAATTTTGTCATGTGTGAGAATCTCCTCATATAGGCTTATGTATTTTGGGTGATTTGACTCACGAAGGTATTCGATAACTGTTTTCACTTGTGAACGAACATATAGACTTTGATCTTCTTCAAAAATATATTCAATTAGATTCATATCGGAGCAGACGAACCATCTAGCCAGGTAGTATTCATAAAAAGACTGATGAAAAAACGACAGTTTACCTAAATTTCTAACCAAAATATTATGGGATAATAAATAATCAATTTCCTTTATATATTTAGTTAGTAAGGTCTCAGAGACTAAATTTGGTGTAATCTCATACATTTGATGTACGATAAAATCTAGGCACTCCGTTATTAAAAAATCTTTATTGGATAATACCTGTTTCCATAATTCATCATAGATTTTTGAAATGCTTACAGATCTATTCTTCTGCAATAGCTTATTGACATCAGGTATTTTAGTAAATAACTCTAAATTGTATGGAATGGTAAGAAGGTTTACCAAACGTTCGCTTACATTTTCTATTTTTAAAGTTCTTAAAGTTGAACGTACATCTTCCTCTAATAGGTGATCTACACTTATTTTCGTTATAAAACTGCTGTCATTATATCGTTTTAATTCTGCGTCATATTGAAGGTCATAAGACCGCGATGATATTATGATACGTATATCTTTTAAAGACATCAATTCTTCAATAAATCGGATATAAGTTGAAAGGTATGATCTATCAGACGACAGTGTTTGGGATAGCGCATCCAGTTGATCCAGTAAAATGACACAGGATTTTCCAGAAGAAGCAATATATTTTTCTAATTCTTGTAAAGATGATATGGTCTGAAATAGTACTTTATATAGATCACGTATGTTTTTACCATAATATTGGTCGCATTTTATTCCGAGAACTAGCATGTTGTCGGAATCTTTTAAGATCGAATAGGTGTCCCTTAGAATAGTTGATTTCCCGATTCCCTTCTTTCCTTTAACTATAAGTATCTTTTCTTCGAGGCTTTTTCCGGCTAAGTCTGACGTAACCCATTCTAAAATCTTATTAGTTTCTGTTCTTAAAATATGAGTCTCCCTTTCATCCGAAAAGTAGTTTTTCAGGTTGGCAAGATGGGTTGATGCTGAAAAAAACTCCGATTCTACATCGGTTTTAGAATTTATTAAAAAATCATGAATGTCCGTTATCTTATTCTTTAAATGTTCATCGAAAACGGTATCATAAAGGTCAAATCGTTTCAGATCATCAATCAAATCTGCACCATCTTGCAATTCAATAAAATCCTCACCATATATCTCTTCCTTTCTCGCTTTCCATCCTGCCCACCATTTATGTTCTTTTACAGATAATTCGACAGGAATACACAGAATCCATTTGGAGCAGGTAAAATCATTAGAATCAACTACTGTCTTAAAAGATTCTCTTATTTGTTTCTCTTGTGATTGTCCGATTCCATTTATAAAGAATTTACATTGAACTACTGTAATAGGATCAACACCATAGTTACCTATAAAAACATCAATCCCCCCATCTCCAACAACAACCCTCACTCCTTTTACATTGTCTCTAGGAAATTTCTTTTTATAAAGAGATTTACAAATTTCTTCAAACTTGGCTCGAGCACCAGCCACTTTATAGGTCTTAGTAAGATATAACCACTCTTCAATCATAGAATTCACAATAGTTAGATAATAGTCCGCTAGGCTTAAAGATAATGGATTTTACAGAAATAATTAATCGGATTTATTTTTAGCTGGAGTTCTTAATTCACCTATGCATTTTGTTCAGTCTAATAACTAAATTATATTTTTACTTCCCATTTTGATTAATCCAATCATTGTATATTGCCAATTCTAACTCAGCTATAGAATCAAATGATTCTTTACTCATCCTAACTTTGGCAAATTCAATAAATCGTTTATAGGTTTCGACATTATTCAATTCTGTCCAGTTAAATAAGAATTCATATTTTAATGCCTGTTGAATCATTCGATCGACGGGAAAGTGAGGGGGTGGATATTGCAAATACCCCAATGTCCATAAATATTTAAGATAAAGATTCAAGAGTTTTTGAGCGACACCGAAATTAATGTTCAGTCCAATATCGTCCTGACACCTCAGCGATAGAATATTTTGGATGTGCTGCTCATCTGAAACCACTTTATCATATTGATGAGCCAAATCTTCAATCTGTTTCCTCAATTCACGTTTTCGTTGATCTTTACTTGTATGGCCTCTGTATACTTTTGCTCTCTGGAAAGATGCCTGTATGGTCATGATCCATACCTGATCAAGGTTAAATTGTTTTTGGATATCTTTTAAATTCATAAGTGGCGTGCTATAAAAGTGTTAACGATATCCAATTCTATTTACACTAAAACCATCTATAGTTTTGTTTTCCATATCATATTCAAAACTAGATGAAAGATAAATTCTGCAGTAGATTTCGATTTGAGAATAATCTTCCCCTAGCTCCTCTACATTGTGCCAAATAGGCACTGTATATTGAACCCTATTATACTCTTCACGTGAAATTGTTATTTTTAAGGTACATATCCGTAGATTGTAATTATAGCTGACATAAACAATACGTCCTTTAATATGCTCTTTACTCTCTATAGTTCCGTCTTCCATACCCTCATCTATTATAAATTCATGATCATCAATAGATAAGAGGGATGATATTTGGGGATAAGTAGAGTGAAGTGATATTTTAAGTTCCTCTGTCGACCAATTGTTCAAATAATCAATAGTATATTCCTCAATAAGGTCTTCGATCTCATCCAATTCACTGTGAGCGATTAGATGTTCATTTTTATCAACATTTTTATCAATAAAATTAAATAAACTGCTATATGGAATAATAGAACAGTTAAGTTTTATTGCTTCGATATCCTTGATTAAATCAGCATGAAAATCTGTCTTTCTTGAATTTAAAAAATCATCAGAATTATTACTAATGAAGGCAACATTTTCTTTGATTTCGTTGACCGATAAGTAATTCAATAGCGATAACCAAATTAACGTATCCCTATATCCTTTTTCACCCTCTTTAAAAGGACGAACACGATCCATGGCTCTTCGAACCACCACCTCCTGGGATATAGAACTATAATCAATATATCTAATAAATTCTGGATCCAATTTCTGCGCCAAAATATCTTTAAAACTATATGATTTTGTTATAGCTGATATATCTATCTTTAAAGGACTTTCACACATTGAATCGATGGATTTAATACATTTTTCTAATTGTAATTTAGATGCTTCAAGTTCCCTATTCCTTATTGACTCTATTTCCGAAACAACCAATTCTGACAATAGCAATACACCATTTTCATTCGTGATGAAATTAAATAGAAAAGAAAAATCGGCATTTTTCAATTTCCAATTCCTAAAAAATATATTAGTATCGATAAATATTAACATGATAGTTTTTATTCAAAATATGAGTGTAAAATCAACTTTTTTATACAAAAGCAAGAATTACTAAAATAGCGTTAAAATTTCCCATCTTTATTCTAGAATATAGTGCTCGGACCTTTTGCTAAATCAATTTGCGTTCCAATAGATCATACTGCCTCTCCACAGGAACGCGAGCAACTTCTTTAAGATGTACCGGTGTACCCACTGCCGTAATCATAAACATCTGGCTCTCATTTCCGGAGATTTCTTCGATATCTACACTAAGTCCAATAATAGCATCAGCACGGATTGCCTGTGCGCGTTGCTTGAGCGTTTCGCTGACACGCTTGTACATTTCCTGCATCTTCTTCTCATGGCTGGTAGAGCGACCGCCAAAGAAATCGACATAGCTCGCTCCTATATCGCTAAAGATATTGGTGCCGATAACAACATTGGCAGCTATTGGATCATTATAGCGTGAAATCTCCCTCCCTTCGATGGAATTGGTCGTGGTTACTATCATGGCATTATACTTTTCAATCGGGCAAGGTTAATACCCAAGCCTAATATACATTATTTATTCTGAATTAATATGTTTACAGATATTAACTCTCAAGATTATTACAAACTGTAAGGCTAAGGTATTGATTTGAAAGTAGGATTGGTTACGGGAAACCGTATCCGATTTACTCAACGGTTTTAATAAGACAATAAAATAAACAAAAAGGCCTCCCTCGTTAACCGTCGAGGGAGGCAATTTTGGCTAGATGTCCGCTTGGGCTAGATGTTAACCGGCTTTGGGCATTCATCTACTGTAAAGATCGTGAGATTAGTTGAGATAATTGTTGTTCATTTCTTATAAAATGTTGTTCAAAAATTATATCCTAATAATAATTTAAATCCAAAAGGCTATTCCACTTCATCAAATAGTATTATCAGTTTCGCGAACACTCCAGATCAACCCACTCTTCGATAATGATAACCATCGTTTATCAAAAAGTTCTTCCATGATCATCCACACCTGATCCGTCAATGTAAAATATTTTTTGGTGCTTAGATCATCTATAGTTAGAAATCCAGTAACAGAAAATTTTTTGACAGCTAGTACTCCGTGCTCAACAGCTAGAAATATTTTTTTTAAAAACCAAACAGGATTCGATCCTCCCAGACTCAAGGTTTTTTATTCCGTTTATATCCTTTTTTAGCGAATATCGTCCTTTATCCATTTTAGTTCCCCACGTTGGATCATGGCTATATACTTTTGCACCTGATCATCGGTCAATAAGCAATTGTCTTCAAGGTGGTAATTGAACTGCTTAGTGAAGGTGTAATATTGAATACTACCTAAATAAGCATTATTGAGATAAATATGCCAAAGGCTGTATTTCTTGGCCCGAACTTCCACTAGCTGGCGTTTTCCATGATGATAAAACAACTCAGGCACATCCGTATCAAAACGAAGTATAAAAGCATCAATGTACGCTTCCTTGATGTCATCGGCAAGTACACCGTATGCCAATTGCCACACGCCCTGAGATTTCCTGAAAACATAAAATGCAAGACCATTTTTGTTGTAAAGATGATAATCTTTCATGCCCATGCTTTTATCATGCACGGTAATTTGAGCGTACATTACCCGATTTAAAGTTCATGTTACAGACTCTGAGCTTACAACTGTCAGCCTCACTATTGCCAATACGATGTTGTATGCAGTTTTTATTCTTCAATTAAATCAAAGGAATTTATGATAATGTTTTTAGCTCCAATTTCGTTAATAGTATCCAACAACGCGAAAAATGTTTCGGATGTTGAAGTGCCAAAGTCTACTGCGAAAATCGTTGATTTTTCCGAAATACTCGGAATAGATACATTATGTATAGCCTCAAGCAAATCTAATTCATTAGTAGATTCATCATTGTTCTCTTTCAGAGCTGTAATAGTCCAACTTTTTAACCACTCAAATTCTGCAAATTTTGTATCCAAAATAAATTCAACTCCGTGCCAAAATATAGGATGTAATTCTATATTTAAATTTTTATATGCAAAATTTATAGGCTGATGATTTGAAAATGTATCTGGGTATAATTCTTCGATACCATAATTTCCATCGTTATTTGACAAAAAATCAGGTCTTGTTAAATTAAATAATAAGATTTCCTCATCAGAACTTAATTTTAGTAATATTTCTTTTACACCATTACCTCTGTTTCCATAAAAGGAAATTAATTGATTGATGTAAGTATTTCTATGATGATTAATTATTTCTTCAAGAGTCATAATATATAGGGAAGTCTTTTTAAAATAGCATACAACGGTTTGGGCTTTTGTCGTCATTGATTACCTGAACTATTCCATCGTCAAGTCGTCTGTTAAACGTCCTATCGTTTTTCTTAAAGCCGACTGGTTTTAGTTTGGCATAAATATCTTTTTCAACTATGTCAAGTTGAGTTTTAAAACCTGTCGGTGTTACTGATTGTTCAGTTTCACTTTTGGATTTGTCCTGTCCTTTAAAAATATCAAATAGTCCCAATTTTATTCTTTCTGTTTGTTACGGAATGTCTGTTTAGTGACCTCTCCACGAATTTAGGATTTAATTCAATTTTTGAAGTATATAATTTACCTTTTGATTCTGGGTTATAAATTCCAAATGTGATTTTTTTATTTAAAATTCCTTTTTTTAGAAAATAATCTTCAAATTCTGCTCCCTCGTTAACCGTCGAGGGAGGCCATGTTGGCTAGATGTCCGCTTGGGCTAGATGTTAACCGGCTTTGGGCATTCATCTATTTTAAAGATCGTTAGATTAGTTGAGATAATTGTTGTTAATTTATTAGAAAATGTTGTTTAAATATTCTCCTAATATAATTCAATTCCGAAATGCTATTTCACTTCTTTAGATAGTGTAATTTTTTAGTTAGTGGAGGAAAAACTGTAAATTGACAATGTTAACTTATTCACGAAGTATCTTTTCGGACTGGAGCTCAATAAGATGCCATTGAAATATGGTAATGATTTAATTTACAATAGCCATTTATTAAAAGGTGCTCGGTTTGAAAATTCGTTAGATATAATACCTTAAAGCTATGATGAAAAAAATACTGTTTATTATTTTACTGTATACAATCTCGTTTCCTGTAATCGCACAAAACAAGTATGCAACAACGACGGATGGAAAAACAGTATTATTAAAAAGCGACGGAACCTGGGAATATGTAAAAGACAAATCTACATCATCAAAAATCAATCAATTTAAAAGTACGAGCTCCTCCCCTTCGCCGCGCAGAACAAATTCTTCTAAAAGTAGTTCTTCTTCGAGAAATTACATCCGTGGCCCTCGTGGAGGTTGTTATTACATCAACTCCAACGGCAACAAAACTTATGTGGATAGAAGCATGTGTAATTGATTAGGCAAACAGGATCTATGACTATTAGGGCTATTCTCATCATATGCATAAAGATTATTACCTATATTCGGCCGATAAAGAGATTCTTTTTACCATTGAATGGGATAGCTTCTTCTTTCTCATTGCAACAGATCATAAAAAAATGGATACGCTTATCGCTGACGATTTGTTTGAGGGTTTTCTCTGTAATGACAAGACAGAACATTATTGGGAATACACTTTTGAGTAAAATAACAATTATATGCTAAAACAGAATCAGTATAATATAGTACCACAGTAATTTATGAAAACAGAAACTCAAGAAAAATTTGACAGAATCATAAAAGAAAGCTTTATTGAAATCTTAAAACCACTTGGTTTTAAAAAGAAGGCCAACAATTTTTATTTGCAGCTTGAGAAAATCGGTCACATCATAAATATTCAAAAAAGTTATTATAGCACTAAAGACGATATCCGTTTCACTATAAACGTTGGAATATTTTCACCTGAGTATTGGTTAGCATGCTTTAATTATCATAACAAAGATGTACCGGCATATCCTTCCGAACCTGAGTGTATGATAAGAGAAAGAATTAGCGGCATGAAAGGCCTACGCGATATTTGGTATAATATAACACCGATGACAGATATTGAAGAACTAATTACCGAAATGAAATACAATATTTCAAGCTTTATTTTACCATTCTTTGAAAAATTAAACACAGTACAAAAGCTTATCAACGAACTGGAAGCTTCTGAAACCTTACTGCACACTGCCGCTAAAATGATGTTTTTCACAGAGCTAAAGCTCCTGGATAAAGCCAGAGTCGAATACAGGAAAATATCAAAAGAAAATTATAATCGACATCAAATAGCAAGGCTCAAAGAATATGCAGAAAAGCACGGTTTAATTTAATAAAAGGAATTTTTAAAACATATTTGACTTTCGATCAACACGACAGCTTCTCGAACGGAAATTTCACGAGAACAATTCAAATTGATTAAAGACGCATCAAATAGCTTAGGAGAAGAATACGAAATGGTTTTAGCGGACTGGAATAGCTTGCAATTAACCGATTTAAGCAACAGAAATCAGATTGGCAAATACCTTAACGGTTACTGGAAATAGTATTCGAAGATCAATCATCCCTAGTTCCATTTTCATAATGATAATGCTCTTGACTTGCGGAAGTAAATTGTTGGATAAAATTGGGTTCCATTTGAGCTTGTTTTTTCACACTGAAAAAATCATTAAATAATGCCCAGTCGTATACGCCTTCATCAATTGGATATGCTGTTAAAACTCCTGATAACTTATGTTTATCTTTCCATATTTCCGCCTTTTCAATTGAAGTAAAAACTCCACTTGAAAACCGCCCCCCCTCTCCATGAAAAACCCAAATTGTATCTAACATATTACTTATTTTTTTAAAAATTACCCTGGAAATCTTGTACGCAGGACAGTCCGACCTGGACTCTTTTCTATCTGCTCGAAATCATCTATTTTTCTACAATTATTGAAAATAACCATTTCGATGTGCTCACATTCGTTTACGTCCTTGACAGATTGTAAGTTTCTGCCGTAGTCGATACGAAATGTTCTTAGATTTTTGAGCCTCTCGATACTTTCCAAATTTTGCACATTAGTATGGTGGACCAATATTTCTTCCACATTGGGAAAAGCATCCACAATCGATTTAAAGGATCTACTTGTAGGGTTGAAATACCATAATGTAATATGCTTTACCAAATTACTGTGATTTTCGAATTTAATACTCTTATTAAAATCCAAAATATGGACTTCTTCAAGCCTCGCAAATTTACTTAAATCGATGGTTCCCTTTGTCGATTTCCCATTGCAATAGAGTTGTCTTACCTCCAGTACATTCTTAGGCAGCTCAATATCCAATAGGGATTCTGAAAAGCTAATTTTTTGAATCTTAAAATGCTGTAATTGTTCAAACAAAACAGTTTCAAGAGCTTTACCCTTATAACGATCTATTGTTAATATTTTTAAATTTCTATTATTGAAGGGCAACCTTCCATCATACAATTCAGCAAGATACTCGTTATAGCCAGGAGGATCATCACGTCGCAGATACTTTTCAAATTCGTTCCAGTTTTCTGGTTTATAACGCTCCACAATAGCCATTACCTCTTCAAAGGTACCGATTGATAAATACTCTTCTCCTTTAAATTGACAAAGAAATAACTGGTGCATCTTTTACTATAGTATTGGCTCTAAACTTACCAAATTTCCATTGAAATAAATGTGATGGCTAAAATATTTCCGCCATTGTTTTCTCTAGAGCGACCGCCAAAGAAATCGACATAGTTCGCTCCTATATCGCTAAAGACAGTAGTGCCTATGATAACTATAGTTAGAAATACGGTAACAGAATACTTTTTGACAGCTAATACTCCGTGCTCAACAGCTAGAAATAATTTTTTTAAAACCAAACAGGATTCGATATTGTATTAATAATACTTTTCAAAAATAGGTAGTAATTAGGAAGCCTTGAGATCCTCCCAGACTCAAGGTTTTTTTACTCCTTTTATATCCTTTTTCATCGAATATCGTCCTTTATCCACTTTAATTCCCCACGTTGTATCAGGACTATATACTTTTGTACGTGATCATCGGTCAATAAGCAATTATCATCAAGGTGGTAATTGAACTGCTTAGTGAAGGTGTCATACTGAATACTTCCTACATAAGCATTATTGAGATAAATATGCCAAAGGCTGTACTTCTTGGCCCGAACTTCCACTACCTGGCGTTTTCCATGATGATAAAACAACTCTGGCACATCGGTATCAAAGCGAAGATTTCCTGAAAACATAAAAAGCAAGACCATTTTTGTTGTAAAGATGATAATCTTTGATGCCCATGCTTTTATCATGCACGGTAATTTGAGCGTACAGTACCCGATTTCGGCAAAAGATTTCTAGCGGTATCATTTTACAATATTAAACAAAAAGGCCACCTTTGGGGGGTTAACGAGGTAGGCCATATTGGCTAGATGTACGCTTGGGCTCTAAAATTTATGTGCATAGATTTTAAAATATCTATAGAAAATAGCGACAAAATAGGATGCTTAAGAATAGGTTTGGTATACAGTGCAACATTAACCAACTTACTGCGTCTAATAAAAAACGACTAAAATGAAAAATTTTGTACGCATCGCTAGTTTATTGATCCTGGGCTTGATTATCAGTGGATATTCAAAGGCTCAAATGCAGAATATTGTCATGCAAATCGACACTTTTTTAGATAATCTCGATGCCGATCATAACATCAATGGCAATGTCCTGATCGCCGGGGATTGAAAGATACTATATGAAAAAGCTTATGGCATTTCCGATGCTGCAGCTGGTAAAACCAATGAGCTAAATACTCGTTTTGTTCTGGCCTCTGTTTCAAAACCGGTAACAGCGGTCGGAGTCTTCCAACTTATAGAAAAAGGCAAACTATCGCTCGACGGGAAAGTTGCCCAATATCTCAAGGCTTTTCCTTATCCCGAAATTACAGTACGCCATCTATTAGCGCATACCTCAGGCCTACCTAATACCGATGAACTATTTGGTCCACTACTCCAAAAAGATTCATTACGTCAGTACACAAATAAGTATATCATTCCTGCCTTGAAATCCTTTGGCAAATCCCTGCATTTTAATGCGGGCGACAAATTTGAATACAGTAACACCAATTATAGTATTTTAGCATTACTTATAGAACGTAAAAGTGGATTTTCCTTTCGAAATTATATGGAGCAATTCATATTTAGACCAGCGAAAATGTTAAATTCTGAAATCCTGAACGCAGACTTCGATTACGACCCACGTTATGCCCGCAAATATGATAGACCCATACACTATGTAGATACCCTCCGTCCCATCGAATTGGTAAAGCAGCTGAAAAGATTCACCTTTAATTGGGTGGGGTTTCAGCGGCCCGGGAATATGGCCAGTACGGTGCATGATATGCTTGCATTTGACCAAGCACTTTACAATGGCAAATTGATTGGTGAACGAAGTATGGAGCAAATGTTCACCCCAAACCGGTTGAACGATGGTAGTATACCTTATCGCCGATCAGGCATAGACCAGGCCGCTTATGGCCTCGGGTGGTTTATTTTCAAAGATACCAGTGGAGGAAAAGTGGTTTGGCACAGTGGCGGTATACCAGGAATGAATACTTTTATGCTAAGAAACTTGGATAAAAAACAGTTTATCTTTGTAGCTGACAATGCCGAAAACCCTCCTATCGCACCCGAACTCTATATCATACTCAGCGGAAAAAAATTTACTAGACCACGTTCGCTTGCAAGGCTGTATGTCCGCGCTTTGGTATCGAGGGGACCTGACTACGCAGCAGCTGTCTTAGGCCAACACCAAACAGATTCACGTTTCTCCTTGAATGAAGGGGAATTGAATTTTTTAGGAATTGAGCTCATGCGTAACGGACAATTGCTGCTAGCTCTTGATGTTTTGAGGACAAATACCATGCTTTTTCCCCGCAGTTTCAACGTTTTTGACAGTTATGCTGAAGCGCTGATGAAAACAGGTAAAAAAGAAGAAGCGATTATGATGTATCGCCGATCATTGGAAATTAACCCTTCCAATGAAAGTGGCAAAAAAGCATTGCAGATATTATTAGGGCAGTAACTGACTGATGATCTGTCGGATGATATGCTACATACTTTCCACTATTTCCTTAAGTGGACCATCGGTTGCAAGCGACATTTACTCCAGTTGATTTATTTCTAGACTCATTTTGGTGAAATCGTATAGAATACAAAATTATAAATTACGCTGTTAAAGTTTGAATCTGAAAATCCTTCATTATTTTATCATGCGCTATTCTTCCATATGGATTTTTTTTATAAGTTTACTTCACGGAATAAAATAGGCTGATTTTGATCGAAAGAAAACTAAAGTTTACTTTTATCCTATACTCCGCCAAAAATTTCCCTGTGACCTGCTATTGTAAACCGCCGAAACTTCTATAAAGATGCCATTCATAATATTAAGTAGACTATTAATTATTTTTTTTTCGTGTTTTGTCTTTGTAAAGAGCGAAGCACAGACAGATAGTAGTTTAAGTATGACGCGGAGACTCATACACTCAGCTAAGGAATTCTTTAATAAGAATTTACAGCAAAACAAAAACATAGTTGGTTTAAGTGCTGCAATAATCGTAAATGATTCAGTGATTTGGTCAAATGGGTTTGGATACGCAGACAAATTTAACAAAGTGCCAATGACGACAAATACGGTTGTCAATATGGGCTCGATAACCAAAACATTTACTTCGTTAAGCGTGATGCAGCTTCAGCAAAAAGGCTTACTAAACATAAGCGAGCCATTAAACAGCTATCTGCCAGCATTTAGACCTAAAACAAAATGTATTGACTTAAAAAATATTACCATAAAATCTGTTCTTACTCATACATCGGGTATTCAGCCCGATATATGGAGGAATTCAGATTTGGGATCTGGAATTTACACCGACGTATTGGATAAAATCAATGCAACTTATATCACCTATCCGCCTGGTATGGTAGGCTTGTATTCAAATGCAGGCTATAATATTCTTGGAACATTGGTGAAAGCCTTGAGCAAACAAGATTATGCAGCCTACATACATCAAAATATTTTAGTTCCGCTAGGTATGAACCAAACCGGATTTGCAATGGATAATTTGAAATATCGTTCGAAAATCTATCTGGAAGGAAATGAAATAAAAGAATATGAATTGCGGGATATTGCTTCGGGCGGAATTTACACCAATATAAATGATTTTTCAAAATATGCTATTGGTCTTATGAAAGCATATAACGGAGAAAATTCTTCAATAGTCGATTCCTCAACTATCCATGAAATGTTTTCGCTGCAGAACCAAAATGTGCCTATTGAAAGTAATAAAAAAGGCTTAGGCTGGTTTATGTTTAAAAATGATTCCAATTTTGCTGTCTATCACGCTGGAAGTGCAGGATTTGCACAGGCAAAACTGCTATTAATTCCAAAAAGTAAATTTGCGGTAATTGTCATGACAAACTCAGCAGAAGGTGGTGCAATTGCAGAAGAATTTTGTTTCAGTTTCTTGAACAAGTACCAACTGAAGATTAGCGACCTATTTCCTGCTCCTATAACAGGAAAAATTCACAGTTCAGCGGCCCCAATCAAATTATCTAAGCATAGCCTGAAAAGACATGTAGGTAATTATGCGCAGGCCGAAGGTTATATCAAAGTCATTTTAGAAAAAGATCGTCTCAAACTTATTGATGGGGAAAGACAATATTTTCTTACTCCTTTATCAAAGGATGAATTTCTGCCTATCGAAATTTTTCCAAATGATAGCTTAGTGGAAAGAAATAACAAAAGATTTGTTTTTAAGAAAGTTAATACCGAAACTTTTTTATTTCAAAGAATTGAAGATCGTGAACGCGAGTATGGACTAAAGCTCAAAAACCTTGATGGTTCTTCATGGGAGAATGCATTAGGAAAATACAAGCATTTCGGTTATCAGATGCTAATTGGAGATACAAAATTTAGAGAAATTGAAATTTATATTTCAAAAGAAAAAGTTTTAATGATGAAACTCACGACATTTGGCAGTTTCAGGTCTATACCTTTACGTGTAATATCACCTCAATACGCTGTTACATGTGGAATAAATGCAGGTTTTGGAGGATTTAATGTTTCCTTATCTGAAAAAGACAATCAACAGGTGGTTGACTTTGCCGGTCTGACATTTAGGAAGGACCGATGAAACATCCAAAAATTAAAATTTTATTTGCACTAGCGTGGTTCACATTTATGGTCGTTTCCAGACAATGGCTGGCGGAAAGTCTTGGTCCAAGTGAAGCGAAACAAAACATCGTAGTGACGCACCACGCAACAAGCATTCGTTCCCTGCCAATGAAGTATTTAGACGATCCGATCAGCACTGCCTACGTCTGGGATCTATTACTGTTTAACGACAAAACGTCTTTTAGAGCCGCCTTTTAGAACTGTATCCAAAGCGTGTGTTAATTCATCCATTGAGATTACCTGCACCATGTCTGATAGAAATTCAGGTTTGAAATCCTTTGCCAGTAAATTCCAGATCTCTTCCTTAAATTGTAATGGTTGCTCCACCGAATCTATTCCGATCAGCTTGACGCCTCTTAAAATAAATGGATATATGCTTGTATTTAGATCTCCAGATGCCACATTTCCACAACAGGTTACTACTCCATTGTAATGCAATGATTTTATTATTCCGGATAGGATCTTCCCTCCTACACAGTCAATACCTGCCGCAAAATCGGTACGTGATAGGGCACGCGCGTCATATTTTGCAATAAAATCTTCTCTTGATATGACTTCAGAAACACCAAGAGTACGCTGAAAATAATCAGTGCTCTTCCCGGATATGGCGACGACATTATACCCGATCTTTGACAAAATAGCCGCAGAAAGACTCCCTACCCCTCCGGTAGCTCCACTTACTACAATTTTCCCGCTGTTTGGGGTAATCCCTGATTTAATCAAGTTATAAACAGAAATACCAGCTGTCAAACCTGCCGTACCAAATGACATGGCTTCCAATGGGGTTAGTCCCGCCGGTAATGGGATGATCCACTCCGCTGGAACACTAATATATTGGCCAAATCCTCCCCAGGTATTCATTCCCAGATCATATCCGGTTACAATCACATTATCTCCCTTATTGAATCGACTGGATCTAGAAGAAACTACCTTTCCTGCTGCGTCAATTCCTGGTATATGAGGAAATTTTCTCGTTACACCTTTATTTCCCGAAGCAGAGAGTGCATCTTTGTAATTTACGGATGAATACGCTAATTTAATCAGTATATCGTTTTCGGTTATCTCATCGAAAGGGACAGCTTCAACTTTGCTTTTGAAAATTCCTTCATATTCTCTGACCATTAAGGCCCTGAATGTATTATACATAAAAATAATTTTGAGTAAATTTGAAAATTAAAACACTAAAAAGCAATAACTTACAAAATAATCACATACTGCACAAAAGTTTAGTTTATTGATTATCAAGGGATAAAATAATGTCAGAAATAGAAAAGATTGAAACAGTTTGCCCGTCGGATATTTTTCTGCAGGTCATAAAGGGGAAGTGTAAGACTACATTAATTATGCTTATAGGGAAAAATAGAAACCGTTTTACGGAGATGAAAAAGACATTGCCAACAATAAGTGAGCGAACAATTGCAAAACAACTTAGGGAATTGGAGGCTGATGGTATTATCAGCCGAAAGGTTTTCAATGAAGTTCCTTTACGAGTTGAATATTATTTAACAGAATACGGCGAAAGCATTTATCCGATCGTCCGCGATATGCGTAGGTGGGGACATATGCATTTAAAGCATTTGGACAATTTGATTTAGTAAGCTTTGAAGGTGTTAATCAGAGATGGGAAAGTATGCCAAAAAACGAAGAGTTTTAAATGGAATTTTGACACGATCAATTTGTTGACCAGTGATCTTGATTAACATGGGCCGTCCGGATTCAAAAACCAATGACCATTCAATTCAGGAACAGATAAACCATAAAATAGCGTTATTTTAGGCAGTTTGATGCAGGTATTCTAACATTCTATTACAGTAAGTTAAGATGGGTTTATTGATATCCCCAAAGGCTACGTTATAACGATAGTTGACCTTTTTTCATAAGTTTTTGAACCAAATAAAAAATCCTGAAAAACTTAAATGAGCTACATTTGTTATAAAAATGTGTATTTTAAAAAAAATAAACAGATATGAAAAAATTAGGATTATTAGTTCGACTAGAAGCAAAAGCTGGAAAAGAAAAAAACGTTGAAGAGTTTATTACAAGTGCGTTGCCACTTGCTAATGAAGAAGTCGGCACTATTACTTGGTATGCGTTTCGTATTGACTCTTCTACATTTGGCATTTATGACACATTTTCAGATGAAGAAGGCAGACAAGCACATCTTGGTGGTAAGATAGCAAAGGCGCTTATGGAAAATGCACCTGAATTGTTAGCTAATCCGCCATCTATTGAGAAATTGGACGTTTTAGCCGCTAAATAAACATACCACAATTATTCTAAAATGGAAGTCTGTCAAAGTTCTGTAAATGAATTTGGACAGGCTTCCTTTGTTTACAAAACAGCTTAATGTTCTATCTGCTGTGCTTGGTCTCAATGTTCCAGATGGATGATTCTGCGCTACAGCAATCCTTGTTGTAAATGGTAAATAAGAATGCAGCATAATTGGTAAGTTGGAGTGGTTCTTCGCCAATTTTGATGCACTTATCCGGTTTGTGAATGGCAGCACTAATTCCACTGCAAATACTGGCACAAGAAATGGTAGATGAACTAAATAGTAAAAGTTTCTATGAAAAAGAAGTAACACTAAAAGCTATTTTGCGTCCGCATTTAATTGATGCTCATACTAATGACTCCATATTGTTTGAAAAGTTGACAATGTGGATTATTAGAGAATGGGGTGGTATTAAAGCCGCCAATGAAGAAAGTACCAAACTATTAATACAGGAATTTCTCAAAAGTCGAGTAGCCAAATTTGACCGTATTGCGAGTATCTCAAAAGTTGCGGCATATATGTTCCCCGAAGACTGCATTATTTATGATTCTCGTGTTGCTTACTCCCTAAATTGGATATTACTCTCTCAAAATGCGGGTCACAAATTTTTTCCAATTCCAGAAGGCCGCAATTCTAAAATGTCCGCTTTCAATATGGATACGCTGATCAGACTAAAATATGTACATAAATATGTTGCTCCAGATAAAACATCGCTAAGCAACAAAAAGTATATTAGCAAAATAGACAGCGAGTTATATATCAGTAAAGAGCGATCATACCAAACACTCAATTGCCTCATTAAAGAGATTGCAAAAAGACTTTGGATTGGACAGAAAGAGAAATGCGACCAACTTTTCTATACTGAAATGCTCTTATTCTCGATTGCTGATCGAGAAGTATTTTTGGATATAACAAAACATTTCTCCCAAGAGACATATACATCTTGTCAACGATTGTAAAGATCGTTAGATTATTTGAGATAATAGCTTTTCCTTTCTTAGAAAATGTTATTCAAATCCTAATTTCGGTATAGCGATTTTTGTTGTGCAATTGCTTTATGATATTGCCTACAGCTTCCACAGTTTGTACGATTTCTTCTGCTGTAGTGAAACGCCCTAAACTAAATCGTAGTGTATTAAATGCCTCATCTCTACTCAATCCCATAGCTTGAAGTACAGGAGAAGGTGCTGCTTCAAAATAACTGAGTACTGAGCAGTTGGAAACACATATATTATCGAGTTTTTGAACAATATTTTCGCTGTTAATACCATCGAAACGAATAGTACTTGTTGTATAGATCCTGTGTGTTTTAGAACCTATTAACTTCGCTCCTCCGATTTCTAATAATTGTTGTTCTAAGATATCTCGTAGTTTTCCGATGCGCTCTTCATCTTCATTCATCTGCGAAGCTGCGAGTTCAGCGGCTTTGCCCATACCAACGATACCCGGCACATTAAGTGTACCACTTCTCGCCTCCCCTTCATGTCCCCCAGAAAAGATAAGCGGTTTCATAGGTACCTTGGGACTAAAATAAATACCGCCTATACCCGTTGGTCCATAAAATTTATGGGCAGAGAAAGAGAGAATATCTATAAATGATCGTGCGCGAACAGGAAGTTTTCCTACAGACAGACTTCCGTCGGTCATGAAAAGAGCTCCATGGGCATGCGTTATTTCTGCAATTCGCTCTATGTCCTGAATCACACCAGTATCATGGTTGACATGCATCACACATACTAAAGCTGTAAGAGGTGTAAAGGCGCGATCTAGTTCTTCAAGGTCTATCAATCCGTCGCTATCGACAGAAAGGTAAGTAACCGCAATACCTTTGGTCTCAAGATACCGGCAGGTATCCAAAACTGTGGGATGCTCTGTCTGTACAGTTATAATATGTTGTTTCCCGGGCCTCAATAATCCACGTAATCCCATATTGATAGCTTCAGTAGCACCAGCTGTAAAGAAAACATCATCTACATTGGTATCTATAAGATCAGCAATCTGTCTCCTGCTCTTCTCGACCGCAGTATCTAAATATTTGCCTAGTTTATGACGACTTGCTGCGTTACCATACTTGTCTGTCAAATAGGGCATCATTTCGTCTAAGACCCTAGGATCCATTGGAGTGGATGCATTGTTATCAAGATATATAATTTTGTCCATGTTAGTCGATTTGTATTGCGTCATTCTTTTCATCCTCATCATACGTTTTGAGCATATAATCTTTTCCAAGGTTGCCTTTAAAAACTTTTACTTCGGCAGTCGTTGGCGGATGCGGAAAATCACCTTCCCATTTCAAAAAAAATAAATTCATCCACCGAGTTCCCATTCTCTGTTCTCAAATATGGCATCGTTGTAATTTCCTCCAAAAGTAATTACCCAGGATGGTAGCCCCACTTCAGCACGCTCCCATTTAACGACTTGCCGCGCATTAAAAATGTTTATAAGAGATAGCAGCCCGTAGGAATAGACAGTTGAAAAGAGAAAAATAGCGCTTATATAAAAGAATTTCGAAAGTGCTTTTGGAATAATGATTTTTTTTAACCCGATTAACATACTAATGGTTACCATCACAGCTCCACCCAACAGAACCGCCCACGGTAAAAAGTACCAATCATCTTTCAAATGAACTTGATCATATAGCAAAAATGCAAATTCTAGCACTATAACAAAAGTTAATAATCCCAACCCAGATCTGTTGATGAAATATTCAGTCCGCCAATTTTTAAAAAAAAGAACTAATATTAATCCAGAAAACAGTCCGTAAAACAAAGCTATGTATTGATTAAAAAGCATAAAACCTGCACTGTAAAAAATCATAACTAATAACAAACCGATTAAAACTAATCCATCGAATTTCTCGTTTAAATAAGTGCTAAGCTTTTGTATAATACGCATAAATTAGGCTTTTGGTTAACCTTACACGCCTAAGATTAGCCGCATAGGATAAATAACATTAGCTTAAAGATAAATATTATTTATCAATACTTAATAAGGTTAGGAATAATTATTCGGATTGTTACATAGAGAAGGCTCCAAACTTCCCCAAATGAGCTGTTAAAATAGAAACCTCATTTTGCTTTAATTTTATCTCTATGCTTTAGACCAAATTTAATTAAAGCATTGGCAACTTCCTCCGTTTCTTTAGCATAGGCGGTAAGCGCATAAGAAACAGTTACAGGTTTGGTGTCATTAACCGTTCTACTAATCAGTAAATTATCTTCTAATTCCTGAAGTTCCTTGGATAGAACTTTTGGGGATATTCCCTGAGCCATCTCTTGCAGATCTTTAAACCGCATTGTGCCGTGTTGCTGCAAATTGTGCAGAATACAAAATTTCCATTTACCACTGAGCAATTCAATGCCATCTTTTAATGCCAATATAGTTTCTTTACCAATATTTTTATTGCTCATCAGATAGTTACTTTCCTAAAGGTAATGAATAGTAAATATATATTGAATATCCAATAGTTTTGTTGTACAAAAATTTAAAGAAAATCATTATGAAAGTAACAGTAATCGCAAATATTTCGGCTAATGGAAGAATTTTGATATCCGATAATCCGCATCATAAACTGCCACCGGAAGCAATGGAATTTTACGTACATTTTGTAAGGCAGGTTGGAAATGTAGTGATAGGATTGAAAACATTTGAAAATTTTCTAAATTTTCCAGATCAAGTAAAAGAACATTTTAATGGAATAGAAATCATCATATTGGCCGATAAACCTTATACGGCTGATGGCTACAAGACTATAGCAAGTCCTGAAGAGGCAATTGCATATATGTCTGCAAAAGGAGTGCGGGAAATAGCTGTTGGAGGCGGAGCAGGTACTTTCAACGCTTTTTTTGACAAGAATTTGGTTACAGATATTTATTTTAACGTCAGTCCTATAATCACTGGTGCTGGAGCAATTTTAGCAAACAATGAGGAGTTAAGTTCAACGTTCAGATACAAAGCACAGACGCTTAAAAACGGTTTTCTTCAGTTGCATCTAACTAAAGAAGACTGAATAACAACAGACCAAAAATGTCTTTCAAAAATAGTTGAATGACGGAAACAAATCCGCTAAAATTATTTCTTTCGGATCTATATCTTTCAATTGGCGACTGTATCCACACGACGATAGGTATATGCATCATGGTTAAGGGCGCCGGCGAGCGGAAAGAGAATAAGAAAACCGGCTGCTGTCGACTCACTGGGCACGACTAAATCACCATGTTTATCTAGTGCAAAGCAAATAGTTTTGGTAAAGAATCTATTGACTAATACATAGATGTCAAGATCGGTATTTCTGAAAGAAACAAAGTTTTGTGGTTCGGGCTTAACTTTCCTCGTTCTTTCACGCACGACATTTCCTAAGGTATCAATTAGTTTGAAATGGATTTTATTTTTTTTGGTGAGCTCCAATGAAGTTTTGTAAAGATAGTGCAGACTATCAGTTTTATAGTAATTTGGTTCGATATAGTTCCATAGGCAATATTCATTATAGACTGCACTCTTCTGCTGACTGCTATGATTATGGCCTATTATCTTCTGGGGATAATTATCAAAGATGTATGTCTCCTTCAATTCTACCCTTCGAAACGCTATGTGCCGCAGCAGTTTGTGCTAAATACTTGGGCGATATGGAAGTGCAAGAGATACACGAAAAAATAAATACCACCGAAAATAGTGCAATGGCTACAGCGCGCATATTGTGATGTTTTTTCATTTCTTTTATAAGCTCTTTTGTTCAAATTCTAAATGGCTAAGTGCTTTCTTTTCATTTTGTGCAAAGAAGACAGTATAAAATCCGACCAATAGTAATAACTAAAATGGAAATTCATATAAGAAGTTTTGTAAAAATTAAATCTACTTAATCTATCCGTTGCTTCCAACCGTAGTCATACGAACAGGTTTCGCACCTTAAAAAGAAATAACTGGCGCATATTTTAATTTTATGTTAGCTTTAAACTTACCAAAGTTCCATTATCAAAGGAGATTAAAACTTTAATAAATCGTTGACGTTTTTGACCAATGTCAACGACTATATCCTAATATAAAGTGCATCTTTGACCGATAAATAATAAGCGATGAGAGAGCAACTATTACAATTGTTACGTGAAAAAGCGTCGTTAACCGAACAGCAATTAACGGAGGCCCTAACTTATTTCAAACCCCAATCGATAAAGAAAAATGACCATCTGCTCAACGAAGGTTCTATTGCAGACTATCTTTTCTTTGTCGGCAAGGGCTGTTTGCGCCTATATTTTCGCAATGACGAACTATCAACGGCAACCCGGTTCATGGCTTTTGAACATACTTTCCTAACCTCTATCGTCAGTTTCATTTCAAGACAGCCAGCTACAGAATTTATCCAAGCCGTAGAAGATACGGAGGTGCTCAGCATCAGCAACACTGACTTTACCTTTTTGAGAGACAATATGCCTGGCTGGGACAATTTTTATATCTACATCCTCGAATATGGATTAACTGTTGTAAATAATAAACTCAGCAGCTTATTAACCCAAACCGCTAAAGAACGCTATCGCGATCTACTGAAAAATAATCCAGAGCTCGTACAGCGTTTGTCTAATGCCAACCTTGCAGCTTATCTGGCGATATCACCTGAAACATTAAGTAGGCTCAAATCTACTATATAACTAATAAAAAATGAGAAGCGACGAAGTAAAGAAGGGATACCAACGTACTCCCCATAGAGCCCTATTTCGGGCCACAGGCGTAAATGATAACGATTTCGATAAGCCTTTTATTGGAGTAGCAAATTCCTTTATCGAAATTATACCAGGACATTTTTTTCTGAATAAGGTTGCTGAGATCATTAAAGAAGAAATCAAGGCAAACGGATGTATTCCTTTTGAATTCAATACGATCGGTATTGACGATGGTATTGCTATGGGACACGATGGTATGCTTTACTCGCTCCCCAGCCGAGAATTAATTGCTAACTCAATTGAAAGCGTCATGAATGCACACAAATTGGATGCGATGATAGCAATCCCTAACTGCGATAAGATTGTACCCGGAATGATTATGGGTGCGCTACGTGTAGATGTGCCTACAATTTTTGTAAGTGGAGGCCCCATGCGAAAAGGATATACCAAAGATGGTACTGCCATTGACCTGTCTACAGCTTTTGAGGCTGTGGGCAAACACGAAGCGGGCTTAATCAGTGACGAAGAGCTCAAAGATATCGAGTGTAATGCATGTCCCAGTGGTGGTAGTTGCTCGGGTATGTTTACAGCAAATTCCATGAACACGCTGATGGAAGCTATGGGTATTGCATTACCTGGAAATGGAACCATATTGGCATTAACACCCGAGCGTGAAAATCTATATCGGGAATCAGCCAGAAGGATCTGTGAAATCGCTAAAGACGATCAGCTTTCCAAACAATTCAAACTTAAAAACATCATCAATGCAAACGCCATCCAGAATGCTTTTGCAGTGGATATGGCCATGGGCGGTAGTACCAATACTGTCCTTCATATGCTTGCTGTAGCTCACGAAGCAGATATAGATTTTCAGCTTAGGGACATTAACTCAATATCAGATCAAGTAGCGCACATCGCAAAAATATCGCCCAGTTTAAGCACCGTTCACATGGAAGATGTCCATCGCGCCGGAGGTGTTAACGCTGTAATGAACGAAATGACCAAGCGCAGCAACCATGTTCTCCTGGATAATATGACGGTCGGTGGCGAAATGCTATTCGAAAAGATTGCCAATGCAGCGATCAAAGATCCAACAATCATACATACAATAAACAATCCATACAGTCCTGTTGGAGGATTGGCGATTCTATTTGGAAATCTTGCAGAGCAGGGAGCTGTGGTAAAATCCGCAGGAATCACAGGCGAAAAGAAATTTAGCGGGACTGCAGTTTGCTATGATAGTCAAAATGATGCCATAGTAGGCATCCTTGCCGGTGAGATCAAAGCTGGAGATGTTGTGGTGATCCGTTACGAAGGTCCCAAAGGTGGCCCGGGGATGCAGGAAATGTTGACACCTACTAGCCTGATCATGGGGATGGGATTGGGTAGTTCTGTAGCGTTGGTAACAGATGGCCGATTCAGCGGAGCTACTCGGGGAATAGCTATTGGACATGTCTCACCTGAGGCTGCTGAAGGTGGATTGATTGGATTACTAAAAAACGGAGACCATATCGTTATTGATATCGACCAACATATGCTTTCAGCTGACATTAGCGAAGATGAGATGCAATTGCGAAGAAAAGACTTTATTCCGATCAGAAAAAAACTAAATTCTAAATGGTTGAGTCAATATCGGCAGCTTGTTGGCAATGCTAACAGTGGTGCCATATTAAATTGTGATTTTGGAAAATAAAATCGTCTCAGCTTAGCGAATTGACGTGATAGCCAAATTCTAATGATTTAGGCAAATAAGGAAGTACCCCCAAAAAAACTATTAAATTAAAAGTTCAAGTTGCAACGCGTCAACTTGGACTTTTAACAACTTTCTACTCCTTTCTGGAGACTTGTAGTCCGATTGATAGAAACTTCTTGAATACGATAGATTAAACCCATAAAAACAGATATGCGTTGTTTAACGAGATGCGGAGTATATATGACAGACACGATTTCTACGAACTGAGCTAATACTTTCCAATTACTTGAACAACTGGAAAAGCAGTGACAAATTTAATCCATCCGAATTTCTCTCAATAATAGAGCGACCTCTAAAGAAGTCTACATAGCTCTCTCCTATATCGCTAAAGACAGTAGTACCGATGACTACATTGGCAGCTATTGGACTGCTGGAATTGGTCGTGATTATTATCATGGCATTATACTTTTCAATCGGGCAAGGTTAATACCCAAGCCTAATATACATTATTTATGCTGAATTAATAGGCTTACAGATATCAACTTTCAAGATGATTACAAACATTTAAGGCTAAGGTATTGGGTTGAAAGTAAGGTTGGTTACGGGAAACCGTAAGTTTAGTCAATTTCATTCTCTTTGACTGACTTTCTTGCATACTAGTTTTCTAAAATAAAATATCCACCATTTTTTTGTGTACCACGAAATTCATAAAGCATATTTTCTTGTAGTATCTTAGGATTGAATTCGACAGTGAAATGACACTTACTGCTCAAATCGGATATTTCTGCCTTTCATCGCATTTTAATTCTTTAATATAGCTAGCAATAACACAAAAAGAGTCATTTTCTACTGGTTGAACAATTGCTTTTCTCCTTAAAAATCACTATTTTTGAATAGTATTAATGTGGTATTATGAGAAATTTAGAGCACTTAAAAGAAGTTAGCAACAGCATTGTTCTCAAGTTGCGCAAACAAAAGCTTGATAAAGGGCAACCATTTTTAATAAGATCTAGCAAATTACCCAAAAATCAAAGCTACATCGAATACCCAAATCATTTAGTTAAAATTGTGATTGTTTCTTCTGATAAACGATCTTTTGATGTAGTACAGGAATTTAATATTCGTCAATCAAAAGATATCTTGAGAGAACTCAATATTTACTAATGCCTGATCTTTACATAATAACGGGTTCTAACGGTGCCGGGAAATCTACATTAGGTGCAGAATATCTTCCAGAGCATATAAAGAGTAATAATATTATTTTTGATGGTGATTTACTCTATACGAAGGAACTATCTCGGATATTCCCAAAAATTGTTCCTTCAGCAAAATACGCTCGAAAAGAGGCTTTGGATTATGTAGTACAGCAATTTGAAGAACAGACAAAACATGCATTAGAAAATCGGTTAGATTACGTCTATGAAGGACATTTTACAAATGACGAAACTTGGGAAACGCCCAAGCTGTTCAAGGAGTCGGGTTATAGAATATATTTATTGTTTTTTGGTTTAGAAAATACCGAACTTTCTCAGTTCCGTGTAACGGAAAGAGTTACTGACGGTGGACATTATGTAGATCCTCAAACATTGGAAAATAATTTTTTTGGAAATCTTGAGAAGCTAAACGATCACTTTCACTTCATCGATGAATTAACTATTGTTGACACTTCAGATCTTAAACATACCATTTTATTGAAATTATCCGACGGTAAAATAGAGTATTCGGTGGAAAAAGATGAATTACCTGAATGGTTCACAACTTATATGCCTGTAATTGCTGCTTTGATCTAACTTCGGCCTTATTTCATCGAGTAAATCAACCTTTCCTATACTATTGCAGATAATCTATCTATTAAATTCTTCTTTTGAAATTGTCTTCGTATCAAAATTGTCTTTAAGTGAGTGATCTCGACTTCGGACAGCCAGTCGTAAACTATAAGATGGTACGCTTTGTACTTCATATCTTTTTCCATCTATTGTTTCAATCCGTTTTGGCCCCATATTAAAATCTAATATTTCTTCTCCAAATAGGGACATTTATAGTTATGATAATGACGCTTAACTTGCCCATTACGTATGCTATTTTTTTCTATTTTTGCCTCACCAGCTGCCACTAAAAAATTTAGACAAAACACCGATGAATTTATCGCTCTCTCCATTTTAATGACATCAATACAACAGTGGAAAATCCCTTATTTGTACCTAGAAAAGAAAGCGCTGTCTATAAAAGGTCCGTTTTTATCATTCATCTTCTTTGTACGGTACAAAAGAAACTTCCCGGAAGGCAGGATCTCTGCATAGGGGGCTCTCAGATCTGTAGTACTTTGCAGCATGATCAATTTATTCCCTCTCGGCCATGCTTTATAGGCATCCATCATTGGTTCCCTACCCCGGCCGATGTCATACCAATCGTTAATGGTAAAATAATCTTGTCCCTGTTCATGATAGATCGATAGATGTCTTTTATTCTTTTTGTCGAACCAATTACCTTCGATACTTTGACTACTTGCCTCATGATTTTTCTTCTTACGCTGAGCACTACAATTGCTGTGAGTGAAAAAATACGCATAACAGAAAATTAAAACACATACCTTGATATTTATCATAATCTTATCCATTGGTGATTATTAAACCGACACATCCTGAATTGCTGAAGCGATACCAGCGGTGCTTCCGTAAAAATACAAAACAAAATGTTTACTGAAAGTCCAATCCAAAGTGGATACTTCATTCAGTAGAGCTCCGAAGAATCCATAGATGATGTAATTGGAAATTTTATAAACAGCTTAATTATCAGAATTTCAACGTTTATTGACAATACGAAAATTACATATTAAATTTGACAAAGGATTACGGCCGTCGGTAATTCACATCTAATTATAGTAAAAAGTGTTGCCGAGTGAATGATTTGTATATTACTATGATTAATATGCTTCCAATTTTCAATCACAACATTCCTTTACGAAAAAGCACTTATGATACAATATAAAGACATTGCGAAAATAATAATTGATCTGAAAAATGCAGACTTAGCTTTAAGGGATAAGCTTATTAATGAGGGTAAACTAAGTGTTGGGTATAATGAAGAAATGAAGATCATAAACAATAAAAATGCTCAGATTTTAGACAAAATCATGAACGCCATCGGTTATCCTAAAGCACATAAAGTGGGGAAATAAGCTAGCGGCGCCACTTGGATAATTTTGTCACCTAATTTAAACCGGCTTTGGGCATTCATCTACTGTAAAGATCGCGAGATTAGTTGAGATAATTGTTGTTCATTTCTTAAAAAATGTTGTTCAAAAATTATATGCTAATAATAATTCAATTCCAAAAGGCTATTTCACTTCATCAAATATATGATCAGTTTCACGAACGCTCCAAATCAACCCACTCTTCGATAATGACAACCATCGTTTATCAAAAAGTTCTTCCATGAGCATCTACAGCTGATCTGTCAACTTAAAATATTTTTTGGTGCTTAGAATCTCTATAGTCAAAAATCCGGTAACAGAAACCTTTCTGACAGCTAGTACTCCGTGCTCAACATCAGAAATAATATTTTTTAAAACCAAACAGCATTCGATCCTCCCAGACTCAAGGTTTTCTTATTGCTTTTATATCGTTTTTCATCGAATATCGTCCTTTATCCACTTTAATTCTCCACGTTGTATCAGGGTTATATACTTTTGCACCTGATCATCGGTCAATAAGCCATTGTCTTCAAGGTGGTAATTGAACTGCTTAGTGAAGGTGTAATATTGAATACTTCCAACATAGGCATTATTGAGATAAATATGCCAAAGGCTGTATTTCTTGGCCCGAACATCCAATACCTGGCGTTTTCCATGATAATAAAACAACTCAGGCACCTCCGTATCAAAGCGAAGTATAAGAGCGTCAATGCACGCTTCCTTGATGTCATCGGCAAGTACACCGAATGCCAATTGCCACACGCCCTGAGATTTCCTGAAAACATAAAAAGCAAGACCATTTTTGTTGTAAAGATGATAATCTTTCATGCCCATGCTTTTATCATGCACGGTAATTTGAGCGTACATTACCCGATTTCGGCAAAAGATTTCTAGCGGTTTCATTTCACAATACTACTAATAATATTAGCGATATTGTGGGATGAAAAGATATTTATGGTTTCTTTTTTCAACCATTCACTGTTTACCCTTATTTCCTCATTGGATAAATATTCATTTTTTCGTGTAATAATTCCAGATAGCTTTGGTTATGTCGGCAATAATTTTTTCAGTGACCTCTCGTTCTTCGGTGATATCTTTTAAGTAAACAGAAAGAACAACGTGATTTACATTGGGAAGTTTAAAAATACCTACATCGTTCATCGCTGCTCTTAAATCATTCTCATTTCTATCTGAAATTCCAGTTCTGTGCGCCAATTCTGTTCTTTCGGGAAGCCCTGCTTTCATCCAAGTAAGGCCTCTCGAGCATTCTACCATGAGTTGATAGAGGTATTTTGTAGAGTTCTTTTTAAGAACCTGTCTTGCATAAAATTTCTCCAATAATTCGGTGGACGCTAATGGTGTTGTTGTATTGCTATATAGATTCTCCCAAATTCGCATTTCTTGTTCATTGACTTTTATGGTAAAATCCTTTATTCCTTGTTTATTGATAAACTTTTGGACGGTTTCCGGACCACCAATCAAGTCTAAAAGAATATCACACCCATTGTTATCGCTGTGCGAAACAGTATATCGTAATAGCTGGTCCAAAGTTAAATCCATATTTCCATTCGGAAATTCGTCCCGAATTGGGCTCCAGGTATTTGCGTGCAGATCTTCTTTTTTAATAAAAAATTTCTGTGATAAAGAAAGTTTACCCTGATCAACCAAGTTTAAGGTCGCCAAGGCGATATGAAATTTAAACACACTCATTAATGGTGCATTTAAATGTCCATTAATACTTAATGTGTCTTTGGTTTCAATTCCCTTCATTGAAATACCGACTGTTGCATTCTTTGTTGCAATGATTTGATGAAGTTCTTTGCGGAGGCTATTACTTTGTTGTGCAAAAGAGTGAACTGAAAACAAGAAAATGCAGAAAAATAATAAAAATTTGTCCATGAAAAAATCTTTTTTTAAAAGGTTACTCTCTTTCGCACACTCTCTCCTCCTGTAAAAATAGTAAGCAATTTCGAAGTTTACATTAATTGCAGGCAAAAAATTGGTCCGTGTACGATAGTCGCCGTGTAAATAATTCCAGTATTCCTAATAGTTGGCCAAACTAATTTACCTCCACTAAGAGGTCTATGTGATTTGCTCATGTACACATACCATTACAAATTCGCAAACAGTTCAGTTAATTTTTATATTATGGCGCCGAGCGCCGAAAACTTTGAAGGTGTTAATCAGAGATGGGAAAATATGCCAAAAAACGAAGAATTTTAAATGGAATTTTGACACGATCAATTTGTTGACCAGTGATCTTGATTAACATGGGCCGTCCGGATTCGAAAACCAATGACCATTCAATTCAGGAACAGATGAACCATACAGACAAGTAAATTGAGCCGTAGAAGAAAGCAATATGGTTATTAAATCAAGACCTTTGGATAATAAAATTAAATCAATCAAATGTCAAAAATCACTAAAATTCAATTGGGTCAAAACGGCCCCACCGTTTCAAAGCTTGGTCTGGGATGTATGCGGATGTCATCAATATGGGGTGGCCCAACTCCCGATGAAACTGAAGGTATTGCAACCATCCATCAAGCTTTGGACAGCGGGATCAACTTCCTGAATACGGGAGATTTTTATGGTGCAGGCCACAACGAAATGCTTATTGGCAAAGCCATTAAGGGAAGACGGGATGATGCTTTCATAAGTGTCAAATTTGGTGCTATCTTCCACAACGGCCAGTGGATCGGTTTGGATCTCCGCCCTGTAGCGATCAAGAATTTTGTCAACTATTCATTGACCCGTCTGGGCATTGAAACTATCGACTTATATCAACCCTGTAGAATGGATGGCAGTGTGCCAATAGAAGACATCATCGGAACGATTGCCGACCTGATAGATCAAGGAAAAGTACGTCATATCGGCGTATCGGAAATAACCGCCGATCAGCTCCGAAAAGCCAACAGCATTTATCCCATCAGTGCACTAGAAATCGGTTATTCTTTGGCTGACCGTCAGATCGAAAATGAGCTGTTGCCTGCGGCTAAAGAATTAGGGATCGGTGTCGTGGCATTTGCCAATACGGCAGAAGGACTGTTAACCGGTAACCTACAAGCGCCAATTCCTGCGGATGACCATCGAAATCACTTTTCCCGTTTTCAGGGCAATAACCTGATCCATAATCTTGAGAAAGTGGAAGTATTAAAAGAAATTGCTCAACGTAAAAATGTCACCCCTACACAACTTGCGATTGCATGGGTAAAAGAACAGGGCGACAATATCATGCAATTGGTGAGTATGAGCCGCAGATCAAGACTACCCGAAAATATTGCTGCGATGGAAATTGTATTTACCCCAGAGGAGATGAATATTTTAAACACTACATTTGCAATAGGTACTATCAAAGGTGGTACTTATTTACAAAGATAAATGGAAAGTCCAGCAGAAATACTTCCCGGCGTGATATTCTATTCTTACCTTTCTTCTCTGAAGAAAGAGAAAGCATGCGTCTGGAACCACCACACCTTGGTATTACAGGTCTCGGGCCAGATGGTTCTGGAAACAGCTGAGCAGCATGTAAACATATCTGCCGGGGAAGTATTGCTCATTCACAAAAATCAGCTGGGAACCTTGACTAAAACCCCCGGGCCAAGTGGTCACTATGAAACTATCGTCATATCACTGCAAGAAGATCTGATGCGTCAGATAGCACTAGGGGAAAAAATGGAAGCTCAGGGTAAATACACTGGCCTTCCGAACATATGCCTCCCCAATAATGCGTTTATCAAAGGTTATTTCCAGTCGGTCATTCCCTATGCGCGAAGCGCTGGTCATGAAATGACTGACGAGATGGGACTTTTAAAGGTGAAAGAGGGAATCAAGCTGATACTGATAGCTGTTCCGGCACTGCGTAACTTTTTGTTTGATTTCGCAGCGCCTTATAAGATGGATCTAGAAAAATTTATGCTGAGCAATTTTCATTTCAATGTCCCTATTGAAAAGTTTGCACAACTCACCGGAAGAAGCCTTTCAGGATATAAAAGAGATTTTCAGAAAACCTTCGGGATGCCGCCACGTAAGTGGTTACAGGATAAAAGGCTGAATGAAGCACGGCATTTAATTGAAAGAAAAAACAAAAAACCATCAGCTATCTATCTCGATCTTGGTTTCGAGACCCTGTCCCATTTTTCTTACGCCTTTAAGAAGAAATTTGGCAAAGCGCCGACTATAGGTGGATAGTATTCCCAATCTTTTAATTGAATTATTAACTGCTACTTTTCAATCGGGAAATGTTAATACTTAAGCCCAATATACACTATATATTGCGGGCGAAGTGGTACAAAATGCTGGTTTCGCTTTCCGATGTCCAGCATTTAGTTTCTCTGTTTTATTTTGTTATTTAATTCTTCAAGTTTAGTTTTTGCGATATTATTAGTTGGAGAAAGTGTCAAGATTTTTTCATAACACTTTTTTGCTTTATCCATATATCCCCTGACTGTGTAGGCCTCGGCTAAGCTATCCCATACATTGATTGATTGCGGATAATTTTCCGTATTCAGCTCAAAAACAGAAATTGCTATATCAGGTAGTTGCCTATCATAAAGGGCAACATATCCAATTGTATTTACAAAACTTTGGTCAGGTTTAGTATCAAAGAAAAGTTCCTTTTTTATTTTTGCACTGTAATTTACCAATATATTGGGGTCTTTTGTTACTTCATTTATATCAATATTATATGGTTCGAAGAGATATCGAAGGCCATAATATGTGGCAGGAATTGTTACTGTTAAATGCTTTTCGTCTTCAAAATATCTAAAGTCTACCTTCAGATCTGGAGATTTATTCTCTTTCAGCAATTTATAAAATTGACTGCCCCACTGATAATGCCTCTTATCCTCCTGCATATTATTGGCTAATGCAATGTATATCCTAGCTTTTAGGTCAACTCGATTCGCCAATACTTCTTTACTTCTTTTCCCAATATAATTATGATCCCAAAACCAAGAGGGGTCGATAAGTAAGTAATAACTAAACAGCTGCGGTTTTTCCAATAGGCAATGTAAGGCAAATAGTCCACCCAATGAGTGGCCGATAATCATGCTTTGTGGAACGGTTCTGAAAGATTTATTTATTTCCACCATTAATTCATTCTCCATAAAACGCATGAAATCATCCGCTTTTCCGCTACTTTTAAATGCAGAAATATCTTCTTTATCCAAATAATTCAATGAATTTGTAGGAGTAAAATTCTTTGTTCTATCGGTGTTTTCTATTGAAACAATAATGAGTTCAGGGATTTGCAACTTAAGATTTGCATCTGAATGCATTGATTGTGCAATCCCAGACACTTCCAAAAACTTACTCCTATCTCCATCTAAAACGTAGGCAACGATGTATTTTTTGTCGACATTGTTTTTATAGGAAGCCGGTAAATAAACAGAATAATTTCTGCTTTCATTAAGTATTTTAGAGTTTATCGTATAGCGCTGTCCAACCACTAAAAAATTGTCATGTGATTGCGCAAAAGAATTGCTAAGGCTAAAAATAAAAAAACAGATTATTGTGGTTATAGTTCGGCTCGTCAGTATATTACTGGAAGTCATCCGTATTGTTGCCATTAAAAAGGATTAAATAGATCTTATAAAATACAAGTAAGCTTTAAATTTATGTAAAAATTTTAGATTTATAATATCTTCATGCATGATTTTAGGGAAAGAACGCAGCATTCTGTTTGTTCTAAACCTTATCATATTGAAATTCGTTTTTTTATTGCATATTAGCCATCGAAAATTGGACCATTTGAATTGGTACACCTATAAAACAAATTGAATATGGATAGGCCATATAGCGGTATTGCAACCCATTACGAAACTCCAACGGGGTATTCCATTATTGTCCCGGCAAAAAAGCATTTACCTATTATCATTATTTTTAGTTTATGGCTAGTTGGTTGGATACAATCAATTATTTTTTTTGCCCCGACACTTGAAAACTTTTACGATACCACTGGCGGTTTAAGCTTCGAGGGAATATTTTTTATAGTTTGGTTGATGCTCTCGATGGCAGCGGGCTTATTTGTAATGAAAACGTTGATGTGGTACCTCATTGGAAAAGAAATTATTACAATAGATCGCGAGCAAATAAGTATTGCCAGAAAAAACGATATTCTATTCAGGCATAAGATTTATGATCTACAAGAAGCGAAGAAATTTCATGTTGAGGAAGAACATTTTGAGTTTGTTTTTTGGAACCAGGGGAATAGTTTAGGTATTTTTAGAAACAGAGGCACTATTCGATTTGAATATGGTTTTAAAACCATAAAATTTGCAAATGATATGGATCAAGCTGAGGCAAACCATATCTTGGAATCATTACGTGCGTCGGGCTATCTGACCACCACTAATTTTTGATTAAATTTTTTATGAATACGGAAAGCACCTTCGATTTAAAAAAATTCATACCACATGTGTCCTAAATAAATTTTAGGAGTCGGTTTCTGTGTTACAACTATAGATTTTTTGTTTATTTGAATTTTGCCCCCAAAGTAACGATTAAAATAGCCTTACATACAATTTAAGGCCAAGATATCGGTTGAATGGAGGATTGGTTACGGGAAACCGTAAGAATGCCTAACAGGCAATCCGTAGGTTTGAAAAGACAATACAAACCGCATTAATCAATAACATATGAAAGATAAAACAACCGCAGCTTTAATGGCATTTTTCCTTGGAGGATTTGGTGCACATAGATTTTACCTCGGGCAAACCGGATTAGGTGTCCTTTACCTCCTTTTTTGCTGGACGCTTATACCCGCATTTATCGCTTTGATTGATTTTATCGTTTTTCTCTCCATGAATAAAGAGAGTTTTGATATGAAATATAACCGTGTATATTTTTCACAGCCCATTATTCATAATTATATACCCACTTCACCCATTCCCCAAAAGGATGCTGCGACTGAAATAGAGCGATTACATGGATTGATGGAAAAAGGAATGATTACAAAAGCAGAATTTGAGGATGCAAAACGTAAGCTGCTATAAAGGTATAAAATAGATCGAAAAGTCTCCCTTAACGGTCGTTAAGGGAGACCGAAGCAATAAGCCTTTCAAAAAAATTATGCCTGTTGGCCACTCGCTCTATCAGCAACCAATTTGGCATTCAGCGAACCGCGTACCTCACTAGTCAGACTGCGAAGCTCATTGTATTTTCCGATCAATGTATTTAGGTCAGTGACAATTTTTGGTAGTGTATCCGCTACCGAATCTGTAACTGCATTTGGCAATGGGCTTGCTGAACCTCCTACTGCTGCCGACTTTTTCACTAAGCCTGGAACCGTATTATTGGCCTCTAATATAATATTCTGATCCAGCACCTTTACTGCTGCCCCAACCTCATTGGAAACGCGCGGCGCAAACTGTCCGATCAGCATGTTATTTTTAATATAGGTTTCAGACAGCGACAAGGATGCACGAATACCGATCGACAAAGCATTCGCTGTTTGTAATATGGTATTATCCTCAACGACGATATTGGCACTGGCGGAAACGCCCGTGACATAAATACAAGGACCATTCGTCTTACCCGAAGTGTTGAAATTGTTAATGACATTCCCCTTAATAATACAATTGGACAACATCCCGCTATTGGAAAAGAAGCCCATGCTCAAGTTGGTACTATTATTATTGTAAATAAACAGATCGCTACAATTAATATAATTGTACGCCATCACCGAAGTTCCTATTTGCTTATTGATCGTGTTGGAATAAACTTTAATCTTGGAGCTATTGCCAGCGGATACCATGGCATGCATTAAGGTATCAACAGTATTGGCATGCACGGTTAGCCCCTGTACTTCTGTTTGGCATAGCACAAAGTGGAACGATCGCCAGGAGAAGTTAGAGCCAACCACAACATCAAAGACGGTATCGAGTTTGATCGAAGTGATGTCAAGATTGGTTTTAAATGTATTGCTGCTTATATCAATCACCTTTGCAGAACCGTAACAATAGATAAATGCTGTAATCTGAGGTACTCCATCAAATTCATAAACTAACTGATTATTTTTAATGGAGATATTCTTGGTAATCATATCATCCTTAAGCCTTTCGGCATTCACCTTGATCAGTGCGCTTACCGTCGCAGATTTTTGTTTAGTTACCTGAATGGTATTATTGTAAAAATTAACGTTCTCGATCATCGTATTTGTCCGCATGCAATTGCTTTCGAAATCATGCCCGACATTATTCAGGAAAGTATTATCATAAATATTGACGTTCAAAACGCTATTATTTTTATTCGGCTCAATGTCTATTCCATCCATGGGGAATTTGCCCTTAATCACTCCTGTATTGCTGATCCTCGACTTTGAAATACTGATGTTGCTTCCTTTCGTTACCGTAATACCCTGACGTCCATTATTGTCCACGATTACATGTTCTACAGAAATATTAATGCTCCCCCCGTCGGCAGTTTCTGCACCGCCTATACATATGCCATCGCCACAACAATTCTCAATCGTGATATCCTGAATGCTGATATCGCTACAGCCATCGACAATATTTATACCGTGCCCCCACTCACTCGAAGTTTCAATATGTGTTGCATTATCGCCGGTTATACGCCCCCTACCAAACACACCGCTATCGACGACCTCCGAAAATAATATAATTGCATACCGGTCATTGTTATTGGTTCGAATAGCGATCGTCGCATTGAGCTCCAAATAAACATGTGACTTCATCAATATACCTGGTCCATAATAGCTCGCTGGCAAACTTAAAAGCACATCTTGGCTGACTTCAACTATTTTTACGTTATTGTTTTGCGCATACACAATGGCACGGTTGATTCTTTCAAGACAATCGACAACGCCACCTATGGCACCAAAATAACTCACATCAACCCGATCACAAAATTCATGGATAAGCCCGATTCCACTAACTACAATTAGACTGCCACCATCGTCTGCCCCAGGCCCCGGAGTAGCCGCAGCCAGATAGTACTTGATCGGTGCTGGGGTATCCCCTTTTTCGTAATAGCCTAATAGCTCCACTCCTTCGTAGGTACCGTTTTGCAATGCTGTGATTTCAATGGCTGATATGCCTTGCATAGCTGCCAAAGTTTCCTTAACTAAAAATTGATTTGCCATATTTCTTTGATTTAAATGATATAGGCAAAAGTATGTTTGCTGCCAGGTCGATCTGAGAGAAAATAGGGCTTTGTAAGCGGTAGTTGGACGATACCGAAAAGTTGAAATGATTACGGTTCCTATCCGTTATTTTAAAAGAAAAATGCGATATTTTTTGGAATACCGCACTTTAGGTTTTTGTTATATGTTATTTAATTATTTTGCCAATATGCCTGCAGCCCTTAGCTTCGCTTTTAAGTCCCGCAATTCGCTCAAGATCCCTTGTACTTCAGTAAGGTATTGGTTTGGAAGTAGGATTGGATATGGGAAACCATAGTACATTAAGATTAGAATTGACATAAGCCGTCATTACACGGACAACTTACAAGAAGCAACTTGGAAAAACAGCTCCACTTTCGTATATTCGATATGGCTATGTTACTTCGCGAAGTCGCCGCACCATTATATACTATGCTGAAAACTACGATACATACATTCAACGACCTTGATAAATGGTTGTCCGACAACTTTTATTTTGAAGACGGACACGTTTTGGCAATAAAAGAAAATCCGCTTGAAATTATTGTTGGTTATAATGTGAAAGCAAATTACAAGGCAAATTCAGAAAGACACATTTTGCCTTTCAAAATCATTCCATCAAAAATTTACGAATGGACTTTTGACAAAGATCTAGCAAATGTTGGTGACGACAACTATATTGAATATATTGAAGCACAAGAAGTTGAAAATGGAATTTGCTTAGAGTTCTCTACACTTGCGACTTTTCGACTTGTTACAAACAGCCTTGAAATTGAAGAACAAGAGCTAATAAAAACAACATTTAAGCCTTGGACAAGCGAAAAAGAAATGTATTTGACCGCTGACCTTTCTGAAATTCCGAGACCTTTATTTTGGAAAGAAAAATTAAACAAATACGGACACGACATTCTGTTTCGTTATTATTCAGGTGAAGAAAGACAACCAGAGCAAGTTCCTTACCCAGACTATCAAGGTTACTATATACAACTTGCGGAGAGAATTAGCTCGACACAAGAAGGTATTTTTCTCAAGCATATAAAAGTAGAAAACGGAAAATTTAGTTTGAATTCTGAAAACTAGGACGATGAATTGAAAGATGTTTGGAACGACTTAACAGCAATTCTTGCAGACTTTCCTAATGCTCAAATCAAAAGCGGAAATTGCGAGTTTAACGGGGCAAAATGGAAACAATATTTAGCTGACAAACTATTACCGACAACAGAATGACAGGAAGCACAGCATATAACGGTGGCGACTTAATTCGCTTGCCTTAAGCCTCCGCGCCATTACCCGACTTTCTGGAGGCTTTGGCCTCATACGCAGAAGATATTCAAGGGTATTATGATAATACAGACGCAAATGTAGATGCTGAGAAAGCTGCGTGGTCAACATTTGCTGATATTTTCAAGGGAGCTAAAGTTTACGAGTAATAGTAAGCATTTCTTTCACATATTCGCATATTTACCAGCGAAGAATATTTGCTTAAAATACCAACGAAAACTACAGAATAATATATGAACATACAGCTAAGTGTCAATAGAGATTTAAACGCAAACGACATACTACAACTTTATCAAGCTAACAAATGGAGTGCAGCCAATAAACCAGAACTACTGATCAAAGCACTCTTAAATTCGCATTCCTTAGTTACGGCATGGGATGGTACGACATTGGTAGGTCTAGGAAATGCTATTTCCGATGGATACCTCGTGGTTTATTATCCACATCTACTGGTGCTACCCTCTTATCAAGGCAAAGGTGTTGGGCGTTTGATTATGGATAAAATGCAAGAGATGTATAAGGGTTTTCACATGCAGATGCTTACTGCTGATGGAAATGCTATCGACTTTTATAAAAAGAACGGCTTTGAACGAGCAGGTCAAACAGAGCCTATGTGGATCTATAAAGGTAATGATCACTGAGAGAAGGTTAATACTTTTTCATATGTGTATATTCGGGTGGAAGGGGAAAAAAAACTATGATGTGACGTCGTGATTAATCTTCCAGGAAAACTTTTTACAGTTATCAAGGTTTTCAAATTCAAATGATTCTATCCAATCATATTTTCCATCCTCATCTTGATATAAAACTAAATTGTCAGCTTTAATATTTTCAATAAATGATGATAATTCTGCAACACAAGCTTCTAAATCATCTAACACATAACATGGAATATGACTATGAATATCTGTTTTTCCATTTGGATCTTCGATTCCAATAGTTATTTCGGTATTATATGTTGCAATCCAAATTGAAAATATTCCGGATTCACTTTTCAAATCACAATCAAAAGATCCGTCATCTTGAAACTTTATTGTCTGAGCAAACTGTGGATAATTTCCTTCCAGGAATTTAAGTATTAATTTCGAAAATTCTCTTTGTTCCATTTAGTACTTGATTTACAACTATGTCACATAACTCTTAAATATACGCAATTTGCCAAATTAAAAAGTTAATTTTACCGTCGAACATGACTTCTGATCATCCAAAAGTAACGTTTAAAATAGCCTTACATACAATTTAAGGCCAAGATATCGGTTGAATGGAGGATTGGTTACGGTAAATTGTAGCTGATTAATCATTAATCCCAATTAAGGAATTTGTGAAGACTGATTTTATATTTTGCCAATACAAATACTGTTTTGTAAATTCAATTATTAGGAAGCCAATTTAATACCTAAATATCATAGCAATTAATTTTAGAGCATTCATCACATTATCATGGAACTAAGGGAGATAGAAAAAAACTATGAAAGAATGTCGGATAACAGGCTCATTGAGGTTATTACCACAAATGCGCAGGGAATTCAGCCGGAAGTAGTTAGTATCATAGAAAATGAAATTAAGAAGCGCAACCTCGACCCTGATCTTTTAAATAGCTTAATAGCCCAAAATGAACAGCATTCTATTGAAGATATTTATCATTATGCGGAACTGCTGCGGAATTGTCCCTGCCCTATCTGCAACAATACTCGGGACAAGTTAAATGGGACAATCTACCACAGTATCAAAAGTATCATAGTTATGAGTATCACCGAAACTAGATGGGTCATTGCCTGCCCGGATTGTTTGGACAAGCAAAATCGAAAAGCCATTGTGTCTTGCTCACTTCTTGGTTGGTGGGGAATTCCCTGGGGGATACTGAAAACCCCCGTGTACATCTATAGAAATTTAAAGGTAAAGGGAGAAAACAGGATCAGCGATCCAAACGGTCCGCTCCTTTCATTTACGGCTGACAACATAGGTCAAATAAAAGCTTTCGAGAATAATCCTGAAAAATTGAAAAATGTTATTAAAGATTTAAGATAACGATTAATACAAATTAACAATAAAAAGACCTTATAACAGTATAGCAACCCTTTATGAAACCCCAACTGGATATGGTGGTTGGCATTCATCTATTGGTGGAGCAGTCATCCAAAATAAAGAAACTTAGAGTTTTTCGACCTCTTCGACAGAAAGTCCAGTGCCCTTAGCAATATCAGCTATAGGTAGCCCCATTTCCTTAAATGCTTTAGCAGTCTCAAGAGCTTTTTTACGCTCTCCTTCTGCTAGTCCTTTGGCTTTACCTTCTGCTAGACCTTCTGCTAGGCCTTTAGCGTGACCTAAAGCTTCTCCGGATTTCTTGGCCGAATTAAATACGCTCTCAGCATCACGCTTATGTTTTAAACTTGCTTCGTATGACATTAGCTCCTCCTCCGTTAATTTACCTATCTCTCCTATCTCAAAGATAAGACCAAATATTCTTTTATCCAAAAATGATGGCAATCTATCCATGGTACTCAAATGTTTAAGTAAGTACAACCACTGATCCATAACTGTCTTTAGTTCTTCTGGCTGTTTATTAAATAATGGAAGCGAAATCATTTTATATCCCAATTTATCATAGAATATTTCTTTGGTCAATTTGTCACACAGCGCAACATCATAGAAATAAGGCCGCTCTGTGACACGGGATATACCAGAACTTCCATTTCTATCCATGTCAAACTCCAAAATACCAATAAAGTAAACCTCCGGTAGGTAATAATCACTACCCTTCTTACCTCGCGCTAATTGTTTATTGATGAGACGTGAGGTATAGTACACTGCACGGTCCTTAAAAAATTCTTGAAAGAGCTGCTGCATCTCAATGATGAAAACCTCACCATCGCTGCCGATACAATGTAAATCAAATACAACACGACGCATTTCCTCATAATCACCATCATGTTCTACAGGCTTATATCTTAGATCGGAAATTATCTTCTCTCCATGAAATAGACTATTGAGAAACTCAATCAGTAAGATTTTGTTGTCCTCCCTACCAAAGTAAAATTTCCAACCGAAATCGGTACGTGGATCTACATACCTACCCAAATGTTTTTTTGATCTAGCCATAATATTTATTAATTGGTTATCAGCCAAATATACAACAATAAACTGAATACTACTAAAATAATTAGTAAAAAACATAAGTAGACAAGTAACATATGCTTGTTGACTGCTTGCTCTATCGGCAACTAATTTGGAATTCAGCGAACTACTAATTCGGGAAATCGTCGATTCATAAAGGTCAAATCTAAACACATAGCGCATAAAGTTTTCAGAACGCTTTATTGACACCTGTTATTTTCCTTTCTCAAAAACAAACGTACCTAATTCTATTTTCGTAGAATCTTGATTATTAAGTGCGGTAAGATTAATTGAATCAACTGTATTAGTTTCAACATCGCATTTATTATGCAATAGTATAATAAATATTAACAAAAAATATCTATTTATCATTTTTCCTGAATATTAAAGATCGCGGTAAATTCTTATTCACTTTTTTGATTGTTTCATACATTAAATTAGGTATAATATTATAAAATATTGGTGTTCCAAAACTTCCTCCATATTTATAAATGTCTCGATCAAAGGGCTCAATTCCAAAGCTGTTTACAGTTCTATCAACAGCTTGACCACAATTAGCAACAGTATATCGTAATAGCTGGTCCAAAGTTAAATAAAAATGGATTTGTGACCTATCAGCGTAATATTCAAATGGTCAAAATTATCCGTATTGAATGGTAACCGGATGTCGAATCTGGATGGTCAATGGTATCGAAATCTCCAATATAATAAGCTGAACAAAAAAACAAAAATCACTACATTTGATTAAGATAGAATAAGAATGGAACATGGGTTAATTTTGGAGAATATTGCTAAGCACATAACATTAGACGATAATGAAGTTGCACAATTTCTTAAGTTATTAAAAAAAGCAAAAATACCGCGTAGAAGTATGATATTAACTCAGGGACAATTATGTAATTCCATTTATTTTGTTGATACTGGAGCATTACGGGCATTCTACCTTGATGTGTCCGGCAGAGAATCGACTATTATGTTTGCCATAAAAGACTGGTGGATAACAGATATGTACTGCTTTATAAATGCACTTCCCGCCATGCTTACCATTGACACTATTGAAGAAAGCGTCATCTATCAGCTGCAAAAAAATGATCTGGAAAAACTCTATTTAACAGTACCAAAATTTGAACGTTTTTTTAGGATCTTGATGCAAAATGCCTATATAAGGGAACAATTGCGTGTGATTCAAAATCTCTCGCTAACCGCCGAAGAACGCTTTGACATATTCCTGAACAAATATCCTGATGTTGCCAATAAAGTGAAGCAAAAACAAATTGCTTCCTATTTAGGAATCACACCTGAGTTTTTAAGTATGATCAAGCGAAAAAAGCGGAAGTCTTAAAGTAGTTTATTTTTTTTCAAGTTTGGACACCTTTAATTTGCAGTAATTAAAGAATGTAAATATGATGCTAATATTAATTGCGGGCCCTTATCGAGGTGGCACTAACGACGATCCGGTTTTAATGAAAAAGAACCTGGACAACCTTGAATCATTTGCTTTAGAAATCTTTAGAAAAGGGCATATACCGTTCATTGGTGAATGGATGGCACTTCCATTGATAAAATTAGCAGGATCAAAACATGTTGGAGATCAGCACTGGAATGAAATCCAATATCCCATAGCACATCGGATGCTCGAAAAATGCGATGCCGTATTGCGAATCAAAGGAGAATCAAAAGGAGCTGATCAAGATGTACGGTTAGCCCAGGAAAGAGGATTGAAAATTTATCATTCCGTAGAAGAAATTCCAGCATCGGAGCTTCTTTAACAAAATGTTTTACTAACAAAAAATATACTTTATGGAGTTAGAAATATATCAAGTCGATTCTTTTACAGAACAGGTTTTTCATGGTAATCCCGCATGCGTTGTTCCATTAAAAAACTGGTTACCCGACGAAACACTTTTAAAAATAGCTCGTGAAAATGCGGTTGCCGAAACTGCTTTTTTTATCGATAAAGGTGATTTTATACACCTGAGATGGTTTACGCCCGAGATTGAAATGGATCTATGCGGGCACGCAACCCTTGCAACAGCGCACTGTCTAGTTGCACACCTGAATTATCAAAAAAATAGAATTATTTTTGATACGCAGGTGGGACCGTTAAAAGTAAATGTAGAAGATGGTGTTTATTATATGGATTTTCCTTCCAGAATGCCAGAACCTACTGCCCTGCCCGATATCATTGAGAGATCATTAAATATCAAGCCAAAAGAGGTATTCAAATCTAGAGACTATGTACTACTGTATGAATCTGAGCAGGATATAACAAATATCAGAATTGACAGATCCATTTTTGACCTTATAAATCTTGATCCGGGAGGCGTAGTAGTAACAGCAGCAGGGACAGACAGCGATTTTGTTTCAAGATTTTTCACCCCACAGTCTTCCATTCTTGAAGATCCAGTTACTGGCTCAGCGCATTGTTCGCTTATACCATTCTGGGCAAAAAGATTAACAAAGGATAAGCTTTTAGCCCTGCAATTATCAGAAAGAGGTGGAAAGTTGTATTGTGAAAACAAGCCTGATCGCGTAATTATTGCTGGTAAGGCAAGAACATATTCTGTTGGACGCTTTTGGATTTAATTTCATTGTCAATAAAAACAGTTTAAAATCAATCTGAAGGCACATACACAAAGGCTGGCGGACAGCGCATTTTAAATTTATTAATTTTATAAGATGAAAGATAACATTATTGACAAAGTTGCTTTAATCTGTATAGTTGAAAAGAAAGTATTAACAGCTCTTTCCCATTCAAAATCAAAGCTATATCTGCCTGGTGGCAAGAGAGAAATTGGTGAAACAGATTTAGAATGCTTAAAAAGAGAAATTCATGAGGAACTTAATGTCCAAATCAAAGAAGATTCAGTGCAATATTTTGAAACTTTCGAGGCTCTTGCCGATGGTAAAACTGATGGTATATCAGTAAGGATGACATGTTATTTTGCTGATTATTCCGGAAATCCTGAACCGACAAATGAAATAGCATCATTGGAATGGATAACCTATCAGGATAGGGATCGAACATCAGCGGTTGTAAAGATCATATTGGATAAGTTAAATGCTTTGAAGCTTATACATTAATTTTAATATTATTAGATGGAACAATTACTATCAATCGGTGCTGAAGCATTAAGGAAAGCTGCATTAAATGAAGATGCAAAAGCTTATGTTTTAAATAACGAAGCACTCTACAAGCTAATGAAGAAAGCCGCTGACCGATACATTGGCGGTGAAAATCTTTCGGAAACTTTAATAAAAGTACAAGATTCAAATGATACCGGTTTTAAGTGTTCGATCGAGTATATGGGTGAAAGCACTCGATCTATTAAGGAAGCGGCAAAAGCGACGGATGAATTTTTGGATATCTGCAAAGCAATCGAGCAAAAAAATCTCAATTCCACGATTTCACTGGACCTTTCGCACATTGGACTAGAAGTCTCTGAAAGTCTTTGTTATGAGCACTTATCTAAAATATGTGAAACAGCAAAGGACAGGGAAGTTATTATTAGTGCTGAAGGAACAGACAGAACTGACCGCATTTTGAAACTCTATCAAAATGGTTCAAAGAAGTATGCCAACCTGTCCATTACCTTACAAGCCTACCTCCATCGGGCAACTGATGATTTTGAAGCAATGTGTAATGAAAGGGGACGTATCCGTATCGTAAAAGGAGCATTTGAAACTGCTAAAGGACTGTCCCTACCACGTGGACAGGAACTCAATGACCGCTATATTTATTTTGTCGAACAGCTACTTTCAAAAGGCCACCCCTGTTCCATCGCAACCCATCATCATGAAATACAACAGGAAGTAAAAAAACTTATAGATACGCTAAAACCAAATAAAGAACTCTACGAGTTTGAAAGTCTTTTCGGAATCCAAACCGATCAGTTGGCCCAATTGAAAGATGAAGGCTATCCAACAAAACTCTATTTCGTTTACGGTCAGGAATGGTACCTTTATCTCTGCAACCGATTAGCTGAATATCCATTAAATTTGTTCAGAGCATTGCAGGATATTGTCGAATCAAAATAGCAATTAGTAATAGAAAGTTCATCAAAACGATGAATTTTCTATTAACACAAAATTTATTTCATTAATTTAATTATTGCACAGCTCAAATTTTTCAAATGAAAAATGAGGATCAATTCGAATCGCTCACTTTCCCACAGGACATAAAAAAGAAGTTTAGAAGCTGCAGACAAAATCTTTCCAAACAGACAAAACCAACATTAATAAATAAAGCTAAAAGCGCAATAAGTTCATAAAAACTTGATCGAATAGTCATTTAACCTCCTTTACGCCATTGCGAAAATCTACATCCATTTCCTGAAAACATAAAAAGCAAGACCATTTTTGTTGTAAAGATGAGAATCTTCCATGCCCATGCTTTTATCATGCACGGTAATTTGAGCGTACATTACCCGATTTCGGCAAAAGATCTCTAGCGGTTTCATTCCACAATATTACTAATAATATTAGTAATATTGTATGCAGTAAAGATATTTAGGGTTTCCCATTTTTAATATGCAATTGGATGGATGAAGCCTCTCATAGCCCGAAAATAGCGTTACACAAATTGCCTGACATGTTACTTGAGCGTCTCTATGAGACGATTATACATTTCCTGCATCTTCTTCTCATAGCTCGTAGAACGACCACCAAAGAAATCTACATGGCTCGCTCCTTATAACTAAAGACAGTGGTGCGGATGACAACATAGGTAGCTATTGGAATGTTGGAATTGGTTGGGGTTGCTATCATAGCGTTCTATTGTTCAATCGGGCAAAGTCAATACCCAAGCAATCGGCCAAATGTTATATGAGAAAGTTATTTAACAAACATTCCGGAAAGCAACATACTTTCGTTAAAATTCAGGGTTACTGTATAAGGGGGCGTTTTGATTTCAATATAATTGGCAAAATCCACCGGATGATAAATTATTTTAAGCTTATCTAACAACTTAAGCACTTCTTCAAATTGTAAGCCTGGTTTTAAGTTATTTTCAAATGAGATGTTGACCTTTCTAAAGTCGTTGATGGCGTAACCATTGATAGTGTTTTCCTTTTGGTTCTCCGGATCACTTTTACTGACAGCAAAAAAAAGATTGAAATCATGATAAGTATTCTGATAATAGATCTCGTTGGTTTTTCCGGTAGTGCCATCAATTTCTGTCACTCGTTCAAAACGCTTATTTATAGGAGATTTCGTAAATTCTTCTTCCGTTGTTTTGCCAACAATCAAATTGTTTATATTCCAGTTCTTATCAATTTTCAGCGTGGGTTTGTCTCTAACATCTTCCGGTTTGGTCGCATTTTTTAGCAAGTCCGCCATATATTTTTCATTGTTGCATCCGCCAAAATCAATTAAACCATTCATGATATCCCAGTAACACGTTTTAGACAAGTTTGTGTTGTTCAAAATGATTAACCTATCGTAGTCTGGCGCGTATAAAATAAATTTATTTTGGGGCTTTAAATTCCAGTATAAACCATTGTCGGTATTTGGATTTTTTGTCCCTTTGCCATATTTTACCTCTAGTTTCTTTAAAATACTCGCCTTTAGCTGTTGCGTCTTGAGCTCAATTCTTACGCCATATATTTTATCATCAGCAGCGTATCGTTTTAAAGATTCTTCTAATTCACTTGCGGTTTTGGCTTGTTTGAGATCAATATGTCCACCGCCAAGACGTGTAATACTATCTGTTTTTAATGTTTCCGAATTGATTTGAAAAATAATCCGCTGCCCTGCTAAATCAATTCCATCGAAACTATACCTTTGTGATTTTTCAACCTCCAGCAACAGACTGAAGGGATACTCTACTGTCTCCACACCAATTAATAATCGATCATCATATTTACTGATTTGGTCAATCGGCTCATTTAAGTTCAAGTTTGCTAAATCTATTTTTTCTTGACCCCTACAAGAGATAACAAAGGGTAAAATAGCTAGTAATAATAATATCTTCATGATTCTTATTCTTTTTTAATAACAGGCAAAACACTACTTTTTACTGGATCTTTCCCACCTTAATCTCCGATCACCAAAAGGTTCTGTTTTCCCTTTTTTATAAATAACCCGTTTACGAATTGTTCCATCTTCTTTATAGTAAAACCATACACCTTCCTTAAGGTTGTTTAGATATGTGCCCCTCTCTGCCAGCTTCTTATGTCTATAAACTTTGGCCTCCCCATTTTTAAAACCATCTATAAATGGCTCGAAATTGGTTTGGAAACCATTAAATTTTATCGCATAATTCCCGTTTAAAGGCTCTCCCGTTTCCTTTAAACAGGTTTTATCAGTAGCATCATCGTATTCGGTTTGCTCAAGTTCAATATTGATCCATGTCTGTGCAAAACCATTACTGATTGGAATTAAAAAGAAAAATAAAAAAAAGATGCCGGCAAGCATCTTCCTTAAAGCAGATAGCTTTAAAATTAAAATCGATGGAATTAATATTACTTTATTCATTTGTCAGGATGCTAAAATGTTGATATTATTGTTTAAGATTTCAGCTTCATTTACCAAACAAATTTAGCTGTAAATTTTAGAGCTAAATGAACGGATTACGATTCGCTGGGTATAAATAACGATTCGTGGCCATTTGCTTTTTTCCCTTCCTCGATGGGACGTTGAATTCATTATGCTGCTGCCCAATCTTAAGTTTTTCTATTCAAAGAATGGCTTCGAATAAAAACGGCCACGAGCTGTATCACCCTATGATTTGTTTAATTAATACATGGTATTATTTCTTTTAAACTCTTTTTGAATTCAAGGCTTTGCTCCATTGTGTTTTATTGCATCTTGGACATGCCTTGGAATCATTCTCAAAACTAAATACGACATGGCCGCAATACATGCATGCGAATAGCCCTTCAGCACTGAATACATCAACCTTTTTGAAAGATGACGGGAATAATGGCAGCCCATACCTCACATCACTATCAGCATAAAATAAAACGCTTAGCGTTCCATCAACTTCTAGAATCCCTTCCTTAACCTGTCCCAAATGTTCGATATTCGTATCCTTCCACCCCAATGTTGATCAATTATTGTAAAAACAAAGTAATCATCAAACCATTAAAAACAACCAAATACCACTTTTTAGTGGTCGTTTTATTCATAATATTCGATCTTTCTTTTTATTAAAATTCCACCTTCAAATTCGTCTTTAGGATTTCTTTTAATAATCTGCTTTTGTTCAACCCAATTTTCATAATGATCATAAATATATGAATAGGTTGATGATTGTATGGTAGGGCTTTCTTCAGATCTGCTTTTTTCTTCTTCTATTTCGCCATGTGAATTGTATTTATAATTTTTTGTTTCTTTAAAATAAGAAGAATTTAGCTCGATTGGTTTATTTGAATTGTCATATCTGATATCAACAACCCCTGATATATTGCCATCAAAATTGTCAGTTTTTTCTTGAATCATATTTTTATTCCGATCATATATTTTAGTGACAATAGAAACTAACAAAAACTCTTTTTTTGTTTCGCGGCTAAGTGTTACCTATTCGTAATCTGGTAGTATAATTTCTTTCTCTCTATTCTTCTTATTGTCTTTTTTATCTCCTGAAAAAACGCGCATCAACCATTTTACAGGTTTGCTTCCAACAATGGCTATCAATTGATTTAGGAGTGCAACTCCGACTCTCGACTCCGGATATACTACACGAGGAATACCCGGAGGCAGCTTTTGACACTCTTGAACGTAGGGTTTCATTATTTTTTCGTAGTTACGGAAAGCCTCTTCATAATTACCTGCTCTATAAAGCTCTCCAGCAAGGATATAGGCTCCTGCCACGGCAAGGTCTGTACCTTTTCCTGCTATTGGTGTAGCACACCAAGCGGCATCACCTGTAATGACAACCCTTCCCCTAGTCCATTTATCAGTCTTGACTTGGCTGACCCTCTCAAAATAAAGATCTTCACTCTCTTTTATCTCATTAACTAATCGTTCAGATTCCCAGCCTGCACCTTGTATACGATCAATAAGCGCTCTTTTCTGATCTGCTTCACTTAGGTATTTATACGCGTTCTCTTTTGCCAGAAAAGTTACCGAAGCCCTTGTCTTTCCATAATTATCAGGCCTCAACATAAATACAATGCCCTTTGGCGCATTATACCAACGTGCCCACCGACTGTCGGTATTATTTCGAAGGATAGTAAGATAAGCGGTATATAAACCTAAATAGTTAAAACGAGGACTACCGCCAAAGGCAAGATCACGCGTTGCAGAACCGATACCTTCAGCTATAACCACAATATCAAAGACACCCTTCTTTCCACTTGCAAAATCCACCTTTACCTCATTTTCACTTTCTATCAAATCAATGATGTGATCACCAAAAATATATTCTACACGCTTCGCGGTGAGATCGTACAGTATCTTAACCAGATCGCCACGTAGGATCTCAAGTTCCTGAGTCATGCTCATTGAACTATCAGATGGAAATTCTGCTATTGTATGATTGTCGGAATTAACGAAACGTAGCCCAATCTCGGTGGTATTATGTGCGCGGATCTCTTCTAAAATACCCATCTTAAGCGCAATTTCTTTTGCTGGTCCTTTCACGTCTATATTCTGTCCACCCAGTCTCAAGGCTGCTGCACGCTCTATCACGGTAACCTCGAAGCCGTACCTATCCAGCCAGTAAGCCAATGTAGGACCGGCGATGCTAGCACCCGAAACTAATATTTTTTTGTCTTTCATAATTATAATTTTCAATTTTTTGATTAGACAAACAATCTAAAGATCAAAGTAGTTCAAAAATACACGCAAATTTTTCACACGGGTTCTATAAAAATCCGAAAAAGCAAGTAAAGCTTTTTTTGTGTAAAAACACACTATAAAGTCTCGGTACTTTATACCGGCATATGAAAGACTGAACACAAAAAATGCTGTAATCGAAACTGCAACAAGTACTGAAAGAATTTATAGCTAATGAACTAAGCGATATTTACTCCAAAAAGATGACCTATTAATGCAGTCACACCCATTGCTATGGTACCCCAAAAACAGATCCTGCCCACAGCAACGCCTATATTTGAGTCCCACGTGATCATCGGTCAATAAGCAATTTTCTTCAAGGTGGTAATTGAACTGCTTAGTGAAGGTGTCATACTGAATACTTCCTACATAAGCATTATTGAGATAAATATGCCAAAGGCTGTACTTCTTGGCCCGAACTTCCACTACCTGGCGTTTTCCATGATGATAAAACAACTCAGGAACATCCGTATCAAAGCGAAGTATAAGAGCGTCAATGCACGCTTCCTTGATGTCATCGGCGAGTAGACCGAATGCCAATTCCCACTCTCCCTGAGATTTCCTGAAAACATAAAAAGCAAGACCATTTTTGTTGTAAAGATGATAATCTTTCATGCCCATGCTTTTATCATGCACGGTAATTTGAGCGTACATTACCCGATTGCGGGAATCCGTAGCCAATCTATTTATTCAGTAACTTTAATGAGACAAACAAATTAAGCAATAAAAGCTCCTCTCGTTAACCACCAAAGGAGGCAATCTTAGCGAAATATGTTCATACGTATAAAGCTCACAAGATTGGACAGATTCCTATCCCGGTCTATCAAGGATAGAAACTGACTGAAAACACTATCCGCCACTTTTTTATACGAATTATCTTATCGTTTTGGACGTTTCCTCTGTTCCAACTTTGCTTAGAAGATATTGAAATTAGACCTGATATTTTAGCTGATACAATGGTGATTACTGTTTTTATAGCAGAAGAACTTCCAATGGATATAACTGCCAACGGAAATGAATGGCTTTTGCGAGAATATAAAAAATCAGACAAATTAATAATTAAAGAATTAAACAATCCTGATTCAGGACTAAAACCATTTCCCCTAAAACCTTCAAAAATAGAAGAAGATTATCCTGTGTGGGATGGAGGTGGTTTAACAAGTGAAATGGAAGATGAAATATTAAAACTTGAAAATTCGGGAGTAATTGAAGGTTATTATGATATAGCTGACAATCAATATGGACACAAACTTGGAGGTTACCCAAGCTTTTGTCAACCGGGTGTTTATTTTGGTAACGACTTTGAATTTGTATTTCAAATTGCATCCGACGACAAAGCAAATTTGAATATAGTTGATAGCGGAACGATGTATTTTGCTAAAAATGCGAAAACAGAAGAATGGAATTTCTACTGTGACTTTTATTAAAAAAACAGCAGATAACATCCATTTGGCAAAATCTAGTAACTTTATAAAAGCCCGCAATATTTTATTTTCGCAGCATTGACCTTCAAGATATCGAATTCTTTGGAACAGGAAATAGAAAGTGTGATTACTTCCGCTTTGTGCCACTTTCCCTTTAGAAAAGAGCAAATAAGCGCAAAATAATCTTAAAAGGTAATTTCCGTCTACAAAATCTTTCTTAAAAAGATTTGGAAAACAATAAATACAGAAGAACCACACCGAAATAACCAATTTAAAATAAGAAATTAAAATTCGGTCAATTTTCCCTAATTTGACAAAAAAAACGCATATGCCAAATATCTACATTATCTCTGGGTGCAATGGAGCCGGAAAAACAACCGCTAGTTACACTGTGTTACCTGAGATATTAGATTGCAGAGAGTTTGTAAATGCCGACAATATAGCAGCAGGTATTTCTCCTTTCAATCCACAGAGCGTAGCTGTATCAGCTGGTCGAATTATGTTAGAGCGTATCACGGAGTTAATGAAGACTAGAGCTGATTTTGCATTTGAAACAACGCTTTCGACTCGAAGCTATAAAAATTTAGTAATCGAAGCTCAAAAAATAGGCTATTCAGTAACTGTACTCTATTTTTGGCTCGACTCCCCTGCACTAGCCATACAACGTGTAAAGAAAAGAGTAGAAAACGGAGGACACAATATTCCATCTGATGTGATAGAAAGACGTTATCATCGTGGTTTAGAAAATTTGTTTAACATTTATATTCCAATATGTGATCGCTGGTTGGTTTTTGATAACATGGATTTAATCCCCGAAATTATTGCTCAGGGTGATAAATTTGGAGAATTCGTTTCAAATAGCGAAATTTGGTCAACACTAAAATCGAAATACTATAATGAACGATAAGGTAAATATTGAAAATATTAATCTTGCTGAACGAATTCGTTTAGGAGTGCAAAAGGCTTTACGAAAACTAGCCGAAGAAAGTGCTGCAAAGGGTGAGAGTTTGGTGGTAAAAGTTGATGGTAAAATTCAAGAAGTACCTGCAAAGGAACTACTTATAAATTTACCAAAATAGTTTCTTCTGTAAACTATTTAACTAGGCCCCCGGCTATACGCCAAAAAATCTTTAATTCCTTAACGCGTATATTTATTACCTGGAGTTTCTCTTCTGTCTCTTGATTAAAATAGCCTTACCACTGCATATAAATCTCTGATATATCATACCGAGTGGTTTCATGCTTCACTGCTTTTAGATAGACCATCTATTCCTTGGCAAAAATTTCAGTCGGACTTTGACTTCGCCTGCATGTACCCCGAAATCTAAAGCGCTATTCCGTCCCTGTGGTAAATCGATAAAGTTTTCAATGCACCACCATGCTTCGTAATTTGGGGTAACTTTTGACCACACACGTCACATTCGAACTTTCTATCCTTTTTCATCGAATATCGTCCTTTATCCACTTTAATTCCCCACGTTGTATCAGGGCTATATACTTTTGCACGTGATCATAAGTCAATAAGCAATTGTATTCAAGGCTTTCTCAACTTCAAAAAATCTCTATTCCTTGTCAATATCTAGTGGTATCTCCATAAAAATTCCGATAGCTTCAGATTCCTCATTTAATGGCGCATCCACTAAATTATAACAAGTGACTTGGCAAAACAGCTCCACTTTCGTATCTTCGATACAGCTACGACAAGTCGCCGCGCCAATTACCTACAAGCATAACACGACACATCAAGAAAACACAATTGCATTTATGACACCGACAGAAAAACTGACATCCATTTTGACAGAACAATATATTTCAGAAGATGGCGACGAATATAAAGTAGAACTAAAAGAAGGTTTGACCAACCAACAGATTGACGAATTAGCCAAACGACTGCCGACAGGACAAATTCCGCCAGAGAAACAAATGATTATCCGATCAGAGTCTACGACCATGAATATGATGGTGATCTCGACGGACTGAGCGAAATTATCTTTTCGTCATTCAACAAGATGTTGGCATGCTTAACCCATTTTTTAAACGAAACTAATACAAGAAAAAATTTTGAAGTGATCGCTGACTTTTATACTATCGACCCAAACGGTGCTGGGTCTACGGGTCAATCATATTGGGAAAGCTGGATAGCAATGGGCCGGGCGAACTTTGAAGAATTTGGATATTAAAGTCAGAACACCGGAAATGAACCGGTATAAATCATATGAAGGAAACTCTTTTGGTATTGGATTTGGACGAAACATTGCTGTACGCTACAAAAGATAAGCTGGGACAGCGGGAAGACTTTGTTGTAGGGCCTTATTATGTATATGTTCGTCCAAATTTAGACTATTTTTTATCAGAAATGGCTGGAGATTTTAAACTTGCAATTTGGAGCTCTGCGGATGATGCTTACGTGCATGAGCTCGTTGATAAAATAAAACCAGACGCTGTCGATTTTGAATTTATCTGGGGAAGATCTCGCACAACAAAAAAACGGATCAGTGTGACTGATGAATATTATTACGTAAAAAGGTTATCCAAAGTAAAACGCAAAGGCTTCTTATTGGAAAGAACGCTTATAATAGACGACACCGCTGAAAAATCAATGCTGAACTATGGCAATGCAATCCAAATAGCTGAATTTACAGGGAACGCCAACGATGATGAGTTACTCCTATTGGCTTCTTACCTAAAACAATTAAAGAATGTACGGAATGTCAGACAAATCGACAAAAGATATTGGAGGAATCAAGATTTTCCGACATAGATGATTATAATAACGATCGGGGTTCATGAAGTAAAATCTAAAAACAGGAAAATGCAAATTATTAGAATAACCACGACTTCACTCTGCTGCATTTTGGCGGGCTTTATTTCTTCAGTTTTCATAAAATGGGATTGGTCATTTATCCTTATTCCGACATTAATATCATTAGCCGTATCATTAAGCAATTTTGATAGGATCAGTTTTCCCAAGAAATTGATAGGCATACTCCTACATTGGTTTTTGAGTATTGTTATCTTTATCATCACGATTGGCATCACTGTATTTATTCTTTCTCCGATGGGAATGCATGCGATGTATATTGGTTCGGCTTTAGCTGCCATACTATTTGCATTTATTACAAATATAAACTTGACTTTTCCAAAGTTCTGGCTGTCAATGGTGGTTATATTCGTATTGTCTTTACCAGTATGGCCGATAGCAGATTATATGCACGCCCATCCAACATTTAAATTAGCTGCGCTAAATGGGCGTGAAAATATCATCACGATATGGTGCTCACTTGTTGGATTTGGAGTTGCATTGGGTATACATTATAAGAGGTACAATTCCGATGACAACTCATGACTGCGATAAATTGATTCATTTTAGAAAAAGTCATGATATATGGTACAATTTTGTTACGCTAGAGTGTCTAGCAGATAACTATAGACTTGAATTAATACATGTCCAAAGATAGCGTAAAAGGCAATTCAGTAAACTCTGCTGATTATATAAAAGGCTTGCCATTTGACTACATCGAAACATATTCCCTCCAGCGCGGAGAGGAATACAATGCAGTGATCCAAATTCTAAAACCGGAACGACATAATTTAAAAGTAAGAAAGGAGAAAAGCAATAATCTGACCGACACCGAAGAAATTCGACTGAGCGAACTTGACGCGCCATTAGGTTTAACACAGTACTTAATTGATAGTACAGGTCGATTTCATTTTTCTAGTCAAAGAATCAATACTTTCCAGCATGGTAATGAGACAATCAGTCTACTAAAGAATATTTTACTTAAAAAAACAACGAACGTCAACAATTGGATATGTGCCCCCGTTTACAGGGATGCTATTGTGTTCTACAAAAGCTATGGCGAAATCGTATCTGTTTTGAATATCTGTTTAAGTTGTGAATCAATGGCGCTAGATAGTTCCAATCAGGTTAAAGCCGATAGTAGCACATATGAAATGCTTAGACAGTTTTTTAAGGAGATAGGTCATCCTGTAGAGTCATGAATTTTTCCTTGGCTTTCGTCTCTATCTCACCTAGATAGGCTACATCGACTTCATTCAGGTAATCCTTCTTATCACTCAGATTAAACTTGAATGTCTTCCCTACAACGTTTTTGGATAAAACAGACAATACGATCTCCTCTGTATCTCGAAATTGTCTCGCGCAAGACAAACAAAGCAGAATAGAAATAATTAAAAGCTTATTCATACATCTAATAATTTTGCAATGCTAGAGAGTTAAGCTCAAGAAAATAATCGTCTGTTTAAAGACAATTAAAGGATTTTAGTTCAAAGTAGCAATATTCACAGACCAGTTTGATCTTTGCAAACTCTTCAGCGTATTCGTTCCAACCGTTATTTCTGATCCTGACCTTTTCACATTCATCACACCATGCTTGAAAATCGTCATCTTCACTAAGTTCCATCCCCTTATATGTTTCAAAAGCCTCCTCAAAACCTTTCGGATGCTCCACGTTAAGATGCCGACAAACAAACGCTGGCCTTGACCGCCCATGGATTTTGCATTCAACTTTTGCCTGGTTAAAATGGACAACTTCCCGCGAATCTTCTTCCAAAACAGCGGTAATTAGAAGATAGCTTTGAAGTTTTTCGGTGGGAGCTCTATAAACTCCTATCCCCTCCAGAATGGCAAATGATATCGCAGCAAACTCCCAACAATCATATTCATCGGCCGAGAAAGTGCCTGCTGTCAATTTCGGGTAATCGTGTTCGAGGCCAAATTCCCTAACAGCAAATGTGCTGTCCTTATTAGGCTCGCAACTATGATCATTGAACCAACTCCACATCCATGTTTCTGACGTAAGTGAAAAGGTACCAACGGGAATATATTTTAGATACAATTGATCTGTACCGTCATTGTATAAGCGCAAGAGTGCAAGTTCAGCATCATAATACCAATGCTGATAGCTGCCGATACTCAACTGTTCCATAAACCTCTCCTGGATCTGCATAAGTTCCCGACATTTTTTACCGGCAAACTGTTCGTAATCTATTTTCAACGTTGTGTATCTTTAATTTGTGGCAATTTTTATAATATTTTGAGCTTATCATCTTGGTTCATTTACCAATTTGGCTACAACGGTTGTCCTCATCTATTATGTGCCGCCCTTCTTCGCTCTGTCATTTTTTTCTAAAGAATTTTATTTGTTCAAGTCTCACGTTGGCTTGCTCCTCTGTATATTCCGCTTTCGGCAATTGCTCAATTGATTTATAATTACCAAAACGCATTACTTTAATATTTGGACCTGTCGAAAGTAAATTAAATTCATTGCAATTGTTACATTGAATAATATTCCAACTATAGTCCGGAATACCTTCTTCTTTTTTTATAATGAATGTCTCAAGTTTTGAACCACATTGAGTACAGTCTTGAGATAAAATTTCAACTATATTGTCTTGTCCTTTGAAAAATGAAGTCAATTTAAATAGTGTATTAAGCACTTTTCCATAAAGCCATCCATTTAAGTTGTCTTTAAAGTCAACTGAAACAATTTTTGAAAGTTTGTCGAAATAATCGCAGATAAATTCACGCTCTTCTGTATCATAATCTGAACGATCAATGCTGCCCAACGATTTTTTTAATACGCTTTTGAGTTGTATTGGTTTATAATCGGAATTTACAGCTTCAATTAAATTATTAGCACAATCGTTGAATAAACTTTGAAGTCGGTCGCAGGTTTCACTATCAGATGGGTTTAGTCCCCGTTCTTCCCAAGCAGAAATAGAAAACTTGTCCCGCAGTATAAAGGCATTTAATTTATTTAGTGTTGTCTGTTTGTTTGTCATTAAAATTGTCAGTTTGGTATTTAATCTTTCGGCCTGTTAGGATTGTACTTGCTTAATATTCTTCCATGAAACCAAATTACATAAAAAAATGGACTGTTTCTGCTCGACGCTTATATCTGCAGGTTATTGCTTTGATTGACTTTATTCATAAACATCCTCAAGTCATCGTAATGGCAAAAGGTAGTACGGCATCTAGAACGAGATTGTATCAAATGGGAATAGCGGAATTTTGGGAAGATATTCAAGAAATATTTGAAGTGAAAGCCTATTATAAAGACAGGTGGGAATCCTTTGAGAGAGGTAAAAATTATGATGCGTTTTTTATATTTAAAAAATAATAACGAACTTTGTATCAGGAGGTTTAAAACATGAGCACAAATACGAATAAAAAAGATAAAAATAACGCGGATATGACGGTTCAAGATCGTCAAAATATTTATAATATATCTTCATTTTTTAAGAAAAAAAACGAAGATGCTATTGAATTTCTGAAAAAGCATCCTATACCTAAGGAGTATATTCGAAAATAAAATTTTGTGTTAAATCTGGTATATTTCCCAAACCACGCCACCCAATACCAATTTGACAAGAGTGCCATCTTCAACCAGTGTATGTAGCACCTCATGTAATTCCAGCTCCTCCATTTTCACTATTCCATATGCTTTATTGGTCAAAATAAATTCACGCATTTTCCATAGGCAGAACTTTATGGAATATTCATTTGTAGGCATAAAATCAAATTCACATATAACACCGTCTTTCTCTAAACGGCAACCCGCGCCGTGAAACTGATATTTGAGCTCATCAATATGCCCCGAACGATTCCCGCTGCTCTTTTTTTCAAATTCTTCCATGTTTGGAGAAAACTGATGTTTGAAGTCATTAATGAAAGCAACATAATCATTCAATACCTTCCTGATAATTAGATTAATCATTTTGTATCAAGATACAAAATAGATATGTAAATTAGCTACTGAGTTATATATTAATAAAATGTGGATTTTCTCGGTTCGTGAGTTATCATTTATATGTACCCGCTGTCGTTTGATTCTGGTAATCTAGCATTAGAAAATAGTACAAGAAAAGCTAAATAATAACTAATATGTTTCCCATAGATCATGAATTCAAAATGGTATACGCACTGTACATACTGCTATTCTGCTATATCAGCTATAGGTTGGTAATTGGTAGCAGAGGTGAAAAAGTTCGACTGATATTCATTGTGTTCATTAGCGTTGTATCTAATATTTTTCTATATATAGACCCCGCTAATTTTCAGGGTGGAGCATCGTTAGGTGTGCTATTTTACTCATTAATCATTTGGTTGTTAACCACCCTATTAACAGTTGTCAATTGTATTTTTTCAAGTTGGAAGAAGGAAACTTTACCATTATAGTTATGGAAAAAGATAAACAAGATTACATCATAAACTATTACCTTCATTTGATGTCCCCAAAAGAAAAGCTTGCTTATAAACATGCGCATTCACTTTTAAAGATAGATCAAAAGGCGGATATTGATAAAATAAAGAGAGTTTACTTTAAAGCTGGATGGCTAACCATAGACGAAAATGCACTAAGTTTATTGAATAATGGACTAGAGAAATTTAATGAAGATACAGCAACGCGTATTATGCATGATCATGCTTCTGAAATTTTTTTTAATTACTGCCCCAATTGTGGGACGCTAGCCAGAACTCCAACAGCAAAACAATGTCGTTTTTGTTATTGCGACTGGCATTGAATTGACTAACATAATCTACAATGAAAATCCACATCGTTAGCGACCTGCATAGAGAATTTGGATACAACGATATCAATCTGAATATAGCAGATGTGCTTATACTAGCGGGAGATACTGATCTAGGAGTAAAAGGGATCGGCTGGCTCAAATCACTTTCTTTGGATATACCGATCATCTATGTGCTGGGCAATCACGAATATTATAAGGGAGCGTATCCGAAAACACTCCATAAAATCATGGACGCTGCAAGCAATTCAAATATTCATGTGCTGGAAAATGAATCTTTGGAGATCGACCACGTTTGTTTCCATGGCTGCACACTTTGGACTGATTTTTCCTTAAAGGGCAATCCAGCTGCATATGGGGCGCTATGCCAAAGCCGTATGAATGATTATAAGAAGATCAGACTAGGTGACAATTATGCCAAATTAAGAAGCATCGATACGTTTAGAATCCACCAAACTTCAAGGCAATGGCTGGAGCATAGTCTTAGTGTCAATCAAGCGAAGCATAATATCGTAGTGACGCATCATGCGCCGAGCATTCGATCCTTACCAATGAAGTATTTGGACGATCCGATCAGCGCTGCCTACGCCTCGGATATGGAAGACTTTATAATAAAGCATCAGCCTTCCTATTGGATCCATGGCCATATACATACTCCTGCAAATTATAAAATCGGCAACACCGATATTATATGCAATCCACACGGCTATATCAATGAACCGTACAACGGATTTAATAAAGATCTTATTATTGAGATATGAACAAAAAATGAGTATGGAACAAATCGAAGTCCTATGGCAGGGAAAAGTTAATAAATTTCCATATCGGATATATACATCCGCAACGAAAAACGACGTCGAAACGATGAAGGATTTTGAGAAACTAAGTCTAATGACGCGTCATCACGATGGGTACATTCGTGAGGTAGCTATCGTGAAATTAATGAAGCTTTTTCCCTCGGCAAGCATTCCATATCTAGTGCAGCTATTAGGTGAATATGTTATGGAAATTCATTTAACCATTATCGGACAGATCATCCCACAGCAAAAACTTTGGATAAATGACTTCTTTACTGAAAACTTATCATATGAAAGGACAATTCGAAATAGAATAGTAAGCTATTGGAATTGTTACTACAGATTTGATTATATCAAGTTGAAAAACTATCCAGCTTTTCAATTTTTATGCGATTGAGTCTATAATCAATACGACAACTATTAATGGGAAATTACTTAGCACTTCCACTCCACCCGTTTGCGATTTATTAATAAAAAATATTAGCCATAGATGGATAGTCCAGCCTAATTTTGTAAATTAAACGCATAAGCCATAGGATGAAACAGTTCATAAAACTATCCCACATTTCTGCCCTTATTATCCTCGTTGTTGGATGCAAGGATCCTTCTCGCACAAAGACAATGGATTTTGGTCTATTTACGCTTGAAGTTCCTTATAAGTGGCAACAGGTCAAACAAGACGGTATAGACAGTTATGTTGGCGCGATGGCTATAGACAACACGGATACCCTTTACTTTGATCTGGGCATGTATTCAAATAGTTTGACAGAACCAAATATTCAGGTAATTACAAGGCAAATGATGGAGGAAAATAACTTGGACTCCTCCGATTTCATTGTTGTTAAAGATATCATGTCGATGAATATTGATGCAGATCTGTACAGAAAACAAAATGTATCCTGGGATACCATTGATAACAGAAGAGCGAAAATCGTATTTCCGAGAATATCCGGAAAAGGAATCACCGGAGTGTATATCGGCAGCCTATGGGGAGACTCTTCAAAAGTCCGGTTTAATCTCCATGGAACAGATCTAAAAACGCAAACAGAAGAGGATCTTGTCAAAGCGATAAAAACATTGAGATTCCATAAACGTAATATAGATAATGAAGAGAATTAACGCTCCCCTATTTGTACACCTCAGTTTTATGGCTTTGACATTTTATGTAGCATTAACAGACGGTGATTGGCTGAGGTATTTTACGGGGAGTTTAAATTTTAATCTAATTATTTTTGGATTGCAAGTTGCAGGACTTATTTATGCAGGATACCTACAGGCGCAAAGAAATAGAAAGATATTCTCCATATTCTGGCCAGCATTGATTGGGTTGATCATACTTATATCGTGTGTACTCATCACGGGAAATTATCAGTTTAATACCCATATAAATATCACGATTTTATGGCTGATTCCTGAGGCCTATTACATAACATATGATGTTTTAATAGCTTATCTCATCAAGGAAATCCCGCTACCATTGAATATAAATTGGCAATTTCAAGCGAAATGCATTTATATTATTCTCTCAGCCATATCTCCCTCGATCGGATATACTATATTTAAATTGAAAAGAGTACGCTCAACACGTAAATAGGAATCTATGGAAGATAATTGGAGTAAATATGGATTTTCAAGTTCTATGGGGCCAAAATTAAGGAAACTAGTGCAAATCCAGCTTGCTAACGAATTAAATAATTTGTTAGGTATGAGTTTTAAATTTGACTTTGACTGGTCAGAATCCTGTATAGAAGGGCATGATGGAATGTTTCTGGATGGTAGCCTGGAGAATTACTCGGGTATTATATTGACCGACAAGCAAGCATCAATTAAAGCCGATGGCTGGATGGACTTTATTCAGGAAGGGGATTTCTTCCTGGCTTATTGGGATCAAATAACTGTTTGGCAAAATGATAGGGAACTATTCTCAAAAGATTTTGGAATCTCCAGCTTCGCCTTTGAATTAGTTCCCGAGGAATTGCGCTGGCATCTGAAAGAAGTCAGAAAACATTAAAGAAATGAAAAATTTGGACGAAAAAGTTTGGTATGCATGTTATGGTTCCAATCTGCTGCAAGAGAGGTTTCTTTGTTATATACAAGGTGGCCAGCCCGCCGGTGCAAACACATCCTATATTGGATGTGAGGATAAGACGTCGCCGATCGACAGTGAAGAAATGTATATTTCCTCAGAGCTATATTTCGCGAAGGTCTCGAAAAATTGGAACGGAGGTATTGCCTTTATTAGAACTACATTTAATCCTACTGCGTCTACTTATGGACGAATAAATTTGATAACAAAAGGCCAACTGATAGATATTGCTAGACAAAAGACAAATACAAGTACCAGCTTGGAAATTGACTTTGAAAAGGCAGTTAAAAATGGCTTTCATATTTTTAAACAGCCATCTTGGTATGGCAATCTATTATACTTAGGTGAGCACAACGGGTTTCCTATTTTTACGATAACAAATGAACAAGATTCACAGTCCTCGACTAAACCTAGCAATGATTATTTAAAAACAATTATTGATGGACTTCGGGAATCACATTGGCTGGACAATCCTGCCATCTTTGATTATCTGAAGACCAAACACGGTATTATAGAAAATTATTCTGAAGAAAAACTCAGGTCTATTATCGGTGAAAAGCAGAACTAATTTATTTAAATTAGAGGCTAAATACTGCGAAAAATTATATTGAGCCAAAATGAAATCAACGGAAGTATATCAATTTTTCCTTCGGAATCTTACCGTTTTTATACAACATTAGTTGCTTTAAATAGAATCCGACGCCATGACCATCAAGATAATCAAGTTTAGAAAGTGTTTCATCTATTTCCTGCTCACTAAACCATTTTACATTTTTCTCTCCTATGATACTGTCTTTAATTTGTTCATCTATTTTTTGAAACTGTTTTAATGTCATAACTTTAAAAGGAGAAATGCCGGTAAATCCAAAGTATACCTCGTTAACCCTTAAGGTATGTGGATCAAAATATATCGAGACAAAAATTTCTGCCTCTTTGTCAAAATCACTCAGTTTTGACTCATCCATATACCTTATTAAAATATCTCGAATTGTATCAATATAATTTACCTTTAATATATTACCATTAAAAGAAGCCGTATGTTTGATTCCATAATATTTGTTGTTTTTATCGCCAACAAGCGTATAGCTCATGTCAGCATTCGATGCATATGGTCTTTTTTCACTATGGTAAAATGTCTTTATCTCGAAACATATGCTACTTGTCAATATACAGGTAACTGTAGCAACTATTTTAAGAAAATCCGTCATAAATAACTATTGAAATAATGATCTTTATTCAGGTTGAATATCCATTATTTTTTTTCGAGAGCATATACTTCAGGTTATCAAATATGCGCTCTATCAGCCGTCTATCCCTGGTAATAATCTCTGCAACCCCTTTCAGCTCATATTTAAATTGTAATCGCTGAGCGTAATTTGTTTTTAGTCCATCGGGCAACTCTACATATATAAGATACTGTTCCAGATCTCCCTGACTAGTCTGCTGGATATTGGTCATTAATGATATCTCCTGAACAACGCCCCTTAAAGAGCCATATTCATTATAGGGGAAATTATCGAGCTTAATAATAACTTCTTGTCCTTTTAAGACCTTGCCAGCACCTGAATTGGGAAGACGCACATGGGCAACAATTTTACTGTCAGCCGGAACGATAGAAAATACGGCCTCTCCAGACCTAATAAAATAATCATCGTTCCAGAAATTTAAATATTGCAGAATCCCGTCTCGGGGAGACCTAAATATGTAATTCTCTTCAAACGATTTCAGGGCCATCGATAGCTCATGATAGGAAGATGTCAGCTGTAACGTCAGAGACTTTTCAACTTCATCTTTTTTAATCTGCGTCTCCGTAATTGCATTCTGCGTCCTGAAAAGTTCAAGCATAACCTGAGACGCCTCTGCCTTGGTATTGACTTCTGTGTAGGCCGCATTAATATGGTTTATTTTGTTTCGTTCAAATTCTGCAACACTGATAACTTTCTTTTCCAGGAGTATAGAATCTCTTTTGGCAAAATTCTCAATGTATGAAGTACTGTTGTGCGAAAGCTCCGCCTTTTTTCTTGATGTGCTCAAAATATTTTTTTGCTCATTGAGCAGTTCATTATACGTCCGCAACTGGTGGTCCAGTGTCTTATTATTATAATAATTTTTATATTGTTGAAGTGCATCGAGTAAAGCATAGTATTTATTATTTATTGCCCCCAAGTAAACTTTGCCGGGAAGCGATAGATTAATCAGCGAAAATCTATCGTTGATATCAATGCCTTCAACTAGTTTATTTACGAGCAGGATATCACCCATATTCGCAGGATTTTCTAGGTAGCCGATGATATCACCCTTTAATACCTCCTGTTGATTTTCTTTCTGTAAAATTAGTTTACCCGATGCCGGACTCACAACTTTTACAGCAGGATTTTCGGTGTTGATTGACACAGTCCCCGACTGCACATCAGGATAAGTAATCAGATAACCGAAAATAAGCAGTAAAAATATACTTACCATTACGATGATGGTTATCTGGACACCGAACTTCTTTGGCATCCTGTTCACAATATGGTCGAGTTCCTCTGTTTTTTTGACCTTATGTAAATCTTCCATTAATTTAAGCTTATCTGTGAATTGATGAGTTGATAATAGTGTCCTTTTCTTTCCATGAGCAGATCGTGACTGCCAATTTCTGCGACTTTTCCATCCCTCATGACGACGATCTGATGGGCTTTCTGAATGGTGCTTAGCCGATGTGCGATGACGACCACCGTTTTCTCCCTAAAGATCTTGTCCAAAGCTTCCACAATTCTTTTCTCGTTACGTGAATCAAGTGAATTGGTGGCTTCATCCAAAAACAGGTAGTCAGGATTTTTATAAAGGGCGCGCGCGATTAATATCCGCTGTTTCTGTCCACCGCTCAGCCCCCTCCCCTGCTCACCCATCATTGTTTTATAACCTTTGGGCATATCTTCTATCTCTTCCCTGATATTGGCAGCCTCCAGAGCCTTTTCCAATCTTTCAATATCTATATTATCATCTCCAAGAACAATATTGTTGATAACCGTATCATTGAATATCTTACCGTCCTGTAATACGACACCACATTTGGAGCGCCAATAATGCAGCGGGATATTATTGACGTTTAAATTTCCCAGATAGATCTCTCCGTGATTCTGACTGTAAAGTCTTAGTATCAGCTTCATCAGTGTTGTTTTACCACTTCCACTATCTCCTACAATAGCCGTTACTTTCCCGTGCGGTATGACAAGGTTAACCCCGTTTACGATATACGGATTTTTTGGTGCGTATTGAAAATAAAGACTTTTTAAAACAATGTCTTTCCCTTGAGGCAAAATCGTCTCATTAAAAGAGCCAACCTGCTCCTCGTCTTCCAAACCATGTATTTCGTTGATACGGGCAAATGAAATTTTCGCAAATTGGGCCGAAATGATAAACTGTATAAATTGTTGTATGGGAGCATTGAGCATGCCGATTATAATCTGGGTGGACATCATGATCCCAAAACTCATCTCTCCCTGAATCACCGCTTTTGCGCAAACAATTGTAATGGCAACATTCTTAAGGTTTTCAATAAACTGTCCACCAAGGTTCTGATAATTGGTTATAGACAGAAGTTTTAGATTTACCTTATAGAGCCTTGCCTGTAAGTTTTCCCACTTCCACCGTTTTTGCGTTTCATAATTATTTACCTTAATATCCTGCATTCCCGTTATCGTCTCTACCCAGTAACTCTGATCTTTTGCCATAAGACCAAAATAGTTGGTATCCAGCCGCCGCCGAATGGCCAGAAACCCAAATATCCAAAGGAAATAGATCACACTACCAGACACAAACACCCAAAATATAAAGGTATTGAAAGTCACAAGTATAACTGCAAAAACAATGAAGGTTAAGCCTGAGAAGATCAGGTTAAGTGAATTACCCATAATGAAGTCCTTGATACGCTGATGATCTTGTGCCCGCTGAAGAATATCACCTATCATTTTGTTTTCAAAAAAGCCAATGGGAAGTTTCATAAGCTTGACCAGATAATCAGAAATCAAAGAAATATTGATGCGGCTTGTGAGATGGAGAACAATCCAGTCCCTTACTGCATTGGAAAGTGTTGTGGCTAAAAGTATGGCAATATTTGCAAAGAGCATAATATTGACAAAATTCATATCCTGGGTGCTTATACCTATGTCAATTATTGACCGCGCAATAAAAGGGATGATGGCCTGAAGCCCTGTGACAAAAAGCATCACAATAAAAAGGTTAATAATACTCAGCCGGTATGGCTTAAAATATTGGAATATAGTATTAAAGCTCTTCTTCCGTCTGAAATTCTCTTCCTGGTGAAGATCAAAAAAATTACCGTCAGGCTCAAATCCGATCACCACCCCTTTCTTTGTTGTCGATTTATACCAGTTTTTAACAAACGTTTTTATGGGGTGTTTCACTAGTCCGGCACTGGGGTCAGAAACGTAAAAATACTTTCTATCTACTTTATATACGATCAAAAAATGGGAATCTTTCCAATGAACAACAACAGGAAGCGGAACATCGTGTTGCAACTGTGCGAGCGTACACTTAACACCCCTGCTTTTGAGCCCTATTTTTTCAGCTGCATGGATCAGGTTAATAATAGAGATCCCCTCTTTGGTGGTACCACATAATTCTCTTAAAAAATTTATTGGATAGAACCGTCCATAATATTTTGCAATCAATCTCAAGCAGGTCGGGCCACAATCCATCTTATCCATCTGGATTTCAAATGGGAAACGCTTAAAAAACACCTTCATAAAATCTTAGGCTATTAAATTTACGTACACTTAATGTTAACAACATATTAATTTTATACTACTTTTTGTAAATAAAAATGAAAATTACTAAATTTCATCGACACAAAAAGAAGATTAAAGAAATTTTATAGCTCTTAAAAGATAAATAATCAATGCACCAAAATTATATAGTGATACTTGCAGGAGGTCTTGGGGAAAGATATGGAGGCGTTATGAGCAAGCAGTTTCAAGCCATAAACGGTGTTCCGGTGATTATTAAGACCATCTGTAAATTCTTACAACGTTTTGAACCGCAAAAGATAAGAATCGTGGTCAACCCTGACCACATTGCGCACTGGAACAAGCTTAAACTTGACTATCCGATTATCCGTGAAATAACATTAATTGACGGTGGCGAACAAAGATTTCATTCGGTAAAAAATGGATTAGCATCTATTGACTCCAGTGACAACGACCTGATAGGAATACATGATGGCGTACGCCCTTTTGTTACCTTAGAAACCATCGATCATGCTTACACCACCGCTTCTCAGTACGGTACCGCCGTGCCTGTCTTTAATGCGGTCAACACTATTCGGATAGCAAAAGAGAACCAGAATAACGCACTTGATAGGCAGTACGTCAAGATTGTCCAAAACCCGCAGGTATTCCGTTCCAAGATTATAAAAACCGCATACTGCCAAAACTATACGCCCGACATGCTGGATGATGGAACTATCGTCGAAAAGGCGGGCTACAAAATACAGCTCTGCCAGGGCAATTACGAAAATATAAAGATAACACATCCACAAGACCTTTACATCGCAGAAGGACTTGACAGATTGCTCGCTAGCAGTTCAATTGAAACAAATGGAAAAATATACGGTAACTCCTACACTAAAATATTATAAGAACGACTACAAAAAGTCGGCAAAAGAGGGATCGGATCAACTAGCTCTGGGAGAAGATTATCAGAGCAGGTATGGAGCAAAGATTCCTGATTACGAAGTCAATTTATTTCAGGTCCATCATGCGATCTGGAAAGACTTTTTGGAAAACTCCACAAAAGACTATTGCCTGATCCAGGAGCATGGTACCGCAATTTTGAAGGATCTAACGGAAATAAAATCGGTATTGCTGGAACAAGATCTAAATTTCCACGTCTTATTTCCCTTTGACCTCATTAACTCAGACACACGTCTTAAAATGCCAATCGCATTCAGCAGATTTGGATTTTATTGGGGTACTTCGTCCTATATTATCTCGAGAAAGTCCATAAAGGAACTCATAGAGAAATGTTCGGAAATAAGGTGGCCCTTAGCAGAACAATTTCTAGAACTGGGAATTGACCGTAAAATCAAGATGATTGCCGTTGATACCGACTGGACTATGTTCTCCGACCGAAAGGCCCCTTCTTACCTGGCAAGAAAAAACAGTATGATCGAATACATTAGGTCGTACAGTGCCTGGGAGAAGGACGAAATAAGTCAAGTTCGGGGAATCTTAACCTACCTTTCGGAAACCGCCGCATCACTGGATGTAAAGATATTTCTGCACGCTGGTACCTTACTCGGATCGATCAGGCATAGCGGAAAAATTATGCCTTGGGACGATGACATCGATCTCATGGTAAAAAAAGAAGATCTCATCAAATTGATCCCCGCTATCCGGCAGGATGGTATATATAATGTGACCGAATGGACATGGTCAAAAACAGGAAAAACATATTATAAGATCTGGAAAGAGGGCGGTTATAAAACAGAAGGCTATGAATACACTTTTCCCTTTGTCGACATCTGGTGGACTGAAGAAATCGGGAATAAAATCCATACCAATGACGGGTATGTTTTTGAGAAACAGAGCTACTTTCCATTGCAGCCTATCGAATTTGAAAATGCTAAATTCTATCATCCCGCCGTGGCAACAGATATACTGGACACAATGTATAAAGGCTGGAGAAATGAAATCAAGATATTTTCGTGGTCGCATAAATTTAAAAAGCACAGCGTCAAACAGATCAGCGTTCCCATCACCACAGACAAGAAAGGAAGATTTACAAATTATAAATGAATGAAAATATGAAAAGAAAGCCTATTTTAAATTTTTTCGACATTGCAAGCGATGTCGACCTGTTACCCGAGAATGAGCTATTTAAATTAAAAGGTGGTGACAGTGATATCGCATGGGAAACCGAAGGCCCTGAAATTGATGTATATCCCCCGGATGGTGGTGGTGACGATGACAATTGGGACGATGGTGGTGATGACGGTCCTGAAGAGCCATGGGATGATGAATGGGATGAAGACTGGGATGGTGATGATCACGGCGATGGCGGAACCGATAATGATGAGGAGGAACAACCGAAATGTACCTATACAAAAGGAATTGTGGGACTTGGCTCTGGAGGGATTGTTGACTATTCTAATCATTTGGGTACTTTTAGAAGTGCAATAACTGCTGATTTAAATAACCCAAATACAAACCAGGCATTCAAAGACACGTTAAATGGACTGAATCAGATTTTTAACAGGATCGAGAGTTCTAATTTTAATCTGGTGATCAACTTTGGTGATGCCGATGGCAGCGCAGCGTATACATCACTCAGCGGAAATAAAGATGTTAAAATTACAATGGATCAGTCCGAATTGGTTTATAAAAAGGATATATATCTTGCCGGCACCGAAATCCTCCTTCATAAGAAGGGTGATTTAAACTATGCCGCTTTTAATGAAGTATTAGCTCATGAATTAAAGCATGTTGAGCAATTTTTAGATGGCAGGATCGGTTTTAACATGTTTGATAATGAAATAAAACTAAAATACGGCATCGAGGATGAAGTTGAAGCTTTCGCATTTGCAAATAATTATGCAACTTTTGGTAATCCGCCTGTTGAAATAAATGAAACTTGGGTAAAAAACCAGACGATCACAGTAACTGGTGCCGATGGTCAACCTCAAACGATCAAACCATACGCAAACTTAGGTGATGGAAAAAACTGTCCGATCCACGGCGTATCCTCTAACCCCAATTAATAGATAACAAATGAAGAATAACATTTTAACAATTGTAGGAATTTGCCTTTTAACATCTGCTTTTGGTCAAAAAAAAGAAAAGGAGTTATCGATACTTCAGACTTTGGTTGAAAAAATACATTTGGATCTCCGTGATGTTGCAATGATGTCTGGTGTTCCAAGTAAGACATCAGTCAATTGGGCTAAACTGGTTTATGTTCAGCAGGAAGACTCCATATTCAGAGTTCCATTTGACAGTCTCACTTCACCAAAATGGAATCATCTAGCATATGATATTACAGTCGAATTCGATAGGTTTACAGAAAACCGAACTCAGAATCTTCAAGGAGTAATCGTTCTAAAACGCATCAGTCCTGAAAGAGAGGAAAAACTCCGAAACTGGATGCTTAAAGAAATGGAAAAGGAGAAAGCTTTGAAGAGATAAATACTGCCGTATGACATCTTAGATCTGAAATATAAAGCCTGGCGCGAAGAAATAAGGTTATTTTCTTGGTAGCATAAGTATAAGAAGCATAGTATAAAAACAGACCACCGTGCCTATTATAACCGATAAATTAGGAAGATTTACAAATTACAAATAATTAAAAATTATGAAAAGAAAACCAATCTTAAACTTTTTCGATATCGCAAGCGAAATTGATCAATTACCAGAAAACGAGCTTTTTAAATTAAAAGGAGGCGATAGTGATATCGCATGGGAAACAGAAGGTCCAGAAATTGACGTTTATCCTCCTGAGGGTAGCGGTGACGATGACAATTGGGATGATGGAGGAGATGACGATTGGGAAGATCCTTGGGATGATGGAAATGACGAAGATTTTGAGGATTATGATGACTTAGGCGATGGCGGAATCGATAACAATCCTGATAATGATCCCGATGCAGATGAACTACCTGAATTATGTTTTGATGCTATTTGGGATGCTTATCCACATAATGTAAATGGTCAAACCCAACATCCAAGCCAAGATGATTACGCAAACCAATGTGCTATTCGCGTGGGAGCGGCATTAAAAGAAGTATATGATGTTGACTTCGGTAGTTATGGTACAGAATTTGACGACCCTTTATCATCAGAAGGTTATCCTATTCGGGCGGCTAACTTAAAAAATTATCTAGTTGATGACTATAAATCAAAAGGTATGGAGAGCCAAATAAAAACATATAATTCGACAAATGCATTCCTTGATTCGGCATCTTCAAAGTTAAATGGTATAGTTTATATGCAACGTGGTGGAGTAAATCACATTGATGTATTTAAAGGCGATGAAGGAAAAAACGAAGTAGGATCTCTTTGGTTATCAGGAAATGTTGACAAAGTGATCTTCATTCCTATAGATAATTCAGCATGTCAATAAAATTTTTTATTATGAAGTTTACTAAAATATTAGTTTTACTCTTTCTCTTTATTGATTTTTCTGTTGGTTTTGCACAGAAAAAAATAAATGTAAATACAGCCAAAGAGTATTGGTTTTCTGATAGATTATCAGACAGCCTCTCGGAAAAGAAAACACCCGATCCAAGCCAAGGCTTTCCTATACAGGCATTTTTAATACAGAAAGATAGATTATACTATCAACCGGCAATAGGTGACGACCTGATTCCCGTTTCTTTAACACCTGTGAAAGGCTCGGATAAATTATATCTGAATATCGGCGAAACAATGACAAGTAATCATATGTATGATTATTCATCAGATGGAAAGGATTTCTTATTAACAAAAAGGGCAAATGAAATGCTTTTAACTGTTAATGATAAAAGTGGAAACACTGTAGATTCTATCAAATTTATAAGACCTACAGATTTCATGATGAATAAAGACGTATCGGAAATTTACTTTGCACATTTGATAAACGGTACTTATAGATTAGGCGATTCTAATGATGAGGTCTCATTTGATATGGACGGAAATTTAAAGGGGATTAATAGCTTTTCAAAATGGAATGTGACTAGAGCTGCGGGAAAGATAAAACCTCGGGTAAACAGTCCCCATGCGTTTATAGTCCTTCAAACCTCAGGTGTTAAGCAAAAGGAATCATTTGTTGTCATCTTTGACGAACTTATTAAAACAATGAATTTCTTTAAATATAATATTCTTAAAGATGGATCCTACAGTTTAGAAAAGGAACCCTATTATATATTGAAACAAAGTTAGTTTATCCTATTTCCAGTAACTCTTTAAATCACTGGAAATAGGTTTTTATTTTCCCACGTTAGGAACGTGTAAAACCATAAACGGACGATACAGTGCATTTGTGGGGAGTTTGGAAATCCAAACTGCTGTGTGGTCGCTGCAAATTATAAACTTTAATAATTTTATCGATGCTTTTGGCTGCGTCCTTATGATTTTGGTATACTCGCTTGGGATAGAATTCATTTTTAAGAATACCATTAACACGTTCAGCTAGCGCGTTATCATAAGGCTACCACGCTGCGTCATACTAATCGCAATGCCATAAAGCCGGAGCATTGCTTTATCTTTACCATTGCTAATTCTGATTCTTAAATTACATCACAGGATGAAAAAAATACATGTATGGTTCGGAAAGTTTAAAACGGAGAAAGAATTAAAAAAATATCTGGATCAAAATGACTATCTGGAAGCATGGTCTGTTTATGACAACGAACCGCCAACCGGAAACGAAGAGGACGATAAAGAACCAAATACGGAGTTACGCTGTGATTTTTGCAAGGAAGTTCATTTGGATAACTATGATGAAGATCTCATGATAATGAAATATTATAAGAACTCTCTAAATATCAAAACCATTGCAAATGATATTGGTGTAGATAAAAATGAGTTAGAAACATTATTAAGAGGACATAGTTTCATTGGTTTTAACGCTGTTGTAGCTTTTGAAGACAATGACCTAGATGAAAAAGATGCTTCACGTTCTGAAACGATAAAGTACATTGGGAAATTGGCTCAGTTTTCTGACCAGTCTTTATCTGATTATGAGGTTCATTATTTATGGATAGGAGACAATAAAATTGATAAAAAGAATATTCTCCAACAAGCGGCACTAAATAAAAAGGATATTATAAAACTGAATTATTACCATACTTCAAAAAGCGAAAAACTTGACGAGATACTGATTCTCCAAATAGAAGATTACAACATTGCCGAAAAGATGATTTTCAAAGCTGAAGAGCTGAGAATGATCACCGCCCATTCCGTACTTGAACTTGTTGTAAAAGGCTCAATTGAAATACATGGTGAAAAAATTGCCGATATGCTCGGTATGAAATATATTGGAAAATTTGACAAGGAATAAAATCTAATTTGTTTTTTACAGTTTGTAATCGTCGATTTTCACCTGTTCGCATATTTACGAACGAAGAATATCTGCTTAAAAATACCAACTAAAACTACAGAATAATAGATGAACATACAGCTAAGTGTCAATAGAGATTTAAACGCAAACGACATACTACAACTTTATCAAGCTAACAAATGGAGTGCGGCCGATAAACCAGAACTACTGATCAAAGCACTCTTAAATTCGCATTCCTTAGTGACGGCATGGGATGGTACGACATTGGTAGGTCTAGGAAATGCTATTTCCGATGGGTATCTCGTGGTTTATTATCCACATCTACTGGTGCTACCCTCCTATCAAGGCAAAGGTGTTGGGCGTTTGATTATGGATAAAATGCAAGAGATTTATAAGGGTTTTCACATGCAGATGCTTACGGCTGATGGAAATGCGATCGACTTTTATAAAAAGAACGGCTTTGAACGAGCAGGTCAAACAGAGCCGATGTGGATCTATTCTGGGGGTGATCACTGAGAGAAGGTTAAGGTAGCCTGCCCAAAATTCCGGCATTTGTAAAGACTGAAATGCAGGTTTATATCAATGCACAGCTTGGAGCGAATCTTGCGAGAGTAGCCAATATGGTAGGAACTAATCCTGGGACGGGAGTGAAAAACTGGGATCCTATTTGTAAATAAATTCAGATGCGAAAGGAACAAATAACGGAGCAGTTAAAAGAGTATTATCCGGAGGGTCTTACCCTCGACGATATCATGGCTTATTCCTCTTCAGAACCTTACAGTAACCGGAAACGATGTATTGAATCAGCCTGGTCAGACCACGGGCAATGGGAACAATTAAAAGAATCCCTTACCGACCTGTCTGCTGAAATCTGGGACTACTCCTTCTTAGGGGGAAGCCCTTCGTATCACTTTTCCTTCCGCCTTGAGCAGAATGAAGACATTTTATACTCTTTATTTGTCAGTGTTATCTTACCCTATTTTGCGATCAGGATAATGAGCCTTTCCAATCGGGAAAAATCATTTACCTCTGTAAGCGACACTGATTTTCAGGTATTTGAAAAGCTAAAAAAGAAAGTACAAAATGTTTTCCCCGCGCATCTGATAATTAAAGATGATAGGTTGCTACAAACTAAGGTTGATATCTTCGAGGCAGATGGGGAAAATCCTCCGTCAATACAGCACCTTTTATTCTCGACGATAGAAACATAGTTACAGCAGCACTATTCCGCAGTCTTTCTCCAGATCAACCCACTCTTCGATAAATACCACCGATACCCTTTGGTCCATAAAATTTCTCCTTATCCTGTAATTTTTAGAAATTGGATTTGATTACCAACAATATTGAGCCGGTAACTCAAGACAATAGGGCTTCCAGGAAAATTACCTGAGACTTCCGCTTTCAAAATACTTTGATCCTCATTCTTCTCAAAGCTGATAGGCTTCATAATTGACTTATAGTTTTTATTTGCATCTGAAATCCATTTTTCGATCTCTTTTCGTCCATTGTGCATTTTGCCCTCATCATAAACTACTGCTGTTTCGGCGAAACACTTGGCATATGCAACGCTATTGTAGCTCGCTTGTGCTGCCACTAAATCTATTAACACTTTTGGTAATTCCATGATTTCTTATTTTATCTGATCACCTTCGAGAACTTCAAAGTCTCCATAAGGAGAAAGAACTTCAATTGGGTGCCCCTTCATAGTCTCCCTGATCAGGCTCCAATATTTCTCTAGCTCTTTTTGATCAATAGTTGTGATTCTTGTAAATATTATGTATGCTGGCATATGACTAAATTCAAACGGTTGGTATTGTCCCGCCATCGATTACAAATTCGGTTCCGGTGAGATATCCTGCTCGTGGTGATACTAAAAAACCGACCAATTCCGCAACCTCTTCGGGTTTTGCCGGCCTGCCAAAAGGTATTCCTCCCAGGCTATTCATGACCTGTTGGATTGCTTCCTCAACACTAATACCGTTTCGCTCCGAAATTTCCTGCATCATTCCCGTTGCACCATCTGTCTGAATCCAGCCCGGCGAAACAGTTAAAACTCGTACTCCTTTCGGTGATACTTCATTTGATAGATTTTTACTGTAATTTAACAAGCCTGCCTTTGCTGCCGCATAAGGTAATGTTGAATCATGTAGTGGTAACCTAGCTTGTATGGAAGCGATATGAATAATGACACCATTTCCCCTTGCTAACATATGAGGCAAAAAGCCTCGGTCTAAACGGACCGGCGCAAGCAGATTGGTATGAATAGCCTTTTCCCAATCTTCATCGCTCAATACTGAAAAACCTCCGCCTTCTGCATCTGAACCGCCCAGATTATTGACGAGTATATCCAACCTTCCAAATTTTTGAAGAACTTCTGAAACTATTTTTTTGGTTCCGGCAGATTGGCTTAGATCAGCAGAAATAAAATGTAACTTGTCGTTGGCTTGTTTAGGGGTATTTCTTGCCGCAATAATAACCGTTGCGCCTGCATTTAACAAGCGCTCAGCTATTGCCTTTCCCGCGCCTTTTGTACCACCTGTCACCAAAGCAAATTTACCCGATAACTCCTTGTTGAAATCAACTATATGTTTCATTATTGAAATATTTTTATACAAATTTCCGACCTATAAACAGTTTACACAAGTACGGAAAAACGAATTGCATAGGGATAAATTTATCCCATATTGTATATTTTCGAACATTGACTTAATTTTGGAATATGTACGAAAAGAAAATACCTTTAAGTCTCAACTGTGGTTTAGACCTGATTGGTGAAGTTCTCTATGGTAAATGGAAAATAAGATTATTGTGGTTTATCAATGAAGGGTACAAACGCCCAAGCGAACTCCAGCGCAAAATACCGGATGCTTCACGAAGAGTTCTAAATGTTCAGCTAAAAGAACTTGAAGAGCACGAATTGGTTGCAAAAGTTATTTACCCTGTTGTACCACCTAAAGTGGAATACAGTCTTACAGAATTTGGGAAGACTTTAATCCCTGTAATTTCTGCACTAGGAAATTGGGGTGATGAGCATCAGGAGCGTCTAAGGAAAGTAATTTTGAAATAAAACGTTGAATTTCCCCGGGAGAAATTCAAAAAAATGGCGTGCGAAATATCAAAAAAAGTCGATTCTTCATTTAGAATCGACTTATCTACATACGCTAACTATGATATATGACCTAAAATTTACGACCTAGATAACGCTGGTGGCCAGCTTCATCATTTCAGATCACCATAGCCTTGTAGACCAGTTGTCTTACAATAGGCTTCCTCAAGAATTTTCAATCGTCCGCTTTTTATTGCAATTTTCGCAACAATACTCAGAAGAGGTTCTACAATTTTCATTACTCCTGTCATCTTGGAGTTATTCAGGTAAATGAACAGAGCCAGGTCTGAAAAATTCTTTGGAATTCCGTTCCCGTCCGTAAGACCATCCTTTGCCAGCCCCAATAGAATCAGTGCGGCCTTCTCAAATTCAATATTTCCTGGATCGATGGTTGTCCGTAACCGGCACACGCCTTTAGATCTATTATTAAAAAGATGTGTTTCATTAGCCGATATGAAGATCTTATCCCCCGACTTGAGTTGGTAACGTTTACCGCTTCTACCCACTTCCAATTCACCTTCAAGGACTTCAAACCTTTCAGAAAATAGTGTATGATAATGCCATGGCGTTTTTGCTCCGGGGAGTAGATCACATTCACTTATAGTAGAACCACCATTGGCCGCAGACTGAATAAGATCAAAAGATACTTGATTATAAGGATTGTCGGTTCTCTTTTTTTGCATTAAAAGCACCGGCCCCACTATAATGCAGATCAATACAGCTATCATATGAGCTATGCCATGCTGCCAGTCGCTGCCATTTTTGCCCATTACAATCATGAAATCGCCTAAGGGCACGACGGTCGCTGCTAGCAACGCTATGGCCAGTGCTTTCCTTTCATTTGCCAATACTAAAAGCACCAGAAGAATACCAGAAAATAGATCGCGAATTCCTTTGATGTAGTGAAAGGAATAATCAGCATGTGTATTAGTAGAGATACCGTAATCGAATTCAGCGTTAAGCGGTGAAAACAAAAATCTTAGACCTATAAATAGTAAACCTATTCCGGTCAAAAATGAAATGATGTAACATATTCTTGTTGCCATAATATATAATTTTATTGACAACAAAGTTATCTGGACCGATTTCACTATTCATGCACCTAAGTTAATAACTCAGTCCCTCCTCGTATTTCGGCTCCGGATACGGCTTAACGATTGTGGTTTCACCCCGACGTACGAAGCAATATAATATTGAGGAATTCTTTGTACTAGCTCAGGGTATTCTTTTATAAATTTCTCATAACGAATTTCGGGAGAATCAGTATAAAAAGAATTAAGCCCTTGAAGGGTTTGAACAAAAACCTGCTCTATCACTAACCTGCCGAAACGTTCGCCATTCTTGATCTCAGAATAAAACACTTGAAGATCATTATAAGAAATTACCAATAGTGTACAATCTTCAAGAGCTTGAATAATCTGCCTAGATGGCTTTTGGGGAATAAAACTTTCGTTATTGCAGACAAAATCCATTTCTTTACCAAATCCATATGTTTTCTCCTCCCCATCATTGTTGATATAATACTGCATAACACCGCTGATAATAAAACCAACATAACGGCAAACGTCCCCTTCACGCAAAAAATATTCACCCTTCCTGTATTTCTTTTCCCTAAAAAGTTTTGAAATCAGGTCCCTATCTGCTTGATTAATGTCTATTGCATCTGTGACCGTTTTTAATAATATATTTATCATAATAGCGACGTATTGGTTCTTTAAAGATCGTAAAAAATTTTATGCCAGGATCAGAAAGTCAAAGGGTGATCGGGATAGCTGGTGTCCTATAACTTAAAGGAAAGCTTGCCGAAGAAAATGCTGCAAAGGATGAGAGTTGATGGTAAAAATTGACAAAAAAACAATAAGCCCCTACAAAGGAGCCACTTATGAAGTGGCCAAAATAGTTCCTTTATTTCGACACTTATAACTTATTCTCAGATTTGGACTTATCTGGAAATTTTATTCGTTGAGGTCGGCCAGGGATCTCGATACGGAATCGGTAGAGATTATTCTCACCGCAACTACTGGGATAACGCTTCGGTTTCAAAAACGAAACAGAACAATAAATACAGACGACTATTATTGCCGCTACAAATTCAGGCACAATAATACCAAGATAAAATCTATCATATATATCTAGTGGTCATTGATATCGAAATATCCAAAGAAGAAGAAAAATCAATTTTAGCTATTTAAAATATACGTTATATTTATTCGAATATAGCCCCGCTAAAGCAAATGACAGAAACAGAAAAATATCTTGCTGACTTTAAAACAGCTGTTACAAGCGTATATCCCATTTCGGATAAGGCATTTGATTTATTGGCTGAAACGGCCTACGTTCAGCAGTTTAAGAAAAATGAAGTTTTACTTAGGGAAGGGCGTGTCGCCAATGACATTTTCTTTGTCTGTAAAGGAGCCTTAAACTCTTATTTTATTGATGAAAAAGGAGCTATCTGGAATAAATGGATTTATTTGGAGAGGGATTTTGCGAGCACAAGATTTTCGGCAATCATAAAAACGCCCAACGATTTTAAACTGCAAGCTATTGAAAACACTACTGTGCTATGTATGCCTTATCATCAAACAAGAGCAGCTATCAATCAAAATGATGAACTAAAAAACCTTTACATTGCCTATTTGGAGAAAAAATGGATCGTCATTAATGAAGAAAGAGAAATTTCTTTACTGACCGAAAGTGCAACCACAAGATATCTCAAATTGCTGGCGGCACATCCGGGAATTGACAGCAGAATTCCACTACAATATATTGCTTCGCACCTGAGCATTACCCCAACACAGTTGAGCCGAATACGTAAAGGGCTAAACAAATAAAAAAATCATTACGCTCAACCTATGTAGAGTGCGTTGTCGAAATCACACTTTATTTTTGCTTATTATCAAACAATAATAAAGGATACTATTAAACTCTTTGAAATAGAACGCATCGTACTATTAATTGAAGTTTGGAATAGGAGACCGTAATAATTAACAATTGAAATTAAATTATGCAAACAATTTCCAAAACACTAAAAATATTTCTAACCGCACTTATTCTTTCCAATATCGTACTGATGGCTTGTGTGGTCTACTTTTTTCTGAACAACAAGCACAGTTTAAGCGCGGAAAGAATAGATATCAAGGACAGATCTGGAAATAATCGTGTCGTTATTGCAAACACAGATAACATTCCGCAACCTATTATCAAAGGGAAAACATATAAAAGGGCTTACGCTCCCGCGGGCCTGATTTTCTATGATAAAAATGGAGACGAAAGAGGCGGTTTGGCAATTACCGATAATGAAGAGACTAACCTGAATGCACTTGCATTTGATTATCAGAATGCCGATGCCATTGGTATCCTGGCACAGGATAATAAACACGACAATTATTTCAGGGCTGGTCTATTGATTAATGATAAAGATCTATCCGGTAAGCCGGGGCATAATATTAACCGGATAAACCTACTAACAGAGAATGGGAACGCTTCTTTGGTGATGAAAGATAACAATGAGATACCGAGAATTATTTTAAAGGTGGACAGTCTGGGTAACCCTTCTATCGAAATGTTGGACGATAAGGGAAAAGTGAAATGGAAACAATAAGCTATAATCGAGAACTGTGCTGTCATTGATAAAATCACTATCTCCGCTTAAGCGATCGAAGCATAAACCGAAAAACGAAAAAGCAACCTATATCAGTAATCTCATTCGACAGCAGTTTGATATTGTATCGCATGGAACCCTAACAGATTTATCCGTTTGGATGGACACGGACAAGACCAGTAAAGATCATTGCTAATTTGTAAAAAAAAGCTTACTCGTCGCCCCGCTATCCGTAAATGGCTGGATCGGGGTACTTATATGGATGATGTAGCACCATTTGATCAATTATGTTTAAATTCACGTTACAATGATAACTTGCTACGGCCCATGATCAATATACTCTATACCTTTCATGCTTTTTCAGCGGGTGCATTTCTGTTGCTCGGCACCTTAATCGTTATGGGTGTCAACCACAGTTGTTCCCACGCAGACCGGTGGCTTGGGACTTGGTATTATTTGATGGCATGCTTATTTACCCAGCTTTTTCTTGAAGGTTTTCATATCGAGAGCAATGGATTGATCCATACGCTGGAACTCCCGCGATGGGCTACACTCCCCTGCTTCTACCTGGCCGTTCACTACATGGTCAAACCAACAGCAAAAATTCGGTATTGGGGACTACATTTTTTTCCATTCCTCGCTTTCGTTTTCTTCTCCATCATTTATTTAATACCCGGACTTTCTAATAGACACATCCATCCGCCTCAATTACCGCAATGGATCATCTTTACTATCAAATATTTCTTTTTTGCACAATGTATCTTTTATTGGATTGCCTGTTATAACCTCTTTAAAATACACCAGAAAAACATTCGCCAGCTATCTTCCTATACGGAAAAGATAAACATGGCCTGGTTAAAGTACCTATTGATTGCGCTGTTATTGATGATTGTTGTCCGTCTACTCGCTATGGTTCATTTAGTTTTTAGTGCTGTCGCCCCAATTTTATATTTTATGGGCACAGTGGCACTTGGGTACGCAACGCTAACACAACGGTCAATTTACACAATTGAGTCTACAAAAAACCTCATCAACGAAGCGCAGCATAAAAAGGTTAAAGCCGAGGATCGGCTTACAGCACAACAGGTAGACACATTAAAAGAAAAACTATTACAGAAAACTACAGCTGAAAAGCTATATCTCGACCCGGGTTTAACACTATCATCCCTCGCGGAGCATATCGGAATCAATCCGCACGATCTGTCCTACATCATAAACAATGGACTGCAGAAAAATTTTTACCAGTTTATCAACGAGCTTCGCACGGAGGAAGCGAAACAACTTTTATTATCCGAAGAGGCCAAGCTACTTGATATGTTTGGAATCGCAATAAGGGCAGGTTTCAATTCAAGAACAACCTTTTATGCCAGCTTCAAAAAAGCAACAGGCATTACGCCGACAGAATATATGAAAGTCAATAGTAAACAATCAAACTAACTCGGCACAATGAAGTTTGTTCGATTGCATCCATTCGGACGGTTAGCCTATCAAAAAGACCTACTCTTGTATCATATCAACAAAAGAAATTATGATACAATACACCAAACCAAGCGGATACTCGAGAGCGATCCGCCAATTTTCCAAAGCAACATATGGTCTTCTGGTGGGAGCATGTTGTCTTTTTGCTTCGATTGATACATTTGCCCAGTCCGCCTCTAAAGATAGCCCCCAGCAACAACAGTTGGTTCCGCTAAAATCATTTCAAGGCTACTACCAGCTACCCAATAAAGTAGCTTTCATTGCTTTCGAGGAGCAAGATAACAACCTGTATGCGACACAGCTGTGGGATCAGAAAAAAAGATATCAGCTGGTCCGTAAAGATGATACGCATTTTGAATCCAAAAACGAAGGCTATGCCATAGAATTTTTAAAGGATGATTCCGGCGATTTTAGCCAAACCAAGATACTGGGTAGGATTTTATGTGAGCGTGTGCCATTTGACCCCACTAAAATCGCGAGTTTAACCGCATCTCAACTGAAACAACTTGCCGGAACTTACCTCAAGGTAAATGACAACAACTTTAAAATTCAAATAGATCCCTCCTCAACAGGCCTAACGCTTACTCAATTGTGGGATAACAAAACAATTTCATTTACCCCACGATCGGAATTTTTCTTCCTCAATGATGATGGCACCTTTCCATTGACATTTTCTGTTGCCAATGGAAAGGTAGAGCAGATGCAGTGTTTCGAAAATGATCTTTGGCTAAAAACTGATCAATAATCCTAATAAAAAAATATTATGAACAGATTTATTGCCTGCTTATTCCTGCTGCTGGGTACAGCTCAGCTTAGCGCCCAACAGGTGGCGGATGAACAGTTTCATTATCCCATCACCGATCCGCACCACCGGATCGGTGATGGACCTCTACTCCTATTTGACGAGGCACACAACAATCCGGTTACTTTGAGAGGAGCCTACGCTCCTTTTTCAGATCTCCTTCTGGCTGATGGATATCGCCTCCGAAGTGCTAAAGAAAAAATCTCTTACGATCAATTAAAAGAAGTAAAAATCTATATCAGCATAAATGCCTTATATAATCCGGAAAACTGGAAATTACCCACCTATTCAGTCTTTACCGATCAGGAGATAGAAACTCTCCGCCAATGGGTATTTGATGGTGGAAGCCTATTTCTAGTCACCGACCACATGCCTTGTGGCGGATCTGTACAAACGCTCGGTGCAGCATTTGGTATTCATATCGTGAACGGTTTTGCCTTACCTAAGAATGGACGTCCCGAGATCTTTTCAAAGGACAGAGAAACACTGTTATCAAATTCTATAACCACTGGATCAGGTAAAGAAATAGACAGTATTATGTGCTGGGGTGGAACTGGCTTTATCGTACCAACGACGGCACGTATTATTTCTTTATTAAATGAAGAATATGACATCTACCTACCCAATGATGCGAATCAGATAAAAAGGCCTATTCCAGACAATATTCCCCGATTGTCGGGCAAAGGGTTTGCAAACGGTGCTTACCTGCAGTTCGGGAAAGGGAGAATTGTGGTATTCGGAGATGGTGCTCCTTTTTCGGCACAACTCCATGGCATCAAAAGTGAAAAAAGAGGAATGAACCATCCGGCCGCAAAACAGAATGCTCAATTTTTGCTCAATATAGTTCATTGGCTTGACCAATGAACTGATTTGGCTAGGCTAATGCTGATTCCTCTGGGAATAAATTTGTCATATAATTGATATACGATAGTCGAGTGGACTAATTCTTGTTTTCTTTTTAAACAGTCTGGTTAATGACTGAGGTTGATCAAATTGCATTTTTTTAGCGATTTCAGCTACTGATAAATCAGTTTCAGCAAGTAATTCCTTTGCTATTTTAACAATAAAATTATCAATATGATACTGTGCTGTATTTTTAGAAGTTTTTAAAGAAACATCATTGAGAAATCGTGTTGTACAATTTAGTTTCCTGGACAATAATGTTAAACTAGGAAGTAGGGACAAGCATTTTCTTTTGCTATCAAAAAGAGTGTGCAGCTCGCTCATGAAATCTTTTTGTAACGCTCTAAACTCATTCAGCTTATCTTCCATTAACTGTTGATAAAACCTTTGCATATGTTGTAAAAGCAAATCAAGATAAGAAATAAGTATTTTAGACTGCGTTTCACTCATGGGCATCTTAGTCTCGAGGTCTATCAGTTCAAAGATATTTTTTATAAGTCTGTAATCGTTATTCGATAAGATCATCGATTCCTGAATGGAGTATTCTAGAAACCCAAATTCTTTCAATTTATTTCGCAGACTATATCCTGTAAATAGATCTGAACGGAATGCAAAATAAGCCCCTTCTTTAAAATATCCTCTTATTTCTTGGACCGGAAAATACTGGCTGCTGAAAAATAATAAGATATGTTGTCCACGATGATCCTTATTTGAACATCCAAACACAATCAAGAAATATTTATCATCAATCCATCTTTTGGCAGAATCAAAAAATTGCTCCTCATTTCCAAAATTGTCAAAATAATAACTGAAGCTTGCACTGAAAGCATTTTGAAATTCATTATTATTACCATTATTTATCATATTTTATTTTTTCTTCGAGACTTTGCGCGTTATTTTTTATTGAATTATTCCCTCAAGAAAAACCCTCTTTAAAACAATATTGTTTGTAAAATAGAGGGATTTCCTAAAGGATACATCCAGCAGCTTCGTTTTCAACGTTATTTTGTCTTCTATTCAAGAAACCAGATTAACACGGATTTCTAATTCTTTTTTTCTAAGATGGCTAAAAAAGCACGTTTGACACCTAAGACTAGCAGTTACTTCTTTTCATGAACAATTGCTTTACCCGATTTTTCGAGCTCTTTCACAAAATCCCGCCCCCAGTAATGGATATCATAATGCTCAATATGCTCGTACAGCCGGCGCGCCCTGACCTGAGCCTCTCCGGGTTCCATGACCAAGGCTTTCAACAGTGCATCTTTCATGCTCTTACGGTCGTAGGGATTGGTCAATATGGCATAAGGCAATTCGACCGAGGCACCTGCAAATTCTGAGAGCACAAGAATCCCGGGAGTCTCCAATAACCCATGGGTCGCAATGTATTCCTTTGCGACTAGATTCAGTCCGTCCCGTAGAGGCGTGATCCAGGCAATATCGCTCAGCGCATAGTATTTGACCACTTCCTCAAAAGGTAAAGCCCTGTAAAAATATTGGATCGGGGTCCAGTTCATCGTTGCATATTTACCGTTGATCTCACCCACGGCCTGATTCACCTGATCCCGAATTTCGTCATAGATCGTCATCCCCTGTGATGGCGGCGTACAGACATTGACCAGTTCAATCTTACCCCTAAATTCTGGGTATTCGGCCAGAAATTCACCAAAAGCCTGGATTTTTTCCAAGGGGCCTTTGACGTAATCCAGGCGCTCGATGGATATGATACGCGTTATTCCCGATCCGGCTTTGTTTTCTTTGAGGGCATTGATCTCGGTCTTAACCTTATCATCTGTCAAAATCTGTTCGATATGATCCCTGTTGACCCCCACCGGCTGTGCGCCAAGCCTAATCTGCCGGCCATCCACCTCAATGATCTTGGTCATCTGATCGACGCCGAGCGCACAGCTATAGGTCAGGAACTGATTGGCGACATCAACTTTTTTGACCACTTTAAATGGTGTATGGCTACGGATCACATCCACAAAATTCTCGACATAACGCGGAATATGAAAACTGATAAAATCACAGAGCAACAGGCTGCCGATAATCTCTTTGCGCCAGGGAATAATATTGAAAATATCTGCTGCCGGAAAAGCCGTATGGTGAAAAAAGCCAATTTTCAGATCGGGGCGCATGGTCTTTAAAAAAGAAGGTACCATCCACAGATTATACTCATGGATCCAGACCAGCGCCTCCTCGTCGGCCTCGCGGGCAATCCGCTCGGCAAAGCGCTTGTTTATCATCAGGTAATGTTCCCAGTCCTCGTGGTTGAATTTTGCCCGGTCCACAAAGGAAAAGATCGTCGGCCAGAACGCCTCTTTGGAGAATACACGATAGAACTTATCGATATCCTCTTTAGACAGTGATATGGTCGAAGCGACCAGATTAGGGTATCGGCTTTCGTCCACCAACTGATTTGGGACCGGCTTTCCGTCCTGCTGGATGACTTCCTCCCCGATCCAAAGACCGGAGCGTCCCTTTTCAAATAAGCCCAGCAGCGAGGGAATAATGCCATTTGGACTTTTGGGTGCTACCCGCACCGTCTTACCATTGACCGATTCCTTTTCAAAAGGCAGCCGATGGTAGACCATCACCAGCTGATCGGATTTTTTGGACTTTCTTTTTTGAGGCACTAATTTTTGTTCTCCACGAATCAACTGCTGAAACGGGCGGTATTTGCCCATATATTCCAGTATACCGCCCGCCCCGGCAGCTTCTGCGCTGTACGCTGTATCCAATTGATCAATGGCCTGCAGCAAACCCGGTTCGGACTTTCCAACCGCAACACCCCGAAAACCGATCTGAAATAAGGCCAGGTCATTAAGGGTATCACCGGCCACCATCACATCATCCGGATCGACAGCCAAAAATTCAACCAGCTTCTTTAATGTTGTCCCCTTATTGACACCTCTGGGGAGCAAGTCCAGGTATTTATCGGCCGAAGTAATAATATCACAGTCATACCTGTCAGCCACCTGCTGCACCAGACTATGGTCAACCCCTCCTTCATAATAAAATGAACTGCGGCGCTGCTGCGGCACATGTTGATAATTCAACTGCGGTATTTCCTCCAGCGCTGCCCGGATTGCATAAGTCTGCGGCCATTTTTCCTCAATCTCACTTTGCAGCGGTTCAATTGCTTCCAGGCTATGGCCGTTAACGACTGTGGCGCCCACATCCGCAATAATAAAGTCCGGCACCGGAATGAGCGGATCGCTCAGTAGCGGCAATACCGACTCCAGTCCTCTTCCGGTTACAAAAACCAGCTGCATATTCGGGCTGGCCTTGATCAGTCTATATAATCTGAGGCGGTCTTCCATCTTTCCGCCTAAAAAAGTTCCGTCTAAATCTGTTGCTAATAGCATATTATCTTATATTCCTTTCTAAAAGTTTAAATTCATCAATTGCAGCCATATGGTTGTATAGCACACGGTAGGCTGTCTGTAACAAGGGTAAATTGAGTCCAAGGCTCGTGACCGTCGCCATCAGCCCCTTGGTTGCAACATATCCTTCGGCGACCATGCCCATGAGCTGACGGGCTTCGAAAACCGAATACCCCAGGCCAAGGTATTTACCAAAAGTCCGGTTGCGGCTATGTGCGGAGTAACCCGTCACCAATAAGTCTCCCAAATAGGTAGAGCTGCCCAGCCGGACATGGGGTGCACCGACGGCACGCAGTAGCAGTCCCAGTTCGTCAATGGCATTGGCAACCAGCACCGCCATAAAATTATCACCATAATGCAGTCCTTCGGCCATGCCACAGACAATACCGACCACATTTTTGTAAATGGCTGCGTACTCCACACCCAGGGTGTCGGGACTATAATTCACCTGCATATAGCTTGAAGCAAACCCGTTGGAAATCTTACTGATAAAGATTTCATTCGGACCGCACAGCGTCATATAGGTTTTCTTGTTCCGCGCGATTTCTTCGGCATGACAAGGCCCTGCAATGATCGCCTGCTGAAAATCTTTCAGTTCAAAATACCGGGCGAGATAAGCACTTGGGAGCAGATTGTCAGGGCCGACGGTCCCTTTGATGGCGGTGATGACAAATTTTTCAGCAAGGTCCTCTTTGGGGATTGCGGCGCAAACACTGTCCAGATGCGCACTGGGCACGACGAAAAGAATTACTTTCGATCGAGCCACGATCTCGTCCAGCTGATCGGACGCATAAATTTTTGTATTGTCAAGTTTTAAAAACGATAGGTAGTCAGGGTTAATAGCATCCTGGTTTATCGCGCGCACCTGCTCGGAACGCCGCATGTACCAGTTGGTATAAATGCTATTTTCTGTCAAAATTTTAACCAGGGCCGTGGCCCAACTCCCACCACCTATCACACTAATCTCATTCAAATCGTTGGGGGTTTTAAAGACGCGAAACAGAAAATTTTCGCCGTCGGGTTATCTATTAATTTACCAATATACGTAAAAATTAATCAATAAGCAAACTTTACGCGTAAAAACAGGGTTAAAGGGGTATTTTCCACGCCAAAATCCGTGTTTATATTTCTTCGTAAATTTGTTTGTTCATATGAAAAATTTAAACATACTTAACTTCAGTGAACAATCATCAAGTTCAATTTATCAGTACATTTTTAATCTCTTTGCAAAATTGGGTTTACCGGAGCAGCAGGCACATATTGTTACGGCCGCCGGGTTACTTTTTGCTTTTGCGGTGCTGCTCTATGCGCTCGATTATATCATGCGCAAAGTATTTTATTCCGCATTAAACCGGATTGCCCGGCGGACCTCGACCAAATGGGATGATTATCTGTTGGAAAACAAGGTGCATGTACGCGTGAGCCGTACCCTGCTCGTGCTGCTTACACGGCAGCTGCTGCCGGTGATCTTCGTTGGTTTTCCGGTGCTTACAGCCGCTATTGTCAAGTTTCTGGATATCGTGTTATTGTTCACCATCTACCATCTGGCCAATAGCTTGTTAAAAACCTGCCGCGATATTTTTCGTGGTTCAAATGCGTTTAAGGACAAACCCATCGACAGCTACCTGCAGGTGGTACAGATCTTTTTAATTTTTGTGATCGGTACACTGGTCGTTTCCCTGCTGACCGGCAATTCACCTTGGTCCTTTCTAGTCTCACTTGGGGCGGCGTCCGCCATCCTCATGCTCGTATTTAAAGACACTATCCTGGGCTTTGTGGCCAGTATTCAGGTGTCGGCGAATGACTCGGTACGCGTAGGAGACTGGATAGAAATGCCCAAATACGGTGTGGACGGCGACGTCCTGCAGATCAACCTCAACAATGTGAAGATACAGAACTGGGACAAGACCATTGTCACCATTCCGACCTATACCCTACTGAGCGATTCATTTAAAAATTATCGTGGAATGCAGGAGACTGGTGGCCGTCGGATAAAACGGGCATTGAACATTAAAATGTCTTCGGTGCGCTACCTCAGTGCGGAGGAAATCACGGCATTAAAAACAATCCGGCTGCTGGCTCCCTATATCGAAAAAAGAGAGCGCGAGATTGCCGAGTACAATAAAACCTGGCATACAGACAGCTCCTCGCCCGTCAATGGTCGCAGGATGACCAATATCGGCCTGTTCAGGGCCTATATACTCGCCTATGCCAAACATAACCCCAATATCCATCAGGAACTTACTTTATTGGTCCGTCAGCTAGCCCCTAGTGAATACGGTATTCCGCTGGAACTCTACATGTTTACCAAGGGGACACAATGGGCCTATTTCGAAGATACGATGGCCGATATATTTGACCATCTACTAGCTGCCATTAAGCACTTTCACCTGCAGGTATTTGAACTGCCTGCATCGGACGACCTGCGGCTGCTCGGCGCGATGGCCCCCCGTTCCCAACAGTAGCTCCTTTGTTGCGATAAACCTAAGCTTGCCCGGTGGTTTCAATCTTATTGCCGCTGGGCAGCTATCAAAAGACCGGCTAAATTGGTTTCCCCTAGTTTAGCATACGGGCCTTCTTTGCCGGCATTTAGAGGCCTGACATCATACATTCCATATCGTAAATAGTTTTCACTATATCAACAGGATATATTTTCAAAAGTACAGTGTAGATTCGGCGATTCAGATTGAAGAGTCTATATGTCACAAACTTCTTCCCAAATGGTATTTTCATCTGATCAACCCTTAATCCTTCGAATATAAACGGTCTTACTGCACCATCCTATAATCTGTTCAAATAATACATGGTATTATTTATTCTAAACTCTTCGTGAATTCAAGGCTATGCTCCATTGTGTTTTATTGCATCTTGGACATGACTGGGAATCATTCTCAAAACTAAATAAAACATGACCGCAATACATGCATGCAAATGGCCCTTCGGAACTGGATACATCAACCATTTTGTAAGATGATGGGAATAATGGTAGCCCATATCTCACATCATTATCCGCATAAAATAAAACGCTTAAGGTTCCATCGACTTCTAGAATCCCTTCCTTAACCTGTCCCAAATGTTCGATATTTAAATTTCTCAGTTCGGAAAAAAATTCCATATGTGAAAAGTTATTATCATTTTCATGTTTTATATCAAATACACCATCTTTTACTACAGGTAAAACTTTGCCTTCCAATAAATGGGCAATCTTCTCTGATCGGGAGGCGAGCCAGGTGATCAACCTATAGACGAAAATTACACCTATAAAAACAACAATCGCATGAAAAATCGGTATGTCTTCTTGAAACATTGGATCTCCCGCAGCTGAGCCCAAACTGATAATAATCGCAACCTCAAAAAGAGTTAACTGTCGAACTCCCCTTCTACCCGAGAGCCTTAGAATTATCAATATTAGAAGAAACATTATTACTGTTCTCGCTCCTATTTCAACAAGAAAGGAGATTTCCACCCCCTCAGCAAATATTTTTTGTATATCAATCATAACCTTTTAAAACCAAAAATCTTAATGTGGCCTCCGCACATTCAATCCTAAAACATTCCTCCGGTTGCAATAGTTCCTTACTCAGCAAAAACAATATATATAAATTATTGATTGTTAAGAAGCAATTAGTTTGACGAAAATGCGCAATTAGCCGAAGCGTGTTACCTCTCGGTTTTCAAAGATCGCCCGGTAGACGACTTCCTGGGCTGATTATGAGTTATACGTTTACTAACCATTTACGACTTCTCCTCCATTGGGATGTAAAACTTGACCGCTCATAAAATGTGAATCTTCGCTGGCTAGAAATAGAAAGCTTGGCGCAATTTCATTAGGCATTCCTGCCCTGTTCATTGGAGAGTCGCTTCCAAATTCGGAGTTCTTTTTAGGATCAAAAGATGATGCTATCAATGGTGTCCATACCGGACCTGGAGCAACAGCATTGACCCGAATTCCTTTAGCTATAAGATTTGCTGACAAACTCCGTGTGAACGAAATTATTGCACCTTTTGTTGCAGAATAATCGATCAACTTTGGACTGCCTCGATAGGCAGTGACCGAGGATGTATTAATTATGCTTGCTCCCTTCTTAAGATAAGGTATGGCATACTTCGTAACCCAGAAATAGGAAAAGAAATTATTCTGAAAAGTATTGATTAACTGCTCAGTGGAAATTTTCTCAATTGATTCTGTTTCCCAGTGAAGCCCCGCATTATTAACTATAATATCAATTTTCTTATGCGCTTTTATTGCAATTTCAATGACTTTTTTACAGTGATTTTCTTTTCGCAAATCACCTTTAATCAGCGCACATTTTCGAGAGAAGGATTCAACCTCTTTTTTGGTTTGTTTTGCATCTTTTGTTTCACTAAGATAGGCTATAACAATATCAGCACCCTCCTTCGCAAATAACAGAGCGACAGCTTTGCCGATACCGCTATCTCCGCCCGTAATCAATGCGACCTTATTTTTTAATTTTCCTTCTGCAGGATACTGTATTGGAGACGTGTCAGGAATTGGTACCATATTTATTTCCAATCCCGGTCGCTTTTGCTTTTGCAGCGGTCGAATCTTTTTACTTGCTTCTTTTTTCATGCTACTTCTTGTAAATAATTATAAGCAATTTCTGATTTCCGGTCCTCCTTCTATTCGACTACAACAAATAGTCGTTCTACCGAAGGACTATTTGTTGTATATCAAGAAATCAAGAAGGTACCTTTCTGGATTTTTCTCTCTCCCAAACACGGTGGCCTTTCATTACCGCTATAAAATCTTCTGTTAAATTGTCCTTGCTTTCGAAAATAACGCCTTTATCTTTTTTAATAAATGATCTTTCAGCTAACTCTTCAGCACCTTGTGCAAATGCCAAGGCCTTACAGTGTCGGTAACCTTCATTGATAAAATGAAGGTAATCGGCATTTTCCGCAAGAGTTTTGACCGATTCGCCTGCTGCTGTGTAGAATGCATCGTAACAAACTGATGCCTCCGTAAGATAGGAATGTTGGATATCTTCTTCTGTCCCTTCCTTGAACCGGATCTTTCCTACATGAGATGCGATTAGCACTGCTTGCGCCCCTTCCCTTTCGAGTGCTGTTTTCATTTTATCTATGGAGGATTTGCTAGCTCCATGATCAACAAGAAAAGCAACCTTTCTACTCTTGATCGTACCCTCGCCGTCTTTTACTTTCATACTCAAAGCAGCAGACTTTTCAACTTCGGGTTTGACTGGTTTAAGCGGATATTCGGGATGGTTCTGACGTGCAAATTTGAGGGTTAAAGGATCAAGTTCTTTTGGCGGTGTAAGCCCGAGGTTTGAACCAACATTTTTTGCTAATCCTTGGTCTATCTGGTTCAAAATAGCCAGTTCTCGCTTTCGTATATTGACATCATTTACTTTCGAAAGCTCAAAACTCAGGGCATTGACCATGTGATCCTGTTCTTCTGGGCTCTGTGAATTAAAAAATAGTCTTGCTTGTGTAAAGTGGTCTGCGAAGGAATCTGAGCGGGCCCTAATTTTCGAGCCATCAAAAGGTTGCTTATGGGATTCAAATCCTACTCCATCATTGAGCATTGCATGATAAGGACAGCCTGCAGCTTTACTATTAGGGAAATAACTCACGGCACCTGTAGGAATCTCAGACCGCGCAAAACCATCTTTTTGGTTATTATGTTTGCCGGTTACGGGACGATTGATAGGAAGCTCATGGAAATTCGGACCACCTAATCGATAATTTTGGGTATCCATATACGAAAATATTCGCCCTTGCAAAAGCGGATCATCCGAAACATCTATACCTGGCACTAACCTTCCGGGATCGAAAGCGGCTTGTTCGGTCTCTGCAAAAAAATTCTCTGGATTTCGATTTAGTGTCATCGTTCCGACAATCTGAACAGGCACCAGTTCCTCTGGGATAATCTTTGTCGCATCCAGAATGTCAAACGAATATTTAAATTCATCCGCTTCAGGAATCAATTGAACGCCGAGATCCCACTGCGGAAAATCGCCCCTTTCAATAGCTTCATAGAGATCTCTTCGATGAAAATCAGCATCAAATCCTGAGATCTTTTGGGCTTCGTTCCAAGCGACTGAATGTACTCCTAATCTGGGTTTCCAATGAAATTTAACGAATGTGCCTTTTCCTTGGGCATTCACAAATTTAAATGTATGGACACCAAAACCTTCCATCATCCTTAAACTTCGGGGTATTGCACGATCTGACATCGTCCACATGATCATGTGTGCAGATTCGGGCATCAGTGATACAAAATCCCAAAAGGTGTCATGTGCAGATGCCGCCTGAGGCATTTCGTTGTTCGGCTCTGGTTTTACGGCATGGATGAGATCTGGAAAATTCATCGCATCCTGAATAAAAAAAACTGGGATATTGTTTCCCACAAGATCGTAGTTACCTTCTTCGGTATAGAATTTAACAGAGAAACCTCGTACATCTCTAGCAAGGTCGGTAGAGCCTTTGAAACCTGCTACTGTGGAAAATCTAGTAAAAAGAGGCGTTACCGTTCCTTTTTTTAAAAATGCTGCGCTTGTATATTGAGATAGGTCAGCGGTCGCTTCGAAAATTCCATGAGCTCCTGATCCACGCGCGTGAACGACACGTTCTGGTATACGTTCGCGGTCAAAATGCATCAGCTTATCAAAATAAATATGATCCTGTTGTAATGATGGCCCCCGCTCACCCGCCTTTAATGTATTGTTGTTGTCGGAAATAGGCACACCATCATTGGTGGTCATAATCTGCTCGGAATTATCCACTAAATGCTGATCTATCTCAGCAGTTTTTAAATTCTTTTCTTTTTTCATATCTAATGCTCTTCTGGTTTGATCCATCAGGTGAACAAAACCAAAGTCTGAAAGGTTTGGCAGGTATTTACATTTGCCAGGATTACCGACAATTCTGACGCTATTGGCCTGAAGATGATGTATTGATTGCGTGTTAAATGGGCTTGTATTTGATTATTCTGGTTGAATAATCACAAAGTGTACAAACTTAAATTCATTTTTTATATCCTCACGAATCCGGCGTATCGCCTCGGTGATTTCCTCTGTTTCAAGATGATCTTCAAAATCAATAATAAGCATCAATACAACGTACTCTGGCGATTGATAAGTGGATAGTATGTTTTTAGTTTTTATAACAGCCGAATCCTTTTCAGCAAGCTGGGCAATTTTCAATCTTGTTTCTGAAGCAATTCCCTCTCCCATTAATAAGCTTCTGCTTTCTCTAGCCAATATAAAGGATACAAAAACCAACAACAAGCCTACGATTACTGAAGCTAGGCCATCTAATTCAGGAATCTGCAAGTAATGACTTAGTCCCATGAGTACCATAACGATTATTAGCCCTGCCACAGCTGCACCATCTTCAAAGACCACAAGGAAACTGGAAGGATCTTTACTCTTAATAATTGCATCCCACCACCCCATACCATTGCGGGTTTTATTGAATTCTTTTAAAGCAATAAAAAAAGAAGTTCCTTCAAAAATTAAGGAGAGTATGAGTACAATATAATTCCAAAAAGGATCGCTCATTAATTCGGGTTCCATGATATGAGCTACACCCTGGTAAATAGATAATGTACCACCAAGCCCAAAAATCAGAATGGAAACAACAAAAGACCAAAAGTATAGTTCTTTGCCATAACCAAAAGGATGAGACTGGTCGGGTGACCTCTTACTTCTTTTCAAGCCATAAAGTATGAGCAATTGATTTGCTGTATCTACCGTTGAGTGAATACCCTCTGAAATCATGGAGGAACTATTTGTAAATGCTCCTGCAATGAATTTAGTTAATGCAATTAATACATTCGCCGCGAGTGCACTGTATATTGATTTTTTATTACTGGTTTTTAATTCCGGATTATCCATGGAGGTTTTGATGCGTTTATTTCGTATATTTTTCAATTACTTTTTTGAGATCAATACCTTTACCAAGGACAGGCTTAAAAATATCACCTTCACTATTCATCCTTTCTATGGCATTCAAGAGATGAAAATCACTTATTTTCAGCCCCTTCTTAACTTCATCCCAATGAAGCGGCATAGATACCGTTGCACCGGGTTTAGGACGGACAGCGTAGGCTGCAGCAATGGTTGCATGGGGTCTATTCTGTAAAAAATCCAGATACATTTTTCCTTTCCGATCCTTAATGGACCGTTCTAAACTGGTGAACTTGGGCAACTCATTATGAACTAATGTGACAATCACCCTGGCAAATTCCTTGGACTGATCATAGGTGTATTTCCCCCCGAGCGGAATATAGATGTGAAGGCCAGTAGAACCGCTGGTCTTACAATAACTTGGAACGCCCATATCATCTAGGATGCTCTTCGTTACCTGTGCTGCCTCAACGACCTGATTAAAGGAATTTTTATCCGGGTCTAAATCGATAATACAGAATGATGGATTTTCGGGCTTTTTGACCGTACTACTCCAGGGGTTCATCTCAATGCAGCCAAGATTGACCATGTAAAGCAGTGTCGCTTCATCTTTTCCGACCAAATAATGCTTATCCTTGTTATCAGTCTCGCTATGGTAAAGATATGTCTCCGCCCAGTCCGGAGCAGTATCCGTTACGTTCTTGAAATAGAAACCTTCACCTTCAATACCATCGGGAAATCTGTTCATGCTTTGGGGACGATCTTTTAGATAAGGCAATATAAATGGAGCTGCCTGATAATAATAATTGATAAGATCTCTTTTTGTTATTCCCTCTTTTGGCCAAAAGATCTTATCTAGGTTCGTGAATTTTAACTCATGCCCATTGATCTTTTTGACCTGCGTATTATCTTTCGGATTCAATAGGGTCTTACGCTCACCTTTACTTCGTGGAGTAATCATTTTATCTTCCATGTCACTAACGAATTCTGCTATAGGAGATTCCTCCTCCAAAATAACTTTCTTAGGACTTTTGTCCTCGCGTATTCCATCAAAAGAAGGATGCCGCATTACGCCATCACTTGTCAATTCCGTAAAACTAACCTCACAGACGAGCTCGGGTTTAAGCCAGGTCACCGAGGCGTGTGGTGGATTGGGTCTAAAGCGTGATGGTTTGTTTAAATCTGGTTCTTCACTGAAAGGCGTTTTAGAAATGATCAGCGGTTTAAAACGCTGCATCATCTGCTTCTGTAATTTTTCATTGAAACCTGTACCGACTTTACCTGTATAGACTAATTTTTTTCCTTCATAGACACCTACAAGAATACTACTGAATAACTTACTGGAGTTATCATTCAGCGTGTATCCGCCTATCACGACCTCCTGCCTTTTATTCGCCTTGATCTTTAGCCAGTCCTTTGAACGGTTATGAACATGGTATATACTATCTTTTCGTTTGGCCATAATTCCTTCAAGGCCCAGTTTCCTGGCTTCTTCGAGGAACTGGGTTCCCGAAGTTTCAAAATGTTCACTGACTAGAATGCTTTTCTGTTCTGGTAAGATTTCCTTTAATATAGTTTTACGTTCAAGCAGCGTAAGATCTTTTAAATCTTGCCCATTGCACCAAAGGATATCAAATACGTAATAAACTAGATCGCCATCTGCTTCACTGCGCCAATTTTGTAAAGACCCGAAATTGGCCTTTCCGTTTTCACCAAGCACCACTACTTCCCCGTCCAATATAGCATTTAATCCAAGCTCCTTTAAATTCTCATAAATGGGATAGAATTTTTCATTATAGCTTTTATCGTTGCGGGAATTCAATTCCACTTCCCCTTTGTTCATAAAAGCTACCGCCCGATACCCATCCCATTTTACTTCATAGATCCAGTCTTCATCATCAAAAGGCTTATCGACCAATGTGGCAAACATGGGCTCAATGTGGGAATAGAATTTTTGCTTTGGTGTATTTTTTAATAAATCTTGAAGATCTGTTTTCTTCGGAGATTTATTTTTAGGAACTGCATCAAGCTGATCATTGATAAGCTCAGATGCTTTGGCTTTTACGGAGCGTTTATCTTTAACGGTACTGTCTTTTTTAATGATACGTTCTCCATATACATGATCTGGAGATTGCTCCATCTGCGCAATGGATTTGCCAGATAGCACCGACTTATCTTTCATCGTAATGTCTTCTTCACTAGCATATTTATCATCCAGTTTCATCAGCAGCCAGCCGTTATCTCCCCTGCCGTGGGCTTTAACAAGAGCAAATTCGCCTTTGAGTTTTTTGCCATTGAGTTTGAATTTTAGCTTACCAGAATACAGCTGATGTAAAAGTTCTTTTTCTTGTTTCGGAACGTCCTTAAAATCGCCCTCAGCAGGTTCATAGGTTCCTTCGTCCCAGACAATAACTGTACCGCCGCCGTATTGCCCTTTTGGGATGATTCCTTCAAAATTCCGATAATCATAGGGGTGGTCTTCAACCATCATAGCAAGACGTTTTACACCTGGATCAACTGAAGGCCCCTTAGGTACCGCCCAGCTTTTTAAAACACCATCCATTTCAAGACGAAAATCATAATGCAGATGTGAAGCATCGTGTTTCTGAACCACAAAGCGTAATTCTGTTCCACTTGGTTTCCCGCCAAAGGGTTCCGGGGTTTTCTCTTCGGTACGCTTTTGCCGATATTTAGTTAATCCCGTAACTGTATCTTTAGATGATCTGTTTCTAGCTGTTTTTCCCTTTTTTGATTTATTATCGGCCATGATCGGTATTTTAAAAATTAATATATTGGTAAATAATAAAATGCATATTACGCTACCAGTTAATTCGATTTTGATATAGCACAAAACTCAATACGAAATGGTTTTCTCTCATTTAGCAAATTGCTTTTTATGGCCTGATAAATACTAATCTGAACAATATTGGTGTGCGAAAGGTTACGCTAACAGGATTATACCAAACCTAAGAAGAGAATATCGCTTTCGCTTTTATATGGTAACAGTTAAATATCTTTTATTGAACTAAAGTGGTTTGGGCTGGGTTATCTATGCAATAACACTTAAAATTTTTATTATGGCAACTACGAAATCTGTACCGGCAAAAAATGCCACAAAAAAACCTTCTGGTAATACCGGAAAAATGAAAGACAGTGAATTCCACGAGTTTTTTGTCGATGAACTAAAAGACATTTATTGGGCCGAGAAACACTTAGTGAAAGCTTTACCCAAAATGCAGAAAGCTGCAACTAGCGAAAAACTCGCCGCTGCTTTTGAAAAGCATACCAAGGAAACTCAGAAACATATAGAAACTCTTGAACAGGTATTTGAGCAATTGGGAGAAAAAGCTGTTGCTAAAAAATGTGACGCTATGCAGGGTCTGCTTGATGAAGCCGATTCGATCATTTCTGACACAGAAAAGGATACTTTTACCAGAGATGCAGGCCTCATCCTTGCTGCACAGAAAGTAGAACACTACGAGATCGCTACTTACGGTACTCTTCGCACATTTGCAGAAACGATGGGACACGACGATGTAGCTTCACTGCTCCAAAATACCTTAGACAATGAGAAGGATACCGACGAAGCATTAACAGGGATAGCAGGCGGTTTCGTAAACGACAAGGCTGTCCAAGAATAGTTGAAATACAGCAAAAACCTTGGCCAACAGCTAAAGGCTTTTTACGAAAACAATGCGAGGTATATAGTTGTTATATATATTCTCAACTATATTAAGTAAAATTCATGTATGAAGGTCGGACTTGATAATCCGACCTTCATTAATGTTTAGCAAACGCCGAAAATTAGACTTGCCAAAATGAACCGCCTTTAAGACTCGTCTTTAGTGTTCTTCACAAGACTTATTCCTGATGAGAAGAAAATAAGCGCCAAAATGCCGACTACTGCCAAATTCGTATAGGCATTACTTTTCATGATCAGTTCATAGCCGGTATAGATTAGTCCTACAATACCCAATACTGTGAGAATAGTTCCAAATATTCTTTTTACGTTCATGATGAATATATTATTTTTTTGAATCCTTTTTGCCTGAAAATTTTTCTATTTCACCCTCAAGCTCCTGCTTTTAATTACTGATATAACACGTCTCAAAAACAAATAGATTGCTTTTGTAAAATAAATTATTGGATTGCTAAAAAAACAAAAATGGCATACGACTGTTAGAATTATCGCAGATCAAAATTCCAAAATTTATGACCTGAGATAAGATCACTATAACTTTAACTTTCAATTTGTAAGATTATGAATGGTATTATTTTTCATGGTACTGAGATTCATTATGGCGGCATAGCTGAGTTCTTATTCAGCCCGGAAATTGGTTATAATGCGATGCCAGCAATTATCGAATTCCTTGGCGGCGAAAAAGCCTATGCCGAAATTATGCATGCTCTTCCTTTAGAGATCACGATTACGGTGGGTGAACATTCAACCGGGAAGGAAGAGAAAGTCCCCCAGGAAACCTGGCTACTTCGCTATGATAAAAAAGAGGACAATTGGAAAATAGTTGAAAAGCTGCAGCCAGGATGAACCTTCGTCGGAGTGCAATCATGTTCAGTTGATGAACATACGATTTCCGCAAAGGACTATTGTTTTGAAAGTATACGAAAGAAAGGCTGACCTTAAAAGGTCAGCCTTTCGCAAATATCAAACTAAACTGAAACGTTAGCTCTTGTTTTATTTGTAGGGATTGTCAATTTAACCGGTAGACCTTAAGCTGTTTTTGCAGCTTTTTTCTTACCATATGGATTCGAGTTTTTATTGTACCTTCTGGCATATCAAAATAGGATGCAATTTCATGGTATTTATAACCATCTAAAAACAAACGAAAAATTTCATAGTTTTCCGCCGTTAAGCTGTTCATCGCCCGTTCGATATCTTCGGCCATAAACTTATTGATCCCTTTGTTGAGTTCTATTGTATTTGTACTTTCCAAGACCACATATTGATCTTGAATTTCGGTGGTACGCTTTGCTTTTCTATACTTATTGATGTAAGTATGTTTCATAATTACATATAACCAGCTCATTAGCTTCGGATGCTGAACAAAATTGTCTATGGACTTCAATGCGCGTATCCAAGTTTCTTGGATCAGGTCTTCCTTTTCATCCGGATCAGCAGTAAATTTAGCAGCAAAATGATGAAGTAAACTTCTTTTTTCGTTGATGAGTACATTTAAATTGTGGTTGTTCATAACTTATCCTCTTTCTTTATTCAACTGATTGTTTAAAATGATTTTACAAGAAAAGGATAACAAGAAGAGTGCTAATTTTGAGGGCCAATTTGCCCGTAAAATAAATTGCATCGTTAGCGGTAAAAATACGTTGTCCTTATTTACAAAGCCTATTAAGCAAATTTTAATGGATTTTTGCCCTTAATTTTAAATACAGATAAAAAAATAAGCAAATAATAAAAAAAGACAATAGGGTATTTATATATGGGAAATGTTATAAATACGTTGATTCTAAAGTGTTATTTGCAAACCAGTTTGGTAGTCGGCCGCTGACAACTGTACACCTTATTAATAACTAACAACTGACGATTGATAACGAACAACTAACGTTTAAATTTTATCCATTCAAACCATAATCCATCGAAGGCTGTTCTACTGCAAAAACAAATATATTATGGGAAATTTATTATATATCATTGCTGTTATTTTAGTCATTATTTGGGCGTTTAGTTTCTTTGGAGGTTATGCTACAGGTAATATAATTCACGTTTTATTAGTTATCGCCATTATTGTCGTTCTGTTACGTGTCATCCGAGGGGCTGCTTAACGAGAGATAAAAATCTGATGTATGGTATATAAAAATTTTTATATACCATACATCTAGATAGAAATATAGACCTGACCTGACCAAGGCTTTAGCGATGCGACAGTGATTTGAGCATAATCAGTATCTGACAAAACCGCGGCATCCATTTCATTCGTATTAAATATAATTTTCCATTGCAGATCTTCAGGCAGCGTTACCTGTTGTACAGTGGCAGAAAAATTCATCATTGCAAATAAAGAACTATCGCTTTTCTTCATCGCTAAGATAAGTACTTTTTGCTCCGGGAGGCATTTGGCCGTCATTTCATCGCGCTGTATATTTTTCAGCACAGGATTGGTTTTACGGAATGCTATCAGGGATCTATAATAAGATAAATGTTTCTGATGGACCTCGCTATCCTGTTCGTCCCAATTCAAAACGGTATTCCTAAATATCGTCTCGTCCTGCGGATCGAGAAATTCTGAATCTTCAAAAAAATCTTCAAACTCTTTTTTTCTTCCCTGTCTCACCTGCTCTACAAGTTTGGGGTCACTATGACTGGTAAAATAGGGAAAAGCTCTTTCTGTACCCCATTCTTCTCCCATGAATAGTAAAGGAAGATACGGGGATATGAACACGGCAAAGGCCATAAGTCGCGTTGTTTCTACAGGATAGAGTGAAGCCGCGCGATCGCCCATCATCCTATTGCCGACTTGATCATGATTCTGGCAGAAAACTATAAAATGATCCCCTTTGATACCGAGAGTGTCCGTTCCAAAGAATTTTTCCCGATGGGGAGAATAGTTACCATCGAATACATATGCTTTTTCATAAGCTTTTGCGAGATCGGCCAATCCACTAAATTCCTCATAGTACCCTTTTTTGGGTTCGCCCACGCTTACTCTTAAAGAGTGGTGAAATTCATCTAGCCATTGTGCGTCCATCCCGAAACCATTTTTCGCTAATGGGTCTAAAAATCGTCTATCGTTGAGATCGCATTCAATAAAAAGAAAATGGCTTTTTTCGGATTTAGCAATAATTTCATCCGTTTCCTTACGAATTTGCTGAAGGATATGAACAGCGTTAAAATCCTTGATTGCATGTACCGCATCCAAACGCAGCGCATCGATATGAAAGTCTTCAAACCACATGCGTACATTGTTCAGTACCAAATCCCGCTGTCCATGACAATAGCTATCGTCATAATTCAGCGCATTACCCCAGGGCGTATGGTATTTGTCGGTAAAATATGGGCCATAATTCGAGAAATAGTTTCCCTCTGGCCCGAGGTGATTATAGACAACATCCAAAATTACCGCAATATTGGCCTCATGACAGGAATTCACAAGCCTTTGAAATTCCGAAGCGCCACCATAGGAATGCTGCACTGCAAAAGGAAAAACACCATCGTAGCCCCAATTTCTTTCACCAGGAAACTGTGCAACAGGCATAATTTCAATAGCAGTGATCCCCAAATCTTTCAGATAGGGAATCTTTTTGATAACACCATCAAAATCATGGGATGAGGTAAATGTTCCTACATGAAGCTCGTAAATAATAAAATCAGACAATGCTGGAGGCCGATAGTCATTATCGGTCCAAGAAAAAGTAAGATCAACGACTTTTGAGGGACCATGTACACCTTCTGGCTGGGAGAGCGAAATCGGATCCGGCAATTCGTTGCCATCGACACTGATCCAGTATAAATCTCCAGCTGTTAACAAATCAGTCTCCGCGTACCAATAACCATATTGTTGGGGCTTAAGCGCGATCTCCATATCTTTTTGATAAAATCGGCAAAGCACATTCTTTGCCATTGGAGCCCATACGCGAATCTGCCAAAGGTCACCGTTGCGACGAATACCCAATTGTTGAATTCCTGTCTTGCTCATATATATCCCCACTTTATTGTGACTGAAATAAAAGTATAGAACGTGAGGGCACTAAAATAGCATCTCCTGCTGAATAGTTTCCAAAGCTTTCTATCGTATCATTATTCGTATCTAAGATCTTAAACCAACCAGCCCCATAATTTTCACCGGGGAGCGTGTAGGTTACATCTTCCCAATACGCATTAAATAACAGGTAAAAATTAGCATCCACGATTTTCTTTCCATCGGTATCTACTGATCTAATTCCCGCACCGTTTAAAAACACAGCGAGTGAGCGCGCATAGTCTTCCTGCCAGTGATGATCATCCATCTCAGATGCATCTGGAAGAAACCATACGATATCTTCAACACCTGTACCGCGGATAGGCAATCCTTGAAACCATTTGCGACGACAGAATACCGGATGTTCTCGCCTAAAATGGATCAATTTTTTAGTGAAGTCCAATAAAGATACGTCCACATTGTCCCAGTTGAGCCATGAAATCTCATTGTCCTGACAATAGGCGTTATTATTGCCCTGCTGTGTTCGCCCATGTTCATCGCCAGCGACAAGCATAGGTACTCCCTGGGAAAGAAATAATGTGACGAGCATGTTTCTTTTTTGTTTTTCTCTTAGGTTATTTACCGTAGAATCATCTGTAGGTCCTTCTGCCCCACAGTTCCAGGAGCGGTTGTGGCTTTCTCCATCTTTATTATCCTCACCATTAGCTTCATTGTGCTTTTCGTTGTACGATACCAGATCGTGGAGCGTAAATCCGTCATGAGCAGTAATGAAATTTATACTGGCGGAAGGTGTACGATTGTCTCCCCGGTATAAATCGGACGATCCAGTCAGGCGATTAGCAAATTCAGCGATCATACTGTCCGCTCCGATCCAATAATCGCGGATACAGTCACGATACATTCCATTCCATTCGGCCCAACCGGCGGGGAACTCGCCGACCTGATACCCTCCTTCTCCAATATCCCATGGTTCGGCAATTAGTTTAACCTGTGAGATCACGGGATCCTGATGGATAACGTCAAAGAAAGAGCTCAATTTATCTACGTCATGGAGCTCCCGCGCTAATGCTGATGCCAGATCAAAACGGAATCCATCAACGTGCATTTCCTGCACCCAATAGCGTAAACTATCCATGATCAACCGTAGTACGTTAGGCTGGCGGGTATTCAATGTATTGCCTGTTCCAGTAAAATCCATATAATAACGTGGATCTTCAGCCAAACGATAATATGAAGCATTGTCAATTCCTCTAAAAGAGAGTGTTGGCCCCATTTCATTTCCTTCTCCAGTATGATTGTAAACGACATCAAGGATAACTTCTATCCCTGCCCCATGAAGTGCCTTTACCATTTCCTTGAATTCCACGACCTGTTCTCCATGGGTACCTGAAGCAGAGTAGCGTACATCAGGGGCAAAAAAACCAACACTGTTATATCCCCAATAGTTAGTTAGTCCTTTATCCTGTAGGTGACGGTCTGTAATAAAATGGTGTATAGGCAATAATTCTATTGCAGTGATCCCCAATTCCTTTAAGTAATTTATGGTGACAGGATGCGCCAAGGCAGCGTATGTTCCTCTTATTTCTTCGGGAATCTCCGGATGAGTTGCTGTAAAACCTTTTACATGTGTTTCATAAATCACACTTTGGTGCATCGGTATACGCGGAGGATGGTCGTCCCCCCAATCAAAATGACCGTCTATAACTACGGATTTCGGGACGAAAGGAGCGCTATCAGTTGTATCCAAACTCAAATCGTCCTCTCCTATATTGTACGCAAATAAAGCATCATTCCATTGTACGACACCCGAAATTGCTTTTGCATAGGGATCAATCAGTAATTTATGCGGGTTAAAACGATGCCCCTGGGCCGGATCGTAAGGACCATGCACACGATAACCGTATAGTTGTCCTGGTTTAATTCCCGAAACATAAATATGCCAAACTTGATGCGTCTTCTCCGTTATTTTAAATTTCTCGATTTCTTGTTGGTTCGAACTATCATAGAGATAAAGTTCGACAGCTTCGGCATTTTCGGAGAAAAGGGCAAAGTTAACCCCTTCTCCATCGTAAGTTGCGCCTAAAGGATAAGGGCTTCCAGTATTGATTTTTGTTTCCATCTTTATGTTTAACGGTTGTATAATTTTGTATAATCATTTAATCTCGCCTGAAGTTTTGGAGAAAAAGCCCTTTTCTGCATGCGCCACAGCCAATTTCCGGTCGTACTGGCAGGTCGGTTCATACGACACGATCCATCAAGATTGAGGATATCTTGCATCTCAACAATGACTGTATCTGCGACAGAAGCGTAAAGTGATCGTATGAGGACCTCATTTACATTTCCACTGTCAACAATTTGTCCAAAATAGGTATTGATATTTATTTTACTCGATGATTTAAGATCTTCACCATACCAAGAAAGTGTCGTATTATTATCGTGTGTTCCAGGATAGGCAACAGAATTTCTGCAATAATGATGTGGAATATGGGGTGAATGTGCCATATCGTTATCAAAAGCGAACTGTAAAACCGCCATGCCCGGAAAGTTGTATTGATCGCGCAGATCATATACCTTCGCATCGATATCTCCAAGATCTTCAGCGATAAAAGGCATGTCATCTAAATGAACTTTTACTTGATCAAAAAAATCCGAACCAGGACCTGTTGACCAACGTCCATTCTTGGCGGAAGTTTCTTCAAAGGGAACTTCCCAATAGGAAGAAAATGCCCTAAAATGATCAAGCCGTAACCTATCAAACAGCGCGCAATTGTGTGACAGTCGCTCAATCCACCATTTGTAGCCATCTTTTTTGAGCGATCCCCAATGATAAGTCGGCATTCCCCATAATTGCCCCGCTGCATTAAAGTAATCAGGCGGAACCCCAGCAACATTTTTAATAATACCATTTGCTCCTATGGAAAAATAGTGCGGATTGGCCCAAACATCGGCAGAATCATAGGCAACATAAAATGGGATATCACCAATAAATCTTATGCCATAATCGTATGCGTACTTTCTTATGGCATCCCATTGTCTGAAAAATAGGTATTGAAACCATTTTTCCTTTCGCAATTCATCTGCGAATTCAATTGCAAAATCGTTAAGTGCGGCGCTGTCGCGATGTTTGTATTGTGTTGGCCAATCGTACCAAGGACGATTCCCATGTCTGTTTTTTAGAACTTTGAAAAGCGCATAATCCTTAAGCCACGAAGATTCACGGTCTACAAATTCGGAGAAATCAAGCGCATGTTGAACAGAAAGACTATTAAATGCCTTCTCCAAAAGTTTGTATTTTGTGAACACTATAGCAGCAAAGTCTATTGTTTTAGAACTATTTCTTTTTAAAGTCTTTAGTTCCCCTCTTTCCAATAAGCCAAATTCTAGTAATTCGTTTAAATCGATGAATAACGGATTACCTGCTCTACTACTTAGGGTGCTGTAAGGAGAATGGTTTTGCTCAACATCTGTCGGCCCTAAAGGAAGTACCTGCCACCAGCTTTGGCCGCTATAATGCAGCTGTTTAACAAAACGACGAGCTCCGGATCCCAAATCACCAATTCCATAGGATGATGGCAATGAGCTGATATGCATCAAAACACCCGCACTACGCTTAGGTGGGGCACTTTTGTATTTTAAAATAGCCATTGGAAGATCCCTAAAAATGGCATTCACTGAAATTTCTGTGCCTTCGCCCACTATGTCAAATAGCATGTGATGCCAGGTCACGGAATGATTTACGGAAAGATGAACGCTCGTATCTGCCCAGTCAAATGAGCCAGGTACGAATTTGGAGATTTTACCGATAGCAGCCAAGTGTAGCGGAAGTACTACGATCATCCAATCATCGCCAGATCTACGCGCGAATGCCAAAATATGTTTACGATAACGACCGCTTACTTTTAATGGAATATAACTGCTATCTGATGCAAGTGCAGCATCATGCTTTCTGAGTTTTACCAATTCCCTAACTAACCATAGCTTAATTGTCCCATCGTATCTATTTTGCCATAATTGTCTAATTCGACTGTCGTTGGGCATATTTTCAATAGCCTTCAGCAGATTTTCACTTAATTGATAATCTATCGGTCGTCGATTGTCGGGATCAACAAAACTATGGTTCCAGAGTTCCGACCCCTGGTAAATATCAGGTACACCGGGACAAGTAAATTTCAAGATTTGCTGTGTAAGCGAGTTTAAAATCCCGAAATCAGCTACCGCTTCAATAAATTGATAAAAGCTCGTAAAAAATGGACGATCTTTATCAAGCAAAAAAGAGGCAAATTCCCGAACAGCGTCTTCATAGGTTAAATTTGGATTTTCCCAGCTCGAGCGCTCTTTCCCTTCGCGTAGATATTTAACCATGTAGTCCAAAAAACGTTTTTCAAATACGTCATATGCTTCTCCATGCTGTTTTTCCATTGGATAAGAGGCTACCAGCGACTGATAAATAAAATATTCATCATTCGGATGTGGGAGGTCTTTTCGATATTCATTCCAAACCACATCTTGCCAGATCTGAACCTGTTTAACCCATTTCTGAGCCATAGCAGTGAGGACTAATAAGCGACTTCGCGAATCCTCACCACGTTTGGTATCGTGTGTAGAACTTGCATTGATGGACAGTGGCCAAAATTTTTGCCTTTCCTGCATTAATCTGTGGAATTTCTTTTTACTTAGCCCCCAGTTATCCGGATGATCGCCGACTTCATTGTGTCCTATAAAACGGTTGTATGTATACATTAACGTATCTTCCACACCCTTAGCCATTACTGGGCCCGCCAACTGCATACATCGGAGAAAAAAATCAGCCACAACAGTATGGCTCAGCGATTTTGAATCTGCCTGTGCTTGCTCAAACAGTTCTCGAAATTGATTAACCAGCTTTTGATCGAGCTCGGGCTTTCGGGTCAACTTTTTAAAAAGAGAAGACAGCAGATCAAAATTGTTTGCCACCAGTGGAAAGCTTTCGTCATATAATCGATAAACAGGGAAAAATCCTAGAAAAGAGGTTAGAATATCTTTTAAAGGCCCTAGCTTATTCGGACTTTTAACGGCTAAAAGTGATGCCAATGACCGGGCCAGGTTATTAAGCTCGCCCTGCATGTATTCATCGAGAATTATGCTCTTTTTTATATACTGTTGTTTTTTAATGGATAGATTTTCTCCAATGACTTTTCTATAATACTTATCCAATATTTTCTTTCCCGATTTACAGGAGCAAACATTATTGGAAACCGACAAAAAATCGTAGCCTGTTGTTCCCTGTATAGGCCATTCGAGTGGAAGTTTCTCCCTCTGTTCAAGTATTTTTTCAGCAACGATATAAGTTTGTGGACCGATTAATTTCCTCAAATTAAATAAATAGTCAGTAGGTTTATAAAGTCCATCAATATGATCAATCCTTAATCCATCAAACAGTTCTTCATCGACAAGTTTTTTTATCAGCTTATGAGACTGCTCAAATACATGTTTGTCTTGTACATTTAAACAAATCAATTCATTGACCGTAAAAAAACGTCTAAAATTTATACGTTGATTTGTAAACCACCAAGGACAAAGCTCATAAATCTGACTAGCTACCAGTTTGTGAATACTTTCCAGATTATTATTAAATTGATCAAGGACATGCTTTAATTTCTCATTAGAAAGGTTCTTAAAAATATGGACACGCAGCTGTCTCCATTCCTCGACATCTCCATTAGCTTGAACCGTATTTATTTGAACCAGAAGTCCACTAAAATCCGATTGGCTCTCTTTTAAATAATCATTAAGGACGAAAAAATAGGATTCAGGGGAAAGTGGATAAAGGTTTTCCTGATAAGAAAGCCGAAGACTATCGTCTGAGAAAACGACAGCAATTTCATGGTTTGAAATCGCTTCGTCTAAAGTCTTAGACAAGATAGGCACCATTAACTTTCCTTTCTCGAATAAATTGGAACTATAGCAGGTATCAAAAAAATGGCTAAATTTTGATGTCTGTCCAAATTCGAGCAGATTCATTAGCCATTCATTCGAGGGATGAAACGCCATATGGTTAGGAACAATATCCTGTAACCATTTGATATGATATTCACTTAACTCTTTTTTAATGGATCTCAGCTCGTCCAGCGTACCAAGTTCACTATTTATTTTATTCAAATTTGTGCCGTCATAACCATGCATACTCCCTGGTGTTGACTGAAAAATAGGTGCAGCATAAATTGTATCGATGCCCAGGTCTCTTAAGTAAGGAATGATTCTTTTGAAGTCGGAAAAGTTAAATTCTTTGTGAAACTGAATTCTGTAAGTAGTCTTTGGTGTATTTATAGATACATTTCTATTCATCTGCATGGCTCGCTGAATTTCATTTTAGATCAGAACGTCGGCCAGCAATTTTAGTTCATACGAATTTCAAAAAAGAGAGATGGAAAAAGGTCTAAGAAATCTGAAAATACTGCAGAAAAAAAATAATTTAAAATTAAAACGAATCTTTTTGAGCTACGTTCTACCTATACCTCTTCAATAATTGCAGTTTATAAAATAATATAAAATGAAAAAAATAGGAATTACGTTTTCTGCTTTTGATCTGCTCCATGCAGGTCACATTAAAATGCTCGAAGATGCCAAAGAACATTGCGACTTTCTGATCTGCGGCCTACAAACCGATCCAACACTTGATCGTCCAGAGAAAAACAAACCAACACAATCTGTATTTGAACGCTATATGCAATTAAAGGCATGTAAACATGTAGATATGATTATTCCATATGCAACAGAACAGGATCTGGAAGATGTACTACGTTCGTTCAAAATACATGTGCGGATTTTAGGCGATGAATATATGGATAAAGCATTTACAGGAAGGCAATATTGCGAAGAAAAAGGAATAGAATTGTATTTCAATAGACGGGAAAACAGGTTTTCGAGTTCTTCTTTACGCCGAATAATTGCATCGAAAGAAAGAGTCAGTCCGGGTTCTGTCGTGAACATAAATGAGGGAGTTAACTACGCCTTAAAACGTATAAATGCATAAACTAATAATGAATATATGAACGTAGGTATTATTTTCGGCGTATTCGACATGTTACATGTGGGCCATATTGTTGCACTACAGGAAGCTAAGAGCAAATGTGATTATTTGGTTGTAGGACTTAAAACCGATTCAAACATACAGAATGCTGAATCCCAAGATGCAGCACAAACAATGGTTGAACGGTTTATCAAATTGGAGGGTTGTCAATTTGTTGATGAAATTATTCCTTTTGAATCGGATAAAGACATCACGGATATGCTTCAGTCGCTGCCCATTCACAAGTATTTTATAGGTGAAGAATATAAATTGGTCGATTTTTCAGGAAAGGATTATTGTATCTCGGAAGGAATCGAAATATGCTATACCAAAAACAAAAATAGGTTCTCGAGCCAATCACTTCGAAAAACTGTAAGTGATAAAGAAGCCGAAAAGGGAGAAAATGCTTTTCAGCACAATCTGACATGCTATCCCTAAATCAACGTATACCTCAATTTTAAAGGTGTCAATATATCGGTAGCGATAAGTAGAAAGCTTGTAAATAACAATAATATCGTTAGATATGGAAAAAATCAATATTGGTATTATTACGAATTTGAGAAAGCTACTGTCCGCCTACCGTATACTTTTTTCTGAGCATATACAAAGTCCCGCAAATATTGTACTTGAAGCAACTTCTATTGATTCTATCAGCAGCAATTCTTACATCAATGAAAGGCCAGAATTGCTGTTGATAGATTATCGCCTCGTATTTAAAGACACAGCACTTTTCTTTTCGTTTGTAAATTATTTTTATCCCGACACGGTCGTTTTACTCATTGTACATCAAACTTTTCTTGGGGAAGCAAAGCGATGTACAAATTATGTCCAATCGGTTTTATCCCCTAACCTGGACATTAATCAACTTTTTATGCTTATAAGAAATTCAGTTTTACAGTCTAACATTGTTAAACAGTGAATTCCCTTTTTTTAAACTAGATCATAATTCACAAAGAGTTAGATAATCATTTTTTATAAAAAATAGATGTGTAATTTAGATACTGAGCTATATATTAATACAATGGGGATTTTCTCGATTTGTAAGCTATCATTTATATGTATTCTACTAATAGGCCTATTATCACAGGCTTTTGGTCAGTCAGTTGTGGATATTCGAAAAATAATGCTTTTATAGCTTTCGTTTATCGCTTTCAATGACAATAAATTCTGGTAAATATTCAGGTGTACAACCTTTTGAAACCATTTTCCCTTTATAAAGTCCAGTTTTTTCGCCAAGTGCTATACAACGATTTCGATATTTTTTTTCATAAACTCCAATCCAACCTGTTGTGAAATTCATTGCCCATTGCACTTCCGGCTCTTCTTTTTCAATTTTACTTTCAATTTTAGTAAGTAATTCTTCGCTGTTGGGTTGTGGTTGTCCAGTCCAGCGCAAACGGCCTTGAAAATACCAATAAATTCGTCTTTTTAGCGAGGACTGGTTATCTGCCCAACTTTCTATTAAAGCAATTGTCTTTTTGTCTTTTGTTAGTTGGTTCGCCATGAGCCAATCAATCATTTGAAGTTTCTCGTTTTCGTTATGTTGCTTAATGTCCGCAATTAATTGATCAATCACTTCTTCGGTTAAAAGTTTCTTGTCCATAATCAAGATTGCCAATTGACGAGCAAAAAAAAGCTTGGATGACCAAAGTTCCATTGCCAATTCGTGGTCTTTTTTAATATCCTTGGCAACAATTCGTAAGTCTCCAAGTTTCGTGTTCTTTTCAGTGATCTTTGTCAGTATATTTTCTAATTTATGTGAAAGTTTCATTTCAGTCCTGTTATTTGTTTGACGTCATTTTCACGGTTGCTTGTAACGGTTCGGCAGCTTGGTGAAGACGGCCCTTTCGCAGCACCAACATGTCAAGCTACGACATAAGTTCTTTTAGAGCCGAAAAGTTTCTGCCCCCAAGTCCTCCCCGCTTTTGGCAATACTATTCTATTTCATCAGAATTCGATTTAGTAAATTTTCTAGATTCTTTAAATCAACTTCTTTGGTTGATTTATCACTAAACTCTCTTTCTGTTAAAGAAAGCACATTGACGTAATTATAATAATGTCCCATAGTTTTTTAGATTTAAATTGTGAAGATATTATTTATTTTGGTTGAGCTTTGGTTTAAAATTACAGCCAACGGGTCGCGTATTGGCGATAGCCGCGGATTAGAAATCCTTCAATCTTTCAAGAACCTAAGCAACAGCCTTTTATTATCTTTTAAATTTATAAAAAAGGAAAGATAAAAAGCCATTTCGACTAAAAAAGAATAAAATGATAATGTTCAGTATAAAATGTGCAAATCTTGCCATAAGATAAGAGTATTGATTTAGCATTTTGATTACTTTGTATAGTACCTAAAGTCACAAAATATGAACACAAAATTTGAGGCAGGAATTAATATTGCCCTAAAAATTCCCAAAAGCAAATATGAAAAGACAGTCGTTTTTTATAGGGATGTTTTAAAGTTTAACGTGGAGGAAAAGCCGATTAACAACCCAACTGTGTCGAGGACATGTGAAGTAAAATTCGGCAATAATATTATATGGCTTGACTGTGTGGACAATTACACACATTCTGAAACTTGGTTACAGCTTATGGTTCCTGACGTAGAAATGGCGACAGCATATTTACTATCCAACGGGGTGGAAACCTGTGATGAAATTGAAGAATTACCGGAAAATATGCATTGGATTACTGACCCAGCCGGGACGGTATTCAACCTACAAAAAACGCAAAAAAAATAACGAAATCCACTGGGTAGCGTATTTTACAGATTTAAACAATTTTATTGCTGAATGGTATTATTTTTCATGGCACCGAGATTCATTATGGCGGCATAGCTGAGTTCTTATTCAGCCGGGAATTGGTTACAAGGCGATGTCAGCAATAATCGAATTCCTTGGTGGCGAAAAAGCCTATGCCAAAATTATTCCCGCACTTCCTTCAGAGATCACGATTACGCTTGGTGAACATTCAACCGATAAAGGAGAGAAAATCTCTCCAGAAACCTAGCTACTTCAATACGATAAAAAAGAGGACAATTGGAAAGGAAGTTATCTGTTAAGGATAGTCTTCAAAATGTGCAGATTCTTTTCTGTCAATCCGCTATAAGGAGATGTCAATACTAACCTTGATTTTAATGCTTGTTGGGACCAAAATTAAGGGAACTAGTGCAAATCCAACTTGCGGATGAACTAAATAGTTTATTAGATATAAACTTTAAATTTGATTTTGACTGATCAGAATCCTGTAGATTTTTCCAGACTTATTGGGACCAAATAACAGTTTGGCAAAATGATAGGGAACTATTCTTAAAAGGGCTTTCTCGCAAAGGCTACATACCAGGAGGAGTGCGATAGGTCATGATTTCCGTACCATTAGACTTTTTCACAATCTCCTTTGTATTTCTAAGTATTAATGTATGACTTCCAAGTTTGCTATATGATACAAAGTCTCCATCCGGAGTTTGTTTGCATATAACAAACATATGCCAGCCACCATCTGCCGGAAGGGAGATAATAACCTTTTTCCCAGACTTCAATTCATTTTCTATCGTTTGAAAAAGGCTGTCCACAGGAAAGCTAGAATCTCGGGGTAAAACAAATTTTTGAGTAAAAGTAATACCGTATAATTCTTTATTGTCAAAATCCCGGAAAGAACCATCTGCTTTGTTTTGCCATTTAATTTGTAAGCCGTAAAAATCAAAATCCACCACTTTGTAATACTTTAAGATCATTTCGATAGCAGATGGAATGCAAGACATTTGAAAGAGTTGATTGTGGTTATTTATGACAGTATCAAAAAACTCAAAATTATCGTCTTTATGTGTTTGAGCGTTCGAATGAAAAACAAAAGATGTGGACATTAACACAACTAAACTTAAGAGAACTTTTTTCATAATTTAAATTACTTTTGATTGTAAGATAAGATAATACTTCACTACAAATGAGGTGCAATGCTGTACGTCATGATTTCTGTACCGTTAGACTTTTTCACAATTTCTTTTGTATTTCGAAATATCGTTGTATGGCTGCCGTACTTGCTGTAAGAAACAAATTCGCCATCCGGAGTTTGTTTATAGACGACAAAAATGGACCAACCTGTTTCCACCTGAAGTGCGATAATTACCTTTTTCCCAGATTTCAATTCATTCTCTATCGCTTGAAAAAGACTGTCCACCGGAAAACTTTCATCCCGTGGCAAATTAAATTTCTGGGAAAAAGTAATTCCGTATAATTCCTTTTTATCAAAGTCGCGAAAAGAACCATCCGTTTTATTTTGCCATTTAATTTGCAAGTCATAAAAATTAAAATCCACCACTTTGCAATACTTTAGCACCATTTCGATCGCCGAAGGGATACCTGAAGCCGGAAAGATTTGATTGTGGTTGTTTACAACAGTATCAAAAAAATCGTAATTGTTGTTGTTGTTGTTGTTGTTGTTATTATTTGTTTGAGCCTTCGCATGAAAAATAACCGCTGTGGATATTAGCATGACTAAAATAAAGTGCATCCTTTTCATAATTAACGTATTTTTGATTAATTGACCTTCCACGTGGCAGACAAAAACTTTGATGTGCGAAAGTAACAAAATGGAACAGCTTGCTTTAAAATCTTCATTGGTTATCTGATGTTTTCTCAAATATTTTTAGATATCGTTTAAAGTTTTACAATTATAGAAAAATACATTAAAAGCAAAAATTTTAGTAGCCTTTCTGTCTCAATTTTTTGTCGATTTTTATCATTATTAAGCCGCTGTGAAGGACAAATAAGAATGCACTGTTCAGATAGTCAAAAGTGGAGTTTCCGGCTTTGTCTCCCTGTGGTAGGAAAAATACTGGGCGGGTTATAAAGGAATAAAGAGCTTTTAAATAATCCAAACTATGAGGATCAAAAACATAGATTTTTCTTATATTGGTAGTTATAAATGAAACCAAAGGAAGAAACATATCGTAGTTTCAGAATTTCTGCTCCTAAAGAGTTTGAAACAGTGTTCTCTCATTTCTATTATGCTGAAAATAAGTCTGAACATACCATAACCAAAACCCTTCTCCCTTCTTTTCAAACCATTATGGTTTTTAATTTCGGAGTTCAGGCATTTTTGGTTTCCAAGCAAAAAACAAAAATTGAAGTTGACAAATGTATCGTTTTGGGACCTATTAAATCAGCATTTGAATACAGCCTTCCCCCCGATTCCATTATCCTAGTTGCTAATTTCATGGCTGATGCATTTTATCGTTTTTTTGGCAAAGCATTTCTATCTGATCATTTGCCTGTTCACCCAGATGAAGCTATGGAAGAAAATTGTTTTACCCGTTTATGGTTTCAATTAGATAGTATTTCCGCCACAGAAGAAAAGGTAGACCATATTCTTAATTTCTGCAAACCCTATCTTAATCAGCAGAATGCCACCTCTACGCTATTGGCTAATTTCAGATCGGATACGATGAACTCCATCAAATCCATTGCTGAAGAAGCTAGACAAAGTGAAAGAAACATCCAATTGATCCATAAAAGGCACTTTGGCTTCAGTGCAAAGGAAGTGAATCGATACCATCGTTTTGTTAAAGCCATTGAATTGATTCAGCAGACAGATTTTTCTAAAGAAAAAGTCAACTGGTTTGAAATCATCGATCAATGTGGTTATTATGATCAAAGCCAGCTTATTCACGACTTTAAACATTTCATTAATCTTTCGCCTAAGAATTACCTAAAATTCCAGCAGGATATTTGCCGGGCTGATGAATAACCCGTTTCGTTTTCTTACAATTTTTGAGGTGTTCCCTATTTTACTTTTGTACTGTTCAATCAATTAAAAGTAACGGTATGAAACATCTTATTATTTACGCCCATCCCAATCAGGAAAGTCTGAATGCTCAGTTTAAACAATCTATTGAAAACGTTCTGCAACAACAGAAGCATAAAGTAATTACCAGAGACCTGTATCAACTGGGATTTGACCCTGTATTATCATTGGAAGATATGGACGGACAACGAAAAGGCTACGTTAATGAACTTATCAGACAAGAACAGGAGTATATTTCCTGGGCAGATGTGGTCACCTTTATCTATCCGATTTGGTGGACCGGCATGCCGGCCATTATGAAAGGGTATATCGACAGGGTATTCAGCTACGGGTTTGCCTATCGTTATGATCAGGGAATACAAAAAGGATTATTAGCCGGAAAACAGGCTATAATTCTCAATACCCACGGAAAATCCCACGAAGAATATACCGCTATCGGTATGGATAAAGCATTATTACTGACATCTGATAAAGGTATCTATACGTACTGCGGTTTTCAGATCAAAGAGCATCTCTTTTTTGATAAAGCTGACCGGGCCACTCCTGAAGTCGTTGAAATGTGGCTTGCTACAATCAGTAATGTATATACGATTATGGATCCTCAACTTTCTAATCATTAAAACTGATGTATTTTGCTTATGAGGATTCATGGCTTGGGAGTAATGTAACACTTGCCCAAAACATCGAAATAGAAGGCAGAATTTTGAAGATCCTGCCTTTTTTCTGCTTATATCCTGATCAAGATCCCCTGCCCTTTTGAACAAAGTTAATTAGGCCTTTTGAACAAAACAGAACACATTGATCCGTCCTAATTTTGTCTCAGTAATAACAATTAAATGTATCCAAAATGGAAAAGAATAATTATCAGGGAGCTCAACAACAACCTATAGGTTCGGGCTTCAATGTAAAATCAACGGCTAATGATGTGATTCAAAACATCGATCTTACCGGCAAAACAGCTATCGTAACAGGCGGCAACACAGGGATTGGACTGGAAACCACAAGAATACTCGCCGCAGCCGGAGCTACCGTAATTGTCGCTGCACGTGATATCGACAAAGCAAAGAAAAATCTGGAAGGAATATCCAATATTGAAATTGCAGCAATGGATCTAATGTCTCCCGCCTCTATTGATGTTTTCGCAGAAAATTTTGTCGCTTCAGGAAGACCTTTACATTTACTCATTAACAATGCAGGTATTATGTGGGTCCCTTTGCGTAGAGATGAACGGGGTATAGAATCACAACTCGCTACCAACTATTTAGCCTTGTTTCAGCTCAGCTCCAGATTATGGCTTTCCCTTAAAAAAGCCAACGGAGCGCGAGTGGTTAATGTTTCCTCTCATGGCCACTATTTCGCACCTTTTAATTTTGATGATCCTAATTTCCTGCACAGAGAATATGAAACATTACAGGGCTATGGACAATCCAAGACCGCAGTCAATCTTTTTTCAATGGAATTGGACGCTCGAGGACAATCTGTTCATATCAGAAGTTATGCGGTTCATCCCGGTTCTATCGGCGACACAGAATTGGGCAGAGAAGTCCCATTGGAGCTATTCCACAAAATGGGGTTTGTGGATGCAGACGGTAATATGTTACCCGAAGTAGCTGCATCGCTAAAAACGATCCCACAAGGAGCTGCCACAACGGTATGGTGTGCAACAAGCCCTATGCTTGATCATATTGGCGGCGTTTATTGTGAAGACGGAGATATCGCAGTAGTCTCATCAGATATTACCGTCCAAAAAGGGGTACATCCCTATTCACTGGATGAAACTAACGCCAAAAGACTTTGGAAACTCACCGAAGAGATGACAGGTATCCGTTTCAATCCATAAATCCATTTATTACTTTCAAGCATAAAAGAGAGGCAAGATGGCCCTTCTGCCTCTCTATTTTCAGCAATGAACTTTTAAACAAAGTAAATTATGTTATTTCTTATATTTACCTCATTGATTTCTTTCATAAAAAAGCAAAAATCATGGAATACCAAGCCCGATACATCACCGAAGATATAAAGCTTTCCAGCTACGAAGACCAATTTTTTAAATCGGACATTATGTTTGACCAACATATGTTGGTCTGGTTTCTTTCCGGAGAAACCAAGATTGTACAGGCTGATGCCACCTATCTATTTGGAAAAGGGGATATCTTTTTAATTCCCAGAAACCAATTGGCTACAATAATTAATTACCCTAAAGATGGCGAACCTCACAAGACGGTAGTCATGCATTTATCATTAGAAACATTAAAAAATTTTTATGCTGGTAAGACCATAGATCCCCAAGCACAAAATTCACCGAAGATTTTTTGTTTCAATAATCATCCTCTCCTAGAAAGCTGTCTAGCTTCGCTTATCCCTTATTTTGACATGAAAGATATCCCTGAGGATATTGCTGCGATTAAAATTACCGAAGCCATCAGCATTCTCAGAACCCTGGATAAAAGGATCGATCAATTACTTGCTAATTTTGAAGAACCCGGAAAGATCAACCTAGTCGATTATATGGAGAAGAATTTTATGTTCAATCTTCCGCTGGAAAAGTTTGGTTACCTCACTGGCAGAAGCCTCACAACATTTAAACGGGATTTCAAAAAAGCATTTACCATGACCCCACAACGATGGTTAACTTATAAACGTTTGGAGCTTGCCTATTATCAACTAACAGCAAAGAAAAAAAAGCCTCTGGAAGTTTGCTATGAGGTAGGCTTTGAAAACCTTTCCCATTTTTCATTCGCCTTTAAGAAGCAGTTTGGATTTGCACCAAGTCTGCTGAAAAGTATTTCCTGACGCCAATTCAATTTGAATTAATCAAAATCCATTGCTTAATCCCTACTACGCTTTTCGAGTACTGGAACAGATCCAGTTATTTCGTAAAAATTTGTATAAAACCGTTGGAACAATATTCCCATTATTCTTTATTTTTAGACTATGAGTGATTATACTATTTCGCTTGTGCCAAGAGTGTCCAGGTACGCTTTCGCTGAAATTGCTGTAGATGATATTTTAAAGTGGTTAGTTTCGAAAGATATCGTCAAAGCTGAATTATCGGAATGCACACTGGGCAACCTTGGATATGCATTTTCTGACGGTGCTCAATACATTGTATTTGAGCCTCATTTCCTTCCACACCAACTTGATGTAAATGGTCTGGAAATAACAACTGAGCGTACTATATTTAATACCGGACAAAATGGTATCGATCGTATAGTATGCCCCAATTGTACTGGAAATATTGTAGACAATGAATGGGATCTGGATCCCTGGTACCAGGGTTTTACCGATAACTTGTTGTGTCTCCGATATGCGGCACTGAAAGTGACATCCATCAATATGTTTTCGAACCACAGTCGGGATTCAGCAATCTTGGATTTACATTTTGGAACTGGCCTGAATTGAAACCTGAATTTATAGTTGAATTGCAGGAAAAGTTAAACTGTGACCTGGTAGTTGTAGGGTCCCACATTTAGTCATCATGGAAAAAGACAACAATGAAGGAAGAAGTATCATTAGAGGAAGTGGTATGCTCCATGTCAATTGGGGTGATGAAAAAAATGGATCAGTACTATTTTTTCAGGGGGAAACGATCTTATTAGGAATTTGTAATGTTTCCTTTGCTTTATACACAACAACTCGGTTTGACAGAAATACCTTGCCAAATGAACATGTTAAACACCTTGACCAGCTTGAAAAACTATTTCTAACAGGTGATTATAGCAGTAGAAGGGTAAAAGAAAACAGTCCATATGATATCCCGTTATGGATAAATGACCTTGAAAATATAAGTTTGTTGTATTTGGATCATTTTGATTTAATTGGTTTGACCAACCTAAGGATAAAAAACCTAAAAACACTGGTTCTTAAAAATGCTCATATTATTGATATTCCAAACCTTCTAATTGAGCTATTAACTTACAAAAACCTAACTCATATTGCTTATGATGCGTCTTGTATTCCATTAATCGACCAATTAAGAAAGCATCATGCTGGAGGGATTACTTTTGAGCTCTTAGATGGTTCGAGCTAAATTTATCCACCAATCTAAAAAGTGACGCTGCAAATTTGATTGCAAATGACTGATAAGCTCGATCTCTTTTTAAATGAGAAAATAAGTTAAAAAAACGCTAAGAGTTATGATCTGGGATAGCACCAAAAGTAAGACAGAAAATTTCTTAGCGATTTTTTAAAAGTTCTATTTGAAGAAGCGTATTAAGATTCTTATTAGCTACTACAATCTATTTTTTATACTTTTATCGTTAGGATTTAGAGAAATAACCGTTCACTTTCAAAGATGAAAAGGATCACGAATTCAATCACATCTTCTCATTATATACAGAGTTTTGCATTTGACCAGGTTGAGACCTATTCCCTCCAGCGCGGAGAGGAATACAATGCGGTGATCCAAATGCTAAAACCAGAACGTAATGGGTTAAAAGTGAGAAAGGAGAAACGAAACAATCTGACCGAAATCGAAGAAATTCGACTGAGCGAATTGGACAAGCTATTAGGTGTAACACAATATTTAATTGATGATACAGGGCAGTTTCATTTTTCGAGTCAAAGAATCAATACTTTTCAGTATGATAATGAGGTAGTCGGTCTACTAAAGAATATTTTACTTACGAAAACAACTGACGTGCCCAACTGGATGTGTGCCCCCATTTACAGGGATGCTATCGTACTCTATAATAGTTCGGGCGAAATTGTATCAGCACTGAATATCTGTTTAAGTTGTGAAGCAATGGCAATAGATAGCTCCAATCAGGTTGTCGCTGATTGCAGCACATATGAAATGCTCAGAAAGTTTTTTCAGGATGTTTCTCATCCTATAGAGATATGAACTAAATAAAGAAAATTATTTCCCATGCACAAAATAACAATAACAATATGTCTGATGGCCGTTGTGCTATTTTTATACATTTCAAGAAACAAAGTTCCACGTAATACTAACGATGTCATTGTACAAACAGCCAAATTTGACCTGACGGATACCATACCGAAAATAACCATTAAGGATACATCGCTCACATTCCCACAGATATTTGAGGGAAGTTTCACGAAGGCCACAAAAGTAGCGCAATTCGGTACGGAAATAACTTTTGATAAGATAGCTTTAGGAAATCTAAAGGTATCATCAGGCCAGATTATCGCAACTGATCCCGTTACCTTAAGGGATGCGGCAGCTTTTAGTGAAAATTTTCCTGTTGGAGAGTTTCCAGTCGAATTGGCAATGGCCAATATTAATGCCAATAAGGATCGAAGGGTCGCATTTGCACGCGTAAAATTCTCAGATAAGCCCATCCAAGAATGGGAGTTTGCGTTATTACCTGGAGAGACTTCTATCCCCCTCAAATCCAAAGAAATATATGGATATGGAGTAGACGCAGGACTAGGTCTTTTCGTTGATCAGGCAGCTAAGAATAGTCTGAATACGCTGCTCGGTAAAAATTGGGACATTATATTCTCCGAAAAATTCGAGGATTATTTAAATTACAGCTTTCAAAATCACAATGCCATCTTTTTCTCCACGGGGTATGGAGATGGTTTTTATGCGACTTACATCGGAAAGGACAGCGAGGGTACAATTTGTCAGCTGTTGACTGACTTTAATATTGTACTGTGGCGGAATGTTGCAGAATATTGATATTTATTATAGTCCGTAGTTTAGCTGGAGATTTCAAGCATTGAGACCATGCGATTCCGAAGCGAATTGATTGGTCATCAGTTTTCGAATCTGGAGGGTCAATGGCATCGAAATATCCAGCTAAGTCACTAAAGTCACTGTAATATTTCAATTCATAGCGATTACTCCAATGAACAATTGCTGATCAAATTTTTAATCACTTCGTTATTCAGATTTTGCTGCTGATCTGAAACAACTGAGAATGAAAATAAAACGCCGCCTTTTTCCACTAAGATGAGCCTCAGGAATTTTAAATTTCCGACATCATTTATTTTGACCTGCATGCCTTTACTGACAGCAAACCAAGTATCACTATGTTTGATGCGGGCTATCTTATCAAAATTTTCTTCAACAGCAACTATTTCAATAAAAGCCGGAATATAGAAAAACTCATTGCGCATCATTGTAGAAACATTGGTGGCCGCATTTTCCAGCTGTAATGCTTGGCTATTAAATAGAAAAAGAACCACTAGAATATCATCATTCTCAATGACAAGATCCGGCTGCATAATGACCTTTCTTAGTTTCTTTTCATTTGCTCCAAAACGGTCTTTTATAACCGAAGGAAAAGTATAACAATCTATAAAACTCTTTATCGTATTGTCCTTTACTATCCTAAAATCTCCTTCAGGTACCTTAAAAATAAAATTACATCTGTCAGTTATCAGCTTTAGAGCTTGAGATGATTTTACAGTTTTTATTGTGCCATTATAGAACTTCAGATCCCTGCGGTGAAAATTATCTGCAAATGATGTTTCGAGTTTTTTTCCCCTGGGTTTATTAAACAGAACAGCATCCTCCTTAATGTATTTTTTTAACTCTTCTACATCAAAAGATAAAGCACCAGGGTCACTAACGGGATCATAATAGAATTTTTCATGCTTGTAGAATCCATTATCTAAATGGGTAATAATAGCCTTGATCAGTTCGAAATCACCTGACCTCTCAGCATCCGTTAAATAACCTTCAACATCAGCTCTATGCAAGATCATCTTAACAGTCGAAATATCACAGTAAGGATGGGTTACAATAGCAAGTAGCAGATCATTCCCATCGTCGTAATTGTGATTTTTTGCAATAAAATCAAGTTCGATAGGTTCGTTGATTTCCTCCAACAGCTCCCTATCAAGCACATTTTCTTTAAAACTGTATTCAAAAAATGCTTTGCTTAGAAAAGCTGCTCTTTTTTCTGATATCTTATACTTCATCTACTAAAATTCTATTAAAATTTTGGCTAAAGATAGTTGGAAATTTACCGACTATTGTCGGCAAAACTATTTTACACTATTTCGTTTAAAAAGCACAACATAGTAACCAAAGTGATATATTTGCAACCTTAAACAATTAACTAATATTTATGAAATTAAAATTAGCCTATTTAATGCTTATAGCGATAGCATTTGTATCTTGTAAGAAAACAACCGAGGTAGAGATGTCTCTCTCCAATAGTGGAAAACTTACTTACAAATTAACTGACGCAAACGGTAAAGGCCTATCTAATGTAAAGATATCCTTGTTTGATCACTTGGACAGCTATTATGCAAGCAACAGTATATTAATCGATGAGCGTCGCACCGACGGAAACGGCCAAGTTGATTTTGGTGATCTAAATCCGAAAAGTTATCTAATAGTCGCTGATTCGGCAAAAGTAAACAATGTAAATTATACTGTTAGAGATTATGTTCAGGTCACCACTGGTATGACAAAGAACAAAGAGACCAAAGTGACAGACTTTTCAGGAACATTAGTCGTTAAAGTAACTTCCTATAACACGAATCAACCCGCAAAAAATATAGGTGTTCTCATCATTCCTGTTAATAACTACGAATATGAGCAATATATTTCAAAAAACTTAGCTAACGCAGAATTTAAAGGTGTGACTGGCGAAAATGGAATTGCTACATTAAAGATCGCATCTGGCAAAGATTATGTCGTCTTACTCTATAATATAACAACCTTGTCAAACCTTAACTGGGGCACAACATCCATTCAAAAAGGTATGACGATGAACTATTTTGCAGGTTTTTATCAATAATTAGCTGATAAAAAACTTTAATGATATGAAAGGCTATTTTTTTATTGTGCTCACACTGTTGATTGCAACAGTCTCCTGTCAGAAGGAGGTCGTTGTCAAACTGGCGGAAGGGGAAATTACGGGAAAACTAAACTACAAATTGACAGACGATACTGGTAAGGGATTGTCTGGTCTCAAAGTTTACATTTATAACCCTGGGAGCAAGCAAGATCCTAATTCACCGATAGATTCAGCTATTACGAGCAGTGTTGGCGAAATCAATTTTACGGATTTGTTACCTAATAATTATCAACTAAGGACAGATTCTATAAAATTAAATAACAACGATTACAGCGTCGATGAATATGTACAGATTACAGCGGGTATAGAACGTAAAAAGACAACAAAGGTAACTGATTTTTCGGGCACCCTGATAATTCAGTTACTATCGTACGAAACCCGCACCCCTATCCAAGATCAGGGAGTCGTGGCATTTCCTGTCAATAAGATCCATGTCACCTCTGATAATATCGCGGATATAGTAAAAAGCTCGACGCTGAAAGGGCTGACGGATAAAAATGGATGCGTAAGCCTAAAAGTACCAGCTAACCAAATTTTTGATTTTATTGTTCACCACAAGACATATGGTAACTATGGCTGGGGGTTTGGTTCTTACCAGGTAGCTAAGGGTAAAACGTTAAATATAACACTCTACAGCAGTTTTCTTTAACACAGTAACATTTCTTCATAACACTTACTGCCGCCTGAAAGGCAATCGACTTTTATAAAAAGAACGCTTTTGAACGAGCAGGTCAAACAGAGCCGATGTGGATCTATGCGGTGATGATTGACTTACGAAGATAAACTTACAATAAGCGTCTTGGCAAAACAGCTCCTCTTTCGTATCTTCGATACGGCTACACTACTTCGCCAAGTCGTTGCCCCATTGCCGATAATTTTATCTGAATTCATAACTGAACATAGCACCTTAAAATGAAAAAAATTTTTTTACTACTTTTTTGTACGCTAACATCAATAATTGGAAAAGCTCAAACGGAAAAGATTTACTCAAAAACATACGGAAAGAGTGAAAATCCGACAATAATTTTCATTCACGGCGGACCAAGAGGAAACTCGACACTCTTCGAGGGAACAACTGCAGAAAATTTAGCCGGAAAAGGTTTTTATGTTATCGTTTATGACAGACGTGGTGAAGGTCGTTCAATCGACACAACTGCAACATTTACTTTTCAAGAAGCAATTAGTGATTTAAATAGCATTTACGAAAAATATAACATCAAAAGAGCAAATATCATTGCTCATAGTTTTGGTGGTTTGGTTGGAACACTTTTTACAGAACAAAATCCTGAAAAAGTAAGTTCATTAATTCTTGCAGGTGCACTTTTTTCCCAACAAGAAACGTATAACCATATTTTGGAAACGACACGAAAAATCTACAAAAAAAAGAATGACACTTTAATGCTTTCCAAAATTTCTGAAATTGAAAGATTAGCTAAAAATTCGGCTGAATACAGAAAGCAATGTTATGAAATTGCAAGTATGAACAACTATTTCAAAATGCCATTTCCGACAAATGAAGCAAACCAATTGCGGGAAAATTATGAAAATAGTGAATATGGAAAAAGCAATATCCGAAATGACGACGCCCCTATTTTGTTCTATAAAAATGAAAACAAAAATAATATTGACACCAAACCTATTTTAAAAAAACTAGAAAAAGAGAATGTAAAATTATTTGCAATTTATGGTTTGCAAGACAAAATCTTTTCAGAAAAGCAATTAAGTGATATGAAGAAAATAGTTGGAAAACAGAATTTCAAGACAATTGACAATTGCTCGCATTATCCATTTGTTGACCAGCAAAACCCATTCATTGAAATAATAGAAAAGTGGATTAAATAAAAAACTACCACCAACAAGGTATTAGCAAAAAGTTAGCTGCAAGCATAACAAAACACACCAAGACAACAAAATTGAATTTATGACACCAATAGAAAGACTGACGTCCATTTTGACAGAACAATATATTTCAGAAGATGGTGACGAATATAAAGTAGAACTAAAAGAAGGTTTGACCAACCAGCAGATTGACGAATTAGTCAGACGACTGCCGACAGGACAAATTCCGCCAGAGATAAGAGAATTACTAAAATTTGCAAGCGGTTTTGAATTTTTCGGATTTGAAGAAGTCACATTTGACGGAGTAGGTCAATTTGGATTTGAAGAGTTTTTTCCTAATTCAGTTCAACTTGCGGGAGACGGACTCGGAAATTTTTGGATTTTAGATGTTGACAACAGTGGAAGTTGGGGAAGCGTGTTTTATGTGTGCCACGCCCCAGCTGTAATCGTAAAACACTCGGACAACTTAACTCAGTTTATAGAACACATCGACGATTTTGGAAAAAATGGGAATAAGTCAAACCTTGATATTATTCACGAAAAAGTGGTTATGGATATTTGGAGCAAAGGAGATGGATTTATTGAACTTGAAAATGCAAGACAATCTAAAGACACAACTTTGAAAAACTTTGCACTATCACTTCCTGACAATTTTGTAATTGCAGACTTGAGAAACAAACAAATTCAGAGCGGATTTGCGTGGGGCAAATTCGGGCCGAACATTGACAAAGCAAAACGACACGAAACGGAATTAATTTGGGGAATTGAGAAGCCAATTAAAAAAGGATTTTTATCAAAATTATTTGGACGATAATGATATCTGACAATTTTTAGGCGTAGCCAAAGTCAGATCAAGTAGTGGTGGTTACACTCATGCTACCTGCGGTAAGTCTTGTCTTCTCTTTACCCACCCTACTTATCTATTTTAGTCATCTACGGGCTTAACAAACATAGTAAAATGGGCACAAAATGGTTACAACTAATTTTGGTTTCTACCACAATTCTTGGCATTGGCGCCACAATCTATTTATTTAATACCGTTGGAGTTATGTAACCAATAATCTGCTATTCAATCGCTGCAATTCTCTCTAGTTACTTTCTTGAGTTAGAAAAGGATGATTTGGAAAATTCAATAAACTTTCAAATCCAATAGCTTTTTAGACCATTCTTAAACATGTATTAAGGGTAAATGTTGAAAAATCAAGAATTGGGTATTCCGTCTTGAAATTTCGTTGATATCTCTACGGGAACCGTAATTAATTCAATAGAATGAGGATTTTGCTTTTGGGATGTTTAGTTTTGTTTAATACGCTTTATCGGTCAATAGCATAAGTGAGATTAAATAACAACAAATGAAAATATATCCTTTAAAAGACGGTGATTTCAGTGTAGATAAGAACAAAAATTTCACCTATCTAGAAGATACGGAAAACGATAAAAATTTAAAGATGGCGGTGCAGCCTTTTCTTATTGAAACAGCTGGCAATCTAGTGCTACTAGATGCAGGATTAGGCTGGATGGGAAACGGTATCCCAAAAATTCATAGCAACATGATAAAAGCAGGTTTCCAACCAAAAGATGTCAAGCTAGTTATGCTTTCTCATTTGCACAAAGATCACATTGACGGACTTGTGAATAGAGAGAAAAATGATTGGACGCTTAATTTTCCAAATGCCGAAGTCTATCTGCAAAAGCGTGAATATGATTTTGCGCTCTCAAAAGAAGGGAGTCCTTCTTTTGATTTGGATGTTTTGAAGTTCATTGTTGAGAATGCCAATATTGTCTGGATGGATTCTGATAAAGGAAGTATTACTTCAGAAATTGATTTCGAAGTGACTGGCGGACATACCCCTTATCATCAGGTTTTCTGGATTAAGGAAGATGGAGAAACCGCTTTTTATGGTGCAGACAATCTTCCTCAAATGGGATATCTAAACTATCAAATAGCATTTAAAACTGATTATGATGGCAAAAAAGCAATGGAAAAACGGATCATTTGGAAGCAAAGAGCACAAGAAGAACAATGGAAAATCCTGCTTTACCATGATATTGAAAATGAAATAATTAGACTTGGTAAATAGTTTCCTATTTCAAATCCTCACTCATCAACGTTAATTTTTTAGAAAAGACAATAAAAAAATCATCTGCATCGTTACCTGATATTTAAATCAACAAGTAGTTTTGCATCCCTATTAATTTCCTTTTTTTAGAGAAAAAGATTAATATAGCCCAAAGTGGCTAATAAAGAGTAGTTTACAAGAACCGAAAATGCTATCGGTAACGATTTAGTAATGGTGCTTACTGCACTCGCTTTCATCTGATTACCTTGTAAATCATTACTGCAAATTTAATAAAAAAAGGGTTAAGTCGTAGCATACTTAACCCTTTTTCCGTTTTGAAATATTCGTAAAAAATCCCAGTTGAAAATAAATCTTCCCCAATATGGGGGCAACCTGTGATATTGGTTTCATTAATATTTCCAAGTTTTGGCAAATCAACGAAGATGTAATTCCGAAACAAATAGTGCTAATCTCTAAACGTTCTAAGCTATGGAAATCGTGTTGAACAAAATATTATCGGAAATTCAGCATCAGGAAGACAAGCTGTCTTCTCAAATGATGCAAACTGCGGATGAGGCTTATCAAATGACCTTATTCCTAAAGGAAATGCTGTTTACCATAAAGATGAAAGTCTTACAAACCGGATTTAAGGACGAACAGCAGGAAATCAATTTTTTCAAGAACATCAAACCGCAGATTTTAGGAAAACTTATTTATTACAATAAAGTATTCCGCATTGAAACTACCTGCCCAGTAAGTACCGGGAGAATACACCAAAGTTATTTTGAAAATCAACTGAAAATCCTCAAATCCGAATATAAGGAAAGTATATCCAACGAGGATTTTTACAGGTACTACCGTGCAGGCAGAACAGACCGTGACCACAGTTATTTCAAGCTCGGAAAAGTCAATTACCACGATGGTTTAAAGAGTGCCGTGTTTGAAATTGACCTTAGTTTTTCAACCTATTACGATAACAAAGTTGCCCATATTATAGCCAATGAATTACTTTATACTTTTTTGCTTACCAAAATAAACCCTGAAAAAAATCCCGATACCATTTTAATGAACGGGGATGCGAGCAAAGACATTTCGTGGACTAACTCGCAAAATGCACTTATTGAATTGATTTACGCCCTGTATGCTTCCAAATCTATTGCACACGGTAAAATAGGTATCAGAAAATTAGCATTGATTTTTCAAATCTTATTCCGAACGCCCTTGAACGATATACATCATTCTTTCCACCGAATGAAAACAAGGGCAGGCTCCCGGACGGTATTTTTAGACCAACTCAAAATTTCCCTCGAAGAATATATGGATAAAGACCTTTAGCTGTATCAGCATAGGTGTTTTAAAGCAGTACATTTTGTTTACTGCTTTTTGTTTGCCCATATCTGCCAATTGGCAAATGTTGGCAAAAGACTACCCGCAAAATATCCCAACCCCGCTAAAACCCTTATTAAACAAGGGTTTTTCTCATTGCAAAAAAAATCAAAAAAGTGCCAAACCAATGGGTACGCATTGGCAGACAAACACTGCCACACTTCTGAATTTTGTCCTGTGAATATTAAACAACAGTGCTATGAATATTATAACAGTTGACGAAGAAGTGTGGAAGCACCTCAACGAACGGTTGAAAGCCATTAGCGAATATATCCTCAAACTGGAAGATACAAGCTACGATAGTTTGTGGCTCAACAATCACGAAGTCTGCCAGTATCTCCACATCAGCGAAAAAACATTGTGGCGTATGCGCACCAATGGGCAGATAGCCTTTTCAAAAATGTACGGGCAGTATTACTATACGATTGGTGCTATCAAGGAAATGCTCAACGCTAACGCTGTGCAGACCACCGATGAATATGTAGAGCAGCTTATGGCGAAAGGCAAAAGCTATATCGAAAAAGGCAGAAAGCTGAAATCAGGTAATAATTAAAAGCGTACACGTATGAATATCGACAAAATGGAATTTGTGGCGTGGATGGAACGCATAATGGACAGGCTTGACATTCTCGGCAACCACATAGACGATTTACAAAAGAAGCGCAACAGCATAGACGGCGAGGAACTACTGGATAATCAGGACTTATTGCAAATGCTGAAAATAAGTAACCGTTCCCTGCAACGGTATCGCTCCATAGGCAAGCTCCCATATTATACCATTAGCGGAAAACTGTATTACAAACTGTCCGATGTGCATCAGTTCATCAGGGAAAGTTTTAACCCGCCCTTGCCCAAACTGGATGCCAATAAGTGACAAACACTGCCTTTGAGTGCCACATAACGCAAATCAGTGAAGGCTTCCTTTACATTCGACCGTAAAATTTTAAAATTTTCAGAATATGAGCGAAGAAACAACAAATAAACAGGAAATGCCCGAACAGCTTTCGGACATATTACTCGTACTGGATAAAGAGAAAATGAAAATCCAGGCGGTAAAGAGTATTGACGAAAACGGGAAAATGGAAACCGTGGAACCCACCAAGAAAAACCAAAACCAGTTTATGCGTGTGGACAAAAGCGGCGATTTCTTTTCCAACTTCTTTTCCAATTTTTTCAGCCAGTTAAAGAACCCTACAAACTTTACTTTCTTCAAAGTGCCTACCCCGGTTGCTGCTGAAAAAGCACAGGAACTCCAAAAGCACGTAGATAAGCCCACACCGGAGGGCGAAAAAGTGCTGAAAGAACACGAAGTGAAAGCAGAACCCCAACCCGATAAAAAACAAGAAAATCAAAATAATATGGCAACAGCACAAACAACAACGGAAACAAGCGAATACCGCTACAAGCCGGAGCAGATTGATTGGGACACAATGAAAAACCTCGGATTAAGCAAAGAGTATCTTGAAAAAAGAAACTTGCTTGACCCTTTGTTACGAGGTTACAAAACCAATGAACTTTTACCGATAGGTATTAACCTCGGTGGCTCTATCCTCCGCACAGATGCCCGCCTGTCTTTGCAGCAAGGCGAAGACGGCAATGTTATCGTAGCAATACACGGTATCAAAAAAGAACCTAACCTGCACTTTGAGTTTTTCGGTCACAAGTTTACCGATGAAGACAAGAAAAACCTGCTCGAAACGGGCAATATGGGGCGTGTGGTCAATCTCGTAAATTCCAAAACAGGCGACCTGATGCCGTCCATTATCAGCATTGATAGGCTGACCAATGATGTGATTGCGCTACGCACGGAGTTTATAAAAATCCCCGATGAAATTAAGGGTGTAAAGCTGAATGAGGAACAAAAGCAAACGCTGATGGAGGGCAAACCACTCTATTTAGAGGGTATGATTTCCTCGAAAGGAACGGAGTTTTCGGCAACCGTACAATTCAATGCGGACAAACGATATGTTGAGTTCCTGTTTGACAGGAGCAACAACAATCAGCAAGCGCAAACGAACCAACAGAACACCCAGCAAAGCCAACCCCAGGAAGCTCCAAGAACTTTCAGGGGCAAAGAACTGGATGATGAGCAGTACAACAAGTTCAAAGCCGGACAAACCATATATGTTGAACTGAAAGATAAAAAAGACCAACCGTATAAGGGCTATATCACTTTCGACAAAGATACCGGAAAGACCAATTTTGAGTTTCCCGGTCAGTATAAAGCAAGAGTAGAACCTGCCGAAAGCCATAAAACGCAGACTGCCGTCAATTCGGAGGGCAAAACCAACGAAGCGACCAAGAACGTCCAAGAACCTTTGAAGTCTGGGCAGCAAAGACCGAAAAATGAAAAGCAGCAGGAACAACAGGACAATAAGCCTGCAAAATCCAAAGGCAGAAAAATGTAATGTGATATGAAAACAATTATTGCAGAAAAACCAAGCGTAGCAAGAGAGATAGCCGGCTTGTTGGGCGCATCCGATAAAAAGGACGGCTACCTGACAGGTAACGGCTATTTTGTTACGTGGGCATTCGGTCATTTAATAGGACTGGGAATGCCCGAAGATTATGGCATTTCGGGATTTGATAAAGCATCCCTGCCGATATTGCCCAACCCGTTTTTATTGACCGTCCGCAAGGTCAAAAAAGATAAAGGATACATCGCCGATACTGGCGCATTAAAGCAACTGAAAGTCATTGAGCAACTTTTTAAGCAAAGCAACAGCATCATCGTTGCTACCGATGCAGGTCGTGAGGGCGAACTCATTTTCAGGTACATTTATGAATACCTGAAATGCAACAAGCCCTTTGAACGCCTTTGGATAAGTTCGCTTACCGAAAAGGCAATAAAACAGGGCTTCGACAACCTGAAAGATGGGGCAGCATTTGATGGGCTGTATCAGGCAGCACAAGGCAGAAGCCGTGCCGATTGGCTTGTGGGCATCAATGCTACGCAGGCATTGAGCATTGCCGCAGGCAGTGGAATTTATTCGCTCGGAAGAGTGCAAACGCCTACACTGGCTTTGATATGCAAACGTTACCTCGACAATAAGAATTTCACGGTAAAGAAATACTGGCAGATACAATTAACGCACAATAAAGCGCAGGTTGATTTCAAAAGTATTTCCGCAACCAAATGGGACGAAAAGCAGCTTGCCGATGATACCCTTAAAGCTATTCAGCGTGGCGCAACGGCAACCGTTACCTCGGTAGAAACCAAAAGCGTTACAGAACAACCGCCCTTGCTTTTTGACCTGACAGGCTTACAAAAAGAAGCCAACAAAAGGCTGAAATTATCTGCTGAAGCAACGCTCAATATTGCCCAAAGCCTGTACGAAAAGAAGTTTATCACGTACCCACGTACCGGAAGCAAATATATCCCTGAAGATATGTGGGCAGAAATTCCCAATCTTGTGCGGGCTTTGCAGAACCGTGAAGATTGCAAACAAGCCCTTGCCAAAATTAAATGGGGACGGTTCAACAAACGTATCGTGAATGACCTCCGTGTAACGGACCATCACGGTTTGTTGATTACGGACAAAGTACCGTCCGTACTTAATGCAGACGAAAACAAGATTTACAATATGATTGCGTTTCGATTGCTCGAAGCCATATCACAAGCCTGTGTCAAAGAAATAACCGATGTATCATTACAGGTATTGCATTACGACTTTACGGCAAAAGGCTGTAAAATTCAGGAAGCAGGTTGGCGTTCCATTAAGGGAAGTTTTACCGATGACGGCGAAGAGCCAGTGCAGGAACTACCCGAACTGAATAAAGGTGAGGAACTCAAAATAAAGGAAGCCACCGTTTTGGAAAAGCAGACCAAACCTCCAGTGCTTTATACCGAAGCCGGGCTTTTGTCCGCTATGGAAACCGCAGGGAAAGAAATCGAGAATGAGGAAGAACGTAAAGCCCTCAAAAATATCGGTATCGGTACGCCTGCAACAAGAGCCGCCATTATCGAAACCTTGTTTACCCGTAATTATATCCAACGGGATAAACGTTCCTTAATCCCTACGGAAAAAGGATTGCAGGTGTACGGGCTTGTCAAAGACCGGAAAATTGCAGACGTGGCAATGACCGCCGAATGGGAATTGGCATTGCAGAAAATCGAGAATAACGAAGCGGATGCCGGAACATTCCAAAAGGAAATGGAAACCTATGCCAAATCCATTACTGATGAACTGCTGCAAACATCAATTGCAAGCACCAACCAACCCAAACTGACCTGCCCTAAATGCAAAAATCAGCAACTCATTATCCGTGACAAGATTGTGAAATGCCCTGATGAGGCTTGTAACTGGGTGCAATTCCGCACCGTCTGCGGTGTACAAATTAGTATCGAAAATGTAACAAGCCTTGTAAATAAAGGCAAAACCTCTCTTATCAAAGGAATGACAAGCAAAGCCGGAAAGAAATTCGATGCTTACATCATTCTGAAAGAAAACGCTGAAAGCGCCTTTGAGTTTGAGAAAAACAAAAGCAGTAAACGCAATGGAAAATAAACCGTCAATCGTACCCAAAGAAATCAGAAACCTGATTTATACTATCCGGAGCAAACAGGTAATGTTGGATAGCGACCTCGCTGTTCTATATCAGGTAGAAACAAAGAACCTGAACAAAGCCGTTAAAAGGAATATTGAGCGATTTCCTGTATCATTCTGCTTTCAACTGACCGAAGAGGAAGTTGAAAACTTGAGGTTCCAAATTGGAACCTCAAGTTTAAACTACGGCGGCAGGCGTTATTTGCCCTATGTTTTTACCGAACAAGGCGTTGCAATGGCATCTGCCATACTTCGGTCTGATATAGCCGTTAAAATGAGTGTGGAAATAATGGAAGCCTTTGTAGAAATGCGGCGTATGCTCATTAGCAATGCTTCTTTGTTTCATCGTTTGGATAATATCGAATTAAAGCAACTGGAAGCAGACCAAAAATTTGAAGAGATTTTTAAGGCTTTGGAAAGCGACAAGCTGCACAGCGAAAAAGGCATTTTCTACAACGGGCAGGTATTTGATGCCTACGCCTTTGTTTCCGATATTATCCGAAGTGCCGAAAGCTCTATTATCCTGCTTGATAATTATGTGGATGATACGGTGCTTACTTTGTTGGGTAAGCGTAAGACTAATGTAACCGCTACAATCCTTACCAAAAGCATCAGCAATCAGTTACGGTTAGATTTACAACGCTACAATAGCCAATATCCTCCGATAGACATTGAAGTGTTTTCCGATGCCCACGACCGTTTTTTGATTATTGACCATACAGAACTCTACCACATAGGAGCATCACTCAAAGACCTGGGCAAAAAATGGTTTGCCTTTTCACGAATGGATATTGAAGTCGGCAGGATGCTTCAAATCCTAAATAAGCGATAAAACAAGTCCTCCGAATTTTTGGAGGGCTTGTTTAGTAGTATTTCTTCTTTAGCCATAAACTTGCTCTTACTAATAATATCAGTACTGGAACTTCTACCAATGGTCCAATAACGCCTACAAATGCCTGTGGGGAATGAATACCGAAAACCGCTATTGCTACGGCTATTGCCAATTCAAAATTGTTTCCTGTGGCTGTAAATGCGATTGATGCGTTTTTGTCGTAAGGAACTTTTAGGGATTTATTGAAAAAGAAGCTGACGAAAAACATCAGTACAAAATAGATTACTAACGGTATGGCTACTTTTACCACATCCATTGGCAACTCTAATATTTTATCGCCTTTTAAACTGAACATTAATACGATTGTAAACAGTAAAGCATATAATGTAATGGGCGATATTCTCGGTACAAATTTCCTGTTATACCATTCTATACCTTTTGATTTTACCAATGCGTAACGGCTTATAAAACCTGCTAAGAAAGGAATACCTAAGTATATCAATACGCTTTCTGTAACATCTTTCATTGATACGCTTACATTGAAATTTGCCAATCCTAATTTGCTTGGTAATACATTGATGAACAGCCAAACTAAGAAGCTATAAGAAAGTACCTGAAAGATGCTGTTTAAGGCAACTAACATCGCTGTATATTCTCTGTTTGCCTTAGCTAAATCGCTCCATACGATTACCATTGCGATACATCTTGCCAATCCTATCAATATCAAGCCTGTCATATAATCGGGTTCATTTCGTAAAAACAAAACGGCTAATCCGAACATCAGCAATGTACCGATAACCCAATTGAGCAATAAGGATATACCGATTACTTTTTTATCCTTAAACGCTTGGGGTAATAATGAATAATCAACCTTTGCCAATGGCGGGTACATCATCAGTATTAAACCTATTGCCAATGGAATATTTGTAGTGCCAACGGATAAAGTATTTGTAATTCTTGAAATGCCTGGAAAGAAATGCCCTAAACCTATACCCACTGCCATTGCAAGGAATATCCATAAGGTTAAGTATCTGTCTAAGAATTTTAGTTTTGGTTGCATTGCTTGGCTAATTTGTAAGTTCTTTATATTGGTTTGATGTCAATAAGTTTTCTAATTCGGTAATGTCTTTGATTTCTATTTTTATCAACCAACCCTTTTCAAAAGGTGCTGAATTGATTAATGTTGGTTCTTGTAATAGTTGCTTATTGGTTTCAATGATTTTACCCGATACAGGCATAAATAAATCACTGACCGTTTTAACCGCTTCAACAGAGCCAAATACTTCGTCCTGCTGAAAACTATATCCAACATTGGGTAAGTCTGCATATACGATTTCGCCCAATTCACTTTGTGCAAATTCTGTTATTCCTATTGTACCTATGTTTTCTTGTACGCTTATCCACGTATGTTCTTTTGAATATTTTACATCGTTTGGAAATTCCATTTTTCTGATTTTTTAGATTAATAACCTCTCCTTAAATTTTCTGCGTATTCGTTTGGCAATGGGCTTTCTTCAACTGCTTTTGCTGCTTTTTCAATATCATAATCAAAGCGTATAAATTCTACACTGATACTGTCTTTATCCAATACAGAACTATCTTCATTGATTGTAAGCATTACATAACCACCTCTTACATCGCTGTCTTTTGGTTTACCTACCGAACCTATATTTATGGCGTGTCTGAAATGATTTTGTCCGTTAATACCGGAATTTAAAATACGGTGGTATGGCTTGTGTGTATGCCCAAAACACATAATGTCTGCGTCTGCTTGTTCCATTATCCTAAGCATACTTTTTTCTTCCCTATCCTCAAATAAATATTCATTTATTTTTCTTGGACTTCCGTGTACCAATAGTAAATTGAGCTTATCCTCGTTCAACTGAAATTCTACTTTGATATGTGCCGGAAGTGTACGCAAATAGGCTCTTTCTTCATCTTTCATAATAGAATTTGTAAAGGAAATAGATATGCTGCCGTTGTCCTTTTCGGGTTCGGTTTTGTATGCACATCCGCAATCGTTGCTCATACGTCCAATGCCAAAATCATAATTCCCTGCAATGGTTGGTATTTTTCTTTTACGGATTTCGTTTACTACTTCGTTTGCCCAAATATTATAACCTACCAAATCGCCTAAGCAATAAATACTATCGGGATTTCTTTTTTCTACATCTTCAAAGAATGCTTCTAATGCAGGTAGATTGGCGTGAATGTCGCTGAATAATGCAATTTTCATTTTATTGATTTTTATATGATAGTTTAGTTTAACAACATCCCGAATTAGACGTACAGCAAGCATCTTTTAATTCTGCCAAGTTTACTTTTTGTTTTTCCGCAGGAATGCCGCAGGCATCACTTGCCAGGCAAGCAGTCTGTTTGTTTTTTAGTACAAAATGGTTTCCGTTGAAATCCAAATCGTATTTACCAACTGTTTCGCTTTGGTATTCTACCTCTATCTCGGCATCTTCGATACCCAGTTTTTCTTCAGATAGTTTGATGATATTTAATAATTTGGTTGGCTTTAATCTGTGTTCAAAATCGTTGGCATTCCATAATTGGAAATTGATAACTTTTTCGTTTCTGATAGTTCCACCACAATCAATGAAGTGTTTTGTAATAACGCCTACCTCTGTAACGTGGAAATGTTCCGGTACAAATGTTCCGTTCTCTACTTGAAATTCAACATTATCTAATGCTGGTAAGATTTCTTTGATTTTTGATAGTTTCATTGTTTTTTATTTAATTGTTATATTGCTTTATTGCGATTAATACGTTTAAAAAAATGCTTAACAGCATTTATCAACTCCTACATTATCTACAAAGAACATATTGAGTTCATTTTTTAGTTTCTGCCAAACATTTTCATCAATGCAGTAACATACACTGGTTCCCTCGATGCTTCCTTTGATAATGCCAATGTTTTTCAGTTCTTTCAAATGTTGTGAAATGGTAGCCTGTGCCAATCCTAATTCTTCCACCAAGTCATTACAAATGCAAGCATTTTGCCTAACAATATATTGCAGGATAGCTATACGGGCAGGATGAGCCAGTGCCTTTAAAGAGGTTGCTAAACTGTTTTGCTGTTCTGTAAATATTTCAGTTTTTGTTACGCCCATTTTATCTGTAATTGTGTATCGCAATATTACGATAAATATTTAAACCACAAAAATAGTTTGTGAAAAAACATATATCCAAGCACCAATTCTGTACAAATTATCATTTCAAATTTCTATTGTAAATAGCCAAATCCTGCCTTTCAAAGCCAAACCCTACAACATTATCAGAGGCATTTGCTCCTGCTTATAATTTTAGGATTTAAGTAAAATTCTAAACAAAATAAAGTATGGATGTACAGCAAAAAGACCTGTCGTATTTCAGATTACGACTGCAAGAATTATTAAACAGCAGCTTTCCCGAAAAGGCGCACGACCAAAAATTTATTGACCAACGGTCTTCGTGGGCTGCCAATGCTTATGAGGAGGCTTTCCGTTCGGGAAACGCCGTTGAGCAATGCAACGAAATAGCCAACTACATACTTTTTGAGGGCTTGCACTTCTCCAAGTTCGACACGGTTTTCAAAGTGGTATGCAATGAATTTGATACTATAATGGCAGACGAGGAACTGCGACCGTTCGCCCTTAAAATGTTTCCCGTTTGTGAGCCTGTTTTCGCAGGATATGAATTAACCGATGATTTCGCCTACGGGTATGAGTTTGATTTACTCTATACCGAACTGACCGGAACCATCTCAATATGGATTGAGGAAAATGGGCTTCAGTAAGCGGTTCCATCTCCAACAGAATATTGATGCCCTGCGAATTGTTTTTAAATTGGAAAAGGAGAAACGGCAAGCCACCGTAGGCGAAAGACTGCTAATGATGCGATACAGCGGATTTGGCGGTCTTAAATTCGTTCTGAACCCCGTAGAAAACGAAATAGACATCAATCATTGGAGAAAAACAGAACACGACCTTTTTCCACTCACGCAGGAACTCCACCAACTGCTCAAAGAAAATTCCGAAGACGATAAGCAATACCGCAGGTATGTGGACAGTATGAAAAGTTCCGTACTTACGGCTTTTTATACACCGCCAAAGGTTATAGATGCCATTTCATCCGCCTTGCGGGATAATGGTCTGCACATTGACAAATTCCTCGAACCCTCCGCAGGTATCGGTTCATTCATTCAATCCTTTTCAGAAAACCCAAAAACCAGTGTTACCGCTTATGAAAAGGACTTGCTTACAGGAAAGATTTTAAAGCATCTTTACCCCGAAAGCAATATCCGTATAAACGGTTTTGAGGAAATCCCCGAAAGGGAACAAAACAGCTATGATGTAATTACCAGTAATATACCTTTTGGCGATACCTCTGTATTTGATTTGTCCTTTTCCCGAAGCAGCAGCGATGCCAAAGTACAGGCTGCTCGAAGCATACATAATTACTTTTTCCTGAAAGGTGCAGATATGCTGCGTGAGGGCGGATTATTGGCTTATATCACTTCGCAGGGCATTCTGAACAGTCCTAAAAATGAACCCATACGCAGGGCGTTAATGCAGAATAATAATTTGGTTTCGGTTGTAAGATTACCCAACAACCTGTTTACGGAATATGCAGGTACGGAAGTCGGAAGCGACCTGATTATCCTGCAAAAGAATACGGCAAAAGAAAATCTGACCGACAGGGAAGATCTGTTTTGCCAAAGCAAGCCATCCGAATACAATACGCCGGGCAATGCGCTCTTTCAGGACAATACAAGAATTATCCATACCGACCAAAAATTAGATACCGACCCATACGGGCAACCCGCCTTAATCTACACGCATAAAGACGGTGTTGAGGGCATTGCCAAAGATTTGAAGCAAATGCTTTCCGAAGATTTTGGAAAGCACCTAAATTTGAACTTATACAAAGGCGAACGGAACGATGAGCCTGTGATACAAATTCCGATTGAACCAAAGGTTACACCTCCGGTTATCGACCCTGTAATCATTCAGCAAAAGCCGCAATTTGTAACAACTCCGGTAGTCCATCAGGAAAGCCCGCAGGAATTAAAGCAACTAAGCATTTTTGACCTGTTTGAAAGTGTGGGCGAACCTGTAATGGTTCTTGCTCCGCCTAAAAGAACTACCCAAACCAAAAGGCAAAGCAATAAAAAAAGAAGAGGCACAATAGGTCGTCAGCCCGACCTGTTCAGCAGTGCAAGGCAGCAACCTTATACGCCGCTAAAATCCAATGGTGCTGCTAATGGAACCAATCAGGTTAACGGCAAAAAACAGGAAGCTATCGGCGACCTGTTTTCACAAATAAACGGTAATGGCCAGTCTGATAAGACAGCCATTACCGCTATCAATATTAATGCTATTCCTGAACCTGCCCCGTATAGAGGTGAACTGCAATCATTCCACCGTAACGATTGTCTTGTGGTGGATAATGGTTGGGTAGGTTATCTGCAAGAGGTGGAAAAGGAAGACAAAAAAGCAATCTTTCATCCATTGCAATTGCCGACCTCACAGAAAGCAAGAGCCGAAGCCTACATAGCCGTAAGGGACAGTTATATCAACCTGTACCAAAAAGAAGCTGAAAAGCAGACCGAACACAAGGAAGAACGGGAAGCCCTGAACCTCCTGTACGATGGCTTTGTCAAAAAATATGGCAATCTAAATGCTGCCGACAATGCCAAGCTGATAAAGACGGACAGCGCAGGCAAAGAAATTCCTTATCTGGAGCGTATCATTGGCGGCGTAATCCACAAAGCGGATATTTTCAGTCGTCCCGTTAGCTTTTCTACCACCACATTAGCAACCGATAATCCCGAAGAGGCTTTAACCGCCTCGCTAAACAAGTACGGAAACGTGGATTTGGACTTTATGTCCGAAATCAGCAGCCTGCCTGCCGATACCCTGAAAGAAGCCCTGCACGGGCGGTTGTTCTACAATCCGCTACAACAGGAATACGAAATAGCCGAACGGTGGATTGCAGGCAACGTAGTTGAGAAAGCCGATGAAGTAAGAGCTTATCTTGAAAACAATCCCGATGATACCGAAGCCAAAGAAAGCCTTACCGCTTTAGAGGAAGCCCGACCAAAACGTATCGAATTTGAGGAATTGGATTTTAACCTCGGCGAACGATGGATGCCTACCGGAATTTATGCCCGTTTCGCTTCGCACCTGTTCGATGCGGATGTACTGGTTCATTATTCCGAAAGCTCCGACGACTTTTCCGTGAAGTGTCATCAGGGCAATATGCACATTTGGGAAAAATATGCCGTCAAAGCGGAAAGCCGCACGTTTGACGGTATTGCCCTGCTCAAACACGCCCTTGTCAATACCACACCTGATATTACCAAAAAAGTAATGGTTGGCGACCAAGAAGTTAAAGTACGGGATATGGAAGCCATACAAATGGCGAATACCAAGATTGATGAAATCCGTACCGCCTTTACCGACTGGCTACACGCACAAAATGATGAGTTTAAAAACAGGCTGACCGACCAGTACAACGATACGTTTAACTGTTTCGTTCGCCCGAACTATGACGGAAGTCATCAGGAATTTCCGGGATTAGACCGTAAGGGAGCAGGCATTGAAGACCTGTATTCAAGCCAAAAGGACACCGTTTGGATGATAAAGCTGAACAACGGTGCTATCTGCGACCACGAAGTAGGCGCAGGAAAAACACTGATAATGTGTACCGCAGCACAGGAAATGAAGCGTTTGGGATTAGCCCATAAGCCGATGATTATAGGGCTGAAAGCGAACATACCTGCCATTGCTGAAGACTACCGCAAAGCCTATCCACACGCTAAAATCCTTTATCCAGGTATTGACGATTTTACGCCAAAGAAACGCCTGCGGATTTTCGGGGATATTAAAAATAATGATTGGGATTGTGTGATACTTACGCACGACCAGTTCGGAATGATACCGCAGTCGCCCGAAATACAAAAGGAAATTCTCGAAATAGAATTAGACAGCGTTGAACGTAACCTCGATGCACTGAAATCGCAGGGCAAAGAAGTGACAAGGGGAATGCTCGCAGGGGTAATCAAACGGAAAGAAAATCTTGAAGTAAAGCTGAAAACGCTGCAACACGATATTGAAAACCGCAAAGATGATATTGTGGACTTTAAGATGATGGGCATAGACCATTTGTTTGTGGACGAAAGCCACCAGTTCAAAAACCTGATGTTCAACACCCGTCATACACGGGTTGCCGGACTGGGGAACGTGGACGGCAGCCAAAAGGCACTGAACCTGCTTTTTGCAATCCGCACCATTCAGGAGCGTACCAATGCGGATATGGGGGCAACCTTTCTTTCGGGTACAACTATCAGCAATTCATTAACGGAGCTGTACCTGCTGTTTAAATACCTGCGCCCCCGTGCACTGGAAAAACAGGGCATTCATTCTTTTGATGCGTGGGCAGCTATCTATGCAAGGAAAACGACCGATTATGAATTTTCGGTAGCTAACAATATTGTCGCTAAAGAACGTTTCCGCTACTTTATCAAAGTGCCGGAACTGGCGCAGTTCTATTCTGAAATCACGGATTACAGAACGGCAAAGGATATTGGTATAGACCGCCCCAACAAGAACGAGGTATTGTACAATATACCGCCAACACCCGACCAAGAAGCCTTTATACAAAGCCTGATGCAGTTTGCCAAAACGGGCGATGCAACTTTGCTCGGTAGAGAACCTTTATCGCAAAGGGAAGAAAAAGCAAAGATGCTCATTGCTACGGACTACGCCCGTAAGATGTCGCTCGATATGCGTATGGTAAGTGGTATCTACGACGACCATCCCGACAACAAGGCTTCGCATTGTGCCGCAAACATTGCCAAGTATTACAACCAGTTCAACGCACAGAAAGGAACACAGTTCGTTTTCTCTGATTTGGGAACCTACAAGCCGGGCGAATGGAATGTGTACTCCGAAATCAAACGCAAGCTCGTGGAAGACCACGGCATACCTGCACACGAAGTCCGGTTTATTCAGGAAGCGAAAAATGATAAGCAACGCAGGGAACTTATCAACGGGATGAATGAGGGTAAAATCCGTGTACTGTTCGGTTCTACAAGTATGCTCGGAACTGGCGTAAACGCACAGAAAAGAGCCGTTGCCGTTCATCATTTAGATACGCCGTGGCGACCGTCTGACCTTGCCCAAAGGGACGGGCGGGCAATCCGTAAAGGCAACGAGATTGCCAAATTCTTTGCCGATAATAAAGTGGCTGTGATTATCTATGCCGTTGAAAAATCGTTGGATAGCTACAAATTCAACCTGCTGTACAATAAGCAGCTTTTCATCGACCAGTTAAAGACCAACAACCTGACCAAAAGAACGATTGACGAGGGAAGTATGGACGAAAAATCGGGAATGAACTTTTCGGAATACGTGGCAATACTGTCGGGAAATACAGACCTGTTGGATAAAGCCAAACTGGAAAAACAGATTGCCGGACTGGAAAGCGAAAAGCAGGCGTTCAACCGTTCTAAATCCAGTGCCAAATTTAAGGTGCAGGATTATACAGAAATGTTGCAAAGCACTCAATCCCGTTTGAACCGGATGAGTACCGACTGGGAAAACTTACAGCAACGCCTGCAAAAGCGTTCGGACGGTACAATAGAAAATCCTGTGTTGTTGGATGGTTTGCCGCCTAATGCAAATCCGAAACAAATCGGTGCGAAGCTGAACGAGATTGCGGACAAAGCCCGCACCGCAGGTCAGTATGAAGAGATAGGCAGCTTGTATGGCTTTACGTTGTTGGTAAAAACAGAAATGTCAGAAAAAGAAGGTGCGGATATTCGGGTAAACCGATTTTTAGTGCAGGGCGAAGGAAATATCAAATACACCTACAATAACGGCTTAATGGCAAAAGACCCCGAAACTGCTGCAATGAATTTTCTAAGGGCTTTGGAAAAATTGCCGGGCTTTGTGAAGCAGGAACAGGAGAAAATTGCTGAAATACAAAAAGACCTGCCTATACTTCAGGAAGTGGTTAACGGTACTTGGTCTAAGGAAAGCCGATTGAGTGAGCTTAAAACGGAACTGGCTGCCGTAGAAAGAAAGATACAGCTATCCATTACACCGGAAACCAAACAAGATGTTCCGGAGCAGGCAGAAAAGCAGAACGAAGCCCCAAAGGTTCAGGAAAGCATTATACGGACAAAAGGTATTCATTTGCCTCGTGGCGTATTGTAATGCTTGTTTACTTTTCGTCCTGTTCGTCCATTTTCTTTATCAGGGCTTCACACAAGCTGTCAAGGAATTTTGTTCGGTTCATCTTTCTGGCTTTTAATTCCATAAACGTGTGGTAAAAATCGCCTAATTCAATATTAAAGGCAGTTTCAAATGTTTTGGCAATCAATTTTATATCGGCATTTCCGTTGTTGAATACCCCTTGTGCATAGAGGGCATATATCAACTCGGTCAATGCCGTTTTGCTTGCTGTCCAATTAAGTGTAGAATTGTCTGATATTTTTTTATGATTGCTGTTTAGCTGGTCTTCGATATACACCTGTATCAAATCATTGGCAATTATCTTGGCTACTTTATAATCGTGCGAAGTAGAAAAACGATGGTCTGCCTCAAAATAAAAAGTGTCCAACCATAACCTTATATCATGCTTTCCACGTACAAAAAACTTCTCATCAACGAAAGAATTATTGCTGCGGTAATATTTGTAAAAATCAAGGTTATTGTCAAAGAACCTTTTTAGCTTTTTCAGTTCTTTGTTCAGGAACTTTTTTATTTGTTTTTCTCCGTAAGGCTTTTTTGTTTCGATTTTATAAACGGCGTTGTAGTAAATCAGCTTTGAAACAATAGTGGGCTTCAGAAATTTGAAAAAGCGAATTTCCTCATTCAAATTTTTAAACCCTCTTTTTAAAACATACTCTTTCACTTCGGATAAACAATTAACAATTAGGTCTATAACCGCTTCTATCCGTTGTAGCGGGCAATCGGCTTCTATCTCCAATTCGTTGATTGCCGTTTCCAGTTTATATAACGTTTCATTATAAAATTTCTCCATGCGGTTATTTTAGGATATTAATGTTTGGATTGCTAATAGAAAAAAATATGTAGGCATTATCCCGGCTCTCATTTATACCCTGTGTTTAACGAGGTAAAAGAATAATCAGGCATCATCTGCCTGCATATTTGAAATGTATGCTTATTCAGTTTGCTTATAGGTTGGTTTAAGCACCATATCGGTTTTTATATATTTATAAGTCAGCGGTATGTTCGCTTATAAAAACTAATTTTTAAGACATCCAATAAAAAACTTGCAGCGACAACAACGGCAAGTATGCCCAATATTAAAACCAATGAAACAGGGGTCATTAAAACGCCGAAAAGTGCAAGGACAATTGACACCACAATATTGCCCAGCGTTACAGCTATTACTAAACGGCTTGGCAGGAAAGACCAAAAATGCTCTCGTACACGGGGCATGTAAATTGTTGCCTGTGCAGAAAAAATCAGGTATAAGAACATTAACGTCTGAATTTGTGGAAACGGAAGTTTCAATATTTTGAGGGCAACCCAAAGGAGGGCAAATGCTATAACAAGCCAGCCCGCAGCAAGGATGCCGGAAAGTTTGGAAATTGATTTAACGTCCCATTGTTCCAGTTTTGGCGAAACCAATGCCCGGTCTGTTCCAAGTGTAATAGTAACAAGGTCATTAAATACGACGATGAGTACAATTAGGCTTAACGGAACAACAAAATCCCCGGTTGCGATATATCCGAATGTTAGGAGAACCGCAAGTTCTACCGTTCTCGTAATCTTAGTAATTGTCCATGTCATCATCCTGCGGTACACCCGCCGCCCGCCATGAACTATCTTAACTATGTCCTGAAGACCGGGGTCAGTCAAAACTACTTTTGCGGAGGCTTTGGCTACATCAGTGGCGGAACTGACAGCAATACCTACTTCTGCTTGTTTGAGTGCGGGAGCATCGTTGATGCCGTCCCCCGTCATACCTACCGTTAAATCCAGCTTTTGAAGTGCCTGTATGATTTGATATTTTTCTTCGGGATAGACGTTGGCTATTCCCTCATAGTCGAGCGGAGCCTTTAGCGCATCAGACAAATCGGCAATCCGTTCCCCTATATTTAATTTTTGGGCGATAATCTTTGCTGTTGCAGGTGTATCACCTGTAATCATTAAAAGGCGAATGCCCAAATTCTTAATGGCTCGCACTAATTCGGGCGCATCTTCTCTTGGAAGGTCAGCAAGAGTTATCAATCCACGCACCGATACATTATCTTCAACGCCTGCTGCAATGGCTAAAACCCTTCCACCATTGGCTGCCATTTCCGCAACCTTATCTTTAAATTGAGGCACAGCACCCGCATACTGTTCCATGACAAAGGGAGAACCCAATATTACCCTCTCCATTTTACCATTTTGGCGTATATAGGCTTCTGAACACTTTTTTACCGGATTAAAGGGTATATATTGCTCACGTATAAACGGGGGCAGGGAGCGTTTTTCTACTTCCTGTAATATGGCTATGTCAATGGGATTCTGTGAAGAATTATCCGTAGTGGTCGCAGCGTAAGCAAGTAATTCTTCTTCACTGTTTCCTGAAAAAGATATGATAGAGGAAATTAAAGGTTTATTCTGTGTCAGCGTTCCGGTTTTATCTATGCAAAGAACCTGCATTGTTGCGGCTTCCTGAATGGCAGTTAAACCCGTAACCAAAACCCCTTCCTTTGCTAACACACGGGCTTCTACTGCATTGGCAACAGTAAAACTTGCGGGCATAGATACAGGTACGGTTGCGATAACCAATACTACAAGGAACGGTAAAAGAGGCAGTATAGCATAACCATTGACAAGAGCAGCAACCAAGAGTAAAGCAGCCAGTATAACATCAATTATCGCAAGATAACGGACTACTGTAAACAAGAGTTTTTGAAGGTGTCCGGGAGCGGATGCGGTTTTTACCAATTCCGCAGTTTTACCAAAGAAGCTGCGTGACCCTGTTGCAGTAACAATGGCAATAGCTTCACCTGTCCGGACTATGGAACCGGAATAAATGATTTCTTTTTCCGAACGAGCTACCAATTCGGATTCTCCGGTTACGGCAGATTGGTCAATTTCAATATTTCCTCTTTCAATGGTGCAATCTGCTGGTATAATATCACCTGTTTTAAGGTGAATATAATCTTTTGGAACAAGTTCTCTCGCAGTAAGAAATTGCCAAATTCCATTACGAAGCACACGCACGGTAACTTGTAAATGTTGTTTCAAAAAGCCGACTACTTTCTGCGCTCTGCGCTCCTGTGTTTCGCCGACAATAGCACTGAAAAGTAACAATACTGCAATCACAGAAGCCTGAAGTATTTTATCCATAACAACTTCTAATATCAGGGCGGCTTCAAGTATCCACGGAATAGGGCTCCAAAGACGTTTTAAAACGCCTAAAAATGGATGTATCGCTTCTTCTGCTATTTCGTTATATCCAAACTCGTCTAAAGCAGCCTTAACTTCTGCATCATTAAGACCCGTACTAATTGTTGCCGTTTCTATATCCGCAGAACCATTTTGATTTTGAAAATTTCCAGATTGTTCTTGCATAATTTTATAGCTTTTTGTGTTAAATATTTGGTGTAGCTAAGGGAAAATCAACACTATTGTTCCTGCTACGATTAGCACTGCTCCAACTGCCGTTTTAAGGGTCAGGGCTTCACCTAAAAAGAGTACAGACAATATAATGGTTAGTGCCACGCTTAATTTGTCAATAGGTGCTACCTGCGATACTTTGCCCAACTGTAATGCTTTAAAATAAAATATCCACGACAAGCCTGTTGCAACACCGGATATGACTAAGAACAAAATATTTTGTTTGGACAAATCGGTTATTCCTTTGGCTTCTTTTCGGGCAAACACAATTCCCCAGGCTACCATTAGAATAACAATAGTTCGTATGGCTGTTGCCAAATCGGAGTTTACGCCTTTAATACCAACTTTGGCAAATATGGCTGTTAAAGAAGCAAACAGGGCTGAAAGTAAAGCATATATCCACCACATATCTATAAGGTATTTTTGAAAATTTTATTTTTAAACCGATTGTAAACCCAAGCGAAAAGACAACCCAATATTAGCCCAAGCACGAGCGGCACTAAAACATCAGTAGGGTAATGAACTCCTAAATAAATCCTGCTGTAAGCGACAAATACAGCCCAAGAAAACAATACATAGGGCAACCATTTTATTTTGTCTTTAACCACGATGGTTAAATAAGTTGCTAATGAAAAAACATTGAGCGTATGCGCAGAAACAAACCCGTAATTGCCACCCCTATAATTATTGACGTAGTGAAGCAGGTTTTCTAAACCAGGTTCATGGCTCGGTCTAAAGCGCATTACCAATGGTCTTATAACCGATGCCGCCAATTGGTCGCTTGCCGTAATAAGTGGCAGGATTAATAAGATTATCCACCAGCTTTGTTTTTTGTACTTATAAATGATAAGTATAAGTAACAAAGCATAGAAAGGCAGCCAACTCAACTTCCCGCTTGCAAACCACATTACGCTATCCAAGACAGGGGTATTGTGCTTGTTGATTTCGAGAAGCAATTTTATATCCAAATATTTCAAAAATTCTATCATAATGTTATCATGTTATAATTGTATTTATGGTTAAAGAACTTATTTACGATTATTGCTATAAGGCTGCCGATTATAGCAGAACCGATTATATCACTTACATAGTGTACTCCTAATACTACCCGTGAATAGGCTACGGCAAGTACCCATAACCATATCAGAATATTCAGAAAGATTTTTTCACTAAATAAAAGAGTGAAGGACATTGCAATAACAAAAGCATCGGCAGTATGACCGGACGGGAAAGACGGGCTACCACCCGATGTAAGTTTCATGATAAGAGGGTCATGTACATAAGGTCGCTCCCTGTTAATGGTGAATTTTAATAAGGTTACAACAATGGTATTCGCTGCTAAAGCCGTTACCAATTGTACAGCCTTCATTTTTAAAGATTTTCTACTTATATACAGTGCAATACTCAATACCAATAGCGCAATCACAACCGCCGTAACGTATGCAGTATCGGTAATGAAGATGAAAAGATTATCCAGTGGTTTTATCCGGTACTGGTTTACCCATTCGACCATGTGTCTGTCAATCCTGGATAGCTTCTGAATGTCCATTTTGAGCAATGTTATTTGTTTAATAAAATATCCGACAAAACATTGCCATCGGTTCCGTTTGGATAACTGATATTTAAAATATCTGAAATGGTAGGTGCTATATCTGTAATGGGAACCTTTTGTCCAGAAGACCCTGCTTTTACTTTCCACCCGTACCATATTAACGGAACGTGGGTATCGTAGGAATAGCCTGTGCCATGTGTGGTTCCTCCGGCTCCGGCATAATCAGCATCAAACCAGCCGGGAAGCAATTGAATTATTACATCTCCTGAACGTAGTGGGTGAACTCCCTTTTTAAGAGCAGTAACATAGTAGTTGTCGGTAATTAATGGTAGTTCATTGCTTGCGTACACTTTATACACCCCATCCATTTTTTGCAAGAGCGCAATACAGGCATTTGTTACTACCTCCTTATTAACCCTCTTTTCTTCAATTAGTGTATTGTTTAAATACAACTGGAGGTTTTCATAATCTAAAATCCATTTTCCCTCTCCGAATAAGTCCGAAAGCTGTTTGTTCAACTCTTTCTTAATACCCTTGCTCTTAAATATTCCGGCAGGAACGTTCATAGATTGCATATATGCAGGAGTTTCGACCGCACCGTGGTCGGCTGTGAGAAACAGCAGCACATTTTCTGTACCGATGTATTGTTCAATAAAAGCAAGCAGGCGTTCTATTTCCTTATCCAATCTCGCATAAGTGTCCTGTACCTCGATAGACTGAATGCCGAATTGATGACCTACATAATCGGTGGAAGAAAAGCTGACCGCAAGAAAATCCGTATTCTGACCTTTGCCTAAGTTCTCGGCTTTAATTGCTGCTATGGCAAAGTCGAGGGTCATTGTATTGCCAAACGGCGTTTTCTTTAGTAGCTCATATCCGTTGGTTTCTTTTAGTGCTGGCAAATCATGCGGAAAGCGGCTTTCCGTTTCTCCTTTATAGGCATTCCGGTAAAATGCTCCATTTGGCAAACCGTTAGTATAGGTACCAATGTCGTATAAGGTAGTCCACGGTTTTGACAGGTAATTATCAGCTAATTTTTGCCCATTGAAATCCTTTACCCATTTAGGTAAATCGTTCATGTAATAATTGCTTGTAACCCAATTTCCGGTTTGACTGTCATACCAATAAGCAGCATTGGGAATATGCCCTGCGGGTAGAATGCTCCCCCTGTCTTTTAAGGCAATTCCAATTACTTTAGATTTTTTGTTAGTAGAAAGCCTCAACTCGTCCGTAACAGTGGTGCTTAGCAATCTTCGTGGCGACATTTGATTTTCCTTGCCAGTCCCTCCAACGCCCTGCACCGTGTTGTCTTCTGTTACATATACACTTTCGTTTACGGCTCTTTCAAACCAATCATTGGCTACTATTCCATTATTTGCAGGCGTTGCGCCCGTATATATTGCCGCATGTCCTGGTGCTGTGAAAGTGGGGATGTAAGGATATTCGGCGTTCCTAAACAGAAAGCCGTTCTTTAGGAATTTAGCAAAGCCGTTTGTATTGAATTTATCATTGTAGCGAAACAGGTAATCGTAACGCATTTGGTCAACTACAATACCAATAACGAGTTTGGGTTTATCAGGCTGCTTACTGACTTGCTGTGCATTGCTAAATAATGATAGCAACATTGCACTAATTGACAAAATCCACTTTTTGCGACTGTTCATGAATGCTTTGATTAACATAGTGAGGTTTAATTTAATTCTACGTGGTAATTATGTGAATTGTGTTTGTTCCATTTATAGCGATGTGTCCAGTAAGAAATTTTTGTACATAATATGCCAATCCCAGCGGCAACTATTACATCACTTATATAATGCTTATTGTTTATTACACGAAGCGCACCAACGGTAGATGCTAATCCATAAGATACATAGGGAACCCATTTATAGCGATAACCATATTCTTCAGATAACATTACTGCGCCCGCAAATGCCTCTGCGGTATGACCGGAAGGGAACGAAGTATGCGCACTTCCGTCAGGACGCAAAGTATGTGAGGTGGTTTTTAATGCCGTAACCGCAGCCATCATCAACAATTCGCTCTTTAGTAAAATGACGGAGCGGTTTACCGGTTCAGTTTTGGGCTTCATGCCAAATGCCTCAAAGCCGTAGGTCAGTAAAAGAGGTGAAAACTGTAAATAATCATCAAGCCTTGTTCTGAAATGTGGGATATGCTCATTCCGTTCTTCTACTATTTCGTTCTTAATGGATTCACGACCGGCTCCATTTACAGCAAAGCCAATCCCCACAAGGCTTACAGGAATGATAAGCTGTTTAAAGGTGTACCTCAATGATTTTACTTTAAACGTGCTGTTGGCATTCGCTAATGTGCTGTCAGCATTTTGTGCTAAGGCTGCTGTTCCGCAAATACAGGTAAACAACAAGAACAGGTATCTTTTTAAAGATTTAGTAATCATAATTCCTGTTTGTTCTTTTTTCTTGAATAGATGATTCGTATAAAAGTCGGGAATACGAAAAGCAGTAACGGAATGCCCGTAACAAAGCCCCCGATAACAGCGATTGCCAAAGCCTGCTGCATCTGCGCTCCCATGCCAATACCAAGAGCCAATGGCATAAGTGCTAAAATGGCTCCGATAGCTGTCATTAACTTAGGTCGTATTCTAAGTGCTAAAGCATAGTTTACAGATTTGTTCACATCGCCACCGGATATGTGCATGTTGTACCTAAACTGATTGACCGTGAATATGGCATTTTCAGCAATGATGCCCACAATCATAATAATGCCTGTATAGCTACTTACATTCAGTGGAATGTGGGTAACGTACAAAGCGAACAAACATCCCGGAATACCTAATATTGAAATGCCAAGTATCAGAAAAGAAAGTACCCATTCTCTGAACAAAAACAACAGCACAGTAAATACTAATAAACATGCTGCGGCAAGGATAGTCAGCAATTCTTTGAAAGATTGTTGTTGTTCTGCATAAGCACCGCCAAAGTTTACATAATATCCTGGAGGCAGGTTCAGGAGTTTGGCAAAACTTCCCTTTAACTCATTGACAGCACTTCCCAAATCCCTTTCTGAAAGCCTTGAAGTAAGCACCACACAGGATTTAAGGTCTTCACGCTTATAATCAATTTCTCCCTTTTCAGATTTTACGGTACAAAAGAACGAAAGCGGCTTTAATGCCCCATCGGGCAAAAATACCATCTGCTTTTTTATTTTATCCATATCATTATCCTGATAATTGGTAACACGCAAGCGTATTTTGCGCATCTGTTCGCCATCCTGAATTTGTCCTACCTGTAAATTGCCTAACATGGAAGCCTGTACGGGCGAGGGTTCCGTAACGTTTGCGTTATCACCTAACACAATGCCCTCGGTATACATTCTTAATTGGTTCTGAAAATCGGAAAGGGAAACGCCGTATTGTGCCAGCTTTGCATCATCGGGATAGATGATAACGGAAGGTCCCGCAGAAATCATTCCGTTAGAAACATCTACCAAGCCTTTGGTGTGGCGCATAATACTATCCGCTTTCCGTCCTATAAATTCAAGCTGCCTTTGGTCATCACCGAATATTTTGACTTCTATCGGGCTTGGGGTACTCATTAAGTTTCCTAACAAATCTTGTATGCGTTGCCCAAACTCAATAGTCATCGCTGGAACCGAAGATTGAATATCACGCCGCAGTTCATTAATTATTTCCGATGTTTTATACTTTCTGTTTTTTTTCAACTGAATCAGGTAATCTCCATAATTGGGTGCAACGTTCCTGAAATCGAGCCTTAAACCCGTTCTTCGGGAGTAGCTTTCCACATCGGGGTTTTTCAGGATGATTTTTTCCATGTCCTGACACAACTTGTCTGTTTCCTCAATGGCTGTTCCACTTGGTGAATAATAATCCATCACAATTGTTCCCTCGTCCAATTCAGGTAAGAAACCTGTTTGCAGTTTACCGGAAGCAAACCAACCGCCTATGATGAGAACACAAATGAATACAACTGCCAACCAGGGCAACCTATATAAATTTGTCAGCCATTTGTATTTGTTCAGGCTTTCTTCTTCGCTATGCGCATGTGAATGTTTATGAGGTCTATATCCGATAATAAGGTGCAGCACGGGCGTTACTATCCAAGTAGCAAAAAACGAACAGACCAATGTTAACTCCATTGTTTTTGCCAACTCCTTAAAGAATGCGCCTGCCAAGCCTCCCATTAGTACAAAAGGCAGAAAAATAACAATGGTACTTAGGGATGAACCAACCATTGCAGGGAACAAATCTTTTATCGCATCCCTTACTATCTCAAATTTGTCTTTTTCGGGGTGGTCTTCATGCCCACGATAAATCTGTTCTATAATTACGATAATATCGTCAATAAATAATCCTACTGCGGCAGCTATGCCCCCCAGCGACATGACATTGATGGTGATGCCGGAAATGCCCAAAGCAATCAAAGTAAACCCCAATATTACGGGTAGCGTAAGAATGACTACCGTACTTGCCCGCCATGAGCGCAGGAAGATAATTACCACGATGATAGCCAGTAGCAGCCCTTCCAATATGGTATGCACTACGCTGTTAATACTTTCATTTACAAACGCAGACTGATTATAGTACGGTCGTAATTTTATCCCTTTGGGAAGCAGCTTTGTTATCTCTGCGGCTTTTGCATCCGCAGCATCGGCAAATTGGACAAGATTAACACCGGGCTGCTTAACCAAATCCACAATAACACCTTGATGACCGTTAGCATTGATAATATTAAACTCCGTTTGTTGCTGCAATTCTATTTTTGCAAAGTCCCGTAACCTTACAAGGCGTTGCGGTGTGTTCTTAACAACCACATTTGCTAATTCTTCGGCATCATTGATACGATTGTCTGTTAAGGTCAGGTATAGTCTTCTGAAATCCGAAATTTTACCATTGGAAAGGACGTAGTTGTTTTGCTTAAAAAGCTGGATAAGGTCATCCGGCTTAACGCCGTATGAAGACATTTTGATAACATCCGGTACAATTTCAAATTCTTTGGCTTTACCACCCCGCAAAATAACTGTTGAAATACCCTCAATTTGAGAGAACAAAGGGCGAACGGTATTCATGGCAAGGTCACGCAATCCGATAAGCCCTACTTCTTCATTTTCACTTTCAAGCGTAAAGCCGTAAACCGGGAATAAAGATTGATTGTACCCTTCAACGGCGATATTCGTTCCTGTGGGCAGAAGATTTTTAATCTCATTTAGGCGGCTTTCTATCTGCAACTTGGCGTTATCCACATCTACACCCCAATTGAAATATATCTGAACATCGGAACTGCCCCTGCTGGTAACACTTTTTACTACTGTTACGCCTTTTACTCTTTTAACAGCACTCTCAATAGGTTTGGTAACTGTTACCATCATCCGGTCTATGGGAGTAGAACCTACGTCTGCAATGAGCTTCACTTTAGGAAACATTACTTCCGGGAATAATGCGGTCTGCATTTTATTGTAAGTAAAAATCCCAAGCGTTACTAATAATAAGCCAATAAACAAAAATGGCTTTCTGTATTTTTTATAATAATTTTTTTGATTCATAAGACCAAGTGTACATTTATATGATTGGGCTATATTTTAAAGCACTTTTACGAGTGCTGTATCACTTAAACCATAATTACCTGAATTGAGTATTTTGTCGCTGCTGTTGAACGCCGGACGTTTAATCTCAATCATGGTGTCATTCTGCGCTCCAATGGTTACAGGAACTTTTACGGCAGTCGAATCGTTTATTAATTTCATCACCCAAAACTCCTGCATTAGCTCATCGCTCAATACGGCTTTCTTAGGCAACATTATGGCTGCGCTATTTTGATAGGTTACAAGTTTTACTGTCGCAATAATGCCTTCAGGAATATAAATATCAGTTTGAGGTTTTGCCATATATGGAATGGTTTGCAATCCTGTAAGAGATTGCATAATGGGCATTTCCATTTGTGCATTAATAGACGTATTGTCAGGTAGTGTAATAATGCAGGACTTATTTTCTTTTACGTATTTAGCATACTCGTAAGGAATATTTACCTGAAAGTAAAGGCTGTGATTATCCGAAATATCACATAATGCACTGCCCTCGGAAACAAATACACCATTCTGTGATTGTGGTATGGCAGTGATAATGCCGTTCATCGGCGCATACACATTGATAAGCCCATAATTTTTATCGTTCATATCTTGGCTTTCAAAACTGCCCAATGCCCTACGCTCTTTTGTTTCAATGGTATAAAGAAGTTGCCCTTTGGCAACATGGTCGTTAAAATTAATTTTCACAAAATGGACATAGCCAGCAACGGGGGCTGTAACTGTATTGCGGCGCAAATAGTGTGCGGTTGCTGATAGTTGTTCGGTGTGTGCCATCATTCCTGTATGGGCAGATATAACACTGACCGTTGATTTCGGCTGGATAGTATCAGGCTCGTTTTGTTTGTTTTTACAAGCCATAAAACAGCAGGTTATGGCTAATAAGGGTATAACTGAAAATCGCATTATCATTAATTTATTTTAAATTTTACTTACCAATTCCAATAGTTATAGTTGTTGACGGCTATCAGTCTGTTAGTCTGTAAAGCCACCCGGTTTATCTGTAAGGAAGCACTGCCACGCAGCACAGTGATATAGTCTATCACTGAACTTTGCCCGCTTGCAATTTGCTTCTGATAGTAGTTCAGCAGGGAATCGTAATCCGTGATTTGTTGCTGTATGGATTGCAACTGTTCATCAATAGAGCGAATGAGTTCTAAGAGTGCTTTTTTGCGGGTTTCATTCTTCGTGTTGAAAAATTCCCTGTCTATATTTGCGGTTTGCTGAAGCAGTCTTGTTCTTTCGGTATTCAGTTTTCTTTGATGCCCGTCAAAAAATGTTTGGGTAAATTGGATGCCCACCTGCCAGCCAAACCGTTTGTAAATATCAGGCGCATATACAGCGTTTAATCCTGCGGATGAGTATAAACTTACATTGGGTCTATATTTTGTATCAAATAGCTTTTTGGAAGTGGCGAGGCTTAAACTGTCAAGCTGGTACTGTTTGGTAAAACCGGATTCATTCCCGTTGCGGGGCGTTGTCATGCTTATATTGACTGGCTTCAGTTCTATAATGGCGGTGTCGGGAATACCGCAGATACTATATAGTTCCAATAAATGAACTTTATAGCTGTTCTTCAACGTTTGTAAAGCCGTTTCCTGCTGCTTCAATTCTATTTCGAGAACTTTATAATCGCCTTGCTTTCCCAATCCATTTGCAGATAATTTTTGTGTAAGACTAATTTGTTGCTCGATAATCTTTTTGATATGCGCAACCGCTTCTTGTTGGTTTACATCTTGCAGGCAAAGCACATATTGGTCTGTAATAAGTTTTTCTAAATCATGCTTGCTAAGCGCAGAATTGTTGTTTAAGATTTCATTTAATACTGCGGTCTGCTCATTAACTGCGTTTACCCTCTGTTTGTTGAAAAGAGGTTGATTCAGCGTTAAAACGCCTCTGTAAAGTCCGCCGTTAGTTGCCGAAAAATCGGAACCGTAATAATCCTGAATGGTCTTTTGCGGATTTAATTTAAAACCTGAATTGCCGGGGTCATTGGAGTAAATTGGGGCAAGCAAATAATTCAATTCAGTACCGATAACTGGCTTTGTTAGTGAAGCAGCTATCCTTTGGGCATCCAGTTTGTTTGCTTCTGATTGAATTGCATTCGTCTTTACAAGGGGGGAACTTTGGAACGCCTGATTGACAAAATCAGATAGTTGTTTCTGTCCAAATGTCTTTCCTACCGATAGCACCGAAACTATCACAGAAAGAACCGCTAACTTTTTAATCATAATACCTTTTCTTATAAATATGTTGAATGTGTGTACATTCCAGTTTTCGCATTATTAAATGCCACATTACCATTGTAGCGACCATTTCTGCCATGCAAAAAATGGCTTTTCTAATGCTGATTTAATTTATAAGGCAAAGGTATCTTTGCGATTTTGGAGAATTTCTGGATTTAGGAAAAGGACATAAAAAACAGGAAATGCGTAAAGAATTTAACCAGCCGTGCGTTAATATCCAGCTTATTTAGAGGTGCTGTATATTCTTAGTTCAGCAACATTTTTCTCTGACTGGGGAACTGCAAGATATAGTTGTTGTAGTTCTTGTGAAAACAACGAAGTTCCAGCCCCTTTAGCAGTTTCAATTTTGTCAAGAGCAATATAAGTATCGTTATCTTTTTGCTCAATTACGTCTATATATCCGTCAGCACAAGAAATATAAATGAGCGCATGTTTCGGGTCTAAATAAATTCCGTCTGCATTTTTGCTAATGTCAAGACTGGCAATTGATTTTCCGGTTTTAGTGCTATAAACGATAAATTTCCCCGGTTCACAAGCAATAAAAAGGTGATGGTTAATTTTATCCAAAGCCATCGGAACATTTTCGGTTGATTCGGTTACTCGCCATCTCGCAATCACTTTATTTGCAGACAGGTCTATTACTTCTATTATGTTTTTTGAAGGAATATTGACATAAATTTTATTACTATCCAACTCAAATTGCTTCGGAAAATCGGCTAACCGAATTTCCCCGATAACCTTATCGTTTTTGCAGTCAATTACACCGATAGCACCGAAAGTTTTCCCAACGCCTACATAAAGCCGCTGTGTAGTTGTATCAAAGTGTAGGTTGTTGCATTTTTCCTCAAATGAAAAGGTTTTAACTGTACTGTATGTTGTGGCATCCAACACTGTAACTTTCCCATCGTTGCCTGTTGCGACATATAACCTGTTTGATTCGGGGCGATAAACAATCCATTTTGGTTCATCAAAACCGGGTAGGCTTCTTATCGGCTTATTATTCTTTATATCCAATATTTCAACTGAATGATTGTCTTGGGCTGACAAAAATAACCTCTGTCCCTTATTATCCAACGCCATCAGGTCAAACCCTCCCTTAACGGTATTCAGTTTGATTGTTGATTGGAGTGAAAGTGAATGCCCCTGTATGGTTAAAACATCGTTTTTGGGTTTATTATCCTCTTTGCCTGACTTATGATTTTTACATGCCGAAGACATGCCGATTGACAATAATGCTATATAAAGGATTTTGGGTGTATTAAAAGTTCTCATTTCTAATATTGTTTTAGTGGTAAAACTTTTAGTACAAAATTATCCTACACATTTTGTAGAATTTCTGGATTTAAAAACGGACAGTGAAAATATGGGTAGAATCCTTAAAAGTATAACTGATAGTCCAGTTATTAAGGTCGCATATTTCTTTTACAATGGACAGTCCAAGTCCGCTACTGCGGGTATCTGTTGAATTTTTTTTGAAACGTTCAAATATCGTTTCAGCATCCAAAGCCTGGTCTATTCCGGTGTTAGCAATAATAAAACGACCTGTGTCCAATGTGAGGGTAATTTTTCCTTTTTCTATATTATGCCGGATAGCGTTCAGGAAAAGATTATTGATTAATAGCTCCGTTAATATTTTATTTGCTTTCAGGCTGATTATATTTTTAAACGTTGTTTCTATTGTTAGCTTTTTGCTATCTGCCTGCTCGGTAAAATAGGGAATTACTTCACTCACAATATCGTTAACCGTAAACGAAGAAAACTCCGCAAATTGGTTGTTCTCAATTTTTGCCAGCAGCAAAAGATTTTTATTAATCCGTGTAAGCCGGGAAACTGATTCGTACAACGAATGCAAGATTTGTAACTGTCCTTTTTGCAATGAATTGTCCTGAAGCAATAAATCAAGTTTAGATTGCAATACGGCTAAAGGCGTTTGCAGTTCATGGGAGGCATTTTGTGTAAATTTTTTTTGAGTGATATAAGATTGAACACTTTGCTGTATCAGCGTTGTAAGCCTGTTATTAAGTTGATTAAATTCCTTGATTTTTGTATCAGGAAATTGGGGTAGCTTATTTAACTCTATATTGAACTGCTCAATTTGGCGTAGGGTCGCATAAAAGGGCTTCCAAAGCCTGTTAGAAACAAATAACGTAATGAAAAAGATAACCAAAAGCAAGGCAAAAAGGATTCCGAGATATATCCTTACAATCGTTCTTATCAAATCTTCCGATTCAACAAGATTTAACCGTATCATTAAAACAAACGGTTTCCCTTCAATGGAAACGTCTTTATATAAGACACGATAAGGCTCCCATTCGGGAACTAATTCATCATAAAATATCTGTTGGATAATACTGTCTTTAGGGCTTTGAATTACGGTATCGGGTAAAATGCGGATATCACGGTTGAACTTATTCCATACCGGAATATCACTAATATGGAGCGTTTTCCGATTGTTTATTTCAAATTCATCCCTGCGCAGCAAAATAGCCTCGTCCACATCATCTTTATACAGGCTTTCCATTGTCCAGTATATAAACGGTGCGCTCAACAACAGGATAATGGTTGCAAAGAAAGAATAGTATAATAGTGTTTTGTTTAATAATCGGTTCATGCTTCCCATTTATATCCCATACCATAGCTGGTTTTTATGTAATCATCGCAGCCAGCTTCAGCAAGTTTCTTTTTTAAATTTTTTATGTGCGAATAGACAAAATCATAATTGTCCATCATATCAGCCATATCGCCGGAAAGATGCTCTGCCAAAGCAGCTTTGGATATGACCCTGTTTTTATTACCAACCAGAAAAAGTAAAAGGTCAAATTCCTTTTTGGTCAATAGTATGGGTTGATTATGTACGCTGGCAGTTTTTGCAAGCAAATCTATATGCAGTTCATTTATATCGACACTATTTGAACTTCCGAAATGTTTTCTTCTTATGATTGAATATACTCTTGCCCCCAATTCGGATAAATGGAAAGGCTTCGGCAAGTAATCATCGGCTCCAAGTTTTAAACCTGTTATCTTATCATCAATAGAATCCTTTGCAGAAATAATGATAACCCCTGCCTGTTTATTTTCTTTTCGTAATATCTCCAATAGTTTCAGACCATCACCGTCAGGCAACATCAAATCAAGGAGAATGCAGTCATAATCATAAATGTCTATTTTGGAGATTGCTTCATGATAATTCGAGGCAATCTCACAGACATAATTTTCGCTTTTAAGATAGGTCGCTATATTTTGGGATAGCTCTTTTTCGTCTTCTATGATTAATATGTTCATGCCGCAATTTAGATGTTCAATTTTGTAGAATTTTTGGAGAGATGAATCTGCCCGGCGTAGAACAAATTATTAACCTTCTACTCTAATGGTGTTTTTTACAATTCCTTTCTCTATACAAAAATACTAAATATATTGGCATAGGACTAAATTGAAGATTGAGTTTAAAGCTGTTTTTAGCATTTCCAATTATCCCTGCTGCACTAAATGCTGTAAATCGGGGTCATTCTTGATACGCTCCATTTCACTTACAACAATATTCAGGATGTCTGATTTTATCTGTTTGTAATTGCTTTCAATTTCCTGCTTCATTTTGTCCTCGCCCTGCTCATTTACAAAAGATAAGATTTGCGGTATCTTTTGATAGGCTTTTGTTTCGGCGGCTACCTTTTCATTATCTACTACGATTTCGGCGTGAAATATCTTTTGCTCGATACGTTCATCAAAGTTATCCGATACAGAACCGACAAACATACCCTGTGTAAGCGTTGAAATTTTAGAAGCCGGAATAAGGCTGTCTAACTGTGTGGAGATAGAGGTAGATTTATCGTTGCGGTTAATGGTCATACTTTGGCGTTTCTGCAACACTTTACCAAAGCGTTCTGATAGGCTCTTTGCTGTTTCTCCAACCACCTGACCACTGAATATATTGCCGACGGTGTTCTGTATTACCTTACTCTCTTTGTCGCCGTAATCCCTTGTTAATTGCGAAAAGTCCTGAAAGCCCAAACATACCGCTACTTTATTACTTCTCGCCGTTGCGATAAGGTTATCCAGTCCCCTGAAATAAATCGTGGGCAACTCATCTATGATAACGGAACTCTTTAACTGTCCCTTTTTATTAATCAGTTTTACAATCCTCGAATTGTACAAACCCAAAGCTGCGGAATAAATATTTTGACGGTCGGGATTATTACCCACACACAAAATTTTCGGCTCTTTCGGGTTGTTGATGTCAAGCGTAAAATCATCGCCTGTCATAACCCAGTAAAGCTGCGGGCTAATCATTCTTGACAATGGAATTTTTGCCGATGCTATCTGACCTTGTAACTGGTCTTGTGCGCCGCCCTGCCACGCATCCATAAAGGGCGATAAATAATTTTCCAAATCGGGGTATGAGGTTAAAATCGTAAATACGTCCGAATACTTTTTATTCAGCAATTCGATAGCGTGTGGGAACGTGCAATACTTTCCATCCTCGTAAATTTTCAGATACCAAATAATAGCAGCCAAAAGGATAATTGGGCTTTCCACAAAGAAATCGCCTTGCTTCTGTATCCACGACCTGTTGAGGTTCAGCATTATGGTATATGCCGCTTCGTAAGCATCTGATATGTCCGTCATAAAATCGGGATTGAGTGGGTTGCAACGGTGGCTCTTACGTGGGTCGTCGAAATTTATCACGTAAAATTTCGGCTGAACTTTGTACTTATCCCTGTGCTTCAGTAAATGATTGTAGGCGATAGTCGAAAGGTCGTCAAACTTGAAATCGTAGATGTACATACTAAAGCCTTTTTCTATCTGCTGCTTGATGTAGTTGTTCACAATGGCATAAGATTTACCGGAACCAGGAGTACCCAACACGATTGATGCCCTGAAAGGATTTACAATGTTTATCCAACCGTTGTTCCATTTGCCTTTGTAGTAAAATTTGGTGGGCAGGTTGACGGAATACTCGTTTTCCATCAGCTTGGTTTCCTGCTGAAAGCTCTCGTTCTCGTTATTGAAAACATCGTCCATTAAGTTGGTACGGAGCAAGCGGCTCATCCATACGCCCGCCATCAGCAAAGCGATATAACCTAACGAGATAGTAAGGATATACAGGAATGTGCCTATTGCCGGAGATAACTTTAGCAATGGTGTGTTCAGGAAGAACAGCACAAAGCCAACGCCCAACGCCACGTAAATTTTAGACCAGGTTATCTTTTCGTTCTTTACGCCCTTTGTTCCTAAACAGCTTAAAGCCAGTAAAACCAAAGCGAATGCTTTGGTATAAAGGGTGTGTGAAAACAAGCCCGCCGTCCGGTCGAAATTGCCTAATATCTTATTGATTACTTCCAATGTCCAACCACGTTCTAAAAAGAAACCGTAGCAGAACCAATAAAGGTGCATCAGCACCAAAAGAATACTGACTGCCCGCATAAAAGCCATTATTTTGGCAAGCCCTCTTAAATCGTCTTCTCCCTGCATTATTTTAAGTTTTAATGTTCGGGCGTGAATTTAAAGGCTCTATGCAGTGGCTCTAATAATGTGGCAGCCAGTGGCGTTCTGTGGCAGTATTTGGCTGATTAGTGTAAAATGAAAAAGGTAGCAAATCGCTACCTTTTCTATTCGGATGTTTTTTCAATTACTATACTAACGCTGCGAACCTAAAATATACCACAACTGCTGAAAGTAGAAAAACAACAATCAACATCGGGAGCATTTTGTATTCTTGTTTTTTAGTATGAACAACCATACCTGCTATCATAATTAAACAAAAGCCCGCTGCTGCCATAGGTGTTAGTATCGGTGCAATGCCAATAAGCCACGGGATTATAATGCCGATACAGCCTAACCATTCAAGAACTCCTAATATTCGGATTGGAACGATAGAGTTGTTTGATTTTAAATGCCCGTCTGCGACGTGCTTTTCTTTGCTGCCTGTAATTTTCCCTAAACCCGGCATAATAAAAAATACAGCGAGAAGCGCCTGTATTATCCACAAAATTGTATTCATTTTTGTTCTTTATCAAGTTAAAAATAGTCGTTGAAAATATTGATGGATGAGCAAAGAGGTTATATGCCTTGAAAAAATCAAAGCTGCTCTCCAAAAGATTTCGCATAGCAAAACCTCCTTATTTTTAACTGCTGATTAACCCTTTTTGGGTTGGTCTAACCAAAGATTAATATCTTCCATTTATGGTTCTATTTGTGGTAGAGTTTGCAAAGATAGTAAAAAGCTGATGCTGTTAAACGTTTGCAGAATGACGAGTTTGAGTTACTTCTGACCTCTTTGGCGTTTGCGCTTCTTCTTCATCTTATTGGCAAACTCCTGTTCTTCGTAATCTTCGCCCTGGGCTTCGGGCAGTAAGCCGCCCAGTGCTTCAATCAAACCGTCTTCGTGTTTGTCGGTAGTTAAGAAGTCGAACAAATGGTGTGGTTCTTCCGCAGGAAGATCCGCATCATTTGATGTGGATAATTTAGGTTGTAAAACGGCAGGTTCTTTAATATCGGGTTTGATGTTATTGTTCCAATAATCATTAAAGGTGTTGGCAGAAAGTTCTGTTGCCAAACGTGAACCGTTCCAAACCGCTTTGGAATTGTGGTCAATAAATGTGATACCATAAATGCGCCCTGTATCATTCCGGCGCACGACTACGTTAATACCCTGTTCCGCTAACTGCTTTTTAAATGCCTGTTCATCGCTCGTGGTTTTCAGGGCAATGGTAACGGCAGATTTTAGGGTCTGTTTGGTAGGGCTATCTTTCAAAGCCGTTTTGCATTTCGCAAAATGCAATTCCAAAGCCGGAAGCCCTGCGCTCTTTCCGAAAAGCGAAGCCTTGAACGGATGCCCGGCTCTTTCGCCTTTTTCATTTAGCGGGATATACAATAAGCCCTGCTGTATCTTTCCCTGCAATTCGCCCTCGATTTTCTCGGTGGTAATATTGAACAGGGAAAGCAGGGCATTGTATTCGCCCAAAGTTTGGTACTGGTAATAATTCGGCAGGTGGCGAACGACCGAAGCAATTTGGCTCTTTACATCGCCTGCCCGATAATCTACCGGACGGAAAACCTTATCCGTTTGGTTGCGCTCCTTGTCGGTTGCAGGTATCAATCCGTGTTGTCTTTCCAGTTCACGGCATACATTCATAGACCGCATTTTCTCGAATTTATCCGAAATCTTTTTACCCTGCTCGTCCACGCAAACCGATACAATGTGTATATGGCTGCGGTCAATATCGGTATGTTTGAACACGACAAAAGGCTGTTCGCCGTAACCCATTTCCCGCATATACTGTTCTGCCATTTCCCTAAACTTGTCATCACTTACCTTATCATTCGGGTCAGGATTGAGCGAAATATGCAATGTATGTTTCTCGGTATTGCGGTTGGCTATCAGGTAAGGCGCAAAAGACTGGGCTAATTGTGCCACGGAATAATGACCACTTGCGGTTTCAATCATCTTATTGGCAAACAAAATCTGCCCGTTTTCATTCTCTACTTTAAGCTGATTGTATGCCAATGCCCCGTATAAATTTGCGCTTCTTCCAATTTTTGCTATCACTATTACATTATTTTTTTAGGTATTCTTCCTCAAATTTTTCGGTAAGCTGAATGATTTTTTGGCATAGCATCGCCATTTCAGCCGTTTGTTTTTCCAGTTTGTACAGGAACGCTGCGGCTTTTTTCTCGGAAAAATTCTTGTACAGCAGCTTTACAATTTGGTTATAGTTCACGCCGATGGAACGGAACTGGCTGTGAAAAGAGGTCAGCCGCATATAAAAATCAACCGTTCCCTTGTCAATCTGAATGGTTTTTATGGTCTTGTCAAAGATGCAGGACGTTATGAAATGCGCCTTTACCTGCATACCTGATTTATCAAAAAGGGCAAGAAAGCGGGCGTGTTCCTGCTCGTTAAAGGAAATCGTATAGCGGATGGTCGCCGGGTCTTCTTTGGGGCGGCGTCCGGTCTTTTTCAATTGCTTTTTGTTATTATCGTTCATCACTAATCCATTTTAAAATCCATACAAAACCCTGACTTCGGAAGGTGTTTTCTGCCCCCTGCAAAGGGCAAGTTGTTTTGAGCATCGGAAATCATTCCGAGATGCTCAAAACACAACTTGCCGTGTTCTGTCGAACACAAAAATCCGCCCTGCGGGACGGATTAAATGTAACAGGGAAAAACGGCTCGATGCCGTTCCCGTTGCCCTCCGATTTGTCAAAAGAATTTTGCATAAATCCATTAATAAAAATCATTGTACAAAGTAAAGCCCTGTTTACGAAAGCATTGTACTGTATAGCAGTGCCAAACACTGCCTTTGAACGCCAAACACTGCCACACCGCAATCAGCGGGCAAATCAATCGCTTTATTTGCCGTATAATTTTAGTGCAGGTAGTAAAAAATGTATCTAAACAAAGAAGAAAATCAGGTTTGCAAACAAGCGGTTTGGAATAAAAGCATAGGGTTTTAAAAGCATAAAACAATAAAAGTGTAAAAGCATAAAAGCGGTAAAGCAATTTACCTGTTGCAAGTTTTGCCACTTGCTAAAGAATGTGCCTTACAAGGCAAAAATGAAAGCAGATACCTGTGCAGGAAAGTACCCAAAAGGGAATGCAGGAATATAGGAATGAGGTAATAATCAGATAAACCAATATTCAATCCTGCAAACAAATAAAGTGTGTAACAATAAATTTTTAAATAATGGAAACAACAAAGAAAACTTTAAAAATCAGCTTCTCCACCCAAAAAGGCGGTGTGGGAAAATCTACAATGACCACTTTACTGGCAAGTGTGCTTCACTACCGTTTAGGTTTTAATGTGCTGGTGATGGACTGCGACTTTCCGCAACACAGCCTGACCAATATGCGTGAACGGGATAAGAGAACCATAATGCAGAACGACTACCATAAAAAAGCGGCAATGAAGCAGTTTCAAGCAATCAACAAAAAAGCGTACCCGATTATTAAATGTAAAGCTGAAACGGCTCTGGAGAAAGCATCGGAATACAGAAGCCAGTCGGCGGTTGTGCCAGATGTGATCTTCTTCGACCTGCCGGGAACAGCCAATACTAAAGGCGTTTTGACCACTTTAAAAAAAATGGACTTCATCTTTTCGCCCATTACTGCCGACCGTTTGGTAGTGGAAAGTACATTGGGCTTTACCAAAGCCTTTCTCGGACTTCCCCAAACGGACGAGGGCAATCCCGAACAAGAGATGTGGCTGTTTTGGAACCAGGTGGACGGCAGGGAAAAAACAGGTTTGTATGATGCGTATCAAAGTGTCATCAAGGAACTCAACCTGCCCATAATGGAAACAAGGATAATGGATAGCAAGCGTTTCCGAAAGGAAACAGACGATACAGGTAGTTATGTATTCCGGTCAAGTTTGCTGCCTGCCGAACCACAGTTAATGAAAGCAACTAAAATGGATTTGTTTGTCGAGGAATTTTTAAAAATCACTCATCTATAAAAATAGTAAAGTATGGCTTCAGATAACAAAAACAACGATTTTGAAAAGCCCAATGTTGATGAGGAATACCTTATGAACGTCATAAGCGGCGATGAGCCTGTTGCTCCACCGAGCAATAACAAAAAGCAGGATGTACCAAAGGAAACAAAGCCCAGGGAAAAAGCCCGTAACAGTTCATCAAAGAAAGCGGACTACGAGGAAACATTTTTGGTCAATCGGTTTCCATCGGGGCGTAACGGTAAGGTAGTTTACATACGTCCTGAATACCACGAGAGATTGCTCCGCATTGTGCAATTAACGAGGGAAGAAAAAACAACACTCTACTCGTACATCGATAATATTCTTGAACATCACTTCAGAGAATTTGGGGATGATATTACCGATTATTTCAATGAACGTTTTAAACCCATTTTATAATGAAGAAAAATAATAAAAAAAGGAATGTTGTTACAGACAATGGTATTCCCGAAGTAATGAGAGATCAAGCGCAAAACAGCTATGAACAGGCATTTCTGCAAATGGATATTGAGCAGAAAAGAGGCAGTAAAAGCATATACCTAAGTCCTGAATATCACGAACGACTAACACGAATAGTTCAAATCATTGGCAACGATAAGATACCCTTGTTTGCCTATCTCAATAAAATCCTCGAACATCATTTTAACGTGTATGAGGATGCCATTACAAAGGAGTTCAAAGAAAAATACAAAGGACTGTTTTAAAAATTAGAGGTTATGGAAATAATTATTGTGATATGCCTGCTGATAGTCATCGCCCTGCTTTTACAGGACAAGATTGTCATTAAAAAAAGGTCGGAACAAAAACCAAAACAGGAAAAAATCAATCCGAACCTGCCCGATATTATGGGCCAACCAAAACCCGTAGAACGCCTTTCAGTGCCAAACACTGCCACTGAACGCCAAATTCAGGAACCGGAGATAAACCCTGCTAATTTAGACATTGAATACGACGAAAATGAAAACGTAGGTATTCAAATTCCGCAGGAAGAGCTGGACGAAGTTTTCAGAAAGATACCTGATTTGGAAGAAGAGGAAGAAGAATGGAACAGGTACGGAATATCCGGTGGTGATGACGGTTTTGCCCAAGGGGTTACCTTTGAAGAACTAAGCTCCGTGGGGGTGTTGCTCCAAAAAGAAGAATTGGAACCAGCCCAAAAGGAAACAGCGATAGCCATAGTTCAGAAAATACAAGGAACTGAATTATTCAGCCTACTGGAAAATTCCATAGAGGGTGCTTCTCAAAAAATAGCTGAGCTATTGGATAGTTCGCTCTCATCTGAAACGGAAACCAGTTCTTCCATTTTGCGGAAAAATGATTTAGAGGATTTTGATATTGGGGAGTTTGTATAGGCTTCCCTTTGTTTTTTAAAATAACGAAGTATGGAAAGAGAATTGCCTAGTATAAATATCGAGGGAACAGATTTCTTGGTCGATATAAATAAGGTCGAATTAAGGGAAAAAGAGAATCCAGTCAATACCATTTCAATTTACGAAATGAGAGATGTAGTAGATGGCTACGCTTTTAACTATAGTTTACAGGAGAAGAACATTCCGAACCTTATAAGTAACGGAGAAGAAACTTTGATAAAGATATCCGAACTAGTTGTGCTTGATCCAGCAGGAATGGCAGAAAAGTATAAGCTAAGTCTCGAAGAACTGAAAAACAAAACAGACTTCGACTTAATGGTCGATCAAACGGCATTCAATGATAGAATCCAAAAGGGAATGCTTCCTACAATCGACATTCAAGGTCATACATTTTATGTTGATATACGCATGGATATGCTTCGCCCCAAAGATGATTTCTTGTCAAAAGGAATTGTCTTTGATGAAATAGATCATTATTTCTCCGAGGAAGCGAATGCTTACATCATTCCCTACAACCCTAAAACACGCGAATTTCAAGAGTTAGATTATGATAGTATTCTGGTATTTCCAAAAGACCTTATCGCCGTTCAATTTCCTTTTCAAAGAGATCTTGATCCAATTGGTTGGAACCGAAACGGAGGTTGGAATATCAAAGAAGATTTAAAGCGTATAGGTCTAAAATCTCATTTTGAAGCAAAGACAATTCCCTGGAAGGAAACATTCCTACCACAAATAATAACAGAAAATCTGATGGTGCTGAAAGAAAAAACGATCAAGAAAAAACTCCAAAACAAGTCTGTTTCCTTTTCAAAAAAAGAGCAAGGAAGCAAAGGGCGAAAAATGTAACCTCTTTAAAAGAGGATTAGTAAGAAGCACGTCGAACATCATTTTGTTCGATGTGCTTCTTACTAATAGCTACCAATTAAAATGGCACTCACTGCCAAGTAATTCCTCTCACTATCAATTTTGGAAAACGGTGGAAATTAGGGGCTAAAAGCACAAACCTATTCATCAACTCGCACAACAACTCAACTTTGAGACGTCCTTTCCAAATGTTATGGCTGCTAATTTTATACCTTCTCCCAAAGTCAAATAAGGGTAGAAACTGTCTGCTAAGTCTTTCACCATTATTCCGTATTTGATTGCCATACTTAATTGTTGTATGAGTTCTCCACCTTCGGGTGCGACTACTCTTGCACCTATAAGTTTGTCAGTTTCCGAGTTACGAATGAGTTTGATGAAACCCCTTGTGTCGTTGGCTGCTATGGCTCTCGGTACGTCTTTCAATTCCAATTTTGACACTTCAAACGGAATGCCTTTTGATTCTGCCTGTGCTTCATCTAAACCTGCCCCTGCAATTTGTGGGTCAGTAAACACCACCCAAGGTAAAGAAGAATAATCGGCTTTATTATCTGTTCCTGAGAACGCATTTTCAACGGCAATTTTACCTTCAAAAGCGGCTGTATAAACAAATGCAGGGGTGTTGGTTACGTCACCTGCTGCGTAAATGTTAGGTAGATTGGTTTCCATTTTTTCATTTACAGCGATATGTCCGCTTTTGGTGAGTTCCAAACCAATGTTATCTAACCCTAATTGGCTTGTATTGGCTTTTGTGCCTGTGGCAATTACTACCTTACCTTTTTCTATAATTTGCGTAAATGAACCGTCAGGACATTTACAGTGAATGATGGTTTCATTCGCTTGTTTCTCGAATTTCACGGCTCTGAAATTAGGTAAGATTTCAATGCCTTCTTTTCGCATTTGGGTTTCCAATGCTTCACTGATGTCTGGGGTTTGTGTCCGTAGAACACGGTCGGTAAATTCAATGATTCGGACTTTAACGCCTAAACGATTGTACGCCATTGCAATTTCCAAACCTATGTAACCTGCTCCCATAATGGTCAAGCTTTCGGGTTTTTCTTCCAAGTCGAAAAGGGAAACGTTGGTCAAGTAGTCAATTTTGTCCAATCCTTCAATAGTCGGAATGTTGGTCGTAGCTCCCGCAGCAATTAAAAATTTGAAGGCTTTGTATTCCTTGCCATCAACCAAAATGGTTTTGTTGTCTTTGAATTTTGCCCAACCTTTTAGCATAGTCAGGTTTTCAAAATCGCTTACCACATCCATATATTTTTTCTCTTGAAGTGTGGCTACTAATTTTTTCTTGTCTTTGATGATTTGAGCGAAATCAATATCAACTCCTTTTGGCTTGATGCCTTCAAAGTTGGAATGTGTAGCGTGATAAGCCGACTCGCCTGCACGAATAAGATTTTTAGAAGGCACACAACCCACGTTGACACAAGTACCGCCAAAGTCCAAACCACCGTTTACCATTAAGGTCGATAAACCTAAACTTTCGGCTTTGATAGCTGCCGAAAATGCAGCCGAACCACCACCGATAATGATTAAATCAAATTGATTATTCCTACTATTTCCATTTTCAGAAATTTCACTTTTTACACGATAGTTTTTTGTGCCGTTAATGGTATTGATGATTTCTTCTTTACTTGTTTTGGTAGGGTCAAAAGAACATTCACAAGTAGCTTTTGGGTAGCTCACATTGGCTTCTTTAACACCCTCATTTTGTGAAAGCATTTTTTTTATTCCTGTGGCACAATGGTCGCAGGTCATACCTGCAATTTCCAATTTTATTTTTTCTTCTTTCATCTTATTTTTTTAATTTATTTAGGACTATACTTAACAACATTTCATTCCTATGTTTTTAGGCTCAAAGAAATCCTCAAGCGTCAATATTTTTCCATCAGGATTATTTTTTAACCATTGTTTTGCTGTTCTTTCGCTTGCAAAAAATGAAACGTGATTACATAGCGACCCTTTAATATTGCAGGTGTCAACAGATTCTACCCAAGAAATAAATAAAGGATAAGGAGTTGTCCATAATAGCTGACCTCCGTTTATTTGTAATTCTATGAGAGAACTATCAATTGGGTCGGACGAATGAACATTGACTTCCACATCTAACCATTCAGCAAACAGAATGGCATCTACTACACACCATGTGTATAACATCTTACCATTTACAATAAAGCGATGTTTGGTAGGAACTGTAGATAGACCAGAAAATGCAATAATATTTCCTTGTACATCGGTTTCGCCCAGTTTATTCAAAATAGCGTCCGCTTTATCTTTGGACACTTTTATTAGTTTATAAAATCTGTTTTTAGATATAGAACTGCCTAGCATCAATTCTTGAAATATTCGTAAAATAAAATCGCTATTCTTTATCTTAAATTCAGAAAAAAGAATGTCGTTTAATTGACCGTCAATATATTTTCGTTGATTTTTCATAAGTTTTCTATTTGGGGTTTTACTGCAAACATGCTTTACTTCCTATAATATCGCCATCTGATGCACTCCAGATATAAGAAAGACCATCTCCTGTTGCTGTAGCTGTTACTTTTGTGGTTGCCCCAATTGCAATGGTGCTTTGTTCCGCACTCAAATCTGTGTAAGAAATGGTCGAAGTACCTGTTGGGGTGGAAGAATTAGTACCGGGAGTTGAAGAATTTGTTGGTTTTACTTCCGGTTCCTGTACTTCTTTATTACAACTAGCTACTATCATCCCGATAGTAACAATGCCTAAAATTAATTTTACAGTTTTCATATTATTTAGAATTTTCTTTAATGATTTCGGCTTTATAACCTGTTTTTTCAATTACTTTTTTGATAGCTTCAGGATTTTTTTTGCTTGGGTCGTACTGGATAGTTGCCAAATCGCCTGGATATTCCACTTTGTGTTCAATAATGCCGTCCACTTCTTTGAGGGCATTTGAAATGTGGTTGGAGCAACCTGCACAAGTCATTCCCGTTATTTTCAATTTCAGGGTTTTACCTTCTTGCTGGTTTGTATTTGCTGTTTGTGCTTTACTGTCATTCGGTTTGCAACATTGAGCATTAAGCTGAGCAATTCCAATTAGGAACAAAGCACTCAATAGAATTAAATTCTTTTTCATAGTATAATTATTTAATTAAGTTCTTAAATACGAGGGGCAAAAAAATACTATTTCTTGCCAACCACTTTGTAACCTGTACCGTTGATGGCTTCTTCAATTTGAGCAAGACTCACTTTGGTTTGGTCAAATTCTACTTTGGCAGTCGCTTCTTCATAAATCGCATCTACCTTAACAATGCCTGGCAATTTGTTCACATCATTTTCTACTTGTGAAGCACAACCATTGCAAGTCATTCCTTTTACATCAAAAGTTACCGTTTGGATGTCAGAAGCATTGACGATTACAACTTCCTTGTTGTCGTTTGAAGGATAGAAAATGTGTGCATAGTTTGGAAAAGCGAGCATCAAGGCTGCAAACACGGTTACAATTCCCAAGAATGTTTTGGTCTGCATAAAGGGTTTTTTTTCGTCTTCTTCGCAATCACATTGGATTTCTTCGGCTGTTCGTGGTTTGAGTTTCTGATACCAAGCAAAGCCCAATACCAAAACGGTGATACCGATTAGATAAGGTCTTGCTGGTTCCATCCATGAAAAGATAGATGCCACTCCTGAAGCTCCTGAAATAAGAGCCAATACTGGTGTAATGCAGCAAAGTGATGCTGCTACTGCCGAAAGCACTCCCGCTCCGACAAGTCTGTTGTTTTTCTTGTTCATACTGTTTCCTTTTTTGAATTGTTTATGATGTGTTTAAAAAATGGACGAAGTAAAGTAAGTTGCTCCTGTTTCAAAGAGTAGAAAATGGTTTGTCCTTCTCTTCTACCTTCAATGATGTTTCCGTCTTTTAGTTTTCTGAGGTGTTGCGAAACGGCAGGGATGCTCATTCCGAGAATGTCTGAAAGGTCGCAAGGACAAAGTTCGTTTTCTTCTTCTAAGAGAAATAAGATTTTTAACCTTACTTCGTTTCCTGCCAATGCTAAAAGTCCACTCAGTTGACTGAATGCCTTGTCGTTGGTTTGAAGTATTACTCTACAATTGTCTATTTGAACCTTGTCGGCAAACACACGGATACACGATTGATTGTTTTCCATAATTTCCTTGTTTAGGATTTAATAACGCAGCAAAAATACAAATAGTTTTCTTATTTAAGCAAATACTTAAATGATAATTTTAATAAATCTTTTTTTTAAGCGGTGGGTCTCTTGGGACTTTGTTAAGGGGATAAATAAATACCCAGTGTCTTTTTAGGATAATGGAAAACTTATAAAATCATAAGGGAGAAATTTTATCAGCTATTCTGTATCGAAATGTTTGGCATTTTTTCATGCTCCATTATCAACTATAACGTCACTCACTGCCAAATCATTCCTTTGACTGTCACTTTATTATAACGCCTTGATTTCTGAAACACCTTTGTTCAGAAAGCCCGCGAGAAGTGGGAATACAATAACAAATTAATGTGTTTAATCATGAAAAAACAAAGAAAAAAAGTTTTGCTGGCAGCTACATTGATGCTCTCAGGAATCGGTGCATTCGCCCAGGGAAATGGTACAGCAGGTATCACAGAAGCTACCCAAATGGTCACCTCTTATTTCGATCCCGCCACACAGCTTATCTATGCTATTGGTGCCGTAGTAGGACTCATCGGAGGTGTTAAAGTGTACAACAAGTTCAGTAGCGGAGATCCCGATACCAGTAAAACGGCGGCATCGTGGTTCGGTGCCTGTATCTTCCTTATTGTAGCTGCTACCATTCTTCGTTCATTTTTCCTTTAATCCTTTGCCCTATGAGTAATTACAACATCAACAAAGGCATTGGAAGAACAGTAGAATTTAAGGGACTGAAAGCGCAGTACCTATTCATCTTCGCCGGCGGATTACTTGGGACATTGATCCTGGTCATGATACTTTACATGGCTGGGGTTAATTCTTACATCTGTCTGTCTTTAGGAATTGGTGGTGCTTCGCTAATTGTATGGCAGACCTTTTCACTCAATCAAAAGTATGGTGAACACGGATTGATGAAAATCGGCGCAATAAAAAGGCATCCCCATTACATCATCTGTCGCAAGCCCGTAAGGCGCTATTTAAAATTCACACCTAAAAAGAGTGCTGTATGAGAAATGTATCTAAGACCACTACATTGGAAAGCAAATTCCCTCTGCTGGCAGTAGAAAACAACTGCATTCTTTCCAAAGATGCAGACATAACTGCTTGCTTTGCCGTTCGTTTGCCGGAACTGTTTACGGTAGCTTCTGCGGAATATGAAGCCATTCACGCAGCGTGGCATAAGGCTATCAAAACTTTACCGGATTTTACAATCGTTCACAAACAGGATTGGTACATCAAGGAAAACTACGCTCCCGATTTGGCAAAGGAAGACCAGAGCTTTTTGGCTAAATCCTACCAGCGCCATTTTAATGAGCGACCGTTCCTGAACCATTATTGCTACCTGTTCCTGACCAAAACTACCAAGGAAAGAATGCGTATGCAAAGCAACTTCAGTTCGCTTTGCAAAGGTTCGCTGATACTCAAGGAAATCAGGAACAAGGAAACGATACACCGCTTTATGGAGGCAGTCGCCCAGTTTGAGCGTATCGTAAACGATAGCGGTTTCATAAGCCTGCAACGCCTGACCGAAGACGACATCATAGGGACGGACGAAAAACAAGGATTGCTGGAACAATACCTTACCCTTTCGAGGGAAGCCGAAACTCCGATGCAGGACATCGGTTTGGGGTCTGAAGAAGTACGTATCGGAAACAAAAGATTATCATTGCATACTTTGTCCGATACGGACGATCTGCCGGGAACGGTATCGGCAGATACACGTTTTGAAAAGTTATCGACCGACCGAAGCGACTGTCGTTTATCGTTTGCTGCACCCGTAGGATTGCTGTTAAGCTGTAATCATATCTACAACCAATACTTGTTTTTAGACAACAGCGATGCTAATCTTCAAAAGTTTGAGAAGTCTGCAAGGAATATGCACTCGCTGGCTCGGTACAGCCGTGCCAACCAGATCAACAAGGAGTGGATAGAAAGGTATCTGAACGAAGCCCATTCTTTCGGTCTTTCATCTATACGGGCACACTTCAACATCATAGCCTGGTCAGAAGATCCAGCGGAACTGAAACAGTTGAAGAACGATTGTGGTGGTGCATTGGCATTGATGGAATGTAAACCCCGCCACAACACTACGGATGTAGCTACTTTGTACTGGGCAGGAATGCCGGGCAATGCAGGCGATTTTCCGAGTGAGGAAAGTTTTTACACGTTCATTGAACCTGCCTTATGCTTCTTTACCGAAGAAACGAATTATCATAATTCACCTTCGCCATTCGGGATTAAGATGGCTGACAGGCTTACTGGAAAGCCTATCCACTTGGATATATCGGATTTACCAATGAAGCGTGGTATCATCACAAATCGGAACAAATTTATACTTGGTCCGTCAGGAAGTGGTAAATCTTTTTTTACAAATCACATGGTTCGGCAGTACTATGAGCAAGGTGCTCACGTATTGCTCGTGGATACAGGTAATTCCTATCAGGGATTATGCGAACTGATTAAAGGAAAAACCAAAGGCGAAGATGGGGTTTATTTCACGTACACAGAAGACAATCCCATTGCCTTTAATCCTTTCTATACCGATGATGGCGTTTTCGACATCGAGAAACGTGAAAGTGTCAAGACTTTGATATTGACCCTTTGGAAACGTGATGATGAGCCGCCAACACGTTCTGAAGAGGTCGCCCTTTCCAATGCCGTGAGTGGATACATTGAGCGTATCAAAACGGAAGGGATTTTCCCATCATTCAACGGTTTTTATGAATATGTCCAAGGTGATTACCGCAAGGTACTCGAAGAAAAACAGGTTCGTGAAAAAGACTTTGACATTGCTAATTTTCTCAATGTGTTAGAACCTTACTACAAAGGTGGAGAGTATGATTATCTGTTGAACTCGGACAAGCAATTAGACTTGCTTTCCAAACGCTTTATTGTGTTTGAAATTGATGCCATCAAGGATCACAAAATTCTTTTTCCCATCGTCACGATTATCATTATGGAGGTCTTTATCAACAAGATGAGGAGGCTGAAAGGTATCCGAAAGCTTATCCTGATTGAAGAAGCGTGGAAAGCGATTGCGAAGGAAGGTATGGCAGAATATATAAAGTATTTGTTTAAAACAGTTAGGAAGTTTTTCGGTGAAGCCATCGTGGTAACGCAGGAGGTGGATGATATCATCCAGTCGCCCATTGTTAAGGAAAGTATCATTAACAACAGTGATTGTAAAATCCTTTTAGACCAACGCAAGTATATGAACAAGTTTGATGATATACAGGCAATGCTCGGGCTTACCGATAAAGAAAAAGGACAGGTACTCTCCATCAATATGAACAACGATCCGTCACGGCTTTATAAAGAAGTGTGGATTGGATTAGGTGGTACGCACTCGGCAGTCTATGCCACCGAAGTTAGTCTTGAAGAGTATTTGGCATATACCACGGAAGAAACCGAAAAAATGGAAGTGATGCAGCTCGCATCGGAACTCGACGGCAACGTCGAACTCGCCATCAAGCATATCGCTATGCAAAGGCGTGAACAAGTAAATCAATAATTATTAATCATTTAAAAATTTAGAAACAATGAAAAAAGTAATGTTACTGGTGTGTACGGCAATTATGCTTGCCGTTACACCCTCCGCAAAAGCACAGTTTGTAGTAACCGATCCTGCAAATCTTGCATCCGGTATTCTCAACTCCGCCAATGAGATTGTACAAACATCCTCCACAGTAAGTAATGTGGTTAAGAATTTTAAGGAGGTTGAAAAAGTCTATAAGCAAGGCAAAGAGTATTACGACAAACTGAAAGCCATCAACAACTTAGTAAAGGACGCCCGTAAAGTGCAACAAACGGTTTTGCTGGTAGGTGATGTATCCGAAATGTATGTACAGAATTTCGGCAAGATGATGAACGATCCCAATTTCACAGCTCAGGAGTTGACTGCAATTGGCAATGGTTATTCGGCATTACTGGGCGAAAGTACCGAGCTACTGAAGGAACTAAAGCAGATCATAACCTCATCAAGCCTATCGCTGAACGATAAAGAGCGTATGGACATTATCGACCGTGTGTACAAAGAAGTCAAGGAATACCACAGCCTTGTACGCTATTACACCAACAAGAACATTTCCGTAAGCTATTTGAGAGCGAAAAAGAAAGATGATGCCAAAAGAGTACTTGATCTCTACGGAACTTCCAACCAAAAATACTGGTAAGCTATGGAATGGAATAATCTTCACGAAGTCCTGCGGTCGCTCTACGATGATATGATGCCGCTTGCAGGCGATATGGCAGCAGTGGCAAAAGGTCTTGCGGGATTGGGTGCATTATTCTATGTGGCGTTAAAGGTTTGGCAGGCTCTGAGCCGTGCCGAACCTATAGATATGTTCCCATTGCTACGACCGTTTGCTTTAGGACTATGTATTATGTTCTTCCCGACAATTGTATTGGGAACCATCAATGCGGTACTAAGTCCAGTGGTAACGGGAACCCACGCCATACTCGAAAACCAGGTACTCGACCTGAACCAATTGCAACAGCAGAAAGACCAATTGGAATATGAAGCAATGGTCAGAAATCCAGAAACAGCTTTTATGGTATCGGACGAAGAGTTTGATAAAAAACTGGATGAATTGGGCTGGTCGCCTTCCGACATTGGAACAATGGCAGGAATGTATATGGACAGAACCGCTTATCAGCTAGAGAAAGCCCTTAAAGATTGGTTTCGCAATCTGTTGGAAATACTCTTTCAGGCAGCCGCATTAGTCATAGATACCATCCGAACGTTTTTTCTGATCGTCCTTTCCATACTCGGACCAATCGCCTTTGCGATTTCCGTATGGGATGGCTTTCAGAGTACGCTCACACAGTGGCTCACTAGGTACGTCAGTGTGTATCTCTGGCTACCGGTTTCAGATCTGTTCAGTTCCATGCTTGCAAGGATACAATCACTCATATTGGAGCGGGATATTGAGATGCTCGCCGATCCGAGTTATATCCCCGACACCAGTAATACCGTGTACATCATATTTATGATCATCGGCATTATCGGATACTTTACGATACCTACCGTAACAGGTTGGATTATCCAGGCCGGAGGTGCAGGAAACTTTACACGAAATGTAAATCAGACAGCAATGAAAGCCGGAAATGTAGCAAGTGCCGGAGCAGGTTCTGCCGCAGGTAATATAGGTGGTCAGCTAATGAAATAATGTAAAATAATTAATCATCTAAAAAATGGAATTTAAAACACTAAGAAATATTGAAAACAGCTTCAGACAGATCAGGCTTTATGCCATCGTATTTGCCGTTCTCTGCATTAGTGTGGTAGGATATGCCGTATGGCAGTCCTACCGTTTTGCGGAGGAACAACGCCAAAAGGTTTATGTATTGGACAACGGAAAATCGCTAATGCTTGCCTTATCGCAGGATGCAAGTATTAACCGACCTGTTGAAGCGAGGGAACACGTAAGACGTTTTCACGAACTGTTCTTCACATTGGCTCCCGATAAGAATGCCATTGAAAGCAATATGAAACGGGCGTTCAACCTTGCCGACAAAAGTGCCTTTGATTATTACAAAGACCTTTCGGAAAAAGGATACTATAACCGTATCATTTCAGGAAACGTACAGCAGCGTATTGAGGTGGATAGCGTTGTCTGCAACTTCGATACCTATCCGTATGCCGTGCGAACCTATGCCAAACAATTCATCATCCGTTCGAGCAATGTAACCAGACGGAACCTGATCACGTCCTGCTATCTCGTGAACTCTGTCCGTTCCGATAATAACCCACAAGGTTTTAATATCGAAAAGTTTGCCGTAACGGAAAACAGGGACATTGAAGTAATTGAACGCTAAAAATAGAAGTTATGAAACAGTTACTTGACTTAGACACATTCGCACAAACCCTCACGAACAAAGGGTATGACGGCTATTTCCAAACAGAAGCGGCCTATGCCGACAAAATCAAAGATAGCATCAGCAGATTTTTGGAGGCTTGTAATAATGGAACAGACAAACCGATGTTGCCAAACATTCTGATGCTGAAAACCTACCTGGAATGGAATGGCGATGATAAGCCAAAGGTTGAATGCAATATGTGGATAAAGTACAAAGACGGTCTTTTCGATGTTCAGAAAATGAATATTGACAGAATAGACCAGTATGGGCAATTATTGAAGCAATCGAAATTAACGGATCTCACTACAAATTCGGTTCCGACAAGAAAAGAAGCGATTGCACAAGTTTCCGAAAAGCCCAGAGAACAGTTGTCTAACCAAAACAGACGGTTCCGAATGCGATAACCGATAATCATTACAATATGAAAAAATTAAGAGCAAAGATGGACAGGCACTTTGACCAATTGGATGATCGCTGGCGTGAACTGCCTGTACGCAAACAGCACAAATATACCCTATACTTTTTCTTGGGTTATCTGATGCTTACCGCAGGCGTGATTGCCAAAGTTTGGTACGACACGGGAAAGTCTGAAAACGATATGAAAATCAGGCATATGGAAAACCCTGTACTCAGAAAAGGAGAAAGCCCTGCAAGCTTACAGGACACATTATCAACCATTTTTAAAAATAAGATTTATGAAAGAAAATGAAAATAAAAAGACGGTGGTTCGGGTAACCGAGGGTAATCCGAAAGAAACCGCTGATGTGCTGCAAGACAGTACGCAGAGCAAAGCCGATAAACTGAAAAAGCCACTCATATTCGGCTTGATGGGAATTGTCTTTGTAGGCTGTATGTATCTCATATTTAAACCATCGGAAGATAAGAACGAAATCGAAAGTCTTGGACTGAACGATGCAGTTCCGCAGGCTACTGAAGCAGGATTACAGTCGGACAAGCAAAAGGCATACGAACAGGAAATGCTGGAACAAAAGGATAAAGAAAAACGAAATGCCCTGACAACGCTTTCAGATTACTGGAATACAGACAGCTCCCAGAGTATGGAAGAAGAAATACCTGAAGAAGAGGAAAGCTATCGTTATGGTTCTGAAAGAAATTCCGGCAGATATGGAAATTCTATCTTAAACAGTTACCGCAATGCACAAAGTACATTGGGTTCGTTTTATCAGGACGATAATTTGGAAACAATAGAACTCCGCAGGCAATTGGACGAACTGAAAGAGCAATTGGCTGAAAAAGATGTACCCAAAGCTGCAACTATAGATGACCAGCTTGCACTGATGGAAAAATCCTATCAGATGGCAGCAAAGTATCTTCCCCAAGGTAGTACGAGTACTTCAGAAGCTCTACCTGTCAATAACAGCAATGCTTCAGGAACTGCTACTACTAATCAAAAAGAGCATTTTGTAGCATTTACGTCTATGAGGAAAAACACTGTTTCTGCCTTATACCGTGAACCCAGCGATAGTGCATTTTTAGCCGATTGGAGCCAGACCAAAAATCGTGGCTTTTATACCGCAGGTTCCATTGAGCAGGTGGTACAACCGAAAAACAGTATAAAAGCAAGCGTACACGAAACACAAACAATAGTTGGCGAAACAGGTGTACGTCTTCGTTTATTGGAGCCAGCCCAAACACCACAACGAACCATTCCCAAAGGAACGATTGTAACAGCTAATGCCAAATTTCAGGGAGGGCGATTACAGCTAAAGATTACTTCGATAGAACTGGAGGGCAACATCATCCCTGTGGATATTACCATTTACGATTTGGACGGACAGCAAGGATTGTATGTTCCGTATTCGCCTGAAATGAATGCCCTTACAGAAATGGCAGGCAATATGAGCCAACAATCAGGAACAAGCTTGATGCTTACTCAAAATGCCGGACAGCAAGTTGCCGCAGACCTTAGCCGTGGCGTAGTACAGGGTATTTCGGGCTATTTCGCCAAAAAAGTAAGAACGCCAAAGGTAACACTGAAAGCAGGACATCAGGTCTTCTTGGTATCTAAAAAATAATGTTGAATTCAAATAATAAAACAATGAAAAATCATTTTAAAACTTTTTGGGCAATTGCCCTCATACTTGGCTTTGCCGTACAATCTTATGCACAGGACAGCATTAGAACACCGCTTGCCCTGGGCAAGATAGAACCGTACCGTATGGAATTGACCTACGATAAAACTTCGCACCTGATTTTCCCGACTGCCATTCGTTACGTGGATTTGGGAAGTGAATACCTAATTGCAGGAAAAGCGGAAGATGCCGAAAATGTATTGCGTGTAAAAGCATCGGTAAGGGATTTTGAAGCGGAAACCAATTTTTCCGTTATCACGAATGACGGACGTTTTTACAGTTTCAATGTGTATTACAGCGGGTATCCCGAAGCATTGAGCTATGACCTTTTGACAATGCAAAAAGCAGTGGACAAAGCCAACGGTAACGATGTGCTTTTTGAAGAATTGGGCAACAATTCTCCCTCATTGGCGGGCTTGCTTTTGGAAACTATTTACAAAAAGGACAAACGCATTGTAAAGCATATTGGGGCTAAGAGTTTCGGCATTCAGTTTATTCTGAAAGGAATTTACATACACAATGGTAAATACTATTTCCATACGGAATTGAGAAATCGCAGCAATGTACCGTTCAATATCGACTTTGTGAATTTCAAGGTAGTTGATAAAAAGGTTGCCAAACGAACCGTAGTACAGGAACGCCCGATGATACCGCTTCGTACCTATAAACCACTTACAGAAATTTCGGGACAAACCACCGAACAAAATGTTTTCCTGTTAGACCAATTCACTATTGCCGATGATAAGGTACTGTTGGTTGAGATTTTCGAGAAGAACGGTGGTCGTCATCAAACACTTCAGGTAGAAAATTCGGATTTGATAAAAGCCCGATTGATCAACGATATGCATCTGAAATTTTAATAAACCTTTAAAGCAATAATATGAAAAAGTATATCTATACTGTGATGCTTATACTGATAGGCATCACAACCAGCCAAGCGCAACGAATGTTGCCTAAACAAAAAGGATTGGAAGTAAATGTTGGTGTATTATCCGATGATAAAATCGGTAACGATTATTACCTCAATATTGGAATGACCATAAACGGTAAAAACGGTAACTATCAGCTTTGGGCATTGGAATACACGCACCAATACCACGACTATAAAGACCTCCGCATACCGCAGGAAACTTATACTGCCGAAGGCGGTTACAGTTTCTTCCTTTTGGGAGATGCTCGTAAAAACATTACGCTGAACTTCGGAATAACAGGTGTAGTCGGTTACGAAAGCATCAATCGTGGCGAAGCGATGTTGTATGACGGAGCAAAGATTTTGAGCGAGGATAACTTCATCTACGGAGCTGGTGGACGGCTCACTCTTGAAACATATCTATCTGACCGTTTTGTACTCGTCCTGCAAGGGCGTACAAAAGTCCTTTGGGGTACGGACTTAGAGCAATTCCGACCATCTGCAGGTGTGGGACTAAGGTTTAATTTTTAAAAACTTAAAACAATGATAGCAATATTTAATAAATTCAGAATAGCATTACTGCCTATATATGTAATGCTGGCAATCCTAACAGCTTCGGTTTCTCTGGTATCTTGTAGCAAAGACGATGAACTCGAAATACAGAACGATTTTCCTTTTGAAGTAAACGTGATGCCAGTTCCCAAAGATGTAGCCAACGGGCAGACTGTAGAAATACGCATTACCATACAACGTAAAGGGAATTACAGCAACACGCAGTATTTTCTCCGTTACTTTCAGTTTGACGGACAGGGAACGTTGCAATACTACGATGAACCGCCATACCTGCCGAACGATTTATACCCCTTACCGACAGAGCGGTTTCGCTTGTATTACACTTCAACATCTGCCGTGTCACAGTCCTTTGAGGTTTGGATTTCGGACAGCTTCGGAAACGAAAAGCAGATAAGTTTTCAGTTCAATAGTAGTGATTAAGAACAACAACTTTGACAACGACAAAACCGACTTTATAGGTCGGTTTTTTGCTTTTGATTTTCAACCAAGGATGTTTTGTTTAAATTTATTTGATATAATTTTGACAATATGGATGCAGTTACTTCTCAATTGGTAATGGGAATTATTCCGCTTGTTATCGGTATAGGTCTTATCTACTGGATAAGCCGGAGGAAATTTTACAGACGTAATGCGATGGGTGCAGAGGGCTTTTCGAGTTTTGAAGCATCTGTATTTATCCGTTTTATAGAACGTGTTGGTAAATGGATTGCCTATGCTTTAATTATTCTTGGCGTTGTTATTCTTTGGTCTTATACACAGATGAAAAAAGAAAGGGAGAAAAAACAACAGGAAGTTAAAATTGAACAGCCTACCAAACGTTGATAGAAATTTCCCTATAAACTTATTAACGAATCGGATAACCCAAAAGGCTATCCGATTTTTTGTTTACGGCAAAAGAAAACAGCCAAACACTGCCTCTCAACGCCAATGACTACAACATTTCCCAGTTATGTAATAAGCCATTATAAATTAGACTTCCACAGAAAAATTGAGCAGAATATGGAAGTTATCGCAATACAAAAATCCCTACTGGATGGAATGAAAAAAGAGCTGAAAGCACTTTTGGAACTGACCGAAAACGCTACTCGGAAATATACCCCGATTTTCAAAGAAGAGAAATGGCTCGATAACCAGGAAGTGTGCCTGATGATGAACATTACCAAACGGACTTTGCAGACCTATAAGGATAAAGGCTTATTGCCTTACTCCAAGCTCAACCGCAAAAATTATTATAAACTTTCGGATGTGCAGGCTTTGCTAAAAGGCAAACATTCGTATAATACCAATGACAATGGATTTACTGACGAATGAAACCGAAGAAATCATCGAACAACAGGAGATGATAATGCGATTGCGAAGCCGTATTGAAGAAATATTAAAAAACTACCGCCCCGTAATGAACGGAGAAATATACCTGTCGGGCGAAGATGTATGCAAGCTGTTACACATCAGTAAACGTACTTTGCAACAATATCGTGATGACAATATTCTGCCGTATATTCAAATAGGAGGCAAAATCATTTATAAAGAAACAGATTTATTGAGTGTATTGGAGCAAAACTATTGTAGCCAAAAAATCAAATAATCTATGATCAAATTTAGTTTAGGGCATATTTCTATATCGAAATGAGTTTTGTATCTTTGTAGAAGATAGAAAATACTTAAAGTGTTTTTGCTTTAGGTTCCGCATTAGAAACTGGTAATTTTTAAATCCCCGGAACAGATAAGTAAGAACGCTCACGTCATAGGCGTGGGCGTCCGCTTATTTGGGGGATGGCGTACCAGTGCCTTAATGCCGGTAAGTGTGATTGCCTACGCTTTCTTTTTTTGTGTAGGGTTCATGAAAAAGAAAAAATGGCATTATGGATACAATAAACAGACCCAAACAATCTCTGGCATTTATCAATGATAAAAGCCTCATCTTAGATAGTATTTGCAATGACCTCTCTGGTTCAGGATTTGAAATACTCTTCCGCTTGGAGCATGTCGAAGATGGAATAACTCAATTATCCGCTTTAAAAGCACTTCCAGAAGTCTGTATCATAGACTTAGATTTTTACGATAATGATGTGCTGGTACAGCTTCAGGAATTAAGAGAAAAATATCCACGTATTAAATTGATTGCCCATAGTGATATTGATGATGAGAAAGTTGGCAAGGCTCTTTTAAATATTGGTTTTTCGAGTTGTTTATTGGTTGGCAGTGATGTTGCTGATTTTAAAAAAGCGATTGAAAAAGTTGTAGAAAATTAATTATTATATTTAGTCAATCCCCAACCCTTTATGCATTTCATGCCATTCTTTTCCGAATTGTATACTTTTTAGTGCAGCTTTTCGCTTTTCTTCGGGCAAACAATCGATACAGGTTGGATACTGAAGTCCTTTATAATTCTGCTTACATTGAGGACATAGTTCCATCTTTTTGATATCAAGATTATAAGCGCATTTTCTGCACGCAGTTATTGCATCTTCAAAGGAAAGATATTTGATACAGTCATTTACATGAAGTAAAAAAGCTTCTTTCTCAATCTGCTCTGCATCCTTATTTTTAGCACGTTCTCTTTGTAACCAATATCGGATATTAGATAGATTGTTCTTATTTGCCCATTTATCCTTTGAAACAAAACATTTATCTTGAACCTCGTAAGCATCTTCATTTTCGTAAAATATAGAAATGAGTTCATTTGCCGTTCTGAAAATTGCTTCATCAAATTCATGCTTACAATCTGCACAGCGATATTTTGGAGTTTTCCTTACCCTTACGCTTGGATTTTTGTTATTGCAATTTGAACAAAGTGGAACGGGTTCATAATTATATTTTTTTAGCACATAATCTGTAAAATCAGACTTACTAACTTCTTGATTGCTATCTATGTAGTCTTTAGTATATCCTCTTATTAGTTCTCTTAAATAATCGGAATATTTTCTTGGATGAGAATTATGTTGTATAGTTAATGTATCAGTACTACTGCAAATTTCGCATTTATCTTTAATAAATTCTGACCTCCTTTCTTTCCAGTCTTTTGTATGCCAGGAGCGCTGTTCCTCTTTGGACCCATTCCAATACTGTGCTTTTGCAAGTTCCAACTGAATTTCGCTATTTACTAATTGGTCTCTTAGTTCTATAAGTTCGTTATAGGTTAGCATTTGCTTTTACTAATTTTTAAGCACCATTTTGGTGCATACTTTTTTTGTAAATATATTCTTTGACTATCCCTTTCACAATCTTTTCGAAACGTCAGCAGTTATATCAATTCTTCTTGTGTTACTATCTTTATGGCTTCACCAAATTTCTTTTTGAGATCAATATCTTTTATACTATCCGGAAATGCCATTGCTAATAGATATTTTGGTCTGGATAGGGCTACATATATTAATCTCCTCGTTTCATCAGGAAAAATATTTCCGCTGTTTGATATGTTTTCAAATAAGATGTTATCCTTATGCTTTCTTTCATTGAAGAAAACAAGAATTGAATCCAAGGTTTGACCTTTGACTTGGTGTATTGTTGTAATGGGAATATTAAAAGCAGAAAAAGACTTCTTGAAATGCTGGCTTACGGTTTCCAATAATGTAGTTTTTTCGAAGTATTTTGATTTTCTATTTCGTAAATTAAAGTCAACGTCATAATTAAGTTTCAATCTGTTTTTTAGAAAAAGCTGAGTTTCTGTTGTCCAGTCTTGTACAGTTTTGCTAAAATCAGGTAATTCATTTAAGATGGTAATCATTAAAGAATTAAAATGAGCATCAACACTCTTTTCTTTTTCAATTTCCTTTAGTATATGATAATCAGATGTATCAGTATAAATGAGCTGAATACTTATTGCTCGTATTTCTTTTATTGCATTTTTAATATCACCGCTGATGTAGAGATTTTTAGCATAAATGATATCTTTAGGTAGTTCTGTACCCCAAGGTCTTTGTTCTAGTTTTTTTCCCAGCAACGAATCTTTTAACGAATTTCCCCTAACTACAATACAGCTATTAAGGTGTTTCTTTGTTGAACAATAATCGTCATAATGTTTAATTATTAATTGGTGATTATTGCTTGAATATTTGTACACTATAACAGAGTTATTTTGCTCCTCACAGTCAACACTATTAATTGCTAAGTCGTCTGAACGTCTAACTTTAGAAAAAACATCAATGATACTTTGAGGCGAACGTCTATTGTCGGTCAAGTCATAAGATTGCCAAGTTTGATCGCTTTCATATTTTCTTAAGAATTCATCAGGTTTTGCGTCTCTCCATTCATACAGGCTTTGATAAGGGTCTCCAATTAATTCAATGTTTTTCAGGCCTTGGTTCACCAATTCCTCAAATATGGCGTGCTGTATTAAAGAATTGTCCTGAGCCTCATCAATTATAACAAAAGGGAATCTTAGACTAAGCCATTGGCAAATTTTGGGGTTATTTCTTAATAAATGTAGTGCAATATATGCAGAGTCTCCAGTTGATATAAGACCTTTTGTAAATTGTCTATTTTTTATTAGCTGACAATACTTATTAAAATTCTCTCTATCTACTTTATCCAGAGATGGTTGATTGCCATTTATTGAAAATGTACCATCAGGCTCAATTCTTATTTCGCTCGGAGGATATAAATGAAAAATACTGCGATTATTTTTTGCTTTATATTCTGCGTTATTCAAAGGTCGTAACAAACCATCTAGTGTCTTTCCATTTTTTACGTAGGTCGTTTTCCACATGTCATCTAAGATATTTGTATGATCAAGTATCTTTGGTCTATTGAAATCACGATTAAGCAAATTATAAAAAGGAAGTGTAATAAATTTATTTATAAAACTATCAATGGTTGATACGTGGTTAGGAAACTGAAGTGATTTACCGCTTAGCTTTCTATATGCTTCATTAATTTCGTCTTTAGCAGAATTAGTGAACGATAAACAAGCTACACCAGAATGACCTCCGATTTCTTTTGAAGTTTCTAAATTTAAAATCTTCTTCGCAATAGTGGTTGTTTTTCCACTACCTGGGCAGGCACTTAGAATAACTTTCCCCCTAGCTTGTAGATAAGCTAATCTTTCCTCATTTTCAAAATACATTATAATCCGTTTTTTAAATGAGTTAATGCATTTAATATATACTTTGGAACCATAAATGATGCTTTTGCATCTTCCAAATTATCCAGCAAATGAATTGAGAAGTCCTGTGCAAATTCAGCTTTAGCGGGAAAAGTTTTCCATAGGAGAATTGCAACTTTCCTTCTTTGCTCATCTGTCATTAAATCTGTAGCAAATGTCGCCATATAAGCAACAATTTTAATGATTTTAGCACTTTCTACAAGGTCTAAATATTGTACTAAAAAGTTGCTTTTAAAATTTCTCCTATCATCATTTATGTTATGCAATGCAATTTCGTATTCTAATGTTTTGAATGACTCAAAGATTTGAATGTTATCTGCATTATTCTTTACAGAATTCAAGTTTTTTATTCTCGATACTGCATTACCTTTTTGAATAGAATCATCTAACAGATCGAGAATAGTGGTATCATTTATCAAACTATCAAAACTATATTCAGTTTTTTTCGAATCTGTAAATCTATCATCATCTGTGATGATGGAAATAGGTTTGTTAATTCTCTCTAATAGATTTGAATGATTAAAAAGATAGAGGAATGGATAGAAAGATGTTCCTTTTACGTTAACAATTTCGGTTCTGTAATCCTCCAATTTATAGTCCTCCAAAAGAGTAAACGCTGAAATCAATAGTTCTTCTGAAATACCTTCAATGAACAAAATTGATTTTGCAAATAAAAGTTGAGATTTGGTCACGTCTATATATCTCTGAAGCTTCTTCATTCTATTTTCCAAATCAGGATCTAACAATTCCTTATTTTTGGTGGTATCTTCGATTAATTTTTCAGACTCTCTATTTTGAAATTGTTTATCAAGTTTTGTCGCTTTGCCACAATCCAAAAGGATAAGATTCTTTAGGGGGACTTTTGAAGTTAAAGTCGGTGAATGAGTAGTTATAAATAGCTGACTATTTTCGGTAGCATTTGCATTGTTGAGAAAGTTATAAAGGCTTAGTTGCAATTGGGGATGCAGATGAGATTCAGGCTCTTCAATTAATAAGGCGAAATGAGGAAGACCATTATCTTTAATTTGCTCTTTTATATCACCAAGAACTACTGCTATGTATATCAGATTGTTTAACCCTAAACTATTTTGCCATAAATGAAATCCTTCATCCGTTAGGGTTGATCTATCATGTGGAAGATAGGGTTTAATAGCATTAACAATATATTCTGTTTTTGCTTCTTCAATTCTAACCCCAATTTTATTATCAATAACTTTCTTAAAAATACTTTCGAGATTTGTATTCACCCCGTCTCTGGTATTTTTTACCTCATCACGGCTCAACAATTGAGAATTAGCATCTTTAATAATTTGTTCAATTTCAGACTCAGACTTTTCTCTCTTTACAAATCGTCTTATAACTTTTCCAAGAATATTATTCCGAGTGCTCAGTAGATCTTTAGTACTATCTCTCAATGCCCCTAAATAGTAATGTTGAAAAAGTTCAAATGTTTTATAATCGGCTTTTTGCCCATCAATATTTCCTGTATTATATGAGAAGTTCGGATATTTCCCATCTTTCTCTTCGTAAGAAATCGATATTTTAGCATAATCTTCTTCGATTTTATTAGGATCGATTACCATATATTCATAAAAAGCTCCTTTTTGCGCTGTAGATAGCCCTTTGAAAACATATGTTATAGTAATGAGTGAAGACTTTTGAATAGTTTTGATTCCTCCGTTCTCTACTGTTTTTTGATGAAAGTCATCAGATGAAACAGAAATCTCTCTGATAGGCTCTCCAATATTATATAACAGACGTATAGCGTCAATGATTGCTGATTTTCCACACCCATTTTCACCAATAATTATATTTAATTTGGGGTCAAATTCTGTTTCAATTGCTTCGATTCCTTTGTAATTCTCAACTTTTATATAGGATAAATACATTTGCTTTTCTTGGTTAGAAATAAATAAACAAAGCTATAATGGTATGTATAGAATCAATTAAATTGAAAATAAGTTTTACAATCTCGTTGAGCAACAAACAATACTTCAAGCCTTTGGCTAATTTATAAAAAAAATGGTATTGTATGATAAATTGCTTTCAAAGTATTATTTCTAATCAAGCGACGTTCTTTTGCTTCTTTTCTTTGGTCGCAGATGTGAAAAGAAAAGAAGTCATTTCCAAAAACAACAAATGGGATAATGAATATCCCATGAAAAGAATGTCGCAACCTGTTTGGTAAAATGTAGAGAAAGGGAACTGCATAGCGGTGCATTTTAGTAAAGTGGTTGCACCTTTTTAAATGCGAAAAGGCGGTTCCGACCAAAGGAAGGATGCGTCTTTTCGCCGCCCGACCTTTTGGGGTCAGGCGACTTTCAGGGGTTGGGTGTGGAAATTTTTCAGATTAATGAAAAATCCCCTGTTTTCGGTCATTCCGTAGCGAAACATATTCCACAACAGCGAACAACCCATTTGAGCCAATGTTGCATTGATATACAAATCCTGTTTTTCTAAAGCTTCTGCCAAACTGCAACTTGGCGTATCGTCCGTTTGTTCGGACTGGTTTAGCAGTTCTCCAAATTCATCTGTAACCATTGGCAGGCTTGCCACCGTTTCATACTTTTCAGAGTCGGGTTGTTTGATACTTCCGATGGTAGATAGTAACACTTGCCCTGTATGTTGGCTGTTTCCAAAATCCAACCAATATTTTGGTTCATCACGGTTGGCTCTGCGTTGTTTACTCATTGCTTTGAGCATTTCTGCAATATCAAACCTTGTCTTTACATTATCCACACAAGTAATATAAATCGTAGCTTTCGCATTTTCGGGCAGTCCTCCTAAAGAATTGCGTTCAAACTTTTGGGTTTCTGCTTTCCAATTTGTTCCCATAAACCGATTAACACGGTTTATGAGTGCTACCGATTTGTACAAGCCTGTTTCACTCGGTGCAAATCGCTGTCTGCCTAAATTGGCTTCCGTGATAATATCATCATCCCACAAACGAACATGCAATCCTGCGTGTCCCAATTCTGTTAAACTGTGGTTCATTTCCATTAAGGCGGTCAGCACCTTTGAACCTGTGCCACCTGCACCAATCAAATTGACTTCAATCGGGTTAGTAGGGCTTATCAAATAGTTGTCCGTAAAATGAACGGCTGTTTTTACTGTTTCCATTACAATAGATTTTTAAGGGTTTTGTTATACGGTTTCAATACTTCTTTCGGAAAGGGTTTATCTGTATTGATAAGGTCTTTCCAAACTTTTACGCAATCGCCTTTTATGGGATTGTGTTTGCCCAATAAGTGGCTGAAATAACTATTGAAAAAGTAGTGTTCCCAAGCCTGTATAAATTCTTCCACCGAAGCCGATTTTTTAATATCAACGCTTACTGTACCCATACAAACTTTACCATCTTCGTAAATATTGAAAAACGGAGCGTAATGCAGTTTAGTCTTATCGTTCGGTCTTCTGTCACTCGAAAGGGAATAAACGGCAAGACTGTTTTTGCTTGCTTTCCAAAGCATTGGCGGTACAAAGGCTTTACCATTGGGAATTTTCAGACCGTCCACAAAAAACAACTTTCTTTGCTGTGCTTTGGTGTACCAGATTACCGTGGCTTTTTCTGCACTCGGATTAAGGTGCAAAATGTTTGTCGGTAAAATTCCGTTTGGTTTTAAAAAGGCTTTGTCCTTGTCTTTTTCGGTGCGAAGTGACTTTGCCAATATATTTGCTTCTCTCACGGTCAATGGGTGGGCATTGATTGGATTTCCGTTTTTATCCATATCAAAATGCTCTACATACACATCGGTTGTCCGTTCTTTGGTTTCGTAGAATACCAAAGCCGATTTGGGGTGGTATAATGTCCCGAAGTCCTGTGTTATATCGTTAATCGTTTCCATATTCTTGTGTTTAACATTGGTGTAAAATATCGCTTAGGTTGTGTAATAATTGAAATAACCTCTTTTCAAAACAAAGATTGTTGGCGGTTATATCCCTGCCGTCAAACTGTTTTAGTATAATGGGTTCTTCCATTTGTCCGTATTCCTGTATATCGGTGTTTACGGATTCTATCAAGGTTTCATTCAGCCAACCTTTATGGTCTGCGTAAAATGAAATGTACTTTTCCATTCCGATAACATTTTCCATATCGTCTCCAGATGCTTCTCCATTGAGTTTGGCATTGCGGAGTACATTTTCATTCGGATAGGTTTTATACAGGGAAAAGGCTTCTTTTGCTACGGTTAAACATTCCTTGTCAAAAACATTTCTTACTTTGAACTTTTCAATACGCTGTTCAAATACGGTCAGATTGATACGGTTATAAATCCGTTGTTCAATAAAATCACCGATAAATTCGGCTTGTTTGATTTCTGATAAATAAACTTCGGTTTCTTCGGTATAATCGTCCTGTTCAACCCAATCGTTCATCATTTCGTACATCCAATAGAGATAGCTTGCTTCCTGCCTGTAATACGGAATGTCGGCTATATGATACAGATAAGCACAAACAGACAATAATAAATGTGCGTTGGATTTTCTCTTTTTATCGTGCAAAAGGCGGTACAATGGCGAAACAGGAATGTAAAAAAGTGTTGCTCCTGTATTGTAGCGTTCTTCACTTACGAAATAGGTTTTCTTACTGTCCTGTACCAAACGGATTTCTTCCCAATCCAAAACCTTGCTCTTTAACTTTTCCTCTACATCAGTCATAGCCAATGCCATATTATAGGGATAGTCAAATTGTTTGGTCTGTGCAGGTTCAATATTGTAATGTTCTGCCAATTTGGAAAGGGACTGAAAAAAATCCCTTTCCGTTTTGTCTGATTTACTGCAAGCCTGTACGGTTTTCGTTTCTTTCAGTTTAGGCAGAAACGAACATTTTAGAAAACCATTGGCAACATCGCTGTTGGTACTGATTTGCGTTTGTCTTTCCGTACTTCGTTTGCATCCTTTGGCTTTTGCATCCAATTGGCGAACTCGTTTAACTGGCGGTGCAATTGTCTTTGTCGTTGCTGTTCGGGTATTGTAATCGTTCCCGATAGGATATGTCTGTGCATAGTTCATCGCTTTAAAATTTTGGTTTACCCTTTCGTTCCCATTACGCTCTCAAATCTGTACTCGACTGCATCGTCCTTTATCTGCGGTGCAGATGCTTTTGCGGTAGTCAGTATGGGGTACATATTGGCGTAAAAATTCATTACCGCTTCCACGCTCCAACGTGGTTCGGGGTCGGTCAGTCTGATGTCCTGTCCTTTATCTTTGAGTATAAAAACTCTTTCCAATTGCGTTGCTAATAACATAATGCTCGTTTTTAATGGTTAATACTCTGTTTCTTCTTCGTCCGTTTCATCAATGGGATAGTCGGATATAACTTCTTCTGCTTGTGGCAGTTCGGGTGCTGTTTCCTCAATTGTTCCAAAAAGGCTCGGTGTGGCGAATTTGTCTGACAATGATGTTTTGCGTTTGCGTATCTCGTCCGCTTTTTCGGGAAATTCGGTTATCTCGGGAACTTTCATCCACGCTTCACGGAATTTGCCCTCTTTTTCGAGTTCGTCAGCCTTTGCCATTCCGTCTTTAAATTTTTTGTCTTTGGCTTCTTTTTCCTTTTTGGCTTTCTCGGTCTTTTCTTTTTCCATTGCCGATTGCTTTTTGACTTCCTCCATTTGTTTTAAGAATTTTTCCATATCCACCATTACGCCCGAAACGGTTTTAACAGGTGCTTTTATCTGCTCAAAAAATCCCTCGTCAAATTCCTGCGGAGTGGCGTTAAACGTTAAGGGGGGAATTAGATTTTTGGCACTATCTCCACATTGTTCGTTGTTGAGCAATACCGATACGATAAGGTTGTTTTCTGCTCCTTTGGAAATGTTGAGTTGCAGTACCCCTGTAAAGTCCAAAGCTTGTATCTGATTGAAAAAATTGGTATTCATCGTTCTGAAATTTTAATTGTTAACTATTCGTTTTTTGATTGCTGTGAGTTTCTCGTGTATGTCCACCCAATAGGCTTTTTGTCGTTTGTCAAACTCCGAGAAACTTTTGTCCTCGTGGCTGTACCCTGTATTTCTTTTGGCTATTTTGATAGCTTCTTTTAAGTCGGTTATTTCAATTTCACAACCGTTCAAATCGGTTATATACCGACCTCTGTAATTAATTGTGATAATGGAAATTCCTCTGACCAAAATTCTTCGCTCGTGTGCTTTCCGTAGGCTTTATACATTGCTGTTCCTGTCTTATATAGTACAAGCCTGTAACAGTCCAAGCGATTTTCGGGTACGGATAATGTTTGGAGTTCTTCTTTGTCAATATCCACGTATGCCATAGGCTTATTTTCAAGCCATTTGTATAAATCGGGGTTATCGTCTTCGTCAGCGGTATAAAAATCTACTGCCGTATCGTAATAGTTCAGTGATTGTAAAAAGTAATCTTCTTCAAACGGCTTAACCATTTCAAGCCTTTTTTGCTGCTCCTTTTTCCAATCTTCGGTAATGTGGACAATGGCAAAATTGCAATTGTCCCATTCGCTGTTGGTTCCTGCTTTGAGCAGTACGTATGCTGTTGGTTTATCTGATAATTTCATCGTTCTGAATGTTAGTGTTGGTAAATTGATTTTCGATTTTACGTTCCAATAAGGTTTCTAAAATTTCGTACTCGCTGTCGTAATCTTCGCCCTCAAAATGGTAGGTGTCAGTTTCTTCGTCAAACTCGAACTGTTCAAAATCTTCGTACTCCAAAAAAACATCTGTGAGTAGCTTGTCAGCAGATGTTGCCCTGCCACATACACAGTTACCCAATTCCAGATAGTCCTGTGTGAAATTCACGTTATAGTGTTCTGCTATCTTTTGTACTTCTACAATATTGGGCGACCATTTTGTTTCATATTGGAATACGCCTGTTACATCATCGTTTTGATAGATTTCAAAGAAATAACCACCGTTATGCTCCGAAACAAATTCGGGTAACTGTCCGCATTCTTCTTTCTGTTCCTTTTCAACCATTGATTTGAATAGCTGTTGTATCTGTTCGATTGCTTCGGGTTTGCCCTCGAAAACAACCGTATTACTGCACCAATTTGTCATAATCGTTTATTGTTTAAGGTTATGAATGTGATTTTTCAGCGGTATAAACGCCATTCACATAGTAGCCGAATGACTGCTCCCAAAGGCGTATTAAACCGTCCGTGTCTATGTAGAAATACTCTGTACGATTGCAGTAGATAATATGTACTGTTTCGTCCTTGTGCTTTTTTTTAAGGCTCTTGCCTTTAGCCAATTCTTTTGCTTCCTCTATGGTTTTTGCTTTCATATCCTGCTGTCTTGTATCGTTAAAAATTTCTACTATATCCACAATGGCACATTCGGGACAACCCTCTACGGTTGTTATCTGCTGTATTGCTCCCTGCTTTCCGCTTAGTGATATTACTCTTAGCATTGTTGTACCTGTGTCGTGCTTTAGCGTTGCTTCATATATCTCTATTGTCATAACTGTTGTTTATAGTAGGCTACCACCGATTAAGGCGGTAGCCTGTTGTTATTTAATTAAGGTTTAGGATTTCCGCACCGTCTGTTGCAAAGGCGGTACACAATTCAAATGCTTTCTGCGTTTTCTGTTGAGCCGTTCCACCTAATACAATGCTCTGCAACTTGGCTTCATCATCTTTGTAATTTCTTACGTTCTGATAGTAGCCTGTTACGGCATTATATGCCCCGAACAATGTACCTTTGGTCGTGTCCATTTGCTGTGTGTCGCTTATCATCGCATAGGTAAAAGCATTATCAACCACGTTTTTGAACACGGTGGAAATTTCATCTTCCGCACCTTTGTTGATTAGCTCTAAAGTTTCCTTGTTCGGGCAAAGTGCCAATTGGATTAGCTTTCTTACTTCTCGGTCTGATACTTTTACCTTTGTCCAATTGTTGAAAATGTTCTCTAATTGGTTACTCAACGTATTGGCAAGTCCCATAATCTTGTGAGCGTTCTCAATACGCTGTTTTGCTCCCGAAGTATGTTTGATACGGACTACATTGGTCATATTGCGTAACGAAGCGTTTAAGGTGTTTTGGCTCACGATACGGATAGGTGTAAACGCTGCGGTAATACTTCCGCTACCATCGTGCGAAGTGGTTAGGAAAATGTACTTTTCCGTAACATCATCGCCATTGCCCACTCGGATATAATCGGGTAGTTTGGCTGTGATAAAAATGCGTTCTCCGTTACCCAATGCTCCTGCGGTTTCGTAGAGAATACCCTCGCCACCACCTACAATGGCATCAAAGAAATTAAAGGCTTCACGGTTCTGTACAATGTGGTAATCCTTACCGACTACGCCCAAAACTGCATTGTTATCAGTGCGTATGTTGGCGAAATAGTTAGGTACTTCCAATTCGCTACTGCCTATCTCGATGCCGTTGGCTGTTTCGATAATACCCGAACCTTTGGTAAACAGTGGGGATTTTATGACTTCGTAATCTAACCCTGCGTGTCGGATAGCTTCCTCACTCGTTGGGTATTGCTCCACGATTTGCCCTAAACCGTGCCACGCTTTTTGCTGTACTGAAAAGAAACTGTGCTTTCCTGTTTGCTCGTTGAATTTGATATTATGTGCCATTTTGATAAAATTTTGATGTTAAAAAATGATTGAATGTTCTTGATTAAAATGGGAGGTCGTCCTCTGTTCCCTGTGCTGTAAATCCGTTGTTTTCAGATTGTGCAGTAGCCTGTGCGGTTTCGGTTCTTTTGATACCTCCGTGAAACTTGATGTTTGAGGTATGGAAATTCAGACCTGCTTTCGGCTCTCCGTCTTTGCCTGTCCACGCTCTTGTGCTTACCCTGCCTGTGAGTTCTACCAAAGTGCCTTTGGTCAGTAGTGATGCTACCTTTGCAGACAGCCAATAGGCACAGTCGAAGTAGGTTGTTTGCTCAATGCGTTCGCCCTGTTTGTTCTTGTAGCTTTCGTTGGTCGCTACTGAAAAGTTTACTACTTGTTTGTCCTGTGACGTTGTGCGTACTTCCGCATCCCTTGTCAGTCTTCCGATGATGTTCATAATCGTTCCTGTTTTAAAAGTTTTACATTTTGTTACGTTCGCTTTTCTCGTTTCCTGCTTCCTGTTGTGGTTTGCTCCGCTTCGCTTCGCATAATTTTTTCCAAAAGAAAAACCGGAAAAAAGAAAGCAGACTATCAAGGCGGTCAAGAGGAAAAGCCAAAAGGAAACGGAATAATTGGAGGGTACCTTTAGGGAGGAAACCGTTTATGCCGTAGTCTTTTGGCTGGGATTGAGCTTGGGGTGACCGCCGTACTTTGGCTGCCTTTTTACCGGTTGATTATGGAAATATTCTGTCCTAAATTTTTGTTGTAATTGACCAGGCTATTAAAGCCTATAAGAGAGATTTGAAAAATGAAACTGAAAGGGAATGGATAAGGAGTTAGTTTTTCAATTTTCTATTTAGAAAACAGCCTTAAAAAGCTCTTTTATGAGAGAGGGAAACAAAACGCAGGGAGATAAATGTGCTTTGGCTGTAAAAAAGTACGGGCATAAAAAAAGCAGAACCTATAAAGTTCTGCTCTGTTAAAAGGAAGTGTAATAATCTAATCAGACGATTGCTAAAAATGCTTCTTCCATTTCTTGAAATTTCGGAGCCACCAAATCCATATCCTTACTGATTTTCTGGCTGGTTATTTTAGCATAAATCTGTGTGGTGGAAATGTTTTTGTGTCCCATCATTTTACTAAGGCTTTCAAGCGGTACGCCTTCGGTTAAGAACATCGTACCAAAAGTGTGTCTTGCCGTATGAAAGGTTACTTTCTGTTCTGTAATGATCTCCGCTGTTTCAATCAATTTACTGACGTGATTGTTACAGGTTACATTTGTAGGAACCGGGAAGATAATTTCGTTCCTCGTCGTACCTTGATATTTTTCAATGATACGTTTTGGGATTTCCATCAACCTAACATTGGACGCAATATCCGATTTCTTTCTCCTGCTGATGATCCATTGATGACCATCAAAGAATGATTGGATATTATTCCGAGTTAATTTCTTAATGTCTGCATAAGCAAGTCCGGTGAAACAACTAAAGATAAAGAGATCTTTTACAAGCTCATATCTTGGGTGTGACGGTACGCATTTCATCAGCTTCTCAACATCTTCTTTCAAAATGTAACCTCTGTCGGTTTCCTGCATATTTATCTCATAATCCTGAAAGGGATTATCACGTATCAAGCCTTTTTTGATAGCCAATTCAGCGAGACTTAACACCGGCATCGTGTAAACCCAAACTGTATTGTGAGAAGACTGTAAATCGTATCGGAGATAAAAATCAAATTCCCTGATAAACTCGGCAGTCAATTCCCGGAATGCCATATCATCACGATGATAACGTTCTTTAATAAAATTGGTAAGATGGTTGTAAACCGTGATATACTTGTTGTAAGTGCTTTGTGAACGTTCTTCTTTTTCGACCAATCTTTTAAAATCTTCGTTTTGATCGTTGAATACTTTTAGTATTGCATCATCCATCACACCGACACCAAGAAAAGAAAGCTTTACTTTCTGTGCGGTGGCAAAACCTTCATGTTTCTGCATGTCTTCGTATATCTTGTCGATACGACCACGTATGTTATCCAGTTTCTGGTTAATATTCAATGCAACGGCACTTTTACCCTCAACTCTTCCGTGTTTTAAATTCCAATTATTAGGGTTTATTTCTAACTTTGTCCCCAAAGTTTTCGGTGTTCCGTCAATGGTAATACGTGCCATAATTGGTGCGTTACCATTCTTTTTCAGTTCGTTCTTTTTCAAATAGAAAAGCAGTTTGAACATCGATTTTTTTGTCTGCTCCATAACTCAAATGTTTAATGTTTAAAATTAACTTTCATTGAGTTACAAGGAAATGTAAAAAGAGGTGCAAAAGACTGAAATATAACAAGTTAATATATATCATTACCTTTATCAATCGGTAACGAATTAGTAACCTAACCTTGTCATTTTAAGCCCAAAACTTATCAGACACAGAGTTCCAAACTACGACTACTATTTTATAAAACATTGTATAGCAAAGGTTTTAATCGTTTTGCTTACTTTTGCTTTTTACTAATCTTTTTTAAACAAAAAAGAAAATGGGATCGTGAGAAAAGAAAAAAGGAATCGGAAATTTGTCACAGCCTTTTGATCATTTCATATTGCTTTCCAACTGGTTCAATATTCACGGATTTCAGAAAAGCTGTCATAGATTCACAGCTAATGTCTGTATTGATAATTTTTATAGCGTCAGTTTGCATAGTCTCTATTATATGCTGAAGCAATAGGGTACCAGCACCTTTTCTTCTGTGTTCTTTATTTACCGCCAGTTGTGTAATATCTCCTGATCCTGGCTCAAATACGCAATATCCAATCAGCTTATCCTCTGAAAAAACGCCTGTGCAAATAAAATTGTCGAAAGACCTACGAATTGATTCAATGCTATTTTGCCAGGATGGTTTAAAATCCCAAAAAGTTTCAATTTCAGTATATTCAAAAATATCTATTGGTTTTATATTAAAGGTTGAACTTTTGGCCAATAAAGTAATTGCCTCAATCTTTTGCTTAAAATAAAAGAACTTTCGGACCACAGTAAAGCCGATCTTTTTATAAACCGATACGGCACTTTTATTATGCTGCAGTACTTCCAGCAGATAATTATGGACTCCAGCCTTCTTCAGATAGGGAATCGAATAATTAAATACCGATGTGGCAAGTCCTTGTCCCTGATAATTTTTAAGAGTACCTGTCCCCGTATCATAAGCCGTTAAAACCTCATCGAAATCACCGATCCCGTTAAAGGTGAAAGATACGATAGCATCACCGTCAAAAACCCCAAAGGAAAGATCAGGCCTAAAACCGCGCCTCTTGAGCATAGCCAAGAGCTGACTTTTATCCAATTGCATTTCATATTCGGCAAAAGCTCTCTGAAATGCATAAAACAAAATTTCAGGATCTATTTTTTCCAGGGATCTAATTTCCATAATCAAAGTGGCCGACGGTAAAAATTGAAATGAAATATAAGACAATTTTTACAAACAGCTGCTTTTTAAGTAGAAATCTCCAAGCAGAAACCAGTTTAGACATTCTAAATTAATCCTGTAGTACGCAAACTTTACCTGTTTTCATAATAATCTGTACGACGGTAATAATGAATGGTCGAATTAGATTTTTTCATCCTATTATTGTAGTCTTTTCTAAACAAAAACGCGATGATTACAATGAATAAGAATAGTAATAAATAGACAAACAATATATCGTACAGCCAAGATCCCTGCAGATAAAAAGAATCGTCTGCAAGGCAAAACTTCTGCTGTTCAGTATTTTGTGGATTGTAAAACAATATGTATTCCTTATTAGTTATTATTCCATTTGCTCTATCCAGCAGTTCGGTTCGCATCTGCTCAAAACGTCGCTGGCTCACAATAGGTAAAAATGCATACTGCTTTTCCGCCTTATCTAATTTCCGCAAGTATAGCTGTCCATTGGCAGTATATCGGTATTCGACATTTAAATAGGCGTATTTTGTCTTGCCTCTATGTATTTTAGATTCGAAGTTTATGATAGCGGGCGCTGTTGCAATCCAGCTCGGATGCGTCCGCGCAAACTCTTTACGCTCCAAAGATGGACTTACAGAAAAAACGGAAATTATTAAAACATACACTGCTGCCAACAGAACAACAAACGCTATGCGATTGCCACTTCGCATTGTTATGCGCTTTCCATTCACATTATAGCGGACTTCATCCCGACCATCTCCTTTACCTAATTTGCTAAGGATTATTTTTTGCAAAGGGAAATAAAGCAGAGAAGAGCATACCAGCGCGTAAACAAAATAACGGTAACTGTTGCCCCAGAAAACGATGACAAAGATGAAGGCAGCAGCCACAGACCATTGAAGAAATTTGCCAATTGATTTCATAACCCTTTGTTCAGATGTAAGCACTAAGCATAGCAATAACTTTTTTAGTTTATTCCGTTGCAGCTCTCTATTATTCCAAAATAAAAATAAGGTATTCGACAATACCCATGGCCCTCTATTTAAAATCCGTGAGCAGAAAATTACGATTCGCTGAACAGTGGTAAATTTTGCATACCCACCTATTCTGAAAAAGGCGACTATCCTCACCCTTTTTATCATTCTGAAATTCTTTTTAAAATTACTCTTCTCAGTCTATCTTCATTCTGGTCTCCCCAATATCCAAGTGCGGAAATTACTGGGATCAGCGTCATTCCAAAATCTGTGAGTGAATATTCTACTTTTGGTGGTACAACAGGATAAATTTTCTTGCTGATAAGTTCATGGTCTTCCAGTTCTTTCAGCTGGGTATTTAAAACCGTCTAGAGGCATCTGGTATTTTATGCTGCAATTCACTGGGGCTTTTATGCCCCTTTAAATTGACAATGGCCTAAGAACTTATAATAAAACTTAAGTATACCTCATTTTATCGCATAATATATCGTCCTATATAAGACTCATATCGTCCTGAAAGGTCTAAATCAAAATATTTCTGTCCGTAAATCATGCATGAGAAGCAAGACAGTCTAATAATTAGTATCATCAAAAAAATAGTATTTATTGATTTTTTCACAGAGAACTGTTGCATTAAGATACAAATTAGTTATGTAAATTAGCTACTTAGTTATATAGAAATACAATGGGAATTTCCTGGGTTCGTAAGCTATTATTTATGTGTATTGTATCGATAAGTATGTTATCACAGAACAACATATGAAATTGAATAACATCCTTTTTAACGAATTTTAAACGATAGTCAGCGAATTGTAAACGGTTTACACTGCAAAAATTGATATTTTTACATTTGACAATTACCAATACTTCTTAAGCAATACGGCTAGTATATCGGAAAGCTGTTGAATAGCGTTGGCCGAAATATTAAACCAACACGCTCCAACAAAATTGACTTATGAAAAAATATATGTTATCAATTATTGTTTTACTGACTTTAGCCTCTTGTAAAGGACAAGAAAGTAAGACAGAAATTTTGGATAAACTAAAATATAATGCGGACAAGAGCAACTATGGTATCCAACCGACGTTTTATTATCCTACTGAAATCTCAATAAATGATTATCCTGTAGTCAAAGGGCTTGAATTCTTTGGAAACACAATTCCAAACTTTATTGACATTGCGATCAACAAAAATGGCGAACAAGAGTTAAAAATACTAATTGACTTATCCAATTATAAAAAGCAAGGAAATCCGATTTTAAAAATTCTATTAGTCAGGTCAGCCCAAGGAATATCAATCATTTCCAATGAATCAGATTTTCCCAAAGAAAATATTTTAGTAAATTATGAATTATCAGATGATGATATTACTCAAGAAAACATTAAAAGTGGTTACTTCTTGAAAACGATAAAGTTTAATGCCAAAATTCCTGTCGAACTATCTTCCTTAAATAAATCAGTTCAATTAAAGAATTCAACAGAACTACTTGACAACCTGTATAGTGCTCTTACCAACCTGACGAAAGATTTAAATGATAAAAATAGCAATAACGTTTTGGAAATTATCCAAAACGCAGAATTTGAGGTGGCACAATTACGAGGGATGAAAAAAGAATGGATATTAAAAGAAAGAGAAGCTCTTCTATCAAATACTTTTACATTGCTACCAAAGGATAGTTGCGACGTCAAAATTTATGGAAACGGAACAATGGCAACTCTTGTGAAAAAGAATTCAGAAATAATCAAACAATCGGCAATAACTTCAAAATTTACCAAAGGTTTCCCTAGCGGTAAAGTTGTTCAATTTTATAACTTTTATTACAACATACCGAAAGGAAAGGAAGAATTAGAATTAATAAGATTTGACGGTTATGCAATAACAAAATACAAAAAATAATAAACGCTATCGGCAGAAAAGCTGTTGTTTCAGGCTAGCTAAAGTGGAATCGCATGATCTCAATAGGTGAAATCTCCAATATCAGCTATCTCGTAGAAACATGATGAAAGCCATCAAATATTACTGACTGATTAGAGATACAATTCTACTTTTTTAGTATCTTAACAGTAAACTACCGACCAATGCCAAAAAAAATTATAAGAAATCTCCAGATAGGTGTAATGCTTTCTTTGATACTACTGATTGCGGGTTCTATAGCATCTTATATTAGCATACATAACCAGATGGAGAGCAGGAAAAGCCTCTTAAAAACGAAGGAGTCTATCAGTTTAATAAAAGATATTGTAAACACGCTGTTAAATGCCGAAACAGGCAATCGGGGATATCAGCTTACCGGCCGTGAAAATTTTCTTGAACCTTTCAATAAAAGCAGGAATGAATATCCGCTGCTTGTTGCTAACAAAGATAAATTTAATCTTAACGATAAACGCCAGATTAATATCCTTCATGAACTGCTGCATACCTCAGACAGGTTGATGAAAGAATATGTCTTGTTGATTGATAATCGTACTAAGGGAATAGTAATGACTCCAGAGGAACTTGTTCAAAACAAGATGGCCATGGATAAATGCCGAATGCTCGTTCAGGAATTTGTAAAACACGAGGAAGTTCAGCTTGCCCTAAAAAATGAAGATCTGAATAACTCCACCAAACGGACCGTTTTATTCATTATCTTTTCAGCGGTTGCGGCCATTGGCGTCACCATTTTCGTTTATATTCAACTAAAATCGGACATTATGCGCCGCGATAAGTTGGAAAAAGATCTGTTTTATACGAAGGAAATGCTCGAGGAAACAAGCGCGGTTGCCCAAGTGGGAGGCTGGGAAGTCAATATAAAGAGCGGAAAGCTCACCTGGTCTCAAAGTGTACGAGAAATTCATAAAACTAACATTAATTTCCAACCAACCTTTGAAAATGCCCTTGGATTTTACGAAGGAAAAAACAGAGAGAGAATAGAATATCTATTTAACAGAGCCGTACAACAAGGAATCCCTTTTGATGAGGAGCTACAACTTCTGCGTAATGACGGCGTTACAATCTGGGTAAGAGTAAAAGGTATTCCTGAATTTCAAAATGAAATTTGCTACAGGGTTTTTGGAATTATTCAGAACATTGATGCCTTCAAAAAAATGTTTCTGGAAGTTGCTCAGAAGGAAGCTATGATGCAGTCCTGTGCGACAGATGTTCCTATTCCTTTGGCGATGTTTGACAAAACCCTTAACTACGTTGCTGTAAGCAGCAGATGGCGAGATGAATTTAGTATGAATAATGTCGACCTTATCGGCAATAATCTGTTTACAACATCGCCTAGTATTCCCGAAGAAAGAAAAAAGATTTACAAGAATGCGCTTTTGGGAGAAACGTATATCGACGGGGATTTTGCACTAAAGGTGGAAGGAAAAGAAGAAATTCAGCATTACGATCTTAAAGTCGGACCTTGGTATCTTACAAAAGATGAGATTGGAGGTATAATTATTTCCATACAGAATATTACAAATGCAGTAAAAATAAACGAGGAGCTAAAAAATGCGAAGGAAACTGCAGATATAGCCAGCAGGGCAAAATCTGAATTTCTGGCCAATATGAGTCATGAGATTCGTACTCCTTTGAACGGAGTTATTGGTTTTTCAGACCTCCTCCTCCGGACACCGCTGAATGAAACACAGACACAATATCTGCATTACATCAATGAATCCGGGGAAAACCTACTTAGCATCATCAATGATATACTGGATTTTTCTAAAATAGAATCCGGAAAAATGGAGCTTTTGATTGAAAAAAGTGATGTGTATGATATGTTAAGCCAAGTCATCAATGTTATTCTTTATCAATCCCAGAAAAAAAACATAGAACTTCTTCTCAACGTTGAGCCGGGCCTCCCAAAAATGCTTTTCATTGATGAAGTCAGATTAAAACAAATCTTGATCAATCTGTTAGGAAATGCTGTAAAATTCACAGAAAAGGGCGAGATCGAACTAAAAGTAGAGAAATTGCGCATGGATGATCATACGATTGCCTTGCGCTTCTCAGTAAGAGATACAGGAATCGGCATTCCTATAGAGAAACAGAAATATATTTTTGATGCCTTTACCCAGGAAAACAGTTCAATCAGTAAACGATTTGGCGGCACAGGATTGGGACTAACCATCTCGAACAATATCTTGGGATATATGGGAAGTCATTTGTCGCTGACCAGCGAAGTGGACAGCGGTTCTGTATTTTTCTTCGATCTTGAGGTTCCTTACGAAATGTCTGAATGGAAAGAAGAGGATGAAACGACAATTAAAACGGCCTTAGTGGTGGACGATAATGAAAGCAACAGGATTATTCTTGAACACATGCTTACCTATAAAAATATCAAATCTACGTTAGCTTCTAATGGAATGGAAGCCTTGGATATCATGTTGAAAGGTGAGCGGTTCGATGTCATTCTGATGGATTATCATATGCCTATCATGTCCGGATTGGAAACAATAGAAAAAATAAAAGGCTTGTTAAATCAGCGAAAAGAGGTTGCTCCATTTATAGTACTTTCGTCTTCTTCGGAAGAACTGGATATACTTACATCGCTTAGGAAAATAGAAAATACACATTTGCTATTGAAGCCTATAAAATCACATGATCTATACAAAACCCTTAAAAAGGTAGACCGAAGTTCAGTAATAGAAATTATTCAGGATCAGGCTGAGAAAGCTTCGCATGCATTTGTGCGAGAATTAGACGTGCTTTTGGTTGACGATAACCCAGTGAATATGGTCCTGAACAATAGGATAATGAAGTCTCTTGCTCCCAATATACTTCTGACAGAAGCAGCTAATGGTTTACAGGCTTTGGAAGAATGCAAGAAAAAGCAGTTTTCCCTTATTATTATGGATGTACAAATGCCCATCATGAGTGGTATTGAGGCAACACAACATATTAGAATGTTGCCAGCATATCAACATATACCTATCATAGGCGTTACAGCTGGAAATGTGTTGGGGGAAAAAGAAAAATGCCTTGAATCCGGAATGAATGACTTTCTTCCCAAACCGATACGCCGGGCAGACCTTCTTGAAGTACTCAAAAAATATATTAGTGTTTAGTAATTATGGCTGTTCGAATCTGAATGGTCAACGGTATCAGAATATCTACTAAGATCAAGATACAGTAGGTACCCAAATAGAACAATAACGCCCAATCCGATAAAGATTGGACGTTGTTGTTCTAAGAAAAAAGATGATCTATTTCAGTAATTCTTCGCACTATTACTTTTTTCTGAAGAATTTTATTTGTTCAAGTCTTACACTGCTTGCTCTTCGGAGTATGTTGTTTTTGGCAATTGTTCGATTGCTTTTCAATCTTTTGGCCTGTTAGGAAATAATAAAATATTTCTTCATCCCTATTGTCGATCCCTAAATGGAATAGATTAATTCATCAAACTAGATTTCAGAAGGTGTTATACCATATTGTTTTTTAAATGCAGTTGAAAAATGGGACGGGTTTTTAAAGCCTACTTCAACGTATACATTCTGCACCTTTTTACCTTCTTCTTTTAATTTGACATACGCCGATTCCAACCGCTTTTTTATCAACCATTTTTGAGGACTTAGCGTACTAATTTTTGCAAAGTCACGTTTAAATGTTGCCAGGCTTCGACCGGTATAGGCCGCAATTTGCTCCATTGTCAGATCATCCATATAGTGATCATTCAAAAATTCCAACATATCTATCTTCCAAGGATCAGCGAAATCAAATAATATCGGGAAGAAAACATCAGCGTTATTGAGTAGAGCATAAATACCTTCGAGCAGTTTCAAATGTGTCACTTCTTCCGTCGGTTTTACATTTTCCTCAAAATATGGAGTAAGCGAATTAAACAAACTCGCAATATCTGGCTTTGGTTCTATCTTAAATACATTTTTATCTGAAAATGCTTCTTGTTTAGGAAGCTTAGATTTATTCAGCCGGCTGTAAAACTCCCTTAGAACACTTCGGTTGAATGTTAATGAAATCCCCTTATACAGATCATTCCCCTTGCTATTTTTATACATCAACAAACGATGGTTACGCCGAATAAACGCACATTCTCCAGCTTTTATCTTAATTTTCTTGTTTCGATCTTCAATAATCTGTTCACCTGAATATACATACACTAATACATGTTCAGGCGCAGCATGAATACATTTTTCGCTAAAGTCTGAAAAGCAAGAAAGGAAGATACCCCAGTAACTTATCGTTTTTAATTTATCAGCGTGTTCCATCGAATAATATGCTATTTTTTTCACAAAAGTAGTAAATAAGCAAAGTAAGTTCTTTACGCTGAAGCTCAATTAACATTTCTGAAAAGCTCATTTATTGCTATCCTTACGCTTCAGGGTCTATGGTTTAGGCTATAAACAGGACACTATTGAACAAATTTCAATAATGGATGCCATTGCTCTCTGGGGACCAATAATGGCACATTTTGGATTAGGTTCAAATATCCTTGTCAATTCTGACCGAGCCAGAAAAGAATTGGGATGGCGCCCTAAATATGATAACCTGTTGCAAGAAATAGCTTCTAATTGAACAGACACTGGCTCCTCCTCACTTTTGATGGTCAAGACGAAGGATATACCATAGCCTCTGCTATTCTTGTAATTTTTAAATGAGCAGAATATCAAGGCTTCTCATTTTAAAACTAATTCAGATTGACATTCCGGTACTCATTTGGGCTATAACCGACACGGTTTTTAAATAAGCGACTAAAATGCTGCGGATATTTAAAACCAAGTTCAAATGCAATTTCGTTAATAGTCTTATTCGAATCGAATATTTTTTCCTTGGCAATCTCGATTAACTTATTCTGAATATATTCCTGCGCAGTCTTCCCTGTTTCTTTCTTAACGAGGTCACCAAAATAGTTGGCAGAAAGAAATAATTGTTCAGCAAAGTAGGCCACAGTTGGCAGACCGTATTGTTGTGGTTCATCTGACTGAAAATAAGCATTCAAAATCTCTTCGAATTTTTCTATAATACCCTTATTAACATTTTCGCGCGTTATAAATTGTCTGTCATAAAACCGTTGACAATAATCTAGGAAAAGCTCGATGTTGGAGACAATGAGCTTTTTGGTATGCTTGTCGATACTATGAACCAATTCATGCTTTATTTTGTTGAGGCAATCCATAATGACCCTCCTCTCCTGCTCGGAAAGATGAAGCGCCTCGCTAGCTGAATAGGAAAAGAACGTATAGTTGGCAATCTCCTTTGCCAACGAAGTACCATAAAGCAGCTCTGGATGAAATACCAATGCTGTCCCCTGAGGCTGGTAGAATTCCGTGCCATTCTCCCCAATGACCTGCCCCGGAGCCAAAAATATCAATGTTCCCTCTTCATAATCATAATTCTTAAGTCCATACCGGAGATCTCCGCATTTTATTTCTTTAAAAAACACGGTATAGAACTCATACCTGAGCTTTGACAGTTTACGAGGATCAGCTTTGCTCAAATCGACAACACTGACCAAAGGATGCAATGTTTCATTGTTATTGAAATTATTGTATTCGCTAATACTCTTAAAATTGATGATCTCTTCCATTTGCCTGAATGCTATGAAACAAATTTACAAAACTGAAATCCAATAATGTATTGAATCCGTAATATTGGTAGAACTATCCGTAATCCATCTACCAAAACCTTAGCCTGCAAAACCGAACTTTGTTATCATTGGATTGTATACTACATAAACGATTTTCATGATGTATAAAGTAAAACTAAATAACGGAATTGAAATGCCTATCCTTGGTTTCGGTGTTTTCCAGATAAAAGATGCCTTAGAATGCGAACGTGCTGTTATTGATGCCGTCGAAACTGGATACCGGCTAATTGATACCGCGGCCTCTTATTTGAATGAAGAAGCAGTAGGAAAAGCGATAAAAAATTGCGCTATCCAACGTGAAGAATTATTTATCACGACCAAACTGTGGGTTCAGGATACGGGATATGAGAAAACCAAGACCGCTTTTCACCGCTCGTTGGAAAGACTGCAATTGGACTATCTCGATCTGTATCTGATCCACCAACCTTATGGCGATATCTTTGGATCGTGGAAAGCGATGCAGGAACTTTATGAAGCCGGTAAAATAAGGGCTATCGGGACTGCTAATTTCCAGCCGGACAGGGTGATGGATCTCATTGTCAATAGTGGTTTCACTCCGGCTGTCAACCAGATCGAAACACATCCTTTTCAACAGCAAATTCAAAATCAAGCTTTCCTGAACGAAAATAATATCCAGACCCAATCCTGGGGTCCTTTTGCAGAGGGGAAAAACGATATTTTCCATAATAGAGTCCTTAAGTCAATAGGAGAAAATTACAATAAAACTGTTGCACAGGTCATCCTCCGATGGCTTGTGCAACGGGACATCATTGCTATCCCCAAATCTGTTCGTAAAGAAAGAATAGGCGAAAATTTCCAGCTATTCGATTTCGAACTGACAGAGAAGGAAATGGATGCCATAAGATCCCTGGACACTGGAGAAAGTCTATTTTTTGATCACCGGGACCCTAAGGTGGTCAGATCGCTGAGTGAAAGAAAACTTGATATCTAAAACATTAAATTGATACTAAAATGGAAAAAAGAAAACTGGGAAATAGTGGACTTGAAGTGTCCGCACTTGGATTAGGCTGCATGGGTTTGAGTTTTGGCTATGGTCCGGCTACGGACGAAAAAGAGGCAATTCAATTAATCCGCGCTGCTTTTGAATCTGGAATCACCTTTTTCGATACCGCTGAATGTTATGGCCCTTTTACCAATGAAACCCTACTTGGACAAGCATTGGAGCCATTCAGAGACCATGTGGTGATCGCGACTAAGTTTGGTTTCGAAGATGGCGATTCAAAAAAAGGTTTGGACAGCAGTCCTGCCAGAATCAGAAAAGTTGCTGAAGCTTCCCTCCAACGTCTGCGTACGGACCGAATCGACCTGTTCTATCAACACCGCACCGACCCCAATATCCCTATTGAAGAGGTGGCCGGAACCATCCGCGATCTGATTGCTGAAGGTAAAGTAAAACATTGGGGACTCTCTGAAGCGGGAACTGAAACGATCCGTCGAGCACATACAGAGCAGCCCCTAGCGGCATTGCAGAGCGAATACTCGCTCTTTTACCGTGAACCTGAAAATGAGATCATCCCTACACTGGAGGAGCTTGGGATCGGTTTTGTGCCCTTTAGCCCCTTGGGAAAAGGCTTCTTAACCGGCGCAATCAACGAAACGACAAAATTTGACCCGACGGATTTCCGTAACATCGTACCACGTTTCTCGGAAGAAAATCGCAAAGCGAATCAGGTTCTTGTAGATCTCCTAAAAACGATAGCAAGTGCAAAAGATGCCACTCCAGCGCAAATTGCATTAGCATGGCTGCTTGCTCAGAAACCATGGATTGCCCCAATCCCGGGAACGACAAAACTACATCGCCTGAAGGAAAATATTGACGCCATTGCTGTTCAGCTAGATACAAAGGAAATACGGGAGATCAACCAGGCTGCTTCAGCAATTACCATCCAAGGCGAACGATATCCTGCTGCTTTACAGAACAGAGTCGGTAAATAAAAAATAAGCTATGCGATTGAACAGAATAATACGAAATATTACAGCCTCTGCTGCCCTATTCATTTTATCGATGACCGTACATGCCCAGAAAAAGCAAAAGCCTTTACTCATTGATGATCAAGGTAGCTTTGCAGTTGGTGGTACTATCAAGACCGAAGCTGGGCACTTGAACGTAAATGATGCCCTGAATCCTCAAGGACAAACTTTCCATGGTGATCATGCCTACGTTTTCTATCAAAAACCGGTAAAAGCCCACAAGTATCCTTTGGTATTTCTGCATGGTGCAGGCCAATCAAAAAAAACATGGGAAACAACAGCAGATGGTAGAGAAGGTTTTCAGAACATTTTCCTCCGCCGGAAATTCTCAGTGTACCTCATCGACCAACCCAGACGTGGGGAAGCCGGAAAAAGCATGGTAGAAGCAACGATCAAGCCTATGGCAAATGAGCAGTTCTGGTTTACACAATTTCGTATAGGCAATTACCCCAACTATTTCCCGAATGTTCAGTTTCCAAAGGATAGTATAGCATTAGAACAGTTCTATAGACAGATGACACCCAATACGGGTGCATTCGATGCAACCGTTATTACCGCAGCGGTATCCAGTCTATTTGATAAGATTAACGCCGGAATCTTGGTCACCCACTCCCAGGGCGGAGGCCCAGGTTGGCTGACCGCGATCAAAAATGATAAAGTCAAAGCGGTCGTCGCATACGAACCATACAGTGGATTTGTATTTCCAGAGGGCGAACTTCCGCCTCCCATAAAATCCGCGGGGTTGTTTGGTGAACTCAAAGGGGTTACAATCCCCCTCTCTGATTTTAAAAAGCTGACCCAAATCCCAATTGTCATTTACTATGGGGATAATATTGCCAAAGAGCCGACCAATGTATGGAACAAAGACCACTGGCGTTCGGGGCTGGAAATGGCCAGACTATGGGCCGCGGCAATTAATAAACATGGCGGAAATGCGACGGTAATCCATCTTCCTGAAGTTGGAATCACGGGAAATACTCATTTTCCTTTTTCGGATCTCAACAATTTGCAAGTTGCGGATGAACTATACAAATGGTTAAAACAAAAAGGACTGGATAAGTAATAATGGTAGTACTATCCGTAATCCGTCTACCTAAAAAGAAAGTTGATTTAGGGAACTTTGTATAAATCAAAAACGATGCAAATGAAAACTAGATATTTATATTGCCTACTACTTTGCCTGTTGTTTGCGGTAACTTCCTGTTCGGGAGCAAATGAAGCCACATTTGAAAACAAAGGTTTCCCGATAGCTCCCTGTGATTCGCTAAATAATCAGGAAGTTTTGGTCGTTTACCTATCGCGGACGAAAAATACCAAAGCTGTCGCAGAGATTATCCATCGGCAGGTAGGCGGTGATCTAGTTGGTCTTGAACTCGAAAATCCTTATCCCGCTCACTATCAAACCACCGTCGACCAGGTTGCCGAAGAAAATAAAACGGGTTATCTGCCGCCACTAAAAACGAAAATAGACAACATAGGAAAATACGACTTCATCTTTGTGGGGTTTCCAACTTGGGGGATGCAGCTCCCTCCCCCCATAAAGAGTTTTCTAAAACAGTATGATCTAGCAGGAAAGACGATTGTCCCTTTTAATACAAATGCCGGATATGGCGTTGGGAGCAGCTTTGACACGATCAAACAACTTTGTTCCAAAAGCAAAATATTGGAAGGGTTTACAACAAAAGCAGGGAAAGAACGGGACGGAATCCTCTTTGTGATATCAGGTGAAAAAGAAAAACAGCTTACCATTCAACTTGCCCAATGGCTTGAAAAACTTGGATTCACAAAATAATAAGAAGTGGAAAGCATAAAATTACAATCAATGAAACAAATCAAGTATATCATCGTAGCCATGTTTATGGCAACGGGGCTCATTACAGAAGCACAGGACAAATCAAAAAATCCATTTGGCCTTGTGTATGGTGATGCTATAAAGGAAAATGTAAAGGGAAAAGTAAATATACATCCTGTGAGCTATAAATTAAACGGAATAGCTATCGCTGCTAATGTATATACTCCGACGAATTATGACCCTTCAAAAAGATATCCTGCCATTATAGTCGCACATCCCAATGGCGGGGTCAAAGAACAAACTGCCGGTCTTTATGCACAGCGACTTGCAGAAGCGGGTTACATTACAATAGCCGCAGACGCCGCCTATCAGGGAGCCAGCGGTGGCGAACCCCGCCATACCGACAAACCCCAGTTCAGAACAGAGGATATCCATGGCATGGCAGACTATATCGCTGGTTACGCTGGTGTCGACCCGGATCGTGTCGGTGCACTCGGGATCTGCGGCGGCGGTGGTTATACCCTCAAAGCAGCACAGTCTGATAAACGGCTAAAAGCTGTTGCTACACTGAGCATGTTCAACTCTGGTGAAGTGAGACGCAACGGTTTTCAAAATTCCCAGCAAAATACAATCGAGCAACGATTGAAACAGGCATCAGATGCCCGGGCACAGGAGGCAGCAGGCGGAGAAATCAAGTATTCTGGCGTAGCTAGTATAACCGACGAAGAGATCGCCAAAACTCCAACAGATCTCTATCGGCAAGGATTTGAATATTATTATCGGACGCACGCCCATCGGAATTCAACGTTTTTATATACAACCAGCAGCTTGATTGATCTGATGACATGGGATGCGACCGATGGTATCGAACTAATTGATCAGCCCTTGTTGATGATCGCTGGAAGCAAGGCAGATACCAAGTATATGACCGATGAGGCTTTTTCAAAGGCTAAAAACGCAAAAAACAAAGCGCTCTTTTTACTAGAAGGAGCTACACACATTGAAACTTACTGGAAAAAGGAATACGTCACAAAAGCTGTAAATAAATTGGTTGAGTTTTATCACCAGAACCTTCAATAAAAAATACACTATATTTTATTATGATTATGAAAAAATTATTACTCGGCCTCTGTTTGGCCCTCTCCGGAATTCAGATCTCATTTGCACAATCGCCTGATGATCAGGAAATCATCAAACTTTCAAAAGATAAATGGCAATGGATGGCCAACAAAAATGTCGGTACATTGGACAGCCTTTTTCATGAAAATTCAATGTTTGTCCACATGGGGGGATCCTGGGGAAAACAAAGGGAACTTAATGTCATAAAAAGTGGCGGAATCTGGTATAAAAAGGCTGATATCCATGAAGTATCAGTCAATATCATTGACAATACAGCTATCCTACTCAATAGAATCGACCTACTTGCTATCGTTGGTGGTAACGAGGTAACCAATCCCTTTATGGTTACGGAAGTCTACGTAAAACAAAATGGCACTTGGAAACTAGGATCACTGTCGTTCACCAAACTACTTACTCCTGGGAACTAATAACGATTCAACCAGTGATATCTTCGTAAAGAATGCCATCGCTAGTCTTTCTACTCCAAAAAGAGATGAAATAGAAAGAATCACTAATAGAGAATGATCATGAAGAAACAAAAGTATATTATTGCGTTATTATTCACTTTATTTTGCTTTTATTCCGTGTTATACGCAAGTCAGAATCGCGAAAATCCGCCATTAAATAACAAAAAACGTTGTCTTATTACCATTGCGGCCACCGCGGCCAAAGGTGACCTGTCAACATTAAAAGATGCACTCAACAAAGGACTCGATGCCGGACTGACAAGTAATCAGATTAAGGAAAGCATCATACAGCTCTATGCTTATGCCGGCTTTCCTCGTAGTATACGTGGATTGCAAACCCTGATGGCCGTACTTGAGGAGCGCAAGACAAAGGGCATCAATGATCCAACAGGCCCTGAAGCATCACCTATTCAAAATGACCAGCCAAAATATGATCGTGGCAAAGCGATTTTGGAACAGCTTACAGGAGTAACCGAAAAAGATCCAAAAACTGGTTATGCTGCTTTTGCTCCAACTATTGAACTATTTTTAAAGGAACATCTATTTGCTGATATTTTTGAACGGGATATTCTTACCTACGCTGAAAGAGAACTGGTAACAATCTCTGTACTAGCCAGCATAGGCGGCGTGGAACCGATGATGAAATCGCATTTGGCAATTTGTTTAAATGTAGGTTTATCGAAAGAACAATTACAGCAGTTTATAATTATTATTAAATCTACTGTGGGCAAAAAAGAGGCTATAGTTGCACAAAAAATATTCGATGAAGTATTAGCGAATAGAAAGTAATCTAACTGCTACTATAAAATTTGCGGTCATTAAAGCGACTATAACAAAAAAATAAACGAGCCTAAAATGGGTTACTTGGGGATAAACTTTATTTAAAAATTTAAAATCATGAATTTAAACAATACAACGATACTATTTCTGACGGGAATCTTGGCAATTTCATGTACTCAACAGATCAAACCACAAAAAACTGAACAGCACAGAACGCATGATCCTATTTTTTCAAAAGGTGAAAGGATTACAAATGACAATTTCACAGGAACAGTGTGGTTAAATAATCTAGTAACCGCAGATCGGATCAATCAGAATGCTGTTGGAAGTGTGACCTTTGAGCCTGGTGTCAGGACCAAGTGGCATTCTCATCCGGCGGGACAGATTATTCTGGCATTGGATGGTGTCGGCTTCTATCAGGAAGAAGGTAAGGAAAAAATAATCCTCCGTAAAGGAGAAGTTGTAAAATGCCCAATAGATGTTCCTCATTGGCATGGCGCGAGCGCTGATTCTGCTTTTGTACAGATTGCCATTACAGGCAGGGAAAAGGGAGAAACAGTATGGCTTAAACCTGTGACAGATCAAGAGTATAACAATTAACCTAAATAAGATCTCTTTTCTCGATAGTAATATATTCATCCTTTTCGGCCTGAATAAACGAAAGTGGGCATTCAATATCGGTTAGAAAATGTATACTTAATAAGCATGTCAATTTTATAGACAAAAATTGGAAGGATCTATATGAATCAAACAAATAAGCCGGCTGTATTATAAAAAGCCGGCTTTTGAAAAGGATTTAATGATCCTGTTTACCGCTTTTGGGTGTTTTGGTAATATTGGGGATGAAAACCAAATAGTCGTAACCTTTTATAATTCTTTCCAGCTCCAAATCCTCTACCTTAAGCTTCTGTTTAGAGATTGCTTGTTGCAAAGGTCTCAAATTATAAGCATACCAATTGTCATCTTTTACAACGGTTAAAAACGATTTATATTGATCCAAATCAGCCAATGTTTCACCCTCCCCCTTTCCGATGAGCATAATATGTAATGACTTCCGGTAATTTGCCTCTTCAATATTGGCAACCAGGTTACCAACATCGAATACTTCCATTAAACTCTCTCCTTTAGGCATGTGATTAGCGCCATATTTGAAAAGATTCTTCTTGTCTTTCCATTCGGGAAGCTTCTCAAAAACCAGATGTTTGATATATTGAATCCTTAAACGATGAATTCGATTTAAATATAGATCTCTGCTTAATTTTAGCGCTTCAAGCTGTTCTTTCTCAATGGCGGATAAATTGAGAGCGGTCAATGCATTTATTTTTTCTAAGCAATCATCAGAGAACAAATAGAATCTGGTGTTATTTTTTGTGTCAAAAGCAGCAGAATTAGCAATCATCTGTGTATAAATTTCTTTTGCTTTAGCACTTCTGGATTGCATACTTAATTCCGAAAAAAGCAAACGATCTGAAAATAAACTAATTTGTTCAGCGCCATAGGTTTTGACATTCTGATCTACTATGTTTTTAAATAAGTCAAACTCAGCCTCACCTTGTAAAAAAGATAAGGCAGAACCCGACTCATTGCGAAATTTGTCCAGTTCAGGAGGAGTTAAGGATTTAATTTTCTTTGATATTGTATTGACTGTATAGGGATCAATTTCCAGAATATAGTTGTCGAACTTAATATTATTGACAACCGCGTTTGTGAAATAAGGAATTTCGCTGGTGAAATGCTGCTCGCCCAATAATACGGAGTTGTTTTTTCTGATTTCATCTAGCAAAGTAGTCCATCCTTTGCCGTCAAAAGCGTTCTTATTGTTTTTTTTAAAGGTCGAATAGTTATTTTGAATTAAACTATCCATTAATGAGGTTTGTGCACGACCGAAATTGGCAATAAATAGGGTTAAAATTAGGATTTTGGTTTTCATTATCTATTTTTTGAAAGATACTCATTTAGCCCGGACAATGCTAGTTATTTTTTATATTCTAATTAACTAAAACAAAACCGTCGTATTACTTTGATTCAATCCTGATACGGGCTATAGAAAGTTTAAACATATGAAGCTTTTGACCAATGAATCGATTCCTATTTTTGAAGATTTTATAGGTCATAAGTTAGCACACAAATTGTTGAAAACAAAGAAAATTATAGGGCAGTATTTGCCGTTTTTTTATATTATTTATAGCACCTCTTATTCATGGTCAACATGACCGTCTGTATTTAAACGCAATAATGATCAAAGGTTCTTAAACGCAGAAATATTTGTTCCGGAGTACATTTTGAAAAACCGGCTAAAATGAGCAGGACTTTCAAAACCAAGTTCGTAAGCTATCTCTTTCGCTGACTTCTCGGTATAATGGAGATACCTTTTAGCCTCAAGAATTATTCTGTTGCGGATTAGAACGGATGGCGCCGACTGTTTCAACAGCGCAAATACATTGCTTAGCGTTTTTGGTGATTTGTTGAGTGCAGCGGCATAGAACCTGAATTCATGTTCCTCTTTAAAGTTACATTCCAGTAGCAACGCAAATTTTCTCACAATATCCATTCTTTCGTCGGGGAATAGCTGATAACTTTCACTTTGGAGCTTTGCTATCCTTGTGGTATTGATAATCACTCTCTTAAGAAGGGTGCGCAGCATTTCACCCTGGAAATTATCTTTTACCATCATCTCATTTGAAAACACATTCTCCAGATGAGACATTTCTTCCACAGCAGTTTCATTTAATACAATGAACATTGGATGTCGAATACCATAGAACAGAAAACCAACACAACCGACCTCAGCATCGTGGTCAACGATACAATAGAACTCCCTATTAAACTGCCAGGCAGTCAGCACATCGGGCTGTTCAAATACAAAATGTTGATTGGAAACCAAAGGAAGTATACACCTTGATGGCATCGTATAGCTGATCTCATCGCTCGTCACTTTTTGTTCGCCGCCCTTATTATAAATAAATGTATTGATTGGCAGGGAATTCGCATTACGAAGTCCCCTGCCTGAAAACTGGTTGTTGTCACTGTGCATCACAAACAGTGCTGCTGTTGCGTTATCGCTATACTCCCTAATCATGTTGTCATTTACTTACGACATTTCAATACGCTTAAATTTAATCATTTTCTTGTAAGAGCCTAACGCCCACAAGCTAGAAATTTACAGATCTTCTTTAATGCTGCTTGCAGCAGCAAGCAGCAGATTGGAGGATAATCTTTGTTTAAAATCGGGATTGATAAATTCAAAATGAATTGTTCCCTTTTGATCAAGTATAAATACTGATGGAACCGGAAGCAGCAAGTCGGTGTCTTTGCCTCCAGTTGTTTTCGGTAGCATCTCCCAGTAGTCTTTCGGAGCTTTATACGCAATCCCCATTTGTTTCGACAGTGAAAGATCTGCGTCCGATAAAAGTGTATAACTTAATTTTTCTTTCGCTACAGCTTTCATTAATCCCTCGGATTCGTCTGTACTTATGGCAATCAACTGATACCCCATTTCTTCCAAGCCGGGAAAGGCCTCTTGTAAGCCCGAAAGTTGTCTGGTACAATAAGGACACCAGCCACCGCGGTAGAAAACCAAAATGGTCGGCTTTTGGGAAATCGCTCTATTGAGATCAAACCTTTTACCTGAAACGTCTACCAATACTGCCATCGGTATTTTTTCTCCACACAATAACGGACTGATGTCTTCCGGATTTTGCGGAATTCGATAAGGGATTTGCTTCATATCCATTTTATCTATCCTGCTGTCAGCTCTCCGCATGCTGGACCGCGCCTGCGCATTGGCTATGCTTGCGATGCAGGTCGTGAACAACAGCAGCGCAACAAACGCAGCTAATTTTGTTTTTATAGGATTTTTCATTTTATAACACGTTTATTACTTAATAAATATTGAATCGATACTTTTTGCCCGTGGAAACTCAATCGATACTTTAGCCACTGCATGTAATAGGTTGCTGATCGTCCTGTCTCTAATAAGGACAATAATAGCCACGAGATTTTCGTTCGTATAACCGGCCTCAAAAATTAGTTGATTGTTACTTTAATAATGCTAGAAATTGATGGCAGTGTGGTGAACCCATTTGGATTAGGCACTTCTCCAATTGGTTTACGTTCGGTCACAGGAGTGCCACCTAATCCTGCCTGCTCATTGCCAGCTCCGGGAAACTGATTAATCGCTGTCCCATTGTCAAACAATCCGATTGAATAGGATACATCTCCTTTTACTGTTGCATCAATTCCATTATCTTTTGTTGCAAAGAACCAATCGTTGGAAAGGCCGTACATGCTTGCAATGGCAATTCGATCTCCACTCGCTATACTTAACTGCTGTGAAACGCTACTTCCTGCCTGCGCTCCGATTTTAGGAAGTAATACTGTTGAGCTAGCCGCCGGAAGGATATACACCGCTTTTACACCGGAGAGTGTTTTAAGATAAGCCGCCAGGCCCGATGCATCACCTTTTTGCGCTAAATCTTTCAGTCCTTTACCACGGTCATTTTCACCGATTTTATATATTGGGTTTTCGATGCCTTTATATAGCACCACCAAAACTGGAGATAATGGTGTAAAAATACCTGTTTGTGTATTAATGTAATTACCCAACACGCTATTGTCTCCCATCTCCGCAATATTTGTCAAGCCATTTACACTTGGTTTTCCTACTTCAAATAATGGATTAGGATTTAACAGGTTCCCTCCCACGCTATATGAAATTGCCCAAACTCCGGGACTGAAGGGGGTCGGATTGGTCGTACCGCCCGAGACATTAGTGATTATAAGTGTAAAATTGGAATTACCTTCATAATGAAGTGTTGCTTTCATTAAAGTAGAAGCTGGAGCATAAGTATTGCCCTGTGCATCGGTTCCGTTTACTTCCGTAATAGCTCTTGGAGCAGTTTCTGTTGTTCCCGGGTGAATTACAGCTGCACCTGGCATCTGATTGATACGAGTACCATTATCCCATAATTTAATCTGTGCCGAAACATCGCCCTCAACCGGAGTTCCATTGTCCTGATACAGCTTTATGCCAGGATTTTCGGGAGCAAAAAACAAGTCATTCGACCAACCATACATCGTTGCAAAGCTCAGCGCTTGTCCTTTGGCTGCAGAAAACTTAATGGAAATTGCTTCGCCAGGCATAACCACTGGCGAAGCACCAGTGTTTTTAAAGCTACCGGACTCGACCAATAGTTTTGAATCCAATACATTTTCTATCGTAATAGTTGTCGCCGACGTTGATGGCATAGCATCATTTTTATTGCAAGCGATAATTAGCAAAGGGATTGCTGCCATAGCCCACAAAATTGAATGTTTATGTTTCATAATGAATTCTTTTTAAATTACATTACAAATGTAAATTTCATGGGAGGAGCTGTAGGTATCTGAATTTCCCGCTGTGTTGCCGATATTTCCCGAGGGAATAATTTATGAGGAAGTAGATGTTGGACTGTACTGATAGTACAGGAGGACTGAACCACTAGAGAAACACCTTGTTTTTAATAGTTTAAAAACTATTCTATCGCTTATATGTTCGAATAGTGAAAGCCCCTGTCCTACCACAACGGGATAAATGCACAATTGAAGTTCGTCGATCAAATTGAGATTCATCAGCTGGACAATTAAGCTTCGACTCCCAACCAAAATATCTCTACCGGGTTGCTGTTTCAATTTCAATATTTCATCTTTAAGCATCCCTTCGGCCAATTTTGCACTCGCCCAGTCTATATTTTTCAGGCTGTTTGAAAAAACAACTTTTGGAATTTTATCGATAGCCAATGCAAAGTCATCCATTGATTGTTCACCTGAGGGATTTTTCACAAAAGGCCGCCAATATTCCATAAGCTGATAGGTAATCCTACCATATAAAATGACATCAGCGCTATTTAACAGATGCGTATAATGAAGATGTATTTCCTCGTCGGGAATGCCTGCTGTATGATCACAAAACCCGTCAAGGGTCATATTGAATGCTGCAATTACTTTTCTCATGTCCTTCCAATAAGCTTCTTTTACACCGTAAATCTAACATTTTACACATTGAATAGGCTTTGCATAAGACAAGAAATAAACCGGGGTAATGATAGAAAAGAAAGCTAACGTTTCAAAGAATAAATAATAGCCACCGAATAAAATTGCAGGTGGAAGGAATTAAATCAAACCACTAAAGATAATTACCGTTGAAGGGGGGAGCATAAAGCTGAGCTCCCGCCCCTTTTTTAAAATATGAAGTCTATTTCAGATCATCGAAGCAGGCTAGTCACGATCTGTTCTCACAAATTGTCCATTGAAATCGAAAATAAGAGCATCTCCACCCCTAATATCTATTCGATATGAACTGCGTTTTTTTTCGATAAACTCAACCTGATTCCCAGGATGATTTTTTATGATAAAAGTTAAAATACTCCTTCTGACATCCTGGGAAGAAAGTTTTTCACCCTTGCCGGTTACTAAATTCCAATTGACCATATGATTTAAGATTTAAAATGTTATAATAATCTAAACCTATCCATCAATTTGGGAAAGAAATGGGAATTATTTATCTATTTTCCCAATCTAAATCCAACCGTTATACCGCCCATAGGTGTAAATTCGCTTTGGCTGTCATAAAAACTCACACCTGGCCCGATACCTACATTCATCATAAAACGCTCGCCATAAGTGCGCTGTATACCCCACATTGCGCCTAAAGTTAGGGTGAAATCAGCAACATACATATTATCACTTTTCAATATGGACGGACCAGCGGCTCCAAGCACCCCAGCAATATAATTGCCGGAATTGTGTGCTATTTTTTTTCCTTTCTGAAGCCTTTTATTTAAATTATAATAATGCCGCACTTGCATATCGACCGCTGGACGAAATGCATATCCCCACTCAGAATCTTCATGATGATAATCGTTAATCGTTATCGATGTTTTACTGTATAATAAACTTCCTGATAAAGGTCCTGAAAAGCGCAATGTTGTTTTATTTCCGATCCCCATTTCGTAAGACATATTGGTCAGGATATTGTAGGCAAACTGGTGATCCTCAACTTTGGCTTCAACTGCTGTATTCGTTTGTGCAAAAGACATCGAGGCAAAAGCCACCATCATAAAGAGTGTAAAATAATTTCTTTTCATTAATAATTAATAATTTGACACCGCAAAGATATTAAAATAAATAATGTGTAAAAATCAAACTCCTATTGTCAAATCGAAGGCATTTCGCTTCAAAAATAGAACATCAATAAATACAGACTCAGTTTATTAAATAAGCTCGATGTGCTATTTCACATATTTAACCATCAAGATTATTATTTTAATTCTTATTTTCACAAGCGCAACAGGCAACGAAATCCGTTACCCCTACTGCGAAGTCGATGCATTTGCAGGTGCAGAGGCGATTGCTAGTGAAGTAGCAAAGAAATATACTTAGCAAATGCTCAGAGAGTTTTTGAGTCTGAGGCACAATGTTTAGAAAAGAACATATGAAAAAAATAGTGTTATTAAATACCTTATTTACTCCGTTGATCGGATTTGCTCAATTACAGACCGTTTTTAAACAAAAAGTAGATTCTATTTATGATAAAAATAAGGATGCTGTGGGGATTATTGTTCATGTAGAAGCACCGAAACATAATATTTCCTGGAGCTATGCAAAAGGTGTAGCAGACACCAGCACGAACCAAGCGCTAGAAGACCAACAGCCTGTTTTGATTGCAAGCAACACGAAACCCTATGTCGCTGCAGCAATCCTAAGATTGGTAGAAAAAGGTGAACTTTCTATTGATCAACCAATTGCAAATTTATTATCAAAAAAAACACGTCATTTATTTGAAAGCGATGGTTATAATCTAGCGGTAATTACGATAAAGAATTTGCTCTCACACACTTCGGGAATTCAAGATTATGTAGATGAAGCTTATTTTGAATTCGTCAATCAACATCCTAAATATAAGTGGAAAAAAGACGAGCAGATCAAAAGATCCATCGATATCGGAAACCCTCAGCCTGTCGGTGAAAAATTTAGTTACGCTGATATTAATTATTTACTTCTTACCGAAATTATTGAGCAAAAAACACAGCAGCCATTCTATGCAGCCATCCGAAACTTACTTAGATACAAAGAATTAAACCTAACAAAGACATGGTTTATAAACGTAGAACAATATCCTGAAAACACCCTGCCTCTCGCCCATCAGTACGCAAGCAAGTACAACTGGGACTCGTATGCCATTGATCCTTCATGGGATCTGTACGGAGGCGGTGGGATAGCAGCGACAGCCAAAGAGGCAGCCCTATTTTTCCAATATGTATTTGACGGAAAAATCATTCAGGATAAACAACTTCTTGAAGCGATGCATACCTACGTCTTACCACCAGATAAATCTAAATACTGTTTAGGAATTTATCATTTTGACATGGGGTTCAACGCTTACTATCATGGCGGTTGGTGGGGAACAGATGTCATCTATTCACCGGAGTCTGATGCGACTATCACTGTCTTTACGCTGCAAAAAGGATTTCAGCATGTCATCAATCCATTTATCGGAAAAGAATTTCAAAAGCTATTGATTGCTGAATCAGCAATAAAATAGCAGCTGGCTACAATACTATGGAAAGCTTAAACTTTGATTGCTAAACCACTATAATTTACCAGTAAGCACTAGACAGGCAGTCGCTTACGATATTGGATATAGTATACAATTACATTTAGCAAAACAATAAGAGCCGCTATTATAGCCGCTATATATACAGTGCTATTAACTAATTTATTAGCAACTGAAATTGCTATTAAAGCCCATACAGCTACAAGTCCAAATAAGGGCATATGACGTTGCCATATCATCAATAAGTGAATGATTAATGCAATTGCAAACATGATAATAACCCATGTTGTAGCTGATAATCCAAAACCGTCCCAGCCTATCTTCGTGAGATAGGCTGCAATGTCGGCAATCAAAGCCACTGAAATCCATCCTGCATAAAGTTGAAAAGGGAACTTAAGAAATATACGCTTGCTGCGTGCAGCATGAAACACAATAGATTGTGTATGGTGAATTATCTTTAATAGCGACACAAAAAGTAAGATCATTAATAAAATAGTCAAAAAGGTATAGTCATACAACCAGGTAATGACCCATAGACTATTTGCTAGACAAGAAATCAAGAACCACCATCCGACTTTTAAAACTACTTTTTCCTTTTCGTTTGTCTGTCTGACAAAAGGACCAAAATAAATTACAAATCCAAACAAGCCCAAATAAATGAGGCCCCATATGGTAAAGGCATATCCCGCGGGTGTAAATAGATTTTGATATTTAGCAGAAACCGTTGCCATGGTCTCCCCATTAAAAATTCCCGTATTGGATAGGTAATTAATAATCACCGTAATGACCAAAGCAACTCCATTGGTTATTTGATAGATTTTCTTCATTGTATACAGCATAAAATATGTTTAAAAGCTCATTTGACCTCCTTCCGCCGGTCACGTGAACTGCAATAGACTCGTTATCACTAATTCTTAGTTTGATTAAATAATTTTTCTAAAACCTGATAACGGTAATCGAAGATTTGCTCCAACTTTTTTTTAACAAAAACTCCATGCACAATTGTGCCTAGAATTCCCAAAGGCAATTCATAATCTACCCTGTCTTTCATGAGCACTCCTTTTTCATTCGGAATAAACTCATGAAAATGATTCCAATAGGCATAAGGTCCCTCTAGTTGAAAATCAGTAAAACTTTTATTCTTTTCCACTTGCGTTATTTTGGTCTTCCACTTCAGCGGAAACCGAAGGATCGGAGATACCAAATAATCAATGATCATTCCCTCAGAAATTTCTTGCCGACGAAAGTCTGAGACGACAACAAACCCCATATCTTTTGGTGTAATTTCTGAAAGATTCATGGGTGAAGAAAAAAAAGACCAAGCGGTATCCAAATCGCAGGCCAATTGTTGTTCTCTATATATTTTGTACCTCATTACCTCATCTTATTTGAACTAACTTTATTGCTTGTCAATATAACAACACTACCACAAATTAGTTTACAAATATACTATAAAAAACATTTAACGAGGCTATATTATTATCATAAAGAATAATTATATACCAATACAACGATTTAATTTAAAGCTAGCTTTTAAATATACTTTTATCGATGGTTATTTAGTGGACATATCCTTTTCTAGAGCCTTAATAAGGGCTTTCGTATAACTTTTAGAAAAATCAGCTAAGCTGGAAGGGTTGATTGTTTCAGACTGCACACTCCAAACCAGTTGTTCGGAACTAACGTCATATAGATTGCTTTCCAGATAGTACATTTTATCCGTGGTATAATATCCAGGATCGTATGCAATCGGGTACCAATGGGAGTAATAGCTCCAAAAATTACCATACCATCCAAACCTCGGATAAGGCATATAAGGTCCACTTCCCGGTACATATCGGGTTTCGCTGGTTTTGTCGATCAGGGTAACAGTAAAAATAGCATCCGCATTCAGACTGTGTACTGCTTTCATCACTAAATCTCTATTTTGACTTTCATCTTTGGTGAACGTGCGTTTAAAAACATCAGTACTTTTAATAGCCTTGTAGCCATGCATGGAAGCCGCTTCAGCCAAATTGGATTCAATGACTTCCTGTGCTTTAGCATGGTTTGTCATCGCAATAATGAATATTGTTTGGTATTGTTTTGGAGTCAGATCTCTATTTTTATAGACATCTGTTATCCTTGTGGAGGTACTACAAGCCAACAATAAGAAGCTTGAGACAATTGCGGTTAAAAATGACTTCGATTTCATATATTTTAAAAATTAGTGTCCTTTTGAAGTGTAGCAGAGAGTCTCTTCGTATTTTCGTGGGATATGCCAGTACATCGATCTATTTTGGGTAGTCTTAGCGTAAAAACTATAGAACCACCTATTAGACAACAAGTTTACACTGACAATTGTTTTGCAGTTATTAATTATAAAAGAAATACTTTAATTCTTAATTGATATTATCAAAAAGGTCCTTGAGAAGTAAGGACACCACTCATCAGGGATTAAATTTCATCATTCAGGCAAAATCTGATTTCTGTGATGCTTCAAATGCATCACATAGTCATGCATTAAAAATTCGAGGCTATGGTCATTACAAGTCCTTTGTGTCAGTTTATTCGCAATTATATGCTGAAACAAAAACAACAATTGCTCGTTTACCGATCGCCATAGATTGCATAATTTAACGGTCTCAGCATGTTGATAGTCAGCAGATGAACAGTAGGCTACCTGATCATAGTATATTTTTGGATTTTCTTCAAATTGAGCTCTTATAAACCGTCCGTAATTTACAAAAGCGCTATCGACTAAATGACCTAGAATTTCTTTTTTACTCCACTTATTTGGTCCCAATTTCATATTAAAATCGTCCTCGTTTAATTCCATAATTTGCTGGGTAAAATCATGGATAATATCCTCAAATTCTGACAAAAATGTACTCATACCTAAATCTATCTCTTATTGCACTAATTTCTTAACAATGTAATCCCTTGCCTCCACGCTATTGTGCAACGTTCCATTGTTCTACTATTTTATTGTTCCGTAAACTTTTTTGTACCATTCCACAGCTTTTGCTTCGTGCTCTTTCAAAAATTCATCTTTGGCGTCATTATAGTCGTTCCCATCTTTCCATTGCTGGAGTACCAACTTTTCTTTGATCGCCTGATACTGATCTCTTACTTCTTCATGTACACGCAGATAATCGCGAAACGCGATATGGCGCAACCAGTGTTCTGATTGCAACGGTATGCTGTGAATATGCGCTATCCGTAGCGAATGATCATGCAATCGTACTGGAATTTCATCGTCGGGTGCAATGTGCTCTGGCAACCCCAATACTTCAGGCCGATCAATCAGGGCGACAAAAAAACGTCTGTAAGGCATATCCTCATTATATTTTTCATAATATACATAGCATTTACCCTGCAACAGGAACGGAATGCGATCAAGGTCATTTTCTTCCTCAAGACCGATCAATATATCAATGATTGGTTTGGCAGACAATCCCTCAACGGCCGTACTGCCTATGTGATCTACCCTCGACCTTATAGGTTTCAACAATGCAAGAAGTTCATTTTGAATGCTGTCGAAATTCGCTTTCCATATCGGATTATAAGGTTCAAACGGTAAAATCATACGCTATTGTCTTTGTCAATACAAGATAATAGACATCATTCGATCAAATACACCTCGAACGATGCCCTAAAAGTTAAAGTTAATAAATTTATGGTTTTCCGAGAGAACCTATAAACCAGTTCTATTTTTCTAATGCATTTATTGGGCAAATTTCTTCGTCGCTACGACACAGAGGATAACACCAACTGTTACAGCAAGCATGCCAACACTGACTTGTTCATGAAGAAGCCAGGCGGCTAAAGCCAAACCAAAGAATGGCTGTAATAACTGTAACTGTCCGATAGTCGCCGTGCCACCTTGGGCAAGTCCTTTATACCAAAAAACAAAGCCAATAAACATACTGAACAAAGAAACATAGGCTAAACTAGCCCAGGCGCCCATAGGTACAGCATCAAAAGTGGATGGAAGATAGATAAAAGTAAGTGGCAACATCAGCGGCAGCGACAAAACCAGGGCCCAGGAAATGACCTGCCAACCACCCAGTGTCTTGGTCAATTTAGCGCCTTCAGCATAGCCCAAACCACAGAGAATGACCGATAAAATCATTAAAACGTCACCTAAAGGTGAGGCTGTTAGTCCTTGTGCCAGCGCATAGCCGATCACCAGTAGGCTCCCTAAAGCAGAGAACAGCCAAAAGATTGGCTTCGGACGCTCGCCACCGCGTATAATACCAAATACGGCTGTCGATACGGGCAAAATACCGATAAAAACGATAGAGTGCGCAGACGTGATGTGCTGCAGGGCTAAAGCACTCAGTAAGGGAAATCCAACGACACATCCTATTGCAACGATGCATAGCGAACCCAATTGTTTTCTTTCTGGGCGTTTTTCCTTAAAAACGATCAATGTTACCAGTGCCAATATACCTGCAATCGAAGCTCTGGCTAGCGTCACAAATACGGGGTCAAATGCTAAAACCGCCATTCGTGTTGCCGGCAACGAACCACTAAATAATACCACCCCAATAAAACCGTTTAACCAACCGCTTGCGGTATTTTCTTGTAATTTACTTATACTTAATTCTGCCATGTTTCAACCTTTTACACAAAGTTCGTCCATTACAAGAACTAAGCACAGTCACAGTTTTTGATAATTCAATGGACACAGTTACCTTTGAAGACAGATATTAATCCTTATTTTATGAAAAAAGATTATTTGTATAATGAAATAGCAGACAATATTGCGAATAAGATTAATTCAGGTGTCTTAAAAGCTGGCGAGAAACTACCTTCAGTGAGAAATCTAAGTGCTGAACACGGTATCAGTATAAATACCGCAAAAAGGATATTTTTAGAGCTTGAAGGACGTTCACTTATACGGTCCAAACCTCAGTCCGGCTACTTCGTTAGTCCTCCAAACTATTTGCAGCTTCCTTTGGCCGCAGCCAGTCAACCTATTCCAATCGCCAATAACCGAGAACCAGATCAATTAATGAATAAGGTGTATTCAACCATGGGGCGCCGGGATTTAACCTTATTTTCCATCGGTGTTCCTTCGGGAAGTCTCCTGCCTACCGCAAAATTGAAAAAAGAAATCGTTCTCGCTACACAGGAGCTCAGCGATGGTGGCACAGCATATGAGCCCTTGCAGGGCAATATAAAATTACGTCGTATGGTAGCTGTACGTTCATTGGCCTGGGGTGGAAATCTAAACGAAGATGAGGTCGTTACCACCAACGGCTGTATGAATGCGTTGGTTTTATGTCTGATGGCCTTAACCAAACCTGGAGATACACTGGCTCTTGAAAGCCCCTGCTATCCGGGTATCCTCCAACTTGCCGTTAGCCTGGGACTTAAGGTGCTGGAAATAGCCACGGACCCCATTACGGGAATAAACATTGAAGCCCTCAAAAAGCTATTGCCCGAAATCAAACTCTGCTTACTGGTTCCCAATTTTAACACCCCTTTGGGCTATTGTATGCCGGATGAGAACAAGCGGGAAATTGTATCACTGCTAGCAAAACATCATATCCCGCTGATCGAAGATGACACTTACGGCGACCTCCATTTTGGCACCCAACGCCCCAAATGTTGCAAATCTTTTGACCTAGATGGCAATGTACTCTGGTGCGGGTCAGTTTCAAAGACATTGGCTCCGGGCTTCCGTGTCGGATGGGTGGCTCCTGGAAAATACAAGGAACAGATTATCAAACTAAAACTGATCCATTCCCTATCATCTACAGCGATCATCAACGAGGCAGTGGGAAATTTTCTATTAACAGGAAAGTATGAAAATCACCTACGTAAACTCCGTAGATCATTAACAGAAAACTACCGGCAGTATGCCGCTATCATCGCGGACCATTTTCCGGAAGGTACTAAAATAAGCCGCCCACAGGGCGGACTCGCCCTATGGGTTGAATTTCCAAAACACATCGATACAGGCAAACTATACAACTATGCGCTTAAACTACAGATTAGCATTTCACCGGGAAGGATCTTCACCTTGCAGGATCAATTTCACCATTGCATGCGTCTCTGTATTGGCTTACCCTGGAGCAATGAACTCGCCTTAAAGTTAAAACAGCTTGGTAAACTCGCAAAAGCCCTCCAATAGATTATAACATAAAAGAATAAAACCAACAGTCAAGACAACGAAACAACAAGTCGGGGCCTATGCTTACTTGAGTTCCAGCACCAGCCTGTGTTTACCAGCCTCCAATTGGACGATATCGCTGCCTCTAACATTATCCGGTGGATAAAATGTTGCCGTCGCATTAGCAGGTATTTGGATATTATATACGATCATTTTATCCTTTAACTTCCATTCAGAAACAATTTTACCGTAGGGTGAATCGTAAGAAATAGAAGATTCTTTCAGTTCCTGGGGGAAGATAGGTTTTAAGAGTACATGTTTAAATCCAGGTTGTTCAGGATCTGGCAGAATCCCGCCGATAGATTTAAAAAACCAACCACCGATTTCGCCAAACATCATGTGGTTGTCTGAAATATCCCGTGTTGCTTTTAAATCCCAGTTCTCCAACAATGTTGTCGCTCCATTTACAATCCACCATCCCCAAGACGGGTAGGTATCTTGTACCGCGACCTTATAGGCTGTCGTTGCATAACCGTTATCTTTTAACGCATTCAATAATGCTTTAGCACCCAATACGCCTACATCCAAATGAAAGTTGGTCTCTTCCACTTTCTTATTCAGATTGGCTGCAACACGGGCTTTCATTTCATTGGGTACAACCCCCCAATAGAGTGGTACACTCAGTTCGGTCTGTGTTCCATTGCTATAAACACCCTTGGAAGCATCTAAAAATTTAGCGTTGATGGCCGTCTTAATTTTTTCGCTTAGCAGTTCATATTTTTGTTGATCTGCTGTGTATCCAAACAATTTGGCCGCAGCAGCCAAGATGGTCGCATCCACATAAAAATAAACAGATGAGGTCAACTCCAGATTGGACTGTGACTTCACCGGCACCCAGTCTCCACGCCCAAACGTTGTCAATCCAGACGGGCTGATTCCGTCTACATAATCGACATAGCGTTTGATATTTAGGTAGCATTCTTCTAATGCACGTGGATCTCCATAAAACTGATAGATCTGCCATGGAATGATGGCAATGGTGCTTGTCCAATCCAAACCATTTGCGGTACCGTAGCCCCATCCGCCAGTTGGAATAATATCGGGTAAGACACCATTCTCCTGTTGTTCATCACGATGATCCGCCATCCATTTTTCATAAACTGTTATCCCGTCAAAATTGTATAGAGCTGTTTCAATCGCAAGGTGCCCATCCCCTGTCCAGCCGTTCTTTTCCCGTTGCGGACAGTCTGTAGGATAGCCCATCAAATTGGACAAGTAGGCATTGTTGGTCGCTGTCCATAGTTTATTGACCAACGCTGATGATGTCTTGAGCTGTCCAATAGCAGACACATCACTATGCATAAAATAGGCGGTCACAGCCGAACTATCCAATGCAATTGCGGCACTGCTGCTAACCTCGACATAACGAAACCCTTTGTAACCGAACTTGGCCATAAACTCATCCTCGCGGCCACTTAAGGTCAATATATCGGTCTGAAAAGGCTCCTTTTCCTTATCGCCCCGATAATAAACATCAATATTGGACTGATCAAGATGCCCATCGGCCTGCAATCGCTCACCATGCTTGATACGCAGCATAGTACCCGCAGCTCCTTTCACTCTAATTTTTGTAATCCCGGCCATATTCTGGCCCATATCGAACACATAGGTACGTTGGTCTATCTTTGTCACTGATTTTGGCTTATAGGACTTTACGAGCCGAATCGGTACCATCTGTTGGGAAACGATATGCGCTGATGGCGCATTTCTATACTGAACAGCCGGCCAGGCCGAATCATCGTATTTTGGTTTATCCCAGTTAGGTATTTCCAGTCTTGCATCGTAATGCTCACCAGTGTAAATATTATTATAGGTGATTGGCCCCGAAGCAGTCTTCCACTGCTTATCCGAAACAATGGTTTCCGTCGTTCCATCTGTATAAACGATTTTCAGTTCTAAACAGAATGTTGGCCGGGCCCGCCATGGTGCTTTATCAAAGTTCCAAACGGCCAGTGGTTGATGATTATACCAGCCATTCCCCAAAACAACGCCAATGGCGTTCTCTCCTTTTTGAAGCTGCTGGGTTACGTCCGTCACGACATACAATGTGCGTCGGTCAAACCGAGTATACATTGGATCCAGACGGTGGTCGCCAACGCGCTGGCCATTAATGGAAAGTTCATATAATCCCGCTGTGGCAATATACGCGCGGGCAGATTTTATCTGCTTATTTGCCTTAAATTCTCTTCTAAAATAAGGCGTTTCCCGTGCATGAATATCCTTATTGTCGCTGATCCATTTTCCTTTCCAAAGGTCCATTCCCATCATTCCTGTTTCGAAAGATGCTATTTCAGAACGTGTTGATACACCATCCTTATCCCATATTTTAACCTTCCAGTAGTACTTAGTCTGTGGCTTTAACTGTGCGCCGTTATAGGGCACTAACATAGCCGAGCTGAACTGTTTGCCACTATCCCAGCTATCTTTTGTCTCTTTCAGTAATGCCAGCGAATCTTGCCCTAAAAGGATCTGATAAGCTTGTTGTACCGCACCTTTACGTTGGTCCTCAAGTCGCCAGCTAAGTCTCGGGTGAATTGCATCAATACCCAACGGATTGACCAAATGTTCGCATGTCAACTGCACGGCGCTGCAGTTGTGTTTAGGTTGGGCATAAGTGTTGCTAGCGATACACAACAGTGTTGTCAATAAAATCCTACGCATTAAAAGATACTATTCTTGGTGGTTGTTAAATTGTTTTAGCTGATTCAAAAAACTAATATATCAAATATTTCCCACATACTGACCTGTACTTTCCTGCACAATATGCCTAAGTCTGTAAAATAAATTTCTTGCAACTTTCATAAAAATAACCTTATCTTAGTCGCAACTTTAGGGGTGTCTGCTCGTGCAGGCTGAGATTTTACCCTTAGAACCTGATCCGGATCATACTGGCGTAGGGAAAAGTGAGCTGTCTACAAGGTGCATTGCTGTGCCTTTGTGTAGCCATTCCTAAAGTTTTACCAAAAAAATTAAGGAATGGAACTTACAATAAACCATCAGATTCGATTTTTCGATCCCACACTTACTTCACTTGAAGGCTTGTTGCTTTTGGAATTATCTGGCAAAACTCAGGGTGTGGCTGTAGCCATCAACAACAAAGTCATCCCCAAAAAGGACTGGGCTACGACAACACTTAAACCTTACGATCAGATTATCTTAATTACCGCATCTCAGGGCGGATAGCCATTTCCAAAAAATCAACCGAGTAATTCACCCAATACAGAAAAAAATGACAGCTGAAACAATTACGCAATCACCCTTTCCAAATGCAAAGAAAATTTTTGTATCCGGAAAACTATTTCCTATTCAAGTCGCCATGCGTCAAATCACCTTGAGTCCAACCAAATTAACGAATGGAGAAGTAGAAATTAATCCGCCGGTAACAATTTATGATACTTCTGGACCTTATACGGATGATACCGTCCATATCGATATCCGAAAAGGCCTCCCTCGCCTTCGCGATCAGTGGATCTTGGATCGTCAGGATGTCATACAGCTAGCTGGCATAAGCTCTGAATATGGACAAAAACGCCTTTCTGATCCAACGTTAGATGAACTCCGATTTGCGTATAGCCATAAACCGAAAGTAGCCTCTGCCGGCAGGAATGTCACCCAATTACATTATGCAAAGCAAGGCATCATTACCCCAGAAATGGAGTACGTTGCTATCCGTGAAAACCAACGTATCGAGCAGCTCACGGCCAGTACCCCCGGAATGGATCATCAGCATAAAGGGCAAAACTTTGGCGCTAGAACACATAATAAAGCTATTACACCAGAATTTGTCCGTGAGGAAATCGCTGCCGGAAGAGCGATCATCCCCAATAATATAAATCATCCTGAAAGTGAACCCATGATTATCGGGCGCAACTTTCTTGTTAAAATTAATGCCAATATTGGCAATAGCGCCGTAAGTTCAAGTATAGAGGAAGAAGTTGAAAAAGCGGTATGGGCCTGTCGTTGGGGAGCCGATACCATCATGGACCTATCCACTGGCAAAAATATTCACGAAACCCGCGAATGGATTATCCGTAACTCGCCCGTTCCAATCGGTACGGTACCGATCTATCAGGCGCTCGAAAAAGTGAAGGGGGTGGCCGAGGACCTTACCTGGGAAATATTCAAAGATACCTTGATTGAACAGGCCGAACAGGGTGTTTCGTACTTTACCATACACGCCGGCGTACTGCTTCGTTATATCCATCTCACCGCTTCTCGAGTAACGGGCATTGTCTCCAGAGGTGGGTCTATCATGGCCAAATGGTGTCTTTTCCACCACAAAGAGAACTTTCTCTATACCCATTTTGAGGAGATCTGTGAGATTATGAAGCGATATGATGTTGCTTTTTCACTTGGCGATGGTCTCCGTCCAGGAGCCATTGCGGACGCCAACGATGCGGCTCAATTTGCTGAGCTCGAAACACTGAGCGAACTCACCAAGGTCGCCTGGAAACATGATGTTCAGGTGATGATCGAAGGTCCAGGGCATGTTCCTATGCAATTGATCAAAGAGAATATGGACAAGCAATTGGCTTGTTGTGACGAAGCTCCATTTTATACCTTGGGTCCCTTAACAACTGATATCGCTCCAGGTTATGACCATATCACGTCGGCCATTGGAGCTGCGATGATCGGTTGGTATGGATGTGCGATGCTTTGCTATGTGACGCCCAAAGAACATCTGGGCCTACCAAATAAAAAAGACGTTAAAGACGGTGTAATCACCTATAAACTAGCTGCCCATGCGGCCGATTTGGCCAAAGGACATCCGGGTGCACAATACCGTGATAATGCCTTGAGTAAAGCGAGATTTGAATTTAGGTGGGAAGATCAATTCAACCTTTCCCTGGATCCAGATACCGCACGGGAGTATCATGACGAAACGTTGCCTGCGGATGCGGCCAAAGTGGCTCACTTCTGCTCCATGTGCGGGCCCAAATTTTGCTCGATGAAAATTACGCAGGAAATCAGAGATAGTGCCGCACAAGGAATGCTGGAAAAATCGCAGGAATTCATCGCACAAGGAAAAGAGATCTATTTATGATCATCGCTTTGACAGCAGCAGAAACGATCCCTTCTGAAATAGGGATTATAAATGCTTTGTTTAAAGAAGGACTTGATATCCTGCATTTGCGCAAGTATCATTTTACGGACCTACAAATGTCCAGGTACGTTGAATCTATAGATTCAACGTACCTGGACAGATTGGTCCTACATTCCCACCCTCACCTATCGGCTGAGCTCGGAATCGCACGTATTCATATGACCGAAAAGAATAGAAAGGATAGATCTACAAATCAAATGCTGTCTACAGCAATCTGTTCGACATCTGTGCATGATATCGATCAATTCAATAACCTTGATGAATGTTGGGCCTATGCTTTTCTAAGTCCATTATTTCCAAGCATCTCAAAAGTGGGGTATGGAGTGTATAATGCAAGGTTGGATCAGCTCCCGTCACGCTCCAACTTTACTGTTGGTCTCATCGGTCTTGGAGGGATAAACCAAGGCAACTGTCTTATCCCGATGCAGCAAGGTGCAGATGGAATTGCCTTATATGGTACTTTATGGAAGCACCCTGATCCCGTTCAAAATTTTATAGCATGCAAACAAAAACTATGGAAAAACTCCAATATATATCGCAGGGACAAACATTAACTGAACAAAAAAATAACATACTGAAAGCGCTGGATGCGGGGGCCAAATGGATACAGATCAGATGGAAGGACGCCGATGAAAAGAGCCGCTACCTGCTTGCAGAACAGATCAAGCAAACCTGTTCCGAATTTGGTGCCAGCTGTATTATCAATGACCATCCTTTGCTTGCAGCGGCTGTAGATGCTGATGGAGTGCACTTGGGACTGGATGACTGCAGCGTCACAGCTGCCCGGGACATATTGGGGGCAGGAAAAATAATCGGCGGTACTGCCAATAGCTTTGCGGATGTAAAACAAAGAATAAGTGAACATTGTGACTATATCGGACTCGGACCATTCAACTATACCACAACAAAACAAAAACTAAGTCCCCTATTGGGGATTGCAGGATATGAAAACATCATCCGACAAGTCCACCTAGAAGACTTGCCCCCTATTCCAATATTCGCAATTGGCGGTATAAGCCAACTTGAAGATATCCAACAGCTATTAGAAATTGGAGTTTACGGTGTAGCACTCTCCGGAATCGTAACCAAGACTCCAAACATTGTTTCATCCATCAATAAAATTTTATTATGAACAACCTACATATAGCCGATCGCGTATTTGAATCCAGATTATTTCTGGGTACGGGCAAATTCGGTAATCTCACAGAAATGAGCGATGCCATTGTGGCTTCTGCCTCCCAATTGGTCACCGTTGCCCTCAAACGAATCGACCAGACCAGCTCAGACGACAGTCTCATCAGTGCACTCGACCTGGCGGCAATCGATTTGCTTCCCAATACTTCGGGAGCACGAACTGCTGAAGAAGCTGTGCTCGCAGCCCAACTTGCACGGGAGGCACTGGAAACCAACTGGGTAAAGCTGGAAATTCATCCCGACCCTCGTTATTTACTGCCCGATCCTATTGAAACCCTGCGTGCAACTGAATCGCTGGCCAAACTGGGTTTCGTTGTCATGCCCTATATTCACGCAGATCCAGTACTTTGTAAAAGATTGGAAAATGCAGGTACTGCAGTTGTTATGCCTTTAGGTGCTCCTATTGGTAGTAATAAAGGGCTTCGCACACTAGACTTTCTCGAAATTATTATTGAGGAGAGTAATGTCCCTGTGGTTGTAGATGCTGGGATCGGAGCTCCATCCGATGCCGCCAAAGCCATGGAAATCGGAGCCGATGCAGTCTTGGTCAATACGGCAATTGCGGTCTCCAATAATCCGATACGTATGGCCGAAGCATTCAAAGAGGCTGTTATTGCGGGACGAAAGGCTTATGAGGCCGGTTTAGGAAAGATCGGATCAAAAGCAATCGGTTCGAGTCCCTTAACTTCATTTTTATTTGATTGATGATTCTCTTATGACAGATTTCAAAACGATTCTCGATGAATACTCCTGGAATGACGTCCACACGCAGATTTATGACGCTACCAATCAGGATGTACAACATGCGTTAGAAAAAGACCATTTAACACTCGCTGACTTTAGGGCACTCATCTCACCGGCTGCAGCGCCGTATCTAGAACAAATGGCACAAAAAACACAACAAATCACGCAACGTCGCTTCGGTAAAACCATACAGCTCTATGCCCCTCTTTACCTGAGTAATGAGTGCCAAAATATCTGTACATATTGCGGTTTTAGCATGGACAATAAAATTAAACGCAAAACACTTAACAACACAGAACTATTACTGGAGGCAATGGCACTCAAAACCATGGGAATCAACCACATTTTACTCGTTAGCGGAGAAGCCAACAAAACGGTCGAGATCAATTATTTCCTAAACGCTATTCGGCTTTTAAAACCTCATTTTTCACAGATATCCATTGAGGTACAGCCGCTGGAAGAATCCGAGTACCGACTACTACAGGCCGCAGGGGTTTATGCAATTTTGGTCTATCAGGAAACCTACCATCGGGAAGTTTACAAACAATATCATCCGAAAGGAAAGAAGTCCAATTTTGACTATCGTTTGGATACGCCTGACCGTATAGGCCGGGCCGGAATCCATAAAATCGGACTGGGGGTATTACTTGGGCTAGAGGACTGGCGGGTGGACAGCTTTTTCACCGCGGCACACATTTCCTACTTGCAAAAACAATATTGGCAGACACGCTATTCCATTTCCTTTCCGCGCTTACGACCAGCCGCGGGTTCTGTTGAGCCAAATTTTCATTTGGCAGATCGTGATCTGCTGCAGTTGATCTGCGCATATCGTCTGTGGAATGAAAATTTGGAAATCTCCATTTCTACCCGAGAGAACGAAACCTTCAGAGATCATATCATACCTATTGGCGTAACCACGATGAGTGCCGCTTCAAAAACCAATCCGGGAGGCTATGTTGTCGATCCCCAAGCTTTGGAACAATTTGAAGTAAGTGATGAAAGAGATATGGAAACAATAAAAAATCAAATCCGAAAAATGGGCTATTCTCCAGTGATGAAAGACTGGGAAAGCAATTACGCGGGTATTGTACGTTAAATACATGAAAAAAGATAACATTTTTGATCGCTATAGCAGACAGATTTTTATCGAAGAGATTGGCGTTGCCGGACAACGGAAGATTATGGATGCCAAGGTATTGGTCGTTGGTGCAGGCGGACTCGGGAGTCCTGTCGTTCAATATTTAGCCGCGGCCGGTATAGGCAAACTTGGCCTGATTGATTTTGACCAGGTTGAAATCCACAATCTAAATAGACAGATCATTCATTCCGAAGATAATATAAACCAAGCAAAAACAGAAAGTGCCGCAGCCTATATACGACAGCACAATAGCACAATTGATTTTGAACCCTTTCAGGTAAAAATAGATGCTGACAACGCGCTAGCAATGCTCGCTCCCTATCATATCATTGTCGATTGCTGTGATAACTTTACGACACGCTACCTGCTTAATCATACGTGCCTACAACTCGATAAACCTTTGGTATACGGTAGCATCTATGGTTTTGAAGGGCAGCTGGCTGTCTTTAACTATCAGGGTAGTAAAAACCTATTAGATATCTTTCCAACGCCCCCCGATCCGGAGCAGGTTCCAAATTGCGATAAAAATGGGGTGCTGGGCCCCTTGCCCGGTATTATCGGCAGCATGATGGCGATGCAGGTACTTAAAATAGTAACCGGATTACCCGTAGATAGCAACCAGTTAACGGTTGTTGACACATTCCATTGGCGTTTTTCAAAACTTTCATTCTAACGATCATTTCGGAATGCATTCCGAAATGATCGTTAGAATGCTTTAAAAGAGTTCAAAAATTTATTTTAAAACAACTAGCGACAAACAAAATTTCCTAATTTTAGTTTATATATTAGCAAGCTTAAATGTCAAATTTACGATCTGGAATGAAAAAAGTAATTTATCCATTACTCTCCCTCTCTTTATTACCCTTATTTTCTGTCGCGCAAGAGACGAAACTCACCGCTGATGATCTATTTGTAAAAGCGCGAAAAGTAGCTTTTGATTCAAAAGATTATCCGCAAGCCATTCAATTATCTAAACAGGCCCTACTTCAAGCACCAGATTACACGGATATTAGCATTTTTCTCGGACGTCTTTATACCTGGTCGGATAAAATTGATTCGGCACGAACCATTTTTACAGAACTGGATAAAAAGAATACAAGTGATGAAGATTTCTTTTTAGCCTACGCCTCATTGGAATATTGGAATGATCAGACCGACAGAGCGATTGCAATTATAGACAAAGGGCTTAGCATACATCCGCGGTCTCAGGATTTACTTCTTTTAAAAGGTAAAATAAGTTATGGCAATGATCATTATGAGGCAGCCGAAAAGGCAATTAATAATTTATTGGCAATTAATCCCAAAAATACGGAAGCAAGAGCGCTGGCAAAAAATATTGAAGAATATACGGCTAAAAATGCAATCGGTCTGACGTATAATTTCGTCTATTTTGACAAACAGTTTGATCATAATTGGCACATTGTTGGATTAAGTTATAAACGGGCAACACCAATAGGATCAGTTATTTTCAGAACGAACTATGCGAATAAATTTGCAGAAAATGGCGTCCAATTTGAGATGGAGGCTTACCCACGTATTTCAAAGATATTTTACTTATATGTCGGTGCTGGATATTCCAATAATGTGGGGATTTTTGCGAAATATAGAACTGGTGTGTCTCTCTATGCCAATCTTCCGAACAGCTTTGAGGGGGAAATCGGATATCGTCAGCTTTATTTTAGTGACAACATCTGGATGTACACGGCTTCAGTCGGAAAATATTACCAAAACTTTTGGTTCAATCTGAGGACTTACCTTACACCGGGCGAAAAGAATATTTCCCAATCCTATACCGGAACAGTCCGCTATTATACAAAAGGAGCAAATGATTACTTCGGATTTAGTGCCGGAACGGGTCTGAGCCCCGAGGAAAACCGAAATAATCTATTGGACAACGCTTCCTATAAATTAAAAACATTCAAAGTAGGTGCCGAGTATAATTTCTCCGTTAAGCAAAGTAACTTATTTTCAATTTCGGGCACCTATTATAACCAAGAATTCAGGCCGAAAGAGCGAGGAAATCAATTGGACATCATCCTTGGTTATATTCGAAAATTCTAGTTCTTCTCTGTTCGATTAAAGTAATTTGTATAAACACTATCCGGAAGAAGTCGCTTTTGCGTATAAAAAAGTTTGTTCTTGCGCTTAAATAATTCAAAGCGCTTGGACAATTCTTCTTTCGCATTATCAGCAGCGGCATCTTCATTGAGCACACCATCCAGTTTATACAGTTGTCCATCGGAAAGATGGTAACTGCCTTTCACAAAATCAATCAATTGATTTTTACTCTGCATCATGGCTATACCATCTCCCTGTGTCGAAGCCCCCTTATCGAGCCCTTCACCGATCCATGTAACTTGGCTAGGAGTTTTAAGCCCAAAATTTTCACGATAGTAGGCCAATATAGTAGGCGCGACATCAAAATGGCTAACAAAATTATGAAAAGTCTTTGGCCCTTTTAAAAGTGGTGAATAAATCAACAAGGGAACATGAAAACGATCGATTTTGCTTTGCAATGGTATCTCAGGCATCGCGTGGTCTCCAGTTATGACAAAAATAGTATTCGCAAAATCTAGTCTCTTTTTATATTCTTTAAAGAACTGCTCCATCGCATCATCCAAATTCAGTACCGAAACAAGTTGGGTACGGTTCTCCAAAGCCCACTTTTTTTGTTCCGGTGTAAGGTTCAATGTTGCTATACGTTGATCAAACAATTGCTCATAATGAGCCGCATTATTAATCAAAAACGGATTGTGGGTTGATAGCGTCAAAAGCACATGGAAATAAGGGTGTTCCTGTACTTTCTGTACTTCAAGAAGTTTGCTAAAGACAGCCTGATCTTCATATCCCCAGCTCTCCCCTCCCTTTTCGGGCAATTTTTTATAAGGAGGTCCGAATGCCGCTTGGTCCATGAGCATATCTATTTTATTATAATCCATGAACTTTTTCATGAAATCGAAATTAGAATGACCACCATAGAAAAATCCAGTATTGAATCCATTACTCTTCAGAATATTAAATAAATTGAAGTTGTCTGGCAAGGTGTCTTGTTCCAGGAATCCATGTGTCGCAAAAGGCAACGAACCTGTTATGGTCGGTAAAACGGAAAATGTCCGACCCGAGGAACTCATATTATTATCCCAATACAAAGACTGTTGCTTCAATGTACCTATAAAAGGTGTAAAGTTGCCAATATAGCCATTTTCAGCACTATAGGCATGTCCTAAACCTTCGATAACAAGAATGACCAAATTAGGTACTTTCGCCGTTTTTTGCATGTATGTCCCCAGGAAATCTTTCGTATCCTCTTTTTTCAAAAAAGGAAATTTAGTATCCAACACTTTTGCATCATCATCGTCTTTATTGAACATAGCGAACATCCCGGGGTGATCATCCACGTAATTGGATAAATTAGAATCAAAAAAATAACGCCATTTACTCCGACTTGCATTGGCTACGAATTCATCTTTTTCAGCGCTACCCCCCAAAAACGAAGCCGAGGAGATGAAAAACGATATAATCCCCAAAAATAACAGTGCAATACTAGCATAGGGCTTTTTGAATGTCTGTTTATTGGCAATCCAAAGGGGAACCCAAGAAATTACGATCAATAATAAAAGTAAAGCAATATTGGTAAAACTCAACATACCGCTAGCCTCCAAAATTTGCTTCATCTCTTCCGAACTGTAATAGAACATATCAGCTCCAAGCAAATTTCTGGATTCGCCAAAATACAGAAACAAGATGAATTGCATAACGACAATAAACGAGAACGATATGACCATAAGAAGTCTCGCCCAAAAACTGCTTATGAACTGAAGCAATAAATAGCCGATTCCCAAACAGGCCAAGGCTTGAAAGATGAACAAGACGTTATCCAAAAACAGGTATTTCCCGGCATGTGACTCCGAAAGCTGAACAAATCGACGACCGTACCACCACCATTCTACACCAACGGACAACATATACAAGGCAAAAACAACCAACATAACAGGTCCTAAGCTCTGTAACGAAAGATTTAATCGCTGACCGAGGTATTTCCAAACCGACTCATTCGCATCTTTTTGTTGAAAGCCTTGTCGTGTCATTTCTCCCCAGCCATGCTGCTTTCGAAAGTAATCAACAACCCCCTGTACCCCGGCTTTAACAACAATGGGGTGAAAGTATAAAGGTTCTAGTATCGCCGTAGTTATTAGGGTGGAAAGATCTCGTTTCTTAGAATAAACCTGATGACTAACAAGATCAACCAAGATCGCATAGATCGAATACAAAATTCCGGAAGCAATCACCAATGCAAATAGTGCAAAGAAAAATGGCCAGTTGATGATTCCCAGAATAAAAAAGATTATAAAAACAATATAGCCCGTAAATTCGACAATGGGCCCCAGGAACTCAAAGAAAAACCAATAAGGCATACTGACCATACCAAAACGGCCATATTTCGGATTGAACATGAGTTTTCGATGTTTCCATAAGGTTTCCATAGTACCCCGCATCCAACGATTACGCTGTTTACGTAATACTTCTTTTGACTCGGGTACTTCGGTCCAGCACAATGGATCAGGAATGTTAACCACCTCGTAGGCTTGCTTTTGCTCCTCCATATAGCGGCGCATACGAACAACAAGCTCCATGTCTTCTCCCACCGTATTTCGGTCATACCCCCCACAAGCCAATACGATCTCCCGGTCAAAAGCGCCAAATGCCCCGGAAATAAGAATTAAACCCGAAGCCCTTGACCAAGCCATTCGACCTAAAATAAAAGCACGGATGTACTCTAAAGCCTGCGTACGCCCCAACCATGATTTTGGAAGATTAACGTCCACGACAGAACCATTCACGACATTACAGTTATTGGCCAAACGTATAACTCCGCCACAGGCTATAACGCGTTTGTCGGTCTGTTCCAAAAATGGCTTTGCTAATTTTAAAATAGCATCCTGTTCCAAAATACAGTCTACATCAATACAGACGATATAATCTCCAGAAGAAATATTAACACCGACGTTGAGCGCATCAGCCTTACCGCCATTTTCCTTGTCAACAACAATCAGCTTCTTAAACGCCGGATTTTTGCTCTTATAGATCCCTCTTATATCCTTGGTCTCAATATTTCCCTGAACAAAAAAAGACGTGGGTTCAAGTTCATAAGAGGCGATCAATTTCAAAATTGAGTCGTCTTTACTACCATCATTGACGATGATAATTTCCAGATTATGATAATATAGCGACAATAAAGAACGTACATTTTCAACGATGGTCATCCCCTCATTGTAAGCTGGAGCAATCAGACTGAATGTAGGCGCGTTGGGGTTGGTAGCAATAATACTATAGTCCGTAAACGTATTATTATGTTTGTAACGAAACACCGCTCCATAAGCGTATAGCCCTATCCAAGTATAGATAATGAATACTGCTGCCGAATAAAGCAAAAATAACCAAACTATAATTTCGTATACGATATGGGAAAACTCTAACATTTTTTCTCTTGCAATGCGTGTTTAATAATTTGTGTAAGTTCGTCGTATGTATCTTCACGTTGTGAAATTTCACGCAGATACTGTTCTTCTCCTAGCACAACGAGTACTTCTGCGGCAGAAATTTTAATTGACACTTGACTATGATTCCAAAGTTGATCCTTCAGAAAATGCTCACTTTCTCTACTTTTGGCAATTTTCATCGCTTTAAGGATTTCTATCTGAACTTCGATTGGTTGCAGATCAAAATTCTGTATAAATTGCTGAATTGTCCCACTATTCTCAATGGCCTGCAATGTTCGTATGGCTTGTATACGAACCTTCGTAGATGGATGATCCAATAGGTTAAAAACTTCCGTATAAAAAGTCATCAATCTAAATTTTCGGATCAAGCGCAACGTAAATATGACAACAGAATCATTTGAACTCTTAAGCCAGGTATCAACGTGTAACTCTGAAAGTTCCGGTATTTCATGAATAGAAAACAATAAACGTAATTGTTGCCAGTCTGATAAGGGACGATCGAAATGATCCAAAAAACCAAGCCCCTCATACCCTTTGAAAGTTACAATTGCATATTGTGCTTCTTGATATACTGCGGTACGGGAATCATTAAGCTTGGCTGTTATCTCTGGGATTGCTGATTCGACATTCATTGCAGCAAGCTCCTGAACCCCACCGGCAACCAAATAAGCTTTTCTATGCCGAAGCTTCCGCCAAGCCTCATCCTCCAATTTAAAATCATGAAACAACCTATTGATCGATTGTTTAGCTCCACCAGAAAATTTTCTATCAGAGTCAACTAATACATCTAAAAAAAGAGCTCGAAAAGACGGTTCTTTCAAATACTCCGCAAACTCCAAATCTCGATCGCTATTCTCATCGCCACCGACAATAGTCTCCATAATTTTGTACTCGATGATCTGTCGCCACGATTGCCTATTATGAAGGATTCTATAGCTATAAAAGCTGTATCCCAGTACCGTGATAATCAACAATAGTACTAAAATCAATACGATAACAATCGCCAGAATAAGCTCATGTAGCTCGATATGGTGATGCATAATTTTATTTATTTATTAGGCGTTTTATTCTAAGAATCAGTTCGTTTGGACTAAATGGCTTAACCATAAAATCAGATGCGCCTAAATCAAATGCATCAACCACGACCTCCTCTTGCCCCATACTTGATAATACGATGACAGGGATTTTCTTTCCAATACGCTTTATTGCCGAAAGAATTTCAATACCAGAAGCAAAAGGCATCATAATATCCGTTACAACTAAATCCAAATCTAGCTCATTAATCTTCTCGATGGCTTCACGGCCATTTCTGGTCAGCACCACTTCGTGTCCTTCTTTCACTAATTTGTGTTCAACAGTACGCAGTATCAATTCGTCGTCTTCCGCTATTAAAATCAACATATCATTATTTATTTAAGATTTTTGTAATTAATTCCAATCCTATATCCATTTCTTGTTCGATTGCCACAAAAGCGGTCGCGAGCTCAGTTTCAATCGTTGGGCTGGTCTCCAAGTCTTTGGTCATTTGGGCCAACTTGATCAGTCCGGCTGTCGATGAAGTTCCCCGTAACTTATGAAGGAGTTCTTTGATGCGTACAATATCGTTTGTATCAATTGCCTCCTTTAACTGATTTCTGGACCCCGTGATTTCCCGAACGACCAAATCCAGAAAAAAGGTTAAAAATGCAGGATCATCACCGGCCTGTTCTTCGAGGCGCTGCATATCCAAATGCTCATCCAAATCCTCCAGATCTGAAGCTTCGGCAGCACTAGGTTTCACCGATAACATCGCTTTTTCCAAGGCTTTGAATAAATCCTGTTGCCGAATAGGTTTAGCTAGAAAGTCAGACATCCCCGCTTCGAGACAGCGTTCTTTTTCGCCTGAAATATTACCGGCGGTAACACCGATAATAGGTGTTTCAGCATAACCTGCCATTTGCCGGATCTGTTTGGTTGCTTCGATCCCATCGACCTCGGGCATCTGAACATCCATCAAAATAAAATCAAATTGTTTTTCTTTGCAAGCATGAATGGCTTGTGCTCCGTCAGAAACTTCGGTTAAGAGTGCCCCTGGCATTATACTTGCCATCATGCGTAAATTAAGGGCCATATTAACGGCATTGTCGTCTGCCAACAGCACCTGAACGTCTTGACCGTACGGATCCGATGATAACGATAAGTTTGCATTCGCCTTTAATTGTACTGCATCCTCCCTATTCTGTTGTATCGCCCTTCTTAAAGTCGAATACAGTTCCTCGGATTTAATCGGCTTAAGTAGACAGAATGACCGCTCTTCTTGTCTAAATGCTGAAATCACCTCATGCTCTTCTGACGAAGTGTGCAACACAATCAAGGGGATACCTTCTTCCTGTTTTCTAAAGAGTTCTTTGATTTTTTCTATTGTTTCGAGGCCCGATAAGATCGGCATATGGTAGTCCATTAAAATAACATCGAAACGTTCCCCTTTCATCAACAACTGTAAGGCTTCCATGCCGTTTTCTGCGAGGACAGATTCGACGTTTTTATAGGCCAACATATGTTGCAGGATGATCCGATTATTAGCGTTGTCATCGACAACGAGGACACGATTTAAAGGTAAAGCTGTATCTTCATCCTCCATTTCTTCACATCGGACCTCGATATCAAAATAGAACGTCGACCCGACACCCAGTTCGCTTTCCAGATTCAATTTACTTCCCATGTATTTCAAGAGGTTGTTGGAGATGGTCAAACCGAGTCCCGTGCCCCCATATCGTTTACTTACCGAGCTATCTTCTTGCGTAAAGGCATCAAAGATGCGTTGTTGCTTCTCTGGCGGAATTCCTATCCCCGTATCTCTAACCGCAAAACGTAAGGTTAATTTATTCTCATCATTGCGAAGTTTACTGATCTTAAATTCGATTTCGCCTTTTTCCGTAAACTTAACTGCATTACCTAATAAATTCACCAGCACTTGCTTAATACGTGCCTCATCAATCCAAACAAAAGCCGGCAGTCCCTGCTCAATGTTCAAAAGCAGTTCGACTTCTTTTCGTTGTGCTTGATAGAGAACAACATTAATAACCTGATTGGCTACATCATATACGTTATACTTATCAACAAATAGTTCGAGTTTACCCGATTCAATTTTTGAAAAGTCTAAAATGTCATTAATAATATTGAGTAAGCTATTTCCTGATTCATTGATATAGCCGAGGTATTGGACCTGTGTATCATTTAATGGTGTTTTTAACAACAAATCGGAGAATCCGATCACACCGTTTAAAGGCGTTCGAATTTCGTGACTCATATTGGCGAGGAATTCGGACTTTGCTCTACTCGCCAGATCGGCCAGTTCCTTCGCTAACTTTAATTCATCATTTATTTTTACCGAATCCGTGATATTTTGTGTAAAAATAATGATCCCACCTATACTTCCATCAGCAAGATGCCAAGGTCTTACCTCCCAATTGAAATGTTGCGCTTCGGCAAGTCCGCCAGCCTGTATGACCTCATCCGTATTCTTATAAGGTATTCCCTCCAGCGCATCAAGGTAGATTTTTTTTCTATTTTCTGGGATATTTGGAAACAGATTGAAAAAGTTACTACTTGGCGGCAAGCTTACCCCTTCGTGAAAATCTTCTAACCATTGATTACTGACCGAAATATAGTTAAAGTCTCGGTCAAACATAGCAACCGAAGCAGGAACATAATCCACAAACGCACGTAACATCGATTCTTTGCGTTCCAGCTCCAAGAATAGCGATTTACTTTGATCGATATCCTGAATAATTCCAAAAACACGCTTACACACATCGTTTTCAAATTCGGGAATACCTTTTACGCGTACCCAAATTGATTCGCCATTTTGCTTTAATAGACGTAATTCGGTATCATAAGGTGTTCTTGATGTAATGGCATCTTCAAAAATTTCACGCAAAACAACCTGGCTTTCAGGTTCATAAAATCCGATTGCATGTTCAAAATCAGGTGTAAAATCAGGAGCCACACCATGAATTAGCTTTGTGGAGTCGGACCAATAAACCTTGTTTTCAACTAAGTTGACCTCCCATCCGCCAACCTGAGCGACAGTATTGGTCTGCTCCAGGATTTGTTTGGTATGCAAAAGATCATTTTCAAGTCGCAATCGATCCGTCATATTCAGGGCCGTACTGACAACATAAGACCGTCCATTCTCATCCGTCTCCAACATATTGTGGTATAGCCAAGAAATATCTTCACCATCTTTTGTTTGGAGAACCATCATTCCAGAATCCTCTTTGTTGCTCGCAATACGTTTGAGATATTCTTCAACCAGACCCACATGATGAGACGGAACCAATTTCTTGAGGTTAAGTCCCTTTACCTCTTCTTTGGCATACCGCAATATCTCTCTTCCCTTTTCATTGACGGATAGAATATTACCGTCCAAATCATGCATACTCATGAGGCCAATCGCATTTTCAAAAAAACTACGAAATCTACGTTCGGAATTCTCCAACTTGAGTTTTTCTTCGCGCTCTTTTGTTACGTTTCTGCCAAAGGCCAGAATATCATGATTTATCGGATCATATTTGAAATGCCATTCAATTTCGACAACTTGACCATTTTCTGTTTTAGTCCTACTCGTAGATTGAACGCCGTATTTTGTTTCCTCAACTCGACCTAAGTCCGACACTAATTCCCTTTCAGTGTCTCCCAATAATGTAAAAATAGATTTGCCTAAACTATTCGATCTGGACAATCCCAAGACTTTACTAAATGCAGGGTTAACTTCTTTTACCTTGCGCGTCTCATCCAATACACAAATAATATTGTTCGTCAAGTGAAAAATTTCGGAGAAATAACCAGCCTGTACTTTTCGTTTTTTTCCCAATAATATTTTGGTCACCGCCTTCCCTAGCTCCTCCAACGAGTCTTTTTGTTTATCCGAAAGCTTTTTCGGATGGAAATCAATGACACAGATTGTTCCAAGAGCATCGCCATCATCATCCAAAAGAGGAACTCCGGCATAAAAACGGATATTTCCTTCGCGAATCAATGGATTGGAAGACGAGCGTGGATCTTCAAAAGTATCTTCAATAACAAGGACCTCCTTACTCATTATGGTGTATTGACAGACCGTATTCTTCCTTTCAACGGTATCTAGCTCCATCCCAACACAACTTTGAATACGTTGTGTTTCTTCTTCCATCATGGCAATTAAAGCTGCAGGGCAATCTGTAATCAGACAGGCTGCCTGCGCAAAAACATCCAGCTCAGGGTCTTTCCCGAGTCCCATTAACTCATAGGACTTTAATTTTTCTATCCTTCTTAACTCATTTTCAGGAAAAACATTATTTGCCATTCACTTCTAATATTTAGATCTGGTTTATTGTGACCGTGAAGTTAATAAAAACATTGTTTAACGCCTAAACAATAAGGAAATATTGATCAGATAATGTTTTATAAAGAACAAACAACTGGTAAATTAGTTGATGCAATAAAAAGATTTACCAGACGTCCTTTTCATAATTTAGTTATTTACTAATTGAATTTTATAAAGCTTGACCTTATTAAGAAAGACAACTGTACATTTTAGGAAGTCTGTACAAACTGATCAAATAAATAGCTTAAAAACGAAAGAGCCCCGCTAGATGTGATAGCGGGGCTCTTCAATATGTCTAAATTAAAAAAGTTTTTCAATACTCTGTTCGGCATAGCCAGCACTTGCTGTCATTCCTTTCCCTCCAATACCGGTTCTAACATGTATTCTTGGGCTAACGTCGATTTCAAGAATATGATCTTTGTGCTGCGAATAATAACCTGCCCAAGAAGATGAAATCCAGGTACGGTCCATTGGCATGATACGGTTGGCTTCCGCAATCATCAATTCATTGATATAGGAGCTTACTGAGAAGCCCAGTTCATCCAGTCTGTTTCCCGTTGCATATTCATGCGAATCACCGATAATAATACTACCATCCGTGGCCTGTTTAAATAGGATATGAATTCCATAATTGCGCAGCTCCTGGTAGTAATCAGGCATTGGAATTGTTTGAAACGAAGGGCAATATTCTTCAAAACTCTCGTATCGACGAATGGTCAACCCAGTTAAGATATTCCCAGGAAGATAAATATGAGCCAAAGGCTTTGTACGCATCATTTGCAGCTTGCTAATTTCAAGCCCGCTATTATCAAACAAGGAACGATATAAAATTTTAAACTCGTATCCATTACAGATAAGCAATTTCTTCCCTTCAAAGTTTTCTAGCGTACTGCTCGTGACAACAACAGCATTATTTTTATCCTCGCAGGCCACAATTGTCGTATCGTATTTCAACGTATAGTCCACAAACTTATTTTGCATATAAATATGCAGCTGTCTAATCATTGACTCGGGCTCTACACTGAGTTCCTGCGGAAAAAAGATAGCCTCTTTAACATAATCAGCATTCATTACGGGATATTGCAATAGAACTTGCTCCTTTGACCAAAGTTCATGATCATATCCTTTTCCCTGATAGTGCTTAGATAGCTCGTGAAGCACCTGAACTTCATCACTATCCGAAGCAATATAGATGCTGCCGTTATTTCTAACGGATATATCCATCTCTTTCTGAATAGACTGATATATTTCAAGTCCTCGCACACCATAATCAAACCATTCGCCTGCCATCCCCGATGGCACTACCTGTCCGAAATTACGAACAGTAGATCCCACGGGGAAATTATCTTTTTCGAGTTGGAGCACGCGTAATCCCATTTGTAACGCATGATAGGCATGAAAGGTCCCTAAAATCCCACCCCCAACAATAATTAAATCATATGTATTTGTTTTCATCTTTATAAATAGAATATCATAAAAAAGTATAGTTAACTAATTTGCACTTCTCCTTTTGTGGTATGCCAAGGAGCCAACAACTCATCATCACTTCCTTTCATCTGTTCTTTTTTTCGAATAAAATAGAGTAGAGAGAAGATACCCAAAATAGCTCCGATAATAGAGGCTAAAAAGACCAATTGAATAAAGTAATTCCCCCAAGTGACAGAATTTGGCATAAATTCTTTGTTTACCAATATCAGAAAACTACCCAAATAACCGATTGAGTCAGCCATATACATAACAAAGCCGATGTTACTTTTCATACGATATGTTGCGATCATTCGCTCAAAAAATATCGCATTGTAAGGGATGTATGCCATATACAAGCCCAAACCGACGAGCAACATCCAACTTAAACCGTCAATCCATTGTTTTGTAAACAAATAGGTAGAAATACCTGCAGTCAGAAAACCTATAATGATCATATAGTGGATCAACTTAAATGCTTTAAGATTATTTTTAACCATGATTAGACAACTTACCAGCAGCAGTACAATCAAGGAGATAGTCCCATCAACTTTTGCAAAAATGCCCGCCCCCTTCACATGTAACATCTGCCAGATTTCAACCTCAAAATTATCGCGTACATCACGTAAAATAGTAAGCATCGTATAAACGATAATAGTCAAAACGATACCCGGCATAAAGGTTTTAAAAAAGTGTTTTCGCATTTTACTATCCATCGCAATGCGCTCCGTCCGGAGCTTCTTGTCTTCTTCTGTTGGCCCTGGAGCATTTTCCAATACCCATACACACAAAACAAAGGGCAGAAAAAACAGTAAACCCGTCAAAAATGGCATCCAAAACTCGTTAACATGAAAAGAAGACATCAACCACCGCCCAACCGTTTTTATCAGTCCTGACGCGAAAATCAAGCTCACAGACATCACTGCCCCCATAATCTCTGTAAACCGCCTTCCTTCTAAATAACTAAATACCAAACCCCAAACCATTCCCAATGGAAAACCATTGATAAAAAGAAAGACAACATTCCAAGGTCTCGGACAAACTGCAAATGCCAAAAGACCTATCCATGAAATACAAATCAAACCGATCAAATACCGCCCTCTACTACGCTGTTTACTTTCAGAGATAAATTTAATGCCATAAAACTTGGACAACAAATACCCCAGCATTTGAATGACCACCATACAGACTTTATAATCGACACCAAAAATAGTATCATTTGCAAAAGCAGATGCCGTAAATGACTTTCTAAATGAATACATACTCGTATAACATAAAAATGCTGTAACAGCCAGAACAATAGCCACAGATTTCTCATCCAGTCTATTTATGCGTCTTTTTATTCGTTGGTTTAACTCCATCATTTAAACTTGTTAACAGACCTCATTGTCCGCAATCAAAAGTAAATTTTGGAAATTAACACAAGACTAAACTTTTGTTAAGTATTTATAAACAAATATAAGCATCCCTTTGCGATACGAAAAGTATAAAATAAAAAAAGCATCACTGAAAGATTCAATGATGCCCTGACAATTAACATGTTATCCTCTATTTCTTATTTTCAAAAAAGTATACAATTAGCATGACGGCCTTTTCACTTCCAACATTACGCGGTGTATGTGACAATCGGCCATTAAAAAAGATCGAATCGCCCTCTTCTAAGCTAATTTTTTGATCATTGAAGATGTACTCAACCTGCCCGCTAATGATATATTTATATTCATAAGCTTCGGTCTCAACCATTGGTCGCTGCGCATCCGGAAGCAACTCCAAAAGAACAATGTCCATGGTCGAACTATCCATCGCAGATGTAAAAATCCTTTTATAATGGAAACCTATAGCCGACTCTTTTTCAAACGGACTATAAGTATCTTTTTTCCGAACGACCACGGGGCCTGAATCCAATTCAGAATTAAAATCTTTAAAAAACTCATTAAGATCAATATTCAGTGCATTGATGATATTAATCAATACCAGTAGGGAGGGTATTGTTCTGTTATTTTCAATCTGCGAAATAAGTCCCTTGCTTACCCCCGCTCTATCAGCAACTTCCTGTATGGTAATTCCTTTTTCTTTTCGAATTTCCTTAATCTTATTGCTAATCTTGAATATCGTATTATCTTCCATAATTTGGCCAAAAGTAAACATTTTTCCTATGTCGCGTATATTAAGTTTTTATCACCTAATCATAGGTCACCTCTAAAATTAGGATATTTAACTGTTATCAGAAAACTGCGGTTCAATAGTCTGCGATCTTTTTCATCTTTTACCCTTCCGAGAATTGGTGGAGCACTATTGGTAAACTTTAACCCAGTCAATACGCATCTCAACAGGCAGCTGGTCTTGATTTACCTCACCAACCCAGCTCCCGCCCAACTGTTGATCAATCAATAGATAAAAGGGCTGATCATAAGGCCACTGAGAAGGGTCTGCTCCATTAACCCTTGGATAAGTAAAGGTATCAACTCCATTCACCTGAAATACAATACGATCGGGATACCAGCTTATACCGTATGTATTGTACTCTTCTGATTTGATCGAAGCGGTACCAAAATGTTTGGGATTCTCCTTTTGCCCCAGATCTAAGGTATAGTATGAATGTGTTGTCTGGTAAATGATATGATCAAAATTAAGATGTTCCATAATATCAATTTCACCATTTCTCGGATACTTTCCATACTTGTCCAGCTCTGCTAGCATCCACATGGCAGGCCATGCACCTTTTGCACTTCCAAGTTTAGCTCGGATTTCTATACGTCCGTACTGAAAAGCAAACTTTCCCTTACTCCATATCCCACCTGTCAAAAATAGTCTTGAATCTTTATTTTTGTCTGTATTTTTTATTCCTTTAAGAATTAACTCACCATTTTCCCATCCAAAACAGGCATCATCCATACTCATATGCCGGTTCCAATCAGCTCCTCCCGCTGGAATCCGGGACCATTTACTACTATCTAGCTTAGGGGAATTAAAGTGCTCTTCCCATACTAGCTTCCATTCCTTAACCTCTCGATCTTTCTTTTGAACATATACATACGGATGATCTTTCGGACGATAATGCACACTACATGCAGAAAACAACAGATAAAAATAACTTAGGCCGAAGACTCTTTTCATGATTAACATTAATGGTTTGCGAAAAAAATGAGTTAGGCCTAAATTTAGACATAATTTACCATACCTGATAGATTCCCGAACAATTAAGAGGGACTAAAACGCAGAGGAAAAAGGAAATGCGATTTATTGCTATCCCTAAAACATAGGATGTGCGTTTGCTGCATTTTTAGGCACATCTTGCTGTGCATCCCAATGCTCCACAATTTTACCTTTTTCCAGCCTGAATATATCAATAGTCGATTTAAGACTACCATCTGGATTCTTATTCTTTAGGTGTATGAAGACCAAATCTCCATCCGAAGCAATGTGTTGCACATCAATCCTTGTTTTAGGTTGTCCTTCAAACCATTTCGCTGCAGCGAGCTTAAATGCTGCCGCTCCATCCGCAACAGAGGGATTATGTTGGATATACTGAGGGGAAATGTACTTATCAACTGCAGAGACATCCTTATCACCAAACATTTGCTGATAAAAATCTAAAACGATTCTTTTATTCTCTTTGTTTTCGTCAAGTTGTTTTTGTGCAGCCTCCTTTGATTCATTTGTCTGCGGCTGCTGACAACCCAGCGTTAGCAATAAAACAGAGAAAGTGATGACCTTAACCATTGTTCTATTTTTCATCTTTAAATCTATTTTTAATTGAAGTCTTCAATTCCCACCTCATATTAGTACAATCCAATTTACCTAAATTATACAATATATAACGCTTTTATCTGAGTTCATTTACACTATTAAATAGTGGCATGATAATTGGATTTGATGTTGTAGTATAATATTCAGAAATATACATTTCATAAATTTAGGTTAATAATTGGTTAGGTTAAACACCTGAAGTCCCCAACTTCAGGTGTTTTTTTATATATTTTCGAAAATCACTATTCCCTAAAAAACAAAAATGTCAATTATAGCTTTTATTAATCTAGTTCAATAAAATTCCCTGTTGGTCGGCGTAACTTTACATTAGTTAAGAAAATAAAATTATCAGATATGGAAAATAAAATATTAGGGTTACACCACATTACTGCGATAGCAGACAACGCAAAGCGAAATCTCGATTTTTACACGAAAGTACTGGGTGTACGCCTTGTCAAAAAAACAGTTAATTTCGACGACCCTGGCACCTACCACTTCTACTTCGGCAATGAACAGGGGGACCCCGGAACGATCCTCACTTTTTTCCCATGGGAAGGTATCGGAAAAGGTACCGCAGGAGCAGGAATGGCGACTCATATTGGCTATGCCGTACCTCAAGGGAGTTTGGATTTTTGGAAAAATCGCTTAGGGGAACATCAGATTAGTTTACAGGAAAGTGAAATTTTTGGAGAGAAGCTAATTTCATTTAATGATCCTGATGGATTGCAGCTTCAGTTTATTGAAACGAAAGATAATAGAAAGGCATGGACAACGACTGACATCAATAGCGAACATGCACTAAAAGGCTTCCATAATATCACGCTTTCTTTAAAAGAAGCAGATCCGACGCTAAAAGTATTGACCGATATTTTGGGTTATTCGCTCCAACAACAGCATGATAATCGTTATAGGTTAACAACGGATAGCATTGATACGGCTAATAGCGTTGACATAATAGCGGATAAAAATCTACCATACGGCAAAAATGCAGCCGGTACAAACCATCATGTCGCATTTCGGGTAAAGGACGACAATGTTTTGATGGAGTATCGTGAAAAGGTACTTTCAGCAGGGCTAGATATCACACCAAAAATAGATCGAGATTACTTTTTCTCACTCTATTTTCGTGAACCTGGTGGTGTCTTATTTGAAATCGCGACAGACAATCCCGGATTTACGGTAGACGAACCACTATCCAGCTTAGGATCGGCACTCAAATTGCCGAAGCAATATGAAAACTACCGTTCGCAGATTGAACAGACATTGCCAAAAATCGATTAATTAAATTATATAAACATCATTATACAAACGAGGAAATTATGGAAAGAACTGAAATTGTATTAGACAAAAATCAACGTGGAGAGCTTCAATTATTCTCCGATGAACGCAAAGCAGGTTTGATGAGTATCGCTATCATTGACGGTAATCTCGTTGTTTACCATACAGAGGTGGACGAAGCCTATGAGGGAAGAGGATTTGCAAAAATACTACTCGAGAAATTGGTATCTCATGCGCGCGAAAACAACATGAAAATTGTTCCATTATGTCCTTATGTAAATGCGCAGTTTCATCGTCATCCAGAACTATATCAAGACGTTTGGTTTAAAAAAACGGTATAAACTACCCTACATGAAAGCATAAAATGAGTCATTCAATAAATATTAAAACAGCTGGTAAAAATTTAGAACAGGCAGAAAAAGCCATTGTCATGATCCATGGTCGTGGGGGGAGTGCAGAAGACATCCTTGGCATGTCATCCTATCTTCATGTCGATAATTTTGCACTACTTGCACCGCAGGCAGAAAATCACACTTGGTACCCCTATTCTTTTATTGCTCCCGTACATGAGAACGAGCCCTGGTTGAGTTCCGCAATTGATCTGATCGATCATACAGTTAAACTAGCTTTAGACAATGGGATCCTCGCCGAAAATATCTATTTTTTTGGTTTTTCTCAGGGTGCCTGTTTAACACTAGAATATCTTGCACGGCATGGGCAGCGCTATGGTGGCGCTATAGCAATTATTGGCGGAGTAATAGGCGAAGAAATTAACAGGGATAATTACACCGGTGACTTCGCACAAACGCCTATTTTTATTGGCACTAGCAATCCTGATTTCCATGTTCCTCTTGAACGCGTTGAAGCTACAGTATCCATATTAGCACAAATGAATGCCAATGTAAAGCTCATGGTATATCAAAACGCGGGGCACTCCATCAATCGCGAGGAGATCGATCTTGCAAATGAATTTGTTCTTTAAGAAATAAAGGAGTGAATAATCAGTAAGGAATAATCCATTGGTTGTTGATTATAATAATTAATCAACAACCAATTTTAAGGCATTATACTTTTGGGTATTTATAGCCGTTATGATAAACCGAAGCTAAGTATTTATTTGCTTTCTGATCGGTAAAATGCTGTTTATCTTTATCCCAATAGAGTTTTTGTCCAGTTCTGAATGCTATATTTCCGAGCTGAGAAAAGATGGCAATGTGTGCCCCCACTTCAATTGGTGCATGAAGTACTTGTGGATTACGTTGGCGAATGGATGCTACAAAATTTTCCATATGTTTGTCCAGTCCGTTATCTAAAGAAGGTTGGATAGAGACCGCTTCCATCCTTCCTTTTTCTGGAATGACCTCCCAGCCCGACCTGTTCAAGACCAGCGTACCATTGTTACCAATAAATGCTACACCGTGATTGCGGTTATAAGGTCCGAGATCAATTCCTTTGGCATGTTCCCATTGAATATTGAAGCCATCAAACTCGTACACAGCAGTCATCGTATCAGGTGTTTGGCCTGCATCGTCCGGGAACGCAAACTTACCTCCTGAGGCCATAATAGATTTTGGATCAGAAACCTTCATCCCAAGTAAAGCATAATCTAACATATGCACACCCCAATCTGTCATCAAACCTCCTGCATAGTCCCAAAACCATCGAAAATTAAAATGGAATCGATTCGAATTAAATAAGACCGTTGCAAAAGTGTTTGGTTTTTATTTTATTGATATTCAAGTTTTTAATTTGTTTCTTGTTGATTTTCGTTATATTTAAGGTATGGAAAAGACAGAAAAAGTTAGCTTTGTTGATTACATGGTTCAAAGACGGAAAATCAAGCAGGAATTCTTCGATCAGATCAATACATTGGTAAATTGGCATCCGATTTCAAATATTATCAACAAGCATTACCACAAAGGGGAAAGCAAAATGGGACGCCCTAGTTATTCTGGTCTTGTCCTCTTCAAAATGACACTTCTACAGACCTGGTATGGTCTGAGTGACTACGAAGTAGAAGACCGTATAAACGACAGTATCTCCTTTAGTCGCTTTGTTGGCATCAGTTTGGACGATTCGGTTCCCGATCACAGTGTTATTAGCCGTTTTCGCAGCTCGCTGACAGAAAAGGGTGTTTATGAGAATCTATTCAAGGAGCTGAACAAGCAGTTGAATAAACATAAAATATTGGTAAAACGTGGAGCTATCGTTGATGCCAGTATTGTTGATTCTCCGCTAAAACCAAAAGGCAAAGTTATTTACGAGATCGAAAGTGACCGTAGTGAACATCCTCGCGAAGATTCTGAGCTGGATAAAGAGAATAGTGAACAGTTATTGATCCAACAAGAGAGCCCGGGTGTTGACCATGAAGCTCGTTGGATAAAGAAGGCTGGGAAAACACGTTATGGCTATAAAAAGCATTATGTCACCGATACAGAAGGCCTGGTTCTGGGCGTGGTAACCACTCCAGCAAATGTAAATGAAATTGCCAATCTTCAACAGGTAATATCTTCGGCTGACCTTCCAAAGGGCATCCATATCTATGCTGACAAGGGATATCGTTCCTCTAAAAATGAGGAATTGATCAAATCAGGAAAGCTAAAAAGCAGGATCTTGCATAAGGCAAAGAAAGGAACAGCGTTAACCGAAAGAGAGAAGTTAAGAAACAAACTGATCGGCAAGATCAGGTTCAAAGTTGAACGGACCTTCGGGAGCATCCGGCGATGGTTCAACTCAAGCTGTGCAAGGTATAAGGGGATCGCCAAAATGCATACACAAAATCTAATGGAAGCCATGGCGTACAATCTTTACAGATCACCTGGGATACTTGTGTCCAATGCAATAAAAAACACAAATTAAGCAGTTGAAAAGGCCTCAAAAAGAGGATTTTTCAAGAAAACGCAACTAGATTTCCGAATCCAAATCGGAAAAAACTGCAAAAAAAAGCAAAAATAACCGATCAGAAAATATCAACATTATTTTGCAACGGTCTTTAAATGGTCTTTTTTGTGCCGGACCTAGCCATTCCGTATAATGTACACCTGCAGGAACCGGTTCATCGGGCACTATGGGAATAGCACTTTTCCACCCTTGATAAGACCAAGCTTTTACCAATCTTATTTTGCCCAATTTACCGGAATGAACAAAATCAATGGCGTCCTTAAAATGTTGCTGACTTCTTTGCCATTGCCCGACTTGTACAATAGCCTTATTCTTTTTTGCTGCCTGAACCATTAATTGACATTCAACAATGGAGTTACCGATGGGCTTTTCGACATATACATGCTTTCCAGCATTTACGGCATCTACCAGTTGCAGGCAATGCCAATGATCCGGAGTTGCAATAATGACCGCATCCACAATCGAGCTATTGAGCATCTTCTTATAATCTACAAACGTTTCGACCTGTATATTTCTTTTTTGAAGTTCTTCTGCTCTCTTTTTAAGAATATTTTCATCCACATCACAAAGAGCAGTACACACCAAGCCATCATTCTTTAACAATGCATTCAAATCAGAACAGCCCATACCATTTACACCAATTAATCCAACCCGGATGGATCGATCTAAAAAGTTTGAACCTTTAGCATTTAAGAAAAATGACGATGCAGCTAAAACAGTGGACGTTTTGATAAAATCTTTTCTATTCATTGGATATTGGTTTAAGTTTTGTTTTTACTGGATATCATCTAAATTGTCAAAACGAACAGAATACATATGCTTAGATGAATGCCCTAAATAAGAATGCTTTCTTTATTATTAAAAACAAATTGCTTCGATGAAAATACAAAAATGAATCTAGGTGCTCGCAAAAAGCATTGTAAAATATATATAGACAAACCTAGCGTACCCCTATCAAAAAATGGTCGAGTTAGAATCACTCGACCATACATCTACCTATGAAAAACATGCCCTTGGGAGGGGCGGTTGAAGTTACTACTAATTTCACTAAGAACAAACATTTAGAAAAAATATTTATCTAAATAATTAATAATACCATTAACAACAGCATCATGAGTTGACCATGTTACATTGGTTGGCGAGATCGTGTTTTATTATACATTTTTGTTCGATAAATTCCTCCTTCTAACGCTGTTTCAATCAACATCTCGTTCAAAAAAACGCTCAGTTACACAACCCATTTTATAATTCATTAAAAAAAATAAAAGATTAATCATTTATTATGCCTACCTTGCCGCACTTAATTAAAAATAATGAATACAGGTAAAATTAAATTTTTCAATGAAACTAAAGGTTTTGGTTTTATTACACCAGAGGATGGTAGTGCAGATGTTTTCGTACACGTTTCTGCGCTTAAAAACCAAGTATCTGAAGGCGACGTTGTTACTTATGATGTAGAAAGAACTCCAAAGGGGATCAGCGCTACAAATGTAAAATTGGCGTAATCCAAAAAATACACTTTCTTGTTAATGGGGTAATTCTTAATGACTTATCCCATTTCTTTTTCCTATTCTTCCTTTACAATTTTTTAGCAATCTTTTACTTTTCCGTTGAAGACTTTTAGTTTTCAAATAAAAAGCATAAAAAGGATTCTCAAAGGTTTTATTTAAGACAAATTCGAACATACTATTTATGGAATTTAAACAACTCAGTTTAATCGCTCCGCTTTTAAAAGCAATAACAGAAACAGGCTATACACACCCTACTGCAATTCAACAAAAAGCCATTCCAATTGTATTGCAAGGAAACGATCTTATTGGCTGTGCACAAACGGGAACCGGTAAAACGGCCGCTTTTGCACTTCCGCTTTTACAACGTCTTGAAGAAACTAAGACATCAGGTAAACTCGTTCCCATTAGAGCTTTGATTCTTACACCAACACGTGAACTAGCCATTCAAATTGGAGACAATATCAACTTATACCGAAAATATCTAAAACTAAACTATTGCACTATTTTTGGTGGAGTAAGCCAAGAAAAGCAAGTTAAAGAAATTAAAAAAGGTATTGATATTCTTGTTGCTACCCCAGGCCGCTTACTGGATTTAATGAATCAAAAGATAGTTTCTCTAGATAAAATCGAGATCTTGATATTAGACGAGGCGGACAACATGCTGGACATGGGCTTTATTCATGACATCAAGAAGATCCTCGCCAAGGTTCCTTCAAAGCGACAAACATTGTTTTTCTCGGCGACAATGCCTCCTAATATCCGTAAATTCGCGCATGGCATATTACACAAGCCTATTGAAGTTGACGTCACCCCGGTAAGCTCAACAGCCGAGAAAGTAAATCAATCTGTATTTTTTGTTGAAAAGAAGGAGAAGATCAAATTATTGACGAGCATATTAAAAAAGCTGAAGCATGAGCGCACCATTGTATTCTCCCGAACAAAACACGGAGCGGATAAAATCGTCAAGTTGCTTGCGAAAAATGGCTTAAGAGCAGCGGCCATTCACGGAAATAAATCGCAAAATGCAAGACAAAAAGCTTTAGGTGAATTTAAGGACAGTCATCTTAAAATTTTGATCGCTACCGATATTGCAGCAAGAGGAATCGATATCGAACAACTACCGCTTGTGATTAATTATGATCTCCCAAATGTACCGGAAACCTATGTTCATCGCATTGGTAGAACAGGAAGAGCTGGTCAGGAAGGAAAAGCCATCTCTTTTTGCGATGTAGAAGAAAGACCGTATTTGGCTGATATCGAAAAATTGATCGGACTAAAAATCAAGATAGAAAAGATCAATAAATAGATCTTGATAACACCTTAAGTAAAAGCCCCTAGGGGCTTTTTACGTTTTATTTATGGTTTGCGATCCGCCATCAACAGTGTGGATGGCGTAAAAGGAAGCCAATGTACTTTTTTATTGACAATTTTGTTCCAGCTGGGCAGGCTGATCAACATTAAGTCATGGTCCCGCCAGGTATCACTGTTTAACTCTTTTTCCGTTATTGTGAGATGGTTGGGAACAAGTTGTTCCAATTGCCTCAATTTCTCCTTGAAGCTTTCATTGGTTTTCAGCACTTGATTCAGATCCCATACGATGATCTGAGCATCCGAATGCTGAATAAGGCGCTGTATGATTTCACATAGAAATTCATCATTTTTCAAAACAACAGGAACGATCACTCGCTTCGCCTTCACAAAGTCTTTATCAATTAAAATGCCTACCATTGCATTCACTTTGGCGTTGATCTGCTGATTTCTATCAAATGTCGTAAAGGGAGACTCGGCATTTGTAACCGTATGGAATAACTTTTCAGGATTTACAATCCGCGTAGTAAAATCTAAAAATCGCCCCAATAAACTCCCCTCATAGATGGATTCGCTGACACCCAAAAGTAATAAATCCTGATCGCGTTCATTGGAAGTTTGAACAATCTCACTATCGATATCACTAGAAATTTTAAATACTGTCTGAATAGGCTGTTCGAGTTGCTGAGCGACCTGCTTGATTTCACGAAAACTATCCAGTTCCTGGGTTTCCACCTCATAATGATGTAATTCGTTTGAAGGTTCAATATGTAATGCAGTAACCTCAGCATTCTTTTTCGATTTCAACGTTAAAGCATCCGCTAGATACAGTAGCGAAATCCCAGTATTACTTTTCGCAAAAGACAATAGAATCTTAAATTTCGATTTATCCTGGATATCTTCCTGCAATAAACTCTTCTTTGGTCGATAGAGAAAATTGATAAGATCTAAGGATGGCCCTGTCATAAAGGTGGTCACTAAGGCCATAACGACCATCATCGAAAATAATTCAGCACTTAAAACGCCAAGATCGTATCCAATATTGAGGACGATAAGTTCCATCAAACCCCGCGTATTCATTAACGCGCCGATACTCAAACTATCTTTCCAGCTTTGACCGACAAAACGCGCCGCCAACGTACTACCTGCAAATTTCCCAATAACCGCGACCAAAATAATACCAATGGTAATCATCCATAACTGAGGATCATTAAGTAGACCGATCTGCGTACGCAGTCCAGTATAGACAAAAAATAAAGGCAACAATAACAAAGTAGAGACATCTTCGATTTTTTCGATGAATGCTGTTCGGAATCGACTTCCTTCGGGCATGATTGCTCCCGCCATAAATGCACCAAAAAGTGCATGGATATCGATTACTTCGGTTGCATAAGCAGACAATAACAGCACAATAAAGAAAATAGCAACAACAGGTTTACTCAAAGCTTCCTTACTACCTTTCACCTCTCCTACGCGCATCAAAAATGGGCGCACGATCTTAATCATAATGAGCACATAAGCAACAGCAAGCCCTATTGTATACAACGCACTGGCGAAATCACCGGCTTTGACGATTGCAATTACGACAGCGAGTATACACCAAGCCGTAATGTCGTCTGCAGCCGCGCAGGTAATCGCCATTGCACCTAGCTTACTTTTTTGCAATCCTCTTTCTTGTATAATTCTGGCAAGGACAGGAAATGCTGTGATACTCATGGAAATACCAATAAACAAGCTATAGGATAGAAACTCTACATTTGTAGGTGGATGGAATAGGTATAAAAAATAAGCCAATGAAATTCCCAACGTAAATGGGATCACAATGCTTGCATGAGAAATGACAACAGCATCATGCGCTTTATTTCGCAGCACATTCAGATCCAGCTCCATTCCAATGATAAACATAAATAAGATTAGCCCAATTTGACTCAAAAACTGCAAATTACTGAGCGATTCTACAGGAAAAAGTGTATGCGAAAATTCAGGAAAATAGAGCCCCAGCAATGATGGTCCCAATATGATACCTGCGAGCATCTCTCCGATTACCACAGGCTGCTTAATCTTAATGCAAATCCAGCCCATAATACGTGCCGCGATAATGATCGTCACGATTTGAGCCAATAATATCGCTAGCGGATGCTGCAGACTATGGAATAAAGTTGATGTAAAATCCTTCCAGGCACCTTGACTTGTTTTCTCCCCACGCAGTAGCTCTGGAGCCTCTAGCTGTGCCCCCAAATGAATCATCCAATACATCACCCCAAGTAATGTACCAACTAAAACTACATAGAAAATTGTATTCCTATATTTCCTCATCTTCAATAGCAATTAAAATAAATATAATGACAATAGCATACTAAGTCCCAACCAATATTCTCTAAACAAGGAGGGATAAAATACAGTCTCAACAAAAATATAATTCTGTAAGAGTTTTAGTGCTTTTCAGCTGCTAGGTGGAAGGAAATATGTAATGAAACAAAAAAAAAATGTAATCAACTGAATTTCTCGAAAAACATTTTCTTGTACGATTCCCCCAAATTAAACAAAAGAGGCATATCTTGTTCGTCAAACAAGTTGCTTGTTATTTGATCAGCGGAGAAAAATTTAACGATCTTGGTTGCAATGATCTCTTTTTTATTGATGCGTATAAAGTCATGCTCAGGCAAAATCTCCATCAACTTATCGAAGCTTATATTTTTCAACAAAATGAACGAACCATCAGCCAAATAAACTGTTTTATCACGGCTGTCTACTTCAGCTATTTGAACATAGTTAATCTGATCGAAATACAATACCGTTTTTCCTTTATTCGTATTAAACTGTGCAAACGAGACAATTTCAGCTTTATTATTGATTATTTGTTCTACTTTCATAATGGCCTGCTGAAGACGTTGCAGAGATATTGGTTTACGCATGTAATCTACAGCATTAATATCAAAAGCATCGCTCGCATATTGTTTATATGCGATAGAAAACACAATCGGAAAATCCTTGAGTTCTCTGGCTACATCAAATCCATTAAATTCCGGCATTTCAATATCCAGAATACAAAAATCAAAACTTAATGAACGGTATTCTCTCAACAATGCTGCTGGTTCATTAAAGGTTTTCACCACCTCTACCCCTGGAATTTGCTCACAGAGCATTTTCAAGAACCTCAAGCTTGGTATTTCATCATCCAGAAGAACACATTTCAAACTTCTTTCAATCCGCATACAATCTGATTTGAAGGTGGGCACTATATACATCATTCTCTACAAACCTGCGCAGGTGATGTCTACCTGGATAGTACAACATGAGCCGTTCTTCCAACGTTTTGCTGCCTATTCCACTTTTGGCCTTTTGTAGGGGCGAACGTTTTGAAATTCGATTGCTTACAATGAGCTCCAGCAAACCATTCTTAAAGGTCAGCATGATAGAAATAAAAGAATCAGGGCCATGGAAATCTGCATGTTTAAATGCGTTTTCAATTAAATCCACAGAAATCAAAGGAACCAATGAAGGTGTATTCAACAAGGAACTATTTAGTTCATCAATATCAAACTTAACGCGTATATCAAATAAGGGACTCAGTTTTACCCTATTAATCTCAATGAGATTACGCGCAAAATCAATCTCTGCTTTAGGTGAAACGAGTTCATCTTCACTTTCATACAAAACGTAGTCCAATACCATGGCCAACTTGTCCATGGTATAATAGGTCTGATAGGCATGTGAAAGTATTCCGTTCAATGAATTTTTAAGCAAGTGGGGATTTAATTGGGCCCGATGGAAATCGTCAATCTTCTGATTGTCCATACGATTAAAAAGCTCCTTTTGTCGTTTATTTTCTACCTCAAGTTTCCTATATTTTTGTCTTAACAAGAGGTACAAACCCGATATTAAAGCAACAATTGCCAGCAATAACAGGATGATTATATTCGAGGTCTCAGTCGTCATGTTCATTTCAAACTTACTTAAAATTTCTATACCAATGAAAACGTCGTATTAGAAAATCCGAAATCCACATATAGACTTGTTCGATTACAATAAAATGAAATCCGGTGTTTTAAAGGCAATCTAACGACTATAAAATTTCCATATATTTATTACAAAAATTAACAGTTTCATTACAATTTAGTCATTTCAAAGCATTAATTTAAGATTATTATCCTTATATTGAGACTATTGTAATTAGCCGATCAAATGATTGTCTACGCTATTTTGGTTAAACCCGCCTGATTTTTAATCAGGCCTAATATGAAACACTATGGAAAAGCTCATTTTCGAAACTAATGCACAACATCCCAGTCTTGTAGACAAAATCAAACAAGCTGTTGAAAAACTGAATGGCATCCACGAATGGAAGATCGACTTGGATTCTATTTATAATCTGTTAACCATAGAAGGCATTCGACTCAACCCAACGGAAATCGAATCAGAACTGGCGCTCCATGGAGTCGAGGCAAGCCGTCTATATGAGGAGTAGAAGTACGACCTTGTATAGCAAATAAAATAAGTTTCCAGGAAGCTATGTGGTTAAAAACACCCGAATTCAATAAGCGTGAGCTTCTTCCAGATAAAATTAAAGCAATCTTATCTGGAAGAAGCATCAAATCTTTTTAATAATCATTGCAGAGGCACCACCGCCACCATTGCATATCGCTGCCAGCCCTACTGATCCCCCCTCCTGTCTTAAGATGCTGCTTAGTGTTACAACAATTCTAGCGCCCGAACATCCCAATGGGTGCCCCAAAGATACCGCTCCTCCATAAACATTTACTTTGTTCATGGGTAAACCCAAAATTTGTGCATTCACCAAAGCCACCACGGAAAAAGCTTCATTATATTCAAAATAATCAATGTCTTCTAGTGTCAATCCCGCTTTTTTTAACACCTTTTCCGTGGCTACACTTGGTGTAGTCGTAAACCATTCCGGAGCCTGTTCAGCATCAGCATAAGCAATAATCTCTGCTAAGGGGACAAGTCCAAGTTCTTCCAATTTCTCGCCAGATATGAGCAGCACCGCAGCAGCCCCATCACTTATTGTCGATGCATTTGCGGCAGTTACAGTCCCCTCTTTTTTAAAGGCAGGCTTAAGCTCGGGTATCTTATCAAAATTGACCTGCGAAAACTCTTCGTCGCGCGAAACGACGACATCTCCTTTACGACTTTGTATCGTTATAGGTTGAACCTCGTTTAAAAACTTATTTTTTTGCCAAGCGTCCAGGCTTCTTTTATAGGAACTTATCGCATAAGCATCCTGTTCTTCACGGCCAATATGATATTTCTCGGCACACAACTCTGCAAACATTCCCATTGCATCATTCGAATAAGCATCGCTCAAACCATCACGTTGTAAACCATCAACCAGACTCTGAGCTCCAAATTTGGCTCCCCAACGCATACTATTCGTATAATATGGCACCCTACTCATGCTCTCCATCCCACCAGCAATCACTATATCAGCATCTCCCAATAGAATGCTTTGCGCAGCAACAGCTATTGCTTTCATTCCACTAGCACATACTTTATTAAGGGTCGTTGCAGCGGTATGATCCGACAAACCTGCTAACCGGGCTACCTGCCGGGCAGGCGCTTGTCCCAAATCAGCTTGCAAAACAGCACCAATAATAATCTCATCCACTATATCGCGGGAAATACCCGCCTCATCAACTACAGCCCCAACAACCTGGGCCGCAAGACTTGGCGCCGAAATAGATGACAAGGCACCACCAAAACTTCCAATTGGCGTGCGTTTCGCTGCAACGATAAATACACTCTTTGACATGATATAAAAAGTTTATAATTGTTCTGCTAAAATTTTGAAGGCTTATCGCTAGCATATCCCCAACAACCCTTCCTAATCTTAAAGATAAAAAATATAACAGATAACCCACAACAAGTCGGTTTTATTTTTTTTATCAAAACAGAATAAATAGAAAAAAAATAATACAAAAACTTCCCTACTTAACCAATTGAACGAAAAATAAAGAATAAAAATTTGCAAAAAGCCAAGGCTTTTCGTTAAATTCGTTTAGATAACATCCTACTAGATGGTCATTCAAAAGACCGCCTTACATAAGATAACCAAAAGCAAGATAAACGATTATGCAGACAATCAAGTTTACAGCTGAACATCAGATTTTTCGCGATACACTTCGCGCATTTATTCGAAAAGAAATTACACCTTACGTCGATGATTGGGAAAAACGCGGCGAGATCGACCGAAATGTATGGAAGAAAATGGGTGATATGGGATTGATGGGACTCAATTATCCAGAAGTGTATGGTGGACTAGAGCTTGATTTTTATTATTCCTTGATACTCTGCGAAGAATTATCGTATTGTTTTTCTGGAGGATTTACCATTTCCGCACTTGTCATTCAGTTTATGTCGGCTCCATACCTATTGAAATATGGATCAGAAGATCTGAAAATACGCTATCTTAAACCAGTTATTGCCGGTGATATGGTCAGTGCTGTTGCTATTACTGAACCCGGGGCTGGTTCTGACGTAAAGCAGATCAAAACAACAGCTGTCCGGGATGGCGATTTTTATATTGTCAATGGATCTAAAACATTTATTACCAACGGTTATTACGGTGATTTCTTCATTACAGCAGTCAAAACTGCTTCTGATCAGGGAACAAAGGGTATAAGCTTATTACTTATTGACAGAAATGCAACTGGGGTCTCGTCAAGCAAAATCAATAAACTAGGCTGGCACGCCTCTGATACCGCCGAGCTAGGGTTTAATAACGTACGAGTCCCTATTTCTCATCTCATCGGCATGGAGGGAGAAGGATTTCGCTATTTAATGGATGGACTTCAATTGGAAAGGCTTACCGCAGCTATTCATAGTCTCGCTACCGCAGAATCCGCATTTCAGTATACACTTGATTATATCGCACAACGTGAAGCCTTTGGAAAAAAAATCCAGGAATTTCAAACAATACGGCACCGAATCGCACAAATGGCAGCAGATATCGCTACCACGAAAGCCTTTGTCTACCATTGTTGTGACCTCCAGGACCAAAACGAATACGCAGTCCAAGAATGTTCCATAGCGAAGCTACAAGCAAGTGAGCTCGCCGTCAATGTCGTAAACCAATGTCTCCAATTATTTGGTGGTTATGGGTTTACAGAAGATTATAAAATCGCACGTTTATATCGCGATGTCCGTGTCGGCACCATTATCGGGGGAACCTCAGAAATCATGCTTGAAATTATCGCGAAAATGACAATAGATCATGTGACTTATCAATCAGGAAAGTCCAAACAATAGAACGCTTTTTAAAAATTATCACCAAGTACAATGGATGAAAATAAATCTTATATGACCCACACGCTCTTTCGTGTAGAACAGGATAATCATCACATCATTACAATCCATCCGCTATCGACAGCAGCTCCCGAGCAGTTGGACATTATAGACTATCTCACGCAATTTGTTGATTTGGTTACGTTCATTCTCGAACGGGAAGATACCATAGGTGTCGTATATAGCTGCCCGATTCAAGACAAAGAAATCGAATATACGCAATTATTTGAGCAGTTTTCTTCAAGCCGCTCAAGACCTTCGGACTTATACAAGCTTACATCAAAAGTATTGCATTGGGAAACGTTTAAAAAACCCATTGTATCTATTATTTCAGACAATTGTACAGCTATGGCCCTAGCGACGATGCTATGGTCTAATTGTCGTATCGCCTCCGAAAAACTTCAGTTTGGCTTTCCGGAGAGTAAGTATGGTTTGTTTACAGCTTTTGGTACAACGATCTATTTACCAGCATTGATAGGTACTGAAAATGCCCTAAATCTGCTGACACAAAACAAACTTCTGAGCAGTGAAGAAGCGCATAAACTTGGGTTAATCAATGAATTGACGCAGAAGCCAAGCGACAGCCTATCATTAGCAATAAACTGGATACTTAATCTACCCAACACCAATGCTGGCCATCACACGGAACAAACTGACGAACTGAATCCTGAAGCAATTCTTGCTATCCAAAAAAAAGCACGCGGTTTGTACCCTGGCACAAACGCAGTTATTGAATTACTAAGAAAAAACCCGTCATCCACAGCGGTTGAAGCTAGTGAGAGAGAAGCAATTTTATATCTGGAAGTCTTAAATCGCCCCGAACCACTCAGCATGGTCCGTACACTTCACTATGCTGTCCAATTGGCAAAATCACCCAATAGAATAAAACATCTCGACAACTATAAGTTAAATAAAATAGGTGTACTGGGTGCTGGGATGATGGGCTCGGGGATTGCTTATGAGGCCGCCCGGGCAGGAATAGAAGTTGCTTTAAAAGACGTTACACTTCCCCAAGCCGAACGGGGCAAAGCCTATTCTAGCCAGGTTTGTGAAAAATCATTGGCTTTAGGAGCCATGAGCCCATCACAACGGGAGCAATTGCTTGCACGCATAAAACCAACTGACCAAGTCGATGACCTTAATGGATCTGACTGCATTATAGAAGCTGTATTTGAAGATTTCCACCTAAAGGCTGAGGTTACAAAAGAAAGCCTACCCTATTTAAACGAAAATGGCTTTTTCGCTACAAATACCACTTCATTGCCTATTACTGAGCTTGCTAAAGCAACCAATGATCCTAAAAAATTTATAGGAATGCATTTCTTTTCGCCTGTTGACCGCATGCCCCTTGTCGAAATCATCTGCGGTAAACAAACCGAGCAAAAAACCTTAGAGAAAGCACTTATCACAGCTTTACGCCTCAATAAAATTCCAATAGTCGTGCAGGATGGTCCGGGTTTTTTCACCTCACGTATTTTCTTCAATTATTTACTCGAAGGTATTACAATGGTACTGGAAGGCATCTCACCGACACTGGTCGAAGAGGAAGCGATGGCTGCAGGATTTGCCGTGGGCCCATTGGCAGTATTGGATGAGATATCATTGGAATTGATGCTACACGTTTATGATCAATTACCCGGTCTGCATGCCAGCCAAAAACGTGCATATACCTACCTCAAAGGAATGGTCGATCAGGAACGAAAAGGAAAAAAATCGAGCGCTGGATTTTACGATTATGACGTTGAAACCAAAAAGAAAACCATTTGGAAAAACCCTGTAATTGCATCTGCAAAGGAAAATGTAACACCTTCAATTATCCGGAAACGTTTGTTGCATGTCATGGCATTGGATAGCTATCGATGTCTCGCAGAAGGCGTACTCAACCAACCCATCGATGGCGATATTGGTTCTATTTTAGGTGTAGGGTATGCATCCTATACAGGTGGAGTATTTGGACATATCGACCGTACAACGCTTCCTACTTTCATTGCTGAATGCGAAGACTTTCAGGCCAAAGGTGAGCAATGGGATATACCAGAATCTTTAAGAGAACTGGCAAAAAAGAATTTCAGATTTTATAGCGGTTTTGACTCAAATTGGCGATAGATTAGCCAATCTATGTTCTTTCGTCTAAAGAAGCGTGCATAAGCTGTTTAAGTGCACTAAAGTACAGGTAATCATAAAAACAACAAAACAAAAGGTTGCGACCTTAAAAAGAATATTCGGTGTAGTTTAACGCTGTAATAGAAACGAAAGCAGGGGTGACAAAACAAATAGTTTGATCACCCCGTCCTCTCTATATCATTAGCGTACAAACAGATCCATCAGCTGCGAGACATCCTGTTCGAGAAAAGTATCGTAGTCCAAAGTAGCTGTAAGTATTTCCTTTTGCTGTTTTTCAGAAAATACCCGAGCAAGATTTGTTTTGTATTTTTCGATTAATTTAGGAATTCCCTCTGCCCTCCTTCTTGGATGGCCTATCGGATATTCAACGACCAATTCAGGCAATATTGTACCGTCAACCAGTTCAATTGTCAAAGCATTTGATATGGCACGTTTCTGTGGGTCGTGATAATCAGCGGTGAATTGAGCATCTTCCACGCAGGAGATCTTATCGCGCAGTATATCAATTCTTGGATCCGAAGCGATATGATTTTCATAGTCATCAGCCGTCAAACGTCCAAAGATTAGAGGCACAGCAACCATATATTGGATACAATGATCGCGGTCGGCAGGATTATGCAAAGGCCCCTTTTTATCAATAATCCGGATAGCAGCTTCATGTGTACGAATGGTTACACGGGCGATATCTGAACTGCTTTTTCCAAATTCTTTCAGTTGTTGATTGAGCTGCATTGCCGCTTCGGCAGCTGTCTGTGCATGGAATTCTGCGGGAAATGAAATTTTGAAGAGAATATTTTCCATCACATAAGATCCATATCCCCGCTGAAACTTAAATGGATTCCCCTTAAAAGACACATCATAAAATCCCCATATTGGTGCTGTCAAAACAGATGGATAGCCCATTTCTCCAGTTTTTGCGATCAAGGCCAATCGGACAGCACGCGAAGTTGCATCGCCGGCTGCCCATGATTTTCGGCTACCAGTATTTGGCGCATGCCGATAAGTCCGTAAGGCTTGTCCATCAACAAAAGCCAAAGAAACCGCGTTGAGCAGCTCTTCTCTTGTGAGGCCAATGAGCCTACCTACGACCGCTGTTGAAGCTACCTTCACCAAAATAACATGGTCTAGCCCCACTTTATTAAACGAGTTTTCAAGTGCTAAGACACCTTGTATCTCATGGGCCATAATCATTGCCTCAAGAACCGTCCTAGCTTTCAGCGGTTTTTGCCCGTTCGCAATATTCGTTCGGCTCAACCAATCTGCCACTGCTAAAATTCCCCCTAGATTATCGGATGGATGTCCCCATTCCGCTGCCAGCCAGGTATCATTAAAATCCAACCATCGAACAATCGTGCCGATATTGAATGCTGCCTGAACGGGATCCAATTGAAAATCTGTACCCGGCACCCGAGCACCGTTCGGCACAATGGTCCCGGCCACAACTGGCCCCAACAATTTGGTGCAGGCAGGATAGGTCAATGCTTCCAAGCCGCAGCCAATGGTGTCAAGAAAACAGTAAAAGGCCGTATTCCAAGCGACTTTTTCCTCAATTTTATAATTTAGGACATAGTCCACAATGTCCACTAAAACCTGATCCGGTTGTGGTCTTTCATTTGATATTGCTGAACTCATTCGTGTATTTCGTATAAGACTCTCGTTCTATTTATTAATATAATTCGTTTTTTCCTGCGCTAAATTCTTCCTCAGAGCCCCCTGTTCAAAAAGCACCTTTTAACGCCTTTTCCCGACCCGAATTTACCGTTCGGAAAGAGGTACAAACGGTCTGTCATCGGGACCAACATAGTTTGCACTCGGCCGGATAATTTTTCCATCCTGACGTTGTTCGAAAACATGCGCTGACCAGCCAGTAATACGCGAGAGAACAAATAATGGCGTAAACATCTCCGTTGGAATGCCCATAATATGATAGGACACCGCAGAATACCAGTCCAGGTTCGGAAACATTTTCTTTTCTTCCCACATGACTTTTTCCAACCGCTCAGCGATCAGGTAGAGCGTCATGTCGCCCGCTTCTTCCGACAGCTCTTTTGCGACTTGTTTTATCACTTGATTTCTTGGATCCGAGATTGTGTATACAGGATGGCCAAAACCAATAATGACTTCTTTGTTTGCCAATCGCTTCCGGATATCCGCTTCCGCCTCATCAGCATTTGCATAACGACTCTGAATTTCGAAAGCAACCTCATTGGCTCCGCCATGCTTAGGTCCACGCAGCGCACCTATTGCGCCAGCGATGCAGGAATACATATCTGATCCTGTACCGGCAATAACCCGAGCTGTAAATGTAGATGCATTAAACTCATGTTCGGCATATAAATTGAGTGAAATCTGCATCGCTCTTACCCAAGAAGACGATGGAGATTTTCCGTGTAGCAGATGCAAAAAATGCCCGCCCAACGTTGTATCTGATGTCTCTACCTGCACCTCACGTCCATGCTGACTAAAATGATACCAGTATAGCAGTGCTGAGGCCATCGAAGCCATCAGGCGAGTTGCAATGTCACGAGCACCAGCAATGGGATGACTGTCTTTCTCGGGCGAAACACTGCCGAAAAAAGAAACATAAGTCCGTAAAACATCCATGGCATGTGCCGTCGATGGCAACTGCTTGAGAACCTGTTGCACAGTAATAGGCAGACCACGTTGACTGGTCAGCTGACCTTGATAAGTAACGAGCTGGGCCTGTGTTGGCAGACTTCCATAAATAAGTAAATAAGCGACCTCTTCAAAACTTGCCTGATGCGCTAGATCCAAAATATCATAACCCCTATAATGCAGATCATTACCACTTTTTCCGACAGTGCTCAAAGCCGTATTACCAGCTGCTACCCCAGAGAGTGCTACACTTTTTTTAGGCTTAAAACCTGTGCTGTTTGTCTCTTCCATCTGAATATAATTATTTATTAAACAATTGATCCAATCGATTTTCATAGGCATAATAATCGATACTTCTGTATAACTCTGCTCTCGTCTGCATGTCGTTGACCACATTAACCTGCCCACCGTCTTCCCGAATGTGACGATAAACATTTGTAGCCGCTTTATTAGCTGCGCGGAAAGCAGAGAGTGGATAAAGAACAATAGAAACATCGGCTTGACGTAGTTCATTCAGGCTAAACAACGGTGTTTGTCCAAATTCAGTGATATTCGCCAAAATGGGAAGGCCAGTTGCCGCACTAAATTGAACGTATTGCTCCAAATGATGTACTGCTTCAGCAAAAATAAAGTCCGCCCCAGCTTCTTTATAAGCCACCGCTCTTTCCAAAGCAAGTTCAAGGCCTTCAGAAGCAAGTGCATCCGTACGTGCACCAATGGCAAAATGCTCGTCCGTTCGTGCATCCACCGCCGCCTTTAGGCGGTCAACCATTTCAGATCGAGAGACGAGCTCTTTCCCAGGCCGATGACCACAACGTTTAGCACCCACCTGATCCTCCATGTGAACTGCCGCCGCGCCCACTTTAATTAAAGATTTTATTGTACGTGCCACATTGAATGCCGAAGGACCGAAGCCAGTATCAATATCCACCAGCAAAGGAAGTTTACACACATTTGTAATACGATCCACATCAATCAAAACATCCTGAAGTGTTGTAATCCCAAGATCTGGAATTCCAAGTGAACCTGCCGCAACACCACCTCCAGAAAGATAAATAGCTTTAAAACCAGCCTGTTCAGCCAAAAGCGCATGATTAGCATTAATCGCTCCAACAATTTGTAATGGTTTTTCATTCTTGATCGCTTCCTTAAAAAGGAAGCCGGGGGATTTTATCATAATATCGAATTTGAAATTCCAAGCCCTATAGCCTTCTCTAGATGCAGGCTACAGCGACTACTTAAGTTTACTTAGTCTGAAGAACTCATTTTTAGACCCTTCCTCTTAAAGATAGGAATTATCAATGCAATAAAACAAATTATTTTCTACATTCAAGGTAAATCACAGAAGAAAATACGGCTAAAAAACAAAACCAGCATATCCCCAAATTCAAGGGGCCTTGAACTTATGGTTCAAGGCCCCTATCAAAACCCAATTGACTTCATGGATTGCCAATTGGGATCCAGTGCTCAAAAAATACTATTTTTCGACAAAATTACGTCCAACAAACACCCGTTTCGCCTGTCCCCGCGTCACCTCGATTTGGTTTTTCCATTTTTGTTCTTTGGCCGTATTTAACTCAACGCTTTCCAAATTCCGCAGATGTGCTGCCAAGCGCAGCATTGCGATCTCTTTATTCTGCAATTGCGATCTCGTATCCATCACCTGAACACTTATCCCTGTCGGAGCATGCGTCGCTCTAACGCCAGAACTTACTTTATTGACATGCTGTCCACCTGCACCGCTACTTCGCATCGTTTGGAAAGATACATCCTTCACATCCAACACCTTTCCCTTTTCACCCGGATGATACGTTTTAACTTCGACAAACCAATTCTTCCGTTTGTGTAAAGGACGAAAAGGGCTTTTACACACCCAGCAGATTGTACCAATCCAATGATCAATCAATTGATCCATATCTTTTCCTCTCAATCTGACAATCAACGAACAAGGAAGTCCATCCACTTCTTCTGTTTCTATTTCCGTGACCTCAACTCCTACTCTACTACATTCAGAAGAGATTCTGTCGACTACCAACCTAACGGCCATATTGCATTCTTTAGGACCTCGTCCCGAAGAAATTTGTAAATACCTTTCATTCATAACCTTATTTGTCCATACGTACAATCTTCGGACTGAACGTTCCGAGAACAGTTACCAACTCCTGTTGTAATTTCATCACCCGATGAATATCTTTATACGCACGTGGTGATTCATCCAATGCGCCGCCAATCAATTCCACACCATGTGCTTCCAGATCTTTCAGCATAGCGCTTTTTGTCAAATTATTTTTGCAGGCAGATCTCGACATGACACGCCCCGCTCCATGAGATGCAGACTGTAAACTTAAGGGGTTTCCCGTTCCCTCCACAATGAACCCTGGTGCTGTCATCGAGCCGGGAATCACCCCCAGCACGCCCTTGCCTGCAGGTGTTGCTCCCTTCCGATGAACAATGCATTCCTCCCCATTCACGAATTCCTTCCATGCGAAATTATGATGATTTTCGATCGTTACCACGGGATTACCGCCAAGTGCTTTAGCCAAACGTCGGTGGATGTCTGCATGACAGGCCTGGGCATACTCCCCAGCCAAATTCATGGCCATCCAGTATTCTTGTCCTTCTTGGCTTGCTAAATCCAACCAGGCCAAATGTTGGACATGACGCGGTAATAGACATTGTTGCGCCGCAAGACTTGTGTAATGCTTAGCGATATTCGCCCCCAAACCTCGAGAGCCACTATGGGATAAAATCCCCACATACTGTCCAGGATTTATTCCCCATTCCTCCCGCACGGTTTGAAGCTCAACAATGCCCAATTCGACAAAGTGATTTCCACTACCGGAAGTCCCAAATTGTCTGTAAGCTTTACCCAACAGGGATTTTAATAGTGGGATTTCCTGAAATTCAGTTCTACTGAAAATAACGTGATCATGCTTATCACGATGTGTGTCATTTAAACCAAATTTGGTGTTTTCCTTCAATATATTTTTCAGTTGGAATTCCCTTCCTTTGAAATAACTGCCTGGTAAGTCGAATATCGACAGGCTCATCCGACAGCCGATATCTACACCTACACCATAGGGTATAACTGCATTTTCTGTGGCTAGTACTCCGCCGATGGGAAGTCCGTACCCTGTATGTGCATCCGGCATCAGCGCACCTTGCCTTGAAATAGGCAATCTCAGTGCATCATACAACTGTCTTTTTGCCTGCTCATCAATTTCATTTTCACCAAATATGCTAAATGGAGCACAATGTGAATGAAGCTCCTGCATGCGTACTTCAACAGGTTTAATAAGTCCTTCAGAGACCTTTCCCCATATTTTATGCCCCATAAATCGCTCCGGAGCTTCTATCAACTCAGTAAGTTCAAGAAGAATGGTTTCTTTATTTTCCTTCTTTCGATACCTTGTGATCAGCCCTAAAGCTGTATTAACTATATTATTTTGTGGAAAACCTATTTTTACTAGATCTTTTCCCGCTAATTTACTTCCCATTTTTATAAAAAATATAAATAATTAGCCATCAATTTCCTCTTGGAAATCGGCAGCATTGTTGAAAAAATTTCGGGAATATTCTTTTGGGGATTACGATTCTATTAAGCATTTTTTCTTAATGCACAGTCAATTACTCCTATAGAGTCGAACGCACCTGTTTTTCAAAAACGCTGCAGCCCTGAAGAGCTTTGACTATCTAAATAGAAACGAAAATCCGGAAAATTAAAAAGCCCGAATGAACTTCGGCTTTTTCATCTGTATAAATTAGTTTTTCAAAAGAAGTAAAGCGACCTGTTATTCACTCCAGCGGATTGAAGAGACACGATGCACTCCTATTTCGAAAAATATCTTAAATAAAACGAAAAGCACGAAGATTGCTTTCGACAAATCCATTTGCCTTAAAAGCTTGCTGTGTTATTATTCTAGCGACCAACATATCTTTTCGTGTTTAAATTATTAAAATATTATTATCAAGTGCAAATATAAGTAAGTTCAGTTTAAAATAGCAAAATTAGCAAAAATTTAATCCGAGTTAAATGGAAGCGGATCCTTTAACACAAATTTAAAGTCGAGTGTCTTCTCGCCTCTGGTCACTCGAAAATGCATTTCCTTTCCCTCTTCTGATTTAAAAAGATTGTGAATTGACTCCAGGGAAAATGACGATGCAGCTCTACCATTGATCCGTACAACCTTATCTCCGGGTATTAGTCCTGCGATTGCCGCAGGCGAACCATCACGAACAGTCGCAATTTTGTACATATTTCGAAGTACAAAGCGATACTGTACGCTGTTACCCATTCTTACCTCTGTACCGCCATCTTTTTGCAGAACGACAGGTATTTCTTCTTTTTCGTATTTAATACCATCATGTATAATCTCCAAACCACTCATATTCAAATAATAAAAGCGATCAAAATCTTTATTCTTATGAAGATATATCGACTTGTTGGGATAATCGAATACGACCTTAAATCGGCGTAACAACTCGTTTCCAATGGAACCTATTCTTTCGCTCACAAATGTTGCATGCTGTAACGAACTCAATTCAGGATAGGCTACCAGGGGATAGTTCATTGTAAACGGCCCAAGTTCGAGCGATCGGATTCGATTTCTTTTTCCATAAATCTCACCGTTAAACCCCTGCCCAATGTAGTCATCAATAAATGGAGGCTTAATATCAAAATTATTTAACTTTGAAGGAATTAGCATTAAGGCATCGCTATTTCCCATATCAATCAATACGCGACCATCAATAGAAACACTCCCCTGTTTAAAAGCAACCGCAGTATAGGGACGACTATTTAAAATATCCAGCGGCAAACGCTGCATCTTGTCAAGTCCCTTGGGCCGGTTAGCCTTGGCATATAAGGTAATACGATGTTTTTGAAAATCCATTTCTATCATTTGGTTTTCAAAAAAGCGACTTCCCATAATTCCATTAACTTCTACTCCTATCCGGGTAGAGATATCAATATGCGCATTTTGAAGAATATAGATCGGTTGGTCTAAATCTTCATATACCCCAGCAATATTCACCTGATTATGTATGGATAAATAGCCATCCAACCCCTCTTCCCTGCCCAATCCCTGAAATTTATTAACAAAAACAGCGCTATCAATTGACTTTAATGTTTCGCCAAATATCATGGTTTCTTTAACCCCCGTATCCAACAGGAAGTTCATCATATATCCATTTACCTGTACAGGTATAATCACCAGGTTATGTACGAAAAGAAAAGGAATTTTAACATTCTTTTTCCCGTTTAAGACAAACCCTACTTGCCCATGAGTAATGAAAAAACACAGCAGTGCCAGCGATAAAAAAACTGTTTTCATCCAAGTTTATATTTGGTATTTCCAATTTAAACAAGAATATTCAGATTAAAGAACGTTTATAAAAAAAAGGTACTGTTTTAAATTCCAAATATTTAGACAAAAAAGTATTTTTGTAATCTAAAGAAGTTCAGGTTCTGAACTATCTAGTGTAGTCTCGGTTTTCGGATCGGGACTACTTACTTTATAATTTTCTATAAACACGGTGTCATTTTTCCAAAGTGTATACATTAAGATTAATAATTTTCTCTGTACAGCAACCTGTCCGACCATTTTTGACGGCTTTTTCAGGATAATTCTCGTATAAGCATCCTTTAACACAGAATTATATCTGCAGGCTACCATAGCCGGGAAATACAGCGCATTTCTGATATATCTATTCCCTTTCTTTGATATCCTGGTTTTTCCTTTGACCGATGTTCCAGATTCCCGTTGAACCACATCATAGCCGGCATAGCTGACAAGTTGTTTGGCGCTACCAAACTCTTCAAACCCCATTGTTTCAGCAAGAATGGTAACTATGGTGATCATTCCGATACCTTTTATCGTTGCAAGCTTCTCAATTTTTTTATGGAGACCCACGTCCGACTTTACCAGCCTGTTGATTTCCCTGAGGCATCTGACAATTTCCTTATCTATCTCAGTAATAAGTTTTTTATTGCTTTTCAGGATAAAGGTTTGGATATCATGCGAACAGTCTTTGCTATGTTTGATGTTACCCAATCCAGTTTTCTGCTCTTGTAGCTGGACATAGTATCTGGTCAAATTTCTCAGCTGCAATAATATGGCTGGAGGCGGGGTCCATGCTTTATGAATCCTTTCGACACCGAACTGACTCAAGATTCTGGAATCAACAGCATCTGTTTTGGTCTTGATATTGAGGCTTGAAAAATAGTGTTTCGACATATTGGGAAGAACAACATGAACCCTTTTCTTAATCTTGTGCAGATGGTGGGCAAGGTTCTCATAATACACACCGGTAGCTTCCATCAAAAAAACAAGTGCTGCATCTCTGGCAATGACTCCTTTCGTCCATCGAAGGAACTGGTTGAATCCTTTGCTGTCGTTACTAAAATCAATTGCCTTGGAGAACGCTAATCCTCCATCATCTGAACGTTGACACAGACATGCTGTGAAGGTCCCTTTTGAGATATCTATCCCAATGCATTGTTTACTAATACCCATAGTCAAGAATTTAAATCGTATCGACTTAATCCTCCTTCGTCTATCCTTTTGTTTTATCCAGGCTCCAAATAGCGGCCTTAAGTACTGTTCAGACTCCTGAGAATAAAATCGTGTGGACAATTCCTTTTTTACGGTATAACGATCTGTTTACCTAGCCCACATTCGTCTCACACGAAAAGTCAATACATTTTGTATAACAACAATATAATGACCTTTTCTAAATTCTCAGTAAAAATAAAAGCCCATCTTATTACCAATTCTACGGTAGTCAATTTATCTTTCTTATGTACAAGTCTGGGTCAAGATTACACCTTCGTTACCGTTTCTGTGCTATTTTATTGCTGTTTTATTGCTGTTTTATCGTTAAAATACCAAAGAATAAACAAAGAAATACCAAAGAAACACCAAAGAAACGGCAAACGAATACCGAGGAAGGTCTAATGAAAGTAGCTACAATAAGCGAAGAAACACCAAAGAACAAGCAATAGCTGCAGCAACTTAGAATCAAGTAGTGACCAAATTAGATCTTAAGACAGTGCTTATTCAGTGCTTGCTCAGTTCTCGTTCAGTGATTGTTCAGTGATTATTCAGTACAAATTGAATAAGCACTGACTGATCACTGTCTAAAGATTGATTGAAAATTGTTATTAGATATAAGTTGATATTAGGATGTATCTGTTTTAGTACCTACCTTGATTAGCCATAATCCGGAACTTGAGGCGATCTTCAGGTCAGATGCAGCATAGACGAACAAAAAAAGCCTCTTTACAGTAAGTAAAGAGGCTTTTAGTACCCGGAGCCGGAGTCGAACCGGCACGGTTTCCCACTGGTGTTTGAGACCAGCGCGTCTACCAATTCCGCCATCCGGGCATATCCGTTTGGGATGATGCAAAAGTAGGTTTTTTATTGAAAAGGAGAAAACTTTTTGAACAAATTTTCAATGAAAACCAATATAGAACTGAAATTCAGTCGAATAATTTTTCATTAGTTACTCAAAAAACTTGCTTTAACCGTGATATTAGCTGTTTTTTTTCTTGAGGTTGTATTAAATGCACCGCCAGAAGAGTACTCTTCGTTGTCGTTTTGTCCTGTTATCTGAAAAATTCCGAGATCGGCCTTTACCAGATTACCTAATCCGGCATTCGATTCCTTTGCAATATTTTCTGCACGTTGATGTGCATTTTTTGAAGCCTGTGAAATAAGTTCTAATTTCAGATCCTCTAGCTTGGAGTAATAATAATTGGGGGTGCTGGAGCTAAGTTCTATCCCTTTGGAAATTAATGTCGATATTTCTCGTGACGCATTGTCCACTTTATTTAAGTCTTTGGATTCGACACTTACGGCCTGCGATAATGTATAACCGGAAAAAGTATTATAACCATTCCCCTTTCCATCTGTATGATATTCGAAATCTTTGGCAATATTAACGGCCTCGAAACGGATTTCGTCGGCTTTAACCCCTTGTTGCACTAAAAAATCCCGCACCAAATCACGATCTGTGGCCAGTTGTGCTGAAGCAGCACTCAATTCATAATTCTTTCGGCTAAAAGTAGCACTCCATTTGACTAGATCAGATTCGAAATCTTTTTTGGCATTACCATTAACAGTGATTGTCTGCGTCGATTTAAACTTATAACGATAAGCTGTACCCAATATCCAGGTGCCAAGCAAGAGCACAGCGCCCATTATAATCGAAATAATAACAGCGGATGATGATTTCATAACCAGTTTTTTATGTTTACGTAACAATGAATATACCAAAAAATCGATGTTTATTTATTTTTTATGAATAAATTGCGACAAAAAGGTTTAAAATATGAATAAGAAAAGTATCTGTATTCCATTTTGTTTTCTGGCAGCATTCGCTGCCCATGCACAAAAGAAACCATTGGATCATACGGTATATGATAGTTGGCAAAGCGTATCATCGCCCTATATCAGTAAATCGGGAAAATTTGTCCTGTTCCAGGTCGTTCCACAAGAAGGCGATAATAAGCTTTTTCTAAAAACCAAAGAAAACAAAGAACTCATTCAAATTCCCCGTGGATATAATGGAAAACTGACAGATACCGAAAACCATCTGCTAAGTTTGGTCAAAGCGCCATTTGCCGTAACCCGAGAAGCCAAAATCAAAAAGAAGAAAGCCGAAGAACTCCCAAAAGATTCATTGGCGATCTACAATTTAACAACTTCATCCCTTGTCAAATTTGCGCAGGTAAAATCCTACAAAATTGCCGATCAAAACAACAATTTCGTCTCTTTTCTTTTCGACAAGGAAATAAATGAGAAATCTGAAACAAAAGCGGTTAATGATGCCACATCAGCAAAGAAAAGCAGCGATAAAAAGAAAAAAACGGTTGCAACGCTTGCTTTATATGATTTAAATTCCGGTGATTCGGTACAATTTTCATCCGTAGATCAATACGAATGGAATAAAAACGGATCAAAAATTGTTTTTTCAAAAAAAACGGATTCGAAAGATAGCCTGTCAAAAGAATCTGGAGTCTACCTCTACGAAATAGCAACTAAAAAGCTTAAAAAAATATCAAATGGAAAAGGCAATTATAAAAATTTCAAATTTGATGAATCAGGCAATCAGCTCGCTTATCTAGGGGATCTCTCCAATGAAAAGGCATTGCTGAAAAATTATAATTTATATTACTATTCAAATGGTATAGATACAGCCCAATATCTTGCAACAAAAACCAGCAATGGTATACCTAAAAACTGGGCTGTTAGCGGGGATGGGGATATCCGTTTCAGCAAAAATGGAGAGAAGTTATTTTTCGGCATAGCACCAATACCGCGTGTTAAAGACACCACTTTGGTTGATTTTGAGCATGCTAAAGTAGACGTTTGGAACTGGCAAGACGATTATTTACAACCCATGCAGTTGGTAAATTTAAAGAAAGACCTTGCAAGAAACTTCTTAGCGGTCACTTACCCCAAATACAACCGTAACATTATCCCCCTGACGGATCAAACATTCAACTCCACCGCACTTACACCGGACGGAAATGAAGAGTATATCTTAGCGCGTACTGATTTTGGCAAGCGCATCGCAAGCCAATGGGAAGGTAGAACAAGAGATGACATCTATCTGGTTTCGACAAAAACAGGAAATAAAGAGTTAATCCTTTCAGACTTTTCGGGAAATGCAATCTTAAGTCCTGACGCAAAATACATCGTATATTTCGACCAAGATAAAGGAACCTGGAATTCCTATCAGGTTAGTTCAAAGAAAAAGACAGTTCTAAACGACGGTATACCTGCGTCCTTTGCGGACGAAGAAAATGATATGCCTACCTCAGCACAAGGATACGGCATGGCAGCATGGAGCCCAGACTTTAAAGGGATTTACGTCAATTCGAGATATGATATCTGGTATTTTAACTTGGACGGTTCCAGCAAATCCATCTTGACGAACGGCTATGGAGCTGCATCACAGACAACTTTCCGCTACTTGCCTTTAAAAAGAGAAGAGGATCGCGAACAAGCCACTACACTTGACTATAAAAAGGGTGGTTTTCTAACGTCTTTTGACAATAAAACCAAAGAGTCTGGTTTCTACCAGTTCAAGGGACAGCATAGCGATCCTAAAAGTCTTTTGGTAGAGGCAAAAGCGTTCAAGAATATCAGCTCTTCTGCAGATCAACAAACGATCCTGTACAGTAAAGAGGATTATATGAATTCACCGAATATCTATACCAATACCATCAAGTTCAAAGACGAATTACAGCTATCCAATATTAACCCCCAACAGGCTAATTACAATTGGGGTACAGCAGAACTTGTTCATTGGACAACGCCTGAAGGAAATCAGGCTGAGGGAATTCTTTATAAACCAGAAAATTTTGATCCTGCAAAAAAATATCCCATTATAGCTTATTTCTATGAAAAGCTTTCCGATGGATTATATACATATCAACCTCCTGCTCCTACGCCATCACGTTTGAACATCCCCTATTTTGTAAGTAACGAATACCTTGTATTTGCACCAAATATAAGCTACAAAACAGGTCACCCTGGTCAATCAGCTGAAGAATACATCAATTCGGGGATGAAATACCTCGCTCAGAATGCATGGGTTGATAGTACGAAGATGGGAATACAGGGTCAAAGTTGGGGCGGCTATCAAGTTGCTCACCTCATTACACGGACCAATATGTATGCTGCAGCTTGGACTGGTGCTCCTGTTGTCAACATGACATCTGCCTATGGCGGAATACGCTGGCAGACCGGTATGTCGCGTCAATTCCAATACGAACATACACAGAGCCGCATCGGAAAAACGCTATGGGAAGCTCCGGAACTGTACATCGAAAATTCACCTTTATTCCATTTAGATAAAGTTAAAACTCCTGTTGTCATTATGGCCAATGACAATGACGGGGCCGTGCCATGGTATCAAGGCATTGAAATGTTTACTGCATTGCGCCGATTAAACAAACCCGTATGGATGCTGAATTATAATGGTGATGAGCATAACCTCATACTCCGACAAAACCGCAAGGATATACAAATTCGCGAGCAGCAATTCTTCGATCATTTCCTAAAAGGTGCCCCCGCCCCTGCCTGGATGAAGAAAGGAGTACCTGCCACCGAAAAAGGAATAGACTGGGGATTTGAATTATAACACAAAACAATAAAAAAGGTGTGATTTATATAAATCACACCTTTTTTATTAGCTAAAAACCATAATTTTTGAATTATTTCACAAAAAACATCAAAAAAATTTCAGTTTTCAATAAAAACACAATATTTTTGAAAAACAAAATCAACAAAACTGTAATTTAACTACAAAATACAAATGTCGAACCTAAGATTCAAAGCAGTAGAAGCAGCAGGCTCACGCCAAATTGCTTCATTTGAAAAAGTTGAAACTAAAAAAGCAACTGACATCTACGGAAAGAATGTTTTTTCCGTAAACAAAATGAAAGACTACCTTCCTAAAAATTCATACAAGGAGTTAGTTGCATCCATTGAAGAGGGACAGATTATTTCAAGAGATTTGGCGGAACACATTTCACAGGCCATGAAAACTTGGGCACTTAACCACGGCGTTTCTCACTACACACACTGGTTTCAACCGCTAACAGGTTCGACTGCTGAAAAACATGATGCTTTTTTTGAGCCAGACGAAAACGGTGAAGCAATTGAAAAATTTACAGCTGACGCATTAGTTCAACAAGAGCCCGATGCATCTTCTTTCCCAAATGGTGGTATCCGTAACACCTTCGAAGCTAGAGGTTATACAGCTTGGGATCCATCTTCTCCTGCCTTCATTTACGAAACAGGCGCTGGTAAAACATTATGTATTCCAACAGTTTTTGTTTCCTATACTGGTGAATCATTAGACTATAAAGCTCCTTTATTGAAAGCGATCAACGCAGTAGATAAAGCTGCAACAGATGTTGCTCAATATTTTGATAAATCGGTCACTAAAGTAAACGCTTCTCTTGGTATCGAACAAGAGTATTTCTTGGTTGACCTTTCCTTATATAATGCTCGCCCAGATCTTCAGTTAACTGGCCGTACGTTATTTGGCCATATGTCGGCAAAAGGCCAACAATTGGAAGACCACTATTTTGGTGCGATTCCAGAGCGTGTATTAGCTTACATGGTGGATTTGGAAAATGAAGCTTTAAAATTAGGTATTCCTTTAAAGACTCGTCACAACGAAGTTGCACCTTCTCAATTTGAATGTGCTCCAATGTACGAAGAAATCAACTTGGCTATCGATCACAACCAATTGTTGATGAATGTCATGGAACAAGTTGCTTTAAGACACAACTTCAAAGTATTGTTGCATGAAAAACCATACTCCGGTGTCAACGGATCTGGTAAACACAACAACTGGTCTTTAATCACAAATACCGGTGTAAATTTATTATCTCCTGGAAAAACGCCTAAAAACAATTTGATGTTCTTGACTTTCTTTGTCAACACCATTAAAGCTGTTTATGAATATGCTGATTTGATGCGCGCTTCTATCGCTAGTGCAAGCAACGATCACCGCCTAGGTGCAAATGAGGCTCCACCAGCAATTATTTCAATTTTCTTAGGCTCTCAATTGGATGAGCTTTTGGAAGAAGTTGAATCTGCTCGTGTTGCTAAAAAAGTAAAAGCAGAGGCAAACTTATGGCATGGTATCCCTAAAGTTCCTGAGTTAAAATTGGACAATACAGACCGGAACCGTACCTCACCATTTGCTTTTACTGGTAACAAGTTTGAATTCCGTGCTGTTGGTTCTTCTGCAAACTCTGCTTTACCGATGACTGTGTTGAATGCAATCGTTGCAGCACAATTGATCGAGTTCAAAACGGAAGTAGATAAACAAATCAAAAAAGGCATTAAAAAGGATCTTGCGATCTTAAATGTTGTCCGCAAATACATCAAAGATTCAAAAGCAATCCGTTTCGAAGGCAATGGATATAGCGAAGAGTGGGAAAAAGAAGCTGAGGCACGTGGTCTTTCTAACATCAAATCTACGCCTAAAGCATTAGATGTTTATGTAAAAGAAGAATCTTTAGCCCTGTTTGAATCACTAGGTATTTATACTAAACGTGAATCAGAAGCTCGCCACGAAATCTTGCTTGAAAACTTCTATAAAAAATTACAAATTGAGGCGCGTGTCATCGAAGAGATGGTTAACAACCAAATTGCTCCTGCATGTTTCATTTATCAAAACGAATTGATTGAAAATGTCAAAGGATTGAAAGACCTTGGTCTAGCGCAGGCGGCGTTCAGCTCTCAATTGAACTTTGTAGAACGTATTTCAACACACGTAAATACCATTCTGGAGCAAGCTGAAGCAATGCGTCAGGAACGTAAAAAAGCAAACCAAATTGATGACGTACGTGAAAGATCAATCGCTTACGATGAATCGGTTAAACCATATTTCGATGTGATCCGTTATCATGTCAACAAATTGGAGAAAATTGTTGATGACAAAAAATGGCCTCTTCCAAAATTGAGAGAGATCTTATTTTTAAGTTAAGATAACTTCCCTAAAACAAAAAGAGCCTGCGATATCGCAGGCTCTTTTTGTTTTAGGGAAACCTTCGCTATCTCTCGCTCCTTCTCTCCCCATACAACAGTAGCTCCTATTTTTTTAATCGATTATCTTCATCATTATTACCAGCCTTCTTATTGACTGACTTAATATTCATATTACCAAAACGATAAGAAACTGACAATCGGATAACCCGACTATCATATCCATTTCGTATACGATAGTATCCATTTTCCTGATAACTCGACAATCTGCGCTGACCTCTTGTATTCAACACATCATTTACAGCCAACTTCACATTCAATTTTTTGTCGAGAAATGTTTTTCCAGCCCCTAGATCGATACCATAGTAAGACTGAAAACTAAATACCCCATAAACTGCTGGCGAAAAATAATTGGCTGTCAGCTCCAGATTTGTTGTTTCCCCAATTCGAATATCATGATTGGAACTTACCTGGAAAGATAACTTTTCCAATTGGCGTTGCGCTCCGGAGTGCTCATCAAAACTAAACTTATTATAAAAAGCGCTGGCATTGTTAGAAATACTCCACCATTTAAAAAGCTTAACTGGTATATTGACATTCATGTTGTAATAATCAAAATAAGCCAGGTTTCGGTCTGTCTGTGCAATAGCTTTGGTCTCCGAATTGCTTTCTATGACCTGGGTGATGGCATCGTTGGTCCTCTTGTAGCCCAAACTCAATAAATAGCGATCTTTAAAAGTATAATTTACTTCATACGAATTAGTATATTGTGGATTTAAATAAGGGTTGCCATACTGATACGTGTATTGATCCAAATAATACACAAAGGGATTCAATGACCCATAATCAGGGCGGTCAATACGCCTGCTATAACTCGCACCAAGCTTGTGATTATCATTAATCTGTTGCTGTACAAATATTGATGGGAAAAAATCGGTATAGGTCCGTTTTGTTTGTTGCCCTAGCGTAACTGAATTTCCCAGGGAGCTCGTATTTTCAACACGCAGTCCAGTTTGTACCGAAAACTTTCCGAACGATTTATTTAGGCTGAAATAAGCTGCAGCTATATTTTCATTATACAAAAACTGATTACTTTGACCATTATTTGGCACAAACTCGCCTTGCTGATCCTGATCTTCATACAACAAATTATTATCTGTTTTTACGCGGCTATATTTTAGGCCCGCCTCAAGTTTCGTCGTTTTATTAAAAGGATGCGCAAAATCGGTTTTAAAAACTAATATTTTTGTCTTAGAAAGCATATCATTCCGGAAAATATTCGGTGATTTAAATTCCGCCCAATTTGCGTCCAAAAAACGGTTTCCAACAGTGCTATTGTCATTATTTTTCGAATATGAATAATCCCCATTAATGGTCAATTCAGTCCCTAAGGTATCAAATGTCTTTTTATAGTTAAGATTATAAGTGAGGTAATGGTATTTAAAATCTGACAAATTGCTTCCTAATACAATCGAATCAAGCTTTCCTTTTTGAGAGGCGATCAGATTGCTTCCCTCGCGTGTTGAATGGCCATTACTTACGTTACCGTTAACCACAAATCCAATAACCTCCTCTTTCCCCAGGTTAAAATCTGCCGCAAATTTGAAATTATGGCCTCGATAACGGAATTTCGAATAAGAATCCGAATTAAAAAAAGTCGTCCCGGTTTTGGTATCTACAGCCCTATCGATATCTAAATCATTAAATCCTAAGGCATTTGCGTAGTTATAAGAAGAAAATAAGTTTACCCAATTGTTACGATGGTTTATTAGAAAGCCACCATCCGCCTTTGTATATTTACCTTGCCCTAAATTGAGGTTTAAACTAACATTACTTCCAAATTGCGTATTCTTCTTTGTCTTAATATTAATGATTCCTGCATTCCCTGCGGCATCATATTTTGCGGGTGGATTGGTCAGTACTTCGATCGACGCTATTGCATTGGAAGCCGTATTTTCCAATAATCGCGATATTTCATCAGCAGAAAGATAAGTAGGCTTACCATCAATCATGATAATCACATTACTTTTTCCACGTAGATTGATCTTTTTGTTGTCTAAAGTTACTCCTGGAACCTTTTGCAGGAGCTCCAATGCGTTATTCCCTGTTGCCAAAATACTGTTTTCGACATTGAGGACAACTTTATCGAGATGACTTTCAATCAATGGCTTCTTACCGATCACCTGTGCCTCACTCAACACTTTACTTTCCATTTGTAAACGAATCGTATCCAGCACCTTGAGATCTCCCGTACTTACAACCATTTCAGCAGAACGATAAATAGCATACCCTACCGTGGACACCTGTAGGCTATACTTGCCCTCGGGAATCGCAGATAACACAATTTCTCCATTTTCGTTGGATAAAGTTCCTTTTAACAAGATATCATTGGGCTTCCGAAATAGTGAAATATTTGCAGCCACAATAGGCTGGTTGTCTTGTCCAACAACGACTGTACGTAATCTTCCGCCGTCAGACTGTGCTGAAACGGGTCCGGCAATAGAAAACAGGAATAAAATAAGAGAAAATAAGAGCAATTTAATTTTTTGTGGTTTCATAATGTAATTTCTTTAGGCTATCGATTAGATAGTCAACTTCATAATAATGACAACAAACCTCGTGTATTCATTACACGTTGACTAGTAGAAATAGATAGATCGTCCGATTCACTCGGTAGACAACCAAATAACATCGGTAAACCATATCCCTCACTGATCGATGCTAAAGCCGATACAATCATCCCAGCTAATCTTGAATCTCCAAAAAGCACAGCGCAAGAAAAGCACATCGAATCAAAATAAAAATTCAAAAAATAAACAAAAATCAAAACAAATAAATTGTATACAAAAAATATTAAGCATAATATTTGTATTTTTACACAGAAAATTAGTAAACTGATTAATGAGCACTGTATCATTGAAGAAAAGATTCTACCGTATTTATATCCTTATGATACGATTTATGCATGGCGAGCATTCTGGAGACGCATTACGTAATGTTTCCATCAGCATCTTGCCAAGTTTAGCGATCTACTTATTGGGAGCGCAAGCGAGCACGGCAATTGGAATCGGTGTCGGATCGTTATTAACAACACTCACAGATCCTCCTGGAAACAGAAAGGATAAACTTTCTTCTGCTCTCGTATGTATTCCCACCTTTTTCGTTGCATCATTGTTTACAGCGATTGTATTTCCGTATCATTGGCCCTTGGTTATATTGCTAGCGGCGGCCGGTTTTATATGTACGTTATACGGTATTTTTGGAGCTCGTTATGCTGCAATTGGAAACATGACATTGATTCTCATGAGTTTTGTGATCGGAATGGCCCCGCAACACCCCCTTGCAGTTAGTTTACAGATTACAACAGGATCCATTATATATTACTTTTTTAGCCTTTTACAGGCCTATATACAACCTTATCGCTCGCTAAAACATGCGATGGCCAATGGTTTTCATGGATTATCCCAATTTCTATTGATACGATCCCAGTCTTACGATCCCGATATTCCTTTGAATATAACGTACAGTCGCGTAGGCAAAATTCATGGCCAGATCAGCGAACAGCAGGAACAAATCAGGTCCCTTCTTTTTCGAGAAAAAAAAATCATAAGCCAACAGTGGCATAAAAGCAATTATTGGCTCAGTCAAGTTTATGGGTTAATTGACCTCCATGAGTTAATTATTGCACTTGATCACGACTATGATGCGATTCGCAAAAACCTTGCAGACACGGGCAGCCTCCCTTTAATCCGTCAAACAATCAAATTATTAGCTTTAGAAATTGATAGCTTTTCACAACCTAACAAGAGGTTTCGGTATGCACATCAATTATATCACAATAACTTTAAAATTAATGCCCTCTTACAGGATTTAAAAGAAATTCAAGAAGAGCAGGCCGGTCAAGCAAAAAGTATATTATATTCGATCATAAGCAACATCGAAGCAATTATTGAAGTGCTCAACCGAATTCAGGTGGCTTTTTATCAAAATCAGGAAATCCAGGATAAGATTGACAGCAGTGAGTACCAACAATTTATCAATCGACCTTTGCGCAATCTTGCTGATCTAAAAAGTAAACTCCATCTGAATAACCCGCTTTTTCGATTTGCCGTTCGGATGGCTCTTCTTTTTGGAACAGGCGCATTGATCGGTATTTTATTTTTAGATTTTAAATATACCTATTGGATCTTACTGACGATCGCTATTGTTGCCAGACCAGCATTTTCAATGACAAAAAAGCGTAATATAGAGCGTATTGTAGGCACATTCTCGGGTATAATCGTTGGCATATTCTGCTTAATTGCTATTCATTTTCTCCCGGCTCTTCTTACCATAGCTGCATTAGGTCTTTTCGGATTCTTTTTATTCAATCGATCTAATTATATGGTCAGTGTCATCTTTATTACCTTGGGAATTGTGATTGCACTCAATTTGTTTGAAGGCAATATCAATCTCATTTTAGGCAGCCGAATGCTTTTTACACTTATTGGAGCATTCTTGGCTATAGCAGGTTATTTCTTGATCCCTGTACGCCAGAGCACAGGCATGGTTCAGCTGGCAAAAGAGGTATCTCTTTACAACGAACATTATTTCCAGATCATCAATAACCGTCTGTCGGACGAGAGACAAAGTTCGTTTGATATACGGCTGGCTCGCAAAAAAGCGCAGACTGCCATGGCCCTGTTTTCAGACGCTATCAATCAAATGAAAAAAGAACCCGAACACAAATGGATGGATTGGTCACATATACACCATTTTCAGGCACTCTCTTATCAGGTCAACTCCCATTTGGTGGGTCTTTCGCTATCGTTAAGCAAAAAGACGAATCGCCACCTGACGTATGATATCCATAGTAGAATTGATGCACTTAAACCTCTTTTAACAGATTTAAATCAAATTGCAGAACGGATCAACTTAAAGAAATCATAATACCCGATTGGCAGTTACTTATCAAGTTTCATCGAACAATATGCGATCCGATCCGTATGTTATTCAAAATTCCTTTAACTAAAAAACAGCTTTTCTTTTGCTTTAATAAAAAAAGAGTTTATATTTGTATCGTCTTCGAAAGAAGATTTCTAATCAACACCTCCCTTAATCAGTAGGTCTTGATTTATAAAGAAGTGGCGAGAGACTGGCTCAATGACCCACTGGCAACCTTCAATTTGTTTGAAAAGGTGCCAATTCCTGTCCAAAACAATATCGTTTTGGAGCATATAAATAACATAAGACAATGATTATTAAACTACTGAAGTCCATTAAAAATTCAGGTTCAACACAAGTGAGCCGCACGATAAGCGAAAGTGTAAGCCATCATACAACTGTATTGATGCGAATGCGTATGCATATGCACTTCCACGCTTGTTAAGAATCATTTCCTTTTTCTTGGATAAAGATTTAACAGACCCTTCAAGGAGGTGTGTATGCTTCTCTTTTTACTTAGCAATTTCTTTTTGAACCCTTAAAATCTGATATATTATGTCTTCAAACAAAAATTTAAAATTCGAAACTCTTCAGGTTCACGCTGGCCAAGTCGCTGACCCTACTACGGGATCTAGAGCAGTTCCTATATATCAAACAACATCTTTTGTATTTGAAAATGCCGAACACGGCGCAAACTTATTTGCATTAAAGCAGTTCGGCAATATTTATACACGGATTATGAATCCTACCACGGATGTTTTCGAACAACGTATTGCGGCACTGGAAGGTGGAGTCGCGGCTGTTGCTGTCGCATCTGGCCAGGCGGCACAGTTTATTGCATTAAATAATATCTTGGAAAGTGGTGACAATTTTGTTGCCGGATCCAACTTATACGGCGGTACATTCAACCAGTTTAAAGTTTCTTTTAAACGTCTGGGCATCGAAGCTCGATTTGCAACGGACGCCGAGGCAGATAAAATTGAAGCCCTCATTGATGATAAAACAAAGGCCATCTATGTTGAAACAATTGGAAACCCAAGTTTCAATATTCCAGACTTTGAGAAAATTGCTGCAGTAGCAAAAAAATATGACTTACCGTTAATCGTCGATAATACTTTTGGAGCTGGGGGATATTTATTTAAACCTTTGGAGTATGGTGCGAATGTGGTGGTTGAATCGGCTACTAAATGGATCGGTGGACATGGTACAAGCATAGGTGGTGTCATCGTCGACGGCGGAAACTACAATTGGGGCAATGGAAAATACCCTCAATTTTCCGAACCATCTGAAGGCTATCATGGCTTAGTTTTTTCCGAAGTTTTCGGTGAAGGCGGACCGTTTGGAAATATTCAATTTGCCATTCGGGCACGTGTGGAAGGGCTTCGGGATTTCGGACCAGCACTCTCCCCTTTCAATTCATTCTTATTACTACAAGGACTTGAAACCCTGTCTTTGCGGGTGCAACGCCATGTAGACAACACTTTAGAGATAGCTAAATGGCTTGAGGCGCATCCACAGGTAGAAAAAGTAAACTATCCGGGCTTAAAAAGCTCTCCGAGCTTCGCTAACGCACAAAAATACCTTAAAAATGGCTATGGTGCAGTGCTTTCTTTCCAACTCAAAGGTGACGCAGCACAAAAGGCCAATAGCTTTATCGACAGCTTAGAATTGATCAGTCACCTGGCCAATGTTGGCGATACGAAGTCATTGATTATCCATCCAGCAGCGACTACTCACCAACAATTGAGTGATGAAGATCAAGCCAATGCTGGAGTATTCAAAGGTTTATTACGTCTTTCTGTAGGAATAGAACATATTGATGACATCAAAGCTGATTTACAACAAGCTTTTGATAAAATTAAATAATCAGATTTTTTCGGCTTAAACTTAAACGTAAAATGAGTAAGCATATTTATCTGCACCCGGAGCCTTTTGTATTTGAAAATGGAAGAGAGCTTACTGATTTACAAATCAGTTATGAAACATTTGGCAAACCCAACGCTGATCGCAGTAATGTGATCTGGGTTTGCCATGCACTAACGGCCAATGCAGATGTACTGGATTGGTGGTCAGGTCTTTTTGGAACAGGTGAATTATTTGATTCAAACGATTATTATATTATCTGCGCCAATGTCATAGGATCAGCATATAATAGCAGTAATCCGCTATCTGTAAACCCAGCTACTGGACAGCCTTACTACCTATCTTTTCCTGAATTTACAGTAAGAGATTTGATCAAAGCACATCAATTTCTTGCAGACCACCTGGATATCAAACAAATAGAGCTCCTTATTGGGGGCTCATTGGGCGGTCAACAAGCATTGGAATGGGCCGTATCACGCAGTATAGCCATCAACCATCTAATCGTCGTTGGAACAAATGCCGTCCATTCACCATGGGGTATTGCATTCAATGAAAGTCAACGTCTTGCCATTACTACTGATCGAACCTTTTATGCGAATCATCCCGATGGCGGAGCTAAGGGTTTAAAAGTTGCACGCGCTATGGCACTGTTGTCTTACCGCAACTATACAACGTATGCCAACACACAAAAGGAGGATGATAACGAAAAACTCGATCATTATAAAGCATCCTCCTATCAAAACTATCAGGGTGAAAAATTGGTAAAACGCTATAATGCGTACAGCTATTACTTCCTAACCAAAGCAATGGACAGCCATAATTTAGGTCGTGGGAGACGATCTATCGAATCCGCTTTAGCGAGCATCGACTGTCCAACTTTAGTGCTGAGCGTCAATACAGATTTGTTGTTTCCTCCACAAGAGCAACAATTCATCGCTCAACATATTCCGAATGCCCACTATCAGGAGATCGAATCTACTTATGGCCACGATGGGTTTTTGATCGAAACAAAAAAACTCACGAAAATCATCAGCAGCTTTCTGCGGAAACAAAAAGAATACATCAACGAATTAGTATAAGAGAATAAATAATATATAAGAGAATTTAAGAAGAGATATGAGTAATAAATTAACAATAGGGATGTTTGGGTTTGGTGTAGTAGGCCAAGGTCTTTACGATATCATCAAAACCAAAAATCTTAATCTGGAAATCAAAAAATTTGTCATTAAAAACGGAGATAAAAAGCGCTCGCTACCAGCAGATCTATTTTCTACCGATGCCGAAACAATTTTAGGTGACCCAGAAATTAATACTGTTGTCGAACTAATAGATGATGCCGAAGCAGCCTATCAACTAACTGTTCGTGCCTTGAAATCGGGAAAAAATGTGGTATCTGCCAATAAAAAAATGATTGCCAGCCATTTGGAAGAGCTGGTTGATATTCAACATGAATACGGCACCAGTTTATTGTACGAAGGTGCCGTTTGCGGAAGTATTCCCATTATACGGAATTTAGAAGAGTACTATGACAATGAATTACTTCATTCTGTCAGCGGTATTTTTAATGGATCTTCCAACTATATTTTATCTAAAGTTTTCAATGAAAACCAGCAATATACAGATGCTTTAAAGAAAGCGCAAGAACTTGGTTTTGCAGAGACAGATCCTACCCTTGATGTAGGTGGATTTGACCCAAAATTTAAAGTATGTATTGTTGCTTCCCATGCGTACGGGATCTATGTCAAACCAGACGATGTCTTTAATATTGGTATTGACAAATTGGGACAGCAAGATATTCGTTTTGCTAAAGAAAAGAACCTCAAGATCAAATTGATACCAACAGCAAAAGAAATCGACGGCAACAAAGTTGTACTTTATGTATTACCACGCCTAGTAGGCAAAGACAGCATGCTCTATAATGTAGAAAATGAGAACAATGGTGTATTGGTAAAAGCGGCCTTTGCAGACGAACAATTTTTCTATGGTAAAGGAGCCGGTGGCCACCCTACGGGTTCTGCTGTACTATCGGATATCGCTGCCCTGCGCTATGGATACCGTTATGAATATAAAAAACATTTAGAATCCAGCACATTAAATTATAGCCAAGATTATTTAATTAAGGTTTATTTGAGATACACCGATGATACGCTGATTGAAAAGTTAAATTTCAGTGAAATCACAGAACGATATTACGCACCAGATTTCAAATATGTCATAGGACATATTAATCTTCAACAAATCGCAGCTCACAAAGCCGATTTGGATCAAGAGGGCAATTTTATTGCTGAAATCGCGTAGGCAATCAACAAACCAACCTACCTTGAAAATAGCCCCGAATGGGGCTATTTTTTTATTGCTTAAATTTAGTTGCCTTTCAACTTGACATCTAAAATCCCACCTTCTACCAGGCGTTCAAAAGGAAGCTGCCAACCTTTCCACAGGCGGTTATTCAACCGAACCTGATCAACAATATAACTATTGGGTTGCTCCTTCTTCACCTGAATGATAAATTTATTTTTTCTTAATTTCTCCGGTAATTGTATCGTTACCCGATCGAAAAGTGGCGAGCCAATCTGAAGCGCGGGCTTCTCGGTGGTGAGACTTCGCACATCGAATAGACCGATACTCGACAAGACATACCATGCTCCAAGCTGTCCTTGGTCTTCGTCTTGTCCGTAGCCATAGCCATGTATTGCATCATTACCATAAAACTCATTGCAAATTGCCCGTACCCATTTCTGACTTAAATCAGGTCTACCAGAAAAATAGAACAGCCAGGAGATATGCAGGTTCGGTTGATTACCATGATTATAAAGACTTTCAATCCCTGCGAAAGCGTCAATTTGTGTACCGCCTCCAAACACATTCTTCTGCGACACCGTAAAAATACTATCCAACCGTTGATTAAACAGGTCCTTTCCAACCAGTTTAACCAATTCCTGTGGGACATGCGGAACATAGAAGGTATACTGCCAAGCATTTCCCTCCTGAAATCCACGCCATGGTTCATACGGGTTAAAGTTTGAAATAAATCGTCCAGTACTATCCTTTGGTCGCATAAACTTCGTCGTGGTATCGTACAGATTGCGCCATCCATCGGATAATTCCTGAAATTTAATGTAGTCTTTTTGATGCCCCAATGATTTTGCAAATTGTGCGGCGGCAGCAGCAGAAAAAGCATATTCCAAGGTATGCGAAGCACCAAAAGGAGATCCATTGGTCATTAATTCGGGACTACCATTATCATCTTTTATATAGGGTGAATAGCCCTTGCGAACGAAAACTCCTACATCTAATTTTCCTGCCCCAGGCAGGCGGTCCTTCGCTTCCAATTCATTTTTACGCACCGCAGCATAGGCAAGATTCAGATCATAGTCACGAATACCCACATTATACGCCGATGCAATTGCCAAACCTGTGAAATTAGTTCCCACACCGGAAACGTATTTACTGTTGGCAATACCGTCTCCTAACCAACCTGCATCGCGATAAACCAACAATTGACTCTGAATCCAGTCGTTGTAATAGTCCGGATAAGCAATGGACCACAACTGTGTCAAATTCCAAAATGCACCCCAGATCGCATCGGTATTATAATGATGATGAATAGGTTGCCCTTGTTTATTTAAGGTAATCTGCCCTACCGAGCCATCATTTTTGGGATATGCACCATTGACGTCGCTTGCAAGCCCACGACCAAGTAAAGCATGATACAATCCAGTATAAAATTTAATGCGGTCGTCCACTTTGCCCCCTTCCACCAAAATTCTTCCCAGTTCACTATTCCAGGTTTGCAAGGCATTTTTCTTTGCCGCATCAAACGACATATCTTTTGCTTCTTTAAGCAAATTCAGCTGCGCATTTTCCACAGATGTATAAGACAAACCGGTCTTGACTTCGATAGATTCCCCTACCTGGGTATCAAATTTCAGGAACAAGCCAGCCCCTTTTCCCTTTATACGACTATGTTGATCGAAAGTCGTGGAATCTCTAAATGTCCCAAAAGATTTAGGCTGTTTGTTTATCTCCGCGAAGAAAAACATCTTAACTTGAGCACCCTGCTGATATTTTTGTACGTATACAGGGTTGGTAACCACATATCCCCAGACGTGCTGTTTGTCATAATTCACTTCAGCATCAACGACCGGACCACTTTCCCCCATAACATGGCCAATATCGAAAATAAGGTTGGCTTCTTCAGTTTTTGGAAAAGTATACCGATGAAAACCGACGCGCTTGGTCGCAGTGAGCTCCGCAAGTATATTATAATCTTTTAACTTGACGCGGTAATAGCCAGAAGTAGCAAACTCATCTTTCTTATCGAAAGCAGAACGATAGCCGCTTTGTGGACGATCAAGGTGACCAGGGGTTGTCTTCAATTTTCCAACGGATGGTGCAAATACCACTCCACCTACCTGGAATTCGTGAAAATTAGCGAATCCTTCTATTGACCCATGCCTATCATCGTACCCCACAGCTTCCCAGCCTGACTTGTTCCCATAGCTTCCATTTGTGCTCGGAGCGAGCTTAGCCATTCCAAAAGGCACTGCTGCTGGTGTATAAAAGAAATACCGGCTATGGACGGATCCGATATTAGGTTTTACAAAAACGGTCAAATCTGTTTTCTGCTGTGCAAAAACAGCTGCCGTACTAACAAATAAACTACAAAAATAATAAATGATACGCTTTACCATTGTTCTCAATTAGGTTCTACAGCAAACTTACAAAAAAATAGAGTATGTATAAACATGAACTCCATTTTCTTACTCAATTTAACTACGAAAAAAGAGGGCCCACAACACCTAAATTTGTAAAATTTTAAATACTAATCAAATAAAGCGTTATCAAAGCTTAAATACTGACATTTTTCCATAACTTTGATTGTACATACATACTAAAATATAACCAGTAAATAAATTCAAAAAAAATACACATCAGACGGCTGATCTTCGATCAAAACCCTGAAGTAGATGAAAATTAACCCTGAAATAGATACAAATTATTGACAGATACACTTGTCAAGCCTAATTAATTACAATAAAACCACAATGAAAAAAAACACCCCATTTTTTAGTCTAATACTTCTGTTACTGGGAACCCAACTATCAGCACAACAAACAAAACCCGACGGTATAACTCAACTTAAGTTGGCAAAAAGCATTCTAGCGGATCAAAACTTAAAATATGTCGACAGTCTTGCCCGCGAGGTCATCAAAGAAGGTTTCAATGCTGGAAGTGGCTACTCACAGATTTGGGCCAGGGATCTCAATACATTTATTGAAACCGCCTTGGAAGAGCGGTCCCAAGCGGACATTAGGGGGGCCATTTTAGTATTCTTTCAGATGCAACAGCCCAATGGTGAAATGGTAGACGGCTATGTCCTTAAGAAGGATTTTACCTGGCACGATGACACACCTTATTATTCAGAAAATGCGCCCGGCCATGTTGGATTTAAAAATACAGTAGAAACAGACCAGGAAACGTCACTCATCCAACTGCTCGGTAAATATATCCGGAACACAAAGGATTACAGTATCCTGGAGGAGAATATTGGTGGAATTTCCGTCAAAGATCGAATCCAACTCATGTTGGATTATTTGAAAAGAGAACGGTTCAACCACAAGTATCAATTGCTTTGGGGTGCGATGACCGCAGATTGGGGAGATGTACAACCCAACGATAGCTTTGGTTGTGACTGGAATGAGCTCTCCAATGAGGCGATCGATATTTATGATAATGCGATGTTTATTATTGCATTGCAGACATTGATTGATATTCAGCCCAACTCTCCGAAGGTGACAGAATGGAAGGGATTAAAAAAGAGTCTCGAAACAAACAGTAGACGTCATTTATGGGATAAAAAAAAACAAAAATTCATCCCTCATATCTACCCTAAGACATCTCCTATCCCAAAAGGATTTGATGAAAATACGATTCATTATCATGGGGGCACCGCCATCGCGATAGAAGCCGGGTTACTTTCCCTTTCAGAAATAAAAACAGTTAATACGCAAATGCTGGAAAACGTGCGGTTATCTGGCATGCCGAGTATTGGATTGACCTTATACCCGACCTATCCGGTTGGATTTTTCATCGGAGGAATGGCTCAGCCTTACCAATACCAAAATGGTGGTGATTGGACTTGGTTCGGCGGACGGATGATCCAGCAACTCGTTTCAAACGGTTTTTATCAAGAAGCCTATGCAGAACTTCAACCGATGATCGATCGGGTTGTGAAAAACAAAGGATTTTACGAATGGTATGGTCAAAATAACGTCCCTAGCGGATCAGGAAAATTCAAAGGTTCAGCAGGAGTGCTCAGTAAAGCAATAGCGCTCTTAGAAAACTGGGCAGAAACTACCGTAGAAAAGAATCATTAAAAGAAAAGAATAAATAAATGAGCTATTCACACATCCTATTATCCATTCAAAAAGGATGTGTGAATCACTTAATAATCTCTTCTGCTTTCAACAGTATAGGTAAAACTTTCCGCACGGTAGAACCCTAAATTATATTCAATTGGCTTTCCAGATTGGTCAAATACAAACCGCTTGCGGGACAAAATAGGATCACCGATATTAATCTCCAATTTATCCGCTATAAATTTATTTGCAGCCATTGCATCCAGTTCTTCCTGAGAAAGATCTGCAACGACATGATAATCGGCTTCTAAGATTTCATATAGAGGCCGCTTAAAATCTTCATCGCCGTTTAAACCTATACGTGGATGGAAATAAGAGATAAAATAAACAAATGGGTCATCTTTCTTTCCTCTCAGACGTTCTAGTTTTAACAGCTTCTGATCCTCATCTACATTAAAAAACTTCGAAACAGCTTTATCCGGAACAACCCAGCTGACGTGAAGTTCAAAATTCTTCACCTCAATCCCACGATTTTTCATCTCTTGTGAGAAACTCAACCAATTTTTGGATTTTGAACTGAATTTAGAACTAGCCACCTTCGTTCCTATCCCCTTCTTTCTAATTAGCAGCTCCTCATATACCAGTTTATTGATCGCTAAACGCAAAGTAGAACGGGAAATTGCCAATCTTTTTGCTAATTCAATTTCATTGGGTAATAATTTCCCCTCTATATATTCAGGCTGCTTAATTAATTCGCGTAACAAATTCTCAGCTTGTATATGCAGCGGAACAGGACTTTTATGATCTATTTTTAAATTCATCATTTGGATTGCTTGTGCTAAAATAAGATTTTTTGCATAATTAAAAAAATAGACATATGTTTGTATGTATATACATACTAATATAAACCGCAGATGTCAAAGAGATTTATCATCATTTTATGTATCGTTTCACTTGGAGGACTCCTTTTCGGTTTCGATATGGCTGTAATTGCCGGTGCTTTGCCGTTGGTGAAGCAATTTTTCGGGCTATCTCCTGCTCAAGAGGGCGTTTTTGTCAGTTCAGCTTTGCTAGGCTGTATTGTTGGTGTATTTTTCACAGGACCATTAACAGATAAATACGGCCGAAAACCAGCCTTTGTTACTGCGGCCCTGCTTTTTTTATTCTCAGCAATTGGCTGTGGATTCAGTCCTTCTTACAGCATATTGATTGCGAGTAGAAGCATTGGGGGCCTGGGTGTTGGGATAGCCTCAATTGTTGTGCCCTTATATCTCGCGGAAATATCGCCAAGCAAATTTAGAGGAAGATCAGTCACCTGTTACCAGCTCGCTATTACATTCGGTATCTTATTTGCCTATATCAGCAATTACCTGATTCTTGAATATACCTCCGCCCAGCAAAATGAACTGTGGCGAACTATGTTTTTAGTTGGCGCAATACCGGCTTTATTGTTATGCATTGGAGTTTACTTTATTCCTGAAAGTCCGCGTTGGCTTTCTAAAAATGGACGAGACACTGAAGTTGCAGCGATCAGTGCCACATTAGGACTATCGGATATGCAAGAGGTCAGCCATGTTTCCTCGAAAGGAAATCTACGTGATCTGTTCTCTCCTATTTATCGCAAGGCCTTTCTATTGGGCTTATTCCTCCCTTTATTTTCACAGCTCAGTGGAATCAACGCAATTGTTTATTATGGTCCGAGCATATTGCTTGAATCAGGTATTTCATTAAACAATTCCTATCATGCCCAGTTATTCTTTGGAGCCGCCAATGTGCTATTTACTTTCTTCGCAATCTGGAAGGTTGATAATTGGGGCAGACGTCCCTTATATCTTTTGGGAACTGTGGGTGCTACCGTGAGTTTGCTGGTTACTGGTTATCTTTTTAATCAAGGTCAAGTCAATAATATCGCATTGATTATCGCGATACTTTCATTCTTATTTTTCTTTGCTTTTTCCATTGGCCCACTAAAATTTGTCGTCGCAGCCGAAATTTTCCCTAATGCCATCCGGGCTCGTGCCATGGGTATCAGTATTATGGTGATGTGGATTTCCGATGCGATCGTGGGGCAACTAACGCCTATTCTTCTCGCTTCCTGGGGCGCCCGCTATACGTTCTGGTTGTTTGCATTTTTCTGTGCCATCGCATTCCTTGTTGTACTTGGATTTCTTCCAGAAACGAAGGGCAAACCTTTGGAGGAGATCGAAAAATTCTGGATTGAAAAACACAACAAAAAATCAACAAACAAGTAAGCAAAAAGCTATTTACTTCAACATCATTCATTTGCAATAAAAAATTACATCAATATGTATTCTAATACTCAAACAAAACCTTTTCAGTACGAAATCGCACCGACGTTTCCAGTTCAAGGATCCTTATCAAATTCTTACCAAGATCTTGTTGCACATCTCATTACACATAATATACATAGCATTGATGGTTTTGTAGGTGTTAACTGGGACACAATCATCCCCAACCTGGAGCAAGAATTTGAAAAACAGGGCATAGCCACACGATTTATTGCGATGGATTCTGCCTTAAAATCGGAATCAGCCATCCAGGATATTGTCTCCCCCTACCTAGGCGGCAATGACCCATTGTTCGGAAAAAAGGCCAGGATTCAGCTCATTGAATACTTTGATACTAAAAAGCTAACGGATTTTCAAACAATACTAGCGAACTCCAATTCAAAACAAGGTGAATATACCATCTTCTATGGTCCTGGCGCATCATTAGTCGATACGTCTAGTCAACTGATGTTTATTGATCTGCCCAAAAATGTGCTTATTCAACGCATGCGGGCGGGCGAAGCTTTAAATTTAGGCTGTTCAACACAAACCAATCAAAAGGAAACCTATAAGCGTTATTATTTTGTCGACTGGGAAATATTGAACCGACATAAAAGATCCATCTTGTCCCGTGTCGAAATTCTTGCCGATCAACAATCATCACACAACTTACCATGGATTACAGGGAAAGATCTACACAATACTTTGCAAGCCATGTCCAAAAATTACTTCCGCGTACGACCAACTTTTGAACCCGGAGTATGGGGTGGACAATGGATGAAAGAGCACCTTACAGGCATCGATCAGGATGTCAAAAACTATGCGTGGTCCTTCGAAATGATTGTCCCAGAAAATGGTATTTTGCTCGAAGCAGATGGACATACTCTCGAAATTTCATTCGATCAATTGATGTTTCAAGAAAGTGCCAATGTACTCGGTCATGCACAGCAACGTTTCGATGTTGAATTCCCAATACGCTTCAATTTCCTGGACACCTTTGATGGCGGCAACCTATCCATCCAATGTCACCCCAGTCCAGCTTATGCAAAAGCAGAATTTGGAGAAAACTTCACACAGGACGAATCATATTATATCGTTGATAGAAAAGAAGACGCGCAAGTGTATCTGGGCTTTCAGCAAACAATTGATGCAGACAAATTTCGCTCAGCTTTAGAAGAGAGCTTCCATAGCGGAATAGCTATGGATATCGAGCAATACGTTCAAAAATTCGAATCCAAGAAACACCAGTTATATTTGATTCCACATGGTACCGTACATTCTTCCGGCGTGAACAATCTCGTACTCGAAATCAGTGCAACACCTTATAATTATACCTTTAAAATGTACGACTGGGTGCGTCCCGATTTAGATGGGAAACCACGTCCATTAAATATCGATAGAGCATTCGCTAACCTCAATTTTAGCCGGAAAGGTGATGTCGTAAAAAACACACTGCTATCTCAGCCCAGTGAAAAAGTCCTTGATGCGCAAACAACAAGAATACATTTGCCAACGCATGAAGATCATTTCTACGATGTTTTTAGATACGAATTCGATCAGAATGTTTCGATTGAAACGCAGGGACAGTGTCATATCATGATGCTTGTCGAGGGCGAGGCAATTGAGCTGACGACAGCAAATGGCATGAAAAGGGTCTTCCATTATGCCGAGACTTTTGCCGTTCCTGCTGCTGCTGGGTCCTATACATTGCGTAATTTAGGAAACGGTAAGGCCAAGGTTATCCAATCTTTTGTCAAAGAATCCAAATGTTAATCAAACCATTTATTATAAACAAACAGCACAATGAGAACTATATTTTTTGCATTATCTTCATCGCTCCTATTACTGTCCTGCCAAAACGCGGGCAGTAAAGTTTCTACGAACAATTTACAAGACAGCATCCAAAAAGATAGCAGTTTCCATATTGTCAAAGATATGGCTACGAACATCATCAAAAGCGGATTCAATGCGGGGGATGGATACAGTGAGGTATGGATTAGAGATTACAACACATTTATCACCTTAGCAACAAAAGTACATCCCCATGAACAGATCAAAGATCAATTGGCTTTGTTCTTTAAACTACAAGGTTCTGATGGTAATATTGCCGACGGTTTTGTTAAAAAGTCCAGCTTAAAAAATGGCGTATCGGACTATTACACAATCACCAGCTCCTTGGCTCCTGATTATGCTGCACATAAAAACACCGTTGAAACAGACCAGGAATCTTCTTTAATTCAAGCGGTACACAAATATATCGTTGCTACTAAAGACAAAGCTTTTCTCAATGAAAAAATTGGTGATACAACTGTAAAGGATCGCATGGAACATGCTTTGCAATTTTTATTGGACAAACGTTATAATGATACTTATGGTTTACTTTGGGGTGCAACCACGGTTGATTGGGGCGACGTTCAACCCGAGCATGACTGGGGTGTACATCTAGATGAAAATTCGCATATTGCTTTGGACATCTACGACAATGCGATGTTTTTGATCGCCCTTGACAACTACATGGATCTACTTCCTGAGAAAAAAGAAAAATGGGGAAAAATCAGAGCTTCCATAGCAAGTAACACCATGAAACACCTTTGGGATGAAAAGAACCAAAAGTTTATTCCCCATATTTATATCAAAGGCTCTCCATTTGCAGCTGATTTTGATGAAAATCAAATCTATTATCATGGAGGAACAGCTATCGCTATTGAGGCAAATTTACTCAGCAAAGAGCAAATAAAAGTTTCATTGGATAAAATGATTAAAAATGTAAAAGACGCTGGTGCGGCAACAATTGGACTCACCGTGTACCCAACTTATCCTGCAGGTTCATTTAAAAACAAGGGCATGTATCCGTATGGTTATCAAAATGGTGGGGACTGGACCTGGTTCGGTGGGCGTATGATTCAGCAGCTCGTTAAAAATGGTTTTCAACAGGAAGCTTATGAGCAAATACAGCCGATGCTTGCCCGTGTTATCAAAAATAAAGGTTTTTATGAATGGTACACAAAAGATAATAAACCAGAAGGTTCAGGAACTTTTAGAGGTGAAGCAGGCGTGCTTTACGATGCTATCGAATTACTAGAACATGCTGGCACGAAATAAAAACAGCTTATCGCGATGTAAAAAGAACAGCAGGAAATTTCCTGCTGCTCTTTTTTCTGAAAGTGTCTAATCTTATTGGCCAGAAAGAACCTTCAGTTTGCTTTCATTGCTGTTGGTGTCTACGAAGTCATGAAGGTTTTATTTGAAATCGTCACCTTAGCATTCCTATTTTATATTACGCTAAAGCGTTTTCCGCATTCTCCTTTGTATACTCGTTTCCTATCCGCCAAAATATCCTGTTTATTTTCCTTAAATTACTTGTCTATGTCGCCAAGTTGTTAATTGTACAAGAGCATTCCATTTGGATCGCGGATTTTCATCGTGTAGCCGCCAGGTCCAATAACAGCTCAAAACCTGATTGTATCGGTTTCAATAAAAGGCAAACTATAATTACCAGTATCTGCCTTAATCTTAGCATTCAACTGCTTTATTGCAGCGACTTCCTGATTTAGCGTCTTATAGAGATAGAGGTTCTTTAAACTCGGAAGCTCGTTCAGTTTTGATAGACCTTTTGATGTAACTTTTGTGCCTGTCAGATTCAAGTACGTTAATTTTGACAGGCCTTTCAGCTGGCTCAATCCAGCATCGGAAATTTTTGTATTTTCCAGATGTAGACGGGAAAGAATTGGCATTGCCGAAAGTGTTGAAAAAGCAAGATCTGTAACAGCCGTATTTCCTAATTTCAGCTGTACAATATTATCCTTAATGGCCAACAACTCCTGTAGGTCCTTGTCATTAAATTGAGGATAATTAATCGCATTAACCAACACGAAGTTATTATCTCTTGCAACTTGGATGATCTTAATCCCCTTAGCCTGCCAAGCATCAACTTTATCTTTTGGCAAAGAAGGTGCTGCTGGTAGATCAGCATACAATACAGCAGACTCCTCTTTTTCTCCTGTTTCCAATTTTTTCAACAAATGAGCTATTTCCTCCGTTTGTGGTATTTCATGCACTTTTTTATCAAAATTGGCTCCTTGATCAATCCACCAGGCAATCAATTTTATCTGATCAGCAGTTATCGGTGTACGGCCTTTAGGGGGCATACGTTTCTTATGTCCCTCGGGCAACACCAATCGGGCATATAATTCACTCTTTTTCGAATCATTTGCATTTAGTACTGTACCGTTCTCTCCTCCTTTTAACAAATTCTCTTTTGTATCCAATGCCAGCCCCCCTTCCTGCTTTCTTTGCCCGTGGCAGCTTTGACAACGCTGTTTTAGAATAGGTTGAATAATTCCCTTATAGGCTTCTGCTTCCTGCGCATTTTGAACGATAAGAACCTCCTCTTTAGCTTCCTCCGTTTTAAACAGCTTTTTAAGTACTACTGGCATAGCTTCCACAAAGTAACCCTTTCCATGTGTCAGTGTTCCACCGTAGTGTCCGGTCACCCCAATTAAGAGCACCAGGATGAAAAAAAGCCAAAAGCGAAATGCACCAGAAGATTCTTTACGATAAAGAAACCAAAGCCATAAACTACTGATAGCCACGGCAATTCCCAGCCACTTGTGATAGCTCAGGACATCCTCCTCATAACCTCCATTTCGTGAAAGCAGATAACCCGATAAAGCAGCTACTATAGCAGCGATAGTCCCTAGGAATAAGGAGAGCTTAATAGCAGGCAAATACATATCACCGCCTTTAAACTGAGTCCTAATTGCCATAACAAAAGCCAACAATAATATGCCGATCGGTAAATGGACCAAAAGCGGGTGAAATCGTCCCAAAAAGCCCAATAATTCATCAAAGAAAACTATCATTCTTTATATCTGTCTTTGAGTAAATGCAACATATAAACATTGATTGACCATTGATCGGCCACCGGTTGTTGTGTAAATGGTAATGTGGGTAAATAACCCGCTGGACCAAACTCGGTCGTTATGGTCAATAACTTCACCCCATTTTCCTTGTGCTTAGCAACAACTTTATCCCACCAGGTCAAATGTTGTGCAACGATACTCTTCCATTCAGGAGCCGCGGGGTCATTGACTTGTGGTCCTTCAGGATGCCCAATTCGTGCATGAATGTGCTCCGTTCTGGAAAGTGCTTTTGTTACAGCCTCGGGCTGATCAGAAAGCATTGATTCGTGCACATTGCACCAATGCGAGATATCCAATGCAAGTTGTAAGGTCGGAATCTTATCTAAATATTCCTTTGTCACATGAGCTGCAAAACTAAATCTTCCGCGATGAGTCTCATGATAAACGGGGATATGGTACTTATTTTTAGCTGCATCAGCAAGCTCAATCAATGTTTTATTCTGCTCAAACGAGTAATAATCTTTACCTGTATGGCAATTGATATAATCGGGTTTCAGCTGTGCTGCTTCATCCAAATTACGCTTAAAACTTTGTTTATATTCCTCGTAAGTTTCGCCTGATCCGCCTGAAAGCAATCCTAAATTCAATCCATATTTATGTAATGCATCAATCATCTCCTTGCGCTCATTTGGACTACCAGGCAACCAGGATTCAACACCATCGTAACCAGCATTTTTCACCCGGAGACAGAACGCATCCCAGGAATCGCTATTTCCCCAATTGGTGCAATAATATTTAATGTGTAACTGCTGGGCAGTCATGGATAGAAAACTGCTCATAAATAAAATTAATACTAGAAATTGTTTCATATTTTTAAATTATAGCTTGAATAAGTTCACCCTCCACATCTGTCAATCGGAATGGCCTTCCTTGAAAATCGTATGTAAATTTCTCATGATCAAAACCCAAAAGGTGGAGCATAGTCGCATGGACATCGTGTACAGAACTGCGCCCCTCTACCCCCGCGAACCCGATATCATCGGTTTGACCGTAACTTATGCCATTACGAACTCCCCCGCCTGCCATCCAGATGGTATAGGCGTCTGTATGATGATCGCGTCCCAGGAATGGCATATCGCTGTTGTCCCTATTTTCTTGCATCGGTGTACGTCCAAATTCCCCTCCCCACACGACTAGTGTTTCTTCCAGCAAACCACGTTGTTTTAGATCCATAATCAATGCGGTCATTGGTCGATCTATCTCCCGGCATTTATTTTTAAAGCCAAGATCAATCGAATCTGCGGGATTTGTACCGTGACTGTCCCAACCCCAATCAAATAACTGAACGAATCGTACCCCCTTTTCTACGAGTTTCCGAGCCAAGAGGCAATTATTGGCAAACGATTCTTTACCCGGCTCAGTTCCGTACAATTCGTGAATATAAGCAGGTTCATTATTGATGTCCATCACTTCAGGAACTGCAACCTGCATTTTATAAGCCATCTCATATTGTGCAATCCGCGACAAGGTTTCTGGGTCTCTAAAGGTATCGTATTCTGTTTTGTTGACGTTATTTATGGCATCAATCAAATCACGCTTCATATCCCTTCCCATCCCTTCAGGATCGGCAATATATAATACGGGATCACCTTTTGAACGACATTGAACGCCCTGGTATACCGATGGTAAAAATCCACTTCCCCAGACACTTTTTCCTGCATCCGGTGTTTTACCTCCCGATGTTAACACAACAAATCCGGGTAAATTGCTATTTTCAGATCCCAGGCCATAAGTTACCCATGAACCAATGCTTGGCCGGCCGAGACGGGCACTTCCCGTATGCATAAACAATTGCGCTGGACCGTGATTGAACTGATCGGTATGCACGGCCTTCAGAAAACTCACTTCATCAACAACTTTACTAAAGTGAGGCAAATGATCTGATACCCAAGCTCCACTTGCTCCATACTGTTTAAAAGTAGCCTGTGGCCCCAACATTTTTGGAACCCCACGAATAAAGGCAAATTTCTTTCCTGCGAGTAAGGACTCCGGGCAAGGTTGATTATGTAATTTCTGCAATGCAGGCTTGTAATCAAATAACTCCAATTGCGACGGAGCACCGGCCATATGCAGATAAATTACACTTTTAGCCTTACCTGGGAAATGAGGAGGTTTGGGTACCAGCGGATTGAGAGCATTCAGATCCAACTTTTCTGCTGATTTTGACTGTCCCCATCCATTACAACTCGTCAGCAAACTACCCAAAGCAATACCTCCGATACCTGCCACACAATCCTTTAGGAAATGTCTTCTTGTGACAGCCTGCAATTCAAATTGTTGCGCTTCTTTTATTAGCTTATTTAGATCTTTCATCTGACTATCATTACATATGAACGGGCTGTGTCGCTAAATTTTTAGTCTGCAGCTTTAGCTCATTTCGGTTTATATTCTTATTATTTCATAGTCCTTAACCTTCTTAACAAAAGACTTCGTTTTCATACGAAAGCCCTTATTCAGAAGTTTCAGTCCATATTTATGATTTCGTTAAAAATTCGTCCAGATTCAACACGGCATTGGCAACAAGCATGTAGGCAGCTTTTGAAGGCAGGACCTTTACATTGCTTTTTGCTAAATCTTCATTCAAAAACTTGGCTGCCGAATCAGGCTTTTTGCTGAAATCAATCAACGCTTTTTGATAAAGATGTTCCAGCTCTTTGAGTTTCTTTTCATCGGCATCCTTCAACATTGCACGTTTATAACCGACACGGATACCATTTCTAAGGTTTCCATTTCCCTCCTTTTCCATAATAGCCCCCAAATGTTTAGCCGCTTCGAGGTAAACAGGATCGTTTAATGTAGCGAGCGCTTGTAGCGGTGTATTGGTACGGATACGGTCGACCAAACAAACCTCCCGACTAGAAGCATCGAAAGAAACAAAGGAAGGATAGGGACTCGTACGCTTTAAAAACGTATAGATGCCTCTTCGGTATTGATCTTCTCCAGCACTTTTCACCCAGGACTCACCGCTATATACAGTCATCCATACCCCATCCGGTTGGTATGGCATTACACTTGGTCCGTACATTTTATTGCTGAGCAATCCACTTACGGCTAAAGCCTGATCACGAATCTGTTCGGCAGATAATCTAAAGCGAGGTCCCCTTGCCAAATAATAATTCTGTGGATCCTTTTCAAAATTGGAATTGTTCAAGCTAGAGGACTGCTTATAAGTTCCGGATAATACCATCTCGCGGATCAATTTTTTTATACTCCACTTTTTGGTATTCATCAGATCCAGGGCAAGATAATCTAGTAATTCTCGGTGAATCGGTGGAATACTCTGTGTGCCCATATCTCCCAATGGTTCAACAAGCCCCCGACCAAATAGTTGAGCCCATACGCGATTAACTAAAGTTCGCGCTGTCAATGGGTTTTCCTTGCTGACAATCCACTGCGCAAAACCCAAGCGATTACGTTGAGCCCCCTTAGGGAAACTATTCAGTGATGCCGGAACCGTGGGCTGCACTTCAGCACCTAGCGACAGGCGGTTACCGCGTATAAATACATTGGTCTTACGATGCATGTCTTTGGGATTTTCAATCATGATTGGTACCCCCTCAGGTTGCATATTGACCAACTGGAGAAAAGTTTTTTGAAAATTCATATTATCCAGTGACTTTTCATGTGGAAAGTTCTCGCGAAATGCAAACCATTCAATCATGCAGATCGGCTGTCCATGAGCGACAGATGGATTCTTGAAAACCAGATATAAGTCATGTACACCACGAGTCGCACTTATGGGAGACTGAATAACCTGTCTTCCATTCGTACTCGGCAAATCAATAACGGCAAGTATTGGTCCGCTAAGTTTATCCAAGTGAATTTCCAATTTTCCACCTACCGCACCTGTCCAGAAATTCATGAAGAATTGCTGTTTATTATTCAGGTTTATTGCCCTTAATCGAGCCGATCCTCCAGTTCGCACCCCCAACCATTTCGTATCATAAAGCGCACCATCTACTATTTGGTCGCTGTAATGCGCATGGACTTTGGGCTCAAGGGTGTGAAGGAATAGATCTGTTGATTTTACCAAGCTTGCATTTCCTGTCGTCGACAACCACCTCTTTATACTGTCAATTCGCTTTTCATCCTGTGTAGTATAAAAACGCAGTTTAGGATGATCACCTTGGGTATCTTCATCTCTGGTGTTGTTAAAAAAAGCTAACGATTTATAATATTCTTCAAATTTAAACGGATCATAAGTATGACTATGACATTGCACGCATTCGAAGGTCGTACTCAACCATACTTGATAAGTTGTATTTAAACGATCCAAAACCGCAGCCATCCGAAATTCCTCACTATCGGTCCCACCCTCATCATTATTCATGGTATTGCGATGGAAGGCGGTTGCGATAAGCTGATCCTTGGTTGGCTCCGGCAGCAAATCCCCGGCAAGCTGTTCAATCGTAAATTCATCATAAGGCATGTCCTTGTTTAAGGCCTTGATGACCCAGTCCCGATAAGTCCATATCGTGCGCGAGCCATCCTTTTCGTAGCCCTTCGTATCGGCATATCGTGCCATATCCAACCACCAACTCGCCCACTTTTCGCCATATTTCTGAGAAGCCAACAGACTGTCTACCCGCCGGGTATAAGCATCATCACGCTGGTCTGCTTCAAAGGCTTGAATCTCCGCCAACGAGGGTGGGATACCAATTAGATCCAAATACACTCTTCGGAGCAACAATGCTTTATCGGCTTCATCTGCAAAGGACAATTTCTTCTCCTTCATCTTATCCAAAACAAAAAAATCTATCGTATTGTTCACCCCTTTGGGCTTTACACCAAATATACTGAGCAACGAAAAAGGTTTAGGGACCTCCGTTTCCTTAGGTGTTGTATAGGCCCAATGCTCTCCCCACTTAGCTCCTTCATCGATCCATCTTTTGAGTATATCAATTTCATCGTCATTCAGTTTAGGGGCATTGTAAGGCATACGCAATTCAGGATCATCGGAAATCAGTCTCTTTACCAGTTCACTGTGTTCGCCATCGCCACGAATAATTGCTGATTTGCCTGACTCGGCTTTGGCGAATGCCTCATTTTCAAAAAGAAAACTTAAACCACCATTTTTTTTAACCCCACCATGGCACGTGATACAATGTTTATTCAATATCGGTTTAACATCAGCGCTAAAATCAACTGGCTCTTTTTTTCCAAAAGTCAAAATGCTTGTACCAATAAGCACAAGCGCGAATAATATTAGCACCAAAATCTTTTTTTTCATAGCCTGGGGATATATCTATTCTGTATTATTTTAGGTTTATGCACTAAACGAAATGAATAATGATTATTTTCTTCGTTAAGTGGAGCCGAAACTATTCCATAAATGTGCTCGTTTCGAGTAGGATAAAATTAGAGAACAACACTGGATTATACTAAAACTAGATTAACAGAAACATAAACAATATTACCCCTTGCCCTTGCGAGATTTTCTGGACACTATAGACCCACCTGCTCAAAAGGTTGATTTAAGACAGCATAACGTACTTTCCTTGGTTAAACAGCAGACAATAAAACAACACTTTTGCGACATATTTATTCGAATCAAAAAGTATAACAATTTCGATACGAATTAACTTTTTTAGTTTTCTGCACTGCATACAACCACCGCTAAATCTGCTATTAAAATGATTTCAACAGGCTCAAGGGCATCGCATAGATAAAATAGTATGCAAAAAAGTAACAATAGTGTCAGTATCTCCCCTTCCAGAGTTTTAAATTTACAAGCTAACCCTTTCAATTATGAAATATCTTTATTTAATACTCTTCTGTTCGTTTACAGTGTTCTCTTTCGGTCAACCGACACCGGACAACAACCTCCATTTCGATCAGTTAGCTTCGCGGTGGGATGAAGCCATTCCGTTGGGAAATGGTCAATTGGGTGCACTGATTTGGAAAAAAGATAATACGATTCGATTTTCACTTGATCGCGCAGATCTATGGGATGAAAGAAAGGCCTTTGCAATAGAAAACCACAATTTCAATTGGGTCCAACAACAAATAAAAAACAACAGCTATGGCATTGTACAAGAGTGGGGAGACGCTCCTTACGATAGATCCCCCTATCCCACCAAGCTTCCAGCAGCGTCGCTGTTCTTTGACTTAGCGAAATTTGGCCCTGTCGTTTCGAACGTACTTGACTTGGAACAGGCCACCAATATTCTTAAATTCAAAGATGGTCGGATATTAAGAACCTTCATACACGCCTATAAACCCTTTGGCTATTTTGAAATTACAGGAAACAATGTGAGTGAACTTGTTCCTCAATTAATTCCCCATCAATATGAAAATAGCGCAAACAAAGATGAAAACAAAAGCGTTGTAGAAGGTCAAGATTTAGGAAGATTAGGATATAAGCAAGGAAATATAACCAGAACCAGCAATTACGAAGTGCTGCACCAAAAAACTTATGACAATCATTTTTTTGAAGTTGTATTGAGATGGGAAAAAATATCAGCTAAAAAACTGATTGGATATTGGACAATCGTCAACGATCAAAGGGCAAACCCTTCTGAACTTTCCCTCAAAAAATACACCGAAGAACAAGTAAGCCATTTGCATTGGTGGTCAAACTATTGGTCCAAATCAAGTATAACTATTCCTGAAAAAAATCTTGAAAAGCAATATTATCTTGATATGTACAAGCTCGGTGCTATCGCAAGAGAAGGCGCTCCAGCAATTACGCTTCAGGCCGTATGGACGGCAGATAATGGTGGCCTCCCCCCTTGGAAAGGAGACTTTCACAATGACCTTAACACCCAATTGAGCTATTGGCCAGCCTATTCGCGGAATAGATTAGCCGAAGCCAAAAGCTATACAGATTGGCTCTGGAAGATCCGCAAAAAAAATCGCGACTTTACAAAGCAATATTTCGGTGTCGATGGGCTGAATGTACCCGGTGTCCTTACTTTAAATGGAGACCCTATGGGTGGATGGATTCAGTATTCTCTTTCTCCTACGATTGGTGCATGGGCGGCCCAACATTTTTATTGGCAATGGAAATATAGTATGGATAAAACCTTTCTAAGAGAACAAGCCTATCCCTATATCATTGAGTCTGCGACTTACCTTAAGAATATAACCACATTAAAAAATGGACTCCGTTATCTGCCTTTGAGTAGCAGTCCCGAATACAACGACAATAGTGTATCAGCGTGGTTTGACAATTGGACCAATTTCGACCTTAGCTTAGCGCATTTTCTATTCCAGGCTGCTACTGAGGTGAGCACAGCAATGGGAAAACCGCAAGAAGCGCAAGCTTGGTTAAAATGTAAGGCCCAACTACCTCATTATGCGACGGATAAAACCGGACTACAAGTTGCTGTAAATCTTCCAATGAAACATTCCCATCGGCATATGTCTCCCTATATGGCAATTTATCCATTGGATTTATTAGACATCAATAATCCGCAGGAAAAAGAGCTCATCGAAAGTTCCCTAGATCATATTGAAAAACTGGGTACCCGTGCGTGGGTAGGTTATTCCTTTGCATGGATGGCTTGTTTACACGCGCGAGCTAAACAAGGAAAGGAAGCCGTTAGCAATCTTCAAAAATTTGCGCAGAACTTTTGTTCCACCAATTCCTTTCATCTGAATGGCGACCAGAAAGGTGGGCAATATTCAGACTTTACGTATCGACCATTTACGTTGGAAGGTAACTTTGCGTTTGCACAAGGAATACACGAATTGCTCATTCAGAGCAAGAATAACTATGTAGAAATTTTCCCAGCCTTACCTGCTGAATGGGCAACAGCATCTTTCAAAAATTTAAGAACGATGGGCGGATTTATCGTGAGCGCTGAAAAAAAAGGAGATAAAATCGTTATGCTGAAAATAACTGCGACCGAAGATGGTACCTTTCGAATTTTTGAACCCAAGACGCTCATGTATGTCAGTACGAAAAAGACCTTACAGAAAGATAACACCATACAATATGTCAAACTAAAAAAGGGGCAAACAGTAAACTTATGTAGTCTATAAAGGCGGTCCCTGGGTAAGTTGGAGGCAATTATAAAAAAAGCGTTTCAACCAAGTGTTGAAACGCTTTTTTTATACTGTTCTGCAATTTATGCGAGTTCAATCAAAAATTCCTCTTTCGGAAGTCTAAATTTTTTCAGCTTCAGCAACCAATCTTGTTCTTCCATCCGATAGCCTAAAGGAAGCATGACTGCACTCTTCAATCCCAGTTTATCTAAACCAAGAAGTTCATCCAATTCGGCATTTGAAAAACCCTCCATTGGAGTCGCATCAACGCCTAATTCTGCAGCCTGAGCAATTGCCAGACCAAAAGCAATATAGGCTTGTTTAGCCGCATGGGCTGCTTGTTGCTCAACGGATAGGCTCGATAACTGTGCTTTTAATCTATTTTTATACTCGTCAGTGGTGTCTAAAGGTAAACCTCTCAACGCATTCATCTTGTCGAAGGTATTATCAATACGTTCGTCCGTATAGCTATCCCATCCTGCGAAGACCAATAAATGTGAGCTATCAGCAACAATTTGTTGCCCCCAAGCCACAGGTACAATTTTTTCTTTTAATTCCTGATTCGTAATCACAATCACACGGAACTGTTGAAGTCCAGACGAGCTCGGAGCCATACGTGCTGCCTCCAAAATCTTATCCAAATCTTCCTGAGCGACCTTTTTTGTAGGGTCGTATTTTTTTGTGGCATAACGCCATGCTAGGGTATCTAATAAAGCCATTTTATTCTAATTTAAATGATCAATAGCAACATCATAAAGTTATGTAAAGATACATAAAAAAATAAATGTCTAAACATCAAAACAAAGGACTAAAACAATAAAAACTAGGGCAAAAACACATTGCTTTTCGGCATTTGTTATTAGACTTTTAACGCCCAAACACAGTATATTTACTTGTAATCGCAAGCAAATGCCTATTTTATTCAATTTTATTAAGACCTTTGTACTGGTTTATATCCGATTAAAACAAAATGACCTTCAATCATTTGTTCCCGGTAGTTATAAATAACAAAATAAAAAACAGAGCTCACCTGCTCCACAATAAAAACATCAGCGATGTCTATAACGAATGAAACAGAACTAACAGGCATACAAAAAGCGAGCGATGCCGTTGCCATCACCTTAAAAGCTATGATAGCACATGCTCAAGTGGGTATGTCCACGAAAGAGCTTGACGAATATGGAGCCGAAATATTAAAAAGCATGGGTGCGAATTCTGCTCCTGCTCTTACCTATGGTTTCCCGGGCTACACCTGTATCAGTATAAACAACGAGTTTTGCCACGGAATACCTACCGCGGAAAGGCTACTACAAGAAGGTGATTTGATCAATATCGATGTATCTGCCGAACTGGATGGGTATTGGGCTGATAATGGTTGTTCTTTTGTTATAGGAAAGGACATATTTCAACACGAAAAATTGGTAAAAGCATCAAAAGAAATTCTTCAAAAAGCAATCAATAATATTCGTGGTGGTGTGAAAATAGCCGATATTGGGCATCTAATAGAAACTGAAGCGAAAAAAAGAGGCTATAAAGTCATCAAGAACCTTGGCGGACATGGTGTAGGAAAAAGTCTGCATGAGGAACCCGATGAATTGCTTAACTATAAAAATCGCTTCGACCAACGAAGATTTCGAAAAAATACCGTTGTTGCTATTGAAACCTTTATTTCAACGACCTCCACATACGCGACCGAACTCAACGACGGCTGGACAATGGTTGGGGACAAAGGTGGATTCATGGCGCAACATGAACATACAATTCTCATTACCGATGGCGCTCCTGTTATATTAACGGCACAGAATGCAATTTACTAAGCAGGAATAAGAAGACACCTATAGGTCTTTTCGAACAAGTTATTGAAAGCGGTCGAAAAGACCTATTTTCTTTAAAACAAGACTTCAAGCTTGCGGTGGCGTACATAGTCCCTTCATCTCAGAACTAGAGGTTGTTATAAAAATTAAGGGGCCTCTCATAACGAGAAAACCCCCAAATAATATATTTTTATGGCTAAATAATTTTTGTCGATACCAAAGACTAATCTTACTGGATAAATGGCTACGGCAGTAAATGTAGCGTATTCTTCCCAACAAAAAAGTGATGAAAATCACTTTTACCAAAAATTTTATTTCCATTTTCAAAATTCAGCTTCTCTCATAACATCCCCCCCAACTCATCTATTCTCCATGAACTGTTCTGATTACTGTTTTGATTACTTTTTTGAAAAATACCCAATAACAGAAAACCTTTTTACCATTCAAACACTTCGCCTCCAATCCTTATTCCCTGCTTAGTTGCGGCAATGAACATGAGACTAAAACGGTACGATAATATTTGTATTTAGGCTGGTGTAACGTATAAAGTTTAGTATTTTTGGTTCATTAAAGTAATCTAGATTGAGAACAATAAAATTCCATAAGGGTGAATGCGGTGTTGAGTTTTTGTTGAATGTCCTCAATGAAAAAGAAACGGATTATACACATCAAGATACTTACCATAAAGATTTTTTTGAAATTCTATTTTTCAAAAAAGCCAAAGGTAGATTAATATTGGGGCAAGAGATCCTCTCCTTGTCCGACAATTCAATCATCTTTATTTCGGCTTTTCAAAAACATACCTGGGAACTGGATCCAGAACACCTTGAATTTACAACATTGATTTTTCAGGAAGACTTTTTGAATGATTTCTTTTCAGATAAACTATTCACATATAAACTATTATATTTCTACCAGCTTAGTTATGTTCCCCAAATTATAGCAGATGACACACATATGTCAAAATTCTGTGGTCTTCTTGCCGAAATTAAACTTGAACTTATCGAAACCCAAGCAGATAGTGCCCATATTATTCGATCTTTACTTTATTACCTATTGCAGACTTTAAACCGAAAATATGCCCGCTTGAATAAGCTGCCGAACCAAAAAGCGGAAAATAACTTCGCCTATCAATTTAAAGAACTTATGGAACAGTTCATTCGGGAAAAACAACGGGTAAACGAATATGCGACACTCATGGGAATAAGTAGGATTACGTTAAATCAGGCCGTTAAAGCACAGTTTAATACCACAGCGACACACCTACTTCGGCAGCGTTTACTATTCGAGATTCAGGACCTTCTTATCCATTCTGACCATTCCGTTAATCAAATTGCTTTTGACCTTAACTTTTCAGAACCCAATCATTTAATGCGGTTTTTCAAAACTCAAACTGGAAAAACCATTGGTGCATTTATTCAGGAATTCAAAAAATAGATGCTGAATTACATATACAAATTGACGTTATGAAAATCGAGCCGTGCAGATCGGCAACCACATGGCCCAACTTTCATTGAAATCAATGGCGTTCCAAGTACGTCTCGGTGTCCTGAACCTCCGCATAAAAGAATGCCAATGCTGCGAGAAAGGCATGCTGAACCTCCAGTGCACCAACTACTAAGCCATTGATCTCAAGATCGCGCGTCGCACAGGCATCATCAATTACCGTACATGGAAAGCCCAAATCGAAAGCAGCACGTACCGTGGCATCAATACACATATGGGTCATCATGCCTACGACAACAAGTTCCTCGATCTTATTTTTGCGAAGGTAATCCAATAATTCTGTCTCTCTAAAGCTGTTGGGAAAATGTTTACGTATGACAAGCTCATTTGGCATTGGACTTACGCTTTCATGAATTTCGGCAGCTCTTGTACCATCAATAAAGAATGGCATTGCTTTGGGATCTGAAGAAATATGTTGGATATGAACCACTGGCAATTTTCTTCGCCTAAATTGGTCGATCACTCTTCTTGCATTCTTACCTGCTTTCAACGGATCGACAAGTTCCATTCCGCCATCTTCAAAATACTCATTTTGAAGATCAATGACTATTAACGCGCTATTGCTCATCTATTTTATGAATTAAGTTTACACAAAATTAAGGTGGACATGGCGGCGATGAACTACCAATAAATCACCAAATACTACCATTTTGATAAGAGCGACAAGATGGGATCAACTAGGAAGTGATGTAAATGTTTTACATAATTTCGATCAAAAAATCACCAACAAAAGCTAACTTCGCTGCATATACAGATCACAGAGAGGTGATAATTGCAATAATAGATAGCATGGCATTGAAAGAATTACAACACAGCAAAATATATGGCGCAGATAACGGTGGCACTCCATTAATTGTTCTGCATGGGCTTTTTGGTATGGCAGACAACTGGGGATCCTTTGGTCGTAGTTTCGGAGAGAAAAGACAGGTACATTTACTCGATCTTCGTAATCACGGACGAAGTTTCCATAGTGAAGATATGTCGGTGGAAGTTATGGTAGAAGATCTGCTGGCCTATATAACATCCATTGGAGCAGATAAAGTCCTCCTATTGGGCCATTCTTTGGGCGGAAAAGTAGCGATGCAATTTGCTATTGATCATCCCGGAAAAATTGAAAAACTGATCATCGCTGATATAGCCCCAAAAGCTTATCCGCCACATCACGAGGATATCTTCGATGCGCTATCTGCTGTGGATATCACAACACTGGATAACAGGAAAGATGTACAAGTAAAGATTGAACACTATTTGAGTGATCCGGGAGTTATCCAATTTTTATTGAAAAATGTATATATCAGAGAAGATCGGAAATTAGATTGGCGCTTTAATCTGGATGTTTTAAAAAATAAATATACGGAGTTCATCACTGTCGGGGTAAAATCGGGAATATTCAACGGTCCCACATTATTTCTACCTGGAGAGAAATCAAGATATATATTACCTGAAGATAAAATTAAGATCAGGGAACAATTTCCTAATGCCGTGTTTAAAACAATTCCCAATGCCGGTCACTGGGTTCAAGCCGAAAATCCACAGGCATTTGACGCATTTGTTGCCGAGTTTTTAGATCAATAAAATTAGATACATTGAATGTCCGCTCCTACTTGTTGGTCCTTAAAACCGCTCGTAAGGAGCAGACATTCAATACCATTATTTCAACGCCTTTGCGTAGGTCTTTATCGCACGATCACGGGCAAACTGATGGTCAACAATAGGCTTACAATAGTCTAAAGTGTTTAATTCAGGAACCCATTGTTTTATATATTCCTGATTTTTATCGAACTTCTCAGCCTGGAGCGTCGGATTAAAAACCCTAAAATACGGGGCTGCGTCACAACCACTGCCTGCGGCCCATTGCCAGTTACCATTGTTGGCTGACAGCTCATAATCATTTAGTTTTTGTGCAAAGTAGGCCTCCCCCCATCTCCAGTCAATCAAAAGATGCTTACAAAGAAAACTGGCTACGACCATTCGTACGCGATTGTGCATATAACCCGAACTATTCAATTGGCGCATACCCGCATCGACCATAGGATATCCGGTCTCTCCGTTGCACCATTGCTGGAATTCAACTTCGTCGTTTCGCCATTGTATGGCATCGTATTGCTTTCTAAAGGACTCCGTAACAACATGTGGATAGTGATAGAGTATCTGCATAAAAAATTCACGCCAGATCAATTCAGACAACCAGGTCGCATTGTGTTTTAAAGCAAAAGTAACACATTGACGAACACTGATTGTTCCAAAACGAAGTGCGATCCCCAATTTGGTTGTGCCCATTAATGCCGGATAATCGCGGGTGGTATCATAATGGTCAATAATCGTCGCATTCAGCTCTGGTTCTTCAAAAATAAGGTCAGTCTCCAGAAACCCTAAATTCGCCAAAGAAATAATCTGCTGATGGTTCTGCTGAAAGAAAAATCCCGTCGTGTAGGTATAGGAAAGATGGTCCTCAGGACGTAATTTCTCCCGCCATTTTTTTGCATACGGCGTATAAACCGTATAGGGTGTTCCATCATTCTTTAAAATATCTCCTTTATCGAAAATAACCTGATCTTTCACAGCTTTGAAAGGAATTCCCCTAGCTGTACAAAGCTCGAAAATCTCTTTGTCCCGACGAATTGCTTTCGGTTCATAATCCCGATTACAATAGATTCCCTGCACATCGAATTTTTCAATCAACTCCCTGTAGATAGCGATAGGTTTACCATAGAACGTATTCAAAGTTGCGCCACTTTCTCTGAGTAGGGTATTGATACGGGTTAAAGCCTGATGGATGTAATGAAGACGTCGATCCCTCCTATCCTCCAATTGCATTAGAATATCCTCGTCAAATATGAATATAGGTAATACAGGATAGCCCGAAGCTAAGGCGCGAGTAAGCCCAGCATTATCATCCAGACGTAGATCCCGACGAAACCAAAATACAATAATTTTATCTTTTTCCATAAAAACGACCAATAGTTGAATTCACTACCCCATATTAACAATTTTAAAGGGTAAAAGGTTAGCTCAATAATTAGGTGAAAATACCTATATAAACAAACTGAACCATCAAAGGTACTCGAAATTCCCCTTGATGGTTCAGCATTGAATAATTTTCTTGTGCTAGTTTTTCAAACTCGCCATGTCAATAACAAACCTGTATTTAACATCGCTTTTCAATAGTCTATCATAGGCATGATTGATATCCTGCATTTTAATCAGCTCTATATCGGATATAATATTGTGTTTACCACAAAAATCAAGCATCTCCTGTGTTTCGGCTATCCCTCCGATCATAGAACCTGAAAAACTCTTACGTGTTGGAATCAGACTAAAAGGAGCCACAGGAAGTGGATGCTCCGGAGCACCAACGAGAGTCAAAGAACCATCTCGTTTCAATAAACTTAAATAGGCATTGATATCATGTTGTGCCGAAACACAGTCCAAAATAAAATGTAATGTTCCTGCATGTTCCTTCATTTGTTCTACATCAGTTGACAAGATCACTTCGTCAGCACCCAAACGTTTGGCGTCATCAACTTTAGAAGCAGACGTTGTAATAACAACGACCTGCGCTCCCATTGCTTTCGCGATTTTGACTCCCATGTGTCCCAAGCCACCTATACCAACTATACCAACTTTTTTTCCTGGTCCCACATTCCAATGCCTCAAAGGTGAATAAGTGGTAATTCCAGCACATAATAAAGGTGCTGTCGCTGCGAGATCCAAATTTTCAGGAATGTGGAGCACAAAATCCTGATCTACTACAACACGTTCAGAATAACCACCAAATGTCTGTTTATTAAGGTGCTTATCGTGTCCGTTGTATGTTTGGATATTTCCATTTTCACAATACTGTTCCAATCCTTCCTTACAACTTTCACATTCGCGACAACTATCTACCATACAGCCTACGCCGGCCAAATCACCAACTTTAAACTTGGTTACAGCGGATCCAACTTTAGTAATTCGACCCACAATTTCATGACCGGGTACATTCGGATAAACGGTTCCGCCCCATTCATTTCGCGCTGTATGTAAATCCGAATGACAAACCCCACAAAATAAGATATCAATCTCGACATCTTTATCCGTCACTTCACGGCGTTCAATATCCATCTGTTTTAGATCAGCCGTTGGTGCGCTTGTTCCAAAAGCTCTAATTGAAAATGTACTCATACTTGATAAAATTGTTGTTTTCTGTTTTAAATAAATGCATAAAATTCCTATGATGCAACACAGATTCCATCCGCACGATAAAATTAACCAATGGATGTGAAAAATGTTTTGAAGGAACGATATCAAAAGTAAAAAGTAACTTTCAGAATGATTTTGCTATAAAGCTCAAATTGATATTTCTTTACGGCTCATCGTATCATGCCTGAACATCTCTAATAGGCTAGCTTTGTAAATCGGAAAACCTAATCAGTATCCTCGACCTGTACAAATTGCATTGCCAAGCCCTGCTTCTGGCATATATTCAGAATAGAAAATTCCAATCGGGTGCTAATCCGAAGGACAAGCAAAAATTGCTGGTCATCCAACAATAAATCAATATTTTTTATCTCCGGGAAACTTTGATAGAGAAAATGATAAATCTCGCTGGCTTTCCACTTCAGCTTACGAGATAAAGAATAAACAACTTTATACATATTTAGATTATTTCAAAATTTTAACGGCAATTTGTTGTAATGGGTGGTTCAAAAAACGCATCTGTTTCAGTTCCTCAAAATCTCGGGCTAGTCGAACCTTTTTATTTTCATTTTCCAGCGCAAGAGCTAGGCTATCCAAGCGCTCCACATCGTTGTGTATTAATAAATAACAATCAATATCTGGATCCAACAATCCCATCATTTCAGGGCGGATTGTTTCCTCTGTCTCCACCATGACCAAAACGCATCTTTCTGATGCAAAGCTATTTACCGACTTTCCTACTTTCGCATTTAACACCATAGTTGTAATCCTGTTTATTGTCTGTATAAAAAGAATCGACCAATCAAAATAGACATATTTTGTATTTTTGTCGAAACAAGCTTCAAAAAAAAGAACAATAAATCTACATCCTTACTGTTCAAAATAATTACTTCGCGCTACACTGCCTAATTGTTAGCGCAACCCCTTAACACATATACTTGTCAACCAGGAAAGCCTAGCTTCAAAATCTGGAAAACGATCAAAAAGTAAAACTTCCTGCTCAAAACAACGTGATGTTGTCACTAACATTTCGGATAAAAACAGGATATCCTTTTCCTCTAAGGCCTGAATTTCTTCTTTCCTAACGGCTAATTCAATCATTTCACGAATCAACTTAATCTCGTCGTCCAGCATATAACGTGTTTTCGAAACCATCAAGGCTGGATCGGATTTCATATCTTCGAATGCGAGATGAAAACGTTTCGTAATTAAATTAATCTGACGTAGTTTTGCTTGTAAAAAACCGACTAAATTATCTTCCAGTGAAGCGTCCCTGTTATAAGTTTTACTCGCGACCTCAAACACTTGCTGACATAGATACTCAGCAATTGCATCAAAGACATCCATTTTACTGGTAAAATAGTAATATAAGGTGCTCCGCCCCTTTCCACAAGCTTTTGAAATATCCTGCATAGAAACCCTTGCAAATCCATATGTTTCAAACACTTTCATGGATGATAAGATAATTTCCTCTTTAATATTTTCCTGTTGACCTGTCATTACTCGACAAATCTACAAAAAATGTCGAAAAATCAACTCCCCCAGCCAAATTTTTTCGCTAGGCGTTATTGGCGCCATTTTCCTAATCCAGCAATAGAATTCGCTCCACAGGTTCAATTTTATTCATTTCTGTAGGGTTAGGTGGTAAAAGGTTCATACCGTTTCTCCATATTTTTATTGCATTTTTATCTTCTACGGGATAAATATTATAGATTAAATTTGATTTCAATGCTTTTCGATGGAAATGGACTACGTTTTATGTATAATCTTCGTCAGGTGACTTACATCGGTCAGCCCAAATTCAACAGCAATTTCCTTTAAGGTAACTCTTCCTGTTGCTATTCGTTGACGTATCAATGTACTGCGGTAGTTTTGAATATAGTCCCGTAAGGTAATCCCTGCCTGACGTTTAAAGTAAATACCAAGATAATCGTTGGCAATATTAAAGTGCTTCGCCATCATTTGTATCCGCAGACAGTTGGGATCGTAAATATTTTTATGAATATAGCAAAACATAGCCTGCAGATCGCGACTTTTGGTACTACTACTACGCAATTCAGGCATATTTCGCTGCAGAACATGTGCAATGCTGAATAATTGCAACCAAATAAGTTCCTGATTTCCGATTTGATCTTTCTTAAATAAAAGGAGTATATCAAAGATCTGTTCTATCACCATCTTATCTTCCCCCGCTAATTGAAACCCCATCTGATGGGTTTCTCTACTTTTTATGATATATTCCAGCTGTTGTATTGCGGGCGTAGCACCCGAAGTGTCACGACCAAGGTAGGCGTCGGTAAATTTAAGATAAACAAAATGTGTGAGTTGTTCGATTTCAAAATAATGCTGATCATCTGGCCCAAGTAGAAAGATCGTTCCTGCCCCGTAGGGAAATGAATGTCCATTAACGATATGTCGTCCGACACCCTCCCGAATAAAGATAAACTCGTAATGATTGTGATTGTGTTCAGGATGGTTCCATTCGAGCATCTTAAATCCTGAAATAAGCACCGGTTCAAACTGACGATAACGTTTCATTTCAGAAATATACATAATTATGTTGGATTTTTACATTAAACCCCACTAGGCTTCCAACTAACTTTGGCTTTATAAATAATAGACAAAGATGAAGACTAGAAAAAACACCGCTTTAGTAGTGGGCGCCAATGGCGTCATAGGCAACAATCTCATAGACTACCTTGAAAAGACGGAAGAATGGGAAATTATAGGTTTATCAAGACGAACAAATGCCGATCGGAATAAGGTTCGTTTCATCGCTGTAGATTTATTAGATATAGCCGATTGTATCAAAAAACTAGGTAACTTGGATTCAGTGACTCATATTTACTATGTTGCATATCAGGATAGACCGACCTGGGCTGAGCTGGTAGAGCCCAATATGAGAATGCTAAGCAATGTTTTGACTGTGGTGGAACCAATAGCGAGTAATCTTCAACACATCAGCTTAATGCAGGGGTATAAAGTATACGGTGCTCATTTGGGCCCTTTCAAGACACCGGCCAAAGAATCAGATGCCGGACATATGCCGCCTGAATTCAATACCAGTCAACAGCAATACCTCGAACAACTGCAAAAAGGTAAGAAATGGACTTGGTCGGCGATCCGTCCGTCCGTTGTTGGTGGAACGGCTCCCAATAATCCGATGAATTTAGCGTTACTCATTGCTGTATATGCATCTATCTCAAAAGAACTCGGTATTCCGCTTCGGTTTCCAGGAAAAATTGGCGCTTTTCAGACATTGATGGAAATGACCGATTCAACACTATTAGCCAAAGCAACGGTATGGGCCTCGACCAATCCACAAGCGGCCAATCAAGCCTTCAACATTAACAATGGCGATCTCTTCCGCTGGAAGGAACTATGGCCCAAATTAGCAGCCTATTTTGATATGCAAAGTGCTGACCCGATCCCGCTATCACTCGAAACGATGATGGCAGATAAGGAACCTGTATGGCAAAAATTAAAAGAAAAGCATGCATTAAGCTATAACTATGCGCAGGTTTCAGCTTGGACTTTTGGCGACTTTGTCTTTTCTTGGGATTATGATTTTTTTGCCGACGGCACAAAGGCGAGACGACTCGGCTTCCATGAATTTATCGATACTGAACAAATGTTTTATCAACTCTTTGACGAAATGCGTGAAAAAAGAATAATTCCATAATAGCAAAGACTAAATTTTACAGTCTATTTTTGTAACTTACCTCACTCAAGCACAGCCTTTACTTCTTTACAAATTCATCCGGTATCTTTTTATCGATTCACAGTTAAAAGGATAGCGGATGGTGTGATAAAACAAGCAATATGAATACAAAAAAAGCCTTTGTAGTAGGATCAGGAAAACTGGCAAACGCAATATTGGAAGCCGATTATTCCATTCCCTGTGTAGAAATTTCACCTTGGCAACCATCCATTACAACGACGTCTCCATCTATTGTTATACATGCCGGATCGGGCCGGGAGTTACAAGATTGTCTTGATTTTTGCGCACGTACGGGTTCGGTATTAATTGAACTTTCGACGGGCCTAGAGACCGAAAAGCTCGATACTGCTTTTCCACTTGTCATTTGCCCGAATACCTCCATACTTTTGCTAAAAACGCTCCATATGCTCCGACAATTTGGTCATAATTTCAAAGACTATGAAATATCTATTATGGAGTCTCATCAGGCCTCCAAGAATACTGAACCAGGTACAGCTTATCATATCGCCAACTCTTTACAGGTCGCTCATGAGCGTGTTGTCTCTATTCGCGATGCGAAAACGCAAGCTTATAAAATAAATATTCCCGTTGCCTACTTAGAGAAACATGCCTACCATCAGATTGTGATCAAAGATAAAAATGATGAAATTAAAATTGAGACCAAGGTCCTCGGACATGATTCCTATTCAAATGGTGTCAAAAAAATTCTTGAAGCATGTGTCAAGAATAAATTGGACAATAGAAGGTATACTGTGTTGGATTTGGTAGCTATGGGGCTACTTTAGTTAAAACTTTCAATTTAGAAAGTAGGTTTCTATAAGAGGAGTAAAAGAAAATCCATTTGGTTTTCTTCGAAGCCACAACAACTTATAAAATGGGATTTGGGGCCAATTTTTTCATTATATTTATTTTTCTACCACTGCTGGTAATTTTAATGTTATGCGGAATTTTCACAGAAAGACGCTTCTTTCGTTACGCAATTTTATCTCTCAGCGGTGGCGCAATTCTACTTTTTTCTTTGTCTCAACTTTTTCAATGGATCGCTAGCCCAAAAATCTTAAAAAAAGAAGATTATTATGGGACTTATCATATAAAACGCGACCTATTCCCAGGAAAACAAACTGACTGGCAATATGATAGCCATAATTTTATCATAAAGGATAACGATTCGATTTATTTCAACGTCGTAAGCGCAGGTAAAATATCCAAAGTTTACGAGGGCAAGATCGAAACAGTAAGTCCTTATGAATCCGCACGCTTAAAGCTGTGTATGGACTCTCCCACTCATCATATTCTTGCGTCAGATCCAACGGTGTACCGAAGTCCTTTAGGCTTTTATTTGGTATTTTATTCGTCGAAATATAACAACGTTTTTTTTGAAAAAGACTGACATTCAAGCGTTATTTAACATGACAAGATATTTTCTTTATGTACAGGTCACTGTCCTACGTAATATGCATAAAAAAACACCATAAATTGGTGTTTTTTTATTTTATAATGAATATAGGATTAGTTTGCCGGTGGCTATTTCCCTTTTGATCTTAGAAATCGTTTTGACAGATATCGCCGTACGGGTATATCGTATAACTTCAAACAGCCGTATGCAAGCACAATACTTCCGATCACAACAGCTGCTGCTCCTGGCAGAGATTCTTCAAAACTCAGATTTTCATTCTTGACCCAAGCATAGTATAGATAAATAAAGGGATAATGTACCATATACAAAGGATAGGATATATCGCCTAAAAACTTGCAAAGCCAACTTGTAATACCGCTTTCTCCCTTGCCAGATGCTCCTAAAACAACAAGCAAAGGGAAAACAACAACACAACATAACGTGTCGTACAGACCATTCATCCATAAATGCTCAGCCCCGCCAATGCGCGGCATAGCCAAAAGAGGTACTAAGATCAAACTACAAATCCAAAATGCCCCCTTGATCTGTAAAGATTTAAATATCCTCGATAGAAACAGGCCCGCTGTAAAAGAAAATAAAAGACGAAGTGAACCTGCCGTAAATTCTGTTCCTGTGAGTGAAAAACCAGCACATATATCTCCCAAGGGTCCCAATATCGCAAATGCAGCCAAACCTATTCCGAATAAAATAACGAGTCCGGCTAATGCTTTGGTCGAAAATCTTCGAATGACCAATGCATACAGGATATTACCGATGTATTCAAAAAACAACGACCAGCTTGGTCCATTTAATGGAAACATCTCCCCAAGCCCTCTCACCTCATGTCCAGGAATCGCAGGAATTAACAAAGCATTCAATAGGGTTGCGATTGCCAGCGAAGAAAATGTCACTTTGGTCACATCCCAAACAGAACAACCCTGAAAATAGAACATAACCGCTCCAATGATCGCTCCCATAACAACCATCGGATGTAAACGTATTATTCTTCGTTTAATAAATTCTTTTGTTGTCATCGTCTTCCAGCGATCATCATAAGCATAGCCCACAACAAACCCTGAAAGCATAAAGAAAAAGTCGACCGCCAAATAACCATGATTAATTCGCTGATCTAAATGGCTTGTTGCAAAGGCTTCAAAAATATGAAAGCAAACCACGGTAATAGCTGCGACCCCACGTAACCCATCAAGTACAGCATAGTGTGGTTTGGTATCTGCATAAGCGGAAGTCGGTATTTGAGTATCTGACATAAAAATAAAACGATTTGATTGATTTTTTTACAAGGAAGTAAATATAAACAAATTCGCTTATGCAGGTTTGTAACAAGTTTGACGGTTACCAATTATCTACATCTGTCATTTGATAATGGGAATATAATCCGGTAAGTAAACCTGCTCTTTTTGCATATTTTGGATGTAAATTTTAGAATAAATTTCCAAACGGATATCGGTGATGTCTGTAGTCGTCGGCTTGTCGTCTTCATCTTCTCCAAACGAAAAAATCTGTTCTTCCCTTCTATTTTTTTTATGTAAAAAATAGTAAAAGTCTTTATTTTCCCAACCTTTTATACCACTTCCCGCATCATCTTGAAGCTTCAATTTTGTAAACGTCTTCTGTAGATAGTTGTAAATATTTTGAAAATCATCTTTATTTTTTGAAGTCTTCATTGCATATAGATAAGCAAATTCACCATTTTTATCCTCTGCCACAGTCAAGGCTGGAAAAGAAATTCCGTTTAATATCGCTATGGTATCCTTTTCTTCATTGTATGAAACAGTTGTATAACGATAACCGAAATCTTTAACTGGCTTTAATTTCCGTGTTCCCCAAGCTGCGGTAGACTCGATATAAAATAACGTTGGCAGACTCCCTTCTGAATTAAAAATAGCAAGCGTATCCTTTTTAAATATGGCGGTTTCAAAGACTTCTTTCAACTCTTTCTTATCCATACTTTTAACGTCCGCATGCAGCAACTCTTCACTCCTTTTTATTTTGGGGCCATAAAATTTGGATGCATTAAAGGTCCTATCCAATTTTTCAAGTATCACCCGATCCGGATTTTGCGATTGACAGGAATACAGCATACCAGATAAAAGGATCAGACAGCATACACTATAATATAGAAAATGAAACGGCTTCATCGGAATTGTCATTCAAATTATTTTTTGGGTTATGATCTTTACTTCGACGTAAAGATCTTCAAACTAAAATAAATTTGTATTCATTTGCAAATGAAATTGTGCGGGATTAATACCTTTTGACTTTTTAGAAGTGCAGCGCAATCCAAAAGTACATCGTCGTACTTCGTTCGCGTTGGGTCCACGTTGAGTCCACCTTAATAAAGGGCTGTCACTCCAAGAGAATGTCGGATTCATCTCGGATTCACAGGGACTGTGATACGGCTCTGTCCCAATGCAGGCAGCTATCGGGCTAGAACAGAGGCTCACAGGCTGTCAAAGAAGAAATTATGCAAATTGGGCTTCTAAGTTACGAGCCAGACTATAAAACGTATTTTTGCATATAAAAATCAATTTATCGATGTTTGAAATATACAAATCGTATTAATTTAAATAGATAAAGAACAAGCAAGCGTATATTATTATGTTCAAAAAGGTATTTTCTTTAGTTTTCTGCTGTTTATCTACAGCCATTTTTTTCAAAGCATCTGCACAAGATTTCAAGCTTTCCTCTTTACCAAGTCAGTATCAAAAACCGGTCAAAAACGCACTAAAAGCTGCCGGCATGAATCGTAATGAATTGGAGAAAGTACTAGAGAAACTGCCCAAAGAAATGCGTGAAGGCGCGGCTTTTCTCATAGCTTATATGCCTAAAAATGACTTAACGACGATTAAGAGTGATCATCTTATCCATAATATTGAAAAGGCTTACCAGGCAAAATCAACATTTTCCTGGGCAAAGGAAATTCCAGATTCTATTTTTCTAAATGAGGTATTGCCCTATCGTGTATTTTCTGAAGATCTAGACGACTGGCGTGGTGATTTCTACGATCGTTTCTCAAAATATGTAACAAATAGCAAAACGATAAAAGATGCCGTTGTAGCCATAAATAAGAATATCAGAGATGAAGTAAAAGTCGATTACAATACCCAACGAAAAAAAGCTGATCAAAATCCATCTGAATCGATAAGCCAAGGGATGGCATCTTGTACCGGATTATCCATTTTACTGATCGATGCATTGCGATCAGTAGGTATACCGGCCCGGATTGCAGGTACACCAAACTGGCATGACAATCGTGGTAACCACAGTTGGGTCGAGGTATGGATTAATGGTAAATGGTATTTTACTGAATATTATCCGGACAAAGACCTAAATTACAGCTGGTTTTTGGCCGACGCAGGAAAAGCCGATCCGAATAGCAAGGAACATTCCATTTATGCGGCTTCCTACAAACCGGCAGCTACCTCATTCCCAGCATGGAGCGAAACAGAAGTATATGCAGATAATGTTTCCCAGCGCTATATTGATCTATTCAATCAGCAATATAGCCAACAATTGAACGACAAATCTTACACCCGTCTAAACGTAACCATGTATCTCAGTAACGATCAATGTCAACCGGAAGGCAGAACAAAATGCAATGTAGATATCTTTCAAGGAAATGATCAAATTGGCGGTGGTTCGACCGCAACTAAACTGCAGGATGCGAATGATTATTTAACATTTATCGTGAAAAAAAATCAGTCTTATACCTTGAGGTACAGCAATAAAAATGGGCCCACCGAAAAGAAAGTAACTGTAAAAGATGAGCCTTTAAATGTGATATTATACTTCAATTAATATAGATTATTATTTCGTACGTTATCATCCCCAACCAAAGTTCCAGCAACCTGAAAACCAATTAGCATTTAAATTATGAAAAATATTTTTGACAAAACAGTGAGTGATGAAGTGATAGCACGGATTCAAAATCTTAATCCAGACAGCAGTGCCCAATGGGGTAAAATGACTGTCGATCAAATGTTAGCCCACTGCAACGTGACCTATGAATTAATCTATGAAGACAAGCATACTAAGCCTACTGGATTAAAGAAACTACTACTAAAATGGTTTGTAAAGAATCTGGTGGTCAATGAAAAACCTTATAAGAGAAATAACCCTACTGCTACAGAGTTTCTGGTAACATCCAGACGTGATTTCGAGATCGAGCAACGTAGGTTAATCGATTACATTAGAAAAACGCTGGAATTGGGCGAAAATTATTTTGATGGGAAGGAGTCCCATTCTTTCGGCAAGCTGAAAAGCTGGGAGTGGAACAACATGTTTTATAAACACCTGGATCATCATTTGACACAATTTGCCGTCTAATTAATCTCAGTTGCCAACTGGATCGCCAGGCGCAGAAGTGCCCTGACGATCCAGTTAAGGTTATCGCCACCAATGATAATAGTTATGCATGCCGTCGTATTCAAATCCACACCTCGGATAAAGACTATTACCGATAACATTTGTTTTCTCGGTCTCAAGCATCAGACCACAAGCTCCAGTCTCTTCACACCAGACTTTACTACGATCTATAAGCCGAACCGAAAGACCTTTACTCCGGTGATCAGGATGCACAAATAGATCACTCAACAACCACTGTCGCTGCAATTTAGTATAATGAAACAATTTATAAAGCTGAACAAAACCAACAGCTTGTTCGCCCTGAATTGCCAAAAAGATTTCTGACTCTCCGTACAAAAATCGCTCCCTCAAAAATTCTTTGGCTTTTTCCAAATCCGATTCCTGTCTGTAGAAAATCCGATAAAGATTGAATAACGCTGCTGCTTGATCAAGATCCTCAAGACTTGCCTTTCTAATGTTATAATTCATTTCATTAAATAGTTTGATTTATAGTGCAAATGTATCGCAACTCTTTCGTGTCGACCTCATCCAGAAAGCAGATGTACAGTGGTCCAATCTTCCGTAACATGGATTTCGATGCGACCAATAAACAAGTTCATAATAATTTCAAAAACAGACTTCATGCCTTTATAACAACAGTTGTCGAATTATAAATGCTTTTGAACGAATTGTAAGTCTTCTGTACGGTCAATTTATAAGGTCCCTATATTTAGATATGAAAAGGAGAAAATTAGCAGCCACAGACAGTGAAACCTTTATTAATTATTACCTACCTAATTGGCGATCCATTATCATCGGTAGTATCTTGATTTTAATGGGGATATCTACATGTTTCATCGCTTATCATCCGAATGATTCATTTAAAGAGAATTTCAGTGCTATGGTACTTGACTTTAAAGATGTATTTCGCTTTTTAGTCTCATTATTTATGCTGTTGCTCCACTTATCTTTTATTATCGGCGGCTGCCTTCTTCTAAAGAGCAGCAGGAAGATCATCCGAGCCCGAACAGATAAAAAAGGATTGTATTTTAAACGGATTAAAAAGAAGACCGGGAGTATGTGGGCTTTAGCAGATTTGGATGCGCTGGTATTCGTGCCCTACATTCAAATCGTTAATATCCGTATTATTGAAAGCAATTGGTTGGGTCCTAGACTTGAGCTTGAGACTTTTCAAGGTAAAGAAATCCTTACCATGTTGAACGTATTAAGCCGAAAACAAAAAGAGCAAATTTGCCAAACCGTGAAAGAATATGGTATTTAATGGAGATGTGGTCTGCTCTCCCCTGTTTAAACAAGTAAAGTTTACTAAAATCAGAAAAAACTGATTCTAGTAAACTTTTACTTTAAACGATTTGCGGGTATAATTTATAATCAATCGTTGGGCAACAACTGATCGACATATTCTCTGATCTCTTGGGGTAACATAAGATAAACCGATGTTTTCAGATTTGCTTTACTTGGTTCCCCATCGATGAAAATATTCTTAAATCCATCATTGAGCCATTTCCCCTCATCCTCTAGATATCCACGATATTTGCTGTCTAAATTTTCAATAATACTATTGTTGTTTCCCATGTTTTCCGTCATTTATTCTATGTAATCTGCATCTAAAATATTCGACAGGGGAACATCAACATTGGTGCCACACCTCCTTAAAATTTTAAAATTCATCTGTCGGAAGGCATATTTTAAGTTTTCTTAACATTTACCTATTCTACCAACACAAAACTACTACACATTAATTATCAACATATTACAACCAAACAAAAAAATAACTTAATTTGCTTTAATTGATATTATTCGCGATTTTTAATGGTGAATACCGTACTTTTGTATTTTAATGTTTATAACCCTATTATTTATGATATTAATAGCAGTCTTACTTCCTTGGTTATCGTTTTTCTTACGCGGTAAGATTCTAAGTGGCATTCTCTGTTTGATCCTACAGATGACCATACTGGGTTGGATACCCGCAGCCATTTGGGCGGTTGCATCTCGTGTTGACGGAAAAAACGAACAGCGCATACGTAAGATGGAACGTAATATGCGTAATTATCGATAAACCTTTGGCGCGAACTTATTCGATTGAACAGGTTTCAATTGGGTGCCAAAAAATGCTGTATTTGTCCTAGTGTAAAATCGATCAATTGGTCATTTACATCGCCATTAAAATCAGCCATCATATAGTTCCCATGATTAGCCGGTAAAATAAGCAGTCGGGCATGAGGAATCTGCTGTTGCATGGCAGCTAGATGTGTCGTTTTTACAACATCTTGGTCTCCCCCTATCAAAAATACCGGGCAGGTCAAAAGCCTTAAGGATTCCGTTTCGAAGTCTTTAAAGTTTATCATGCGCTGGCTATCTTTTTCATACATATTTCGAAATTTCTCCGGATCTGGATTCAGCTTCATAAAGTTCTCTTTGAGAAAAGGTGGTATATCGTTAATTGTTGAAGCTTCCATACTTTCAAAAAAACCATCTAAAAGTCCCTCTCTTTTGGTATTTCCCGATGCTGCAATCAGCTTTTCCACCTTGTCCGGATACATCGTCGCAAATTTCAAAACTGTTGTCGCTCCATTACTAAAGCCAAAAAATGATGCTTTTGCGATAGAAAAGAAGTCAAGAACAGCCGAAATATCTTTCGCATCCTGCTCGAAGGTTTCGGGGGTGGTTCTGTGTTCGGATCTTCCATGATTTTGCAGGTCTATCACAATCAACTGGTACTGATCATGCAATCTTTTTATTGTCTCTTCAAAATCAGAGAATCCAGAGGAACCTCCGCCATGAATCAATACTAAAGGCCTTCCTGTGCCGAATATTTCGTAGTAAAGTTTTATTCCATTAGCAGGTGCATAACCGCTTTTCGATTCTATTTCACGCATAATTTATTCTATAAAGTCTATATTTCTGTCAGTAGCAACACGCTTCTACAACGATTTGTTTTCTATAAATTTTTTAAAACTTAGCAAGACCCCATCGGTAAAAGACTGTTGTAGGTCCAAAGGTGTAAACGTATCAGGTTCGAAAGTTTCCCGGATAATCGTATTGTTATCAATCGCTTGAAATTCAACAACACACGTTCTCCCTCCACTGGTACTTTCAATATACTCCATCCAAATAATCTCATCGTATACTCCTACATAATCAAATCCCTCGCGGCTATTTTTTTGTTCCATTCTAAAATTAAACATCCCGCCCTCTCTAAAATCAATATGAACAGCAGGACAGTGCCAATCGTCAAATGGAATATTCCATTGCATAATTGCATCAGCATCATTCCAGTATTTCCAAACATCGGCTAGTTGTTTTTCAACTAAAATAACCGAAACCAAATTTTTGACAGGACGATCTTTATGTTTCATAGGATGTTTTAAATGATAAGAATACTTTTGTCTATCTACATTGGTTTAAAATCATTCCGTCCAATGTTCTGATACAAAAGATCACATTGCGCGGCACCACAATATTAATAAACTATACAGAAATTCGACTTGTCCTATGACAATATTGACTTACGCTGCACACATTTTTCTGCGATACCGCGGAGCTGCACCTATAGCTAAGGAAAGGATGAAAGCCTACCGTAAAAGGTCGATTAAAGAATAAACAGACGACTGTGGTATATTTATTGTGTGAATATCATGAAATATATAAAAACCGATTCAAATGAGAAAACTAGCATTTATAGTCATGAGCCTTGTTACTTTTACATCTTGTAACAATGCCCCCAAGAACAGCGAATCCAAAGAAACAGCTGTCCAAGGTAAGGAAGAAGCAACTCCATCGATCGGCGGCAGCAAGGATGAGCACGGTTGTTTAGTCGCGGCAGGACAAACTTGGAGTGAGATCAAACAAGGATGTATCCAGGTATTCAATGTTGGCTTACGCCTAAATCCAACGGAGAAAGAAGAAGGAAAAGCTGTCATTAGTGCCTTTGTTGTCCTTAGCGAGGATAAATCAAAGCTAGAATTATTTTTACCTGATGACAGTAAAAAAACCATTATCCTGGATAAAGTCGAAAACGACATTTACCAAAAGGATAACTATAAATATGATGCTAAAAAATCAGCGCTTTACGTGAATAATACGATCAAGTACACAGGTGATGTTGAGTAGCCTAGAAAGATTGAACTATTGGCACAATTTGTACTACATAAGGCCCTGAGTAATGATTCCCTATCATTTTATTCTCATTCACCGTAATATGATATTGGCCAACATCTTTAAATCTATAGGCAAGCTCTTGGCCAAAGGGGCCATCAGCCGAACCATCGGGCATAAAAAGCTGACTAATTCGTACATTGGCTGTATCCGTGGGAGTTTTTATTTTGATAAGAACCGAATCCGCCTGATGGACTGAAATGAAAATAGTATCCGTTTTCCCTGATACCATACTCATTTCCTTAGATCTGCCACCACCAAAAAAGGTTACGTTAGAAGGTAAATCCTGTGCCTTGTGCTTAGATTCATTTGTACTGGACTGTGGCGGGCGCTGAGGTAATTGACAAGCTCCATACAGAAAAACTACCAACACATTCATGATCAATAATTGTAATTTACCCATAACGTTTTACTTAGGATAACAAAAGCTATTAAAATACGGTTTTAGTTACGCCAACTTTTTCTATACAAATCAAACGTTGATACTGGATTCTTTATACCCCTACCACTTTATCGGTTATCTCGTTTTATGAACTTCCTCCAGCATTTCAGTAATACACTGCATGAATAATTCATGGCCTTTCACGGGGTCATAAATGAACCCATGGCCACCAGCCTTCAGTGTCCGAAGATGCCAAGCCGGTGATTTTCGGCTAGCGTAGACAGCACTGATCTTCGCTATTGGATAGATGGTATCGTCAGCCGTGTGAAAAGAATATATTGGTCTATCGCTGTGTAGCCGTTCCCAATCGATCGGCTCAATAACGAGTTCACAATCGGCAGATAATGTGAAGAAGGCACTAAATGGTGTATTACTTTGAGCGGCAAACCAATAAACGGCTGTACCACCATTAGACATTCCACCAAGGTAAATTTCTTTGCTATTCAGTAAATAGTTTAGTTTGACTTCTTCGGTAATTGCTAACACCTGTTGAAAGGCAGAACGTTGTCGTACCCAACCGTACGATTTTTTTCCAAATGGATAAATTACAACAAATCCCAAATGATCTGCCAATTTAAAAATCGGCTCATCCGCTACACTTGGGTCCTCGAACTGGAACTCAGTGACACTTGAGACACCACCATGTAAGTAGACGATAGCTCTTACGTTGTTTTTATCTTTAAGCTCCGCAGGTAGATAGACCAAATATGGTACAAGACTATCGCCCATTTGATTCCAATATAAAACAAAGCCTGATTTGACCACCTCACCTGCCCCCCTTGAACTATTATGTTGAATCTTTTTTAACCACTCACGTTTAGCCTCAGCTTGTCGCTTTTTCAACTGCGCTACCTGTGTTGATAGCCGATCCAATTGATTTTGATAGGCAATTTGTTTTTTTAAATTTTGAAATTCCTCGGCCGATGAAAAATACCGGTACTCATCATCAGTTATTCCAAGTCCCAGCTTAATTCCTTCCTCAAACCACGCTATTGCCAAGTCCACACTGTCTACATTCGCCGCTGCCACCATCGCGTTGGCGTAATCATATTTTCCTATCGAATCTTTCTGTATAAAAGCAGCTTTAAAATCGTTCAGAGCAGCTTGGTAGCGCTTGTCCTTCAAATTTTTCCCCGCACTTTCCATTAATAATGAATAGGATGACATATTAGCCAAACGCATCTTCGCTTGTGGAATCTGAGACTGAGACCTCCCAATCGCAATTACGAAACAAAACACAAACACAAGAGAACCAGCATTAATTAACGTACTCATCATCTGAAAGTCTTTATAAAATCTCAATCATAAAAATTAAATGTCGAACCAAAGTAATCTAATTAGATCTCGAACACGAATTGTTCAAACGTCTTAAATATAGATGGCAATAGGGACTTCTCTTAATCTATTTCGGTGAAACAAAGAAAATCATCGGTGAATAATCATCTGATGGGGATAAGCGAAGGCACACCTAATTTCCTAATTCATAAGTTACATCGTCCACAAACTCCATTTTGATTTAATTGCATGTGGATTTAGTTCCCGTATTTTTTGATAAAAAACATAGAAATTTCTATTCCAGAGGGAATAGTTATGCGTAAAACTGAAAATGGACTGTCCCTTACTATCCAATTGAACGACAACTTGCCAGATATAGTGATTATTAATTTGAGTCGATGTCCTACGAAGTTCAATGATATCCACTAACCTAAAGGATCTACCTGCCCCGCCTCTTCGACCGACAGCGTAGAAATAATTTTCATCAAAAAAATAATCTTCGTCACTTAACAGATTATCTTCTATACCAAATAGAAAGGGTCGTGACGACAGTTTTCTTAATTTATCTGTTTCAAAATGATCATTCATCTCATAGCTTTTTTTAACACCGTATATATAATTTTTAGTTACATTTTTCTTATAGACTTGTGTCAACACGACAACGATCAACACACAACTGATAACCAAAACAATGCCTTTAAAATTCATTTATTCCAATAAAAAAGGAAATTAACTGACACAAATTACATAGAACGTAGGAATTCCCCCTTCATCTTTCTCGATAGCATCTAATCTTTCGAGATAGCTATGGTCGCGGATTTCTTTCTGAGCGATTTATTGTTCCAATTGATAGCGCAAATCCAAAGCCGTAAAATGTAGTGGATGTGAAGGCCACATGAGACAACACTCAGACGGAATGATTACCATTCCACCATGCGACATTATTCCAAGGACTTCCTTTCTTTTCTTTAAGATACCCAATATACCTTTTCAAGTAAGATTTCCCAATTTTACTGTTTAACCCAACTTGATCTTCTCCTTCCATAAAATGATCGGAAAATAGCAACCAATCACTAAAATGCTTTTTCGCATATACTGACAACTTTTTGAGAACATCTAATGCCACAGGTTTTGATAGATATCCAACGTCCGTTGCGGATGTCGTAATATGACTTGCGACAGCAACAACAAAGGCATTCACCCCTACTTTGGAGATATCCCAAACGGCTGTATCGATTTTGCCGTTTTTTTCTTCCAATGCGGTCCCTGTCTTTTCTATTCCAAGTAAGGTAAAATATGAGCTCAACATTTCAAGACAGCTGTCTGTATCTGTTATACCAAAATCTCTTTTTAATAATTTGATAAAATCACTTCTATATTGATCAATTTTGGGATAATTTCCAAATTGATATAAGTGAATCGGATAATTTCCATCATCTCCTGTACTTCCGAATACCGTAAACCAGTCCCCAAAAACAATGACTCTAAATGCGGCTCCTAATGCATTACCAAACTGTTCTTCATAAGGAATATCCAGAAGTATATTGTTATCAATTGCTAAACTATCCTCCCTTTTTTTCTCTTCGGCTTTCAAAGTCAGTTCATCTTTGGCTTCATGCACACCTTCCTTTGCCGCATTCAATAATTCTCTTAAAAATTTAAACATAACGGTATTGATATTAACTACTTAAAAGAAATCTTACTTACTATATTTTGCTACAAGCGCATAATCATAGGGGATTCTCATGGACAAGTCGCGTGCTTGCCAAATATCTCCTTCAGACGCCTGGTAAAAATCATAGGCATTTTTCAAGAAATTTTCACCGTTTGGAGCCTCCACCCAACTTTTCTTCTCTCGATTGTAAAGTAAAATCATACAACTCACGCAACGATAATTACCTGCTGTTTTTGGGTTTTCAAAACAAGTTCCAACTTTAATATTAATCTTCTGATTGATTATCACATCGGTCAATTTACGATCTGTGAGATGAATTAATGCGATTTGTGCATCCTCATGATCCGGTGGTAACTTCGCTATTACTAATCGTCCAAAATCTGTCTTTCTAATTTTTTCGATTTCTAAAGCCCTAAATTCTGGCGATATGCGATTTGTATCAATCGGGTATAGATCATCTTCTACAGCTGCCACTTCAGTCGTCGTTACTTCGGTAGCCCCAGCGGCAAGTAGCTGTTTATTGTTTTCATAATTTTCCCAATCTGCTGTATCGTAGGTAACCCACTGCTGTATCTTATAGAGCAAGGTTTCCCTCTTATTGACTTTGATAAAAAACGCCGCTATTAAAAATGAAACCAGCAAAATGAACAGGATAACAAGGACTCTTTTCAAACTAAAATTATTTAATTAAGTATTTAAATCTGTAAAATCGTGAAAACATATTCCATGTTTTCATTTAATACCGTAAATCTGCACATAATTATTCAACCGGTAAATCTGGAACCCATATTAGGTCAAAACTTGGCGATATTTGTAGCTCAATAATCAATATTTGAAAACAGCAATACAATCGCTAATTTCGAAGACCTTTAATGATTCAATTAAATCCAACGTGTATGCATAAGCTGTTAGATCTCATATCACCTCGCATCTTTAAAAAAGAAATTTCTTTTAGGAGGAACGAATACATTAAAATGAATGGTTCGATTGATTCAAAGATTTATTTCATAAAAAAAGGCAGCATCAAAATCTCTATTTTTCAGGAAGATCATGAACAGATTATTCGCTTTGGATATGATGGAGATCTCATTGTAGCTATGGATTCTTTTATTCATGGTAGCTACTCGGATTATGCAATTCAGGCAATAAAGAAAACAGATATGCTAATCGCCGAGAAGGAAGATTTTATGAATTTTATCTATTCCACTTCAGAAAACACAAATTTATATATAACTATCTTGGAACAGTTGGTGTTACAGCAGCTTGAAAGAGAACGAGATCTATTGCTGGACTCCCCAAAAAACAGGTATGAAAGACTCATTAAACGAAATCCTAGATTATTTCAACTAATTCCTAATAAGCATATCGCCAATTATCTTAGAATGAGTCCCGAAACTTTATCAAGAATCAGTAAATCTTGAGTTAAATCAATTTTTTTCCAATTTATTTTCGAGTATTTTATCAAAAAAAAGATGAAATGTAAATCATTAGAACTACTTGATCAACTGGAAAAGCAAGTACAAGAACATATGTCATTTGTCAATTCCCTAGAAGCCCTTTCTCAGGAGACATTACGTAAAAGACCTCATGAAGGGTCCTGGAATATCCTCGAATGCATACAGCACCTGAATCTGTACGGAAGTTTCTATTTACCTGAAATCACAAAAAAAATATCCGAAAGCAATCTTGGCCACAATGTTGATTTCAAAAGCGGTTTTTTAGGAAACTATTTTGCTAATTCTATTTTACCAAATGATAAGGAAAAAAAGATCAAAACTTTTCGAAAAATGGATCCCAGAAATCTTATGCAGAGCGCCGAACCGATTCCAGTTTTTTTAGAACAGCAAAATAGACTACTTCATCTACTCGATAAGGCAAGGTCAAAAGATTTAACTAAAATTCGCATTAGGCTATCTTTCAGCAACTGGATACAGCTCCGTTTAGGAGATATATTTCGCTTTATTATTCATCACAATACCAGGCATATTGTACAAATAAAGAATATCTTATCGTTAACTACAACACATTAAAATAGGGTCCTAAAGAAGCCCACGCCATATACACCAAAAGCATGTGGGCTTACCGACAAATAATATTGACTAACCGAGGTAAACCCTATATTGACCGAATAGCACTATCATGATACATGATTATGTATTTATTTTAGACAGGATCAGATAACCAATAAAATAAAAACAATGCATAGAATTATAGGAATATGGATCGTCTTCTTGATTTGCTTTTCTCAAAATAGTATTGGACAAGTAAAAGATTCAAACTATTTTCTCGAAAAAGATAATACTAAGGTACCGCCGCAGGCCAACATTTTACCGCTACAAAATTTCAACTTCCACGTCAAACCCTATCAGGCTTTAGGAACCAAAGTGATCGTAGATTCATTATCGCTCGGAGCAGATAATTATATCATTTATACATTTAGCGTAACCAAATCTCCTCATGACAAGGAATATTATTCTTTCTGCAATATTGTCGTTAAATTAACCCCGCAGGAGTCTATGATGACTTTAGCTCAAACGAATAAAATTTACGCTGGAAATGTCTCAAGAAACCACCCCGACTATTTTGGTCAGGGCACTTTAATACGGGATGATTATCGTATTGATTTTATAGCATTTACGCAAGAAAACCATGATATTAGCGTAATTAACACTAAAATTTACAACCTTTCAAAAGGTAGAACCATATTGTTGGAACAAGATACCTTCCACCAATTTATGCTAAATGATTACCAATTTTCGGACATTGGACTACAATCAACCAATGACCTTAAAGAACATATTGCAGGACTAATAAATAAACGGTAAACGCGAAAATTCATCCTTTCATTTGAACTTTAAAATAAATATGAAAACCTGGACGATCATGCTATTCTTCGTTTCCATTGGGGGCATACAAACGTATGCGCAGGAAACGGCTAATATTAAAGGTATACGAACATCCTATTGGGTAAAGGGGTTGGAAAAAAGAAAAGCCAACGAGCCAATCGTCATTTTTGAAAGTGGCATCGGCATGAGCGGGAACAATTTTTCCGTCCTTTTTCCCAAATTAATGAATAATATACCGTATTTCAGTTATGACAGAAATGGCTTAGGAAATTCGGATCCTGATCCATCCTTAAAATCTGACCAAGATGTCGTGGACAAATTACATTTAATCCTATCCGCTTTAGAAATTAAACCGCCCTATTTACTCGTCGGGCATTCGCTGGGCGGAGCTTTTGTTAGGCTGTTTACAGCTAAATATCCGGATGAAATTGCCGGCTTAGTCCTCATCGATCCTACCGATTTTATGTTAACAGAAACAGAAGACGCAATTGCTACTGAAACATCAAATAGCCAGATAGGTTACCAACAACTCTGGGTAAAAATGCTTTCAGATATGATAAACGACAAAAACCTTGGTGAGGGTGTAAAATTGGAAATGAAAAGAGAGCTGGCAGTCAGCGAAAAACATTTTTTTAAAGAATATGCCGATTTACCGCTTCTAAAAAATATCCCTGTTACCGTATTCATCGCCTACAATCGACCTATCGAGCGATATGAAAAAGAAATGAACAGTAAATTGGGAATAAATGATAGATTTTGGTTTGATGCCTATGACCAGCTTCGAATCAAACACTATGCAAATCTAATCAAACAAAATAACAATTGTGAACTGATTCTTTTACCAGGATACAGCCATGGGATACACCAACAAGACCCTGATAAAGTCGGTGTAAGCATAAATAGCCTCTTTAAAAAAATAACCCACTAAATCATGTCGATTAAAATAATATCATAGGAGATATCTTTAACCGTTCAAAAAAAAGCCAAAATTAGTGATTAGAAAAAAAATTTAAGTACATCCAACACGGCTGCAGCTATATTCAAAAAATGTTTCATACAACGGAAAACACAACAATCAAGCCAGCATCATCACTTAGCACCAATGAGTGCTAAAACTTTTTCGATAGGTCGACCAATTACTGCTACACCGTCCTTTACAACGATAGGGCGCTCAATCAAGATCGGATACTCCAGCATCACATCGATCCATTGCTCATCTGTCAAGTGAAGATTTTGGAATTTTTCCTGAAAGACCGGTTCTCCTTTTCTGATAAGTTCCAAAGGTTTTAAAGCAAGTTGACCCAATAATTCAATCAATTGGCCTCTCGTCGGAACATCGTTTAAGTACTCCTGTACTTCTATATCCACAGCTTGATGCTGTAGCAGCTCCAATGCATTACAACTCTTACTACAATTTTTATTATGATAAATTTTAATCATGGTCGCAATATGTAAAGGATATCCTTGTGATAAAAAATCAATTATTGGATACCCTCAAAAATAGTAACAAAATCACAAACAGTTCAAATAAAATGCCATTGGCTAACTAAATATTCGAATTCATTTTCGAGAAACTGATCCGTTTATGACGTAGGATTGTTTCTCTTTTTTTAATTTAGTAATATGAAATCAGCCGAAAGTGTGACAGATTTTTACAAAAGGCAACCAGGTTTAACTCATCTGGATTTGCCGCTAAATAATACGGGAATTGGGCATTTCAATGTTTTCAGCAGGGAATCCTGTACTGTCGTCTCTCCGTACAATCGCCGCGATTTTTATAAAACCTCCCTTATCATAGGGCGTGGAAAACTATATTACGCAGATAAGTGGATACAAATCGATAGACCTGCCATGTTATTTGCGAATCCGGTTGTTCCATATGCTTGGGAACCCGAATCCTCAGAACAATCCGGATGGTATTGTGTATTTACAGAAGAATTTATACAGCATAGTGAACGGATAGAAAGTCTAAAAGACTCTCCCCTGTTCAAGATAGGTAGCAATCCGATTTATTTTCCGGATGAAACACAATTAGCAGAAATTTCTACAATCTTCCAAAAGATGATGGTTGAAATGAACTCGAGCTATATCCATAAAGATGATATGTTGCGAAGTTATCTACATCTTCTAATTCATGAAACGATGAAATCGAGTCCCGCAGCGAGTTTTGGATCATATACCAATGCATCGACCAGGGTATCGGGACTATTTCTTGAGCTGTTAGAAAGACAATTTCCAATCAATACCTTTCAACTTAGCCTGCAATTGAAAAGCCCAGCAGATTATGCGCATGCGCTTTCGGTTCATATCAATCACCTCAATAGGTCGGTAAAAGAAGCCACAGGCAAAACCACCAGTACACATATTGCAAACCGTGTGGTCCAAGAAGCCAAAGCTTTGTTGCTGCATACCAATTGGAATGTATCGGATATTGCCTACAGCCTAGGATTTGAATATCCATCCTATTTTACCAATTTCTTCAAAAAGCAAACCGGGATGTCTCCAAACCAAGTCCGAAGCAATACTGTTTGAATTGTATAACAATCTGTTTGATTGTCTTAACTCGCTTCGTTTGTTCCATATGTACTTTTGTATTGAACAAAATGTAATCATTATGAAATATAGAAATCTTGGAACAACAAATGAAAAACTCTCTGCGATTGGATTAGGTTGTATGGGAATGAGCTTTGCTTACGGACCTACGGACGAAAAAGAGAGCATTGCAACATTGGAAAGAGCATTGGACCTCGGCATTAATTTTTGGGATACCGCGGATATGTACGGCAACGGTGCCAATGAGGAACTTATTTCAAAAGTGCTTGTTCCCAACCGTGACAAAGTTTTTATTGCAACAAAATTTGGATTTCGCTTTAAAGATGAAATAGCAGGTCCAAGTGGTACGGCAAACACCTATTTCGATGGCTCGCCCGAATGGATAAAATTAGCGGTAGAAAAAAGTTTAAAACGCCTTGGAATCGATACCATAGATCTTTATTATGCGCACCGCGTAGACCCCAATATTCCTATCGAAGAGACCGTAGGCGCTATGGCAGAATTGGTTAAAGAAGGAAAAGTGAGGTATTTGGGTTTAAGCGAAGCATCTCCCGCATCAATCATTAAAGCAAATACCGTACACCCTATAGCTGCTTTACAGAGCGAATATTCGCTCCTTACACGTGATGTAGAACAAGAAATCTTACATACCGTAAGGAAATTGGGGATAAGTTTAATTCCTTATGCGCCTCTAGCGCGTGGATTATTTTCCAATTCTTTAAATTTAGAAGATCTTGCTTCGGACGACTTTAGAAGAACCTTACCTCGAAATCAAGGTGAACATGCATTGAACAATGCACATTTAGTCGCCAACTTCTCCCTAGTGGCAAAAGATAAAAACTGTAGTCCAATACAACTCGCTTTAGCCTGGGTACTGGCACAGGGAAATGACATCATTCCTATTCCAGGAACTAAAAAAAGAAAATACCTGGAGGAAAATGTTGGTGCCCTTGATGTACAATTATCGAATGATGATTTAAAAAAAATAGATGAAATACTTCTTAAATACCCCAATATCGGAGCACGATACAGTGAAGGTGCTATGGCTTTAGTCAACCATTAATCCATTTTTGAGATTATAAGTGGCTTGCCGGCGCCACTTATAATCTCAAAAATTGTTCTCCTCTCATCCGTCCTTATTATGTTGTCATAATGTGCTGTATGAACAGATACGAATCGTTTAATATGGTATTAATTATCGGAAATCGCAGTACGCAATGAAAAATAGAAAGAACTTCCTGCGCCATAATCACTTTCAACACCAATTTCGCCACCTTGCGCTTCTATAAACTCCTTACTAATACTTAAACCAAGTCCTGTTCCACCCTTTTTTGACCCTGGCACACGGAAGTAACGCGCAAATATTTTATCCAGATATTTCGGCTCGATCCCTTGCCCACTGTCGGTAACGATAAATTTTGTTTTAAGTTCGCTGTTTTCCACTGCGATACGAATAAGCGAATCCTCATGGGAGTAACGTATTGCATTGGAAAGAAAATTTGTAAGAACCCAGGCCGTTTTCTCATTGTCAGCAAATATAGCTTTCACATTAGGTCCTACCTCGATAACAAAGTGGATATTTTTTTGATTCGCAGCAAATTGATTTGCCATGATAGCATATTCAATAATAGGCTGTATTTCTGTCGTATGTAAGTTAATTTGAATAGAACCACTTTCAACCTGCGTCATATTTAACAGTTCACCGGTTATTTGAAGCAAGCGGTTAGAATCATCTTTTATTCCATTTAACAACGTGAGCTGCTCGGTATTCAGATGACCTATTTGCTCGTTTTCCAACAATTGAACCCCCATCTGAATCGCCGCAATAGGTGTTTTGAACTCGTGCGAAACAGTACCGATGAAGTTTGTTTTTGCAAGATCAAGTTCCTTAAATGGCGTAATATTCTTTAGGATAACCACCTGCCCGATAAACTTTGGCTCAAGTTCACCCGTAGGCAAAACATTGATATCGATAACATCTTTTTCAAAATAGCTTTCTCTATCATCTGCATAAATTTTAACAGCATTTTTTTCACGTTTTTCTACAGGAAGAAAAAGATCTTTAAAAATATCCTTAGCAAGATCATTTTCATCTGAAACCGCTAAAGCAGATCTTCCGAGAAGTTGATCTTTATGTAGATTTGTGATGCGAAGTGCTTCCTCGTTGACAAAAATGACACGTCGCTCTTCGTCGAAGCCTATCACCGGATCATGCATATGATCAACAAGAGACTCAATTCGTCTTTTTTCCTTTAAAATTTTTTCAAGTTTACTTTCAGCGTATTCTTCAAGTTTCTCTGCCATGGAATTAAATGAAGCGACGAGTTCGGCAAACTCACCTCCGCTCTGCACCTGAATACGCTCTTTGTAGTTCTGTCCTGCAATCTGTCGAATACTCGCTGTCAATTTTGCAATGGGGTCAGCTATATTGGACGGCAAATTGACCAGCAATATAAAAGCAATGATAAAACAGAGCGCCCCGGCAAATGAAATGACCAAAATTGCATGTTCGGCGGTGCGATCCGCAATAATACTCTTCCGAGAAATTGCCGTCATATTTTGTTCCATTAACAAGGCAATATCCTTTCTGATAGACGAGACAATAGTAACATCTAAGGGCTTATCTCGCAGTTTTAAAAAATGTTTGGCAATTGCGTTTGTTGTTTGCTGCTCTCCGACTTCGGTAACATTTTTCCGTTGTTTGTCAAGATTAATCTGGAAATTATTAAAAGCAGCTTTTTCAACAGGAATTTCCTCCAATGCCAATAACATATTCTTGGCGTACAGCAGCGTATTGTAGTTCGCTGTCAGTATATTTGCGGTATCCTTTTTTAACCGGTTTACATACCAACCACTTAGTGCGGCAAGTAGAAAGATCATGAGGAAAAGTGATCCTACACCAAAGGTAAGTTTCGTTTTTATTTTCATCTTATTCACAATTTGTCTTTATCATTAAGACAATATAATCAGGTCGATGTCTTCGGTCGACAGTTGTGCCAGCAGTTTGCTAAATGTATCCTTAGCAAGTAACATCCTTAAAAGAGATAATCGTGGTTTTCCAATGCAAACTGTGGTGATCTTGCGGAGCTCGCACAAAGCGATGATCTCTTTTGCCACACTGTGACTTTCTACTTTGATAATTTCTCCACCAAGTTCTGTCGCCAGTTTAAAGTTATTGATCAGGTGTCGTTGTTTGTTTAAGGCTATCCGATCTCCGCGCTCTTTTGGCAACTGTACATAGAGCAAAAACCAACTGCTATTATAATATCCTGCTAAACGTGCTGTTTTTCGGATGACGTTTTTTGCTTTTATTTCATTAGAACTTATACAAGCCAGGAAACGCTCCTTTCGCACCCATCGTTGGGGTTGAACTTCAATCTCTACTTTGCGTTGAACCTGGGAGGCAACTTCCTTCAAAGCCATTTCACGCAATTGTAAGATATGTTCGCTTTTAAAGAAGTTTTGAAGCGCTGCCTGAATTTTTGACGCGTCATAGATCTTGCCCTCTTTTAGGCGAATGATAAGCTCTTCTGCAGTAAGGTCAATATTAACGACTTCATCTGCGGAATCAATAACACTATCGGGAACACGTTCTTGTACTTCAACACCTGTAATCGCTTTGACCTCTTCGTTTAAACTCTCAATATGCTGGATATTAACAGCGCTGATCACATTAATCCCCGCTTCAAGAATCTCCATAACATCCTGCCACCTTTTGGTATTTTTACTGCCTTCAATATTTGTATGTGCCAACTCATCGATAATAACAACCTCGGGATGTGAATTCAAGACAGCATAAAGGTCCAGTTCCTCCAACTGTTTGCCTTTGTAAAAAAGATGGCGTCGGGCGATAAGGGGTAGACCGTCGAGCAATTGATGTGTTTCCTTCCGATTATGTGTCTCAATATAGCCAATACGCACATCGATTCCTCCCTGTAAAAGGGTATGTGCATCCTGTAACATACGGTATGTTTTTCCTACGCCTGCACTCATACCGATATAAAGTTTGAAGCGACCTCTTCTCGATTTCCGAATAAGGTCCAAAAAGTGTTCAGCGCTTTTCCTCTCTTCCATTTTTATTGCCTTTCATTTCAGAAGGTTCCTGCCGATCCAACACACGGCAGGAACGATTGTTTTTAAAAACTAACGGTAAGTGCTGTTACAGCCGTTACACTATTTTTCACCAACTTATTTGTCCGATCAAGGAAAATAGCATCTTTATTCGTGAGATTACGTAGTTCCGTACGCCAAAGAACATTGGGAAGAATTGCATAATCTGCATTTAAAGAATAGCCAAACGTTTGAAAACCTTGCTCTGTAGTCGTAGAAACGATCACACCATGCTTATCGTTGTAATATTCTCCTCTTGCTGTTAAGCTAAATTTTTCGGTCGTCGCGTATCGTGCAATTAACACTGGGGTGTACCATACATTGTACTTCGAACTACCTTTTGCTTTTTGTTCAGCTCCAATATCAAATCCGAATGTGATTCCCAGCTTTTCGTTCATTTGATAAATTGCATATAGGTTATGAAAATAGCGCATCTGTCTGACGCTATCCGCTTTATCACTGCCTATAAAAGAACCACTATTGATGGTCCATTTATCTGTCGGTTTATAGACCAATTGATGCCCAAATGCTGGTAAACTGCTACCATCTACACGTTGAATCCGCTGCCATCCGTTTAAAATCAGCCCACTTAAAAATAGTTTTCCCGATGCGGATGTATAGGATATTTTTGCTCCTGTTTCAAAATAAGGTGAATTATCCGCAAAAATACTCCTTGTTACAGTCCAATTATCCTTTCCTATAGCACTTTCAAAGCCCAAATGGGAAGAAAATATGCCAGCATCGATCCATAAATTATGTTTTTTCGAGATACGTATACCGGCGTTCGCTTCGTAAATATTTTTTAAGACTCCGGGTTCCGCACCGTAGTTGGCATTCATATATGTACCAACACCTAAAGCAAGATTTGCACGGGTATTTGTTGTTTCGTATGCAGCTTTTAAAAGTGCCAAGTTTATGTTTACTTCATTCGTCCTATTGTGACTATATACAAAGCCTGGACGTGTATTTCCAAGTGGATTGTTAAAGTCCCGAAGGTAATATGCTTCAAGGTAACCACTGATAGACAATCGGGTATTTTGAGTCGTATCTTGCTGTGCAAATAATTGTGTTGCCCCTGCGAGTAAACAGGCCAACATCGCTAGTTTTTTCATGTAAATTGTTCTTATAAAATGTATATCGATAACCCTTTAGGTCAATTTTATTTTTCAACCATCTTGTCCAAAGCAATATTTAGTTCAAGGACATTGATTTTGCGAGGTCCAAACATATTCCATAAAGGCGTCTGAACGTGGGCATCAACAAGAGACTGTAGGCTATTTACCGATATACCTCTCGCTTTCGCAACACGATCAATTTGTATTTTTGCGGCCTCGATGGAGATATCTGGATCCAAACCACTACCACTGGCTGTAACAATGTCTACCGGTACCTGTTCGCGTTTTACAGTAGGATTGTGAACTAAGAAAGTATCGATACGGGCCCTAACTTCCGAAAGATATTCCCCATTAGAGGGTCCTTTGTTACTTCCACCCGATCCAGCAGCATTATAACCAACAGCTGAAGGACGCGACGAGAAGTAATCATCCCGCGTAAAGGCCTGTCCAATATTTCTGTAATACTTTTGCCCATTGTACTCAAGCATTTCCCCTTTTCCATGATTGGGTGCTATTTGAGCTATTGCCCATACGAGGGCTGGATATACCACTGAGAGCAGGAGCAATAAAACAATTGTAATCTTTATTGCCGGATATATATGTGTTTTCATCTTTGCTTTTATTATTAAAAATGTATTAGATAAATAGGGAAACCAGTAGGTCTATGACCTTGATACCAATAAATGGAACGAGTACTCCACCAAGTCCAAAAACGAGCAGATTTCTCCGTAACAGTGCGCTTGCACCTATAGGTTTGTATGCGACTCCTTTCAATGCCAAAGGAATCAGTAATGGGATAATAATTGCGTTAAAGATGACAGCTGATAGTATGGCACTTTGTGGACTACTGAGCTGCATAATGTTTAAACCTTGAAGTGCGGGTATTGCTGCAATAAACAAGGCCGGAATGATAGCAAAATATTTGGCGACATCGTTTGCAATACTAAACGTCGTTAGCGTACCTCTGGTCATCAACAATTGTTTGCCTATCTCCACAACCTCAATCAGTTTGGTTGGATCATTGTCGAGATCGACCATATTTCCAGCCTCTTTTGCAGCTTGTGTACCGCTGTTCATCGCTACACCAACATCGGCTTGTGCAAGTGCCGGAGCATCGTTTGTACCATCCCCCATCATGGCGACCAATCGTCCATCAAGCTGTTCTTTTTTGATATAGTTCATCTTGTCTTCAGGTTTCGCTTCGGCTATGAAATCATCCACTCCAGCTTTTTCCGCAATATATTTGGCCGTCAACGGATTGTCTCCCGTCACCATAACAGTCTTGATACCCATTTTTCGCAACCTTTCAAAGCGTTCATGAATTCCGGGTTTTATCACATCCTGCAATTCTATGACACCGAGAACCTGTTCATTCTCTGCAACGACCAATGGGGTTCCCCCATTTTGAGAGATAAGCTTTACGCGTTCATCTATTTCCTGAGGAAACAGATTTCCAGCCTTTACAATGATATTCCGAATAGCATCTGTTGCACCTTTACGAATACGTGTCTGTGCAAAGTCTATTCCTGAGCTACGGGTCTCAGCGGTAAACTTAATGAATACAGGGTTTTCGATCTTATAGCTCGATGGGTTGACACCAGCCAATTCAACAATTGATTTCCCTTCCGGTGTTTCATCCGCCATGGAGCTCAATGTGGCTGCACGTACCAGAGCTTCCTTCAGGACGCCATCTGCGGGGTAAAAATTTGTCGCCTTACGATTTCCGATCGTAATAGTTCCAGTTTTATCAAGCAACAAGACATCAATATCTCCTGCCGTTTCAACTGCCTTGCCACTTTTTGTTATGACATTTGCACGAAGTGCACGATCCATTCCCGCAATACCAATTGCCGATAAAAGACCTCCTATTGTTGTTGGAATCAGACAGACAAAAAGTGAAATAAACGAAGCAATGGTGATACCAACATTGGCATAATCCGCAAATGGTTTTAAGGTCACCGTTACGATAATAAATACAAGTGTAAAACCTGCCAGAAGGATTGTTAATGCAATCTCATTAGGTGTTTTTTGGCGGCTTGCCCCTTCTACCAATGCGATCATCTTATCCAAAAAGCTTTCACCCGGTTCTGTCGTTACCTGCACGACAATTCGATCGGACAAAACCTTGGTACCACCGGTAACTGAACTTTTATCACCTCCAGCCTCGCGGATCACCGGTGCTGATTCTCCGGTAATTGCACTCTCATCTATGGTTGCCAATCCCTCAATAATCTCCCCATCCAATGGAATTACATCTCCCGCCTGGCAAACAAAAACATCATTTTTTTTCAGTTGAGCGGACGAAACTACCCGACCATCACGCAGGGTTGCTGGAGTTTCCTCCCGAGTTTTCCGAAGACTATCTGCTTGCGCCTTACCGCGGGCTTCGGCAATTGCCTCAGCAAAATTTCCAAACAATAAGGTTAAAAATAAAATAAGAAATACCGTAAAATTATAACCAAGTGTACCTTGTGATTTTTCCCCAGTCATTATCCAAAGACAAACGACGGCCATAATCAGCGTCCCGATTTCCACGGTAAACATTACTGGATTACGGAACATTATTTTAGGATTTAGCTTCACGAAAGATTGCTTTAAAGCTTGTTGTACAAGTTCTTTCTGAAACAATGTTTGTTGATTGCTCATTTTTAGAATTCTTTAATTTTAAGTACTACATGGAAAAATATTCCGCAATTGGACCCAATGCCAACGCAGGGAAGAAGGAGAGTGCTGCAATAATCGCGATCACAGCGAATACCATTAAACCGAATGTACTTGTATCTGTTTTTAGCGTTCCCTCACCCTCAGGTATAAATTTTTTCTCAGCCAATAATCCCGCAATAGCAATTGGGCCTATAATCGGTATAAAGCGGCCGAGTAACAATACGATACCTGTCGAAATGTTCCACCAAATTGTATTATCTCCAAGACCTTCAAACCCACTACCATTGTTAGCTGCGGATGAAGTATATTCGTATAATATTTCACTAAAACCGTGAAATCCAGGGTTATTCAATGTAGAAGCACCTTGGGCTGGAAACGCTGTAGCAAGTGCTGTACCGACAAGGATTAGAAAAGGATGGGCAAGAGCAACAATCATAGCGATTTTCATTTCCCGCGCTTCAACTTTCTTACCCATAAACTCTGGTGTGCGCCCCACCATCAAGCCACTAATGAAAACGGCGAGTATAATAAAAATGAAGAAATTGAGTATCCCCGCGCCTACACCGCCATAAAAAGCATTCACCATCATCGCTATAAGTTCGTTCATACCAGATAAGGGCATGTAACTATCATGCATAGAATTGACAGAACCCGTCGAAATCATCGTTGTAACAATACTCCAAAACCCCGATGCCGCTGCTCCAATACGTATTTCCTTTCCCTCCATGGCGCCCATAGACGTGTCAATACCCATCTGTGCGATCGCTGGATTTCCAGCCATCTCCATTTTTATATTTGGTATTGTCAGGATGATAAACCCAATGGTCATCACACCAAACATCATCCATGAAAATTTACGCTTGCGAATAAAAAAGCCGAATGCAAATATCATCGCCATCGGGATAATAAACTGGGCAATCATTTCCACCATATTGGTCAAATAATTGGGATTTTCAAATGGATGCGCACTGTTCGCACCGAAAAAACCACCTCCATTTGTACCAAGATGTTTAATTGGGACAAAGGCAGCTACCGGTCCTCGGCTTACCTGTACGGTATCTCCAGCGACAGTAATCATGCTGTCCTTACCTTCGAAAGTCATCGGCATGCCTTGGAATACGAAGATGGCAGCAACCAAGACAGAGATAGGCAGTAAAATCCGGGTGCAAGACTTCACAAAGAAATCGTAAAAATTGCCCAATTGTGTTGTTCTCTTATCCCTGAAAGCTTTGAAAATAACCACTGCAGCAGCCATTCCCACGCCTGCGGTCACGAATTGAAGAAACATGAGCCAAATTTGTCCTAGATAGCTCACTCCTGATTCACCGGAATAGTGCTGGAGATTACAGTTGACCAAAAAAGATATACTGGTATTAAAGGCCAAATCAGCAGTCATTCCAGGATTCCCATCTGGATTTAAAGGCAAATGTCCCATATTCATCAGGATAGCCATGCTCAACAGGAACCACAGTAGATTAATTGTCAAAAGAGCAACGAGGTGCTGTTTCCAAGTCATCTGGAGGCTAGGATTAATTCCTGTCACCCGATAAAAAAATCGTTCCAATGGTTGAAACAATGGATCTAACCAGGTTTTTTCATTGCCATATACCTTAGCTATATATTTCCCAAGGGGAAGTCCGAGTAGTAATGTTACGATGAACATCACTATGATTCCAAGAATCTCTGTATTCATTTCTTTAGTTGATTTGTATAAAAAGTGTATCATGACCGATCGTCATCTAACCTCAAGCTCTTCTTTTCGCTATGTAACACGAAAAGAACTGACTGAAAGCGGGATTTCATCGCCGACGATAGAGAATGAGTAATCTTGTTATTAAAATTTTTCTGGCTTTAGAAGTACATAACAGATATATGCAAAAACCAGTAGTGCTACAATAAATAAAGCTGTCATTTACTTTGATATTAATAGATTATGAATTTGTTGTCCTTTAAGGACCTCTAAAAATGGTATTGGTAGCTGAGCTTCGATTACCGCCCATGCATTGACCGAACTGATGCGCCGAATACCTCCTAAAGATCTTACAAAGAGATTTTCCAGAATGTATTTGACATAATGATTTCCTCGTCCATAAATCATTCCGAGGAAATGAATATGCTGGCAAATTTTGTCCGTACTTTGCAATATAATTAAGCTCCGAAGGTGATTAATAACGGCCTGTAGGGCTCCTGCAAAATTGTGCTTCCGCAATAAGAAATTAATCTCTGATCGGATTTCCTTATAATGGAGCGCCATATACAAACCTGCACCGTATTGATTTAATTTTTTCATGTTGTGCGTAAAACTATACTTCAAAATCTAACCGATATAGAGTTGAAAAATCATTGCAATAATCAACACCACTACTATGATCTTCGCTATACGGTCTCCCGATAAATTATGTGCGGAACTTCTGCCTTTATTTTCTTGCTTCTCTTTCATATTATTTCTTTCATATTTTGCCGAAAAAATCGACCATTTTATAGAATAACCAGAAGAACAAAATTCCAGTTATGACGAGTATGATTGTTATTACCATTGTTAAATTTTATTAGTGAATCGCGATTTCATTTTGTTAAACTCAATTACATACCAGCAGCTTTACCGATCGTCCCTCTCGGAGGACTCTTGCCACATACTTTTCTTTTCCGTCCTGTTTTCATATTTACATTCATTTGTCCCAATAAGCCAAACAATATTCCACTATGCCATAAAACAACATAACACACTATCATTCAGGCGTTATAAAAAAATAAGTCACAAAATAGCATTGGAGAATCCTATCATTTTGATAAGGTTACTTTATCAAAATGAGAGTGACTATGCTGAAAATGTGATCAAATCATTATAATGTGTAACTTGTCATTTATACTTGAAAGGTGACCAAAAAACATAGACGGTTTGAACCAGTCTATTCTATAAAATGACGGAAAAGAATGTTTTAAAAATTCATAAATGAATAGGAGAATAGCTGAACCTCCGAATGAGTATTAGCAGAAGTACTATGTAACAAATTTGCAAAGGAACATGAAATTATCGCCAAAAGTTCATATTAAAAATTATTTTAGGGGATACATATTAAATGGGAAAACTTATTAAAGAGACACTTATACAAATAAAAACAATGATAAACTTAAACCTTTTCAAAAAAATCATCTTATCAGTCTTTATGGGCTGTATTTTACTCTCCTGTCAAAATGAAAAAAGCAGTCCCAATACATTAACAGAAGAAGAGCAAAGTAGCGGCTGGCAACTTCTATTTGATGGTACCACGCTTAACAATTGGCATACCTACAATAATAGCAAAAATGCTCCTACAGCCTGGGTCGTTAAAAATGGAGCTATTTACTGCAATCCAAACAGTGAAAGCCAAAAATATGACTTAGTATCGGACAAAGAGTATAAAAATTATGAGTTTAAGTTTGAATGGAAGCTCGAAAAAGAGGGAAATAGTGGCGTTTTTGTCAATGTACAGGAAAGACCGGATATCAATGCGACCTACCATTCAGGACCAGAATATCAATTGTTAGCAGATTCCCATCCTGATTTTGATAAGCCGCTAAAGCGTTCCGGCTGTCTTTATACATTTCTACCGCAGCAGAACTTTGTCAATATTAAAGCACAGGATGATTGGAATGAATCCAGTATTATTCAGAAAGACGGAAAGGTAACGTTCTACCTGAATGGTAAAATCACTGCTGAAATGGATTTTAATTCCGCTAAATGGAAAGATTTGGTAAAACATAGTAATTTCAAAGATTATCCAGAGTTTGGTAAACATATTAGTGGGAAATTAGCACTACAGGATTGGTCCAGAGGTGTTTCATTTAGAAATCTAAAAATAAAGACCTTATAATAAAAAAACTTCACAAGCCTTTAGTAAGTTAAAAAGAATTTAAAATCAAAATATTAATTAAATAAGAAATAAAATACTATATAAAATAAATTGTAGCGAATTAAATTTCAAAAACGTTACCTATAGTAAGTCACATAAAATCCTGACTTAACTATATTAATGAAGAAAATTATATTCATCGTCCTAGTCTCCTTGATTTCGTTGGAAGGATATGGGCAAGAAAACATGCAAAAAAAATCAGAAATTCGGGTGGGTTATGGACTTATTCCAGTCCAAGAGATCGGTACAATGCTCGGTGAGGGAATATTTATGGGTTTACTCGGAAGAGAAGTAGAACATTCCAGCGGAACTGGCACATTTACTGCCGGGTATTCACGTAATTTAAACAAAAGACTGTCTATAGGCATCGACGGATTTTATGGTAAAAATACGGTTTCTTACAAAGATGATCTTGGGGATTCAAAATGGAATGTTTTTGGGGGACTTTTGAATATGCAATATAGCTATTTGAATAAAACTAAACTTAAACTATATGGAAAAGGAGGTTTGGGCTATGCAAAATTTAACAATAGGCAAAAAGAAGATAGAGAAAGCTTCGGTGCGCTATCCTATCAATTTACACCGATAGCCATTCGTTATGGCAATAAACTAGGTGTCTATGGCGAATTTGGATTCGGTTACCTTGGGATTGCAAATGTCGGGATATCCTTCAAATTGTAAATTATCCAATTTTGGTGTTTCATTAACAGTTAAAACAAAACAAACAAAAAAAATATGATGTTAAAACTTACAATATCAGTAATTGCTGTCGCACTCGCTGCAAGCAGTTGTTCAACAACATTAAATACGAAAAAAATGAATACGGATACAACTGGTCTTTCCGTAAAAATTCAATCAACAAATGCTATTGCAGTTAAAAATCCAACGGGCAAGATTCGTCTGTATGCAGTTTCGGCCCAGATAGCAGATGTACCAGCTACAATGATTCTGGAAAAGAGTTTTACGGCGAACCAAATACCTTTTGATCTCAAACTCGATTTACCTAAAAATCACCTTAAGCTCATCCAGCCTAAAGTCAGTGACGCTGAGCCCATAAAATACTACGTAACATTAGATTGGGATTCCAACGGAGACGGCGAAAAGGGAAAAGGAGATATTGCGATTGACTTCACAAAAAGTTTCCTACCGTGGTCATTGGACAAGAAAATGAAATTTTTGTCGCAGAATCCAAATAATAAAAAAGTTTCCCAAGAGGTATTCGTCGGAGAACGAGATAGCTCTTGGGAAACCACACTTCAATTAGCAGTAAACTACCGCCAGTCAATTCTTGTATCTATCCAAAAACAATCTCTATTCCGCCGAAATAAGTCGTCCGGTCTTTGGTGATTGTAGATAAGTTCTTCCAAGGCGTTAAAATTATAGCGAAACATGTCTTCATCTTTTGATTGAATGGGGCGCAGAATTGAATCTTCATCATCGATAAAAATGTCGGATTCAAAAATATTGATTCGATGCGCATTCACCCATGCAATAGCCGTCTCCTTACTCATGCGCTCCAATGCTTTGGTCGCTTCCTGAAATTGTTTCATTTCCCAGGGAAGATCTTCGGGATAATGTGAGGCAATATAGTCTTGATAAGCTTTTATATCACCTTCACGGAGACATTCGTTGCGAAGCAACAGCCTTGTTGTATCCCGAGCAAAGCTAATATACTCCGGTCGCATAAATAGGCCGTACCTTTTACTATACAATTCTATTTTTTCAGCTAGTTCTTGCCTCATAATTTAATTGCGCAGCAAAAATCATCCCAACCTACTCTCTTCTAATGAGTTTAGACTAAAAAAAATAGATTTTATATATTTTTAACAATCCAATTGAAGAAAATTGAGCGCACATTCTATTTTTTTATGTAGACTGCGATAAATAACATTTCCAGTATTTTTAAAAAATCTTTAAGCCAATAATTCCTGCGACGATCAATGTTGCAGACAGGAGTCTAAATACATTGGCCGAATCTCCGAAAAAAAAGATTCCGACCATTAATGTGCCCACTGCCCCTAAACCTGTCCATACGGCATATGCTGTACCTATAGGAATAGCTTTTTGAGCATAAAATAATAATCCGCCACTAATGCTCATGGAGACAATAGCTAATAGAATCCAACCAAATTTATTTGAATCTGGCTGTTGAGCCATTTTTAATCCGAGCGGCCAGCCAATTTCAAAAATGCCAGCAATAATCAATGCAATCCAATTCATTTTCAATAGTTTAAATTTCTAAAGCAAAGATAATCGCTATATAAGGGGCATTTTTTGACTTATATCAAAATCGTGTACTTATCGCCGTATCCGGCTAAGCGTTTCCTGTGTAATTCCTAAATATGATGCAATATGGCCAAGATTAATTCTATTTAACAAATTTGGCTGTAGGCGGATGAGAGATTGATATCGTTCTACTGCAGATTCGGTATGCAGGGACATAATCCGTTCTTCAAGAATAATACAAACCTCCTCAGCAATCTTTCGGCCTATAAGATTTAGTTCAGGATAAATCCTATACAATTCATTCAAATCGTCCACAGAAATTGCATAGATCTCGGAGTCTTCCAAAAACTGAATATTTTCAAAAGAGGGCTTTTCAGTATAAACGGGCAAAATCGATCCAAAAATCTGGTTTTCTTCACCAAACCAACTGTTCATTTCACGTCCATTTTTTAAGAAATAAGCACGAATCAGTCCTGTACGCAAAACAAAATAGCTTGATAAATGCTGCCCTTCCCTCAAAAAATGCTCACCCTTTTTCTTAAAAAAATAACGAGTTCTATTTTCTACCGCTTTCTCAAGCGCTTCATTGAGATAGCCATATTTTTTAAATTGTTCAATTAGGGGATTCATACTATTTTAGATTAAAATCATTCATAGTTTATCGAATTATCTGCTGGATTATACTTTAGAAGTTCTGTATATGCATCGCCTTCAATTCCCAATAGCTGACAAAATGCCGGCTCAGTTTTTACCCCGCTCCTTTTGAGCTGTCTGACCTGCTCAGCGAATTCTTCCCCCCTCAATTGAATGATTTCATGCTCTTTAAGCATATGTAAATATCCATTCTGAATTTCAGTTGCTTTATCCGTCGCATAAATTTCAAAAAGCTGTTCCTCAATCGAGAAGCTGCACACGATTACATGACCGGTAGCCCGCTGTAACCGAAAATGTGCATGCTGCGAAAAATTAAGAGACAGCTTTTCTTCAAGAGCATCAAAATCATCTACACACAGAATAATGTCTATATCGCTCCCATCAATATCTACCTGAATCGGTATCGTACCAACTACAATCGGACTGTAGCCCTCAAGACGGTTAATAATCTGATAATCCCTCAGTAACCGATAGGCTTTTTTTTGCACTTTATTTCCACTCTTCAAATACTCTATATTTCTAAAATTTATGGTCATAAGCAAATCGATAATTCGATCACACAAAATAGGTCAGAATATACTAAACAACAAAAGAAAATTGTAACTAAATCATATAAAAAAGGATAAGTCTTGTATCTTTATTTGCAACACATCATTCATATGCAGGAGATCCAACATTTCTATCTGAACCAGAAAGAACCAAATAAAAGCTGTCTTTTAGCATTAAGACATATTATCCTTCAACAGGATACGGATGTGAGTGAGACCATAAAGTACGGTATGCCTTGCTTTTGCTATAGAAAAAAAGCATTCTGTTACCTTTGGACCAACAAACGGACTACATTTCCGTACCTACTGATGGTTGAAGGTAAACATTTGGACCAGGTACAACTGGAAGCAGGTCAGCGTCTTCGGATGAAAACATTGCCTATTGATCCACAGGAAGATCTTCCGATAGACACAATCGAAAGTATTCTGACGGCCGCCTTAAACCTCTATCGCAATGGCACAATTAAAATTAAAAAATAGCCATCAACCAGTGAAATAACCTATCATCAACCATTAAACGATAACCTATATAATTACCAAATGAAGGCCTCATATAGCAGCGATTGCGGAAATATTTAAATAATATTTACTTAACACAAAATCAATAATACTCTCCTACCTTTATCGCGGTTTAAAAATCACCTAGTCATTTAAACAGCTACAAAACAAATGAGAAAACATTTGATTACCAGCATTTTGCTAAGCACAATTGGTACATCACTTACCTATGCGCAAAATGAAACCACCTCTGCTCTGAATGGAACCGTCAGAGAGGGAAATTCGCCAATCAATGGGGCGACAATTGAAGCCATACATTTACCTTCTGGGACAAAGTACGTTACTTCATCGCGAAGTGACGGTCGCTACAATCTCCCCAATATGAGAATTGGTGGCCCTTATCAAATCACCGTAACTTATCTGGGTCATTCACCCAATATCAAACAGATCGAGAAACTAGCTTTGGGACAAAGCTCAACATTAGATATTCAGATGCAGTCCGCATCGCAAGTGCTGGATGAAGCTGTCGTTGTAGGAACGAGACAGGGAAAAGTCTTCAACTCCGGCCGAACAGGTGCAGCACAAAACATTTCCCGAACAGCGATTCAAAATCTACCTACACTCAATCGAAGCTTTACAGATTTTGTCAAACTGACGCCTCAATTTTCGATGCAATACGGTAATCCTTCGTTTGCAGGGAGAAGCAACCTTGCAAATAACTTTACGATCGACGGAGCGCTATTCAATAATGCTTTTGGATTACAGGGAACTATCGGAAGTCAAACAAACTCGCAACCCATCAATATGGACGCCTTTGAGGAGATTTCAGTAAACATCGCTCCTTATGACGTCAGACAAAATGGTTTTACCGGCGCTGCAATTAATGCTGTAACAAGAAGTGGTACAAACGAAGTACAAGGTTCATTAAATTATTATTTCAGAAATCAAAATTTAGTCAACAAATACAATTCGGCCGGGTTAAGAGCACCTGTCAACAACTTCAGCTTGAAAGGCTATGGTTTTACCCTAGGGGGGCCAATTATCAAAAACAAGCTATTCTTTTTTGCAAGCGGTGAGCTTGAGCGAAGAACAGACCCAGGAACAAATTTTATAGCTTCACGTGGAGGAAATACGGGGCCGAATGTTTCAACCGTATCTGCGGAGAAACTTGATGATCTAGCCAACTACCTAAAATCGATCGGCTATAATCCTGGATCTTATCAAGATTATCCTTTAGATACACGCAGTGACAAATTTTCCGTTAAATTAGATTACAATATCGATCAAAAAAATACTTTAAGCGCCAAATATTTCTACTTTCGTTCCTATCGCGACATCCTACCATCCAATAGTGGTGCGCCAAAAAATAATCGGCAACCGTCCAACCTTGGCCTACCTTTCAGCTCAGCAGGCTACGGTATAAACAACAACATGGACAATGTGAATTTAGAATTACGCACACGTATCAGTAGCAAATATTCAAATTCATTGACCGTAGGTTACAATGTCATGAACGATTTTAGGGAATCCAAAGGTGGTCAGCCATTTCCTTTGGTAGACATCATGAACCCCGACGGTAGTAGCATGACAGCATTTGGTTACGAACCATTTACAGCATTTAATAGTTTAAAGACGAAGGTATTTCAAGCTACAAACAACTTTAATATTTATGCCGGAAAACATGAGATTACATTGGGAGCCAATTTTGAAAACTACAAAACCACCAATGGATTTGCCCCGAACTATTATGGAGCCTATACATTTGCCAGTTTAGATGATTTCTACAACTCTGCAAAAAATAATGTTTCTAACGCAACCAAATACCAAATCCAGTATTCTGTTTTACCTGATGGATCATTTCCTTATGCAGAGATTTCAGCACGTATGTTTGGCCTATATGCACAGGATGCCTATGCTGTAAATGAGCATTTTAAATTGACTGCTGGATTGAGAGCCGATTTGACGAACATATCATCTCCCAATGATCTGAAAAATGATAATGTAACCAAGTTAAATTTTGATCAAGGTGAAAAGATCGATGTATCAAAATATCCAAAGAGTGCAATTCTTTGGTCGCCGCGAATTGGATTTAATTGGAATGTCAATGGAACAAATCAAACGCAGGTACGTGGTGGATCGGGAATTTTTACAGGTCGTCCGCCATTAGTATGGATTTCTAATCAGGCCGGCAATAATGGTGTCATGTTTGGTTCTGAATCCATCAATAATCCAACAAATAGACCGTTTACACCTGATGTGGATGCTTATCGCAACGTGAACCACCAAACTGCAGCCAACAACTCCAGTTATAACTTGGCGGTAACGGATAATAACTTCAAATTTATGCAGCTTTGGAGAACGAACCTTGCCGTTGACCAAAAATTACCGGGCGGTGTTATTGGTACTTTTGAAGCCATGTATTCGAAAGATATCAATTCGGTTTATTTCCGTAACGTCAATCTAAATACGACGGACGGAAAAGCTTTAGCTGGTGCCGATAACCGTATGCGCTATACAACACCACGTATCTATGGCGCCGCACAACCGACTCCTGAAAATCCTAACATTTCCGACGCTATTGTGATGTCCAATACATCAAAAGGCTATAGCTACACCCTTACAGGAACATTATCGAAAGAATTCAAAGGCGGTTTCTTTGCAAATATCGGTTATACCTATACAGATTCAAGATCTGTGAACGATGGAGGATCTATTGCGCAGTCAATGTGGCGTGATCGTTATGTTTCGGGCAATCCAAATAGTGCCGATCTTTCTTATTCAACTTATCTGGTTAAAAATAGATTTATTGCCAACTTCTCTTACCGTAAAGAATACCTGGATCATTTAGGAACGACATTCTCCTTATTTTATCAACTACAGGATGGGCCTCGTTATTCCTATACCTATGGCGGTGACCTGAATAATGATGGTTTGTCGGGCAATGACTTGATCTATATCCCGAATAGTAAAGCTGAAATTGCTCTTGTTGGCGACAATGCGCAAGACACTCGGACAGCTGATCAACTATGGTCTCAATTGAACGGCTACATTAATCAGGACAATTACCTGAATGCACACAGAGGCCAATACGCGAAACGTAACGCATTGGTAGGAAAAATGATCGGAACACTGGATATTCGTATCGCGCAAGATGTGTTTTTAAATACCAGCGGAAAGAAACATCAATTGCAGATTACTTTTGATGTATTTAATTTCGGTAATATGATCAACAAAAGCTGGGGAGTTGCCCAATTTGCCAACAAAGCAAACGGTATCTTAAATTACAAAGGATTGAATGCTCAGGGACAACCAACATTCTCATTCCCGTATTTAGATGCAACAAATCAGATTCCTTTAACCAACACTTTCTCGAACAGTGTGGATGAAACTTCACGCTGGAGAATTCAGCTGGGTGTACGTTACCGATTCAACCAATAAACAAAAAATAGTGTAAATTTGAACCCATCCTATAACAAAGGATGGGTTTTTAGTTTAATAATCATGAAAAAACTAGCGCTTTCCATTTTTACATTTCTTGTGACCATGACCTGTCAGGCACAGCATTTTGACCTTGTCCCGCTGGGAATATATGGTGGCGAACAAGAAGACAATCTTTCTGCTTATTTAGTAGGAACTCCAAAAGACACGGCCTTCCTTTGCCTCGATGCCGGAACCATAAATACAGGCATCAGAAAAGCCATTGCATTGAAAAGTCTAAATGGTTCGGTCGAAAAAATTTTACATAACCAAATAAAGGGATATTTCATTTCCCATGGACATCTCGATCATTTATCGGGTCTTATTATTAATTCTCCTGCCGATAGCAAAAAGAACATTTTCGCTATTGATCCCGTCCTTCAAATTCTACAAAATCACTACTTTATCACGGATACCTGGATCAATTTTGGGGATCAGGGCCAAAAACCCATACTAGGAAAGTATCATTACAACAATTTACAAGAGGGGCTGGAAACGCAAGTACCAAATACGGCATTATCATTGACGGCATACGAGCTGAGCCATGTAAATCCATATAAAAGTAGTGCTGCCCTCGTCCACTACGACAACCACTATCTCCTTTACCTTGGTGATACCGGTGCCGATCGGGTGGAAAAATCCGATCAGCTCGATAAGCTCTGGAATACCATTGCCCCACTGATCAAAAACAAACAATTAAACAGTATATTGATTGAAGTCTCCTTTCCAAATAATCAACCGGAAAATTTACTCTTTGGTCACCTAACCCCCAATTTATTGCTAGAAGAACTGCTAAAGCTTAAAGAAAAAACGGGACTGAAAAACTTGGAAGGGCTAAGCATAGTGGTCACACACCGAAAACCAACTGGTGACAACCCTGAAATCATTAAAAACGAATTGCTCAAGAATAATCCACTTAAAGTAAATTATATTTTCCCCGAACAGGGCAAAAAGATAAGTTTAAACTAATGTAAAAAAGATGAAACCGATAGTGGTTTCATCTTTTTTTACCTAGAGTTCTTCAACTATATCTGCAATTGTCAAGCGTGATTTTGCGGTAATGGCAGGCTGATTTGCATCCTCCACATGTCGATAGCCAATAGCAACTGCAAACAGCGTCTGATAGCCATCGAGTTCCAGTATTTCATCGTAGACGGAATTTTCAATTCCTTCCATTGGGGTTGCGTCAATATGATTTGCAGCACAGGCTGCAAGGAAAAATCCCAAAGAAAGATACACTTGTTGCTTCATCCAGGATTGAACATGGACCTCCCCTTTCGACTGCAAAAATTGCTTATAGTAATTAATCGATCCCTCTGGAAGCGTGTTTGCGATTTGCTCTTCAAAGCGATCTACATCGGTAAGTGTACTAAACACAACCAGATGACTTGCCTCATTTATCTTCTGTGCGTTCCAATAGGATGCGGCAGCGAGTTTTTGTTTCATGTCCGCAGAAGAAACAAAGAAAAACTTCCATGGCTGGCTATTGATGGAAGATGGACTCAATCGGATTATTTCCTTTAATTCAGCGATTTTCTCCTCCGGAATTAGCGCTTCTGAATTATACTTTTTCGTTGTGTAACGTTGCTTTGCAATTTCTAAAAAAGCCATAACATACAAGATTAAATTAACTATATTTTTTATAGTTGCAAACTTAAATATAGTGTTATATATTTGCAATAACGGTCAAACTTGATAGTAACAGATGTATTTGATAGACAACAAACAATACCCATGCAGTACCAGCCTGACTATGAAATACATAGGCGGCAAGTGGAAGGCAGTAATTTTGATTCATTTAATTGAAAAAAAACGCTATAATGAGCTGAGAAAAGAATGCGCCCTAATTACAGAGCGTACATTAAGCTTACAATTAAAGGAACTTGAGGCTGATGGTTTAGTAAAACGTACTGTACATACCGACAAAGCTCCATTGAAAGTAGATTACGAACTGACAGAATTCGGAAAAACACTTGTTCCACTACTCGAGTCGATCGCAGAATGGGGAAGAGAAACGGCGGGTCGGACCGAACGGATTCAACAAATGTAACGTCAGCAACTTTCGATCACTCAAATCAGCTATAATGAATGAGCATCTAAAAAAAATCAATGCTTTAATTGACGGTTTTGATGCGGAAACAAACTCAGCATTACAGGCCATTTCCAAAACCAAAAAATACAAAAAGGGCGAATTTCTTTTATATCAAGGTGAGGTCTGCAAGTCTAGCTTTTGGATAGAGGAAGGTATTACGAGGAAATACTATATGAATGAGAAAAAAGAAGTAACGACTGAGCTACTTTTTAAACATGATCTCGCAGTCGCCTTTAGCAGTTATGTTTCGAATCAGCCTAGCAGGGAGTTTATTCAGGCAATTACAGACGTTACTGTCTCGTGTATGGATAAAAACGCCTTTCAGTATCTCAAAATAAATCATCCTCAACTCATTCAACTCGATCTTTTAATGACAGAATACTATACAATGTGGTTAGAAAAGCGTCTTTTTGAATTTCACACCCTCAGCGCCATGGAAAAGTATAAGCTACTCCTTAAGGAGCAACCAGATTTCATACGCCATATACCGCTTACCTATATTGCTTCTTATCTGGGAATTTCCCTGGAAACATTAAGCAGGGTCCGCACAAAAATCTAATTATTTGATTTAAGTCAAATGCCAAACCAGTACATCTTTCAAAATTTGCAGTACATTTTGAAAATCAACTATCATGGCAGAAAAAATCAGATTTTTAGGATTTGATATCCTGAGAGCTTACGCAATCTTTGGGATGTATATCGTCAATTTTAATCTCGTTCTTGGAGATCCACAACATACCAGTTGGCTAGGTCAGTTTCTCACGCTCTTTAGCGGTAATTCGAGTACAATATTTGTTGTCCTATCAGGCATGGGACTTACTTTGCGAACAGAAAAATCTATTTACGCTTCTCCGCAAGAACAAGTTAAACTAAAGACTATTGTGCAGAAAAAAGCAGGTTTTCTATTTGTTCTCGGATTATTATTATCTATTTGGTGGCCTGCAGATATCCTTCACTTTTATGGATTTTACATGTTTATCGCCTCCTTCTTGCTATTCGTTGATAAACAATACTACATATATGGAGCAGTTTTCTTCACGATCATTTTTCATCTTTTGCTCATTTTAATTCCTTATGAAACTGGATGGAATTTTGATACACTAACTTATATCGACAATTGGAGCCTAAAGGGTTTTATCAGAAACTCTTTATATAATGGCTGGAATTCTATTTTTCCGTGGATGTCTTATTTCATGATCGGTATGTACCTGGGTAAACTGAACTGGACCAGCGCCATTGTTCAAAAAAAACTGTTTTTCATAGGATTGGTATTATACCTGGTAGTACAAGTTGCACAATGTATTCCTCAAAACCTCATTGGCATGGCAGCCTACTCTTTTCTAAACGCGGATTATCTTCCTCCGGTACTTCCATTTTTAATCAGTACAATAGGTTTTAGCCTGCTACTTATTAGCAGCTTCATGTACATTAGCCGCTTTATTACTCCCAATACATTTGTCAACTGTCTCGCGAAAACTGGCCAGATGACATTAACGCATTATATATCCCATTTAACATTGGGCATCCTATTATTTTCTTTTTTGGCTAGCAAAGGGGTGTTTCATCAAGTAATCGACCAACAAGCAACCTTATCACCAGGGATGATTCTCTTCCTATCATCGACCTATTTTATCGGCAGCTATTATTTTAGCAAAATTTGGACAAAAAAATTTAAGAACGGTCCATTTGAATTTCTTTTAAGACAAGCATCGAACTAGTGACACGCTTAAAGACAGCATTTACGCATCAGGAAGTTTTTGTGATATACTTCCTGATGAATTAACAAATTGCGATCACAGCCGGAAAACCGATCAATGCGGCCACTAAAAAACCTCGTCGACAAGTTCTTTATTAACCATTGCTCCAGCTAGGTTTCCTGTCGCAACAGCATTCGCCACCGAACGCATCATACTAGAATTATCTCCACAGGCAAAAACTCCTGCAAGTGAAGTTTTTTGAAAATTATCTATTTTGATATGTCCCTGTTCCGTTATTTCACAACCTAGTGCGGCAGGAATAGCCGAATGTTGCCTGAAAGGAATGGCAGCATAAACAGCATCAAAGGCAAGTTCACGACCGTCTTTTAATTGTACCTGCTGAACCCATCCATTCTTGTGCTGGATTTTACCTATTTCTTCTTCAATAATCGAAATACCGTGTAACTTCAGTTTTGCTTTCTGCTTAACATCAAAACTAGCCTTACCCGAAGTCAATAGCGTTAAGTCGGACGAGAGATTGTGAACCAAACCTGCAAGGTGAAGAGCTCTTTCACCATTGGCCATAATAGCAGTTTTTCCTTTTCGAAACTCATAACCGTGACAATATGGGCAATGGATAACCGAAATTCCCCAACAGGCTGAAAATCCTTGTATACTAGGCATAATATCTTCCACACCAGTCGCAAAAATGAGCTTTTTAGCCTGAAAAACGTCCCCATTTTCGGTGGTTATTTCATACCCTGTAGCTGTCTTCGTGCCGCTCACAGCAAGCCCTTTCTGGAACTTGACACTCGGGTAGTTCAGAACTTCTTCCCTTGCTTTTTTCGCTATACTGAGCGGCTTTTCACCATCATGCGTGATGAAATTATGGGAGTGCGGCGTCTGTCGATTACAAGGTAGCCCACTATCGATAATCAACACATTCCGCAAGGAACGTCCCAATGCCATCGCTGCAGAAAGCCCCGCATAACTTCCCCCAACAATAATTACCTCATAGCTTCTATCATCTTTCATATATACATTATTAAATATTAATCCTTTTCTGACAAATGATGAAGTAGAATGGAAAATTTTCCTCCACTTCCCTAATTTCCATTAATCCATAGGGGTCGAATTCGGCATGAATGGAATCAACATCGTAAAAGAACATATGTACTCCACCAAACATTGCAAATCGATCAGTGCCTATGGCCTCCCCCTTTCCGTAGATGCTTGCTTGCTTTGATACGGACGTAAAAATCATATAACCTCCTTCAGCCAATTGGTCAAAACAATGCTGGATTAACGCATTACGTTCTTCAGCATCCAATAGATGAATAAGCCCGTAACAAAATATACCCTCATATATATCCTGATCAAAAGGCATTTCATTAACTGAACCATGATGGATAACCGTATCTGCCCCAAAGGATTTCCGGGCGAGCTCTATTGCCGTTTTCGAGATCTCAATGCCTGTAATTTTTATTCCATTTTCCAAAAAAGGGCGACCGTTGCGACCGTAGCCGAACCCAGGAATCAGTATATTTTTGATGTTGTGTTCCAAAAAAAAGCCTACTGCAAACGTTGTAGACTTTGCGGCTTCATCCCCCCACATTTCTTGCTTCTCTATAAAATTACGTTCCCAAAATTCCATACTACTGTTGCTTATATTGTTTAAAATTGAAATCGATGCTGTTAGCTATACCAATTCGGTACTACAATGGATTAAAAGTCTACTCAGCGAAGATAGTATTTTTCACTATTGCAACTATGTAGCAAAAACGTTAAATGCAATTAAATTGCAAATAAATTACAATAGGATGAATTATTGAAATCATGGTTATTTATCAGTATTGAAAACCTGTGCTATGCTTAAATATCTTTGCTGAAAATGAATATCATCACAAAAACAAAAACATGAAAACTATAAAGACATTTTTAGCAGCTTCATTATTTCCATTGCTTACGATACAGGCCAGCGCACAAAAATTGGATAAGATGCTTTGGTTTAACGAACCAACAGAATGGAACATCAAAGACAATTCGCTTTCGATGTTCGTTACGCCTAAAAGCGATTATTGGCGTATCTCTCATTATGGATTTACAGTAGATGACGCGCCCTTTTTCTATACGCTACGCGGGGGAGAGTTTGAAGTCAAGGCGAAGATCTCGGCGAACTATCAAACCCGGTTCGATCAAGCAGGTATTATGCTGCGCATTGATCATGAAAACTATATAAAAGCAGGAATCGAATTTGTTGACGGAAAATACAATTTAAGTACGGTCGTTACACATAAAACAAGTGATTGGAGCATTGTTCCGATCGATAAGGAAATCCCCTACATCTGGATCAAGGCGATACGTCGATTAGATGCTGTCGAATTTTTCTATTCCTTTGATGACAAGGAGTATATCATGATGAGAAATGCCTGGCTACAGGATAATCACCCTGTTATGGTCGGTCTAATGGCAGCTTCACCAGACGGCAATGGCTTTCAGGCCAAATTTGATTATTTTACGATCAAACACCTTGCAGACCAACGTCGAAGCAAATGGCTGAAAGAGAATAATTCAAACTAAAAATACCGACGCCCATCTATAAGGTTGCCTCAGGTGGGCGTTGTCTTAAATCTAGTCAGTATGATCCCGCTGCATTTTGTTAAACACACTCACTGCTTCATATGAATTTCGTACACGAAGCTTTTGGAGTATATTTTGCCGATGCCGATTAACTGTATTTATACTCAGACCTAGTTTTTCGGCAATTCGCTTGCTAATCATTCCCTCCTTGATACAGCTTAAAATTTCTTTCTCGCGTGTGCTAATCGAAGTTTTTGCGCCATAACCATCCAGGTGATGGACCACGCCCGTTACCTGATTGAGAATATAATTTCGGAGATTGACTGATGTTTCAGTTTCTGGTAATAGGGTATAACAGCATAAAGCCAACTGTGGAAATTCCGGTCCCGGGGTGTCCAAGTAAAAAATTTGATGGGACAGCTGCATGATTTGCCCCTCTCGCCCCTCGACTCGCAGGACACTGTTTGCTTGATAATTGAATCGCTCCGCCAGATCCATTTTTTTGACCAAGTCAAGAAATTGAAGCTCCAAAGCATGCTTGATGGCCAAATCGTCGGGGTAAACACGTTCGAGAAGAAAATCCTCCCAAATACCGTTTATTTCCATTTTCTTTTCACCTGCAGGAAGATAAAGTCGCTCTGCAATTGTTCCGATATAAGTATAACTCCAGTTCGCTGTCAGGTCACTCAATACGGCTATACCATTATGAATGTCGGCAAAAGTTTTTGCGTAACTCTTATAGTGTTTTAGCACAGATAAATCGATGCTGCTATTTCTTAGCCTACGTTCCGCAAAATTTTTATCTAATTTTTTTTTGATCTCCGATTTCATTTCATTTCATACTTAAAAAAGCTTCATTTTAGGTCTTTAAAAAGAAAGTCCAACGCGAAGATAAGGCAATGTTGCTTCTTTACTAAAACCAATTACCCCCTGAATAGTGAGCAGGTCTCCAGGCATAAAATAAATTCCACCGCCGTACCCCATATGCCAATCATTGGAATTTTCATGACTCATCCATACCCTTCCGACATCATAAAAACCAATCGCTCCGACTGTTCCAGGGACGATATAAGAAGAGTAGCTAAATAATTTTAATCGCATGTCAAAATTATTATATAGCGCTGTTTTCCCAGTGAACCGTCGGGAATTATACCCTCTTAAGCTCATTTCCCCTCCAATTTGCGCATGCTGATAAAAATAGGGATCTCCCCATACCGCATCAAATCCCACACGATTTGCGAAAGTAATATAGTTGTCTGCAACCGTTTTATAAAAACTCATGGAATGCTGCAATTTTGTATAGTTGCGGCCCTCCCCTCCAATTTCAGTATTCCAGCCCAGCCTGGTATGTACGTGTACTCCAGATTTAGGATTGGCCATATTATCACGTGTATCATAATCTATCCCGCCAGTAAGCCCAGTGAAGAAATTACTCCCATAGATAGGTTCCGATGGATATTTTTGATGGAATTCCTCAAAATAACGTCCAACATTATTCGATTCTTTACTCGTATAATATTCGGAAGAAGATCCATAGAACACCTTGAATTTAGGTTCTAGGTACTTTTCCAGAAAAATGTCACCGCTCACAAGATCAAATCGATTTCGGTAATACGAAATGCGCTTTGAATCCGATTTATCGAAAATAGTATTGTTTCCATATCCAAAGAAATTACTCAGGTTTTTGGGACCAAGGGACGAAAGATGAATATAAAGATCATGCCCTGCAATGAGATCTTTATAATTCCCTTTGTAATCAAACATAAATGATTCGCGACCGGTCAAATAACTGCCAAGAAACTGATGCCGATAGGCATAAGGCTTCTTTCTGAACCCCTGATTCTCGATCATATACCCCAGTCCAAAAATAAGTCCACGATCAACCCCATAATCTAGGTTAAAAACGACCCCTTTACGATCATAGATAAAATTTTCATAGTCAAACTTATGGACAGCGCTGTCTTTGCTCAACTTCAGATGAATAGCATCATCAACCTGCATAGCACCCGGCACCTGATTTTTACCATCATAGATATAAACTTTGCTACCATTGGCAAATTTATCAGTTGTACGATATAGATTCTGTCCATCCCCCCCAATTAGCCGGATCTTTATGGGCGATTTGCCCGATCCATGTAACTTATATTCGTCAGTGCCCGATATGCCATATATACGAACTTCTTTGGTCTGATCAGGTACAAAGGTGCGTTTTAGCAGTTTTCGCCCTTCGGTACCATCTTTTTTCTTGTTGTGGATATTGACAGTGACCGAGCCATCCTTATTGTAATCGACATCCACAAATTCAGATTTGGCGGACAATGGTAGTTCAACGACACGCGCAAGAAATCGATAGTAGGTCAGTCCGCTTTCCATCAGCTCGTCCCTTCTTGAACGAATATTTGTTTCCAATTCATTCGCACTCATTTTCACAATTGTATCAGGCATCGTTAACATCGCTTGATGAATCAACGAATCCGTCAGTGTTTTCTGAACAAACTGTATTTCGTCAATCCATTCATCCTCTGTAAGATGAGTGAGAAAAAAATGATCAAAAGTACTCGCATTAAAATTCCAATGGGGCACATTTCGAATATGTGGACTAAAGGGTTGCAAATGAGCCTTCAGCCATTGATAGGAAAGTAATGTGGGAAATACCCCCGAAGTTTTATAATATACCTTATCCCGATCCCTTGGGACGGGAGTATAGATCTTTTTACCTTTTTCCTTTTCGGGATCCCAACGCCAATTATCCTGATGACGATCCCAGTCCCCCAGCGTAAAATCGAGCATCCGCGCACGTAGTGTGAGCTTCTGATCAATTTGCGTATCGTTGTCTTCCAACACTTTACGCATTACTTTTGCGCTATTATCTGTTTTTTGATCCTCAAAAGGGGTGCGCGCCTCAAACATGTAGGCCCTATTTTTAAATACCTCACGATACTCGCCGAACCTAGGGTCATCTCCTACAAAAACCAGTTCTGGCGAAGCTGAAGGAATACCTAAGGCTTTATTAAATGGCGGAACGGTCAATGCACCAAATGGATGATGTATCGAAATCTGATCTTGTACTATATCTTTTGCAAATGTCTTTCGAAGGCTTTCCGGTAGGCTACGTTCAGGGTATTTCTGAATAGACCTAAGAACCCACTCCCTACCCATAGAATCTACCAGTCGAAGTGACTGTGTCTGCATGCCACCACCCAACTTAACAATCTGAAGCCCGCCCCGCTCTGTAGCGAGATCCATCACACGCATCTTAACAGGAGTATTATATAATTTACGGTAACTATCTCCAAGCCAAAATCGATGCAGTAAACCCACTCGGTCATATTCAGGTGCGATCACCGTGGTAATACTGTCCATACGTTGTGCATGCGAATTAAAAACACAGCAACAGGCAATTAATGTAAAGATTCTTCTCATTTTATCTAAGTCGGGTCTTCGAGAAATCAACAGTCGATACAGGTAGAATGTTTGATGGTCTCGATATCTAATTGGGCTAAAGTTCACCTTTTAAAGCAAAGAATCAAAAACTTTCTGCTCCTTTTTTAGTATAAAACCACTATTTTGATAAAACGTATGGCTCTCGGTCCGAATGATATTGCATCTTACACGCAAACGGTAGCAATCGAGGGACCTAGACCAATCGGATGCCGCATGCAATAATAATCGGCCTAGCCCCCGACCTCGATATTCTTCATCGACAACCAAGCCAATGATTTCTATATAAACACCAGTCTCCATACTGATGACCTGATGAAGTTGAATCCAGCCAACTGTTTTATTGTCAATAATCCCCACAAATACAGCATACTCCTGCTTCCGCAACAGATCCTCCAAAATAGTTTTCGTTCCTTCAATATCGGCTGGATACCCCAGCTGTTCGGTCAAGGTTGCGAGATCCGGAGCATCAGATAATACCGCTTTTCTTATGTCCATACTATAAATTTGTTTCCTATGTTGTAGAACAAGAATAGGTTTACCAATACATTAACTATACCTCAGGTTGATCCAGCAGTCGCCGGTGATAGTTTATTTGGCCAAGGTGATAAGTTAGATGGGTGGTCAGATGAACAAGCAAATACTGCGTTGTTGTTTTTTCCTCAAACACGAGTATGGGATATATCTCAAGAAGGTTCTCCTCCGACAACAGATCCAGAGAACGTGTAACCACATCAATCGTATCATCTATCTGATCTAATAATCGTGTTCGAGGAATGTCTTTTAACGAAAACTCAGCCGCTCGATCTCTGATATACCCAGTCTTGCCTATTTCAGTACCAATATATGTTTGAAGATTTCCGATCAGGTGTAAACATAAGTTGCCAGCTGAATTGGAAATATCACGTTCAATAAGCCATATATTTCCTTCCTGTTTGTACAAAGAAATTTCATCACGCAGCCTGTTTAAGTCCCGTCGGAAAAGGTTTTTTAAAGTTTCTATAAGCATAGACTAAATTTAGGTATATTTTCTACCAAAAAAGCAACTTCTATATCAACACATCAACTTTAGCCGTCAATGGCCATATGGATACGAATGAAAAGTATACATCTCCACATGATATTGTGTAATTTTAAGCTGCTTAAAGCCCAATAACCATGAAGATAGTTTCAAATTTCCCAAAGAAAACCTGGGTAATTTTTAGTGTAATAACAGTTGCGGCCACCATTCTCTTCGCTAAATGCGATAGTCCATCCGATGGAAATGACAGATTAGGCTTTCCAATTCCTTTTTATGAATATATTGGCGGCAAACGCTCAATTGAATCTGAGATTCGAAGTAGTTTCAATTTTATTTATCTTCTTTTCGATCTTATTATCTATTTGGACTTGCTTATTTTTTCACATTTTTGATCAAGAGATCTAAAAAATAGTGTACATTGAAATGGAATTAATCGACCAAATTATTTCCATCTTTTTTACAAGTTTTAAGCTAAACCGCCTTTACGATGAAGAGGAGCACAAAAATAACCAACCAAAGTATCGAATCTGCAGGACTTCCCAAAGACCCTAAACATGCCATTGCTGAATATATCTGGAATGGATTTGATGCAAAAGCCACACAGATCGAACTCTCCATAGACAGTAATGAATTAGGCTACATTAATCGTATAAGCATACAGGACAATGGTGAAGGCATACCCCTAGAGACACTTTCTTCCTCATTTGGAAACTTTTTGGATTCTATAAAAAAGAACAGCCTCAAACGCAGCTCCTATACAAGAGGAAAAAAGGGAAAGGGCCGATTTTCTTTCTCGCTTTTTGCAACGCGTGCAATTTGGAATACTGTTTTTCAGAAGGATGAATATTTCTCAAACTACCGAATTCAAATCGATCGCGAAAGTAAAGAGCAATACGATATCAGTGAAAGCTCGCCGGTAGGACATAAAAATACAGGAACACAAGTTACTTTTGAAGGCGTTTTTGGACTTAATGCTACTGTTTTTGAAAGCGATGACTTTAACAATTTCCTCGCACAAGAATTCGGTTGGTTTCTTTACTTGAATAAGGAAAGGGATTACGCCATACGCGTCAATGGAAAGCTGTTGGTTTATGATCATTTAATCCAGGAGACAGACCAGCTTTCGTGGACAGGCTATAGCCCGGATCGTGATACTTCTTATCATTTCACCATCAATTACATTCGCTGGAACCAGCAAATTGGTGATCGATATTATTATTATTTTCTTAATAGTGATAAAAAGGAAATTGCCAAAGTACTTAGCAGTTTCAATAATAACGCGATCAATTTCCACCACTCTGTCTATGTGGAATCTACTTTCTTTGATCATTTCGAACAACAAGATATCCTCCTATCTACAGAAGATAATCTTTTCTCGGGGAAAGCCAAACAAGTTATTTATCGAAATTTACTTGCTGAATTACGTGATTTACTCGATAGAAAGCAAAAAAAATATGTACTTGAGCACGCTGTCGCTGTAAAATTAACAGATCTTGAAAGAAAGGGCCTACTACCCGCCTACAACAACTCGGAAGAGGATAAAAAAAGAAAAAACCTATTGTTAGCATTAGTACAGGAATTATATATTGTAGATCCACGCATTTTCTTCGGCATTAAAACAGACCTTATCCGCACCTATCTTGGTTTCATCGACCTGTTATTACAATCGGAAAAAAGTACGGAAATTCTCCCTATCATCGAACAGGCACTTCCCCTAACTGAGAAAGAAAAGAATCGCATAAAACAGATTGTAACCCTTGCTGCAAGCCCTGAAAACGCTTCTTCCAAACCGAAAAAATAAGGCCTTTTTATTTAATGACTTTTAGATGTCAATAAATAAAATTAAAAGTATCACTTTTGCCTAACACTGTTAAATTATTTACACATTAGCATGGGTAGTAAAGAACGCATACAACGGCTCAAAGATGAAAATAGAACCAATATTCTAGATGCTGCGCTCCAAATCGTCAAAGAAGAAGGATGGCAAGCCCTGAGTATGCGCAAAATTGCAGATATCATTGAATATACTGCCCCCATGATATACGAGTATTTCGCCAATAAAGATGCCATTTTGATGGAACTTGCCAACCAAGGCTATCTCCTGCTTGCCAAAAAAGTAAAGCAAGCCAAATCAACTGAAACCGATCTGGAGAAGCAATTGGAAGCAATGTGGTTTAGCTATTGGGATTTCGCCTTCGAAGAACGGGAATTATATCAGTTAATGTTCGGTGTGGGAACTGCCTGTTGTGGATTTGAAAAAACGTATAAATGTGCAGAATCCCATGGGAAATTGATAAGTGATGTCATCCGTGAAATCATGAAAGAGAAAAATCCATCCGAAGAATTGATCTGTAGAAAGTATTTCACCTACTGGTCTATTATACATGGATTGATTTCGATCAATCTGGTAAACCAAGGTAATGGCGAAAATACCAATCAAGAAGTATTAAAGGATGCTATTTACGGCATCACACGCTCCCTGACTGACTAAATTTTTTTACAGCAAAAAATACAACGTTAAAAAATCTAACACCGTTAAATACACCAAAACTTCAATTTTTAATATCACATGAAAACAAATTTATCACCAAGTCTTAAAAAGATTTACGTTCCAGCACTTAACAGTGTTAAACGAATTAATATCGTAAAGACAGCATATGTGTTGAGTGCAATCTTTCTATACAGTTGCTCAACCGGAACAAGTAAACCCATTGATCCACCACCAGTTAACCTTCCGGTCGTTACCATCGAGAACGGTAACGAGACCGTTTACCAGGAATATCCAGCGACTATTGAAGCTTCCGCCAATATTGAGATCAGACCTCAGGTAGAGGGAATTTTGGAAAACATCTATGTCGATGAAGGAGCCAAAGTAACTAAAGGTCAAGCACTTTTCAAGATAAACGACCGCCCCTATCAGGAACAATTAAACCAAGCGAAGGCAAATTTACTGGCAGCAAAAGCTAGTCTGGAAAATGCGGAGTTAGAAGTCGAAAAGAAAACAAAGCTGGTGAATACCAAAGTACTGACAGACTTCCAGCTAAAAACAGCTATTAGCGAACGTAATGCCGCTAAAGCAAACGTACAATTGGCGCTATCGGCCGTTGAAACTGCAAAAATCAATGTCGGATATACGCTAATACGGGCTTCAGCCGAAGGATACATCGGTAGATTACAGCGCAAGCAAGGGAGTTTGGTTGGTCCTACAGACGCACAACCACTTACCGCATTGTCAAATGTAAGAGATCTTCATGTTTATTTCTCACTGGGAGAAAATGACTTTATCGCATTCAAAAACAATACAGAAGGGAGCAACTTACAACAAAAGCTTCACAACCTCCCTCCGATCAGCCTAGTTCTTTCGGATCAGACAATTTATGATCAGAAAGGAAAAATAGATATGGTGGACGGGCAGTTTGATAAAAATACCGGTGCGATTACACTTCGTGCAACGTTCAACAATCCGGAGGGAGTTTTACGCAATGGAAATACGGGGCGTGTAAGACTACAGAAGAAGTATGAACAAGCATTATTGGTACCGCAGCTTGCTACCCTTGAAATGCAGGATAAAATCTTCGTTTATACCGTTGGTAAAGAAAATAAAGTTGTTCAACAGCCTATTACTGTCATTGGAAAAAGTGGTGCAAACTACCTGGTAAGTAAAGGACTGAATGCGGGAGATCGAATTGTCTACAAAGGCATTGACTTGCTTCAGGATGGTCAGAAAATTACACCACAAGCCTTATCAAGAGATAGCATCAATTCATTATAATATTAGAAAATCACATGCTTAAGAAATTTATAGAAAGACCTGTACTTGCTACCGTTATCTCCATATTACTTGTCATATTGGGGGTGATTGGTATCCTCAAACTGCCATTGCAGCAGTTTCCCGATATTGCACCGCCCGCAGTGCAAGTAACGGCATTATATCCTGGGGCAAATGCCGAAACCGTCCTTCGTGCCGTAGCCCCCTCACTCGAAGAGTCAATCAACGGTGTTGAAAATATGAGCTACATGAGCTCTACCGCCAGTAACGACGGTTCGTTAATGATTACGGTATATTTTAAACTTGGTACAGACCCTGACCAAGCTGCTGTAAACGTCCAAAATCGTGTGGCTCAGGCAACCAGCCAATTGCCAGCTGAGGTTGTACAAGCCGGGATCACCACCGCAAAACAGCAAAACAGCTTGATCATGGTATTGGATCTTTATACGGAAGATCAGAGTAAATACGATCAGACCTTTATTACCAATTACGCCCAGATCAATATCATTCCTGAACTGAAGCGGATACCCGGCGTGGGACAAGCATTGGCATTTGGTGGTAGTAAAGACTACTCCATGCGTGTATGGCTCAATCCAAATCAAATGGCGACCTATAAATTAACGCCTGAGGAAGTAATGGCCGCCATCCAAGATAAAAACGTCGAAGCTGCTCCGGGTAAATTCGGAGAGAGCAGCCGTGAAGCTTTTGAATTTGTAATCAAATATAAAGGTAAACTCAACCAGCCAAGTGATTACGAAAATATTATTATCCGCTCCAATACAGACGGTTCTGTATTAAAACTCAAAGACGTCGCTCGTGTCGAACTGGGATCTTATACCTATGCGAGTCATACGCGCATCAACGGTAAAGCAGGATTGAATATTGGGGTCATGCAGCTTGCAGGTTCGAATGCAAATGAAATTCAGATTGCCATTCAAAAATTCATGGAGAAAGCCTCTTTAAGCTTTCCAAAAGGTGTCAAATATCTCGTTTTATACAACACAAAAGATGCACTTGATCAATCCATTGACCAAGTAAAACATACACTAGTTGAAGCATTTATACTGGTATTTTTAGTTGTCTTTCTATTCCTTCAAGATTTTAGATCGACATTGATACCAGCGATTGCGGTACCGGTAGCCATCGTGGGAACATTTTTCTTCATGCAGCTCTTCGGCTTTTCAATCAACCTACTGACTTTGTTTGCTCTGGTACTAGCCATTGGGATTGTCGTCGATGACGCGATTGTGGTTGTGGAGGCTGTTCATGCCAAGATGGAGCATGAAAATCTCCCGCCTAAGCTTGCTACGACATCTGCCATGAGTGAGATCACAGGCGCCATCATCTCGATTACATTGGTGATGTCTGCCGTATTCCTTCCCATCGGCTTTATGGAAGGTTCAACCGGGGTATTTTATAGACAATTTGCTTTCACCTTGGCGATTGCAATCGTTATTTCAGCAATCAATGCCTTGACACTAAGCCCTGCGTTATGTGCGCTCTTCTTAAAACCAACGCATCATGGTCATGCTGATGCCAAGAAACTTAATTTCAAAGAGCGTTTCTTCGCTGGATTCAATGTCGGATTTGATCGGTTGACGAAGAATTATTTAGGTAGTTTACGCTTCTTGATCCGTTATAAGTGGGTTGCATTTGCAGGATTGGGAATTACCCTACTTTTGACTGTATTTATGATCCGTAAAACACCTACTGGATTCATCCCATCAGAGGATCAAGGATTCATTGCTGTATCCTTATCTATGCCAGCAGGTGCTTCTTTGGATCGTACCTCTGGAGCATTAGCCGAAGCAGAGAAGCAACTTCAACATGCTGATTTTACCAAAACTTTAAATGTACTTGCTGGTTTCAATATTTTGACACAATCCACAAGTCCATCAGCAGGTGTTGCATTTATCCTCCTTAAACCACATGAAGAACGTGGTAAGATAAAAGACATCAATGCTATTATGGCCGATGTCAATCAGCGATTGGCAAATATCAAAGGCGCAAATTTCTTTGTCTTTACCTTCCCTACTGTCCCAGGATTCAGTAACGTGGATGGTCTGGATATGGTACTGCAGGACCGGACCGGTGGACAACTCGGAAAATTCAGTGGCATAGGCCAAAAGTTTATTGGCGAATTGATGAAACGTCCAGAAATTATGATGGCTTTCACAACCTTTAAAGCGGATTATCCACAATATGAACTCCAGGTAGATGATATCAAAGCAGAACAACTTGGCGTAAGCACAAAAAGCATTTTACAGACTATGCAAGCCTATTTTGGTAGTGCCCAAGCCTCAGATTTTAATCGTTTTGGAAAGTATTATCGTGTGATGGTTCAAGCTGATGCCAAGGATAGAAGTGAACCAACTTCAATGGACGGTATTTTTGTAAAAAACAGATTGGGAGACATGGTTCCCATCAATACATTAGTCAAATTAGAACGTGTATATGGTCCGGAAACTGCATCTCGTTACAACTTATTTAATTCGATTGGAATAAATGCGATACCAAAACCAGGATATAGTTCTGGAGATGCTATCCGTGCGGTTGAAGAAGTTGCAAAACAACAATTGCCGACCGGATTTACTTATGAGTTCTCAGGTATGACTAAAGAAGAAATTGTCTCCGGAGGCCAATCCACATTGATTTTTATTCTCTGTCTGATATTCGTTTATTTTCTGCTTGCGGCACAATATGAAAGCTATATCATTCCATTGGCGGTTATTCTCTCCATTCCTACAGGTATATTTGGGGTCTTCGCAGCAATTAGCTTCACTGATATTGCCAACAACATCTATGTACAAGTTGCACTCGTTATGTTGATTGGATTATTGGCCAAAAATGCCATTCTGATCGTAGAATTTGCCATCCAAGGGCGTAAACAGGGACTATCAATTCCTAGTGCCGCACTTAAAGCAGCGAGATTACGTTTGAGACCTATTATTATGACTTCTTTAGCTTTTATCGTTGGTATGATTCCAATGATGACAGCGGTAGGTCCATCAGCGCAAGGAAATCACTCAATCAGTATTGCCGCTGCGGGAGGGATGTTCACTGGAGTAGTTTTAGGACTCTTTATTATCCCTATTCTCTTTATTTTCTTCCAATTTATCCAAGAGAAAATAGGAGGTTCTCCAAAGCAAAAACAACATGAAAACAATGCCGTTTCGTTGGAAATACCCGTGCATACAAACAATTAGTATATCATGACAGCATTTAAATATATGAATAGTAAATCAAAATTACTGACGGTTTTCATCTTATCCTTTGTCGCATGGTCTTGCAAAACAGATAAGTTGGTCAGCAATCAACACCTTGCCCCCAACTTACCCGAACAGTACCGCGACCAGGCTAAAGCTCCGCAGGAAACTAGCATAGGTTCTATTCCATGGCGTGATTTTTTTAAGGATCAAGTCTTACAAACCTTGATCGATAGTGCTATACAACATAACTTAGATATGCAACTGGCACTAAAAAATATAGAAGCGTCTCAACTGAGCCTGAAACAAGCAAAAGCAAACTATCTTCCCACGGCCCAACTACAGATCCGCGGAAATAGTACCAACCCATCCAATAATAGTATGAATGGATTGAGCCTGGGGCAGTTTTTAGGCCAACACCATGTGGAAGATTATACGGCATCCTTAGGTTTATCCTGGGAGGCCGACATATGGGGTAAAATCAAAAACCAAAATATCGCTGCTTTAGCTTCCTATCTACAGACAGAAGAAGCGAAAAAAGTAATTCAAACCCAATTAATTGCACAAGTTGCACAAGGTTATTATCAACTACTGATGCTTTATCAATTGCGTGATATCGCCAAACAAAACTTGCAATTGAGCGATACAACTTTACGCATTGTCCAGCAACAATATGAAGTTGGTGACATTACGCTGCTTGCGTTGGAACAGGTCGATGCGCAGCGATTGTCTGCAGCTGCCTTGATCCCAGACTTTGAACAACAGATCCGTATTCAGGAAAATGCCATTCAGATTCTTAGCGGAAAACTCCCGCAGGAAATTAAAATAGGGGAGAAATTGTCGAATATTCAATTCCCCGAAGAATTAGCAACTGGCGTCCCAGCCGATTTGTTAAGTCATCGTCCGGATGTAAAACAAGCTGAACTGGCTATTACAGCTTCACAAGCTTATCAACAATACGCAAAGGCACGCATGTATCCTTCCTTGGTTATTAGCGCCGAAGCAGGAGTAAATGCATTCAAGGCAAGCAATTGGTTCAACTTACCGGCTTCATTATTTGGGGCAATTACAGGAAGTATTACGCAGCCAATTTTACAGCGGAAGGAATTGAAAACTCAATATGAACTGGCACGTGTCGAACAAGAAAAGAACGTACTGATCTTCAAGCAAAAAGTAATCTCAGCAGCTGGAGAAGTTTCCGATGCTTTAATTTCAATTCAAAAATTGAAAGAAAAACAAAAGATTACTTCGGATAGAACGACGCGTCTAAAGGAAGCAACGAAGCACGCCAATCTTTTATTTGAAACAGGAATGGCCACTTACTTGGAAGTAATTACAGCACAAAGCAATATCTTGCAAAGTGAGCTCGAACTTGCTCAGGTAAAAAAAGCGGAGCTTTCTGCAGTTGTTGACCTGTATCGTTCATTAGGTGGTGGATGGAGCAACAACTAATGCTATAAAAAAAGCAATTTTCTAATTTTATTATACATATCTGGTAGATGGGGGGCTTTAGGGTCCCCTGTTTTATTTTTATCCGAAGGGCATTCTACCATCACCTTTAATTTGTTTCCATGTAAAGCATACTTCAAAGCAAATTAAAAGCAAGCTTTTTCTTTTGTTTAACCTTCTTCTACAACGCGATCTCATTCAATTTATAAATCCTTCAAACCTTGGAATAAAAGAGACAAACGCAGCTGAAACAATGCGATTATTTTTGTGACATCATATAAATTTTATAAAATGAGAGATTTAAAAAAAATTGCATTAGCGGTATGTATCGCCTTAAGCACATTAGTAGCGATGAGCTGCAGTAAAGATGACGAAACTGTTGTTGAACCACAGCTTACACCAAGCGAAATATTGGCCAGTACACCCTGGGAAACAACAAACGCAAAGAATAATAAAGGAGAAAGTGTAGTGTTAACAGATGCGAATGTGTCAAATTTTGTAGGATTTGCTTATTTCAAATCTGACGGTACATTTACAATGTTCAATCTTGACAATTCTCCCAAAATGCACGGCGACTGGACCGTATCTGCAGATGGTAAAACGAGAACAATTGTTGCTAAAAATGCTGCTGGTGAAACATTGTTTACTCGTGTGGTTGATATTACTGTATTAACGAAGAAAGAATTCACGTATAGAGTTTATCCAAACGCGAATGACAAAACAATCTATTTCGATATTATCCATACACCAACAACGCATCAAGAGCCAAAATAATTTACACGATAACACATCGAAAAAATAGTTACTTCAGTAAAACAGAAAGGCTTGACGAAACGATGTCAAGCCTTTCTGTTTATAGCTAAAAACGAGCCCCTTAACCAGAGTCATTCTTTTACACTGTTATATCAACAGATCACAAAAAAAACAATAACAACAAGATTTACAATCCATTAAAAAAAACAGAACATCCGAATTTCATAAAAAATTATATTCTGATATGCCAAGGCAAGATAATCTATCGGCCTTCGTCAATATACGTCTGAGTACATCAAATTGATATTTCAGTCGGGGCTTTATACGCTTCAGCAGAAATTTGTCGTCCAATACTAAAAGGAATTACGAAATTTGCATAGATTTCACCGATACATATAAGTTAAAAGAATGCAGGATATAGCGATCTATAAAAACGATAAGACTCTAATTAGTACAAATAAAAAAAGGCTGATATTTACCTTTCTGTCCTTTCTGCTTATTTATCTCGTCGCCTATATTATTGATCCTTTCTCGAGTTGCTGGGATGGCTATTTTAAACGGAATATGTTCGAAATACTCGGTGAATGGACATTTACGATCATTTACAGCTTTATCATTTCCGAATTTAGTATCATTGTCCATGACAAGCTTAATAAGTTCTTAACTTGGAAAGATAGTCCGACAGAGCGACTTCTACTTGAAACCGTCATCAACCTTTTTGCAGTACTCTTTATCAATTTACTGCTGGAGTACCTGATTTCAAAATATTATTTTGGACCTCAAAATGTTACTATAGCCCCATCTTTGGAGGAAAAAAGGGGGATGATTCAAAACATTACAATCAGTGTATTGATTGCGCTCATGATAATGGGGATCAATATTGGTAGTCATTTGATCACTAACTGGAAAAATGAGTCCATGCGTGCGGCAAAGCTCGATCAGGTCATTCTTGAAACAGAACTTCAATCGTTAAAATTACAGATCGACCCCCATTTTGTCTTTAATAACCTGAGCGTGCTCTCAGAAATCATCCTCGAAGACCAACAATTAGGCTATGAATATGCAGAAAACTTCTCCAAAATATATCGCTACCTTCTTGTCAATTCCAAAAAGGACATTATCTCACTCGACGAAGAACTCAACTTTCTAAATTCATACATATTTCTCATCAAAAACCGATTTGGCGATGGCGTAAACTTCGAAATAAACGTCAATCCCGCCAAACGCAATTGCCAATTACCTCCCCTTACCTTACAATTATTGGTAGAAAATGCATTAAAGCATAATCAGACAAATAAGAAAAAACCGCTGAAAATAAAGGTATACACCAACTCCCAGAATCAACTTGTTGTTGAAAATATATTAATCCCTATTGAGAATGTATCCGAATCATCGGGAATCGGGATTTCAAACATCATTAAGAGATACGATTTGCTATCCAACTTAAAACTGCAAATAAAGAATGATGGCAAAACATTTAACGTTATCCTCCCACTTTTAGCGCAAGCATAATGAATATAACCAAAGTATTAATCATCGAGGACGAAAAACTCAATGCCGATCGTTTAAAACGACTTTTGAAGGAAATAAAGCCATCCATCGTTATTTTAGATGTGCTGGATAATATCGCTGATAGCATCAACTGGTTCAATGGCAATGAACTTCCCGACCTCGTGATGATGGATATTCGTCTATCCGATGGTTTAAGCTTTGAAATATTAGAGACTATAAAAATAGATTGCCCAATCATATTTACAACAGCATTTGACGAATACGCTGTGAGGGCCTTTAAATTCAATAGCATAGATTATTTGCTTAAGCCTGTAGAAAAAACAGAGCTGGAAAACGCCATCCAAAAACTTGACTATCAAAAAGATCTCCAGATCAACCAACAACCGCTTCAAGGTTTATTGGATTTTATCTATCCGAAAGATTTTCGCTCACGCTTTCTAATTCCATTCAAAGACGGCTATAAAACCGTTCTTGTTGAAGAGATATTATACTTCTACTCCGAATTTAAACTTACCCATGCGCAACTCAAATGTGGCACTGTCGAAATTGTCCCTCAAACAATGGAAGAACTCGAACAGCAATTAAATCCAAAAGTATTTTTTCGCGCCAACAGGCAATTCATTGTGCATATAGATGCGATCAAAAGATTACATAACCACTTCAACGGAAAACTAAAAATAGAAATTAAAAATAACGATCAAGTGGAAATCCTTGTGAGCAGAGAAAAGGCTCAACTGCTAAAAAATTGGTTAGACTATTAATATTAAAACTGATCCGCTTACTCCTTTTTTCGTCAGAAAGGTAAAGTAAGTTTTTCGCGATGAAGAAGGGGATGTCAATCGGTAAGACCAATATCTCCAACACAATTGGATCGGATCATTTAATATCGTAAAATTCAGATCATCACTGATACGTTTCAGTAAGCAATTGTAACGTCTCGGTAGATTTCTTTGCCTTATGGCTTAAAAGAATTCTTTTCTTTGTTTCATTATAAAATGATAAAATGGCACAAAGAACGATGACTTTAAAACCTTTCCTTACACTTATTACAGCAGCAGCATTATTATCGTCCTGTGGAGGCAACCAAGAACAACCGCAAGAGCAGGCAGTTACTGTTGACTTTATCGAATTATCTCCTACCCACGCGGAGACCGAAAAAAAATATCCTGGTACATTAGAGGGGACCGTCAACGTCGATGTCAAAGCGCAGGTAACGGGGTATCTCGAGCAGATTTATGTCAAAGAAGGAGACTATGTATCCCAGGGTCAACCCCTTTTCAAAATAAAAGCTGATGTCTACAACGAACAAGTAAACAACAGCAAGGCAGCTTACCAAGCTGCTTTATCGGCAGAACAAAACGCGAAATTGGAGATTGAAAAAATCAAACCACTTGTTGAGGGTAAAGTGTATACCGAATTACAGTTAAAAACTGCAGAGGCCAATTATGCCGCAGCTAAAGCGCAGGTAGCGCAAGCACAAGCTGCACTCGGTTCATCTCAAATAAATGCCAAATTTACGTTGATAAATGCGCCAGTGAGTGGTTATATCGGCCGTATTCCTAATCGGATCGGAAATTTAATTACCGCAGCAGATGCGACACCTTTAACAACGCTATCTGAAATCAATACCGTAAATGTATATTTTTCATTGAGTGAGGCCGATTTTATAGCCTTTATCAAAGATCATAATAACAAAACATCCAATCAACAAGCAACGCTATTACTGGCTGATGGAACAGCATACAACCATTCGGGGAAAGTAGAGTTAGCCAGTGGTAACATCGACAGAACAACAGGAAGCATGGCACTTAAAGCAAGTTTCATCAATCCCGAAAAAATTCTCCGTTCGGGTGGCTCAGCAAAAGTAATCTTGAAAAAAGCGCATGAAAACGTATTGTTGGTACCTATGGCCGCTGTCAAGGATATTCAAGACCGCTATTTCGTTTATGTTATTGGTGAGAAAAATAAAATTTCCATGAAACAGATTGAAATTGCAGGAAATACAGCTAACGCCTACTTACTTAAATCGGGACTCACAGCTGGTGAAAAAATCGTTATGAATAGAATTGATATGCTTAATGATGGAATGCAAGTTCAACCGACTAAAAAATCCACCATGTAACAAGGATAGCAGGTATAGCAAAAGCTGAACTGCTCAAAGAATGGCAACAAGGCTATACATTCAGTATTCACTTTTGAAAAAAAAACGGTACTAAAAGCTTTATAAAATTTAAACTAAAATGTTAAAGAAATTTATTGACAGGCCAGTTTTGGCAACTGTTATATCTATCATATTTGTCATACTGGGGGTCATCGGTCTTTTTAGGTTGCCTCAAACGCGATTCCCGGATATCGCCCCGCCCACGGTTCAAGTTACCGGAAGCTATCCCGGAGGAAATAGCGAAACAGTATTGAGGTCAGTTGTTACACCCCTTGAAGAGCAAATCAATGGTGTGGAGGACATGGAGTACATTACATCTACTGCAAGTAATGACGGTACATTCTCTGTACGCATTGTCTTTAAAGCAGGTGTAAATCCAGATCAGGCAGCCGTAAATGTGCAAAACAGAGTACAACAGGCTACTCCTATCCTGCCACAGGAAGTTGTCCGAATGGGATTAACGACCTCCAAGCAACAAAATAGTATGATCATGATATTTAATATCTATACAGAAGATAATAAAAAATATGATGAACTATTTTTACAGAATTATGTGAACATCAACTTGATACCACAGATCAAGCGTGTACCTGGCGTTGGTCAGGCTATGGTATTCGGTTCCAAAGACTATTCGATGCGTGTATGGTTGAATCCGCAAAAAATGGCGAGTTATGGACTTGTGCCACAAGAAGTCATTGCTGCAATTTCCAAACAAAGTTTGGAATCTGCACCTGGAAAATTAGGGGAAGAATCAAAAGCACCACTAGAATATGTCATACGCTATAAAGGGAAAAAGAACCTTCCTGAACAGTATGAAAACATTATCGTCAAAAACAATAACGTTCAGATTGTACGCTTAAAGGATGTGGCACGTATCGAGTTTGGCTCGATCAGTTATAGTGGTAATTCGCAAAATAACGGCCTCAATACCGTTACCATTGGTATATTCCAGACATCAGGCTCCAACGCCAATGAAATTGAAATCGGAATCGACAAACAGATTGAAATAGCGCAACGCTCTTTCCCTCCTGGGATCAAGATTTTTAAATTGATCAGTACCAAAGAACGCTTGGATGAAAGTACGGCACAAGTACGTTCGACATTGATTGAAGCCTTCATTTTGGTTTTCCTCGTTGTATTTTTGTTCCTGCAGGATATACGGTCGACTATTATTCCAGCAATCGCAGTTCCAGTAGCTATCGTAGGTACTTTTTTCTTCCTGCTGGTGTTTGGCTTTACCATCAATATATTGACGTTATTTGCCTTAGTACTCGCCATTGGTATCGTTGTCGATGATGCAATTGTCGTTGTCGAAGCAGTACATGGAAAAATGGAGACTTCCAACTTAACCGGCAAGCAGGCTACCCATAGTGCCATGAGTGAAATCACAGGGGCTGTAATCTCCATTACCTTGGTTATGTGTGCAGTTTTTATTCCCATTGGATTTATGACAGGTTCATCGGGCATGTTTTATAAACAGTTTGCCTATACCCTTGTTATCGCCATTGTGATCTCTGCGATCAATGCCTTGACTTTAACACCAGCACTCTGCGCATTATTGCTTAAAAATACGCACGCCGAAAATCACGATGGGCAGACCCCAAAAACAGGATTTTCTCAACGTTTTTTCAAAGCGTTTAACGCTGGCTTCGAAAACATGACCAACCGATACGTTGGTTCATTAAAATTCCTGGCAAAGAAAAAATGGATTTCGGCACTTTTGATCCTGGCTACAATTGGCGTTGCTGGATACCTCATGACAAGCACTTCCAAAAGTTTTGTACCAATGGAGGATGATAACTTTGTTGTATACAGTTTGGAAATGCCCCCAGGAACAGGACTTGATCGAACCACAAAAGCAGTAGAAAAAATCGAAAAACTACTTGCCGATATCCCTTCTATTGAAAGCCATACAAGTATTACTGGATTCAATATGATCGGTAACAACTCCAGCGCAGCCTATGCAACAGGATTTATACGCCTGAAAGATAAAAAGAAACGTGGTGAGATGAACGATATCGATCAGATTCACCAAGTGATCTCGCAAAAATTATCCAGTGTCAAAGAAGGTAACGCAATGGCCTTTCGTTCCCCTCCTGTTGATGGTTATGGTATGATGAATGGCGCGGAACTCGTTTTGCAGGACAGAGCTGGTAAATCGCCGGTAGAGCTCAAAGCAATGTCCGACTCCGTTATTGCGCAGATTATGAAACAACCAGGGGTGCAGTTTGCTTATACCATGTTCAGAGCAGATTATCCACAGATGGAGTTAGAAGTAGATGAAGACAAAGCTGCCCAACTTGGCGTAGATGTCAGTGAAATGCTTTCGTCCGTTCAAACTTACTTTGCGGGTGACCAATCATTGAATTTCAATCGTTTCGGTAAATTCTATCGGATAGCAGTTAAAGCGGATGGCATCTATAGAACCGATAAAGAAGCCTTCAACGAAATATTTGTCAAGAATAATCTTGGCCAAATGGTTCCGGTGAACACTTTGGTTACACTTCGTAAAGTTTATGGTCCTGAGTCGGTAACACGTTATAATTTATACAATTCACTCACGATAAACGTGGTTAGTACGCCTGGTATCAGTAATGGTGCGATCATGGAAACATTGGAGAAAAATGTATTGACTAAGTTACCAGGAGACTATAGCTACGAATGGACGGGACTTAGCTTGGAAGAGAAGTCTTCGGGCAATCAGACCGTACTTATCCTAGCATTAAGCTTGCTATTTGTATACTTCTTACTATCAGCACAGTATGAAAGTTATTTATTGCCCCTTGCCGTCCTGTTATCAATCCCAACAGGTATGATCGGCTCTTTCCTAGGAACACGTGCCATTGGGTTGGACAACAATATCTACGTCCAGGTCGGCTTGATCATGCTCATCGGTCTTTTGGCAAAAAATGCCATTTTGATTGTTGAATTTGCTTTACAGCGGAGAAGAGCAGGCTCCTCACTCATTGATTCGGCTTTAGAAGGTGCAAGAGCTCGTCTACGCCCAATCTTGATGACTTCATTGGCTTTCATTGCGGGTATGGTCCCCTTGATGTTTGCGACCGGCGGAACGGCTACAGGTAACCATTCCATCAGTACCGGAGCAGCAATGGGTATGTTAAGCGGTGTTATCCTTGGGGTAATTATTATACCATTACTGTACCTTGTGTTCCAATATTTGCAAGAAAAAGTTTCGGGTAAAAAGCTTACGGACAATACAGTACACAATACAAACGATTAAAATGAAAAAATTTCATCACTATACAACAATTTTCGCAAGCACTACCCTGTTGTTGTCCGCATGCAGCGTGGGGAAAAAATATACACGTCAGGAGATAGCAATGCCCGAAAATTTCAAAAACAGCGAGGTTGTCTTGACGTCTGATACGCTACAGCTATCCTGGCGTAACTTTGTACAGGATCCCTTGTTGACTTCACTCATTGAGAAGGCATTATCCAACAATACAGACGTCAATGTTGCACTCCTCAACATGCAACAATTGGAACTCGCTTACAAGCAGTCTAAGAAAGGGTTATTGCCAACAGCTGATTTAAGCATTGGAGCGAATAGAACCTGGTTATCGAGCAACTCATTGAATGGCTCGCTCAGTGACCAATTTATCGGGACACCTTATATGGACGATTATAGTGCCACGCTCAGATTATCTTGGGAAGCCGATATCTGGGGAAAGGTAAAAATGCAAAAAGAGGAATCTATGGCCAATTTTTTTGGCCAAAAGGAAAATTTATCGGCTCTGAAAACCCGGGTTATTGTACAGGTCATCCAGTCCTATTATAATCTGATTGCTTTGGATGAGCAGCTTAAGATTGCACAAAGAAATGTTCAATTGAGCGACAGCACACTGAATATGATACGTTTGCAATACAACTCATCACTGGTCAGTTCGCTTGCCGTGGAGCAAGCCGAAGCTCAGAAGAAAACTGCTGAATTGTTGATTCCCCTAGCCCATCAAAACATGGCTGTAGAAGAAAATGCACTGAGCATTCTTTGCGGCGGTTTCCCCCAGGGCATTCAACGTACAGCAAGTTTAGATGATACGATTGTTGGAGACGGACTTGCTACAGGGGTGCCGGCAGAACTCTTGAGCCGCAGACCAGATGTCAGAGCAGCTGAATACGCGGTTGTGGCTGCCACAAGCAGAATGGGACTCGCCAAAGCGGCGATGTACCCTTCCATAAGCTTGACACCATCCATTGGTACAAACTCCATTCAATTTAACAAATGGTTTGATCTACCGGGTTCGATTGTGAAAACAATAGCGGGGAATATTGCACAGCCAATTTTCCAGAAAGGTGCTTTAAAAACAAACTATGAGATATCAGTCATCGAACGCGAAAAGATAGCATTGCAGTTTAAACAGTCGGTTATGGTTGCAGTTTCAGAAGTTTCGGATGCCTTGGCAAAAATCAAACATACGGAACAGCGCCTGCAACTTATCCATGCCAAATCAAATGCCCTCGCCAAAGCCACCGCTGATGCAGCCTTACTTTATAAAAGTGGGATGGCAAACTATTTGGAAGTGATAACTGCCCAAAACAATGCGCTCCAAAATGATTTGGAACGTATTACAGTAAAACGGGAAAAGCTCAACGCAGCTATAGATCTTTATCGTGCACTGGGTGGCGGAACAGATACTTTACCGCCAAATACGCCATAGAATCACAAAATAAAGGCAACTGACTAAATATATGCCCCTAGAACCAAAGACTTTCTAGGGGCTTTTTCATTCCTTTTTTGCAGCTGCGCCCAAAATTTCCTATCTTCGGGTAAATACAAATATGATGAATAGAACGAGTTGTCTTCCCCCTCCAATAGCGTAATATTTTTTCTCTATATTACTGAAGCCCAATACCAGAAATGGACCGATTTGCTGTGCTTCTTATTTACGATCAATTTTATGATTTAACACCTTTCGTCCTTAATGGACGGAACTGGAAGACAATTTCTTATGAAACATTCATATTTCATGCTGCACCTTGCTGTGCTGTGCCTGGGACTATCTGGTGTATTTGGAAAAGTGATTTCACTCAACGAGGGGATACTCACATGGTACCGTGTATTTTTAGCTGCCGTTATCCTATTTTTTATTCTAAAATGGTATAAAATACCTACAGATTTTACTTTCAAAGAGAAACTGCATATTGCAAAAAATGGGCTACTATTGACAGCATCCTGGCTATTATTCTATGCTAGCATCAAATATTCAAACATTTCCATCGGCGTGATCTGCTACTGTATGGCAAGTTTTTTCACCGCTATTTTTGCACCGATGATCAATAAAACGAAATTCAGATTGTCTGAACTTCTGTTGAGTGGACTTACGTTGTGTGGGATAGCACTGATATTTCACTTCGATACCTCACACCAGCTTGGCATAGTCTTAGGGATAATTTCTCCGGCTTTTGCCTCACTCTATGCGGTTCACAATGAAAAATTGACCAAAAAGTACAATGCAATATGCATTAACTTTTATCAAATGATCGGTGGAACAATAGGGCTGGCATGTCTACTTCCTTTTTACATTCAGCACTATCCAATCAGCACTTTCATTCCCAATGCCCTGGATATTTTCTATCTGATCATCTTATCTTTATGTTGCACTGTGGGAGTCTATCTCGCATTTACAGAAATCTTAAAGAAGATATCAGCATTTACATTGAACTTAAGCTTAAATCTTGAGCCAGTATATGCTATTTTGATTGCATTTTTACTTCTTAATGAAGCAAGAGAATTAAACCTATCCTTCTATGTTGGACTGTTTTTGGTTGTTTCATCTGTGTTATTGCAGTATTGGATCAGTAGTAAAAAGAGCGCTTAACAACCTCCATTCATTTCCCAGTCTAACGAAGATTGGGAAATGAATATTGTTTCCTCCTTGTGCCAAGCAGGTAGCCCCGATAAACAGGTAGTCCCGAAAAAAACATGTTGAAAAGAAAAATGTGTGTCATTTTCAACAAAGCCTTATATTTATGAAACGGTTCGGGTTTTAATTCCAAAACCGGCACAACCGGTCAAGCAATTTATTATATATACATTAAATAGATAGTTCCGTTATGAGCAATAGCAGTACAGAAAACAAATTTGTCAACCAGCAGATCCAATACCTTGAGTTTGTATCAAGCGACCTTGAACGTGCCAAAGCATTCTACTCAACGAGTTTCGGTTGGGAGTTTACGGATTACGGGCCAGCATATACGGCTTTTGGCGGAAAATATGTTGATGGTGGTTTTACACTTGGTGACCCCAGAAATGGCAGTATTCTCGTCGTAATCTATGCCGACGATCTGCAGGCTACGCGTGATCAGGTTATCCGTGCTGGCGGGACTATATTAAAAGATATTTTTAGCTTTCCCGGAGGAAAAAGATTTCAGTTCCAGGATCCTGACGGATATGAATTGGCCGTATGGACTGTTGAATAAAAGTTGAATACAGTATATACTCAAATACAAAGCCCCCATATTTTTCTCATATGGGGGCTTTGTATTTTAAGATCAGGCTCTTTTAGCTTTCTGATAGTTTTTATTTTTATTCCTATTGAAACGCTTCTTCTTATGCTGTGGATTCTTTTTGGCAGGATTGTAAGTAGGTCCCGCTTCAAACCCCTCTGGCAATGGAAGTTGTTCAATCGGATAACCTATTAAATTCTCAATCTGAGCGAAACGGTTTTGGTCTTTCTCATTGACAAAGGTAATGGCTGTTCCTGTAGTTGCTGCCCGCGCAGTACGTCCAATACGGTGTACGTAGTCTTCCGGATCCGGTGGAACATCGTAATTAACGACCAAACTGATCCCCACCACATCGATACCGCGAGATATCACATCTGTCCCTACCAGTACCCGTACCTGACGAGACCGGAATCTGGCCATGATATCTTCCCGTTTCGACTGCTCGAGATCCGAATGGAAACCCTCCGCATCAATCCCCTGCTTCTGTAATTCCTGAGCGAGAAGTTTGACTGTAGTTTTTTGGGATGCAAAAATAATAACAGATACATAGTTGGGATCCTTCAGTATATTCTTCAGAAGCTCCATTTTCTGTTGATCATAGGCAAGATATACACGTTGATCTATCCCTTCCGAAGGTTTAGAAATGGCAATATTGACTTCCACAGGCTCTTGCAGAATTTTTCGGGCAAAAGACCTGATCTTCATCGGCATCGTCGCCGAAAACAAAAGCATCTGCTTTTTCTTCGGTAGATAACTTACAATACGTAAAATATCGTCTTGAAATCCCATATCCAGCATACTATCGGCTTCATCCAAAACAAAGTGCTTTAAATGAGAGAGATCAATCTTCATGGAGGTAAGATGGCTTATCAACCTTCCCGGCGTAGCAACAATAATATTTACCCCCTCTCGTATGGCCCGTTTTTGCTGTTCATACCCCATACCATCACCACCACCATAAATGGCTATGGATGTTGCACCCGTATAATAAGACATGCCCATAATCTGCTGGTCAATTTGCATAGCAAGTTCCCGGGTCGGAACAAGGATAATAGCGAGGATAGATTCCCTTGAATTCCGTGCTATTGCATCGAGGATCGGCAACATATAAGCTGCTGTTTTACCTGTACCTGTCTGTGCACAGGCAATCATATCTTTTCCCTCTTTAATAATCGGGATGGTCTGTTCTTGGATCGGCGTAGCCTCCTCAAACATCATACTTTCTAAACCTTCTTCCAAAGCTGGAACAAAGCCAAATTCATCAAATCTCAACGTATTGTTTTTATTGTTGTGCCCTAAATTACTAAATCTAATTCATAAAAGTCTAAAATTAATACCTATAGCTCGTTATCCGCTTTCAAATAGATGTCCAGATCGGATTAATCCATGAGAGAATCAGAAATGAATTTGACCAAAAACAATTGTCCTACACATTCCTGTAAGCCAAGCATACGACTGCTATCTATTCAAAATCTAATCAATAACCTCTGTTTTCTTTGCGGCTGACACTGCGCTCAAAACGACATAGCCTAGCAAGCCAGCGCATAAAGAAGCGATCAGAACCGCGAACTTTGCTTCTTCAATCAGCATGCTATCATCAAAAGATAGTATCGAGATGAAGATCGACATCGTGAAACCGATTCCCCCCAACAAACCTACACCAAAAATCTGTTTCCAGCCAGCCCCTTCCGGTAATTGCGCAATCTTCAATTTTTTAGCAATAAAACAGATCAAAAATATCCCAATTGATTTACCAGCGATTAGGCCAAGGATAATACCGATCCCCAATTTTGAAGTCAAACCACCAATCATTTCCCCATGGATTGGAATAAGCGTATTCGCAAATGCAAACAAAGGAATGATAATGAAATTGACAGGTTTGGTCAATAGATGCTCAAGTTTCTCCAAGGGAGATTCTTCCGCATCCGGTGTTGTCGGCAGCGTCATGGCCACCAGCACGCCAGCTATTGTTGCATGAATACCCGAGTGGTGAACAAAGTACCAAATAAATAGTCCCGGAATCAGGTAAGCCCATATTGCTTTAACGCCCAATTTATTTAACACGATCAAAAACAGAAATATACCTAAAGCAATAAATAAATAGGTCGCATGAATTCCATTGCTATAAAAGATCGCAATAACCAATATGGCAAGTAGGTCGTCAACAATCGCTAACGCAGCCAAAAAGATCTTAAGACTGGCAGGTACCTTATTTCCCAGAAGCGTGATAACTGCTAAAGCAAATGCAATATCCGTTGCCATAGGGATTCCCCAGCCGTTTGCAGTATCGGTGCCCTGATTTAATGCAAAATAAATGATGGCAGGCAAAAGCGCCCCACCAACCGCAGCCAAAATGGGCAGAATTGCTTTACTTGGCGATGAGAGTTCACCTTCTACAATTTCACGTTTTATCTCGAGCCCCACCAGTAAAAAGAAAATCGCCATCAAGCCATCGTTGAGCCACAACAACCAGGAATATTTTAAATGAATATGACCGCTCTCAAAGCCTACTTCCCGGTTCAGAAATTCCATTACACTGGCATACAATGATGTATTTGCTACGATCAATGCCAGAATAACACAGGAAAAAAGTATAATTCCGCCAGCAAAGCTGGATTTTAAGAATTCTTTAAAGACAGTTAAATTGATAAGTTTTGACATGATTTGAATATCTAAAAACGCTTACAAAGGTTCACAAGATACGATTTTTAGGACCATTTACCGAATTCCCTAAACAATATCCGGAGCTATATCCAATGTAAAAAAGCTGAATTAGCTGTGTTTTATCAGTGGTAAAGCTCCTCTCCTATCCTTTTATTTTTCGAACCTAACGAATCAAATGTGAGAAACAGACATTATACCTTAAAATTTCATAAAAATCTAACTTATTTTTTACCGAATTAATTTGACTTTGTTGCAAAAAATACTTAGCTTGCTACTATAGTTAATAAACCGTTTATTATGTGCAAGAAGTGGATTTTCATGGTGCTTCTTTTCGTAGCAAATTTTACATATGCGCAGACGACAGAGGATAAAACCCAACATTCAGGTTCCCATTACATTATTTTAGCAATCATCGCTATCATTGTCATTGTTTATATATTATACAGGAGGCAAAAGAGGAAATTTAATGAATAAGGGAGATCAGTAGATCTCCCTTATTCATTAAATTTCCTTCCACATCCCCTTCACTTCCCATCAAACTTTCAATGACTCAACATATTAATCACGAATCGGTTCATTCGTTTGTGCTAATCGTTGCGCCCCCGTATTTGCCGGACAGGCAATATCATCTGTTGCATCGTATACAAGCTTCTTACCATTCAACTTTGTAATCAATTCTTGAGGGACATACACCTGAACTTTAGTAACCGCATAACCACTTGGATAATAACGAACATAATAACCATCAGGATGAAGCGTCCAAATACCACTTGGCACGTCCGTACGAGGCTCAGCCATACCAGCTAAGATCGCATATTGTTCAAAATCAGCGTACGAATAGTTTCCTGAGGAAACGAGCTGGCGAATATTATTTTCTGCTTCAAAGATTGTCTGTACTGCCGGTGGCATCTGGTCTTTTGCCTTTTGGACAACGTCAAATGGCAAAACGCCGAGTGCACCACCTTCCAAATGCAAAATTTGTTCAGCTGTAAGCAATTTTAAGGCTGTTTCTTTCACCGGACCCGAATAATCAATAAATTTTGTCTTCGCAATGATCGTCCACAATAGCATCTGTATATCTGATTGTGCAACTTCAGGATGCTTTTCAGCGCTTTTCAAAATTGCAATGACCACGTCTCTCTTCTTGCCCAATGTAGGTGCATACATATATCCATCACCTTTCGAAGGCGCATAAGTACCCGCTTTCAAGCAATAGCTCTTATTGGTCATTTCAAAATGTCCAGCCTCCAATAAGTAACCATCATTGCCATTCTTTTGCAAATTTTCTAAAGGTTTATAAACAGCCGTATTTTGAAAATCGGGCATTTGCTCCCCCTTCCTATTTACATCTTCAAAACTTGTACTAATCGCTTCGGGCTCTTTTAAAAGTTTATCCAGCCCAAGTACCTTGCTTCCCTTGGAAGCAACGGCTTTGCTTGCCTTATCCAATAGCCCTCCAAATTGAGCCGAGGCTCCTTGGATATTAAATAAAAAAGCAACTGCAAGTATAACGACACCCGTTATTCTATTTCTTTTCATAATTGATTTCATTTCAGCTCTTGTCCACAAAAAAGAAGCCAATTTAAATCACCAACACAATATTTATAATTTATTAATTCATTATTTGCACACATTGCTGGATTTCACGCTTCATTTCAAAGATCCTCTCCATCCATTGAAATTTCAGCGCATACAGGTTTGCCAAAGAAGCTAAAAACAGTTGATTTCCCCAACATTACTCTCCTCAATTTCTCCTGAAACTGATCACCGCAAATAGTTAAAAATACAATATTAAAACGTATCTTTGCAGCATGATTAATGTGTCAAATCTCTCCCTTCGTTTTGGTAAACGTGTACTATTCGAAGATGTCAATCTAAAATTCACACCTGGAAACTGTTACGGTATTATTGGCGCTAATGGAGCAGGTAAATCTACTTTCTTAAAAATTATCTCAGGGGAAGTCGATCCTTCGACAGGTTCAGTGGCATTCACGCCAGGCGAACGCATGTCTGTTTTAAGTCAGGATCACTATGCTTTCGATGAATTTACTGTTCTTGAAACTGTCATGATGGGTAACCAAGAGCTTTACAAAATCATGAAAGAGAAAGATGCCATTTACATGAAAGAGGATTTCTCTGATGCCGACGGCGAACGTGCTGGCGAACTGGAAAGTCTTTTTGCTGAAATGGATGGATGGAATGCCGAATCTAATGCCGCAACTTTATTGAGCAGTTTGGGCATTAAAGAAGAACTACATTATAAATTAGTTTCTGAAATTGACGGTAACCAAAAAGTCCGTGTACTCTTGGCTCAAGCATTATTTGGCAAACCAGATATTTTGATTCTCGATGAGCCTACCAATGATTTGGATATTAATACCATTGCATGGTTAGAAGATTTTTTAGCAAGTTATGAAGCAATCGTTTTAGTTGTATCCCACGACCGTCACTTCTTGGATGCTGTATGTACGCACACGGTGGATATTGATTTTGGTAAGATGACAATCTATACGGGTAACTACTCGTTTTGGTACGAATCTTCTCAATTAGCGTTAAAGCAACGTTCTGATCAAAACAAGAAAATGGAAGATAAAGTGAAAGAACTTCAGGAATTTATCCGTCGCTTCTCTGCCAACGCTTCCAAATCCAAACAAGCTACTTCTCGTAAGAAAGCATTGGATAAAATTAATATTGACGAGATTAAACCGTCCAACCGTAAATATCCTGCCATCATGTTCAATACCATGAATCGTGAACCAGGAGATCAAACGCTGCAAGTCGAAGGATTAAGCAAAACGGTCAATGGTGAGGTATTCTTCAAGGATATTACCTTTATGATTAATAAAGGCGATAAAATCGCTGTTCTAGGTCCAAATTCATTGGTTACCACAGCATTTTATGATATTATAACTGGTAGAGACACCGATTTCAGTGGCGAATTCAAATGGGGCGTTACCATCACTCCTGCCGATATGCCGATTGAAAATGCCGCATTCTTCGAAGGAAAAAGTGATAATTTGGTCGATTGGTTGAGAGACTATACAACTAACCCAGAGGCAGACGAACAATTTATACGCGGATTTTTAGGGAAAATGTTGTTCTCTGGAGAAGAAGTTATGAAGAAAGTATCTGTACTTTCAGGGGGAGAAAAAATGCGTTGTATGTTTTCTCGCATGATGCTTCAAGGTGCCAACTTCCTAATCTTTGATGAACCAACCAACCACTTGGATTTGGAATCTATCACTGCATTGAACAATGGAATGTCTGATTTTAAAGGATCAATGTTGTTCACATCCCGTGACCACGAATTGACTGAAACTGTTGCAAATAGAATCATCGAATTGACGCCGAAAGGTATCATCGACAAATTGATGACTTACGATGAATACATTAATAGCGATGTGGTGAAAGCACAACGTGAAGAAATGTATAAATAAGATAATTTATCCCAATTTAATAAAGGCTCCATAATTCATTTTATGGGGCTTTTTTGATGCGCAATAAAAAAGCACTGAGGGGTTCAGTGCTAATCGCGATTGATATGAAAGAATTGAGAAAGTTTTACTTTACTGAACCGAAGGTTTGACAACACGCCAACCTAATTGTAAGGACACCGCACAATGGTCGGATAAATCCTGGCCCTTTTCGTTTTGAAAAAGCTTTTTTTGAACCTGATAATTCTTTGCCTCAAATAGCAAATGATGGTTATTGCGATAGTAAATTTTATCAATACCTTCACAATCCTCTGTCAACTCCAATGCTGTTTTCGCTTCAAAATTCACTTGATGCCCAGGAATATTACCTTTGTTGCGTAAACTTACCCATGCATCTACCAAACCTAAGTCCTTCTGAAAAGAACCGATGTTATCCAGCTCGTAAGCATAATGTGCATTAAAGTCACCCATAATCAAAAGTGGTCTGTCAGCCGAATACTTTTTAATATAGGCTTTTAGCTGATTTATATTCTTCTGCCGGGCAATCGTTGCATTCGGATCATCCTGAGCAGTCGCATGTACATTATAAACATCTATAAATACCTCTTTGGCCAATTGAATTCGAGCATAAGAAAAGCCTTTAGGCGTCAGACAATCTGCACCATTGCAATCAGTCCAGCCTACCCGCTCAAACTCAACAATCGGATATTTTGAAAGTGTACTCAGCCCGTCCCCAAAAGGTACCCCACCCATATTTGCCGTTCGGTAGCTATGCTTATTTTCGCTGTAGAGGAACTTGTTGTAGTTAAAATCTTCCTGCACATTGACAATATCAAACCCATTGATCCGATTACCGATCGACGTAATACTGGAGGACCGCTCGGTTACAGCACTGGAAATCAATTCAGGAAGGCCAGCTATATTGTACGTTAACAAATTTAGCTTTCCGTAAGTCGCTTCCGGCATAGCTGCATACACAGCATTACTGAGCTTTGGCTGTTGTTTTGGCTTCAACTTAAAACCCAACATAACACCGGCAGACGCACAAATAAATAAGATGACAATCTTTCGAAAACCCTTAGGTCTAATTTTTTTTTCGAACAATAGATCTAATAGCATGGATTGAATATTTCGTTCACTCCAAAGCTACTGCGCCAACATTAGCTCTATTATCATATTCAATTAATTCTATTTTTAATAATTATGCACAAATTATTAAAAACTAATAATTTATAAACACTATAATGACAAAAGGTTAATACCTGCATAGCATAGGAGTTACAGCTTTCAGCTATTTTTATACAACCCCTAATAAGAATAACATGAGAAAGGTAGCCTTCTTTACAGAGATACTCGTCGAGGATTTCGACGGTGCATCACGGACAATGTTTCAGCTAATAAACCGTATAGACCAGCAGAAATTCAACTATTTTTTTATTTATGGTGGCGGCCCTACGCAATTTCGCAATTTTCATTCTTACAAGGTACCCACATTCAAAATACCGGTCAACGACGACTATTGTCTCGCTATTCCACAGCTTATTAAAAAGAAACTTGAGCTCGCCTTAGATAAATTTGCTCCCGACATGATCCATATTGCAACGCCTTCGCTTTTAGGTTTTTTTGCATTAAATTATGCCAAACGGAAAGGTATTCCTGTCCTTACGATCTATCATACACACTTCATTTCATACATTGCCTATTATTTCAAAAACATACTCCCCTTGGTCAAGCCAACTGAACAATGGATGAAAAAAGCAATGAATAACTTTTATAACAAATGTGATATTGTCTATGTACCCACCAACTCTATTCTAAACGAATTACAGCAGATTGGCTTACAACAAGAAGGATTAAAACTGTGGCAAAGAGGAATAGACACAGCCTTGTTTAATCCCAATAAAAAGAATCTATCTCAGCTGCAGACTATCACCAAGAATAACAAACCAACAATCCTCTTTGTCAGTCGTATCGTCTGGGAAAAAAATATTAAAACGCTTATTGAAATCTATCAACAGATACAAGCTCAGAATCTTGACTATAATTTCATTGTTGTCGGTGAAGGAACAGCCAAAATAATTGCAATGCAAGAGATGCCTAATGCCATTTTCTTAGGAAAGAAAAGCCATGATGAGCTTGCAATTCTATATGCTTCGGCAGATGCCTTTGTTTTCCCGTCGGTCTCAGAAACGTACGGAAATGTCGTTGTCGAAGCATTGGCATCCGGACTTCCTTGTGTTATCGCCGATGGTGGGGGTTCGGCTTCCTTGATTCAGCACGGGAAAAATGGATTTAAGTGTCAACCTGAAAATGCAGCTGGATATGTTTACTACCTCAAAAAAATTCTCTCTGACGTGAGCCTAAAAAAGAATCTCATCAATGAAGGTCTATCCTATGTCGGACAACTGGATTGGAATAGACTATCTGGGTGCTATTTTAATGACATTGAACTATTGATTGACAAAACACAGGAAGTCGATTTGGCATGGGCAAACTAACAAACCCAAGCCAACTCATCAAAGGTATTTTTCTATTTTTGATTCTGGCGTCCATCACTGTCTTTTTAGCGAAAAGCGACTTAAATGCCTTGAAAAAAGAGCTCTCCTCAGTTGGTTATCGCTTTATAATTATTTTGTTTACGACTTTCGCGGCCTATTTTGTTGGCACATTAGCTTGGTGGATATGCTTGGGCTCCACAAAAAAGAAGGTCAATCTGATCGAACTCTTTGCCATCCGTCAAATCGGGGAAACCGTTGGACTATTCAACCCTACAAGCATTATAGGTGGTGATTTATTAAAGGCACAATTGATAACCCGTTATGACATTCCCTTAAAAGAAGGATTGAATTCAGTTGCAATATCCCGTATTACCGCCGTACTGTCTCAATTGACACTCTTTTTGATTGCGATGCTTTGGTTGGTATTTTCTCCCTTAAAAAATGAAATTATACGCTACGCAGGCCCGGTAATATATATTATCTGTCTATTTTTGTTCCTTTTGATGATCCTGATATTTTATTGGTTAATGGTTGCAAAAAGTCCCTCGCAAACCAAGGCTTCAACAGCAACACTTTTTGGAAAAGCAATAGCGCATTTTCAGTCACTACTTTGGAACGTAAAAGACTTTTATCGGCATCAAAATAAGGTTTTTTGGTATTCTTACTTACTTTTTGCACTACATTGGATTATTGGCAGCCTTGAATTCTATTATATTCTAAAATTTTTGGGTGTTGCAGTACAACCAATACATGGTTTAATAGTAGATATGAGTGTCATTGTGCTGAAAAGCATCGGTGCTTTTATTCCAGGGCAACTGGGTATTGAAGAAATCGCCAATAAGCTCCTACTCCATATGATCGGTATTACTGGGGGTAGTATTTGGCTCAGTGCTTCATTATTACGTCGCGGCCGACAGCTCACCTGGGTAGCGTTGGGTTTTATATTTTATCTATGCATCAAAAGGAAACCAGTACATGTATCCATCTGAAATAGAAATACTATTTGTCAGCCACAAATATCCCCCAAGTGTTGGCGGTATGGAAAAACAAAGCTTTGAACTGATCAATACTGCGGCTCTTTACTTGAAGGTACACACCTTAGTCTATGACAACCGGGAACCTCTTTTAGCTTTCTTCTTCCAGCTGAATCGCCGAATTCTAGCCAAAATTAACGATAACCCCGGCATCAAGCTTATTCACTTTAATGATGGTTTAATTGCGTCTTTAGCCTCTTTTCACAAAGGATATTCCCATTTAAAACGAGTTGCCACGCTTCACGGACTGGATATTGTATTTCCCTTTCGCTATTTTCAACGTAAGATCATACCGCGGTTTAATACATTTGATCAGCTTATTGCGGTTAGCCAAGCTACCGCCGACGCCGCCCAGTTACGTGGTATCGATCCATCCAAAATTATTGTTATACCCAACGGTGTAGATCCGATACACCACTCCACTGCAAACAATGAATCAGCCTGCCAAAGCAAGCCCTATTTTATCACTTTGGGACGCCCTGTTAAACGGAAGGGCTTCTCGTGGTTGATGAAACATGTCATTCCCGCTATCCAGGGTGATTTCAAATTACTGATGGTAGGTCCATTCGATCACGAACCTACATGGAAAGAACGCCTATTGCAGCTTATACCCAAAAAGATAAATCATTTAATCACCTTATTCCTCGGATTTCCGACCGATCAGGGGGAGATCAGAAAATTACTGAAAGCGTACCCCGAAAAAATTGAACATCTTGGAAAAGTCCCATTCGAACAACTGCAAAGCCTCTTGACCAACGCACAGGCCTTCTTGATGCCCAATATTGAAGTGCCCGGAGATATGGAAGGCTTTGGGCTCGTCTGTTTGGAGGCTTCTACAGCAGGCACCATTGTTGTGGCCGCCGAATTAGAAGGAATTACAAGCGCCGTAACACATAATTGCAATGGCCTGCTCCTGGCAAGCAAAAACCAAAATGCATGGATCGAACAACTTCAAGCCATTTTAGCAAATCCAGTCCATTATAAAAGCCTGAGCCTACAATTTAAACAAAATACCCTAAAACAATATAGCTGGGATATTATGGCCAGATCCTATTGTCAATCATTTGCGGACTTAGTTACAGCAGCAGACCAATAATTGACAGTAACACTTCATAGATTTGACCGCATCTATCATTTAGAGGGAATGGCTCTCCAGAAAGCACTTTTCAACATCTTTCAAGACGCAAAACTTTTTTATAGTGACCTGCTAACGTTTTATAAAAAATCAATTGAATCAAAGCGAAACATCCTACCAAAACAAGCCCCAATGCTGAATAAAAAGTTAGACTGATATACAGTAGTAATAAGAATAGCCGAAGCATCTCAAGTGGAAAAACCCAGTCTTCATGTTCTAGAAGTCCCCCAATACAAATGACGCTACAGAGAATAAATCCTCCGCCAATAAGGAGTTGTATGAGTTGCTGATAATTACCATAAAGCAAAAAAAAGAAAAGCAGGAGCATCGTCAGCATGGACTGAAAAAAGATATAGCGGCTTAATACCTGTGCATGAACTTGTGGCCTAGCTCCTGCAAATATGCGCTCTTCCAGTTCTTCTCGAATTTCAGGCTGTATATCGTCAGGCCTACCAAATATAGTCCGCATTTTGTTTTTAAATCCTTCGGCCCGCTTAAATGATAGACCAATTTCAAATAAATAATGAAAATGCTGCCATAGAAAAGTGTAGCGATGAATGGGCTTTGTGAGTCCATAGACACAAGGTTCTTCTTTTTGTTCCGGGATAAATGTTCCGAATAGCTTGTCCCAAATAATCAGGATATCTCCATAATTTTTATCCAAATAGATTTCATTGCTGCTATGATGCACCCGGTGGTGAGATGGCGTTACAAATACACGCTCCAAAATCCCCAAATTTCCTACCGTCTGCGTATGGGAGAAAAATGGATATACGCCATGGATCAACAAAATAGTGGTCATCATAAAGGGAGGGAATCCCAAAAGGGGAATAAAAGCCCAAAATAACGAACGGAAAACGGCTTGAAATATGGTGATCCGGGCTGCTACGGTAAAGTTATAATCTTCACTTTGGTGATGTACAACATGAGCTGCCCACAACAAGTTTATTTCATGGCTATAGCGATGATACCAATACCAAAGAAAATCTGTAAATAGAAAAAGTATAACCCAGGTCCAAACATTCGCTTCAATGTGAAATATCGCAAAGTTTTGATACACCCAAACGAAAAAAAAGTAAAATAAACTAACAGAAAACATATCACACATACGCTCGACGATACCAACATTGAGATTTGAGATCGATTCATCAAAAGAATAAAAACGTTTCTGTTTTTTGAGGCTATACCAATATTCCAACACCATCAAGATTAAAAATAAGGGAATGATAAACGCCAAAAAATTAAGTTTTTCTGTATACATGCAGCCGCTATTTTGAAGACAAAAAATCTACCTTAATCGCAATTCAACAAGAACCGACTTTTCTGATGCCAAAAGATCAATTCTTCCAAACTCTTTATTATTAAACAATCAATTTTAAATCAGGTTTTTCAATGGACAAAAATGTATGCTTTCTAACGCCCCTACAATAACAAACGCCAACTCAAAAAGAAACGCCAACTCAACGTGATTTTCTACCACAAAAGAACGTGCACAAAAAAAGTCCTCAAAAAGTTAAACACTTTTGAGGACTTCTGATTGAACGATAAATTATTCTTCACTGATGGTGCACTATAATAACAGCGCAGCAGACGAATCCAATATTAATGTACACTGGACATATCGATCTGTGTTTTCCCTTGTTTGATCATCAATACAAAAGGGACACAAATCAGAAAGACAACCCCGAGGTACAGGAACACATCCATGTAAGATAGCACTGTTGCTTGTTTCATCACACTCATGTCCAATATCTGATGCGCTTTGGCCAAAGCCTCATTAGGTGAAAAACCTTTCGCCTGAAAACTCATCTGCAATTGCTGCACCCGTTGTTGCACATCAAACTTACTTGGATCCAAATTAGCTACCAGATCAACACGATGTTTTTGGCTATCACGGGCGATAAATGTCGTAATCAAAGCAATTCCAAATGAACCACCCAATTGACGCATCATCCCTGTAAAAGCAGCTCCTTCACCGATTGACTTACCATGTAATGTTGATAAAGACAGTGTCATAACAGGCACAAACAACAATCCTAGGCCAACTCCGCGGAGAATCAATGGCCAAAACATATGCTCCGAACCTGTATCGTTTGTCATGAGGCTATACATCCAAAAACAAAAGCCAAAAAAGATACATAGCCCTAAAGCAACCATATACTTCTGAGGAACACCATTTTGGATCATCTTACCGATAAAAGGCATCATGATACCGGTCATAATCGAACTCGGTAACAAGAGCAAACCCGCATCTGTTGCCGTCCATCCCAATATCGACTGCGTATAGATGGGAATAATAAAGGTCGATCCGAACAAGCCAAAACCAAGAATAAAGCTCATCACCACACCCACCTGTAAATTCTTATCCTTCAATACACGCAGGTTAACAATCGGTTTATCGTACACCAATTCCCGCCATATAAAAAACAGTAATCCAAAGACAGACAAAATCGATAAGCCTAAAATCAAAGGATCGTCAAACCAGTCATCCTGTTGTCCATGTTCCAATACAAACTGAAGTGAACCAATAAACATGATCAAAAATATCATACCGAACCAATCCACTTCCCTAGCAGACTGCTTTTGACTGTATTTAGGACTGCGTACAAAAGATAAGGTCAACAAGGTCGCAATAATGCCAAGCGGCACATTGATATAAAAGATATAAGGCCAAGAGAAGTTATCGATGATGTACCCACCCAACGGCGGCCCTAATGTAGGACCAACAATGACGCCCATCCCGTAGATAGCTTGGGCCATACTACGTTTTTCTTTGGGATAACTTTCCGTGATAATAGTCTGGGCTGTAACCAGTAAGGCTCCCCCACCCATCCCTTGTATAAAGCGAAATGCAACAAGCTCCCACATATTGGTTGCATTACCGCACAAAAATGAAGATACTGTGAATATGATAATAGAAGCCGCAAAGTAATTTCTACGCCCAAACTGTTGGGACAACCAGCTGGTCATCGGAATCACAATTACATTGGCAATTGCGTAAGCTGTGATAACCCATGCGACATCCGTCAGCGTCGCCCCCAATGAACCTTTCATATCGTTCAGGGCCACATTGACAATCGTTGTATCCACAATTTCCAACAGCGCACAAAGCACCGCTGTAATCGTGATTACAACGCGACGAAAACCATATTCAACCAGACTATCTTGTTGATTTAAATTTTCCATAGTTATTTAACATGCACATCTACGTCAGCATTCATGCCCGGTCTGAGCAAAGCCACATTTTCTGCTTTATTGTCTTTTGTCAATTTGATCTTTACGGGTAAACGCTGAACAGTCTTTACAAAGTTACCCGTTGCATTATCTGGAGGCAATAAAGAGAAACGTGAACCAGTGGCTGGAGAGAAAGAGTTTACCTCGCCTTCAAACTCAATAGCAGGATAAGCATCCACTTTAATACCGACTTTTTGTCCAGGTTTTATTTTTTCCAATTGCGTCTCCTTAAAGTTAGCAACGACCCAAGTTTCAATATTATCTACAATGTAGAACAAAGATTGACCTGGATTGACCATCTGCCCTGGTTGTACCTTGATATTCGATACCTGGCCATCCACAGAAGCAAGTACTGCAGTATAAGAAAGGTTCAATTTAGCCGCTTCAAGTTGCGCATTCGCTCTTTTTATATTTGCCTCAGCAACAGAAGTTTGCTTTGAAGCTACTGTAGTCTTACTCACGACTGCATTACGTTGTGAAGCACTGGCGTTACGTTGTTGTTGCAAAATTTCAACCTGCTTGTCAGCTTCCAATTTCGCTGTTAATGCCTGCTCATACTGTTGTTTCGTAATTGACTGATTGTTGTATAAGTTTTGGTAGCGGATATAATCATTATTCGCTTGCTTAGCACGAATACGTGCTGCATCGATGCTGCCCAAATTAGATTGGATCGTTGCATCCGAGATGGCTACATTCGCCGAAGATGCAGATACATCTGCCTTTGAAACATCAAAGCTACTTTGAGCTGCTGCCAAGGCTGCTAGCGCTTCATCCACACGAACCTGATAATCTTGGCTCTCAATGGTGAACAACGTATCCCCTTTTTTTACCAAATCATTATCTTTTACGTACACTTTCGAGATAAACCCACCAACACGTGGAATGATCGGACTCATGTTTTTCTCTACCTGCGCATCGTCTGTCGTTTCATGCGCCTGACCATGCATATATTTATAAGCACCGTAGGCTCCTCCGAAGATGACCAATGCAGCCAAAATAATTGTGAATTTTTTATTTGTACCTTTCTTTTCAGGTGCGTTTTCTACTGTATTTTCCATGTCTAGATTAATTGCTATTTAATGTTTAAAGACCCATTTGCTAACAGCAGGTCGTAATATTTTTCAATGGTATTTGCTTTGCTGATCGCAAGATTGATCTTGCTTTGAAGCTGCTGTACGTCGGCCGTTAACAAATCGTCCGTATCCGCGATACCATTATCGTACTTATCTTTTGTAATACGATAATTTTCAACTGCCTGATCCACAGCCTGATGGTAAACCACATCCTGCTTTTGTGCCAGCATATAGTTTTCATTGGCCTGTTGAACCTGCACTTTCACCTTATCGTTTAATAATTCAATGTGCTCATCAATTTCCCTGATATGATTTTTCGCAACATTCACTTCTCTTTTGTTTTTATAAAGTGAACCGATGTCGTAGGATACACCTACACCGACCATGGCCGCATTTGTTACGGTAACCACTTTTTGCAAACCAAAAGCATTGTAACCTGCCGTTGCAGAAACCTGTGGCAATGTAGATGCTTTTGTTACCTTCAACTGGTCCTCTGCAACCAACCGTTGTGACTCCAAAGATTTCACATCAGAACGCGAGGTTTTCGCAGCGTCATAAGATGCTTTTAAACCCAAATCAACACCGTTCACCTCAGCCAGATTGATCTGATCCAACTGCGTATCCGCATCAATTTTCAAAAAATTAGCCAATTGATAATTCAGCACCTTGATATTTTTCTGTGCTTCCTGAAGCGAAACCTGATAATTTGAAAGCTGCAGTTCTGCTTTTAACAGGTCGTTACGCGCGATCAAACCATTGTCAAGCATCGCTTTAAAATCCGAAACACGCTGCTCAGACTGCTTGATATTTTCAGCAATCAACAAGTTGGTTTGCTGAGCTTTATAAAGACTTAAATAAAGATTCACTGCACGTATAGCCAGTTGTTCTTTACTTGCTACAGCGTTGTATTCCTCGGCTTTTAATACATCTTTTGCAATATTAATTCCACCTTTAATACGTCCACCTGTATAGATTGGCATACTCACCGAAGCCTGTCCCAACCACAATTGGTTTGCAGCAATATCCGGAGCAGAGCCCCCCTCACCTAAAGCCAACTTTAAATTCACATTTGGAGTAGTCATAGCCATGTATTGTCCACTCAATTTTGCATCAGGAAGCTGTTTCGATTTGGCAGTTTCGACTTCGAGCTGTCTCCCCAATATCTTCGTATCGGTAGACTTTGCTTCCACGCTTTGATTTGCGGCCAAGTGAATTATCTCTTCCAAAGTCATGTGTTTGTTGTCTTGCGCCAACAGACCCATAGGACTTAAAAGCAATAAAGCACTCAAATTGGCCAACTTATTTTTCATATGTCAATAAAGCTTTAATTGTTTTCTGTATAAATTCTGTTAAAGTTGTTTCTATATAATTTGCATAGTCCTCATCGTTATCGATATGCAACTGATCCTGTAAAAAACAATGATTCATCTGAAAATTCATAAATACGCCCATCATCATGGAGTGGATCAAGATGGGATCATAACCCGCTTTGAATACACCCTGTTCTACCCCCGCATTGATAACAGACGATATCACTTCAAGATTGTGCAGCTTGAGTTTGCGAAAAGCCTCCGAGATCAGCATGCGTTGTTTTAACGAACTTTCAATGGTGATGATATGATACAGTTTACGATGCGAGTTCATGGACTTAAACGATTTATCCACCATAGCGTCAATTTTATCCAACGCATTATCGACAAGCGCCAACTCATCCACATTGATCATAAAATCAGGAACACGCCATTCAAAAAACGTATCCAGTAGCTTGTCCTTTGATCCAAAATAATAGTTGATCATCGCAACATTCACATTCGCCTCATTGGCGATATCACGAACGGAAGTCCCATCAAATCCTTTTGTTGCAAAAAGACGCTCTGCTGCAAGCAAAATATCAATCTGTTTCTCGTTAAATTCCATTTTAAACCTCGATCTTTTAAAGATACAATCGCATATTCATAGCGATTATAAAATACGTTCTCGCTAAATGCGCGACAAAGTTAAACAAACGTTTAATTTAAACAAGTGTTTAATTATTAAATTTGTGTAAAAAAAACACCATTTCTGGTGTTCTTGCTGTTGGATGGGATTAGTTAAGTATCCGATAGATCATTTCTTTTAAAATCTCTTCACTATTGAAATTGCTCGGCACATTGACACCTTTAGATTTTAAATCAGTCTCCTTCAACACATTGAGCACATCGAAAGTTTTCCGTCGGTTGTAATTTCTTGCAGCAAGCTCGTATTCTTTCAGAAAGAAAGGATGTACCCCCAATTCTTTTGCTGCGACCGATTTATCGATCAGATAATGGTATTTGAGAATCTTCGTGAAGTAGGTGGCAATTTGTCCAATGACCATTACCAGCGGATTATTTTTGGGGTTGGCCACAAAATAATCAACGATCTGATAAGCTTTTAGGGCATTACGTTTAGCCAATGCTGTATTTAATTCAAAAACATTATAATCTTTGGAGATACCAATATTTCGTTCAACATCTTCCATGCTGATCTCTTGACTCTTTGGAACATTAAGCATCAGCTTGTCAAGTTCATTGGACACTTTGGACAGATCATTACCGAGATAGTCCGCAATCATCATCGTCGCTTGCGGATGAATGCGCCAGCCGGCATCTTTCACATAAGCTCCGATCCAAGGGCCCACCTTATCGTCGTATAGTTTGGCAGCATCAACAACTAGTCCTTTTTTTTCAAAGACCTTATAGATCTTTTTGCGTTTGTCAAATTTCCCATGTTTAAAACAAAACACAAGAATGGTTGTCGGTGTAAGATGTTCCAGGTATTTAGTTAACAGTTCTTCCGTATCCGATTTCCATTTTAGCTCCTGTGCCTCCTTGATAATAATCACCTGATAGTCACTTAGCATAGGATACCTCTTTGCTGCATTGACAATCGTAGAGATATCGATATCTTTTCCGTAAAAAATGGATTGATCAAAGCCTTTCTGCGCATCATTCAATACGGTTGCTTCCAAAGCGTCGGCAATGGTATCAATGAAATAACTCTCCTCCCCTTGCAATAAATACACTGGTTTAAAAGACCTGTTCTTAATATCGGATAAGATCGGATTTATGTTCATATATATAGTCTATTTATTCGTCCGCAATAGATCAGCTGCCCAGATTTGTTTTCGGTATCCAAGCCATCTGCGAAGGCTAAAATACCCCCATGTCACCACATATCAAAATGTCTTTCGAGTTCGACCATGGGCTTTTTATGCGAAGCAAAATTACGATTTTAATGGCAATTCAACCGAGTAACTCCGTAAAATTACGCTTTTATAATTGACTCATGTATCGCGATTACATTAAACTATTGATTTAATGCCATGAACATTTAGCAACATAACTTTCACCATCTCGTTAAGTAATCGCATCATAAATACAGACCTCGGGTTTCCCCCGGCCTAAAAAATCAGACTAGTCAAAAAAACACCATCCTTCGGACTTGACGAATTTATTTCTTTTGCTAATATTTTAGTATATTTGTGTATGTTTTCACCGACTCCACTGAACTTACCGCCATTTAAAGCTAAAATATCCAAGAAGAACAATTCGATTTACATCTTTGATGAGCTCAGAAAAAAGGACTTGGTATTAACACCGGAGGAATGGGTTAGACAACATTGGATCAATTATTTGTCGCTCATGAAAAATTACCCCAAATCACTGATGCATATTGAAGGCGGATTGAAATTAAATAACCTTCAGAAACGAAGTGATTTATTGATTTACAACAGTAGCGGGCATAAGGTCGTGTTAGCCGAGTTTAAAGCGCCACATATAAAAATCACCCAACAGGTATTTGAGCAAATTGCAAATTATAATACGGTTCATCGTATACCATACCTATTAGTGAGCAATGGCATGAATCATTACTATTGTAAAATTGATTTTATCAACGCGTCTTACGAATTTTTGGAAGACCTCCCCAACTACAACGAAATTGACTAAGGAGCTATGCATGAAATAGATAAAGAATTAATCCGGAGATACAGTGTCCCCCAAGTCTTGAAAGGGGATCACCGAAAAAATGTAAAGTAGATGTAAAACATCTTTTCAATTTATTTGATTTTTAAAATATAGTTTTATATTAGTCCTACAGAATAGAAAAAATAAAAAGATGAATATAGATAAAAACGAATTCAGAAAATATGCAGTAAAGCATCACCGTATTGGAAGCCAACATGTTGATAGCTTCATTGCTCGTACAGAGACAAGCATTCCGACAAACCTTACACCTTACATCGTTGAAGAACGTCAATTGAACGTTGCCCAAATGGATGTGTTTTCGCGTTTGATGATGGACCGTATCATATTTTTAGGCAGCGGTATTGATGATCAGGTAGCCAACATTATTCAGGCACAGCTCTTGTTCCTACAATCTACCGATGCACAACGTGATATCCAAATCTACATCAATTCACCAGGTGGAAGCGTATACGCTGGACTAGGAATTTATGATACTATGCAATATATCACGCCAGATGTAGCGACGATCTGTACAGGTATTGCTGCGTCTATGGGAGCTGTTCTTTTGGTTGCTGGTGCAAAAGGCAAACGTGCAGCCTTACGTCACTCACGCGTCATGATTCACCAACCTTCCGGTGGTGCACAAGGAGTTGCTGCCGATATGGAAATCAACTTACGTGAGATGATGAAATTGAAAGAAGAATTATACACCATTATTTCAGATCATTCTGGACAAACTTACGAATGGGTAGAAAAATCTTCAGATCGCGATTACTGGATGAGAGCCAATGAAGCCAAAGAATTCGGTATGATTGACGAGATTTTACTTCCTAAGAAGGAGATTATTAAATAACAATGGCAAAGAATAACGATAGAGACATTCACTGTTCGTTTTGTGGCATAAGCAAAAATGAAGCCCAGATGCTTATTGCAGGCAACGGAGCACACATCTGTGACAGATGTATCCAGCAGGCAGGCGAAATCTTGGCAGAAGAATTAAAACAACGAAAAAGTAAAACTTTACAGACTGCTTTAAAGTTGATCCGTCCTTTGGAGATTAAAACTCACCTGGATCAATATGTAATCGGTCAGGATGATGCTAAAAAAGTAATTTCAGTAGCAGTTTATAATCACTATAAACGTTTAAATCAGAAAGTGGATAAAGACGAGATTGAAATCGAAAAATCCAATTTGATTATCGTTGGTGAAACAGGTACAGGTAAAACCTTGCTGGCAAAAACTGTTGCCAAAATACTCAACGTCCCCTTCTGTATTGTGGATGCAACTGTATTGACAGAAGCAGGGTATGTAGGGGAAGACGTAGAAAGTATATTAACACGTTTATTGCAAGCAGCAGATTATGATGTAGCCTCTGCAGAGCGCGGTATCATCTATATCGATGAGATTGATAAAATCGCACGTAAAAGCGATAATCCTTCCATTACGAGAGATGTATCGGGTGAAGGTGTGCAGCAAGCTTTATTGAAGATTCTCGAAGGTACAGTTGTAAACGTTCCACCTCAAGGCGGCCGTAAACACCCGGATCAAAAAATGATCGCAGTCAATACAAGTAATATTCTATTTATCTGTGGTGGTGCATTCGACGGTATTCAAAAGAAAATTGCAAACCGTCTGCGCACGCAAACAGTAGGTTATAAAATGAACGAAGACGAAGAGGAAATTGACTTGAATAATCTATACAAGTATATTACTCCTCAAGACTTAAAGAACTTTGGCTTAATTCCAGAGTTAATTGGCCGTCTTCCTGTATTGACTTACTTAAATCCATTGGATAAGGAAACTTTACTGAGCATTTTGACTGAACCAAAAAATGCATTGGTAAAACAATATAAGAAGTTGTTTGAATACGAAGGTATCGAACTAAAATTTGATCCTGACGTATATACGTTTATTGTTGATAAAGCTGACGAATTTAAACTTGGAGCCCGTGGCCTCCGCAGCATATGCGAAGCCATTATGCTGGATGCCATGTTTGAGATTCCGTCAACAAAAGAACAAACGGGACAGAAAGCATTAGAAATTACCTTGGACTATGCGAAGAAAAAATTCGAAAAGTCCGATTTAAAAAAGCTTAAAGTCGCTTAAAAAAATCCCGTTCGCTGAACGGGATTTTTTTTTTAGAAAAGAATTAAAAATCTTATATTACAATAATAACATAGCCATAACGGAATGTTGACAGGAAGATAAGAGATTCAAGAAATTAAATTTAATGACTATGACAACAAAGAGAAGTGCAAAGAATACCGTAAATAGTCCGATCACACCAGGTTTAAAAACCAAAGAAGAAATCGTGAACAACTGGCTTCCCCGTTATACGGGAAGGCCTTTGGAAGAGTTTGGGGAGTATATCCTTTTAACGAACTTTTCAAAATATATCCACCTGTTTTCTGAAATGCATGATAATGCTCCTATTTACGGGGAAGACAAACCGATGCAATCCGTCACTGCCGGAGGCATCACCATTATCAATTTCGGAATGGGAAGTCCAATGGCCGCAACCATTATGGATCTATTATCAGCAATTGCACCAAAAGCCGTTCTATTTTTGGGTAAGACCGGGGGTATCAAGAAAAAAATTCCTGTAGGTGAATTGATTCTTCCAATTGCCGCTATCCGCGGCGAGGGAACATCGAATGACTACTTTCCACCCGAAGTACCTTCATTACCTGCCTTCGCCATGCAAAAGGCCATATCCACTACAATTCGGGATCACCAACGCGATTACTGGACTGGAACGGTATACACCACCAATAGACGGGTTTGGGAACATGACAAAGCTTTCAAAAAATATTTAAAATCAATCCGTGCCATGTGCGTTGATATGGAAACCGCAACGATATTCAGCGTCGGATTTGCCAACAAGATTCCAACAGGTGCTTTACTGCTAGTTTCAGATCAACCGATGGTGCCAGAAGGAGTAAAAACTTCGGTCAGTGATGTAACCGTTACAGCGAAATATGTGGAAGAACATATCGGTATAGGTATTGATGCTTTAAAACAGCTTATCAATAACGGATTGACCGTGAAGCACCTTAAATTCTAAGCTACAATACTAGCAACATCATATTTTCCTTTGGGGGAAAATATGATGTACCCCTCTCCATAAAACCATAACTATCAAATTCTTAAAACTATTAAACATTATTATTGATTAATAATTGAACAGTTATTAACTAGAATCTGAGATGTTAACAAATGTTAATCTTCACAATAATTAAACTATTTGGCGTTTATATTGTAATATTCATATTACCCAACACATATATCGTAAAAATTAATCAAGCATTGTGAAGAAAAAAACATTATCTATTTTTAAAGTATCCCTATTGATTTGTTCAGCCTTAGCCACACAGGTAAGTTGTTCTTCAAGTTCTTCAAAAGAAAATAAAACCAAAGAAAAAAACGTGGCCTTGCCCGTCTATACCGTCACTAAATCAGATGCTACCACCATCAAGGATTATTTGGGCACCATAGAAGGTAAAGTTAACGTTGAGGTCCGCCCACAGGTCGAAGGACTGCTTCAGGAAATTTATATCGATGAAGGTTCTTTTGTTCAAAAAGGCCAGAAACTGTTCAAAGTAGACCCCTCTACTTATCAGGAAAATCTCAATAACATGGTTGCTACAGAGCAGGTCGCCAGAGCCAAACTTAAAAATGCACAGCTCGAAGTCGACCGATTGAAGCCGCTGGTTCAAAACGACGTTATCTCCGATGTCAGGTTGGCTTCGGCCAAATCAGATTATCAGGTAGCCAAGGCGACACTGGATCAGGCCATCGCAGCTGTACGTTCCGCTCAGATCAGTAAGGATTTTACGGTTATCACCGCTCCGGTAGGCGGTTACATTGGTCGGATCCCAAAACGTATCGGGAATCTGGTCTCAAAAGGTGATAAAGAACCCCTCACCTATCTTTCAGATATCCAGGAAGTCTATGTTTATTTCTCCATGAATGAATCTGACTTTCTTTATTTTTCCAAAGCACAGGCAAAAAAAGATAGCTTAGAAGGGAAAAAATACAACCAGAATCAGAAGCTTGTATTTCCCGAAGTTACGCTCGTCCTTGCGGATGGCGAAGAATATGCAAAAAAAGGTATAGTGGATGCCGTCAATGGTCAGATCAACCGTACTACAGGTGCGATCTCCTTGCGTGCGACATTTCAAAATCACGACAATATACTTCGGTCCGGAAGTAGTGGTACACTTAAAATTGCAGAGGTTAAAAAAGACGTTCTTCAAATCCCTCAGATTGCAGTCAATGAATTGCAGGATAAAACCTTCGTGTATATACTGGACCAAAACAACAAAGCACAAAAACGAAATATCCAACTGACAGGCAAAAGTAAAAACAATTATATCGTCTACTCAGGACTACAGGAAAACGATCGCGTTATTACCAGTGGATTTGACAAATTGACCGACGGTTCACCAGTAACCCCGATTTTACAGAAATAATTATCTATCATTTTTACATGCTACAAGGTGTCGGGCATACTGTACACTTCATGTAGCGTGTTTAAAATTCCATATATATGCTAAAAACATTTATAAATAGGCCTGTATTAGCCACGGTGGTTTCCATTATCCTGGTAATCTTGGGCTTAGTTGGGCTAAAACTTCTGCCTGTCTCGCGTTTTCCAGAAATTGCACCACCAAGTGTGCTTGTTTCACTAAGTTATCCGGGAGCTAATGCTGAGACTGTAGCAAAAAGCGTTTTACTACCTATCGAAGAAGCCATCAATGGTGTAGAGGATATGACCTATATCAAGTCATCTGCCTCCAATTCAGGATCGGGAAGTGTGTCGGTCTATTTTAAGACAGGTACCAATCCTGATATTGCCTCAGTCAACGTACAGACACGGATTTCCAAAGCAATCAGTTCCATTCCCGCAGAAGTAAATGAGGCCGGAATCACGGTCATGCCACGGCAAACGGGTGTCATTATGACCATCAATCTCTACTCTGATCATCAGGATAGTGCCTACGACGAAACTTTTCTCCAGGCTTATGCACAGATTAACCTGATGCGGCCTTTGCTGCGTGTTGATGGTGTAGCCCAGGTTTCCCGTTTGGGAGCACGGGATTATGCGATGCGACTTTGGTTGAATCCCGAAAAACTAGCCCTTTATAACCTCGTCCCACAAGATGTTACCAACGCTATAAAAGATCAAAACTTTGAGATTGCCCCCGGTAAATTTGGAGAAACCTCAGATGAAGCTTTCGAAACAGTGATCCGTCATAAAGGGCGTTTCACCACACCGGAGGAATTCCAGAGTATTGTGATCAAAACCAACACCGACGGTTCAGTGCTCTATTTAAAAGATGTGGCACGCGTCGAATTCGGTGCTACAAATCTAAGCAGCGACAATAAAGTAAATGGACATCCCGGTCTTACACTCAACTTAACACAAACCAGTGGTTCCAACGCCCATGATATTGATATTGCCGTCAGAAAGGTTCTCGAGGAACAATCAAAAACATTTCCAAAAGGCATACACTATGAGGTAACCTACTCTGTACGTGACCAGATCGATGAATCGATCAACCAAGTTGAGCACACCCTTTTTGAAGCCTTTATCCTGGTATTTATTATTGTCTTTATCTTCCTGCAAGATTTTAGATCCACCTTGATCCCTGCAATTGCAATCCCGGTTTCATTGGTGGGAACCTTCTTTTTTCTGCAGCTTTTTGGATTTTCGCTCAATGTCCTCACGATGTTTGCCCTGGTGTTAGCTATTGGAATCGTAGTGGATGACGCCATTGTCGTCGTTGAGGCCATCCACGAAAAAATGCACAGCACAGGAATGAAACCCAGAGCCGCTACATTATCGACGATGTCCGAAATTACGGGAGCCATCCTGTCCATAACCATGGTCATGGCTGCTGTATTTTTGCCTGTAGGATTTATGGAAGGGCCAGCAGGTATCTTTTATCGCCAGTTTGCTTACACCCTGGCAACAGCGATTCTGATTTCAGCACTCAATGCATTGACATTAAGTCCAGCCCTATGTGCGCTACTCCTGAAAGCCCCGCAACAGCATACCAATCAAAAAAACGGCAAAATCAATCAATTTAAAGATCGCTTCTTTAAAGCATTCAACACCTCTTTTGATCGACTGACCGCCCGTTATGTCTCGATTGTAGAAATACTGATCAAGAATAAGAAAATAGCCTGGGCAGGCTTAATTTTAATTACAGCACTTGGCATTGTGTTTATGATTAATACACCCAAAAGTTTTATTCCGACAGAGGATGATGGATTTATCACATACAACATTGCCCTCCCTCCCGGCGCTTCATTGAGCCGAACAACTGAGGTTCTTCATCGTGCCGATAGTATTTTAAAGAAAAGACAGGACATCAATGGAATGACAACAGTTTCTGGTTTTAATGCCCTGGACGGAAGCTCAAGCCCGGCATTTGCCGCTGGTTACATCACCTTAAAACCACATGCCAAACGCAAGCACATCAAAAATATCAATGCATTTATGGATACCATCAGGCATGATCTATCCCAGATCAATGAAGCAACGTTTACAGTATTCCCCCGCCCTACCGTACAGGGTTTTGGCGACTTTGCCGGAATTGAAATGGTTCTTCAAGATCGAATGGGTGGTGACATTCGGGATTTTAACACCATTGCAGATACCTTTATCAACCAGCTCAATACCTTACCGGAAATACGAAGTGCCTACACAAGTTTTAAATCAAACTTCCCTCAGTATGAAGTAAATATCGATGCCGTAAAGGCAAAATCCCTGGGAGTTGAGATCAAAGATCTCATGTCCACAATCCGATCTTATTTTGCGCGTGTACAGGCGAGCGATTTTAATCGGTTTGGTCGCCAATACCGTGTTTATGTCCAATCAGATTTCGACTTCCGCAAAGATCCCGAATCCTTCAATTCAATTTTTGTGCGAAACAGTAAAGGCGAAATGGTGCCTATTAACACCATATTGACCTTAGAAAAGACTGTGGGTCCAGAAACCATCACGCGTTACAATCTATACAATGCAATTGCAGTAAATATTACACCCGCGGAAGGCTATAGTACAGATGATGCGATGCAGGCTATCCAAAAGTTGGCCGACAACAAACTTCCGGGTAATTACGGTTTTGAATGGACGGGCATGAGCTATGAAGAAAGTCAATCCGGCTCACAGACGATATTGATTTTTGCGCTTAGTATCCTATTCGTCTACTTCCTGCTTTCCGCTCAATATGAAAGCTACATTCTTCCTTGGGCAGTATTACTGTCTATACCTGTGGGACTGATCGGCGTATTTTCCGTGATCAACCTTGTGGGACTTCAAAACAACATTTATGTGCAAGTAGGACTCATCATGCTTATTGGTCTTTTGGCCAAAAATGCTATTCTGATCGTCGAATTTGCCGTTCAGGAACGCAAAAATGGTAAAAGTATCGTCGAAGCTGCCATTAACGGTTCAAAACTTAGGTTACGGCCAATCTTGATGACGAGTTTGGCATTTGTTGCTGGCCTGGTACCCTTGATGTGGACGGTTGGTCCATCGGCGATCGGTAACCATTCGATCAGTTTCAGCGCCGCCGGCGGCATGCTCTTTGGTGTAGCATTCGGCATCTTTATCATCCCTGTACTCTTTGTCGTATTCAAAAGCCTGGATGAAAAACTACATGATAAACTAGCTAAAGAAGAGGAAGAATAATGAAAAACATAAAAAAATACCTTTCGGGAATATCGATCATCATTGGCCTCTTAGGCCTGATGAATGCCTGTAAGATCGGCAAAGATTATGTGCAGCCCAAACTCAAACTTCCCGAAAACTTTCGTGGCGATACGCTGGATTATTTCGGAGACACCTCCAGTATGGGACTGATCCATTGGAAATCCTTCTTTCACGATCCCACATTGAAACTATTGATTGATTCTGCCTTAGCGAATAATTTTGAAATGAAGACAGCATTGCTCAACCTGCAGATTTCAACCCGAGTTTTGGCGCAGAACAAAGCCAATTATCTGCCGAGTGTAAATGCGACAATTGCCAATGGAAACCGTACCTGGCGATCGAAAGACTTTGGTAGTGGTCCCCTGACCAAATATTATGATCACAAAGGTGAAACAGCACCGCAAAATATGTTCGTGTATCAATCTATGTTTGGTTCCGATATTAATTTTAGCTGGGAAATAGATATCTGGAAGAAAATAGGTAGCAAACAGGAGCAGCTGTTAGCCGAGTATCTGGATACACAGGAGGCAAAAAATGCGATACAAACCTCTATCATAACTGCTGTCGCAAAAGGTTACTTCAATCTCTTGATGCTCGATGCCAAGATCGAGGTTGCCAAACGTAACGTCCAATTGAACGATAGTACGCTGCGTATGATCAAGCTCCAATATGAAGCGGGTGAGATCACCGCCTTGGCGATCCAACAAACACAATCACAGCGCCTATTGGCGGCATCCCTCGTTCCCGAAATCGAAAAGGAAATTGTCATCCAGGAAAATGCGCTTCAGACACTTACTGGAAAATTACCCGATAGCATCAAAAGAGGCACTTCTTACGAGCATCTCTTCGCTGAAAGCAAAGACATTTCACTCGGTTCCCCGATCGAAATTGTGCGTAATAGACCAGATATCCGATCATCTGAATTTCAATTGATGGCAGCCAATGCGAATGCCAATATCCAACAGGCCATGCGTTACCCTTCATTGACCGTGGGCGGCGTATTGGGGGTAAATAGTATGCTCCCCAAAAATTGGTTCAATATACCAGGGGCATTGCTCGGTGGAATAACCGGGAATTTGACTACACCTATTTTCAAAAACAAAACCTTGAAAACACAGTATGAGGTAGCTAAATTGGAACGTGATAAAGCCGAAATCCAATTGCAACAAAAGGTCGTGGAAGCCGTAGCCGAAGTCTCTAATGCAGTGGTCACGGTCGACAAGCAACGGGAGCAATTGTCTTTGGCCAAAGAAAGAGTCGATAATGCACATCTTGCCGTCAAAAACGCGGGTTTACTCTTTAAAAGTGGCTACGCCACATATTTAGAGGTGATTACAGCGCAAAGCAATGCCCTAAACAGTGACCTCGATCTGGTCGAGTTAAGGCAACAGCATTTAGATGCATTTGTGGATCTGTACCGGGCACTCGGAGGAGGTTGGAGATAAGGATTTAAAACGCTATTTTTGTGGTATGACTCCAGAAGAATTACAACAATATTTTCAATCCAAAGACTTGCCTGAATCGTTAGAAATACAGCAAGATATGCAGGTCTTCGACGTACAACGTTTCTTGAGCACAAGTTTTATCCATGTTGGATTATGGAAAAAAGATCTAAGCAAATGTCCATCCTGGATTAGACTTCTTAAATTCAAGGCTGCCTTAGAAAATAAAGAAGAGGCCTAACATCTGTTAGACCTCTTCTTTATTTATAGCTATATGCTAGGAGCAAGTTGTTTCATTAATAGTGGCATCTGTTCTTTCGAAAAGATCTCTTCTGCCCCAGCGTCCCGCAATTCCATCCGTTCATTTTCATCACTACTTGATGTCAGCCCAAATATTCGAATAGAGGGAAACCTCTCCCGTATGATTTTTGCCGTTTCTATCCCGTTTAATACAGGCATATGCAGATCTAATATACATATTTCAGGAAGTTCGTGCTCATTTTCATCGAGGTAGTCGATTAAATCCCTACCATTGGAAGCACAATAAACCAAATCCAATAAATGAGATTGAGCCATAGCTCGCATCAACACATGATGAATCAGCGCATCATCTGCGTAGACAACCGTACATTTATTCTTGGTATCCATTTGAAAAAGCTATCATTTTAATAATTATAAAAACAATATTATATAAATATGTAATAAAATAAAAAATACAGAAAAAAGTTAGCAATAATTATGTTATTATACAAATTTTATTTCAAAATGTTCACTATTAACAATCCAACAAGCTTTTAGTTTGATTTATACAATAAGAACATCATAGGTAGTAAATCTCTCCGTGTCAATACCGTTAGAAAAGATTAAGTAAAGAGAAATAAAGATCGGTAGCCTATACCTTAAAAATCATCTTCAATAATTTCAGCCACTCTTCCTACTTGGCCATCCGTCAACCTGACTTTAATTCCCCTCGAATGATATGAGGATGATGTCAGCAAGTCTTTCACAATGCCTTCTGTTAAATTTCCTGTACGTTGGTCCTTTTTTAAGATTATATTCACCAACATGCCTGGCTTTACATCTGCTCTATTTCTTCCATCCATGGTCAAACTTAGAAAAATTGTTTTTTAAATGCAATATAAATAAACAATTTATTGTTAGAAAAACCTTCGTCTCGTATTTTGGAACAGGTACAATGAAAGCAAATGAAACCCAATAGCGTAGATGAATGGTATAAACCGAACTGCAGGCTATTTTATTCAATACCTCCTTACCATAAAAAATGGTCGGAATTTCTTCCGACCATGATTGGCTTTAAGCCTTTTTTTATGGGATGTAGGCCATCAGCATATTGGCTGTTTGACCAATTGAATTTATTTAAATAGCTTAAAAATATCGTTTCCGAATATAAAGACCATTAAAGCCAATAAAATAAAGAAACCGACCATTTGTGCTTTCTCCAGGAATTTTTCGCTCAATGGCTTACCTTGTATCATTTCAACCAACAAGAACAATACGTGACCGCCATCCAAAGCTGGAATAGGCAATAGGTTCATAAATGCCAATGCCATAGACAACATCCCTACTAAGGACCAAAAACGGATCCAGTCCACTTCTGTGCCGAACAGGGTCGCAATTCCAATAGGACCAGATAATGCTTTATCGGCACGTACCTCCCCTTTGAAAATCTTGCCAAATCCTTTGGCGTTGTCCGTAATCACGGTAAATGCTTTTTTAGCGCCGATTGGAAATGCCTCCATCAAGCTATATTGCGTTGTAAAAGATTTGATGGAATAATCACGATTAATGCCTATTCCCAGCATGGCATCCGCAGGAACATTCCCTTGCAATGAAACTTCAGTTCCTTTGCGTAAAACTTTAATCGCTACAGCTTTATTGATATTCGCTTTTATTTGTGCTTTAAACTCGTCGAAGAAAGGAACCTGTACCTCATTCACCGCAATAATGCTGTCGCCTTTCACAAAACCCATTTTACTTGCTGCCGATCCAGGTGATACTTCAGCAACACTTGTTGTTTTAACACGTGGCTCGATGAACTTTTCCCCTTTCTTATCTGAAAGCGTGTTCAATAAATCGGCTGGAACTTTTACTTCTGTTGTTGCACCATTGCGCTCAACTGTAAGTGCCACTCCGCCCATCAATACTTTAGAACTGATCAACTCCGAGTAATTTTCGATACGGTGCCCGTCTATTGAAATCACTTTATCGCCAGCTTTCAAACCAATGGATTCACCAATGGATCCCGGAACAATTCCGTTTACCAGCTGATCCATTTTGATATCTGTATTGCCCATTTTAAAAGTCAGCATCCAAAAAACAACAACGCCGACCACAATATTGACAATAATCCCCCCAAGCATAACGATTAAACGTTGCCAAGCTGGTTTTGATCTAAATTCCCAAGGTTGTGGCTCACCCTTTAATTGCTCAGTATCCATCGATTCATCGATCATACCCGCAATCTTGACATAACCACCTAAAGGCAACCAGCCAATACCATATTCACATCCTTTATAATTGAATTTAAATAATTTCACTCCCCAGGCATCAAAGAACAGATAAAATTTTTCCACCTTGATACCAAATGCACGTGCTGCTAAGAAATGTCCTAACTCATGTAGAACAATTAAAATTGACAAGCCTAAAATCACTTGTCCGACCATAATTAAAACACCCATGTATGCTTTTTAAAATTTAATCTTTGATTATTTCCTTCGTTATTAATCTTGCGACACGATCCGTCTCCAGATAATCATCCAGCGTCGGTGTCGTAATGAATTCTACTTTATCTAATGTTTGTTCAATAATATCACTCATCTCCAAAAAACCAACTTGATCTTTCAGGAAAGCATCCACAACAACTTCATTGGCTGCATTTAATACACAGCTTCTATTTCCGCCGGCACGAAGGCTCTCATAGGCAAGTGCCAAATTCCGAAAAGTTTCCATGTCTGCTTTTTCAAAACTGAGCGTTGGATAGTCCATGAAATTAAATCGCTCAAAACTGTTTTCAAAACGTGCCGGATAGGTCAGTGCATACTGGATCGGCAATTTCATATCAGGAACCCCCATTTGGGCCTTCATGGAACCGTCCTGAAACTGAACCAGCGAATGTACAATAGATTGGGGATGTACAATCACATCGACCTGATCTATTGACAGATTGAAGAGCCATTTTGCTTCAATCACTTCCAGCCCTTTATTCATCAAGGATGCTGAGTCAATCGTAATTTTGGCACCCATCGACCAATTGGGATGCTTCAAGGCTTCAGCCTTAGTCACTGCGAGAAGATCTGCTCTCTTTTTACCGCGAAAGGGTCCTCCGGAAGCTGTGATATATATTTTCTCGATTGGATTATGCTCCTCTCCAGCCAAACACTGGAAAATCGCCGAATGCTCTGAATCTACAGGAAGCATGCGTACACCATATTCTTTCACTAAAGCCATAATCAGCTCACCGGCGACAACCAGCGTCTCCTTATTGGCCAGCGCAATATCTTTTTTCGATTGAATTGCTTTAACAGTAGGTTTTAATCCCGCAGATCCAACGATCGCATTCAAAACAACATCTACTTCTTCGTACTGCACCACTTCAACCAGTCCTGCTTCTCCCAAAAGAACAGCGATATCATGTCCTTTTAAAGCATCCTGCACATAACTGTACTGAAGGGAATCTGTTACAACAACCGCTTTGGGCTTAAACTCCAAGGCCTGTTTAACCAACAATGTGGCATTGCTACCACAGGTCAGAACGATTGCTTCAAATTTAGTAGGAAAGGCTCTAATCACATCCAAGGCTTGTGTACCTATACTTCCCGTTGCCCCTAAAATGGCAATTCCTTTTTTACTCAAAACCTTTGCTATTAATTAAAATATATTATTTAAAATCTTTGGATCCTCTCCCCCATGGTAATCCGCCATCATGGATCGGTAAGCGACCGAAACAACAATACTAGCCAAAGGTACCACCAAGAAAGAACTCACGAGGTTCAAAATAATAAAAATTATGTAATATTCTAAATAATTAAAATACATCTGCAATAACTGAAAAAAAGCAAATACAGCCAAAATCAATAATAGTTTGAATACATTGCCCTTTGTCAGTGCAAAACTGAAGCGTAATGACCTCAATGTGCCCGCGTGTTTATCAATAATGAAAAATGGATAAAATGCCACTCTAATAATCAAGATGAAAGTCAATATTGCAGCGACAAAAACAACAAACATCGTAAAGTTGCTCATCAACTCCATCCGATTGTCACCATTTTCAAATAGATAAAGGAATGGTAAAGAAATGGCTCCTAAAATCATCAGGAGTGCTATGGAGAGCACCATTATACTTAACATTGCGCCAAAAAAATAGACGAGCTCCTTAGAACTAGGGATGCACTGGATCAATTTCTTATCATGATTTCCATCAATCAGACTTAAGATATACTTAAATAAAGTCATATTCAATCCGAAATACATCACCATGAAAAAAAATGCCATAAAACCACTCAACACCACATTGAAATCACTGATGGTGGTCGCGAGATAATTAGAGAGTCCGGAGGTCACGAACAGTAAAAAACAAAGCCCCGCCACTGAAAAATAATGTCTTTTCAGCAACTCCCATGACTTATTAAAAACCTCATTAACAGCAAAAGTACTTTCCTTTAGGAATTGAATCATTTTTTCTTTGAATAAACTTCTACAAAGATGCCATATTTTTTAATTTTCAACAATTTACACTCCCATAAAAATCATTTTTTTTATAATATTTAACATAAAAAAAAAATCCCCTATCCGAATGGACAGGGGATTCTATAGGGTATATCGAACTATGCCTATTTAAATTCTTTGGGAAGCGGCTTCTCCAATAAGTATTGATAGTAGAAACGCGCACGCTCATTAGAATCATATTTACTTTTCGAACGGTCAAATCCATGACGGCTTCCCGGATAGATCATCAACTCAAAAGGAACACTTCGATCTGTCAATTTATCAACAAGTTGGATTGTATTCTGTAAATGAACATTATCATCCATATCGCCATGCATAATACGCAAAACGCCTTTATAGTTATTTGCATAGGTTAACACAGAACCAGCTTTATAGCCTTCAGGATTGTCTTGAGGCGTATCCATCCATCTTTCAGTATAATGGCTATCGTACAGATCCCATGAGGTTACTGGAGCACCGGCAATACCAAAATCAAATACATCTGCGGCCTTCGTCATCGCTAAACAAGTCATATACCCTCCGTAGCTATGCCCGGTGATAAGCACTTTGTTTTTAGCTACCCAAGGTTGCGATTTTAACCATTTAACAATCGTTGAATAATCAATAATCTCCCAGTGACCAAGATTGCGGTGCATATAAGCAACACCTTGTTTACCAAAATGACCAGATGCCCGGTGATCTGCAGAGACTTGAATAATTCCTTCATTAGCCCAATATTGATTATTCGTTCCTTTCCAGGTATCTTTTACCGTTCCAGCATCAGGACCACCATAGATACTGAAAACAACAGGGTAAACTTTTGATTTATCGAAATTTGTCGGATAAGTAATTGTCAATGGAAGATCGAACAAACCATCATCTGATTTAAGATGTAAGTATTCGGTTTTACCATACGTATACGAAGCAAAATCAGCCGCTTTACTATCTGCTAACTGACGGACGACTTTACCTTGGTTATCCAACAAAGCAAACCGATCGGGTGTACTCACATTGGAGTATTTGGTAATAAAATACTTACCATCAGGCGATACATTGACATCGTGTGAGTATTCTCCGAAAGTCAGACGTTTTAAATTTTTACCCGAATAATCCACGCGGTATAAATCAAAACGTGCCGAATTTTCTTTACGTGCGGTAAAATAAATCACCTTATTTTTTTCATCAATCCGTTTTAATTCGGTTACCTGCCATTCGCCGGAAGTAATTGGATTGACCAATGTTCCGTCCAATTTATAGAGGTAGTAATGCGCCCAGCCCGTCTTATCCGATTTTAAGATATAATATTTGTTGTCCGCAAGATAGGTGATACGCTCATCGTGATCCAAATTGATCCATGAAGCCTGACGCTCGTCGTAGATTTCTTTTTTAGAACCAGAATTCGGATCCACTTGATAAAACTTCAAATTGTTCTGATCCCTGTTCATCCACTGCACCATCAAATTTTTGCTATCAAAGGCCCAGTAAGGCTGCCCAAAATACTGATCATCTTTTTCGTTGAAATCAGCCCAGGTAACGTTCCCCCCATCGAGATGAACGATACCCACCTTCACTTCCGGATTTGGGTCTCCAGCTTTGGGGTATCTTGTCTCCTCCAGGTAACCATGCTGGCCTTTGGACGAATAAATCGGAAACATAGGAACCTTGGTATCATCGAAACGCATGAAGGCGATTTTACGGCTGTCCGGAGACCACCAAAAAGCTTTGTATTTTGTTGGACGCCCAAGAATTTCCTCGTAATATACCCAAGATGACCAACCATTATAAATAACGTCGGTACCATCATTTGTATATTGCATTTCCTTTCCCGAAGTCACGTCCACGCTATACAAATTGCTTTTGCGGGTAAAGGCAACATATTTACCATCCGGCGATAAGGTCGGATTCTGTTCAGCAACATCAGGAGAGTTGGTCAACTTCTTGGCTACACCATCTGTACTTTTCAGGAAGATATCATTGTTTTCGACATAGACAACCGTCCCTTCTTTAGGAGGAACTGTATAAATGCTTCTGTGACCTGATTTAATGTTAACCTGATATAAACGACCATCATTTACATCATTTTCCAGATAAGCTGTCCCGTCTGCCCAGCCAGGATACTGATTCGTGCGAACTGTCAACGATGGCTTTTGCCCCCAGGACTGTGCAAAATCCAATTTCTTTTGTGCAAAACCAACCTCATGCACTAAAAAAACGATAGACGCACCTAAGAGTACTCTTGAAACCGTATTCATTAATTTTTGGATATGTTTATTAATTATTTTGGCTAAGATAAAGAATTGTGACAAATAACGACGATTTTGCCTGTAACAAGCTTAATTCAGATTGCGCGTACCATATGGCTTAGCAAAGACTTGATTAAGCCGGATGATTCCTTGCTAAGGACGATGCTCGAAAAGTGTTAGCTGTATACCTTCCTTTGGAAAATCAGCTTCTTCCACAAAATTTGATATCGAAACACCCAACAACCTTACTTTGTTCACCAGCTCAACCTTACTCAACAAACTATGGGCAGTGGCGTAAATTTTGTCTTCCGAATCAAAACTATTTTCTAAGGTTATACTGCGTGTCAACTGAACAAAATCGGCATATTTAATTTTTATGGTTAAGGTTCTTCCAGAGATTTCCTTTTTCCCGATGCGTGTCCACAACTGTTTGCAGAGCCGTTGCAAAATGGTATTTAATTCTTCAAATGCTTCTACATCCTCGCCAAAAGTATCCTCAATCCCGACCGATTTACTGCTGCGATTGGGGACAACAGGACGGTCGTCGATCCCGCGTACGATACGGTAAAAAAAGTGCCCAGTCTTTCCAAACCAGCGCACCAAATCCTCCTCGCGTTGTTTTTTTAAATCAAGCCCAGTAAAAAGCCCCAGTTCATGCATTTTTTTCGCGGTTACTTTTCCTACGCCAAAAAACTTATCCACGGGCAATGACTCCATGAACTTGACAATTTTCGAAGGACCTATAAATGTTAAGCCGTTGGGCTTGTCCATATCCGAAGCAATCTTTGCAACAAATTTATTGACGGAAACACCAGCAGAGACGGTCAGATTCAACTCTTCTTTAATAGCCTCTTTAATGGCTTTGGCGATATCAATAGCCGAACCAATACCCTGTTTGTCTATGGTCACATCCAAAAAAGCTTCATCCAGGGAAAGCGGTTCGATTAAATCCGTATAACGGAGAAAAATCTCCCGAATTTGGTATGAAACCTGACGATAAACATCGAAGCGAGGATAGGTAAAGATAATATGGGGGCACAACTGGAGAGCCTTTCGGGAGCTCATAGCAGATTTGACGCCAAACTTTCGCGCTTCGTAGCTGGCCGTTGTAACGACTCCCCTCCCATCCGGGGAACCACCCACTGCAATCGCTTTTCCCCGATATTCGGGAAAATCACGCTGATCTACAGAGGCATAAAATGCATCCATATCCAAATGAATAATCTTGCGATGTACCTGTTCGGGATCCATGATCCAAATTTACAAAAATTAGCATTATAGACTAAGAAAACCGAAAAATAACTAATAGAATTAGCAACACAGCACAAAACGACAATCACTAGGCTAGCCAAGCGTCAATCTAAGTATAATGCATTCGTCATTATGCTGTTAATTATTTATCTTTAGGTGAAACTATCCGTTGGACAGAAAAATCATCGTTCCGGCGCATAGTCCTAGTCACTGCATTAAATGGTTTTAATTAGCACACATGATGGAAAATTTACCCGAACAAAAACCGAAAAAATCCGGATTTAAGAAGTTCTTACTGCTGCTGATCCTTTTCCTCCTTGTGGGGGCTGGCTCCTATGTTTACTGGAAGTATTACTATGTATTCGGTGAAGGTGTAAAATCTGGCTATCTTAATTATGCTGTAAAAAAGGGCAATATTTTCAAGACCTACGAAGGCAAGCTCATCCAGGAGGGATTTGGAAGTATCAAAACGGGTGGTATCGCCAGCAATCAATTTGAATTTTCTATTGAAGATGATTCGATATTCCGTCAACTGGAGCTCAATAGTGGAAAATACTTCGATCTGCGCTACAAAGAATATCATGGTGTGCTTCCCTGGCGCGGAAACACGGTTTATATCGTTGACAAAATTGTCAATATGAAATAGTGAACTCCGCCGTGTTTACCAGCGGAGTTATCGACACAACTTACTTATGCAGAAAGCACATCACGCACGATCAATTTTTCGTTAAAATAACGTTTTAAAATGCTTCCGTCACCGTGTAGTGTCCAAACTTCTTTGGGATTTACCATCTTAATGTACTGAAGAATGTCATTCCAGTCCACATGATCAGAAATATACAGCTCGATATCATTCTGTACCTGTAAACGTTTCCAGCCTGAGGCAAATGCACGTAATACTTTGGTCGCCCTAAAATAACTATTGAAGGTCATCGGCGGTACCAAGTAAACTTTGTTCTGTTCGCCCTGTTTCATTTCTTTTCTGTTGTAGGGCTCGTAGTCTAATTTCTTCAGCCCGTGTTGATCATAAAGGCGATGGTAAGGCAATATTCCACTATGCACAAGCACTTTTCGATCCGGGCAGTACCTGTTGATCAAATCAGTAATTCGCTGCGCCTTGCCCAACACATAAGTACCTAATAAGATATTACTGGCATGTCCATCAAGTTTTTTTATCTCCTCCGCCGGATCGGGATGGCTGATATCCGGATTTGCAAAGGTACTTTCCGTAATGAGGACATCAGCCTGCTGCACTTTGATCGGCTCACAGGTATCATCAGCTTGTAACTTGTAATCGCCGGTGTACAAGTAACGTACCCCCCGATATTCCATTAGAATCTGTGCTGAACCCAGTATATGACCTGCTGGTAAAAATGTGATTTCGACTGCACCTATTTTAAAGGGACTATTAAACAATTTGACCTGATAAGAATCTTTGCGATTTTGTTTATACCGATAAGTCATAAAAACTGAAGTCGCATGTGTGGCATACACATAGTCGTGTCCTGAACTGGCATGATCGCCATGGGCATGAGATACGACATTGTGCATAACGGGATTGCTGGCATCAATAAAAAAATCACCATAACGGCAGTAATAGCCTTCTGGCTTTCTGACTAAGAAGTCAGCCAATAGTGTAGACATCATATTATTTTAGAAACTTTTGATGCAAAGTCCACACCTGCGGTAATAGCGGAGTGGTTCCATCATTAATGATGACGAAGTCTGCCAATTTTAATTTTTCTTCGTCAGATAGTTGCTTATTAATTCGCTCCATGACCTGTTCCTCAGTAACAGCATCACGTTCCATGACACGTTTAACGCGTATGGGTAAAGGCGCAGTAACCAGTATGGTATAATCAAGATCCTTGTAGGACCCACTTTCAAAAAGCAAAGCAGCCTCTTTGAGTGAATAACGGGACTTTTGCTGTTCAGCCCAGTCCTTTGCCGCCTGAATAACGATGGGGTGTACAATGCTGTTCACAAGTTCGAGCTTCGCCTTGTCGGAGAATATTTGTTCAGCCAAAAAAGCCCGATTCAGTTTCCCATCCTTATAGGTCTCTTCGCCGAACTCCGCAATCAAGCGAGCTTTGATTCGCAAATCGGAATTCATCAATTCCTTCGCCTCATCATCAGCATTATAAACAGGTACAGCCATGGCTTTAAAAAGCTGACAGATAAATGTTTTACCGGATCCAATTCCACCTGTTATTCCAATCTTCATGAAAATATTGTTATTTACGTACAAAAAAGTCCACGTTTTGAGGCACAACGCTAATTACCTTACAATAGTCCGGTACCTTGGTCAACAAAATAGGCAGATATTGCACCTCGTTTTTCTCCCAATCGGACAAATCCACCACCGCTTCAAAATCTCGCGATGTATAGGTATTATAATCTTTGACGGACATCAACACCGTGACGACAACTTTGCTCGGACTAAGCCTGACCGAGCTATAACGTTGGCCATTCTCCACTTTTACGGGCAACTCGATTATTTTCTCTGTCAATTCACCTACAGGCATGAGCACCTCGACCGAAGTCGGATAAACATTGATATTCGCTTTTTGGTTACGTGCCAGGTTGGCCACGGTCCGAACGTCGGTTTCGACTTCTTTCCCCCTAACGGTATCCGTTTCCCAATACTCGATAGCCGAAACATCCTCGTAAGGTCCGGTGATTGTCACATAAGCTGGTGTAACTTTGGTATCAGCGATAAAACCGTAGCCACGTTTAAATCCGATATTTGCAAGGGGTTTTACAGGCACCTTACGCTGGGTCTGTTTGGAAAAATCAAAAAACAAGGTATCTGGGCTAACTGACACCACGCGTTGTTCATGTGGAAACTGTCGGTTGATAAAGCCCAATTGGTTGGAAAAAACAATCCAGTCTTTGGTTTTTAACGAGCTTAGGTCCACCTGAACCTTTGGGGTTTCCAATGCAGCTTTGGAAAACAGGAATTGCCATCCTGTCATCTCCAGCTTCACTTTTACCGTATCGGATTGCTGGGGGTGAAATGCGCGTTTCTCGGGAAGATTGACATATTCAATCGCCGCCTTGACGGAAACAGTATATTGATTGGAGATCGAAAACAATAACCAAGCTAACAACGAAATTCCAACACAACGCACGAAGACATTAATCTTACGCCGTTGGGTCTTATTTATTCGAACTGCATTCGCCATGATACAAACTTAATCAATTTGCGTAAAAATCAGCCCATAGGCAAATAAAAACTTAGTCCACTAGGCGTATAAATCAGCTAATAAAAAATTGTCTGCCAAACGACAACTCACTTACCACCCCAAAAAATCCATGAACATCTTTCATAAGGAGAGCACTTGATCTGTTCGTAAAGGCAGACACGATCATCCAAAGTAAAAAACACCAATTGCATGCATCTATCCAAATAAGATGTACTTAAAATTTGGTCAAAACCGAAAGATAGCTTGATCAAATCCAGACTAAATTACTGTAATCGAAAGGGCAACCAATACAACCATAGCTTGAATAAATAGTATAATTCAATAAAAATTTAAAATAAAACATTAAATAATATATGTTTTATTTTAAATTTAATTAAATTTGTGTTAATCAAAAAAAATCAATTATGAAACTATCCACTAATAACACAGCGCGATATCTCTACTATCTTTCTCGCGTAGTAATGGTATTCTATGTCCTATTCTTGGCATCAAATCTATTTTCATCCGGCATACCTGCCGCAGGTAGCGGTCTCAAAGCTTATGGGGTTTATAATGTTAATATAATACCCAAAGCCGCAGATGGCCCAGCAAATCAACAAAAGGATGTTTCTCAAACATTGGATCACTGGTTCAAGGACACATTGATTATCAGTCCTTACCAAGCGAAGGGCTTCGTTCAGTTGAGATTTCAATCCCTGAAAGAATTACTTTCCTTCTCATCTATTCTTTATCAAACCGCACAGTTATGTTACTGGATTCTAATTGGTTTATTAATTCTCGTTGTCCAGAAACTTTTTAAATCGTTTAGTAATAATACATTTTTTACGGATAAAAATGCTTCATTAATCGTTTTCAGCTCATTCTGTCTGATGCTTTTGCCTGTTATGAGATGGATTACACAGGAATTTTTCCTTAATTGTATTACAAAATTAAGTTTAAATAGTTCGGACTATATGTTACACAATGGAACACATCTTTTCGATACGGAGACAATCATTGGATTAGTATTATTAGCTTTTGGCGCAGCTTTTAAATCCGGTGTCGTCTTAAGTAGGGAGAATGAATCCTTTATTTAATTAAACATGCCTATTATAATTAATTTAGATGTTGTCTTAGCTAAGCGTAAAATGTCTTTGACAGAATTATCGGAGAAAGTCGGTTTAAGCCTTGTGAATCTTTCCATCTTAAAAACAGGTAAGGCTAAAGGCGTCCGGTTTGAAACCTTAGAAGCCATCTGCAAAGTACTGGACTGCAAACCTGGAGACATTCTTGATATGGAGTAAACCAAAAAGATACAGAACAGTATAGTGCCAAATCTCTCTTTATCTCAAAATTAAGCTAACATAGAAACAGACAAACCCTGTTTTTACAGGAAACCGCATCAGCTAACACCGTGTTCTAATGAAACCAACAGCTTCATTGCATTTTTCTCTTTTGTGGCAAGGGTTTTGAGAATTTCTGACGCCTGTTGCAGGTCATCGAAACTGACTGTCTCCGCAATTTGATTAAACAATTCCGACAAGGATGTCCACAATAATGCAATCTGCGCAAACTCATGATGAACCTCAGCGATCTGCTCTATTTGGAGCAGATCATAACTTTCCTTTATAAAGTCGCGGTATAGATTTCGAAACAAAGCGCCACCAGTACCTGCGTTTTCCATCAAATTTGCAGCCATTTTAAACTCACTTTCAATCGCATGACTCGTCTTATACCATTTGGTCAATTCCTCAGCAGTTTTCAAAATTCCTTTATATGAAATGTTGCTGATGGGTGGTGCAAGATATTCCTTTGCATTATTGACCATTGCAGCAATCAGCACTTCTTTCAAGTCCAAATCCCCACCACTACCTGCTATCGTGTAATACAGATTTTTAGACGCCATAGGCCCCTTCTCAGCCCTAGCTAGCACCAAACTCGCAAGGGATGTAAGCACGCTTCCACCCTGCTGCCGCGTATCCACCAGATAGGCATTATCATGGTCATAGCCATAAATAGCTACATAATGACCCGCGAAATGAAAGGGTTTTGCAAAATACTCCAGATGATAGGCATCGAGTTTTAAGCCTACCGGTTGCCCCCTATCCAAGAGCTGTTGTACAGCCTGCCAAGCTTTTACTTTTGAAGAAGTTTCATGAACGCTGAGGTTTAGACCGAGATTTTTGCAGATATGCTGCGTCAGGAGATCTGGTTTTATTCGTCCGCCCAAAAATGGAAAATCCATGGTTTTCATTTTCCAATAGATAAAACTGAGCCCTTCCGCCAGTCCAAAAAGCATCGGCTCGGAAAGTTCAATGCCTATATGGGCAAGTAATGTACCTGTTGCCGTTGTTTCACAATGCTGCCCATCAAATGGTCTAAGATTTTTCATATCGTTTTTTTTCATAAAGTTACTCCCTCAATCGACAGCCCGATGTCAGCAGTAGATTAAACCCTAAAAACAAATGAAAAACCGTTGAGAATAACATCGCAAAAACGACTGTATTTGACAACTGTTACGTTTTATGTTTACAGGGGTTTTACAGGGGTATTACAGGGGGTTAACAGGGGTCAATCCCCTACTAACCCCCTGTTAATCCCCTGTAAAAATAGTGTTACTACTAAAGTAATTGAGAAAATAGTAGTAAATTGATAATAAGCTCAATACAAGAATTATAAACTAAAAGAGGAATAGCTATGGCAATTTTACAAAACGGTCCAAATGGACCTATTATTGGTAAATTTGGATCGGTGAGTGCCTACATGTTGAAGGATCAAAATGTAGTGCGCGGCCCAAAAAGAAAACGCAGCTCCCCACCAAGTGCGGCGGAGCTCTTAAACAGAAAAAAACAGCAAGTAGCCGGCAAGTTTGCCGGCCATAATAAGCGGCTTCTCGAATTTGGTTACCAGTTTTTAGCTGAAAAAGGAAGTCGCGTAGGTGCATTCCAATTGGCACAACGACATATTTTTAAGGAGGCCATCGAAATAGACGCAGAGAATAACCCTTTTGTTAATCCAGAACGACTGCTTCTATTTTCTGGTTCGCTAACCCCATTATCCAACTGCCAAGTCAGCATCAACAATGATGTAATCGACCTGAGCTGGGAAGCAGATGATCAATATAGTGATAGCGTATATAAAATCAACCTGGTATTATTGGACCCGTTTAATGAATCCCATTTAAGAACTTCTATCGCAAGCGTAAGCGAAGGTTCTTGTTCCCTTCAATTTGACCGGCTAAAGCGAAAAACCACTGATTTCCATGTCTATGTCGGAATATGGGATACCTTAGATGGCGGTTTTTCGAATTCCATTTATTGTGGAGTAATCTAAAGCATTGTTATCGTATCGAGCACTGCTCCGTCGCAGTTAGCTAAACGATGAAATTAAAAGGCATCACATAAAAAAGCCAGTTTTCTACGAAAACTGGCATTCATTTCTTTTAGGAAAAAGCTTATTCGTCAATTTTATTGACAACGTATTGAATAAACCAATTTGGAAGTTTATTTTCCGGTAATAAAATAGTAACCTCTCCACGAAATACTTCTGCTATCAGAACCATTGTTTCACCTGAGTTGTCAAATAGATAAGCTTTTTCACAAGTTCTTATCGCTGGCAATAAATTGGTCAGTGTACGATAGTATCTTTCGACGATTTTATCTTTTGGCACACCATGACCACCCTTCTCTTTTCTAATTTCAACACGAGAAATATTAATCAATGGGTCATCTAAGCAAACAAAATAAAAATACGTCCTATACTTTCTTTCACTTGCTTCATCAATTTCATCCAATTTGGACGGATGACTCATAACAGTCTCAAATGAATAGCTGATACCATTTTCGAGCAAATGATACCGTATAAAAGAGGTAATAAGTGACGCTTCATAACTATGAGTATCTCTAGACTTATCTACGATCATATTTTCACGAATAGCAATAGATATAGGATGTCCAGATTCTTTGGCCTTCCGTAATAGGCTTATAGATTGATCCCTGCCTAGAAATCGATCCAAGTCTTCCTGAGTAAGTTTTAATCCAAACCTATTAAGATTTATAAACCCAGCTTTGCTAATATCCTGTTCAATTTCGTCTGAATTAACAAAATAGCCAGTATTAAACTGGCTACTGATTTGCTTATATAAAGTTGATTTACCCGAACCATTTGGACCGGCAAATACCCTCAATCTTTTGGCCCTAGGCATAAAACAATACCTTTTTTTAATTTAACTTTACTCTTTATCCGATCTATTTTTTTAATAATCTGACGACTTCCGTCTACACGTTTTTCAACAACATATCCGCCCTCAATGATCTGTATCGATAAATCTAAAGCCCGGTTCTCCTTATTCGCAATTTCAGAAGCCTGTTTCGCTGCTTGATTTAATTTTCTGCGTTCTTCTTTCAATTCTAATGATGTCATAATAACCTCCGATGTCTAAATATACAAAATATTCACTATACTAATTCGAATAGGGATACATTTTAGACTAAATCTCGCAAGACGAAATAATTAAATTGCCACCAAAATATTATTTTATGTTATCAAAAATCAGGGATATCAGTGCACCTTTTTTATATTCGGGACTCGTTCCCTAGCGTAACCGTTTTACCGGAAACATAATAAAAAAAGCCAGTTTTCGTAGAAAACTGGCTTTTATTTCTTTTAGGAAAAGGCTTAAGAAGCGCTCTTCTCCGTGTTGTTAGCAGCTTTAGAAGCATCTAAAGCAACTGCTGATTTATCAAAACGGATTTTTACGCCCGAACCTACATCGACTAAGAAAGTAGTGTCTGATACTTCTACAATACGGCCATGAATACCAGCTGTAGTTACCACCTTTGAATTTACACCTAATTGCTCAATATATTTCTTATGGTCTTTTTGCTTTTTCATCTGTGGTCTGATCATGAAGAAATAAAATACCACAACTAGACCAACCATCATTATCAGTTGACCATAACCGGCGCCACCTGCTGCTTGTAATAATACTGTATTCATTTGTTATTATATCGTTTAATAATGTGTTATTTTGCTAATACTTCGCCTTTGAGCTGCACCGTTGTTAAGCCATTGGAAGCATTCGATTGAATCGTAATGATCTTCTGCTGTTTACCAACCTGTCCTTCACTATTGAAAGTTACATGGATCTCAGATTTTCCACCTGGCAAAATAGGGCTTTTCGAAAACTCAGGTTGTGTACAACCACATGAAGCAGTCACTTTCGAAATAATAACAGGTGCATCACCCGAATTTTTCAACACAAAGGTATGTTTTACCTGTGCGCCTTCCTTCACCTGACCGAAATCAAATGCAGACTCTTCAAATTCTACTTTTCCCAATTGTGCTGCTGCCTTAGAAAGGCTATCCGCAGCTGCTGTTTCAGTCGCTGTCTTGGTTCCCTCTTCTTTTCCTTTTTGTTCATTTCCACAAGAAAATAAAAGTACTGCCGACAAAGCTAAAACCGAATATTTGCCAAAGTTTTTCATTCGTATAAATTATTTATGCGTTTGGTTTTAATCTCTTAAACCACGACCTGCCTTCTGGATTCTTCCTTGTTGATTCAGATCGTTCAGTATTTTATCCAAGATACCATTGATAAATGTATTACTTTTCAATGTACTGAATACCTTAGAAATTTCAATATACTCATTTATTGTCACTTTCACTGGAATAGATGGAAAATTAACCAATTCACATATGGCCATACGCATCAATAATGTATCCATTAAGGCAATACGATCTGATTCCCAATTCTTCGTTTTCTCAGAGATAAGCTTTTGATACTCATTTGTATTGCGAATAGTTTTACCCAACAATGCAATGACATAGTCGCTATCATCATTCCAGTTTTGCGTAATCTCTGCAAGTTTATTTTTACGTGGATCTTCAGAACTAAAATTCTTAAAAGTCTTCGCAATCAACGCTTGCAATACTTCTTTATCTACCGGCCAGTTGATGAATTTTTCTTCAAAAACCTGCTCTATAACCGGCGATTTCAAGATGATCTTTTTAAAGATATGCTTGATGATATCTTTTTCCGTACCGATCGAACGATCTTCTTGTTGCAAGTACTCCAAATAAGCTTCAGAATCCTTTAACTGCAAAAATACAGTACGTACGATCTCCGGATCAAAGCTCCAGGAAATCTTATACTTTTTGACACCTTCTCCATATTGTGGATTTTGTCTCAATGACTCAATAAAAGTGTTTGTACTTAACTTGGTCGTTAAAGACAAGTCTTTTTCAGTTGGTAAAAACTTATTGGCCCTACCCTCTGCATCTATTAAGACATAATCAGATACTTCATCTAAAAGATTCAGTGTCCACATATACATCTCATAAACTTCATCCACATTTTTTAATAGTGCTTTCTCAAATGTTTTGATGTCTTTATCTTCCGAAAGACTGTACGCATAAAGCGTTTGCACTACTTTTACCCTCAGGTGTCTCCTGTTTAACATAGTAATTTTAAAGAACGATTTTTTATAAAATAATAAATAAGAACGATTTTGGGATGAAGACTATCTCTTGATTTTTTTAATATCTTGGATACGCTTCTCCGCGATGCGATTGGCCGCTTCAAAAGTAGAGATATTCTCTTCTTTTGATTTTTTTAACACGTCTCTAGTCGCATTATAAATATTTTTGATCACAAATTCAGTGTGATCTACGCCATAATTTTGAATTTCTGAATAACAGCCGATTAATGCACCAGCGTTGATCAAATAGTCAGGAGCGTATAATATACCTCTTTCATGAAGGATAGAACTTGTAACAAGTTCATCTTTCAATTGATTATTGGCAGAACCAGCAATAATTTTGCATTGCATTTTCTGTGCGGATTCTGGATTTACGGTACCACCTAATGCACAGGGAGAATATACATCAAATTCGTGATCGAATACTTCACCGTAAGGTATTGGTTCAGCTTTGTACTTAGCCGCTACTTTTAGCATTTTTTCTTCCGTAATATCGCTTACATATACACGCGCATTCTCTTCACGCAACATCGCAATTAAACGCTCACCAACACCACCTACTCCATGTACAATTACTTTTTTACCAGCAACATTTTCCGATCCGTATAATTCCTTTAAGCATGCTTTTATACCGAAATAAACACCTTGAGCAGCGAAGATCGAAGGATCACCAACGCCACTGCCATGAATTGCTTTTGGTAAACCTGCAACATGGTCAGTTTCGGTATAAATATGTTCTAAATCGCGTTGTGTGGTACCTACATCCAAAGAAGCAATGAAATTACCATTCAATCCTTCAATAAACTGGCCCAAACGGCGCAATAAAACCTCAGATTTGTCCAAACGGCTATTCCCAATAATAACAGCACTACCACCGCCTAAATTCAATCCAGTGATGGCTGATTTATACGTAATGGCCTTGGATAAACGTAAAGCATCCTCAATAGCTTCTTCTGTACTTTCGTATGGTAACATACGAACCCCTCCTATCGCAGGCCCTAAGGTTGTATCATGGATCGCAACGATAGCTTTCAAGCCCACTAATTCATCATTACAGAAAAATAAGTTTTGATGGCCAGACTGGCTCATCAATTCAAAAATAGAATTTTGAGATGTTGACATAAAATGTACTACTCTAATTTGTTTTAATTTTTTAAGGTACTTGATGCAAAAGTAGGAAAATTATTCGTTGTGCATAACAACTTTTTTTATCCAAGACTTAACATTTGATTTCCGAATGACAGTAAATTCACTCAAATCGTAAAGCATTTTGATGAATTAGTCCTACTTTTGTATTCGTAATATGAAGGATCTCGCCTACTTAAATAAGTACTTTTATAAATACCGCTGGAAACTGATTCCAGGGGTTATTTTTGTTATCATCTCCAACTATTTCGGGGTATTGCCTGCGAAGGTAATCCGCGAAGCATTTGATTTGGTACAGGAAAACATCTATCTATACCGTCTATTTGATGGTTTCGACAGACAGGAACTCATCTACCAGGTTTTTGGCACCAGTCTCCTGTTTTTTGGTTTCGTCGTTCTCCTACTTTCGCTGTTGCGGGGCATATTTTTATTCTTTATGCGTCAGACGATCATTTTAACGTCGCGTTATATTGAATACGACCTCAAAAATGAGATCTATAATCATTACCAAGATTTAAACTTCGGTTTCTTTCGGAAGAACAATACCGGAGATCTCATGAGCCGAGCCACCGAAGATGTCAATCAGGTACGTAACTACCTCGGACCCGCCATCATGTATGCGATCAATACCGTAGTTTTATCGATCATGGTCATCTATGCGATGTATAGTGTCAATGGACGGTTGGCGACCTATGCATTGGCGCCAATACCGGTTCTATCGGTTATTATTTTATTTGTCAATAAGATTATTAACAAGCGTAGCTTAAAAATTCAGAAACAACTGGCGAACCTTTCTTCTTTTGTGCAGGAAACTTTTGCTGGTATCCGCGTCATCAAGACCTATACCAGAGAACAAAATAAAATGCAGGAATTTGAGAAGGAAAGTACCATTTACCGTAATACGGCTCTTGATCTCGTCAAAGTACAGGCTGTTTTCTTTCCGCTTATTCTATTGCTGATTGGGCTCAGTACGGTAATCACCATTTATATTGGTGGAATTGAAGTTGCCAAAGGAACAGTCACTGCCGGAAATATTGCTGAGTTTATCATCTATGTCAACCAGTTGACTTTCCCGGCCATGTCTTTGGCTTGGGTTACCTCATTGGTACAACGTGCTGCAGCCTCACAAAAACGCATCAACGAATTTCTCCATACTGAATCTCCAATTGTTAACGGAACAGCTACCCAAGAACTAGCGGGTGAAATCAGGGTTGATGGGATCTCCTTTACCTATCCGGAAACGGGTATTCAGGCGATTAAAAATATATCGTTCCAAATTCCGATCGGCAAAACACTTGCTATTATCGGAAAAACAGGATCCGGAAAATCTACACTGGCCAACTTACTCCTTCGGATGTATGATATCGACAACGGAAGTATTCATTATGATAGTCTTGAAATTAAAAACCTTGACTTCAAAAGCTTACGCCAACAAGTTGGATTTGTCCCACAAGATGTTTTCCTATTTTCAGATACCATTGCAAATAATATAGGCTTTGGTTTAGATCACTTTACACAGGAACAAGTGGAACAGGCCGCCAAAGATGCCGCTGTATACGACAACATTATAGCTTTTGAAGATGGATTTGAAACCGCCGTTGGGGAACGTGGTATCACCCTCTCCGGTGGACAAAAACAACGGGTTTCCATCGCACGCGCTTTAATTAAGGAACCCAAAGTATTGATTTTTGATGACTGTCTTTCAGCCGTGGATACAAAAACAGAAGAAACAATTCTCCGTTCGCTAAGCCGCATCATGAAAGGCAAGACCTGTATTTTTATTGCCCATCGCATCTCGACAATCAAGAATGCAGACCATATATTGGTGATGGATCAAGGAGAAATTGTGGAACAGGGTACACATGCTGAATTGATGGAGAAAAGAGGTGAATATTTTGAACTCCATGAAAAGCAATTACTGGAAAGTGTCGAAGGATAATTAAAATATCCCTGAATTCAGCTAAAGGATGGAAGGGATATCTCTCCTAAATTTGACTTAAATATTTAAGTCAAACATTTTACATTAAAGGATCATGGAGAGAACCCCTATTCAGAAGGCTACGTCAAGTGACGGAAAAACAATTGCTATTATTTCTTACTTAACCATCATCGGCCTTGTTGCTGCCATCATTATGAACAACAAGGAAAAGACTGCTTTAGCGCAATTCCATATCCGACAAAGTATAGGAATTTCAGTAACAGGAATGGCGTTGGGACTGTTACGTTTTGTTCCAGGTATTGGCGGAATTGCCATTAGTATTGTTGGATTGCTCCTACTTATTGCTCTTATATTAGGATTAATATCCGCATTTTCCGGAGAGCGGAAACCACTCCCCTTTATCGGTGAAAAATACCAGGAATGGTTCAATATGATCTAATCAACATTTTCAAGACATGGAGCACCTTCCCATCAAAGATGCTCCATGTTATCGTTTTTTATGAACGTTCTGCCTTTAATTGGACGTAGCGCATCTTTAGCTAGCTTTCATATCCGGCACCGCTTTCTCCTCTTTAAAAAACAGGGCAAATAGCACAAGACAAAAACCAGAAATACCTGCTGGAATAAACCAAAGATATTCCCAAAATTGAGCAGCATAAGCTGTTTTTAGGTAATCTGAAACAGCACCGGCAACCCAAAATCCGATCAGCATACCTACACCATACATCGCGATGGTAATAAGACCCTGTGCAGAAGCTTTGTATTTTTCACCAGCAATTCGATCGGTATAGATCTGACCCACTACGAACATAAAATCATAGCAGATGCCATGCAATAAAATTCCGAACAGCAATAAGAATGACCGTTCCTGTCCGTCGCCGTAAGCAAAAAACAAATAACGGAGTGCCCAGGCCGCAATGCCCAGTAAAATCATCTTTTTATACCCCAAGCGTCTAAAGAAAAATGGAATCAACAACAAGCAGATGGCTTCGGAAAATTGCCCCAATGCCATTTTTGCTGTGGGATTGGGTATTCCGGCGTTGACCAAAAATGGGTTCGCATTTTGATAATAGAACGAAATGGGAATACAGATGACAATTGCTGTTACAAAAAAAATCAGAAAACTCCGCTGTTTTAAAAGCTTCAATGCATCCAAACCGATTGCCTTTCCAAAATCAAACTTTTCATCTCTAAGCTTCACCTGTGGTGGTGTTTTTGGCAATGCTAGACTGAAGACCGCCAATAATAACGAACAAACCGCGCCCATAATAAAGGTATTATGCAGGGCACCTGCCTGTATCGATTCGGGAGCATCCCAACGGAACAAATAACTGATCACGAGTCCCGAACAGATCCAACCGATCGTTCCCCACACGCGTACCCCCGGAAAATACTTCTTCGCGTCTTCAATATGCCGGAATGCGATTCCATTGGATAAGGATAGCGAAGACATGTAAGCCATAAAATAGACAAATACATAGGGATAAAAATGTGTCGCATCCGGTGCTTGCGACATCCCGTAAAGTAGTGCAGCTCCAAGGAGATGTAATGCTGAAAGTACCCGCTCGGCATTAAAATACCTGTCGGCGACAAAACCCACAAAAAAAGGAGCAAATACAGCACCAAGGGATTGTGTCGCAAAAATATTTGCGACCTCCATACCCGAGGCATTGAGCGATTTAATGAGGTATGTTCCCAAAGTTACAAACCAAGCCCCTTTGATAAAATACTCTAAAAACATCATCAGGGACAATTGCACGCGTAATACTGGTTTCATCTATTAATTGGTGTTGGAGGTGTTTGTTTTGATTCGTTTAATCGGCTTCGCTATTGTTAACTATTTGCTCTTCAAGACATGCTATCATCTGGGTAGGTTATTGACCTATTTGTGCTCAAGGATGTCTCCATTTCTTTTCTTAAGATTCGATTATCTTTTCTTAAGATTCTGGCAATGCATTTCGCATAAAATTAAGCCAGTTCTTGCTGGCAATCTTTTCAAGATCCGTGTTATCATACCCTCTTTTTGACAGGATACCAAATACTTTTTGGATATCAGCAATAGTTTCCAGATCATAAGGACACTGCTCACGTCCAAATGCTCCGTCTAAATCGCTCCCCACCCCAACATGATCGACAGTTCCTGCCAATTGACAAATATGATCAATATTGTTAGCCATGATATCCATGGAGCAATTGCTTGTTTTAGGGTCGGATACACCGCGGACCCAATTCGGTACCATCATCCAAGCATCAAGCGCTACACCGATCACTGCTTTTTTCTCCACAAGTGTCTTAATCATTTCATCACTGAACTGCCTATTATGGTCCACAAACTTGCGGCAATTATTGTGACTGGCCCAAATCGCACCCTGATAACGTTGTACAGCATCCCAAAAAGCATCATCATTTAGGTGTGTCGCGTCCAATATCATCCCCAATCGCTCCATTTCCTGCAACAACCTTATTCCCTGCTCATTAAGCTTGCCGGATGAATCTGTTCCGTTGGCATATCTACCTGGCCCGTAATGTGCTGGTCCAATCGCTCTTAAACCATATTTATAAGCTGTTTCGAGATAGCTGATATCCACAATGGAATCGGCACCTTCCAGACTCAGCAGGTACCCGATTGGCTTATCGGCATGATCGCCCCCCTCTGACCAGAGCGCCAAATGCTGGTCCAGATCAGTTTTCGTACAGATCATTTTCATTTGGCCATCGGCTTCCATTGCTTTATACCATGCAAGCTGACCCTGTGTTTGCGCCCATGCCTGTTCCGGTGAGTACCAGCCTGGTAATAGGCTATCGGGTTTTACGAATCGAGCGATTTGTGTAGCAACAACCAAACCAATATGACCACGACGCAATTCGTCAAAAGTGACTGTTGCCTTAGCCCGATCGGGTTTGTCATCCATCCCCTTTTCCCTACGGTTCAGTTCAGTAATCGGCAATCGAAGATCCCGATTCCATTCCATGGCATTCATACTCAAATCCAAATGTGCATCGACCAAAAATGGCATTTCAAATTCGTACATATCAATAATTTATTTTTTTATTTCGCGCATAAACAGTCCAAATTTGATCTGCCTGCCGTTCATTGACAACTTGAAGTTCGCCATAACAAGCTACTGTCGGACAGATATGTCGTGGCACAGCATACAGCGCATCGCCAATATTAAATTGTGCAGTATTGGAAACTTCAACAACCAAATGTTCTTCACTCTGCATTTTTATTTCGCCAATACGGGGATCGAAAAACTTGACGCGAGGCTGCGGCGATTCACATGCAACTGATTTATACCCCAGGTCCAAACAAAGGTGCTTGTGATCAACGATAGAAACGACTCGCGTCAAAAGTACCGCCGCAAGCATAAAATCCTGTTCTGCGTAATTTTCGGCATAGCCGAAATCCCAAAACACAAACGTTCCGGGACTGCATTCTACATCGCTGCGTTCGGCATGAAAAGGGAAACTTGGTGAACCGCCAATAACTTTAGTCAAAGGTTTAGAAGTGGACACCTGCGCCATAAGGTAGGCAGTTTCGAGTATACCATATGAATGTTGGGATTGCTTTTCGCGAAGTTTATAATCCTTATCATGAATATGACCGTCATAACCATGCACACCTACCAACTGAATACCTTCCAAAAGATGGATATCCATAACGAGACGCTCAATCCCTTCTAAAGGTAATCCTGTTCGGCCCATGCCAATATTAACATCCAGATAAACAGCGCTGCGTAAGCCTTTCGACAAGCTCCACTTTGAAATCTCCTGTGCTGCATCGACATGATCCACAAGACAGGCAAAATGTGTCTCCGGAAAGGCGGTTACAAGATTCAAAAAACGATCTATCTTTGGCCCTACGGGCTGGTATGCCAGCAAAACATCTTTTGCACCGATAACACCCAATAGTTCAGCTTCTGCAATGGTTGCACACTTAAACTTTGTAATCCCCTTATCCATCATCAGTTGGCATACTTCCCGACACTTGTTCGTTTTGATATGCGGCCGCAATCGATCAGCCCGCCCATGCACAATATGTAAAGCGCGGTCTATGTTCTTGACAATGCGATCAGGATAGACCAGCAAGGCTGGCGAATCGACCTGATCAACATCATGTATATGGCACCAAGTTTCCATACAATTCCGATTAGTATAATTCAAATAATGCTTCGATTTCTACGGGAATATTATCGGGCAAAGATCCAAATCCAACTGCACTACGTGTTCCAATACCATTCTCTTCTCCCCAAACCGCAGCGAATAGTTCACTACAGCCGTTAATTACACCTGGATGATAAAGAAAATCCGAGGTACAGTTGACCATACCCAATACCTTGATCACACGCTTGATTTTGTTCAATGAGCCCAAATTGGTTTTAATGGTCGACAACATGGTTAGGCCTACTTGTCTCGCTGCAAGTTTGCCTTCTTCAGGACTGATATCACTTCCAATGCGACCGATAATTAATGCAGCATCATCTTGTACGGGACCATGACCAGAAAGATACAGATACTTGCCGTCAATGACGTATGGTTTATAGACACCTTTAGGTGCCGGTGCTGGAGGTAATGTCAAACCTAATTTTTCGAATTGTTCGTCTGCGTTGTACATCTTTAACGATTTTAAAGTTTAAAATAATAGCTAATATAAAATTAATTGCAATAGTAAAACAGCAAGGAGCCCAACAATGGAAACAATCGCCTCCATGATCGACCAGGAAAATAACGTATCCTTTACGCTTAGGCCAAAGTACTCTTTAAATAGCCAAAATCCGGCATCATTGACATGGGAGAACATCAGACTTCCGGCTCCTATCGCCAATACCATAAGGTTAGGGTCCGCTTTTCCCCCTGTAACAATAGGTAGCAGAACACCAGCGGCTGTCAAGGCGGCTACTGTGGCCGAGCCGACACAACCTCTGATAACAGCTGTAATTAACCAAGCCAACAGTAAAGGTGAAATGGGGAGCTGCTGCAGGGTATTGGCCAATAACAGACTAACTCCACTGTCCTCCATAACTTGTTTAAAGATTCCCGATCCAGCAATAATCAATAGAATCATGGCAATATCTTTCACCGCAGACTCATAGATTGTCATCACATTGGCCATCGATCGTCCCAATTTCAATCCTAATAAATAGGTTGCTACACCGACCGCAATAACCATAACAACGGTAGGGTTGCCGATAAACTTAACTCCCTGCTGCAGCGCTATATTGGTTGTATGATAGCAATAAGGAAGCAATGTAAATAAGACAATGAGCAATACCGGCAGCAAGGCAACAGCCAGACTTACCCCCACTGTCGGGCGCGGATACTGCGCTGACTCCGAACGATCTTTCTCGCTAAAAATTGATTCCTGACTTGCCCGTATATTTTTGAGGCTTCTTCCAAAAATTGGCCCACCCAAAATAATAGCAGGTATGGCGATCAACAGACCATAGATAAGTGTCAGTCCCATATCAGCGTGAAACAGGGCAACTAATGCAACTGGGGAAGGATGCGGCGGAATAAAGCCATGTGTTACAGACAGGGCTGCCAGCATCGGTAATCCGATATATACTGCCGGCAACTTATAGCGGTAGGAAATCGAAAATATCAAGGGAACTAATAAGACAAATCCGATTCCATAAAATAACGGTATTCCAACGATAAACCCCGTCAACATAAGCCCCCACTGAAGATATCGTTCTCCCATCAGGCGGACCATTTGCTCAGCAATAATCTCGGCGGCCCCACTTTCTGCTACAATTTTCCCCAACATTGCGCCCAATACAATAATTAAAGTCAGGCTTCCCATAACGCCTGCAACACCTTTTTCAACTGTACCCACCAACTGTGCCGGTGGAATACCCAAACAAAGTCCACTGAATAAGGAAACAACTAAAAAAGCGAGAAAGGCATTGATCTTAAAATAAGTTATGCAAAGGATAAGCAAACAAATGCTGATTACAATGAGGATTATAGTCATTATATCACTATTAGGTTTTCCCTCAATTTGAGAGCTTGTATAAAATTTGGTCTATTAAATCATTTTTTCATCCTGAAAGTAAGGTTATTTTTCATTTTTTGCAAGGAAAATGAAAAATTAATGAAAATAAAAAAGGTATGGCTTACACCATACCTTTCTGTTTCCGTGACCTATCTCTTTTTGCTTTCATGACCTATCGTCAAAAAAAATCAGCAATAGGCCCTTGTTGAAAATTTATTTTTTAGGGATCTCTTTGAGAATTTCGAGCACAAAACTCCAAAACTTCTGTACCGAAGAAATGGAGACACGCTCTGCAGGCGAATGTGCCCCTAAGATTGTTGGTCCAAAAGAAATCATATCCATTTCGGGATAGTTTGTCCCCAAGATACCGCACTCAAGCCCGGCATGGCAAGCCACCACTTCTGGAGCTTCACCATGTTGTCTCGTATAAATTGATTTGAGCACTTCTAAAATCTCAGAATTCGGATTAGGTGCCCATCCTGGATAATTGCCCGAAAAACCGACGGTAAAACCACCCAGTTCAAATGCAGCTTGTAAAGATTGAGCTAAATCAAATTTAGACGTTTCAACAGAAGATCTGGTTAGACATTTGATGGAAACCTTTTCCCCACCTACTTCTACTTTAGCAATATTATTGGAGGTTTCTACCAAGTCTTCAAAATCGGCGCTCACACGATAAACACCATTTAAGGCCGCATAAACGCTGTTGATCAGGTTTTCCTGCACGTTTACTGGAACTACAGTTGCATAAGCAGCATCAGTTTGCTTCACCACAATTTCCATAGCCGGTTCTGTCGTTGCAAATTCCAATTTAATATCCTGAGCCAATTGTGTCAAATTCTGAACAAAGTCAGTTGCTTTATCCTTACTGATAACCACCTTTGCAACACTTTCTCTCGGAATTGCATTGCGTAGACTTCCGCCCAATAAAGAAGCAATACGCAATCCATAATGTGCATTCGTGCCAAATAGCAAACGGTTCATTACTTTATTGGCATTGGCAAAACCTTTATGAATGTCCATACCAGAATGCCCCCCATGTAGTCCTTTTACTGTAATTTCAAAAGATAACGTATCAAAAGGACAAGGCTCTGCAACATAGGACTGTGTTGCCGTCACATCAATCCCGCCAGCACAACCAATATCGATTTCAGTATCATTCTCTGTATCCAGATTCAACAGGATTTCACCAGAAAGCACATCGCCTTTTAAACCTAAAGCTCCCGTCATGCCTGTCTCTTCATCAATCGTAAACAAAGCTTCAATGGCAGGGTGTTCAATAATGGATGATTCCAAAATCGACATGATTGTCGCAACGCCAAGACCGTTATCTGCCCCCAAAGTGGTACCCTCAGCTTTTACCCAATCACCATCAACGTACATCTTAATGCCTTCATTATCGAAGTCAAAAACAGTATCGTTATTTTTTTGGTGCACCATATCCAAATGCGACTGCAATACAATCGTTTTACGGTCCTCCATTCCCGGAGTAGCAGATTTTTTGATGAGCACGTTGCCAATCTCATCAACGCTTGTTTCTAAACCCAAGGATTTACCAAAGTCTACCATAAAGGCAATCACGCGCTCTTCTTTTTTAGAAGCTCTCGGGACCGCATTCAATGCAGAGAAATTTTTCCAAATTGCTTTTGGTTCTAAACTATTTTCAATCATATCTAAATTTTTTCCTTGGTCAAAGTTACTCCATTTTTATTAGATATCCGGTGATTATTGGCTTAGAATAAAAACAAAAGCCAATCACTGTTCGTTCTAATACAGGGTATAAACATCAACATATCATTATGCATAGACCAGTACAAGTTGAACGGAAGGATATTTACTTTAAACCAGATAAAAAGAGAGTTTTAGCACGTTTTTTCTCACTGGGGGATGATCGTACCATTAAAGTTCTCAAACGTATCTTATCCTTGAATGAATCAGAGCGAAAAGAAGTCTTTGGCCAGGTACTCCGAAGCTATACAAAAAGACATCGTAGTATAGTCCATATCTTTGAACGTAATTTTGACCGCATAAGCCACTTATTGGAAAAGATTCCATTTCCAAAAGAGAAACTGAGCCAAATTGACAAGCTACTGATCGGCTCCTATTTCACGATGGAATATTCGATTGAATCGGCGGCATTGTTTAATCCCTCCATTATAGAACATCCGGACCAGACAGAATTATTCAGGGGTGAAAAACGCATTATTTTGAGTTTCAGGGCAACCGGAGAAGGCCATGTCTCTTCGATCGTTTTTCGATCAGGGACATTGGATGTTGACAACAATATACATATCGATTATGTCGGCAGTTTATTGGATAAACCTATGCAAGTCAAAAATCACCGTTATCACAAGGAGTCATTCTTAAAGAAAATGAATGAGTTGCATGCCGAGCCAACGGAAGTTAAGTCCAAACTGGAAGCTAAGCTAACGGAGACATTTACCTACGAGGAACTCAAACGGTACATCGATGAAGTACGGCGCGATAGCGACGAAAACCTGGAAAATGTGACATTTCTACAACAGGCGCTCTGGCTCGCTTCCTCGCATTATGAAATGACTTTCTCCTTGGACACTTCCATTTCAGAACGCGTGATATTTCCGATTGCCGATACCGAAAAAAGAGGAATTGAAGATGCGCGTTTCGTTCAGTTCAAAAACGAAAGAGGTGAGAGCACGTACTATGCAACATACACCGCTTACGATGGATTCAGCATCCTCCCGAAATTACTCACCACAAAAGATTTTTACCATTTTAAAGTGAAACCTATTTATGGTGAAATTGCCAACAAGGGGGCTGCACTATTTCCACGTAAAATAAATGGACGTTATGCGATGCTCTGCCGCATTGATGGTGAGAACAACTACATCGCCTACTCCAATAATATCAATATATGGCAGGAAACGGCAATCCGGATTCAACAGCCAGAATATCCGTATGAATTTGTTCAGATCGGTAATTGCGGTTCGCCGATAGAAACGCAATACGGCTGGCTGATTTTAACCCATGCCGTTGGACCAATGCGTGAATATGTCCTAGGCGCAGCTCTTTTGGACTTGGACAACCCGCATGTGGAAATTGGACGCCTACATAGCCCATTGATGACGCCCAATGACGAAGAGCGAGAAGGCTATGTACCAAACGTCATTTATTCCTGCGGAGCGATAGTACACAACGAACACCTCATTTTACCTTATGCGATGTCCGATTATGCATCAACCTATGCGACCATCAAGCTCGAAGATTTATTGCTCGCTATCTTGAATCCTGATCGTTATCAATAAAAGCACGGTAAACTACGATATAAGCCAAATAGAAACAAAGGGTACTCTCCGCCCCTTGGTTTCTATTGATGCCATAGGATTCGAGGCCATCACAGCAACCTTTGGTTTCCTCATCATACAAACCGAGCCGAAGATCATTCTCTCCTAAAAACCAGCGGAAAGAAGCAATCATACGGGTAAAATAGACCTTTTTATTGGTCAATCGAAAAGCTTCACGATACATAAATACCATTGCCGTGACATCAAGTGGCTGCTGACCAAACTTGCTGATATGCTTCCCTTGCTTGGCCCACTCCTGGTTTCCGACCAATGAAAGCGCGCCATTCTGGACAGTCATACTTTCGAGAAACTTTAAAGTCGATAATCCCAACTGTTTTATTGTTTCATCGTTCAAAAAAGGATAGGCCGTCAATAACGCATAGGGCAAAATTGCGTTATCATAACTCAATACCGCTTCAAACCATTGCCAGTTTTCATCTGAGCTTGCCTCGTATTCCCGTACCAGCTTGCCGATAAGGGCCCGCATCAACTCTATCATCACCTCGTCATTGGATTGATGATGCAAATATTCCGCAATCCCCAGTACAGTATAAGCTATCGCCCGGTTGGAACGCAACTGGCCAAAATTTGGAACGGCCCTAAAAAACAGTTCATGCCCCAATTGATAATAGCTTGTCAATTTTGTCTCCCGAAGAAGTACGCCCAATGCCCACATGGTCCGTCCAAAGGAGTCCTCCGAACCGACCTCATCGAGGAAACTATGTTGGAAATTCATAAAATTGTGAAAAAGCCCATCTTCGCGCTGATGATAATAGATATAACTCAAGTAGGTCGAGATGCGACGATCGAGCCTTTTGTCAGCAAAATCTTGCTGCGCCAATAAAGTAACTAAAAGTGCTCTTGCATTATCGTCCAGACAATAGCCCTCTTTGTAGTTCGGTAGCGAATAAGTTGCATGCTGTAAGATACCGACCTGATTGGTCAGTCTGTCGATATGCTTCCAACTGAATTTGGGCATTTCCTCTATACTAAATCCAACATTTTCTTTGAGGCTATCATAGGTAGGAATAATCTTATCTAAAATTCGTGTGTACCGAAGGCCTATATTTTTCCAGGTCATCTCTTTACCAAATATACGGGCATTGTCTCTTAGTGTTGTGCGATAGTCCAAATTTGAAAACAGATTTTTGAGCACCTCGGCCATCTTGGCTGAATTTTTAAATTCGACGAGCACTCCCCTTCCATCAGCGAGCAATTCTTTGGCGTGCCAATAAGGAGTGGACACCACCGCAGCTCCGGCACCGATGGCGTAAGACAATGTTCCACTTGTAATCTGTGCCTCATTGACATAAGGTGTAACATAAACATCGCAGGCACATAGATACTCCACAAGATCGGCTTGACTAACAAAGGAATTAACAAATTTCACATGTTCCTGCAACTGATAGGTTTCCACAAGACTGCCCAGGTATTCCCGATATTCCTCGCCGGAATGTGCCAATACATTGGGATGCGTTTTACCAACAACGAGGTACAACAGATCCGGTTCATCTTTGACGACCTCAGGGAGGGATTCAATCACCATTTCAATTCCTTTGTTTCGCCCCAAAAAACCGAAGGTCAATAAGACTTTCTTCCCGGAAAGTCCTTTTTTAAGCTTGGCAAGCTCATGATCTAAAGTAAACTCCGGCACACCGTGGTGTATCAGCCTAACTTTGGAGGTATTGACCCGATAAATCGATTTGAGTAATGTAATTGCATAATTGCTCATGACGATTACAATGGAAGCCCGTTTTACAATTTCAATAAGAATGGCCTTTTCATCAACATTGGGTTTTTCGAGAATGGTGTGAAAATTAACAAGTAGCGGAATGTGTAATGCATTAATCAATGATAAGATATATATGCCGCTATTCCCTCCAAAAATGCCATATTCGTGTTCGAGTATGACGCAATCGTACCCGTTTTCATTAATATAATTTGCGGCTTCAATATAGGACAATTGACGATGTTGATCTATTTTAAACACGACCTCACTGGGATAAACATAGTCCCGATCCGCGACCGCAAAAACATGTTGCGTCAGTTCCTGATTATGCAGTGCTACAGCATGCAATAAATCTGATGTAAAAGTGGCAATTCCACATTCTTTGGGCAAGTAGGTACTTATATAAGCAATCTTCATTGGAATAATATTTTGAATATAGCCCGGACAAAGGCAATAGCATCGTGTGCTCCACTATCTAAATGCGTTTCGAACGAAAATTGTTTGTCACAACTGTATGAATTAAATCGGAGGAAGGTTGGACGACACTTTGTGCAGATCAGTACGTTGCTATAAAACCTGGCGCTGAAAAGCTGTCCATTTGTTGGAAACAGTATAATTTGTTGGAAAACAGGGTATCCATTGATTATGCTTAGTAGAAAACAGAACCTTGATTATGCGAAATAAGAGCGCTCAATATCCTAGATTCACAACACGTAGATTGCTATTGCTTTTAAAAATCAATTTATCTAAGTTTGTTACAGAAAAACGGGCATTGAATGAAATCAGCAAAGGAAAAAATGATTGCCGGACTTCCCTATATTGATTCGGAGGGGCAATTATTTAAGGAAAGACAATACGCAAAAGAAGAACTGAAGCGATTTAACGATTCAGAGCCGAAACAACTGAAATTCAGAAAACAGATTATTCAAAAACTGTTTAAAGCGACGGGAACCCGATTCTTTCTCGAACCTCCTTTTCGTTGCGATTATGGTTATAATATTGCTATTGGTGAGAACTTTTACAGCAACTATAATTGTACGATTTTAGACGGCGCACCGGTTACCATAGGCGACAATGTATTATTTGGGCCCAATGTAAGTCTCTTTACAGCTGGTCATCCCCTCCATTTTGAAGCAAGAAATCAAGGTTGGGAATTTGCGTTGCCGATCGTTATCGAAGATAATGTATGGATCGGTGGACATGTTGTCGTCAACCCCGGCGTGCGAATCGGAAAAAATTCGGTCATTGGTTCTGGATCGGTCGTCACAAAAGATATACCAGCGGATGTCGTAGCTGCAGGCAATCCTTGCCGGGTGATACGTAACATTACCGAAGCGGATCGGATCAACTATACTGAAAATCTGTAGGGATAACACAGGTCACAAGGGATAACATGGGGCACATTTATAAGAAAACGATCTATCTTCCCACTTACTGTTAACTTACAGAATCATTTGTTAAAGATAATGAATAGGTGACGGTGGCTTCATGTTGTTTCAGAAGAGCAAATCCATTACTTGTCCAAAAATGTTGCTGATCGCCGGTCACATTTGCAAGAAGATATTGACCAGCAAACGTATGGATAAATAGTCGCGCATGCTTCAATAATGCTGTGCCTACACCTTTCAGCCTTACATGTGGAGCAACAGCGAGGAAATGGATTGTATAAGTATCACCTGAACTAATCAGGCTCAGCACGCCTACCACTTCGTTTCCATCGTAGGCCGCAAAATGCGTCGCTTCAAAATCGCCCTCCAACATCACCTCGGCCAACTTACCTTCCGGAGCGAAAACCTCTTTTCGAAGTTTCCAGGTCCGGGCGGCAAAAACTTGTTCAATGTACCAATCTATCATAATCCTTTTTCTAAAGACATAAACGCGTCGGAAAGATGATTGATGGTATCTGAAGGTAATAAGGAATAGGTGCCGATCGTCTTCACTGCAATATCTGCCGCGCGCCCATGCATATATACCCCCATAATTAAAGCCTCTTTAGAAGAATAGCCCTGTCCAAGCAAGGAGGTGATTATCCCTGTCAGTATATCACCACTGCCTCCTGTTGCCATCCCAACATTGCCCGTACTATTGAAGTACACCATCCCATCGGGCATAACCATAGCACTATTAGCCCCTTTTATTAATACGTAAAACTGATGTTTACGTGCAAAAACTTTCACTTTCTCAATCTTTTCAAAATCATCTTGCCAAGCACCCAATATCCGGCTAAGTTCTTTGGGATGGGGAGTCAATATACTATGCGCTGGAACAAAAGCCCAAAGATTCGGTTCGCGGGAAAGAATATTTAAAGCATCAGCATCTAATACCAAAGGAGTATCATTAACACGGGTTATAAATACCTTTAGCGCATCAATTGTATGCGGCGCTGTTCCCATGCCGATTCCGATACCCACAGACTGATGGCCATCGATTACCGGGAATTGGCTAATAAAATCTTGTTCAGGATCAGTCAACACCATCGCTTCGGGCACAGCGGTCTGTAAGATGGTATTACCACCGTCAGGTACATAAGCGGAAGCTAAACCGCAGCCCGCTCGAAGAGCCGCTTTTAACGCAAGCTGAACGGCCCCCATTTTACCTTTACTTCCGCCAATAATAAGGGTATGACCAAATGTTCCCTTATGATCAAATTTCCTTCGTTGTCGATAAAAGGACCTGACAAGCGGCTGGTCGACATAAAAAAGATTGGTTTCTGCCGCTTCAATTGCTCGTTGGCTAAGATCGATATCCAATACCTTGAAGTCTTTTACATACCATTGGTTTTCGGGCAGCAGCAAGGCCATCTTGGGAAACTGAAAGGTATAAACCAAATCTGCCTTTACAATTGGAACATCTGCAGCAGTCTTTTTATCTGCCAGTAGTCCAGAAGGCATATCGACGGAATAGATCCTTGCACCACATCCATTTATACTGGAAATTATACCGTTCCAATCAGCTGTTAATACACGCTTTAATCCATAACCAAACAAGCAATCCAGTACGATTGCATCGGAAGGGATATCAATCTGGTTTTCCGCTGCAATTTTTTGAATCATATGATTGGGTAAACGCTTTTGATTGGCAAGATTATCAGCGGAGTAATCCGCTACATCCATTAAATAAACCTTGACTTGGGCCTGTTGTTGATCCAACAGACGAGCCAGCACCAAGCCATCGCCGCCGTTGTTTCCTTTACCGCAGAAGATGAAAAAGGTACTGTGCTCCAATCGGGGATGAAGCTTTTTAATTTCCTCAAAAACAACTGTTGCAGCTCGTTCCATCAGGTCTAGACTACTGATTTTTTGATCCTTTAGGGTTTCACTATCAATCCTGTTTATCTGCTGAGCGGAAAGTATCTTCATTTGGTCGCTATTTTTATTGAAAGTACCTATTCTCAAGGTCAATTAAAAATCTCGGTATAATTTTTTGGCAGGCTGGCGATAGTGATCCTAGTGTACGATCCGACGAAGGAACTACATCAGATCGCTATCGTTTAGCTCATGCACGTGTCTGCTTTTTATTCACTTGTTGTTACCGGCTTCTTATTCACTTGTTGTTACCTCTTTCACTCCGCCCGTACGTTTCAAGGTACCCCAAGTATTTAATTCACCTTTAATCGCTTTTCTGACAGATTTGAATAAAACGAAGTACATCAGTTGACGCCAGAAAAAACGCTGCGGAAACAAATAAATTAAATTGCTAAGCTTCTCGCCTTCCATTTTAAAGGCAATACCTGCAAAGAACATATCCACGAATACAAAAAGGAAGTAATAAAACATCACTTGACCAAAACCGTTATGCAGTGAAAATAATCCTGCAATTCCCGTCCAGCTGATACCATTTACCTCGCTTAAGGAGAAAAGACCACTCACTAGAGAGAATAACATAAAAATATCGGCCAAAGGAGCAAATAAAGGAAGTATAATCTGAAAAATCAGAATATTAGGCATTCCGACCATACCAAAATAGCCATATTTGGGATTCAACAAGGTCTGTTTATTTTTCCAAAAACTCTGCAACACACCAAAACTCCAACGGAAACGTTGCTTGAAGAGCATTTTGACCGTATCTGGTGCTTCCGTATAAGCAATTGCTTCAGATGAATTTCGCACGGTATAACCCGCTCTTAATATACGCATGGTTAAATCACAATCTTCCGCTAATGTATCCGTAGTAAATCCGCCCACTTCCAAAATAACAGATCTACGAAAGGCCCCAATTGCTCCTGGTACGACCGATATCATATTGAGCAAATCGAACGCTCTCCGATCCATATTCTGTGAGGTGATATATTCGATCGATTGCCAATGTGTCAATATATTATGCACATTTCCCACTTTAACACTACCCGCAACAGCGGCGATCTGAGGTTTATTGAAATATTTCATCAACTGTTTTAACGCATCTGTTTTCAATTGTGTATCGGCATCGATACAAAGCACAAACCGTGCTTCGGATTGTTGGATACCATAGTTAAGCGCAGAAGCCTTGCCCCCATTTGGTTTTGTAAATAACCTTACTTTAGGATGATCGCCATACACCTTACTGACAATCTCAAAAGTCTTGTCTTTTGATCCATCATCAACAAAAATCAATTCATAATTGGGGTAATCCAAATTCAACAGGCTTTTTATCGTTGCCAACACTGTTATTTCCTCATTATAGGCAGGAATGATCACACTCACCTTTTCCCGAGGTTCCACAACCAATTGAGATCGCTCTTTTTTACTTTTTTGTTTTTGTCGGATTGCCAGATAAGCAATCATTGCTGTTCTAAAAATTGCCAATACAATTGCAATGGAAAAAACCAAGTTAAGGAAGATGTTACCATAGAACAATGTCCCTAAGAACAAGCGGTTGGAAGATCCACTAAATCCCGAATCGGAGGCATTTTCTACAGGTGGCATCAGTTCATCACGTTTTTTCCCCATTAAATCTCCGATCGTCGCAAATTTATAACCATGAGATTTAAAATAATGAATAATACGCGGCAAGGCGGCTATAGTCGCTTCTCGATTGCCTCCGGCATCATGTAATAGAATAATGTTTCCATTATCGCGTTGTTTTATGACTTCATTATAGATTTCATCTGCCGTACGACCAGGTAACCAGTCGTTGGGATCAATATACTCGCCGATATTGATGTAGTTCTCTTTCCGGCTCTGAGCAACAGGCAGAATTTCGGCAACAGTCTGTGGCTCGGCATCAGCATTAAAAGGAGCCCGGAAAAGAATTGTACTATGACCGGTTATGCATTCGATGATCTTTCGGGTGGCATTCAGTTCAAACTTAACGCGATTTGGGCCTATTGTAGACATATCAGGATGAAAAAAGGTATGGTTACCGAGTTCATGTCCTTCTTGATATTCTCTCCGAACCAGATCCATATTTTTCTCAGCCATAACACCAACAAGAAAGAAAGCTCCGGGAACATGTTCCTTTTTTAATATATCTAATACTTGTGGTGTATACGTAGGATCGGGACCGTCGTCAAAGGTCAGGACCACAGTATTATCTCGTTCTCCAAAGCGTTTGATTACATAATTACTTGGCGTCTTTACATACTCCTGATTCTCAACCATAAGCGTTGATGGGTCGTAAGTGAATTTCACTTCCCCCGGAGCAGGACTATTGACCAAGTCCAAAATTTCCCCATCCCCAATATATTGAATACCCCCGACATTGATCTGGCTTATCTTTCCAAAGTCAAAAGGTTCTTTTTTCAGATTTTCTCGGTCCAATGATCTTGAAATAAATGACCATAAACGGGAGTCTTCACTTCCTAAACGCCAAAGTGCAATACCAGCTAGCCCCCAGTCATCTGCTTTGCGGATAAGATTAAAATAGGTTGCAGCGTCTGTAAAATAGACATCATGATGCATCCCTGTCCCATCTTTATAGCTAAAGTTGAGATTTGCAGATTCGGGATCAAAAGTAATCTTAGCATTGTAATTATGCGCCAAAATAACAGCATTATCATATGTCAATGTCTTGCCGACACTGCCTTTTGGCCAATCATATCCATAACAGGCCAAAGCCAGGATCACCTTGTCTGCATCGATCTTATTGCAAAGTTCATCAAGATTTTTTTCGACCCATGCCTGATGTGAAATGGCGCCGGCATTACTTTCAATGGAATGCTGATCATAAGCCATAAGTATGATGTAATCGTTGTACTTTTGTAAGGCAATGGGATCGTAATCATCATTTTCAGGTGAAATATCCTGCGTGACAAGTAGGCCTTCTGTATGAAATACCGTATAGATGTGGCCCATAAAATCATTCAGCGCCTTGTGGTCATCCAACTGTAAATTCTCAAAGTCAATATTTATGCCAGCAAAGCCATTGCGCTTCACTTTAAGAAGGATATCGTCTATAAAACGCTGTTGTTTATCCGGATTAAGTAAAATAGCCTTTACAGTCTGCCCGTCAAAATCGTTACCACTGAAATTGGAAATCTGTGCGATAGCTTTGCGCTTATATTGATGAATGACCTTAAGCGCAGCAGTATCTGCTTTATCCACTACTGTATCTTGATTAGGCACAGTAAAAAAGGATTCCATAGCAACCATATCCAAATGACCAATATTGCGGCGTAGATCCGATAAAGACTGCTCACGAACTTCATTAGACCAAGAACTAACATAAAACCCCATATTGATTCTATCTTTGGTACCAATATGTTTCAAATGCTTCAGCTCCCGGTCACGTTTAATCTTCTCCAATTCGGATTTTACAATGGTAAACTCCTTAAATTGTTTGGATTTTTTTAATCTGGCGGTGGACTTTTCAGTCAATGCTGTGTTGGTATTAATTGTTGGAAAAGGAGGAATCTGAATCTTTCCCAATGTATAAACCACACAGATAACACCAATGATCAAACCTATCACCAATGCTCTGCTCATCCATGAAAAAGCGTACCAGCGCTTTTTGCTTGACGTCTGAAAAATCTGTTTTCCTGACATAATCGTATTCTTATTAACTTCGGCTAAGCTACATCAGAAAATGATCCAAAAAGTAGATGAATAGCTTAAAAATTTCTTAATTTTTTCAAATGATTCACACTTCGAATTATATCTAAATTTAAGTATATTCGATGAAACGCAATACACTAGCTCAGAAACTTTTATATGAGATCAATATATGTACTCATTCCACTCCTCTCGTGTCAGGTTTTCAGTGGATTTGGGCAGCCAAATGTTGCTGCACCTAATAACAAAACTTTGAATCCTGCGACTACTGAGTCAATAGCACCTGACAGGAACCAGTTTATCAACCCCGATGGGATGACGATCAAATCGCGCATTTTGTTACCAGAAGGCTTTAAAAGGCCTACCTACCGGGTCGAAGAATTTGGAAATTTTCTCGAAAATCTTCCATTATACCCCATCGACCAGGAGGTACATTATTATAACGGAAAAATTAAACCTAGAAATAACATCTACAATAGTGTTGTGAAGCTAGACATAGGAAAGCGCGATTTACACCAATGCGCCGATGCTGTAATGCGACTCAGGGCAGATTACTTATACCAACAAAAGCGGTATAAGGATATCAAATTCAACTTCCTTTCCGATAGCAAGCCCCGCGCATATACAAACTATGCAAAAGGAGACTACTCCTACCCAACCTATTGGAAATACCTGGAATATGTGTTTGCCTATGCCAATACGGCTTCGCTACACGATGAGCTGCCCAGCGCAAAAACGACTCAGGAAGTTAAGATTGGAGATACTTTTATCCAGAAAGGATCACCCATTGGCCACGCAATCATTGTAGTTGATCTAGCCAAGGACAATACTGGAAAAACAATCGTGCTGCTCGCGCAAAGTTACATGCCAGCCCAAGAAATACAAATTTTAAACAATTGGAACAACAGCACGCTTAGTCCTTGGTACGATATAGACCAGGATATTATAAAAACCCCTGAATGGACATTTTACCCTAAAAACCTCAAAACATGGGAATAGCCAGGGTTAAAAACTTGTGAATAGCCAGAGCTGATCATAATAATACTTTTTCAATCGATCAGGTGATGACCAAACAACAGGTAAAAAATAATAAAAGATATTTTTGTCTTTTATTATAAATTTCTATTTTTGTACCCGATAGTCACTTGCAAATGAACCCTATCAAGGTTTACAAAATTCCTCGTAGCGAGGTGGATTTTTTTGTTTTTTATTCCGATCAAATAAAAGATAAAAAGGTATTTAAATATTTTATTATGATTACTGAAGCACAAAAAGAGTTAATCAAAGGCACTGTACCGATTTTAAAAGAACATGGTGTAGCGCTGACTAGTTATTTTTATAAACGTATGTTTGCCCACAATCCTGAGCTTAAACATATCTTCAATATGGGAAACCAACAAAATGCGCGACAACAAACGGCGTTGGCTACAGCTGTGTTAGCCTATGCGGAGCATATCGAGAATCCCGCAGTCCTCCTTTCTGCAGTGAAACATATTGGACAAAAACACAGTAGTCTCAATATTCGTCCGGAGCATTATCAGATTGTTGGCAAGCATCTATTGGCCTCCATTCAAGAAGTATTGGGGGATGCAGCAACAGAAGAACTGATTGAAGCCTGGAAAGTTGCCTATTTTCAATTAGCAGATCTGATGATCGGAGTCGAAAAGGATATGTATGATCAAATGATCCAGAACGAGGGCGGATGGACGGGTTGGAAGCCATTCACCATTGTAAAAGTGGTATCTGAGACCGCCGAGATTCAGTCTATTTATCTCAAGCCAACAGATCAAGGAAAACTTCCAAAACATGAGGCAGGCCAGTATGTAAGTGTACGTGTATTTCTTCCCGAATTACACCTGTATCAACCAAGACAATATAGTCTTTCCGATGCGAGCAATGGAGAGTACCTTCGGATTTCGGTAAAAAGAGAAGCTACGGAAGGAAAACCTGAGGGTATGGTGAGTAATTATATACATCAATACTTTGAAGTTGGAAAACAACTGGAACTCACAGCACCTACAGGTTCCTTTCAACTTATCGAAAGTGAAAAACCACATGTATTTATTAGTGGTGGAGTTGGTCAGACCCCATTAATTGCCATGTTAGAGCATTTAGCTGACAAGAAAGAAGACAAACCAATCACTTGGATCCACGGTTGCCGTAACCCTGATTTACATGCGTTTAAAGAAAGATTAATAACATTGGAAAATCAACATCAAAACATAACTAGTTTTTCTTTCTATGACGAAGCTCAAGATGCGGATGCCGACGTACTTGTGGGTTGGGTTGATCTCGCTAAAATAGATGCTTCGCATCTTCCACAGGAGGCAAACTATTACCTCTGTGGCCCATCAGGATTTATCAAAAAGCACTTCCAATATTTAACGAATCAGGGTGTCAACGCTGAGAACATTCATTTCGAAGAATTTGGTCCAGCATCTTTGCAACTAAATTAATTGCACTACCCCACTTCATCAAATAGTCATCCCTAATTTTTAATCATTGGCGGATGGCTATTTTTGATTTTGTACATTTGCAAAAAGCAAAAAGATTATGGGTATTTTTTCTAAAACATGTGAATATGGACTACGGGCAGTTTTTTTTATCGCACAAAGCTCCCAAGAAAATAAACGCGTGAGCATAAAAGAAATAGCAGAGAGCATCCATTCTCCGGAAGCTTTTCTAGGCAAGATACTACAGAATCTAAGCCGTGCAGGTATCATTCGATCCATGAAGGGACCTGGTGGTGGATTTTACCTCGATAGGGAAGACATGTCCACTCCACTATCCGAAGTCGTCAAAGCGATCGACGGTGAAAGTCTATTTGTCGGCTGCGGCATGGGGCTTGAATTCTGCTCCGAACAATATCCCTGTCCCTTGCATCACGAGTTCAAAAGCATACGCAACAACCTCTCGGAAATGCTTCAAAAAACAACGGTCGGCCAATTCAATGATGACCTGATTAAAGGGAAAATCCTGTTAACGAAAAGCCATATCGACCCGAATAAAACCACGGGTAATTCCTTGGATTAACAGGCTAAATCTTCAGCTTTTTCCTTCATTTTTTCTATTGAGTACCGTTTTGAAAATAATTCGGAAGACGTAAAATTCGCTTTTTTTCATATAAAACTACACGTTCACATAATCCACATAACATAACTGATTAAAAGCAATATAAAAATTACAAAACATTAGAATGTATCGCATTTAAGCGTCCCGGCATCCAATTATTCAAATCATTGAAATTACGCGAAATAGGATACCCCAAGACCATTTCTAAACTTGTTATCAGGTCGCCACCAAACTCGATATAACTCCCTGAAAGTAACCCTCACTTTTTATTTAATCCGCTCCATGAAACAAGGAAATAGGCTTTTTGTCAGCCTATACCAAGGCAACAATGCTCCTTTTTTGACGTATTTCTTTTGGGTTAAACCCAAAAAACATGAATTATTTTCTGACTATCACACCATTTTCATACAATTTTGCAGCTTTTAATATAAAACCAAAAAAAAATACAAATTAACATCTAAACAACAACATATTACATATTTTATATAAATAAATAAAACACATATAAAACGGTTTAAAAAGCTTGATTTTTATAACAGAAAGGGTGTGGATAAAATTTTATCCACACCCTTTCTGTTATTCATGGATAGCGCTAAAGCGGGCATTCCCTCCAGTGCCGGATACAAAAAAATACAGGAGACCACAATCTTTAAATTCTTCATGTGTATTGTACAGTTCGAGGTCACAGTTCCCGCCATTAACGATGGCCACCTATCCAAAGGAGCATCCATGCAGCAGAGCGCGCACTTGTACTTAACTATAATTTCTCTAGCGCTTCTACCAAGATCATGCGAAACGTTTCGCCCCCCAAGCAAGTCCATTTGCAAAGACCACTTCATTAAGAGTAAGCAAACACCGGATTTAACACCATTTTAATTCGATCTAAGACAACATCTCTACACAATCACCCGTTTACTTACAATTTGAATAAAATTACTTAGAACGAGTAATAACAACCTTTCTTCAAAACTATAGGATGATATAAAAAACTTGTCCGCTACATAGACACACAACTCCCGCCTGAATCGATCTGCGGCGACCGAGACCAACCATCCAAATCACCCGACTTAATTCTAGCCCTCTTTTAATAGATTTAAGACATCTTCTCCGAGTAAAGCACCTTACGGTCACTCAAGAAAAAAAGAAGCAAAAACGAACTTAAAACAACCTTCACAGCATCGGACCAGCACTGGAATGTGATGAGTTAGACACCCCTTTCGGTATAGCCAATAGCGTCAAAAAACAACAAAATAAATCAATAAGAAGATTTAATACAGCTAAATAAACAGAATAGCCTTAAGTAAAACATTACAACTAAAACTACCCAAATCCATTAAAATCAAATTCGCACAGAACAAAACAAACGCTTTTATTATATTTAAGTTTTCCCAACAAACCATGAGTAACACCCCCTCTTTATCGAGATCATTTTTAAAAGCAGAACTTGTAAAAATCAGGAAAACCCGCAATGTAATCATTGGTATATTCCTCGCGATGTTCGTTTTTTGTTACGGATTTTTTCTGGTGTCTTTTTTTCAGAAATGGTCGGACAGTGAAGACAGGCTATCGTTTTTTTACAAATCACTCCCTACCCTATCCTTTCTTTTCGCTTACCTAGGCTTTGCGTTCGGCCTGTTGAGTTGGATAGCTTACATTAAAAACCAAAAATTCATCCATGCACTACAACAACTGAACGACGATGATCTTGATATCTACCAACAATATAGCAGAAGGCTGGTCCGCATCTTTTCAGCTATCTCCCCATATCTTTTTTGTGAAAATGAAATTTTATTTTTCCCATTCATTGGAAACAAACAGATCCCAATTAGTCAAATCCATCGCATTGAAACAAAAATCATAAGAAACTACCGGGGGCCCAACAGCTATCGCATCTATTTCTATAATGAATTCAACAAAATCTATCAGGTCACCATGAATCAGAAAGGAGCTTTTGATTTCTTACAGGAGCAACTTCGGAAGGAAAATCCAACGATAGTTGTTGTCGCTAGAAACCATTAAACACATACGAGTTTTCAGATAATTCAGCGAAAAAGCGGAGCATCCCCATATCATCGCTCATTGAACTGCTAAATGTGATCCAGTTAAAAAATTCAGTCCTATGCTTCTCGCGAAAACCAACAGTCGACACCTACAACCTATCGCTTATTCCCAAAGAAAACTAGACTGGAAGATACAGCCGATATTTACCCGACTCAGCAACTTCTTTGATCACCTGGTTTCTTTCTTCCAGAAAGCGCAACATGTATCGGGTTAAAAATAGCCATTCTGCAAGCCTTCCCAGAACCCCGAGAGGAGCCTTAAAATTGAACACATCGCGCATTAATACTTTACCATGTTCCAGTTCCTTGAAAATATGCTGGTGATCCATCGAATGAAACACTCCTTGAGTCATTCGATCTTCGAAAAAATGAGGTTTTTCCATCGCTGTTATCTGTACAGTTAATGTTTGCTTTACGCCAAGATGCCTTGCACGCCAACGCACATGCTGACCTACCTCGATTAATCCTGTCGTCACCCCATCAATTGCCTTCTCCCCAGTTTTCTTTGTCGAATACATATGCAGATCAATACTACGTGCCAAGTCAAAAACAACCGATAAAGGAGCTTCTATAATTGTATCTAAAATAAGTTGCGGCATAATACTCTTTTAATATATTTCGCACGAATTTCGTAAAATTCAGTAATTTCTTTAGGATCGGGCTCGAGAATTTTCTAAATTGATTTACCTTCAGAACGGCAACTAGACAATAATCATGATAACACTACTTCAATTCGAAAAATCAGATTTTTCGCTTTTTAAGTCATGGATTCGATCAGCAGAGGAACTATTACAGTTCGCAGGACCGTATTTTTCGTTTCCGCTTACCGATTACCAACTTGAAAAATACATTCAAGACCCAAAGCGAAACGCCTTTAAAATAATCGACACAGCAACCAAAGAAATTATCGGCCACTGCGAATTAAGCTTCGAACGGGACATTCCAAGACTTTGCCGCATCCTAATTGCAAAAAGTTCCGAACGAAATAAAGGTTATGGCAAGAGCACTGTGAACACACTCCTCAGACGGCTTTTTATTGAAGGCAATTATGAAACAGCCGATTTAAATGTTTATGACTGGAATCACAATGCAATCCGATGTTATGAATCCGTAGGTTTTCGGATTAACGAAAATATGATTTCGGAAGTAACAATTGGCAACGAAACCTGGAAAAGCCTTAACATGAAGATTAGCAAATCTGACTGGAAAAGTTAATTTAGCACCATGAAAAATAAGCGAAAATTAAAGTATATAGCGATTTACTTATTCGTAATGGGTGCATTACTCGGTTTTTACAGCTGGAAAATCGAGCCACATTGGGTAAAATATGAGCAGATCAATCTAACTGTAAAACATTTACCACAAGCATTGCAAGGAAAGTCATTGATCCAAATCTCGGACATCCATATTGGCAACTACGTGGATAAAGATTTTATAAAAAGAACCTTTCAGGAAATCGCGGCATTAAAGCCCGATATCATGGTATACACCGGCGACTTTGTACGTCTTGTCCATAATAAAATTCCCTTAGAAGAACTCGATGAAGTCATGCAAGATGCCCCAAAAGGCAAACTTCAAACATTGGCAATTCTAGGAAATCATGACTATGGAAAGAATTTTCAGGACAGTGCAGCGGCAGATTCAATCGTTAGCCTACTCAATGGATATTCAATAAAAGTATTGAGAAATGAAAGCGTAATAACCCAAGGATTAAGAATATTCGGTATAGATGACTTTTGGGGAACGAACTTTGACCTTATAAAGGCCATGAAAGACTATAATCAATCTCAAGCCAGTTTAGTTTTATGTCACAATCCGGATGCCGCAGACCTCGACGGCTGGAATGGATACAATGGCTGGATACTGGCAGGACACACGCATGCTGGCCAAGTAAGAATTCCTTTTTGGGGCTCCCCAATTATTCCCGTAAAAAATAAAAACTACGATCAAGGAATCAAGAAAATAAGCGGAGACAGAACATTGTATATCAACCGCGGACTGGGCCACAGCATCCCCATCAGATTCAACGCTCGACCCGAGGTTACCATTTTCACATTAAGGAAAGAACAATAATTCAAGGATCGATCCAATTTGCCCCGTTCCTTTAAATAAGATATGGATAAAAGGCCGTGTGAATCGTCTGTCTATAATCTTCCAGTGGATTTCCATCTCGGTGTGCCCCCAAAACAGCATAGCTTGAGCTCCAAAAATCTGAAATGATAAAAAGTTGGCGCACGAACCCCTGTAAATTTACCAAGGGTATATCAGAACGAAACATGCCTAACTCAGCGTAATACAAAAATAGAGAGACAAGTTGCTCTTCACGCTGTGCCACCAAATTTCTGTAAGCCTCTGCAATACTGGGGATCCAGTTGCAAATTTCGACAAAATTCTCAAAAATAAACCTGTATTTCGATATTAGCGCATAAGAGCCATCAATAAAACTATCCAGCACCTGACGAAATGTGCTTGCATCATCTTCAGGTTTCAAAATCATATTTTCATACTCGTTTTGCAATAATTGGAAAAGTTGAAAAATAATATCCTCGGTATGTTTAAAATGATAATGAAGATTACCGGCACTTATATTCAGCTCCTGAGCAATTTGACGCGTTGTTACCGTACGTATACCATCACGATTGTAAAGCTTCAACGCACCCACAATAATTTTTTCTTTCGTATTCATGATGTAAAATTAGAACAATTGTTCTAATTTCGCATCATGAACTAAAAATAAGATCATATACATGGAAAAATCAACGGGAAATTGGCTAAAAAGGCAATACATCGAATTAAAACAAACTTTAATTCCAGCTCATCCAAACGACAGTTCTTGGAAGAAATTCGGTAAACAGACTGCTTTCTTTATGTTTTTAACTTTAATGGCATGTGGTGCTATAGCAATGTTAATCGCCATCTCCTTCGCTCATTAAGTAGGGAGCTGTTTGACGACTTATTTATCTTCTACTGGTTTTGTTGGTTCTTTATTCGATTTACTCGGGCTAATCATTTCCCTATCCCCTTCCTGAACGACTGGCTGACTGATTTCGTTTTTGTACCGATCATTATCCATTGCTCATCTATCGTGGGTAGTTATGTATTCAACAATGGCAGAGCCCATGGTTATCCGCTTTACCAAATCTGGATAATTTCATTCTTCACCTCCTTACTTTTTGAATGGATCATGCCTCAATGTACCACTTATAATACCGGAGATATTGCTGACGTCGCAGCTTACTTTACCGGAGGGTTATTTTATTTCTGTTTCCATCAATCCTTCTATATCGAAAAAAATCATCAACTTATCCAAGAGAGAAACAATAAGCAGAAATTTACCTTATAAATTCTTAGAAGACAACGTAGAATCAACAGCATTTAAGGCAAAATATCACAAAACGACAAGGGTAACCTCAGAAGGACAGCATAAAAAGTATACAAATCACGTAAAAAGTAGACAGATCACATCAAAATTAGATCAACGACATATTCACAATAAAGGGGAATTCTAAAAATTGAACTTTTTCTGTAAAGGTAATCGTGAAATTATACCGGTAGGGAAAAACTCTTTTCGCTCTCAAGAGCGATTAATGAAAGCGATTTAAACGCTGAAACTGCAGGAAGCCTCTCTTTATAAAGAATACCATTAGCGGGAAAGCAGGCATTCGAATAAATGTAAAAAACCTTTGTTTGACTCCAAATACCCTGACATCAAACAAAAGGCCTTATAATCATCAATACTCGTTTAAGAGTACTTTTTCAGCTAATACTCGATCAAGACTTCAGTGACTTGAGCACCTTGTTTAGCACTTTTAAATTTAAACTTCACTTTCTGATTCAGGTTCAATTTCTGTCCAGCAAGACGGTCATTGAAATAAATAGATTGCTGAGTTTCGTTGTCTCTAATAAACCCATAGTTGGAGTCGTTATTGTAATGGACAACTTTTCCGAAGGAATACTCGTCATGATGATTTGAGGCCATGCTTGGACTCTCCCCTTCTTTCAATTTTATCGCAGGTCTATCTGAAATATTCCCATGTTCATCAACATAAGCAAACAATTCTTCCAAAGATTTCCCCTTGTCGTTGTTTGTTTTGTTGAATTCTTTTTTCTCAATTTTTTGTTGTTTTTTGAGTAGTTTCTTTTTTTCTCGTTCTTTTTTGTTAAATGTAATTTGGCTTTTGCTCATTCAATATGGATTAAAATAAATGTTCCCGAGGAGGTTACGGACCTTTAGAGCTTCGTTGAAAAGATAAAAATGCGATGTGTTCTAAGGAGATAATTGCAAAGGTACAAAAAATTCTTTAAAAAAGGGATATTGAGCGATCCTGTACAAAGTGATCTTAACCTGGAACCGATTCGTTTCTTCGACTTTAAACACGAATATCCAGTTCATAATTTTTTGTCTAAACCTAGTCGCGTACAATGGCCCCTGATAACAGTCAGTTATCTGAAGCCCATCGATCTTTCGATCTTTTTAAACAAGATTTATTTCGATCACAAAATTGAAAAATTCCATAAAACAAAAAGATCATTTGGACGTTATTTTTAAAAAAAACTATGGAAATAAGAAACATCGAAAGGGACGAAAGAGGCAATTTTATTGCAGAAGTTGAAAATAATGAAGCCGGAATTTTAGAGTATACCTGGCAAAACGATCATGAGTTTTCCATTGATCATACAGAAGTCTACGATGAGTATCAGGGAATGAGTGTGGGAAAAAAATTGGTACTGGAGGCTGTTGACTATGCCAGAAAGAATGACGCCAAAATTATCCCAAATTGTCCCTATGCGAAAGCTATCTTCGATAAAACAATAGCTTTTCAAGATGTATTGGCATAAAAAAGCCGTTTTATCCTATCGATAAAACGGCTTTTTATACTGTATTGAGTGGGTTAAATCACGATATTGATTATTTTTCCTTTGACAAAAATAATCTTTTTGATTGCCTTCCCATCTAAATGCCGTTGTACATCAGTATGTGCTCTAATCGTATCTTCTACTGCTTTTTGATCTAAATCAAGCGGTAATGATAAATTGAATTTCATCTTACCATTGAAAGATACCGGATAAGCAAATTCAGATTCAACCAAATATTCTGCCTTGAACACAGGATATGAAGCGTAAGAAAGTGTACCGGCGTCGTTACCCAACAGCGCCCACAACTCTTCCGTAATATGTGGTGCATAAGGCTGAAGAACAATGACGAGCTGTTCCAATATCTGTCTTTTATTGCATTTCAACTCAGTCAATTCATTGACACAGATCATAAATGCTGAAACAGAAGTATTGAATGAGAAACGTTCAATATCATCTTCCACCTTTTTGATAATTTTATGTAAGGCTTTAAACTCTGCTTTGGATGGATCTTCATTGGAAACACTAAAATTACCCTCAGCATCGTGGAACAGTCGCCATACTTTACGTAAGAACTTATAAACCCCTTCAATACCATTTGTATTCCAAGGCTTAGCCTGCTCCAAAGGCCCTAAAAACATTTCGTATAGACGCAATGTATCTGCTCCATAGGATTCGATAATATCATCAGGATTGACCACATTGAATTTGGATTTAGACATTTTCTCCACCTCACTACCGCAGATATACTTCCCATTTTCCAATACAAATTCAGCATTTGCAAAATCCGGCCTGAAGTTTTTGAATTTTTCCAAATCCAGCACATCATTATGAACAATATTCACGTCTACATGTAAAGGAATAGTTTTGTATTCATTTTTTAATCCATAAGACACAAATTGATTTGTACCTCTCCCTTCGTCATCAAGTACACGATACACAAAATTAGAGCGCCCTTGAATCATGCCTTGATTAATCAATTTGCGGAATGGCTCTTCCTCATTTTGGTAACCCAAATCTTTCAAGAACTTGTTCCAAAAACGCGAATACAACAAGTGTCCAGTAGCATGCTCAGAACCACCGATATATAAATCTACGGCTTTCCAATAATCCACAGCCTCTTTGGATGCAAAATTACCTTCATTTTTTGGATCCATATATCTAAACCAATACCATGAGGAGCCTGCCCATCCCGGCATCGTACTCAATTCATACTCATATTGATCTTCATATTTCCAATCTTTGGCCCTTCCCAATGGAGGTTCACCCGATTCCGTTGGTAAATATTTATCAACTTCGGGCAATAAGAGCGGTAATTCTTCTTCTTTAATTAAATAAGGTAATCCATTTTTAAAGTAGACAGGCACGGGTTCTCCCCAATAACGCTGACGCCCAAAAATAGCATCACGCATGCGGAAGTTTATTTTCGCTTTACCTAATTTTAATTCTTCCAATTTAGCAATCAAAGCAGGAACCGCCTCTTGGTAAGTCATACCATTGATAAAATCGGAATTGATGTATTTTCCGTCTTTATTTGGATCAGCTACTTCTTCAATATTTTGAGTATCCGAAATAGGAATAATAGGAAGAGTGAAATGTTTAGCAAACACATAGTCACGTTGATCGCCACTAGGAACAGCCATTACAGCACCTGTGCCATAACCAGCAAGTACATAATCCGCGATCCAAATCTGTACATCCTGTCCAGAAATTGGATGTTTAGCGTAAGAACCAGTAAAAGCACCAGAGACTGTTTTTGTATCAGCCATACGATCCAATTCAGATTTTTTCGAAGTTTTCTCGATATAGGCGTCTACTTCTGTTTGCTGCTCAGGGGTAGTCAATGCTGCAACCAATTCATGTTCTGGAGCCAAAACGACAAATGAAACACCATATATAGTATCTACACGCGTCGTAAACACTTCAATTGCTGTATTTAATTGTGGTACGGGAAATTTCACCGAGGCACCTACCGATTTTCCGATCCAGTTACGTTGCATTTCAACCAAAGGTTCTGGCCAATCAATGGTATCCAAACCTTTCAATAAACGATCCGCATAAGCAGTAATACGCATAGACCACTGCATCATCTTCTTTTGCTCCACAGGATAACCACCGCGCTCAGAGACACCGTTGATTACCTCGTCATTCGCTAATACCGTACCTAAAGCAGCACACCAGTTTACTGTACTTTCACGCAAATAAGCAATCCGATATTTCAACAATTCCCGCTGCTGTTTTTCTTCATCCAAAGATTTCCATTCGTCAGCGCTGAATTCCAAGACATCTTCATCCGAAACTGCTGAAATGCCAGTTGAACCACTTGCAACAAACCTCGCGATTAACGTTTCGATCGGTTCAGCTTTATCTGATTCCTTATTATACCAAGAATCAAACAATCTCATAAAAATCCATTGTGTCCATTTATAATATGACGGATCAGAAGTACGTACTTCTCTACTCCAATCATAAGAGAACCCAATGTTATCCATTTGCTCACGGTACCGATTGATATTTACCTCAGTCGTCACTGCAGGATGCTGACCAGTTTGAATGGCATATTGCTCTGCAGGAAGTCCAAAAGAATCATATCCCATCGGATGCAATACATTGAAACCTTTCAAACGTTTATATCTTGAAAAGATGTCCGAAGCAATATATCCCAGCGGGTGACCAACGTGCAGCCCCGCTCCGGAAGGATAAGGAAACATATCCAATACATAGTATTTTGGCTTTTGATGCGTATCGGACGTTTTATACGTTTGATGATCCGCCCAAAACTTTTGCCACTTTTTCTCTAATGATTTGTGATTATACTCCATTTTTATTCGTAAGGAATTTTTATGACTTGCGAAATTACGATTTTAATACTGAAATGTGATAAAAGTTTTGTAGTTTGAACAATAAATTATAGTATTGAAAAGTTAATTAAACATAGGAAGAAAACAGCCTTCGAATTGATTTTTATCAAAGTAATTACAAGATTAATTCGAAATCTTCCACTCAAATAGTTACTTTCGCAAATAAATTTTTGCTTATTATGTCAGAATACGAATTAAGCACACAAAAAAGAAAAACAAAATCTGTATATGTATCTACGGTTATCAGTATCGCTCTCGTGTTGTTGGTAACAGGTATGTTGGGATTACTCTTGGTGCACGCTAAAAATCTTTCGAAATACGTTAAGGAAAATATCGTCTTAAATGTCATCGTAAATGATGGCACAAGTGAAGGTGATGTCCTTTCTCTACAAAAAGACCTGGAAAAAGATCCCTACGTGCTTCGCACCGAATATATTAGTAAGGAATTGGCTGCAAAAAACTTGAAAGAAGATCTTGGTGAGGATTTCGTACAATATTTGGGACATAACCCACTTCTACCTTCTTTGGATGTTTACATGAAAGAGAATTATGCCAATACAGATAGCATTAAAACTTTTATTGAAAAGATCTCCAAAAACAATAAAATTAAAGAAGTTGTATACCAAGAGTCATTAATTGACATGGTCAACAAAAACGTACGCATCATCGGAATGATTGTTCTTGCTTTTGCGGTTATCTTATTGATTATCGCCGTAGCTTTAATCAACAATACGATACGTCTTGCGATCTATTCACAACGTTTCTTAATCAAAAGTATGCAATTGATTGGGGCTACTAAAAACTTTATTCGTAAACCATTTATAACGTATGGCATCATTCATGGTTTACTGGGATCTTTGATCGCGATTTTACTCCTCATTTTAACGCTGAAATTTGCACAACAGCAAATACCAGAACTGGTCTTTTTACGCAACTGGTTCGAATTTGCGGTGATCTTTTTAGGAGTAATCTTGATTGGAATTCTCATTTCGGGACTTAGCACCTATTTCGCAGTAACAAAATATTTAAAGGCACAATCTAACGATTTATACAGATAAAAATGGCTCAAATAAAGAAATCTACTGAATCAGTCAACAAAGGTTCATTTGTATTCTCCAAAGTAAATTACCAACTGTTCATAGCGAGTTTAGCTATTGTAATCATAGGCTTTACATTGATGTCTGGTGAAACTGATATCTATAGTTTTACCAAGATTACCTTGGCCCCTATTGTTGTTGTTCTCGGGTTTGCGATAGGATTTGCGGCAATTCTATACCGCCCCAAAAACAAATCCAACTAAAGCATAATCTTATTTCAAACAGATGTCTATTATTGAAGCTATCATCCTTGCTATCATTGAAGGATTAACGGAGTTTTTGCCTGTATCTTCGACAGGTCATATGATCATTGCTACTGCCTTAATGGGTATTCAACCATCGGCATTTGTCAAATTGTTTACAATTGTGATCCAGTTAGGCACCATATTATCCGTTCTGGTATTATACTACAAACGTTTTTTTAAAACGCTTTCATTTTATTACAAATTGGTTATTGCGGCGATTCCGGCCTCTGTGTTGGGCTTGCTATTCAACGATTATATTGATGCATTATTAGAGAGTCCTTTAATGGTCGCAGTGATGTTGGTAGTCGGCGGCGTAGTGCTACTTTTCGTTGACAAGTGGTTCAACAAACCAACTGTTGAAGATTCGGACAAGGTTTCCTACAAACAAGCTTTTATGATCGGGGTATACCAATGTCTTGCATTAATCCCGGGTACCTCAAGATCTGCAAGTACAATTATTGGCGGTATGGCTGAGAAACTAACCCGTAAAGCTGCTGCGGAATTTTCCTTTTTCCTTGCTTTGCCTATGATGTTTGGTGCTTCTGCAGTAAAGCTTTTAAAGTTTTTTAAAGAAGGTAACACCTTCACAGGAGAAGAACTTAATTTGCTTATTATTGGAAATCTAATTGGTTTCGTTGTTGCAATTGTAGCCATTAAGTCTTTTATTGGCTTTTTGACCAAATATGGTTTTAAAGCATTTGGTTGGTACCGAATCATCGTTGGTGTTATTATTCTTGCCCTCCTACTTTCGGGCCATAGTTTACAAATTATCTAAAATCTTCGGATGGAAAATATAGAGGTTAGTGAAAATTCAGCAAAGTTCAACTTTGCTGAAGGAGAAATGTTGTTGATCGATAAACCTTTAACATGGACAAGTTTTGATGTTGTTGGTAAAGTTAGAAACTCAATCAAGCCATTAAAATTAAAAGTCGGTCATGCAGGAACTCTAGATCCACTTGCGACCGGCCTGCTCATTGTCTGCACTGGCAAACTAACAAAAAAAATAGACAGCTACCAAGCTGAAGACAAAGAATATACAGGTTCGATCACATTAGGAGCGACAACGCCTTCTTACGATCTGGAAACAGAGATTGACGAAACATTTCCAATCGATCACATCACAGAGGAAATGATCTTCGAAGCAGCAAAATCCTTTGAAGGCGAAATTCAGCAGTTTCCTCCAGCCCATTCAGCCATAAAAATTAATGGTGAACGCGTCTATGAAAAGGCCCGTCGTGGCGAAGAGGTTGAAATAAAATCCCGCCAGGTACGCATCAATAGCTTTCTCATTGAAAAGATCGAGCTTCCCAACGTGTATTTTCGCATATCCTGTTCAAAAGGAACCTACATTAGATCATTGGCCTATGACTTTGGAAAAATCTTACAGAGTGGATCACATCTGAGTTCTTTAAGACGCACCAAAAGTGGAGATTATTCGGTAGAAAATGCCTGGAATCTAGAACAACTTATCGCTGAAATAAAACGTCATAAAGAAATCATTAAATAACTTTACCCTCCCATTTTATTGATTCTTTATCTTATTTTTGCAAAAACTCCTATAAATGAAAATCTACAGAAGTTTAGATGATTTCTCACCAGTTGAAAATGCAGTTGTAACCATCGGTACTTTCGATGGTGTTCATATTGGCCATCAAAAAATATTGGCTCACTTAAAGGAAGCAGCTCATAAAATTAATGGTGAGACAATTTTGCTTACTTTTTTCCCACATCCACGATTGATTATCAATCCAGATGATGATAGTTTACGCCTAATCAACGATATCGAAGAAAAGGTCAGTCAATTGAGTAAAGTGGGAATTGACCACTTAATTATCATTCCTTTTTCCCGTGATTTTTCAAATCAGACTCCGGAAGAATATATTAGTAATGTTCTTGTAGGCAAATTGGGTACAAAAAAGATTGTGATAGGCTATGATCACCATTTTGGAAAAGATCGAAAGGGTACTATGGGCGATTTAGAGCAGTTTGCATCTATATTTGACTACAGTGTTGACGAAATTCCAGAACAGGATATCAACGATATTGCAGTATCCTCCACACGAGTACGTGAAGCGCTTATAAAGGGCGATATAAGAACGGCTAACCTCTATTTAGGCTATCCTTTCGAATTAACGGGAACTGTTATTAGAGGCGACCAAATTGGGCGTACAATCGGATTTCCAACAGCAAACCTGCAGGTTCACGAACCTCATAAACTCATACCGGCCTATGGTATTTATGCTGTTGAGGTATATATCTATAATCATATCCAAAACATCACTACAGGGGAGTATAAAGAGGAAAGTCCGGTTTCAATTGCGAAAGGTATGGGCTATATAGGGACCAGGCCCACTGTTGATGGGATGAATCGTGCTATTGAAATCAGCCTATTCGATTTCGATCAGGATATTTACGGCAAGACACTACGTGTCAAGTTCCTTCATTTTATCCGACATGATGAACGGTTTGACTCGCTTGAAGAAATGAAAGCTCAGATAAAAGCAGACGAAGTCGAAATCAGAAGTCTTATTGGTTAGAACAAGTCTGTTAGCTATAAAATAAAAAAGCGGGAATTCCCGCTTTTTTATTTTATAGCTATTTTTTCTCTTCCTTGCAAAAGAAGATATTATTTAATAAACGCCTCGATACCCAATCTGTAGCTATCCAGGCCAAAACCACAGATCACCCCTTTACAATTCTTTGCCAGGAACGAATGATGGCGAAACTCCTCTCTTTGATGGACATTGCTTATGTGAACTTCAATAACAGGTGTTGTAACAGCCGCAATTGCATCTCCAATAGCAACAGATGTATGCGTATACGCTCCAGCATTCAACACAATTCCATCAAATTCAAAACCAACTTCGTGGACCTTATCGATTAACTCTCCTTCTGAATTGCTTTGAAAATAGTGCAATTGTACCTTTTCAAACTGTTGTTTAAGTTCTTCAAAGTAGCTAAGGAAGTCCTGGCTACCATAAATCGATTTCTCCCTTACACCCAACAAATTCAAATTTGGGCCATTCAGTATGAGGATTTTTTTCATTGAAATATAATCATTTTTGTGCTGGTCCATTGGTTAACTGAGCTAACCCTTACCATTTTTGTTTAAATAGATCGTTTTTAAGCCGTAATAAATTATAAGAACGGATCGCCAACTATCGGATATTTTATTCTGGTTGTATCAAAGTTGTTTTTCCTATCTTCTCAATTTGTCCTGAGACCTCGTTTTAAAAACAAACTATATTGGTTTTTGTAGCGTTTATGGCCAATCAATATAGTTTGTCTTATTTCTAGATAGATCAGTTTATAAAAATTTCTATAAATCGTTATAAATTGCCCGGAAACTTGAGCGAAGTCCAAATGACACAACACCAGACTTATTGACTACCGGTGTTTCATATTGTGCTTTTGCGTAACGTTGGGTATAACCAAGTTCTAAGCGAAGGTTATACTTGGGGTTAAGCACATAGGCAGCCTTAGCATCCGCATAATAGATATTGTTCTTTATTCCTTGCGCAATGTGGTTTCCATATAAATTTGGTATCGTTCGATAGGATTGAAAAATATCTCCTCCCATATTACTTCCATCCGGGAGATCCAGCCCATTCTGGGTAAACATGCCCTGTAACGAAAAGTCCCATCTATCCCATGCATAATTCACAAGACCAACAAGCTCTCTAAAGTTTGCCCCTTTCGGATGAGCCAATGGTTCGGCATTGTTACTATAGTTTGAATACGATTTAAAGTGTGCGTAAGTATATGGTCTTGCTGTATTATACTCGGCAAGAAAATTTAAATTCTTCACACCAAACATATCATATCCCCTTACGCCAAGTTGTGCTCCCCATTTGTTGTGCGCATATCCGTTACCAGCGAAGAACTCTTTAGCAGTAAATTCACCCAGTAAAAACTGTCCATATGCAGTCAATCTATAAGGTAATTTATATTTGGAGGTCAATCCCAAAAACATTTTGTCAGGCGACGTTGAGTTATTACTTTCAACAGGTCGAATAAAGATAATTGGACTAATATAGCTAAAATCAAAACCTCTTTTACCAGCCTCATCTTGAGCAGCCCAAACGACAGACTGAAAAAAGCCTATCGATAGCTTATTTGTCACATTCCAATCCAAATATTGAAAAGCCCCCCATTTTTTTCCGTCTCCTAAACGTGTATTATTCTGCCCTTCCATCGGAGTTGTACCCGTCAAATCCTGTCTAGGATGCGTCGGATCATTCATATAGGCCCAAATCGAAGTATATTGAACATTTCCTATGGTCCCGGTCAATTTCAAATGGGCATAGTTTGAAGAAAAATCCGATAAAAGCATCGATCGATAGCCATCCCCGATAAAGTTTTTGTCGTAAGCCAAAGTTGCCTGGATATACTTATGGGCGTCATAAGTCATACTAGCTGTCGCATACATCCAGTCCATTTTATTCTTAGACTGAAATTTTGTATTTCCTTGACCCGGAATAACTTTATGTGCAACAATATAGTCATCTAAATATTTAGGAAAGACAGCTTGACTTTCAAATGCGGAAGTATTAAATGTAAATTTATTTCCTACGTTCAATCCCACTTGAAATCCTCTACCATTCATCCATGTACGGCGCTTGTCGCCCTGCATGTCCTTTCCAATATAAAGATCCGGTAGAAAATCAGCATAGAATGTGTAATCGTCTTTTTCAACCTGCACAAGATGTTCGTTAAAGATCTTGCGCATGAACCAATTAGACGAAGAAACGGGTTTATTAGATTGGATTGAATCAAACTTAGCTAACAATAAAGAGTCTTTTATGACGAATGGTTTAGCAGAAGTATGCATTCTCGTCTCCGTAGAATAAACCGCATCGTTCATTTTTTGATAAAAATGATACGAATAGGGCTGACTCTTAATCTGGGCAAAACCTCCGCAGGAAATACCTACTCCCACGCCTGCCAGCACAATTCGGAGTAAATTATTATTTTTTGTTATATTAAGCCTCATAAAATTATTTCAAAGATTATTTTTTCTAGCAAAATGCATTCCTAAACGCAAATTAACCGAATAAAATTGACTTTATTCATATGTTCAGTCAATTTTATCATGCTAAATCGTATTTGCTATTCCTTTTATTCAAAAATATTTATATCTTGCATTTCAGTAAATAACCTTAAATCATAAAAAATAGCCCTAATAAGCATGAAACGCAGAACATTTATCCAAAACGCAACCCTGTTAACCGCAGGTGCACTTACAAGCAAATTTTCATTCGCTCAGGAACATTCTTTTCCCACTGTTCGGACAGGTAAAGAGAAAAGACTTTTCTCGAGCAAGGTAATCGAAGATGCAATTGTAGAATTTCAGAAAAATGTTAAAAATAAGGAACTGGCTTGGTTATTTAACAACTGCTTTCCTAATACCCTAGATACTACCGTATTTCCCTATGTCCAAAACGGAAGAAATTATACCTATGTGATTACAGGGGATATTGACGCGATGTGGTTGCGTGACAGCAGTGCGCAGGTATGGCCGTACCTCCCTTTTATGAAAAAAGACAAAAAACTGCAGGATCTTATTGTTGGCTTAATTCAAAAACAGAGCAAATGCATCAATATTGATCCTTATGCCAATGCATTTTATAACGATCCAACAAAGAAAGGCGAATGGTTCAGTGATCACACAAACATGAAACCTGGAATTCATGAACGAAAATGGGAAATCGATTCATTGTGTTATCCAATTCGATTAGCTTATCATTATTGGAAAGAAACAAATGACAGCAGTCCATTTAATGAAGAATGGTTAGAAGCACAACATAAAATATATCAGACTTTCGTTGAGCAACAACGTAAAGATAGTCTAGGCCCATATAAATTTGAGCGAACAACATCCAGAGGATCCGACACATTACAGGTAGATGGCTACGGATATCCTGTAAATCCAGTTGGCTTGATTTGCTCTAGTTTTCGACCGTCAGACGATTCTACAATTTTCTCATTTCTTATTCCATCCAATTTATTTGCGATTGTTAGCCTTAGACAGTCTGCCGAGATCTTGAAAAAGGTTAAAAATGAACACGAGCTCGCTGCAAAAATGGAAGCGCTTGCCAATGAGGTCGAAGCAGCAGTCAATAAATATGGTATCATCGACCATCCGACATTGGGCCGGATTTACGCATTTGAAGTAGACGGTTTTTCGAGCCATCTTATGATGGATGATGCAAATATCCCTAGTTTGTTGGCCCTACCTTATTTAGGAGCTGTAGATCTAAATAACGAAGTTTATCAACGTACGCGTAACTTTGTTTTGTCTGATAAAAATCCATTCTTTTTTAAGGGAACAGCAGCAGAAGGCATTGGTGGACCTCACATAGGAAGAGATATGATCTGGCCGATGTCCATTATTATGCGGGCGCAGACCTCAACAAATGATGAGGAGATTCGTAATTGTATTAAAACACTGGTCAATACACATGGTGGAACTGGATTTATGCATGAGTCTTTTCATAAAAACGATCCTAAAAAATTCACAAGACATTGGTTTGCTTGGACAAATACATTATTTGGCGAATTAATTTGGAAAATATACAAAGAGAAACCATCTTTGCTTCAATAAATCTGAAACTTATGACACAATGTTATAAGTGAAAGAACTTATAACATTGTGTTATGGATAATTTAACAACCCCCGGTCCTATTGGTATTTTTGATTCCGGTTATGGAGGACTCTCCGTATTCAAGGAAATTCAACAACTTTTACCTCAATACGATTATATCTATTTAGGCGATAACGCCCGTGTTCCCTACGGTACAAGATCCTTTGAGACCGTTTATAATTACACCAAACAATGTGTTTTTAAATTATTTGACCTGGGCTGTAATCTCGTTATTCTGGCATGTAATACGGCTTCTGCAAAAGCATTAAGGACTATTCAACAACATGATCTTCCCCCTGGAAAGAAAGTCCTTGGCGTCATCAGACCCACTACAGAAATCGTACACAATTTTACGAAAACTAACAAGATCGGTATTTTAGCCACTACAGGAACGGTAAAATCTGAATCCTATAAAATAGAAATACACAAATTCAATCCAGAAATTGAGGTTTTTCAGCACGACTGCCCTTTTTGGGTTCCTTTAGTAGAAAACAATGAAATCAATACAGAAGGTGCACATTACTTTGTAGAAAAAGATTTACGGGAACTTTTACAGCAATCCGATCAAATCGATACCATTGTACTTGCCTGCACCCATTATCCTTTATTGCTACCCGTAATCCAAAAATATACACCAAGTAATATAAAGATCATCTCCCAGGGACCTATTGTTGCCAATAGCTTAAAAGAATATCTTGATAGACACCGGGAAATTGAAACAATTTGTTCTCAAAATGGCCAACTGGCCTTTTATACAACAGACGATCCAAGGGACTTTGAATACAAAGCAAAAATATTTTTTGGACAGCCGATAGCCGCAAGCCATATCAGTGTTTAGAAAATAAAAGGCAATAATTTTTAAAACTTTTACTTCCCAATTTTCGTTATTCTGATAAAAGGCGAGTAAAATGAAAAAGAACTTTATAACCATTGCTTATAATCAGGATACACAGCATTGCGAATCCAAAGAGTTTTCAAACATACAGGAAAGTGCAGATTATTTTAAGACTTTCGAGACCTCTGCACAGCCCAACTACGTTCCCGTGTGTATTTACAATTTAAATACAAACACCATTCTAGATATAAGTGATTATTATATAAACAACGATATTGAACTCCACCGAATTGTAAAAAACTGCCTGGCGGGAAAATAACTCCTTTAATACTTAAAAACAAATTAGCGGACTAGCATTCCCCTTTCTTATTAGCATGAGTTATATATTTATATTATTACATTCTGAAAAATAATATTTCATTAATTTTTAATATCTTCAAGCAGATAATCAGACCAAAAACAAGTCACAGATAATGAAAACCAAACTGACAATAAGCCTCTTAACAGTATCTTTAGGATTAACTGCATGTAATTCAAACCATGCGAATTCAAATTCAAGTTCGGATAGCAGTGCAAATTCTGCAACTGATACAACAAGTTATCCTCCCGTAGAAACACAAAATGCAAACACGAATTATAAACCTGCATTTGCTGGACAAACCAGAATTAAAGGTGCAAAGACGAGCACACCGTTCGAAGGTAAAGTAATTGCCGAGGGATTAAAATCTCCTTGGGGTATCACTGCGCTACCAGATGGCCGATTATTAATCTCAGAAAAAGAAGGTGATTTTCGCATTGCAACTGTAGACGGTAAATTAAGTGAACCAATTAAAGGTTTACCTCAAGTCAATAGCAGTGGACAAGGTGGACTTTTGGGATTACGTCTTGATCCAAAATTCGAGTCAAACCGTATGATATATTGGGTTTTCTCTGATAATACCGCTGCCGGAACTTTGACGGCTGTTGCGAAAGGAAAACTGTCCGCAGACGAGAAATCGATAGAAGGTGCTAAAGTTATCTACCAAGCTACTCCTGCTCATAAAGGGAACTTGCATTATGGTGGCCGTATTATCTTTGATAAAGAAGGCAATATTATTTTGAGCACGGGTGAAAGATCTGATTTGGTCACGAGACCATTGGCACAAGATCAGAATGCAGCATTGGGCAAGATCCTACGTATTACCACTGACGGACAGCCTGCCCCTGGGAATCCATTTATAGGCAAGGCAAATGCACGTCCGGAAATTTACAGTTATGGACATCGTAATCCACAGGGACTTGCCTTACATCCTGAAACTGGCGATCTTTGGGAAACTGAATTTGGTCCACGGGGCGGCGACGAGTTGAACAGAATTGAAGCAGGCAGGAATTATGGATGGCCAACGATTACGTATGGTATAGAATATAAAGGAGATAAGGTTGGCGATGGCATACAACAAAAAGACGGTCTGGAACAACCCGTCTATTATTGGGACCCAGTCCTCTCGCCTAGTGGAATTACATTCTATACCGGACAGAATATTCCAGAATGGAAGAATAATCTTTTTATTTGCGGTTTGAGCAGCATGCACATTGCCAGAATTATACTAAAGGATAACAAAGTGGTTGGAGAAGAACGTCTACTAGGCAGTGAAGGACAACGATTTAGAGATATCACGCAGGGAAAAGATGGCGCGCTGTACGCTATCACAGATATCGGAAAATTATATAAAATTGATAAGAAATAAATACTTCGATTCGACGCAGCCCCTCTCAAATGGGCTGCGTTTTATGTTGACCTAGCCCTAAAAACACACTTTCAATTATTTTTTATCGACCTTATTTGCTATATTTCTTTTCGAACATGACAACCGCTCTAGTTTGGCTCGATTATTGATAATCTATTAACGAATCAATAAATTATTATATGGTAAAAAAAGAAAAAATGAAAAAACTATTAGAAATTAATCCCTTGTCATTCTATATGACCAACTGGGGATTCGTAAACAACACCGCCCCAAAAAGAACGCGCAAAACCTGCCAACCTTCTCCCAAAAATTAAGCGTTCTTGCTTAAACAATTCAATTAAAATTTATTAAAATCATCTGCTGATATCCTCCATACGGATATTAAGTAAGAGATTTATTTCTTTTACTTAATATCCGTATGGAAGGGCATTAAGCTATGCGAAAAAATAGGCCAATGCGATTACGATTATAATACAAGCAATCATAATGTATTTATTCAATTGGCTATTTTTTTCTCCTTCGTCACTTTTATAGTGATAATCTCGTTTGTTGGGCAAATTCATAAGCTTGTTTTTATTCATGATGAAGTTACGGACTTTTTTCCATATTATTCGTGATGATAAGGCTCTCCCTTCATGATAGAAAATGCACGATAAAGCTGCTCTGTAAAAAACAAACGAATCATTTGATGCGAAAATGTCATCTTGGACAACGAAATTTTTGAATTTGCTCGATCATAAATTTTTTGGTCAAATCCATAGGGACCACCAATAATAAATACCATTTGCTGAACACTTTGCACCATCATTTTTTCCAGATAAGCAGAAAACTCCAGGGAGCGAAACTCTTTTCCATGTTCATCCAGCAGAACGACGAAATCTTGAGGCTGTAATTGTTTTAGAATCAAAAGAGCCTCCTTATCTTTCTGCTGCTCAGCAGAAAAATTCTTGACATTTTTGATGTCTGGTATCACCATGATATTAAAGTTCACATAAAACTTTAACCGTTTAATATACTTGTCAATACCCTCTATCAGGTACTTGTCATCTGTCTTACCTATACAAAGTAGCGTTATCTTCATCTAAACATTTTATTAGTTTTTGTTATGAATAGCACAATAGAAGCCGGCTTTCTCGATCCAAAATAATGGCTTTGTTCTTGTTCCCGGGTATTGTCAAAAGCTGCTCATAAACTTTTATCCAAGAGCTGCTACGCTAATAAATAGCGCATACATACAATTGAGCAAAGTTCTGATTTTATTTAAAATAAACACAATCAAAAGGACAAAAAAACATTAACCTCATTTATTCGTTTAGTTATAAAACATTTATTTTCTCGTACACGCTTAAAACATCACGCTGAAAATGGATAATGACCTCGTTTTAAGCGCATCGATCAGATCAGATTGTTGTATATAACAATAGGAACGAAATATATTTCAACAACTCCAATACGCAGAAATAAAGCTGCTGCGTTAGTTGTCTAAAAAGATGTGAAACTGTACGTGCTCATCTGGATTACAATAATATGGAAATGCAAACAAATTAAGTATACACATGAAAATAATAAAATCAATTATTCTTATTGCTTTTGGCTTATTAGCACATGAAACCTACGCTCAGACAACCGCGGTAGACAGTACGAAAACCTGGATTATCAAAGGAGAAAACACCTTTCTGATCAACCAAAGTTCATTTTCTAATTGGGCTGCAGGTGGTGTAAATTCATTCTCCGGCAACCTAACTCTTAATTACGACTTCAATTACAAAAAAGGCAAATGGTCATGGGACAACAAGGTCCTAGCGGCTTATGGGCTAACCTTTCAAAAAGAGTCGGACTGGCGCAAAAATGATGACCGATTAGTTTTAAATAGCTTGTTGGGACATCAGGCGTCTCAGTATTGGCTTTATACCTTTTTTCTAAACTTTAACACACAATTTGCCGATGGTTATGATTACACAGCTTCACCCCAAAAAAGGATATCCAGGTTTTTAGCTCCGGCATACCTGAGCTTCGGTCCGGGTTTTGCTTACAAACGATCGGACAACCTCAGATTTAATCTTTCACCTGCGGCTGTGCGCTTTGTATTCGTAAGTGATACACTCCTTTCTACACGATATGGACTAAATCCGAACAGCAAGTCCCGCACTGAATTCGGTGCATCATTTGATGCTTATTATAAAGTAAATTTAATGGAGAACATTTCATTTGAAAATATACTAAAACTCTATTCAAACTATTTAGATAAACCTCAAAATGTAGATATCGACTATACGGCCAATCTTTTTATGAAGGTAAATAAGTTTATTACAGTAAACGCAGGTGTACAGATGATCTACGATGACAATACGGCTATTCCGATTATTAAAGATAATGTTGAAGTTGGAAAGAGAAATTCTGCCCTACAAATTAGGCAAATTGTTGGTGCTGGCGTGACATACAAGTTTTAAAGGCAAAAAAAATAGCAGGCACAAGCCCACATAAGCAAGATAAATTACGAAGTCGCTGTAAACGAAAAAACCGAATTTAAATCATTCGGTTTTTTCTATTATTTAGGAATACTTATGTAAAATTAATCACTAAAATGGCGCATCATCAGGCATGTCGTTCATTCGGGATGGCATAGTAATCCCCCCACTGAAGCCCCCAGCACTAAAATCATCAGCAAAGTTTGGCGACGGATTCAATGCAGAAGCAGAAAATGTAGCCGGTGCATCACCGAATCCATCTCCACCACCCATACCCGAAAACTCATCTTCTAAATCCACAAACTTCACAAATTTACCCACAAAGCGAAGTGGAACAATTCCGGTCTCACCATTACGGTGTTTTGCAATAATAACTTCACCGACACCGGCAGTAGGACGTCCCTCTTCATCTTCTGTCAAACCATAATATTCGGGCCTATATAAGAAAAGAACCATATCCGCATCCTGCTCAATAGAACCAGACTCCCGTAAATCGGACAACATAGGGCGCTTACTATTTCCTGGCCTTGACTCTACTGCACGACTCAACTGCGACAATGCGAGCACAGGAATATTTAACTCTTTGGCAACAGATTTCAAAGCACGGGAAATACTACCAATCTCTTGTTCACGGTTCCCCCCTCCTTTACCGTCTGCTTTTCCATGCATTAACTGCAAGTAATCGACGATCACCATCTGGATATCGTATTGTGCCTTTAAGCGCCTACATTTAGCTCTAAATTCGAACACGTTCAACGCCGGCGTATCATCAATAATAATAGGCGCATCGGTTAAACGACCAATTCTCGAATGTAATTGTTGCCATTCATGATCAGCAAGATTTCCTTTTTTTAATTTCTCTTGCTCAATTTCTGTTTCACCAGCAATTAGACGATTGACAAGCTGAACGGATGACATCTCCAGCGAGAATACGGCGACTGCTTTACCGTGTTCCACAGCGGCATTACGTGCAACGGAAAGTACGAATGCCGTCTTTCCCATCGCTGGACGTGCTGCAATAATAACAAGATCGGAAGGCTGCCAACCTGAAGTCATACGATCCAAGGCAGTCAAACCCGAAGGCACACCTGTCAAACCATCCGTGCGGTCACGCAGCATCTCAAGATTAGAAATCGCCTCACGCATAATATCGTCCATCTTCCTTGAATCTCTCCGCAAGTTATTCTGCGCGATATCAAACAAGCTTTTTTCGGCATGATCCAAAAGATCGAAGATATCTGACGTTTCATCGTATGAGCTATTAATAATTTCAGTAGAAACTTTAATAAGCTCACGCTGAATATATTTCTGCGAAATAATACGTGCATGATACTCAATATTAGCTGCCGAAACCACGCGATCTGTCAATTGCGTAATATAATAGGCACCGCCGACCATTTCAAGAGCCCCCATCCGTCTAAGTTCCGAGGTAACGGTTAATATATCAATTGGAGAAGTCTTTTGAAAAAGGCCAAAAATCGCTTCAAAGATTTTTTGGTGTGATTCCTTATAGAACGATTCCGGTTTTAAAATATCAATAATTTCACTCAGCGCATTCTTTTCAAGCATCAAAGCTCCCAAAACAGCCTCCTCAAGATCCACTGCCTGCGGCGGAAGTTTACCCAAACCACTCACCAAATTATTTAATTTGGTACGACGTTCGCCATAATTACCCCGTTTGTTATTATCCGTGTTATTCGCTTCAAAATTACTGTCGTTCATCATGATATTATATCAGAAATATAGCTTTGCTATCCTTATAAATTTTAGATAGGATAACAAATGTATAAAAAATAAAATTCACCACCATGCGGAGTTACACACAGAGAAATTCAACGATCACACCCGAAACCTCAAAAAGCTTTGAAGGACACAGATTTACACAGTGAGTTTTCAACACTTACTGTTGAAAAGATGTTGAAAATAAAAAATTACCACTTAAAATCAACACATTAAAAAATGTTAATAACTTAAGCCATTGTGAATAAGCAAAATGGTAAAAAGCAAATCAATCCTCTCGACTATCATCAAAACAAACTGACTTTAAGATGAAAACAAATCCCTTTTTTAGCAGTAAAAAATATTCATATATTGTATCTTTGTAACTATGACGCACGACTCCTCAACATTAAAACCCTATAAAGATACCAACGATGGGAAGAAGAAACAGGTAGCAGACATGTTTGACAACATCTCTCATTCCTATGATTTTTTAAACCATTTCATGTCTTTGGGTATTGACATTATATGGCGCAAAAAAGCCATCAATGCCTTGAAGTCCATAAAACCGCAACTGATGTTGGATGTAGCGACGGGAACTGGTGATTTTGCATTGGAATCAATTAAAATCTTGAATCCGAAAAAGATTATTGGTGTCGATATTTCCCAAGGAATGCTTGAAGTTGCTAAGAAAAAAATTGCAAGTAAGGGTTTAGCGAATCAATTTGAGGTAGCGTTAGGAGACTCAGAGAGGCTTCAATTTGAAGATAATACTTTCGACGCTGTTACCGTAGCATTTGGTGTCCGTAATTTTGAAAACTTGGAGAAAGGCCTATCAGACATATACCGCGTATTAAAACCTGGTGGGAAAGCTGTTATTTTAGAATTTTCGAATCCAAAGAAATTTCCCATTAAACAGCTTTATAATTTTTATTTCAAGTTTATTACACCAACCATTGGAAAATTCTTTTCAAAAGATTCCAGTGCATATGAATACCTACCAGAATCAGTTGCTCAATTTCCGGACGGCCAAAAGTTCGTTGCCATCAACAAAAAAGCAGGTTTTAAAGAAACGATTGTTAGACCGCAAACATTTGGTATCTGTACCATCTATATTGCTACAAAATAGTACCAGCTAAGATCTGGTTTTGAGTGAAATCGGATTAATTTTTAATATCAACGAGTTACTTTATATGACTAAAACAGTTTTTATTACAGGAGCAAGTTCAGGAATTGGTCAGGCTTGTGCCGAAGTTTTAGCGAAAGAAGGTTACAATCTTTTACTTTGCGCGCGCAGGTTAAACCGTTTAGAGGCATTAAAAGATGCATTGTTAGCGGCCTACCCTACTATTCAGATCCATATTTTTGAGCTTGATGTTCGCGATGCTGAACAAGTTGCGAATCAAATTGAGGGCCTGCCTCCAGCATGGAAGAAAATAAATGTTCTCATCAACAATGCTGGTTTGAGCCAAGGATTGGATCCTATTCAAAATGGTGATATCGGAGATTGGGACAGAATGATTGATACCAATATTAAAGGTTTACTGTATGTGAGTAAATCTGTGATACCACTTATGGATACTGAAAACGGCGCCCATATTGTTAATTTAGGATCTATTGCAGGGAAAGAGGTTTATCCGAATGGAAATGTGTACTGTGCTACCAAACATGCTGTTGATGCTTTAACTAAAGCTATGCGCATTGATTTGTTAACTCAGGGCATTAAAGTAACATCTATCGACCCCGGGATGGTGGAGACGGAGTTTTCGGAAGTTCGTTTCCATGGAGATCGGGAAAGAGCTAAAAATGTCTATAATGGTGTGCAGGCCCTGACAGGGAAAGATATTGCCGAAACGATCCTTTTCGTCATTACCAGACCTGCACATGTTAATATAAACGATCTATTAATAATGCCTACAGCGCAAGCGACAGGCACAATTGTCAATCGAAAATAATTTAAATATCATGTCATTAGAAATACAAATAAATCAAGACATTAAGGCCGCAATGATCGCAAAAGACACGGCAAAATTACGTGGCTTACGTGCAATTAAGGCAGCTATCCTCTTAGCAAAGACAGAAAAAGGTCATGCCGAAGACCTTAATCAGGAGGCGGAGATTAAAGTTTTACAAAAACTTGTAAAACAACGTCGCGAATCTGCTGAAATTTACAAGACTCAGAACCGTGAAGATCTTCATGAAATTGAAGTTGAGGAAGAAAAAGTAATTGAGGCTTATTTGCCAAAACAACTAAGCAGAGAAGAAGTCGAAACGATTGTCAAAGCAATTATCGCCGAAACAGGAGCTTCCTCCATTAAAGATATGGGTAAAGTAATGGGAGCCACAAATCAAAAGCTTGCTGGACAAGCAGATGGAAAAACCATCTCTGAAGTTGTTAAAAGTCTTCTTGCATAAAATGCTTAAATCAATAGAGTCAAATTAAATTGGATATGTCTTTCCAGCCATATCGATTACATAATTTGACTCTATTTTTATTTCAATTATGGCTTTTCAGTGGAATCTAAAGAGTTTTGACGAACTCAACACGACAGAATTATATCGTATTTTAAAGCTTCGAATGGAAGTGTTTGTTTTGGAGCAGGAGTGTTTATATCCTGAATTGGACGATAAAGATTTTGCCTGTCTACATCTGTGGACAGAACAAGATGATCGTATTATAGCATACACGAGATTGGTTCCTCCGGGCCTTTCCTACCCACAAGCTTCGATTGGTAGGGTTATCGTCGCCGAGGAAGCGCGCGGAACCGGTCTGAGCAAACAATTAATGATTCATTCTATCGAATCGCTCTATAAAGAATTTGGTGAAGGTGAGATACAGATAGGTGCGCAATTTCATTTAAAATCCTTTTATGAAAAATTAGGGTTTAAACAAATTTCCGAGCCCTACCCTGATTATGGAATCCTTCATATTGATATGATTAAACCCGCAATTTAGTAAATTTAGGCATGCAAAACGTTGTCATCATCACAGCCGCCCTATTTGGCGGACTCGCTATTATCCTAGGTGCATTTGGAGCCCATGCATTCAAAAAATTCCTATCAGCTGAAAAACTGGAATCCTTTGAGGTCGGCGTTCGATATCAAATGTATGCTGCGCTAACCCTATTGATTCTGGGATTCAATTTCCACTTTGAGCTTCAGTCTGAACGAGTCGCATTTTATCTGATCACACTAGGAACTCTTTTATTCTCGGTAAGTATATATTTTCTATCGTTTGCTGAATACTGGAAAAAGAATCTAAAGTTTCTTGGCCCAATTACCCCGCTCGGCGGATTACTTATGATCGCAGGCTGGGTTGCTATTATCATTCGTTTTTTGTAGATTTGAACTATATATGGCAATGATGTCTGCCCTGAACCGCCTTAATAAGCTGATGACGTCTACTATTTTAGTATAAAACAACAATTTTATATAAAGTGTAGACTTATGGCTATAACACATTCAAATCAAAGCAATCTTCATTTTTTTCTTAAATGGCTTATCTCCTGTAGTGCGATAGGTTTCATCGTAGGCTCTATTTGTGCGTTTTTTCTCTTTTCCCTCAATTGGGTAACGCAGTACCGAGAAGCTCATCCTTGGATAATTTATGGACTTCCCCTAGCGGGATTTGCCATAGCATTGTCCTATAAGTATTGGGGAAATCCAGCAAGCAAAGGAAATAACCTGCTGATTGAAGAATACCTTCATCCCCAACGCCGCATTCCGCTTATCATGGCGCCTCTTGTCCTATTCGGAACTTTACTTACACATCTGTTTGGGGGTTCTGCAGGTCGTGAAGGAACTGCTGTACAGATAGGTGGAGCAGTTTCCGATCAGCTTAATCGCTGGTTTGACTTCGATAAAACTGAACGTCGCATCTTAATTTCGATCGGCATCACTGCAGGCTTTGCCGCTGTGTTTGGCACCCCGCTCGCCGGAACGATATTCGGACTGGAAGTACTACTGATTGGCAAAAAAAGATATTTCGGTATTCTGCCCTGTTTATTTACCGCCTATTTTGCGAACTTCAGCTGTCAATTATGGAATATTCCACACACCCATTATCCAATTCATGATGTTATTCCAATGCTGTCCTTGACCAATATTGGATTTAGCCTCGCCGCAGGCATTCTATTCGGTATTACAGCATGGCTTTTTACATTTGCCAGCGATTTCTTTAGCCTTCAATTCAAACGAATTAAATATCCTCTGCTTAGACCAGTGATCGGCGGTATTATTTTAGTACTTATCATTACTTTATTCCATAGCAGTAACTATATTGGACTTGGTATCCCCATGATTCAGAACGCATTTGTCGATCAGTCGAATTATTATGACTTTATCATCAAATTGCTTTTAACGACTTTCACCCTTTCTGCCGGATTTAAAGGCGGAGAAGTCACCCCGCTGTTTTTTATCGGGGCAACCTTGGGGAGTGCATTAAGCACCGTTATTCCACTTCCCATCAGCCTGCTGGCTGCCATGGGCTTTGTAGCTGTATTTTCAGGCGCTACAAACACCCCGCTCGCCTGTATTGTAATGGGTTATGAATTATTTGGGATTCAGCCTATTTTATTTATAGCAATAGCGTGTATAGTCGCTTTTTTATTTTCCGGAAAAAAAGGAATTTATATTGCGCAAAAAGGCGGTTTAAAGGAAAAATTATACCGCAGACTCAATTTATAAGCAGACTCACTTTATAAACAAGACAATGCGCTTTCAGCTTCTCAGTCTATCTCCTTGCATCCCATTATGAACTACTTCAAATAAAAACAAGATAGGGCAAAAAAACATGTCAAGAATAAGAGTGCAGACCACAATGAATGGATAGATGACTTTAATAAAGACACGAGAAAAATTTTTTGATAAAAAAAAGCCTAAATCATAAGTATGCTTTAGGCTTTTTTTAAAATCTTATCATCCGAACTATAGTAGTTTTCCATGCAAAAAGAATGCTGCAACAGTAAAATAGATAATCAATCCTGAAACATCCACCAACGTAGCTACAAATGGTGCTGATGCCGTCGCCGGATCCAATCCAAACCGACGTAGAATAAATGGAATAAACGATCCTGACAAAGTCCCCCATAAAACAATAAACAATAAGGAAACAGCAACCGTAAAACCAATTGAAATCCAATAAGGACCATAGTCATACAGACCAAGAAAATGCCAAGCCAATATCCGTAGGAATCCGATCGAACCCAATATTCCACCTAAGATTAAACCAGAAGAAATTTCGCGCTTCATCACGTACCACCAATCTTTCAGCTTTAACTCTCCGAGCGCCATGGCACGAATAATTAAAGATGCCGCCTGCGACCCGGAATTACCCCCACTGGATATAATTAAAGGAACAAATAAAGCAAGTACAACCGCCTTTTCCAATTCCCCTTCAAAAAATCCCATTGCCGAAGCTGTAAGCATTTCGCTAAAAAACAAGATGATCAGCCAGCCGGCTCTTTTTTGAATCAATTGCAACAAAGGAGTTTTAGTATAAGCCAGATCCAATTCTTCCATCCCCCCAAATCGCTGAATATCTTCTGTATCCCGATCTTCAATTCGATCCAACACGTCATCAAATGTCACAATTCCGACCAATACCCCTGCTTCTGTAATAATAGGCAAAGCACTTCGGTCATATTTTTGAAAAATCTCGAATGCCTCTTCCATGGGTGTGGAAGCCTTAATCGCGGCAAAATTGTAATCTATTAAGTCGGAAATCTTGGTAGAAGAATCCGATAGCAGTAATTGACCAATTTTCAAGTCATCGATCAACACATTTTTCTCATCAACTACATAAATAAAATTAAGCGTTTCGGCCTTCCTTCCAAACACCTTGATATGCCGAAAAACATCATCCACAGTATAATAAGGACGAACTTGCACATACATTGGCGTCATAAGCCGGGCAATACTATCCTCTTTATATCCGATCAGCTCCAAAGCCATCTGCTTCTCGCGCTCATTCAATAGATTGATCAGATACTTGATCAGATCATCAGGCAATTCAGACAGTAATTCATTACGCGTATCCGGCTTCAAATTATTCAGCAATTCGGACAGTTCATGTTCCGTCATGGATTTGATCAACGTATATTGAACATCCATTTCAAAAAAAGAAAAGATCTCCAATCTATCCTCCAAAGGATAGTCCATAAACTGTTGATGTTGTTCTCCCTTACTTAAACGCGATATTTCTTCCGCGATATCGGCTGGGTGTAATGCTGAATTTTGTTCCATTGGAAGAATATTTTAATGGATTTAGCGCAAAAGTAGCTTATTTTGTATGATTTTCAACAATCTGAAAAACTATTTTTTCCAATGGGAATTGCTGCTAGTCTTTCGTAAAATCGTCTACTACTAGATTGAAGAGTACATTTGACTTGATATGCCCATGAACTTTACAATATCTTAAAAATTAATTAATCCAGGCGCTAGCTCCTCGGGCTCAAAACCAGCTTTAAATAGCCGGGCTGTTAAATTACCTTTCAGTTCTATATTTCCTTCATCTACATGCAACCAGCTCCCTTCACGCAAGCCTATGACTGGCTGAGGATTAAGCTGATGAAATTCCTGGATTCGCGTTTCCCTTGTCTCTCCTTTATGTGTAGAATTTGGATCCGGATCCAAATAATGTGGATTAATATTAAAAGGTAAGAAACCAAGTGCGTCAAAGCTAGGCGGATAAACAATAGGCATATCATTTGTAGTTCCTATTGTTAGTCCGGTCAAATTGGACCCCGCAGATGTACCGACATATGGAATCCCCTTTGCTACTTGTACACGCAATTGCTGTACCAAATCCAGCTCATACAAGGTTTTTAAGAGTAGAAATGTATTTCCTCCACCAATAAAAATAGCCTTAGCATCCTGAATAGCCTTCTTCATGTTATGAAACTCATGCAGCCCCCGAACCGTTATACCGCTATCTCTCAGTGCGTCCTGCACCTTAGCCGTATAACCATCAAACGAAATTCCTGATGGTCTCGCAAAAGGGACAAATAGCAATTCGTCTGACTGAATAAATTCTACAAAATCTTGCTTAATATAAGCTAAAAACTCACTACCATAGATCGTACTTGTACTTACGACCAATAACTTGTACGCTGGATTAACATTCATCTTTTTTTCGCTAAAACATTAAAATAAAAAGTACCCTTGGCTTTGTCGATTGCGAAGCCAAAGGTACAGTTTTCGTTCCTTACTCTATGCTATTTCTTATCGGTAGTCTTTTTTTCAGCACCCAATCTTTTATTTTCCTGCAGCGCTTTATGTAAAAGATATTCGATCTGCCCATTAACACTCCTAAACTCATCTGCAGCCCATTTTTCCAATGCTTTGTACATCTGGTCGTCTAAGCGTAGCATAAAGTTTTTCTTATCCGCCATTTCATTTCGTTTATTGGTACAAAGTACCTGTATTTACAATTGGTGTCGCCGCCTTCTCTCCACAGAGCACCACCATTAAATTGCTGACCATTGCTGCTTTTTTCTCGTTGTCCAACTCTACAATATCTTTCTCAGACAATTTATGCAAGGCCATTTCCACCATCCCAACAGCACCGTCTACGATCTTTGCCCTTGCTGCCACAATTGCTGCCGCCTGTTGTCTTTGAAGCATAGCACCTGCAATTTCGGAAGCATAAGCCAAATGACTGATTCTGGCCTCTTTAATAATAACCCCGGCTGGAGCCAAACGATCTGACAATTCTTGTTCAAGAATATGATTTACGGTATCCCCACCTTCGCGCAAAGTGATCTCCGCGCCTTCATCTTCCAGGTTATCATAAGGAAAGCTTCCGGCCAAATGTCTTACTGCTGCTTCACTCTGCGTGCGTACATAAGATGTATAATTACTTACATCGTAAGCAGCTTTATACGTATCACCTACCTGCCATACGATAACCGCTCCAATCTCGATTGGATTTCCCATCTTGTCATTTACTTTCAGTGTCTGTCCCTGTAAGTTATCCGACCGAAGACTTACTTTAATCGTTGAATACAACGGATTGACAAAAAATAATCCATTTTCCTTAACAGTACCTACATATTTTCCGAAGAAATTCAGCACACGTGAATGATTTGGATTAATAATCATCAATCCCTTTAAAATAAAAAAAGTAGCAATCATCAATATCACCCCCAGCACAACATACAGGGAACTTGCTTCGACATTCGCGAAGGAGAATATAGCTGCCACAAAGGAGACAACAGCTATCAATAAGGCTAAATAGCCAGACATTGGTTTAATTAGTTTTTCCATAATTTGTTAATATATATTTGATATCATTTTAATATCATAAATATACTATAATATTTTTCATATTTCAAATGAAAATTTAAAATTACTATTTTTGATTATGCGCAAAAGATCCTTTCTACCTTTAGTAAACTCCACGACAGAAATACTCATCCTTGGCTCTTTGCCTGGAGACAAGTCTTTGGCAAAAAATGAATATTATGCGCACCCACAAAATCGATTCTGGAAAGTAATCACCTCTTTGTTTAATGCGCCGGAACAAACAAATTATACGGAGAAGATAGATCTATTATTCAAAAACAACATCGGTCTTTGGGACGTTTGCGCAGAAGCCTCTCGTCCCGGCAGTATGGATCTAGCCATACAAAATGAAGTTCCGAATCAGCTTGTTGAGCTGCTAGAAGCCCACCCTAAAATCACACAAATTATTTTTAACGGGCAAAAAGCGCACAGTTTATACTTAAAGCATTTCAACAAAAGAGCGGACATTATTTACAGATGCTTACCTAGCACAAGTCCAGCCAATGCGAAAAGTAATCTCGAAAATCTAATTAAACAATGGTGCGTAATAATAAGTGATTAAATTACACGAATTAGATTCGTTAATTCAGTCCTATTGCTTATTTTTGCCCTAAGATGTCAGATTTAAAATACAATCAACGAGGCGTATCCGCAGGGAAAGAGGATGTGCACAATGCGATAAAAAATATAGATAAGGGTCTGTTTCCCAAAGCATTTTGCAAAATAATTCCAGATATTTTGGGTGGAGACCCAGACTGGTGTAATATTATGCATGCTGATGGTGCTGGCACCAAATCTTCATTGGCGTATGTCTATTGGAAAGAAACTGGTGATATTTCAGTTTGGAAAGGTATCGCACAAGACGCAATTATCATGAATATTGATGACTTGCTTTGTGTAGGCGCCATCGATAACATTCTCTTATCCTCAACGATTGGCAGAAATAAGAATCTTATTCCTGGTGAAGTGATTGCTGAAATCATCAATGGTACAGAAGAGATTCTGGCGGAACTTCGGGAGTTGGGAATTGGCATCTATTCTACAGGAGGTGAAACTGCCGACGTTGGCGACCTTGTTCGTACCATCATTGTTGATAGTACAGTAACCTGTCGGATGAAACGTGAAGATGTTATTTCAAATCATCGCATCAAAGGCGGTAACGTCATTGTTGGCTTAGCATCGAATGGAAAAGCAACGTATGAACAGTCGTACAATGGCGGAATGGGTTCCAATGGACTAACTTCTGCACGTCATGATGTATTTAACAAAAAAGTAGCTGAAAAATACCCTGAAGCGTATGATCCAGCTGTTCCTTACGAACTAGTTTTCGCGGGAAGCCAAGATCTTACAAATGAAATCGAAGTTGAAACCGGAGAAAAAATAACTGCGGGTAAGCTTGTTCTTTCAGCGACACGTACTTATGCGCCTGTTATCAAACAAATACTAGACAAGTATCGTTCTCAAATTGACGGGATGGTGCATTGCTCTGGTGGAGCGCAAACAAAGGTCTTACACTTTGTGGATAATGTGCACGTCATCAAAGATAATCTTTTTCCGATCCCACCTCTTTTTGAATTAATACAGAAAGAATCCAATACAGACTGGAAAGAAATGTACAAAGTATTCAATATGGGACATCGTATGGAATTATATGTACCTGAATCGATTGCATCGGATATCATTGCTATTTCAGAATCATTCGGCATTCCGGCTCAAATCATAGGTCGCGTGGAAGAATCTACGGCTAAAAAAGTTACTATAACCTCTCCTTACGGAGAATTTATCTACGAATAAAAGATTTTCATCCCTGTCCCCTGCTTATACATGGGACAGGGCTATTTTTTCAATTTGGTATACATGAAAGAAAAACTTCTTGTGGGCTGGAAAGAGACCCTTGATTTACCTGAATTGGGAATATATGGTATAGAAGCAAAAGTCGATACCGGCGCTGCTTCATCGGTACTACACTGCAACTCGTACAAGGTAGTTAAGGAAGATGGTCAGGACTGGATTATCTGCGAACTTATCATTAATTTTGAAACCGAAGAGACAAAAACTTTAAAATTAAAGCTCTATAAAACAAAATTGGTTAAAAGCTCTTTTGGTCAAGAAGAGAAGCGATTTTATATCCGTACCACAGCAACATTGTACGACCAAGTGTTTGGCATTAAGATATCCTTTAGAAATCGATCCCAAATGACCTACCCTATGCTTTTGGGGAAAAATTTTTTATATAAAAGGTTTTTGGTTGATGTTTCCAAGGAAAATCTCTCCGTGAAGGCCTTGGCAAAATAAAAACAAATAGCCAAGCTATTTTGTTATCTTAGCACAAAATATACTCAATATACAAATCGTGAAAATTGCCGTATTATCGACAGTAAAGAGTTTATACTCAACTCGTCGTCTCGTAGAAGCCGCACAACAAAGAGGACACGAATGCGTTGTCATCGACCACAGTAAATGTTATGTAGGTATTCAACAAGGTAAACCCAGTATTCATTACAAAGGACAGGATCTGAGTGATATCGATGCCATTATTCCGCGGATAGGAGCATCGGTAACATTTTACGGATCAGCTATTGTTAGACAATTTGAGGTGATGGATGTTATTTCCGCTAATCCCAGCCAGGCAATTACGCGATCTCGGGACAAATTGAGGTGCCTGCAGATTTTATCCGGTGCAGGAATCGGACTCCCAATTACGGGATTTGCACGTACGGCCTCTGACGTAGACGACCTTATCAGCATGGTTGGTGGAGCTCCATTAGTTATCAAATTGTTAGAAGGAACCCAGGGTATTGGGGTAGTCCTTGCAGAGACAAAGAAAGCCGCTTCATCCGTTATCGAAGCATTCTACGGCCTTGGCAATAACATTCTGATTCAAGAGTTCATCAAAGAATCTAAAGGCTCTGATATTCGCGCATTCGTGGTGGACGGCAAAGTTGTAGGTGCAATGAAACGTACGGCAAAGGAAGGTGAATTTAGATCAAACATCCATCGTGGCGGTACCGCACAAATTATCCGTTTAAGTAAGGCTGAGAAAGACACAGCGATCGCCGCTGCAGCACAGTTAGGGCTTACGGTATGTGGCGTTGATATGATCCCTTCTGATCGTGGCCCTTTAGTACTCGAGGTTAATTCATCTCCTGGTTTGGAAGGTATTGAGAAAGCGACCAAAAAGGATATCGCCTCCGAAATAATACAATACATTGAAAGACAATACGAGTTAAAGCAAGCTCAGATGCCTAAAGTTGTCAAGAAAAAGAAAAAAAGAGAAAGTAAATTATAAGATTACCGAATCAGCAACTAAAAGGGTTGTCCATATATTGGACTGCCCCCAAAAGATTGGACAAATTTAGTTAATTAGATTTGTAATAATGAGCTCGATATTCTGTCGGGCTCATTCCATTTAAATTTAGTTTTATCCGTTGATTATTGTAATAGGATATATAATCTTCTATTTCGCTTTTTAACTTCTCTGTTGATTCATATTGTTTTAGATAGAACAGCTCTGATTTTAAAGTTCCAAAGAAATTTTCAATTACAGCATTATCAAGGCAATTTCCTTTTCTGGACATGCTTTGAGTGATTCCGTTTTCTTTGAGCCACTGTTGATACTTCTGCATTTGATATTGCCATCCCTGATCTGAATGTAAAATCAACTGTGAGGATACTTTTGCAAAAGGAAGTGATTTTTTCAACATGTCCATTACCGCCTTGAACACCGGTCTGTCAGTAAGCTCATAACTGATAATTTCCTGATTGAACAGATCAATGATCGGGGTAAGGTAGAGCTTTCTTCCCCTGACTTTGAACTCTGTAACATCAGTAGCCCATTTTTGGGCTGGGCTGTCAGCCTTGAATTCCCTGTTAAGGATATTGGGAGCTATCTTGCCCAGGTCACCCCGGTAGGACCGGTATTTTTTCACCCTGATCAGGCTCTTCAGCTTCATTTCTCCCATCAGCCTAAGCACGGTCTTATGGTTGATACCCTCTCCATGTCGTCTGAGCATCAGTACGATACGGCGATAGCCAAAGCGCCCCTTATGGTCATGGTATATCCTGCTGATCAGGTTCCTTACCCGTTCATACCTGTCCGGTTGTCCTGATTTCCCGGAGTAATAATAAAAAGTACTCCTTGCCATTTTAACACAGCTCAACATGGTATCCAGGTCGAATTGATGCCTTAGCTCCATTATGGCTTGCGCTTGTTTTCTTCTTGAGCTAAGGCTTGGAGCTTTTTTAGCAAAGCATTTTCCGCCCGTAAATACTCTTTCTCCTGCAAAAGTTCCTCTTCACGCGTGAGTGGTTTATTCGTTTTCCTGACCTTTCGCTTGATCTGTTGGTTTGATTTCTTAGTCATAGGTTGTCTTCCTTTAGCCCGCGGCTCCAATCCTGCCGGACCAAACTCATCCAGTCTTTTCTGCCAGTTGATAATGTGGTCATCCGAGGAAAGGTCGAAGCGCACGCGAGCCTCTTTCAAAGATAAACTTTCTTCACGGATTGCGTTAAGGACTGACAACTTAAAAGACGGGCTAAAGATCCTTTTCCCTTTTCTGGGAAGAAGTCCTGCAGATCCATGATACTTATATATCCTATACCAGGTATCAAGTAACGAATAGGCGATTCCTAATTCTCTGCCAAGAGATTTTGCAGAGCGATAATGCTCATCCATCTGTTTAACACAGCTCAGCTTAAATTCAAAGCTGTGCTTCTTTTTCTTATTCATAAAAAATGCCCCCAGAAAGTGTCTAACTTTTTGGGGGCACTGCAATATTTGGACAACCCTTTTTATTTCTAAAGACCCTAAACTCAACTAAATCCAGATTTCCAATACTCTTTAAATTCGGTTACCATTACGTCCAATTTTTACTTATCTTAGGCTAAATTAATGAATTAATGAAAAGATTTAGCCATCTTCTATTTGCCTTTGTACTCGTACTAGCTGCATTTTCCTGGTCTTTTAGCCAAACAACTATCCAAAAAACAGCATCACCAAATTGGCTCCGCCCTACTACAAAAAAGGTACTGTTTTAAATTCCAAATATTTAGACAAAAAAGTATTTTTGTAATCTAAAGAAGTTCAGGTTCTGAACTATCTAGTGTAGTCTCGGTTTTCGGATCGGGACTACTTACTTTATAATTTTCTATAAACACGGTGTCATTTTTCCAAAGTGTATACATTAAGATTAATAATTTTCTCTGTACAGCAACCTGTCCGACCATTTTTGACGGCTTTTTCAGGATAATTCTCGTATAAGCATCCTTTAACACAGAATTATATCTGCAGGCTACCATAGCCGGGAAATACAGCGCATTTCTGATATATCTATTCCCTTTCTTTGATATCCTGGTTTTTCCTTTGACCGATGTTCCAGATTCCCGTTGAACCACATCATAGCCGGCATAGCTGACAAGTTGTTTGGCGCTACCAAACTCTTCAAACCCCATTGTTTCAGCAAGAATGGTAACTATGGTGATCATTCCGATACCTTTTATCGTTGCAAGCTTCTCAATTTTTTTATGGAGACCCACGTCCGACTTTACCAGCCTGTTGATTTCCCTGAGGCATCTGACAATTTCCTTATCTATCTCAGTAATAAGTTTTTTATTGCTTTTCAGGATAAAGGTTTGGATATCATGCGAACAGTCTTTGCTATGTTTGATGTTACCCAATCCAGTTTTCTGCTCTTGTAGCTGGACATAGTATCTGGTCAAATTTCTCAGCTGCAATAATATGGCTGGAGGCGGGGTCCATGCTTTATGAATCCTTTCGACACCGAACTGACTCAAGATTCTGGAATCAACAGCATCTGTTTTGGTCTTGATATTGAGGCTTGAAAAATAGTGTTTCGACATATTGGGAAGAACAACATGAACCCTTTTCTTAATCTTGTGCAGATGGTGGGCAAGGTTCTCATAATACACACCGGTAGCTTCCATCAAAAAAACAAGTGCTGCATCTCTGGCAATGACTCCTTTCGTCCATCGAAGGAACTGGTTGAATCCTTTGCTGTCGTTACTAAAATCAATTGCCTTGGAGAACGCTAATCCTCCATCATCTGAACGTTGACACAGACATGCTGTGAAGGTCCCTTTTGAGATATCTATCCCAATGCATTGTTTACTAATACCCATAGTCAAGAATTTAAATCGTATCGACTTAATCCTCCTTCGTCTATCCTTTTGTTTTATCCAGGCTCCAAATAGCGGCCTTAAGTACTGTTCAGACTCCTGAGAATAAAATCGTGTGGACAATTCCTTTTTTACGGTATAACGATCTGTTTACCTAGCCCACATTCGTCTCACACGAAAAGTCAATACATTTTGTATAACAACAATATAATGACCTTTTCTAAATTCTCAGTAAAAATAAAAGCCCATAAAGCCAAATTTGGATGATATTAGTGATGGATATTACTATGAGTTAATCGAACATCAAATAAACTTAGCTACCCAAACAAAATATTATAAGGACATAAAAGTTCTATTTGATCAGACTGGAATCGAAAATCTGGGACAAGTCCAGGTAACCTTTGATCCGCATTTTCAAAACCTTCAACTACATGAGTTAAAGGTTATTCGGAACGGCAAAGATATCAACCTATTACCGCAGGCAAAATTTAAGCTCCTTGCCTCCGAAACAGAGCTTTCGAGATCCATTTACAACGGAAGTCAAATGGCCCATTATGTTTTGGAAGATTTACGCAAAGACGACAAGATTGTATTTGCTTATTCAATAATAGGTGTAAATCCGGTATTTGAACAGAAATTTTTCGACAGCTATTACTTACAGGGATATGAACCTACAGGTCTGGTTCATCTCAACTATATTGTACCCAATGGTCGCAAACTTCAGTTTAAAAGTTTCAATGGCGCACCTGAGGCACAGCAACAGTCAACAGGAAATACAACAAATTTTTTCTGGGAGCTGACGGCGGACAAAACGGTTCAGTACGAGGATTATAGTCCGTCGTGGTACAGCCCTTTAAAATATATCCAATGCTCGGAATTCAATACCTGGCAGGAAGTTGATCAATGGAACCGTAAAATTAATCCTATTCCACAAATAGCAACGACAAGTACACTTCAAGCCTTCGTCAATCAACTTTGGAAAGAGTCCAACGGGCAACCCTATGCGTACCTGAAAAAGGCCTGCGACTTTGTACAAAATGAGATACGCTATATGGGTATTGAGATGGGAGAATATTCGCACCGGGCAAATGTTCCAGAAAAAGTATTTTCCCAGCGCTACGGCGATTGTAAAGATAAATCAATGCTGCTGGCCACAATGCTCAAAAACAAGAATATTGATGCAGGACTCGTATTAGCCAATACCTATAAGAATAGAGGCCTGCAGGAAGAACTTCCCTCGCCTTATGCTTTCAACCATATGGTTATTGAAGTTAATATTAGTGGACGGTCCCAATATATTGACCCAACCATAACTAATCAGGGTGGAGATATCAAAAACAGGTATTTCCCAGCTTATGGAAAAGTACTCTCGACTATGGGTAGTGGAAAGCTTACAGACGTACCGCAGCATATTGTCGGCAATATTAAAGTCAAGGAAACCTTGACGATGGAAGGCAAATTTGAGGCTACCCTTGATGTCCACACAACTTATGTTGGAAATGAAGCGGACGATATGCGTACTTATATTCAAAGTAGTGCAAAAAATGACATACAGAAGCAATACTTGGAGTATTATGCCAAGATCTATCCGAAGATCAATAAAATTAGTCATATACAATACAAAGATGATGTGGAGAACAATATTGTGGAGATCATCGAAAAGTATAAAATAAAAAACATTGGAAAGACAGAAAGCGGATCTACTAAAAAATATATTCCTTTGTTGGGAACAAATATAAATGACAAGCTTCCAGAGATTATGGAGGATCGTATTGCTCCCCTAAGCCTTTCTTTTCCAACAGATCTAACCTACGAAATGTATATTGTCAACAAAGGGAAAAAAGAATTCGGTAATTATAGAGACAATAGTTATTTCGACCGCACTGCGTATGTTTTCGGCAAAACACTGGAAGTAGAACAGGATAGTATTAAGGTTGCATACACGTTAAGTTTCCACGAACCCTTTGTCGAACAAAAAGACCTGAAACAGTATTATGCAGATTTTGCAGATCGTGATCATATCTTTTATAATGGCTTCTATCTTGACAATGACGGATATGTAACAGATGGGATAACTGATCTGAGTACGCCGGCATCGGCGGAAGACTTTAATTGGTTTGTCCTGATCCTATTCGTTCTTCTGGTGCCAGCTGTCATCTGGTATATTGTTAAAAAGTATAATAAGACCAAAGCTTTTATCATCAAACCTTATGACGAGATTTATCACGATCAGATCGGCGGATGGATGATCATACTGCTTATTGTACTATTTATAAATATATTGACCTTATCCGGTATATTTATCTTCCAACAGTCTTTCTTTAGTTTAAATACTTGGCAAGCGGTAGATCAACTGGAAGGTGTTTCCCCCGTTCTATACAGAACTTTACTATTATTGGAAATAATCGGTAATATATTGATACTGTCTGGATTGATTTATAGCTGTATCCTTCTAATTAAGAGAAGGGATATTTTCGCTCAGACCTTCTTTATGGTTGCACTATTTATGGCCATATTTTGTACACTAGATGCAATTGCAGGCTATTTTATGTTCAAACAATACTTGAATAAAACCGATGACATATTTACCAAATATGAAGATACGATAAGAACTATTATCTTTTTCTGTATTTGGGGAACTTATGTCTATAAATCGGAACGTGTAAAGGGTACCTGTGTTCGCCCATATCAGAACGATCAGATTATTCCCAAGGCTGCGACAGAGCATCCTTTTGATCAAGACTTTCTAAAGCCTTATTCAACGATGAAACAAGGAGAAAACGAAGCTGGAGCGGAATTTCAATCCCAGGGGGATACAGTTGCTCGCAGTCATCCCGAGGACGATCAAGACAAACCGTAGCTACCATTTTCATAAAAAAGGGTTCTGTAAATAATATACACAACCCTTTTTTATGGAAATCTGATTTACATTATTTCATTTTCATCACCATATTATCCGCGCCTTCAGTAGACACTTTTACCTGACCAGACTTGTTCTTCGTAGACTTATAATGGACATGGTTTTTGACTCCTTCAATTTGAACAGTCTCTACTGAACCAATATTAACCATATTGTCTGCCCCCTCTATCGTCACCGTTGTAATGTCATTCCCTGTTACAGTATTCCCCTTCCCCTCAATAATCAATTTACTTACATTGCCACGGATTACAACTTTATTGTCAGCACCTTCTATTTGTACAATCTCCCCCCCTTTGGCCTCTATCGTACGATTATTGTTCACCCCTTCAATTGAGATAACTTTTCCCTGCTGATTAACCACATCGTTCGTTAGAGCCTTCGAAACTGGCTCTTTGGCCGCCATCACCAAACTTCCGATCAAAAGAAGTGAAAATCCAAATGTAATTGTTCTTAGTTTCATAATGTTATGTTTTCTACAGATCAACAAAAATCAAACCTAATTTCAAATCTAAAAGAGCTATAAGTTGTAATATACAGCGTCACTTGCATCAAGAGTATAATTGGGGAGTAAGAACTAAAATGAAACATAGCATTGAATTGGGTTTACCTGGCACATAACGTCCCAAAAAAGATACAGTAACCGTCATAACAAAAAAAGGAGCCTTTTAGGCTCCTTTAATATCTCTAACAAATTGACAGCGGATTAAAAACTCTATTTTACTGCGTCTACAACTGCTTTGAAAGCTTCTGGGTTATTTAAAGCTAAGTCAGCTAAAACCTTACGGTTCAAACCAATGTTTTTAGCGTTTAATTTACCGATCAATTGGGAATAAGAAATTCCGTGTTGACGAGCTCCAGCGTTGATACGTTGAATCCATAAAGCTCTAAACTCGCGTTTTTTGGTTTTACGATCGCGGTAAGCGTATTGTAAACCTTTTTCTACTGTATTTTTAGCAATAGTATAAACTTTGCTACGTGATCCAAAGTAACCTTTTGCAAGGCCTAGGATTTTTTTGCGTCTTCTTCTAGAAGCTACTGCGTTAACCGAACGTGGCATATTTTTAAAATTAGTTTGGTAGAAGGTGTCATGTATTTCAATGAACTTACAACCTTATACCCGGTTAAAAAATTATTATTAATAAAATCGAATAAAACTTATTTACCGATAGCAAGCATACGTTTTACGTTGCCCATATCGCCATCAGATACATAACTTGTTTGTGTTAAGTTACGTTTACGTTTTGTGCTCTTTTTTGTCAAGATGTGGCTTTTGAAAGCGTTTTTTCTTGCAATTTTACCTGTTCCAGTCAATTTGAAACGTTTCTTTGCGCTGGAATTGGTTTTAACTTTTGGCATAATACTTATAAATTTTATATCAATCTGTTAGAATTCTTATTATTTTTTAGGAGCCTTTGGAGCTACTGTTAAAAACATGCGTTTACCTTCTAATTTCGGTAAAAGCTCTACTTTACCGTAATCCTCTAAAGCCTGAGCAAAGCGTAACAACAAGATTTCACCTTGATCCTTGTGTACAATAGCACGACCTTTGAAGTGTACATAAGCACGAACTTTCTCTCCACTTTCAAGAAACTTAATCGCATGCTTCAATTTGAACTCAAAATCATGCTCACCAGAGTTAGGTCCGAAACGGATTTCTTTAATAACAGTCTGTTTTGCATTAGCTTTGATTTCCTTTTGTTTCTTCTTCTGTTCGTAAACAAACTTACTGTAGTCGATAATCTTACAAACCGGCGGTACAGCATTTGGCGAAATCTCCACTAAATCAAGTTCCAACTCATCAGCCAACTCTAACGCTTTGCGCGTAGGGAAAACTCCTTGCTCCACATTATCTCCTACCAAACGTACCTCAGGTACTTTGATTAACTCATTAATGCGGTGATCTGGTTCTTTCTTTCTCATTGGTGGTCTTGGACCACCGGGTCTTTTTAATGCCAAATGTTTAAAAATTAAACGGTTATTTCCTTAATTAATATATCTCTAAATGCCTCAGCAGTCATAGTTCCTAATTCCACTGAGCCATGTTTACGTACAGAAACTGTGCCATTTTCCACCTCTTTTTCCCCTACAATCAACATATAAGGAAGCTTTTTCACTTCGGCGTCTCTGATTTTTCTGCCCACTTTCTCGTCACGTAAGTCTATCAGTCCGCGAATATCGGAATTATTTAGCGAATTCAAAACATTTTGAGCATATTCTTCATATTTTTCTGACACTGGCAAGACGATAAATTGCTCAGGAGCAAGCCATAATGGGAATTGTCCAGCACAATGTTCGATCAATACAGCCACAAAACGTTCTAAAGATCCGAAGGGCGCACGGTGAATCATCACAGGGCGATGTTTCATGTTATCACTTCCTGTATATTCCAACTCAAAGCGCTCAGGCAAATTGTAATCCACCTGTATAGTACCCAACTGCCATTTACGACCTAAAGCATCCTTCACCATAAAATCCAATTTTGGACCATAGAAAGCCGCTTCACCATATTCTACGACTGTCGGCAAGCCTTTTTCCTCTGCAGCTTCAATAATTGCAGATTCAGCCAAAGCCCAGTTTTCGTCAGTACCAATATACTTCGTACGATTCTCAGGATCACGTAACGACACTTGTGCTGTATAATCATTAAAGCCTAAGGCTCCAAAAACATAAAGTACTAAATCGATTACCTTTTTGAATTCATCTTTAACCTGATCGGGACGACAAAATAAATGGGCATCATCCTGAGTAAATCCACGCACCCTTGTCAATCCGTGAAGCTCACCAGACTGTTCGTAACGATATACAGTACCAAACTCTGCAAATCGAACCGGTAAGTCCTTATACGAACGTGGTTTTACTTTATAAATTTCACAGTGATGCGGACAGTTCATTGGTTTTAACAAAAACTCTTCTCCTTCGATCGGAGTCTTTATCGGCTGAAATGAATCCGCGCCATATTTCTCATAGTGTCCAGAAGTCACATATAACTGCTTATGTCCGATATGCGGAGTAACAACAGGCTCATACCCTGAGTTTAACTGTGCTTTCTGTAAGAAGTCTATCAGCTTTTGACGTAATGCAGCACCTTTAGGCAACCAAAGAGGCAAACCTGCACCAACTTTTTCAGAAAAAGCAAAAAGTTCCAACTCTTTCCCCAGTTTACGGTGATCGCGTTTTTTCGCCTCTTCTATAAATTTCAAATATTCTGTAAGCTCCGATGCTTTAGGGAACGTAACACCATAAATACGTGTCAACTGTTTGCGAGACTCATCACCTCTCCAGTAAGCACCGGCAACATTAGTCAATTTAATCGCTTTGATAAACCCAGTATTTGGAATATGAGGCCCACGACATAAATCTGTAAATTCCCCTTGAGTATAGAAAGTAATCTTTCCATCTTCCAAGTCTTTGATTAAATCTAGCTTATACTCATCTCCTTTTTCAGTAAAGTAAGCCAATGCATCCGATTTCGAAACAGCTTTACGTTCAAATGTTTCTTTCCGTTTAGCCAGCTCCAGCATCTTGTCTTCGATCGCTTTAAAGTCATCAGACGAAAATTCACGATCACCAAAATCAACATCGTAGTAAAATCCGGTTTCAATCGCGGGACCAATACCAAATTTAATCCCAGGATACAATACCTCCAAAGCCTCAGCCAATAAGTGGGCTGAAGAATGCCAAAAAGTGGATTTACCTTTGGTATCATTCCAGGTCAATAACTTGACAGTAGCGTCATTTTCAATAGCACGGGTAGAATCCCACACTTCACCATTAACTTCGGCAGCAAGGACGTTTCTTGCAAGCCCCTCCGAGATTGATAACGCAATCTCTGCAGCAGTGATCCCTTGTTGATACTCTCTTACGGAACCATCCGGTAGTGTAATTTTAATCATTTACAACTATGATCTTTAAATTGTTAAAAAATAGAAAACATAAAACAACATGTACAATTATGTTATTACACTTACGTCTTCAATAAATAAATTCTGACACAAATTTAGTAAAAATTCTGATAAAATAACAGGAGTTTAGCGCTATTCAACGCATTATACAGGTATAATTACTAGCCCCGCTCCTGTCCTCTGTTCAAACACACCGATTTCATCAGCTTTACATCCTCATCATTGCAGTTTAAAACGAATTGATAATCTGATCTTATTGATCAACAGCTCCTCTCTATTGTCCCAATGTATATCCCAACAATGAATGAAAATCAGGTTATATACTAACAGGGGTATAGCAGGGGGTTAACAGGGGTATAACAGGGGGTTAGCAGGGGTAAATCCCTATTAACCCCCTGTTACCCCCCTGTAAAAAGAGTATTGTTTCGCTGTTAATAGAAAACATTGTATAAACCTGATACCATAGTGTCGGTAAACAATGTGCTTTGCTTAAACATCAACCTAAAAATAAATGGATAAAACAGATTATTACCTGCAACTATATATAAAAAAAATGACAGGACAGCTACTTAAAAGCCACAGGACAAATTGAGCATCTCATTAATATTTGCTACCTTTGCAGACTGAAATTTTAACTATGTCAAATCAAGTACCAGAAGACGGAACACTATTGCCCTTAATGGAAGAATTTTACACTATTCAGGGAGAAGGCTACCACACCGGGACTGCTGCTTATTTCATACGATTGGGTGGTTGCGATGTGGGCTGCCACTGGTGCGATGTAAAGGAAAGTTGGGATGCATCTATCCACCCCCTTACAACCGCAGATTCGATTATCGAAAATGCAAAGAAATATCCGGCAAAAACAGTTGTCATTACGGGTGGCGAACCACTTATTTATAATTTGGATTACCTAACAAAAGGACTTCATGAAGCGGGCATTAAAACGTTTATTGAAACCTCAGGTGCATATCCTTTGAGTGGCGAATGGGACTGGATATGTTTATCTCCAAAAAAATTCAAAGCTCCACGCAAAGATGTGTTAGAAGCTGCTGGTGAACTTAAAGTTATCGTTTTCAATAAAAGCGATTTCGCATGGGGAGAAGAATACGCACAACTTGTAGGACAAAACTGTAGATTATACCTTCAACCTGAATGGTCGAAATCTAAAGAGATGACACCTTCTATTATTGACTACGTAAAAGAAAACCCTAAATGGGATATTTCACTACAAACACATAAGTTCTTGAACATTCCTTAATCGTGCAAATGCACGATTAAATAGACACATAAAAAAGGCCTTCGATAGTATCGAAGGCCTTTTTTATAAATAATAAATCTATATTAATGCATGTACTTTAAAATCACTTCACATAGGTCTTTAAAAAAGCTTCCAGGTCTAACGTTTTCGTTTCTTCACCCTCCTTCTCCCGGACCAGAACATTTCCAGCATTATCAGCATCTAAAAATAATAAGTTCGCCTTTAATAAAATCTTCCCATTTTCATCCAACAATCCAACTTTTCCATTTTCAGAGAACATCAAATAATTGTCTAAAAATTTACTGATATTTTCCTTTTTGTCAAGCAGAACTTTCCCTTCCTGTGTGATCAATCCAAAATTACCATCTTTTTGAAAAATGGCCAGTTTTTGATTTGCAGGCGTAAGCCAGTCAAACCCTTCTTTATTCACCTTTCCTCCTTTCTTATCCAACAACCAGAAATAATTATCTTTATCTGAAACAATAGCAGTCTGCTCATTAAAATAGGCTAATGAGAAAAGAGAGCAAGGCAACACGTCTTCTCCCGCTATGCTTTTTATACCATAATATTCATCATTGGTATCTTTATCCTTGACCATCGTCCATTTAAGTGATTTTTCCAATGGAAAAGTATCTTCAAACAAACTCACATCTTCCCCTTCACTCATATTCCCTCCCCCTGAGATATCAATCACCTTTGCGTTTTTAGGGAGTGCAAAATCTGTCACAGACGATACATTGATCACTTTTGTTGTTTCAAAACCAAGGTCATTGTTTTCACCCAAAGACAATTTGAGCACACCTCCAGGCAAATCATTGATAAATGAAAATGCTGTTAGATAATAAGTGGGCACTGCTTCCGAATACCATACCGTTGCTACCGCGGAATCGGCATGGTTTTTTATAAATAACTTTGCTTTCTTACAGGTAATTCCCGCTATCGATTCGATCTCGCCCATATCTTGCAGCTGCACATAAGGCCCTTCCGACTCCCCTAACTTCGTACTGACAATCTTATAGGATGGACTGTATGCTTCGGCAGTAACAACATCATCTCCAACCGAATACGAATATGTTTTTGCTAATTTTCGATTTAAAATAGCATGTGCTTTTTGATTCACTACAGTGGAAGAATAATCGGCATCAGCCAAAATCTCCACATTCCGATAAGCCATTTTTCCTTTCAAAAATGGCTCATAAAACTCTTTTGCAAATTCCGGAACTTCATTTTCAAATTTTTCAGGGGAAACTTCACCTTTAAACACCAACTCCATCTGCCATTGCTTATCTTGTGCATAGGTTGTCGAAATTGATAATCCAAATAATAGTGCAACGTTGAGTAAATTATTCATAAGAATGATAAATATGTAGCTAAATAACAAAAGACAGACCAAAAAGCCTATCTTTTACGCTATTTTTTTATTTATTTACTTTTTTCGCTTCATATTTCCATAAAAAGCAAAAAAAAGACCACTAAGCAAAATATACTACAATTTAATCATCTGCCTAGTTTTCACCGCTTCGTCACATGCCAAAGCAATTCGTAGACTATTAACAGCATCTTCCATCGAATCTGAAAGGTCCAAATTATCTACAATCGCCTGCTGAAAGAATAACTGCTCCCGGTTACATAATTCCTGATGGTCGGGCTCATCAGATAAATTGACCCACTCATCGACCTTCGTAAATTCATTTGCCGCATTTAAATCGGCATAATGTACGCGAAGGCTTTCTGTTTGTGTATGGGATGCTACCGAATCCGATTTACCTTCATCGCTTGCTTTATTTGCGACAATGGAAACTGCCCCCTTAGGTCCAAAAACATCCTTTACAAAAAAAGCGTTCTGACTAACCATTGGTCCCCATCCAGCTTCATACCATCCTACGGACCCATCTTCAAAATGCAGCTGCAATTGTCCGTAGTTGTAGTTCCAAGCAGGAATCTCATCGGTTAACCGCGCTCCGATTGCAGATACATACAATGGTTTCGCACCCACCATTTGACACATGACATCAATATAATGAACTCCACAGTCAACAATGGGACTTAAACTAGCCATTAGATTTTTATGCACATCCCACATATACCCATGGCTCTGTTGATTGAGATTCATACGCATAACAAGTGGTTTTCCCATCGTTTTAGCTATTTCAATAAATTTGACCCATGAGGGATGATATCTCAAAATATATCCAACAACCAATTTTTTATCATATTTCACTGCTGCATCGACGACCTCCTGCGCGGAAATCACATCTTCAGCTAAAGGCTTTTCAATAAAAACATGAGCACCAGCCTGAAAGGCTTTTATAGCATACGCTTTGTGTGTATCCGGATAGGTCGCTATACAAACGGCATCCGGCCTCGTTTCCTGAAGTGCATCCTCATAAGATTCAAACAATTTATAGTTGCCTCCCAATTGTTCATTCAGTTTACTTTTGCTCTCCCCACGAGCTACTAGCCCCACAATTTGAAAGCCATCTAAATCGTGATATGCCTTCGCATGAGATGCGCCCATATTTCCACATCCAACAACCAATATTTTAATAACCTGTTGCATCATTTTTTCTATTTCTATATTATTTCTTTAATCCATCTAAAGCAAAGGCTGCTCCTGTTCCCAGTACAGCACCTGCTAACACATCGGAGGGAAAATGTACGCCCAGATACATCCTTGAATACCCCACGCTACTCGCCCATAAAAGCGATGGTGCGACGACGTACCACTTTGAGTAAGCCCGAGACAAAGCAGAAGCAGTAGCAAAAGCAGATGAGGTATGACCAGACGGAAAGGAATACCCACCGGCCGTACGAACCGATATGAAATTAGGATATTTTTTAAATGGCCTGCTTCGCTTAAAAATATGTTTTAACCCAACATTCACGAGCGCTGTTACAGCTGTACTACTAGCAACATACAAGGCATTCTGACGCATTGCCTTATCATCGTTGACCGCACCTGCAACCAGTAAACCTACAGGAACGGCTATCTGAACATAGTTATTGATATCAGAAAGCACTTTAAATGTTTGTGTTTGTGGCGCTGTCCGAGTCTCGGCTATGGACTCCAATATACGGATATCTAACGTAGACGCTGGCTTTTCCTGTCCAAGGACAGGACCACATAGACAGTTAATCCAACAAATAAAAATAAAAGCTAATCTTTTCATCAAACAAATAATCTATCTAATTTATAATCCCTTTGAAACATGTACCACTAAACACATTCCTCCTATTTATTAAACAACAACTTATACTCCCTACTACTGCAACTCTTATTCGCTACTAACTTAGTATGTCACCCCCAATTCCTAAAAATAAGAAAATTTATGTGAGTTGTCAGCCTATAAAAAGCGTTTCGATTGAACAAGATTTCACAACTTGCTATTTAAAGTAATTCAAACAGCCTACTATAAGGATAGGAAATCAGCATTACCTTTTGTCTAAATTATGGTATATTCCCCCAATCAACAGCATTGTTTTCACATTTTTTTCAAGAAAATTGAATTCATTTCAACAACAAGTCCATTGGGATAAGAATTTTAAAATGATAGTCTTGCATTTCCCATTAATTTACTATACATTTGCTTGCAGTTATTAATACAAACATGGTTTATACTTACGTACATCATTTTCATTTGCATCATCGCCATTGTGGCGATATGTTAATTTAATGTGTTCTTACGTAGAATACCTTCCCTCTTGTTTGATTTCTTATTATTAATAATTTACTGCTAACATTTATAAAGCGTTGAAAAATCTTAAAATTGCTATCCAAAAATCGGGTAGGTTAAACGAAAAATCTGTTCAATTACTGAAAAATTGTGGTTTAGACTTCGAGAACTACAAAAGTTCTTTAATCACAACTGTTGGGAATTTCCCACTGGAAATATTATTTCTGAGAGATGATGATATTCCGGGATATGTGGAACAAGGCATAGCCGACCTGGGCATCGTCGGTGAAAACATCATCGATGAGACCGAATCCAAAGTAGAATACATCAAACGGCTTGGTTTTGGAAAATGTACATTGAAACTGGCTATTCCCAAAGATAGCACCATCCAAGATATTAAAGACCTTAACGGCAAAGCAATCGCAACCTCTTATCCAAATATCCTAAAGAATTTTCTAGACGATTATAAGATTAATGCAGACATCCGTTTGATATCCGGCTCAGTTGAGATTTCACCGGGCTTGGGTCTTAGTGACGCGATCTGCGATATCGTATCTACCGGAGGAACACTAAAAAGCAACGGTTTGAAACCTTTTGCTGATGTCAAAAATTCAGAAGCCATTTTGGTTGGAAGAAAGGGATTAGAAGGCAATGAAGTTTTGACCGAATTAGTACAACGTATCGAATCTGTTCTTTTAGCAAAAGAAACTAAATATGTGGTATTGAATGTCGAAAAGAAAAATTTGCCAGCCATCACTTCTTTATTGCATGGTGTTAAGAGCCCTACGGTTGTTCCACTGGCAGAAGAAGGTTGGGTAGCCGTACACACCGTTATCACTGAAGATGACTTTTGGGATAAGATCAATAAGTTAAAAGCTGAAGGTGCCCAAGGTATCGTTGTGATGCCCATTGAAAAAATCATTCTTTAAACTTGATGCACTTATACAACCATGTTAAAAAAATATGATTACAAAACGTTAGGAAAAACCGAAATCCAGCAACTGGTCGCTAGGAATACGGATCCAAACAATGCAATACAAGAGGTTGTCCAGGAAATTATTCAACAAGTACGCCACCAAGGTGATATCGTATTACGCGAATATGCGGCCAAATTTGATAAAGTTGAACTTGACAGATTATATTTAGACGAGGAAGATATCGACGCACTGGCATCTACCATTGACCGCGATCAACAAAGAGCATTGGAAATCGCGTTTCAAAATATACATAAATTCCATAGTACACAATTAAAAAGGGAGCGCACTGTTGAAACGATGCCCGGCGTAAAATGCTGGCGCGAGGTTCGTCCCATTGAAAAAGTTGGCCTTTATATCCCAGGGGGATCAGCAGTTTTACCTAGCACACTTTTAATGCTCGGTATTCCTGCGAGAATAGCTGGATGTAAAGAGATTGTCGTTTGTTCTCCTCCACAATCCAATGGAAAAATAAATGGCTTTGTTGCTTTTTGTTTAAAATTACTTAAGATAAATAGAATATACCTCGTTGGAGGCGCTCAAGCTGTTGCTGCTATGGGGTTTGGAACAGAGACTATACCAAAAGTCGATAAGATATTTGGCCCAGGAAATCAGTTTGTCACAAAAGCAAAATCCATCATACAGGGCCTTGCAAATGTTAGCATTGACATGCCTGCGGGGCCATCCGAAGTACTGGTCATCGCTGACGAGTCGGCTAATCCAGCATTTGTCGCCGCAGATCTTTTGGCACAGGCCGAACACGGAGCCGACAGTCAAGCTGTGCTGGTTGCAACTTCCGCGACTATAGTTGATGCCGTCAACACAGCATTAGTAGCCCAATTAGCGGTTTTGCCTCGCAAGGAACTTGCTGCAAAAGCGATTGAAAATTCCTATGCAATAACTGTCGAGAATCTTCAGGAGGCCATACAGTTTTCAAATGACTATGCGCCAGAACACCTTATTTTGGAGACGGACCAATGGGAGTCCTTAACACGCTATATCAGTAACGCTGGTTCGGTTTTCTTAGGTCACTTAACCCCTGAAAGCGCAGGAGATTATGCCTCAGGTACAAATCACACGCTGCCTACATCAGGCTATGCACGCTCCTACTCCGGCGTATCAGTAGATTCTTTTGTGAAAAAAGTTACTTTTCAGCATATAAGCGAAACTGGACTTCAACAAATCGGGTCGGTAGTTGAAATACTCGCTGAACTCGAAGGCCTGCAAGCGCATAAAAATGCGATCTCTATTCGGAAGAAATAATAAAACATAAACTCTTGATATCACACAAAAGGCTTTACGATGTAAAGCCTTTTGTGTGATACTGATCTTTCGAATATTCATGACTAATGTTGACTGCATTACCTTCCGAAGGTGTCATAATTATCCGTTGCATATTTTTCAAATCTAGTCAGCAAAGCTATATTATCTTTTTCTAAGGGGCTTAAGTCTGCAGACACATCTTTTGAAATAGGCACATACCAATCTACAGGTTCAAAAAACTGGCGAATGCTAGGTTTGGTAAACGCATAGCCATGTCGGGCAAAAATCGTATTCCGAATAATCTCCAGATCTAATTTCTTGAGGTTTTTAAGGTCTTTCTCCGTCAACTTTTGTTTAGATGCATTTACAGTAAAGACCGCAGGGGATGCCGATCGATAGTATTGAATAATGTAAGTATAAGTTGAATCTCCATCCACATCAGTTTCCTCCTTTCTTTTTTCGTTAATCCAGTCGACCAAAGTTCCGTCTTCTCCATCCTGATTTTTTAGCATCAGATTTGGATTATAGGCGAACTGCTTTTTCAACAATTTAAAGCTTCGCTTTTTAATCTTTACCCCTTGGTCATATGCGGTCCAATTGCCTATTAAGGTATCGTGATTAAGCTTAATTTCAAATCGCCCGTCGGACTTTTTGTCGCCGGGTTCATCCAATAATAACCGAATATCGGCACCATTTTCCTCCAATTTCCCCACAAAAGAGCGCAGATTTCCTTTGACAACATTCTGTCCGAAGATATTACCCTTATCCGTAATTTTTTTTATGGTCAAATTTATCTTCGGAGAATAATCTGTTGTGGGCAGCCCTTCTCCTTCCTCAAGAGTACTTTCATCCACAACAAATTCGCCCACCCAATTGCCATAAAGTTCCTGATGTGCCTCAGCTTCGGCCACAACAGTATCTTTTGTTTCGGTGGCTTCATTCTTTTTGCTTTTCCCGTCCTTACAACCAAGGATTGCTCCAAGCATTAACATTAAACAAAGGTTCTTCCTCATAATTTATGATTTTTTTGATAAATAATAAATTCCGCCAACAACAAATTAGGGACCCACCCCAACCAGGCAATAATTTGATAGAGATCCATCGGATTAGGCTGAAACAGGTATACTAAAGCAAGCTTCCAAAAACGTAGGGTAAGTGCAGAACAGGTTAAGGCAAAACTACGGATCATAAAATCACGGTGTTTATCAAATTTTCGCTGACTCGCCAAACGAACTGCCCGCCAGGTGAAATAAAACCATCCAAGCCCCAATAATTCAAATGCAATAATAGAGGTTAACCCGCCATTTGCCACGGATCCAATAAGCAAACCTGAAGGAGCAGCAAAAACCAAAATGGCGAATACATACAAATACCCGATACTTCGATGGACTCGCGGATATTTATTCAATAGATAAGTATTAAACTGCGTAAAGCCGGCAGGCAAGGCAAAGATAGCTGTGCAGACATGGACATAAAATACGTAGCGATACCACCAAAGTTCTTCAATTTCCGTTTGTTTAATCATCAGGAAATTCGCATCGAGTGAGAACCCACGATAGCGAAGTGTGATTTCAGCCATCAGCATACAGCTATAGGCAAAAATTAAAAGCCAAAATCCTTGCAATATCGAAAATTGAGCTTTTTTAAACATATCGCTTTCTATTTACTCCGGATCGCTTCTACCGGATCCAATCGAGAAGCCATTAGGGCCGGAACAATACCTGATATGAGACCAATAAACGTCGAAAGCGAAACGGTAAGCATAACCATTTTTAAACTTACGACAATAGCAACGCCAGTTGCAGCTTGCACTAGAAACGCCAAAAAATAAACAACAACGAGGCCTATCCCTCCCCCCAACAAACATAGTACGATAGACTCAACTAAAAATTGTGAAAGAATAAAGAAATTTTTAGCCCCCAGCGCTTTCTGGATTCCGATGATATGTGTACGCTCTTTGACACTGACAAACATGATATTGGCAATACCGAAGCCACCAACCAAAATCGAAAAAATACCGATTGAAAAACCCGCAAGATTAATTATCCCAAAAAGCTGATCCAGCGCACCTGTAATCATTGTTGTCTGGTTAATGGAAAAGTTTTCCTCCCGTTGTGGCGATATACGACGAATCGAACGCATGAGTGTCTTCGCTTCGCTCTCCGCCTCGCCAAGCGTATAGTTCGATTTAATAACCATCGCTATGCTCGGTGAGAAATTATCATAGTTGACCAAATTTCTCGCAAGCTCAAATGGAATAAAGGCGGTATCATCGGGGGAGGTATTGATCAATACACCATTTCCTTCTTTCTTTAATACACCGATAACCTGAATTTTTCGGCCTAACATATTAATATATTTGCCAACAGGTTCCTCATTAGGAAAAAGCCCTTCCGCAATATTTGCTCCCAACACAGTTACAAGAGCTCCACCCCTCGACTCGCTTTCAGCAAAGTAACGACCATCCACAATATTCAAATTTTGAATGTACAGGTTCTCATAGGTCGCTGCATTGACCGATGAGCCTTGGGCCGAATTATTCTTATATTTTATAGTCGTATTACCAATATTGATCATATACGCCATATACTCGGCTGTCGTCATCCGACTCTTCAAATCCAGGTAATTATTGTATGTAGGTTCAGGTCTATTCAAGTATTTCCACCAAGGGAAATTTGGACCTCCATCCCAGGGCCATTTCTCAATATAAAGTGTTTTGCTACCGATCTTCTTTACTGATTCCTCTATATTATTCCGTAGGGTATCTACCGCAGAAAATACACCAATAATCGTAAAAATACCGATGGTCACACCCAACAGCGATAGTAAGGTGCGAGTACGATTGTCTTTTAATGCCGAAAAAGCAAACTGACAACTCTCCAATATCAATCTAAAAAATAGCATAATTGTATTCTAAAATACAATATAGTTTTGATTTAATGTCAAAATCGTTAAAAATATATACATAAATTAGAAATAAGCCCTTTCTATACCCGAAAAAGTTATAACTTTGTATGCTTTTTGCAACCTAGTATTTGGTGCACTGTAATGCACTGAAAGGCAGACATTAAAATATATATCATTAAAGATGAAGTTATCTCAATTTAAATTCAACTTACCAGAATCATTACTTGCTTCTGAACCTTCTGAAAATCGTGACGAATCACGCTTGATGGTCCTACATAGAGATACTGGTAAAATTGAACACAAAATTTTCAAAGATGTATTGGATTATTTCGATGACAAAGATGTCATGATCTTAAACAATACTAAAGTTTTTCCAGCCCGCCTTTACGGTAATAAAGAAAAAACTGGAGCTACGATTGAAGTTTTCTTGTTGCGTGAATTGAACAATGAACTTCGTCTTTGGGATGTGTTGGTAGATCCTGCGCGTAAAATCCGTGTAGGCAACAAATTATATTTCGGTGATGATGACTTATTGGTTGCCGAAGTAGTTGACAATACAACTTCTCGTGGCCGTACAATTAGATTTTTATTTGATGGTACCGATGAAGAGTTCCGTCGTAATATTGAAATCTTAGGTGAAACTCCGCTTCCTAAATACATCAAACGTAAAGCCACGCCGGAAGATAAATTCCGTTACCAAACGATCTACGCAAAAAATGAAGGTGCTGTTGCTGCTCCTACAGCTGGACTTCACTTCTCAAGAGAGTTAATGAAACGTCTGGAACTAAAAGGTGTTGATTTTGCAGAGGTTACTCTTCACGTTGGTCTTGGAACTTTCCGTACCGTTGAAGTCGAAGATTTAACCAAACATAAAATGGATTCGGAACAGTTCATCATCACTGATGAAGCTGCACGCGTTGTCAATAGAGCAATCGACAACAAACGTCGCGTGTGTGCTGTAGGAACGACTTCTATGCGTGCAATAGAATCTTCTGTTTCTGCAGATCACCACTTAAAAGCGGCGTCTGACTGGACGAGTAAGTTCATCTATCCTCCTTACGATTTCAGTATTGCAAACTCAATGATTACAAACTTCCATACACCAGAATCCACACTTTTAGTAATGATTGCTGCGTTTGCAGGCTACGAAAATGTGATGAATGCCTATGAAGTTGCTGTAAAAGAAAAGTATAGATTCTACAGCTATGGCGACGCTATGTTAATCGTTTAACGATGTGGCTTAAAAGATAAAATAAAAAAACGTGGATAGCCTTAAACTATCCACGTTTTTTTAAATAATAACCTTTCAATAACAACATGAACTTTGTAATTATCGTTGCTGCCGGAACCGGAAACAGAATGAATAGCGATCTTCCAAAGCAGTTTCTTGACTTAAATGGACTGCCGATTGTTATGCATACAATTAATCGATTTTGCCAATCAGAAACCATTTCGGAAGTTATTTTGGTCATCAGCGAGCCAATGGAAAGTTTTTGGACCGAACTGTGTTTGAAGCATCAGTTTGATCGCCCTATACATATCGCTTTTGGCGGACAAACCCGCTTCGAAAGTGTAACGAACGGAATAGATTACATTCAGCAAAATTTTGATATCGGTCCAAAAGACTATATTGCGGTGCACGACGGAGCTCGGCCTATCATCACTGAAGCTCTTATTAAAAAAGCCTTCCAGGGGGCGTATGATCATCAGGCAATTGTCTTAGCACAAAAGAGCATTGAATCAGTTCGGATGGGAGACACCACATCCAACTCTGCTGTTGATAGAAATCATACCTGGTTAGTACAAACTCCACAGGTTTTTCATGGAGAATTGCTTCTAAAGTCCTATCAGCAAGCCGAAGATCCCCTTTTTACAGATGATGCGTCGGTGGTAGAGAAAATGGGCAAGCGTATCGCTATCATTGAAGGTGACTCCAGAAATATAAAAATCACCTACCCTCAAGACTTACAAATTGCCCAGTTCTATCTGAATTTGATTTAATGGATTAAGCATTGCCACGAATAACGCGCAATAAAACCACAATAATAGCAATGACCAAAAGGATGTGGATAATGTTATTGCCAGCCGCATAACCTCCAAAAAAACTTATCGCCCAAATGATAACTAAGATAACGGCGATGATATACAGTAAATTTCCCATTTCTTTATAATTTAATACCTAAATCTATTTTTTATAGGTATAACAACGAAAAAAGAACTATAGTTTTATTTTAAATGGATTAGCTAATTTCAAGCTGTAATCTATCGTAGGCTAAAAACATGTTTTCGGGCAATTCTCTGGAAACAGCTTCATGCAGTCCCATTCGATGCCCTATATGTGTAAAATAGGTTTTATCGGCATGAATATCATAGGCAAATTCAATCGCCTCATCCAATGTTAAATGTGAAATATGAGATTCCTTTTGCAAAGCATTTACCACAAGAATCTTTACTCCTTCCAATAATTTCCGTGATTCTGCGCTGATAAATTTCGCATCAGTAATGTAGGCGAAATCTCCGATCCTAAAACCCAAGACTGGCATTTTATAATGGAGAACCTCAATAGGCATAATTTCTTTTCCAAATAAAGACAAGGGTACACCGGCCTTTATCTCTTCCAAATCCAACCGCGGAGCTCCGGGATATTTAACTTCTGTAAACGCATAATAAAATTCTCGTCTGAGCGCTTCATGGAGAGCTGCTGTACCGTAAATAGAAATTGAGCTATGCTGCTGATAATTAAATGCCCTTACGTCATCTAAACCAGCAATATGGTCTTTATGTGAGTGTGTCATTAACACCGCATCCAAATGCATAACTTTCTCGCGCAACATCTGATACCTAAAGTCTGGGCCAGTATCCACAACCAATGTATGTTGATTGTATTCAATAAGAATAGAAGAACGTAACCTCTTATCACGTCTGTCTTCAGATTGACAGACCTGACATTGGCATGCTATTACAGGCACCCCTTGTGATGTTCCGGTTCCTAAAAATGTTATTCTCAAGCTACAATTTTTGATTTCAATATTTCTTCATAAATCGGAAGAAGTTTTTCAGAAATGGCTTCCGAATCAATTTCAATATCCAATAATATGTTCCACAATGACTGGATTTTTATTTCAAGATTCGAAAACTTATTGACTACTACAACTTTTGTCGTCTGCAACATACAAGCGCCTGTGCGGAATGAACCTTTCTCGTATCTAACTTTATACCCTTGCTCCTTAAAAAACTCTTCTAACTTAGTTAAACTGCTTTGTGTAAACGGCAACAAAATCTCTCCTTCCTTTTAAATTTCTACCTCAGTCTTCCAAACTTAGATAAATTTGATTTTATATACAAATAAAATCACTGCTACTCATCAACGCGCCAACCTAAGAAGTTCATTGCCAAAAGTATCCCAGCTGTATTTCCTTTTTTCATCGATAATATTCGTTCTAAATTGCTCTTCTTTGTTGTAATGGTAAAATGAAAAAATACCGTCGGCTATTTGACAGGCATCAGGTTCCACAACATAACCAACGTAGCCATCTTGAACCAATTCCGGCAATCCCCCAACATTACTCACAATCATGGGAAGATCAAAATGATAAGCAACTTGGGTGATTCCACTCTGCGTAGCGCTACGATAAGGCAATACAACGCAATCCGCAGCTGAAAAATAACGTCCCACCTCCTGATTTGGAATAAAATCGGTATGCATAAAAATAAACTCTTCGAGTTTATACTTTTTTATAAGCTCCAGATAGGGAGCAGGATCACCATAAAATTCTCCGGCAAGCAATAATTTAACACCGAGATCGCGAACCTTGGAATTAGCTAATGCTTCCAGCAAGATATCTAAGCCCTTGTATTGACGAATAAAACCAAAAAACAATACGACTTTATCCTCTTCGGCAATCTTAAGTAATCGACGTGCTTCCTTTTTACTTTGATGCGCACCATAGTTATCGTAGAGGGGATGCGGCGTATATACCGCTGGCATTTTGGGGCTTAACATTTTCAGATCTGCCAGCACACTTTTACTCATACTGAGACAAGCATCAACAGATTTCAAAAAGTAGCGGATCAACATCTTATCCCCTATGCGCTGTTCATGAGGGATTATATTATCAGCGATACATACAATTTTAGTATGTTTATTTTTTCGAACCTGTCGCTGGATTGTTCCCAAACAAGGCCCAAAAAATGGCATCCAAAATCGCACGATAAGCAAATCGTAGTTCGCCTTCCTAAGCTCCCTACCAACCTTTATCCAATTAAGTGGATTAATAGAATTCACTATTGTTTTAATATGAAGACCGGTTGGTGCAGGCTCATCTGAATATTGGGACTTCCCAGGGAAAAGAAAATTGGGATACTGTAGACTAAAGGAATAGATATCCACTTCATGACCTAACTCCTGAAAATGGAATGCCAATCGTTCATTAAAAGACGCTATCCCCCCTCCCCTCAATGGATAGGCGGATCCTAAAATCACAATTCGCATAATTATTTAGATGACTTTCTCAATTTGATAATCATTCCGATCGGAGCTGCTTCTAGAGACTAATTCTGCCAAGAAACCTGTCAGAAATAATTGTGTTCCCAAAATAATCGCTGTCAGCGCAAAGAAAAATAATGGTTGATCTGTTATATCTCTAAATGGTGTACCGCTAGCTATACTCATGAGTTTGTGGCAAATCAGATAAATGGAGATAAATAAACCTGCAAGAAAACTAATCACCCCCATAACACCAAAAAAGTGCATCGGTCTTTTCGCAAATTTGCCGACAAAAAATATGGATAATAAATCCAAGAAGCCTTTCACAAAACGGCCCGGCCCAAATTTAGTTGTACCGTATTTACGTGGGTAATGCTGTACAACCTGTTCCTGTATATTGGTAAATCCAGCCCATTTCGCAATAACGGGTATATAACGATGCATCTCGCCATAAACCTCAATGTTTTTAACAACATCTTTTTTATAAGCTTTAAGACCACAGTTAAAATCATGCAGGTTATGAATTCCAGACATAGATCTTGTTACCCCATTAAACAATTTGGTTGGGATTGTTTTGGTCAATGGATCATAGCGCTTTTGCTTCCAACCCGATACTAAATCCGCTCCCTTGTTCACGATCCGATCATACAGTTCAGGAATCTCATCTGGACTATCCTGTAGATCAGCATCCATTGTAATAACAACATCGCCCTGTGCAGCAGCAAAGCCTACATTTAAAGCCGCAGATTTTCCATAGTTGCGTCGGAACTTTATCGCAGAAATATTCGTGTTCTTTAACTTCAACTCTTCAATAACTTTCCAAGAATTATCTTTACTCCCATCATCAACTAAAATAATTTCATAGGAAAAATGATTGGCCGCCATAACACGGTCGATCCAAGCTGTCAATTCGGGTAAGGATTCTTCTTCATTAAATAAAGGAACAACAACAGAAATATCCATGTGAATGTTAATCATGCTAAAAATGTAGTATTATAATACCAACAAAGGTATTACTTTTTCAGTAATACCTTATAGGGTCAATTTTATTTTATTAAACACTAATTGGTCTCTTGCTTAATCACCAATTTTTCTCGTTTTGTCAAGGCTGATAATAGTAATGCAAAAACAAATTGAAACATCAATGTGATTGCCAATCCTTTGAACACCTGCCCTAAGGTTATCTTTCCTATAGCATCAACTTGCTTTTCAAGTTCTGCGATTTTTGAATCTATAACTTCATCTGGCACGTTGTTTTTCTCCATATACTCAATGGTAACATTAATTGTATGCGTCACCACCTTTTCTTGTAAAGTTGGATTAATGAAATTAACATAGAGTTGCGTACCAATAGTGGAAATAATCGTAGAAATAGCAAGCATCATAAAGATCGATTTCAATGCTATAGAAAAGTTCCAGTATCCACCATTTGCTTTCCTAAGAGAGAAGGCGAACAGCGCAGAGATAACAACAAAAATCCCCGTATTAACAATAAATGACATCGACATTACCCCCCAAAAGGAATTTAAGTCTTTGACAACAAACAAAACAACTAATCCTAGAATAAAAGAAATTATTCCTAAAATAACACCATAGATAATACTTTTCTTTTTGTCGATTACCGCATCAAATCCTACATTACTTTGGTTGAATGATTCTGCCATAAAATTATTTGTTATAGTAAGTACTAATTATTTGGTAAAGGGCGATATCAAAAGCCTTATTGGAAGAAGCGTCAGCATACTCTTCAAATTGTTTTTCAGATGGTTTCAACTCGCTAAAGAAACTCATAATAGGATAGAAAAGTTCATAAACTTCGCTTCTCGGATTTATTCCCTTTCCTACTTTTGCAATTTCGGCATACGGGCTATCTACTACAATCTGATTAGCAATGATATCTTCATAAATTTCATGCTCGTCTTGGAATTCATCTTCGTCAACCAGTAAAAATTCTTTTAGGAAATCATCCAATTCAGGTTCAATCTCATCATCCTTACATTCCCCTAAATAAAGAAAAATATTCAACAATTCTGTTCCACGATCTATTGTTTCATCTTCGATCGCTTCCCATTCTTCAGAATCCAAATAATCATCTTCCAATTTTAATACGTCATTGGAGAAAAAGTTCATCAATAAAAGATCGACATATACTTCACGAAGTTCGTCAAACAACGGATAGTCATCAAAAGACTGATCCAACAGTTCTAATTTCTCTAGATAACTGGCCTCCGTATTGAATACGCCAATGATCTTTTCAAGAAACTCCGGGGCTGTCGAGATTCCATCAACCTTGCCATAATTTAATATACCTGCCTCAACGGCTGCTTTAACATTTGCTTCCATGGTTTTTAATCGTTTTTAATGATTTGACTATTATTGATGACCAATTCGACAGCGCCTTTTAAGATCTGTCCGAACAATGGAGAATTTTTTGATTTGGATTTATTGGTTTTCTCATCGAAGCTCCAAGTCTTCGCTGAGTCAAATACGACAAGATTGGCTACTGCCCCTTCTTCAATAAGAGGAACGTCAAGTCCTAGAATCTGTCGGGGTCTAACTGAAAGACTATTGACAATTTGTTCTTCGTTTAATCCAGCACGAACCATGAGTGGCAATACGGTCTGTAGTCCAATAATTCCATTTTTTGCAATATGAAATTCTACATTCTTAAATTCTATTTCATGCGGTGTATGTTGCGAAACAACAGCGTCAATAGTACCGTCCTTAATTCCTTTGAGTAATACCTTAAGATCTGCCTTTGTGCGTAACGGCGGACTCACCTTATAATTACTATCAAAACCGACAATATCTTCGTCAGTAAAGACCAATTGATGTGCAGCAACATCACATGTCACTGGAAGACCTTTTGCTTTAGCTTTTTTTATCAGGTCAACGGCTTCCGGTGTGCTAATGGATGCAAAATGAATTGGAGCTCCGGTATATTCCGCCAAATACAGATCACGAGAAACCATTAACGATTCGGCAAGATTGGGAATACCCTTCATCCCCAAATAAGTACTCATCGCACCTTCATTCATTTTGTTTCCACCTGCCATAGATTCATCTTCAGCATGTGAAAAAATCAACCCATCGAATCCCTTCGCATATAACAACGCTCTGCTCATTAATCCTGCCTGCTGTACACTCCTATTTCCATCACTGAAAGCGACAGCACCCGTTTGCTTCATATCAAATAGCTCGGCTAGTTCCTTTCCTTCTCGCTTTTTACTGATAGCTCCAATTGGATGTACATCAACAAGATTCCCTTTCGCTGTATTGACAATAAGTGCAACTTCAGAACGGCTTTGAATCGCCGGTTCGGTATTTGGCATTACAGCAACTCCAGTAAATCCTCCCGCTGCTGCTGCTGCGGTTCCACTTACAATGTCTTCCTTGGTTTCTAATCCAGGTTCTCCAAAATTGGCATGTAAGTCAAAAAAACCTGGCGCTAAAATTTTTCCTGCGCCATCGATGGTCTCTATGTTTTTATCAGCTACTTTGACAGATTTCCCAATCTGCGCAATCTTTCCCTTTTCGATAAATACATCAACTTGCTGCTGATGAAATTCATTACCAGGTAAAATTACTTTAACAGAAGTAATCAATAAGCTTTTCATATATGAATGTGATTGAAATTAAAAGGATACAACTTATTTATCGAAGCATATAGCGTGCGCAGTGTTAACAGACAAACGGTGGCTTTATCACTATAAATTATATAGCTGCAAATAACTTTTTCGCGTGATGCCTGTGATTGCTTCATTTCGAGAAACAAAGTTACAAAATACAAATTTATTAAAGAACATTAAAAATAGATTTCAACGAGGAATAACTAGGCATTTTCTCCCCACTGATAATGTTTAAATTCAAACCCTGCAAGACTCAAAATCCGATCAACCACAGTTTCTGCAACATCCTCCAAATTCTTTGGCAAACTATAGAATGAAGGTGATGCAGGGCAAATGATACCTCCGGCCTCTGTCACCAATTTCATGTTTTGAATATGTATAATACTTAGCGGTGTCTCACGGGTAACCAAAATCAATCTTCGTCGTTCTTTTAGCATTACATCTGCCGCGCGAGTTGTCAGATCAGAAGAAATTCCGTGGGCGATCCTTGATAATGTCCCCATTGAACACGGACAGACAATCATCGTATCATAGCGAGCCGACCCTGACGCAAAAGGAGCAAAGAAATCACCCTTATCATAAAATTTGAACGGTACATCCTGATAACTCTCATCGCCTAACTCCGCACGCCATACATCCTTCGCATTGTTCGACATTACAATCCCAACTTCTGCGATCTGTGTTTTTAATACCAATAGTTTTTTAAGTAAAACTTTAGCATAGATTGAGCCGCTAGCTCCAGTAATGGCAATAACAATTTTTCTCTTAGACATCTCTTTTAAAATAATAAAAACAAAGCTATAAAAAAAGGGTCGTAGTGAGAAACACCCGACCCTACATCTACCTATGAAAAACATGCCCTTGGGAGGGGCTTAACAAAAGTACATCTACTTTTTAATTTACAAAAACATTATGCGCATTACTACACATTTGTGTATATAAAATACCCCAAAAATAACTTTTTCCCGGATTTTAAGATCCAATTCACCCCGTAAAAACACCCTTCTTCTAAATTTCAGTTCAATCCCAAGCAAAATTAAATACAAATATTTTCGCAAATCAAACATTTATTCTCATCAATAAAGTCTATTTTAGTGACAACGTTAGACAATTTGTTAAGACATGAACCTTTCCGTTTTAGAACAATATATTGAAGAAGGCAGAAGCCATGATATCGACTTATTATTGATTGGAAATCCCGAACTTTTACAAGAAACAACGAGTCATGGAATTTCTCCCCTCCTATTGGCTTGCTATTATAACAAACCCCAGATCATTCGGACACTTTTACAACACACCAAATCCATGACTATCCATGAGGCCTGTGCGGCCGGGTTAACCTCATACCTGGAGGCTATTATTTTGCAAGCTCCATCTATTGTCAACGAATGGTCATCACAGGGTTTTACGCCATTGACCTTAGCAACATATTTCAACAAAGCAGACATTGTCCGTCTTTTACTATCCAAAAAAGTCAATCCCAATGTCGTAACCAAAAATGAACAACTCACCACTGCGCTACATATTGCTGCGGCAAACAACAATGAAGAGATCGGCAAGTTGCTTATCGATGCTAATGCAAATGTCAATGCCATTCAAGCTACTGGTGAAACTCCACTTCATTTCGCGGCTCAATTTGGTAATATCGACTTTATTGTTGCCTTACTCGAAAATGGAGCCGACACCAGAGTCATCAATATTTCAGGATTAGCTCCAATGGATATGGCATATGAAAAAGGCCATAAGGAGATTGCAGAGATTTTAAAGAATTAATTTCTTTTTAAAATTTCTGATCCTATACTGCAATGAAGGCAGCGCTTCCTATCACAGTAAAATCTCTTTAATTGCAAAATCCCTTGACTTTGCAATGCGCTTTGAACAGGCCAATCATATTGAGTAAATTGTCTCACAACAACATTTTTTTCTGCAGGAAGCTGCTCCAAAAGATCTAGCGCTTTATCAATATATGACTGAATACTAAAATATTTACCGTATGAAAAAAGAAATACGATAATCACGTTAATAACAAGCGTGTCAATAGTTTCTTTACCCAGCCGAACCGATGTTTTTACCTTCGTTTTTGTACCGAAAGAAAAATATCCCCCAAAATAATCACCCGGCGACTCTATCTTAAATAATTTTCGAGCAGCCTCCAAATCATCCACAGCCAAAATCTTAGCAACGCCCAACTCGTTCTTACTAAACAAAAGAGCTAATTGCGTGATTCGCCGTTCAGGAAAATTATAAGGTCTCATTCTCATCCTTTTCCAAACCCCATAAATAGCCTCTATACCATGAATACGTTTTTGATACTCAAATTCACCAGCTAGCCGCTTCATATACTCGCTTTCTTGTCCTTGAATAAACAGCCTGCTGATCCCAAAGAAAAGAGCCTCTATTTTAAATAGGTTGGAACGATATTTTTGTAAAATGTTCCAAGGTAATTTTTCCCCAAGCTCCTGAAATGTATCTGCATTAACTTTTAATCCCATACATCTGCAGATCCATACCCATAAAGTTTTTTCCCAATCCGTATTACATTGTTTTAAGATCACCGACATTTGTTGAAACTTCATTTCTAGGCGTTCAATAGCTAAACTACTCAGCCATATGGATTTTTTAAAAAGATCGACAGAACTAAGCTGAAATTCACAAGGTATCGAACTTTTAGTATTCATCATCACTGAATACCGCTCCAAGAGATGCTGTTCCACATATTCCGAAAGCACCAATGTCGGTATAGATGTCCCATCATTTCGGTAGATAACTTTATCATTTTTCCACACCACATGTAAGATAACGTTATTATAAACGACATCTTCTTGATGACAATGTCGATCCCAATCCGAAGATTGGATATGCATCTCGACATGACCAAACCAATCATTATCTTTACACCTAATATGTGACATGAGAAAATCGGGGCCGGAATCTGTATTATATTGCCCCACATGAACAACGACCAAGGGTTCTCCATCAGTAGAATTCAACCCATTTGCACGGAATAGCCGAAGTTTCCAGATAAACTGCATTAAGTTTTCTGTAACTAACATAATTGTAATTTTAGAATTAAATCAACCGGCTATTGCTTATAATTCCTTAAATATACAATTTAATAATTACTGTTTCTTATAGATCTTTAAAAGATCATTGGAAACCAATTTGCTTTCTAGCAATTGTCCTTTAAATTGAGGAGCCTCAATCCCATTCAATAATCTTGTTTCAGACTCAAATACCCTTGCCTCATCCCAGAGATCCGCATCTATAAACATTTGCAGAGTAGCACGCCCTCCTTCTATGATTATTGACTGAACATCCATTAAATAAAGTTGATAAAGAATATTCTGCGGTAAATACAACCCATAATTTTCGAGCTCAATATACTTCACATTTGCTGTCCATTCTGTCTTTTTAGCATTGAACACAATTGTATCAGCTTGATCATTGAGAATATTAGCATCTAGCGGGATAGCAAGATCTCTATCTAAAAGAATACGCAATGGGTTTTTACCCTGCCATTCTCTTACGGTCAGACTGGGATTATCTACGACTGCAGTATTTGTACCAACCAAAATAGCATCTTCCTCCGCTCTCCAACGGTGAACCAACTGTTGGCTTGCGGCATTACTTATCCAAACCTGCTTACCCTCTTGTCCTATAAAACCATCCTTGGTTTGTGCCCATTTTAAAATAACATAGGGACGAAATTGACCGATACGTGTAAAAAACCTACGATTGAGCCATACGGCCTCTTTTTCCAGTAAACCAATTTCAACCTCAATACCAGCTTCCCGTAGTATTTCTACTCCTTTGCCATTGACCTTTGCGAAAGGATCCAAACAGGCTATAAAAACTTTCAAAGGTTTCAGCTCCGCAATCATATTAGCACAGGGTGGCGTCTTTCCATAATGCGCGCAAGGTTCAAGGCTGACATAAAAAGTACTTTCCGCGATAAGCCGCTTTGCCTTTTCCCCATACTTTTGCATAACCTGTTGTACAGCATTGACCTCAGCATGTGGTCCACCATACGGAGAAGTATACCCTTCACCGATAATTTTACCGTCCAAAACAATGACAGCCCCAACCATTGGATTGGGACTCACTGAACCCGCACCCATTTGGGCCAGTTCCAAACAACGATGCATATATTGCCTGTGCATATCCATAGATACAAATCTATGAAAATCGTACCTTTGACACATGAAAATACTTCAAGATTTCGAATTATTATTTCAACACGAGCTTCAGGAGTTATATGATGAGGATGAAATAAAAGCAATATTCTTAATGGTTGTTGCCGAAAAGTTTGGGTTAAATAGAACCAATTATCATTTGAGAAAAACAGATATTGTCAACGAGGCGAATAAGGCTGAAGTACTTAGCATCCTTCAGGATCTAGAAAAGCACAGACCTATACAGTACATACTCAATAGGGCAGATTTTTATGGTGAAGTTTTCCAGGTCAATGAATCGGTCCTCATTCCACGCCAGGAAACTGAAGAACTTGTCGATCTGATCATCAAAAACCATAAATCTTCTCAAAACCTAAAAATTATAGATATCGGAACTGGCTCTGGCTGCATCCCTATCACCTTATCAAAGCATCTCAATAATGCCCTGGTAACCACGATAGACATCTCAAAAGAGGCGATAAATACAGCACAGGAAAATGCTAATAATTTAAAAACTCAGGTTCAATTTATCAATGCGGATATATTTGAATGGGAATACATTTTCTCCGACCAACAATACAATATCATTGTATCCAATCCGCCCTATATAACCCCGGGAGAAAAGCAGCATATGAATCAAAACGTATTGGCTTACGAACCTGAGCTCGCATTATTCATTGAAGAAAGCGCTCCGTTGATTTTTTATGATGTTATTTCATCCTTTGCACTGAAACATTTAGCCCCAAATGGAGATCTATATTTTGAAATCAATCAATATCTCGGTGCAGAAATGAAAGAACTTATGGTCAAAAAAGGATTTGAACAGGTCAGACTCATAAAAGATATCAATGGAGCAGACCGAATAATCCATGCAAAAAAAGCGCGATAAAAAATAATCCGTTTATTTATTAAGCAGTTAAGGCCTTTTTATCAAAATTTGCACGCAATAATTTGGCATATATCAAAAGAAATTCTACCTTTGCATCACTTTCAAAAACAGAAAGGATTCCGTAGCTCAGCTGGTAGAGCAATACACTTTTAATGTATGGGTCCTGGGTTCGAATCCCAGCGGGATCACTAAAGAAAAGCTAATCGCAAGATTAGCTTTTCTTGTTTTAAAGATATTAGGATTCGAAAGAAGGGTCGGCCGGGTTCGATCCAATGGAGGCTCAGGGGTGTGCTTGGGAAATGAGGGGCTGAGCCAATCCCAGCGGGATCACTAAAGAAAAGCTAATCGCAAGATTAGCTTTTCTTATTTAACACTCACGGGAACTCCTTTTTGTCCCGCAAAAATTACCGGTAAAACCGAAAAGCTACAACAAAACCAATGCGCAACCCCATTCAGCCTATAGTTTACCGATAATCTAATATTGGACTGTTCTCACAAAACTATTTTCATTATCAGTTGTCTCTATTTATACAGACAAAAATTTTAATGATGAAAAGGCAATTAACATACATAATAATGTCATCCTCTTTTTTCCTTATTACAAGCTGCTCCGTAATAGAAGGGATATTTAAGGCTGGTGTTTGGACAGGCATCCTCATCGTAGTTGTTATAGTCGCCCTTGTCCTTTGGATCATCAGTAAACTTTTCGGTGGCACCAAATAACAGCCTCCTCTTTTAACAAACTTTTCGACACCTTTCGCCCGAATACCAACAACATCTCATCAATTCTCATTAACAACGCTTTTCTTGATCTCCATTTGAAAACATGTTTTTTATCTTATCTTTATAATTTCAAGAATTTACGGGCTCAATACATTAAAAATAGTAACCGATAATTCAAGAATAATTCTAGCGCTATCTTACCATCGTATTGACGCTAGAACATTTGTAATCAATGAAAGAGGATCGAGCACATGAAGAGATTTACGTTAAAAGAGATTGGCCAACAGTTAAACCTATCTCCAGGAACCATTTCCAAAGCACTAAACGATAGCCATGAAATAAGTGCAGAAACAAAAAAGCTAATCTTAGATTTTACGCAGAAAATCAATTATATACCAAATTTCTCCGCAAAAAGCTTAAAAACAGGGCGCTCAAACACCTTAGCAATCATTGTTCCATTTATCTCAAGCTCTTTTTTCTTTGATTTCTACGAAGAGATCTCGCACATTCTATCGCAGACGAATTATAAACTGATCCTATTGCAGACTTTTAACGACGAGAAAAAAGAAAAAGAAGCGCTGGAACTTTGCATACAAAGCAATATCGAAGGAGTGATCATTTCCCCTGTGAAAAATGATTCAAGCTTATCGCTTTTGTTTTATATGATGGAGCAGGTTTGTCCCGTCATTATTTTCGACCGAATAAACCATCAGCTCGATACATTCAAAATCGGAATCCAAAACAACAAGGTCATCTACCAGGCAACAGAAGAAATGATCAAAAACAGAAGAGAAAATATCATTCTTTTACTATGTAAAGATATTGGCGGAAATGTAAGCCGCATAAAAGGATATAAAGATGCACTCTTCAACGCCGGCGTACCCTTCAAAGAAGAAAATATTATAGAAATATCCTATTCCAGCCCCAAGGACAATATCGATGACGAACTGGAAAGCAAAATAAACACGTTATTAAATAAGCCCTCCGCTCCAAATGCACTCCTCTCAACGACAGACACCTTGTCGTTAAAAGTTTTGCACATATTAAATAAATTGAAGGTGAAAATTCCTGATGACATGAACTTAATTGGCTTTAGCAACACCCCTTTTGCCAACAGTCTCAATCCATCTCTAACAACAATTACCCAACCAACACAGCTGATGGCAGAAAAATCGGTAGAACTCCTCTTGCAGATGTTAAAGAAAAAAAACAAAAAGAATTATTTCGAATTCGAGACGTTTTTTTTGGACTGCAGTATCGAACACCGAAAATCTACATCATCCCTTTAAAGAAAAGGTCAAAATCCCACTATGGAATTTTGACCTTTTCAGAAAATATCGATCTCCACTATTAACGATCGACCGCAACATCCACCAATTAAACCTTACTTAAGCAATGATCGCAATGCATGGACAGGCAAATCTATTTTAGTATCATTGGATAGATTCCCGTTCAATGTTCCCCATTGCAAACTATCTAAACGGACAGATGATTTTCCTTCAGTTTTGATATTCAGAAGACCAACTTTGGCTTCAGGTCCTTTCCTATTGAAATAAACTTCTGAATTGTTTGCCACAATATCTGCACTTTGATAATTCGTACGCGGAAGTCCCAAAACACTATTCGTCGTGTTAACAAATAAACGACCAACAAGAGAATTCCCCTTACTGTCCGTCCCGCCAAGATCATCAATAGTGGAATTTGTCAGGTTCAGGTTCAACGTATTTATAACGGATTTTTCTGCAAGGGAAAATACCTCAACGCTATCACCTACAACAGTCAACTCGTTCAACTTAGCGGACAACTCGTTAATACCCGCATTTTTTAATTTTAAAACCTTAAAATCAGGTGAAAAAATATAGATTGACTTATAAAACCCCTCTCCTCCTGATAAAAGATCTAAGGTAAGATTGCCAGATTGATCAACATTCGCTTTCACAAAGTCGGCTTGACTTTTATTAACTTTAACCATAAACTTATCGCTTTTCACCCAATACAACCCTACACCGCTTGCATTGGTACCTACAATATAAAGCTTATCGAAAGCTGCCAAGGGAAACGACCGGTAATAAACATCCTTTGCACCTGGCTTAGATACCTCCTGCTCAACATCAGCATTATATTTTTTCGCATCCACTCGATTTATACGAACAAGGTAGGACGCGACAAGCATCGGAACCGCGAATAAGCCTATTGCTAATCCCATTATTATTTTTGTACTTAATTTCATGACTCATTTTGATTAAAATTCTGACTTACAAACCGTCTATAACGTTGCTCTAACTCATCCAGACCGATTTCCAATAAATAAATATTACGAAAAAACAAGGGAAGATCTTCTTCTAGAAAAATTGCCTTTCTATATAACTTCACATTCTTCACCGATTCTTGTGTCAGAAAAAAACCGATCCCGCGCTTATTGGCTATAATTTCTTTCTGCTGCAACATATCGTAGGTCCGCATAACAGTATTGGGGTTAACCTCCATCTGAACTGCCAATTCCCTTACTGAGGGGAGTTTTTCATCCACTTTCCAGGTCGCTAGCAAAATATGATCACATACATACTCAGCAATCTGAAGGTAAATGGCTTTATTTGCATTGAACTCCATACTAAATCTCCTTTTCTTTTAACCTTAAAAAAGCAACCGCCCAAATCATTATGGTAAGCAACACTCCTACAGCGCCGATCAATGCAAAAATATGATTTGAATCAGACCAATAGTTATTATCCATTGTACCTACGGTATCCTGGGTCTGAGTCTTCATTAAGTAAACAAAAAGACACATCCAAACAACACAGTAAAGCACAAGAAAAATAGCCGTCTTTACATATTGATAGTTTTGGTAGACGATCCCACCAAGTAAAAAAATTGCATTTAGAAGAATTGGTACAAAACAAAAATAATAAGCCGGTTCAGGGTATTGAATCTTGAAAAAGTACTGCCATAGATCCACACTGACCGTCCCCCCTGATGGCTGCACTTCATTTACAACCACAGAACCAACGCTCCTCAAATAAGAAACAAATGCCAGATCGATCAAATAAAAGACCAATAAGTATGAACCAATACTCACGACAACCGTATAGAATAAGCTGACCAGAAACTTTTCCAATTGTGACGCCGGAATCATCAGCTCAAAAATCGCCCGGGTCTTCTTCCCTAAATCGGCAAAATAACTACTTGAGATAACCGTTACAAAAAAGAGTCCCAAGATACAAAACAACGGTGCTCTGAAATTTAGCAACGAATAAACAGTATTCTTTTTGATGTCATCATAATTTGACCCCAAATTAACCGCATAAAAACCAAAAATTACCCCGGCAATAATCCCTATTGACATCAGATAAATTCGCCCAAAACCAATCCATTGTCTTCGAATCAGTCCAAAAAAACGCGTAGCATTAAATAGATTTGACATATTCATCAAGTTTAATAAGGTCCGTAATTTTTTCCTTGCACTGTAACACAGCATTAAATAACAACTCCAAATCCAGTTTCGAATCTTCTACCGCCGAGTTTGGGAGAATAACATTAAAACCGCCTACTCCTTCTTCGGAATAGAGTGTATCCAAAGGCAATTCTCTTACTTTTTTAAAGCATAAACGATCAGTAATCACATGCATCGGAGCATTGAGTGCAACCTTATGATCATCAAGCAAAATAACAGCATCAATAAGATTATCCAGATCACGCACCTGATGTGTGGAGATAATCACACATCGATCGTCAGTAATGGCAGAAGCCATGATCTTTCGAAACTGAACCTTAGAAGGAATATCCAAACCATTCGTTGGCTCATCCATGATGATCACTTTCGTGTTAGACGCTAAACCGAAAGAAATAATATATTTCTTTTTCTGTCCATAACTCATGTTTGCTAATTTTTGCTCAATAGGAATATCGAACTCACGAATAAGCTGATCGAAATATACCTGATCGAAGTTGGGGTAGAACCCTGCATTAGCCTTCAGAAACTGTTCTGATTTTACGGCAGGGAGATAAAACTCTTCCGGAATAAAACTAATCTCTCTTAACAAGGAAGGTTCCCTTCGATTAGGGTTATGCCCCAGCACATCAACTCGCCCCGAAACAGGATATACCAAACCGGCAATATTCTTAAGCAAAGTTGATTTACCAGCACCATTCTTCCCCAACAAGCCATAGATATGCCCCTGCTTCAATTCAAGATCCATATGAAGAAAGAGTGGCCTTGATTTACTATAGCTGAAATTTAGATTTTGGATAGTAATCATACTACTGTATTATTTAATTAATACACTAATATAGAAACGAATTTTATATAATTCCAAAAATATTTTAAAAAAAATACAGGCAGGGCTTTGCTTACGCTCAGGCATTACTTTATTTTAATAGCGCCAATCGGGCATAGGACAACATAAACACTCAATTTATGTAATAAACATAATGCAATGACAAACAAATAGTTATTTAAATACATTATGAAATTCATAATAAACAAAAGGCAACTTTAACGAGATGCGTTATCCGTGTTAAAAAACTGAACAAATTACAACTATCCGCCAAAACTAAAATAACCCCATTCTAAGCCTAAATAAATTAAAACCACACAAACCCCTTGAGAAAAACAAACAGCACCTCAGAGAGGCTAAAAACAGCCAAAACCAAAACATACAAGAGTAGTATTGATTACTCAATAGGAAATACCTTTGTTCTTGCAATCATTTGAACTGTGTGTTTGGGCTAGTTAATCGTTATTCTCCACCTTACCGATGAATACCAAATTACACGCAATAGTAGTATTAACCAAGAGTTAAACAAAATACAAAACAAACTAATAATCAAAACGATAAAAAACTTATATAAACAAGAAATACACATAAATATGACATACTTTGAACAACAGATTAGTCAACTGATGAAAAACCTTCGTTTATTTTATGTGATGATATTGCTTAAAATAGCTTTAAATCTATTTTATTACCATCTTTGTCTGTATGATGAATTACATTTATCCTTTCATTCTAGCGATGCATTCTTTATGGAGATGGGAGGTATTGATTGTAGTAACGATTAGTCTCGTGAACTTTTTTTACAAAAGAAAAAAGGAACTTCCATTCTCCCCTACCGATCAATTTCTTGTAAAAATTACGGTTATTTCTTTTTATATTCAGCTATTTTTAGGTTTTAGTCTCTATGTACTGAGCCCCATCACACAGTACTTTCTGCAACATTTTGACGAAGCAGTTCACCTCAGGCAAATTCGCTTCTTTGGCATGGAGCACAGTAGCATGATGATTATTGCCGCAATCTGCTTAACAATAGGTGCCCTTAAAAGCAAAAACGCCGATACAAACGATCGACGTTTTAAAATATTATTAATCTGGTTTGGACTAGCTCTCCTGATCGTTCTTAGCTCCATTCCCTGGGAATTCTCGCCGCTGACAAGCAGACCTAGTTTTCGATCATTTTAATTAGCTATTTTGCCAGTTGGCTTTTCTCTTATTTCGCATTGCATCCATTCCTTCTTTGAAATCATTGGTTTTACGCAAATCCGCCAAGCTCTCCAATAGAAAGTTATACTTATCATCATAATCTTGCTCTTTTAATTTTCGCAGTGCTACAAAACCCCGTGATATGGCCAAGGGAGCATTTTCCAGGATCGTCCTTTTCAATTCAATCAATACTGTTTCTTCAGCATCCAGGATGCCATAAACGATTTCCCTTTTCAAAGCCTCCTCCGCAGAAAAAGACCGACCACTGATACAGAGATCCATGGCTTTTCTTTCAGGCATATATTCTGTAAGCAACGCCAACACCTGAAATGGAAAGAGCCCAATTTTCACTTCAGGCAAAGAAAAACGTACATGTGGGAGAGCAAATAAATACGTACAGGATAATGCTATCAAAAAACCACCTGCAATAACATCTCCCCTAACAACACAGATTGAAGGCTTATCTAAACAGGCAAATATTTCTGCCAGTGACTTTTCAACCTTGGGAATTGCCGAATTTCCAATATCTAATGTAGGGTCCTCAAAAGCTTTAAGATCCATACCAGCACAGAACACCGGACCTTCAGCCTCTATTTGTACTAAACGAACATCAGGATTGCTATTCGCCAGATTCAATGCATAGGCTATTTCGCTCACCATTGTCGGACTAAAAGCATTTCTTTTATCCGAACGGGCTAAGGTCAAGTTGAACACATGCCCCTCAACGTGCACTTTAATAAAATTCAGTTTTTCCATCTACAAAATCATTTGTCTGAAGCTATGCTCCAATCCGATTATTTCAGCATCAGTTCCTCGTCCAAAATAATGCAACAACAGCTCTGAAGGTATATTACCGACCAAATCATCTTTTGCAAATGGACAACCGCCATAACCGAGCAATGCGCCTTCAAATTTACGGCAACCCGCCAGATAAGCTGCTTCAATCTTTGCAAGACTCTCCTCTCGCCTTGCATGAAAATGTGCGCCTACTTCCAGTGTTGGAAAACGAGTTTTAACAAAACTAAATAATTCTGAGATCTGATTTGCATCGGCTTCTGAAGTTGTGTCTGCCAAAGAAAATTCCCGAATGCCAAGATCGCATAATTTTCCAATCCACTGTTCTACCAAAAGCGGGGACCAAGGGTCACTGTATGGGTTTCCAAAAGCCATGCTAATATAAACAACCAGAGATTTATGCTGCGAGTCGGCCAAAGCTTTCATTTCTTTTACCTGCTGATAAGAAGCCGCCAAGCCCATATTGGTATTTCGAAGTTGAAATGTTTCCGATATTGAAAATGGATACCCTAAAAAGTGGATTTTTTCCTCTAGAGCTGCCTCCTGCGCGCCCCGAAGATTGGCGACAATCGCCAATAACTTCACTTTTTCATTCGTTCTGATTCCTTCCAGTACTATTTTTGTATCCGCCAACTGCGGAACTGCTTTCGGCGAAACGAAAGATCCAAAATCAATAACATCAAACAGCCCACTTTCGATCAACGTATTGATATGTTTAATTTTCTTATCCGTCTCAATAAAGTTATGAAGCCCTTGAACAGCGTCTCTTGGGCAATCAACCAACACAACTTGATCCCTCATAATATGCTATAAAATATCTTTCTCAATCTCTCTAGCGATCACCATTTTCTGAATGCTTGAAGTCCCTTCACCTATTGTACATAACTTGGCATCTCTAAAAAACTTCTCGGCAGGATAGTCCTTTGTAAATCCATAACCACCAAAGATTTGTACAGATTCATTCGAAACACTAACGGCAGCCTCCGACGCATAAAGTTTAGCCATCGCACCAATTTTAGAAACACGATCTCCATGATCCTTTAAATAGCCTGCCTGCCTCGTCAACAGTTCACTGGCTTCCACCTGTGTCGCCATATCTGCTAGCGCAAAAGAAACCGCCTGAAATTCGTAAATCTTTTTCCCAAACTGCTCACGCTCGTGCGCATATTTCAACGCGCACTCGTAAGCTCCGCGTGCAATACCCAAAGAAAGTGCCGCAATAGAAATACGTCCGCCATCCAATAATTTTAAGGCCTGCACAAAGCCCTGCCCTTCTTCACCGATGAGTTGATCCCGATGAATCCGACAATTATCAAAAAACAGACAGGCAGTTTCTGAGGCACGCATCCCCAATTTATTTTCTTTCTTTCCTGCGGTAAATCCAGGTGTACCTTTCTCAACAATAAAAGCAGACATCCCTTTTTTATCTCCCTTAGCCCCCGTCCGCGCAATAACGACAGCAACACTAGAACTGATGGCATGCGTAATAAAATTCTTAGAACCATTCAACACGTAGTGATCACCATCTCGCTCAGCAAATGTCGTCATTCCACCAGCGTCCGAACCAGAACCGGTCTCTGTAAGTCCCCAGGCACCGATCCATTCAGCTGTCGCCAACTTTGGAAGATAACGTTTCTTCTGTTCTTCACTGGCAAAGCTTAATATATGATTTGTACATAACGAATTATGCGCCGCTACGGAAAGTCCAATTGAGCCACACACCTTGGAAATCTCATCCAAAACGGTAATATACTCCTGGTATCCGAGTCCCGATCCACCATATTCTTCAGGAACGATCACACCCATGAAACCGTGTTCGCCTAACTTTTTAAAAACTTCTATTGGAAATATTTGGGCTTCGTCCCATTCCATCACATAAGGTTTGATATGATACTGTGCAAAATCTCGTGCACTTTGTCTGATCATATCCATTTGTTGTTTATTTTCAATAAACATAAGCATGAATATTAAATTTACAATCGGTAATTCAATTCAAATATATCAAAATATTTAGGAATAAAATTGCAAATATTTTAAAATTTTATTTTAAATTTATCTAAAAATAAGAAATTCTTAATTCAACAGCTTTTTAAAACCAAGATTATAAATTATGAAGGAGCTACTCGCATTACTTCGCCAAAAAAGAGAAAATTTAAAACTAGGTGGTGGCATCGATAAAATAAAAAAACTGAAAGAAAAGGGTAAAATGTCAGCCTGGGAACGAATAGAATATCTACTGGACCCAGACCGAGAATATCTGGAAATAGGCATGTTTGCCGGCGAGGGAATGTATAAAGAACATGGTGGATGCATAAATGCGGGCTGTGCAGCGGTACTGGGCTATGTAAAATCCAAACTATGTGTCATCGTCTCTAACGATGCAACCGTAAAAGCAGGAGCCTGGTTTCCTATTTCTGCCAAGAAAAATCTACGCGCACAGGAAATTGCCATGGAAAACAATCTTCCAATTATTTATTTGGTAGATTCTGCAGGTGTGTTTTTACCGATGCAGGATGAAATATTTCCCGATAAAGAACACTTTGGCCGCATATTCCGTAACAATGCCCGAATGTCTTCCATGGGAATACCTCAAATTGCAGCAATCATGGGAAGTTGCGTGGCAGGTGGCGCTTATCTCCCTATCATGTCCGACTACGCCTTTATCGTCGAAGGAACAGGCTCTGTATTTTTAGCAGGCCCATACCTGGTCAAATCTGCGATAGGTGAAACCGTAGACGCTGAAACACTCGGCGGAGCTTCTACCCATTCGGAGATATCCGGCGTGACAGACAATAAATTTCCCGACGACCAAAGTTGTTTAGAGGCCATAAAAAATGTTATCGATAAAATCGGTGGAAATCCAAAAGCTAATTTCAACAGAAAGCAAAGCCTTCCTCCAAAAACAGATCCGAGTAAAATAGTAGAGATTCTTCCCGAAGACAGAACAAAACCTTATCGCATGCAGGATATCTTGAATGCAATTGTAGACGCAGATACTTTAGAGGAATACAAACCCGATTATGGAAAAACCATTGTCTGCGCCCTCGCACGTGTAGACGGTTGGGCTGTCGGGATTGTTGCCAATCAACGTGAAATTATCAAAGCCAAGAAACCCGGTAACGCAATGGAAATGCAGATGGGCGGGGTTATCTATAGTGATTCAGCAGATAAGGCAGCGCGCTTCATCATGAATTGCAACCAGCAGAACATTCCGCTTGTGTTTTTTCAGGACGTCACTGGATTTATGGTAGGAAGCCGATCAGAGCAAGGGGGGATTATCAAAGACGGAGCAAAAATGGTAAATGCAATGGCCAATTCCGTAGTTCCAAAATTCACTTTTATTGTTGGAAATAGTTATGGCGCAGGAAACTATGCGATGTGTGGAAAAGCGTATGACCCACGACTAATCTACGCTTGGCCTACTGCCCAAATGGCTGTCATGAGCGGTGCCGCTGCAGGCAAGACACTGTTTCAAATCCAAGAATCAGCTTTAAAAGCCAAGGGTCAAGAAATTAATGAAGAAGAAAAAAACAGTCTCCTTAAATCAATAGAAGATCGGTACAACGAGCAACTGAGTCCGTATTACGCTGCTGCAAGATTATGGGTTGATGGAATTATAGCGCCTGAAGAAACACGAAAAGTCATCAGCATGGGAATTGAAGCTGCCAACGAAAAACCTATTCTAGAACGGTATAATGTCGGTGTTATACAGGTCTGAGTGGAGTAAAATTAAATTAGAAAACCCCTCAAACGATAAACTTCATCATCCGAGGGGTTTTCTAATTAGGTATTTTTATATCATACTATACTTAAGATCTTCTCCAGATTTTACTGATCGCTTCAAAGTCTAACAAAGATTCTCTGTTCCGCATAATATCTACTGACACCGCTTTTTCTACAGTCATTCCCGAAAAAATCTTCTTAATAGGCAGCTCCAGTTTTTTACCGCTTAACGTGTAAGGAATAGCCGATACCTGAAAAATATCGTCAGGCACATGTCGCGGACTATATTGTTGCCGAAGCTCCCGTTTAATCTCCCCTTTTAACGCATCATTCAATAAACCATTGTCCAATTGAACAAAAAGCAACATATCAGATGATCCATTTTCATGATCTACACAGATAACCAAACTATCCAAGACCCCTTTGGTTCTATTTAAAACATTATAGATCTCTGCAGTACCGATACGTACGCCACCGCGGTTTAGCGTTGCATCTGAACGACCGTACATAATTATTCCATCATGTGCAGTGATCTTAATCCAATCACCATGACTCCAAACACCGCTATATTTATCAAAATAACTATCAAAGTATTTTTTATTCGCCAAATCATTCCAAAAATAGATGGGCATACAGGGCATGGGAGCTAAAATAACAAGTTCTCCCACCTCTCCATAAAGATGATGACCATGCTCATCAAATGCTTCTATCTTAGAGCCTAGAGTGCGACATTGGATCTCCCCTGCATAAACATCAAGCAATGTACACCCCGAAAGAAAGGCACTGCAAACGTCTGTACCACCACTTAGCGAGACAATTTGACTCTTTGGAAACTGTAGATTTAGCCATTCAAATACATCTGGTGGAAGTGGTGAACCTGTCGATCCTATTGTTTTCGGCTGATAAGCCAAGGATCTTAAATCTTGATCCTGACAGGAGATGAGATAAGCAGCGCCAACACCAAAATGGTCAACCTTGCTTTCCTGTGCAAACTTCCATAAACTTAATTTATCGGGATAATTCGTAGCCCCATCATATATACACAATGTATTTCCCATTAAAAGGGCCGAAAGTGCGTAATTCCACATCATCCATCCAGTAGTGGAATACCACATGAATCGATCCCCGTCTTGCACATTTTGATGCAGTCCAAGTGCTTTCATATGTTCTAATAGCATACCACCAACTCCATGTGTAATGGCTTTGGGCTTCCCGGTAGTTCCGGAAGAATACAAAATCCATATTGGTGCGTCAAAAGGCATTGCCGTAAATTGGAGCTCAGCCTGTGTAAGATCCTTTTTCAGAATCTCTTCCCAAATATTGTCATCAATCAAAACACAAGCCAGTAAAGATGGTAGCCGCAGAGAAAGTTGTTTAATACTCTCCGCTTTTTCAAAAAGACGGCCATTATAGTAATAACTGGAATTTGCGAAGAGCACTTTGGGTTCAATCTGCTCAAAACGATCCTGAATACTCGCCTCCCCAAAATCGGGCGAACAACAGGACCAAATAGCACCGATGGAATTAGCAGCTAAAAATAACGCAACAGCTTCAATGCCATTAATCAATACACCAGCAACGCGATCTCCACTTTGTACCCCTAGTTCTTTCAAATAGACCTGAAGTTTGAGAACCATGGATTCCAACTCAGTCCATGACACCTCTCTTTTAACTTGCTGTTCAGATTGAAAGATTAATGCCGGACGCTTTTTCGTTGTGTTTCGAAATACGTGTTCAGCATAATTCAAGGTAGCCCCAGCAAACCATTTTGTTCCGATAAAGCTTGTAGGATCTGTTGGCGAATCAACAATAGTTGTAAAGCCTGAATGAAACTTTATATTAAAATAGGCGGCTATACTCTTCCAAAAACTAGCCAGTTCCGTCGTAGACCATGCCCAAAGCTCCTGATAGGATGGAAAGAATACGCCATGCTCCTTCTCGACATATTGTTTAAACTTATTGATCTCAGATTGAGATTTTTGCTCTTCTGTTGGGCTCCAGAGTAATTTCCCCATAATAGTTAGATATAAAACGGCTATATCCAAACTTAGATAAATTTACTTGTATATGCAATTTTAAATATTTCTGGCACCCCATAACTGCACAGCATATTTTTGGATTAAATACGAATGCTCAATTATAGCACTTCAATAGCTGTATTCATTTCTACCGGATGCCCCGTGCACAACAGTATTCTTCCTTGTTCAACTTCGCGGTCTGTTAACACCTCATTATAGTCCATTCTTACTTTCCCCCTTGTACACTGCGAAATACACGTACTACACATACCGGATTTACAAGAATACGGCAACTTAATTTTATGTTCCAGCCCTATATCTAAAATAGATTTATTGTAGGGAACCTCTAGATGATAAGTTTTACCTTGAAAAGATAGTTCGATGGCATAGGTTGTTGTATCGACTTCCTTTTCAGTCTCATCATCATCATCATCCTCTTCATTTTCGGGCAATAGAAATGTCTCTCGTTTTATCTGATTGGAATCAAACCCCATCCCCAAAAGTGTAAAACGACATAAGTCCATATAAATCACAGGACCGCAAGTATAAAACAAAGCATCTTCCTTATTTCCAAACAAATGATCGTTAACAATAGCATGTATATAGTCTCTATTTAACCTGGCTTTCATCAAGTATTTACTATTGGAGTAAATCCACACAATAGTTAAGCGGTCAGGGAATCGATCTGCCCAGTGCTCCAATTCCGATCGGAACGGTGTTAACTCCAGCGTACTATTACTGTAAATTAAAACTATTTTGGACTTACTTTCAGCAAGAAGCGCTGTTTTCAGAATAGCATACAAGGGTGTAATGCCAATTCCTGCAGCAAACAAAAATAAGGTCCGAACCTTTTCTGCTTCAGGTTCATATACAAATAAACCCTGAGGTTCCATTGCATTCACGATATCCCCCTCCACAATAGTATGGTGGAGCAGTCGGGATATTTCCCCATTTTCGACACGCTTAACAGTGATACTTAAGGGCTCATTATTATCAGGCGAACTATTAAAAGAATAAGAACGACGTACCTCACGATCACCAAACACAAAAGAAAGTGTAATAAACTGCCCAGCTTTATAGGAAGGATAGTCTCCTGCTATAGACTCAAGCTGAAAAGTAATGTTATTATTAGGTTGGGGGATAATTTTTGAAATCCTTAATGTATACATAAATCAAACTTAGCTAAATTTGCCTTTATAAACAATTATAATTCTCTGGATACCTGCCCTAAGACTACCTTGAAGCGTTCTTAAAAGCATGCAAATTATATGTTACATAAATATCGTAAACCAAAATTCAAAACAATATATGCCACCCTAAAAGATGAATTTATAACAATTTTGTTGTATTACAATTAACAGACAATTCTTGCACAATATTTGTAAAATTTCACGTTATATTTATATCAAAACTAATCACAATAAGATTATATGCAAACACGCAGAAACTTCCTTCAAAATGCAGCAAAGGCTACACTAGGCATCGCTGTATCTGGATCAATATTACAAGATATTGCTTCCGCGAAAGCTACTGAATTAAATGCCGCTACCTTAAAGTTTTCCCAAGTAAAATTACCTTTCAGTTATGCCGCTTTGGAGCCTAATATTGATGCGTTGACAATGGAAATCCATTATACAAGGCACCATATGGCCTATATTAACGCCGTTAACGAAGCCATTCTTGCTGAAAATATCAAAGAAGCCTCAGAGGAGCAACTTCTAGCAAACATATCTAAGTACTCTCCTAAAGCAAGGAATAACGCTGGTGGAGCTTGGAACCATAACTTTTTTTGGGAAAGTCTGTCCGATAAGCCGAGCCAGCCCTCTGAAAAATTATTGACCATGATCAATAAGACATTTGGTTCTTTAGACAAATTCAAAGAACAATTTGCCGCAGCAGCAACCTCACGATTCGGTTCGGGATGGGCCTGGTTGATTTTGGATGACTCAGGTAACTTAAAAATTACCTCTACTCCAAATCAAGACAACCCTTTAATGGATGTTGCAGAGGTAAAAGGTATCCCCGTTTTAGGCCTTGATGTATGGGAGCATGCTTATTACCTGCACTACCAAAACAAAAGAGCTGATTATATTAAAAATTGGTGGAATGTTGTGAATTGGAAAAAAGTCAATGAAAGACTAGCATAAAAAAAGCTCGATTAGTAATAATCGAGCTTTTTTTTATATCCGTTATGAACAACCTATCCCAACTTTTCTTTTAATTTGTTGACCTGAAAATCAACTAATTTTTGAAGTGGTCCAGAAGCGATCATCTTCATCATCATGTTGAGATCAGCATCTATAATAAAGGTTGCCTTTGTCACCGTATCAGCAACAACTTGCAATTCCCAACGAAGAGCAACTTCAAAAGGCGCCTTCTCCGACGGAACCAACTTAATAAATTGATTCTCACTACGCTCTTCTACCTTAAGAGCCAATTTTGCCATATTCTGAATTGTAAATCGAGCTTCGTCCGTAGTCGAAGACCAATTGTAGATATTTTCCGGCATCAACTGTTCATGATTGTTGAGATCCGCCAAAAATGCATACACCGCGCTGACATTTTTGTTGATTTCTGTTGTGTTCTGAATAGTAGTCATAACGATAAATTAATCTTTTTTATTGAAAATTATCTCCCCAAGTTGCAGGGTTCAATCGCCACTTTTTCAAGATCTCAATATCCTCTTCCAATACATAACTATTTTCAGCAGCGACCTGAATCAAAGCATCATAATTACATAAACTGAAATAAGGACATTTTGCATCGGCAAAATTATCAGTAGCTTGTTGCAATCCATAAGTAAAAATAGACACCAACCCAACAACATTGCAGCCAGCCTCACGTAATGCCTTTACAGCCACTAAACTACTCTTACCTGTCGAAATTAGATCTTCTATTACAACTACACGTTGACCGCTAACTACTTCACCTTCAATTAAATTCTGACGACCATGGTCCTTAGCTGAGCTTCTAACATAAGAAAATGGTAGTCCCAAATCCTGTGCTACCAAAACGCCTTGTGGAATACCTGCCGTAGCAACTCCAGAAATCATATCCACTGATCCAAACTCTTCTTGAATAAGCTTAGAAAGCTTTTGACGAATGTATGTACGAATCGCAGGATGAGATAAAGTGATACGGTTATCACAGTAAATTGGAGACTTCCAACCCGACGCCCATGTAAAAGGACTTTTAGGTTGCAATTTTATTGCTTTAATTTGCAATAAGGATTCAGCAACTTTTTGTTCAACCTCATTTAAATTATTCATGGCGCAAATTTATAAAATTTATATGAACGAAACCGTGCTAATTTTAGCAGATTTTGTTCCATCGAAAACCAAAAACCCACAAACAATTAGTTTTCAAGAGATTGACCTCCAAAAACTTTTCAAACAATCTGAAATTGATAAAGTTCCAAAAACATATCTCTACATCAACAAGGATTTTGAAACTGTATTTCAAAACTTAAAAAATAAAATTAAGCTCATCAAAGCAGCCGGTGGATTGGTGAAAAACGGTGATGGAGATTATCTTTTTATCTACCGATTAGGAAAATGGGACCTCCCTAAAGGTAAAGTCGAAGACAATGAAAAAATGCGGGAAGCAGCTGTACGCGAAGTTGAAGAGGAATGTGGCATTAAAATCAACTACTTAGGAAAAAAAATTACCACATCATACCATACTTATTTTTTGCGAAATGGAGAATTCGTCCTAAAAGCAACAAACTGGTATGAAATGGGAGTCAACAAAGTCCCTAAATTGATTCCACAAACCGCAGAAGATATTACAAAAGCGGAATGGCGTCATGTGGACCAATTTGAAGACATACGGAACAATACTTACCCTATTATCGAAAATATCCTCAAAAAGGCAAAATAAGTTGCCTTTTTGAGGTTCATCTGACACGAATAAAAAAGATCATACCTATTTTTATGTTATGGAAAATATAACAGGAAAAAGAGCCTTAATTACAGGTGGCGCGCGGGGATTAGGAAAAGCAATTGCCTATGCATTAGCGAAAGAAGGTGTTCATATCGCGATTACTGGGAGAAATGAAGCTGCTTTGAAGGATACGGCTGCGGAACTTGCCGAGCTAGGCACTGAGGTCACTTATGCCGTTTTTGACGTATCAAATTATAGTGCTGTACAACAGGAGATCGAGCAACTGAAAAACACTTTCGGCAGCTTTGATATCTTAATTAACAATGCGGGAGTGGCATCATTTTCCTCTGTGCTCGACATGGACGTTGCCGATTGGACATCGATCATTCATACCAATCTCTTGGGTACATACTTTGTTACAAAAGCTATCCTTCCACAACTGATTGAAAAAAATCAAGGCGATATCATTATGGTATCTTCGACTGCCGGATTAAATGGCGCGGCCACCACTTCCGCTTATAGTGCGTCAAAGTTTGGCGTCATCGGCTTCGCCGATTCTTTAATGCGGGAAGTACGGAAAAACAATATTCGTGTATGTACGTTAATGCCAAGCACGATCGCTTCCGATATGTCCAAAGAACTTGGACTTACCGATGGCGATCCAGAAAAAGTTCTCCAGCCTGAAGATTTCGCAGAGTTAGTAGTTGCCAATTTAAAACTACCAAGAAGAGCAATGCTAAAATCAGCATCTTTATGGTCTACAAATCCTTAACAGTTGAACCACGGTTCGCAAAGATTTAAATAAAGGCTTCTGAGGGGCTCTCTTTACAAAACAAAGAATTGATCAAGGCGGGAGCTTTCCTTGCTCCTGCCTTCTATAAACACGCAATTATGAGTCAATTATTTTCATCAGTAAATATTGGAAACCTCCAATTGAAAAATCGTTTGGTCGTATCTCCAATGTGCCAATACTCCGCAAAAGATGGTTTTGCAAATAACTGGCATTTGGTTCATTTGGGCCAGTTTGCAATCGGCGGAGCTGCAGCAGTAATACAGGAAGCAACAGCAGTTAGCCCTGACGGTCGAATCAGTGATGGAGACCTTGGTTTATGGGAGGACCAGCATATCGAAAAACTAAAAGAAATAACCGAGTTCATTAAAGAAAATAATTCCATACCGGGCATACAACTTGCTCATGCAGGCCGCAAAGCAAGCAGTAATAAACCTTGGGTCGGGCGGAATCAATTTTCACCAACGGATCCACAGGGTTGGCAAACAGTCGCCCCATCTCCGATCCCTTTCCATGCTGGAGATTATGAACCACAGGAGCTTGATCTAGACGCCATTGAAAATCTGATTGAACAATTCGGAACAGCAACGAAAAGAGCCATACAGGCAGGCTATGAAATTATTGAACTCCACGCTGCACATGGATATCTGATCCATCAATTTCTTTCACCACTGAGCAACTTACGGACAGACTCTTTCGGCGGGATCTTTGAAAATAGGATACGTTTTCTTATTGAAATTGTGAAAAGAGTAAAACGAGAAATAACAAGCCAAAGTTTATGGGTACGTATTTCAGCAACAGATTGGGCCGAAGCAGGCTGGGATCTACAGCAGTCTATAGCCTTATCGCAACTACTGTATACATTGGGGGTAGATTTAATTGATGTGTCGAGTGGAGGCTTGGTCTCCTATCAAAAAATAGATGTCGGACCAGCATATCAGCTCCCTTTCGCCATCGCGATTAAGGAACATACCAAGAATAACGTTGCCACAGTAGGTTTAATCAAAACGGCTATTCAAGCGTCTGAGATCATCGCACAAAAGCAAGCTGATTTAATCTTAATCGCACGGGGATTTCTTGATGATCCACATCTTCCATTACATTTTGCCAAAGAATTAGATGCTGACATCCCCTGGCCTAAACAATATGAAAGAGCAAAATAAGATGAAACATTGTAAAATAGTCTGTATATGATCCATATCCTTAAGGAACAACCTTGTATAACAAACACAATGAGATAAGATTTAAAAATGAAATTAAACCTCAACAAGATACATCATATCGCTATTATCTGTAGTGATTATGAGCGTTCAAAGAAATTCTATACTGACATACTGGGCCTAGAGATTGCTAGAGAATACTATCGTGTGGAACGTGATTCCTACAAACTGGATCTCAAACTCCATGATCATTATATTATAGAACTTTTTTCGTTTCCATCACCGCCTAATCGGCTCAGCTTTCCAGAAGCCGCCGGTTTAAGACATCTTGCATTCGAAGTCGATAATCTCGACCTAGAATTAAATAAGCTCGAAAAAGCAGGTGTATCACACGAAGGGATCAGAATAGACGAGTTAACAAATAAACGCTTTACATTCTTCTTTGATCCTGATCAGGTACCAATAGAACTATACGAACGTTAAAACAGAAAGCGGCATTGATTAAAACCAATGCCGCTTTCTGTTTTATTAGTGTATCACTAAGTGATTACAATTTACGTTTCACTTCAACTTGTTCGTAAGCTTCGACAATGTCTCCTACTTGAATATCATTGAAACGGTCAATATTTAAACCACATTCATAACCCATTGAAACTTCTTTCACATCATCTTTGAAACGTTTCAAAGATGCCAGTTTACCAGTATGAATTACGACACCATCTCTGATTATGCGGATATCATTATTTCTATTGATCTTACCTTCTTTAACCATACATCCGGCAATCGTACCAACTTTAGAAATTTTGAAAGTTTCTCTGATTTCAACCTCAGCAACAATTTTCTCTTCAAATTTCGGAGCCAACATACCCTCCATCGCAGACTTGATTTCATCAATCGCATCATAGATGATCGAATATAAACGTACATCAATTTGCTCGTTCTCTGCCAACTTACGTGCGTTTTGTGTCGGACGTACTTGGAAACCTATGATGATCGCATCGGAAGCAGAAGCTAACAATACATCTGATTCAGAGATCGCACCCACTGATTTATGAATGATATTAACTTGGATCTCGTCAGTAGACAATTTCAATAATGAATCTGATAATGCTTCAATAGAACCGTCCACATCACCTTTAACGATAATATTAAGTTCTTTAAAGTTACCGATGGCCAAACGACGACCGATTTCATCCAAGGTAATATGTTTAGTTGCACGCATACCTTGCTCGCGTTGTAACTGAAGACGTTTGTTGGCTACAGTTCTAGCTTCAGACTCGCTTTCAAGAACATAAAGCTTATCCCCTGCTGTTGGCGCGCCTGCCATACCCAAGATTTGTACTGGAACAGACGGTCCCGCCTCTTTAACACGTTCACCTCTTTCATTAGTCAAAGCCTTCACTTTACCTGAATGCGATCCCGCTAAAATAGGGTCTCCAACACGTAATGTACCACTTTGTATCAATACCGTTGTCACGATACCACGACCTTTATCCAAAGCTGCTTCAATTACTGAACCAACAGCGCGTTTTTTCGGATCAGCTTTTAGATCTAACATCTCAGCTTCCAATAGAACTTTTTCTAATAATAGGTCAACATTTTCTCCCGTTTTTGCTGAAATCTCTTGCGCTTGGAACTTACCGCCCCAGTCTTCAACTAAGATATTCATCGCAGAAAGCTGCTCACGGATTCTATCAGGATTTGCTCCCGGTTTATCTACTTTAGTAAATGCAAATACGATTGGTACTCCCGCTGCTTGCGCGTGGTTGATTGCTTCTTTTGTTTGCGGCATGACAGCGTCGTCCGCTGCAATAACGATAATAACAATATCCGTCACTTTAGCACCGCGGGCACGCATAGCCGTAAAAGCTTCGTGACCAGGAGTATCCAAGAATGTAATTTTACGGTCATCCTCCAATTTCACCGCGTATGCACCGATATGTTGGGTGATACCACCAGCCTCACCAGAAGTAACGTTCGCCTTACGGATATAATCCAATAAAGATGTTTTACCATGGTCAACGTGTCCCATGACCGTTACAATAGGGGCTCTTGAAACCAAATTCGCTTCGTTATCCGGTTCCTCAAGTTCAGCAGTCTCCTCATCCTCAGGTTTGATAAACTCTACCTGATAACCAAATTCATCCGCTACAATTGTTAAAGTTTCCGCATCTAAACGTTGGTTAATTGACACGAACATACCCAAACTCATACAAGTTGCAATAATTTGGGTTACCTGAACATCCATCAAATTAGCTAATTCGTTTGCTGTTACGAATTCTGTAACACGCAATACTTTCGCCATCATTTCTTGCTCCATTGCAGCTTCTTCTGCATGTTGAGCAACATCGTCACGTTTCTGACGTCTCAATTTGGCACGTTGCGCAAATTTACCAGATTTACCTGCACCACTCAAACGAGCAAGTGTTGCCTTAATTTGATCTTGGATTTCCTTTTCAGTAGGTTCTTCCTTATTCTCAACAGGTCTTCCCTTACCTCTATTGTCAAAACGATTACCGTGTTGCGGTCTCGTACCTTGTCCTGGTCTACCTGGGTGTTGGTTGTTACCTCCTTGTCCTGGTCTACCCGGATGTTGGTTGTTGTTTTGCCCTTGACGATTGTTCGGGTTGTTGTTAGGACCATGATTCCCTCCTCGGTTACCCTGTTGGTCCCGGTTGTTGGGATTGTTGCCATCACGCGGCCCACGGTGTTGGTTATTATGACCTTGACCTTGCCCCGCATTTGGGTTTACTGGACCATTTGGATTCGTACGCTTACGCTTACGTTTCTCATTATTATTTCCAGCATTTGAAGATGAAGCCACTGGTTTGTGGGAAGGTCTAGCAGATGGTAATTCAATCTTACCAATGACTTTAGGACCTGTCAATCTCTCTGCACGAGCAGAAATAATTTCATCTCCTTGTTTTTTCACAGGCTCCACTATTGGAGTTACTGGTACAGCTTTCGGCGCTGTTTCTTCTTTTTTCTTGTCTTCTACCTTCACAGGTTCAGTTTTTGTCTCTACAACCGGAGTTGCTTTTACTTCAGTTTTATTTACTTCGGGTTTTTCTATTTCAGCTTTTGGTACAACAACTTCCGGCTTCTTTTCAATAACCTTTGGTTCTTCTTTTTTCGCTTCAACAATAGGCGCTTTGACTTCGGCTTCTTTCTTTTCTTCCACCTTAGCTTCAGCTTTAACCTCTACAGGTGTTTCTTTAACGGTTTTTGGTTCCTCCTTAACAGGTTCTTCCTTCTTGACCTTATTTCCGCCTCTATTCAATGCGTCCAGATCAATCTTACCAACCACCTTCATACCACCTTGATGAACGGGCTCCTCTACTTTTGCCGGAGTAGGTTCCTTAACAGAAGGGATTTCTACCGTATTTTTGACCAGGATTTCCTTGGATTCATCATGATCTTCGAAATCCTCATTCTTAGATGATTCCTTAGGAGAAGTGGACGGCGACTCCTCACGACGAATTTTGCCAATCACAATTTGTTTAGCTTCATCTTTCAGTGATTTGTCTCCCTGAAACTCTTTTAACAGCACACCATACATCTCTCCGCTCAATTTAGTGTTAGGCTTTGCTTCTACATCATATCCTTTTTTCACTAAACATTCCACGGCGGTATGTATCCCGATGTTGAGTTCCTTTGCTGCTTTAAGCAAGTTTGTTCCTTTTCCTTCAGTCATCTATAATATAAACTATTTTAATATAATTACAAAAATATGTTTTTTTCCATCCATAAACAATTTATTCCGAATGTTAGATAGAAAAAAATTAATGAGCTGAATTTTATTCAAATTCAGCTTGTAAAATACGTACAATCTCACGAACAGTATCTTCTTCCAAATCGGTACGTCTAACCAGCTCTTCCTCGCTAAGAGACAACACCGACTTTGCAGAATCCAAACCAACACGTTTCAATTCATCAATAACCCAGCTTTCAATCTCATCGCTGAATTCTTCGATATCAACATCTTCATCAAACTCGTCATTTTCGCGATAAACATCAATTTCATAACCAGTCAATTTACCAGCCAACTTGATATTGTGTCCTCCACGACCAATTGCTAAAGAAACCTGATCCGATTTTAAATATACAGCCGCAGTCTTATTTTCTTCATCGATTTTGATTGAGCTAATCCTTGCTGGACTCAAAGCGCGAGCGATATACAATGAATGATTTGTTGTAAAATTAATCACGTCAATATTCTCGTTACGCAATTCACGAACGATACCATGAATACGGGATCCCTTCATACCAACACAAGCTCCTACAGGATCAATACGATCATCATAAGACTCAACGGCAACCTTCGCTCTTTCTCCTGGTTCACGAACGATTTTCTTAATCGTAATCAAACCATCAAAAATTTCAGGAACCTCAAGTTCAAATAAACGTTGTAAGAACGCAGGTGCGGTACGTGAAATGATAATCTTTGGATTATTATTCATCATATCCACTTTATGCACAACTGCGCGAATGCCATCTCCCTTTTTGAAATAGTCAGCTGGAATTTGTTCTGATTTAGGAAGAATTAATTCATTACCATCCTCATCCAATACCAAGATTTCTTTTTTCCAAATCTGATAAACCTCACCAATGACCAACTCTCCTTCTCTATCTTTATATTTCTTAAAGACTTCGTCTTTTTCCAATTCCAAAACCTTAGATACAAGCGTCTGACGTGCAGCTAAAATTGCACGACGGCCAAAGCTTTCCAATGTGATCTGTTCAATAAAATCATCGCCTACTTCCAAATCTTCATCATGCTTTCTAGCTTCCGCCAATTCGATTTCAAGATCATCATCCTCTGAAAACTCATCTTCAACAACGACACGCGTCCTCCAAATCTCCAAATCTCCGTTATCTGGATTCACGATAACATCCACATTTTCATCCGTACCAAAACGACGACGGATCATACTACGAAAAACCTCTTCCAATACTGTAATAACAGTAGGTCTATCGATATTCTTAAACTCCTTAAACTCTTGAAAAGAGTCTATCAGATTGATGTTGCTGTTACTCATTATTATTAAAATGAAATTACCACTTTTGTTGCTTTTATTTGATCAAAAGGAAGTTCTTTTTCTACCTCTTGTGCTTTTTTACCTTTTTCTTTTATCTTCTGAAGAACATTGATCTTCATCTCGTCTACGGTCAATAATGTACCTTCAACTTTTGTATTATCGTTCAACTTTACCTGAACTGTACGACCAATATTCTTTTGGTACTGTCGGATATTAACAAAATTAGCATCAATACCTGGAGATGAAACCTCTAAACGGTAAGCGTCATCAATTACATTTTCCTCTTCCAAGTGGAAACCAACATGACGGCTCACCTGTGCGCAATCATCAATATTCACACCATTATCTCCGTCCAAAAGAATCTCAAGAATTTTATTTGGGCGCATCTTCACGCTGACGATAAACAAATCCTCGCGATCTGCAATTTTTTCCGCGATGAGTTCAATAACTCTCTTTTCTATATGCTGCATTGTTCTGTTTCTAGAAATGCTAAATTAATTGAATTAAAAAAAGGGGGCAATACGAGCCCCCTTCCTTTCAGATATGCAAATATAGCATTTTATAAAATAAAAAACAAAATTAGATAGATTGTTTTTATATTCGACACCCCTACATTCCCTATAAAAACAAGCTATCGATCGCTCCTCGGTCATAGAAATTATCTTCACAGTGCAACTATATCGTAAAAAAACGCAGACAATTCTCTACTATTTTGAACCATCTACCACCGCATTAATTGTTTTCTGCATTTGCGCCATCATACTCGTCAGCGTTTCCATTGTTGGCTCTGGCGTAGGCTCAGGCAATTGTGTACTGATAAAAGCCTTCGCTTTCCATACTTCAAGAATGTCCGCAGTCTCCACCCAATAAGGTTCATATGTTTTATTGTCTGAAACGAGCTTCAAACCCTTATCTTCTTTAAATTTAAAAGCGATACGCTTATAAACCACGCCATCTTCCTTAGACAATATAACATAGGTACTCCCCGGCTTGATATCATGCCAGTTCTCCACATACTCCGCTACAATAATGGACCCCGATGGCAAAGGTAACATCGAGTCTCCCTTTATTTCAAAAGCACGAAATGTCCCTTGACCAAACATAGGCAGCGAAAACTTAGGCAACTCAGCAACATATTCCGGATCACCATACCCATTTAAATACCCGGCACTAGCCTTAACCGGAACAAGTTCGATATTTTCACGATCATCCGCATCTACAGTCACACTAAGCACCCTTAAATTTGAGGCATTGCTTTTGGGAACCGGCTTCCATTTATCATCAATAACATCGTTTGCCAATTCATCCATAGTCAAACCATAGAATTCGGCAATCTTCTTTAATAACTCATATTTGGGCTCTGCTCGATCTTCCTCGTACGCGCCCACAGACGCACGCTTAATTTCCATAAGATCAGCAAATTGTTGCTGTGTGATTTTTTTTCCTTTTCGAAGGAACTTCAGATTGGACGAAATATTTGACATATTATTTTTTCAAAAAAATATTTTGCAAAAACTAATTTTATTAGTAATATTGTGCCAATAAAATTAGTAAATATATTTTAAACGTCCAAATAATTTAGCATTATGAACAATTTTATTGTATATATATCAACTGACAACAATCGTAAACACTTCAAAATCGGCCTCAGTTCCAACATCTTTAGTACAGTAATGGAATTACAGCAATCCAATAGTTTTATTTTCAACCAAGGCCCCAGTTTAAATCGAATAATCTACACAGAATCTTTCACGAATTCAGAGACCGCCAATAAGAGAATAAGCGAACTACAACATTTTACAACCATGCAAGTCGAACGGCTCATTCGTAAATACAACCCTAACTGGAATAATCTTTTTCCACAGCAACACCAAGCGTTCGCCAAGAGAGATTCCAACCACGCAGCCTAGCATAAAAAAAGCCACCTTAGTTAAACTAGGGGGCCATCTTTATTTTTTAGATAGAATCCTCTTTAATAAGTAGTATCAGTTTTGACTACCAACCTCCTCCAACGAGGATGACCCTTCGCTACTCGTTCCACTATCAGCACCTTCATGATTACGCTCAACAGGATGCTCCGCTCCCTCTTCCTCAGGTCCGATAAATCCTTCATCAGCGGGCTCTTCTACCTGTGTGGAATCACTCTGATCTGGCTCTGGATCACTATAACGCGGAGTTTCGCACTTGTAAGATTTCGTAATTTCAACTGTAGGACTAGGAAACTTACCTTGCGTATACCCCAACTGTTTATCTTTATAAACAGACTCCATATATACCCCAAATATCGGTAATGCTGTACGAGAACCTTCTCCCGAATGAGAATTTTTAAAGTGAATACTCCGCTCGTCACAACCAACCCAAACACCTGTAACCAAGTCTTTGGTCACCCCCATATACCAGCCATCCACATATTCCGAAGAAGTACCTGTCTTTCCGCCGATTTCATTTTCCTTATCAAATAAATCCCATTCCCACAATCCCTGAGATGTACCCCCAGGTTCTTCCATACCACCACGCAACATATACGTCATCAACCAGGCATCTTGCTTATCCACCACTTGTTTGCGCTCCGCCTGAAAAGTAGCAATAACATTACCATCATGATCTTCGATCTTAGACACTAATAAAGGAGTGACACGCTCACCGTGATTCATCATCGTCGAGTACCCATTCACCATTTCAAAAACAGAAACATCATTAGGCCCTAACCCCACAGAGGCAACCGGATTTAATTTACTTGTGATACCACAACGATGTGCCGCATCAACAACTTTAGCAGGCGTAACCATGTCAGTTAACTGAACCGTAACCGAATTGATGGAACGTGCCATTGCATGACGCAACGACATTTCACGATAGGAAAAATTCCAGTCTGCATTTTTAGGTTCCCATATCTCCACGGAATCCCCTTTATCAATCTTGATCGTAACAGGCTTGTCGGTAATCTTATCACATGGAGACATCCCTGACTCCAAGGCAGCCAAGTATACAAAAGGTTTAAATGTAGACCCCGCTTGTCGCTTCGCCTGCATCACGTGATCATACTTAAAATATTGATGGTTGATCCCACCCACCCATGCTTTAATTTCACCCGAATACGGATCCATAGACATCATGCCTGCATTTAACATCATGGCATAATATTTCAAAGAATCCATTGTAGACATATCCTTTTCGATCTTACTGCCATCCTTCCAATTATAAACTTCGATCTTCTTCTTTTTATTCAGAAAGTAATTGATGCTATCAGGGGTATTTGCATATTTCTTACTCAAAAAAGCATAATAAGGAGTTTTCTTTGCCAAATTATCCAGGAAGTTGGGGATAACTTTACCTGATAAATCACGCCAAGGCTCCTGTCCCTCCCAGGTGTTATTTAGACGTTGCTGTAATTCAATCATTTGTTTCGCCACAGCCTCTTCAGCATGCTTTTGAAGTTTAGAATTTATCGTCGTGTAAATTTTCAAACCGTCTGTATAGATATCATAATTGTTATCCTCAGACCATTTTTCCAACCACTTAGCTACTGCAGCACGTAAGTAAGAATCTCCACCCGCATTAAGATCTTGACTATTTGTATTCAAAACAATCTTCTCCTTAACCAGATTATCATACTCTTCTTTTTTCAGAAAACCACCTTTATACATTTGACTTAAAACGGTGTTTTTTCGCACAAAAGCATTTTCGGGATTACGAATAGGATTATATAAAGTCGTACCTTTTAACATGCCAATCAAAACAGCAGCTTCGGTCTGATTCAATTGATTCGCTCCTTTTGAAAAATAGCGCTTTGCAGCAGTTTCAATCCCATAGGCATTATTACTGAAGGATACCGTATTTAAATACATCTCCAATATCTGATTTTTGGAATAACGTTGCTCCAATTTATAAGCCGTCATCCACTCCTTAAACTTCGTGATCACCAAGCCCGCGACGGGAAGACGCGTCAACAATCCACCGGCCTTATTATAACGTGTACGATAAAGATTTTTAGCTAACTGTTGCGTAATTGTACTTGCACCACGCTTATCCCCTTTTAATGTAGAGATAATACCTGACCCTAGACCAAAAAAATCAACACCATTATGACTATAAAAACGCACATCCTCAGTTGCTATCAACGCATTAGTAACAGACTTCGGAATGCTATCAAATGGAATTGGATTTCTATCCTCGTCGAAATAACGACCAATTAAAACACTATCTGCCGTGTATAATTCCGTGGAGATATTCACACTGGGCATAACAATATCCTTTTTTGTCGGAGAATAACCAAAGAGCCACAGAAAATTCAATTGTATAGCACACACCAATATAATGATAAAATATATTGCTATAAGGAGATAACGAAGAATCCTATTCTTAATACGTTTAAACATAAATGGAAATTTATCTTATATTCAACACATCCGACCAGCAAAAGGTTTTACGCCCGTCCAATATGCCTTTTTATCTATTTTCAGGGGCTAAATATACAACTAAATAAATCGCTGTAATCAACTATTTACATTTTTTAACAATAAAAAACACCCGCCAAAGAACTGTAAAATACGACATAATTCGAAAGGATGGATTTTGGAAATTACAACGACGACTAAATAAGAACAGCCCGGTATGGAGAAAACAAGCCCAGTCTCAAATTTGTTCATAAATTCTCCCGCGTTCCACAAATATTATACCCATTTTTTATTTATTATCGATTTTATTTTAAAATAATAATGATATTTGTTTAAATTTAGATGTAAAAAAGTCAACTATTAGCATGTTAAAACAAACATTACAACAAAAGCTATTACAGAAATTGTCCCCGCAACAAATACAATTTATAAAATTGTTGCAGGTTCCGACTGTTTCATTAGATGCGAGAATCAAGGAAGAATTAGAAGAAAACCCTGCGTTAGAAGATGGTAGCTTGACTAATATGACCGATCCTATAGAAGAGTATCCCGATAAAGATCCAGACGATAATTTTGACAATGAAGATGGATTTGACTCAGAAGACTTTAGTTTAGAAGATTACATCCAGGAAGACGATTTCAAAGATTACGGCAATGGCTATGACTACGGAGACGACGATGACGACCGGAAAGAAATGCCCGTTGCTATTCAGCACTCCTTTTATGAGCAGTTACAACAACAATTAGACCTTTTAGCTTTAGATGACAAGCACTTTTTAATTGGCCAACAAATCATTGGCAGTCTAGATGACGACGGCTATTTACGCCGTCCAATAATCAATCTTGTCGACGACCTAGCTTTTGGTCAAAATGTAATGACTGATGAGCAGGAAGTTCTAGACATGCTAAAAGTAATTCAAGATTTTGAGCCTGCGGGAATTGGAGCACGAGATCTGCAAGAGTGCCTATTGATCCAATTACAAAAAAAAGACACACAAAATCCCACAATCAAACTCGCTATTAAAGTCGTAGCGAATTACCTTGAAGAATTCACCAAAAAGCATTATGATAAATTAGAAAAATCTTTAGGAGTTTCATCAGAGGATTTAAAAAACGTCGTCAACGAGATCCTAAAACTTAATCCTAAACCAGGAGATTCTGGTGCAGTCGCGGGCAAACAGCTTCATATTATCCCGGATTTCCATATCAGCAATAATGATGGAACACTGCATTTGACTTTAAATGGCCGAAATGCGCCTGAGCTCCGCATAAGTCGTGATTACCAACACATGTTTGAACATTACGAGAAATCGGATCAAAAGGATAAAAAAATGAAAGAGGCTGTGCAATTCGTCAAACAAAAACTTGACTCAGCCAAATGGTTTATTGATGCAATAAAACAGCGTCAACAAACCTTACTAAAAACAATGAATGCAATCATGGAATACCAATATGATTATTTCCTCACTGGTGATGATCGTAAGTTAAAACCAATGATATTGAAAGACATCGCCGACAAAATCGATATGGATATATCTACGGTGTCGCGGGTAGCAAATTCAAAATACGTGCAAACAGAATTCGGAACATTTCTCTTAAAATCATTTTTCTCTGAAGCGATCCAGACTGATTCTGGTGAAGAAGTATCCAATAAAGAGGTTAAGAAAATATTGGAGGAATGCATCTCAAAAGAAAATAAACGGAAACCCTTGGCTGACGAGAAACTAACTGAGATCCTAAAAGAAAAAGGATACAATATTGCGCGGCGAACGGTGGCAAAATATCGGGAAGCATTGAATATTCCTGTGGCAAGATTACGAAAAGAGCTCTAAGAGCTCTTTTTGTTTTTCCCACAGACCAAATCCAAATTAAGAATAGTATCTTTGTGCTGTATTAAAATAAGCATTAAAGAATGAGCAAAGTAAAAGTTGGAGTTGTACAGATGAGCTGTACCGCAAGCAAACAAGAGAATCTCGAAAAAGCTATCGCTAAAGTAAAAGAAGCCGCTGCAAAAGGTGCGCAAATTGTGTGTCTGCAAGAACTATTTACCTCTTTATATTTCTGCGATGTGGAAGATTACGACAATTTCGCACTGGCTGAATCCATTCCCGGCCCATCGACGGACGCCCTATCGGCTGTTGCTAAAGAAGCAGGCGTCGTAATTATCGCTTCATTATTTGAAAAAAGAGCAGAGGGACTGTACCATAATACAACCGCTGTATTGGATGCAGATGGTTCCTATTTAGGAAAATACCGCAAAATGCATATCCCAGATGATCCTGCATTTTATGAAAAATTCTATTTTACCCCAGGAGATTTAGGCTACAAAGTATTCAAAACAAAATTTGGAAGAATAGGCATTTTAATTTGCTGGGATCAATGGTACCCTGAAGCATCTCGAATTACCGCATTAATGGGTGCAGAAATCTTATTCTACCCTACAGCTATTGGATGGGCAACAGACCAAGATGAAGAAACCAACAAAGATCAATATAATGCGTGGCAAACAATACAACGCTCCCATGCCGTTGCAAATGGTGTTCCTGTTGTATCCGTTAATCGCGTAGGATTTGAGCAAAATGGCGCAATGAAATTCTGGGGTGGAAGCTTCGTAACAAATGGACAGGGTAAATTGCTTTATCTTGCCTCACATGACAAAGAAGAAATTGAAGTCGTCGAATTGGACTTAAATGAATCAGACTATTTCAGAAAACATTGGCCATTTTTGAGAGACCGAAGAATCGAAACATACGCACCGATCACCAAACGTTTTATTGACGAAGACTAATATCGGATATTCTAGCCATTTCGGTTTCGAACGCACACAACTGTGCTGAAACGAACTGAAATGGCTTTTTTTAATCCCATTAAAATAAGTATGGAACAAAAAAAGACATTCACACAGGAATATTTTGACAATTCCCCAAAACAACAGGGCTTCTCATTTCCCGCAGAATGGGCAAAACAAGAAGCCTTATGGTTGAGCTGGCCACATAAAGAGGAATCCTGGCCTGGGAAGATCGAAACAATATACAAACCCTATTGCGAATTTATTAAAGTCGTAGCAGCAGGGCAAAAAGTAAGGATTAACGTCGCTAACGAGGAAATGCAAAATTTTGCTATTACCGCGCTTAAAGAAGTAACAACAGATTTTAGCAATATCGAATTCTATTTTAATCCGACTAACGATGCTTGGTGTAGAGACCACGGTCCCGCTTTTATTATTAACCAGGCTACAAATCAAAAAGCAGTTGTCGACTGGGGCTATAATGCCTGGGGTGGAAAATACCCTCCTTTCGACCTGGATGACGTCGTTCCTACGCGTATTGCCAAAGAATTTAACCTTCCTTTGTATACCCCTGATATCGTCATGGAGGGCGGTTCAGTTGAGTTTAATGGCGCAGGAACAATCATGACAACAACCGCTTGTCTATTGAATAAAAACCGAAATCCACACCTGACAAAAGAACAAATAGAAACCTATTTGAAAGAATTTTACGGTCAGGAACAGGTTTTATGGCTTGGAGACGGTATCGTTGGAGACGATACAGATGGGCACATTGATGATATTACACGTTTCATCAACGAAAACACCGTTTTAACGGTTGTAGAGGAAGATCCAACAGACGAGAACTATGAGATACTTCAAGAAAATCTAGCAACACTTCGTTCATTTAGACTCTTAAATGGAGAGCCTCTGCATATCATTGAGCTCCCAATGCCAGCACCGGTCATCTATGACGAAACAAGATTACCTGCTTCTTATGCTAATTTCTACATTGCAAACGATGTTGTTGTAGTACCGATCTTCAACGATAAAAATGACCAAAGAGCACTGGATATCATCCAAGGCTGTTTCCCTACACGTAAAGTCATAGGAATAAATTCCGTCGACATTATTTGGGGGCTGGGAAGTTTCCACTGTTTAAGCCAGCAAGAGCCGGCGTTGAGCTAAAAAAAACTATCCATAAAGAAAATGTCCCCAAATAGTTAAACACTCTTTTGGGGACATTTTTTATGATAAAGATAAGCAGCTCCGCTTTGATTTTTAGTTAAGCCGTGTTAAACAACAATAACATTTACCCCCGCTTTTTCTAACGATTCCACAAAGCTTGTATTTACTTTGTCATCGGTAATTAATATATCAATTTTATCAAAACCACAAATCCGCCCGAAGCTTCGTCGTCCGAATTTAGACGAATCTGCTAGTACAACAACCTTTTGAGCCGTATCGATCATAATGCGATTTAATTGTGCCTCCTGCGCACTTGAGGTTGATACACCATATTCTAAGTCAATACCGTCCACACCCAAAAATAATTTACTGCAGTAAAAATCCTGCAATAAATTTTCTGCATACTTTCCAGTTACGGATGTTGAAGTCTTGCGAAGCGTTCCGCCCATCTGCATGATTTCAACCGAAGGATATTTGATCAATTCCATCGCAACATTCAATGCCGAAGTTACTACAGTGATATTTCCTTTAGGAATGATCTGTTTTGCCAGCGACTGCATGGTCGTTCCTGAAGCGATAATGATTGAATCATTTTCCTCAATCATTTCAGCCGCTTTTTTTCCGATCCGGCTTTTATCGTCCGAACGAAGCTTCTCTTTTTCAAATACTGTACGGTCAGTCGTATAAGGATTATATTGTGTTGCCCCGCCATGCGTTCTAAACAACAATCCACTATCTTCCAACAAGGTCAAATCTTTCCGAATGGTTACAGAGGAAACGCCCAATTCCTCACATAGATCAATTACCTGAACTACGCCGACCTCCTTTAATTGTTTTAAGATATATTGATGTCTTTCTACATTTGTCATGGCTCTATTTATAATAAGCTGTTAAAATACTAAATCTATTATCGGTTTGTTTAAAGGAATATGTCGATATCTTGAAAAAATCCATCGATATCAATAAATTTCAACAAATATGACTTTCTACTTAAATTTCCCTCAGTAGAATTGATGTTAAAATAATGAAATTATTTAATTTTTTCACGCTGACAATCATAAATTCATTTTTATTTTAAAAAGAAAAATGAATTAAAATTGCAAAGGATCAGGCAGGACAAATTGATAATCCAGTTCCTCTAGAAGTAATCTTCCGCTAACTATTTTTTGCGTCACATCCCCGGCTTCGAACGCAAGTGGCAAAGCATAGCCATATTTTTTTGCCGAAGCTAGAATAACATCCTTTTTCTTAGGATGTAAGGGAGCAACAACATTGTATACAGTATGCTTAAGCGCATTGCAAGATGCTGCCTCTAACAGTCTGATCACATCATCGATATGAACAAAATTGGCGGGCTGTTCCCCCGTCGTACAGATACGTTCGGAAAAATATTTGGCAAAAACACGATTTTTACCAAACAAACCTCCTAATCGATAAATTATAGTATCATCCAATCCCAACATACTTGCTTCAGCAAGCAAGAGTTTTGATGAAAGTTCGGTTATATCTGCATAGGATTCATCAAATACGCCATCTTTGTCCGGATAAATTCCAATAGAGCTCAGGAAGACTTGTTTCTTCCATGTCATATGCGCATAAAATGATTTGATATTCGAAAATCTGTTTTCAAGGATCGCTACACTATTTTTCTGACTTGCAGGTATACTGTTTAATACGAAGTCAAATTGAGTAGGTAAATCTACCTGTGCTGGAAAATTTTCATAATCAAAGTCTAAAATAAACGAAAAAATACCATCGGCTTTAAGCCGATGGTATTTCTCAGATGTTGTTGTACTAGCCCAAACCTCATGGCCTTGATGCTTCATATGCATCGCAAAAGATTCTGCGAGCCAACCACATCCCAAAATGAGTATCCTCATATTACGACAACACTATTTATTAATAAGCTTTTGCAAACAGTACACGTCGACTTGAAGGTTTCCCTGTAAAGATACAGATACCTTCCTCTTCCTTCGCATCCAAAGGAATACAACGAATTGTTGCCTTAGTTTCTTCTTTTACACGTTTTTCCGTTTCTGTTGTTCCATCCCAATGACAAGAGATAAAACCACCCTTACCTTCCAGTACTTCTTTAAACTCATCATAAGAATTCACTTCAGTAAAATGAGATGTCCTGAAATTTAACGCTTTTTGATATATATTTTCTTGTATTGTATCCAGCAATTGTACAATGGTACCAGCCAAGCCTTCCTGAGCAACCGTTTCTTTCGTTTGAGTATCACGACGCGCCAATTCTACTGTACCATTTTGCATATCTCTCGCTCCAACAGCTACACGTACAGGAACACCCTTTAACTCCCATTCTGCAAATTTAAAACCTGGACGTTGTGTGTCCCGATCGTCGTATTTTACCGATATATCGTTCACACGCAATTCATTGGTCAACTGATTCACAAATGCATCGATTTGCGCTTTTTCTTCTTCAGTCTTAAAAATCGGAACGATGACAACTTGAATTGGTGCCAATTTTGGCGGCAATACCAATCCTTGATCATCTGAGTGAGCCATAATCAATGCGCCCATCAGACGTGTAGAAACCCCCCAGGAAGTCGCCCAAACATGTTCCAATTTACCTTCTTTAGAAGTAAATTTCACGTCAAACGCCTTTGCAAAGTTTTGGCCAAGAAAATGAGAAGTTCCTGCTTGTAATGCTTTTCCATCCTGCATCAATGCTTCAATACAATACGTATCCAAGGCACCCGCAAAACGCTCGTTTTCTGTTTTTCTACCACGTACAACAGGCACAGCCAGTATCTTTTCAGCAAATTCAGCATACACATCAAGCATACGTTCTGTTTCTTCAATAGCCTCTTCTCTTGTTGCATGGGCTGTATGGCCCTCCTGCCATAAAAACTCGGCAGTACGCAAGAAAAGACGTGTACGCATTTCCCATCGTACAACGTTCGCCCATTGATTGACCAAAATTGGAAGATCACGATAAGATTCAATCCATCCACGATAGGTGTTCCAAATAATCGTTTCGGAAGTCGGGCGCACGATCAACTCTTCCTCCAATTTCGCGTCTTCATCCACGACGATCTTACCTGTACCATCGTTTTTTAATCGATAATGAGTTACTACCGCACATTCGGTAGCAAAGCCTTCCACATGCGCCGCCTCTTTAGAAAAAAACGATTTGGGAATGAATAAAGGGAAATAAGCGTTGCTATGACCTGTTTCTTTAAATCTTTTATCTAAGATCGCTTGCATCCTTTCCCAGATAGCGTATCCGTAGGGTTTAATCACCATACAGCCTCGTACAGCTGAATTTTCAGCTAGATCAGCTTTAATCACAAGCTCGTTATACCATTGTGAATAATCTTCAGCACGACTTGTTATTCCTTTACTCATATGAAATTGATAAATTATTGTAACATTATTACGTTAAATCTCGTCTGTAATTCTAATACGAAAAGCGTTCAATAAAAAATATTTGTATTTTTGATTACTTCGATTAAACCCCCTTGAGAAATTTGCGTCTAAGATAGTAAATAAGGCTGTATAATCGAAAATAAGGATTTAGGATATTATGAAAAAAAATAGATTATTTATCGGAGCACTTGCCATAACAGGAGCGTTCATGCTTGGTTCCTGCGGTACAAGTAGGCAAATCTATGGCGACGATGTCTATGGCAATAATGGGCAAGCTAGACAAAAGGTTTATCAAAGCCCAGATTACTATTACACAGATGCAGATCAGGCCCAACCAAACGGGCAAGCGCAAGGCGGTTACTATGATGACGAATATTCTGATCAGGATTACAACAATGATTCCTATGAAGATCTTGAATATGCCAATCGTATCAACCGTTTCTATTACGCTAGTCCGGGCATGACGTATTTCGACCCATTTTTTGATCCATGGTATGGTTATGGTTTCGGCGGTTGGTACGGATACGGCCCATCGTTCGGAATGGGATGGGGATGGAACTCTGGATGGGGTTCATCTTGGTCTATCGGCCTCGGATGGGGTTGGGGATCTAGCTGGGGCTGGGGATCTCCTTGGTATGGCGGTTACAGACCTTGGGGTGGCTGGTATGGCGGCGGCTACTGGGGATCTGGTTGGTACGGAAACGGTTACTGGGGCGGTGGTTACTGGGGTAACTCAAGACCACGCTATGCATCAAGTAGATCTGTATACAGAGACAACTATAACACGCGCAGTTCATCATCAAGAACCCGAACTTCAGGTGGATATGACCGCAACAGCGTTGCTCGAAATTCTGGAGGATATGACCGTACCGGCGTAGCACGTGATTCTAGAGGAAGGATTACATCCGTTGCTAGCAGATCAAGAAATTCTGATGGCACAGTATCGTCACGGAGCTCTTCATACGATAGAACTGGAGGAAGAACAAGAACATCGGATGGTGTGTCGAATAGAGCTTACTCAGACGGTATGCGTTCAAGAACCTCAGATAGAGTCAATGGTTCCTATCCAAACAACACACGGAGCACCTCTAGCGGATATTATAATAATGATTCCAGATCACGAAACAGTTCAGGTGAGGTATCTCGTCCAATGAGCCGTTCGATGGAAACACGTTCCAGCAACCCAAGCTCAACGTCAAGACCATCGTATACTCCGCCAACAAGAAGCTATGATAGTGGTTCATCATCACGCTCTAGTGGTGGTTTTTCTGGAGGTGGTAGTTCTAGATCTTCGGGAGGAGGCTTCTCCGGAGGCGGTAGCTCAAGATCAAGTGGAGGACGTACTCGATAGTTAAAAGCATTTAAACAGTAGCATACAGCATCTTGTGTGCTACTGATTATTATTGACGATATTTTAGCATATGACAATCAAAAAATTACTTTTTGGAACTGCATTCGTTTTAGGTGCAGCAGGGACTACTCAAGCGCAATATACGAAAGATGTACTTTTATTCTCCCAAGGGGACAATGGCGGAACAGCTCGTTTTAAAGCCATGGGAAATGCTTCAACTGCTTTAGGTGGAGATATAAGTTCAATTACGAGTAACCCTGCAGGTTTGGGTTACTTCAATCAGTCTGATGTATCAGTAACTGGTAGGTACCTTAACAATAAAAACAAAACCGACTATTTTGGTCAAAACTCAAACAGCAGCAAGAATAATTTCAACTTAGATAATGCTGGAATCGTTTTTCACCTCCCAACTTACCGCAATGGAGGTAACCTGGATAGAGGCTGGTTGAATTTTAATGTTGGTATTGCTTATAACCGCAATTATGTCTATAACAACCTGCTAGAGTATCGAGGAGTAAATAATACAAGTTCGATATCAGATGCTTATTCAGACCGTCTTTCGGACGTCGGAGGAACACAAGGTTGGGGCCAGGAAGTCTATAACAACTCTTTATTATTCGACGTAGACCCCAAAAATGCAGGCGCTTATATCCCGATTACTGTCGGCGGAACTTTTGATGGAAAAAATGGCTTTAATCAAGTAAATTCCATTCTAGAAAAAGGTAGTAAATCCGAATCTGTATTGTCATTTGGAGCCAATTATAGTAACAAATTGTATTTAGGAGCCTCTTTAGGTTTCACCGCATTTAGCTACGACAATTCCAGCTGGTTTACAGAATATGGTCAAACAATGACCCCCGACCAATTAAAAGCCATCAACAAAGATTCAGAATTTTTAAAACCAACCAATGCCCAAAAGTATGCCATGTTGGATAAAGATTATGAATTATATGATGATTATGCGCAAGCCACTGATGGTACCGGTGTCGACTTTAAACTTGGGGTAATCTATAAATTTACGCCAACGTTTAGCATGGGATTCACCGCTAAGTCACCTACATTTATGAGCATCCGGGATGAATCGTATAGTAATTCTGAGTTCCGTTACTTCAGACCAAATGAAGACAAATCATTTAAAGAGTATAGAACCAGTGATGACGCAGGACACAGTTACTTGGAATATAATATGAATACCCCCTATAAATTGTCTCTTGGGGCGAGCCAATTATTTTCAAGAGGGCTAATAACCGCTGATGTCGAATGGGTAGATTATGCAGCTATGCGTTTTAAAGATGTAGGAAACTACAGTAAAACGTTAGAAAAGAACATGAACCAAAACATCAAAGATACTTACCAAGGTGCTTTTAATGCCCGAATTGGTGGTGAAGTGATGTTTGACAATGTATTCAGCGGAAGAGCTGGTTTCAACTACAGTGGTAATCCCTATAAAAATGCAGACTATACGAATTATACAGCATCTTTAGGTATTGGCGCTAAACTTGGCCGTGGTATGTATGTTGATTTGACTGGCGCGTATAATGCAGTCAACTACAAAGAAAGCCCATATTTGATTAATGAGAACTACTGGAATAATGCTAGTCCTGTAGCAGACATAAAAAATCAACGGACTAATGTTGTACTAACAATTGGTTCAAAATTTTAAACTATATTTTTCTCAAAAAAGTCCAGCGATGTCTGGACTTTTTTTTGAGAAAAAATAGCAGAAAACAAACATAAAACACGATAAAATTAGTTTACGCGTGATTATACTTGTATATAAAGGTAACTTTATCTAAGTTTGTCGCCTTGGATTGAAAATTACATGGCAAATCACACAATTTCAAAAGCATTCAATTTCATTTTTACATACCCCATTTGGCGGATAGAAATCGATGCGGAGAATAAATTGATCGCTGTGGAGACCAGAAACCCAGACGATACCCTACCCTATTTTAATGTAGTCACTTTTGAAGGAACTTACGTATTACAAGACTTCAAGGCAATAGCCAAAGAGTGGGTCCTAGCTGGAATTCAATGCAAAAAATTAATACTTAAGAAGATTGCCAATAATTCACCTATCGACGCAGGCATACAGGTAATCGATTGCTACAACCCACAGCTACAAGAAACCTGGTTCAACTACATATTCATCGGTATGGTTGATCAAGGTGTACTTATTAGACCAAAAGTAATAGCAGAAGGCTTCCAATTATTTTTGAACCTCCAATCGATGTCGATTGAAAGCAAAAATGAAATTCCCTTTAAACCTTATGCCAGCGAGCTCGTCTATCCTATTATCTACAATGGTGAAATTCCCCTTTTTTTGAAGGACTTCCCAATTGATGGTGAAATCTGGATAAATACGGTGAATGACTACTTTATTTGGGCTTTCTATGAAAAAGACAGAAACAATCGTTATCAAATCAGGCTAGTGCAATCCACAAAAGAAAAATTGACAGAGTCTATTATTGCAGTTTCCGAGCTGGAACTAAAGCTCTTCAACATTTATTTTCTTATTCACGAACAAATATTCCTTTTGACAGATAATAAACGGGAGTTTGTTTCGTATTTAGTATAATTGCAAAATATATGAAAGTTTTATTCGAATTAAAAACATATAAAAAGATAGCTATTCTATCCATCGCGATATTAGCTATTCAACAAGTTGAAGCAAAGAATTCAACTTCTTTACGTACTGATTTTATCCCTGATTCAGTAGGGACTGAAGCAATCAATGGTGAAGAATACGTGTTGTTCAAAATTGAAAAAGGAGACAATTATTACCAGTTAAGTAAAAAGTATCAAACAACGGTGGGTCAATTGACCCAAATAAATGGTAATGGAACATTAAGCCTGGGGCAAATTGTTAAGATTCCGACAGGTCGAAAAGCGAAATCAACAGTAAGCAACGACCGTGGAAATACGGCAGTGCAAAACCCGCGTAATCCGCAACAGCAAGAAGGTTTTACGGAATATATCGTTGGAGAGAAAGAGACACTTTATGCCATATCTAAAAGATTCAGTATTTCTGTTGAAGATATCAAAAAAGCGAACAATTTAAAAAATAACGTTATTGGCGGTGGAATGAAGCTTATGATCCCCAACCAGCCCCTACCTCCTGAACGGCCAAAATTAGTTGAACCTAAAGGAATCGAAATTGTAACACCTGATTCTACAGACAATGACGATAAAGAAGAAAATCAAATTTCAACAAACCGCTACGGAATACGCGAAAAGTCCGAACGTGGTATCGGTGTGTGGATTGATGGACTTTCATCCCAGGGTACAAGCAACCTTGCTCTTCATAAGAGCGCTCCAGTAGGTACTATTCTAAAAATTACCAACCCAATGACCAAAAGTGTTACTTACGCTAAAGTGGTCGGTAAATTTAATGATAATGCCGAAAACCAAAATGCAATTGTCGTGTTGTCAAAGTCTGCCGCCGCAAGCATAGGCGCACTTGACAAACGCTTCCAGGTCGAAATTGCGTATGGATTACCTCTAGAAAATTAACAGAATAAAATAGCTTTTATAGCATAGTAAGAATGAATAACAAACCGTATGTCATAGGAATTGCCGGAAGTAGTGGCTCTGGAAAGACTTTTTTTTTAAATAGTTTTTTAAAACATTTTAAGCCTAATGAGGTAACCTTAATTTCCCAAGATGATTATTACATCCCTGCCAATACTAAAACCCAGGAGGAAAATAGGCTCTATAACTTCGATATTCCGACATCAATCGACAGAGATGCTTTTTATAAAGATATCAAGGCACTCTTTAACGGTGAGACAATATATAAAGAAGAGTATACATTTAACAACCCTTCATTAACACCCAAAATACTAGAGATTAAACCGGCACCCATTTTAATTATTGAGGGCCTATTCATTTTCTATTATACGGAAATTAATAATTTAATCAATCATAAGATATTTTTAAGCGCTGATCAGGATATCGCATTAAGAAGACGTCTACACCGCGATCTGGTTGAACGGGGCTACTTTGAAGATGATGTCATGTACAAATGGATAAACCATGTACTACCATCCTACAACGAGTACCTACTTCCCTATCAGGATACGTGCGATCAGGTCATATTTAACAATACCGATGAACCAGAACCAATCTGGGATATCACCAACCAAATTTCTGAAGAGCTAAAATTAAAGCTCAATTTGGTATAAAATTAAAACAATGTAGAAAGGAGAATCTCGTAAACAGATTCTCCTTTCTATTTAAAGTACTTGATTTATTGATATCAAGATTTTAAATACCTATCTTTGCGCCACGAAACAAATCCATCATAATGAACCATCCTGTAAAGATTAAAAATGCATTGGTTTCAGTCTATTATAAAGACGGCCTTGCTCCTTTAGTTGAATTATTAAACAAATACGGTGTTACCTTCTATTCCACTGGTGGAACAGAAACATTTATCAAAGATTTAGGTATAGATGTTGTTCCAGTTGAAGACCTCACCAGCTACCCTTCTATTTTAGGAGGCCGTGTAAAAACATTGCATCCAAAAGTATTTGGCGGTATTTTGGCACGCCGCCCGCTTGAGTCGGATCAACAACAGCTTGCTCAGTATGAAATACCTGAGATCGATTTGGTTATTGTGGATTTGTACCCTTTTGAAGAAACTGTTGCTTCCGGTGCATCCGAGCAAGATATTATCGAGAAAATAGATATCGGTGGAATTTCATTGATACGCGCTGCCGCTAAAAACTTTAACGATGTCGTTATTATCTCTTCCAAAAATGATTACAAAGAATTGGAAGAAATACTAGCAAACCAAGAAGGTAATACGTCATTGGAACAACGTAAAGAATTTGCTAAACGTGCATTCAATACATCCTCTCATTACGATACAGCAATCTTCAACTATTTCAATCAAGAAAATCCGCTTCAGGTTTTTAAACAATCTGAGCAAAAAGCGCAGGTGTTGCGCTATGGTGAAAACCCGCACCAAAAAGGCACTTTCTTCGGTGATTTAGATAAGATGTTTGATAAATTAAACGGTAAAGAGCTATCTTACAACAATTTGGTTGACGTTGATGCTGCCGTTGCTTTGATTGATGAGTTCACAGAACCTACATTCGCGATCTTAAAACACACCAATGCTTGTGGAGTTGCCTCCCGTTCAACAATCAAACAAGCTTGGTTAGATGCTTTAGCATGTGATCCTGTTTCAGCTTTCGGTGGAGTCTTAATAACGAATGGTCAAGTTGATGCTGCAACAGCTGAAGAGATCAATAAATTATTCTTCGAGGTGTTGATTGCACCTTCTTATTCTGAAGAAGCGATCGCTATACTTACCGCAAAGAAAAACAGAATTATTTTGGTTCGTAAAGAGGTTACATTGCCAGAACAACAGTTCAAAACTCTATTGAACGGCGTCATTCTTCAAGATAAAGACAATACGATTGAAGGACCTGAACAAATGGTTACAGTAACACAAGTACAGCCAACTGCAGAACAACTGGAGGATCTTTATTTTGCGAACAAAATTGTAAAACACACCAAGTCAAATACAATCGTATTTGCTAAAAATGGCACTTTGTTAGCTTCAGGTGTAGGGCAAACTTCACGTGTAGATGCATTGAAACAAGCTATTGAGAAGGCCATTTCTTTCGGTTTTGACCTTAAAGGCTGTGCAATGGCATCGGATGCCTTCTTCCCTTTCCCTGACTGTGTGGAAATTGCTTCAGAAGCTGGTATCGCGGCGGTGTTGCAACCTGGTGGTTCAATCAAAGATCAATTGTCAATTGATATGGCCAATGAAAAAGGAATCTCCATGGTAACAACAGGTGTTAGACACTTTAAGCACTAGTTGAACTTCAATAATAAATAAAAAAAGCTACTTTAGAAAAGTAGCTTTTTTTATTTATCTCGCTTCTACAGGAAACTTTGAACGCTTATACTGTTCCATCTCAGCGCTAAGTTTGCGAATCGCATAACCAACAATGGCCACATCATCTATCCACCCGCCCACAAGAATAAAATCAGGAATCGCATCAATCGGCGAAACCACATAAAGTATCGTTCCAATAATAATCGATAAATTCCATTTATCCATTTTATACTTCCCCGTAACTGTGTCCTTACACATTGCAATTAATACGTTGAAGTCGTCCATATAGCCCCCTAGATTCCTCGCTTTTGCTTCCGCCTGTACAAATTCAGATTCCGTAATTTTACGATGCCTAAACTGCTCAAACATTCCCTTCGCAATTCTTTTGATTCTATTGTTCATACTTCAAAATTAGGATTACTAGTTTAACAATCCAAATCCTCGCCCTAAACCAAACTCGAATCAAAATCGGATTGCATATCGCAACATAAGCAAATCCTTTCCCTCAAACTGATTAAATTTTGCCTAGGAACCATATTCATCTGCCGCCGATCCGATTAACCACCATCTTTAAAAACTGGCTTGCAAAGGCTATTGGAATAAAAAACGAGATCTGATTATAGATTTTTATTATTTTTACAAATCGCTGTAGCAAAGTGTCAGTCATCTCCGTATAATAGACAACACAAGCGCAATGTGAGTCACAAAAACAGATTTTAATATTACACGGTTATGAAAAACTATAGATTATTTAATTTTATTGCTATTGCTTTAGCGGCCTTCTTTCTAACAAGCTGTCTAAAAGATAACGATGACCAGCCAATTCCTGCTGCATTGCTTACCATGGTCAATGGGTACACTGATGCGAATGCAGTTATATATTTCGCAGACGGAGGTTCGCTTCAAAACCCCAATTATCCACTGGGATTCAAGAGTTATGCTCAAATTGGCTTATTTACAGGCGCACGTAAAATTACAGTTTCCGCTGAATATAACACTAAATTAACGGATACAACTGTAACAATCAAAGACAGCACCATATATACATCCTTTTTATTTGGAACGAAATCCAAACCCGTACAGGTGATCACTACAGATCGAATCAATAAAGACATCAAAAATACAGAGTCTGGTTTACGCTTCTTTAATCTTGCTGAAGGTACGGATTTAGTTAGCCTTAAAATAGGCGATCAGACTTCCCCATCAGAATGGACAAATAGAGCACAAGAAACACAGAATTCGGCAAGTGCCCATCAGGGCTTTATCGCTCAAAAAAGTGGCACATTCACTGTAACAGCTCGTGATAAAGCGGGGAAAACAATCGCAACACGCAGCGACATTAAATTGGTTGAAGGCTATTATTATTCATTGATACTCATAGGCAAAGCTAATGATGAAAAGAAACCATTATACATTGGTTTAGTAGCGCAAGCCGCAAATTAAAATACCCATATCTATATACTTTATAACAACGGCCGTCATGTAATCATGATGGCCGTTGTTTTTCATTTTATACGATACTGTAGATCTTAATGATTCTCTTTAGCTGCTACTTTAGTAATCACATAAATATCCTCATTGTCTTTTTTCATCTTATACTTCTCACGAGCAATACGTTGCACTTCTTGCGGATTTGATCGAATATCGTTAATTGTCTTAATGATGGCGGCATTCTCCTTCAGATAGAAGGAGCGTTCACTTTCCAAATTTGCTTTCTGCTTTTGATAACTATACTGCGTGGCAAAGTCATTTCGATCAAAAAATAACATCCACACGAGAAAAGCCAAAGCGGCTAACAAATACTTATTTCTTATTAAAGACCACAATCGTTGCATAAGACAAAAATACTATTTAGCTTTTATACTTAGGATATTTTCTTCAAAAGTTGAACATCTTTAATTAAAGATATGGAATAATATGTTCAAAGTCATCATATACCTAGAATAATCTTATCTTTAACAGTTCAAAAACGATCATTTCAATGAAATACTCATCGTTAAGACGAAACGCAGTTTTAACGATAAAAGATATTCCAAATGATCATTAAAGAATAAATCGTTGACATATGAAATACTATCTTATTGCAGGTGAAACTTCAGGGGACTTACATGGTGCCAATCTTATTAAAGCATTAAAAATGGAAGACCCCAATGCGACTTTCCAAATAGTCGGGGGAAATCTAATGCAAGCAGAGGCCGAAAAAAAAGCATTGATACATACCTCAGAAATGGCTTTTATGGGCTTTATAGAAGTTTTAAAAAATCTGCCAAAGATATCTAGGAATCTCAAACTTGTTAAAAATGATCTCTTAAAAGAAAAACCGGACACCGTCATTCTAATAGATTTCCCGGGCTTCAATTTGAAAATTGCTGATTTTGCAAAAAAACATGGAATCAAAACATGCTACTATATTTCCCCTAAAGTGTGGGCCTGGAATCAAGGTCGCGTAAAGAAAATCAAACGGATTGTCGACCATATGTTTTGTATTTTGCCTTTTGAGGTAGATTTTTATAAGAAGTGGCGCATGCCCGTTGATTACGTTGGAAACCCGCTTTTGGATGCGATTTCAACCTATAATTTCAATCCCCAATTTAGAGCACAAAATGGACTTTCAGAAAAACCACTGATCGCCCTTTTACCGGGAAGCCGGGAAATGGAAATTTCCAAGCTTCTTCCTATCATGGCCGAACTTCCGTTTTTCTTTCCTGTTCATCAATTTGTCATCGCCGGTGCTCCTAATTTTGATGAAGCCTACTACAAGCAGTTTTTTAAAGGCATTGATATTCCCGTGATCTTCGATCAAACCTACGATATTCTCCATAACGCAGAAGCCGCAGTCGTTACAAGTGGAACGGCTACTCTTGAAACAGGTATTCTGAAGATACCTCAGGTTGTCGTTTATAAGGCTAACCAAATATCTGTATGGATAGCCAAATTAGTCATCAAGGTTAAATTTATCTCTCTAGTGAATCTAATTAATAATTTTTTATCTGTGAGGGAATTGATTCAAGACGACTGCACGGCATATGATATTTCCTATGAAGTAGGCGAACTTATCAATAATAAAGCTCATCGCGCAAGTGTGATGGAAAACTACGATATTTTGGCTGAGAAACTAGGTTCTCCTGGCGCATCAGAGAAAACTGCCAAATTAATTGTAAAATATCTCGCTAAAATTTAAACTCTTTTACCTTTTATTTGTCAAACTACTAGTTAGTTACAATTAATTAAAAGTTTTATGAAATTTAAATTTATTCTAGGCTTTTTTCTTTGCTTTGCAATGACCTTCACTGGGAAAGCACAAGAAACACAACATATTTCTAAACTGGAAATTGGCAAAAAGGCAAAAAAAAATATCGATAATAGAGACTCAACTGTCGTCATGCACATCGATACTTTAATCATGAAAGACAATGCTACCCTTTCGTTCTATGGCAAGAAAAATGTCAAGCTAACGATTGGTTATGCTGAAATTGGAAATAAGGCAACCATCTATGGAACCGATGGAAAGAATAACGGTGCAAACTTTGACATCAATGCTAATTTTCAAAAATTAGGTTCCCTTTATATCATTGCAAAAGGAGATGACGCTTTTAATGGCACCAAAACTTTTCCCAATGGGAACGGAGGAAAAATTAAAGTCACTTTAACAGATGGCAGTCTCAAACCGCAAACAACAAACAAAAAAGCGGCGAACTATATCTATGGAGACGTAGCTGCAGGTGGGCGGGCTGTCAATGCAAACACAGACTTGAGAAACATCTATGATCGGATTAAAACTGCTCCCACCGGATTGAGAGGGTTGCCTCAAGGACAAATTTATTCTGGCAGTGCCGGCACTGAGGGTACATTTGAACTAATTTCAACACAATAACGAAATCCTTAACCCATAAAAAAGGCGTATTAGAGAATAATACGCCTTTTTTATGGGTTCATTATTATCTACATCCTCTTCTTTTAAGCTCATAGGACAATACCAACCGCGTCATACGGTCGTACCGTGCTATTCCTTCCTGTTGATTGTTATGTTTCAGGTATTGATTATAAAACAATCCCATCACATCGTCGACCCAACCCGTGTATTGACTCCAAAAATACCGTTCTTTTTCCACGTCTTTCAATACTTTCGCGCTTAATCTTCCCTTGTAATCTTTTCCTAAATCAGGATACATACTCTGCAGTTCACGTAACATATAAAGCGTGGTCTGTAGATAAGCCGAGTATCGGTAAAAGGACTGTGGATGTTGCTGTAAGCGAACAAAAGCTATAAAATTCGCCTCGTCTTCAAAACCAATTCCCTGTTGATGTGCAAGTTCATGCACTGTTGTAAAAGGTAAAAAGGTGACTGGCATTGCTTTATTAACCTGTGCTTCATGAGTAAATGGATTAAAATAGCCCGAGACACCAAAAAAAGAGACTATCCTGCTATTTATTGGTGATTTTGCCCTAATTTGACCCCTTGACAAGAAATCAGCAAAAGCCGTATCCTGTTGTACCCATATACTCAAATCCGTTTGAATAGTTTCTTTATGCTCTTCCCATTGGGATGGATCCACATGTTCCCGTAAATTATTTGTACTGTCCAGAAACCCATTCAAAACCACGAGATAATCGGCTAACTTTAAGCTATCAACTTGCAAATTGGCATTGGTACTGATTGGTTCACGATAATAATTCAGGCCCCAAGATAGGTAAAAGAAAAAATAGAGACCCAATAACAAGTTTATGATAAGTAGAACAGGACGAAAGGAATTCTTCCATCTTCCTTTCCATAAATTTCCGATCAATTTAGCAATTGAATAAAGTAGCAATCCAACTACTATAATATAAAATAGATCACCTAAACTAAAAGGAACATAACCAAAAATAAATCTTGGCACATGGCTATAGGAGCGGTAAAAGCCGCGTGCATAAAAGGCCTCAATCCATTGGCTATGTTTCTCAATCAGGGAGAAAATAAAAATTCCAATCAGAAGTAACAGCAGCGTGAAAACAGCTATTTTATCGCGCTTTTCCATTCAAATAAGATATAAAACGATTAACTTTCGTTTTCAAAATAGAACTTGTAATAATTCATGCCTTTATCCTCATCGTAACCCTTCTCAAGATATTCACGTTTACCATGAACATAGATATGAAAATTCTTATCCAGCTTTAAAACAGACTTATAAGAAGATTCCATTTTTTTCACCGCTTTATCTGCTATTTCAAAACTTGCCTGAAATGGAGAGTCAAATTCATCTTCAAAACCAGCTTTAAAGTCCTGAAATAAAGCAATCGCCTGCGGGTTGCCCAATACTTCCTCCTCAAACTCTTCCTGGACAAAAGTTTCCTTTTCCTTAAAGTAATTCATGGATTTGTTCATCAGATCAATCTTGTCCGCTTTCTCCAATTCAAACGTCTCGTCTAATTTTTCCTGAACAAAGTTCTTATACACTTTCAGGTAATTCCCCGTTTGATTGAAATTATCGTTACGCACGCGAAGCTGCAGAAACTCATCTTTCCAATACACAGCCTCCTGTTGACGGTTTGTCTGATCGAGAACCAGCACCTTATAACCCTCTTCTTCTTCTACATTGACAATAATACAGCCCTTGTCCAGTTTATTGATATTGATCGCCTCCTGCTCATATTCCAACATAAAAGCACCTTGCTCCGGATATACTTTCAGATAAGTCTCTTTATTCTCAGATTTGAAAATACCAATCGCATCATGTTCTTCCCCTTCGATCTGCACATTTTTTAAGGCAACTACATAGACCTCTCCAGCCTTAATTTTAGGATGGTTGGATACCTCATAAAGGTGTTTTGAAATTTGTTGGGAAAAATCATGAAATGGAAGCTGCTCCTTAAAATACTGTCTTGCAAAATAGAAAATCTCATTCAGCTCCAACTCTCCATTGGGATGATATAAGCGATATACCTCATTCACCTTTGCAAAAGGACTCATAAAATACTGCATCAGGAGTCCAGGTAACACTTCATCTCCTTCAAGAGATACCGGGGCATCCGACAAAATATAAAATTCATCTTGCGCTTTATTGCCTACACGATGAATAGATAACGCTTCAAAAGTTGCATCTTGGTGAAAAAACATATTTCTTATCTTATAAATTATATATATCTATTGCTATTCTAAAAGTCTGACAATGTGCATTGACAATATCTTTAATTTCAGGAGAATAACCTCCGCCCATACTTACTTGAACAGGGATATTGTGTTTATGGCACATTTGAAAGACCAATTCATCTCTTCGATGACAGGTACTGCTACTTAAGTTCAATTTACCCAGCTTATCTGTTTCCAAAATATCGACCCCAGCCTGGTAGAAAACGAAATCAGGCTCAAATTCCCGAAATACATCAACCAAACTTTCTTCCAATAAAGTGAGATATTCCATATCCGTAATATGATCTGCTAAGCCAATATCCAAATGGGAACGCTGTTTGACAAAGGGATAGTTTTTCTCACCATGCATTGAAAAGGTAAACACCTGATTATGCCCCTCAAAAATATGGGCGGTACCATTTCCTTGGTGCACATCCAGGTCAATGATGAGGATACGGCTAGCATATTTATACTTCAACAAGTAGCCGGCGGCAGTCGCTTGATCATTCATCAGACAGAAGCCTTCACCAAAATCATAACCGGCATGATGTGTCCCCCCTGCAATGGAAAAAGCAGCACCATACTCAAGTGCATATTTAGCACTTCGGATCGTCCCATCAAGGATATATCGCTCCCGATCCACAAGGCTTTGACTTAATGGAAAACCTATTCTACGGACCATCTTGGAATCCAAAGTAAGCTCAAACAACTGCTTTACATACACTGGATCATGGACCAAACAGCATGTCTCAAAACTCGCGAGTTCAGGACTGAAAAAACTTGACTCCTCTGCCAGACCTTCATGTTTTAACTGTAAAGGAATCAACTCGTACTTCAGCATCGGAAATCGATGCCCCTCTTTGACGGGATGGACAAATTCTTGACGAAAAGCTATCTTAAGCACCTTAAAATCTTCTATTACTCATGCGAAGATAAGAAAAAGATCTTTTGGAGTTATATGAGAAAAAGGGCATCTTTGAGAAGAAACAAAACAGCAAGCCAATGTTATGTTGCCATAACAGCATACTTGTATTCGATCATAAATTTATATTCTTCAAAATAAATGGAAACAACTAATTTGCCCCAATTGTCTGCCATGGAACAACGTGTACTAGGCTCACTAATCGAAAAATCAAAAGTAACTCCAGAATATTACCCAATGACAATCAACAGCTTACAAGCTGCTTGTAACCAAAAGACTTCCCGCAAACCGGTTGTACAATATACAGAAGAAGATATTATTGCGACATTGGATATATTAAAGAAAAAGGGCTTAATCTCGACAGTTGTTGGCGGTGGATCTCGTGTAACAAAGTACAAACACAATTTTGCCATACAATTTCCACTGGTTCCCTCTGAATTAACCATTGTCTGTTTATTGCTACTCAGAGGACCGCTGACCGCAGGCGAAATTAATTCAAACTCCGGAAGACTTTATGAATTTGAATCGTTGGGCGAAATCAATGAACAATTGGAAAAATTGGCACAAGAAGGCTATCTTAGGTCCTTACCTAAACAAATGGGACATAAAGAAGTCCGCTACATCCATTTATTAGGAGAAATCAATCTGGAGGCCTATGAAAATAGTGGCCCGGTGAGCAGCTCCTCGAACGACCAGATCTTACTCGATCGAATTGCACAATTGGAACAGGAAGTTGCAACATTGAAACAGCAATTTCAGGATCTCTGGGATGAATTACATTAATTGCTCATGTCGCAAACAATAGATTCAAAAAACGAAATATCCAAAGCAACCTTGTGGTTGATGACCATCGCTACAGGCTTAGTTGTCGCCAATAATTATTACAATCAACCATTATTGGGCTTGATTGCCAAAGACCTACATATTGACGAGGCTACGGTCAGTAATTCGGCCATGTTAACGCAGATCGGATATGCCTTTGGCCTGTTACTGATCGTTCCTTTAGGGGATATGTTTAAAAGAAAAAAAATGATCTTGATCGATTTCTTTTTCATTATTTTTTCTTTGGTAGGTATGGCCATGTCCACTTCTATCCTATCTATCTTGCTATTCAGCTTTCTGATAGGTTTCACTTCTGTTATTCCACAGGTTTTTGTGCCCATGGCTGCCGAACTTGCGAGCAAAGAAAAGCAGGCTTCAGCGATAGGAATGGTTATGTCGGGTCTGCTGATCGGTATATTACTCTCTAGGGTTGTAAGCGGCTTTGTCGGCTCCTACTTTGGCTGGCGCGAAATGTATTGGATAGCGTCAGCAATTATGGTCATTACAGCCATCACCATCGCATTCAAGCTACCAGAGGTGCTGCCTAATTTTAAAGGTTCTTATAAGGAATTGATGCGATCAGTCTGGAACTTTGCCAGGAAACAACCTGTATTACAGTTGGCGGCTTTTCGTGGAGCCATGGGATTTGGGGCTTTTTCTGCATTTTTTACAACGCTTGTTTTCCATCTTGAAGCCCCACCTTTCTTTGATGGCCCGGCAACTGCTGGAGCCTTTGGCCTCGTCGGTGCATGTGGGGCGCTTGCCGCTGCTTTTGTCAATAAACTAACTATTTATATAGGCAAAGCAAAAATCATCTTGTACGCGATCCTATTGATGTTACTCAGCTGGTTATTATTCGCCCTCTTCGGCAATTACTATTGGGGCCTGATCCTTGGTGTTATTCTCATCGATCTTGGCCTACAGTCGATGCATATCCTAAATCAAAGCGATTTCTATGCGCTAAACCTCGGTGCCAACAACCGACTAAATACCGTATATATGGTCAGCTATTTTATTGGCGGATCAACAGGCACTTTTTTTGCTGCACAAGCATGGCAACACTTCCAATGGCCCGGTGTTATTTTCGTAGGCACATGTTATACGCTGTTGGCATTGTTGGCTCATCTATTATTTGATTATAAATTAAGAAAAAACTGATATGAAATTCGGCCAAGTAGAACATCCCGAGGAAATCGATTTTACCCTTCCTCCTACTACACCAGAAACCTTAACCTTATTACAGCACTTCAAAATAGACAAGCCTTTTGAGGTATATGTAGGCTGTGCAAAATGGAATAAACAAGATTTAAAAGGCTTTTATCCCAGAGGTACAAAAGACGAACTTGCTTATTACTCCACACAGTTTAACAGCATTGAACTCAATGCTACATTCTACAATTCACCTGGCATAGACCAGGTAGAGACCTGGAAAAAGAAAACACCTGCTAACTTCAAGTTCTTCCCAAAAATACCACAGTCCATCAGCCATTTCAGCAGACTACTGAATACCGGTGATAAAGTAAAATTATTTACGGACTCCATTGTTCATTTCGATGAAAAACTGGGAATGGCTTTTCTTCAGATGCACGACAATTATAATCCAAAGGACATGGCCCGTTTAAAACTATTTCTTCATGACTGGCCAAAAGAAGTCCCGCTAGCGTTGGAAGTCCGAAATAAAGATTGGTTTTCCAAACCCGAAGTAACAAAAGAACTCTATGCACTGTTGGAGGAAACCAATGTGACCAATGTACTGGTCGATACTGCAGGCCGGAGAGATATGCTTCATATGCGCCTGACCACCCCGATTGCTTTTGTTCGATATGTAGGTGCAAATCATGCAACAGACTATGATCGACTGGATCAATGGATTGATGTTCTGAAACTATGGCGGGAAAACGGGTTGCAAAAATTGTATTTCTTTATCCACCAGAATATTGAGGTGGAATCACCGTTACTGGCGACACATTTTATCAAAAAACTGAATACAACATTCGACTTGGATCTAACCTATCCCAACAAAAACACAGGAAATACCTTATTTTAAGACAAGTTATCAGATCGGGTCCATGATGCACCAATAGAAAAATATATTTTGCCCCAAAAAAAAGCCGAAGTAGAAGATACTTCGGCTTTTTTTATTAAAAATCAAACTTTAGCTTATTTTTTAGCGTATTTAAAGTTTTTACCGATGAAACGGGCATTACCACCCAATTCTTCTTCGATACGCAACAATTGATTGTATTTAGCCATACGGTCAGAACGTGAAGCAGAACCAGTTTTGATCTGTCCACAGTTCAATGCTACAGCTAAGTCAGCGATAGTCGCATCTTCAGTTTCGCCCGAACGGTGTGACATCACAGAAGTATAACCAGAATTTTGAGCTAAAGTAACCGCATTGATTGTTTCAGTCAATGAACCGATTTGATTTACTTTCACTAAAATTGAATTTGCTGTATGTGTATCAATTCCTTGTTGAAGACGTTTTGTATTTGTAACAAAAAGATCATCACCTACTAATTGAACATGGTCACCGATTTTGTCAGTCAATGTTTTCCATCCAGCCCAATCATCTTCAGCCATACCATCTTCGATAGAAATAATAGGGTATTTAGCTGTTAATTCAGCCAAATAGCTTGCTTGTTCTTCACTAGAACGTACAGCACCTTTATCACCCTCAAACTTCGTATAATCGTATTTACCGTCTTTGTAGAACTCAGAAGAAGCACAATCCAACGCTAAACAAACATCTTGACCTGGTTTGTAACCAGCGATTTCAATCGCTTTCAAAACTGTTTCGATAGCATCCTCAGTACCTTCAAAAGTTGGCGCAAAACCACCTTCATCACCTACTGCAGTTGAAAGACCTCTGTCATGTAAGATTTTTTTCAAGGTATGGAAAACCTCAGTACCCCAACGCAAAGCTTCAGAGAATGAAGGCGCACCCACAGGCATGATCATAAATTCCTGAAATGCGATAGGTGCATCAGAGTGTGAACCACCATTGATGATATTCATCATAGGGATAGGCAACGTGTTCGCATTTACACCACCGATATAACGGTATAATGGTTGACGCGACTCTTGTGCAGCAGCTTTCGCTACAGCTAAAGAAACTCCTAAAATAGCATTTGCGCCCAGGTTTCCTTTATTTTCGCTACCGTCTAAATCAATCATGATTTTATCGATGGCATTTTGCTCGAAAACATCTACACCTTCTAGTGCTTTTGCAATTTTAGTGTTTACATTCTCTACAGCTTTCAAAACACCTTTTCCTAGATATTTTGATTTGTCACCATCACGCAATTCTACTGCTTCGTGAATACCAGTTGAAGCACCTGAAGGAACAGCTGCACGACCAACAAAACCATTTTGTGTAGTAACATCTACCTCAATTGTAGGGTTACCGCGCGAATCCAAAATTTGACGCGCATGAACATCGATAATTAAACTCATCTCTTTATTAGACTATAATTTATTTTCATTACTTAGTGTAGATAAGACACACTCTTGTCTACAGACATTTTTCACAATCAAATATAATAAAAAATGTATTTATTCCCCTATTTATTATGAATTAAATATGCCCCATCGGCATAACTGTTCAAATAAATACAATAAAAAACCCTTCAAGATCTGAAGGGTTTTTTATATAATATTGTACAATTTAGTTTTTGATCATCGCTACAAAATCATCAAACAAATAGCGCGAGTCATGTGGACCCGGTGATGATTCTGGGTGATATTGCACCGAAAATGCTTTCTGTCCTTTGATACGGATACCTTCAATAGACTGATCGTTCAAATTAACGTGTGTAATTTCGACGTTTTCAGAATTTTGGATATCTTCAGCCACAACCCCAAAACCGTGGTTCTGCGAAGTGATTTCACAACGATTAGCGATAATATTCTTCACCGGGTGATTGATACCACGGTGTCCGTTATGCAATTTGCTTGTGCGGATACCATTTGCCAATGCTAAGATCTGGTGACCTAAACAAATACCAAACATCGGTTTATTTGCATTCAAAATAGCTTTTACCGTATCGATTGCATAATCCATCGGTGCTGGATCGCCAGGACCATTGGAAATGAAATAACCATCCGGATTCCATTTCTCCATTTCCTCAAATGTTGTTTTCGCAGGAAAAACCTTTGTATATACATCACGAGCCTCAAAATTGCGCAAGATATTTTTCTTGATACCCAAGTCCAAAACCGCTACACGTAACGAAGCATTTTCATTACCGAAGAAATAAGGCTCAGCTGTTGTTACTTTTGAAGACAGCTCAAGTCCATCCATTGAAGGAACTTCAGCCAATTGACGCTTTAATTCCTCAACATCCAATGTTTCTGAAGAAATAATCGCATTCATCGCACCTTTATCACGGATATGTCGCACCAATGAACGGGTATCCACATCAGAAATACCAACTAAATTACCCTCTTCAAAGTAGCTTTGGATAGATTCATCAGCCATTTTACGGCTATAGTTGATGTTGTAGTTCTTACAAACTAGTCCCGCAATCTGAATTTGATTTGATTCGGTATCATCCTCATCAATACCATAGTTACCAATATGAGCATTGGTGGTTACCATGATTTGTCCAAAATAAGATGGATCTGTGAAAATCTCTTGATAACCAGTTGTTCCTGTGTTGAAACAGATTTCCCCAGTAGTCGTACCAATTTTACCAGCGGCTTTACCGTGATAAACTGTACCATCTTCTAAAACTAAAATTGCAGGCAATTTGCTGTAGTTGGTCATTATCGATGTAATATTATAAAATGTGTATCCTTACTTTTATGAATTTTAAAGCGTTCTTGATTGGATATAAAAAAAGCCCTCAAATGGGCTAAATATCAATTAACAATGCATCATCACGATTGACAAACCGTTTCCTAAGGCACCTACCAATAAAGACTCTACTTTAATTTTCACGGGAGACAAAGTTACGACATATCACTTAAAAGTGAAAACATTTTTTGTTTTTTTATTCTTCAACTAATTCCTTCCTCCAAAACGTTGCAAAGTCTCTCAAAATCAGACCTGTCAATAGCGGAACAAGCATATAAATCAATGGATTCTCTAGCCAGGCTTCTCGAAACTCCAAGCGCAACAAAGCAATCAAAGCGGTAGTAAGACCACATCCCGGACAATCATAGCCACTTGCAGCCTTCCAAAGGCAAGGAACAAGAATATGGATATCCGAGAAAAGATATAAGCCTATAGCAACCCCGAAATACCCCAATACCAACGAATAGATCCAATGATATTTAAGGTATTTCAGTAGGATATAAATCATTAATTATTGTTTATAGGACTCTTAATATAGTTGCCATCTGCATCCTTATATTTTCCGACAAGAATCATAATCAAATCAATTAAATACCAGATACCACAACCGCCTAAGGTAAGCAGCTGAATAACGGCAGTACCAATTTGCCCCAAATAGAACCGATGCGCTCCAAAAGGGCCTAGAAAAAAGCAAAATAACAATGCCGGCAACCATCTATCATCCTGAAACGTGTTATTTTGTTGCTGAAAGGGTTGGTTGGCATAAAATATAGGTTGTCTTACACCACAATAGGGGCAAACCTCGGCCTTGATATTGATCAACTTGCCGCATTCTACGCAATACTTTTCGTCTTCTGTTTTCATTTAGATTTAATTTGGTAATGGGGCTAAAAACCAGCCTTCCATCCGGGATAAAATAATAGTATGAAATTAACAAAAAAACTTATAAAATGTTCTTTTTTTAGCAACATATAGCATTTAATAGAAACAGAAAAGGCGCTTCACGGTGTGGAGCGCCTTTTCTATTTATATATTCAACCTTTAGGAGTTGATTGCTTTCCAGATCATATCTTTCAATGGCAATATATTTTTACCTGTCACCGAAGAAATGAAAATATAGGGTACATCTTCCGGTAGCTCCTGCTCCATTTCCTTCTCCAGTTCCTCATCGAGCATATCAGACTTGGTAATAGCCAGCAATTTGGGTTTATCTGCCAATTCTGGATTATACGCAGTCAGTTCATTCAATAAGATTGCGTACTCCTCACGGATCGTCCGATCGGTATCGGCAGGCACCATAAACAGCAAAACTGAATTTCGTTCAATATGCCGCAAGAAACGGTACCCTAATCCCTTTCCTTCTGAAGCACCTTCGATAATACCCGGAATATCGGCCATAACAAAGGAACGGTTATCCCGGTAGCTCACCATACCCAAATTAGGTACCAGTGTTGTAAAGGGATAATTTGCGATTTCTGGTTTCGCAGCCGAGACGACTGACAACAACGTTGATTTACCAGCATTCGGGAATCCAACCAGTCCAACATCAGCAAGAACCTTCAATTCGAGAATCATCCACTGCTCTTTACCTGGAAGTCCAGGTTGCGAAAACCGCGGTGTCTGCTGCGTTGGCGACTTAAAATGCCAGTTGCCCAAACCACCTTTTCCTCCCGGAACCAATATTCTGGTTTCACCGTCTTCTGTGATATCGAACAATACCTCTCCCGTCTCTGCATCCTTCGCAATCGTACCCAATGGCACTTCCAAGATCTCATCACGTCCAGTTGCCCCAGTACGCAAAGAACTGCCGCCAGACTCACCGTTTGACGCAATAATATGCTTACGATATTTTAAATGGAGTAACGTCCAGAGATTAGTCGTTCCTTTCAGTATAATATGCCCTCCACGACCGCCGTCACCACCATCGGGTCCACCGGTAGCTGTGTGCTTGTCACGGTGCAAATGAGCCGAACCTGCCCCACCATGTCCAGAACGACAACACACTTTCACATAATCAACAAAATTCGAACCTTGCGCCATTACAATTTATTACAGTCTAAAAAGTACTTATCTTAATTAATAATTATCGATGATATCTGTTAAACTTTTAAAAATAGAATCGATATCACCGATACCATTCACTTTAGAAAGTTTACCTTGTGCCTCATAATACGGCAACACATGAATCGTCTTTGTGAAATATTCATCAATACGCTTCACCAATTTATCAGCATCATCATCCGCACGACCAGAAATTTCCTTACGTTTAGCGATGCGTGCTTTCAATTCATCCTCATTCACATCCAGTGCGATTACTACTGAGATTGACGTATTGATACCTTCTAAAAAAGTATCCAACGCCTCAGCTTGCGCAACAGTACGAGGAAATCCATCAAAAATAAATCCTTTTGCATCCGGATTTTTCTTTACTTCCTCTTCCAGCATTGCTATCGTAATCGAATCTGGCACTAAATTTCCCTCAGCAATAATCTGGCTCACTTGTTGACCAAGTGGCGTTTGACCTTTAATATGTGCTCTAAAAATATCACCAGTTGAAACATGAACCAATTGATATTTTTCAATAAGCTTTGCAGATTGGGTTCCCTTACCTGCACCCGGAGGGCCAAATATTACAAGGTTTAGCATAGTTTTATTTAAGAAATTAAAACGAGTTAAAAAATAAAAGCCTAATCACAGATGATGACTAGGCTTTTCAGTTGTGCGCTCCAAGGGAGTCGAACCCCTAACCTTCTGATCCGTAGTCAGATGCTCTATCCAATTGAGCTAGGAGCGCAATAAACCATTACGTTTAGAACTCTGTCCCATGTGTTTTGGTGACGCAAATATAGTCAGAATTCGTTTTTTTACAAATTTTTTTTCAAAAAGAAGTTCCCTCCTTCCATCGACTGCCTTGCAACAATTCTTCTAAAAACAAAAAGCCAATCAAATTGACTGGCTTTTATCTGTGCACTCCAAGGGAGTCGAACCCCTAACCTTCTGATCCGTAGTCAGACGCTCTATCCAATTGAGCTAGGAATGCCTCTTTTAACAATACAAAAACTGTATTTGTGCGCACCAAGGGAGTCGAACCCCTAACCTTCTGATTCGTAGTCAGATGCTCTATCCAATTGAGCTAGGAGCGCTAGGCAACCAAAACAAATCCGTTATCCTTTTCCGTTTTGGTGATGCAAATATCGTTATATTTATCGATTTAACAAACATTTTTTCTCTTTTTTAAACTTTATACAACAACATTTCTTTTATCTCGTTGATAATATTATATTTAAAATATCAACTTTTTTTTTCAGACACGGACAAATGTTAGCATTCATGAGCAAAAGAGAATTAAAACTCAGTAAAATTCGCATCGGAGATATCAGCATCTCCTACTATATTCGCCCAAGCAAATTATACCCCTCTCCGAAAACAGTCATTTTCATCCATGGTTTTCCCTTCAACAAAAACACCTGGAAACAACAACTCCTGCAACTCGACGAAGATTATACAGGCATCGCCATTGATGTTCGAGGACATGGCCTAAGTACCAATGGACATGGCTTTTTCTCCGTCGATGTTTTTGCCAAAGATCTTGTGGAGTTTATTCGTAAACTCGACCTCAATCATGTCATCCTTTGTGGAATCTCTATGGGTGGCTACATCGCCCTCAGGACGTATGAACTGATCGGACAACAGCTCAAAGGACTTATCCTCTGCGACACGAATTCCCTTTCCGACGACAACAAAGGCAAACAAAAGCGTTTTGATTCCATTCAGGCTTTATTAAAATATGGCAGAAGACCATTTGCCATTGGCTTTATCGCAAACGTGTTTCACGATAAAACAATCCGTGAAAACCCCGAAGCTGTTGAACTCATCAAAAGCTGTATTCGCAGAAATGAAGTCGCCAGCATTTGCGCGACACAACTCGCTCTTGCTTCGCGAACAGATACAACCCATTCGTTGAAGACAATTATTATTCCAACACTGATCATAAAAGGTAAACACGACAAGTTGATGAGCGAAGAGCAAACAAATATCCTGATCGAAAATATACCCGACGTCCGCTATATGGAGTTTGAAGAATCCGGGCACCTGCCGAATCTCGAGGAACCCGAAAAATTCAATGCGGTGCTAAATGATTTCCTGCGAAATATACCGTTATAACCATCACCTTGGTCGTCAAGTGCAGCATCGGATATAAAACAATAAAAAAAGCCACAACAGTGGCTTTTATTTCTTTTTTTCATTAAGATTTCGTTGTACGGATACTAGAACGAAAAATCATCTTTTGACCGAACATCCGCTTCCTCAGCGTATGCATCGTCAAAGTTAGGCTCATAACGTTTCTCGATTACTTCCTGATTAGACTTGATGTAATTAACCACATCCGTCAAACCATCAGCGAATTTCTCAAAATCTTCTTTATATAAGAAAATCTTATGCTTAATAAACTGGCCATCCTCAAAGCGCTTCTTGCTTTCTGTGATAGTAATGTAGTAATCGTTCGATCGAGTTGCTTTTACATCAAAAAAATAAGTACGCTTACCTGCTCTCACCTTTTTTGAAAAAACTTCTTCACGTTCTTTGTTTTCAAAATCTCCCATTGGTTGTTATTTAAGTTTAAAGTAATCTTAATCTTTGATAAATATATAATAATTCATTTTAATACACCAAATAATATTAAAAAAAAAGACAATTACGCGTAAAAATGGCAGTTCACTTCTATTTATAGCCGAGATAAAAAATAAACAACAAGATTTTTTACCGACGAAATCATTACATTTACCGAAAATATAAGTTGTATTACCTAAAGCAAATATGTAGAATATATTTGTGCCTCTATCTTTGAGTCATAAATAGTAAAAACATTATGGAAAAAGAACCCATCATACCAAACAGCAATAATAGCCGCAATATTGTAGGAGCGATTGTGATCATCGTAGGTATATTCTTATTATTGAATAACCTCAATTTAGGAAGCTGGTTTCCGGATTGGTTATTTGGCTGGCAAACGATATTAATCATCATTGGATTGGTCATCGGTATAAATTCCCAATTTCAGAAAAAATCGGCAATTATCTTGTTGATCATAGGTGGAGCAAGCCTGATCTCAAGAATGATGCGCACAGATTTTGGTTCCGTAACCGTCCCGATCATCATCATTTCGCTCGGTATTTACTTTATCATGAGCAAAAGGAAACCTCCGATGGTTCCCCCAACTTACCCTAATCCGCCGCAAGGCTCTTACGACTGGGATAAGCGAGTCCATGTACCCACAGAAGTACCTATAGACGGTAGTACCGCTGATCAGGAATCAAAACCTTTCAACGAACAATATGGATCAAGCCAACAAGCCTCGCCTAATCAGCAGGCTTTTGGCGACAAAGATCCTTTTCAACAGTCATTTGAAGATAACCTCAACTTGAACAGTATTTTTGCAGGTCAAAAGAAGGTAATCTATTCCAAAAATTTTAGAGGTGGCAACTTGACCAATGTATTTGGGAGTGTAGAACTGGATTTAACAAAAGCGGATATTCAACAACCCATTGTGATCGATACATTCCAATTGTTTGGTAGCGCACGTATTATCATTCCTCCACATTGGACGGTATTTAGCAACGTGGCATCGGTCTTAGGATCTGTTGATGACCGCCGCTTTCAAACAATTTATAATCCTGATACGGATAAGAAAATATACATTACAGGGACCTGTATTTTAGGCAATTTAACCATAAAAAATGCTTAATAGATGAAAAACAAACTGTTCCTCAGTGTTAAAAGTCGTTTAATTGGCATTATATGTATATCCGTATTTATCGGATATCTCGCGTTACAATATTTATTGATGCTTCGTTCTGGTTTTGACCAACAACTCGCATTCAAAGATTCATTTATAAACAGTGTGGTGATGATGTTTTGCTGTTATGGCATGTCATCAGCACTCAATTTCTACACCCCGCAACCCCGGGAGATTTGGAAGGTACTCATCATCGGATTAATCATGGGCGCAATAAGCATCGCATTAAGCCGATTTTTGATGAGTTACTTTATCGAATCGACCTTTACCCCATTGCTGGATTTAACCTTACCCTATCGGGGTATCGTTAACTTCCTTATTTTGACTTCTGTTGCCATTATCAATATCGTTTGGAATATTCAGGAAGACAACATCAACAATATCAAGCGGAAACAGGAATCCGAAAATTTACTTCGGGAAGCCGAACTGTATAATTTAAGACAACAGTTACAGCCGCATTTCCTATTCAATAGCCTTAACTCCATTATAGCACTTATTGGCGCCAATCCGGATGAAGCCCGAAACATGACATTCCAGTTATCGGACTTTTTAAGAGGAACATTAAGGAAAGAAAATAATCAAATTATCACACTTGAAGAAGAGCTTGATCACCTTCAACTTTATCTTGATATTGAAAAAGTACGCTTCGGTCATCGACTAAATACATCCATCTCTTCCTCAGAAGAAATTTTCAACAATAAATTACCAGCCATGATTATTCAGCCACTGGTAGAAAATGCAATTAAACACGGATTATATAATGTAACGGATCAAGTAGAAATTAAAATAAAATGCCAGTCGAATGAAGGTCAATTAATGATCCAAATCACCAATCCATTCGATACTGAAGAGCAATCAAAACCGAAAAAAGGCACTGGATTTGGGCTTTCGAGCATTCAACGCCGATTGTACCTCCTCTATGGAAGAAATGATCTCCTTGAAACTCAGATTCTGGACAATATATTTATCAGTACCCTAAAAATACCTCAATATGATTAAAGTCGTTATTATCGATGATGAACCCTTGGCACGCTCCATTATTGCCGGTTACTTAAAAAATGAGGCCGATGTATCGGTCGTTGCCGAATGTGGCGATGGTTTTGAAGGCGTTAAGGCTATTCATACCCATGAACCTGATTTAATTTTTCTGGACGTACAAATGCCCAAATTAACGGGTTTTGAAATGCTGGAACTGATAGACAATCCACCAGCTGTCATCTTTACGACGGCTTTTGATGAGTACGCCTTAAAAGCTTTTGAGAAGAACGCATTGGATTACCTGTTAAAACCGGTATCACCTACGCGCTTCAAAAAAGCCTTGGAAAAATTTAGGGCTAACTTCTCAGCTCCGGAGAAAAAGGTACAGCCAAACTACGAAGTCCTTACAGCGCAAGACGAAACAAAAATTGACCGTATTGTTGTAAAAACAGGCACCCAGATCAAAATTATTCCAATTGATACCGTCAAATATCTTGAATCCTACGATGACTATGTTAAGATTCATACCAAAGATGGCATGTACCTCAAGAACAAAACCATGTCCTTTTTTGAAAAATCTTTGGATCCAAATCAATTTGTCCGCATCCACCGTTCTTTTATCATCAAAGTGGATCAGTTGGCTAAATTGGAACCTTATGAAAAAGACTCTTATATTGCTGCACTGACATCGGGCGAAAAGCTCAATATCAGTAAATCAGGCTATGCACGATTAAAACAATTGATTGGAATTTAAACATTCCGTAGATTTGTGCCCATCAATAGTTATGAAACATTTAATTACAATAGTATTGCTGGGCATCTCTTCTTACTCCTTTGCCCAAACGAATCCTGCGGAACAGATCAACAGAGGAGTTTACAATAGGCTGGAATTTTTTATCAATTCCCAGATGACAGACTCCGCCTATAATTTGGCCAGTGATTCTTTCAAACAGCAAATTAGCCTAGCCAAATTCACCCAAGTACTGCAGGAGCTCTATCCCTTAGGAAGAGTAAAAAGCTCAACGATACAAGAATTTGAAAAAGGGCTTGCAACTTATCAGATGGACTTCGACAGCAGATCGTATGAGGTTCTTTTTGCGACGGATACTACCCTAAAATTCAACACATTAAAGTTCAGTCCTTTAGCAACAAAACCTCAAGTGGAAAAAACTATTGTGGTACCTGCTACACAGAAATCTGTCGATAACGACGACCTTTTTGTCGATTCGGTTGCAAATGCCTATTTGAAACAACAAAATACGCAATCACTTGCCATTGGCATTCTAAAAAATGGACAAACCAAAACCTATTTCTATGGCGAGACGGCCAAAGGCAACCAAACTCCGCCTACAAAAACGTCTATTTATGAGATCGGTTCACTGAGCAAAGTTTTTACGGCTATACTTTTGTCAAATCTTGTCGAAGAAGGAACGATAACGTTAGATCAGCCTATCGCGCTATTTCTCCCTGATACACTCAAGAAAAATGGAGAACTTTCGAAAATAACGTTTCAAATGCTGGCCAATCATACCTCTGGCTTACCTAGGCTTCCTGACAATCTTGACAAAGTCAAAGGATTTAACGAAAACGACCCCTACAAAACATACGACAAAAAAGCACTTTATAATTACCTCGCAAGCTTTAAAAATAAAAAAAATCAAGGTGAAGAATATGAGTACAGCAACCTTGGTTACGCCGTATTAGGAGACATTATATGCAGTATCTATAAAAAAAGTTATGATCAGCTTGTAAAAGATATCATCTGTAAACCACTTGAAATGAGTAATACCTTTCAAGTATTAGACCCTAAGAGAAAAGATACTTTTAAAGTATACAACAAAGAAGGCCAAGAAGTAATTCCTTGGTCGTTTGACGCTTTCGGTCCCGCTGGTGGATTAAAATCGACTCTGGAGGATCTGCTTAAATTTGCGAATGCGCAATTTAAGATGCCGCAGACTCCATTGGAAAATGCGATGGCAAATACCCGGTTATTTACATTTTTTCTCCCCCCAGACACAGACCTCGGACTCGCATGGCATATGAATTTGATTGACGACCTAACGGTTTATTGGCACAATGGCGGAACTGCTGGAAGCAGCTCCTATCTAGCCTTATCGCCCGACAAAAAAAGTGGCGTAGTCATCTTGTCCAATTCAGCCATCTCTACCGATGACACGGGTAAAGCTATCTTGGATTACCTACTCCGTAAAAAGTAAAGTTCAAAAAACAAGGAATAATGAGCCATATTGAAACAACAATATGGCTTTTTTTGTTGTAATAGCGATGAGTGATCATTAATTTTGAAGATAGGACAAAACAAATGGATTCAGAGGAATCAACCAACAACAAACTAAACAGCATCTATTTACATGAAGATATTTATCACTAAAAAAATTCCACAAAAAGGCATAGATCTATTAAAATCTGCAGGGCACGACATTTCTATACACGATTCAAGCACCCCCCTATCCGAAACGGAGCTTATCAAAGCTAGCCAACAGGCCGACTACGTCCTTAACGGTGGGATGCAAAAGTTTGATGCTAATTTTTTCCAAAACTGCCCCAACCTAAAAGCCCTATCTCTCATGAGCGTCGGCTATGACAATGTGGATATCTCAGCCGCTACACAGCATGGAATCCCCGTAAGCAATACACCGGGCATCCTTTCGGGAGCAACAGCAGACGTTGCTTTCCTCTTGATGCTATCGGTATCGCGGAAAGCATTTTTCAACCACAAAAGAATTTTGCAGGGCGAATGGAAAGGTTTTGATCCCACGGCAAACCTAGGCATCGAGCTCAATAACAAAACACTGGGCATCTATGGACTGGGACGAATTGGCTTTGAATTCGCCAGAAAAGCCAAAGCAGCGTATAACATGGAAATTATCTATTACAATCGGAGCCGTAATGAGGAAGCTGAACAAATTCTTGGCGCACGATATGTTAATTTCGACGATCTGCTCACGCGGAGCGATGTACTTTCAATCCATGCAGCTTTGACTGCGGAGACTAAAAACAGGTTTGACAAAAATACGTTCACGCGCATGAAAAACTCCGCTATATTAGTGAATACGGCTAGGGGCGGATTGGTCAATGAATTGGATCTAACAGAAGCCCTGCAGACTGGCCAATTATGGGGAGCCGGGCTTGACGTAACAGACCCGGAGCCGATGGATCCAAAAAACCCACTCTTAACGATGGAAAATGTTTGTATCCTGCCGCACATCGGCTCTGCCACCGTAGAAACAAGGGATAATATGGCATTGATGGCCGCCAGCAACTTACTGACAGCAATCAAAGGCGAAAAAATGCCACAAATTATCAATAAAGAAGTATATCAATGAAACGAAGATTTTTTCAGCTTTTAAATAGCTTAAATAAAGCCATCTTACCAAAATACGGTAAGATGGATCCGTTAAAATTAAAAAAGTACCAGCAGGCTATCATTGCCTACAGGTACTTTGTCCTTATACATGCATTGGAAACGGACCAGGACTAAGCTTTTGCAGTTCCTTGGTCACTTGAATTTGAAACAATGCTAATCTGCGTCGGATTGGAAGATAAACTAATATCGTTCCTTTCCAGCTCCAACATAATCTTTTCCTGCATCGAGTTTCGAGCAGCGACATAGTGCTCTCTTTTCGTCCAGGCACGAACGGTCAAAACCATGGCACTGTCCCCCAATTCTTTGATGAAAACAGTTGGCTCCGGACTTGTCAACACATTCTCATTCGAACGGAGAACCCTTAATATGATATCTTTCGCTTCTTTCACGTTTTTATCATAAGAGATACTGATGGTATATTCAAACATCCGTTGCACAATTTTCGTATAATTTTTGATAACCGAATTAGCTAAGGGTCCATTAGGGCTAAAAACACGTACCCCATCATCCCCTATTAAAGTGGAATACAAGATATCAATCCTTTCTACCGTGCCTGCAGTACCATTTGCACTCGATATGGAATCTCCTACTTCAAAAGGCCTAAACATCAATATGAGCACTCCGCCAGCAAAATTGCTCAAGCTGCCCTGAAGCGCCATACCAACAGCCAATCCAAAAGCAGACAACGCTGCAATAAACGAGGTTGTCTGAATCCCAATCTGGCTGGCTACAGTAAGAAGCAACATCACCCACATGACAATCTTGACGATGCTAGAGATAAAAGCCCGGATCGAAGGATCCACATTTTTCTTTTCAAAACGTTTATGTAATAATCGGTCCACAAAACCAATCACATATTTACCGAGAATCAATAGGATAATCCCCCCTATAATCCCCGGAATAGACTCAATCACAATGTCTGTCAAACGCCCAAATCTCGTTTCTAGGCTATTCAAATTACTTTCCATTTATTAATATATTTTAAAAATTTAGACGCAAGGATTGTTCCAACATCGTCCACTACCTATCAAAAGATCAAAATCATTGAAAAATACCACAAAACAGCAAATAAACACCACTTATAAAAGAATATTTACCCTAATTTTGTAATATGAATAGAAAAAACACCATACCTATCATTGATAGTTGTAGTATTGATCTCAACAATAACACAACGATTCATATTGATGATCTGAAAGAATATATCATCAAACATCAGGATATGGTGTTCCCACATAAGCATAATTTTTTTCATTTCGTCCTTTTCACCAAGGGGTCCGGAGAGCACATCATTGATTTTAATCATTATAAGATAGCGCCTTATCAGATCTATTTTATGGTTCCGGGTCAGGTACATACCTGGAATTTTACAGGTGATGAAGCAGGTTATGTTGTCAATTTTTCGGTTGATTACTTTCAATCTTTTCTTTTACGTACCGATTACCTGGAGCGCTTTAGCTTTTTACAGGGTAAAATTGAACATCTGATATTTGTGTTAGCTGAACAATATCGACCCCAGGCGACTGCTATTCTCGATCAAATCCTATCTGCAAAAGCTGAACGATTACCGGAAGACTATATCCGTACACTTTTACTGCAGTTTATATTATATATTTCGATTGCTACAGAGAAGGAGCATCTCGAAAGAGGCAACCCCTACAATCATAAAATATTTAATAGCTTTCAGCAATTGGTTGAGCAGCAGTTTAAATTAACCAAGCTGCCCAGTATTTATGCGGATCAGTTATTCATAACCCCCAATCATCTCAACGCGATCTGTAAATCCTATATTGGGCAATCTGCAGGAGAGATCATCCGGAACCGCATTGTCCTTGAAGCGAAGCGGCTCCTGGTCAATAGAAATTTAAATATTACCGAAATTGCAGATGAGCTGCAATTTAAGGACAACTCATACTTTACTAAATTTTTCAAAAAATCCGCTGGGCTCACACCAGAAGAGTTCAGAAAACAACTATAACTATGGAAGAGGTTAAATACGAATTATCTGAATTTAAAGCCGCATGGCAAGCAAAATGTCCAAGATGTAGAATCGGCCATGTGTACCAAGGGCCTGCATACGGTCTGAAAGTTCAAAAAATGAATAGCCATTGCGAATACTGTGGACTTCGTTACGAACGTGAGCCAGGTTATTTTTATGGTGCCATGTATGTTACCTATGCGTTCTCCATCGCCGAAATGGTTACGGCCTGTATGGCAACCTATATCCTGACAGGCAATGATTCTTCTTTTATACTCTATGCAACAGTTGCGATCATGAGCGTTGTTTTAATGTCGCCATTCAACTACCGCTATTCCCGTATCATACTGATGTATTGGTTAACACCAGGCTTACGATATGATCCGAATGTCAAAAAAAAGGAAGTTGATGTGAAGGCTTCAGCATAACCTTCATTATCCTTATCTTTATCCTGATGAAGGATATCATTTATTTGGACAACAACGCTACAACTCGAATTTTGGATGAAGTATGGAATACCATGACTCCCTATTTCATCCAAAATTATGCGAACGCATCGAGTGTCTATCACCAAATGGGACGCGAAGCCAATGCTGCCATCCAACTTGCTAGAGGACAAATAGCTGAAGTGCTGAATTGCTCACCGAAAGAACTATTTTTCAATTCAGGTGCAACAGAAAGTATTAATACCGTAATCTGTGGCATATTTGACAAATACCAATCCAAGGGTAATCACATTATCACCGTTTCAACAGAACACAAGGCTGTCCTAAGTTGCTGTGAACAATTGACGAAAAAAGGAGCTCAGATCACCTATCTCCCTGTCGATGCGCAAGGAATGATCAATATAGACGATTTGAAAAATGCGATGACTGCACAGACCATACTCGTTTGCATCATGGCCGCAAATAACGAGACAGGGGTATGTGCATCGCTGGCACAAATTGCTACGATTTGTACAGAGAAAGATATCTTGTTCTTCTGTGATGCAACCCAGGCTGTTGGAAAAATCGACATTGATCTACAAAAAATCCCTATCGACCTCTTATGTCTGAGTGCACATAAACTTCATGGCCCAAAGGGAATCGGCGCATTATACATTCGTCGAAAATCAAAACCGATTCAGATTAGCCCATTAATTATGGGGGGTGGTCAGGAAAGCGGATTTAGAGGCGGAACATACAACGTGCCAGCTATCGTCGGCTTTGGAAAAGCCATGTCTCTGATCAAACCAGCAGTTTATAATTCGGTCGAACGAAACCGCAATCTATTGGAAGAAATTTTAAGTGAGATTCCTGAAATCATCATTCATGGAAAAAATGCACCCCGCCTACCAAACACCAGTTACATTAGTTTTAAACATATCCTGGCCAGCGAAATAATGACTACCTGTCCCACATTAGCCCTTTCCTCGGGCTCGGCCTGTGTGACCGGATCCAGGGAACCTTCCCATGTTTTAATGGCTATGGGTATCTCCAAAGAAGATGCATTATCGGCTATTCGCTTTAGCTTAAGCATATTTACGACTCAAGAGGATATTATACAATGTGCCCAATTGATCACAGCAGCGGTTCAAAAAATCCGCGATCAATCCCCTATCTGGCAACTTTTCAAAGCTGGCCTGATCGATTAATTTATGACATTCTAAAAACTTTATAGGAGACGAAATATAACAAGATTGTATGTATCTTTGTGTCATACAAAGGATATTACTATGATTACAGTTACTGACAAAGCAAAAACTCGTATCGAGGAAATCATGAAGGATGAGCAATATGACAGCAATTACTTTGTGCGTGTTGCTGTGGAAAGTGGCGGTTGTTCGGGCTTGAGTTATAAGCTGAACTTCGATAACGAAGAAAAAAAAGGTGATCAATTTTTCGAAGATAAAGGCGTGAAAGTCTGTTTGGATATAAAATCATTTTTATATCTAGCAGGTACAGAATTGGATTATTCCGATGGTTTGAACGGAAAGGGTTTTGAATTCCACAACCCGAATGCGAGCCGGACCTGTGCGTGTGGCGAAAGCTTCTCCGTTTAATCAATCAATCGATCCACCATAAACAAAAGAGCCCTGAAATATTTCAGGGCTCTTTTGGTAAGTAACCAAACACTTTTAGTTGCACCAACAAATTATTAGTTTTATAATTAAATATTGACCTACCTTCATTTTGTTAGAATTTTTTTATTTTTTCAACTTTTTAATGGATAAATATTAAAAATCACAACCAAACAGATTAACCAGTGATATTTTCATACTTTTGTATGAAATAACTGAATAAAAAATAAAACCATGCGTATCAATCCATGCATGGTATTTCATTTGACTCATATGGAGGGAAGAAAACTTTTAAATACCGAAGTTGCTATCAGCTTCGTTAAAGATACATTTGTCCAACAACTAAAGAAAGCATTAAATTTAATTCCGATCTCATCACCATTGGTGGTTTTAGACGGCACAGGATTAAACGATGACTTAAATGGAATTGAGCGTCCGGTATCGTTTCCGATTAAATCATTGAATGAAAAAAGAGCTGTCGTGGTACATTCATTGGCAAAATGGAAAAGAGTCCGTTTAAAAGAGCTTGAAATGTTACCTGGGGAAGGCATCGTGACAGACATGAAAGCACTGCGTCCTGATGAAGATTACACCCCTATTCACTCGATCTATGTAGACCAATGGGACTGGGAAAAAGTAATCGATAAAGATCAACGTAATTTGGCCTTACTGAAAGAAACCGTATTAAAAATTTACGATGCATTACGATTTACAGAACAACAGGTTGAAAGCAAGTATCCACAGGTAAAAGCGATTCTTCCAGAAACCATTACATTCATTTCGGCTGAAGAACTACTGCAAAAATATCCTAATCTAAGTGCAAAGGAACGTGAAAATACAATCACAAAAGAATATGGAGCTGTGTTTTTATATGGTATCGGAGGGGCACTGAGCAATGGTGTTGCACACGATGGACGCGCAGCCGACTACGACGACTGGAGTACTGCCAATGAGGCAGGCCACAAAGGATTGAACGGCGATATTCTCGTATGGAACCCGATCTTAAATTCAGCGTTTGAACTTTCTTCCATGGGAATCCGTGTCGATAAAACAGCCTTGGCACATCAAATGGAAATCAGAAATTGTACTGAAAAATCCAAACTGACTTTCCATAGCATGCTTCTTAATGATCAATTACCGGAATCTATGGGCGGTGGGATCGGACAATCACGTGTCTGTATGTTTATGCTCAAGAAACAACATATTGGAGAAGTCCAAGTCAGTATCTGGGAAGAGGACAAAAAAGAAACGCTAAGACAAGAAGGTATTGATATTTTATAAAACAATACTTATTAAGAATTAATAACACGGTAACTATACCGCATTTTCCAGTATATCGATACAAATCAGCGCAAGGTAATCATCTTTTATAGACCGATTACCTTGTTTTTTTAGGTATAAAATGCCTAAAAAATTTTCATTCTAGTTTGTTCCTTTCAAGATAGCGGTATTTTGTATTTTTGTCAAATGCAGCTACAAGCTATTTTAAATAAATTAGGCATTTCATCCTTAAATGAGATGCAAGAAAAAGTAGTGGAATCGTATCAAAAAGACCATGATTTCATCTTACTTTCACCCACAGGATCTGGCAAAACCTTGGCCTTTTCATTGCTCATTTTAGCGCAATTGAAGAACATCGTTCAGGAGGTTCAAGTACTGATTTTAGTGCCGACCCGCGAACTTGCCTTACAGATAGAGCAAGTGCTACGCAAGGTGGCCACAGGTCACAAAGTCACCTGTGCCTATGGCGGTCATAGTACCCGTATCGAAAAAAATGAATTCAAGGATGCTCCCGCAATTATTATCGGAACTCCAGGACGTATAAAACAACATATCGAAGAAGGAAATTTTGATCCGACCAGTGTCCATACCCTTGTGTTAGATGAATTTGATAAATCGTTGGAACTGGGATTTCAGCATCAAATGGATTTCATTATTCGACATATACCGGCCATCAGATCACGGATATTGACTTCTGCAACGATGATGGATGTAATCCCGCCATTTACACAGATAAAGGAGCCTATTCTTGTTGATTTTCTGAATAACTCCCAAAACATACCCCGCATTACAATAAAAAAGGTCGTTGCTCCTGTTCAAAAGAAATTGGAGGCATTGCTAAAACTCATCTGCAAGATCGGGACGAAAAAAATGATTATTTTCTGTAATCATCGCGATGCAGTAGATCACATCAGCGAATTGCTGGACAATCGCAATATTATTCACGACACCTTTCATGGCGGACTTGAACAGCAAGATCGTGAGCTGGCGCTTCTCAAATTCCGTAATCATTCCAACAATGTTTTGATCACGACCGATTTGGCTGCAAGAGGGCTGGATATCCCCGAAGTTGATGCCATTATTCATTACCAGCTACCGCATAAAGAAGATGGCTTTATTCATCGCAATGGACGTACTGCGCGTATGCAGGCAAAGGGTGATGTCTATGTCATCTTAAAGCCTGAAGAAGCCTATCCCTATATAGCGGAGGAAATACCTGAAGAGGAATTTCCCGAATACTATGATCTTCCGGAAAATTCACCTTTCGCCACACTTTATATCAGTGCTGGACGAAAAGATAAAGTCAATAAAATTGACATCGTAGGTTTTCTCCTGCATTTGGAAGGTGTTGAAAAAGACGACATCGGTATAATAGAAGTGAAAGATAAGGTAGCTTATGTTGCCGTTAAAAGAAAGCTTGCTTCCGTTATTATCAATAAGGCTAGTGGGCAAAAAATCAAAGGGCGTAAAGTAAAAATTGGACGTACCTAGTTATTAGCGCGTCAAGAGATCCTCCTCACCTATTTCGGTGGCGAAGGTCGGATCCATCATCAAACTGTGATTCCAATGCATAAGGGGACCTGCATTGTCGTTAAAATAAGCCGATAAAAAAAACACTCAATGAGTGGTTTTTTTTATAGGAACCTGATTAATTTTTGGTTAATACCATGTTTGACTCTAACAGGGGTATTACAGGGGGTTAGCAGGGGTATAACAGGGGGTTAACAGGGGTGTACCCCTATTAACCCCTTGTTAATACCCTGTAAAAAGGGTGCTGTCACCCTTTTAATTCCAAACATGGTGTAATCGGAGTTATACGCCTTACCGAAGTCGTTATAAACAAAAGCAATAAATAAAGGGAATTTATCAGGGGTGTAGTGCACCCGGGGAATCAATCGGCAGGTAAGCCTTCACAATGCCGTGTAAGGCTTACCTGCCGATTCTGATTTAAAATTTTTCAGGGTATGTCATGGTTCCTGTTCAGGTCAAGCGCCCCAGGTTAATCCAGTTCTTTTAAATACTGGAGATACAACTGCACAGCTTCGCGTTTCTTATCTGTCAAATGGAAATTAAGATGCTGCGTCAGATATTTGGTATAATCAAAGCCCTCAAATTCTGGAAGACCGGCTATCACATCGGTTGCATGTTCAACACCATATGCTAAAGCTTCATTAAATTGTTCCACAAAAGAGTCGGGAAGTTTTTTGTTACTTACCCATAAAGCAAAAGCGAAAGGTAATCCGGTGAAGTTAAACCACTCTTCCCCCAAATCATAAACATAGGGTACTGCATTCTTCTTACCGAACGTACGATCCCCAATTAAAACATAGGCATCTGGCTCTATAGATTCATCAGTGACCAATTCTACATCCTTTTTCCAATAATTTTTAATCAATACACGTGCTAAACCATTTGACGTGCGCGATTGCTTATCCAAACGTAAAGTTTTTACCTCTTCAATAGGCTTATTGGCAAAAATAAAGACAGAATCAACAGCACCTTCTGTGCCGATACAAAAATCGGTATTAATATAATACTCGGGAAGACTTAATAAGGCAGCTGTCGGTATAATACCGATATCAGCTTGATCATCGATTACTTTCTGTGCACAGGCACTTGGATAATCAACGCTCAAGTCGATTTGCTCCATCACTTTCGATTTACGTATTCCATTCAAAAATGGATAAGTATTGGTATACGATACGGCAGAAACTCTAATTTTATTCATTTATCAATGCTTCTAAGTGTGCAGTATTGTAATGGTCCACAATCTCAAATTGACCATTATCATACAGCAATTTATATAAAGCAGTATTTGTATGCGGGAAATCATCCATATAACGGGCATCAACACCAGTCATTAGACAAAGCATAATCCGTAAAGCACGACCGTGCATACAGACTAATATGTTTTTTTCATCTGCCTGAGCAAGCATATGATCCAAGGCGACTTGTTGACGAGCCATCAATTCATGAGGAGACTCTCCGTTTTCAATACTGACATCCAATTCTCCATTGCGCCATGCTGCGACCAATTTTTCAAAACCAGTTAGCAACTCTGGTGTTTGTTCTTTTCCTTCATAAACTCCCCAGCTTATTTCATCCAAACCAACAAGCTGTTCCCAAGGTAAATCCAAATCAAGAAATCCTTGTACAGTTTGATGCGTACGCAATAAAGTGGAGGTATATATCTTATCAAAAGGCACTGTCTTATAGTGATCAAAGAAAGCCTGAGCTTGAGCTATGCCCATCTTGTTAAGGGGAGAATTAACACCCCGTCCCTGCACAATACCTTTTAAATTTAGATCAGTCTGTCCGTGTCGTATAAAATAAAATGTCTTTTTCAACGTGTGATATGATTATGAATTGACAACAGGTAATGCATAATAGCTTTTCTTTTGATCACCTTGATCAAAAACAAAATCATTATAATCGGTCACCACATTGTAGAGGGTATCTCTTTCTATCGGATGGCGTCCAACATTTTTTATCAGCTCGACAACCTCTTGTGTGGTCATCCCCGGTTTTTGCTCTTCTGCTCCCGCCATGCTGTATATTTTTGTCGTATCATCCAGTGTTCCATCGATATCATCCACCCCAAAAGCCAAGGACAACTGGGCCGTATCTCTCGATATCATTGCCCAATACGCTTTAATATGATCAAAATTATCCATGTAAATTCGAGCGATCGCATAATTCCTTAGGTCTTCGATAACGGATACCTCAGGAATATGGGACATTTGGTTCTCCTTATTTCTAAATTTCAAAGGAATAAAGGTCTGAAAACCGCCAGTCTTATCCTGCAGCTGTCTCAAGCGCTCCATGTGATCTACACGATGCCAAAACTGCTCAATATGACCGTACAGCATCGTTGCATTGGTATGCATTCCCAGCTTATGCGCTTGCTCATGAATATCCAACCATTGTTCGGCGGTACATTTATCATGTGCAATCTGTTCTCTGACCTCTGGATGAAAAATTTCTGCTCCCCCACCTGGCATAGAATCCAAGCCGCAAGATTGCAAATACTTCAGGCCATCATAATGGCTTAATTTTGCCTTCTTAAAAATATAGTAATACTCTACAGGTGTAAGTCCTTTAATATGCAACTCGGGGCGATGCGCCTTACATTTGCGAAAGAAATCGGCATAAAATTCGAGGTTTTGTTTAGGAACAACCCCTCCAGTGATATGAACCTCAGTAACAGCCTCATTGTCATATTTTTTGACAATATCCATCATGCCATCAACTTCCATCTCCCAACCTTCTGCCCGTTCTTTTATTAAGCGGGAATACGAACAGAACTTACAGTCATAGACACAAACATTAGTCGGCTCAATGTGAAAATTACGATTGAAAAAAGTATGATCTCCATGGCGTTTCTCACGAATATAGTTAGCAAGCACACCAAGATAGCCTAGCTCACCTTTTTCATATAAAAGCACTCCTTCCTCAAAAGTGATACGCTCCTCTCGCAAAACTTTCTCCGCTATATCTCTCAACTCGACAGCTAAGTTTTTGTCGTTAATCAAGAAATTCAATTTATCTATTGCGTTCATTAAATGTATCTCCTATCTTAAATCAAATGTACCGAAAAGGCAACAAAAGTTATAATAAAAAATGTGATAACAACTAATTTGACAAACCTCTTAGAAAAGAAAGCTAATCTGTAAATTGTTGCATTTCGATTAATTTGCGGTATAATCCTTCACGTTGTATCAGCTCACTATGGCTACCTACTTCTACAATCTTTCCGGCTTCAATAACTACAATTATATCCGCATTCTGAATGGTACTTAAGCGGTGGGCAATGACAACTGTTGTTCTATTGTCCATTAATTTATATAAGGAGTCCTGTACCAATTTTTCAGATTCGGTATCTAGCGCAGAAGTCGCCTCATCAAGAAGCATGATCGGTGGATTTTTTAAGACAGCCCGTGCGATACAGATCCGCTGGCGTTGGCCACCCGATAATTTACCGCCCCGATCACCAATGTTGGTCTGATAACCATGTTCAGTTTTCAAAATAAATTCATGCGCATTGGCAATCCGTGCAGCGGCTTCAACCTCTTCCTGGCTGGCAGAAAGATTAGCAAATGCTATATTATTGAAAATCGTATCATTAAACAAAATAGACTCCTGATTGACGACACCGATCATGTCCCGTAAAGAATCCTGGTTTAAATCCCGTAAATCAGTACCATCAAACAAAATTTGCCCTCCAGTGACGTCCATAAATCTCGGGATCAAATCAACCAAAGTTGATTTCCCTCCACCTGATGGCCCTACCAATGCAACGACCTTCCCTTTTTCTATAGTCAAATCGATGTTCTGGAGAATCTCTTTATCTTTGCTATACGAAAAATTGACCTGGTTAAATACGATATTCTTCTCAAAGCTTTTCACAAGCTTCGCGTCGGCGCGATCTTTCACTTCCGTCCGTTCATCGATGAGTTCCAATACGCGTTCGCCCGCAGCAAGACCATTATGAATACCGCTAAAAGAATCTGTCAACGCTTTTGCCGGACGCATCACCTGTGAAAAAATAGCGATATAGGCGATAAATTCCGGTGCAGTTAACCCCTTGTCACCTGAAAGCACCAAATGACCGCCATATAAAAGAATAATTGCGACCATAATGACACCTAGTAGCTCAGAAACAGGCGAGCTTAACTGTTGTCTTTTAGCCATATCACGGCCGATATTTGCATAACGTTCGTTCTCATTATGAAATCTGTTCTTAATAAAGGAGACCGCATTGAAGGCTTTGATAATTTTAATCCCCGATAATGCTTCGTCCAAATAGGAAATCATATTTCCATACGACTCCTGTGCTGCATGCGCCTGACTTTTAAGATTCTTAACGATTCTTGCGATAAAAAATGCAGAGACTGGAATAACCAAGAGGGAGAAAAAAGTCAATTTTGCAGAGATATTAAAAAGCATCACGATATAAGCGATCAATTGCAGAGGCTCCTTAAAAACCACCTGTAATGTCCCTGTAACAGAATACTGAACTACCTGCACATCTGACGCGACTTTAGAAACAATATCTCCTTTTCGTTGCCCCGTAAAATAGCCAACATGCAGATCCATCACATTATCAAACACTGCTCTGCGCAATTTAAGCAGGGTATGAATGCGAAAATTCTCCATAATACGCTGACAGAAATAACGAAATAGATTACTGATAAATACGGAGATCACAATAACAATACAGACGTATTTCAATGCACCATAGGCTCCAAACTGGCTATTAGCAACACTGGCGTAGTAATTAAACCACGCGAGAATGTCTGTATAAGCTTCTGGTTTTACGACCTCGGCGGTCTCTTTACCAACGTTAAAAAGTGTATGGAGTAATGGAGCTAGCAACGCTAAATTCAATGTGCTAAAAATAACCGTGATCAACGTGAAAATTACATATGGGATTGCAAATTTCTCAATGGGTTTAGCAAACGATAAGAGCCTAAAATATGTTTTCATTTATTTTGAACTAAGACAAATTACCTTTATACGAAAAGTCATTCGTCGGTCTCTCCTCTAACTTTCAGATTTTTGACGAGGAAATTGAACAAAAATAACAAATTAATCAAGAAAAGCGCATATCCTGGTAAGGGACTATAAAATTGTTGCATCTCAAGACTAAAGCATTCAGCTTGTTCAGCTTGAAAAATCGATAAAAAAATCTCCTTTTAATAGATAATTCCCTAATTTAGCCTTATTCAAATACCAAATTTATTAAAATAAAATGCAAATAGACGTTGCCAAAAGATTGCAGCATACTGAAGAATATTATTTCTCCAAAAAATTAAGAGAAATAGATGAGTTAAACAAACAGGGTGCGCGTGTAATCAACCTAGGAATTGGAAGTCCAGACTTGCCCCCACACCCGGAGGTGATCGAGACATTAAATACGAATGCCCAACTTCCAAATGTGCATGGCTATCAAAATTATAAAGGCGCTCCCGCCCTACGACAAGCCGTTGCAGATTGGTATCAACGTTATTATAACGCGACTTTTAATCCCAATACAGAAATATTACCCTTAATAGGGTCAAAAGAGGGTATTGTACACATCTGTATGACCTATCTTCAGGAAGGAGACCAAGCACTTATACCCAATCCTGGCTATCCAGCTTATGCTGCTGCAGTGAGATTGAGTGGTGCTGAAGCAATTACCTATAATCTTACACAAGAGAAAAATTGGCTTATTGATCTAAATGAGCTCAGAAAACAAGACTTGTCAAAGGTTAAACTGATGTGGATAAACTATCCTCATATGCCAACAGGTGCCTCGGCACCCGATGCATTTTATCAAGAGCTGATTCAATTTGCCAAAGAGCATAATATCCTGATTTGCCACGATAATCCGTATAGCTTTATTTTGACAGATACGCCAAGAAGCATTATGAGTATCCCTGGCGCGAAAGATGTAGCCATTGAGTTGAATTCGCTGAGCAAGTCTTCCAATATGGCGGGATGGCGAATTGGTGTGCTCGTGGGTGCCGAAGAACGTATAAACCAAGTACTCCGTTTCAAAAGCAACATGGATTCAGGTATGTTTTTACCTGTTCAGCTGGCTGCGGCAAAAGCCTTACAACTTGATGCCTCCTGGTATGCTGATCTAAACAAAATTTATGCTGAAAGACGTCAACAGGTGTATGAAATTATGGATTTGCTGGACTGTTCTTATCAAAAGGACCAAGTAGGTCTGTTTGTATGGGCACGCATCCCTGAAAAATACAAGGATGGTTATGCGCTAAGCGATGCTGTTTTGGACAAGTCACGGGTATTTATTACACCGGGTGGAATTTTCGGAGACAAAGGCGATCAATATATACGCATCAGTCTCTGTGCCACAGTAGAGGTACTCAAAGAATCAATCCAGCGCATTAAAGATAATTTCTAAGACATTCGATATCGGGGCAGCTTAACTGCTTTGAAATTATCGATAGAATAATTGATCGACAAACAACCAGGGTATAAAGCGTTCGGTGTATAACATTTGAACAAAAATACGCTTAATATAATTGTTTACATATGAACATTGCCATTGTAGGCGTAGGCTTGATCGGCGGCTCAGTTGCCATTCACCTAAAAGAAACAAAATTCTGCGACAAAATTATCGGTGTAGATAAGAGTCAAAAGAACTTAGATAAAGCGATGCACATCGGCTTCATTGACGAAACAGCAAGCTTAGAAGATGCGATTAAGAGCTGTAAAGTATTGGTGCTCACAATTCCTGTCGATGCTATTTTACATGTTGTTCCTCAAATCTTGGATTTGGTTACAGATCAGGTCGTCATTGACATGGGATCGACAAAAACAAATATTCTCAACAAAATCAAGGATCACCCTAACCGGGGGCGTTACGTTGCAGCCCATCCCATGGCCGGCACCGAGTATTCGGGGCCTGAGGCTGCAATACCGGGCTTATTCAAAGGCAAGATGATGGTCTATGTCGAAGCATTTAAAACTGATGAGGATGCTTTCGAGATCGCCGATGCCATCACCGACCAATTGGAGATGCGCAGCTGTTTTATGAATGCGGACGAACATGATGTACACACTGCTTATGTATCACACATCTCTCACCTAACCTCTTTCGCCCTCGCCTTAACGGTATTGGAAAAAGAGAAATCTCAGGGACGTATCTTTGAGCTGGCAGGATCGGGATTTGAATCTACAGTACGTCTTGCCAAAAGTTCGCCCGATATGTGGACACCTATTTTCAAGCAAAATCGCGAAAATGTACTCGAAGTACTCGAAGAACATATCAAGCAGCTTCAATCCCTGCACGATTCTATTGCCACAGAAGATTATGATAAATTGCACAAACTTATTACCCGTTCCAATAAGATAAAAAGGATCATTAAATAAAGGGTGCTCTAGTTAAAGCAGTAGATAAAAAAAGTCCACTTTTTGGTGGACTTTTTTTATTCATCTTCCAATTCATTGAATTTATCCAAGTCGGCTTTTGCCCCGATAGGATCTCCCAATTTTTCACGAATTGCTGCGCGATATGAATACAAATCAGAATAATATGGATTCAAATCGATCGCTTTCGAGTAATCTGCCAGTGCGCCTGGTAAATCCTCCAACTTTTCATTCAAATCGGCTCGTAATGAATACACATAAAAATCTTCCGGATTGAGCGTAACAAGGCGGTCAAAATCCAATAATGCTTCCTCAAAATTCCCCAACCGCTCAAACAAAGATGCCCTTTCTTCGTATACGATCGATGAATCACGATCTATTTCCTCCGCTTTGGCATAGTCTTCCAGCGCACTTTGGTAATTACGATAGGATTCAAACACTTTAGCGCGAAATATATAGGCGGCAGAACGATTCTCATCAAGAGCAATAGCCTGATTGAAATCAGACAATGCCAATTCAAAACAGGTCAATTTCAGGTACAAACTTCCTCTAAAAACAAACAGGTTGCTATCCTTGTTATCGGATTCCGCAATAGCAGCAGAATAAAGACCGATTGCTTTTAGATAGCTATAGCAATGAACATATTCAAGTCCCAATGAATTTATTTCGTCAGTACTCAGCTGCTTTGGCTTCGATTCCAGCTCTTGAATAACCAAATTATCGGCCTCAAAGTAAGTGAGTTCAGCTTGATTCTCCGCCCATTCCAATACACTATGGTAATTAAAATCCAGTCTCTTGGCAATCTGATAATCATAGAAAGCACCTTCGTCTTCATCAATGAGTCGATAAACTAAACAACGGCTCGCATAAAAAAACGGTTCCTCTTTATACTGTTCGATTGCGCTTGTAAACGTTGCAATAGCTTGGTCATATGCCGCTATTTTAAAATAATAAAGCCCCAAATAACTATAGGCAAGTGCATGATTAGTCAAAGCAATCGCCTGCTCAAGTAAAGCGACAGGATTGCCATCGCCACTGATTCCGACATTAAATCCTTCCAATGTAGATCTAATCGCGCTCTGTTGGACGGTATCTAGCCAATCAGCGGAAAAAGATGAACTCGCTTCCGGAAAAAATGATGAAATAGGTAAAAAAGAAAACTTAGCAAGAAGTACGGGTACTGGCAGTGTAAAATCTGATTCCACAAAAGTATTGTTTTGTAGAATAACAGCTAGATTTGAAAACATATGCTTCATACCCAAAACTAAGCTAAATTTCATTACAAAAGAAATCTAACGGGAGATCGGGTACTATAATCGGGTGTTCTTATCAACTAATTTCACCTGTCAGGTATAAATATTTATAGCGGACAATATCCCTCGAATTTGTAAATTTGATTAATTTTTCCTTTTTGAAAACATAATTGGAAACCTTCTCTTCCATCAAACGCAGGAACTCAACAAATTCAGCAAAAAAGTCTTGACGTTCTCCTGGTGTAAACTGGCTGTTTTTTACAATCCAAAAGAATTGCTCTTCATTTACATGGAAAGATACCTCATTTTTCTTTTCTTTTCGAAAAATAAAGATTGGGTCATTTTCTTGGTTAATAAATAAAGCAAAGCCTGTATTTCCACCATCCAAATTAACAACAAAAGCAGAAAAATGGACAGTACCGATCTGTAAATTTTCCAGACAAATTAATTTATGCAACATCAGGTTGACAATTAGATCACCTAAAATTATTAAGTTTTTATTAAAAAACAAAAAAAGGCCCTCAAAATAATTGTGGGCCTTTTGTATTCGACGTAAATCTTATTAGAATGTAAATTTCACAGATGCATTCCAAGTTCTACCCTGTCCGATCAAAACAAAATTGGAAGTATCAATACCATTCCAAGTATTGTTCACATCTGTCACCAAGTTACTCGAAGTAGCTTCCGAAATATAGAACTTATTCAACACATTGTTCATGTTAACACGGAAACTCATGCTGTTCTTGTCACTTACTTTGACATTGTAAGAAAGACCGGCATCCAAAAGATTAAAAGAAGGTAATTTCATATAGCGTCCATAAGTTTGGCCATCTATTACTTCTCTACGATAATTCGATGCATACAAACGCTCATAATATCTGTAGTTTGCGTCAACAGACAAACCCTTAAACACTTTATATTTAGCACCAAATCCATAAGAAGTTTGCGCTGCGTTACCAACATGTTCACCGGTTAAATTAACCTGAGAACGTCCCAATTCGACGCGGTTATCGTTACGTATAACAGAGTTTACTGCACCATCGTATTTCCAGTCACCTATCGATAAAAACCCTGTTAGGCTTAATTTTTCGATTGGGCGGGCCTCAAAATCAACTTCTACCCCGCTATGAACCTGTTTTACACCGTAATTTGTTGTATATAAATAGGCACCTTCGACCAAAATACCAGGATCATTTGTTGGATTGTATTTTTTCACATCATCTGCCGTCGCTAAACTCGAACTACCCGTAACACGGTTTTCCCAAGTTGTGCGGTAAACATTCACATTCACATCCAAGAATCGAGAAGCAAACTTATAACCTGCCTCTAAACCAAGGATTTTTTCATTTTCAGCATTTTCATTAATATCATTTGCAAAATTCATGAAAATATTGTTTTGATAAGGCTGACGGGAATAGTACCCCGCATTACCAAAAACACTATGATGTCCCAATGTATAACTTACACCACCCTTCGTATTGTAGCCAAAATTGTTCACGTCTTTAGAATCCTCATTACCTGGTGTGTATTGAAAATAATCAGAACGTTTGTTTTGTTGTTCGGAAACCGATCCTTGGAAAAACGCTGTAAAGCCATTTTTCGCATATTCCAATTGACCGAACAGACCTCCGTAACGGATATATTGATTGTAATCCCAAGCTAAACGATCTTCACGCGAATCAGGTTTACTTGAGAAAGCTTTCCAAGGGTTCGTTGAGTATGTATTGGTAACCAATGGCTTATTAGGGAAATTAACATTACCACCTAATACGACACCATTTGTATTTCCAAGTGGATCTGTCAATTTACGATAGTGTGTACCTTTATAGTCCCTTACATCAAAACCGACATTGAAATTCAAGGATTCTGAAAGTTTACGATTATAGTTAGAAACTATACCAAACCATTGGTGATTGTTCACATCAGCAGCTAAATATTTGCCTGTATTATATTTATCACTTCTTAGCGATTGGCCACCCCCAGCAGCTAACGATGCGTAAACGACAGTTGACAAAGATGATTTATCATCAATCGTCCAGTCCCAGTTCAAGTTGGCTACTGGCTTATGATAAAAGTTCTTTTGTGCATTCATCATCACGCCGTTTGCATCCTTATAATTGTCGTTATAACGTCTGCCATTAGCGAGATAGTTAGACAATTTTGAGGTATAGCCTTGGTTGTGCCATTGTGGTGCACCCGTTACCATAAAGTTCAGGTTGTGCTTTTCATTCGCTTTATATCCAACAGACAAGAAATAACTTTGTCCAGCACCTTCTGTATGGTCCATATAACCGTTACCTGACCACTGCGTAAACATAGCCGAAACAGCAAAGCCGTTTTTCATAAGACCGGTATTGTAACCTACCGTTGCCTTCATAAACATATCGTTACCAACAGTGGTACGAACAAAACCACCCTCTTTCATTGCAGTGGATTGTGTCACGTAATTTACGGTTCCGCCGACAGATGAAATCGCTAATTTAGATGATCCCAAACCACGTTGAATCTGCACTAAAGAGGCAATATCTGTAAGTCCCGACCAATTTGACCAATACACACTTCCATTGTCCATACCATTGATAGGCTGACCGTTCAACAAAAATGCTGTATTGGACTGATCAAAACCACGTGTTGTCATAGAAGACTCACCAAAACCTTTTGCCTGACCAGTGATATAAACCGAAGGGGTATTAGCTAATGCTGAAGTAATATCCTGTGCTCCTACCCTTTCCTCTAAATCCTGCTTACGGATCGTCGAAACGGCAATAGGTGTCTTTCTTCCTGCCGCAATATCGATAACCCCATGACCGACAACAACAACCTCATCCAAATTTGTTGAAGATCCAGCCGTAAAAATTGGATTGATATTCAACGATTCCCCCGATTTCAGCATGATGTTTTCGAAAACAACAGGCGTTTCGCCAATGTAAGTTACCTCTACTTTGTAGGGGCCTCCTTCTTGAAGATTTGAAATTTGAAATTTTCCTTGGGCATCGGCTGAGCCACTTACTACTTGTCCACTTGGGATGTGGGTAATTTTAATGGTTGCTCCTTTAACCGTTTGTCCAGTAGCTTCTTTGACAACTCCTGAAACTGAACCAGTATTTGCTGTTTGACCTTGAACGGCACTATAACTAGCAAAAACAAGGGCAAAAAAAAGTAAAGACTTTTTCATGTTAGATGTGATTGTTTTGTTTTTGTGCCGCAAAATTAGGAATTGATTGTCTTTTTAACTAATTTTAACAATACCAATATCATGCAGTATCTCTATACAGAAAGAATAAATTTTAATCTTCCACAGAAAAACAGCAAATTTCAGCAAAAAGAGGCAATAAAAATACAGCATACATAAAATAAATACAATATATCCATCCTATTCATGAAAAAACATCAAAAATAATCAGAATAATATTTTGTCTGTTTTGAATAAATCAAAATTTATCAATTTTACGATTTTTATGAATTGCATACAAGATTTTATAGCTTATCCCCATGCGGTGCTAAAAATTGTTTCTTTCAATCCGTCGTTTCTACCTGTGTCCTTTTCTTCCCACAACAGCTGAAATAAGCCTATAAATAATTAACTTTAACTAATTTAAAAAATATGTTATCCATAGAACAAGCTTATACAGGCATTCTTGAACCGGAATTAATCGCTGAAATAGCGGAAAACGCGCATATAAAAACGTTCCGTGAAGGTGATCTCATCATTGATACCAATCAATATATCAAGGCGATGCCTCTCCTCTTGGATGGGGCAATAAAAATTGTCCGGGAGGATGAAGATAAAGGCGAATTGTTGCTCTACTATCTGGAAAAAGGTCAAACCTGTACAATGTCAATAGCCTGTTGTCTCGGGAATAAAAAAAGTGAAATTCGTGCGCTCGCAGAAAAAACAACGACTGTAGCCATGATTCCAAATGAGCTTGTCAACCTTTGGATGGGAAAATACCCTTCCTGGCGAAATTTCATCATATCAAGCTATTCAAGCCGTATGGACGAAATGTTACAAGCTGTTGATAGTCTAGCTTTTTCCAATATGGAAGAACGCATCATCAACTATTTAAAAGCCAAAGTGAAGCTGAATGACGACCGAATCCTCACCCTTACGCATCAGGATATCGCTTCCGATTTAAATACATCCCGAGTCGTTGTCTCCCGAATTTTAAAAAAACTGGAACAGGAAGATAAAATAGTTCTGCTTCGTAACGAAATTAGGGTATTAGTGGAATGAGCAAAACATTTGTATCTTTAGTTATACGTAAATTTCAAGAGCAATTAATGTAATTTTTAGATGAAGATAGAAAAATTAGGTTTTATAGGATTAGGAAACATGGGATACCCCATGGCTAAAAATCTAGAAAAAGCAGGATTCCCCCTTTCTGTTTACAATAGAAACAAGGCTAAAGCAGCAGGCTTTGAAGAGCAATCAATTATCAGCGAAGATATAGGTGAATTAGTCGATCATAGCGATATTATATTCTCCATGCTCACAAATGATGAAGCAGTCAACGAAGTATATGAAAAAATCCTCCAAAGGGAGATCAAGGGCAAATTATTTGTCGATATGAGTACAATATCTCGTGAACGCTGTATTTCAATAGCCACTAAGCTAAAAGAAAAAGGCGCTGCTTTTATCGATGCTCCCGTTGCCGGCAGTACCAAGCCAGCGACTGAGGGTACACTTATTATTATGGTCGGTGGTGATCCCGAAGACCTTCATCGCGCCCGACCATACCTCGAGCAGATGGGAAAATCGATCAAACATCTCGGCGAAAATGGTCAGGGAATTGCCGCTAAACTTGCGATCAACTATTTCCTTTCGACGATTTACCAAGGTCTCGCGGAGACGATCTTATTTTCAGATAAACTGGGAATTCAACGAAGCGATATGCTCGAAATCATCAACGATAGTGCCAGCGGCAGTGGGGCAACAAAAGTGAAAACACCATTATTGGTGGAAGAAAACTACAGTCCTGCATTTGCGCTAGACCTTATGCTGAAAGATATTCGACTGGCTCAACAGGCCGGTGCTGACTATCCCCTCCTCAAGACCTTACTCGAAACCTACGGAAAAGCACAGGATCAAGGTCTCGGACAGCTCGATGTTATTGGTATCATTGAATCCATCAAGTCATAGCTTCAGGTTGGCGACAGTGAAAAAAATGTACATTGAAAATTATATTTAGTTGAGATGGACTCCAAATTAGGTTCATTTCTGATCACACAAAATAATAAGTGGAACAAATTATTAACAGATGAAAACAGTTATGACACTATTGGTGCTTACTATAGTCACCATGACTACGCAGGCCCAACAATTAAAACAGGTTTCTTACCAGGATGGTGAACAAAAACTCAACGGCATGGTAACCTCCAATAGGGCAAAAAAAGGCCCTGCTGTCTTAATTCTTCCGGCATGGAAGGGAATTGACAACGAAGCGAAACAAGCTGCATTGCTTCTTGAAAAAGAAGGTTACATCGCGTTCATTGCCGACATCTACGGTGAAGGAAATATTCCCTCGGACAACACCGCAGCTTCGAAAATTGCCGGCCACTATAAGACAGACTATAAAGCTTATCAGCATCGCATAATGCTCGCATTGGAACAACTGAAAAAAGAGGGCGCGGATCCGACGAAAATTGCTGTCATCGGCTATTGTTTTGGAGGTTCAGGAGCCTTAGAAGCAGCGAGAGCCGGCTTCCCCGTCAATGCAGTGATCAGTATCCACGGAGGCCTATCCAAAGCTGCCGACAGACCCAATGGTTCGATCAAAACAAAAGTACTCGTTGAGCACCCAGCAGCCGATAAAAGCGTATCAAAAGAAGATTACGATGGGTTGGTCAAGGAATTAAATGAAGGAAAAGCAGACTGGCAAATAATTACCTACGCAAATTCGGGACATACGTTTACGAATCCCGAGTCAGCCGAATATAACCCCGTAATGGCTAAACGTGCCTGGGAGCACACCTTATTATTTTTGAAAGAAGTATTAAATTAAATAGCAAAGTCAACAACAGCAATATCGACCCAAATGAATTATAACGCGAAACTGCACTTTTATCCGATTATCATTCAGTTGTTGATATTGCTGTTATATAGTCCCAGCGCAGCATCGCAAACAGTAAAATCGCTAACAATAGCTAGCCCAACGCATGCAGTTCTTTTTCTAACCAATGAGTCCGATAAATCAACTGATTTTATCATGCGTCTACACGAAAAAAATGCTGCTGAGATTTTCAAATTAGTACCTTATAGCACAACAAAGTTACTGGTCACAAAAACCGATGCAAAAAAACTCACATTCATCGTTAAAAATCACCAGTGGACCATCGACGTATTGTCATTGAAGCAACGTCATGCCATGATCTTGTTTGATGGATTAGCCAAACCCAAGATCATATACGATAGTAATACCTATCTGGCAGCAGCCAAACCGATATTAAACACCAGCACACCAATTGCGTCAAAGAAAGCTTCTGCACAATATAATGCCTCACATTTCTTTGACTCAATCGCACAAGTTCAATTTATTCCATCCGGGCAATATGCAGCGGCTATTATCGCAAATTCCGCTCTTCCTCTTTATTACAGTCAGCGTAAGAATAAATGTGACGGCACTTATGTAATGCAGCAGTTTTCGGACGAAAATGCGGTGCAATCCGGTGCAATTATGACGACTGTATATGAAGAAGGCAAAGAGATCACATCGAACAATCTTTCCGGGGGAAATAATTATTACAACAAAAGATGCTATAATCAATTCGGACTTATCGACTCCATACAGTACCTTCGAAATAGTAAGTGGAGCAGCAGTACAATTTACCGGTATCTCCCAAATACCATTGTTTCCTACGATCCTACATTTGAATCGGCGATGATTTATCACTTGAACAGTAAACTCCAGGTTATAAAAAGTGAATCCATTCATTTTGTCTATCAACGGAGAGACTGGACCATTTACAGTTATGATCAACAGAATCGAATTACTGAAGAGATTTCGGGCAGAAATGATCAAAGAGAAAGTCGCGTCCGCTATCAATATGATAGTCCGGAAACAAGTGACTACTCGCTGCGCCAAACCTTCGATCAAAGCGATCGACTGACAGCCGAAATCAAGCGATCGTACCGAGCCAACGAAACGATTGATGAGTTTTATTATGAGGGTGTATTACAACAAAAATCTATTGTAAAAGATCTCGGAAACTGTGCCTACGAAAGCTTGATCTATAACAAGGAGGGAAAGTTAACAGCGAAATACATACAGGCAAAGAAAACCAACTAAACGAACTGAAAAACTGCACTAAGCTCAGACAATAAGATTCTTGATTTTGACAAAAAAATATTCGACGAAATTCGGCAAAAAACACATTTCTGCACTAATTTTGATAGCGATACATAAACGTCAAATTGAGAAAAAGAAAACTGATCAGTCAACTTCATCCCATACTCTATTTTATTGCAGTATGGGCGAGAAGAGTGCAGCGCAAAGCCGTTTGGCTATTTGATAATAAGAAATACAGCACAGCTAAATCAACTGAAAAACTTCCCTTTCGTATTAAAAAGCATCAGTCTGTCTTATTAAAAAAACTAGGCGAAAATAATATGCAATTGCAGATTAACAAAGTTACCAACCTGAAAATTGCAGCAGCACAGATTAATAGCATTCTGATCAGACCGAAGGAAACCTTTTCATTTTGTAAACTCGTTGGACTACCCACTGTAAAAAAAGGATATCTGCCCGGCATGGAGTTATCCTTTGGTGAAGCAAGAGCGGGTATTGGCGGTGGAATCTGTCAAATATCCAACCTCATCCATTGGCTTGTTATCCATAGTCCACTCACCGTCAATGAACGTTATCACCACTCTTTTGATCCATTTCCGGACGATGGCCGTGTTTTGCCATTCGGTAGTGGAGCTACCGTCTTTTATAATTACCGCGACTATCAATTCACCAACAACACGCCTTACACCTTTCAAATAAATCTCTGGTTCACAGACAAATGTTTAGAGGGCGAATTAAGAATTGATCAAGAACTGGATTTTGCGTACCATGTCGTTGAAAAAGAACATCAATTTCTTAAAATAGACAATCAGTTCTTTCGGAAAAATGAGATTTGGCGCGAGAAATTTTTAAAGTTTCAGGGTGGAAAGATTTTGGAAACCGAACTTTTGACCAAAAATTTTGCCCGGGTTACCTATACCCCTGTTGAATACATTGAAATTAGTGCCGATCAAAATCCGGCCGATTAATTCAACAAGCTAATGATCGAAAAATGACGGATATGAAAAGTCCTCTTTTTTGTTTAAGTTTGGTCTGGCTTTGGGGGTATTCTGTATAGAATTGAGATAGTCCCTTTGAACCTGATTCGGTTTATACCGGCGTAGGGAAAAGCAAAAATCCACTGTACAGCATACTCCTTTACTGCACAGGCTATCGCTCTTCTTCCCTCCAAGGCCACACAGTATATCTTAGCATATGTAAAAAAATGGAAGATTCAATTATCAATTTATTAGAGCAGCTGAGGGTCGAAAAACCCCTTGTACACAACATCACAAACCTAGTCGTGATGAACAATACTGCCAACGCACTTTTAGCCCTAGGAGCGTCCCCTGTGATGGTACACAGCCCATTAGAAGTACGCGAGGTTGTCGATATTGCACAAGCTCTTGTCATTAATATCGGCACCTTGAGTGAAGATACTGCCGAAGCTATGCTGGTTGCTACCGAACATGCCAATACCATTGGACGGCCATGGGTACTTGATCCTGTTGGTGCTGGGATATCAGCATTCCGCAATGATTTATTATCCAATCTACTGGATCTCAAACCCACGGTTATTCGTGGAAATGCATCAGAAATCATGACGCTGTACAATTTCAACCAACCGAACACAAAGGGAGTCGACAGCACGACAGCGAGTAAAGATGCGCTCCGATTTGGCCAATTATTACAAGAACAAACCGGCTCCATTATCTGTATTTCTGGAGAAGTAGACTATATCCTTTCACAGCAATATCGGGTTGAAGTTTTTAATGGCAACCCTTTAATGACACAGGTAACTGGGCTTGGCTGTAGTGCTACTGCGCTTATTGGTGCATTTCTAGGTGTTACAGACCAATATTTTGAAGCAGCTGTTGCCGGTGTATCCATTCTGAGCTTAGCGGGAGAACTCGCTGCCCAAACAGCAGCTGGACCGGGCACCCTGCAATTGAATCTCTATGATGAACTCTATCAGCTCAATGCAGAACGTCTCAAATCAAAGCTCAAGATCAAACGCTATGCGCATTAATCCGCTTTTTCCCTACCCTTTATATTTGGTAATTTCTGAGCGGGACTGTTATCCTCAAAATTGGCTCAATGTTGCCGAAGAAGCCATTATTGGCGGAGTCGATCTTATACAATTGCGCGAAAAGGCTGACGATCCGGCCACATTTTTGGATAAAGCCATCCGTTTGAAAAAACTGACCGATCATTATGGTATTCCGCTCGTGATCAATGATGCCGTAGCAATCGCTGCCCAAATCGAGGCATGGGGAGTACATGTGGGTCAAAATGATTTGCAGCCGCTCGCTATTCGCGAAAAATATGGTGATAAATTAACCATAGGCTGGTCCATAGAAGACATGCAACAACTGGAAAGTGAACAAATGTACACCGTCGACCACCTTGGTGTAAGCCCCATTTTTTCTACGAAAACAAAAGTAGATACGGTTACTGAATGGGGAATTGCGGGTTTAAAACAACTTCGGAGTAGGACGGAAAAACCATTGATCGCTATCGGAAGGATGAATTTACAAACAGCAGAAGAGACCTGGAATGCCGGTGCAGACTCCATTGCAGTCGTTTCGGCCATATGCCAAAGTCAAGATCCCAGAGCTGCCAGTGCACAACTAAAAGAACTATTAAAATGACAAAAGATAAAAAATACCGCGTCCCTACCGTACTCAGCATTGCGGGGTTCGATGGTAGCGGTGGTGCAGGTATACAGGCAGATACCAAAACCATATCTGCATTAGGTTGTTATGCCATGAATGTTTTAACTGCCTTACCCGTTCAGAACACACAAGGTGTAAGACGTATTTATGAAATTCCTACAGCAGCCGTCCAGGACCAATTGGATGCTATTTTTGACGATATCTATCCCGATGCAATCAAAATAGGAATGGTACACAATATTGAACTTGTGGAGCTTATTAGCAGCTATTTAAAAGAATATAAAGGGCCTATCGTATTTGATCCAGTCATGGTCTCGACCAGCGGGCACAAGCTCATTCACGATGATACAATTCAGGCCTGCATAGAACTTCTTTTTCCTTTAGCAACGCTGATTACACCAAATTTAGACGAGGTAAGTGTTTTAGTAAACGAAGTTATTGACAATGTCGAGAAGATGAAAAAAGCGGGAAATAGCCTATTGGCGAAAGGTTGTCAATCCGTTTTGATTAAAGGCGGGCATCTCCAAAGTCAAGAATTAACATCCCTGTTGTTCCAGCACAAGAGTCCACCAATTGAATTCAAATCTCAAAAAATTAACAGCAAAAATACACATGGTTCCGGTTGTTCGCTTTCTTCAGCAATTGCGAGCCATTTGGCACAAGGCGTTGGTCTCGATAGCGCGGTTGAATTCGCATTGGCCTATATACACGCAGCAATAGCTGGTAGCAAAGATCTCGTCATTGGCAAAGGAAATGGGCCATTAAATCACTTCCATAATCCGATTAAACTTATTCAATATGAACTGGACTGATCATGCCTGGGAATCCATAACAGCTATTTATTCTGATATACTTACTATGCCATTTATTGTTCAGCTTAGTGATGGTAGTCTTCCCCTGGATAAATTTCAATTTTACATGCAGCAGGATGCTTTCTATTTAGAAGAATTTGGCCGTGTGCTCGCCTTTATAGGTGCAAAAAGTGCGGATAACCAACAAGCATTGGACTATTTCGAATTTGGTCGCAATGCGCTTCTTGTTGAACGGGCATTACACGAAAATTACTTTCGGGAATTTGGTTTAAGTCCTGCCGACAAGAGCAACAAAATCGAACCAACCTGCCATCATTATGTCCATTTTCTTAAAAGCGTAGCCGCTTTCGAGAGCATTGAGGTCGCTATGGCGGCAACACTCCCCTGTTTTTGGATTTATAAGGAGGTCGGAGATCACATTGTATCGACAGCAAATACACAGGGAAATCCCTATTCCAAATGGATAGAAACCTATAGCGGTGAGGATTTTGCACAGGGCGTTATCAAGGCGAAAAACTACGTTGACAAAATTGCTGCAGAAACTACTGCAACAAAACGGGAGAAGATGCGACAAGTATTTATAACAGCTTCCCAATTAGAGTATCAATTCTGGTTAGCAGCCTACAAACGAAGGGTATGGTAAACAAACTATTGTCCGATACCGAACAGTTGATGTTCAAAAATGAGCATTAACGAAAATAGCACTCAGGAACAAAACTAGTGTTAATCAGTATTTTAAACGGATTTAAAGTTTTGGCATTACTATTATACTATAGGTGGCAGTTAACGATAGAGCGTGTACATAAGTGCATAAGCACATAAGAAACGATAAAAAGGGGAATTAAAATGAAACTTTCAGTAACAATAAATTTAAACTAATAACAGAAAAATAATGAAAAGAATCTTAACCATTGCCTTTATTTCATTTTTATATGTAGCTCAGGCACAAGAACGCGAAACACGCAAAATCACTGCTCCAGATGGCATTTCATCGGCAACTTCATTACGTGTAGATTATATTCACTCTAATCGCAACGAGGTTGTTGTTGAAGCAGATAATCCCGAGCATTTATCCCTTATCGAAACGACTGTAAAAAACGGTACACTCTATGTACAGTATAAAAGAAACAGTTCTGTCAGAAATGCGAGAAACAATCGCGTAACTGTTTACTCAAGTAAGATACCAACACGTTTTTCGGCATCTTCTAGCAGTTCAATTCATACCGATGAAACAATTAAGGCCGATAAAATTTCTGTTGACGTATCTTCTTCAGCAAGCATATCCCTTAAAAGATTAATTGCGGATGATATAAGCCTTTCAACAAGTTCTTCGAGTAGTTTAACAACGAATGTGAGCAGTAAAAATTTGCAGGTATCTGCAAGTAGTTCGTCCAGCCAAGACATTTCGGGAAGTGCTTCAAATTTAAATTTGAACACCAACTCATCGGCATCGGTTGATATGAGCCGTTTCTCAACAACAAATGCCCAAATACAAGCGAATTCGTCTGCAAATGTAACGCTCAGCGTGAAAGAAAACTTACAGGGAAAGGTTTCTACATCTGCCAGAATTGCGTTAAAAAATCAACCAAAAAATGTCCAAGTTGACAAATCAACTAGCGGCAGAGTAGTACTATAATTTTTAGTGTGGTCTTTAATAAAGACTGTTTGTTTATGTTTAATGTTTAGTTAGCTTAAAGGTGATACATACCCCAGTATCACCTTTGCTTTTATCGACCTTTTTGCTCACACTTCTCCTTCTCCTTCTCCTTCTCCTTCTCCTTCTCCTTCTCCTTCTCCTTCTCCTTCTCCTTCTCCTTCTCCTTCTCCTTATAAATTTGCACATTAATCACTTCAAAAAGCAGTATCAGGAAATTAGTGAGATCGATAACACCACCAGATTTCTGCTCAAAAAAAACTATTTTAGGTCTCGGTTTCACGACATTTTTGTATATTAATATGCATATAAATGATAAACTTTCGGCGTAATGGATAATTTCTTAGCGACTTGTATAAAGCAATTTCAATATTATAAATCATTGGGTGATAAAACATTTACACAACTAAGCACTGAACAGCTCTTTTGGCATCCAAATGATTCAAGCAATAGCATTGCATTAATTGTAAAACATTTAGGTGGAAATATGCTTTCCCGTTGGACGGATTTTCTCAGCACAGATGGTGAAAAAGAAAATAGGAACCGGGATCAGGAATTTGAGAACAGCTGGACAGATCGCGACGAGCTTATTACTTATTGGAATGCTGGATGGGCTTGTCTATTTCAAGCAATAGAATCGCTCGGAGAAGAAGATCTCGTTAAAATCATCTATATCCGTAATCAAGGACATACCGTCATGGAAGCGATCTTGCGGCAACTCGCACATTATCCTTACCACATCGGGCAGATTCTCTATATCGGAAAAATATGTTTGGATGATAAATGGTCCACCTTATCGATACCCAAAGGTCATTCAGCTTCCTATAATAAGGAGAAATTCAGCCACGAAAAACAGCAACAACATTTCACCTCCGAGTTTCTAAAAGGAAATCAGGAGAATATGTAGTAAATAGGCTTTTACACTCCATTAACACAGTAATTACTTAAATGAAAGCATTGGATTTTAACCTGTTTTTCGCAAACTTTTAAGTATATTTGTCATACACACAACTATTCTTTTTTAGTTGATTTCATTAGTAAGTACGTTGTTTTAAGACTATGAAAAATTCGATTAAGATCATCAACAATTACGAGTACAAAAAGTTATTTCTACCTGATGTTTCTGAGCACAATTTATTCAATGAAAATAAAATTCAAGTCTATCGAATTGAGAATTACCTACGCAGTATCCTGATGCCTGTCATCCCCTATCGTACAACGTTTAATTTTCTCATTTTTGTAACGAAGGGATCCCTGACCCAACATCTCGAAAGCGCATCTTACACATTAACTGAAAATCAAGTCATTAACATCAAACAAGGCAATATCACGGCCACACTGGCAATCTCTGATGATGTAGAAGGTTTTTTTGTAGTCTATGAAAATGAAATTGTGACTGATATTGAACTTGGTATAAACGATATCAAATTTTTCAATTCCCATCCTTTTACCACACTAAAAGCCCATGTAGCACATTGGATCCAACAAATGTTGGTATTATTGGAAGAAGAACTTTTTACTGAGGGCCGTGTGATGGAAGTCTGCATTTCAATGATGCAGTGTATCTTATTAAAGGTGATAAAATCGGATATTGAAACAAAGGCTCCAATGAGCCGACAGCTAGATATTGCTTTCCGTTTTCGCGAATATGTACAAAAATTCCATATCGATCATAAAAACGTATTATTCTATGCCAATTTATTACATATTTCAGAAAACTACCTCAATAAATGTGTTAAAGAAGCGACGAATAAACCACCGAAACAATGGATTAGCGAAATAAGTATCTTACATAGCCAGATTCTGCTGCAGGATGCTACGAGAGATATTGCCGGTATAGCCTTTGAATTGAAATTTCAATCGCCCTCGTATTTTACTCGGCTATTTAAAAAAATCACTGGGTATTCACCCAGTGACTATCGAAAACATAAGTTTATGGCGGGCTAATGTTTTTTACTGTAAGGTAAATTCCAGATTAAATCTACGGCCAAATAATGAACGCCAAAATCTACTTTGTCATAGCCTTTAATTAAGTCGTTCATATACCCCAAATCCAATCGCAAAGGTGTTTTTGGAATATCTGTCATGTAATAGAAACCCAGACGGGTCTCTTTATAAGCAAAGCTAGACCATGTACTAGCAGGTTCGTAAAGCTTACTGATTGCAAAAAGCCCTTCTGCGCTCAAAGCCAATTCTTGCTTATTTTTAGCCGAAATTTTAAAATTTAGCTGCGATTTCAAGCGAGTCCTAAATTGAAAATTCTCTTCTGTTTTCTGAAAATCAGCTGTAAAGAACTTTCGAAACTCTTGCCTTAAGGTATTTTTCCATTTCAAACGATCATTCAGGATAAATGTATACGCATATCGCCCATATAACCTAAATTCTTGCTCGACACCTTCATTATGGTAGGGTGCCGCCTCATCATAAACGTTTTGGCGACGATAGCTCAATGCATAGCTATATTGTTGATTCTTGGCAAACTTATGATAGACTTCATGATTTAGCACCCAAATGGCCTGCTTATGAAATGGATTTGAATCGTCGGGCGTACTTTTGGTTCCCAGACCGATGTAGGTTAGTGCCTCTTTGCTTCCCGCACTATCCAGTTTCCGGCGTAGGCCCAGAACAGACCAAGATGCGGTCCTTGCTTTTCCTAACCCCGGTGGACTGACTTGCCCGTAGGCAGTATTTACATGAATTCCCAATAAGAGCATTATTGGGAATAGTTTTATTAAACGAAATTTAAACATACATAAAATTTTAGTTCACAAAAAGGACTAGGAAGTCCCTTCTGCTGATGAAAATTTATTCACCAACCATTTATCGATAAGTTTGACCGGTTGCATCGCCCACATCGCAAAAACAAATGGGAAAGTCAATGTTGTCCAGCCGTTATGAATCAAAAAGTGATCAAAATATGTGGCGATAATTGTTCCGATCAGTACATATACGCCATCACGAACACGTGGGCCGCTCAGAGCGATTCCAACCAAAACCGCATTGAAGCTAAAAATGCCATTATTGGTCATATCTGCAGATTCATGGCCATGGTGCGAAATATAAACACTGATGATAACAGCAGCGAAACCGTAAAGTGCTCCCATGGGATTGCTCAGGAAAACCCCAATGAAAAAGATCAATCCAGCAATTAAACTACCCTGAAAAATAACCTGACCAAAGGCATGGCCTTCAATTAAGAAATCATCCATTTCTTGAATATCAACAAAATGCTCGGGTACCGTCCTTAAAGCCAATTCTGGAATACTCAACACATACAATGCGATCCAGGTAATTAAGATAAAAGGAAATGTAAATACCGGCAGATTCTTCTTTAATGCAAAACCCATCAAGATGGTGGTCAACGCAGATCCGACGATTAAAGCTCCCCATACCCAGACGTTTGTCTGAAAATAGAAAACCAAAGCAATACCATAAAGCGTAGCATTAAATCCGAAGAGTCCATCATTGATATGACCCTCATCAAATTTCATCAACTTGGCAGTCAATACCCCGACGATATTGGCGAGGATTCCCGCAAAGCCCATTAGTGCCGAATCATAAATAATGGCGCCTATAAATAAAATACCCGTCCAAATGTTACCCTGTAACATAATTTGCCCAAATCCTTTAAAAAAAGCTTTTACAAAAGCTAGGATGTTATTTTTCATTGGAATATAATTAGTTGTTATTCAAAAATATGTTGTCCCATAATGCGCTTTGCATTTCTTTAAAAAGAAGATAAAGCTGTTCGGCACCGTAACCTAAAACGCGAACCATAAAACCGTCGTGCTGCAATTCACTAATACCAAACGCAACGTCTTTGGTTTCCCCATATTGTTCATGGAAAGTCTCGATCCAGTCACTTGGATTCAAGCCGGCACTATTAAGGTAGATCAAAGTTCCCTGATGCGTATAGCCTTCCAAAATACCCAAGCCTTGTATAGGCATACGATCTGGCTGCAGCAATACATTATCTTTCACTACAAGCCTACCATTGACATAACATTCTGTCAGATTTTGAAAGTGATTGTACATAAACTCTTCTCCGGACATTTTCCGACCACAAGTCACGATTTCACTAAGCAATAAGTGACAATTAGAAGCAAGATGTACAATGTTATGGCTCAAAAAATGAGACGAATGTTGTGGTACTACAGGATGGGGCACATAAGAAAAAACAGCATTTTCACCGATATTCACTTCCATAGTTTGGGACGAATGGCCTTTCATATGAAACAAACGCTGGTAAGCTTGCGTTTGTAACTGCAGCTTAGCGCCCGGAGCAATATCAACTTGAATACGATGGTCATCTCCATCCAACAAACCAGGCGATGAACTCATAATCATCAGATACGCTGCATTGTCTTTTTGATATTGTCCAACTGGAACGATACGAAACGGTTGTGTCGCATATGCATCTTTTAAAAAGGATTTTCCTTCGCGATGTGCTATTTTAATATCTAAAGAACAGATCATAACTAACGTAGTAAATTAGGTTCCTCAACATCTTGAAGGAGTGCGTATTTTTTAATCCAGCCTACAATCTCTTCCAAACCATCTCCGGTTTTTAGATTTGAAAATAAGAATGGAGAACCTTTACGCATTTTACGTGCATCATGCTCCATTACTTCTAAGCTTGCGCCTACATAGGGTGCCAAATCTTTCTTATTGATCAATAAAAGATCAGATCTTGTAATTGCTGGACCACCTTTACGAGGCATTTTTTCACCTTCGGCAACATCAATTACGAAAATGGTAATATCGGCCAGATCCGGGCTATAGGTAGAAGTTAGGTTATCACCACCACTTTCAATCAAAATCAACTCTAAATCCGGGAAGCGGCTTGCTAGTTCATCTACAGCTTCTAGATTCATACTCGCATCCTCCCGTATGGCCGTATGCGGGCAACCACCGGTTTCTACACCGATAATTCGTTCACGGGGCAGCAAACTATTTTTGGCCATGTACTCCGCATCTTCCTTCGTATAGATATCATTTGTAATTACTGCAAGATCAATTTCATTCATCAAACGTCTGCTCAATCTTTCCAATAATGCTGTTTTACCAGACCCTACTGGTCCACCAACTCCTATTTTAACATATTTTCTATTTTCCATTGTAATTGTTTTTTAAGAAATATAAACTCTAGAATATAATCGTTCGTGTTGCATGCAACGGATGTCAAATCCAATGTTGCATAAGCCCACTAAATTCCGTTCAACTGTTAAGGTCTCTTTGCAGAGATCAAGTATATCATCATGTAAACCAAAAAGTATATCTTGGCCATCCAACTGCCCTAATGGCACCAGTTTAACAGCATTGGTCACCATTGTAATAGCGGCATTATAATAAAAGCCGTGCAACGCTTCTTCCAAAGGAATTGCTAAAAGTGACGCCAACATGCCATACATCAAACAGTAATGACTATCTACTTCCTTCTTTTGGATTAATTCACCCCAGGACAACATAAAATCCTGCTGTTGATACCGACTGAATATTTTATAAATACGGACGCCCAGTTTTTTACTGGCATCGCGAATTTCTCTTGGACTTTTTAATGCTGTACATTCTTGATCTAGGGCGATCAATGCATCCATGTCCTGCGAAGAAGTTGCTTCATAGGCCAATTTCATCAAAGCAGCATCATTGTACTTCAGATTATACCAGAGGTTATGACGCACATAATTGTCCGCCGTAGCCTTATCACAGACCAAGCCTTGTTGCACATAGGTCTCCAGTCCATTGGAATGGGTAAACCCACCAATTGGCAATGTAGGATCTGCTAGATGAAGTAACTTGCCTAGAAATGTATTTTTCATTGACATTATTTTTTATTGTAAGTATATATCTTCAAGGACCAATCAGCCCCTTGCGTAATCTTCGCTATCATTGGGCATTCAAGCTGACCAAGTTTTTCCTTTGATCCCTATTTTCTCCATTAAGGCATCAATGCGCTCGCTACGCTCGGTTATTGGACAGAAAGGATCTTCAATCTCATTTCATAGCTGCTGGCCCTTGCGAATTCATGAAGGCTTTATCGCTGATTAAGAGCGGTATATTCTTCGTCGAAAACTTCATCTTCTGATGATGTTTTGGGTCGACATTTGCGTTGAGCTGACGTAAAAGTTGGCGCTCGCAACGTTGCGGGTCAAACCCCTGTTTCGCTAACCACTCGTACATGGACCTTTCATAAGGCATAAGCAATTCATTTGCCTCCACAAATAGAGGCAAATGTTTGTTTCCAATTTCACTGCTTACAAAAGCGGTTCGAAGGAAATCAATTGCTATGACACGGATGACTTCACAAGGTTTGATCGTTACCACAACCATTTTCTCTTCATCTTCGTACAAGATATCGCCATCCTGCAAACTGGAGGTATTACCCAACAATTTGACGGCTATATCCATTCCCTCCGCTGTACGTAAACGTTGAATACGTTTGGTCGACTCATACCATTCAATAGCGAGCGAATCAAGACGCTTATTGATCTGCTCCCCCTGAATATTCCTTGTGATTTCCGTGATTATCATTTTTTAATTTTTAATAAATAGATTTTTAGATAAGCCTAAACCTACTGTAGATCCATTGATTCCCGTAATGACTTCGTGATCATTGGGAATAGCAGCATCTTTACTATTTCTCTTTTTATAAGACAATTCTGCCACTTTAGCTTTTAATGCCCAACCTTTTCCCAAGGCGATACCCACAAGCGGGTACACTCTGAATAGATAGCCATTGTATTTACCATCGACCATTGTACCTCCGGTAGCGACATGTTGATCGCCCCACAAATAATGCACATCAACCTGGCCAATTAACATGAAATGCTCACTCAGAGGCCAAGTATTACTATAGAAAGGTCCTATTTCATGCGAATGATCTGTAAAATCCAGTGCTTTATCCTTAGCAGAATTGAATCCATAGTTTAGCCCCGCATTCATGTTGTCGGTGAAAAAATAGGCAGCACCCACCGGAGCGGCACTAAATTGATGCCCCGCTGTTGTTTCGTGGTAATTCAGTGACCCATAAACCATGATACCCCCCTTTTGCGCATAGGCCGATTGTATCGTAAAGCATGCTATTGCTATACAACAGCCTAAAAATGTCTTCAAATTTTTCATTAGCGTAAATCGTATTTTAGCAGTAATGAAGCATCATGAGCAGTCGTTATTCCCTCTCTTTATGCGCTTTTGATAAGCCCATGATGATTTCATCAACATATTGTTTTTCATAGTTTATGGCGTGATATCGGATCACGCCATAAAAAAGTAGTATAGGGTTAAAACAAGAAGTATCGTTGTCCCAACGAAACTGTATCAACCGGTTTTGATCGCAAGATCTCACCGTCAAGACTTACCTCATAATTCTCTGGATTGACGATAATTTCAGGTGTAGCGTCATTGTGGATCATATCTTTTTTGGAGATATTCCGACAATTTTCTACAGCAAGTAAGGTTCTTTCCAATTTATACTCTTCTTTAATTCCTTTTTCCAATGAAATTTTAGAGACAAAGTCAAAACAAGTTTGGTGAACAGCTTTACCTAAACCACCGAACATTGTTCTTAAAATAATTGGCTGTGGCGTAGGAATAGAAGCATTCGCATCACCCATTTTTGAAGCGATAATCATCCCGCCCTTAATAATCATTTCTGGTTTTGCGCCAAATAAAGCAGGACGCCAGATCACCATATCGGCAATTTTACCGGGCTCGATTGAACCAACATATTTGGAAATACCATGAGCAATTGCTGGATTGATCGTGTATTTCGCTACATAACGGCGTGCACGGAAATTATCGTTGTCCTTGCCTTCGTCTTCAGGTAATGGACCTACTTGTTTCTTCATCTTGTCTGCAGTCTGCCAAGTCCGTGTGATGACTTCACCTACACGTCCCATTGCCTGCGAATCCGAGCTCATGATACTGAATACACCACGATCTTGCAGTACATCCTCAGCAGCAATCGTTTCTGGACGGATACGAGAGTCAGCAAAAGCGACGTCTTCCGGAATTTCTTTACTCAAGTGGTGACAAACCATCAGCATATCCAAGTGCTCGTCAATCGTATTTTTTGTGAATGGACGTGTTGGATTTGTCGATGCTGGCAAAACATTTGGATACATCGCCGATTTGATGATATCTGGAGCGTGACCACCACCAGCACCCTCTGTATGGAATGTATGGATGACACGTCCATTGATAGCTTGGATCGTATCTTCTAGGAAACCCGCTTCATTCAAGGTATCTGTATGGATTGCAACTTGCACATCGTATTGATCTGCAACAGTCAAAGCTCTGTCGATTGTTGCTGGTGTAGCACCCCAATCTTCGTGGATTTTAACGCCTAGCGCGCCTGCTTCAATTTGCTCCACAATAGGTTGTTCCGTACCTACGTTTCCTTTACCAAAGAAACCGAAGTTCATTGGAAGGTCTTCAACAGCTTGCAACATGCGGCGTAAATTCCATTTACCCGGTGTTACTGTAGTTGCATTTGTTCCATCCGCTGGACCTGTACCACCACCAATCATTGTTGTAACACCACTATACAAGGCCGTTTCAACTTGTGTTGGGCTGATATAGTGAATATGGGTATCAATACCACCTGGAGTTAAGATATATCCCGATCCACCATGTACCTCAGTAGAAGCACCGATAATCATATTTGGTGTAATATTGTCCATTGTATCCGGATTTCCAGCACGACCAACACCAACAATTTTACCATCCTTAATACCAATATCACCTTTCACGATACCCCAGTGGTCAATGACGATAGCATCAGTGATCACCATATCCAATGTACCTTCATCACGTGTATGAACTGAAGATTGGCACATCCCGTCACGGACAGTCTTACCACCGCCAAATTTGGCTTCATCGCCGTAGTAAGCATAGTCTTTTTCGACTTCAATAATGATATCTGTATCTCCTAAACGGATTTTATCTCCACTTGTAGGGCCAAAGATGGCGCTATAATTTAATTTGCTAACTTTTAAACTCATGATACTTTGTTTTTAAAGCCTTGTTCTTTTACTTTTTTCATTGCATTTGCTTTCGCAACTTCGGTTTCGGTATCTCCATTTGCCAAATCATTGTGGCCATAGATCCTTCTTGCACCTGCATAAGGGACCAATTCGACGTCTTTTGATTCACCTGGTTCAAAACGAATTGCTGTACTGGCGATAATATTCAACCGTTTGCCAAATGCTTTTTCACGATCAAACTCCATCATTTTGTTCACCTCAAAGAAATGAAAATGTGAACCTACCTGAATTGGTCTATCACCTGTATTTGTCACAGTGATCGTTGTAATTTCTCTACCTTCATTGCAGATAACATAGCCATCTGCAATAAAAAATTCTCCTGGGATCATAGATTATATTTTTAACAATTAGCGAATCGGGTTATGAACAGTAACCAGTTTTGTACCATCTGGAAATGTAGCTTCAATCTGTACATCATGAATCATTTCAGGGACACCTTCCATGACATCTTCACGTGTCAACAACGTTGCACCATACTGCATTAAATCCGCAACAGTACGTCCGTCACGAGCAGCTTCCAAAAGTTCACTACTGATCAATGCAATAGACTCCGGATAGTTTAATTTAAGTCCTCTAGCTTTACGTTTTTTCGCTAGTTCGCCGGCAAGATGAAGCAATAGCTTCTCTGTCTCTCTAGGTAATAAATGCATATAAATATTATTTAAATTGTTGTTATTCGAATTAAAACAAGTCACGGTGAGTACAGGTCACGACAAGGCCATACGACTTAAAAAAATCGTTCAAAATCGTGATGAATAGGACAGATTACACCCCTACGCAGCGTAAGGTCTGTCTTTTCTCAACCGTTGTAAGAAATGGAAATTTTTACCCCAGAAACGGGATCTTTAAACTTTGGAAAAGAATATATTTTGGCGGAAGGATCAATCGATCCATATAAGGCCTTCTGTTATTCTGAATTTTGAGACGTACAGGATAGCAGAATACAAAAAGACAAATTGAAAGCACTCCCCAATAGAGCAGCTTGCTCCATTCATCTTTGAGGTCCATCTGTTCGGTGATATCATAGACATCATGATCTTTAACCGCAGCGACCAAATTTTCCCGCTCGGAATTTCCTGAACCTTGTTCTACATGAGTATGGAAAGCCGCCAGGCTTATCCGGAAGACGGGTAAACTTTGGACAGTAGAATGCGTCGGTATAGCTATTCCTTTCATGAGCAGGGTGCTCAAAAGGAAAACTAAAAAGACTAAACTATACCTCATTCTTGTGTTCACAATTCTATTATTTGTTGTTCAAATTTACAACCAAAGCGGGCTACTTGACTAGCACAAATCTTGAATTAAATAGTCCAAATTTGTTGAAAAAGCCCGCTTTGGAGATTTTAGATCAATCTTTCGAATTTAAAAAGAGTAACCAACTGATACCATGATATTTCTCGGTGCACCAGCAAAGGCTCTCGTGTAGTCAAAACCACCTAAAAAGTAATATTTATCGAATACATTGTTCAGGTTTACGGCCATTTTCATAGCACCAATGTGGTAATAGGCCGCTGCATTAACAGTTGTATAAGATGGCCATTGTCCCCAGAGTGCATTTCCATCGCTATCCTTTCCGATACTATTGTCCATCCGCTTACGGTCTACATAGTAAACACCAGCACCAAAACCTAAGCCTTTTAAGGTACTATTTGAAAACACATATTTTAACCAGGCACTCGCCATATTTTTGGGTGCTCCCGGCAGGGACTGTCCTATTTCAGAAGGAACCGAGGATGATTTCACCTCCGTATCATTATAGGTATAATTGGCCATAACCTGGAACTCCCGTGTCAACTGCCCACGCACATCGAGTTCAACACCCTGCGATAGCGCTTTGCCGGATTGTCTATATTCCGGCAGCCCTGAATCATTGATAGCCCCTGTGGCAATGAGCATATTCCGTCGTTCAATTCGGAATAAGGATAGATCAACCTGCAATTGTTCCTTAAAGAAACCCGTCTTCACCCCTGTTTCCACCTGGAAACTCCGCTCGGCATCAAAGGGTTTATCGGCACCATAATCTTTATAGTTTTGAATAAAATTGGCGCCTACAGGCACAAACCCCTGTGAATAACTTGCAAAATAGTTAATCTGCTTATTAATTCCATAGGTTACACCAAAACGAGGTAATAAGGCATTTTGTGTCGCATGAAACCGATTTTGTCCATCAAGTGTCTCAGAAGAATAGTGTTCATGACGTAGACCTACAATAAGTTTAAGTCGGTCGTCAATGCTGATTTGATCCTGAATATATTTACCCGTTGTTTTATAAGGGCTCAAAAAAGGATAAGCGACTCCCGTACGCCATACATAATTCGTCAGATCATGAGTCGTATAAGTGGGATTGTTCAAATCAAAAGTCAAAGGAACAACTTTACCATCTATAGTTTGCTGCCTAGCCTCCCGCAATTGGTTTTCTTTGTCGCCCCGATATTGGGCAAAATCAATCCCAGCAACCAAATGATGATCAACTCTATCGCCCAAAAGATCCCACTTGACGTAACCGACAACATTATCGGTATAATCACGCCCATGGCGATCAAAAAAGCGCATATTCATAATGGTATTATGTGGTGCATCAGCAAATGTATTCATTGTCCGGTGTTCATTGACATCCTCCTGATAGATGGATTTCATGTAACTCAGATTCAAACTAACATGTTCTGCCAGACGCTGAGACAAACGAGCGCTTAATGAAAAAGTCTTGGAATTATAAAAATCGGAAGGCTGGCTCAACGTAAATGACCTGGGCAAAGCATAAAAGTTATTTTCCTTAATACCCATTCCCCGATCAAGATAACCGTTGAACTGATTATAGACCATGTCAATATCAACCACCGTGCCTTCAGCTGGTTTGAAGGTAAAGGAAGGAGCAATCATCATTCGTTTCTGACGATTTACGTCACGAAAAGTCTTCGTATCTTCATAACCCGCGTTAAAACGATATAAAATACGCTTGGCACTATCCAATGGTCCACCGAGATCTACAGTAGTTCGCATCGTTTCAAAACTACCGCCGGCAAAATTCACATGCCCCTTAAAATCTTCCAAAGGCTTCTTTGTCGTCATATTAATTGTACCACCCGGCACAATATCCCCAAACAAAGATGCCCCAGGCCCTTTCAAAACCTCGATATTTTCAAGATTGATCGTTAGTGGTGAATTATAATAACTGTTACCATAACCATACCCCGAGCGTAAACCATTGACAAGTCGAACACCCGTTTCGTAACCGCTTTTGAAACCACGGATAACAACATCATCATAGGAAGATGCTTCTGTCACACCAGCCAGGTCCTGTACCAGCGCTCCAGTAGTAAAGGCCTGTTTATCTTCGATAAATTCCTTACTGAGTACAGCGACAGATTGCGGTAGATCCTTTAATTTTCCTGCAAATTTACCCCCCAGCTCCATATTATTTGTCAGATATGAATTGTTACGTCTACCCGTAACCAATACTTCATCCAATGTATTATCACCGGCTACCATAAGCAATCGAACTCCTTTTTTTGCATTCCAGTTGGCCGCGTTCAAATCCAGCAATACAGGCTTATACCCAATTGCAGCTGCACGTAGCTGTACAGGAAAAGAAGTTATTCCGGTAAAACTAAATTCGCCCTGAGCATTAGAACTTGTCTGTTGTTGTCGATCTGCCAGGGTTAATGTGACCCCTGAGATTGGATTACCGTTTTCATCCTGGATCTTACCAAATAGTGCCACACCTTGTTGTGCATACACCGCTCCCGGTACGGAAGCACTTGTCAATAAAGCGAAAGCTAGCGCTTTCATTACGTTGTTCATTCGAATAAATTATATATTTTTTGGCTTATCCACTTTTAGGGTTAAGCAATACGATCAACGAATAATTCCATGTGTATCGTTGGAAAATTCGATTCATTACAAAAGTCTTTCAATTGAAATCCCTGTTTTCCCCAAAACTCATAGGCTCCAGTCAGGAATGGGTGGGTATGTAAATAAAGCCTTTCAATACTTTTCTCCTTAGCTACAGCGACCAAACCCTTGAATAAGGCCGTTCCCAAACCTGACCTACGGTAACTCGGGTCAACAAAAAGTCGAGCAACTTCCACCGTTTTCCTTCTATCAATATCCAAGTGCGGGAAACGGTAATCATAAGCCAGCATACCAACGACGCCAATCAGTTTACCCTGCTGATCTTTTGCCTGCAAGAACGCACCAGCCTCAGCCTCAAGATACACGGCTGAAAATGCCCGTAGATCTTTGGGAAGCTTATGTGCATCCAACATCGGGAACAACTGTTTTCTAAATTCAATGACATAAGGTAATACGACATCAATATCTTCCTTTTCAACACGAGATATGCTGATATTTTTCAAATGGGGTTGTGTGGGAAAACATCGCTTGCTCATCAGTTGATTATTAACCAATATATTGCCGCTGTCTTTGATGGTATTCATATCGTTATAGCTATTTTTAAAATATTTGCACAGTAAACTGAGCATCTCAGGTACAAACCATGATTTTTCATAAAGGCACCTATTTAGACAGCCTCGTCATGGCGTATTCATTTCAATTTTGGCTTCGGCGTTATGCGCTGAACCCGCAATGGTGTCAAATGCCCTATCCGCACCCAGCATCGGAACAAACATCCATTTCTTTTGATTTTCCAAACTGATCAAAGGAAGTTGATAGGTCTGTTCCAATAATTCCCGTACTTGCTCCCGCTCCAGACCGTGCAGATCCACGAGCCTATTGTCCTTCATCAGATAAAACTGATCACCAAAAAGATACGCCATGTTGGGGTCGTGCATCACACATAACACGGTTGTCCCCTCTTTGACCAGCTCCTTGGCTGTCTGCAGAACCGCAATCTGATACTTCAGATCCAAATGATTGGTGGGTTCATCAAGCAATAATAAATCAGGCTGTTGTACCAACACGCGACAAAGTAATACCAATTGTCGCTCTCCTCCAGATAAAGAGGTATAGGGTTTGTCCTTTAAATGTGTGAGGTTAAATCTATCCAAGATCTGTTCAACTGCCTCGAAATCTTCCTTATTTGGTGAAAAACGAGAAAATGAGGCTCGTCCCGTCAGAATAACATCAACAACGCTAAAAGGAAATGTGGTCTGATGGAACTGATTCAGAAAACCCAATTTCAATGAATTGGCCCGACCAACCTTCCAATCGCGACGTTCTGTTTCACCAATAAGAACTGATCCATTATATTTTTTTTCCAGCCCGGCAATAATATTAAACAGAGTCGATTTACCACTTCCATTTCGACCAAGAATAACAGAAAGCTTTCCTTCCGGAAATGACATGTTTACATCATTTAAAATGACATCCTTACCATAGGCAAAAGAAAGTTTTTTGATATGAATCGAATTATTCATGAATTCCAGTTGATTTCGTTACGGCGCATCAGATAAATAAACAAGGGAGCGCCAATAATCATTGTAAAAACACCGATCGGAATTTCAAATGGCATAACAGCCCTAGAAAAATCATCGATAAGTAATAGGAAAGTACCTCCAATACTGATATTTGCCCACACAATAATATTGTTATTGGGTCCAAAGATCATGCGGCTGATATGCGGTACAATTAATCCGAACAGACTAATCACCCCGACAGCTGCTACAGCTGATGCCGTAATTAGTGTTGCCACAGCAATGAAGACCAATTTCAATATTTTCGGGTTAACGCCAACAGCAATTGCTTCTTGATCTCCAAGGGCGAGAAGATTCAGCTTCCAGCGCAAAAGGATCAGGATCCCCAATCCTATTGTGATCGGCAGGAACGCTTGCTGTACTTTCGACCATGATGCTGTATGTAGGTTCCCCATTGTCCATTGCACAATAGCTTGTAATTTATAGGGATCACTAATGTATTGTAACAGGGTTAACATTGCTGTAAATACACCGGAAATAACCATTCCAGCCAACACCATCCCAATAATCGAGGTTTTCAAGCCGGCATTTGAAACAAAATAGGTCAAACCTACCGCACATACACCAAACAGAAATGCCGATAGATTGACGGACAATAGAGGGAACAACATGGCCAATGCGGCCCCAAAAGCAGATCCCGAAGAAATACCCAATGTAAAGGGATCAACGATTGGATTCCTAAAAATGGCCTGTAAAATTCCGCCGGAAGAAGCTAATGCTGCTCCGACCATAAAGGTCAACAGAATCCGTGGTAAACGTACCTGCCACAATATCGTATCCATGTTATCTTTTAATACCGTATTATGGTCTCCGATATAAATCCCCACTTTCAATCCGATGCGTTGGCAGAGCTCGACAAAACCAATGTTCTGACTTGATCCTACAAGTAAGGAAAGCAATAAAACCAACAACGGTAAAACAACTAGCAGAAACAGCTTTTTTAATTGATGTATCATTGAAGTAGTCCTGCTTTACCGTATAGTTTTTCAAAAGCTATGGTCATATCCTGATCAAGCTGCTGTTTCGTATAATCCGAAAAACACCAATGTCTAATTTGTTTGGCAAAAAGCATAAATTTGACGGTATGTGGATCGTATGGGAACGACGGTGACATCACAAATACCTGTTTATTTTTCACTGCAGGTAATGCCGCGAGTTCCTTCAGATTATATACGTCTGCCAGTTTAGAATTCCAAAGAATAATGAGGTCCGGATTCCATTTATAAATCGTTTCTGCACCGACATTTGGGGCTTCCATTTCTAACGGGCAGGCATTAGCTGCACCCGAAAGCCGGATCGCCATATCAATCAAACTACCACGACCGGATGTCGAAAGTACTCTACCTTTAGACCAGGCATAATAAACCTTCTTCTGTATTTGATCCTTGGGAGCAGTCATTTTTTTGATCTCCGCCGAAACAAATTGAACAATTTCTTCAGCTCTCGCTTTCTTTCCGAGTAAGGCTCCCATCCCTATCAGTTCATTAAAAATACTTTTTTCATCCTGCGAAGAAAAAGTAAACACGGGAATTCCAAGATCTTCTAATTGAGAAATATTATCCTGATCAGTATTGAACGTCAAAACAAGATCAGGGTTCAAGCCCACTATGCTTTCTACATTATTTGCCTGGCCTGCGAAGGTAGGCGTTGCCAGTTCTTTTTTTGCAATTCTTTGATCCAATTTGGATAAAAAGCTATAGGTATCTTGGAGCTGATAAACCTGTTCAGGAATACCTACAAGGCTATTTTCAGCGCCCAACATATACACTTCATCAACAAGCGAAGGGAATAGTACAACTACACGCTTTGCCACATGCGCCAACACAACTTCCTTTCCTCTGCTATCGACTGCTTTCACTTGACTGTTGAGCGTGCCGGATTGCCGATTTTGGCAGGCACTCAATATACCAGAGCATACCAAAAGCAATACAACTATAATTCGATTCACTTTCATTTAATTATCTTTTCGAACTTGTTCACCCAAACTGATATGCCCGTCTATTCTCTTTAAATCTGGATTCTTCTTATTTTTAGCCTGCAAACGAATCAAATCTTCGGATAACAACAAGGCTTCCTCCAACTGAATCGACGTTCCATATTTTGCTAGAACCTGTTCATAAAGCCGTCCATCGTAAGGAAGACGAAGCGATTCGGCATCTGTTACGTTGAATATCGGCAGATGTCTATTTCCGATGAAATAACCGAAATCTGCAAGCTGAACCAAATCCGTTGGATTAAATCTTATCGTCAACGAAGGCTTGACAACCAGGATCGCTTGCAGCGTTTCCTGATGAAATAAACCATCACCATGGTGCCATTCCGCACCCTGGTCCAATTGCATAAGGATTGCTTTTCCGTTTATTGTATTGCGCGTCAGGCGTCTTTTATGAACTTCATACCACTCAAGATGCACTTGATCGACCTCGCTAAGGGCAAACGCCTTGTTTGCGACAATTTTATCTATTGGTATAGGCAGCTTATTCATTTTTGTAAACTTATCTTCATCACACGTTAACAGCACTATTTGGCTTTGTTTTCAGTGCTATTTATTTCCTCAAAAAACAGCACTATTGCGTCAACATTGAACAGGATAACAATAAAACATGGATCATTATTATCCTATTCATTTTATCTGTTGTTCATTATTTTACTTCAAGCGCTTTATATTGATCTTTTTTTGCCTGAACTCTTTCTTTTAACCAATCACACCAGGTATCAAGGCCGTCACCATTTAATGTACTGATTGTAATAACTTCCAGATTGGGATTTACCTCGCGCGCGTCTTTCGTTACCGCATCCACGGAGAAAGGTACATATGGTAATAAATCCGCTTTGGAAACCAACATCAATTCGCTTGTTAAAAACATACGTGGGTATTTTTTTGGTTTATCATCCCCTTCTGTTGTCGCCAATAAGGTTACGCGGTAATCTTCACCCAAATCAAATGCTGATGGACACAATAAGTTCCCGACGTTCTCAATAAACAACAGATCTATTCCTTCAATATCAATATGATCCAGGGCTTGTAAGATCATTTGTGCCTCAATATGACACATTCCTCCAGTGACAATCTGCAAGGCATTGATGCCCACATCGCGCATACGTACCGCATCGCGTTCAGTTTCTGGATCGCCCACTAAAACAGCAATATTCAAATCCTTCGACAAACGTTTTCCCGTCTCTTGCATCAAGGTTGTTTTACCTGACCCCGGAGAAGAGCATACATTGATCACACAGACATCTTTCAGTCTATCGCGGATGGCTTTTGCGACAAAATCATTTGCTTTTAATAAATGTAGTGTTGTATTTTCACATTGAACCGAACCTACACGGTTACCTAAACTTTTAGGATTTGGAGTATTGTCTGACATGATAAACGATTTTTTAGTCTTGTTTAAAAATTACTTTTGAAATATAGAGTTCATTTCCCTGAACAATTGTGCTGGAGGGTTGTCCGCAGTCACAGACAAATCGATGAAAATGAACAGGGAAATTTTTCTGACAATGTTCACAGTATGCAATGATATCGTTTACAACGACCTCCATTTCCATATCCTGGTATTGCGTATTTTCAGCAATAAAAGCATCAAATGCATTTTGGATCAATACAGGCTGAACGTTGGATAACAATCCTGCTGTAACTTGAATTTTTTGAATATCATCTACCCTAGCCTCATAATGCGAGGTCAACGTATCAAAAATATCCTTTACTATACTTAGCTCGTGCATTGGTATATTTTAAGAAATAAATAAATTTAGAAAAGAAATGGCAGATTTCTTTGCCTGTCTGATGTGAAGAAAAGCTTACGCCTTAGCATGGAATTTTGATTTGCTCAAACAGCAAAAATCGAGCTATGGGTATAGGCTCAAGATCTAAGGTATGTTCATACCGATAGTCTTTCTGCAATGGGGATGGCAGTAGTTCATGCCAAAGCAAATCAACAGTAACCAACCAACGATCCATTAACCAATCTTGTGCTACTTCTACGTCCATTTCCGCAACAATGGATTGAAGCGATGGGTAGAGTGAACAAAAGTGGCTATGATCTTTTGGAAAATGGGTTATACGTGAATCTCCCGCGTGTTCTGAAGGACTTTTTGAAGATAAATACGAGGATTTAAAACTATCACTTTTCAGTACAAGACTGTTTGCATTTAAAATTTTAAATGATAATAACAGTGCTGCAAACAGAAAAATAAAGTGCTTCCACATAGCTTTAACGTAACAAAGTATCAAAGATTCCTTTGAAACCAATACAAAGTTACTACCGATCAAAGAAGAAAAAGTAGCACAAATCTTGAATTTTATTTCACAAAATAGGAAACACCCAAAGAAAATTCCATAATTCTATATATATTAAATTAAAATTTGGTTAAAGTGAGATTAAAATGATATTAGAGGCAAAAATTGGGTATTTTTTGTCGCAGCTAAATACAAAATATTTTCTCCAATAGCAAAATCATAAAAAGCCAGCCTCGATAGGAGACTGGCTTCTTGAACGGCTTAATTTTTATTCATTAGCGATGCAAATCGAAGCGATCCAGCTCCATCACTTTATTCCACGCCTTCACAAAATCTTGTACAAATTTTTCGTTTGCATCGGCACTACCATATATTTCGGCAACGGCTCTTAGTTCAGCATTTGAACCAAAAACAAGGTCTGCTCTTCCTGCTTCCCATTTTTTAATACCAGTTTTACGATCTGATCCTTCAAAAACTTCCCGATCCGGAGAGATTGCTTTCCAAGCTGTTCCCATATCCAATAGATTAACAAAAAAGTCATTGGTCAGTTGGCCAGGTCGGTTAGTCATTACGCCTAGTTGAGAACCATCAAAATTGGCTTGAAGAACACGCATCCCGCCAATAAGGACAGTCAATTCAGGAACCGATAAGGTCAGCAACTGCGCCCTATCAATCAATAACGATTCCGTAGACACGGTATAAGCCCCTTTGCGATAGTTTCTGAATCCATCCGCAATCGGCTCAAGATAACCCATTGATTCTACATCAGTCTGTTCCTGTGTCGCATCCATACGCCCAGGACGGAACGGTACTTTGATATCATGCCCAGCAGCACGAGCTGCCTGCTCTATCGCGGCAACACCGCCCAAGACAATTAAGTCTGCCAATGAGATCTTCTTTCCGCCCTGTTGTTTTCCATTAAAATCCTGCTGAATCTGCTCCAGCGCAGTAAGAACTTTTTGCAATTGTGCTGGATTATTAACTTGCCAATACCGCTGCGGAGCCAGACGAATTCGAGCACCATTTGCACCACCTCTCATATCCGACCCACGGAATGTAGAAGCTGACGCCCAAGCCGTCGTTACGAGCTCGGCAGAGCTTAGTCCCGCCTTCAATAGGGCGGATTTCAATGTACTAATGTCATCCGCATCGACCAAAACATGATCGACAGCCGGTATAGGATCTTGCCACAATAATTCCTCAGCAGGAACTTCGGCACCTAAATAACGCTCTCTTGGCCCCAAATCACGGTGGGTTAACTTAAACCAGGCACGAGAAAATGCATCAGCAAACGCATCTTGATCTTCGTAAAATTTACGCGAGATCTTTTCATAGATTGGATCAAAACGCAACGATAAATCTGTCGTCAGCATCGTTGGTCTGCGCTTTTTATTTGGATCAAAAGGATCTGGAACATTCGAATCGGCGCCTTTGGCGACCCATTGGTGTGCCCCTGCTGGGCTTTTTGTCAATTCCCATTCATGCTCAAACAGATTCTTAAAAAAGAGGTTGGTCCATTCCGTTGGTTTTTGTGTCCAAATGACCTCCAGTCCACTAGTAATTGCATCAGCACCTACTCCACTGCCGTAAGTACTTTTCCAACCTAATCCTTGTTGTTCTATACCGGCAGCTTCAGGCTCTTTTCCGACATTGTCGGCAGGTCCAGCTCCGTGAGTTTTTCCAAAAGTATGCCCACCTGCAATCAAAGCGACAGTTTCCTCATCATCCATAGCCATCCGACCAAAAGTATCTCGTATATCTTTTGCAGCCGCTATAGGATCAGGGTTTCCATCCGGTCCTTCTGGATTAACATAAATTAACCCCATCTGTACCGCTGCCAACGGTTTTTCAAGATTACGTGAGTGTTGCTTACCATCTGCATTATCATCGGCAGACAAAACACCATGTGCTTCAACTACGCCTTCTGAACCATGTGCATAACGAATATCACCGCCTAACCATGTTGTTTCAGAGCCCCAATATACATCCAATTCTGGTTCAAAAGCATCCACACGCCCACCGGAATAACCAAAAGTTTTGAAGCCCATAGACTCCAAAGCGACGTTACCGGTTAAGATCAATAAATCTGCCCAGGAGATATTTTTACCATATTTTTGTTTGATAGGCCACAACAGGCGACGCGCTTTATCTAAGCTCACATTATCAGGCCAGCTATTCAAGGGTGCAAAACGTTGCTGACCAGACCCAGCTCCGCCTCGACCATCGCTTACCCGATAGGTACCGGCACTATGCCAAGCCATCCGGATGAATAATGGTCCATAATGACCAAAATCTGCCGGCCACCAATCCTGTGAATCGGTCATCAATGCATGCAAATCTTTTTTTACAGCTTCTAAATCCAACTGCTTAAATGCTTCTGCATAATCAAAGCCTTCGTCCATCGGATTTGACTTGCTCGCATGTTGTCTCAACAGATCTACACGAAGTCTATTTGGCCACCAATCCTGATTCTGAGTTCCCCCTCCCGCAACGGCGTTGCGCATAGTACCATTGTGAAATGGGCATTTGCTAATGTCTTTTTCGTTGTTGTCCATATGAAAAGAAAGTTTATTTATATAATACCTTAAGTGATCAAATTGTTTGACTTCCACTTTCATAAAATTACATAAATGCACTACCACTTGTACATCGAATGATTTGATACACTATAATCAAAATCTATATACACCATTATCAGATATATAAAAACTTGAAAATCATCTTTTAGCGAGACTCCAGAAAACGCGGATTTTTAGCATTGCTAAAACAAAAGCCATTCTTTTATTATTCTACAATTAGGTTGTATCAAAAAATATTGGCCATGAGTGAACTTTCTACATTTTTGGTGAGTGCTTTTATAGGAGTGAGTTTGGCGGCAGCCACTGGCTTCCGGATTTTCATGCCCTTATTTTTATTGAGTCTTGGCTGTCGGCTGGAATTGTTCCAAGTTGGCAATGAATTAGCCTGGGCGGGTTCACCGCTTGTTTTAGCAGCAACAAGTATAGCCATGATTTTGGAAATAGCGGGGTATTACATCCCTTTTATAGACAACATATTGGACAGCCTATCCATCCCCTTAGCAACCATAGCCGGTACTTTACTTTTCGCTATACAGTTTACAGATATTTCTCCTTTTTTCCGCTGGGCTATGGCCATAATCGCCGGTGGCGGTACTGCAGCAACCATTAGCACGGCCCTGGCAGGCACCCGAGCTGCCTCTTCGATCGGAACGGCCGGTTTTGGTAATTTTATGATTTCGACAATGGAAACCATCGGTTCTACGATCTTAACTATACTCGCCATATTTGTGCCTTTTATGGCTATAATCGTTGTTATTGGCTTGTTTTACTTCTTTTGGCGATTTGGCAGAGAACAACTACATAAAAAACTTAAAAGAACTGAATAGCTGTCATAACATCTAAATAAACTTGACACAGCGCTATACAAGCTACAATAACAGCAAGCCTCACCTACACAGGCAGAAGCCAATTTAGCAGATGCACAAACCAACTAGGAATATTGTCTCCATCTTAATAGACATAAGCTGATCAATATCTGCATAAAATCATAATCCCTAACCTTTATACCTGTCAATCAAACGAAGATATGATGGTAATCAAATTATACCTTTCAACAGTACTTGTTCAGTGCTTGTTCAGTGCTTGCTCAGTGATTACTCAGTGTAGACTGAATAAATAGTGACTAATTACTGTCTAAAAACTGATTAAAAATTGTTATTAGGTATAATTTGGTATTAGTTTTTTTCCATTTAGTAAATATATATGCTGCTTTGGGTGGAGGCCGGAGGTAAACCATAAAAAAAGGACAGCAAAATTCGATGCTGTCCTTTTTCAAAATTAGCCCTTATGCTGATTTAAGTTTACGCACATAAGCAACCTTTACTTTGATGTGCGCCCAAATCAAAAACTGGCTTTTACTAATCAATAGCAACTTCTTGTGGTCGTATTACTTTTTCAAGATCTTTTGGAAGAATGACAGTCAATACCCCATCCTCGAAGCTCGCATGCACATTATCTGTAAGCACTTGTTCATTCAATTGGAATTCACGTTCAAATGCCATTCCATCGTACTCTTTATAAATATAATCTATGGCATTGTCCTGTGCATTCTCTGTACATGAAATTTTTAGTATTCCGTCATTTATACTGACTTGGAATTGTTCCTTCTTACGGCCAGCAGCAAAAAGCTGTACTTCATAGAATTCTTGATTCTCTACAATATTTACAGGAACAGATTGCTGTCCGCCACCACTGTGTGCGGTTTCATCTTCAAAAAAATGTTGTTGAAATTTTTCAAAACGGTCTTTAAAATGTTGTCCGCAAAATTTGTTATGATTTGAATATCCTCTGGTATAATGATCTCTTTTAAACATGTCTTTAATTTTTAATATTGAATAATACGTTGAACTAATACATGACGAATTGCTTCGTCTTTGCAGTTTTTTAACCTTAATAAACGGGAACTATCGTTGCTTTCCTAGCACGTTTTTGTCCTTGTAATGGTACGATAGCGACCGCAGTGTTGTAATGACGGTGAACATTCGGATATACCGGAGTCCTATCCATTTTGAATGCTTGTCTATCTCTCCTACGCATTCTTGCTGCCGCGAAGCTTCCTATTCCGAAGAGAACTGTCCCAAACAATAAGAGTTTAAAGATCGTCCCAATAATCAAGGTTGCTAATCCAGCTATTGCCGTAAGCACAATCAGGCGAGGCAATATAAATCGAAGTTTATTTTTCATTTGAATACATCTTTTTTGTAAAATGGTTGCTGGCTTCCTCCATTTTCATCTGATTGAAAACGACATTCTCCTTGACCATTCGTATTTTGTAACTAATTATTATGCTGTCCAACATCCATTCTGACAGAACATCGCGTTCTGCTATTCCCTTAGAATCAGGATACCGGCATAAAAAAAGGCGCCTTTATAGAAGAAGACGCCTAACAACAGTTTTTACTTTAAAATTTTTATTCTTTTTTTAGAATCCACATCGTCCTCCAAAACGACGCTTCCATTCTGCCCTCAAACGCTCCCTTTCCTCATCGGAAAGATCTTCTCCTTTTTCCATCTGACGCGGAAAACCTTTTCGAAATCTCCCCCCTCCAGGTTTACCAAAACCCCTGCCGAACAGAATTCTTGACAAAACAAAGAGTCCCAATGCCTGCAAATAGGTAATTGTTTTTAAATTGAAAATATCAACCATTAATGTATTCCATAAATATTGTAGTAAGGCTACCAACAAAAAAACACCAATGGTAATAGCGACAAACATAAAAGCGAATTTACCCTTCCGCTGTCTATTCATTCTTCCATTCATAGCTTAATCCTTTTAAAATTTTAATTCTTCATACAAACTTCGCAACCGTACCCGCAGGTGCTTCACGGCATACCCTTTTCGACTGATAATCGTCTTGAGGTTCTCATTTTCCATAACGGCAATTTCTTGAAGTGTTTTCTCTTCCAGCTCATTCAGCACAAAAACCCGACGCTGCTTCTCCGGCAATTCCTCCAATGCTTTCATCAGCTCATCCCAAAAAATATCCTTAAATAATTTTAGCTCGGGATTATTGGAGTCGTCGGCCAAAAGGAACTGACGAATAGGGAAAGTACTTTCACTATCATCATCACCTGCTATCATATCATCAAGTGATTCATTTTTCTTTTTCCGATAACTATCGGTAATCTTATTCCGTGTGACAGCATAGAGCCATGCTCCCGCATTCTCCAGTTCGTCCATATTGGTCAAACGGCTAAATTGATACCAGACTTCCTGTAAGATATCTTCTGCATCCTCCGTTTTCTTTACTTTCCCCTTAACAAAACGTAGCAGTTGACTTCCATAAGTCTTAACGATATCCGTAAATGATCTGGAATTTTTTTCTGCCATATGATTTTGGTATGCAATGTCCATAGCAGCATAGACGAACTAGTCGAACTTTTACTTTAAATTATTTTCAAGGATCTACTTTCTTGCTGACTTCCAACGGATGAACAACATCACACATTCTTTTTTCGTCGTCTTTCGTATACGCTTTGTTCGCATAAATATACTAGATAATCAGCTAATAGGCTATGCTTTCTATACACTTTATGCAACATAAAAAAGTCGTTCCATGGTTTAAGATTTCCGGCGCTGCTGAATGACCTTACCTTTATCGGTAATAAAAATATAATGGTATGCTGGAAAACGCTGAATCAATTTTTTTCCTTCTTTCTCGCCCAGTACCATTATTGACGTACTGAGTGCATTTGCGACTTCCGCTGAGGGTCCATAAATCGTCACTGAAGTTAATCCCGTAGCTGGGTAACCTGTCACCGGATTTATAATATGTGAATAACGTTTTCCATTAATCTCCGCATATTTCTCATAGCTGCCCGAAGTTGCTACGGCCATTTCATTCAAACGAAGAACTTTGACCATTCGATGGGCTTTGAACGGATTGTTTACGCCCACTTTCCATGCATCGTCCTGGGGTGGGCTTCCCCAAGCCGACAGATCACCAGAAGCATTCACTATACCTGCTTCAATCCCTTTTGCTTTCATTATTTCCCTGCCCCTATCTGCCGCATAGCCTTTCCCAATAGAGCCGAAACCGATCTTCATACCCGGTAACTCCAGAAAAATTGTCGAAGCCGCACTATCGAGGCGAATGTGTTGATAACCAACTTTCTCTACAGACCTCTTAATCACTTCTTCCGAGGGCATTGTGGTCATGCTGCCATCAAATAGCCAAACTTTATCTAAGGCAACAATACTGATATCAAAAGCACCACCTGAATTTTGAGCATATTGGATTGCACGTTGTGTTAGTTCAAACACTTCTCTATCCACCTTAACTGGCTTAATCCCTGCATTGCGGTTTACCGCTGCTATTTGGGTTTGCGGACGCCATTCTGAAATCAGATTTTCTATTCGATCTATTTCGGAGATGACTTCATCGATATGCTGATTTGTAATCGAGCTATCCCGATCTACCAAGCTAATTTCGAAAACAGAGCCCATAAGGGTAACCTGTCGCTTTACCAATACCTGCGCAATCCCTGAAGTAATGGATACAAAGCAGAGAATTAAAAGCAGGCCACAGTGTTTATTGTTCTTCATGAGATTGATCTGAAAAAGGGATTAAAAAGTCGATGTGTACCAAAAGCAGTTTTACCGATGGGATATACTATTGTACCACCAATTTACTAATAACAATCGGTTAAGATCTGTCCATTTTCTTTATAGACTGCAATAGTTTTGCCGACATGTTCCAAAAGTAGCTCATTTAAAGTATGTTCAACATCATGCTGCATACGCAATGCTCCACAAAGCAATATACAACCTCCTTTATCAAGCAATTCGACAAAATATAGCGCATCCCGACGAATCAAATCCATGACATATTGTGCATTTTCCTCGCGTGAAAAAGCCAGTTCAAGCTGTTTCAGATGTCCCAGCTTTATCTGCTCATCAGCAAAATCTATATAGTGTGCCGTCATTTCATTTCGATGGCGAAAACCAGCATACAGACGCAAAGGTGTCATACTTTCATTCGCTGAAATCATGCCTAGAAAAGGTGCTACCCCTGTACCATTCGCAATTAAAGCAACGGCATTTGCCGCTTTCGGAAAATGAAAACTTGGATTAACCATGACACGTGCCTGCAGGGGTTGATTCGGTTCCAATCGATAAAGGAAGCTCGAGCCAAATCCATCAGGAAACAATTTCACCACAAGCCGAACCATACCGTCTTTGTAACCTATCGAATAAAAACGTTCACGTTGATCTTGCGCGGGATAGATTGCCAGTAAATCCCCCGATTGCATTTTAATTTTACCTGAAGGTTTCAGGACTAAAGTAAAGGTCGTGTTACTAGCTGAAACAGTAGACTTCGCTATCACCTTAAATCTCGTCAATCCGACGACTTTAGCACTATAAATAGCCGGTGCAGAAGCTAATGCAATATTGGTCTGAGCAGACCACTGATGTATCCATGAAATAAGCTCATCAACATTCTTATCATTAACTGTGTGTAAATCTGTTAGTCGAGAAGCCCAGGCTTGTTTTTCTAATAAATGATCAATTTCGCGCGCATAGGCACAAAAGTCGGGATAGGCTTTTGAACCAAAGCCCAGAACTGAAAATTGTACGTCTTGTTCTTGCGGATGGCTGTTGAGCTTATGTTCAAATTGAAGTGCATTGGATGGTGCAGTTCCTAGCCCGTATGTTGAGGTAAACACAAGCAAGTGTTTTGCCTTTGGAAAGCATTGATATTGATTCATTCCGAGCAGCAACGATTTTTGCCCATCCGCTAAGAGTTGTTTATGGATCTGATTGGCGAAAAACAGCGTGCTTCCATTTTCCGTTCCGAAAAGAATAACAATCTCTGCTTCTTCAGGTTTATATTTATTCTTGATTTTAGTACGCCTGCGCTTGAATGTGATTGCAAAGCCCGTGTAAATAAAGAACACAATATTCAAAGATGCGAGCCCCAATATAATGGCCCATATGATATTGGTCTTGCCCGTATGGAGGTCCAAAGAAAACTGTTCGGCCAATGCTGTAAAGGGATACTTTACTTCTTTATGCAAGCTTCCATTCAACTGATTTATGGTCAATTCCCGATCGCGAAGCTTCAATATAAAAAACTCCTCAGGATCGTCTTCCATAAACGGAAACTCCAACGTCTTCAAATCGACAAGTTTTGTATTTTGGAATATTGAAAATTTTGCCACCTCCAATTGAATATCTTCCTTCATCTTATTGGGATATTCAATTGTTTGGTTCGGCTTTTTTAAGATTTCAATACGCACCAGAAATAAATAGGTACCTGTTAGGGCCAATATCAAAATTGGTATCAAAAATAGACGTCCTGAAACAACATGGAAATACTGTGCGAAAAAGTCCCGGTTGATTTTAGCAAAGAAATGTCGAACTCCCTGTTGACGCCTGACAATCAGAATAATTCCTGAAATAGTAATAAGAAACAACAGAAATGAAACCACACCAATAATCACCCGACCGGTCACTTTAAGAAAGAGTGAGCGGTGTAAAGCTGTAATCCATTGAACAAATTGGGACTTATTCAATTGGGGACCCAGCAGACGCCCCGTATTCGGATCGATATAACCTTTCACGGTGTTGCCATCTGCGTCTATGGCATCAATGCTCACGAATTGATTGTGATCTACCGAGATCGCTATGATTTCAGGATAAACCTTGCGCAAAGCTGTTACTGACTGCGCAAGGTTTAACGTTTCAATATGTTCAACCCGATAAGGCGGAATTTTTTCGTTAACGGCGTCAATGGCCAATATTACGCCAGTTATCGATAATAAAAGTAAAAAGATAGAAGAAACAATAGCTAAGGCTAAATGTGCATACCTCCAAATAGATACCAGCATTTTTACCCCTTTTCTTATTGTACTTTATTTAACTTAACAAGTTTGATATATCCCTTGCCATTAGCTTTTTCAGTGATAGCCTCCTTTGTCAAAGGAATTTCAACATCAGCAGTATGGTATTTTTGTTCCTCTACAGCAGATTCAAAACGGAGTTTATACCCTTTGTTAAACTTCGTTTCATCAATATCCAATGTCCGCATGGCACGGTCACCGCCACCAACTGACGCGCCCGTCACCGCATTTAGCTTTTCTTTGGTTTTATTTTGGAACTTGTACCATTCCTTGATTGTATTATACCATTGTTTATCAGATCCCAATACGGCGAGTGTTTTTTCGTAAGCTCCACTAGGATTAATCAGTGAAATCACCACGTAGGCTTTCTCACCTTCATAGGCATTCATTTGGATCATACACTTATATTTAGCTGCCTGTGCAAAAGAGCTTAGGGCTGCCATCGAAAATAAAAGGGTGGCTATCGTGGTTTTAACTATGTTATTCATCTTCAGTTGTATCTAATTTTATTTCAAAAAGTCAAGCGGCACATTGGATTTAGACAAGAAATCGTTTTCTTTCGCCAAATCATAAGCCGTTTCATCGAATTCTGTTTTCAATTCCTTTTTTGCACCAAGGGAAACCAATGTTTTTAGCAAGGAATCGTCTTTCGCTATGAGAGCTGCCTTATGTAGTGCCGTCGTTCCCTCTTTATCCTGTGCATTAATATCTGCTCCAAGTTCGCTGGCTTTCTGGATAAGCTTCACATTCTCTTTCGCTACTGCCAAATGATACAATGTGCTACCATTTTTTTGCGGAGCAACAACGTCCAATCCATTCGTCTTAAGGATCGTTAATTTTTCTTTAAACTCATCCCCTTGTGAAGCATTTCCCTGTCCACCGGGTCTGCCGCCCTGAGGCAATTCTCTGTAGGAATTAAACCAGTAAAAGGCCAAGTTATTACCTTCCTTATCCAATAGCTTGATATCGGCTCCATCTTTAATCAACAATGCCACGATTTCGGGGGCCCCATTCGCTACAGCCTTGGTCAATGCAGATTCGCCTTTTTCATTTACTGCATTTACGTTCTTCGCTTTAGCAAGTAGCAGCTCGACCAATTTAGCATCCTTACCACTAGCAGCCACCATAAGCGCTGTATTTCCTTCGTTGTCCGCTTTTGCGACATCTACACCTTTATCCAAAAAATAATTGATCACGGCCATATCTGGTCTGCGAACTAAAGCATGCAGCACTGTCGCTCCTTCTTTATTTACAGCCTTGGGATCCAATTTGAACTTTTCAACCAAATAGGTATAAACCGACAAACCATTCGATGCTTGTCTGGAACCCTGAGTCGCAAAAAATAACGCATTATTGGTTGGTTTTACGCCACGGGCGATGAATTTCTCCATGAGCTCGGTATTTCCAAGTTTAGCCGCATAATCCGTCACTGTACGGCCCGACTCGTCTTTATCTTGAATAGATAATCCTTTTTTAATGAAATAATCCGTCAATGCAAGGTCCTTGTCTGCAGACGCTGCAAGCATCATTAATGTAGCACCACCTTCATATTTTTGCTTGGGATTCACACCCGCTTTAAACAAAGCATCATAAACGGCAGTATTTGTATTTCCTGTCGAAGCTGCATAAGCAATAATTGGGTAACCATGGCTATCTTGGTAATTGACATCCGATCCTTTTGCAATTAAAAACTCGACAAGCTCCGCATTTCCACTTGACGCTGCCCAGTGTAAATAACTACGGCTGTGATGCGTCTTCTTCGTTACACTATTCCCTTCTTGTTCGATCATAAACTTGACAACATCCGTCGGAGCGCCATTTAATATCGCCATTGTGACTGGATCAAAGGATGCCGCATTAGGCTGAGAAGGGCTATTTCCTTTGCTGATTTCTTCTTTAACAATTGTCAAGGTAGGTTTACCTTTCCAAAACTCGCCGTTCATTAACGAATTTGTTTGCGCCTGTGCATAAGTTGCAGCGAATAATAAAGCTGCTAAAAGTGTCTTTTTCATCCTTTTATTTGTCTTTTGAAGTTGATGAAGTAACATGGCCTATTCATTCCCACTCAATTATTCGGCAAATTGAGCTACAGTCATACGATAACTTGGGTCGAAATACATCGTGCTGGTTTCATCAGAATATAAGTGTAAATGCGTATATTTTAAGAACAAGGGAGCTTTCCGAATTCGATTTTGTACAACAATTTCTGCATACAGAGAAGCCCATGTTTAAAATAGAATAACTAGTTTATTTAAATTAATTCTAAATTAATGCAAATCTAAAAAATATTCCCAAACCACAAAAATTAATCGTGCTAATTTTCATTGATCAACTGCCCTTAAAGCCTTTCGGTCTCATCCGAACAAAATCGGAAAGAAGATTGTTAAACTTGCAAATGCACTAAAATTATCTTAGTTTACTTAAAATAAAGAGGTATAATGAGCAAGGTAGCATCCAATTTTTATACAATCAGCGCGACGACTGAAAATGAACATAAAATTTTCTATCGTTTGTATGTACCCGACGACAATCAGATAGTAGCAACAATACTCCTGGTACATGGCATGCAGGAACATAGTGGTCGGTATGAAGAATTGGCCAATTATCTGACTACACAGAATTTTGCGGTTTTAACCTACGATCAATTGGGTCATGGAAAGACAGCGCTAGATGCCGATCAATTGGGGTATTTTAAACAGCATGGGGCTAAAGAACAACTCATTGATGACGCCATTACAATGAGTAATTTCTTGAGAAAAACATATCCGCAACCGCCTCAATTTATTTTAGGGCATTCCATGGGATCCTTTGTCACACGCTGCGTTTTACAAAAAATTGGCCAGCAATATAAGGGGGCCATTATCGTGGGGACAGGCCAACGTCAAAAAGGTTCCACAGCTTTTCGCCTTTTACTCACTCTTCTCAATAGTATTGCCCCAAAAAGAAGAAGTAAATTGATCAACCGTATTTTTGACAGGCGTAATAATGCTCGATTTAAGAACGAGCCCAACCAAAATAACAGCAATTGGTTAAGCGTAAGCAAGACAAACCGTATTTCATTTTTGGAAGATCCACTTTGTGGGGGATTGTTTACCAACAATGGATTTCATACCGTGTTAGATCTTTCCTTGCAAGCGACAGATATCGAAGCTACCAAGAATATCCCAAAAAATCTTCCAATTGTATTTATCAGCGGACAGGATGATCCAATTGGAGATTTTGGAATGGGCGTTGAAAAGAGCGTAGCGCAGTTAATTGCACAGGGGCAGACCGACATAACCATTAAATTATATCCAGGCATGCGGCATGAAATTTTAAATGAAGACTGCAAAATGGAGGTATTCCAGTTCATCAGTACCTGGCTTCATCGCCATTTAGTTTAGTTCCGGCTGTAATATTTCCGAATAGGCTCATCTAAATATTTAAAGACCAATAAAGCTAAAAAAATCAACGACAGCATTCCAATTATAATAATCACAGCCATTTGCTTATTCGATGGGCGATGGAGCTCCACATAGCTCATAAAAATCCAGATAAATGGATAATGAATGATATAGAGCGGATAGGAAATATCACCTAAGAACTTGCATAACTTCCTGACCCCTCCAAAAACAGGTAGTCCTCCTATCCCCAGCATGAGCAATAAAGGAAAATAAAAGATAACGACAATAGGATCGATGTACTTACCATAAACATCAGAAAACGGAATGAAAAATACGACAGCAAGCAGACCAAGAACACTGAAAAAAGGAAGCTTGTTCGAAATAGTCCAGTTCGACCTAAAAATAAGTAGTCCCATTGAAAATGAAAACCATAAACGGATTCCCCCAGCCCAAAAATTATCTGCCCCAAAACCTACAGCTAAATAGCCGGAACGAAATGATTCGGCACATAGCGCTGCCGCACCGAGGAGCACTATTCCCCAAAGAACCTTTTTTGGAATCCGTACCAGTATCAAAGCATAGGCTATATTGGCGATATATTCCCAAAATAGCGACCATGTAGGTGGGTTTAAATGAAAAAGATTAAAATATCGCTCTGGTACAGCTGGGTATGGAATCAACGTTATCCCACTAATGAACATCCCTATCTTCTGTAAGACGGAAAATGAGCTGGCCAAATTACTGAATGGGTCGTAAATAAATGCAAATAAACCAATTAATGTACCGATTATAACCAATGGGTGCAATCTTAGCAAACGCAAAAGAAAGAATCGTTTTAGACCAATTGTAACCAGCTTCTGATCGTAGGCATAGGCAATTACAAAACCCGATAAACAAAAGAAGAAATCAACGGCTAAATAGCTATGTGGAATAAAATTATTGCGATAATCCGGTTGTGCAATTTCCATAAAGTGAAACAGTACGACTGCAATTGCGGCCACCCCACGCATGGCGTCAAGAAGTTCAAAATGTTTCTTCGTTTGATGTATCATATTTTTTATGGACAGCGAAAATCCAGGCCCACAAAGGTAGGCCTCTGCTGCTAGCTATTGAAAATTCTATTTAAAATTAAACGTTGGGGCCCGTTGCGCTGCAACACTGCTGGTTGCCCCTTCAATTTTGGGCCAGTCCTTATCCCAGATAATCTGATCCAAAAATAGCATCCGACGATTTCCCCCCGTCGCAACACGAGGCTGCTTTGGGTCCATGCCATGATAGAGTATCCAATCTTTTCCCTTATCGTCTGTAATAATGCGCGAAGTATGACCTGTCCCCACAAATTGATCATTTCCCTTTAACAACAACGTTCCACTCCCCCGCTGTGTAAGATTACGCCCCTCTTGATCGGTATAAGGTCCCTTCAGCTTGCGAGAGCGACCCACAAGAACATGATAACTGCTTTTTTCTCCTTCACAACAGGAGCCTTTGGATCCGATAAAGTAGTAATATCCTTTCCGTTTATGGATCACCACAGCTTCAAAATCCCCAGCAGCAACTTTAAATTTTTTAGTTAAATCGGGTACCGCAGTCCCATTTTCATCGAGTTCAACACCATATGTTCCCTGCGTATTCGCATCACTAAAACTACCCCAGAACAGATAATTCTGCCCATTTTCTGTAAAAAAATAAGGGTCTATTGAATTAGGTACATCGATCTCCTTGCTATCAAAAAGTTTACCTTGATCGATAAAGGGGCCTTCCGGTCTATCGGCTAGGGCTACACCGATACCGGGGTTGGGGTCTCCCCATGTTGAATAAGCATAATATAAGATATACTTACCATTTAACCGCACCACATCTGGTGCCCAGATTCCCCCCTCGGCTTTCCAGCTCGGTTTTGAGCTGAAGGCCGTTCCAATCCAGGTCCAATGAGCAAGATCAGCCGATTGTAGAATAGACACCAAACGCTGTCCCTTTCCATCGCCCCAATTGTCGGCTGTCCCGTATGCGTAGAACATTTTGCTCTGAGGATCTCTAACGACTGTAGGATCAGCAAGTATAGGCTCAAAAACCGGATTGCTGTAGGTCTTATGCTGAGCCGTAGCATTTGTTATTTGACCAGACTGCTTAACTGAACCTGGAGAGCTTCCGCAGGAGCTCAACAAGTTCAGTACGACAACTCCGCCGATCCAATATCTGAACAACATTGCATTCAACATCTTATTATTTTTTTATATTATTTTCTTCATCACAGGAAAAGCTATTTTGCTTTTCCCAATTTCTCTTCCAACATTTTGATAAAATAGCCCCCAACAACGGATCTTGCTTTAAATCCAGCTCTCTTAGGACGGTCTGTATACGTCCAATCCGACATGGGAACACGGTCTGTTGTTTCGTTCATAAAATGGTAGACTGGCTTTAAAAATGCCTCAAAGGTAGGCTTGTCATTTGCCATGGTCGCCGTCCAAATAATCCAATCGGTTTTGGTATAAGGCTGACGATTGTCCAGGGGAAGTCCGTATTTATTTTGTTTGCCGAGATAGTATTTAATTTCAGTTTCACGAATAGAGGGGTCAAAAATATCCATCTTAAGCAATTTATCCCAGACCATATTATACTTTTGGCTCCAGGTTCCGGTTTTATCAAAAGTCAACTTATAGTGATCCCCATCTTCAGCCATCTCTTTCCATTTCATAGCCATTGCCTTTGCTTCGGTCAGATACTTTTTCGCCGTAGCCTCTTCACCAAGCATTTGGGCTAGATAACCGTAAGATGCAATACCTAAAATAGCTTTAATTGATAAATTGGCATTATGCGCAAAATGGCCCGCGAAATCATCTGTGCACAATTGATTTTCGGGGTCAAGACCTTTATCTACTAAATAATCTACCCAGGTAGACAACACTTTCCAATGTTTTTTGGCATAAGCGGCATTTCCTTCGACCTTCGCTAAAGCATAAGTTAATATCAACATATTTCCCGATTCTTCGACAGGCATATCTCCACCGTAAGTTTGGCCATTCGCCAAAGGATAGGTCCCAACATCATGTGCAGCAAAAGGTTTTGTCCACTTATTGCTTTCACTATAATAAAAAATGGCGTTCATTAGTGCTTTTGCCAGTTCCGGATTATAGTAAAGGAAAATCGGAGCCGAAGGATAGGTTACATCAACAGTTCCTATTGACCCATTGCTGTCATTTTCTTTAGACAGTAAAAGCAGATCGCCATTGGGTGCTTTTACAAGTTTATGAGCGGCGATTGCCTGCCTATAGGCCAAGGCACATAATGCAGCATAGTCCTCACCTCCGTTGCGCAAAGCTGTAGCCCATAATTCGGCATCAAATTTATCAGCAGCCTTTTTGAGAGCAGTATACTCTTTGTCGGCCAGTTCAAATTGTTTCTCAATGGAACTATTTCCATTGGTATTCCAATAAGGTCGTAAATTTTGTCCAAAATATTGGATGGAGTACAGGTCATCATACCCCAACAAGATCTTATCCTGGTAGCTTGATGAGACATCAAAAGTTTGCATCAGCGCCAATTGTTGTCCTCCATTTGAAGAAGAGCTATTTTCACTCTTCAGAAAATTAGACCGTAATTGATGGCTACTTCCGACCGCGGACTTTGTCTTTGATTTTGCACCAGCCATATAGAAATACCCCCAATCTATCCGTAGGTCGTCACCTTTCCTTCCTAGAACCTGCTGGCTTTTGCTTCCTGTCTTTACAAACTGGAGATTTCCTGAAACAAAGGAACTGCTTGCAGCATCTTGAAGTGGAGAATTCAGTGCCCAATTTGGTGCTGCCTCCAAATAAAGTTGTACCTGGTGTTTCTTGCCGTCCTTCGCATGGACCGTATAGGAAAGATAATTTACGGGTCTAGCCATTAAGTCCAATTTATCCAGAAACATCGGTGCAGTAAATGTAATATTTAAATCGACCGGCCCGCAGTTAAACGAATAATGTGTTTGTGTTGCCTGCACATTGGAAGCGATCTGCTTCGCTTCATTGTCGAATTGAATACTACCTTCTTTTTCTGTAAAGAGTCCAAAATCAAAATATCCATTAGCTACCCTATTATAGCAATAACCCGCGAGTATATTTTTTCCTTTCTTCAATGTTTTTACGACATGATCGGGCAGCTTGACCCGACTATTTTTACCTGTCGAATTGCCTGTATTAGCAACCTCAATACCGTTGACGTACAAAATAGCGTCATCGTCATGTGTAAATTCGATATATACGGATTTGCCTGTAAGATCCTCACTCAGGTCAACTTCTCTTCTAATCCAAATTTTAGGTTCCTGCCAATCAGTCTCCACATTGGGTTCTTTATCCTTGGTACCAAATGGCGCTGCCCCCGTCTTCCATTGCCGTGCATCAAATGAAGGTTTCATCCAGTCTGGGGCGGGTTCATTGACAACATAACTTCCGGTCCAAGCCGCATGTTCACCCATCCGTGCCAAAGGCAAGAGCTCAGCTTCTTCTTTACCTAAGAAGCGATAGGGTTTCCCATCCACTTTAAGGACGCCCAATAAGGGGAAGGATTTTCCGGTCCAATGGCGTACAACATCCGCATTCAATTCGTTGCTATACGACCAGGCACTTGTATTGGGGTCAATTGTTACTAAAGGATAGGCAGGCGCGCGAAGATCATTCTTAAGGATTTGTTTTTGTGCAAACGACGATACCGATTGACATACAATAGCCGTTGCAATTAGTAATTTTAATTTCATTGATTTTGTATAAAACAGGTTTAGGTTGACAGGTATACTTTCAGCGATAAATTTAGGCCGCACCCCGTGTTGCGGCCATATCGCTATCAATTATTTGGTAGGTGCATTATAAAGCGCCTGATGTGCAGCTTTTAATTCTGCTTCAGGCATTTTGACAACTTTACGATCATAGGTCATCAAACCATTTGTTTCTACTTCCACATCTGTTGTTTGTGTATAAACAGCGGCAGACAATCCCATAGGAATTAGACGTGTCAAGTCATGGATCAGACGTTTATAGCGCTCCAATAATTCCGTTTTATTTTTAAAACTTTGGTATCCCCAGTTGTCTTTTTGTTGCCAGGAGTGCCCATCGATCGGTAATCCCAGACCACCAAATTCACCCAAAGCAAGCACTTGTTTAGCGCCGAATAAATTTGGATCAGGCATGGCTGCATCGGGATAATTGTGGATATCCAAGATATGTCCAGTTTCCATAAAGTTACCACCGCTGGCACTATTTACGAGTCTTGAAGGGTCATTGGCCATTGTCCATTCCGTTATTTCCTTCGTTTTGAATTGCCCCCAAGCCTCATTAAAAGGTACCCAAATGACGATGCTTGGATAGTTGTGCAACACTTCCATAATGGTTTTCCACTCTTTTCTGTAATACCCTTCAGATTCCTGCGAACGTACTTTATCCCTATTTCCTCCCGAAATCTTTCCCGGTTGCATATCCCAATGATTTCCCCCAAGATCGCCGCTAGGCATATCTTGCCAGACAAGCATACCTATACTATCGCAGTAACGGTACCAGCGCGCCGGTTCAACTTTGATATGTTTACGGATCATATTGAATCCCATTTCCTTTGTTTTGACAACATCAAACTTCAGCGCTTCATCCGTAGGTGCTGTATGTAGACCATCTGGCCACCAGCCTTGATCCAATGGACCATATTGGAAAGTAAACTTATTGTTTAGCATTAAACGTTGAACGCCATTTTCGTCTTTCTGCATGGCTATTTTCCGCATGGCAAAATAGCTTTTCGCCTGATCTACGACTTTTCCTTTTCGAATCAGCTGAATTTCTAGATCATAGAGCTTAGGGTTACTTGGGGACCATGGCTCCAGATTAGGTACCGAAAGATCGAACGATGTATTCGGTTGTCCTGTTTGTTCTTTAATAACCTTTCCGCCATCCAATGCACGCACCTTTATTTCGTCACCGGCTTGACTTCCTTCTACGGAAGCCTGAAAGGCCAAGACTCCATCATCCAAACGCGGAGTCTGTTTGGTACTCACGATGTAAGTTTGGGGGACACTTTCTAACCAAACGGTCTGCCAAATTCCCGTCACTGGTGTATACCATATACCATTCGGCTTATTCACCTGTTTACCCCTGGGTTGTGGACCATCATCAGTCGGATCCCATACCCGAATGGCTATTTCCTGTTTTGCGCCTTTCTTTAGAAAGCTTGTCACGTCCATCGAAAATGGATCAAAACCACCTTCATGTCTTCCGACCAATTGGTTATTTACATACACATCACATTGCCAATCTACGGCACCGAAATGCAACAGGACCTTATTTTTGTTGACAGACTTGTCCAATGTTATGGTATTATTATACCATAACGCTTTATCTTTTCCGACCTCTTTACCAACACCGGACAATGCCGATTCAATAGCAAAAGGAACAAGGATATTGCCGTCCCATTGACGAGGAATCTCTTTAGTACCTACTGGAGTGACAGCATATTTCCATAGTCCATTTAAATTCTGCCAGTTATTGGTTCTGGTTAATTGCGGTCTAGGATATTCAGGATGTGGCTTTTGTGCCGTTACTTTCTCGCCCCAAGGGGTTAATATATGTGACCCTGCGGGTTTCCAATCCTGAGCAAAGTTCAATTGTGCTGCCATCATCAAACTGGCAAAAAGTAAGGTTTTCTTCATCATAAAAAATCGTTAAGTCATTAATTTATATATCGTATTTACATTATTTCACAGTTGGAAAAGCAGCAATGCGCAAACGTGCTGCTCCCATGGGAATCAATTCAACTTCCTGCACCTCGCCCTTGCTTTCCACCGGACTCAGGGGCAATACGCCCGTTAGTCCATTTTCATCAATTTTCCAGCCATCAATACGTTTCGCTTTCACAAGAATCGAAATAGGTACTGCTTCTGCCTCAAAAGGAAATGCATCTTTAGGCCATGGTCGTTTGATCACTTTTAGTTGGTCAACAGCTTGTAGCTGATTTTGTACAAGTCCATAATTCCAGTCACTTGCAGGAAGGATTTCATAGGATGGCCATTTTGATGGATCTGCAGTCTCCTGCCATTTAGAATCCCCAATTGCCGAAGCCTTACTATCCTTTTTCACATAATTCTCTTTGATTTTGAGTGCATAGGTCAGTGGTCCACGCTGGATACTAACTGAATTTTTATTGGCAGTCCATGTTTTCAGATCTATGGTCATCGGCAAGGAGAGTTCGACCTTGTCGCCGTCTTTCCATTTCCGTTCAATCCGAATATATTTTGCTCCAGCTTCTAGAGCCTGACTTTTACCATTAACCGTTACTTTGGCTTGTTTCGCCCAGGCAGGTATACGGAGATAAAAGGGAAAATCAACCGTTTTAGCCTGTGTTCCTATTTCAAATCGCAGCGATTCTTCAAATGGGTAATTGGATTCTTGTCTAATCTGAATGGCTTGATTGTTTCCGACTTTGATTTCAGCTTTTGATGCGGCATAAAGTACTGCCGCAACACCATTATCATTTGTTGCCATATACAGATGCTCCGCGTAATATGGCCAGCCCTGACTGTGGTTATGTTGACAACAACGTGAACTGAAAGGGTTCATCATTAAAAATGGCCCATTATTATCAATCCCGGGAGCATGATTATGGCTATCGCTGATAGTCATATTAGGGCTCGTGATATAGCGTAATGCTTTAAAATCGGCTGTCACAGCTGCTGGGTAGGTATTAAAAGCAACTTCCTCCGCATGATCCGCCCAAAAAGGATCGCCTGTTATCCCGAGAAGGATTTCATTGGAAGCCATCTGCTCCACCATTCCACAGGTTTCCACACCCTGACGGGGATCGGTATATCCCGGACGTGCATTTTCATCGGCACCGAACATGCCGCCCGGAACCTGACCAAATACTTGTCTGACAAAATGAAAATTATCGTAGGTTGCGTTAAGATCTGCAGTCGACTGGCTTTTCAGATAATAGGTTGCTGGCTCTCTAAAACACTGCGCTACGTTGACATTATGCCAATTGGGCAAATCATCTTTCTGCCGCCAATTGGCTGTATTCCGATGGATTTTATCCGCTAAATCCATCAACCATTCATTACCTTGTGTTCTGTTATAGAGCCAATATACGGATAGCAAATTGTCACCACCACGACTGTTTTCCCAATAATCCTTGAGAAAAAAACTATCCGGCAAATTGGCCTGCCATTTAAAATAATTGGTCATCAACGTTAAAACACGCTGGTCACCGCTATATTCATAATAGGACTGCAAACACCATAGCATCAACATATTTCCCCAAAGATCCGGTTTGTTATTACGTAGGATCAATGGTCCAAAGTATCCATCAGGACGCTGGCTTTTTAGCGCAGCCTCTAACCAAATTTTTGACTCTCCTATTATCTTAGGATCTTTTAAGATGTAGCCCAAATTAGCGTAGCCTTTTAACCAATAAGGAACTTCTTCCCAGCCATAATCTCCTTTCCCATCCGTACTTAACCAAGCGTTATTTTTCTTCGATAGCCAAGCGCTAATTTCTCCCAGATGGCCTGTAAGACCATCTTTCTGCAGCTCCAGATACTTCCCGAGCCAACCTTCCGGGACGATACTGCCCACGGGTAATTTTAGCAAGGCATTCTGTCTTAAAGGAGCCCTATTATTCAGATATTGCGTATTCTTTCCGGTTAATGGTAATTGGTCTACAGCTGTTGCTATTCCCGTTTGTGCAGTCGTAACAAGACCGATGCCCATTAATAGGCTTAAAAAGCTAAATTTTTTGATCATTGTTATTTCAATTTCTTAGGTGAACTATCGTATAGCGCCTCGGTGATACCGCTTATCTTCAAGCCCACGCGCGCATACACTGCAGCATTCTTGGTCAAAATATCTTTGATATCCAGCTCCAGATCGACATGCCCCGAACTAATTCCAGTTTTTTCCATCTTATAAGTATATTGACCCAAATCCACGAATTTTGTATCATTGACCAACAAGGTGGCAAAATCAATCGTTCTTGAAGCATCTATTGTCTTGACGTCAAAAGAAGCTTTCAGCATATTCCCTTGAACATTATAGGTAATATTACTCATGGTATAATAAGGTTTAACCGGGTACTCGATGCTTGTATTGCCCCTCACATCAACCAGCACTGTATCCGCACTATTCAGCCAGGGGCCATTTCCGCTGGTTGCCACCAATTTGTACTGCCCGTCGAAGAGTTTTGCCGCAAATGAACCGTCCTGCGTCACATACACATTAATAGCAGATCGAAGCGGAAAACCATCTTGCCATAGCTGAAGTGAAACGGACTGGTTTGATCCTCTTACTCCTAGAGGTTCTGAATTGTAGGTTACACGACCGTTCAGTGTACTTTTAGGGGCATCATAGTTATCTTTGCCACAAGCAAATACACCTACGATCAAACACAAACTGACTATTAATTTACAAAAAAAAGTTTTCATAAGGATAATGCTATTGATAAGGATTTCGAACTAACTTCGGATTGTTATTAATCCAATCTTGATCGATGAAATTATAATAGTTCTGATATTTAAAATTTCGTGGATAGAGCGTATGACTCGATTTCTGTTTCTCAAAAACCCATTTACCATCGTTCGGATCCCCCGGAGCATATATTTTGTATGGAAATAGGGCATAGTGTACCGCATTGTAATTATCAGCGCTTCCGTTCCAGATTTCATGGGCAATCCGCAAACGCTTCAGATCCCAATAACGATGATCTTCGAAGGCAAATTCAACCCGGCGCTCCTGAATAATATCATTCAGGGAAATGGTTGTCAATGCCTGTATCCCCGCACGCTCCCTAATCTTATTGACATATCCCGTCAACTCGGCTTGCGGTTTACCAAGTTCAAGCCCCGCCTCTGCAGCGATCAACAAAAATTCAGCATAACGGAAGCGCACAAACCAAATATCCGACCCACGCCCACGAGTAGAGGCATCTTTATTTTCGTCGATAAATTTCCGGATATTAAATCCAGTTTTGTTGACATACATATCGTTGGAAGTCGTAGGTCCATCTTTGCTTGTAATAATTCCTCCGAATTTGGAATCTGAAGTACCGGGTATTGCGGTCATCGTCTTCCAAACACCTCCTTCTTTATATCTAACGCCTGCTTGGTAAGTGATTTTGGTACCAGCAAAATCAGCACCAGAGTAAATCACAGTACCATACAGACGCGCGTCCTTATGGGCGAATATCTCTTCGGGATTGTTATAGTAAATGTAATCTCCCGTAGCAGTCTTCGTTTTCAATGCTCCATTTCGATCATCTGTATATTCAAATGCTTCCACCAAATTTAAAACAGGCGTAACAAAATTGGCATCAATATCTCCACGGACGGATGAGGCAATGTTATTGTTGGTGAAAAAATGTGTTTCACCTGGATACGCATAATCCTTGGCCCAAATAACTTCATTGCTACTTGATTTTGAACTTACAGCAAGATAGAAGTTCTTTCCTTTATCGGCATTTCCATTATAGAGGGCATAAGGGCTATTATTGATAATATCCAATGCTGATTCGTAAGCAATCTCGTAATATTTATTGGCGTCCGCCGCAGGGATTCCCACCTCGTTACCTGCTGTTTTGACGTCTGGCGTTTTATAGTTATACTTCGCTATTGAGGCGGCGTATAGACTGGCCCGCGCCTTAAGTGCCAAAGCTGTCCATTTATTAGCTCTAGCTGAATTTATGGTTTTCTCTGTACCGAGCATTTTAGCGGCTTCGGTACATTCGTTAATCACGTAATTATAACTCTCTGCTTCTGTTGATCGCGGTGTCTGCAACTCTGCTGGATCCATGCCGCCAGTATAATCATAGATCTTATCACCCACCAAAGGAACTCCGCCCAAACGCTTGATCATATTAAAGTAGGTCCAAGCACGAATAAATCTGGCCTCGCCTTCGATGCTCTTTTTATTATTTTCGTCCAATGATGATTGACGAACACCTACGATAAATTGATTCAGATTGCGAATCAGTTCATAATCGTACATACGCCAAAAGTCATTCGGAAATTCCTGCATCGTATTGGGGCCACCGCTTGAAAATCCTGCCTCATCTAACATCGCAAAAGATCCATTGTCTCCAAATTGCTGTCCCCAGCTAATCCGCCCATAATAATTCGCTAGAACAGATTTTATCATATTCTGATCCGAAAATATCTGATCGTCGGTAAAAATAGCCTGTGATTCCCGTTCCAAAAATTTATTGCAGCTTGAAAATGTACATACGAGACATACACCCAATAAAATAACGTTCTTATTTATCATCTTATTAAAAAGTTAAGGTAACACCAACGTTTATAACTTTGTTTGTTGGGTACTGAACGCCCGAATCACTTGTGATTTCTGGATCGATCTTCATATCACCCAAATTATCTATGCTAAACAGATTCTGCATCATGGTATATATCCTCAATTTCTGAATTCCTCGAGGTTTCATCCATTTCTCCGGTAAAGTATATCCGATCTGCAGGTTTCTTAATTTCAAATAGTTGACATTGGTAAGCCAGAAGTCGCTATGCCAATAATTACTATGATCTCTATTTCCTTTAATTAATGTAGGGTACTTTCCTGGGATCAAGGCACTATTTGGATCCGTAATATCGCTCAGCATCCACTGGTTTTCCATATAGTATTGCGGATTGTTGCCACCATCATGGAAAGGGAAAACAGCTTCATAACTGGGATTAAAAGAAGCAAAAGCTGCTCCGGTGAAATCCATTGCCAAATCAAATCCCTTAAATTGGCCGCCAAGGTTAATTCCGTAATTGAAATAAGGAAGACCGCCTTGTCGATATCCGATTGGCCGTTCATCCAGCTCATTGATCACTTTATCGCCATTAATATCTTCATACTTAATATCACCCGGCCGTAATGATGAGTTACCTTTACGGTCATTGTCTATATCATAATTGGCAATTTCTTCCCACGACTGGAATTGTCCAATGGAATGTAATCCCCAATTGAGAAAGGCATAACGGTCATAGATCGATTTTCGATATTGATCCAAAGAGTTTCCAAAACGTGGTTTATATTGTTCGCCGTCAGTTTGCCGTGCGAAAGTGAAATTACCGCCTACGAAATAGTTAAATCCATTGACGCTACTCCGCCACATTAATGATCCATCGATACCTTGATGAATATCCGAATTCAGATTTTCATAAGGTAAACTAAAGCCTACTTCATTCGGTATCAATACATCTTCTCGCTTGGCAGGCAGTCCTGTTCTTTTTCGACGGAAGACATCTACCGAACCTGTTAATTTACCTTTTAGTGTACTAAAGTCCAAACCAACATTTAGCATATGGGCCTGAATCCAAGAAAGCGTTTTAACGGGAAGGCCACGTGCTTGAGAACCGATAACATACTTCCCGTCAATTGTCGAACCGACGATATTTTGATAGCCATCACGGACTGGTTTTCGGAAATAATTATATCCACTTAGATAACCAAAAGCAAAATATTCCCAGGCATCCAAATTATCATCGCCCAATACACCGTAAGATCCCCTTAACTTCACATCGTCAAATACCTTTCTCATACCTTCAGACCAGAACTTTTCAGATGAAACACGCCAGCCTGCAGATACCGAAGGGAAAAATCCCCATCGGCTTCCTGGCGCGAATTTCCATGAACCGTCATAGCGCGAAGAAAGCTCCAAAAGATACTTCTGGTCATAATCATAATTGACCCGCCCTGCAAAACCGGCTCTCGCCTGGGTATTCACTCCAGTATCATTGTAGGTGTCCATCGTCTGAAAATAGATCAAACTCAAGGCATTAGAGGCTGGACGATCGTGTACATAAACATCTGGATTATCCCTTTTTATGGACTCCGCAGCAAGCACAGCATTGATTCCATGTTTGCCGAATCGCTTGTTATAATTTAAGGTAAATTGGGTTGAGATTTCTTCAACCTGCGAAATAGATCTCTCCCGCCAAGGGTTGTCCATGCTAAAAGTTACCGGGTACGTATCTGTCTTCTCATCGTAGCCATATAGTTTATAGGTAAACTCCTGATTATCCATCCATTTATTGGCCAAATAATAGCCTACTGTTCCCTTAGCGATCAAATCATTTGTGATCTTATATTCCGCATTAAAATTTAACTGCATCACCCGCCATTTTTCCTGATAAGTACCGGACAGATCATAATTCAGCATCGCAAAGTTAGTTTCCGCATTGGGCGATGTCTGCGTTGGATATAAAGGATTGTCGTTGGCAAAAGGCCGTGCAGTAGGCAGGTTGCGATATATCGCAAATAAAGCCTGCCAAGTATCGTCAGCACCAGGTACGCCCGGTTGTTTGCGCTGTTCGATCCGCCCATTCAAATTAGCACCAATCTTTAATCGTTTTGATACGTTCGCGTCAATATTCATCTGCACATTGGTACGATTGAAGCCGCCGTAATTACGAATGATGGACTGCTGGTCCAGATGCCCTACACTCAGGTAATAATTAATTTTTTCGGACCCACCACTGACATTACCCGAGATATAAGTTTGTGGGCTAGTTTTGAGAATATAATCATACCAATCAAAAGGACGATATCCCTTCTCGGTACCTTGTTGCCATTTTTCGAGATCTGCCAACGTATATTGTGGATGTTCAGTTCCGAGAATAGCATCAGACTGAATATAGCTTTTGATATAAGTACTGGCATCGGCTGGCTTGGGAAAACGAAACATACTCTGCCAGCCATAATATGAATTGATATTAAAGGTATTATTATCGCCACGCTTCCCCTTCTTTGTCGTCACCACAACAACGCCGTTGGCAGCACGCACACCATAAATAGCAGCAGACGCATCCTTTAATACCGAAACCGATTCAATATCATTGAAATCTAAATTATTGAACTGCCCTTCATCCTTTTGAACACCGTCGATCACATATAAGGGTGTCCCCATATTGCGGATACTAATTCCTGTTGGAGCTCCAGGACGCCCATCCGACATCCTGCTGTTAACACCGGCGATCTTCCCTACTAAGGCTCCAGACGTTGTTGTAGCAACAGATCTGGAGATATCCTGAGAAGAAATTGCGGTGATTGCACCGGTAACGGATTCTTTCTTCTGCGTACCGTAACCTACAACGACCACTTCATCAATGCGCGAATTTTCATCTTCCAAAGTGATTGCCAAGTCAGCGATTGCCATCACTTCTTTGGAAAGGTAGCCTACAGATCTTATGGTCAAAAGTTCACCGGCATTGACACCTGTCAAGTTAAAATTACCTTTGGCATCTGTTGAGACTGCAATATTGGGTTTGGATTTCAATGCGACCGTCGCTCCTACAATAGGATTGCCATCCTTATCCTTAACAACCCCTTTTATTGCTTTTTGCAACTCGATCCCCCCTGGAGAAACTGGAATTAAATTAGCTCCCTTTGCTAAGGGGATAAAACTGCTCGCACAGCAGAGCAATGTAGCAGATATTGGCAGACATTTAAGACCCTTAAACATACCTAGATTGATTAGTTTGTATAATTGATTTGTCCAAAATTAAGATATATTCAATCGTACAGACTTTCGTTTTTTCTCAAAAAACTGCCTATTTGTATCAAAGAAATAAAATAGACCTAAAACGTTTTAAGGTCTATTAAAAAGAGAAAGTACACCTCTTTTCAGTGGTGTACTTTCAAACCAATCATTATTAAATATGTATTATTTTACCGAAAAACGATACAGGGATTTCGTTTGATAAACTTGCCCGGGGTTTAGGACGGTTGTTGGAAAATTGAGCTGATTTGGGGCATCCGGAAAATGCTGCGGTTCGAGGCAAAAGGCGGTACGAAAGGAGTCTTTTTTCCCGTTCTTCAATTGCACTTGTTCATTCATAAAATTACCGCTATAAAATTGTATTCCAGGTTCTGCAGTCAGAATATCCATAACAATACCCGATTTATCTCCAATCACATGGGCTGCTTTGTACCAATCGCCATCTTTCTCCTTGCTTAAGACAAAGTTGTGATCATAGCCCTTTCCAAAGCTCAGTTGCTGATCATTGGCATTAATATCTTTTCCTATTGGTTTCAAGGTTGTAAAATCAAAAGCTGTTCCCTTTACCGGTGCTAATTGCCCTGTTGGTATTAGTGTACTATCCACTGGTGTGTATTCATTCGCAAACAATTGAAGCTGATGATCCAGAATTGTACCGCTTCCCTCACCATTTAAATTAAAGTAAGCATGGTTGGTCAAATTGATCACCGTCTTTTTATCGGAAGTAGCACGATAGGCAATCATCAATTCATTATTATCGTTAAGCGTATAAGTCACTTCCATCTGGATGTTTCCTGGAAAACCCTCGTGTCCATCAGGTAAGGTGTAAGCAAAAGTAAGAGACGATTTATCTGACGATTTTAATGTCCAATTGGCAAAATGCACACCTTTAAAACCTCCATGCAGTGTATTAGGACCGTTATTTACCGCCAATGTATAGGTTTTATCATCCAACTTAAATTTTCCCTTAGCAATCCGATTACCAAAAGGCCCTACAATAGTACCAAAAAATGGTTCTTTGGGATTATTATAATCAGCCGCTTTAGAAAAACCCAAAACAACATCGCATAACTCCCCCTTATTGTCAGGCACCCATAATCCCACTAAACGTGCACCAAAATTGGTAAAATAAGCTTGTACGCCATTTTTATTGCTCAGTTCATATAGATAAGCCTGTTTTTGATCAATAGTTCCGCTGAACTGTGCGGTATCCATGTAGGCCGATAAAGAATCTGCTTTTGAAGTTTTGGAACCAGTCGATTGCTGACAAGACACACAAAATGCCAGCATTGCAGAAAGACCAAGCAAGGTCAATTTTCCTCTCATTCGTAATATTTTAAATGGTTTATAATCTTTGTTTAGATAGAACATACGTCCTTTTCTAGATTTTTTATAATTTTAACGCTTACAATATATAAGCTAAAGTCTTAATTTTTTCAGAAATTTTAAGATTAAATTGTTTCATTTTAGCACTATTTTGTATCAATAACCAAATGATCATGATCAACCTAAAGCCTTTACGTCTTCTATTTTTTCTGTTGCTCCCCGCGTTGCTCCATGCACAGCCTTATTATTTCAATCATTATCAAATCAATGAAGGATTGTCTAACAATGCTGTCATTTGTAGTATGCAAGATAGTCAGGGCTTTCTTTGGTTCGGTACAAAAGATGGGTTAAATCGTTTTGATGGTAATAATTTCAAACATTTTGATGCATCAAAATCTGGAAAAAATAGTCTGGGGGGCAATAATATCATTTCATTGAAAGAAGATTTTCGAAAGAGAATTTGGATTGGTACAGATCAGGGAATCTATTGTTACAACCCCGTCGATGAACAATTTAGACTGCTGAGTAAACAATTTGAAAATGCGGACGTCCCTGTTATTATTACCGATCAACGCAAAAGGATCTGGTTTATATCAAATGGAATGCTCTATTGCCATGATTTAGTTAGTCATGCAATTCAACAATTTACAAAATCAGATCTCTACATTACGTCCATCAGCTGCACAAAAAATGGAGCGGTATTTTTTGGAACTCCTGAAGGCAAAATCTTCCAAATAGGTCCTTCCGGAAAACCCGTACTCATGCTTGACTTTCAAGCAAAATATGGTGCTAAGGATTGGTTTAGTATTGAGAAAATAATGGAAAACCGCGACGGAGACTTATTGATTGGTACTTCAAAAACTGGTGTTTATTGCTATCGCTTTCAAGATAAATCCCTTAAGTCTATCCTTGGACCAGATCAACTGCATCAATTTCTCTATGTCAGAGATATTATACAGCCAAATGATCATGAATATTGGTTTGCAACAGAATCTGGCCTCTTCATTTATCAAATTGCTAGCCGACGTTACATCAACATTCAGAAAGAACAAGAAAACCCTTGGGGTATATCTGACAATGCCATTTATAACATCCTACAGGATAAGGATGAGGGTATTTGGCTGGGAACCTATTTTGGTGGGATCAACTATTATCATAAGAACAATAGTATCATCGAAAAATTCCTCCCACAAGATCGCCCCGGGGGCCTAAAAGGCTCTGTTGTACGCATTATCAAAAAAGATATCGATCAGAATATATGGATAGGCACCGAAAATGGAGGACTATCTAAACTGGACCCTAAGTCGGGTAATATCCAAAACTTTTCCGATAAGCAGGGGAATCTGGCAAACAATAATATCCATGGCGTTCTTCCTATTGGTGATAAACTACTGATCGGCACCTTCGTCAATGGCCTGGACATATTTTCGCCAAAGCTTCAAAAAGTCATTTATCACATCGATCGCAATAACAATGCAACCCCTTCTGATCTACAAAGCAATTTTCTATTTTATCTCTATAAAACTCGAAAAGGAGACATTATAGCTGCATCAACTCGTGGCTTATACCGGTTTAACTTTGAAAAAAAGTCTTTTCACCTCATTGATAATGTCCCCGAATACATGTTTTACACGACTATTTTGGAAGATAAAGAGGGAAATATCTGGGTAGGTACATGGCGCGATGGGCTATTTTGCTATAATCCGACCACACGTTATTTCAAACATTATACACATCATCAGAATGACCCCAATTCTTTGCCTAACAATAGGGTCAATAGTCTATTTGAGGATTCAAAAAATCAAATTTGGATCGCCACTGAAGGTGGAATGGCTAAGAAGAAATTAAATCAGGACAGTTTTGAAAACATTGGCCTGGAAGAAGGAATGCCCAGTAACGTAACGCTCGCATTTTTAGAAGACAAACAACAGAATCTCTGGGTAAGTACCTCTAAAGGGCTGGTACGCTATCATCTGCCCAATGGCAGAAAACGGATCTTCAACTTGGAGTCAGGCCTACCGACGATTCAGTTCAATTACAATTCATCTTTTGATGACGACAATGGGAACTTCTATTTCGGTACCATCAATGGCCTTATACGTTTCAATCCGGAAAAACTAAACCAAATTAACTATAAGAATCAAATACCGATTTATATCACTAATTTTTACATCAACAATAGAGCGATCAATCAATATACCGATGCAAGTATTTTATCCAAATCAATCTTATTCACAAAAAATATCAAACTAAAACACGACGAATCATCCTTCAGTCTTGATTTTGCGGCATTACACTACCAAGCCCCCCATTCTATTCACTATAGTTATAAAATGGATGGTCTTGACGACAATTGGATAGACATTACAAGCAATCAACGCGCTTATTTCACCAAGTTAGCTCCCGGTAATTACGTTTTTACCGTAAAAGCGGAGGATCCAAATGGTAACACAATACCCACCTTTGCTAGTCTTAAAATCACGATTCTTCCTCCTATTTGGGCAAGTATACCAGCTTTTGTTTGCTACGCACTAATCCTTATGGGGCTCATTGTATTTGTGATTCATCATTTCAATGAAAAGATCAAGCAACGCAATCGACAACACCTTCTAACCGTACAAAATCTACGTGAGCAAGAACTCTACCGTTCAAAAATCAATTTTTACACCGATGTTGCCCATGAAATACGCACACCGTTGACATTGATCAAAGCCCCCTTAGAGAAGCTTATGGATAAGGTAGATCACAATCCTGTAACAGACAAGCTATTATTGACCATGCAGAACAATACGGAGAAGTTGATTGCGCTTAGTAACCAATTACTGGATTTTAGACAGGTTGAAACGGAAGGATTCAAATTACACTTTGAGTCAGAAAACATAAGCCAAACGGTTCAGGAAATCATCAACAATTTTACGGTCACACTCCAGGCACAGGGAAAGCAGATTGTGTCACACATTATGCCGGATATTATAGGTCAGGTCGATATCGACGCATTCGACAAGATTTGTTACAACTTATTGAATAATGCCCTTAAATATTCTTCATCCTATATTGAAGTGAATTTGAATATGGATAAACAGAAAAATATCTTTATATTGACCGTGAAAAACGACGGAGCTTTAATTCCTTCAGAAGAAAGGGAAAGAATTTTTGAACCATTCAATCGTTTAAAGCAAAATAAGAATGTTCCCGGAAGTGGTCTAGGCTTGGCATTGACAAGATCCCTAACCTTAAAACACCAAGGTACCTTGTTATATAGTACAAACGACCTCCAATTGAACGTATTTAGCTTGACGTTACCTTTGAATCACAATACAAACCCATAATTATGAATGCCAAATCCAATTTATTATTAGTAGATGATCATACCGAACTGCTTGAATTTATTGCGGATGATCTCAATGAAGATTATCAGATAACAACGAGTTCTAATGGAAGAGAAGCCCTAGATTTATTAGCCTCTGAATATTTCGATCTGATCGTAAGTGATGTAATGATGCCAGAAATGGATGGTTTTGAGCTCTGTCAAAAAATTAAGGAAGATATCGCTTATGCACATATTCCAGTTATACTTTTGACAGCAAAAAATAGTATTGAATCAAAAATTCAGGGTTTAGAATTTGGTGCCGACGCTTACATTGAAAAACCTTTTTCGCCCGCTTTTTTAAGAGCACAAATAGCCAGTTTATTAAAGAATAGAGTTAAGGTCAAGGAGTTTTTTATTAAAAATCCGATGTCACAAATCCAACAGATCGGGCAAAATCAAAGTGAACAAGAGTTCTTGCTGAAGATTGAAGAAATCATTATGCAACATCTCGATGATCCCCAGTTTAATGTCGATAGAATGGCCGATATTCTCTGCATGAGCAGACCTACACTCTATCGCAAAATCAATGTGGTATCCAGCCTATCACCCAATGAACTGATTAATTTAACTCGGCTCAGAAAAGCAGCAGAACTGCTTATTCAAAAACAATATAAAGTTTACGAAATTTCTAATTTATTGGGCTACAGTTCCGCTACTCATTTCTCACGTAATTTCCAAAAGCAGTTTGGCCAAAGTCCTACCGAATTTCAGGACGCTCAAACTGCTTTATCTAAATCTTAACCCAGCAAATAATCATATCTGAATAAAAATAGGTGTCCGTCCAAGCGTGCACCTATTTTGTTGATTCAACTTGGGCAAGTGTTGCATACTGTGCTGCATAAGTGAACATAAACATTCCTTCCAAATCATTCTTACTTTTATCATTTGCCCAGCCTCCGAGCAAGTCATTCGGCAGAAATCCATCTTTCAAGAAGTGGGTATAGCCGTAATCCAAGTTATCCTGAAAAGATTTTGCATACAGTCCAGCCTTGCTATAATTGGGAAATATAGCGGTATATCCTCTTAACAACACGCCGTTAAACCAATTATTAAAACCATCTGTCGCATAGGTATAGTGCTCAGGAATCTGCTGCCCTAACTTTCCAAAATAAGTAAAAGTCGCATCGGCCAGTTTCTTGCCATCTTCTAAATATCTTTTTGCTTTCGTAACACGATATAAGTCGGCGGCTCCAGAAATCATCGTTCCACTGTTATAGGAAAATGCCGTGCCGACCGCTTTTCTGAGCTCGGTATTTTTTCGATATTGTACACCGTTGACCGTTTCATAAGCTATCGAACAATCTGGAAAACAATCACCCATCATATCCGCATAAACACCTTTTTCATTAAGAAGATATGCCTTTTGCCAGTCATAAATCCTTTTAGCATAACGGAGATAAAAATCGCTCTTCTTCTCTTTTTTAGAAATACGAGTTAGTTTATCTTTCGGATCAATGGAATGCGCAACGATTTGATCTCCTTTCTTTTTATAGATTTCATACAATGCAACAAGCGGACTAATAATCGGTGCATTACTACAGGCATGCTTAGTTACATATCCTGGGCCCCATGGGATTCCACCATGCTCTTTCCCTTTCTCATCCAAAGTACAGTCCCAACCATCAAGAACATAAGCAGTAAGGTATTCAGCTTCTTGCAAATAGCGTTCTTGCCCAGTCAAATGATAAGCTTCCAATAATTCCCGTACTAGCCACATCTGATCATCATAGACATTCAGTACTCCCGTTACATTTGCTTTTCCTTTTTCTCGGACGCGATCGACAGCATACACCGTCCATTCTTTATGTTGTGTAAAAGATGTTAGCGTAAATGTCCCTAAATAATAAGCTGCATTTGCATGAAGCTTAGCCAATAAATCCACATAGCGGGAATAATACTTTCCGTAAAGCTCGGTATTACCTGCCTTTTGTTGCTTTTTCAAGCCGCTCAACACAGCATTTACAGCTTCTATGGAAGCAGAGTACATCCATACACTCGCTTTTTCTTCGGATCGAACCTGCGTAAATGGATTATAAAAACGATGCATTTTGAAATCTTCACCAGAAAAATAGACTTCCATTGACCGATCAATCAATTGGATCGCCCGTAAAAGATTCTGTTGGTTTTTATGTTGATCATGTACTGATCTTTGGCTGTGCAATTCTTGCGCACAAACCTGTTTTACACAGAGCGGTGATACTGACAGAGAAATTAGAGAGAGTGCCCAAAAAGGCCGGATGGAAAAGAATTTGATCATGACGTGGTTTTAAATTGATTAAGTAGTCTTTCATGCGCATTGGTAGAGCGTGATAACCGAGGTTGAAGATAAGCATTTTTCAGACAAAAAAAATCGCATTTTTTGAAATGCGATTAAAAAATATTTGCCCTTTAGCTTAGTTAACCAAGAACTTTCTCGGTCAACTAAGCTGCCACTGGCTGACGATGACGATTCACAAATTGCTTTTTCAATAGATACAATTTGTAATGGTCGTACAAACCAATGATTAAAAGAACAAAACAAACCACGTAAAATGTCTTATTCGATAAATAGGTGAATGAAATACCGCTCACAAGCCCTCCCATGACATAGGCTCCCACGATACTCAGCAGTAAATGGAATTTGTCGACCAATGTCTTATTGCTTCGGTTCGACTCCTTAGTGAACATCGAAATCAATATTGCTAAATCTGTCGTTAGCCCTGTCAAGTGTGTCGTTTTCACAACAGAATTCGATATGCTCGCTGTTAAACCATTTTGCAATCCCATTGCAAACAGCAATGCACCGACAAGTATCTCTGTTTCTTTCAAAGAATCTTCATAAAATACATCAAGATATATCCCGACAAATAATATACTCAGTATTTCCAATGCCAAAGGAATGGAATGTGTCAGATAGGAGCTAAAACGTCCTTTACCATGAATGATGATAAGATTCGAAAGCATACTCCCGACTAGAAAAAGTAAAATCCAAAATAGCACTACTGCACCTTGATACCAATTTCCTTTCGCAATCTCTTGCGCAAAAACCGCATAATAACCTGTTACATTGGATGTAAACGAGAAAAAGACAATGACAGATGCGACATTGACCATTCCCGCAGAGAATGCAGTTATTCCCCCTAATTTGATATTATCTTGAATCGTTCTATGATTGCTATATTTTCTCAGCATATTTTTCCTTTCCTCCTTTTTTCAGCACAATTCGTGCGATTCCTTTCGTCTGCATATCCAAGTTAAGATGCAGTATCAATTGGTTTTTATTCAATTTTTGTATGACAAAGCTCTCTATAAGCTCATCATTTTTCCGAAGCTCAAGGATATGGCCTCGTCCCTTCAAAAACCAATTGTATTGTTTGTCCTCATGATGGGCAATAAAATTTTTGTCACCCATTTTTTCAAAATGCCATAATCCATCCTGCAAGGGTGGAAGGTGAGCGATTGCAGCATCTTTTATTCCCTCATGGATAACCGCCTGTTTTTTGAACGTTGGAGACTTCTCCACTTTCTCAAAGTACCAACCTTGCTCTTCCCACTCTCCTTCTAAAAGCCGCTCGGGGTTTTCATAAAACATAACCATTGAACTAGCTCCTAAAAGCAAAAAGGACAACAAGACGAAGTTGAACCTTGCTAATATTTTTCTCTTAATAGTTAACATCCCATTTCTTGTTAAAAAATAAATCCGCCAAGACATTTCCTCCTGTTCTGTTTGTCCCAGGTCTTGCGACAATCGAGACATTCTTCTGTTTACTTTTACTCAAGTGAAGCAAAGCCTGTCCGACGTCGAAAAAATGCCGTGTTCTTCTTTCAAATTCATAATCTGTGGGAACTTTGACTTCATCAATCCGAGCTCCGCGCAAATAATGTTGTAAATAATTGAGATTGTCAGAGCCGATGATATCTGTATAGATATTTAGCTTACGATTTTCATAACGATGACAGATCATCTGGCAGGCCTTCAAAAAGTCCTCCGATTGAAGATTACTGAGTTGGTCATCCAATGTGATTCCCAATAGTTCGCTGATCGATGTACTGCTCTTATTACCATAGACAAGAATGATATCAAGTTCTTCGGCTTTCGATTGCTCTATACTATGAATCACAAAAAAAAGTGAATCAATCGTAAAATCACTTGGAATCAATACACGCATTGCCTTTGCCATATCCAATTATTTTTATACAAAATTAATAGGTCATCATGGCAACCGAATGAATCTGGAATTAACTTTCTATTAGAATTTTAAGACCGATATTAAAATGAGATTAAAAAAAGATGCAGATTAAAATGGGATTAAAATTTAGTTCCGGCTTTGTAATATAATTCCGCTAGTGCCTTTCTGTAGTCCGTAACCAGCTTCTCTTGCTTGATCCGCATTTCGATCAGCTTGTTTTCCCTACTATTAACAACAAACAAGGTTGATTCACCCAGTTCAAACTTATTTAATTCCCCCCTAAGAAGCAGTTCCTGATTACTTATATTGATCGATTGAAGTTCAATCTGTTTACTGTAAGCATTTAAATCATTATATTTTTTAACGACTTCATTGTAAATATTTCTCTCGGTCACAGCTTGTTCAAATCGTAGCTGATCTTGCTTAATCCGGACCTCTTTGAGCTTCCCACGTTCGGCGCGAATAAAAAGTGGAAATGCAAATTCAAAACCTACTTTATAATTCTGCCAATTAAAATCATACTGCGGCGGTACAAAGTCATTAAAACCGTGACGGCTAGAAATGAGCGTGCCTGACACATTGAATTTAGGTTTAAGCATTTCTTTTCGATAACGTTCCTCAAATAGAAGTTGTTGATTTTTACTCGCCAACTTTATCATTTCGGGATGAGCAATTTTTGCCGAATCAAGTAGCGCCTCGATCACACTATTATCTGGCAAAATAACAGGATCTTCGAGCTTATGCGGTATGGCATGATCGGGAAGTTCTACTGGAAATTGTTGATCATTCCACAGATGATTGGACAATACAATTTTCGCGTTTTTAAGTTCAACTTCATACTTTGAAAGTTCTATCCGCCGTTCTTTTACAACGACCGAAGCTTCGATGGAATCAATTACAGGTTTATCTCCCAGCGTCGTCTGCTCACTGATTGCTTTAAACCGTTGATCAGCCAATTTTACACCCTCCAATAAAAGCTGATACTGCTGATAGGCAAAATACCAATTCCAATAATCTGAAAGTGCCTGAAACCAAATGGCATTTATTTGTTTTATCTTTTCGCCTTCGAGGTAGCTGATCATAGCCTTTGCCTGCTGCAGCGTATTTCTTCTGCTATCGACGATTAAACCTTGCCCCAATGGAATACTTAAACCGATTGCGGAAAGCCCTGCATTATTTGTTCGGGATTGCGGGTTTGTATAATCACCAACATTTCGATCATAAGCAATTTTCAGATCTGCGCCAGCTAACCAAAGAGGAATTTTTAGCTCACTATTCCACTGATTATAATAATCCGTATTGCCAAAATGCTTATTTTTAAAACTGGAATTTAACGTCGGATCAAACTTCCCTAAAGCCTGTGTTACCTGGGCTTTTGCAGTTTCACTCAGCAGATTCACTTGTTTAACGATTGGATGATTGGCCATTAAAAGCTCTTCCATGTCATCCACGGTAAAAGTATTCCTTGCTCCATACTCCTTTTCCTGAGCCGAAAGATGAGGAGAGAAAAAAAAGCACAACACGATAAAAATAAAATTCAATTTATTCATATAACAATTACTTTTTCTCACTTTCTTTTGGTTCTCTTTCCAAACTCGGCGGAAAGCCATTCAACTGTCGCCATATCTCATACCATAATGGGACTTTATTTAAAATAACCCTTCCATAAGCACCTGAGCCCTGATTTAACTGAACAGGCCAGGGTTCATCTCCTTCCGGAACAGGAACTGTTGCACGTATCAAAATCCTAAATCGGCCATTCGTACTACTCACTTTATCGATGACTGAAACTTTTCCAGCAAAGGTACCGACCGCGACAGACGGCCATCCGGAAAATTGGATCGATGGCCAGCCATCAAATTGTAGCCTTACATCACTTTCCGGCTCAATCAGTGGGACATCCATTGCGTTTACATAAAGTTCTACGGCAAGCTGTGGTTTTTTAGGCTGTAATGTCGCAACGGACTCACCCTCCTTCATATTTTCACCAATTCCTGCCTTAAAGGTTTTTACAATAAAACCATCTTGTGGAGCCCTCACGACATATAACCCCCGTCGTACATCAATATTGGATATCTCATTTCTCAGTTTGGCGATATCCCCTTGTACTGAGGCTTTGGAGGAAAAAGCCGAACTTAAATCGGACTGCGCTTTCGCCAATGATTCATTATACTTTGCGCGGATGTTGTTTAATTCGATACTGGCATTTGTTAATGATTGTCTTGAATTCGACAACTTGTTATCTGCACTTACTACTTTAGCTCGATCATTTTGCAGATTTAAACGCCTTGTTTCGATATCTGTTAACGAAAATAAGCCGTCACGATAGCCCTCTTCGTACCGTTTGAGCCGCTTTTCACTGGTCTCAAAAAAACTCATGACAGCGACCAATTCTGCACTATCTATTTTTACCAGATTTTGAGCTTGGATCACCTTATTTTTAGCTGACGCAAGCTGAAAATCAAGCCCATTTTTCAATGCTTCAATCTGTGCTTCAGTGGCTTTCATTTTTTGATTAGCAGCATTTTCTCCGCTTTGTTTGGCATTCAATTGCTCTTCTAACCGCAATGGTAACATGGGATCAAAATAAGATTGAGAAGTCTCCGAAAGCACTAAAATCGTATCACCTTTCTTCACTTCCTGCCCCTCAGTAACGGCCCAATATTCAATGCGGCCACCAATCTGATTTTGGATAGTCTGTGGTCTATCTTGTGGACGTAAAGCAGTAACCGTTCCTACTCCAGGAATTGTCTGCCTCCATGGGAGAAAAAGTGCTAGTACAAAAACAATCCCAGAAAACACAAGAATTCGCCCCAAGACTAGGGATCCCCGCTCTTTCAATAACTTATCAACCGCATCATGGGAAAGATCTCTCCATGAGAGCGTTTTCTGACTCGAACGATCCTTATTAATCAACATAAACCGCAGCGTCCTCCTCCAACGCAAGATCCGTTACAGCCGCCAATTTGACAACTCCAGTAAGCATATCAAAAATAGTATTCAAATTTGTCATCAGTTTTTCAATGGCATAACCAATTTGAACGATGACAACTTCAGCAGCAACAAATTGACCAAAAGTCATTTGCCGCTCAACAACAAAATAAGATCCAAGCAAGAGCATCGCTCCAAACAACAGGGTGCGAAGTAGGACAGAACCAATAAAAAAACGCTTTAAAACCTTAAAATGATCGTTCCTCGCCCCTAAATACTTACTGACAATATAATCTGTTGTTTTTGTCACTTCGTTCATTTTCGTCTCATCAGCACGATAATGGTCAATTTGTCCGGCAACAGCTTCCAAATAGGCTACCGTCTCATATTTGTATTCAGACTCTTCAATACTTGTTTTCAACCCTCTTTTATAGTATAAAACAAGTATCGTAATAACAGAAAAAATGACAATAAGGCCAAAGGCCAGAAATGCAGGATGATAAAATGATAATAAGACCACGCTAAAGAAAATTGTCACCACTGCAGCGATGATATCGATCAAAAGTTTGATAATTCCCTTTTGGATAATGATAACATCAAAAAATCGGTTGACCAACTCCACAAGATTTTTTCCAAGTAACTCTTTAGGTTTAATTCTCGGCAGGCGATAAGAAAATTCAACCGCCGATTTTAGAAAGATTTTCTGCTCTAAATACTCGACTAAGGTCAATTGTCCGATCAATAATACCCCGCCCACAATCACGCCAAATAACACAAAAGCAATTAAGATATAGGTAGAGCTATACATCGCTCCATTGCTTAAAAAATTAAAGATAGCTGTTATCCCTATTGGAATAGTCAAACTAAAAATACCGATGACGATGGCATAAATAAATATATAATTGATCGTTTTCCGTTCAGTATGTAATAAGCTAGCCAACCGTTGCAAAGGTGATGGTCCGCCTTGTATATGCCCCATAAGAAATAGATAGAAGATAAGTTATAAATGATGAATTTCAGCTAAAAACAATGGTAAAAACTCCGATCGATCATTCAATTAGTCCGATCTCTCTGTTTCTAATAGTTGATTGCTCCTTAAATGAAATCGTAGCACGAATTTGACTCTCGACTTTACGGAGTGCATTAGCGACATTAAAAAAATTGCGTGTTTTCTTTTTATAGGTATAATCGCGTGGTATTATGACCTCATTCACAGACTGTCCTTTGAGGTAATGCTGCAAATAATGACTGTTATCGGTACCCAAAATATCTGCAAAAATACTGAGCTTACGGTTTTTATAGCGCTGATAGATTCCGCTACAGGCTTTTAAAAAAGATTCAGATTGAAGTGTCTCCAGTTGATCTTCCAATCCAATTCCGAGTAATTCACTCGCAGAAGTGCTGCTTTTATTGCCATACACAAGGATAATATCGATAGAATCAGCCATTGACTCTTCAATACTTTGACGCACAAAATGGAGTGAATCAACTGTAAAATCACTAGGTATTAATATACGCGTTGTTTTAGCCATGCTTTTTTTTAGCAAAGTTAAAACGCACATATGGCAACGGAATGAATCTAAAATTAGCTTTCCATTAGAAAGCGAGCAGCAGTATTAAAATGAGATTAGAAATACGATCAAAATTAAAACTACATTAGAATCGAAGGTAAGTGGGTAGTTCAATTTCTACAGTGGTGCCTTCACTCACAACAGAATTGACCTTCAATGTCCCACCATGCAACTTAATAATATTTCTGGCCAAAGGAAGTCCAATACCATAACCGTCAATGCCACTCGTATTGGACGCTCTAAAATAAGGATCGTAGATATGATCCAAGTCACTGGAAGGTATTCCAATACCTTTGTCTTTTATTAGAATAAAGACTTTATTGTCCAATGCCCCTAAAGCAATATAAGCGGTTCTATCGGATGAATACTTACACGCGTTGCTGATAATATTGGATAGCGCAAGCTGTAGCAAAATTGCATTTCCATTCACCTTAAGTCGCATACTATCATCTGGTAACAGACTGAAATCTGTTATAATCTTAAATTTATCATTGATGGCCTTAACAGTCAGCTCGGCGTCCATCACGATCTGATCAATACGAACGGGGCTAAATGCAGTCGCATTATTAACAAAACCTGTACGCGCCAACAGTAAAAGTGCTTTTGTTTTCTTTTCCAAATGCTCTGCCGACTCAATAATCTTAAATAATGTTCGCTGGTACTCCGCTGTTGTTCGTTCTTTGGATAAAGCAAGATCTGCCTGTCCTATGATGGATGTCAATGGCGTATTTAGCTCATGTGATGCATTGCTGATAAAGTTCTTTTGTGTTTCGAAAGAAGTTTCCAAGCGCGTCAACATCCGGTTAAATGTAAGTGCCAGACCATGAAGCTCACCTTTATATTTATCCTCATCCAATCGCTTATAAAGATTTTCCGAACCAATCTCTTGCACCTCTTTCATCATGGTTAATATTGGCTTTAAGAACGAACGTTTCATAAAAACCGAAACAACGAAAATAAAGAGAATCCCCAAAATCAGACTTACAATAAGCAGATTACGAAGGTAGGCCAAATGGTGTGTATAAAAGTAATTTTCAGCAGAAGCGCCCACAATATACTTTCGACCATTTTGCGAAAAATATTTAGTTGAATAGAATTGATTACCCGACTTGAAATTTGAGCTTCCTTTTTTATTAATTTTATCCCAAAGTTCTTGATGAAATCCCTGGCTTCTTAAAATAGCACCATTGCTATCAAATTCTACCAAAAATTCATGCTGATTATTGAGATTTTCTATAAAATCAAGGCTCCACTGATCAGCCTGGGAGGCGGATTTACTATTCAGAAATTTTTCAGCAGCAATATTTCGCCGCAGATCCAGCCGTTTATAAAAATCTGTAAAAGCAAAATTTGTAACGGAATAAAAAATAAAGCCAACAAAACAACTCACATAAATGACCAGAATTGCAATGAGATAAATAAGCTTTCGATTATAATTGTGCATTTTTAAATATTCAGTCTTCTATTTTTAGAACATATCCCATACCAATAACCGTATGGATCGCTTTTTTGCTCGTTATTTTTTCAATCTTTTTTCTCAAATAATTCACATAAACATCGACGACATTTGATCCAATATCGAAATTTATCCCCCATATTTTGTCCAAAAGCTCCGTTCTCTCAAATACCTTTTTGGGGCTCTGAATAAACAACAAGAGTAAACGATACTCTGTACTTGTCAGATTGAGTTCCTGCCCCTCACAGTAGGCTATTTTTTTATAATCATCGATACTCAGAAAACCATAACTAAATGTGTCTTTCGACGGCTGTAACTCACGTTGTGTTGCCTGTACGATAGACTGTTGCCTGCGGATCAATGAACGTATCCGAGCCTTCAATTCAATTAGCTTAAAGGGCTTGGAAAGATAGTCATCGGCACCATTATCGAGTCCGAGCACCACATTTTCTGGAGTACCAAGTGCAGTCAGCATCATAACAGGTAAATCGGTATACCCCCACTGTCTGATCTGCTTACAAATATCCAGGCCATTGGTTCCCGGCAAAAGAATGTCCAATAGCACAAGAGAGACATCTTGCTTCGCCAAAAGCTGTTCCAGACCTTCCGAGCGCCCCAGATGAATGACCCTATAGCCATCCTCGCCTAAGCCTTGTACGATCAAATCAGCAACATCCTGTTCATCTTCAACCAAAATAATTTTTTGCTCCTCCATATTCGTCATGATGTGTAGCTCTCTGTAATGAACTACGATCCAAACCATAAAAATAACGTTTTGACACAAGAGACACAAATCCCATTTTTGCCCGAATCCACACAAAAAGATCCTTGCTCTATTTTGCAAAAGCGAAAGCGCTGTGTTCATCGATCGTGAAACAGCGCTTTCGTCCTAGTATTTAATTGGTTCAGCTATAATTTTACTTTACCCATCAACGGATCCGTCTTACTTGATTTACCAGTCTCTATATGTCCAGCATAGCAGAATTTGACCGCATGATCTTCTGAACACGTTATTTCGATATCATACCAACCTTCACTCTTGCTGCAATCGATTTCAACCAAAGCAGGATCATCCTTGCGCATTGCCTTCGCATGGAAAAGATCATAGGAACAGTCTTTAAGATGTAAATCCCAATTTGGCGACTCTGATTGTACACAAAGAATAGGCTTTCCAGCAACTACTTTCGTATACACATCAATAGCTGGAATATGTGACTTTGCGCCTTCAATCGCACGATAGAAACCATTAGGGCCATGCAATGCAAATGATATGTACTCTCCTACAATTTTATCGAGTTCCCATTCATACGCTAATTGATCCCCTTCCCGTACCGTAAAATTCCAAACTTTACCCGCCGCATGGCCATCATACGCCACATAGGAAATAACATAATAAGGCATGCCCGCTCCCGCTTTAGCTGTATTGAGCCTTCTTTCCAAGGTTGAGCTGATGGAAAGCATCGTTGGTGTATGTTGTACTTTTAGCTGCAATTCATAAGGTAAAGCACAAGCATCCTTCCATCCCTGCTCTTGCATCTGCATAGCTGCATGATACTGACCTGTCGATTTGATTTCCTCCAGTTTTTGGCTGTCGATTTTCACAAAATCTGTTGGGAGTTTTTTATTCCTGGCGGAGAATATACGTTCAACATACCCGTCTCTGTCTACCGGATTAAGCCTTGTTTTGGAAATGTTATCTACAGGACGAAAAGAAGTTGTTAAGTCGCCACAGACCATTCTTCGCCATTGACTGATGTTTTCTTCCCGTATCACCTTACCCGTTTTCTTCTCCAAAAAATGTTCTAAAAATTGAAGACAGGAGGTGTGGTCAAAAACTTCGGAATTGACCCAACCACCCTTAGACCAGGGTGAAGCTATCACCATTGGTACGCGATAGCCCAAACCAATAGGACTTTCAAAACTTACATTATTACTATTTTTCCTTTTTCGCTCCTGTTCTAGCGTAACATATTCATCCGAAGTGTCGATTTCTGACACGGCACCCTGATCTTTGTTCGTGCTCAATGGCGGAACAAAAGGAGCGATATGGTCAAAATATCCATCATTTTCGTCATAAGTTAAGATGAAAATTGTCTTTTTCCAAACCTCAGGGTCTTTGGTCAATATATCGAGGACTTCGGATACGTACCATGCCCCATACCAAGGTGAGCCCGGATGATCCGAAAAACGACAAGGTGCCACTAACCACGACACTGTAGGTAATTGGCAATCTTCAACATCTTTTCTAAACTGATAAAAAACATCTCCGGCTGGCACCTCAACTTCCTGCCGCTTTCCACCTTCTTTATAACTTAATTTATCAAGTTTGTGAAAGTTGGGATCAGCTAGATTAGTCACAAATGCATTGTGATGGATATCTTTTTCGAACTGGGATAGCTTTTCAAAATTCTCAGGGGTATAATGAATGACATCTCTTTTCAAATCTTCCAATTCCGCTTTGGCTTTGTGCAGCAATTCTTCTTTTGGATTTGTTTCCAAAAATTTATGCAGCTCTTTTACCCGTTCTTTCATCCACTGATAATGTGCCAAATGATATCTTACACCATACTGCTGGTGAAACTCCAGGTTGTTATCGGTAAAATTGGCCAACCAATCTTCCTCTTCTCCTTTAAAGCCTACTGGTAAACTTAGTTCATTTTGATAAACTTTCCACGAGACCCCTGCTTTTTGCAGTCGTTCAGGATAGGTTTTCCATTTGACATCCTTGTAGTTGATCTGACCATTGTCTACATGCGCAACAGATTCGGGATTACGGGGTTCTTCGCGCACTGTACCAGTCCAAAAATACGATCGATTAGCGCTCGTTCCCGTCAGTGAAGAACAAAAATGCTGGTCGCAAACCGTAAATGCATCTGCAAAAGCATAATAAAAAGGAATATCCGCACGGTTATAATAACCCATTGTTAAAGGCATGGCCTTATATTCTGAATTACCAGAGCTCTTTGCTTCCAACCAATTATCCATTTTCCCGTCATGACGAGCAGCAACCATATCACGCCAGCCATGCGGAAGCGACCCCATCCAAGTCGATTTACTATTGACGATATCTAAATGGAAAGGTGCAAAATATGCACCTTCCTTATTTCCTTGTATCCATACAGGTAGACCATTCGGCAATTTCATCGCGCGGGGATCGTTAAAGCCACGTACGCCCTTCAAAGTTCCAAAACAATGGTCAAACGATCTGTTTTCCTGCATCAAAAAGACAACATGTTCGGCATCCAAAAAAGTTGATCCTTTTGGAGCTTCAATCGCCAAGGCTTTTTGTATTGATTCAGGCAGCCAGTTTATAGCGACTGTACTCCCAGCCAGCATGGCTGCTTTTTTTAAAAATACCCTCCTTGAATCCATTATTTTAACCACCAAGTCTGTAAATTAATATTATCATTTCCTCCAAATTGTGATTTGATCGCATCAGATACATTCGCCGTATTATTATTGTACTCATCTTGAGGATACATCCAGCGATAGGCTGTTTTCACATTCGCAGATTTACGGAAACTCGGATACCCCGTGCGCAAATGATCAAAATAAGCCGAGTATCCCCCCTGATGAAATGAGCGCAGGTATTTCTGCATCAAGATACGTTCGAGCTTTTGCTCATTGGAGCTAGCTCCGTCAAGACTTACCGAATTTTGTTCAAGATATTTGGCCGCTTGTGCTTCATTTGTATAAGTTCCTAAATTTTTCGCATACTTTTCATAAAATTTGAACGATGCCTGTACTCCTTTGGTATACGTTGCATTGAGATCGCCCGTTATCCAACCTTTCAAAATGGCTTCAGCCAAAATAAACTGCATCTCCGAACAGCCCAATAAGACCAATGGCTCAGCTGTGGGATCTTGATAAAATCGTTCGTGGACTTTCGATAATTTACCTAATACAGCTTTTGCATTCACCTGTGCATAAGGAACAATCGGATCACCGCCTTCATAAGCCGTAAAGTCATTAATCGCTTTACCCGCTTCTTTACCCAGTCTTGTTTGTGTAGCGACGGCAAATAATCGCGGATCTTTCAGGTCCTGCAATCGTTGGATAAATGTTGAATCCATATACATTCCCGATCCATAACCGCTAGAGTTAAACTCCGGATAACGATTACCCTCTTGATTCAAAAAGACGAGTTGCCCATCTTCAGCACCACTAACATCAGTGATTCTGGACTCATTGGTAAATATTTTTGAAAATTCTGTTGCTGCATTAAATGGAAGATCAGTCGTTTTCTTCGAAAGCGTCAATAGTACTTTTAGGCGAAATGAATTGACTAACTTGTTCCAATTGCCACTATTTCCACCATAAATAATATCCCCATTTATGGTGTTATTGTTCTTCTTCAGAATAATACTTGCTTCCTCGAGCTCCTTCAATACACCCACCAAAACGTCTTTCTGTGTATCGTATTTCGGCGCAAAAATTGCTGAATTTTCACCCTTTGCTGCTTCTGAATAAGGGACATCACCAAACGTTAAGGTAAGATTATAAAAATAATACGCACGGAAAAATTTTGCTAATGCCAAATAACTGTCAGCGCCAATACGTTCAGCTTCTTCGGTCATCTTGGTAATATTGCGAAGATTACCATATTGCTCAAAGCTTCCCCTTTGCCAATTATAAATTTGATTCGCATTTTCACCATCTGTTTGCACAATCATTTTCAAGGCATATAGTGGTGAGGTACCGTGCCAGGTCCGAAAAGCATCCCATTCTACCTTCGTCAATAAAGCTTGCGGGTGGGTTGTTGTCGCTTCATTTGGATTAACATTTACTTCCGTCAATTTCTGACAAGAAGTCATGATTGAAAGAGAAAAGAATCCAAGAAATATATGTTTATTAAATAATTTCATCGTACTACGTTATTAAAACTTAAAATCTAGAGAAAAACCAATATATCGCGTGGAAGGGTCTTGTAAGTTTCCATCGTTTCCAACACCAAAATCAGGATCGATATAAGGTACTTTCTTCCACATAGCCAAATTATAGCCAAATAGTGATGCATTTAAGGCCGTAAGCTGTTTTAATTTAAACACCTTATTGACATCATAACCTACCGATAGTCTACGTAGTTTTACAAATGATCGATCAAATACATTGGCAAACAGTTTACTTTCAGACTCTGTAACTCTGGCCTGATAAGGATAATTTTGACTCCAAGCCTGCCAATCAACAGCTTTTGTATTATTTGTATACGTTCGGGTATCTGAAGTAATATTACCGTTCACGTCGCGGGTAAGCTCACCTCCTGTTACGATCACCCCATCTGGCACAAAAACTGGTTTCCCTGCATCATATTGTTCCTGACGATATAAGACCGAAGAAGGATGCTTTCCACCCCACCACATTTTTTCTATGGTTGTCGAATTCATCACGCCGCCAATAGATCCGTCGAAATCAAGATTTACCTGAAATCCCTTAAATTTAAACTGGTTTGCAAAACCAAATTGCCAGTCCGGTTGAAAGTAACCTAAATACTGTGGAAATGGATTTTTGGTCGGCATACCCGTATTCGGATTCAAGATAACCTTACCATCAGCCGATTTTTCCCAGACAGTACCATAATAGCTGTCTGCACGATCGCCTTTTTTAAGATTACCGTATTTCGCTTGGTTATTGTAAATTTCTTCCAAACGCTGAATTGCACGAGACCAGTTAACAGTAGACGTCCACGAAAATTGTTCATTTTTAATTATATTCCCTGTCAAAGAAATCTCCAATCCTTTTGTACGGTATTTATTTCCATTTACTTTACGCGAAGTAAAAGCGGATGCTTGGGAAATACTCAAATCGATGATCTGATTTTTATCAACAACATTATAGTACGTTACATCAGCCGAAAGCCTATTTTTAAAGAAAGCCATAGAAGCACCAATTTCTAAAGAAATGGACTGCTGTGGGAGGATATCAGGATTAATAATACCTGCAGGGTAGGTTACTGATGGCGTCGAACCATAGGTAACATCTTTTTTATAAGTCGCAGCAATGCTATAAGGATCCAGATCAGAAGATACCGATGCCCAGGAACTGTACAATTTAACAAAGTCAATTTGTGCTGGCAGTTTAAAATAATCGGAGATAACACTACTTAGTGAAACCGATGGATAAAAGAATGACTGATTTGCTTTTGATAATGTTGATGACCAGTCATTTCTTCCCGAAAAATTCAGATAGGTGGACTTAAACACGTTTAAGTTTACCGACGCATAAGCACTTCGGATTATTTTTTCAGTTGTTGTATTTGTTGCCTTAACTGGGCCTTGGGTATTGCCTAAGTTGTAGACAAATGGTACAACTAAACCATCTGTAGTTTGATAAAGCTCACGATAATCTCTTTTGAAAGTAGAAGAACCCGCATTAACGGTTACACCGAAATTATCAGACAACTGCTTAATATAGGTTGCTAAGACGTCCGCATCAAAATTGAGCTGTTTGCTATCCCAGTTTTTATAATCCCCATTCCGTGAATCGCCATAATTCATGTAAGACTTAGGACTCTGCATGTCCTGGAATAGATTTTTTTGCCTTGCTGCAGCGCGACCTTTGATGGTAAATTCAGGTGAAATACGCCAAGTTAAAGCAGTCTGCCCGGCCAAAATATCCTGATCGTATACTTGGTTCAGCTCATTAGCTGCAAAATAAGGGTTGTTGTACCAAGCATAGTTATAGTTTGCTTGACGATAGCCTTCCTGTCCCGGAATATAGAGGTGATCCTTTAATTCCTGTCCATTTACATCATTTCCCATCCACAACAGAATCGTATACATATGATTTTTAGGTCCATATCCATACCTTGGATAATTTGGAGATTTCACTTTGTTATAGGATAAGTTAAGATCTAATTGTACCTCAGGAGTAAAACGGTAAGAGGTATTCAAATTTAATCCACCTGTAGAAAGCTTTGTATTGGGCACCTGACCTTTTTGATAGGCATATTTTCCTGTTCCAAATATGCTTACCTTTTCCGAACGATACGATAATGTCGCATTATTCTCGGTAATCAGTCCAGTTCCAAGGAAATCCTCTAAATTGTTATGTGCGACCCAATCAATCGGCACTCTTTCGTAACGTGACTTATCATTATACTTGGTTCCACTCACATCACCCCACCAAGGAATCACTTCACCAGTTTGCTTATCACGAATCGGACTGTTCCATTGAGCAACCTTTATTCCGGAGTTCAATTTGGGTCCCCATGTCATATCTCCATCTGAAATCCCCCCATCAGCACCATCCCAAAACTCATATTTACCGTTGGATCCACTTCCGAACTCCTTCTGCGATTCAGGAAAAACTGTAAATCCAGCAGAAAACATATTACTGGTTCCAACCGAAAACTCCAGCCTATCGCTTTTTGCACTTTTGGTTGTAATTAAGATCGCGCCATTTTTACCGCGTGATCCATATAAAGATGAAGCGGCTGTTCCTTTTAGTACATTGATATTCTCTATGTTTTGACTGGACATGTCGTAAAAATCAGATTCTACAGGAATGCCATCTACGACAATAAGTGGGGTCTTACCACGCAATTGAAAAGATGGTGCCTGAAAAATCCCCGTTGGATTATTAACGATCAGACCAGATACTTGTCCCGTTAGCGCTGTACCAATATTCATTGTTTTAGACTCTTTAAGTACGTCTAATTTAACTTCTTGAGTAGCGTAACCAATTTGCTTCTTTTGTTGCTTGATACCAATTGCCGTGACAACAACCTCATCCAACTTTGAATCATCCTTTTCCAAAACCACCACAAGATCCCCATCTGTAGCAGTTATTGTAGCTGTTTTATATCCTAAAGAAGAAACACGGATTTGGTCGCCAACCTGACCTTTCAGATTGAATTTACCATTAAACTCTGTACGCGTACTCTGTTTGCTGGTTTCATTGATGATCGTGCCGCCGTCAATAGGTTTGCCGTCCTGATCCTTAACAATCCCTTTAATAATAGCTTGATCGGCAATTTCGAGCTTGGTAGTTTCATTCGCAAAGTTTGCCCATACGCTATCGACATGTGCCGCATTCAGCAATGCAATAGCTAAGGTCACCTGAGCTGTTTTCCTAAATTGAGGTAGTTTAATAGGTTTCATTATTTTGAATTTTGCCCAAAAAAATGAAACCTATATTACTAGAAGATGAGTAGTATATTAACAATGCAATCTTAAAGATTGCTTAACTTAACATTAACATCGTTCGCGCTGCAACGTCTTATACATCAACTTGCATATTGAGCTTCCGCGTGCTTCGTCGAACCGCATAGATGACTATAATGAAAATAATCCAATCTATCGCCGCGCTCGCTACGTAAATGCTGTGTACACCAAAATATTTTGGTGCAATAATTAAGATAGGAATATAAAATACAACCTGCCGCAATACACTGATAAAAGTCGCAGGCTTGGCATGATCAATGGAAGGAAACCACACCATCGCCATAAAAATAAATGGAAGAACCAATAAAACACTCATGTAAATTCTGAAATCCATTAGCTGCTGTATTGAAAAAATCGCTTCTGGTATCAGTATCGATATCACAGCAACGGGATGAAGCATCACCAGCAACCAGAACGGAAGCAGAATCAGCAGCCCAGTAATGGCAAATAAACGGTACGAATTGATACTTCTCGTATACTGCCCAGCACCATAATTCATCCCCGTTACAGGCTGCAAAGCCCGCATAAGCCCCCATAGTGGGGTATTTAATAAAATATAAAGCCGATTGATCGCCGTAAAAAACGTAATATCCATATTATTTCCGTAATTGGCCAATGCGTTGAAGACAACAATATTCTGGATTACAATCATGACCATCATGACAAAGCCGGGCATTCCTAATGAAAGCGTTTCTTTTAAAATCGATAAATCCCAAGATAAAGACCAAAACTTTGTTTTGAACGAAGCCTTTCCCCCGGCGTAATACCATACACCTAAAAATGTGTAGATGATCATCGATATATTGGTTGCCCAAGCTGCCCCTGATACACCCCAACCAAAGTGTTCTATAAAAACCGGTTTAAGTAAGACATCAACAAGCAATCCTATTGCAATCATCCAGGCCGCAGTTTTCATACGACCCTCTGCACGAATAATCATGTTGAGGGCCAAACCATAAATCCAGAAAAAACTACCCAATATGGTTGTTCGAAAGTAATCCACCCCAAGAGCCAATATATCACCTCTACCACCCATCATGTAGACCAATTTGTCGGCAAATGCATAGCAAGGGAGGGTAATTATAAGAGAGAAAATAATAGTCAAAAAATGCACCGTACCAAATGACCTATGTAATTTCTCCTGTTGATCCCCACCTATCCAAATACTAATTGCTGCCCCCATACCTGTTCCGATCAGGGTACCAAAACCTTGTGCAAATTGGGCTAAAGGATAGGTTACACCGACAGCTGCCAACGCTGTATTGTTAATCAGATGACCAACAAAAATACCATCCAGAAAATTGTTCAGACCATACAGGACCATTGCAATCACGGCAGGCCACGACATCTGCCACATCACCCTACTTAACTTACCGTTTAAGATCAGTTGTTTCTGTTTCTCCATAACCTATCGTAAACGTTAGGCCTGGATTTCTTCACTCTCACTACGGCGATCTGTAGCAGATTTATCTTCAGCAACTCCAGCTTTCCAATACGAATAAGCATAAAGCTCCTCTCTTCCCCAACCGAGATCCTTACGCAAATAATTGCGAATCTCCTTAACTATCGAAAATTCAGCAGCTACATAAGCAAATTTATCCGCTACAGGCAAGGATCTGATCTTCACCAAATCCGCCAAAAGGCTACCTTCCTGTGGCGTATCATTATGTAACCAAATAAAATCAATAGCAGCCTTAGTCTTCAATTGCTGTATATCTTCGCTACCATGTACTTCAATCATACAGATTCCCTTTGCCGAAGGTGGCAAGTCTTCTAAGATTGCCCCCAGAACAGGAATTGCAGTTGCATCCCCAACAAGGAGATAGTTAGCTGCAACTTCATATAGAGACGTCTTACCTGCTTTCATCAGAATCCCAAGCACGTCGCCAGGTTTTGCAGCCATAGCCCAAGCTGAAGCTGGCCCCTCATCACCATGGGCAACGAAATCAATCCATACTTCATTTCTATCAAGGTTGATACCGCGATGTGTATAAGTTCGAACTGTTGGCCTAATCGCCTCATCCATCGGCTTCCACTGCCCTCGTTCATAATCAAATTCTGGAAAATAAATGCGATCTACATACTTTGGCGGAATCAAGATCTTGTTATTGACTCCGACGGTCGTATTAGCGATTTGATCTACACCATCACCAGTCAAATAAACACGGATATAATGTGGCGTCAGGTATTCTTTTCTACTTACAGTCAGGGCGAGCTGTATTACTTTCATTTCAGTTTTTCCCATGATTTTCTAATTACGTACATATTTGATCAAAAGACCATTATTAAGAATCTTTCTAAACAAAGGTAATTATTCGACTTTTATCAAACCCGATTCATGCGCTATTAAAACTTCCGTAAGAAGGAATAAAAGGTCCGTAAAGTGTAAAAAAAACTATTCCACATTACAAGGTATTTTTTAGCTTACTCGGTGGGATTCCAAATTTACGTTTAAAGGCGTCCGAAAAATGGCGTTGATTTTTGTAACCGACCAAATCAGAAACTTCACCGATTGTTCGATCTTCATCTAAGATCAGTTTCTTGGCATGTTCCATTTTTGCGTCATGCCAAAAACCATAAACAGTCGTACCAAATAGCTCCTTAAAACCTTTTTTCAATGTGAATTCATTGGTACCCACCAGATGCGCGAGATTGACTAGTGTACTATTGGTATCCATATTTTTTAGTAGAAACTCACGAACGGCATATATCTTATCGATATCGGCTTTTTTTAACGAAACTGCTACAAAATCCTCTTCCTGAAACTGTTCCAATTGAAGAAGCAAGAGCTCCATAATCTTTGCTTCCAGGAAAATTTTCTTAAAAATTCCCTTTCGTTGACAATTGATTACATCGTCGATAATTTCATGCATATCGTGGGTAATCCGTCTATGCATATTGGTCAGCAATCCCGATTTACCACGGTCAATAGCATTCCGAAAATCTGCAAAGAATTTAGAATCTTCGGGCAGGAATCTTTTAAAAAATTCGGGCGATAAGTTTATTTCACATAACTGAAACTCCTGATTCCCCCACTCCATTTGACCACACATTGAATTTCCGTAAATAATATTATGCTGGTATGTCTCAAAATTTACACCTAAGGGCATCATTTCGCCACTCGCCTGACTATTGCCTTTTAAGGCAAAGTGCATTTCAACTGTTTCAAAATCACTTTCAAAACGAAACCGCATCCGTTTAAATAACTGTGCATGACCGTAACCAATATGAATACCATCGAAGAAAACCTCCTTATAAAAGCCTTTTCCAAATGTAGTATCTAAATGTGTTACAGATTCATAAATTCCAGTGTCGACAGAAAAGTAGGTACTTGGGTAAGTCCGCTCCAATAATAAATTGGGTGAATCAATATCATATAATCTTAGTGCCATTTTTAATTCCTTTTAGGATTCAAATAGTCTTACGCACATTAGGCAATATACCTTAACAGAAATATTCCCTTCGACGGACATTTTACTCCTTTATGCAGACCCCATAACAATAGAATGCCTGCTATCTTTGACTAAAGTATAAAATTATCTAGAATCATTCTTAATTATTTAAAAAATAATTCACTATGGATACAAATAGAAATCAGGATATGGCAGGCAACTTTCCACTCATCCAGGATAGCATTTATAATAACATCAAGATTGCCAATCCAAATGCAACGAAACATGACATTATTTTAGCCGCAGAAAAAGCGAAAGTCTTAGATTTCGCCTGGGAATTTCCAAAGGGGCTCGACACATGGATTGATGATAGCAGATATCCTTTATCCAGCATACAACAACAACAAATTCAACTGGCCCGTAAATTTTTAAGGGCATTGTCGTAATGACAATGCCCTCCTTATGCTATGCCGGGTAGCGTACTGGGGTGGCACAACTATTTAATCACCTCAGTTTACAATAACCAGCCCTTTACGAGATCGTTATGTTTCTTGACCCATTCTTTTGCCGTAAATGCTTTGTCCTGGCTTCCCTGCATTTTTGACAACAAATCAGCCATTGTTGATTCATCGAAGTAGACTTTGGAGAAAAATCGGGCTAGCTCAGGCTGCTCAATGTTAAAGTTTCCCCGTGCAAAAATTTTAATTTGCTCGGCATCCCCCAATGTCTTTTTGGGGTCATCCAAAAACTTCAATTTCATTTTAGCAAACATCCAATGCGGCTGCCAGCCAGCTACCACAATCCAACGTTTTGCTTTGATTGCATTTTGCAATTCCGTGATCATAGCTACGGTAGATGAGTTCACATGCTTATAATCGAGGCTATAATCTTTGATCACCTGATCCACGGCACGTGTTATTCCAGCCCCTTTTTCTATTCCAATGATCCGTTTATCAAACTCTTTTTCATGTTTTTTCAACTCTTCAATTCCATCAATTGTTACGTAATCCGGTACAACAAGTCCATTTCGCGCATGGTTATAACTCGTTCCAAGCTCTTCAATATTGGGGAATTTAGCCACTTTACTTCCATGGGTCAATGGCAGCCAGACATCCATATATAGATCTGTATCGCCATTGTTCATGGAGGCTAAGATCATATCTGGCGTAGCCCGCTGGACAACAACATGATATCCCTTTTCTTCCATAATAACTTTTGCGACCTCTGTCATTGCGACCCCTTCGGCCCAGCCATCGACCATACCGATATGAATAATATTTTTATTCCGACCTGTGCTGCATGACGCAAGCAACAACACCATCAGACACAATACCATACTTTTTATTTTCCTCATACTATGCTTTCTTTTTTACAAAGCCCTGCGTGATTCGATCCAAAATAATAGCGAGAATCACAACGGACAAACCACTTTCAAAACCAAGACCAATATCCAAGTTATTAATACCCTCAAGCACTTTTTCTCCCAAGCCACCAGCAGCAATCATTCCGGCAATAACAACCATAGATAAAGACAGTAATATGGTCTGATTGATCCCTGCTAAGATTGTTTTTGTAGCCAAGGGCAGTTCTACTTTAAATAAGATCTGACTATTGGTCGCGCCAAATGAACGTGCAGCTTCAACGATATCTTTTGGAACCGCATCAATCCCTAAAGTCGTCAAACGGACGGCAGGTGGCATAGCGAAAATAATGGTAGCAAAAGCTCCCGGGACTTTACCGATACTAAAAAATAACACCGCTGGAATCAAGTAAACAAAGGCAGGCATCGTCTGCATTAAATCAAGTAAGGGCCGAATGATTTTCGCTGCTAGTTTATTCTTCGCGGCCCACACACCCAAAGGAACTGATATAACCAATGCTGTTAGTGTAGCGACCAACACCAGGGCCAAAGTCTCCATCGTTGCAATCCAAAATCCCATCAGATAGATCAATGTTAATCCCACCAACGTTGTCAATGCAACCCCTTTCCCAGATTTCCACCAGGCTAAACCTGTAAATAATGCGATGATAATAAAAAAAGGTATCGTTGTTAGCACCCATTCCAGTCCAATAATGGATGCATTCCCCGTATTTTTTATCAAGTTAAAAAATGGTTCTAAATGATCTGTCAGCCAATTTACAGCTACAGCGATGTATTGTCCTATATCGATTACTTTATTCATTTCTACTGATTATTTGCTTTCTCTTTTAATTCAATAATTTCTTCTTCATTATACTTTGTCGCTTCGATAATCAACGATGTCTGTGTTACGATCCCCAACAAACGATTATGTTCATTCACCACAGCGATTGGCGACCGGATCTCCGATATCAGGGGCAACATTTCTTCAACGGTCACCTCTTTTGATACTGTTGGAACGGTAGTATGTATAATGGATTCTACGGTAGGTTCCCTACGCTTTGCAGATTGAATGACTTCATTCATGTGAACAAAACCAAGAAAAGTCTCATGAGCATCAACTACAGGGAGAATTTCAATTCCTGTCGACCGCATTTTCCGTAGAGCCCCCTCAGGGCCATCTTTTTTGAAACGTACAACAGTAGGTTTCTCAAACATCAGGGAACCTGCCGAAATGATAGACTTGCGATCCACTTTTTCAACGAAGGCTTTAACATAGTCACTTGCTGGATTTGTCAAGATATCTTCCGCGGTACCGATCTGTTCGATGACACCATCCTTCATAATAGCAATACGATCGCCCAATTTGATTGCTTCATCGAGATCATGGGTAATAAAAACGATCGTCTTTTGTAAATTATCCTGCAACTCCAATAGCTGATCTTGCATTTCGGTTTTAATCAGGGGATCTAGTGCTGAAAATGCCTCATCCATCAGCAATACTTCGGGATCATTGGCAAGTGCCCGAGCCAGTCCAACCCGCTGTTGCATACCACCAGATAACTGAGACGGTAACTGTTGCTCAAATCCACTCAGTCCTACTACATCCAGCGCTTTCTGAGCTTTAGATTCCCGTTTTTCCCGTTCTTCCCCTCTTAGTTCTAAACCAAAAGCGGCATTGCTTAATACGGTGTGATGTGGCAACAGACCAAACTTTTGAAAGACCATACTCATTTCTGTCCTACGGACTTCAAGAAGATCTTTATTATTTTTCCCTGTAATATCCTCTCCATTGACAAATACCTTTCCCGATGTAGGTTCGTTCAATCGATTAAGACAACGGAGCAGCGTAGATTTCCCACTCCCTGATAGTCCCATTATAACAAAGAATTCACCCTCGAAGATTTCAAAATTAGCTTTGTTGATTCCGATCGTGCAATCTGTCTTTGCCAAGATTTCTTTTTTGGAGAAACCCTCATTTAGTAATTTCAAAGCTTGCTTCTTCTGTTTTCCGAAAACAAGTACCAAGTCTTCAACTTTTACTTTTACCTTACTAGTTTTATCCATTTTTTAATTTTTTTAAACATAAATAAACCATAAGGGCATGAGTGATCCACTAAGGCCATACGCCTACGCTATTTTCTTACAAATAAAAATATCCCTACAGTTGAGTTCGTTTGATCGAAATCTTACTCTTACAGTTCAATCAACTTATTAACTAACATACTTTACTCTCGGTTCGGTAAGAGCAATGATGAAAAAGAAACTAATCTTTTAAAGACGAAATGCTCCATTCAAAAAGCATCTCCAAAATATACTTCAACAAGTATAACGAACAACCTAGGCTGTGCCAAAGGCACAAAGCCATAGCGGAATAAACTCACGCCATTCTGTCTTTTGACAGTACAAAGGTACGAAAAATAAATTAAACGTCTTTCCCCCACCATATACAACTAAAATACAGATAGTTAAAAAAAACGTCGTTATATTAAAAAAATACGATCAGCAGGCGAAGGGCTCGACCACTGATCGTATTTTCTAAGGGGTATTATTCTCCCCAGTTTGGATTTTGGATGAGGTTAGGATTTAACTGTCGTTCTTGAACAGGTATTGGATATAAATAGTCTTTCTTTTCATCGAAAACTTTTTTGATATGTGCGTTAATAATCACATTTCCTTTATTTCCATTTTCCAATAAGATTTCCGACCCTAATTTCAATAACTGAATGCCTGAAGCACTAGGCTTGTCACCTTCATAAATCCAAACGTCATCTTTACCATCATTATCTAGATCAAACTTACCTGTACCTGGAAAATACATCCCTTTAAATTGCCTTGTGACCAACTGCCCGCTTTTCCATCTTAAGATATCATCCCAACGGAAAGACTCCATAACCAATTCCACACGTCGTTCTCTTCTTATTTCCAATAGTACCCCCTTCATATCACCAACTACATTCGGATAATCGTTAGCTAAAAATGCATCTGGGTTTGATTTAGCCGCTTGCAGATTTAGATTTGGCATACCTACACGATCGCGTAACAACTTAATTGATTTGTCCAAATCAGCCTGGCTCAATGTACCTAACTCTGCTTTCGCTTCAGCATAATTCAATAAAACCTCGGCATACCTAAAAATAGGCATATCATTTTCAGAACGATTGTAATTATCATACTTTACATCACCTACAAATTTGATCAATTGATATCCCGTTACCGAATTCCCAAAGTTCGGTGCAACAACAGCAGCACCTCCTATACGCTTATAGCCTGGTGTACGTATCGTCTGGCTTAGGCGTGGATCACGATTTAGAACCTCTTCTTTAAACATCATTGTTTGGTAATTCGATTTATCGGTAAACCTCGTTCCATCTTTCATCAGATAAGAATCCACCAAATTTTTATCCAATCCAGGTTTCCCATAGGAAGCCGTGATCGTATAATAATTTACATTGTGCCAAATTTGCAAAGCATCCGAGAATTTCCGCGCTAAAATAACCTCTTGCGGCAAACTATTAACACTATAAAACAACGCACCATAAGAGTCTGTTCCCGCGGCATTGTATACACTGTATTGCGCTCCCTCCATAAGCTTACTGGCTGCATCGGCTGCCTTCTCTAACAAACCGTTTGCATCAGTTAGATTAAATTCTGTGTGATATTTACGAAATGTTCCTTCAAAAAGTGCGACTCGGGATTTTAAGGCCAATGCAGTCCATTTAGTCACTTTTTCATCACTTTTGGTAGCTGATAGATTAGCAATCGCATAGTCCAGATCAGCGAGAATATTTGATACAACCAAAGTTCTAGGATCCCTTGCCTTCTTAAGTTGTTCTTCGTCATTTTGGTCAATGACCTTGTCATACCAAGGCACATCTCCAAAACGTTTCAGTTTATCGAAATAAAAATATGCCCTAAAAAAACGCGCTTCGGCAGCATAAGGCGCAGCAGTTGTTTCTGAAACTGTATTAAAGCAATTTGCCAAAAAGTAATTGATATTACGAAGATTTGCCCAAGTCCATCCACCGCCACTTATCGGAACCTGTCTTTTTCCGGTCAATTCATCATCCAATGTTGTCTTAACGATATTATCGACCGATTCGTTATAAATACCTTCGGCCGAAGGCAGTGCGGCATCGTAAAATGACTTTGTAAATAGTGCCAAATCCTTTTCAGTTTTAAAGGAAGCCTCAGGAGTAACCGACGACTCAGGCAAACGCTCCAAATAATCTTTGCTACAAGCCATCATGCCGCAGCTCAACAATGCATATATATATACTATCTTTTTCATACTATTAAAATGTTAAATCTAGACCAAATGAAAATGTTTTAGAGATTGGATATGATCTTCCGTTGACCTCTTGAGCCGACTGTTCGGGATCGATATATTTGGAACGGAGCTTAGTCGCCGTCCAAATATTTTCACCTGACACGTAAACCCGTGCATTGGCCAATTTCACGCGCTTCAGCCAGGCCTGAGGAACCGTATATCCTACGGTTAGATTTTTTAGTCTTATATAAGCTAAATCCTGTAAGTAACGATCCGATTTGACGTTCAAAGATCCACGATCATTTAAGGCAATATAACCTCGTAGCAGTGGATAATAGGCATTTGCATTTTCAGGCGTCCAAATATCTTGTTCAAAATCCTTCGGTACAAAAGAATAATAGGGTCTTGAGTATGGCCCCCAAAACTTATCTGCATTTGCTCCAGGCCACCAATGTTGTCGACCTATCCCCTGAAAGAAAGCCGAGATATCGAATCCTTGCCAATTTGCCCCCAAATTAAAACCAAATGTATAACGGGGTCTGTTATTCCCGATGATAACTTGATCCCCAGGGTTCATCAATGTATTGTCTCCAGCATCAACCTTTCCATCTGGAACTCCATCCTTTCCACCAATGTCAACAAATTTCAAATCTCCAGGATGAAGCTTAGACCAGTCTCCCGGTGCAGCCAACCGTTGTTTGTCCACATAATCCTGATTAACTTTCCAATTGTCAATTTCCGCCTGAGACTGAAAAAATCCATCGGTCCTATAACCCCAAATTTCGCCCAAAGTCTGGCCAACGTAATAGTTACTCAGCAACATTTCCTTATTGTCAAAACGCGTAATCTTCGCTTTGGAATCCGATAGTCCCAATCCAACATTATAGCCAAAAGGTTTTCCATCCAGCTCCAGTTGATCCCGCCAGGCCACAGAAAGCTCCCAGCCCTTATTCTGTAAGTCGCCTGCATTGGTCCGAGGTGAACCGGAACCAAAAACCGCTGGCAATGTCTTACCTGGGATCAACATATCCAACGTATTTCGAATAAAATAGTCAGCAGAAACACTCAATCGATTTCTAAAAAATTCAAGATCTGTTCCAAAATTTAACGTATTCGTCCTCTCCCAGGTTAAATCAGCTGAAATTGGTGTCGGAGCACTCAGGTATTGTGTTTTTGTACCATTGGTTATGTAATTGGACAACCCTGCATTCAACAATTGGATATAACCATACTCAGCAGCCTCTTGCGCATTACCCAATGCCCCATAAGAAACTCTAAATTTAGCTTCATTCAAAACAGGTTTCAGATTTGCCATAAAAGACTCCTCAGAGATCCGCCATCCACCCGAAAAAGACGGGAAAAATCCATACCGCTGATTGGACGGAAATTTAGAAGTTCCATCATAGCGACCATTAACTTCCAAAAGATATTTCCCTTTATAGTTGTAATTCAACCTTCCAAAGTATCCTCGTAGTGCCCATGTATTTGCATTTCCGAGTAGTTGCATCTGACCAGTCCCAAGAGCAAAGTCATTCAGATCCTCTGACAATAGGTTATTATGTGTTCCACCAATTCGTTTGTATCCGGTAGTCTCCTGGTTAAAACCCACCGTAGCCGCCAACTGATGGTCCCCTAACTGCTTGTTATAATTTGCAAAAAGGTTGAGTGAGTGTTTAGGTCGATTGATAATCGTTTCGGTAAACGTATCATTCCCTAGGTAATTGATCACTCCCGGGAAAACAGACCAAGGCGCTACAGTTCTCCTATTCCAATTGTGTATAGGGTTATAGGTAAAGGTGTAATTACCCGTTAAGGTCAAGTTTGGCGCCAACTGAAATACCGTCTCAAACATATTGATAAACTCATATTTATCCTCGCCTCCTTTTGACTTTCCATGCAACAAATCTGCGTAAATACCATCACCAATATTATAATTGTTCAACTCGGTCCTATATGTTGCTGTACCATCTGGATTCATTGGCACATAAGATGGTAAAGCATGTACCGTTGTCGAAATAAAATTATTGTTATTATCTGGATTTGTCGCCCATCCCGGATAGGTATAATTCTGATAATTGAGCTGGGTATTTGCACTTACTTTCAACCAAGGGGTGACCTGCGCATTTATGCGCGATCGAACATTATATGCATCGAATTTATCTTGGTTAATTTTCATTAGCCCACCTTTTTCATAAAGACGCCCCGACACATAATAATCAATTTTTTCACTACCACCAGAGAAATTCAACGAATGTTCCATCGATGCCTGTGTTTTTCGATACATCTCATTCCACCAATCTGTATTGCCATAATATACATATTGATCTTTTCCATTTCTATTCTGAATCACTACGGAAGGCAGGCTCGGATCTGTTTTTCGTTTCAATAGTTCAGCATAGTCATCTTCTGTATATCCCGTATAACTATTACCAGTGGCACGAATAAAAGCTTCATCATTTAGTTTCGCGGCATCATATCCGCTCGTCATAAAATCTGTCCGCACAGTCAGTCCAGACCAACCAAAATTATTACTATAATTAATGTTCATTTTTCCGGCCTTTCCTTTTTTGGTTGTTACTAGCATAACACCGAATGCCCCTCGAGCTCCATAAATCGCTGCAGCAGAAGCATCTTTTAAAACGGATATCGATTCAATATCACGCGGATTGATAGTATTGATATTACCTGGGACACCATCAATGAGAATAAGAGGTTGTGCATTAGCTGAGTTTATCGAAGCAAAGCCCCGGATATTAACATTCCCTTCCCCTCCTGGCCTACCATTGGTAAATGTAATATTCAAATTTGGTATTGCTCCCTGCAAAGCCTGAGTAGCATTGGCAACTGGACGGTTTTCAAGTATCTTCGCATCAATCTGTGTAACAGCACCCGTTAAGTTTACCTTTTTTTGCTTACCATACCCGACAACAATTACTTCATCAAGCGATTGATCTGTAGAAACCAGCTGAATCGTTAAAGTTGTTGCCTCTACTTTTACTTGCTGTGTTTCAAAACCGATCATCGACAAGCGCAGTGTATGACCGATTTTCCCTTCAATGACAAAATCGCCATGCTGGTCAGTCTGTGTAGTTTTACCAGTAGTTAAATTAAAAATTGATGCACCTAAGATAGGTTCACCGGTTGCTGTTTTTACAATGCCTCGGATAGGCCCCTGAAATTTGGCAGAAATTTCAACATCTGGAATAGATGTCAGAAAGACAGGTTTGCTCTTGGCCCACGCGCCGAAAGACATCCCAATCATTACAGGAAGTAATACGTGTTTCGTTTTCATGAATTTGGTTTTGTTTTTCTTCGGTTACAAAGAAAGGTTATTTAATATTTGTAAATTATTAATAAAGCATTACTAAACAATTAAACGACAATTGGTTAAATAAGTATTAATATAATATAATTTTAACACGAAACAGAATGTCTTTTTTAATTTTTTAGCAAAACAAAGCGCCAATTAATTTCATTAAACTAATTAAATAGCTTAAAACCAAACAATTACACAAAAACAGACAAATAATATTTTAAAAAATACAATACGAAATAAAATGTAACATATTTGAAACAAAACAACATAAAAACAAAACAAGACACACCTATATTTAATCCATAGAACACACGAACAATTAGGCTAATTATTTCCTTAGTTTTAATTTAAAACTTCGTCATAAAAGTCATTTATACAAAAAATTCGTTTTCCATCGGTTTCAGCTAGGACCAAAACATACAATTAAAGGTTAAAATTCAGACTGCCGGAATACCGAAAATATCTGTATTTGTTAAGAGCTAGAACAAGAAAAGTATAGTCGGTATCCCTAGCTATCCACCCAATAGATTCCATAAATATCAGGCCTCTAACTCTAATAGAAAATTCTTGCTTCTATTTCTACAACTACGGTATTTCGAAACAAAGGTTCTTAAATCCAACTTTGGTGTTGATCAATTGACTGAAATACTCAAGAAATTATAAGGAATCGCCAGCCGGCAGCCGGTCTCGCAGCCCATATTGTACACATAATCCCTTTACCTTTTCCGCAAATGCCTGTCGATAATAGTTGGGAAGCTTACCGTCCGGACCAAACAATCGTTGGTATTTTTCCACGAACTGTGGATAGTGTTTTTCAACCGCGCGCATAACCAAAGTCCGATTATCACCAGGGTCAGAACCATATAACGCCAAGGTTGCTGGAAAAATATAATTTGCATCAACGGATCGAAAAGTCGAAAACATCTGATCAAGATGAGCTCCTGTATCTGAAATAAATGGTAACAAAGGCATTAAACTTACGCCACTACACAATCCCATCATTCGCGCCTGACTCAATGTACTCAAACGAAGCTCAGGCGATGGTGCACCCGGTTCAAATATTCTGGCAATTTCGGTATCGATTGTCGAAAATGAAAAGGTAATAAAAGCACGAAGTGTTAATTTACCTTGCAGATCAAATGGAAGTATTGCTTCAGCATCAATCTGCTTCACCAAATCAAAATCTCTACTGACGAGATCCGATTTGGTGATAATATGCACTGGGAAACGATAATGTAATATAATTTCCAACAATTGCCGCGTCAGTAACTCCGTCTGTTCAAATTGCAGATAAGGATCCGTTGCAGACGACAGTACAATTATTCCATATTGTTTTTTACGGGCACGGAGCGCTAAAGCACGATCCAACAAATCAATCGCGTTCTGTTTGACACTTAGCTTTTCAGCCATATTTACCCCATATTTACTACCCCTGATATAACAATATAGACAGTTAAAAGAGCATCCGCTATAGGGATTTACAGTATAGTCATCAAGAAACCAAGGATCTCTCTGTTTTGTTTTGTTAAGAATGGATTTAGCAATTACACGCTGCATACGGAACTTTACGTTTAATGAAAATCTATCTTATAAAACAGATTTTAACATACTAAGTTAATTCAAAATTACGACTAAGAGACAAAAAATAATTCCATAAAATTATTCGTTTAAATAAATTTCACAAAACTCCTTTCGGCTACATATTCCCTCAATTTGGCGATTTTTATTAGACGCTCTTTATGGAAGTTTGTATTACAAATACAAAGAAATATGACACAAAATACGCAAAGTAAAATATGGTTTATCACGGGCAGTTCGCGCGGATTCGGGAAAATCTGGACAGAGGCAGCGCTCCAGCGAGGCGACAAAGTAATTGCTACCGCACGACGACTCTCTTCCATCGCCTATCTCAATGAGAAATATGGAGACAACGTATTGACACTGGAATTGGACGTTACCGATACCAAAAAAGTAAAAACTGTTGTACAACAGGCATATGATCACTTTGGCCAGTTAGACATTGTCCTTAACAATGCAGGTTACTCTCTGGTTGGAACTATTGAGGAAGCTAGCATGAACGATATTCGAAAACAATACGAAACAAATATCCTTGGACCGGTCGCTGTCATTCAAGCTGTTTTACCATTATTACGTCAGCAAGGATATGGCCACATCTTAGGTACATCAAGTAGCCTAGGCCACGTTACACTGCCTGTAATCGGATACTATTGTTCCTCAAAATGGGCATTTGAAGCAATACACGAAAGCTTAGCACTTGAGGTCAAAGCGTTTGGCATCAGAGTAACCATCATAGAACCCGGAGCCTATGCCACCGAATTTGGAAGTCAGGAATCTCTACAATTTGCTGAAACATTAGATCCCTACCAGGATTTTAAAGCCCAATTTTTTACTGATTTAGGAAAAATGGAGAAAGGTGATCCGAATGCGACCCCAGCTGCAATCTTCAGTATTGTTGACACAGAAAATCCTCCCTTGCGGTTTAATCTAGGAAATGGGAACCTATCTTGGGTAAGTAGTGTGTATGCCGAAAGGATTGCCACATGGAAAGAATGGGATACTGTTTCAGCCCAAGCTCAAGGCGCTTCCAAGTAATCCCTATGTCAATAATTCATTCTCGTTTACATTATCGACTATTGTAAACGAGAATTATGTAAATTCAAAAATGAAAAAAGAACAAAAAGCTCTTCCAAAGATGGAATCCCTATCGGATATTCACCGTGCTTTTGGCCTTCCAACACCGGTCCACCCCTTGGTTAGCATGGTGAATGGCAGCACTCATCAGATTATGCTCAACAATATTCCTCAACCGCATGTATTGAATTTCTACAAAATATCCTACAAACCGAGCATTAAAGGAAAACTCATCTATGGACAAGGTTACTATGACTTTGACGAAGGTGGACTTCTGTTTGCCGCTCCAAATCAAATTATAGGAAACCATGGCGCAAATGAAGGCGAAGTATGCTCACAATATACCCTTTTGATACATCCCGATTTCTTTTGGGGATATCCGCTAGCAAAAAAAATAAAACAGTACGGTTTTTTTTCTTATACCACAAATGAAGCCCTACATTTATCCGAAAAAGAAAAAGACCGAATTATTTCCATCTTCCGACACATCGATGAAGAATTAACTAGCCGAATCGATGACTTTAGTCAAGATGTGATTATTTCCCACATTGAATTACTTTTAAATTATGCCAACCGATTTTATAAAAGACAGTTTATCACACGAAAAGCGATTAATACAAACTTAATAGCCAAACTTGAGGAAATATTGGAAGCATATTTCGCTAACAATATTTCTACCAAACAAGGCATCCCAACGGTACAGTATCTTGCTGATCGCCTACACATTTCAGCTAGCTATTTAAGCGATATGCTCCGTTTGCAGACTGGTGAAAATACCCAGCATTTCATCCATGATAAAATAATTGACAAAGCAAAAGAAAAATTATCCATCACAAACCTATCTGTAAGCGAAGTTGCTTACGACTTAGGCTTTGGCCATCCCCAATCATTTAACAAGTTATTCAAAGCGAAGACAAATATGTCGCCTTTGGCCTTCCGAAAATCTTTTCCCCAACCAAATAAGTAGATAAATACGAGAAAAATAAGTGATATAGCACAAATAATTGCAAATATTTCATTTTCAATACCTAATAAAGGCATTTATTCATTACCTTTATACTATTGAAACAAAACTCAACCCCAGCCATGTTTATCGGCGCAGTCAAATGGTTCGACAATAACAAAGGATTTGGTACTCTTGCGTTACCTTCCGGAGAAGAACTCTTTGTGCATATACGCAGGTTTAAAGTTCCTCCAGAACATATTATTCAACCTGGAGAAGTTATTGTCGGTGACAAGAAACCTGACCCAAAAAGGAGCGGTTATCTCGCTCAAAATTGTAGGATTCTCAAAAGGCCGGAAGATTGGAAATTCGTTATCTCGCTCCTCGACAAAGAACACACCGTACTCCTCCCCGACAGCCACGGTCGAGAACAAAAGCATAACTTAACCTCATTAACAGCAAGACAACTTTTAAGAACCCAACCCAGAGAACATATTGTGGCCATGCTGACCGCTAATTTTGATGTTCATTTTGATAGCTCAATTTTCATTTCCTATGCCGAATTGATCGACAAAAGCATTACTGGTGTTTTTGAGAAAGAAACCGCTTACGATATACTTTCCAAAGTGTTCGAATACTTTGGGAAACATGTCTCGCATCAAATCCTATTTCGCGTGTGGAAAGAAAGCATGTTTAGGTACATCGGCTATCCAGCGGAAGGCGACTACGAAATTCCTGAGCTTGTATTTAATCTGAATGCCACCGAAATCAATTGTGAGGATCTGGCGAGAATAAACACTTACAGCTTTGGCAAATCTTTTTGCACTGATTTTGTAAATGCTTTATTTGAAGACATAGAAACAATGGACAAAAAGGATATTGAACCATTGTTACCTTATATTGAGTTTTTGGAGAATGAGGATTCTATTGAAAAAATACAGACGCTGCTGCAAGAATAGCTGAAACTATTTAATGCTGTAAAATTAGCATGCAATCCGCCCCAATATAAATAAGCGAGATCAGACAAAGAATCTGAACTATTGATTATCCTTCGTATGATAATAATTGAATATCTACGAAGGATAAGTTCTTCACCTAAAGTCCTCTTAGTGCGCTATGCAGGTGGTTAAGAATGATTGATACCCATTCCACCGTCTAAAACAAAATCAGCACCAGTAATGTAAGATGCATGATCACCACTCAGATAAACAACCATTTTAGCGACGTCTTCGGCTGTACCTATCTTTTTGAGTGGAGATTCAGTAGCCAACTTATTCCAAATATTTTCGACAGTCTGCTGGTCATAATTCTTGTTAAGCACATCTGTCCTAGTCGGACCAGGACTCACCGTGTTTACACGAATTTTACGGTTTGCAAGCTCCATTGCCGCTGTTTTGGCGAAGGAATTAACGGCCGCTTTACTCGCTTGATAAATCGAACTCGCTGGCATATTTAAGGTCGCTACATTAGAAGAAAGAATAACGACAGACGCACCATCGCGAAGTAATGGGATAAATCTGCTCAATGTAAAATATGAGCCTTTTAAATTGATATCCATTACTGCATCAAAATTTGCTTCTGATGCTTCATCAATAAAACCTCCTTCACCTGTAATACCGGCGTTTATAAATAGGACATCAATATATCCAAACCGATCTTTTATTTCCTGAGCAAGTTTTTCAATATCTTGCAGTATAGCCTGATCCGCCACGTAGGCTGTTGCTCCTATCCGCTCAGCAGCTTGATCAATAGCTTGCTTTCTTCTTCCTGTAATAATAACTTGTGCTCCATTTTCACTAAACTCCTTTGCTGTTGCGAAACCAATTCCACTATTCCCTCCTGTAACTAAGACGACTTTGTTTTCTAAATTTTCCATTGTTCTTTTTTTTGACAAATATATCAGGTATTTGATATACATTTGATACCAGTATAATAGAGTATACCAAAATTACCATGGAAAGAAATCAAGTAGAAGAACTAAGAGCATTACAAGACACCCTGTATTTTATACGCGGAAAATGGCGTATTCCTATTATCAATTCACTATGCAACGGTAATAAACGGTTTCGAGAAATTGAACGAAGTATCCCTGGTATCACGACACGTATGCTGTCCAAAGAATTGAAAGATATGGAACTCAACAAGCTTGTTAACAGAAAAGTCTATCCGGACAGCCCTGTGCTGATTGAATACCTACCGACTGCCTATTGCCGGACATTTGGTAATATCATCCAAGAAATGATTAACTGGGGCCGAGAGCACAGAAAGGTGATTATTGAAGAATCTGTAGAATAGACTTTTGAGCTCTATTCTACAGATTTAAATCGAAGTGCAGTAAGACTGAGTTTATCAGCATCCCCATCCACTAAAGAAACAGTAATTTTGTAGCGCCCCGGAGCCTTAAATTTCATCCATCCCCAAGGGTACCAATTATACACAGAAGAGGCCGCTTGCTGATTCTGCACGATCTCCCCATCCGAGTTTTCGATCTTCCACACCACTCTCCCCTGCCCCGTATAATTTAGATCAATTTGATAATAGCCTGGCTTAATAATGTCTATAGCATACGTTAATTTACTTTCATCAGTCCACTGCCCTACTTGAACCACATGCTTCCATTCACCGAATTTTTCCATCCAGGATTTTCCAGTTTTATTACATCCTTCAACTTCAGCAAAATCAACAGGCACAATTGTCTCCATGGCCGGATCAACTCCAAACATTTTATCAATAACGGGCATTTCCCGCATAACTACCTCAATGACAGAAACCAATGAATCGGGAGCTACACCTGGCGTATTGATTTTTAGCCATTTTCCATCGAACGTGTAATTCAAGGACTTTTTGCCGTTGGAAGTTAAAAGGTTAATCGACTTTATCCCTTTTGTTAGGCCCGGAACAAATAACTTTCCATTGGCCGGCCAATGATAGACCAACAATGAAATTTTACCTCCCTGTACAGTAGCATCTCCCCAGGGTAAGGCATGCCCCCAAGGTGACGCCTGTGCGCCATAAACGGTCTCTGGATATTTTCGGATCCAGGCACCCGCACCGCGCAAAGCTAAGCTCGCTGGCTCTGGAATAGTCCCGTCGGGTTTAGGTCCAACATTTAACATATAGGTCCCACCTCGACCAATAGTCGACAATGTACGTGACAAGATCTCACGAGCACTCTTCCAATTATTGTCGTACCAAGCATAACCCCAAGAATCGTTGGTTACATCTACTGCTTCCCAAAGATCCGGAACATTCTGCCGCGGCACTTCCATATCTCCTAAAGTAGAATAATCACCAAGCCCGTGCCCCACTCGCCCCGACACAAATGCTCCGGGTTGATTTTTATGAACCAATTCGACAAGTTTTTGTGCGTATTTCTTATCCATCCCACCTGGAGTATCGAACCAGACCAATTCTATCGGTCCATACTCAGTTGTAATCTGATTTACCTCAGGATAACATTTTTCCCAAAAATAATCATCAAATGTTTTCGGTTGACCAGCTGCATTCACCTTGGGGCCTCCATTTCCGCCAGGATAAGTCCAATCCTGATTTTGCGAATAATAGAAGCCAAAACCGATCCCACCTTCCTTACATGCTTTTGCGAGCTCAATCATTGGATCGCGCTTAAAGTCAGTCGCCTCAACAATATTAAAAGAATTCACCTTAGAATGAAACATTGAAAATCCATCATGATGTTTACTTGTAATCACGATGTAACGCATTCCAGCATCTTTTGCAAGCTGCACAATAGCTTTAGCATCAAAATGATCTGGATGGAAAGAACCCGCAGCAGCCATATAGTCCGCAACAGGGATATTGGCCATGCTCTTGTTCATGAGCCACTCCCCTATGCCATAAAACGTTTTTCCCTTCCAGGTATTTGCCAGCTGCGAATAGATTCCCCAATGGATAAACATCGCATATTTGCCTTCACGGAACAGTTTCCCTCTATTTTCGGCAATCGGTTTATTTCCCCCTTCACCATTCCACATGTGTTCCATCTGTTGCGCTGAAACCTGGTTCACAACCAACCCCGCCAGTGCTAGACAAAACAATATCTTTTTAATACCTATTTTTAACATCTTAGACTTTGGGCAGGTTATAACCATTATGATAAACTTTCGCCAGGTACTGATCTGCATCCTTATCATTGAAACTGCGCTTTTGTTTGTCCCAAAACAATTTCTTTTTGGCCCGATAAGCAATATTTCCCATTTGTGAGAATATCGCAATATGTGCCCCGGCTTCTATCGGAGCATGTAAACCCTCCACGGATTTCTTTCTAACTGCTTCAACAAAATTAACCATATGCTTGTCCAACCCATTATCTTGTGAACGTTGAAAAGAGACAGCATCCATTCGCCCTTTCTCCGGGATAACCTCCCAACCCTCACGATTGACCACCAAGGTACCATTATTGCCAATGAAAGCAACTCCGTGAGTCTTCTGGTAAGGACCCAAATCTATACCTGTTGCCTGCTCCCATTGAACATTAAATCCATCAAACTCGTATACCGTTGTTAAACTATCGGGTGTTTCAGCGGCATCGTCAGGATAAGCAAATTTACCTCCAGCAGCCATAACAGAAACAGGATCTGATACTTTCATTCCAATTAGCGCATAATCCAACATATGTACCCCCCAATCGGTCATCAAGCCACCCGCATAATCCCAATACCATCTAAAATTGAAGTGAAAACGATTGGGATTAAATGCACGTTTTGGTGCTGGCCCCAACCATTTATCATAATGTACTCCCGCAGGAACAGGAGCGTCTGCCTGAACCGGGATGCTCTTCATCCAACCTTGGTAAGCCCAAGCCTTAACAAGACGTATTTTCCCCAATTTTCCGCTATGAACAAAATCCATCGCATCTCTGAAATGTTGTTGGCTTCGTTGCCACTGCCCAACCTGTACAACGCGCTTATGCTTTTTAGCAGCTGCAACCATAATTTCACATTCCCGAATGGAGTTTCCAATCGGTTTTTCGACATACACATCTTTTCCGGCCGCAACAGCATCAACCATTTGCATACAATGCCAATGATCGGGGGTAGCGACAATAACAACATCAACGTCATTTGCTTTTAGGAGGTCTTTATAATCGATGTAAGTCTTCACATTGATATTGCGTTTCTTTAATTCCTCAGCTCGATTCCCCAAAACATTTTCATCGACATCACATAATGCCGTACACTGCACTCCTGATACCTTCAAGATGGCGTTCAGATTGGACCAACCCATTCCGTTTGTACCGATCAGCCCTACACGAACCGTATCAGCTTGAAAACCGAATACTTTCGTCTGTGCAAAAAGTGCTGATGCAGCCAATAGGCTCGTATTTCGGATAAATTCTTTTCTCTTCATTGTTTAGTTTGGTTTATATTGATATTGTGTATTCATTACTAGGAAGACGATTATCTTGGGATCCCCCCTAGTGAGATTACTAATATAACATTTAGTCTTTAGGATGAAGAATATTAATCCAAACAAAATGGCTGAAATAAAGGACTTTGAATACCGTAGATAATTTCTATATTTGTTAAAAACAAGCATAAAACCATGGACCGAAGAACTTGTCTTTCTCCTCCAGCAAAATAATATAGCGCAATGTCAAACGAATAATGGCTTCCGATCAGGAGCAAATTCGGATGATATAAGGATTAACTATTTATTTAGCTTTTAAATTTCCCTTTATGGGAAAGACATTTCTCTTATGAAAAAATCATATTTAGTACTTCATACCGCAGTACTGCTCGCAGGCTTCACCGGTGTTTTCGGCAAGCTCATTACGCTCAATCAAATACCACTAGTCTGGTTTCGGGTCTTACTTTCAACAATCATCTTATTCATCGTTCTCAAATTATTCAAAATTGAGCGTTTAAAATCCACTAAAGATGCGTTTAAAATTGCGAAAGTCGGCGTACTAATCACTATCCACTGGATATTTTTTTATGGTAGCATCAAGTTTTCCAACATTTCCATTGGCGTTGTTTGCTATTGTCTGACCAGTTTCTTTACCGCTGTATTAGAGCCAATCATCAACAAGAAAAGATTTAGCGCAGTGCAGCTCATGTTAAGTATGCTGACATTGATCGGAATCAGTTTAATCTTTCATTTTGATAGCTCTTATCAACTTGGGATTATTTTGGGTGTAATTTCAACTATTTTTGCGGCTCTATATACCATTTACAACGAGCAATTAGTCAAACAATATGATAGTAAATTGCTCAATTTTTATCAGATGCTTAGTGGCACCATTGTATTGGGATTTGGACTGCCCATTTTCTATTATCTATTTCCTACCGAACGTTTTATACCGAGCTTTTCTGATGGGGTCTATTTAATCTTGCTGGCTTTATTTTGTACAGTTGGCCTTTATGTTCTTTTTGCTGAATCACTCAAGAAGTTATCTGCATTTACGGTCAATTTGAGTTTCAATCTCGAGCCCATCTATTCGATTATCATTGCTTTTTTATTCTTCAACGAAGGCAAACAAGTCAATGCTTCCTTCTATGTTGGACTCGCTCTTGTACTCGTTTCTGTTCTTCTCCAAACGATGCGCTCTATCAGAAAAAAAGCCTAATAGTTCCTTATTCCATAGGCAAACATCGCATTGATTGCCTACGGAACCTCTATTTTAACATTAAGAAAAGAATTAATTTTCATCAGATTTCTTAGACAGATGGTGCCTTTGGTAGACTCGCAATATGTTGTCCGGCTTTCATGCCGGAGAAAATACATCCTCCTAAAAACGTACCTTCCAGTGCCCGATAGCCGTGCATCCCGCCACCACCAAATCCAGCCACCTCACCGACAGCATACAAGCCCTTTATCACCTCGTCATCCTTTGTTAGTACTTGTGCTTGGAGATTCGTTTTAAGACCACCTAAGGTTTTCCGGGTCAGTACATGGAGACGTACCGCAATGAGCGGTCCATTTTCCTGTGTCAGGATTTTATGAAGGGCTGCCACTCGACCTAATTTATCACCACGGTAATTCCGTGTATTCCGGATATAATTCACTTGCGTGTCCTTTGAAAACTTATTATCTACTTCCCGGTCACGCGCTTCAATTTGCGATTTAATTGCTTCATAGTCCAATAGATCCTCCCCTGTCAAACGATTCATACCGGCTACCAGATCCTTTAGATTGTCCGAAACAATAAAATCAGATCCTTTTTCCTTAAAAGCCTCAACGGGCCCGGGCGCATTTTTCCCAAAAATGCGTTTCAAAAATAACCTATAATCCTTGTTGGTAATATCTGGATTCTGTTCTGAACCCGAAAGAGCAAACTCTTTTTTGATTATCTTCTGCGTCAGAATAAACCAGGAATAAGAAAAGCCTGTCTCTTGCAGGTGTTTGAGTGTACCTAAGGTATCAAATCCAGGCAAATAAGGAGCAGGAAGTCTATTACCGCGGGCATCAAACCACAGTGAAGAGGGCCCAGGCAGGATACGGATGCCGTGGTTAGGCCATATTGGATTCCAATTTTCAATCCCTTCCGTATAATGCCACATGCGATCGCGGTTTATCATATGAGCCCCAACCTCTTCCGCAATTCCAATCATTTTTCCATCGACATAGGCGGGAACACCTGAAATCATTTGTGCCGGCGCTTTCCCTAATCGTTCAGGCCAATTTTCACGTACCAATTGATGATTTGCGCCGATTCCTCCCGAAGCTATAACGACTTGATCTGCATAATATTCAAACGCCGCAAGAATAGTTCTGTTGGTTGCAACACCCCTTGCCTGGTGATCGTCTGCCAATATATCACCTCCAATTCCAATGACCGCACCATCTTGTGTTAGCAATTTTGTTACGCGATGTCGAAAACGAAACTGCAGAAGACCTTTTTCCTGCGCAGCATAGGCCTTATCCACAAAAGGTTTCACAACTCCGGTTCCGGTCCCCCAACTGACATGAAATCTAGGAACCGAATTACCATGCCCCGAGGCCGAACCATCACCGCGCTCCGCCCAACCGACCATAAACATCAGCTTTATACCAAGCTTAGCGATGTAGGCAGACTTTTCTTCTGTTGCAAATTTCAAGTAGGCCTCAGCCCATTGTCGTGGCCAATAATCCTCCTCACGGTCAAACCCGGCTGTCCCCGTCCAATCCTGTCGGGCAAGTTCATAAGAATCTTTGATACCCATTAGACGTTGTTGTGGCGAATTGATAAGAAAAAGTCCCCCGAAGGACCAATAGGCCTGTCCCCCTAGATTTTCTTCCGTTTCCTGATCTACAAGAAGCACTTTCTTACCAGCATTGGTGACTTCCATTGCTGTCGTAAGTCCTGCTAAACCCGATCCAATAATAATCACATCAGGTTTAAATTGTTCTACTTTTTGCATTGTTATTCTTTTACCGAACAGCTATCCCAATAAAAATGTGATTGCTCACAAGACCAACTGCCTTATATAAATTTACTAGTTTGAGCAGGATTGCACAAGAAAAACTTAACAGGAATCCCGCGGTCCTTTCCTTAAAAAAACATCCAATAATATATCACAAAAATGATAGAATAACCTAATTTAAATTATTTTAATAATAAAAATCAGGGTTATAACTTTGTGCTATCAATCATTCAAATAATAATAAGCGCCATTTCGAACAGATTTATTTGATAAAAAAGGCGCATTAGCGTAATAAATAATTTTAATAGGAAACATAAAAAAATAAAAAAAATGGAATACAGAAAATTAGGAAAAACAGATTTAGAATTATCAGCAATTACTTATGGAGCTTTCGCCATTGGCGGCAACATGTGGGGCGGAAATGAAAAGAAAGATTCTATTGATTCTGTAAAAGCATCGATCGACAATGGTGTCACTACATTGGATACAGCCCCTTTTTATGGATTTGGTTTAAGTGAAGAAATGATCGGTGCGGCAATACAGGGTTATGATCGGACCAAAATACAGCTATTGACCAAATTTGGTTTGGTATGGGACGGCAGTAACCAAGGAAAAGGTGAATTTTTCTTTGATGCAGAAGAAGCTGGTAAAACTATTCCAGTTTATAAATATTCGTCAAAGACCAGTGTAATTCATGAAGTAGAGAATAGCCTAAAACGCTTACGTACGGACTACATCGATCTACTTCAGATTCACTGGCCAGATAGCACGACCCCGATTTCGGAAACGATGGAAGCCTTGGATCTTCTTTTACAACAAGGTAAGATCCGTGCCGCCGGCGTCAGCAATTATAGTGTCGATCAAGTTTCAGAAGCACGGAAGAACCTCAACATTGCGAGTAATCAAGTTGGTTACAGTATGCTAAACCGAGGTATCGAACAGGACCTTGTTCCTTATGCAAAGGAAAATGATCTAGGTATCATTGTATATAGCCCTATGGAACGAGGTTTATTAACCGGTAAATATTTTAATACAGGTAAATTAAAAGAAAACGACCACCGCAATGGTTATTTCCAACAATTTGATCTGGCCAAGGTAAAGACTTTCTTGGATACCATCAGTCCAATTGCCACTAACAAAGGTGTAACACTTTCTCAATTGGTATTACGCTGGACCAGTCTACAGCCTGCGATCACTGTGGTTTTGGCAGGTGCCCGAAATGCAGAACAGGCCATAGCAAATGCTCAAGCCATCGATATCACGCTTACCGCCGAAGAACTATCATTTATCAATCTTGCTTTAGCAAAAATTTAACATTCAGCGATGAACAAATTCAATCAGTTGACAGTACTCCTTATGGGTGTACTGTCACTCACAGCATTGCAAGGCAATGCGCAAAATAAAACACTGCTGGTAGACCCAACAGATCGTACATGGTATCATGCTGCTTATGGTAAGAACGACGAAAACACTATGGTCTTATTGTCGAAAAGTTATCGATAATCTTCATCAGAACCAAGGCTTCCTCAATCGGAGATGGATTTGGCCCGATACCGCGGAAATAATCTACCGTACGCGAAATCATCGGCAATTGAATATTTTCAGGATGATCAAATATAAATTCCTTCTCTCCATCTCTTGTTTTGACAACAACTGAATTTCCAAAAATAGAAAAAGTAATATGCCCAAGGCTTCCTACAATTTCAACCTTATCTACCTGGTTTTCTTTGGCAACATTAAAACACCAACTTCCATTGAAGACAAGCTGATTTTCAAACAAAATGGTTCCTGTGGTCTGATCAGCTACAGCACTTTCTTTATCCTGAATCAAGCTAAAACCATCGTATGAAACCGGCATTCCAAAAAAATAGAGCATCAAATCCAATTGATGTGGGGCTAAATCAAAGAAATAACCTCCTCCCGAAACAGCAGGATCAGTACGCCAATCTCCGCCACCTTTTGTCACTAGGTCGGGCATTCTACTCTGCCATAAACGCAATTGTACCGTCCTTAACTCACCAATTTCACCATTTCCAACAAGCTCCTTAACCTTCAGAAACAAAGGCAATTGCCGCCTATAATGTGCAACTACCAACTTCCCGTCTCTTTCTTTTACTTCCTGCAATAATTTTTCTGCTTCTATCGCATTTAACGTAACGGGCTTTTCAACATAAACAGATTTCCCTCTACGCAGGGCAGATACTGCATACGCGAGATGAGATGACGGTGGCGTTGCTACATAAATCGCATTGAGATCGATATTATCGAGCAAATCGTCCGCGTCTGAATACCACAAGGGTACTTGATGTCGACTAGCATAATCAGCAGCTTTCGTCGCATCTCTTCGCATTACAGCCATTAGCTGACTATTATTTATGCGATTAAACGCTGGTCCGCTTTTTTTTTCTGTGACATCACCACAGCCGATGATACCCCATACAATTTTAGAATTATCCATAAGTATATTCAAATTATTGCTAAGACTCTGACCAATAATCCCGATATCTGGCCAGCATTACAGTACATACATCGAAGTACTGGTCTGATTTCTTAGGGCTTTTCACGTCCCACAAATCGGTTTTTACCCAAAAGAAAACCGATTGCCCTTTCGATGTTTTTTCTTCGACTATCCGCAGTTTTTAAGGAAGAAATATAGCGGATAATTTCCTTTTGCTTTGATGGAGACAATCCATCGAATACCTGCAGAGCTTCCTTATTTAGTGCAAATGCTGCTTCGAGTTCGGGGTGAGGCAAAATAGTGCGGTCTTCCGGATCAAAAGCGATTGTTACGGCTAAGGTCTCACCGATTCGTTTCGGCGAATTCGACAATATAGCCGTGTTAATGTACAGTCTCCACTCCTCCTTAAACCGCAGCAACGTCTGAACATAATCCTTTTCATTCACTTTTCCTTTCACAGGAATATATCCCTTGTTTATTCCTGCATCCTTAAATAGGTTTTCAAGAATATCCGTAGGAACAAAAACAAAAGGATTGATACCAATAATTTCCAATTGTGCTTCAAAGGCAAACATGATATGATCAATTAGGTGATTAATTATGCTTCAGAATAGTATCTATAAGCGTCAATTCATCCGTCGTAAAATCCAACCTGTCCAGGGCCTTGAGGGAATCAACCAGCTGCTCACTATTTCTCGCCCCTACTAAAACCGAGCTTACGCGTTCATCTTTCAACAACCATGCAATTGCCATTTGTGCCAATGTTTGCCCTCTTTGTACCGCAAGATTATTCAACCGGTCGATCTTCTCCATTAATTCTGGAGTGATCATTTCACTTTTCAAAAAATGTTCTTTCGAAGCACGTGAATCCGCCGGAATGCCGCCGAGATATTTGTTGGTCAGCAGTCCCTGTGCCAAAGGAGAAAAAGCGATCGCTCCGATTCCTTCTGCCTGCAGCACATCCAAAAGTCCCTCCTCAGGTGTCCGCACCAGCATCGAATACTTAGGCTGATGAATAAGGCATGGTGTCCCCATAGCACGCAATAACGCAGCTGCTTTCTGAGCAAGATCAGGAGGATAATTGGACAAGCCTACATAGCAGGCCTTTCCTTGATGAACAATATCTCGCAATGCTGCCATTGTCTCTTCCAACGGTGTATTCGGATCAGGTCGATGATGGTAAAATATATCCACATAATCGAGACTCATCCGTTTTAAGCTCTGATGTAAACTGGCCATCAAATATTTACGGCTTCCCCAATCACCATACGGCCCCGGCCACATGGTATAACCCGCTTTAGTGGAAATTAAAAGTTCATCACGATAGCCCACAAAATCGGTACGCAATAGCTGTCCAAAGTTCTCTTCGGCACTTCCCGGAGGAGGACCATAATTATTGGCAAGGTCAAAATGGGTGATTCCACGATCAAAAGCGGTCAGCAAGGTTTTCCGGAATACAGCTTGAATATCGGTTTCGCCAAAATTTTGCCAAAGCCCCAATGATATGGCTGGCAAGAGAATACCACTCTTCCCACAGCGTCTGTAGGGCATATTCTGATATCGGTTTGGATTGAATGTCACGTTACAAAGTTTATACCTGCAAAATACAAAACTATTTCCAACAGTCCAGCGTATTTCCCGCTTTCGTCTTCTTTCGCAAACCTCTTTTTAACACTATATCATTTAACAGCAGGTCATGTTTCTAACACCAAATCGATTAGCAACAGGTCATGATAACCTTAGGAAAGCAGGCTTCGATGCATAATTCTTTTTGCATAGAAACGTATTTATATTGCATATAAAAAGCAATTTATCTAAGTTTGGTCTTATCCAAAAGTAAAGGGATTAATTAGACATAACATGATTGGCAGATTCTTCAGAAAATTCTATTTACATATTGTCATCTGGACCATATTACTGCTGTTACCCTTTATAACGTATCTCTACCAGCCGGATAAGATCGCTGATTTCAAAGCCTATTCGGCATTATCGCATTTAGTAAATATTGTATTTCTAGCTACTCATTTTTACTTGCATTGCTACGTTGTTGCGCCCACCTATTTTTTTGGTCGTAGAAAGATCTTTGTACTATTAATCGCACTTGGGTTTTCCACCTACGTCGCGCTGAACTACTGCATAGTCTATTTTAATCCAGCTGGAGAGCTTGCTCATCTGACGAAGGAAAATATTCTTTTCGTACGCTTGGTCATTGGCCCGGGCATTATTTATTCCCTTTGTATGATCACGTCTTCAATGATCTTCCTCTACGATGAACAAGCGCGACAAAAGGAACTCAACAAACAGATTGCGCTTGAAAAAACAACGGCAGAACTAACGATGTTAAAACTTCAGATCAGCCCGCATTTCCTATTCAATACACTGAACAATATCCGTTGGCTCATTCGTAAACAATCACCAGATTCCGAAGACACTATTGTTAAGTTATCCGAAATGCTACGCTATATACTCTACGAAGTAAACGGCCCCAAAGTCGAACTTTTTAAAGAGATCGACCATATGCGCAATTTTATCGCCTTACAGACCCTTCGTCTTCCTATCCAAGGAAATATAACACTAGATATCGAAGACAAGGTCAAAAATAGAATGATCCCCCCATTACTCTTCATACATTTTGTCGAGAATGCATTCAAGTATGGTGTGGATAGCAAAACTGCACCACAGATACAGTTTCAATTTCAGGAAACTCAGGGTGGCATTATTTTTATATCCCGCAATAGAATCTTACAACATACAGAACCGCGTCCAAACGAAGGTATAGGACTGACCAATGTACGCAGACGATTACAATTATTGTATCCCAATCGACATGACCTCAGCATCAGAAAAACCGATGTTGGAGATTTCGAAGTCACCCTCAAACTGATGACCGATGAAGATTAAATGTATACTCATAGATGATGAACCCTTCGCACTCAATATTTTAGAAGACGACTTATTGAATTTTGAGCAAATCGAAGTCGTCCATAAATTTAATGCGACGGCCGAAGCGGAAGAATATTTAAAAAATCACGCTATAGATCTGATTTTTCTGGATATTGAAATGCCCGATCAATTGGGCACGCAGTTTATTCGCGAGCTCGCTCCCCGACCCTTGGTTATCTTCACCACGGCCTATCACCAATATGCTGTTGAAGGTTTCGAGCTAAATGCTATTGATTATCTGCTTAAGCCGATCTCAAAAGAACGACTCGCAGCTGCAGTCCGAAAAGTGGAAGAGGGTATGCTGCTCCGTGCAAAACAGCTCCCCGAACAGGATCATATTATCGTTAATGTAGAATATAAAAAGACGAAAATTTTTCTCCATGAAATCAGCTACATCGAAGGCTTGAAGGACTATGTAAAAATATACCTGGTGGACCGTGAATCGCCCCTTCTTACGCGCAGCAACCTCCGTGGAATGGAAAAAATATTACCTACAATAGACTTCCTACGCATACATAATTCTTTTATTGTCAATAAAAATCGTATTGAGCAGGTCGCCCAAAGCAAACTCACCCTACCTGAAACCGCCCTTCCTATCGGTAAAAAATATATCAAAAATATTGAACAATTTATCTAATGCTACCGCCACAAATTGAATCGATGCAATTATCCGTTCGTCTACACATTGGCCGCTTCGGTCTACAGATGATTGCATAGCTAAAAAATCCTTTTCAAATTTGTGTACTATCGAACAGCCTAATCCGCGTAGCCGGTAGAATAGCAAAGAAAAAATGAAAAGATTTATAGCAATAGCGCTAATGGCAACTGCGGTTGCTTCCGTACACGCTCAAGCCCCTGCAGGTGGTCGTCCTGCTTTCGCCATGTCCGAAGGTCAGCTCTCGGGCCAAATTGTGGACAACAACGGGAAACCTATCTCACAAGCTTCCGTGAATTTATTGAAGGTTATCAAGGATCAAGCTACAGGGAAAGAAAGGGAAATCCTGGTAAAAAGCACCAGCTCTTCAGAAAATGGAAAGTTCAATTTCGCAGCCATTTCACCAAAAGAAAAATGGAAACTAAAAATTAGTTCTGTAGGCTATGCACCTATAGATCTTGCTGTAGACTATAGCGATAGCAAAACAACAAACAAAGATCTAGGTGCGATCAAATTGGACGATGACAACCGTAAACTCGATGAAGTTACCGTGACTGGCCGCAAGGCACTACTCGAAATGGACATCGACAAAAAAGTCTTCAATGTAGAGAAGAATATCGTTGCAGCTGGCGGTACTGCGATCGATGTACTCCGCAATATGCCTTCTGTACAAGTAGATATCGACGGAAACGTAAAACTGAGAAATGCAGCCCCTACAATTTTTGTCGATGGAAAACCTACAACGCTCACCCCCGACCAGATTCCTGCCGATGTGATCGATAAAATCGAAATTATCACAAATCCATCTGCCAAATACGACGCTTCCGGAAGTATGGCCGGTATCCTCAACATTATCCTGAAGAAAAATAAGAAAGCTGGATACAATGGTATGGTCACCTTAGGTGGAGACCGCTTTGGTGGAACCAACTTTATGGGTAGTTTAAATCTGCGTCAAAATAAATTCAATATCTCACTGACGGGAATGAATATGCGCATGCGGACCAACACCGAGGGCGACAGCCACCGTACAAGTACAATTAATGGCATAGAATCAACAGTAGATCAAGATATTGAAGGCAAAACAAAAGGTATGATTACTTTTGGCCGGCTCGGCGTAGATTACGACTTAAGTCCCAAAACAACGCTATCTGTAGCCGGCGTATTGGTTCAGGGTAAATTTAAGCCGAATGAGAACTCGTCGATCTTAACCACCTCTGGCAATAGCGAATCACGCAGCGATCGGATTTCCGAGTCTGAAAGAAGCTTTAAACCACGGGGGTTGCAGGCAGGTCTTGTTCAAAAATTCAAAACTGAAGGCGAGGAATTGTCTGTGGATTTCAATTATTTCGGCGGCAGCAACACATCCAATGGTTTATACACCACCAATTACCGCAATGCAAGCAGCGAAATCAGCGGAACTCAGATTCAAAAAAACATCGGTTCCGGTGATAATAAGTTCATGACTGTGCAGGCAGATTATGTCAAACCATTCAAAAATGGCATGAAACTCGAAACTGGTGTGCGTGCACAGATCAATAAACTCAAAAATCTCAACAATAATTCCTTAAAAGCAGTAGGCGAAGATGATTTTGAGAATATAACCGCAGCATCAGCTAACTATAACAATAAAAACAGCGTCTACGCAGCCTATGCCTCACTTGGAGGAAACCTCAAGGACTGGGTATCCTATAAAATTGGGCTGCGCGCAGAAAGTTCAACGTACGACGGTGAACTTTTGAATACAAACGAAAAGTTCCACAACAAGTATCCCCTGAGCTTATTTCCTTCTTTGTTCTTGAGCAAAAAGCTAACCGAAAAAGACCAAATACAGATGAGCGTAACCCGTCGTGTCAACCGTCCGAACTTCTTTCAACTCATCCCATTTGTTGATTACACGGATAGCTTGAATATTACACGCGGTAACCCTGACCTTGTTCCTGAATTCACAACATCCGGCGAACTTTCCTACAGCCGTACACATGGAAAAGGTACATTTTTGGCAACAGTATACTATAAACGCACAAACAATCTAATTACACGTTACCTGACACAGGAACTCAATCCGGTAACGAACAAAATGGATTTCATTAATACCTATATCAATGCCAATTCCAGCAAGAATTATGGGGCAGAATTTACTTATACCAATAATCTCAAAAAATGGTGGGATCTGACTGCAGACCTTAACTTCTATAATTCCAAAATTGAGGTGGATGAGAAAACGCCTTCGGAAGGTATGTGGACAGTATTTGGAAAATTGAACAATACATTCAACCTACAGAAAAACTGGAATCTACAGCTAGCGTTTGAATATCAAGGCAAAACAAATATGCCAGTGACACAGGGTCAAACATTCGGTCCACCAATGAACCAGGCGCAAAGCTCTTCACAAGGCTATATCAAACCATTCTATGGTATCGACTTTGCCATCAAGAAAAGCTTCTTGAAAAATCAGGCTGCCTCAGCAACATTGGCCATCAACGATATCTTCAGAACACGTGGCAATACCATTGTTTCATCGGGTGAAGGGTTCTCTCAAACCTATTATCGACTTTCTAATCCACAGTTGATCAAATTGAATCTTTCCTACCGTTTTGGAAAAATGGATATGAATATGTTTAAGAAAAACAAAAACCAGAATTCAATGGAAGGCATACAAATGCAATAACATGTGGATCATATCACAATCAAAAGCGGGTATTTCTTGTAGGAAATACCCGCTTTTTTATTAAACTGCGTCAAAGACTAGACGACTGTATTGGATATATTCTTCTTTTCAAGTATTTCAACAATCTCCAGTAGATCATCAATCACATAATCTGGATTTGCCGATCTGAGTTGAGCCGCATCATGTGCACCTGTTGTTATACCAATACTCAAAGCACAACCCGCTTGTTGCCCCTCCTGTATATCGATGATGGAATCTCCAATTTTCATCACCACACTCGAATCGGTAATTTCAAATTTTTGCATGGCCATATCAATCATATCTGGATAAGGTCTGTTTCGAGGTACATCAGAAGCAGTAATTAACGCATCTACATCTTTGCCAACTTTCCAATTAAGCTTCTCCAAAAGTGACTCGGCTGTCTTACGATCATAGCCCGTATTGAGCACACACAAGATATCCCGCTCTTTCAAGATTGCAAATAGTTCTTCCGCATTCGCATTAGGGTAAATTTCCTCGACTTCATAAGCGTGTTCCAAGTCTTTCAAAAACAAAGTAAACATCCGTTGAGCCAATTCATCATCATCAACATCCAAACTATTTTTGAGTACAGTCTTGATTGCCTGTAGCTTCTCCTTACCTGCAGCATAGGCCAATACCTCTGTTAATGTCAGTTCGTATCCCCCTACCGTATTTATTGCATTTCTAAGCGTCTTATAAACAATATTATTTTCGTTCACTGTCGTACCTGCCATATCAAATACGACCATCTTGATGGTTTCTTTCATTTTATTCAATCTAAAAGTTTAGCAAAAATAAAAAAATGTTAAATAAAACTAAACAACACTATGTTAATTTATTGCTATGCTTTGGTTAAGAAAACTACTTTAACGAACCACAAAATAATAGGTCCAGGCGATTAGCAAGATTTGAAACGGAATACGAAACCACAAATAGTTTGGACCGGCGCCATCAAAAGTAGCCGTCTCGTAATTGATACGCCTTAAGTTTGCCCGAATATTTGTAGGTAATACCAGTAGAAAGAAGACAATTAAAAGGATTCCCGTTATGCGGCTCACCTGCGGGACAAATAGCCCAATTGCAGCCATGAATTCCATTAAACCGGTTCCATAGATCATTTCTTTTTTACATGGAACAAAGTCGGGCAGCATCAACATCATTCCTTTGGTATAAAGTAGGTGTCCCAATGCAGTGAACAACAGCATCACCGCCAATCCAACTTTACCCGCTAAAAGAATATCCATCTCCCCCTTCAACAGCAATAGGATGAGATTGGAAATAATGCAAACGACAATTAAAACAAAAAATGGTTTCATCTTTTTTATAACAAAAATAGGTGCCCTTCCTTTTGTTATCAATGAACATTTGTTAATAAATTTCTTTCCTGATCCGGCTTAACGATTGCGGTCTAATACCAATATAAGAAGCCAGATATTTTAAGGGAATGTTGCGAATCAGTTCGGGTTGCTCACGCACCAAATTGATATACCTGGTTTTTGCCGAATCTTCAAGTAGCGTCAGTTCCCGTTTCATTTTTTTTAGAAAAATGTCCTCAACCGCTTTCCGACCAATTAGGTTCCCAACCGTTGTTGTTTGATATACCGCATGGAGATCCTCAAACGATATCCGCCATAAAATACAATCTGTTATTGCCTCGAGATGATACGATGAAGGCTGCTGCGTCAAGAAGGAATCGTACCCACTTACAAAAGAGTTTTCGAAAGCAAATCCAAAAGTAAAATCATAGTCCAGTTTTGGGATATTGAAACGTACAATTCCTTTTTCAATAAAAGATAAATACTGTTCAGTTTTTCCGATTTCCAAAATCAGTGATTTTTTTGGAAACTCCATCTTAACAAGCTTAGCGGAAAATACTTCCCAGTCCGTATCATTCATGACAACGAGCGATTCAAAATATTCTTTGATCTTGTCCATGATTCTTATTTTTTAAGAGCAAGATAAAAACTTCTGTTCAAATACATCGTAATGATTATTTACTATTTAATCGATTATTTATTTCAATAAACATACGATCTATTTTACCAAAAAATATTAACTTAAATACAGTAAACTTTAATTATGCATATTCTTAACGAAAACGCCCCAGAACGGTGGCCTGCCTTTAGAAAATTAGGTTTTCGATTTTCCTTTATTTTCATTTTGTCCTTTATTCTTGTTTTTAATAACGGTACTTATCCGTTATATGGATATATCAGCATCCCTCTTACTCATTTCATGCAAAGGTTGACTCCCTGGTTTGCAGAAAATATATTGGGCTATTCTTACGACCACAGCATCTTCATCAACGGAAGTGGAGATACCTCCTATGCCTGGATATCCTTATTGATCCTATTCCTGCTGGCATTAGTTGGGGCGGCTTTATGGTCCATATTGGATCGAAGAAGAGCCAGCTACACAATCCTTTTCTATTGGTTAACCACAGCAATTCGCTATTATGTTGCTTTTATGCTTATTAACTATGGACTGTACAAAGTCTTCTATATGCAAATGCAACCGCCGAGGTTAACACAACTTCTGCAGCCATTGGGCGAGTATTCCCCCATGGGCCTCGCATGGACCTATATCGGTTACTCTCAAGGCTACAATATACTTATTGGTTCAGTAGAAATATTATCGGGCTTATTGCTTTTCAGAAAAACGGTGGTTGCTGGTGCACTAATTACGGTTGCGACCAGTATCAATATTATGGCCGTCAACTATTTTTATGACGTCCCCGTTAAAATGGTCTCTACAGCACTCCTGCTACTTTCCATATTTCTACTGCTTCCCTACTTAAAAGCATTGTTCGCAATTTTTATTTCAGGAAAACCTGTACAGTTACTCCCTATCCAACAACACCTATTCAACAAAAGCTGGAAAAGAAAAAGCTTGTTTATCGCCAAATTGGTGGTGTTACTGCTCTTTATGGTGCAACAGGGCATGGGCATATTAAGTACAAAAAAAATGATAGCTGAGTACCTAACGAAGTCACCACTCTATGGAATCTACCGTATTGAACAAGCGGGAACACAAGGTAAATCAATCCCCGAAGATTGGCGACTTATTGTTTTCGAAATTGATAACAACAAGGTCTTAATACGTAACACAGACTATACCCCACAAAGGGAGAGCGTTGTTATTGATGCCCCCGGGAAGAAAATTACCCTAAACAATTATCAATTTGATTATCAGATCAACCCTGACGGAAATATTCTTCTGACAAAAACCTTTGATGACCATACAGCGCACATTAAACTTATTAAACAAGACGTGCAAGCGTTCGAATTAATACAGCGCAAGTTTCATTGGGTACAGGAATATCCCTATAATCGTTAAATAAGAATCGTAAAAACTCAATAAAACAAATCGTGCACTTAATACATCCTCAGACCAAAATAACTATGTTTAATGCTGCAAACATAACAACATGCGACGACGAGGTAGAGCATCTCGGTTTTTTATATCGAATGCGGAATATCAGGGTACACACCTACCATATGCTCAAAAGCAAAGAAGTGGTGACCCTTATCTTAATACATTCGAGCGGAGGTCGCCGTGAGATTGATCAGGGGCAACATAATATAATGGGTTATCAAATTCATCTAATGTTCCCCGGTCAGTCAAGTTCTTTCTATTTTTTCAAAGAAACCGCTGTTTATCATTTTAGAATTCCCTGGCAAAATTTTGAAAAATTATGTCATGCGCTTTCAATCAACATAAAACTCCTTAAAGATTATCCGATACTTCAGGTCACGCCATATAAATTTGAAACGCTCCGTTATGAATTCGATAAGATCCGTAATGAACTCTATCACTATCAGCCACCATTATCACTCATTTTATCACGTTTGGCAACTAGCTTACTAGAGATTAACCACTCCTTAATCAACCACATCGATAATTTAGCACCATACGCTTATCCAGCCATCCTGAATCGCTTTCTTGAATTAATAGAACTTCATTATAAACAAGAACACCATGTCGCTTATTACGCAAATTTACTGAATATAACTGCAAAAAGTCTTTGGATGCAAACACAGCAATACATGGAGACTAGCCCCCTCAAACTGATTCATAATCGTTTATTAAAGGAAGCTATGCACCTGCTGAGTTTGGGACCCAATCCAATCAAGACTACCCTGATTGAATTGGGTTTTGAGGACTCCGCTACTTTCTCTCATTTCTTCAAAAAACAGACAAATATGTCACCTTCAGCATATCAAAAGAAACATTTACCGCATAAAAAAACATAAAAATGGCTCCTACGTGATATACATGGAGCCAATATTTATTAAGAAAACTGCATTATAACTATTTTTTTTTCAACGTGATATTATCCAAAAATGCATTTCCCGTTCCTACATTGGTAAATCCGATCCGAACAATTTTTTTATTCGGATTAATCTCCTTGCCAGTAACAAAATCAAGCTCCTGCTTTCCACCTTTTTTTCCTAAATCAGGTATTAACGTCTTTAAATTCGACAACTTTCCTGTTACGACAGTGACATCATCGACTTCCACCTGCACTTTGTCTCCTTTACTCCAATAGACAAGTTTGAAGTCTTGTTGGGGATCCAAATAAACATATTGCTCTATTTTTTGACCCGGCGCAAGTACCACCGCTTTACTCCCCTTTTCGCCGCGCCCTTCTTCGATGACCGCTGCTCCTTCCCAAGGCGCAAGGCCAGACTTACCCTCAAAATCTGGATTAGGCAATTCATTACCATCTTTTAAAGGCCAGTTATACGCCCGAATATAATCGACCTCCATATTGACTCCGCCTTCAGATCCATAGGCTCCAAGAAATACGTTCAAAAAGTGGTTGGGTGAATAAATCTGATTTTTATTCGTATATTCTTTGATCAGATCTCCATTGATATAATGTTTAATACTTGTGGGTGTCCACAATACCCCATGTGTTACCCATTGTCCGACATGTTCATACCCCTCTGCAATATGTGTAGCAAGGTTACGTTGAAATGCCCCTTTTTGATCAACATGTCCATGTATCACAAACTGAGCCGTAATATATTCGAAAACGTCGATTTCAAAAAGCTGTCCCTTGGGGCGAATGCCTTTAATTCCGTCGACTTCGGATCCTTCTTGAAGATAATAACGAATATCTGGTCCAGGTGAATCAAACCAAAAAGCTGTATTTGTTCCCTTGGGATTCCCCTGTCGGTTACGTCTTACCTTAACTTCAAAGTACCCACCTTTGCTGTTGTCCAATAAATTTTCATTGGACTTCCAATCGTAGGTTTGGATGGATGAAATCTTCTGGTTGCCACCCGCTGTAAAAATCCGTTTGGGAATAGTATCATTGACATACAGATTGATCGCTGATCCATTTAAAGTATAAGCGGGTTGTGGCAAACGATCATGCAACATTTCATCCTTGGATTTTGCATTCAGATAATTCAAGGATGAAAAATAGTTGGTCGTCCATTTATTCCGATTAAGTAATTGATCGTTAAATTCATCCTGCCAATAAACTTCCATACCAACAGGAACTGCTCTTGAACTTGGATTCTTTCGCTCTTCATCGAGTTCAGTATTATCCAGCTGCCATCTCTTGCTCGTATACACTTTTCCATTTGCCATGGATTTTCCTGTAGCAGATTCTACCCAGATATAATAGGTCGTTTCAGGCTCTACCTGCTGAATATAATAACGTTTGACACCTTCTGCCAATATCGCATTGGCTGTCTTCGGTTTCTTATTCGTTTTTGCCCAAAAGACTTTCGCTCCGGATATGTTCGGTTGATTATCCTTCATGTCTACACGGATCCAACTCCGGGTACCCAATAGCTGTAATGGTACATTTGAACTTGTCGTTTGAGCCGATAGCCCTAACGCTGACATTACCTGAATACCTGCAAGAAATAGATATTTTTTCACAATTTTCTTATTTTATAAACGAACAAACGATAGTCAATCTGCTTACGAACAGACTATAACCTTACGATAATAACGAGAATTATCAGCATTGGCAACTCTGATCAAAACGCAACCGTTTGTTCAATTTAGCAATTCCGAAAATTGGGACTTAAACAATGGATCAGACAACTCGAATTTTCCGCGCTAACGCGTTCTGCAGCATTGGTAAAGTCAAGAAAAAAGCCGCTTGGAAAATCCAAAACGGCTTGATATATAGCGTAAAAAAAGTTTCCATTCAGATTATTCATGCAAAACCAAAATCGCTTTAACTGATCGGTTCAAAACTTCATTCACCGTACTACTTGCAAATAAACGGTAAATCATATTATGGTTGCGTTTGACCAAACACAGAATATCGGTCTGATTGTTTTCAACAAAGTCAATGATCGCATGTGATGGCCGTGTATCATCCTCATCCACATAATTAAAGTTGATATCTACGTTAGGAAGCAACTGACGCATTTTTTTCTCCCCATTACGCACCAGCTTTTCGTCCAAATCCCTTTCTGAGACGTGTAGAATTTCCAACTTCTTGGGGTCTGAAAGTTTTAAAATACGATTGAGCGCTTTGACATCACGAACAGACAATTTTGTTGTTTTATAATCCGTTGCCAATGTAATGACTGGAATAACCGACAGATTACTTTCAGGAGGTACAATCAAGGTCGGAATACGCAATTTTGTCACAGCCATACTCGCATTACTACCGACAATTTCTTTAATGCCTGTCGCCCCGGTAATTCCCATCACCAAAAAAGAAACATCCGTATATTCAACATACTTTGTGACTACATTACGCAGATAACCTACTTCAACAACGGTTCGCACTTTGAGGTCATTGTATTTATTTTCCTGGACCACCTGATCAGTCCATTCTTGCAAAGCAGCACGTTTTCTAGCGTAATAATCTTCTATAAAGATCGCGTTATAAGTACTGTTGTTGATCCCTTCTGTCGGGTGTATGGCATGTACAACAGCAACTTCCATATTCAAACGAAAAGCCAAAGACAAGGCGTAACGCAAAGCATGACTTGCATTGATTGAAAAATCGGAGGCAACAAGAATTTGTTTCATTTTTTAAGTTTTTAATATTTACCTGTCAATAGCCATGTGTACAAATGCAATGGATGACAAAAACATTCAGATAACAATCAACTAAATAAAAAGATGGAAGAATACAAATAGTAATAATGCCAAGCCAATTGACACGGGTAAAGTAAGTACCCAGGCAAGACCGATACTTTTGAGTGTCCCTTTATTCAGATTGCTCTTTCCTCCAGAAGCGACCATTGAACCGGCAATACCACTTGAAAGCACATGCGTTGTACTAACCGGCAAACCCAATACGGTACTGATACCAATTGTCGAAGCAGCAACAATCTCGCTTGAGGCTCCTTGAGCATAACTTAAATGTTCATTTCCTATTTTTTCACCAATCGTTACTACAATACGTTTCCAACCGATCATTGTCCCAAGACCTAAGGCGATTGAAATAGTTAAGATCACCCAGATCGGTGCAAAGTCCGTAAGATGTTTCAATTCGCCCAACTTACGATTAAGCTCCAATCGATTTTCAGGATTGATATCGATCTGTTTACTGCTCTCTAATGTAGCAATGGATTTAACTAAACCTTCAACCTCTTTTCTGAATTTAAAAGTACCGGCTTTATCCGTTACACTTTTATCCATCAAATGCAACTTGACTTGCTCAATCTCCTGATTGACTTGCACAAACATCGTTCCCTGAGCGACATTACTGGAAGCAATTGTCTGTAACACGATTTCCGTTTGATCGAGCGTTTTAATGACAGCCGCATCTGGTACGGAATGGTTGATTGCAAAACGAGCAGGCAGAAATGCAATTAAGATCAACATAAACAGTCCTACACCTTTTTGTCCATCGTTGCTACCGTGAAAAAAACTGACCAATGTACAGGTCAGTATAAGAATACCGCGTACTAACAAGGGAGGTCTGTCATCTTCTCCCTGTGGGATGTGAAAAAGTGCTTTATAACGGACGACATGCTTTAAAAAGAGCATCAATAACACTGCTAAACCAAAACCAATCAAAGGTGAGAGAATCAAAGAAAGACCAATTTCCTCGGCCTTATGCCAATTGACACCACTGCCACCATAATACCAGGTGAAGCCTATACCAGCCCCGATAAGGGCACCAATCAAAGTATGTGAACTCGAACATGGAATACCAAAATACCAAGTCCCCAAATTCCAGATAATAGCCGCCAATAATACAGAAAGGACCAAACAAGCGCCTACCGAAACCGGTAGTGCCATTAAGGTATCGAGAGGCACCAATTTAAGTATTCCCATAGCCACTGCGATCCCACCTGCAAAAACACCTAGAAAATTCCAAAAGCCAGACCAAGGAATGGCTACAATTGGTTTAAGTGCTTTGGTATAAATTACCGTTGCAACAGCATTCGCGGTATCATGAAAGCCATTGACAAATTCAAAGGCCACAACGGCAAATAAACAAAGGGCAAAAACAATAAGAAGTCCAGTACTAAGATCGGTTTCCCCTAAGAGAGGAATCATGTTGCAGAAAATTTGCATATTATTCTTTCATAAGATTTATGGTTGTCCTTGCTGAGTTTTTCTTACTTGCTGAGTTTTCCTTAAGGAAAACTACCAAAGGAACAATCGCTTCATTCAACTCAAAAATAATTTTCAGATGTTAACTTTTGATAAAGGATATATTACGTTATACAACACGAAAGAAAAACTTAAAACACTGTTAACGAATCTTATTCCATCGCTATTTTATTTCCCACAAACTTTCTTAATTTTCAGGGAGCTAATACGGACTTTATAGGGACCTCATTCGGACTTCATTCGGATGAAAGCAAATAAAGACCGAATAAGTTCCGTAGAAATAACGATTATAAAACGGATCAAAAGTAAATTTGATCGCTAGTTTCTACCCACAAAATATAGCCCCCCCATATAAAACCAACTGTGAAGCAAGAGCCGTATAAGACCAACCGTAAAGTAAGAGCTGTATTAGACCTTTTGTAAACTTTTTTCAGGAATGGACATAGTGTATCTGCGAAATGCCAAGCAGAGGATTCGAGAGAATTTTAGTCCGCCATTTACAACGAAAATAGTACGATTTACCGATTCAAATCCACAGTCTACCGAAAAACGCACACTTTTTAGAATTAAACCCATTACTTTAGACAAAAGTAAATTTAACACCGAATTAATTATGCCTAAAACTTATCCATTAGACTATTCCTTGACGAACTATTCTCCCTTACAGCGGATTACATTTAGTACGCTAACTTTTCTCATCGCCATTTATTGCGTTCTTTTTGCACAGCATACAAAAGCGCAATCTTTAGACTGGTCTACAAAAGATATTGTATTTAAGAGTGAGGGTATTAACCTGGCAGGAACCATACTTCAGCCTCAGCGTGCCCATGCTGCCATTGTCCTCATACATGGTTCTGGACAAGAGAAAAGAATGATGGATTTTGCCTCATATTTAGCCCAAAACGGTATTGCCGTATTTACTTATGACAAGCGCGGAGTAGGAAAATCTGAGGGGACCTATGCTGGCCCTGAGGTCGGTACCAATAATATCGATTCTGCCAACCTCCACCTGCTCGCTAAAGATGCACAAGCGGCAGTAAAAGTATTCCATCAACAACTAGGGAAAACGAACATTCCTGTAGGGCTACTGGGATTCAGCCAAGCGGGATGGATCATTCCCTTAGCGACTAACCAAAATCCTTTGGTCGACTTTTTTATATTGTACAGTGGAGCAGTTATCCCTGCCCGTGAGCAGCTCCGCTTCCAGTTCTTTACAAATGGAAAAAAAGATTTTTGGGATAAACATACGGAAGCCGATGCCCGACAACATGTAGCGAATGATCCAGATCGCTATCAGTTTACAAATACCGATCCGATGACATCACTTAAAACGATAACAACTCCAGGACTCTGGCTTTTTGGATCCAAAGATATCCAAATACCTGTAGGCTTATCGATTGAACATATCAATGCACTGAAAGCACAGGGAAAGCCCTTCGAATATTGCTTATTTCCTTTATTAGATCACAATACAAGCCTTTCGGCATCGCGTGAACCAAGTGCTATTGCATTGAATTGGATCAAAAATCAACGTAAAAAAAAGTCATAAAAAATGCCTCCTGACAACGATTCATCTGCATAAAATCAAGCATTAAAAAGGCCTAAGTTTTTTACTTAGGCCTTTTTAATGCTTGATTTGAACTCGCTAGATTAATGCAAATCCGTACGAAGTACTTTACTTTTGTTCAATGCTCGATTGGAATAGATGATATACACGGTGCCAATGATAGTTGGCATAATCCAAACCAGCGTTGAGCCAAGCTGAATCCCAGCAACTAAAAATGCAGTCACCGACGCAATCAATGCGCCTACCATACGGCCCAAGTGACTGACCAGCCAGGCATTTTTCTTTTCTTTGAAACTTTTAAACAGCTGAAAATCCCGAATACTCATAAATGCACCAAAACCACCAAAAAAGACATATAAAACAGAATTTGCCACCTGTTGTACCAATCCAATTAAACCAAGACATAACATACCGACCGATACAAGTAGCATCGTGGCGGAAATCAGTTTGTCTTTCCAATCGGCCTGTTGTTTAATTTTACTGCGTAAAGTCAATGCGCGATTACCAGCTAGAATGAGATAGATGGTAAAGATACCGATCAAAAATAAAAATGTGTTTTCGTGGCCCGGCATCCTCGCAATAACGAGTGAAATTAAAGAACTAATCACCATCGCATAGGAAAATATAATCCCCATTTTCTTGTGCCCTGCTCCCCCCTTTTTTACAGCCACACTTATCAGGCCGGTAATCAATCCTATCCCACCAAAAAATGCGTGAACGTAGATCGATGTCTTAATTGTTTCTTCCATAGTTCTTCTTTAATAATTGTTTATAGCTAATAATGGTATTGAAGCAAAAAGGCTAATGGTTATGCCACATTTAAAATAGATAGACAAAAAACAACACTATAATGCCGTTTGCGACAATTGGCCAAATGTAAAAAATATCCTTTAATTATCTATTTGTTTAAATAAAAATTACTCTTTTTCCTCACGGACGAGAAAATCATAAGAGTACCAGAATTTCAGGTGCCCATGGGAATTAAGGCCTCCTAGACTATAGCTAATGGGATAATCAAAGCTATTCTGTTGCAGTTCAAGTTCATTTTTATAATCAATGACAAGTTTTTTAATTTCATCCAGACCTGTCGCGCGTCTAATAAAACTTGTTTGACGTCCACCGCGCAGATAAACCAATACGTCGGACCCTTTTAATACCGTTTCGTCGGTTTTCGTCAGAAATTGATTGTACAGCAATTTTTCCAATACATTTTTAAGATCACCTCGTGGAAAATCACTTTCTCCCATCATGATTGAGTGTGTACCATAGTTGACTGAGGAAACATAGTAGGGATTATAACCTGTATTTTTTAACTTCCCAAGTGCATCCCTATTAAAAGCCTGTTCATAGTCTTTCAGATCCGCCTGGAGACTAAATGTAATATGTTCTCGACGCAACAACAGGCTATTAGCTCTTTTTATCGTGGTGGAATCATGGTGACGGACCAATTTGAGTACACTATCTACGTCAGGGCTATTATTGAGATGGTAACGTATTGCCCTATAATCGAAAAATGCCCCTACCGATGATTGCTTCAAAACAGCCGGTTCCCCCTTGCTTTTCTTCGCGAAAGCTCGCACAGCATCAAATCCAGGAATAATATGAATGGGAGATAAAGTGGGTTGTGTAGAAGAAATTGTGCTTTTGAAAGGTTTATAATAGTTACGAAGGGAAGTTAGTTTTAGTTGCGGTGTGGTATCTTTTAATCCCCAAACTGTCCCCAAATAGAAGTTTTTATTTGTGGTACCATCCACGTAAATCTGGCTAACCGAAAACCCGACGGAACGCCCTTCAAATTGATACCTTTTAGCCATTGTTCCACCACCGACCTCCGTGGAGTCAAAGTCAATATCTTCTTTGTCACAGCTGGACAAAAAACAAATGCTTAGTAACAACAGGAAAAGATATTTCATAATTTAAAAAATTAATCGTCAGCTCTGGTGCAGCACTTCGATCTCATCTACCCGTCGGACAATGGCCTTTAGATTCTTTTCAAATATATACAAAATTCCTAATCCAACATACATAAAAATAAGAATAACAACACGATACAAAGCTAAAGGAATATAATTAACGATCCATTCAGAAGAAACCAACCCGATGATCAAAACCATAATCGGTATCGTTAAACCAAGATAATTGCGATAAACGCAGTATTTGCTCCCTCTAGGCCGATGCCGCAATAAGTATACTGGAATATAAAAAACGAGTGTACCGATCATCCCTAATTTTAATCCGGTCCAAAAAGCATCTGCATCGAGCGGCACAAAATAATAGAACAATGTGAAGTAGACGATATAAATTGCACTATGCCAATGCTTGACGAATTGTAAAAAATCAGCAGGAAATTTATTGATCTGTTTACGTTGCAGATTCAATTCATAGCTAGCGGCAATGTTTCCAAAACCTGCCGCTCCAAAACTGGCATAAGCGAGATCAATGGCTCGATTGAAATATATACCGGCATCTGAAGACATGAGTTCCTCTACCTTACAAGCAAAGTGATCCAGAATTTCAAGTTGAACATCAACATAACGATATCCTTTAGAACGAATAAAATCCATCAGAATACCTAATTCCGCTTTGGTCAATTTCTTTTCTGTCATGATACAATTGGTTTAGTGTTCAAGATAACCTGTAACTTCTCCACAAAGGTCAACGCATCTTTCATTTTACTTACCTGAGCTTTTTTTCCCTTCACTGTCAGGGAGTAATATTTTCTTGCTCTTCCATCGACTACTTCTATTGCTGTATCCAGGAGTCCTTCCGCTTCTAGCTTATGTAATGCAGGGTAGAGCGCTCCCTCAGTCAGAATAAACTCTCCTTCGGTTAAGAGTTTTACTTGTTGAGTCATTTCATAGCCATACATTCTTTTCGTTCTAGACAATAGCTTTAGAATAATCGTTTGTAAAGTGCCTTTTAATAACTTCGTATCTTTCATTCCTTCATCTTAAACAATTAATTAAATATACCTAATTTTCTTATATATACAAAAATATAAGAAAACTATGATACAGCAGCTTGCATTTTAACCGCCGCCATTAGTTATGGCCCTTGCACTGCCTTTTGACTGGACTGCTTCGGCCCTGCTTTTGCAATTAACCAATCAAATTCCTATGAATCGCCTAGTGTTTACCTCGTGAACCAGATAAACATTAGGTCTCAGGTAGGCGTTTACGAGGGACAAGAGTGAACAAAGGCACTGGCAAGAGCAAACAATGGCAACGGCAGGGATACAGGGAAAAAGCCGCTAGAGCTGGGAACTCCAAACGGCTTTGCATTAACAATTATATATAGAATGATATGATTATCCCGCTTTCAGGAGATCAACAATAAGACGATCTCTATTTTCATTCAATGAGGGATAAAATTGATTTAAATCAACCAATATGATCGGCATACCCCTATTTTCGGGTTTATACAAGACATTATCTACCAAGTCCCGACAGAAAACTAACGATTCATTATCCGTGAATACTTCTTTTGACCTTTTGAGGAAACTATCAAAAAAACGTCTTGGATTATTGATGATTTTAAGATGTTCCTGGTTTGGAAAAACCGTACTGGAGAGATCTAGCCTTCGAGAAAATATAACGTCCTTCAATTCCGCATGACCGAAATTTATCAAGGGAGTTTTTAATGGTTTGGCTTTTTTGAGAATAAAAAGATTGGTAGAGTATAAATCTTCTGTAAAAGGAATTCCATAAAACCATGAAGAACTGATCTTTCCTTTAAAAACCACATGAACCAAATTTGTCCCATCGAAAGTTGTTTTGTCAAATGTATTGTAAAGAAAGGAGGACTTTTCAATTTTTAAATTTCCAATAATGGCTTTCGAAAAATCGTTCGCTTCGAATGTACTTTCCATCCAAAGCCCAGATTCCTGAAAAACAACAGACTGAAAGTTACAGTCTATAAAGGTACAGCGAATGAACTTACAATCACGAAACATGGAGTTCATGAAGCTTTTCCCTTTTATCGTACAATCGATAAATGAACAGTTTTTTAAAACTTTGTGATTGAATTCAAAACTTTCAATCTCACTTTGTTGGAATATTTTATTAGTCAGTGCCATGCTAAAAATGATTAATAGGCTAAAATTTCATAGTAGTTGCATTGTAAATGGATTTTTAACGGCCAAAATCTCCATTTATACAATGATGACAACGGGAAAGACAAAACGTCCTAAAGAAATTTTGACTTTTTTTTTATCCTAGCCTAAAACAGCCAAGAAATATAAGATCTCCTAGCAAACTGACTATAGGACTACGCTAGCCAGCGATTCTTATAACTGGGCAATAGACACAAAAAAGCCGCAAGAACGGGGAGTCCTTTACGGCTTACTACCTATGAAAAACATTCACCTTAAGTATAAGGCACTATCTACTATGACAATTAAAATTAAAATGGCACACATAAACCTACAGCACAATGAATTAGCGAATTAAGATCTGTTCACTCCCTACTTCAAAAAAAACTCCAATCTATGTTCTTGGCATTTCTTGGAACCAAATATAAAGTGCTCGGTCAGAGATTCTCCCCCCCGTTTACAATTCGCCAAAAATGATTTACGATTCGTCTGTTGTACTATTTGAATCGACCGGTTAATCAGCCCTTTACTGCTAAAAGAAAAAAAAGTATATTGGTGGACACAATTAAAACTGTTTATGAAATTGATAAAAAATATTTTGGCGGTGCTCGTACCACTTACCTTATTCAGTGGCACAGCCTTTTCCCAAACCAAAGAGGAGCTTAAAAAAAAATATGAAAACAGCATACCAATTCCTATTATGTATTGGACTCAGCCGTCAATGATTTCCATTCTATTTCCATTGATATTATTGTACAAGATGAAATCCCAGACCACTATTCATTTTACATTTCACCCTTTAATATATCCCTAAACAATATGCCTTTATATTGTGGTATTCAATCTGCCGGTGGCGGTATCAGTGTTAAGACTGGTAAAGAAGAAGATAAAGAAACCTATTTCAGCTGGGGCGATTATGAACATTCCTGGCCTGGGTCACGATGTATGTCGAAGATTTAAGCACTAAAAGAGTGGTCAATGTAGGGTCCCTAGCCTTCCCGGGTAAAAAGATCCAGATGAAAAAACACATCACATCGTTCTTGGAGCAATACAAGTATTTTATTGATTTCGCCCAAAGACAGCGGGACCTCGAAGGGTTGAATGTCATCCGATACGATAAATTGCCTAAAGTAACCGTTGTTCAAAAAAATCTACGCATCAATGGTAAATTGGTCAAGCTTGAAAAAGTGCCGACTTACCATAACCGTACACATAATCCCGAACAAAGTAAAGTAGCCGGTGAAATCCCTATCCTATCCAAGGATAGTTATAATGCTGCAACTGGTGAACTTACACTTGAAACGGGCGTGTTTGTAAAATGGCCGGAGAAAAAAGACGTTAAGTAAAAAGAACCTTTTTAATTAAGTCCAAAACTGACAATAAACGAGTTTTCTTCTTTTGCGATCCTATCTGACTTATTCTTAAAAGGCTCTTCAATGGAAGCGCCATTCTTCGCAACAGCACAAAAAATTGCTCCATATTGAATAACGTATAGCATGGCTTATCCCATTGCGTAAACGACGACAAACCTGATCGGAAAAGACACATGTGGTGAACTCTTGTCAATCAGATAAAGTCGCACACAAAATAACATGTAAGTCAAGTCCAAAAAAGAGTCTTCTCATCATTGTGATGAGAAGACTCTTTAAAAAATTGAAGTCTTGATCCGAAATGTTTGCCGAGCGGCTTACTTAATGACGAACCAAGTTTGACTTTTTGCCGGTATATTGACCTCAAAGATCGCTTCTGAGGCTGCATTTAATGGTATTATGCTGCTGTTCTGATCTTGCTCAACCACTTGTGCATTTCCTGTCAGTCCGGTATAGTATAAGTTGACCTTAATTTTTCGTTTTATCGCTTCGTCCAATGGATTATAGATCATTAGTAATCCTTTTTCTTTCCCCGCCGGATTCACGTGCAGAATAGCATCATAATCCATCCCGTCAGGACGTCTTACATGGATAATATCACTGTCCAAAACTTCGCGGTGTTTCTTGTAAAAATTCACCCATTTGGCCACTACATTTTTTGTTTCTGGGGAGTCATAAAGCTGTGGCCCACGATAACAGGCCTGTACACCTGCGCCAAATAGATTGGCCAAGCGTTGCTCGTAATGCGGTAGGTGATCCTTCAAAGGCTCGATCGTTGCCTCTTTGCCTCCACCTTGATATTCTACCAAAGGAACAAACATCCAGCCCATAGACGGCGCCTTTGCCCAGGTACCATCAAAAATATTCTGTCTTTCCACAATCTCCTGTTGTGCCCTCGGAAGCGACCAGTTCGCCTCACGGTAGCCCATCCCGACTTTGTTTCCGCCATTCAAGAAATACATATCCGGAATATTCAGGTAGATTCCCTTTTCACGGCACCATTTGTAAAAATCAGTGATCCGTTTAAACTGATTCCATTGTGAGTCTTTTTCATTATGATGCCCGGGGTGATCGGTGGAATAGCACCAATCTCCAGGATAAGATCCATCGTGCTCAAATACGCCCAATCCCGAACTTTCATACAGGTTATACAGCTTTTTGAAGTAAGCCTGGCCCCATTCACTCTCAATACAGGGTGAACTTCCAAAGCGAGGATGCATGCCTTCAGGTAGCACAACGTCATTTTTAGCATCAATATGCCGACTAGCCAGGAGCGAATAGCCTCCAAGTTCAATTCCTTTGCTATGCGCATAGTCAGCAAGCTCCTTCATACGCTTGAGATTTTCGGGAGAATCATCTTCGGCATTGAATCCAGACCAAAAGGTCATAATCACCATTTCAAAACCAACTTCCGATGCTTGATCAATTGCCTTTTTTACCGACTCGTTGTCCGAACTCCGTACATGCATCAATATTGGATTTTCAGTTGCCCATGGCGCCATGGAGCGCAGCATTTTTCGATATCCAAGGCTCTTACGTTCGCGTTCCCAGCTATCGTTCAACAGCTCCCAAACCCGATAGCTTGCAAATTCTCCACCGGCAGCAACCTGTTGTTCAGGTCCCATTTTAGGTGCAACTTCCAACAGACAGGGTGTCTCCCGGTCGTAGTGGACCTGTGTCGTATATAGCGGGTCTTTTTTCCACTCCAGACTCGAGGAATAAACGATTTCATCGCTCATACCGCCAAATGTATAATCTGTTTCCACCGTGATATTAGGGTATAACCAACGGCTTCTATGATCTACCGAACTTTCGGGCTCAAATACAGCCAATTGCTCACTCTTAAAGCTATTAACCACAATTTCCCGGTCCGACTGATTCTGCACGGTAATCCACTTACTAAAGATCGGCATGTCATCATAAAGATCATAATGAACCTGTACCGTAATGTTTTTCATATAAGCAAGTTTACTGGATAGATCGCCTGCAAATTGGGATGGAAAATCACCGTATGCCCAAAAACCTTCTATTTTGGAGCGCCCTTCCTATGTCGAAGCCTTACCATCCTTATTCCCGCCGTTTGGATCCATTTTTCCGACACGAACCAGTTGTATCTTGTCACCCGACTTTAGTGGAAGATGACCAACAGTACGCCATTGCTGTCCGTCCAAAGAGGCTTGTGCCAATAATTCTTTATCGGCTATTTCATATCTAAACCATAGCTGATCTACTTTACCAACTTCGAAAGTTCCGTTATCGCGTTTGCCATCAAAAAAAACAACCTTGCCTTCGCTTGCTCTCCAATAAAGTCTGGGATTACTATTCGTTAGGCTTAGTCCAAAACCCAATCCCCAATCGTTGGATTGATCAGTACCTTTATTCATCTTGGCTACGAGTACCTTTACCTCTTGAGGAACTGTTCTTTCAGCGAACACAGCAGCATTTTCAAGTGCCATAATTTCGCCCACTTTTCCTTCATTGACAAAGGAATTACGCTCATGTGATTTTGAAACCATCAACTTCCATCCGGAATCTAGATGCTGAAATTTATCTTCCAACAGCAATGCCCTGTTTTGGTCACTTTTATTCTTTGCTGCAAGCGCATCGATCACCTGCTGATCCAATGTATAGGTAAATGTCAGCTCTTTGCCCGGGACAGGCCAAGGCATATCTTTAGGCATCCAGTTTGGTCTCTTTTTCCAACCAAAACGGGGTTTTGTATCTTCAATTTTATAGTCATGGAATTTAAAAGCCATGGGGTTTGCCTTTAAACTCGGGATACATTCTTTCAGTAAATAATTATGTACTTTCTGTCCTTCCAATCCGCCGACATCAAAGGTAAACCCATCGATTGTTACGCTGGCTTCAGGTCGAATCGACCGTAGAAATGCTGTATTTCCAGTCAATTCATCCAAACCAATACTGGCTACATTTGGAAAAGTCGTAAATGTACGGCTGACCAAACCATTGGAAAAGACCAAATGACCTTCTTTCGTCTTGAAAAGTCCTGCTTTCGCCTGGGGAGTTCCTATTAGCCAGTCTCCAGACAGGCTGTTGCTTTCTTTGCTAAATAGCGGCAGCTGCTGACTATAGCTCTGCTTTGCCTGGCCCAACAAGCCCAATAGACACAGGATATAGAGTTGTTTTTTAAAGTAATTCATCTTTTTATTTTGCCAAAACATTTACTGATGCGACTTTCAGATACTTGCTTAAAACTTTGATTTTATTTGCTTTCAACAATTTTACTGAGCCCCCCATTCTTTATTCTGTTCTTTACCCATAAATAGCACCAAGGTTCCGCCTCGCATAATTTCATTGTGATCTATAAAACAGTTATTATAAGAGATGCCATTAAGTTCAGCCTTTTGGATGTAGCGATTTTCAGGCGAGTTATTTTCTGTTTTGATTACAAACTGTGTCCGAGGATAATATTTGGGATCAAGTTTAAAGGTGATCGTATCAAACACAGGACTTGTAATCTCATAGCGTGTGTCACCCGGACAAATAGGGTGTAATCCAGATGCCGCCAATACATACCATGCTGACATTTGCCCCACATCTTCATTACCTATCAGACCATAAACTGAATTATGATAGGCACGTGAACAAATTTCACGCGTCCATTTTTGCGTGAGCCATGGCGCTCCTAAACGATTAAACAAAAAGGGTGCATGGTGTACCGGTTCATTGGCATGGTTATAATAATTATTCCACATCATATCTTGCGGAGCGAGTTCAAAAAAACTATTGAGACCCGCGATGGTTTTTTGCTTACCACCCAAAAGGCCTGCAAGTCCATCCACATCATGAGGGACAAACCATCCCTGCTGATAAGGGTTGCTCTCAACACAGCCATAATTTTGGGTTAAGCGGCCCGTTTCTGGCCATTTACTCCATGTACCATCCTGTTCTTTCGGTCGAAACCAGCCGACTGTGGGATCAAATAGGTTTCTATAACTTTGCGCACGATGAGCATATAAATCCACATCAGCCGTTTTATTTAATCGTTTTGCTAATTGAGACAGGCACCATTCTGTATAAGCGTATTCCAATGTCGTTGAAATTTCTCCTGTAGTTCCCTTTTCTCCATTTCCAAATTTTTCAACAGTCTGTCGCGCATATTTATAAGCTTTTTCTACATCAAAGTTGGATATCCCTTTCATATAGGCGTCCGTAATAACTGATACGGCAGGGTTTCCGATCATACAGCCACTATACGCATTCAAAAATTCCCAACGTTCTAAATAATCCTGTTTACTTTCTTCGGCCAATGTCACCAAAGAATTGATCATATCATTTACGATAGTCGGATTAATAATCGTTTGCAAAGGAAACTGACTTCGAAAAACATCCCAGCCGCTAAATACTGTTCGCTTGGTAAAATCTTTCGTTTGGTGAATATGTCCGTCACCGCCAACGTATTTTCCATCTACATCCGAGAAATCTCGCGGATCGATCATCGAATGATACAAAGCTGTGTAAAAAACAGTTTTCTCGTCTTCTGTCCCGCCGTGAACCTCGATTTTCCCTAATGCATCATCCCATCGTTTCTGCATTTGCTCCAATACATTGTTAAAGTTCCAATCTTTGATTTCTGTTTCAAGGTTATTTTTGGCTCCCTCCATACTGACAAATGAAATTCCAGCTTTCATTAAGACCTGCTCATTTGCTTGTGTAGGGAATTCGGTATAAAACCCCAAATGTTTACCTTCCATAATGCCGATATTTTTTGTGACGACAGATTTGGAAACCATCTCTTGATAACTGGCACTTGTGACATCTTCCAATTTCCGTTTTTGCCCCTCTGGAAGGGCACAACTCCATACTCCTGTATCGGTAAAAGGCTTACTAAATTGGGCATAAAAATAGACCGTATAATTTGCCTTCCCATCACCATTTCCCCAACCTCCACCTTCGGGCGTGCACTTCATCCATCCTTGGATGGTATGGTTGTCCACCACTTTCACATATTGTTCCGTAGATGTACCACCTACTCGCCGCGCTAAGTCGATCTGAATCCGCGACTTTTTATGTTTGGGAAAGGTAAACCGAAGCATACCGCTATGCGGTGTAGCGGTCATTTCAGCTTTTATATGATAATCTGAAAGCACCACTCCATAGTAACCGGCACCTGCTTTCTCATCTTTTTTGGAAAAACGAGAGCGGTAGCCTTTTTCCGGATGTTCGGCACTGCCTGCCGAAGTTTTCAGCTCTCCTGTGGTCGGCATGACTAAAAAATTACCTAGATCACCGTACCAGCCTATACCACTCATTTGTGTAAAGGCAAATCCTTCGATGGAGGTATGCTCGTAGTTGTATCCAGAACCATTATCTCCACCAGTGATCGTGTTGGGGCTAACCTGTGTTAAGCCAAATGGAGTTGCTGCCCCTGGAAAAGTTTTACCGAAACCATGCCCACCGGTTTCGGCTTTTTCACCACTGGTAACCGCACCGATAAACGGATTGACGTATTTAGATTGCGAATAGCAATTAAAATAGATAAAAAATAGAACAACACTAAATTGAATACGGGATATCATAAAAAATGGTTTAGATTACTTTGTCAAGTCTACGGAATCCGATAAGATACAGACAATTGGTTATGTTCGACCAAAAGTTTGCCAAAGACTATAAAACTGGAACAATATAATCAATCTCATTCTTTTTGTCTTCCCAAATCAAATTTCCTTAAAATCTCAAATACCCGTTCTTTACGCAATAACCACATGCCTAACTTTTCTTCGGCAACACCATCCAAAAGTCGGTACGTAAAGACAATCCCCTCCTGTTCATCCAACTGAACCTCTAAATATTTCATCGCAATACCATCTTTATACAGTATGGGGCAAATTTCTGTAATATGTGAGGACAATAAGAATACACTGTTCTTATATCCTTTCAAACAGTTAACTAATTCCTGGGTTGCTTCACTAGCATCACTATGGTTTGTCCCCTTGAATAGCTCATCCATGAGAATAAACATTTGCTTACCGGATGCCAGTAACTCCGCCAAATGTTTAACCCGTAATACTTCGTTAAAAAAGTGACTTGCACCTGCATTTATATTATCACCTAAATTTATGGTCGCCGATATTCCATCAAAAAGCACTGTTTTCATCGCATCTGCTGGAACCGGAAAACCAAGATGTGCCAGATAAACACAGCTTCCAATTGTCTTCAACAAGGTAGATTTTCCTGTCATATTTGCTCCAGTCAAATACCAAAGGTTATTTTCTTTATTGATTTCGACATCATTTTTAATGGCATCTTCGATAAATAAATTATAAGCTCCACGTATGGTGATCATATCCTCTCCCCCTGTCTTTTCCTCAATCTGAGGAAATACAAGATTCTTTCCTTTGATACTTTTTGCTACACTGAACAAGGCATCCAAATGATACAAAACATCGAAAATCTCACGTATTGCATTTCGTTTTATATTTCTAAAAAGATAATCGTATTTGATCATCAGCTCTTTAGAAAATTTGTTATTCAGCAACTGTATAAATTCATCCCGATCGATATCTTCCAAAACATAATCTATGTGTTTACTATACTCTTTGAGAATAGCTAAAGTATGACCTTCTGATTTTACATATTCTAATAAAATAGCAAGACCATCCGTAATCTTTGCTATTTCGTGAATAGATCGCTTTACAAGTATCTCGCGTTTTTTAAAATCCAAAGACAAAAAATTCGTTGACACCATTTCCAGGTAATAAGTAGTCCGAGAAGGTGAATAGGGTTCCTGTGGCAGAGACAAATATTGCTCAAGATCCTGCATCATATACTTATCCAATAGATCCGAAATCTCAACTTTTTGCATAAAAAGAATTAAATGCTGTCTGCTTTCTATTTCCAATTTAGAGGAAAGAGGTTTAAGAAAATAACTATACAACATGTCCCGCCCACCTACGGTAACTGTACAATCGAAAAAATCAATCATATCCTTATACCTGCTATTGGTAACATTTAAATCTGCTAAAGTCTGTTTGTCAACGATGGACATAATTTATTTACTGTGGCTCTTTCCCTAAACTTACTCAAAGTCATTATAATTAGCAACACTGTAGCAGAATCGTTATACAGCGAAATAAATTTTCATAATCATGAGATTACTAGCGATTATTCTAGAATATTAAAACTGAAATATATACCTAATGAGTCAATCAGGCAAGATATAGGTTCTTAAGCATTTAAATTTAGTTGAACATATCCAAGGAAATAACGCAAGGGTAAAAAACAAAAAAAACACCCGAAAGCATGGGGTACTCCGGGTGTTTTAGCCATATTATTAACCTATTTTATGAAAAGTGCCCTTGAATGGGCAACACTAAAATAGAAAATAACTTTGTATAAACAAAATAAAATCAAAAAAAAATCATTTTTTCTAAATCACTAAACCGGTTAAACAGGGAAATTTAGCAGCGCGGCTAAAGTATTTCAAGGTCCTTTTTTGTTTGGGCACAAGTTAAAATCTAATTGATATTATCTTAATATATTGCAGGGGTATAACAGGGGGTTAGCAGGGGTATATCCCCTACTAATCCCTTGTTAACCCCCTATAAAAGTAGTGTTATTCCTTTCTTAATTTTGAATCTGAGGAGAACTTGATGCAGCCCTTCGCTATCATTGTGAGATTTTGTTTAATTTTAAATCGATCAAGTAACTGTTAGCTATGACCGAACGTGAAATTCTGAGACAACATATCGACAAAACCGTCCAGTTAAACGACGAACAATTCGACTACTTCTTTTCTTTTTTTAAACCGATCTCCTTTAAAAAGAAACAAATGATTATCCGTCAAGGGGATCTTGTGGAACAAGAGTATTTTGTGCTAAATGGCTGTCTAAAGACCTATTTCACCAATGATGAACAAAAGATGCATATCTTACAGTTCGCCACAAAAACGTGGTGGGCTTCCGATTATAATGCATTGCATAATCAAGGCCCAGCTACGGTCAATTTAGATTGTGTCAGCGATGCAGACACTCTTTGCTTATCGAACGAGGACCGTGAAAAAGTATGTAAGGAAATTCACGAAGTTGAAACCTTTTTTAGATGGCGTTCCAATAAAGGATATATTGGGCTACAAAAAAGAATAATGTCCCTGCTGAACAACGATGCTCGAAGCCGCTACGAGGAACTCATGCAGCAATATCCCGAACTCTATAATCTCGTTCCCAAACATTTGATTGCAGCATATCTGGGTGTTTCCCGCGAAACACTGAGCAGGCTATACCAAGCCAAATAATGTGATCTATATCACAAAAGCAAAACCATTCGCTAAATTGTGATGTATATCACATAGGGCTCTGGCAATTTATCCCCTACTTTGTACTACAGTTTTAAACATATAATTTTTTAACAGACTTGGTTATTTAATATGAAAAAAGACAAATTAAAAGTATTGGTTATATTGACATCACATGACCAATTGGGAGATACAGGAGAAAAAACAGGTTTTTGGATAGAAGAATTTGCTGCACCTTACTACGTTCTGCAAGATTCAGGAATCGATGTGACAATTGCATCGCCTAAAGGTGGTCAGCCACCGATAGACCCTAAAAGTGCACTCCCGGATTTTCAAACCGAAGCAACCAAACGTTTTGATGCCGATAAGGAGCTTCAAACAAAATTGGCAAATAGCATTCCTTTGGATCATATCAATGAGCAGGATTATGATGCTGTTTTCTATCCTGGGGGCCATGGACCTTTGTGGGATTTAACCAACGACAAGACATCCATTGCATTGATCGAATCATTTTGGGCCCACAACAAACCTGTCGCTGCCGTATGCCATGCCCCAGCTGTATTTCGCTATGTCAAGGATAGTAATGGTCAGCCACTGGTCAAAGGCAAAAAAGTTACCGGATTTTCAAATAGCGAGGAAGAAGCGGTTCAACTAACGGGTGTTGTTCCCTTTTTAGTGGAAGATGAACTCGTAAAATTGGGTGGTCAGTACAGCAAAGGGGAAGATTGGCATAGTTATGTAGTCCAAGATGGTCATCTCATTACCGGGCAAAACCCTGGATCTTCGGAAGAAACTGCTAAAGCTTTGTTTGCTCTATTGAGCAAAGTATAATAGACAATTAGCTAAAATCAACAAAGTTATTTCCTTGAAAGGAAATAACCTTGTTGATTTTTATATTGGTAGCAGCAAAGTACAAACTGGCTTTGGCCGTTTATATTTTTTGTCAGCAATATATATAAAACCGTAATTTTTCCAATAGTGGAATGGACATCCTATAAGATTTTGGCATAAAAAAAGCACCGGAGTTTTCCGGTGCTTTTTTTAGTTCAGAAGTTCAATAAAGACAAGTGAGTTAATTATTTTATGCTATAGGTTACGTTTGCCATAGTCAACCAAGGCGAGGTAAATCGTATATTAATTGTATCGCCCGATTTGCCCAAAGCCTGAACATACACGATCATTTTTCCATGATAAACGCGCTGTTTATTATCGGTATAGTCGCCCATATCTGCATTGTTTCCCGCTTCCATACCCAGTAATCGCGCATGTCCAGCAATATCACAGGTGATTTCGTCTTCCGAAAGGACCACAGGAAGTCCCTTGTTATCCACCACTTGCAAGGCAACCTGTAAAATGCCACCGCTCTCAATCGCTTTCCCTCCTATCACCGTCGCCTGAATCGCCGCCGGACGTTCACTGGATTCGATAGTGTGCCGAACTACTTCTTTTTTATTCGTGTCCAGACCAACAACCTCTAGTTTACCAGCTGCATAGGGAATATCCCAAAAGATGATACCTGTCTTCTCATCGTAATTTTTCTCTTCGCCAACAACCTTACCATTGAGCTCCAATCGCGCCTGAGGGCTATTGGTGTAACAGACCACCCTGATTTGCTGTCCCTCCTGATAGTTCCAAATTGGCCAGGCATCCACGGAGGGCGCTTCATTTTTCCGTTGTCCTTGCTCGGATTCCAACGCAGACCAAACATCGGTAGTCGTTGCTCCGCCCTTCAATGGATAGGTTCCCAAATAAGCCATTGGTTTATCGGACCACAGCGATTGACGATAATAACCCCTCGGTTTAATAAAACCTGCGAAATCCAGCAGTCCCGAATAAAATCCACGTGAAGGCCAACGCCCCGACTCTCCGAGGTAGTCAATACCTGTCCACAAGAACTGGCCAAATATATGGTTATTGTCACGCACCGCAAGCCATGCCGGAAGATCATGTCGATTTTCACTTCCGAAAATTACGCGTGCTGGATAACGCTGATGATCCAGTTGATAACGACTTTCGGTATAATTGTACCCTGCAATATCAAGTGCTCCAGGATAGGCTGTTTCATTAGACATAGCCACACCTGCGAGGCCTGCAGTAACGGCTCTGCTCTTATCGTATCTTTTTACTGTAGCAACCAGTCTTTTGGCAATATCCCCAAGACGCATCGCATCTGGTGCATCCTTTTTGTATCCACCATACGAAGCCTGTGTAAAACCACCCTCCTTCTTCTCGCCGTTAAGGACAGGATGTGAATAAGGGTCATTTGGATAATCTACTTCATTCCCTATACTCCAGGCGAAAATCGAGAGGTGATTACGATCCCGTTTGACCATATCTGCAAGATCCTGCTCTCCCCAGCTTTCAAAAAAGTCATACGATCCCTCAAAACCGGGCATTCCGACATTCCAGCCCTGCAGCCATTTCCGTTTTGGAAATTCCCATTCATCAAATGCCTCATCCATAACCAACAGCCCCAGCTCGTCACATAAGGTGTAAAGCGAGGATGCTTGCGGATTATGGCTGGTTCGAATGGCATTGACACCCAAAGATTTTAATGTCTGCAGCCGCCGACGCCATACCTCGGTATACATTTCAGCACCCAGCACACCGGCATCGTGATGTAGGCACACGCCTTTGACTTTCATCCATTCGCCGTTTAAAGCAAAGCCCTTGTTTGGATCAAATGTAAAAGTTCGGAAGCCCGTTTTGATTGCCGACTGATCAATTTGCTTTCCATTTTGCAATACGCTTGTCCGCAAGGTATATTGATTGGGTTGATCCAAGCTCCACAATTTAGGGTTTGCAACCGTCAATTGCTGCTGTATCGTCGCTTTAGCAGCAGCATCAACCTTCACTTTCTCCGATTTATTAGCGACAACTTTCCCTGCGGCGTCAATCAACTCCTGCACAACGGTAACCGCACTGCCGTTGGACGTACTATTGACAACGGTCACTTCGGTATTTAACATTCCTTTCCCTTGCTTTAGCTCGGGATAGGCATATACTCCCCATTGATCGATATGCAAGGGATTGGCCTTTACAAGCCAAACGTCACGATAAATGCCCGATCCCGTGTACCATCTTGAATCGGCACTTTTACTGTGGTCGACCTTAACAGCGATGGTATTTTCTTTTCCAAACTCAATATATGACGTGATATCATAAGAAAAGGATATATAGCCGTTGGGGCGTTTTCCAACAGATTTGCCATTGACAAACACCTCGCTTCGGTTGTATACCCCCTCAAAATAGATAAATATTTTTTTGCCCTGATCTGCCATAGGTATCAGGAGCTGTTTTTGATACCAGCCAATACCACCCGGTAAATAGCCTGTCGCGCTGGCTAAACTTGGACTGAGGGGGTATTTTACGCCCCAATCATGGGGCAAACGGACCTGCTGCCAAGCTCCACGCTTCGTTTCTGCGCTGGCCTGCCCCTCGATATCACCCAAATGGAAACGCCAGTCTGAATTGATCGCTTCGGCTTCACCAAATCCAGCCTGTGCGTATAGGCCACTGATGCCCATACCAATAGAAACAGCTAAGACGGATAGTTTTTTTATGAGATTATTCATTTTACTTTTTTGCATTAGGTTCAAGTGATTAAAGCGTTGGAACAACAGGCAACACATTGCCCTGATCATCAAAATACAAACGATCCATGCATACCTCCCGGTTAAATCCTGCTGCGTCGCCCATATCAATACCTTTGGGATAATTGAATCGATGGTAAACAATATACCATTCGTCTTTACCGGGAATCTGCAAAATCGAATTATGCCCAGTGCCATAGATCCCTTTCGCAGGATCTTTTTGTAAGACTAAATTATTAGCCGGAACTGTGATCGGTCCATCTGGGGAAGTTGCAGTTCCATAGCGTACCCGATAATTTTCACTCCGGGTATCATCTTCTGACCAAAAGAAATAATAGCGTCCTTTACGGTAGACAACATAGGCACCTTCGCGGAATGTCTTATCCGGAGTGAGTACCTTTACTGTATTTTTTTTGATGGAAACCATATCTTTGTTGAGTTCAGCAACAGCCAGATAGCCATTTCCCCAATACAGATAGCTTTTTCCCGATTTCGGATCGTTAAACACCGCCGGATCAATCTCCTGCCCGCCATTGACACCCTCAGGCTTAAAATCGATCAGCGGTTTTCCCGCGTCCTTAAAAGGCCCGGTAGGTAAATCAGCCACCGCAACACCGATCTTTTGCGCTGCTGTAAAATAATAATAGTACTTATAATCGTTCTTGACTTTCTTTTCCGTGATTGTAGGTGCCCATGCATTGCGAGGTCCCCAGGCAACATCTTTTTTCAGGTCCAAAATCACCCCTTCATCTTTCCACTGATTGAGATCGGAAGACGAAAAGGTCTTGAAATAATAGCCCCCCCAGCCATCAAAACCATCACTCGTTGGATAGATATAGTATTTTTTTGTTTTATTGGAATAGAGTACATCCGGATCGGCGTAAAAGCCATCCAAAACGGGATTCTTTCTGAATGCGAATTCTATATCTTTGGGTTTCCCCCATTTGGAGGTCAAGTCCAAAAGTTCTTGTCTTGAAATAGGAATAATGGTCCCATGACGTGGATGGAAATCCATGTCAATTTGATGGTCGATTACTTTAAAACGATCAAGGTCTTCGGAGGTGCAGAATTGGTATTTCCCTTTACCATAGACATCATACATAAGGATATATTTATCCGACTGATTGAGTTTAAAGACACTGGATCCTTCCACAGCATCATTGGTTTGCTGTTTATAACCCGGCTGTTCAATCCATTTCCCCGAAGTCAGTGAATCGGTTATCGCCAGCTTAATGCCATTTCCATGTCCTTCAGTTTTGTAAAAAAGGTAGAACAAGCCATTCTTTGCAATAATATCGCCATCGATACAGGATTTACCATTTTTTGGAAGAAACAGCACTTTAGGTTCGCTTTCAAAATCTGTAAACTCCTTATTAGCATAGGCATAGTAGATGATATCCGGACCATTTCCGTGCTGCATGGACCAGTACACCATGTATTTACCGACCGAAGGGTCATATATAGTCTGTGGTGCCCATACTCTTTTCAACGCTTCCTGACCTTTGAAACGCTGCTGGATATCGATTGCCTGATGAGACCAATGCACAAGGTCTTCGGATTTTAGCAGGATCAAACCCCGATTAGAATCCCAGCCTTTGGAGGAGGTCATGTCGGTGAGCACCATATAAAATGTTTTCCCATCTTCGCCACGGAGAATATGGGGATCACGTACACCACCAGTCTTGCTGATCACCTTCGAATCCAGGATAGGCTGGTTTTCATTTAAGGCTCTGTAGGTATAGCCATCTGTGCTAATCGCAAAACAAACCGCTTCATCTGCGACAGCATTACCTTTGAAATAGGCAAATAAATAACCTGCAAAATCTTTGTCCGTAGGTCCGCTGCGATAAGCCTGAGCAAAAACGCCGCATGTAGCATGTATTAAAAATAAGGTAACTAAGATTGAAATTTTGTTTTTTTTCATGAAGGTTTAGTAGAATAAATAAGCATTAGACCATTTTTTTTGCATCTTTAAAAGCCACGGAATATGATCCCGTGGCTTCGTAATCCGGCAATTTTACTTGCCATCAGCACCTATTTTAAAGCTATTTTTTGAACTGCCGTATAGTAGTACTCTCCAGATACCGTAGCTTTCACCCCTATTCGGGCAAACACATAATCGAGGTTTTTCAGGTTGTCCGGCAATTCACCGACGATACTTGTCGGTTGACCAAAAGCAACATTAGCCAAATTGGCATCCACACGTAGCTCGCGTTGTACCTGATCTGTTAAAACAGATTTACCGAGGTAAAGTCGCACAAACTCCAAATTTGCCGTACCTACTATTCTATTAACCGTAAAGTTAGCAGTAATACTGTTATTATTTTTTTGAAAAGACTCGTTTGTCACCGTGAAATAGGGTGTTACAGGCACATCAATTGTCGTATTGCCCTTCACTTGCACCAAAACCGTATCGGTTGCCTGTTGTAGCCATGGTGAATCTCCTTTCCGCACCAATTTGTATTCGCCATCAAAAAGACTAACAGAAAAAGAGCCGTCCTGATCAAAATATACGGGTATTGCTGAGCGAAGCGGATACCCATCCTGCCATAATTCCAATTGAGGCCCATTATTCCGAACGCCAATCGCCTTTCCTTCATAAACAACGCGTCCCGAAAGCGTTGATTTTGGGGCTTCAAAATTATCATATTTACAACCTACAACGAGTAAGCTTGCAAAAGCTACCAATAAGCTTAAAAATTTTATTTTCATGGTACAACTAGATTAATGGAATGGATTTCTAACTATTTTAGGGTTTTTATTAATGACATCCTGACTAATGGACGCATAATAATTGGCCATACGGAAAAAGCGTGCCTTTCTGAAACGCGCAGGTCTTACCCGTTCATAGATATACTTACCGTCATCGGCATGCCCTGGGCGCACGACACGATAAGCATATAGTCCATATACAACAGCGTTGGGATCATTTTCCGATCCGTCCCACACCAAATGTGCAATACGCCATCTTTTAAGATCATAGTAACGATGATCTTCGAAAGCAAGTTCCACACGACGTTCGTTCCGGATAATATCCATTGTTAGGTTACTAACGCTATTGGCCGGAAATCCTGCTCTTTCGCGTAATTTATTGACGTAAGTTCTTGCGTCCACAGTCTGTCCCAGCTCAAATGCAGCTTCTGACGCGTTGAGATAAATTTCACCAAGACGAAACCACGGCCACCAGTTAGCAGCTGATGTACCGCGTGTACTGGCTGCCGGCGCATCGCTGACAAATTTACGGATATAGAAGCCGGTGTTGCTGACGTCCTGTGCGTCATAAAGCGGTCCATCAAAGCCGGTCCACAAACCACCACTCGCATAATTCTGTCCCAGTTGTGGCGCTGCTGTAAACTGGTAAGCTCCATTCGTCCCCCAAGTTGCCACTCCAGCTTGAATACTCACAGCACGTCCCCGAAAGGAAGTTCCCGGATAAATCACAGTCCCAAACAAACGAGCATCTTTATTCGCAAAAATATCGTTAATATTTTGGTAGGCTACGTAATTTCCTGCGCCGTTTTTATCATGTAGTGTACCTTTGCTACCGTCTAGATAATCAAAACTTTCTACAAGACTCAATGAAGGAGAAATCGTCGATGACGACTCATTGTCTTCGGTCAGACTTCTGACGATATTGTCATAAGCAAAGCGGTGAACTTTTAAACTCGTGACAAAATCCTTGGCAAAGATGACTTCAGCACCAGTTTTCTTATTGAGCATATCATAAAAATTGGCACCTTTATCGGCATTCTCATTATAAAGCGCATAGGGGCCATTCATAATTTCCTTGGAAGCAGCCAGTGACTTGGTATAATACCCCGTCGCCATATTGGCTGGAATCCCCACTTCTCCTCCGGCAGTCGTTATCGGTGAGGCCATTAGATTATTATATTTCGCGATGGACGCCGCATAAAGCATTGCCCGACTTTCCAAAGCTAATGCTGTATACTTGTTAGCTCTGGTCTTACTGGCATTATAGACGGCAAGATCTTCCTTGATCTCTTCCAATTCTTTGTAAATAAAATCGTAGACTTCATACTCCTTTGCACGTGCCACCTGCAATGGTGTTGGATCACCGCTAAAGTCATAGATGAGCTGGGTTGTAACGATCGGAACCCCACCCATGCGTTTGACGAGCTCAAAATAAACGAAAGCGCGGATGAAGCGTATTTCGGCTTTATACTGCTTGCGTTGTGCATCAGACAATTGTGTACTGAACTGATCGATATTTTCGAGGGAAAGATTCAGATCCCGAATCAATCCATAATCCCAATAGCGACCGTAATCGTCACCAAACTGATAATCATTACGCCAGTTTTGATCGCGATGTCCCGACCACATAGCATCATCCAATTCGGTCATTCCTCCTGTATTGAAAACACCATGCAGCGTTGGCATTCTATCGTAATAATTGGCGACGAGTGAAGTCAACAGTTTTGGGTCATTCCAAAGCTGTGCATCGGTAATCAATGATTTTGAATCCCGGTCAAACCAATCGTCGTGATTGCAGCTGCTCAACGAGGACAAGGTCAATAAAGCAACTCCTATATATGTAAGTTTAAATCGTTTCATGTTAAAAAGTCATATTAAATCCAACCATAAATACCCTTTGCTGTGGATATACTACTGCTGCTCTCGCTTCGATCTCGGGATCAATCTGGTAGTCTTTGACATTGTCAAACGAAATCAAGTTTGAGGCATTGATATAGAACCGTATTTTTTCGGCCTTTATCTTTTGAATCCATGCTTTTGGCAGATTGTATCCAACCTCCAGGTTGCGGACACGCAGGTAACGTACATTGGTCAACCAAAAATCACTATTTCGACTATTGGGACCCGAGTTGCCGTTACGAATCGCAGGGTAGCGTCCCGGAATCCATTCGCTGTTTGGATCATAAGGGTCTTTGCGATGCCATCTATCTTCAAGTAGATAAGCTGGAGAATTACCCCCACCATGGAAGGCATTACGTAATTCATAATCCTGAAACCAGGATTGCACCGCACCACCGGCCAGATCAATATTTAAGTTGATGCCTTTCCAGTCAAGTCCTATCCGACCACCGAAGCTCATCATCGGTGCCCAACCCGTCGGATAACCGATCGGACGCTGATCCATATCATTGATAACCCCATCGCCGTTTACATCTTTATAAATCAGATCACCAGGAAGTTGCGTCCTATTGTTCTGACCATCATTATTGATCGGATGGTTACGGATCTCTTCTTCCGACTGAAATCGTCCAACTACTTGGTATCCCCACCATACTCCGCCCCAGCGGTCTTCAATCGAGTTACGGTATTCATTCCACGAATTACTGAAACGAGGCTTATAGGTTTCTAGGTCACGATAACGTGAAAAAGTCATATTCCCACTGACAACATAGTTAAGCTCACCGACCTTATCGGTATAGGTAATGATACCTTCGGCTCCATAATAGCCGTTCTTACCGAGGTTTTCATTGGGAAGATCATAACCGATTTCGGCTGGTAATAGGACATCGTACCGTTTGCCAGGATATCCAGTACGGATAATTTTAAAGATATCGGCCGTCAATGTCAGCTTATTTTTCAGCAGTGTCGCATCGATACCCATGTTATAATTGGTGTTTTTAACCCAGGAGAGGTTGCGAACTGGTAAACCTCTAGGCTGTACCCCGGGCACATAAGCTCCGTCTAAGACAGCACTTCCAGCCGCCCAATTATACCCGGCAAGGTAATCGTGCATTCCCACGCCCTCTTCAAGTCCTGTTTGTCCGATCGAACCACGGATTTTAAGGTCACTCACCACAGATTTTAAGGATTTAAAGAACCCTTCATCCGAAATACGCCAACCTACCGATGCTCCTGGAAACAATCCCCAGCGTTTACCTTCATAATATTTAAAGGAACCATCATAACGGCCCAGTACCTCCAGAAGATACTTGCCCTTGTAGTTGTAGTTGATACGGCTAATATATCCAGCCCGAGCCTCGTAAGCCCATTCATCGGCCAAACTATTGAGCTCCGACAGTCTTAACAACGGAATATAATTGTTTGAAGGATTTGCGCCCAATGCCTTATACGTCCGGTCCCAATCTGAACGCTCATAGCCTAACATTCCCGCGAAAGTATGATCGCCGATCTGCTTGTTATAATCGATCTGGAACTGTGCAAAGCGGGAAACAATCTCCCTCGTGGTATCGTAACGCCAGCCAGCATCACTTCCACCAGTACGCTTATAGGCATTATTTTCGTACCGATATACATCATAGGTATATTGGAAGCCTTCAAATTTATTGTTGGTATAGTTGTAAGAAACAGTTCCTTTTGCCGACAAACCAAAATTTGTCTTATAGGCCGCAAAGAGATTCACATTTCCAGCAAGGTATTTATTGTCTTTATAGCCGGCAATATCGCGACTAAAGAGAGCCGGGTTATAGGGAAAATCATTGGTATGATTGATATATTCCGGATTGTCATTTGCGTAGGGACCTACAGTCGGCCTATTTTTCATAATAGCCAAAATAGACGAGAAGTATCCATCCCCACCTGGTAAGCCAACATCCTGTGTGCCCTCATGTCTTCCTGAAATCTGCGTCCCGACAGTAAGTCCTTTGAGTACCTCAGCTTCCATATTGGCCTGGAAATTGGTTCGCTTATAATTGAAATCCTTGATCATTGCATCCTGATTGAGGTGGCCCAATGACAGGAAGTAATTGGATTTTTCATTTCCACCGGTAACATTGGCATTGATGTATCGCTGTGGAATATTCTTACGGATCACCATGTCATAATAATCATAGCCTTGGTAGCCGGGCTCTGTCCCTGCCTGCCATTTCGCCAACTCCTCGGGCGTATATACCGTCCTCGGGTCGCGGTTTTCATTCTGTGCGGCCTCAACCAATCCACGTGTGTATTGTTTAGCGTTTGCCATGGTCGGAAAACGTGTCAAATTTTGCCAGCCTTGGTAGCCATTAATATTGATTTTTGCACTTTCTCCTTTTGCGCCTTTTTTGGTGGTAATCAATACAACACCTCTGGAAGCACGGAATCCATATACTGCTGCGGCGGCATCTTTCAAAATAGAGATACTCTCAATATCTTCTAGATTCAGTGAATTAAAGATATCTGCGCCGGAGCCATTCTGTGTACCAACCCAATCAGTACCTTCCTGACCTCCATAAGCAACACCATCAATTACATATAAAGGCGAGCCCATATTCCGGATTTCGATCGCTGCACCACGACCGGGACGCGCGTCTTTGGCACGCACTGAGATCCCCTGCACCTTTCCTGCCAAAGCCCCAGCAGTCGTCGTCGATGATGACCGTACAATATCCTCTGATTTAATATTGCTTACCGCCCCTGTAATATTACGTTTGGACTGTTTACCATAACCAACAACGACGACATCCTCCAATACATTTTCATCGGCCTCGAGCTGGATTTTTAAATTTGTTGTTCCATCCAATGGAACTCGACGAGTCTTATACCCAACAAATGACACGACGAGCGTTCCTTTGTTAGCATTCAGCTCAAATTTCCCCGATTTGTCTGTTGAGGTTCCCTTACCTCCTTCCAGGAGGAGTACACTCGCACCAACGATAGGCTCGTTTGCTTTGTTGAAAACTTGTCCCGTAACCTTCTCCTGCGCATACAGCAATGTTGGCATCACGCTCAACATGGTGTAAAAAGAAGCAATCTTTAAGTTTTTCATAAATTTCAATACGAATTAAACAGTAAATAATACAATCTAGCCGGACAAGACAATATGATGGTAAACTACGGTCTACTTTGGTTATTTCTTTTGCATCGTTGCCACCCCTACCTAGATTTATAATTGGATTAATACCTCAAACTTAGCCGATTTTGCAGCATTCTATCGTACACAAATCCGTCAAAAAACATATATTTTTTAGTCAAAAACAGCTTTTTAAATATATTTAAGGCATATTTTATGTTTTTTTTCTCAAACTGATCTACGAAAAAACTATGCCCCTAGCTATGTTTAAATAGTAGGGGCATACTTATCTGATGTGGATTGTTTTAATACACTACGCGAGCTTTATTGTCGGATCGTTGATATTCGGAAGGTAGCTGGCCAAACTCCTCTTTAAAACATTGTCGAAAATAAATCGCACTATTGATTCCGACCATAAATGACACTTCAGTCACGTTATACTTCCCGGTCCGAAGTAGATCTGCCGCCTTATGGATACGTATCTTACGTACCAGTTGATTGATATTTTTCCCTGTGATGCCTTTCAATTTCCGATAAAGGGTAGACTGACTCATATTCATGCGATCAGCGAGGGCAGCAGCATCCAATACCTCATCCTGCATATGCTGTTCGACAATCTGCATAAAATCCTGAACAAATTCATTTTCACGCCAGAGTTCCTCCGTAGGCTTTTGTTCTAGTTCTATATTGGTAGTTGAAAAAGATGATTTTGTATTTAAACTTTCCAAAATCAGTTCATTGATCTGTTTCTGTCGGCTCAATAGATTGTCAATACGTTTGAAAAGTAAAGCTGCTGTAACTGGTTTGATCAGGTAGGAGTCTATCCCCAGATCATAGCCCCGTTGTCGGTCTGCATCGGTGTTTTTTGCTGTCAATAGCAACAGTGGGATATGACTTGTGCTACGTTCCTGTTTCAATTGCTGTACAAGCTGAAAACCATCCATATCGGGCATCATAATATCACTGATCACCAAATCGGGCACTCTAGCCATCGCCATTTGATAGCCTACAGTTCCATTTTCGGCGAGCACTACATCATACTGTCTTTGCAAGGTACTTCCCAGATATTCACGAAGTTCCAGATCATCCTCAACCAATAGCACTAGCGGACGTTGCGAAGAAACAGGCAGCTCGCCATTCTCAACAGGTAATCGATCGGTTTTCAATTTTACTGTAAAGGTGGTACCAAGACCAAATGTACTATTCACATCAATCTTTCCATGATGGATCGCCACAAGTTCTTTCACCAAGGCCAGACCAATACCCGTACCCTGAGTACCTGTACCCGCAACCTGATAATACTTTTCAAAAATCCTACCGATATCTTCTTTGTCAATACCTACTCCTGTATCTTCTACGGACAACACCGCCCAATGGTCCAAATCCGATTCTTCGTAATGCAAGCTTAGTTTAATATAACCTGACTCGGTATATTTATAGGCATTCGACAATAAATTATCGACGATCAATTGTACGATTTCGGCATCAAATAGCGTACGTGAATCCTTCACAGGGAGTTCAGACAACACCCGAAGACCAGGTTTGTGATTCAATGTTTTGTATTTATGGGCAAGATCTACGAGCATTTCTCCCAAAGACCCAGCTTCAGGTACAAAGGGTTTAAACTGCGATTCTACCTTCCTAAATTCCAACAACTGGTTGACCAATGTGAAGAGTCTATTAGCGCTTTTCTGTACCGTCTGAACCAGTTCGCGATGTTTTTCAGTAAGCTGCTGCTCTTGGGACAGGTCGTCAAGGGGGCCTAGAATCAACGTCAAAGGTGTCCGTAGCTCGTGTGTTATATGCGTATAGAAATTTAGGCGCTCTGCATGTAACTGTTCGTCCTGCACATGTTGCCGCTCTTTCAGTTTTAGTTCGGATTCAGCTTTCATTTTTTTGAAATAGAAAGAAATGATAATATATCCAATTAGCAGCACAAGGAGCAGATACACGATCTTGGCGGATAAACTGAGATAAAAAGGTGGCGCAATGTTGATCAATAGATGCTGGTAGTCCTGCGACCATTGCCCATTTTTCATCCGGGTACGAATCAGTAGCTCATGTTCACCGTAGGGTATATTACGAAAATCGAGATTGGTCTCGTTTCCCAGAAAGATCCAGTCATTATTAAGCCCTTGCAATTTATAGCCAAACTCGACCAAACCGTCTAGAGCAAAGTCCATGACAGCAAGTTCGATACGAAAGCTATTTTCATCATAATTGAGTTCAATCGCCTTTGTCGGCGAGGGATATTTATCGACCTGCGTACCGGACTCTCCGGATCGAAAAACAATAAATCGGCTAATACTTAGGGGCGAGGTTGGTAAATTGGACGGGATTGTGGCTGGGTTGAAATAACACATTCCTTCCTGCATCCCAAAATACAGTCGACCTTCACTGTCTTTTCCTACACTTGCATTGATAAAACCTCCCAAAGGCAAACCGAAAGACTGGTCATATTGTAGAAAACGTCTTTCTTTCGGGACATAGCGTAACATCCCCGATTTGGTCGAACACCAAATATTTCCGGTCTGATCTTCTGCGAGTCCATTGACAAAAAGCCATGCATTCCCTCCCGGAGGCATCAATAGAGACAGATCACCAATCTTCTTACCCGCTTCCTGTACAGCCAGTCCTTGATTTGTAGCCACCCAGATATTGTTATTTCTATCCCGCAACAAATGATTAATCGTGTTATTTTGCAAGCCATTACCCTTGTCCATTTTTCGAAGCAGTTTATGCTGAGGATCGTAAACATAGAGTCCTTGCCCATAAGTTCCGACCCACATGTTGTGTTGGCCATCTTCCATCAACGTTCGGGGCGCATAATCGCCAAGCATTGGTTTGTTGATCAAAAGCTTCTGGACATGCCCCTTTCCTTCATCATATATAAATACCCCTTGATGTGCTGCAAACCAGATCTGTCCCAAATGGTCCTCATAAATCGCGCGTACCTCCGTCACAGGCTCACCTAAATCAATGGTTTTCCAAACGGACGATCCAGCATATTGAACGGCAATTCCACCTTTACGTAATCCGAGCCAAACATGTTGATGCTGGTCCTTAAAAGCTGTTAGCAGGAAATCGTCTGCCCCACCATTCTTTTTGGTAATCTGTCTCAATAAACGCCCTTCCGCATTCATTTCGACCAGACCTGAACCTTCAGTCGCCAAACGTATTGTCCGATTTTCCCCCACCAATACATTGCTCACTGTTGCCAGTCGATCCGGCAGCATATTGTCTGATGGAAAGAAACTAAAGAAGGGGGCTATATGACTCACAACTCCCAAGCCACCACCATATAACGCTAGCCAAACGTTTCCAAACCGATCGGGAGTAATATGCTGAACCATCGTATTATTGCCTTTCCCCAGATCAAAACGCTCTACATGCTGTACGGCTTCAATACGCTTATCATAACCATAGCTCGGCTGCAATAAAAAGAGTTGCGACGATTCGGCGCCTATCCACAATGTATGGCCAATTTCCTTAATCGCATATACAAAAGGTTCATTTCCATTTTTTGCCAATCCTGCCAAAGAAATCTGCTGTAGTTTACCGGAAGCTGGATGATACACAGCCAGCCCCTTTCGGGTCCCTATCCACATATTGCCGGCTTGATCACAAAACAAAACTTTAATTTCATTATCTGGTAATTGTCCGGAGGTATTGTGATTAGTTAGTCTTTTCAAAGAATGGCTAATGGGATCCATTATTGTTAAACCTTCGTTAACATGCCCGATGTAAAGCATTCTTTTTTGATCTTCGGCCAGAGACCAAATGCTATTTTCGGGAAGACCCGGAAAATTCTTTTTATTGAAATGACTAAATTCTCCCGTTACCGGATCAAAATGCTGCACCCCTTGATGGTAGGTCGCTAACCACAATTTCCCATCCTTGCCTTCAATCATATCCGTAATATCATTCGTGGCTATGGATTTTGGATTAGCTGCATCATGTGTATAATAACTGAATCTATTTGTGCCTAGGTCAAGCACATTCAGCCCATTGGACCTTGTTCCGATATACACTTTCCTGTCTGCATACAGCAACGTATTAATTTCATTGCTATTGATCGATTGACCGTCCTGCTTATCGGCGGCATAATATGATTTAAAAGACTTTCCCGCATAACGGTTCAGCCCCAGCTCTGTGGCTACCCACATAAATCCTTCATCGTCATGCACGATATCCAGTACCTGCTGATTGCTTAAGCCATCTTGAAGGGAAAAAAAATGGGCATTGTTGGGCTGTCCATAAACATAGGCCAACTGCCAAAGAAAAACAATAATAATGAGAAAATTTTTCATAGCTCCGCCACCACCAAATAAGTTAACAACACCAACCTGTTCTCTTGAATGGGATCCTTTGCCGACTATCATTCGCCCCAATCCATTTGCAACTTTTTGCAAAATTGTTGAGCACCACAACAACTATACAATGAAAATATTCAGGATATAAACACAACATAGGCCCATTCAAATAAAGGTTATTTTCAAGTTAAAGATAAGAATAAATATATAAATGTCAAACAAACATTTATAATAGTACCAAGAGGAATATCGTGCATAATCTCACGGAATATTGATCAACTAAAATTACCTACCAATACCTGAAATATTGGTATATTGCAACAAAATCTAATAACACTTGTGAATCACAAAAAACACGTTCATGAATAAAATCTTCTCAACCTTACTCCTATCCTGTGCCCTGTACCTGCCGACACTAAATTTTGCGCAACAAAAAAATGCACTTCCTCAACTCATTCCATTTCCGCAGCAATTGGAGGCTAAGCCAGGCCATTTTCAGCTAAAGGGTCAAGAATTGGGTTACTATATTGATCCAGCCCTATCTTCTAAATCATTATCGGGATGGATCGACCATTCCCTATTCGGGAAACTGAACAAAAAAAACGTAAAGAAAGCCAGCGCTACGTTGCAATTGATTAAAAATCAAGGCCTCTCAAATGAGGGGTATGAATTGATCATAGATCAAAAAGGTATCCAGATCATCGCCGCATCTGAAAAGGGTGCATTTTATGGATTACAAACAATCCAGCAATTATATTTACTCTCAGGAACAACAGCTAAGCTTGCTCTCCCCTATGTAACGGTCAAAGACGAGCCAGCTTTCCAATGGCGAGGTGTCGAACTCGATGTAGCCCGTCATTTTTTTCCAAAAGATTATATTTATAAATTTATCGATCTACTTGCAACCTACAAGTTTAACAAATTTCACCTGCACCTGACAGACGATCAAGGTTGGCGCATAGAAATCAAAAAATACCCCAAACTAACCGAACAAGGGGCTTGGCGGACGTATAACAATCAGGATTCTGCCTGCTTTGTGAAAGCCAAGGAAAATCCCGACTTTAATCTGCCTAAGGAATTGATCCGCACAACAAACGGAAAGGAAGAATATGGCGGTTATTATACACAACAGGATATCAGGGACATTGTAGCTTATGCGGGCAGCCGACAAATAGAAATCATTCCGGAAATAGATATGCCAGGGCATATGATGGTAGCTACAAAGGCCTATCCCGAACTCCTATTGGACAGTCAGTCCGCGGGCTGGGGAAAACAATTTTCTGTACCGATCAGCCCCTGGAAAGAAAGCAGTTATACTTTTGTTGAGAATGTACTAAGCGAAATCATTGAGCTATTCCCATCACATTATATTCACATTGGTGCCGACGAGGTAGAAAAAGACTCCTGGTCAAAATCAGCAGCTGCGCAGGCTTTTATGAAAGAAAAGCAAATACCTAACTTACATGATCTGCAAGGTTATTTCGTCAAAAGAGTGAACAATTTTATCCGTTCAAAAAATAAACAGAGTATCGGCTGGGATGAAATATTGGACGGCAGTTCCGATACCAGCATGATGGTCATGTACTGGCGTGGTTGGGTAAAAAATGCACCTATGGAAGCTGTTAACCGTGGTCACAGGGTCGTTATGACACCTACAAATCCGCTTTATTTTGATTACCTTCCAAATAGCAGCAGCCTAGATGCCGTGTACAATATGAGCGTGGTACCTTCGGATATATCCAGCCAAAAAGCACATTTGATCCAAGGTGCACAAGCCAATATCTGGACAGAAATGATCCCCTCAACCGCGCGGTTAGAGTTTATGATCCTCCCACGTTTAAGTGCTTTATCGGAACGCGTATGGACCAACAAATCCCTGTATGATAGCTATAGAAATCGAGTGATTGCACACTTTGGACTCTGGAACAAAATGGGTTTACGGTATCGTATGCCAGACCTCAACGGTTTCGCCGAAACACAGGTAATTGTCGACGGACAATCTACACTAAAAGTCTCGAATGAACTTCCCCAAAATCCAATACATTATACCACCGATGGTAGTCTTCCAACAAAGCAAAGCGCAGTGCTGAACGGCTCTCTTGTCGTTAAAAAAGAAGGCCCTATTCGTTTTGCGACAATCTCGCCTTCGGGTGCAAAAAGTGAGCTCTATCAGGTTGATTTTAAAAATGATACTTGGAAAAAGGGTATAAAAGTTGATGAAAGCACGGTGGTTCCGGGTCTTACGGCAACATTTTTCAATGGAACTTTTACCAATACTTCTGCCATTTCGGGTCCCGAAGTGCGTCAGGAAGTGATTAACAATGTAGCGCTAAGCGATACCATCAAAATGCCTTCTTTTGGTGCAAAAATAAGAGGATACCTCTACGTCAAAGAAAAAGGAATCTATAATTTCTATTTTACTTGTGATGATGGTGGTGTCCTGCGGATCCATGATCAGCTTGTCGTTGATAATGACGGGCAGCATGCACCGATTATGAAAAGCGGACAGATTGCGCTAGAAACAGGCTACCACCCAATTGCTGTAGATTTCCTTGAAGCTGGAGGAGGTTTCACTTTAAAACTTCAGTACAATGTCAATGATTCAAAAGTGATCGATATTCCCAAAGCGTCTTTTTTCCATAAAAAGGATTAGAAAAAATCGACATAAAATAGCAGTTATACCATCCCCAGTGCAGTCAATACGCACTGGGGATTTTTTTTACCCGACAAGATTCTGGTCTAACGCGAAGCTAGGGATAACATATTCGCAAAAAGCCGATATGCCCCTGCTACTCCTGCTGGCAGTTGTCTAAACAGCGACAGGCTGTTATAGATATAATAACCTTTTCCTTTTTTGTGCAGTAGCAATAACCCATCTTCCGTACGATTATCTCCATTTTGCCCACGCAGTATCGGTTCAAAATCCGAAGCCCATTTTTGAGGTAAAAAAAGTGCCCGGTCCTGCACCCAATTTTGAAAATCATACTGTCCGATTACATTAGGGTATTTCAATATGCGATGGGAAGGGTTCAAAAATGATATATGGCTTTCCGTATCTGTAATTCTTTCCGGGGAAACCACTAAAGGATAAGCTCCAACCTCCGTCAAATGCAAATCATACGGCGTATTATACTGCCCTATCAATACACCGCCCTGCTCAACATAGTCACGAAAAAGCTGATGAAATCCCGTAATTAGGGGATGGCTATTGTATATTCGTATTCCCAAAACCACTGCATCAAAGCCTGAGAGATCCATTTCCCCAATTGACTCAAATGGAATAATCTCCAAATGACCAACAAGCTGGCGTAAGCTCCCTGCAAGTTCATCGTTCATCCCCGAAATATAAGCAACTTTCTGGGCCGTAATATTCACGGGTAAATTTAGCACCCGCAATATGCCCTTGGGAAAGTAAGTTACTTGATTAACATGTGGATAAACAATACTTCTGGATGTGAACGGATACCGCCCTGTAGCCGTCTCAATCTCAAAGCCGATCTCTTGAATATATTCTTGCTGCGCAGGCGAACTCAACTCAAAGCTAAGCTTCTCGGTTGCATTACCCGCTATATTGAGTTCAATTTCTTTCGGAAATACATCGAGCCCATCCGGTAGCGTAAGCTTAACCTTTATGGCTAAGGCTTCGGGGGTATTAGATTGCAGCTCTAAAGCAATTGAACGTTTGGTTGCATTAGAGAGCACCACGATATCCGACTCAAAAGTTGCTGTCACCGGAGGGGCAACTGCAACAGGACCAGCAGCATGTTTTACAGGTAGCTTAACCGCAATCGGTAAGCCAGCAAACTGCAGTTCCAAATGAACAGACAATTCAGTCCCAAATTGTGTCAATACAACATCAGCAGGCGACGCCGGCGCATAGTTATGTGCATCGCCCTCAGCACTAAGCCAAGTTGGAAAAGTAGGTAAAATCGTATCCAGAAGCTGACCATTTAAATGGATCGTCTTCGAAGGTGACAAAGTAAAGTCTTTTTGCTCTCCGTTACGAATAAATGGAACTTTCACCGTGGTCAGCTGTAGATTGGATTCCGATGGGATATGCGCATTCAGGACCATGTTAACCTCGGTCCCTGGTACCCACAGTTCCTCAATAGCCTGTACTTCCAAAGAAACACCAGCAAAGTCGAGCAGAAGACGCTCTACCTCAGCTCGCTTTTCATGGATAACATGACCATCGGGAACAATCCTCATCCAAAATAAAATCGTTCCAAGCTCCAAGACAAGTTCTGCTGTATCTGACTCACATTTTGCAATGAGGTCGTCCACCAAGCGATTAAATACGAGTGAATAAGAATCTTGAGCAGTATATTGCGTAAAAATAGCGGGCTGTCTCTCCGAACTGATCGGTGTACCTTTTAATAATTCAAAATATTCGGTGCTAGGCTGATGCCGAACAAGACTTCCCATGGCCTGAGAACGATGCCTATTACGGCTTTCTGCAGCAATCTCACCATAATGAAAGTCCAAAGAGCCGTGTCTCACTGGAATATCCAGCGAAAAATATGCTGGCAAAGGCCTTACTTCTCCACCGATATCCTTCACACCACTGTCCTGATACACATTCCACAACAGCTGCCGAGCCTTCCAAGGCTCCAATTCGGAGAGCTGTTCTATATAAGCTGATGGATCAGCGGCCAGATCAAAAGCCTTTGCCGCTAGAATTGCTGAAGCCTGATGATGTCCATGTGAGTCCGGGACACCCGGTGAAAAACGTGTTACAATTACAGTAGGGCGAAAATAACGGATGGTCCAAACCATATCGGCAAGTACACCGTTTTCATCCCATCGTGCCAGCGTTTCATCGACAGATTTTGCAAATCCAAAATCCTTAGCACGTGTAAAAAACTGTTTTGTTCCCTCAATTGCACGGGCTGCAAGTGATTCCTGCACCCGAAGTACACCTAGATCCAGTCCCTTTTCTGTGCCTATAAAATTCTGTCCACCCTCACCACGCGTCACGGAAAGATAGGCCGTATCGACCAACTGATGCTGAGCCAAAAAGGTCAACAATTTATTGTTCTCGTCGTCCGGATGAGCACCGATATATAAAACACGATCAGACATTTTAAGCCTACATAACGCACGCATCATCATTTGTTCTTTACGCGAAAAAGCCTGATCTAAATGTTGTTCGTGTGCCTGTTGTGCTAAATATTCCAATGCCATATCCTTCCTACTAAATATTTCTACGGCTCAAATATAGGAATATTTTTCAATAAACTACTAAATAGGTGGATTATATATTTTAACCAAGAATTAGTATTAATTATAATGGAGGATTAGCGTTAAAAATAAACATGTTGCTCGTAAAAAACACTAATCTAATCGTGTCAATACACCTTCTTTATGGGCGTAAAATTCATAGCTGGCTCCTTTTCTAAACTGCATAACCTTTTCGATATGGATACTCCTATGGTTTTTGCTGAGGGTAAAGTATTTTTGCCGGAGCTGAAGCGGCAGACCAGTCCAGTGAATAGATCGTTCGAATTCCAGACCATGAGCTTTACTATATTCCAAGACAAGATTTGTTTCTCTCCAGCTCAAAGTAAGCTCGGTTTTATTTGGCGAATGAGCCAAGCTAATCAGCAAACTATCCTGATCGACAATCTTACGCGAACTACCGACCAACAATACTGCTCCCGAAACCACCATAGCGCCATAACCTATTTTTTTAAAGAGCTTATCACTGACATAGGGCAATATAAATTTGACTGTCACTGAAGAGACTATTGTTGCTATGGCAATAGCCAAACCCAGTCCCAAGGCTGCCTTAGAATACAGACCTAAAATAATATAAATAATAAGCTTTACGAGATGTAAAAACACTTCATTTGCGGCACGGGTGGCTATAATCTCTTCTTTGGAAAGGCCCATTCTCAGATAGAACCGATTAAACAGCAACCCAATCGCACCTGTTATTCCCGAAATAAAGCCGGAAAGAAAACCAATAATTGCCAAAAAAGATTTCGAATACTTATTTTCCGATGGCAAATCCGCATTTTTTGATCCAAATAATTGGGGGATATTTCCAATAAGGAAAAACGCGACAATCAACTGCAAATAAGAGGGTTCGATATATTTAATCAGATATCCCCCCAATAGTACAGCTGGAATGGAAAACGGCACAAACCATAAAAAGATTTTCCAGTTGATATGCCGTTTAAAAACGACTATTCTTGAGACTGAACTTGTAAATGTACCGATAGTCAACGAGAAAGGAATGACCGATGAAGGTAACATAAAATTCAAGAGAGGTATAAGGATAAGACTTGCCCCTCCTCCACAGATAGCGCTGATCCAAAAAGCGACTATCGTGCTTAAAAATAGGATAACTAAATTTGTAATCATATTTCAAAAACTAAAAAGCTACTTAACTGTAACACCTGACAAAGATGCCTCCCCTTTCTGTAGAAATTTAGAATTGATAGCCGCTGGTATTTATTTTTGATGTACATCATGCGTACACTGCCTGCTCAATCTTGTTTTGTATAAAAATTAAATGCTTTCGTATAATATCGATTTCCCGGTGTCACCAGGAACATAAATTTGTAAGGATACCTCAGGTGATTGGGGAATCAAATGATTTTGAACGCAAATAAATTAGTAGCGATGAAAGTTAGGCAAGTGTTGATTTTTAAAAGTTCTGTGAAGACCAAAGACAAGAAAAATTTTTTGATGCAATTGGTCAAAACTCATCTTCCACAAGTACAAGATGCCACGGTTGATCTTGATGATGAGGATGCTATTTTCCGGTTCGAAACAGAAGAGTGTTGTGTCGACTATCTGACAAATTTCCTACGTAGTTATGGTATCCAAGTTGATTTTCTGGATCGCTTTGTGGTTGCCTAGGATAACTATTCGATCAAAGTAGCCCTCCGGTATATTGTTTAAAGAAAGATTCTCGATAAATCTCACCAATCGGGATTTCAAACTTATCGATGTAAACAGTATGGTTATCAAAAGAATCAATAAACGATAAATTAATCAGATAGGATTTGCTGGTACGCGCAAACAGGCTCACCGGAAGTTTCTGGTGAATTGTCTTCAAATTCATTGCAGTAATCAGTTTATTATTCCGGGTATAGATAACCACATAATCTTTGAGTGCTTCTATAAAGCGAATATCAGTAAATGCAATTTTATAGTATTTCCTATCCGATTTAATAAAAAGTGCATCCTCACTGGCCTTCTCAACCGTACTTTGGTTTTCTTTTAACGCTAGTAATTTTTTATAGGCCATTGCTTTATCGATCGCTTTGGCTAAGCGGTCTTTATTAATCGGTTTCAGCAGATAATCTATTGCATCCAATTCGTAACTTTTCAGTGCATATTGCGCATAGGCAGTCGTCAGGATAACCAGCTTGTCATTTGGAAGAGACTGTGCAAAATCGAGTCCATTGACCGTCGGCATCTCGATATCCAAAAAAAGCAAGTCCACCGGGTTTGTCTTAATACATTCCAATGCCGATATCGCATTGGAAAATGTACCGACTATCTGAATAGACGAAATTTCTTCGATTAAATTTTTCATTTCCTCCCTAGCCAGGGGTTCATCGTCTACAATAATGCAATTCATAAGGGAATAGTAAGTTTAACGCTATATAATGTCTCAGTTGTTGACACCGAAAGTTCATAATCATTTCTATACAGCAGATCCAGTCGTCTTTTGGCATTAGCCAATCCCAGTCCGCTATATTTGCTTCGGACAAATGAGTTGTCGGGATCTTTCGAATTTTCACATTCAAAACAAAGCTGCTGATCCGTCTCAGAAAAATGGATTGTGATGAAAGTATCAGCATCACCGGCGCTGAGACTATGTTTAATCGCGTTTTCAACAAAGGCCGTAAATAGATGCGGCGGTAGAAATACACCCTTTTTTTCCAATTCTATTGGGCAAGATATACATGTTTTTAGGTTATCGCGGCGTATTTCCTCCAATTTCAGGAAATTGCTTATAAAATTGATTTCGGACTTCAGAAGTGTCTTATCATCGTTATTTTCATACAGCTGATATCTTAGAAAATCTGATAACTTCATGATGACCTCGGTAGCCATATTCGGATCTTTTCGAATTAAAGCTTTAACGTTGTTCAGCATGTTGAATAAAAAATGTGGCTGAATCTGATTTTTTAAGGAAACAAGCTCTGTGGTCAAAGCCAGGTTTTTCAGTTCAGAAATACGCTTATTGTCTTCCAACCAACGTTTAAAAAGCTTAAATGTCGTGGTGGTTAGAATAATCGGAATACAGATAAATAATGCGGCGATTAGCCCCATAGAGTCCGACTCCGGTTTTTTTATAGCGGGAATATGAATGGAATAGATGTAATTTGCAATGTACATGACTACCAGCAAACTGGCTGTTACCAGCAATATCAGTGCTAAGACATATAACTCATATTTGGCCTTAAAGAAAAACTTTGGGATCAGTACATACATATTGGCGTAAAACATGCAGACGAATACAAACCATAGGATAATAGAAAAATAAAACCGGTAACTCCCTTGAAAATGAGAACTCGAATTTGCATTTGCAAAGAGCAACAGTAAGCCGATCAGAAAAACCACGTGTCGCAGTGGCCTGAATTTATTTTCTGTAAAATACCTTAAAACAATGCTATTATTGAAGTCTTGCATGCATTAGAATGATTTTAACCTAAATAACAAAAATAAAGCTTTTCTTGGCAAGAATCCGATCTCTTATACGAAGACCTGTTTTTTTTATACCAAAACTGGGAGATGATTTTTAACGTTCCTTTTCACTGTTCCCCTAAATTGGACTTTTGTATAAAAACAACACCTGTTGGTCTAAAAAAAAATTCCACCTACAAATTTCGGCTATCCTTACAATGATTTTAATCATACATTTATGCAAAAAATACTTTTAGTGTTTGTACTATTGTTTCGTATATCCACTTCAATCGCACAGACTAAAGATAGCGTACAGCAAAAAGTGAGGGCTGTTGTTACCGACAAATTCCCCATAACACGGGTTCTCAATTTGACCTATGAATCCAATACAGGATACCGTTATTCATCAAAACTCCAAGGTCAGGATTTACCTAAAACAAAAGTAGAATCGATGTACCAAGCCGGAGGTAGTATCAACATTAATTTTTTAAAGAGCAGAACCTGGAACTTGGGTACCAATATTGGCTATCAATTCACTTCTATCAACTCCAATCGTCTAGACCCCATCGCACAATCCACCATACAGTCAACCCATCAATATCATTATCATTACGAATCACTTAATCTTACCCGTTATTCACGTTTATGGGGCAAAGTAGCATTTTATACCGCAACGGTTGCTGCCAATGGGAGTGAAAAAGCAATAGAACGCATTAATGGGATATTATCTGCTACTGTGGTACTAAAAGCTACGCGGGAGATTCAAATGGCGGTGGGCCTCATCGGCTTTATAGATCCGGCAGCAATTATTCCGGTTTTCCCAACCTTTGCCTACAAGCAACAATTTGCCAATGGGATGATACTTGATGTCATCTTACCTAAAGGAGCCTACCTTCGAAAAGAGGTCTTGCGGAATGGCCGCGTTTCAATAGGTTCCGATTTAAATAGTACGATCTTCTACCTCTATAACTTTCAGGGCGCTGAAAAAGTATATACCTTCAGTCAGATGGAGATCAATTCGGGTCTGACTTATGAACATAACCTGGGCCGATCTTTTATTGCTACCCTTAAATCAGGACTAAAAACCATACCTCGTGCACGCGTATTTGAAAAAAACAAAACCCAGCGCGATTATGTATGGGAAGCAAGTCCTGATCCTTCGTTTTATATTAATGCAGGGCTTTCCTTCAATCCCTTTGCTAAGAAAAGGAAATAATATCTTTTTTTCGGGTTATCCACCCCATATAAATCGATGATTGAAAGAATCGAACAGGAGGTTCAAATCCAGCTTCCTCACAGAGCTCGGCTAATCGTTCTTCCGAGACATGCAACAATTCATGCTCGATTCTTCGCAATCTTTGAGCGACCTGTATTTCATCTATCCCCTTGGGCAGAAGAAGCCTCAACAACTGCAAGTTTTGTTGAATCTGCTCCTTATTGCCCGTAATATCTAATAATAACAAGGGTGCTTGCGACATCATTCTCTTGGAAATATCTTGGAGCAGAACCAATTTTTCGCCATTGTCTTCTAAAAAGTGTAATACAAGCAAAAGCGTCGCAGCACCATATTGTTTCTCTTCGTCCAAATCACTTACCACACCTTCGACAAGATGAACATTCTCATCCGCTTCAAATTTTTCCAGGGCCTGACTAATCAACTCAGGCGACGGATCTACCCCGGTTATTGTCCAAGATTCTGCTGTGTCAACAAAACGTTCTATTTCATTTCCTGTGCCACATCCGACCACCAATAAATCCTTATTTTCAGTTTCTCGGAGGAGCTTTGGCAACTGATCTAAAAAATAATGGTAATTGGGAATCCAGCTCTCAACAAATTGGTCATAGCCACTTGCGCGCTCATTTTCAAACAGTTCTACTTTATTCATCTAGCTAACAATAATCGTTCAATATAAAATCAGTATGCAGTTAAAAGGTATACCTTTTCTGCATTCCAAATATACATTCAAAGTCATCTATTTAAAACTATTCTAAATAACTAATGATTATTCTGACAATCTCGTTACTTATATTTCACCGAATAGATCGGTCAAAGAGTGTCTATATTTAGGTTATATCAATACTATTTTTTTGAGAGCGTGTTAATTACATTTTTCAGATCGATTCCTTTCGCCAATCAAGGCCTAAAGATATTACCAGCGTGTACATGTATTCAATAGCATTAAAATAAGCCTCCACTTTCTTATAATACTTTTTTAGTATCGACATTAATACAAGTTAAAACCTTAAAGGTATTATTTTAGAAATTACATTCTGCTCATAGTTAATTTTATCGTGCATGGTGACGATAATTGTCCCACAACTATGCTGTCCTTTTACTATACAATTTCAAAATTGCTATAATACTTTGAAATTTTTGGAATCAGAAGGATGATTTTCAACCATCATGATCAAGCGTTTTAGGAAGAGATCCCTATTTTTTTTATGGGGGATTGATGAAGGTTCAGAACCGTAACTTAATAACATCTGACAAATCAGCATAAAAAAGGCCAGGAAATCACCCCCTGACCTTCGAAAAATACAATATCTAACCTACATTACTTACTTTTTTAACCGATGCAGATCGCAAATAGTTTTAAATATTTTTAGGAAATTCGTCTTTCCACCAGGTAAAACGCCAGTCATCGCCTTCTTCTTCGGTCAACAGGCATTCTTCCAGCTCCGCCAGATATTTTTCTTTATCCAGATCCTGACCTATAAATACCAATTCATTTTTTCGATCTTCCCACTCCGGATGCCAACGTTTAAGAAGTTCAGCGCTGATTTCGGCATAACCGGGATACTGATAGCGCTGCTCTTCGGGCATGCTACTCCACCATGAGCCTGCACTTTCCAACCTTACGCTACCACCTGCCTGACTAAAACTGATGGCCAAATGCGGGCGGGAGGCCAACCACAGTAGACCTTTGGCTCGTATGATATTGTGCGGGTAACGCTCGTTGAGGTAACGGTGCAGCCGTTGTGGATGGAAGGGCCGTTGCGATCGAAAGACAAAAGATGAAATACCATACTCCTCTGTTTCGGGGCTATGTTCATTTTCAAGTTCTCTGATCCATCCAGCCGAAGAGGAAGCTTCATCAAAGTCAAACGAGCTCGTACCCATAATTTCCTTTGGATCAACACGTCCAAATTGTGTACGGATTAACTTGGCTCCGGGATTGAGCCGCCCAATAGCAGACTCGAGAGTGCCCAAAGTTTCCTCAGATACCAGATCGGCCTTATTCAAAAGGATAACATTGGCAAATTCGATCTGATCAGTCAACAGATTTACAATTGCCCTATTGTCATAGTCGTCATCCGTCAGTTTCCGATCTAATAAGGTATCGGCGCTTCCAAAATCTTTAGCAAAATTGAAACAGTCCACCACAGTTACCATAGTATCAATGTAACTGAACGTAGACAGATCAATCCCATTGTCAGCACTACTATAACTGAATGTCTGCGCTACTGGAATAGGCTCCGAAATACCAGTACTCTCGATAAGAAGATAATCAAAGCGATTTTCTTTCGCTAGTCGCTCCACCTCCACCATCAAATCCTCCCTTAAGGTACAACAAATACATCCGTTGCTCATCTCCACTAACTTTTCTTCTGTTCGCGAAAGCACATTTTCACGTTCAACAGCTTGTGCATCAATGTTCACTTCACTCATATCATTAACAATAACAGCAACTTTCTTGCCTTCCTTATTGTGTAGAATATGATTCAATAGTGTGGTTTTTCCCGCACCTAAAAATCCACTTAGAACGGTGACAGGTAATTTAACTTTTTTGGAAATGCTGCTCATAGTAATTTCGTTTAAACAAATGTAAAAACAAAACAAAACAAATGCAATATTGTTGCATTATAAAGATATACGCTAAAACAATTAACAGGTGAACTTCCTTAAAACTTGCGAATGCTGAAGTATAAACCTCGTTTAACATGATCAGCATCCCCTTGTCGTAACGTACGTTCACGATCAGCATCCCAGTATTTGCAGTCTAGTTTGATAAACGGGGAAAATCCTTCAGCCCCTTATGAGCACCATTTTCCATCCCCCGTTACAAGTACATCGATTGGTGTGTAGAGCTTGTCCTGCAAATATCCTTGATATCCAGCAATGCATATCTCCACAACAATATAAATCATTAATAAAATTAAAGCCGCCTGATGTAGCAAAATCAGAGCGGCTCAGCTTACAGCACAGGAAAGTCTGTAAAGGTTACCTACCAGTGGAACTATTAGCTTAAAACAAACGCACTTTAAATCCCAGTTGATACTGGTCAATATGTGCATCCCAGTTATCTACGATTTTATTATTCTTTTTGAACTGTCGGTATCTAAAATACAGCGCACCAAGGTCTATCCCTAATGCGTAACCAATCCGTGTACGCCTGTTGAACGCTGGTTTTCCATCATTGAGTTTATAAGCGTCGTCATTGAGCAACATATTAAAATCTAGACCGCCCAGGATGGAAAATTTTCTTGTAAAATTAACTTTAAGGTACACCGGAGTGTTGAGATATTTCAGCGAACGGGTCCCTTTGGACAAACCTCCGGAAAGGGAAGCTGTGTTGTCATTAACACGTATTCTGGTTAAATTATAACTAGGTTCAACTTGAATATCCATTTTGCTATTAAGCTCAAATATCAAATCTCCCCCCAATTGATATCCCATTCTATTGGCGCCAAATGCATTCCCACTTGCACGCGAAATATTACCACCAAGCCGAAGTCCAAAACCCATTTGTCCGTAACATGCGGTCTTGAAACCGAACAATTCCATGATCAAAAAACAAACTAGTGTACAATGCTTCAACTTTAATCGATCTATCTTTATCATTTTTACCATAAAACACACCATTACATTAGACCAATAACTGTTTTCCTGTAATTTGCAACTTCACAAAATAGGCTATATTATTTTTCTCTATACTGTCCTTCAATATTCGCGCTTCCTTCGTAAAGTACGTGTGGGTTCGCAAGAAGACAAGGGTCAGTGCACACCAGATACGTTCATCGATCACCTGATTCTTTCTATAATTTACCTCCAGATACATCCTTTGGTTAAGGTCAACAAAACTTTTACTTCCTAAATGAAAAGAAACTGCATCCACAACTATTTCCTCCAGCAGATTTTCTGGCTTTTTCGAGGGCCTTGTTGCAAAAATGCACATTTCAACTTTTTTGATTACGGACTCTGCAACCAAATATTCCTGTAAAAAACACCTTGCTGCAGATGCGCTCTTCTGACGGGTTCCTTTTACCCCTTCAAATAGATAACCTATATCCTGAAAATAAGCGGCACAATTTACGACGAATTTATCTTCGGCCGTCAAGCTATACTTTTCACTCAGAATAACTACCGCATTTACAATATCACGAACCCTATCAATCGTGTGAAAACACAGTTGTGGATTGTGGTTCTCGCGGTAACTCTGCACTAAAAAAAGATCTGCCTGCTGAAGTAAGTTTGTGTAATCCATTTAAACAAAACTAAAATTTCGTAAAAAATAGATTTAACATATTATACCAAAGGGTCTATTTTTTATACCAAAAGGCCCTTTAAACAAAAAGGCCAGATAATCACACCTAGCCTTTATCCTTAATTTTTCCTTTTTCTATCAATTATCCTAAGCGCAAAATCGCTTTAGATGGTTAATTGCTGTTATTTATGACATTATTTGATCGTTACAGCAAAAGCATATTCATCTGGAGGAAGACATTGTGATGCGTCACAAGCTTGCCATTCCACTGTACCTTTTACTGTTGCAGTTCCTTTGTTAAGCGAAACCTTTTGCTGAAAGATCACTTCATTTGTGAAGTATCCCACATCCATTTTGAAAACCTCTTCGTGTTTAATCTTTGGTTTTGGTTCAGCTGTCTTACCTACCAACGCATAATCAGCGGTTTTACTGAAATTGAAAGATGTTGGAATTGGTCCTCCATCTTTTACATTTTGAGAGTAAATGTGCCAACCATCTTGAATGGTAGCCTTCACGTAAACCATAGCTTCCTTGCTGTTCAATTTTTTGCTGGCTACAGTCCATTTTACAGGTTTATGGATCTGAGCGAATGCGCCCGAAACGGCGAACATAACCACGGTCACTAACAATAAAATCTTTTTCATGTTTGTATCAATTTTTCAGTTTATTATTTCATCGGCCGCACATTTGATACAGTATTTTTTCTGTAAAAAACACCACTTAAATGCGTACAACAATATTCGCTATAAACAGAATAAAACACAACATGATCACAATAAAACAATAAATTTTATCAAAAAAAACTAATTAAACCATATTTTTTACACTTTTAAAGACTCAGTTTTTTCAATTCCAGTAATATATTCAAAAAAGCTATCAGACTAAAACAAAGGGCATTGTCAAACATTGTCTATTGCGAGCTTCTGAACGCGTTCTGCTCTACAACTCCATCCCGAGCTCATCAATTTTACATAATTATCTGTATCTTATGCATGATTCACATTTATGCCATGGCTATACCAACCACAAAAGACGAACTCCTTCAAGCTATACGTACAAATTACAGCAAACTTGTCTGTGAACTTTCCGATATTCCAATCGATCAAACTAATCTTCTTATACTCCAGGGGCATGCTAAAGGAACCATAATGAGTATAAATAACCTAATTTCCTATTTAATTGGCTGGGGTGAGCTGGTTCTCAAATGGAATAAGAAAAGTGAAGATGACAAAGAGGTTGATTTTCCGGAGACTGGTTTTAAATGGAATGAGCTAGGCAAACTGGCTCAAAAATTTTATCAGGATTATGCCGACCTAGATTTTACGACTTTGTGCGCAAAACTAGATCAAACTGTTTTAAGAATTATGGAACTCCTTGAGCAAAAAACAAACATGCAGCTTTATGGTATAAATTGGTATGAAAAATGGACCTTAGGCAGAATGATTCAATTTAACACCGCTTCGCCTTATCAAAATGCAGTCGGGAGAATCCGAAAGTGGAAAAAAGAGAAAAAATAGTAAACCATCGCTGGATAAATATTGTTATTCAATAAACACATATAATCATTACTATGGGAAATCTATTATATACTATCGCTGTTATTTTGGTCCTGATATGGGCAATCAGTTTTTTTGGTGGATTCGTTGGCGGAGGGCTAATTCATATTCTTTTGGTTATCGCTATAATTGCAGTGCTTCTGCGTGTAATTAAAGGAAACGCGTGAAGACTGTAAGCAGTTTATTACGATAAACAGCTCCTCAGCGTTAAAAATGAGGAGCTTGTATTTGCTGTAAATTCTTTAGCTAAAGAACTTAAATATTCAGATCTCCTTCTTTACCTATATCTTCCGTTTCACCTGTTAGTCTAACTTTTAGCATTTTAAACAGGTTGACAATCATATTGGAGTCTGAATCCCAATAATGAGCATCTTTAGGCGTAACACGCAACAATCGGATATTGGGATCCTCCTTACCTTTCTCAAACCATCCTTCCATCATTTTGTTCCAGTAACGATCTATCCTTTCCTGATCTCGCGAAAGACTCGCTTTACCATTTATACTTAGAAAGGTGTAGTGTTTTGGGTCCGCATAAAATAAGGAAGCTTTTGGGTTCTGTGCGATATTCTTAAAGGTATCGCTTTCAGCAGAACAAATAAACCAAATATCTCCATCTTCGTCTACTTCTTGTCTACTCATTGGAACCCCATGTGGATACTCCGATTCAGCTGGGAATGAACACACTGTTCCCACATCGATTTGATCTACAATTGCTTTAAGCTTATCTAAAGCTTCTTTGTTATTTAAATTATTCTCTGCCATAATATGTCGTTTATTAAGGAACAGTATCCTGTAGAAAATCGTTTATTTTTTCAGCAAATTCAGGCTATCTTCGGCAGTGAAAGGGGAAAAGTACGAATAAAAAAAGGCAAATCAAGTAATTTTACGCATCCTTAATACTAATAATATTAGTAATTTTACATCAAAATAGTAGAAAATAAATCATGTTTGGTTTTGATGATAAATTGCAAATATTAGCTGATGCCGCTAAGTATGACGTAAGTTGCAGCTCAAGCGGAAGTAAACGAAAAAATAGTGGTGGTATAGGTGATTCATCGACTAGTGGCATTTGTCATACCTACACCGAAGATGGTCGCTGCGTCTCCCTACTAAAAATTTTAATGACCAATTATTGCATCTACGACTGTTCATTTTGTGTGAGCCGACGAAGCAATGACGTACAACGGGCAGCATTTTCGGTAAAGGAAATTGTCGAATTGACCATGAACTTCTACCGTCGTAATTATATTGAGGGTCTTTTTTTAAGTTCGGGTATTTTCAAATCTGCCGACTATACCATGGAACGCTTAATGTTGGTCGTCAAGAAACTTCGGACGGAAGAACGGTTTAATGGTTATATCCATCTCAAGGCCATTCCGGGTGCGAGTGAATCGTTATTAAAAGAAGCAGGTCTATATGTTGACCGGATGAGTGTGAACCTCGAAATTCCCACTGAGGAGGGACTCAAGCTAGTTGCTCCCGAAAAGGATCATCAATCCGTTCGCGAGCCTCTAGCGATTATTAAAAATGAAATCCTCAACCTTCGGCAGGATCGAAAAAAAGAGAAGAAAACACCCTTGTTTGTACCAGCAGGCCAAAGTACACAGCTGGTTATTGGAGCAACTCCAGAGAGCGACCTACAGATTATGCAGGCCGCCAATACATTCTATAAAGATTACGATCTCAAACGGGTTTATTATTCGGGTTATATTCCCATCAACGCGACCGATTCCAACCTTCCCCAAATTGGGACATCACCACCTCTTGTACGTGAAAACAGACTTTATCAGACGGATTGGCTACTTCGGTTTTATGGTTTTTCGCTTCATGAAATACTCAACAGCACGCATCAACATCTCGATCTAGAAATAGACCCTAAGCTTGCTTGGGCGCTACGCAACCCACAATTCTTTCCCATCGACATCAACAGCGCTACGTATGAGTGGATTATCCGAATCCCCGGTATTGGCAGGCAATCCGCAAACAAAATTGTACAGTCGCGCAAATATGGAAAATTAAAGGAATATCAACTTCGAAAAATAGGAATTGCCTATAATCGCGCCAAATATTTTATGGTTTGCCAAGATACATGCATAGCAGGAGGCTTCCATTATCCCGAAAAAATCAGAAAGTCTATTCTTGAAAGTAACCCGCGTACACTGGTCACGGCTTCCAATACACAGCTAACACTTTTCTAATGGACTATATTTTTGACGGAAGTTATTCCGGATATCTTTGTTGTGTATTTGAAGCCTTTGAACGGAAAGAATTTGATAGCATTCCCACAACAGAAAAGTCTGTGGAAATAAATATTTTTTCGGAGAAGCGACAGGTTCATACTGATGTAAAAAAAGCCATGCGCATTTTAGTGGCAATGGAAAAGATACTTGGAGCAAAAGAAACAAAAATTTTTTATCATAACTTTTTGTCCGATAATCAATCGGAATGGCTCAATGGATTTCGACTGATTATCGAACTTTTTCGAAGGGGAAAATTGGATATACGCAATTATGGATACCCACCTATACTCCGTATCCATCAGACGATCAAAAAGATCAGTCGCGAACGACACCGCATGAAGGCTTTTATCCGATTTGTCAAGTCCAACGATAATCTCTACACAGCCATCGTTGAACCCGATTTCAATGTGATCCCCCTGGTTGTAGACTTCTTTAAAAACCGATTCGCCGACCAGTGCTGGTTGATTTATGATATACGGCGAAATTATGGCTTCCATTATGATGGCAAAAATATCTTAGAGGTATCAAATAATAATGATAACGAGGTTCAAGATCCATATCAGCTAGAAGTGGATCTCGATCCTCAAGAAAAGGATTATCAGCGTCTCTGGAAGACTTATTTTAAGAGTACCTCTATTGAATCACGCAAAAACCTGAAGCTTCATTTAAGACATGTTCCCAAACGTTACTGGAAATATCTCGTCGAAAAACAATAAGTCCCTAATCAACGAAAATCCTATTCATTTCATTATTTTGATCCGCCAAACAGCTTGCTCACCAACCAAATGACAATAGCGACTACGACAACAACCAATAGGATGCCCGACCACACACCAGCTTTAAATATACCCTCTATTGCTGCACAGCTCGACACGAGCATCAATAAACTCGACATGAGCGCAAATGGAATTATCTTTTTCATAAATACCTGTTTTAATTATTAATTGGAAGTATGACAATACTGACGTTGAAAATGTTTTACAGCAATGACGTTCATGTACTTTTTACATCTCGCTGCGGATACGTCCGATACGTTCACTGCATTAAATACTTGAGCAGTCCGTATTTTTTTGTCACAAAGTGAATGCGCTACGTTATTTACACCCTAAAAAATACGGTTAACTGGCCAAGGGAAGCTTTTGGGTACAGCATTTGATTCTGTTTACCCAAATAGCAAAATAGAATTTAAACAATAATTGACTAAAGATATGGACACTATACACCAAAAAGCACAAAAAATAGGATTGGAAAAAGGTTATTATCTATTATTAATGGCTATATTGGATTTACCTGTTGATGGTAAGAAAAAATCAGAAAAGAAAAAATAAACATAAAGCCTTTTTCAACTACATGAAAAAGGCTTTTAGTGAAATTTACATTAACAATTTTTCCTAAACTCCTCAGGACTCATTCCTTTATTTGCTTTAAAAAATGTACTGAAATATGGTACATTTTCAAAACCAAGTTCAAAGGCAATTTCTTTTACCGTTTTAAAAGTATGATAAAGCAATCGCTCGGCCTCCAATAGTATGCGTCCACGGATAATAGTACCGCAGCTCGTCGATCTTTTTTTTCGACAAATCCGATTAAGATAGTTGATCGATATATTCAATTGCGCTGCATAAAATGACGGATAACGCTGCTGCGCATAATGACTATCAACCAAAGATTCGAAACTTCGGATTTTATCGTCATCATCCTCCTGCTTTACAACTACATGATCGACCACGATTTGCCGTCCCAAAATCTGGAGCAACATAATTAAATAGCGGCTCAATACACCGTGAGCACTTAATTTAACTGAATTATAAGCAGTTTCCATCAAACTTACTATATGTAGACAACTGATCATATCTTCTTTTGAGAGCACAAAAGCGTGCTTACATCTACTCCTTAAAAAATGAAAGGATTTTCTTACAGCAGTATTCTGCCTTTCCATGAAAAAAGATTCTGTAAATAAGACACTGTATCCTTCTACAGACGAACCTGCCTGAAAACTACACACACAATTTGAATTTATGCTGATTATATCATGGGCAGCTATAATCTGTACGCTCTGATCCGCTACCATAGACAGTTCACCACTCTTGATAAACAAAAGGGTATAAAAAGATCTTAGATGGAGCGTATTTTGATTTGCTTTAGCTTGTAAAAAAGCTGCTATAGGCATAATAACGATTCCCTTCGAAGTGGAATCAATATCTTCTAATTTTAGAAAATCTAGTTTCTCTTTTCGTATTACCATTTCTTTGTGATTATTCTGTAAAAAAATATTTGTGGAATAATCAAATGATTGGCGGTCTAAAAATTTTAGGTAGTATACCTCCGAAGGTATCAGAGACAAAGTCTTTCGGATAGACAGTCTTCACAGCAGGTACTATTGGAGAGCACAGCAAGATTTCCTTCACATACTGCACAAAGACCAATATTTCCACCCCCTTCATTTTGGCGAGCACATTGTTCACATCCTTTTGTTCAACCGTCTTTTCGCTGAGGAAACAGAAACCTTTGCAGCTCACTGCCGGTTCAAAACGATTGACGCAGAGATTTTGCTCGATATACGTGCGATTGCACTCAAATTCGATAAATGCCCACAATAGATTGGTTGCCTGCACACATATTGCCCAAGCCATTAACATACAAAACCACCATCTACTGCGCTGAAACTTCATTGATCCGATCTATTTTGTTGTGCTATTACGTTCGCGCAAATATTCTAAAATGGCACGTGCCTCTTCTGGCTTCAAGCCCAAACTAATCATTGGCGAACCATATTCCTTGCTAAGTACTTTTGCGTCGGCATCTTTCTCCAGCATGGTTGCCGGATCTAGCATCATGTTCATAATCCACTCCGGGGTACGACGTTTGATGACAGCATCCAATGATGGTCCTACTAATGTGCGGTCAAAACTATGGCACATTGCACATTTCGACACAAATAGTTCTACACCCCTATTTGCAAGCTGCGCATCAAAGGGTTTGTGTTCAAAGGAGGTAATGGTTCCTACACCTTTGGATCCCGCTGTTTTATAATCGAGCATGGCCGCAGGCTCAGCTATGGAAGGTTGCTCGGCACGATCTTCTTTCTTGGCTTTTGTACCCTCATTTCCGCTACACGCCAGTATAGCTACAAAACCGAAACAGCCTAGAATTACGTTGATTTTCTTTTTCACTTTTATTGTTTAAGTATATTGGTAAAATAAATTCTGTTTGTATTAAGTGACCTGCACTAGATATTTTATATCATCCTGATTTGATTTTTTGCCTGCTTTCCATAGTTCGACAATGACTTCCCAGCGACCAGGCATAGAAAAATTAACAGTGCCTTCATAGTAACCATTACCTGTACTTTCAGCAGCAAAATTTTCCGAAGACCCCGTTTCCGTAGTAGGCCTATTGGTCTTTAGTTTAATGACATAATGATCTAATACCGGAAAATGATGACCATCCATTTTATTCATTAAAAATCGGATCGGATGCTTCCCCTGCTTTACGCTATCAGGCAATAGGCAGGAAATAAATACGCGGCTATCGTCTCTGGTTCCTGAGCTCATTGTTCGCATGGTTACTGCTGCGGTAACCGGAATCTTGATGGCAAGTGTATCTTTTAGGCGATTGTGACTACGTATCGTATGTAATTGCCAGCCCTTTCCCATCTGCGGGATATCTGCCATAATAAAAACCATTGGGCCTCGATACCAGCCTTCGCCGAGCGCGACGGGATGCTCAAAGGGGCCTCCATGCTTCATACGTCCCATACTCATTTCTGGATAGAAATCAAGGGATTTGTCATTGATCGGAATTCCCGAGGTATCTCTTAAACGCAGATAAATGGTATGATATTTATTGTTGAGTTTGGCATCCGCATATACGGTATAATTGGTAACATCCCAAACAGTATCCGCTATACGGACCAGATCGGACTCCTTAGGCAGGATAAAATCCGTAGCATTCTTTCCGTTCTTTTTTGAATGATCGGCAGTACAGGATGAAGTTGAAAAAGCAACTGAAAACGCGAGTAGCAGTAAGATTACGCCCCCGACAGTCCCGACACGGGAATATAAATTCATATGTATTGATTTAAATCTTTTGAAAATAGACAGTACCTGCCATCAGTCAACATGCCGACAGCCCGTACGAAAAGCAAAATGACTTAAACCAAAGGTGGATGAAAAATAGTAAAGATTGGTCTATAACTATAGTTTGCCTGATATGCTGGAAGTAAGGTCTCCGCAGCTGCTTCTTCAAAAAAAGCGATATCAAGGTTAAAACATTGCTGATTATTGATAAATACAACGTCGATTATACGAGATTCCAGGTTCTTTTGTTCCTTCTCCTCATGTTCACGCATTTTCTTCATCAAAATACATTGTCCTCTACAGGAAAGTGCCTTTTCGTTGAATCGATTGATACACTCATTCTTAGCGATATAATCTCTGTTAAATTCAAAAACAGTCCATAGCCATACCGACGAGAAGCTCTGCAGGAGCATCAGCGGCAGTAGAATCCATATCAATTGTTTCGCTTTCATGTATCGCTAGTGCAGCAAATATACTAATTATTGACTTACCAGCAACGAACTGCCTCTTTTCAAAACGCCCAAATGTTTTCTAAAACATCAGGAAGTTTTAGTACATTTAGCTAAAAATCACGCGCTTTGAGCAAATGAAGTTTAATCCTCTTTTAGTCATTAAATTATTACTTGGGCTGTTTATCTGCATCGGAATAGCTTTGACCATATTGATGATGGTTCATAACAGCAAAGTTGTGGGAGCTTATGTCGTTTCTGGACTTTTCATACTATTCCCAGGTATTATCCTGTACGGTATGACCGTTGGATTTCGAGTATCCAAGAAAACCATAACACAACAGATCGCCCAACAGGAATGTGTAACATTCGATCATAAAGGCCTATCCTATCAAATCCCCTTGCTAAAAACAACCCAATTTATCTCCTGGGAAATTATCGAGACCATTATATACACCAACTACCACAGCGACGACCTGGCGCAGTTCAGCTTTTATCTGACACAACCGGCATTGCAAATCGCTTCAGAAAAGCCAGGATGGATAGCGAAAGTTCTCTTACCCTTGATAAAAACAAGTAAAAAGGTCGTTATTTACGAAAATTGCATCAATTTTCGCGAAATCCCGAAAATGCTAGAAAAACATTTTTCCTCCATCACCCCTGTTGACATAAACGAAGTCCATGGAAAAGGAACACTACTGAGCTCAAAGACCACCTTAAGGGAAAATACGGTTCAGATCGAAGAATATTGGAAACCTAATCCAAATTTTGAACCTGAAAAAGTCATTTATGATCGATACAACCGGACTATTGATGAACTGAAACAATCAAAAAACAGCAAAAATTTGTTTTCCTGAGCAAAATCACCCACGTCATCGTGTAATATTCAACAGGTATTGCTTATTATTTATTACTACGTTGGTGCATTGGCTGGGTGATATTAATGTTCGCAGCTGAGGCAAGCAGAATAAAAATCCAAAATAAGCTGATCGGAGATATGACATAAATTCCAGCAATTGTTGCTGATAAAATGGATAAATTTGTACCCGTTAACATTATTACGATGATTAAAAGAATAACAGCATATTGGAATGACCGTAGTAGCTCCTGGCGCAAGGAAAGGGATGAAGCTTGGTCCCGGCCGGAGACCGAACGCTGGCTTGCGTTTTTCAAGTCGGTCCGTAGCCAGACTACGGGCAATAAAGTACTTGAAGTTGGTACTGCTACCGGATATTTTGCCAACATTATGACCCTTGCCGGTTTTGAAGTTACTGCCGTTGACCTCTCCCCGCAGATGATTGAATATGCAAAACTCGTCAGCGAAGAACTAGAACTTCGCGTAGACTATCGGGTCATGGATGCACAAGTACTACAATTTGAAGCCAACACCTTTGACTTCGTCTTCACCAGGTTGATGACATGGACCATCCCCGATCTTGAAAAATGCTACCGCGAGATGGAACGTGTACTTAAACCGGGTGGAAAACTGATCAACCTGGATGCCGATTTTGGGAAAACGGTCTTTAGTACCGACAGGCACGATGAATGCCCATCGGGCGCCATCGATCAGATCAATGACATCAAATCGGCATTGGACATCAGTGCACATCCACGTCCTGCCAAAGACGTCGAACTATTGGAAGCAGTTGGATTTGATTCTATTGAAGTCGATATGGATGCACAAAATCGTATTCTTGAACTCCCTTTCGAAACTGAAGGACTTTTTATGCTAGAGGCTATCAAAAAGTAAAATTTGTTCAACACCTTTGATGTGTTTTTCGTCTGGAAAAACCGCAAAATAATTGGTTTACGGATCTTTCATACCAACCGATCTTTCATGAAAAACTAAGTTTGTCATTTAAATTTTCATCAAAAAAGCCCGATCTATATCGGGCTTTTACAGTAGATAGATTGTTATCAAGAGACAGCCTGATAAGCCTTCCGCGGAAACGAGATCCGAACAGAAACGCCTGTACCATGCTGATTCTCGAACTGCATTTTTCCATCAATCCGTTTGATCAAATCCTTACAGAGGGAGATACCCAACCCTGCACCATTTTTGCTCTCAGATTTTTTACGGTCCCAGCTATTGACAAAATTTAGATTATGGAGGACTTCCGACGTAAGTTCTTCCCCTTCGTTGCTGACGATAAGTTCCCACCGATCGCTCGGATCATCTATCAGTTGCAACACAATGCTACCGCCGACTCGTCCATATTTAATGGCGTTGCTAATCACATTTCTTAGCACAAAAGCGAGAATTCCTTTATGTGTATCCGCGCAAAAATCCGGATTCACCGAATTTATGATCTGTATATTGAAACGTTGGATTTCTAGCGTATAGATCCCCAATACCGCATCAATTTGATCGCGAATATTACAGTTCTCGGTATTTTCAAGTTTATCCCGGAGTTGTGACTCTGTCCATAGTAAGACCTCTTCCAACATCGTACGCGATCTGGCCACCTGTCCTTTTAGATTTAAAAAGATGAGTTTAAGCTCCTCCTTATCAACTAGAGAAATATCATCAATCGCCAACAAAATTTCGACCGATGCAAATGGTGCTCTGAGATCATGTGAGGCAATCGATAAAACTTTAGTCTTGAAACTCTCGGCAATTTTTAATTCCTCATTATAATGGTGAATACGAATTGCCTGTTCACTGAGGATACTGTTTGCGGTCGTCAATTTGAGCTGCTCGACCTTTAACAACCGATTTTTTCGGATTAAAAAGTAGATCAGTACGCCTATCAGCGTTTTACTGATGACTATTCCAACAATAAGTAGAGTAATAATAGTTTGGCTTTGCACAATTTTTAGGTAATAAATTAACAATAATGACTAATGGAATACCAAAGCTAAACAATCACATGCTAATTAAAAAATTTACCTTAAAAAAAACTACACTTACCTCGATTCTTTCTTAACTCATTCAAAAAAAAGGCTAGATCAATATTGACCTAGCCTTTACAAAAAACTATCCTCTAATAGACGTATACCTTATATACCTTTGGTTTAATGAACAATAGCTCAGTAAAATAGTTTTAAGTATTTTATTTTTGTTTATTCGCCAAATAAACTTAGCTATTTTTAAATCCATTTCGGCGATGCTGCACTCTCAGCAAAGATTTCCTAAATTTCCAAAGCCTGCCTAAAGTTTATTGAATATGCTCAAAATTATTTGCAATTGGGTATGGCTGTCATCACATCCAGTGACATATCCATCGCTTTCTTGGCCCACTTTTTTAGATTGTCCAAATCAGCTGTTTTTAACGCCTTATTTCCAAAGATTACCGCATTAAGTGCGTAATTTTTGGCATTCGCACAATTGCAATCTGGAATTATACTGTAAGCAGAAGCTTCTTTTGCTTTGCCTACAGCATCCTTAAGCAAAACTTTGGCATCATCCAGTGATCCAGCCTGATAGGCTTTTTTAAAGCTCATAATCCTTAAAGATGACAAAAAGTGCGGGGTCATTGCTCAACGAGTCGAGATCCAACTGATAATTTGTGAGCCTATCCTGATAACGGTCCATATCGCGTTTTAAACTCCTTACCTCTATGGAAAGTGCGTTCAAAATGTTGAAGGTCACTGCAAGATTGCGCGATGATTGGGCAGACCCCTTGTTTTCAAAAACACCATCTTTTGCGATATCGTGTAAGACGATCAGCTCCTTCAGCCCCTGGTCAACGCTCAACGAATCGAAACCTTTGTGCAGAAAGGAACGCGATTGGCTCGCCAATAACTTAATATCCTCCAATACCCGATTTTGGCGGATTGCAGCACGGTCCATTTCCAAATCCCGGATACTCCTTTTAGCCGATTCTTTAAAAAATCGTTCCGTCTTGGCGACAAATCCCTGCTGAACAGAATCTTGCGGATTACCAAATAACACCTTTGAAAACAGTATGATGAAGAAACACGCTAAAAATTTCCTACGCATTGCCATTGAAGTTTATTTTTTTCCTTTAGGTATTTAAATTGTACTACGAACACCTAAATGTACATATATTGCTTTAATATTGTTTCATTATCCTTCATTTAACAGCAAGATATTTTATAGTTTCCCTTCTCTCAATTCGATCTTTCACAAAGCCAAAGCCGCTTCGGTCAAAACGCGATCAGTAGCCTAAAAACACGTCCGGGATCATTCAACCATGATTCCAAGGCTAATTGTGCATCTTCCACCCGATAAATAGCCGTTATCAGTTCTTCGATCGGGCAGGTTTTCATTTTCAAGTAATTCATTACCGCAGCAAAATCCTTTGCCGTGGCATTGCGCGACCCTCTGATATCAAGTTCCTTTTTGACAAAAAATTGTGTATCAAAAGGAATCGCTTCCTTTGCATACCCTATATACAGCACTCTGCCTGTATATGCAGCGGCAACAATGGCCGCCAGGTATGTTTCCTTTCGGCCAACGGCTTCGATAACAACATCAGCTCCCATGGACTGAGTCAACACATCCAACTTCGCATGCAGATCTTCCGTAGCGCTATTAATCGTATACTTTGCACCTAGTTTTTTCGCTAGTTCGAGCTTTTCAGTACTCACATCGACAGCAATGACTGTAGCTCCCCGTAATGCTGACCGAATGATCGCCCCCACTCCGATCATACCACATCCAAATACCAATACAATATCGCTGTCTGTTACCGATGCTCGGTCAACGGCGTGGAAGCCCACACTCATAGGTTCCACAAGAGCCAATTCTTTGGATGAAAGTTGTCCCCTAGCGATGATCTTTTCAACAGGTAAGACAAGATATTCGGTCATGGCGCCATCACGCTGTACACCCATAGTCTCGTTGTAACGGCAAGCGTTGGGCCTATTATTTTTACATGCGGTACAAACACCACAGTTGGAATACGGATTTACTGTAACTTTTGTACCAACCTTAAGATCAGTTGTCACATTAGTCCCCAATTCCACGACCGTTGCCCCAATTTCATGCCCTGGTATGACCGGCAAATTGACCAATGGATTCAACCCCCGAAAGGTATTCAGATCCGAACCGCAGAATCCAACATAGTCTACCTTTACGAGGACATGTCCATCCTTAACAGTCGGTTGCGGAATATCCATGATTTCCACACGTCCCTCTTTCACTATTTTTATTGCTTTCATTTATAAATGGCATCAAGATTTAAATAACAATTGCGTTGATTATGAATTGTACCAAAGCTCATATCGGAATTGATGAGATTTCCTGTTTTGGAATCTTTACTATTATCGTATAGTCAAAAATAATTATATAGAATGGAGAAAAGAACTACATTAGCGATAAAAACTAACACGATATCGATCCATCCCCATATATATCACAAAACCTCTCTTTCAAAAATACCAAATAAAGGAAGGTTATTAACGATCAGACAAATTGCTTGATGCTAAAAAAATATTGCTCAGATAAGTTCAGCTACTAGTAAAGCTGTTATGAAACCATAGCCTTCACAAAAAACAAAACGCTCGGAATAATTCTACAAAAACATACAACGATCTCTTAGAGATGCGTTGATTGCGAAAAAAAACACATTATCGACAACTTTAGGTAAAAAGTGCTATTTTTTTTAGAGAAAACGAGTATTATTGTATCTGAGATTTATGGTATCTAACTATTTTTCTGCTTCGCATAATGATAAATAACGAAAAGAATAAACTCGATTTTACACTATTGAATATTGGCTATGCGGAACATCTGGCAGATTGGAACTTTCAAAATATTAAGAGTCCCTTTGCAAGAATACATTATGTATGTGAAGGTGAGGCATCTATTATTTTAAAGGATGAAATCATTAAACTTCGACCTGGCCATCTCTATCTTACACCAGCCTATATCCATCATAGCTATGCCTGTTCAGCTAAACTCTCGCTCTATTACATCCATATCTATGAAAATCCCGAAATAAGGTCAAGTATTTTTGATCGTTACACTTTTCCAAAGGAGATCAAATCTGATCAGCTATTGGAGACTGTCATCCAGCATCTCTATGCCTCGAATCCAGGTCGTGAGTTAAAAATTTACGATCCAAAGGGCTACGATAATTCATCAGAATTAATGAAAAATATGGCACTTCAGACGGCTTCGCCTTTCGCCAGAGCCTCCGAAAACCAAGCGATCATTCATTTGTTGATGAGCCGATTTCTAGCAGAAGCGACCAACAAAATACCGCAAGTAGAAAAACGACTTCTGCGTGTACTCGATTACATAGACGAAAATATCAATCATACGATTTCAATCGAACAACTTGCCAATCTGATTTTTATCTCCAAAGATCATCTGATCCGACTTTTCAAAAAACACATGAATGCCACACCGGTACATTACATCAATCAAAAAAAAATAGAAAAAGCACAGTTGATGATGTTAATCGATGAAGACAATATCCAACAGCTGTGCTTTAAATTGGGCTTTGAAAATATATCTTATTTCAACAGACTCTTTAAAAAAATAACGGGCGAAACACCTACGATTTATAAACGTCGAATAAGCAGATAAAGCAACCCATTATGAATAAGATCTTGAAGACATTGCTTTTTTTGCTAATTATGATGACCCATCGGCAGCTTAATTTTCTTTAACTCCTCCAAATTATGTATTGGTCGCTCCAACTCGTAAGGAATCGGCTGACGCGAAAAACACTGAAAGTACTGCAGACAAGCATCTTTCCACCAAACTGCATCTCTAGCTTGGATTCTCAGTTTAGCTTGAATATCCGAAAAACGTGATCGATCAATATACCTTTCCATACGATCCCAAACTTTCTGAAACTCCCTCACTTTTTGGACACCATGGTCATAACGGAAACATAATTCGGTCCACAGCGTATTGCCGCTATTCATTCGATAATTCCAGGAAACATGATGAAACCACAATAAAAGATTTTCAGGACAAGTGGATATATTCCCATAAATCTTGTCCAATGGTGGATTATATTGTGTTACAGCACGACTTCCATTAACCGTTCGGTCAAAGCCCAATCCCACGCTATCCGCATTATGGTAATACCATGGCATCCAGTCTGGACGTCCCCCCGGAATATCTCCCCAAGGTTCTGGGCCGTAATGATGCTCAAAAGCAAAAAGGTGATGCAGGCCTAAAGGCATCATATAATCGACTGCTGCTTCCCGTGATTCAAGCATCAGCTTCTTTATAGGTTCTACAAACTCCTGAACTCCCGTAAAAGTCATTCTTATCCACTCATCCGCTATCTGAACCGACGACAGGTTATTGTTCCAAGCCAAACGACCAAAGGCATACCAGTTGGCTTGGGCAAAATGATGCCCCGTCCAATTGGTATCCAAACCAATATTGGCGACAGCAGCGATTGCAGTTTTACGTCCCAAATGCCCCCCACTGCCGGTCAATTTTGACACCGTTTGCCCTTTCCCATTGGCATAGGTATCACTATCCAATACTTCCTTAAACAAAGGAGCCAAATAGACCAAATGATTAGAAAAGCCTAGATATTCCTGTGTCAATTGAAATTCGAGCATCTTTGCTGTATTTGGCATCGCACCCAACAGTGGATTGAATGGCTCTCGGGGCTGAAAATCTATAGGCCCATTTTTTACTTGAAGAATAACATTGTCCCGAAACTGGCCATCAAGGGGAACAAACTCTTGATAAGCCTGTTTGGCACGGTCATCTTTGGTCGGATGATAGACAAAAGCCCGCCAAAACACTATACCACCATAAGGACTTAGCGCATCAGCAAGCATATTTGCCCCATCCGCATGGGTTCTTCCATAATCTTGCGGTCCTGGTTGTCCTTCAGAATTTGCTTTGACCAAAAATCCACCGAAATCCGGAATTAATGCATAAATTTCTTTGACTTTGGATTTCCACCAGCGCTCAACCTCCTGATTTAAGGGATCTGAATTGCTTAAACCGCCTATGTTTTGGGGTGAGGAAAAATTGATTGACACATATACTTTAATACCATATTTACGAAAGACATCCGCCAATGCTTTAACCTTTATCAGATAATCCGTCTTCAACAGATCCGACGAAGCATTCACGTTATTCAATACCGTCGCATTAATTCCTATTGAAGCATTGGCTCGTCCATATTGTTCATATCGGGGTGAAAGTTTATTCGGCAACTCCTCCCAGTTCCATAATGAATGCCCGGCATAGCCGCGTTCTATTGTCCCGTCGAGATTATCCCAGTGGTTTAATACCCTGATATCATAGGCAGGTATTTCAACCAATCCCGAGCGGGGTATCCCTGCTCCCGTTTCCTGAAGACGTAATAAATGATAAACAGCATATAATATACCCACAGATTGGCCGGCAATCACATAAACCTGATTTTCGTGTTGGCTTATCTGATAGCCATCTTTTAAATCCTTTCGGCTAGGATCTAATTTTAAGATGACATCCCCTCCCTCCCAGTAACATTCCAGTTCCTGTTTTGCCAATGCCAATGTTACATCGGTTGATTTTCTTTTTATAACCTGGATGGTGCCTACAGGTTTCTCCTGTTTTGAAAACCGCAGCCACAATTGACTGCCATCCTCCGACCATAAAGTAGTGGGGATACTACAAAGCAATATCAACAATAAGAAATGGAAATACATGGTATACCTCATCCGTGAAAAAACAAATACATCTTTTAAGAAGACAATCCATCGATTGGCTTAATATGACCATTCTCATCATACGTCAACTCAATAACTTTCATGCTTCTGAGCCAGGTCTTTCCTCCAGATGGAACCGAGTCGTGATAAAATAGGTACCACTTGCCCTTGAATTCCACGATGCTGTGGTGTGTGGTCCAACCAACAACAGGCGATAAGATCACCCCTTGATAAGTAAATGGTCCATAAGGATTGTCTCCGATGGCATAACAAATCAGATGGCTGTCGCCTGTAGAATAGGAAAAATAATACTTTCCTTGATATTTATGCATCCAGGAAGCTTCAAAAAATCGCTTTTCCGTATCCCCATGCTTTAATGGTTTGCCCTCTTTATCTAAAATAACTAGATCCCGCGGCTGTTCCGAAAACTCCAGCATACCAGCAGACATCTTGACAACCTTAGGCGACAATGCAGTTTCATCAGATTTTGGCAATTCATTGGGCGAAACAATCTTATTATTCCGATAAAATTGGAGCTGTCCACCCCATATACCACCAAAATATAAATAATAGGAACCATCTGTATCTTTAAAAGCACATGGATCAATACTGTAGCTTCCCTTAATTGGATTATCCTGCGGCACAAATGGTCCATAGGGTTGGTCTGCCATAGCGACACCCAGTCTAAAAATATCGTTTTTGTCTTTCATGGAGAAATACATATAGTACTTCCCATCTTTCTCGGCTACATCGGAATCCCAAAGCTGACGACCGGCCCAGGGAATGTTTTTTACATCCAATACCTTTCCATGATCAACAACCTCCGCATTGATATCTTCTAGGGAAAATACATGGTAATCCTGCATATCAAAATGGTCGCCGTTATCATTTTCGGGGATGCCGCTTTCCCTATCGTGAGAGGGATAAATATAAATTTTGTTTTCAAAAACATGTGCTGAAGGATCAGCCATGTAATCTCCGGGATATAAATACTTACTTTTGTTCATTTTTCTTATTTCTTTTTTTTTTGAGTCAACGCAATAATATCCTTTACAAAAGGTTTGGGCTGATAATTCCGGTCAAATAACAACGGATAGTCTGTACGTCCCGGAATAGGCCAGCCATTCTTCCATGAGTCTCCATCGCCAACACCCCACAATGTCACACGTGATATTTTATCCCGATGTTTGAGATATAAATTAAAAAACGCTACATATCTCGCTCCCAACTCATTCATTTTCGCTGCAGGAAGTCCTTTTTCGTACGGATTCATCGCTTTACTGTAGGCATGACGCTCCCCTATTTCCGCTCCCATATTGGGACGTACATGCGGTAGGACCGAAATATCCATTTCCGTCACCATTACCTTCGCACCAAGCCCCGCAAATCCGAGTATGGTTTTTTCGACTTCATCGACCGATGGATTGTCCAATGCATTATGTTCCTGCATACCAATTCCAGTGACCTGCCCACCGGCAGCCTTTACCTGTTGCACCATGCGCATAATACCCTTTCTTTTTTCGGGGATAGCAGTTGAATAATCGTTATAATATAATTCTGCATTTGGATCTGCCTCATGCGCAAATTTGAAGGCCAATTCAATGAATTGCGGCCCGATGATCTGGTAGAATTTGCTTTTACGCCATTCTCCATTATCCAATATGGCCTCATTCACCACATCCCAACCAAATACCCTTCCTTTATAACGGGAAACAACGGTTTGTATATGCTTCTGCATGCGTTCGATAAGTACCTCTCGGGTGACCTCTTTCCCATTTTTATCGACAAAAAACCAAGCTGGTGTCTGCGAATGCCAAATCAGCGTATGACCGATAATTTGCATTTTATTTTTTTCTCCAAATGCGACAAAGCGGTCCGCATCTTTAAAATCGAACTCACCTTCCCTTGGTTGCAAAAACATACTTTTCATACAATTTTCGGCAACTATGGAGTTGAACTGCGTTTTGACCACCGCGACCGCTGCCTGATCGCGCTCCCATATCTGATCAAGGTTTAATGCTGTTCCTATAAAAAATTTACCCTCAAATGCATCTTTCAAGGTCAATGAATCAGGAGCCCGCTTCAGGTTCTGCAAAGTGGCTGAAGCAGCAGGACCAAATAGTAAGGCTGCTACTGCCACAACAATAGTTTTTAACATCTTCATGGTTTATTTTTGATTAATAAGTATGTCTTGATTCTATATCTTGGTTGATTTTGTCGATCGTTATATCATCCAGTTCGTATTTGGAGATAACATACATCGCGAGCACCAAAAGAACGGCAGGAATAACAGCCACCAACCATAGAATTCCCTTTTCAGCCAATGCAGATTGTCTTACGGCATTATCTTTATCAAATTCAACATAAGTCAGTACCAATCCAGGGACGACACCTCCCAATGCCATTCCAGCCTTATAAAAAATACCTGTCAATGCATTGACAATACCCGAAATACGCTTACCGGTTTTATATTCACCATAAGATATGACCTCAGGCACAAGAGCCCACATATACCCCGTAGCGACGATTACACCCGTTGACTTGATAAACTGAGCAGCCAATACCAGTCCAATATTATTCTTGAGTGTCTCGTTGGATGAAATTATGTACAACATGAGCATTCCAAGGATAGCGACACTCAGAAAAACATAGAACATTTGCTTCTTTCCTATTGTACGTTTGATAGCCGGCACCAATGGCATAAAAATAAAAGCAGGCAGGGAGCCCAGAGCCATAAAATAAGGCAGCATATCCGGAGCATGTACATTATAGATCATGTAGTAGGATCCTGCCGAATTACCGATGGCCATCATCGCAAATGCTGTAATGAAAAAAAAGGCCAAAATACGCAAAGGCCTATTGTGCTTAAATTCTCGCCATAGATCAGATACGCGTACATTATCAGTATCCTTTTCATCCATAATAACCCGTTCTTTTGTTTGTGAGAAACAAAAAATCAGAAGCGCCAATCCGACTAAAGCATAGATCAGCATCGTTGTAAACCAGGCTTCGGCCGAATCTTTTGAGTTTATCTTTCCATCCGGAGCGAGATACTGTACAACCAGCGGTACACCATATCCAACAGCCAGCCCGCCCACGTTCGCCATAAACATGCGCGTCGATGTTAGTTTTGTCACCTCGTCCGTATCCCTCGTCAAGGAAGCATTTAAAGCACCATAGGGAACATTCACTAAAGTATAAAGCATTGAAAGGCCAACATATGTAATATAAGCGTAGGCCAAAGAACCCGAAAAGCCATTCCAAAAACACAGGATTGCAAACCCTGTCAATGGAATTCCTCCCAGCACCAAATAGGATCTGTACTTTCCCATCCGGGGATTTCTCTTATCGACAAATGCACCTACAATGGGATCCCACAGCACATCCACAATTCGGACAATGAGAAACATGACTCCTGCCGAAGCAGCAGAAATTCCATAAACATTGGTATAAAAAATCAGGAGGTACATCGAAACAGTCTGGTAAATAAGATTCTGTGCAAGATCACCAGCGCCAAACCCCACCCGTTGTTTCATTGAAAGTTTGTAAAAACCTTTAATAGGCTTTACCTCTGTTATACTTTGATCCATATAATTGGTTATTCGATTAGTTGAATTACAAGGGTAAAACTACAAGTAGCTTTCTACCGGGAACCAATACAAATGTTTTATATTCCAATAAAAATGTTTAAAAAAGGCTGTCCATTTTCATTGGACAGCCTTTTTCCACATGTTTGTAAAACCGCTTACCGGCTAACGGTTCAATTCTTTACATACTTTACAAGATAGCTTTTGGTTTGTCCTTTGTAAACACAATCGACCTGTGCGTAACCAGTCACCGAGCTGCCTTGTTTAACTTTGATTTCAACTTCAGGGTTATTTGCCATAGCCTTCACCACAGGAATCTTCTTGTCGTTGGTTTCCATTGGAAAAGTAACTTCATAATGGTTGTAACCAACGATGCCGTTCTCATCGGTAGATCGCACAGGAATCGAAGGCAACATTAGTTTTTTTCCATTCACTGTAATCGTAACCGAAGGCGGTACCGGACGTTCAATTTTTTTGTCTTTCGAACTAAATCCCAATCCTATAAAATCAAAAAGTGGCTTGCCCTCTTCACCCTCAGCGACCAGAAACAAGGCATGTTTGCCATCCAAGTGATCAACATAGTTAGAAACATCGACCGTAAATTGCTTTACTGTTGTCGCCGTATTTGCGGGAACTGTTATTTGAGCAATACGCTTTCCTTTCCAGGTTTCATTATCCCAAGGGCCATCCAGCCACACATTTACCTTAAATGAAGCTTGTGTTTTTGGTGTAATAAACAGATCGAAGGTCGTACGATTTCCTTTTTTTGTTCCCTCAAACGCCTTTAATCCAAATTTATCCTGTTTCAGGCCACCAAAACCAAAATATTTAAAACCTGCGATAGTTCCATTTTTCATATTTGTCACAGGCATATGGTTATCCCATACGTCCCATGAATCCTGTTGTAAACTGATATCTGAAAGATAACAGGCATATCCAGCCGAGTAATACCGATAGGGGTCTAATCCATAGAAATGGAATCCTTCCGATGTCACCTCTGCACCTTTATATTCTTTTCCCTGCTTATCTTTGATGGTTAAACTTTCTTGAAATGGGTCAAAAGCTCGGATAGCAACCATCCCACCATCTTTTACGCTTTTTTCATCCCACGAAACTCTGATAGGTTCGACTACCGCTTGACGTGCAAAGCCAAATCCGCGTGGCGGTCTATGGTAAAATACGTACCATTGTCCATTGATCAGTTCGATACTGCCATGGGTATTATGCCCCGCATTGCTGGTTTCGATAGCCGATCCGTCTTTATTTAATACTGGAGCACGCGAATCGACCAAAACACCACCACTCTTCCAAGGCCCCAATGGCGAATCTGCCACCGCGTACCGCAAGGTTGAATTTGAGCTCCCTACCCCATATTCAGGACCTGAATACCCACTGTATACCGAAACATATTTGTTGCCGACTTTACGAATTGATGAAGCTTCAAAAAAATTAAAAGTTCCTAAATCCTCGCCCTCAAAAATATTAGGATAGGCGGTACCTTTTGGATCACGCAATTCACCATATCGTGCACTTGCTGGCAATAGATAATTAATAATTTCGGTACCCGGTCGTAGCGAATACATCGTTTTCTGATCTAACTGTGCCGCCATCGAGCGTTGAAAACCCCAAAAACCGTATGCCCGGAATCCAATTTCATAATCAGGATCTTTGGGATCCGTCACATATTCAATGTAAATGGCCGGATCAAACCCTAAGATACTTCCAGGCAAAGTACGCTTACCGTCTTCCGTGAGGTTTATAGGTTTAAAGGGGCCATTCGGTCGATCGCCTTTGACTACCATTGCTTCACGTTTATCGCCTCTGCTGTGCGGAAACAAGTAGTATTCTTTTTTTCCATCTTTACGTTTGACCTCTACAAGATCTGGGGCATACATTACATCCCATTTTCCATCAATCGGATAGCTAAAAATAGCACCCTCGTCTCGCCAGCTCGTTAAGTTTTCAATCGGCGCTGACCACATCCGAATGTCAGGCCCACAATAACTCGTAAAACGTAAATCATGGGAACCAATGATATATGCGCGATATTTTCCTGGCTGGTCAGGATCTTCAAAAACACGGGGTTCACCATCAGGGAGATGCTCCCAAAGTGGTAGGTATGGATTACCTATAGACTGGTGCACAAACCCCTTACTGAGATCCTTCACCATATTTTGCTGCTGCCCCAACGCCCGTGTTGTTGATAAAATTCCCGTAACGGATAATAACAATACCATTGTCCGTTTTTTTAAGACAATATTTAGTCCCTTCATAAATTGATTATATTAATTACTTAAATTGCTGAATTATATTTTATACTATTCAATTGATTTTTTTGCTTCGAACTACTCATGCTACCAATTATCGGTACGAAATGGCACAGCTAGCATTCCTTCCTTGTTGACTAGATTTGCATCTTCGGGATTATTGCTCCATGCATAGCGGACTGCCTGTGGATTGCTGATCTTTGGATGACTCAATACAACCTCATTCCCACGTATAATTGCATTCGCCCATACAAATTTTCGGTCTGAACCTGCAATCGCAAAATGTTGCAATTTTTTACCATGACCGATAGCCAGTCCCTTTCCAATTTCGTTGAATGAAACGACAACTTGATTTCCATCGGTCCGCATATGTTTAAACCGTGGGCCGGAAGCGACTACTTGTTCGCCATACAACATCTTAAGCGCGCATAGAAATAATCGCTTTGCCATATCCTTCTTATTTAGCGGATGTATATCGTTCCACTCACCAAGATCATAAGTCACGGCGAGCGCTGTTAAAGGAACCTCTTTGCTAACCTCAAATTGAGCCTCCCTGATCCTTGCCCAGTTAGACTCCGCCGGTACCGTATCTTTGGCCATAAAGTTGGGCAGCTGCACCATCAAAAAAGGAAGCTGAGGCTGACCAAATTGCGCGCGCCAATTACTGATCAAACTAGTAAGATAGCTTTGATAATAGGATGGATCACCCGCATTTGCTTCCCCTTGATACCAGAGAACACCTTTTATTCCATAGCCGCGCAATGGATAGATCATTCCGTTATACAGGCCTGAACCAACCTGCCCCAAATGCCGCAGGCGACTTTTATACTTTTCAACTTCTTCCTGGTCGATCGCAATTTGCCAACGCCATTCGCCTGCAAGATCAATACATACATCGTCCAATCTAATCTTATAGGATTTATCGGGTGTAAATCCGCCATCCCCTCCATCCGATCGCAGGCGCACGGTTAAATTATTTCTTCCTGCATGAAGTATCCCTGCAGGAATATCGTAAATCCGTGGCGGGTAACGGTAGGCAGTAGAACCTACAAAATGACCATTGACATACACCGAATCGCTATCGATCAGAGTCCCCAAATACAACTTGGCATGCCGCCCTTCTTTAGCTTCCGGAACAGTGAAATTCTTACGGTAATAACGTACCCCTTTAGTAGTTCGCTGCGCTTTTTTCCAGTATTCAGGCACCAGCACCGTTGGCCAATCCGAATCGTTATATTCTTCTTCCGTCCAATAATCTGCTCCCAGATCTCTTTCGGCCAACCGAAGGCTATCGACAGCATGTTGATCTAGCAACAATTCAGGAAACTTTTTCAGATATTTCTGATCAATCCAGCGCTCTATTCCTGATCCGCCGAGACTAGATACGATCATTCCGACAGGAATACCATTATGCCGATAGGACTCCATAGCATAAAAATAGGCCAATGCCGTCCAATTCATAACATCAGAGGCGATTCCCGAATGCCATCGTTCACCAGAAGGTATATCTTCCTGTCTACCCACTATACTATTTTGTGTCGGCACCTTGAAATAACGGATCATATGATTATTCGATTCATTTATTTCAGGAAAACGTTCGACAAGCCGCTTAATCGGTGTCTCCATGTTGGACTGGCCCGAACAGAGCCAGACATCGCCAATTAACACATCCCGAATAACAATGTCATTGATCTCCATGAGATAAGGACCACCGTAATGCTGTGGCGGGATATGCACAGACCACTTACCATCCCTCCCTGCTTCTGTATAATAGTATGCACCTCTAAAACGAAGAGTAATCTTTTCGCCTTTCGCTGCCCATCCCCAAATATTGAGATCGATATCCCGCTGTAGAACCATCTGGTCCCCCAGGACTGCTGGCAACCGTACACTGGCAGCACATGGTAGTAGTCCGAGAAGCCAAACAGTAACCAGCGTTAGACGACTAAAAAAAGATGAAAACCAAAAGAAATTTTCTATTCTAAAAAACATATTCTACCACATTACCTTCCAAATTTCCAACAATCGAAAAACAGAATATTCGACGGAGCCTTGCCTTTAAAAACAAAGTATAAATCGTGTATTCCTTTCACTTTATCGGCTAGTACGGTCTCCACTGTAGTCCACCGGTCATCGCCCCCTGTCATAGGAACTTGTATGGTAGCTAATAAAGCCCCGTCGATCGCTCCCGAACGAACCTCCATGCTGACTCCACCGTTATGTGTTGTTCCCACCCGTGCAAAAAAAGTGCGGGCACCTTTCTCACCAAAGTCAACATTTTTCACACAGGTATAAGCTCCATCTTTCCTTGCCTTTATAAAAACACCTACTTTTTCACGCTGATAGGATTTAACATGCTCGGACCAAGCAATCATTTCGGCCTGATGAAGTTCGTAAGGGTTTACGTTTGCTAGCCCCTGAGTAATTCCTGCAGTCATTTTCATCGGCGGGATACTGCCGTCTGGATTAAAGTTTAATTCCTGAACAGCAACAGAGCGCGTGAAACCTCCCCCACCGGGTAAAGCTCCATTGTGATAAAAGAAATAAGTCTTCCCTTTAAAATCGACAACACCAGGATGGTTTGTAAATGCTTTTCCTTCGGCTGACATAACTACACCACCATACTTCCAGGGTCCTTCGGCTTTTTTGCTGGTCGAATACCCAATAAATTCAGGTAAAGGGCCTCCCGGCCAAAAAAGATAATACAAGCTGTTTCTTTTGTACAACCAGGGACCTTCCTCGTAGGTTGTAGGTCGTTTCGGATCTCCCGCTCTTTTTCCAAATGATGCTGCTGTCATCGGAACCTCAACGATATCACCCGCATAAGAGATCATATCTTCATTCAGCCTGACATATTTCAGCTGAGGATTCCCCCAGTACATATGTGCCTCACCATCGTCATCAATAAACACAGTCGGATCGATATCGCCCCATTCACTCTGTAGTAATGGTTTTCCCAAGGGATCATGAAAAGGTCCCAACGGACTATCAGCAACTGCAACACCGATCGCACCACGATTGTTGAGTTTAGAAATAACAGGCACATACAGATAAAATTTACCATTCTTTTCAACACATTGCGCCGCCCAAGCATCCCCTTTTGCCCATTCAAAATCTGTATAAGAGAGAATCGCACCATGGTCGGTCCAGTTCACCATGTCATTGGTTGAATACACCCGCCAATTGTTCATATTAAACCAGGTGGATTCTTCTTCATCCTGCGTGGTATAAAGATAAAGACGGTTATTATACACTAATGGTGCCGGATCCGCCGTATAGGATGTCTGTACGATCGGATTTTGTGCTTTTAACGTATTTATTGAAGGCAAAAACAGGAATTGGAATCCAAACAGAAATAACGTAAAAAATTGTTTTCTCATATCATCTTAATTTATGGTTAAATGGAAGTAATCAAAATCTACGTAGCCACCAGCCTCTTTACTCGCATAGTTAAAAAGTCCGAACCGATACCCCATAAAATGAGGGATGGTGTAACTCATTTTTAGCACGTTACCTATCATCTTCCAATGGTGTCCATCGGTACTATAAAAAAATTGGGCCGTATCTTTTTTGTTTGAAAAATCGCAGTTTGCTTTAAGAAATATACGCTGCTGTTTGAGATTGATCTTCGCCAGTTCTTGTGGCGCCCCCGTCATCGCATTAATCATTACCAACGATTTTGTATTTCCTTCCATCCGGACGCCTACTAAACCATAGTTTTTTTGCAATAGCGATATTCCTGCAAAATCACCATCTTTCATGTTAGAAACCTCTACAGCAATAGCGGCGCTGCAGCTCGGGCCGATGGTGCGTTGCGTCAATGTATTCTTAGCTGAAAGAAAGTCATCAGTAAGGTCGCCGGTTCGCAGTCTTAAAAAGCCACTGCGTTCGGTCACTGACCAAAGATCAACAACTGGGTTATGGTTCCATTGCCATGCCAGGGGAAGGGCGGCTTGTCCGGCTTTCCGGTCAAAATCATCCGAGTCAACAATTCCGGGGCTTAAGCTTTTATTTGCGGGAAGATCCAATGTGGCCGGGACTTTTCCGTCAATACCAAGCACTGGCCATCCATCTTCCCATTTGACAGGAACCAAAAACGGAATTCGGCCTACAGCACCATAATCCTGAAAAAGATAAGCATACCATTTTCCGTTCGGCATATCAATCAGACCTCCCTGTGCCACACCCTGATCCTGCAAAACCACTTTCCCCTCATACGGACCTTCCAATTGGCTCGCCCGATGTACAATCACCGTGCGCATTCCTCCCGCTGGCCATGAAATATTAAAAAGATAATACATACCATTGATCTTAAACATTTGGGATCCTTCAGCAGGTAAACCGGCTTTGCCTTCTTTAGGCTTGGCGGGTAAAGAGGCATCGTCTATCAATACGCGTTGTGTTCCTGCTTTAACACCTGAAAAATCAGGCAATAATTCAGCAATATAGATACGTCCCCCACCCCAGATCATATATATTTCCCCCCCGTCAAAGAATAAGCTATGATCGTGCATCATCGGCTGAAATTCTTTCGAAACCCAGGGGCCATGTTCAATATCTGCTGTGTGGTAGACATGCGTTTTTCCTGTATTGGCCGAAAATGTACTGACATAGTACCGCCCATCATGAAAGCGCAAACTGCTTGCCCAGGAGCCGTGCCCATACGCATTTTTATGGTTTGACAGATTGAGTTCATCCTGATCGCCAAGACGATCGTACGCATAATTAATCAACGTCCAATTGACCAGGTCTTTGGACTTCATAATCGGGATACCGGGGTTCATGTGCATGGTCGTACTGCTCATATAATAGGTATCACCGACGCGTATCATGGACATATCGGGCACGTCAGCAAAGATGATTGGATTATGGGCTTGCTGCGCCAATGCTCCCAAAAACGGGATCATTAAGGAGAAGACAAAAGCGCCGATTTTCATTCTTAACATATTGACAGGATTCATTAGTCGCATTAATTTAGTAAGCCTTAAAAGTATAATGTTTTCCAGGCAAGGTTTGTACATCGTATTCATAATAGCTTGGTAATTCAATTCCTTTCAGCTGTGAATCTGCAGATTGAATACTTACTGGTGTTATTACAGGAGCTAAAAGGGTATTAGTCTGATCGCCTTTTGCGATTTGAAGTTCAGATCCTTTCAATGGCGAAGCTGTCCGTAGCCGCAAATTACCGCCTAAAGGTGAAAAGACCATTACCTCCTTTATCTTCCCTTTTTTCCATTGCATTTCAATTTCAAATCCACCGCGCGCCTTGATACCCTTTACCCAACCCTCTTTCCATTGATCGGGAATCGCTGGCAGCAGATGCACAGCGCCATCGTGGCTTTGGACCAGCATCTCCGCAATACCCGCTGTTAAGCCAAAATTACCGTCAATCTGAAATGGAGGATGTGCCGTAAAAAGATTTGGATAGGTACGTCCATCGGGATGGTTTTCATCGGAAATGCTCAGCATTTTCTTTATAATTTCGTAGGCATGGTTTCCATCCAATAAACGGGCCCATAAATTTATTTTCCATCCAATTGACCATCCCGTCGCAAAATCACCTCGATATATCAATGAATTACGTGCAGCCTCAAACAATTTAGGCGTGCGGAACGGTGAAATTTGACTACCTGGAAACAATCCGTATAAATGGGATACATGCCGGTGTTGATTTTGAGGATCATCCACATCTTCCAGCCATTCTTGTAACTGATTAAATCGACCGATATGCATTGGTGGAATCCGCCGTGCCGTTGCCAGCAATGTATCCCTATACATTGCATCAACATCGAGCGCTTCTGCCGCCAAAGCGGTACGGGTAAGCATGTCGTAGCATAGTTGATTATCCATGGTCACGCCTGCCGCAAGTGGCCCTTGCTCGGGCGAAATTGAGGGACTCAGGACGAGCCATTTTTCAGCTGGATAACCACGATGCACGACAAGCGCAGACAAAAGAAAGTCGCAAGCTCCCTTCATAACCGGGTAAAGTTGCCTCAAAAACTCTTTATCTCCCGTAAAAAGATAATGCTCCCAAAGATGTTGGGACAACCACAGCCCCCCACTTGGCCACATTCCGGCAGCCGCAAAATCAATCGGACTCGTCACGCGCCAGATATCGGTATTGTGATGGGCCACCCAGCCACGGGCATGGTACAATGTCTTCGCGGTTTCTTCACCACGTTCACTGAGTTCTTTGATCATGGAAAATAACGGCTGAAGCGTACTGGAAAGGTTGGTGACCTCTGCAGGCCAATAGTTCATTTCGGTATTTATATTGATTGTATATTTACTGTCCCATGCTGGTTGCATGGATCGGTTCCAGATTCCTTGTAGATTAGCAGGCTGGCCACCCGCTTGTGATGAGCAGATGAGCAAATAGCGCCCAAATTGAGCCAACAAGGTCACTAAGGCCGGATCCTGTGTACGGGCAAAGTCTGCAATACGCGCGGACAGCGGCAACTGTTGTTCGCTATTGGCATCCCCCAAATGCAGCTGGAATCGATTAAACTGTCTGCTGTAAGCAAGGGTATGTTGGTGTGAAGCCTGCTGATAGTCTTTGTCCATTGCCTTTTGCAATCTTTCTGCAGCCAGCTTATAGGGATCAGCTCCCAGTTGTTTATAATTTTGAAAATTACTCGCAATTGAAATATAAAGACAAACGGAACTTGCATCTTTTATATCAATCGATTCCTCTTTCACAACAAGCTGTCCATCGGTATGCTTTACTCCCGTATGAATCTGATAAACAACCTGCCCTTTAATACCCTCGTGATCGGATCCTCGTCCTTCTAAAATAAGCTTATCACCGGTTTTGTAAATAGTATGCTTCGACTCATTCTCATAAGTTAATGTGAAATTGAGTTTCCCCTTCTTGCTCGACTTTATTTTCATAACAATGGCATCATCAGCAAACGAAGTAAAAACTTCTCTAGTAAATGTTACCCCATCTACTGTATAACGCGACAACGCAACTGCCCGTTCAATATCCAGTTCGCGATAATAGTGCCGGTACCGTTCATGCCCAGGGAATCGCAGCAGAATATTTCCTGCCGTTTGATAGGGCATGCCATGTGTCTTAGTGAAGAAGGTTTCATTTGCAAGCTTATCGGCTTCAGCTGGTTTCCCATCGAATATATAATTCTGAATAGTTTTTAATGCCGCGCCGCCTTTCTTATTATCGTTGCGATAAGGACCTCCCGCCCAAATTGTTTCCTCATTAAGCTGCATACGCTCACAAGATGGAATTCCATAAACCATCGCGCCCAACCGACCATTTCCAAGCGGTAAAGCTTGTTCCCATACCTTTTCGTCTGCAGGCCGATCATACCATAGGGTCAATGCCGATCGCTTTTGGGCAAACAACAATGTAGTATGCAGTGACAAGATCGCAATGAATAGGCTTATGTACTTCCAAATAAATTTTTCAATCATTTTTCTTGATAGTATTTTTTGCAGTTTCGGAATTAATCATCAGGACTAACAAACTCATTTTAAGAACGGCCAAGGCAAACCGTCGAATTGTTTATTGCTATTATCAAATTAGTAAGGCCCTTATTTCTTATCCTTAAATAGCAATTGCGAAACATTATAGAGATCATTCCTCCATACATTGAAATCATGCCCGCCCGACTCCAGATAGTAAATATGAGGCACCCCATGTTCCGAAAGGTACTCATGTGTGCGCCTACTGATATTGAGCAAACCATCCTGGTCACCACAGGAGATCCACAGCAGTTTTAATTTATCTTTAGCTTCTTTCGGAACAGGCAGTAATTCCTGTGGCATCTTGGTATTGGGCGCGGAGGAAAAGCCCCCCACCCAGGCAAAAGTATCGATATGGCCAAGTCCAAAATTCAGGGCCTGTCCACCGCCCATAGACAATCCAAAAATCGCGCGGTGCTCGCGATCCTTGATAACGGGAAACTGCTTTTCAACAAATGGAATCAGGTCATCGAGCAGATCTTTTTCAAAAGTTGAAAACGCAGCTACCCGATCCGGTGCCATCACATTTCCACCAGCACGGTCATCTTCCATGGCGCGGCCATTGGGCATAATCACCAACATAGGTTCCATTTTTCCTTCTGCATACAGGTTATCGAAAATAACCTGAGGACTTCCATGTCTGAACCATTCCCGTTCATCACCGCCAATTCCGTGCAAGAGATATAATACGGGGTATTTTTTTGCTGCACTGTATCCCGGCGGGGTATATATCAGCGCTTTCCTCTTAACTCCTACAGTTTTTGAAGGATAAACAAGGGAATCTATTTTCCCAGTTGATGTCAATTTTCGTTCAACATCAAATCCCTGTGGGGCAGTCTGCTGCGCCTGGGCCACTAGGCTGGCGGAAAAAACGCACAACATGGTGCAGATCATCTTTTTCATATTATAATTGGTTTAATAGCAAATAGATAGCGAGGCTATCACCCATGACGGGACAACAGCCCAATTTCAACTAAATCACCACTTTCCTTTTGAGTACTCTTAATACCGCAGCTACAATAGCATCGGCGTTTAAGCCATATTTATCCATCAGCGCACTTGGCGGTCCCGATTCACCGAAGCTGTCGTTTACAGCCACATATTCCTGCGGAGTAGGCAATTGTTTTGCCAACAGTTGCGCTACACTATCTCCTAGTCCACCGATACGATTATGCTCTTCGGCTGTAACAACACAGCCCGTTTTAGCGACAGAAGTCAGTACGGCTTTCTCATCTAGAGGTTTGATGGTATGGATATTAATGATTTCGGCATCAATACCTAATGTTTCCAATTCTTCGCCGGCACATATGGCTTCCCAGACGAGATGTCCAGTTGCCAAAATAGTCACAGTTGTACCCGGATTGAGCATCACGGCTTCGCCGATCACAAATTCCTGATCTTCTGGGGTGAAAACCGGCACCACGGGTCGTCCAAACCGCAGGTAGACTGGCCCCTTGTGTTTGGCAGCAGCTAGCGTTGCAGCCTTCGTCTGATTATAATCGCAAGGATTGATAACCGTCATCCCTGGAAGCATTTTCATCAATCCAATATCTTCCAATATCTGATGGGTCGCCCCATCTTCACCCAACGTAAGGCCGGCATGCGAAGCCGCTATTTTCACATTTTTATCCGAATAGGCAATAGATTGACGAATCTGATCGTATACCCGTCCTGTGGAAAAATTAGCAAATGTACCTGTAAAAGGTATTTTCCCACCGATGGTAAGTCCAGCTGCAATACCCATCATATTTGCTTCGGCAATGCCGATCTGAAAAAAACGTTCCGGAAAGGCCTTGATGAAATCGTTCATTTTGAGCGAACCGATCAGGTCTGCACAGAGTGCAACCACATTTTCATCATCCTTTCCTGCTTCCAGCAAACCGGCACCAAATCCAGAACGTGTGTCTTTTGATTCTGTATATGTATATTTTTTCATGTTAATCTATTTCAAAATCGTCCTACGATTAGGCGATATAATCACCCAATGTTTCTGCATTCTGGTTTAAGGCCACAGCTAGTTGTTCATCACTGGGCGCTATGCCATGCCATTTATGTGAGCCCATCATAAAATCAACTCCATTTCCCATTTCGGTATGTAGCAACACCATTACAGGCATTTTAGTTCCGGTCGAAGCTTGCGCCTTTCGAAGTCCTGAAATCACAGAACCAATGTCATTACCGCGCATAACCTCTATAACCTTCCAGCCAAATGCCATCCATTTGCGGGGTAGGTCGCCCAGCGAAAGGACATCATTGGTAGCCCCATCAATCTGCGCACCATTGTAATCTACAATAGCAATCAAATTGTCCATTTCGTTGTGAGCTGCATACATGGCCGCTTCCCATACCTGCCCTTCCTGCAATTCGCCATCGCCCATAAGCACATAAACCATGCGGTTATCTTGATTTAATTTTTTGGCTTGAGCAGCACCAATAGCGACAGAAAGACCTTGCCCCAAGGATCCCGAAGCGACACGGATACCTGGCAGTCCTTCATGCGTAGTCGGATGTCCCTGCAGTCTTGAATTGAGTTTTCTGAAGGTGGCAAGTTCATCGATTGGAAAATAACCTGCTCGCGCCAACACACTATAAAATACCGGAGAGATATGACCATTGGAAAGGAAAAACAGGTCTTCCCCGAGGCCATTCAAATCAAACTGATCGTTTCGCTGCATCAATTCAAAGTATAAGCAGACCAACAATTCGGTGCAGCCCAACGATCCTCCCGGATGCCCCGACTGGCAACCATGCACCATACGGAGTATATCCCTTCGGACTTGCTTAACAATCGCTTCTAAATTATGGATACTATGTCTTGTCATGACCATCTCAATTGTTACTTTGTGCGGCAACGCGTTTATGATCAGCTAAAAATTGAGCAAGGCCACTGTCCGTCAACGGATGTTTTAAGAGGGAAAATATCGCCTGTAAAGGTCCAGTCATCACATCCGCACCGATCTTGGCGCAGCCAAGGATATGCGCACTATGACGTACCGAAGCCGCAAGAATCTGGGTAGGGAAAGCATAATTATCGTAGATCGTCCGAATTTCGCGGATCAAGGCCAGCCCATCGACAGAGATATCATCGAGCCTACCGACAAAGGGCGATACATAGGTTGCCCCGACTTTGGCGGCCAAAAGTGCCTGCCCGGCAGAAAAGACCAGCGTGCAATTGGTTTTAATTTGTTTTGCACTAAAATATTTAATTGCTTTAATGCCGTCTTCAGTCATCGGAACTTTAACAACAATCTTATTGTCTAAGGCCGCCAAGAGCAAACCTTCCTCAATCATCGCGTTAAAATCAGTTGAAATCACTTCAGCACTTACATCGCCGTCTACAATAGCACAGATAGCTTTATAGTGCGCATGTACAGGAGCAGTTCCTGTAATCCCCTCTTTGGCCATCAGCGAAGGATTGGTCGTTACACCATCCAGCACACCTAAATTTTGAGCCATACGAATCTCACTGAGACTTGCCGTGTCGATAAAAAATTTCATTTTTTTTAGTTGATTAGTTTTGTATTCGCTAGATCTCCAGCGATTGGTTATAAGACAAAACTATAGCTTTCAACAAGATAGGATTGCAACAAATAAAAAAAAGAAGGGTAAAAATGTTTAAAACAGATTACCCTTCCAAAAAACTGATCTAAAACGACCTTTTTAAACAACAATTTTGTGCTTATTGCACGGACGCACTTTTTTGCGATTGGATATATTCACTTGGCGTCATTTGATATTTTGCTTTAAACACTTTTGTAAAATAGTTTGGATTAGCAAATCCCGTCTCATAAGCAATTTCAGAAATGGACTTATCGCTTTTTTCCAGCAGGCCTGCAGCTTTTTCCAGTTTTACCGAGCGTATAAAATCTACGGGAGACATGCCCGTCAGTTCCAGCAGCTTATTATAAAGGGAGGCACGGCTCATGGAGGTGTGGGCACTTAGCGCTTCGACCGATAACTGCGGATTATCGATATTATCGTGTACATAATTGAGTACTTTTTGTAAAAATTTATCTTTTTCGGAGCTGATCGTCATTTCAGGAGCTACAATAGACACTTGTTTACTATAGACTTCCTTGAATGCTTGGTTCAGCTGGAGCAAACTGTTAACCTTCGCGACCAATACATCCATATCAAAAGGTTTGGTCAGGTAACCCACCGCACCCGACTCAAGTCCGCAAACAAGACCATTATCGACCTGTGAAGCCGTCAGCAATACAACAGGAATATGTTTTGTCCGTTTATCCTGCGCCAGCTTCTGTGAAAATTCCATACCATTCATATACGGCATCTGAACATCGCTCACCACAAGGTCAGGGTGATGAAAAAGTGCTTTTTGCCAGCCATCCTTTCCGTTAGTAGCCTCGATAATCTGATAATACTCCTTTAAAGACTCGCTAAGGTAGTACCTAAAATCTTCATCATCTTCAATAATCAACACAAGCGGGCACTGTCTAAGCTCCACAGGTTGTGTCTCCGTGATTACTTCCGGTTCAGCCCCTTCCTCGTATACCGACTCAGCTTGATCCAGCCATAGATCAAATTTAAAGGTACTTCCGCTGTCGGGTTGACTGCTAACCGAAATCTCACCATGGTACATCTGAACAAATGACTGGGCAATTGACAGTCCAATACCCGAACCCTGACTTGCCACCTTGCCCTCAGTATCATGCTGAAAAAAACTCTCAAATATCGATTGTTGCAATTGCTCGGGAATTCCGATACCAGTATCGCGCACTTCAAAGGAAACTTGCAGTTTCTTGTCGACAAGGCTTATAGATGATATACTTACAGCGATATCCCCACCCTTTTTGGTAAATTTAAAAGCGTTATAGATTAAATTAAATAGAATGCGCTCAACCTTATTTCGGTCAAAACGACAATACAATTTTTCCTGGCATGGAAAAAAAGAATAATCTATACCCTTTTGCAGCGCCATATCCTGAAATGAACGGTAAACTTCCTGTACAAAAGATACCAAGTCACCATCTTCATCCTGCACTTTCAATTCATGGTATTCCATTTTACGAAAATCCAGTAATTGGTTGACCAGATTTAGAAGCCGCCGCGCGTTGCGGCTTACCAAATTTAGTTGATCGCCCAGTTTACTGTCTTTATTCTTGGCAATCAAAGCGTCTACGGGTCCCGTAATCAAAGAGATCGGGGTACGGAATTCATGACTTAAATTTGTTAAGAATCGGATTTTCATTGCATCTATTTGATGCTTTGTCTCGGCATCTCTCTTTTGTTGTTCAATGAGCTGCCTCGCCTGGATACGCTCTTGTTCAATCGCAAATTTTTGTTTTAACTTTTGAATCCCTCGGTGTCTGATCAACAGCAGACTGCCCAATACTGCCAACACATAAAATAGATAAGCATAAATGGTGCGCCAGAACGGTGGAGCAACATGTATGGCAATCGATTTGATTTCCTTGTTCCAAATACCGTCGTTGTTGCTTGCGCGCACCTCAAAGACATAATCTCCGGGATCCAAATTTGTATAATAAGCACTATTATCCTTTCCATTTCGAATCCAATTTTTGTCAAAACCAACGAGTCGGTACTCATATTGGTTATCCTCAGGAACAGTTAGATTTAGCGCGGCAAAAGAAATTGAAAAATTTTGCTTGTATTTCAGATTGATACGATCGGCAGTCAATAGAGACTGCTGAATTGGCCCTTTTTCCGTTGGCTGAACGATCACATTGTCAATTTTTAGATCCGTGAGTGCTACCTTGGCAGGATTACCATTTGTTTTTAAATGGGCCGGATAAAAATGGTTAAAACCTTTCTGACCACCAAAGTAAATTTCTCCATCGTCCGTTTTTAACGCGGCACCGAGCATAAAAGCACCTTCTTGCAATCCCACAGCATTAGAATAGTTTTTGAACTTATTTTGCGACGGAGAATAACAACTCAATCCTTTGTTTGTTGAAAACCAGATCCTCCCCTTATCGTCCTCGATAATACTCTGAATAGCACCATTCACTAATCCATCTTTCTCAGAAAGTGTCTCAAAAAGTGTTTTCCCTTTTCGCAGCAAGCCTACTCCATTGCCATTTGTTCCAACCCATAAATTTCCATTTTTATCCGTATGGACGGCTAATATATAGTTGCTTGGGAGCTGATTTTTTACTTTATCATACAGTGTAGTCTGTTGTTTTAAAGGATCATACATCACCAGGCCCGAGCCGTAAGTTCCTATCCACATATTATGTTCCTGATCCTCCGCTAGCGCACGTATAAAATTTCCAGGTAGCTCTATCCCATCGTTTGAGTGCTCTTCCCGCTTATATTTTTTAACGATAGCGCTTCCTTTTTGAATGATGTTCACGCCGCCGCCATTTGTCCCAACCCAGGTATTTCCCCGAAAGTCAACTTTTAAACAAAAAATATCGTTATTATTCAAATTATCTTCCCTGTTACCAACAGTATATCTTTTTAGGTTTCCATTAAGCAGATCATAACAGATAACCCCTTGCTGATAGGTACCGATCCAAAGCTGATCGAGTTTTCTTTCCAAAGTCAACACCGTTAGATCTTTAGGTAAGTTGGCCGAAAGTTCAACAGACGACAGTCTATCTGTCGATCGGTCATATCTCCAGATACCACCACCATCAACGCCCAAAAAAATCTTATTTTGATAAGCCGCGAAAGAAGTTACTATAGCTGGGTCACCGGTCATACCCTCCAGAAAATCTAAACTTTTTAATCTAAATTGGCTTAAATTGGTATCGAATTTATTTAGCCCTCCCTGAAAGGTACCTATCCAGTAAATTCCGCTATTATCGACAAAAATAGATCGTATCGATTTATGAGAAAGACTATGAACATTACTTGGATCCGGCTTAAAGGTCCGAATTGTTAAATCCCTGGTATTAAGCACATCAAGACCCTTGTCCGTTCCGATCCATAAGTCTTGCTTTTGATTGTAACATAAGGTGTAAATGCGGGGGCTGCTTAAAGCTCCTTTCCCTTCTCCTGCGCTGAATTTATTGAACTGCGAATCGCCCGGATTCAAATATTTAAGGCCAAGCATAGATCCGACCCAGATACGGCCCTGATCATCTTCAACAATGGAACTAATTTCAATTCCATTTCCATATCCTTCCTTTTCCGAAAGAACTTCAAAACGTTTTATGGTCTTTAGGTCTGCTGATATGCGGAATATGCCATTCTCTGATGACACCCACATGTTGTTCTTACGGTCACGAAAAACACTGCCCGTTACTTTACCGGCAAAAGCTTCTACAATACGTCGATAAGTTGGATCCATTCTCTTTTGTAGATCATTGACGTCCAAAATATACAAAGCACCATAGGAAGCGATCCAGATATTTCCACTTGCATCCTTATCGATCGCATTAATAGCGGTACTGAGCCATTTACCATCAGGGGTAAGATTGTACGACCTGATCCGGTCAGCTTCCCGATCATAATAACTTAATCCCCCTCCATTTGTACCGATCCATATTCTTCCCTTCATGTCTTCACATAAAGCCGAAATATGGTTTGCCATTAAACTATTCTCTTTGTTGGCATCATAGCGGTAGACATTGTAATGACGTCCGTCGAAGCGATTAAGCCCATCTTCTGTTCCTAGCCAAAGAAAACCATAACTATCGCGGTAGATACTATAGATTGTATTGGAAGAAAGTCCATCCTTTGAAGAATAGCGTTGAAAAGTTACAGGCTGGCTTTGTCCATAAGAAAAAAACGTCAGCATCATCCAGGTGAATACCACTAAAGTTCGTATCATATATTTAGGTATGTAATCTTCAATACAAAAAAATCTGTATTGAACTGTCAACTAAATTATCAAATTAATCCCTACTAAACTAGTCTCTACAATCATTTGACCCATGTAAGCGGTATTTTTTGACATTCTTATCCTTCATTTAAACATTCTTGCTATCCACCAAATTTTCCAATGGCTAGCTTTGGTATACAATTATAAACTGCTTTGAAAGGCATTTCCAATATAGGGAAAACTATATGCAAACAATGCAACCGGTTGCTATATAGTTATAAAAAATTTAACCAATTATTATACAGCATATGACAGTACCTGATGATCCATGACTGTCCCTTAGATTTTTTATCAAAATGAACTAAGGGAACACCGATACAAACGTATCTAGCCAATTAGAGAAAATTTAACCAAGAATTCTTAAACCTATTTATCAATCCACAAATGCGATGATGATTACATGTACAATCACACGAGTAAGGCATTGGAAAAAGCTATGGGGTATAGCTAAGCCATTCACTTTACTGCTGTTCCTGCTTTATGTTGGACAGACAACACTCTATGCTCAGGCCAAAAGGCAGATAAGGGGCATTGTCGTCGATAGTAACCATAAAAAAGTGAGCGGTGCGTCCATCAGGGTAAAAGGCACCTCGCTAGCCACGGCTACCGATGACAATGGAGCTTTCACGATCCAAGTCCCTGCAGATAATAATTTGTTGACTATCTCCAAGCTAGGATATAGCCAAATCGAAGTGGATATCCACAATAAGAACACGGTAGAAGTACAACTAAGCGATAAGTCTATCGAAATCGAGGAAACCATTGTCGTCGGTTATGGTCGTCAGAAAAAAGAAACTGTCGTTGGCGCCATTGCGCAAACTTCGGGTAAAATCCTTGAGCGCGCAGGTGGTGTTTCTAGTGTAGGCGCCGCATTGACCGGTAACGTCCCCGGAGTGATTACTACTGCAAGTACAGGTATGCCCGGCGAGGAAGATCCCCGTATTGTGATTCGGGGGCGTAGCACCTGGAACAATACCGATCCTTTAGTCATGGTGGACGGCGTAGAGAGGCCACTATCTGCCGTTGATATCAGTTCCATCGAAACTGTTTCCGTCCTCAAAGATGCCTCGGCAACTGCTGTCTATGGTGTTAGAGGGGCCAATGGCGTTATTTTAATCACCACCAAGCGGGGTAAAGAAGGGCAAATGCTGATACGCGGTACCGTCAACAACATTGTAAAAACGGTTTCCCAACTTCCGGGAAAAATGGATTCGTACGATGCTTTGATGCTACGCAACAAGGTTATCGAATATGAGTTAGGGATTTCTCCTTCCAGTTGGGCCAACTATCTTCCACAAGACGTCATCAATAAATACCGTTTTCCCGCTGACCAGACGGAACGCGAACGTTACGTGAATACCGACTGGGCAAAGGAATTATTTAAAAGCCACGCTTTTTCACAAAATAGCAGCGTCAATATTGCTGGTGGCACACCCTTTGTCAAATATTTTGCCAATGCGGACTTTCTTTACGAAGGCGATATGTTCCGCCAGTTCGAAAATGCTCGCGGTTATAAAGCTGGCTACGGTTTTAACCGTCTAAATGTACGGTCCAATTTAGACTTCCAGCTTACTCCCACAACTAAATTTTCAACCAACCTGGCAGGGTCTCGCGGTGTCAAAAAAAGTCCATGGGGCGGCGGCAACGATTATTCCTATTGGATCGCTGCCTATACGGTAGCTCCAGATGTTATTTATCCACGCTATTCAGACGGTACCTGGGGTTACTATGCCTTAAACACACAAGCCGGGATAAACTCTGCCCGTGTGCTGGCACTCAGCGGAACCGAATACATCACCACCAGTCGTATTACAACAGATTTTACGCTCGAACAAGATCTTAAGTTTTTAACGAAGGGGCTTAACGTTCGTGGGACAATCTCACTGGACAACACGTTTGTCGAGGGCGGCCGCGGTATCAATGATGCCAACAACAGTACACAAAGTAAATGGATCGATCCCAATACGGGATTGCCAACCTATCAGATCGCTTTCGATGGTACAAATAGATTTGACTTCGTCGAGGGCATAAACTGGACAACCGGTGCCGGACAGGTTAGAGACTGGTCTACCTATCGAAGATTATTTTATCAATTGCAGTTAAACTACGCAACGACCATCGCTAAGAATCACAACATCACTGCCATGGGGTTATTCAACCGCAATCAGACCGGAACAGGGAGTATGATTCCCTCCTATCGCGAAGACTGGGTATTCCGCACCACCTACAACTACAAAAATAAATATATGCTCGAGTACAATGGAGCCTATACGGGATCAGAAAAATTCGGTCCTGACAATAGATTTGCCTTTTTCAATTCCGGTGGGATAGGCTGGCTAGTTACTGAAGAAGAGTTTATGAGGCCTATCTCGTTTCTCAATATGCTCAAGTTACGTGCGTCCTATGGTGACATCGGCGACGATAGTGGCGGCCGTCAATTTCTGTACCTAACCCAATGGGCATATGGGGGCACCGCTGGCATGGGGGTTGAAGGCCGCTACTCCTACTCCGACGGCAATACCAGTCCTTATATCTGGTATAAGGAAAGTGCGCTTGGCAATCCAAATATCCGCTGGGAAAAAGTTAACAAATTCAATATCGGCCTCGACTTCGGTCTGTTCAATAGCCAGATAACCGGTAAAGTCGACTTTTTTAGAGACCGGCGGACAGATGTTCTGATTAGCGGCGCCAACCGAGCCATTCCTTCCTACTTTGGGATGGAGGCACCTACAGCCAACCTAGGTAAGGTACAGAATAAAGGGTTTGAAGTAGAACTGAAATTTAACAGACAGCTCAATACCGACTGGAGAATATGGGCTGATATCAATTTTACCCATGCCAAGGATAAAGTCATCAATGCCGATGCCCCCGAGTTGCTGCCCGAATATCAGAAACCGGATAACAAACAAGTTAGTCAAACCTATTCTTATGTTAGCTCCGGATATTACAATACTTGGGACGAACTTTATTCGAGTACCGCGCACGAAAGCAATGACCTAGCGAAACTACCCGGCAATTATCATATACTGGATTATAACGGGGATGGTATTATCGATGCTAAGGATAATATTCCCTACGCCTTTCCTTCGGTACCACAGAACACTTATAATTACACCATTGGATTTGATTGGAAGAATTTCAGTGTCATGACCCAGTGGTATGCCGTAAATAATGTCACCCGGCAAGTTGTTTTCAACAGCTTCTCGGGCCAACTTAACCTCGCTTATGACGAAGGTTCCTATTGGTCAAAGGACAATGTCAATGCAGACGTACCACTACCACGCTGGTTATCACAGTCGAGTACTTATACACCCGGTAGCCGGTATATGTTTGATGGTTCCTACATTCGATTGAAAACAGCCGAAATTGCCTACAATTTTAATCGGGAATCCAGCGTAATCAAACGACTTGGGCTTCAAAACCTTCGCATTTTTCTAAATGGCAACAACTTAGTTTTCTGGTCCAAAATGCCAGACGACCGTGAATCCAATTATGCCGGTACGGGCTGGGCATCACAGGGCGCCTACCCTACGGTAAAGCGGTTTAATCTAGGTGCAAACATTACATTTTAATCCTACCACTATGAAAAAGTATTTCAAGGTAATCTTTATATCTACTGTGATCTGGTCTTCAACATCCCTACTCTCGTGTAAAAAATACCTGGATAAAGAAGAACAGTCCAATGTGTCCTCCAAAGAAGCATTTAAAAACTTTATTAACTTTCAAGGTTATACAGAAGAGTTATACAGCTGTGTTGTCAACTTCAGCAACAACTACTGGACCAACTCGTGGAACTGGGGTGAAGATGAAATGACCTCAACGGCTGGCAATTATCATTTCGTTCACAAAATCGACAATGGTAATTTTTGGGGTTGGCAAAGAGAATCCGACGGCTGGGGCTCCGGCTGGATGGATCAGGGTGATTTTACCACCATCAATGGGGATGTATTTGCCAACCGTGCCTTCCGCGATTTATGGAGCGCGGCCTGGTTTGGCCTGCGAAAAGTCAGTCTCGGACTAGAGAATATCGACAAATTAACCGAAGCCACCTCCGAAGAAAAGAACCTGATCAAGGGGCAATTGTTATTTTTCCGAGGTTGGTTTCACCACCGATTGATGGAATATTTTGGCGGGATGCCGTACATCAATTATGTACTTCCAAGTGACGAAAAGCTGCGGTTGCCAAGATTGAGCTACCATGCCTGTGCGGATCTTGCTGCGGCCGATTTTAGAGAAGCGGCCAATCTATTGCCGATCGACTGGGACAATACCACTGCCGGAAAACGTACCCTGGGTAAAAATCAATTGCGCATCAACAAAATCATGGCCCTTGCTTATCTTGGCAAAAATTATCTTTGGGCGGGAAGCCCTTTGATGAATTTTCAGTCTACCGGGAATAAAACCTATCATACTGACTATTGTAAAAAAGCAGCTCAGGCCTTTGGTGAACTACTTTCACTTGTCGAAAGCGGACAGACAAATTACGCCCTTGTTCCTATGGCCAATATTCACTTGAATTTTTACACAACAGGCCAAAATTGGGCCATGCCCGGCAGTACAGAAGCTATATTTAGAGGGCCCTACATTGACGCATGGGTATCGAATTATGGTACCAGTAAACAGTACATTCCGCTGGTCGTCTCCGACGGAGATGCATTGAAGTTTATTCCAACAGCCAATTATGTCGACTACTATGGCATGAAAAACGGTTTACCGATCAAAGACATTACCCAGTCTGACGCAGAATCAGGTTACAATGCCGAATACCCTTGGAAAGATCGCGACCCACGCTTTTATAAGGACATCATTTTCGATGGAACAAAAGTCGTCCAGGGAAATACACAGGACGAAAAAAATCGATACGCTAACCTTTACAGTAATGGAAGCTATCGAGATATCCAGTCTGGCAGCCAGACAGGCTACGTGTTACGTAAATTTGTCCCTATAACAGCCAACAAATATGATCAAGCCTATAATTATGGATCCAATCTTCATATTTACGTGCCCTATATGCGTTTATCTGATGTCTATCTGATGTACGCCGAATCCGCCATGATGGCTTCCAACTCAGCTACAGGCAAAGCCGACAATTACGGTAAAACAGCAGTTGATGCGATCAATATCGTTCGAGATCGGGCTGGCGTGGGTCATGTAGATGCCAAATTTCTAGGTTCGGCGAACGCATTGTTGCCTGAATTACGGCGGGAACGAGCTGTGGAGCTCGCTTTTGAAGGTCATCGTTTTAATGATCTGCGACGCTGGTTGCTGTTGACCGAATCACCTTACACCTTAAAAAAATCGGTTGTTTTTGATCGGGCAGGAACCTTCAACACCGTAGATCCATCCCAAAACCGCGTCGTAAACATGAAAGAAAATGTGCTTTTGGAACGGAAGTTTACAAGCAAGCATTACTGGTTGCCCCTAAAGGTCAGAGATGTCAACATGTATCCCGAGTTCTATCAGAACCCAGGCTGGTAACAAGTTTTTCATTTAATCATTCAAAAAATGAAGTACAAAAAATTAAGAATAGCACTATGTCTTGGATTAAGTTGGATAGCTACCGCTGAAGGAATGGCGAAAGAATCACTTAATCCAACCATTAGACAACATAAAAATATTTTTCCGGAGCGCTCGACATTTGTTGGTCCGGACAGTATTGGCACCGATAGTACGACACTTGTACAGGTCGCTTTCCGAAAAGTTCAGAAGAAGGACCTCATGGGCAATGTACAATCCATCAATGTTCCACAATTGCTCGACAAGAGTTACAACACCTACAGTCTGGAAAATCTAGATGCCTTTATTCCGGGATACAACGGTAATATTTGGGGTATGGGTGGTTATTTGGTATTAGTGGACGGATTTCCGCGTGATGCCAATAACGTTATGCCAACAGAAATCGATCAGGTCAGTGTATTGAAAGGCGCCAATGCCATCGCTCTTTATGGTAGCCGAGCAGCCAAAGGCGTTATTAGCATCACGACAAAACGCGGAAAATCCGGAGGTCAACAGATAAAAATTAGAGCCAATAGCGGTATCAATGCGGCTATGAGCTATCCACAATATCTTGGCTCCGCAGAATATATGACATTGTATAACGAAGCTCGACAAAATGATGGATTATCACCACTCTATAGTACCGAAACAATCTACCAACATGCAGCCGGAACAAATCCATATCGTTATCCCAACGTGGATTACTATTCATCGGACTATATCAAAGATCACTATAATCGCTACGATGCCACCGCCGAAATCTCAGGCGGAAATCAACGTGCACAATATTATACCAACTTTGGATTTTGGTCTGAAGGGTCCCTCCTCAATTTTGGACAGGCGAAAAGAAATGGTGGCGCCAATAGATTCAATATGCGCGGTAACATCGATGTGAAAGTCAATGATCTGATCTCCCTGAACGTCGATGCGGCAGCCAGTTTTTATATTTCCAAAGGGGTAAATGCGGACTACTGGGGTGCAGCAGCAACCGTGCGGCCACATCGCTTCTCTCCACTCATTCCTATTGATATGATCGAAGAAGGTGACGTCAACTCGATGGTGTATGTCAACAACAGCAATTTTCTCATCGATGGCAAATATCTCCTTGGGGGAAGTCAGCTGGATCAAACCAATGCCTTTGCAAACGTTTATGCCGGCGGCACAAACCGCTATCTAAATCGGCAGTTTCAATTTAATACGGGTTTGAATTTTGACTTGAAAAATATCCTGGAAGGATTGGTTTTCAAAACCAACCTGGCTGTGGATTATCAGTCAAATTATAACCAATCCTATAACAACAATTATGCTGTTTATCAGGCATCGTGGAACAACTATGATGGAAAAGACCTTATCAGTAGCCTCACAAAATATGGTGACGACCGTATTTCAGGCATCCAAAATATCAGTGGCAGTACCTATCGGCAGACCATCGGTCTCAATGGGTCCCTAAACTTTAACCGTACCTACGGTAATGACCACCATGTATCGGCAATCCTATTGGCCAATGCGTTCCAGATCGCTGCCTCTGGCAGCTACCACAAAACCAGCAATGCCAACCTAGGGCTGCAGTTGGGCTACAATTATTCAAGCAAATATTATGTTGACTTTAGCAGTGCTTACAGTCATTCCGCCAAATTACCACAAGGGAATAGAAGAGCCCTATCTCCTACTTTAGCGCTCGCCTGGCGTCTATCTAAAGAAAATTTTTTGGTCGACAGCAAAGTCGTCAATGAGTTAAGATTATCCGCGTCGGCCGGTATATTAAACACGGATCTGGATATTAGCGACTATTACCTCTATCAGGGCTATTATACCTATAACGACGCAGCATGGTATAGCTGGCGCGACGGTGACCTCGTCCATACCTTTGACAGACGCAGGGGTGACAACCCCAACATGAAATTCCCGAAACGCAAGGAATTTAATATCAACCTCGAAGGTGGGCTCTACAACAACCTGATCACCTTTAATACGTCCTACTTTGTTAATCGGATGAGCGGCGGGTTGGTACAGGCGGCAACACAGTACCCAATGTATTTTATGACTTACTGGCCGGTTTATTCAGACCTTCCCTATGTCAATTTTAACGACGACGAACGCCGGGGTGTCGACTTTGGCATCAACCTGAACAAACAGATCAACAAAACCTTCGTATCACTGGGTTTCAACGGGATGTACTATACGACCAAGGCGGTAAAAAGGGACGAACTCTATGAATTTGCTTACCAAAACAGAGCCGGAAAACCACTAGACGCCATCTGGGGCTTACAGCATGATGGTTTTTATAACAGTCAAAGTGAAATTGACCAAGCTGCCTTTTCAACATTTGGAGAAGTCAAGCCTGGGGATATCAAGTATAAAGATCAGAATGGTGATGGTACCATCGATACCCGCGACGAAGTATACTTAGGCAAAGGCGGATGGGCCGGTACCCCACTGACATTAGGTTGCAACCTGACAGTCAAATGGAATAATTTCACATTATTTGCCGCGGCAACGGGACAGTTCGGAGCCAAAGCGATGAAAAACAGTTCTTACTTTTGGGTAGATGCGGAAGATAAATATTCAGTGGTCGTACGTGACCGCTGGACAGAGTCGACCAAGGAGACCGCAACTTATCCGCGCCTTACCACCTTTAACAGTGACAACAACTTTCGAAGCTCAGACTTTTGGCTTTACAAGACCGATCGCATCAACCTATCCAAAGTGCAGCTGTCTTACGATTTCCCAAAGCGTCTATTCAATGCTAAGTTTATACACGAACTGGGGATTTATGCCACGGGATCCAACCTACTGACCATTGCCAAAGAAAAGGAAACGATGCAATTGAATATTGGACAAGCACCACAAATGCGTTTTTTCAACATCGGACTGAAGGCACTATTTTAATCTTTACTATCTAAGACGAGAATGATGAAAAGAATACTAACCATAGCCATCCTAAGCAGCTTACTATTTTCTTCCTGTGAAGATATGTTTGAGCCGGCTCTTGAAAATAATCTTGAAATTGAAACAGCCAATAGTCGCCCCCTTTACGCACAAGGGCTACTTTTAAATGGATACAACCGGGTTCCGGCTAATAGCTATAGCTTTGATGATGTCGCCACAGACAATGCTGTGAGCAACGATAAAAGCAATACTTACCTTAAAACAGCAACCGGACAATGGACAAGCATCAACAATCCTTTCGACCAATGGCGCAATAGCTATGCAGCCATACAGTACCTCAACAATTTTTTATCCCTAAGTGATAAAGTAGAATGGGCCTTGGATCCCAAGGTCAGTACGATGTTTAACGATCGCATGAAAGGTGAAGCTTATGGTCTCCGGGCACTATTTATGTTTCACCTGTTGCAATCCCATGCCGGAAAGTCGAGTACCGGTGAGATACTTGGTGTGCCTATCCTGCTGACTCCCGAAGATGTCAATTCGGATTTTAACCACAGTCGTGCACCGTTCGAAGCCTGCATGCAGCAACTTTACGATGACATCAAAAATGCAGAAGACCTGTTGCCTATGGATTATGAAGACATCAGTGCAGACAGTCAAGTTCCGGTCAAATACGCAGGCACAATCAATAAAGACGACTACAACCGTGTATTTGGAGCCTATTTCAAACTCCGCATGACCAAGCGCATCGCGCAGGCAATTCGTGCCCGAGCAGCGTTAATGGCGGCAAGTCCGGCATACAGCGAGGGCAGCAAAACAACCTGGGAGCAAGCCGCCACCTATGCGGGGCAGGTCATCCAGGCCAAAGGCGGACCAAGTGGTATCGATCCGAAAGGATTCACCTGGTACAATAAAGATGTGGTCGATGGCTTAACCTCCGGATCCAATCCGGCCGAAATACTTTGGCGCACCGACAAAGGAAATAGCAACAGCATGGAACAGGACCATTTTCCGCCAACATTGTTTGGCAGAGGACGTCTCAATCCTACACAGAATCTGGTCGATGCCTTTCCCATGGAAAATGGCTATCCCATTGACGATGCCAATTCGGCTTACAATAAAACCAATCCGTACGACAAGCGGGATCCCCGATTGAAGACTTACATTATTGTCAATGGTGCCACGGCAGGCGTAAGCAACACGGCTATCAATACCGCTGCCAATAGTCCAACAAACGATGGGTTAAATAAGGTCGAGACATCTACTCGGACGGGCTATTACCTGAAAAAGCTGCTGCGCCAAGATGTAAACCTCAACCCTTCATCTTCTACACAACAAATGCATTTCAATACACGTATACGGATGACAGAAATGTATCTGGCCTATGCCGAAGCCGCAAATGAGGCCTGGGGGCCTACTGGCATGGGTACTTTTACCTTCTCGGCCTACGACATCATCAAGGCTATTCGCAGACGGGCGGGTGTAGGAGCCAACAATGGCGATCCTTACCTAGAACAGGTAAAAAACAACAAAGAGCAAATGCGGCAGCTGATCCGCAATGAGCGGAGACTAGAACTTTGTTTTGAAGGGTTTCGGTTTTGGGACCTGCGTCGCTGGAAGTTGGATATCAACGTTGCTGCAAAAGGAATCAGTATAAGCAACAACAGCTATACCGAGATTCCGGTAGAGAATAGACTTTATGAAAACTTTATGTACTACGGTCCGATCCCGTACAGTGAAGTACTCAAATACAGCAATCTTGTACAGAATACGGGATGGAATTAACATTAATACACGCATAATGAAAAAGATCAATCTTCTTTACGCCATGGCTTTGGTAAGCCTGGCGTCTTGCAAAAATAACGACTGGGAGTTCCCAGATTTCGAATTTCAATCGGTATACTTCGCCTATCAGACACCAGTCAGAACGGTAACCCTAGGCGAAGACATTTTTGACAACAGTCTCGACAACCAGCATAAGGTGAAAGTCATGGCAACCACTGGAGGAGTATACAACAATGGAAAAGACATCCGTATCGATTTTGTTGTCGACAACAGCCTTACGAATGGCCTTAGCTATCCAAACGGGCAGACAGTTACCGCATTACCCAACAATTACTATCAGCTTGCTAGCAATCAGATCAATATCCCAAATGGTAGTCTCACAGGTGGTGTTGAAGTACAGCTGACTGACGCATTTTTTGCCGACCCAAAATCCTTGGAAACCTATTACGTACTTCCTCTAAGGATGACAAAAGTGGTTAACGCCGATTCCATCCTCTCCGGTAAAACTTCGCTACAGGCTGCCAATAGGGCTATTGTATCCGATTGGGATGTCGCACCAAAAGATTTTACCTTTTATGCACTCAAATATATCAATCCCTGGCACGGCAATTACCTGCGTCGGGGTACCGACCAAATTGTCGGCAAAGGTGCCAATAACAGCTTGACAAAAAATATCGTCAGACATCAGGCTTATGTAGAAAAAGACGAAGTCAAAAGCGTCACGACAGCAGCGCTAAAGAAATCGATCTTGCCTCTTTCTTTTAAAGGAGCTGATGATGTCAATATCAATGTCAATCTGAACTTAACTTTTGACGACGACAACAATTGTAGCATTAGCTCGGCAAGTGCTGGCATCTCCGCTACAGGAACCGGTAAGTTTGTCAAACGGGGCGAAAAAAACAGCTGGGGCAATGCAGACAGAGATGCACTTTATCTTTCCTACACGATCGATATGACACAAATGAGTGTCACCAGCAAGGATACCCTCGTGATGCGGGACAGATCTGTAAAAATGGAAACATTTACACCCATCAAAAAGTAGTATCAATTCTATAACGAACAACGATGAAAAAAATCAATAAAACTATCGTCATCCTACTTTCGCTCGGCACCGCCTGGAGTTCCTGTTCCAAATATCAGCCACTGGATTACGCCGTCGATAAACCGGAGAAAGTACTGACGCAGGAAGATATCAATGCTTACAATCCATTAAAAAGTTATCTGGATAAGCAAGGCAACCCCGGACTTAAGCTGGGTGTTGCGCTCAATATGAACGATTATTTTAACAAAGGAGTACTCTACCGCTTGGCTAACCGCAATTTCGAAGAAATGGTGATGGGCTATGAAATGAAGCATGGTTCCATTGTGCAAGCCGACGGAAGCCTGAATCTATCTCGTGTAGAACAGCTGATCACAGCTGCGCAGGAAAACAACATGGCACTGTATGGCCACACGCTGTGCTGGCATTCGGGACAGAATGCCGCCTACCTGAATAAGTTAATCGCTCCTGTGGTAATACCAGGTTCTGGAGGACCAGCTCTAGCGGGACATGCATTAAAAATGAGCAATCCCACTGTTGTCAATGCCTGGGAAGCACAGACAGCCACAGACATTAACCCCACGGAAATAGGGAAAGAATATGTATTGAAGATTGTAGCCCGGGGCAGCAAAGCGGGCAACATTGGTATCGATCTGCAGAGCACCTCCAATTATACGGGCGACAATATGGGTTCATTGGCATTAACAACAAGCTACAAAGAATACGAACTCAAAGTGACCGCAACTGCCGCGCGTAACCGTTTTATCATCAATTTTGGTCAATACGATGGTACCATCTTCATCGACAAGGTTGTGCTGACAAAAACAGGCAGTTCGGCAAGCCTCATTGCCAACAGTGATTTTGAAAGCAATATTGATGGCTGGTTTGGCTGGGGAAACAATTCCTCCCGAGCGCAGTCCGCCAATGGCGAAGGTTATGGGAGCCCTGGGGGCAGCACGATCGAGAAAACCCCTGCCGAGAAAGAAGCCATTCTCGCGAAAGCACTGGAGACATTTATTGCCGGCATGCTTGAGAAAACCAAAGGCTACATCAAGGCTTGGGACGTAGTCAACGAACCGATGTCCGACTGGCCCGACCAATATGCCCTAAAGACGGGAGTGGGCAAAACCGATCTGGCGGATGATGAATTCTACTGGCAGGATTACTTGGGTAAAGATTATGCCGTAAAAGCCTTCCAGTTTGCCCGCAAATATGGTAATGCCAATGATCTCCTATTCATCAATGACTATGGCTTGGAAGGCAGTGACAACAAATGTAAAGGGCTGATCGCCTATGTCAGCTACGTCGAAAGCAAAGGGGCCAAAGTGGATGGAATCGGTACCCAGATGCACATCGACATCAACACAAGCAAAGACAATATCGTCAGTATGTTTAACCTATTGGCCGCCACCGGCAAGCTGATCAAAGTGTCTGAGCTCGATATTGGTTTGGGAAATGGCATAAAGACTAGCAATGCAACGACTGAAATGTATCAGCAGCAGGCCGACATGTACAAATTTGTCGTTCAAAAATATCTTGAGATCATTCCCAAGGATAAGCAATATGGTATTACCATATGGAGCCCACTGGACAGTCCGGACCAAGAGAATTCATTCTGGAGACGTGGGGAACCCATCGGTTTATGGACCGAAGGATTCGTTCGAAAGCCAGCCTATCAGGCGGTTGCTGAGGCATTGTTAGCTAAAAAATAAGATCATTAATCACCCTTTTATATTTAAATTATGAGAACAAACAAAATGTGGTTACTTCTGGTCATTTTCTTAGTTTTTCTTTCCAGCTGCTCGCGGCTGGAAGAAAAAACCTTGACCAGCGAATCCGAAAGAAGTCTTAAATCCAATGTTTCCGCCCAAGCCGTTACAGGTTGGCCACGAACGACACCAACCTTACATGTAGGCGGGAAGTACCTCAAAGATCCCTGTGACAACAATATTGTCCTGCATGGAGTGGCCATTACACCCAGCCCTTGGTTCAATGGCTGCCAGTATGGTGCCAACTCCGGTTACTGCACCTGGGATAATTACAATGTTCAGGGTGCGCTCAATTACAATAAAGCAGTCATTGACAAACTCAGCAGCGCGGCCGACGGTTGGTATCTCAATTATATCCGTCTGCACATCGATCCGTATTGGACCAATGATCCGGGCGCTCCTATTCCTGAAGACGACATCTCAAGATTTAACTATAATCGCTTGGTTACCTATACTGATCAGGTCATTATTCCTTTAATCAACCATGCCCGTAACCGGGGCATGTATGTGATCTTGCGTCCTCCTGGCGTATGTCCACACCGTATCGCAGTCAATGATGCCTATCATACTTATCTTAAGACCGTATGGACTTTCCTATCGCAGCACCCATCACTAAAGAATGCTGACAATGTGATGTTTGAATTGGCTAACGAACCCGTTGAGATTCTGGGAACAAATGGCAACTGGGGGACGACCGGCAACGAGCATTTTGCTGCGTTGAAAAATTTCTTTCAGCCCTTGGTCAATATCATCCGTAATAACGGTGCCAACAATGTATGCTGGATACCAGGAACTGGCTGGCAGTCCCATTATCAAGGCTATGTCAATAATCCTATTACGGGTGGCAACATTGGCTATGCAGTACATATCTACCCTGGGTATTGGGGTGGTGTCAATACCTATCAAGCTTTTCAAAATGCCTGGAATACCAATGTTAAACCTATTGCTGACATTGCACCCATCGCCATTACAGAGACTGACTGGGCTCCACAGGGATATGGGACCTTTGGTACGGGATCAACGGGTACCGCTGGCGGAAACGGTTTTGGAGCCAATTTAAAATACATTGTGGATCAGTCCGGCAATGTAAGCTGGAACCTCCTCGCCCCCGACGACCTGCTTCACAAAGGGGACCCCAACGCGGGGACAGCTTTTAACAATGATTGGGAAGCCTGTGCTGCTCCTGCTAAACAATGGTTTCAGCAGTATGCTGCCTCCAATTACCCCATGTCTAACTGTACAGTCACTAGCCTGGTCAATAATGGCATTTACGAAATCGAATTCCAGACCGACGCCAACAAGGTACTTGATTTAAAATCAGGTGAGGATGCCAACGGTGCAGTGCTCAGACCGTGGACCAGAAATGGCGCAAATGCACAGCGCTGGGTTGCTATAGATGCCGGTAACGGGTACTGGCGCTTTGTTTCAAAAGCAAGCGCGAGCAATCGGTGCATTGATCTGGCGAGCAATAGCAATGCCCTCGGAACTGCCATCCGGCTCTGGCAGAACTATAGCAACGATGCGCAGGCCTGGAAGGTAACCGCTGTAGCCAATGGCTATTACAAAATTACCGCAAAGGTAGATGCTACACGCGGTTGGGATGTACCCAACTGTACCATGGACGGCAATTCCAATCTTCAGCTTTGGGATTACTATGGTACCTCCTGCCAATTATTTAAGTTCAAATTTATAGCGATGAACTAAACGCTATCTTTTCGCGGTAAGCGATACTTACCGCGAAATAGGTTAATTTTAAAACATAAAAAGCTTCACGATGCGACAAACACAATTTAAAATGCTGCTACTGATCTTCTTGGTCTGTAGTTTTACCGGAACAATAGCTTTTGCCCAAGACAAGAACTTCCATATCTACCTCTGTTTAGGACAATCCAATATGGAGGGACATGGACAATTCGAACCGCAGGACATCATCACCAACAGCCGTTTCCATGTGCTGGCGGCAGTAGATTGTCCCGAATTGGGACGGCAATACGGCAAGTGGTATCCTGCCCGGGCACCACTTACGCGTTGCCACACAGGCCTTACACCTGCAGATTATTTTGGCAGAACGCTTGTAGAAAAGCTTTCCAAAAATATCGAAATCGGAGTCATCAACGTTTCGGTAGGCGGTTGCCATATTCAATTATTTGATCAAGATAGCACGGCAGGCTATGTCGCAAAGGCACCCGAATGGATGAAATCCATGCTTGCAGCTTATGACAATAATCCTTATAAGAGGCTTGTCGCCCTGGCCAAGACGGCACAGCAGAGAGGTATTATCAAAGGTATTTTACTTCACCAGGGGGAATCCAATACCGGCGATCGCGAATGGCCCAATAAAGTAAAAAAAGTCTATGAAAACCTCTTGCACGATTTGCACCTGAACGCCGAAGATGTTCCCCTTCTTGCTGGTGAACTCCTATCGGCAGAAGCCGGGGGCAAATGCGCAAGCATGAACAGTATCATCCAGACATTGCCAGCTACTATCCCGACTGCCCATATCGTTTCCTCTGCTGGTTGCCAGGGTATCGGCGATGGACTGCACTTCAGTCCCGCCGGATACCGACAGCTTGGCAAAAATTATGCGGTAAGCATGCTTAAAATTCTTCAAAAAAAATAAACTTCCATTGCTTTAAATTGCCAACTACAGGTGACTTAAATTCTTGATTTAACTGGCAACAACACTGCGACGATAGAATTGATCTAAGCGATTTCCAAAACCGTAGCAATGTTATTCTGGATAAAATCATCCGGTAAAGTCACCTGCAGCGCGGCATCAAGCTGCGTATAAGCGATATGATCGGCATATCCAAGTACCCGGACTGAATTGACCTTTCTCGAATTGGGTGCTAAACGACCCAATGACTTTATTCGGAGCTGCTTTTCAGCCGATGTGCCCAAAATAAACGCATATAACTTATTTCCTTTTGTCGTGAAGCGCACATCATCGCCGGTAAAAGCTTTTCCCTTCCCTTCATTAAAGCCTTGCACACTCAGTGAAGGGGCTTCCTCCTGCGCAGGCCCCTCACCAAAAATATGCCATGGTCTTGTCCCTATGATTGCTTCACTGTGAACTGCCATCCAGCCTCCTATTCCAGTTACGACATCCTTTGCACGGTCATCGATGGAACCGTCACCGCGCAATGGTACACTTAACAATAAGTTGCCGTTTTTACTGACGACATCAATCAGCATATGAATTACGGTTTTAGCCGATTTATAGTGATTATTTTCATAAATCCGGCGATCATAATGCCAAGAACCGATACAGGTACAGGTCTGCCAGGGCTGCGGTTCAATGGTATTGCTCTGTCCACGCTCGATATCCCATACCAGGCATTTCCGTTGTTGTTCATTCAGTATTTTGCCATTGATGACCACATCAACCTTGCCTTTATTTGCCTGCATGCTTTTATTATAAAAATCGGCTGCGATCTCTAGGCCAACATTGCTTATTGGATAAAGCGGCAACACTGTATCGTCAAAATAAACGATATCGGGTTTGTAATTGTTGATCAATTCCAGGGTCCGGGCCTTAAAGTTTTCGCAATAGGCCTTTGTTGGCACACTTACCCCCGAATTTACATCCCAATGCCATTGCCGATGAACGGTGTTATCATCCTTACTATCCAAACTGAGCGCATGATCCTGTGCATAAAGTTCCTGTGGATCGTATGCTGCCCACCATTTTCCTGCGCCATCCTTTTTCGTCAGTTTCCCATCATAGGGTATACCGGCAAACTTACCGACTTTATCACTCCGTTGTGCCGTTTCGTACCAGGTCCAGGCATGTGCCGCATGTACGCTGACACCAAATTTTAGTCCTCTTTTTTTTGCAGCACTTTCCCAGCCCTTCACAATATCTTTTTTAGGGCCAACATTTACACTATTCCATTTATGGTGGCTGCTGCGGTAAAGATCCAGATTATCATGGTGGTTGGCCAAAGCCATAAAATACTGCGCTCCGGCGTTTCGATACAGTTCCATCAATTCTTCAGGATTCCAATTTTCGGCCTTCCACTGATGAATAACATCCTTAAAACCAAACACCGAAGGATGTCCATATTTTTCGACGTGATAATTATACTGATCCGATCCCTCCTGATACATGCCCCGCGCATACCAATCGCCCCGCTCAGGCTGACACTGCGGTCCCCAGTGTGCCCAGATACCGAATTTGGCATCCCTGAACCACTCTGGTACCTGGTAGTTTTCCAGTGAACGCCAGTCGGGATGAAAAGGAGCTTTCCCCAATTGAGCTTGGGCAAGGCTAAATTTACTCAAGAAAAGGGTGGGAATAGTTGCACCGAGACATTTAATTGCTGTTCTTCTATCCATTGTAATCTGAACTTCGATCGGAATGCTTTGGCCCAAAGTACTGGACAAAATCATTCGGTTTATAATTTGTTATTTTCTCTACTATCAAAAGTAACTGTATAGCCCTAGGAAAGAAACTCCATTATCGATCAATATTAGTACAATATCGACACAGCGTTCTTTTTGTTCTGTTGAATCAAAAAAGGTGCCCTAAAAAGGACACCCCACCTAACACTAACTATGAATAAATAAAAACATCTATTTTCCCAAATCAATTGTTCATGTCATTCCCTTTCAAATTTTTGTTATTGTCCAGTTCGGCCTGCGGAAAGGGATAATACATGGCTTTCGGCGACCAGCCCGCTTTCTTTAAAGGCTCGAGCCAGGCAGGGTCAGCCATGCCCCAGCGCAACAGGTCAAAATACCGCTGATATTCTCCCAAAAATTCGACAAATCGTTCATGCACGATAATATTTTTTATCGTATTCAACGCGACACCGTTTTTTACCAGACCCTGTGCAATCAGTCCATCTACGTCGGGAATTGTCCCGTTGGATTTTTGATACCACAGGTGTGGTTGCTCATCGGGGACGATATTATTGGCACGTTTACGCACAAGATTGATGTACTGCTTTGCTCCAGCAATATCGCCACGTTCGTTAAGGCACTCCGCATAAAGAAGCAGGACATCGCTATATCGGAAAATCCGGTCATTGTTGCCATTGTCGAAATCCGCAATCTGAACATCGGGGCAATATTTTCTCGTACCATAGAGATCTTTATTGGTTGCCAGGTTTTTCATCCAGTCTGTATAGGTGCTCACCTTACCGTCCAGTTGTGTAAACTTTGCACCGTTTTCGCACCACAGCGTCATAAACTTTCTAGGGTCCCCCTCTTCAAATTCATCATGCGCCATTTTATTCGGAGCCAGGTTCCACCAGGCCCCACCGGTACCATCAAACATGCCTATTTCCTGCCATCGCCACGAACTTGATATATCGTCCCCTAGCCAGCCCGGCCCATTGTAGAGTTGTACCTCGAACACAGATTCTTGATTATTTTCTTTCGCCTCCAAAAAATTGTCCCTATAGGAAGACATCAATTGATACTCTTTACTATCAATAACGCTTTTCAATTGGATCTCGGCATTGGCAAAATCCGCAGCCTGTCCCTTCGCCAGGATAGGTTTATACAGGTATGTTTTTGCCAGGTAGGCCTGCGCGGCCCCCTTTGTTGCCCGACCGATCATTTTACTATCGGCATACAGTGCCGCCCGTGTGGGCAACAGCTCAGCAGCCTTTTTAAAATCATCCACGATCAACGCATATACTGCACCCGCTTGCGAATTGCCCGGATAATAATCTTCATTTGTTTCAACAGGTTTATTAATCAGCGGAATAGTTTCTCCAAACAGCATGCCGAGGTGCAGATAATTCAAACCTCGCAAAAAATACGCTTCTCCCAGTAACCGATTCTTTCTATTTTGGTCTATTTCGCCCTCAAATTTTTGAATACGATCGATGGCTAAATTTGCCGCAAAGACCCCATTCCAAAAATCTTTCCAGGTGAGTGCGGCCATTCCATCACTCGCAGGTGTATTGTATGTATCCTGATACATGGGTTCCCATTTAAAAGTATGGTTATAATCGTCCCCGGGCGCTAAGAGCTCGAAGTACAAACTGCGGGCATATCCGCCTTGCGTACGGCCGATCAGTGCCTGATAGGCAGGTATGACCGAATTTTCCAATTGATCTGCTGTTTTATAATAAGTGTCTGTCGACAATTCCTGCGGATTGGAGAGATCCAGATTTGGCTTACAGCCCGAAAACTGTATCAACAAAGCAGCAACAGCAAGTTTTATATAGTGTCTGTTCATGGTATCGAAATGAAAATTAAAATGTGAATTGAATACCCATAAAATACTCCCTGGAATTCGGGAAGCTTAGTCCCCATGGCGTCTGTCCGTCAATTCCACGGCTTAAATTGGAGCGCGTATCGCCCGACCCCACTTCAGGATCATAACCTGAATACTTGGTAAAGGTCAGTAGGTTTTTTGCGCCTACGTAAAACCGCAGTCGGTCGATCTTCCAACGTTCAAGTCTAGGACTTGAAAAACTGTAACCAATGTTGAGTACTTTAAGCCGGAGGTAAGAGCCATCCTCCACAAACCTGTTGGATGCCCTTAAATTTTGATTGGGATCGCCGAGTACAGCGCGTGGAATAGTAGTATCTGTATTTTTTGGATAGACCGTAGTTTCACCAGATACCGGATTTTTGAAGACAAGCTCCTCCGCACGATAACGATCCAGAGTCGATGCAAAATTATTGTAGTAATGGTACATTCCCTCGCCCCAGTAGCGGCTATTGTTGTAGATGTCGTTTCCTTTACTTCCCTGCCACATCATCGACAGATCAAATGTGCCAATCGAACTGTTGTAGTTTACATCAGCATTGAAGCCGTAACTAAAATCAGGTATTGGGCTTCCCAAAAAATCCTTATCCTGATCATTTAAGACCTTGTCGCCATTTCGGTCATTGAAGCGTACATCGCCCAATGCTGCGTGGGGTGCAAAAGCTTTATCGGCATCCAATTGTGCCTGACTGGTATATAAACCGTTGGTGGTGTAGCCCCAAAATTCCCCTACCGAACGACCAACTGCTGTTCTTGTGACGTTTTCACCCCCAGGAGAGATACTTCCCCATAAAATTTCATTATTGTTGCCCAGACTCAGCACGCGGTTTTTCACAAAAGAAATATTGGCGCCGATACGATAGCCAAAATTACCGACCTGATCTTTGTAGGAAGCCAGGATATCCCAGCCCCGATTCCGTATGCTACCGGCATTCAGCACGGGAAAGTTGTTACCATAGCCTGCGGTAAACGAAATGGGTACATTGATCAGCATGTCCTCGGTCTTTTTATTATAGTAATCAACTGTCAAAGCCAATTTATGATCAAAAAGCTCCAGATCGAGACCAAGATCAGTTGAATACTGACTTTCCCATTTTACATTCGGATTCGAGGGAGTCTGTGGCAGGGCCCCCGTGACCATCACATTGTTCAGGTAATACCAGACATGGTCGAAACTAACTGTCCGTTGATACTGATATTGTGCAATATCCGAATTACCCAAAAGCCCGTAACTAGCTCGGAGCTTCAATTCGCTGATCGCAGGAAATGCTTTCATGAAAGATTCCTGACTGATCCGCCATCCCGCTGATACCGAAGGAAAGTTTCCATAGCGGTATTGATTGCTAAAGTTGGCCGATCCATCCCGTCGCATATTAAATGTCAACAAGTAGCGGTTATCATAATTATAGTTGACACGTCCCAGCATGGAATACATGGCAGACTGTCCCACACCTGACCCCACAAGACGGGAACTCGCCAGGGATGCCGAATTAAGGATCAAAACATCCGGACTCGGCAAACCACGGGCCCCAGCATTGACAGCATTATACCGGGATTCTTCTGAAGTGATTCCCGCCAAAGCCGAAATCGCATGCTTACCAAAGTTATTTTCATAAGTCAGCGTGTTTTCAAATAACCAGCGGTTATTCTGACTGCTGGAAATATTGAGTTCATCCGGATTATGGTTCTGATATTGTCCGACAGAGTAGTTACCTATATACCCCTCATTCCGCACCCGGCTAAGGTCGATCCCCATATTAAATTTGTAAACCAGGCCTTTTATAATCTCATAAGTAGCCCAGGCATTGCCGTTTACCGAAAAGTTGTCATTGACGTTTTTATTGAGGTATGCATTTGCCAATGCACTCTGAACATCCGTTCCATTGCCAGCTCCGGCAAAACCAGTGCTGCTGTTGGCATCGTAGAGCGGTAATGTCGAGGACCACTTTTGCGCATCGATGATATTTTTGTCGCTCCAGTTGCGGCGGGTGTAACCTAAGGAAAGGGTTTCGCCTATCTTGAGTTTTCCTTTGGTAAAATCAGAGATAAATTGGGCGCCATAATACTTATTTTTATCTTGAATAATAATGGATTTGTCTGTCGCATAGATACCGCTAAGCCGAAAATTGGCGTTTTGAGATCCGCCGGAAACCGAGAGATTATGCCGTTGATAATTGCCCGTCTGCAGCAATTCGTCCATCATATTATACCCGTGCCCGATGTCGGAGGGTTTAGACAGCGCGGCCAGATAATCTTTGCGCGAAGGATCCTTATTGTACATTTCCTCATTAATCAATTCGGCCAGTTGCTGTCCGTTCAGCAGAGGTATATTATGGGAAATATTTTTGATGCCGGCGAAGGCATTATAATCGAGCTTCACCTCTCCGGCTTTACCCCGTTTTGTGGTGACCAAAATAACGCCATTGGCCCCACGGGAACCATAGATGGCACTTGATGCGGCATCTTTCAAAACCTGAATGCTGGCAATATTATTTTCATCCGGCATAGCTCCGCCGATCATCCCATCCACGACATAGAGCGGATCGGTTCCGTTAATGGATCCAACGCCACGGATACGGATAGCGCCATTGGTTACCTGCACTCCAGGCACGGCGCTCTGAAGCGTAGCAATTGTACCACCAGGTACTTTCACCAGATCTTTGGTATCCACAACAGCGATGGAAGAGGTCAGATCGACCTTCTTCTGTTTACCATAGCCTACCACCACAACTTCATCCACGGCAATTTCTGCGGCAACAAGTGGAATACTGATTTCCGAAGAATTACCGATTACATATTCTGCCTGATTATAACCCACATTGGATACAATAAGGACTTCTCCCGGATTGAGTTTGAGTACAAATTCGCCTTTCTCGTTTGTTGAAGTACTGAGGGTTTTATCCTTCACTTTGATCGATGCCCCAATAATTGGTTTTCCTTGATCACTGATGATCTTTCCATGAATCACTTTTTCCTGAGCAGACAGTCGTCCAATGCCCATTAAAATGGAAGCCATTAACAACCATTTCACTTTCCTATTCCTTTCTTTGGGAAAACAAAAGAAAGAAGACACATAATTTCTGTTCATAATCTTTATTTGAGATAAATGTCTTTTTGCCCCTTGAGGCGAGTACTTGGTTATTTATTTATACAATTTGGTTATTTATTACTTATATGCTAACTGTATCTGCTCACCGCTATGTGCTATCTGGTCACATAATAAGCTCGCTTTAACAGGTGGCATCCCTTAAAAATTCACTATTGCATTTACTGGATCATTTATTTAAAATGAACTGGCTTTTCGCCAATTGGTTACAAAGCAAAGCTATTGCTTTCAACAAAATCGCTTTGCAACGAATATTTAAAAGAAGGGTAAAAATGTTTAAAAGCTGTTATCGAAGACCATTGCCATTACTTTTGGATATCGATCCAGAACCTATCTTGAGATCAAAACAGGAAACCTACTGGAGATATCATTTTGAGAGATCTATAGAAATGCGGTGATTAAGTAGCCAAGCGAAAACAGTTTAACAAAAAAAAGCAACATTAATTTATAATCTTTTGAAGAAATATTAAAAATATTTCACATCTTTGAATTGACTTATGCAATCGATTGAATTGGCCATTTAACGCATATTTTGGATAGTTTATCCGACCTATTTTTTAAAGAAAAACCAAACTTAATGGAATATTTTTCGCTATTGAAACACCATTCCGATGAAATCATCAAATTCATCGCTAATTGCGGTATATTTTCCTTACTCCTCAAAAATGGTAAGGTGATCCATTTTATACCGGACGACCCGGATCATTTTACCGAATGGCTCCATAGGAAAGGCATCAAAAATATTAAAAAATCACAATCTGTCACTATTGAGGAAGAGATTCCCGTATAAACGAATAACGGAATAATCGTATTCCTAGATAAAAAGAATTTGCTTAACGGCCGAAAATAGTACAATATTAACCAATTGAACCCTTACCCTCATTCCAGTGTATGAATGGCCAGTATTAAACTTCGCATATCCTGCTGAATAGAACGTATGGTCGCCTGCAATTCATTGTGCATATTGGCTAGATCATGTAGTTCCTCGGCTGCAAAAGTTCCACCATTCTTAAAATAAAGCTGCTGCAGGGGACTATCCGGTTCATCGTCCAAACCATATTGCAGCCAGCGCTGCCGCATTGTTTCTATCAGTGACGAGTTTTCAGCGTTGCTAAATTTTTTCTCGGATAAAATTCCCCAAACTGAGCTTGGGTAGATCTGCGCCTTATTATTTTGATACCAAATACTTTCAAGCATATTACGTTGCAGCTGCATCTTGACCTTTTTGCCTTTTGGGTTCAGTGTCATAAATCCCAATACGGCGGTACCGACCCCGCCAGCGATGCTCAACCCATTGTTGAGGCCATCATTTTTGACCGTTGTTGCAGTAACCGCTGTCACCGCTCCCAGAAGTATAGAAGCCACCGTCAAACGGGTCTGCGTTTTCGCATTCAGTTCGTCTATATATCCTGCGAGCTTATCGATACGCTCACCGTTACAGTCCAACTCCGCTGCAATGGCATTCAGTTCTGTCTCAAACAGCATGTACCTTTCGGTCATCTTTTGCCTTGCAGCCAATTTCAGCGTAACATTATTCGCAGTCCCCAAATACTGGATAATGGGTTCTGCCAGATTGAGGTATTTGATCAGCACAAAATCATGGTAAGAAAAAATTTTCCTTATCTGGATACTATCCGAGGCAGCGATTTCCTGTATTGGAATTGATGTATAGGCCACATTTGGCGCACAGTAGTTTGTTGTCAACGTATGTACCTGAACATTGTTGATCAAGGTCGAACAGGCTGTCAACAGCAATATGGACAAAAAGAGAAAAGATCTGATCGTTAGAAGAAGTATTTTCATTACCTGAGGTTATGCCTTAATTTTTACAACAATAACCTTTTCAGAATGTTTTTGCCCCACCTATTTACTTTTTTGGAAAACAAAAAGAAGGCCCTATATTTTTTTGAAAATCCGCACAACAGGTCGATCACTCCATATTTTTTTAATATATTTAAAATGAAAACAGGAACCCATTGTATACAGATACAATGCGGGTGCAAAATATACGAGCCTAGCAACATCAAAAGACCATTTATGAACAAAACCCTTTTTCGGAACCTATTTATTGTATTATCATTCGTTGTGATACTCTTGCCCATTTACCCATCTATGCGGTCGTATTTCAGCAAAACATGTATTACCGAAAAATATGGAGTCAATTACAACGAGCAACGCAAAAAGCTGGGGCTGCATCCCATTCCAGCTAGCTGGGGCAGAAGGAACCTTGATTCCTGCATCATCTGGTATAATCCGAGCGGCAATATAGGGCATCGCTGGAAAAACATCTATTTTAAAGGCTGCAGTATCAAAAAAGAACTCGATCTTTTTTCTTTCGGATATGATGCCGAAAAAAGACAATATACCAAGGTATTGGAAGTGACGACAGATTATGATTTACAGGAGAAAGTGTTGGATATCCGCTATAAAGTGCTGACCGCATCATACAGTAAACAGATCGAAAAAAAAGATGCTGACTCATTGATCAGCTCTTTAGCGCTAAATGACTCCAAGTGATCCTTCTTCAGTAAACTTTCGATAAAAAACGGTATTGAACAATGTTCAATACCGTTTTTTATGGACATATCATTTTTACTTCCAGATACGAAGTCTTTCAAATTCACCATAACCTAACTGGTTGTTACCGGCAATCTGATAAAGTCCGACGCGCAGTCTTTTGCCGTTCAGATCGGGGCGTAGAAACGGTGTTCCGGGAAGATCCTTCCAGTCCATGCCATCTCCCGAGCAACGCAAAAAGAAATAATTACCGATCTTCTGAACCTGAAGGTAGGGCGAAAAATTTAGGCCGGTTCCTGTATTCTCTTCCTGAAAAATCTGTGGGCCGATGCTCCGCGAAAGATTGCCCAGGTTCCATCCCGTCAAAATACAATTGGTGATGTAGGCATCCTTACTATCCACGCGTTGAATCATGATACCGGCTTCACTTGATGTACGTGCTTTGCGGGCCAAGCCTGCCACATCGCTTATCTTAACCTCTAGCGTGAAATCTCCCTCCAGCTCTTTATAAACAAAGGGGGCCAGAAGGTCTGCATCACCCCATTTTGTATTTTTGGACTGGATTTTCCAGGTTCCATTCAAGTAGGAAAGCGCTGTCTGTGTACTGTCGGTTCTTTCACTGTATTGATAACCATCCCAGAAAGGAATTTTCTGATCCTTGGCGGAATAGCTTTCATCGTGTGCTGGCTGTACCAATTGCGGCCTTTTCGCCGAAACCCCTTCCACTACCGGCTTACTGACATGGCCAAAGGCATCCTTTGCCAGAACTTCGATGGATTTTCCAGGTTCGAATGATTTAAAGAGATGGTAAGACTGTTGCTTCCAGCCTGAACTTTCGCCCTCAGAACGGAAGAGATACCACATTCCCGCTTGCTTTTCGACCTGTACAAATACCTGATCCGCATTGATCAGGTGCGGCGGAGAAAGCACCTGCGGAACATACCCATCCAGCCCATTGGCCAAGCCCGCCTTCCACTGACTGAACTTCGCGCTTACCTCATCCGATGTTAAGGTGCCAGAATAGGCGCGAAAGAAATGAAATGGATAAGCCAGTTCAATGCTAGTCTTATTTACCCGCAGCAGTTTGTCAGAAAACACCCGCTTTTCAGCCTTCCCATTGCGATAAAAGCGCTTTTTTCCTTTATCATACACAAACACAGCATGCTGCCAGGCAGCGCCGTCGTACCAGTCAAAATCCAGCGTATACTGCTGCTGACGAAGAATGTCCGTTAGCGCCGCACTTTCAAAAGCCTTACCTTTCAATGCCAATCTATTTCCCGCTACCACCACCTCCGCATCGTCAAGCGTTACTAAGGTATCCTTTGCTGTTCCTTGGTTCCGCAAGGTGTTGAGCTTTCCGAGATTTAAATCGTCAGTTTGCAGCGCAAAGAAATCCGATTTCGGGACTTCATTGGCCAAACTGGCCACTTCCTCCTCATCCAAGCTCGTATTATATACCTGCAAACTGGATACATAGCCCGAAAAATGCTGATCCAGCACATCCGAAGCTCCCAGGACAAAAACATCCCCGGGCCTGACAAACAGCATCCTATTTTCCCTGCGTTGCAGCTTTCCGTCCACATAAATAGACTCCTGATAGCCGTCAAAAGAAAATACAATATGATGCCATACATTTGCGCCTGGAACCGATGCATACCCCAAATCAGGCCAGGAGCCATGCGTGATGGCCCCACGTCCGGGATCAGTACCATAACCAAAAATCGCTTTACTGAGATCCTGCTGCCCCGACGACCAGGCAACCAACTGTTCAAACCGGGCGATGTCCGGATTATTAACCCATAGCGCAATACTATAGGAACTATTTGCAGCCAATGACTGTGGCACAGCGAAGGTCGAGCGCAATGCGGTAGCTCCATCAAAGAAAAATGCCTTTTTACCCTGATAATTTTTAACGGCCAAGGCATGTTCTGTACTGAACATCCCCCCGAGTAGCCCTTTATTCTGAATACCTTTTACTTGTTGCCCCTCCTGGTAATTGGCCGCATCGATATGGATTAAATTACCCAATGTTATTTCCTTGACGGGCATCGTTTGTGCTGCAGACCACAGCGTCTGTTGCGCAAGCTTTTGTGCATACACTTTCATGTTCCAAACGCCACGAGGAAGTCCATTCACTTGCGTGTTCAATACATGTAATCTAACATATCTTGCCATAGCTTTGCCATGTTCAACAATAGGACTTGCCCAACGGTCATTATTCGAGCGATCTACAAAGCTTTTCCAGGCAAGACCATCCACAGAAGTTTCGAGTCGGTATTGATAGGCATAAGTCGGGTATTCAAACTGAATGGATATGGTCTGTATATCCGATATCTTACCCAGGTCAATAGCTACCCAGGCCGGTCCTTGATTATTTTTGGCCCGCCATAGTGTTCCATTGTTGTTGTCGACTAAGAATGCAGGCCTAAAATCTGCATTGTAGTAAGAAGAGGCCTGCACCGTTTTCCCAAAAGCCAAATCGACTGGCCCTGTAACTGTTGGAAGCAAATCTGTCACACCAGCATGTGTGGGCCGCACCGGCTCAATATCGCCGTCAGGCCTAAAGAATAGCTCGTCCATGGCAACCTGACGGTGGAAGCCGCCCCCAGCATGTGGGTTATTATGCCTGTGATAGACGATGAAATAACGATTATCCTGTTCAAGAATACTATGATGTCCCGGACCATGAATACTACCATCCTCGTTTGTAATCAATATCGGATTGGCCGATGGATATTCAAAAGGTCCCATGGGACCGATTTTACTTTTAACATATTGCACACGATAAGTACCATCTTCACAATGCCCCGAGGAGTACATCAGGTAATAGATGCCCTTACGCTTAAACATATAGGGCGCCTCAAAAAAGTCCTTTGCCACAGTATTAGGAATCAATGCTGTTTTTTCGAACGTTTTCATATCCCTGTTGAGTATCCCCACCCCACATCCATGATCGGGGTAGATTCCCCAGGTTCCCCAAAATAGATAGATGCGACCATCATCATCCCGAAAGGTTTGCCCGTCCAGAGTAATTACACCTGGAACCATATAGTTCGGGATCATCGATTTGCCACCGGCTACCAAAGGTTCCCAGGGGCCTGTGGGGCTGTCGGCCACTGCCCCAAAAATTTCTACAGGCTGACTATAATAGAGGTAATATCTTCCGTCGTATCCCTGCGTCATATCAGGAGCCCAGTACCAGTGTGTATTGGGCCAGTTCATGGGTTGAATGGTCCAGTTCTTAAAATCCCTGGATGTCCATACCTGTGATGGCCCTGCTCCCCAACCATTACCATCGGTGGTCGCATAGATATAATACGTATCTGCAATTTTCTTGATGCTCGGGTCCGCAAAATACCCAGGCAACAGTGGATTCAATACATTAGGCTGTTGGTAGGGTTTCAACGGCTGTGCCACCAGCCCTGTAAGCGACATAACCAGTGCAACCAAAATAGCGAAAGAAAAATGATGTTTCATGATAACACAAAGTTTACTGGTACATAAAAAACGATATCGCCATTCAACTAACTTTACAACAAATAAAATCTACGATAAATGTCTATTTAACATTAAATTTATAACTTCGATCATCGCATTACAAATTTTGAGGGCTAATAGGTTAAAAATGGGCTATTGAAGGTTAAAATCTACCCATAAATCGAGGGTACAATCCTTCATCTTTGTAAGAACAATGATCTTCGGCGTATTAAATGAGCAATAACATGTCAAAAATGAATCTTAAAAAAAGCTATTGGATCCTATTTGCGCTCGTATGCACACAGTTGCCAAGCAGCGTATATAGCCAACAGGACGAACACCCCGTATGGAAAGCAGTCAAAGCACAGCAAGCCACTTTAGGTGTAGAAGAGGGCGCCAAAAGCTTTACCCTCAAAAACCTCCATGTAGCTATCCTCAATGCATCGCAGACGCTATCTTCTTTTCGCCCCAACGGCGGCGAAAAAGATTTTGACTATACGCCTGTTGAGCTCCTGAGCAAAAGAGACCGCAATAAGTTTTTTCATATCGGTGATATCAATATCAGTTTGCGCCGTCAGGGTGATACCCCCTGGACTTCCTACTCATCGGCGGCAGACCGTAAGCATGTCATCCCAATAAATCCGGCAAAAAACGATCTTGCAAGCGCAGACATCAGCCCTACGCTCAACAATATTCCGTTGAAGGTTGTACGCAGCTGGCGAGATGACGGAGGCGATCTGATCCTGAGTTTTGAGGTTTCAAATCCCAACGATTATCCCATCGAAATCGGCGCGCTGGGTATCCCACTTCCCTTCAACAACAACATGGATTGGAAAAACCTCGATCAGGCCCATGCACAGAATGTTTTTTTCGATCCCTATATCGGCCAAGATGCAGGTTATCTACAGGTCAACCGCCTACATGGCAATGGGCCGAGTCTACTGGTATTACCTTACAAAAATGCTGGTTTTGAAGCCTACAATCCGCTCAATTCAGACCCTACCCCCCGAAGTATTACCTTTGAGGGATTTCATGAATGGATGATCCACAGTAAGGCCTATGCCGAGACCGACTGGAAAGGCGTAGAACAATGGAATACACCGACTTCTACCCTCTTGAAACCACATGATTCAAAGACCTTTGCCTTAAAATTTGTCCTCGCGCCAAGTATCCGGCAAATTGAATCGGAGTTATTGAAAAACAATAGGCCTGTTGCTATTGGACTTCCCGGATATGTTGTCCCCATGGACAATCCCGCCAAACTTTTTGTTAAGCACAACAAAGCGGTCAAAAGTGTCAGTGTCTATCCCAAAGGTGCATTGACCCTGACAAAAAAAGGAAGCACAGCTCAGCAATGGACCGAATACGAAGTGAAGGGCAACCGTTGGGGACGTGCACGGCTTACCATCAACTACAGGGATGGCATTACGCAGACGATCCACTATAAAGTAATCAAATCCGAAAAAGAAGTTGTACAGGATCTGGGCCATTTCCTCACCACCAAGCAGTGGTATGAAAATGACAAGGATCTCTTTGGCCGTTCACCGTCTGTCATATCCTATGACTATGAAGAACAGCAGCCCATCACCCAAAATAGGAGCGCCTGGTTTGCAGGCCTCAGCGATGAAGCCGGAGCAGCAAGCTGGCTTGCCGCCCTGATGAAACAAGTACTGCAGCCTGATCAACAGGAAATAGCCAAATTGAAACGTTTTGTCAATGAGACCTTATACGGTCATATCCAGCATAAAGAAGGCGACAAGAAATATGGTGTTGTCAAAAGCCTTTTTTATTATGAACCAGATTCAATGCCCGCCGGTACCTACCGTTCGGATATCAACTGGAAAACCTGGTCTGCCTGGCCCAAAAAGGAAGCCGATGACATAGGACGGTCCTACAATTATCCACATGTTGCGGCAGCACACTGGGTGATGTACAGGCTCGCCCGCAACTACAACAATCTGGTCACTGAGGAAACCTGGGACAAGTACCTCGAACGGGCTTACCAGACCAGTATCGCCATGGTCGAAAAAGCACCTTACTACGCGCAATTCGGTCAAATGGAAGGCAGTATCTTCCTTATCGTCCTCAATGATCTCCGCAAGGAAGGATTAACAACGATGGCCGACAAGCTTGAAGCCGCCATGCGCAAGCGAGCAGAGCATTGGAAAACCCTCAATTATCCATTCGGGAGTGAGATGCCATGGGATTCTACAGGTCAGGAAGAGGTATACCTCTGGTCGCGCTTTTTCGGCTTCGACGAAAAAGCTCAAGTGACGCTCAATGCCATCATTGCTTACATGCCTACCGTGCCGCACTGGGGTTACAATGGCAGTGCACGCCGTTATTGGGATTTTGTCTATGGCGGCAAGCTCTCCCGTATCGAGCGGCAGCTGCATCATTATGGTTCGGCCCTCAATGCCATTCCCGTCCTTACGGCCTACCGCGACCATCCAGACGATTTCTACCTGCTCCGTATCGGACATGCAGGTATGATGGGTGCATTGGCCAATGTCACAGCCGACGGCTTTGGCCCGGGAGCATTCCACTCCTACCCATCCACACTGGCCAATGACGGCATCTCGGGCGATTATGGAACCGGCTTTTATGGTTATGCCGTCAATTCGGGAACCTATATTGTTGAACATCCCGAATTTGGCTGGCTGGCTTTCAGCGGAAATCTAAAAACCGAAAAACAACAGGTCAAGGTTGCCCTGACTACAGCTTCCAAAGGACGTGTCTTCCTGGCAAAAGAAAATCTTTGGTTGACCACAGATGCCGGAGAAATTGCCGAATTACATTACGATCAAAAAGACCGCAGCGTCACCCTGATCTTCAATAATGAAGCAAAACATAACAGCACAAATATTCTGCTCAATGTAAATCCCGAAAGCCATTATGAGGTGGAAGGAATAAACCAAGATCCATTGAATCGCTATGTAATACCCCTATCAACAAAAACAGTAAAATTGAAAAAGCTGAAGTAGAAAAGAATCCAGACAACAGCCTACTAAAACATGGCCTATATCTTCGCCAGCCTCCATGCTAGAAACACAAGCGATCATAAGACGCAAAAAAATCGGGCTTTCATTTACATGGAAGCCCGATTCAAAACAAAGGCTATTTTTTCACAGTGCTATTTAGCTCAGCAGTTTTTGCTGAAATGCAAAACGGATCAGATCGGCCGTATTTTTGCTTTTGGTTTTGTCCATCAGGTTCTGACGGTGCCCTTCGACAGTCCGTTTGCTCAAAAAGATCTTATCCGCAATTTCCACAGCGGTGAAACCCTGCGCAATGAGTTCCAGTACGGCAAATTCCCTTTCTGTGATTTCATACTGCGACAGCCGTGAAGTAACATCAACATTCGCACTATTCTCAACATCAAAATTTTCCATAAACCGTAGACCGAAATTGGTCATCAGATATTTATGCCCATGAGATAAACGTAACAATCCGAATAAGATTTCATCATAATCCCCCCCTTTAGATAGATACCCGTCTGCACCACTCCGAAAAGCTTCGGCTACATCAACCGGATCTTCAATCATGGAAAGCACAGCAAACCTAAGATCAGGATATATTTTTTTGGCCATTCGGATGAAACTTACACCATCCATGCCCTGCATATTCAGGTCCGTTAAAACCAGATCCGGCAATGCATTTTGTTCAAGATAGATTAATGCATCCTCTGCACTGTCTACTTCTCCTACCACCGAAAGCTTGTCGTGGGTATCAATGATCAAGCGTATCCCATTTCGCACAAGTCGATGGTCATCAACTAAAAGAATTTTAGTCATTTTTCCTCCAATCCTACCAAGATAATCTATTTTTTTAATTAAGTTATTTTTTAAAATAAGTTCACGTAAAAATCCCCTCCAGTTCTACTTGACCTTTCGCCATATCTTTTCATTACCCACCTGATTATAGTGGGGTGCCAGCGCAGAAAAGCGCAGTGTCTCCTGACTGCCTAAGGCAAGGTAGCCGAATGTTTCGAGGCTTTCATCAAAAAGGGACAATACCCTGGCCTGCAGCTCTGTGTCAAAATAGATCAGCACATTGCGGCATAGAATCAGCTGAAAAGCATTAAAAGAAGCATCACTCACCAGATTGTGAGATGCAAAAACAATACGTTCCCGCAAGGTGGAATTGAGTTTTACCCAATTATAATTCGCGCTGTAGTACGCTGAAAAATCAGCTTTACCGCCCGAAAGCTGATAATTTTCGACATAGGATTTTAGATTTGCCATCGGGATGACGGCCTTCTTTGCCTGCTCGAGCACCGAGGGGTTGATATCGGTGCCATAGATCAGTGATTTGTGCAAAAGATTCTCTTCTTGCAATAGAATTGCCAGTGAGTACGCTTCCTCACCTGTTGCGCAGCCCGCTATCCAGATGCGGATAAACGGCGAAGTGCGCAATTTGGGAAGAATTTCATGACGCAGATTTGCGAAAAAGCTTGGATCACGAAACATTTCGGTCACATTCACGGTCATCTTTTCAACAAATCGCTGCACATATTCCCGATCGTGAACAACGCGATAACGCAGTTCGGCGAAACTCGTAAAATTATCCAGCAGGCAAAGCTGGTTGATCCGCCGCGACAAGGATGCTTTCGTATAGTGGGTAAAGTCGTAACCATAGAGACGCTCCACATCCTCCATCAGGATCATGACCTGCTCTTGGCTGACAATTTTTTTCCCTGTGGTCATCCCGCTATTTCTCTTATCATCTGCACAAGCAGTTCAATGTCGATCGGTTTCGAGATATAGCCATTTGCTCCTGCAGACAGACATTTTTCACGATCGCCAGTCATAGCCTGTGCCGTCACGGCGATAATAGGCAATTCACTTGCATTCCATGAATCACGGATCAGCTTGGTAGCTTCATAGCCGTCTATCTCGGGCATCATCATATCCATGAGCACAACACCTATGCCGCCATGATCCCGTAACTGAGCAAGTCCTTCTTCTGCAGACAGACTGCCTATCGCCTGAAAACCTCTTGACTTCAAAGCCAATTTCAACGCAAATATATTGTTCTGATCATCGTCGATGATCAATATGGTTTTGTTTTTATCCATGCTCCTTATTTATTGCGTTATTATTCATACAGCCATACGCGCAAGAGAGACAATAGCTGATCGATATCCACCGGTTTGGATATATAATCAGACGCTCCTGCGGCAATACATTTTTCCCTATCCCCCATCATTGATTTGGCTGTAACAGCAATAATGGGCATGTTTTCGTATCGCTGATCTTTTCGTATCGAAGCAATCGTTTCGTAACCATCCATTTCGGGCATCATCATGTCCATCAGGATCACCGCCACATCCGGATTATCTTCCAGCTGTTTCAGCGCATCTTTTCCGTCCGTTGCCGGCACCACGGTCATCTGATATTTTTCGAGCGCTTTGGTTAGCGAGAAAATATTTCGAATGTCGTCATCCGCTACAAGTACTTTTTTTCCCTGCAGAACATCCTGCAAAAAGCCAAGTCCACCCGGCGATTTGGTAGAAGGACCATTATTTTCCTCTACGAGATGTAGAAATAAACCCACTTCGTCCAAAATACGCTGATAGGAATTAGCCGTTTTTACAATGATAGAATCCGCATACCGTTTTAATTTCATTTCCTCTACCTGCGAGAGGTTCTTACCGGTAAATACAATAATCGGCAAATTTTCAAGGCCTTGGTTTCGTTTCACAGCCTCCAATGTCTCGTAGCCAACACGGTCTGGAACCCCCATATCAAGGATCACACAGTCGGCAGTGTCTGAGCTCAGCGCCACAATGCTATCTTCTACATTGCTCTTAATCTCCGAGGCAATGTCAAAACTTTCAAGGAAGAGCGACAGCGCCGCCGCATGTTTGGGATTTTCTTCAACGATCAGTACTTTTTTGGGATGCCGCGTGAGGGCAGCCTCTATTTTACGGAACATATCACCCATCTGTTCCAATGCCATCGGTTTATTGATAAAGTCTATGGCGCCCTGAAGCAGGCTTTCTCTTTTAACCTGTAAAGAAGACATAATATGCACGGGTATATGACGAGTCTTGGGGTTTTCCTTGATCTCAGCCATTACCTGCCATCCATCTTTAAGTGGAAGCTGAATATCCAATAGGACCGCCAACGGCATATAACGTGCCACCATCTCCGCCGCGATATCACCACGGACGACCACGATACCTTTGTAGTTTTGCTGACGCGTATATTTCAGCAGGATCTTTGCGAACTCAATATCATCTTCAACAATCAGGATAAAGCGGTCGCCTGCGACGATGCTATCGCGATCATCAGGAATATCGGCTGGAATAGGAATCTCAGGCATCCTTTCCACGGCCTGCACTGCCACTTGTGAATCTTGTTCCACTACAGCGGGCTCCAGCGTTTCAACGTCTGTTTCTCCGATCGTTGGTCGCTGCAAATCCGCAGCAAATACGGATGGCATGTTGCCCGAAATCTGCTCCGGAAGGATAAGGCGGAATACACTGCCTTTGTTTTCTTCACTATCCAACAAGATTTCGCCTCCGAGCAGACGTGCCAGTTCCCGACTGATCGAGAGCCCCAGTCCAGTGCCCCCAAATTTGCGGCGCGTCGAACCATCAGCCTGTTGAAAAGCTTCAAAAATCAGATGCTGCTTGTCTTTTGGTATTCCTATTCCCGTATCGCGCACTTCAAATACGATACGGTGTCTCTGCGACTGTTCGCGGTCAATATGCAAGGTAACCTTACCCGAGGCTGTGAATTTGATGGCATTCGACAATAGATTACGTAAAATCTGATCCAGGCGCTGCTTGTCTGTTTCGAGCTGAATCGGCAAACCCTCCGCGGCGCTCATTTCTAATCCGAGCTGCTTATCCGCGGCGATTGGTCCGAACATAGCCGTCAGTCCATTCAGTATATCGGCAAAATATACAGGCTGTACATCCAGATCCATTTTTCCGGACTCTATTTTGGAAAGATCCAGAATCTCATCTATCAAGGTCAGCAGGCTCTTTCCCGAACTTTGGATCACAGCTGCCGATTCCATCTGCTCTTCATTCAGGTTACCATCCGAATTTTCGGCCATCAAACGGGAAAGTAACAGAATTGAATTGAGCGGTGTACGTAGTTCATGCGACATATTGGCCAAAAACTCAGACTTATAGCGTGTACTTTGCTCAAGCTCTGCCGCCTTTTTCTGAATTTCCTGATTTCGTTCGGCAATTTCAACATTTTTATCTTCCAACAGTTTGGAGCGTTCCTCCAATTCACGGTTAGACTGCACCAGTTCTTCCTGCTGCACACGGAGTTCCTCCTCCGATGCCTGCAATTTATGCGTATGCATTTCGAGGCTCGAATTAAGGGATTCCAATTCGGTATGCTGTGCCTGCAGCTCTTCGGTCTGTGCCTGGGTTTCTTCCAATAGATTCTGCACCACCAGTCTGGCCTGCGCCGCCGCAAGTGTAGTACCTACCTTTTGCACTGCATCTCTAAAAAATGTCAACTGTATGGAAGAAAAAGGCTGTAATGCCCCCAGCTCCATCACACCGATACATTGGTTATCCTCAAAAATAGGCAAGATAAAAAGGTTGTTCACCTGCACCTTTCCGTTGGCAAAACTGATAACATAGCTGCTATTTTCGAGGTTTTCAAATAACTTTTCTTTCTCGTCTTTAAAGACCTGACCGACCATGCCTTCTCCTGGAGCGAAGCGATTATGGTCGGGATTTTCGAGTCCATAGGACCCCCTTAAGACAAGTTCATCCTGTTCCATCAGGTAAATGGCACCATTGACACAGTTGCCATATTTTGTCAGATGGCCGAGCGTAACGGCTGTGAGCTCTTCCTGCTGTTTATTACCCATCAAGAGGTTGCTCAGCTGGGTTAGTCCGGCCTGATGCCAATTGTTATCACTGAGTTCATCAAAAGATGTTTTGAGCGACCTAGCCATTTCGTTGAGGGATCCTGTCAAGCTGCCCAGATCGTCCTGTTCGGCATCCTGAATCTGCATTTCATAATTGCCGGCAGCAATCTCGCGTGCTATACGCTGAGTAATACTCAGTCGGCGCTGGATCTCCTCATCTTTTCGTTTCAGGTCATTCTGCAACTCCTCACGCTTAAAGAAATCTGCCCTGAGGCGGAAGTAAAAAAACAGCGTAATCAGCAACGAAACTGCCGCAGCCAATAAAACAAATATGGAGGTGTATCCCGAAGAGCGTGTAAGTTCATCTGAACGTCGATTGAGCAGCGATTCTTCTTTATCTATGATTTTGCTGATCAACAAACGGCAACTGTCCATATAGGTTTTTCCTTCTTCAAGCTGGGCAACAGAGATCATACCACCTCGTTTTTTGATGTTCACCAAATTCTCTAATCGATCCAGTCGAGACTGAACAAGTGTTGACAGGGTATCAATCACCTGCTGCTGCGCTGGGTTATCAGCCGTAAGATCGTGTGCGCGGCTCAGCGATTGAGGCAAAGACTGAAGACCATTTTTGTAGGGATCGAGAAACTTTTCCATCCCCGTCAGCAAGTACCCACGCTGGCCCGTTTCTGCATTCTGCAAATCCTGTAGAATTTTATTGACACGGCTCATGACACGGCGACTGTGATCGACCATCGCACTATTGTGGATCTGCTTACGGATACTCACATAAGAAGCCGTTGAACTCGCTAACAGGATCAACAGTGAAATTCCAAAACCTATCTGCAGGTTTCTTAAAATAGTTTTAGGCATGCTTTTCAACAATTGAGTTAAGACAATGCCAACTGATGGTCTAGATGGCCGCCAAATATAGCAATAGGGAGCTTAAATTAAATCCCGTGTCGCCCGGCCCCAACCATCTTACCGTATTTTAACAAAAACTTACGTATTTATCCCCCTTCAGCAATCTTGCTGGCAATAATAGCCGAGGTAGCGGCGCAAAAATCTAGGCCCGAATAATCCGGATTATAGCCGCCCATGTAAGGTACAGCCATCATGAAAAGACGTTGACTGGCGTTAATGTTGTGATCTACCAGCCGGAAGCTGTCGTCTATCTTTACCCCGGGCACCTGCAAAAAAATGGCACCATCCGGAGCTACAAACATATGGTCGTTGCCTGCCAGCATTTGTTCTTTGGCCTGTTCCACTGAACGAAATCGCAGGTAAGCTGGACTGACATTGCCATTGTCGACTAAACTCTTGAAAGGAAATTCTTCAAAGTTCAAGGGGCGCTGTCCTACACAATCCACAAATGTCTTATAATGGGTTTTTACTTCTATCCCAGATTCATCGGTATAAAAATAGTTAGCGCCGCGGTCGCTCGCCGGTTCAACCCGACTGTCCGTACCCACATTGACCACTTCCAGCCGACCAGCATCGTGTAGTGCGAGGAGTTCACGACTGGAACTCTGCGGCACAAAAGCGATGACAATGGAAATCAACGGCATCAGTACTTTTTTTAAACGCAGCATATCTTCGGCAGACATATATTTGGCAGGGTAATTCAGGGTAAAGCTCAAGGCAGAAAGCACTTCTTTCCAATAGATAGACTGACGCCTTTTGATAGATTTCAGCGCTTGTTCGTGCTCCTGGCGAAATCCCTCGAAGGCATCTTTCTGTTCCCTTAAACTGAGTACTGCTTCTACAAAGTCTTCCAGGCTGAGCTTTTCCACGATCGCATAAAAGTCGGGATCCTTTTCTTTAAACTGCGCTTTAAAATTACGATCGAACAGAAAATCCAACGACACGAAACCTTCATTTTCAAGTCTGTTAAGCATGAGTTCCTCTTCGGAGATCAAGAGCTTGTTTGCTAGGAAAGATTCTTCCTGATGGAATCGGATCGCAGGCAGTAGACCACTGCGTGTATGCATCAATAACTTAAAATTTTCACTTCCCGGGTCGATCTGATATCTTAACTCACCTGTCTCCAGCGCCTCAAAAGACCCATTATGACGTGCTATTGTGCGGATAGCATCGATTGCCGTGAGCGAAGCGCCACGTAACCCTACTGCATGGTCTGTTTTTAAGGCGAGCTTTGACGGCGGATAGGGTGATTCAAAATAATGCTCTACATTGCCCTCATACCTGGTTGGCCATTTATGTCCGGTACAGATGATAACCTTGTCTACGATATAAGTATCGATGCTGCCGACCATGATTTTAACCTGCGTCTGGCTTTCCAGATCAATGATATCACTGACCTGGCTGCCGAGATGAATCTGTGTTTCTATCCCCTTTTCATCCGCCATCCGTTTCAATAGCATAAACTGCTCCGAAAGGTAGCGGCCAAGGAGCAATCGTGGCACCACCTTGTAGCGATTAAAATCGTCAACATCGATTCCATAGCTTCGAAGCGTGGTTTCCGATAAGGATTGAACATAATCCTCAATCGTGGAGACCAGTGCGGGAATTTCATGATCCGAGACATTAGTTAGATGCTCAGGTGTAGCACCTTCGTAGCTATAAGGCATCCCTGCCCCCAATTGCTTTCGGGACTCGAAAATAGATACTTTGAGACCGGCTATATTCTTTTCGACCAATCTCTTGTACATAAACAGGCCACTGGGTCCACCCCCGATAATGGCTACATGAATGTTTTGTTGCATAGTTTTCGTTGCGCTGCCTAAAGGACAGTATTCGGTTCTAAGAACAAGGGTAAATTGCAGAAAGTTTTAGGCCCATTTATTCCCGGACAATAAAAAACGGGATAAATACGGGCCACGATTTAAATACCTGAATCTCGGATTCTGCAAACGATCATCAGGTACCTGCTGTTTTTCGAATAAACAAAATGATAACAAATAACAATATTATGGAAAACAACATCAACAATCCGGAGATCATCAATGACATTATTAAGATCAACAACGACCGCATCGAGGGTTATAAAAAAGCTATTGATCTGGCGACAAGTCATGGTTTAGATAAACTTATACCAACATTTCAAAAATTTATCGGACAATCGGAAGAATTTATTGCCGAGTTGACACCTTATGTTGAGCTTGAAGGCAAAGAGGCGACGGATAGCACCATGCTGAGCGGCAAGCTTTTCCGCGCCTGGATGGGGATAAAAGTGAATATTACGGGAGATGACGAAAGAAGCCTGCTCGAAACCTGTGAGCAGGGAGAAGATGCCTTCAAATCAACTTATCAAACAGCTTTGGCTGAAGGATCGGAAGAACTTTCGCAAAATGTGCATAGCTTAATCAATACACAGCTCAGCAAACAGCTTGAAGCGCATAATATCATTAAAATGCTGCGCGATAGCAAAACCCTCTAAGATTGAAATAGTAATTTTTCTTTTTCACGAAAAATACCGAAGTGTATATTGCTTCGGTATTTTTTTTATGTCTCGACTTCATCATCGACTCATCTTAGCCAAGAATGTAGCGCCGCTTTTGCTGATTGCTTCCATTTCTCCCGAACAGAGATTGTTGTCGTAACCATAAGCGGAAAAAGGGAATCTGAAAAATCATATATTATAGCAGCATTGACATAAACGGTTAAAAAAAGTAATATTTTACATCACTTGCGTCCTAAACGTTTAAAAAGTGGCGGTGTTTGGATATAGCAAAGTTGCTATATTTAAATTGCAAAATTATAACACACCGCCATGATAAATTTAAATGTTTTTAGTCAGATTTTATCTCTTATCGACCGCGAATTATTCAAAGATTTGGTTTCAAAGCACAAAAGTGACAAACATCAGAAAGGGATCAACAGCTGGACGCATCTAGTCAGTATGCTTTTCTGTCATTTTTCCTCGGCAGATTCGGTTCGTGATATTAGTAACGGCCTACGCAGTACCACTGGTAATCTGAACCACTTAGGTGTAGTAAGAGCTCCAAGTAAGTCTAATATATCCTATATCAACACACACCGTACCCATGAACTTTTCAAAGATCTTTACTATTCTGTTTTGGATAGGCTTTGGCAAAAGGACACCCATTTTCGCAAAGATCTTGGTCAGCTAAAGCGTAAAGTATATCTGATGGATGCAAGCATCATCCCCTTATGTCTATCTGTATTTGACTGGGCAAAGTTTCGCAGCACCAAAGGTGCCGTAAAGCTGCACACTGTCTTGGATTATGATGGCTGCCTACCTGTTTTTATGCAGATTACCGATGGAAAAGTACATGAGAGCCAGCGTGCCGGTAGTTACAGTTTTTCCAAGGGAAGCGTGGTGGTAGTGGACCGTGGCTACGTGGATTACAGCTGGCTTGGGGATTTGGACAGCAGGGGGTGTTACTTCGTTACCAGGAGTAAAGTTAATATGATGTACAAGGTTATCAAGTCCTATCAGAGTGAAGCACTCCTTGAAAGGGGGATCCTTAAGGATGAGCTCATTGAGCTATCCGGTGCTGCCTGCAATAAATACAACGGCAAGCCGCTACGCCTAGTCCACTTTTGGGACAGCACCACTGGCAATGAGCACCACTTTTTGACCAATAATACGAAGTGGAAGGCTTCTTTGGTGGCAAACATCTATAAACAACGCTGGCATATCGAAGTCTTCTTCAAGCATCTAAAGCAGCGCTTAAAAGTATCGACATTCATAGGGACTTCTGAAAATGCAGTGATGATCTAGATCTGGACTTCACTCATTAGCATTGTTAAAATACTTGCAAAAAAAGGCCAAATATGACTGGAACCTGTCCAATCTGGTCGCATTCATCAGAACGAATATCTTCGTGAAAATAAACATCTGGCAATGGATAGATGATCCCTTTCTCAGGCCGCCTATAAAAGGAAAAAAGGGACAGCTAAAGATCTTCGCAGATTGAAAAATAGGGGTCAATATCGAAATGATGAAAAAAGCTATGCTTGTACCATAGAAATCCAATCCTAAAATTTATTTAGGACACATATGATTGCAGGTAAAACAAAATTCTTATGTTTAAATACCAATGCGCTGGAATCAGATTACTCCAATCCCGTTCCCGACTTTTCATTTATTGAGCAAGAGCGCCAAAAAGATATCACACGTTTTGAACAAACAGTTGTCGTCATGCATGCAAGACCCACATCCGATCAGTTCAACAACAATGTAGCTTCGGTCTTCCAATACAGTATAAAACAATTCCCCAATCTCCTTTATTGTACCAATGGCCACGATCATATCTATCAAAAAGAAGATATTTTTAAGGATGGTATCATCTATTACGGTACTCCCAATATCGGTAAACGTCAATTTCTAATTTTTACAATCACTAAGGACCACTATACCCATGAACTTGTTTCTTACTAAATCAAAAATACGATCTTTCGTGCTTGTTACCCTTTTCTTTTCAGTTCACAATATGGCTCAGGCTTCCGAACACCACTATCTCCCACGAACAAGCTTGGCTGGCAACAAAACGGACACCCTCCAGGAGAATAGCATCACAACGGACAGCATCAAAACGGGAAACATGAGAACTAAAGAACTAAAAAAAGCCGCCTTTAGCCTTGTTCCATCAAGTTATATGCTTCAATACGCAGGATCCATAGGACTGCTTTCTGCCGGAACAGGCTGGGATTATGGCCGACACAAGCAGTGGTCGACAGATTTCCTGCTTGGCTATGTACCAAAATACGATACAGACCGGGCTAAACTTACCTTAACGCTGCGTCAATCGTATACCCCTTGGGAAATTAAACTCAGTGAACAGTTTACTTATCATCCCTTGCGTACCGGCGCTTATCTCAATACGACCTTGGGTAAACAATTTTGGTATAAAGAACCCGACAAATACCCAAATAGCTATTATCGGTTTTCGACCAGGCTACGCATCAATATCTTTGTAGGACAGGACTTCAGTTATAAAATCAAATCCAACAGTTCTTATTTTGAAGGCATAAAATTCTATTATGATCTTCATACCAGCGATCTTTACCTCGTTAGCGGCGTACAGAACAAGTATCTTAAATTTGATGATTACATTGGACTGGCCCTAGGTGTCAAGCTACAGATTAGGCGAAAATAATGCGCAAAAAAGGCTAGATCGATATCGATCTAGCCTTTCTGTTAAAATACAATCAACGCACTAACTTATTTAAGGTATCATTTAAACAAAAGCTACGGTCAAAACGTTTTAGAATTTACAGTCTGTACGTTTAATACCCCCTCTTTTAAACCTTTGCATTTCGCCTTTATCTGAATCTTTCCCGATTTTTCGCCTGCCTGAACAATCAAGGTAAGCTGTCCATTGAATAAATGCATCTGCGGTTTGTGAAAAGCTTCTAGATTTGTTGGATCACCGTTAGCCAAGGCTTTAAATGTACCATCGCCAACTACGTCAAATTGGATCAGTTCTGCGGCCCGTGGGCAGAGGTTCCCCGCTTTGTCCACTGCTTTGACACGGATGTAGGCTAATGCACGGCCATCAGCAGAAATGGAATCATGAACTGCATCCATTTCAATCCTGAAGGGTTTTCCCGCCGTACGGATTATTTTTTCGGCCGCTGATTTTCCAGATTCATCGTAAGCTACGACTTTGACTTCTCCGGGTTCGTATACCGTATTCATCCACATGAGGCGGTAACGCTCCTGTAAAGAAGCCTTACTCTTGCGCTGTATTCCCTGACTTTTCCCATTGATAAAAAGTTCGGCACTTGGATAATCTGTATACACGAAGACAGGGGTTTCTTGCCCCACACGCTCAGGCCATGTCCAATGTGGAAGTATATGCAGGGTATGCTCATTTCTATTCCATAAACTTCGGTACAGATAATAACGGTCTTTGGGAATGCTCGCCAGATCAATAATACCGAACATGGAACTATGGTTGGGCCAGGCATCGGTATCATAAGGGGAAGGTTCGCCAAGATAATCAAAGCCTGTCCAGACAAATTGCCCCATGGTCCAATGATGATCTTCCGCCAGGGCAAAATCCTCATCCGGAAGGTTGGACCAAGAGCAATATTCCATATCGTAAGAAGACGACTGATGATCGGAATACAACATATCACCTTTTTTTAGCACCGGAAATTTATAAACGCCCCTCGAGCTCACTGTTGATGCCGTTTCCGAACCCAACACTAGATTTTGGGGTAATTTGGCATACGCCTCTTCGTAACGGTGCGCACGATAGTTTAATCCCGGAACATCCAACAGACTAGCAAAACCATTTTCCAGCACACAGCTTACCTGATCCATACCGCAGGTCACTGGTCGGGACGGATCCTCACGATGGCATATATCCTGTAAAAACGAAGCTACTTTATAGCCTTCAGCACTGCATTGTGTGGGCACTTCATTTCCAATGCTCCACATCACGACAGCAGGGTTATTTCTAAAATGATGGATCATGTTGACCATATCCCGTTCGGCCCAATCCGCAAAAAATCGATGATATCCATTTTTACATTTCGCAATATCCCATTCGTCAAAAGGTTCAATCATCAGCATAAAGCCCAATTCGTCACATAGGGCAACCAATTCCGGAGCTGGCATATTATGTGCCGTACGAATGGCATCGCAGCCCATATCTTTGAGTAATTCCAATTGATAACGAAGAGCCGAAACATTGATTGCAGCCCCCAATGGTCCAAGATCGTGATGATTACATACCCCCTGAAACTTTCGGATCTTTCCATTTAACATAAATCCCCGGTCGGCAATAATACGTACCTCCCGAATCCCAAAACGGGTTTCAAAACTGTCTGTCAATTTACCGTCTACAAATACTTGCGTGGAGGCCCGATACAGATTTGGATGTTCGGGGCTCCAGAGAGCAGGGTTTATCACTTCAAGATTTTGCACGAAAGGCTTGCCATAATTTAGTTTTTGTTGGTTTTCCTTCTGCGCAACCACCTGTCCCGCCGCATCCAAAATCGCAGTTACCATTCGTACCAACTTGCCATCAGCATTCTTCAAACTGGTTTCAAGCTTAACTGAGGCTAGACTGTCCGACACAAAAGGCGTCGTGATATACGTCCCCCAAACAGGTACATGGATCTTCTCCGTCACGATTACATGCACATTGCGATAAAGTCCTGCACCGGGATACCAGCGTGATGACTGTGCTTTATTTTCCAACCGCACAGCAACCGTATTATCCATCCCGTCCTGATGTAGAAATTCGGTCACATCACAATGAAAAGCATTGTAACCATAGGGCCAAAAGCAGGCTTCCTTTCCATTGACATAGACCCGGGCTTCGCTCATTGCACCATCAAATTTCAGTACCACGCGTTTATTGACGGGGTCGAATTGTGGAATATCAAATTTGGTACGATACCAACCCACCCCCACATAAGGCAAACCGCCAGTACGGCCCGTTTTTACTGTTGCCTTTTTCTCTCCATTTTGTGTCACTGCAACATCCTGCAGATCATGTGATCGATCAAAAGGCCCGAAAATAGCCCAATCATGCGGTACAGTGACCTTTTTCCAGGCCATATCATCCAATGTTACTGATTCCCCATGAACAACCTCACCCTGAAAAAAACGCCAGTTTTTCTCCAACAAGAAGGATTGGCGTGCAGACTGTCCGTGCGAATTGCCCGGAACAAGTAGGAATAAAAGAAACAAAAAGTAAGTCGTACGCAGTAATCTCATCATCAAATCAGGTGTTTAAAGTCTACAGTTCAATTTTTTCATTGTCATTCAGCGGTTTAAATATACCTTATTTAAAAGCATTCAATGCTTTTGTTGGGCGCCCATTATTGTCAAATGCGCCTAGGGTATAACCATTCCAGCCACCATACGCCAAAGGCTCCCAATAGAATATACCCAGTACTTTCTGATCGGGCACACTATTGACCGCGTTGAAAAGATCCTTTAACCATATTTCAGCACTATCTGCTTCATCCCAGCTCATCCCCACCTCGCAGATCATCACTTCTGAATTGTATCGGGCAACCATATCTTTGATGTTGCTGATGCAGGCCGCATTGCGCTCTTCCCAGTTTTCTGGGGTCGGATAAAGTGACATGCCAATCACATCCCATTTCCCACCGTTGTTTTTCAGACCATCGAACATCCAACGAAACAAGTTATTGTCAAATCCATTGTGCAGGTGTACGATCACTTTTGCTGCCGGAAATACTGCTTTTACCGCATCATAGCCGGCATTATTCAATGTGGCATAATTAGCCATACTGACAGAGGCTTTTCCATCTTCCCAAAGCATCCCATTGCCCGTTTCATTACCGACCTGCACCCATTCAGGTGAGATACCGCTATCTTTTAGCAATTGAAGAACCTCCGTTGTATGATCACTAACAGCCTTCTTTAAACCATCAAACGATAAACTCTTCCAAGCTGCAGGCTTTGTCTGCTGTCCCGGATCCGCCCAGGTGTCACTGTAATGAAAATCCACCATAATACGCATGCCCAGATGATGCGCACGACGAGCTTTGACCAGTACATCACTCTTGTTGCACCAGCCTTGCTGAGGATCTACCCAAACACGCAATCGTACCGCATCCATGCCCAGTCCACGCAAGATTTTCAGCCCATCCACTGCGCTGCCTCCTGCATTAAAAAATTGCACACCTGAGGCTTCCATTTCAGTAATCCAGCTCACGTCCGCACCTTTTGCCAAATGTGTTTTAGGTACATCCACCTTAAGATTATCTTTGTCGTTGCAGCCAGACAAGCCCAAACACAAGCCTATTAGGGCCAACATTATTTTTATTTTTTTCATCCGATTATTTCATTTAAGAACCCGTCCCTATCTATTTTATTCCACATGATATTTGAATTGTTTTGGATCGCTTAGATCAAGAATCAAGGTATGTGTACCGATCTTATCATAAGCGAAGCCAGTTCCATCGGCCGTATACAAAGCACAGTTTCCATCGCCCTCTGCTGCGCCAAAAAACCAAGTCCAGCTGCCATTGATCAATACCTTAATTCCCCATTGTTCAGCTACCGTTGTCGTGATGGTTGCTTTCCAAACCTTCGCCGTCTGGTCATATACCATTGGTGTTGCTGTTGCACTCCAACCATTAAAATCGCCCGTTACCGTCATGGATTCTACGGAAGTTTCTTTCCAGGCCAATTTATTGACATCGGCTGTCAAGTATAAGTATCCACCTTTACTCGTCCAGCAATTCCAGCGATCAGCTCCGCTATACAAGATATATTGGCTACCATCCAGGGGATAAGAACCATAGATGAGCGGTGCACTCGCACTTTCCGCATTGGTTAAATAGAAGTTGTACCATTGGTCGAGACGCACAAAACCATCGTAAAAACCATCTTCCTTTCTCGAACACAGTTTCCATGGAAATTGCGTAAACTCTTTATTTGATAGATAGAGATAGGCAGCATCCTCAACGGGCTGGTAAGCGGTGACAGTCAGGGCGATCACATTGCTGTAGAGCCAATCTGTATTGGTTCCCAATCGTGAAGCAATACGGACATAAAACACATTCTTTTCATCAGGCAAAAATCCCATTCCCGTGACAAGGTTATTCAATTGTTCATGCGTATAGCTGAGCGAGCTTGCAACCTGTTCGATACTTTTGGAGACAGCAGAAAAAGATGGATCAGCAGCAATTTCTATTTTATTTTTTAAAGCCGACTGCGCCATTGGTTCATCGCTGGCCAAAATCGCCTCATCCCAGACAAGCTGCAGAGCCACGGCCTTGCGATCAGTAGATTTTAAGACCAGTTCTGTTGTACTGCTGTACAACACTGCAGGTTTTATCCCACTGACAGCCGGTGTTCCACCCTCCTTTTTACAGGCAACGAAAAGCAACACCAGGATATAGAGTGTCAATTGTTTCATAGGTATCATTATCTTTAAAAGTCCATATGGGAATACCTGGATACTCTTCGCAGCATATGTGCTTTCAAATAGCCGTATATCTCCATAGATTTAGTTATTAATGCCAGCCACCGCTAGTAGCCAGGATTTTGGATCAAATTCGGGTTAGCGCTCATATCAGTGGTTGGAATCGGATACAGATTGAATTTCGCATCCACAGAGCGGCCGTTCATGTCACCGCCTTTCCATTGCCAGATGTAATCGCTACCGGTAAATTTCCCAAATCGAATCAGGTCAGTACGACGCGTACACTCCCAAAACAGTTCACGGCCGCGTTCTGCGAGGATAAAATCCAGTGTCAGCTGCGCCTGGTCAATGGCTCCGGCCGAACTACCATACCCCCGCTGACGGATACTGTTTACCAACCTGATCGCTTCCTGTACACTTCCTCCGCCACCGCGCAGTACAGCCTCAGCATACATTAGATACACGTCGGCCAAGCGGATCATCGGGAAATCAGTACTTACCAAACCTTCATCTGTCGTATAGGTACCATCATCTTTCAAATTTGTAAACTTAACAAGCCCATATCCCTGGCTCGAGGCAGCGGGGTCTTCGACATCCAGGGACTGGCCGTTTTTCCAGAAATCACCTCTTTTGTCTTCCGCCTGAAAGAGTGCCACAAATTCGCGAAGTGTACGAAAACTATTCCAGCCGGAAAGCACACCGTAATCCGATGATTTCATGCTTCCAACAATAGGGCCGTTGACAAGATACGTTGTCGCACCCCATGTCGTTGTATGCGCTACATCGGCCTCTATCGGGAAAATAATTTCATTGGTCCGTTTATCATTATCAGCATTAAATACCTGCTTATAGTTCGCATTTAAGGAATATCCAGCATCAATCACTTTTTTAGCATAATTCAGACATTCCGCATTTCGTGCTGTACCCGTATAGACCTGTGCATTAAGATAATTTTTGGCCAATAGGGACCAGGCGGCAGCACGGCTTACCCGGCCATACTCATTTTGACGTGCTTCCGGTAAGATCGTCTCGATCTCAGTCAATTCTTTTTCAATAAATGCAAAGAGATCAGCTCTTGTCATCCGTGGTGGAAAAAATGCAGCAACCGGGTCCTTTTCAGTCACAAAAGGAACGTTCCCATAAAGGTCCATGGCATGACTATAGGCCAATGCACGCAGAAAACGCGCTTCGGCTGCGAACTCCAAAATTTGTGCCTGCTCGGCCGAATTAAAAGTCGCCAGCTTCTCTGTTGTTGCATTCCGTAGAAATTCATTACAGATGGCTACCGTATAGTAGATCCGATAATACATGGCATTCACCCAGGTATCAGAAGCTCCCCAGGTCATATACTGGATATCGGTCATATTGTCGCCTCCTGCCCATGTATAGATCACTTCATCAGTCGGTACCTCCTGCAAGTTAAAGTAAACCCGAAGGTAACCCCAAGAGGCCGTGCTGCCCGCCATATCCGGATCGGCATCACCACGTCCATTGCCCGCAACGGCAAATGAGGCATACAATTTAGCAAGTACAGCCCGGTAACCATCCACAGAGGTGTATACCGACTCCGAAGTAGTTTCTACAGTAGGATACTGGTTTAAGTCTTTTGTACAGGATTGTAGCAATGCGATTATACTCAACAATCCAAAACAATATCTTTTTATATTTTTCATCGCTATATAAGTTTTCTTTTTTGAGGGAGCCATTAAAAATCCATATTGAGACTCAAGGAGAAAGTTCTTGAGCGTGGGTAGAACGAGCTGTCGAATCCACTCGGAACCTCAGGGTCCATTCCGCTATATTTGCTCACAATAAAAACATTCTGAGCTACTGCACCCACACGTAGATTGGAGATCTTACCCACCTGACCAAAATTATAGTTCACCGACAGGTTTTCCATCCGAAGGAAAGATGCATTTTCGACATAATAATCCGAATAATATTGTCTGGTCTGGAATTGGGTACTCAAGTAATCCCGATGTAAGTTATTGATCGACGCATCGACATATTGAACTGTCTCCCAAGCACTAAGATTCATTTTGGTATTATTGAATACGTAGTTACCCAAATTTGCACGTAGTGTCGTTGCTGCTGTCCATTTTTTGTAGGTTAACTGCGTATTGAAACCGAAGAGCCATTTTGCTGCCGGCGATTGATAGCGGTACAAGTCTTTTTCGTTGATCGCTCCATCACCATTCAGATCCGCATATACACCTTCGAGCGGCTTGCCAGCCTCATTGTATAACTGTTTGTAGACATAAAACATGTAAGGCTGATACCCCGTTGTCAGAATCTGTATACCACGACCACTGACATTCGGTCCCACATAAGTTCCCACGGCATTGGCATCCTGCACCAGAGCTATATTGGTCACTTTAGTATGCTGATTAGTCGCATTGAAATTGACTTCCCAGCGCAAATCATCCTTTTGTATAGGTACGGTATTCAGTTGAAATTCGAACCCACTGCTTTCGACATTACCTACGTTAATAGTCGCATTCTGGTCAAAATTGGTTCCCGCGGCTACAGGCACATTGGCCAATAAATCATGCGTTTTCCTTGTGTAATATTCTATTGAACCAGACACCCTGTTTTTCCACAAAGCGAAATCCAGGCCGTAGTTAAATGCTTTGGTCGTTTCCCAGCGTAAGTCCCGATTGTAAACCGATGGTCTATACACCAAATGGTACTGATCGCCGAAACGATACTGTGCATAGGCTGTTCCCAAATTGTATACCGGCAAATATTCGTAATTTCCGATCCCTTCCTGCTGACCTGTAACGCCGTAACTCGCACGGAGCTTTAGATCGTCCAGGAAAGAGATTCCTTTCATGAAAGACTCCTGCGAAAGACGCCAGGCCAAGGCGACTGAGGGAAATGTTCCCCAACGGTTTTCGGGGCTGAATCGGGAAGTTCCATCCTTACGGACCGTAGCGGTCAATAAATAACGGTTATCGTAATTGTAGTTGATCCGTCCGTACCAGGAAATCAGCGTATGTCGTTCGTCAGATGCAATAGCAGTCGAGCGTATATCACCAGCTTCGTTATAGTATACTATAGGTGGCCGTCGGGCACTCCAATATTGATAATCGTGACCTGCTGTCACGTCAATTGTACTTTTAATTTCCGGGAAGAACTTATTATAGTTTAGATAGCCTGTAAACAATTTATTTTTAAGCGTCTGTTCATAACGGTCAAAAGCGCCTCCGATCGTAAAATTATTGGCTGCACTTGCCGGAATAAGATTCGATCCATTTCCTTTGGCATAGTCATATCCGAGTGTTACGTGCGCTTTCAATTCAGGTAGCAGATGGAATTTATAATCGAGGTCAAGGTTACCCACGGCTCTATTGACTGTACTACGGTGTTTTTCCTGCTTGAGCAATCCAAGTGGATTGAGGTTTGCACCTGTTGCCGGAAGACCGGCATTATCCAAACTCTCGTAATAGCCACCATAAGCATCTGCCCCAGAATAAATCGGTTGCGTAGGATTAAATGCTACAGCAGACCATATCGCATCGGTATTGGCAAAACCGTTGTTGTTATGGGCACCTTTAACATTTAAATTTACGGTCAGGTGTTTATTAAAAAAAGTGGGATTTAACACCAAAGCGCCCGTCACGCGCTCCGTTTTGTCGGTCCGCAAAGTCCCTTGCTGATTATAATAGCCCACCGATGTACGAAAAGGCAAGGTTTTGCCGATCTTTCCCTGTAGACTTAAGTTATTATCCGTCCCGATGGCATCCTGAAAAACCTCAGACAGCCAATCTGTTGAGGCATTGCCCAATAACGCCTTTTGGGCAGTGCTCCCTTTGGTATTGATGAGCGAGGCAAATTCATCGCGCGACATCATATCAGCCACTCCCATAGCCTGCTGCATGGACACGATTGAAGAGAAAGAAAGCCGTAAAGCATCTCCTTTACCCTTCTTTGTTGTTATCAATAATACCCCGTTTGACGCTCGGGATCCATATATTGCTGTCGATGATGCATCTTTGAGCACTGTCATGCTTTCGATATCATTCGGGTTGATCAGACTGAGAAAATTGCCACTATTGCCGCTAATACCACCAGTCTCTAGCGGTACACCGTCCAATACGATCAATGGATCGTTGCTGGCACTCAAGGAGGCTCCCCCACGGATACGTATCGTACTCCCGGAAGAAGGAGAACCGCTGTTGGACATCACCTGCACACCAGCTGTTTTTCCATTGATCAGCTGTTCGGGAGAGCCGACAAGTCCACTGTTAAAATCCTTGCTTCCGACCGTATTTACGGCACCGGTTAGATCCTTTTTTGTTGTACTACCATAACCTACGATGACGAGCTCTTCCAGCACATTTCCCGCAGGCACCATGCTGACATCCACGGATGTTCCCCCTACCACCGTCAAGGTTTGGCTACTGTAGCCTACAACAGAGAATAGAAGCTGGGATTTACCCTTGGGCAATGAGATACGGTACGAGCCATCACTCGCTGTTGAAGTGCCCACCGTAGTTCCGGCCACCAATACTGTTACACCTGCCATCACCTGCCCATGCTCGTTGCGGACCACCCCACGGACATCCTGTTGTTGCATCGACCTGATCCACTTGCTTTCCCCTTTCGTTGCAGCATAAAGCTGCGTTTCCCCAAGACAGGATAGCAAGGACAAGCCCAATAAACTTGTTTTAAATGCAAAACCCTTCATTGTTTAAAATTTAGATGTGTTTATAATTGTTTTCTTTCCCTTTATTATATTTTTTGTATTCCTTATCGCTTTATTTAAGCATTCCCCTAAAAAACGCAGCCGTTTTTTTCAGGTCGTCGTTCTGCTCCAAACCTTGATCCTTACGGCCTGACGGATTATTATCCATGCCCTACTAATCGGTGGCATTAAGCAGCTGTATCGCTATTCGAGCCATATCGCAGCTATAGATAGTGCCACCCCCTCCATCTTTTCGCCTGAAACGATTAGTTTTTCGATATCCCTTTTGTCAAATTGAACCAGAACCGTGGGCTTAAAAAACCGTTCAAGAAATACAGGATAAGGAGCAGGTAGCAAAGCCGTAGGCACGAGCTTTAAGTTGGCTAGATCCATACGAACCACTGTTTCGCCGGATGCCCCAATAGCTATATTATCCACATAGGTATACCCTTTTTTTGTCACAAACCCAGCATTCAGCAGCGGATTCCCGCCTTCATGTTTCAAGAGTATACAGAGCTTTGTGGCAGCAGCGATACCCACAGGCCGTTCAGCAATTGCCGATTTGATATCTTTTACCCAAAAATACTGTACCCCCGAATCCTTGGCATGAAAAGTATAGGTCCAAAAAGGAACTTTACTGAGATCATGATGCTCCCGTTTCGCATTCATGTAAGCCGTTTCTGGAATAGCGAAAGTTTCCAAAGAAGACACTTTGGACAAGGACTCAAAAAGCCCTATAGGCGCACGCTGCTCATATAAGCCCACCGTCCAATACCTATTGACACGATAATTCCAATCCAGCGGTGCTCCAGTCTGATTATCAGGATAGGTAATTTTTTCACCATCCACAAACACAGTAGCTGTATATTTCAATTCATTGCCCACGAATAAAGATGCCGGGACATCCGCTTCATAGGTACAGTTATCTTTGGAGATCAACTTGATGTAGGGATTATGATCTTTCCAAAACGAAACCTGGTCCGTTTGTAGAATAATGGAATCGGGCTGTTTTTCAAAAACATAACGGAACTGCAATTTGGTAGAGCGCCCTTTTTCCAATATTTCGGGCTGCTGGTGTATCAATAAAGGCTGCTTCAGCGCTTCAGTTTTTGGCGCGTAATATTCGCCCAAATAGCCATTTTTCCAGGGCGAGGAAGCTAGCCAGCTATTTTTCAGCTGGATATTCTTACGCTTTAACAGATATACTCCAGGCTTAACGCTGAAACTTGTTTTAGCGACTGAAATAGCTTCATCGGTGTCATTTTTCCCTAACAGTGAACGGACGGTAAACAGGTCGCCTAGATCAGGAATCCGAATATCGATCCTCTGTGACCGGTACAGAATATGTACCACCTCACGATCGAGCGATGGCTTAGCAAAAGGATCAGCGATTTTTTCTGCATCCGGCATAACCTCCAAGCGCCATAGACCATCTTCCAGACGATCTAAAAAATAAGCACCAGATCCACCGTATTCCACCACAGGTGACGAACCATGACCGGCAACATGTTGCAATTTCGTTGGATTTAAAGGCCTTACAGTCGTATTATTGGTGTAAAAATACTTATCCTGCGCATTCATCACGGAGAGATCCTGCTCATAACTAACACTAAAATCGCCAAATAGGGTGTCTTGAGGGTAATGTTCAAACTTTTTATTTCTCGGTATCGTATAAGCCACCTCTGCAGCAATCATGGTACTCAGTGCTTTTGCCGGTGTATAAGCCAAATTGAGATAATGTGTCTGATATTCGGTATTATAGGCTGCAATATCCATCGGATCGTAAGCAAACTGAGTGATCCACTGAAATCCCGCCGAACGAAATGTGCGGCTCATTGCGGGATGCATGTAGCTGTAAAGATTATCAGCAGGATCATATTCGTAAACTGCTTTCGCTTTGTTGGCGAAGCCTTTCAAGTTTGAAAAAGGGATATCGTACTGATCAATGTAAGGAAGAAAATTCCCTTGACGTTCCCGTCCAGCAACCAGTCCCACAGGATACCATTGATAAGTTGTGCCTTGGATATCAGCATCAAAATAAGCCTTAACATGTTCCATATTATGACTTACATTGTAGAAAATCGGTTTTTTGTTCCCACTTTTCTTCATGGCCTTCACCATTCGACCGATATAGTCCGACGTCGTCTGAATGGCACCTGTATGGCAAGGTTCATTATTTATTTCAAAGCCTATGATGTAAGGGTCCGTCTGATAAGCATTTCCGGTATACGGGTTGACATGATGAAGTAACTGGGTAATGTATTTTTCTTGAGCAGCTATCGCCTGTGGATTAGCATGAACCTCACACTTATCATAATGATACGTAAATGCATCTGTATTTATATTTCTTTCAGGATAACCATTACCAAAATTGGTCATTCCCGTAATCAGGATCCTAATTCCCCTTTCCTGAAGTTTAAAAAGTAGATAATCCAATAGATCAAGGTGTTCATTGCTGATCAGGTTACCATTTTTATCGGAGATTTCTACATCCCAAATATGGATACGATAAGCGTTATATCCCAAACGGGCGAAGTGATAAACGTCCCGATCAATAGCCCGCTTTCGATCGATGCCTTTATCGTGTAAAGCCCGAAAGGCATGGGCAAAAGGAACGGTATAATTGACGCCATAAAATGAAGCTTCAGCTTTGGAGTCGGACCAGCGCATGACACCTTCACGGTCGACAAAAACTGTAGGGACCTTTTTAATAGCCTTCGATTGAGCGTAAGAATTGACATAGCCCAAGAGAGCAAAGCAGCATAAAATAATTACACGCATGGATTGTATCGATTTATAATTTTTTGGTTATTACTCTTACAAACCTATCAAACGTGATTATTTTTTAAAGCCACATATCGGACAAAGAACAACACAAATTGGACATTCCCAACCACCCAAAACAATAAACAACACTAACAATCAACCAATTACAAATAACCTTCCATATACACCTTTGGTGACATCCCAAATTCCGATTGAAAACATTTTGAGAAATAAGAAGCATTGGAGAATCCGACCATATACATCACCTCGGAAACGGTAAACTTTTTTTGCTGTAATAACAGCGCTGCTTTCTTGATACGAATGCTGCGTATATACTCCACCGGTGTATAGCCTGTTAGTTGCTTAATTTTACGATGGAGTTGTCTGGCGGCGACATCCGTGAGCTCACTGAGCCGCTGCACCGAAAATTCCGAATCGTCCAAATTTTCTTCGATCAGCTGTGTCACATTGGTCAGAAATTTTTCATCCGGTGAATGTACAGCTATTGCTTCTGTGGGTTTACTGATTTCGTCGATACGCAATTGAGCGACAATCTTATCTTTCCTATCCAAGAGCTGCAATAGCTGTATCTGGAGCAAGTCCAGATCAAAAGGTTTCGCCATATAAGCATCTATGCCGACGGCAACCCACTCGCGTCTGATCAGCTCATCGTCTTGTGCTGTCAGCAAAATGATCGGAATAGTTGCCGTCACGATATTTTGTCGTAGTTTTTTCACCATTTCAATTCCCCCCATATTGGGCATCATGGCATCCGTGAGAATAATGTCGGGCACAAAACTATGTCCGTCGATCAAGCGTAAGCCCTCGCTACCATCACTCACAATGCGGCAATCGTAATGCGACTGCATGGCATTTCGTAAAAAATCAGCGAGTTCGGCATTATCTTCGACGATCAGTAGCTTTCGTTTACCCCCTACCGGTATGCTATCGGTCGCATCCTTATCGTTTACATGGTCATGTTTCCAACTAAGCGTTACGGCTGTGCCCTTTTGATCGCTCGCTATATCAACGCTCCAGCCCAACTGCTCACAATAACTTTTGACCAGGTACAGACCAACGCCCGTGCCCTGTACAGCACTCACTTCTTTCAGGGAAGAACGATAGAATTTGCTGAAGACATAAGGTAGGTCTTCAGGTGCTATACCAATTCCCGTATCCCGAACGATAAGCTTGACATCCGGACCAATTACTTTCAGCTGCAGTTCCACGCTACCCTCCGGACGATTATACTTACAGGCATTAGCGATGAGGTTGTTGAGAATCGATCCCAGTTTGGCTACATCGGTCTGTATAAAAAAGCTCTCTACATCGGTAACAAAGTCAATATGGACGGTACTGTACTCAGGTACCTGCTGCCAGTCAGCTATAATTTGTCTGCTATAGGCGACCAGATCCATCTGAGAGGTAAGCAGGCCCTGCAAGGGCGTCTGTTGCTGCTCGACCTGATCAAAAGTCATCAATTCCTGGATGAGATGGCTTATTTTTAAGGCATTTCGATGAACACCATCCAACTGCTTCTTTTTGTCACTGTTCTTTGTCTGCCGCATCATTTGGCTGACAGGGGCCAAAATCAGGCTTAACGGGGTTTTCAGCTCATGCGACACAGCTGCCAGGAAGTCCATTTTCATCTTTGTGAGCTCAAGTACCTTTCTCCGTTCGCGCCTTTCCCATTTTAGTGTACTGCGAACCCTGAAAAAATTGACGACCCAAAATAGCAGGAAAATAACAACGAGGACGTAAGCAGCTTTGGCCCAATAGCTTGCATACCATGGATAACGGATCTGAATATGGTAGGTATAAATCTCCGACACAACATGACCGGCGACATCCACTTTAGCCAACTGAAGGTCGTAGTTACCCGAACTTAAGTTGGACAGGAGCACTTTGTTGTCACCCCGTTCCATCGGAATCCAGGTTTCATTTTTTCCTTTAAAAGCATAAGCTAGGCGATAGCCTAAATGATTTCCATAATCCAAATCGGAAAATTCAAGCCGAAGGTTATTCTGATCATGCGCCAAAGTGATCTCGTTTTTATACCGTAAACCATAGTCGTAATTACCGAAACGTTCATTATTGACATACATTGCGGTGAGCACAATCTTTTTGGAACCATCCAGATCCGCTTGCTCATTTTGCGCGGGCAACAGGACCAGCTCATCAATTCCGCCCAGCACCACTTCCTCCCGCTCTGTATCGTAATACATCGAGGATATCCTTTGCCCGTATCTTAATAGTTCAGTTTTTAAACTCTGCTTATTAACCTGCCACACTCCAATACTCGTTGCCAGCCAGATGTTTTCTTTGACCTCGGCCATGGCAGTTACTTCACCTTTACCAACAGGATCAAAACGAACCAATGTATTTTTCCCATCCGGAGCAATACGCCTCAATTCGCCATGTTCCCCTACCCACACCGTATGCTGTCCATCCTTCAGCATAAAGGTCGCCTGATCCAATGCATGCCCAGCGCTGTCTTTAAGCTCCGTTATTTTCCCTGTGGCCACATCAATGCTACTGATCCCCTTATTATAGAACAGCGCCAAGATCTTCCCCCTACCATTGTCAACGATCTGATTGGCAAAATCTTCCAGAAGACCGTCAGCTTTACTGAAATTACGGCTTGCTATGACCGGGCCCTTGGCTTCCAATAAACGGCTTCGGTTGACGACAAATATTCCCCCCATATAGGAGGCCACCCAGAGATTATCCTGTCCATCTTGCAAGATGTCGTACGACCATTTCGCATTTCGTCTTCCACTGGCATCGACAATTGTAAAGGTTTTAAACTGTTTCGTATGCGCATCAAACACATTGACGCCGCCGTCTGAGGCTATCCACACCAATCCCGTATGATCCTCAAATATATCCCGGATACGGTTGTGTGCCAGACGATAGGTCTTGGCATCCATACGGTACCAGCTGCTTTCCGTATTTTTGTCGTCCAGCCCACGTACACGGATCAAACCATTATCGCCGCCCAGCCAATACCAGCCATTGCGATCCCTGTTAATTTTATAAAAACGGTTGCCGTCGCTGCTCGCAGTCAATTGATAGATCGGCAGTATTTTTTCCACCTTACGGTTGGACCATAAGGAAAATCCCAGGTCTGTACCCAGCCAGATATTTTCCGACCGATCCTTAAAGATACTCCACACGATGTTATTGGCCAGCGAGTTTCTATTGCGGGAATCATGTTTGATCCGTTTGACCAACTGCTGATCCAGCTGATACGTAAAAAGACCATCATCCGTACCGACAAGCAAGGTGTTGGAATCTTTGGAAGCCATCGCTTTGATGGGATGATTTTGTAGTACCGGAGTTTTCTGAAGCGTATGGTTCTTCGTATTATAGCGATACAGGCCGTATTCTGTCCCCACATAGGTACTTGCTGATTCCGGAATAGAAAATATAGAATTCACAAATTGATTACTCCCCGGCCTATAATCTGGGAGCGGTAGAGGCACAATATCTTTTTTTGATGAATTTAATTCAAAAAGTCCATTATATGTACCGATTAAGATTCTATCGCCCACCTTTTCCAGTGCATACACGGCGGTTTTTGATTTGTTCTTTGGAAATGAATTCTGATAATCGATAAGTTTACGTGTCTTGGTATTATAGCAATACAAACCACTTATTGAACCGATCCACAAGGTATCGCCAACAAGGAGCAAAGACCTGACATCTCCAGGTCCCCCTGCCGGAAAAGATTCAAATCGGTCGAACTGATAGTTATAGAGCAGCACCCCCTGCCCTGTCCCCAATGCGAAATGTTTATTATCGATCAGTGCAATGCAGTAAACGAAAGTCTGAAAAGGAGATTTGGTCCCCGTGAGCGGCTGCAGCGCATAGCCATCATAATTAAATAACCCATTGTTACTTCCCAGCCAAAGCATCCCCAAGCTATCCTGTGCAAAAGAGTGGACTGTATTTGCATTCGTTCCCAAGGAAATATTGCGAAAAGAGGGATAATCCAGCGATTGCCCGAAAACAGCCGTACCCACGAAGGAACAGACAAGTAACCAATAGAAATAAAGAGACTGCATTTTTTATAAGCGCTATACCACAAACTTAATTATTTCAAATGGAATACTGCTTATCCAATCAATTGTGCCAAGCGAAAATAGCGTCCTTTACGCCGATGTGCAACTCTTACTTTTCTACCGTTTTCAAGCTGACTTTTACCTGGCAATCTTGCTTAAACGAAATTTTTTCAAACGAAGCCCCATAGCGGTTGTTCTTTTTTAAAAAAAAGTATATATGGCACATTTAGAAGTAAAACCGAGAAACGGAGCGCCCTGGTGGCTATGGCTGCTGCTTTCACTTATCGCGCTGGGATTGGTCCTGTATTTTATAAACCGTTACAACAGTGACGCCAGGTTAAATAACCCCACTCCAGATACAAGCATTAACGAAACAGCGCCGCAAACAGATACGCTTTAGACTCCGTTGCATATAAAAAATTGATCACCCAATAAAATTGAAGACATGGCATTAGAAGAAAAAAAATATAATCATCTGATTGAACTCGGTGGAAGCGACTACGAAATTGTCGATGGCGAACCTGATATCCGGGGCTGGAAAGTAAAGAATGAGGCCGGCCAACTGCTCGGCAAGGTAGATGATCTGCTCTTTGACCCTGAAAGCCAACAGGTCCGTTACATCATTATCGATCTCCATGACGCCGAATTTGTTATTGACGAAGATAAGAAAGTATTGGTCCCCATTGGACTGGCGTCGCTTTACGATGGCACACAGATTCAGGCCAGCAATGAGGAAGCTTACCCGACTCCAGCTGTCGAACCGATCGACCATAGCGTGATACTAACAGTAGACGAAATCCCAACGGAAGAACCCGCAACCGATTATCTGTACAATCCTGCCGATGATGGCGAAGTTGTGGTGATATCCGTCAACGAAGATCAGTTAATCCGCCTGCCTGCTTATCAACAGGATCAGCTCGATCCCGAAACAGAACTTAGTATCCGTCATGTATTTGAAGGCACCGGCGATGTGGGTTTTATCGTGAACGAAAGCAGCTATCACCCGACGGAATTCTATGATCATTATCACTTTAGTGAAGACACGTTCTATAGCGGCGGGAAAAAGACCGAAGGTCTTCCGCCGGATCAGACCCAACGGACCCGAAGAGTGACTGCCAGACATGAGCAAACCACAGGACATGAGCCAGGCACGCTCGACAATAACAGTGAATTATAGGATAATCAGATATAACTATTATATCAGGAACTATTACATCAGGCTTAAATTACAGCATTTATTTAAGCCTGATGTCTATTTATAGCTATTTTATCGGGCCGTATTTACCGAATTAACTTGTTAAAATACCCAAAACACCAGTATTTTATAACCTATCGCACAAAATAACTACCCAAATCCCTCTAACGTCCTATAAACTGCATTAAAATTGCAGGATTTGTAGAAAATCAATACAAACCGGTTATGAAAACAACATATAAAAACATCCACGAAAAGAATAGACAAACCATCAGGAGGTATTATGAAAAATATAGCTGGTATAAACTTGACCGGGAGGAGCTGGCACAGGAATTACTTATCCGCGGCGGTTTTCTAGCAATTTTTACCTGGCTGCTATGGTAAGCCGCTGTTCAATTGAATTTACGCGTATTGGTCTTTCTTAAGTGATGACTTATTCATCTACCTTGCCTTTTGCATATAGTAAATCATCACCGGTAAGCATGGTTTTGCATATTGGATAGATGACGGTATCAGCCCATAGCGGATTGCTGTTTAAATCAGTGGACCGATCAAATTTTGCAGGAAAGACTGCTTGTCCCAGTCATGAAGAATGTTTTTTTAAAGCTAGGCACCTTTCCACCTAGCTTTTTTTTATTGTATCCAGTTTTGTTTCAATAGCTTGAACGCTTCCGCATATTGGTTGCTTTTTTGTAAAAAAGCAAACGATTTATTTCGGGCATCCGTTCATGAAGTAAACATAAGTTTATTTACTTTTCTAAACATTGGATTATGAAACAAGAAACTGGAACTACGCCAAAATTTAAAGTTAAGGCTACTGTTAAAGCTGATCCAGCGTTGCAGGAGCTCTTTTTGGATGAAATAATGGACCTCTACTGGGCCGAAAACCATCTTGTCAAATCGTTGCCAAAAATGATAAAAGCGGCATCATCACCGGCATTGGCCACTGCTATCGAAAATCATCTCAAGGAAACAGAAGAGCACGTTTCGCGGCTGGAACAGATATTCAAGCTATTGGGCAAAGAAGCACTGGCTAAAAAATGTGATGCAATGGAAGGGCTTACCAAAGAAGCGGAGGGCGTCATCGAAAGTACTCCAGTGGGGACCGCAACCCGGGACGTGGGTATTATTTTGGCTTCTCAAAAAGTAGAGCATTATGAAATCGCCAGCTATGGTGGTCTGCTCCAGCTTGCTGCCACATTGGGACTGCAAGAAGTGGCCGAATTGCTTGAGCTGACACTCGGAGAGGAACAAACGGCTGACGCAATGCTCACTGAGGTGGCTGAAAATAAAATTAACTATACGGCGGCACAAGAATTATAACACATCAAGTAACATGAAAAAGAGAGAAACAGAAATAAAAAAGGGCAAACAGCCTGAAAACGAAAAAACAAAATCATTAGGTCAGCATATAGCCGATGCGACCGGCCAATTGATGACCACCGACCAGGGAGTGAAGATCAACGACGATCAAAATTCATTACGTGCAGGTGACCGCGGAGCTACGCTGCTGGAAGATTTTATCCTACGGGAGAAGATTACCCATTTTGACCACGAACGTATCCCCGAACGCGTGGTGCATGCCCGGGGATCGGGCGCACATGGCATTTTTAAGTTGTACAAACCGCTGGGAGAGCTGACCAAAGCTGGTTTTTTGAACGATACAGAAATAGAGACCCCGGTATTTGTACGTTTTTCTACGGTCGCTGGTTCCAGGGGATCCACAGATCTGGCCCGTGATGTTCGTGGCTTTGCCGTCAAATTCTACACACAAGAAGGAAATTTCGATTTGGTAGGCAACAATATGCCGGTATTCTTTATTCAGGATGCTATGAAATTCCCGGATCTGGTACATGCCGTCAAACCTGAACCGGACAATGAAATCCCGCAGGCAGCTTCCGCACATGATACTTTTTGGGATTTTATTTCCTTGATGCCGGAGTCTACCCATATGATCATGTGGTTAATGAGTGATCGAGCCATTCCACGCAGCTACCGGATGATGGAAGGCTTTGGCGTACACACATTTCGATTTATTAATAAGAAGGGAGAAGCCACCTTTGTTAAATTTCATTGGAAGCCGCTTCTGGGGGTACATTCCGTCGCTTGGGATGAGGCGCAAAATATTTCAGGTAAGGATCCTGATTTTCACCGGCGCGATCTTTGGGATGCTATCGAAAACGGCGCATTCCCGGAATGGGAGTTAGGCGTGCAGATCGTTCCAGAGGCAGATGAGTTTAAATTTGATTTTGACTTGCTAGACTCTACCAAAATTATTCCTGAAGAAGTTGTCCCCGTACAGCGAATTGGAAAAATGACGCTCAATCGTAATCCCGACAACTTTTTTGCGGAAACGGAACAGGCCGCTTTTCACATAGGCAATGTCGTACCAGGGATAGATTTCACCAATGACCCCTTATTACAGGGACGTCTCTTTTCATATACGGATACACAATTGATTCGCTTAGGTGGTCCCAATTTTCACGAAATACCAATTAATCGGCCAATTAACCCATCATACAATAACCAGCGAGACGGATTTATGCGCCAGAGGATTGACCGCGGAAAAACTAGCTATGGGCCAAATTCGCTCGGTGGTAACGACCCTGCCCAGGTGAAGGAGGCAGATGGTGGCTTTACGAGCTATCAGGAACGTATTGACGCGAGAAAAGTGCGAGCACGTAGCGATAGTTTCCGCGATCATTTTAGCCAGGCAAGGTTGTTTTTTCACAGCCAGTCAGAGCCCGAGAAAAATCATATTATTGATGCGTTCAGTTTCGAATTGGGGAAGGTAAAAACCGTCGCTGTAAGGCAACGTATGATTGGTATCTTGTCTTTAGTGGATAAAGGCCTTGCTGCTGAAGTAGCGTTTGCACTTGGATTAAAGGTGCCGCAGGAACCCAAAAAGCCGATCAATCGCAGTTTTCCAGCCGATGCTGACCCCGAAAATTTTGAGCCTATCCAAGTTGAAGGAAAGGTTAAAGTTTCACCTGCATTGAGTATGAAAGATACGGTAAAAGATAGTATCCAAAGCAGAAAAGTAGCCATACTTGCTGCGGATGGAGTTGATGCGGTATCTCTGCAAACGGTAAGCGAAGCGATTGTAGCCGCTGGTGCGGTAGTGCATGTTATTGCCCCGAAACTGGGCGAGATCACGGCCTCTGATAATTCGAAAATCCCGGTTGAAGAGAGCTTCCTGACAGGGGCATCTGTACTGTATGATGCTGTATATGTGCCTGGTGGAAAAAATAGTGTGGCAACACTGGAAGCGGAGGCAAACGCGGTACATTTTCTGAATGAAGCGTTTAAACATTGTAAAGCAATTGCAGCGGATGCGGATGCAATTCAGGTATTGGAAGCTACTTATTTCTTCGATAAGCTTCCCGACGAATTTTCAGAGGAAACTGTGCTTGAAGAAGGAGTCATTGTCGAAAAAGACGCCAGTTACTTAGCGGAGAAATTTGTCAAAGCAATTGCGCAGCACCGCTTTTGGGAGCGTGAAAAACCAAGACAGGTACCGGCTTAGAAAAGTGGCGGTAACAATAAAAAAGCCCGGTAATACGCCGGGCTTTCGCTATTTAAGATGGTATTTATCCGATCGGATCTTTTCTTTAGTTTGCCAGTATCGCAATCGCGCCTTCATTGCCCTGCTGGGCCGCAAGGTCGCATACAGAAAGCCCGCGAACATCAAGGAGCGTTGGATCTGCGCCCTTGTCGAGCAACAGTTTTAACACATCATTTCGGCCAAACATGGCCGCAAACATCAGTGCTGTACCGCCGTTGCCATGTTGTAGGTTTAAGTTTGCACCATGTTGAATGAGAATCTCAGCGATATCCTTATAGCCTTTGAAGGCAACCCCCATCAATGCGGTATTGCCACCATTATCCTGTGCATCAACATCGGCGCCAGATTCGAGCAATAGCTTAGCCGCGGCGAGCTGATTATTATAGCAGGCGATAATCAACGGCGTGTAGCCTTTGGTGTCACGGCTATTTAAATCTACCTGCTGTCGAATAAGTTCCTGTAATACTTCGACATTGCCTAGGCGGGCGGCATGTATAATTACTTCTGTCATCTGTGTCATATCGGAATTGTCCTTATTTATAACTAAAAATTACTTGTTTAAGTTATTACAGGAACAAAAGCTAAAGTACAAGGGTTTGGAAAATATTGATCTGCACCGTTTCCCAGCTATTCTTACCTGGTTGTTATAGTAAGGTAACATATACCCAAGGAGATATCAATTCATAATATTCAAACCATTTGCGGTTCTGTGTTGTTCTATCTGTAAACTTAAATCAACAACACATTGAACAGATTTACACGAATTGCTTTAAAAACAATATTGTGGATTATCGGAGGAATAATTACGCTTTTTATTCTTATCGTTTTCCTATTACGCCTACCCAAAATACAGAATTATATTGCTGGAAAAGTAACGCATTATGTCGAAGGAAAGATCGGCACCCCTGTCAAAATTGGTTATATCAATATTGACTTTCCTAAAAAATTGGTTCTGGAAGATATCTATCTCGAAGATCAAAGTAAGGATACTTTAGTTGCCGGCAAAAGCATAGCGGTCGATATCAATATGCTGAAACTTTTGAAGAATACTGTGGAAATCCAAAGCCTGGAAGCCGATGGAATTACCGCCAAAATACGTCGCACCTTGCCAGACAGTGCCTTTAACTTTGATTATATTGTTAAGGCCTTTGCTTCTGAAAAGGAAAGTGAGCCTACCGCAGACACGACTTCAGCACTGCTGTTTAACCTGGATAAGGTTAAGTTTTCAAAAATACATGTGGTCTATGCCGACGAGGTTATCGGCACCAGTGCCGATGTCTATCTCGGCAGCATAAATACCAATATTAAAAAATTTGACTTGACCAAAAACATGGCCTTTGACTTGCCTAAAATTAAAGTCGACGGGCTAAATGCAACGGTAAAACAATGGAAACCAACAACTGATGGATCTGGCCCTTCGGTTGAAGATTTTGGTATCACCGATAAAACTGCACAGACCACATCCCTCCTTCCTGATGTAGGCATACAGGTAGCCGAGCTCAGTAATGTGCTGGTTCGTTATGAAGATGAATCGAGTGCACTTAAATCTCAATTTATCCTGAAAAACTTCTATGCCGCTATCAATAAGATCGATCTCAACAAAGAATTTGTCGACATCCAAAAGCTCGATCTCGACGGTTCGGATAATAATGTCCTGCTGGGAAAAATCCAAAAATCTTCGGTCTCAGCAGCAAAAACCAGCGAAGTTGAAGCCGACAGCAGCAGCGCTGCAAAGATGAACTGGATCGTTTCGGCAAAAGACATTAACATCAATAATACCAATATCCGATTTAAAGACGACAACCAGCCCCGCATCAAGGGATTCGACTATTTTAACATCCAAATGCCGGCTCTCAAAACCAGGCTGACTGATCTCTACTACAGCGCCGATTCCATCAGTGGATCATTGAAAGAGCTTATCGCTGCCGACCATTCCGGTTTTGTCATCAAGCAGCTGAAGGCTGATTTTAACTATAGCAATACCGGTGCGGAAATTAAAAATCTATATGCGGAAACTCCTCGTACCCTTATCCGCGATTACGTTAAGCTAAGTTATCCTTCTCTGGATATCATCGGCAAAAAGCCAGAACTGATCACGGTCAATGCCAACATCACAAAGAGCTATATTGATATGCGCGATATCCTATTTCTCGCGCCCTTCCTGGACACCATGCAGGTAATGAAGCCGCTGTTGGACAAGAAATTTTATATTGACACCCGCGTAACTGGCCGTGTCGATGATCTGCATATACCGAATATCGATTTTAGGACACTTTCCAATACCCGACTGATTGCTAGTCTTCATTTAAAAGGACTTCCCGACATGAATAAATTATCGGTAGACCTCAACCTGAAAAAACTTACCACAGGCCGTTCCGATATCGAGAAACTGGTTTCCAAGTCGATGCTGCCTCAGGGTATCGCGCTACCCAACACCATTGGACTTAGTGGCACATTTAAAGGCGGAATGACTGCCTTCAATACAAAACTTGCATTGGTGACCGAAAAAGGCACAGCCAAATTAGACGGAAAGGTCCAAATGACCAAGCGAGATACCAGCTATGATGCAGCAGTCAGCATTCGTGACCTCAACATCGGTCAAATCATGAAGATGGACAGTACCTTGGGGGTTCTTTCTTTTGAAGGAAAAATAAAAGGTAAAGGCACAGATCCCAAAAAAATGATAGCCAGTTTTGATGGCAAAGTAAACCGCATGGACGCCATGGGCTACCGCTATCATGATATCGACATGAATCTGTCTGCCGATAAAGGCGCCATAAAAGCTTATATTCTAAGTCCTGATCCCAATATCACACTAAAACTGGATGCCACGGCCAATATGAATTCTACCTATCCCAAAATAGCATTCGAACTAGTGGCCGACAGCATCAACCTACAAAAGTTAAAGCTGGTGCAAGATGCTATCAGCTACCGCGGTAAGCTCAGCGGTAATTTCAGCACTGCAGATCCAGACTTTTTGAATGGCGAAGCACATATTACCAATTCGTTGATCCGATATAACACTGATCGTTATGCACTGGATACTGTCTCCCTCTTGGCCAAGGCCGATACAAGCAGTAATCAATTGGTATTGCGTTCCGATTTTTTAAATGCCCACTTGGTCGGCAAGTACAAAATGCTGGAACTGCAGAGTGCCGTCCAAGATCTCCTGCAAGTGTATTATAAACCCGAAAAGCCGGTTAAGATTCCGCCCTACTCGCCGCAGGTCATCGAATTTTCAGCACAACTTACCCGCAATAAACTCATCCAGGACTTTCTTCCTGAGCTGACGGAAATGAAAGCCATTACCCTGGATGGTCTCTTTAACAGTACATCGAAAAACCTATCGGCCAAATTAGATGCACCACGCGTGGTCTATGGTGGTACCGAGATCAACAATGTTACCCTAGATATCAACAGTCTGGACAGTGCCCTTTACTATTCGGCCTTAATCAACAAAGTTAAAGTCAGCAGCATTGAACTCACCAACACCGTTTTTAGTGGAAAGGTCGCGCAAAATACGGTTAATCTGGGGGTGTGGATCAAGGATAAGCATGATAAAGAACAATATCATCTGGGAGCCGATATGCAGGCCAAAGATGGTGTATTTGTATTCAGCTTACTACAGGACGGCTTAATGCTCAACTACGATAAGTGGGATGTGGCGCCCAACAACACCTTAAAATTTGGTAGCGACGGCCTATTGGCTAATAATTTTGTCCTCAGCAACAAGGGACAGGAACTGCGCATCGCTTCTCAGGACAGCATCCTGAACTCACCAATTGATGTGGCTTTTAAAAACTTCCGCATCGAGACCCTGAGCAAGATGGTTATGAGTGATAGTCTGGATCTTGGCGGCGGCATAAACGGACAAACGACGCTATCCCGACTGGAAAGCAGTCCGGTTTTTATTGCAGATATGACCGTAGATAAGTTTTACTTCGGAAAAGATACCGTGGGCAACGTCAATATCAAAGTTAATAATGAACGCGAAAACACCTACAATGCCCATGTGAGCATTACCGAAAATGGTAACAACCTCGTCCTGAGCGGTGATTTTATCAATCCGCCGCAAGGCGACGCAACGCTCGACTTCACACTGGATATCGCGCCACTGACGATGAAGACGGTACAGGCATTCAGCATGGGAAATCTGAAGGATGCCAAGGGTAACCTGGAGGGCCAGCTAAAAATAGCAGGATCGCCTTCAAAACCACAGATTAGGGGTGACCTTGATTTCAGGGAAGCCGAGTTCAATGTGGCCATGCTCAATGCCCTATTCAAAGCAAAGGACGAACAGATCCGTTTTGATCAAAATGGAATATCGTTCCCCAAATTTGAACTCGAAGACAGCAAAGGCAATATTGCCCAGGTCAGCGGTTCTGTCAATACCCAAACCTATACCGATTTTGACTTTGACCTCAACATCGTCATGGACAATTTTGAAGTACTGAATTCCACGCAGGCAGACAATGATCTATTTTACGGAAAAATGTTTCTTGGCACCGATCTGCAGATCGGCGGAAATCTTAACAAACCCGTTGTAGACGGTACAATCAAGGTCCTAGACAGTACCGATTTCACGATGGTGATGCCAAACAATGATCCCGGTATGGCCGATCGGAAGGGCGTGGTCGAATTTGTGGATAAACGGGATACGGCTACCGCAAATGCGCTTGCCAGATTAGATTCTATGACTGTAACAAAGCTTACAGGAATAGACGTCGATCTGAACCTGCAGACTGATAAGGACGCCAAATTTAAGATTCTGCTCGACGCAGGATCACAAGATGCCCTAAACATTCAAGGCGAGGCTGAATTAAATGCAGGTGTAGATGCCAGTGGTAAAATAACCATGTCAGGAACTTTTACTGTGGAGCAAGGGAGCTATTCATTCAGTTTTGGACCTGCGAGCAGAGACTTCAAATTTCAGAAAGGGAGTACAATTACCTGGAATGGCGATCCATTGGACGCGCAGCTCAATATTACGGCAGTGTACACCTTGAAAGCACCAACCCTGGAACTGGTTGCGCCACAGCTTGGTACGCAGAACGCAAACTTGTATAAGCAAAAGATACCTTTCGACGTGCTGCTGAAAATTTCAGACCAACTGTTTCAGCCACAGTTGAATTTTGATATCGACCTGAATGCTAATAATGCCATCGTATCACAGGACGTCATCAGTAAGGTAGACAATGCACTGACCACCTTACGTGATAATCCTTCCGACCTGAACAAACAAGTCTTTTCACTGATTGTGTTGGGGCGCTTTATGTCGGCCAATCCATTTGAAAGCCTTTCCGGTGGCGGAGGTACAGAGGCACTGGTACGAAATAGTGTCAGTTCGTTTTTGAGTTCGCAGCTCAATCGCCTTGCCTCCGATTTAATTACAGGCGTTGAACTTGATTTCAACCTGACATCAGAAGACGATTACAGCACTGGAACGGCCCAGACGCGCACCGACCTGAATATCGGCGTCTCCAAAATGCTGCTCAACGACCGGCTGAAAGTCAATATCGGATCTAACTTTGAAGTAGAAGGAAATTCACGACCAGGAGAAACTGCCAATAATATTGCCGGCGATATACAACTGGATTATCAGCTTTCACAAGACGGACGGTACTTTGCCCGCTTCTACCGCAAAAACCAATATCAGGTCACTTTACAGGGGCAATTTGTTGAAACCGGAATCGGCTTTATCATCACGATGGACTACAACCGATTTAAGGAAATCTTTATGCGTTCCAAAAAGCTCAAGGAATATTATAATACCGGCAGCAAGAAGTTTAGAAAACGTTTTGATGTCGATCGTATGGAGCAGGATTCGGCTTATCGAGACAGTGTACGCACAGTGATCCGCGACAGCCTGATGCTCCATAGTCCCGAATACCGTAAACGGATAGAGGATCAGGAAAAAGAGCAGCAGCACCGCCAGCAGGTGGACAGCACAGCAAACAGCGCACGGAAAAATAGTGCGCCGAAGCACTTAGACACGATCAAAACCACAGCAATTAAAAATGAAGACGAGGAAAGGGCTTACCATGCAAATTAAACTACACTGGCTGATTGGCCTATTTACGATAAGCAGCATCATTGCTGCCTGTTCGTCGACCAAAAACCTGCCCGAAGGTGAGAGCCTGTACGTGAAGGGAAATGTCAACATCGCATCCGATACCATTTCAAAGAAAAACAAAGAAAAGCTGGCGGCCTACCTTGCCGAATCGCTACGCCCGAAGCCCAACAAGCGCGTTTTGGGGATGCCCTACAAGCTGTATTTTAACAATATGGCCGGCGACACCGCCAACAGCAATTTTCTGAAACGTTTTCTTAAAAAAATAGGTGAAGAACCCGTACTGCTGAGTGAGGTGAACAGGGAGTACAATGAGAATCTACTGCGCAACCGGCTTGAGAATATCGGTTTTTTCAATGCGGAAGTTACTTCGGATACAATCGTTGAAAATAAAAAAGCTACGGTAGACTATACCGCCAAGCCCAATCTGATCTACCGGATCAGATCCATCACTTTTGATGTCGACAGCAGCACGCAGCTGGGACGCGATATCCGCGCAACTTCTGACCGCAGCCTATTGCAGGTGGGCAAAAACTATAGTCTTGATGTCGTGCTCAATGAACGCGACCGCATCGACAACATCCTTAAAAATAAGGGTTATTATTATTTCAGTCCAGACTATATTCTGGTACAGGTAGACAGCACCATCGGGGATCATAAAGTCAACCTCTATGTGACCGTAAAAAAGGAAACGCCCGAACAGGCAAGAACTGCGTCCAAAATCAATAAGATCTATATTTTCCCAAACTATACCGAAACCGGAGCTGGCTACCAGCAGTCACCGCGGCATGCCGAACTATTTGACAGCAGTTATTATTTTATTGACCCAAATCATACCTTCCGCAAACCAGTAATTGCCAATCACATCTTTTTCAAAGAGGGCGATCTGTATAACCGCGACGCCCACAACAGGACCATCAGCCACTTGGTGAATCTCAACAGCTGGAAATTTGTCAAAAATAACTTTGTGGACAGCAAGGAGGTACCCAATGCGCTCGATGTATACTATTACCTCACTCCCCTGCCGAAGAAATCTATCCGTGTAGAACTGCTGGGAAAAATGGCTTCCGTCTACAACGGTACGGAAGTGAATGTTAACTGGACCTTACGTAACGCTTTTAAAGGAGCCGAGAAGCTCAATATCAACGTATTTGGGGGTTACGAATTGCAGACGGGTGGCAATGCCGATCTGAACTCCAGCTATTTCCGTTACGGTACCGAGGCCACCCTAACCTTCCCGAGGATACTGACACCATTTGGCACCATTAATCCTTCCCGTCAATATATTCCCAATACGTATATCAAGGCAAGGTACGAATTTCTGAACCGGCGCAAAGCCTATACGCTCAATTCGATGGCACTCAGCTACGGTTATACCTGGCAAGAGAACGAAGAGAAACAGCATGATCTGGCGCTGATGGAAATCACCTATGTACAGCCGAGAGGTATTTCGGAAAGCTACAAGATGCAGATGGATACCATTCCGGCGCTGCGGCATGTAATCGATCCCCAATTCACAATTGGGCCCAATTATAATTTCACCTTTCAGAACACCATGAAGAGACACCTGCAGAATACCTTTTATTTTAAGGGCAATCTGGACCTGTCGGGCAATATTCTGGGATTGATCAAAGGGGCGGATTTTAACAAGGGAAAAACGTTTAAACTCTTTGACGCCTACTTCTCGCAGTATATCAAAGCCAGTGTGGATGGCAGGCATTATTTCAAGCTCAGCGAAAATTCACAGATCGCATCACGGGTGAGTATAGGGATGAGCTACTCGTATGGCAATTCGCGTTCCCTGCCCTATCTTAAGCAATATTATGTGGGCGGACCAAATAGTATCCGTGCCTTTGGCGCACGTGCGATCGGACCCGGCACAGTAGCTCCGGAAAGGTTGGGCAATGGACTTTTCTATGCCGATCAGACAGGCGATATCAAGTTGGAGCTGAATACCGAATACCGGGCAAAAATTGCTGGTCCTGTCCATTGGGCCGCCTTTATCGATGCTGGAAATGTATGGCTGCAGCGGGATGATGAGACCAAACCAGGCGGTAAATTCAGCAAGGATTTCCTGCAGGAACTAGCCGTCGGCGGCGGCATGGGATTACGGTTTGATTTTACGTTTCTGATCCTGCGTACCGACTTTTCCGTCCCGTTCCGTATCCCCTATTTACCGAAGGGCGAGCGTTGGGTATTGAAAGATATCGACTTTGGGAGTTCAAGATGGCGAAAAGATAATCTGATGTTTAATCTAGCGATCGGCTATCCATTTTGATCTAGTCATGTCAACGTAATGATCACATAAAACCGAAGTCCTTATGATCAATGAAAACTTTCTGGGTATTATTGCAGGTATCCTCACATCTATTTCTATGCTGCCGCAGCTCATCAAAGTGCTAAAGGAAAAGAATGTGGATGACCTTTCCCCGGTTATGCTACTAACATTAATCATAGGACTTTCCCTATGGGTATGGTACGGCATAATGAAAACCGAAGTACCGATTATCTATTCAAATAGCTTTGCTGTTCTCGTGAACCTTTGCCTGCTGATCAGTTATCTGATTTATAGAAAAAAGACCTAAAAAAAAGGCGGATAACATTTCTGCTATCCGCCTTTAACACGAAAACACTATTCTACAAACCGTTCAACCAACTATTGACCTCATCTTGTGTTTTACCTGTTTTCTTTTGAAGTTTACCTACCAACTCATCTTCCTTGCCTTCTGCATATAGTAAATCATCATCTGTAAGATCCGCATATTGCTGTTTTACCTTACCTTTAATTTCGTTCCAACGACCTTTCCATGTTAATTCGCTCATAATAATTTTCCTTTCGTTTTTTATAAATAGAACAGCCTGCAGCTGGAATCGTTTAAAAAAAATTGTTATCAAATGTTAAAAAATGTTCACGGCGACTTACTCCGTTTTATCAATGGTGGTTTCCTCGGAATCCAGTGGTGCCGGTGGAATTTCATCCACATTCCGCTCTATTTCCTGCGTTTCCACATGTACCGCAAACTCAGAAGGTTCGATCGGAATAGCCATTTCCGTTGCGTACTCTCGGGTAAAAATAGCACCAAAATAAAGGATTGCAGCGGTATAGTATACCCAAAGCAAAATAAGCACAAAAGAACCTGCTGCTCCATAAGTATCCTGCGTTGCCGAACGTTCTAAATAGATTCCGATCAAGTAACGGCCAATCACAAAAAGAATGGCTGTAAATAGAGCTCCGGCGCGAACAGTCTTCCATTGAATGTTGACATCGGGTAAGGTCTTGAAGATCACGCTAAAGAGGATCACAATGACCACAAAGGAAATGACAAAATTGATAAGATTCATGAGCACCACAGTGATATCGGGAAAGTAGCGCTGCAGCTGACCTGTCAAGGCCAGGATCACACCATTTATAATTAACGTAACCACCAATAAAAAACCCAGACCAATAACGAGCGACGACGACAGCAACCGGTCCTGGATTAACTTCAGCCAACCTTTTTTTGGTTTTGGGCGCACATGCCAGATCTTATTGATGGAGTTTTGCATATCGCCAAAAACCGTGGTTGCCCCAAGAATCAAGGTCACCAAACTGATCACCAAGGCCATATTGGATTTTCCGGATAACTGGAGGTTTTGAATGACCTCTTCAATCTGTTTGGCGGCACTATTGCCTACCAAGCCGTTCAGTTCGGTAAAAACCTTTCCCTGAATAGCATCGGCCCCATAAAATATGCCGGCCAGTGCGATCACTAAAACTAGGATGGGGCCGATGGAAAAAACGGTATAGTACGACAGTGAAGCACTATATTTCATGGAGTCTTCATTTATAAATCCCGATACGGTATTTTTAAGTATCGTCCAATACCGCTGCAGCTTGCTTGTATTTTTCTTTTTTACATCCATTACGTTCTTGTTTTTTTTTGGAATTATTTTTTTAAGTTGTTATCGTTTTTAAGAAAGAAACTACTTAAATAGACATAAGGTTTGTTTTTTAAGAAAATTAGGTCTGAACTGTACTCACCTGCCCTTCCCCTTAAATGCGTCTTTAGCCCAATTAATCAAATCTAAGTATCCTAAAAATCAAGAAGTAAGCCCCAGATAATTACATAAAAGAAATAAAGCTAAACTATTGATTAATCTAAGTTGTTCCTCCTAAAAACAACTATTAAGAGCATATGAAAAGTAATCAGAATGACCCCAATATTTTAAATGACCTTATTAAAATCAACAATGACCGCATCGAAGGATACGAGCTGGCTATTGATCTGGCCAACGAGCAGGGCGAAGGTGCCCGTGAAGCCGTGTTCAGAAAGATGATCGGGCAGTCTGAAAAGTTTATTGCCGAACTCAGTCCATTGGTTGAGCTTGCTGGCCAATACGCGACTGACCGGACAAAATTAAGTGGCGAGCTTTTTCGGCTGTGGATGGTGATCAAATCAAAATTATCGGGCGGTAATATGCAAGATTTATTGGAGCATTGTGAGCGCGGCGAGGCAGCGTTCCGAGAGGTTTACGACAAAGCGCTGGCGGAGGAAAACAAGCTGTCTATCGGGGCCAAAAACTTGATCCAGATTCAGCTGAGCCAGCAGCGGGAAGCCCATGAAAACATTAAAATTCTGTGCGGGATCTAGATTTTTCTGCATCAATGAGTCAATGCAAAAATAGTAAGAAAAAAAATAGGCTAGGGAACCAATACCTAGCCTATATAAATACAATAATCTAACTTGCCTAAGTTATCCAAAAAAACCACTGTCAGCGCAAGAATGTTTTAAAAATTTCTCAAAAATTCCGACTGAGCATCAGTAGCGTCGCCCCTATCGTCGTCAGGAAATTGATACATGAATTAATATCCTAGTTTTGCCAAACGTCCATACATCTCCACAAAAGCGCATTGATCTAACAGCCACTTGGATTTTTGCTTTTTCTCCAAAGTCCAGTCGACATCAAAAAGTCCGTCCTGATCCCTCATCTTATACCATGCACGGTCTAGGTTTTTCGCAAAAATATCAATATAGGTTCTATTTCCGTCCTGTTCAAATAAACTGATATATCCCCTCATCATTACAGCATGGAACCATAAGTTACTATTCTTTAACATTGGAAAAGTATCTTGGTCCGTGGTCTGAAAAAAATACGCTAAACAAGCTTTTGCCAGCTCTTGGGCATCAATCAGATATTTTTTTTCCTTGGTAAGCTTATAAAGCAAGGCTGCTGCTTGCAATATCTGTCCGGAATTATAGGAATACTTGGCCTTACCAATATTTCCATTGAGCTGAATATTATCCCAATAGAGTTTATCCGTTGGGTCTTGCAGACCTGCCTTTGTCCACGCATAGAGTTGTCGCGCTTCATTCAGATAGTCTCCCTCTTTAGTAGCTTCAAACAGCTTTAGTGCAAATACTGCCGCAGGAGCATTGGAACAGGTATTTTTAGATTCTTTTTTCTGTTCACACCAATAGATTCCACCACCGAGCTTGTCATCCGCACCACTTTTTACAAAAGCCCAGATCTCTTTCGCATGCTTAAGATAATCGACCTTTTTTGTCTGCAGATAACTATCGGCAAAGTCAATACCCAACCAGACGTTATCATCATAAAACCGGTCTGATGGCGGAGCAGAATTGATATAGGAAGCATAACCAACAGGCTCTCTGGAATGATCCCTATATTCCATTAATCCTGGCAGCACGCGTTGGTCCAGGATCTTTTGGTAAAGCGCTTTGTTCTTTGGGAGTTCCATCAATGTGTTTACAGCGGAAAAGCTTCCGGAGAATGGCCATAGGTAAGCATATTTCTTTTGCACGGTCGCCTGTTCGGAATTATCAAGATAATCCGCTTTAAAGGTTTCGTCGAAGGGATATTTCTCGGTCAACAGTTGATTTTTGGCATTTCCATACTTAGCGTAAACAATAGCTAACGTTCTTTGGGCACGTTCGGCAGACTGTCCTTTATTGAATTGCCCATAGCCTGTTAAATAGCATAAACCCGACAGCAGCACAGTTGTCGTTATCTTATAGATTTGTCTCATCAGCATATGTATTTTAAGAAGCCTTCGAAACCTTTTGGGTCACGAAGGCTTCTTTGTGTTCATTCCATTATTTTAATTTATTTTCATAGCTTGCTAATCCTTCAAAAAGCATCGCAGCACTTGCATAGGCAGTAATTTCACTATTGCCAATAGGTGGTTGCGCCCAGGACGGACCAAAGAACAGCGTCGGTAGACTTGTTCCCTTGGTCCAGGCAATTTTACCATTATTGACCAAAAATTTCTCAAACTTACTGCGGTAGGCTGCATCAATTCCTTCCTGATTTAAATAGTCTACAAAATATCGTATAAATATCCCTTTAAACAATGCGCCGTCGCCGCTTCCCTCGTCGCGCAAAATATTATTCCCGCCATCGATACAACGTGTGATTGTGTAATAACTAATTTTTTGCGCATCAACCAGATAAAGCTGATCTTTAGTAATCTTAAAAAGCTCCACTGCGGTACCAAGGAACGTCCCCTGATTATAAGTCAGTGTTGTCATATCCACATTACCTGTCTGACCATTAATATTGTCATAAACAGCGCCCGTTGACGGATTGTACAGTGTTGCTTTTTGCCATTCGTAGATCTTCTTGGCCCAGGTCAGGTAGTTTTCATCTTTTGTCAAACGATATAGTCTAGCTGCCAGAATACTAGCTGGCCCATTCGAGCAAGCATTTTTGCTATAGCGCATATCTTTCTTCCAAGCCAATCCACCGCCTGCATATTGCTCATCCCATGCGCCAGCAATATCTGTCCATAAAAGCAATACCGTGTCGAGATATTTTTGATCCTTGGTAATTTCATATAAGCGTAATATGGTCAGTGCATTCCATTCCATGTCATCATAGAATACGTTATAATAGGTATTGCCATTTTTGATCTTCACACCTTCAAACCATTTGCTGAAATAGGCACTATATCTGCTGTCCTTCGTTCGTAGATAGGCATCGATAACAACATCCATCGCATGTGCATTGGGCCAATATTGAAATCCCAGATCGGATTGATTGATCGCATTGTTAAAATACCCGGCCTCATTCCAGAATCCGGCAATCATCTTATCGGAAACCTGCGTTGCAATAGTTGTCCAGCTTTCCTGTACAGTGTCGTCATAGGGGTAGCTGTCCTCAATCTTGGTGCATCCTAAGAGTAGAAACAATAGGGATGACAGTATAATCATTTTATTCATCGGGTCTCCTCCTTTAATTTGGTACGACAGTATGCGTATAGTCTTTGTCGCCTTGTAAAATCATCGATATTTTTGTTGGATGGCCGTCTACTGCATCCGCAAATTTCCATTTATCGTCCCATTGTGAAAGATTGGGCAATATTCGGACGAAATAATAAGAAGGAGCTGATGAACTATTGGGCGGACTGTCCGTCCCGTTTTGAGTTCCCAACTGTAAGGTTTCAGCCTTTCCAGCCTTGACGGTTTCCATTTGGAACTTATAACGTTGGTCACGACCCCAACTTTCCTGTTTAAAATTGATGATACCTGTTGCGGACCAAATTCCCTTACCTTGATAAGGTAGATCCAACACCACAGCTCCGGATGGAGAAAAATAAACGCCCATGTTTTTGATCTCTGTGTAAGTAACTGCTGCCACATTGAAATCAATTCGAATACGATATACTGCTGTCTTGGCAATGCTGTTACTTCCGGTTTCACCTTCTTTTATTTTGGTTTGATCTTCCGAATAGAAAACACGTCCCTCAGCAGACTTGCGATCCGTAAAGGTGTATTTTTTTCCGGCTTCCAATTTTGTAAAGATCTCATATTCACCATTACCTACCAATTTAAAAGGTAAAGATGCGGCAACATCCGTCCCACCCTCAGTCGCCTCTCCAGTGATAAATAATTCATCGGGGATCTCTGCAAAGCCTTCCAGTGTTTTGATATTCAATACTTTCTTTGCTTTGCTCAATACCCGTTTCATTCCACGGATAGCATATACGGACCAGATCACATCGCCGCTCTCACCAGGGTTAATCCCAGCTTTCGTTGCTACCTGATTCAATATTTTGTGACTAATATTGGCGCCGTTTGAGTTTCCATTATTATCCGACGTAACTGTATAAAGAGGCTTGCTAAAATCGCCGTCGAGCTTATCAAAAACAACTTCATATTGAGCTGCCCCACCGTCGGCCACCAAGGCCGACTCCCACTCAAAATACAGCGCTGCGGAGCTGGAACTTAATAATTTGACAGCTTTTCCATCTGCAGGGGCATATAGGTTCTCAACAGCCGACACCTCTGCGTCGGCGTATTTCATATCGTCTTTTTTACAGGAAACGATGCTCGCAGCCAATGCGACCATTGCTATAACTTTAAAATACCATTTCATGTCTATATCATTAATTTATGGTTCGAAACGTACATTTTTTAATGCGCCGTTTGCGCTAGTTTTTGAATTAAATTTAGTTTGAGTAGCCCAGATTGTTAGGCAATAAATTTTTATTTAGATCGATCTGAGTTCGTGGTATCGACCAGAGATAATCTCTACTTTCATCAAATCGGCGGATATCCAGTTTGATATTACTATTGTTACCACCATATTTAGCACCCAATACCTGGCCGTCCAAATAGGTTTTACCAGCTTTCCAGCGCATGATATCATAGTAACGCAATCCCTCAAGAGCAAGCTCACTTCGCCGCTCATTTCGGACAATTGTTTTCAGATCTCCGGTAGTCGGAAAGTCTAACGCTTTTGATGCTTCAAAACCAGCCCGCTGACGAATAGGTCTGATCGTCATATCCCACACTGCTACATTGAGTTGTCCCAGTGCTTCTTTTGCTTCTGCATACATCAATAAGATATCGGCGTACCGAAACATGATGATGTTCAATCCAGCATCGTATTTTACCGTTGCTGTTACATCGTAGTATTTCTTTACGTAATACCCTGTGGCGGAAGCGTTGGCACTTGCACCCTGATATTCATCGAGCCGTTCCTTATTTGTTGTACCAGAGCCGGGTTTGATAAAGATCTTACGTGTTGTACCGTCAAAATCAGTCCATTGCCCACCATGAAAAACGATGGTTGCGGCCATGCGTGGATCGCGGTTGACATAGGGATTATTGTCGTTATATTGCGGATCCGTAGCAATGGTATTTCCGCCCAGTGTCAAATAATTATCGACCAGACTTTGTAATGGTGCATAACCATTTAAACGTGCTTGAGCAGAGATTGGTGCTGCATCATATAACTTATTCCAGGTTTTTAATAAAGGTACATAGGCATAATCCAGAATAACCTCTGAATTATATTCATTGGCTGCAGTAAACAACTCCGGATAACTGCGGAATAAAGCGTAAGTACCAAATTCCGTTTGTTTTTTCATCAGATTTTCACAGTATTCCAATACTTTATTCCAGTTGCTTTCATAGAGATAGGCCCGGGCTTGAAAGGCTGAAGCGGCCCCCTTGGTAATCCGGCCACGGTCGTCTACCGGTAAAGCATCTCTGTTCGGTAGATCGGCCATACATTGATCCAACTCTTGATGGATAAAGGCCATGATAGTCGCTTTTTCTGTCCGAGGAAGAGTCTTAGACTCTTCCAATGAGATATCTTTCGTGAAGAAAGGCACAGCGCCATAGAAATTAACAAGTCTAAAATAGAGAAATGCACGGATAAAGCGTACCTCGGCGATACGGCGTTTTTTGAGTGCCGCATCCATTCCAGGTACACGCTCTACATTCTCTAGATAGACATGGCAAGTCTTAATACCACCGTAAAGATCGGACCACTCTGCCCCAAAGCGGCCCAGTGTTGGATCGGCGGTTCCATTACGAATTGCGCGCTGGTCTGTGTTTGAGCGCCCCTCAAAAATATTATCACTCAGGGCTTCATCATTCCACATACGATCTGCTGAATACAGCTGATTATAGGCCATATTGACCATTTTTTCGGCGTTGTCTGGATAGTCCCAAAAATTTTCATCGGTAAAGCGATCTGTTGGCAGCGTATCCAACTTATTACAGGATGTTAATTGGAGAATTGCCATTAAACTCAAGCCTCCAATAAGTATCTTATATAGTTTCATTACATAAAAGGTTAGAATTGAATATTTAATCCACCGCCATAGTATTTCAACGTCGGATAATTGCGGGCACTATTGGCCGAACCACCCATGTTAGAATCAAATTCGGAGGATTCGGGATCTATCCAGGAGTTTTTGCTCAAAGTCAGCAGGTTTTGGGCATTGATGAAAAAGCGAACACGCTGCAATCCCAATTTCGACACGACTTCTTTGGGTAACGAATAACCTACCTGTATATTTTTCAATCGAGCGTATTTCCCGTTGAAAAGATAGAGATCAGAATCTTTCCCAAAGTTGTTGGTCGATGCTGTTGATCCATTTGCAGTCAGTCGGGGCCAGCGTCCATCAATATTGGTCGGCGTCCAGTAATCGAGTTGATGCTGATAAATGGTATATGAATAATTCTGATGAAATGGTTCGATCAATTCTCCCCGGATCATCATATCGCGCTTGCCTACCCCTTGCCAGAACATACTAAAATCAAAATCTTTATAATTCAGGTTATAGGTTAGACCAAATGTAAAGCGGGGGAAACCATTGCCCAACACAAAGCGGTCCCGTGCATCGATAATTCCATCGTTATTGCGGTCGACATACTTTACATCTCCGGGGCGCAGATCTGCTGCCGTAATACCGCTCGGCAAGGCCGAAGTTTCAATATCCGTTATATTTTGAAAGAATCCGGCCATCTTGTACCCATAATAGGAATTATAGGGTAGCCCAACACGCGTTAATTTAGTAATGTTATCGACTGTCGAAATACGGTCATCGCCGGGCATCGCAATAATCTTATTGTGGCTATCGCCCATATTCGCATTGATCGTATGTTGGAAACCTCCTGTTGTAGCCCGGTAGCTGAGGTTGATTTCCCAGCCCTCATTGTTCATTTCACCTAAATTCTGATTCTTTAAGGAAGTTCCGAATGTGGAAGGTATTTGTGGCGACATCAAGATATCAACTGTACGCTTTTTAAAATAATCGAAACTGGCCGTTAATTTATCATGAAAGAAGGTGGCGTCCAAGCCAACGTTGAAATTATAGGTTTTCTCCCAGCGTAGATCCAGACTGGCATAGTTAAATCCCGCAGCAGAAACAGGTTTGTTGTTAAATCCATAACTGTTCTGATAGGATTCATAGGTAAAATAATACGCGTAGTCGTCTACGGCCTGATTGCCCAGAACACCATAAGTAGATCTGATTTTTAGGCTACCGACATGTTGTTTATACCAATTCATAAATACTTCGTCGGATGCCCGCCATCCGAGGGATCCCGAAGGAAAGAAGCCCCAGCGATTAGCTTTCGAAAACTTAGAAGAGCCATCGTAGCGAAAGCTAAATTCGGCAAAATACTTACTTGCAAAGTCGTATCCGGCACGACCGAAGATCGAATTGATACTATTTTGCAGTGTCCCATTTGGTGTCACACGGGCACTCACAGGATCAATGACTGTCCCTGTCGTAGGTGTACCGAGGACCGGATCAGTAAATTTCATTTTCAGTTCGTTTTGTCGGCGTGTATAGGATTCGTTGGATGCTCCAAACAGACCTGATACATGATGACTGCCAAAAGTTCGGTCATAATCCAGGAGCAGCTGAAAGTTCAATAAGGAAGCTTTTTCGTTAAAATCTTCGGTATTGCGGTCTGAATTGACGTAGACCTGTGCTTGCGTGGCATCTGGACTGGAATATAATGGCACCTGGATTCTACGGATAGAACGGTGATCTGCATAGATGTCCGCTCCGAAGATACCACGCAGTTTTAAACCTTCGAACAGTTTTGCTTCGAGATTCAGGTTGATATTGAAATAGTCGTTATCATTTTTAATATAGCCGCCTTCATTCAGTTCAGCCAAAGGATTTTGATCTGTCAGTGCATTGTTGACAAGGTATTTTCCATTATCGGCCTGCATGCGGTAGTAGTAATATGGAGGAAGTCTGGAAGCATTGATAATGGCACTTCCGGCCGTATTGCTCATGTTGTTGTTGCGGGTATAGGCTAAGATTGAGGTCAGTTTAAAACGACCTATCTCTGTACTGAGATTACTCCGCAAATTGTACCGCTTAATGCCAAAGTCCTGTCCGACAAAGTTGCTGGGCTGATTGTAGAAGCCGCCTGAAAACAAATAGGAACTTTTATCGCCGCCCCCGGCCACACTGATATTATATTTTTGCTGGAAAGAGTTTTTCATGATTTCCGGCAAGTTCCACCGCTCGATATCCTGATGGGCATATAAGTCTGCGATAGCCTCTGGTGAAAACTGAGGATCCATTCCTGAATTAGTCAGCGCAAGATTACGAAGGGTCGCGTTTTCATATCCTGCAACAGGTGAAAATAAAATTTTAGGTTCTTGCACGCCCCACTGGGTGCCGACAGTCACCGCAGGCCGCTGATTTTGGCGTCCTCTTTTGGTGGTTACCAAAATAACGCCATTTGCAGACCTCGAACCGTATATAGCCGTAGAACCGGCGTCTTTCAATACCGACACCGTTTCGATGTCATCCGGATTGATCTTATTGAGTGTTCCGCCTTCTGTAATAATTCCATCGATCACCACCAGCGGCGCATTACTGTTTATGGTAGATATTCCACGAATATTGATATTCATCGAATTATCATTGGGGTCCATGCTTTTCTGTTGGATGGTCAAGCTGGGCGAGGCTCCCTGAAGGGCTTGCGTTACATTGCCTACAGGTCGGTTTTCGAAAGTCTTCGCACTGATCTGGTCAACGGCCCCAACAACACGCTGACGTGTCGTGGTCCCATAACCGATTACGATAACTTCTTCGAGCTGACTGTTGCTATTTTTCATGATTACATTGAGCTGCCCCGATCCATCGGTCCGCAGGGAGGACAGTTCTCCGGTCAATGCATCATAACCAACAGAGGAGAATATCAGCGTTGCTTTGGGCGAAAGGTTTGTGAGCGTAAACATACCATCACCATTGGTGGTAGTACCTATAGATTCATTTCCTTTGACCCGCACAGAGACATTTGCGAGAGGTTCGCCACGTTCATTGGTCACGCGTCCTTTTACAGGGACTTGATTTGGGGTCATCATAAACTCCATCGGTGCGGACTTTATGGAAGCTTTTGGCTTATCGTAAATGACCACTGTCTTATTATCCAACTGGTAAGACAAGGGCTGATCTTTAAAGATCTGGTCCAATACATCCGACAATTGACGGTCCCTAACTTTGATGTCAACAGGCTTCGCGTTTACCATCTGCCGTTCCGTGTATAGAAAATTGTATCCCGTTTGGGATTTGAGTTCCCTAAATATTTTCTTAAGGCTCATGTTGGAGTATTCTAATGTTACCTTTTGTGCAAAGGTGGTAGCGCTAACCTGCATAAAAGTAACCAAGATAATTATGGTTGTCAATCGCATAATAAGCCATAGTTTACGGAATAGCAGATACGCTATCTCCTTTTTTCTGATATAATTTTGATACATTTGTAAGGTTTATTTGCAGTGTATTCGAGTCGTCCAAAACAGAAACATACTGCAGATTGGATAGTTAAATTTTAATTGTCCCTAACGGCAACCGAGTCCCTTCAGGATCTTGGTTGCTTTTTTATACCCCACCTTGGTGGTTATTCGTTTTGTCGTTTTTTGTTCATCGGTTTGTTTATTTAGGTTATTGTGTAATTAATTATTTACAGGATCATTACGGAAGTACATGTATTTTTTTTCCGTCTATTCTGAAATGAACGGCGCCCGTTTTTTCGAGCAGACTTAAGACTTTTTGAACATCATCAAAACGCGATATTCCGCCACCAAATTTCTCGGTTGTTTTTTTACCCTGATAGATGACCTCAACATTATACCAGCGTGCCACCTTGCGCATGACGCTTTCGATATCATCTTCATCGAACATAAATTCGTTGTTTGTCCAGGCAATAACCGGAGCTGTATCTATCGGGTGGGATTTTAGCACCCCATGAGCTGTAAGGCTCGACTGCTCTCCCGGCGCTAATAGTAATTTTTGATTATGGGAACTGACCTGCACACGACCTTCAAGAAGAGTGGTCTGTACCGCCGATTCATCGGCATAACTATTTACATTGAAATGAGTACCGAGCACTTTGACCTGCTGATCAGCTGCCTGCACAATAAAGGGCTGTTTGGCATCCTTCGCTACTTCAAAATAAGCTTCACCGGTCAGTGTGACAGTTCTGTCTTTCTGATTGGCGAAACTAACCGGATAGCTGAGCGAAGAAGCGGCATTGAGCCATACTTGTGTACCATCAGGGAGTTTAATCCGATAGGTTTCTCCTTTGGTTGTCGATAAGGTATTTTGCTCGATTTCGCCCTGTGTCTTACCGCTGACTTCGTAAATCAATTGGCCATCCGTTGTTTTAGAGATCCTTATGCCCGATTCTTCCGCAATCCGACCGTTTTGTGTTTCATGTAGATGAATCTGCTTGCCGTTGGCCAGCGTTAAGGTTGCGGATTGTTTTCCGGGTGATATCCCATTTTGTGCAGCTTGCGGAACTACGCTTTTATTTTCAATGGTAAGAAACCAGCGACCAATCAATAATAGTCCGATAATAGCCGCTGCGATTGCGCCAATACGTTTCCAATCCCACAGTGATCTTGTTTTCGGTTTATTGATCTGAAGATGCAATTGGTCCCAGGTATTATCCAGTACTGCCAATAAGGTTGGATCATCCAACAGATGTTGATCGATGGGATCGTCCAAAACCTCCTGGATGAGTTCTTGAAGTAATATTTTATCCTTGCCTGATTTTACATAGGACAAAAACGCACGGGAATTTTCTTCGCTAAGTTTCCCCTGTATATATCGCCTTAACGTATATCGAAGTGTTTTCTTTTCCACAATTGGTTACCCTCTTTTCAGCTAATACACTTCAGCGGTACAGATCATCTGCTCTGCCTGCAAATTTATTTTACTTTTTTTCTATGGAATGAAAATTTTATGCGTTAATGCTGTTGGAGAAGTATAAAAGAAATAATGAGCAATGTGGATTTATCCAGGATTCCATGTTTCTCTTTTATATATTTCGTGGCTTTTACGATATGGTCGTTAATCGTAGAAGTCGATATACTCAACAAGTCGCTTACTTCGGCGTAGGTTTTGCCCTCAATTTTACAAAGTTTATAGATCAGTTTGCGTTGCGGCGGCAGCTGGTCAATGGTCTGTGACAGCCATTCTTCATACTGCTTTTCATAGAGTTCTTCTTCGACGTGACTGTACAAGGCAGTATTGTGAAGACTAAGATAGGCCTGAACTTGTTTTTCGAGGTTATTTCGCCGGATAAAATTATAGACAGTATATTTGGCGATCTGGAATAGATAAGCTCGAAAAGGCTGCTCGGGATCAATCAACTCCCGCTTATCCCATACTTTAATAAATACTTCCTGTAATAGTTCGACTGCGTCTTCTTCGGACTTGACCATCTTACGGATGTTGAGATAAATACGCCCACTATACATACTGTAGACCTGCCGGAAAGCACGCTGACAGCCAGAACGAAGGGAGATCAAGACAGACTTCTCTTCAGTATTGCAGGAATATTTCATAAGTTGGTCTTTCACGTACTGTGTCCTAGTAATTTGTGGATTACTCCCTTAATGGTTACGAACAAATATAACAAAACTAAAACGGTTTTGCTTTTTTAAATAAAAATTTAAAAAGATTAAGAAATTTTGATCTTTTTCAAGCAAATATAACAGGAATTCTCCTTCGCATAAAAAAGGAGACTAGGGTTAATAATCCCTGTCTCCTTCATATCCCAACGATACCTCGCGAAGCCTTTCTCTAGCCCTCCTTCCAAAAGCAAACTAAGGCAATAGACGAGATCTATACCATCTCCAAAGGAGAAAAAGAAGCAAGGCCAAGCCGATGATCCAAACCAGCTGGGCAGCTAGCATTTGGTTGCCACTTTTTTCATGGTTGACCTGCTTTTGTTTTTCCTGTTCGCTTTTTTCAGTCAGCTCCAATACCTGTTTGCTGACTCTTTTGGCGGACTCATGCCATACTAAACCTCCCGACCGGGCAGATAGACCACTATCTGGGGAGAAACGGAAAGCGCTGTCCGTCCAAAAATACCAAAGGCGGGAAAGCGTATCCTGATGGTCGGAATACAGCCTTTGGAGCTGCTCGGTATACTGCCGGCGCGTATCCGTTTCTTGTTGTCTCTGATATTTTTTACTATCGTAGACCTTACAGGAGACCAGCAAGGATAAGAGTCCCCCGTAAGATATCATCTGGTATAGCCTTGTTTTCATCATTCCTCCTTTCAGTCCAGCCAATTTGAAAAAGTATAAATGGTAGCCAAAGGACGCCGCTTGCACAACACACGATTGTCCACATTCCCTTCCACAGTCACGATCCAATTGCCCTCCTTTTTTCGCACAATCCCCACATGGTTGATACGTTGGTGGCTGGAGCTATAGATCGCGAAAAGATCTGCCTGGCGTACACTCCCCTGCCCGATCTGCTGGTCTGTATAACGCCGGGCCACTGGAAAAAGTGCCGGACTCCAGGCGTTGCGCGGAACAGCAAGGCCCTCCTGGCCATAACACCAGGAGACAAAAGCCGCACACCAGGCATGGCCCTTTCCAAGACCAGTATACGCTAGGTATTCCTCGACTCGTATGCCATAGTTATTGCCTCTGGCTTCCTGCACACCAATTTCGTGTACCGCAATATCGACAATGCGTTCGCGTACACCCGTGCTGGCGCAGCATTTTACTGATTTGTCATTTCCATGCACCACTGCGGAAGCGGTGCCTAGGGGCTTAGCATTGTTGCCTGTCAGTATATGGCCGCCTACAACAGTATTGCCAAAACGGCTAAGAACGAGAATAGCGACAGAAAGAATACCGAAAAATAAATAATGCATTGTTGCCATGATGTCAATTGATTAAAGTGAAGACTAAATTCCTGACGGAAAAACTTAAAAGGCTGCCAAAGCATTTCCTGAAGCCAAAAGCAGCAATAAATAGCCGCTAGACCAGCAAGTATACCAAAGAGCAGCACGGAGAGGGTACCAAGATCCAATACCCCAGCTGTCGGATCGATTGCTTGTAGCAAGAATCCCGATAAAATAAAAAATAAAAGAAGACAGGCCAGTACGATGCCAAGCAGCTGCCTTCCCGTTAAAGGCCAATAGATATCTTCGATATCGGAGACCATTTGTTTTTGTACATATTCCATTTTACTTTTTTAAAAAATTATTTAATCAGATAAGTCCCTAGATACTGGCTCCGTGCATACTTTATACCATCTCTTTCGCAGCAGACAATATAAAGCAAGAGCTCTTTTCCGAGCAGTGAAGGAGGGATATCCAAGGCGACCTGTTTCTCGCTGCGCAAGGCTAGGCGCTGACTTCGGATCGCCACACCTTCTTTCACCTGATATGCGATCAGTTTGACATGATCATCCCAGGCACAAAATGAGGAAAAACTATCGTAACTGACCAGTATCCGCCCAGTTTCCTCGACTATATCTGAGACCAACACCCCAGGCAACGTACCGTCGCTGAGCCATACTTTTTCGGGATCCACAAAAGGCCCCTCTTCCTCTTCAGCAATGGCCATGTTAAGTACATGTGAAAGTGCGAGGTTAAAGGGATATACCAGTCTTTTTTTTCGTTTGGCTAGAAATTTATATCCATCAGCCAGAATCGATTTCAGCGGTGACAAAAAACTCATTGCCAGCGCAAAACGTTTCTGCTGGTCAAGTTGGGCAGCAGACCGTTTCTTATTTGATTTTTTCTTCATAATAGAAAAAAATAGAGGGGAATATCATCCATAGCGGACGATATTCCCTATGAATAACTAAATGAGCTGTATCAGCCCCAAATAACTACTTTTGGATACGCGCTTTTTCTTGCGGTCGGCCATAAAGATCCACAGATGCGCCGAGCCACCGAGCAAATGTGCAGGCACTACAAAAGTCGTGGTACCTACCTGGCGGGTTGGCACGATAGAGGGTGCCAAAAACTCATCCTGTTCGGGATGATACCCGATGATGTACACACCGTCATCGTCTGCTGAGCCGTAGATGTCATTGTTGTTCGAATCCCAGGTGACCGTCATCTCTTCATCGGCGAAAGACGCACCTTGGGGCGGCCCCAGAAAAAAAGCTCCGTCGGCAATTCGGATTTTACTATAGTCCAGTGTAAAGTCCGGATAAGTACCCTGGATAGCCAAAGGCAGATTAAACTGAAACGCAGCATTGAGGGGTGTCTGCCGATCGGCTTTTTTCTGTCCGAATCCGACCTGCAGGTACGAATTGATGGGCATTAAAAAACGCATCAGCAATTTGAACTTTGCCTGCGTGATCAGCTGCTCCTGACTAGCCGGTTTATTACTCTTTTTATAAAGCCCTTTGAGGTAGTTGATACTCTTCCAGCTGGAGCCTATCACGGAGCCGGTCTTACCGCTTATACCTCCGTTTATTCCATTTACTATTGTTCCCATTTTTCTGTTTTTTAAAAATTAAACCCTTGTCAGTGGCTAAGACATACCGGTATTTAAGCCTGACACCACAAACGTAAAAACTTAAAAAACAAAAACATACAGCAACAAAAAGACTGACAGAACATTGGCAGGAGCAGTTCGGTAATTAGGCAGGGAGCTGGCAGGACAGCCCCCATATACCATCCTCTTTATACACTTGCACCCGACCAACACCCAAGCAAGTCCCGGCCCTGCTCGGGCTTTCCAGCAGTTTTCATGCGGTCCGCTTCGAGTCACACCCGAACAGATCCCGATGGCCACCCGAAGAAAACCCAAGGAACGGTCGAACAAAGGTAGGCGAAAGGTTGAAGATGGGAAGGTGTTGGTCAGGTATTGCTCCGAAAGACAAAATAAAAAGGTCCTCCGAAAACGAAAGACCCCAAAAATAATCTCAATCCATCCTGGATTTACAGATTCCAGTAGGCACGTTTAAACCGTTCTACGCTGGTCTGCAAAAACAGGCGTTTGCCATTTTCCTTACGTACCGTTCCGAGCATCCCCTTATGCTGGTATCGGTATAAGGTTCTCTCGCTGATACCGACAAATTCCTGTACGTAAGCCGCATCCCACCAGACCGCAGCGCCTTCATCAGGGATTTCATTCTTGATTTGCATTTTTTGCAATTTGCTGTACAGCATATGGAGGGCAAACAATATCGTAGCATCATTCCCTTTATGTGTATTTTTTCGTGTTTTATTCAAAATTATCTTCATAAAATCAGTATTAACATTACATCCTTTGACTCGTGTTCGTCATCTCTTTTCCCTCTCTGACGATACCATGTATCTGAAACTTACCACTAATGGAATTTTGCTCAATCCACTGGTCAAAATATTGGTATTTTCCCTTTTCGCCGCGGTTTATTTCTATATCAGGAAGGAATACATGATGGGCAGTCACCCCCAGCACGTGCTTGAGAGAAACCGCAACACTTCGGTGTACCTGTGCAAAACTCGCCTTGGGTAACAGGGCGAGCATATTACCGAACGATTCGTTGACTTCAACGAAAGTTTTATCATTCATCCATATTCTGGTCTGATTATTTTTTGCTTCAATATAACAGATCTCATCATAGTTTAGCCTCTTTTTTAGAGCCCCTCGTTCTCCATAGAAAAAGCACCTATTATCATCATTCAAGTTATTTAAACCATAATGCTGAATTCTCTTTTTTGCTCTGTCCATAGCTTTATAAAAACGTTCCTGTTCGAAGGGCTTGAGAAAATAATCGGTTACCTCGTAGTGAAACATTTTGTCGCCTACTTCTCTATTCGTACTGCAAACAATCACCTGAAGATTTGCAATACCCGTGTTGCCCCGCTTGAGACTTTCCAGCTGCCCCAAAATATCCAGTCCCCCAACGATGGGCATCTCAATATCAAGAAATAGAATATCCAGTTTTAAGCGACGCAAGGCCACTAAGGCTTCCTTGGGATTGGTCGTCGCATACACACATTCGACACCATCTGTCAAGTCTACGTATCTTTTAAGATCATCTACAACATCAGGATCATCATCCACAATCCCCACACAGATTTTTTGGAGCCGTCCCTCCTGCTTTAATATTTTTTTTATTGTATCCATGTTAAAAATTTATATCCAAGTTCAAGTAAAATATACCGTCAGCCATTTGTTTTATCAAGGAAAATGCTTCGCCGTATTCCAGCCGGAGCAATTTTGTCAATTGTTCTAAACCAGTGCCTCCTTCTTCAAAGATCCAGGCAGACTGTGATGAAACCTTATTGGTACAACTTATTGATACCCTCTCCATATCACTAAACACATAAATAATACTTTCAAAAGAGCTGTCGCTATAATCGCCGTGTTTGACCATATTTTTATACAGGCTCAATAGCATCATGGGAATAATCGGATGGTTCCAGTCCTGAATATCCGACTGCAGATGAATGTGATGCTCACCATACAGGCGCATCAGCTGCTTCAGATAAAAGAGCTCATCTTCCAATTTTCCCGATATATGCTGTCTAAAGTTCATCGTTCGCATAGCATAGGCTTCCAGACCAAAGAACAGTTCTATTCGGGTCAGAACTGCAGGTCGCTTTCGTACCAGACGGGTAAAGCTCTGTGTCAGATTGCCCATGAAATGAACGGTCCAGTTACGAAAAAGCCTTGCTTTCAGACTTTCTAGAGAATGTATTCTTTTCCATCCCAAATGCCTGAAAAGACCTGCACTGAGATTGTAAATGATCTCAATAGCCAGAATTAAAATGCCTTTGAGCACAAAAGTCACATAGAAAGTAAATACGTCGATTCCAAAGTCTACCGCTCTGAACAATTTGGGGTTTTTGAGTACTTTCCGGCTAAGCTCTGTCGGAAATTGATATAGCAGCAGAAAAACTGCTAGGGCTGTCAGCAAAAAATAACCGATCATGATGCCCACCCGTTGCAAGGTAAAACGCCTAAATAGCGCACGTCGCAGCCAAGCTCGATTGGTATAGCTAATGCCCAACATAATGGGAATCATTAGTATGATAATACATACATGCCCCCAGCCGAATTTATAGATATTGACTAGGCTAATCCAGGCAAAATAGCCACCCCAAAAAATAAAGTGAAATCGCGCTGATAATGGTTTAAGAATACTGTCCTTGATCATAATTGGTTTAGGTAATAAAAAAACAAATCCTTATTTTAATAAATAAATTATTTTAAGAGACAATTTATCAATTAAAGAAGATTTATACAACCTCAGTCAAAAAAAACACGTTTAAACATTCAACCATATCTTTCTAAATTTTTGACGGGCTATTTCAAATTCCTTGGTTCCAATAACCACCGAACGACCAGTCGCCAGATCAAAGAGCATTCTTTTTCCCTGCACAACAAACGGTAGCCAAAGGTTTTGTAAAGGCATCTGCTTCTGCTTTATCACCAGCTCATGATCAAAGACTGCCGGCAAGCATTCCCATTGCACCAGTTCTTCCGCAGCAAGTTCCTCCACAAGATCAAGGATATACTGCAGTGCAGGTTGGTAGTCGGACCTATTGTTCACATATCGTCCTTCCTCTCCAAACCGAAGGGTAATTTGCCCGTCTACCATTGTCATGATGGCAGCTCTGATTGGTACCTTAGTCCAAAAGCTTAACGCGGCGATCCCCTCACGTAAAAGCAGATCCGATTTATGCAGTCTGACCGGTACCCATCCCTTTGAAGCCTCACCAGCACTAAGCTGCCCATCGATAAAGAAAATCAGGTGGTAGTTTTTCCGAAGTGCTTCCCTGAGCTTTAAAAGCGGATTACCCTGATCAGCACGAATGAAGATTAATTCGTTCTCGGTCGCTTCCCGGCCAAAGGAGAGCCGGAACTGCTTCCTGTAAATCTGTCCCTGCGCTTCAAAGACATCGGAACGCAATAATATGGCCAGCTTATGTCCCAGCAGCATCAATGCCCTTGCGATCAGGCCATATGGACCAATATGTAAGCAGGCCCAGATGCGAGGCCCCGGATCGTTCCCAGGCCAGGCTTTGATCAGCTGCGCTAATAAATTGTCATCTACCTGATAATGCTGCTGATTGGACCATTCCTGATGTATCCGCAGGGAACGGATAAGCCCCCCTGCATCCCGAATCAATTGCCAATGGTATAAGAGGGCTACAGCTTTGAGCGATCTGTACCAGCTGTGGCTATTCAGGGCTAATGTATCTGTCATTAAATCGGAGTTATGCCCCATATTTTGAGGTATATTGTTCATACTTGTTCGACTAATTGGTTATCAAAAAAGGGTGTCCGGATCACCCATCAGTTTACTATTTGTGCTTAGAAGTAGTAGATATCACATTTTTCCTCCTCAGCATCGCCCAAGAGCTCTGCTGTTTCCGCATTGGAAAAGGTACAAAGTGCCTGGTTAGCCAAAAGCTGCAATTCTATAAAAAGCTGTTCCATATTGATTTCATCTTTTTTGTATCCGTCCAGCACCAAACTTGCCCAGTTTGGTCACTTTGCTTTCGGGCCAGGAAAGCGAGGTGATCACGGTGGCGAATTTGGCAGAAATGCAAGACATCAGCTTCATTTTTGGGTACATCGGTTGTGGATCAGGGTGAACCGCTAATTTTTTAGCCCGTTAAAATTCACCCTACTTCTAGACCTGTTCGCCATCTCCCCAGACCTATGCACACTTTTTTTTGATAATCTCGCTCCGTTTTATTAGAATACATTTTTCGATAGATTAAAATCAGTAAATCAAGTAGTTAAACCAACCATTATTAGCTAAAGTTGATCTTTATGGAAAGAAGTTATGACTTTGTCCTGCCACAGGAATATGAGCCTGTTACCTCTCCGATACAGCGTCTGACTTATCCTATTCGCAATGCCCAGGTACAGCATTGGCAATCGGTACATAACTGCATCTGCGAGCAGACTTTTGATGGCCGCTATGGCTATCTCTATTATTATGAATTTTGGATGGAACATGAAGAAACCATCCCAATCTATACCTCAATGGGCGACCTACATCTTACCTACCCTTTGCTAAGTGACTCCCCCTTAAGGCAAAGCCATTACACACAGGATTTTGCTATTGAATTTGCCAAAGGGCGGGGTGCTTATCTTTATCTTGCCAAAGGCGAATACCGATTAACCATTCCAAAAGGTCGTCACATCTTGGTGGGCTTTATTTTGGATGCCGGGCTTTTTCGGCCACCTGCCAACCGGCACTTCGGTTTTTTGGATCATCTGGTACAGGCCAAGAAGAATCAGTCACCGCAGTCGGACAAGAGTGTTACCTTCCGTGTGGGCGATGTCACCAAGCAGCAGCTACAATTGCTTTTCAGCAAGATCAACCCCAATATCCTCGACAATGAGCATATGCTCTTAAAGCAGCTGATCTTTCTGATCCAGCTGAGCCGTTTTAAGATACAAGACGATGGCAAGGAAGAACTGATTGAGCAGGCGCGGAATTTACTGCAGATAATGATTTTGCACCAGGGGGCGCAGGTTCGGTTATCTGATATAGCTGGAGTACTGAGGAAGTCCAGAGATTATATCAACGAAGAACATAAAAAAAAGTATAAGTGCACATTTCATGATTATCGGAATCAGCTGCTATTGCATCATATTGCTTCCACTATCGTGGGCAATGAGAAATTGGCTACTACGGCCGAAGAGTGTGGATTTAGCAGTGTTATTGAACTCAACAAATTTATCAAAAACCAGACAGGACTTACTCCGGGATCTTTTAAGCAACAGCAGGAAAATGCTAGCAATGCACCCTTATCTGCCCAAGGTGCTCAAGAACCGCCTTCCTAAACAATTCTGTTTTCTGCCAATTGATCGCTTGTTTTCTGCTTAACGCTCGCCCTTTTATCGCTGTAATTTAGCATTGTAAAACTTGGTAAGCGGTTAACAAAAAAGACTATGGAACGAAGCGGAAACTATATACAACATGATGGAACTGGGGTGGCAGGTACAGTTTCCAAAAAAGCTAAGCAATCAAAGCGGCAAACCTATATGGAGTGGTATATTCTGATCGCATTAGTCATGCTGATCCTATTACTTTTCTTCACTGGACTTGGAAAAGTATTTAACCATGCAGCTTTTGTGAGTCAGCTTCACAAACAGCCACTTCCGCAATGGGCGATGGCCATTTTGAGCTATTTGCTTCCGATGTTGGAGCTGGGGACTGTCCTCCTGATGTGTATTCCACAGGTAAGGATATGGGGCTTGGGGCTGGCTATTTTATTAATGACAGCCTATTCGATCTATGCCTATTTGGCCTATATCGAAATCTATGGTTATGTGCCCTGTGCCTGCGGAAAAGTATTTGAGAAAATGAGCTGGAAACAACATTTTCAATTCAATCTGGCGGTTACTTTACTTGCGGCACCGGCATGGCTGATGGAATACAAACTAAAAAAAGCAATAAAAACTATGCATAGCGAATCCCGACGGGGATTCGACCAGCAGGAAAGGTAGTCAATAGTTGAGCGATATCTTCTTTCGGGATTGCGACAATTCAGATATATCGATAAACCTACGACAAGGCAAGTCTCCGAGACAGGATATTGAAGGATTAGAAACTACCGACCTGCATTTATAAACTTTAAAAATTATCGACATGAAAAAAGTAAAATTAGTTGTTCCAATTTTGGGAGCAGTTTTGGGATTGGGTGTCTATGCTGGACACGCCAATGAAATCAGTAGAAAAGCGACAAGCACTACTGAGCAATCGTGGGAAGTCATTAATCCAAGTGGTGATCTGACCGACCCAGACAATTACCAGCCCTATTCGGGTGATATTGCCACATTATGTCCAAGCGACGAAGTTCTATGTGGTATCAAAGCTGAAAATGACGGTGCTGGTAAACCACAAATGACAAACGAGCTTAAATCTGAAATCAATTCAGGAACGCCAACTAGTCATGTGTTCTATCGCGCGGAAAATTAAGATCTGCAAAAAATAGGAAAGGGCGGTGGTTCGCCCTTTCCTATCTATCGTGGATTCTGGACAAGCCCTCCAGCAACGACAACCGAGTATGGGATCAATAGCGCAAATCGCTTATCGTTAGGTTCTAAAATATATTCCTTTCCATCAAAGTTACGTACGATTCGAATGCCCGCATTATAGTGCTTATTCAGCCGTTTTATGTCCGACCATCGCGTACCAAAGCGAAAAGCCAGTTCCTTTTTACGTTCGCTCAATATAAAGTCGATCAGTTCAGCCTTTCCAGCGGGTACAATGGGTAGCTTGCTTGTTTCATAACGTGCTTTCAACAATTCAACCATCGTATTACCAGCATCAATCAACTGATTTGACCTTGCTTCACATTCGGCTTTAATCAAATAAAGTTCATCTACTGCAAGACCGCAAAATGCATAGCTTCCTATTGTACCCGCATAGTTTCCTTTGAAATTGTAAAATCCATTTGCATTTTTTTTGTAATACAGTGTCTTCCTCAAATCACCTCCGTTGTACTGTTCAAACAGTACTGTGTCGACAAAAGATTTTGTTCCCGTAAATATGCCACCTGATGACGCCATACCACTATGAAAGATAACTTCCTTATTCATTAATTCAAATGGAATTGCCGCTGTTGGCGACACCATCCTATAATCAATAAGATCCTTTTGGATCGCTAAGGAAAGATTCGCATAGTTTAAGGCTTCACTTACATTCCCCATGTAGAGGAACACCCTGGCCAGTACAGCATAAGCGGCAGCTTTGGATGGTCTCGTCTTTTTGAGCGGCAGATTGGGGAGCAGACCAGCCGCATCCCGAAGATCTTTGGTGATTTGCAAAAAAGTATCTTCCAGATTAGTACGTTGAAAGTTAACATTGATATCTGAGGTCGTACGAAGTGGGATGCCAAGCTCGTTCTTTGCAGTACCAGCTTCATAAGCCTGCGAAAACTCCTGAGCCAGCCAGAATAAATTCCATCCCCTGTGAAACAACGCCGTTCCCTTGACCAAATCCCTTTCCGAATTTGACATACCGTCTAAATCTGCCTGATCAACGTTATCCAAAACGATATTTGCATACATAATCTTTTTGTAGCTTTCGGTCCAGTCTGTCAATTTAGTCTGTTCGTTATTCAAAAGATAAACATCACTTAATTCTGCCGCCAAACTCTTCACATCTTTATCGTTCATAAAATAATAGTCAGAGGCGACATCCATCCCGATCGGAAAGCTGCGTACGGTATAAAGCTCATAATCCATTAATGCCTGTAGATCTTTCAATGTTTTGGGAACTGCCAATGAACTTTTGGATTTCTCATCCAAGAATTTGTTACATCCTGCCAATGTTATCAACAAGCAGTATAGTATGGTTGAAATTATGTTTGTCTTCATCATGTTAAAATTGAGCGTTTACACCTAGGGAAAATTGCGCGGGAATCCGCATGGTAATTCCATTTGGGTCCAAATCTAGCTTGGTTGCCTTCCAGATCACTCCAAGATTGCGGGCATAAGCCTGTAGGGAAATGCTTTTGAAATAGCCCCGTTTGGGTTTCAAGTGATAGCTCAAGCTGATGTCCTGCAAAGTGATGTTATCACCTTTCTCGACCAAAATGTCGGAGTTCATATAAAACTGATCCCTGTTGGAATTCAATGGGTAATTGAATGCAGGAACATTAGTCGTCGCCTCATCACCCGTTTTTTGCCATCTTTTATAATAATCGCTGTGTAGCGGGATATTAGAGGATAAGGAGGAATAATTGACGGATTCTCTTCTAAAAAAATAGTTGAAACGATAAGCGATGTTGATACCGGCTTCCCAAGCACCGAAAGTAAAACTGTTTCTGATACTCCCAAACTGTTCAGGAAGTGCAGATCCATGGAATACCAGATCTTCAAGAGAAACTTTGGACCTTAAATCGGCGTAATTGGAATAAGGCTGTCCGTTTACACTAAACTGAGGATTACCGGCATCAGCTGTGAGTCCCATAAACCGGTAACTGACTAGATTATAAGCAGCATAACCCTCTATTGGTGTAAGCGATTGGCCCGAATTTACCATATCAGCATTCACGTTTGACCGATAGCTATAGTTCATAATCCGGGTTTTATTGGACGAAAATAACCAGGTGGTACGCCATTGCAACGGGGCATCGATGTTGAGCGTATTGAGCTGTACTTCCCAGCCCTGTGTACGCAGGCTTGCGGCATTTCTTTTTAAATAATCGACACCTACAGTTGGATCAACATTCACAATGGCGATCAAATCGGTTGCTTTTTTATTGAAGTAAGCTACCGATCCAGTCACTCGATTGTGCTTTAGGCCAAAGTCGAGTCCAAAATTTAACTGGCTTACATCCTCCCATCGCAGGTCTGGATTGGGCGGATTATTGACATAGGCATTGGTGAATCCCCCCAGTACACCGGGACTGGAGTTATAGGTTATGGTCGTCTGTGCAGGAACTGAATTGTTTACATTTCCACTTTTTCCGTAGGTCGCCCGTAAGATTAAGTGCGGCATCCAAGCCCAGTTATAGAAACTTTCGCGATCGACATTCCACATACCACCAATTGACCACAGCGGTTTCCATCTATTGTTGGTATTTACACCGAACAGATTTGATGCATCACGACGTGCGCTTGCTGAAACTGTATACTTTTTGAGCAGATTATACGATCCGTTGAAGAAAACGGAGACAAAACGGTCTACATTACGTTCATCATTAAAGTTATACCAGATCGTATTGCTTCCAAGGCCAGCGTAGTAAGTAAAAATTGTGCGATAATCAACAGGTTGGGATATGTTGAGTTCATTGTCGTATCCGTACTGCCGATAAGTGTGCAGTAGCCCCCGATTGTCCCTTATCTCCCCACCTATCAACACATTCAGATCGCCAAGGCTGGATTGCTTATCGTAGGAAATCTGTGCCCTCATGTTGTGACCATACTGTCTGTTTGAAGTTCTATCCAAAATATCGCCCATTGGAATAGGACGCTCAATGACATTACCTTTTAACTGACTATATTTATTGATGAGGTCACGCACATAAAATGAGTTATGATCCATCCGATCCACGAGGAGGCCATTCGATGTAAAATACTGATACCGCAATTCAGACCGCAACCCTTTTATCCATTCATACGCTGCTGCAAGGTCAAATTTCAGCACATTCGTATTATCCGTCTTATCCAATAGTTTCTGATCTGCCAAGGGATAATACGACCAATCCAACAATTTGCCTCCGCCCAGCGTATCCAGAAAACGACTTCTGTAGTTCTGCTCCAATCGACTCGGATTGCCATCGCTATCCAATAGCCGCGAATAAGGATAAGCTAGCCCAGCACTTCCGATTGCTAAGGATGAAATACCATTGTTGGTCACTTTATTTGCATTGAACTGCATTCCCCCCGTAAGTACCAATTTAGAAATCGGTCGCCAGGTCTGCTCTGTACGAAGTGTAAACCGACTATTTTCATTGCCGACAATATTACTCCGCACCTTATCAAATCCGGCCGACCAAATAGACGCCAGCTTCTCGCTTCCAGTACTCAGCTGCACATTATACTGTTGATTAATTCCCTTTTGACGCAGGTACCGCGCTATATCAGCACGCAAGTTTCCCTGAGCAATTGCATTCAATTGGGATTCCAAGGCCGAGTCGTCGATCAACTTATTACGATGATCGTTTAAGAGCTCAACCACAGGACTGACCACAGGATTATACACCTTATTATTGAGCGTATTGTCGTAATAGCCCTGATTAAAGAGAAGTCGCTCCACCTCGATATGGGTTGAATTGTCCACCTGCGACCGGTAGTAGGGATCCTCCCGATCAATAACAGAGATATTACTCGTTACCGAAAGACGGACCGGCATATCAAATTTCCCTTTCTTTAGCGTAATGACGACCACACCATTGCCAGCCTTAGCACCCCAAATAGACGTGGCAGCAGCGTCTTTCAATACGCTAATATTTTCCACATCATTGGGATTAATATCGTTGATATCGCCCTCATAAGGAAAGTTATCCACCACAATCAATGGACCTTTGATGGTTTCGGTAATCGTACTCAGGCCTCTGACCATAAAATTGCTCTGATTGCCACCACGTTTATCAAAAAGTATGGCACTACTCAGTCCATCCAATCTATTGAGGATATTAGGACCTATCTGTCTATCCAGTTCCTTTTTTCCGATCACATCAAAAGCTCCGGTTGCTCTTTCCTTGGGTAGGGCCTGATAACCTGTCGATACCTGTACCTCTTCCAATTCATTTACTTGAGGTATGAGGTATACTATCCAATTGTGTCGAGTTATAGATTCTAGCGATAACGTATCGGGGTGATAGCCAATACGTCTAAAAACAAGACAGCTGATCTTTCCTTTCAGTAACAACTCTCCTTGTGCATCGGTCGCGCCGAGGACTTTTCCATCACAATCTTTAATAGATACAGTAGCAATAGGCAGTTTTGTATCACTATCCTGAACTCGGATTGATTGTCCCTGTGCAAATGTTTTCAAACATAGTACAACACAGATAAAAATAATTAAAAGACAGTTTTTCATCGTATCAGCTCCTTTCCATGCTCGGCTACATAACCGTAGCGCGTCAATTTCATAACACTACCGCTGTCTTTAAATCCATCCTGTGTTAAGACGAACATGATCATCTTGCGTCGTTCAAGCGATAAATTTAGACCCTGTACCGCAAAAGCCTGTTTTAATTGGTCTATATCGCTGAGATTATCGGGAAGCGATAAGTCTATCCTTTCATCAAGCCCCGTTTCGTCGACCATAAAGGGCAATACCGAGAAAGACCTCAGGTTAAACAGATTGGGGATATTTTTTATTTCTACGCCAATAAATGCATTCTTTGGCTTATCGTTTCCAAGCTGTGCCTTTTGCAAAAACTTGCCGTCCGAACTCCCATCATTCTCCACGAGACCGTTCAATATGACTGTTGGCACCTTAGCCAATTCCTTACTTTGGCGGGGCTTTTTACCATCAGCACGGCGCATCACCAAGCATTCAACATCACGTAATTGATAAGATGCTTTCATTCCGAGATAGAAATTGAGGTCGCTTTCCATTTTTTTGTAAACGGTATTATCATTCCATAGCATTGGGCTTACCGATTCGTAGGTATATTTCCAGAAATTCCGATCCTGCTCCAATCTGTGGATTATACTATCGGGAGCATTTATTTCGAGTATACGTCTAGCGCGAATCTTGGAAAGACCGGCAATATAATTTTGAGCATTTTGCAATGCGATACCATATTGCATAAATACATTGAGATTGGGTACAACGAGGTGCTTATACTGATGCGTGGAGTCCACCGTAAAACTGCTTGCCTGCGATATCCCCTGACCATAGGGCAGTAAGGAGCTGTAATAATAATTGATGATCTTAGCATCATAATAAGGCTGCAATAATGGCTGGTCAAATGCGAGTACTTTGGCCGCTACGGGCACTGCATTTCGGTCTTTGATCATCTGCTTCAAAGCAAGCGCATTTAGTTCACTCGGCATTGCTTGTGCACGTACCACACCATTGTTGTCAATACAGACTGTAAATGGGATTGCGTCTTTATCAAAAAACTTGGTCAGCAGCTTGTCGTTGACAATGGAGGAAAACCTATTAGCCAATCCATGGGTTTGTATAAACTCACTTTTGCTAATAAATTTCTCGACAGCAGCACGATCTTGGTAAGTAACTGAAAGTACTTTGACTAGGCCGTCCATATCGTCCTGCAATTTATAGAGACCAGGGAATGAGGCTATGCACGAGGAGCACCAGGTAGCCCAGAAATCTAGAATAATCAGTTTCTTATCCTTATAGTCGCGGAGCGTCAATTGTTTGGCCCCTGTCTGATGCCCTACGACATCAAGCTGTATATCCCAAAGAGCCTGCGGGATAGTATCCCCTATTTTGAGATATTTGATTAGTAGCCCATCGGCCCCGCTATCCTTGCGGGGCGTCTGAGCTGATAAACTAAACATAGAAACTAGAAAATATAAGATCACAAGTACCGTGATCTTTAGTATTTGCATATGCAGCAATGCGCTGCTATTGGATTGTAGTTTTAATTTTTTCATCATTTCAGGAATTGATATTGGATGAGGATACGCGCCGAAAGAAATCGGAAATCGCTTTGGAAGTATCTATCGATTCTTTGTGTAGCTCGATAGAAATAGATACCTTACCAAGATCCAATTGAGTCGTATGGATCATTAAATAAGCTATCAGGACGCGGAGAAGTTCGACGGAAAATTCAGACAATTGCGGATTATCTTTCGTTTTTTCGTTATCAACCGTATCGGGATGCAAAACAACGATATAGTCTTTGATTGTACTTAGAGGATACTTATCCCAAAAGTCTTGAACATTTTTCACAGGATCATATCCTGATCTATGAGTTTCATAAATTACCAAATCCAGTAGAATTAGGTGAGCGTAATTAGATCTCATTCTTTAGATTTTTAATGGCGAGTTTAGAGCATACCTATTCCAGTTCGACTGAATCGGTTACTTTTTAGGCCGTAAACCGCCCGTAATAAAATTGGTTAATTGGGATAGCTAGAATTCTAGTGAATGGATATGACTCGGTATATAGTTGGGCATCTCGAATTCCATAGCTGATGTTACCAGATCATTGCTGGCGAAATCAAACCGAGCTACTCGGGAGATTTGAAGATGTTTTTTGTGATTTGTTTCTTTTGTTTCATAGCTCTAATTTAATAGAGCCTCAATGTCTAATTATTAATTAGGCCGAGGCTACTGAAAGTTCGAGCTCCCGGTGGTAATCGGGGGTAGTTGCCTACCAGACACAATCAGTAAGACCTCGGCCCAACAATATATATCATTGCACCGAGGTGTCTACTTACCACTCGTGTCCTAATCAATTACCACATTGCTCGAACGAGATCTTACAAGTAAACACCTTCTAACTTCCTCAACGGAATAGAAAAGTGAAAATACAGCTTATTTACGTCTTAATCATATATAGTTTTATTTCTATAGTTGCAACTATAGACAAATATAGTAATAACTATAGACATTGCAAAAAATATTTTGCCATGACCAAGAAATCCCAATATGAGCTTGAAATTGTAAAAAACAGCATACAGATCCGAAATAGTTACAATAAATCACAATCATATTTTGCGATGTTATTAGATGTGACAGATGGATATATTGGAAACATTGAGAATCCAAATCGGCCGGAAATGTACACCCATGATCAAATTAATGCAATTGCTATTGATCTTGGAATATCACCACGATTATTTTATCCTGATATAGCCATCGATCAGCCATTACCAAAAAGAGATGCTCAAGCGAAATTAGAAAGAACCAACCTAATCAAATTAGGCGTAGACAATTTGATTAACTCTAATTTCTTCGATTCAAAAAAATCAATTAAAGAAATCATAGTAGAACTTAATCAACAGGATTCATATTTAAAACTAGATCTCACTAATAAGGATTTAACTGATGTACTTCGACCTATTGCCAAGTTAAACACTTTGAAAAGTGTAAAGGTTGGGACAAGAAATTATTATTACAGCTTTTAAATATTTCTTATAAATCATGGTAAGAGGAATTCTAGTAGATCTAGCTATTTATTTTACTTCTAATCTAATATTATTTATATTTGGATATGTAATCAAATATTTTGTAATTAGCCATTATGAATTCATCTCTTTCAATTCCTACGATTTCAAACATAACAAATTTAAGAAATAGAGTTAATAAACTTTACATTCCTAAAACTAAGCCATTAATCCCTTTATTTGAAGTAATCAGCAATAGTATTCACGCTATTTTTGAGAGAAATGAAACAGATAAAATTGATGGGAAAATTATCATTAAATTAGTAAGAAATGGTGCTGCAGATCTGCTGAAAGAATCAAATAATATAGACAGTTATCCAATCAAATCCTTCGAAGTGATTGATATTGTAAATTAAAGCAGGCAAATATGGCGACAAACAGAGAAAATATATACATTCCATTGGAGGATGTAGAAAGCGAACACTGTGCATTAATCGTTGAAAAGGGATTGGCACAGGTAAAAGGCGTAGAAACCCATAAAGTAGAGCTGAACAACCGAAGGGCAGCGATTACAGTAGATAGCAATGAAACCGTAGGCGAGGCTGTTAAGGCAATTAAAGATTTAGGTTACGGAGTTCCTACGGTTAAAAGTGCTTTTCCGGTATTGGGCATGACCTGTGCATCCTGTGCGGGCAGTGCCGAAAGCATTGTGAAATACCAACCGGGAGTAGTTAATGCTTCCGTGAACTTTGCAACGGGCAATCTTACCGTGGAATATCTGCCCAATATGACCGATGCCTCCACCCTGCAAAAAGCGGTTCAGGGAGTAGGTTACGACCTATTGATTGAAGACGAAACCAAGCAGCAGGAAACGCTCGAAGCCATCCACGAAAACAAATTCCGAACCTTGAAAAACAAGACCATTTGGGCAATTATCCTTTCCCTGCCCGTGGTAATCATAGGAATGTTCTTTATGGATATGCCCTATGCAGACCCGATAATGTGGCTCTTTTCCACGCCCGTTGTAATATGGTTGGGCAGGGATTTTTTTGTAAACGCTTGGAAGCAGGCAAAGCACCGTTCCGCCAATATGGATACGCTGGTGGCATTGAGTACAGGTATTGCCTACCTGTTCAGTGTTTTCAATATGCTGTTTGCCGACTTTTGGCATCAACGGGGACTGCATGCTCACGTATATTTTGAAGCGGCTGCCGTTATTATCGCATTCATCCTCTTGGGAAAACTGCTGGAAGAAAGAGCCAAAGGCAACACCTCTTCAGCCATTAAGAAGCTGATGGGCTTGCAGCCAAAAACGGTCATCGTGGTACAGGCGGACGGAACGGAAAAGCAGACCGCTATCGAAGACGTAAGCGCAGGCGATGTGATACTCGTAAAGCCCGGTGAAAAGATTGCGGTAGACGGCATGGTCATATCGGGCAATTCGTATGTGGACGAAAGCATGTTAAGCGGTGAGCCTGTACCTGTATTGAAAAAAGAAAAAGAAAAAGTATTTGCAGGAACGATTAACCAAAAAGGCAGCTTCCGGTTCAGGGCGGTAAAAGTGGGCAAAGAAACCATGCTTGCCCACATCATCAAAATGGTGCAGGATGCACAGGGAAGCAAAGCACCCGTACAGAAACTGGTCGATAGGATTGCGGGCATCTTTGTTCCCACAGTGATAGGTATTGCCATCCTGACATTTACGCTATGGTTGATTTTGGGAGGCGAAAACGGGGTTGTTCAAGGTCTGTTGGCAGCCGTTACGGTATTGGTCATTGCCTGCCCCTGTGCTTTAGGCTTAGCGACACCCACCGCTATTATGGTAGGCGTTGGTAAAGGTGCTGAAAATGGCATTTTGATAAAGGATGCCGAAAGTTTGGAACTGGCCAAAAAAGTAAATGCCATCGTTTTGGACAAAACCGGAACCATCACCGAGGGAAGACCACAGGTAACGGGCATTAAATGGCTGAACAATGAGGACACTGCAAAAGAAATCCTTTTGAGCATCGAAAAGCAATCCGAGCATCCATTGGCAGAAGCCTTAGTGAAGCATCTTGGCGATGTAGCGACCACCTCTTTATCCATGTTCGACAGCATTACGGGCAAAGGCGCAAAAGCAGACCATGATAACGAAACCTATTATGTAGGCAACAAAAAGCTATTGGCAGAAAACAACATTGCCATTGCCGGAGAATTACAAGACCAGGCCGAAGAATGGGGCAAACAGTCTAAAACCGTTATCTGGTTTGCAAACAGCAAAAAGGCTCTTGCTGTAATCGCTATCGCCGATAAGATTAAGGAAACATCGGTGCAGGCTATCCGGGAAATGCAGGAAATGGGCATTGACCTGTATATGCTGACCGGAGATAATGAAGCTACCGCTAAAGCCATTGCGGAGCAGACAGGCATCAAGCATTACAAAGCCGAAGTTTTGCCACAGCATAAAGCCGACTTTGTGAAAGAACTGCAAAGTAAAGGAAAGGTAGTGGCAATGGTGGGCGATGGTATCAACGACAGCACCGCATTGGCAACAGCCGATGTAAGTATCGCAATGGGCAAAGGCAGCGACATCGCAATGGACGTAGCCAAGATGACCATCATTTCGTCCGACCTGACCAAGATACCGCAGGCAATACGCTTGTCCAAACAGACCGTAGCCACCATCAAGCAAAACCTGTTCTGGGCGTTTATCTACAACGTAATCGGCATTCCGGTAGCGGCAGGCATCCTTTACCCTGTTAACGGCTTCCTGCTCAACCCGATGATTGCGGGTGCGGCAATGGCATTGAGCAGCGTGAGCGTGGTAAGTAACAGCTTGCGGTTGAAATGGAAAAAGTAAACCTGTAGTGAGCCTGTCGGATTATCAGTAAAAGTTACAAATCAAACAAGAAATATTACAATACGCTCTAAATAGAAATAACGAACTTTACATAAATCAAAAATTTAAGTATTATGATACAGACAAAATTTCAAAATTGTATTGAGGCTTGCCAACAATGCGTGGTAATGTGTAATCAATGTACAGTAGCCTGTTTGAACGAAAAAGATGTTGAACATTTAAAGAAATGTATTCAGCTCAATCTGGAATGTGCTGCCATTTGTTCTGCGGCAGTAAATGTATTAAGTCTTGACGGAAAATTTAGCAAAGAACTCTGCAGGTTATGTATTGACATCTGCAATGCTTGTGCGGACGAGTGCGAGAAACACGTTGCGATGGGTATGGAGCATTGTAAGCAATGTGCTGATGCCTGTCGTGAATGTGCAAAGGCTTGTAAAGAAATGCTTGCCACCGCATAGCAAAAAAATCCTTCGGGAAAAATTAGCTATCAGAGCCACTTTTATCTTTTTAAACCATTGAGGTTAGAAAGGGTAAAAGTGGCTTTATTAGTTGAAATAGAAATCAGTAAAAGTCACAAATCAAACCCAAAATAACACAATAAAGCCAAACGGAATTGTGGCGAAATTTGTACCAATAAACAACATTTAAAATTTAACGAAATGGAAAATAAAGAATTTCAATTTAAGACAAATATTAATTGCGGCGGTTGTATAGCATCTGTGAAACCACACCTGGACAATACCAAGGGCATCTGCCATTGGGACGTGGACACCAACAATAAGGACAAGGTGCTTACCGTGAAGTCCGAGGGCATTACCGAGCAGGAAGTAATATCGACTGTGCAAAAGGCAGGCTTCAAAATAGAACCTTTGGATGCCTAAGCCAGCAACTTTTTGAAATGCCCTTTTTCCGACCGAATTTCCATGAGGTTGGGTTGATGAAAAAGGGCATTTTATCAATTCTGAAAAAAGGCGATAGGTTATTGCGTATATGGCATTATTTTTCCATATAGCAAAAAAAACGTAAAACGATATAAAAAAAACCAATCTAATTTGTAACTTTGTTGCGTTGAAAAATTATAGAATACATATAGGCATTTTGACATTGTTCTGTTTGGTTTTCTTTATGATGCCAAGTCAGAGCTATGCCTGTTCCAAAAATTCAACAAAGACCGAGCAGTCTTTCTGCTCAAAGGAGAAATCCAAAAAATCAGAACATAAAAAAGGTTGCAAGAGCAAATCCTGTAAAAAATGCAAAAGTGACAAATGCGGGGGCGGTTGTTCCCACAGCTCTTGCAGGTGCGGTGCTTCAACCACTTCCCTAAATGTCCCAACCGTAATCGAATTAAAGGCAAAAAATCACTTAGCAGCAGCTAAAAAGCAAAAATTCGGTTTCAAAGAAGCCTACTATTCTTCGGGCTTTTTCTCCATTTGGCTACCGCCTAAAATAAGCTAAAACTATGGCCTGATAGCCATAGGTATGTCCTGTCAGAAGCTGTTCCGGCTTTTGCAAATCCCCTATTTGTATCATTTATTTAAAATTTAAAACAGAAATGGGTTTATCAATCCCCCGTTTCTCAAAATGTAATTATTATGAAATCATTATCAAAAATAGTGATGGTAATCGCCGTATTACTATCATCAATAAACGGCTTCGCACAAATCAAGAATGCGAAAACAGAAACCGTAAAGATTTACGGCAATTGTGGTATATGCAAAACCACCATCGAAAAGGCAGGTAACGTAAAAAAGGTAGCCAGTGTGGACTGGAACAAAGATACCAAGATGGCTACGCTCACCTATGACGGCGACAAAACAAATCAGGATGAAATCCTGAAACGTATCGCTTTGGCTGGTTATGACAGTGAGAAGTTCCGTGCGCCGGATGACGTATATGCTAAACTGGCTGGTTGCTGCCAGTATGATAGACCAGTGAAGACGGTTGCCAAAAACAAGGAGGCGGGAATGGACATGAATGCCGGACATGGCAATCACGACCATAGTCAAATGGCAGCTAACAAAGATGCAGCCCAAAACCAATCACAGCTAAAGGCTGTATTTGACAACTACTTTTCAGTGAAAGATGCTTTGATAAAAACCGATGCGGCGACCGCATCTGCCAAAGCCGCTGAATTGGCTGCATCCCTTAAAGCAGTCGATATGAATAAGCTATCGGCAGAGGAACATACGGCTTGGATGAAAGTGATGCAGGACTTGACCGCCAATGCGGAAAGCATTTCAAAATCAAAAGATGTTGCAAAACAAAGAAGTGCTTTTGCGGCACTTTCGGGAAGCATCTACACACTGGCCAAAGTGTCTAAACAGGATACTCCCGTTTATTACCAGCACTGCCCTATGTACAATGGAGGTAAGGGAGCCAATTGGCTAAGTAAAGAGAATGCTGTTAAAAACCCATATTACGGCTCACAGATGCTTACCTGCGGCAGTACGGTCGAAACCATTAAATAACAGGTCTGAAAGCTATGGTACAGTACAATGACATGGTGCAGGCGCTTAAAGACCTAAGACAGCGTGGATACAGTATGGACTTTAGTCTGTTGCCGGACTGCCTGTACTGTGCGTCAAGGAGCCTGAAACTAAAACCGGAGGATTTTACGGTTACGGAAACCCATAGGTTTGAAAGCCTCGACAGCAGTCCTGATAACAATGCCGTGATTTATGCCATATCGTCCAATGATGGTAAAAATAAAGGCGTACTTGTGGATGCCTATGGTGCTTATGCCGAAGAAATGACCCATGAGATGGCAAAAAAATTAAGTGCAACATAACTTTTAAAACCCCTTATTATGAAAAAATACACGTGTCCCATGCACCCGCAGGTGCTAAAAGACGAACCAGGCAAATGCCCGCTTTGTGGCATGGCACTGGTTCCCGTTGGCGGTAGCTCAGTTTCTCATGTACAAAAATCAGGACATGGGCATTCCGGGCATTCTCATCATAACCAAGCCAGAGATAGCTTTAACAAACATGAGGGGCATCATACAGGCGATTTTCTCGCTCGTTTTTGGATAAGCCTCGTCATTACAATCCCTATCCTGCTCCTGTCACACATGATACAGCAATGGTTGGGTTTCAGCCTTGCTTTCAATGGAGATAAATATGTGCTGCTGGCATTGGGTACAGTGATTTATAGCTATGGAGGCTTGCCGTTCCTAAAGGGAATGATTGGCGAGGTGAACGCCAAAGCCATAGGGATGATGACACTTGTTGCTATCGCTATATCCGTAGCCTATGTCTATTCCGTAGCCGTTGTATTTGGCTTGCAGGGCATGGACTTCTTTTGGGAACTGGCTACGCTTATCGACATCATGCTGTTAGGGCATTGGCTGGAAATGCGTTCCCAAATGGCTGCTTCACGGGCTTTGCAATCATTGGTTGCTTTGCTGCCTAACGATGTCACGGTGGAGCGAAACGGAGAAGTGGTAAAAATAAAGCTTGAAGACCTGCAAAGCGGTGAAACGGCTATCATAAAACCGGGTGAAAAAATTCCAGCCGATGGATTGGTACTGGAGGGGCTTTCGTATATCAACGAGAGCATGCTTACCGGAGAAAGTATTCCCGTGAAAAAGGAAAAGGACGGAAAGGTCATCGCAGGCTCTATCAATGGCGATGGTGCGCTGAAAGTTAAGGTAACAGCCGTTGGAAAAGACAGCTACCTGAACAGGGTTATCAATCTTGTGCAGGAGGCACAAGCTACTAAGTCCAATACGCAAAACCTTGCGGACAAAGTTGCCAAATGGCTCACCTTTATTGCCATTGCCGTTGGCATAGGCACATTTGCCTATTGGTATGCAAGCAGTGGAGATATTGCCTTTGCGCTTGAAAGAATGGTGACGGTAATGGTAACGGCCTGCCCGCACGCATTGGGCGTGGCTATCCCGTTGGTGGTCGCCATTTCCACAACGCTATCGGCGACCAATGGTCTGCTCATCCGCAACCGCACAGCATTTGAAACCACCCGAAAACTTTCCACTGTCATTTTTGATAAGACCGGAACGCTCACCAAAGGTTCCCATGCCGTAGAAAAGGTTATACCGTTAACAGACGAATATAATGCCGATGAGGTTATCCAGTATGCTGCCGCAGTACAGCAAAATTCGGAACACCATATCGCCAAAGGCATTATGGCTACATTGAAAGAAAAGAGCCTTGCCTTATGGAAGTCTGAAAACTTCAGCTATATGCAGGGCATAGGTGTTAAAGGTGTTGTGAACGGGAAAAATGTCGTAGCTGGCGGCCCGAATTATTTCACCGAAAACCACCTTTCCCTGCCTGAAATTCCAAACGAAATCAATCAAGAGGCCGAAACGGTCAACTTTGTCCTCATTGATGACCGGGTAATCGGCATCATTACTTTGGCAGACAGCATCCGTGAGGGTTCGGCACAGGCGATTGAGGAACTCAAAAAAATGGGCATCAAGTCCTTTCTGCTCACCGGGGACAACGACAGGATTGCTGCTGCCGTAGCCGGAAAATTGGGTATGGACGGGTATTTGGCTAATGTGCTTCCGCACAACAAGCAGGAGAAAGTAAAGGAGTTTCAGGCAAAAGGCGAAATCGTAGCAATGACTGGTGATGGTGTAAATGATGCACCTGCACTGGCACAGGCAGATGTGGGCATTGCCGTGGGTTCCGGTACGGACGTGGCTGCCGAAACAGCGGATATCATATTGGTAGACAGCGACCCGAGGGATGTGGTCAAACTGATTGACTTCGGCAAACTTACCTACAAAAAGATGGTACAGAACCTGATATGGGCGGTTGGCTACAACGTGGTGGCAATACCGCTTGCGGCAGGCGTACTCTATCCGAATTTTGTTTTAAGTCCCGCTATGGGTGCTGTGCTGATGAGTGTAAGCACCATTGTAGTGGCTATTAACGCAAGTTTTTTAAAAATCAAAAAATAAATAAAAATGAAAAATCTAACATTATCAATCATTGTTGTTATCATGGCATTTGTAACAGTATCATGCAATCAGGTATCCAACAAAAACGAGCATTCTTCAAATGATACTGCTGTTGTATCACAAGAACAGCCGGCTTCCCAGCCAAAAGAGGATGATACGGTAGCTGCGCCCGTTGTGAGCGAAACACCGAGCGGTCAGGAAGCAAAAGCAACAGGAAAAGAAGAAACAAAAAACTTTTCTATTGCGCCCATAGTTACCGATTATCTGTCCTTAAAGAACGCCCTTGTTTCGGACGATGACAAAGCTGCCGCCAGTTCAGGGAAAAAGCTGTTAGCTACCCTGAATAAAGTGGACATGAAAGCCGTTCCTGCCGATAAGCACAAAAAGTACATGGACATAGCGGACGATGCTAAAGAACACGCAGAACATATCGGGGAAAATGTTGGCAACATCCACCACCAGCGGGAACATTTGGCTTCGCTTGGCGAAGATTTGAAAGACCTGATTGATTTGTTCGGTACATCGCAAACATTGTATCAAGACCATTGCCCGATGTTCAATGACGGCAAGGGTGCTGTTTGGTTCAGCGAAAACAAGGAAATCAAAAACCCTTACTACGGTTCTAAAATGCTGACCTGCGGTTCTGTAAAAAAACAGTATTAAAATGAAAATAAATCATGGTACAAAAAATAATAGAACTGTCCTTGAAAAATAGGTATATCGTGCTGCTTATAGCCGCCGGTTTACTTGTTTGGGGTATTTCAGCAGTTAAGAAAAATCCGATAGATGCAATTCCTGACCTAAGTGAAAACCAAGTAATAGTTTTCACTGAATGGATGGGACGCAGTCCACAGACTATCGAAGACCAAGTAACCTATCCTTTAGTAAGCAACTTACAGGGAATCCCCAAAGTAAAGAACGTAAGAGGCACATCAATGTTCGGAATGAGTTTCGTGTATATCATTTTCGATGACGATGTTGATGTTTATTGGGCTCGTACACGAGTTATGGAAAGACTTAATTATGCTCAAAGACTATTGCCACAGGAGGTTACACCAACGCTTGGCCCTGATGGGACAGGTGTTGGTCATATATACTGGTATCATTTGGATGCACCGCAGATGGAACTTGGAGAGCAGCGTGCATTGCAGGATTGGTATATCAAGTTGGCACTGCAAACGGTACCAGGTGTTGCAGAAGTAGCCTCGTTTGGAGGATATGAAAAACAATATCAGTTAGTCGTTGACCCCGTAAAGCTCCAGTATTACAATATCTCCCTTATGGATGTAATGAATAAAGTAAAAGCAAACAACAATGACGTTGGTGGTCGCAAATTTGAAATGGCAGATATGGCTTACATTATACGAGGTTTGGGGTATGTAAAGAATACTGCTGATATTGAAAAAATTGCAGTAGGCAACTATAATGGCATTCCGGTAAGAGTAAAAGACATCGGAAGCGTACAAATGGGCGGAGATTTGCGGCTGGGTATATTTGACCAAAATGGAGAAGGAGAAGTTGTTGGAGGAATTGTAGTAATGCGCTATGGCGAAAATGCAGACCAAGTGATAAAAGCCGTTAAAGAAAAAATCAAAGATGTTGAAAAAGGTTTACCGGCTGGCGTAACATTAAAAACTTCTTATGACAGAAGCACATTAATCGAAGCAGCTATCGAAAATATCAAACATAAGCTCGCAGAGGAAATTATTGCAGTCGCCTTTATTGTAATTCTTTTCCTGTTCCACTGGCGGAGCGCATTAAGTATCATTATTCAAATTCCGGTTACCGTTGCCATCAGTTTTATCATATTGAACGCTTTTGGGTTATCATCCAATATTATGTCCCTTACCGGAATTGCATTGGCAATTGGGGTAATTGTAGATAACGGAATTATAATGTCAGAGAACTCTTACAGAAATCTTTCCGTTTGGCAAAATGAGCGTAAACAAAAAACATCCGACCCATCATGAAAATAAAATGGTTTAAAAAGAAAGCCAATAAAAATGTTGGCTACGAAAAAATTCCAGAGGAAGTACGACTTAGTATCATTGAGAAATCATGCAAGCAGGTTTCAAGAGGCGTATTCTTTTCAACAATTATCATTATAACTTCATTTTTACCTGTATTCCTACTCACAGGGCAGGAAGGCAAACTTTTCCATCCGCTTGCTTATACCAAAACGTTTATATTGGTCGTAGATGCTTTATTGATACTCACGCTTGCGCCGGTGCTGATTTCTTTCTTTATGAAAGGCAAGTTTAAAAGTGAGCATTCAAACCCGATAAACCGGGGCTTGGAAAAGCTGTACGAGCCTGTTATAAAATGGTGTGTAAAATGGCGAAAAACCGTATTGGGTATCAACATCGCTGCACTTATTATAAGTATTCCAATGATATTAAATCTTGGCAGGGAATTTATGCCACCACTCGATGAGGGTTCATTGTTATTTATGCCCGTTACATTACCCGATGTTTCTAATTCAGAAGCCAAACGAATATTGCAGGTTCAGGATAAGATTATTAAATCTGTACCGGAAGTAGCGCACGTTTTAGGTAAAGCTGGCAGGGCGAATACTGCTACAGACAATTCTCCAATCAGTATGATTGAAACTATCATTTTATTAAAACCACAAAATGAATGGCGGGACGGAATAAAGAAGAATGACATCATTAATGAACTAAATGCGAAACTTCAAATGCCCGGAGTAACAAATGGTTGGACAATGCCCATTATAAACCGCATCAATATGCTGTCAACCGGCATCCGTACCGATGTTGGCATAAAAGTTTATGGTCAAAATCTCGATAGCATCTATTCATTATCGCAAAAAATCAAAACGGAACTTGAGGGTGTGGCAGGTATTAAAGATATGTATGTAGAACCAATAACGGGAGGTAAATATGTTGATATTGTTATAAACCGAGATGAAATTGCCCGATACAATATAAGCATAGACGATGTAAACAATTTGGTTGAAAGCGCGTTGGGTGGTATGAAATTGACCACTACCATTGAGGGAAGGCAGCGCTTCTCTGTAAATGCCCGTTACGGACAGGATTTCAGAAATAATATTGAAGCACTTAAACGCCTGCCCGTTCAAACAATGGATTTTGGCCCTATTCCATTAGGAAGTGTTGCAGATGTTAAGCTATCAGAGGGGGCTCCAATGATTAACTCTGAAAATGCAATGTTAAGAGGTACAGTTCTATTCAACGTTAGAGAAAGAGACCTTGGCAGCACAGTAGAAGAAGCTAAAGCCAAGCTGAATAATATGATGCTTAAAATGCCACAGGGATATTTTTTAGAGTGGAGTGGACAATATGAAAACCTTATAAGGGGCGAACAAACACTGAAATGGATTATGCCCATTGTATTAGTTATCATATTTCTGTCTATGTATTTTGCTTTTCATTCTATGAGAGAGGCTTTCTTCAATCTCATCAGTATTCCATTCGCTCTGATTGGAGGAGTATTTATGATTAGTCTATGGGGTGTAAACCTTTCTGTAGCTGTTGCTGTTGGATTTATTGCCCTGTTTGGTCTTGCTGTCGAAACAGGAATTGTTATGGTCATCTACCTCAATGATGCCATGCAACAATTGGTGCTATTAAAAGGAAACAGTCGTGAAACCATTACAAACGAAGACCTTAGAGAATACGTTATACACGGTGCGGCAAAACGCTTACGTCCAAAAATAATGACCGTGTGTGTAACCCTGTTCGGGCTGGTTCCCATATTATGGAGTACCGGCGTTGGCAGTGATATGATGAAACCAATCGTATTGCCGATGGTTGGAGGCGTATTTACTTCAGCAATCCATATTCTGCTGGTTACACCAATTATCTTCCTGATGCAAAAAGAATATGAGCTGAAAAAATTCGGAAAGATTGACGTATTAGATGCAGGACATTAAAATCAAAAAATCAGAAATGAAAAAGGTAATTTTTACAGCATTTATAGTATGTCTTTTTACCAATATAAATGCACAGGTGATAAGCCTCCAAAATGTTATAGATAGCATACAAACCAATCATCCCATTGTGAAGATGTACGACAATGAAATTCGCTCTATGGATGAAGCCGCAAAAGGTGCAAGAAGCTGGATGCCGCCAACAATTGGTGTTGGACAGTTTATGACACCTTACAACGTGAACCTTTGGAAAAGAGATGGTGACATGAAAGGAATGGGTTCTGCTATGCTGTCGATAGAACAGATGATACCCAATAAGAAAAAGTTGGATGCTGAAGAAGCATATATGAACGCAATGTCATCCGTAGAAAAAGAAAATAAAGGAGCAGGCATAAATGAACTGATACAGGATGCCAAACTCTTATACTCCGAATGGATTGTATTACTGAAACGGCTGGATGTAGTTGCCGAAAACGAAAAGATGCTAAACTTCATGATTAAGAATGCAGAAATCCGATATAAGAACGGAGTAGGTAAAATAGGTGCATATTATAAAGCTAAAGCAGCGCTCGGAAGCACCCGTAATATGCAGATTATGTATGAAAATGACATCAAGGAAAAACGCATCAGGTTAAATGCCCTTATGGGGCGAAACCCTATGGCTCCTTTTGAAATTGATACAATATTTTCATTCAACGATTATTCGGATATGGTATTTGATACTGCACTGTTCAACAAAAACCGGAGTGACCTGAAATCATTAGACCAGCAGATACGGTTGACAACTCTGAAACAGGAAACAGAGCGACAAAACCTGAAACCTGAATTTGGTGTTCGATTTGAAAATATGTATGGCTTTGGCGGACAGCCCATGCAATACACAGCAATGGCAATGATAAAACTGCCTTTTGTCAATTGGGCTTCAAAGATGAGCAAAGCTAATATTGCAAGTTTGAAGTGGAAAGCAGATGCCCTTAGTTCTCAAAAAAACATGATGATAAATGAATACAGCGGTATGGCATATGGCATGAGAAACGAGTTCGACCTCAAAAAAAATCAGCTTAGTCTTTATAGGGAGGACATTATACCGGCTTTGAAAAATAATTTCAAAACAATGCAGCTCGGTTACGAGCAAAATACCGAGGAATTATTTATGCTGTATGATGCATGGGAAAAACTGAACATGACACAACTGGAATACCTTGATATTTTATCAAAAGCATTTGAGATGCAAATAACAATAGACCGTTTAATTGAAAGAAAATGAAATATATAATTTGTTTTTTGATGATTATTCTTGCATTGTATAGTTGCAATAACAATACAGAGAAGACCAGTCATCCCGACAACAGTCATACTGCTAAAAATAGCCCGACATATACCTGCCCCATGCACCCCGAAGTTACCAGCAACAAGCCCGGTAAATGCCCCAAGTGCGGAATGGAATTGGAGCAAAAAACAGTAAATACAAATGGAGCGGAAAGTATTGAGTTGAATACACTGCTTAAACCAACTAATGAATTTGTCATATCAGACATTCCTACTATTAGGATGCAGTCAGAGCAAAAAGACATAACCGTACAAGCTCTTGGGAATATTGCTTATGATACCCGACAAACTGGAAATATATCCGCCAGAATATCCGGCAGGATTGAAAATCTTTATATACGTTATAAATTCCAAAAAATAGCAAAGGGGCAGAAAGTGATGGATATTTATAGCCCAGAACTGATGGAAGCACAAGCAAATTTATTGTTTCTATTAAAAAATGATGCTACGAACAATATGATGATAAATGCAGCTAAACAAAAATTGCTATTACTTGGAATGAGCGAAAACCAATTGAAGAGTATCATCCAAAAAGGAAAGCCTGATTTATCCGTATCTGTTTACAGCAACTATGCCGGACATATTCACGAAACCGGCACAGCCGGGTCAATGGGAAGTGGTACATTACCCTCAAATTCGATGGGCGAAATATCCGAAACATCTTCTGAACTTAGCCTGAAAGAAGGTATGTATGTTCAAAAAGGACAAACTATTTTTAATGTATTTAACCCGGGAAAATCGTGGGTGTTGTTAAATATTTTTCCCGAGGATGTACCACTTGTAAAGACAGGGCAAACAGTAAGTATTATACCGGAAGTAGCACCGGAGAAGAAATTTACCGGAACTATTGGGTTTATAGAACCATTTTTCAGACCCGGAAGTAAAACGTTATCAGTGCGTGTCTATTTTGATAATAGCCGTATGCACTTACCAATTGGAAGTCAGGTTAAATCTGAAATAGCAACAGATGGAATTTCCGGTAATTGGATACCTAAAGAAGCCGTCATTTCCCTTGGATTAACGAAAGTCATTTTGAAAAAAGTAGATAGAGGGTTTATCGTGAATAAAATTGAAACAGGTAATGAAGCGAACGGATATATAGAAGTATTGCAGGGGCTGTTACCCTCGGATGAGATTGCCGGAAATGCACAGTACCTTATGGATAGTGAAAGTTTTGTAAGAACAAAAAATAATTAGAATATGAAATATTATTTAGTCATAACAATTGCCCTCCTCATGTCGGTTTTGCTGTCTTGTAAAGACAATAAACATGACCATGCAGGCAATAATGATGGTAGTTACTATACCTGTTCCATGCACCCACAGGTTGTATCAGACAAACCCGGTCACTGCCCTATATGCCACATGGAGCTTGTTCGGGTTGAGAAAAGCAAACAAGCAGACCCCAATACCATTCAACTGAATAGCGAACAGATTAAGTTGGGCAACATAAAAACAGACACCTTAAAAGATGGTATTTTTGGGGATAGAGTAATACTTACAGGTGTATTAAATTTCAATCAGTACAATATGCAATCCGTAAGCTCCAGAGTTATGGGACGGGTTGAAAAACTGCATTATAAAAACGTTGGCGACTTTGTAATCAAAGGTTCCCCGTTAATGGAAATATATAGTGAAGAACTGAACAATGCAAAGCAGGAATTTTTACTGGCATTGGAAAAGAAGAAAACTTTCGGAAATATTAATTCAATAGATTTTGACCAGCTTATACAAAGTTCAAAGAACAAATTGTTATTGTGGGGCATGACGGATAATCAGGTTAGAGCTTTACAAAGTGCTGGCAAAATATCGGCAACAACTACATTTTACAGTACGGCTTCGGGATACATCACAAGTTTGCAAGTTTTAGAGGGCGGTTATGTGGCAGAAGGCGGCACGATAGTGGACTTGGCTGACCAATCTACAATTTGGGCAGAAGCACAGGCTTATTCCTCCCAAATGTCACTTATCAACCAGACAAAAACAGCAACAGTACAAATTCCTGACCTGAATAACAAAGTTATTACTGGCAAAATAGACTTTAGCAACCCCGAACTTAATCCGGCTTCAAGAATTAATTTGATACGAATTACAGTACCTAATCCAAATAAAGAGTTGAAGCCCGGAATGCCTGTATATGTTTTTCTTGAAACGCCGAAGACTAAAGGCATAACCATGCCGGTAGATGCTGTAATAAGAAATGGTAAAAGTGAAACCGTATGGGTACAAACAGGAGAAAAGACATTTAAAAGTAGAATGGTAAAAACGGGAACGGAAATAGATAACAGAATAGAAATCGTTTCAGGATTAGTAGATGGAGATATTGTAGTTGTTTCAGGTGCTTATCTTTTAAACAGCGAATACATTTTTAGGAATGGAGCAGACCCGATGGCAGGACACGACATGAGCAGTATGTAAAACTAATTTAAATAAATAAAAATGAAAAATCTAACATTATCAATCATTGCTGTTATCATGGCATTTGTAACAGTATCATGCAATCAGGTATCCAACAAAAACGAGCAGTCTTCCAATGATACTGCTGTGGTATCACAAGAACAGCCAGCTTCCCAACCAAAAGAGGATGAAACGGTAGCTGCGCCCGCTGTGAGCGAAACACCGAGCGGTCAGGAAGCAAAAGCAACAGGAAAAGAAGAAACAAAAAACTTTTCTATTGCGCCCATAGTTACCGATTATCTGTCCTTAAAGAACGCCCTTGTTTCGGACGATGACAAAGCTGCCGCCAGTTCAGGGAAAAAGCTGTTAGCTACCCTGAATAAGGTGGACATGAAAGCCGTTCCTGCCGATAAGCACAAAAAATACATGGACATAGCGGACGATGCTAAAGAACACGCAGAACATATCGGGGAAAATGTTGGCAACATCCACCACCAGCGGGAACATTTGGCTTCGCTTGGCGAAGATTTGAAAGACCTGATTGATTTGTTCGGTACATCGCAAACATTGTATCAAGACCATTGCCCGATGTTCAATGACGGCAAGGGTGCTGTTTGGTTCAGCGAAAACAAGGAAATCAAAAACCCTTACTACGGTTCTAAAATGCTGACCTGCGGTAAGGTGGAAAAAACAATTAACAGCAAATAAATTTCGGGGTTATGGAAAATATGCAAAACAGTCACCATGCGGGTCATGCCTCGGAGCATGGCACGCACAATCCAAAACATGCTTCGGGCATGTACAAACGCTTTGCGGTGATGGCTGTCGCCATGTTCGCAGTGATGTATTTTATCATGTACGCCATGATTGACGGGTGGCAGAACCTGATACCCAATATCAATAACCTGTACATGACCCTGCTGATGACCTCGGCAATGCTGCTTATCGAATTAGCGATAATGAAAGTGATGTACCCCAACGGAAAGATGAATTGGTCGATAGCCATCATCTCGGTTGCCGTTGGCATCTTTTCATGGTTTGGTATCAGGGAACAAATCAATGTCGGGGACAAGCAGTTTGCAAAGGGTATGATACCCCATCACGCAGCAGCCATCTTGATGTCCAAAAAGGCAAACCTGACCGACCCGGAACTGATAGAGCTGCAAAAAAACATACTTAAAACCCAAGCGGAAGAAATTGAACTGATGAAGCGCAAGCTAAAAGAGTTTCAAGAAAGTAAATAATAAAATTTCAAAAAACAGTTTCGACATGAGCAAAATAATAATTGGCTTTATTTCCTTATCAGCCCTGCTATTCACCGCTTGCGGGCAGGCAGGGTCAAATAAGAATGAAGCGGAACAGCATCATTCGCAGGCAACTCCGGAAAGCCACGGGCATAGTACCCAAATAGGTGAATTGGTTCCATCGGATGAAGTCTGTATGGTCAACGATGCCTATATGGGCAAAAAGCAGTTTGACGTAAAATTTGGCGGTAAAACCTACTACGGATGCTGCGAAATGTGCAAGGAGCGCATTCCAAAGGATGCCAGCGTGCGGGTAGCAACAGACCCCTATTCCCATAAGCAGGTAGACAAAGCTCTTGCGGTGATTGCCGTTACGGGAAACAACGGTGAAGTATCCTACTTTGAAAGCAGGGATAACTACACCAATTATTTAAAAAAGCAAAAACAGTAATTAACTTTTAAAATTAACTAACGATGAAATATGTAATCTCAACCGTTCTTGGTATCGCCGTATTTATATTATCGGCATGTAACGGCAATTCAGAAAAGAAGAACAGCTCTGCCGAAGCCCATACGGACACTACGGCACATGCCAATCATACTGCAAGCGCAGAGCCGACCATACCGGGTCTGTTCGGGCAGTACGGGAAGTTGGTGTCCGCTCTTTCTTCAGATGATGACAAGGAGGCGGTATTTGCGGCGCAGGGCTTGGTAAAGACACTTTACAGCTTGGATACGACCCGTTTTAATGCAGAGCAGCTAAAGGCTTATAAGGACATCTCCGCCAGCATAGAGGAAAATGGCGTGCATATAGCCGCCAACTTGGGCAGCATCCAACACCAAAGGGAACACCTTGTCATGTTGGGCGAAGACTTTTACGATTTGGCCAAATCGTTCGATTTGGGCAAACCCGTATATAAGATAGCCTGTCCCAAATTTAACGATGGAAAAGGGGCATTTTGGTTAAGCGAAACAAAGGAAATCAAAAACCCGTACTACGGTGCTAAGATGCCGGGCTGTGGCTCCGTAACGGAAACTATCACAAAGAACTGATATGTCCTTAAAAAAGAAAATCATATTGGGACTGGCTGTTATCCTCATCGGCATACAGTTCTTTCAGCCGTTACGGAACCAGTCGGATGAAGTGCCAGCCACCCATATCGAAAGGGTGTACGCCGTACCCCAAAATGTAAAGGCTATCCTTGTTCAGTCCTGTTATGACTGCCATAGCAACAATACCCATTATCCGTGGTACAGCCGTATCCAGCCCGGCGCATGGTACATGGCAGAGCATATAAAAAAGGGGAAAGAGGAACTCAACTTTAGCGAATTTGGTGACTATTCTGTCCGCAGGCAGCGAAACAAGTTCAGGGCTATGGCCGGGCAGGTTAAGGACGGGGAAATGCCGTTGTCATCATACACACTAATTCATCGCAATGCAGTATTGTCACCGGAGGATAAGCAGGTTTTGATAGCGTGGTTTAGCACAATGGAAGACAGCATTAAATAAAATTTTTCAAATCATGAATAGATATAATAAAATACCTATAAGAATTTTGCAAACAGTGCTGATACTGCTTTGCACGCAAACGCTGTTTGCACAGAGAGTGGTGCATTACGAGCTGTATGTAAAAGATACGCTTGTCAACTATGCAGGTAAGCAAAAAAGGGCAATTGCCGTAAACGGGCAAATCCCCATGCCCACCCTTACCTTTACCGAGGGCGACACTGCCGAAATAGTGGTGCACAACCAATTGAAAGAAAGCACATCACTTCACTGGCATGGTGTGTTCCTGCCCAATAAAGAAGACGGTGTGCCCTGGCTTACACAAAAACCCATCGCACCGGGCACAACCTACACCTACCGTTTTCCGATTATCCAGCATGGTACGCACTGGTACCATTCCCACTCAGGATTGCAGGAGCAGATTGGCATGTACGGAAGTTTTATCATGAAGAAAAGAAGCGATGATAAGACATTCAGAAAAGGAATTGACGATTTGCCGACCGTTCCAATTATATTAAGTGAGTGGACAAATCTTAACCCCGATAATATCAACCGTATGCTACACAATGCAAATGATTGGGCGGCCATTAAGAAAGGCGCAACACAATCATATGTTGAAGCTATTAAGGAGGGAAAATTAGGGGTAAAGGTAAAAAACGAGTGGAAGCGGATGCTGGCGATGGATGTCAGTGACGTTTACTATGATAAAATCCTAATAAATGGTAGCCATAGCACCGATTTGAAAACAATTGATGGTAAAAAGCTAAAAGCAGGCGACAAAGTCAGATTGCGTGTTTCCAATGGAGGGGCGTCTTCATATTTCTGGCTACGGTATGCTGGAGGAAAAATTACAGTAGTAGCTAATGATGGGAATGATGTTGAGCCTGTCGAGGTGGACAGGTTAATCATTGCCGTTTCTGAAACTTACGATATTGTAGTGACTATCCCTCAAGATGGTTTGGCTTACGAGTTCTTAGCAACAACCGAAGACAGGACACAATCTGCGAGTTACTTTATAGGTGATGGGGTCAAACAGCTTATTTCTCCACTCCCACGATTGAAGTATTTCGAGGGGATGAAGATGATGAACGATATGATGAAAATGAATGGCGATTTGAACGATATGGGCATGAAGATGAGCCTTAACCAAATGGACATGAATGTAGTGATGTATCCCGAAATTACCGGAGATGCAACAAAAAAAGCAGACCACAGTAAGCATGAGGGTATGGATATGGATAACGACGCTAACCGTTACAACGCTAATGCCTTGGGAGACATCAAAACATTAAATTATGCTATGTTGCAATCACCTTATAACACCTCTCTTCCAAATGATGCGCCTGTAAAAGAGTTGAAATTCACACTTACTGGCAACATGAACCGCTATGTATGGAGCATGGATAATAAAATACTTTCGGAAACTGACAAAATACCTGTAAAAAAAGGAGAAATTCTACGGATTACCATTTATAATAATTCAATGATGCGGCATCCAATGCATCTTCACGGATTTGATTTCAGGGTGATAAACGGAAAAGGCGAAAAATCGCCGCTTAAAAATGTGTTGGATATCATGCCTATGGAAACAGATACCATTGAGTTTTTAGCAAATGAGGAAGGTGATTGGTTCTTTCATTGCCATATATTATATCACATGATGGCGGGAATGAACAGGGTCTTTGAAGTTGGAGACTACAATAACCCCTATCTACCCGATAAGGCAAAAGCCTATAAAGAATTGCAAAGAGAAAGTAATATGCCTCATTTTATGGCACAAAACGATTTTGCAACCAATGGTAATGATGGAGAAGCTATGCTAATGAATGCACGCTACCAATTAGGAACAGAATGGCGTTTAGGTTACAATGATATGCACGGCTACGAGGTAGAAACACATTTAGGTAGGTATTTGGGCAGAATGCAATGGTTTATGCCGTTTATAGGTTTTGACTGGCGTTACCGAAAAATGGGGATTGACGAGCATGAGAAGAATTTGTTCGGACAAAGGAATGAAAAAAATACCCGAAGACAGTTTAGTTTGGGATTTGTCTATACGCTCCCGATGCTGGTTAATTTCCAGGCAGAGGTATATCACGATGGAATAGTCCGTTTACAATTAATGAGAGAGGATATTCCTATCACAAAAAGATTAAGAGGCGGCTTTATGGTCAATACGGACTTTGAATATATGGGAGAACTTAGGTATATTATCAATAAAAATATAGGTATACGTACCCACTATGATAGTGATATGGGTTGGGGCGTAGGGCTTGCCTTGACATATTAAAATAAAATACCAAATGGTTGGAAACTGCAAAAACCGTAGAAAAATCGGTAAATAAGCAGTTCGTGATGCGGGAAAATTCCTAAAAATTGACCTGCATCATGCTACAACTCATTAAAGTATGCAACAAAAATCTATCTATCGTTCCATCATCAATACGGTAGAGGTTGAATTTTTTTAAGCAGTAATTGCATCATAAGCTAATACGAACAGTGTTAGCTTTTCTGTATTAACCAATAATATATTACATCAAAATGAAGCGAATGGATAAATTTTACAATGAAACATATCTTAAATTGGAAACTGCAATCCAGGAACTGGAGATTGAAACCGACTGCCCCATAAAAAGAATTGAAGCCGTTATACACCATATCATACAAAGCCTTGCCGACTTAAAGGACTTTGTACTGAAAAATGACTTTAAGAATATGGAAGAAGAAATCCATTTTTTCAAGTATCAGAAACCTGTTATTGTTTCAAAGCTCATCTACTACAATGCCATCTATAAAATCGAAACAAGAAGACCCTACGGGAACAAGCGTACCAAGAAATATTTTACCAAAGAACTGAAAAAGCTAAAAAGGTTCTTTGAAAACAACCTTGATTTTTACAAGTATTACCGCAGCAATAATTCTTTCGTTGACGAAAAATTCTTTGTGCGTGGCAAGCACGATATAAGGCTGTGGTTAGACACATTTTATTTTGAAGCAGACCATCGTTTTTCTACTTCACACGATTATAAGGTTGCCAAGATTATTGCCAATGACCTGATACAAGTTTATTTGGAAGACAGGCTCAATAACATCAATGTGAAAAGGGGTTCGGACAATTCATTGAAATGGACGGCAAGCAAAACGGCACTGACTGAACTCATATATGCACTGTACTCCCACGGTGTATTTAACAATGGGAATACAGATATAAAATTGATTGCTAAAGCATTTGAAGATGCCTTTAATATTGAATTGGGCGATTTTTACCATACGTTTATGGAACTGAAAGCCCGTAAGATAAACCGAACCAAATTCCTTGACAGCCTGTGTGAAGCCCTAATAAAAAAAAATGGACGAAAAGGACGAAAAGTAACGACTATTATAATACGCCACGAGGTGAATGAACGCCTTTTGTCCGTATAATGCTTTCCTGCACCTTTGGGGCTTCATTCTGCTTTTCTGCCTGCTCCGAAGCATCTTGTTTGGTTTCCGGCGTAATAGATAGCTGTATCTTTCTTTCTACGGCAGCCAGTTCCGTTTTAAGATCACTCAATCGACTTTCCTTAGCCCAAGTACCGTTAACCACTTCCTGAAGTATCGGTAGGTCTTTTGGTATTTCAGCGATTTTCTCCTGCTCCTGCTTCACAAAGCCCGGCAGTTTTTCCAAAGCCCTTAAAAAATTCATTGCGGCGGTTTCGGGGTCTTTTGCCATCAGACCGTTATTGTAGGTGTACTTGATATTGCCCTCGCCAGTTATAAAAAATCTATTGACCCTTTCGAGTGTTGAATTATCCTTTGGAAGTTCTGTTTTAACCAATAATTGAAACCCGTAGAGGTTGCCTATTTCACGATAGTCGCCTGCCGTGCGGGCTTTGTTCGCAATCTCGTTCAGTTTTGCGCCTATTTGTTTCGGATTTGCATTGGGCGGCAAGCCATCTAACAGCACAGGGTTTTCGATTGTACCGTCCGAACGCTTTTGCAGGCGTTGCTGTAAGTTTTCCCAGTCGGTACTCATCCGGCTCAAACGGGATTGAGTGCTTTGCAACATTTCCATATAATCCTGTACCTTAAATTTGGCACTGGATTTAGAGCGGTTGAACGCCTGCTTTTCGCTTTCCAGTCCTGCAATCTGTTTTTCCAGTTTGGCTTTATCCAACAGGTCTGTATTTCCTGACAGGATTGCCACATATTCCGAAAAGTTCATTCCCGATTTTTCGTCCATACTTCCCTCGTCAATCGTTCTTTTGGTCAGGTTGTTAGTCTTTAACTGGTCGATGAAAAGCTGCTTATTATACAGCAGGTTGAATTTGTAACTGTCCAACGATTTTTCAACTGCATAGATAATCACAGCAACTTTATTATCGGCAAAGAATTTGGCAATCTCATTGCCTTTTCTGATTGCCCGCCCGTCCCTTTGGGCAAGGTCAGACGGTCGCCACGGTGTATCTAAATGATGAACGGCAACAGCTCTTTTCTGTGCGTTTACGCCAGTTCCGAGCATACTTGTAGAACCGAACAGTACACGGATTTTGCCCTCGTTCATTCCGTTGATAAGTTCCTTACGTTGCTTATCATTTTTCGCTTCCTGAATAAACCTTACTTCGTGCGCAGGTATGCCGTGGTCTTCCACGAGTTTGCGTTTTATTTCGGAGTACACGTTCCATTCGCCGGGCTTGTAGGTTCCCAAATCGGAGAAAACGAACTGCGTTCCTTTCTGTGAGTTGAACTGGTTGTAATACTTGGCGATATTTACCGCACAATGCGAAGCCTTGTTGTCGGGATGGTCACTTACCATACGCATATCGAGCGACATCTTACGGGCATAGTCCGTCGCAATGAGCATCTTTGCTGCTCGCCTAAAAACAGGACGGCGATGATGATTGTAAGGGCTACGCTTAGCTTATCAACGGCTGCCACCTGCGATACTTTTCCTAATTGCAGGGCTTTGAAATAGAATAGCCACGACAAACCTGTGGCTATTCCTGAAATAATAAGAAAAGTGATATTCTGTTTTGACAAAGTGCTAATTCCTTTTGCTTCGCCTCTTGCCATTACGATGCTCCATATCATTATCAATATGACCACCGTACGTATCCCGGTTGCAAGATTGGAATTGACGTTTGCTACGCCCAGCTTACCGAATATGGCGGTAAGTGCAGCAAACAAAGCGGATAATAAAGCATAAACTAACCACATAATAAACTGATTTAAAAATTCTGTACTAACCCGATACCGAAGCCTTTGTTCTGATAGTAAGGCATAACCAAAGTTGCCTTTTTCTTTTCCTTGCCAGTTAGCAAGCCATTGATTTTAGGAAAGAGCCAATAAGCCAGCTCACTTCCTCCGTTGATGCCTGCGTTATTGATAAGTACATCCAAAACCGAAACCTTGTTGCCTATTTCTTCCCGTGCCAGCCGTACCGATGCAGGGTCAGTAACATCTAGTTCTACGGCTTCTACATTTGAAAAGCCTTCTGCATTCAGTTTCTGAACTGCCTGCAAACCGTTCTCGATATTACGGCTTCCAATAAATACGAAAAATCCCTTTTCTAAAAGCTGTCTGGCAGTTTCAAAACCGATGCCTTTGTTTGCTCCTGTAATTAATACTGTTTTCATTTTTTGTAATTTTTAAATTTCAATACAAAATTGAGGTATTAGACAGCGGCATCATTTACCAAATGGTAAAAAGTGTATCAGCGGATGTTTTTCCGTATTCTGCTAAGAGATTGTTGTGTAACCCCTAAATAGGAAGCTATGTATGATAATGGAACACGGTTGGTCAATGAAGGATAATTTTCCAAAAATTCAAGGTATCTTGTTGTAGCGTCCTGCGAAATTACCGGGCCTTTCCTTGATTTTTGGTACATGCACAGCTGCACCATTTTATTTTTAATATTCTCCCAACCAACGATAATATGGGATAGTTCTTCCCAATTCTTCTTTGAAAATACGATAAGACTACAATCTGTAATAGCTTGCAAGTACTCAGATGACGTAGCATTCGCCTCGAAGTTGACATAATCACATACCAGGCTGTTTTCGCTGATGAAGCAACGGGTAATTTCTTCACCTTTATTATTGTAATAACAGCCACGAATAACTCCTTCTACTATAAACCCAACCTGCTTTGGAATTTTCCCCGCCTCAGAAAAATAATCCTCTTTTTTTAATTGCAGGATTTGTCCCTTGCTTATTACAAGTTCAATTTGCTGCTTGTTAAGATTTCCAAATTGCAGAATATATTCAATCAGTTCTTCCATATGTGCAAGTTAAAAATAATATCATTTGGCATATTTACCATTTGGTAAAAAATCAACTGTGATAGCTAATTATTGATTTATTAAAACCATCAAATAACTGCTCTTGTCCAGCCAAATGCTGCCTTCCAGTGCCAATGAGTACAATATAGAAAAATACGAAAAAAGACTTTATAAATTAGATTTTGAAATAAAAAACAAGTTGGATATGGAAGTCTTAGCAATACAAAAGTCCGCACTAGACGGAATGAAAAATGAGCTAAAAGCACTTTTGGAACTGACCGAAAATGCCACACAGAAATATACGCCCATTTTTAAAGAGGAACAGTGGCTTGATAACCAAGAAGTGTGCCTGATGATGAACATTACCAAACGGACTTTACAGACCTACAAAAGCAAAGGACTTTTACCGTATTCAAAACTGAACCGCAAAAATTATTATAAACGCTCGGATGTACAGACTTTGCTCGAAGCCAGACAGCCGGACAATACTACTGAAAATGGATTTATTCACGAATGATAGTGACGAAATCATTGCCCACAGGGAAATGATTACACAGCTACGCACCCGTATTGAAAGCATATTGAAAAACTACCGTCCTGTAATGAACGGTGAAATATATCTTTCAGGCGAAGACGTGTGTAAACTGTTACACATCAGCAGACGGACTTTACAGCAATATCGTGATGACCAAATACTCCCATACATCCAGATAGGCGGCAAAATCATTTTTAAGCAAACCGACCTTTTACGGATACTTGAACAAAACTATGTCTGCAATGGACAAAAGAACAAATAACGGATTTCAAGCAATCATATTTCTATATCGAAACGAGTTTAGTATCTTTGCTATGTAAAATATAGAAATACTTAAAGTGTTTTTGCTTTAAGTCCCACATTGAAAACTGGTAATTTTTAGACAACGGGACGATAAGGAAGAACGCTCATGCCATAGGCGTGGGCGCTCGCTTATTCGTTGTCGGGTATACCAGTACCTCAATGTGCGGTAAGTGTAGTTGCCTGCGCTTTCTTTTTGTGCAGGAACTTCATCTAACTCAAAAAAAGGTAACGTATGAAAACTGGTACTGTACAAGAAACAATCTCCCTGTCTTTTATCAATGACAAAAGCCCTGTAACCGATAACATCTGCAAAGATCTCGCTGCATCTGGAATGGAAATCCTATCTAGGTCAGAAAGCATAGAAAACGGGTTATCACAGTTGTCTTCATTGAACAAAATCCCCAAAGTCTGTATTATTGACTTGGATTTTTACGACCAAAATGTGCTTAAACAGCTTCAAGAATTAAGGAAAGAGTACCCTGCAATCAAACTGGTTGCCCATAGCGATATTGATGATGAGAAAGTTGGGAAATCTCTTTTAGAGATTGGGTTTTCAAGTTATCTACTACTTGGAAGCGATGTTGATGATTTTGAAAGAGTAATAGAAACCGTTATCGGTATGGACAGTTAATCTGAGAAAGTTACGAATTTGTACAGTTTCTCCTTATGAAGATAATAATCTAAATTTTTATCAAATTTGAAATAATACATATCCTAATAAGGAACCGCCCAAAACTATAACAGCACTATTTAATTTTTTGTATCCAAAAGTTATTGCAATGCTCAAAACTGCAATTAACATCGTCCGCCAATCAGTAATAGTTTCTTTACCCATTTCGTAACACACCGCTATGATTATGGCTACCGATGCTACATTCACGGCATCTAAAAAGGAAGATAATCCTTTAGAATTTCGTAGCTTTTTCATTAACGGATTAAGCAGTGCCACAAAAACAAATGATGGCAGGAAAATGGCAATAGTTGAGATAATGGCTCCTGAAAGCCCATTGATTTGAAAGCCAATAAACGTTACCGATGAAAAAACAGGACCGGGTGTGAACTGTCCTACCGCAATGGCATCCATTAGTTGCTGTCTTGTGAGCAGACCTGTTGCAACCAATTCTGTATCTAAAAAGGCAAACAGCACATATCCGCTCCCATAAAGTATGGAGCCAATTTTAAGAAATGTCCAAAACAGTTTGGCATTTGTCGCTGTCCAAAAAGTTGTCTGTGTAATTTGAAGAAAGGTAAACGGAACAATACTTTGCAAAGTATCATTTTGCCTGTTCTGAACCGTGTGCAATCCAAATGCTAACAAACCTGCACCAAACATTAAATAAATTTCATTAACTCCAAACACCGCTGCGAACAAAACAGCAATACCAATAAGAGCTAAATTTATGGATTTGACAGATTGTTTTGCCAATGGATAAATTGCTGCCAGAATAATGGCTATTATAGCAGGTTTGATACCATAGATAAAAGGTTGTACTTCGGGTAGCTGTCCGTAAAGATTATATAAATATGCGAAAATTCCAGTGATAAATACGGCAGGCAGAATAAAGCATAAACCTGCTGTTAACAATCCTTTCCAACCGTCTTTATCATAGCCAATATGAATAGCCATTTCCGTGCTGTTAGGTCCTGGAATAAGGTTGGTAGCACCCAGTAGATCCAAAAAATGCTGTTCACTCATCCATTTTCGTTTAACCACCACTTCGTCACGCATCATGGCAATATGTGCTGCCGGACCTCCAAACCCTATAATACCTAACTTACCGAAAACTTTTGCGATTTCTTTTACGTTTACATTCTCTTGCATTTTAATTATCTTAATTCGACTTCATCTATTTGATTTAAAGTGTCCGGATTGAATACTTTCATTGTTATTTTTTTTCCCTCCACATAAAACAGGCAAAGTGCATTTTCCACGCTAAATGACTGGGTATGCTTACTCCATGGCAATACTTCCTGACCATAATAAGGAGCTCCTGCTGCACCATTATTGATTTGATAGATTGGGCGCGATACATTAAGTTTTTTATGCGGATAATTCTCGGGGTAAATTGGCATATCAGCCGTCAGTTTTAACCAGTTATAGTTATGTTCATCGCCTGTAAGCATCCCCACCACTTTCTTACTTTGATTAATCAAAATATCTAAATATTCATCTCTGCGTTCTATAATTCCTTTATCAACGGGCTTTCCTCCAATGTAGGGTCTTTTTTCGTTGTTACCGCTGTACCACATCACATCTTTACTGTGTCCTCCATTAGGAAATGCAGGAGTATGTTGTGTAAGAAAAATATGGTCAATATTCTTGTCTCTTTCCAATTTTGAGATCGTTTCACGAAGCCATTGAAGTTGGTTATCCATTAAATACCCATGCAACCCTCCGCTGGAAGCCGTTTGATTAGCAATGGAAGGTGCATACCAGTAATTGCTATTAAGGACAATCATCGCCACGTTTCCGTAGGTATAATAAAACACATTTTCCTTATAGGAAGGGAAGTCTATATTTTTAGGGTCAGGGTCATACTTGTTATCATCCTCGTTATCTGGACCATTTTCAGGATTTACAAATTCCTCTGCAAAAAGTGCTTCTGCTGATTGGGTCTCATAAGGAAAAGCATCAATAAATGCCTGTTGCTTGCCGTTTTCATCTTTAAAAATAAGACCTAATGCTTCATGATTACCCATACCTATATAAAAGGGCATGTAGTGCCAAAATGGTTCAATGGATTTTTTCCAGTTAGAATATTCCAGTCTCTGCTGTTCTTTACTGCTCAAATAGCCGTTAATCATATCACCGGTGAATTGCATAAAGCGCACGTCCTTCATGTGAGCAAGTGCAGCCATTTTTTTCATTATGTAGGCGTTGGCTCCAAGGATTTTCCGTTCACCTCCACCTGTAGCATGGCGGCTGTCGCTTGCATAACCAAATACGAACGCTTCTCTGCTGCCTTTAGATGGTGCAGTTTTAAGATGATACGATTGCGATTGTATCCCATATTTTACCTTATAGTTGTGCTTTGTATTTGGGGTAAGTCCTGCTATATTCCAGCGATGCAGCGTTGTTTCGTGCTCATCTTTATAAACTTTGCCATTGATTTCAATTTCGGCCTTTACGGGATGTGTGGTTTTGCACCAGATTACAGCAGAGTTATCAGTAAGCATATTTACAAAAGGTCCTTCATAAATTGCCGGTATGACTTCAAATGGTCCTTCACCTTTTAAAGCAATTATGCCATCAAACAAAAGCATACCCTGCTCATCAGCAATTCGGTAGCCAAGGTTCAGGTACCCATTTTTCTTCCAGTCTACAAAATCATACGGATACTTGAAATCCTCTTTTATATTGAGCTCTATTTTACCGTCTTCAATTTTGACGGTTTTTCGATATACGGGAAGGGGATGCGGAACTTTTCCGTAAGGGATCAAGCCATAGGTTACCGTGCCTTTTAAAGTCCCAAAATCCATCTGAACCCCATTTTCAGTAGCTTCCGGTTTACCAAGAAGTTGTTCGATCGTTAGTGGATTTTTAAATTCTTCAGCAAAGTATTTTTCACCCTTATTTTCAAAATATAATCTTCCATTAGTATCATAGCCCAGGTTACTGTATGTAGCAGGAATTTTAGGAAGTTGTGCCATTGCTGTTGTAGCAAACATTAACGCAATAGCAGAAAATAGTATCTTATTCATATAAATTGTCTAAAATGATATGTTATATTTAAGTGATTGAAATTGTCCTATTTATTTAGGAATATTTGTCAAGCTATCTATCGACCAACGACCTCCACCTTTTATCAATAGAAAGATACTACCCAAAAGCATCGCCCAGTCTGTACGACTTCCATGCATCATTTCCCAAAATCCTTTTTCTGCTAAAACTTCTGATTTAGTTGTTGCAATAGCAACGAACATAATAATGATAAGAGGAATGCTCACCAATCTTGTCAGAAGTCCAATAAGAATTAAAAATCCACAAACAATTTCAAAGCTGCCAACGAACGGACCCAAAAACTCAGGATTAGGCAGACCTATTTTTGCAAAACGTCCTGCACCTAAGGTGTCTGCAAATAAAAACTTCTGTATTCCTTCCGAAAGAAATACGGCACCTACCATCAGTCGAATAAGTATGGTAGTTTTTGATAGGTTTGTCTTAGTTATTTTTTGAAACATCATGATTAAATAGTTTTATGAATTTTGGATTGTATATTTTATATAAATGGGCTACCATCCCTGCAATAAGCATACTTAAAATAGCTGGAACTAAAATATCAGCGGGATAGTGTACGCCTAAATAAATCCTGCTCAAACTGACAAAAATTGCCCATGGGATGAGAATAATTGGGAGCCATTTCAGATTTTGTTTAGTTAATATGGTTAAATAAAATGCCAAAGCAAAGACATTGGCAGCATGAGAAGAAATAAAACCGAACTTGCCGCCACGATAATTGTTTACTATATGTAGCTCACCTTCCAATGCTGGATTATGACTTGGACGCAGCCTTTCAAATAGTGGTTTAAATATGCCGGAAGCCAACTGATCACTCATTGTGATGAGCAATACGATTAATAAAATCATTAGGATGGCATCCTTTTTATACTTCCAGATAAGCAAAATTATCAGTGCAACATAAAAAAGAAGCCAAGTGTATTTGCCGCTGGCAAACCACATTACTTCGTCCCAAAATTCGTTGTGGCTTCCATTTAGCCATAATAGAATATTTGTATCTATCTGTTTGATATCCTCAAGCATTATTTTCTGATGGGTGATTGTCTTTCTGTCGGAGTTTTTACAGTAAAAAAAGGTACTTTTTCCATTGCATGACAGCTAACTCAGCTATTGGTAAGTACTTGGAAGTTCTTATTAAAAACAACTGTATCCTTTTTTTTTTAGTGCCTCTTTCATTTGGGGGAGTGTAACGGTTAGAAAATGCTGTGCGGATTGTGCCCGTTTAGGCCTTCTTTCCAATCCATTTTCTATCGCCTTTTGGATTTTTTCCAATTGATAATCAGCATACTCCCAGTTTTCGTCTTGTCCTGCCCAATATAATTCCTGATAACGATATCCGGTTTCAACCTTTGCCATGTCAAATCCACGAAATTGATTTTCTATCGTTTCAAGTTTCTCCTGCTCGTTTCCTTTTATCCACTGTCCTTCAACAGCTTCTTGTTTTTGATTACAAGCTGAAAAAAAAGAAAGTATAAATAAAAATGTCAAATATTTCATAACCTGTATTTTACGCCATACAAATCTCGTACAATACAAACTATCACATACGGTATATTTGAAAATAAAACGGTATGATTTAGGTATTCCGGAAGGTTTGTGGCGTAAGACCTGTGTACCGTTTGAAATATTTTACAAAATGGGAAGTGTCATTAAAATTTAAACTATAGGCAATTTCAGAAACACGACTTTCTGTATACATTAATTGCCTCTTTGCCTCACTGATGATATGTTCAGCAATTACCTCTGTAGCTGATTGGTCTAGTGTTTTACGACAAATAGCATTGAGATTTTGTGGTGTCGTATGGAGCTTTTCTGCATAGTGAGCAACATTGTTTCGAAGGTCGTTTGGTTGGTTGAGCAATTCCCTGAAAACTGTAATTACATCATCGGTTTTACTCGTTTTATTAGTCAAAGGTTTTGCTGAAATCAATATTTTAGCAAATAGTGCCTTCAATAATCCTTCGGTAACGGTAAAGTCTTTCTCTGTAGTGAGCAGTTGAAATATAGTATCTACACTTTCTGTTTCTTTCAGATAGATGCAACTTAATTCGCTGAGTTTGGATAAAAGACTTTTCAGCTCACTGTCCATCGATTGGTCGAGAAATCCCTTCTTTAAAAGCAGAACAAAGCCGTCAGGTGTATCTGTCATATCCCAATGATGTACCTGTTCTTTACGAACAAAAAATACGGTGGGTGGCTTAATTGAAAATGAAGTATGGTCGATGGTGTGGAAACCGCTTCCTTCTCTTAAATAAATAATTTCAAAATAGCTGTTGTGTTTGTGCGGTTCGGTCTTGCGAATTTCTTTCCGGAACGGTGCAGCTTTTAATAATGCTGCCGCTTCAATTTTGGTTTTTATATAAATAGAATTTTTCAATTTGCTGGAACTTCAATATTGTCTTTATAAAATTAACTATAATACCTCTTTTTTAACCACAAACTTGCCCTAACCAAAAGTATAAGAACAGGGACCTCAACCAGTGGGCCGATAACGCCAACAAATGCCTGTGGCGAATGAATACCGAAAACCGCTATAGATACGGCGATTGCCAATTCAAAATTATTACCTGTAGCAGTAAAAGCGATTGATGCGTTCTTGTCGTAAGGAAGTTTCAACAATTTATTGATAAAGAAGCTCACGAAAAACATCAATACAAAATAGATGATTAAGGGTATGGCTACTTTTATCACATCCATTGGTAACTCTACTATTTTGTCGCCTTTCAAGCTAAACATCAATACGATAGTAAAGAGTAAAGCATACAAAGTAATAGGCGATATTTTGGGTATGAATGTTCTGTTATACCATTCAATTCCTTGGGTTTTGACTAAAAAATAACGACTTAAAAAACCTGTCAAAAACGGAATTCCTAAGTATATCAATACGCTTTCTTTTACGTCTTTCATAGATACACTTACGTTGAAATTGGCTAAACCTAATTTTGCTGGTAATACATTGATGAACAGCCAAACCAAAAAACTGTAACTCAATATCTGAAAGATACTATTTAAAGCAACCAACATAGCTGTATATTCTCTGTTGGCTTTTGCCAAATCACTCCATACAATAACCATGGCGATACACCTTGCTAAGCCTATCAGTATTAAGCCTGTCATATAATCGGGCTCGTTGCGTAAAAACAAAACAGCTAATCCGAACATTAATACTGTACCGATTACCCAATTCAACAATAAGGATATGCCGATTACTTTTTTATCCTTAAACGCGTTAGGTAGCAAGGAATAATCCACTTTTGCCAATGGTGGGTACATCATCAGTATTAATCCTATTGCTAAGGGAATATTGGTAGTACCTACTGACAAGCTGTTTGTAACATTGGAAATTGTGGGAAAGAAATGACCCAATCCTACACCTAATGCCATGGCAAGGAATATCCATAAGGTCAGGTAACGGTCAAGAAATTTTAGTTTTGGTTGCATAGGTTATCGGCTGATTTTTGAAAAGACATAAAACATTTCGCCTGCTATCTGTAAACTCCTTTCTGCATATACCATTAATTGCTCCGGTGTATTATCTGAAATTTTAGGGTCTTCAAAAGTGATGGGAATTCTTTTTTCTGCTCCTGCTATAAAAGGGCAACCACCGTCTGCCTGCGAACAGGTCATAATAGCTGCGAACGCTGAAACCGGATTAAAAGGGCTATCGTATTTTTTGGAAAAACCGATTATTGGTAAAGCATTTTCACTGTACTTTATAGCATATACAGGATTATGTGTGTCTGCAATTTTGAAGATGCTAAAACCTTGATTAGCCAATGTTTCTGCCACTTTCGGAAATAGTGCTGTTTCTTCCGTTCCGCCGGAAAAGCAATGTACATTTGCAATATTGAAGTACGCACTGGCTACTTGTGCCCAAACCTGAGACAAATGGCTTCTGCGGGAATTATGGGTGCAAATGAAGTTGATATTTATTTCCCGCTTATGAGCTGTTTTTTGCTGTACAAAATCGATCAGTGGCTGTAATATAGTTTTACGTTCTTCGCTAATGTTTTGCTTTTGTACTTGTTCGATTGTTTTTGATAATACTGAATACATAATGGGGGATTTAATTTTTATGGAAACTACAGAACACGAAATTCTGATCGGTATCAAATGGTGTCGTATGATTAACGGTTATACAATTGATTTTCTCAAAGGAGTTTTCAAATAATTTCGACAAGCTACTATCCGAATATTGCTTGATATCTATGCCACTACATTTTGTGGGACCTTGTTCAGAAAAGGTTCCCATCACTAAAATGCCATCCGGGGCAATTGCTTTGGTCGTAGTCTGTATATAATTTTCTATTTCGTGGTTCTCCGTCAGGAAATGAAACGCTGCCCTGTCGTGCCAAAAGTCGTATTGCTGAGTGGGTACAAAATCTGAAATATCTGAAATAATCCAGTGTACCTTGTTGGCTTTACTGCCTAATCTTTCCTTTGCCCGTTGGATAGCGGCATTGGAAATATCCAATACGGTAATATCGACATAACCTAAATCAAGTAGGTAGTCAACCAAAAAGCTGTCTCCTCCGCCAATATCAATAATTTTTGCACTCTTCGGTAAGTTGAATTGATGAAAAAAATTTAATGAAGTTTCTGGATTGGGCTGATACCAACTCACTGTTTCTAAAGGTTTACTCTCGTAAATATTTTCCCAATGGGATTTTCGATTGAAATGTTCCATATTTATTTTATGATTAACAACATCCGCCACCTGGTGTGCAAGTATTGGTTTGATTTACGTTCAATTCTATTAAATTTTGCTTTTCTGACGGAATACCGCAAGCATCTTCTGCCAAACAAGCTGTAGTTTTGTTTTTCAGGACAAATGTTTTTCCGATGAACTCTAAATCATATTTTCCAATGGTATTGCTTTGGTATTCTACTTCAATTTCGGCATCTTCCATACCTAACTTTTTTTCCGAAAGCTTAATGATGTTTAAAAGTTTGGTGGGTTTTAAACGATGTTCAAGGTCATTGGCATTCCATAGTTGAAAGCTTACCACTTTTTCGGCACGAATTACGCCACCGCAGTCGATAAAATTTTTAGTTATTTGCCCCACTTCGGTAACGTGGAAATGTTCGGGTACAAAAGTTCCATTTTCTAATTGGAATTCAACATTTTCCAATGTCGGAAGGATTTCTTTGATTTCTGATAGTTTCATATTGTTGATATTATTTTAGTAAATGATATATTGCAATGTAGCGATATATGAAGGCTTTAAAAAAATGCCTTAACAGCATTTTTCAATGATTATATCATCCACAAAGAAAGTATTGAGTTCATTTTTAACTTGTTGCCAAACTGTCTCATTGATGCAGTAGCATACACTTGTCCCTTCAATATTTCCTTTAATGATGCCAATGTTCTTTAATTCTTTCAAATGCTGTGAAATGGTGGCCTGTGCCAATCCCAATTCTTCAACCAAATCATTACAGATACAGGCATTCTGCTTGATGATATATTGTAAAATGGCAATTCTTGCAGGATGCGCCAGTGCTTTCAAAGTAATAGCTAAATGATTTTGCTCTTCTGTAAATATTTCAGTCTTCGTGACACCCATTTGTTTTTTTATTTATATCGCAATATTACGATAATATATCAAAAACTGCAATAGCTTTATAAAAAATATTGTTGAAATGCATTGATAAGACAAGAAGGTCTCTCTGTAGAGATAGTTTGGTAACTCGTCTTATTGAAAAATAGGGTTACATTATTTCTTTAAATTTGATAATAAACCTTAATTATCTTATCATTTTCTATTACAAATTGGATCTGTTCATATTTTTGAAATGGTCGATCTTCTGAGTTTAATGATTTGGGGAAATACTTAACACCAATAGTTACGTTTGGTAAGTTGAAATTCCAGGATGATCGAATTTTAAAATCCTTGCCACACAATTGTTGTTCGGATGATTTCAAATATTCTCTGAATTTCGAAAGACCTTCGGTTTCAAATATAGTTTTCCAGTTTTTGCGTTCTTCAAAAGTGATATTCTCGTCAAGATTTTTCAGGATACTACTTTCGTCGGAACTGTTGCAAGCCTTTATAAAATCCCTGATGATTTTTCGCGGTATCTTTTGAATTTCTCTGATTTTTTTCTTTTCATTTTCAAGGTAAAAAGCAAAATCATTATCTACCAACTTACGCATCTTATCGCATCCAAAATGAAATGCCTCTATCTTAGATTTATAAAGTCGATCTTTGAAAAAATCAGTATCATCATTCACATTATTTTTAAACTCATTCAGTAATAGGAAGCCTTTTTCATTCGTTGCTTCATTAATACCATCTATAATGTTTACTTGATAAAACTGTTCTTTGTCTCCAAATAAAACTTTTACCTTGGGGTTAAAATTCGGGGTTTTCTGAACCGATTTTTTTATCAGATATTTTGTCTCATCTAAAGGATTTTCAATTCTTCTTCCCCAGCCATCAGTAGATAGTTCAGATTGATATCTTGAAATTTGTAACCTTATTTCCTTCCTGCCTTTCTCAAGGTCAGTGGTAAATTCATACTCTGGAAAACTGTTTAATATTAAAGTATCCAACTCCCATTCCTCATAATCACTTGTAGTTTTTATTTGAAAACCTTCTTCAAATTCCAAGACATAAACAGGAAATCTAAAATTATTCTCGATAATTTTTTGTTGTATTAAATCAATATCTGTTTTTCGATTGACTATTATGCTGATTTCGGTTTTTATCATTGATATATTGGTATTATTTAGGAGTTCCAAATTTAATCAATTTAGACTGCTCTCCAGATATAACCTGCGGCGTTCTTTTGCTTCTTTTCTTTGGTCGCCAATGTGGCAAGAAAAGAAGTTCCTTAAAACAACGAAAGGGATAATGAATATCCCTCAAATAATGTCGCAACCTGTTTGGTAAAATGTGCCGGAATGGATGGTGGGTAGGTATCCCATTTTGCCGCCCGATTTTCCAATCAGGCGACTTTTATAGGGTGGGTGCGGAAATCTTTCAGGTTGTGAAAAAAAACTCTGTATGGTGTCAAACCGTTACGGAACAAGCCCCATAACAACGAACAACCCATCTGCACCAATGAGGAATTGATAAACAAGTCCTGCTTTTCCAAGGCTTCGGTAAGGGAACAACTCGGTGTATCGTCATCCACTTCGGACTGTTTAAGCAGTTCGCCAAATTCATCCGTAACCATTGGCAGGCTTGCCACCGTTTCGTATTTCTCTGAATTGGGTTGGCGAATTTTTCCTATGGTAGATAGTAAAACCTGCCCTGTATGTTTGCTGTTGCCAAAGTCTAACCAATAGCGTGGGCGGTTGGAATAGGCTCTTCCGTTGCCCAATTCACTTAATATATCCGCAATTTCAAATCTTGCTTTTACGCTATCTACACAGGAAATATAAATACTTGCTCCGACGTTATCGGGAAATTTGCCGTTATTGTCTTTTTCAAATTTCCTTGCTACTGCTTTCCAGTTCGTACCTGAGAAGCGATTTATACGGTTAATGATAGCAACGGATTTGTACAAACCGACCTCACTTTCTGCAAAACGCTGTCTTCCTAAATTGGCTTGGGTAATTACATCATAATCCCAAAGACGAATAAACAACCCTGCGTGTCCTAACTCGTTTAGGCTGTGGTTCATTTCAAGCAAGGCAGTCATTACTTTTGAGCCTGTACCACCTACACCGATTACGTTTACAATTATCGGGTTGGTAGGATTTATCAAATCGCTGTCCGTAAAATGGACTTTTAAAATTTCTTTGCTCATTACAATATCGTTTTTATGGTCTTGTTTGTCTTTTTCAATACATCTTTAGGAAAGGCTTTGTCTGTGCCGATGAGGTCTTTCCAAAGGCTTACACAATTTCCTTTTATGGGGTTGTGTTCGTTTACCAAGTGACTGAAATAGCTGTTAAAAAAGTAGCTTTCCCACGCTTGCATAAATTCTTCCACCGAAGCAGAATTTTTGATATTGATATCTACAGTTCCCATACATACGTGTCCGTCCTCGTAAATATTGAAAAATGGTGCGTGAAATAATACGGTATTCTCGGTAGGTCTGTGGTCTTTTTCAAGGGCGAAAACAATAAGGCTCTGCTTGCTTGCATACCAAAGCATTGCAGGTACTTTCGCCGTACCGTTTGGTATTTCAAGACTTTCAGTAAAGAACATTTTTACTTTTCGTGGCTTGGTGTACCAAAGCACCGTACCGTTTTCACTCGGATTAATGTGCAGGACGTTGGTAGGCAGAATGCCGTTAGATTTTAAAAATGCCTTGCTCTTTTCCTTTTTGGTATTGAGTGCTTTTGCCAATTCTTTAGCTTCTCTTTCTGTCAAAGGATGAGCATTGATAGGATTACCGTTCTTGTCCATATCAAAATGTTCTACATAGGTGTATTTATTATTCCCTTTGGTTTGGTAAAAAACCAAAGCCGATAAAGGGTGGTAAAGTGTTCCGAAGTTTTGTGTTATATCTTTCATGTTAGAGTATCTAAAAGTTATTCAGTATGTATATCAATTCCTCAATTAAGGCAAAAACACGGTTTTCAAATTCAAGGGTATTGGCAGTAATATCACTACCATCAAACCTTTTCACAATGGTAGGTTCTTCCATTTGTCCGTATTCTTGCAACTCGGTGTTCACGCTGTCGAAAAGTGTTTGAAACAAAATGCCTTTAGCATCGGCACAAAAGGAAACATACTTTTCCATCCCTATACTATTTTCCAGCGACGTATTCCTTTTGACGCCGGAAGACTCCCATACATTCGAAATCCCAATTCCGACAAAAGTTTGTATAATTGACTTCACAAAAGGATTTTTCCTTAAGAATATAAGAATTGACGAAAGCCAGATACATATAACAGAAATCTATAAACAACTTGAATATATATTTCATAACCATCACGCCATAAAAGGAAATCTAATATCCAAAGATGAAAGTGCCATTTTTAAAGCTCTTGTCCATCAATTGTTAAAAGAGAAAAATAGGTCACAATTCTTTGATGATATTATTGTCCAAGACATTATCTATCTATTGCTTCATTTGATCGCCAGAAAAATTCAAGAAAGCATTTCTCTTTTCTCTAAAATAGACAATCCAAAAAGTAAAGTTCACGAAATAACAACATATATACAACAACATATCTATGACAATGAGCTACTGAAAATTAAAATGATAGCCTCTGATTTTGGTAAATCTCCAGATCACCTTAATAGATATTTTAAAAAAGAAACCGGGAGCACAATAAAAGCTTATATTATACAATATAAGCTTCATCTAGTTCAGACAAGATTAAAATTTAGTGATTTAACAATATCAGAAATTGCCAATGAACTAAATTTCACCGACGAAAGCCATTTAAACAAGATTTTTAAAAAGAGTTTTGGAAAAACAGCAAAACAATATAGAACTTAATAGAGATATTCTTATGATTAATTTGTACTTTTACTCCGAGTATGCAAAAAAGACTAACAACATTATTCTTATTAGTGGCCCAAGTAATTATTTTTGGGCACGGTCTATTTGCACACCATCACCATGATGAATTTGAAGAACATACGCACCTAAATACTGTTGAATCCAATAATGGAAAAACCGATATAGGCCACCTATTCTCTTCTATTCAACATACTGGGGACCAGATTACTTATACAAACTCCGAAGACAAAAAAGATCATGCTGTCAAAGATACTGTAAAGCCTTTTTTGGCAACTTTACCCGAATTCAGCATGAGCTGGAAATTTATCATCACTTTCCAGCAGAACACTTTTCCACCAGATAGGCATATCACCTATCAGGCTCCCTTACATTGTGGTTACTCTCTCCGAGGCCCTCCTATTTTCATCGTTGCTTAACTTTCAAATCCTTTTTGAAAGCTAAGATTCTACTCTTGCCTATATCCTAGGCAATCTTAAATCAATCATATTTTAATAAAAAAACGATGAAAAATTCATTTTACATTGCAGTATGTACTGCCCTTATCTTTACTTCTTGCGCCAATAACAGCAAATCAACTTCTGATAATCCTTCAACAACTGAATCCGTCAATCAGGACAGTATAGACAAAGCTCATGGACATTCGCATGATCCATCGGGTGGCCATACTTCCGCAACGCCTGCTCAAGATAGTAGTACAACAAAGGTGGTAAACCAGGATAGCATTGATAAAGCTCACGGACATAAGCACTAATTTATTTTCTATTTAAACATACCACGCACTTTGTCGGTACTTGTCAGCTTTTCGGTATAGACAAGTGCAGGCATAGGCATAAGATTTAAATTCAGATGCATTATATAAAAGTAGTTTTATCAACAGTGTTATTGTTGATATTATCGGCAACTCTATTTGCCCACGGTGTCGATGAAGACACACAGACATTTCTAAGCGGAAACTCGGGAGTAGCTTTTGTGCCCTTTCTGTATATAGGCGCCAAACATATGTTGACCGGCTATGACCATCTATTGTTCCTTGTCGGTGTCATATTCTTTCTTTATCGAACAAAGGAAGTACTTCTCTATGTCAGTTTCTTTACCATCGGACACAGTGTAACACTATTACTAGGTGTGCTGGCTAACATGGCCATCAACTCTTACCTGATTGATGCCATAATCGCGCTTTCTATTGTATACAAGGGTTTTGATAATTTAGGAGGATTCCAGCGTTTCTTGGGTTTTCAGCCGAACACCAAAGCCGCCGTACTGATATTTGGACTATTTCACGGATTTGGCCTAGCCAGTAAACTGCAGGAACTGAGTTTCAGCAGAGAAGGATTGCTGACCAACCTCATTGGGTTTAATATCGGTGTTGAAATCGGTCAATTCATCGCTTTGGCACTGGTCCTCTTCGTCATTACAAACTGGCGGCGATACCCAAGCTTTCTTAAATTCTCTACATTAACAAATACACTGCTCATGGCAGCAGGTTTTCTCTTGTTCGGCTACCAGATAGTCGGTTATCTAAACTCCTAAAATCAAAAAAAAATGTCAGAAATAACACATCAAATATTGGACAAAAAATCGATCGTCAAGCAAGTGATCATCGCATTTATCGTCGGAACAGTGCTACTGGTAAGTGCTGTGCTACCCGCGGAATATGGGATAGATCCTTTAGGTATCGGAAAAGCAACTGGTTTTATAAAACTCTATGTACCTAAAGGCGAGGAAAAATCGGCATCGTCGGCGGAAGCTCATAAAGTTATCACACTGGCCAATGTAGGTTCTGGTCCTGACGTAGCCAGACCTAGCGCTGCAGACAATCCGCCACCTGCAACACAACTTGCGGATCGAGCTGATGAGGTGAATGTGTTGGTGCCTGCAGGTAAAGGGCTCGAATATAAAGTCAATATGCTCAAATACGGCGCATTGCGCTATGAGTGGAGCACAGACAAAGGCGAACTCTATTTTGATTTTCATGGCGAGGTGAAAGGCTACAACAATTACTTTGAAAGCTATACTATCGCTTACTCAAATAATGTTGCAGGTTCATTTTTGGCACCTTATGAGGGACCTCAAGGCTGGTATTTCAAAAATTATACAACTGAAGATATTACGGTCAATATAAAACTGAAAGGCCAGTATCTCCTTAAACAATAACTAATAACAACATGATAATATGTTAAATAAGATCATTCATTTTTCTATCAAAAATAAGTTGGTGATCGGTTTATTTACCCTGGCATTGATATGCTGGGGTACATATTCTATAACCAGACTTCCTATTGATGCGACACCTGATATTACGGACAATCAGGTCATGGTGATCACGGTATCACCAACGCTCGCCGCCCAGGAGGTGGAACAGCTGGTCACCTTTCCGGTGGAGCAAACGATGGTCAGTATACCGGGAATAAAGGATATGCGTTCTTTCTCCCGCTTCGGACTATCTATTGTCACAATCGTTTTCGAAGAAAAGGTGGACATCTACTGGGGCCGCCAGCAGGTGCAGGAACGGCTTAGCATTGCTTCAAAAAATATTCCTCCAGGTGTCGGTACACCTGAAATGGCGCCTGTTACAACTGGATTGGGCGAGATATTTCAGTATGTCGTACATCCACAAAAAGGATATGAAGATAAATTTGACGCTACCGAACTACGTACCATTCAGGACTGGATCATCAAAAGACAACTACTCGGAACACCGGGTGTGGCAGAGGTGAGCGGCTTCGGAGGTTTTGTCAAACAATATCAGATTGCAGTCAATCCGGATAAACTGGCGAGCCAGAATATAACCATTTCGGATATATTTAATGCCCTCGAAAAAAATAACCAGAATACAGGCGGTGCTTATATCGACAAGGGGCCCAATGCATATTTTATCCGCACTGAGGGTCTGGTAAAAAATACCGAAGAAATTGGAAATATCGTTATTAAAAAGGAAAACGGTACGCCCGTATATATCAGAGATGTGGCCGACGTGGGTTTTGGAAATGGTCCCCGCTATGGTGCTGCTACCCGTAATGGGCAGGGTGAAACTGTGACCGGAATTGTGATGATGCTGAAAGGCGCCAATTCTTCGGAAGTGATTTCCAATGTAAAGGAAAAAATAGCGGAAATACAGAAGGGCCTACCTAAAGGTGTAGAAATAGAACCTTTTCTGGATCGCAAAAAGCTTGTTGACGGAGCTATATCAACCGTATCGACAAACCTGATCGAGGGAGCCCTGATTGTGGTTTTTGTACTGATCTTATTTTTGGGAAATCTACGTGGCGGACTTGTAGTAGCCTCCGTCATTCCACTGACCATGCTCTTTGCGATCTGCATGATGAACCTATTTGGTGTGTCGGGCAATCTCATGAGTTTGGGGGCAATTGATTTCGGAATCATTGTCGACGGTACCGTCATCATCGTCGAAGCGGTCATGCACCGCATCGCTGGGAGCAAGATGAGGTATGGCGGAATCGAAAAACTAACACAGGAGCAAATGGATGAGGAAGTATACGAATCTTCGCGAAAAATACGTTCCGCGGCAGCTTTTGGCGAAATTATTATTCTGATAGTCTATCTTCCTTTACTCGCTTTGGTCGGTGTAGAAGGTAAAATGTTTACGCCGATGGCGCAGACGGTTTCTTTTGCCATCCTTGGTGCTTTCTTGCTATCATTTACTTATGTGCCTATGATGTCGGCTTTGGTACTGAGCAAAAAGACTTCGCACAAGGAAAACTTCTCGGACCGCATGATGAATGCGATACAAAAAGTGTACAGCCCTATCATTGAGGGGGCAATGAAAAAGAAGCTTTTGGTGGTGGTGGTTGCCGTAGCTCTATTTGCTATTACTGTTTGGACATTTCACCGCATGGGTGCAGAATTTATCCCGCAGCTGGATGAGGGCGATTTTGCAGTCGAAACCCGTGTCCCCGTTGGAAGCTCAATCAACCAGATGATCGCCGTATCGAAAAAGGCCCAGGATATATTGCTCAAGAATTACCCAGAGGTAAAACAGGTCGTCAACAAAATCGGTTCTGGGGAGATCCCTACAGATCCTATGCCGATCGAAGCTGGCGACATGATAGTGGTATTAAAGCCGAAAAAGGAATGGTCAAGTGCAAAAAACCGTGAGGAATTGATCGAAAAAATGCAGGAATCTCTTGCTGTGATTCCTAATGCGACATTCAGCTTCCAGCAGCCAATCCAAATGCGTTTTAATGAGCTCCTCACCGGTGCTAAACAGGATGTCGTCATCAAGATATACGGCGAAGACCTCGATATCCTCTCCGACATTGGATCTGATATCGGCAAGAAGATCAAATCCATTGCTGGTGTCGAAGATCTTTACATCGAAGAAATAACAGGACTACCGCAGATCAATATCAGCTTCAACCGGGATAAGATCGGTCAGTATGGAATGAACGTGGAAGATATCAACAGCGTCGTATCGGCAGGATTTGCAGGAAAGATTTCGGGCCTGGTCTATGAGGGCGAACGGAGATTTGACCTTGTGGTCAGATTGGATAGTGCCTCTCGGGTAGATATCACCGATGTACAGAATCTATTTGTGAGTACTCCTGATGGACAACAGGTTCCGCTCAATGAACTTGCAGAAATAAGCTATAAACCCGGGCCCGTACAGATACAACGCGACAACGCCAAAAGACGGATAACGGTGGGCTTTAACGTGAGAAACCGTGATGTCAAAAGCATCGTAAATGATATTCAGGACGTTATCGCTGCCAAGGTAAAATTGCCTGCAGGTTATTATGTAACCTATGGTGGCCAGTTTAAGAATCTGGAAGAAGCAAACGGTCGACTTGCTGTAGCATTACCAGTAGCACTACTCCTTATTTTGATCTTACTTTACTTTACATTCCACTCAGTCAAACAGGGCTTACTGATCTTCACAGCCATCCCACTTTCGGCAATCGGCGGAGTATTCGCGCTGTTGATCCGCGATATGCCTTTCAGTATATCGGCCGGTGTGGGTTTTATTGCCTTATTTGGTGTAGCTGTATTGAATGGTATCGTACTGATTGCCGAATTCAATAGACTCGAAGCCGAAGGTATAACCGATATTGAGGAAAGGGTACGTATCGGAACCAAAATGCGTCTAAGGCCGGTACTGATGACCGCAACAGTAGCGTCACTAGGATTTCTACCGATGGCAATTTCGGCTTCATCGGGAGCAGAAGTGCAACGGCCGCTGGCTACCGTAGTCATTGGTGGTCTGATCACAGCAACAGCACTTACAATACTGGTATTACCCGTCCTTTACATCTATTTTTCCAAATCTTCTAAAAAAAATAAGATGAACACAGCAATCGCATGGCTTATTGTCCCCTTGTTGGCACTCCCAGCAATAAGCAAAGCCCAGCAAGCGGACAATAACGGACTAAAATCGCTATCGCTACAACAGGCGATCGATATTGCCCTGAAGAACAATCATCAGATCAGGATTGCCAACTACGATATCGGTCTACAGCAGGAACTCAAGAAAGGGAGCATAACCATGCCAAAGACAGAGGTTTCCTACACACAGGGGGTTGTAAGTAATCCAACGGTAACGGACAATCTCATCAACCTCACCCAGCGACTGGACTTCCCCACCGTATATGGCAGACAGTCCAAAGTAGCCGAAGAAAAGGTAAAGAGCAGCATGGCCTATAAAGCACTGACGGAAAATGACCTCAGGCGCGAAGTAAAACTGGCTTATACACAGTATCAATACGCACTTGAAAAGAAAAAATTGCTGCTGCAACAAGATAGCATCTATATTAAGTTGAGCAAGGCCAGCAATGCACGGTATCGTGCGGGGGAAGCGACCAGTCTGGAGAATGTCACGTCAGAAGTACAGTCCAAGCAAATACAGAATGAGCTGGAGAAGAACGCATCGGATATCACCATTGCGCAACAAATGCTACAAACCTTGCTGAATATCAATGTAGATGTTGTCATCAGTGAGAAGGAATTGCTGGCAAAAGATCTCTCTTTGGATCAGCAAAGCCTTAATTCACAAGATAACCCTTTGCTTTCCTATCTCAAACAGGAGATCGAGGTAAGTCGCAAGACAACAGAACTTGAAAAAAGCAGAGCACTCCCTGATATTATTCTTGGATTTAGCAGTCAGACCTACAAAGGCATGCAGACGATCAATGGTATTGACAGAACCTATACAGGTATGGACCGCTTTAATTTCTTTCAGGTTGGCTTAGGTATTCCAATATTCCCGGGAGGATATAGGGCAAAGATCAACGCATCACGCATCAATGAACAACGTGCACAGGCACAAGTTGATCTGGCGCAAACAAATCTGAACGGACAATTGAAGGAACTTGTTCAAGAATACCTCAAGTTCAAAAAATCGCTCATTTATTATCAACAGCAGGCATTGCCCCAAGCCCAGCTTATTATTGCCAATTCGGATAAAAGTTTCAAAAGTGGAGATATATCGTACACACAATATCTTCAAAACCTGACTCTTTCAAATACCATTCAGGCTGAATATCTGGACAACCTGTATAAATACAACCGCACTATAATAGCGATCGAGGCTGTTTTAGGAAATAAATAAATTAAAACTTTTAACAATGAAAACATCGTTAACAACATATATTCCACTTCTGTTCTTATCTGCTTCATTGCTTTCTTCCTGTGGTGAACAAAAAAATAGCGACAACAAAGAAGCGACAACTGCCGAATCCAGTGCAAAAGACAGTACTGAAAATAAGGCTCGGACGATCACTTTTACAGCCGATCAATACAAACTGTCAGATATCCAAACCGGCAAGGTAGAAAAACGCAGTCTCAGCGGCATCATTAAAATGACAGGAACAGTGGATGCTGAACCTGGCGATATTGCTTCAGTATCTGCCCCTCTAGGTGGGTACATAACAACTGCGGGTCTGCTGCAAGGTCAGGAAATCAGAAAAGGCCAACTGTTGGCAACATTGGAAAACCCAGAGTTTATTAGCATGCAGCAGGAATACCTGGAGAGCCTTGGGCGTCTGGAGTTTCTGGAGGAGGAATACAAAAGACAACGAGACCTGAGACAGGAAGATGTAAATTCGGCAAAGACCTTTCAACAGGTCAGCTCCGATCTAAGGGTCATTAAAGCCAAAATATCAGGTCTGCAACAACAGATGGCGTTGGTCGGTATCAACAGTGTGGCACTGAAAAAAACAAACAACATAACACGGACCGCAAACGTATATGCACCCATTTCGGGCTTTATCAAAACGAGCAATATCAATCGTGGAAAATATGTTGCACCCACGGACGTGCTCTTTGAAATTATGGGTACGAGTGACCTTCACCTCAGACTCAATGCTTTTGAGAAGGATATGGCAAAGATCAAAAAAGGTCAGACAGTGAAATTCTCGCTTTCCAATGAAACCTCCTATGACAGAACGGCAAATGTATATCTGGTAGGTCAGGCTGCCGATGACAACAAGATGATTGCCGTGCATTGTCGTTTTACAAAACAATCCGGACTACTGCCAGGGATGTATGTAAAAGCATTTTTGGAAACAGGAGCTGAACTGCGGGATGCAGTACCGACGGATGCTCTTGTACAACTGGAAGGAGAAAATTATATTGTCGTACAACAGGAACAGTCTAAAGGTAATTATACATTTGAGCTACTTCAGGTAGCTAAGGGAGTGGAACAAAGCGGCTTTACTGCTATAACCCTATCTTCGTCAGTTAACCCAGATCAAATTACTATAGTAACTAAAAATGCTTATACTATACTCTCCGCAATCAGAAATGCCGAAGAGGAAGAATAGTAAGCTTGACCTTATCCAGTTGTTATGAAATCTGTAAGGAAAAAGAAAAAAAGAAAAATTGCAATGCCTCCTCAATCAAAAAAAAGAGGAGGCATCAAGAAAAAACATACGCCCAAGATGACAGGTTTGGCCTGGATCGCCGTAGCAGTGATTGCTTTTATTGTACTACTTATTATTTCATTTTTATTGGCTGACATTCACACAAATCGAAGTCATACACCTTGATCTATAAGCGATAAAATTGGTTCACTATACTAAAGGATTGAAATGAGACACAATGTATGCTGATAAAAACGATTAAAATATGGAAACCTTCACACAAAATATGATCAAACCATTTTCGGCTCTAAGAAACAGGATATTCGCAAAATTGTATTTTGCGCAGATAGCCAGTCTTTTTGGTGACGCTTTTACCTGGCTGGGAATAGCTTTATTAACCTATAGCTTAAATCCGAATGGTTCTGCCAAAATACTGGCGTCTGCTCTGACACTGCGAGTCACTGCGTATATTTTATTTTCTCCATTTGCTGGTATTGTATCGGATAGGTTTAGACGGAAGAATATTTTATTGATTACGCAGTTGGGGCGAATAGTTGTTGTTTGTCTGTTGCCTTTTGTAAACAGCGAATGGCAGATATATGTGTTGATTTTTGTACTCAATATATTTGCGGCATTCTTCACTCCAACCTACAGAGCAATTATTCCACAGGTTATCCAAAAGGATCTTTATCGTGAAGCGAATGGGCTATCCATGGCTACGTTTCAACTTTTGAGTGTATTTGGTCCAGCACTAGCGGGCATTTTTTCCGCTTGGCTGGGAGCGAAACAGATCTTCTTTGTAGATGCTGTCATGCTTGTGCTGGCCATCATACTTATCGTGACGATTCCCCAAGCTTCCTTGCAACAGGGTGTTGATATCTTAAATAAAAAGGTGAAGAGCACATGGGCTGAAATTTTTAAAAGTGTCCATTTGTTGTTTGGAAATAGAATATTGCGTTTTTCACTGAGCATCGAATTTATATCTGCGGTAGCGGGAGCCTTGGTCCTTGTAAACACGGTTGGTCTTATCAAGACATCTCTCGATCTTGATGACAAACATTATGGATGGATTATGGCCGTCTTCGGGATCGGTGCTGCGATATCTGCTTTCCTATTGGGTAGTCTGGATAAATCTAAAACAAGACGTTCGTCGTTGATCGGCGGAGCACTGCTTATCGGTTTTGCGATCAGTTTTGCAAATTTTGTTCCGTTCAATGGCCTGATATTCCTATGGATCTTGGCAGGTATAGGACAGACATTGGCCGACATGCCTTCGGAAACATTGATCGGCGAAAATATTGCGCCTGAAGATCAAGGAAAAGTATATGGTACACACTTTGCTTTTTCGCATTTATGGTGGGCAATTGCCTATCCGATTGCAGGTTATCTGGGAACAAAATACCCTGAGCGTGAGTTTCTGTATGGTGGGATATTGACTTTGGCCTTAGCAGTTATAGTGATTATCCTATTTAGCATTTCAAAACGGAATATAGCAAAAAAATAGAATTATATTGTTAACATCTCGATCTCAAATGGAAAATTGAACCGCGAAATATCGATATTAAAGCTCAAACTACAAAATTTCTACAGAATCTTGATTTATCTTTGTATAAGAAAGCGACAATATGAAAATACTTATCATTGAAGATGAACTCGAACTTCTGAAATCTATAACAGAATATCTTCTCCAAGAAGATTTTAGATGCGAAACGGCAACAAATTTCAAAGATGCAAGCTACCTTATTTCTGGTTTTAACTACGACTGTATTATACTTGACATAAATCTTCCTGATGGAAATGGTCTAGCTTTATTAAAGTTATTGCGCGAAGAGAAGAAAAAAGACGGTGTCATTATTATTTCTGCAAGAAACTCATTGGAAGACAAAATTATCGGACTGAATCTCGGAGCTGATGATTACTTGGTAAAACCCTTTCATCTCTCTGAACTGAACGCAAGGATAAAGGCATGTATGAGAAGACAATTCAATGAGGGTATTGAAATGATGGAAATCGGAAATCTCATTATTGACCCCATAGGCCGATCTGCGCAGTGCAATGGGCAACCTCTTCAATTTACAAAAAATGAATTTGACCTGATTGCCTATCTGCTGAACAATAAAAACCGTGTCGTGAGTAGACAAGCTATCGCCGAGCACATTTATGGTAATCGAACCGATCTTATGCCCTCTTTCGACTTTGTTTATTCACAGATCAAGAATATTAAACGCAAACTCAAAGAGGCGAACAGCATTGTAAAAGTTGAAACAATCTATGGGCTCGGATACAAGATTTCTATATGAATAAACCACTTTTAATCCGCAACACGAGGATTTTGCTTATCGTATTACCGATCATTTTAATCCTATGTTCCCTAATATTTTTCCTGATGCTTACTCATCACGCGCGCCATGCGCAGGAGAAATTGCTTAACTTAAAGCAACAAAATGTATGGCAGTCTTTTATATCCACAGATGGTAAGATTACTCCTAAAATTATAGGTGAGTATGAAATTATAGAAGGATCTCCAATACAATCCCCGAATATAGTCCGCGACACCACTCTCTCTCTCCTAAATAACGACGTTACCCCCCCCTTTCAGATGTTCTCTAAGAATTATGATTGGAAAGGAAAGGAATACACGGTAACGACCTTTATTTCTGCTACTGAAATATCTCATCTTATCATAAAGGTATTCGCCACGGAAGCGCTAATTCTTATATTATTGCTCATAGCAATAATCATTTTGAATAAAATAAGTTCAGGAAAACTTTGGGCTCCATTTTTCACAACAATGCGGGAAATGGAACATTATGATATTGCTCAAAAGCAAAATATAGAACTGAAACCTGATACCGGCACATTGGAATTTGATCAACTTAATCAAATATTGACGCAATTAGTTACCAGAGCACGTTTGGCATACATTAATCAGAAGCAATTTGTAGAAAATGCCTCACATGAAATGCAGACTCCATTAGCTATTATACAAGCCAAGCTCGAATTGCTTATTAACCAGAGTGATGTCTCAGAAAAAATGGCGTCTTTCATCGCCGATATATCTTTGGCAACTTCAAGAATGAGCGATTTAAATAGGACACTTTTACTGCTTTCCAAAATAGAAAACAATCAATTCCCTGAAAATGAAAAGATTGATATCGCTGTAGTTGTACAAAGAATCCTTGCTGAATATCTGGAATTTGAACATACGGTCAAAGTAATGGAAACATATTGGGAGAAGGATATTATGATAAATGCAAACCGGACCTTGGTCGAAATTCTTATTTCTAATATTATTAAGAATGCAATCGTACATAATGACAACCGTATGGAACTGACCATAGAGCTTTCCAATGGAGTACTTACTGTAGAAAATACCGGGCATCCATTGGATCGTCCAGCCTCAGAAATGTTTCAACGCTTCAAAAAGGGCAACTACAAACAAAAAACAATGGGACTTGGGCTTTCATTGGTAGAACAGATATGTAAACTGTACCAGTTTGGTATAAATTATAGTTACACTGATGGACGGCACAGTATTAAAATTAACTTTCTTTCTGGTATAGAACCAAATTGACAAAATTTCTCCAAAATCACTTTTTAGGTTTGTCCCTATAAACACCCTAAGGGGACAAACTTAAATAAAATGGTTAAATGGTTTTATTGTATTGGCGTCTTTTTCTTTTTTGGCCCACCAAAATTATTAGCTCAACATTCTGAGGAAAAGCGGATCAGCCTGAAAGACGCTATTTCTCAAGGTGAAAATTATCACCAATTACAAAGTATCCGTTATGAAGCTGAAGCAGCGGCAAAGCATATCAATGTCGTTCAATATAGCAAATTACCAAATATTGATGCTAATTATCAAGTTGGTTTAGCGACTGCAAATAACACCACCGGACTTTTTTATCCAAATGGGATACTGCCCATCAGCGGTCCACCTTCGGTCAGCAATTCATTTACCCCCACAGTAGGAAGTGCAGCTGGTGTATTACTGAATTGGGATATACTCACTTTTGGTCAAAAAGATGCCAAAATTGGCGAAGCTTCAGCGGAATATAGGGTGAAAGAAGCGGTATTTAAAGAATCTACTCTTGAGCACCGGACTAAGATCATAAATACCTATTTGGATTTAATACTGTCACTCGAACATACCAAGATCTATTCTGCTAATACACAAAGGACAAAAATCAATCTAAAACAGAGTGCCGTTCTTTCCAAAAATGGTATAAGACCGGGAGCAGACAGCACATTTTTCTCATCCGAATTATCGAAAGCGACAGTTGAGGTGCTCAATTCAACAAAACAACAAAAAGTTTATCAGCTTTTACTTGCACATCTTATTTCCTCCAAAGACCTCCCCTTGCCAACGGATACAGCATTCATAAGTGTGCTGCCTCCAATAACTCAAGGTGGTTCAAATTTTAGTCAAAACCCTATGTTGAAAACCGCCGAGAGCAGTTTGTCTCTAAATTTATTAAAAGAGAACACGATTAACAAAGACTATCTACCTAAGGTTACTTTGTGGAGTACAGCATTTGGTAGAGGCTCAGGGTTTCAAGAAAACGGAACGAATAGAGACATAAAAGGACTTTCGTTAAACAGAATAAATTATGCAATTGGATTTCAATTGAGCCTACCTATAATGAAATATGGCGAAACCAGAAAAAAGCTTCAGGAACAACAAATGCTAACTTTAGCTGCTAAAGAGAAAATAGATCAAAGTAAAGACCTGCTATCAATTCAACAACAGATAGCTAGTGAAACGCTTTCCAATTGTATTCTGGTGGCTGCCGAAACTACAAAGCAGTTAAATGCGGCGCAATATGCTTTTTTTGCCATACAGGCAAGATATAGTGCCGGACTGATCAATCTATCGGATCTTATCCAGGTGCAGTATAGTTTGCTAAAAGCTGAGCTGGATAATAAAAAAGCATATCTGGATGCCTGGAAAGCATATCTTCTCCTAACTGTAATTGACGGCGATGTCACAATTTTCACTAACGCAATTCAAAAATAAATCACGATGATAAAATTAATTAAGTTTGCGCTCCAGAAACCCATAACTATCCTTGTTTTGGTGCTCGGTATACTTGCATCCTCCATCCTAGCAATTAAGAAATCACCGATAGATATTTTTCCGAATATAAATGCACCTACGATCTATGTTGCCCAAACCTATGGAGGACTTTCCCCACAGCAAATGGAAGGCTTTGTAACATCTTATTATGAATATCATTTTCTATACATCACCGGAATAAAAACTGTTGAAAGCAAGTCTATACAGGGATTGGGATTAATAAAGTTACAGTTTCATGAAGGGACCGATATGGCAGCTGCAATGGCAGAAGTAGTTTCTTATGTAAATCGTTCAAAATCATTCATGCCCCCAGGCACACTCCCACCATTTATCATGCGCTATGATGCTGGCTCGGTACCAATTGGTCAATTGGTATTCCGTAGCGAGACAAGAAGCTCAAATGAGATCCAAGACCTCGCTTTATTCAAGGTACGTCCTATGTTTGCTTCTCTTCCGGGTGTATCAGCTCCACCTCCTTTCGGGGGAAACCAAAAAACCATTGTCATAAAAGCAGACCCTGAAAGGCTAAGAGGTTATAATCTAACTGCTGATGAACTCGTTACTGCCATCGCTAAGAATAATTCAATCCTTCCGGCAGGTAATATACGTTCGGCTGATCAAACTATAATTACACCTTCTAATAGTATTGTGTCGGATTTCAAAGAACTCGAAAATATCGCTGTCAAGAATAAAGAAGGTGCAACTGTATATGTCAGGGACGTTGCATCAATTAATAATGGAGCGGATGTAACGACTGGCTACGCATTGATTAATGGTAAAAGAACGGTTTATATTCCTGTCACTAAACGAGCTGATGCTTCTACTTGGGATGTCGTTCAGGCTATTAAACATGCTTTACCAGATATGCAGTCGGCCATACCACCTGACATTAAAGTATCTTATGAATTTGATCAATCGGGCTATGTTAGCAATTCTCTCCAAAGTGTATTATTTGAAGGTATACTTGGCGCATTCTTGACCGGCTTGATGGTTCTACTATTTTTAAGAGATATCAGGAGTGCGATCATTGTGGTTGTAAATATTCCTTTGGCTTTACTAGCGGCATTAACGGGACTATATTTAACAGGACAAACCATTAATATTATGACCTTAGGGGGGTTGGCATTGGCGGTAGGTATACTTGTTGATGAATCCACGGTGACTATTGAAAACATACATCATCATCTTGAAAATGAGATGCCCATCCGAAAGGCTGTATGGACAGCATGTAAAGAGATGGCGATCCCCAAATTGCTTATTCTTTTAAGCATCCTTGCCGTATTTGTTCCCTCTTTCTTTATGACCGGCGTGCCAAGGTCAATGTTTAAACCTTTGTCATTAGCCGTTGGTTTTGCAATGATTGCTTCATTTCTGTTATCGCAAACACTGGTACCGATACTCTGCAATTGGTTTATGGCTGAAAAGAAAGAGAAACTAACATTAGACCCGCTTCAAAATCTTAAAGATCGTCTCGTAGCTTTCGTTTTAAAATGTCGGAAAAGAAAATCCATTATTGTTCCCGTGTCGCTCATTGGTTTGACTACTATTGCCTATCTGAGCTACTTGGGATCTGGGACGGAAATTTTCCCAAAGGTTGATGCAGGTCAGATGCAGGTCAGATTAAAGATGCGGCCGGGAACCCGAATCGAAAGAACAGAGGATGCAACAAAGAAAGTTCTTTCAATGATAGACAGTATCGCTGGGAAGGAAAATATTGCAATCACTTCTGCTTTTGTGGGACTACAGCCTCCCACCTATGCTATTAATCCGATTTACCTCTACACCAGCGGTCCTCAAGAAGCTGTTTTGAAAGTAAATTTAACAAAGGAATCAAATCTCCCCCTTGAACAACTCAAAGAAAGTATAAGGCATGGAGTAGCGAAAAACATGCCCGAATTATCATTGTCTTTTGAACCTGCGGATCTTGTTGATCAGGTAATGAGTTTAGGCGCCAATAATCCAATAGAAATAATAATCCAGGGAAAAAATCTAAGTCAGAGCCAAGAAATCGCCAAAAAATTAAAAAACATATTAGATAAAATAGATTATTTACGTGATGTGCAGATCGGACAACCCTTAGAATATCCAACTCTTCAAATCAATTATGATAGAATAAAAATGGGCCAGATGGATATCTCGGTTGAAAAAGCAGGCCGATCCGTACTTGATGCAACTTCGTCGAGTAGATTTATCCAACCCATCTATTGGCTCGACAATAGCTCAGGAAATGCTTATCAAGTTCAAGTAGAGTATCCCCAGATGCACATGAATGCCGTAGAAAAAATTGAGGAACTACCGATTTCAAATAAGGATGGGAAAACAGTATACTTACGGGATATTGCAAGTATAAAAAAGATCAACTCCATAGGAGAATATGATCGAATAAACCAACAGCGCTATATTTCACTAACAGCAAATATTTATAATAAAGACCTTGGAACCGCAGTAAAAGATGTAAATAAAAACATCAAACTATTGGGATCTCTCCCTGCTGGAGTAAAAGTCTATACACGTGGTCAATCAGAAATGCTCATACAGACTATTGAAGAGCTCACTATAGGCTTGGCTTTGGCGATCTTTGTTGTCCTACTCATGTTGGCAGCTTTTTTCCAATCCTTTAAACTTGCTTTTACTGTTCTTACTGTGTTACCCGGAGCGTTGGCAGGTTCTATATTAATACTATATTTTACAGGAAACACGATTAATATTCAATCCTTTATGGGATGCATTATGGCCTTGGGTGTTGCTATTGCCAACGCGATCCTTCTTGTATCAAATGCCGAAACGATAAGGCGAGAAAAATTTAAATACGATATGCCAGCAGTAACGGCTGCTTCCAATAGACTTCGACCTATATTGATGACTAGTCTCGCAATGATCGTGGGAATGGTACCGATGGCCATCGGATTGAGTGAAGGAGGTAAACAGACAGCACCATTGGCAATTGCTGTTATAGGTGGATTAGTATTTAGTACGATTAGCAGTTTGCTCATCGTACCATTGGTACATGACCTACTCATAGGTAGCAAGGAGCAAGCAGGAGTATCACTATTTCCCGAAGAAAAATAACTAAGAAATCCAGATCATGAAAACTAAATTAATAAATTCAAGAAAATTTCTCGCTCTAATAGCCTTATCGCTAACTATTTCCTGTATGGGCAAAAAAAGTGATAAAAAAAACACTGCTGCAGAAGAGATAAAGCCAGATTCAGTTCAGGTGACGACATTAGATTCATCTACACTACAAAAGAGTATATCCCTTCCGGGTAATCTTCTACCTTATGAAAAAGTTGAAATAAGAGCAAAAGTTCCTGGTTATATCAAAAGCCTAAATGTTGATCTCGGTTCAAAGGTGACAAAGGGCCAAATACTTGCGTTAGTGGATGCTCCAGAAATAAACTCACGTCTTCAGGAGCTGATTGCAAAGGAAAAAATGTCTTATTCTAATTATCAATCTAGCTTGGATTATTACGACCGCATCAATAAGGCATCTAAGTCCGACGGCGTAGTAGCTGCATCAGAACTGGAAAAAGCAAAATCACAGATGCTGGCTGATGAGGCCAACTACAATGCTTCCAAGTTTGCCGCTAAATCTTATAGACAGGTAGGAAATTATCTTGCCATCGTAGCTCCTTATACAGGAATTATTACAAAACGCAATATCAATATTGGGTCTTTTGTCGGAAATTTAAATGAACCTCCTTTATTTGAAATAGAAGATAATAGGATATTAAGACTTCAAATACCTGTACCTGAGATTTATTCTGGGGCACAGCTAATGGAAAATAAAGGAGAATTAACAACTAGTTCATTTCCGGATAAACTATTCACGGCGGTCCTTTCACGAAAATCAGGAAGTATTAATTCCGAAACGCGAAGCGAACTGTGGGAATTTGAAGTTCAAAATCCAGATCTTAAGCTTAAACCCGGAAGTTTTGCCAACGTCAACCTTAAATTTGCCAGAACACAGCCCTCTTTTATTGTACCCAACTCAGCTGTACTTACAACACTTGAAAGAAGATTTGTCATCGTTATATCCAATGGTATTACAAAATGGATTGATGTCAGAAATGGGCTCGCTGTTGGGGAAAAACAGGAAATATTCGGAAATTTAAAGATTGGTGATCTGATCGTACTAAAACCAAATGAAGAGCTGAAACCAGATAAAAAAGTAATAACAAAACAATAAAATAAAATCAGTGTATTTTATTTAGGGATATTCCCGAAGAATCCAATAAATATTTCATTATGAAAAATCTAACAAAACTGTTAACTATTCCGTTATCCATTTCCGCGCTATTATTAGTATCAGCAGAACTACATGCTCAACAAGAAGCTACCCATGGCAGCATGATCAAGGCAGACCATTCAAGCAATAATCGTATAAAATTGAAGCCGCTTGATATTTCCGTCATTGAAAAGATTGTACAGGTAAAGGGCAAGGAAAATAATGGAGAATATAAGATTACTGTTCCTCAAAATGATCTAGACATCAATGTGGATGGCTTTAAAATCATACCGCCAATGGGACTCGGAACCTGGATAGCCTTTACTCCGGCTCATGATGGCGCAATGATTATGGGAGATATTGTTATTACTGAAAATGATCTAAAACCCGTTCAGTTTGAGGTAATAAAACAAGGACTAACGATAACTGCTATTCACAACCACTTTGTAAGAAATCACCCCAATGTGATGTATATGCATATTGGCGGAAGTGGAAGTGTCGAGCAAATGGCTGCGAAAGCCAAAGCTATTTTGGATAAGGTAAAGGAAACTCGGGGCACAGATCCAGCGAAAGGACAATTTACAGGAAGAACTGTGGACAACAGTATTGATATCAAAAGAATTGATGCAATACTAGGTATCCAAGGAGAAATGTCCAGTGGAGTGTATAAATATACCATAGGACGTCCCGACGCTCCTATTACCGAGCATGGCATTCCTATATCAACTTTTTTTGGTTATAACACTTGGATAGCTTTTCAGGGTACAAATGAAAAAGCAGCAATAGCTGGAGATTTCGCTATGCTAGAGGATGAAGTAGCACCTGTTATAAAAACTTTAATAGAAAATGGTATTGAAGTCGTTGCAGTACACAATCATATGGTTCATGAAAAACCCCATGTATTCTTTTTGCACTACTGGGCAATTGGAAACGCAGAAAACCTCGCTCGGGCTCTGAAGCTAGCATTAGAACAGACTGGAAAAGGAAAAATGAAACATTAGCGTATTTATAGTTTCAACAGGAAAAAAATTTGTATAGTCTCTACTAAATGTACCTGGTAGAGCTATGCAAATTTTTCATAACAAAAGAATGTCTTCATACCCTTTTTGACCGACTAAACTATTTTCGTTGAGCTGGTTATTGCCATATTATAACGAATCTTTGATAGAATTTAATCCTAAAATAGAAGAATATAAAATGTTCTTAGAAAAAATCAGTCTGAAGTCGCGAAAAAACAAGAGGGTACTCCACAATTGCTTAGTAAGATGATTTATATTAGCCAAATCCGAAATAAAAAACCGCAGGAAGACCGCGACCATTATCCGTATAATATTCTGTCATTATCAGCGCTGGTGGAACTAAAATTTCGGAGTCCTGTGACTTTCATCGTAGGAGAAAATGGTATCGGGAAATCGACACTAGTAGAAGCGATAGCCATCAATGCAGACTTTAATCCTGAAGGTGGAAGCTGCAATTTTAATTTTAGCACCATGGATTCCCATTCTGCTTTATTCGAAGATATCCAAGTGATACGAACCGCATATCGCAACAGAGATGGTTATTTTCTCAGGGCTGAAAGTTTTTATAATGTAGCCACCGCAGTAGATCAATATGAAGCTCAGCAATCCTATGGTGGATCGCTCCACGAATGATCTCATGGTGAAAGCTTTCTCTTATTATTACATCATCGCCTCAACGGTAATGGACTCTATATTTTTGATGAGCCAGAATCGGCACTGTCTATCATAAGCCAGCTAAATATGTTGAGCCGAATAAGAGAGCTTGTAGAACTGAGATCCCAATTCATTATCGCAACACACTCCCCAATCCTAATGGGCTATCCCGAAGCTGATATCTATCAGGTATCTGAAAATGGAATAAAGCTGATTGCATATCAGGATACCGAACAATATAAATTGATGAAGTATTTTATGAATAATCACGAACGAATGCTATCCGAATTGGGCTTCGATTTTTAGATCAAATTAAATGGAAGACAAAAATAAATGCAAAGAACTCATTGGGAAATTGATGTGTTATATAATCGTTAAATTCATAATTGACACATAAAATATGAGGTATTTATTTTAGCTTTATCCCTAGCTAGTTAATCTAAATAATGTTCGCAAAGAATATTTGTCAGCCAATATCTGCTTTAGAAATGAAACGTATAATAACAGTAATCTTAGTTTTTTTATCAATACATATTAATGCTCAAAATCTAAAACACCTTACTGATATCGCAAGTGACGACGGTATACCGAAGGGGAAAGCAATTATCTATGGTAACTTTATCCAACGATTAGGATTCAGCAGTGGAGGTTTTCCGCAGGACATACGTTTGATCAATACAGAAACAAAGGAGGTTTTTGCATTTAGAGTGAAGCCGACATTCAAATCATCAAAGGAAAATACCTTCATATACACTATTGAGCCAGGAAACTACGCTATTCTAAATTATTGGTGGACCAATAGTAAGTGGTATGGAGGTAAAATGTATACAGAATATATTTTTAAGAATATAGATACAACGGATGATTTTGAAGATAAAGTAAACGCTGGCCTGATAAACATAGATGAATTAGAACGCTTTACTTTTAAGATCACAGAAAACTCATTAAACTATCTGGGAACCTGGCATTTTAAAACCCCTCCTGTTTCATTCACGAATGATAAGGTCATACTCGACCAAAAAATAAAAAAGAAGTACAAAGTCATTGACTTTTCCCAAGCTATTGTCGTTATGCCGAACTAATAGGCACAAATCAGGAAATATAGAAAACCTTTGGTTCAAATAGTATTCACGTTCACATGTAATGCGCACCTCTCGACGAAGGGGTGCCGCTATAAAAAGCTTCGTTAATCAGATTTTATAAATTTCCAATGACAATACTTATTTATAGAATTTAATTAGCTTGCTCATGCTCTGAATTAAGTCAGGTTGATGAAGGGACTCTGTTCCGTTATCAAAAATTTCAAAACTAAAATGACCAGATAATTCTTCTAACCTTTTTTTGCTGGCTTTCATCTCTCCTTCAAACCAGTTGTCCCAGACCAATAGGATACATTATTCAAAATCATCCGTCTGGTATCGGACAAAAATTTAGATAAAAACATTTTTTATATAGGAACAATTCAAGCAATCAAACCTGGGGATTCGAAGTAAAAGGAAGAAGGGCTTAAGGTTTTATTCTAAATCTTTATATATATCTATTTATGTATTGCTATTTTTTTTAGTATATTTATCTTCATAAAAAGTAAAATAAAATTGTAATAGCCAATATGCCATCTAGTTTTCTCGAGCTGACGGGAAGAACTTATCAAATCTAAAAGCATGACTAAGAATAAAAAAATTAATGTACAAGGAGTAGATATTCTCCTATATCAAGAAAATCAAAATGATTACATATGACTTACGGATATTGCAAGACACAAAGATTCGGCACATACTGACGATTTAATTAAAAACTGGATGAGAAATCGCAATACAATTGAACTCTTAGGTTTTTGGGAAAGTATATATAATCCCAATTTTAAACCCGTCGAATTCGACGGGTTTAGAAAACAAGCTGGTCTCAATAGTTTTGTGATGACTCCCAAACGCTGAATAGAAAATACCAACGCAATTGGTATAATTTCTAAAGCTGGAAGGTACGGGGGGAACTTTTGCTCATAAGGACATAGCACTAGAATTCGCTTCCTGGATTTCAATCGAGTTTAAACTTTATATAATAAAGGAGTTTCAACGTTTAAAAGACGATGAAAACAATCGTTTGAAATTAAATTGGGATTTAAATAGAACGCTAGCTAAGGTGAATTATCAAATCCATACAGATGCTATCAAAGAAAATCTTATTCCGCCAGAAATCACCAAACAACAGTCAAATTCCGTTTATGCCAACGAAGCCGATATACTTAATATCGCACTATTTGGAATAACTGCCAAACAATGGCGAGATACTAATCCTGATAAAAAGGGCAATATTCGAGACTACGCGATTATAGAACAGTTGGTCGTGCTAAGCAACATGGAAAGTATAAACGCGTTATTAATTCAACAAGGAGTACCACAAAATGAACGGCTTATGCAACTGAATAAAGTAGCGGTAACACAAATGAAGTCGCTCGTAGAAAATAAAGCCGCTAAAAAATTGAAATAGTACGTCGCCATGATGAGCCAAGGCAACTCTGGCGGCATCCATTATGGACACTAGTAGCTAACAACAGGTCAATAGTCGATCCAGCATGAATCTATACGCGCTTTTATTGTTGCATGGGCAAAAGATGATCCTGTAAACAGTAAATTAGCGTATTCACAATTATTTATATACAACTATCTTTGAACGTAGATCAAAACAGCTTACAGCATGGTATAATAACTAAAAACTTTATTACTGATATATCGACAAGTCTTAAAAGTTATGGTGAATTGATGGGATACAAATTGGACGATGAGACAAAAAATAGGATAACTAATACTATTAAAGCAGAACAATATGGAATTATTAAAGAGGGTACATCCAGAAAAGGTACAAAACTTGGCTATTAAATTCTTGTTTTTATTTTTATCCGTAACATTGTTTTCCTGTATATCGATTAGGAAACGAGATGCCAATTATTTTAAAGGAAAAAACAGTGGGGGCTATAATATAAAATATTTAAAAGATGATAAAGATCTGGAAGGAATAATATCACTTCAGGGAGAGGTACGCATGGGAGGAAGTAATAAAATAGTACCAAATGCAGAAATTGAAGTTCGGGATACAAATAATAAATTAATTGCTATAAAAACAGCTGATAGTCAGGGAAGATTTAAGTTTACCATAAAAGCTGAACCTACTGTCGGGAATATTAATGTAAATGGATCCGATGGAAATTCATTAGGTGAACTTGAAATCGCAAAAGTTGATATGGGTCGATTTTATTCACAAATAGAAATAGCTGTGAAACTGTTTATTATAAATGGAGTTATGAAAAGCACAGTACCCCTTTCGAAAAAAGAGATTAAAGAAATCAAGAATCAAAATAATAAATAGATATAAATGAGAATCAACTCAGAAAAATTATTAATATTGAAATGAGTTAGATTTTAGAGGTAGGTACAAGCAAGTTAAAAAAAAGCTTTTGATGGTGCTAAAAATTTCATCTTGTTTACAACGGAATCTATTCATATAAAGAATTTTTGTTTATTATTTGAAATATAAAAAAGGTCCAAATTTATAATGGCATTACGCATAAAGTTAAACCTTTGTGGTTTTAAACTTCTTCTTTTGCTAACACTCTTTAGCTGTTCCACAAAGAAGAATTATAACGACTGGGTTGATATAGACCAAAACAACTGCAGCAGCTATAGCCAACGAGGTAAAGGTTATACAGATGATGAGATATCGCCTTTAATAAAAGGCAAAGTGAGCATGTGCCATAATAATGAAAATGTTCCTTCTGCTAGAGTTTTCTTTCTTAGTTCAGAGAGTGATACAATTGGTACAACCATCACCGATAAAAATGGAGAATTTTCGCTAACGATCCCATCCGAGGGATTGCTCCATGGAAAAATTATTGTAGATACATTTGGAACGGGGATGACTATCGAACATGTTTACATTGCGCCAAATTTTAAAACCTACGCCTTAGACATAAAATTACCAAGGCAGCCCATGTATATTAATGAAATAGGTTCAAAAAAGGACCAGAAAAAGTTGAGGAAAGAAGTTGAAAAAGCAAATAGAAAACATAGATAGGTGTTATAAGTTGATCTGGGCTATTAAAATTTTAGTCTTTTTTTTGATCTTTTGTTTCTCATCATGTTCTGTCATCAGACCTAAAACAATAAACAATAAAGTATTGGGCGGGTACGAATCTTCAAGCTATTTAGACGAGAACGATTCGGAAGATTCTGTGACGATTTCAGGCATTATCACTGAAGCTAAGAAAAAAAGGAAGGTACCCAATGCAGAGATACGATTTTTAGACTCGGAAGGAAATACGCTCAAAAAAGTATCTTCAGACACAGATGGATCATTCAGTACAAGACTGGCAAAACTCACAAAATTTGGAAGTATCGAAATTGATGGAAATAGTGCTGGTTTTCTCACTATAGCAAACATAGACTTTGGTATTTTTGTCAATAATACCAGAATAAAAGCGAGATTATTCAAGTACGATTATTCTGCAACGGAGTTAGAATTTTACAAGAAAGAAGATCGAGACCAGCTAAAGCGAGAGATAGAAGAAATGAAAAAACAAAAGAGGTAACAGCATCGTACCACAAAGTGTATTAATTATAGAAATGGAGACTGTAACATGAACTGTGTCAGAGGAATAATTCAATAAGATTATGTATATTCAATTATTCAAACGACACGGTCATGAAAGAAAAAGACCCATTCGACTTTGAACGCTTCAAGGCAGAAGCCATGCAAGGTCTTTACGAAGGTAAAAGTTTGTCTCCCAATGATGGCGTCCTAGCGCCGTTAATGAAGCATCTGTTGGAATCAATGATGGATGGAGAACTGGAAAACCACTTGAACGAAGAGAAAGCTTCGGGCAATAGCAATCGTCGAAATGGCAAGACAAAAAAGACAGTCCGAGGTCTCAATTGTTAATTCGCATATAGATACCCCCAGCAATTCGCATTAAAATGCCACCACCTTAAACAATTAAGGTTTTACTTGTTGAGAGTATAATAAAATCTCAGCGTTATGTATAAAGTGGCTATGTACAATACGATAAAAACACTTTTGGAACACGGCAAATCTTTGCGGGAGATCTCAAGGGAACTTGGGATGTGCCGCAAGACCGTTTCGCGTATCCACATTTAACATGTATTGTTTTGATAGAGGACTGCGTAAGCTGGTAACCGCTGAACTCGAAAAGATAGAAGTCGCAATCAGAGCAAAAATGATTTATATATTGTCTCATCAATATGGTCCTTTTTGGTATAGTGCCCCTAACCTGTTCGAATCTCTCCAGCTCCACTTAAGGGGACACTTAATAGAAAGCACCCCCTTTCTTTATACCCATAAAGAACTATGAGTCAAAATGTTAAAACACCTACACATAGAGTTAGAAAATTTCAACAAAATGTTTAGTCTTAGGTTATCAATTATTAGCAGACGTGGTCATTAAACCGAAGCATTTCTAAACACATCCGGCCGTTATGATAAGGACATTTCCAGAAACCCGCCTTATCATCGTTACGATTCATTTGTCCATCGGGCAATACACTCCAGTACCATTCTCCAAATTGAACATCAATAAGTTTTGTCTGAATAAATTTCCAGACATTTTCTGCTAAATCTAAAAACTTGGAATCAGGTACAATTTTGGACAGATAGCTATAACCAACTACTGCCTCGGCCTGTACCCACCAATGTCTTTCGTCATCTAAATGACCATCTCTAAATTCGTAAGCCATACTTCCGTCAGGAAGGATCCCCTCCACGGCGGCGAGGCCAATGCTGGTCACAATATCTTTGATGGATTGGGAGAGTGCGGGAATATTCAATACGGTAGTAGCTTCCCAAAAAAGCCATGCTGCTTCAATATCATGACCATATGATATGGTATCAGTTGTTGAGTTCCACTCCCGATCAAAAAAAAGATTGAGATGCCCTGTACGCGAATCATAGATTTTGCTAACGAAAAGATCGACCAGATCCTTTTGGGCTGAAATTAATTGATCATCTGGCCACACCTGTAGCAGATTGGTATAGGGCTCAAGAATATGTAAATGAGTATTCATGGTCTTGACCTGATTCTCGTCTTTTTCACTCAGCCGCATATCGGCTATCGGTGACCAGTCGCGCGAAAATGCTTCCAAATATCCGCCAGACTCATCATCAAAAGTATGCTCAATCAACTTAAAAAGATCTATTGATAACTCCAAAGCTTCGGATATTCCCGTAGCTCTGTAAAACTCCGAGAAACCATACAGTGCAAAGCCCTGTGCATAGGTCTGTTTTTTTGTATTGAGGGGCTTGCCCTGATAATCAAGCTCCCAATAAACTCCCCCATATTCTTTATCGATAAAATTATCGCGTAGGTAGTGGTAAGCCCGTTCAGCCATTCGTAAATAGGATATATCGTTAAATTGGCGATAGGCAGCTGAGAACGTCCAGAGGATCCTCGCGTGCATAACAGCTCCTTTGCTAGCATAGGGCACCAAATGATTATGCCCATCCATCTTTCCGTAAAAACCGCCAAATTCCAGATCGACCATTTTTTCACTCCAAAATGGAAGTATGTTGTTTTCAAGTATTTCTCTAAAACGATTCATTTAATTCAAGCTAAATGTATTGATTCATCTATTTTTTTTCAAGATCAGCCTCTCTTTTATTCTTTAGATCATTAAGGATCAGATCCATCCGTTTTTCGCTCAAAGGGTAAAAACTTATGAACAACACGGATAATACAGTACCGATTGCAGGGAAAAAACTCAAGAACATCCGAATACCATGAAGTGCTTCGTCACTCTGCTGCTGATTGGCCTGAAAACCATAATAGGCCAATAGCCAACCTGTCAGAGCCGTCCCAAATGCCCAGCCGAGCTTCTGACTCATCGATGAAGAACTAAAGATCAAACCTGTTGCCCTATTGCCTGTGCGTAGTTCGGAATAATCTGCACAGTCGGCATACATCGACCAAAGCAAGGGAAATACGCTCCCGGCGCAAATACTGATGAGTACCTGAAGAGAAAATATAAGAATTAGATCTTCTTTGCCCAACCAGTAAAAGGCAATACTTCCCACCGTAGCAATAAGCATGGCAATCATATAGGTGCTTTTTTTTCCGATACGATTACTGACAGGAGCTGCTAATACAACACCTAATATATTAGCAGCTTGCCCAAGGGCCAAATAAAGTCCACTTAATACAAATGGTACCTCAAAAATCATGATTCGGTCGATTTGATGCTCCTCAACATAATACTTGAAGTAGTATAGCGTTGCTCCATCCCGAATGGAATTAAAAACAAGAGCCGCCACCCCGGCTCCCAGCAGTATCCACCAAGGACCATTTTTTAGCAAGTCTCCGATATCTTGCTTTAATGTCGAGTGATGCGCCGTCACCTCTACAACCCTTTCCTTTGTCCAATAAAAACATAGCAAAAAAAGTATCGTTGAAAATGCAGCAATAACTAGTGCAGCCATAAACCAACCATGCTGAAGTGACGTAAGATCTGCTCCCGCCTTACTGAAAAAATCTATTAATGGGTTGAATAAAAGCAGGGTAACAAAACTCCCGATATAGGCGAATGTCATCCGAAAGGTAGCCAGTACATTACGCACTTTGGGAAAGGGACTCATTACACCCAATAATGATGCATATGGTACGTTGATCGCCGAATACACCATCATCATCAAGGAATAAGTCAGGTAGGCATAGATAATTTTTCCGGTATGCGAAAAATCAGGCGTATAAAATGTTGCTGCACCGATCAAACCAAAGGGTATGGCAACATAAAGGATGAATGGTCTGAACTTGCCCCAACGGCTCCGTGTACGGTCTGCAAGTGCACCTATAATGGGATCGAACAACGAGTCCCAAACTCTGGTGATCAAAAACATGGTACCAACAGCTTTCGCCTCCATACCAAAAATATCGGTATAAAAAAACATCAGGTACATACCAAACAGCTTCCAGAACATGGACGACGCTGCATCTCCCAGGCCATATCCGATTTTCTCTCTCAACGAGATTTTTTCATTTTCAATTCTCATAAGTAGGTATTCTGGATACAAATCTAACTATTCAGATTTTTTGAAGCGATCGTATGTACGACCTTGACTGATGCTGCTGACCGAAATCCATCCTGGGCTGTATTAAAACAATAATCAAGCAATCTGTCTATCGATGATAAGGCGACATGCATCCGTGTATCGCTCGAAGCATAATAGATATAAACGGTACCATCGGGGTCTGCGATCCAGCCATTTGAAAAGAGTACGTTGGAGACATCTCCTACTCTTTCTATACCCTTGGGTGCCATAAAATGTCCCGCGGGTTCAGCAATTATTTGGTCGGGATGTGCCAGATCTGTTACAAAAAGATAGAGTACATACCTAAGGCCTGCAGCACACATCCGTACGCCATGTGCCAGGTGTAGCCAGCCACGCTCGGTTTTAAGGGGCGCTGGCCCTTGCCCATTCTTAAGCTCTTTAATGGTATGATAGTGTCGGTGATTTATAATTTTCTCTTCGGAAACAACCGCATTTTCCATACTGTCTACCAGCCCCCAACCTATTCCACCACCTTTGCCTGCATCAATAAAACTATCCTGTGGACGTGTGTAAAGTGCATACTTACCATCGACAAACTCGGGGTGGAGGACCACATTGCGCTGCTGACTGCTGGATTGTAAATCTGGCAAGCGTTCCCATGTGACCAAGTCGCGAGTACGTACAATGCCGGCAGCTGCAACTGCCGAAGATAGATCACCAGCAGGAGCTGCGGGATCTTTGCGTTCGGTACAGAAAATACCATAGATCCATCCGTCCGCGTGTAGCGTGAGACGCATATCATAGATATTGGTATCTGGAATTTCGGTCTCGGGAATATCTATCGGATAATCCCAAAAATGGAAACCATCTATGCCATTTTCACTTTCAGCAATAGCAAAAAATGACTTGCGATCATTACCCTCTACACGCACAACCATAATATATTTGTCCTGCCACTTGATTGCCCCAGCATTGAATGTCCCATTGATGCCGAAACGCTCCATCAGAAAGGGATTTCTCTCCTCATCAAAATCATAACGCCAATGAAGTGGTGTATGATCAGCAGTCAGAACTGGATAGGTATACCGCTCGTATATCCCATTTCCTGGCAATAATGGCGTATTTTTTCGAGAAATTAGTTCCTGATGTGCTTGTTCGATAGCTTGTCTACGATTTTCAAATATTAAATTCATCTTCTATAAGTATAGTTTTGTTTCTCTTGTATATTTTCTATTTCTTGTGCTCTTTAAAGATCTGTTGGACAAATTTTTCCAATTGTCCCCTCCAGAATGACCATTCATGGCCAGCATCTGCCTGGTCATAGACATAATCAACCCCATAGCTTTTCAACTTCTGGAGAAAAGCTAAATGTCCGTTGTACCGAGGATCTTTGGTACCACAGCTGGACCAGATATAGACAGCTTGACTATTGGAAGAAGATTTTAAAGCTGACATATTGGGGATATAGCGATCAAAATCAAATGCTGGATCACTCAAAAGTCCCGAGCTAAATTGACCTATATATTGGAAAGTATCTTTATTTCGCATACCGATCACGAAAGCCTGCCCTCCTCCCATAGATAAACCAGCTATGGCCCGAGATGACTTATCCTTACCCACATTAAATCGTTGCTCGACAAGCGGCTTCACGTCGTTTAGCAACTCATCTTCAAGAAGATCCATCCCTTCAACTGAACTACCCCCGGCCCATGATCCATCCGTTAGACCATTGGTCATAACCACCAACATGGGTTTTATTTTTTTTTCGGCAATCAAATTATCCATGATATACGCAACACGCCCATCACGAAACCAACTCCCCTCATCATCTCCCCCACCGTGCCTGAGATATAAAACTGGCAGCGGTTTAGTTGACTGGACAGCTTGGGGTGGCACATAGACATAAAGGTTGCGCTGCTTATTTAATTTGCTAGCGGTATAGGTTAAGATGCGGAGTTCTCCGTGGTTGACGGCTCTTAACTGATCAACGGCAGGCTGACGTGCTATAATTTCCAATACACTGCCATACACTTCTGTGCCGTATTTGACTTTAGGATTGGCTAAATCTATAGAACGTTTTCCATCTACCACAAATACATACTGATAAATACCTGGCAATAGGGAGCTCGTAGATGCCGTCCAAACACCGCTTGTATCCTGTTCCATCGCCAATCTCATAATGTCCCAGTCGCCAATCTCGACCTGCACTTTGCTGGCTTGGGGAGCCTTCACACGGAAGGTAACCCGTCCACTGGAATCAATCGCAGGTGAAAATTTGCCTGTCGATGCCTGCCACCATCCGGCTGTGCTAAATGAGGATCCGTCCTGCTGTGCTTTAACAGGCAAATAGAGACCTAACAACGCTGTGCCCAATAAAATTAGTTTTTTCATCTGTATATCATTTGTTTTCAATGGTAATGAGGCCGCCAGATCTATTCTTCCCACTGTGTGGTTTGAATATTCATGGTGGTTTCATAATTTTTTATTCTGATTTCCAGCAATAGGTGCCTACTGCTCCAGCAGCTAACTTGATCATGCTGAATTTACCCTTATACTGAACTTTTACCTCCCGATCATAGAATGAACTGTTTGCAACAATCAGGACAATCTCTTTTTTGGGAGTAAGAAACGCAACATTGGGCAATACTCCACTATTCTGTACTGTAGTAACGCGTTTGATATCCGCGTTTTCCTCGTCCGTGGTAATGTCAATACCTTGATCATAAGGAGCATTGGAGGAAACACGTACCGATCCCGGCGGAACGAATTTTGAAATATGTGCAACAACGTAATAGGCCACATTTCTTGATACCTGATCTCCATCAATGGTAAGTGCGCCCTGACATATGGCACATCCACCATTATCTGTATGGGGATCATTATTGGGATCTGCGGCCAAATTCCACAATATCATATTCCGGCTCCAATTGCGCATGGTTCCGATAACAAGGCGTTCGGTCTGGTAGGCAAGGTTGCTGATTTTACTTTGGCTAGATTGAATGACCATCTGTTCTGTAAAATAGATATTTTTGTCAGGTCTAGCTTGATGCACCAATGACATCGTACCAATGTCACCTCCATAGTGGTGGAAACCGGATCCATCTACATATGGACCAATAGCAGGGTCATTCAACAGGGTCAATGGATAATCTGGCCGATCACAATTATGATCAAAAAGAATAATTTTTGTATCCGGCTTCAATTTGTTAAAGACGGGCAGTAAGTGGTCTCTTAGAAAATTGCGCATCTGCGATACAGAAAATGGCATACTGGGAGTATTCCTCGAATTGAGTGGTTCATTTTGCACGGTGATCATATGAATAGGGATCCCATTTTTTTCCATTTCCTGTACATAACGTAAAAGATAACGGGCATATACAGGATAACAGTCCGTCCTTAATGAACCGCCTTGAAACAGCTGTCCCACTTTCATCCACACAGGAGCAGTCCAGGGTGAAGCCATAATCTGAATTTTGGGGTTGATGGCCAAAATTTCTTTGAGTACAATGACATGTTCGTAATCATGCCCCAGGCTGAAATTCAAAAGATCCGGATCTGCCTGGCCACCACTGAGATCATTATAGGTATAAACAAAGCTATTTAGATCGGATGCACCAATACTTAAACGGATAGCACTAATGGCGATTCCATCTCCGGCACTGAAAAGTTCGTGTAGAAGCTTAGACCTTTTATCGGGTACCATCTGATGTATCAGTTGGGCACTACCACCCGTCAGCGCAAACCCAAATCCATCAATAGTCTGGAATGCCTGTCTTTCGTCAATAACGATAGGTAGTTGACGCCCCCGTGATGTCGGCTCGAATACTGCCGGCGGCCCTGCGGAAAGCTGCGAAAGAGGCTGATCGTGGGTCACCCACTGGTTTAATTTGTGTTCTTGCGCCTTCAATTGAAAAACAGATAGGATCGCAAATAATAAGGCATATAATAATTTTGGATTTGGTCGTCGAATAATCATAATTTGTGAGCCTAGTCTGAATATTACAATTGGTTATCTTTTAACATCTCTACAGCAAATTTACTTGGTAAAGCTTACCTCGACTAATACTATTTTAGCAGTAGGTAATTCAATTCGAACTAAAAATCATCAAAACAACACGTAAACATCACTTACGGCGTATACTATTTTATCTCCAAATTGGCCAAACTAGTAAAAAAAGCAGTAAACTGCTCCTCTAACACCAATTACCAATCACTAGAATACAACACTGTTAGGGATAAACTAGACTCGGATAATTGACATAAAAATCATTTGTAGCCACTTTAATGGCATTGAAATTACCGTAGTTATCATTTTCCCATGGATTTTTCCATGCACATACGCCTGCGTACCCGTTCCAATAGCTTTGTTTGTAATAATTGGCCAGAGTAATATTCCAATTGCCGGAATTATTATAGGATGAGCTGTTGACATCATACCCCGGTGTTTCTCCGATCAAGACAGGTTTATCACCATTATCTAACCAATAGCCGATGGTCGTGGTAAATGGCGCCCCGGAGGATTGCCACTGGTACCAATGGGGTGAATAAAAATCTAAATAGGCGTTGGAATTGTTGTACTGCGCCTGCAATTTTGCATTGCTATAATTATTGCCCCCATAGGTATCCCATGATGTGTACCTATCGCTGTTAAAAATAATCCACATTGAACCTACCGTCACCGGCTTGGTAGAAAATTGGTTTGTCTTGGCCGCACACCATGCAATGAAACGCACGACATTGTTCTTATTTAAATTGCCACAGTTTGCATCACGCCACATATGCTCTGGCTCATTGCAGATATCATAGCCCATAATGGTGGGTTCATTTTCATAACGCTGCAGAAAGGGGACAAGAAAATATTCGGTATACCACTGGGTTTTGTTGACGTCATTGATGATCTGCCTAAATTGATTGTACTTGCTGCTGGTATTCTTTACCATATCAAATGACCAAAATGTAACCAGCAGATACACTCCCTTTGATTTAGCGATCTGAACGAGTTGGTCCATATCTGTCCAGAACTGACTACTGGCACCTGTGACAAGACCGTCACCGTTTAAAGACGGACTATGGCTCCCCGACCCATGCACCCAGATTCTAGCAAGGTTAATTTTATTATCCTTATAACGCTGAAACTCATTGCTCCACCAGGTGTAATCAAAATTTCTACCTAAAAAATCTAAAGTATAATCGCTTTGCTTTTGCCAGGCTGTGTTGATACCATTGAAAAAAATCTGCTTTGAGGCAACATAAAATTTATTGCCCGAAATAGTCACGGCATCAGTGATTGAAGCCGGAGCAACACCATTGTTCAAAGCCATCTTTTTCTGCTTGGGCAGAGATTCTGCAGCCTGATCAAAAGCTTTTTTTTGGCAGCTGTATGACAATATGATCAAGCAGATACACCATAATTTACATAAAGATCTCATAATTGTTTATTTTGGTTATTCTAAGATAGTGAGCTAACGATATTGCTGGCTAATACTTTATTAACAAATAGTTGTACAAGGGTGTAATTATTCTACTCACCCAGCATAATTACCTGATCGGAACCGTATAATGCTTTGATCTTAGCCTCACTGTTCTTTTCAAAGACCAATTCTGACCAGCCCATAAAAAACACCCAATTGGGCTGGTCTTTAAGTACCTCAAGTGACGGTAATACCTGGCACTCTCCGATCGCCATTGGCCTTCCTGCTGCTACACGAACGATCGCATCATACTTTTCATTACTAAACCCCGTGTGATCATCGTATACATCAAGCGAAACAATATCCCAATAGGATCTTCCGGGATTATACAGCTCGACGTCAGTATCCAGGCTTTGAAAATCTTGAACATTCCAAACCCAAATTAGATTATCGAGCTCTTTTTTCTTAACCATAAAGTCATGTACATACCGGTAGAGTCTAGCGGTGCCTTTTTCTCCCGGGCGTCCCCCCCACCAAAATTTCCCCTGATTCATCTCATGAAAGGGCCTGAACAGAGCGATGACCTTGTTGTCTTTCAATCGCTTTAGATAAACTGCAATTTCTTCCATCATCGAGACTAATTTACCATGCTCTAAGGTCCCTTCTATAAAAAGGTTTTCCCACTGGCTGTCTGTCAAATGACTTAAAACGCCACGTCCGTCATCCCAGCTACAAGGTTGTCCATTGACAGGGTTGCAGGCGTGCCACATGATATTAACAATTGCACCCTGATGGAATTGGCTGATAGCCTCATCAATCATAGTGCTCCTGTGATCAATATTTTCCTGCTGAAATAAAAAATCACCGCTCCACAGCTTCGGATATCTACCTACTAGTTTGTTTATGGCATTGGTCCAGCGGGCAGGCTCACTATTGGGTTCGCGATTGTGTATACCACCAATAACACGCTTTCCCTTAATCCGGGATAGGTAATCCATTATCTTTTGCTTTTCTTTTTTAGCCGACCACGAAACAGAATCATTGACCTGCGTATTTGCCGCCAGCGATTGGCTAGTCAATGTTTTACAGCCGATCCCGGTGATCACGATTAATGAACTACATAGTAGCGCTAGTGACTTGAATATATTTTTTTCCATAATAGGTGATTTGTTACTGTCATTACTTAATAATATAAAGCTTCTCTTTTTTAGATCCCACAAAAAGATCTTTCAATAATATTTTTCCATCCTGATGATCTTTCAGCTCTTCTGCCTGATATTTTAATGTAAGCGGGTCAAATGATTGGATCTCCTTTTTGTTTCCGATGATGTCCAAAATCTCTACGCTACTACTAAAAACCTCATTCGTGGGATTGTAAAGATAGATATAGAGTTCCTCGCCACATTTTACGCCATAGGCTTCAAGCCTACCGGCTTTTAATGCCAATGGCTTGAATTCTCCTTTTCCATTCAGCAACATACGGTCGCTCAATTGCCGTACCCCACGATAATAAGGTAGCATATCCCTATTCTGAAAGTATTCCCACCACCAGCTCATCGGTAGGATCGGTGTTGATGAGAAAAGCCCATACCAGAGACCCCGTTTGAAATCTAATTCCATCTCATATGCAAAATCATCAAAATTTTGCTGCCAATCCCATTCATAGCCAAACTCGCCAATGACATAAGGCTTTTTATGTTTTGTGGAGTATGCATTGATTTCTGAGGGTATCAGATCAGTATGTTTGTAAATGTGTTTTTGATTGATATCTATTGCCTCGATATCATTGAGCCCCGGGATATCTCTATGGGATATGCTGGTAGTAACAATGTGTTTATATGGATCTATCTTTTTTAAATAGGTAGCCATTTCAGTATGCCATTCTACAATAGCTTTAGAAGAAATCGGCTTTTCCCGACCATTAAACTGTATATTATCTACTTCATTCAGAAACTCCCACATAGCAATATGCGGTGAATACCCCCAGCGTGACACAATGTAGCGCAAACGATTTTTATAAAGCGTTTTAGCCTCTTCGGCTGCAAAAAACTCGTCCGTCGTCTTTACCCCTCCGATATTATCGGATCTGAAATTACCCATTCCCAAAGTAAGCATAACATATAAATCGAGTGAATCGGCAAGATCGACGAGATGATCGAGCCGGCGTACTGCGCTGGGGTTAAAATGAGCTGGATCTGACTGGTAGCGATCATTGTTGAATCCGTCCTGAAAATCTATGGGCAAATTCCAGGGACAGATCCAGGTCCTAAAGAAATTGCCGCCATTTTCAGCAAATTCGGCAAGCATACGGTCATAATTATAAACGGAAGCATTTTGGTGCAGTGCTGCATAATATTTTGAATCGTCTTTACGCCTTGATTCCCAACAGATGTTTTCGGCTATCCCACGAAAGGATGTACCGTTATCAAATTGTAAGGACCAGTTATTTTTAACACTTAGAAATCCTTTTTCTGCCGTTTCCCGCACCCGCGCATCGAATTTCCTAGATGTGGCGACTATTTTTCCATTTTTGCTCAATACGAACTTAAAATGATAATCGCCATGCTGTCTGGGTGAGAACCGGGCATTCCATTCTGAAATATCCCCAGATTGCCCCTTTACATAAAAGCACGGCTGAAGCAGTACCTCACCTGATGCTGTATATATCTCCATGTCAAGCTTAATGTCTTCCTGCAAATAAGGGTTTGTCCAGGTCGATTTAAGTTTTATAACGAAATCCATCCGTCTTCCTTGAAGTGCTGCTGACTCCTTAAAATCGACAGAAATAATCTGGGAAAATGTAGTTACTGGAAATATGAAAAAAAAGATTATTCCAATTAAAAAGCGCATACCTGATTAATTGACGGTTACACCATCGGCCAATACATACATATTGGGGAGGTCCTTTGAAAATAAACTTATACTGCTCCTAAATAGCGTTTTGAAATCATCGGCTGAGGGATGCCCTTTCCATGGTCCATAGAAATGTATCCCTTGCTTTAATGGATCGTATTCATTTCGCCACATAACGACCATACTGATTTTTTTACCAACGAGTGGAGTGAGGATCTGCTCGGTCCAATAACTGACATAGGGTACATTACCATTTCTGATCCCTTCAATTCCTGTTTCGGTAACACCAGCAGGCTTTTTCTTTTCTAAAGAAAGCTCTTGCAACGCGTTTAAATTGGAAAGAAACGCTTGGGTATTTGTACCATGATAACAGTCCATACCGATAAAATCGACTAATTCATCCCCCGGCCAGCGGAATAGCAGATCTTCTTTCCGTCCGTTATTGTCCCGTTGTGGCGATATCGCAAAAATAAAATTATGTACCCCTTTCGCTACTGTCAAATAAGATAACGTAAACTTCCAAAGCGCTATAAACTCTTCACTAGTCGTACAAGAACTTCCCCACCAGGACCAGCTTTGGGTATGTTCATGAAAAGGTCTAAAGATAACAGGAATCAATTTGCCATTGCCATCCTTCAATGAAAGTGCAAACGTGGCGAGATTATCCAACCAACTTTTAAATTTTAAATTTGTTGCACTTCCATCGGTCAAAATTTCTTTAACAACTGTTTTTGATGAATTGTCCCATGAATCCCCGCCCGTCAAGGGATTGTTTAGGTGGCACATAGCGGTAATAACTTCACCACGGGAACGCGCTTCAAGGATAGCCTTTTTACGGGCCTCGTTTAAAGTCGCTCTGGTACGGCGGTCATCCATCAATTCAGCAAAATCAACACTAAAAACTGCGGGGTAGTCGCCTACAATTTCGTAAACGTCAGATCTACCGGCAACTTCCTTCCATTCTCTGCCGTAGATCAGATCATCATGATGGCCAAACATAAAGCCTTTGTCTTTTATCTTCCATAATTGGGAGTAGAGCGCTTTAGTTTCTGCCGTCGCCTGCTTGTCAAATAATCGGAGTTCGATTTGTGAGGGTTTTTCTCCGGGCTTTTGATCTGTGGCCGGATCAGCCTTGGTACATGCCGTTCCACCTATTAAGATGGACACGGCATACATAAATAACTTCTTCATGATTTGGATCAATTACGCTTTTTCACTTCCACCCAATATCTTCTGGGCTTTTTCACAAACTTATCATAGTCTGTATAGATTGCAGACCAGTCGTCATTACCGTTCAATGAAAAAGCAAAAGCATTGTTAACAATTGTTTTAGCCTGTTTATTGCCAAGATCCTCGGTACCAGGACCAAGAAAACTACAATTTACGCTGCTTCCATCTGCGGCAATTAGCGTCAAGATATCGGTTGTGTAGTCCCGCTCCCATTTCCCTTCACCCTTCGGTATTTTACGATAAAATTTATTGACATCTGTTTTGGGGTCTGGTGTATAAATGAAATTGGCATATTTTCGGTCAGCGCCGGCATCATTTACAAATGTACCCGTAGTTTTACCTGTCGGTGTTACTCCTGTCAGTTTAAAGGTTATGCTATTATCCAATTCCACTTGAGGACCATCAGATACAGGCCATATCCATGGTTTACTCGTTAAGGATAAAACCGCGCCACCACCATATTCAGGCCCTGTACCACCATAAAGTACAAGTCCGGTAATATCGTAGGTACCGAGGATCGTTTCGGTAAAAGGCTCGACGATGACCTCCCATTCTCGAGATTCACCTGTCTCTGCTGTCACGGTATAATTATACTTATAGTTGCCGGCAAGAAAATTGACTTCAGAACCAGAGGCAGGCGAAACAGTAGCGCGATAAGATTGTTGGATCACAGGTTTCACTTTGGAAAAGTCAGTATTGTCCTCCACCAATACTTTTACTTTCACTGTCCCAGCGGCCCTGTCTACAACTGCTGCTCCTATCTGCGTAAAGCCTGTCCCCATGGAAAAGTTTTCAATGGATTTCTCATTGCTCTCGACTCCCTTATAGGGATCCTTTTTACAACCAAAGACTGTAAAAACCAATATCAAATATGCTGCAAAACCAGCTTTATATGTTTTCAGATTCATAATAAAATAGTTATGGTTTCAATAATGGGTTTGTATCAATTTCACGCTGTGGAATTGGAAAAAAGTATGCTCCTGAAGTGATGGATTTACCATACTTTTCTACCAAAACTTTTTCCATCAGATGATTGCGTCGTAAATCAAACAGCCTATTCCCTTCAAATGCAAGCTCTAGTGCACGTTCTTCAACTACTGCCTCACGAAATGCAGCGACCGATAGATTTGCTGTAAGCGGGCCTAGGCCTGCCCGGCTACGGATTTTATTCACCGCAGCATATCCCTCAGCTGTAGGACCAGCAGACTCTGCATAAACCAGAAGAATATCCGAATAACGTATCACCGGCGAATTGGTACTCATTTTATCTGCATCCCGAAGTGGATCAATGTACTTTCGGGTAAAAGGTCGCGAGAAATCCGCAATACCAAGTTTAATGGTTTTGCCATCGGGATTGACAACTTCTGAAACAATAAGGTCTGTTTTCCTCTTATCACTTGAGTTGTAGCTGTTGTAGTGCGCGGCCTCCATCTGAAAATGGTTCCACCCTTTACCAATATTGATTATTGTAGTCTCAGGATCGCTTGGATTGTATGGAATACGCATTGCAAAACCGGGATCAGGCAAAAACATGTTCGGTAATTTGGAATAATTCCCCTCGCGCTCACCTGAGCGATCTACAGCAGCGTCAAATATGTGTTCGGAAACGGCAGCTTTTTTATAAATTTCAGTATTCCAGATATCAGGTAACACACTTGTAAAATTAAAAATTTGCTGATCGTTGATCACTTTTGCGGCATATGTATTCGCTTCAAGATAGAGCTTTGTCGCATCAGTTACAAATTCGTAGCCTGGCGAAGTTGAAGCTTTTGAAGACGCCATATGGAGGTATACCTTTGCGAGTAATGACTGGGCAGCACACCGATTTGCCCTTCCCTCAAAATTTTTAGAAATTGACATCAATTGTTCCCCTTGCTTTAGATCAGCAATGATAACATCGTAAACCTGCTGGATACTTGACTTGGCTACAGGGATCTGCTCGGCCTCAACAAGGGGTTCTAAACGAAGCGGAACTTCACCGAATAGACGCACTAGATTAAAATTGTGAAGTGCACGCAAAAAATAAGCCTCGCCGATAATTTGATTGCGGTCAGCTTCCGCCATATTAGGAACGTTAGGAACATTGGCTATTACGGCGTTAGCACGTGAAATACCACGATAAAGATATGTCCATAGATTATCAAGATCTGAATTTGTCGAGGTAGTCCGTAATTGATCCAGTTCAAAATTTGACTGCCCTGCATCTGCTTTCGCTGTCAGATTCTCAGTCGGCAATTCAGTAATAATGTAATAACCCCTAGAATAATATCCGACTTCAGGCAAAATGGCGTAAGCATAGATCAAGCCTGAAAGCGCATCTTGCCCCGTCTTGTAAAAAGACTTTGAATTAACTATTCCATAAGGCTCTTCTGTTAGTTTAGAACAGGATATAAAAGTACTGCTGATTAGTCCTAAAAGACAAATAGGTATAAAAAGTTTATTGATTTTCATGGCTGTTTAATTTAAAATCCAACGGATAATCCAAGGGAATAAGTTCGAGGTCGTGGGTAATTACCCCAGTTGATTCCATCCAATCCCATCTCGGGATCAAAACCCTTGTTAAATTTGGTAAAAGTCAGTAAGTTATTGCCGGCGGCAAACAACCTTAATGTGCTGATGCCAGCAATCAGGCCCGGCTTAAAATTATAGCCAATGGTAACATTTTGCAGTCTAAGAAAGGAACCGTCTTCAACGAAAAAATCCGAAGCTTTATAGCCTCGCGTATTATTGGCTCTAGGATATAACTGACTTGGGTTATCGGGCGTCCAGCGCTGCACTTGCCTGCTCGGTGTCATCTTTTGAAGATCGAAAACATCATTCCCATATACGCCGTAAAACTGGGCACTTAGGTCAAAACGCTTGTACGAAGCACTGGTATTAAAGCTATAAATGAATTTAGGTGTAGGGTCGCCAATTACTGTACGGTCATATGTAGGATCTATGGTCCCATCAGACTCGCCCTTAGGGCCGCTGATATCGACGTATTTAATCTCACCTGGTAATGCCTCCCGCCCAGTAAGTCCGGCACCTATCCCTTCCTCCAATGTTTGAATTATTCCATTTGCACGATAACCATAGAACGTATACATTGGTTGGCCAACGATAAAATGGTTGACATTCTGACGTACCATTTCAATCAATGATCCTGTGACAACACGGTCACTCTCGCCCATTCTAACCACTTTGTTACGGTTGAGAGCGAAATTGCCACCAACAGACCACTGTAAACCGTCGGTTTGAATTACTTTAGCATTGAGTCCCAATTCGAAACCACGGTTACTTATTTCACCATCGTTTACCCATTGTTGATCAAAGCCTGAGGATGGTGAAATTGTACGCGTACGGAGTAAATCTTTCGTCTGCTTGTCGTAATAATCTGCCGTCAGGGTAAAGCGCTGGTTCATAAACCCGATATCCAAACCAATATCGAAAGATGTTGTCGTCTCCCACTTTAGGCTTTTGTTCCCTAAGCCACCAACGACAGTAAGCCCCTGCTCATTATTGGCTCCGGCCAAGCCCGGACCAAAGCCCGTCATAAAACCATTTTGTGATCCTACAAAATAGCGCTCAGAGCCATAGCGGTCCATGGTCTGATAAGGAGATATCCCCTGATTACCTGTCAATCCATAACTTGCTCTAAATTTCAGCTCGGAAAATGCGCCCAGGTGTTTAATGAATTCTTCTTCACTTATTTTCCAGGCGAATGCTGCTGACGGGAAAAAGGCCCACTTATTATTGTCCCCAAATTTAGTAGAGCCATCTGCGCGACCGGTCAGGGTAAAAAGATACTTATCTGCTAAAGCATAATTTACCCGTCCAAACCAAGAATTCAATGTAGATGAAGAGAGTCCATTACTGAGTGTCTTTGTCTTTGCACTGTTGAGATTTTCATTTTGAAGGTTATCGTTGACAAAATTCATCCCTATCAAATTACTCGTTCTGGTTGTTGATGTCTGTAAAGAGAAACCTCCTACAATATTAAAGCGATGTATATCGTTAAATGTCTTGTTGATGGTGAGATAGTTTTCATTGACTAGCTCATTATTGTTATAGTTGCTAATAGAGCCATAACCTGTATTTTCATAACCTCGAAATGTCACAGTGGCTGGCTCGTAGATATCACCAACAGAATTACCAAACTTAGTACTTAACTGTGTCCTAAACTGAAGCCAATCAGTAAATTTTATATTAGCAAATACTGTAGCCAAGACGTCTATAGTCTTTGACTTGTTGAGCACTTCATTAGCAATCGCTATCGGATTACCAAAATCCGTAGCCGATGTACGAAAATAGTTTCCATTTTTGTCATAAACAGGGAATATACGCGTACGGCCGGCACTCAAATTTTGCCCTTGATTGTTCGTATGTGTCAATATCACATTTGTACCAGCGGAGATAGCCTCAGTTAATTTTTGGTCTAAATTCAATCTGCCGGTATATTTGTCATACGCATTTTTTATCGCGAGTCCCTCTTCCTTATAATAATTACCGGACATGGAGTATTTTGTATTATCTGAACCTCCATCTACACCAAGCGTATAGTTTTGGGAAAAAGGGTTTCGATAGACTAAATCTGCCCAGTCGGTATTGGTGGTCCACTGTGGTTTATTGGGGTCCAACCCGCGCAATTCAGCTATAGACGGAAAGTAAACCCCACTCCTAACTTCGCCTAGATAAGGTAATTGACTTAAAGGAGTCCCCCCATTTAATGCCGCCTCATTTGCATAAACAGCTTCTTCGATGCCATCACGCCAAAGATCAGGTTTGACAGCTAGTGTCGAAATAGAATTTAAAGTGTTTAAAGATATTCTTGGTTTACCGGCTCTTGCCTTTTTGGTGGTAACCATAATAACTCCATTGGCCCCACGCGAACCATATATTGCTGCTGATGAGGCGTCCTTAAGTACTTCGATGGACTCAATATCTTCAGGATTTATCTGTTTTAGATCTCCTGCATCACCCCAGGGAAATCCATCAACAACAACAAGTGGCGCATTGGATCCATTGAGAGAGCTATTACCACGGATACGTACTGTAGCGCCAGCTCCAGGCTTACCGCTTGAAATTGCCACTTGGACTCCAGGGATCTTTCCTTGCAATAATTGATCCACTGATGAAGCCGGAGTCTTGTTTAGGTCCCCACCTTTGAGTGTGGCCACAGCGCCTGTAAGATCACTCTTTTTAACTCCGCCGTAACCGATAACAACCACATCCTCGAGATCGACTGTGGCGGTTGCCAAAACTGCATTTACAACTGTTTGATTATTTAATTGGACGTTTTCGGTCTTGAGTCCGAGCGAAGTGAAGGTCAAAACTCCTGTTCCGCCTGGCACAGAAATCTGATAATTCCCTTTTTCATTTGTGGTGACTGCCTGATTTCCATATTTTACTGTTACTCCAGCTAAAGGCTGACCCTGATTGTCCCGAACGGTTCCGGAAACTAATCGACTCTGAGCAACACTTAATTGAACGGCAAATAGCGCACTGCAAAAAAGAGTATAAGTCGTCAATAAACTTCTTCTCATAATATATAACATTTAGATTTATAAATTGCTTACTATGGGTAACTTCTATTAAGCATACGTACTGTATATCCCTTTCTTAATTGGTTAGCCTCAAGTATTAGACAAATATATTCCAATACCCCACTTAAAGATCAATACTATTTTAACCAAATGTTATACTCAAATTAAAATATACCCCATCTTACAATCAAAACCACAAAATACTATATATATTATTTTAACTCTTAAATGAAAACACGGCTGCCACTGAAGTTGAGTCTATAGGCAGATGGGGTACAATTTTTTTTACGTTTGAATGCCCGGTTAAAGTTGGAAATATTATTAAAACCACATAGGTAACAAATCTCAGCGACTGTATTGCTCGTCTCTATTAACATTCTGGTAGCGTGGCCAAGTCTTATTTCATTGAGATTGTCAATAAATGTTTTTCCTGTACGTTTCTTTATAAACCGGGAGAAAGAAACTTCGGACATATTGACCAGTTCGGCGACGTCATTAAGGGAGATCAATTTGCTGAAGTTTTTATTCATATAATCAAATGCTACATCTAAACGACGGCTTCGAAAATTCAGTGATTTGTCCAAAAGCATATCTCCCTCAACCAGTAGTTCAGTGTCTTTGCTTACCGATAAATCCCGCAAAATTAGCATTAATTTTATCACTGAATCAAACCCCACCGTTTTATGCAAATTCAATATTTCGGGTGCGATTGACTTAATAGTGCTTTTCGAGAATTTTATACCAAAGCTGCTTACTTGCAACATTCTTTTAATAAAATTCAGTTGATTTTTATTTAAAAATTGATCGCTAAATAGATCTTTATTCCATTGCACTGTCACTTCAACAATATTCTTTGATCTACAATTATTATTGAACCAGCCATGTGGCAAATTAGGGCCTGTCAAAACGAGCTCATAATCTCCAATTTCTTCAATCCTGTCTCCGACAACTCGCTGAGCACCGGAAGCATTCAAAATCATATTTAATTCGTACTCCTCATGGTAATGATATGGAAAATCAAATTTATCTTTAATGCGATGAAACACAGTGAAGCATTCTGTTTCTCTTAATGGAGTGACTTCTTTGATCGGATGGTGGCTCATAATTGTTAAAATACTATTATCTAAAATAACACTATAGTTATTAATAAACAATAACAGAACAATCAAATAGTATGAATCAAGCTATTATCAGTTAAAATAGTATTATATTTATGATACTCCCCAAATACTGGATAACTGTTTAAATGTTTAAATTAGCAGTTAATAGATGAAAAAACACGAAGAAAGTTTAGTGCAAGCTTCAAAGCTAAAGTAGCTATCGAAGCTATTAAGGAACAGCAAACGATTCATGAGCTTGCCTCTAAATATGAAGTTCAAGCTACGCAGATCAATACCTGGAAGCGGGAATTCTTAGATAATGCTGAAGCAGCATTTACGACGGATAAGCCTATGGTTAATGATGATTCGAAAGAGAAAGAGCTCTATTCGAAGATCGGCGAACTCCAGATGCAGGTTGATTTCTTAAAAAAAATCTTGGGCAAATGAGCACAGAAGATAAACGTAAGCTTATTTGCCCGTCCCACCACCATCTGAGCATTCATAAACAGTGTAAAATCATAGAACTCCCTCATAGCAGTTACTATTTCAAATCTAAGGGAGTATCTACGCTGAAGCAACAGCTGATGAATGCGATAGATCGCAAATTTCTAGATTGTCCATTTTATGGTGTTAAACGTATGACTGTTCACCTGTGTAAAGACCTGGGGTATTTTGTAGGTGAGAAACGTATTCGGAGGCTTTATAAGCTCATGAACCTTAGGACGATATATCCGAAGAAGAATTTGAGTAGATCAAACAAAGCTGATTATAAGTTCCCCTATCTTCTGAGGAATCTCAAGATAGAACGAATAAATCAGGTGTGGCAGGCTGATATAACCTACATCCCCATGTTCCGGGGTTTTATGTACATGTTTGCTATCATCGATGTGTATAGTAGAAAGATCATGGGTTGGGGAGTTTCCAATACAATGAATGCAGAATGGTGCAGGGATATCATGCTTGAAACGATTGAAAAACACGGTAAACCAGATATTTTTAATACAGATCAAGGCTCTCAATTTACTTCCAGTATCTTTGTTCGTGCGCTGCAAGATGCAGAAGTTCAAATATCTATGGATGGCAAAGGTCGTGCGATCGATAACATTTACATAGAAAGATTTTGGGGTTCACTAAAGAGAGAGAAAATCTATTTGAATCCTCCTAACGCAGGGATGGATCTCTATCAGAAAGTTAACGCTTATGTTACCTTTTATAACACGATAAGACGGCACGATTCGCTTGATGATGAAACTCCAGACACTGTTTATTACGCAAAGAAAGCCTCATAATTGGTCGGTGCAATAAGGAAAGCTGGTGGTAGGTATAATATTTCCCTCTTTTTCAAACACCCTCAATCACTTTGGGGAGGGGATTTGAAAAAAGAAAAATATTAGCAAATACAGTCAAAAATTGAAGATTATATATTAAGTTTGAATTTAGTTGTCCAACAAACCGGCAGTATCATAGAGCTCCTGCCACAATGTGGTGATCAATATGCTCGGCTCTTCCCCCATACGCTTTTTTATATGCGTAAAAGAATTTTTCAAGCGGATTAATCTTGCATTGAGATTTCCGGAGCAAGGTTTCCATGTCCAAATAGTTTTTGACGGTTTGTCTGTGCATGCACAGATGCCGTGCCATGGCACGTATGGAATATCCTTTTTTCTGTAATTCCTTCAGTTGCTCAAACCGCTTTAAGCGGATCCCGCCATGAGCTGAATCCGGAGAGCTTCTGTTTTCAGATAGTGAGCTTTGATTTTCAGCTATTTGTTGATCGTCAACCCGCAACTGCTTATTGGCCAACAAAGCTGTGGCTTTGCTGTAATGCCTAATCAAAACTTTCTGTACAGCCTCACTTAAATTTTTCAACACCTTTTGCTGGTGAAAAATCGCTTTTTTCAATCAACCGTAGTATAGTCGTATCGCTAGTGGGTATAGACAATATGGTACAAATCCGCTGAGCAGGCCTTCCTCCGGCAAGAAGCCCAAGTTGTCTGATCTTACTTTCCAGACGCTCAGTCCTCCGTTTATATGGCCTGAAATGACTCTCGAGCCTCTCGGTGAATATTTTGAACGGACATTCGTCTTGATGACAATAAAATTTACGAGAGCGAAGAATAATTCTGGAAGTTTTACCAAAGACAGGAAGGTCTGCGATCTTGCGGGTGTAATAGCTGTGGATTCTTTTCGAAGTGATGCAGCAGTTTGGGCAGACAGCACTTTGGGTAGTACTCTGCACATAAACTACCAGTACATCTTGCTGGTTATCTACTGATATAATCCTGAAGTTATCACCATCGTCCGAAAAAACAAGTTTTGATGCATTCATTAAAATATGAACGCTAATTGAAGACAAATATAATGGTATTACCACCAAAAGTGGGGAAGAACCAACATCAGCCAGTATGGCAGTTGAATAACAGCTTTAAACGCACTACGCATCCCTAATTCTAATTCAATTTTGAGGGGTCAGCTTGTTCAAGTATATCCAGACTTCACATTTTTTATTTGCTCATGTTTGTTATTGCGATATTCGGAGATGTATACTTTGCAGAAATAAATTAAGCACGAAATTAAAGTAGCTCAAAATTTACCTTTTAACTGGATATGCTGCACCACAGTTTTCAACCGATTGTCTGTGATAGCTATCCTGTCAAATCCTGTTCCTGTCGATTTAAAAGTGTTGATACCGTTTTTAAATCCGCTTTTGATCTGGTTTCCGCTCACATTGATATCTGATGATCTGCGTACCGAAGAAGATTGAATATCGATACCGACCTCATTGGAATCATTCCCCTCAATAATATTTCCCTCTACGGAACAGTTGTCGACCGTATATAACGAGATGCCCGTTTTCCCAACACCCAAAACAACATTTCCGGCAGTTTGATCCAGGGCTAAAAATCCACTTTCAAAATATCTTGTTCAAAAAATTATCCTGTCTATCAGACTATCAACGAGATGTAATGCGATAGATATGCAATTCTATTTCTTATCCTATGCAAAGTCGATCGAAGAACAAATCTGTTAGATTTGTAAGACTGCAAATGATCAAAATCCAGATAGAATAGATAAATGTTCCTAATATGAAATCAATATTTGAGAAAAACATAAGAGAAGCGGTCATCGAAAGAATTAATTTATTACACGAGGACAGCGATGCTCTTTGGGGAAAAATGACAGTAACGCAATTATTAATCGAGCAATATGAAACATTTGAAAAAGCTACATTTGTACATTGGTTCTTTGGTAGAATGTCCAGAGCCCAATTAGGTCAGTTCATATACAAACATTGCAACCACCATTTAAAGCAGTTTGGAGCGTAACCCAAAAAGTCACGGAACCGCTACATGTGTCAGACGTTATAACGGGTTCGTTCGAGGGCAGGTATCTGAAAATGGAATAGGTCATTATTGGTGTAATGTTTCAACACGCAGGATTGTGTTTAATCTCGGATATGATCTATTATAAAAAAAGCGCCATTGAACAAACTCAAGTTATTTATTTATATTTGATCTGCTCAATTTCTTTAATTTGAATAGTATTCTACTAATATAAATGGGAAAACCTGTATTTTTATATCTGATTTTATTTTTTATAGCCACAATTTCCAAAACTAAAGCGATTGCTTTAAAAGACTCCTCAATTCTCAATCTTACTAATCTCATTCAAAATAAAGATACTTTTGTTGAGCAAAAAGAGCTTTATCTTTCCCTGATAAAAAAAAAGCTGGACAATAGCACCGAAAATCTGAATCTAAAATTTGAATTACAAAAACAGCTGAGTAGCTCATACGCATCCTATAAATCTGATTCCGCTATTTATTATGCTAAGAAAAATTTGGAACTGGCAAATAAACTCCAGAGTCCAAATTGGATACTAGAAACTGAATTAGACCTTTCTCTACATTATCTGGTCGCAGGTATGTACATTGATTCTAAAGATATTTTGGATAGAATACCCATCCAAAAATTAAACAATCACCTAAAAATAAAATATCTGGATGCTCAAAAGAACTTTTTCAAGTTTTATGCATACCATAATTATAACCAAAAAAATTATTTAGCAATTAGCCGTAATTATCGTGATTCTTTATTAACGCTGCTTGATGAATCTTCGAATCACTACAAAATGGTATATGCAGAAAAACTGATCGACCTGAACAAAATAAAAGAGGCTAAAGTAATCTTGAATTCAATATTCGCGACAATAAAGGAAGATAGCCATGAAAAAGCAATGCTTGCATTCTCACTTTCAGAAATATACCGAAAGGAAGGCAATGTAGGCAAACAGTGCGAACTGCTGATTATATCCGCAGCTTGCGATATTAAAAATGCGATAAAAGAAAATACTTCCATGCAAGCGTTAGCATTTTTACTGCACCAACAAGGTTACATCGATGAATCCTATATGTGTATAAAATCATCGCTTGAAGACGCAATCTTCTGCAATGCTAAATTTAGGACCTATGAAGTTTCTCAAATTTTCCCAATTATTGATACCTCTTATCAGGAACATCAAAAACAAAAAAAGGAGCAATTGTTTACGTTTTTAATTGTTGCTTCCGTCCTTTCCATATTATTGATACTAGCGATAATATATGTTTATAAACAGATGAGAAAAGTGAGTAGGTTCAGGCTCGAATTATTTAAAGCAAATCAGGATCTCAATAAACTAAATGACGAATTACAAACTAAAAATGAAGAGTATAAAATTGTAAACAACAAATTGTCCAAAACGAACAATTTGTTGTATGAATCCAATCACATCAAAGAGGTATACATCGGACATTTTCTTGATATCTGTTCAATGTACATCACGAAATTGGAGAAATTTCAGACCTTAATAAAGAAAATGATCATGGGAGACAAAATCTCGGAGCTCCTTAACTTGGTTAAATCTAACGAGAGAATAGACAAAGAAAAAAAGGAACTGTTTAATACCTTTGATCATATTTTTCTTCATCTCTTTCCCAGTTTTGTAGACGATTTAAACTCGTTGCTGACCGAAGATGGAAAGATAATGCTTAAAACGAATGAGCTCTTGAATACCGAATTGCGCATCTTCGCCCTAATCAGACTCGGTGTAAATGATTCATCCAAAATTGCTGGATTTCTCCATTGTTCCTTAAACACAATTTATACTTATCGGGCAAAAATTAAAAGCAAAGCTATCATAGATAAGGATGAATTTGATAAAAACATCATGCAGATCGGAACGATTAAAAGTATTTAGAAACAAGACACCCGATACGTTTAAATACCCATCTATACAGCTCTGATTCGCTGTATTACATATCGTACTGCGTGTTAAATTTAGATTATTCGGTACGCTAAATGTTATTTCCCTACCTAATTTACTGCTGTTATATCTATATTTTTCTAAAGAAAAATATAGATATAACAGCTAATAATCAAATACTTAAACATTCACCAGACTTATATTTTGCGTTTACGATCTTTTTCCTGGGATTTGGTTTCTCTAGATTTGGAACTGTAACCAATGGCTGTTTTAGAAAATACCTAAGCAGCAAAAAAGGGATAATTTAAAAATTTTAAACAACCAATTTATGAGGGTAATCTATTTAAGACAGTGCTCGTCTTTAAAGTATCTATTAACTGTGTTTATGTGGATACTGATAATGACATGGGTACAAGCTCAAGAAAAAAACATTCAAGGGAAAATTCTTGATGTGACAGGTAAACCAATGGCCGGTGTTTCTATTACCGTATCCGGAAAACCAAAAGCTACTAAAACAGATGACGAAGGAAGATTTTCACTATCCGCAGTAAATGTCGGGGATAAATTACAGATAAGTTTTCTAGGCTATAAAAAATTGGAAAAGAATATTGATAACGCCACTGTCTATAATCTAACGCTTGAAACAAATGAAGAAAGATTAGCGGACGTTGTAGTAGTTGGCTACGGAACCCTAGATAAAAAAGAAGTAACCAGCGCCATTACACATCTAAACGGTAAGGATCTCAACGTATTTGGTGGAAATGGCGTACTTAATGCTCTTGCTGGCAAGGTAGCGGGACTCAGTGTAGTAAACACTGGCCAGTCAGATCCGAATTCCTCTCCCAGTCTGCAACTACGTGGTGTGTCTTCCCGCAACGCCGGACTTGGACCGCTTTATGTGGTTAATGGTGTTCCTGGGGGAAATGTTGACAACTTAAATCAAAACGATATTGAATCAATCGATATACTCAAAGGAGGTGCAGCTTCTGCTATCTATGGAACACGTGGGAGCAATGGCGTAATTATTATCACAACAAAAAAAGGCACATCTGAGCCTTACGCATTTTATGATGGATATGCGAGTTTTGACTTACCGAATAACCGTATCCAGGTTCTCAGTGCCGAAGATTTTTTAAAACACAACCGAGGAACGGATTTTGGAGGAAATACCAATTGGTTTAACGAAGTATCGCGCAAATTCGCCTTTAATCAAAAAAATACGCTTCAGTTAGCTGGTGGAAACAGACAAACCAATTATATCGTCTCATTTGACCTGCGCAATGCTCATGGATTGGACTTACGTTCAGACAAGAAAGAATACGGGGCGCGGTTGAATCTGTCCCATACCTCGGCCAATAACCTGTATACAGCCACTGTAACCATTGCGCCCAGGTTCCTTAAAGCAAATAATGCCAGTTATAATGCATTCAATCAAAGTTTGACACTAAATCCGACATTGCCGGTGATGGATGCAAAAAATCCAAACTTATTCAATTATATCAATACGGGTTTTTCTGGTGCTTATAATCCTGTTGAAGAACTTCGCACGGTATTGGATGGAACCGAGGGCAAGTACCTGGACTGGAATGCAGCTTTTAAACTTAACATTTTGGAAAACTTGTCTACACAGGTAACGTTGGCACAACAATCTTCTGATTTTTTTGATTTCAATTTTACACCGTCCTACAATACAGGCGCGATTAATGGAAATAGTGGTAGAAATTCAGCAGGAAGAAATTATAAAAAAAGTGACCAGTATGTATTTGAATGGACAGGAAACTACAAACAAAGTTTCGGAAGACATAATATTAACGTATTAGGAGGATATGCATATAATTATTTTCTGTATTCAGGAATGAATGCGGGTAACCAAAATTTCCCATCCGATGTACTGACGTATAACAATCTGGGCTCAGGTCAATATGACGTCCCTATTCCTACCAATCCACAGCCGGGTGATTACACATTCAGATCGGTTGGTTCATATAAAAATGATGCGAAACTGATCGCTTTTTTTGGAAGAGTAAATTATGATTTGGCAAATAAATATTATGCATCGGCAAGTTTGCGCTATGAAGGCTCTTCTAAATTTGGAAGACTGAACAAATGGGGTTATTTCCCCGCGCTCTCCTTAGGCTGGCGAATTATGGAAGAGGATTTCTTTCCGAAAGCTTCTTGGATCAATGACCTGAAACTTCGAGCAGATTACGGTGAGACGGGTAATCAGGACTTTGGCAGTTACCTTTCGTTAGATACTTATCAAGGTTATGGTTATTTTGCATTTAACGGGGCATCGTACCAAGTTTGGGGTCCCAGTCAGAATACCAACTATGACCTTCGTTGGGAAAAAGCACAGAACTTAAATTTCGGCGTCGATTTTGATCTTTTCCAACGAAAAATAAGTGGTAGTATCAATTATTATGTACGTACCAACAAAGATCTACTAGGCTCCTATAACGTTCCGGTTCCACCATTCGTGTTAACAACAACCTTTGCCAATGTAGGTACTATGAAAAATTCGGGCCTGGAAGTGCAATTGAATGCTAAAATCCTCACCCAGAAAGATTTTTCATATTCGGTAAGTTTCGCTGGAGCATCAAATAGCAATAAATTCGTTTCCTTTTCAAATGACATTTATAAGGGGCAAAACTTTCAATTCATGTCCTATATGCCTTCGCCGGGGTCTCCCGGACCAGCTCAACGTTTGGAAGAAGGACGGAGAATCGGCAGTTTCTATATGTACGAATCTGCCGGTATCGACGCCACTGGACGTTTGATGGTGTATGATAAGGACAACAATATTATACCCGGAAACACAGCAAAGGAAGAAGATAAACGTTTTGTAGGCAATGGATTACCATTGTTTACCGCCAGTTTGGGACAGAACTTTACCTACAAAAACTTCGATCTTTCGGTATTTTTACGAGGTTCATTTAAATACGACCTCTTTAACACGACCGCTTTTTATTTGGGAACCCCAGTTACGCAATCTGGTGCGAACGTGCTCAAATCGGCTTATGGAAATGGCAAATATGCTGCGTTGACCAATGCAGAGACCTATTCTACTCTTTCGGATTACTTCTTGGAGAAAGGTGATTTTGTAAAAATCGACAATATTACGATTGGTTATAATATCAAACCTCCTGTCAAGCAAATCAGTTCGATCCGGGTGTATGCCGTAGCACGCAATCTATATACTTTCACCAAGTTTACAACAGGTGATCCTGAAGCAATATCCGTTAATGGACTGACACCCGGTATAAATACTTCCTTGTCTTACTATCCATCGACGGCACAATTCCTAGCAGGCTTACAGGTTAAATTCTAACGATTAAACACAACAAAGAGATGAAATTTTCATTACGTTATATAATTCCCCTTTCCATTAGCACCCTAATTTTGGGAAGCGCAAGCTGTACCAAGCTTGACGAAACCTTATATGATAAAATTACTTCTGACAATTTCTTACAGAAAAGAGAAGATGTGATCCGTGATTTTTTGAGACCGTTTGAACATGCCTTTTGGTCGATTCAGGGTGGTGGTCTATTTTACGCGCAGGAACTCCCTGCCGACCAATTGATGACCCCAAATAGGGATGGCGACTGGTTTGATGGAGGCAAATACCAACGGGCTCATTACCATACCTGGACAGTTCAGGATGATTATACCAGTGATATGTGGAAAGCTCTTTTTCAGGGTATCAGTTTAGCTACAAACTCGCTTGAGGATATCGAAAAGGTGGATATCCAAAAAGTTCAGATCACTGAAGCGGAAAAGGCCGACTTTGTGGCTGAGCTGAAGACACTCCGGGCCTGGTTCAACCTACGGGCTTTTGATTTATACCGGAATATTCCACTGGTAACAAAAGTAAAGGGTGAAACTGCAACTCCGCCGCAAGCGACACCTGCTGAAACCTTCGCCTTTATTGAAAAAGAGCTGAAAGATGCTATTCCCGGATTGCCACTCCGTCAGGATCTCGGCACAACGGGTATTGGTAGATGGACAAAAGGCGGAGCCGCAGCCTTATTGGCCAGACTTTATCTGAATGCTGAAGTTTATACGGGTCAAAGCAAATATGCTGAATGTGCTGCGGTATGTCAGGATATCATAGACGGAAAATATGGCAATTACCAATTGGAAACGATATGGTCAAAACCTTTTGATTACGATAACGCAAATTCAAGTGAAGTTATCTACGGATTCCCTGCAACTTTGGCCCGCACACACTGGCATTATAGTTCGGATATGTATTGGTGGATGGCACCGCATCAGGCTCAAAATTTCTTCGGCTTTACCGATTTCGGAAATATGAATACCCGCTATGCCCTTCAGCCAGGACGGGATGTGGACAGTGTCGAGTATAATTTTGCCCTCGGTAAGCCCTTTATCAAATTTCAGCGCTATCCAGATGATCTTCGATTAAAGAAATATAAAAATCTTGGCAATAGTAAAAGAGAAGGTATGTTTTTGTTCGGTTACCTCCCCTATTATAGCGATCCGACAAAATTGGTCAAAAGCAACCGAGGATATACCATCTTTGCCCGTGATCAGGTGGGATGGTTTAAAGATACCCCTCCGGGAACAAAGATCGCAGATAAAGAATCCAATATGAACCATGCAGATGACAACTCTGGCTTATGGGTTGCGAAATATCCGATATATCCTTCTAAGGATCCAAATACCATTTCTTCGGCATTTGCAGAGATTAGACTTGCTGAAATTTATTATTCACTAGCTGAATGTAAATATAGAACCGGCGATAAAGGATCCGCCGCAAAATTGTTGAATGCGGTGCGTAAGCGTAACTATCCAACTGGCTCAAACAGCCTGTACCTGGAGTCGGGACAGCAATTGAGCGATCAGGAAATGATCGATGAATGGGGTCGTGAGTTCCTGGTCGAAGGAAGACGCCGAACCGATTTAATTCGTTGGGGTAAATTCAATTCTGGAAAATGGTGGGATAAAGAACCTGATAATAGTGATCATACTAAAATTTATCCTATTGGTCAGAGTGTTTTCACACTAACTCCGTCATTGCAACAGAATCCCGGATACTAATCAGTTTTAGTAAGTATAAAACCTTTTGAAAGTTATGAAATTTAATTGGAATATAAGATTGTCGGCTTCAAAGCAACTTGGAAATATCCTGCTATGGGGCGTATGTTTAATAATGGTGCAGTCCTGTTCGAAAGAACTGGATGCACCTACTCCACTGCCATTCGAAATTACGGATATTACAGCATCTGCTGATAAAGTGGTCATTAATCCGAGTAAGCCGTCTGAGGATGCGCTTACGGTTTCGTGGCCGGCATTTTCAAACTCAATGATCTCTTATAAAATAATCCTGGCTAACGGTGAGCAACGGGATAGTGTAGCAGTCGCCTCTGGAGCGATAAGCAAACGGTTTACCCAGGGTGAATTGAACGCTATACTAGTTGAAAAATTGAAGATGACGGTCAATATAGAGTCCAAACTGGATATTACGGTGCTCGGACTAATTCCGTCAAAAACGCTGTCAACTACATCGAAAACAATCAGCATACAGGTTGTTCCTGGTCCGGTCGGTGCGGCGTATGCATCCCTATGGGTGGTGGGCGATGCTACGCCAAATGGCTGGAATATTGAAAACCCAAATGCAATGAAGAAAGATCCGACCAACGCCTTTCAGTTTAAGTTTAATGAAGTATTGAATGCTGGTGACTTTAAAATCCCTGTAGCGACAGGAAATTGGGGGACAGATTTCTTTATGCCTTTAGCAAACCATCCAAAACTTTCCGAAACTGGTGTTCAGCTGGTTCCGGGTGGAAACCCTGATTATAAATGGAACATCGCAACTGCTGGCGCTTACAAGATTCTGCTTAATATCAGTGCAACCCCATTTATAACGATCAAACCTTTTACCCCGTACAAGCAGATATGGCTCGTAGGGGACGCTGTGCCTTCTGGCTGGACAATAGATAATCCAACACCAATGGTGCCTACAGCAGGAAACCCTTATGAGTTTACTTATACAGGCTCATTAAAAGTGGGCGAATTTAAGATCCCAACCGCAACCGGAAGCTGGGACGGAGATTTCTTCATGCCACCAACCAATGGAGAAGGAACAACAGGAAAAGATGCAATAATTATCGCTGAGGGTAAAATCGACAACAAATGGAAAATTACCGAAGCTGGAACGTATAAAATTACCTTCAACCAGCTTTACGAAACAATTTCAATTGTCAAAAATTAGGCCATATGAGACGATTTCATCAACTCGCTACACCACTTGTATTTTTGAACATGCTGTTTATGACAGCATGTTCAAAAACTCCTTCAAATGATATAACCACAAAGATAATTCATCCAGACAGTTTGCAAAATCCGTTCGTCGGCCCACTATATTGGAGCCCTTACGAATATAACTTCGAAACGGATGGTTATATTCCTGAAGATGAATGGGAAAAGAATATCAACTGGATTGACAACAACCTAAAATCTTTTGGTTACAAGATGGTCTGTATCGACGGCTGGGGCGACGACTTTAAATACAACGCCGATGGTTATCGTACTACCCACTCGTCCAAATGGAAGCACGACTACGCCTGGTGGTCCGATAACCTGAAAGGTAGAGGGATGACTTTGGGAATATACAACAACCCCCTATGGGTAATCAAATTGGCCGCTGATGCTGGTGTAAAAATTAAAGGAACGAATATTCCCCTTTCCAGCATCATGAAAGAAGATGAACAGGCCACCTGGTTTAAATGGGTACAAGTTGACAAACCGGGAGCCGAAGAATATGTCAAAGGATATATTCAATACTATGCGGATATGGGTGTGCGCTATCTACGCGTAGATTTTCTTTCCTGGTTTGAAGATGGAAAAGATAGGAATATGGGGACAGTAGGTCCAGTACGTCCGGCGGCGTACTACGAGAAAGCTCTTCGGTGGATGCGTGAAGCCTGCGATAAAAATGGAATTTTCTTATGTCTGGTGATGCCACATCTCTATAATGATGCGCAGGTAGAGCAAAAATACGGACACATGATCCGCGTCAACGACGATGTTGGAGATGGCAAATGGTGGCGATGGAGCGACAATGAACGTGGAATCAAACGTGTTGGATGGTCACAATATGCAAATGGCATGGATGGTCTGACCTATTGGTCTAACATTTCAGGCAGAGGAAAGATGATACTGGATGCTGATTTTCTTCGGATCAATACTTTTTCAAATGATCATGAAAAGAAGAGTGTAATCTCAGCCTGCTTCATTTCTCGCGGCGCTGTCACAGTTGGAGACCGTTATAATTCCATCGGTAAAAATCTTTGGCTTTACCAAAATAGGGAACTACTTGCTTTAAGAGAAGATGGATTTGTCGGAAAACCCTTAACCAACGATCCGAAAGATCCAAAAAGCCAAATCTGGAAAGGTCAGTTGACCAATGGTGATTGGGTCATAGCCCTTTTTAATAGAGAGAGTAACTATCAAACCAGAGGATTGAATTTTACAGATTTATCTGGCAGCCATTGGCGGGTAAGGGATTTATGGAAACATGAAGACCTGGGGACAATGAGTTCCTATTTTGAAAATATTCCACCCCATGGTGTAACAGTTTTGCGATTGACGAAGTAATCCAAAGCTCATAACAATACTGAATTTTAATATATATGCTAAAATAGAAATGATGAAAAAATCAATTTTTCTTTTATTTGTCGTCTTTTGCTCTAACGGGATCGTAGCACGGGGGCAACAGATAAAATCGCCCAATGGAAGATTTGAACTGGCCTTTGGATTGACAAAAGAAGGTACGCCAACCTACGAATTAAAGTTTAAAAACAACGTGGTAATCAAGACCAGCAATCTGGGATTGGAACTCAAGCTCAAACCGGATGAAGAATTACATTTAAGGGGACAAACGGATGGTGAAACCCAGATAAAAAAGAAGAGCTCGCTTTATAGCAATTTTGAAATCTCCGATTCAAAGACCAGCACTTTCGATGAAACATGGCAACCGGTATGGGGAGAAACTAAAAATGTAAGAAACCATTATAATGAACTCGCTGTCACATTAAACCAAAAACAAACAGAGCGCCAAATTATTATCCGTTTTCGCTTATTTGATGATGGTCTCGGTTTTCGGTATGAATTTCCACTGCAGAAAAACCTAAATTACTTCACTATTAAAGAGGAACATAGCCAGTTTGCCATGACTGGTGACCATACTGCTTATTGGATTCCTGGCGATTATGACACCCAGGAATATAATTATACCACATCTAAACTATCTGAAATAAGGGGTTTGATGGGAAGCGCTTACGAAGGTGGAAACGTCTCTCAAACCTCCTTCTCGCCAACGGGGGTACAGACCTCGTTGATGCTAAAAACCAATGAAGGTGTTTACATCAATTTACATGAAGCAAGCTGTCTGAATTATTCGACGATGCACCTCAATTTGGATGACAAAAATTTTGTTTTTGAATCTTGGCTTACACCAGATTCACATGGCGATAAGGGTAAAATGCAAGCACCCGCTACCTCACCTTGGAGAACAATTATCGTAAGTGATGATGCAAGAGATATATTGGCGTCTAAGATGACCTATAATTTGAATGAGCCAAGCAAAATACAAAATACTTCCTGGATAAAGCCTACAAAATATGTAGGCGTGTGGTGGGAAATGATTTCCGGTAAGAGTAGTTGGTCCTATACAAATGAATTTCCGTCTGTCCAGTTGGGAATAACAGATTTCAGTAAGGCAAAACCAAATGGTACCCATGGCGCGACAACAGCAAACGTTAAAAAGTATATAGATTTTGCTGCGAAGCATGGTTTTGAGGGTGTTTTGGTTGAAGGATGGAATATCGGATGGGAAGATTGGTTTGGTAATGATAAAGATTATGTCTTTGATTTTGTCACGCCTTATCCTGATTTTGATCTCAAAGGATTAAACGATTATGCACACGCCAAAGGTGTGAAACTGATTATGCATCATGAGACATCCGGATCTATCCGCAACTATGAGCGACATATCGATACAGCCTATAGGCTGATGAACCAATTGGGTTATGATGCTGTAAAAAGTGGGTATGTAGGAAATATTCTTCCATTGGGTGAACACCACTATAGCCAATGGACAAATAACCATTTTCAGTATGCTGTAGAAAAAGCAGCTTCCTACCAAATTATGGTTAATCAGCACGAAGCTGTACGTCCGACGGGTGTAGCACGTACCTGGCCAAATTTGATAGGCAATGAATCTGCTAGAGGTACAGAATACCATGCATTCGGTGGCATAAAGCCTAATCATGTAACTATCTTGCCTTTTACAAGACTTATTGGCGGTCCAATGGATTATACCCCTGGTATTTTTGAAATGAACCTCGCCAATGGTGCCCATGTGAATAGTACGTTGGCCAACCAATTGGCGCTATATGTAACAATGTATAGCCCTTTGCAGATGGCAGCAGATTTTCCGGAAAATTATGATCGTTTTCCAGATGCTTTTCAATTTATTAAAGATGTCGGGCTGGATTGGGATGACAGTAAATATTTAGAGGCTGAACCTGGTCAATATATTACCGTTGCCCGTAAAGAAAAAAATACAGAAAAATGGTTTTTAGGAAGTGTAAATGGAAATTCCAGCAGAACATCGAAGATAAAATTTGATTTTCTGGATGAAGGAAAGACCTATTTGGCAACTATTTATGCTGATGCGTCAGACGCAAACTATAAGACAAAACCACAAGCGTATACAATAAAAACTACAAGAGTAACGAAAAAGGATACGATCGTTCAACATTGTGCCGCAGGCGGTGGTTATGCTGTTTCGATTGTCCCAATCAAGAAATAAAGGCAATTGATGAGATCATAGGGAGGATTTTTCGTATCCAAACGGAAATGAATCCCTAAATGTCTTATCCATTTCTATAATTAATAAGGCCTTCATCCCTATCTCACTTATGATAGTTTAACGGATCGATATAACTAATGTTCATTAGCGAACTTGATATCGGACTACCAACGAGATGCAATGCGTTATATATGCAGTTCTATTTCTTACATCCTGTTTTGTAAATTCAAAAACCAGTAAAGCGATATCATGAAGCTAGTTGCGAAAATATTTTAATTAAAATAGCGCTGAATAAATATGGATCATTTAGAACCTATACCATTATGGACATTAGTAGCTAATATCAAACAGGAAATTAGTTATGGTGAAGGGAAAATGGAAACCCACAAAGGCTCTAAACAGTTTAGCCCGGGCACCAAAGTGTATATTATCGATTGGTATGCTGGGATGTGCAAAGATATTACCGTAATCGGCTTGTCCAGAGACAAAAAAAAATTAATTACGATTGTTATACGGGCCGAATGGATCGAAAATTTCCGCGTCAAGTTATGCTACAACCCTAAAGTATGCTCAAAAATAAAGACCTACTTTGATAAGGAGGAAGCTGGAATGCAGCGGTATACAGAAAAATTTGTAAATGATATGTTTGTCGGTATACCTCAATGGAATGAACCTATTTAACTCTCACAACGATAATGTGAGTTACCTTTGCCACAATTGATTATGTATATGGTCAAATATTGTCCATTACAGTAAATTACTTTGTACTAAATTTTAGATAATGGTCTTTCATCGGTATCCCATCTGCAGTACGGAATGCATTTCCTGTAATGATAATTTCATAGTTTTTGTTTGGTTCTAACTCCCAATCAATGATAACAGATTTCTTATCTGAAGAATAACGATGTCCTTTTATCAGCGGAAAACCTTCTTTGGAAACTCCCCTAAATGACCGTCCCTGTCCCAATAAGGGCCTGTCGAAATTTATCTTCAGCTCCCTTAAGGTGTTGTTGACATTGGTTTGTCCATCCTGAATTCCCTCAAAAGAAATGATTTTTGGTCTTCTTTCTTCAAAAGCCGCATCTAAAGAAGAAATATCTTTAGCATAGGATTGATAAACCTTGGCAAGTACAGGCATATAGCTTTCTAAAGTAGGATATAAGTCTCGCTGACGATCAAAGTGTTCAAGTTCATCAACAAGTTTCTCAATCCAAAGAAATCCCCTATCTAGCTGTCCATTGGTTTCCTTTGAAATCTCTTCGGAGCTGAAATTATGATCTTTTTGATATTTGATAACCGCAGCTCGAACCAATGCCTCGTTCAACATCGTTTGCCAGCTACCGTATGCCTGCCGGTTCATTTCCTCCTTTACAACGCTATATAATTTTTCGCCGCTGTCTCTAAAAATTGTCGTGTCTTTTTCCAATAAATAATTAACAAAGGAGTGGTTAAACTCGTGAAGTAATGTAGGTAAATAGCTCTGTAAAGGAAATTCAGCCATGCCAAGACTATCCATACTCCATGTCCCCATAATAGCGTAGACTTCCTTAAGACCCTGTGGATTTTTAATGGCTACCCCATAGTTACCGCCGCCATTCCCCAAACCATTCACAATCAAAAACTTTTCGGATGGTTTCTTACCATAGAATTTAGGGTACCAGTCCAATTCAATATGTTCATAAATTGGAAGAAAGCGCTTTTGTACCTCATTGTACAGTGCCTGGTTATCCTGAAAAAATCCTTTGCTATTACTGTCTTTGTAAAACTTCTTTAACAGTGTTGCGAATTGAAGAGCATTAGCTCTACTCCACCTTTTGTCCAGGGTTTCGTTGATATTTTTTTGCTTAAGATTGAACTTATCATCAAGATGTATGGCCATACTCATCACTGCATCGTAGCCTATGCCATTTTCATTTTTAATCTTATTGACAAAAGTGATCAATTCGTGTTCTTTAAAAGGACCATAGTGTTCATTGATTCGATCAACGTAGCGCTTAAAAATAGCTGAGCTATACTCTTGATTGCCAGCAAGTCTAAACACAATACTCAGAAGCTCGATACGCTCATCAACTTTTGGCTTATCCATAATTTCGTTACGCTGCCCATAGGTAAGCATAAATGATAAACTGAATAGGATAATCAATACATATTTAGAAGTTTTTTCGAACATATTGGAAATAGGCTTTACCATCTTTTATTTATTTTGTACTTGAATGGGGATTCCAAATAGTTTGCCAATAAATTTAACACGCTATTTGCCAATACACTACGAACGAATTTCTTTCTTAATACTGACCGTTATTGAACACTGGCCGTTCAATATTGAACAGGCTGCCAGCCATTTTCTATAATCTTATTCATTAATATTAAATTGATCACTTAAGTCTTATAACTGTTTGAAAGCATATTACATTTCTTGTGCAACGTTACCTAAGTTGACAGCTGTTAGAAAAGAATAAATTCTTAAATTAGTTCAAGAATTATTTAGATCTAATTAGTTGAATTTAAAACTGCTTTACACCAATAATATGACCACCCTAAGATTTATATTGCTTGCACTTATATCAGTTGTTTGGTCACTGCCCTCTGCTTCTGCTCAAAACTCCCTTCCTAGAAATCTGAAAGAAACAGCCTCATTATTAAATCTTAACGTTTCCGATAGCCTAAAAAACGTAATCAAGTATAGTGATGAGGTAGAGTTAAGTGAATTAACCGACAATGAACTTAAAAGTGAATTTGAATTGATTGACTCGCTCCTTTCGACTGGAAAATCTCCATTATTTACATATTTAAATAATAAAGGAATCCACAACTTTAAAAAAGATGTGATTTTGGAATACTATAAACAGCTACTCTCAGCGGGTTATGTAAAAGAAGATTCTCTCGTTAAGGCATTCAAACTGAAGGAAAACAAATTGAAAAAGGAAATCAGACAGCGGATGGATGCGGACACAATTGCCGGTATTTATATCCCGAAAAACCTTGACGATTGTTTTGTCCAAATAGACTCGTTCTGGGATGATAGCACCAAAAATAAAATAAGAGAAATGACAGAGTCAGAGTTTATGGCCGGCTCACATTTCGGATTTGGAATGTGGATGAGAAATAATTGGGGCCTCTGGGGAGGTTCAAGGCTCTCCGCATATTTCAATAAAAGGGGAATAAGGCATCCTGACGACATGTCTGGCATCATATTAACAAGTTATTATAGGAAATTAAAGGGGAAAGATCCCGATGTAAAATCGCAGCTAGAGTATTATAAAAAGTACTGGACTCCATAAAACTTTTCAATAATACTAATCGTATTACCAATTTTATTTTTAACAGTTTTTGGGCTTTGTGTGAATTTTGATGGCCTAGTACCGTTTGTTTTTCCGGTTATTACAATTCTTTTTTTTCTCGCATTCGCTATCCTTATAATACTTCCAAAAAAAAGGATGATCATGATATTGGTCAGCTCCTTTATCATTTTATTCTATTCTTTTGGAATTTACCCAAAATTGATCGTCCGAAAAGAAATTTTTGAAACTTCATTAAGCTTGAATAGTATTACGTTATACCCTTTTGTTTCCGTCCAAAAAGATTCTGTAAATATTCATCTGGAGCACCCTGTGGTATCGGACTTTATGTTTACTTCCTGTGGGCCATGCCTTAAAAAATTAACATATTTACAGGCAATCATGATCCGCTTATCAGTAATAAAATACAAGACCATCTCTTTTCGCAGTGATTTCCTTTAATTGATCATAGTCCATATTCAAACATTGATATAGCGTAAAAATCACACCTGAACGCATGGTATAAATTTCATCGGGAAGTCGACCCAAATTTGTACCGTTCAAAATAACGTTATTCACGGCCTTCAAAGCACAAATCTCTACAGGAAATTTCTTGAGCTTGCTATAATTGAAATCCAGTTTTAGCAGACCGTCCAACTGTCCAAAACTGCTTGGAAAATCAGTAATCGAAGATGCCCTTGCATTGATTTCCTTCAGGCTCTTAAGTTTTCCGAATGTTTCTGGTAGAGTTGTCAGTCTACTATTCTCCATATTCAGATAGGATAAACTACTTAATCCGCCGAACTCATCTGGAAGCTTCTCTACAGAAGGGGATAGCCAAAGATCTTCTAATTTTTTAAGGTTACCTATCGAAGCCGGTAAAGTTTTAAAATTACCGCCCACTAACCAGAATCTAAGATTAGACAAGTTCCCAATATTATCAGGAATAGATTGCAAGCTTTCTCCTTGAATCCAAAGTTGTTTTAAGCTCTTGAGGTTACCAAAAGATTGTGGCAGCTGCTGAAGCCTACTTTCTCCGTAAATTTCAAGCGTGTCCAACTTAGTCAAATTATCGATATCCGAAGGCAAGGTAACTGGTGATGATCCCGCATAAACAAAACTAAAACGTGCAAACCTCAAATTACGGCATTGACTCAAACTTGATGGGATATAAGCCTGTTGCGCGAGAATTTCCGTAGACACCAGTTTGGTCAAGTTTCCAAAATCTGAAGGAAGCTGGGTAACAAAACAATCGAGGTGTTTTAGGTTTGCCAGTTTACCCAACGTGCCGTTGAAGTCTACATCGCCGACATACCGCATAATAAGGGTTTCGAGCGACTTTAAGTTCCCAAAAGTTTTTGGCAATACCACGGTATATCCCAAATCGGGGGTTCGCATCGGTGTGAGGTGAAATGATTTCAATTTGGTCAGATTGCCAAAATTATCGGGAATGGTAAGATAATAGCCTACCCGATCCAGACTAAGTTCTTCAAGAGCAAGGTAATGATCGCCGAAAATAGTCGGAACATCTTTCAATGAAGATCCACCTAAAATAAGCTTCCTCAGATATTTAAATGCCTTAAGCGCAGGAAAAGAGCCCGGGTCATTAAAACGATGTGCAATACCTGAAGCCTGCATATTTATTTCAATAATATGTCCATCCTTATCTTCAACAACACGCCCACCGCGCCCCATTTGCAATTCATTTAATGCCTCGTCTTCTTGATATTCGCCAGTCTGTACCTTTTTGGTAAACTGATAATTTTTCCCAGCATAAGTCATCGTATAGGTAACTTGATAGCTGGTATTGGAATAACCATGCAGTTCAATAGTAGGGTTTTCTTCTACTGGCCTAGCCCATCCGTCGTGGTATGTGCTATGTAGATGACCATAAGCTTTATCGAAAGACCATTTACCTTTATATTTAGGATCCACGGCGAAATGAAGTATAGTCTTAAAAGATGAGGGTGTGTTTTCTTTAATATCGATATGTAACTCGGGTATTTTAACATCGACTGTGGCCGTATTACTATTACCACTACCTTTTACCGTCCAGGTAAGGATATATTCCTCTCCAGGCACTCCCCTAAAAAACGAATTAGGGTTATTAGGATCGTCGATTTTCACATAATCTTCCACTACAGTTCCTTTTGTTATACTCCATGTACCTGTTTCCCCTTTTTGTAAGGCGCTACCCTTTAGCTGGACGGTGAATTCGTCATATAGTTCAGTGGGCTCGGCCTTAGGTTCATATACTGTTTTCAGTACATCCTGGTATTCCTTCTTTGAACAGGCTACAAATAAAAAGCTTTCAAAAAAAACACAAAGAAATGAACACCAAAATAATGTAGACTTATTATACATGGATATTAAGGTTGAGTTGTAAAATTAAATATTGCTGAACGTACTGAATTCCCGTTGCTGTCGTTAACAATCAGTTGATAATAGTATTTTTTCGATTTTTCTAAAGGGGAAAAGAACACACTATACTTATTGTTATTTTGACTCACGGCATTGTAGATTTTTCCTCCGGTCTGTTTGTACATAACAGCAAGATCATCGTGTACATATACTTCAACTTTACTATATGGATACGAAGCAAGTGTAAAAGACAGTATGTACTGGCCTTTATCTAAAGTAACTTTATTTTGAATATCTGCAAAAGCATCTATTTCGTTATATACGGTTTCCTTTTTGCAGGAGCTCATAAGGACTAATAAAACTCCTATAAACCAGCATATACAGTTGTTATTGGATAGACATTTCATAAATTGAGCCTTCTAAAAAGTTAATATCAGCATTGAGGTAATACTTGTCTTTATAAGTGAACATTCCGCCAAAATACATATGATTTCCATTAATACTTAAATAGATAGGACTTAGCGTGTTTTTTACTATGTTGTACATCATAAAATTATTGACGTCCAATGCCAGTAATATATCACCATTAAAATTTATGGCACCTACTGGCGCATAAGGATAGGTTTGATGGGTTGTTCCGACACGATATAATTCTGTAAGTTTAAATGTGTTCGCGTCAACAGCATATATCGTTAAGGTATACCCGATATTGAAACCTTGGTCAAATACATTTGAAACTCCAAGTGCATATAATCTGCCTTTAACTGAGACAAAACAGTCGCTAGTAAAATTGATATCGAAAGTGGCAATCTCTTCAAATTTGTCTTTTTCTGGACTATACTTGGCAACGATGTTCTTTATGCCTCGCGAATTCAACGTAAGTGTATACGTTTGGTAGACCGTATTATTGTGCACAAAGATACCATGATTATTATAACCGTGCGATTCTTTAAGTTGGGGCCGGCTAAAATAATACTTTGAAAACTCACGTTTTTCAACATCAAAAGCCTGACAAAGAAGCTCATTGCCATGAAAAGCATTCGGTTCTAAAGAAGGCAGTATATGGCTTACTGGTTGTGACACAAAAAATATCTTATTCTTTAAGGAGACGGATTTTGCAGGAAGAAATCGTATCGAATCCGGAATATGAGCAATATTTTGTAATCTGCTTGTTTCAGGATCAAATAGTGAGACTGAATTTTCTCCAAAATAATAAATTTGATTATTGCAGATAGATGCATAAGTAGTCCTCAACGACGTTTTTTTCAGCTTTAAGGACAAGGCTTTTCCAGTATAAACAAAATCAATGGCTTGTCCAATAATCTCTTTCTCTTTGTAGAGAACACGCATCATATGGTTACCATCTCTGTACGGATAATACCCCGACAGGTTGATTTGATAAGTTCCATTTTTTGTCGCTTGCGGATAGTCCATGTGCAATGTGTCCTTCCAATAAAGAAATTTGAGATCCCGCAAGTTGATATTATGGAGGTTCTTTCCTTCTACAACAGTGGTAAACCTGCCAGTCTCGTCATAAGTTGCCACGGGTGTAGGCCAAAAGAGCGTAAAATCTTCTGGGAATGGAGCAGTTGTGGTTATTTCAGTTTTACGCTCAGATTCTATTGTGTTGCCATTATACTCGATGTAAGGCACCAAAATATAAGTAGATTCGGAATCCAGTTCATTCAATGTGAGTCGAAACATATCGCCTTCACGAACAGCTTCAACACTTTTTCCTTGACTGGGATTATCTTTTTTATAGTACCTGACGCCCGATTTTGTATATCCTAGACTGGAAATCTGATAGGTCATTGAAATTTCTTTATCCCGGACACTAGTGATGGCCTCATTAATAATCCTTGGAAAAACCTCATTTTTTTCAGTTTTACAGGCCGACATAAGAAAAACAAGCCCCAGTAGACAAAGGTATTTGTTAAAGTTGTCCATTTGATTTTGTTTTAATATAAATGAAATTCAAATTTTCATAGGACCAGGTTTGTATATAATAGAAAAACAGGTTGTATGAATTATCGACATTCTGGGTCATATTTTTAAACATATGCATCTCCAAATTACGATATTGTAAAGTCGATAAGAGCTTCAGATCACTGTCATACTTATTTATAGTACCATAAGTGGATATTCCACCACCTTCTTGCTGTCCATAGACCACAATATTGTTATCATTATCAAAAAAAGCTCCTGCTGGCTTTAAATTGACGTACTCACCCAATTTTGCCTTGACATTGCCATTCTTATCAAATTTGACATACCTTAACGAATAGGAATAGAAGTCAAAACCCCAGAGATAAAAAATATCATTTTTATCTTTCAGTAAAATAGGCATATGGTATTGACGTTCGTAATCGCCAGGAAGCTTTCCATCAAACTCAAAAGTAGCCAGCACATTACCGTCCCGATCTGTTTTTTGCACCTTAATTTTTGTTGCTTCAGAATCAAGCAAACTATAATAGATCTGTTGCGCATTGTCTAACTGAATTGAAGAAATCCCAACGGAGCTATTTTTACGTTTCCAAACAACTTTAAAGTCGCTGATAGTAACCTTTAACAGCTCTCCCCCACCTGTACCCATGATCATGTTATGTGACGCGTCAAACTGAACTGATGAAACGTAATCATTCGGAGACAAATCTATCGAAACGGGCTTCTCCAGTTTCAGTTTACCATTTGTCTGATCAATGACATAAATATCGTGTTTAACAATAATGAAAGCTTCATCTTGCTTAGAAGGCAACACTACATGTGGTGGTAAATCATAATAATTTAGATCCTGGATCAAGCGATACCATATAATCTGGCCTTTATTATTTGTACGATATACAATCAGTTTAAAGTTTGTTTCTCCACCCTCATGCTGCAAAAATGTACAGATTAAATGTCCACCATCTTCCAGAAGACGGATGCTATTATTGCCCGTTATACGTGATTGCGTATGAATTTTGTATTCAACATAAGTACTTCCGTTAGTTGTACTGCCTCCAACAGTTCTTGCATCTATGCTTTGTTCTTGTGTTATTCCCGTTTGGGAACTCGCAATTACACGGATCTTATAATTTGTATCGCCAAGCAAATTAATTAAGCTGTATTTTGTTATACTAAGATCCTTCGCTACAAGCTTATTATCGACATATATCGCATAGGATACTGGCTTAAAATGCGAACTGTTCACCTTATCCCAAGATAACTCTATTAAATCTTTATTTGCAGCACTTACAACAAGATTCAAAGGATTTAATATTTCTGCCTGATCAATATATTCATCGGTTTTGCTCGCAATATTCTCCTTCTTGGAACATCCTCCAATTAATAAAATTAGAATTAAGAAAAATAGCTGAGCACAATGGTAAAAAATAGCTCTTTTCATAAAATGAAGTTACTCACCAAAGATATTAAAAAGGTTGTATCAAAAGCATTTTTTTAAACATAATTAATTGATGCATTAATTAGGCCAAATAATTCTCTACAATATTTAATAGACCTTTATGAGATTATCGTGCCCCACAAGCAAATTCCATCTATACACACACCTATATTATCTGATTGTACAGCATTATAGGATGAAACATATCATTTACTTCACCGTTAATTTGACGCTTGCTTTCTTCAATCCTTTTCCTTCTACTTCTGCTATAATTTCCCCAACAGAGTCTCTGCTTTCAACAAGAAAAACCAATTGACCATTAAAGCACTTCATGAAAGGCTTCTGAAATGATTCCAAACTTGTTGGATCTCCATTCGCCACAGCCTTAAATGCCCCCTGCCCTTTTACCTTGAATTTTAATTCTCGGTCTTCGCCTGTCACAATATTCCCCTGTTTATCAACCAGCGTAGCTGTGATAAAAGCAATATCTTTTCCATTTGCTTTCAATTGTTTCCGATCAACGTCTAAACGTACAGTATATAACTTACCTGCCGTCTTTACACTATCTCTTGCAGCTATATTTCCTAAAGAATCATAGGCAACTACCGTAACCGTACCCGGTTCGTATTTAGTATCCATCCACATCAAACGATAGCGCTTTTGACGCATAAAATCATTTTGTGCCTTTTTATCGTTAGAATTTTCCAAGGTAACATCAAAATCTTTCTTTTTTACTCCTTGACTTTTTCCATTGATAAAAATTTCCGCTGCAGGGTAATCTGTATAGACAAAAATTGGCGTTTTCTGTCCTTCGCGTCCCTTCCAGTTCCAATGAGGAAGAATATGAAGTGTATGCAATTCCTGGTTCCAATGGCTACGATAAAGATAATATCGATCTTTAGGGATACCGGCAAGATCTACAATACCGAACAAAGAACTATGACTTGGCCAATCTGTATAGTAGGGTGTCGGTTCGCCCAAATAATCGAACCCTGTCCAGACAAATTCACCTATTGCGTAAGGAAGATCGTCATGCTGAATAAAGTTATCTTCAGGCAAATCCGACCAGGAACAATGCTCTACATCATAACTCGAAGCCTGATGGTCGTCATATTTTGCCATCGATTTTCGTTCAACGGGAAATTTATAAACACCTCTAGAACTCAAAGTAGACGCAGTTTCAGTACCAAGAATTAACTGCTGTTGTAACTTTTTATAGGCTTCGGGGTATTTAAATGGACGATAATTAAAGCCTGCAACATCCATCGTTGAGGCAAAGCTACTATTTATAACCGCATCAGGGTTGTCCATCCCCTGGGTAACTGGGCGAGATGGATCCTCACGATGGCAAATATCTTGCAGATACCGCGCGACCTTAGATCCGTCAGGACTTCCTTGTTCGGGTACTTCATTTCCAATACACCACATCACAACGCTTGGATTATTGCGGTAATGCCGTATCAGATTGACAAGATCTTTTTCGGCCCAATCGTTAAAATATTGATTGTACCCATTCTTCATTTTGGGAATTTTCCATTCATCAAAACTTTCCGCCATTAGCATAATACCCATTTCGTCACAGGCTTGCACCAGCTCCGGAGCCGGCATATTATGGGAAGTGCGAATGGCATTAACGCCCATATCTTTCATTATTCGTAACTGCCGCCTAATAGCGGCATCATTCACAGCTGCTCCCAAAGGCCCCAAATCATGATGCAAACACACTCCTTTAAATACGGTCAGCTTTCCATTCAAATAAAACCCTTTATTGGGTACCATAGCAATGCTTCTGATTCCAAATACGGTTTGATATTTATCGATTAATTTGCCGTTCTGATAGAGCTTGCTGACAGCCTTATATAAATTGGGGGATTGCAATTCCCACAATTGTGGTTTCTCAACGAACAATTCCTGTTGCATCTGCTGGATCTGGTAGTTGCCTATCTGATCATTCTTCTTCGCCACGATGCGTCCATGGCTATCGATAAGAATAGTTTCTAAGGAAAGAGAATCTTTCGACAGATCTATACCGGCTAAATCAGTCCGAACCTGAATTCGAGCGAAATCCTTTGTGATCTCAGGCGTCGTAATATAGGTGCCCCAATGTGCAATACTTGTTTTTTCAGTGATCTCCAATCGAACATTTCGATACAATCCTGCGCCAGGGTACCAGCGGGATGACTCAGACTTATTTTCTAATCTTACCGCGACCAAATTTTGACCCGGACTCACATACTCGGAAACGTCAAAATAAAAACTATTATAGCCATAAGGCCAATTGCCGACCTTTTTCCCATTCACAAAAACGACAGCATTGCTCATAGCACCATCAAACTGTAAAACCGTGCGCTTATTTTGAACGTTTTGTGGCAATTCAAATTCTTTACGATACCAGCCAACGCCTACAAACGGAAGTCCACCAGTCCGACCTGCATGTTCCAATGCTTCCTTTTGTCCATCTTGAGCAATAGCCATATGCTGCTTATCATTGTTGGCACTAAATGGGCCATAAATTGCCCAATCATGCGGAACACGAACAGTCTGCCATTCGCTTGTAATCAATCCGATATCAGCGAAGTTTGGCTGATCATGTTTTGTAAATTTCCATCCATCCTCGAGCATGGTTACTATTCGTTCCTGAGCAAATAAAGTATTTGGTCCAATAGATATTATTGCACATAGTATAAATTTCAGTCCTCGGGTTGAAAAAATGGATAAATAAGATTTAGATTCTTTTTGCATCTATAGCATTTTAAGGTTGAGTTTGTTCATAAAAACAAATTGAAGATCCGAAAATACAACTTATGTATAACATAATAAAATTATTCAGATCTTTTGTGATTGGAATTAAAGCTGAAATCATGATGTGCTATTCAAATGCTCCTCTTTCATTGAAATAGAGTCCCAGCTGTTCTATTTGCGGGTTTAGGCGAGATTGTAAAATGTTGATTCTTAATCTCTGGGCACTAACTGTCGGAAAAGTCAATAAACGTTTGTTACCGATAGTAGTTCCTTTCGACACTTCTCTCCAGACTCCATCTTGCCAGATCTCCAAATTAAATCGCTCGACACGTTGCCCTAAAGCGATGGTTTCCTGTAAGGAAAGAACGTTGAACGCGGTTGCTTTAGGTAGGGTATATTCAAAAGTTGCTATGCTGTTTTTTTCATCTTTCGTCGTCCAAAATGGCATTTTTTTCCATTTTTTTAAAACGAGGCCTGCAGTATGGAGTTTAGCTTTGCTTAAAAGATTTTTCGAAAACAATGCTGTGCGCCAGTCATTCCACTTTTTTAAATTTGCAGCATCTACCGAATGAATCAAACCTGCAGTTGTTGGTGGAATATTAAGCAACAAGACACCATTTTTCCCTACCGAATTAAAATAAATATCCATCAACTTACCCGGGCTTTTGACTTTGTTATCCTCTTCCTCGTGATAGAACCATCCCGGGCGTATAGAAACATCAGTTTCCGCTGGGTACCATACCAGCCCTTTTGCCTTTTTGATCCTTTCTCTGCTCCCAAGATCTTTATTACGCATATCTCCGGCCGGTTTAATATTCATCTGCTGTTGCGATCCTGCAGCTATCTGATTTTGTGCTAGATTACTAGCCGGTACAACTGACCATTCTGTGTCCCGTCCATACCCCGTTTCTGTACCGACCCATCTTACATCGGGTCCCATAACTGCGATAACGGCCTCAGGTTGTTTTTCACGTATAACCTGATAATAACGATTCCAATCGTATTCCTGCTTTTTACCGTTAGGTCCCTCTCCGTTAGCACCATCAAACCAAACTTCATCAATCTGACCATATCGGGTCAGTAATTCGCTCAATTGGGCAACAAAAAAATCATTATAAGCTTCTGACCCATAAGAAGCTTCATGTCGATCCCAAGGGGAAAGATATACCCCCAACTTCATATCGTATTTTTTACAGGCCGCAGCAAGTTCGCCAAAAATATCTCCTTTTCCCTTTTTGTAAGGAGAATTTTTAACCGAATAGTCTGTTGTATTCGTTTGCCAGAGGCAGAAGCCATCGTGATGCTTCGCCGTAAGAATCAAAAGTTTGATTCCACCTTCCTTTGCTGTCCTAACCCATTGTTCTGCATCTAATTGCGTCGGATTAAATAATTTTGGATCGTCTTTCCCTTCACCCCATTCCTTATTTGTGAAGGTATTGATCCCAAAATGGAGAAATCCGGTCACTTCCAGCTTTTGCCAATCAAGCTGTCTTTGGGTCGGTATCACGTTGGCAGCTTTGGTTACAATAGCAGATTCTGATTCTCCGGGTTGTAATGCAATCATATTTTGAGCCGAAGCGTGAAAAACCGCTGCCAATAACAGTAATGTAATTGTATTAATTTTCTTCATTTGATATTTATCTGACAAAAATAAGATAGCCGAAATAATCTCCGAACTATCTTATCTTCAAAATTTTCGTAAAGGTTCCGACCAATTATTGATTGGCCCCCTGATTGGCAACTAAAGGCCAATTCGGGTTTTGATAGATAATTGAACCAGCTGGGCTACCATCTGTCGAAGTTATGCTCAAATGACTTATTGCTATGGGAGACAAATAATGGGCACTGGTCCAGCTATAGCCATTTAGAACAAGATTGTTAGCCGAAAGATTAATCCGATAGGGTCTTAAATATTGACTTTCCTGTGGTGAAGACACATTTGCGGTTTTTCCTGCTGTGCCGGGTACGATTAAAGTCGAGACGCCTTTATCTTTGTACCAGTCTTGCATAGGCCCCCACAGCCTCATCCCTTCAATAATGTATGGATTGCTTGCTAGCTGATCAAGAGCCCGCCAACGCCTAAGATCATTAAATCTAAATCCCTCGGCAACTAGTTCCAAACGGCGCTCCCTTCTAATATTATAAAGAAGTTTGTCAGATAGTAATTGTCCTGCTGAATATGCAGCAAAGTCACCCTGAGCTTCCTTTTGCATGTCGGTCGCATTTACGGTTGCCATAAAATCTGTATTTACACCTGCTCTTTCTCTGATTTTTGTCCAGTAACTATTGGCTTTTGCATCGATCACTCCCTTTGCAAGATAACTTGCTTCAATATAGTTTAGATACGCTTCGACTGCGCGAAATATAATCGAGCCTGTGGTACCAGTCTGTCCCTCAGCTTGGGCAAAAAGATAGCTCATTCCTTTTTTCAAGGCATAACCTGTCACGTACCTTGTTTCGGCTAGTCCGATAATATCTGGTCTCGGCTCTGTCTGCACAGCACCTGTCGAAGAAGTCTGGTTGGTATAACTCAATTCCCCAGGTGCTTTCATAAAGAGCTGTAAGCGATTATCCCGATTTTTTTTGACGAGGCTGATGGAATCGTCACCTGCATACCCAGCGTTAGAAGCATAAATAGGCAGTCCGTTTTTCATGGTGAAATTTTCCACAAGACCTCTTGAATATCCAGAATTTCCGCCATTACGGTTCATGTAGTGATTTACAGCATGCGTAATTCCTAAAGGCATTGAATAACTCCGCCATAAAAGGACTTCACTGTAACCGTTTAGATTTTCATCACCAAACATTTTAAAATAGGGATTTGAAGATGAATTATAACCATCATCCTTTGTATTTCCAACAAGTTCGACTGCATCGGCTACCTGAGCGGCGGCTGTCATCGACTGTTCTAAGAAATAATTGATCTCATTATCGATATTGATCGAAAAATTTGGATGCGATTTTGCACCCGGCCAGCCAGTACCACCAGGGACAAAAGCAGTTCCTTTATGGTATTTTAGCCAAGAGCCTTCAAATAATCCTACACGAGATTTAAAAAGTAAAGCAGCCTTTTTTGAAATACGGTTTTTCCCGTCCGGAGCAACATCGTTCAGCAGTGTAATCGCCGAATCCAAATCAGAAAGAATAAATCTAACCACCACATTCCTAGGTTGTCGAACAGAAGCAGCGGTCAGCTCTTCCATATTATCTTTCAGTGTATTTCTGATGATCGGAAAATCACCTAGCGCCTGTACCTTAGTAAAATATTCATACGCTCTCAAAAAATAAGCTTCTCCCACATAATGGGTTATATTTGCGGAATTTCCTGTTACCTTACCATTTTTCCATTTTGGAAGTACTTGTTCAAGAAAATAGTTCAACTGTCTAATCTGGGTAAAATCCCATTCACCTCCGGAACTTGGCACACGCCATTCTCCCGGGACCCAGCGTGTCGAATAACTTGAAGTCACCTGGTTATCAGTACCGTTATCGTTGGCAAATGTTCCAAGCCCCCAGCCAGAATGGGATGGAAAGGCATAACGTCCAACAGTATATGCAGCTAAGTCCGCTTCTGTATTTAAATATTCTTGTGGTGTTACATTGGATAAGGGTTCTCTATCCAAATACTTATTGCAGGAGTGCAAAGTGAACAACACGGTCATTGATAGCAACCAAGAAATTGTGGAGAAATAATATGTTCTTTTCATATCTATCTGTTTAAAAATTCAAGTTAAGTCCAAAAGAATAAGTCGTCGAAAATGGATATGTTTTTCCATCGTTCCACCCTCCAAGTCCAACGGTTTCCGGATCAAAAACCTTGGCCATTTTGGTAAAAGTCAACAAATTTTCACCTGATGCATAAATTCGAATTTTGGAAAATCCTATTTTGGTCAATAGCTGTGGAGAAAACGTATATCCAAACTGAGCATTCTTTAAACGTAAATAAGCGGCGCTTTGCAAATATCTCGTTTGCGTTTGCTGATTTTTTGAGGTATTAAAATAAGGTCTTGGTAAATAGGAATCTTTATTAACACCTAATATACCATTTTGTACCATAGTGGAATTCTCATCACGGTAGAAGTCCATATTCTCAACAAATCCAGCAGATTGCCACATCCCGCCATTCGCTCCCCAAAAATATGGGCCATTGGGCATATAATCGCGTTTTCCAACACCTTGCAAGAAAATCCCTAAATCGAACCCGCTATAATTGAAATTTAAATCAAAACTGTAACGATAGCGTGGGGCCGAATTTCCTATAATTGCCAGATCCCCTGGGTTAGCCAACGTATTGGCTCCATTATTAACCTGACCGTCTCCGTTGAGATCAGCATACATGATGTCGCCAGCTTGCCAGTTTGTCCCGAAAGACTGTTTGGCATTAGCGAGATGTGCAGCCATTTCTTCCGCGCTCTGTGCTATTCCTAAAGTTTGATATCCCCAGATCTCCCCATTCTTCCGGCCATCATACCAAGTACTCAACGTACCAGTAGGATTAGGATATTTGGTTACTGTCTGACGGTCGTCGGAAAGTACAGCTCGTGCGCTATAATTTAGTTTACCGATATGATCTTTCCAGTTTACCTCAATTTCGAAGCCTTTGGAATTCATCTCGGCATTGTTTAATCGCGGCACAGCTGTACCCAAAATAGCGGGAAGTTCTGGTGCTGGTCCTATCATATCGAATGTATTCCGACGATAGACTTCAAGAGATAAACCTAAACGATTGGAAAGTGCCCGCAGATCCAACCCCACATTCCAGCTTGATACACGCTCCCAGGTCAAAGTTGAGGCAATAAGCCCAGGTGCACTGGCTGTATTTGTTTTTTGTCCATTCAAAAGCCAGGTACCATTAGCTATACTTACTGGCATTGTTGCATAAAAAGGATACCAATTGTCCGTATATTGGTTTCCCAACTCGCCATAGGAACCACGTAACTTAAACATGGAAACATGCTCCTTAATAGGCCAAAATGATTCATTCGCTATGTTCCATCCAACGGAAACGGAGGGAAAGAGATTCCAGCGCAAATCTCTTGGAAAACGTGAAGAGCCGTCGTATCGTCCGTTAGCCTCAAAAAGATACCTATCTTTGTAGCTATAGTTTAATCGTCCAAAAAAACCAGCGGTAGCCCAATGTTGATAGCCCCCAGAAGCCCTTGGATTGGTGGTGGCAGTATTCAATGTCGGTATATTATCTGTGATCAGATCGCTCATGCTTCCATTGAGATCTCTATACTTATTGAGCTCTGAATTGAAACCAGCCAAAATTTTGAAATGATGATCATCGTTGAGGTCAAAGGAATAATCTGAAAAGAAATTTGTACTGAAATATTCGTCTTTGCGATTGTATTCAGACACATTGGTATACCCCGCAGCATTGTATCCTACTGCAAGGAGAAACGGGTTTCCTTTTGCATCATTTGAATAAGCTCTCAAAATTTCGGCATGGTCATTTTGAGTCGTAATGCGGTAATTGACATTTCCTGTTATATTCCAGTTTTTGATTGGCTGATAATGTAATTGTAGCTGCTGATAAAGAAAATCTTTCTGAAATTTTGAACGTCCTCCTTGCTGCAGCTGCAATATTTCACTTGGTTCGGAATAATTTCCATTTGGGTCGTACAAAGGTATCGTAGGCCATCTTCTCGCTATATTATGATAATATAAATCATTCATATGGCTTGCTTTTTCGTAGTCTTCACGTACAAAACGCGTATTGTACATGAGGTCCACCTTATCGCTAATCTTTGCATTGATTTTCGTAGCTATCGAATATCGTTGAAAATTATCATTGGCAAATCTGTTCAAACCATTTTGATCCATGTAATTTGCAGAACTATAAAAATTTAGCTTTTCAGTACCGCCATTCAAACTGAGCGTATGTTCATGGGAAGTTGTAAAGTCCCTATAAAACTCTTTAAACCAGTTTGTATTCCCATTAGATCCCGTATAGTATTGAAATCTGTCACTAGCATTTGGGGTAGTTGTCGTTTCTATTTCTCCTTTCTGATAAGCGTCAATCCGTTCCAATACCTCCTGCGAAAATTTTGCACCCTCACCATCGTTTGCTGCGACTTCATTAAAATAGTAAGCAAATGTTTTGGAATCTAACATCGTTGGTAGCCCTCTTGGCTTGCCCAGTCTTATATTATTGTTATAATTTGCTGTTATCTTCCCCGATTTTCCAGATTTTGTTGTAATGAGGATAACTCCAAAAGGTGCCCTGGAGCCGTAAATAGCAGAAGCTGCTGCATCTTTAAGCACGGTGATATTTTCAATATCCTGAGGATTCAGCGCATTCATATTACCTTCCATCCCATCAATTAAAACCAAAACTGATGAACTCGACCCTACGCCTATCGTCCCCGCACCACGGATATTGACGCTTAGATTTTGATTTAGCTCGCCGCCCAATCCAGTTGTCTGTAAATTCAACCCAGGAATCATGCCCTGCAGCGCCTGTCCAACATTCTGCACAGGTCTTGACTCTAACTCTTTACCATCAAGGGAAGAAACCGCACCAGTCAAATTTGCCTTCTTTTGAGTTCCGTACCCCACTACGACAACTTCTTCCAAGGCTCTATCCTGACTGGCCATTGTCAACAGCATTGGGTTGCGACTAGCGTTTTCACTTAAAGAAGCATACCCCACATAGGAAAAATCCAAAATAGATTTTTCATTTGCTACTTTTAAAGTAAATGTTCCGTCTTCTGCTGTCAATACAGTATTTGAGGTACCTCTTTCTGTCACAGTCACACCCGCAATTGGTTTTCCCGATGCATTCAAAACTGTACCTTTAATCTCTATCTTTTCTAATTTTTGATTTGGGATATTTTTGAAACTATTCCTTTCCTGTGGTTTAACAATAATAGTTTTACCTTCAATCACAAAATCTAGATCCTGCTCCGTGAGCGCTTTTTTCAACACTAACCTCAAATCCAATTTGGAACCAGAATAAGAGATTAATTTTTTGTTTTGCAAAATATCCGAATCATAAATAATCTGATATCCCGTTTGTTTACGTATCTCTTTTAGGACCTCTGATAAGGTTGCATTTTTTAGATTGAGGTTTAATTCTTGTGCCTTGGCTAAGGGAAGGCTTTGGAGAGCTATTAAACCAAGGATAGTACCTATTCTTGACGATCGCTTTAGAAAAGTTAAAGCAGATTGGTCCCGAACAAACCAAAATTTGTTTTTTCTCAGGTGAAATTTTTTATTCATATTTTTAGGCTTTATTGTAAAAGGGGCATTATTCCCATTCTTACAATAAAGAGTCTCCCAAACGCGATTACCCTAAAAAATTTTTTTAAAAAATTAATTCATGACCTTTTAACGTGATGTTCAAATTGCCTGATCTTTTTATGAGATCCAAAATCTCAGAAAACGAGCGATCTCTTTTAAGAAAAAGTGTAAAATTTCGATTAGGAACTTTATTGGGATCAAAATGAATTGGATAGATATTAGAAAGATCTGAGAGAATATAGCGCAAGCTTTTATTTTCATAATACAAATTACCATCTTTCCACGACGTATAATCTTCGGTTATAGCAATTGTTTTATCAATAGATCCTTGATCATCCAGCATGGCCATCTCTCCAGGAACAAGCAACTTGTTTTTTCCTGATTTAATACTTTTTAAAGCTATACTTCCTTCTGTTAATACAGTCTGCTCGGCTCCTTCACGAGACAAAACATTAAACTTTGTACCTAAAACAGCTATCCGCTGTTTATCTGTCAGAACAATAAACTCCTGTTTAATATCAGCCTGCTGTCTCTTAGCAACCTCAAAAAAGGCTTCTCCTTTTAAAGTTAAAATCCGATTTTTTAAAAAATCGCCTTTGTAACTCAGCTCAGAATTAGAATTAAGAAATACTATAGTTCCATCTTTTAACAAAACCTTATACAATCCACCAACCCCAACACGCAGAACAACATCATCAAATTCGGAGGTTGATGATTCTGTCTGTTCAATAATCAACATATCTTTCTTTTTACTGACCTTGAAAGGTTTGTTTTTATTATTCTCCCATTCAGCAAGCGACATGGGCCTTGATCCTGAGATTGTGATATCACCTGCTGTAATATCGGCATAAAGATGTTCAGCTTTTTGGGGGGACAGATCAATGGAACGAGAATAGAAAATATAGAAGCTAACAGAACAAATAGATAAAACAAAAAATAGGATAGCACCATTCAACAAACGCTTTTTACGTTTCTTTGTGCTAATCGTTGTTAGAATACGATCAAAAGTTTGTTTTTTTATATGTTCGCTATCGTTTAGGGGCATGTGTTTATAATACAGATGAATTTGAAAGATTTTAATTTGTTAATACGACAAGTTAACGAAAAGGCGAATATAATTATAAGGCTTTTCGTAATTTATTCAAGACTTTTGATATATGATATTCTACAGATTTAATACTAAGATTCATTTTTTTTGCGATTTGTTTGTAGGATAAATCATCTTCTCGACTCATAATAAATATTGCCCTTGTTTTGATTGGAAGTCTTGCTAGTAAGCCATCAAGCTGATCAGAAAGCTCTTTATACGAAAGCTCATCATGCTCAATCGCGATGTCTAACAACAGGTGATCCTCTACTTCATTCAACCTACGTAATTTCCTCAGCAGCTTAAAACATCTGTTTTTTGTACAAATGAATAAATAATCTTTTAACGATGACTGGATGTTTAATCGTTTATGACGGGCCCACAACTCGGTAAAGACATCATGTAAAACATCTTGTGCTAGCGATTCTTCCTTCATTAATCGTAAAGCAAAGCTATAGAGGCCATCCCAGTAAAAATTATATACTAAGGAAAATGCTTGCATATCTCCGTCTTTTAGACAGCGCAAAATTTTGTGCTCTATTTGACTTTCCACTTGATTCGATTCCATATCGGTAATTAAATTGTTCTTCAATGGTTAGCAGATGTTTAAGACTAATTGGTTAGATTAAGAAAAAATGCCAACAATATTATGTATTACATAAATACAATATTAATATTTTTTTATAAATGTATAAAACGATATATAAAATTTTTAAATAAAAAATTAGTCCAAATTTTGCTTTGGCCTCGAAATCATAGTATCACCTTGGTATAGTTATATGTTTATTTCATTGAAGGATCTAAAACTGGATGAGAAGCAGCAAAGTTGGGGATCAATCGACACGCTAGAGTAGTTGTACTCCCCAGCAGCGATATATTTTGTCTGTGCATTATAAAATAAAGCCCATGATATCGTAGGAACACAAACTTGGTTGACTGTAAGAATATCAATTGTTTAAACAAAAAAATCCACATTAATTCTTAATTTAGAGGATAAACCTATTTCAGCATATTTTAACATCCCTCAACTCGGTACCATATATGAACAAAATCCATTTTGTCAGAGAAGCAGTGATTAATATAGTTTTCATTGAAGCCATTATTACTTCTATTATATTCCATTTTTTTCTGTACATACAAAACAACTTCATCTGGATTGAAATAGTTAGCATTCCCGCTCTTGCATTCCTCTTTTTATTCCTTTTTCTAAGATGGAAATTTACGCGATATTTAGTAACTGTATTCTATTCCTTTTTATACGGAGCGATGGCCTACTATATTGGGAGGCAGCTCCAAGGTGACGGCATTTCAGCACGGGTTGTATTAGCTTTTACAGCTTATTTCCTGAGTTTGGGATTTCATCAAATGAAGTATAGATCGCTAAAAACTAAGTTATCAATGAAGATTGTAGTCTATGAAAATTAATATGCGATCCATTATTTTTATTACCGGATCCATCCTCTTTACCTATTGGATGTATTTACTCGCCGTAAGAGATAGTAAATATTTAAAGGATAATTACAGTCCCAATGCCGAAGTAATTTCAACAATACCCGTGTATAAAAGGCCAAAAATAAACAGTCATATCATCGACACGCTTCACAGTGGAGTGAAACTAACTGTAAGAAATGCTAATCAAGATTTTTATCGGATTATTTTCGCAGAAGAATATAATAATTTAAAGGGTAGCTATATCCCTAAAAAAGGATTAGAGATTTTCTCTGATACTGAACTCTAAATTTCATTTGGTGCATATCAATAATATTGCCACGGTTTAACCATATTCGTTTTATAGAATGGGTGCAGGGATATTGTAATCTTCCCTAAACTCTTTTTATTTTCAACACTATTAAGCTGCTCAACACAAAAGAATCTTGATGACTTTCCTGAAATAGATCGAAACAATTGCAGTAGTTTTAATCAGCAAGACAAAGGAGAAAGCGAGGTTGCACCATTGATACATGGAAAAGTAAGATTATGTTACAATAACGAAATATTGTCTGACGCAAGAGTTTTTTTTCTTCAAAATGGAAAGGGTACCATAACTTCCCTTATGACCGACAAAAAAGGTGAATTTGTAAATAAAATTTCATCAGATGGTTTTTTGGGTAAAGTTATTAAAGAAAAATTTGGATCGAATCTGACAATCGATGATGTGCGAATTGATGCAAATTTTAAAGATCATTATTTGGATATAAAATTACCTAGGCAACCTGTTTATATTAATGAAACAGGGCCTAAAAAGGACCGGAAAAAGCTAAGGAAAGAAGTTGAAAAAGCAAATAGCAAACATAAATAGGTGTTATAATTTGATCTGGGCTATTAAAATTTTAGTTTTTTTTTGATCTTTTGTTTCTCATCCTGTTCTGTCATCAGACAGAAAACAATAAAGTATTGGGCGGGTACGGAGCTTCAGGCTATTTAGACGAAAACGATTCGCAAGACTCGGTAACGATTTCAGGCGTTGTCACTGAAGCTAAGACAAAAAGAAAAGTACCCAATGCCGAGATACGATTTTTAGATTCTGAAGGAAATACGCTTAAAAAACTATCTTCCGACAATGATGGATCATTCAATACAAAACTGGCAAAACTCTCAAAATTTGGAAGTATCGAAATTGATGGAAATAGTGCTGGTTTTCTCACTAAAGCAAATGTTGACTTTGGTATTTTTGTCAATAACACTAAGATTAAAGCAAGACTTTTCAACTATGATTACTCTGCAACAGAGCTAGACACTTGACAAGTCAAAGATCATTGGAAATATGGAAGTTAAATGTTTATATTTAATTATGGAGACATATATGATGGCTATAATATTATACCGTTTAGCAAAACAATTATGAAAAATATTCTTTTTGCTTCCACGCTGGTTCTGTCTATACTTTCCTGCCAAGAAAATAAGCAACAGAACTCACCCCTTGTAGAAAATGCAGTGGACAATGCTGAGTCGGCTGCTTCAGGTTCTTTTAAGAGTTATCGTGGAAATAATATAACTGTAGACAATATCTATTCCGAATTGATAAAAGATGATAAAAACCTTACAGCTCTCAATTCCAGGATTGTGAAGACATTAGAGGAAACAGAAAAAGTTTTAGTTGTATATAACATTGTGCTCAACACCAATAATTCTTATTATCAGGATGCCAATGAACAAACGAAAGCCATTACAGATTCATTTGTAAAACAACAGGTAGAAAAAGAAATTACCGCCAGTGCTGATCGATACGATCTTAAAGTAAAAGATATAACAGATCATATCAGTCAAATAACTAAAAATAATGAAACGCTCGTTAGCACCTATACTGCTTTTAAAATCAGAAAAACACTACCTGAAATTGAAAAATATCAAAATGCGCATCCTCTAAAAATAGATAGCCTAAATACTTTCATTTCCAAACAGAATAAATTGCTGGAAGAATTAAAGAAATTTAAATAAATGATATCAAGAGAAGGAATACTGAGTCAACTTGACCAAGAGGCTAAAAATTATACCTTTCCAATGTTGGATAACGGCTATTACTATCATGGAGATCAAAAAATGGTAATTTTTCGAGATGAAAGTCGATGGGCAATATTAATTGAAATTTTTGCGTTTAACAATCACGATTATGATGTCAATGGTTTTACAACACTTGTCTCTGCCTATGGCAATTGCCTACTTAACGGATATGATGATGTCAGTTTCAATTGTTTCGTAAGTGATTCTGATACGGAGTCATTTCTTTATGACGACGAAAATTATATTCCATATTTGGATAGTAATGTTAAAACCATAAAAATTAGAGATCAAATTATTGTGTTAAATACGAATTCCGACTTTTTTAAACAGAAACAAATTGATCTTGAATACCCGAATAAAATTGCCCCTTGGGATTTAATGAGAAGCTTAGTGCCTGAATATTAGGATCATATTTGGCTAACCAATACCGAAATATCGCTGAGCATTCCATCAGATTTACCGATATTCTTAGAGCTGAATGAATGGCTTCATCCTGATTTAGCGGATAACCAACTACCGAGTGAAATGGAAACATTTATTCAGATTGCAGAAGCACTTGCGACTGGCAATAAAGCACTATATAAGCCTACTGTTGCACCAAACACACACTGGAAATATTGGCCTGAGGGTGGAACTTTGTAGTGATCATAAACCAATCTGCCGTTGTCGAACTGTAACCATTTTTTGTAAAGTGCAATTTTTCTCCGATCATCTGTGGCATAGTCAACCTCGAGATGCCATTTGGTTTCATCAACTAGAATTATTTCCTTCATACCTGTTTTCAGAATTATCCTACAACTGCTTTTTTATAAAAAAGATATCATTCAGATAAAGCTAATTCAATGATTCCTCAACGTAATTATAGTTTTTATTATAAAATAATATGGAATTCCACTGGATATATCTTTTCCCCGGACTGAACTCAAGTTTAACTCCCATTCACAAGGCGATCTACTTATACGAAAATAAGCACACCCAGATTGCTCCAGAGATGCTCTTCCAAATAATATCATTCAATGAAAACTATTTCACCGCTTGTCCAGAGCGATTTGAACTGAAATAGCATATGAAAAACATTGTATTAAAGTTAACTGATCAGGATATTAAATTTAAAGCACTATTCGGGACACTATGGGGATATTCAATGAAAATTACAGTACTATTCAATCCTATCTTTCTAGTTTTCCAAAACTATCAGCAAATTGCTGAGCCAGCGTTAATATATTTTCATTTTTTTCGGGACATTCCAGCACCTAATCCATTTAAAATACTATAGCAGAATGTAAACTTAATTTTAACACAAAACATGCAATTGAAATCAATAAAATTCGTGCTTCCTATTTTGCTTTTGGGAAGCCAGACCGTCTTTGGACAACTCGCTGCCACGAAGGGAATCACTCGGGAAGAACTGTTTAAGCATCTGAATGGCTTATTTCAGCAAAATACCGACGCGGCAAAAAACAATATTTTGAAGGAAGCCTTATTTCTTTCAAAATCCAAAAAAGAGGAAGATCAGTTGCTTTCCGCCCAGCTCTATGAAGGTTTAGAGCAGACGGATATGGCCGAAACCATAAAAAAAGGTATAAACAAAAAATTTCCCAAAGGAATCACCGTCCGCAATACGGCCTTTGGGGCATTATTTCAAAATACCGACCTCACAGCCCAGCAGGCAGAAGATCAGTATAAGCAACTGTTGCAACAATATCCAGAAGGGAATTACGAGGAAAAGAGCAATGGCGTGTACGGCTATGCCACGGGTGCTATTGCCCTGCAATATGCCCGAGAAAAAAATCTGGCTAAAGTAACCCAATATATGAATGCATTAAAACCTCGAAAAAACTATGTGGAATCCAATTTTATGGTTGAGAGAGAACTAAATAAGCAGGGTGAATTTGTCTTTGTCCAAGCGATGCTCGAACCTGTTTACACAGACCTTACAGTGCGTAAGAATTCGGCTGAAAGCACTAGCAATAAGGACGGGTTGCCATACTACGGCGGGATTACATTACAGTATGCCGAATCACTTATGGGGGCTAATGCCTTAGATAAAGCCTTAGATGTGCTCGCCCTGCAACAACAGCAGCTTCCTTCGGAGTTTACAACTATATTATATGCAAAAGCGCTGAACATCAAAGGAAGGCATTTGGATGCCTTTAGCCTATTAGAAAATGAAGTTGTCCAAAACGGAAAAACAACACGGCTCATGAACGCACTATTACCTTTGTACAGTCAGCTAAACGGCAATCTTTCGGATACAACCCAATATATCGGCCAGCTCGATGGTCGGATCAAATCAGCGCTGATTACGAAGCTCAAATCCGAAATGATCAAAAATGAGGCGCCACAGTTTTCTTTGATGGACAATAATGGCAAGGAAGTCTCTTTGGCTAGCCTAAAAGGCAAAGTCGTCGTGCTGGATTTCTGGGCGACCTGGTGCGGTCCCTGTAAAATATCCTTCCCCGGCATGCAGGCTGCTGTTAACAAATACGCGAATGATGATGAAGTTACATTTCTATTTGTCAATACCTGGCAGAAAGAAATCAATTACAAGGACTTGGTTGCACAATTTATCGCCGAAAATAAATACAGTTTCCACGTATTGTTTGATGAAATGAAAGACCAGAAAAAATCAGTTGTTTCGGCTTATGGTGTAAAAGGCATACCAAACAAAGTGGTGATTGACAAAGAAGGATTTATCCGCTTTCAGTCAGCGGGCAGTGACGCAGACATCGAAAAAATCGTCAATGAGATCTCAGTTAAGATTGACCTGGCTAAAAAAGGGTAATAGAGATGATTTTCCTACGATTTAACGATAGTACTTATAATACACAGCAAGAATATGCTAGCCATTTTAGCTTAGGCTTATTCATCAAGCTTTTACCATGAGTTAATTACATCATTCGGACGCATTTTTGTCCTTTAAAGCAATGCTTCCTTGATTAAATCGTCTCTTCTATTTCATTTATATAATTATTATTTCACTGTAGTACAACCTTCAAAGGCCTCCTTCTGGGAGGCTTTTGCTTTTTTGGATTATGCTTTTGATAGCATTATACAATAATTTTCATAACCTCTACCAGTCGCCGGACAGCTATCTTTAAAAGTCTTCTGACATAAAGAGAATATCAATTGATTACTAAAATTAAATGCAGATGAAAACAGAGCACATGAAAAAGGAGTACGAAGCTCCTTCATTACGCTGTACCGTCATTGAAATGGAATCAGGCATCGCTGCTGGATCAGGTGGCGGTGGTGGCGGTGGTGGCGGTGGTGGCGGTGGCGGTGGTGGCGGTGGTGGCGGTGGCGGTGGTGGCGGCCGATCCGATAATTCGGACACCAGCACCGGTGGCGAAACCATCTACCTTTAAGAACCGCAGAGAAGCAGCTTAATAGCTGCTTTTTCATTTTATTGCCTTCCTCTTTAGCGATCCGGTTCGTAAAAATATTCTTTTTTTTGTGCGTATGCGACGTTATTGATACAAATTATTAAGAGGAAAAATGTATTACCTTTTTTAGTTAAAAAATTCGGCTATCACTGTTTTAAAAAAACATTGAACCAAGTGAATTGACAATGATATTCTTCAAAAATATTGGAAATTTCAAAAAACATGTTTCTTCCTTATGGTCGTGCGTAGTATTTGATATTAAGATTCACTTTCATAAACAAATCTCCGTATATAGTTTTCCAAGTCGATAAGATCAAAAGGTTTAGCTAAAAATCCGTCGGCTCCACATTCCACTGAAATACTCCGTCCATCGATATGACCTGAAATCATAATTACGGGCAGCTTATCATGTTTAGATGAACTCCTGAGGTCTCGCAGTACTTGGTCTCCGTTACGTGCAGACATATGAATATCCAAAAAAAGTATATCAGCATCTATACTGTCCAACACGTCTATCAGAACTAAGCTATTCGCTACCGTTATAACTATCGTATCTTGATCCTCCAATACAATAGAAAATGCATTCAGTATTTCTATATCATCATCACACACCACAATTTTCTTTTTCATCTTGAGTTTTTTTAAATTCTATCGATCAGAGATACATTTTTCAGAATTTTCACTTGCGTTACTTTTATGTGTTGCCATGGTTAGAAAGTTTATTGCCCTAGAGCTTTTAAATTAGAACATCCATCGAACAGTATTAGTTCTATTAGCAGAGCTATCACCTCTATTTCACGTGTATATTCCAACGAAGACGTATAAAAACGTCTTTTTGTATTGAAAATCAAGGTCTTTTTAACCGGAATAATAAGTATTTCCAATTGGGATCCACCCCTCTCTGATACAATTAGATTCTAAAAAACGATTAAATTTTGCTTATATTTAGACATAAAGTCCGCTAACACAAGATTCGAACAGAAAATCAAACATCTTATTCTCCAATTTGTAATTATATAGTCATTCCTTACAAAGTGATATATTTTAGTCATTGATATTGACTTCGATTTTACCAATAGCAACAGATATGAAAGAAAATAAGGATGCCATCTCCCATTTGCTCATGCGGATCGAAGATATTCCTGTAGTAAAGAATATATTGAACACCATATGTCTATATACAGGAATGGATCTAGGGCTGGTGACCTCTCACAATGGCCATCAATGGATAGCCTGTGCTGTACGGGATTCGCTCGGAGTCGGAGTAACAGCGGGGCAGCAGCTCGAATTACATTACACCTTAGGAGATGAGGCACATGATAAACATGCTCCTATTATTATCCCCGATATCGACCACTGTGAAAATGAAGATTGGAAAAGAAAATTGTATGCAAAAGGTTTTAAAAGTTATATCGCATTCCCGATCGTTGACAATGATGGATTGTTCTTTGGAACCCTCTGCACGATAGATTATAAAGCCGTGTCAATTGATAGAGAACGAATAGCACCACTATTTGAACTTCTAGCTGAACTGATCAGTTTTCATTTGGGTTCGATCGCCAAAATAAAAAATACCCAAGCCCTGTTAGGTGAAGAATTACAATACTCTGAACGCAGGGATACGCTATTATCCGTGCTGGGGCATGACCTAAAAAATCCATTGAGTGCTGTGATTACCTTATCGCAATATCTCGCCGACAAACTCGAGAATGCAAAACATAAACAAACGGCCAAGCTTATTTATGATTCGTCCTATAGAATGAAAGGTCTAATAGATAACATGCTTGATTTTGCCCGGAGTAAACTCGGCACGGGAATACATCTGAACAAAAATCTGGTCGAATTAGATAAAGCGATCCTTCAGGCCCTTCGTGAGATCCAAACAAGTGCACCCCACAGAAAAGTACAGACAAATCTCGGAGCAAAACATCCAGTAACATGCGATCATGAGCGTATGGCACAGGTGTTTTCAAATCTCATAGGAAATTCATTCCGACATGGTTTGGCAGAAAATACAATCGTTATAAAGTCGTCTATTGAAAGTGATAGATTTATCTTCCAGATAGAAAATGATGGCCATCAGATAGCAGCGCCTATATTCAATAACCTATTTAAGCCCTTCGTTGGAAGAAAAAACCAGAAAGAAGGTGGACTGGGATTGGGCCTTTATATTTCCAAACAGATAATCACGGCTCACAGCGGTGATATCCATGTCAAATGCTTTGATGAAAAGGTGGTTTTTACCCTTTGGATACCAATATGATAGATGCTTTGATCATTTTTTTATAGGATTTATGCTCGACAATTATGCATCATAAAGATATAATATACGATACTCAAATTCAGTTTTGTTAAAGAAAAAAGCGAGCAAAAGCCTGGTCTAATAATCCAGCCTTTGTACCCGCTCCAAATTAATCTGCCTTTGTGCAAGTGCAAACAAATAAGCTATCTTTTCAATTGCCTATTTCTTTTTTTTACGGAAAACATTCTCCGTTAAGTCTTTCGAAACAGAATCTTTTTCTTTTTGATAAGAAGATTGCGTTTTCTCTTTTGTGCTTTTTTCCTTTTTAATGTCTTTACTCATGATGTATGGATTTTATAGTGCGTATTATCCTTTTCCCTTTTCAATGTTTATACTTGATCGGGAAGAATAAAAGTAAACTAAAACGTGTTCTCTCTTTGAGGTACGCTAGCAGCTAGTTGTTGAACTAAAAATTTCCGGAAAATATATTGTGGAGAATTTAAAGATAAAACAAGTATATTTATCATATTGGACCTACGAAATGGGGTTATATGAAATAGTAGATCATAGTATTAAATATACAAATAATAATTGACAATGAAGCAACTACTGTTCAAAAGAAACTAACTCATAGGTTCGTGCGTATGATCCTCCATTTTAAGTCTTGCCATTAGATAGCTTATGGTGGATTCTGCACCTTGATTGATATTGATAGCATGCTCTTCCAGTCCATCAAAACAGCCTCCGGTAACAGGATTATAAACAATCTGTCTAATATGATTCCGTCCCAAAAACCAGTCGAATACTATTCGGATGGTCTTCTTATATTGCTCATCTTTTGTAAACTTATAGAATCTATCTAGTGCAATAATAGTATAAGCAACATCAATGGGCTGCTCTCCGCCCCTGCCCTCGGTTCTCAGCTGGCCACGATGTGCCCAGCCTTTGTTGGAAATCACATGAATCTCTTCGTCGACAATAATCCTGCTCAATAAGAAATCAAAGGATTGATAGGCGATATCTCTATATCTGTTGTCCCTAGTTGTCTCATAGGCGATCAACATGGCTTCTGGAATAACACTATTGCCATAAGTCATATAAGATTCATACCATTGCCAATCTGAAGAGCTCTCATGTTCAAACATAGCTGCTAGACGATCTGCTAGGACTTCTATGATAGCCTTATAATTTTTGCCCTTCATAAAACTTAGGCCCTTAATGGTAAAGGCCATCGATCTTGTCGAATAGTAAACTAATGCATGCTTGGATGCCCGCTCCAAAAGCTCTATTGCAAGTTTTACTATCCTTTCAGGCAAAAGATTAGCCATGCCCACCACTTCACCCAAAGCCCAGACAGCTCGGCCGTTGGCATCTTCAAGATTCTCCTGTTTATTTTGTATTGTAAAATTGCCGTTCCTGTCTACATAATTCAGAAATGTACCATCTGCTTGCATACAATAACCTATAAAATCCAGGTATTTCTGAATCAGAGCAATGGTTTCATATGATTCATATATTTTATAGTGATGTAACATCGCTATAAGTGCTCTTGCATTGTCATCCAACGCATAACCGCTTGCAAGGTCGGGCATAGAGATATCCGCAAATTGAACAAATCCGCGTTCTTCAGACATCCGAAAAATATGATCCAGGTTGACGGGGGGAACTGAGTATATCATTTCCCTCTTTTTATCTATAAGTAACTCAAAAAGATAAACATGAGCTATAGCAACGTTCTGCCAGGAGGTTTTAACCATCTTTTGAAGATTCACACGATGAATCTTGCCTAATTTAAGTTCATCATCCAAAATTTGATTGACTGCAGCCGCAAGCTGGTCAGAAGCTTCAAAATCAATTATGGTCCCCATATCTTCCTTTAAAACCTCTTTTACGTGAGGGATTGGCGTCGACACAATGGGACAGCCAGAGCTAAGCGCATAAGAAAATGTTCCACTAACCGCCTGCAAAGGGTCTTTTGACGTAAAAAGATACACATCGGTGATCGACAGATAGGACAATAAATTTTCTGTTGAGAGAAATTCATTAACAAAACGGACATGATCTGAAATGTTATATCGGTCTATTATTGTCTCAAGTTTGTTTCTATACGTCTCTCCTTCATATCGTAAAAGATTGGGGTGTGTCATCCCTAAAATAAGGAACATTACATTTGGATTTTGTTCGATAATAGCGGGGAGCGCATAAAGTGTAGTCTCTATACTCTTACTGGGTCCAAGTAAACCAAATGTACTGAGGATTTTCTTGTCCACGAGGCTGTATCGCTCAAGAATGGCGTGTTTATCCGTCGCTGGAGCTAAATGCGTACCGTGCGCAATTACGGTTATTTTACTGGTAGGAATTTTGTAAGTACTAGTAAGGATATCGGCGGATCCCTGTGTCATCACGATGATTTGCGAACAATTATAAGCAATGGCATATACATGTTCGAGCAGCATGCGGTCTGGTGCTGGCAACACCGTATGGAAAGTCACGACAATAGCAAGCTGTGCTGAATTAAGATCCTTGAGAAAAGTTATGAACTCAGTTTCTTGACCAACGAAAAGGCCAAACTCATGTTCGATACAGATCAATTTAATATCCTGATCAAACAAAATGTTTTCAAGAATAGTGTCGAAAGAGAGCGGGTTTGTTATATCTAATTTCCCTAGTGGACCATCTTCCTGAGACGTATTGTCATCTACTATCGGTATAGGAATTAGTCGATAAGACTCTTCAAATTTACTCGCGATAGCCTTCATTAGATCTGTTGTATAAGTTGCAATACCGCAGGCGCGTGGAGGATAAGTGGATAGGAACGCTATTCCTCTTTTTTTTGCTGAAATCATTGTTGGATTTTTAAGTGAAGTCCTTGCATACGATCTTCTTGTATCTTTGACAAGGTGCTGCACGTAGGGAGGTTTATAAATATACAAAAATAAATTGAAAGAAAATTTTTATTATAAGGGTAACAAGAGTAATATATATCCGATAATTTAACGCTGCCAAAATTTAATAAGCAGGAAACAGCCCGTTGAAGCTATTCAACTAATTATTTTTTTAATAAATCGGCAGCCCTTACGATCGATGATAAGTTGGTTATAACATCCAACAACGAAGACATCTTATTTACAGGTTATTGAACTTCGAAGTCTATCATTCACCTGATGCTTTTAAGGCTTTTATCTTTTCTACCAGCAACTTTAGTACTGGTTTCCTCGCGATTAAATTAAAACTCCAGATATCATCCGTGATGAAAACGTAATGTCCATCAAAACTGTAGATATAATCGCCCCCTTCCAGTCCAATTAACCAGGCTTCTTTCTTAAGGTCAGGGTAAGTTCTCAAAACCTTCCAGCAATATTCTTTAATTTCCGCCTCGTCCTGAAAATCATCGAGCAAGCGTAAAATACTGCGCTTTTCGCTCAGCCCATATAGGGATAACATTTCATCGATCTCATTCATAAAAGTATGTAACCCAAGAGCAATTTACATGCAATTCACTAATTACCAACAAAATATCCATATATTTATTATAAAAGGTTATGGTTTTTTACTAGAAATTCAACTTACGATGAAGAGCTATCAATTTCGTTTTAATAACCGCAGCAAAACCTCAGCCATTCTTGTTTGGTTTTTTACGGTTTTATTGGCTATTACACTAACAACTACCCTTTTTCTTGTACGCCCTGCACATGATCTCTCGAGCTGGTTGTTACTGATATTATTTCCGTTCCTCTTAATAGCTATTTATAAACTATTTAAAACGACTTCCGAACGACAATCGACAGAAATAGTAACGCTGAATAAGGACGGATTTACAAGTGCCTGTTTTGGTTCGGTTTTATTTTCCGACATAAGTGCAATCAACATTCCTGCCCGTGAAATATCATTGTTGGGAGGGGAAAACTATGATTACTACAAAAAAAAAGACGTAGATACCCCTAACATCGTGATTTCGATTACGACCGACAGGGGCGATATATTTTGTTGGAGCTTAAATGAGTGGGGTGGCTTTTATAACTCAAAAGAGGACTTTTCTATTTGTTTTGACTTTCTAACTGCCTTAACCGATCAACTGGTTCAATGTTGTCAATCAGATGAGTCGCCTAAAAGTTATTTAAAAATTCTCGATGAAAATGGAATATGGAAAAGAAGCAATGGTTATTGAGTTAGTAAAAACTATAAATTGCCTTTAGAATGCGATCTTCAAAATAATGAGCCTTAGCAGCATCCGACTTTCGCTGTATGGAAACCACAAAGCCTTTTTCATCATAACTCATTCCCAGTTCACTTACTTTTCGTCCGTTCCAACTATCTTCCATTAGTTTCAGGTTTCGGTTTTGGTCGTAGACATACTTTTCTGTTTTGGGATCAGGGGAAGAAGGTGCATCAGTGAGCTGTACCAAAAGTCCGTCTTTGAATTGATACAATTCAGATGGTGTTTTCTCGACAGCACAGCAATATGTAGAAACAACACTACCGGATGCCCTTTCAAATAGTAATACGTCTTTTTTTGATAACACGTATCTGAACCGCCGCTATTTTTACTAAAATTGAAATATTCGGTACGTTCTTCTGCCTCGAATTCGTTTTCGGTATAGTAACGATATTGCATGGAAGAAAAATCATTATTCGCTGTAATTTTCTTCCAAAGGCTTTCGTCAGGTAAGGCGCCTTCTAAAATCATGTTGTCCGCTCTGGGAAATTGCTTTCCCTGCCAATCATTGTTTTGTGGCCTATTTGGCATCTGAGCATTCAATGTGAAGGTTCGGATGATATCAATTTTATTATTCTTATTGTATTGGAAGCTATTCACTTTTACGATGCCATTGGAATAATCTATCCTTGCTTTTTTATCGATGAGTCCGTTTAAATTATAAAAATATCTGGTATAAAAAGCGGTATCAGGTTTTTCGTTATTATATCGTATGCTCGTCATACTTACCACCATACCGTCAGTGTTAAAACTGTAAATATATTTCATACCAATCTTCTCTTCACTCTGCAGTAGAATGCTTTTTACTTTATTGCTTTTCATAAAAGCAGGATTGAATGAAAAAACAGTTTTTGTAAAATAATCATCGTCCTCCAAAGGTGTAACGTTATAGAATGGTAGCACCTGAGCCTTTCCTGCAGCTACAATACAAAAAAACAAAATAAGGATTAAGAAGTAGCTAAGATTATGTTTCGTGTACATCATAAAGAAAAATTTTTGTTCCTTTAAAATCGGGGTTTCAGAAAAATCCAATTTACCCAAAAAACTTAGATAAATGGCATCAAATTTCCCGATGTCATCATTCGTAGAATTCATAATTGATATATACAATATGAGCTATTTATTGTAGCTTTATCTCCAGCTAGTTAATCTTAATCAAGTCTGCAAAGAATATTTGTCAGCCAATATCAACTTTAGCTAACTTGATAAACTAATGGAAGGGATATTCATTACATTCGCTGATCAAAATTCCTCATTGCACAAGTCCAGAGATTTACAAAAATTTCTATCATGTTATTACTCAACATAGAATTTTCTTCTAGATGAATCTCGAAAGTAGCGTTTGTCGTATAGTACCTTTGTCAAAATTTTAAAAATGAAAAAAACGTTTATTTTACCAGTTCTTGCTATCGGATTTTTAATTTGGTTTTTGGCAACGTTGGCTTTCCGATTTGCGGGACAATTCTTTTTTATTGCAGATTCAGCCGGTATACTAACCAGTTTATATCTAGCAGTAATTCCTACATTGATTTTGATCTCAATCGTAACTTTCAAAAGATTTAAACTTTCAGGTTTTGAAAATATAGTGGCCGGAGTGCTATTGGTATTGCCAGGAATGATTCTCGATACATTCGCTATTCAATTTTTTGAACAGATCTTTCCCAATATGCCGTCAAGCCGAGCTGCAACATTTGGTTCTTGGCTCATGTGGGCTTATAGCGTTGTATTATTAACGTCAGTCGTTACAGGACTGCGACAAAACAGGATACTTGGCGAGGACTGAAACAATCTTGAGCTTGCATTTCACATTTTTTTTGCCAAAAGTAAAATTAATCTATCTACTTCCTGATGGACTTGGAGACTATTAGAATAAATATAGAAAGGAGCCATGGGCAGCCTGCTGTATTTTTCTATATTTGAAATAAATGGAACTCATATCTTATCTACTAAGGCACATAAAATTGAACAACGCCGAATGCGAAGCTATCGACGAAGCCTTTAATAAACAAACTTTTGCAAAAGGTACTATACTGGCGCATCCAGATAATCACCACCAAAATGTTTATTTTATTGAAAAAGGATTACTACGCGCTTTTTATAACTTAGATGGAAAAGATATCACCCATTATTTTTTCGACGAGAATAATTTCCTGGTATCTTTTGAAAGTGTTTTTTTCGACCGTCCTCATCCCTATGGTAAACAGGTATTGGAGGAAGCAAATTTGCGTATTATCCCCTATAGCAAACTAGATGAACTCTGTAATAGCATACCCGCTTTTAAAGACTTCCGGCTGCAAGTATCGTTGCAAGTGATTAGTATGTTATCCGATAAAACTCTTGCATTACAATTTCAGACTGCCGAGCAACGCTATAAAAATCTCATCGACAAATTTCCTCGCATATTGCTAAGAGCTTCCCTAGGGCACATTGCTTCCTATCTGGGCATTACCCAGCAAACACTAAGTGTGATACGCGCGAGTAGGTAACTGATTTCATTTTTTAAGATATCTTAAAAACACTGCAGTTTATTTTAATTTGCTTTGCAGTATGAAATCATTAAATATGAAAAAAATACTGTCATCCCTTACTATCATTTTCATGGCAATAATGAGTGTTGCACAATCCTCTAATGATAATTTTGCAGGTAAATGGAAAACTGAAGAGGGCTTCATTATCACCATCTCTTATAGCAACGGAAAATTTTCTGGTCTCGATCCCAAAGGCCGTCCAACACTTTATAATGTCCGTTTTGAAAAAAATGAGTGGAAAGGGACTGTGGAAAACCACGACACTGGACAAAAGGGCAATTGCGAAATGTACCTGCAGGGAAAAAAGTTAAAAATAGTGGCTCATAAAGGTATTTTTTCAAAGACTTTTTATTGGGTAAAGCAATAGACAACGCTGATTATCCTACAAACGGTGTTTAGGATGTACCAATACTGGTATTCATAGCTGGAGCTATTTTAAATGAAATAGAGACATGCATAATATCGCTCCCCAATCATTGGCATATAGCGCGATCAAGGTAGCTATCCTTACCCGAAGATCCATTTTGATGCCCGCGGGATTATTGTATAAAAAGTAGCCACAAAGCCCCAGGAAATTAGGAAAACAAGGGCTGCAGTCATAGGAATTTTTAGTGATATTGGAATTGAAAGAACATTGGCCAACCAATAGCCAAGCCCTACAACAAAATAATGTACTAAATAGATGCCAAAGCCACATTTTGTAATATTTGAAAAAATGCTTCTCATCTTTACCGACGTCAACTTTACAGTACGTACTAACAAGAAAATGGCTAAAGTCATCATGAATACTTGAGGAGAACAATATAAAAAGAACAGCTCGATCTGATCTTCACTGGCAGCCGGATTGGAAGCCATCCATTTAAAGCCGGTATATGTAATTGTAAAGCCGATTATAAATAAAGGTACACTCACTAAAAATGTCTTGGGAAAAGACCAGGTTTTTAGGTGATGAGTCAATACATACCCAAGTAATAAATACCCATTAAAACCCGCAAAATAATAAAATGTACCAAAAGTATTCCAGGCACTAAGGCCAAATAGCTATTTTGAGAAAAATGAATAGGCATAAGGCAAAACCAGTGTACATAACCAAATTCACAAAAATACCTTCTGCTGCCCAGAGGTCGACTTTTCAACCCATGCGGAAAAGAAAGGCATGTAAAGATATAAACCGATCAACATATAGATATACCACATGGGTACGGTATAAACATTGAATTTAATTGGAATTAAAGAAATTTGAACAAGTGCGCTTGCTAACGACTGTGATGAATCTTTGGCAGCATAGGCAAATACATTTGAAATGATCGTTGGCGGAAGTCCCAATAGTCCTGTTATCCAAGGGAAAAGGTTGTAAAGTACCGACCACAATAAAAACGGAACTGTAATACGCAACAGACGCTTTTTATAAAACTCACCCATACTCATTTTCACAGGTAGCAACAGTAATCCGGTAATCATCACAAAAATAGGTACACAGGCCCTTAGCGCCGCCCCGTAGATGGAGCCCCAATAGTTAAAATCTGGATTAGACCCTGCTTCGGCCGATACATTGAATGGATCTGAACAATGAATGGCGATTACCATGAATATTGCGATAAAACGCAATACATCTACCCAGGCAATTCGTTGCTGATCAACATGTGCATTAGAAATTTGCATACTCAATATAGTTGGTTAAGATGCAAAAATAAACAATCCACCCCGGAACAATTTTTAAGTAGTTAAAGAAATAGCGCTATTTTCGAAGTGCACATAACGTCACATGTGATATACCAAGAAAAGACGCTATATATCCCAAATTTACCCGCTGGGCCAATTTTGCATGGTTAACCATAAAATCTTCATATCTTTTCTCGGCCGAGAGATATAAGCGGATGACTAACCGACGTTCCATCTCAACAAAAGCTTTCTGGTGGACGTATCGCATCCAGTTAGCAATATCGATATAATCACGGGAAAGCATTTCCAGTTGATCTATTGTCATATAATATAAAAGTGAATCTTCGAGCACCTGTACTGTTTCAGTCTCATACCCTGACACAAATCCGTGAAAACTATTTGTTGAATAAAGTAAATCCCCCTCCTTGCTAAACCAGGAGGTTACCTCTTTTCCATCGCGTATGGTGTAGGCGCGGGCAATACCTTTTTCGACAAAATAAATGTTCTTATCGCTTCTATCTGGCTGTATTAGTTTTGTCTTTTTAGGAACGCTTAGCATGGTTAAATTGCTTAACAATATTTCCAAAGGCTCTTTTTTTATATCGAAATGAGCTCGTATAGCTGCGATGATGTGATCCATTAAATGTTATTCTCAATTGTTGGATGAGTGACAAAACTAATGAAATCAAATGTATAAAAGAATAAAAATTGCCTAACGAAATGATAACGCTCAAAAAAGTGGAGTAAATTATCTAAGCTTTATTTTAACAGGCAATTCGCAATGTCGTAAGAAAAAAGGCCTCTGAACTAGTATTTTCTGAAGCTATTTTTGACTAAGTTGCCATTTTTTTAGACAATACAGTGAATCTGAATTCCTTCTTTATATATTGGGTTTCTTAGGCCTGCTTTGAAATTTTTTAAAAAAGTAAAGAACCCACAAAAACTGGGTGTATCCGTACACCGCATCTTCAACCGGAATCGTAAGCACCCTGATCCCCATAAATTCCATGGGATTGTAGTTTACTATCGGAGAATCCAACCCTGTTCCGGTGAGTATACCATTGACAGGTAAAAAACCCAACATAAGCAAGGTGAAGACTACAGAGGCCTGCGTAATCCATTGTATCCGAAATGCAAAGTGAAAAAGCATTAATGTCGCGATAGTCACAGTAGCGGTAACAACTGTATATATTCTGTCGGCATATCGAAGTGCCACCACAGCACATATAATGATACTCACAAAGACTACGATATTATTAAAGGCAGATAGCGATTGTAATCTAAAAAATTTATCAATGCAGAAATAGGTGAAAATACAAGAAAAAGGGATGAAGATAAAGAATAACCATTCTTCCAATGGTAAGCCTGCTATAACCAGGCCTAGGGTGTACCTTGTGTCAAACCACCACACTCCCCTACTGGTAAACCAGACATCCCAAGCGATAAAAAAAACAGCAACAAGGGCCGCTGCCTTTAAGAATGGAACAAACTCACGATCGAATCGAAGCCGCTTGTCGAAGGATGCGACAAAACAGATTACGACCGTAAAAAATAAGATAAGCGAGTAAGTATATGGCATCATATTTTTTCATTGTTAGTATACATTTTAAAGTATTTCATCGGAACATATAAAAAACCAAAACATTCGCCCTCCTCTTTACCTAAATGTTTATGATGTTGTTTATGAGCACGCCGAAGCGCCAAAAAGTAACGGTTATTTGTTTTACTCAACCATTTGAAGCGTTGATGGATAAATATATCATGCACAAAGAAATACGCCATACCATAGAGCATAATCCCTAATCCGATGTAAAACAGATAATTGTAATCCCTTAACGAACCGAAATACATCAACGCGATGGTGGGAAGAGCAAAAATGATAAAAAAGTAATCATTCTTTTCCAAAAAGCCCGCATTGCTATGATCATGATGATCGCGATGTAATACCCAGAGAAAGCCGTGCATAATATACTTATGGATAAGCCAGGTTGCGCCCTCCATAGCAATAAAAGTGACCAATACAGTAATAAAATTCATAGCTTTATTTTATAAGTAAGCAGCTTTGTAACGCAGATAACTTTTTAAAGCAACATAGGCTTTTTGCGCATTTGGTATCCTCACCCTGCTTTCCAAAATCTCCTTTGAGGACTTTTTTCGAATCTTCGAAAACAGGGAAAGATAATATTTGTAAGCCAGATAAACGCCAAATTTTGCCGATGCAGGCAATTTTTTAATTCCCAAAAGCGCTTCCTTAAATTCGCTGTGTATCTCATCCTCAATCTGGCTTTTGAGTGCATTATCAAAGACAGTCATATCCAAATTCGGAAAATAGGTACGACCAAGAACATGGTAGTCGTCTTTAAGATCCCGCAAGAAGTTTATCTTCTGGAATGCAGAGCCCAGTTTCATAGCGTAAGGTTTTAACTCCTCATAACGCTGTCTATTACCTTCTGTAAAAACCTGTAAACACATCAATCCCACCACTTCAGCCGAGCCATAGATATATTCTTTATAGCGTTCAGAATTATAGTCGACTTTATTCAGGTCCATTTCCATGCTATGCAGAAATTGGCGGATTAGCTCGACGTCGATAGCATACTTATGTACCGTTTCCTGAAAAGATTGTAATATCGGATTTAATGAGATACCTTCCTCTAAAGCACAGTTTGTCTCGAGATATAACCGCGCCAACAGCCGCTTCTTATCATATCCATGAAAACTGTCCACGATTTCATCAGCCAATCGTACATAGCCATAAATCGCATAAATGCTCGCCCTAATGCTGGGCTTGAGTGCCAAAATACCGAGCGAGAAACTTGTACTATATTTTTCAGTTGTTTTTTTGCTTACTTCATAAGCGAGTTCATCAAATAGCTTTTTCATGGTCTTATGTTTTACGATATAATTCAATGGCTTCTTTGGCAACAATTTTCCCTGATAAAATGGAGGGAGGCACACCGGGACCAGGAACCGTTAGCTGACCTGAATAAAAAAGATTATGGACTTTCTTATTTCTGATCTTGGGTTTCCATACTGCTGTCTGTTTCAATGTATTTGCTAGTCCATAAGCATTTCCCCCGTAAGCATTATAATCGCTGATAAAGTCGCTTACACAGTAACTCCTCTTGTATACAATCTGTTCATATAAGTTTTTTGTACCGGTATGCTTTTCCAAACGCTTTAACATCTTAATTAGATATTTTTCACGTGTTTCATCATCATCCGGGATAGCGGTCGCCAAGGGCATTAATAAGAAGAGATTCTCACTGTCTGCAGGAGCAACATGCGGATCCGTTTTGGATGGACAACATACATAGAACAGCGGATTTTGAGGCCACTTTTTTTCACCATAAATACAGTCGATATGATCATCCAACGGGTGCTCAAAGAACAGTGTGTGATGCGTTAGATTTGGAATGGACGATTTCATCCCTAGGTAATAGATCAAACTTGAGGGTGCAAAGGTCCTGCTCTTCCAATAATCGTCATCGTAGTTTCTCAACTCCTTGGCAAGTAGTGTTTCGATATGGTGGTAATCGGCCGATGCAACCACGAGATCAAATGGATGATTCACACCATTAACAACTAATGATGTGATCTTATTCTTTTCAATATTTAACGCATCAACATTATGATCAAAATGGAAAGTGACACCTTGTCTCTCCGCTACTTGCTGCATCGCCAGTACTAACTGAAAAAAGCCCCCTTTGGGATAATGGGTTCCAAGCGCATAACCGCCGTAGTTCATCAGGCTATATAATGCCGGAATATCCTTGGGTGAAGCGCCCAAAAATATAACGGGGAATTCCATCAATGTCCGCAATCTTTGGTCCTTAAAATATTTGGCAACATAGGATCTAAAATTAGAAAGCAAATCTAGCTTAAAAGCACTAAGTGCAATTTTTGGAGAGAGAAATTCGCCCCAATTGTGACAGGGTTTATTCACAAAATCCCGCATGCCGACTTCATACTTAAATTTTGCAGCTTCCATAAATCTATCCAACTGCGTACCAGCCCCAGGTTCGATCTGTTCAAATAATTGTTTTAACTCCTGATAGGATTCAGGTACACGAATCTGTCCAGAGTTAAATATCATTTCAAATTGTGGATTGAGTGATACAAGTTCAAAAAAATCAGCAGTACAACACCCAAAATCTAAAAAAAATGATTCAATGATGTCAGGCATCCAGTACCAGCTCGGTCCCATATCAAATCTAAACCCTTCTGTCGTACTAAACTGTCTCGCCCTTCCACCGGGCTGCGTATGTTTCTCAAAAACATGCACATCGTATCCTGCCTGCGCAAGATAGGCCGCCGCTGAAAGACCCGAAAAACCTGCACCAATAACTGCTACCTTCTTTTTCATTTTTGTTTATTTTAACTCCCTATGCAAGGGCAACATCCAGATGGACCTTCCATTACCGCAATGGACAATGTGTGCATTAAAGTATCTTATTATATCCATAATTTGATCTGCCTATTAATCATCAGATTTCGGAGGCGACTTTTTCAAAAAGTGTAAAAGACAACAAAAAGCCAGCTATTCCTATTACACTTCGGACTGAATTATAACTTCACTTGTTCCAGCAATTTATCAGGTGCAATATTTCTATCATAGATTAATTGATGAAATTTGCTCAATTTATCCAATAGACTTATCAGTGTTATTTTTTCATTGTAGGTCAAATCACCTGAAACAATCTGGGTAGCATGACGTATTTTTCCCATTTGTCGATCCAACGCCGATAAGCCATTTTCTGTGATATAAAGCACCTTACTTCGTCGGTCTTGCTCTGAATCTTGCTGACCGATCCATCCTTGTTTGATCAAACGATTTATAATCGCCATGCCGGCGGGCTTTTCATGAATATTCCGCCTGATCAATTCCATTTTTGTCATCTCGCCAAACGACCTTAAGGTTATAAGGTATATAAACTCCTCTTGTGTAGAAAAATCAGATTCCAAAATAGCTGCCTTTGAATAACTTTTTGCAAACCTATTCATATGCACTATTAATGTGCTGATCACACTCTCTGGACTACGCCCATTTTCCTTACCGTCCCATTCAGGTTCGACCAGAACATCGGTTTCTTTTGCCACTACCCAACGTTTAAATCCATCCGCGTCGGTACTGTAGATTCCATCTACGTTCTCCTGTTCAAATTCCTCTACTAATACAATGATTTCTCTTAAAAGCTGATATTTCATACACTTTATTTAGAACATAAATATACCATATTTGTTTTAATTATTTTAAAAAAGAAAATTTTTAGAATAAATATAGACTATAAATCTTATCTACTCTTGATTTTTACCAACTGAAACTCATATCGGGCAGAGACTTGCTTTTACTTATAAAAAGACTTTTGTGCCAATTGGTAATCGCTTTTATTATAAATCGTGCAACATTTTTTTCCTGAGCTCGACTAACCTATAGTCACTAACTGCAAACAATGGTCATCAAACTTTGCACAAGAACCTTAATTACATGAAAGTCTTAAAAAAAATTGCCCTACTCTTCCCATGCCTGCTTCTTTTCGCCATAGCTCATAGTTCATCTAATAGGATTATCCTTTCGCGCATCGATTCAACCTTTACTGTTACGGGCAAAGTAGTCGATTCTCTTACAAAAGAACCCGTTCATTTAGTTTCAATATCCCTGGTGGATCATCAAAGTAGCAGCACCCCTATCAAAACAGTGGTGACAAATGAAAGCGGAGACTTCCAATTAACCTATAGTCAGCGCTCATTTTACCTAAAAATCAACCACCTTGGCTTTCAGCCTCAGATAAAAAGAATCGAAACGCCGAGCGGAAGCAATATAGATATCGGTACTATAAGGCTTCATAAGATTGACAATAAACTTGAGGAGGTTGCGATTTCTTCCAAGAGACCTACCTTGGAGCTGATTACCGGTGGGTATAGATTTAATGCGGAAAACAATATATTAGGCAATAGTACAAATATTGCAGAACTGCTCAAGCAGGTACCGGGATTAACCGTTGATGAAATGGAAGGCAAATTACAATTGCTCGGAAAGGGAGCTACTGTATTGATAAATGGTCGAAAAGTCAATTTGGGGGGGCAGGATTTATTGAACTACCTGAAATCTCTACCGAGCAACGAGGTCTTGTCTGTTAATGTGCTTACCAGTCCAGGCGCAGCATATGATTCCGCAGGAGACGGAGGTGTGTTAGATATCAGACTTAAGAAAAATTCCAATTTAGGCTTCTTTGGGTCGGCAAGTACAAGTGTTTCTACCCTTTGGGGAACGGACCAATCGCTTAATTTAAATCTAAAAAAAAGTAAGTTTGAAATTTCATTGGGTTATAATTTTTCATATAGTGAAAATTTGCATAAACGAAACGATCTTATAAAAAACTATTTCTTACCTGATTCTAGTTATCTCTATAGACAAGAACAGGTTAGTGAAAGATCCCAAAGGACACATTCCATGAAAATCAATACACTTTATACTATTGATTCAACAAGTACACTCTCTTTTAATTATTGGTACGCCAGCTTTTATGGTAAATTTCCAAATGAACGAGACGCCACGATCTATAATCGGAAAGATGAATTTCAAAGGCAGCTTAAACAGCGGGACTTCATGTTTTTAGACAATAATTTCCATATCGTCGATTTGATCTACGACAAAGATTTTAAAAAGAAAAACAAGCTTTCAATCGGCCTGAATTATTCGAAATACTCGAATGAGAATAACACTTCATTCTGGAGAAAGGCATATGATTTTTCTAACACGGAAATAAATTCCTCAGAAAATGATAGCAGAAATTTTATTATTACGAGACCATATGAAATCTGGACCTTCAATACAGATTACAAAACTAACATCGGAAAGGGTACGGATCTAAAATTTGGTGTAAAATATGCCCGTGCAAATACAGAAAGCTTCTTTAAGAATCTGACCACAGATGGAAATATCGTCGGAGGAGAAGCAAATAGTGAAAATAAGGTTCAATATAACGAAAATATACTTGCTGCTTATTCTTCTCTGAGTGGTAAATATAAACACTTCTCCTTCGATGTAGGCTTGCGACTAGAATCATTCGATTATAAGTTACGATCCCTTTCAACTGACGAACAGATTAAAAACAACTATCTTAATCTATTTCCCAACTTTAATGTACGTTATGATTTCGAGGACCTTAAAAACAGCATTGCTTTATCGGGGAACAGAAGAATCGAACGCCCTGGTTATAGTATGCTCAATCCATTTGCGGTGACCAATAATCCTATCTATTTTACCAACGGTAACACACAGTTGAAGCCATATTTTGCAAATAGACTAGATTTGCAATATTCACATAAGTGGAATACCAACCACTCACTGATCTTTTCTTTATATGGAAACTTCTCGAAGAATATGTTTACCTATATCTCAAGATATAATGAGGAGGTTGGAAGTCCAGAGTTTAACTATTATAATGATTATAATCTAAACCAGATTGGAGCTTATGTCATGTCGCAAAACAAATTTGGAAGCAGCGTGAATGTCAGTACATATTTATCGGCCCAACGACCGACTTTCAGATCGAATAATACAGCAGATATTTTGTTACCTGGGATTGTCAACTTTAGTGGGTCGATCAACACCTTTATTAATATTCTGCCAAAGACTACTGTTCAAATACTCGGCTTTTATGCTTCGAAAAGAAATAGTTTTCAAATGCAATATGGGGGAACAGGATATATCACGACGGGTTTACAACAAAAAGTGCTTCGGGACAAGTTAAACATATCCCTGACGATTGAGGATATTTTCAACTTACAAAAAGCACCTATTTCCAGTTTAGGCAATGTGATTAGCATTGAAACAGTGAATAAATTGAAGTCTCGCTATGCAAAATTGAGTTTCAGTTACAATTTCGGAAAAACCTTCTCCGCAAAACAGACCAAAAAGCTGGAAAAAGATTCGAGGATAGATTAACCCATCAATACGTTAATCGTCAAAGATGATTCGTGAAGCATAGTGCTGGATTTACTTGAGTTTAGAAAATAGCTTAAATACAGATAGACGTCAAGATACTGCGAATTTAAAACGATTCCACACGAATTGAAATTCGCATGAAAATTTAAAAAGCGTTGTTTTTAACTTAGTCAGATAAAGATGTGAAAGAGAACATTAATTATGAACGAGACTATCATAGAATTCGATAACAAAAAACGTCTGAAATTGGCGCTATTTGGCTTACTGTTGACGATAGCGGCTTTGGCATTTGCTTACTATATTTTCTTTGTCGCTGAAAAAATAAGAATTTTCCCTGGAGCATTGATGTTGACCTTAGGGGGCTTAGGATGTTATTGTCTAATTGGCGGAGTAAAAAGCCTATTTGTTAAAGATCGGACTGGCCTAATATTGAACGCAAATGGCATTCGATATCATGGTACGCCAGTAGGAATAAAGGCTGGGACTGTAAAATGGACTGCTATTCAATCTGTCTCGACAGGAATGGCCCATGGCGTCCATTTTGTTTTTTTGAAGCTACACCATCCCGAAAATTATATGCAGCATTTCTCTCCACAAGTACAACAACATGTACTCGAAAATGGAATAGCCGTTTCGGCAGATCAACTTTCGCTTGATTTCAATACACTCAAAAAATTGATAGAAGAGTATTATGAGCGGTATAAGCGATAATAAGAGGGAAAAGACTCGCCATAAACAAGCCCCTATAAAAATCTTACAGGGGCTTGTTTCTATTAATCGTATCAAATTGTTGTATTACAAATCCAGTTGAATACCTAAATTCGCTATTGTTCCGCTTCCTTTTACATAATAACGGCCTTCATTTGTAGCTCCCCTCACCTCCGCGTGCAGTGGAAAATAATCATTATTAAGGATATTATTAACTGAAAAAATGAACGCCAGATTCTTTAATTTGTAGCGTGTTTGGAAATCCATCAGACCATAGCCGGAAATCGGATATTTGCCATAATTATATTCAGAAGGTTGAAACACATCGCGTTTCCCCAAATGTAAATACTGCAGATAGACATTCCACCGATCTGTCAATTTGAAATCTGCATTGATATTTACTTTAAAAGGTGAAATAATGGAATTATCCAATTTATCCTTATATTTTCCCTCATTTTTCAAATCTTGTCTACCATCCATATACCCGAGTATAGTACCAAACTTCAACCATTCAACAGGGGTTACATCGACTACAAATTCCAAACCATAAATACGTTGAGGCACCTGAATCAGTTCATAATTACCTGGCGTTGAAGTTTCTGCGAAAGTACTACCCTTTTTGGAAGAGCTATAGTACCCGGTCAATTGGTAACTTAACATAGCATAGGTTCCATTTAGTCCCAACTCAAAATTATTGACAACTACAGGCTTCGGATCAATTTGACTCAAAGGTACTCCATTCCGTAATACAAGTCCTACATCGCCGATAGAATACCCTTGTGAAAATGATACAAAGGGCTGCAGGTATTTTAATTTATTATACCTTCCTGCCAAGTTGAATACAAATGAGTTTGAGTTGCTCTTATCTCCAGGAGTGACTTTCCCTGCTTTTGTTAGATCTCCTACCTTGAAATCCAAGTTTTCGTATCGCACACCACCTTTTAAGATCCAATATTCAGCCAGGTTAAACTTACTTTGAAGGTATAGGGCGCCACTTTTCATATTCATGTCGGGTGTCACTAATCCATCGTCCAACGTTTTTTGAACCGTGTGATCCTTTAAAAGATCTACTCCATAAATTAAAGTTACCTTATTGCTGTTGGATAGATCAAAGGGCGTACTAAAATTTATTCTGGCTCCCTTATGATCAGAATATGTTTGGTTGTAGCTTTCAAATACCGTGTTCATATCTTCATAATACAGACTCATATTTGCTGAGGTTCTACCAAAGTTACCATCATACTTTACATGAAAAGCTTTATTGTAAGGTGTCCCACCGTTAATCACTGTATCTGAAGGTATCCCTATAGCAGGTTTACTGCCAAACTCCCCCTTGGTGCCAACATATTTACTATCCTGAACACTTCTATAATAGTTACCCATAAGTTCAACACGATGATTATCGTTAATCTGATAACCAATCTTTGCTAAGGCATTATAACTTTTTGTCTCGCCCAGGCCATAAAATGGACTTACAATGGTACCATCGGAGCTACGTACCACACCTGTTCGCGCAATCTTTCCTTGCACAACATAATCAAACTTGTCTTTCGATCCAGAAAATACTTGTGCCAAATTATACCCGTATGTTTCATCTGGTCTGACCAAGCTTAGGGAATTATTTAAAGAGGTGGAAGAATGAAAACTCCTGTCTGTCTTTGGCTTCTTTGTTATGTAATTAATTATACCACCGGCGGCACCATTTCCATACATTGCAGAAGCACCATTGATGACCTCAATATGGTCAATTGCGCTAGCGTCTATCGTCTTCATATCTCTTCCGCCATTTCTTAATGGAGTCGATTGAGGAATTCCATCAATAAGTACCAAAAAATTCCGACCACGTATTTTAGCAATAAAATTGTTTTGGCTTTCCTCACTGGGAGAGATACTGGGCACTTTCTGCATTAAAATATTGGGTAGGTTGTCATTTATCAGACGTTGATCTTCTAAGGTCTTACCTCCGATATAGGTAATTGATGATGGCACTTCGTCAATACTTTCAGCCAGTCGGCTCGCCGTTACGACAACTTCATTCAAATGATTTCTTGTTTGCTCCATGACAAAATCTGGGAGCTCGAGGGTTTCCCTTTCCAGTGCGATCTGCGATTTGATTTCTTGAAAACCAATATGCTTTACGGTCATGGAGTGAATGCCTTTAGGAATCTTTGAAAAAATAAAATTCCCTTCATGATCAGTCTTGGCGCTATTTATCCCATCAATATTGATATACACATTGGACAAACCTTTCCCTTCTGAATTTTTCACCTTGCCCTTAATTGTCCCCGATTCTTGATCATTACCATTTTTCTTGACAGCAATCGGTCTTTCCCTTGAAAAACTTATTGCTGGAATTATGGAAAAACTTAAAACCAATAGACTGCTCGCCAATGTTGTTTTCGGGGTAATAAACCAAGATCTTGTTGTTGTTTTCACGTGTTGAAGGTATTTAAAAAATCACTCGTCCTGTCCGCATATTGATATCTGTCTATTTCCAAACCTTTCTATCTGGGAAAGCCTGATCTGAAAAAGATATAATTACTATTTAGACTAATTATTATTAATGGCAAATATAGTAAAGTTAGGAAATACTTAAAGCTAAAAATTTAGAATATGAATCCATTATCGATACAAGTAACAATTTCTCGATTACAGTTGGCAGGCGTTATCCCCTTTTCTTAATGGTTATTATTTCGTTGAAAAACAAAATATATCATAATTCCACTCATGCAAATTAAAATGGATCCCAGAAAAAATGGCACTCCCGAAAATTGAAATAGCGCTTTATCCTGTGTAAAATAATAAAATGAGTTTGTCATTACTGGAGGTCCAATAATAGATGTTGCACTTACCAAACTTGCCAACGCTCCCTGAAGTTCACCTTGTTCATTTGAAGGAATACTCTTGCTAATAATAGATTGCAGTGCGGGTCCACAAATTCCGCCTAAGGAATATGGGATAAGGAAAACAAACATCATCCATCCTTCACTAGCGAATGCGAATAGCATAAGACCGACCGCATAAAAGAATAATCCAAAATATACGCTTTTCTCGTCGCCTAATTTAGGCGTTACCCATCTTATTAGAAACCCCTGTACTAATCCAAGCAATAATCCGAGCAACCCAAGTGATAAGCCAACCGTCCGTTCTGTCCAACTAAACTTATACATGGTAAAGAAATGCCAATTACTCTGCACGGCGTGAAGAGCGATATAGACCAAAATCAAGGCAACAACAAGGCGCGCTATTTTCGATTGTTTTTTCAGAAAATTAAATGTTCCAATAGGGTTCGCACGTTTCCAATTAAATGGTCGTCGTTTATCCTTATCTAAACTTTCCGGCAGGAAAAACCACCCATAGAGAAAATTTACTAGGCATAATAAAGCGGCGGCATAAAAGGGTACTCGAGCACCGTAATATCCAAGTAAACCACCGATTACCGGGCCCAAGATAAACCCCATACCAAAAGCTGCGCCTATTAAACCAAAATTTTTGGTTCTATCTTCATCCGTGGATATATCAGCGATGTATGCACTAGCGGTTGAAATACTAGCCCCAGTCAGCCCAGCAATGATTCTTCCCAAAAAGAGCCAACTGATAGATGGCGCCAATGCTAATAATATATAGTCGATGGCAAATCCAAAAAGAGAAATTAAGATAATTGGGCGTCTACCATATTTATCACTGAGATTGCCCACTATAGGCGCACATATAAATTGTGTAATAGCATAAGCAAAGCCGAGCCATCCTCCATATTTTGCTGCTTCACTAAGGTCTCCATGAATAAGTTCTGCAATGAGTTTAGGAACAACTGGAAGTATAATGCCCCAACCTGTAATATCAATCAACAGGGTAATAAATATAAACCCGATAGCTGCTTTTTTTCCTGTATTTTTCATGCCGTAAAATTAAACAGACGGGAAAAGGAGCTATTGACAATTTAATGGTGTTTACGTACCATTTGAAAGCTAATTCTACTTGAAAATCTGTAAATGCCTTCGATAGTTAAACGAATACCATCTATCACACATTTCGATAAGTTGTTGGTGACAAACCAACAATTCGTTTGAAGTATCTGCAAAAGACGCTTGTTTCTTCAAAATGAAGTTCATTACTAATTTCTTTGATTGATAAATTAGAAGATTTTAATAATGTTTTAGCATGTAGAATTGTGAGATGATCAATCCATTGTAATGCAGATCTTCCAGTTTTCTGTTTGAGGAAAGTTGAAAGATATTGAGGTGTTAAATGTAGTTTTTCAGCGTAAAATACAACACTTCTTTTTTGCCCGGCATACGTTGAAACAAGCAGATAAAATTCATCGATAATCTCATGCGTACGGCTTTTCACCAAATTTTTGTTATTTGGTAATTTAGAATAGACTTCAGAAATCATACTAACTAGCACCATGACGAGATGCCGTAGCATTTGTGTCTTATTGGGACTTGCTTTTTTATGGTAGAAGTTTTGTATAAGGGTCAATAATTCATTTTGGAGTTTAATTTCTTCCGATTGAAGTCTAATAATTGGCTGCCATCTTATTTGATTGTTCATTACAAACTCCCGTAGAACAGGAAATTCTGTAATGAAATCCAATGAAAGACCGATTGTTATAATTTCAGCATCTTCACTCAATGATTTTGTGTCGATCATCACTTGTGGCTGCAAAATAGCAATATCCCCTTTGTTTACTTCATATTCTAAGAAATGGATTTGAGATTTCATAGATCCCTGTACCATAAAACCTAATAATAAACCATCAAATATGCGGCTATGACTTGTATACTTCTTCCCAGGGCCATGTCGTTGACTAAGAATAACTATGCCTTCCGTCTTTTTTGAAAGGTCAAGATTATACAATTGATAGACATTATCCAAAGTTATTAATAGAGCCATGTTCAAATGTCGTTAAAAAAAAACAGCATAACATGTATTTTTCATCACTTTTACCATTTTCCTAAGGGAATCAACGTCCTAAGCCGTAGAAATTGAAGAAAAAGCCGCAATACTAATGTAAAACGGCTTTTTTTTGTAAGTTTTCTTATCAAGTTACAAAATTACGAAACGATTCTATTTAGATATTGTTCTTCAATAAAGAATAATATTATATGGAAGACCTATTATATTCGGTAGCTATTAGCGTAATGATTGTTTGGGCAGTTACTTTTGTGGGAGGATTCATAACAGAAGATTTTATTCATATTCTTTTAATTATTGCAGCTATAGCATTTATATTTCGCGCAATAAAGGGTATTAGTACTTCTAAAGTTCACCAACCTCAACAATAAGTCAAAGCTATTCGTAAACAAATAGACCGGCAATAAAAATGACAATCCCAAACCAATTAAATCAAAATCAATGGTACGATAGGTATACGAAGAAGAGCGACTTCGACTCCTGTCAAAGAATTTTGGAGGCTTTATGTGGCCACACGAAAATGAGGTATGGCATGATACGTAGGAAAATTGGCCGTAAATGGGGGAATTGGTGCGTTTATGACTATCACTCTCAGAAGATCGTCAATAAAAACAGTGAAAACTACGTTAAAATATATCAGGAAATAAGGAAAGGTTTCTCACCTATTTACATTGACGATAGCGAGCAATGTTCTGTCGACGAATGGACACAAGTTCTTCATGAATTCGGTTTAAAAAGCTATATCTCTTATCCCATTATTAACAAAAATAATTCTATTGTTGGACACTTGAGTTTCATGAATGCGGAACCCGTACACTTCGACCCAATTAAATTGGAGACGTTGCTCCCTGTTTGCAGTGATTTGATTGCAATAGATTTTAAAACTGTCATTGAACGTAGAAATACGAGAAGAAAATTAGAACAGGAACTTAGGTATTCCAAAAACAGAGAACTGGTTTTATCGTCCTTGGCCCATGACTTAAATAATCCTGTCAGCATCTTAAAAGTGATTTCGCAATATCTTGGCGCAAACATTAAAGATGAAAGTCAAAAAAAATTAATAAAGAAAATAGAAGAGGCTTCATTACGGGTGAAAGGAGTGATAGATGATATTTTAGATTTCAGTACGATCCGTCTTCAAGGCAGACTAATTAGAATTAATGATCATTACCGTATGGATTCATTGATAAAGCAAATCTTATCGGAATTTGAAGTATTACATAATAGAACGTTAATCGTCAACATCGACCTTCCGGTTGATGTACCTTGTGATCATCAGAAAATGGGGCGGGCTTTCGCTAATTTAATTGGAAATGCTATAAAACATGGTAATCCTCATCAAAATATCGAAATAAATGCATGCATTAAAAAAGAAAATTTTGTTTTTAGTGTTACAAATGAGGTCACCTATCCGCAATATTCAGATCTTAAAGATCTATTTAAGCCTTTCGTAAAAGGAGTCAATAGTAATGGACTCGGATTAGGATTATTTATTGTGAGTGAAATAGTTAAAATTCATAAAGGAAAGATAGTCGTAAATTTAAAAGACAATAAAATTACGTTTAACCTGATGATCCCCATAGATTTAACTAACGTTGTTCAATAATAGAGAATAAACAAATATTTCAGCGAGCATTAGTTGTCGCTGAGATGCTTTATTCAACAGAAAAGGGTGCGCTATTCACACCCTTAGTCTTATCAGTTATGTTGGATATTGGGTACCGGTGCGTGTTCTTCAATAAGTTTATCATGTTTCAACTCTTTCCAAAAGTCGGCGGGAATCTTTGCCTCAAAGGAATGTGCATTTTGCACGGCCTGTTCAGCGGTATGTGCTCCGGGTATAACACCAGACACTGCGTCGGGAGCGGCTGCAAATTGCAATGCTGCTGTACGAAGATCTACAGCGTGATTTTTCGCGACCTGTTGCAAAGCATTTAGCTTTTCTTTAACACCGGCAGGAAACTTCCCATCATAGAGATAACGATCTTTACCCGATAAAAATCCAGCACATAATGGCGCTCCTACAATAATGGAAATATCTCTTTCAGCAACTTTCGGGAAAATCTGATTCAGTTCATCGTCATGTTTAATCAATGAATACTGGCAGGCTGAGAGAAAAATATCTGGATCAGCAACTTCCAATGTCTGTAAGATAGGCGCAATGGTATTAACTCCCAGTCCCCAACCTTTAATAACACCTTCTTCTCTCATCTTAGTCAATTCGGGCATTGCTCCGTGAATAGCTTGCTCAAAATAATGTGTATAGCTGTCTTTCATATCTCCATTGTCAGGTGAAAGATCATGAATAAATACCATATCAATGGAAGATAATCCCAAGCGCTGTAGACTATCTTCGATACTTCTTCTCACTCCTGAAGCGCTATAATCATATTGGTAAGCAAAATTTAATTTTCCTTTCCATAACAATTGCTCCATTTTAAAATCCTCCCGTGGCAACATTAATCGGCCTACTTTTGTTGATAGCGTAAAACTTTCTCGAGGCTGATCTTTTAAAAATAAGCCCATCCTACGTTCGCTGATACCCAAACCATACCATGGCGAGGTGTCAAACAATCGTATCCCTGCATTCCAGGCGGCTTCGACTGCCTTTAAGCATTCGACATCTGAGTTGTGCTGAAATCCATTTCCCAATGCCACTCCGCCAAATCCAGCTTTGTTGGCGGGACGGAATCTTTTCTTTTGTATTAAATTTTCGGTTGTTACCATCTTATAGTATTTTATTACTCGCTATTATTTATGTTCGCTTGTCTGCCTGGCCGCAAGTTCATCATGTGCAGTTAGGTCAAGACGTAAGGGGGTAATAGAAACCAAATTGTGTTCTACTGCCCAGCGATCAGTACCCTTTTCAGCAGGTTCTAATGGCACTACTGTGATCCAATAGTTTTTCCTTCCCATAGGATCCTCTCCAGGCACCACACGGCCATCATATAAACGTACTGATTGTCTTGTCCAGGAAAGCCCTTGAGGTTTAGGCGGAAAATTCACATTATAAAGAGCAGGGCCCTTATTTTTCAGCAATATCTTGAGCACCTCGATTGTCCACCGAGATAGCCCTTCAAAATCAGGTTCTGTCTTTCCAACAGGTGTACTCAATGCAATACCAGTAATCCCGAGCAATGTGGCCTGCTTCGCCGCAGCCAATGTTCCTGAGTGCCACATTGAATTGCCTAGGTTTGGTCCCATATTAATACCTGAAAGCACAACCTGCGTATCTGGAAACATATGTAAACCCAAGGCCACACAATCTGCCGGCGTTCCATTGACCCTAAAGGCATCAATATCTGCAAAAGTAACAGGCGCACGCCGATAGCTTAAGGGCCGGGAATGCGTTATAGCGTGACCCATTGACGACTGCTCAACATCGGGTGCCACAATCTTTACCGTTCCAAACTCTCTCGCCGTCTGTGCCAGTGCCGCAATCCCCGGTGAATAGATACCATCGTCATTGGTGATAAGTATATTCATAGCTGTCCTTTTCTATGAAAACCAATCTCAAGCATGCTTTGTTCTGCTGTTATGAAAGAACATGGCAAAAACATAAGGTTAGTTCACAATCCTGCTGCTGGGGATGACTCGAATGGAGATAAAGACGAACTATGTCAATTGATTGAAGATCTTGGCCACAATTGCACTGTAGTAACAAAAAAAGATGCTGTCAAAAAGATCGACCCACAGACGGATATCATCGCCTTGGCTGGCGGTGATGGCACTATAAGAATGACCATTATGGGTCTACTGGAAAAAAAGCTAATATTTAAGAGGCCGATCGCCATATTACCACAAGGCACTGCAAACAATATTGCTATCTCTCTTGGTATTCCGCTAGACTGTGAAAAAGCTATTAGTCTGTGGAGAAGCGCTATACTTAAAAAATTCGATGTAGGGATGGTCATAGGGTTAGAAAGAAAACCTCTATATTTTATTGAATCTATCGGTTTTGGGGTATTTCCTACACTAATGAAAAAAATGGATAAAAAAAACACCGAAGATCTTAATGCGGAAGATGAAATCAAAACTGCACTAATACAGCTCCGCAAGCTGGTGGAAACATTCCCCGCTACCACACTAAGGCTTACAGTAGCTGGAAATAACTATGAAAAAGAGTGCATACTGGTTGAGATCATGAATATACCAAGCATCGGACCGAGGCTAGTGCTTGCTGCTGATGCTGATCCTGGTGATGGACAATTTGATATCATCATTGTCACTGTCGATCAACGTCAGGAACTTTTAAGCTATATCGATGGACTATTGAATGGAACCAACGTCGAATTTAAAATAATACCTATCCGGGCTAGTCAATTGGCGATGGAATGGGAAGGCAAAGAAATACACATCGATGATGAGCGCAAGAGTTACTTTGGCCAACAATTGAAGCTTACCTTACTGGATGGTATAGTTGAAATTATCACAGGCAATAAATAAGATACGATTTCAGCCAACGATAATGGTTCGAAAAATGTTCTCTTTTAAAAAACGAGTTAAAATGAACAGATCAAAAAACATAAATAATAAACTAAGCATGGTGGCCCTTCTCATGACTGCTATCCCAAATCCGGATCCACGTGAGCCAAGCCCAGACTTGTCCCAGTCACAACAAGAGGAAGATTCCAAAGAAGAAGAAAAGGGCCCTAACACCAATCTGTCTGGTCTCAAAGACGATCGCACCCATAACAAGGAGGAAGCACAGGCTGAACAGGAAGAAAAAGATGACAAAGATAAACCCGACCTTTCTGGTGAGATCAATGTTTAGATCATAGCAAAATGATACGAAATCTTTACGTGTAGTATTTACGTGGGACACATACCTCTCGGCATCGAAACATTGCAGTCAACGATAATATTAAGCCCCTTAACCTTTTCGAGGTGGGAAGAAAAACAGCTTTGGATTTATTTTAAAATAGATCCAAACAGCCTTTGCCATTTTAATCAATTCTTTCGACGATAGATTTCGCGAGCGGAAGGCTAACATCAAGGATAGCGAAAAGCTGACCATAAAATTAAAAAAACCTATAATTCCAATCCCTAAAATGCCCCAAATCCATATGTCGGTAGAGAGCTCCATCCCATGACCGAATAAGCCCAGGGCCAAATTTCCACTAGCAAATGTAATATGCCTAATATCAAGATTTAAACCTAAAAAAAGTCCGATGGAAGCTGTTGACCCCATAAAGATCCCGAACCACACGTTAGACACGATTCCTGCCCATTTTTTTTCATAAAACGAAGCTATTTTGTTTGTTTTTGCTTGTCCAAATATCTTTTTCAACATGGGGTGTTCCTGAATACGATAGTATACAGAGTTATGCTTATCCCTATTTGAAATACTGCCGGCAATAATACCGGAAAGAAATAAAAAAACACCTGCAATAGAGGCATGCAAAACCAAGGGTGTTTTTATCGGATTGAGATCATTGACCAGATGCAACCACTTGCCACTCGCAATATTGACCTGAAACAATTGTTGAATCACCCAAACAAGAAAAAGACTCATCGGAAAAGCCATCAAAACATTACCGACAAAAGCAATAAACTGAGACCGAAATAATCGTGCAAATAATTCAGCAAATATCCAATATCGATGTTTGTTGGTCGCCTGTTCGGCAATCCCCTGCTCAATTGCGTTGACCAATGCGGAAGCAGTCATTGCTGGTTGTTTGGTGGCTAAGGTAGCACCAAAAAGATAAATTAACGTAAAGCCAATAGCATAATTCAGGCTATATAAAAATGCATGGCCAAACTCACTGCTGTGAACCTTACCTAACAATAATTTAACGATGCACATTACGCCTACAATGAGGCCGCCACCGCAGGCAGACCGGAACATTTTCCAATATTCCTGCCGACTTGAAGTAATGTAATGTTCTCCAGTCTGTGCAGTATGATGAGTAATCTCGTACGCTAAAAGCTGTGTACTTTGCCCTACCAATTTGCGAATATTGCTTTTTCGGGAATTGTATCCAATAAGGGTCATTGTTAGTGCGATAGTCTTTTCCTTTTTTTCCTTCGGATGATCAATCACTAAAAAAAGCAAGATTTCTCGGATCCTTTCAAGTTGTTGCCGCATGCGCAAAAGTGATTGATTAACCTTTATGGAAATTCCGAAACGATGTGAATTATCGAAGGCAGTTTCAATGTACGATTCGCATTGCTTATGAAGTACCAAAATTTGTTTATAAGTCAGGTCATCCGAGGAGATAAACTTATTATGCGATTGCAAAATACGATCATTCAATTCGGTGAATTCCCGCATAATGGCTATAAATGGACTATCAAAATTTTGAAACTCAGGTACCATCTTATTTACATCCGTTTCCATTGCACGCCCCGTAATGCGTTGAACCAACAGTTCCAACCCATACAATATTTCGATCATTCCAAAACCAGTTTCATCATCATAAATTGTTTCGAATCCGCATAAACGAAAGAGTTCATCGACCTGCTCTTGCGAAACCGTAGCAATCCAATCAGCATCACGAGGTTTGTAAAAAACCTGATTTAATATATATTGCAAAGTAGACTTGGGTGGCTGAAAAGGTAAGTATCGCTCGGTGATCCTTTTTTTAAGTTCATAAAAAAAATCCGCATAGCTGATAATTCCTGTATCTGAAATCAACTGATCAAAATCTTTCCTGGCCAGAATTCTTTTTAAATAAAGCTGAAAGCACTCCTGCTCCTCGGGTGCGGCATGGAGATAATCCAGTAAAAATTGAATATCGATCTGATAAAGCAGATTGGTATGCTTGGGACGAATGATATCCACTAGAAGAACCAAAAAATCGACGTTTACATAAGCAGAGTCTTCTAATTGAGTTTTAAATCGTATAAACAAACTGCTTACCTGCTGCTCTTTATCCTGTTCTTTTTTCATAAATTATAAAATCCCTGTTTTAGATACCAAATTTAGGTACATTTTGTTTTTTTAATCTAAAAGAATAACACGCTACATTGTGTCAAATAGCCACTTGAATAGATGATTTTGATCATTTTGCGTCCCTTTTCATTTTCATAATTTTATAGCTAAGAAACTATAAATCAAAAACTAAGCCCATAACAGACGAAAATGAAAAACTACGATAAAGTGAAGTCCGCAAAATTATGTTACGAACATATCGGCGGAAAACTCGGCCAGCTCTTACTGGAGGTGTTAATAGCAAAAGGTTGGCTAGCAAAAACAGATCCCAGCGATAGAAACCTCTATATTACTGAACTTGGAGAATCCCAATTGACAGCATTTGGCATTGACTTATCACAAATTAAATCGTAACCATCATGAACTTACGCTTAGATTACGACAATTTCTTTCTACCCGCACAGGACCTGGAGAAACATTTTCAGTATATTCGTATAACTTAACGAATTCATACTATGAATGCGATAACAGACTGTGAACTTCAAAATATAGACCCAGACGATATTGGCGATGTACTCGTTAAAGTCGAAAAATCATTTGACATTAAGTTTAGGGGCACAGAACTTATGCATATCTCAACGTTTGGTGAGCTCTGCGATCATATCACAAATAAGATCCAACTTGATCATTCTAGCGACTGTACAAATCAGCAGGCTTTTTATAAGCTACGTGAGGCAATAGCTTCGACAGCTCAAATCGATCATAAAACGATCACGATAAACGCTGCACTTGCGGATATTTTCCCAAAAAATGGTCGGCGGTTAAGGGTAGAAAAACTCGAAAGACATTTAGGCTTTAAACTTGATATCCTACGCCCTCCCTTTTGGCTGACCCTATTACTTGCGATTTTTTATGTTGCTTCCTTAGCTGGTATTTACTTTAATTGGCCAATTGGACTCACAGGCCTTGTGTTTTCGCACACTTCGCTTTGGATTGCACACAAAACCGGTAAGGTGCTTGACTTGCAGACGGTAGGACAATTGGCAAAAAAAATGACCGCGGAAAATTATTTAAAATCGAGACGAAACCCTACCACATGCAATAAAATCGAGATTGAAAAAGTATTGACAGACCTGTTCAGTAGTGAACTATACCTTGACAAAAGTAAATTAACAAGAGAAGCGAAACTTGCTTAATAAATACTGATTCGTCGTTTAAATTGTCTGATTATGATCTAGCCAGCGCTTAACGGCAATGAGCTACGGCTGTCCACGATATTTCTTAGACTGTAAAGTTTAATGGAATATATCGTATCTTGCTATCCAATTTTAAACCAAATATCACTTCAATGCGAAGAATTATCTATTCAATAGTAGCTACCGGTCTTATTTTTACAGGATGCGCAGGAATGAAAGGTCAGGGCAATAATAATGGCTGGAAATCCTTGTTTGATGGAAAGGACATCAATGATTGGTTTGTCAAAATTCATCATCATGATGTTGGTGTGAACTACGGAAATACTTTTCGAGTTGAAGATGGAATAATTAAGGTCAGATATGATCAGTATGATGATTTTAATGATCAATTTGGCCATTTATATTATAAAACACCCTTTTCTTATTATCATTTAAAATTTGAATATCGATTTGTAGGCGAGCTCCATAAAGGTGCCCCCTCCTATACACTTCGTAATAGCGGCGTTATGTTTCATTCGCAGGATCCCAGAACAATGTTGAAAGAACAGGATTGGCCCATTTCTGTCGAAATGCAACTTTTGGGAGGACTGAGCGATGGTCAGCCCCGCCCTACAGGCAATATGTGTTCTCCTGGAACCAATGTGGTCTATCAGGGCAAAATTGCCTCCTCACATTGCTTAAATTCTACTTCGAAGACCTATGATGGTGATCAATGGGTTAAAGGGGAGTTGATTGTATTAGGAGATTCGTTAATCAAACATATCATTAACGGAGATACCGTACTAGAATATTCAAGACCTCAGATTGGAGGTGGAACAGCCAATGGATATGACCCCAAAATTAAGATCGATGGTAAGTTGCTCAGCAGTGGATTTATCGCATTACAGAGTGAAGGTCAACCCGTAGATTTTAAGAATATATGGATTAAGGAGCTACCTAAACCAAAGAAGTAATTAATTTTTCCGACAGGAGGAACATCTTGATTTTAAACTTAGCAGTTTAACAAGTTCACCCCCATTATTAAAATATTACGAAATTCTTGATCTAGATAAACCTTAAATAGTTGCATACATTTTCATAGTTAGCTGACTAATATCTAGATTTACTATTTTTAAAGTAATAAGCACAAAAAAAAATTACAATCTGATAGGGATATGGATAAAATCACGAAAGAAGAAATTGCAGAAGCAGAGAACCAACTTTTCTTGGCGCAGCTAGCCAGTAATGTAGACGGTCTTGATCTCCTCCTATATGACGACCTTGTTGCTGTAGCACCTGATGGTCAAATGTTAACCAAAGAAATGGATCTAAATGCACACCGATCAAAGGCTATAATTATTGAAAATGCTTCAACAGAAATTGATGAGATCAGAATAATTGGGGATACCGCCCTTTCCGTTACTACGATGACGGCAAAAGGTAAGGTAATGGGAGCCCCATTAGAAGGAAAATTTAGATATTTTAGGGTATGGAGACACATTGACAACACACTAAAAGTCATTGGTGCCAGTTTTATACAATTGCCTTAATAAGGAAACGGAAAACTGAAAATTCGGTTTTTTAATTTTGTCCTTGTAAATTTATATAGATGGGTATGATAAATAATAAATCTAGGATTATATGCAATGCAAAAATGAAAAAATATACTTTTTTTCTGGCTTGTATTTTACTTTGCTTTTTTATTTCTTGTCGAAATATTGGCAAACCTGTTGATAAACAAAAATCCGGTTCCTACTTCATCGATTCAAAAGGGCAGATAGCTTATTGTCAGAATGGAAATTGGTTTAGTTTGGGCATTTCACAAATGCAGGCTGATGCAAAATCGTTTGAGGTTTTGTCAGAAGATATTGCTAAAGACAAAAATGCGGTATATTTTCGTGGCACGATTCAAAAACTTGTGGACAAGAATTCCTTTTATGTCGACAATCAGATTCCAAAAGATCGTTTTCATGTCTATTATATCGATCAGGCCCTAGGCTTTAATATCATCCAGGGAGCAGATCCAAAAACATATGAGCTCGTAAAGGATCATATAAACTGGGCACGCGACAAGGACCATTACTTCTACAGTAATGACATGATAAAGGCAGATCGGAAAACCTTTTCGTTCGTCAATGACTATTTTTTAATGGATAAAGATTCAGTTTATGTCTCTCCGAATATAGGTACCTTTAAAGCAGTTGTTGCTAACGCCGGAAACATTGAAGCCATAAACAAATATTACATAAGAATTGGCAATACAATTTACTACCCACCATTTCAGCAGGGATCAGATGTCATAACGAGGTCCTTTAAGACAATTGATAAAATTCGTGTACTTGATCAGGATCATATTAGTATTGACAACAAAACGATCCTATTCAGGGGGAAAAACTTCAGATATGAACAGGTAGATGCTCCTTCCTTTGAATTATTCCCGATTGATAAAAAGAATGATGTGTATGGAAGCAACTCCTATTCAAAAGACAAGGATAATGTGTATTATAATCAGGAAATAATTCCAGATGCCGATATTAAAACGTTTATACCTTTAGGTCACGATTTCGGAAAAGACGCAAAAAATGTCTTTTATCAAAAACAGCTGCTTGAAGGAGTAGATGCAAATAGTTTTAAGAAGGACGGTGATTTTTATAAAGACAATCGAGGCAATAAATTCAGCGGCCTTACAGGAAATAAAATCTAATCAGCTTTCTTTTGACAGCTAAACCTACTTTTTGTATTCAAAAAAAGCTTGTCCAGAGGAACTTATCGATTGAAATTTCCAACTCGCAAACTATTTTAATACAGCTAGTCAGATTTTAGGCGCAATACATCAAACATGCGTTGATATTCAGGTGTCTCGAGATTATACTTTTTAGATTCACGAATAACATAAGCTGTCAAAGATGCCAACTCTGTTTTCGGTCGTTTATTAAGATAGTCCGTATGCATGGATGAAGTCGCATCGTAAGGCATTTGTTCCATTTTGTCCAAGGTCATATGTACAATATGATCAGCAATAACAACTCCTTTTTCCTGAGCTAATGCTGCAACCTCCTGAATAAGTTTAACAACCGCATCTTTCTTCTTTGGATCTTCCATTATCTGACCAATAGAATAATCAAAATAAGAAGTAGCTGTGGCCATAGCGGAAATAAAAATAAATTTATCCCATATTATTTTCTCAATTTCATCGGAATAATTCACATGGATATCAGCCTGTTGAACAAGATGATATAACCTATCCAGTCTTTCATCATGTTCTCCATTCAATCCGAAACTCATTGTACCCCATTTCCCGGTCACTTCAATTACTCCAGCAGCCTTTAAACGGGATACAATATAGGCGCAACCATCCACAACCAAATTATTCGGATAATATCTGTTGATACGTTCTTTGCTGTCTACTCCATTCTGCAAGGGTATGAATACTGTATCTGCGCTCACACACGGTCCTAATAAGGCCATAGTATCTTCTAGATCATAAGATTTAGTACAAAGAAAAATGTAATCCATTTTTGTGAAGTTTTCAGCCTCACTGGAAGCCTGATAGGGCTTCGCTGTAAAACTTCCCTTTTCTAATAACAGCTTTAAACCATGTTGGTTAATCTCCTCAAGATGGTTACCTCGCGCCAAAAAATTGACATGAATATCAGTGTTTTCATACTTGCGCGCTAACATACCACCAAAATAGCCGCCCACTCCCCCCAGGCCCACAATTAATATATGCTGTTCCATTAGTTTTTTTATTTCGTATTCCTTACCTGTATTCAACCTTAAAATAAATCTAAAGTGAATATAAAAGAACTTTTGACAACACACAACTTATCAATGTCAGGCGGAGATCAATTATTCAGCAACAACTTTTCTTTTACCATTACTTACAAATTTGTTAGTAACACACAAATAGCCGCTTTACACCCAGAAGCAAGTATTTGCCTTTACATTTGCTCGTATAATTAATCATGTACAATAGGTTTTTATTTATGAAAAAATACGCATACATCGGAGCTTTGGGTTTTCTCGCAGTAATCACAACCGAGTTTGGCATTATTGGCATCTTGCCCCAAATAGCCGATCATTATCATATCAGTATCGACAAAGCAGGTTATTTATTAAGTGCTTTTGCCTTGATCATTGCCATAACTGGGCCATTTATGACATTGCTGGCTTCGGGATTCGACCGCAAGAAAGTCATGTTAACTGCCATCGCTATTTTCTTAATCACGGCGATTGTCTCTTCATTATCCCCTCCTTTCTGGTTATTACTTACTGTAAGAATTCTTCCCGCCTTTCTCCAACCTGTTTATATTGCGACAGCATTGTCTGTCGCCATTTTAAAAGGGGGGAAGAAAAATGAAAATGAGCTTATGAGCATTGTTTTTAGTGGTGTTGCAATCGCCATGGTGACAACAGTCCCCTTCGCCACCTACATTGCCAGTCTCTATTCCTGGACATATTCTTTCACGATACAGGCCATTGTCAGTATAATTGCACTACTGGCGATCTATTTTACCATTCCTCCTTTGCCTGTAAAAGAAAAAAAATCCTACGGTAGTCAGATGAAAATATTAACCAAACCCATTTTTATGGTCAGTACCGCAATGAATTTCTTTATGGTATCCGCTTGGTTTTCTACCTATAGTTATTTCGCCGAATATTTAAACAAAGCAAAGAATATGGACAGTACCATGGTTAGTTATATGCTATTTGTATTTGGTATTATTGGAGTCATCGCCAACTGGGTGGCAGGGAAAATGCTCAACCAAAATATTACGTTTACCACAGCATTTTTCTTATCCGGTACACTTATTATTCCTTTATTACTGTATTTTTCAGATGGCAATATGTTCGCTACGGTCTGTACGATTGCCTTATGGGGATTTCTTTATTCTCCTAGCTTCTTAAACGCATCTACCTATATGATTTCTTCCGCTCCCGAGGCGCTAGAATTTGCCAATAGTCTAGCGACTTCATTTGGCAATCTCGGGGTAACCTTGGGAACTACCGTAGGTGGCTGGATTATCGTTTCGAAAGGTGTGGAGTTTTCGCCCTGGCTTACGATGGGTTTTGGTTTTCTCGCCTTTCTGATGATCGCCCTACGAGAGTTTTTAGAAAAACGTGGTACAACAAATCAAATCACTGTGGTACAGTGTACACAGCAATAATATATTTTGCCGGTATTATAAATAGCCAATGCACGACAATTGAGATCTAGTTAGCCTGAATAATCATTCCAGGCTAACTAGATCTAATGCATCTCCTTAAAGACCGTCGACAAGATACCAACTCAAAATAATACCTATAACAAAAATCAATATGGCCACAATTGTAATGCTATTTGAAGTTTGAGCGAAGTTCTCCTCTTCAATTTGTTTGTTTGTTTTACGATATTTAAAAAAGGCGACAATAACCGTCAATGCTCCAATAACCACAATAGAAACACCAACAGCACCCGAATGTTCATGCTGGGATCCTGCAACTACATCTTTTTTTAAAATGAGCTCAATCTGACGAATAAATAATGAAAACTTAACAACCACAAAACCGAAGCCCATAATGCCCAGGCTTGTCCGGATCCAAGCAAGGAAAGTTCGTTCATTCGCAAGATGGTCATTTATCTTCTGGGGTACAGTTTTATTAGACATTTGAAATAAATTTTGATCAACAAAAAGTTAAAGGAATTTTAAAAAGTATTTCATAGCCTTAAACAATACTTTATCGCCGTGAATATGCTTCAGCACATTTAATTTCACGGGTTAGTCAATTTTTTAAGGTTAAGAAATTCCATTGTTTGCTCCTCTATGAACGTTGCAAAACTTTGAAAGGTTTGAAAAATAATTCAAAGCTTCTTTCTTTCAAATCTTTTTTAGCAATGGCATACCGAACCCTGCAGATGAGGGAGGAATAAGTTTCCCATCTTTGACGAGATATCCCGACAAATCCACATCATCAGATGTACTTGTAACCCCTTCAATGGTTACGGTATTTCCGAGCCCTCCGGCTAAATGCGCTGTATAGAAGCTCTTGAGAAGTGATCCCCAGGCATGTGGAGATGCTTGTGCTCCGAGTTGTATTAACTTTGGCATTAAGTTCCTCCAATTCGTAAATCCAAGGCCTTCAATATCCGTAAGGTGAACATCCAGCAGTTTCTTTTCAAATAAGGTTCTCAGCAAGTTCTGATCAGGATCTGCTTCGCCATCCGCCAGCAAAGTATTTATGCCTTCCGATTTTAAAAAGTCGCTAAGCTTTTGATAATCCACCACCGTTTCATGAAAAGGTTCTTCTATCCAAAAGAGATTTACCATTGGGATACCTTTTAAATACTGAATAAATTGGTCTGATGTAAAACCGTTATTTCCATCAACTAAAATTCTGCAGTCGGGAAATGCGTCTGCCACTGCTTTTGTAACCTCAATATCCCGTTGAAGTCCTTTGGAAAAAGGCATCCATTTATGTCCCCTTCCAATTTTTAACTTGAATTGCCTGTAACCCACTTCATAATCATATTGGCATTCCTCAAGAATACGGTCAATTCCTGATGGCCTATCCGCTGGTTCTAAGTCATCGAAATAGATCATACCACTATAATAATCTGTTATGATCGGATCTTTTCGACCAAGTATTTCATAAACAGGTTTATTTAAAATGACTCCTGCGAGATCGTGAAGAGCCATATCAAAGGGAATATGTGTCTGCAGCAGTGTACCGACTTTGGGAGAGAAAAGATCTGACATTTTCTTGCCTATCAATTCTCCCGAAATTTGTTCAGCTTCACGTCTTGAGCCACGGAGTGAGGCCCAGCCCATTGCTCCCTGATCTGTCCTTATAACACATATTTCCACATCAGGTCCATAACCATGTAGGTCGAGACGGGCATTTTTCCCCACAAGTCTCGGATAATTCATCTTTACGGTAGAAAATCTGATATCTTTTATCTTGTGATAGGACAATACCTTGTTTCCTGGTTCAGCATCAGAGGAAAATAAAATTTCATTTGCGTAACCTTTATACAACGTAGCTGTGGCAATGCCAAAATTCAGCGCCTGAATAAATGTTCTTCTTTTCATAGTTGATTTATTTTGATTATCCGAAACGGTCAGGATAGACTTGTTTCTAGTTTTTTCGTTTACACAAGCGTAGGCATAACTAGCCACCTAACCAAAGCCTTATAATTAGTTTATAAATATCCATATGAAAGATACTGCATAAGCCTTTGTATTTATTGACAAGGCGTATCAATTGCTGTACAATTTGTCTCTTTTTTTTATAAATGTCTCTGTCGTGTACAATTACCATATGACTATCTTTATTGCTTCGAACGGCCTTATTACCTCATACCAATAATGCAGAAAAAATTTGCATATAAACGCCTATGTCTTAAAGATGATACCAGTACAATCGCGACAGAAGAAACTGTAAATGAAATAAGAATAGCGAATAACCGTAACAGGACCATCATCTAATAAAAACAATTTAGAAGAAATTTAGAACTCAATACCAACCAGGATGATGGAAATTGTGGATGTCCATTCCTGAAAAAGGTTTACAAAAACCGAATATTAAAATCTTAAATTTAATATTATGAAAAAGCGTATGACAAAACGTAAATCAGGGGGACAGCAAGTTTACAGTGATAGCTTCAAGATCCTCGTTTCCAGAGAATACCTTGCCGGCAAGCTGAGTTATTCGCAACTTGCCCAGAAGTACAATCTTCCGGGGGAAGCCACTCCGCGGTATTTTATGAAATGGTACCAGCAGTGGGAAAACAATCTGGAGCTGGAAGTTTCCCAGACTGTTGAGCCAGAAGACACTGGGGTGAAAAATGAGCAGGATCTCAGGGATGAACTCTTCCAGGCGAACCTCAAAATTACTGCCCTGGAGATGCTGATCAAAAAAGCGGAGGAGCTCCATGGGGCTGATTTTGTAAAAAAGTCTGGGGCCAAATCGTCCAAGAAATGAAGTCGTGTTACCAGAATGTTTCGGTCTCCAGACTTTGTGGACTATTTGGCAGAACAAGGCAATCCTACTATAAATATATGGGCAGAGAACAGGAATACTCCGTTCGCAGCGGGCTTGTGCTGGCGCGGGTACGTGAAATTCGGAAGGACTCCCATCGCATGGGTACCCTTAAACTCCGCAGCATATTGGTCAAAGAAATGGGTAGTGCGATGGTTGGACTGGGAAGGGACGCTTTCTTCAGACTGTTGCGCGAAAATGACCTTTTGGTCAAATGCAAACGCAGGTATGCCATCACCACCCAGTCCGACCACCGTTTCAAAAAGTGGCCCGACCTTGTGCAGCGCAGGCAGGCCCTGCGTCCCGAGCAGATATGGGTAAGTGACATCACCTACATCCGCATCCGGGACAAATGGATCTACCTGTGCCTGGTCACAGATGCCTATTCCCGAAAGATCGTGGGCTACAAACTTACGCACAGGCCAACAGCACAGGCCTGTATATCAGCGCTCAGGATGGCAATATCACATAGAATGTATCCACAGAGCGATCTGACCCACCACTCCGATCGCGGCATCCAGTATTGCAGTACAAATTATGTCACTATATTGCAGGAAAATAGGATTACAATAAGCATGACACAATCCGGAAGCCCGTACGACAATGCCGTGGCAGAAAGGCTAAATGGCATCCTAAAAAGCGAATATCGCATGGCTGAGACCTTTCCAGACTACAAAACGGCACTTGCACAGCTGGTCAAGGCAGTCAATATATACAATCATTTTAGGCCACATATGTCCTGCAATATGATGTCTCCCCAGCAGGCACATCAGCAATTGCAGAACCAAAAAGTTCCCAAAATGTTTCAAAGACGTAACGCTGAGTCAAAAAAGTTCCGCAGCAAAACTAGGGAAACTGTGGTTAGGGAAAGGACAACCGATAACAGTCAGAAAACGGACAATGACAACCAAATCCAGTAGAAAAAATAGGATGTAAAATCTATATAGTAATCTGTTCGGTAAATGTAAACCTATTTCAGTATAAGACAGGAGCTAATGAATAGCTATTATCTTTGTCCATTCCTGAAAAAGGTTTACAAAAACCGAATATTAAAATCTTAAATTTAATATTATGAAAAAGCGTATGACAAAACGTAAATCAGGGGGACAGCAAGTTTACAGTGATAGCTTCAAGATCCTCGTTTCCAGAGAATACCTTGCCGGCAAGCTGAGTTATTCGCAACTTGCCCAGAAGTACAATCTTCCGGGGGAAGCCACTCCGCGGTATTTTATGAAATGGTACCAGCAGTGGGAAAACAATCTGGAGCTGGAAGTTTCCCAGACTGTTGAGCCAGAAGACACTGGGGTGAAAAATGAGCAGGATCTCAGGGATGAACTCTTCCAGGCGAACCTCAAAATTACTGCCCTGGAGATGCTGATCAAAAAAGCGGAGGAGCTCCATGGGGCTGATTTTGTAAAAAAGTCTGGGGCCAAATCGTCCAAGAAATGAAGTCGTGTTACCAGAATGTTTCGGTCTCCAGACTTTGTGGACTATTTGGCAGAACAAGGCAATCCTACTATAAATATATGGGCAGAGAACAGGAATACTCCGTTCGCAGCGGGCTTGTGCTGGCGCGGGTACGTGAAATTCGGAAGGACTCCCATCGCATGGGTACCCTTAAACTCCGCAGCATATTGGTCAAAGAAATGGGTAGTGCGATGGTTGGACTGGGAAGGGACGCTTTCTTCAGACTGTTGCGCGAAAATGACCTTTTGGTCAAATGCAAACGCAGGTATGCCATCACCACCCAGTCCGACCACCGTTTCAAAAAGTGGCCCGACCTTGTGCAGCGCAGGCAGGCCCTGCGTCCCGAGCAGATATGGGTAAGTGACATCACCTACATCCGCATCCGGGACAAATGGATCTACCTGTGCCTGGTCACAGATGCCTATTCCCGAAAGATCGTGGGCTACAAACTTACGCACAGGCCAACAGCACAGGCCTGTATATCAGCGCTCAGGATGGCAATATCACATAGAATGTATCCACAGAGCGATCTGACCCACCACTCCGATCGCGGCATCCAGTATTGCAGTACAAATTATGTCACTATATTGCAGGAAAATAGGATTACAATAAGCATGACACAATCCGGAAGCCCGTACGACAATGCCGTGGCAGAAAGGCTAAATGGCATCCTAAAAAGCGAATATCGCATGGCTGAGACCTTTCCAGACTACAAAACGGCACTTGCACAGCTGGTCAAGGCAGTCAATATATACAATCATTTTAGGCCACATATGTCCTGCAATATGATGTCTCCCCAGCAGGCACATCAGCAATTGCAGAACCAAAAAGTTCCCAAAATGTTTCAAAGACGTAACGCTGAGTCAAAAAAGTTCCGCAGCAAAACTAGGGAAACTGTGGTTAGGGAAAGGACAACCGATAACAGTCAGAAAACGGACAATGACAACCAAATCCAGTAGAAAAAATAGGATGTAAAATCTATATAGTAATCTGTTCGGTAAATGTAAACCTATTTCAGTATAAGACACTTCGGAGATTACTCGATGCTTGTTCGGTGCTCGTTCGGAGCTTGTTCGGAACTTCTTCGGTGCTTCTTCGGTTGGGAGCGAATAAATAGCGACTAAGCTCCGAGGAAAAAACGTCGATTGTATGAGTAAATATCGAAAACTATATAAGGTTAAACTTACCGCGTATGGGATTCGCTTTCCTTACAGTATTTTATTTTTTCAAATAGCCTGATACATCTTAAGGATATGTTAAACTTTTCGTATTAACACTTTTTAACGATGTTAAATGGTAGCTTTAGCAAATATTATAATTTACATCAACCACAAATGCCCTTTTTAGACCATGTTCTGCAAGTTCCTACCTACGGATGGAAAGACAACGATGGAAACCTCGTAAAGCCAAGCAAAAAAGAAATTTTCAGCGAATTCTTCAAACGCCTCAATATTTTTAAAGATAAAAGAAATTGGTTACCCTTTTTTAGCTGGCTAAAAGTAGCTTGCCTCATCCCCTTTTTTATCATCTTTTTGGTGTACCACTTCAGTTGGTGGACTGTCTTGGCAGCATTTGTCTACAGTATGATCGTTATGGGGACTCATGGTACGATATGGCACCATCGATTTGCAACACATGGCGCATTTAAATTCCGGAACGGATTCTGGCGTTTTTTCACACAGAATCTGACTATTAATGTAATTCCAGAAGAAATATATGTGATTTCACATCATGTTCATCACGCAAAATCTGACACCCCTGGTGACCCTTATAATGCACAAGCTGGCTTTCTATACTGTTTTTTAGCCGATGTAAATCATCAGCCTATTGCTAAGGACCTTACGGAAAATTCATATAACCGTGTTAAATTACTGATGCGACATACAGGTGTAACCGCCAATAGTTATGCACAATATCGAAAATGGGGGTCGTACGTAAATCCTTCCCATGCTATCGGATCCTGGATACTAAACTGGGCTTTTTGGTATGCCATTTTCTATTTGATCGGTGGCCACGCGCTTGCCTGTACACTCTTTGGTGCGGCCGGTTTCTGGGCAATCGGTGTACGGACATTCAACTATGAAGGCCATGCAAAAGGTGAAGACAAGCAACGTGAAGGTATTGATTTCAATGAGAAAGACAAATCGATAAATCAGTTATGGCCCGGCATTGTAGCGGGTGAATGGCACAACAACCATCATTTATATCCTAAGAGTGCACGGAGTGGTTTTAAGCCTTATCAGATTGACCTCGCTTGGTGTTATATCAAAATGATGTATAAACTCGGCGCAGTCAGTAGTTATCGGGATGACAAGAAAAGATTTGACGAACAATATCGTATCCCCTACCTAAAATCTAAGGAATAATCAATCGCTCCTATTATAGTTTTAACCTGTTACCGGCTTCAGCTGGATAGCACGAGAACAACTAAGTCAACGTAGCGCGATAGTAGATTACTGCATTTTATTTGGAACAAGTCTAAATAGAGTGTATATTTGGGTGCTTTGAAAACCTCCGTACGTAAAATAGAGATCAACAAACAACAATTTGAAGAGTTCTTTCAACTGTATTGGAAGAGAATGTTTTCATTTGCGCTTAAAAGTGTAGACAATGAAGATGATGCAAAAGAAATTGTTCAAGATGTCTTCAAATCTCTGTGGGAAAGAAGATATCAGCTAGAACTTCAGGATGCGGAGCGTTATCTATTGCGTTCGGTAAAATTAAAATCGCTAGAATTTCTTCGGAATAAAGGAAATAAAGAAAGACATCATGAGCTGATCTTAAATAGCAAAGCAACATCTTACGAAGACAATTATATTTATTACAAAGAACTCAAAAATCACTTGGATCAAGCTGTTGATTCTTTACCCAAACAATGCAAAAATGTCTATAAACTGAGTCGCGACGAAGGGTTAACGAACAAAGAGATTGCAACAAATCTACTTATTTCAGAGCGAGCAGTCGAATATCATATCAGTAAAGCATTGTCAGTTATCAAAATAAGACTTAAAAAGTATTGCAATATCAATATTGCGAGATTCCTATTAATTACTTTTTTGTACTTTTGAATATACGTGGATTATCAAAAGATGGAAATCAACCAAGAAATACTTAAAAAATATGCTTCAGGTCAATGCTCTGAAGCTGAAAAGCATGCGGTTGAAAAATGGTTGGATAATAATTCATGGGATAGTATTGCGGAAAATAACCATGTCGATGAACTAGTTGGATCGGACATGTGGAATAAAATTAATGCCGATGTATATCGATATAGAAAATTCCATTGGGCCAAAATTACTGCCGCCGCCGCAGTTCTTGTAATCGGTTTTTCTGTTTTCTATCTATCTCCCCCTGCTCTGGATAATCATACCTTTACCAATACATCAATTGAGAATAGCAAGCTCTTTACCGAAGATCATTATGATTTACAGTTAAGTAAAAATAGCACGGCCAATATTGATTTGGTCAATAAAAAACTAACCTTCAGCGGAGACTTTATGATCACACCTAAACGGGACTTTGAGCTTGTGGATAGCAACCATAATGTTCTTGTATTTAAGGCCGGGCGAGAATACTTTGTTTCTGATTCTCCGGATTTTGGTAAAATCGTTGCTTTTCAAAAAAGTGATTTGGCATTCCTCCCGTCCAATATGCAGATTAAAATTAGAGAACAATTTCAAAGCATTTAATAGACAAACATGAAGCGATTAGTATTGTTGTCTTTCCTTGCAACTTTTATTTTTTCCTGTCAACAAATTTCCAACAAAAACATAGATCCTGATTTTGTTTTTTGTCTGTTCAACAAAGATGAAAGCCCAACCAGTTTGTTTTTCTCCGAAAGTCTGGAGGACACCCGACAAGCTACGCTACAAATCCCTTTGTCCAGCTCACGAATTCAGGAACGGGAATATATCTATAAAAATGGCTTCTTTTATCGGTTGTCAAGCCAAACCAGTGTATTTACAAAACATCGATTACAGGGGGCGTCCTTGGTCCTTATTGACAGTATACAATTAAAGAATCGCGACTTTGAAACCATCACCTGGAAAGATGACAACAATTTAATTGCGCTATGCCGAGAGGATCTTATTGCAAAAAAAGCCCAGGCCCGACTCTATCAGATTAATGTTGCAGAGATGAAAATTATTAAGGAGGATACCATCACACTTCCCTTTGCAACAAAAGAATATAACGCACTACACCTCGGACTTGTTGATATTGAAAACAATAACCTTTGGCTGGCCTATTCCTTCTTCAAATCACGCGGGAAATATGGACATACCACATCTGATACGACCTATTACGCCACAATAAACTATCCTAGCTTTACACTTCAACAAATTCAGAAAGAAACCCGTTCGACCTATCCCGGTGGCTTCAACATCATACAATCCTATAGTTTTAAAGACGAATTAGGGGACTATTATTTTATGACCAATCCTGGCATAGCGCTGGGCAATAATTTAAAGCTTCCAACAGCAATTTTTAGAAAGAAGCAAGGGCAGCAGCTCGTCGATCAGCACTTTATGATCAATGTTTCCAAGTCAATTGGTAATCATGCCTATGGGATCTGGTATGTGGGCGACGGAAAGGCGATTGTTCGCAATGAACAGAAGAATTTATACACCGATTTTTCCAATTATCACGCAGTTTATCAGTTCGAATATAGACTGGTGGATTTAAAATCTGGTTCCATCGAAAGAATTCCGCTCCCATTGGATAAAGGTACCCAAAAAGAGAACGTCTGGAGTGACAAAAAGGATGTTTATATAGCGATAGATGGTGCAAATGATGAGCATCGTGTATGGAAGTATAATTTGCAGACAAAAGAAATCTCCAAGGGGATCCAACTCCCCAATAGTACAAACTTTATTGTACGTATGGATTATTTGAAAAAATAATCCATAGTTTCTTCAAAAAAAACAAAGCTCATAATCAACTATTTGCATATTTTCTAAAAAAATAGCTGAAATCAACATTCGGTAAGCGATCGGTATAGGCAACCTTCTTGTATATACTTAATCTAAATAAAAATGTTGAAGTCAACATCTACTTTTTTACTCTTATTAATTTTTACCGTATTTACACAGGCCCAGACCTCCCAAAAGAACGTTATTTCAGGTTTTGTCAAAGATAATTTTGGAAGACCAATCCCAGGTGCAACAATACTTCTAAAAGATCAGGTCAATGGTACCTCATCCGATGTAGATGGATATTATAAGCTACATACGAATATCCCGAACAAGGCCATCATACGTGTCACTGCGGTGGGATATAACTACGAAGAGCGACCTCTAAACGGGAAAAATATTCAGGACTTTCAACTTATCGAGGATCGCAATTATATCGACGAGGTAACCGTAACAGCACATAGGAAAACTGAAAATGAGCAGAAAGTAGCGGAAATAAAGCGATCGGGCTTTAATGTCAGTGTCATTGACATGAATAAACATGCCAACGAAGCTGCCAATTTAACACAGGTTTTAAAGCGTGCCACAGGAGTCACTATTCGTGAAGATGGTGGATTAGGCTCCAACTTTGTATTCCGTATCAACGGGCTCGATGCAAAAATCTATATTGATGGTGTTCCCATGGAAAACTTTGGGTCATCGATGTCCTTAAATAATATTCCTGTCAATCTGATTGATCGCGTCGAAGTTTACAAAGGTGTAGTTCCCGCTTTTCTGGGTTCCGATGCGCTCGGAGGTGCTGTCAATATTATTACAAAGCGCCGAGCAAGACCTTATCTGGATCTGAGTTATTCCTACGGCTCATTCAATACACATCAGGCAGCCGTAGTCGGCACATTTACCAATCCCAAAAACAAACTTTCCTTCCGGATGAATGCATTTTACAATCATTCCGACAATGATTATAACATGTATACTAACGAAAAGTACAACGTTCTTATCGAGAACACCGTCGACAACAAGTATGTCACGATCCCCAAAGCCAAGCGTTTTAACGATGCTTACACTTCAGCCATGGGACAATTGGAGGTCGGTTTTCGCGACGTATCCTGGGCTGATCAGTTCTATGCAGGTCTGACCTATTCACAAAATCACAAAGAAAACCAACTTGGGGCCTCACTTAGCAAAGTGTTTGGCGGAGCATGGTCTGAAAGCAAATATCTGATGCCGACCCTGAGCTATAAAAAAAGCAATTTTCTTATCAATCGCCTATACGCAGATATTTTCACAAGCTATAGCTACGATACCCGCTACGTGCGGGATACAGCTATGTACAATTACGATTGGTCCGGAAACTGGATCTCGAATTACAATGCCACAACCCCGAATCCCCAAAAAGATACAAAGTATAATTTGTCAAATTATCTCGCGCGCGTAAATCTAAACTATGACTTTGATGAAGCGCGTAATCAGAGTTTAAATTTCAATTACAATTTCAATAGCAACGATCAGAAACAATATGAACTGATTGGCAATTATGACCGGTCTGGTTTGCCATCCTACTTGGGCCGACATATTTTGGGTTTGTCATGGCAAAACCAATGGTTTGACAAGCGCCTATCAAATGTTTTAGCCGTAAAATATTACCGCATGAATGCCTCAAAAGATATTGACGAACGCACCTTTGATGCAAACAACAATTTGATCAGCGGTGGGATAATCAGTCAAAAAAAGCAAGGGAATTACTACAGCATGAGTTTAGCCTCACGGTATAGGATAACCAAGGATGGCGGTTGGAAACTATCTTATGAAAGAGCATACAACTTACCTTCTATGACGGCTCTTTATGGTGACGGTATCAATACAACATCCAACTGGGATTTAAAGCCCGAACGGAGTGACAATATCAACACTGGGTTTTACTACAATACGTATATTAATCAAAATCACTTTCTGAATGTCGATTTAACAGGTTTCTATCGCTTGGCAGATAACTATATAACCAGCCGTGCGGTCATGCAGAATGGAAATGCCTATTTTCAAAGCTATAACGAACCTGGAGTAAAGCTCTACGGCTTTGAGGCCGAAGTCAAATATGGCCTTAAAGATCTTTTAGCAGTTACCCTGAATGGTTCTTACGATAAAGCTACTTACAACAAAAAATACACAGACGATTCAGACAATAAACAAATTAGCCTCACTTATGGCAAACAACTCATTAATCGCCCTTGGATCTATGGAAACGCTGATATAAGCCTGATCCAGAATAACTGGTTTCAGCAAGGAAGCAGAGTGCAACTCTCCTACTTATATCAATACACGCACTGGTTTTATCTGACAGAATCATACTTGGGATCACTTGAATCCAAAGATCTCATCCCTTCCCAAAATATCCATTCTGCGGTACTTAGTTACGCTTGGGACCGGAACAAATACAATGTATCCTTTGAGGCTAGAAATTTAACAGATGAACGAGCATACGACAATTTTCGACTGCAACGACCTGGACGTGCATTCTACGTCAAGCTGAGATTATCCATTATGTAAAAAACAAATAAATATATATTTTTATGAAAATCAATAAATTCGCCATCGCAATATTTGCTGCGACTGTGTTATTTTCTTCCTGCAAGAAATCACCTGACACCACTTCACCTGATGAAACTACACCGACTTCAAATAGCTTATATAGTGTATGGGTGACGACCGCAGCGGGTTCATCTTACCTGCTTACCGCAGATAATTTAATGAAAGATACCCTGCTCACTCCGAACAACAATCAAGGAATCGATATTACCTCTCACCTACCAGCAGCATTCTATGCCATTTACGCTTATGCCTATGAAGGTAAATATTACCTGTCAAATGATGGAACAAGATTTAGTCAATTTGAAGTAGTCAATAGTAAATCTTGGAAAGAAACGAACAATTACGCTTTCCCTGGAAATTTCTATCTGGGAAAAGTACTAAAAGATATTAGCACAAAAGATGAAATGGTCATGACTAAAACAGCTGGTACGACCAATAAAGTGAAAAATGTACTGGAACAACCGATTTATTTTATGAATATCAACAATATGACAATCAATAAAACAATTGGTATAGAAATTCCAATGATCACTTTTAACCCCAAAACTCCGGAAGGAAAAGATCATAATCCATATATCGTACCGACGAGCTTCACACAAAGAGGCGACAAATTATTTGTCGGACACAAATACAGAAGCAATGAAACTCGTAAAGATATCATCGACACGGCCTACATGTATGTGTGTGATTATCCGAGTTTAGCGAATGGGAAAATTATAAAAGATGCCAGAGGAGGATTCGCTGCAGGACACTGGGAAGTACAGACACTTACTTTTACAGACGACAATAATGATCTATACATCGTGACGAAAAAGACTGATGCTGCTACCTATGGTTTACTGCGTATCAAGGCTGGCCAGACTACGTTCGATCCAGATTATTTCTTCGACTTGAAAGACTACAACGTTTTCAGCAACAACATTTCACAAGTTCAAAAACTAGGTGATGGCAAGGTTTACATTAGTCCATTTGTGGTCGATCCGGCAAATAAAAAGATTGTTGCAGATCTTCGGATTTTAGTCGGTGGTGGAGAATCTAAAACAACGATGAACTTTATGGAAAATGGAAAATTATACGATGTATTCAAGACAGATGAGTCTAAATGGTATGTGTATGAATACGATCCAGCAAAAAATTCGGTAAAACGCGGTGCCGAGATCGATCCAGGAATTACACAGGTTTATCACTTGAACAAGCTTAAATAAAACACCACTAAGTTTAGGAAATACCTAGTCGATGACACCTTCAAAACTCGAGTACTCGATGATAAAACAGGCAAAATCGAATCTAGGTATTTCTAAAATATAACTCCTAGTTTAAATCAAATGAAAACAATACTCATTAACCTCTTCACATTTTTTATTGTGTTGTCAGCTTCGGCACATGCTGTCTTTATTGAAACCTCACTGCAAGGGAACAAAGGAAAGATCCATACGGTAAAGGTCATTTATGGTGAACCCGATGAACATGAACTTATCTCAAAATGGTGGTGGTATAAAGATGGTACGCAGATTAGGTTGACATTGATCAAACCTGATGGAAGCACAGCCGCCTTGATAACAACTGCTCAAGAAGATCACTTATTGGCCTCATTCACCCCTGACCAAGAGGGCGTATACCACATTACCCTAAAAAAAGATACAGATCGCAAAGAAGGAGCCAAAACACAGTATCAGATCAATGCGATAGCGACAATCCAAGTCGGAAATTCCACTATTGGAAATACAGCAACCCATATCGAAAATGAATTGTTTGTCTTTACGAACAATATAGTTTCCAAAAATAAAAAAGAGCTGTCGTTGACTTTATTCGAAAAAGGTAAACCTGCAGCAAATACAGCTGTTCAGATCATTGCACCCAGCGGATGGATTAAATGGCTGCAGACAAATGACCAGGGTATAATCAAATTCACGCCAGAATGGACTGGTAAATACTTTGCGGAAGTATCGAAAAGGGAAAAAGTTACAGGACAAGACTTTGAAGAGTATAGCCGCGCAAGCTCTATGAGTTTTGCCGTAAACTAATGTGGACATGGCTGTAAGAAAGAAGAAAAATAATTCGCTGTTCAGGCAGATCAATAATTGGTTGCACCTTTGGCTGGGATTAATTTCAGGTAGTATTGTATTTGTGATCTGCCTGATGGCCTGCCTTTGGGTTTTTAACCATGAGATTATCGATCTTGTTATCCCGAAAAAAGAAAGGCAATATATCCTTGCTTCCAGCCAGTCCTTGATTTCGCCCTCAAGGATCGTCGGAATAGCAGACTCACTCTATCCTAATGCTGTAGTAAGGGGCATTACCTATACCCGGGATCACCCCATTTCCTTTACCCTCAAAAAAAAGGAACAAGAGGACAAAGGCAGAGAAGCTAATTCAAAAGCAAACGCACAGGTGCATCTATTACACCCATATACAGGCCAATATCTAGGTTTGCAAACAGAAGACAATTCCAAGGAAGCGCAGTTAAGAGAAAAATTGAACAGCTTTTTTGCATGGACGCTGAGTGGACACCGTTTTCTGTGGCTTCCCAGAGAAATTGGTCGCCCCATTGTAAACTATGCAACCTTGGTCTTTAGTATTACTTTAATCACAGGATTGGTCTGGTGGTATCCCAAAAAATGGACAAAATCAACTCGGGAAAAAAGCTTTCGGATCAAATGGAAAGCTGGTTGGAAAAGAATTAATTTGGATCTGCATAATGTGGTTGGCTTTTATTCTTTTATTTTGATTCTATTATTGGCCATAACTGGAATGTATTATGGTATCGAGTGGTTTAACAGAGCCTTGTATTGGTCAACAAACTGGGGAACGCCGCTAGCCGAAAGAACTTCTGTCCAATCCGATTCAACAAAAATTGGTCAAATAACCCTTTTTTCAACAGCTTTTGATCGAGAGATTGAGACGATTTTAACCCAATATAAAGATCCACACTACTTGACAATCACCTATCCAGACAAGGAAAAAAAGGACGCTACGATTTCGGTCTATATTCGCAATGACATGGATCGACAGTATAACAATCGCTATTATTCATTCGATCAGTACAGCGGGGCATTTCTACCCAATAACATTTCCTTATTCAACAAGGATTTTGCCGAATTAAGTGCAGGTGAAAAATTCAGAAGACTCAATTACGATATTCATGTGGGGTCAATTTGGGGATTCCCCACAAAAATGCTGGCTTTTGTACTCACCTTTATAGCAGGTACGCTTCCTATTACAGGCTTCATTATATGGTACAATCGCAAATGGGGAAAGAAAAAAGGCAGCAATAAATTGGGCAGGGAATTGCATAGCGGGGAAGAAATGGACGTATCAAATACGAACATACAAACAACAATACGAAAACCACCGATTCGTTTCCGTCCAAAATCCACAAACCTTTAGGTTTTCGAACCACTACTATTTAATTTATGCTTAAACCGGTTCTTTCTCGAAGAGGACAAAGGACACGATTATTATGACGAAATCTACATTATTATCTATATTACTTTCAGGCGCTGCCACTGGACTTGTCGCACAAACGAAATTATCTGGAAAAATATTTGACAAAGACGGGCATCCAATCAAAGGTGCCACAGCCAGTCTTTTACACTTAGCTGATTCTTCCCTGATCATGCAGGCAGATGCAGCTAAGGATGGCTCATTTCTACTGCATACGCCTAAAAATGGAAATTATCTTATACGCTATAGTTCAATCGGCTACACAACAGTACATAGTCGAGCATACCAGTTAGCTGGAGCCGAACACTCAGCACTGCCCATTTTTTTACAACCAGTTGAACATCTGATGGAAACTGTACATGTTGTTGGAAAGCAGGCTAGTGTACGCCAGTATGCCGATAAAATGGTAGTTGATGTCGAAGGAAGTGTATTAGCTGAAGGCAACAATGTCCTCGAATTATTGGAAAAAACACCGGGTCTTGTTTCGGACGGGAAAGGAAATTTTTCAATTCAGGGTCGCGCAGGTGCTAACGTACGCATCAATGGCCGTGATATGTATGTCTCCGGTGAACAGCTTGCCAGTATTTTACGCGGACTGCAAGCATCCGAAGTATCCAAATTGGAACTGATCAGTAACCCTTCGGCACGTGAAGATGCCGCGGGAACTGCCGGCATAATTAATATTGTGACCAAGCGAAATGCAAAGGCCGGTTTTGGGGGCGATGCCTTCATCCGTGCTGGACAGGGCCGACAATTTTATGGTGGTTTGGGCGGTGGATTACACTACAAGGTGAATGGGCTAGATATGTACTTGCAGGGAAATAAGAGCTTTGATCGGAGTAATAGCCATAATCTTACAGAAAGAAGTTTTTTTAACCAGGGTAATTTAACCTCCTTTCAGAGACAACACGAACGTAAGAAATTAGATGATGCCAGTTTTCATAGTGTTCGTGCTGGGGCAAAATATGAATTTTCGGATGGTGGAGTTTTGGATGGAAGTGTACACTGGATGACGGGCAATTATAAACCCTATGCATCTATCGAGATGGATACCTGGGATTATCCAGCCAATATTCAGACAGCGCAAGCAATCAGTAACAACCGTTTTGACGAGTCGTTTAAAAACTGGACATTTAATATCAATTATATTAATAAATACGAAGGAGAAGATCACTTTTTAAAATTCAACTTTGACTTTGCTCCACACGGAAACGATTATAATAACCGGTTTGAAACCGATCAGTTTAATTTGCAAACAAACACGCAATCTTCAACAGGGAGGACAAATATTCAGGACTTGAGTAATACGACCTATTCCGGAAGACTTGACTACAGTAAACCGTTAACAGATTCAAGCAAAATTGAGCTCGGCTGGAAAGGAACGTATTTTTTTATCAACAACGATGTCATAAATACGCTATTGGATAATGGCAAATGGATACAGGACAATGCCACCTCCAACCGCTTTCAATACACGCAGCATATCGAAGCGTTATATGCCATCTACTCTGGCAAATACAAACGAATAGAATATCAGGCTGGCCTGCGGGGAGAATATACATTTATAAATGCCAATCAGGTCACGTTGGACAAAAAAAATGACCAGCGCTATTTTGATCTGTTTCCAAGTGGATCATTGCTATATCATCTAAATGAGAAAAATACACTAAGAACATCCTTTAGCAGCCGTATTGAAAGACCGGGTGATCATGACATCAACGTATTTCGAATTTACGAAGATGCCTATAGCTACAATGAGGGAAATCCTGACCTGAAACCCGAGAAAAGCTATATTACGGAAATTGGTCACGGTTATAGGAACAAATTGTTCACCACAGTAGGTATTTCATATGGACGTGACATGATCAACTGGATTATCCGCCAAGGCGATAAAGTTGGTGAAAACTTGTCGAAACCAGAGAACATCGGGCGCTATATGAACTATAGCGCAAGTGTAATGTATAACCAAACGTTACGATCATGGTGGACAGCAAGCCACTATGTCAATGCATTTTACAATAACTACTCCGGAGAAATTGGAAATGTGAACTTAGATTCTAAAGGCTCAAGCTGGACAGCAAACAGCCGGCATACGCTGCAATTTAAATATGGATTTCGCAGCGAAATTGCATTTTATTATCGATCGGGAATTACTACTGGACCTTCCCGAACCGATAAAAGGTATGGTATAGATGTCGCCGCGGAGAAAAAAATGTTTGGAGATCGCGGCATGATCAAACTGACCGCAAATGGTCTGCTCAGAAATGCGAACCCGCAGTTGGTTAGTGAATATGGAGACCTTAAGGTATTTTATGCTGACTTTCCGGACAACAGAAAAGTCTTATTGTCACTGAGCTACCGATTTGGAGACTAAAGAAGGTGGACCTGCAATTTTGTCATATTAAGTAGACTGGCATAAAAAATGTAATACTATAAATTCATAATTTAGGTTTATAATTGGTTAGTTAAAACGCTTGAATTTCCCCGATTCAAGCGTTTTTTGTTCCTAAAAATTAGCTTATAGGGTCTAGGAGACCTTCATCGGTATTCGCCATTGCCACCGGTCTACCTTGTATCTTCCAAGCCGGGAAATAATAAAACCTGAAAAATGGAAACACATTACAAACATCACATTATATTAAACCTATATCCTGGCGAAAAGCATCTGCATTTGTCAAACAATCTTATCTTTAATAGCGATAGGAAAACGGTAAATGATTATTGATTTTCAAGTGCCCAATTGGCCATTGCCTGAATAACAGGAAATAAACCTACCCCTGCCGGACTTAATCGGTAGATCACAAAAGGCGGAACAACGGGTTTTGCCTCCCTTAAGATCAATCCATCCGCTTCCAATTGTTTTAAACTCTGAATGAGCATTTTTTCTGTAATTGCAGGGATACATTTTTTAAGTTCACTATATCTCTTACAATCCGTAGACAGATGATAGATAATAATTGGTTTCCAATATCCGCCGATCTTATCCATTGTGAAAGTTACAGGGCATAATTCCGCTGCAATTTTTTTGTTTTCCTGAATCGTCGATGTCTCCTTAATTGCTGTCATGATTGTCTTGTTTTTGCGTTCAGCATACTTACTATAGGGTAAGTACTTCCTTAAAAGAAAGTACAAATGTACTTTTGTATTATCACATATAAAAAAATAAACGATGAAAATTACAATAACAGGTTCTTTAGGAAATATAGGCAGACATTTAGTCGATATTCTTATCAAACAAGGTCATGAGGTAAGTGTAATCAGCAGTTCTCCTGAAAGAGCGAGCGAAATTGAACATTTGGGCGCTAAAGCGCTTATTGGTTCTATCTTAGATGTTCCTTTTTTAACCGCGAGTTTTTCAGGTGCAGATGCTGCTTTTCTGATGACTCCTCCCAATTTAGGTGGCCAACATATTGTTGAGAATACCGCAAATGCAGGAAAAGCCTACGCGACAGCCATAAAGTCGGCTGGCTTAAAAAAAATAGTGATGTTAAGCAGCGTTGGTGCTGATTTTGATGCTGGAACAGGACCAATTCGCGGTTTGCACCAAATTGAAGAGATATACAAAACACTACGCGATGTTCATATCACCTTTTTGCGTGCCGGATATTTCTACACGAATTTTTATAACGATATTCCATTAATCAAAAACGCAGGTATTGAAGGATCAAACTTCCCTGCAGAAATAAAAATTCCATTGGTTGATTCCTTAGATATTGCTACTGCCGCAGCCGATGCGCTCCAAAATTCAGAAGTTGGACATCACGTGCGTTATATTGTTAGCGATTATGTTTCAGGAGCAGAAATTGCCCACACATTGGGAGCTGCTATTGGTAATCCAAACCTGCCATGGATTGAATTTACCGACGAACAAGCTTTGGACGGTATGTTAAAGGCGGGACTTCCAACAGAAATTGCATCACTCTATGTAGAGATGGGGCAGGCAATCCGTGCAGGAAAATTACAACAAGATTTTGAAATTCAGGGTCAGCCTATCTATGGTAAGATCCAATTAAATCATTTTGCCATTGATTTTGCTAAACGATTCCAAAAACTATAGATCAATAAAAAAGAGTATTTTAAGTTGTAATAACTAATAAGATCGGCCCTTTTTTATTAAATTTAATAGGGATGAGCACGATATTCCATCGGACTCATCCCTATTAAACTAAACATCCTGCGCAGCTCTCTGAATAGGTTATGAAAAGCTTGAACTTCCTTCGTATCATACCATTAAAATTAGCCATGTGCCTAAAGTTAAACGGAAATACTCTTTATTAAAACAGAATACAGGTCTTCAGGCTTGACAGGTTTGATTAACCAACAACTTATAGCCAGAGAGTGACAAAGCAGCTCTATGTTTTGCTCTTCAGCACTAAAAATGGGAATGATGTTGTGCTCAAAATTGTTATTAAATTTTTTTTCGCGAATATTCTTTATTGTTTCGATACCACTGATAATAGGCAATTGATTGTCGATCAAGATAGCGTCAAAACAGCGTCCCCCTTTTAACATCTGTAATACTTCAAATCCAGTTTTTGCCTGTACGCTATCAATATTCTTTAAAGATAACATCCGAGCCAAGGCATTTCGTTCAGATTCTTCCTCGGCAACAACGAGTACATCCTTTATTTTTTTCAATTCCTCCCACTCATTTATTTCCCAGATAGAACGCGCACGAATGTTGAAAAAGAAACGGCTGCCTACACCAAAAGTACTTTCCAACTTCAATTCACTGTCCATCATTTTAAGCAGTTTATTCGATATCGTCAGTCCTAAACCAGTTCCGCCATAACGTTTAGTCATCGAGTTATCTTCTTGCGTAAATGCATCAAATATCCGCTCCAATTTATCCTCTTTGATACCTATGCCTGTGTCTTTGACACTAAAACACAGAACAGCCTGGTCTGTATCATGTGATTCTACTGTAATGCTTAGTTCAATGGTTCCTTTCTCGGTAAATTTTGTGGCGTTGCTCAATAAATTCATCAATACTTGCTTGATGCGGAGGGCGTCAACCCAGATATAATGTGGTACATCGGCAGCGATATTCAGATAAAACGCTAGATTTTTGGTTTTGATCTGCAGATTAAGAAAGTTCGTCAGCTGAATAACCAGGTCGTAGAGATCGGTCTGTTCAATCTCCAGTTCCAATTTGCCGGCTTCAATTTTAGAGAAGTCTAGAATGTCGTTTACGATGCCAAGCAATAAATTAGCGGATTGATCAACGATCGTAAGGTATTCGCGTTGCGTATCTTCAAGTGCTGTTCCAAGCAATAGATCGGTAAAGCCAACAATTCCATTCAGCGGTGTACGAAGCTCATGGCTCATATTTGCCAAAAATTGTGATTTTGCTGCACTTGCCTGCTCGGCTACTAATTTTGCCTTCTCCAGCTCCTCGCGTTGATGAATAATCCGGCTAATATCTGTCGCAATCGCAAGATAACCGATGACATTGTCATTAATATCCCTAATAAGAGTAACTGCTAAGGAAACATGTAATTGAGATCCATCTTTTCGACAATAGGTCCACTCTCTCTGCTCAGCACCGTGTAGCACTGCCATATCTACAAAGAAACGAAGTTTATCTACCGAACGTCCCAATTCGACCTCCAGTTCTTTCGTCCTCAACACGAGCTCCTCTTCTAAATGAAAGTGTGCAAGACCAAATTTACCAATCACTTCTTCACTACGATATCCCAAGAGGTTTTCGGCCCCTGTATTAAACAATGTGATTACACCAGCGTTGTCGGTCGCAATAATACCGACAGCAGAAGTTGCATCCAACACTTCTGCAAGTAGTTTTTTTGAATTTGAAGACTCAGCTTCGATACGTTTACGCTTATCAATATCCTGAAAGGTACCGTATAAACGGACACAATGACCATTTTCAAAATCAGCATTTCCCAATGCACGTATCCACAGTTCATGACCAACGAAGGTGACAATCTCTAGTTCCAGGTCCCAAGCTTCTCCCGTAGCGAGTGCCTGTTCAATTGCAGTCCGTATTTTATTTCTACTTGCTCCCGCTTTATAGAACTGTAACGCAGTTGTCAGCTCTGGTTCATAGTCTTCGGGTACCTCATGAATTTCTCTCGTAATTTCGGACCAAACAATCTTCCCATCAGCAGGCGTATATTCCCAACCCCCAATTCTAGCCACCCTTCCAGTCCGCATCAATGTCGCCTGTGCATGCTTAAGCTTCTTTTCTAGAAAATGTTGTTCTGTAATATCTACTGCATTACCAATCACATAAGGTATTTTGTTCTCACTGGCCTGCAGAATATTGTTAAACATCCAGATACGCATGTCACCCGAACGAGTCATGGTACGCATTTCTCCTTTGATTGTTCCATGCCGAACAATCGCGTCCAGGTAGTCCTGTAAATTCTTGTGCCCCTCCAATGGAACAATATCAAAAAGAGATAAAGTCTGAATCTCATCTCTCGTATAGCCTAAGATCCTAGCTCCAGCATCGTTGACGGTGATGAAATTCCCTTTCAGATCATGGGTACACATAAGCCCCTGAGAATTATCGAAAAATGCTTTCAGCTTTTGTTCACTTTCCCTGTACTTTTCTTTCTCCTTTCTGTTGACAATAAGCGCGACAACTTCATCCCGGAGAAGGGTTAGAATTTCTTTTTGATGCTGGTCGAGTTGCCTTGGAACACGATCGATAACACATAGCGCACCTAAGGCATAGCCATTGGGATCGATTAATGGTAAACCGGCATAATAACGGATATTTGGTTCTCGGGTAACAAGCTCATTGGATTTGAAACGTTCGTCTTTTTCAGCATCTTCAACTTCCATCAGTTGATCTTCTTCCAGCGTATACTGGCAGAAAGATACATCCCGTATGGTTTCTTCGGTATCCAAACCAACGCGTGACTTAAACCACTGCCTGTCTTTATCCACCAACGAGATCAATGAAATAGGTGTACCGCATACAAGCGATGCGATTTTCGTAATGCGGTCAAACTCTTCCTCGGTTGCGGTATTTAAAATTTCGTATTCGTGCAATATGCGAATCCGATCTGATTCATTCTTTGGGGATAATTTAGCAGTCATTCAAAAGCTTCTATTGTTATTAATGTTATCTTCGAATTCCTTATTGGTCCTCATGTATAGCTTGCTCTAGCGTACAAATGATTTTACACTATTTTTTAATCATTGATTTGAATCATTCCCACGCCCAACTAAAATATATTTTGTATTAACACTCCTGATTCTATGGTAAAACATCGAAAACCAGCGCTAGTAGCATGATAAATATAAACATGAACACCGCTACGTTAAAATAGTTTTAAATAAAAAAACAAACTATTAGATTAAAAGTCTACCAACAATAAGTACTCCACTCCCGCCTACCTTTTGCGCTTAAAATTATCCAAAGCCAACTGTTATCCTTTCCTAATAACACGCCATCTGAAACGAACATGCAATAAATGTAACGAATAATATATACCTGAGTCGATTGAAAATAGAAATCATCAAAATCTTTTAGGACTGTTCTGTCTTTGGCGCCCATAAAGGAGAAGATTATATCAGTTTTTCAATGCGAAAAAAATATTTTAAAAAAAATTGCACTTGTTAAATCCAAGCTTTCCAAAAAGTCGTAAATGGGTATAAGTACAGAGAAAAAATTATAAACTAAAAGACTTTTGTTATGGAAAAGATAACCTCCCACAACGAAACACTATTGAACTCCAATAGTGACATGGACAAAAGAGATCTCAGACGAAGAGACTTTTTAAAATATGCAGGAGCCAGCGCAGCGACATTAGCCATACTCGGTATGTCGAGCTGTAAAAAAGACCACGACGATGGTATGGATAACGGCGGCAAGGGCATGTATTTTGGCAGCGGCGACATTGCTATCCTAAATTATGCCTATGCACTTGAACAACTTGAAGCCGCATTCTACATCCAGTTAGTCAATAATCCCTATAGCGGTATGACGGATATGGAAAAATCTTTTTTCACCGATATCCGTGATCATGAAATTGCACACCGTGAGTTTTTCAAAGTGGCCTTGGGTGCAAAAGCCATTTCAAGTCTCGAATTTAACCTAGCTGGCGTCAATTTCAGTAGCCGTGAAACAGTACTGGCAACAGCAAAAACATTTGAAGACCTTGGTGTTTCGGCCTACAATGGTGCTGGTTGGCTAATCAAAGATGTCAATTATTTACTATTGGCAGGTAAGATTGTTTCCGTTGAAGCACGACATGCTGCTTGGGTCAGGGATATGATCGACAACGGCAGTTTTGCCAATCAAGAAGTAGTGGATTCAAATGGTCTTGATCTCGCAAAGAGTCCAAGCGTGGTGCTTAGTGCCGCTGCACCATTTATTAAGTCCAAGATTGATGTTAGTGATCTACCAACCTATTAATTCACCCAAAATCTGATTATCATGAATCTCTTAAACGTTTTTGAACAAATAAATGCTGTAGATCCTGAATTCAGCGATCGTATCAGCCCTCGCCGTGAAGCAATCAAAAGTTTGGCTTCCATGAGCAAAAAAGTAACCTTGGCTGCCCTGCCCTTTATGATAGGTGAACTCTTTAAAAAAGCCTACGGTGCCACTGCGCCCACAGATGTAAATGGAGTACTCAACTATGCCTTGACATTGGAATATCTCGAAGCAGAATATTATACAATGGGTGTTGCCAAAGCAGGGCTTATCCCCACAGGTAAACCACTTGGTGCGATAACCACCATTCGTGACCATGAAGTTGCACATGTGAATTTTCTTAAACAGGTATTGGGCAATAAAGCTGTTTCAAAACCAACCTTTGATTTTACTGCTGGTGGCACTTTTGGCAATGTTTTCAGTGACTATGATACATTTCTAGCTGTCGCACAAGCATTTGAAGATACTGGGGTAAGAGCTTATAAAGGCCAGGCGGGAATTTTACTTGGCAATCGCGTTGTACTGACTGCCGCACTGCAGATCCATTCGGTTGAAGCAAGACATGCCTCCCATATCCGTCAAATGCGCCGTGCCCGCGGAGGTGGAGCCGCCAATCAAAAACCTTGGATTACGGGAAGCAATGACAGTGGTATAGGAGCAGTTGTCAATCCGGTATATGCAGGCGAAAATAATGTGACACAAGCGGGAGTGGATATTACGACTTTGCCAGGTGCCTCGGGGAAAATTTCGACCAATGCGGCAACTCAGTCATTCGACGAACCTTTAACTGCAGAAGCTGTACTTAATATTGCAGGTTTATTTATAAAATCCTAACAAAAGACGTAGTTTACCTGTTTTTAGCATGTCCTGATCGGTTTATCCCATCAGGGCATTTTTTTATATACTCCCCATCACACATAATGCACTGAGCGTTGGCGCATCTTTGCCGCCTTCATCTTCCAGTGTAATGGCAAAAGCCTGAGCATGGGGAATATCGAGCATCTTACTTGCAGTGTCTCCTTTTGAGTCCAATGGAAAAACACCTGCATTAACAGGTTTACCGTCAACCATCGCCCACAACTGATATTGCTTTCCTTTAGGTGCAACAGGCATATGTTCGATACTCAGATAAACTGCCTTTGATGCCTGATCCCAAAATACCAAGGCACGATAATCGGGTGTATGCTCAACTCCCTTAAGAGGGATCGTTTTTATAGTTGGATTTTGAACCAGGGTCCATTTATCCTGTAAGGTTGTGAGTTTTTCTTGTTCAGCATCAAGTAAGGACGTTGTCTGATTTAACTTATTTGCTGTATCCTGTTTACGTTGATATAAGAAAATATTGGCACCAATACTAACCGCTAACAATAGACTCGCGGCAACCGTCCATGTGTAAGATCGAGCACCGAGCGTTTTCTTGTCGGCATCGATAGCAATTACTTCGTTATGGTCTGTCGAGGCGGGTGCGAGTACTTCGTTGACTTCCTGATCTTCGCTTGGCACCAGATTTTCCGCTATGAGTTTATTCCATATATCTTGTTTGAACTGCATAGGCATCTCCATCGCTTGGCTATCAGCCAACTCTTCGAGTGCAATTTCTGCTTCGATGATGGCTTGTTCCACTTCGACATTATTTTTTCGAATACAATTCAAGATGCTCACTTCCTCTTCAGAAGCCAGTCCCAAAACGTACGATTCAATAATCCCCGACGATATGTATGCTCTAATATCCAAAACTAACGGTACTCCTTTAATAATTGTTGTAACTGTATAAATGCTGCTCTGGTACGGGTTTTTACCGTTCCGAGCGGAACATCAAGTTGTTCGGCTATTTCTTGTTGTGTATATCCTTCATAGTAGGCCATTTCAATCAAGATACGCCATTCAGGCTTCAATTTATCTAAAATATTTCTGAATCCAATAAAATCTGCTTTCGTATGTAGTTCGCCCTGACTTTGATCTTGTTCTTCCTCTCTATTTACGATATTTGAAAGCGGTTGGTTTTTCTGTTCGTTTACGATCAATTTTGATTTTCGATGATCGAGGGCTGTATTACGGGCAATGTTAATCATCCAGGTATAAAGACGGCCTTTTTCGGCATCGAAAACATCGATGTGTCGCCAAATTTTGACAAATACGTCTTGTATGACTTCTTCCGCATGCTCAGTTGAGGCCACTATACGACAAACCACACCAAAGAGCGCAGTGGCATAGTGATCATAAAGATAACTAAAAGCCTGCTGATTCTTCTTTTTCAACAAAAGAATCAATGTTTCTTCAGAAAGGTTGTGTAATGGACTCAAATTTCACGTTTATAATGAGCTAAAGATGGATATTAAAAATCAGAAAAAAAAGCAACTAAAATAAAATAAGTTAAAGTACCTATAAAACAGGTTAAAATACCTAATACACCTTTGTATATATGCGGATAGCACTTGTTACTAATGTTTTACATTGCTCAATTCCTGTTTTTGGTTATTAAATTCCACTAGTAGTCCCACTACAACGGGATCAATTTAACTTAATTAGGCCAGATAATCAGCTTGTAGTTTTCATTTTCGGCTAACCTGGTATACACAGTTAGATTTACTAAAATTTATCTAATAGCTTAATTTACAAGAAGAACTCCCCTTAGAAATTGGATTTATCAATAGCATATCACATGTCGCCAGATAAAATTCATCAATTAACTGGATAATCAAATCATCTCTTTCGTTATTAACAGCTAGTCCCACCCAATTTTTGGAGGGAAGATATTTACTCCGAGTCCATTGAGCAGGCTGTTCTATTTGTTTTTCTGAACGTAACCATTCTAATCCACTATCATTGAAATATATCTTTTCATTTGACAAATCCATCACGATGAAAGGTCTTTTCTTAAAATAGAAAATACTCATATCAAGATCTGCAATTACATTCATTCGAATATGTTTTTTGAGATGCATATATGCATTTATACGGGTTAGTGTTGACATCTATTTATCTTATTGGCTATAAAATCATCATAAATTTCCATGAACATTCAAAGCAGGCGAAGTGTTCATCAGACGAGAATCAAAGATATTCGAACCGGCGGTCTAAGTGGGGGTATATTTTGTTCTAATAGGTGAAAAAAAATGTTAATGTAAGTTGAAAATACGACGGATAAAACCACTAATTTACCAAGCGAGAGGATATGTGTTAGTTTGCCCCCTTACAGGTTTCGGCGAATCGTAAAATGCCTGCACGGATTGTAAATACCACCATTGAACCAGTGTTGCAATGGTTTAAATTTGATAAACAACAAAAGATATGCGGAAAGAAAGTAAAAGCACGTCATTCATTAAAAAAATTCTAGGCTTAATTAGTCTTATCCTTATGGTAACAAATAGTAAAGCACAGCAAGTCACGCACTATTTTCCAAGCGGAAAAGATAAGGCAAAGACAATCAGTGGACAGTATGGTGGTAATAGCGGAATTTGTCTTTTTGAAGATGGCAAATTTCTGTTATATGGTTATGCTACATCTGTTTTCGGGTCCTATGTTTTTGAAAAAGATTACCTGCTTTTCTATCCGGATGAAGCCCCTTTATTTCAACTGTATGGACGTCACAATGCTAACTTCAAAGACAGTACTTATTTCAATCTGGCAGGTTTTGAAAGCGGGAAAACCTATGTACAATTTGATAGTGACAGTACACATCGGGTTTTCAATGACAAGGCAAACTGTTTCAGCCCCCCTTTTGTTCATCAGGAATCCAAACCAGTTCAATCGCTTAAATTTATTGTACAAAGTCAGTATATGGAAGATGATAGCACTTATCAAGTCTTTCAGTATACCAATGAAGGAAAATTCAATGATTTTATAGCTGCTTATAACAAGCCCCAACGTGCACGTCAAAATTTCAGCGCTTACCTATATTTGGCTGAAGGTAATAAATTAGCCATCAGGCTCTCCAATTATGGTGGAGAAAGAGGTTTTTTAAGAGAAAATCAAGACGGTTCAAATCAAGAGCATTGGAACGAAATATTGACCATGAAGAAGGATTATGATAAGACAAACTATATCGACCCCACGGAAATATTTAGCAATGCACATTACACAATATTTTACCCTGACCTCGAACAGTACATTTTAGATCCTGTCACCAAAAGATATATCAGCAAGTTTGCATCAGACAATGAAGCTTTTTTTGCAGGAAATCCTGAGCAAGACGATCGGTATTTAAATAAGTACATCCGGCAGGGTCTGTCCTTTCTGCAAGATGAAAGATTCGATAAATCAAAACTAGCTAAAACCAGCTTATTCTTTACGAGCTGTGACGAACCTGAAAAATCATATCATTATGAAAATGGATCACAGCAATAATTGCCCAAAAGCCACAGCAATGATCCAAATAGGATTTTAGCACTATTAAGCGTAACAAACAGTGGTATAAACGGCAATTAATACTAGCGTGACCTCTTAAATATGGCTTAATTTTGGTAGTAATAACCGGATAACATATACACTAGTTTTATTTCGGCAAAGATGAGGAATTATATAACGATTATTATTGGACTAGGAATTTGCTCACTAGCAAGTTGTGCAACGAAAAAGGAAAGTATTGCAAATAAAAAAGAGACAGAAAGTGTATCCTTAGCTGAGGGACAAAGAAAATCATTGCGAGCATATCCGATCAAGATCAAATTTAAAGGTATTTCAGAAGATAGCCGTTGCCCTGAAGGCGTCAACTGTATTTGGTCTGGAGTTGCAGTAGCAGAAATTGAGATCGCAGAAAAAGCAACCAAACCCACGATCATAAAGCTCGCTACACTAGATTTACAGGATAGAGGTTATCAAAGAACTGCCAATACCAACGGATATACCATTTCATTACAAGATATCGCCCCTTATCCGAACAAAGAACAAGGGACACAAACGCTACGGGGTAACTACAAAATTTCTGTTATCGTACAAAAAGCTGTAAAATAAGCCAGCAGCGGTTCGCCAGCAATCGTCCTATGGCAATAATAGTCATTGAAGAATGACCCAATTTTTAAAAACACCAATACATATATTTTAATTATATGCATGGATACTTATTGGTTCATTCCTTGAAAAATAATACCTTTGCCAAAACCTCATTTATGAAAAAGTTTTTTAAATTTATTAAGATCACATTTTTTTCTATACTGGCCATTATTGGGCTATTATTCCTCTATTTTTTCATTTCCAATCGGATATTTATAGGAAATACCAATGCGGAAAATATAGCGTATCTCAAGCTCCATAAAACGGAGATTAAGGATCGTATTGTAGATTCTCTATTCGATAATAGCTTCTATAATTCGGATATTTTTTTACTTGGGGAAATTCATGGCTACGCAGACAATCAAAAGTTGGACAAAGAGCTGTTATTCTATTTGAACAAAAAGCTCGGTGTTAAATATTACATTGCTGAGATGGATAGTACAAATGCCAATAAACTAAACAGCTTTTTATCCAAGCCCCTAAAAGATAACGCGCTACTGAAAGATGTGGTCAGCTCCATTCGTAAACGTATTCCGCAACAATCTAGTTTAGAGCTATATCAAAAATGGGGTGAAATTTATGATTATAACCGCAACCTTGCCGATTCGGCAAAAATCACTGTTATTGGCATAGACAAAAGCTTTACAGCAGATAAATCTGACGTATCCAGGGATTCAGCTATGCTATTAAATTTGGAAAATTATATGAAAGAACACCATATTAAAGGTAAAAAACTATATGGGCTATTTGGTTTCTTTCATGTTTTACAAAAAGGAAAGGATGCAACCAACGATCCTTTTGCTGCACGCTTGAAAAATAAAGGATATAAGGTATCTAGCTTTGTTAGTTATACCATTGCTAGTGAAATGTATCTCCCAAAGAATCCTCAATTTCCAACCCCTGCAGATGAAAAAGTAGATTGGGTAAATGCAGATGGCCCACTTATGCTCGTGAAAGGCATTCAGGATCTAAAAGAATTAAGTCGACCAAATAGTATATCATTGTTTAAACTCAATGCAGCACATTCACCCTATGCTACTTCTCAAAATTTAATAACTGTAAAATCACGGCTTTTTGGCGAGAATATCATACCCGCTGAGAAGACTCATACAACTGATTTTTTTCAATATGTATTTTTGTTTTGAAATTCAAAGGCCTTAACAAAACTTGATTAGGACAGCAAGCATTTCATCAAAAAATCGGGTAAACAAGCTGCCTGCAGATCATATGATCAAAGAGACAAGTATCCTAATTAAAAATATTCCATTCATAAACAGGATGATCCGTATTTAAAAGAAGGAATCTAGCTTATCGACTTGCAAGATATCACTTTGGTTTATATATTTGCGACATCATAAGAAATCCTAATGCGGAAGTGGCGTAATTGGTAGCCGCACCAGACTTAGGATCTGGCGCCGCGAGGCGTGGGGGTTCGAGTCCCTTCTTCCGCACTTATCATTCTCCCGAGCTTTCAGCTCGGGATTTTTTTTGACCAGCACCTTTTTTTTGATTTCTAAGCTACATGCTTCGATCACATATTTTCCTTCAGCACCAACTAATCTTTAGTCCGAATAAATGCTCCAAAAACATAAAAGATACGATCTTCAATTTTCTTCCGATCTAAATAATACGGGAATCTCATTTACTGTCCACTTCTTTTGTTATCAATATGTAATGATATTATGAGAACTTCGATCATTAAAAGAATGGTAAGATAACCAATCGGCTTTCCTAAATATAGCCCCTTGAGCAATTTTATAATTCCTAGGAGCAAGATCATAAGCATAAAATAGCGTACTGTTTTTGAAATGGGTTTTTGTAAAAATTTGAGGATTAAAACCGAAGTATAGAATCCCATCAGAAGAATCAGATAGAATTTCAAAAATTGAGGTCCTTTTAAAGAAAATGGATTCCAAGTCTGCTGGTAAATTACCAACCAAATCAAACTAATCGTCATACTTGCCAAATGAACTGCTATCTTTTTCATCGTCGTTTACATTATTAGCTACTACAACCACCGCAACTACCACAGCTGCCACAACTACTACAACCACCAGCACTACCGCAGTTATTAGCGCTCGTACAGCTTCCTCCGTCGTCAGAATTATTCCTGGACCCTTTTCGATCTTTTGGATCTTTTGGAACAATACTGTTAATAATCAGCATAACAATTCCTACCAAAAAGAAAAAACTGATTCCCCACATGAGCATCGCCGTCAGTCTATTGATCACTTCTCCCCAACACGAGCTGAGTAGCAAAATAGGAGTAAATAAAAATATCAACCCCAATTTTCCAATCATCGTTTTCCTTCGACCATTTGTTTCCTTTATCCAGATATTTTTTGGTGGCTCCTGTTTAAAAATTCCCCTGTAGCCAGCTAAAGTATCCGAAAACCACTTTTCATGCTCTTTTTTTGCGATATCCCCCCCTGTTGATGGGTGATGATGCAAGTTTTGCTTTAAAACATGTGGGCAGAATTCCTCCCAATAGTTTTGGGTATAAAGGAGATGCATATGCCAAACTTTGTCAACAATTTCACTCGGTGAAGCACCATTATCGAGTCTACAGCAGAGATACACAAACTTTTTATACTCTTCTATCGCTTTTTGGGTAAAATCTAAAGTCCAATTTTCTTCTTTTGCTAGTTTCTTTGAAAAAGGAAAATCAACATTTGGACGATCAAGCGAAAATTCCTGAAGTCTCAGCCAGAGACTATCCTGATGTAATAAGCTATTTTTTTCCATTATCTTAACTTTATATTTTCCAATCAAATATGTATAGATTGGAAAATATAAAAATCTCATAACAGTCTCTTTTTACATCAAATAAATCTTAAATTAGTCTTATAAGACAGCTCATGAAAAAAGAAGATATTCTGCACCTCGAAAAATTAATGAATTTCCTGGGATTCCATTTCCTGAAGAAAAATCATTGGGAAGATGTAACCAAAACCGAATGGTCTTTTATTGTAACAGAACTTAATGAGTTGATAACACATGATTGCAAGGAAAAGAACATAAAAAAAGAGCCCCAATTATTAGGCTCTAATTATCTTTATGAACATCTTGTCATTAATAAACTAAAAAAATATGAGCAAAATACAACTGCGGACTTAAGCAAGCCTAATTTGGCAAAATTGACTTTGATCGTAAAAGCTCTAGGCTATGCAAATTATATTGATTTTATTAATTCAAATACAGAGGCCTTTAATTTTAATGATCTGAGAATTAATATGAACAATGTTAAACAGAATACCTTGCTGTTGGATCGCTTAGTTGGATGCTGGTATTCTTATAATAGAAACCTTCCGGACAATATTATGCAAGCCAAAGAGGATCGGATATGGCGATCTGCCATGGAAATATATAAATCTGAGACATCCAATGAATATTTTATCGAAAGGAGTGGCGGCGATCATCACAAATATTTTGGAAAAATAAACGCCTATTCAGATTATGTGTTTATCTTGATGAATAGCAATACCTTCATCCGGCAACGACATTTTATATCTAGAATAAAAGATATTAATGAAAAGCTTAAAGATCCACACTTTAAGCTTTTCGAACTTCATTATATAAGCACTTGCATCAGTTTTAATCAGGAACCCATTGCGCTATTTGAGATATTTCAAAAGGCAGATCGAAAAACATTTATTTCAGATTCCATCAGCTTCCCTATCGACAGCGATGAGATTCCGCCATCAATTTTAAAGCAACTCAAAGACACCGAAGCTAACAGAATAGATTACCGATAAATGTGTAGCATCAAGAATTTAAACCGACCAGTCAAATGGTTTTGTACAAGGATCACATTCAAATTTTAAAACCTTGCCTAGACTTTTGGCTTTTTTCCCTTTTTTCACAAATACATACGCTAAATCTACATATTCTTCCACTTCCACTCCGCTTTCGTCTCTACCTTTTACGATAACAGAATAATATTTCCCGTCAGGATATTGCTTAAAAAATACTTCGTTTACAGTAATCTTTTTCGGTGCTTGATTGTCGCAGCAGCTACACCATAAAATAACAATGGGCTCTTTCTTAAGATATGCTACTGCGGTTTCAGCTTGTTTTTGTGTTAGGGCCTGTAGTTGGTCGGCTTTTGAGAATAAGGCTGTGCATAGCAACAAAAGAAGAAAAACGGTCTTTTTCATACAAATAGTTTTAAGTTTAAAAGAATTCATCAGCAAAGACTATGCCTTTAGATACACGAAAAATAACAACAGCTTTCCTTAGGTATGAAATAGTCGGTTATTTCTTTGCCAATTCTGGGCAGCGTATTGGATTTACCCTAACAGAAAGACCCCATAAATTTATAAATTAACAACTTAAAAAACCTGTTCTCAAGATACAAACGGTATCCCTAATAGATGGTGTTAGTATCTTGAGAACAAATTAATATTTTATTTTTCCCAAACCAATGCACTTGCGCCAAGAATAGCAGCATCAGCTTCTTCCAATTCACTAAAGACAAGTTTCACTTTATTCCTAAACAAAGGAAAAAGATTTCTTTCCATATGCAGCTTCGCAGGTTTTAAGATAAAATCACCAGCTTTAATTACCCCACCAAATAGGAGAATTGCTTCAGGAGATGAAAACATCACAAAATTGGCCAAGGCCTCACCCAGCTTCTGCCCCGTATATCTAAATACTTCGATGGCAATTGCATCCCCTTTCAAAGCACACTCATGAACAGTCTTCGAATTTATAGCATCTTCTGGATACTGATTTAGCATCGACTCAGGAAACTCAGCTCTCATTTTCTTTGCCGTGATCGTTATTCCTGTCGCTGACGCATAGGCTTCTAAACTTCCTTCAGAACCTGTGCTCCAATGCTTCCTTCCTCCAGGTTTAACAATGGTATGGCCTAATTCTCCAGCAAATCCGTCATGACCATAGATAAGCTTTCCGCCGGCGACGATACCGCTGCCGACACCTGTCCCTAGGGTAATCATAATAAAATCTTTCATTCCCCGCGCTGCACCAAAAAGCATTTCACCATAGGCTGCAGCATTAGCATCGTTGGTTATGGTACAGGGAATGTTAAACTTAGCGGTCATTAAGTCACTGAATCGAATGACACCCTTCCAAGGAAGATTGGGCGCATGGTCTATGGTTCCAGTATAATAATTCGCATCCGGAGCACCAACACCAATTCCATCAAAGCTATCTTTACCACCAAAATTTTCAATTAAAGGAGATGCTTTTTCATACAACGCATCGATAAACTCCTCTACTGTCTCATAATCATCTGTTTTTATGCTTCCCTTTTCAAGTACTTCACCGCGATGATTGACCACGCCAAATTTCGTATTGGTCCCTCCGATATCTATTCCCAACGCTACACGTCTTGATAAATCTATTAACGACATTTCTATTTCTTGTTTCTTAGTTCTAAAATTACTAAAAGATAATATTTTATGAGCAGTCGACAAAATCTTCTTGCCATTTTATACTTGTAGGGAACGCTATTTATGATCACAAGCAATCCGATCAAAGTTGGATGTATCCGGCATCGCTACTTTATTTTATTGCCTACGCACAACAAATTACCAAAGGCGGCATAGTTTTAGCACGTTAAGAATAGTTTAGGCCCTATATTTATATTTTTTAGTACAACAATAAATTTATGAATAAAATATTACGATTTTTTGATCTACACCAAGGTGAAGAAAAAAAGGAAGCTGTTCTGGAAAATGTTGTCAGCAATATTTCTTTTCGCGGAGCTAACGCCTGGATTCTAGCCTGCGCGATTGTAGTGGCGTCTGTTGGATTGAACGTAAATTCTACTGCCGTCATTATAGGAGCCATGCTGATATCTCCGTTAATGGGACCAATAGTAGGAGCTGGATTCGCCTTAGGGACTTTTGACTTTCCGTTATTAAAAAAATCGCTAAAAAATCTACTGATCGCCACATTGATCAGCTTAGTCGTGTCGTTTATCTATTTTCTTTTAAGTCCCTTCAAAGAGGCACAATCTGAATTACTAGCACGCACATCACCTAATATCTACGATGTCATGATTGCAATCTTCGGTGGTCTGGTCGGTGTCATTGCTATTACAAGAGTGGATAAGGGCAATCCAATTCCTGGAGTAGCAATTGCAACAGCCCTGATGCCTCCGCTCTGTACCGCGGGCTATGGGCTCGCAATAGGCAATTTCAGCTTTTTCGCCGGCGCATTATTCCTATATATAATAAACTGTGTTTTTATCTGCATTTCGACCTTTGTGATTGTCAAATATTTACGGTACCCCAAAACACATTATGTCGATCAGCAACGGGAAAAAAGAATTACACAAAGTATTACCATTATCACAATTATACTTGTATTGCCGAGCATATATTTTGCCTACAATCTCCTGCAAGAAAAAAAATACACAAACAAAGTAAATCAGTTCGTTCAACAGGAATTGAGCAATAAAGGTTATACGGTTATTTATGAAAAACTGGAGATGAATGGTAATCCAAAGAAATTAGAACTGGCTTTCTTATCAAAAAAATTCAGCAAAAAAGAAGTTGAGTCTCTACAACACAGCATGGAAGCATTTGGGATTACCAATACCGCGCTGGTTATTCATCAGGACAGTTTAGACCTAAAATCAAGTATTCTTAGCGAAATCGATAAGCGTACCGCTGCTGTAAGTGAAAAAGACCTTACCATAAGAGCTCTCAATAATGAACTTACCAAATACCAATTGGCTAATCCACAACTCGATCGGGATATCTTGGTATTGTTTCCCGAGCTAAGCTCCTATAGCATTGGTATACAACAACATTACAGCAAAAAAGATAGCTTAGCCAACCTTGTCGCATTTATTTATTCTACCAAAACTCCGCTACCTCAAACACAACAGGAAAAGCTACAACAATGGCTACAAAATCATTTTCCGAAAGATAGTGTGGAAATTATACGTAAATAGACTTGAGTCAGCTCGTTCTATGCCGACGATCTGACGGTTTAAACAAGCGTAAGAGCTATGTTCAATTAGCAAAGAACGAATGACTACGCCATGTTTTCACACGGTCTTTCTATAATTATAGATGGCTAAACCATTCAACAAAAAAGCAAATCCAATAAGATAAACAAGCTCTTTCTTCACTTCCTGAAATCCACTCCCTTTTAAGACAATTAGCCGTACAACACTGATAAAATGGGTAACTGGTGTGCATTGCGAAATCGCTCTTGCCCAAGCCGGCATACTATCTGTGCTGGTAAAAAAGCCACTCATCAGCATAAAAACCATCATAAAGAAATATGCGATGAACATGGCCTGCAATTGTGTGTCTGCAAGGGTAGAAATAAACAATCCCAACCCCAATAGTGCAATGAGGTACACTGCAGCAAAGAGATATAAAAGCAGTAAACTTCCCTGCGGAAAAATACCATAAACAATATACATTACAATCATACCAACGGTAAAAACAATCATGCCCACAATCCAAAATGGAATTAGTTTCCCTAGGATAAACTGCCATTTTTTGATGGGCGTCACATTGATCTGCTCGATTGTTCCGATTTCCTTCTCTTTGACAATATTGAGCGCTGTAATAAATCCGCCAATCATCGTAAGCAACAAAACCAAAATACCTGGCACCATATAGTATTTGTATTCAGCCTTGGGATTATACCAATTGGAATTCGCTATTTTGACGGTTGCGACCTGCTCTGAAATACCTGTTTTAGCGGCTTTGATATTTACATCCAAACCGCCGTTAAAATCAGTAATTACACTGGTTAAATAAGCTCCACCCAAGGACGATTTTGTACCATTGATGGCATCCACTGCGATATTGACTTGCTGCGTACCTTCCCGCACCAGATTGCGCTCAAAACCTGTCGGTATCTCCAATACAAGATCAGCGTCTCCCTTTTCGATCATTTCCAATCCAACTTTATAAGATAGTGGACTACTTACGATTTTAAAGTATCCTGAAGATGCAATTTTATTGATTAAGGTTCTTGAATAAGAACTGTGGTCGTTGTCAACATAAGCAATATTGATATTCTGCACTTCAAAATTGGCTGCAAATGGCATGATGATCAGTTGAACTGTCGGCATGACAAACATCATAGCCAAGATAATTTTGTCTCTGAATATCTGCCGAAACTCTTTCTGTAATATGAATCTCAATACCTCCATTACAACCTGATTTTAAATCTTTTCAATGCAATTGACAACAACACAACTGACATCCCGGCGAGAATCAATGTTTCTTTCCAAACATAACTAAAGCCCATTCCTTTGAGCATGACAGCTTTAATAATTGCATAGTAATAGCGGGATGGCACGATATGCGAAATAACCTGAAATATCCAGGGCATATTTTCCAAAGGAAACATAAAGCCAGTCAATAATAAGGTCGGCAGCATCATGCCCATCATCGCTATTAACATGGCCGTTTGCTGGGAATCGGTGACATTAGAAATCAACAAGCCTAAAGAAAGACAGGTGATAATAAATAAAATACTCTCCGCGAAAATCAACACCAGACTTCCCCTGATCTCAACATCAAGTACAAACACCGAAAGTAGAAGAATAATGATAAAATTGACGAGTGAAAGCACGAGATATGGAATCGCTTTGGCGATGAGAACCATAATGGGTTTGAAAGGCGATACCAATAGAATTTCCATAGTCCCCAGCTCTTTTTCGCGCACAACTGCCACGGAGGTTAGGGCTGTGCTCACGATCATAAAAATCAATGCGATCACTCCAGGGATAAAATTAAGGGAACCGTTCTGCTCTTCATTATACAATTGTCGCAGTTGGGGCACAATCTGATAAGATAACGCTGTTCCGGGATTTAGGTCCTGCTGGTATGCCTTGATTATAGCTGTCAGATAATTGGTGACTATTGTGGCAGTATTCGGGTCGGAAGCATCAGCTAATAGCTGAATTTGAGCACCATCCTTTCGATATAGATCCTCCCCGAAATTGGCAGGAAAGATTATTGCACATTTGATGCTTCCATCTTTAAATCGGCTTTCTACATCTTTATAATTTACAATTTCGTCTTTCACCTGAAAATATGAACTTGTTTTAATACGGTTTACGATTTCACTGGAGTTGACATCACGTGCATTATCCTGAATCGCAATTCCAATATTTTTAACTTCGCTACTCAATGCATAGCCAAAAAGGAGAATCTGAACGACGGGAAACCCAAAAAGGATAAGCAGTGTTCTACGATCCCTAAAAACATGATAAAACTCCTTGCGAATAAAAGCGAATAGCTGTTTCATATCAATCTCCCGATCGTTTAGCTCCACGTGCCAGTTGATAAAATACGTCGTCCATGGAATGGGTTTCGAACCGCTGTTTTAGATTTGTGGGACTGTCCATTGCTTCGACTTTCCCATCTACCATAATACTGATACGGTTGCAGTATTCGGCTTCATCCATATAGTGTGTTGTCACAAACACCGTTATGTTATTGGCAGCAGCCTCATAAATCATATCCCAAAACTGCCGTCGGGTAATCGGATCAACGCCCCCTGTTGGCTCGTCCAAAAAAACAATTTTAGGTCGGTGGAAAATCGCTACAGAAAATGCCAACTTCTGTTTCCAGCCCAAAGGTAATTCCCCCACGAGTTTTTTTGCTTCTTTCTCTAAACCTAAGGTGTGGACCAAATCACTGCTTCGCGACTTTATGTCTGCCCTTGAAACACCATACACACCTCCATAAAACTCAATATTTTCCAAAATAGTGAGGTTATCGTACAACGAGAACTTCTGACTCATATAACCGATATTCTTTTTGATCTGCTCCTGTTCTTTATACACATTGAAGCCAGCGACAGTTGCTTCACCCGATGTCGGGTAGGACAAACCACAAAGAATACGCATGGCCGTGGTCTTCCCCGCACCATTGGCACCAAGAAAACCAAAAATTTCGCCTTGGTCAACATCGAACGTAATTTTATCTACGGCCTTAAAATCTCCAAATTGCTTGGTCAGGTCCTTACAGACTATTGCCTTATTCTCCATCTGTAACTTGTTTGAATTCGTCCATACCATTTTGATCCTGCATCAGGCGGATAAAACTATCTTCGATTGTTGCAGTTATTTTTTCAACCACGAGATGTTGTGGGTTATACTTATTTGCCAGGGCAATAATACCTTCTCTACCATCCACTTCTGATTTTGGGGTAAGGTGCAAATATTCGCCAAATGCATAACAGCTTTCTACCGCCTGATCCGAACGGAGATCCTGGAGCAGTTTATATATATTGTCCGCTTTAACCGCATATAGTGGCTTTGGAAAACTTTTTATAATACCTGACGGTTCATCGATTGACATAATCCTTCCGCCCTGCATTAATGCAATACGATCACACAGTCGAGCTTCATCCATATAGGGTGTGGATACCACGATCGTGATCTGCTGTTCCTTGAGTTTGGTCAACATTTCCCAAAATTCCTTTCTGGATACAACATCGACACCTGTTGTCGGTTCATCCAGAAAAAGCACGTCGGGCTTATGGATCAGCGCACAGCATAAGGCCAGCTTTTGCTTCATTCCGCCAGACAATTTCCCTGCTCTACGATCGTTGAAGGGTTGTATCTGATCATAAATATCTTTGATAAGTGGATAATTTTCCTGAATGGTTGTACCAAAAACTGTCGCAAAGAAAGTAAGATTCTCCTTTACCGTCAGGTCCTGGTATAATGAAAAACGTCCTGGCATATACCCTACCCGATTGCGTATCTGTTGATATTCTCTGACAACATCGAATCCCTCTACAGCAGCAGTACCACTATCCGCAAGCAGTAAAGTGGTTAGTATTCGGAAAATTGATGTTTTACCGGCGCCATCAGGCCCTATAAGCCCAAACAACTCACCTTTCTTCACCTCAAAAGAAACATCATCTACGGCTCTAACATTACCGTAGGTTTTGACCATATTTTCTACACTGACAGCGATCATAATAACTTACTTTGACCAAAGGACCTCACCATACATCCCTATTTTTAAATAACCATCATTTTTCACACTTACTTTGATCGCATAAACAAGATTAGCGCGCTCATCTTTAGTCTGAATTGTCTTTGGTGAAAACTCAGATTTATCTGAAATCCATGTGATTGTTGCGGGATATTCCTTATAATTCTCCTTGCCGTCATCAATGCGCACAGTCACCTGCTGTCCGACTTTTATCTGTGGCAACTGAATTCCGGTAATATAAGCCCTCAAATAAAGCTTCGTCGTGTTGGCAATTTTATATAAAGGTTTACCGACGACCTGCAACTCACCCTGTAGTGCATAGTTTACCAAAACTGTCCCATTAATAGGATTGATCACCTGTCCCTTATTGATCTGTTCCTGAATCTGTGCAGCAGATTTCTCTAAGGGATTTTTTTCGCTCAGGATACTCCGATTTTGAGTATTTGTATTGTATGTATTGAGGGTGAGTTGTTGCTTGGTCACGGCTATTTGTTTCCGCAATTGATCGATTGCCGCATTGATATCATCGAGCTGTTTACGTGTTGCGGCATCTGATTTTACCAGATTTTCCGTCCGGGTCCTTTCGTACAGCTGCTGTTTTAATTGCGCTTCCTGAACGACTAATTGGCGCCGTACCAGTTCAACCTGATCCCTGGGATTCACCGTCTTTTGAGCTAAAGCTTCGATACTTGCCTGCACTTGTTCTTTTTGCAATTCAGCAGTACGGACATCTATTTTTCCGACAGTATCTCCAGGTTTCAATTGCTTTCCTTCTTCCACAGCGTATTGCATCAATATTCCGTTTTGCTGCGCAGAGACAATCACTTCATCAGCCTCAAAGTTCCCGGAAGCGTCATATTCATTATGTTGCTTACAACCACTAAGCAAAGAGAGCGCAGTAATAAATACAATTAATCTTTTCATTTTTTGATGTTTACAGTTAATTCCCGGCTATAAATTTTAAATTATAGATCGCTTGTAACAATTGGATTTCGTGCAATATCTTGAGCTGCTTGGCCAAATGTTCGGCATTTAATTTTTGAATATACTCATGGGTCGTGATCACTCCATTGCTCAACTGCGCCTCAGCAGATTGAGTCACCGATGTCCGCAAGGCAATTGCAGCATCGTCCTGTTGAATCAAGGTGGTATATTTACTAACCTGCTCATCCTGTTGGCTCAGGTCAACTTTGGCATTCAACAAAAATGTCTCCTTATCGGCATCAATAGACTGACGATTGAGCTGAAGGATATTTCTTTTGTTGGACAGCGAATAAAAGCTACTTAGCGACCAAGAAAAACGTAGCCCTGTAACGTACCAGGGACCAAATTTATTTTCAATGATATTGAGGGTTGGCCTTCCATATGCCCCTTGAAAAAAGCCACTTACCTGTGGAAGATAATCGGTTTTCAATTGTTTCTCCTGTTGGTCAACGATGTTTTTTTGTAAATCAAAAGCTTTTAATTCAGGTCTGTTAATGGAGGAAAGCGTATACTGAGCAGTAGGCAATTCCAATTGCATGGATTCGGGCAGCTTCTTTCCTATAAAGAGCGAAAGCATATTTAAATATGCTGTACGATTAGATGTATATTCTGTGGTCTGCATTTCTATATTCAATACTTCAGCTTTCAGCTCTTCCACATTACTACGAAATGCTACCCCATTGTCAAAAGCAGCCTCAGCTTTTTGTACCTGAGTCTGTAAGTTAGCCTTGTTTAACTCGTTCTGCTTCAATTGGGCATCGATTAATAAAATAGCAAAATAAAGACTGTTGATACGTTGATTGATCCCATAGAGACTGGATACTAAAGTCTGCTCCTCCAGTGCCGTATTTGCAGCGATTAAATCCTTCTGTATTTTTGTATTGCCAGCATCGTAAATGAGCTGACTAATTTCACCCTGAATTTTATACTGATCTTTACTGATAGAAGGTAGGGAAATACCCGGCAATGAACCTACAGCATCCGCAAAACTTACTGTTTGGGATTGATAGGTTGCCTGACCTGAGAAGCTGATTTGGGGGAGAAACCTTTTATTGGCATTTTGGATGGTATACTCACCCGTTTTGGTTATCAGATCCATTTTTTTAATTGCTGGATAATTTGCTTTGGCAAGCGTATAACAACGCTCCAAAGTAAGCGCTTCTCCTTGTGCAGTTGCCCTATTTGCAAAATGCAACAGGATCAATAAAAGAATAACATGCGTTAAATAACAATACTTCATAACTGCGTTGTTCATATATTGTGGCATTATTTTTTAATCTTTAGATTTAATCATTTGATTAAGTTTGGGACAAAAAAATTATTTTGCTGTCATCATCGCTCCTATCCATATCGGTATAAGCTTCTTACGCTCTATCATAAGTGCATTAAACTGTTCGATATCGAGATCTTGTACCCCCATAATCAAAGGCTTTGTGATAAAAGGAAACACAACCAACCCCAATAAATTCATTAAAAAATGTAAAGGATGTGGCTCCATAATAAAGCCTTGTGTTACGGCTTCATGATGTTGTTTAAAAAAAACAGAATTGTTTAGCAATTGTTTGATTGGCAACTTTTCGAGGAGTTCCTGAGGATTGTTTCTGATTTCCGAAATCAAAAAAGTAGGCACCTCCGGTTCTCTGATGATAAAATCGATATATCTATTGGCTATCAATTCAACTTTACTTTCAAGATTGGTTGCTTCATCATTAAGGATGACAGCCATACTCTGTACGAAAGCCGAAAAGGTTTCAAACATAATAATTTCGAAAAGCTTCTCTTTGCTCCGAAAATAATAATTGAGCAAAGCAAGATTGATCCCTGCTTCTTCAGCAATATCCCTTGTCCTGGTTGCTGAGAAACCTTTTTTATAGAATACAACCCTCGCCGCTTCCTTAATTTTCGTTTCCGTCGACAGATCTATTTTCTTCTCTTTCATCCCGATTAAACTTCCTTGTATTATGCAAAGATAGAAAAAAGAATCAAAAACAAACAATTGTTTTAATCAAATGATTAAAACAAAACAACAAACGTATTTATATGATAATCAATGTAAATAAATCACAAAAAAAAGAAACCCGTTCCTCAACATGCAAGTAATAAAGCGAGCAAATGATAGGTACTAGCAGGCAGTCAGGACAAATTATTTGCAGCTTTTAGTTGTTTAAGAAAAATATAGCACAACAGCGGAAAACCGATATAATAACTAACGAGGACGAACAAAGGCAAAATCCCCTCGGGTTTGACTGGGTCTACCGCATACGTTTTTATCAGGAGCTGCAGTCCGATATTTTTTTCTTTCGAAAATAGAATCATCGTTGCAAAATTATAACCAAAATGTAAAACGATCGGATGCACTATTTTACCTGTTTTAATACAAATTCGTGCAAATAAATACCCCACTATACCGGTCGATACAAGAACTTCCAGCATATTAAAAATCTGCCCCACGATACCGTACGAAAACCAGTGATAAATGCCAAAAGCCAGCGCCGTGATCAATGCAGCTTTCCCCTGACCACAGCGTCTCATAAGAATATATAATACGGCTCCCCTAAAGATCAATTCCTCAAATACCACTGCTTTTGATACATAATAAAAACTACCAAAAAAATCAGATACCGTATAATTCGGATTTAGTTGATACGGGTTTCCGACTAAATAAGCAATACTCAAATAGAGAGCAGTAACATATATTATGGGACCAAACAGACAAAAGAGGAAAGATCCGACCTTTGAGGAAAACCCCAGAACCTGGAGGTTCCGCTTGCAAAAATAACCCAGCAAAAACTGGGAGATGACCAATTCAAGAGCAATAGCGATCATGATTTTTTTTACACAAAGCTATAGCCTTAAATCATTTAATTTCACGACATTTGAATACGCCGCAAAATGTCATAAAATGACCAATAAATCCAGCAAAGAGAAAATAGCGCTTTTGATCAAAAATGCCCGTATCAGTAAAGGATATTCCCAACAGCAACTTGCTGATCTTGTCAAACTGAATCTTCGATCTGTACAGCGCATCGAAAAAGCTGAAGTTCTACCAAGGGCTTATACCCTCAATTTAATGGCAGTGCAGCTTGATCTCGATATTGCACTATTGAAGGAAACCGAACCTGTACATGAGATCCTCGAGAAGAAAGTAGCACAACAAACAAAACCCGCGTTAAACAAAGCTCAAAAACTCATTGTGAGCATAACCTCAGGCATACTCGGCATTTTATTAATATCCGCCTTTCTTTCACAATCGACTAGTTTTCCGGAGACAAGTTTCGAACTATTTTTACTGCTTGCGGTCGCTGTTCTTATCTATGGAATCATTCTTTGGTGGACCTGGCGGAATCGTTAGCTTTTGATAATCCCTACTGTTTTAAAAGAGCTGCATCTCTTATAAAGATTTCAACCCTGCTCCGATCTTTCTCATTTAATTTGACATAGCCTTTTACAATAACAGGATTCTCTTTTAACCACACTTTATTGTTGTCGCTCAGCGTAACCTCCACCATCGGTGGAATACCATTTTGTCCACAAAACATACACTGCTGCACTGGCAAAACCGACAAAAGGAACCTATTATGGCGAAGACCGGCCTTTAACGGTACCATATAGCCTTGCAACTCTACACTTGTTCCATCCAGTTTCGACAGCTTACTCGGAAAATAGGGGGTGTAAACCGTCTTGCCATTAACCTTGTTAACTTTATAGAGCATGGTGTCAAAGGTTTTCCAAACCTCATTCATCAAAGGCTTATGCTCTATCAAATGTTGTGATTCCGTTACCCCTTGAGAAAAAACTGGATTAGTTTTACTTCCTGCAACAACAAACAAAAAAACTAGAATAAATTGCTTAAACATAACGCATTAATGATTTACTTATCAAATATAGTTAAAAAACAGTAAAAGCAACTATATTGCATTTGATGTTTTTTAACTATATTTATAACACGAATAGCGCTATGAAATGGCAACTCCATTTGACAATAGACAAGATGTATAATCAGCACGATTTGATAAAAATTAATTTATGAACACATTATTAAAAAAAGATGCAGCATCCAATCCGGAAGATTTAGGAGACCAACACATGATGACTTCAATGGATACTCCCCTGCGACCCGATGCATTTGATCGAACAGACGAAGAAAAAATCAGCAAGATATCTCAACTTTTTAAGGACATCATGTATGAACTTGGCCTCGACCTACAAGATGACAGTCTGAGCGGAACGCCCCATCGTGTAGCAAAAATGTATATCAACGAATTGTTCCATGGCCTTAACCCGGTTAACAAGCCCAAGCTGTCCACCTTCGAAAATCGCTATGGCTACAATAAGCTATTGATAGAAAAAGACATGCGGGTAAATTCAGCCTGTGAACATCATTTTTTACCAATCGTGGGGCGGGCACATATAGGCTATATCCCCAAAGACCGCGTAATAGGACTGTCAAAAATAAACCGTATTGTAGACTACTATGCGCATCGACCACAGGTGCAGGAACGCCTTACTTTACAGATTTACAATGAGCTCAGATCCACCTTAGCAACAGATGATATTATTGTTGTGATTGATGCCGATCATCTCTGTGTCTCCGCACGGGGTGTCAAAGACACCAGCAGCTGTACAACAACACTGGAATACAGCGGTATATTCTTATCAGAAAGTAAACGAAACGAATTTTTCAATTTATTGAAATAAGATCTGCCTTTCCCCAACTTTCGTTGGGATGATACCAGAAGCAGATTAAATGTATAATCATCGCAAATGAATACAGCCCATGCTCGCCCAGCAACCATTTTAACTGGCTTTTTAGGTGCAGGAAAGACGACTTTTCTAAATGCCTTAATGAAATCCTATCCGAAAAAACGTTTTGCTATCATTGAAAATGAGATAGGACAACTAAATATAGATAGTTCCTTGCTCAATGAAAACTATGGACAATTGGTAGCGCTCCAAGAGGGGTGCATCTGTTGTACGCTGAACGATGAACTTTACACCGCACTCGAATCGCTCTATCAAAAACAGGACTGCTTTGATGAACTCGTTATTGAATGTACAGGTCTTGCTATACCCGATGCTATAACAGAACCTTTTACAAGGCATCCAGTGTTTAAGAACTACTTCCCATTAAAAAAGATTATTTGCTTGGTTGATGCTGCACTTATTGAAGATCAGATCAAGGAAAGGGATGAAGTGTTACGGCAAATCACAGCTGCCGACGTCATTGTCATTAACAAAACCGAAGCGGTACATTCAGCATATTTGAGCTATTTAAGCAACTACTTAGCACATGTAAACCCATTAGCGAAAACTCTCCAGTCAACAGTAACGGAGGGGTTTCCTTTCGAAATAATTGAGGAAATAAAGTACACAAAAAAAATAGAAGCCTTTTCTTTTCTGAAGAACATTAATCTAAGCAGTTCACTGATACTTGGCAAATCAAGTCTGGCAAAACAACATCTGAGCGATATTGCAACGCGCGTCTATACTTTTGCTGAAGAATTTAATTTCGTAAACCTATTTCTCGGTTTGAGCAAACTCGTCGGCAAGTATCCAAACAAAATTTACCGAATGAAGGGAATTGGTTATAAAAAAGATGAAAACAAAAAAATCATTATACAGACCGTCGGTTCACGTGTCGATATGGACTACGGTAACCATTGGAAACAGGATGAAAGAAAAATGAATACACTGGTATTTATTGGAAAAGAGCTGGATAGTCTCTCCATACAAGATCTCCTGATACGTATGTTGACCATCAAAGAGAAGTAATAAACGATTTATAGAAACAATTGTCTACGTAAAAAGACCTCTCGGACACAAATCCAAGAGGTCTTTCCATAACTAATTACGCTTACTTTGTATTTTATTTAATAAGCCAAATAATGTCATTTTGGGTATCTGATCCATTAAACTGACGTTGCAAAGCATCTTTCAAGTAAGTTTCGTTGGTACTGTATTCAGTCTTGGGGTATGCCCACCGTTTCGGTATCTGGTTATTATTGGCATTCGAAGGTCCTATATCAAAAACTGGCACTCCTGTCCGGCGCTGCTCAAAAAATGCCTGTTTTCCTGAGTTTTCAAAAAATGCCACATACTTTTGTGTTAAGATCTGCTTTAACCCTTCCATATTGTTCCCTTTGTAAGGATTTGTTTGTAAGAATAAATTGATCTTGTCTTGAGAAACTCCGTAGAACAGCATCGACTGACTTATCCCCGACTGAAATCTTACCGCAGCATCTCCGCTAGCCCAACCGCGATTGATACCTTCTGCCAGAGCAAATTGGACTTCGGAGGCACCAAGTTGAATAGACGGAACCCCAGACGGCGAAGCGAGCCAATAATCGAAATTGATCATAGATAGCTGTCCATCCGCAGCTTGTTTTAGCAAGGTACTCTGTAGGTCGCCTGTTTTCCCGCCATTGTATGCGTCGAAGGGGCGCGTAGGATCAGAAGGCATCGCCGAAGCCGGCAGTGCCTGAATCAACAATCTTGGATCCTGTAAAGTCTTTAAAATATTCAGGTAGGTTGCTCCCAATGTGTTGCGCACATCCTTTTTTATAATCACACCGTCTGTTGGCCATAGCGGATAGGTGTTAATATTATTGTAAAGGAGTTGAAAATTATCCCGATTTTCAAGAATCAGCGGGTATTTGGTAGGATTCGCCAAAACTTCAGCAAAGCGTTCCTTAACCCGCAATGCGGGGCTATCGTCGGCACGTTTGCTGAGGCTAATTAAAACACGTAGCTTAAACGAGTTGACCAGTTTCTGCCACTGCTCAGGCTTGCCATTGTAAAAGAAATCGCCATCTAATGTATTGCCTTTTTCTTTGAGATTTGCCAGTTCATTATTCGCCTCCTCAAGCCAGCTAAGCACTTGCTGATATACCTCCAGCTGGGGATTGTATTTGGGTGCAAAATTGCCCGCCGATTCACCCTGCAGAGCCTCTGTCAATGGAATATCACCAAACATTTCAGTCGTTCGGGCAAAGAAATAAGCCTTGAAAAATTTGGCCATGGTCATATAAGCAGCACTCAATTCAGGAGTTTTCGCAGCTTCGATTTCCATACGGTACACATCACGCAATATACCATAGGGCGTTTCAAAAGAGCCTGTAGTCCATCCATAAGGTTGCCCCGCATAATAGGCCTCATTTTGTGTCATATACTGATTATGTCGATGATCTTCACTCCATGGCGCATCGTAAGAACGCATAAGTATTCCCGTAAACAAAAGTTTTGGAGCAGGATTATATACGGCCGCAGGGTCTTTTTGTAGATCCGTTATCTTTTTACAGGAACTGAAAGAGCACCCGAACAGGAGAAGAATGAGAGTGGATTTAAAGTACTTCATTTTTAAAAATTTTGACTAAGTTTTTAGAAGGTTGCATTAAGATTTAGACCAAAGCTCTTTACTGATGGTGTCTAGTCTGAGCTAGCACTGGTGAATTGGTCCAAATCCATATTTTGGGTACCTTTTCCAGTGAAATACAGCAAATTCCTACCGACGACTGAAACACTTGCACTGCGGAAGAATCTGGAATTTTTCAACAAGTTGGCAGGTACATTATAACTGAAAACGATCTCCCGTAATTTGACAAAGGTTCGGCCTTTGGCCGTAATTGGTCCCGACTGATAGTAATTAGTGGCCCAATTTTGCCACAACACAGAAATGTCATTTGGGGCAAATTCTCTTGTATCGGAGATTATCTTACCATCCTGATCTGTATTGAGCTGCCCCTTGACTATTTTTAACCCATTGGTCATGACAGTTCCTTTATAATCTTTGACATCCCTATTTTCCCTGTCCTTTAGACGATATTCATTTGCTGATTCGGGATGTGTTCCCGATCCCCACTGTTTGGCATCCTGCACATTTTTTATTAAACCACCAAAGCGGCCATCCACAAGAAAACTAAAACTGAAATCACGGTATCGGAAACTATTGCTGATACTGGCCGTAAATTTATTATCGCTATAACCTATTCTGCTCACATAAGGATTGTAAGCTGGTAAACCGTTTGTACCCACAATTGGCATTCCTTTTTCATCACGCTGAAAATCATTCACGTAATATCCGTCCCATCGCTCACCAACACGAACATTCCCCGAACGCGTTTGATGCCCATCGATGTCATGTAGCCAGGCATGATTTGTTGATGCATTGACCATTACATTCCAGCTAAAATCTTTCTGTTGAATCAAAGTCCCATCGATACTCAGCTCGATACCTTTACGCAATAAAGTCAACCCATTGGTTTGTCTCGCTCTTACACCTGAAGTAACCGACGTAGCCAATTCGATAATCCTGGGACCTTCCAAGTTTCTAAAAAAAGCAAAATCGAAACCCAGACGGTTGTTAAATAAACGTGTTTCCAAACCTATTTCCGCCGTTTTCACACGCTCTGCCACGAGATCCGGGTTAGGTAATACATCGGTATATGTTACGCCGGTCATTGAATTGGCCCAACGTCCATAGTTACTGTATGCCGGCAAAAGTTTATAAATATCGTACTGGGCCGATTCATTGACAAAATCACTTGCAACGTTGGCATATGCCCCACGGATTTTTAATGCGGAAATAACCTTGGGCAAAGTGACCATCTGTGAAATCACAGCGCTTAGTGAAGCCGATGGGTAGAAGTAAGTGTTATTCTTTACCGGCATCGTCGAAGATTTATCAAATCGCCCCGTTAGATTTAAGAATAACATACTTTTATAGTCTAAATCCATGAATCCATAGACACTTCCCACCTGACGCAGGGCGCGATCGTTAGTAGACACCGTGGGCATGATCGAATTACTTAAGTCATAAACACCGGACACAGTCAATCCACGATCTGTACGTGCAAACAGCGATTTGACACTGACGGTTCTTAAATTACCAAATACTGAGCCTGAGAAGCCTATGTCCTCGGCGATACGATTTTGGTATTTTAAGGAGACTTCTGTATTATTTTCCCAAAAAGTATCATAGGTTTCCTGATAACCTCCAACACGGCTTCCACCGATATTATAATTATATAAGTTGGCAGAAATTGGAATTTTAATCGTTCTATTCCTATTCCAGGTACTAGCACTGGTACGTGCATTTAATGACAATTTATCATTAAACTTGTAATTAGCCGACACGTAACCGTAGATATCATCCTTATTATAAGTCCTCAAATTTTCATAAGCCGTCATCCAAGGATTGTCATAAATGGTGTATTCACGATTGTACTGCTGTACATTTTCTTTCCCAGGCTGCCAATAGTTGCGAAGATCATCAATATCATAATCTGCCGCTCCCCATAATGTAAGAATGTAAATAGGACTATTTGGTCCATAAGCAATATTTGGATAATTTGGTGAATACTGCTTATTGTAATTTATGCTCGCATCGAAACGGAGCTTACTACCAGCGTTAATGCCTCCGGTAAGATTTATATTGGTGCTTCCCAATTTAGTGTTAGGCGTAGTTCCCCGTTGAAACATCTGAGACGCAGATAAGCGTAGATCACCATGATCATTTTTGGTCGATATAGCAATATTGTTTGTACTCAAAAGACCATTCTGAAGAAATTTCTTCAAATTATCTTTTCCTCTGGCCTCCCAAGGTAAGGGAATAAGCTGTCCTGTTTTGGGATCTATCGGACTGTTATATTGCGGAATAAGCTGTCCTTCAAATCGGGGTCCCCAAATATTGTAATCGTTGTCATTGATTCCACCCCCACGACCATCTTTAAAAGCATATTGATAATTTGAACCCGGGCCATATTCGGTTTGAATTTTTGGTATCGCATTATACCCCGTCTGCAATTGTGTACTTGAGTTAAATTCAACCTGGAAACCTTTATCCTGTGATTTTGCTCGTTTTGTCGTTATCACAATCGCTCCATTTTGACCTCTGTTCCCATATAATGCCGCAGCATTTGCCCCTTTTAAGACAGAATAGGATTCGATATCATCCGGACTAAGATTCCATGAATCGGTATTAATCGGCATGCCATCGACCACAATAAGAATATTGCTCCGACCACGTAACGTGATACCCGGGTCTCCAAATAAGTTTGTACTCGGTGTAATTGTTAAGCCTGACACGCGTCCAGCTAAACCAGAAATAGCATTTGGTTCCCGAGCTTTAACCATGTCTTTGCCTTTTATTTCCTGCACTGAATAGCCAATAGCCTGCTTTTCTTTTTTGATACCAAGCGCAGTTACAACCACCTCATTAAGGGATTGTTGGTTCGGTATAAGCGAAATAACGGATGAAGGTTGATTACCAACAATGAAAACCTTGGGAAGATACCCCATGTAGCCAATTCTTAGCGTATCACCGATATGTGCGTCAATCACAAACTTACCGGAATGATCCGATGAAACAAGCTTAGCTAAATGAGAATTACGAATTGTTGCGCCATGAATAGCGCCTTGACTCAATGAATCGACCAGTCTCCCCTGGAACGATCGGGTCTGGCTAAACCCCTGTGCAGCCAGCATGGCCAATGACAATGTTAGGCCAGTAACTTTAGGTGAAATTGAATAGGATAGTTTGAACATAATCGCTTACTTATAGATGAAAATGTAAGCAATATTAAACATCGTTTATTAATACTAAACTAAATTCATATTAAGTTTAGTATTTCCATATTAAGTTTAGTATTTCTTCTTACCCTAAAATAGCTTAACTAAGTCAGATAGTGGAGCGTTCACCGACACATCAAAGGATATACTTTAAAAAGTATATGCATGTTATTCGTTAGCAAACGAATAACATGTTAATTTACCCGATTAGTTTAATAAAATGACAGATAATGATCAAATTTACTTGTTGCTGAATTAGAATTTTCCGTCATTTGTGTAAATGATTTTTTTTGCTTTAAAAAAATCACAGCTAATTATTGACATGGCTGCTACAAATCGAATTACACGGAGCAAATAACATAACCTATTTTGTCCGTAATTTGTGCGTACTCCCAGATTGAATTATTGAAAATCATACAACATTAAAACAACAATGAAAAAATTAACACTCGCCCTAATTTTCTTGGCTGGAGTCTACACACAGCATGCGGAAGCACAGACAGCAGGTACAGTACCCGACAAAGGACTTGATCTGAGCTTAATGGACAAATCTGTACGTCCACAGGATGACTTTTACAACTACGTAAGCGGAACCTGGATGAAAACGGCTAAAATTCCTTCCGACAAACCCACTTGGGGAAGCTTCAATAAATTGGCAGAAGATACGGACAACAATTCGATGAAAATTCTGAACTCACTTTTAAAAGATAAATTTCCTGAAGGAAGTGAGGGCAAAAAAATACAGGACCTGTATGCTTCTTACATGAACTTACAGAAAAGAAATGCAGACGGTATTAAGCCGATTCAGGGAAATTTAAACAAAATTGACGCGATTAAAAACCTAAAAGATCTTCAGAATTATTTAACTTCCGTAACGAAAGAAGGTGAGAATAATTTCTATGGCTGGGGTGTCTATGCTGATTTAAAAGATTCAAAAATGAACGCAGTCTACTTAGGAGATGCCTCCTTAGGACTTGGAAGAGATTATTATCAAAAAGAAAATGAAAAAAATACCGAAGCTATTGCCGAGTATCAAAAATATGTAGCTTCCATGTTAACAGAATTGGGCTATAAAAATGCTGATGCTGCCGCAAAAGGAATCGTTGACTACGAAAAAAGCATTGCGAAGACCTACTTGACCAATGAACAAAGCCGTGATAATACGTTACAGTACAATCCACAGACCATGGCAGAGTTAACCGCCTTGGTTAAAAATGTAAATCTACCTGAGTACCTTAAAAAAGTAGGTGTCAATACAGAAAAAGTAATCATTGGGGAATTAGGTTATTACAAGAACTTCGATAAATTGGTCAGTGCACAAAACCTTCCTGTTATTAAAGATTACTTAAAATTCCATATGATCAACGGTAGTGCCTCTTATTTAAGCGAAAAATTAGGAGACATGCGATTTGCTTTTTATGGTAAGTATTTAAGAGGTCAACAAGAACAAAGAGCATTAAATAAAAGAGGATTTGAACTGATCAATTCCACATTAGGTGAAGCTTTCGGAAAATTATATGTCGAAAAATATTTTCCAGCTGAGGCTAAAGCACAAATGGTCGAATTGATCGACTATTTAAAGAAAAGTTTTGCAGTCCATATCAACGATTTAAGCTGGATGTCTTCGGCTACAAAAGGAAAAGCGCTTGAAAAATTAAACAAATTTACTGTAAAAGTTGCCTATCCGGACAAATGGAAAGATTATTCTAAATTGAGTATTCTATCTGAAAATAAAGGCGGTAATCTGTATGCTAACCTCCAAAATATCACCACATGGCGATATGAAAAGGATCTGGCTAAAATTGGCAAAGCTGTTGACAAATCAGAATGGGGAATGACTCCACAAACAGTAAATGCCTATTACAATCCCGTAAACAATGAGATCGTGTTTCCGGCAGCAATTCTTCAACCGCCATTTTTCAACCCACAAGCCGACGCAGCTGTCAATTTCGGTGGTATAGGTGCGGTAATTGGCCACGAAATGAGCCACGGATTTGACGATTCGGGCGCACAATTTGATGCGGACGGAAACTTGGTAGACTGGTGGACACCAGAAGATAAAGCCAATTTTGAAAAAGCAACAAAAACACTCGCAGCTCAATACGATAAATATGAACCTGTAAAAGGCACTTTCGTCAACGGAACATTTACAAACGGTGAAAATATCGCGGATTTAGGAGGTGTAAACATTGCTTACGACGCACTTCAACTATATTTAAAAGATAAGGGAAACCCAGGTGAAATAAGTGGATACACGCAAGATCAACGCTTTTTCCTAAGCTGGGCAACTGTTTGGAGAACCCTATCCAGTGAAAAATATATGGTCAACCAAGTTAAAACTGATCCACACTCTCCAGGATATTTCAGAAGTTTTGGTCCATTGATCAATGTTGACGCTTTTTATAAAGCTTTCGATGTTAAACAAGGAGACAAACTGTACAAGTCACCGGAAGAAAGAATCAAAATCTGGTAATAAGCATTTTACAGGAGCTGTCTCAAAAATGGCAGCTCCTGTAAATTTCTTTAATCCAACATCTATTTCTTTTGTGAACCAACCAACCAACCAACCAACCAACCAACCAACCAACCAACCAACCAACCAACCAACCAACCAACCAACCAACCAAGCCCAATATGAAAGCGGCACTAGTAACATTTCGTTTATAATTCACTAAATCATTTTAGTATACTTATATTCATATTCTGAAAAACCAAGAAGTATACCATGATAAAAACCAAAACCTCAATTTTTGTGCTGGCACTATCGCTCTTCGGTTGGCTTAATGCTTTGGCACAACAGCCACAGCTTTCAACCCCATGGACAGCAATAGCCAAGCAAACAGAAATCCCACTTTCCGAATATCCACGTCCCCAAATGGAAAGGAACGAATGGCTATGTCTCAACGGTAAATGGGATTATATAGGTGGAAAGGACGCTCCGAATGCGCTGAATCCTGCTGCCCCCATTTCCTTTGACCGCAGCCGAGAAAGCATTCTTGTCCCCTACTGTCCAGAGTCCTATTTATCCGGAATACAACGCAAACAAGAAATTAATCTGTGGTATCGTAAAAATTTCGAGCTACCTAATCATTGGAAAGGGAAAGATATTATACTCCATTTTGGTGCAGTGGATCACGATGCGACCATATTTGTAAATGGAAAAAAAGCTAGTACTCATTCAGGTGGCTACGACTCCTTCTGGATCAACATCACTGAGTTTTTAAAGGCCGGTCCAAATAACATTGTCGTTGCAGCACATGACAAGAACGACGGTAAGTATCCTTCGGGCAAAAATGGACCTCGAGGCGACTATACATTTTCTTCTGGCATATGGCAAACTGTGTGGATGGAACCAGTAAGCAAAAACCATATACAGGGAATCAAATTATTACCTCAAGTAGCAGAAAAACAACTAAAAATACAGGTCACTAGCACAGCCAAGGCAAAAGTTACAGCCATCGTTTCTTCAGAAGGAAAAGAAATTTCAAAAACGGTAATTCAGTCGGGCATGGAATTTAATATCCCGGTAGAAAATCCAAAACTTTGGTCTCCTGACTCCCCCTTTTTATACGATTTAAAATTAAGTATACATGGGAAGAATGGAGAAATCATCGACGAGGTTAAGAGTTATTTTGGTATGCGTGATATTAAACTTGGTAAGGTAAACGGAATTGTAAGGCCGCTATTGAATGACAAATTTGTGATGCAGCTCGGTCTCCTGGATCAGGGGTACTGGCCCGATGGTATTCTAACAGCACCTACGGAAGAAGCTCTCAAATATGATATCGAGTTTACCAAAAAAGCTGGTTATAACCTTATTCGTAAGCATATGAAAACCGAACCCCAACGGTTCTATTATTGGGCAGATAAAATGGGACTGCTCGTGTGGCAAGATATGCCTTGCCTTTGGTATCCCGATGAAGATACTACGATTTATCGAAAAGCATTTCGTGATGAATACAAGGCCATCATTGACGACCACTACAACTCCCCATCCATTATCGCCTGGGTTCCTTTTAACGAAAATTGGGGCGCTTTCGATGTTCGCAATATTACCGACTGGACCAAACAATATGACCCTTCACGTTTAGTGAACGGTAATTCGGGATTTAACAACAATCCATCTTACCAAAAAGCTTATGGTGATCCCGGAAATGGAGATTTTGTTGACACCCATATCTATGTTGGCCCCAAGGGTGCCTCAGAACCTGATCCGAAACGGGCTGCTTCCCTTGGAGAGTTTGGTGGCGTAGGCTTATTTGTCCGCGATCACATGTGGCCCGTCGAAAACAATGCCTATGCATACGAACCCACTATAGAGGCACTCACAGACCGTTATATATTCCTAATGGATAATGTCGAACAATTGCTCAGATACAAAGGACTCAGTGTTGCTATTTATACGCAAACTACAGACGTGGAACATGAAGTCAATGGTCTATTGACTTACGACCGTAAAATACAAAAAATGGTTCTTGAAAGAATAAAAGCCGTCAACCAAGCCGTGATTAAAGCTGGAAATGAATTGAATTAGCGGATACAGATGCTCGCTATTTCGCTCTCAAAGAATTTTCAAACGATTCAACTGAAACAGCTGTTCTTTTTGCAGAAGTGTTTAATAACAGATCAAGGTGTAACACTATTATGGCAAAATATTCAGAAAAAGCATCTGAGAAAGTTGAAAAGACGATGCACGAAATGAAAGAGGGAAAATTAAAATCTGGTAGCGGAAAAAAGGTAACATCACGAAAACAGGCGATTGCTATCGGCCTCTCCGAAGCCAAAAAAGAAGGTGCCAAAGTACCCAAAAAAAAATCCTAGCAAGCAAACTTGCTAGGATTTTCTCTTTAGACCAAATTATGCTTTTTCATGCGGCAATCTACAGTAAGGATTTTTTCTTGTCTGTACCATCATAAGGATCTGACAAAACATTTTGACTATCCTCTACATCTATAAAATTTTGATTTACATCGACGGGTGTATAAATATGAACACTGCTTCCATTTCTTTTTTTGAGATAATATTGAATCTTTGTTGTATCAATATTGGTCACATCTGAAGCTGTCCATATCATTTTATGACCTGCACCATCAATCGTTATTACTGTATCATTGCCACGAGCGATGATACGCTGCAGTCCCAATTCTCCTTTTCGATCACCTTCTCTTGTCAACAAATGTGTGTTCCCATCTTTATCAATCATCCTGATCTGTTGATTATTGTTGCATCCAACTAAAAGGATGAAACTAAACAGAAGAAATGAAAGGGTCGTTCGTATTATTTTCATATCGTTCGTGGTATAACTCAATATAGTTTAACGACGAGATACAAAGATGCTGCCAAAATACAGCTGGCATCAAAGATACCTTCCAAAAGTTGGCAAATATAGCTTGATTCACTATTCGCTAGTCTGGGCAAACCGCAACTATTTCATAAAAAAGCATCTATTCGCGTTGATCCTAAATCTACTTTTCCATCAGGCGGTCAACACTATATGCTCCAATAATCAACGCTGCTGCCAACATAATTACATCTTTCAGTACTAATCTTCCGGCTACAGAGAAATAAGGAAAAGCATAATTCGGTGAAGGAAAATCCCCATCAGATTTGGGCACAAGTGCTTCCGGTGTTGTTATTAGGTTAGATCCTGACTCAAAACTATTATTCATCCGCCCTTAAGCTTCGCTTCAAATGATAAAACTTAAGCAGAATATGGTCATACCATAAGGCAAACAAAAGCATTGTAGCGGGTAACATTAATGTTTTCAATTTAAAATATTGAAACATAAAACCTCCTATAATTCCCCCGAAAAAAAAACCACCAATAATCATCAACTTAAGAAAAATACTTTTGTGTAATTTCACTTTCTCAACAATTTCTCTATAAAAAAGCAACTGTGAAATTTCAATACCAAGATCAGTAAACAATCCGGTCAAATGCGTCGTTCTGACAACGGATTGTGACACCTTCGTTACCAGAGCATTCTGAAGTCCCATAGCAAAAAGCAGGGCAAATGAAATTATTGTTGGCAAAGTTGGCCCTGCTTTAAATAAAGCTGGGACCAGTCCTACGCTAATTAAGATAATAGACTCGATACAAATTGGAATGATATAAGCGTTATGTGATTTCTTTTTTGAGGCTAATTCTACAATAAAACCTGAAACGGTAGCTCCCATTAAAAAGAAAGCAATATATAACAGATAAATCAAAGCCATCTTGTAATTCATTAAAATCAACTGTTCTGAAAAAAATGCGAAGTGACCTGTGACATTTGTTGTTAAAGTGCCAACGGCAAGAACACCTGTAATATTAACCAGGCCTGCAACACAAGACAAAATAGAGGCTAACTTCAAATTATGAGTATAATTCCTTCCTCTCCCTTGATGCCTAAACATTTGAATTAATCTTTATAAATTACAGAAAATAAGATTCATTTAAGGTTTCAGTAAATCATATACCCTGACATAATCCACCTCCATCTCAGCAGGAAATGCGCTACTATCGACACCTTGCACACCGCCCCAATCTCCACCAACGGCCAGATTCAATAGTAAATGAAATCTTTTATCAAATGGCCACACGCCATTGCCTTTTCCTTCATTCGGAAAACTATAGATCTGAACATCATCCACGAAACCCCGGATATACTCGGGGGTCCAGTCAATCCGATAATCATGAAACTCCGATGTTGCCTGATTAATTCGCTTCATCACTCCTTTTTGAGTTCCAATGGAATGATTATAGTCCTTTGTATGAACGGTAATGTATTGCATTCTCGTCATAACCGACATGCTCCATGATATCTATTTCCCCCGAATGTGGCCATCCTCCATAAACCCAATCTGTCGGCAACATCCAAGCGGCTGCCCACGTACCTTTCCCTTTCGGTACCTTGGCTCGGACTACAAATCGACCATACAGAAAATCGCCCTTGTTCTTACTGACCAGCCTAGCAGAAGTATAATCCAACCCCTCATATTGTTCTTTTATTGCAGTAATACGTAAAACACCATTTGCCACACTTGCATTTTTCCTGTTTGCAGCTGTATAGTATTGAAGTTCATGATTTCCCCAGCCATTATGCAAGGAGCCTACATCATACCCCCATTTTCTTGCGTCCGGCAGACCATTGTAATCAAACTCATCGCTCCAACTGGGCGTTTCAGCAAACTTATATTCTCCTGCATGCGTACTATCGGGACTTGCGGAAAGTATGGTGATTAAAGGAAGTATCCAAAGGCTCATTATGTTTATATTTTATACAACTATGTATAAAGCTAATGAAAAATACGAATACATTACTTCATATCGGAGAGGCGATTTAAATTTCAGTTAGCAATCATAAAATCACGGCTATTAACTTTAGTGCAATCATTTTCTACTTACTAAATCGTGTACAATTAACCAATGGATAGTAATAACAAGGAGGAGATTACCGACAATTAATATAAATTACGCTTAAAAAAAGTAGGAACCGTCAGATTACGATAAATTGCTTTCGTAAGATTTCTGGAAAATATACTTTTGAAAAAACTTTTAGGAATGTACGACACAAGTAAAAGATCAATAGCTTCGATTTCTACCATGTAGTCGATGCAACGCGGTATAGGCATATTGTAATCTAAGCGATTGACCGCGTTTTTTTCCACATAATCAATTTTATTAAACGAGAATTGGGTGGATAGCTTTTGTTTCCAGTCTTCAATATCTTCTCGTTTTGGAGAGATATACTTTTGTGTTACGTGCAAGAGACTGAGATTGAATTTCTCCGGTACACGTAAGATGAAACTGTCAAGTAGATCATATTCGGACGCTTTAAAATTGCTCAGTAATCCGATATTTTGTAACCTAAATTTTTGGAACATGATGGGTACTGCCAAGACACCGATTGGACTCTTTTTTATCAGGGCAAAGGTATTGCTTCCCAAGACCGCATTTTGTATCATACCTTTACCCTTAGCTCCCATAACGATAAAGCGGTATTCCTTTTCTTGTAGTAAGTTTAGTACCGTTTTTTCCAAGTCGCCGAGCAAACTTACGGTTTTACTGCTGAGATCAGGAAATTCATCGTCGATACGTGTCTGCCAGTCCTTGAGCATGCCTTCAGCCTCTTCCTTCTGAGGCGTCAAAAACATATTCTCCATTTTAGCATGGACACTGTCTTTTATTGGGATAGTATAAGTATGCAGAAGCTCTACTGTCCAGTTAAATCTTTTAGCCAGATTCGCCGCATAGCGGATAGCGGTCCATGAATTTTCAGAAAAATCGGTGAGTACGAGAATTGTTTTGTCCATAAATATTTTGCAGATAAATCAGCGCAGATTACTAGTATTACAACAGTAGAGAATGCAGAAGGTTTTTAATAACCAATCAAAAGAGAGACTTTCAAAAAAAAAAGGTTTTCAAACGGGGAGAATGAAAACCTTAAATAACCAATTATAAACCTAAATTATGATACAACAAAGATAAGCATCAAAAAGATAAAAACCAAAATAAACTACCAAAAAGATAGACTTTTTTTTACTAAGGAATCAGTACAGCCCTTCCTTTGATCTTACCGTTGCGCATTCGATCATAAACTTCGTTAGCCTGATCAAGCTTAAACTGCTCAATTTCAATATGAATCTTCCTTTGCCTAGCCAAACCTACAACTTCCATAAGCTCAACCCGCGAGCCCCAATATGGGTTTGTCATACTCACACCAAAAGGAAGCCCAGACATATTGTACTGGTAGTGTCCCCCACCTAATCCAACAATTGTCAGGTCACCATCCAAACCAACAACCTTTGTTCCTAGATCTATAGTCGATGTTGCGCCTACAAAATCAATCACTACTTTAGCTTTTTTAATGCCGGTAATCTTATTGATTTGTTCGGCTGCATTTGCATCCTTCGAATTGACCACATAGGCTGCCCCCAGTTCTTTAGCAAAGGCTAGTTTTTCTTCGGTGACATCACAGGCGATAATTGAACTCGCGCTTACTTCATTTAGTATTTGTAATGCAACATGGCCCAAACCTCCAACTCCGATTACAACTACATATTCATCTGCCGTTAATTTACCAATAGAACGTTTTATCGCCGAATAAGGTGTAAGTGCCGCATCCGTTAATGGCGCAGCAATGACTGGATCTAAGTCATAAATTGGGACCAGTAAGCGCGAAGAAGGGACAAGCATATATTCCGCCATCCCGCCATCTAGGCCTAGCCCACCACCATAAGCCATTTCAGACTGGTGATCACAATAATTTTCTTTTGATTGCTGACAGGGTTTACAGTGCCCACAGCCCCAAGGACCATAGACCAATACCGCATCACCTTTTTTATAGTCTTTTACATCAGATCCAACTTCTTCAATCCAGCCCGCATTTTCGTGTCCCAAGGTAAACACCGTACCTACAACGGTCCCCTCATCTATAATGTGAAGATCAGAATGACAAACACCTGCACCACCAATTTTTAGTAATACTTCATCGCCCTTAGGAACGGGCTTCACAAGATCATTCACAACGCGGACATCTTTGTGCCCAAAAAAACGTACTGCTTTCATATTGAAAATTTTTGTTGACTAATAGAAAAACAAATAAGAACAATATATGTTTCAACGCATATGAAGACAGCGGCAACATGTAAGTCTTATTCCAAGAAAAAGTATTGCAATCTCCTGATCGTATTACCTAACGGGCAAGTCAAAAGTATTCATGCAATAAAGGCCGGCAACTCGAAGATATTTATGTATTTTTATCGGGAATCAAAGGATAAAAATATATGTTAAAAAAAAATGAACATATCGAAAGCGTTCCTATGGAACTCCAACAATTGTTGGATATGGACGAAAAAGCCAATGCTTTTTTTGAAACACTTTCCAAATCATACAAACAAGGCTATTGTGATTGGGTTGGATCAGCAAAACAGGAACAAACCCGAAAAACAAGAGCTGAAAAAGCAATACAAATGCTACGAAATAATCAGAAAACGTTAAAAACCGTTTAGAATAGCCCAATTGAATATTAAGGTAGTTACTTATCAAAAAATACTGCAAGCCATTTTTACTCAAGTAAAAGAATAGATTAGGCCAAACAAAAAAACAACGAAAATAAACTCGAAAAAAACCTAAAAACATAACCCATTGAAGAAAACTAAAGCTATTTAGGTCATATTTTTCAAAAATATGACCTAAACGCAATTTCAAAAACGGAATTTGAGCAATTTTTACACAATTAATTACTAAAACACCGTCAGTTTAAACACTTTGTAACAATATTACATAAACTTTAAAATTTCCATACCTAAATCACTTGTATCATTTTTAAAGTTTAATTACATTTGCTTTCAAGGATGCAAGGAAAATTCCATCAATATCTGTTCGGCGTAGTTTGCGCAATACTTATCAGTTTTGGCTGGTATCATATGCCAACACCAAATAAAATCCCTTCCTGCAATCTTCACGCTGTCAATCATTTCAACAAGCAATTAAAAAGCGAAGATTATGACACCAAAGTTATTCGCAAAACTAAACGTCCTCGACATGAAAAATTAAGGGCTTATTTTTCAGAAAATGATAATGAAAACGACGACACCGGAAGTGATTCCAATAGCCCTAACTTATTCGCACTTAAAGGAGAGGGTTTTGGAAATCTAGTCTCTTATATACATCCCGAATTTCACAATACACGCACAGCAGTTTCGCTTGCAAATTCCAACCAGCATACTTCACGAAAAAGCGCCCTATATATCCATTACAGTGTATTCAGGCTGTGATTTTTTAATAATTTCTTAAAAAAAGATCAAAATAACTTTCAAAATCATTTGGAAGCAGGTCACACTATTGTTCAATTTTTCGAAAATAATTAAAAAACTATTATCATGGTCATGAGAAGCTTTATGTATATAAGCCTGTGCCTTATTATTCTATCGACAAGCTGTCAGTCAGAAAAAAAAGACAAAAAAGAAGCTGCAGTTTTCAACGTCACTACTCCTTTGGTCAAAGATACAATTGTCAATAAAGATTATGTCGCCCAAATCCGTTCGATCAACCATATTGAATTGCGCGCGCAGGAAAAAGGCTACATTCAATCGATATTTGTCGATGAAGGTCAATTTGTACAAAAAGGACAACCCCTCTTTAAAATCATGCCCAACCTCTATGAGTCCGATGTTAATCGTGCTAAAGCCGAGGTAAAATATGCTGAAATCGAATATCAGAACACCAAAAATCTGTCCGAAAAAGATATTGTCGCTCCGCAGGAAACTGAAATGGCAAAAGCAAAATATGAAAAAGCCAAAGCTGAGTTAGCCGCTATGAATACTCATCTCAAATTTACTGACATCGTAGCACCGTTTTCAGGAATCGTTGGTAAGCTCCATGTCCGTAAAGGAAGTCTTGTAGATGAAGGCGAGCTGATCACAGAACTGTCCGATAACAGTAAAATGTGGGTTTACTTCAATGTCCCCGAAGTCGAATACCTCAATCAAATGGACACAAAAAAAGACACTAGCCCGCTGCATGTACGGTTAAACATGGCCAATGGAAAAGAATTCGGTCATGAGGGTATTGTTGAAACAATTGAATCAGACTTCAATAATGAAACTGGAAATATTGCCTACAGAGCGACTTTTCCAAATCCAAAGGGATTATTGCGTTATGGCGAGACAGGTAATATCGTCATTACATCGCCCTATAATAACGCGCTTATGATACCTCAGAAAGCTACATTCGAAGAGCTTGAAAAAAAATATGTTTACGTTATTACAAAAGATAATAAAGTAAAAGCAAGAGAAATAAAAGTTGCTGCCGAACTGCCGCATATCTATGTTGTTTCTTCCGGATTGGGCAAGGACGAAAAGATTCTACTGAATGGACTTCGCATGGTACAGGAAAACCAGACCATTGAATCCAAATATCAGACACCGGAGAAAGTCATGTCAAACTTAGATTTATATGCAGAGTAATTAAAAAGCAGCATTATGTTTAAAAAAGTAATACATCGACCGGTATTTGCTATTGTCATATCGGTTGTAATCCTATTTATCGGAGGTTTGGCCATAAAGCAACTTCCTACTGAGCAATTTCCAAAAATCGCACCAACTACAGTTGCGGTCTCCATTGCCTATCCGGGTGCAAGTGCCGATGTACTTGTAAAATCCTCATTGATTACACTGGAGAATGCAATCAACGGTGTACAGGGAATGCGCTATATCGCAACCGATGCGACCAGTGCCGGTGAAGCAACCGTAAACGTCGTATTTGATCCGGGAACAGATCCTAACGATGCCGTAGTACTGGTCAAAACCCGGGTGGATCAGGTTATGCCACTATTGCCTGAACTTGTTCAAAAGGAAGGAGTCGTCGTCAATCCAATTCAGCCCAGTATGCTGATGTACGTGAATCTTTACAGTACAAATAAAAGCATGGATGAAAAGTTCTTGTACAACTATGCAACGGTAAATATCATTCCTGAAATCAATCGTATTCATGGCATCGCCAAATCACAAATCTTAGGTAGCCGTAGATATGCCATGCGCGTCTGGTTAAATCCCGATCGTATGCGCGCCTATAGCTTGTCAGTTGATGAAGTGATGAAAGCGATAGGAGAACAAAGCATCATCGGCCGTCCCGGTCGACTGGGACAAAGCTCGGGTATTGCAGCGCAATCCCTCGAATATGTCCTAACTTATAAAGGGCAATACAATACACCTGAAGAATACGACAATATTATCGTTCGCGCAAACGGCGACGGTGAAAACATCAAGTTAAAAGACGTAGCTAAAGTCGAATTGGGTAGTGAATTCTTTGACATCTATTCCAATTTAGACGGGCATCCCTCGGCTTCAATTGTGTTGAAACAGAATTATGGCAGTAATGCCAATGACGTTATTAAAGATGTGAAGGCAAAACTTGCTGAGATGAAAGGTAACTTTCCTCCAGGGATAGACTATAAAATCAGTTATGACGTATCCCAATTCCTGGATGCTTCTATCGAACAGGTGATGCATACCCTACGCGATGCTTTTATTTTAGTTGCCATTGTTGTGTTTATTTTCCTTGGCGATTGGCGTTCGACGTTGATTCCAATCATCGCCGTGCCCGTTTCGCTGATAGGTACATTCTTCGTCATCCAATGGTTCGGTATGTCGATCAACTTAGTGACCTTGTTTGCATTGGTGCTTGCTATCGGGATTGTCGTGGACAATGCCATTGTGGTCATTGAAGCAGTACATGCCAAAATGGAAGAAAGTGCCATATCGCCATACAGCGCTGTAAAAGAAGTCATGGGCGAAATCGCAGGTGCTATTATCGCTATTACAGCTGTTATGGTGGCCGTTTTTATCCCCATTTCATTTATGACAGGCCCTGTCGGAACATTTTACCGTCAGTTTTCAATTACCATGGCGAGTTCCATCGTGATATCTGCAGTAGTCGCATTAACCCTTACTCCTGTGCTTGCCGCGATGCTCCTGAAAAATAACCATGGTAAACCAAAAAAATCAAATGTATTCACTAAATCGCTCGACCTTTTTAACCGTACTTTTGATAAAATAACGGGCAAGTATGCCTCCTTACTTCGTAAAATTGCCAGCCGAAAAGTAATTACATGGGGTATCTTAATAGCATTCTGTGTCGGAATTTTCGTCATTAACAAAACGCTTCCAGGAGGTTTTATACCGAGCGAGGACCAAGGCACAATATATGCCATTATTCAGACTCCTCCAGGATCAACATTGGAACAGACCAATAAGCTTTCCAGAGAGCTCCAAAAGATCTGTCAAGGGGTAGATGGGGTAGAATCTGTCTCATCACTGGCGGGTTATGAAATCATGACCGAAGGCCGTGGATCGAATGCAGGAACCTGTCTTATCAACCTCAAAACCTGGGGTGAACGTGAACACTCCGTTAAAGAGATCATGGAAGAACTTGAAGAAAAATCAAAAAATCTAGGTGCAACGGTTGAATTCTTCGAACCTCCCGCTGTTCCAGGGTTTGGTTCTTCAGGAGGTTTCTCCATGCGCCTGCTGGACCTCAATAGGACCACCGATTACCAAGATTTCGATAAAGTAAATAAAGCATTTATCGCTAATCTAAAGAAACGTAAGGAACTCACCGGAGTCTTTACATTCTTTGCCGCCAATTACCCACAATACGAATTGGTATTTGACAATAACGCCGCCATGCAAAAAGGCGTTTCCATTGGTAAAGCCATGGACAACCTCAATATCCTTATCGGTAGTACCTATGAGCAGGGTTTTATCCGTTTCGGTCAGTTCTTCAAAGTCTATGTACAATCTTCACCAGAATTTAGAAGGCTACCTTCCGATATCATGAACCTTTACGTCAAAAACGATCATGACCAAATGGTTCCTTATTCGGCCTTTATGACCTTAAAAAAAACACAGGGACCAAACGAAATCACGCGCTACAACATGTACAATTCGGCCGCCATCCGTGGACTTCCGGCAAATGGGTATACAACGGCCGACGCTATTCAGGCAATCAACGAAACTGCACTTCAAACATTACCACATGGCTATAAAGTTGCCTGGGAGGGCTTGTCCTATGATGAGGCCCAACGTGGAAACGAAGCCGTTTATGTCTTTTTAGTCGTCTTAGTCTTCGTATATCTTGTACTTGCTGCACAGTACGAAAGCTTTATCATTCCGTTTGCGGTATTGTTGTCGCTACCAGTTGGTGTATTTGGATCATTCTTCCTATTAAAAGCTATGGGACTGGAAAATGACATCTATGCACAGGTCGGACTGATCATGATTATTGGTTTATTGGGTAAAAATGCAGTGCTTATCGTAGAATTTGCCGTGAAAAGGCGCCAAGCTGGCGATAGCATATTAGAAGCAGCTATTGAGGGCTCACGAGCACGTTTCAGACCTATCCTCATGACCTCATTTGCATTTATCGCTGGACTTGTACCACTTGTCTTTGCCAGTGGTGCCGGAGCTATCGGTAACCATACCATAGGTGCCTCAGCGCTGGGAGGTATGCTCGTCGGAACTATCTTTGGCGTTATTGTCATTCCCGGACTCTACTACATTTTTGCAAAATTGGCTGACGGAAGAAAAATGATCCAAGCCGAAGACGAATCACCATTAAGCGAAGACATGATACATTATGAATAAGAACAGATTATATCACTATACAGGTTTCGCATTTTTCTTGCTTAGTCTTGCAGCCTGCAAACCACTGGAAATAAAACAACGTGCCGAAAATAGAACCGTTCCCGGAAACTATGGGGATGCTGACAGCGACACCGTGAATACAGGAAAAATCAAATGGAACAGCTATTTCAGCGATCCCAATCTACAAGGACTGATCGGTCAGGCACTAGCAAACAACCAGGAGCTACATATTATGCTTCAGGAAATTGAAATAGCCAAAAATGAGGTAAGCGCCAAAAAAGGTGAATATCTACCTTCCGTAGGTGTAAAAGTTGGTGCGGGGGTCGACAAAGTAAGTCGCTACACAAACATTGGAGCGATGGAAAAGAATACAGAAATCGAACCCGGACGCGAAATGCCGGAACCGCTATTTGATTTTGGAGTTGGTGTACAGGCACAATGGGAAACAGATATCTGGGGTAAACTCCACAATGCGACTAAAGCGCAGCTGCAACGGTATTTTGCCAGCGTGGAAGGCAAAAACTTTATGGTAACTCACCTGATCGCTGAAATTGCAGATTCTTATTATGAACTCCTGGCGCTGGACAACGAACTTCTGGTTATCAATGAGAATGTAAAGATTCAAAACGATGCACTTGTCGTGGTAAATGACTTGAAGAAAAACGCGCGATCCAATAAACTTGCCGTCAAAAGATTTGAAGCCCAGATATTGAAAACCCAAGGTATGCAATATGATATCAAGCAGAAGATCACAGAAACAGAAAATAGAATAAACTACCTCGTTGGAAGATTCCCGCAGCCGGTTCAAAGGGATCAACAATCCTTTGATCAGCTTGTTCCGCAAACCGTTTATGCGGGCATCCCGGCCGACCTTCTGGAAAACAGACCGGATATAAAGCAGGCTGAATATGAACTTGCAGCCTCCAAACTGGATATCAAATCGGCCAAAGCCCGCTTTTATCCTTCTCTGGACATTGCAGCGGGAGTAGGTTTTCAAGCTTTTGATCCGACTTATATCATCAAACCGGAAGCGTTTCTCTCTTCCCTCGTTGGTGAACTAACCGCCCCTTTGATCAACAAACGGGCAATTAAAGCCGCGTATTATAGCGCAAATGCACGACAGGTTCAGGCTGTTTACCATTATGAGCAGACGATATTGGCTGCTTATATTGAAGTTGCAAACCAGCTCTCCAAAATTAAAAATCTGGAGAATGGCCTACAAATTAAGACCAAGGAAGTTGATGCATTAAATGAGTCTATCGGTATTTCCAACGACCTCTTTAAATACGCCCGCGCAGATTATATGGAGGTTCTGCTGACACAACGTGATGCCCTGGAATCCAAATTTGAGCTCGTTGAGAAAAAGGTCAACCAACTCAAAGCAAGCGTAGCCATATACAGATCCCTAGGTGGTGGATGGGATCATCAATAGCACAATTTAATTTTAGTTTTTATATGTTGGGGACTTATCATGTGATAAGTCCCTTTTTTTGTAAAAGCATATCTACTCCACCACGATTTCTTTCATTTTCTCGTTTCCATAGTATGTCGGGAAATACATTAATTCAGCCTTCGCGGGGTTGACTGTATAAGTCCCGGTATAACGAGGTAAAAGTTCGATCTCAAAGGTATGTGTACCTTTCCCCAGTTTGTTGCAAAAAATGACGACACGATCTTTGAAATGCTCTCGGTGCGCCTCGATTCTATAGTATCCATTGGTTTTGGTTTCATAAGAACATCCCGCCGGTATAGGAACTTCGATCTGCACATACTCAGCTTCACCAGTTAAGGTTACGCTTGCTTCAAGTTTTACAGGCTTCCCTTCCTTTAGCGCCGCTACCGTAGCACCATTGTCCTTAAATCGCGTTGCCACGGCAAGGCCCTTTTCTTTTTCTATGACAGGATTTGGATTCCAAAAATTTTGATAGGCTGTCACAAAAGCCGGCCCCGTCCCTTCTTTCCTCACTTTAATCTGTTCATCCGACTTAAAGCTTTGCGTATACGGAAATGTAGTGACGCGTTTGCCATTGATGACCATTACCGGTGCCTGGAAAGACTCACCCTCTTTCAGTAAATCAGGAAGAATACTTCGTATGATACGGGAAGATTCGTAGATATTATACCATTGGTTTTGCTGCCGCTGCGCGAAAAAGTAATTACGGATATTTTCTAAATCCGAATCATGACCACCAATTGATTTTAAGACACCGTAAGCCAACAGTGTATTCTCGGTATTGGTTTCCGTAGGTCGCATAAAAAATCTACCTTTCTGATCTGTTGTAGTTCCAGAAGTCCAATAAAGCCCCCCTAAGATAGCCCTTGAGGAGTATTTAAGAACGGTATCTGCAGCATGTGAATCCTTAAGACCCAGTTTTGAAATCAATAGATATTTCAACAGTTTATCCTTAATGGTTTTACTTTTCAGTTTTGTATCAATTTCGAAGAAATAATCTTTGTAATCGGTTTTCGGATCTAGCCGGAGCAGATATATCAGGGAGCCAAACAAATTCTCTTTGGCCCCGTGAAGCTTATCTTTATCCAATAGAAGATCCAGCGAAGCCAAGCTGCTTTTCAACATGGTTTTTTCACGTTCTGCATAGATCTCCGTATCGATCTCAACCTGGTATCCTGCTTCTCCGGCATCCAACAGGACCCCGATCACATAGTTGCTGATCCAGGTCACAGTTTCACTTTTGTTCCACCAGCCCCAGCCCTGATTGGAATTTTTGTTTTTCTGTAACTCCTTCAAAAGATCCTTTATTTTCTTATCCTCTGTAAAGGGCTTTCCGATCAATTTTGTAAGCTCTTTTTTAGAAAGTAACGCGCTCAATTTGGAAGCCATCTGTTCATTGCATAGAAATTTGTAACGATCAATCGATTCGATTTCCCGTTGTAAAAATTCCAGCGAATTTGCTTCGGCATGCAAGGTGATTTCGCCTAGCGCAGGAGAAGTTTTTAGCAAATACTCTGCGGTACTGTTGAGTACTTTAAAATCTCCTTCATGTTGTTCAAGCCCCTTTTCAAAAATCGGAATGCTACGTTTTTCGCCATCAAAATATCCATTTGACAATCCGATCGAATAAGCAAGTTGGATGCTGTCCCCCTTATCGGCAATAACCGATATAGGATCCCGATAGGACTTCGCAATTTTCAACTTTGCCTCCTGCGTTGTTAGTCCATTGTTGATGGTACGCAAGAGCTGTAAGCTGTCGCTAAGATAATTGACAACCCGTCCCATGACTGTAAACTGATCACCTCTGATGGCAAATCGGGGAGTCGACAAATGTGCCGAAACAGCTTTAAAAGATTTGACATTTAGCTCTTTTATGTCGGCGAAATTTTTATTTCCTTTAGCAATAAAGAATGTTCGCCAATTGGTAATATCATCCGGATAGGTCGCTTCAAAATTAGCTTTTCCCTGAGCATCGGTAGTTAGCTTTGGCTGCCAGAATGCATCATCGCGGAAGTTCACGCGCATCGTATTTCCAGATTCCAAATAGGGCATAACCACAGCACCTGTCGATGTCGCAGAAGCTCCAGCCTTCATCTGAACCATCACCACACCGTTGGCGGCCCTAGCACCATACAATCCAAGCATAGATTGATCTTTAATCACATTCAATGACGCGATAGTCGATGGATCAAGACTTGAAATATCACCTTCAAAGGGGACTCCGTCTACTAAAATCAATGGTTTTTCATTGGGGGCCGGACTAGCAGCGCCACGAATACGAATCCCTGCTACGGCACCCTGTAACATAACCGTAGTCACCCCATCCATCCTAGCATTGATCGATTTCACTGCCGCAGTCAATGATTGTCTTTTTTGGACGCCATACCCCACAACAACCACTTCATCCAATTGATTTTCGCTTGGCTTTAACTCCACGAAATAATCTTTGCCACTGGAGACTTTGACTGTAGCTGTATTGTACCCTAAAGCAACAATCTCAAGTACCGTATTTTTGTCATCGGAAAGCTCAAGTTCCACACTTCCGTCAAAGCTTGTGAAATATCGTTTTTTGGTATCCGAAACACTCACTTTAGCCCCAATTAATGGCGTATCACCATCGTAAACTAAGATCCTGGCGACCTTATTATTCTTTCTTTTCGCGCTAAAATCTTCTCGGTCTATTTTTAAGAGCTGCGGATCAATCTCTTGCCCATGTCTTATAGAATCCCGCAATGGGTTTTCCACGGTACGCACAATAATTTCATCGCGTACAAGTTTGTAAGCCAATCTTGCCGCTTGGGATGCATTGCTCCATTGAATAGAATCCAGTCTGAGATAATTCATCCCATTGGCTTTGAGTTTGATTGGCAGGCTAAATGAAGTTGAATCATCCTTTACAATATGCAAAGTAACATCGCCGACCGGAAGATCCCCAAAAGTTCGATGTCCACCGTAAAACAGTCGAAAGTACATTCTCTCCTCTACATTCGTCGGTTCAATAAAGATCAATGCAGGTCGAATCCCTTTTTGTGCAGCATCATTACCCAGAGTTAAATTCAATTTAAAAATAGCGTCTTTTTTCCCTTTTTTCACCGTAGCAAATTGTGCAGGTCCCGTGCTATTCTGCATGGTCTCCTGGAAAGTACGTTCTACGTTTGACTTGATATCCTCCAAGGTCCATACCCTCTCCTGAAAATCTAAATTTGGCGTAAAATCATACAGATCAATCCGCAAAGGATTGCCATCCCAGCTTTTTTGCTTTTGGTAATTTTTATAGATACTGTATTGATAGCCTCCCTCAATTTCAAAACGTCCAATTTTTGCTGTGTCAACCATGAGGCTGCCTATTTTGGACACACCATTATACATTTCTGTCCTTGGAAATGGTCCCACCATCAAGGGGACGGGAACCTGTGTCCGCAACCGGTTATCGTAAACAGTTTTTCTTAGGGGATTGAGGTAGTAGAGATCTCCCGCTGTCTGGATATATGCAGGCATCTCAATCAATGCATTATTATTGGGTAATTGCCAGGCTCCAAAATTGTTGGTTACTGTAATCAACTGGCGCTTCAATTCAGTCAATTCGTTAGTGTAGAGCTTACCACGTTCTTCTTTAGGTAATCGGTAAACCAAAATCTGGCCTTTGCTAAATGCTTTGTCGGGGTAGTTAAAACCAATCGTATCCTGTGAGGCATTAAAGGAAACAATGACCTTTTTCCCCTTTTCAAGATAAAAGCCATTTACACGAATGTCGCGATCCTTGGTCCTAAATCTAAAATCATGCTGCCCCGGAGAAACTTCAAAAATAGTATTGTTATTTTGTTGGTCTTGTTTAGCATAAGTCAATACACCGTCTATCCAGACTAAATGTATCCCCTGCACCGCACCATTTACTACGACATAAGGGGAAATTTGGCTCTTGACCGCATCCAGAGGAAGAGACTCCTGATAATAATCTTTGGGATATAAAAACCGATAAAAAGCCATTGTATCCAACTGCATATCTTTAGACCATTTTGCCCAATTTTGAAGAGCTCCCTGATGAACCTTCTCATCATCATCCAAACTAAAATTAAGATTTTGTGAGACTCTTGCCCTTCGCATCAGACCACCCATAGTAATATTTGGAGTGGTTGCAGACCTAAATTTTGAGGTAAAACCATAGGCCGTAATATCGATATCTTTCAAAGGGTTACCATTCTTATCCGTAACCGAAAGTTCCACGTCAGCCTTCTGCCCCGGATAAACTGTCGTCGCCGTGTTGACGGCCAAATTTAAATTCTTCTCCACATAGGGTAATTCTTCCTGGATAACTTTTGATTTTCCTCCAAAAAGATAGGTGATTTCCATGCTATACCCGTCTTTTCCCCGAGCTAAAAATGTACCATTTAATTTGGTATTATAACCCGAAGCAATCGTACGACCAGCACGATAGACACGATACCAAAATGGAATCATAGCGGGATTATTGACATGCAATATCACCGAATCCGCAGTTCGATAAAACCGATAATTCAGTTGTGCCTGCTCTTGATCCTCCAGATAAACGTTTTTACTGAATCCATTCGACTTGACAACAATTTCTTCGGCCTGCCAAGGTATAGAAACCAAATTAGGTAAGCTCAAATTTTCAGTCTTCAGCACTTCACGATGTTCACCTAATATCATTAGCTGAGCAGTTGTTGGCATCGCAACACTTTTTTCGAAATACTTCAGCTCCGCATGCCCGTCTTTTACAGCAATACGAATTTCCTTTTCGCTGTTGAGTATATTAAGGTCGAGACTTCGCTCAATTCTTTCATTATCCGAACTTAGATAGGTGCCAATAACCCGAAATGTAAGACCTATGTCAGCCGGAAAGATTGAATCGGGTAATACAATTTCCTTTTCCGCGACATCTGCGAGCGAAACGCTCGTTTGCCATAATGTATCTGGAATAAAATTGACCTTATTGGACTTTATATCAAGCGTATAAAGTGGACTTGTCACAACACGCACATCTACTTTCCCATCATATATGGGCATTTCATTTTCATTTAAAGCTTTTAGTTTCAGTCGCACACTGTCTCCTTTAGCATATTTCGTCTTTTCGGACGTCATATTAAAGCTTAGGCTTTTCAACTCATAGTCTTCATATCGGAAAGACTGTTGATGCAAGACGACTTTGGCTTTTGTAGATTCCAAAGAAATCCCATAATCTTTATCAAGGATAAGGCCAAGGCCCTTCAAATCAAATGCAAAGTTGTACATTCCCGGATGATAAGGAGCAAGTCGGGCCAAAATGGTATCTTTAGCATATCCATATCCACCTGTCAGACGTACGGCAATAGAATCACGGTAAGGTTTCCATTTTTCTTCCTCAAGATAAGCTTTAAATTTAACCTGCTCATTTGGCTTATACATTGGCTTGTTAAAAACCATAAAGCTTTCTGTCTGTTCAGTTTCTTGTTTATAAAAGAACCTCTTAATCTTAAACTTTGCTCTAAGCCAGCTATTTTTGATTCCTCTCCATAATGGAACCTTTTCTTTGTAAGGCCAACTCCGTTCTACACTCAGGTAATGATAGACACCCTTATGTTCAATACTGACGACATCGTCACTATTTGCATTAGCAGCTTTATAATAATGTAACTTCTTATCGAATGACATGCGACGTCCCTTCACTTTTACTTGGGCATCTTTTATAATCGTTCCCAGAGAATCGTATAGACAAATCGCAAAAATTTCTGCCGGAATAATCTTGACATATAGGTTATCACTAATCAATTCCTGATAAATGAGATCAGCTCCACTGGCGCGGACCTGGACATAATTACCAGGAGGTAAAGTCGGCTGTGGACTTCCGGCCTTATACTTGAGAAAAAAATCGCTGAGCATAGTTTCATCGAATTTCTTCTCTCCCAAGTGAATTTTTCTTAAAACTTCTGGGCTCAGTTTATAAATATAATAGTCAGAAGATCCACGCGGACTATTGAATAAGGTCGATTGCCCACAAAGGACCACAGAATACAGAACAGCTAAAAAGCAGACAACAATTGATTTCCATTTCATGTTTAAGATACTGGCTAAATTCTTTTAAAAATAGATAAATTTACCTAAAGCCAAGTACTAGATTTTTCCATCCGGCACTTCAACTTTCGTGCAGGGATGCGAAGAATATCAAAATTCCATAAACGGAGAAAAAAAAAAATTACAATTTCAACCTACCTTTGATTGAATCTATAACTTCAGTGTCCGAGGGAAAGTCACCAGCTCCCGAACCGCTGGAACGATTGACCAAAGGCGGCTCCTCACCATATAGGGTATCGCGGGCGATGACTACCTTCTTGTCGAGATCTACATAGCTAATAATATAATTGCGCTGATAAGCTTTATCTTTTTGACCGATCTTGTTGACATACTCTCCTTTTTCCTGCATGTCCATCGCTATCATAACAATGCCTTTGACAGCATCACCGGGGTAATTATCTACTGTTCCCAATGCCTCGTTCCATTTTTCCTTATAAGTTATTCCCAAATCACCGGCACCGCCATTTTCAAGAATTAGACAGCTCTTCCCCCAGTCTACTGCGGACAATTGTACTGGATATTTATAAATAGTAGTATGATCGCCAAAACCAGCTAAAATTCGGGAAGATAATTGTTCTGTTTTTTCCTGATCCGCCTCCATATTTCCCAAAAGACGGTAAGCCCATATACCGATACCAAGTACTGCAACCAATACCAGGCCTACAAAAGTGAATATTGCTTTCTTATTTCCCATAGTTCTATTTTATTTAATTAATTACCAATCAAATATACTTAGTCTATATGCTCATTTTCACCCTTTTTACAATTCGCTTGACCTGCTTTATTATTTGCTGCGCTTGCTTAAATAAACGTTATAAAAACAAATATTCGAGCCTTCGCAGCCCTAGTTTTCAACAACATGAAATAACAGGAGCTGCCACTATTTTATTTTTATCATAAATGATGGTTCATCCAATTCATACTGACACATAGCTGTCACATAGTGGTTATATCTTTGTTTAACCTTAGCAGGAAAACAAATACTAAACAAAAAACAATTCCAGAGCAAAGGCTATTAGTAGGATAACTAATCGAATTTTAAATTATTACAGTAAAAAAACATGGAAACATTACCACAATTAAAAGAAGAATTAGCGAATGAGTATCAAATTACAAAAAACTTCATTGCACTTTTCCCTGAAGGCAAGAATGAATATGTCCCACATGAAAAAAGCATGAAAATGATGCGTCTGGCAACCCACTTAGTCGAAGTGTTCGAATGGCCAAGTACCATTTTAAAGACTTCAGAACTTGACTTTGCCAAAAGTGCTTATGTGCCAACAAGTCTATTGACTCGGGATGATCTCTTAAAAAAATTGGACGAAGATTACGAAGCCGGAAAAAATGCTTTAGAAACAGCTAAGGAAGAAGACTTGATTCCAAGCTGGACCATTAAAAATGATGGCCATGAACTGGCAAGCTGGAGCAAATACGGTGCTATTCGTCACTCATTAAACCAGATTACACATCACAGGGCACAGTTAGGTGTTTATTATAGACTCAATGATATTCCCCTTCCAGCAAGTTATGGCCCCTCTGCCGATTCACAGAATTTCTAAAATGCTAGCTGCTGGAATGAAAATACGACATCTATATGTCGTATTTTCATTCTACGCTGGACAATATGTATGTGCGACAACACCACCTGGAAAAACTTGCACATTCACGAGCTTTAGATCGAGAAATCTAGAAAGACCGTCGAATATAGGCAGCCCAGTACCCAATGCAATTGGATGTGTGATCAGATGATATTCATCAATTAATCCGGTTTCAATTAAACTTCGCATAAATTCAGCTCCTCCATGAGCCAATAGTGGCTTCCCTGACTCCGCTTTTAATTCTTTAATTCCTTCAATGAGACCTGCATCAAAAACCCGGGCATTCATCCAAGAGGAATGCGCAGGAAGCTTAGCATTGTGAGCAAAATCTTCTGTTTTGGGATGATAGCCCTTTTTTGTAAAGACAGCTTTAGGGATTTCATTCATTGCTGCCGCAAAAGGATTTGTTGAGGCAGGCCAATAGGAAGCCATTACTTCAAAGGTCTTTCGACCCATTAGATGAACGCCGGCAGATTCACAAATATTTAAAACCCATGCGCTAGAATGATCATCGCCACTTTTAAACATCCAATCAAGTTCACCGTGGATGCCCGCAACAAATCCATCGATGGAAACAGACATTTTCATTATTAATTTCCGCATAACAAAAAGTTTAATATTTAATAAAACAAATCCAATTCAAAACTGGGTTATTGTCTATCAAAAATAAACCATTTCAATCGACGTACAGCGGGGACAAACCGTCAATATACAAGGGCATTTACGACAGTTCTTTTTTCTGTCCTTTACCTTCCTCAAGGGTAAGCATAAAATTCAAATAGTGCTTTTTCTTCGCGAAATGCTGATCATCCAATAACTTTTTATAGGCCGATATCGCATTAAAAAGGATTTGAAGATTATCCTCGTTATAATGATCTACATTAAAATATATTAAATCCCTGTTGATATACGTGTCCAATGAAGTAAGCAACGTATCATTCAATTCATCCTTGCTTCCGGGAAGTGCCAAAAGCGTTGCCAGTTTCTTTTTTAATTCTCCTTCCCTACGTTTGACGTCTTGCAACCTTGCCTCAATATCAGCGAAGGGCAAAGTCTGAAATATAAACCGGGTATTCTCCGTCATGTGAGCATAAAGTTCTTGTGCCTCCTCATAATTCTTGTCGAAAAAAGCAAAATCATAATATCTTCGTTCAAACTCTTCACACATCCCCTGCGTATCAGCCAAGTGTGCAAAATAATAATGGATCTGCTGGTTGTAGTCGGTAATTTTATGCTCCGTAGCTGCAATAGTGTCTTCAATTTTTTTTAGTAATTCGATGGCGTCTGCAGCTCGATATTTTATACCGTCATAGTCAAAGGACTTTAATTTTAATTCTCCTTTGCTGATTGCTTCAACGACATATTTGTCATTTTTTAGACTATTAAGTTCATACAGTGTATCAACTCTACTATCGGCAAATAACTCATCAAAAGTCGGCTTTGACTGTCCCTGAAAAATTGGAGTTTCACCTTTTCGCACAGGATGATTGTAGTCATAGAAATCATTGAATCTTTGATCAACAGCATACTTGTTCATTCGACTTTCAAAATCATCACTGAAAGACGTTATTTCTAACAGTGATGGGGGCTGTTGATACTGTACCTCCGCAAACAACTTATCCGAAATTTGGTTTGCTACGGCAGCACGATTAGCTAGTATTTCAATAGCAGGTGCATTGTTGGCTTCTTGCTTGACAATATTAAGTTTCTGTAATGCTTTTACCCGATCTTCATCCGATGGATGGGACGACCATTGATCTTCAAGATTTAACTTCGATTTATCATATTTTTTTAAAGTCGCCAATTCGATCTGGGGAAAGCCATTTCACTTGATATCTATTGCGTTCCGCAAACAAGAGCATGACACAACGATGCTCTGGATAAATATTACGACTACGGATATTTTCAGAAAATTTGTTATCATAGAAAGTAAGTACATTATTTAGTGCATGGTTTGCAAACCCCAAACGTAAGAGCGAGTCAGCCAAAGCCTGGGAACCAGCAACATGTGCCGCAATTTCATCCGCATGAAATTCCATCTCTCTTGATAACGCCAAATAATTAGATTTACATATTCATAAACATGCTTCAAAATATGCTGAATCTGTTGAATAATAAACATCGATATACCAATAAAAATAGCAGAGTACCCACTGATGTTACTCCATTTACCAAACATATTATCCAGCGATTCATTCTTATACAGCATATTGTAGATAATCTGATTAACATGGTAAACATAGCTACCCACTTTCATGCTTTTTTGTGAGAAGTGGCCAAACTCGTGTGCAAGAATAGCCTTTAGTTCCTGTTGAGTAACTGCATTCACCATCCCCACACCAATCTGAAGATTTTTCTTAATGGGTAAAAACATGCTCCAAAAACTAGAGTCATAGAATACAGATGCATTGACATCATGCGATAGAAAAATTTTCTTTGGAAAGCTTGTGTCAACTTCCTTTACCACCTCATGAATAAGTGCGAATAACTGTGGTTCGTCGCTCTCATATATCTGTGTAAGATGCCCCGTATCAACTTTTGTTGACGCAAAAACAAATTTTAATAAAAAGAATAGTATAGTCAGACCTGTAGCGAGTAAGCCCAAACATAATACTGCGGTTAAAAACATGGGCTTGGCAGTGAATATCAATAGTCCCAATAAAGTAAAACCAACAGTAATACCTATTGCCAAGAGTAGCAGAATAACATAAGTAACCGCAAAAACAACAATAGATAAAATTGTTTTACGCGCGTGTTTTCTAAAGTTTGTAGATACTTGTACGTTCATAAACCGTTAATAAAGCAAGGATAATTGACTATATAAATCTAAAAAATAAAATCCATTTGCCTATAAGTTTACAAAAAATCAAAAACAAAAAACATACCCAATTTACACATCAGAGTACATTATCATTAGCCCCTTAAAGGGGATATTATCATTAATAACCTTTTTCCAAAGAAACTTCATTCAGTAAAGCCTCCCCCCGAATCATTCGTTTATAATTGTCTACTACCTGTAAAACCGACGAACTGATATTGGTTCGACTTGCTACATGCGGTGTTATAAAAATAGAAGAACAGGACCAAAATGGATGATCTTTTGGCAGCGGTTCCAGGTGAAAGACATCGAGGTAAGCTTGGGCAATCTGCCCCTTATCAATAGCCGCCAGCAGCTCATTTTCAACGAGATGACCACCTCTACCAACGTTTATGAGGACAGTTCCATTCGTACACAATTTAAAAAGGTTATGATCTAGAATTCCTCTTGTAGCATCGGTCAGGGGTAAAATATTGACAACCAAATCACTATTTTCCACAGCCGCCCTAAGTCCTTCCTGTCCCGAGAAAGAAACTACCCCTGGAAGCGCTTTAGGGGAATTGGACCATCCTTTTACTAGAAACCCCAACTGAACCAGCCTCTCGGCAACATAGCCTCCAATCTCACCTAAGCCTAAAACTGTGACACTGGTTTCACCAATGGATTTATATACTAATGGTTGCCAATGCTGTTGTTCCTTTGCTGTAGCATACATCGAAAAATTCTTCATTGCATGCATCAAACAGGTCAAAATATGCTCAAACATATCGCTTTTCAGCATTGGATCTATTATCCTACAGATATGGAGCGTTGAAGGAATCTCATTTGGGAATAAATGATCTATCCCCGCTCCTCCCGACTGAATAACTTTTAAATTAGGAAAATGAGTATAGTAATTAGCATCAGGCTTCCAACAAAGTGCAAATTCTACCGCATCATAATTTTCTATTTCGGGATATATCTCCACCTTAACATCAGGTAAATGTTTAGTGATCTCGACCTTCCATTCTTCTGCCCTAGCAGTATTCAGTAGCAAAACTATGCTCATAATCTCTTTTTTTATACGAAAATAACATTTTAGAATAGACCAGCATTTGATTTCTTCACAGAAATCACCGATCCCCATAGATCCGCAGCAATAGATGATTATTAAAATGACTTAATTTGAATTTATTTTAATCGTAAATTGGCGGAAGACAACCATAATCAAACATTAGATGGCACTTAAACATCGACTTATCCTAATCGGTCTCATCCTGTTAAAAATCATCATTCAATATCAGTTGATTAGTCCGATCTACGAATTACAACGTGACGAATTTCTACATCTCGATCAAGCGAATCACTTGGCCTGGGGCTACCTCTCGGTTCCCCCTCTGACCTCCTGGACCTCCTATCTGATCAAAATAACCGGAAATTCCGAATTCTGGATCAAATTTTTCCCCGCATTGTACGGAGCCTTAACAATTCTAATTGTCTGGAAAACTATAGAAGCGTTGAAAGGAAACCTTTTTGCACTTGTATTTGGCAGTTGCTGCATCATGTTTTCCGTTCTCTTCCGTCTGAATGGCTTATATCAGCCAAATTCTTTGGATGTATTGTGCTGGACTTCCATATACTACCTCATCATACGATATTTAAACAGCCAACAATCGAAGTGGTTGATTTATATTGCTGTTGTATTTGCTATCGGTTTTTTGAATAAATATAATATCGTATTTCTTATTCTAGGTTTAGTTCCAGCCCTTGCACTCGTGCCGGAAAGGAAGATTTTTGCTGAACGAAAATTATACCGTTGTTTACTCATCGCTGTACTTATCATCTTACCGAATTTAATATGGCAGTATCAAAATAATTTCCCGGTATTCTCCCATTTTAAGGAACTTCAGGCCACGCAGCTCGTCCACGTCAATCGGTGGAGCTTTGTCCGCTCTCAATTTTTGTTCTTCTTCGGGACCTTTCCCGTTCTAATTTTCAGTTTATATGCCCTATTGAAATATCCCGCATTTAAACCTTATCGCCTATTCTTCTGGTCATTTTTTAGTACCATTGGTGTTTTCTTATTGCTAAGAGCCAAGGATTATTATGCTATTGGCATTTATCCAATCTATTTTGCTTTCGGTGCAATCTATATTTCCTCACTGCTGGAAAACAATACTGGTAAAATTCTAAAGCCTATCTTGATCACTTTAACAGTCATCCTGTTTCTTCCCATCTACGACATTGCTTTTCCCAACCGCAATCCAGCGTACTTTGTAGACCATCCGGAAAAATACAGGAAATATGGCATGTTAACCTGGGAAGACGGTGAAGAACACCCTCTTCCACAAGACTTCGCGGATATGCTAGGTTGGAAGGAGCTTGCTCGCAAAGTGGACAGTGTTTATCGTCAGATTCCTGACCGTCAAAATACACTCGTTCTTTGCGACAATTATGGGCAGGCAGGTGCTATAAATTACTACTCCAAACTGGGAATTAGAGCTGTTTCATTCAATGCCGATTATATCAATTGGTTTGATCTGAGTAAAAAATACCGCAATTTGATCCGTGTCAAGAACCGTTGGGAGCGTGAAACTGAACTAAAAACAACCAGTCCCTTATTTACACAGTCAATGGTAGCAGACTCCATCACAAATAGCTACGCCCGGGAACATGGAACAATGATCTTCTCTTTTATCAACGCTAAAATTAATATAAATGAACGGGTTTCAAATGAAGTAGAATCAGAAAAAAAGGAAAAGAATCTTCCTTTATAAATTGGCAACTTTTAAGCCTTTAAGGTTAACTGAGCGCTTTTTTTATATAAAATATTTATTATCTTTAATATACTTAGCCAAAGCTTCCCACCTAGTCATGCTCGCCGTAATACCGCCAGCACCGTAGCGACTACTGGGGCTTAATACCATATTAATAAGATATTTATGCGATTTTTGAATTTTTTGAAGGGACAGGGTAATCTGAAGCAAATTGATGTTAGCGAAGACGATGATTTTGTGGATTTACGATTGACAGTAACAAAATATTGGAAGGACGACGACGAACATCATATCGTTCAGGCAAAGGGGCTTTGGGGTAGAGAGACAGTAGGCCTAGCAATAGCCTTTCGACCCGATATGAAATTGGGAATTGTAGACACTGAGGTTGATAAAAAAAGATTTTACCGTGAAGGAGTTAACTTCTATTCGATAGGTAAAGTAAGCGACAATTTTACCAGGGCCTTACATAGCCTATTTCAAATAGATGGTACGCTAGGTAATATGCAAGATAGCGTCGGTTCCACCGCATTTATTGTCAGCGGACGACCAGAGCATTTTGATGAAGATTATATTAAAGCTAAAGTTTTCTTCGACGGTGCAAATGAAAAGAACCTTTACGCGGAATGGTATGTCAATGTGGATTTAAAAAACAAGATCCTGGAACTCCGCGAAAAAGACCCCGAATATAGAAAAAATATACTCACTATCTTGACAAATGTTTAAATTTGACCGTGCTTTCCAATCAACTAACCAGCGTTGAAACACAGGAAGCTTTTTGACAACAATGATCACTTAACAAGGGCGATCCTTTTTGAGACATTCAGTTGTTGGATCATCCAGTACATATCGATCATTAAGAAAAATGCAGCAAAAGAGTCACACTATACCACTAAATTCATTTCCGAATGATTTTAATTTAGGAATATTGATAAAAAAGAATGCTGTTAGAAATTTAGAGCTTGACCAAATAAGTCAAGCACATCGCGATGATTTCTATCTATTTTTTATACTCGAAGAGGGAAATGGAATATTTGAAATAGATTTTCAACAGCACAGATTAGGCCCCTCTTCCGTTATGATCATCCAGCCCTATCAGGTACACCGTGGAATAGCAATGGATTACAGTACGTTTAGTGTCCTGATGATCAGTGTAGAAAACCTAAATTCGGATTACATAAATGCATTAAAAGATATCGACACGATCGCTCCGATCAACATTGATCGAGAAACATGCACTATTTTATCGGAAACGGTAGATATCTGTCTCAAGCTCAACGAAAGAAAACACGAAAAACTGTATCCTGCGTTAATGAAAGACAGCTGTAATACGCTAGCTGCCCTAATTATTTCACAGTATTTAGTACAATCAAAAAAAAGTGATGCACAGTCCAGAGCAGAGCATATTACAAAACAGTTCAATGCATTGTTGGATAAAGATTTTATCATCAATAAACAGCCAAAAATATATGCCGAGAAATTGAAAATATCAACAGCTTATCTCAATGAATGCATAAAAAAAGCAACTGGAAAGCCCGTTACCTATCATATTCAACAACGTATCGTATTGGAAGCAAAACGGCTGCTATACCATTCAAGTAAATCCGTTAAGGAGGTTGCTACCGCACTTGGCTACGATGATTATCCTTATTTTTCGCGCTTATTTTCAAAAGTAACAGGCATGACGGCCCTTACATTCCGAAACAAAAACATCGAATAGTCCAATACTTACCACCTTTTATCTCTTTTAAACCCCACTGGATTAATATTTCTTTGTAATATAAAATACGGCGAGCTCCCGATCATTGGTTCTTCATTATAAAAAGGCACAAAATCCTTTTTGACGAATTACTGATCTCCGTTGGGATTAAACTCACTGTAATCAACTGAATTCTAAAAGGTAAAGCAATTAAAAGAGAAAACTAATGAGATATTTCATCGCCGAGCCTGCCGGGCAAGTAAAAAACGATTTATTTTTTGAGGTCGCCAATTTTCTTTGGGACAGCGGAAATGAGGTTTCCCTTGGAAAAAATATCATCTGCAATTGCCAAAAGATGCAACATGCAGATTACGACTATACCATCTCTCTCGTCCCGAACGATGAAGCTGTAGAATCACTTTTTAATACACATTATAAAATCATCAGCAAATATTTCGACAAAATTGACAGCGATGGTCCTATGCTTGTTTTAGCAAATACAGGCATCTATACCAATGCACTGCCCTATCCCCATAAGATTTACAATTTTGAAAAATTAGATACACAGGCTTTGGCCAGCTTCTTTGACTGGTGCAAAAGATTTAATTTATTTGTTAGAAAAAAATAAATTAAATCGAATTCTAAATATCGGAATATGCGGTAGGAAACAATAACACCTTTATACTTTTAGATACGTTATTCTGGTATTGCGGTAAATCCTGCATTGGTTTGTATAAAGGTCCAAAATCTTTCCAATGTGTATTCCTGTCTTCTATACTTTCGAATGCCGTCAAATATATCAGGTTGGGCATCGTACTACCGGCAATTACTTGTCCATAGAAAACAGCATTAAAATTTAGCTTATTAAAAATATCGATTTCACCATTGTTGAACATGTCTATCTTATTCATTGACAGTTTCTCCGTCGCAGCCTCATAACTGCGTAGTTCATAAATGCGTTTATTTTTTTCAGCAGATAATTTAGGAAGCGCTGATTTGGGCATTTCTTCAAATGCTTTCATCCATATTGTCTCCAACCTTTTGAAAGGAGGATTGCTATAACCTGCTTCAATATAAACCTTTCCAGCCTCCAGGTATTTTTGATCTTTGGCCAGCCGCTGATCCAAATTAACCAGCAAACTGAGATCAGCAGCACTGATGAACACATAAACCAATCTATCTTGGCCAACTGCATTTTCTAAGGGTTTAAATACACCGATTTCTTTAAATCCCAATTTATGCAATGCCGGTAAATAAGCCGACTCAAGATACTGGTCAATGACTTTCTCCTGCTCATCGTTCTCATAATGATATACTTTCAATTGAAAATAGTCCTGATTTACTTTTTCAAATGCAGCGGCATAACTTCCCACAGCGACAAGCAATAAAACTAAGATGAAAGGTCTATATAGGTTAAAGGCATTCTTTTTCATGAGCAATAAGATGAATTGGTTATTGATTATACCATAAAGATAATATTAATTTTGAAAGTTCAAACTCGGACGATTCGTCTCATCACAAAACTATCTTCCATTAAGCCTAAAAATGGGGATTTCTACTTACTAGAATCGGTATTTTACCCATGCTTCCCCTAAGGCTTTTTAGTTAATTTAGCTCCACCTTTTTTTAAAACGAAAACATGCCAAATAAAACAATACTGATGTTGGACGATGATAAACATGTCCTTGAAATATGCACAATAATCCTTGAAACAAACGGCTATAATATGGCCGTTTCAGAAACCTCTCACGATATCATCGAAAAGGTTGAAGAGGTACGTCCAGATTTAATCTTGATGGACAATTGGATTCCAAAAATAGGTGGTGTAGAAGCCACTCGTCTGCTCAAAAAACATCCTTTATATCGAGACATCCCTGTTATCTACCTCTCCGCAAATACCGATATTGAAACACTAGCCCAACAAGCTGGAGCAGACAGCTATCTCGCCAAGCCTTTTGATCTAGAAGATTTAGAAAATAGAATAGCTGAACTACTGTAGTTCTATTCTTATATTTCAGCACCATTACGGAAATGCTACTCGCGAAACTTATATTTTGATACCCTACTTGCGCATAAGGCCACATTGAAACGAATAGGATCATGTGTTGCTTTAATACAATTGTGGCTTACTCAATTGCAGGCATGTATCATCATAGTTGTCGCGGCATAGTCATCGGGAATCAGCAATTTGGAATGAATGCAATACCACATTTGAAGTATAAATAATAATACATACTTTCGCATTATAGTATTAGAAATAATCATTAAGACAGCATTAATTACGCTATGTCAGAGTCCGTTTTAGCATTTCAATCAGGTTCATTCCATATCCGTCAGCTGACAGAGAGCGAATCCCCACTTTATAAAGCGATGCGTATCGAGTCAATTCAAACCGAACCCACACTTTTTCGACGGAGCACTCCTCCTGAAATAGAACTATCTGATATGGATTGGGCAGAACGCATAAGATACCCACGTATTGTTTTTGGTCTTTTCGAAAGTGAAAAAATGATTGGGATAACCAGTATGCTGTTGCTGAATAAAGAAGAAGCCTACTTTGGTCAGTCTTTCATACAGCCACAGTATAGAAAATTAGGTCTATCGAGTCTTTTGTATAAAATAAGAATGGTGTGGGCCACCGCGAATCAATTAAGAAAACTGACTATAAGCCATCGTGAAATAAATATGATTTCAAAAGCCGCTATCCGAAAAGCCGGTTTTCACTATAGCCATAAAGAACTTGTACAATGGCTCGACGGAACAAGTGGTTACTCCATGTATTATAGTCTACTCCTATAATCAGTAAGGCGAACTAACTTGACTGTTAATCAATCCAGAGAAACCAAAATAGGGTAAAACAATCGCTTTTCCATCTTGAATGCGTATATTGAATCGATTTATGTTTCATTTAATGCTGTGTTAATACCGGATGAAAAAACTAATCTTGAGCATATTCTTTTTAGCTAGTTTAGCCTTATATGGCCAGCAAAAGGCAACAAAAGACAGTTTTACAGCAAAAATTCAAGAACTAGAAGGCGATATAAATCATGATGGTTATCCGGATAAAATTGTTCTTGCCATGGACACTTCAAATACGACAACACCAATTAAAACGCAGGTATTTCTGTCCAAACCCAACGGAAAGATACAGTTGGCCCTCTCCTCAACGACGATGATCGAACCCCATTTTCCGCTGCCCAACTTCGCTATCGAAAATGGTCAGCTTCATATATTAGCCGATATCACAGATGGGCATGCCAACTATACATTTCGTTGCAGAAATGGAAATTTTGAATTGATCTACCTAGAAAAAGGAACCTGGGATGGCAAAAACACAACGACTGAAACCCAATTCAACTTATTAACTGGAATAAAAACTGAACAGGTAAAAGCGCTAGGGTCCGAAGAGAATCTACAAGAAAGAAAAACTACGATAAGAATTAATCCCTTACCGTTACTGCAGGAGCTCAATCAATTTGATGCCCCCTCATTTAGGCTCAATAAAACTCCTTAGAACAGCAAAAACAATCGATAGGATTCTAAAAGAGATACCCCACCAGCCATTTTATTGGCTTTCGAGACTTTCCATAAACGCAATGATATCTTTCATTTCCTTTTCGGTCAGATGCAAATTTTCATCTGACAATGTCTGATTGGGTAATTTGATCCCCAATCCTGCCCCACCCCCATTATTATAAAATTCCATGACCTCATCTAGCGTCTGATAGATCCCATTGTGCATATAGGGAGCAGTTTTCTTTACATTCCGGACAGAAGGTATTTTAAAGGCATATTTATACGAATCAACACCAATGATATCATAGTATCCTAAATCTGAATCCAGCACAGAATCTTTCAGGGATTTTGGTACCCCCAGGACTTCGACTTCGCTCTGTATAAATTTGGGTGGTGTAACACCGTTGAATAAAGGCAGGAAATGACAGGTCGCACATTTTCCCTTGCCCATAAATAAATTAAACCCATCCACTTCCGGTTTGGACAATGCGTTCTTATCCCCACGCATATAATCATCAAATCGGCTATTGATTTTGGTCAGGCCACGAATATAAGAAGCAAGTGCATTGCTTACCTGCTCAGCTGAGATCGGGCCATCCGTTGTATTGAATGCTTTATTAAATAATGATCGATAGATTTTATCCGAAGAAACGTATTGAACGATATCAGTTACCGAGCCGTCCATTTCCTGCTTATTACTAATGACATCGTGTATCTGATCTTCCAGCGTCAACGAACGCATATCATAGAAGTAGTTGGACTGTAAGGCCGCGTTAAGCAAAGTAGGCGTATTACGTTTGAGCAAACGTCCCGAACCATGAATGTCCACTTGCAAGTTCAACCCATCCGTAAATGCGCGATCAGGATGATGGCATGAAGCGCAACTTCTCGTATGTGTCCCTGACAAAGCAACATCATAAAATAATTTCTCGCCCAATACGGCCTTTTCATTACTGAAGTGAAATTTCGGCCCCGGGCTAAAGGCATCTACATTAAATGCATTCAGATCAAACATCGTATTGACGTCTTGCCGAAGCATCCGATTGTATCTGATTTTAGGGCCTAGAAGATTACGCTCCAACTGTGCTATCTCCGTGCTGATGTTGTTGGCAAATTGGGTAATGAATTGCGCCCTATCGAACGAGTCAAATTCCGCGTGTTGTTGCAAATATTTGATCGCCCCTGTAAGCATCAAAGCTAGCGTTTCTTTTCTACCTGCATATTGCAAAATAATTTGCTGTAGACTGCCTAATGCAATGGAAGACTCGATCATACTATTTCGAGAAAGTGCATTATCAAATCCGGTAATCCCCAAAGATATAATCCGAAATACTTCGAGTTTCGAAGCATCCAAAATGCGCCAATCGTCCAATTGATGATCCTCAAAATAGGAAATCAAATAATCCGTATTGGTTATCAAATGTTCGATTTCACGAATTAGCTTTTGCCTATTGCTATTATCGTAAGTGGGATAGATAAGCTCTTCAATCACCTGCAATCCAATAGGCTCCACTCCCCTGGCCAAAGAGGGATCCAACAAATCTGCATTTTCAACTTCCTCCACCGGAGGACCATTTAATCTTCTGGATAGATCTGCAGTAAAATATTCGGACGCCCATTCAAACTTTTTAAAAAGAAGCCTTGTCTTCAAAAAAGCTCTTCTCAGCCCAAGTGTATCCACTGTACCTTTCCGTGCTTCGGCATTCAGTGTATCCTTGATATATGTCCTAAAAGAAAGCATCTGACCCAGTACTTCTTTCTGAATCAGATGCTCACGGGCATTGCCCTCTTTTTGTTTTGTATAAACAGGCTGCCCTGTAGTAAATCCAAGGGTAAATACTATTGCAACCAATACGATAAAAACGACAACCTTTTTACACATTGTTCAATTTCTTATCTCTCGATATAAAAACCGTCTATTTGAAAACGAGCGCATTTCTAAAGGGATTTGCTTTTCTATCTCTTTCAGCAAGAGGCTCTATTCCCCAGCGTTTTTCTATAAATGAAAGGATGCTCACTGTTTCATACAGCGTATGATCCACTACACCACGCTTAGCAAATGGTCCAATGACAATTGCCGGGATACGGCTCCCAGGTCCCCAACGGTCAACGACGGGTGGGTTAACGTGGTCAAAAAAACCACCAAATTCATCGTAAGTCAAAATCACCAACGCGTCTTTTGCATTCGGTCCCTCCAATACAGCATTGATTAAGTTAACCGCAAGTTGTTCGGAGGAATAGACCGCCGAACTTCCGGGATGCTCATCATTGCCTCCACCCGGTTTAACAAAAGAGACACTAGGAAGCGTTCCTTCTTTTGCGGCTTTAATAAAATCGTTTTGATCCTTCATGTGTTTTCGCCCTTCCTTACCATCTTCATAATTAGCGAAATATAAAAAAGGCTCATGATTGTAGGCAAAATTATTTTTACGTTCGGCAACAGCGTCATCCCAGCCTTCTGAATACCAAGCCCAACTTACATTTTTCGCTGTCAGGCGATCGCCAATGGTCGGCATAGTCTGAGAAGGTAATAATTTGGAAGTATCAGATTTCGCGGGATAAGGTTTGTTGCGAGAAAGCACATGATTGATCGCATAACCGTCTGGCGTAACTACACCATCTTTAATCATCTTTCCATTTGCATCGAGTTTAGCAACCATTGAGCTTGGTGCATCAGGCCAAACAGGAATAGCTGCCGAAATCATATAAATATGATTTAAATAGGATCCGCCAAATACACTCTGAAAGAAATTATCACACAATGTATATGCTTTGGCAAACGGATACAAAGGTAGCTTCTCTGTATTGTAATAGCCCATCGCTAAACCTTTGGAATCATTATAGAGTGCAAATTTATCCATTTTTCCACCATTGATCTGCAATTGATTATGATAAAAACGGTGTGTAACATCGGGCGTCGCCTTATCCGAAGGTACATACTGGTCTATATTAAAAAATTGATTGGGTAGATTGGTTGGAAAGGAATTGTTACGTGGAATTTCGGGGAGGTATTGATAGGCTTTACCATTCTCGTCTACCTGTAAGAAATCCCCCTTTTTGACATTCGCTATGCCATTGGCTCCCTTGAATTCGCCATAAAGATTGTCAAAACTATGGTTTTCCATATAAATAACAACCACATGGTTAATTTTTTTGATCCCTTCATCAAAGGAAATCTCTTGGTGTCGGGCGTTTTTGGTAACTCCGCAACTGCTGATACTCAAAACTCCAAGAGACAAATAAAGTAAGTGTTGTAACCGCATCCTGTCTTCTTTTAGTAGGTTAGACTGTAATTTCTAGAACAAACTTACAATTATTATCGTTTTCATAACCTATAATCAAAGGGATTTGCTGCCAACGTATCAGGTTCTTTACAGGCATCCACTCTCTTACCACTAAAAACAAAGGCGTGTTTACATACTAGGTCGTAGCTTCCACTTCCTCATTCTTGGTATAAAGTTTACTCCTGTAGGTTATACCCCACTTGGTAATCTCATCGATGATTGGACCCAAAGTTTTTCCGCACTCGGTCAATTCATACTCTACCGTCAGGGGTTTGGTATTTAATACTGTTCTTCTGATCAGCTGGTTCATTTCTAAATCCTGCAGTTCTTTAGACAACATCTTCGCACCTATCCCATCAACTTCGCGCAGCAGTTCCATAAAGCGTAATTTTTCGACCAACAATAAGGTACCTATAATATGAAATTTCCATTTTCCGGCTAAAATCTCCATGGTATCGTTAATGGCCAACACGCGTGTTTTGCATGCACCTGACGACGTTAAAGTTGCTTCCTTTTTCATTTCACTATTTTTTATTCATGTATTGTCCACCCTCACAGGCTTCCTTATCCCTATACGATCAACGATAAATGAACACACAGGCAAAGCTTGGACCACTGACATGATTTCTTTATTCTTACAAAAATACGCATTTATAAAGTTACAGACCACTATCTTTTTGGAAAGTAGTTTCTTTAAGGAAACTGATACCAAAAATAAACTATCTATCATCTACCTTTGTATCGGCAACATCAGAAGGTGTAAATTGGCACAGTTGATGCTGCAAAATGTAAAGTGTAAATAACATATAAAAAATAAAACGATTAAAAATGAAAAAGCAATTAATCTCGGGTTTAGCCCTTATCTTGTTGTTAGCTTCTTGTCAAAACACAAATGGCGACAAAGCAACAACAACAACTGCTCAGGAAGTAACTGAACAAAAAGGACAGACTTACACTGTTGAAGCAGATAAAAGCTCATTAAAATGGACTGGTTACCATAAAGGCGGTTTAAACCCAAGATATGGTGTTTTGAAAAGCGAAGGAACACTTTCAGCTGAAAATAACGCAGTTACTGGTGGTACTTTCACAATCGATGTCAATTCTATTCTGACAGATACAGCTTCTGTAGATCCCGCAACATCCGGTGGCAAAAAATCATCAGATTTGGATGCACATTTAAAAAGTGCTGATTTCTTCGACGTAGCAAAATATCCAACTGCAAAATTCGAAATCACCAAAGTTGGTCCATTCGATGCAGCGCAAGGAAAAAGTGTTGTTGCTGATGCGACAAATACGGTCAGTGGTAACTTAACCATCAAAGATAAAACTGTGAATGTAACTTTCCCTGCAAAAATTACCTTCAATGGTGACGAAGTAACATTCTACTCTAAATTTACGATCCAAAGACAAGATTGGGGTCTTACTTACGGTACAGAAGGTAACCCACAAGATTGGATGATCGCACAAAACGTTGACATTGAACTTAATGTCACTGCAAAAAATGCGAAATAGATTTCAATAGCGTTTAGTCGCTCTTAGCAAATAGATTAATCGAGTAGACTCTACTTGATTAATCTATTTGATTTAAATAACCTCCAAATACGAGATCATCTTCATTCAGGACATGAAGACGTCAACTCAATATCCTTAATCTTCGATTTGCTCCAATTTTTTCTTCAATCGTTGTTTTGCCTTACGAACTGCTTCCACCGAAACACACAGCAGTTCGCTCATACTAGAATTACTTAAATCCAATTTGAGCAGTGCTAATATCTTGAGGTCATTCTCGGTAACCTTTGGATATGTTTGCCTCATTTGTGTCAGATAAGCTGGATAAACTTTGTTAAAAACATGTTTAAACTTTTGCCATCGCTCATCTGTCATAATGTGATATTGCAAAAGCGCATTTAAATTATCCGTAACTTGTGTCATGTGTGCCGGATCAGATTCAGAAATCTTGATCACTTCCTGTCTAAGTTGCTGGATGACGACATCATTTTGCCGGATGGTGTCTGTAAATTCAGTCAAGGAGTTTCGTAAAATCACAAGCTCCTGATCTAGCAATTGTTTTTCATAAGCAAGCGCAAGTTGGTCTCTTTCCAACAGTGTATTTCGCATCTTAATTTTAATTTTCGACTTATTGACCAACAATACAACTATGGCAAAAATCAAGATAAGAACAATGCCTATAAACTGATACATCCGTTTTGTCCGAATCCGTTTTTCTTCCGTCGCCTGGATAGTCCGATTGTATTTTTCAGATTCCCTTTGCCAGAGCATTTTCTGGATCTCCTTATCATTCATCCTTTTTTCCAACGAATCTTTCAACGTCAGATATAAATGCAATTGCTTAAGCTCCTCCCCCCCACGTCCCAAACCCCGCATGATGTTGGACTTGGATTTTGCCAATTCCATTTTATATTTTAAAAAATAGGGCTTATCTTCCATCAAACTTTCACAGGCCATTACATATTCCTCCGCCAATTTCCATTCTTTTCGTTCGATATACCAATTTGCTAAATTGAGATTTGCCCGCATCGCATCTCTACGCTCATTATAACGCATAGAAAGTTCAATATTTTTCTTAACCAACGCAATCGCTTTTTCCTTTTCACCTTTTCGCCATGCATGATCCGCTAGATTACCCGAAATTATACCGATCCAAACCGAATCTTTCGCCAATTTAGCCTCATCCATTGCGCGATTCAAATAGGTAAAAGCTTGGTGATTGAGCGAGTCCTTTGCCAGATATACAGCAATTGAATTGATCAGATCGATACGTTCTCGTGAAGCCGGCTTTGTAAAAGGTAGGGCTTCTTCTAAATAAACAACAGCATTAGCCTGATCACCTATATAACTGTAGAAACTCGCCATAAATTGGTAATGCTTGACTACCAAGGGAATTTTTTTGACATTAACTTTAGATTTTAAATCATTCGCTCGTAGAAAGAACGGAAATGCTTCTTTTACCCGTCTATAGATAAAATTGTAATACCCTTCACGCGCACAACCCAACATTTCTAATTCAGCGTCTGGATGTACACGTAGCAACTGCTCAGCCAAACGATAATACCGTTCAGATGATAAATTTATACGATCAAACGCAATAGAGAAACCATCGGCCATACGCATATAATAGACCCATTTTAAAGCAACACTCCTTTTTTTGTCTGCCAATTCCAAAATTGGGGCCAAGGCATTTTTCAACTTTATCGTATCACCGTCAAACCTAATGGGCAACTGAAGGGCAGCTTCTAGTTGGACAACAGGGTTTTCAATAGCAGATATTTCCGCTACAGATTGCCCACATACATGATTAAGGTTGCCTGACAACACCAAAGAAACGAGTACAAAAAAATAAAATAAAATGGTTTTCATGCTTAAAAAAGGTGAATTTCAGCGCTCCGTCTCCCCTATTGGCATAACCGACAAATTAATTTTCAATAATTCTTAAAAATTAACACGAAAAATACTCCAAGAAAATGGTTAATACTGACATATTGCCCGCAAATCGACACGTCTACTTGCGGTTATAAATATAATATTTATAACTTTAACATAATTACACGTTTTTATTAAAATTTCGCCTTCTTTTGACAACACTGCACCCCACTAGATTTGGCATATCAGGTCTTTTATTTAACACTTTTTCCAAAAGATGAACAAAATTCAAACAAAAACAATAGGATTAACTCTCCGAAAAGGAATATTGCAAGATCTGCAGGAAATATTAATCCTATTTTCCGGAACGGTTGAGACCGTCTGTGCAGACGATTACAATAACGAGCAAATTGTAGCATGGATATCATCCGTTAATAATCATGACCGTTGGCATCGGCTAATCGAAGATCAATATTTTATTGTAGCTGTGCTCAATCAGAAGATTGTTGGTTTTGCCTCCTTACCTCATGGAGATTACATTGACGTCTTATATGTGCATAAAGATTTTCAACGCCAAGGAATTGCACAAAAGCTTTTTAATACACTGGAAACCGAAGCTCACGCACATAAAAACACTATTTTAACCGCAGACGTAAGCAAAACAGCAAAACCTTTTTTTGAAGCCAATGGATTTAAAATTATCGCTGAGCAGATCCAAATACGAACTGAAGTCGAAATACCAAACTATAACATGAAAAAAGATCTTTAGATTTACTTCCGAATTTTAGAAATGCTCCCCATAGTTGATTACTTCAGTTTTCAAAATCAGCTTACTTTCAGTATCATTCCTTAATGTCGCTGTTGCTATTTTAGTCTTTGTATCAACATTGAACTCCAGCACAGCCCCAATGTTCTTTTTGTCATTAAAAAATGAAGCAAAGTTTTTAAATGTCTCAGTTTCATCAAACAAAAACCGCGCAGCACATCGGTTATTATGCTGATCATACCATTTGATATAAACATCTTTGGGAATACCTCGAGACGCCATGTCCATATCCCGAAGACCCTCATCAAAGACAAAACGCTCTGCATTATAAAATTCAAAGTCTGCGTCGAATGTTTTAATATCGGCAGACATAACAAGTTTTGGCTGTAAAGGATACCGTGTGCGCAATTTATCCCAATAACCATAGGGAATAGGTTTATTTCCAATAGCTTGTTGAACATCCGAAGGAATAATCGATGTATCGGACAATACCTGTTCGCGCCATTTCTGATTAAAGATATTACCGTACGCTCCATTATCCTTGGATGTATCCGTAGCATGGATCACTACTTTTTCTGCTTGATAACGACCAATTTCGACCTGACGACGTCCTGTTCCAGTGGCCCATATCACAACTACACCCTCCGGAGCAAAGCCCAAAATAATCTTATTATAATGTTCATCAACAGTTTTCGTCGCCCCTTTTTCTTGGTATGGCGTACTGAATAACGTCCGCAATTTACCATAATCAATCGGACCGTTCATGCGATAAAAAACATCTTCAGCAAATGAATACCAAGTAATGTCCAATGCCTTAGGCAATGACATCACTTGCTCATATGTACCACCCCCAGCTTGCCCCCACACCGCATTATAGTTCACGATATTACCCTCACTAAATGTAAATTCATAATCTTCATCTTTCGGAAAGATAAAGCGGCCTTTATACAACTGAACGGGATAAGCTGTTGGATTACTCATCGCACAGAACCATTTATAGCGTCCTTCCCTGATATTATCTTCTTGCGTGAGGCGTTCTTCCCTGAGTTCATTAAACTCACGTATTGTCGTTGAGAACGCGAATATAATCGGTAGCAAAATAAGATATCCAAGCAAAGTCGGAACCAAATATTTCCAGGATTTTACGGCCCATGTTATAATCACGCTACTAAAGAATGTCAGGAAAATACTGAGTGTTAAAATCAAGGGAAACATTTCCTTAATCACTCCCCCTAGATCCGCATAAAGTCGATGCTCGTATTCATCATCCAAAGTCGATAAAAAAAGTAATACCGGAAGCAATAAAGAAAATAAGCAATAAAAAAGAAAACCATAGCCAAGTTCAAAAGCGAACTTTGATTTCTCTAAGGCCTTTAATTTCTTTCGAAAGAAATTAAAATGGAAATAAACCAAGGCGATAACAATAAAATAAGGCGAACAGCAAAATGCAGCATAAACCAAATTTAAATCTGCATTATGTACAAGTAGGGTCGCGATTAGGCTGATGATAGCAACCAAAAAAGCAGAAACTGTAGCTCTTAAAATCATTGTAATTTGTTTTTAATCAAAAAAATTCTGTTGATTTCGCCTAACCAACAACAGGTATCAAAAATAACAAGAAATGTTTTAGGAATATAAGCCGATCGATATTCAACTACATTGATCAAATATTCGACACAAAGTAGACAATATATTTTTTTCACAAGAATGTATTTAATTAACTTTTATCTATTTTCGTCAGGATCGATATCCTGAGCCATTTCAAACACAGTCTATAAAGGTCCAGCTTCCCCCCTCTCCAGCAAGAGATCGCTCGTTATCGTAAAATTTCTTCGAAAACACTCCAATCAAAGGTCCTCTAAGGAAAGTCGATCAAGTTTACTAACTTCGTTTTTATTCTTCAAATCATGGATATACATAATAAAATTAGAAAAGCCAAAGAAAGTGATTCGCATGTTGTACCTGAAATTATGCTCCAGGCGATGGGAGACATTATATTTCGTTTTATTCAAAAAGAAGATCCAACTGAGGCAGTACTTTTTCTAACCCAGCTTTTTAGGCAAAAAGGTAATCTCTATAGTTATGAGAATACATTTGTCGCAATCGACGATAATGAACGTATTGTAGGTTCTTTAACCGGGTACGATGCTGATCAGTTTGTTGAATTAAGACAGCCTATTTTGGATCACATGAAGGAGCAGTACAACAATAATTTGATTCCAGAAGCCGAAACAGCTGGTGGCGAATTTTATATCGATTCAATTGCGGTTGCTCCCATTGCACGGGGCAAAGGTATCGGAACAGAACTTTTACAGTATGCGATTACACATGCCAAGCAACATGGTTTTAAGAAAGTTGGTCTGCTCGTTGACCTAAAGAATCCCAATGCGCAAAAGCTCTATGAAAGGATTGGTTTTAAGCTTGGTAAAAAAACACCTTTCGCAGGAGGCGAATATTACCACATGTATATTTCTCTGGATTAAATACAGTGTTTAGCTTATTTATCGCCATTCAGGCCTTATAATCAGTCCACTTAAAACAAAATTCCGAATTAGGAAATGCAGCAATCCGTGCGGTCAAAGATGTACCTCTTGACAGAAGACCTGAAGAGTATTACGCTTATAATGAAGATTGGGACGATTAACAACATGATCAAACTTTTTACGTTTATTTAGAATAATTACTGATAATACTGTATTTTTGCGCTGTTCATCCTATTGGCAGCGCATCTATGACAAATAAAAGAGCTAAACAAAATATTCTAAAAAATATACTTGGAAAACTCCATCTTTATTTCGGCTTATTATTTGGTGTAATCTTTTTTGCTGTTTGCGTTACAGGAATGTTATTGAGTTTTGAAAAAGAGCTTACCCCACTTTTATGGCCGAAAGAACAGAAGGTAACCGTACAAACCAATCGTCTTTCTCTTGCACATATTTCCCAAAAAGCCGAAGTCATATTTCCGGACAAAAAGTTGTTTCGCATCGAAATTCCAGCAGATCCTTCCCGCAGTGTCCGCATACAGTATGGACAAAAAAAGACCGGATACTGGTATGCATATATGAATCCTTATACTGGAGAACTATTATCCAAAGGTCGGCAGAGTGACCGTTTTTTTCAAAAGACTTTAGATATCCATCGTTTTCTCCTCGTCGAAAAAATCGGAAGTACCCTAACGGGAATCTCAGCTCTAGCGGCTCTCTTTCTTGCCCTAAGTGGTATTTACCTTTGGTGGCCCAAAAATAAATCCATGCTCAGACAACGTGTAACGATGAAAATGGCAGCCTCTCTCAAAAGAAAGGTCTGGGATTTTCACGCAGTGGGCGGTTTCTACGCATCTTTGTTTTTAATTATTTTTACCTTAACAGGATTGACCTGGAGTTTCGATTGGTACAATAAACAATTCTATAAAGTATTGGGTTCAACCCAAAAATCAACAAAAGAGAAGATCAGCAACACCAACAAACTGGCTTTTTCAGATTACCTCGTGCTGGATACGATCTATCAGCAGCTAAACAACCTATACCCTACCTCGGGAAATATAATTGTCACGTTTCCTGAAAAGAAGGATTTAGCTTTTGCCCTAACCAAGGAAAATTTTTCAAATTCAATATTACAGATCAACCAAGCGTTCTTTGACAGCAAATCCGGACAACTGCTTAAAAATAACCCCTTAGAAAAGTTACCATTGGCACAGCAGGTTCAACGCATGATGAAACCCATCCATATGGGATCGATATTTGGACTACCCTCTAAAATTATTGCATTCTTAGCCGTTACCCTAGCAGCGTCTCTCCCCATCACAGGGATATGGATATGGCTGAACAAAAGAAAGAAGAAGAAACCGTCAAAAAGCCAAAAGAAGAAATCAATTCAACTTCAAACCATAGCATAGCCTACCATGCGTATTATCCTTATTTTTCTCATCTTTCTGATAAGTCGAGCAGAAAGCCAAGCCAGTGCCTTCTGGATAGAGGTGATACCACCTGCTAAAAACAGTTCATTGGTAACTGTCCGCGTGTGTTACGGTTATATTGATGACCTTAGTGTAAGACATCGTACAAGTGGCACCGAATTCGAGTCCATAAAATTGTTTGACTTCAAAACACGAGCAACCTCAGGCCAAGAATCACCATTGTTATTGGTAAAAAAAGCGGATTGCTGGGAGGGGACATTTTCCGCCAAAGCAAACACATTTTATCAGGTTATTGGAATCAATACCAAGTTACCCGTCATCGTTAGAAATGCAAAGGATTCCAGTAAAAACATCCGTTCCATTGAATATCTTTACGGTGAATATGGACGCTCCAGCACGCCGGGTACCTTACCTATCATAGCGGAAGGTCCATATATCCAACTCATACCACAAAAAGATTCTTATCAGATATTACCTTACATCTATGGTAAACGCCCGACGAAAGAGTCTACTATCCGAATCTTTAACCCGGAGAATTGGGAGAAAAATATTCCAGTTGACACCGCTGCAAATATAGTTTTTCGGGCAACTCAAAAAGGTATGTATATGATCCGGCTAGATTGGTATGAAAATAGCCCCGGCGAGGATCAGGGCATTCCCTTTATGAGAATCAGACATCGATGCAATTATTGTCTCAATCTGTAAATAGATAAAAAAAAGAGAAGGCTAAGCCTTCTCTTTTTTTTATCTATTTTATCGTTGTTGTCTTCCACTAAAATTTTAGTGTAAAGTTAGCCAAAACACGCGCTGGGCTCTGTGGCGTAAGCCTTACCGACCAAGCTTTCTCACTTGTCAAATTATCTACTTTTATTCCGACCCTAAATTTAGGTTGATCATAATAAACAGTTGCGTCAAATAGCTGATAGGAAGGAATAATAACCTTCGCTGTCTGTGTATTTGTCTGATAAGAGGAACTTCCCATATTTCCTCCAAATCCGGCGCCCAGTCCTTGATATTTTCCAGCTGGTATACGATAACTCAACCAAAAATTCAACATACGCTGTGGCCCCGAAAGTGCAGGTCTCAAACCATTTACCGATGGATCGGAATTACTATATTTACTCTCATTATAAGCATATCCAGCTACAATATTCATTCCGTTAAAAGGATTCGCGGTCAATTCCACTTCAACACCTTTACTTAACTGTGTACCGTCCTGGATGGAATAATTACTATCATCTGGATTCGTGCGTAAAACATTATCCACGCGAATATCGTAATAACTTACAGTTCCAGCCAAGCGGTGGTTGAATAGATCCCCTTTTACACCAAACTCCATCTGATTGGCATATTCGGGTTTGAAAGGATTGCTATTGATATCCACACCACTGATGTTATTAAAACCATTCATATAGTTTCCAAATACCGATAGCTTATCTTTGAGCGCTTCATATACCACACCAAATTTGGGTGACAATGCTGTTTGCCCAAATGGTCCTTTTTGGATCCCCCCAGCACCTATTCCGCCCGTAGTTTCCCCTGTCGTAATATTGTAGACCCCATGATATTGAAAGCGGTCCACACGCAAACTCGCCATAACCATCAATTGATCGGTCAAATTAAATACATCAGAAACATAGGCCGCATAAGTATCGTCACTATTTTTCTCCTTACGATAAGCGGATTTTGCGGTTAAAGAATCAACAATAAAATGATTGATACGATAATCTGCCGGTGGATTTATAAAATTGATTGTCCGGGTGTTGGTATGGTAGCGATCAAAATAATTGGAATTATTATAGTAGTCCAAGCCTATAACCATCCGGTTGCGGAATTTTCCGATATGAAAATCACCGATAAAATTCTGTTGCAGATCCGTCGCGATAAAGGACGTGGTTCCCACCATAACCTGTGCATTCAACGTCGAATCAGATTTACCATTCAGCGCTGAGATATACCCATTGATAGTTGAATTTGCCCTAGAAATGATAGTCTGTGAAGTCCATTCTTCTGAAATTTTATAGTTCATCTGCGCAAAAATATTGAACATCTGCGTTTGATAGGCTAAATCATTGCTTAGAAAAGTCTTCTTGTAAGGGAATTTCATATCACTGATGGACTGCACTTTGTTGCTTCCAGTGTATGGGTTGAAACGTACCACAGATGTACCTTTGGCCTGTCCGTACTCAAGATCCAAGAGTAATGAAAGCCGGTCTGTAATCTGGTACGAGAAACTTGGTGCCAAGGCAAAGCTATTGGTAAATCCCAGGTCCTGAAAACTTTTTTCGATCGTTCCAGCGGCATTGATTCTGAAAAGAGCTGTCCGGTCCGCATTTATCGGCGTATTGAGATCCAAAGCGACACGGTTATAATTCCAGCTTCCACCTACATAACCAACTTCGCCCCCAAAATCGTTATAAGGCTTTTTGGTAACACGGTTATAAACGCCACCGTAGCTGCTCGATACACTTTTTCCAAACAAGGTAGCTGATGGTCCTTTTATGGCTTCAATGCGCTCCAGATTGACTGGATCGATAAAAGAAAAAGCAGCTCCAGCGACACCATTACGCGCATTTGGCTCAGTTTCAAATCCTCTCGAACGAAACGTTACCCGGCCTTGGTTAGCAATCATTGGTATGCCAGCACCGGGAACATTTTTAGAAATGCTACCGAGGTCCACAGCGATTTGCTCCTGAAAAAGAGCTTTGGGAACTGCATTATACACCTGCGGGTTCTCCAAATTTTTTAAGGGTAAGCGTGCCACGTACACACTTTCTTTTTGAACAAACCTGTTGTTTTTACCGTGCACAACAACTTCCTGCAAAGCAAGTACATTCTCGTCCGACATCTGATAATTCGCTTCCACATGAATAAGAGGAGCACCGATGTGAACCGGAATCTTGATTTCCTTTGCCCCTAATAATTGTACACGAATGGTATAATTACCTGTATCTAACCCTTTGAATACGTATTTTCCATCCTCATCTGTAAGGGTCGTTCGCTGAAGTTCTAGCAATGAAATAGCCTTGGAAGCCATAGGTTCACCATCCACCATTGTTAAGCGCCCGCGAACGCTGCCCTTGCTCTCCTGCGACAGCAGATTGTGTGAAAGATGTAAAAGGCTAATGATAAAGACAGTGCGTAAAATTGAACGCATTGATAAAATATATGTTTTCATTTAGACAAAAGAATTTGTAGATGATATTGTCTCTTTGTAGGAGCGCAATGAATAATGGCCCAAAGATATGCTATTTTTAATAATTCTAAATAAAAGAATTATTAAAAATAAATCGATGACGCAAGGACACAAATTGCTAGGGAAATATCCCTTTCACTCTTCACATTTTTTTCGATATTAGTATTTATGACAGACCGCAAAGAAAATTCGACGAATGCAATCAATGAAAAAACATTACAACAGTTCTGTAACGCCTCAAAAACGTTGGCATTATTCAGTGGTCGATGGAAACTTTCGATTCTATTCAAACTCCTCGAGCAGGACACAAACTATTCGGAATTCAAAATTCTTCTGCCCCAAGTAAGCGATCGTACACTTGCGAAACAATTGAAAGAATTACAGCTGGATGGACTCATTCAAAAAGACCGAAGTAAAACAGCATCTGTCTATTCACTGACCGACAAGAGTCATAAGCTAAAACCCCTATTGGCAGCGCTTTCCGGGTTTAACAACGACCATCCTTAACTAAAATCAACACGCTCCAAAAATTCAATCACTTCTCCATTTGGACTATAAACGAGGCTGTTGCGTACGAAAACATCTTTTTTACCTTGACTGAGCCTGAGTTCGAAAACACCGGCACTCAAGTCCTGTGCACCATGGGCGATAGCCTGTATTCGGGCGTCTTCGGCATCTTCTACCGTAAAACACAGATGAAGTAGCGCATTCTCGACATACTCCTCCCCTTCTATACGCCTTCTTCCCTGCGTTGGAATAGCAGCATTCTTATCACAAATTTCCAAATAATAGCCAATAGAGGCATTAAAAAGCATGGCGCAGCGTTCTAAATTGAACTCGGGTAACGACCATTCATGCACGACAATAAAACCAAGATTTCCATAAAATCCAATCGTCTTATCAAAATCCTGAGCCTTAATCGACAGGTGATGAAAACCTACAATATTATCTTTCAATTCCATAGGGTATAATTTTTGAACAAAACTAATGTGTTTTTCCGGAGACTGGAACAACTTACAAAATTGTAAGTTGCACTGGTCGTATCGAAAACCAACAAATACACGTTGCGCTCCACAATGAAACCAATTTCATCAAACTAACATCCACTTAACTATTTGCACAAAATGATACTGAAAGATCGGACAGAGAACTATCAACCAATTCTATTGGACCAGAAAAGAGTATACGTCAAAACTAGCGGTATCAAAAGGGAGATTTTAAATTACAGGAGATAGATCTTATTATTTTAGTGTACTTTTGCCCGGTAAATTTTTCGATCTGAACAAGAGCCAAAAGCTTTGTAACTACCATGAGTCTATAAAAATGGAGCATTCCTTAGACATCATCTCGATGGACTTTGCTGCCAAAGTATCGTGACATCCAGCATAAGAAATCGAATGTTATAAATTCTTCAAAAATCAAGATAGAATGCGCAAAGTTTAAAGCCCTTGGTCTACATATATTTGCAAATAAAATGAAACAGCATCTTCACAGACAATTACGGATCTATAGATATGTGATCTATAGAGAGACATTAGTCGATCCTTGGGAACATTTTTGGTCATTTATTGGTGCATTTGTTGGGATATTTATTATCGCCTATATCCAATCACTTCATTTACCTTCGCTGGAAAATATCTTTTTGATAGGTTCTTTCGGAGCTTCCTCGGTTTTGGTTTATGGGGCCATACAAAGTCCACTTGCACAGCCACGCAATTTAATCGGCGGCCACGTTGTTTCTGCAATCGCCGGGGTTACCGTTGCACAGCTCCTTCCCGATATTATCTGGCTGACAGCTCCCTTTGCGGTTGCCCTGTCCATTGTTTGTATGCAGCATACTCGCACGCTGCATCCTCCTGGTGGAGCAACTGCACTCATTGCAGTCAGCAGCGGAACAAAGATCTCTTCAATGGGATATTGGTACGTATTAAGTCCAGTACTATCAGGTTGCATAATTTTATTCCTGGTGGCTCTAATCTTTAACAATATCACGAAAAAGAGACATTATCCTGTAAAAAAATCACGTTTACGCCGTTCAAGAAGGCAGCATCTAAAAACCCGTTTTGATCGCGCCAAGAGCCCGTCAAACCTATAAAGTGCTGGAATCCCTCATTCTATCCAAATCTATCGGATAGAATGGGTACTTGATTCATACCCAAGCAAAATTCGCCGAAGATTAAGCTAGAATGATCTATTTTGAGACTAGAAAGCCGCTATAGTCCATAAAATTATTTTTTCCTTTAAATTAAGTAAATTCTCAAAATTAACTTGCATAAATTTTAACAATTATCTAATTTCACAAACGAAATACATATTATTACACAAAAAGTATTTCTATAATAATAATTATTTAACAAATAATCACTTAAATCAAAACCATTATTTAAAAAACACGTTAACTATCTTATTAATTACATTTAATTATATACTAACAACGTAAACCAATCATGACCAGATTTACTCAAACAGTACTGTTGATTCTGTTAATCTTCACAAGTCAACTTGTCGTTAATTGTTCCTCGGATAAGGATCCAATCGATGATATTGAAAATTCGACCAGTTGGATGGACGACCTCGAAAAATCTTTAGGAACAGGCACCAAAGCCAAATTAAACAATTGGATAGCAAAAGGTTTGGACCAAACCAAACTCAAAGAGACATTTTCTAAGTCCAAGGATAAGGCTGCTCTGCTGAATAACCTAGAAACAGCACAAAGTATTTATCATCAAAGAGTATATATTGAAGACTGGAACAATATCCCTGGAATAGAAAAATCTGATTATGTACCGAATGGCTTAGCCAATGGAAAAAACAGCCCATGGAATAACCCCGATTTAGATTTACCTGCTGTTGAAGCAGCCAACTTTGTGGACGCTACAGCGACAGAACTACCCGCAGGCACCAAAATATATCGTGTCACTGGCGGAAATCCTGCTGGCGGCTACTGGACCAAAGAGATTCCAAAATCCGTTGGCGACGTAATCGGCGGTACTGCCGTTCAACCGGCATGGAACAACTTCAGTAAATTCTACCGCTATGAAGTGCCACAAGCCAAAACACTAAAAGTATGGCAGGGGACCACCGCAAGACAACCCATTGCCGCAGGCGTAATCAACCCCCATCTGCCAGGCAAAGCAATTCAGCTATTTATCCCTGCAGCTGTCAGAGACGATGCCTTTAAACAACTAGTACAAGAAATTCCTTTACCATGGTAACTATTGAATACATAAAAGCGCATTATCTGCAACTTCTGACGCTATTGAAACAGGAAGTTTCACTCAACCAGTCAGCTCAACCGTTTTTAGACTATGTTCTTCTTTATGAGAATAAATTTTCAGGCACATCAACTACAGCGGATGTACAACAGCTTCGGGAGTTTTTGAGAGGAGCAAACCGATTTGCAGATGAGTTTTCATTTTCCGATCGGCATGGCAGCCAAATACGGGCCTTGATCAAAAGTCTCTATGACCTATTGGATACCGCTATTTCATAGCTTATACAGGAGCGTTTTTGACTAGTAAGCCAAAAACGCTCTTTTACAAATTATCCTTCACATCCGCTAAAACGGTTGTCATGGCCCGATAGATCCCATACAATAAGAAGAGTAGACTTGTAATTGTAAGCCCCAGATACTCCACCACCCACGCAATAAGTATAGCTACGAGGTGAATTTTACCATTCTCGGGTTTAAATGCCGCTCCCGAATAAACGTAGTAAGCGATGGAACCAAATAACACCAACCATATCACCGCATAAACATAATGAAGTGGGTTTTTGCTGAGCTTTTTATTTTTAAACATGTGTCAAGTTTTATGATTTTTTGGCCATTCGTTTATCTAAACAGCAAACGGATATGTTGTCAAATGTAAGCCCTAGCCGAGCTTTTCGCAAGGCACAACTATAATTCGCATCCGATGGTTTAATATTCGCAGCACCGATAAAAAAATCGGCATCAGCAATGGTCGGCATTCAGCTACTTCGCTACCTTTACAACAAAAGAAAAAGTCCCTTACATTACTGCAAGGGACTTTACGATAACCGATTATTCCGATATGATTTCTATGCCGTTGGAAATTTGCTCATATCCATATAAAATATCTCCCAGGTATGACCGTCAAAATCTTCAATACTTCGCTGTTGCATAAAACCGTAGTCTTTCATTGGCGTTGGTTCAATGCCTCCGGCTTTCAATCCATTATCAACAATTTCGTTCACACGATCCAAACCAGGAACAGAAAGTGAAAATAGTGCTGCAATCTGTTTTTTTGTATCTGCAAGCGGTTTTTCTGTAAATGTTTTAAATTTATCCGGAGATAAAAGCATCACAAAAATATGCTCACTCCAAACCATACATTTGCCTTGTTCGTCGGAAAACTGAGGATTATTCGTAAAGCCCAATTGTGTATAAAAATCCATTGACTTATTCACATCTGCTACGACGAGATTAATAAATATCTGTTTCATCATTTTAAAGTTTAATTGCTATTGATCATGCAAAGTTGAAAATTTTCATCCAAAAAAAACTTGACCTATGCGAAGATTTTTATGCAGCATCAATGAATAGGCAGCGGAATGGTCATACCTTATATGGATAGCTCGTTATATGGATCGCTTGTTATTTAGAGAGCTCATTCAATTCGGCCTGTGAAAACACATGATCACCTTTGAGATAACTATTTGCTTCTTTTAAATACGTATAGATCACTTCTCGCCCCTTAGGATTGGGCAATTTATGTAAGTTGTGCACCAAATATTCCTTGTCCCGCAATCGATCTTTACTATAGCTTAAAAAAGAGGGTGCATGTGTCTGCACGCTCCAACGAATAAAACGTAAATCGATATTATCGGGATATTTCATGATCATTTCCTCCAAAAGCTTTTTCCCTTTCTTGAATTGACCTAGTTTTGTAAACGGATTGCCCATATGTTTCGCCCATAATATTTCATAAGCAGCCAGGTATCCCTTCTCCGTTGCGGAATTGGCAGCTCCCTCCAATAATTTCAGATTCGCTTCACAGAGTTTCTTATTTTGAACAGCAGTAGCGTACTCGGCTCGCATTTTATCAACATCAACTTGACCAAAACAACATATCGCACATAATACCAAAGAGACACAGACAAAAAATCGTATAACCATTTTCAATTCAATTAAAGTAAAAAATAGAACGCTGTTCTAGTAATATAACAACATCGACAAGCTTTGAGTTTTCTTATTTTTTAATCCGTTGAGAATGCCGTTTGTTTTGCCATTTTCCCAATACGATCAATAATGCACCAATTGCGACGAAAACCAAGGTCACTCCAAAGCTGTTCAAAAGAACCCTGTCCATTCCCAATTCGGAAACATTGACAAAAGGATACGGATAGAACCCAGAAAATGAACCATGCCACAACGTATAAAAAAGATAGACTAATGGGAAGATCAACCAATAAAAAATATGACTCCAACGGATTGTTCCCTTGTCCAAAAAACGCCACCAAAAAAGGAAAAAACTCAAAGGAGTGACCACATGCAATAATTCGTCAACTACCATTGATAAACCCTGTGGATGCGACAGAAAGCGGAGTAGGGTATTATAGATAATTCCGACAATAAGAATGTATATTGTTACGGCAGTAATTGTTTCGGGTTTAGTAAAAAATAGGCCTATTCGACTTTTTGACCAGAAAACAGTAAAAAAACAGCATAGCAGTACCATTACATTACCTAGAATCGTAAAATAACTAAAAAACTGGACAATATAGTCCATGCGGCCAAGCTTAGAGACGAGAGCACTTAATACAAATTGCCCAACGACTGCAAACAAGGTAATCAAACCAATGCTACCAGCAAAAACCGATTTTAATGACTTTTGAGCTTCCATATTACGAGTGGTCTATACAATACTAAATATAAAAATTTCAATCGCTATTTGGAATTTTAAATGATCAAATCCAATTCACCGCTGCTCGAACCTTAAATCCAGATTGTAAATTATTGCAACGAATTGTAAATGGATTCAATTTCCTTACTTACAATTATTATTTTTATACGCTATAAAGTATTGATAAATGATTAGAGTAGCCATTATCGAGGATGAACCCGCCGTACGCAAAGAAATCAGCTATTTGGTCCAACAGGAAACTGACGTTGAACTTGTTGGCTGGAGTGATACGGTGACAAATGCTGTAAAATTGATTGAAGAGAAACAACCAGACGTTATACTCATGGATATTCAGCTCCGTGATGGTACAGCATTTGACATCCTAAAAAAGCTAACCGTTATTCCTCAGAATATTATTTTCATTACGGCCTACAATCATTTTGCAATCAAAGCCATCAAATACGGTGCTTTGGATTATCTCTTGAAACCGGTCGATCAAACCGAACTAAACGAAGCCTTAGAACGTTACCGGCGTAAAAGCGAAAATAATCCCCAATGGATGCAACGTTTATCAATGGCACAGGAAGCTTTACATGCCAGTGAACTTCCCGAAAGCATTGCCTTGTCTTCCATACACCATGTACGTATCGTCCCTGTTCACAACATCATATACTGCAAAGGAGACGGTCCCTATACTTTTTTCTTTTTAAATGATGGTACTAAAGAGTTAATCTCTAAACCGCTCAAATATTATGAAGAATTATTGCCACAGCCTTATTTCTTACGCACCCATCAATCGTATCTTGTCAACAGGTCGCATATTTCTGGTGTCAATCGTTCCGAGTATATTGTCTTAAAAAACAAAGAGGAAATTCCAATTTCATCACGCAGAAAAAACTCGATCTTAAATCAGCTTTTCCCAGAAAAATGAGCGCACTGAACCGCATTTTCACTTGGCTACTACTGCCTTTGTTTTTTATCGCTTGCGCTCAAAAGAAAGACGGATTATCGCCCGACCATGATGCTATTGCTGCACAGATTAAAACGCTCGAAGACCAAAAATTAACTGCAGCAAATGGGGATTCCATCAAACAGGCCTGGTTAACGTTAGACCAGAATTCCATCGTAAAAAAAGACACGGTACTCGCTGCCCGTGTAAAATATTACCTGGCACGACTCTATGCTATGAGCGGTCAAGATTCGGCTCTTTTTTTTGTTCAACAGGCGCTCGAACTCATTGAACCCACCACTGGAAACGCAAAATACAAAGCACTTATTTACAATGGAATAGGAAACATCCGTAGCATAGAAGCAAAACAACGCGAAGCGGGCTATTATTATAACAAAGCCGCTACGATTGTTTTATCGGACACCGCTGCAGGACTGTCAACCGAAGCAAAATCAGCGATATTATTGTCCGCTGCCCAAAACAACTTGAGCTCTTTCCAGTATAACCTTGCAGAAAAAATGAATCGTTCGGTACTCCCCCTAATTGATTCACTGCCTGAAGGACATATTAACCGACAACGCGTATTGGTACAAATGATACAGACGCTGAACACCTTACAACGGCCAGCAGAACATATTGCCCCCTTCCTTCATCAACTCGAAGAATTACACGCTAAAAATCCAGACAAATACAACATTAGTTTTCTATACGATTCGAAGATCCAATACTATGAAACCGCTAAGAAACCGGATTCCATTTTACATTATGAATTACTAAAAATAGCAATAGATGAACGTTTGCACCAACAGACAGCATCCTCTATATTGATGAACAATTTATTCGTAGACTACAGTAATGTAGCCGCAATCTATGTTTCATTAAATAAACCGGTATTGGGAGAAAAATTCATCCAAAAAGCAGGCAAACTTAAAGCGCAGTTTCCCAAATTAATCTTTCCCAACAACGAAATTACATTTCAGAATAGTCTCGCAGCCGTCTATCGCTTGCAAGGAAAAGATAAAGCAGCCATAGACGTATTGAATCACCTTGTGCAATTACAAAGAGGTATTTACCAATCGGAGAATACACAAGCGATCGCAGAAATGAATGCCCTTTATCAACTCCAGGCGAAAGATCAGTCTATTCGTATACTGAACGAAAATATCAAGATCAATAAACTTCAACTACAACAAAATCGTTTAGGACTGATCATTTCCTCGTTAGCAGTAATTTTACTGATCATCGTACTTTTCTTCCTATACTACAGTTTTCGCCAGCGCCGTTCCATACAAGAGAAAGAAAAGGTCTTATTGCAGCAGCAGTTGTTGCGCACACAGATGGAACCGCACTTTATTTTCAATACCCTTTCCGCTGTACAGAGCTTCATGCGCCTGGATAAGAAGGAAAATGCCATCAAATATTTGAACCGTTTCAGCCGACTATTACGTAGTAATCTCGAATTAAGCCGTGAAAACCTCGTTCCATTAAATGAGGAACTTGAAACCTTAGAAAACTATTTGATCTTACAGCAAATGCGTTTTGAAGATGCTTTTCATTACCACATCACACAACCTGAAGATCAAGATTTAAGTGCGGTCATGCTACCGCCAATGCTGATACAACCCTATGTTGAAAATGCAATTCTACATGGTATAGATCTCGAAACAGGCAATAGCCGTATCGACATCCAATTTGAACTGTCAGCAGATATCCTAAGAGTGAGCATTCAAGATAGCGGCAAAGTCAATCCAGACATTCCTGAAATATCCCATCGTTCACTCTCGGGGACGATCAGTCGTGAACGCATGCAGCTGTTGGGTAAGAAAGCAAGTGTACAGATCACCAAAAACCCAACTGCAGGCACCACGGTCATCCTTCATATACC